>NZ_CP158844.1:0-4524075 GCF_050990725.1 Microbacterium gorillae
ATGACGCAGCAGGAGATTCCGGACGTACCCGTCTGGCGAGCGGTGCTGGCGCACCTGGACACCGACGAGCGCGTCACTCCTCAGCTACGCGGATTCCTGAACCTCGCTGTGGCGCAGGGAATCATGGGCGGAACGCTCTACCTGGATGTCCCCAACGACCTCACCGCCGTGCAGATCAAGCGCATCCGGGCGTCCATCCTCGAGGCCCTCGCCACCGTGGATGCCCAGCCAGCAGCCAACACGTTCCGCGTGGTGGTCAACCCGGAGCTCGAGAACCTCCCGCTCGCGGCCGCTCCCGATGAGATCGCGCCCGTCATCGAGGCACCGTCCACTCCGGCGCCCTCGCAGGCCGCGGTTCCGTCGTTCACCTCACGCAGCGACACCCGTCTGAACCCGAAGTACACCTTCGACAACTTCGTGATCGGCCAGTCCAACCGCTTCGCTCATGCGGCAGCCGTCGCCGTGGCGGAAGCGCCGGCCAAGGCCTACAACCCGCTCTTCATCTACGGGGACTCCGGCCTCGGCAAGACGCACCTCCTCCACGCGATCGGCGACTATGCGATCAGCATGTACGCCGGCGTCCGAGTGCGATACGTGTCCAGCGAGGAGTTCACGAACGACTTCATCAACTCGATCGCGAACAACCGCGGCGCGGCGTTCCAGGCGCGGTACCGCGACGTCGACATCCTGCTGATCGATGACATCCAGTTCCTGCAGGGACGCGCGGAGACGCAGGAGGCTTTCTTCCACACGTTCAACACCCTGCATGACCACGACAAGCAGGTGGTCATCACCTCCGATGTCGCACCGAAGCTGCTCACCGGGTTCGAAGATCGCATGCGCAGCCGGTTCGAGTGGGGTCTGATCACCGATGTGCAGGCACCCGACCTCGAGACGCGTATCGCGATCCTCCGCAAGAAGGCGCAGAGCGAACGCCTGCAGATTCCCGACGAGGTGCTGGAGTACATCGCCACGGTGGTCTCCTCGAACATCCGGGAACTCGAAGGCGCTCTCATCCGTGTCTCGGCTTTCGCGAGCCTCAACCGGTCGAGCCTCGATATCACGCTGGCTCAGACGGTGCTGCGCGACATCATCGATCAGACCGAGACCAACGTCATCTCGCCGACCGACATCATCAACGCCACCGCGGCGTACTTCAAGCTGAGCGTCGACGACCTCTACGGATCGAGCCGCTCGCAGGCTGTCGCCACGGCACGACAGATCGCGATGTACCTCTGCCGCGAGCGGACGAGTCTGTCGCTGCCCAAGATCGGCCAGCTCTTCGGCGGCCGGGACCACACCACGGTCATGTACGCGTACAAGAAGATCAGCGACCTCATGAAGGAGCGCCGCTCGATCTTCAACCAGGTGAGCGAGATCACCACCCAGCTCGGCCGTCGCTGACGCCTGCGCGACAACGGCTTGCAGCGCAGGTCACGAAGGGCCGCACACCGACGGCGGGCGTCCCTGTCGCTTCGCATTCGCGACCGGTTAACCGAGCTCGAGTTAACCCAGGAGTTAACAGGTTCATCCACAGCGCATCGGGCAGCACTCCACGCCTCAGTGGGCACCAGAGGCCACCTCGCGCCATCACTTTCGCGACCCCGAAAACCGCGCCGGCATGGAAGAAAACGCGCCACGTCGGCATCTCGTCGCGCTCCGGCAACCCTGCGACACGCCACAGAATCCCCATGTGGATAACCTGTGGACAACTTGGGCGATACGGTGGGTGATTGTGAGCGATTTCGGACGGCCTGTGGAGAACTTCCGAGTTAACCCGTTCGCGTCGATCGTTGATTTCCCGGGGCTTTCCACCGCTCTCAACAGGCTCCTCGAGCCGCGATCCCTTGTCTCGACTAGCAAGCGCTGAGTTATCCACAGTCTCCACAGGCGTTAACACTGTTAACCAGATCTCTCTCAATGAAGCCCCGTTCGATCACCTTGGGGATGGTGGGGGAGGAGAGAGGGTCAGGACGCCTTCGGTCATGGACTCCCGAGGCACGGGCACTACCATGGGAAACCCGGGAACCGGGATGAGCAGAGGGAGCGGTCGTGAAGTTCCACGTCAATCGTGATGTCTTCAGCGAAGCTGTGTCGTTCGTGGTGAAGCTGCTGCCGCAGCGCAACCCCCAGCCGATCCTGGCAGGCGTGCTGATCGAGGCCACCGAGTCGGGTCTGTCGCTGTCGGCGTTCGACTACGAGGCTTCGGCTCGCACCACGATCGAGGCCACCGTCGACGAGCCCGGCACGATCCTCGTGCACGGTCGTCTGCTCTCCGACATCGCCAGCCGGCTCCCGAACGCCCCGATCCAGATTGCGGTCGAGGACGACGGGACCATCGTGCTCACCTGTGGCTCCGCGCGGTTCACGCTCGCCGCGATGCCGGTCGCCGAGTACCCCGCTATTCCCGAGGTCACCGGTGAATCGGGTCTCGTTCCGGCAGACGACTTCGCCACCGCCATCGCGCAGGTCGGTTTCGCGGCCTCTCGCGATGACGTCACCCCCGTCCTGACCGGTGTACTGCTCGAGGTCAGCGGCACGCAGCTCAGCCTGGTCGCCACCGACCGCTACCGCGTGGCCGTCCGCGATATCGCGTGGGACGGACAGGCCGCCGACACCAGCGCACTGGTGCCGGCGCGCACCCTGCAGGAGGTCGGCAAGACGTTCTCGCACGGTGACACCATCTCCGTCGCCTTCTCGGGTTCGTCGGATCGCGAGATCATCGCCTTCACCGCAGGCAACAAGACCGTGACGTCGCTGCTCATCAAGGGCAACTTCCCGCCGGTTCGTCGCCTGTTCCCCGAGCAGACCGAGCACTACGCGGTCGTCAACACCGCCGACCTGATGGAGGCCGTGCGTCGCGTGGCCCTCGTGCTGGATCGCTCCGCTCCGCTGCGCTTCACCTTCACGGCCGACGGCGTCACGATGGACGCGTCCGGTAACGAGCAGGCCCGCGCATCCGAGACGGTCGACGCCACGCTCACCGGCGGTGACGATGTCACCCTCGGCCTCAACCCGCAGTACCTGCAGGATGCACTGTCCGCGGTGCGCAGCGAGTTCACCCGCATCACGTTCACCTCGAGCGACAACGCGAACAAGCTGAGCCCCGTGCTCATCACCGCGCAGACGTCGGTGGAGGGTGCCGGCGGCGACAACTTCAAGTACCTGCTGCAGCCGAACCTGCTGCTGCGCTGAGCCGCGATGCTGACGCGCCGGCTCGCTCAGAACGGCGTGACCCGCTCACGCCGTTCTGCGATGGCGCTCGGAGAACGTTGACGCATGTTCGTGGAGCACCTCAGCCTCACTGACTTCCGCAACTACGAGCACGCGGACGTCCCGTTGGCGCCGGGATCGAACGTTTTCGTCGGTCGCAACGGGCAGGGCAAGACGAATCTCGCCGAATCGATCGCCTATCTTGCGACGCTCGGCTCGCATCGTGTGTCCGCGGACGCACCCATGGTGCGAAACGGCAAGGATGCCGCCTTCGTGCGTGCCCGCCTCGCCCACGGTGAGCGTCGGGTCCAGCTCGAACTGCAGCTGAACAAGCAGGGATCCAACCGCGCGCGGATCAACGGATCGCCGGTCAAGCCGGCGGAGCTGCCCCGCTACGCGCACGTCGTGCTCTTCGCGCCGGAGGATCTTCAGATCGTCCGCGGAGAGCCGTCGTCGCGCCGGCGCTTCACAGACCAGCTTCTGATCCAGCGCCGTCCGCGGATGGCGTCGATCATCGCCGACTACGAGCGGGTCGTCCGCCAGCGCAATGCGCTGCTCAAGTCGGCCCGCGCGCGCGGGATCCGCGGGGAGGGCCTGTCGACGCTGGAGGTCTGGGACGAGAAGCTTGTCGCGCTCGGATCTCAGCTGATCGACGCCCGGAGCGCCCTCGCCCAGGAACTCGCCGCGCCGCTCGCCGACGCCTACACGGCCATCGCGGGCGAGAACCACCACCCCGGACTGGGCTGGGCCCTCTCGGTGACCGGCGCACAGCCGGAGGATGACGAGACCTCGGACGAGACCATGGCGGACGGCAGCACGGCTGATCTGTTCCGTGCCGCGCTCGCCGCGAAACGCTCCGCCGAGCTGGATCGTGGTCTGACCCTTGTGGGCCCCCATCGCGACGACCTCCTCCTGCAGGTGCGCGGGCTACCCGTGAAGGGATATGCATCGCACGGCGAATCGTGGTCTGTTGCCCTCGCGCTTCGCCTGGCATCGGCCCAGCTGCTGCGCGAGGAGACCGGAGTGGGGGACCCGGTGCTGATCCTCGACGATGTCTTCGCCGAACTCGACGCGGATCGTCGTCGTCGTCTGGCCGAGCTCGTGGCGGATTACGAACAGGTCATCATCACCTCCGCGGTGGAGGAGGACGTTCCCGTCGGCCTGCGTGCTCGCACGGTTCGGGTGCAGCACGGAACGATCATCGGTATCGACGAAGCGACAGCGGAAGACGCCGATGAGTGACGACGACGTCCCCGAGACGCTGGCCACCTATCTGCGACTGCGTGGATTGAAGGCTCCACAGCGCCGCAAGCGCCGCACCCGCGTCGATCCCGACGATGCGAATGCGCCCTTCATGCCCGGGCGCGACCCGCAGGGACTGGGCGACGCTCTCGCAGCGCTCACGAAGCAGGCCGGCTGGAACGCCCAGCTCGCCCAGGAGGATCTGCTGCTGCAGTGGCCGGAGGTGGCCGGTCCGGACACCGCAGCGCACACCGAAGCCGTCTCCTATGTGAACGGCGTACTCACCGTGCGCTGCGACACCACGGCGTGGACCAAGCAGCTCCAACTGATGCGTTCCCACATCCTCACGCAGATTCAACTTCAGCATCCGGAGGCGGGTGTTCAGAGCATCCGTTTTCTCGGGCCGGACGTCCCCTCGTGGAATTGGGGCCCCAGAACGGCTCCAGGGCGGGGCCCGCGCGATACCTACGGCTGATCCACGTACGATCCCCTTCGCGACGATTCTGAGGGCGCACAGGCGCGTTCAGGGCGCTTCTGAGCCGCTTTCTTGATAGGATGGAAGTTGCCTTTGGAAGATCTGGAGCAACCTGAGCGATGACGTCTGACACCCCTGAAAACCAGCCGGAGAACACGACCGACGCACAGGGGACGAGCGCAACCCCCACCGGCGACTACGGAGCCGATGCGATCCAGATCCTGGAGGGCCTGGAAGCCGTCCGCAAGCGTCCGGGCATGTACATCGGATCCACCGGCCCGCGCGGTCTGCACCACCTCGTCTACGAGATCGTCGACAACTCGGTGGATGAGGCGCTCGCCGGCTTCGCCGACAACATCGACGTGACGATCCTGGCCGATGGCGGCATCCGCGTCATCGACAACGGCCGTGGCATCCCGGTCGACCCGCACGCTTCCGACCCCACCAAGTCCACGGTCGAGGTTGTGCTCACGATCCTGCACGCCGGCGGAAAGTTCGGCGGTGGCGGATACGCCGTCTCCGGTGGTCTGCACGGTGTCGGCTCGTCCGTCGTGAACGCGCTGTCCACGCGCTTCGAAGTGGAGGTGCGACGCCAGGGATACGCGTGGCGCCAGACGTTCAGCAACGGCGGTGTGCCTGAGGGGCCGCTGGCACAGGGCGAGGAGACCGAGGACACCGGAACGCACATCACGTTCTGGCCGGACGCCACGATCTTCACCGAGACCACGGACTTCGACTACGACACGCTGCGCACGCGCTTCCAGCAGATGGCCTTCCTCAACAAGGGCCTGCGCATCGCTCTGCGCGACGAGCGCGAGGACAGCGCCTACGAGAAGGACCTCGGCGACGGCAAGCGGGAGATGGTTCAGCCCACCGACGTCTTCCACTACGAGCGCGGCCTCACCGACTACGTCGAGTACCTCAACCGTGTCCGTAAGGCCGACGTCGTCAACGACGAGATCATCGACTTCGAGTCGGAGAACAGCGAGCGGAAGATCTCCCTCGAGGTGGCCATGCAGTGGACCACGTCCTACACGGAGAACGTCTTCACCTACGCCAACACCATCAACACGCATGAGGGTGGAACGCACGAGGAGGGCTTCCGCGCCGCGCTCACCACTCTGGTGAACCGTTACGCGCGTGCCAACAACCTCCTCAAGGAGAAGGACGACAACCTCACCGGTGAGGACATCCGCGAGGGCCTCACCGCCGTCATCTCCGTGAAGCTCTCCGAGCCGCAGTTCGAGGGCCAGACGAAGACCAAGCTCGGCAACACCGAGGCGAAGGCGTTCGTTCAGAAGGTCGTCGGCGACGAGCTCGGTGACTGGTTCGAGCGCAACCCGGTGCAGGCGAAGAACGTGGTGCGCAAGGCGATCGACGCTGCCTCCGCGCGCCTGGCGGCACGTCGTGCCCGTGAGACCGCGCGCCGCAAGAGCGTGTTCGAGTCGGCCGCGATGCCCGACAAGCTCAAGGACTGCACCAGCAAGGATCCGTCGATCTCGGAGATCTTCCTCGTGGAGGGTGACTCCGCCGGTGGTTCTGCGGTGCAGGGTCGCGACCCGCACACGCAGGCGATCCTTTCGCTGCGCGGCAAGATCCTCAACGTCGAGCGCGCGCGTCTCGACAAGGCGCTCGCGAACCGCGAGGTCCAGGCGATGATCCAGGCCTTCGGCACGGGCATCGGTGAGGACTTCAACATCGACAAGGCGCGGTACCACAAGATCGTGCTGATGGCCGATGCCGATGTCGATGGCCAGCACATCACCACGCTGCTGCTGACGATGCTGTTCCGCTTCATGCGTGGACTGATCGAGGCGGGCTTCGTGTACCTCGCGATGCCGCCGCTGTACCGCCTGAAGTGGACCCAGGGCGAGCACGAGTACGTGTTCAGCGACGAAGAGCGCGACGCGCGCATGGCCGCGGGATACGCCGATGGCCGCAAGCTCCCGAAGGATGCCGGCATCCAGCGCTACAAGGGTCTCGGCGAGATGAACCCGAGCGAGCTGTGGGACACCACCATGAACCACGCCACGCGTACGCTCCGCCAGGTGAGCATCGAGGATGCGGCCGCGGCCGACGAGATCTTCTCGGTGCTGATGGGTGAGGACGTCGAGTCCCGCCGCGACTTCATCCAGCGAAACGCCAAGGACGTCCGCTTCCTGGACATCTGATCCGGAAGCTCCGACGCCTGCCCACGACGCAGAACTGACGAACGAAGAGAACGAACATGACGGACGAGAACGACGCGAACATCGTCGACGGGCACGACCACGGCAAGATCGACCAGGTCGACCTGCAGCTGGAGATGCAGCGCAGCTACCTGGACTATGCGATGGCGGTCATCATCGGTCGCGCGCTGCCGGATGTCCGGGATGGCCTGAAGCCGGTGCACCGGCGCGTGATCTACGCGATGTACGACGGCGGCTACCGGCCCGACAAGAAGTTCTCCAAGTGCGCCCGCGTCGTCGGTGAGGTGATGGGCCAGTACCACCCGCACGGTGACTCGGCCATCTACGACACCCTCGTGCGCCTCGTACAGCCGTGGTCGCTGCGCTACCCGCTGGCGCTGGGGCAGGGCAACTTCGGCTCTCCCGGCAACATGGGTGCCGCCGCTCCGCGATACACCGAGACCAAGATGGCGCCCCTGGCGCTAGAGATGGTCCGGGACATCGAGGAAGACACGGTCGACTTCCAGGACAACTACGACGGCGAGACGCAGGAGCCGACGGTTCTGCCGGCGCGCTTCCCGAACCTGCTGGTCAACGGCTCGGTCGGTATCGCGGTCGGCATGGCCACCAACATCCCGCCGCACAACCTCCGCGAGGTGGCGGCCGGCGCGCAGTGGGTGCTCGCGAACCCGGAAGCTTCGCGCGAGGAGACCCTCGACGCGCTGATGGAGCGCATCCCCGGGCCCGACTTCCCGACCGGCGCGCAGATCCTCGGTACGAAGGGCATCAAGGAGGCGTACCGCACGGGTCGCGGCTCCATCACGATGCGCGCCGTGGTCAACATCGAGGAGATCCAGGGTCGCACCTGCCTCGTGATCACCGAGCTGCCGTACCAGGTGAACCCCGACAACCTCGCGGTGAAGATCGGTGACCTGGCCCGCGAGGGCAAGATCACCGGCATCGCGGACATCCGTGACGAGACCTCGGACCGCACCGGTCAGCGCCTGGTCATCGTGCTCAAGCGCGATGCCGTGGCGAAGGTCGTGCTGAACAACCTCTACAAGCACACCTCGCTGCAGGAGAACTTCGGCGCCAACATGCTGGCGATCGTCGACGGCGTGCCTCGCACGCTGCCGCTGGACGGCTTCATCACGCTGTGGGTGGCGCACCAGGTGGATGTGATCCGTCGTCGCACCGCGTATCGTCTCGCGCAGGCCGAGAAGCGCATGCACATTCTCGACGGCCTCCTCAAGGCGCTCGACGCACTCGATGAGGTCATCGCCCTCATCCGTCGGTCTTCGACGACGGCGGAAGCCAATGAGGGTCTGCAGGCGCTGCTGGACATCGACGAGCTTCAGGCTGATGCCATTCTTCAGCTGCAGCTGCGACGCCTCGCGGCGCTGGAGCGTCAGAAGATCATCGACGAGGCCAACGAGCTGCGTGCGAAGATCGCCGACTACAAGGACATCCTCGCCTCCGACGCCCGCCAGCGCACGATCGTGTCGGACGAGCTCACCGGCATCGTCGACAAGTTCGGCGACGAGCGTCGCACCCACATCCTCCACGGCTACGACGGCGACATGAGCGTCGAGGACCTGATCCCCGAGGAGGAGATGGTCATCACCGTCACCCGCGGCGGGTACATCAAGCGCACGCGCAGCGACAACTACCGTCAGCAGCACCGCGGTGGCAAGGGTGTAAAGGGTGCGCAGCTGCGTGCGGACGACGTGGTGGAGCACTTCTTCGTCACCACCACGCACCACTGGCTCCTGATCTTCACCGACAAGGGCCGGGTCTACCGCACCAAGGCGTACGAGATCCCCGAAGCCGGTCGTGACGCGAAGGGGTCGCACATCGCGAACCTCCTCGCCATGCAGCCGGACGAGCAGATCCGTCAGATCCTGGATCTCCGCGACTACACGTCCGCCGAGTACCTCGTACTCGCCACCCGTCAGGGCCGCATCAAGAAGACGGCACTCAGCGACTACGACACCAACCGCCAGGCCGGCGTGATCGCCATCCGCCTGCGCGAGGACGACGAGGTCGTGTCCGCGCTCGCGGTCAACGGCGATGACGACATCATGCTGATCTCGCGCCACGGCATGTCCGTCCGCTTCACGGCAGACGACGACACGCTCCGCCCGATGGGGCGCACCACGGAGGGCGTCGGTGGGATGAAGTTCCGTGGCGACGACAGCCTGCTGTCCGCCTCCGTTGTCGCACCCGACAGCTTCGTGTTCGTGGTCACCGAAGGCGGCTACGCGAAGCGCACCGCCGTCAGCGAATATCGGGTCCAGGGACGCAACGGACTGGGCATCAAGGTGGCCAAGCTGAACGATGACCGTGGAGATCTTGCGGGCGGCCTGATCGTCGCGGAGGACGACGAGGTTCTCGTGGTTCTTGCCAGTGGCAAGGTGGTACGCTCTGCCGTGGCCGAGGTCCCGGCGAAGGGCCGTGACACCATGGGTGTGGTCTTCGCCCGGCTGGGCAAGGACGATCGGATTCTCGCCATCGCTCGCAACAGCGAGCGGGGTCTCGGCGATGAAGAGGACGAATCGAACACCGAGTCGTCCGAGACGTCCGGAGAGGGTGCTGAATGAGCACGGTAGCTGACAAGCTCGCCAAGAAGTCGAGCAACAAGTCCAGCACGAAGCAGGTGCGCCTGCGGCTGGTCTACGTCGACTTCTGGTCTGCGGTGAAGCTGTCGTTCCTGGCGGCCGTCGCCGTCGCCGTTGTGACCGTCGTGATGTTCTTCCTGATCTACACGGTGGTCTCCACGACCGGTGTGGTGGACACGGTCTCCTCGCTGATCTCCAGCCTGAGCCCGTCGTTCGTCCTGAAGAGCTACCTGGGTCTGCCCCAGGTGATGGCCTTCGGTGCGGTCGTGGCGATCATCAACCTGATCGTGGTGACAGTGCTCGGCGCGATTGCCGCCGCTGTCTACAACCTCGCGGTCAAGGTGACCGGCGGCCTTCTGGTCGGCTTCACCTCCAACTGACACGAACGAAGCGCCCCTTCCCGCCGTGGGTGGGAAGGGGCGCTTCGTCGTTGTGCGGCGGGGGCTCAGAACAGCCCCGTCGTCCCCAGCAGCGTGCCGATGAGCCAGGTGACGAACAACGCCAGCGCGCCGCCGAGCACGAGGCGCAACACCGAGCGACCCGGCGAACTGCCCCCGATGCGCGCTGCGATGGTGCCGGTCGTCGCCAGCGCCACGAGGACCACGGCGAAAGTCACTGGAACCCGCCACTCGACCGGTGTGAGCAGGATCGCCAGGAGCGGCAGCAGGGCGCCGAGCGTGAACGCCAGCGCCGAAGACAGTGCCGCGTGCCAGGGATTGACGAGGTCGTCCTGATCGATGTGGAGTTCCACCTCGAGGTGTGCGGCGAGGGCATCGTGCGCGGTGAGCTCGGTCGCCACCTGGTGCGCTGTCTGGTCCGTGAGTCCGCGATCGCGGTACAGCTGAACGAGCTCGGCGAACTCCTCCTCCGGCATCGTCGCCAGCTCGCGGCGCTCTTTCGCGATGAGCGCCCGTTCGCTGTCGCGCTGGCTGCTGACGGACACGTACTCGCCCAGTGCCATGGAGATCGCGCCGCCGACGAGTCCCGCAACGCCGGCCGTGACCAACGCGCCGGCCTCGGCGGTGGCGCCGGCGACCCCGACCACGATGGTGGCGACGGATACGATCCCATCGTTCGCACCGAGGACTCCCGCACGGAGCCAATTCAGGCGTTGGCTGAGACCGATGTCGTGGGCTTCTCCGGGATGGGGTGTGGGGGTGCTCATGCCATCAGTGAACCGCATGCGCCACGCCCGGGCAACGCGAAACAGCCGGACAAATCCACCCGATTTCGCGTTGCGTCGATCCGTGAGCTAAACTCGTAGGGTTGCCGAGCGCAAGCTCGGGGGTATAGCTCAGGCGGTTAGAGCGCTTCACTGATAATGAAGAGGTCCCAGGTTCAAGTCCTGGTACCCCCACTCCCTCATCTCGGGGCCTTAGCTCAGTTGGTAGAGCGCTTGCTTTGCAAGCAAGATGTCAGGAGTTCGAATCTCCTAGGCTCCACAGTCACGAAGCCCGGTCAGAAACATCTGACCGGGCTTCTGCCGTTCCCACGCAGACCTTCATAACGCGGATATCGGCGTCCTGCTTGACCTTGTCACGATGTCAAGGTGGACAGTGAGTGGGAGGAGGTAGACAGATGAACGACATCACAACCGAGAGTCCCCAGTCCCGACTGCGGCGTGCGCTGTGGGCAGGCGATGCATCCACGCGACTGCAGGCGGCGCTCACGGCAGGAACGAACCCGGACCAGGCCTACATCGACGTCCTCGTGGAGCGTTGCAGCGAGGAACCGGACTTCTTCGTCCGGGACATGCTGACGTGGGCGCTGACACGGCACGACCGCGACCTTACTGTGGACCGACTGCTGCCGGAGCTCGCCTCGGCATCCCCGCTGGCGCGGAGCCAGGCCCTGCACACGCTGTCGAAGATCCGCGACCCGCGGACCTGGCCCGCCATCACAGACGACCTGTTGATGGACGAGGATGCCGAAGTGGCGCGAGCCGCATGGCGCACAGCCGCAGGAGTCGTCCCAACGGGTGAAGAGGAGAACCTCGCCCGGAAGCTCGCGACCCAGTTCGGCCGCGGCGAGCCCGAGACGCAACGGAGTCTCAGCCGCGCCTTCGCCGTATTGGATGAGGCGGTCGAATCGATCGTCGTGGCCGAGACGCACAACGTTGATCCCCTGATCAGCGCGCATGCCATGGCAACGCTCGCGATCATGGCTGACCCTGACACCGGGTTCGAAGCGGCAATTGCGGAAGCCAAGCGTGTGGTGGCTCTGCAATCAGCTCCTGCCGTGGCTGACTAGGGGCATGCTCATCGGTGACGTGGCGCAGCATTCGGGTATCTCCGCTCGAATGCTGCGCCACTATGACCGCATCGGCCTGGTGTCCCCGTCCGGTCGGACATCCGGCGGCTATCGGGAGTACTCGGACGACGACGTGCGTCGTCTGTTCCACGTCGAGAGTCTGCGCTCCCTCGGGCTGAGCCTGGCCCAGGTCGTCGATGTGATCGACGACCGAGACTTCGACCCGGCCGCCATCGTGGAGAAGGTTGCGGAACAGACGCGTCGCCAGATCGTGCAAGCGCAGGAGCTGCTGGTGCGCCTCGAGGAGATCGCGGCGACCGAACCCCGTACCTGGAACGACGTGCTGCGCACCATCAGCCTGGTGCGCAGGCTGGAGACCGCTGATGCGTCCGCTCGTCAGCAACTCGCGCTGCGCGCGGAGCAGATAGATCATCGCGATCTCCCCGTGTTGATCGACGCGATGCTCCGCGAGGAGGGCGAAGACGCGGCGGGAGCCCTGCAGTGGGCGATCGCACGCGCCGGCGACGCCGCCGTCCCGGCGCTGATGGATGCGCTCGCCTCAGACGATCCCGACCGCCGCCGCCGCGCCTTCGACGCCCTGACGAAGATCGACAGCCCCGCAGCGCGGGACGCCGTCGCGGCCTCCGCCACTCACGGGGACGATCGCATCCGCCAACGGGCGATCATCGCGCGAGCCGCACGCGGCGATGTGGACTCGGTGGCCGCGCTGGTTGAGGTGATCCGAACGGGAGAGGACGATGTCGCCGCAGCGGACGCCCTCGCTGACCTGGCCCATCGACACGGCCTCGTCGAGGTCGCTGTCGACGCGCTGACCCGCGCGCTGGCGATCGGGGATGCCGCCGCTCGCCGGCGCCTCGCGGCTGCGCTGGTCCCGTTTCCGCTTGAGATGACGCGGTCGGTCCTCGAATCCCTGGTGAATGACGAAGACCGCGCCACGGCTCTCACCGCCCGATATGTCCTCCAACAGGGCTGATTCGTTCTCAATGGAGGCGAGGTATCATCGAAATGTACATCAAGTGATGCAGATTTCGATGCGGAGGAGGCTCCTGTGCGCACAACCATCACCATCGACGACGAGCTCGTAGCCCGAGCATCCGAGCTCTCCGGCATCCACGAGCGAGGTGCTCTGCTTCGGAGCGGGCTCGAGACATTGATTCGTGTGGAGGCGGCTCGCCGACTCGCTGCGCTGGGAGGGTCCGATCCTCATGCCGAGGCGGGTGCACGGCACCGGGATGTTGCATGATCCTGGTAGACACCTCGGTGTGGATCGATCATCTGCATCGATCTGACGCCGATCTCGTCGCTTTGCTCGAGCGGGATGAGGTCGCGACTCACGCCCTGGTGATCGAGGAGCTGGCTTTGGGACGGATCGCTCAACGCGCGCTGGTGCTGGACATGCTGGAGAGCCTGCGTCGGCTTCCCGAGCTCGACCACGGAGAGCTGAGTGGGCTTGTAGAGCGGTGGGAACTCTGGGGTCGCGGGCTGAGTACGGTTGACGCCCACCTCTTGGGGGCGGTGCTGATCACACCCGGTGCGTCGCTGTGGTCCCGCGATCGACGATTGCTGTCGGCCTGCGCGAAGGTGGGAGCGCCCGTATTCAGCGCCTGAGTCAGCGGATCTCGTCGATCGGCTGGGAGATATCGGCGACGGTGGCGCCGTAGGCGGCGATGAGCGCGTCGGCGTCGACGAACAGGCTGTAGCCGTGCGCGCCGGCACCCATGGCGATGCGGCGGCCGACGATCGACTCGTCGGCGTAGATCGGCCAGTCGGTGGTGCTGCCGATCGGGACGATCGTGCCGCGCTCGTAGCCGGTGGCGGCGAGGGCGAGATCGGGCGACGGGAGCTTGAGCTTGTTCACGCCCACCACGGCGCGCAGCTTCGGCCACGAGATGGCCTTGTCGCCGGGAATCAGGGCGAACAGGTAGGTGTCGTCCGCGCGCTTGACCACGAGGGTCTTGATGATGTCGGCCGGTTGGAGCCCGAGAAGCTCGGCCGCCTCCTCCAGGGATCCGGCCTGTGGCCGCTCACGCACATCGACATCGAGGCCGCGCGCACGCGCGGCCTCGATGACTCGATCAGTGGGCTGTGTCACGCGTCGGGCGCGGACAGCGGGTCGTCGGCGACCCAGAGCTCGTCGTCGGCGCGCAGCGTCTGCCAGGCGGCGTAGAGCACGCCGATCGCGGCAGCGGCACCCAGGATGATGGCGATCACGCCACCGGCGCCCACGCCCTTCTTCTGGGGCTGCACCGGCTCGACGGCACGAGCGAACGCACGCTGAACACCGGTCGTGTTGATGCGGTGGCGGGTGTTGTTGGCCGCGTCCCAGGCCGACAGAGCGGTGCCGATGGCTCCGCCCACGACCGGCACGACACGGTGGTCGACGAAATGACGGCCGGCCTTGACGCCGCGATCCACAACCGGAACCACACGCGACTCGTACGCGTGCTGCACGGTGGGAACGACCTGCTCGCGGCCGAAGTTTCCGAGCTGGCGACTGGCCTCACGGGCGAGTTCGGCGGCGTCGCCTGCGAGGTCCTGCTGGTGGGCCCACAGCTGGTTGGCCGTGTCCTGGAGCTTGCGGAGCTCCTTCTTGCGCTTGCGGCTGAGGTTCATGTGACCCCTCCCTATCAGAACGAACGTCCCCATCTTGCCAGACCAGGCCCGGGAATCGACCCCCTTGACGAGGCTTTCAGCCGGTCTCACGGCCAACTCTGCGAGAATCGGCGTATGGCTCTTCACTCTGCAGTCGCAACCATTCACACCAACCACGGCGACATCGTGGTCAACCTGTTCGGCGACCACGCACCCGTCACTGTCAAGAACTTCATCGGCCTCGCTGACGGCACCGGTGAGTGGACCGACCCCGCCACCGGCAAGCCGGGCGAGGGTCCCCTCTACAAGGA
The DNA here is from genome assembly GCF_050990725.1 of Microbacterium gorillae. Lineage (GTDB taxonomy): Bacteria > Actinomycetota > Actinomycetes > Actinomycetales > Microbacteriaceae > Microbacterium > Microbacterium gorillae_A. The sequence continues at coordinate 14,891 of NZ_CP158844.1, forward strand.
CGTCATCTTCCACCGCATCATCCCCAACTTCATGATCCAGGGTGGCGACCCCCTCGGTCAGGGCGTGGGCGGCCCGGGCTACAGCTTCAACGACGAGATCCACCCGGAGCTCGACTTCAGCAAGCCCTACCTGCTGGCCATGGCCAACGCTGGTCTGCGTCGCAACGCCATCACGGGTGCCGTCGAGGGCACCAACGGCTCGCAGTTCTTCATCACCACCGACCCGACCCCGTGGCTCACGGGCAAGCACACCATCTTCGGTGAGGTCGCCGACGACGCGTCGCGCAAGGTCGTGGACGAGATCGGTGCTGTGCGCACCGGTGCCGGCGACCGTCCGGTCGAGCCCGTCGTGATCTCCTCGATCGATATCGCAGCGGTCTGACACACGTGACGTCCGCCGAGGTCACCCGCAACAGGGACAACTTCTGCTACCGCCATCCGGACCGGATGAGCTTCGTGCTGTGCCAGAAGTGCCTGCGTACGATCTGCCCGGAGTGCCAGACGCAGGGCGCCGTCGGCGTCATCTGCCCGGAGTGCATGAAGCAGCAGGCAGCTCAGCGAACCGCGGCGCAGAAGAAGGCGGAACGTCGATGGGGTCGCGGGAGCGGAGCGGTGGTCACCACCGCTGGCTCCCGCGCCCCGCGGGTCACCTACGTGATCATGGCGGCGACGATCGTCATCTCCCTGATCCAGATGATCCCGGGGCCGATCGGAGCCGCGGTCGGCAACGCGCTGACCTTCGTGGGCTACTCCCTCACGCCGGAGCTCGGTGCCGGTGTGCAGCCCTGGCGCGCGCTCACCGTGACGTTGGTGCATGGCAGCTTCCTGCACCTGTTCTTCAACATGCTGTCTCTCTGGATGATGGGACGCATCCTGGAGCCGCTGCTCGGCCGCTGGCGGTTCCTGGCGCTGTACCTGATCTCCGCCCTCGCGGGATCCGTGCTGATGTCGTTCCTCGCCTTCACGACTCCCGTTGTCGGCGCCTCGGGCGCGATCTTCGGAACCTTCGGCGCTCTCATCGTCATCACCCGACGCCTCGGCGGTGACATCACGCAGATCCTCGTGATCGTGGGCATCAACCTGCTGATCGGCTTCATTCCGGGCTTCAATGTGGCGTGGCAGGCGCACCTCGGCGGGTTGATCGGCGGCCTCGCGGTAGGCGCGATCTACGCGGCCACACGACAGCGATCGCAGCGCGGGTTGCAGATCGGCCTGCTCGCCGCGCTGGTCGTACTTCTGTGCGCCTCGGTGTTCCTGCTACCGGTGCTGCATCCGCTCAGCGCCAGCTGACACGCCCGGTCCGAGTCGGGTTGTCCACGGCTCGCCCGGGATTCTACACACGTTCTCCACAAAGTTATCCACAGCCTGGGGATGAAAATCACACCGGTGTGATTTCGGTGATGCGCCGGCTCAGATCGTCAGATCCGGCGTCGCTCGATAGGATGTCGACATGGCACGACGAGGAACGCCGGAAGAGCGCGAGAACGTACACCCCGACGCGACCCCGAACCCGGTGTGGTTCAAGCCGGTCATGATCGGCTTCCTGCTGATCGGTCTCGCGTGGATTCTCGTGTTCTACCTGAGCGACCAGCAGTTCCCCATCCCGGGCATCTATGGCTGGAACCTCGCCATCGGCTTCGGAATCGCGCTCATCGGATTCCTGATGACGATGCGGTGGCGTTGATTCCACCACGTGTGGAATCTTCCCAGAGTGTCTGACTAGGCTCGCGCCGTGACCACCGAGCTTCCCACGCGCCGAAGTGCGCGCGCCCGCAAACGCGGACGCGTCACGGTGACCGGCGTTCTCGGCGAACTGCTGATCACGGGCGGCGTGCTCGTCCTGCTGTTCGTGGTGTGGCAGATGTGGGTCGGCGACATGATCCTCGGCGCCGCGGCGAACCAACAGGCCGACGACGTCAGCAAAACGTGGGCAGAAGAAGCGGCGAACAGCGGCGACCCGCTGCCCACCTCTGACCCCTCGCAGAAGTACAACACGCTGGTCGCAGACCCGCCTCCCATCGAGGAGCCCGGCAGTGGCGATGTGTTCGCCACGCTGCACATCCCGCGGCTGGGTCAGAATGTGCAGATCGCTGAGGGTACGGCCACGTGGGAGAGCCTCGATCTCGGTATGGTCGGCCACTACAAAGACACCGCGATGCCCGGCGACATCGGCAACTTCCCGGTTGCCGGCCACCGTGGCAGCCATGGTGCCCCGTTCATGAACCTGCCGGAGATGCAGGTGGGCGACGCCGTCGTGGTCGAGACCAAGGCCGGCTGGTACACCTACCGCTACCGCAACATGGTCTACGTCACGCCCGACTCAGTGGACGTGCTGGACCCCACTCCCCAGAACACCTCGGTGGAGGCCACCGGTCGTTATCTCACGATGACCACGTGCAGTCCGCGTTACGGCTTCTCGGAGCGTCTCATCGGCTATGCCGTGTTCGAGGCGTTCACCCCGCGCGTCGATGACGGCAAGCAGCCCGCGTCGCTCTATCTCCCGAAGGAGAGCTGATGTACGGCGCTCTGTGGCGTGTGCTTCCCGGACCCTGGTTCGTCAAGCTCTTCATCGTGCTCGTCGTGGCGGCAGCGATCCTCTACGGCCTGTTCTGGTACGCGTTCCCCTGGGTGAGCGCAGAGTTCTTCCCGCCAGCGGATGCCAACACCATCACGCAATAGCGCCTCGCGCATCCTCGTCGTCGACAACCACGACTCCTTCGTCCACACCCTGGTGGGCTATCTCGAAGAGCTCGACGCGCGCGTGGACTTCATCGAGGCGGACGACATCACCAATGCCGTGGCCCGCATCCGCGGCTACGACGGAGTGATGATCTCTCCCGGTCCCGGTCGCCCCGAGGACGCAGGGGCCTCGATCGACGTGGTGCACGCCGCGCTCTCGACAGCTACGCCACTGCTGGGGGTCTGCCTCGGGCATCAGGCCATCGCCGTCGCGCTCGGCGGCACGGTGGGATCTGCGCCCGAGCCGATGCACGGACGGGTGTCGGCGGTCGCTCACGACGGCAGCGGGGTGTTTCGTGGCGTGCGCACGGACGTTCCCGTCGGCAGGTACCACTCGCTGACGGTGGATGAGGGTTCTCTTCCGCCCGAGCTGCGCGTCACCGCACGTGCCGGCGACGTCGTGATGGGGATCGCGCACCGATCGGCGGAGATTCACGGCGTGCAGTTCCACCCGGAGAGCATCCTCACCACCGACGGCTATCTCATGCTGGCGAACTGGCTTGCGCTGACCGGGAACACGACGGCCGTCACGCGCGCGCAGACCCTGACTCCGCATCGCGGATGTAGCGGATGATTGTCCAGAGGACAATCATCCGCTAGTGTTGCGACATCACTCCCGTGCTTCGAAGGAGAAGCGATGTCCGCACGTCCCCTGCACTCTCGTCCCTGGTGGGTCGCCGTCGTCTCCGGCATGGCGTCCTACATCGACTCCGCCGCCATCACCGGCTTCAGCACCTCGATCGTGATCCTGCAGAAGGATCTCGGTCTGGAGCAGTGGCAGGTGGGTGTCGCGGCCGGAGCACTCACGCTGTCCATCGCGTTCGGCGCGTTGATCGGTGGCCGGCTGGGTGACCGCTTCGGGCGTCGGCCCGTGTTCACCGCCACCATGGTGCTGATCCTCGCCGCCGTCGGGGCGCTGCTGCTGGCGCCGTCGTTCGAGATGGTGGTGATCGGCGCTGTGCTGCTGGGGCTCGGTACCGGAGCCGATCTTCCGGTGTCGCTCTCGACCATCGCCGAGGCGGCCACCGAACACAACCGAGGACGACTGCTCGGGTTCTCCAACCTGCTGTGGATCATCGGCATCGTGGTGAACACGGTGCTGGCGAGTGTTGTCGGCGATTGGGGTCGCGCGGGTGCCCAGGTGCTGTTCGCGCACATCGGGGTGGTGGCCGCGCTCGTCCTGCTCGGACGGCTGACGATCCCCGAGTCCGCCACGTGGCGGGAGGCTCGCACGGCCACGCGGGCGGGAAAGGCCAGCGCGGAACGCGCTCGCGTGCGCGATCTGCTCCGTCCGCCCTTCGTGGTCCCGTTCCTCGCGCTTCTCGCCTTCTACGCCCTCACGAATCTGGTCGCGAATACCAGCGGGCAGTTCGGCACCTACATCGTGGTGACCTACGGCGGTGCGACGGTGGGGCAGGCCGCGCTGATCGCGCTGCCGATGGTGCCGGTCGCGGTGCTCGGATACCTGTGGTTCATGAAGATCGCGGACGGCCCGCGTCGATTCCTCTACTTCCAGGTGGGAGCTGTGCTGATGATCGCGTCGAAGCTGCTCGTCGTGATCGCGGGCCTGAACCTCGTGACCTACGCGGTGAGCGCACTGCTCGCGGCCGTGGGCGGCGCGTTCGCCTTCGAGGGGATCATGAAGGTGTGGACGCAGGAGTCCTTCCCCACGCTGCTGAGATCCACCGCCCAGGGCGCGATCATCGCGATCGGTCGGTTCGCCGCGGCAGGGCTTGCGGTGATCACCCCGCTGATCCTCGACGCAAGCGTCACGCTGATGTACGTCCTGCTCACCGTGTTCAACATCGCGGGTCTCGGTTGTGCGTGGCTGGTGTTCCGCCGCCGTCGCACACCGGAGCTCTTCGAGGAGAGCGCTGTCGCCGCCGAGCCGATCACTGCCGAGGAGAGCCGATGATCGCCGTCACGCGGGTAGACATCGAGGCTCCGCGACCCGGGGATCCCACGCCGATCGCCACCCCGCGGATCGGCTGGCGCATCGCCGCGGACACACCGTCATGGCGTCAGGGCGTCGCCGAGGTGGAGTGGACCAGTGCCGGCGCCTCGGAGCGAGCGGTGTTCTCCGGCGATGAACGGCTTCGTCGCCCCTGGCCGTTCACGCCCCTCACGCCTCGACAGCGCGGCATCGTGCGCGTGCGCGTGACGGGCGACGACGGCTCCGTGAGCGACTGGAGTGAGCCTGTTCCGGTTGTCGCGGCGTTCCTCGGCGAGGGCGAATGGCACGCCGCGTGGATCGGTCAGTCGGCACCGGAGATCCACGCACAGCCGGTCCTGCTCCGCCGCGAGTTCACCGTGCACCACGTGACACGCGCCACGCTGTACTCCAGCTCTGTCGGCGTGCACCAGGTGAGCGTGAACGGTGCCGACGTCAACGACCAGCTGTTCGCGCCGGGGTGGACCCCGTACGCCGCACGCACGGTCCACGAGACCACCGACATCACCTCACTGATCCGCGACGGCGACAACTGCGTCCTCATCCGCTTGGCCGGCGCATGGGCCACCGAGCACTTCGGCTTTCGGCAGAACGCTCAGCCGCGCTACGGCGAACAGCCGCGCGTGGCCGCGCAGCTGTTGCTGGAGTTCGCCGACGGAACACGTCGGTGGATCCGCACGAACGACGAGTGGCGCACAACGCGCGGTGCGCTTCGCTCCAGCGGCCTGTACGAGGGAGAGGACTACGACGCGCGCGAGCATCCACGCGACGCCACGGGACGCGGGTGCGAGCAGGCGGGGTACGACGACAGCGGATGGACGCCCGCGCTCGTCCATCCGGACGAACAGATTCCAGGCGCGCGGATCTCGCCCCCCGTTCGCCGTATCGAGGAGCGCGCACCGGTGGCGATGCTCCCCGGATCGAACGGTGCGATCATCCTAGACTTCGGACAGAACCTGGTCGGGCACCTGCGACTGCGCGTGAGGGGTGACGCGGGAACGACCGTGACACTCCGCCACGCCGAGGTGCTGGAGCACGGCGAGCTCGGTGTGCGCCCCTTGCGTCGCGCCACGGCGACCGACCACTACACGCTCGCCGGCGACGGCGTCGAGGAGTGGGAGCCGGAGTTCACCTTCCACGGCTTCCGCTACGCCGAGGTGAGCGGCTGGCCCGGAGAACTCCGGCCGAACGACGTGACCGCGGTGGTGGTGCACAGCGACATGGAGCGAACCGGCTGGTTCCACACTTCTCACCCCCTCCTGCAGCAGTTGCATGACAACGTCGTATGGAGCCTGCGCGGCAACTTCCTGTCCGTCCCCACGGATTGCCCCCAGCGCGACGAACGGCTGGGGTGGACGGGCGACATCCAGGTCTTCGCCCCGACCGCTTCGTTCCTCTACGACGTGCGCGGATTCCTCGATTCGTGGTTGCGGGATCTCGCTCTGGAGCAGGACGAGGACGGTCTCGTTCCGTTCGTGGTTCCCAACGTGATCGGCCTCGCTCGTCCCGCGGCGGCCTGGGGAGACGCCGCCGTGATCGTGCCGGACGTGCTCGAGCGATACTTCGACGACCAGGACACGCTCGCGCGCCAGTATCCCAGCGCGCGGGCCTGGGTCGACCTGTGCCTGCGCTTGGCGGGACCGGGTCGCGTGTGGGAGGGGGACTTCCAGTTCGGCGACTGGCTCGACCCGACGGCGCCACCGGACCGTCCGGGCCAGGCGATGACGGCGACAGGCCTCGTCGCCACGGCCTCCCTCGCCCACTCCACGGCGTTGATCGCTCGCGCGGCCGAGATCCTGGGGCGCGCGGAGGAGGCGGAGCAGTATCGGCGCACCGCGGAGGAGGTCCGGGAGGCCTTCGTCCGCGAGTACGTCACTCCGGCCGGGCGCATGCTGTCCGACACCCCGACCGCCTACGCGCTGGCGCTGGTGTTCGATCTGCTCCCACCGCACTTGCGAGAGCCCGCGGGTCGCCGACTGGCGGACCTGGTGCGCGAGAACGGCTACCGCATCGCGACGGGGTTCGTGGGCACCCCTCTCGTGCTCGATGCCCTCACCTCGACGGGCCACGACGCGCAGGCGGGTCGTCTGCTCCTGCAGACCGGCTGCCCATCCTGGCTCTACCCGGTCACCATGGGCGCCACCACCATCTGGGAGCGGTGGGACTCGATGCTCCCGGATGGCTCGATCAATCCCGGCGACATGACGAGCTTCAACCACTACGCGCTCGGCGCAGTTGCGGACTGGATGCACCGCGAACTCGCGGGGCTTGCTCTGACAGAGGCGGGGCACCGTCGCGTGCGCATCGCTCCGCGCCCGCTCCCGGGCATCGACGATGCGTCGGCGGCGTACGAGAGCCCGTTCGGGCGTATCGAAGCGGGATGGCGACGCGAAGACCAACGTCTCGTGGTGCACGCGATCATCCCCACCGGCGTCGCCGCCGATGTTCACCTCCCCGACGGGAGCGAGCTCTCCGTCGGACCCGGACATCACCGGTGGACGTGCGAGGTCGAGCGCGACACCATGCCGGGTGTGGTGGGACTGGACACGCCCCTGGCCGACGTCATCGATGATCCCGACGCGCTGCGGCTGGTCGAGGAGCTGCTGGAACAGAACCGTCCGGCATCCGTGCGGGCGATGCATGCCGGCACGCGCTGGACATCACGACAGACTCTGGCCGAGGTGGTGTTCCAGTACGCCAGCCCGACCGTGCAGGCGGAGATCGCGCGTCAGCTGGCGGAACTGTCCGCGGAGCGCGTCGGATCCCAGCGGGCTTCGGAGGGCTCCCAGCTGACGCCGGCCACCCGGCGCACGCCACCGTCCATCTGATCGTCGAGGTCGCGGACGAGGCGAACGAGCAGCTCTTCGAACCGCGCCAGATCGGCATCGCTCCATCGGGACACGGCGCCGCCCAGATCATCGTCACTGGCTGCGACGATCCGACTCGCCACGGTTCGTCCCTCGGGGGTCATCCCGATCATGGTCTCGCGACCGTCGTCGGGATTGGGCATACGGCCGACGAGGCCCGCCTCCTCCAGCCGACGGATGACCTTGCTGAGGTTCGAGCGTCCCGTGTGCACGGCATCGGCGAGCTCCGTCGGGCGCGCGAGGCCCCGATACGCGAGCTGATTCATCACCAGGAATGCGAGCATGTCGTCGGCGAGGGGGAAATCACTGCGCTGCAGGAGGTCTTCTCGGCGGGTCATCGATGAAGCCCAGGTGATCATCGCCTGCATCGCGGCACGCGCGTTCAGACCGCCGTCACCGATGACCGATCGGGTGGCACCCGGAACGGATTCCAGGTTGACGGATGCGGACGGCGGGCGGGGCATGGGTTTATTCTCTCCCGGGCGTGATGACCCGCGGTCAGCCCGCGCAGTACGTCAGATCGACCGTGGAGTGAATGTCCACATCGCCGATCTGCACCTGAGAATGGACCGTCCCGCCGGTGCACGACGTGTCCGGAGTCGCGTTCACGGTGAGCTCGAACTCCGGTCCCTCGAGCGTCGCCTGAGCGGCCTCGAGCGACCACCCCTTGTAGTTGACAACGGTGACCTTGCCGGAGGCCACGAGGAGGCGCACGGTGGTTCCCGGTGCGACCTTCTCGCCGACGGCAGGGTCCGAGGAGATGACGGTGCCCTTCGCCCGCGACGGGTCGTTCTGGGCGTTCACCGCGCCGAGCTGCAGGCCGGCGGCCTGGAGGGCCTGCGCGGCGGATGTCTGGTCCACGAGCGCGGGAACCTCGACCGTCTCGGCACCGGTGGACACCACGAGAGTGACCAACGATGCCGGCTCGACGGGGGTTCCCGGGGCGGGGTCCGTTCGTATGACGGAGCCCGCTGCGACATCCTCGCTGGGCTCCTCCGTCTTCTTGTACCGCAGCCCGTTCTCGGTGAGCTCCTGCGTGGCCTGCTCGACCTCCATCGTCACCACGTTCGGCACCAGCAGGCCGGTGGGCGTCGCGGTGGGTGACGGCTTGCCGAAACTGACGGCCCAGAACACGACCGACACGACGAGGACGGCGACAACCGCCACACCCGCCCAGATCCACGCCACGGGCGGGCCCTGCTGGGTCCGCGTCATCGTGGTGTCGGTGGAGAGCTGACGCAGCGACCGTGCGGTCTCGGCGGCGGCGCGTGGGTTGGCGCCGTAGAGCTCGTTGGTGAGGTTCTCCAGGTGACGCTTCGAGGGCGTCCGGCCGTCGGCGGCACCGGCCAGTGCGGCACGGAAGGTCGCAGCATCGGGGTAGCGGCTGTACGGATCCTTCGCCAGCGCGCGCAGGACGACCTCGTCGAGTGCGCGCGGGACGGCGGGATCGACCTCCGAGGGTGCCACGGGGGTCTCACTGACGTGCTGGTAGGCGACGGCCACGGGGGAGTCGCCGCGGAACGGCTGACGACCCGTCAGCAGCTCGTACAGGACGATGCCGGTGGAGTAGAGGTCGGTGCGTGCATCGACGGGCTCACCCTTCGCCTGCTCCGGCGAGAAGTAGGCGGCGGTGCCGATGATGGACGTGGTCTCGGCGACCGTGGAGGAGGAGTCGGACACCGCACGCGCGATGCCGAAGTCCATCACCTTGACGCGGCCGTCTTCAGTGATCATCACGTTGCCGGGCTTGATGTCACGGTGGATGACGCCGGCACGGTGGGAGTACTCCAGCGCCTCGAGAATGCCGTCTACGTAGCGCAGCGCGTCGGACGTGGTGAGTCGTCCCTCCGCGGCGTGCTGCTTCAGGGTGCGACCCGTCACCAGCTCCATCACGATGTACGGGACGGCAGTGCCGTTCTCCGTGTCTTCGCCCGCGTCGAACACGCGCACGATGGACTGATTCGCCATGCGCGACGCGGCCTGGGCCTCCATGCGGAAGCGCGTGCGGAATGTGCTGTCTCGCGCCAGATCCTTGTTCAGGATCTTGACGGCGACGGTTCGTCCGAGCTTGAGGTCGTATCCGCGGTACACGGTGGCCATGCCACCGGTGCCGATGACGTCATCGACGCGGTATCGTCCCGACAGGACACGTGACGGTTCCGACACGGACTACGCCCCCCATATCTGTGTGGGACAAGCTTACTGGTTGCCGCCGTCGTTCCCCGACCCGTTGCCGTTGCCATTCCCGCTGCCCGGGGTGCCCGTGGGAGTCGGGGTGGATGTGGGCGTGGGCTCGGCAGCGGGGGTGATCAGCACCTGCACCTCGGCTGCCGGACTCGTGCGCTCACCACACGTGACCGTGTAGCTGGCGACGGCGGCCTGCGGAGCCATGTCTCCGATCACGACGAGCAGACGCTCGGGGCTCGCGACCTGCTTGGTGGTGGACCCATCGTCTTCGAACGACGCGTTCGTCAGCGTGATCGTGTAGGCAGCGAGAGCTTCATCGGCGGGGCAGGCCTGGTATGCCGGCCAGGTGAGCTCCACCGTGGACTTCGCCTCCGCTTCCTGCACGGCGTTGCCGTTGACGGCGAAGGTGGCCGCCGCGGGTGCCGGAAGCTCAGACTGAGCCGCGTACAGCGTCAGCGTCACGGTTGAGCCCTCTTCGACGTTCCCGCCGGCCGGGGCCATCGAGGCCACGGCACCCACGAGGGACGCATTCGGAGCGGGGGTGGTCCCATCGACGCATTCGCCGACGAGGCCGTGCTGCTCCAGGGTCGCCTTGGCGGCATCGCACGGCTGGTCCAGGATGCTGAGGTCTCCGAGCGCCACGAGCTTCTGCGTGGGCGTCGGGGTGGGCGTGGGCGTCTTGGACGGCGCGGCCGAGCTCGGCGGGGCCGACGTCGTGGCCTTGTCCGCGTCGGTGCTGTTCGGGTTCAGCAGCGCGAAGAGGGTTCCCGCCAGCACGATGAGCAGCAGGGCGATCAGCGCGACCAGCGGCCACGTCCAGGGGCTCCGCTTGCCCTTGGTGGCGGTACCGGCAGGCTGCTGCTCGGTGGCGTCCAGCATGCGGGTCGCCGCGACGGTGTCGCCGAAGAGCAGCTGTGTCGCGTCGTCCTCGGCACCGGACAGAGCTCCCATGCCGGTGGCGATGGCGGGAACGGCCTGAGCCGCTGCTGCCATGTCGCCGCGGCGCAGAGCCGTGGCGGCGCGCGCGACAGCGGCCGAAGAAGCCGGACGCTCCTCCGGCTTCTTGGCGATCATCGCCATCACGAGGTTCTGCACCGGCTGCGCCACGGTAGCGGGCAGCGGCGGCGGGGTGTCGTTGATCTGCGCCATAGCGATCGCCACCTGCGATTCGCCGGTGAACGGACGCTTGCCGGCCAAGCACTCGTACGCCACGATTCCCAGCGAGTAGGTGTCGGTGGCGGGAGAGGCCGGGTGACCCGACGCCTGCTCCGGAGACAGGTACTGCACGGTACCCATCACCTGGCCGGTGGCCGTCAGTGGCACCTGGTCGGCGATGCGGGCGATGCCGAAGTCGGTGATCTTGACGCGACCGTCGGGGGTGATCAGCAAGTTGCCCGGCTTGATGTCGCGGTGCACGAGGCCGGCGGCGTGCGCGGCCTGCAGCGCGGCAGCGGTCTGTGCCACGTAGTCGAGGGTCTTGTCGCTGCTGAGTGCGCCATCGCGCTCCAGGATCGACGAGAGGGCTTCACCCGGGACGAGTTCCATCACGAGGAAGGCGGAGCCGTTCTCCTCGCCGTAGTCGAACACACTGGCGATGCCCTCGTGGTTGACGAGAGCGGCATGACGGGCCTCCGCGCGGAAGCGCTCGAGGAACCCCGGGTCCCCCATGTACTCGTCCTTGAGGATCTTGATCGCGACCGTTCGTCCGATGACGTGATCGGTCGCTTCCCAGACCTCGCCCATGCCGCCGATGGCGATGCGGGACACCAGTTCATACCGTCCACCGAAGGTGACGCCCTGTGTCGGCCTCATTTGTTCAGCACCGCCTCCATGACCTGCTTCGCGATGGGAGCTGCGATGGCATCTCCCGATCCTGACTGCCCCTGACCGCCGCCGTTCTCCACGACGACCGCAACGGCCACTTCCGGGTTCTCCGCCGGAGCGAAGCCCGTGAACCAGAGCGTGAAGGGATCGTCGTCGTTCTGGGCCGTACCGGTCTTACCGCCCACGTCGACTCCGTCTATTCTTGCACCGCCCGCGACGCCATCACTGACATCGGCGACCATCATGCTCTTCAGCGCATCGGCCACTTTCGAGGTGATGGGCTGGGACAGCTGCTGGGGCTCAGTTGCATTATGCACACTAAGGTCCGGCGCCACGATCCCATCCACCATCGTGGGGGTCATCACCACACCGCCGTTGGCGATTCCCGCGGCGACGAGAGCCATCTGCAGCGGCGTGGCACGCAGGTCGGTCTGCCCGAAGCCGGCCATGCCGGTCTGGGGAACGTCGAGGCTCTTCGGGAACACCGATGCGGCCGCCTCGAGCGGAAGCTCGAACGAACGGTTGAAGCCGAAGGCTTCGGCCATCTCACGGATAGCGTCGTCGCCGAGCTCGATCGCGAGCTCCGCCATCGGCACGTTGCAGCTGAGCCGCAGAGCGTCGGCGATCGTGACCGTTTCGCCGGGGCCGCAGGTGCCGCCGCTGGCGTTCATGACCGGATGGTTGGTCTGCGGCAGCGTGAAGCTGGCGGGGTTGGGCAGGGTCGAGGATGCCGTGTACTTGCCCGATGCCAGCGCAGCCGCCGCGACAACGAGTTTGAACGTGGAACCCGGCGGATTCATGTCGCCGCCGATGGCACGGTTGACCAGCGGGTCGGGATCGGCGGCGTTCAGCGCGTCGTAGGTGGCGTTCGCCGCGTCCGTGTCGTGCGTGGCGAGGCTGTTGGTGTCGAAAGTGGGAGAGCTGACCATCGCGAGGATGCGTCCCGTCTTCGGCTCGATCGCGACGACGGCGCCCTGCTGGTCTCCCAGTGCGTCGAAGGCGGCCTTCTGCACCACGGGGTCGAGGGAGAGCGCCACGCTGGATCCGCGGGGTGCCTGACCGGAGATGAGCTGATCGAGACGCTCGAAGAACTGCGATCCACCGCGGCCGGAGAGCTCGCTGTTCATCGCGGCCTCGATTCCGGTCCACGAGCCCAGCGCCGGGTTGTAGTAGCCCGTCACCGGCGCCCACATCGCGGCATCCGTGTAGACGCGCTGGAAGGAGTAGAGGTCGTTCGTCGGAACGGACGACGCGATCACCGAGCCGCTCGCGATGATCGACCCGCGCTGCACTTCGTAGCTGTCGTACTGCGCGCGCTTGTTGTTCGGGTTCTCCGCGAGCGAATCGCTCTGCACACCCTGGATCACCGTCACCGAGCAGAACAGGGTGAGGAACATCGCGAGGATCAGGATCGCCAGTCGGCGCACTTCCTTGGTCATCCGATCACCACCCGGGGTTGGCTGCGTACCGCATCGGAGACCCGCAGCAGCAGACCCACGATGATCCAGTTGGCCACGAGCGAGGACCCGCCCGACGCCAGGAACGGCGTGGTGAGGCCGGTGAGCGGAATCACCCGCGTCACGCCGCCCACCATGATGAACACCTGCAGCGCCAGGGTGAAAGCGAGTCCCGTCGCCAGCAGCTTGCCGAAGTCGTCCTGGCCGGTGAGGCCGATGCGCAGGCCGCGACTGACGAAGACCATGTACAGGCACAGCAGCGCGAACAGACCCACCAATCCCAGCTCTTCACCGAGGCTCGGGATGATGTAGTCGCTCTGCGCGAGCGGGGTGAGGTACGGGCGTCCCTGACCGAGGCCGGTGCCGATGAGTCCGCCCTGGCCGAGTCCGAAAATCCCCTGCACCAGCTGGAAGCTGCCGCTCTCCTGATCGATGACGCTCTGATCGAACGCGTTCAGCCAGTTGTTGAAGCGGTGCCCCACGTAGGGGAGCACGCGGGAGGCGAGGAAGGCGCCGCCTCCGGCGAGCACCAGACCGATCACGACCCAGCTGGTCTTGCCGGTGGCCACGTAGAGCATCGCGACGAACATGCCGAACATGAGCAGACCGGTACCGAGGTCGCGCTGGATGACGATGATGCCCATCGAGATGATCCACAGCACCAGCAGCGGACCGAGCTCTCGCGCTCGCGGCCAGGTCACACCGAGGAAGCGGTGCCCCACGGAGACGAGGCTCTCGCGCGTGCGCACCAGATAACCGGCGAAGAAGATCGCCAGGCAGATCTTGGCGATCTCACCGGGCTGGAAGGAGAAGACGCCGGCGATCGACACCCACACCTGGGCGTTGCCGTCGGCGGCGAGTCCGGGCACGAAAGGCAGCAGGAGCAGCAGGATGCCGGCGAGGCCGAACAGGTACGTGTAGCGGTAGAGCAGACGGTAGTTGCGCAGCAGCAGGATCACGGCGAGCGTGGCCACCAGCGAGATGATCAGCCACACGATCTGCTTGATCGAGTTCTGCTCCCATCCGGGACTCATGTCTCCGGTGCTCAGCCAGTGCAGATCGATGCGATAGATCTCTGCGATGCCGATGCCCGTGAGCAGTGTGGCGATGGGGACCACGAAGGGATCGGCGTTGGGCGCGCGCCAGCGCAGCACCACGTGCAGCACGATCACCAGCAGCGCCGTCGCGCCGAGCAGGCCGAAGTATCCGACGTCGAGGGTGCCGCTGGTGGCCATCTGCACGATGTAGACGGCGGCGGCGCTGATCAGCAGCGCGAACAGCACCAGCACCAGCTCGCGGTTGCGCTGCTTCTTCGGCATGCGGATCTTGCGCAGCGCCTTGATGACGGCGGTGTCGCCGGATGCGGGAGCGTCGCGGGTGAGGGCGTCGGACATCAGTTCCCCTCCGCGTCTTTGCGCAGCCGTTCCACGATGGCCTGCGCATCGGCGAGGGAGCGCGCGCTGATCGTCTTCTCGACGTTGGCGCGCTGGAACTCGGTGAGTTCGGCGAGCAAGATGTTGCTGTCCTCGTAGGTGTGAGACAACGCGATCGGGCCGATTCCCTGTTGTATGCCCTGGTAGATGACCACGGAGTCGTCATCGGCACCCACGTAGTAGCGCGTCTGCGTCCACTCGTACGCCACGAACAGAGCACCCGCGATGGCGATCAGCACGACGACCAGGCCGGCGAACCAGGCGATCCGACGGCGTTTGGCGCGTCGGCGGTCCTCTTCGATGAGTTCCTCGAGGAATTCCGCAGCGGGTTCGAAGTGCGTCGGCTCGTTGGCGGCCTGACGTGCGGTGTGCAGCCAGCCGGGACGTGCGGTGCGCGCCGCGGGGATCTCGATGCCGATGGGATTGGCCGCGGAGCCCACGACGGTGGCCGCGGTGGCGAACGCCGGGTGCTGGCCGCCGACATCGGCGATGACGATGGTGACGTTGTCGGGGGCACCGCCATCCAGGGCCTGCTTGAGTAGAAGATCCGCAGTGCGGCCCGGAGCGTAACCGTGATCCAGCACCTTCTGCATGTGGATCTCGTCCACCACACCGGACAGACCGTCGGAGCACAGCAGCCAGCGATCGCCCTCCTGCGTCTGCATGATGAAGGTGTCGATCTCGGGGTGCGGGTCCTGGTCGCCGAGGACGCGCATGAGGACCGAGCGCCGCGGGTGGTAGCGCGCCTCTTCGGGCGTGATGCGACCGGAGTCCACGAGGCGCTGCACGAAGGTGTGGTCGGTGGTGATCTGGGTGAGGACGCCCTCGCGGTACAGGTAGATGCGCGAGTCGCCGATGTGTGCGATGACGGCGTTGTCGTCGACCATGAGGATCGCGTCCACCGTGGTGCCCATGCCGGTGAGCTCCGGGCGTCGCCGCGTCATGTCGATGAGGTCGCCGGCTGCCTCGGTGATGGCGTCGCGGAGGTCGTTCTCCGCGTCACGAGTGCTGGCGTGGGCCGTGTCGAGAGCCTGCAGTCGGCTGATGGCGAGGGCGGAGGCCACGTCACCACCCGCGTGACCACCCATGCCATCGGCGACGACGAACAGGTTGGACCCGGCATAGCCGGAGTCCTGGTTGTTCGATCGGACCTTCCCGGTGTGGGAGATCGCGACGGCGGAGCCCTGGAAGACCATCGCCCTTACTTCCTCAATTCGAACGTCGTCGCGCCCACCTTGACGGGGGCGCCGACGCGGATCGGGACGGGTGAGGCGACGCGATCGCCGTCATGCCACGTTCCGTTGGTCGAATCGAGGTCTTGGATCATCCACTGATCGCCCCAGAGAACGAGGCGAGCGTGGTGGGAGGAGGTGTAGTCGTCGCGGATCACGAGCCCGGACTCGCGCGACCGGCCGATGGTGAGGGGCTGATTGCCCAGCGGGATCTCGAGCCCGGTCTTGGGACCGGACGTGATCACGATGCGGGAGACGGTGGACGTCGTCGCCGGTTCCGTCGCGGGCGATGACGACGGCCGCGGCGTGCGCACCGGTTCGACGGGTGCGGTGCGATCGTTCGACGGAGTCACCGGTGCGGGGACTGCTTGCGCCGGACGCGGGGGAGTGTCGACCCCTTCCGTGCCGTCGGGGAGCTTGCGCGCTCGCACACCGAACAAGTCGGAGCGCAGCGAATAGACCACGCCGAAGACGAAGAACCACAGCAGCACCAGGAAGCCGATGCGCAGCAGCAGAAGTGTGAGGTCGGTCATCAGCTGAACTCCCTCGCGTCGAAGATGCGCGTGGCATCGTCCCGGGCCGCGGGGCGCGCGGGGCGGGACTGCTGCGCGACGACGCGGAACACGATGCGGGTCTTGCCGATCGTGATGGTCGAATCGGGCTCCAGCGCGCTGGAGGAGAACTTGACGCCGTTGAGCTTGGAGCCGTTGGTGGATCCGAGGTCGCGCACCATGCCGCGCGTGCCGTCCCACAGGATCTCCACGTGCTTGCGCGACGTGTTGGGGTCGGCGATGGTGATGTCCGCATCGCTGCCGCGGCCGATCACCGTACGCGCCTTGGTGAGAGCGTGTCGCTGGCCGTCGATGTCGACCACCGCGCGCCAGGAGACGGAAGCTGCCTGTGCCGACTCGGATTCGATGCTCACCGTGCCCGTGGGAGTCGCGGAGTCGGCGACGATCGTGATCGACAGCGGACCCGCGAACGAGTACCCCTGCTGCTTCGCGTGTTTGCGGACGATCTGCTCGAGCTCCGTGGTGAGCGTGCCGCCGTAGTTCGACATCTTCGACTCATCGGCCGGCGACAGCAGCACGGTGAACGTGTTGGGGGCGAGGATGCGATCCCGACTCACGACGGCCGCGTTCGTGTCCAGTTCCCGACGCAGCGCGGAGGCGATCTCGACCGGCTGGATGCCGCTGCGGAAGGTGCGCGCGAAGGCGCCGTTGACGGCGCGTTCCAGGCCCTTCTCGAAGCTGTCCAGCAGTCCCACGTCTCTCCTCCGGCAGGGGTACGGCAGGCGTGCCGTACTGGGCCATGCTAGACGGTGAGGCTGGGACCGGCTGGGAATTCGGGTCACGATGGTCATGAGCACGTCCCGAACCGTGCTAATCTCATGGAGTGCTTCCGAAGCGATTCGGATGCGCGCGAGTGGCGGAATAGGCAGACGCGCTGGCTTCAGGTGCCAGTGCCCGAAAGGGCGTGGGGGTTCAACTCCCCCCTCGCGCACAGACACCCCCGGTCCTGTGGACCGGGGGTTCTTGCGTTGTACCGGGGTCATGGTTCCACGGGGCTTAGACCCGGGTTATCGGCCAAAAAGAGTGGATGGGTTCGGGCGTGTTAGTGCTCGCCGATCCAGCCGAGTGAGACCCGAGGGTATTCTGCGACGGTGAACTATCTGGGTGCACTTGGTGCTGAGGGCCCTGAAGACCTGGCAGGCGCACACCAGGCACTCATCAGCGCGCGCGGCTGGTACGAGACGCTTGAGCCGCTGCCGGCACCGCTGCCTGGATCGATGCTCGCGATAGAGGACACGCACACAGCGCGCGTGCCCCTTTCCACACAGGTGCGCAGCGCGTGGGCGCGAGCTTATGACGCGCTGGGCGGTTTCGTTGACATGAGTACCGTGGCCGACGGCATGTATGTGGCTCGACCGTTTGCGCACCACGCCCTGATTCGCATGGCATGTGAGGCCACAGCGCTTGGACTCTGGCTGCTACGACCCGAACGCAAGTTCCGCCGCGTCTACCGCTCCCTGTGCTTGGAGTACACGCATGCGGGCGATGTTCTCGGGCTGTCACGCACGCTCACTGGCGCCGCCACTCACAACACGGACGAGCACGACGAGATAGTGGTGCGACTCAACGAGCTGATGAACACTGTGTCGCAGCTTCGTGAAACGAAGTTGCAGGCCATTCCGCGATGGAGTGACATACTTCGGGACATATCGCCAACGGTGCCGGCGGGGGCAGGACACGGCGCAGATTCGCCGCTTGTTATTTGGAAGACATCGTCCGCCTTCTTGCATGGATCAGAGACGACCGTGAGGCTACTGTCCGAGATTGAGATGTTGACCCCATACGAAGGTGACCTGAAGCTCGCGTCGGCTCAGCTGAGACCGTCATGGCGGCTGTTGGCAAGTTACTACCAGATGTGCGTTGAGCTGCTTCTGGATCTGTCGATCCGCTACCTCACGTTGGGCACAACCGACTACAGCGGGAAGGACTTGTCTGAGCAGAAATGATTGAGGTGCTCGCAGCATCCCACAGGATGGCCCGCTCCGGCCCCGAGTTTCAGGGGATCGATGCCGGTGAATTGCCCACTCTCGCTATCGCCCGTGGACTCGACGCGAGGATGGCGATCCTCCTCACCCCTTGACGTCGAACTCCTCGTCGTGGAGTAGGCCCGACCTGTCCCACACGTAAGGAAGCCCGGCGAACACGGAGCGCGGCCGGCGGCCCAGGTAGGTTCGCAGCATCCGTTCGTTGCTTGACAAGCACTCTTCGTTCTCCCATACCCGTCGAGCGCCGACAGTGCTCGGCTGGATATACGCGCCTGCTGCATTCGCGAGGATGCGTTCCGCGCCGGAGATGCGTGCCCACATTAACGCGCGGTTCCGAGCACCGTCCTCGTCCCACCCGCCGCTCGAAGCGTTCTGTTGATGACAAGCAGTGAGAACGAGATACCGACAATTGAGTTTCAGATCAGAGAACAGAATGTTCGCTGTCCTGCTGGTAATGCCAAGCCTCGGTATCTTGCTCCTCAGGCTCCAGCGCCAGCCGTGCATGCCGAGGACGAGAAGGTCTGTCTTGACCGCGGCTTCTTCCACGAAGCGCTTGGGTGAGCGCGTGTAGAAAACATCCTCGAGGTCACACGGAAAACCTCGAGGCGTTGACATGAAAGGATCCGGCGTCGGGCCGAGGTTCACGCCCACGAATCTGCGTTGCATGTCAGCAGATTAGCGAAGGATGCGTACCGTTAGGGGTCTAACAGGAATGGTGCCCAGGTAGCGATCGCTGTGAGAAATGCAGATACTAGCTCAAGCTCATCAAAAGAACTCAGAAAGCGCATCGTCACAAGATGGGAGGGGACGTTCTGAGTGCCAGGGATGGTCCGCGATCCTCTGCGAATGAGCCAGATGGCCCATGTTCATCTAGGAGCCCGATTCCGTGCCAGACCTCGTAGCAGTGATTAACGAAGCTGGGATCCGCCTCCTTTGACATCATCACGACCCCGAGTGACCGGATCCTTTCTCGACCTCGTCGACGCCGACATGCTCCCGGGAGCCCCAAAGTTCGCGTTGATCGTGCCGTCGAGATACATCAGCGCATCGCCCAAGCCGACGGGACCCAATCGTTCGCTCATCAGTCCGTACTCGACGCGGCGGACTCGATGCCACTAACGCGGTGGCCACCGTCTGAGTTCCCAGGGGCGGCTGCTCGCGCTCCGGTCCTGCGACTCAGGACATCACCCAAGCCTTCCGCTCCTGGGCTGGAAGTAGCAGCGCTTCCGCGAGTTCGCGCGCGTAGGGGTCGTCCCACTCGTGCGGGTCGATTCGGCTCTGCGCGATGGCGTCGAGTCGGTCGGTGCGCTCGGCTGCTTCGGGATAGCGAACCGGAACCGTTCTCGTGAGGGCGACGAAGGCACTGGCGAGCAGCGCGTACCAGTCGCCCGCCGCAGTGCGCGTCGCGCGGCCGGTCTGCAGGACGGATGAGGCGTACTCGGGCGCGAAGTAGTGGATCAGTCCGCCGCCATAGGAGATTCCGGGGGACCCGGCCATGCCGAAGTCGATGAACAGTGCCGCGTCGTCCGCGAATCGGATGTGTGTGGGCTGGAGATCACCGTGGATCCAGCCGGCCTCGTGGATTCGGTCGAGTTCGTGGGCGACGAGTCGGAGGTCTGCGCGTCTGTGCGCGATGTCGAGCGATGGGCCCTCGGACCATCGAGTCCCGAGGCTTGCGGCATCTACCCAATGCAGGCAGATGGTCACGACGTCTCCCTCGGACGAGAAGCCACTGATGCGGTCCGCGTACCCGCCGCCGAGAGCCCTCAACGCGGCGAACTCGGCTTCAACCTCCTGGGGACCACCCTCTCCCGACACCTTGAGGATGTGTCGCGATTCGTCACTGTAGGTGAGGAGAAGGACGTAGCCCGCCCGCACCGACAGGACTCGCACGGCGGGTGCGTCAGAGCGGGGGAGCGAGCGCGCGACGCAGTTCTCCTCCTTCTCGGTGAAGGTCGGCCACTCCGCGGGAGGCAGTTGGGAACTCATTCGAAGGCCCTTCCAGTTCGGTTGCGGTGGCGGCGTTATCGGCCTCCCGCATCCGGTCCACAGTTTGACACCGCAGAACGGTCGTCACCATCGTCCCAGCGTGAGGGGACGTCGAACGCGATCCGGAACGAGTGGTGGACAGTGCTTCTAAACAGCGCAGCGAGCGAGCCGAAGGCGTGTCAGAGCCAGGGCAGTCCACATCGCGCAACGTTTTGAGTACACGCGTGCTAATATGGTCCGCGTCCCGGCCAGTGACAGGAGATTCTCTATGCCTCGTATCGGTCGTGCGGTTGTGCCCGTATCGGACCTCGATGTCGCGATCAACTGGTACCGCGAACTCCTGGACTTCGAGGTCGTGTTCGACAGTGAGATCTTTCCCGGGTTCCGCTCGGTGCACGTGAGCCCCGGTCGGACCGCAGAAGCCGGGGTGTGGCTCTTCCCGGCGGACGGGGCGGGCTCTGCGTCACACCCCGCTGTTGTGCTTTACAGCGACGATCTTGATGGGGACGTCAGTCGGCTCCTGCGTGGGCGCGCCGACATCGAAAGTCCTCTGTCCGGCGAAGAGGGATCACGCTCCATCCAACTGCGTGACCCCTTCGGCAACGTCCTCATCATCGCTGATACGCCGCGATAGGCCACGCTCGATGGCGACGACGTGGTCTCGAAGGCTCGGTCGTCAGCACGGGCGGGGACTCGCGTGCGGATACAACAAGACGGCCTGCTCGCATGTGGCAGGGATCCTGCCCTCCGTCACCGTCCTGTGGATCTAGCAACATGGTTCGTCTGCGCCTGAGATAAATGTGCGGGAAAGTGCGTCACGATCGAGCTCTGAAGGGATGCCCTAGCTAAGGGGGAGTGGACCACGTACTTTTGTGCATAGTGCATTCGCCGGTCCTTCATTCGAGTTCATCCGACTGCAACGACTCATATGGAGCAACAGTAAAGACAGCCGAAACGTGGGGCGGTCGCGCCCTGCGGCGCCTCGGGGAGCCTCCGACGAGGAGATCGCGACGGGCACGAGCGGGCCGGCGGACGTCCGCACGGCACGGCTCCGCAGGCGTCGGCGCGCTCACGGTCCGGTGTTCCCCTTCCGGTGGCACGGTGCAGCCGTTCGCCTATCGTGCCGGTCGCTCTGTGCGAACCGCACGATAACGGGCGAGCATCGGATGGGTGGCGTATGAGAGCAGAAGAGACGGATGCGGACCTGCTGGAGCACGTGCGCGCGGGCCGGACAGAAGCATTTGCCGCGCTGTGGAGCCGTCACGCGGGTGCCGCACTGTCGGCGCGACGCAGTTCTCCTCCTTCTCGGTGAAGGTCGGCCACTCCGCGGGAGGCAGTTGGGAACTCATTCGAAGGCCCTTCCAGTTCGGTTGCGGTGGCGGCGTCATCGGCCTCCCGCATCCGGTCCACAGTTTGACACCGCAGAACGGCCGTCACCATCGTCCCAGCGTGAGGGGACGTCGAACGCGATCCGGAACGAGTGGTGGACAGTGCTCCTAAACAGCGCAGCGAGCGAGCCGAAGGCGTGTCAGAGCCAGGGCAGTCCACATCGCGCAACGTTTTGAGTACACGCGTGCTAATTAAACAGGTACACTCGTACTCACAAACGGTGTGTGGAGGGGGAAGTCATGGTTCTCGGGTTGATCATCGCGTGTGAGGTGGCCTTCTGGGTCGCCGTGTTCGGGGGACTCCTGGCGCGGTATGTCGCGCATCGTCCCCGGCTGGGCATCGTGCTGTTGTTCCTCGCCCCGGTCGTCGACGTCGTGCTGCTGGCACTCGTGACCGTCGACCTACTCGGCGGCGGGACGGCGTCGTGGCATCACGGACTCGCGGCGCTGTACATCGGCATCTCGATCGCTTACGGGCATCGGATGATCGCGTGGGCGGATGCGAAGTTCGCCACGCGCTTCCAGGGTGCGCCTCCTCGACCCAAGCTCACCGGGGCGGCCTACACGATCGCGTGCTGGAAGGACGCCGGTCGCACCCTGCTGGCGGTGGGGATCGCCGCCGCCATCCTCGGTGGGCTGATCCTCATCGTGGGGGCTCCCGAGCGGACAGAAGAGCTGGGCGGCTTCTTCCCGCTGCTGGGGGTCATCCTCGGAATCGACGTACTCTGGGCGGTGAGCTACACGATCTGGCCGAAGCAGTCGGCACCGGTGAAGGGATGACGCGATGCCTCGCCTGATCGATCACGACGAACGCAATCGTGTCATCGCGGCAGCGGCGATGCGCGTGCTGGTCGACAAGGGACTCGGCGCACTCTCGGTGCGAAATGTGGCCGCCGAAGCGGGCATTGCCGCCGCCTCGCTTCGGCGGGCGTTTCCTGCCCAAGAGAATCTGCGGAAGTTCTGCTTCGACGCGATCCGCCAGGCGGTGGCGGACCGAATCGGCGCCCTGGAGGGGGAAGGGCTCCCGTTCGTCCTCGCGCTGCTTCGCGAGTTCCTGCCCCTGGACCAGGTCCGACGGGGTGAACTCATCGCCCAACTCCAGCTGGGAACACTGGCGCTCACCGATGTCTCGCTGCGGGACAGTGCGAGCGAGCTCAACCGCGAGGTGCGGGGGGTCTGCGCCGCGGCGATCGCCGAGCTCGTGCGTACTGAGGTAGCCGTCTCGACAGTCGATCCCGAGGATGAAGCGGACCGGTTGCACGCTCTGCTCGACGGCCTCGCGATTCACCTGCTCTGGGAGTCGCGCGCGGATGCGGAAGGGTTCGCCCTGCGGATTCTGGAGCGGCACCTCCGCTCTCTCGGGCCAGACGCGGCAGATCGCGACTGAGGGGCCGACCACACAAAGTGGTCGGCCCCTCAGGGACAAACGTCAGGGCGCCAGCCCCGCAATGGCCGGCTTGAATCCGAGTCGCCGGTTCTCGCAGCACCCCGGACGACACACATCGAACCAGGGTCCGATCGACGTGGTGTTCTTGCGCTGCTCCACGGGGCGTCCCTCGAGACGCTCCTGAACCAGATCGACGAGAGCACCGACGAACGCCGGATGCACGCCCGGCGTGGGGGTGCGCGTCACCCACAGGCCCCGGTTCTCCGCAGTCTCCGTCGCCTCCTCATCAAGGTCCCACATGACCTCCATGTGGTCGCTGACGAAACCGAGCGGGACGATGATGACCGCGGTGCGATCCGTCAGAGCCTCAATCGCGTCGTTGATGTCGGGCTCGAGCCACGGCTGCGACGGAGGGCCAGACCGGGACTGGTAGACCAGTTGCCAGGCGAGATCCGGATCAACGCGGGCGATGATCTCCCGCGCGGCCGCGAGATGCTGGGCCGCATATCCACCGCCGTAGGCGTCCCCGAACAGCGATGCTCCGGAGAGTTCCGCGTCCAGCGTCGGGATGCTGTGCGTGGCGAACAGCACCTCGATGGACCCTCGATCGTTCCCGGCCGAGACGGCCTCGCCCACGGCGGCCTCGAGACCTTCGACGAAGGGGGCGATGAAACCGGGGTGCGAGAAGAACTGGCGGACCTTGTCGATCCGCAGCTCCTTCTGGAGTCCGGACGCTTCGAGCGCGTCGGCCCAGTCCTCGCGGTACTGACGGCACGACGAGTACGACGAGTACGCACTCGTGGGAATCGCCAGGAGGTTACGAGCCCCGTTGGCGGCCGCTTCCTGCAGTGCCTCGTCCAGGTACGGCGACCAGTTCCGGTTGCCCCAGTAGACGGGGATGTTCACTCCCGCCTCCTGCAGCGCGCTGGTCAACGCGGCGAGCAGTCGCCGATTCTGATCGTTGATCGGGCTCACGCCGTTGAAGTGGCGGTAGTGGTGCGCGACCTCTTCCAGGCGCTCGTCGGGGATGCCGCGACCCCGCGTCACATTCCGGAGGAAGGGCAGCACGTCCTCCTGGCCCTCCGGACCGCCGAAGCCCGACAGCAGGATGCCGTCGTAGGCGAACGGTTCGGTCGTGTGCTCTGGGCCGTCGGCGGTCGCGGACGTCGCACTGGGCACCCGAGCCCCGGGATCGCAGTGCACGCCCGTGGCCGGCTCGGGCTTGCGTTCGCGTCGCACCGCGGCGCCCGGATCGGCGACGGATGGCTCGTGATCTTCGCTCATGGCTTTCCTCCGATGAAGTTCCCGCGCCATCATATCCCTTCATCTGATGAAGCTCGTGCACGCTGCTTCCGTGATGCCGGCGACGTCCGTGATGATGGGCATATGACCCACCGCGTTGCCGTGCTCGTGCTCGAAGGCGCCAAGCCCCTCGACGTCGGCATCCCCTCACAGGTGTTCGCGCACCGAGCGAGCATGCCGTACGAGGTGCGCGTGTGCGGAGCGGAGCCGGGGCTCGTCACCGGCGGCGACGGCCTGTCGTACCACGTGGCCGAGGGGCTGGATGCGCTGGAGCGCGCCGACACGATCTTCGTCCCCGGTTATCGTGAACCCGCGAGCACTGAACCCCCGGCCGCTGTCGTCGCCGCGCTGCGTGCTGCACACGACCGCGGGGCCCGCCTCGCCGCGATCTCCACCGGCGCGTTTGCGCTCGCGGCCACGGGACTGCTCGACGGGCGACGAGCGACGACGCACTGGCACTACACCCGCGCCCTCGCCGAGCGGCACCCGCTCATCGACGTCGATGAGAACGTGCTCTTCATCGACGAGGGAGACGTGCTGACGTCCGCGGGGGCCGCATCGGGCATCGATCTCTGCCTGCATCTCGTCCGCCGCGACCATGGCGTCGGGCTGTCGAATCACGTCGCCCGACGACTCGTGGCCGCGCCGTATCGCAGCGGGGGACAGGCGCAGTACGTGCCGCGCAGCGTGCCGGAGCCCCTCGGCGACCTCTTCGCCGACACCCGCGAGTGGGCGCTCGGTCGCCTCGCCGAATCGCTCACGCTCGCCGATCTGGCGCGCAACGCGAACGTCTCGGAGCGCACCTTCTCACGTCGTTTCGTGGAGGACACCGGCTACACCCCGATGCAGTGGGTGCTGCGGGCACGCATCGACCTGGCGCGCGAGCTTCTGGAGCGCTCGGATCTCGGCGTCGAGCAGATCGCCCATCGTGTGGGCCTCGGGACCAGCGCGAACCTGCGGCTGCACTTCCATCGCATCCTCGGCACCTCGCCCACGGAGTACCGACACACATTCTCGAACGCGACGGTGGCGGGATCCTCATCATCGGTGGCAAGCGACGTGGCGTGATCCTTGCGCATGCTGTCCTGACAGCCACTGGCAGGCCCCGATGCTCCGGTTGACCATGGAAGGCGGAACGGGAACGAAAGGACATCATGACCCGCATCGCCATCAACGGCTTCGGCCGTATCGGTCGCAACACCCTGCGCGCTCTGCTGGAGCGCGGTACCGACCTCGAGGTCGTCGCCGTCAACGATCTGACCGCGCCCGACGCCCTCGCCCAGCTCCTGCGCTTCGACAGTTCCCTTGGCCGCCTGGGCCGTCCGGTCGAGGTCGACGGTGACGCCCTGATCGTCGACGGCCACCGCATTCAGGTGCTCGCCGAGCGCGACCCCGAGAACCTGCCCTGGGGCGAACTGGGTGTCGAGGTGGTGCTGGAAGCCACAGGACGCTTCACCTCCGCGGAGGCCGCCGGCGCCCACCTGCGCGCGGGAGCGAAGCGTGTGCTCGTGAGCGCTCCCTCCGACGGTGCCGACGTCACCCTCGCCTATGGCGTGAACACCGAGGCATACGACGCAGCCGCCCACACCATCGTCTCCAACGCCTCCTGCACCACCAACGCCCTGGCGCCGCTCGCGAAGGTGCTCGACGATCTGGCCGGCATCGAGCACGGCTTCATGACGACGGTGCACGCCTACACCCAGGAGCAGAACCTCCAGGACGGCCCGCACCGCGACCCGCGTCGTGCTCGCGCCGCCGGGGTCAACATCGTGCCGACCACCACCGGCGCCGCGAAGGCGATCGGTCTCGTGCTGCCCGGCCTCGACGGCAAGCTGTCGGGCGACTCCATCCGCGTGCCCGTGCCGGTCGGGTCGATCGTGGAGCTCAACACCACCGTCTCGCGCGAGGTCACGCGCGACGAGGTGCTCGTCGCCTACCGTGCAGCGGCGGAGGGACCGCTGGCGGGCATCCTCGAGTACTCGGAGGACCCGCTGGTTTCGAGCGACATCACGGGCCAGCCGGCGTCGTCGATCTTCGACTCCGCGCTCACCCGGGTGGATGGGAAGCATGTCAAGGTGGTCGCCTGGTACGACAACGAGTGGGGCTTCTCCAACCGCGTGGTCGACACGCTCCTGCTGCTCACGCAGTCCTGATCCCGGGAATCGGGGTGCCCGCTGAAACAGCGGGCACCCCGATTGTCACTCCAGCCGCGTGATGTCCACCGTGACGAACATGTCCGATGCTCCGGACCCGGCATACACACCGCGGAGCGGGGTGATGTCCGCGTAGTCGCGGCCGACTCCGACGAAGACGTGAGATGGTCCGATCTCCACCAGGTTGGTCGGATCGTACCCACGCCAGGCGCCCGAGAACCACTCCACCCAGGCATGAGATTCGCCCGCCACGGTCACACCGATCTGCGGGTCTGCTTCCGGGTGCAGGTAGCCGGACACGTAGCGCGCCGGAACGCCGGCCGCCCGCAGCATGCCCAGCGTGACATGCGCGATGTCCTGGCACACTCCCGCCCGCGCCGGCCACGCGTCGCGGGCGGTGGAGTTGACGCCCGTCACGCCCCGGCGATAGGTCATCGCCTCACCGACGATCTTGCAGAGGGCACGCGCCGCATCGTCGACGTCTACGTGCTCTGTGCGGATCGTGGTGGCGATTTCCCGCATCTGCTCGTCGGGCTCGGTGGCGTTCGTCTGAATCAGCATCTCCGCCACGTCGAGCGACGTCGATACGGACTCGGCGAGGTGCTCCCAGTCGAGTCGGGGGCCATCGGCGACGATCGTGCGCGTCTCCACGATGCTCGTGGCCACCACGGAGAGCTGCTGGTGCGGGGTGAGCACCTCGAACGCCGTCACCGGCGTTCCCCAGTAGTCGTTGTACGTGTTCGGATGCGTGGCGGGGCTCGTGTCGACGCGCGCCTGGAGCACGAGCTGGCGGTCCTGTGTGCGCGGCAGCATGCGGGCTTCGTTGTACGACGCCGTCGCGGGGGACGCGTATTGGAACCCGGTCCGATGCACGATCTTCAGCCTGGTCATAGCGTCTCCTCGGTCCAGACGGGCGCGGCCATCGATGGAAAGTACTGATCCTGCACGGCGTTGCTGATCGTCGACACGCTCTCCTGCACCTGGTGCATACTGCTCTCCAGCAGCAGGACGAGGTCGGTCACCGAGCGATACTCCAGGTCCGAACGCAGTCGCCCGATCGCCCGCCCGACCGCATCGGGAGGCGACAGCGGTGAGCTCTGGCCGATCTGGCGCAGGCATTCCTCCGCGCGGATGACGCTGGACAGCACGGACCGCGGGAAGTGGCGATCAACGAGCAGGAACTCCGTCGCCGACCTTGCCGTGGGCATGGACCGATGCACTCGCAGATGCGCGTCGTACGCGTCACAACTGCGCAGCAGGGTCATCCAGTTGATCGCGCTGTCATCCGCGGTCCGGGCGGCGGAGACCAGGAGCCGAGCCGTCATATCGGCCGCCTCCAGAGCACGACCCAGGGCGAAGAAGTGCCAGGCTTCATCGCGACTCATCGATGTCTCCGCGACCCCGTACGTCAACGCCGCGCGCTCGCGCACCCACTGGAAGAAGGAGTGCGAGCGCTCGAACTCGACACGCAGGGGCAGCCGAGCGTTCGTCGTGTTGAGAACCTCCCAGAAGTCCTGAGAGATGACCTCGCGCGCCCGACGAGCATTCTCTCGCGCTGCAGACAGGGAGTGCGCGACCGAGATCGCCCTCGTCCGATCCGTGGCCAGGACCCGGAGGGCGTCGCCGCGTCGCGGGTTGCTTCCCGCCGCGTCGGGCACGCCCATCACGGCCAGCACCGTGCGGCACACCGACTCCTCGTCCGCCCACGGGTCCTCGAGGAGAAGCTGCAGATGGACATCGAGGATGCGCGCGGTGCCGTCGGCGCGCTCGACGTAGCGACCGATCCAGAACAGGCCCTCGGCGATGCGACTCAGCACGATGCCTCCTGTTGTTGTTGCTGCTGTTGCTGCTGTTGCTGCTGTTGCTGCTGCTGGTCGTCGAAGGGCGGGACGGGCAGCGGCGCGGGCTCAGGGGCGGAGAACTCGATGACGGGCGGAACGACCGTGCGCGACGGACCCGTCGTCACGGATGCGCGGGGCACCTCCGGATCCTCCAGTACCCACGTGTCCTTCGACCCGCCCCCCTGACTCGAGTTGACCACCAGCTGCCCCTCGGGCAGGGCGACACGGGTGAGACCACCGGGCAGCACCCAGATCTGCTCTCCATCGTTGACCGCGAACGGGCGAAGGTCGGCATGCCGTGGTCGGAATCCATCGTCCACCAGGGTCGGGATGGTGGAGAGTTGGACCACCGGCTGTGCGATCCAGCCGCGCGGGTCCGCGGCCAGCGTCTGACGCGCCGCGTCGAGCTCCGCACGCGATGCCGCGGGCCCCATGATCAGTCCCTTGCCCCCCGATCCGTCCACCGGCTTGACCACGAGCTCGTCGAGTCGATCCAGCACCTCGGCGAGCGCCTCCGGATCCTCCAGGCGCCAGGTGTCGACGTTCGGCAGGATCGGGTCCTCGTGCAGGTAGTAGCGGATCAGATCCGGGACATAGGTGTAGACGAGCTTGTCGTCCGCGACGCCGTTGCCGATGGCGTTCGCGATGGTCACGTTGCCCAGCCGAGCGGCGTTCATGATGCCGGCGGCACCGAGCATCGAGTCGGGACGGAACTGCTGCGGGTCGAGGAACTCGTCATCCACGCGGCGATAGATCACATCGACACGGCGAGGACCCGCCGTCGTGTGCATCCAGACGCGACCGCCGGAGCAGAACAGATCCCGCCCTTCGACCAGCTCGACCCCCATCAGCCGGGCCAGCAGCGTGTGCTCGTAGTACGCCGAATTGAAGACGCCGGGCGTCAGCACCACGATCGTCGGGTCATCGGCACCCTGCGGCGCGGCGGCTCGGAGAGCCCCCAGCAGCCGGTTCGGGTAGTCCACCACCGGCAGCACCCGCATGTCCTCGAACATCTCGGGCAGCATCTGCGCCAGTGCGCGTCGATTCGCCAGCACGTAGCTCACTCCGCTGGGCACACGGACGTTGTCCTCGAGCACGCGCCAGGATCCCGATTCATCTCGGATCACATCGATGCCCGCCACCTGGATCCGCACCCCGTTCGCGGCGACGATGCCCGCCGCCTGTCGGTGGAAGTGGCTGGACGACGCGATGAGTCGTGCCGGCAGCACACCGTCGGATACACAACGCCGCGCGCCGTAGATGTCGTCGAGGAACGCCTCCAGTGCCCGCACACGCTGCGCGACGCCGAGGTCCACCTCTCGCCATTCGCTGGGTCCGATGACTCGCGGAACCACGTCGAGAGGGAACGGTCGTTCCTCGCCCGCGAAGTCGAAGGTCACGCCCTGCGACAGGTACGCCCCGGCGAGAGCCTCCACTCGTCCGCGCAGATCCTCCGCAGACATCTGACTGAGCGCGCGGTGGATCGTGCGGTACGGATCGCGCGTGGACAGCGGGGTTCCCGCGGCGTTGCCGTCGAACATCTCGTCCCACGGCGAACGTGAGTGAGATCGCTGAGACGGTCGACTCCAATAGCCGGCGAAGGACGTTTCCATGGATGGACCATTCCACGCTGACGTTTCGCGCCCATTACGGCCACAAGTCGGCGGCGCGACGGCCCGGGGCTCAGTGTGTCGACACCGCGATCAGCGCAGTCCGTCTATGCAGGTGCTTCCGTCGCGCACTTCCCACCAGAGCTCGTACTCGGTGCCCTGTGCCGTATCGACCGTCCACGCCGGGAACTCGATGTACTCGTCCATCGCGAGAGCCCAGGTCGCGTCCGCCCGCGTCGACTGCGGGTCGTCTGCGGGCAACTCGTCCTGCGTCGTCCAGGATTCGGCGGGGTGGGTCTTGGCCCACTCGTACATCAGCTGCCCCGTCTGCGACCAGTCGCGAGCATTCATGTTGTCGGCGACGGCGGACGGCATGGGCGCGCGGTCGGACGTTCGATAGTCGTACGTGCAGGAGTACGTCTTTCCGTCATCGCCGACGTAGCTGAGGGGAATCGTCACGTTCGTGGCGAGCCAGGGTCGCTGGCCGATGATGACGACCGCCGCGATGACGGCGACAGCGATGACGCTCGCGATGGCCGCGATCAGCCACCACAGACGACGGGGTCGGCGCGCTTGTTCAACGGGCGAGGGAAGCGACTGGGTCACGAGCGGCTCCTTTCCGGTGCAGCGCTCTCATTCCATGGTGCACCCGCGGGGGCGTCCTGCGCCAATCCTGCGGCAACCGTGGCTGGGAGATGGAAAACGCCTCTGCGGAGAGGCTTGGAGAAGCGTTTTTCAGCTCCCCACGACCCCGACCGATGCGTCACCGTAGCGGGTGGCGAGCAGGGTGAACGCGGCGGCGAGTTCGGGGGGACCGACGACCTGCATCGGCGCGTCGAATCGGCCGAAGGAGGCGGCGAGAGCCGTCCAGGACCATGCACCCGCCTCCAGCGAGCAGTGCTCGTCATCCAGGGCCGTGACGATCCCGTCTCGCGCAAACGGGGCGACCTCCCGGGCCGGCAGCTCGAGGATGGCGGTGCCGCGACAGGGCCACTCATTCACGGTCGAGCCCTTGAACCGTGCCGCAACGAACTCGGCTGCGTCGCCGCCGGGTACCGCTCGCGGCGTGAAGCGCGGGCCGTTCGTTGTTCGCGGCTGGATGCGGTCCACCCGATACAGGCGCCAGTCGTCGCGTTCGAGATCCCAGCCCAGCAGGTACCAGCGCCCGTCGGAGGCGACGAGCTGCACCGGCTCCGCGCGGCGAGGTGGTCGATCCACCGCCTCGCCGCTCGTGGACAGGTAGTCGAATCGCAGCACTTCGCGAGCGTGGATGGCGCGTGAGATCGCTTCGAGCACGCCGGGTTCCGCGCTCGCATCGGCGTGGCGAAGCGTTGTCACCTCGATGGCGTCGAGGCGATGCCGTAATGGCGATGGCATCACCTGACGAATCGTGGCCAGCGCGCGGCTGGCGGCCTCGTCCACGCCGGCGCCCGCGGCGGGAACGGTCTGCAGTGCGATGCCGATCGCCACCGTCTGGTCCTCATCGAAGAGCAGCGGCGGCAGCTCGCTCCCGGCGGCGAGTCGATAGCCGCCGTCCGGACCCATCGTGGCGTCGATGCGGTAGCCCATCTCCCGGAGGCGATCCACATCACGGCGAACGGTGCGTGGGCTGGTCTCGAGTCGTTCGGCGAGAACCGGACCCGGCCAGTCGCGATGAGTCTGCAGCAGCGACAGGAGCGCGAGCAGTCGCGAGGTCGTGGTCATGGTTCGACAGTATTCGCGATGTAGGACAAAAGCTGACCTATACGACCGTGAGAGTGAGTTCTGCGGGTCGATACGGGCTCGCAGAACACGCAGGAGCAGACATGAGCATTCAGACCACCACCCACCTCAACTTCCGCGGAGATGCACGCGCGGCGCTGGAGTTCTATCAGTCCGTCTTCGGTGGCCATCTCGTCATGAACACATATGCCGATTTCGGCATGCCCGCCGAGATCCCGGGAGCGGACCGCGTGGTATTCGGCCTGGTGGCCGCACCGAACGGCTTCCGCGTGATGGGCTACGACGTGCCCGGTGCAACGGAGCACGGAGTTGTCGGCGGCGGATCCACGCGTCGGGAGAACAACACGACCGTCACCGATCAGGCACTGTTCGTCTCGATCGGATCGGACACGCTGGGCGAGCTCCAGGAGTACTGGAGCGCGCTCGCAGACGGAGCCAGCATCGTTGAGACGCTGGCCGCATCGGCATGGAGCAGCGGATTCGGGATGCTCACGGACCGCTTCGGTGTCACCTGGAGCTTCACCGTCAGCGCCTAGGTTCGGCGCGGCCGGAGGCCCTTCGTCTCGCTGGCGCTCAAGATCCGCGAAGCGAGACGAAGGGCAGCAAACTCAGCGCACGTCCCCAGGCCCTTCGTCTCGCTAACGCTCGCTCAGGAACCGGGAGCGACGCGACTAGCCCACCATGAGGCCGGTGCCGATGGTGGTGGCGAGGGCGCAGCCGTTGTTGTAGATCGCCTCGATCGTCCCCGAGTAGCTGATCCAGCGCCAGGTTCCGGGGATCGCCTGAACCGTGGCGCCGTCAGGAAGCGGTCCTTGAAGGCCGAAAAGATACTCCGCGGCGGCTTGGCCCCCGGAGGTCTCCACGTTCGTGCGCGTGAAGTCGAAGGTTTGACCCGTCTGCTGCACGTCGTAGGTTTCGGTGATGTTCGATGCCACGCCGAGGGCGTTGAACTCGATGAGCTGATTGCCGGACGAGTCGAAGACGCCGTAGTCGGATGCCTCGACGGCGTTTGTGATGAGTGTCATTGACGTTGCGTGGTCGGCGAGGAAGTCTGCGACGACAGGATCGAACAGGTAGCCGCTGCCGAGATCATCGAACACGTAGTACGAGAAGCTCCAGTCGGCCGGGGCTTCGAGGACCGGGACGAACGACATGTCGAACGTCCACGTGGTTTGAGCGCCATCAGCGAGGGCGACATTCTCCAGGCCGGCCTTCAGCGTTGCGATGACCGTCGTCACATCACCCTCGCGGACCGTTTCGTAGTCGAAGTACTCGCTGTCCGGAGTGACGATCAGTGGCGCCTCGCCACACAGGGGAAGCGATGTGGGGGCCTCGGGGGAGACGAAGGTGATCGTCGGTGTCGGTGTCGGTGTCGGTGTCGGTGTCGGTGTCGGTGTCGGTGTCGGTGTCGGTGTGGGCGTGGGCGTGGGCGTGGCTGACGGTGTGGGTGTGGGCGTGGCTGACGGTGTTGGCGTCGGTGTCGGTGTGGGTGTGGGCGTGGGCGTGGCTGACGGTGTCGGCGTGGGTGTTGGCGTCGGTGTCGGTGTTGGCGTTTGCGTTGGGCTGGGTGTCAGCGTCGGCGTGGCTGTCGGTGTGGGCGTCGGCGTGGCCGTTGGTGTCGGCGTCGAAGTCGATGTTGGCGTCGGGCTTGCCGTGGGCGTCGGGCTTGCCGTGGGCGTCGGGCTTGCCGTGGGCGTCGGGCTTGCCGTGGGCGTCGGGCTTGCGGTCGGCGTCGAAGTTGGTGTTGGCGTCGGTGTCGACGTGGGCGTCGGGCTTGCCGTGGGCGTCGGGCTTGCCGTGGGCGTCGGGCTTGCCGTGGGCGTCGGGCTTGCCGTGGGCGTCGGGCTTGCCGTGGGCGTCGACGTGGCAGTGGCTGTGGGCGTCGGGGTGTGTGTCGGCGTCGGAGTAACGGTGGCTGTCGGCGTGGCCGTCGGTGTCGGGGCAGCCGTGGATGTCGGGCTCGGCGTGGCCGTCGGTGTCGGGGCGCCCGTCGGAGTCGGCGTTGGTGACGTGGTGGGCACCGGGGTGGGTGCCGGTGCCGAGGGGCGGCAGTCACTTGTCGCCGCCTGTGCGGGCGTGGGGGCCGCGAGCGGCGCGAGCGCGATCAGAGCGATCACACCGAAGATCCCGAGTACGGTTCCGGCGCGCTTGCGTTCCCTGTCTCGTCGCGTGAGGAGCGCCACTCCGGCGAGCACGACCAAGGCGCCTGCGGCGATGAGAGGCCAGCTGGGCGCGGACCCGGTGGCGGCGAGACAGTCAGCGAAGCTCATGGCCACTCCCAGGTGTAACGGTCGATACCCGGGTGCTGATCGTCGACCGACGACGCGCACGCCCAGGCGCTGTTGCAGCGGAGCCCGAGAACCGGAACTCTCCCTGCTCCGACCGGACCACTGGCTCGGACAGTACCCGGCGGTCCCGGGCGTGTCAATCGTTGGCGACGCAGAGAGTCGCGTCCACCGACTCCGGATCGGGAGCACGGCGCGGGCTAGGCTTCGACACATGACGGACGACGTTCGCAACCTGCACGAGGCTCTGGCCACGATCGCTGCTCACTGGCAGCCGCATCGGCTGGTCAGCGTGAACGACTACGACGTGAAGGTCGTGAAGCTGCAGGGTGAGTTCGTGTGGCACACGCATCCCGACACTGACGAGCTGTTCCTCGTGGTCAGCGGTCAGCTGATCATTCAGCTCCGTGACCGCGATGTAGTGCTGGGGCCGAACGACGTGTTCGTGGTGCCGCGGGGAGTCGAGCACTGCCCGAAGGCGGACGAGGAGGTCCAGGCGCTCCTCTTCGAGCCGAAGGGGACGGTGAACACCGGAGACGCCGGGGGAGACCTGACCTCTGAGTTGCGAGAGCTCGCCTGACGTCAGCCGCCGGACGCGCTCGGCTTATCGTCGCTGCGATCATCCAGACCGAGCTCGAGGATTCCGAAGAGGTAGATCACCGCACCGATCAGGGAGAGCGCGCCGGCCACGATGATCCATCCGGGTTGCGCGGTCGCCAGCGCGAGGAGCTCGGGGACGGTGACCATCGTCGTGAACGTGATCCCGCGCCACCGCCACGAGCTGCCCGCGGCCAGCTCCCGAATCTGCGGCAGGACGCCGGGGCGCAGCAGAGGGAGGATGCCGATGACGGATGCCCCCAGCGTCGTCACGAGTCCAGCCGTCGCGCACAGCCGAGCGGCGACATCGGCGCCAGCGGTGGCCCACAGCACTGGCAGCAGGATGCAGGTGATGAGGAGCGTCGACAGGAGAATCAGCCCGACGATCGCGCCAGGGATGAACGCGACGAAGAGTCGGATGTACAGGGCGATGTCGGGGGTCATGGGGGCGCGAAGCGCAATGTCTCGAGCCTGAAGTGCAGCGTCGACGAAACGCCATCGCATGACGGCGGCCGCCAGGACGGCGCGATCCATCTCGGGACTGTCCACGAACTGCGATCGGAGCCCTAGCAGGATCGCCACGCCCCTCCGCTTCGAGCCGTACAGCGCTTCGATAGCCGCCTCGGCTGCGGTGACGGCGTTCAGCGTCTCCGGGTCGCCGTTCGCCAGTTCGCGGGCGGTTGAGATGCTCTGCTTCGCCTGTTTCATTTCTCGGGTGGCGGCGAGCATTTCCGCCAGAGTGAGGTGCGACCGGGGCGCATCCGGCTGGAGCTCGACATACTCACGCGCGAACTCCAGCGCCTCGGGGCGTCGTCCCGGCAGGTCTCTCAACAGCGAGGCCAGGGCACCCGCAGCCCCGGCGCGCGACGCAGGGTCAGCGTGGGCGGCGCGCAGGCACTGCTCGCGTTCGGCGGGATCCGCACCTTCCGCCTCGAGCACTTCGGCGAGCAGGAGCAGCACGTCCCCGCGACCGGGGCTCTCCTCCAGCGCGCCGACCAGCAGGCGCCGCGCCCCCGCGACGTCGCGAGCCTCCAGAAAGAGCGCGGCCCGCTCGATCACGGTATCCGTCATCAGCTCGGATGCCGCGCGATGTAGTCGCGCAGTTGACCGAACGTCCCGTCATCGACCCCGAACTGGAGCAGCGGGGCGATCTCGCGGAACCACTGACGCGTGGACGGTGTGATCGAGGCGGCCGCGGCCAGCAGCGATCCGGTGGTGAGCGGCTGCGGCGTCCCGGCCTGCAGCGACGCGAGGAAGGCCTGTTGCACCGCCGTCTCAACGGCATACGCGACGTCGGCGCCTGAGTACCCCTCGGTCTGGTTCACCACGGCCATGACGTCCGTATCTGGCGCGACGAACTTGCCGGCGAGCTGCTGGTGCACGATGGCCCACCGAGCCGGGGGATCGGGAGGGAGAACGACGATCGATCGATCGAGGCGCCCCGGCCGTCGGAACGCGGGGTCGATGTCCCACGGGCGGTTGGTGGCCGCCAGCACATACACGCCGTCATTCGCGGATCCGACGCCATCGAACTCCTCCAGCAGCTGCGTCACCATCATGCGCAGGGTCTGGGCCGCGGAACTTCCGGAGTGGCGCTTTCCACCGAGCGCGTCGAACTCGTCGAAGAAGATCACGCACGGTGCCGAGGCGCGGGCCTGAGCGAAGAGCGCGGCGATGGCCTTCTCGGTCTGGCCCCAGTACTCGCCGACGAGCTGAGCCAGCGTCGCGTGGATGAAACCGGCACCCAGCTCGCCCGCGACAGCGCGCGCGAGAAACGTCTTGCCGCAGCCGGGAGGGCCGAACATGAGCAGGCTTCCGCCCGCCTTCTGCCCGAACATCGAGGCGAGTTCTGGATTGCGCATCGGTGCGAAGAACGCCGCATCCAGATGAGCCTTCACGTCGGTGAGCCCGGCGACGTTCGCCAGGGTCACCGTGGATCGTTCGACGTCCCACACGGGTCGCTCATTCGCCTGGTCCGTGGCGCGAATGGGCGGGCGAGTGTCACGATCGGCGGATGGCGAGTCGGGCAGAGCTGCGGTAGCGGGTGTTGTCGGCGGCATCGGTGGAGTCGGTGGCATCAGGGGGGTCGCGGGGGCCGGCGGCGGTGATGCGTTGCGCGATCGTCGCAGAATCTCCGCCGCGATGCGTGCCCGCAGCAGGTTCACCGATTCCGGCGCGACGCCCAGGTTCAGAGCCGCGTCGACCTCGTTCGCGGCGCGCCGTGGGTCGACCGTGAGCAGCAGTTCGGCGAAGTCGAGTCGAAGCGATGCGTTCGACGGGTCGGCCTCGACCGCCCCCTCGATGACAGCGAGAAACTCGTTCGAATCGTCCATATGTCCCCCGGCGATGACTCTCACGACATGCTCTCATGCTCCCCCGACACTCCAACACTCTCGGCTCGCAGATCACCCCGAGGCGGGTGGATCTGATCCTGCGCGGAGAATTTCCCCCGTTACGCGTCATAGTCGGGCCGTTTCCGCGTCTCATCTGATGCACGCCACATATGAGCGTGCCGTTCGCCCGTGGGGACGAGGCGAACGTCACTCTGGGGGAGGCTTCATGTCTGACACGTCACTTCTGGTGTCGCTGAACGAGTTCAGCGCACTCATCACCACCGTCGGCGTCGTGGTGGGACTGCTCGGGGCGCTGGGGATGCTCGCGCTGTTCGTTCTCGGACAGGCCGAGCTCAGCCTGCTGCCGCTGGGGCTCTGGCTGGTCGGATCGCTCGCCTGCGTGCCCGGAATCGCGGCCGGCGACGCCACACCGCTGCTGCTGGTGTTCGGGACCGGGATCCTGGCCATCATCGCGGGGGTGGCGGTGGACACGCTGCGCCGTCGTGCTCGCCAGCGGCGATCATCGGTCTGGTTCTGGAACCACGAGGGCAGCTGGTGACGCGTCGGCTGGGTGAGTGAACGCGGCTGGCGGATCTACCATTTCAGGTGATGTCCGCTTCTGCCCCCGTTCCCGCTGACGTCGCCCTCGGCGACCTCGGCGCCCTTCTGCTGGACGCGGGGGTATCCGTCACCGACGTCCGCGGCACGCTGGAGCGCGTGCGCGAGGTCACGGCGCCCCGCACCGACCTGACGTTCGCGGTCTTCCCGGAGCACGTGTTCGTGAGTCGACCGGGTGTACCCGGGGCTACGACGATCGCGGCCGGCAGCGGGCCGGGACTCACCTTCCGACAGACTGCGCACGCGTCGCAGCTGGCCCGCCGGCTGGAGAGCGGACAGGTGGCACTGGATCAGGTGCCCGATCACGTGGCTCGGATCCGTGCCCTGCAGCGACGACACCCGGCGCTGCAGATGGCCCTCGGCGGCGCGCTGCTGGCCGCAGGGCTGGCGGTGCTGTTCCGCTGTCCGTGGTGGGCTGTTCTCCTTGCGCTCTTCGTCGGGGCGTTGGTCGCAACCATCGCCATCGTCACCGAACGCGTGCGTGCGGCCTCCGCCATCGTGCCGTTCGTGGCGTCGCTGATCTCCACCCTCATCGTGGGAGTGGTTGCCGCCGGGCTCGACTTCGGTGCCGTACCGCTCTTCGCCGTCTGTGCGCCGGTGGCGCTTCTGGTCCCGGGGGCGCTGATCACCAACGCGCTGCTGGAGCTCACCTCCGCCGACATCGTGACGGGAGCATCGCGACTGGTCTACGGGCTGATCGTGCTGGCCTTCATGGCGGCCGGGATCTATCTCGGCGCTGCGCTCACCGGACTGAGCGTGGACCCGGCGTCGGCCGCCCTCGTGGGGGAGACGTCGCTGGTCACCGGACACAGCGGCTGGGAGTCCGTGCCGCCCCTGGCGTGGAGCTGGATCGGCGTGGTGGTGCTCGCCATCGGAATCGGCCTCAGCTTCGGCTCGGGCTTCCGCCTGACGATCGCGACCGTCATCGTCATGAGCTGCACCTACGGCGCACTGATGCTGTTGAGTCCGTTCACGGGCAGCACTATCGCCACCGGCGTGACGGCCGGACTGCTGTTCATCGCGGCGCGCGTGCTGGAGCGCGTGACCCTCGCCGTCCCCGCCACGGTGTCGTTCCAGCCGGCGTTCCTGCTGCTCGTTCCTGGCACGGTGGGCCTCGTCGCCCTCGCGTCCTTCGATGCCACCGCGCTCGCAGCCGCCCCGATGATCTTCATCAGCCTCTGCATCGGCACGAAGGTGGGCGCTCTCATCGCCGACGCACTGCGGATCACGCGCCCCGTTCCGGTCACCACGGCGACCGGTTCGATCCACGTGATCCGCTGATGTGGCGCACGCAGTAGTACCATTCTGGTATGGCAATGACTGTGCGACTTCCTGAAGATCTCGATGCCAAGCTCACCGAGATCGCCCGCGAGCGTCACACTTCCAAGCACGCGTTGCTCATCGAAGCCGCCGAGCGCTTTGCGTCGACAGAATCGAAGACGGCCCGAGTTCTGCGCCTCGCGGACGACATCGGCGAACGCTACGCCGACGTGATCGAGCGCCTCGCAGACGCCTGATGATCGAGTACCTCGCAGACGCCTGATGATCGAGTACCTCGAACCCGAGCAGGCCGTCGCTGTCATTGCCCGACTGGGGCTGCATGTTCGAGACGAGGGCCTCCTCTTCTCCGCGCTGGCGCGTCCATCGGCCAGCATGTTCGGAGCGGATGCTTACCCAAGCATCGAAGAGAAGGCGGCCGCGCTGCTCAGCTCACTGAGTCAAAACCACTCCCTGTTTGACGGCAACAAACGTGTCTCGCTCGTTCTTACGTTCGTGTTCCTAGAGCTGAACGGGTACGAGGTTCTCTTCCCTGACGACGTAGCTTTCGACATGGTGCTGGCCGCCGCACAGCGCGAGCGAGACGTGCGTTCGCTGGCCGTCCTCATCGCACAGCACATTCGTCTGCAGGCTTGAGCGGCGCACAGCTTTCACAGTCCACACGTGGCTCGAATCCGGTGCCGGAAAGGAGCCACGGCGCACGATGGAGTGCCTGCGACGCGAGGGCGTCACCCGAGGGTGATGGAGAACCCGGTGCCGCGGACCCGCACGGCGCCGCTGGCGGCCGCCTGGCCGCGCTGCGAGCCGTCGGCCTCGTAAGCGCGGCCCGAGCCCGGCGCCAGCGGCGCGACGCGAACATCGGAGTCCGTGCCGTTGGCGTACAGCACCGCGGATCCGGTCGTGGTGGCGTACACGGCGGTGACCACACGCGGCTGGATGACGAGCGCGTTCAGCCGCACGTCACCGGTACTCGTGCAGCGCACGGTCACGGGCCCCTCCGGCAGGTTCCCGCCGAGCAGCTGCGGCACGAGCATCCCGTCCGCCTCGGTGAGACCTCGGTCCCCGGTGCCGCCCGCCGCGGTGCGTGAGGTCCACACCCGGCGCGAACCGGAGAACACCTCCCACACCGCGTCGCCGGCATCGGCGGCCTGACGCCAGACGAGTCCGTGCAGGATGCCGCCCGGTTCCGTCACGTCGAACTCCACGGATTCGCCAGCCGGGACACGGACGTAGGCACCTCCGGAGAGGTTGCCCTCCCCGGTCCAGGCGCCGCCCTCCGGACGCACGACCTCGCATCCGGCGGAGAGGCGCGCTCCCGCGGCATCGATTGATCGCAGTCCACGGAGGGAGCGCAGGCCCGTGATGGAGGTCGCGATGGCGGCGATGTCGGGATTCGCGTCGAGCAGCTGCATCGCCAGCAGGCCGTGAATCGTGGACTCCGCGCCGGAGTTGCGGTTCACCCGCCCGTCGGTCTCCACGCCGTCGAATGTGACGCCGGTGGCGGGGTCGTAGACCGCGACACCCGCGGTGTTCGCCCCGAAGAACCACCCGGCGATCAGCCCCGCGAGAACGCGAAGACCCTCGCCACCCGCTGACGCCGCCTGCACCGCGCCGGCGAGACGACCGTGCGCTCCGTAGGCGATCTGAGCTTCCGCAGGAAGCGGTGCCCACGCGTTGTGGGGTCCGCCCGACGCGAGCACCTGCGGCGTGAATCGGCCGGCGTCGGTGACGGACGCCGCGGCCCAGTCGCGCCGGCCCAGCACGGATCCGGCTCGACCGAGCGCCTCCGGTGCCGCAGCGCCCCAGGCATGCCAGAACCCGAGCGATCCGGTCCACGGCAGCACCGCACCGAACGGCCACCCCTGAGCCGGATCCGTTGCCATCGCCGCAATGCCCTCCGCGTACGTCTGCAGCGCTCGACGGCTGGCGGCATCGCCGGCCTCGGCCGCGGCGGCGAGTCCGAGCACGGCCTCCGCCGTCGCATCGGCACCGCCCGCGATGAGCCACGCGGGAAGATCGCGACCATCGCTGCGCACCCACTGCCCCGCACGTCCCAGCGACTCGCGACCAAGTGCGTCCAGGCACAGGTGCAGTCGGTCGAGCAGGAACGCGGCGAACGCGGGATCCTCGCGGCGGAAGGCGGCGTATCCCTCGCCGAACGCCCACACGGTACGTGCCAGCCAATACGACTCGGCCGAGTCGGAGGGGTCGGGCAGCTCGACCGGAATGGCGCTGGGAGTCAGCGTCCCGTCCTCCTGCTGCCACAGCACCACGCGTCCCGCGTTCTCACCCGTGACGGTCTGCAGGTACGCGAGAGAGCGCAGCACGTCACGCGCATCCTCGCGGCTCTGGGTGTCACCTGTCGTCCGCCAGTCGCGCAGGAACACGACGGCCGCGCGTGCGATGTCATCGGCGTTGTACGCGCCCTGACTCCAGTACCCGGTTGCGGCGTCGCGGGTCCCGCCACCGACCGGTCGATACCCGCCCGCACCGTCGGTATCTGCGTAGGTCCACGGTGCGCGCACCACGGGCCGCGCATCGATCTCGTACGTGGTGTGTGCGGCGCTCGCCGTGACGGGCACATCGGCGAGGAGGAATCGCAGGTGCGCGAGGTTGGTCAGCCTGCGGCCAGACCCGGCGGCGGCAGGTCGCGCCGCACCGGTCGTCTGCGCCACGGCGACATCGGGGAACAGGGCGAGCGCCGAAGCGCCGGCCGCCAGCGCGAGGAAGGTGCGGCGCGTGGTCTTCATGTCCTCACTCCTCCCCGTCCGCGGACCGCAGCGCCGCGCCCCACGGCTGTGCGGGGTCATGGATGGCGACGGCGAGCGTCGTGTCCGAC
Organism: Microbacterium gorillae; assembly: GCF_050990725.1. Classification (GTDB taxonomy): domain Bacteria; phylum Actinomycetota; class Actinomycetes; order Actinomycetales; family Microbacteriaceae; genus Microbacterium; species Microbacterium gorillae_A. Next base: position 56,480 of record NZ_CP158844.1, read on the forward strand.
TGTCCGTAGTACGCGAACCACTTTCCGTGGAACTTCACCAGGCCCTCCACGAACGTGACGTTCGAGACCAGGCCGTGCAGGTCCTCGAACGTCTGCGGGCGCAGCCACGGCTCCTGCATGCGCGCGATGACCTTCGTCGGCTCATCGGGATTGATGGCGATCTGACCGCAGCGGTAGTCCACGTCCACCGTGCCGTCGTCGTGGACGGTTCGCGTCGCGCCGTTGGTGAGCATGACGAGCAGGCCGTTGTCGGTGACCACCGGGGAGGTGCCGATCTCGACGAGTGCCTCGTCCCAGGTCCCCGGCGTCGGGGAGTACATCGGCTCTGTATCCGGGGTACCGGGCGTCCAGCGGATGAGATCGTCGCTGGTGGCCCAATAGATGGCACCCTCGCCGAAGTACATCCACCACTTCCCGTGCATCCGCTGCGGCACGATGACGCCCGCCTTGGACCAGTTGAAGCCACGAGGATCGGTGGTCTTGAAGGTGTCGAAGTCCTCGAACAGCGGTCCGTGCTTGGTCCAGGTACGCAGATCCGTCGACGTCGCCAGGCACAGTTGCGCGCTGTGACGATCCCAGCCCGTGTACGTGAGGTAGTACGTCCCCTCGATGAGGGCGATGCGGGGGTCCTCGCAGCCGTATCGCTCGTAGTCCTCCGATGGCGAGAGGATCGGCGCATCCTCGCGTTCGAAGGTGACGCCGTCGCGGGAGCGGGCGATGCCGATGTGCGAGACGATGTCGTCGGCGTGCGCGCGGTAGAGGAGGATGACCTCGTCTCCGTCGACGAGGGCCGCCGGGTTGTAGAGATTGGCCGACTCCCAGCTGTCGCCGCGCGGACGCAGGATGGGGTTGCCCTCATACGGCGTGAACGGGCCGAGGGGGAAGGACGCTCCGGTGAACATGATGGCCTTTCTGGCTAGCCCTTGACGGCTGCGCCGAGGTCGGTGGCGGTGAAGAAGCGCTGGAACACGACGAACAGGATCACCACGGGGAAGGCCAGCGCGGTGGCGCCGGCGAGGATCGCGCCGTTGGGGTTCGCCGTGGACTGCGCCACGTTGGAGATGTAGTTGGCGAGAGACACCGCGAGGGGCTGCATCGTCGAATCCTTCGTGATGAGGAAGGGCCAGAGGAACTCGTTCCACGGACCGATGAAGGTGACGAGCACCACCGTCACCAGCACGGGCCGGATCAGGGGCAGGGCGACGGAGGTGAGCAGGCGGATCTCCCCGGCGCCGTCGATGCGGGCGGCCTCGAAGATCTCCCCGGGCAGCGCCTTGAAGAACTGCGTGAAGATGAACACCGCCGTCGTGTTGATGAGAAACGGCAGGATCATGCCCAGATACGAGTCGCCCAGACCGTAGTTGCGGGTGATCTGCACGTACAGCGGGATCATCAGCAGCTGGAACGGCACCATCTGCACCAGCAGCATCAGCACCCAGATCACCCCGCGACCGCGGAAATCCAGGCGTGCGATCGCGTAACCGGCGAGCAGACCGAACACCACCGTGCCGAGCAGCACGCCCGCGGTGAAGATCAGCGAGTTCAGCAGCGACCCGGCGAGATCGATGCGCGAGTCGATCGCGACGAAGTTGTCGACCGTCCACCCGGTGGTGGGGATCAGCGAGCTGGGCGAGTTCGTCGGGTTCTTCTGGAAGGCGCCGACGAGCATGAAGTAGAACGGAAAGGCGAATCCGATGGCGGCGATCGTGAGCAGAATCGTGCTCACGAGGCGCGGCAGCGAACGGCGTCGACGGGTCATCATCGCTCCCTGGTGGCTCGGTTGGCGGCCAGCGACAGCAGACCGACGAGGACGACGAGGATCATGCCGATCGCCGCTGCGGTGTCGGGATTCTGCTGCTGGATGCCCAGCTGATAGATGAGAAGCACGGGTGTGGTGGAGGCGCCGTCCGGGCCGCCGCCGTTGGTGAGCAGATAGGGCTCGGTGAACAGGTTCGCTCCGGTGATGATCGACAGGATCAGCACGAGAGTGGTCGCGCTGCGCACTCCCGGAACGGTGACGTTCCAGAACCGGGAGAACACGCCGGCCCCGTCGGTCTCGGCCGACTCGTACAGCTCCTTGGGAACGTTCTGTAGCGCCGCGAGGTAGAGCAGGATGTAGAAGCCGAGCTGCTTCCAAGTCACATAGAGAGCGATCATCGGCATCGCAAGCCCGCTGTTGACCAGCCAGGACGGATCCGGAGCGAGCGGTCCGAGAATCGTGTTGATGAGGCCGTCGCCCGAGAACAGCAGCATCCACACACCCACCAGCGAAACGCTCGCCGTGAGGTAGGGGACGTAGAAGGCCACGCGGTAGGCGGAGACCCAGCGGATGCCGGTGTTCAGCGCGGCGGCCAGCACGAGGGCGAGCACAGCGGTCAACGGGACGTTGATCACCAGGAACACCAGCGTGTTGCGGAAGGAGTCGAGCACGCGGGAATCCGTGAGCACGGTGACGAAGTTGTCGAATCCCACGAACGGGCGATCCACTTCGATGCCCGGAGCGGTGAAGAAGTAGTCGTGGAAGGCGATGTAGATCGCGAATCCGAGGGGATACGCGAAGATCGCGAGCACGAAGACGAAGTACGGCAGCGCGAACAGGCCGCCGATGGGCTGCGCACCCAGCAGGCGGGTGCGCAGCCGTCGGTTCTCGGTCATGGCGTCACTCGGCGACGAGCTTGTCGATTTCCGACGCAGCGCTGCTGAGGAACTCGTCGATCGTCGTCTTTCCGAAGATCACCGCGGCCGAGTAGTCATCACGGAAGGCCTGCCAGGCTTCGACGGAGTTCGCGATGCTGGGGACGTCCGCCACGTTCTCGACCTGCTTCGCGAACGCGACGTAGTTCGGGTTCTTCGTGAAGTAGTCGGCGTAGGTGTTCGCGAGGTCGGTGCGCATCGGCATCTGGCCGGTGAGCTCCAGCAGCTGGCCGTCACTGTCGACGCTCGTGGAGAACTTCAGGAACTCCCATGCCGTGCCCTGGTTCTCGCAGGCCGAGAACATCGACACGCTCTTCGAGTCGGCGAAGGTCGTCGGGTTCGCGCGGCCGTCGCTGGTGGGCACCGGCATGAAGCCGACATCGACGGTGTCGGCGTAGGACGGGATCGCCCATGGGCCGGCGAGCTGCATCGCCGTGGTTCCGGCCGACATCGCGTCGTCGGTGGACGCCTCGTTCGGTGCCAGCTTCTCGTCGTAGATCGTCTTCCAGAACTCAGCCACCTGTCGGCCGGCGTCGGAGTCGAAGGTCGCCTTCCCGTCTTCGACGAGCAGCGTGCCGTCGGTCTGGGCCAGGTACAGGGGATAGAAGTCGAACCAGGGCTGGTAGAACTCGCTGGTGGGGGCGGGCCAGATCGCGCTCTTGACCCCCGAGGCAACCAGCGACTTCGCACCGGCCAGGAACGAGTCGTACGTGTCCATCTCGGGGTTCTCGGGATCGATTCCGGCCGCCTGGAACAGCGTCTTGTTGTACATCACCATGACTGGGTTCGACTTCCACGGCAGCTGGTAGTAGTCGCCATCGGTGGCGTAGGCGTCGACGTTCCCACCGCGAGAGGTGATGTAGTCGCTGCCATCAGCAATCTTGCTGAGGTCGACGAGTCCACCCTGCTTGACCCATCCGGAGACGGCCGCGGGGGCGATGTTGTAGACGAGGCACGGGGCGGTGCCCGCGGTGATCGCGGCGGTGATGGCCTCCTCTGACGAGGAGCCGGCGGGGATCTCCTGTGCGGTGACCTTCTCATCGGGGTGTTCCGCGTTCCACGCCTCCACGACGGCCTTGCCCCAGGCGAGCTCCTGCTCGTTGTTGGACAGCCAGACCTTGATGGGTCCGGTCTTGTCGGCGGAGCCGGCGGTGTTGCCGCCGCCACCTCCGGCGGAGCATCCGGTGGCGGTGAGCGCGACGATGCCGATGGCGGCTGCTGCGGTGATTCTCTTCATGGTGTCCTCCTTGACACGGTCGGTGCAGTGTTCTGGGTGTTGCTGGTGCTTTCGCGGAAGTGCACGACGTTGCAGTCGACGACCTCCGTGCGCGGCTCCGCACCGAGGATGTCGGCGCGGAGAAGTCGGGCGGCCGCCCGGCCTCGGGCAGCGGGGTCCGAGGAGACGCTGGTGAGCGCCGGGGTGAGATGGGCGGAGAGGTTGTCGTCGTCGAAGCCGGAGATCGCGAGGTCGGCGGGGATGCTGAGCCCCTGGGCGCGCGCATAGGAGAGGCCCGCGATGGCCATCGTGTCGTTGGCGTACACGATGGCGGTGGGGCGATCCGGGAGCGCGAGCAGGTCTGCGGTGAGGGCGCGACCACTCGCGGCCGTGAAGTCTCCCTCGCGAAGCAGTCGATCGTCGCCGCCGACCGCGTCGAGGTACGCCTCGGCGCGCGCCCGGGAGTGGACGTAGGGGAGTGGTCCGGACACGTGCGCGATGCGCTCGTGACCGGCTTCGCGCAACTGGGCGATGATGTCGCGAATGGGCGTGGCATCATCCGTGCGCACGCAGGAGAAGGGGTGCGGCCCGTCGTACGCACCCACGAGGACCGTCGGGAGTTCGAGGTCGTCGAGGAAGGGCACGCGCCAGTCGTCATCGCGCAGGTCGAGCAGGATGGCGCCGTCGGCGCGTCCATGAGACAGGGAGCGGTAGGCCCGCTCCTCGGCCTCGCGGTCCGGGACCACCTGCAGGATCAGGGCCGTCTCCGTCTCGGAGAGCACCGACTCGACTCCCGCGATGAACGCGGGGAAGAACGAGTCGTTCGCAATGACCTCGGGATCGCGGGCGAGCACGACGGCGACCGCGTTGGCCCGTCGGTTGGCGAGCGCCCGCGCGCTCTGGCTGGGCACCCAGCCGAGCTTCTCGGCGGCGGCGAGCACCTTCGCCCTCGTCTCCTCCGAAATGGGCCGATTGCCGCTGAGCGCGTGGGAAACCGTCGCCTTGGCGACTCCGGCCTCGCGCGCTACGTCTGCGATCGTCGTGCGGCTCATGCCACCTCCTCGTGGGACCGTTTGAACCGGTTTGATGAGTGTAAACCGGTTTGATTCACGAAGTCAACGGGGTTGACGTCGGGGCATCACGTGGGATCGTGGAGGCGTGACCCTACCGTCCGCGCGCCTCATCAATCCGTCCGCCGTTCCTGCGCTGCAGTGGGGGGTGATCGGGACCGGCTGGATCGCCGGCTACTTCGTGGACGCCCTGCACGGACATACCGGTCAGCGGGTGACGGTCGTCGCCGCTCGCGACGCGGAGCGGACCGGGGTCTTCGCCGCGTCGCACGGGATCGAGCGCGTGCTGACCCCGCCGGAGGCGCTGTTCGACCTCGCCGACATCGACGTGGTCTACATCGCCACCCCGCACGCCTCCCATCGCGATCTCGCGCTGCGGGCGATCGCCGCGGGAAAGCATGTGCTGGTGGAGAAGCCGTTCGCGATGACCGCGGCGGAGTCGGCGGAGATCGCGGCGGCCTCGCGCGCCGCCGGGGTGATGGCGATGGAGGCGATGTGGACCCGGTATCTGCCGCAGAGCGATGTGCTCCGTCAGCTCATCGCGGCGGGTGAGCTGGGGGAGATCAACCAGGTGGTCGCGGACTTCGGATCCGCCGCCACCTACGATCCGACCAGTCGGCTCTGGGACCCCGCGCAGGGCGGCGGGGCGCTGCTCGACATCGGCGTCTATCCGATCTCCTTCGCCTCCTCGATCCTCGGGACTCCGGAGCGGGTGCAGGCATCCGGACTGGTCACCGCGGACGGAGTGGATCTGCGCGCCACCGCGCTGCTCACGTCGGCGGGCGGCGCGGCGGATGCCGTCGTGTCCACGTCGCTGCTGGCTCGAACGCCGGCAGCGGCAATGGTGGTCGGCTCCCTCGCTCGCGTGAACGTGCTGCCGGCGTTCTTCGCGCCGTCCGGTCTGCGGGTCACCCGCGGCGAGCAGACGGAGGAGTGGATCGATGACCGCTTCTCGCAGCGCTACGACGCGCTCGGCTATCAGGCCACTGCGCTCGCGGCCTACGTCGGCGAAGGGCGCATCGAGTCGCCGCTGCATCCGCTCGACGAGGTGACGGCTGTGCTGCGCACGGTGGAGGAGATCCGCGATCAGCTCACGGTGACCTCGCTGCCGTCGTAGGCCCGTGTCAGGATCGACACATGGGTCAGGGGGACAAGACCGCCAAGCGGGGCGTCAGCGCACTCGGCGCCTGGGGCATCGTCGCTCTGGTCGGCGTGGGCATCTGGGCGGTGTTCTTCGGCATTCCGGCCGGTATCCAGACCCTGAAGACACCGCCGATCTCCGAGGACTTCGGTCTCGAGGACGCTGTCGTGGCGCTGCGCCTCGACGCCGATGATCGGTCGTATCTGGTGCTGGTCAACGAGGCCGGAGACACGCGGTCCGTGCAGGTGGACGAGCGCGGGTTCGAGGACTCGCGCCTGGTGTGGACCGAGAACGGGCTGAGTACTGGTGGGCCGCGCGACGAGTACATCCTCGACGCCGACGGCCTCCGGTCCTTCCCGCTCGACATCGCCAGCGACTCGTCGTCGGAGCGCGCTCGCGTCGCCACCAGCGAGGGGTTCGCGGTGCTGACCGGATCCGCAGAGGGCGCGCAGCTCGCGTTCGTCGACGTCGAAGCGGGTCAGCTCACCGAGCGTGATGCCGGCTACACGAGTGCGAGTCTGACGAGTTGCAACGGCGAGGCCGTGCTGGTGTCCGGCGACCACGGCGTCCGCACCGTGACAGGTGAGACCGAGGATCTGAGCGGCACCTCTCCCTTCACCGGCGTCGGCAGCGTCACCTGCGCGGGCGATCGCCTCTACGGCTGGGGCGAGTTCGTCGACGCGGAAGACCACACCACTCAGACTCTTCAGATCTGGGACCGCGCTACCGGTGAGCGTCGAGAGGTCGAGATTCGCTATCCGAGGGAGCTGTTCGCCTGGATGTCGGGAACCCCGTTCGTCTGGGAGGGTCGGCTGTACTGGGCCGGAGGGAGCACGCTGTGGTCGGTCCCTGTCGGCCCCGAGCTCGGCGAGTCCGTCACCGCGACGGAAACGGTGGATCTCGGTGGGTTCCTCAATGACTTCGACGTGGAGATCATCTCGGGCACGGGCGAGGGCGTCCTCGCCGCAGCCGGGGGACGCGTTTACGGGGTTGCCACGGATGAGACGTTCATCAATCCCCGTCGCGGAAGCGCCTACGACCGGCTGGACCGCATGACGATCTTCGGCGCGGACGCGACTGCGGGCGATCGTCGCATCGAACTGGAGCTGCGCGGCATCGACTTCTCGAAGCGGGACCTCCACGTCCATGCCATCGCGGTGAACCCGCAGTGGGCGGCCGAGCGCTGAAGTTCGCAACGCATGCTCGTCGGTCAGGCGTCAGATCCCTGTCTGGTAGAGTCGACGTTATAGCGTCGACTCTACCAGGAGCCACATGTCGGAGTCAGTAGTTCGTAGGCGCCCCCGTGGCGAACTCAAAAATGCGATTCGTCAGTATCTCGCGGATCTCGGATCACCCGCATCAGTCAGCGAGATCACGGCGGGAGTTCGCGACGTCGTGGGCGAGGCTGCGGCTTCGTCCTACCGCAGCGCGCTGCAGGACGAACGGTACTTCGAGCGCGTACAACGTGGTGTGTTTCGTCTTCGTGAATGAGGTGATCGCTGGTGTCCGTGGTTGCTGAGAGGATGTCGAACATGTATTCGGTCGAGAACCTTGACGAGCTTGCACAGCTCTGTTTTGCACTCGGCGCTGCGTCAGTGGGGACGCTGGACAAAAGCGAGCGAGCACTCATGATCGCAAGCCCAACGCGGCTGCCAAGCCAGCAGGTTGAAATTGTTCGACAGGCGATCCTGAAGGGCGAGGATCCACTCGGCGAGGCCTATATTTCACTACGGTCGCCACAAGAGCGCCGACCGTTGGGGCAGACGTACACTCCTCGCGCGGTCGTTGAAGCGATGATCTCGTGGGCTGAGGATCAAGGAGTGCCCTCGCGCATTGTCGATCCTGGTGTGGGCTCCGGTCGTTACCTCCTGGCCGCTGCCCGGGCTTTTCCTGAAGCGGAATTGGTTGGCGCGGATATCGATCCGATCGCCACGCTGATGCTGCGCGCGGCTCTTGCTGTCACGAAACTTGGCTCGAGAGCTCGAGTCATTCTTGGCGACTATCGTTCCATGTCTCTGCCTGATATCGACGGCCGGACGCTATTTATCGGCAATCCTCCATATGTGCGTCATCATCAGATTGACCCTGCGTGGAAGGCCTGGCTACTTGCGACTGCGAAGAAACATGGTTTCAAGGCGAGTGCTCTCGCTGGCCTTCATGTGCACTTCTTTCTAGCCACAGCCGAACATGGGCGTCCCGGCGATCTTGGTGCCTTCATTACGAGCGCAGAATGGCTGGACGTCAACTATGGCAGTCTTGTACGTGAACTTCTGCTTGACGGGCTGGGGGGGCAGGCACTTCACATTCTTGATCCTAGCGCGGCTCCATTCGCCGATGCTACGACCACGGGCGCAATTACCTGCTTTTCAATCGGGGGGAAGCCGGAGTCAATTCGTGTGCGACAAGTCGGTGAGGTCGCTGATCTCGGCCGTCTGAACCAAGGGCACGCGATATCTCGGCAGCGCCTCGCGGAAGCAAATCGTTGGTCGGTTCTTACTCGCGTCACTCCGAAGCTACGTGAAGGCTATGTCGAGCTCGGCGAGCTGTGTCGCGTGCATCGCGGAACGGTCACCGGCGCGAACAAGGTGTGGGTACATCGTGATGGTGGCATCGATCTTCCGGATCGCGTACTTTTCGCATCAGTGACAAAGGCTCGAGAACTTTTCGGTGCCGGAGATCGTCTTCGGGCGTTCGACGGTTTGAAGCGGGTCATTGATTTGCCGGTCGATCTTGGCGATTTCGATCCTGACGAACGTCGCCAAATTGACCGATTCCTTCGTGTGGCTGAGAGTCAGAACGTGCAAGACGGTTATGTAGCCGCCAATCGCAAGGCGTGGTGGAGTGTTGGGCTACGTGCGCCTGCGCCGGTGCTCGCGACCTACATGGCTCGTCGTCCGCCCGCTTTTGTGCGGAACGACGTGGGCGCTCGACACATCAACATCGCACACGGCCTGTACCCGCGTGAGGAGATGTCCGCCTTGACGCTCGACAATCTTGCTGCTCACCTGCGCTCTGCCGTTACTCTAAGTCAAGGGCGCACGTACGCTGGCGGGCTCACTAAGTTTGAGCCCAGAGAGATGGAGCGTCTGCCCGTCCCGAGCTTAGAGTCGCTGATCGAAGGAGATGTCCATGCCCCAGGTGCCGCCGCCCCGCTGGAGTGAAGAGCAGTTCGCCGTCGAGGCGAACGAGGCGATCGATTATTTCCGTCAGACTCGCCTCGTTGAACCTTTGGAAATTTACCTTGACTACTTTGACCAATACCGTGGTGCGACGGAAGAGATCATTGAGGAGACGGTTGATCTCGCAGAGCTGCGCGTTCAGGCCGCGGAACTGCTGACTAGCGCCGACAACCTTACGATTGTGCGGTACCTAGCGGGCCCTCCGGTTAGTGAGGACGATCTCAAAGTAATTTCTGAGACAGACAGTCTTGCGAAGGGAAGGATCATGCATGATCCATCTATCGCCGAGAGAGTTGTTGACACAGTCATGATCGGTCTAGATCGTCGACGCTTCCCGTGGGTGCACGAAGATCGCGATCCGTCCAGCGCCGAGCGTGAGAGTGCTGTGATCGGTACAGCGGCTCTAATTGCCAACCAAAAGATGCAAACGGCCCGCCGTAATCAGGCGAAGAAGGAACAAGAGGGTGCGGTCGCAGAGGTTTTGGACGAGCATCGGTTCACTCAGGTTAGTACGCGTGCCATCCAGAATATCTCCCACTTCCCAGAGCCGGGTGAATATTGCCGTGAGAGCTACTTTGGCGGTCGAAAGGCGGATCTCATTGTCCGGCTTTGGGATGGTCGTGTCATGCCCATTGAATGCAAGGTCAGCAACTCTTCTACAAATAGCGTCAAGCGTCTGAATAACGACGCTGCGGCGAAAGCAAAGACGTGGCTGGATGTGTTTGGCACTGCCACGGTAGTCCCTGCCGCTGTGCTTTCGGGAGTGTTCAAGGTTCACAACTTGAGGGACGCGCAGGCCAGCGGTCTCACAATATTTTGGGCCCATCGCCTAGACGAAATGATCAGCTTCATCGAACGGTCGCGACCGTAATGTCTGCGTCTGCGCGATAGCAGCGGGAACGGGACCTGAGGAATCTGGAGGATTTCTACTGTGTGAAGTAGGCGGGTTCGGCCAGCGTCCCTCATCTGCACGACATGCTCGACACCGAACCTGAAACGCCACTGCCTCCGCGCGATCCACGAAGCCGTGAGATTCGGATCAGGCGATTCGTCGAACGCTGAGTTGCGCTCAGCCGAGGTCGTCGGGGTTCACCGTCCGGATGTTCCGCGCCCTGATCACCGCACGGAATCCGTAACCGACCGCCGTGGCGCTCGCCGCGATCGGCATCGCGATGATCGCGACCTGCCAGAGCGCGCTCCCGAGGGAGTCTGGGTGAGTGAACCACCCGGTCACGACCCCGCCGCTCTCGGCCCGCACGAGAGTGACCTGCTCGCCGACGCAGCGGGGGACTGCACCCTTCGAGGTTCGAGAAGGTCCGGCTCATGACGGGCGGCGGGTTCTCCGACTCGTAGACGACCTCGCACATCGCCCGGACCGAGTGTCCGCGCCATCCGCACTGGGCGTTCCCACCTGTATCGGTCCGCTCGATAGCCACGACCTGCTCCTCGGGCAGCCCCTGTGTCTGCGCCCACACCGGAACCAGGTGGAACGCAGCGACGCCCCGTACATCACGAAGCCGCCGATGCCGACGAGCCACGGGCGCTCTCGCAACCACGCCATCCTGCGCCGACACCCCTCACGTATTTTCCCCCGATCCAGGGTGATTCTATGCCGACGACGCAGCGACGGGAGACGCCGCCGGCTCATGTGGTGCACGCGATGTGGTGATGTGGTTCAACGCTTGGCGTCGAGGGCGAAGACGTCTCGGTCGGGTCGTCAGGATGACTGCGAACTTCGCTGAGATGAGTATCCGTGAATTCTGAGTGATTGTCGCTATTATTCACGATAAGTGGGGGCAATGGGGTCGTGATGATCAATCGAGCAACCTGGGAACGGCTGGATGCCGTCATCGAGGAGTATCAGCGCACGGCCGCACGCCATCCTGAGGCGCTGGCCCAGATTGCGTTGGCTGAACTTGCAGAGTCCGTCCAGCAGTCGAACGCGATCGAGAACTCGACTCTGACGCTGGACGACACGGAGCGGATCCTCTCGGGGACAATGCCGGCGGGCCGCCGCCAGCTCCGAGAAGTGTACGAGGCGAAGAATCTGGCGGCTGTCACTGAGGACATGCTCTCCAGCGGGGACGACCTCTCTCTCGCGCTGATTCTCCGCTGGCATGGGATGCTGCTCGCCGGCATCCGCGACGATGTCGCCGGTCGGTTCCGACGCGGCGATGAGTGGGTGCGGGTCGGCAGCCATCTCGGGGCCAACCCGGCGTTCGTCGCTGACCTGGTGACCGAAGCTCTGGCCCGATTCCAGGCGGATCGTTCGATGCGACCGCTTGAGCTCATCGCGTGGTTTCACTGCGAGTTCGAGACCGTCCACCCGTTCGTGGACGGGAACGGGCGGATCGGTCGGGTTCTGATCAACAAGCAGCTTCAGGACATCGGCTGGCCACCTGTCATCGTCCGGGCGCGCAATCGGCAGCTTGATTACTATCCACAGCTGGAGGAGTACTCCAAGACGGGCTCCCATCACGGCATGACCCGTCTGCTTGTGCTTCTCGTGCTCGAGTCCTTGCACAAACGCATCACCCTCGTCACGAGTCGCCGGGTCATCGCCCTCGCGGATTGGGCTCGGGCTTGCGGGGTCAGCGGCGCATCGGCAACGAATAAGGCGAGGCGACAGACGATTCCCGCCTTCCGACTGCGGGATCGGTGGATGATCGATGCGGACTTCGGCTGACGCAGCTCATCTGTCCGAGCGCTGGGCGCGTCTACGCGATCTCGTCGCGCTCCACGATTCGCCGTTCGCGCGAACGGCTGAGGGCACGGACGCCGTAGCCGACGGCCGTGGCAGCTGCGGCGATGGGCACCGACACGACCGCCACCTCCCACAGCGCGCCCCACAGCGAATCGGGGTGGTCGAACCACACGGTCGTGGTGCCTTCCTTCTCGGATCGAACGATCGTCAGGTGCTCGCCGATGGCGTGGGGGCTGCACCCCTCGAGGTTCGAGAACGTCCGGCTGGCACCCGGCGGAGGGTTGTCCGATTCGTAGACCACCTCGTAAAGCGGACGGATCGATCGTCCGCGGCGACCGCAGGCGGCGCTGTCGCCGGTATCGGTGCGCTCGATCACCGTGACCTGCTCCTCGGGCAGCCCCTGGGTCTGCACCCATGCCGGGATCTGCTGGAACCCGGCGATGGTCCCGAACATCACGAGGCAGCCGACGCCGACGATCCAGGGGCGCTCCCGCAGCCACGCCATCCTGCGTCGATACCCCTCAAGCATGGTCCCCCCGATCAGCGCGATTCTATGCCGAACAGGCCGAAACGCTAGCGGCTCCGCGCGATGCACGGAGCCGCTGGCGTGAGATTCCGATCAGGCGATCCACACCGTGGCATCGACGGGGACCGCGCCATCGACAAGCGGCGCGGTGGCGAGCACGACGTTCTCGCCGTCCAGGGGGAAGGGCTCACCACCGAAGACCGTGATGACCTCCCACCCGTTCGGGCGACGGAAGCGCAGCACGTCGTCGCGACCCGTCTCTATCCACTCGAGCTGCTCGTCGGTCTGGAGCCGGTGCCGCAGCTCCAACGCCTTCCGGTACAGGCTCAGCGTCGAGTCGGGATCAGTGTCCTCCACGGCGACGGCGTAGTCGGCGAACCACGCGGGCTGCGGCAGGTGTGCGCCGTTGGTGCCGAACCCGAAGGACGAGCCCTCCGTGGTCCACGGGAGCGGAACGCGGCACCCGTCGCGACCGAGGCGGTCGTACGCGGAGCCGCGGAAGAAGCCCGGATCCTGGCGCTGCTCGGGCGCGATCTCCGCCACCTCGTGCAGCCCGAGCTCCTCGCCGTGGTACAGGTACGCGCTGCCCGGAAGGGCGAGCATGAGCATCGTCGCGGCCCGCGCGCGACGGATGCCGCCCTCGCGGTCCAGCCATTCGGCGGGGCCACCCGCCTCGACCCACTCGGTGCCCTGCTTGACGGCGCGACCGTTCAGCGGCGCCAGTCCGTAGCGCGTGGCGTGACGGGTGACGTCGTGGTTGGACAGCACCCACGTGGTGGACGATCCGGTCGCGACCGCCTGAGCGAGGTTGTCGGTGATGATCCGACGGAAGGCGGGTGCGTCGAAGTCGGCCACCAGCAGATCGAAGTTGAACGACTGGCCCAGGCTGTCCGGGTGAGCGTACTTCGCGCGACGCTCGGGAGTGCTGACCCAGGCCTCGGCCACGGCCGTGCGCGGCGGGTCGTAGGAGTTGAACACCGCGCGCCACTCGGCGTACACCTCGTGCACGTCGTCCCGGTCGATGAGCGGGTGCGTGCCGTCCTGCGGCATCGCGTCCAGCTCCGCCTGCGAGGGCAGCGGCTCGCTGAGGTCCTTCGTGAGCATGTGCGCCACGTCGATGCGGAAGCCGTCCACCCCGCGGTCCGACCAGAACCGCAGGGTCTTCAGGAAGTCGGCGCGCACCTCGGGATTGTCCCAGTTGAGGTCCGGCTGCTCGACGGCGAAGTGATGGAAGTACCACTGGCCGTCTTCGACGCGCTCCCAAGCCGATCCGCCGAACACGGACTGCCAGTCCGCGGGCGGCAGCTCGCCGTTCTCCCCGCGACCCTCGCGGAAGATGTATCGCTCGCGCGCGGCCGATCCGCGACCAGCGGCGAGGGCCTCCTGGAACCACTCGTGCTGGTCTGAGGTGTGGTTGGGGACGATGTCCACGACCACCTTGATGTCGCGCCCGTGCAGGGCCGCGACCATCTCGTCGAAGTCGTCCAGAGTCCCGAGCCGCGGGTCGACGTTGCGATAGTCCGCCACGTCGTAGCCGCCGTCGGCGAGCTCCGACGGGTAGAACGGGCTCAGCCACACCGCGTCGATGCCGAGCGATTTCAGATAGTCAGCGCGGGAGACGATGCCGGGGATGTCGCCGATGCCATCGCCGGTGGCGTCGGCGAAGCTGCGGGGGTAGATCTGGTAGACGGCGGCCTGACGCCACCAGGGGGCGGTGGGGGGTGTGGTGTCGGACATGGGTGCTTTCTCGGTTGTGCTCCGGGGGAGGGAGCGCGGACAGGAACGCGGGTGATCCGATCGGAATCGGACCACCCGCGCGCAGGATCAGCCCTTGACGGCTCCCTGCGTGACGCCCTCCATCACCCAGCGCTGGGTGAAGAGGTACGCCACGATGGCGGGGGCCATCGCCATCAGGTACGAGGCGAAGGACACGTTGTAGTTGTTGCTGAACTGGTTCTGGAACAGGTTCTGCCGCACCGGAAGCGTCTGCAGCGCTGGGTCGGAGATGATCAGCGACGGCATCATGAAGTCGTTCCACGCGTAGAGGAAGGCGAAGATTCCGACCGTGGCGCTCATCGGTGCCAGCAGCGGGAAGATCAGTCGCCAGAACGTCTGCCACGTGGACGCGCCGTCGATGCGCGCCGCCTCCTCCAGCTCCATCGGAATCGAGCGGAGGAACGCCGTGAACAGCAGCACGCTGAAGCTCAGCTGGAACATCGTCGCGAGGATCAGCACGCCGAGCGGGTTGTCCAGGTGCACGAGGCCCGTGAGCTGGATCTGCGGCAGAGCGACCACGGGGAACGGGATGAACATCGCGGCCAGCAGGTAGAAGAACGACCAACGGAACAGACGCTTGTCCCAGTTGCGCACGATCGCGTACGACGCGAACGCGGACAGCAGGATCGTGAGCACCACGGTGCCGGCGGTGACGAACATGGAGACCGCCGCGCCGACCGGGAACTTCGTGAGATTCCACGCCTCCACGAAGCCGTCGATCGAGAACGGTGCGGGCAGCGAGAACGCGTTGCCGTCCACGGCCTGCGCGCTGGTCTTGAACGCCATCGACACAGTGACGTACAGCGGCAGCAGCACGGTGACCGCGCACAGGATGAGGATGATCGTCCCCGACCAGTTGACGCGTTCCATCGCCACGCGGGGCGACTTGCCGGGCTTGCCGCCCAGCACGATCGTGCTGGTGCTGGGTGCGGGTGCGGATTGAATAGCCATCAGAGTGCGTTCCTTCCGCGCGTCAGCGACAGCTGGAGGAGGGAGATGAGGATGGCCACGACGAAGAAGATCGTCGCGTTGGCCATCTGGTAGGCGTAGTCGCCGCCGTTGAAGCCGGTGATGATCGTCATCGCAACGCTGCGCGTGGACGTTCCGGGTCCGCCGTCGGTGAGGCCCTTGATGATGTCGTAGGCGTTGAGGAAGCCCTTGAATCCGAGGATGAAGTTGATCACCACGTAGCCCGCCACCAGCGGGACCGTGATGCGGGTGAGCTGCTGGAACTTGCTGGCACCGTCGATGTCGGCCGCCTCGTACACGTCGCCGGGCACGGAGAGCAGGCCGGCGATGTAGATGAGCAGCGTTCCCGGGATCGCCTGCCAGGCGGTGACGATCACGATCGCGACCCACGCGAAGTCGGGGCTGGAGAGGATGCTCGTCTGCAGCCACTCGATCCCGGTCGCCTCGCCGAAGGCTGGCAGCGAGTTCGAGAACAGGAACTTGAAGACGTAGGAGATGATGATGCCGGAGATCACCATCGGGATCACGAAGATCGTGCGCAGGCCCGTCTTGAAGCGGATGCGGGAGGTGAGTCCCACCGCCAGTAGGAAGGCCAGCACGTTCACCACGATCACGGTGGCGATGGAGAAGCCGAACGTGAAGAGGTAGCTCTGCACGATGGCCGGGTCGCCGAACGCCGCGATGTAGTTGGTGAGCCCGTTGAAGCTCCAGTCGCCGATCCCGATGGAGTCGGTGAAGCTGAAGAAGATGCCCATGACGCCCGGGACCGTGATGGCCAGGGTGAACAGAATGATGCTGGGCAGCAGGAACAGGTAGTAGATCGGCTCGACGCGGCGCGTGGAGCGCGGCGGCTTGGTCTTGCCCGCCGTGACGATGGTGGACGTCGTTGTCATTGCTCCGTCTCCTTCTTCGCAGGTGCGCGGAAGGCCAGTCGCGCCCAGTCGGCGTCGAGCGTGCTCAGCGTGTTCTTGATGCTGCCGCCCAGCGCGATGGTCTGCGCGTAGTTCATGACAGGGATGGTCTTGGGAACCAGCACGGATGCGCCCTGGTAGACCTTGCCCTCATCCACGTAGGGGATCATCCCCTCGATGCGCGGGTCCGACGGCGGGGCCGCGGTCTTCGTCGGTGTGAAGCCGAGCTGAGACTCGTTGTACGCCTCGATGATCTCGGGCTGGAACAGGTACTCCAGGAAGTCCCGTGCCGCATCCTTGTGGTTCGATCCCTCGGGGATCATCGCGGCGAGGTCGAGGTTGACGCGTACGGCGAGGTCGTCGGGGTCGTCGGTCATCGGGAGCGGGAAGGTGCCGAAGTTGCCGTCCGGCGCGGTCTTCGCGATCTCGCTGAACGCCCACGGACCCTGCAGGTACATGGCCGCCTTGCCCTCGGCCATGGCCGTGTTGCCGTCGTTGTAGCCGCGGCTGCGGGCATCGGCGTTGATATAGGTGTTCAGCAGCTGCTGCATCTTGTCCATCGGCTCGGCGAAGTCTTTCGAGAAGGACACCTCCGAGTCCGGACCCACGTCAGCACCCTCGGCGGCGAGGTCGTTGTAGAAGTCGACCACGTTGAGCGAGCCGCCCACCGCGTAGTCGAACCAGCCCTGACCCACCGTCCAAGCGTCGGCGGAGGCGAGCGTGGCGTAGAACGGGTCGATGCCCGCGGCCTGGAGTTTTTCGCACGCGGCGATCAGCTCGTCCCAGGTGGTGGGGACGTCGATGCCGTTGGCGTCGAAGATGTCCTTGTTGTAGATCACGGAGGCGGCCATCACCGAGTAGGGCAGCGCGCTCTGACGTCCGGCGCAGACCCCGTACTGGTCCAGCAGCGACTGGTACGTGTCGGTCATCTGCGATGCGGCTGTCGTCTCACTGAGGTCGCTGAGCGTGCAGCGGTCGATGAAGCGGGCGATCTCCATGTTGTAGTTGGCCAGCATGAGATCCGGCGGGTTGCCACGCACGAAGCTCGCCGAGACCACGTCCACACCGGAGGTGTCGATGACGACCTCCACCTTGTCCTGCGAGGCGTTGTAGTCGTTGACCACCTGGGTCATGAACTCGATCGCCTCACGCTTGCTGAATGTGAAGCGGATCGTCTCCGTCCCATCGCTCGAGCACCCGGCGAGCAGCGCTGCGCTCACCCCGATACTCACCCCCGCAGCGATCGCGCGCATCGCGCGTCTTCTGCTTCCTGTCACCGTCGTCTCCGTCCGCTTCTTCGCGCCCGTTCGGGGCAGAACCTTCGGATATTAGATTTACTAGCGAAATCAATATCTGGAAGGCATCATGACAGAACGATCCCGGAGAGGTCAAGACCCGTGAACCCCCTTGCCATTGCACCCTCGCGCCCGGCGCGCCTCGACTCCGTCCTGGCGTTCGCCTGGGATTCGGGTGAGTTCACCGCGTCTGACGCGATGGCCGCCACCGGTCTCACTCGATCCACCACCATCGAGGCACTGGATGAACTGGTGGACCTTGGCCTCCTCGTAGAACTGCCCAACGCGCGCGAGGTGGGTGAGTACAGCAAGGGTCGTCCCGCTCGCCGCTTCAGCCTGGCCGGGGATGCCGCCGTGCTGGTGGGGGTGGACGCCGGCGAACGGCACATCACCGTGCGCGTTGCTGACCTGCGCTCGCAGCCGCTGTCGACGCTGTCGATCGAGGTGGACTCCGACACGGATGCGGCGGATGTGCGTTCACGGCTGGTGGTGGACGCGATCGAGACCGCGCTGGAGGAGGCGAACCGGTCCCGCGGCGATGTGCTGTCGCTGTGCATCGGAGTTCCGGCGCCCGTGGGGGTGGACGGACGTTCGCCGCGGCACCCGCAGAACTACTGGGCACGCACCAACCCGGGCTTCGTCGATGCGGTGAACTGGGCCCCGATCGTGCGGATCGACAACGACGCCTCGCTCGCCGCTGTCGCGGAAGGGTCCGTCGGTGGCGCGGTCGGAAGCGACAATTACATCGCGCTGCTGGCCGGCGGTCGCCTCGGTGCGGGCGTCGTGGTGGATGGTCGGCTGCTGCGGGGCACGCACGGCGGCGTGGGCGAGATGGTCGCCTTCGACAACGTCGTCGGCGTCGGCGGCTCGGACGGCATCGGAACGAGGCTCACGCGCTGGGCGACCAACGCTCGTGCACACGACGAGTACGCCGCGGATGCGCCGCTCGCGCAGCTGGCCGTGGAGGACCTCACTGGTCGCACCATCCTCGACCTCGCGGCTGCCGGGGACCCCGATGCCGTGGCGCTCGTCGAGCGAGCGGGGGTCGTGCTGTCGCGGATCGTCAGCGTCATGGCGGGGATGTTCGATCCGTCGCACTTCGTGGTGTCCGGTGCCATCTCGGCCGGTATCGCGCCCGTCGTCGAGGCGGCGCGTCAGCACCTGCCGAAGGACATGCACCTGCCGGCACCCGAGCTGGTGATCTCGCCGCTCGGCGGCGATGTCGTGGTGCTCGGCGCGCTCGCGGCCGCGTCGACGGCTGCGCGCGACCGCGTGCTCGACGTCTGGGTCGAGCGCACTCCCGTCGGCTGACTCGTCTCGTTCCGCGTTGCCACTCCGGCCGCGTCACCGGATGGAAGCCAGCACCGGGTTTCGCAACTGACGCCATCGACCGGACGCGATCCCCACGGATCTCTCCATCTCGGCTGCGCTGCTACAACCAGTCCGCTCGCCGGCGGTGTCTATGCCGGCCCGCAGAGCCGCGGAGGACGGGCCTATTGGGGCACCGATATGACCTGTTGTCAGGTGGTAGCGCGTGGTTCACTGGAATGACCGGGAGGTGCCCTAATGACTGGGTTGGATGCGGTTGCTACATGGCCTGAGTTGTTTGTGAGGCTTGACGACACGCAGCGTGTATCCGGCCACCAGACCTTCGCGATGGACTACCTCGCGGATAGGAGCCGTGATCGTGCTGCCGTGGTTTGGTTGCTGAGTCTGAAGCTCGGTAGCGTCGACTGCGCTGCGTACCTTTCGCGCGGCGCGAGTTGCAGCTCCGTGTAATGCCAGCTCGGATGACGGACGCTTGGGAAGCGGATCTCGACCCCCAGACGAGTAACCCGGGGACGTGGCAGGGCGCGCTGCGTCATCTGCACGGTGAGCGACATCCCCAGCGGAGATCGAGGAGCATCTGGATCTCCTGGGCAAGAGGGCGAGAGGGCGAGTCCTACCCGCCCCTTCTCAGGAGGACTGAGCGGTGGTGAGGGGTCGGGAGAGCCTCCCCGACGAGATGGGGCGATATATCGCTGGAACCTTCCTCAGCTCGGTAGGTACCGCGACTTTTCGGTCGATCGTTCCGATCCTTGCTGTTACGACGCTGAGTGTGGGTGCCGACGCCGTCGGAGTTCTCAATGCGCTGAGCATGATTGGTATGACGCTGCTCGGCATACCAATTGGCGTTTTCGCTGATCGGTTTAGCACACGGCGCATGATGATCTTCGCTGATCTGGCTAGAGCGCTCTTACTACTTCTCGTAGCCGTCCTTGGGATCAGCGGCAGGCTCTCCATCGTTGTGCTGGGCATCGTGTGCGTGTGCGTCGGCATCGCGGAAGTCTTCTTCACGACTGCGAATTCTGCTCGCGTGCCTTCGCTTGTGGAAGATCGGCAGCTTCCGCTGGCGTTTGGCAGGTTGAAAGCTGCATCGACTACGGGCGAAGTCGCGTCGCCGGGTGTTGCGGCAGTGATGCTCGGCGTCGTGGTCGCGCCCGCTGTGGCTGCAGTGGCTGCCGTGGCGTATCTGGGATCAGCGGCGTTGTTTGCCAAACCGACCGGGAAACTAGGGAACAAACAGGCATCGCGTCGGAGTCGGCGTACGTTGTTCTCGGAGGCTTTGGAGGGACTGAGATACTCCCTCGGAAACCCCGTCCTTCGTGCACTCCTGCTGTCTGGCATGGCGGCGTCAACAGGGGCGATGTTCATGAACGCATTCAATGTTGTGTACCTCGCCAACGTCGTTGGATTGAGTACGGCATTGATTGCCCTCGTTACCACAGTCCAAGGCGTGGGCGGCCTCGTCGGAGCGCTCGTTGCGCCGCGCCTCATCGCGCGGCGGGGCGAAGCGACAACCAAGATCGCCGCTAGCGCGGCGGCTGCTCTCCCCTGTCTGGGCTACTTCGCGGCGCCCTCTCTGGGCGCGGACGGTATCTGGGCGATCGTCATCGCGTGCGCTGGCGGGGGCTTCGTCGCTGTTATTGCCGGAGTGGCAGGAGCATCCGTCCCTGCACGCGTCGCCCCCCGAGCGATGCTCGGAAGGGTGATCGCTTGCAACCGCACGTTTGCTCTCGGGATCATGCCGTTTGCGAGCATCGCAGGCGGATTAGTGGTCAGTCAGTGGGGATATGAAGTGGGCTTGATCAGTGTCATTCTGTTCGCTCTCGCGTCGAGCCTGCTTTTGGCCCTCTCACCGTTCCGCAGGTGGACTTCAGTCCGCCCGGGACGCGAGGGGGATGAAGACGAATGACGGGGCGTGAGGAAGTACTTGGTCCGACGCGCCGATACCGAAGTCGAGGTCATACTGACGAAGCCCTGACCTCCTCCGCGCGGCACTCGGTGCCGCGCTGGCAGACCGTCCACCCTTCTTCGTCAGCTGAGATGTTTCTGCCCAGTCGTCTACGTGTGAGGTTCGTCCAGCCGCAACACAACGGGTT
Source organism: Microbacterium gorillae (assembly GCF_050990725.1). Taxonomy (GTDB): domain Bacteria; phylum Actinomycetota; class Actinomycetes; order Actinomycetales; family Microbacteriaceae; genus Microbacterium; species Microbacterium gorillae_A. The sequence continues at coordinate 77,383 of NZ_CP158844.1, forward strand.
GGCAAGCGGATCGACGTTCCCGCGTTGAAGGTAGGGCGCGGCGTGCCATGAACGGGCGGCGGATCGATCGTATCGATTCGATTCAGGGTTGACGGGTGCCGGTGTGGAGTGGTTGAGTAGACGCAATCGGCGTTGATTTGCAATCCGAATCTAATGGGACAGCGCCGTCGAAGAGAAGGAACATTGTGACCACGGATCTGAAGGTCGGCGTGATCGGCCTGGGCTGGGCGGGCCAGCAGCACTTGGATGCGTACAGCACCATTGACGGCGTCGAGATCGTCGCGGTGGCGGCGATGGAGCAGGATCTGCTTGCCGCGGCGGCGGAGAAGTACGCGGTGGCGAACACGTTCGCGCGCTGGGAGGACCTGCTCGAACTCGAGGGGCTGGACGCCATCAGCGTCGCGGTCCCGAACTTCCTGCACGCGCCCATCGCGATCGCGGCACTGGAGCGGGGGATCCATGTGCTGAGCGAGAAGCCGATCGCGCGCAATGGCGAGGAAGGCCAGCAGATGGTCGACGCTGCCCGTGCCGCTGGTCGCGTGCTCGACGTGGCGTTCAACCACCGCCGTCGCGGCGACATCCAGGCGCTGAAGGGGGCGATCGACCGCGGCGAAGTGGGACGTCCGTACTTCGCGAAGGCAGCGTGGCTGCGCCGCCAGGGCATCCCGATGCTGGGCAGCTGGTTCACGAACCCCGCGCTCGCGGGTGGCGGTCCGCTCGCCGACATCGGCGTGCACGTCCTCGATTACGCCCTCGACCTGCTGGGCGAGCCGGAGGTGCTGGCGGTCTCGGCGAGCACGTACTCCGAGCTCGGCCCGCGCGGCCTCGGCGGCAACGCGCAGTACAGCGCCGCCGCCACCGACCACGCGTTCGGCGTGGAGGACTTCGCCACGGCGTTCCTGCGTCTCGAAGGTGGTGCCACCCTGCTCATCGAGGCGGGTTGGGCCAGCTATCGCAACCCGGACGACGAGATGAACTTTCTCGTCTACGGCACGGACGGCGGTGCCGAGCTGCGTGTAGCGGGGGATCCCAGCGAGCTGCGGATCTTCCGCGACAACGGGGCCGAGAACGCCGACTACTCGCCCGAGGTGGGCGAGAGCGGAATGCACCTCGGCGTGGTGACCGACTTCGTCGCCGCGGTTCGCGCCGGTGAAGCCGAGTGGGCACGCCACGACGGTTCGCTCGCTCTGAAGCGCACGCGAATCATCGATGCCTGCTACGCGTCGGCGCGCGAGGGTCGGGAGGTCCAGCTGTGACCCGCACGGAGAAGCTCAACATCCTGGTCTGGAACGAGGGTGTGCACGAGGCGCGCAACGAACCGGCCACCATGGCGGAGATGTACCCCGAGGGCATGCACGGCGCGATCGCCGCCGGTCTGCGGGCGCACTATCCAAACGCCGACATCTCGACGGCCACGCTGGTCGACCCTGAGCACGGACTCTCCGAGGAGACGCTGGCGCGCACCGACGTGTTGCTGTGGTGGGGGCACATCGCCCACGACGAGGTCAGCGACGAGATCGTCGCGCGCGTGCAGCGTCACGTGCTCGGTGGCATGGGGCTGATCGTGCTGCACTCTGGCCACTTCTCGAAGATCTTCATCCGCCTGCTCGGCACAACGTGCTCGCTGAAGTGGCGCAACGAGGCCGAGCGCGAACTGGTGTGGACCGTCAAGCCTTCGCACCCCATCGCGGCGGGTGTCGAGAGCCCCCTCATCATCCCCGAGCAGGAGATGTACGGCGAACTGTTCGACATCCCCGACCCGGACGACCTGATCTTCATCAGCTCGTTCACCGGCGGCGAGGTGTTCCGCTCGGGCGTGACCTTCACACGCGGTAAGGGCCGGATCTTCTACTTCAGCCCCGGTGATCAGGAGTACCCGGTGTATCACCAGCCGCAGATCCACCAGGTTCTGGCCAACGGCGTCGGCTGGGCCGCGCAGCCCGCGCTGCATCGGGCGGAGCCGAGCGTGGCCAACGCGGCGCGCGACTGGTACGTCTGAGCCGGCACTGCTGTCCTGAACTGCTGTTCTGAAACGAGGGGAATGTCGCCAACGACGGGCGGAATCACGTGTTCCGCCCTCGTTCGGCGGCATTCCCCTCTTTTCGTGCGTTCACCACAGAGCCAGCGGAACCACGGCGCACGCGACCACGAGCGGCCCGGCCACACAGCCGAGAAGGATGTAACGACGCCAGGGCACTGCCACGCCCAGGCTCGCGAGGCGCGAGTGCCACAGCAGCGTTGCGAGGGACGCCCACGGCGTGATCAGAGGTCCCGCTCCCACCCCGATGAGCAGGGCGGCGAGCCGCGCGGGTGAGCCGGCGGTCGCTCCAGGGCGAGGTAGGCGGGGAGATTGTTGATCAGGTTCGCGCCGAGCATCCCGACTCCCGCGACCTGCCAGAGCGACAGCAGATCGTCTCCGTTGCCGACCACCGAAGCCAGCAACGCGGCCGATCCCAGTCGTTCGAGCACCGCCACCGCGAGGAACAGCCCCGAAGCGAACACCACCAGCTGCCACGGTACGAGCTTCCACGTCAGCGTTCGCGGAGCACGTCGGACGAACACCAGCACCAGCACGATCGCGGCGACAAGCGCGGGCAGCCAGGGTGGCAGCACGACCAGCAGCGGCATCATCACGATGAGGACGATGCCGCTGATCAGGAACAGGGTCGGGTCGCCGGCCAGGACCGGGGGCGCCGGTTCGAACCGCCCCCGTAGCTCGCGTCGGCTCAGCAACCACAGGATCGCGACGGTGACGATCACCGCGATCAGCGCCGACCGGATCATCAACGTCACGAAGGTGACCGCGTCCCCGCCGTCCAGCGTGTGGGCGGCGAGCAGGTTGGTGAGGTTGGACACCGGGAGGAACAGCGACGCGGTGTTCGCGAGCCACACCGTGACGAACGCGAAGGGGAGCGGGCGCAGACCGTTCGCGCGAGCCACGGTGATAACGACCGGAGTGAGCAGCACGGCCGTCGTGTCGAGCGACAGGAAGGCGGTCACCACCACGGCGAGGGCTACCACCAGCAGCCACAGCATGATCACGCGGCCGCGAGCCCACCGGGCGAGGCGGGAGGCCAGCGCATCGAACACTCCGGCGATGGCGGCGAGCTCCGCGACAATCGTGACCGCGACCACGAACAGCAGAATCGGCCACACCCGGTCGGCCACCGCCAGCGCATCGGTCGCGGGGAGCACGCCCGCGGCGATCGCGCCGCCTCCGGCGACGAGCAGCACGACACCGACGAGGGCAAGGATCACAAGGATCACAAGGATCAATCATGAACCCTGGACTCGCTGTCGCGAAATGAGGAGAATGTCGCCAACCGAGGACCGAACCACGGTTTCAGACCTCTTTCGGCGACATGCTCCTCGTTTCGCAACACCGAGCGTCGACTCAGAGCACGCGCGGAAGCATCGCGGCCGCGGCCGCGACCAGGAGCGCCAGATAGGTCCAGGCGTGGACCCGGTCGGGAATGCGTGGCGGGCGGCGCCGCAGCAGGATGATCGTCGGGATCGCCCCGAGGAGCAGGAGCGCGGCAGCACTCGCGTCCACGGCCCCGACCATCAGCATCCCGTCCGGCAGGGCGGCGGCGTTCGCGGTGAGGAAGACGACCATCGCGGGAACGCTCACCGCGAGAGTCAGCGGATTCGCCAGCGCTGTGGCGAGGCTCATCGCAAGCCCTGACCTGCGCAGGAGAGGGACCGTCATCACGCTGCCGCCGACACCGAGGAAGGCGGCGATCGTGCCGATCGGAAACCCGAGCACATCGGGGATCGCGCGGGCTCGCCGATCCGTCGACGCGGCAGGACGGAGGAAGCCTGGTCGGACGAGCACATCGATGATGGTCACCGCCAGGTACACGACGAACCCGACCGACGCGATGCGGGCGGGGAGGTGCAGTGCTGCGGCGGCGCCCGCGGCCCCACCGGCACCGAGCAGCACAAGCAGCGGCCCGCGCCCCCGCAGTCGGCCGAGCACATCCCGCGGTGTTGCGAGGGTTGCGACGGCGGCGCCGGTGACCATCACCACCGCTGACGTCGCCACGGCTACGCGCCCGGCGTCTCCGCCAGCGGCGAGCTCCACCCACATGATGACCGGCACGGTGACGAACCCTCCGCCGAAGCCGAAGAGCACCGTGGTGAGACCGGTGAGAACGCCGATGAGGAGAAGGAGAAGCATCACTGAACCCAGTACACCGGGGTCCCGATCGTCTGGCATTCGAATGACGGGCAGGAACATGTGAGTTTCAGCCCCTATGCTCGAGGCGTGCGTAACGTGTCGCTCCCCGCGGTCGATCACCTCTCGGTGCCGGTGCTGCCGATCGCGACCGACTACCCGCCGGGACATCTGCTGGACTGGCATGAGCACCGTCGCGCGCAGTTCCTGTATGCGGCCACAGGAACGATGCTGGTGGAGACCGACGATGGGGCCTGGACCGTGCCCGGCGAACGCGGCGTCCTCATCCCGCCGCGCACCCGGCATCGCGTGAGGATGCTCGACGTGCAGACATCCAGTCTCTACATCGAGCCGTCGGCGGTCCCGTGGTGGCCGGCTTCGTGTCGCGTGGTGGGGGTCGGCCCGATGCTGCGTGAGCTTCTGCTGGCAGCCTCCGACCTGCCCGCAGGCTATGCACCGGAAGGCAGGGACGGGGCCCTCATTGATCTCATCCTGCATGAGCTCGCGGCGCTTCCCGAGACGCCGCTGCATGTTCCGCTTCCGGTGCACGCGCCGTTCGCCGCGCTGTGCCGAGCCTTCGTCGCGGACCCCGATGCGGCGGTCACCAACGCCGTCTGGGCCCGTCGCGTCGGGATGAGCGAGCGCGCGCTCACGCGGCGCTTCGTGGCTGAGACCGGGATGAGCCCTGCCGCCTGGCGCACCCGCGCACTCCTGCTGGCCTCGATTCCGATGCTGCGTCATCGCAGCGTCTCGCAGGTGGCGACCGATCTCGGCTACGCGTCACCGTCGGCGTTCTCGGTGGCGTTCGCTCGTGAGTTCGCCGCGACTCCGTCGAGCCTGAGCGCCCGCCGCTCCTGAAGTGAGACGGGCGCTCGCCCGTCATCGCGCTGCGGCGGCGTGCTCTTCGGCGGACAGCTGCTCGACGCCCGTGGTGAGGACGGGGGTCAGCACTTCACGTACCGGACCGGCCAGCCGCACGGTGGCCGTCACGGGTCGATCGGCCACGGAAAACCCTGCGGACAGGACGATCTCGCCCGGCTCCACGATCCGCTTCCGCGCCAGCCCGGTGAACGAGAAGCGATCCGCGTGCACCGTGAACGTCACGCGTGTCCGCTCGCCGGCCTCCAATGCAACCCGCGCGTAACCGATCAGCTGCTGCACCGGTCGCGTCACCTGCGCCACGGGGTCTGCGCTGTACAACTGCACGACGGTCTCGCCCGCGCGGTCGCCGGTGTTGGTCACCTCCGTCGTCACGACGACGGTTCCATCCGTCGCGATCTCGGCTTGATCCAGCGCCAACTCACCGAGCTCGAACGTCGTGTACGACAGCCCGTGTCCGAACGGGAACGCCGGAGCGATGGACAGATTGCTGATCCGGTCGCCGTCCTGACCCAGGGGCGGAGCGAGGTAGGTGTGCGGTAGCGCCGTCGGCTCTGCGGGAACCTGCACCGGGAGGTGTCCGCTGGGATTCACCTCGCCCGAGAGTACACGCGCCAGTGCGCCCGCTCCCTCGACGCCCGGCATGAACGCCTGCACGATGGCGGCCGCGCGCCCGACGAAACTGCCGATCGCGTATGGCCGACCCGACAACACCAGCAGCACCACCGGAACGCCGGTCTCCAGCACCGCATCGACGAGCGCGCGCTGATCGCCAGGAAGCTCCAGCGACGGCGCGTCCGATCCCTCTCCCGAGGTTCCCTTGCCGAACATGCCGGCGTGATCGCCCACCACCACGACGGCGACCTCCGCGGCCGCAGCGCTGTCGACCGCTCGTGCCAGCTCCGCGGGATCGTGCGGCGTCTGCAGCGGCACGCCGCGCTCCACCGTCACCTCGGCATCAGGGAACACCTCGCGCAGCGCCTCCGGAAGTGGCTGCGCACTGAGCCCGAGCCCGAACTCGCGGTGTCGGGAGAGCACGTGCACCGGGAAGGAGTACGCACCCATCAGTGCACTGGCGTCGTCCGCGCACGGCCCGATCACCGCGATGCGCGATGTCTGTCGCGGCAGCGGGAGCAGCGCCGTCGGGTTGTCGAGCAGGATCACCGACTTCTCCGCCAGTTCGCGCGCGATGCGACGGTTCTCCGGGCTGTCGAGGTCGTAGTCCGTCGGATCCGCGGGCGTCCATCCCTCGTCCAGCAGCCCGAGCTCGATCTTCTGCCGCATCACGCGGCGCAGCGCCGTGTCGATGTCCTCCGCCGTGCGCTCGGGCGCAGGGTCGTCCGTCGCGAGTTCGAGGTACGCGGAGATGTCGGGCAGCTCCACATCGATTCCGGCGTGCAGCGCCAGCCGCCCGGCATCGGACATCGTGGCGGCCACGCCGTGCTTGGACTTCAGGAACGCGATGGCCCAGTAGTCGGCGACGACCGTGCCCTCGAAGCCCCACTCGCCGCGCAACAGGTCGGTGAGCAGCCAGCGGTCCGCCGCCGACGGCACCCGATCCGTCTCCGTGTAGGAGTTCATCACGCTGCGTGCTCCCGCCTCACGAACCGCCATCTCGAACGGCGGAAGGACCAGGTCGCGCAGCTCCCGCTCGCCCATCGACACCGGCGCGTGGTTGCGGCCGCCGCGCGAGCTGGCATGGCCCGCGAAGTGCTTGAGCGTGGCGATGATGCCCGCGCGCTGCAGCCCGGAGACATAGGCGGAGGCGAGCGTCGCCACCACGTACGGGTCCTCGCCCATCGTCTCCTCGACCCGCCCCCAGCGGTAGTCCGTGACCACGTCGAGCACGGGGGACAGGCCCTGATGCACGCCCACTGCGGCGAGATCGCGACCGATCGCGTTCGCCATCTCGTCCACGAGCTGCGGGGAGAACGTCGCTGCCCACGCCAGCGCGGTGGGGTAGACCGTGGCGCCGAGCGTGGTGAAGCCGGTGAGGCACTCCTCGTGCACGATCGCCGGAATCCCCGGGCGCGTGTTCTCGAGCAGATGGCGCTGCGATTCCTGCACCCGGGCCATGCCCTCGCGGGCGGTCACCGGTGCCGTGCCGAACACGCGGGTCAGCTGTCCGATGCCGTGGCGCGTCACACGCTCGAAGGGCGATCGGCCCTCGGAGAACACGTCCTGCATCGGCGCGATGATGTCGTCCGAGGTGCGCTGGTCGGCCCAGAATCCGCCGAGCTGTGCCGCCTTCTCCTCGGCACTGAGTGCGGCGATCACCGCCTCGATCCTGGATTCGATATCGACCGCGGGGTCGCGCCAGATCTCGCCTGTCATGGGTTCTCTCCGTCTGTCTTTCTTCCCCGATCAATCACGATGACTTGCGCGATGGGGAAGATCGTGGATACTGATATGCAACGTTGTAAATATCTATGGCGGAACAGCATCGTTCTGTCAAGGAGGATTGCGATCCCGGTCCCACAAGGGCGGTGCATCCGCAATCGACACGCTCGACGACTCACCGCGAATACGAGTCGTCGGGGCATCACTTCAAGGAAGAAAGTGCCATGACCGATCGAGCCCGAGGAACTTCCCGCGCATGAAGAAGTTGCTCTACAACCAGCGTCTCGCGCCCTATCTGTTCATCCTGCCGTTCCTGCTGACGCTGCTGGTGTTCTGGCTGATTCCGGTTGCGCGCTCCGTGATCATGAGCTTCCAGGAGGTGCTCTACGGCGAGGCGACGTTCATCGGCACCGCCAACTACGACCGCCTGTGGAAGGACCAGGTGTTCTGGAAGGCGATGTTCAACAGCCTCCGGTACATGGTGCTGACGCTCATCCTGCTGGTGCCGATCCCGATGATCCTCGCGGCCATCATCAACGCGAAGATCGGCAGCGCACGCATCAAAAACTTCTTCAAGTCGTCGCTGTTCGTCCCCGCGCTCACCTCGGTCGTGGTGGCCGGCATCGTGTTCCGCCTGATGTTCGCCGAGACGGACTCCGGCCTCATGAACCAGATCGCCGAGTTCTTCGGCTTCGGCCCGGTGCGCTGGCTCCGCGAGGACCTCACCGGACTCGGGGCGCTGCTGCTACTCGCGCTCTGGCGCTGGGCCGGCGTGAACACGATGTACTTCCTCGCCGGCATGCAGGCGATCCCGACCGAGTACTACGAGGCGGCATCGATCGACGGGGCGAGCAAGATCCAGCAGTTCTTCAACGTCACCCTCCCGGGCCTCAAGCCCACCATCGTCTACGTCACCACCATCAGCGTGTACGGCGGTCTGGCGATGTTCCTGGAGAGCTTCATGCTCTACGCCGGCAACAACTCGCCGAACAACCAGGGCCTCACCATCGTGGGTTACCTCTACCGCAAGGGAATCCAGGAGAACGATCTCGGCTTCGCCTCCGCCGTGGGTGTGGTGCTGCTCGTCCTGGTGCTGGCGATCAACCTCACCCAGCTCACCGCCACGGGAACGTTCAAGAAGGAGTCCACACGATGAGCCGGTCGACCCTCACCGAACGCGAGACGGCCGCGATCCCCGCATCACGGCGCCCGCCACTGAGCCGCCGCGCTGTCGGCCTCATCCAGAGTGCGTTCCTCATCGTCATCGCACTGGTCTCGCTCGTGCCCGTGCTGGCGATCTTCATCGGCACGTTCCAGGACGGCAACGACGTCATCCGCAACGGGATCTCCTTCGCGATCGACTTCTCCACGTTGAGCTTCGACAACTACACGATGCTCTTCACGGACTCGGGCCTGTACTTCCAGTGGTTCTGGAACAGCCTGGTCCTCACGATCGTGCAGGTGGTGGGAACGCTGCTGGTGAGCTCGTTCGTCGCCTACGGGTTCGCGATGTACGAGTTCCGCGGCAAGAGCTTCGGCTTCATCCTGGTGATCATCCTGATGACCATCCCGTTCGAGATGCTCATGCTGCCGCTGTACGTGCAGGTGAACGACTTCGGTGCCGCGGACCAGTACTGGATCGTGGTGCTGCCCTTCCTGGCACAGGCGGTGACGATCTTCTTCTTCCGTCAGTACTTCCTGGGCATCCCGAAGGAGATCCTCGAAGCCGGGCGGGTGGACGGGGTATCCGAGTTCGGCATCTTCTTCCGCCTCATCATCCCGATCGCCAAGCCCGCATTCGCGGCGATGGCGATCCTCAACGCCATGACGATCTGGAACAACTTCCTCTGGCCGTTGCTGGTGCTGCGCTCGCCCGACAAGTTCGTTCTGCCCATCGGACTCAACACATTGCTCACGCCCTATGGCAATAACTATGAGCTGCTCATCATCGGGTCGTTCTTCTCGCTGATTCCGATCCTCATTCTCTTCCTCGCATTCCAGCGCTTCTTCGTTGAAGGCATGACCGCCGGAGCCGTCAAGGGCTGAATGCTCTTCCCCTCTTTATCGACCCTCCCTTGCAGTACCCCCAAACACAGTCAGGAGCATCACCATGCGCATTCGAAAGATCGTGACGGCGGCCGTCGTCGCCGGCGTCGCCGTCGGAGTCCTCTCCGGTTGCGGTGCCGGCAGCAATCCCAGCGACGGCGGCGACGATGCCGCAGCGGGCGGCGCCACCAAGCTGGACATGTGGGTGTTCGCCGAGCTCCATGGCCAGGTCTACGAGGAGATGGCCGAGAAGTGGAACGAGGAGAACCCCGACAAGGCCGTCGACCTCAACATCACCGTCTACCCGTACCAGGACATGCACGACAAGCTGTTGCTTGCCGCGAACTCGGGGCAGGGGCTTCCTGACCTGGCCGACATCGAGGTCGGCAAGTTCCGCAACTTCCTCAAGGGCGCGACCCCTCCGCTCGCCGACCTCACCGAGGCCGCTGAGCCGTATGTCGACGACATCGTCAAGGCCCGTCTCGACCTCTACAGCCGCGATGGCAAGATCTACGGCTACCCGACGCACGTGGGTGCGTTCGTGGCCTTCTACAACACCGAGCTGCTCGAGGCCGCAGGCATCGACTACACCACCATCAAGACCTGGGACGACTTCGCGAAGGCCGGTGCCACCTACAACTCATCGACCGGCAAGGCCTTCAGCGTCGCGAGCACGGGTGTCTACTTCACCGAGCCGCTGGCCATCGCGCAGAACGGCGGCCAGCTGTTCGCCGATGACGGACTGGGCAACGTGGACGTCAACAACCCCGTGGTGGTCGAGACCATGGAGATGTTCCAGGACATGAAGGAGGCCGGCGCGCTCTCCACGATCCCCGGCGGCAGCCCCGACAACGAGGAAGCCTACGGCGCGATCAACAACGGCGACTTCGCGGCGATCGTCTACCCCGCCTGGTACACGTCCCGTTTCGTGGACTACATGCCCGACCTCGACGGCAAGATCGCCATCGCTCCGGCTCCTCAGGTTCCCGGCTCTGACGTGCTCACCATCGGTGGCGGCGGAACCGGCACCACGGTGATGGAGAAGAGCGAGCACAAGGAGCTCGCGATGGAGTTCCTCGCCTACGCGAAGCTGTCGCACGAAGCCAACGTGGCGGTGTGGGAGGTGCTCGGCTTCGACCCGGTCAACATGTCCGTCTGGGAGGACGAGGCTGTCACCCACAACCCCGACAACAAGTTCAACAAGTACTTCCAGACGAACCTGTTCGACGTCCTGAACTCCGTGAAGTCGGGTATCGGTCACTTCAAGTCCTTCGCCAACGAGAACCTGCCGAAGGTGGACAACCAGTTCCGCACCGTGACGCTCAACGAGATCTACGAGAACGGCACGCCGGCCAAGGATGCGCTGGATCAGGCGCAGTCCGATCTGAAGAACGAGCTGGGTCAGTAACTCCAGCCACTCCGAGGTGCGGGTGGGCGACGCTTCGTCCGCCCGCACCTTCTTATCTCCCCATGAAGGAATGAAACACGCCATGCTCACCGCTTCTCTCACCATCGACCCGGCATTCGTCGTCGGCCCCGTTCGTCGTCGCACGTTCGGCGCTTTCGTCGAGCATCTGGGTCGGAGTGTGTACACGGGCATCCACGACCCCGACCACCCCCGTGCCGACGCGGACGGCTTCCGTGAGGACGTGATCGAGCTGACCCGCGAGCTCGGCGTCTCCACCGTGCGCTACCCCGGCGGCAACTTCGTCTCGGGCTATCGCTGGGAGGACGGGATCGGTCCGGTGGCGGATCGTCCGCCGCGCCTGGACCTGGCGTGGCACTCCCTGGAGCCCAACACGGTGGGGGTCGACGAGTTCATGCGCTGGGCGGCGAAGGCCGGTGTCGAGCCGATGATGGCGGTGAACCTCGGCACCCGTGGCGTGCAGGAGGCGCTGGATCTGCTTGAGTACTGCAATGTGCCGGCCGGGGCCGCGTGGGCGGAGCAGCGTCGCGCGAACGGCACCCCCGAGCCGCATCGGATCCGCATGTGGTGCCTGGGGAACGAGATGGACGGGCCCTGGCAGATCGGCCACAAGACGGCCGAGGAGTACGGTCGCCTGGCGGCGGAGACCGCGCGCGCGATGCGCATGGTGGACCCGGGGCTGGAGCTGGTGGTGTGTGGATCCTCCGGTTCGGCGATCCCGACCTTCGGCGAGTGGGAGCGTGTCGTCCTCACCGAGACCTACGAGCACGTCGACTACATCTCCGCGCACGCCTACTACTGGGAGGAGGACGGCGACCTCGCCTCCTTCCTGGCCAGCGCGGTCGACATGGATCACTTCATCGACTCGGTGACGGCCACCGCCGACGCCGTGCGTGCGGCGGGCAAGCACACCAAGACCATCAACATCTCCTTCGACGAGTGGAACGTCTGGTACCAGCACCGCGCGGAATCGCAGCCGCCGACCGGTGACGACTGGCCGATCGCCCCCGTGCTGCTGGAGGACCGGTACAACGTCGCGGATGCCGTCGTGGTGGGCGGGCTGCTGATCTCGCTGCTGCGCCACAGCGACCGTGTGCACTCCGCTTCGCTGGCGCAGCTGGTCAACGTGATCGCCCCGATCATGACGGAGCCCGGTGGACGGTCTTGGAAGCAGACCACGTTCCATCCGTTCGCCCTCACGTCGCGCTTCGCGCAGGGCGACGTCCTGCGTCTGGCCGTGGAGTCGCCGCGGATCACGACGGCGAAGTTCGGCGAGGTCGATGCGATCGACGCAGTCGCCACCCACGACCCGGAGACGGGGGAGGTGGTGATCCTCGCGGTGAACCGGTCCACCACGGAGGAGCTGTCGATCGAGGCTCGCGTCGGCGGATTCGGGCAGCTCCGCATCGCCGAGGCGCTCACGCTGTCGAACCCCGATCACACGTGGAGCGCGACCGCGGACGACGACACGTCGGTGCTGCCGCGGGAGAACGCCACGGCGACCGTTGACGACGGCCGGCTGCGTGCGGTGCTCCCGCCCGTGTCGTGGTCGATCATCCGACTCATCCCCGCTGCCGCCTGAGCGTGCGGCCGTGGGGTCCATCACCGGGCCCCACGGCCGGCTGCGGGGCGGCCCGCGCGGCGAGGATAGAGTGAGTGGACGCTCGGAGACGCGTGGGGAGTGAATCGATGGAGCCGACAATGCACGACGTCGCACGTCTGGCTGGAGTGTCGATCAAGACGGTCTCGAACGTCATCAACGACTACCCGCACGTGCGACAGCAGATGCGCGATCGCGTGCGCGCCGCCATCGACGAGCTGGGCTACCGTCCGAATCTGTCTGCCCGCGGCCTTCGATCGGGGCGCACGGGGGTCATCGGACTCGCCGTTCCGGCCCTGAGCGAGAACTACTTCGCCGAGCTCGCGGACGCCGTCATCCGCGCCGCCGACACCCATGGCCTCGGCGTCGTGGTGGAGCAGACCAGCGGGGATCGCGACCGGGAGCTGCAGGTGATCGCGGGTGGTCGCCTCCGCCTCACCGACGGTCTGCTGTTCAGCCCGCAGGCGCTGGGTCAGGCCGACGCCGAAGCTCTGAACACCGGCTTCCCGCTGGTGCTGCTCGGTGAGCGCATCTTCGACGGTCCCACCGACCACGTCACCATGAACAACGTCGCCTCCGCGCGCGCAGCCGTGGAGCACCTGCTGGAGATCGGGCGTCGGCGCATCGCGATCGTCGGAGCCGAGGCGGATCCCACCATCGACACCAGCTCGGCGACGCTGCGCGTGGCCGGCTACGAGGAGGCGCTCGCGGCCGCGGGGGTCGATCTCGACCCGGACCTGGTGCGCATCGCCCCGCACTGGAACCGCACAGCGGGTGTGCTCGCGGTGCGCGAACTCATCGCATCGGGCGTACCCTTCGATGCCGTGTTCGCGCTCAACGACGCGCTGGGGCTGGGCGCCCTGCGCGCCCTCGGCGAGGCAGGCCTGCGCGTTCCCGAGGATGTCGCCGTCATCGGATTCGACAACATCGACGAGGGGCGCTTCTCCATGCCGTCGATGTCCAGCGTCGACGCGGGCAGCAAGCAGATCGCGCGCGACGCCGTCGCCCTCCTCATCGAGCGGATCGAGGAGAAGGGCGAGCGGCGTGCGCCGCGAACGCTGCAGCCGGGCTTTGAGATCGTGCGACGCGAATCCACCGGCTTCCCGGTGACCGCGGTCTAAACGGGGACGACGTCGCGGTCGGCCGTGCGAGCGGCAGCCACGGCCGCGTCGATCGCGGCCTGCACACGCGCGGCCGAGCGCTTGCGCTGCCGACGGATCAGCCACCAGGTCAGGAGCACGAGCAGCAGCGCGGCGAGATACACCCATGGCGGTGTCCAGACGGTGACGTCGGTGGTGCTGGCGTGGAGCGGCACCTCGATCTCGTCGGTGCCCACCGGCTGCGGCTGCAGGGTGATCTCACCGAAGCCGAGAACGAGCGGCCAGAGGGGAAGCGTTGCTTCGGCGCGCGCGGATTGGCCGGGCAGGATCTCCCTGCCCTCGGCGATCTCGGCCGTGACCGGAAGCACACCGAACGGTCCCGACAGCATCACGGTGCTCGACGCGGCCAGCCGGACGTTGCCTCGGTTTGCGATGTCGAACGAGACGGTGGCCGTGCCGGGAGCGAGCGGATTCGCGGAGGTCTCGTAGCGGACCTCCACGTTCTCGGCGGCGAGCGCAGCCGCGATGTCGCCGGTGACGCGCAGGTGCACGCGCACACCGACGCGCGTGGACAGGTGCACCTGGGTCTGGGAGTCCGCGAGCAGCTCGGCCACGATTCCCGCCGGATGGTCGCCCGGGGTCGCATCCGCGGGGACCGCGATGCGGACCGGGATGATGACCGCGGCTCCGGCAGCGAGATCGATCGTGAATCCGCCGCCGGTGCGCGGCTGAGCCTGCGCGACCTCGCCGAACGTGATCCAGGAGCCGCCGTCCTTCGGCGCCTGGTCACCGGGTAAGAGGTCGAAGCTGCCGCTGTCGGTGACGACGCCGTCGCTCGCGTACACCGCGAAGCGGGCGGGGGAGGCGCCGTGATTGGTTAGGGCGAGGTGCTCGTCGACGGTCGCTCCCGGATCGACGCGCTGGCGCAGGGAGACGCGACCGTCAGCGACCTCGGCCGACGCGGGTTGCAGGGACCAAGTGGTGCCCGCGGGCTGATCGGCGGCTGCATCATCGGCGGTGGCGGGTGAGGCGCCGAACAGCAGCCCCAGGCCGACGAGGAGAACGGTGATCGCGGTGGCGATGCGTGTGGTCATGGAAACCCCCGGCGCGGCCGACCGGTGAAGGAACCGGTCGGCCGCGCGTTGTCGGGTTCCGGGTCAGTCGACCGGGAACAGGGATACGGACAGGACGCTGGAGTACTGCCCCGGCTGAATGTCGACCGGAACCTCCAGACTCAGGTCGGCGGCGAGGGTCGCCTGACCGAACCGCCCTGCGGCGTTCGCGCTGGCCAGCTCGCCCGGGGCGGCGAGACCGAGCCCGCCGTCGAGGATCGTCTGGACCTGAGCACCCGCGGTCAGACCGTCGCGCGGCGTGAGCACGCGCGGAGTCCAGCCGAGGTGTCCCGCGTCGATCGTGCGACCGGCGGAGGTGAACGCCTGGGCCTGAGCTGCCACACTCCAGCCGCCGAGGCCAGCCTGCTGCGCCGTGCGCGAGTCCGTCACCGCCACCTCGGGCAGTGCACCGGTGAGACGCAGGCGATCGCCGGCGTTCTGCGGCTCCGACAGCGCCACACCGTCGCCGAAGTCGGCCACGGTCAGTGCCAGCACGCCGTTCTCGCCCTCCGCGATGGATGCCGTCACGGGGATACCGGAGGTGGTGTCCGCCTTGAACAGCTTGGGGACGAAGTCGATCAGCGCCTTCTGCCAGACGTCCCAGCTGTGGGGGCCGGGGATCGGCGGGTTGAACTCGTGCACGATGCCGCGCGACTCCATGGCGCTCACCAGGCTGAGGGTGTTCTGGTAGGTGAAGTCCTGCATGTCGCCCGTGTAGATGGACAGCAGCTTCGTGCCGGCGTTGATCGCCGCCACGTCGGCGCTCGCGGGCGGCGAGCTGAAGGCCGAGAAGCCGCCGATGTAGGCGAACTGGCCGGGCTTCGCCCACAGCGTGCCGAGCGCGTGCCCGGAGCCCATCGACAGTCCGGCGAGGCCGCGCTGTGCCGGGTCGGCGCTCACGTTGTAGGCGGCGAGCGAGGCCGGAACGATCGCGTCGGTGATCTCCTTGGTGAAGTCGACGCCGTTGCCGTTGGACATCACCACGACCATCGGCACGATGCTGCCGCGGGCGTAGTGGTTGTCCAGGATCTGGGCCGCACGACCCACCTGGATCCAGTCGCTCCACGTCTGGCCGCTGCCGTGCTGCAGGTACAGCACGGGGTAGGGCTCGGCGCGATCCGCGTCGTACCCCGGCGGGGTCCACACGTAGGCGGAGCGGCTCTGCGCGTTGGCCGTGCTGGTGTAGGTCATGGTGGTGACCTCACCACGCTGCTCCGGGGCCACGTCGCGCGTGAACTGCGCGCGCAGCGTGTCGCCCTCCACGTAGAAGGTGCTCCAGTTCGGCTCGGAGTTGACCACCGTGGGGTTGCCGGTGTCCTTGCGGTCCACGCGGTCTCCGGTGAGGCGGTAGTAGTACGAGCCGCCCTCGAGGCCACCCACGGTGAGTCGCCAGCGGTCGCCCTCGCGGACCATCGGGATGCGCAGCCAGCCGCCCGACGGGCCCCAGTTCGCCCACACGTTCACGTTCTTCGCCGTTGCGAACTCGGTGGTCTCGAACGTGACCACGCCGTTGTCCTCGATCCACGGGGTAGGGGTGGTCCCCGGTGCGGGCAGCGAGTGCGCTTCGGTCAGGGCGAGGTGTCCTTCGCTCATTCCGTGGTCGTCGGTCTGGGTGAACACGCGCCCCGCGAAGTCGTGCAGTGCGCGCTGCCAGGTCTCCCAGATGTCGCCCGATGCCGGGTCGGAACCGTCGGACTCGAACTCCACGCCCGCGGCAACGAGCTTCGTCGCGAGGGCGACGTTCTGGTTGTACGAGCGATCCGTGACGTTGCCGGTGTACAGGCGCAGCAGGTCGGTGCCTGCATTGATCTGCGCCGCGCGGGAGGCGCTGATGCTCGTCAGGAGGCTTCCGGAGAAGGAGCCGACCTTCGAGAACGTGCCCGGATCGGTCACCATCAGATTGAGCGCCTGCGTGGCACCGCGTCCGATACCGGCGATCGCCCGGTCAGCGGCCTCGGTGGAGGCGTTGAACTCCTCCTGAACCGCGGGAACCAGGCTGTCGAGAACCTCGGTGCGCACGTCCGACGATGTTCCGTCGCCCATCACGACGATCATCGGCTCGGCCTGCTGCTCGACGGTGAGGTTGTCGAGGATCTGAGCGGCGCGACCCACCTCGGTCCACTCGCTGTATGCCTGACCGCTGTCCTGGAGCAGGTACAACACGGGGTACGGCTCGGCGCGGTCGGGGTCGTAGCCCGGCGGCGTCCACACCTGCGCGGAGCGCTCGCCGTTCTGCACCACGCTGTCGTACGTGAACGTGCTCAGCTCGCCGCCG
This sequence comes from Microbacterium gorillae, assembly GCF_050990725.1. Lineage (GTDB taxonomy): Bacteria > Actinomycetota > Actinomycetes > Actinomycetales > Microbacteriaceae > Microbacterium > Microbacterium gorillae_A. Next base: position 94,338 of record NZ_CP158844.1, read on the forward strand.
GCCGGGACATCGGCCTGCCATGCCGCCGATGCGCCCTCGACGAAGAACGTGCTCCACGTGGGTTGCGCCGTGACCGTCTGCGGGGTGTCGGGGTTGCGGAATCCCACCTCGGTCTCACTGCCGGCGATGGTGGCCTCGTACTGGAAGTAGTACTGGCCGGGCTCCAGCGGGCCGATGTTCGCGACCCAGTTGTTGCCGCTGCGATCCAGGTTGAGCAGCGACATCTCGTGTCCGGGCCCGAAGTTGCCCTCCACTCTCACCGTGGCGGGAGCCGTGCCCACGGCGGCCAGAACGGCGCTGTTGGGCACGGTGAAGCGGTGCACACCGTCCGCGGGCTGCGAGATCCACGGATCGGTGGTGCCACCGGTGTCGGCGAGCGCGGGTTGGGCGACGAGTATCGCCCCCGAGCTCACCGCCGCCACGGTGAGAGCAGCCGCGAGTCGTCGCCTCCGCTGCGGAGGCGCGACATGTCTGCGAGTTTTCATCAACGTTGATTCCTCTCGTTCCTCAGAATTTACAACGTAGTAAATTCGGCACTCACAGAATGGCCGCGTCGACGCCCGGTGTCAAGGGTCGATCTGGATTCGTGGTTTGCGCATCGTTTGTATCCCGGCTCGCGAGAAGGAGGCGCGGGGCATGCTGTTGCCGAGCGCGCCGGGGGAGTACCGTGCTTTCACGGACGCTCTGGGGGCGGTCGGTGGTCGGGATCTCGGGGATGAGGCGCTGGCGATGGATTACATCAGAGAGGTGCGCACGCCGGGCTTTCGCATGGCCAACGCGCTTATCATGCTCGGCTTCTCCCTCGTGTTGCTGTTGGGATCATTCCTCGCAGGGCAGGTCGCCTTCTTCGGTCCGTTGTGCTCCGTGGGGCTGATCTACGTTGGCACGCTCGCTCGTGGTCGAGCTCCGCTGGTTCGGCGGGCGAAGAAGTGGTGCGCGGCTCACGATGCCGCGTTCGTGACCGCGGCGATCGGGTGCCAGGTGATCTCGAATGGCGATGGTGTGCAATACGACCATGGGTGGCTGACGATAGAGGGTGCCAGGCTGATGTACATTCCGGACGGGTGGGCTCCCGAGGGGCCGACCGTCATCTCATTGCCGGGTGATCTGCCTCTCTCGGCCGTAGTCGATCGCGGATCCAACATGGCCCACGCGACCTGCATCCGTTACACCGTGGGCGAGGGCGAGAAGGAGGTGCGGGTTTACCCGATCCCTCGCACCGGCAATTACCTTCGTGATGTCTCGCACAAAGAGCTCGACATGATTCTCGCCGCATTGGCGCAGTCGTGAACGCGACCGGGGCGGAATCGACGCCCGTTGAGAAGCCCCGCCGCCGCGCGTGGCCCGCGATCCTGGACCCGCGGAAGAACGTGCACCTGAACGTCTTCCTTCGGCTCGCCGCTGCGTGGCTGTGCCTGCTGGGAAGTGGCGTCATCCTCTACCGGTTGCTGTTCTTCCCGCCTGATGATCGGTTCTCCCTGGCGTGGTCAGACAATCCGTTCACGCCGGAGCTCCTCGTGACGGCCGTCGCCTTCGGCCCCGCGGCCTTCGCGGCCCTCGCTGCGCTCAGCGGTCCTCGGCGTCTCCTGGTGCAGATGCTCGCGATCGCCATGGTGAGTGTCGGCTTCGCCCTGTTGGCCGGGTCGATGCTGTTCGTGCCCGGGGATGCGCCGCGCGGTACGTTCGTCGTGATCGAGACGGCGGTCATCGCGCTCGTGTACTCAACGGCCCTGCTGGCGCGCCGCGATCTCTGGCGACGAAACGCGCCCGACGAGCGACCAACGTTCCAACCGACGGAAAGCGGCGGCCGGACAGCCAGAGGTTTGTCCCGAAAGCGCGCTGTCGCGTGGACCGCGGTGGGAGGAGTCCTGGTCGTGATCGTGACGGGAGTGTGGTGGCTTTCTGCGCGATGGCAGTTCTATGAGGCTGAGGGGCTGAATCTTCCCGCGATGTACGGGGCGGAGGCCGGCCAGGAAGTGGCTGCTGGCGGCTCGCAGATTCGCCTGTACGCGGACCACACCGCGCAGCTGCATCAGGTTTCCGTCGGGGATGTGAGCACCACGAGTGACGGGCGGCCTTGTCTCGCCTCCGCGACCACGCCAGATTCGACGAAGGCGGCAGCATGGGAGTACGTCGCGACGGACACCATTGTTGTGCACTCGACGAAGGGCGACATCGTCCTGATCGCGCGCTGGGTTCGACTCGCGAATCTCGAGTGGGACGTTCTGCGGACTCCGCTGTGTGAGTCCGGCGCAATCCAGTGGACCAGATAGAGACCTGGACATCTCGCAAAGCATGTTCAGTGTGCACCGCCGCGAGTGGCCTTGTCACGCGCAGACACAACCCGCGAGACTTCCGCCTGTGGGCGAGAATCGCCGCGTTGCGTGGATTGTCGCCCACAGACGGAAGTCTCGCGGGGTATGGGGTGGCCCTGGGGTGACTACCGTGGGGTCATCGCACTGACACCGGCCCGGGCTGAGCGTCTGGCCATTCCGTCAGGCCCCCTACCCGCGCCCGCGGAGATCGGCGAACCCGAACCGACCGGCGTCGGGCAGAGCGGCGCGGATGGCGGCGGTGTCGAATCTTCCGACGGGGGCGAGATCGTCGGGGAGCTCGTCCGCCGGAGGCGCCGCATCCACCACGCCTTCGGCGAGCATCATGGCCTGCGCCTTCGCGAGCAGTGGCACGCGCATCGTCCACTCGGCGAGCTGCGCGAGGACGTAGTGGAAGACGATCGGGGCGGGTATCACCCACACGCGCCGTCCAACGGTGGCGGTGACGCGTCGGACGGCATCGCTCAGCATCAGGGTCTCGCCACCTCGTACCGCGACGGTGCTGCGCGTGAGCCGACCATCGATGGCCGCGACGGCCACATCGACCAGTTCCTCCACCGCGATCGGGGCGATCGGCTTCTCGTGCCAACCGACCGACGCGAACAGCGGCAGGGTCTGCACCGTGCGGCTGAGGTGATCCACCAGGTGATCACCACGGCCGTAGATCATGCCGGCCTTCAGGATCGTGTAGTCCAGCCCGGAGGCACGGATGAGCTCTTCGGCCTCCCACTTCGACTGGTGATATCCGGATCGCGTCCCCGGCCGGGCGCGGAGGAAGCTCAGCAGGATCACCTTCCGCACTCCGGCACGCTGCGCTGCCTCGATCACCGCGGCGGTTCCCTCGACGTGCACGCGCTGGAACGTCTGCGTACCGATCTCGCGGTTGATGCCCGCAAAGTGCGCGACCACATCACACCCCTCGAACGCGCGCGTGAGGGAGTCGATATCGGTGACGTCCACGCCGTTGCGACGCGACGCCAGGACGACACGGTCCTCTGGGTAGCGATTCGCGAGGTGCCGACCGACGAAGCCGGTACCTCCGGTGATCGCGATACGAGGTACGTGCGCGGAACTGAACATGTTCGAAAGTGTAGATCCTGAGGCGACCGTCGGCAAGGGCACGGGTGGGAAGCCGGGACGCGGTCAAATCCTCCGTGACTCACGTCCGCTGACTCAGGCGCTGGTTGCGCGGCGGCATGATTGCATTGCCGATGCTGGGGCGGGCGGGGTACCTTCCGTACATGGCGATGGGGCGTGAATCATCGGGGAGGCTTCGGCCACTGGTGCTGTGGTGCGTCTCCGGCGCGCTTGCGCTGATCGTCGTGTCGGCAGTGGCGATGCCGCTCGAAGATCCGACGTGGCCCGCACGAGTCGTTGCGGGCTTCACGAATGGGGACACTTCTCTGTGGCAGTTTGCGCTGATGGCACTGTGCATCATGGTCGTCGCCACCGCAGGGGTTTTCGTCCTGAGCCGTCGGGTGACGAGCGTGCCTCTGATTCGCATCGCCCACGCCACCGCGTTCCTTGCGGGCGCTTTCGCCGTCACAGCCTGGTGCGCGCGACTGTGGATCACGGGTCGAGAGACCTATGAATCTCCGACCGGGTGGATCATGCTGATCCTCGCCGTTGTGATGCTTCTTGCTTCCCTGCTGATAGGAGCGGGGATCGTTGCTCTTGTCGTCGCCGGCATGGCGAGGCGACGCGCGGCGAGCTTCCCCGCATAGCCGCTTTCCTGGTGCGTGGGCCCCATGGTCCTTTTGTGTGGCCCTATGCGGACTCGCGCGCGGGGAGAGCTTCCTCGGCACCCGTGACGTCGGCGACGTCGTAGAAGGCCCTAGGCAGTCCCGAACCCACCGCAGCGAAGAAGTCCAAACCGTTGTTTGCATACACGAGGAGAACTCGTGCACCAGGCAGACCGCTCGCCGGTCCCTGTTCAACGCCGAAGGTCACGTCGAGGTGCCTGCCATCGCTGACGCAGATCGCTCCGCCCGCGCGTCACGCATGATGCGGACACGAAACCAGCTCGGAACCATCTCGCGACCGGGATGCTCGCTCCTCAGGGGGTTGCGATGCATAATTGAACGTGTTCAAATTGGTCCCGCGATCTGACAGATTGGATGGTTGATGATGGCCCGCAGTGACGTGCGACGAGAGAGTTGGCAGTTTGTCCCGACGCTGTGCATCTGCCTCGGTGTCGGATTCTCTGTCTCCCTCGTGTGGTCCGCCACGTTCGTGCAGTTCGATCTCGTGCCATTCGCAGAAATGATGAACCGGACCGTTCCGCAGGTTTGGAACGAAAGCTGGATGTCGATCTTCCTGGGCGTGCTCGTGGGATCGGCAATTCCATCGCTGAGTGTGGCATCGCTGCTCGTGGGGAAGAACAGGCAGCGGGTTCGGTATTTGCTGGGCGTCACAGCTGCATCTAACTTCGTGCCGGCGATCGTTCCTGCTTACCTTGCTGCTGGGCTGGGTGGTGGTGGGAACGGTGCGGCTTGGTTTGGCCTGCTCGCCTGGTTCGGGGCGGTGGGCATGTTCTTATCGCTGTATCCGTGGCGTCCCAAAACCGGGACCGCCCACGGTGAGACCCGGGTCGATCGAGCGGTCTGACGTTCGGTGCGCGAGCGATCTTAAAGCGGGAGCGCCGAGGCCGGATAACGGGGGGATCTGCGAGGACGGGGCTTCCGGCGGAAGCCGTTTGAGGGGTAGCTTTCCTCACAGTTGATCTCGTCGCATCGAACGAGACGCGAATCTCGCCGGGGAGGGGACATGTCAGTCGGTCTCCATCGGCAGATTCTCAGCAGAGGGTTGACACGGGTGCTCGCGGTGGCCCTCATCAGCGCCCTCGCTGCCCTGTCGTTGACGAGTTGTTGGATGCCCGGTGCGCCTATTGAAACGCGAGGATCGCTCAATGCGGATGATGGGATGGTGTCCGTGGCCTGGTGTGGGCCCGAGGAGCGGTGGGAGCACCTCGAGGCTTGGTATTCATCGACGATTACGCACGGGAGTAGGTCCACGCGCATAGAGGAGGGAGAATTCGAAATTGGCGGCGATTCCCCTCCCCTCGATCTTGAGAAAACGGCGTCGAGCAATGTCGTAATTCGGAGCGAACCTATTGACCGGATGAATGTGAATACTGTCACCGTGGCTTTGGAAAAAAACACCTTCGCATCGACCGACGGGTCGTCGAATAGAATCTTCGTCTTCGCTTTTGAGCCTGGCCAGCTCGCGGAATGGCCGCACGGAAAGTGGGTGACTTCTGGTTACGAATGGCGCGACAGTCCGTGTGGCTGAACAGGGAAGCTCACAGTTTGCGTCGTCGAGGGGCGGCCGCGGTTCTCGCGGTTTGCGTCAGTGCACTCCTCACATCTTGCTTTCCTTTCGGTGCGCCTCTGGAGAACAGAGGATTCATAACCGTTAATGAAGACCACGATGTGCTGCTCGTTTGGTGTGGTGCGAATACTGCTTGGAACTCGCTGAGCGGGGTTTACGTGACCGCAACTTCGAACCACGGTGAGATCTTCCTCGAAGCAAAAGGGGAGTTTGTGGCGAGTCAAGATTCGCCGTTCAATTTGGGTGAACTACCTTCGTCGATGGTCGTGTCTCGCTCCGAGAGGATTCCGCTGTCAACGGCGGCCGGTCTGACCGTAGGCATATCTTCTCGAGTGGGACAGTCCGTCAAGGCCCTGAGTACCCTTGACTTCGAATTCGAGAAGGGAATGCTCGAAGACTGGCCCCGTGGTATGTGGCTTCAATCAGGAGGTGGTCTTCGAAGCGCTGCGTGTAGGTGAAAAGCAAGTGGCTCTTGAGGTACCGGATGGTGCAGCGGATCAAGGTTCGCAATTTCACCTCTCCGAGGGTCAAAGCGGTTCTTCGGAGGCGGAGCGTAGCCGGGGGCTATGGTGCTCCAGAGGCGGCGGCAGGAACTTTCGCCCTCTTAACGGGGGCATCCTGGCTACTTGTACCGCGAGAATACCGGGACGCGCGTCCCAGAATCGATTGGTGAGCATGGCGTTCCGGCTACCGCCCGCCCCGTTTCGCATCGTGGGGGTGGTCCTCAACGTTCTCTTCTCGGCTATGCTTCTCGCTTTCTCGATCTGGAAGCCTGCGTACCTGCCATGGGGAATCGCGTGGCTCTTCGCTATTCCTGCGGTGATTTGGCTCAACGTCCCTTTGGCCCGGAGGGCCCGACGATGGTGCGCCGAGGAATCTGCAGTTCTTGTCTCGTTGGTGTCGAAGGTGAAGGTGAACGAGCGAGGGAAGACTGAGGAATACGGGCATGGTTGGGTGGTGTCGCGCCGATGTGGAACGACTACACCTACAACTCGCTGAACGGCAACCGGACTGGTCTGACTTATCACTCGGCAACGGGAACGGCATCGACGGTCTCGTACACGTATCCGACGGCGACGTCGGCGCGTCCGCATGCGGTGACGACGGTGGCGGGTCCGGTTGACCTCGGCGCGGGGACGTATGGTTACGACGCTGCGGGCAACATGACGTCGGCGCCTGGGCAGACGATCACGTTCGATGATGTCGGCAAGGTGACGAAGGTGGTTGCCGGGTCGGTGACCGTCAGCAACATCTACGACGCGTCCGGGAATCTGCTGTTGCGAACCAGTTCGGGCTCCGAGGGATCGTCGTTGTACGTCGGTGACACGGTGCTGAGTCAAGCGAAGGGGTCGAGCGTGGTGGCGGGGTTCCGGACGTATGTGGGTCCCGAGGGTAAGCCGGTCGCGCAGCGTTCGGCGAAGACGGGAACCGCAGGGACGGTGTTCACGTGGCTGTTCAGCAACCATGATGGGACCGTGGACACGCAGACGGTGGCGAAGACGGGTGCGACGACGCGTTCGTATCGGGATCCGTTTGGCGTGCCCATCGGTGGCTCCACCGGCGTGTGGGCAAACGGCAACGGGTTCTTGAACAAGCCGGTGGTGGGTTCGACGAAGCTGACCACGATCGGTGCCCGTACCTACGCGGCGGTGATCGGCAAGTTCATCAGCGTGGACCCCGTCACGGACGCTCGACGGCCACAACAGAACACTGGCTATGCGTACTCCGGGAACAACCCGATCACATTCAGTGACCCGACAGGGTTGATCTTGGACGAGGGGTGCGGCGGGTGGCACGTCAAATGCGGTGCCAGCGCAAGCACGCCCTCTGCGCCCGTCAGGGTTGGCGGAGAACTACCTGCCCCAAACTCCGATGGGAACTGGTGTGGAGTCGGCGACTGGAGTTGCCGAGTCAACCACGCCATGAGCCAACGGGGAAAGACCCCAGCCGAGGCCGGCGTACCCTGCCAAGGCCGGCACTGTGCAGGTATGCGCATCGGATTGCGGCTCTGGGAGCGCGACTACTACTCATACGAGTACTCCCATGTTATTCATGCACCGTTTGCCACGCCTGAAGGTGCAATGAACACATTCAAGAACTTTCCGAAGAGTATTTTTCCATTCCAGATAGGGGGTTGCGACACATTTTCGACGGGCGATGTCTGCACTCTGTATCCCGGGACTCCCAAGTTCCCGCCGCCAGTTCCCGCTGACAACGTGGGGATAGTAGGGGTGAATGTGACAGATACCAGCGTGAAGTTCACCGTGCTCGAATGGGGGTACTTCGACGGGCCAGGCTCTACAATCGATTTCAGCACCAGCCGAAACTCTCAGGGTGATCTTCTGCTGACGCAATCTGCTGTCGCGTATCACGCAAACGGGCTTCTGGCCTTCTTCATTAAGGAGAGGCACGCCTCGGAAAAGCCGTGGCAGCAACAGGCGCAGAATCTGGAATGGTTGCTCAATGGTCCGTAAGAAGGGATCTCTGGGCGTGTGGGCTGCGATCCCCGTATTTCTAACGTGCTTGGGGGGTGGAGTTTTCTCATCTCTCGTGTGGTCCTTGGCCTTCGTTGGGGTGGAGTTGGTTCCATCTGCTTCAAGCTCAAATCTTACTGCGAGCGAGATTTGGAGAGAGAGTTGGATGCCAATATTCTTATTTGCAGCAATCGGATCGTGCGTGCCCAGCGTTAGCATTGCTGCGTTCTTAGCTGGCAAACACAAGTCTCGTCTAAGACTTGCTGCTCGCGTCGTTGGTGCCTGCAACCTCGTTCCGTCTCTTGTGCCAGCGTTTACAATGGCCGGCTTAAGCGGAGATTTGCGTGATGTTGCATGGTGGATGCTGTTAGCAACATTTGGGGCCATAGTCATGTTTCTCTTGCTCTACCCCTGGAATCGAACGGAGAGCCGGACGGACAGTATGCCAGGGTGATGAGGTGGCGGGTTCACGCTTGCGTTGAGTGTTCTTACAATGCGCTGGGCGCGCTCATGTTCTGGTATCGGGCGCAGTGGTCTACGGGAGGTCCGGCCGGTGCGGCGATCACTGGTGGCTTCGGGCGGGCGGTCAAATGCATGGCCGGGGGTGGCTACGAGGTGGCTTCGGGGGTGGGTGTAGTGCCGCCGTTGACTTCAACTACTCACGGAGCCCGCCCTCGTCGTCCACACCGACGCATTAGGTCTGCCCTGCCATCGGATCTCAGCTGACTCTAAGTCGCGCGAGGGCGGCGGCGGCGACGGCCGCTGCGTCCGAAGGTGAGGGCGCAGGCGTGAGCCCGAGGAGCCGGCGGCGATGCGGCTCGCCGAGTAGAAGCGAGAACAGCGCCTCAGCCAGCGCCGGATCCGACACGTGCTGCCGAAGTGCGGCGATGTAGCTCTCCGGCCCATCGCGATAGAACTGCGCGCCTAACTCCGGGAACTCCCGTGCCGACGCGATCACCAGCCGATGCAACGCGATCGCCTCATCCGAGTGCAGGATCTCCACGATGCTCGTGGCGAGCTCCTGAAGACTCCCCGCTCCGGGATGCGTGAGGGCGCGATCACGCAAGCGCTCCACGGCGGCCAGGAAGATCTCGGCGCGCGTGGCGAAGTGGCCGTAGATGGTGCGCTTCGTGACGTGAGCCTCTTCGCGGATGTCGTCGAAGGTGACCCCACCGAAGCCGTTCTCAATGAACAGCTTGACTGCGGCGTCGAGGATTTCGTCGCGGCGCTGCACGCGCTCCGCCTCCGTGGGGCGGCCGCGCTTACGAGCGGGCGCCGCGTCGTCGGTCGCCATCGATCTCCCTTCGCCGAGCTCCATCCTATAATGAAACGTAATTCGTATCATTTATCGTGTTCGCACCCGAACCGATGCCGGGCGAGAAGGAGATCCCATGCCCCCGACCAAGAGGCGAGCCGCCAAACCGGCCGAGGCTCCAGAGCTGCTTGCGCTGTACCGCCAGATGGTGGGTATCCGGCGCTTCGAGGAGCGTGCCGCCCGCGCCTACACCGAGGCCCGCGTTGGCGGCTACTGCCACCTCAACCTCGGCGAGGAGGCCACGGTCGTCGGGCTGATGAGCGCTCTGCGCACCGACGACTACGTCTTCACCAACTATCGCGAGCACGGCTATGCCCTCGCACGCGGCATCGCGCCCGAGCGACTCATGGCCGAGCTCTACGGCCGCAGCGACGGAGTGTCGAAGGGCTGGGGCGGGTCGATGCACATGTTCGATGCGGAAGCCCGATTCATGGGCGGATACGGCATCGTGGGCGGCCAGGTCCCGCTCGCCACCGGTGCCGCACTCGCCATCGACTACCGCGGCGGCAGCGAAGCGGTGGTGTGCCTGATGGGGGACGGGACCACCAACATCGGCGCCTTCCACGAGTCGCTCAACATCGCCGCCCTGTGGAACCTGCCCGTCGTCTACGTGGTGGTGAACAACGGACTGGGCATGGGCACCACGGTGGAGATGTCCTCCGCCGAACCCGAGCTGCACCGGCGTGCGTCGTCGTACCGCATGGCGTCCGCCTGCGTCGACGGCAACGATCCGATCGCCGTGCGTGATGCCGCTCGCATCGCACTCGACAGCGCTCGCGTGGGCAAGCCCTACCTGCTGGAGACCCGATCCGGCCGCCTGAAAGGACACTCCGTGGTGGACCCCGCCCGCTACAGGTCGCAGGAGGAGATCGCCGCCGTGCGCGATGCCGATCCCATCGCCGCGTTCGCGCTGCACCTGCGGGATGCCGGCGTCCTCACCGACGACCTCGTGGCGGAGATCGATGCTGCGGCGCTCGCCGCTGCCACAGCGGCCGCGGACTTCGCCGAGGCCAGTGCGCACCCCGACATCGCGTCTCTCTTTGACTACACCTACGCGACGCCGGTGCCCAACGACTCCCGTCGGCTCCCGGGCCAGGCGCTGTTCCCCGCGGCCCCGAGACCCGCGGCTCGCGAGGCCGAGGCGGTGAACGCATGAGCGTCATGAGCTACCGCCAGGCCCTGCACGACGCCCTCCGCTCGGAGATGCTGCGCGACGATGACGTCTTCCTCATCGGCGAGGAGATCGGCCGATTCGAGGGGCCGTACAAGATCACCGCGGGCATGCTCGACGAGTTCGGCCCGAAGCGCGTGCGCGACACCCCCATCGCGGAAGAGGGCTTCACCGGCGCCGCGATCGGTGCCGCGATGCTCGGACTGCGCCCCGTGGTGGAGATCATGACCATCAACTTCTCCCTGCTCGCGCTCGATCAGATCGTCAACCACGCCGCCAAGATCTACGGCATGTTCGGTGGTCAGGTGAGCGTCCCTCTTGTGATCCGCACGCCCGGCGGCGGTGGGCAGCAGCTCGGCGCCACGCACTCGCAGAACATCGAGCTCTACTACGCGTTCGTTCCCGGCATGAAGGTGGTCGCGCCCGCCACGCCCGCTGATGCGAAGGCGCTCATGCTCGCCGCCATCCGTGACGACGACCCCGTGCTGGTGCTGGAGAACCTCGCGCTCTACAACACCACTGGTGACGTGCCCGACGACATCGAGCCGGCCGAGATCGGTCGCGCCGCCATCACTCGCCCCGGTGCGGACATCACCGTGATCGCGTACTCCCGCATGGCCGTCGTCGCCCTGCAGGCTGCCGAGGAGCTCGCCGCCGAGGGGATCGACGTGGAGGTGGTGGACCTGCGCAGCCTCCGCCCCCTGGATCGGGACACCATCATCGACTCGGTCCGTCGCACCTCCTGCGCTGTGGTGCTGGAAGACGACTGGCTCACGTATGGGATCGGCGCCGAGATCGCCGCGACCATCTCCGACGGTGCGTTCGACTGGCTCGACGCCCCCGTCCGTCGCGTGGCCATGGCCGAAGTGCCCATGCCTTACGCGAAGTCCCTGGAGCTCGCCGCGCTCCCGTCGCTGGAAGACGCGAAGACCGCGATCCGCGAAACCCTCGACGCCGTCGCCCGGCGCCGCTGAAGAGTCGAAGGAACAGCAATGATGATCGACATCCTGATGCCCCGCCTGTCCGACACAATGACGGAAGGGGCGATCGCGGCCTGGCTGAAGCAGCCGGGCGACACCGTCGCGCCCGGCGACCTGCTCGTCGAGATCGAGACCGACAAGGCCCTCATGGAGCAGGAGGCGTACGACGCCGGCGTGCTCGCGGAGATCCTCGTGCCGGTGGGGGAGAACGTTCCGATCGGCACCACCATCGCGCGACTCGATGACGGCAGCGGCGACGTGCCGGCGCCGGCAGGCGCGGCACCGGGGGTCGCCTCGTCCGTGGGAGCCGTGCCGGTGCCGGATCAGGGCGCAACGGCGACAGCAGACGCGTCGCCGTTGGATACGGATACGAGTCCCGCCGCGGCCGACAGCGTGGGACGTTCCTCGTCCATGCCCGGATCCCTCGCGACTCAGTCGGGAGGTGAGACGCACCCGACTCCTGTGCCCGCCGATGACCTCGCCCCCGCGCGTCTTTTCGCGACGCCTCTCGTCCGGCGACTCGCGCGTGAACGCGGTATCGACCTGGACGCCGTCGCCGGATCCGGTCCGGGCGGCCGGGTCGTCCGCGCGGATCTCGACGAGCTCCCCGTGGCCCCAGCCGCGCCGGCCTCGAGCGCCCCGGCTGCCCTCGCCCCGGACGCCCGCGAGCCCGAAGCCGTCCCGTTCGACGCGATCCGCGAGCAGATCGCGTCGCGACTCACGACCAGCGCCACCACCACGCCCACCTTCACCGTGACCGCCACGGCCGACGTGACCGATCTGCTGACGTTGCGCGCCGACCTCAACGCGCAGCGAACGACGGACGCCCCGCGCGTGAGCGTGAACGACCTGCTCGTGCGGGCGACCGCGCTCGCGCTGCGCGCGCACCCCGGCGTGAACGCGTCGTACGCGAGCGAGGGTCGCGGCGCCACGCTGGTACACGGCCGCGTCCACATCGGCATCGCCGTCGCCTCACCCGCGGGGCTGGTGGTTCCGGTGATCCGCGACGCCGATCGGCTCGCGGTCTCCCGCATCGCAGCGACATCCTCCGCCCTGGTCGCGAAGGCCGCGGAGCGGCGCCTCACCACGACCGACATGGCCGACGGCACGTTCACCATCAGCAATCTCGGGATGTACGGCATCGATCAGTTCGACGCGATCATCAACCCGCCCCAGGGTGCGATCCTCGCCGTCGGTGCCGCACGTGACGAGCTCGCCCTGAACGACGACGGCACCGTGGTCACCCGCCGCACGATGCGGCTGACGCTGACCGCCGACCATCGGATCATCGACGGCGCGCTCGCGGCCGCCTTCCTGTCGACTCTCACCGACGTGCTGCGGCGCCCGCTCGCCGTGCTCGCCTGAGTCAGCGGGGGAGCGGCGCGCCGATCAGCCCTTCTGACACCTCCCACATGCGCTCGGCATCGGCGGTGCTGCGCAGCGGGCGATAGAGGGCCTGCTCCGCGGGCATGCCACCCACGTGTCCGATGCCGCGCGGACCGTAGAGAAGGCCGCCGCGGCCCGAGGTGGCGGCCAGGAGCGCGGGAAGTGCCGCCGTCTCCGGCGTTCCCACGACCAGTCCGCGCGCCGAGGCCCAGCGGATGACGCGAACCTCCAGGGTGTCCGTCGTGCGCCCGAGTTCGGGTCGCGCCGACAGCAGACTCGTGGGCGCGACGCCCGGGTGAGACAGGTTGCTCGTGATTCCCCAGCCGGCTTGGATGCTGCGGCGGTTCAGCTCCAGGCCGAACAGCCCCAGTGCGATCTTCGACTGCCGATACGCCCGCATGCCGTCGTAGGAGCGCGTGCTGTTCAGGTCGTCCCACATGATCGGTCCGCGACTCGCGGCGACGCTCACCTGGGAGGTGACGCGTGCCTTGCCGTCGCGCAGCAGCGGGAACAGATGGGCCACCAGCGCGACGTGACCCAGGTGATTCGTGCCCAGCTGCAGCTCGAACCCGTCGGCTGTGGTCTGGCGCTCGGGCGGCGTCATGACCCCCGCGTTGTTGATCAGGAGGTGGATCGGCTCGCCCCGCTCCTGCATCACCGCGCCGAAGGCGGCGACCGACGACAGGTCGGACAGATCGAGACGTTCGATGCGCACGCGCGCGTCCGGAGCGGCATCCCGAATCGTGCCGAGCGCCGCCTCACCCTTCGCCGGGTTTCGGACCGGCAGGACGATGTCAGCGCCAGCCTGGGCGAGCCGCTTCGCGATGCGGAGGCCGATTCCGTCGCTGGCGCCGGTGATCACCGCGCGCTGGTTGGTGAGGTCCGGCAGGTCGAAGTTCGTGTTCATGTCCTCAGCCTGCGTCGCCGCCCGCTCGCTATCCAGGACTTCCCAGGTCGTGGATACGGACCGCCGGGAGTGCGAGGATCATGCTGATCGAGGGGAGACGCCATGGCGGTGGATCGAACGGCCCTGGCCGACTTCCTGCGCATGCGGCGCGGTTCGCTGCAGCCGGAGGACGTGGGGCTGGCGCGAGGATCGCGTCGTCGCACCGAGGGTCTGCGTCGCGAGGAAGTCGCCGGGCTCAGCCATATGTCGCCCGACTACTACGCGCGACTGGAGCGGGGCGACGGGCCGATCCCGTCGGAGCAGATGCTCGCCGCCATCGCGCTGGGGCTGCACCTCAGCGTCGACGAACGGGATCATCTGTTCCGGCTCGCGGGGCACCAGCCGCCCGCGCGCGGCAGCGACAGCGAACATGTCAGCCCCGGCATGCTGCGGATTCTGGACCGACTGACCGATACGCCGGCCGAGGTGGTCACCGAACTCGGGGAGACCCTGCGGCAGACGCCGCTCGGTGTCGCGCTCACGGGGGACGCCACCCTGCTTCGCGGATCGGAGCGCAGCATCGGCTTCCGGTGGTTCAGCGATCCCGGCAGCCGGGCGCTCTACGACCCGAGCGAGCACGAGTTCCTGTCGCGGCTGTGGGTGTCGGGGTTGCGCGGGGTGATCGCGCGCCGCGGTTCCGAATCTCGTGCCGCGCAGTACGCGCGCATTCTGCGTGAGACGAGCGAGGAGTTCCGGGTCATCTGGGAGCGTCAAGAGGTGGGGCTGCAGCCACGCGCCGTCAAGCGATTCCGGCATCCCGAGCTGGGAGCCCTGGATCTCACGTGCCAGACGCTGCTCGATCCCGAGCAGTCCCATGCCCTGCTGGTGTACACGGCCGCGCCGGGATCGGAGAGTCAGGAGAAGCTGCGCCTGCTCAGTACGCTCGCGCCGCGCACCCCGCTCACGGTCGTGTGACGACAGCCGTCGTCGCGAGGTCCCGCTTCACCGCTCGGCGCAGCGCGACGAAGAACACGATGAGCCCGGCCGTCAGCAGGATGTGGCCGATGCCGGCGATCCCCGCGATCATGCCGCCGGCGTCGAGCCCGAGCACCGTGAGACTTCCGTGCCAGATGAGCATCGCAGACGTGAGGACCACGCCCGCGTTGTAGAGCCAGAAGAACCAGCCGAACAGCTTCGGGCTGCGGGAGATTCCGAACACCTTCTCGATCACGAGCGCGATGAGCAGCACGATGAAGCCGAGCGTCAGCAGGTGCGTATGTGCGAGCCCCAGCTGGGTGGCTCCGCCCTCGGGGAAGTCGTTCGCCTTCGTGAACTCGCGGTAGAACAGCCCGGAAGCCAAGCCGAGGATCAGGTAGCTGAAGGCAGCGGTAAGCAGTTTCGTCATGGCACGTCCTGTCTGGCGGTGAGCGGGGGAGACCGAGAGCCACTTCACCAGAACGCCGTCTCGACGGCATCGGGAACAATGCTGAAGTCCGCCTCATCATTTCGGATGAGGGTCAGCGCGAACCGCCCGGCATGCTATAGTTGATTTTTCAGGCAACTGAGGTCGCGTTTCTCCCCCGAAATCCTTCGGACCGGCTTCCGGGCTTGTTCCTCCTGGCAGATCATCATCTGCCTCGCGTCACCAGAGTCGGTGCACGCCCCTTCACTTTTGATTGGCTGTTCTTCATCACTTTCCCTGCATTTCCTCCTCCGCCGACGTCTGCCCAGCTGGTGTGGCGTCAGGCCGATCACGACGTTCACGTCGCCACGCTGAACGGCGAATTCGCCGGATTCGTGGCCGAAGACGCCGGACGATTCGTCGCGCACGACGCTCACGCCGTGCCGGTCGCGCACACCGCCACACTCGACGAGGCGCGCGACATCCTCGACACCGCACACGCTCTCGCGTCCGCGGCGTCCACCCCACCGGTGAGCGCGCATGCGCGCCTCACCCGCACAGCTCCGCGGCGGCATCGTCGCGGTTACGGGGATCGCACACGCGGTCCCAAGCACAGAAGGAATGACGTTATGGCCACTGGCACCGTCAAATGGTTCAACTCCGACAAGGGCTTCGGCTTCATCGCTCCCGATGACGGCTCGGCCGACCTGTTCGCGCACTTCAGCGCGATCTCCGGCAACGGCTACCGCAGCCTCGAGGAGAACCAGAAGGTGGAATTCGACGCCGAGCGCGGCCCCAAGGGCATGCAGGCAGCGAACATCCAGGTTCTCTGAATCTTGAAGTGAAGAGGAGGGTGCGAGTATTCGCACCCTCCTCTTGTCATCTTCGGATGTCGTATTCAGCCGGCGGCATGCACCGCCGCGTAGCGTTGGGCAGAAGTGGTCGGCACACGCCGCGCGCTTCCGCATCCAGTCGCGCGCCCGGGCTGCTCAGAGAATCGACGCCTCCATCTCTTCCATCACCGCCGACTCTGTCAGCACCCTCGGACCCGTCCGCCAGACCTACGCACGCAGCGAAGACTTCCCTCCGATCGCCCGCGCTTACACCGAGCTCGCGCAGGTTGTGCGCGAGACGGGTCTCCTGCGTCGCAGCCGGTGGTTCTATGCGCTCACCGCGCTCGCCATCGCCGTCGGCTTCGGTGGTGCGATCGCCGGCTTCATCCTGCTCGGCGACAGCTGGTTCCAGCTGCTGATCGCCGCCGCCCTGGGCATCCTGTTCACACAGGTCGCCTTCCTCGCGCATGAGGCCGGGCACCGCCAGATCCTCAGCACGGGCCCGGCGAACGACCGTCTGGCCAGCGTGCTGGCTGCCGTGGTCGGCATGAGCTACTCCTGGTGGAACAGCAAGCACAGCCGGCACCACGCCAACCCCAACCGCGTGAGCAAGGATCCGGACATCGAGGTCGACACCATCTCGTTCCTCGAGGCGGACGCCGCGGAAGCGCGGGGGCTGCGCCGCTGGATCACGGTACGACAGGGGTGGCTGTTCTTCCCACTGCTGACGCTGGAGGGTCTGAACTTGCACTACCAGAGCCTGCGTCACCTGCTCTCTCGCGGTCCGATCACGAATCGCTGGTCGGAACTCGGCATGATCGTCGCGCGATTCGCGCTGGTATTTGTTCCTGTCTTCCTGCTGCTGCCGATCGGGATGGCGTTCGCCTTCGTCGGCGTGATGCTCGCGGTGTTCGGCGTGTACATGGGGGCGTCGTTCGCCCCGAACCACAAGGGCATGCCGGTGATCGCCCCCGACGCCAAGCTCGACTTCTTCTCCAAGCAGGTGCGCACCTCGCGCAACATCCGCGGCGGGTGGTGGGCCACCATCCTCATGGGCGGCCTCAACTACCAGATCGAGCACCACCTGTTCCCGAGCATGGCCCGCCCGCAGCTGGCTCGCACGCGTGAGATCGTGCGCGAATACTGCGCGAAGCACAGCGTCCCCTACGCGGAGACGTCGCTGTGGCGCTCGTACGCCATCGTCATCGACTACCTCAACACGGTGGGGCTTGCGGCCCGGGACCCGTTCGACTGCCCGATGGTGCGACAGTACCGCCGCGTCTGACGGGCGTCCTGCTGTCGCGAAACGAGGAGATTGTCGCGAACGGAGGACGAAAGCCCGACGTCGGTGACGAGCTCGGCGAATTCTCCTCGATTCGTGTCGCGATCAACACCCACGCATCGACATCCCCTTCATGCGAGAGCATTGCTGCGTGAGGGCTTCGACACGCGATCGGGTGGCGACGGTGATCTCCGAGATCGGAGGGCCGTCGCCGCTGCTGCTCGTGGGCCTGCTGGAGGTGGGGCTGCCCACCGGGGCTGTCCTGCCGACACTCATCTCAGTGTTCACCATGGCTGTTGCACCCTATGGCGCGACCATCTGGCTCGCGCGCGCCGGCAAGGTGGACGGCCGGTTCGTCGCGGACCGGAGCCAGCGGATGCCCATCCTGCTCGCGACGCTCGTCGTGGTCATCGCAGGTGCCGTCGCGGTGGTGCTCCTGCAAGCTCCGAGCAGCCTGGTCCGACTGTCCGTCGCCGCCGTGGCTGCGCTGATGATCGTGATGGTCATCACGCTGCGCTGGAAGATCTCCATCCACGCCACCATCGCGGCCTTCTTCGCCGGCCTGCAGGTCGCGCTCTTCGGTCCCATCGGCTTGATCGCGATGCTGATCCCGCTTCTCGTGGTGTGGGCGCGCTATCGCCTGCGCGCGCACACTGCGGGGCAGCTCATCGCCGGTCTCGCGCTCGGCGCTGCACTCGCGTTGAGTTACGCCCTGCTCGGCTGAGGCGAGGTGCTCGTCGCAGCCCACGATCGACCGTCGAGGCCGAGGGGCACGGGGACGCCCAGCGCATAGAGGGCATGAACGCCGATGTCAGCCTGCGACGCCCCGGCGGCGGAGCTCGCGTCAATGCCGGGACCGGACGCCGCGATCCACGCGGTGCGTTCGGCATCGCTGTCGCCACCGTGATGCCCCCCGTCGCGGTGGCCATGATCGGTCACCACGATGATCGTCCAGTCCTCGTCTGCGCGCTGCGGCCGCGCTTCGATGGCGGCCCGGAGGACACCCACCTGTTCGTCGGCGCGCTCGATCGCCTCGCGGTAGCGGACGGTGACACCTTCGGCGTGCGCCACCATGTCGGGAAGGAGAAGGTAGGCGAATACGGCGGCGTGGTCTCGCGAGAGCAGTTCGCGTGCCGTTCGTGATGTCACAGCGTCGTCCATCACCGCGATCGCGGCGAGGGCCGCATCGTCGGTGCCGTCTTCGACGCCGGTCGGCAATTCGGGCCGGAACCCGCCGGGGGCGAACACGGGTCCTCCGGCGGCGTCGCTGACAAGGGGCGCCCATGCCGCGGCGGCGAACGTCGTAGCAGCCGGATCGTGAGCCCGGATGCGGGAGAGGAAGTCCGGATACTCGTCCAGGTGATGACCGCGCAGGTCGTTGTCATCGATGCCGTGGCGATCGCGATGCACACCCGAGGCGATACTCGCCCAGACCGGAGCCGAGATCGTGGGATTGCGGTCGTCCACGCGGACGTCTGCCCGGAACCCGGCATCACCGATCGCGTCGATGTGGGGAACGTGGGCGCTTCGCAGCACATCAGCACGGACGCCGTCGATGCCGATCACCAGAACATGCCGCGTCATCGTGCTCCTCGCTTCACTGCGGCCGTCCTTCGCCGCCCGTTCAGACTATGGCTGAGCGGGCGGGGGGAGCCGCCTGACCCACGACCTTTTCCGGCATTGGACGATCGCCGGAGCTATGACCCCAATACTGGGGTCATTTGATTGAACGTTGCGGATCGTTACTCAAAACGAGGGCGTTTTGGGTGCTTGTGACCGGTCCGTCGCTCATCGCAGGCACATCGACGCCGTCCAGCGATATCTCAGGGGTTTCTCACGTCGCACAGATGTGAAAACGCTCTCCGTGATGGTCACCCGTGGCCGCAACAGGCCGGTCAGGGGCCCTTCCTCGGCCCTTCCCGCCCCTTCGTCAAGCCGCTAGATTCGAGAAGCTGGCCTATCCCCAGGACCAGCTGCCCGCGCGCCCGGGTTCCCCGTCAGGCGCGGTGCACTCTGCGTGCGCGGAGACGCGCAATCGAACAGGAGTGATCTGTGAAGAGGCTCATCGCAGGAGGTGCGGTCGGTGCTTTGGCCGCAACCCTGCTGACCGTGGGGGGAGTGAGCCCAGCCGCTGTCGCAGCGACCGGTGACGGCACCATCTCCGTCACGGTGGTGCAGGACAACAACGTGAATAAGGAGCACGACGGTCTCGACGTCGGGCTCGAGGGTGTCAAGGTTCACTTCTTCGACATCGCTGGCGACGAGATCGTCGTCGACACCGACGCGGACGGCGTGGCAACTCTCGCCGCCGCCGACAACACGCTGGCCGGCGGTCGTTACCGCGTCGAGGTCACCAACCCGGATGCCGGCAAGTACAGCGAGGCGCAGATCGCGGACGGTCACACCGACCCGCAGTTCGCTCCCGCCGTGTCCTTCGTGGACGTGCGTGGTGGCAAGGACGCGACGCTGACGGTCGGCTACGTCGACTACACCACACTGGGTGTGGACGGTGCCCGCATCTACTCCTCTGTGATGGGGAACGATATCTGGCCGTCGCAGAACAGCGGCACCGAGGTCTACAGCACCCGGTACGACATGACCGGTGGCCCGACTGACATCACCACGACCGGCACCATCGGCGCTGTCTACGGCATCGGCATGGACAGCCGGAGCCTCGACATCTACGCGGGTGCCTACGCCAAGCGCGGCTCGCTCTACGGCCCCGGCGGTTCCGGTGCGATCTATCGTGTCAACTCGGTGACGGGCGCATGGGAGATCTACGCCACCGTGGCGAACGCCGGTGACACCGAGCACGACCTCGGTCCGCTCGACCCGGCCGCAGGCTTCGTCCACCACGACTTCGCCTTCCGCGAGGCCGTCGGACGCGAGGCCCTCGGCGATGTCGACATCACTCCGGACAACAAGTTCCTGACCACCGTGAACCTCAACACGGATTCCCTCGTGGTCTACCCGGTGCAGGCCGATGTGAACCCGGCTCCGCTGCAGACGCTGAAGATCGACGCTCCGGCCAGCTGCACCAGCGACTGGTCGCCCATGGGCCTCGGTCAGAAGGACTCCAGCCTGTTCGTGGGTGCCATCTGCGGCAGCGACATGAAGACCTACCTGCTGGAGTACGAGCGGGCTGCAGACGGCACGCTCAGCGCGTTGCCGGTCAGCACCCGCGAGGGCGAGGTCGCGCTGACCGTCCCTCGCGCCGGACAGAACGGCCCCTTCGGTGGCTCGATGGCCGCCGAGTGCAACCCGGTGGCTTGGCGTGTGTGGACCGACGACGTCCCGCAGGCCTGCATCAACGGCGGTCTGAACGCTCCGGCTGTCGGCTGGTGGCCGCAGTTCGTGGTGCCGCAGCCGATGTTCGGCGACATCGAGTTCATCGAGAACGGTCAGATGGTTCTGAGCTTCCGCGACCGCAGCGGTGACCAGTACGGTCTCGGCATGTACGTGGGTCAGAAGGACCGCGACACGCCCTCCTACGGCAACATCGTCGCGACCGGCGACATCATCGCTCTGCCCGCGGACGCGACGTCGCTCGACTTCGCGAACCCCGTTCATGACTTCTCTGACACCGGCGCGTTCCACGCGCAGGCGGCCTACTCGGGAATCGCGCACGTGCCCGGTAGCGACACTGTCGTCAGCAACACGATGGATGCCACCGGTGCAATCAACACCAACGGTCTGCGGGCGTATGACGTCGAGACCGGCAACGGACGCGGGAACACCTTCCTCACCAGCGCCTTCTACAAGGGCATGGGTCTGGCGGATCTCGAGGCACTCGTTCTGGAGCAGACGCAGCAGATCGGTAACCGCATCTGGTCCGACCTGAACCAGGACGGTATCCAGAGCCCGAATGAGCGCGGAATTGCCGGCGTGCAGGTGAGCCTGTATGACGAAGAAGGAACGCTCATCGCGACCACGGAGACAGACGCGAACGGTGAGTACTACTTCGACACCGCTGATGGTCTGCTTCCGGACACGAAGTACGAGGTCCGTCTGGACCGCGCCAGCGACTTCGAGGCGGGTGGGCCGCTGGTCGGCTACACGCCGACCGAGGCCAACGCTGGACTCAACCGCGACATCGACAGCAACGGCGTGCTCAACGACGGTGGTGTGGTCGTCTCGGCTATCACCTCGCCGAAGGCCGGCGTGAACGACCACTCGATCGACTTCGGTTTCGTGCCGAAGCTGGTCTCGATGGGCACGTACGTCTGGTACGACGCGAACAGCGACGGCGTGCGCGACCCGGGCGAGGCACCCATCGCGGGCATCGAGGTCATCCTCTACGACGCGAACGGTGTCGAGGTTGCTCGCACCACGACGGATTCGAACGGGTTCTACGCGTTCGGTGACCTCGAGGCGAACGCCGAGTACACGGTTCAGTTCCCGACCACTGCTGAGGTGGACGGCAAGCAGGTTCCGCTGACCCGTCCGGGTCAGGGCACGGACGGCACGAAGGACTCCAACGCCGACCCCGAGACGGGTCGCGCGACCTTCCGCGCTCCGTCTGACGGTGAGAACTCGACTCTTCCGGGCGAGGTCGACCTTCCCGGTGTCGACGCGGGTTACGCCACGCCGATCCTCGTCTCCGTGGGTGACTACCTGTGGATCGACGCGGACCGTGATGGTGTCCAGGACTCCGGTGAGAAGCCGGTGGCTGGTGCCGAGGTCATCCTGTACGACGCTGAGGGTGTCGAGGTCGCTCGCACGACGACGGATGAGAACGGGTACTACGCGTTCCCGAACCTGACGCCGTCGACCGACTACACGATCGCGTTCCCGACCACCGTCACCGTGGGTGGCAAGGAGTACCCGCTGACGAAGCAGGGTGCCGGCAGCGACCGCGGTGCGGACTCGAACCCGGGCGCGGACGGCAAGTACTCGTTCACGTCGCCCGCGAACGGTGACAACTCGACCGCTCCGGGCGAGGCCGACGACCCCACCATCGACGCGGGTTACGTGCCGCCGGTGCTGGTGTCCGTGGGTGATTACCTGTGGCTGGACGCGGACCGTGACGGCATCCAGGACAAGGGCGAGAAGCCCGTTGCTGGTGCCACCGTGATTCTGTACGACGCTGAGGGTGTCGAGGTTGCTCGTACGACGACGGATGAGGACGGGTACTACGCGTTCCCGGATCTGACGCCGGGTGCGGACTACTTGATTCAGTTCCCGACCACGGTGACCGTGGGTGGTAAGGAGTACCCGCTGACCAAGCCCGGTGCCGGTTCGGACCGTGGTGCGGACTCGAACCCGGGTGCGGATGGCAAGTTCGCGTTCACTGCTCCGACGTCGGGTGACAACTCGACCGCTCCGGGTGAGGCTGACGACCCCACGATCGACGCGGGCTACGCGCCGCCGGTGCTGGTGTCTGTTGGTGACTACGTGTGGGTTGATGCTGACCGTGATGGCATCCAGGACAAGGGTGAGAAGCCTCTTCCGGGTGTTGAGGTGAAGCTGTTCGACAAGGATGGCAACCTGGTCGGTACGACGAAGACGGATGAGGACGGGTACTACGTGTTCACCGATCTGACTCCGGGTGCGGAGTACACGGTGCAGTTCCCGACGACGGTGACGGTTGGTGGGGTTGAGTACCCGCTGACCACGCCGGGTGCCGGTAGCGATCGTGGTGCGGACTCGAACGCGGGTGCTGATGGTAAGTACACGTTCAACGCGCCGACGTCGGGTGACAACTCGGCTGAGCCGGGCCAGGCGGATGACCCCACGATCGATGCCGGGTATGTGATCCCGTCGGTGTCGGTGGGTGACTTCGTGTGGCTGGACACGGATCGTGATGGTGTGCAGGATGCGGGCGAGCCCGGCATCCCGGGTGTCACCCTCACGTTGACGGGTCCGGATGGCAAGCCGGTCACGGATGTGTTCGGTAACCCGGTGGGTCCGGTCACGACCGACAAGGATGGCAAGTACTCGTTCGAGAACCTGCCGGTGCTGGCCCCGGGTCAGGAGTACACGGTCACGGTGACCCCGCCGGCCGGGTACCTGCCCACGCTGCCGGGTGTGGGTGAGCCGGGAACGGACTCGTCCACGGGTTCCGCGTCGTCGGGTGACCTGACCACGGATGGTGCGCGTGATGACACGCTGGACTTCGGGTTCTACCCGAACCTGGTGTCGATCGGTGACTACGTGTGGCTGGACGCGGACGGTGATGGTGTTCAGGATCCGGGCGAGAAGCCTCTCCCGGGTGTTGAGGTGAAGCTGTTCGACAAGGATGGCAACCTGGTCGCCACGACCACCACCGACGAGAACGGTTTCTACGTCTTCACGGACCTGAAGCCGGGTACCGACTACTTCCTCGAGTTCCCGACCACTGTCACGGTGGACGGCGTGGAACACTTCCTGACCCGCCCGGGCCAGGGAACCGACGGTACCGACTCGAACGCTGACCCCGCGACCGGACGCGTCCCGGTCACCACGCCGAAGACCGGGAACAACTCCGCCCTGCCGGGCGAGGTCGATGACCCGACCTACGACGTGGGTTACGCGCTCATCCCGGTCGTCACCCCGACCCCGACGCCGACGCCGAGTGCGCTGCCGTCGACCGGTCTCGGTGACATGACCCCGCTCGCGGGCCTCGCGGCCCTGCTGCTCCTCGCCGGTGCGGGTGCGTTCATCGCACGCCGCCGCACCAGCCAGCAGTAACCCGAGCAACACCAAGGCGGGCCCGTCGCGAAAGCGACGGGCCCGCCCTCGTATGCCAGACTCGCAGTAGCCCTAGCAAGGAGAACCGTGCGCCCATTGCCGTTCCGTCCCCGTCCTCGCCGTGCGATTCGACGTGGCGCGATGTTCGCCGCCGTGGTTCTCGGCGCATCAGTGCTGGCGGGATGCTCGGGAGGGCTGTCGGAAACGGGAGAACCGCTCACCACGGCGCAGTCCGAGCTGCTCGCGCAGGCGCGGTTCCAGCTTGGCCAGTCGGAGGAGTATGTCGCTCACGTGCAGTTGGGTGACCCCGAATCCGACTCGCATGCGGTGGCGGACCTGACCGTTGACGCCACCGAGCATCGCGCCTGGGGAACCGTGAAGCGCGGCCCGGAGGGGCTGGCGGTGGAGCAGCGGGTGCTGCTGACGACGGACTGGTACGCGTGGAACACCGACCAGGGCTGGCAGGCGTCGGGGTGGGGGCAGGGCGACCTCGCACCGATGATCATCCTGTTCTCCCTCTCCGCGGATCGTCCGGAGAACGCCCAGCTGCTTCAGCAGTCCGATGCACGCTACCTCGGTACCGAGGATGACCTCGAGGTATACCGCCTGCCGTCGAGCACCGAGGGCTCGGAGGCCGTCACCCGGCTGTGGCTCGACGACAACAAACTCGAACGCCTCGACAACGGCACGGATGACCTCGTGATCACCGTCGACGAGTCGGCCACGCCGGAGCCGCTGCCGGACGACCTGGCTGCGCTGATCGAGAGTGCGAAGTAGGAGAGGACGAGCATGTCTGACTACGAGGTTGTGGAGATCGGTGCGCCGGAGCGGTGGCACGAGTACGTCGGTGGCTTCCGGCCGGAGACCACCTGGGCCGGGCGGCACGTGGTGGATCACGATCTGCAGATGCAGTACATCGGGATGACCGCCAACGCGCTCCAGCCCGGCGACTCGGTCAGCTACTGGCATCGTCACTCGCGCATCGAGGAGCTGTACGTGTTTCTGCACGGGCGCGGCCAGATGGGCCTCGATGACGACGTGGTGGACGTGGGGCCGGGTTCCGTGGTCCGCGTGGGGCAGGGCGTGTGGCGCACGTGGCGCGCGCGTCCGGACAGCGCGGAGGAGCTGCGGTGGCTGTGCATCCGATCCGGTGGGGGCGAGCTTCCCCACTTGCCGGATGACAGCGAACGCGCCGTCGACCGTCCGCTTCCCTGGTGACGACTGGTCTCCCGATTAGCGTGTGCATCCGGCAGAGCGCCAGGATAGGGGAGTGAACCCGACCGCCGCCCGAGGCCTGCGCCTCAGCCGCCAGGAGTGGGTGCTGGTCGCCATCACCTTCCTGTGGGGCGCCACCTTCCTCATCGTGCACTTCGCCGTGACCACGACAGGCCCCTGGTTCTTCGTCGGGGTCCGGTTCCTCGCCGCCGGTGTGATCGGCGCCCTGGTGCTGAACCGCGGGCTTCGAGGACTGCGTCCGCGGGAGATCGGCGCAGGCGCCGCGATCGGTGTGATGGTGTATCTCGGCTACGGGTTGCAGACCGTGGGGCTGCAGACCATCGACTCCAGCACGTCGGCGTTTATCACGGCGTTCTACGTGCCGCTCGTGCCGCTGCTGCAGTGGGTGGTGTTCCGCAAGGCGCCGCGCTGGACCGTGTGGATCGGTGTTGCCCTGGCGTTCACGGGGCTCATCCTCGTGGCGGGACCCTCTGCCGCGGGGTTCTCCCTGGGCCAGGGCGAGCTGGTCACGATGATCAGCACTCTCGCCATCGCCGCCGAGATCATCCTGATCGGCGTGTTCGCCGGTCGCGTGGACGTCGGCCGGGTGACGGTGGTGCAGCTGATCGTGGCGAGCCTCCTGGCGTTCCTCACCATGCCGGTGGCGGGTGAAGCAGTGCCGGAGTTCTCGTGGGTGTGGCTGCTTGCCGCCGTGGGACTGGGTGCGATGAGCGCGGCCATCCAATGGGCCATGAACTGGGCGCAGCGCTCCGTGTCGCCGACTCGCGCGACCATCATCTACGCCGGCGAGCCGGTGTGGGCGGGGATCTTCGGCCGCCTGGCCGGGGAGCGCCTGCCGGCGCTCGCCATCGTGGGAGCCGCGATGATCATCGCCGGCATGGTGGTCAGCGAACTCACCCCGCGCTCTCGCCGCCGCACCCCGCCGCAAACATAGCCCGCGAGACTTCCGTCTGTGGGCGAGAATCCACGCAACGCGGCGATTGTCGCCCACAGACGGAAGTCTCGCGGGTCATGGTGTCGGGCAGGGGACGGACGCGGGGTCGGCCGAGGAACGGACGCCCGAGTGCGAATGAGGGTCCAACGAGGGACCGGGTGAGCGGGCGACGCGGGGAGGGGGCGTTGCGGAAGGGCGGACGACGGGGTCAGCCGAGGAGGCGGACGCGGACGGAGCGGTCGTCGAGGTCGACGATGTCGCCGTCCTGGAGCTGACGGCCGCGACGCACTTCGATCTCGCCGTTCACGGCCACGAGGCCTTCGGCGATGACCTCCTTGCCCTCACCACCGGACTCGATGAGATCCGCGAACTTCAGGAACTGGCCGAGGCGGATCATGTCGCTGTCGACCTCGACCTCGGGGATGTCTGCGGAGCTGGTCACTCGTCGATCGTATCGATCCCACACGTGCGAGAAACCCATGCACGGCGGAGAAACACCGCAACGCGGGGATTCTCGACCGTGTATGGGTTTCTCGGGATCAACCCTCGAACGTGGCGGGGTGGGGGCCGGTGCGACCGTCGATGTCGAGTGCGTCGATCGCGGTGAGCTCATCCGCGGTGAGGTCGAACCCGAACACGTCGAGGTTTTCGGCGATGCGCGACGGGGTCACGGACTTCGGGATGATGATCCGGCCCTGCTGCAGGTGCCAGCGCAGCACCACCTGCGCCGGCGTGACGCCGTGCGCGGCCGCAGCCGCCAGCACCGGCTCGGAGCCGAGTGCCGCGCCCTGCGCGAGCGGGCTCCATGCCTCGGTCGCGATGCCATGCGCCGCGTTCGCCGCCACCACCGCCCGGTTCTGGAACGACGGGTGAAGCTCCACCTGGTTGACGGCAGGAACGACCTCAGCATCCGCAAGCAGTCGGTCCAGGTGCGCGGGCTCGAAGTTGGAGACGCCGATGGCGCGAACTCGACCGTCGGCGTAGATCCGCTCCAACGCGCGCCAGGTGTCGCGGTAGAGGTCCCGACCCGGTGCCGGCCAGTGGATCAGGTACAGGTCCAGCGCGTCGACGCCGAGCTTCTCCAGCGTGACGTCGTAGGCGCGCAACGTGGCGTCGTAGCCGTGGTCGGAGTTCCACACCTTCGAGGTCAGGAAGAGGTCGTCGCGGGCGAGGCCGGATTCGGCGATCGCACGACCGACGCCCGCCTCATTGCCATAGATCGCGGCGGTGTCGATGGAGCGGTAGCCCGCCTGCAGCCCCGCGGTGACAGCGGCGGTGGTCTCCGCATCGGGGACCTGGAAGACGCCGAAACCGAGCTGGGGCATCGGCACGCCGTTGTTCAGCGTGATCAGGGGGATGCCGATGGACATGGCTCTCCTTGTGGGATGAGGGATGGGTCAGGCGGCGACGGGGATGGCCGGCGCCGGGACCGGGCGGGAGGTGCGGGCGGCGAGCGCGGAGGCGATCATCACGACGAACGCGACGACGGTGATCGCGGCGCCGATCCACAGCGGTGACGTGAACCCGAGGCCGGCGCTGATGCCGAGACCGCCGGCCCAGGCGCCGAGGGCGTTGCCCACGTTGAAGGCGCCGATGTTCGCGCCCGAGGCGAGCGTGGGTGCCGTGTCGGCGTAGGCCATCACGCGACTCTGCAGCCCGGGAACGGTGCCGAATCCGAATCCACCCATCAGCACCAGCAGCGCGATCACCGCCGGCTGCCAGCTGGCGAGCAGAGCGAAGGCGGCGAGCACCAGGATGAGAGCTCCGATGAACCAGAGCAGGGTGGCGTCACGGTGCTTGTCGGCCAGACGACCGCCGAGCGCGTTGCCCACCACGAGTCCAGTGCCGAACAGCACCAGCAGCCACGGCACCGCGCCGGCGGAGAAGCCGGACACCTCGGTGAGCGTGTAGGCGATGTAGGTGAACGCGCCGAACATGCCGCCGAAGGCGAGAGCGGTCACGATCAGCGACAGCCACACCTGGCCGGAACGGAATGCCGCGAGCTCGCGACGCAGGCTCGGCGCCGCGGTGTGTCCGGAGGCGGCCGGCACCAGAGCTGCGACGCCGATGAACGCGATCACGCCGATGGCCGCGATGGCCCAGAACGTCGAACGCCAACCGAACTGCTGACCGAGGAACGTGCCGAAGGGCACGCCCAGCACGTTGGCGGCGGTGAGGCCCGTGAACATGATCGCCACCGCGCGCGCCGCCCGATCAGCGGGGACGAGCGACGCCGCGACCACCGATCCGATTCCGAAGAAGGCACCATGGCAGAGGGCGGCGATGATGCGACCGACCAGGGCGATGCCGTACTCCGGCGCCAGTGCCGTGATGACGTTGCCGACGATGAACAGCACCATCAGCCCGAGCAGCACGGTCTTGCGTGGTAGGCGAGTGGTGGCAGCGGTCAGCCCCAGAGCACCGACCACGACGGCGAGGGCATAGCCCGAGATCAGGCCACCCGCTGCGGCTTCACTGACGCCGAAGTCGCGCGCGACCTCGGGCAGCAGGCCCATGATGACGAATTCCGTCAGTCCGATTCCGAACCCGCCGATGGCGAGTGCGAGAAGTCCGAGAGGCATGTGTGGAGCACTCCTGTAAGATAGTTGCAAACGCGGGATATTGCGTCGACAGCAATAATGATTGCACGCGCAACTATCCAGCGCAAGCAACTACTTGAGGAGGAGTGTCATGGGGATCTCCGACGACGCCGTCGAAGTCCGCGCCCAGGGGTGGCGCACGCTCGCCGCGCTCCACGGTCGCATCGAGTCCGAGCTGGAGCGCGCGCTCGGTGCCCACGTCGAGCTGTCGGTCGTGGAGTACACCGTGCTGGACGCCCTCAGCCGCCAGGACGGCTGGCACATGCGGATGCAGCAGCTCGCGCACGCCACGGCGCTGAGCCCGAGCGCCACCACGCGCCTGGTCACCCGGCTGGAGGACCGCGACCTGCTCACCCGCATCCTCTGCGTGGACGACCGGCGCGGCATCTACACCGAGCTCACCGCCGAGGGATGGAAGCTCTACGAGCGCGCGAAGCCGATTCACGACGAGACGCTGGAGAGCGTCCTGCGCGCCGTCAGCGAGGAGCCGGAACTCGCGCCCTTGGCTGCGCTCCTCGCCGGCGAGCGGGTCTGATCACCGCGCACGGCCCGACATCACGGCGCATGCTGCCGCGACGCCGCCCGGAACTGCGTCGGTGAGGAGCCGTTGATCGCACGGAACTGCCGCGAGAAATAGAACGCGTCCGGGTATCCCACCTGCGCCGCGATCTCCGCGACGGGAAGATCCGTCGTCACCAACAGCTCGCGCGCCCGCGCGCTGCGCAGCCGCTTGAGGTAGTCGACGACGCTGTAGCCGGTCGATGCTTTGAACAGCGCGGAGAAGTGCGACGTGCTCAGCTCCGCCAGTCGCGCCAACTCCGAGACCGGCACGGCCGAGGCGAGGTTGTCGCGCAGATACTCCTGGACCACGTGGATGCGATCCGCCGTGTGGCGCTCCCGACGCAGGCGATCCGCGGCGAGGACGGCCAGCAGATGCCAGCCCGCTCCGGCGGCACGCAGCAGCGTGCCTGTTGTCTCATCCGCCTCCAGGAGGGTGACAACCTGCTCGATGAGGGCGACGGCGGTGAACACGTCATGCAGGTGCACGACGGGATCGTCCTCCGGTCCGCGGATCTGCGCGACGAGTTCGGCGACATCCGACCCGGTCGCGTGCAGCCACCAGATGGTCCAGGGGTCTTCCTCGTCGGCGAGGTACGAGTGGGCTCGGTCGGGCGGGAGGACCACGGCGTCGCCGGGGCCGACGGGGAGGCGCTGACCGTCCTGCATCACCCAGCCGCCACCGTGCGTGCACACGATGACGATCGCCTCGGCGGCGCCCGCCGCGCGAATCCGTCCGTGCGCGGCGGCGCGCGGGAAGTACCCGGCATCGGTGACGAGCAGCCGCTGGGTCACCGGCCGCGCACGGGCCTCGGCGGCGAGCGGGACGGGAAGTACGCGCAGGCGCTGTCCGGGGAATCCATCGCGGCGGAGCATGCGCCGACGATAGCACTCATCGGAGAATCATCCAGGTATGCCGGAGAAACCAGCATTCCGTCCCCGTGGTGACCGTGGATATCGTGGCGACATGCTCACAGGAGAGATGACGGCATCAGCCGATCGGACAGGTCGCTACGTTCCCGTTCCGCCGCGTGAGGGGCTTCCGGAGCGCCTCACCATCACGCTCTGGGACTTCTCCTGGTACGTCCGCACGGGCCAGGGCGAGCCGTTCGAGAGCCTGGATCAGGCCGCGGCCGAGGCAGTCGAGCGCGGCTACAACACCATCCGCATCTGCGCGATGCCGTTCCTCCTGTTCGGTTCGGGGCTGGACACCAGCGCCGTGGAGCTGGACCGGCTGGGCGGCGACTACGCGCAGAACGTGCGCTGGTACGACGTCGGCTCGCCCACCGTGATCGACGGCCGTGCGCACCTGCGGGAGCTGTTCGAGGTGTGCCGGCGGCACGGCCTCTTCGTAATCCTGTCGTCGTGGGAGTATCAGCAGTCGTCCTCCTTCGCCACGAGCTCGGACTGGTGGGAGGCGCTGCGCGCCGTGGATCCGGAGGATCGTGCCGAGCGCCTGGCGGAGTCCTTCGCCGGGCTCATCGACTTCCTCGCCGAGCACGGGCTGGACGACCGAATCGCCTTCACCGAGTTGCACAACGAGGTCCAGATCGGCCACCTCAGCGACGGACTCACCAGCTGGCTGGTGGATGACGCTCGCACGGTCGTCGAACTGGAGCCACGGCTCACCCGGGGACTGACGCGATTCCACGAGCTGCAGCCGGATCAGCCCGTGACGGTCAACTACGCGCATGTGCCCGTGGCGTCGATGCGTGCGATTCCGCACAACATCGACGTGCTCGTCGTGCACCCGTACATCTACGGCGTGCTCGACGAGGTGACGCAGGCGTTCGACCTGCGTGGATCGCTCGCCGACTTCCCCCGAGCAGCGGTGGAAGCAGCGGGCATCCTCCGCGCGGACGCCCCCGATGCCGAGAGCTGGGTGCTCCCGGCGGATCGCGCGTGGAAGTCGGAGGCGACCATCGTCGGCAAGCCTGAGATCTTCCTGCACGACTGGGTGGATGCCGACGCGTTCGACCGCTTCCTCTACGAGCGCTACCAGGCGCATCGAGTGGAGATGGACCGGGTGCTGCGGATCTGGCTGGATGTGGCGGCGGATGCGTCGCGCTCCCGCGGGATTCCGCTGGCGTTCGGGGAGGGGTGGATCGGCTACACCCCGCTGCACGGCACCTTCGAGGAGGGGCCGGTGGGCAGCGAGTTCTGCCGACGAGCGGTGCGGGAGTCCGCTCGCGTCGGAGCCTGGGGCACCATCGTGTGCTCCAACGCGGCTCCGCATCATCCGATGTGGGCCGATGTCGCGCTCCAGATCGAATGCAACCGGATGTTCACCGAACATCTCACTCACTAGGCGCACGCGCCCCATCCATCGGTCGTCGAGGAGGACACCATGGCACCAGAACTGCAGGTCACACGTCGAACCTTCCTCGCGGGTGCGCTCGCGCTGGGAGGAGCATTCGCCCTTTCGGGATGCGTCACGGGAGGTTCCCCGGGCGCGAGTGGGAGCGGCGGCGCCGCGAGCGGCACCCTCACCCTCCAGTCATCACTGTCGGATCCGGCCCCCAAGGCGGCTCTCACCGCGGTCATGGACGCCTACACGGGCGGCAAGGTCACGCTGAACACGGTGGCGATCGAGCAGTTCCGCGCTCAGCTGTCCACCTACCTCTCCTCCAACAATCCGCCGGACGTGCTGACCTGGTACGCGGGTTCGGTGGCGCGTGACTACGCCAGCAAGGGATACCTGCTGGACCTGTCGGAGATGTGGACCGGGAGCGGTGCCGCCGCGAACTTCTCGCCCGCCCTGAAGGCGCTGTCCACCGACGACAGCGGCAAGCAGATCTTCCTTCCCACCTCCTACTACTGGTGGGGCGTCTTCTACCTCAAGGACAACTTCGCGAAGTGGGGCGTCACGGAGCCGAAGACCTGGGACGAGTTCATCGCGATGTGCGACAAGCTCAAGGGGATGGGCATCAACCCCCTCGCCAACGGCATCGGCACCACGCCGTGGATGGCGTCGGGATGGTTCGACATCCTCAACCTGCGCGTGAACGGTGCCACCTTCCACCGCGAGCTGCTGGCCGGGAAGCACTCGTTCGACAGCGCCGAGGTGCGCAAGGTGATGTCGTACTACGCGCAGCTGGTGCCGTATTTCGACCCCAATATGACCTCCTACGCCTGGCAGGACGCCGTCACGCCGCTGGTGCAGGGCAAGGATGCGATGTACCTCACCGGCGCGTTCATCAGCCAGAACATCACCGATAACCCCGACAACCTCGACTTCTTCAGCGTGCCGGTGATCGACCCGTCGGTCCCGACCGCGGAGGAAGCCCCGACGGACGGCTACTTCGCCAGCGCCAAGACGAAGGATCCGAAGGGGACCATCGCGATGCTGTCGTACCTCGCGAGCCCGAAGGCGCAGCAGGAGTTCATCGAGAAGGCCGGATCGTCCAATCTGCCCACCTCGCCCGACGTGGACGCCTCGCAGTTCAGCCCGCTGGTGCAGAAGGGTCTGAAGATGCTGAACGAGACCGAGGAGATCACGCAGTTCTTCAACCGCGACTCCTCCGACGCGCTGCAGACCACCGCCGACACCGCGCTGACGAAGTTCCTCGCCAAGCCGGACGACGTGGACAGCATCCTCAAGGAGTGGCAGACGGCCGCAGAGAAGGTGTGGAACTCGTGAGCCGCCCGGTGGGCACGGCGACCGCGACGATCGTGGCCGGACGCCGGCGGCGAAGCGCGGTCCGCCGTGTCCCACCGATCATCTGGGCCTTCCTCCTCATCCCGCTCCTGGTGGAGCTGGCCCTGGTGTTCTGGCCGGCGATCAACAGCTTCTACATCTCCCTCACGAAGTGGAATGGGGCGGGTGCACCCGAGTGGGTGGGGTTCCGCAACTTCGAGAACCTCACCACCGACCCGGTCTTCATCCAGGCGCTGCTGAACAACGTCTACTGGGTGGTCGGATTCGGTGGCGCCTCGGTGGTGATCGGGTTGCTTCTCGCTCTCGCCCTGAACCGGCCGCGGCGCGGTGTGGGCTTCTACCGCAGCGCGATCTACCTGCCGATGGTGTTCTCCCTCGCCGTCACCGGTCTGTTCTGGCGACTGCTGTATCAGCCCGACGGCGCGGTGAACACGGCGCTCGATGCGATCGGGCTGGGTGCGATCGCCCGGCAGTGGCTGGCCGATCCGAACACCGCTCTCACCGCCGTGCTGATCGCCGCGGTCTGGCGGCAGTGCGGCTACATCATGGTGCTGTACCTCGCCGGCCTCAAGGGCGTGGATCCCACGCTCGAAGAGGCGGCGCAGGTGGACGGCGCGAATCGCTGGCAGCGGTTCTGGCGCATCGTGATGCCGCAGATGAAGGGCGTCAACTCCGTGGTGTTCGCCGTGACGGTCATCGACTCGCTGCGCACGTTCGACATCGTCTGGACCATGACGCGCGGTGGCCCCTACAACTCCACGCAGCTGCTGTCGACGTACATGTACCAGACCGCCTTCTCGACGGTTGATCTCGGGTACGGGTCGGCGATCGCCGTGATCATCTTCCTGCTGGCGATCGTCTTCATCATCGGCTACCTGGCCAGCGCCGCACGATCGGAGGACTGAGATGAGCACGCATACCGCCACGCTGCATCAGGTCGGGGACACTCGCCCGCGCCGCCGCCACTCGTGGGTGTTTCACGCGGTGATGGCCCCGGTCTCGCTGCTGTGGGTCGCGCCGCTGATCTTCGTGGTCTTCGTCGCCTTCCGCTCCTTCTCCGACATCACTTCGAACGGTCTCGGAGGCCTGCCGCAGTCCTTCTCGCTGGACGGGTTCGTCACCGTGTTCACGCAGGGACTCGCCGGCAACGCGCTGTGGAACAGCGTGATCGTCACGGTGTTCACCGTGCTGCTCTCGCTGCTGCTCTCCTCCTGGGCCGCGTTCGCGCTGAGTCGCTATGAGATTCCGCTGCGGCGGACGATTCTGCTGATCATGCTCGCTGGTAACCTGCTGCCCGCCCAGATCCTGCTGATCCCGGTCGCCCGCATCACCGAGACGCTCGGCATCGCCGACACCCTGTTCGCCCTCATCGTGGTGCAGGTGGCGTTCGGCATCGGGTTCTACACGTTCGTGCTCTACGGCTTCATGCGCTCGATCCCCACGGAGATCTTCGAGGCGGCACGCGTCGACGGCGCGGGGGAGCTGCGGGTGTACCTCCAGCTCGTCCTCCCGCTCACGCGCCCGTCGCTGGCGGCGCTCGGAGCGCTGGCCACCACGTGGGTGTGGAACGACCTGATCTGGGCGCTCACCGTGCTGCGGACCGAATCCAAGTTCCCGATCACGGCGGAGCTGCTGAACATCCAGGGCGGCTTCGTCAGTCAGTGGAACGTGGTGGCGGCCGGCGCGATGATCGCCGCGCTTCCCACGGCGATCGTCTTCTTCATCTTCCAGAAGCAGTTCGTGTCGGGCCTCACGCTCGGCACGGGCAAGTGACCCCTCCAAGGAGCACCATGTCGCAGTGGCATCTGCGCACTCGCCGTACGTCCTATGCCGTGAGCCTCACGCCCGACGCCTCGGGTGCGGTGTCCGATTACTGGGGACCCGCGCTCGCGGCGGGCGAGGATCCGACGCCGTGGTCGGAGCCGGACCGGTTCGTCGGCTATGCCTCCGAGGCCGACGCCCAGCCCCTCGAATACGCCAGCGACGGCCAGCGGCACACCGCCTTCAGCGAGCTCCTCATCGACCGCGGCGACTCCCGTACCGGCGCGCGGTGGACGCTGCACGGTGAGCCGCAGTGGCGTTCGGATGCGAGCGGTGACGAGCTTGAACTGGTGTTTCACGACGAGACCGAAACGCTGCACCTGGTCTTGGGATACCGGAGCTCCCGCGACCACGACGTGATCCGTCGCTGGACCCGCATCGCGAACCACGGGTCCGACACTGTGACGCTGCCTCGCGCGTTCTCCGCGGCGTGGAATGCGCCCGTGGGTCAGCGTGTGCGCGTGGACTACCTCGCCGGATCCTGGGGGCGGGAGTTCCAGGCACGCAGCGCGCAGGTGCACTGGGGCACGTTCAGCATCGGCAGCCGGCAGGGCGTCACGGGGATGAGCTTCAGCCCGGTGGTGCGCGTGAGCGCGCTGCCGGACGATGACGACGATGTCGCGACGCGATCGGGTGCCGATGCGTACGGGGTGGCCCTGGACTGGAGCGGCTCGTGGCGGCTGCAGGTGGAGACAGCCGCCGTGGGCTCACACGCTCGGGTGTCGGCGGGCGTGGACGACGATGTCACCACGGTCACGCTGCTGCCGGGCGAGGAGTTCCGCACTCCGGACAGCCTGGGAGCGTATGCCGCCTCCGCGATCGAGCTGTCCTCGCGGTGGCATGAGTTCCAGCGCGGGCTGGCGCGGGAGCGCGGTTCGCAGACCCAGCCGATCGTCTACAACTCCTGGATGGCCACCACGTTCGACGTCGACATCGCGCAGCAGCTGGAGCTGGCTCGGCGTGCCGCAGCGATCGGGGTGGAGACGTTCGTGCTGGACGATGGCTGGTTCCGCGGGCGCATGTCCGATCGTGCGGGACTCGGGGACTGGCAGCCGGATCCGGCGAAGTTCCCGAAGGGGCTGAGCGAGCTGGCCGATGGCGTCGAGGCGCTCGGCATGCGGTTCGGGCTGTGGGTCGAACCCGAGTGTGTGAATCCCGACTCCGATCTCTTCCGCGCCCATCCCGACTGGGTCTATCGCGCCGAGGGGCGTCCACTGCTGACGATTCGCAATCAGTACGTTCTCGATCTCGGCCGCGAGGAGGTCGCGCTGTGGGTGATGGCGACGCTGCGTGACCTGCTGTCATCGGCGCCGATCGGGTATCTCAAGTGGGACATGAACCGGCCCGTCACGGACGGCGGGCGCGCCGGTGATCCGCACGGACGACAGTGGAGCGTGCAGCACACGCGCAACTACTACCGCGTGATGGACATGTTGCGCGCGGAGTTCCCCGATGTCGTCGTCGAGGCATGTGCGTCGGGTGGCGCGCGGATCGACAATGCGGTGCTGCAGCGCTCCGACGTGGTGTGGACCAGTGATCAGGTGGGCCCGCGCGACCGGCTCGTGATCCAGCACGGCTTCCTCAGCGCGTATCCCTCGTGGACGATGAGCTCCTGGGTGGCGGAGGACGACGGTCACCGGGACCGCGAGGCGGCGTCTCTCGGCTATCGCTTCGCGGTGGCGATGTGCGGCGTCCTGGGCATCGGACTGGACCTCTCGCGCACGTCGGACGCGGACCTGGAGGAGTGCGGACGCCGGATCGAGGCCTATCGCGGGATCCGCGACGTGATTCTCGCGGGTGACGTGCGCACGCACGGTGACCCGCATCGGGGGCTCTACACCGTGGAGTACACGGCCGAGTCGCGGACGGTGCTGTTCGTCTTCGACCGGGATCGTGATCGAGCCCGCGACCGCGATGCGGCCCGCGTGTATCCGGCGGGGCTACGTCCCCACACCCGCTACGACGTGCGTGACGGCTACGGGCGCACGATGGGTCGGCAGATCTCGGCCGAGGAGGCCGGTGTGCGCGGGGTCCCCGTGACCTTCTCGTGGGCTCCCGATGCCGATGTGCTGATTCTGGATGCGGTCGAGGCATGATCGTCCAGGCATTCATCGATCAGGACCGGAAATTCGGGAGGATGTGCTCCTTCAGTTCGGCGAAACATCCAGGTGGATCAGCGGTTCGGCCATTCAGTCCGGCGGGGCAGCGCTCCTAGCGTATGAGCATGCAACCTGAGATCCGCATCGACCCCTACCGCACCGAGCCTCCCACGCACCTGCGCGCGTTGCTCGAGCGCGGTGAGGTGATCGCCTGGGAAGACGAGGTGGTGCTTCCCACCTACCTGCCGGACACCCCCTCGCAGCTGCCGATGTTCCTCGATCAGCGGGTCTATCAGGGCTCCTCCGGACGCGTGTATCCGCTGCCGTTCATCGAAGGAGTCGCCCGGGACAGCGTCGATCGAGCGTGGCGGGTCGTTCACCTGGAGAACGCCTACCTGCACGTCACGGTGCTGCCGGAACTGGGCGGACGCATCGCCACCGGATTCGACAAGACCACCGGCTACGACTTCCTCTACCGCAACGACGTCATCAAGCCGGCGCTCGTGGGCCTCACCGGCCCCTGGATCAGCGGCGGCATCGAGTTCAACTGGCCGCAGCACCACCGCCCCGCCACCTTCCTGCCCGTGCAGTGGTCCATTGAGGAGGGCGACGACGGATCGCGCACGGTGTGGTGTTCCGATCACGATCCGTTCACGCGGATGGCCGAGGCGCACGGTATCCGGCTGCACCGCGACAGCACGGCCATCGAGATCGCCGTGAACCTGCACAACCGCACACCGCTGAAGCAGACCTTCCTGTGGTGGGCGAACGCCGCGGTCCGCGTGCACGACGACTACCAGTCCTTCTTCCCGCAGGACGTGCACTACGTGGCCGACCATGCGCGGCGCGCGATCACCGCCTTCCCCGCCGCGGACCGGCCGTACTACGGCGTCGACTACCCGGCGCGGGGTCGCGAGTGCGCGGGTGCCGACCGCATCGACTGGTACCGCAACATCCCGGCACCCACGTCCTACATGGTCGTCGACACGGCCGAGTCGTTCTTCGGTGGCTACGACCACGCTGCCGGTGCGGGCATCGTGCACTGGGCGGATCGGCGGATCTCCCCGGGTAAGAAGCAGTGGACGTGGGGGAACTCGCCGTTCGGGCACGCGTGGGACCGGCACCTCAGCGACGACGGCGGTCCCTACGTGGAGCTGATGGCCGGGGTGTTCACCGACAACCAGCCGGACTTCGCCTGGCTCATGCCGGGGGAGACCAAGCGCTTCTCGCAGTTCTGGTACCCGATTCCCGCCCTGGGTCCCGCGCATGCGGCGACGCCGCGGGGCGCGCTGCACGTGGAGGCGTCGGACAACGGTGTGGCCGTCGCGTGCGCGGTGACGGCGCCGACGGCCGTCGTGCTGCGGGTGTTCGCTGCCGGTGCGATCGTCGCCGAGGAGCACCGCGACCTCGTGCCCGGTGAGGTGCTGCGCGTCGCGGCGTCGGGATCGGATGTGCGGGTTCTCGCGCAGGACGCTGCGGGCGAGATCATCGCCGAGTGGCGCCCCGCAACGGATCCTCCGGTCGAACCGTGGGTCGCCACCGCGCCGGCATCAGCGGAGGACATCGCCAGCGTCGACGAGCTGTACCTCACGGGGTTGCACCTGCAGCAGTATCGCCACCCCACGCGTCGTCCCGAGACGTACTGGGACGAGGCGCTGCGCCGGGATCCGGGGGATGCCCGCACCAATCTTGCGCTCGCGGAGACCCTGCTGCGTCGCGGGTCGTATGCCGAAGCACGTGATCACGCCGCGCGGGCCATCGCACGTCTCACCGCGCGCAATGAGCGCCTGCGCGACACCGAGCCCTACTACTTGATGGGACTGATCTGCGAACGGCTTCGCGACGACGACGCCGCGCTGGACTGGTTCGCTCGTGCCGGCTGGGATGGCTCCTGGGTCGCCG
This sequence comes from Microbacterium gorillae, assembly GCF_050990725.1. Lineage (GTDB taxonomy): Bacteria > Actinomycetota > Actinomycetes > Actinomycetales > Microbacteriaceae > Microbacterium > Microbacterium gorillae_A. Next base: position 133,207 of record NZ_CP158844.1, read on the forward strand.
CTGCCGGGGTGCGTGCTGCGCGGATCGCTCTGCGACGCGGGGATTTCCGCGCTGCACTGGCCGATGCGGACGCGCTTGCCGCATCGCGGCCGGAAGACGTGGCGCTGACCGCGATCCGCGTGGTCGCCCTGCGCGGGCTCGGCGACGCGGAGCAGGCCGATGCCGTCCTCGCGAACGCCGTGCGGGCGGAGCGGGGCAATGTGCTGCTGACCTTCCTGGCCGAGGGAGCCGTGCCGGATGACGCCGGCCTCCGGCTGGATCTCGGGCTGGACCTTCGCGATCTGGGACTCACCGAGGACGCGGTTCGCCTGTTCGAAGCGGCGGCGCTGGTCGCCCCCACGAGTGCCGGAAACCCGGCGCCGATCGCCCGCTATGTCCTCGCCGCGCTGCTCGACGATCTCGGTGATGTCGCCGGTGCCGCCGCGGCTCGCCAGCTGGCTCGCGACACCGATTCGCGCTGGTGCTTCCCCGCGGGTCTCGATGCTCATGACGCGCTGACGCGTGCGCTCGCGGCCGATCCGTTCGACGCAGTCGCAGCGGACCTCCTCGGAATGCTGCTCTATGACGCCCATCGCCGGGGCGAGGCGGTGGTGCTGTGGCGGGAGGCGGCAGATCGGAGCGGCGATCCGCGTCTGCACCGCAACCTCGCTCTCGCACTGTTCGAGGTCGATCACGACACCGCCGGGGCGTGGGGGCACTACGTTCGTGCGGTGGAGGCCGACCCGCGCGACGCACGCCTGCTGTTCGAGTGGGATCAGCTCGCTGCCCGTCTCGGGCACTCCGTCGAAGAGCGCCTCGATCGGCTGCGGCCGAGGGTCGATGTGGTGGAGACGCGTGACGACCTGACCGTCGAATACGCTCGCCTCCTCACGGCTGCGGGCGAGGCTGCCCAGGCGCTGGAGCTGCTGGAGGGTCACGAGTTCCAGCCGTGGGAGGGCGGCGAGGGACGAACGCTGGCGGCTTGGGATGAGGCGCGCGCGGCGCTCGGGCTGGGACTTGCGGATCCGCCGCTGAGCCTCGGTGAAGCGCGCCCGGAGGCCACGGCACCGGTGGCCAAACACGAGGATGGCAGCACCGACTACTTCGCCACGAGTCTTCCGGACGTGCTGCTGTTCACGTACGATCCGCGCGCGGAGTCCGCGTGACGCAGCTGCTCACCCTGCGTCGCGGGGATCTCGTGGCGGTCGTTGCCCCGGAGCTGGGTGGTCGTGTGCTCTCCTTCACGCGGTCCGGAGACGAAGTGCTGTGGCAGAACACGGATCTTCTCGATCCCGACCTGCAGCCCCGCGAGGCGGTCCGGCGGGGAGCCACCGGGTTCGCCGAGTGGCTGAACTGGGGCGGAGACAAGTCCTGGGTTGCGCCGCAGGGGTGGGGTTCGCCGGATCTCTGGCCGGGCCCACCGGATCCGACGTTCGATGGCGGAGCGTTCTCGGTCCACGATCTCCGTCCCGATTCGGTTGGTCTGGTGAGTGCCGATGATCCCGCCACGGGGCTGCGGATGCGTCGGGACATCGCCCTCTCCGATGGAGGGATGACCGTGCGGACCTCGCTGACCAACGTCAGTGAGGTCACACGCACCTGGGCGGCGTGGGAGGTGGTGCAGTTGCCGATCGAGGCCGCAGATCTGCGTTCGGGCTCGGTCCGTGTGCGGACGTCACGCGCGGCGTCGCCCCACGTGCTGCACCGGCTCGTGGGCGATCTGCCGGTCATCTCCCGGGACGGCGTCACCGCGGTGCAGCTGACGGACGCCGTCGGCAAGCTCGGCTTCCCGAACTACGACGGGTGGATCGAGTATCGCCGTGCCTCGGGCGTGGGTCTGCGGCTGTCGAGCGCGGTCACCTCGGGACCGCATCCCGACGACAGCCCGGCCCAGCTGTGGGTGCAGACGCCACAAACGCAGCCGATCGCCGAGCTGGACGGCTTCCGCTCCACCGCGGCGCTGCTGGAACTCGAGCTGGTGAGCCCCCTGGCGACGCTCGCCCCCGGGGAGAGCGTCGGCCTCCTGGTGCGCTGGACCCTGCTCTGATTCAGCCGCGCCGAAGGCGGAGCCGCGGGAACCAGCAGTTCACGCTGTCGCGGTAACGGCGGAAGGGTTCGCCGAAGCGCTCCTCCAGGTCGGCTTCCTCGCCGGGACGCACCAGCCAGTTCCAGATGAGGGCGCCGGCCAGCGCATACAGCACCACGAGCCAGGATCCGAGGATGAGCCCGGACGCCACGCCCTGACCGATCCCCGCCACCGCCATCGGATTGCGGACCACGCGGTAGGGCCCGACGATCACCAGATCACGGGCGGCGGCCGCCGGCAGTGGCGTTCCCTCGCCGAGCGACGCCATCACCGCGGCCGACCACAACCCGATCGGAGCCGCGGCGACGAACAGGGCCACACCGAAGACGTGCACCCAGCCGGGAACAGGGATCGCCAGCTGCCAGCGCTCCTCGATGAATCGGATCCCCAGCGGCACCAGCCACAGCAGCACGGCCCAGAACACGACGATCTGCGCCGCGGTGTTGAGGAGGTGATGTCGCGCACCCGTGCCGCGTGCGGGTCGGATGCGGAACGGTCCGTGGAAGATCCACTCGGCCGGCACGCGATTCAGCAGCAGGACCACCCCGGCCGCGACCGATCCGACGCTGGCGGCCACCATGAGAAGCGCGCCCCACCCGGCCTGCGTGGTGATCGTGGCGTACAGCGCCATACCGGCCGTGATCAGCACAGTCCACGGCGCGATGATCCAGGCGCTCCAGCGCGGACCGAACGCCGCGAGCAGCGATCCGCCGACGAACAGCGGGATATCCACGACGGCGATGAGCGCGGCATCGAGATCGCCGAGCGTCGCCGTGCGGATCGCCGGAATCGTGAATACGCTGGTCCACCACAGTGCGCCCGCCAGCGCCTGCATGCCGAAGTAGACGCGCGCCCATCGTGCGTCGATCGTCGACACGTCGAAGCGGCGGGCGCTCACGTCAGAGACCGAACTGCGTGCGCCAGTAGCGGAGGAACGCCGCCCCCGCCTCGTCATGGATGAGGTCGCCCTCGATGATCACGCGATAGGGCTTGTCCAGCACCCCGTCCGACGGACGAACGTCGACATGGGCCACGTCGAATCCGTCGGCGTGCAGCTGATCGGCCATCTTGTAGTCGGAGCGGGAGTCGCCCACGGAACGCCACGTACGCGGCAGCGGTCCGCGCGCGGCGAAGTGCTCGAGGGCACGGACGGCGCCCCGGTCCTTGTCGAGCAGCACCGATTCGATGTCGGTGGAGATCACGGTGGGGTCGACGCGGAACGGCACCGCGCCGGTGTCGTCGGGCTGCTCGCGATCGCCGTAACGGAGTCCCAACCCGCGCCCGGTCAGCAGCGCGTAGGCCTCGTCCTGGAACGCGGACTGAGCGGCGTAGTAGGTGGGGGAGTCGACGTCGGTGCGCTGCTCCACGGAGATCATCGCGCGCTTGGTCTCGTCGAAGAACATCGTGTCGCCGTAGGTTGCTTCGGCGAGGTCGCGGATCGCGGCGATGTCGTCGGGGCGGAAGGCGACCGACTCGTCGACGGTGATCTCACCGAGTCCGTTCTCATCGATCGGCGCCCACACCGCGCCCTTCTCGAACACGCCGAACATGCGTGCACCCGGCGCGCGCAACGCATCGGCCAGTCCGTGCGCCATCAGTGGCGCGACCACCTGCTCGTTGATGAACGCGTCAGAGCGCCCGGTGACGAAGGCGACGGGCACGCCGGCCGCGGTCAGCGCGATCAGGTCGTCGATGATCGTGGGGATGGCGATGGTCCGGCTCACCGGCGAGGCGATGGGGCCGTCCACGTCGAGCAGGAGTCCGAGATCGGGTGCAGCACTCACGCTCCCACCCTAGGGGCTTCGCCGGTCACGTCCCGCGACAGCCTCACGCAGTGGGGACGAGGGTGGCGGCGGTGCGGAGGGATCGGACTGAGGCGATCAATACGCGATCAGCTCGAGCCCTGGCGCTCCGCGGAAGTGTTTCGTGTTGCCCGTGAGAAGCGGCAGCTGCTTCGCGATGGCACAAGCCGCGATCCATCGGTCACCGACATGGTCCTTGGCAGTGCCCAGCGGATGCCCGAGAGAGCGAGCATCGGCGAGAAGCCGGCTGTAGGCATCGACGACGTCAACGTCCTCATCGACCGTGGGCGTCGCGTCCAGTTGAGCACGTGTCTGGTCAAGCCGCTTCTGGCCCCACCCTGCGAGAAGGGCACCGGCCAGGACCTCGGCCCTCGTCTGGAATGAGATCACGGGCCGGGATCCAGCGAGAGCCAGGCGCCAGGCCGCCACGGGGTGCCCCTGCCTCGCAACAACCCCAGCGGGCGTGATGAACAGTGCGCTGTAAACATCCGTGTCGAGTAAAGCGACCTGTATCGCCGTCACTCAGAATCCGATCGCATCAAGGAATGCTGCGGCTTCGTCGTGGCTGAGGTCTGCAATCCCTTCGGGGCGGGGGCCCTCGGTGCGCGCCAGAATCGCTTCCAGAGGAACAGAAGCTCGCGCGCTCGCGACTCCCGGGGCCGCAGACGCGGCCTCAATGGTGGGGCGATGAATGTGTGAAAGCCGTCCCTTCGCATTCCGCACCGGCGAGCCAACCACATGGACGTACTCGCCCAGGAGTCGACCTGCTTGTACATCGTCGGCGACGTCGACCAAGGCAACCCGATTGCCGACATCGTCTGTCACCTGGAGCCGGTGGCTGTCGAGGTTGACGGCGCGCAACCGCCCGACGAAACTCACGATGGCATGAGGAGAGACATCGTCCGAGGACCACGTGTGCTTGTGGGTCTCGCCCGTACTAAACCGCTGGGACACACGGCCGTCGACGGCGAACTCGACGCGAGGAGCGACACGGGCGAGCGCTGCGCGGAGGTTTCCCGCGGCGATCGCCAAGGGGGCTGAGACCCATTGCGGACGTCTGTCGGCTGCGATCGAGGAAACGATCTCCTCGAACCGGGCATCGAACGACAGCTCCTCATCCACATCGAACTCGAGTGAGCCTGTTCCGGCTGATATCCGTTGCAGGAACACACGTGTGCTGCCCGGCCCCAGCCCGATATTGAGTCGTGCCAGCCGGTGCGCACGTTTGCTGGGACGCCCGATCAGTTCGGACTCGGTCTCCTGTCTGCCCAGCTTTGTGGCGACTTCTTTCAGGCTCTGCACGAGCGCGATGAGATCGTCAGCCTCCAGCTGACCCGATGGTGCTGATCCGTCGAGCAGCCGGAACTCAAACTGCTTTGCCATTGGGATCACCTCCACCTGTCCCCCGTGATTGCAGGTGACCAGACTACCGAGGGGCCCCGACGCTGACTACCACCGAACTAGCGCGCTGTGGAAACGTGCGGCGCTCCTACCCCGTGGGCACGAGGGTGACGGCGGTGCGAAGGCAGTCGATGAACGCGTGACGGGTGGCGTCCTCGTCCTCGCTGTCCCGCCACGCCGCCAGCAGGCGCGTGGTGGGGGATCCGGCGATCGGGACCACCGTGATCGAGGGCGGCGCGAGCTGGCGCACCGACTCGGGAAGGATGCTGGCGCCCACGCCCGCCGCGACGAAGGCGAGCGCCGTCTCCTGGTGCACGACCTCCTCCACCACGTGCATAGTGCCGGGGGTGATCCCGAGGGTCTGGTCCACGCGCGTGACGAATCCCGCCATCAGCGAGCGGGGGTAGGAGATCATCGGCACCTCGAGGATGTCCGCGACACTGACCTCCGTGCGTGAAGCGAGCGGATGGTCGCTCGGCAGGCACATGACCAGACGCTCCTCGAACACCACCTCGGTGGCGAGCGTGGGACCGAAGGCGCTGTTCGGGAGGTCGTCGCGCACGATGCCGACGTCGAGGGTTCCCTCGCGCAGTCGGTCGAACTGCTCGCCGGACGTCAGGGGGAACAGGGAGAGGGAGACGCGCGGGCGCTCGGCGCGGAAGCGGCGCGTGACCTCGGGCAGCACCGTGTAGTTCGCCGAGCTGACGAAACCGACGGCCAGCTGTCCGGCCAGACCGTCGACGTAGTCGCGCATCTCCGCGCGGACCCCCTCGACCTCGTCGATGATCCGTCGCGCTCGCTCCTGCAGGTGACGACCGGCCGGAGTGAGGGCCACGCGGCGGGTGCTGCGCTCGAACAGCGGCACCCCCACCTCCTGCTCGAGCCGGCTCACCTGAACGCTCAGCGGAGGCTGCGACATGTGCAGTCGTCGGGCGGCTCGACCGAAGTGGAGCTCGTCGGCCACCGCGAGGAAGTAGCGCAGCTGACGGAGTTCCATGGGGGCACGATACGCCGCCCGTATTACCGCGACGTTTCCGGATCATTGCGAGCAAAACGCTATTAATCCGAGCCGGAAAAGGTATTTGACCAGGGTTTGTTTCGACCGCTTCTCTGGAGGGGAAGGACTCGATGAAAGGCCCCACACATGACTGCAGACACCCGGATCGACATGCTCTACCTGAGCGAGCCTGACGTCATCGCCGCCGGCATGAAGGACATGGATCGCTGCATGGAGGTCATGGACGAGGTGCTCGTTCTCGTCGCGAACGGCGACTACCGGATGGCCGGGAACTCCGCCAACTCGCATGGCGCGCAGATCAGCTTCCCGCAGTCGTCGCCGTTTCCCGGAATGCCGCTGGATGCCGCCGACCGCCGCTTCATGGCGATGCCCGCGTACCTCGGCGGGCGCTTCGATGCCGCCGGCGTGAAGTGGTACGGCTCCAACGTCGACAACCGGGAGAAGGGCCTCCCGCGATCGATCCATCTCATCGTGCTCAACGACAAGGAGACCGGCGCGCCGTTCGCCATCATGTCGGGCAACCTGGAGAGCGCCTACCGCACGGCCGCCGTTCCGGGAGCAGCCGCCAAGAAGCTGGCTCCGGTGGATGCGACGTCCCTCGGGATCATCGGCCCCGGCGCCATGAACAAGAGCGCGCTGCACGCCATGACGGCCGCTCGTCCGACGCTCCACACCATCCGCATCAACGGTCGTCGTCGCTCCACGGCGGAGGCCTTCGCCGACTACGTGCGCGAGCACTACCCGCAGTTCACCACCATCGAGATCGCCGAGACCGTGGAGGCGGCGGTGCGCGACTCCGACATCGTGTCGGAGGCCGTCACGGGTCTCGTCGGCTCGGAGAACTACCCCTACATCGACGGTGACTGGATCAAGCCCGGCGCCTTCCTCAGCCTCCCCGCGAACCTGCGGATGGACAAGGAGTACACGCTCTCCGGCAAGGCGCGACTGATCGCCGACGCGAAGAAGATCTACGAGGCCTGGGCCGAGGAGTATCCGGCGCCGTCGCACGAGACCGCGTTCGGCATGATCGGCCTCTACTGGCAGGACCTTATCGAGGCCGGCGAACTCGACGCGTCCCGCGTCGTCAACATCGGCGACGTCTTCCAGGGCACGGCCGAGGGTCGCGAGTTCCCCGAACAGCCCGTGCTGTTCAGCGTCGGCGGGATGGGCGTCGAGGACGTCGCGTGGGCGAAGACCGTCTACGAGAACGCCCTCGAGCTCGGCATCGGCACCAAGCTGAACCTCTGGAACACGCCGGATCTGGCCTGATCATGCCCGGTTCCGTCTCCGCACGCGCGGAATCCGCCACCTACGCGGTCATCGGCGCAGGCCTCACCGGTGCCTCGGTCGCGTGGCGACTGGCCCAGTCGGGTGCTGACGTCATCGTGCTGGAGCGCGATGTGCCGGCCTCCGCGCAGGGCAGCTCCCACGGGTCGGCGCGCATCTTCCGCTACGGCTACCTCGATCCGTTCTATGCCGGTCTCGTCGTGGCGGCTCGTCGTTCCTGGGATGAGCTGGAGGCCGCGAGCGGTCGCCGGCTCATCACGCCCAGCGGGGCCCTGGACTTCGGATCGGTGCGCGATCCGCGTGCCCTTGCGGACGTTCTGGAGAGCGTCGGGGTGGAGCATGAGCTGCTTGACCGCGCGGAGGCGGCATCGCGCTGGCCGCACCTGGACTTCGATACCGAGGTGCTGTGGCATCCCGGTGCCGGTGTGATCGACGCCGAGGAATCGGTGCTCGCGATGCTCGATCTCGCGACGGCCTCCGGGGCGCAGGTGCGTACCGGGTGGGAAGTCGTTTCGGTGGCCCATCGCGGCAGCGGGTACGTGCTCGCCTCGGCCACCGGCGAGACCCTGTACGTCGAGCAGGTGATCGTGGCCGCCGGCGGCTGGCTGCCCGCTCTCCTGCGCGATCTCGACCTGCCCAGCACTTTCGCCCGATCCCTCCCGGACTTCGAGGTGCGACAGGAGAACGCCTTCCACTTCCCCTATCGCGCACTCGCCGACCAGGGGGAGCCCGCCCCGGGCGAGTCGACGTCCTGGCCCACCTTCATCTACAAGGGGGAGGGCATCCAGACCTATGGCCTCCCGGGTGGCCGAGACGCTCACTTTCGCGGGCAGAAGGTGGCGGAGTACAACGGCGGCAGACGGATCGTCTCGGCCTACGCGCAGGACGGGGTCGTCGACCCGGCGAACCGCGCGCGGGTCACGCGCTTTGTCGCGGCCTTCGCGCCGGGGCTCGTCCCGGAGTCGTATGAGGAGACCACGTGCCTGTTCACCAACGTCCCGCGTGACGACATGATCATCGACCGGGCCGCCGGCATCACGATCGTCTCGCCGTGCTCGGGCCAGGGAGCGAAGTTCGCACCGCTGCTCGGTGAGATCGTGTACGACCTCGTCACCGGCACCGCTCCCGGCGCGGAGCGCTTCCGTGCGACAGGTCAGCGATTCGCGGCGGTGGTGTGATGACGACAGCTGCTGATGCCAACGCCCTCCTCGCCGAGATCGCCTCGATCGGAGTCGACGCCGTGCGCGGCGGATACTCCCGTCCGGTGTTCTCGCCCGCCGAGCTGGAGCTGCGCGCGTGGTTCCAGCTCCACGCCGAGCAGCGCGGACTCGTCGTGGAGACGGACGGAAACGGGATCATCTGGGCCTGGTGGGATGTCGAGGGTTGCGATCGCACCGATGTCATCGTCACCGGATCGCACCTCGACTCGGTTCCGGGCGGCGGCAATTTCGACGGGCCGCTCGGTGTCGCCAGCGCCCTCGCGGCGGTGGATCTGCTGCGCGAGCGCGGCGTGGAGCCCTCGCGTCCGCTCGCCATCGCGGTCTTTCCCGAGGAGGAGGGATCGCGATTCGGCGTCGCGTGTCTCGGCTCTCGGCTTCTCGCCGGCGTCACCTCACCTGAGCGGGTGCGCGAACTGACAGATGAATCCGGTCGCGACTACGCCACGGTGTCCGCTGAGGCGGGCTTCGACCCTCGCACCATCGGTGCGGATCCCGCTCGCCTTGCCGCGATCTCGGCGTTCGTCGAACTGCATGTCGAGCAGGGCCGCGGACTCATCGACCTCGGTGAGCCGGTCGCGCTCGCCGGCGCGATCATCGCCCATGGCCGGTGGCACGTGCGCATCGAGGGACGCGGCGACCACGCCGGCGCCACACGGATGGCGGATCGACAGGATCCCGTCGTCGTGGCAGCCGAGACGATCCGCGCCCTGCGGGTGCACACGCTCGTCATCGACGACGCCCGCGGGACGGTGGGCCGCATGACCGTCACCCCCGGCGGCACCAATGTGATCGCGTCTGCGGTGGATCTGTGGCTGGATGTGCGGCACCGCGACGAGGACGCTGTGCGGCGCATCGTCAGCGAGGTCGCCGCGGCCACCGGTCGCGCGGCGGACGCGGAGGGCTGCATCGTCACCGTGACGGAGCAGTCGTTCTCCCCGACGGTCGCCTTCGACGCCGCTCTGCGTGATCGCATGCAGGGCGTCCTCCCCGACGCTCCGGTACTCGACACGGGTGCCGGCCACGACGCCGGTGTTCTGGCGGAATCCATCCCCACCGGGATGATCTTCGTCCGCAACCCCACCGGGTCTTCGCACACCCCCGCGGAGACCGCCGAGGCGGCAGATGTCACGGCGGGCGTCGCGGCGCTCACCGCCGTGCTGCAGGACCTGCTCGCCCCCTGACACCCGTGCCCGGCACCCGAAGGTTCCGGGCCACCCGACTTGCATCACGAAAGGAATGACATGGACATCACCTCACAGGTGAACACCGGCTGGATGCTCACCGCAACCGTCGCCGTGACGCTCATGCTCCCCGGACTCGCGCTCTACTACGGCGGACTCTCCCGCACCAAGAACATCCTGAACACCATGATGATCGTGCTCGGCGGCTTCGCCGTGACCGCGGTGCTCTGGGTGCTGTTCGGCTACGGCCTGACGCTCGGCAACTCGATCGGCGGCGCCGGTCTGCTGGGCGACCCCACCAACCTGTTCGGAATCCAGTCGCTTCTGGGCGCGGAGACGCCGGAGGGCGCTGTGCCGGCGATCCTCATCGCCGTCTTCCAGCTGATCTTCGCCGGCCTCACCGTCGGCATCATCGGCGGCGCGGTCGAGGGACGTATGAAGTTCTCCGCCTGGCTGATCTTCTCCGGGCTCTGGGCCACGCTGGTGTACTTCCCGGTGGCGCACTGGGTGTTCGCGTTCGACTCGGCGGACGGATCGACCATCGGCGGCTGGATCGCCAACCGACTGCACGCGATCGACTTCGCCGGCGGTACCGCGGTGCACATGAACGCGGGTGTCGCGGCGCTCGTGCTCGCCTTCTTCCTCGGCAAGCGCCAGGACTTCCCGCACGTCGGTCGTCCGGGCAACCTGCCGATCGCCGTGGTGGGCGCGGGCCTGCTGCTGGTCGGCTGGTACGGGTTCAATGGCGGATCGTCGGGCGGTATCAACGACAGCGCCGGCGTCGCCGTGACGAACACGCTCATCGCGGCGTGCGCGGGTCTGCTCGGCTGGCTCATCATCGAGCGCATCGTGCGCAAGGCGGCGACCTCGCTCGGTGCCATTTCCGGTGTTCTCGGCGGCCTCGTCGGCATCACACCGGCGGCCAACTCGGTCTCCCCGATCGGCGCGGTGATCATCGGGCTCCTCGCCGGCGTGGTCGCCTTCGCGACCCTAGGGCTCAAGGAGAAGCTGGGCTATGACGACGCGCTCGACGCCGTTGCGATCCACATGTTCCCCGGCATCTTCGGCACTCTCGCCATCGGCTTCCTGGCCGACCCGTCCTCTCCCGCCGGCGCCGCGGGCATCTTCTTCGGCGGCGACTGGAGTCTGCTCGGCACCCAGGCGCTCGCGATCGTCTCGGTGTTCGTGTACACCTTCATCGTGACGGCCCTCATCGCCTGGCTGCTGAAGATCACCGTGGGTCTGCGGGTCAGCCAGCGCACCGAGCGCACGGGCCTGGACACCACGCTGCACGCCGAGACCGCCTACGACCTGGACGACGTGCGCTCCTGAGCGCCGCGACCGAGACAAGGACACGATCATGAAGCTCATCACCGCAGTTCTGCAGCCCAGTGCGCTGGAACCCGTTCGCACCGCGCTCGCGGAGGTCGGGATCACCGGCATGACGATCTACGACGCGAAGGGTCACGGCGGGCAAGCCGGAAAGGTGGAGGTCTACCGATCCCAGCGTATCCGGGTCGACTTCCTCCCGAAGATCTCACTGGAGATCGTCGTCGCCGACGAGGAGGTAGATGCCGCAGTGACGGCCATCCAGGAGGCGGCCCGCACGGGGGCGATCGGCGACGGCAAGATCTGGGTCACCGACGTGCTGCAGGTCATCCGCGTGCGCACCGGTGAGACCGGGCCCACCGCGATCCGCTGACGTGGCGTCGTGAACGCAGGAGCATGTGGCGAGTTCATGATGAATCCGGCGGATTGGTCATTGGCTCGCCGCATGTTCCTGCGTTCGCGAGCGGGTGGCAACGATGGCTGAGGTCGACGTCGTACGGCCGACGGATGTCGCCGCCGAGCCATGGGCCAACGGCCTCGGGATCACCCGGGTGCTGGTGTCGCGACCGCACTGGCGGATCAGCGTCGCCGAGATCGACGCGGTGGCGCCGTTCTCGTTCCTCCCCGGCCGTGATCGGCTGCAGATCCCGCTGACCGCTGCCGGGGTGACGCTGAAGATCGGAGCGGAGGCTCACCGGATCGGACAGGGTGTGCCGGTGTGGTTCCGCGGGGAGGACAGCGTCGTGGGCCACCCGCCGGACGGGGGCGCGACGGTGCTCAACGTGATGACCGATCGTGCGCACGCGGCGCTCCGGCTGGAGCTGGGTCGCAACGCGGTGTTCACGGGTGTCGACGCTGTCGTGGCCCTCAGGAGCACCCGCATCGGTGGTCGCGATGAGCCGCCGGGCACCGTTGTGCTTCCTGCCCGTCGCCCCGTGCGCATCGCGTCGCCGCACTCCGTCGCCGTCCTCCGCTGGCTCGCCCCCGACGCCTGATCGTCTCTCCTCGCGCTCGCCGTACGCCGGATCACCGAACGCTCCTGAGCCCCTCGTTCGCCGGATCGCCGAGCGCTCCTCGGCCCCTCGTCCGTCGGATCGTTCGGCGCCGGGTCCCTTCGGCGCAGATATACCCCGCGAGACTTCCGTCTGTGGGCGAGAATCCGCGCAACGCGGCGATTGTCGCCCACAGACGGAAGTCTCGCGGGTGATGGGTTTGGCGAATCTCAGACGGCGTAGCGGCGGAGGGCGCTGGCCAGGACGCTGAAGCCCTCGATGAGCTGGCCCTCGTAACCGCTGGGGGTGCCGTCGGCCATTCGCCAGTCCACCCCCGACCCCAGCCCACCGAAGGCGGTATCGTCGGCGATGGTGGTGGCGAGGCCCTCCAACACCCGATCCGCGAGCTCGGTCATCCCGACACGATCGAAGGCGTCGACCAGGACCCGGGCGCCGTGGTGCGAGTAGCCGCCCTGCTGGTAGCTTCCCATCGGGAGGCCGAAGATCACGCCGCCGATGTCCTCCTCCGGGATGCGCCAGAGGTTCAGCGGGATTCCGTTGCGGAAGTCGGTGAGACCGATCTCCGTCCACGCATCGGCGAGCGCGGTGAGCACGGCACGAGCGTCCTCGGGATCGAGCAGCTCGCCCGCACATGCGGCGCCGTTCACCACCGAGAAGCCGTAGTCGTGCAGCGCACCGTCCTGCGACCTCCAGCCGGCGATCAACCCCGTCTCCGGATTGCGGAACTGTGCCAGATACGACGCACGGAGCAACGCAGCAGACGACGCCACACGACCGGCCAGCTCCGTCTCTCCGAGGCGTGCGAGAAGCGGCTCCCAGAGCAACCACATCTCGTGCACCACGGCGTTCGCCCACGCGTCCTTCCAGCCGAAGGAGATCACGTCCGCCCAGGCGGTGCTCCACTGATGCTGTCCGGAAATCCCCAGACGGATCATGGATTCCACCAGCCCGTCACCGTCGACGTCGCGGGCCAGCATCGCCTCCAGCTCTCGCACGAGCGGGTCCCGGTTCGCGCTGAACCACGCGTCGCCGTCGGGGGAGGATCGGACGAAGCGCGCGGCCGCCGCGAGCGTGTTGGCCGCCATCTGCACGTACTCGTCCTCCAGGCGATGCGGGCCGTGCGAGGTCGCGCCGCTGCCGTAGCTCGGTGCGCCGTCGAGCCAGCGCTGCAGCGAATCGCCCACCCACACCATCGGTGTGATCCCGTCTGCGTCGCGCAGGTGCTCGGCGATGGCCGAGACGTCCGCCAACGACGTGGTGCAGTGCATCGACGCGCCGTTGTTGGAATAGGTTGTGGTGTCGGGGCGAAAGGACAGCGCCGTGAGGGTGTGACGATGCACCATGCGCGTGACCGCCGGCGACGCATCATCGGACAGCGTCGACAGTCGCGGCGCGCCGATGCGGAAGTCGATCTCCGCGGTGTGCGTCCCGGCCGCCAGCACATAGTCGCCGAAGGTCGTCGGCGTCTCGCCGAGCTTGAGCTCCAGTGTGTTGGTGTCCAGGGGCCGGACCGAATCACTCCGCCACAGCGCCTCCGCGGTGGCCGAAACGCGAAGCGTGCCGTAGCGCGGAAAATGCCAGGTCAGCGGCCCGGAGATCAACCCCGTCTCGCCCTGGAACGTCGGCGCACCGAGCGCCTCCGACGGAGTCACGCGGTTGTCCGTGGCCACGTGCCAGGCCGAGCTCGTCCACGCACGGCGCTCGCGGTCCGATCGCCGCGTCGCCCGCAGCCGGATCCCGTCGCGTTCCACCGTGAACGCCAGCGTGTACTGCTGCCCGGCGGTGTCGCTGACGAGGTCGTACGTGACTGTGTTGCCGCTGACCGTGGTGCTGCCGCGATAGTCCGACCGCAGGAAGCCGAGCGGCATCGTGCCGTCGATCGCGGTGAAACGCGGCCCCTGCCCCAAGTACTCGGCGTTCTGGTCGCGCAGCACCGGATAGACGCCCGACGGATACACGCCGCTCCGCACGATGTCCATCGATCGTGGCAGCTGCAGGAGGTTGCGATCGGTGCGACCCTCGCCGTCGTCATCGAGGCCGAGGTGAGACCAGGCGGGGGAGATCAGACGGAAGCCGACGGACAGGAACGGCGTGCGGAAGCGCACCTCCGTCTGCGACACGGTGGCGCTCACGTCATCCGGCAGCTCGCTGACGTCGATGCCCGCGACATCGAGGCGACCCTCCGGCGACGGTTTCCACGTGGGATCGACCGTTCCCTCCACCGTGATTCCGGTGGTGACGAGGTTCCATCCCGGCCACCACTCGTCGGTCGCCGCCCGGCGGGCCTGCGCCACGAGCGCGGTGGTGGTGAGACCGTCGAGCTCGAGCGTGGCGCCCTGCGCGAGGACGGTGTCGGCATCGCCCGTGAGGCGTCCCACTTCCCGCCAGTTCTCGCCGTCTGGCGCGTACAGCCGCAGGTCGAGCACGGCGTCGCGCTCCTGCCCGCTGGCGCACTTGTGATACCCCGGAGCAGCACCCACGCGGACGCGGTGGATGGTGGCCGGTCGATCGGTGAAGAGGGCGCGACTGTGGAGGATGCGCCGGGCCGGCGCACCCTCCTCCGCGGGTTCGGGAGCTGTCCACAGTGATCGGGTATGCAGGCGCACCGGGGAAGCGGGTTCGAGCTCCCAGGACGGTGTCGCCAACGGGTGGACGAAGAGATTGGCGATCACGACGGAGGCCTTTCCAGAGCGTTGACGGCCCGAATCTAACGCACTCCCACCAGGAACGGAAGGATCGTTTTCGGAATCCGTTGACCGGAGCGGATGTGCTGTCCTATAGTTCAGACAAGAAGTTGCGAAATCGATTGTGCAACTGGCTTTCGAATCGCCCCCCGTCCCACCGAACGAGACGATCCCGCTACCCGAGGGGTCGACAGTTCGGGCTCAACGAAGAGAAACGGAAAACAATCGTGGTGACACAGCGAGGCCGCAAAGGCCTGATCCTGGCGGCCGGTGCGGCCGTCCTGTCCTTGGCGCTCTCCGCTTGCGGCGCGTCCTCGGACCCCGCTCCCGCGGGCAGTGACGGCGGCGAGTCCTCGGCGGCTCAGGAGCCCGTCGAGCTGCGCATGTCGTGGTGGGGTTCGGACGCTCGTCATGAGAAGACGAACGCCGCCCTCGACCTGTTCGAGGAAAAGAACCCCGGCATCACCGTCGTTCGCGACTTCGGTGGCTTCGACGGCTACCTCGACAAGATCACGACCCAGTACACCGGCGGCAACTCGCCCGATGTGATCCAGTTCTACAACGAGGTGCTGCGCGAGTTCGCCTCCCGCGGGCAGACCGTGGACCTCAACGACGCGGTCTCCGAGGGCAACCTCTCGCTGGACGGCTGGCCGAAGGACCTGCTGGAGACCAACACGATCGACGGCGCCCTCAGCGCGCTGACGTTCGGCCTCAGCACCCACGCCTTCATCTTCGATGAGACGAAGTCCGCCGAGTACGGCGTGGAGGTGCCGAAGGAGGGCTACACCTGGGACGACCTGAAGACCTACGCCACGGCCATCTCGGCGGCCTCGGGCGGCACGGTCTACGGCGTCACGGACCTCTCGCACAGCTACCAGGTGTTCGAGGTGTATGCGAAGCAGAACGGCGAGGAGTTCCTTACCGCCGACGGCATCGGATTCACCAAGGACACCCTGGTGGACTACTGGGACTACTGGAGCGACATGCGCGAGGCGAAGGCCGCCACGCCGCCCGACGTCACGAGCGAGTACGCGTCGCCGTATGACGCCGTCGTGCAGGGCACGGCGACCTCCACGTTCCTGTTCGCCAACCAGTACGCCGGTGTTGTCGGCACCGCTCCGAACCCGCTCGCGCTGACGCGCATGCCGGGCGAGGGCGACACCCCCGGTCAGTACCTCCGCGCCGCGATGAACCTCATCATCTCGAGCCAGTCCAAGCATCCCGCCGAGGCCGCCAAGCTGGTGAACTTCCTGCTCAACGACCCCGAGGCCAATGCGATTCTCGGCATCGATCGCGGTGTGCCGGCCAACGCCGATGTGGTGAAGGACGCGACCGCGGACGTCGACGAGGCGAACGCCAAGGCCATCGAGCTGATCGAGAGCGTCCGTGAGAACGGCGCTGCCGCACCCGTGCCCGCGCCGACCGGTTCCGGCACCGTGAACACGCTGTTCGCGGAGTTCGCGCAGCAGGTGCAGTTCGGCAAGCTCTCCGCGAGTGACGCGGCCGACCAGTTCCTCGCGCAGGCGAAGAGCGAACTGGGCTGATCCGACATGGCTCTCTCTGCTGACCGGCTGACGGCCGACGATCTGCCGTCGCAGGGTGACGAGCCGCACGTGGTGCGGGGGACGCAGCGCCCCCGCACCACGCGGGGACCGCGTCGCCGCGGCGGACTGCGCGCCGCGCGCCTGAACGAGCGGATCGCTCCCTACCTGTTCCTGCTGCCGTGGCTCATCGGGTTCTTCGTGATCACCCTGGGCCCCATGCTGTACTCGCTGTACCTCTCGTTCACGAACTTCAGCATGCTCGCGCCGCCGAAGTGGGTGGGCGTCGACAACTACGTGAAGCTGTTCACGAACGATCCGAAGTACCTGGAGTCGGTCAAGGTCACCCTGATCTACGTCTTCGTCTCGGTGCCGCTGCAGCTGGCCTTCGCGCTGCTGCTGGCGATGATCCTCAACCGCGGCCTGCGTGGCCTCGCGGTCTATCGCTCGATCTACTACCTGCCCTCGCTGATCGGCGCGAGCGTCGCGATCGCGGTGCTGTGGCGGCAGATGTTCGGGCACAACGGTCTGATCAACCAGATCCTCGGCATCTTCGGCATCGACGGACAGAGCTGGGTCGGTTCCCCGGAGACCGCGCTCGGAACGCTGATCATCCTGAACGTCTGGACGTTCGGCTCTCCGATGGTGATCTTCCTCGCCGCTCTGCGACAGATTCCCAACGAGCTGTACGAGGCCGGAGCGGTGGACGGTGTGGGCACCTGGCAGCGCTTCCGCTACATCACGCTGCCGATGCTGACGCCGGTGGTGCTGTTCAACCTGATCCTGCAGCTGATCGGCGCGTTCCAGGCCTTCACGCCGGCGTTCGTGATCTCCGGCGGCACGGGCGGGCCGGTCAACTCGACCCTGTTCTACACGCTCTACCTCTATCAGCGCGGTTTCACCGGCTTCCAGATGGGCTACGCCAGCGCCATGGCCTGGGTGCTCTTCGTGGGCATCGCCGCCGTGACGGCCGTGAACTTCTGGGCCTCGAAGTACTGGGTGCACTATGACGACTGAGATCACCACCGACTACTCGCGCGACGTCGCCGACGGCTTCCGCCGCAACCGGCGCGGTCGCAACGCGCTGCGTCACCTGCTGCTCATCGGGGTCGGCTTCGTGATGCTGTACCCGCTGATCTGGATGCTGGGTGCCTCGTTCAAGGACGGCGCGCACATCTTCACCGAGATCTCCCCGCTGCCGAACCCCGTGGTGCTGGAGAACTACGAGCGCGGCTGGCGCGGCTCGGGAATCGGCTTCGGCACGTACTTCCTGAACTCGACGATCGTCGCGGTCCTGTCCGTGGTGGGCAACCTGTTCGCCTGCACGCTCGCCGGCTACGCGTTCGCTCGCCTGAACTTCAAGCTGCGCGCCTTCTTCTTCGCCTGCATGATGGGCACGCTCATGCTGCCGCATCACGTGCTGATGGTGCCGCAGTACATTCTGTTCGCCAACCTCGGCTGGGTGAACACGTTCCTACCGCTGATCACGCCGAAGTTCCTCGCGGTCGATGCGTTCTTCGTCTTCCTCATGGTGCAGTTCCTGCGCGGACTTCCGCGTGAGCTCGACGAGGCCGCGAAGATCGACGGCGCAGGACCCTGGAAGACGTTCTGGCACATCGTGCTGCCGCTGACCATCCCCGCGCTCGCCACCACGGCCATCTTCACGTTCATCTGGACCTGGAACGACTTCCTGACCCCGATGATCTACCTGCAGGACCCGCGCACGTACACGGTCCCGCTCGGCCTCAACGCCTTCCTCGACGCCAACGGCGACAACGCCTGGGGGCCGATGTTCGCGATGGCCGTCCTGTCGCTCGGCCCGTTGTTCGGCTTCTTCCTGGCCGGCCAGAAATACCTCACCACCGGAATCGCCACCACAGGTCTGAAGGGATGACCACACTGATGAAGAGAGCACGGATCGCCGTCGTCGGCGCCGGCGGAATCGGCGCCGCAGCTCACCTCCCCGCCGTCACCGCACTGTCGGACGAAGCTGAGCTGGTCGCGATCGTCGACCTCGACCCGGCACGTCTGGCCGACGCCGTGGAGACCTTCGGTCCCACGCGTGGCTACGCGGATCTCGGCGAGATGCTGGCCGCGGAGCGACCGGACATCACGGTGATCGCCACTCCGCCGCACCTGCACGAGCCGCTCAGCATCCAGGCGATGGAGGCCGGATCGTGGGTGTTCTGCGAGAAGCCGCTGACCGGCTCGCTCGCCTCGGCCGATCGCATCCGTGAGGCCGAGCAGCGCACGGGACAGTGGTGTGTGACGGTGTCGCAGTTCCGCTACTCCGGGGGTTCGCGTCAGGTGCGCGATGCTCTCGCGGCGGGGACCTGGGGTCGTCCGCTCCTCGGTGTCGCGCACACCAGCTGGTATCGCGGTCCCGACTACTGGGAGGCCGCCTGGCGCGGGAAGTTCCGCACCGAGTTCGCCGGAGCCACCACCAGCCAGGCTCACCACGCGATCGACCTGCTGCTCTGGCTGATGGATTCGCCGTGGGAACAGGTGGCCGCCTACGCCGACACGCTGTCGCGGCCGATCGAGGTGGAGGACGCCAGCGTGGCATCCGTCCGCTTCCGCTCCGGCGCGCTCGCGACGATGCTCTCCACGGTGCTGAGCCACAACCAGGAGACGCGCCTGCAGGTGATGGCCGAGGACGCCACGGTGGACCTGCACACGCTGTACATGCCGCTGCTCGACGAGTGGTCCGTGCGCCGCACGGATGCCGACGGCACCCGCGTGGTGGAGGACTGGGCGGAGCCCGAGGAGCCGGTGCAGGCCCACCGGGCGCAACTGGCGAACATCCTCGCGCACTGGCGCGACGGGCGTCAGCCCGAACTCACATGCGCCGAGGCGCGCGAGACGCTGGAGTTCCTCACGGCCCTGTACAAGTCCTCGGCGGTCGGTGCTCCGGTGACCCGGGGCGAGATCGCCGCGGGCGATCCGTTCTACGAGGCGCTCGATGCCGCAGGACCCGCGCGGGCGGAGGCGAAGCATGCCCTCCGTTGAGACTTCTGAGGTTCGGATCCAGCACGCGCCGGACGGTGTGGACGTCAGCATCGGCGACGATCTGATCGCGCACTACGCGCTCACGTCCGACGTGAGCCGCGTTGATCTGCCCAAGCCGCACTTCCATCCGCTGCGCACCCGCGGTGGGGTGGAGATCACCGGGTTCGCGCCGGAGGATCATCCCTGGCACCACGGACTCCAGTTCGCGTTCCCGCGGGTTGACGGCCACAACCTGTGGGGCGGAGGCACCTTCCACGATCTCGAGCGCGGATACACGGTGATCGACGATCACGGATCCCTGTCGCACGAGGGCTGGGACGATGCGGATCGGCTTTCGGAACGAGTCCGCTGGCGCGGACGCGACGACGAGGAGCTCATCGACGAACGCCGCCGGTGGACGATCGTTCCGCTGAGCGTGGACGGCACCGACGGTTACGCGCTGGAGCTGGACACCGAGCTGCGCAGCCTCACCGGCGCCGACGTCGCGCTGTCCACGCCGGCTGGCCGTGGCCGACCCGATGGCGGCTATGGCGGTCTGTTCCTGCGGCTCGGGGAGAACTTCGCCGCCGAGGGTCTGTACGGCGAGGATGGCGAGATCACGGCCTCCGGTGCCGAGTCCCGCACGCTCGTGGTGCATGGACGCACGGGTGACGGCGCCGCGGTCACCCTCGGGCTGTCGTTCCGTGATCCGTCGGCTCCCGGCGCTCAGGCGTGGCTCTACCGCTTCGATCCGTTCTCGGCGATCGGATGGGCCAGCGCCTACCACGAGGATCTGGTGCTCCCCGCCGCCTCGCCCTTGCACTTCCGGCACCGCCTCCTGGTGCTGGACGGGCACGTCGACCCCGCGGCAGTGCGCGCCGCGCTGTAACGTGCCCCCGCGGTGCGGGGGCGGACCGACCCGAGCGGCAACGCCGGCCCGCCCCCGCACCGCGGCCCCTCACATACCAAGCGAGCGCCGCTGAACACCCCCCGGGTTGCTGAGCGAGTGCCAGCGAGGCGCAGTGCCTTCGCGCGATGCGCTGTTCTGCATCCGCGACTCAGCCTCGTCTCGCTGAGTCCCGTCATCTCGCTCGCTCCGCAACCGAGGGCAAGCTCAGTCTGCGACCGGAGCGGTGGAGCCGCGCTCGTGGAGGACGGGGCGGGGCTGGCCCACCACGACGTCCTCCAGGGCGGTGCCCCCGAGGTGGTCCAGCAGCATGCGCGCGGCGATGCCACCGGCGGCGTGCATGGGCATCGCGACGGCACTGATCGCCGGAGTGGTGTACTCGGCCACCCACGCGTCCTGCACGCAGATCAGCGACAGCTCATCCGGGACGCTCACGCCCCCGGCCAACGCGGCCGAAAGCGCGCCGACGGCGGCGTTCGTGCTCGCAGCCACCACCGCGGTCGGGCGCTCGTCGACGGACAGCAGCCGTCGCATCGCTGCGGCACCCTGCGGCGCCTCCCAGCCTCCCGGCTGAATCCACTCCGACCGCGTCCGCATGCCGAGCGCCGCGATCGAGGTGGTGAATCCTTCGAGACGACGTGCGGCCGCATCGTGCTGATCCGCGCCGGCGATGAATCCGACATCCCGATGGCCGAGCGACACCAGGTGCTCCAGTGCGACGGCCACGGCGCGGTGGTCATCCAGCGCCACCGACCCGACGTGCCCGTCCAACCGAGAGTTGAACAGCACCACGGGGATCGGAAGCTCGATGAGCTGGCCGAGGCTGTCGTCGCTGACGCCCTCGGCGCGCTGCAGGATCACGCCGTCGACGCGTCCGTTGCCGACCAGCGCCGCGAGGCCGTTGCGGCCGCCGCTCTGCGCGTTGAGCTGACCGAGCAGCACGGCCGACCCCTGGGCCTGACAGGTCTCCTGCACACCCGCGTAGAGGCTGGCGAAGATGGCGTTGTTGACCTCCGGCACCACAAGGCCGACGGCACCCGAGCGGGACAGGCGCAGGGCGCGGGCACGATGATCGGGCACGTAGTTGAGGCGGGCGGCTGCTTCCAGCACGCGCTTACGGGTCTCCGCATTCACGCGGGCGTCAGCGTCAGCGTTGAGCACCCGTGAGGCCACCGACGGCGAGACTCCCGCCGCCGCGGCCACGTCCTTGAGCCGCGTCATGGATCCCAGGTTAGCGCGCTGTACCAAGGGAGCTCCCGGCGGCCGTCATGGCTTCGCGAACGCGTGCGACGGGAACGTCGCGCAGGGCGACGCCGTCGTCCAGCGACAGAGTCGCCGCGAATCCGGCGGCGGCGCCGTACTCGAAGCACTGGGCGGTGACGCGCGCAGAGGCGAGCGCCTCGTGGTCGGCACCGAGGCATCGGCCCGCCACGATGACGTTCTCGACGGCCTCCGGCAGCAGCGATCCATACGGGACGTCGTACCAGTCGTCCAGGAGCCAGTGCAGGCGCGGGCGCGCTCCATCATGCAGTTCGATGGGCCACGGCGAGCGCACGATTCCATCGTCGCGCTTGCGCAGCTCCACCACGTCCGCTGCGGTCAAGTCGGAGACCGAGGCGATGCTGCGGGTCTGGCGGATGCCGGCCTCCACGCCGGTGTCGACGACGTGCGCGTCCGCGCACCCCGCGATCTCCTCGGCGAAGAAGCGCGCATAGGCCCGCACCTGCCGGCGGCCGGCCGTCTCGGCGATCGTGAAGTCCTCGGGGTCGATGACGTTGAGCACCCGTCCGTCGGGCGCCGACAGCCGCGTGGCGTTCACCATCAGCTCGCCGGTGCGGGGCGTGCGGAAGACCCAGATCTTCTCGCGGGGGAGGTCGGCTCCCGCGTCTCGCTGCTCCCTGATGCGGTCCGTGACCCAGGGTGGGCAGATCGTGTCGTCGCCGAACGCCTCCCAGAAGCGATCCGTATCGACCCCGCCCAACCGGAAGAACATGGTGGGGTTCTGGATGCGTCCGGCGTCGCCGAAGCGGTAGTCGCCACCCATCAGCGCCACCACGGCGGCATCCCCCGATGCGTCGATGATGCGGCTGGCGTGCACGGCGACTTCCCCCGCAGCAGACGTGATCACGACGCCTTCGCAGCGATCACCATCGGCGATCGCGCGAGTGACGGCGGCATGGAAGACCACGCGAACTCCCGCTGCTGCGAGCAGATCGTCGGCCGTCTCCCGCCAGCGCAGCGGATCGTGCGCCACAGTGAAGGTGCGGCCGTATCGCTGGGGCGCGGTGAGGCCGCCACGGTGATCCAGCTCCCGGCGGAAGCGCTCGCTGAAGCCGTGGACCACCTGCACCGGACCCTGCGTCGCGTCTTCGCTCGCCAGGTACAGGCCGCAGATCGTGCCCGACATCCCCGCTACGGCGGCGCCACCGGCGAATCCATAGCGTTCCACGACCATCACCGATGCTCCCGCTTCCGCGGCGGTGACGGCGGCGGCGACCCCCGCGGGTCCTGCGCCGACCACCAGCACATCGACGTGGGCGAGGACGGGCAGCGTGTGATCCGGGCTCAGGGGCGGGGGAAGGCGCCACCGGTCCAACAGCGGCGACGTGTGCGGCGGCAGCATGCGATCACCGCCCGATCCACACCGGCGGACGCTTCTCCACGAACGCGCGCACGCCCTCCCGGCCGTCGGCGGAGCCGAACAGCGCGAGCAGGCCTTCGCGCTCGATGCGGTATCCCGCATCTGCGTGGTGGGCGGCGGTAATCGCGTGCTTGGCCGCCGCGAGAGCCGCCGTGGGCCCGGCGGCCAGCGCTTCCGCCACGTCGTCGACGGTCTGATCCACCTGAGCAGCGTCCGCGACGAGCCGCGCGATCAGCCCGGCCTCGTGCAGTTCCGTCGCCGTCAGCGCATCGCCGAGGAGGATCGCACGCTTCGCCCGTGCCGGTCCAAGCTGAGTGGTGAGACGCTGTGTGCCGCCCCAACCGGGGATCAGCCCGAGCTTCAGCTCCGGCAGTCCGAATCGCGCGCCCTCGACGGCGATCACGATGTCGGCGGCGAGCACCAGCTCGAAGCCGCCGCCCAGCGCGGTGCCGCCCACGCCGGCCACGATGATGAGGTCCGTGCGCGTCAGTCGCTCGCAGAGCCCCCGGGCGCGATCAGTGAACACGCGCAGCGCGACCGGGTCTTCCGCCGCGTCCCGGTATCCGGCGATATCCGCGCCGGCGCAGAACATCGGGCCATCCGCCGTGATGACCAGGACCGCGGCTCCGGCGGATTCGGCCTCGTCCAGCGCCGCGTGCAGCGCGTCGATCATGGCGGCCGTCAGCGCGTTGCGCTTGTCCGGCCGGTTCAGGATCACGTGGTGCACGCGACCGGAGGTGCGGACGATGATCTCACTCACGATGCGACTCCCTGTTCGAAATGCCCCTCGATGGCCTCGGCGCTGTAGCCCAGCTCGGCGAGGATCTCGCGCGTGTGCGCGCCCAGCGCCGGCGGGATGGTTCGCACGCCCGGCCGGACGCCGCCGTAGCGCACGGGATGGCGCAGCACGCGGACGGCTCCGGCAGCCGGGTCGTCGAACTCGTCGAAGGACTCGTTGTGCGTCACCTGCGGGTCCGCCATCACGTCGGCATACCCGTTCACCGGTGCAAACCACATCCGCGCGGCCGTGAATCGTTCGGTCCAGTCCGCGGTGCTGCGGGTGAGCATGTGCTCTGCCACGCGAGTGTTGATGTCGTCGCGCGCCTCGTAGGCCGCGCCGCGGTCGGTGAGGAAGTCGTCGTCCTCGAACACCGTGGCCAGCAGCTTCGCGGAGGTGAGAGAGATACAGAGGTGCCCGTCCGCGGTGCGGAAGACACCGTACGGGGCGGTGTAGTAGATCGACGAGACTCCGGCGCTCGAACGCTCGCCGGTCAGTCCGTTCAGCGCGTACGTCAGCGGCTCGATCTGCAGATCCAGCGCGGCGTTGAGGAGGTTGCTCTCCACCCGGGTGCCGCGCCCGGTGCGGGCGCGACCGTGCAGCGCGGCAAGGATCCCGAACGCGCCGAGCACGCCGGCGTGCTGGTCGACGATGCTGGCGCCCACCGGCGTCGGCGGCGCGTCCGCCCCGCCCGTGGCCGCGGCGAGTCCGGACAGCGCCTGGATCAGCACGTCCTGACCCGGTCGGTCGACATACGGTCCATCCGACCCGTAGCCGGACAGGGAGGCGTAGACGATCCCGGGGTTGAAGGAGGCGACCTCGTCGTAGCCGAATCCGAGTCGATCCAGCGTGCCGGGTCGGAAGCTCTCGATGAGCACGTCCGCGTCGGCCAGCAGGTCCCGCACGATCCCGCGGGCATCGGGATGCTTCAGATCCAGCGCCATGCTGCGGATGTTGCGATTGCCGAGCGCGAAGAACGGGCTGTAGCCGTTGAGGAACCGATCGGGCGCGCTCCACGACCGCTCGAAGGCGCCGGAATGAGGCTCGATCTTGATGACGTCTGCACCGAGGTCCGCCAACAGCTGCGTGGCGGACGGACCCTGCAGGAAGTGGGTGAAGCTCACCACCCGGATGCCGTCGAGCATCCGCGGGTTCTCAGAAGATGCCATTGCGCACCTCGAACTTGCTCGGCTTGCCGTACGCGGGCTTGCCGGAGCCCACCCACTCGGCCACCCAGCGCAGCATCGGCTCCAGCGTCACGACGGGATTTCCCAGTAGGTCGGCGGCGGCGTCGCAGTTCACGAACAGGGCGTTGTCCGATTCGCTGCCGTCGAACACCGGCTCCACGCCGAACAGCTCCCCGAAGCGCGTCGCCACGTGCCGCACGCTGATGCACTCCGGTCCGCCGATGTTGATGGGGGTGGCCGGCGTCTCCACATGGCGCAGCAGCCGCGCGAAGTGATTGATCGCGTCCCCCTGCCACTGGATGTTGACGTTCCCCGTCGCGAGGGGGATGACCGACCCGTTGCGCACCCAGTTCGCGATCTCCTGCAGCACGCCGTAACGCATGTCGATCGCGTACACGAAGCGCACCAGGCGACCCGGCGTACCGTGCAGACCGCTGAAGTACTGGAAGGTGCGCTCGCGGCCGACCACGGAGTTGGCGTACTCGCCGGGACGGGCCACGGGCGGGGTCGCCTCCGTCACGCCGCCGCGGCGCGGGTCGGACCAGGGGTACACGTGGATGGTGGACAGCGCGACGATGCGCGAATCGCGGAACGTGTCGGCCACGATCGCGGGCGCGAGGGTGTTCATCGCCCACAGGAAGTCCTCGCGGCCGCGATAGTCGAACTTCAGGCCCGCCATGTAAATGATGTTTCGAATGCGGGGAAGCGCAGCCACTGCTTCGCGGTCGAGCAGGTCGCAGACGATCGTCTCGACGCCGTGCGAGCGCAGTCGCTCTTCTCCGCCGGCTTCGGAGAATCGCGAGACACCGATCACGCGCTTGTCGGGGGCCGCACGCTTGGTCATCCGCGCCAGGGAGAACCCCATCTTGCCGGCGACGCCGAGGATCATGATGTCGCCGTCGAGTGCCGCGAGGTCGGCTACGGTCTCCGCCGTCGGCAGCGACATGAAGTCCTCGAGGTGCTCGACGTCGCGGAAGGCCTCGGGTAGCGAATCGCGGGTCAGCAGGGGCGTCGTGGGTGATGTCATTGCGATCCTCCAGGGGTGTCCAGCCAGCGGGAAAGGTGAGCCGCGACGAAGTCGTCGTCGGCGAGATCGGGATGTTCGCGCCAGACGCGGTCGATGGCTTCGAGCTGTCCGGGAGAGAGGGTCTCGTCAGGGTCCAGGCACCACGTGCCCTCGACGAGACCCTGGCGGCGCAGCACTTCCAGACACCCGGGAATGCAGCCCGCGAAGTCGTGCTCGGCGTCGTAGATGGCGGCATTCGCGTCGGTCACGCGCGAATCCAGCGCCAGCAGGTCCGGGGGCACGGCGCCGGCGCGGACCGCGCGGCGGAGAGTGTCGAACTGGGCGACGGCGGCGTGAGTCCATACGCTCCAGTGCCCGAGCAGTCCGCCGGCCACACGCACCCGCACCAGCTCGTCGTCGTGTGCGACGTCGAAGGGCGCGAGCAGATCGAGCACGATGTGGTCGTCGTTGCCGGTGTACAGCGTGATGTGCTGCTCGGCACCCGCAGCGACCACAGCGCGCACGATGTCCAGGGTGCGGTAGCGGTTGAACGGCGCCATCTTGATCGCGACGACCGAGGGGATCGCGGCGAAGCGGCGCCAGAAGTCGTACGACAGGTGGAAGCCGCCGACCTCGGGAAGAAGGGCGAAGCCGATCACGGGTGCGACCTCGGCGACAGCGGCGCAGTGCGCGAGGATGTCGTCCTCGTCGGCTCCTCGCCATGCGGCCACGTTCAGCAGGACCGCGTGGTACCCGTGGGACAGCGCCAGCTCGGCCTCAGCGATGGCCTGCGCGGTGTCGCCGATGACGCCCGCGACCAGCACGGGCTCACGATCCGCGTGCTCCCGGGCGACCTCGGCGGAGATCCGCAGCACGTCGGGGAAGAGTCCGGCGGCGCGGATCCCGAACTGGGTGGTGTGCACGCCGACGGCCAGCCCATCGGCACCCGCGTCGAGGTAGTACCGGCTGATCGCGCGCTGGCGGCGCTCATCGAGTCGGCGGTCGGCGTCGAGCGCGAGGGGATGCGCGGGAATCACCCCGCCTCGCGCGAGCAGACGACGGGCAGTGGCGACGCGCTCCTCATGCAATCGATTGCTCATGGGGCTCCAGGGTGGGGGTATCGGGTTGGGGGAGATCAGTCGATGCCGCGGGTGGCGTTCTCGACGGTGAGGGCGGGAAGCGTGTCGGGGTGCGGCAGGGGAATGAGCCCGAACGGCGCGGCCCGCGCGGAGCGCGTCGATACGGCCCCGTCGGTGACGAGAAGTCGCACGCGACCGTCCTGATGCGCGTAGAGGTCGGGGTGTGCATCGGCGAGGCGCTCGGTGAGGTCGTCGCCGAGATCGGCCTGCCGACCGAAGTAGTGGTGCCCGTTGCGCTCGATATGGGTCAGGCCGAGCGTCGCCGCGACCGCGATGTCCTGCGGGACGGTGATGGGTCCGAGCGTGGCGAGATCCTCCGCGGTGAGGATGGTGGGGCGGGTGCGGCCGCGTTCGGTGATGAGTGCGGCGTTCGCGACGCCGCGGAACACGCCCTTGCATCCCTTGTACGTGCCGCCGGCGTAACCGAGGTCCATCGCTTCTCGTACCGTGGTGACGGCGTCGTCGGACTCATCGATGATGACGCGGGTGCCGCGCGGCAACGCACGCAGGGCATGACTGACCGCGGGGTCCAGCGCCACCGATCGGGCGAACGGCTGCTCGATGGCGATCAGCCCGCTCGCGAACCAGTCGCGCAGATCGTCGTCGGCCGTGAGCGTTTCCCACCACTCGGTGAGGTCGTCCGCGCGGGTCATCGACTCGTTGCCGTCGATCGTGAAACGCGCGTCGATCCCTTCTTCACGGGTAAGGGCTCGAATGCGGCGCAGGCGCTCGGTGTCCTCGTCGGCGCTCGCGCGGGTCTTGATCTTGAGGTGGGTGAGTCCGTATCGCCGGATCGACGACACCAGGCTCACCGGCAGCGTGTCGGGGGAGGCGCCGGCCTCGGCATCGGTGAGTGGGTCGCCGAGGCCCACGGTGTGTCGCACGTGCAGGCGGTCGACCGCTTGCGGCAAGAACGCGGTTCCGCGCAGTTCGTCGTGGATCGCTGCGGCGTCGAAGCCCAGCACGCCGGTGGCCAGCGCGGCCGCGAAGGGCGTCTCCTCCAGGCGGCAGACCGCGTCGATCACGGCGCGCTCGACGAGTGCGGTGCCCAGCCCGCTGAGAAGTCCGGGGATGTCGTGCGCGCGACCCCAGTCCGCCTGCGCTTCGTCCAACTGACGCCACAGCGCGAACGCGCTCGCGGCCCGCAGGTCGATCGCGGTGCGTACCGCGTTGTCGATGACGGCGACCATGTCGCGCAGGTCGTCGCGGAAGGCGGAGTGCGGATCCTTGGTGAACCACTTGGGGGGAAGCTGTTCCGCCGCGAAGCCCAGCGCCGAGCGTCGCCCGTCCGTCACGCGCACCTCGATCACCGCGTGCGGCGCGCGAGTCATCTCGGCGATGCCGTACCGGAACGGGATGCGCGTGTCGGTATGCGCGACCCGCGCCGTGACTTCGGTGATCTCGTACACATCAGCTCCATCGGTGATCGATGCGACTCTAGCGAAGCACAATCGATTGTTCAATAGTTGTGCGCAACTCCCCTCCCCGCGAGACTTCCGTCTGTGGGCGACAATCGCCGCGTTGCGCGGATTCTCGCCCACAGACGGACGTCTCGCGGGGGTGACGTGCGGGTTCGGAGCGGCAGGACGGGGAGATGGGGCATGAACTCTGACCGACTCAGTGCATGCGGGCGAGGGTTTCGGCGACGCGGGAGGTGCGCAGCACGTGCGCGTGCGCCTCCGGGGCCAGCGTACGCAGGCACGCGAGCATCGCCTGGTGCGTTGCCGGGACGTCGATCGTGGTGGGCAGGAGCGGCTCGTGATGCGCGATGCGATTGCGCAGATTGTTGATCGCGGCGATATCGCGATCGATGAGGCGACGCGACGTGCGCTGCGGATAGGCGCGGTGCAGATAGGGAACCCAGACCGTCTTCTCCATCGCCGCCGTCGTCAGCTGGCGCCAGAACCCGAACGACAGCTCCGCGATCACCTTGCCAGGAGTCGCACGCCCGTAGCCGCAGCGGGCGATCGCCTCATCCACGCTCTTTCGGTTCACCTCGTTGACGTCGGTTCCGCGCTTGATGCCGTTGACCTCTCGCGTGCGCCAGATCGGCGTGACCACGGGGGAGTCGGGGTGCAGCAGCCAGTGCGTGGAGTGCGGCCACGACTGCATGATGGCCGCGTCGTAGGCGTTTCGCAGCGCCACCTCGAAATGGGAGATGTCGTGCATGAGCACCTGCGACAGCTCAGAGTTCCACTCGTACAGTCGCAGCGCCTCGCCGCGATCACCGGAGCATTCATCGACGTAGCGCTGGAAGCGGGCTCCGCTCAGCCACGAATCGATCCAGAGGTCGGACATGCAGCAATCGTCGCGCACGCACACCGGTGTCCGATGCCGCCTGTGGACAGAGCAAAGCCCCGGCGACTTGGTCGAGATCCAGCGGTCCACACGGGGCTTACACGGTCATCGTAGACCACCGCGCGTGTCCCGCCCACGGGATCCACAGTTCGATTCGGCCCCAACGTCCCGCCGACCGCGTAGCGTGGGAGCATGGCGACCAAGGATCTGACCCTCTCCGACTTCGAGTCGACGGTGAACGACAACGACATCGTGCTCGTCGACTTCTGGGCATCGTGGTGCGGTCCGTGCCGCATGTTCGCGCCCATCTATGACAAGGCCTCCGAAGCCCACCCCGATGTGGTCTTCGGAAAGGTTGACACCGAGGCCGAGCAGCAGCTCGCCGCCGGGTTCCAGATCACGTCGATTCCGACGCTCATGGCCTTCCGCGACAACATCCTCGTCTTCGCCCAGCCCGGCGCGCTGCCCGAGCCCGCGCTGGAGCAGGTCATCACCGCGGTGAAGGGTCTCGACATGGACGACGTTCGCCGCCAGATCGCCGAGCAGGAGGCCGGTGCCGCCGACGGCGCGCAGGTCTGACTCCGCCGAAAGTCGGAAACGTCGCCCGCAGAGCGCTTCGGGCGGCGTTTTCCAGCTTTCGACGTCTGTCACGCGGCGTCATCCTCTGTCGCAGCGGCCCGCGGGCTGGAGCGGGATTCTTAGGCTGGATGCATGACTGAGACGATCACTGTGGGCCCGCTCATCCTCGGCGGCAATGTCTTCGGGTGGAGCGCTGACCGCGACACCTCCTTCCGCATCCTGGACGCATTCGTGGACGCCGGCGGCACCACGATCGACACCGCCGACGTGTACAGCGCGTGGATTCCGGGCAACTCGGGCGGCGAGTCGGAGACGATCATCGGCGAGTGGCTGGCTGCGCGTCCCGGTGTGCGCGACCGCGTGCAGATCGGAACCAAGGTGTTCTCGCTCGAGTCGCGTCCCGGCCTGTCCGCGGCGAACATCGCGGCGGCACTCGAGGACTCGCTGCGTCGCCTGCAGACCGACCACATCGACATCTACTTCGCCCACCGGGACGACCCGAACGTGGAGCAGACGGAGACGTTCGGCGCCTTCGACGCGGCCGTGCGCGCGGGCAAGGTTCGCACCGTCGGCGTCTCGAACTTCGAGCCGGCTCGCATCCGTTCCGCTGCGGCCATCATCGCCGAGAACTCGCTCACGCCGATCTCGTTCGCTCAGGACCAGTACAACCTGGTCGAGCGCGATGCCGAGGCCGAGCTGATCCCCACGTTGCTGGAGCTGGGCATCGGCGAGGTGCCGTACTTCGCCCTCGCCGCCGGCTTCCTCACGGGCAAGTTCCGACCGGGTGCCGATGTCGACACGGCGCGCTCGAACTCCGCGCGCTACCTCGACGACCCCCGAAACCTCGCCCTGCTGGAGGTGCTGGACGGCATCGCCGCCGCGCACGACGTGCCGGTGACCGCCGTGAGCCTGGCCTGGCTGCGTTCGCGTCCGTCGGTGGCCGCACCCATCGCCTCCGCGCGCACGCCCGAGCAGCTTCCGGCGCTGGTGGCATCGTTCGATCTGCAGCTCACCGACACCGAGCTGGACGCTCTCACGGCGGCCTCGGCTCGCTGACCCGAACACACAGGCCCATCCCCGAGGATCGCGCTCGGGGATGGGCCTGTTCGCGCCGGTCGTGTCGTGCGCGAAGGCGAGCCGGTGACGACTCCGCGCGTCCGTTCGCCTGTCAACCGTGCACTGGCTACGGGTGCACCCGGTGGCCACCGAGATGAGGGTCGCGGACAGGGGAAGGGCGTGATGCCGCGTCAGTGAGTGCGATGTTGCTCGGGCCGCGGCCCCTCAGCGATGCATGTCAGGCGCGGATCCAGGCGAACGGGTCGTTTTGGGTGGCCTTGTACTCGAGCCCGATGTAGCCGGCATAGCCGCCGGCCTGGGCGTCGGCGATCCACTGTGCGAGTGGCAGGTCGCCGGTGCCAGGCTCGCTGCGGCCGGGGGCGTCGGCGATCTGAATGTGGCCGAAGTCGGCCGCGTGGCCCGCGATCACCGCGGGGACGTCATCGCCGTTGACGGCGAGGTGGTAGAAATCGGCCAGCAGCTTCACGTTTTCGATGCCGTGCTCGTCCTTCAGCCGCTGGATCACGGCGAGGGCGTCGGCAGCGGTCGTCAGTGGATACGCCGGGGCACCGCTCAGCGGCTCCAGCAACACGACGCCGCCGATGCGAGCCACGGCGCGGGCGGCGATGGCGAGGTTCTCGACGGCCAGGTCGTCCTGGGCCCGAGGTTCGACGCCTTCGATGCGGTTGCCGTACAGGGCATTGAACGCGCGGGTGCCGAGGCGTTCGGCGATGCCGACGACGACGTCGACGTTGGCGCGGAACTCGTCCTGACGGCCGGTCCACGACACCAGTCCACGGTCGCCCGCGGGCATGTCGCCGGCGAAGAAGTTCAGGCCGGTCAGCTGTACGCCCGCGTCCTGGACGGCGGAGACGAAGGCATCGACCTCATCCGCGGCGGGAACGGCGATGGGGAAGGGCCACCAGAACTCCACAGCGTTGAAGCCGGCAGCGTTCGCGGCGGCCGGGCGCTCGAGGATCGGTAGCTCGGTCAGGAGGATGGAGGCGTTGACGGTGTAGCTCATGAATCGCCCTCGATGTCAGGTTGCGGAACTGAGATTTCTCGCAGTGAAACCATAAGCCTGGGGCCGCGCCTGATCGGCATCGGAGCAGCAGATCGGTGCCCGCTGCTCGGCGATGGCCGAACCTGGCGCCCCGAGGCCCGCAGCGGCGTCGGTGTTCCTCCCATTGCATGGACGGCACGCGCCGTCCGCGCTTGCGCGACGCCATCGCCGCCGACCTGAGCTCGTCAGCACTCTGATGCCGCCGTCATCCGCGTGCTTCGCGGTCGCCTACCCTGAGGAGGTGACCGAACCCGTCCAGAATCCGACCGCCCCCGAGAACGCGGCATCTGCATCGCCCGTGCCCCCCGCTCCGGGCGCACCCGCACCGCAGGCGCTCCTGGAGCGCGAACTGCGCGGTCGCTTGCGGACCGCCACGATCCTGAACGTGATTCTCGGCGTCGTCTCGCTTGGCCTGCTGATTGCGGTGATCCTGCTGGCGCTGCGTCCCGCTGCCGTCGCGGCGGCCCCCGCACCCGCATCGACGTCGACTCCCACGCCGACCAGCACCCCCTCCGGGAATTCGGCCGCGCCGCTCGCCGAACAGGTCGCCCGCCGCACCGCGGATGACCCCATGGCATTCGGTGACATCGACGCTCCCGTCACCATCGTGGAGTGGGTCGACTACCGCTGTCCGTTCTGCGCCAAGTACACCAACGAGACGATGCCGGCCATCATCGCCGACTACGTCGACACGGGCATCGTGCGCTACGAAGTGCACGACGTCTCGTTCTTCGGCGAGCAGTCGACCGCCGCCGCTGTCGCCGCTCGCGCGGCTGCGGCACAGGGACGTTTCGGCGAGTTCCTGCGCGTGCTATACGCGGCAGCTCCCGCGTCCGGCCACCCCGACATGCCGCGCGAGACCCTCATCGGATTCGCACAGGAGGCGGGAGTGCCGGACATCGCCGCCTTCACCGCGGCCCTCGATGACCCCTCACTCACGGCCGCCGTCACCGCCGACACCGCGCGTGCGCAGCAGATGGGAGTGACCAGCGTGCCGTTCTTCGTCATCGGCGATGAGGTCCTGTCGGGCGCGCTTCCCGAGGCGGACTTCCGCACGGTCATCGACGCTCAGACCCCCTAGCCCGACTTCGTATCCCATTCCGCCAATTCGTATCCCATTCCGGTCACGTTTCGGTCACCATCCGTAACCGACCTCTGTGATATGAGAATCCGTTCCACTAGGTTGGGGACCACAATCCCCAAAGGTGCACGACAGGAGTGCACCCGAAAGAACGGTAAGTAATGAGCACGACAGGCACCGTCAAGTGGTTCAATTCGGAGAAGGGCTTCGGCTTCATCTCTCCCGACGAGGGTGGCGCTGACGTGTTCGCACACTACTCGGCCATCGACAGCACCGGCTACCGCAGCCTGGAGGACAACCAGCGCGTCGAGTTCGACGTCGCTCAGGGTCCCAAGGGTCTGCAGGCGGAGAACATCCGTCCCCTCTGACTCTCGGATTCGCCCGCGAATCTCAGAACCGATGCGCTCGTCCGAATTGGGCGAGCGCATCGGCGTCTTCCGCGTGTCGGACGGCACGACGCGCCGCGTCGAGCGCGGCCACGACGTCGTCGGCGTTGCGCGCACGAGCGATCTCGTCGCGGGCTGACGCCAGCCGAATCCGCGCCTCCGACGAGGATCCGGCGGCCACCGACTGCTCGGCGCGGCCGATCAGCATGCGGGCGGTGGCGAGCGTTCCCGGCAGCGCATTCTTCGCGCCGTCGAGCCGGGCACGTGCCGTGCGAGCATCGCCTACGGCCAGGTCGAGGCGGTCACGGACGCGCGTGATCCCGGCGATCACCGCGCTGGGTTCGGCTGTGGCACGCGGCTCCAGCGCGTCGACCGCGGCCGTCGCCTTCTCCGCCGCTTCACCGAGTCGCGCCGCGGCGACGGGCGGCACGTCTCGCTGCAGGGCGACGACACGACGGATGTCCGCACGCACCGAGGCGATCTCCGTCGGCGCGGCGTTCGCGGCGGCGCGGGTCTGCTCATAGGCCTGATCGGCCGACTGCATCGCGCGCTCCGCCTCCCGCAACGCGCGCTCCGCGTCGGTGAGTCGTTCGAGGATCGGCTGGGTGGGATCGTCGCGCATCTCCTCCGCGGCAGCCAGAGACTGATGCGCGACTTCCAGGCGTTCGCGCGCGGTGCGCAGGGGCACGGTGGTGTTCTTCGCCTCGTCGTCGGCGAACCGATCGGCCAGTTCCTGCTCGCGCACGCCGGGTGTGCCGAGCTGGTCGGTGACCTCTGCGATGCGACGGCGCAGCGCAGCGATCTGCCGCGGCGCGTCGGCATTGCGGCGAAGCCATGCGGCGTGTTGGTCGCGGGCCTCCTCGAGTTCGGTCACCGCACGATCGGCCTCGACGCGCAGCCGGTCGGATCGCTGACGCAGCACAGGAACCGCCGGCGGTGCATCGGAGAGCGCGCGGTGGCGGCCGAAGCCGTCGTCGCGCACCTGGACGGCGCGCAGACGGGCGCGGGCGAGCGCGGCCGGTTCTTTGCCGCCGTACACCGCGCCGGCGAGACCGAGCTCGATGTCTGCTTCGGAGATCGCGTCGTCGAGGCGCACGAGCGCGCGGCCGGCGTTCTCCCGCGCGCCCTCAGCGGCGATTCGAGCGGACGGGCGACGACGGACACGTCGCACGATCCACGTGATGGCGGCGATCGCCACCGCGGTGCCCCCGAAGATGATCAGCGACGGATAGATCGCCTCCCACATGTCATTCCCCCAACAGCAGTGCGCGCAACTCGTGCGCATCGTGTGCCACGGCGATCGCGCCGTCTGACTCGGCCGGCTCGCTGAACCCCCACGACACGAAGATCACGGGCACGCCGGTCTCCGCGCCGCCGTCGATGTCGTGGTGACGATCGCCCACCAGGACCGGGCGCGAGATGTCCGCCCCCTGCGCCGCCAACCGCACCAGGGCCTCGCGGATCACGTCCGTCTTGCTGGCGCGGGTGCGCTCATCCGGCGAGGACCCCACCGTCGCGGTGAGGTGCCCGTCGAGGGCGAAGTGATCCATGAGTGCCACCACCTGCGGCTCCGGCTTGGAGCTCGCGGTGGACTGCGGGATGCCGGCGGCGGCGATGTCCGCCATCAGCTCCGCGATGCCGTCGTACAGACGCACACCGGTGGCGTAGCCGTCGCGCTTGTTCAGCGTGCGGTAGAAGGTGACGGCACCGGTCGCCTCTTCCGAGGTCATACCGAGGCGCTCCTGGAAGGACTGGAACATCGGCGGGCCGATCCAGTGGATGAGGTCGTCGTGCGTGGGCGGCACGTGGCCGAAATGCTCGTGGGCCTCGATCAGGCGGCGGAGGATCCCCTCAGATGCGTCCACGACGGTTCCATCCACATCCCAGAGCACGCAAGACCAGTTCGCCACGTCCCCAGCGTACCGGCGTTCATCGCGCACGAATGGCTCCAGAACCCGGGGTTCTGGAGCCATTCGCCCGCTATTTCAGGGTGTGTCAGGACTGAGCAGCCACAAAGCGCTTGGTGACGTCGTCCCAGTTCACGATGTTCCAGAACGCCTTCACGTAGTCGGCGCGGACGTTCGCATAGTCGAGGTAGTAGGCGTGCTCCCAGACGTCCAGCTGGAGCAGCGGAGTGACACCGAGTGGCGCGTT
Source organism: Microbacterium gorillae (assembly GCF_050990725.1). Taxonomy (GTDB): domain Bacteria; phylum Actinomycetota; class Actinomycetes; order Actinomycetales; family Microbacteriaceae; genus Microbacterium; species Microbacterium gorillae_A. The sequence goes on from NZ_CP158844.1 coordinate 169,011, forward strand.
GCCCTGCTGGTCGAAGAGCTGGAAGATGACGGGGCGCTTGCCGAGGTCGTCCCAGGCGAGCACCGCCCATCCGGATCCCTGAACGCCGAGCGCGGTGGCCGTGAAGTGATCGCGGAAGCGCTCGATCGAGCCGAAGTGCGAACCGAGCGCCTCGGCAAGATCGCCCTCGGGGTCGCCGCCGCCGTTGGGGGACAGGTTCTCCCAGAACACGCTGTGGTTGAGGTGTCCGCCGAGGTTGAACGCGAGGTCCTTCTCGAGCTTGTTGACGTTGGCGAAGTTGCCGGACTCCCGAGCCTCAGCCAGCTGTTCGAGCGCCGTGTTCGCACCGGTCACGTAGGCCTGGTGGTGCTTGGAGTGGTGCAGCTCCATGATCCGCGCGGAGATGTGCGGAGCCAGGGCGCTGTAGTCGTAGGGGAGGTCGGGGAGGGTGTAGACGGACATGTCCGTTCCTTTCATCATTTCACGGACCGATCGGTCCGTGTGGGTTGGGGCAGCGCGCTCAGAGCGGATCGCCGGCCGCTCGGAAGGTGCGGTCGTGGTAGATCAGCGGGAGGGCTGTCGCGGGGGCTGGGGCGACGTGAATGTCGAGCACCTCGGACACCACGAGCATGGACGAGCCGACCGGAACCTGCTGCAGACTCCGACAACGCAGGGCCACGCGGGCAGTCGTCAGGTGGGGTTCCCCGGTCGAGAGAGTCGCCCAGCCCTGCTCGGGGGTGAATCGTTCGCCTCCGGAGACGGCGAACTCCCCGGCGATGTCGGCATGGCGGGCGTCGAGCAGATGCACCAGGAACGTCTCCGCACCCAGGATGAGACCGGCGCTGCCGGTGGTGCGCGTGACAGAGAAGACCAGGGCCGCCGGATCCACCGAGACCGAGGCGACGCTCGACGCCGTCAGCCCCACCGGTCCTGCGAAGGAGGCCGCGGTGATCAGGGCGATGCCTGCGGGATGTTCGCGGAATGCCGCCTTGAACTCGGTGGCGAGATCGGTGCTGGTGAGGGTCATCGGGCGTTCTCCGTGATGCTGGTGTGATCCGTGGCATGGTCGAGCAGACGCTCACGATCGACGATCTTGGTGCGCTCGCGGCCGCGTTCGGCGCCGAGCGCCCGCTCTGCCGCATCGATGCGCAGCCAGCCGTCCCAGTCGACGACGCCGGTGAGCTGCTCGCGCAGTCGAGCCGAGCTCTCGGGTTCGACGCGCGTCTTCGTCGCGAGATCTTCGATCAGGCTCTCGACGGTCTCCGCCGCATCTGACTTCGTCGATCCGATCAGTCCCACGGGGCCGCGTCGGATCCAGCCGGTGGCGTAGAGTCCGGGGATCGGGGATCCGTCCGGACCAAGCACGCGGCCCGCCGCGTTCGGCACGCGCCCGACGGACTCGTCGAAGGGCACACCGGGGACAGGTGAGGAACGGTAGCCGATGGTGCGGTACACCGCGCCGACCTCGTGACGGATGAACTCATCGGTGCCCGCGATACGCCCGAGCTCGTCGGGGCGGGTGCGTTCCATCTCGATTCCCGTCACCCGCTCCTCACCGAGCACCCGAGCGGGCTGCTGGTAGAAGTGGAGGTGGATGCGGCGGGACGCGGTTCGCGTGGCGGGATCGATCGACGCCCACTCGGTGAGCGTGCGCACGATGATGCGGCGCTGCGAGAACTGGGCGATCATGCGCTCAGCATGCTCATCGAGCACCAGCTCTGCGGGATCGACGATCACGTCCACGTCTCGTCGGGTGCCGAGTTCGCGCAGCTCCATCGGCGAGAAGCGCACGTCAGCCGGACCGCGGCGGATCAACAGGTGGAGGTCCTTCATGGGGTTTTGCATGAAGGCCTGTTCCACATGGTCCGGGATGTCGGTATGCGTGAGATCCTCGGCATGCGTGATGAGCATGCGAGCCACATCGAGAGCCACGTTGCCGGCGCCGATCACGGCCACCGATTCCGCGTCCAGCGGCCACGCGGTTGGCGCATCGGGATGCCCGTCGTACCAGGCGACGAAGTCCGCGCCGCCGAATGAGCCGGGAAGGTCGTCGCCCGGGATTCCGAGAGCGGCGTCCAGATCGGCACCGGTGGCGATGATCACTGCGTCGTAGGCGTCGCGGAGCTCGTCCATCGACACATCGGATCCGATCTCGACGTTGCACAGCAACCGGATGCCGGGGCGCTCGAGCACTTCGTGGAGAGCGTCCTGGATCTTCTTGATGCGCGGGTGATCCGGCGAGACGCCGTAACGCACCAGCCCGTACGGGGCAGGGAGCTTCTCGAACAGATCGATCTGTACGTCGGGCACACGGGTGCGGAGGATGTCGGCGGCGTAGACGCCTGCCGGACCGGCGCCGACGATCGCGATCACGGGGGTCATTCGGTCTCCTGAGGGGGAAGGGCGGCGACGATGGAGTGGTCGCGCGGAATGATGCCGGTCTTGGCGGCTCCGCCGGGTGATCCGAGTCCGTCGAAGAACTCGACATTGGCCTTGTAGTACTCCTGCCAGACATCGGGCAGATCGTCCTCGTAGTAGATGGCCTCCACAGGGCACACCGGCTCGCAGGCGCCGCAGTCCACGCACTCGTCCGGGTGGATGTAGAGCATCCGCTCGCCCTCGTAGATGCAGTCGACGGGGCACTCGTCGATGCACGCGCGATCCTTCACATCCACGCAAGGCAACGCGATCACATACGTCACGCAGGCCTCCTTCTGATCACTCGGAGCCGCTCCGGGCTCGCACGAGCTACGCTAGAACCTCAAGTTCAGTTGAGGTCAAGTCGAGGGAGTGCCATGGAAGCAGCGCATCGTCCGGACGAACTCCTGAGCGTCGGCGAAATGAGTCATCGCACTGGCGTGGCGGTCTCGGCCCTGCACTATTACGAGCGGCTGGGGCTCATCGCGTCACTGCGCACCTCGGGCAACCAGCGTCGCTATCCGCGCCACATGCTGCGCCGTGTGGCGCTGATCTCCGTGGCCAAACGGCTCGGGATCCCGCTGGAGAACGTCAAGGAGGCGTTCGAGAGCGTGCCGCTGTCGAGCACACCGACCCACGAGGACTGGCAGCGCGCATCCCGGCGCTGGAAGAAGGTGCTGGAGCAGCGCCGTCAGGGAATCGAGCGTCTGGAGCAGGAGCTCACCGGCTGCATCGGCTGCGGCTGCCTGTCGATGAAGGCGTGCAGCCTGCTGAACCCGGACGACCAGCTGGGTGACACCGGTTCCGGCGCCCGCCGCATCCCGGTGTGATCAGAACAGCGTGGGCGCTCCGGAGTCGACGCCCTTCATGGCGTCGTAGTCCAGCAGCAGCACCTCGATGCCACGGTCCACGGCGAGGGTCCGCGCCTGCGGGGCGATGGACTGCGCCGCGAGGATGCCGCGCACGGGCGCGAGCACGGGGTCGCGGTTGAGGAGCTCCAGATAGCGGGTGAGCTGCTCGACCGCATCAATGTTGGCTTTTCTCTTCACCTCGATGGCGATGTGGTTGCCGTTGATGTCGCGCACCATGTGGTCCACGGGACCGATAGCGGTGGGGTACTCGCGGCGCACCAGCTGGGCGCCGTCCTCCACCAGGCCGATCTGCTCGGCGAGCAGGCGCTGCAGATCGGCCTCGACGCCGTCCTTCTGCAGGCCAGGGTCCACGCCGAGGTCGTGTGCGGAGTCGTGGATCAGCTCGAAGATGCGCACCGTCAGCGCGTCGCCCGACTTCTTGTGCACCACGCGCCACCGCTCCACGACGCCCGCGGCGGTGTCGTCGTCATCGAGCTCCTCGACGGAGAACGAGCAGGGTGGGCTCATCCAGTTCAGCGGCTTGTACGAGCCGCCGTCGGAGTGCACCAGCAGCGAGCCGTCGCCCTTGTGCATCAGCAGACGCGTCGCTTCGGGCAGGTGGGCGTTGAGTCGACCGGTGTAGTCGACGCTGCAACGGGCAATCACGAGGCGCACCGGAAAAGCCTACGTCACGGGCTGAGCCCCTCGCCCCGCAGTGGGGCCACGGGGCGAGGGGCGTCTGATGCTCAGGAGCGGACGGCGCGGTCGAAGTCGTCGTCGACGAGAGCGGCGTTCACGGCGGAGCCGGTGAAGGCGCCGGCGCCTGCCACGAGGGGAACGGTCGCGAACGGGACCACGACGTTGCCCGCCGCCCAGATTCGCGGGTGGCTGGTGCGCTGCATGGCATCCACGACGAGCGCACCGCCCTGCTCGCGCGGGGCACGCGCCAGCTCGAGGCCGTCCAGGAACGTGTCGCGGGCGACGGGAATGCTGGCGGTGAAGACCGCGTCGATCTCGTACTCGGCGCCGTCCGTGGTCCGAACGAGTCGGATTGACCCGTCATCGCCCACCACCTCGATGACCGGCTCATTCACCAGTCGTACGCCGCGCGCCTCGAAGCTGCGAACGGTGTCCTCGTCCAGCTCGCCGAGTCCCGCGGTGAACACCGTCACGTCCTCGCTCCACTGCCGCACGAGCCGGGCCTGGTGCATGCCGGCCGGAGACGTGGTGATCACCCCGAGACGACGCCCCCGCACCTCCCATCCGTGGCAGTACGGGCAGTGCAGCACGCCGGCGCCCCAGTTCTCCGCGATGCCGGGGATGTCGGGCAGCTCGTCGCGCACTCCGGTGGCGACGATCAGTGCTCGGGCGGCGATCGTCTCGCCGTCCGCCAGCTCCACGACGAGTCGCGCGAGCCCCGCATCGCTCTCGCGAACGGTGACGACGGATCCGGAGCGGAACTCGACGCCGTACGCTTCGGCTTCTGCGCGACCCATCGACACGATCTCCGCCGGTGATCTGCCGTCGTGCCCCAGCACGTTGTGCATGTGCGCGGCGAAGCGGTTGCGGGGCTCGCCCGCGTCGATCACGAGGGTGGAGCGCAGGGAGCGGCCGAGTGCCTGCGAGGCACTGAGGCCGGCTGCTCCGGCTCCGATGATGAGGGCGTCCCAGATGCGCTGTGTCATGTGCTCAGTCTGCGATCCTCCTGCTGCAATCGCACGTCATCTTGCAGAATCGGCAAGAATGGGGCAATGGAAGAGCTTCTGAACCTCGGACCACGGCTGCGGGCCGCACGCAAGGATCGTGGCTGGACCCTCGACGATCTGGCGGAGCGCGCGGGAATGTCGGCCAGCACGCTGTCGCGACTCGAGTCTGGAAAGCGTCAGGCCAGCCTGGAGCTGCTCATCCCCCTCACCCGGCAGCTCGGGATCCGCGTGGATGATCTGCTCGAACCGGTCGACCGTGATCCGCGCGTGCGGCGGGTCGCCGTGCGGCGCGAGGGAATGACAGTTGCGCCGCTCACTCGCGAGGAGTCGGAGGTGCGCGCCTACAAGCTGACCTACCACCCGGACGCACCGGAGCGACCGCTGCAGGTACACGACGGGTACGAGTGGATCTATGTGCTGTCCGGTCGGCTGCGGCTCTGGCTGGGCGAGGCCGAATTCGTGCTGCATCGCGGGGAGGTGGCGGAGTTCTCCACGACGACGCCGCACAACATGCGGGCGGACGGGCCCAAGCCCGCCGAGGTGATCAGCATCTTCAACATTGTGGGAGAGAGGCTGCACCTGAACCCCCTGACATGACGTCTCGCTCGCCGTGATTCCGCGCATCCGGAACCGCGTTGCGTAATTGTGATCGAAAGATCCATTGCGCGATCACTCTCGATCAAATACAGTCGTCTCAATCATGAGGCTAATCGATTAGCTAACCCTAGCGAAGACTCGATCGGCCACGGTCGAAGGAGATGACGTGAAGCGCAAGATCATCGCCGCTGGAGCGGTAGCAGTTCTTGGATTGGGGCTGTCCGGATGCGGTGCATCGGGTGGCTCGGCGGGTGAGTCCGGTGGCACGGGAGGATCGACGACGATCACCTACGCCATCTGGGACGACACCCAGAAAGACGCGATGCAGCAGATCGCCGCGGCGTTCGAGGCGGAGAACGAGGGCATCACCGTCAAGGTCGAAGTCACGCCGTGGGACAGCTACTGGACCAAGCTGCAGACGGCGATGACCGGGGGCGGTGGTCCCGACGTGTTCTGGATGAACGGACCGAACCTCGGCCTCTACGCCTCGAACGGTCAGCTGGCCGAGCTGAAGGATCTGGACACGTCGAAGTACCCGCAGGGTATCGCGGACCTCTACACGCTCGACGGCAAGACCTATGGCGCTCCCAAGGACTTCGACTCGATCGCGCTCTGGTACAACAAGCGCCTGTTCGAAGCCGCCGGAGTGGCCGAGCCGACCGCGGACTGGACGTGGGAGGACATGCAGGAGGCGGCGAAGAAGCTGACCGCGGGGGATGTGAAGGGCTTCGCGTCAGTGGCTGCGTCCCAGCAGAACGTCTATCCGGCCATCTACTCCGCCGGCGGCGACCTGATCGCGGACGGCAAGAGTGGGTTCGCCTCTGCGGACGCGCAGAAGGGCATCGACTTCGTGCTCTCCTTCATCGCCGATGCGACCTCGCCCACCCAGGAGCAGATGACCGACACCGCTCCCACCGAGATGTTCGGCTCCGGAAAGGTCGCCATGACGTTCAGCCAGAACACCAACGCGAACTTCTTCCTGAAGAGTGCTGAGGGTGCCAACATCCAGGTCGCGCCGCTGCCGAAGGGGCCCGCCGGCTCGATTTCCGTGATCCACGGACTCGCGAACGTGGCAGCGGCCAAGGGGAAGAACGTCGATGCCGCCGTGAAGTTCGCGGAGTTCGCCTCCGGAAAGACGGCTGCGGACATCCAGGCGAAGGCCGGAAACGCGCTACCCGCGTACGAGGGAACGCAGGACGCCTGGCTGGCCGGCTTCAGCACGCTGAACATGCAGGTATTCCTCGACGCCGCCGAGACCGCCAAGCCCTACCCGTCGACCCTTGCCGGCGCCGACTGGCACACGGTGGAGGACGAGACCCTGACGCAGATCTGGACGGGTGCCACCCCCGTGGCTGACGGACTGACGAAGATCTCCGACGCGCTCCAGGCTTCGCTGGACGGCGAGAACTGAGGTCCCCCGAATGACCGGAATCTCCTTCGCGGGGCGGGGCTCGGCACAGCCGGGCTCCGCCCCGCCGGGACCCCGCCGCGACCGGGGGCGCGCGCCTGGCCAGTCCGGATGGTGGGCCCTGTTGTTCGTCGGCCCTGTCGGCGTGGGTCTGGGCGTCTTCTACCTCTGGCCGATCGTTCGCACCGCATGGATGTCGCTGACCGAGACCGGCCCGTTCGGGGGATCGACCTTCACCGGACTGTCGAACTACGAGAAGCTGTTCGCCAACCCCGATCTCCCGCAGGCGCTGCTGAACACGCTGATCTATACGCTCATCGCGCTGCTGGTGATTCCCATCGCCATGGTGATCGCGGCTCTGCTGAACACGTCAGGTCTGAAGGGGCGCGGCATCTACCGCACCCTGTACTTCCTTCCCGTCGTGACGATGGCCGCCGCCGTCGCTGCGGTCTGGAAGGTCATCTACAACGGTGACTACGGCGTGCTCAACCAGCTGCTCGGATTCTTCGGCATCACCGGGACCAGTTGGCTCACCAACCCCGCCACCGCCCTCGGTGCCATCGCGGCCGTCGGGATCTGGTCGGGAATCGGAACCACGCTCGTGATCTTCCTCGCTGCGCTGCAGGGCGTGCCGGGTCACCTCTACGAGGCGGCCCAGCTCGATGGCGCCGGTCCCGTTCGGCGCTTCGTATCGATCACCGTGCCGATGATCTCGCCCAGCGTCTTCTTCGTCGCCGTGACCACCGTTATCGGCGCCTTCCAGGCCTTCGACCTCATCTACGTGATGGTCGCGAAGACCAGCCCGGCCATGCCGCACGTGAAGACGACCGTCTACCTGTTCTACGAAGCCGGCTTCATCGATCACAACCCGGGGCTGGCCGCCGCGATCGCCTTCGTCCTGCTGCTGATCATCCTGGTCGTGACCGTGCTGCAGTTCGGTATGCAGCGAAAGTGGGTGCACTATGAGTGACACGCTCGCCACCGCCACACTCATCACCGGGGATCCGGTGACCGCCGGGCCGCGACGCAGGCGGCAGCCCTACCTGATCCACGCGATCCTCATCGTGGGTGCGATCATCATGGTGTTCCCGTTCTTCTGGCAGCTGATGACGTCGTTCAAGACGCTTGCCGGAGCCACCGCCGTCCCGCCGCAGGTGCTGCCGAACCCGTGGGACTTCAGCAACTACGTCCGCGCGTTCGAGGCGATGCCGTTCGGGCAGATGTTCCTCAACTCGGCGATCATCACCGTGTGCCGCACGATCGCGCAGGTCATCCTCTGCACGATGGCAGGCTACGCGTTCGCGCGCATCCCATTCCGCGGGCGCGGCTTCGTGTTCGTGCTGTTTCTGTCGGTGCTCATGGTGCCGGGGCAGCTCTTCCTGCTGCCGCAGTACGAGATCATCCAGAATCTGGGCCTGCTGGATTCGCTGCCCGGCATCATCGTCCCCGGGATGTTCGCCGCCTTCGGCACCTTCCTCATGCGCCAGTTCTTCCTCGGGCTCCCGGTGGAGCTCGAGGAGGCGGCTCGCATCGACGGCGCCAACCAGTGGCAGATCTTCCAGAAGGTCATGCTTCCGCTGGCCAAGCCCGGCATCATCGCGCTGGCGGTGTTCACCTCGCTGAACTCGTGGAACGATCTGCTGTGGCCGCTCGTGGTGACCTCGACGTCGGAGAACATGCCGCTGTCGGTGGGACTGGCCACGCTGAAGGGGATGAACTTCACCGATATCCCGGTGCTCATGGCAGGCTCGGTGCTGGCGACCATCCCGATGGTGATCGTGTTCATCGTGCTGCAGAAGCAGTTCATCCAGGGCATCGCCTTCACGGGCGGAAAGGGCTGACGTGACCGGTTCTCAGCGTCCCACCCTGCAGACCGTCGCGCGCGAGGCCGGGGTGTCCTCGGCCACCGCCTCGTACGTGCTGCGCGGGATCGAGCGCGGCGCGTCGGCTGAGACCGCGGCCCGGGTGCGCGCGGTGGCGGAACGGCTCGGGTATCGGGTGAACACGGCGGCGCGAGCCGTGCGCACCGGCCGGACCGGCGTGGTGCTGCTGTCGCTGCACCGCGCGTTCGACCCGTGGGCGGTGGCGCTCACCGACGCGGTCAAGCGTGCCGCTCGCGACAGCGGTCGATCCACGATCGTGCTGCCCGGCGAGGCACGCGGGGAAGACTGGTTCGACTCGGTCGCCGAGCTGCGTCCGGATGTGGCCTTCATCGAGGTGCTCGATGATCTGCCCCAGACACGTGCGTGGGCTCGAGAACTCACCGCCAGCGGGCAGCGCATCGTGGTGCACCACGAGCTCATGCCGTCGGAGGGGTACGACGTGATTCGCCCGCGGCCCGAGCCCGGTGCCGCGCAGATCGTGGCGCATCTGGCCGAACAGACGGACGACATCGCCTTCCTCACCACCGAGCCGCACAGCCTCGCCGACAACTCGCGCGCGCGTCCCTATCTCGCCGCGATCGATGCGGGCACCATCCGGCCGCGGCCGGTGGTGGTGTACAACGGCAGTCGGGCGGATGCGTTTCGCAAGGCTGTCGATCTGCTCCGGAGCGAGAACGCCCCCCGCGCGGTCATGTGTCACACCGACGACGCCGCGCTGCAGGTGATCCAGGCCGCGTACTTCCTTGGCAGGCGCGTCCCCGACGACGTGCTGATCGCCGGCATGGACAACACCCAGGACGGACAGGAATCCACGCCCTCGCTCACGTCGGCCGGCCCCGATGACGCCTTCACGCGCGAAGCGCAGTTGATCATCGCCGCCGCGGACCGACCGCCGGGCACCGGTCAGGTGCACGAGTTCGACTGGTCGCTGCGCGCCCGCGCCTCAACATCCATCCCCGACCGCGCAGCTGGTGCGCGAGTGCACGGAGAGTCAGAGTAATGTCCCCCTTCCCGGCGGCCGCTGAGGCCGCGATCCGACGCGTGCTCGGAAACGGCGCCGACGCCGTCGACGTCCGTATCGAACACGGCCCGCAGGACTTCTTCGAGGTCTCTGGTGCCGGTGACCGAACGGCCATCGTGGCCTCGTCACCGGCCCTCGCGCTCGCGGGGCTGCGAGCTTGCCTCGCAGCCACCGGTGATCAGTTCGACGAGATCCTCCCGGGTGCGCAGGACCTTGTTCCGCCGGCGGAACCACTGCGTCGTGTCTTCCCGCTGGCCCACCGGTTCTACGGCAACGACACGGAAGACGCCTATGTCGGTGCGTATCGTGACTTCGCCGCGTGGGAGGTCCTGATCGACGGCGTCGCGGCGCGCGGCTACACCGAGGTGTTCGTGCCGGTGGGAACGGAGGTCGCATACGTCGACCTGCTCACCGCGTACGGGTACTCGCGGGAGGAGGCGCTCGCCTGGATTCCGCTGCCCAGCCACCAGCCGTGGTGGCTGTTGCAGAACATGTCCGGCTATCCCTCGGGGATGAATGAGCGGCTGCTCGCATGGCGAACCGAGCTGGGCCGGAGGATCATCGAGCGACTGCACGAGATGGGCATGCGCGCCGTGCTGCCCGGCTACGGCGGCACGGTTCCGCGCGACTTCGGCGACCGGCACCCGGGGGCGCACGTCACGGTTCCATCCGACCACTGGCAGGGTTTCGATCGGCCAGGCTGGCTCGATCCGTCCGATCCGCTGTTCCCCGCTGTGGCCGCGACGTTCTACGCGTCCTCCGCCCGCCACCTCGGCGTCGCCACGATGTACAAGACCGACCTGCTGCACGAGGGCGGGCAGCCCGGTGACATCGCGGTGGGCGACGCCGGTGTGGCCGTCCAGCGCGCGATGCTCGCGGCTGCACCGGACTCGATCTGGGTCATGCTCGGGTGGCAGCACAACCCGCCGCGCGAGGTGCTCGCCGCGGTCGATCGGGATCGTGTGCTCGTGGTGGACGGGCTGTCGGATCGCTACGAGGAAACCGATCGGGAAGCCGATTTCCTCGGCACGGACTATGCCTTCGGCGGCATCTGGAACTTCGGCGGGGACACCGCTCTCGGTGCGCAGGCTCGCACGTGGACCGAGCGCTTCACCCGGTGGCGTGACCGGTCCGGATCACATCTGCGTGGTGTGGCGGCGATGCCGGAAGGCGGGTTCAACAATCCGTTCGCGATGGATCTGCTCGCGGAGTTGAGCTGGCGTCCGGACGCTGTGGGCCTGGAGTCCTGGGTGACCGAATGGACCCGTGCGCGGTATGGGGTTCGCAGCGCTGCCGCAGAAGACGCGTGGCGTCGGATCGTTGAGACCGCGTACTCGCTGCCGGACGACAACGGCTTCTCCGAACCGCACGACTCGCTGTTCGCGGCGTGGCCGTCGTTCACCGTGGCAACCTCATCGTCGTTCTCTCCCACCGAAGACACCTACGATCTGTCGGCCTTCGCCGCGGCACTGCCGGTGCTGCGCGCCGCCGCCGACGTGCTGGCGGGTCACCGCGCGTACCGTTTCGACCTCGCGGACGTGGCACGGCAGGCGGTGACGAACATCGGCCGTCAGCTTCTTCCGACGCTTGCCGCGGCTGCCGCTGCCGAGGATCTCCCGCGCTACGACCACGCCCGCGAGCTCTGGCTGTCGGCGATGGATCTGCTGGATCGGATCGCCGGGACGCAGGAACTGTGGCTGCTCGGTCGCCTGCTGGACGAGGCCCGTGCGGCCGGCGCCGATGAGGCTGAGAGCGATCGACTGGAGCGAAGCCAGCGTCTGATCCTCACCAGCTGGGGGCCGGAGCGGGCCGCCACTATCGGACAGCTCTCCGACTATGCCGGGCGCGATGCGCAGGGCCTGGTCGGCACGCTGTATCGCTCGCGGTGGTCCGCCTTCCTCGACGCGGCGCGTCCGGGAAGCGGCATTGCGCCCCTCGCCGAGTCGGAGTGGTGGGCGCGCGATCAGAACTGGGTGGACAGCGTGGATCGCACCGGAATCCGCAGCGTTGCGGAGGGCGACATCATCGCGCTCGCGGACGAGGCGGTCGCGCTGCTCGCGCGCGTACAGGACGCCACACGATTGATCTCCGCCGCGGCGGGTGAGGACGGGAAAGACAGATGACACTTCGGATCGGCCTCATCGGCTATGGCCAGCGGGCGCGTCTGGCGCGCGAGCTGGAGCGCGAAGGCAACGACGCCGCCGTGGTGGCGGTGTGCGAGGTGAGTGAGCGGGGCGCAGCCGACGCCCGGGCCGCGTATCCGGATGCGCTGGTCACCGCCGAGCTCGACGAACTTCTGGCGCTTGACCTGGACGCCGTGATGATCTTCACGCCCGACGACCTGCATGCGGACCCCGCCGTCGCCGCGCTCGAGGCCGGTGCCGCGGTGTTCGTCGAGAAGCCGCTCGCGGTGACGGTGGCCGATGCGGATCGCGTACTCGAGACCGCGCGACGCACCGGGTCCCGGCTCTACATCGGTCATAACATGCGCCACATGCCGGTGATCACGCTGATGAAGCGGTTGATCGATGAGGGGCGGATCGGCGAGGTGAAGGCGGTGTGGTGCCGCCACTTCGTCGGTCATGGCGGCGACTACTACTTCACCGACTGGCACGCCGACCGGCGGCGCACCACATCCCTGCTGCTGCAGAAAGGCGCGCACGACCTCGACATCATCCACTGGCTCGCCGGCGGGTATACCCGCAGGGTTGCCGCGATGGGCGACAACATGATCTACGGCGCGATCCAGGATCGGCGGGATCGCTCCGGCGAGCGGATGGGGGATTGGTTCAGTCTCGACAACTGGCCGCCCGCGTCCCTGACCGGCCTCAACCCGGTGATCGACGTCGAGGACATCTCGCAGCTGAACCTGCGGCTCGACAACGGTGTGCTCGCCTCCTATGAGCAGTGCCACTTCACGCCGGACTACTGGCGCAACTACACGATCATCGGGACCGAGGGGCGCATCGAGAACTTCGGCGACGGCGCGGGCGAGCGCGTCGGCCTCTGGAACCGGCGTCATCGCGGGTGGGCGGAGCCCGACGAGTCCTTCGAGATCCCTGACGCCGAGGGCGGTCACGGGGGCGCGGACGCGCTGCTCGTGGCGGAGTTCTGCCGCTTTGTCCGCGAGGGCGGTCGGACCCAAACGTCCCCCGTGGCGGCGCGGGAGGCGGTGGCCACGGGCGTCATCGCGACGGAGTCCCTGCGTGCCGACGGCTCCGCGCGGGCGGTCCCGGCGTTGGACGCGGACCTCGTCGCGTACTTCGAGCGCGGTCAGATCCCGGGCTGAGTCCTGCTCTCGCTTTTGGGGACTCTCAGTGCGGAGGCCGAACTGAAGCGAGGCGGGCTTTTCGCATGTCTGTGTCAATGTCGCCGCCAGCCCGCAGTTGGCTCCCGATCCCCGGGGTGGGGAGCCAACTGCGGGAGGAGTCAGTTCTTCGCCGGGGTAATCGGCTTCGCGGCGTTGGACGCGAGACCGGACACGAGGGCGAGGCCTGCGATGATCAGCAGCGTGTTCAGCAGGCCGATGTGGTCGGCGATGAAGCCGAGCACGGGCGGACCCGCCAAGAACGCCACGTAGCCGATCGTCGATGCTGCCGCGACGCGGGACGCCGCCTTTGCCGGGTCGTCGGCGGCGGCCGACATGCCCAGCGGGAAGCCGAACGAGACTCCGATGCCCCACAGCACCGTGCCGACCATCACCAGCGGCAGATTCGGTGCGTAGATGAAGAGCAGGAGGCCGACCACCGCGAGGGCCGCGAGCACACGCAGTGAGGGAACACGACCGAACCGGTCGACCAACGGGCCACCCAACATGCGCGCGACGGTCATCGCGCCGGAGAAGACGGCGAGGCCGACGGCTCCGAGTGAGGGCGAGCCGTCGTGACCCTCGACGATGCCGAGGGCAAGCCAGTCGTTCGCGCCGCCCTCCGCGAAGGCCATGCCGAGCATGATGAGGCCGAGACCGTAGGTGCGCGGTTCGGTCCATGCGGACAGCGCCACCTTCAGGCGCACGCCGAAGCTCTGGTGCTCGGCTCCTTCGTCGGGTGCCGTTTCGGAGTCAGTCGCGGCGGGGATGTTCGCCACAGCCCACAGCGCGCAGGCCACGATCAGAGCGGCGATGATGCCGATGTGCACGCTCACCGGAAGGCGGATGCCCTCCGCGATGGCACCGAGGCCGGCGCCGGCGAAGGTGCCGAGGCTGAAGAAGCCGTGCATCATCGGGAGCACGGTCTTGCCTCCGTGCTTCTCGACGCCGGCACCCTCGACGTTCATGATCACATCGCAGCAGCCATTGCCGAAACCGAACAGGGCGAGGCCGACGATCACGATGCCGAACGAGTGGAAGACGTCGACGCCGACGCCGATCGTGGTGATACCGACGGCCGCCACCAGGAGCAGGCCGAGCATCGCCCGACGCGCCCCGAAGCGCAGCATGAGCACGGACGAGACGGACAGGCCGATGATCGATGCGATGCCGCTCGAGACCAGGAGCAGGCCCACCTCGGACTTCGTGATGTCGAGGCCTTCCTTGATCGCGGGAACACGCGATGCCCAGGTGGCGAATCCGAGGCCACAGGCCGCGAAGATCACGAAGATGGCCGTGCGCCAGCGCACGAACTGCGAGTGGGTGAGGGAGACCTGCATACCGAACACTCTATATCGAATCGATTCGATTTCTGAAGTCGAGCCCCAGCGGCTCGGGCTACACTGGCGGAATGACGCGCAAGCCGACGCTCGCAGACGTGGCCCGCCGGGCGGGGGTGTCCGCCTCGACCGCTTCCGTGGTCTACAGCGGCAAGGTCGCCGTCGCGGAGGCCACGAAGGAGAAGGTGCTGGCCGCCGCGGCCGAGCTCGGCTACGCCGGCCCCGACCCGCGCGCGGCCTCGCTGCGGCGAGGGCGAAGCGGCATCGTGGGCGTTGTGGTGGGTTCCGACCTGCGCAGTGCGTTCGCCGATCCGATTCTCACCGTCACGATGGACGGTGTCGCGGAGTCGATCGCCTCCTCCGGTGCCGGCATTCTGCTGCTGCGCGACGAGCCGGAATGGGGTGGTCCCACGCTGGCCACGGCACCGATCGATGCGGTGGCGCTCATCGGCTGCAACCCGACGCTTCGTGATTCCCTCGACGCTGCGCGTTCTCGCGGGATTCCGATGGTGGTGATCGAGGGCGATGCGGGCCCCGACGTTCCGCAGATCACGATCGACTCGCTGGAGGCGCAGCGCCAGTTGGCGCGCCACGTGCGCTCGCTCGGACATGAGCGGGTCGCGCTGGTCACGCTCCCGCTGAGTCGTCGAACCGGGATGTCGGTGGCCGGTGCCGCTCATGCGGTGCAGGCGGAGGTCGATGTCACGCGCGAGCGCCTGGAGGGTGCCCGCGAGATCTTCCCCGACGCGGTGGTCGTCAGCACCGCGCGCTCGACCATCGACAACGGCTACGAGGCCGGACGCCTGCTCTTCGGTTCCGGCGAACGTCCCACCGCCGTACTCGCCCAGAGCGACATCCTGGCCGCCGGCGTGCTGCGCGCCGCTCTCGACGCCGGCCTGCGTGTGCCCGAGGACGTCTCGATCACCGGCTTCGACGGCATCACCGTGGACGGCATCGCCCCGTACCGCCTCACCACGATGGCGCAGCCGGCCTTCGACAAGGGCCGTGCGGCGGGTGAGGCACTGGCGCGGTTGCTCGCCGACGAGCCCGCCGCCTCCTTCCGCTTCACATGCGAGTTCATCGAAGGCAATACCACCGGCCCCGTCCCGGCCTGAGCCTGCCAGGTCGCCCCGCGCCCCCGCCGTGCGTTCGCGCACCCCGCGTCCCCGCCGTTCGTCCGTGTCCGTGCCGTGCGCTCGCGTCCGTGCCGTGCCGTGCCGTGCCGTGCCGTCCGTGCGTTCGTGTCCGTGCCGTGCGTTCGTGTCCGTGCCGTGCGCTCGTGTCCGTGCCGTGCGCTCGCGTCCGTGCCGTGCGTTCGTGTCCGCGCCGTGCGTTCGCGTCGTGCCGTGCGTCCGTGCCGTGCCGTGCCGTGCCGTGCGTTCGCGTCCGTGCCGCGCCGTGCCGTGCCGTGCCGTGCGTTCGTGCCGTGCGTTCGTGTCCGTGCCGTGCGTCCGCATAAACCGCGAGACTTCCGTCTGTGGGCGAGAATCCGCGCAACGCGGCGATTGTCGCCCACAGACGGAAGTCTCGCGGGTCATGGGTTGCGTGAGCTGAGATGGCGGTGGCACACCGATCCCGGGGAAGGGGCGCTACTCGTACTCCGACATGCGCTGATCGAAGGTGGCGACGTCGCTCTCGGACAGCAGCTTCTCGGCGCGGAGCATGATCGACAGGCCTTCCATCGGGACGCCGGTGCGATCGTGGTCCGCCTGCCGCTCGGTGCGGAAACGACCGGTGGTGTCCTTCGACAGATCGTAGAGATCGCCGTAGAACCAGCCGCCGGTGTCGTAGTCGTACGACGCCCATTCCCACTGCGCCTGCAGATCGGGATCGGTGGAGCCGAACATCTTCTCGATGATCGACGGATCGATGGTGGACTCTGCCGGATCGTTCACGGGGTAGTACTGCGACATGCCATAGGAGAACAGCACGTCGTCGATGGTGTGCATCATCTGCAGCTTGAGCGCATTGTCGGTGATCGCCTCATTCGTGGACCAGATCGTCGACGTGTAGGTCCGCAGCATGGATTCGCCACCGTAGCCGTTGCGCTCCGGCGAGATGTCCTCAGGCACCGGCTGCTGAACCCAGGTGACGCCGTAGTCGGCGCTGAGGCGTTCGCGCACCGCGGTAAGGATCTCCTCCGTGCGCGCTCGCACCTCTTCGAGCGACGGCTGCGCCTTGATCTCGGTCGTCGACATCCCCTTCACGCCGGGGTAGCGCTCCCAGAGCTTCTGCTGCTCGGTCTTCTGACCCTCGTAGCTGCCCTGCGCCGCCGTGCGGACTGCGCTCACTCCGCCGATCGTGACCACGTTGAACACCAGCGCGATCGCCAGGGCGATGCCGCCCAGCCGACGCGCATCCCTCAGAATCACGGACGCGACGATCACGCCGACGATCAGCAGCTGGATGACGACGACGTTGAGGTTGAACAGGAAGTCCGTCGCCGAGACCGCGAGTGCTCCCAGGAGCACGACCGCCCAGCCGATCGCCGCGACGAGCGCGACGATACCAACCCGACGAAGCGGACGCGGCCCGTCGGCAACGGGGGCGGGAGAGGCGACCGGACGCGCCAACAGATCCACCGGAGAGACGAGCGCATGCCGAGCCTTCTCCAGGTCCGGATTCCGCGCACCGCGGTAGCCGCCGGGCGGTGGCACGGGCGGTGCGCCGTCCGAGCTGGTCACGTACCGGCTGCCCGGGCGCTCCGGTCCGTCCGGTACCGGGGTCGGCGACGCCCCGTTCGCCAGCCGCGCGGAATCCGGGGCTGGTGGTACGCCCACAGCCGCGGGCGGTGGAGCCGGAGCGGACTCAGAGTCCGCGGAAGCCGGGGAGCCGTCGGATTTCGCCGGGGCTTCGGGGGCCGCCGGGATGCCGGAGGCTGACGCAGCCTCAGCGCCCATGACACGCGGATCGTCGGGGCGAGACGGCGTGCCGGCGGGAGGCTGGTGCGGGGATACCCCGCCGTCTTCGCGCTGTGGATCGGGGTCGTTCACCATGGCTTATCCGTTCCGCCGCCGCCGGTGCCGTCGTCGCCGCGCTGGTCCCGCTCCTGCTGACCTTCCTCGAGCTTCTGCTGCAGTTCGTCCAGCTGATCCTGCGAGGGCTGATCCTGCTGCTGCTCCTCATTCGGGTCGGTGGGCTGCTGCGGATCCTCCTCGCCGTTCTGTTGGCGATCCTGCTGCTGCTGATTCTGCTGCTGCTTCTCGGACAGATCCTTCTGCTGCTGCTCGAGGGTGTCGGACATATCGCGATTGGGGTCGGGGGACTGGTCCTGGGCCTCGTCGCTCTGGCACTCGTCCGGCGTCTCGGCGTTCATGGTAAGCGCCTCTGCATAGAACGCCTGCGCGCCCTTCAGATCCCCCGCTTCCGTGGCGGCATCGCCCTGACGCTCCATCACGAACGCCAGGTTGATGCGCACAGCGCACACCTCGAGTCCGCGCGCCAGGGACAGCGCGTCCTCGAACTCGGCGCGGGCTTCAGGCAGCTTCTCCGACAGCGCGTAGCCGTCGCCCGCGTTGTACGGCGCCTTGTACGGCTCGAACCAGTTCAGCGGCTTCTGCCAGCCCGCGTTGCGCACGGTCCCTTCGCCGTCTCCGCTCACGTAGTCAGTAATCGCGAAGTGCGCGAACACGAACATGCTGAACAGTTTGGCCACCAGCACCAGCGCGGCGATCGTCAGCGGCAGGGTTCCGATGGCGACCCAGAACCGAACGCGTCGCCGTGTCCGGTTGCCGCGGATCAGTGCGTCGGCTGAGGTGTGCGGCGCGGTCATCGTTCACCCGCCTTCGTCGCGCGAAGACCGCGCATACCCGCGATCATCATGGCTGCGCGCGCGAGTTCGAACGCCAGGAGGCCCACCACCGCGAGAGCGAAGATCCAGAACAGCTCCGTGACGTTGCCCGTGCTTCCCGCTTCCGAGTAGTTCGTCGACGACTGCGGGGCGTCGGGCAGCGAGATCTCCGCATCTGCGGTGCGGTGCTCGTACTCGAGACCGAGGTCGGATCCGATCTGCTTCAGGTTGGTCTTGTCGATCACCGACATCGCATTCGCGCCCTGGTACTCGATGTAGCCCGGATCCTCGCCATCGGCACGACCGGTGGTGATCTTCATCGGTCCGCCCTCGGCTGTGCCGTAGCCGAGCACTCGCCCACCATCGACGTACTTCTTCGCCCCGGAGAACGACTCGACGGACTGACTCACGGTCTGCTCGCCGTCGCCCAGGTAGAACAGCATGCGCGAGCGATCGCGACCGGACTCCGCCTCGGCGGCGCTGCGCAGGGTCTGCTCGACGAGCTGCGCGGCGATGCCCACGGAGCTTCCGCGCGACTGGCCGGTGACCTCCGGTCGCAGCACGTCGATCGAACTCATCAGCGCGTTCGCGTCGGTGGTGAACGGCAGACGCAGCACCGGCTCCGCGTCGAAAGTGATCAGCGCGAAGCGCGCTCCGGGATAGGTGTCGGCGATGCTCTGCACGTCCTGTCGCACGCCATCGAGCCGAGGCTGGCCGTCGCCCCAGTCTTCGGCCACGATGCTCGCCGTGGTGTCGACGGCGATGAGGATGTCGGTGTTCGTGGTGAGCGTCTGCGTCTGTCCGCCGGGAACCGCCGGGCGCAGCAGCATGACGAAGCAGAGCAGCACGAGCAGGGTCCGCTCCGCCCACAGCCACCGCCGCGCGCCCGTCGGGGCCGTGATGATGTTGCGCACGGTCACGAAGACGCCGCCGCCCACGAGGATGATCAGCACGAAGACGTTGAGAACCGGGTGGAAGATCACAGCCGCACCCTCCACATCAGCGCCACGAATCCGATCGAGAGAACGGCCAGCACGGCGAGGGCTAGGTTCGGGGAGTCACTCCAGATGATCTGCACCTGTCCCTTGAGCTGCGTGGCCGCCTGCTGCTGGACCTCGGCGACGATGTCGTCGACGGTGGTGGCGTCTCGGAGCTCGTACGCCTTGCCCCCGGTGAGCGCCGCCGCATCGGCGAGCTCTTGGGTCATCGTCGCGTCCTTGCCCGCCACGGGATTGATGGCGAACACTCGGACGCCCATGGACTTCGCGAACGCCGCGGCTTCCGGGACCGACACGATGGAAGCGCCGTTCACCTCGTTGTCGCTGGCGAAGATGATGGTGCGCGAACGCTCCTCCTCCACGTGGTCGAACCGCATCGCGCAGGCGGTGAGACCGTCACCGATGAGCGAAGCTCCCGGTCCGTTGAGCGTGCCGCTGTAGTGTTCGGGAACGCTATCGGTGTAGTCGAAGCTGCGCCGCAGGCTCTGCAGGTGCTCGCGGATGAAGTCGTAGTCGTCGGTCAGGGGGAAGACCTGGACCGGCGACGAGTTGAAGATCGTCAGGCCCAGCCGCTCGCCCTCGAAACCGTCGAGAAGGTTCTCGAACACGTCGATGATCTCGAGATCCACCTCGCTCATCGAGCCGGATACATCGAGGCAGAGCATGATGTCGCGATTGGTGCTCACCGGCTGGATGGTCTGCGCGGTCATCGGACGCGCGGCCGCCAGGCCACCCGACAGCACGGCCAGTGCGCCCAGCACCAGGATGCCGGAGAGGGCGATCCGCCGCGTGCGGACGGCGCGGGAGAACGAGGGCAGCGCGCGCAGACGCTCCGCGCGCGCCAGCTGGGCACCCCCGCCGGTGACGCGTCGGGAGGTGCGGACGAGGCCGATCGTCACGCCGATCGCGATGGCGACCACCAGCACTCCGCCCACGATCAGGAGCATGAACGGCCAGTTCAACGCCATGATCGCACCACCGTTCGCGCGGCTTCGGCTCCGGCCACCGGATCGACCGGCGGACCGCTGCGGAAGATGCTCGGGTAGTAGTGGCGACGCAGCGCGTCGATCAGTGACGGGTTGACCCCGAGCCGCTGCAGATCCTGCAGCGAGAGCACGGGCGCCTCCAGACCGCTGTACTCGTTGACATACCGCCGCACCAGTCGGCTCAACTGGACGTTGGCCTCGCGGGGTGGCAGCGTGCGCTCGCGGTAGCCGCGCTCGATCGCGTCGATCTGACGGAGGTAGTCGCCCTGCAGGCGGGCTACCACCTCAGGCAGGGTGAGCTGGCTTCCGGGGTCGTCGGCGATGGCGTCCGCAACCTTCTTCGGGCGCGTGAGGACCACCAGCAGGATCGCCGCGATCACGAGAACGAGGATGATGCCGAACGCCAGCAGCAGCCAGAGGCCGCCGTACTGCGTGGGCGGGTAGAGGTCGTCAGGAGCGGACACGCGACCTCCGATTCAGCATCTGCAGGATCTCGCCGACGGCATAGTCCTGGTTGCGCAGCACCGTGTGATCGATCTCCCAGCGCCGAAAGAACTCGCGGCGGTGGTCCTCCGCCTGCTCGCGCTTCTCGGTGAGCTCAGCGAGCACTTCCGGATCCCCGTTCACGAAGTCGGGCACCCGCCATCCGCTGACCACGTCGCTGCGCACGGAAGCAGATCGATGACTCAGCACCACGTCCGCGTCGGCCACCGTGATCCAGACCAGGTCGTGCTGGAGTCGCAGGCGCCGGATCAGCTGCTCGGTGCGGTCGGTGAGCGGATCCTCGTCCGCGATCACCACCACGATCATCCGCTGCGCGATGGTACGCGCGACGAAGTCGAGCAGGTCGTCCACCGATCCGGGAGCGGTTGCCGCAGACGTCGTCGAATCGAGCGTGCGCAGCATGTGTTCGAGTGCCGCCTCGCTGCTTCCGGTCTGCAGGCGCCGGACCCGATCGGCGTCGCCGTAGACGAGCCCGACGTCGTCGCCGTGGCGAACCGTGAGGTATCCCAGCGCGCCCATCGCGAGGATGGACAGCTCCTGTTTCGGCGCGCCATCCTCCGCGAGTGCGGCCATGGTGCGCCCGGTGTCCACCACGAACAGCACGGTCTGCGCGCGCGTCGCACGGGTGCGCTTGACCACGAGGTTGCCGAGGCGAGCGGACGCGCGCCAGTCGATATCGCGCACCTGATCGCCGGTCTCATAGCGACGCAGGTCCTCGAAGTCGAGGCTGCGCCCGTGCAGCAACGACTTGTACGCGCCGTCGAGCTGGTGCATCGACGATCGCCCGGAGGAGATGAAGAGCTTGCTCTTCACCCGCGGAATGAGGCTGGCCATGGCGGAACGCGCTCCGGTTACGGGGTGGGGACGGCGCCGAAGATCGCGTCGATGAGGTCTTCGCCGCGCACGCCGTCGGCCTGCCCCTCGAAGGTGAGCAGCACGCGGTGGCGCAGGATCACGTGACGGAGCGAACGGACATCCTCGGGGATCACATACGCGCGGCCCTGCAGCAGCGCGAAGGCCCGCGCTGCCTGCAGGAAGGCGATGCTCGCACGGGGACTCGCACCGTACTTGATGTGGCGGGCTCGGTCGTCACCGATGTAGGGTGCCGGGTTCCGTGTGACGTACACGAGCGACACGATGTAGTTGCGGATTGCCGGGTCCACGTGCACGCGCGATGCGATCGACTGCAGGTCCCGAACGTCGTCGAGCGTCACCTTCCCGTCGCCCGGGTGATCGGGGTCGAGGATGCCGGCGTCGATGCGGTTCAGCACCTCGAGCTCCTCCGCCGGGCTCGGATAGTCGACGATCTCCTTGAGGAGGAAGCGGTCCATCTGCGCCTCGGGCAGCTCGTAGGTGCCCTCCTGCTCGATAGGGTTCTGGGTGGCGATCACGAGGAATGGGCGCGGCAGCTTGTGAAGCTCACCGCCGATCGTGGTCTGCTTCTCCTGCATCGCCTCGAGCATCGCCGACTGGGTCTTCGCGGAGGAGCGGTTGATCTCGTCGAGCAGCACGAAGTTGGCGTGCACTGGTCCGAGCACGGTGCGGAACGTGCCGTGCGCGGCGTCGTAGATCTGGCTGCCGGTGATGTCGCTGGGAAGCAGATCGGGCGTGCACTGGATGCGCTTGAAGTCGGCCTGTACGGTGGCCGCCAGGGTGGAGGCGGCGGTGGTCTTCGCCAGGCCCGGAACCGACTCCAGCAGGATGTGTCCGCCGGCGATGAGCGCGATCAGCAGGCTGGTGCGCAGCCGCTCCTGTCCCACCATGCGAGCCGAGTAGGCGTCTGACACGATCTTCAGGACGTCGCGTGCGCGCGCCATCTCCTGCTCTGTGGGTGCGGCGGCGGGCTGCTGCATCGTGGTCCCTTTCCCTGCGCGGGGACGGCAGACACCTGTTCCCCCTGGACCACAACGCTACCCGCACCCTGTCCGCGACGCATACGGATGCCGCTGTGGTGTTGGTGTGTGTTGTTCGCGTGGGGCGTTAGGAGTGCGGCTTCCTGGTGCGTGTGGCGATCACGATCACGAGGACCACGATGATCACCATCGCGAGCGCTCCGCCGCCGATGAGCCAGGGGAGCACGGACGCGAGCGTGTCAGACGCGCTCGCCGCGGCGGGTGGTGTCGTGGCGGGGCGTTCGGGCGCTGATGTGGGGGAGCTGGTGGCCGGTGCGGCTGTGGTCGGGACGGCTGTGGGTGTGGGCGTGTCGCCCGTGATCTGTTCCCTGGTGGGTACGCCGAGGGGCTGGTTCATCAGCGGGTTCTCATCCGGCAGTGTCGTAGGGTCCACGGCGAGAAGGTATGGCAGGGAGATCGCACCATAGCCGCCACCGTTGGTGTCGTTTCTGGGCTGCCCTTCACGAGATTGCGAGGTCGTGGTAATTAGCGCCTGGATGAGCTGGTTACCTGTCGCCGAGGGGTACTTCTGCAACAGCAGCGCCAGTGCCCCCGCCACGAGCGGCGTTGCAAAGGAACTGCCCGTGGCGGCCGCCATCTCGTCCCATCCCTCGGCTGCGCCCGGTGTCATGATCTTGACCCCGGGAGCGACCACCGTGACGCTCGGTGTGATGACGGGCCTGCCTGCGTCGGTGAGCAGCATGCCGTCACGCGACACAGCAGCGACGGACACCACCCCGTTGAATTGGCTCGGCGCCTGCCATGTGCGCTGCTCTTGGGTGTTGGCGGTGGACGTCACTATGACGACACCTGCGGCGAGCGCTGTAGCGATGACGTCAGCGTCCGCGTCGTTGTGGACTACCGTTGCCTGAGAGATGGAGATAATGCGGTTGCCGTCAGCGACGGCGCGGGCAACCGCTGCCATCATCGGTGAGGGATCACCTGATCGTCCAAGGCACTTGTCATGACCGTCTGAATAGAACGTGACGTCGGCGTCGGGGGCGATGCCTTGCATCGCGAGTTCTCGAACTGGCCGCGCGATAAGCAGCGCCGTGACCCCGGTTCCATGTAGCACGCCATCGTTCAGTCCCGACGTCGTCACGGGGACATCGCAGCTGACGACAGGATTGATAGAGAGCGATGCGCCCGCGAAGACGTCGAGATCAGGATTGATCTGGGTGTCGATCACGGCGATCTTGACGCCGGCTCCGGTGAGTCCTTCGTTGCGTGCGTCCTCGACGTGCATGCCCGTATACCACCAGTTGTAATCCTCATCACCCGTTGCCGCCGCGGGAAGGGTTCCCATCGGCAGCGCGACGAGCACTGCGACGGCCGCGATGAGCGTGCGGAGTCGACGGAACCGTCGGCGACGGGTGAGAGTATCAGTCACGCCCGCCGGCTCCGGCCGCTTCGGATCGTGGGAGTGGCTCGTCGTCATCATCCAAGTGTGGGGCAACGAGGCCGGACAGTCCGCGACGCGACTTCGAACCTGTGGACTGACCGCCACCGGCTCCGCCGCCCATCATGCCCATCCCACCGCCCGAACGTGCCCCGGCTGCAGCAGTGCCGGGTGCGGTCGCGAGAGCGGATGCACCGTGGGATCCGTTGAGGCCGGTCTGCATGAGCTTCGCGCCGGCCAGACTGACCGCGCCGCCCGCGCCGCCGATGAGCCCCGCAGACCCGGCACCACCGATGCCACCGCCAGTGCCTGCGCTTGTACCGCCGATACCTGTACCGCCACTGCTCAGCAGTCCACTGGTGCTGCCAACACCAAGACCCGTTGCGCGACCGACGCTGGTGCCGGTGCCCCATCCGTGGGAGCCGTTGCCCATCGCCGAGTCCGGCGTGAGCCCTGGACGATACTGTCCACCATCTGTGCCAGGGATGTACGAGCCCGTCGGGTTGGACGTCGCTGGGTGGTACGGCGGGTGCGGCGTGTAGGGCTGATAGTCAGAGCCGCTGTTCTCGCCCGGGACGTACGGCGTGTACAGATCGTCGTCGGGGTAGGTCGGGCGGGTGGGCTCCCATGAGCCGGGGTCGACTGGTGTCCAGGGAGCGTCTGGGTTGTTCCCGGTGGGATCGTCCGGGTTCCAGGGGCGGGTCGGATAATCCGGCAACGCAGGCAATGAGTGCACGTCATCGGGTGGCACGATGGGGTATGTGGGCACAGGCCAACCGACATTGATCTCATCGTCGGGGCGGTCGGGGAGTGAAGTTATCGGGAACGTGGGAACCGTCGGGCTCGTCTCATCTCCAGTGCCAGGATCGCGCGGCGGCGTGTAGGTAATCCCTGGCGGCACGTATCCGGCGGGATTGTGGCCGCCACCCGGGTACAAGCCGAAGGAACCATCACCACCCCCGGTAGCGGGTCCTGTGTCACCAGCGAAGTTGCCCCCGCCGGCATCAACTCGAGTCAAGTCGGTGCCCTGGTTCCCGGTGGGAGCGAGTCGTGTCTGGGTGTTGAACTGTTGGGCCCAGTAGTCCATGCGGTCTGCGACGGCTTTCACGCCTTCTTGGGCGCGGGCTTGGCGTTGGGCACGGAAATAGGTGTTGAGGGCACCGATGATGCCGTCAGTGATGGTGAACGTTAGAGGCCCGAGCTGCCAGGTCGATCCGGTCTCGGCGGTGCACAACTGGTACTCATCGTCGGAGTTGAGGGCTTCGGGGTAGGCATCAAGCGCATCGCAATGCTCTCGGGCGAGGATGCGTCGATCCGAGTTCATCACTCGAAGATTCTGAATGAGCGTCGCCACATCGTCGGACAGTTGCGCGGCCTCGTTCGCGTCGCTGTTGAACGCGGCGCGGGCTGCGTCACCGGTGTCACCCTCGATGCCGTCGGCTGTGACACCGCGCAGGACGTTGGAGATGTCGAGGAGGGCATCGCTGATGGCTTGGGCGTAGGGCAGTTCTGTCTCGGTCTCCATTGACGCGAGGCGGTTCAGTTCGGCTTCCCAGTCCGCACCGCCGCCATCGGCGACATGCATGATCTCCATGTTGACTCCCCTGAAATAAGTTCTGTGCGCTGCTGTTCAGAATCTTGCGACGCGTGATGGGTGCGGCGATAAGCCTCAGACGAACTCGTCGTCGATCGGCGTCGGTGTGATTCCGCCGCCCGCTCCAGGTGCCGTGGTAGGCGTCGCGGGCACTCCGCTGGCGTCTGTGATCTGGTCCAGGAGCCTCTGTGCGTCGGCGGCGGCGTTCGCGTCGGTCTGCTGGAACTCAGCGATCGTGGCCTGCAGGTCGCTGATCCGGGTGATGACTTTGCCGTTGAGCGTGGCGGCATCCGCGGCGCGTGCGGCGAGCTCTGCTTGGAGCTGCTGGACCCACGTGTGCAGAGCCAGGGGGCGGTAACTCAGCTGGAACTGCTGTAAGCCTTGGCTCATCTGGGACAGGTCGGTGACGCCGGCAGCGTCAGCCGTCGCTTGTTGGAGGCGTTTGATTCCCGCGCCGAGAGCTTCGGCATCGATGCGAATGGTCATGATTCCCCTCAATCACGTGAAACCCGGTCCTCCGTCACCGTGGCCGGAGGAATCGGGTGGGATGCCGGCGAGGACATAACGCTCCTCGCCGGCACCCGGGTCCGTTCGGGATCAGATTTCGAAGCGGCCCTTGGACTTGTGGTCGCTGCGGAGGTAGTCGACCTTGATGGCGTCGGTCTGCTGACCGATCTGGATCAGCAGCGCGTTCATCTGGTTGATCGAGCGCGACCAGGCGGCGTGAGCGGTGTCGTACGCGACCTGCGCGTCACCCTCCCACGAAGCCCGCAGCGTGGAGACCTTCGAGTCCAGGTTCTCCAGAGCCTGATTGATGGCCTTGCCGCGCTGGTTGATGTCGGAAGAAAGCGCCTCAAGCGCTGCCGGGTTGACGGAGAAAGAATCCATGATCGTCGATGTCCTTCGAAGTGTCCGGGTGGCTCAGGCGAGGGTTGCGCCGAGGCCGCCGATGATCTGCTGGTTCGACTCATCCGTCGCCACCTGGTCAGACGCCGTGCCCCGCAGAGCACCCTCCAGCGTCACCAGCACCTGGTTGATCTTGCGGGCCTCAGCCTCCCACCGCTCCACGAGCGAGAAGTACTGGTTCGCCGCCGGACCCGTCCACAGCGGACGCGTGGCACCAGCCGCACCATCCACCGCACGCACGTTCGCCGCGATCGCCGCGTTCGTGTCATTCACCGCACTCGCACCAGCGAGTAGCGCACCCGCCTCAGCAGAGATCTTCTCAGCCACAACACACCCCCCAAGTCATGCCGCCCGCACGCCCCCAAGCGCGCGAATGAAAACAGCAATCGCGACGAACTTAGCGCACCGAGGATCAGCGCGCATCGACGATCCACAGCATGAGGAAACTCTCATCCTGTGGGCCGGGTATTCAGACAGTGAACGCGGCAACACGCTCGTAAGCTGGCGCCGGGAAACCAGCTACAGGGGGGGGGCGTGATGGTGTTCAACAATCCTGAAGAGTCGCTCGCGCGAATCCAGGAAGATGTCGCCCGGGCGGAAGCCCGAGCGAAGGCACTGCCGCTGATGCAGGAACAGATCGCTCAGGTCCGCGGTCGAGCGCAGTCGCGTCAGCGAGACATCAGCGTCGAGGTCGACGCATCGGGCCAAGTCAGTGGACTAGACATCTCCGATGACGCGCTCAGCCGGGGCGGGCGGGCTGTGTCTCGCGAAGTCCTGGATCTGATCAAGACCGCGACGATCCGTGTACGGGAGCAGTCCCTCGCGATCACGACCGAGCTGCTGGGTGCGGATGATCCGATCGTGAAACTCACCGCAGACCAACTCGCCGCCGACATCGAGAGCACGGACCAGAGCGGGGACCTGCGGTGGTAGCCGACCGCATCGCCATCAGCCCGTCTGGGCTGACCGCACACGCGGAACAGGTGGAACAACTCGCCACGGACGTCACCGTCGCGCTCGACGCGGTCCGCGGCATCAACCTCGGCGGCGGAGCGTTCGGCGTGATGTGCGCCTGGATGGTGCCACCGGCCCTGACCGCCAGTACCCTCGTGATCAACCACATCCAGCAAGCCCAGGACGTCCTTCAACGCACCAGCGATGAACTCCGAAGCACCGCCGACGACTTCCGCGCCATGGAAGACGGAAACATCGCCGCACTGAACGCCCTCCTGAAGAGTGTTGAATCCCTGCCCGCCGCTGCGCCCGCCGGGAGCGGAAGCATATTCGGTGGGGTGCTGGAATGAGCGACGGCAACCCGCTCGTCGCAGATCGCGTCGACACCACTTCCGCATTCGCCGGTGCGTTTCTCCTGCAAGACGTGGAAGACATCGCGAACTCCGTCTCCTCCGGCGACTGGGCAGCCGGGGCCCTCGCCGTCGCATCGACCGCGCTCGACACCGTCGGAGCGCTCATCGACCCGATCGGCACCCTCATCGCCAACGGCCTCGGATGGGTACTCGACCACATCGAGCCCCTCAAGTCGTGGTTCAACGACTTCACCGGAGACGCCGCCGAAGTCGCCTCCTTCTCCGGCACCTGGGGCAACACCAGCGCATACCTCGCTCAACTCGCGGACGGGTATCAGGGGTTGCTGCCGCAGCTCGACGGTATGGCCGGTGAGACCATCGACGCGTACCTCGCTCACGCGAACACCCTCATCGCACACCTCCGCGGCGCAAGCGACTGGTCCAACGCCATGGCCACCGGACTGCAGATCGCATCCACCCTGGTGCAGATGGTGCACGACATCGTCCGCGACGTCATCAGCCAACTCGTCGGCTCCGCGATCTCCGCCGCCGCCACCACAGCAGCAACCATCGGATTCGGCGCTCCCGCCGCGATGGCCCAGTTCGGCATGAAGGTCGCCGGACTCGTCGCCAAGGTCGGCCGCGTCATCTCCAAAGTCCTCGACGCCCTCACCACGCTGCTCCGCAAACTCGGCCCTCTCGGACGCGGCGTCGCATCCGTCACCGAATTCCTCGCCAAACTCCTCCGCGGTGCGCCGGGCGGACACCACACAACCCCGCTTGACGAGACCGGCCACACACCCACACGCCCCACAGGCGACTCCGGAGGAGGCTCAGGCGGCTCCGGTGGTCGCGGAAGCTCGGAAGGCGGCTCAGGGGGCGCAGGCGGTGGCTCGGGTGGGCGACCCGATCGGCTGACGCTCCAAGAACAGTCGGGCCCACTTCCCCGAGCGGAGGGCCCGCTCTATGCGGACCCGACGCTCACGAAGGGCGATGGCTGGACGAGAGTGTCTGACGAGAACGTCTCGCCGCGAGACTATGGCCTCCCACAGACCGAACATGGTCATCCTGGCGAGAGGTTTGAACTCCCGGATGCTCCGAACCCAAAAGTTCAGGACCTCATGCTGCACCCGGATGTCAAGTACGGTTGGGATGAGCACGGTGTTCCCCTCGACCGGGATGGATGGAACTCTCGATTCACCCAACCCGATTCTCCAGACGGAGAGCCGGGGGGTGTGCGGTGGCCAGGAAATGACGGCGCGGTGAACGGCAGTCGGGTGCAATATGACGATATGGACAGCCTTCTTCGAGACTACCCAGAGATGCGGAATCTCGATCGAATTGGGACACCCGGCGGAGAATATCTGACTGTGCGCGGGACTCCTTTTGAGCAACGAGGCCTCACCCCGGGCCACGCGGGTTTCGACTACCATGAATATGACATCGTCGGAACTCTTCCTCCACATATCAAGCCCGAGATCTCTGTTGTCGCTCCGGCGAACGGATTTCCCGGCGGCGGCTGGCAGCTTCGCTTCCTGGACACCAATACCGGAAAGTGGATCCCTGCTGGACAGCTCAAATCACCATATGGAGTTCTCAGTGAACAATGAGTGGGAGGCGTTGGAGGAGTTCATCGTCTTCGCGCGTGAGCACCATTGGGGTCAGCCTGTCGAGTGGCGTCATGATCCTGACCGACCGCCGGGGGCCCAGATCCTTACCGTTGGTGGTGATCCCGACACCTGGGTGTCCTGGGCTGACGGCAGCTTCACCGTCCGGGACTACAGTCGCGGGAGGCTGTTGTCAGAAGACGTTGTGACGAACTCCGTCGAGGCTCTCGATAAGTACTTGATGTTTACCTTAGAAGGGGGTTTTCGGCAGTATGTCGGACTGCCTCAGTTGCGGTTTGGGCTTGTTCCGGAAGTGCGCCCTGGCCGTTTCGGTGAGTATGACGTCTCTGAGGCTGACGGAATACTGGTCATCCGATGGAACGAGCACGGGACCGAGAAGTTCTTCCGATCGGGTGATTACCACGCCCGCTATTTCATGCTGGGTGCGCGGTACTCGCCCGCTGAAGTGCGGGAAGCCGTGATGCGGGTCGACGGGAGCCCGGTCTTTGGTTCTGTCCCGCCGTGGACACGTGGCTCGGAGCAACCGACGGTGAACTGGCTGGAACTACTCGAGCGGAGCGGCAATGTCTGATGAAAGTGGCGGCACCGGGCCACAGCCAGGCGAGGCGGCTGCGCGGATGCAGGCACGGGTGCGATGGCCGCAGAATCACGGCGCCCAACCGGGGTCCCGGCTTCGATATGAGAGCATTCCGGCACTAGTGAACGACTATCCCGAATTCCAGCATCTCGATCGTATCGGGGCTGAGAGCGGCGTCCATCTGGCCGTACGCGGAACGGCGTTCGAGATGCGGAGTGTGACGCCCTATCACTCGGAGTTCGAGTACCACACCTATGAACTCACGGGGATCCTGCCGGCCCCGATTCAGCCGGAGATCTCCGTCGTGGCGCCCGCGCTCGGGTTTCCTGGCGGAGGCTGGCAGATTCTGTTCGTCGACACGTCACGATCGCTGTGGGTCAGTGTCGCCGACCTCATCGACAAGTACGGGGTGATTCGATGACCTATCGCGAGACGATGGTCGGCCTCGCCGACTACGCCGCCCAGGGACGCTTCTTCTGGGAGGAGCCGACCATTCCCGGTGCCGACCGGAACTCTCTGGCATTCGGGCTCATCGGTGGCGACCCCGACTTCGTGTGCACGGCGGAGCAGGGCACCTATGTGGTCGGGCGGCGTGAGCGCGGAGTGCTCACCCCGCCGCTGCTGACCACGAACTCGCTGTACGAGGTGGACCGCTACCTGTCATTCGCCATCGGAAACAGCGTTCGATATCGGAGCGGTCTGCCACGTCTGGCCTTCGATCTTCGAGCGCCGCTGGGGGTTGGGACGCACGGTGGATATCTGGTGTCTCGCGCACCGGGCACCGTCACCATCGCGTGGAATACGTCGTCGGGGGAGCGGTACGTGTCGTTCCTCACCGATGCCGACGCGTCGCGATTCCTGCTGTACTCGTCGTTCTCGGTGGAGGACATTCGCGCCGCATTCCTGTCGGAGACCGGCAGCCCCTTGGTGGGCTGAGCCGAGCGACGCCTCTGGGGTACGTGCGGGCATCTCCAGCAGATGGAGCACGATCTCGCGATACACGAACCTGTCGTTCCACGGCATCTCGCGCCGGCGTCGGACCGCGCACATCGTGTCGGAGTTTTACCGGGATGTCTTGATTTTCGCCGGGAGCCAGCTGTGAGCCTGTAAAATGGTCATACCCCGCCCGCCTGTGTCGACGTATTGCCGACCGACGAGTCCGGAGGTCGCCCATGCTGCTTCTTCTCACCGCGTTCGCGGTGGTTCCGTTGATCCTGCCCGTCGTGATGAAGCGTTGGCGTTCCGACGGCTTCCTCCTGGGCGCTGCGCTGTCCGCCCTCGCCTTCGTTCACGCGGCGGCGCAGGCACCCGCGATTCTCGGCGGCGGCGAGATCGACGAGAGCTTCGCCTGGATCCCCGAGCTCGGCATCGCGCTCTCCATGCGCATGGACCTTCTTGGTTGGGTCATGTCGCTCATCGTGACGGGTGTCGGCGCACTCGTCCTGCTCTACTGCCGCTGGTACTTCGCCGGAAAAGAGGCGAAGGGCCTCGGCCTGTTCGGTGCAGTCCTCCTCGCCTTCGCCGGTGCCATGTATGGGCTGGTGCTCACCGACGACCTGATCGTCCTGGTGATGTTCTGGGAGACCACGAGCGTGCTCTCCTACCTGCTCATCGGCTACTACCACGCCCGATCCGCCAGCCGCCGTGCCGCGCTGCAGGCTCTCTTGGTGACGACGCTCGGTGGACTCGTGATGTTCGTCGGCGCCGTGATGCTCGTGGTTCAGTCCGGCACCACCAGCATCACCGCAATCCTGGCGAACCCGCCCCAGGACCCCTGGCTGGGCCTCGCGCTCACGCTCATCCTGGTGGGTGCGCTGAGCAAATCCGCGATCTTCCCGTTCCACTTCTGGCTGCCGGGTGCGATGGCGGCCCCCACCCCCGTGAGCGCCTATCTGCACGCTGCGGCGATGGTGAAGGCGGGCATCTACCTGCTCGCCCGGTTTGCTCCGGCGTTCGCCGACGTGATGCCCTGGCGCCCGATCGTGGTGATCCTCGGTATCTTCACGATGCTGTTGGGCGGGGCGCAGGCGCTCCGGGAGACCGACCTCAAGCGCATCCTGGCGTTCGGCACGGTCAGCCAGCTCGGCATGCTCACCGCGATCCTCGGGTACGGCACGCGTGACGCGGCGCTCGCCGGAACGGCCCTGCTCATCGGTCACGCGCTCTTCAAGTCGGCGCTGTTCCTCGTGGTCGGCGTGATCGACCGCCAGCTGTCCACGCGAGATGTGTACGAGCTGTCCGGGGTCGGCAGGCAGGCTCCAGCGCTGGCTGCGGTGTCGATCATCGCGGTGGCCTGCATGGCGGGTCTGCCGCCCACCATCGGCTTCGCGGGCAAAGAGGGCGCTCTCGCGGCGTTCCTCGATGAGGCGCTGGGCGGATCGGTCTGGGGCTGGATCGCGCTCGTCGGCCTGGCGGTCGGCTCGGCGCTCACCGTGGCGTACGGCATCCGTTTCGTCTGGGGCGCGTTCTGGAGCAAGCGCGACGAGTCGGGCACCGCGGTCCCCGCCATCACCTGGCCTCGGCCTCCCTTCGGCTTCGTCCTCGCCCCGGCGATCCTGGCGACACTGAGCCTGCTGGCGGGCCTCGTGGCACCGCTGCTGGATCACCCGCTGGCGCTCTACGCCGACACCGCACCGCCCTCGTCGAGCGGTATTCCCGAGCCGGCATATGACGCTCACCTGTCACTGTGGCACGGGTTCGAAGCCCCGCTCTTCATCACCGTGGGTGCCATCGTGGTCGGCGCCCTGGTGTTCTGGTGGGGCCGCGCCGCCACGTGGGATCGGCGACCGCATCTGCTGCCGTTCACGGGAGTCGACGCCTATGTCGGCACCCAGCATGCGGTCGACCGCCTCTCGGTGATGGTCACCGCCCTCTTCCAGCGAGGCTCGCTTCCCATCTACGTCGGCACGATCTTCATCGTGTTCGTGGGAGCGGAGATTCCCGCTCTCCTGGCCTCACCCTCCTGGCGCGGTGCGATCGACGCCTGGCAGCACCCCGTGCAGCTCGTGCTCGCGCCGGTGATGATCATCGCCGGAATCGTGGCCGTCCGAGCACGCAAGCGCTACACCGGCGTCGTCCTCGTCTCCGTCACCGGGCTCGGCATGGTCGTGCTCTTCGCCACCATGGGAGCACCGGACCTCGCGCTCACACAGGTGCTCGTCGAGACCGTGACTCTGGTCACCTTCACCCTCGTGCTCCGACGCATCCCGGCGCGGATGGGGGATCGTCACGCCAGCGTCTGGCCGGTCACCCGTGCGATCATCGGAGCCGCCGTCGGCCTCACGCTCGCATTCATCGTGGTGGTCGCAACCGATGCCCGCAGCCTCCGCCCCGTCTCGGACGACTTCCCCGCTCTGGCCTACGAACTCGGCCATGGAAAGAACGTCGTGAACGTGGCACTGGTCGATCTTCGCGGCTGGGACACGATGGGGGAGCTGTCGGTGCTCGTGCTCGCAGCGACCGGCGTCGCCTCGCTCGTGTTCGTCACCAATCGCACCGACCTGCTCTCCCAGGTTCGTGCGGTGCCGAAGGCGCGCAATCGCAAGACCCGCCTGCGCCCTTACGTGGAGACCACCACGGGCAGCATCGCTCTGCAGAACCCGAGCAACGCCCTCGCGCCACGCGCGTGGTTGGTGGGCGGTTCCACCATGGATCCGCGATCCCGCTCGATCATGCTCGAGGTGATCGTCCGTCTCGTGTTCCACACGATCATCGTGGTCTCGGTCTACCTGCTCTTCGCCGGACACAACCTGCCTGGCGGTGGCTTCGCCGGTGGCCTGGTCGCCGGTATGGCGCTGGTGATGCGCTACATCGCTGGCGGCCGCTATGAGCTGGGTGCCGCGGCACCGACCGACGCCGGACGTCTCCTCGGCACCGGCATGCTGCTCGCCGTCGGCGCGGCTCTGATCCCCATGCTGTTCGGCCAACCGGCACTGACCTCCACCTTCTGGAGCTTCGACGCCGGCTTCCTCGGCCACATCGAGTTCGGCTCGTCCACCATCTTCGACATCGGTGTGTACCTCGTGGTCATCGGGCTGGTGCTGGATGTGCTGCGCAGCCTCGGTGCGGAAGTCGATCGCCAGCTGCATGAGAACGACGACCTGTCGGATGACGTGGTGATCGCATGAACGTCTCGGGAGTTCTCATCGTCGTGATGGCCGTGCTGGCCGCCGCGGGTGTCTACGCGATGCTCGAGCGCAGCCTCACGCGCGTGCTCATCGGGTTCCTGCTCCTCGGCAACGCCATCAACCTGCTGCTGCTCATCGTGATGGGAGCGCCCGGGATCTCCGCGTTCTACGATCCCGACAACCCCGCCAGTGCCGACGACATCAGCGACCCGCTGCCGCAGGCGCTCACCCTCACCGCCATCGTGATCACCTTCGCGGTGAGTGCGTTCCTGCTGGCGCTGATCTACCGCTCGTGGCAGCTGGGGCAGGCCGACACGGTCGAGGACGACGAAGAAGACCTCGCTGTGCGCGAGCGTTCGGACGCCGAGGAGGACGTCATCCACGACGACGCCGACCTCAGCGCCGACGACGCCACGACTGACTTCGTGGGCGTGGATACGTCGCCCATCACGATCCTGCACAGCTGGGACGTGCCGGGGATCGACGAGGACGCTCCGGTGGATCGCCCGGTCGCCACGACGAAGAACGAAGACACCGACACGCGGGAGGGGAACGCATGACCGCTCACGCGCTCGTCCCGATGGTGGTGATCCTGCCACTGCTCGGTGCCGCTCTCACGCTCGTGTTCGGCCGCCAGCGCCGAACGCAGATCCTGGTCTCCGTCATCACGCTGTCGGCGGTGTTCGTGGTCGCTGCCGCAATGCTGCTCATCGTCGATCAGGGAGATATGCCGCTTGCGGTATCCGTCGGTGGATGGCCCGTTCCGTTCGGCATCGTGCTCTACGTCGACCGGCTCTCCGCGCTGCTCGTCGCCGTCTCCGCGGTGGTGCTGCTCGCCGTCCTCCTGTTCTCCGTCGGACAGGGAGCGGCGGATCGCGATGAAGACACTCCGGTCTCGATCTTCTTCCCGTCGTACCTGATCCTCGGCGCCGGCATCTTCGACGCGTTCATCGCCGGCGACCTGTTCAACATGTACGTCGGGTTCGAGATCCTGCTGGTGGCCTCGTTCGTGCTCATCACGCTCGGCGGCACCGCTGCCCGTATCCGCACGGGCGTTGTCTACATCGTGGTCTCGCTGGTGTCGTCCATCCTCTTCCTCGCGGCGATCGCGATGATCTACGGCGCCGTCGGCACGGTGAACCTCGCCCATCTCGGTGAGCGGCTGGCCACGCTGCCGCAGGAGACGCAGACGGTGCTGCACGTGATGCTGCTGGTGGCCTTCGGCATCAAGGCCGCCGTGTTCCCGATGTCGTTCTGGCTGCCCGACTCCTACCCGACTGCGCCCGCGCCGGTCACCGCCGTGTTCGCCGGCCTGCTCACGAAGGTCGGCGTGTACGCGCTGATCCGCACCGAGACGCAGCTGTTCCCCGACAACGACATGTCGATGGTGCTCGGAATCGTTGCGGTGGCCACGATGGTGGTCGGCGTTCTCGGCGCCGTCGCGCAGGCGGAACTCAAACGCATCCTGTCGTTCACCCTCGTCAGCCACGTGGGTTACATGGTGCTGGGAATCGCGATCGGAACCGCCGCCGGCTACGGGGCGACGGTCTACTACACCGTGCACCACATCATCGTGCAGACCACGCTGTTCCTCGCGGTGGGCCTCATCGAACGCCGGGCCGGATCCACCTCGATCCTGCGCGTGCGCGGACTCATGACCGCCGCTCCGCTGCTGGCCGTGCTCTACTTCCTTCCCGCGATCAACCTCGGAGGCATCCCGCCGTTCTCCGGCTTCATCGGAAAGTACGCGCTCTTCGTCGCGGCCGCCGAGGTCGGAACTCCGCTGATGTGGGTGATGATCGCCGCCGGCATCATCACATCGCTGCTCACGCTGTACGCGCTGATGCGCGCCTGGAACCTCGCGTTCTGGCGCGAGGAGGAGGACACTGCCGAGACCGAGGCGCGCATCCGCCACCTCGGTGACGCCCCGGCAGCCGACGACGCGTCGGAGCAGCGTACGAACTCGCGCGTGATGACTGGAGCCACGGCAGGGCTTGTGGCGGTCACGATCGCGCTGACAGTGTTCGCCGGTCCTCTGTTCGAACTGTGCGATCGCATCGGCTCGGCGCTCACCACGCCCGTCACGCTGTCTCAGCTTCAGGAGGAGGTGCCCTCATGAGCGCGGAACCACGGCGCACGTTCTGGCAGTCCCTCTGGCGTCAGCTGCCGTTCTTCGTCTGGCTCATCGTGGTGTGGATGCTGCTCTGGGGAGAGTTCTCCGCCTTCTCCCTGGTGAGCGGCATCGTCGTCGCCTTCGTCGTCACCCGGATCTTCCTGCTGCCGCCGGTGGAGCTGTCCGGACGCGTCAACGTCTGGTACCTGGCGGTGCTGGCCGTGACGTTCAGTGTGGCGGTGGTCGCGGGTTCGCTCCATGTGACGCTGCAGGTGCTGAACCCGCGGCGGTATCCGGGAACCGCGATCGTTGGCGTGCAGCTGGAGACGGACGACGACCTGATCATGACGCACGTGGGCGTCACCGCGTCGCTGATTCCGGGCTCGCTGGTGGTGCAGACGGATCGCGCGAACCGCATCCTCTACCTGCACGTGCTGGGCATCGACGATGACGAGAGTCTGCGCAAAGCCAAGGCCGATGTGCGCAAGTGGGAGCGGCGTATCGTCCGTGCCGTGGGCTCCCGCGACCAGATGGACGCGCTGCGACGAACGGAGGCGAAGGCATGAATCCCCTGCTGATCGTGATCATCGTGGTGTTCGGCATCGCGGCCCTGCTCACGCTGATCCGCATCGTGCGCGGTCCGTCCATTCTCGACCGCGCCGTCGCGTCGGACGTGCTGCTGACCGAGGTGCTGTGTGTGCTGGGCGCGGAGATGGCGATCAACCATCACACCCGCAACCTGCCGGTGCTGTTGATCGTGGCTGCGATCGGGGTGTTCGGTTCGATCGCCGTGGCGCGATTCGTCGCTCGGAGGGAGAAGTCGTGAACTGGGACGCCGTCTGGGACACCGCCGCCCTCATCCTGATCCTGATCGGAGCGCTGCTGTGTCTGGTCGCCGCGATCGGTCTGCTGCGTTTTCGTGACGTGCCCACCCGTCTGCACGCGGCCACCAAGCCGCAGGTGCTCGGCCTTGTGCTGATCGCGCTGTCGGTGGGGATCTCGGTGCGATCGTGGCCGGCCGTGGGGATGCTCGTGGCGATCGTGCTGATGCAGTTCGCCACCGCTCCTCTGTCCGCCCACATCGTCGGGCGCCAGGCGTACCGCAACCGCACTCTCGATCGGGACTCGCTCCTCGTCGACGAACTCGCCGACGCCCGGTCCTCCGACAACGACGACTGATCCCGCGAGACTTCCGTCTGTGGGCGAGAATCGCCGCAACGCGCTGAGCCTCGCCCACAGACGCACGTGTCGCGGGGCACGATGGAGGGACGAGAGGGGGACGCATGACCGCGCAGCCGGGGTGGTACGACGCCGGACAGCCGGGAATCCAGCGATGGTGGGACGGAACGGCGTGGACGGAGAACGTGCGCACTGCGCCCGCTCCATCGGCCCCGCCCACGTTTCCCGCCCCGACGTTCGGTGCGGCACCGTCACCGGGCTGGTATCGGGTGCCGAGTACGGGAGAGACGCGCTGGTTCACCGGGGCGATCTGGTCCGGGTACTCCTTGCGTGACGGTGCGCCGCGACCGGACCGGATCACCGGCTCCCAGCGGTCCACCGTCGGGATGACCCTCGCGATGCTGTATGTCGTCATCGGGGTGTCGCAGACGCTGATCGGGCTGAACAACCGGGCCTTCGTCGCGTCGGGACTGCTGTTCTTCCTGCTCGGCGCGTTCTGGCTGTATGGCGCCCTGCGCGCGCGCCGTCGCGAGCGCCTGCCGTGGCCCGGGGATGCCACTGTCGTGTCGGAGGGGGTCCGCCCGCTCCCCGGCGAGGTGGAGGGTCCGTACGCCGGCTGGTACCCCGCCGATCAGCCCGGCCGCACCCGCTGGTGGACGGGCGCGCGATGGTCGCAGTACGTCGCGAAGGCGGGCGAGATCGAGCCGATCTATGGTGTCGAACGCTCTCTGCGCCTGGCGATGCGCATGGGCCTGGGACTGCTGGTCGCCGGCGGTGTGGTGCTCGCCCTTGGTCTCGTCCTTATGAACGCACCGGGAGCGGGGTGGCCGAGCGTGACGATCTCGGTCATCGGCGGTGCGCTGCTGTTCATCGGTGTGCTGCTCTGGGGCGTGTTCATCTCGCGCTACCGTGCGCTCGTCAATTCCCAGCGCCGTCCCGTTCCGTGACGCTTCCGTCCGTGGGCGAGAATCAGCGCAACGCGGCGATTCTCGCCCACAGACGGAAGTCTCGCGGGAGATGGGTGGACGTTTGGGGTGCCGGGGTCAGGGGCGCGGGGGTCAGGGGTGCAGGGTGAGGGTGTCGACCGTGGTGGCCGCGACGGCGTCGGGGGTGAAGGCCCAGCTCCGCTGCACACCGACCGACCAGTCGGGCGTCTGATCGACGTAGTTCGGGTGGAAGGCGTGGCCGCTGGCGCCGGTGAGGTGGATCCACGTGGACTTGTCGAAGTCCGACACGTCCAGCACCATGCGCATCGACGGGACGGACGTGGTCGCGAAGCTGGAGCCGAGGTTCCACCCCGTCGCATCCACCACCGACGATCCGCCGCCCACGGCATACGGACCGCGGTTGAAGAGCCACTCGATGGGCGCGATGCCCGACTTGCCGAACGTCGCGCTGGTCAGCGTGATCGCGTGCAGCGATCCCCAGTTCCACTTCGTGACGTCCTCACCCTGCAGCGCGGCAAGCCGATCGTAGGCACGGTTGACGACCGCCGTGAGTACGGCGTCGCGACCGGTGGCACCCGTGATGGGATCCACCCACCACGGCGAGTTCGGCTGCTCCAGCAGTGCTGACACGACCTGGAACATCCGGCCCTGCCCGCTGACGGGCGCGGGTGCCGGCTCGTGGTCCAGGAAGAGCGCCGTGCCCAGGGTGTCCCACAGCACATTCGCGTACGCGGCGGCAGGGGAGTCGATCGAGTTCTGCGCATCCCATTCGGTCAACAGGGCCACCGCGGCCTGCGGTCCCTTGCGATCGATGGGCAGATCGGCCACGGCGGCTGCCAGCTGCGGACCGAGCCAGAACTGCTGATCGTTCTGGATCTCCTGCATGCGCGCGGCACTCATCTTGCCCTCGGCGAGAGTCTGCGTGATGAGCTCGGTGATACGGGCCGCACGATAGCCGTGATCCCAGTCCGCGCTGAGGAAGTAGGGGTAGCTGTCGTCCACGATCGCGTTGTTCGCCGTGACGATGAACCCCTGCGCGGGGTTCTTCACCATCGGCATCTCATCGAACGGGATGTAGCCGGTCCAGTCATACCGGCTGTCCCATCCCGGAGCCGGAACCGTGCCATCGCCGGCGCCTCGGATCGGCTGCAGACCGGGAGCCTGGTAGCCGATCGTGTTCTCCTTGTCGGCGTAGATGAGGTTCTGCCCGGGCACATCGAACACCTGCGCGGCGGCACGGAAGTCGTCGAAGTCCTTCGCCGTGTTCAGCACGAAGATCGCCTTCGCGGTGTTGCCCGGTTGCAGGGCCGTCCAGCGCAGGCTCACCGCGTACGCGTCACCCGCGGGGGCTCCGGCGATTTCGGCGTGCTCCGCGATCGAGGTGAAGTCATCGGTCAGGCCGGAGAGGATCGGGCCGTGCACCGTGGACCGGATGGTCAGAGGCACGTCTGCACCGCCCGCGACCTTGATCACGTCCTCCTTCTCCGTGATCGGGACGAGCGCGCCATCGCGCCAGTACTGCTCGCCCTGCAGTCGCTCGATGTAGAGATCGGCGACATCGGTGGTCAGGTTCGTGAAGCCCCATGCGACCTCCGCGTTGTGGCCGATCACCACTCCCGGCAGTCCGGAGAAGCTGAACCCGCCGACGTCGAACGGGCACTCCGCCGACACCGTCGAGCACCGCAGCTGCACCTGGTACCAGACGCTGGGAAGTGCCGCGCCGAGGTGGGGATCGTTGGCGAGCAGCGGCAGACCGGTGTCGGTGAACTCGCCACCGACCACCCACGAATTAGATCCGATGCCCTCGCCCGGGTCGCCGAGGAGCGCATCCGCCGCCTCGATGACCGAGCCGACCTCGCTCCACTCGATTCCCGAGTCCGTCACAGACGGCACACGCACGGCACCCGCCGTCTTCTGATCGGGCAGCGGCGGGACGATCGTCGGGTTCTGATCGAACGGGTACGCCGGGTAGAGCTCGGCGATCTGCTCGGGGGTGAAGTTCTGCGCGAGGATGGCTCGCTCGGTCTCGTCCTCGATGTTGGTGCGCAGGTCCCAGGCCATCGCCTTCAGCCAGGCCACGGAATCCGCCGCCGTCCACGGCTCGATCTCGTAGTCCGGGTTCTGCAGGCCGAGCACCGCGTACTCGAGCGACACGTCGGCGCCCTCGTGCTCCTTCAGGTACGCGTTGACACCCTTCGCGTAGGACTCGTAGTAGCTGCGGGTGGTGTCATCGAGCGCCTCCACCTCCTGCTCCGCGATCTCGTGCCAGCCGAGTGTGCGCAGGAACTTGTCTGTGCCGACCTGCGATTCGCCGAACAGCTCCGAGAGACGCCCGGACGTGGTGTGCCGACGGAAGTCCATCTCCCAGAAGCGGTCCTGCGCGTGCACGAAGCCCTCGGCGAAGAAGAGGTCATCTGTGGTGTCGGCGGTGATCGTCGGTACGCCCGCGGCATCCCGCTGTACCGTGACCTCCGCCGAGAGGCCGGGGAGCTGCACCTCACCACGCACCTGGGGGAATGAGCGCTGGATGGTCCAGCTGATCAGCACTCCCGCCACCACGATGATCGCGACGATCACCGCCAGCAGAGTCCACAGCGTCCGTGTCACGATGGTGCGAGCACGCCCTCGGGTGCGCGTGCTGCCAGGTGTCTTCGCCATTGAGAACTTCCCTCCCCGCTGCTCCCCACGAACAGCAGCGCGCGCCAGGGGCGCCCGCTTCTCGATGTTAGCGATCACGGACGCCCCCGGCGACTCGTGCACTCAGTTCCCGGTGGTGCGGGCCGTGCTGGCGGACGACTCGTTCCACAGTCGATCGAGGGCCGTCACCACGTAGGTGTAGGTCGTTCCGGGGTCGGCCGTGGTGTCGATCCAACGCTGCACCGTCCCGCCCTGCGTGCGAACGGTGGCGACCAGGTTTCGGGCGTCCTCGGTGTCAACCGACCGCACCGAACCGGGTGCGCGATAGATCGCAAAGGACGTGGCCTTGGTTCGCGCAGGACCGGTGTCCTGCCACTGCAGCTCGGTGCCGGCGGCCACTGCAGCGGCGCGGGACAGCACCGGCTGACGAACCGCGACCGCCGGAAGGTGCGGCATCGTTGGGATGAGCGCGGGGTGCGCATAGTGGTCGTCCCGGACGCGGCTCATGGCCCCGAGCGCGTTCGTGCGGACATCGCCCGAGGAGTAGTACACGTTGCCGTGCACCGGCAGGCCGCTCGCGGCGAGCTGTGCGTCCAGCGAGAGGTGGTTGCTGAGCTCGGCGGGGTCGGTGAACGCGCCGCTGGTCACCTTGTAGACCGCCTCGCCGATGTAGAGCTGCGTGTTCGACGCCTTCGCCACCGCCGCCCACCACGGTGCGAGTTTCGCGTAGTCGGCCACAGCGAGTCCGATCTGCCAGTAGATCTGCGGGTTGATGTAGTCGAGCCAGCCCTCCAGCACCCACTTGCGACTGTCGGCGAACTGCCCGTCGTAGGACTGCGAGCCGTTGGTGTCCGAGCCGAGCGGATCGGTCGTGCGGTTGCGCCAGATGCCGAACGGCGAGATTCCGAACTTCACCCACGGCTTGGTCTGCTTGATGCGTTCGCTGATCGTGCGGACGAACGTGTCGACGTTGTGGCGGCGCCATTCGCCGATGTCGGTGAATCCAGCACCGTGGGCGGCGAACGTCGCGGCGTCCGGAATCGTCTGCCCCGCGACGGGGTAGGGGTAGAAGTAGTCGTCGAAGTGCACGCCGTCGATGTCGTACTTCGCCACGGAATCGAGGATGGCGGCGTAGATGTGCTCCTGCACCTCGGGAAGTCCCGGGTCGAAGTAGAGCTTGCCGCCGAACGGCCACACCCACTCCGGGTGCACGCGGGCGGGGTGCTCGGGCACCAGGGCGTCACGATTCGTGTCCATGGAGACTCGATACGGGTTGTACCAGGCGTGCAGCTCGAGGTTGCGGGCGTGGGCCTCGTCGACCATGAAGGCGAGCGGGTCGAAACCGGGATCGCCGCCCTGCGTTCCCGTCAGATACTTCGACCACGGTTCGAGCGGGCTCGGCCAGAATGCGTCGGCGGTGGGGCGCACCTGGATGAAGACCGCGTTGAGGCGATACGACACTGCGAGATCCAGCCAACCGATGAGCTCGGCCTTCAGCTCGTCGGCCGAGAGACCCGTGCGCGAGGGCCAGTTGATGTTGACGACCGAGGCGATCCACATCGCTCGCAGCTCTCGCTTGCGGACGCTGCTGCCGGGCGTCACGGGACTCGGGGAGTCGTCCGCGTGAGCAACCGACAGCGGGCCGATCGAGACGCTGAAGAGAGCGCCGGCGGCGCCTGCGGTGGCGAGCGTGAGGAACCCGCGACGGTTCATGGTGGGGATGTGTGGGGGCGTCATTGCAACTCCGAACATGAGGATTCGTTAATCTTTTTCAGATCATTGCGGTCTTGTGGGAGTTATTTTCACATGGGGTTCCGCGATCCGCAACGCGTCCTGTGGCCCCCTAGGCTGGCGGCATGGGATTCAT
Source organism: Microbacterium gorillae (assembly GCF_050990725.1). Classification (GTDB taxonomy): domain Bacteria; phylum Actinomycetota; class Actinomycetes; order Actinomycetales; family Microbacteriaceae; genus Microbacterium; species Microbacterium gorillae_A. Next base: position 211,972 of record NZ_CP158844.1, read on the forward strand.
CCGCGGTGCCGCACGGGTCGTCAGCTGGATCGGATTGACGGGTGTCGGCGTGGTCCATCTGGCGTGGTCGATGGGCTCCACCTGGCCCGTGAAGAACCGCAAGCTGCTCGCGTCGGCAACGGTCGGCAACCCTCGCGCGATGCCCGCACCCGGGCCGACGGCGATGGTGGGAACGGTGGCAATCGTGGGTGGAGCGGTGACGGCGGGTGCGCTGGGCGAGTCTCGGCCGATCGTGTTCGGGCGCCGGCTCGCGGGGCTCGCGTTGATCACGCGCGCGGTGCTCGGCGGCGAGTTCGCGCTGCAGGTTCTCGGGATGGGGCCGGCGGACGCGCGATTCCGACGCTTGGATGCGCGGTACTACCGCCCCCTGTGCGCGGTGCTCGGCATCGCGGTGCTCCTCGGCTCCCGCCGTCGCCGCGCGTTCTGACTCCCCGCGCTTCGCTGAGCTCGTTCAGCCGATGAGGCTGGGGGCGAGGTCGCGCATCGTGCGGCGGTGCGTCATCCGCGTGACCCCGAGGATAGCGAGCACCACTGCGCCGATGAGCCAGACCAGCAGCACGCCGATGTCGCCCCACACGCGGTCCCAGCCACCGGATCCGTACATGATCTGACGCATCGCGTCGACCACGTAGCCCATCGGAAGGATGTGGTGCAGCGACGCCAGCGGGGCGGGGAGCGTCTGCCACGGGAACGTCCCGCCGGCGGTCACCAACTGCAGGACCATGAGGATCAGACCCATGAACTGGCCGACCGATCCCAGCCACACGTTGAGTGCGAGGATGATCGCGGTGTAGGTGGCCGAGGCCAGCACCAGGAGTCCGAGCGCGGCCGCCGGGTTCGCGAAGTTGAAGCCGAGGGTGATCGAAAGCACCGCGAACAGACCGACCATCTGCACGGCGCCCAGCAGTGCGGGCGTCGCCCAGCCGGCGAGCGTCACACGCACGGGTGAGTGCAGTGCCGTGACCGCGCGACGCGAGATCGGCTTCACGATGAGGAACAGCGCGTAGATGCCGATCCAGGCGGCGAGCGCCGCGAAGAACGGCGCGAGTCCGGCGCCGTAGTTCTGCGCCTGCGTGAGCGTGGTCTTCGCGATCTGCACGGGGGCGCCGAGGGTGTGCGCCTGCGCGGCGCGCGTGGCGTCGTCGCTGTTCGGGATCTGCTCCACGCCCGAGGCAAGGCCGTCGCGGAGGGTGACCTCGCCGTCGTGCAGCTGCGAGAGTCCGTCGGCGAGGGTTCCCACTCCGTCCTTCAGCGTGACGGTACCGGTGTGCAGGGTTCCGGTTCCGTCGCGCAGCTTGGCGGCCCCGGTGCTCACCTGGGCGGCCCCGTCGGCCACCTGGCTTGCGCCGTCGCGCAGTGCGGCCGCGCCGTCGGCGGCGGTCACCGCTCCGTCGTAGAGCTGGGAGGCGCCGTCGGCCACCTGGGTCGCGCCGCTGTTGAGCGTGTCGATCTTGTCGCGAGCGGCCTGCACCTTGTCCGCGGCGTTCGTGAGTTCGGTTCCTACCGGGTCGAGCGCCGCGAGCACGCGATCGATCTGATCGGCGGTGAGTCCCTGCTCGACCAGGCGCGCACGGATGTCGTCCCGCACCGCGGGAAGCTGGTCGGCCGCGTTCTGTGCGGCATCTCCGATCTGATCGGCGATGTCGGCGAGCTGACCGGTGCCTCCGGCCACCTGGCTTGCGCCGTCGGCGAGCGTGCTCAGCCCGTCGCGCAACTGCACGGTGCCGTCCGCGAGAGTCCCGGCGCCATCGCGCACGCTGGCGGATCCGTCGGCGACCTTGCTCGCGCCGTCGGCCAGGGTGGTGGCGCCGTCGGCGAGTGCCTGAGAGCCGTCGACCAGCTGCTGCGCGCCGTCGCCGAGCTTGCTCGTGCCGTCCTGCGCGGCGACCAGTCCGTCGACCAGCTGGGTGGCGCCGTCCGTGGCGTCGACCAGCTTGGTGCGGATCTCGTGCAGCGCGTCGAGCATGGTGAGTCCGGCCTCCGACACCACCTTCTCGGTAACGGTGCGCTGGATGGTCTCGATCGCTGTCTTGCCGATCGTCGACGCGAGGTAGTTGTTCGCATCGTTGGTGCGCAGCACCAGATCGGCGGGGTGGGGGTCGTCGGTGGCGATGGACGCGATGCCCGCGGTGAAGTCCGACGGGATCTCGACGGTGAAGTCGTACGCGCCGGCATCGAGGCCGCTCTCGGCCTCGGCCGCGGAGACGCGATGCCAGTAGAAGGTGTCGGAATCCAGCAGCTCCTTCGCCACCTCGTCGCCGATATCGCGCTGAGTGCCGTTCACCTCGGCGCCCTTGTCGTTGACGACGAGCGCCACGGGCACGTTGGAGAGGTTGCTGTACGGGTCCTGGTTGGCCCACAGGTACAGGCCGCCGTACAGGATCGGCACGCAGAGCAGGGCGATGAGGGCGATCACCGACATCTTGGTGGCGAACAGCCGACGGAACTCGGCCGCGATCATCTGGGGAATCTTCATCGGGCATCCTCCGCGTCGTCGTCGGCCTGATTCGGCCGAGCTGCGGGTGGGTCGTTCGGCTCGGGGAAGGGGGCATCCTCCGCGAGCGGGGAGTGGGGGTCGGTGGTGGTGGCGGCGGCTGTTGCAGGAGCCGCGCTTGTGTCGTCTGCCGCAAGTGCGTTGTCGAACGCGAGCGCGCCGAGGGCTTCCGGAACCTCGTCGACGTAGTCCGGGGTGTCTTCGTCCGAGAGCGGGTCAGGTGCGGACTCTTCGGCTGCGTCGACGTCCGACCTAGGCATGCTGGCCGCAGACAGGCGGGACATGGGCTCGCTGGATTCGGACACGTTGGACGCAGCCGTCTCAGGCGAACGCGTCTCGACCCCAGACGAGTCGGACGCGGAAGCATGGGACCCAGGGGCGATGGACGCGGACCCGGCTGGCGCAGAGGATTCGGGCGAGGGGTCGTCGTCCTCGATCGCGCCGTCCACATCGGACAGCGCTGCATCGGAGAGCGCTGTGTCGAATTCGACGGCACCGAGAGCGAGAATCGCCTCCTCTTCCGCAGGGGCGTCGTCCACGACGACTTCCGGCCGCCCGAAAGCCGCGATGATGGCGTCGCGCGCGTCGTCATCCAAGCCCACGGTGTCGGTGCGATCCTCGTGGAGCACCTGCCACGATGCGCGTCCGGCGATCACGAGGACAGCGAAATCTCGGCGGGCGAACTCCTCGGCCACCGCCCACCAGGTCTGCGGACGACCGCCGTGGCGATCGGGGGACACGATCACGAGACCCTCGACACCCTCGCGCTGTGAGGCGAGCTCGGTGAGCAGGCGCACGCGGCGTGACGGCTCCACGCTTCCGATCGGCGTCATGGTGAGGTCGCCGAAGCCGTGCTCGCTCATCCACTTGCGTGCGGAGATCGGGTTGGACGGGAATCCCGCATACATCAGCTCTTCCGCGACGACGCCCACCGTGATGACGTCAGGATCGGGATCGCTGACGTCCGGCGCATCGATGAGCGCGACCTTGCGCCGGAGCTCTCGAGGCTTGTGGCGACCGTTGATGAGCACGTCACCGGCGTCGGGCTTCATGCGTCCGCTCGCGATGAGTCCGAGCACGGTCGGGCGCTGTTCGGTTTCGGCTTCGACCAGAACTGCTTCGCCGGTGGCGTAGCCGACGGTCGTCGCGGCGAGGATCGGGGAGCGATCCGACCCCTTGGTCACGCCGATCAATTCGATCCGCAGTGGATCGTTCGTCGCGCGCCGGGCGCGGAAGAGGGGGCGGCGCTTCATGCGCGATCCTTCGATTCGGTGTCGATGGGGAAGGGGGCGACGACGGCCGATTCACCGGCGTCATACTCGCGAACGAGGGCGTCGACCTCCTGCCAGGACAGGCCCGCCGCGCTCAGGGCGGCCCGCATGGCGAGCCGCGTGGCATCGGCCTCATCGGAATCCACGTGGGTGATGACGCCGCGCGCGGCCTCCTCGACGAGTCGGGCCGTGAGGTGTGGCGGCAGATCCTGGCGCAGCACGCCGCGATCGGCACCGCGCTCGCAGATCTCGATCAGTCGCTGCCGCAGCGGCTGGATCGCCTCGGCGGTGTCTGCGACCAGTCGTTCGTTCAGTGCCAGCGCGGCGGCAGCGTGCACGTGGCGGGCCTGCGCCCAGAGCGCAGCCGCGAGGTGGGCGAGCGCCGCACGCGGGTCATCATCCTGGACCGTTTCCGCGATGGCATTGAACTTCTCCGCGCCGGCGGCGATCACTGCTGCCACGATGGCGTCGCGGTCCTCGAAATGCCCGTACAGCGCCCGACGGCTGAGTCCGGCGGCCCGCGCGATGGCGTCGACGGACGCCGCCGGGTCGGATGCGAGGACGCCCACCGCGGCGGTCAAGATGCCGGCGCGGTTCTCCTCGGCGTCACGGCGGCGCGGGGTCGAAACGGTGCTCATGCATCCAGCGTACGAACATGCACACTCCTGTGCAAGTTAAAGTGCACGCCTCTGTGCAAGTTCCCAGCCCTCGCCCACGACCCCCTCGCCGAGAAACCCAAGCAAGTCCGAGAAACCCAGCGTCGCGGGGTGTTTCGGACTTGCTTGGGTTTCTCGCGGCGGAGGGAGTCAGACCCGGCGGGTGTCGCGGCGGAACATCAGCACCGCGAGGCCGGTGAACACGATGAACCAGGCGAAGAGATTCACCCAGGCCATCGGATCCAGCGGAGCACCGATGATCGCCTTCTGCGACAGGTCCGCGATTCCCCACAGCGGCGTGAAGGTCGCCGCCATCTGCAGCTCCGCCGGCAGGAGCGACAGGGGGACGAACAGACCACCCATGAAGCTGAGGATCGGCAGCAGCGGGCCGAGGTAGCGCATCGCGTTCTGCGCCGGGAAGGCGTAGCCCACGGCCAGGCCGAGGCTGGTCATGCTGAGCGCGGTCAGCCAGGCGAGCAGAGCCGCGACGATGAGGTTCCCAAGCGGCGCGGTGATGCCGAGGGCGGCGCCGGCGATCAGTGTGACGATCACGGCGATCGCGCCGAGTGCGAGGCCTGTGATCACCTTGATCAGCATGTAGACCAGCGGGTTCAGGGGCGTAAGGCGCAGCTGACGGCTCCACCCCTGCGCGCGTTCGGCGGCCACCGAGACGCCGGTCATGGAGGCCGCGACCATCGACCCGTACACGGCCATCGAGATCATGATCGGCACGGCCGCAGAGAGCCCACCCTGCTCGAGTGGCACATCCGTCGCCGGATACCCCTTGTTGGGCAGCGCGATGGCGAACAGCATCGCGATGGGGAAGATCAGCGTGAAGCCGACCACCGAGAAGTTCCGGAACACGCGCTTGAGCTCGATGCCGAGGAACGTCCAGCTGAAACCGCCGAGTGGCGGGACACGACGTGTGGTGGGATCGATGCGATCCAGGCGCTGCGAATCGACGGACATTTCAGGCCTCCTGCTGGTCGTCGCCGGTGAGGGCGAGGAACGCCTGCTCGAGGTTCTGACTGGTGATGGTGACGTCGCGGGCGTCTGTCTGCGTGAGGAGATACCGGGCGACCGCATCGGAGTCGGCGGCGCGGATGATCACGCGGTTGCCCTGGACCTCCACGGCGTCGACGCCCGGGAGTGCGCCGATCGCAGCCTGATCGGCACTGGCGAGTTCCGCCTCGATCGTGCGTCCCGACGCCATGGCCTTGATCTCCGCGGTGGTGCCGTCGGCGACGATCCGACCCTTACGGATGAGGATGATCCGATTCGCGTATCGATCGGCCTCCTCCAGATAGTGCGTGGCGAACACGACGGTGCGCCCACGCTGGGAATCGGCGTGAATGGCCTGCCAGAACGAATGGCGTCCCTCCACGTCCATGCCGGTGGTCGGCTCGTCGAGGACGATCAGTCCGGGATCACTCAGCAGCGCCATCGCGAACCGCAGGCGCTGCTGCTGCCCGCCCGAGCACTTGCCCACCTTGCGATCGGCGATCTCGGCGATGCCCGCACGCTGCAGCGCCGAGTCCACGGACGTCGAGTTGGCGAACAGCGACGCCGTCATACGCAGGGTGTCACGCACCGTGACATCGCTGAGGAGGCCACCCGTCTGCATCACGGCCGAGACAAGTCCGCGGCCAATGGCGGTGCGCGGTGTTCCGCCGAACAGACTCACCGACCCCTCGTCCGGCTGCGACAACCCCAGCAGCATGTCGATCGTGGTGGTCTTCCCCGCACCGTTCGGTCCGAGGAAGGCGACGACCTCGCCCTGTTCGATGTGCAGGTCGACGCCGTCGACCGCCGTGAAGCCGCCGAATCGCTTCACCAGTCCGCGTGCGGAGATGGCGGGCGGCGCTGCCGTGGTCGTAGCGCGCGATGAGGGCGCAGGGTTTGTCATGCCTCCATCCTCTCCCCGTCGCGGGCATCCGCCGTGCGAACGTCGCCCTCGTCGAGGAGCGGGGGGCGGTGTCGGAGGGGCGTGACACGATGGAAATCCCCGACCTGGAGTTGTCCCATCCACTCTCTGCACCGCCCCGCGCGAAGCGCTGTCCGTCGTCTCACGCCCCGCCGCCGCAAGCGCGTCGCGATTCCGGTGATCGGTGTGGTTCTCGGGCTCATCGCAGCGGTTGCCCTGATCGGCGGGATGCGAGCGGTCCTGCCGGAACTGGTCCCGGACGCCGTGCACACGGCACCGGCGAGCCGGCCCGCCATGCCGACGGACGCGCCGCCGAGGACCCCCGCTGTGCCGACTCGCGCGCTGGCGGTGCTCGATGCGATTCCCGCCGAGTCGGCCGTCACCACCGGCCTGCCCTACGATCGAGACGCCTTCGGTCAGCGCTGGGCCGACACCGACCACAACGGCTGCGACACCCGCAACGATGTGCTCCGGCGGGATCTCTCTGACGTCGTGGCGAAGCCGGGGACGCGCGACTGCGTGGTGCTGACCGGGGTGCTCGTGGATGCGTACACCGGCGAGCGCATCGACTTCGTCCGCGGCCCGGGAACGAGCGAGCGGGTGCAGATCGACCACATCGTCCCGCTCGCGTGGGCCTGGCGGCAGGGCGCCGATGGCTGGACCGCCGAACGGCGGCTCCAGCTGGCGAACGACCCGGTCAATCTGCAGGCGGTGGCTGGAGCGGCCAATCAGTCGAAAGCGGCCTCCGGTCCGGCGCGCTGGCTTCCCCCGGACGAGTCTTCGCGCTGCAGCTACGTCGCACGTTTCATCCAGGTCGTGGCCGATTACGGGCTCGCGTTGCCTGCGGATGATCGCGCCGCCGCGCGCGAGGTGCTGCTCGGCTGCTCCTGAGCGGTGTCGCGAGATGAGGGTGATGTCGTCAGTTCGGTGAGCGGACTCGGCGATGGTTCTCTTCTCGCGACAGCGTCCTCGATTCGCGACAGCACGCTCATTCCCGAGGATGCCGTTGTGTCGCCAGGATGCATCGTTCGTAGCGTGTCGCGAAACGAGGACGATGTTGTCGGGCGGGTGAGATCCAGGGTCTGCCGTCCTCGTTTCACGACAATGTCCTCGTTTCGCGACGAGTGTCGTCTCGTAACGATCCCTTCGTGTCCCCACGCCACAGGATTCATGGACGGCGCGTTGGTTCGCGACGCACTCCGGAGCGGCCGCATCGCGGAACAGGGGCCGTCGCGCGGTGCGCACGCCGACGATGGATGTGCGGCGCCATCCCGTCGAGGAGGAACGTAGGCTCGGACCATGGTGGATGCGCGATACGAACGGGTGATCGGCGACTGGACCGGAGCCGACGAGTTCGTCGACGGCTCGGCAACCGCGAGCGGGATCCTCTCGATCGCCCCGGGGCCGGGCGGCGTCGTGATCGACTATGTGCGGCGCGGCGGGGGTCACGATCTGGCGGCGCACGCCGTGATCGCGGGCGATGGACTGTGGTGGTTCGACTCCGACGGCGCCACTCCCGCACAGCCGGGGGAGGCCGGTTGGCAGGACGACATGCTCGTGCTGGATCGCGAGCACGACGGTGTTCGACACGTGCTGGGGCTGATCGCTCGCGCCGATCGCATCGATCTGCATCTCGCGACGGCCGCCTCCGGTGACGGGCTCGCTCCCGTCATGAGCGGCAGCTACTCCCGACGTACGGTGTCGTAACGGCGTGGGCCGCGTGCGTCCTCGCGGCGAGGTGGCTAGCGTGAGTTCATGACGACGATGTCCCCTTCCCAGCACTGGCGCACCAACACCGTGGACGGAGTGCTGCGCCGAAGCGCCGCACGTACCCCGTCTGTCACAGCTCTTCGTTTCGAGGATCGCGAGTGGACGTACCGGGAGCTCGACGACGCCGTCACGCGCGGGGCGGCGTTGCTGCGTGCGAGCGGACTGAACGCGGGGGATCGGGTCGTCACGTATGGCACCAACTCCGACGCCTACGTCGTCGCGTTCCTCGCGATTGCGCGCGCCGGCCTCGTGCACGTGCCGGTGAACTACGCCCTGCACGGTGCCGAACTCGCGTACCTCATCGAGCAGTCGGGCGCGCGGGCCGCGCTGATCGATCCGCAGCTGCGGGCCCATTTCGACGCGGTGCAGACACAGACCCACGTGGAGCAGGTGCGGTCGCTGCGCGATGACGAGGGTTCCTTCCTGGATCTCGTCGCGACGGGCGATGTGACGGAGCGCCCCACGGACGTGGACGGCGAAGACCTGGTGCAGCTGCTGTACACGTCGGGCACCACATCGCAGCCGAAGGGCGCGATGCTCACCCACGGCGCGCTGGTGGCCGAGTACTCGTCGGTGATCGTGGCGCTCGACCAGAAGCCGGACGACGCACCGCTGGTGTGCATGCCCCTGTACCACTCGGCCGCGATGCACGTGTTCATGCTGCCGTACCTGGCCATCGGCGCCACGATCCGGCTGCTCCCCGCACCCGACATCGCGCGGATTCTGCGGACGGTCGCGGAGGAGCGCATCGGCTCGCTCTTCCTCGCACCGACCGTCTGGGTGCCGCTCGCGAATCATCCCGACCTCGACACGGCGGATCTCTCCTCGCTGAAGAAGGCGCAGTACGGCGCCTCGATCATGCCGGTGACCGTCCTCAACCGACTGCGCGAGCGGTATCCGGACCTGGGGTTCTACAACTGCTTCGGACAGTCGGAGATCGGTCCACTCGCGACCGTGCTGCGACCCGAAGAGCACGAGGCGCGCCCGGCCTCTGCCGGGCGCCCGATCCTGTTCGTGGAGACCCGGGTCGTCGACGAGAACGGCGTCGACGTGCCGGACGGTGAGCCCGGCGAGGTGCTGTATCGGTCGCCACAGCTGGCGCTGGGGTACTGGGGCAAGCAGTTCGTGAGAGCAGTTCGTGGATCGGTCTCAGCAAGTGGCGTCGCGGATCGGTGTGACTGCCGCTTCTGAGACCGGAGGACGCCGTCGTCCTCATCCCCATGGCCGTGTCTCATCCCGACGGCCTCGTCTCATCCCGACGGCCGTGTCTCATCCCCGCGAGACTTCCGTCTGTGGGCGAGAATCAGCGCGTTGCGGCGATTGTGGCCCACAGGCGGAAGTCTCGCGGATCTACGCCCGCGGATCTACGCCCGCGGCGATCGCGCCGAAAACGCCGGAGGGCGGACCGGACGTGAGTCCGATCCGCCCTCTGCGACGTGAGATCAGTCGGTGCCGGCGTCGAAGGCTGCAGCCTCGCCCACCGGGTCGAACTCGGCGGCGGCGGCCTTCTGCTCGGCCGTGCCCTCGGCGATCTCCTGTGCTTCGCCCGGGGCGTAGCCACCGACGAGCTCGCCGGTCGGGCCGCCGATGAGGCCCAGCGTGGCGTACTGCTCGAGGCGCGAGCGGGAGTCCGCGATGTCGAGGTTGCGCATGGTGAGCTGGCCGATGCGGTCGACGGGGCCGAACGCGGCGTCGCCCACGCGCTCCATCGAGAGCTTCTCGGGGGCGTAGGACAGGTTCTTCGACTGGGTGTCGAGGATGGTCCAGTCGTCGCCGCGGCGCAGACGCAGGGTGACGGTGCCGGAGATCGTCGATCCGACCCACTTCTGGATCGACTCACGCAGCATCAGTGACTGCGGCTCCAACCAACGACCCTCGTACATGAGGCGACCAAGGCGCCGACCCTGCTCGTGGTACGTGGCGAGCGTGTCCTCGTTGAGGATGCCGTTGACCAGGCGCTCGTAGGCGATGAACAGCAGCGCCATGCCCGGAGCCTCGTAGATGCCGCGGGACTTGGCCTCGATGATGCGGTTCTCGATCTGGTCGCTCATTCCGAGCCCGTGACGACCACCGATCCGGTTGGCCTCGAAGACCAGGTCGACGGGGTTCGCGAACTCCTGACCGTTGAGCGCAACGGGACGTCCGCCCTCGAAGGTGACCGTGACGTCTTCGGTGGCGATGGCGACCGACTCGTCCCAGTACTTCACGCCCATGATCGGGTCGACGGTCTCGAGCGAGACGTCGAGGTGCTCCAGGGTCTTCGCCTCGTGGGTGGCGCCCCAGATGTTGGCGTCCGTCGAGTACGCCTTCTCCGCGGAGTCGCGGTACGGGAAGCCGTGCGCGACGAGCCACTCGCTCATCTCCTTGCGGCCGCCGAGCTCCGAGACGAAACGAGCGTCGAGCCAGGGCTTGTAGATGCGCAGGGCGGGGTTGGCCAGCAGTCCGTAGCGGTAGAACCGCTCAATGTCGTTGCCCTTGTAGGTGGAACCGTCGCCCCAGATGTCGACGCCGTCCTCCTTCATCGCGCGCACCAGCAGCGTGCCGGTGACGGCGCGACCGATGGGGGTCGTGTTGAAGTAGGTCTTGCCGCCGGAGCGGATGTGGAAGGCGCCGGTCTGCAGGGCGACGAAGCCCTCCTCGACCAGCGCGGTCTTGCAGTCGACCAGGCGCGAGACCTCGGAGCCGTACTGCGTGGCGCGGCCCGGGATGGACTCGATGTCGTCCTCGTCGGGCTGACCGAGGTCACCCGTGTAGGTGCACGGCACGGCGCCGTTGTGACGCATCCACGCCACCGCGACGGAGGTGTCGAGACCTCCCGAGAAGGCGATGCCGACGCGCTCGCCGACGGGAAGGGATTCGAGGACCTTGGACATGCTCTCCAGTCTACCGGCGGGCGTCGGGTCGCTTTTGCCCGTTCCTCGCGGTCAAAACGCTCGTTCTCGGGGCCGATTGGCTCGCATTGCGCGCAATGACGACCCTACGCACGAGCGCGGTGCCGACGGACGGCCGCGCGGTTTGCGCAGCGGACCGAACAGTACCGCTGGCGGCCGTTGCGAGTGACGTCCACCACCACATTGCGGCAGGGGGCCGCCTCGCAGCGCCCCAGCCGGGACATGCCTCGCGTCGTCAGGTGCAGGGCGGTGCCCACCGCGAACACGGCGGCGAGCACATGGGCCAGCCCCTGATCGTCACTGCGATAGTGCAGATGCCAGCCCTCGCCATCGTGATCGGTGAGGCGAGGGAAGGCGCTCGCCGCGGCCATCTGGGCGTTGAGGACGGCGGCGCGGTCCTCGGGCACGTCGGCGTCGACCACGCGCAGCCATTCATCCAGGACCCCGCGCACATCGGCATGCTCGGTGGGCGAGTGCTCGAACGACATGGTCATCCCGAACTCGCGTGTGCGCTCCTCGATGCCGGCGGCATCGTCGGGCCAGTCGTTCGCGAGCGATGCGGCCAACAGCACCGCGTACTCGCCGTAAGGGTTGAGTTGCATAACGGCATTACATCACGCTGGACTCATGATCGCAGCAGAACCCCTCACCTCCCCGATCCGCACGCACGAGCACGGATGGGTCACCGAATCACGCCACCGCACATCGGAGGGCGTCGTCGTCTACGTGCGGTGCGTCGACTGTGATGCGCGTCGCGTCGACATCGCCCCGGCCATGCCCGTCGCTCATCTCGCACCGGTCGCCATCTCGACCGTCGTGACGGCGTGACCCCGCGACGGTCTGAGGGATGAGAGCGACCTCGTCCGGCTCACTCGAAGACGGCCGCCTCTCCGCTCGGCTTCTGTGTGCGCCAGTTCTCATAGGTGGTCCGGGAGATGGTCGCGGTCGCATCGGGAAGCAGATCGCGACTCGACAGCCGCGCACCGAAGTAGGTGCCCAGAGGGTCAGGGGCGGCCTCCCGATCGTCCTTGCGGGAACGGAGATCGATCCTCGCCAGCTCCTCGAGGGTGAAGATCTCGGGGCCCGCATACTCGGCGGTGGCGAACAGCGGGTCTCCGATCGCCACCTGCGCGAGCGCGTCGGCGACGTCGTCAGCGGCCAGGGGGCGCACCAGCACATCGGCCACACGTACTGCTCCATCGCGAACAGCGTTGTCGGTGATCGTGTGGATGAACTCGAAGAACTGCGTCGCATGCACGAGTGAGTACGGACGCCCGGAGGACGTGATGAGCTGCTCCTGTTGCAGCTTCGCGGCGAAATAGCCGCCCTCCGCTCGTGCCAGCCGGTCGGTGCCCACCACCGAGAGCGCGACGTGGTGCGGTACCCCTGCGGCTTCCCCGTAGGTCAGCAGGTTGATCGTGCTGACGTAGAAGAACTCCTTCGCTGCGGCTTCGTCGGTGTACGAGGAATTGGAGACGTCGACGACGACGTCCGCACCTTCCAGCGCCTCCGCCAGGCCCTCGCCGGTGTATGTGTTGACACCCGTGGCCCGTGCAGCGACCAGGACATCGTGCCCCGTCGCCCTCAACGCCTTCACAAGCTTCGTGCCGACCAGTCCCGTTCCGCCGATCACCGTGATCTTCATGTTGCTCCTTCGCGTGCTCCTGGGACGATCCGTTTCCCGCCCACACTGAGATGACCAGACGACACCGCCAGGTGTGACCATGCGCACGTGCGGATCGTGACGGCTCGCACGCCGTTCTCCGGGCGCGGTCCGGACCTGTCACACCCAGACCCGCTGCACGGTCTGTGATGACAGTGGTCGGCAATCCGCCGTCCCCGGTCCGAAAGGCGACCATGTCGACACCCTGGTCCGCCGAGCACGGCGAGGCGACGCCACAGCTCGCGGAGCACTCCGGCCAGAGTCCGGCCTCACCCGATGGCTTCACGGCCGCGCTGAACGGCACCGCGGGGACTGAACTGCTCGTGCTGCAATCCGTTGCGAGCGCGACGATCAGCGAGGCTGGGACGCGCAGCACCATTTACCTGTCGACGCTCTCGAGCGGACTGGTGGCGATCGGATTTGCGAGCGGCTCGCCCACGTTGCTCGCCGCCCTCGTCTTCACGGTGCTTCCGACCATCTTCATGCTCGGCTGGTTCACCGTGGTGCGGCTGGTGGACAACAGCGTCGAGAACATCACGGCACGTCGCCGCATGGAGCGGATCCGTGAGTACTTCGTCAGCGTGCACCCGCGCGGGCCGGAGGTGATCGCTCTCGACGATCCACGATCGGGTGAGTACGGGGTGCGTTATACCCGCGCCTCCTTTCTGTTCACCATGGCCAGCATGATCGGTGCCGCGAACTGCGTGCTGGGAGGCGCGATCGTCGCTCTCGCGCTGTTCGTCGGGCTTCACGTCCCGGCGCTTCCCGCCCAGGCGGCGGGTGCGGTCGTGGGACTGACGCTGCTTGGTGCGACATTGGTCTACGAGCGTCGGCGGATTCGAACGGCGGGCTGAGTCGCGCGCCGATCCAGATCCCGGCGAGTCGTCACAGATCGCCGCGCTCCGCGGTCAATGGCTGTGACGGAGGAGTTCAACGCTCACCGCCGCTGCCTGACCGAAACACGATAGACACGGGGAATGGATGTGGAGAAGCGAGCTGGTGCGATCCCGATGAACGAAGGCGAGGAGCTCGATGAGGCGCTGGCGGTGTTCAACGCGCACCGCCGACGTCTCTTCGGGATCGCGTATCGGATGCTGAGCACTGTCGCCGATGCCGAGGACATCGTGCAGGAGACGTGGATCCGTTGGCAGAACACGGATCGCGCGGCAATCAGAGAGCCCGTTGCGTTCCTCACCACCGTGACGACACGGCTGGCGATCAACGTCTTGCAATCGTCGCGTTCGCGCCGTGAGACGTACATCGGGCCCTGGCTTCCCGAGCCGGTCAACACAGAGGACGACCCCGCCCTGGGAGCGGAGCGGGCAGAGGCGCTGCAGTTCGCCATCCTGCTGACGTTGGAGAAGCTCACGCCGACGGAGCGCGCGGCGTACATCCTGCGAGAAGCCTTCGACTATCCCTACCCGCGGATCGCCGAGGTGATCTCCAGCAGCGTCGTCAGCGCGAGGCAACTCGTCAGTCGTGCGCGTGCACATCTCGCCTCGCCGAGAAAGGCATCTGTGGAATCCACCGCCCAGCGTGACCTGCTCGAGGCCTTCCTGACAGCTGCACAGAAGGGTGATGCGCAAGAACTCGAAGCGCTGTTCGCGGCTGACGTCGTCAGTTACACGGACGGGAACGGAGCGAAGCTTGCGGCACGTATTCCCGTGATCGGCCGCCGACGCGTCGCCACCTTTGTCGCCGCCTTCGCCCATCACTTCTGGGAAGGCAAGAGCATCGAGTGGGTGCACGTGAACGGTCAACCGGCCGCGACGCTGGAAGAAGGCGGGAGGATCACGACGCTCGTGACGGCGACCACGTCGAGTGACGGCATCGTCCAGCTGCTCTGGGTGATGAGCCCCGCCAAACTCGAGCGCTTGAATGCGATCAGCGCATGAGCCGAGGGTACGAGCCGGGATCGCTGGGACGAGGACGCCGTGGCGTCGGGGACCGCGATCTGCTGGAGAGGCTGCGAAGGGGACTTGTGGCCCGCGACGCAGATGCCATCGGGGAGCTCCTCCACCCCGAGGCGGCTGTCGTCATCGACAGCGGCGGACACCTGCCCACGGTCGACATCCCGGTGACGGGCCGATCCGCAGTCGTCGCGGAGCTGGTGGCGCTGATGGTGCCGGAAACCGGAGCCGCTTCCGCTTCCATCAACGGTGTGCCTGGACTGACGATCCTCCGTGACCGCCAGATTGTTGGCACGCTCACGGCGGAGGTGCGATCAGGCCGACTGGCGGTCGTGTGGGTCGTCTGCAACCCGGACAAGCTGCGACCCTGGAATCAGTTCTCGCCGGCGAGGTAGTGACTCTCGAGCAAGCGCCGGAACCGATTGACCGTTATCCGCCCTCGTACTGGATGCCGTCCGAGCAGGTTTCCTGTGCCGCCGTCTGTCCCGACGCGCTCCAGTCCAGTGGCACCGGGGTCGTTGGGTCGGTGGTGCCGGGATCCGTCGTCCCCGGATCGGTAGTGCCCGGATCGGTGGTTCCCGGATCGGTGGCGCCGGGATCCGTGGTCGTGCCATCGCTCGGAGCGGTCTCGTCGATGACTCCCGCGCCGGTGCGCGACAGCGCGATCGGCTGATTGGCCTTGATAGCAGACATCAGCGCCTCGGCGGTGGCCGGGTCCGCGGCGAGGCTGGTGGAGCCCGGAATGTCCACCACGGGGTACGACACGAACACGATGTCCTCGAACGGCACGTCCTTGATGGCGAGCGCCAGCTGCACCATGCGGACGGGATCGGCGAGGCGGTCATCGGTCTGGATGTTGCGCGCCACGACGGATGCCAGCTTCAGCAGCGTCGCAGGGTTGGAGAGCACCTCCGTGCTGCGCAACTTGTTGATCAGCCGCGACATGTACTGCTGCTGGTTGCTGATGCGAGCGAGGTCGCTCTCCTGGTTGAGGCCGTGTCGTGTGCGGAGGAACTGCAGTGCCTCGCCGCCGGAGATCGTATGCTCACCGGCCGGAAGGTCCAGGTTGGTGTGCGAGTCCTTGATTCCCTCGCCCGCCACGCATACCGTGACGCCCCCGACGGCATCCGTGATCTTGATGACACCGAGAAAGCTCAGTTTCGCCGCAAAGTCCACGCTGAGCCCCGTGAGCTGCTCCACGGTGTCTGCGACACACACCAGCCCGCCGGCCTCGTAGGCGGTGTTGATCTTCGCGGTGCCGCCGAGGTCCACGTTGCCCTGTTCGTCGGTGCATTCGGGGCGCTCGACCGCGAGGTCGCGCGGGAACGAGAGCACCGTGACGCGGCGAGGCGCCTCGGACACGTGGACGAGGATGTTCACGTCGTTGAGGTGGTGCGCGGCCTCTTCACCCGAGCACCGGTCGGCCCCGATGAAGTCGCGGATCGACTCGTCGCACTCATCCGTGCCGATCACGAGCATGTTGAACGCGCCCGGGTAGGCGGCGAGCTCCGGCGGCGCGATCGGATCGTTCTGCAGACTGACCGCGTTATCGCGAATGGTGCCGGTGAGGTCGTTGTAGTTGAAGAGGATCACGCCGGCTGCGGCCAGTACGACGGCAGCCACCCCCGCGACGATCCGCGTCAGGATGCCGCCCAACGCGTTGCGCCGCGGCAGATTGGCGTGCCGCGCAACGGTGCGGCGGCGGGAGCGGCGGGCGGATCGGGCCATGCCGCAACCCTACCCGCGATGACTGAACGATCCGGTGCGACGGATCTCCACCCGATCTCCACCCGCGGGTGGTCGGGCGCGAAACTCCGTGGCGAGAACCTGGATTCACGGCCGACCCGGCCGAATCGGAAAGGTCTGCACATGTCTCCGCAGTTGCTGTTCAACGCACTCGTCATCGTCCTGCTCATCGGCTACATCGGCTACCGCCAGATGCAGTGGCGGGCGTTCGAGCCGGGGCGGATCTGGCGCGGACCGATCATCCTGGCGGTCGTCGGCCTCGGATATCTGGCGTACTCGACCACGGCGATCGGAACCCTCGACATCGCCGTGCTGGTGTTGGAACTCGCGATCTCCGTGGGCATTGGAGCGCTGATGGGAGCGATCGCGACGTTCCGGCCGCTGACAGCGGAGGACCGCGTCCGCGATCCGCGGGCGCAGTGGGCCTCGCGGACCGGTGGCGTGGGCATCGTGCTCTGGGTGACGATGATCGCCGTGCGCATCGGGATCGATGTGCTGGCAGGGATGGCGGGGTCGCATCTGGCCGCCAGCACGGGTGTGATCCTGCTCGTGTTCGCCGCCAACCGCGCCGGCCGTGCGATCACGATGGGCGCGCGGTTGCAGAAGCTGGCCCGCGTCAGCGCATGATGGTCTCATGACCGAGCGTCCCGTGCTGTGGAGCGCCGCAATCACGATCGCCGTCTCGGCGTTCGTGGGGGTGGCGCTCCTGTCTGCGACCTCGCCGACGGGCATCGTCGTGGGACTGATCGCAGTGATCGCGTGGCCGGTGGCGACCATCCTTCTCCGCCTCGACCGATGGCGGACAGGCGCGGCGTTCGCCGTCCTCGGGATGCTGAGCGGCGCGCTGGCCGGCGGACCCAGCGGGGGACTCTCGCTGGTGCCCGCAGCGGTCTGCGCGATGCTGCTGATCGCACGGCTCGAACTGCCCGTGTGGCTGGGATCGACGGTCGCGGGCATCGGCGTCGTGCTGGTGTGCGGCGGCATCGCGCTTCTGGCCCCGAACCTCGGGGTGAGCGCGATGCTCACGATGAGCTTGGGACTGTCGGTGGGCGTGCTCGGCGGTTTCGTGCGCCGGACCACACGACTGTCGGCCCTCGCAGCGGAGAAGGCGCGGGAGGAGCGCATGCTCGCCCGCGAGACCGAGGGGCGCATTGCTCTCGCCCGCGATCTGCATGATGTGCTGGCGCATTCGCTCGGCGGCCTCACGGTGCAGCTGGACGCCATCGATGCGCTCTTGGAAGCAGGGCGGATCGACGAAGCACGAACTCGCGCGACGGAGGCGCGACGACTCGCGGCACACGGTCTCGCTGATGCTCGAACGGCGGTGGCGGCGCTGCGCGAACCTGCGCTGCAGGAAGCGGACACGGATCCCGCGGCCGGCATCGAGGAGCTGATCCGTGCCCACCGGTCGCTCGGCGGGGTCGTGACGGTGTCCGTACACGGTGCGTCGCGCGCGGTGCCGGACATGATCGCGACCGCGGTGGTCCGTGCGGTGCAGGAGTCGCTGAGCAACGCGCGTCGTCACGCTCCGGGTGCGTCCGTCGCGCTCGACCTGGACTGGCGCAATGATCGCGTGGTGATGCGTGTGACCACGCCGCTCCCGGCCGAACCACAGCCGCGCGGTGGCGGGTACGGGCTGACGGGGATGCGAGAGCGGTTCGAATCGCTGCCGTTCGGGGGGAGTGTGCAGGCAGACGCGCGAGATGGAGAATTCCAGGTGGTGGCCGAAGCGGCGCTGATGACGCGTCCCGGGGAGAAGGGCGGACGATGACGACGAAACCGATCCGGGTGGTGATCGCGGACGACCAGGACCTCGTTCGTGACGGCCTGAACACGATCGTTTCCCTGCTCGCCGATGTCGAGGTGGTCGGCCAGGCCGCTGACGGCGCGGAGGCCGTCGCGCTCGTGGTGGCGGAACGCCCTGACGTGGTGCTCATGGACCTGCGGATGCCGGTCATGGATGGCACCGAGGCGACCCGCCGCATCACGGTCGACGCGCCGGACACCGCCGTGCTCGTCCTCACGACGTACGCCGACGACGACTCGATCCTCGGCGCACTTCGCGCCGGCGCTCGCGGCTACCTCACGAAGGATGCGGGGCGCGAGCAGATCGCCGCCGCCATCCGCGCGGTGGCGGGCGGGCAGGCGACGTTCGCCGCCGAGGTCGCGGCACGTGTCGTGTCGGCGACGGCTTCCTCCGCACCCACTCCGGCGGCGGAGCTGCGAGCACGGTTCCCCGACCTCACCCCGCGCGAGGCCGAGGTGCTCGCGCTCGTGGCCGACGGACTCAACAACACCGAGATCGCACACCGGCTGTTCGTGGGGGTGTCGACGGTGAAGACGCACATCAACGCGATCTTCGCGAAGCTCGACATCCGCGACCGGGCCCAGGCGATCACCCGCGTCCGCTCCGGGGTCTGAGCCGCACGCCCCCGCGAGACGAAGGGCGCTCAGGAGGCGGAGGCGGAGGCGATGGGTTCGGGGCAGTTCAGCTGTTCGAGCGGCGCTTCTGCGTCCGCTCGGCGACGCGACCACCAGATCGCCAGGGACGCCACGGCGATGACCGTGATCGAGATCCCGACGACGTAGCCTGCGACCCCGAGATACCCGTTCGGCACCGTGTAGGGGTTGAGGAAGGGGTACGGGTACCACCACGGCTGGCCGGTCGTCGGGCTGGTGATCTGCTCGCCGCGGATCATCGTGTAGATCACCCAGACGATCGGGAACCCGACGACCACCCACAGCGCGCGCCAGCTGATCGGGCGGACGCCGACCCGGAAGATCAGCTCCAGCAGCAACATGGCGGGACCGACGACGTGCAGCACCTCGTTCGACCACGCGACGGTTCCGCCCGGTTCAAGCGGAATTCCGCGGAGAAGCGTGTTGTAGACGATGCCGGTGATCACCATGTAGGTGCCGACGGAAAGCAGCAGCACGCTCAACGCTCGCGGTTGGAACCGGCGGCGACGCCCACGTGTCAGCAGCCAGAGTCCGCAGAGCAGAAGCGTGATCGCGGCGAGGACGTTGGAGAGGATCGTGAAGAAGCTGAAGAAGTTCGTGAGAACCGTGAGGAAGTCACGGTCTTTGTCGATCGCGAAACCGAGCGTCCGGATCAGCTGAGCGACGATCGCGGCCACGATCACCGCGGCCATCGCGAGACGCAACAGCGCCCAGAGCAGGCGCGGGGTGGTCCGAAGGGGCGCGGGGGACGACAGCGGGCTCACACGCTCACACTAATGGAGCGAGCCCGATCCGCAGGAGGATCGGGCTCGCACTCGTTGTCATGTCGTGACGTGCGTCACTGTGCGGCGGCCGCGGACGTGATGGTCACGGCTTCCGCGGGAGCGCCGTCCTGGCGTCCGCCGGCCACGCCCTTCGCCGCGATGGCCTGGACCACGGCGGTGCCGGCCTCGTCCATGTGACCGAAGACCGTGTAGTTCGGTGGGAGGCTGCTGTCCTCGTAGACGAGGAAGAACTGCGATCCGTTGGTGTTGGCCCCTGCATTCGCCATCGCCACGGTGCCGGCGGGGTAAGTCATGTCGGGGCTGGTCTCATCCGCGAACGAGTAACCCGGTCCGCCCGTGCCGGTGCCGGTGGGGTCGCCGCACTGCAGGACGAAGATGCCCTGCGTGGTGAGGCGGTGGCACTTCGTGTTGTCGAAGTAGCCCTGCGAGATCAGGGAGACGAAGCTGTTCACCGTGCACGGCGTCTTGTCGCCGTCCAGCGTGATGGCGATATCGCCCGCCGAGGTCGTGAGCGTCGCCGTCTTCGCTAGCTCGGGCTCGCTGGCCGGTGCTGACGCGGGCTTCGCAGCGGAGCCGGCCGCGGGGTACGAGCATGTGCCGGTCTGAGTCACCGTCGTGCTCGCGCTCGCGGTGGGCTGCGCTTCGGGAGCGGAATTCGGAGAGCACGCCGCCAGGCCGGCGAGCAGCACGGCCACGACGGGAAGCACCAGGAGACGTTTACGCATGGAACGAGCGTAGCCGCCGGCCGGCGATCGCTTCACCTCCGCCGCGTCCCGTCCGCGGGGACGAGTCCGCCGTCGCTTCTCCGCCGTCGCTTCTCCGCCGCCATGAGTCCCCAGTGCCTCGTCCGCCGTCCCCCGTCCGCCGTCCCCCGTCCGCCGTGCGCGCGCGTCGCGTGCTGTGACCCGCGAGACTTCCGTCTGTGGGCGACAATCGCCGCAATGCGTGGATTCTCGCCCACAGACGGAAGTCTCGCGGGATGAGGAACGCCCCGTAGGCCGGGAGCGGACGGCGGACGAGGGACGGCGGGGGAGGAGAGAACCGGGGCGAGGATGCCGGGCGGGGCGCGCCGGTGGGGCGCGCCGCGGTCAGTCGAAGATCGGGAGCAACACGGACGGCGTGGGGGCCGGGGTGCTGTAGCGGCGCCGACCGGGGATACCGGTGCGCTCATCGACGGCCAGCGAGACCACTTCGTTCGAGCGCTGCCCCGCGATGAGCAGGGTGTCGGAGACCAGCACGTGATGCCGCGGCCAGTCCACGTGGCTTTCGACCGTCGCGATCGACTCGACCCGCGAGCCATCGCCCAGCACCCGTAGCGTCGCGATCGCGTTGATTCCGCGAACCCCGGCATAGAGCAGTCCTGCATCCGCCGAAGCCGACAGCTCGCCGGGGAAGTCGGCTCTCACGCTCGCTTCCGGCGACACCGGAGCCGCCGACACGATGCGCCACCGACCGGTGGCATCGGGGGCGAGGACGTAGACCTCGCACGAGTACTCGGTCACCACATACAGGTGTCCGCTCGGGTGCCACACCGTGTGCCGCGGGCCGGTTCCGAACGGCAGCACGACCTCCTGCTGCAGCTGCCCGTCGCGCCAGAACCGCACCAGATCGAAGCCCAGATCGGTGGTGGCCACGAGGCCGCCGGAGACGTGTCGCGCCTGGTGCGCGTGGGAGGTGCGCGCCGCCGCGATCGGCTCAGGATCGGTGAACGTGACGGCCGACTCGATGCCGTCGGGCAGGGTCGGCCGCTCGGGCAGCAGGTGTGCGAACTCCTCACCGACCGCGTCTCGCAATGCCGCTGCGGCGGCCGCGAGATCCGCGGATGCCGCAGCGATCTCCGCCGACTGTGCGGCGCTCACGCCCAGATCGTCCGGCAGACGTGCCGCGGGGGAATCCGCATACGGATCCACCGCCGCCGTCCCGAACACCGGGTCACCGGGCACACCGTCGTCGTCGAGCCGATACCGGGTCACCGTACCGTCGCCGTATCCGGTCGCCGTGAGCCAGCGTCCGTCGGGGGATGCGACGACGTGACACGTCACCTCACCGGCGGGCTGCACCGCGCCGATCGGCGCGAGTGTCGCGGGTCCGGTGCGAGTGAACGCCCGCACACCACCCGCACCCTCGAGCGCCGCGTAGACGACGTCGAGGGTCGGGTGCTGTGCAAGCCAGGAGGGGGAGTCGACCGCGACGGCCGTTCCCGCGAAGCTCAGCGGACCGCCAGCGGACGGGGTGTCGGCATCGCCGGCGAGCAGGACGCCGATGCCGGCGCCGTCTCCATCCATGTCCGCGGTGTATCCGCCGAGCCAGAGTCGCATGTCAGCCGATCAGGTCGTGACGCACGATGACCGCGTCGCGAGACGGGCCGGTGCCGATGACGGAGATGCGTGTGCCGCTCATCCGTTCGAGTGCCAGCACATAGTCCTGCGCGTTCTGCGGCAGGTCATCGAAGGTGCGCGCCGTGGAGATGTCCTCGGTCCACCCCGGGAAGTACTCGAAGATCGGCTTCGCGTGGTGGAAGTCCGTCTGGTTCACGGGCATCTCGTCGAAGCGGACCCCGTCGACGTCGTAGGCCACGCACACGGGGATCTGCTCGATGCCGGTGAGAATATCGAGCTTGGTGAGCACGATGTCGGTCAGACCGTTGACGCGCGTGGCGTAGCGGGTGACCGGCGCGTCATACCAGCCCACACGACGCGGACGCCCGGTGGTGGTGCCGAACTCGAAGCCGCGCGAGCGCAGCATGTCGCCGTTCTCATCGAACAGCTCGGTGGGGAACGGGCCTGCACCCACGCGGGTGGCATAGGCCTTCGCGATGCCGACGATGCGGTCGAGGCGGTTGGGGCCGACGCCCGATCCGGTCGCGGCGCCACCAGCCGTGGCGGAGGAGCTGGTCACGAACGGGTACGTGCCGTGGTCGACGTCGAGCATCGTGGCCTGGCCACCCTCGAACACGACGACCTCGCCGCGCTCGAGCGCCTGATCCAGCAGCAGCGACGTGTCCGCCACCATCGGGCGCAGTCGCTCGGCGTACGACAGCAGCTCTTCCACGATGGTGTCGGGGTCGATCGCCTTGCGGTTGAACATCTTCACCAGCAGGTGGTTCTTCTGGTCGAGAGCGCCCTCGACCTTTTGGCGCAGGATGTTCTCGTCGAACAGGTCCTGGATGCGAATGCCCACGCGGTTGATCTTGTCGGCGTAGCTGGGGCCGATGCCGCGACCCGTTGTGCCGATCTGACGCTTGCCGAGGAAGCGCTCGGTGACGTTGTCGAGCGTGCGGTGATAGGAGGTGATGACGTGCGCGTTGGCGCTGACCTTGAGCTTGGAGACGTCCACGCCACGAGCGGCGAGCGCTTCCAGCTCCCCGAAGAGCACCTCGATGTCGATGACGACGCCGTTGCCGATGACCGGCGTCACGCCGGGCGACAGGATGCCCGACGGCAGCAGGTGAAGTGCGTACTTCTCATCGCCCACCACCACGGTGTGGCCGGCGTTGTTGCCGCCGTTGAACTTCACGACCCAGTCGGTGCGTTCACCGAGAAGGTCCGTGGCCTTGCCCTTGCCCTCGTCGCCCCACTGGACGCCGACGATCACGATTCCTGGCATTTGGGATCACCCCCGTAAAGGGACCCGAGCGGGTCCACCCCATCCTATCGGAGGCCGTTTTCGCTTCCCGATCGTGGTGCGCACCCGGTAGCGTCGGGATCATGCAGCTCGGAATGCACTTCGCCCTGACCGACGCTCTCGCTGAGCGCCTGCGCGCTGCGGCCGGAGATGACGACGCGTTGCGCGCCTTCATCGAGGAGATCGAGGAGGCGGGGGTTCCGTCGTGCGAGACCGACAAGGCGTGGGATCCGATCTCGTGCGCTCTCGCTCCGGCGTCGGCCCCGGATCGTGACCCGGAGGAATGGCCCGCGTACGGAGTGATCCTCGGTGACGAAGACCTCCAGGAGGACGACGACGAGCTCCTCGTCACCTACCTGTCGGCCGAGCACGTGCCGGAGGTTGCCGCATGGCTGGACACGCTGGATGAGGAGACGTTCGCTGCCGCCTACGCTGTGATGCCAGAGGAGCTGCGCAACCCGGAGTACGGCGACGACGAGCGTGACTACGCGTGGGGATACCTCGACGCGCTGCACACGTTCCTCACCGAAGCCGCACGGGCCGGGTCGCACGTGGTGTTCCACGTCGAGAGTTGAACGACCGCTTTATGCTGGGGACATGAGCCAGATCGAGGATCCCACCGCCACGCTGCTGCGGCTGCGGGCGACCATCGACAACATCGATGCCGCGCTGATCTTCATGCTGGCCGAGCGCTTCCGCGCGACGCAGCAGGTCGGCGTGCTGAAGGCCACGCACGAGATGCCCGCGTCCGACCCCATGCGCGAGGAGCAGCAGGTCGCGCGGCTGCGCGAGCTCGCCGAGGCCGCGCATCTGGATCCGGAGTTCGCGGAGAAGTGGTTCAACTTCGTGGTTGCCGAGGTGATCCGCCACCACACGGAGGCCGGCGCCCCGAGCTGACGTCGAGGCTCGGGCTGGGAACTGCGTCAGTGCTTCGATGCGCGGAGCGACCGCGATGGCACTCCCTCGCGAGAAACCCAAGCAAGTCCAAGAAAGCCGGCGATGCGGGGTTTCTCGGACTTGTTTGGGTGTTTCGGGGCATCAGAAGGTTGCGAAGCGAGGGAATCTGGGGCAACGGAGGACGGATCGGGGCCGGCGGGTCTAGATCGGCGACATCGTCCTCGTTTCGTGTCGCGAGCATCGGGGCGGCCGAGACTGACAGGCGTTCATAGCTGATCGCCGTCTCATTTCAAGCGGTGAGGCGTACCCTGACCGCGTGCGTGGCGCGGAGAAGTCAGTACGAGTGCGGTCGTTCGCCGCCCGTGCCGTGCCGCCGGCGGCGCTGCTCACCCTCATCGCCACCGTGGTGAACGCGATCGGGTCGGGGGTTCCGTCGCTGTGGGGAGACGAAGCGGCGACCCAGCTCTCGGCCACGAGACCGTTCCCCAGTCTGATCGCCATGCTGGGCAACATCGACATCGTTCATGGCGTGAATTATGCGATGATGCACCTCTGGGTCGCCGTTGCGGGCACGAGTCCGTTCGCGCTGCGGTTCCCCTCCGCGGTGGCAATCGGGCTGTGCGCTGGGGTGATGGTGTGGATCGGTGCTCGCCTGAGATCGGTGCCGTTCGGGATTCTGGTGGGCGCGTTCACGGCGTTCCTGCCTCGTCTCACCCACGCGGCCGTCGAAGCGCGGGCGTACGCGTTCGATGCCCTGTTCGCCGCCGTGCTGGTGGGGCTCGTGATCGAGGTGCTGCGTCGTCGAGACTCCTCGCGCTGGTCGTGGGTCGCATACGGTGCGATGCTCGCCATCGCGACGACGACCTTTCTCTATGTCGGCCTCATGGCGGCGGCGATCGGCGCCGCGCTGTGGTGGCGACGCGTGGACCGGCGCACCTGGCTGAGGTGGGTGGTGTCGTCGCTTGCGGGGCTGATGATTGCATCGCCGGTGGCCTGGATCGCGCTGCACCAGCGCGGGCAGATCGCCTTTCTGGCGACCGCCGGCCACACGAATCCGTATGCCATCCTCGTCGAGATGTGGTTCGTTGCGGACGCGTACGCCTGGATCGCCTGGGCGATCATCGCCATCGCCATCGTGGGGTGGATTCGGTCTCGGCCGCGGCGAGGCGACTCGATCGATGCTGTGAGCATCGCGCTACCGTGGGCGGTGATTCCTCTCGTGTTGGTACTCGTCAGCGACGCCGTGCATCACGACTACACGCCCCGCTATCTCACGTTCGCCGGCCCCGCGGTGGCGCTGCTTCTGGCATCCGGGATCGCGGAACTCGCGCGACTTCGCCTGCGTCGCATTCCGGTCGCGGCGCTCTGCGCGGTGATCCTGATCGCGTCGGCCACCATCCCGGTGTGGGCGGGGCAGCGGGGACCGTGGTCGAAGCGCGGGTCGGATTGGAACGGCGTTGCAGCGCTGATCTCGGAGCAGGCTCGACCCGGCGATGCGATCGTCTTCGACGAGAGCGTTGACCCGTCGTGGCGGCCTCGGCTGGCGCTGGACACCAACCCGCGTCCATTCGCGCAGGTGCGCGATGTGCAGCTCGTCACCCCGTATTGGCAGAGCCCCACCTGGCACGCGGAGACCCGCACCACTGCCGAAGCCATCGAGGCGGGCGCTCTCGATGACGTGTCGCGCGTGTGGGTTGTGGAAACCGTCATTGACGGTGTGGTGAGCGTCGATGGAATGGCGCAACTGCGCGCGGCCGGGTTCGAGGTGGTCGAGCACGAGAGGCTCAACGTCTCGGACATCTCACTCTTCGCCCGCGGCGGGGGCTGATCTCCCCAGCTATCCACAGGATGTGAGTTATCCACATGGGGATATGTGGATAACTCCGCCTCTCGGATGCAGTCCGCGGAAGAGCGCACGGAACTACGCTCGTGTAATTCCATCCCCAGGTGTGGAAAGTCCTGTGGAGAAGTGGATCTTTCGTTGAAACGGCGCGGAACTTCGCGACCTGATTCTGCCGTTCGGAGATGAACGCGCGTCTTAACGATCGGCGTCGATTGGTCAACGAATCCGGAGCGCCGACGGGAGGCGAGTTAACCGCTGGCGTGTATTGACGTGAGGCGTGGGTGGGGTTAACCACGGGGCGTGGGTGGGGTTAACCGCGGGTGTGTACGGCGTGAGGTCCGTCGAGGGTTAACCACGGACGCGGAACCGTCAGCGAGGTCCCGCGTCACCGAGCAACGGTCGATCCGTTCGCGGCATCGCAACAGGGGCACAGCGAGACGCACCGCAGGATGTTCCGCGGTGCGTCTCCTCTCAGCCCTGGCGTCCGGCCGGTATCGCGGTCTCCGCTGCCGTGCGAGGACCCGCCGCGCGGCTCGCTATCCAGATCGCCAGCGGAGCGAGTGCGGCCGCGATCACCCAGGCCGCTGGAGCGGAGCCGCCGAGCAGCGCCAGCACGACCGCGGCCGTCGCAACCACAGCAGAGGCAGTCGCCCACGGTGCACGTACGCCGTCGATCGGGGAGGGGCGCCGCGCTTCCGTGCGCCCGACGATGGCCACCAGTGCCGCGACGGCGATCATCACGCCCACAAGCCACAGCGGGCGCGTGGCCCACCAGTCGGAACTGAGGGGAGTGGGCAGATCGATCGGGAGGAGAAGCAGCGAGCCGGCCAGCGCGACCACCACCAGCATGTGCCAGGCATAGATCGTCATCGCGCGGGCGTTGATCCAGCCGATGACGGTCGATGCACGTCCGTTCGTGACCCGGCGCAGTGCGGGGCGCAGCAGCAGGAAGAGGGATACCTGGGCGATGCCGAGGAGGACCAGCGCGCCCATCGGCGGGTTCAGAGCGGAAAGCAGATCGGTCGGGTAGAAGCCGGTGAGCATCGTGATCGCCAGCAGAAGCACCGACCCGGCGCCGATCATCACGACTCGGGATCGCGGGATGCGATCGAAGCGCCGGTCGGCCAGGGAGAAGCCGATCTGCTGCATCAGCAACCACACGAAGGCCATGTTGAGGAGGCCGATCGCCGTGAAGCCGGTGGTGACTCGGACGATGTCGACGAGCAGTGCGCCTGCCGCGAGCGCGCCGAGGGTGAGGACGCGGTGCCGCTCGTGAAGGCGCACCATCGCGGGAACCAGAGCGCTGCACACGAGGTAGACCGCCAGGAACCAGAAGGGCTGGCCGATGCGGAAGCCAGCCACGGAGACGACCTCGGGCGGTACGCCCGTCATCACGAGTGCGGCCAGGAAGACAGCGATGGCGCTGATCGCGGCGCCGGCCGGGATCAGCAGTCGCCGGACGCGTGCCGCGATGTAATCGGACGCCGTCGTCCCGCGCTCTCGCAGCCGCGTCCACTGCGTGAAACTCGCGAAGCCGCCGAGCACAAAGAAGAGCGGCATGATCTGCACCACCCACGTGAGGGCGGGGAACCCGGCCCAATGCTCCATCGCGTTCTCCAGCAGCGGCGTACCTGATTCGTCGCGACCGACGCCCACCATGAACGCGTGCAGCAGCACCACGATGCCGAGAAGAACCGCGCGGACGGCGTCGACCGATCCGTCGCGCGTCGACGGAGGTCGGATCGCCCCGATCGCTGCCGCCGTGCTCGCTCGGTGCGAGACGGGGCGCGCCACCGTGACGGACGGAGATGCGATGAAGGGGGAGACGAGTGCCATGAACACACTGTCCGGTGAAGGTGTGAGGTCCCGCGTCCCGCCCCGGTCGCCTTCGACCCCCTACCCCGGTACTACGTTCCGCGCCGACGCGCGCCCGCTACTGCGTTCCGCCCCGACGCGCGCCGCCCGGTCTCAGTTTGCGCTCGTGTTGAGCGTTCGCCGGCCGTCTTCTGAGAGCAGTCCGACGCCTGGTCTCAGTAGTTGACTTCTTCGAGGCCGAGGGCTGCAGTTCGTGAGCCCAGTACCCGGGTGCGTGGCGAGGCGCGGATGCAGCGGGTCAGCCCGCGGGGGAGACGAGCCCGGCGTCGTAGGCGAGGATCACGGCCTGAACGCGATCGCGCAGGTGCAGCTTGCTGAAGATCCGGCTGACGTGGGTCTTGACGGTCTGCTCCGCGAGGAACAGCTGCGCGGCGATCTCGCCGTTGGAAAGCCCCTGACCCACCAGGACGAGGATCTCGTGCTCGCGTTCGGTGAGGTCGTTGAGGCGAAGAGAATGGGTGTTCACCGCCGGACGCGTCGCGGCGAACCGTTCGAGAAGTCGCTTCGTGATGCGGGGCGCGAGGAGTGCATCGCCCGCCGCCACGATGCGCACGGCCTGCACCAGCTCGTCCGGAAGTGCGTCTTTCAGCAGGAATCCGCTGGCCCCCGCGCCGAGCGCGTCATGCACGTACTCGTCGGCGTCGAACGTGGTGAGAATCAGGATGGCGGGGGCGGGCCTGCCGTCACGCTCGGCTGACGCGAGGATCTGACGGGTCGCCTCGATGCCGTCCATGGTGGGCATGCGCACGTCCATGAGCACGACGTCCGGTCGCAGTGATCGCGCCTGCGCCACGCCCTCGGCGCCGTCGCCGGCCTGACCCACGACATCGATGCCGTCCTGCGCCTGCAGAATGGCCGCGAAGCCGGCGCGCACCATCGCCTGGTCGTCCACGATCAGCACACTCGTCATGCGCTTCCCTTCGTCCGTGTCCATTCTGAGTTCATCGCGCGCGAAAGGACCGATCCGTGCGCCGTGTCAGAGATCACGCCCGCGGGAAACTGACGCGGACGCGGAAGCCGCCGTCGACGGGGGAGGCCGACACCGCACCGCCGAGCGCCGAAACGCGCTCGCGCATTCCACGCAACCCCTGCCCTCCGCCGTCGGAGCGAGCCGCTGCGGGCAGTTCGGGGGCCTCGTTCGTGATGGTCACGATGCGCGAATCCTGCTCATCTTCCCAGTCGATCCGCGTCGCGGCACCCGGCGCGTGGCGTGCCGCGTTGCTCAGCGCCTCCTGCACCACGCGATAGACCGTGAGCCCGAACACCGGGTCGGCCTGCTCGGCGTCGTTCAGCTCCCAGCGTCCGCTCTCGGCGACGGGAGCGAGGTCGCGGGCGCGGGCGATCAACGCGCTCAGGTCAGCGAATCCGGGCTGGGGGGCGCGCTGGACCGTCGACTCCTCGTCGCGCAGCAGACCGAGGATCGTGCGCATCTCCGCCATGGAAGTCCGCGCGGTTGCGGCGAGGTCGTCGAACTCCGCGGCTGCCTCGTCCGAGAGCCCTGCCAGTCGATAGCGGGCCGACGCCGCGCGGATCTGGATGGCGGACATCCCGTGCGCCACCACGTCGTGCAGTTCGCGGGCGATGCGCGCCTTGTCTTCCACGGCTTCGCGTCGGGCGTGCTCGGCGGCGGTCATGGCCTGCTGTCGGGTGAGTTCGGCTCGGATGATGGTCCAGTTGCGGAGCATCACCCCGACTCCGACGCCCAGCAGCGACACCGATGCGAAGACCACCAGATCCGCCACCACCGTGCCCACGGCCACGCGTTCGCCGTACTCGCTCGCCGTCATCAGCGCAATGAAGTTCGTGAGCGCCCACCCGCAGGCCGCCACCCACCACCGCGCCCGCAGTCCCACGATGATCCAGGTGAACGTGAGCGCGATCATCGTCGGAACGGCCACGGGCCAGGGTGCCGCCGTGTCCGGTGACGCGAGGGCGGAGAGCGATGCGGCGGCCAGCACTGCGGCGGCGGTCGCCCAGTACGGCGCGATCAGTGCTCCGGGGATCGCCGCGGCGAGCATCGTCGCGAAGATTACGATGGCTCCGGCCGGGATTCGGTACTCGGTCGCGCCCAGCGTCGCGGTGACGGCGAGGAGAGCGATAGCGGCGGCCGCAGCAAGGATCCAGATGATGAGCGCGCGTCGGCCCGGGAGCACACGGTCGGTCATCACGCCCCAGCGGCGGAGGGAAGCAGCGGTGTCGTTCATGCTGCTCCCACGCTAGGCGGCGCGCACCGGCCGCGCATCACCCCGTGGTAGGGGTGGCGTTCTCGCGAGCACGGCGTCCGAGGAGCACAGCAGCGATCACGCCGCCGATGGCACCGAACAGATGCCCCTGCCACGAGATCCCCTGCTGCCCCGGGAACACACCCCACAGCACGCCGCCGTATGCCGCGAGTGCCAGGATGCCCACCACGATCTGCAGCGCGCTGCGGGCGAAGATGCCTCGCAGCACGAGGAACGTGATCCAGCCGAAGATCAGCGAGGAAGCACCGATGTGGACGCTGTTCGGCTGCGCGATGAGCCAGGTCCCCACGCCGGCGACCACCCAGATGATCGCCGTGGCCTCGAGCCAGAGCGTCACGCCGGAGAGCAGGATCACGAAGCTCAGTACAAGCGCGGGTCCGGAGTTGGCGAGCAAGTGCTGCCAACCGCCGTGCAGCAACGGAGCCCAGAGGATTCCCCACAGACCGTTTATCTCACGCGGCTGGATGCCGTAGTAGTCGAGGCTGTTGCCCAGGACGGTGTCGACGATCTCGATCACCCAGAGCAGCGCGACGAACCCCGCGCTGGTGATTGCCGCGGTGGCGATGCGTCCGCGGATCGGTGACCTTCGGGCGGGGGCGAGCTCGCTCATGCAGCCAGCGTAGAGGTCGGACCTCACACAACCCCGAGACTTCCGTCTGTGGGCGAGAATCCGCGCAACTAGCGTGACCCGCGTTTCGTGGAGTTGGTGTCTCGTTTCCTTTCTGCCGGTTACGCGGCGATGAGTTCTGTCAGCTTTTCGGCTGGGGTGGCGTAGTCCAGGCTCTGGTGTCGTCGCGCGGTGTTGAAGTACTGGATGTAGTCCGCGACGGCGTTCGTGGCCTGCGCCCGGGTGGTGAAGCGCTGCCAGCGGAGTCGTTCCTGCTTCAGCTTGGAGAAGAACGACTCGGCGACAGCGTTATCCCAGCACTGGAAGTTCTTGCCCATCGACCTTCGGATGCTGTGCTTGCGGCAGAACCCTGCGAATCGCTTCGACCGGTATTGGGTGCCGTGATCGGAGTGGAAGATCGCGTTCTCCTTGACGTGCCCGCTGCGCAACGCTCGTCGCAACGCTGTCACGACCAGCTCCGCGGTCTGTCTGGCACCCGATGCCCACCCGATCACCGAACGTGAGGCCAGATCGATGACAGTGGCGACATAGAGCCATCCTTCATCGGTACGGACGTAGGTGATGTCGCCGACGAGCACCATTCCCGGCTCCAGCACGTCGGAGAAGTGACGGTCGACGAGGTCCTCCGGGTCGGCGCTCGCCCGGGCCCGGGCCGCGGCCCGCTCGAACGCCGCCTCGGTGGCTCGGGGCATCAGCTTCATCGCCTTCATCGCCTTCAGGACGCTCTTCGGGTTCACGGGCAAGCCGTGATCTATCCTCAGGTCAGCGGCGATCTTGCGGTGCCCAACGGTATACAAGGACCGCACGAACAGGCCGAGCACTTTCGCGTGCAACACCGCCCGCCACTGCGCTGTCGCCGACAGCGGTCGCGTCTTCCAGGCGTGGTACCCCGACTCGGAGACACCGAACTTGCGGCACAGGTACTGGATGGAGAAATCAGCCTTCATTCGATCGATCACCGCGAACCATTCCGCCGGCGAGAGATCTCCTGAACGAAGGCGCGCGCTTTTTTCTCGAAGTCGAGTTCCTTGCGCAGTCGAGCGTTCTCCTCCTCCAACTTCCGCACACGCTTGCGCGCAGCATCCGTCAACGTCCCCGACGGATCCAGCTCGATATCACGAGCCGTCCGCACCCACCGATACAGCGTCTGAAACGGAACCCCGAGATCATCCGCGACCGCACGAATCGTGCGCCCCCTCGACTCCCGATAGATCCGCACCGCCTCCGCACGCTGATCCGGATGCCACTGCTGACCCTTGCGCCGCTCAGGACGCTTCCCCTGCTCTTCCATAAATCACCTGAGACACAGCCTCCACCATCCGCGGGTCACCGCAAACGCGGTGATTCTCGCCCACAGACGGAAGTCTCGCGGGTCATGGGGTGGCGGGAGAGGGGCGGCCGGAGGGTTCGTGACGAAGCGTGGCGACAGCGATGCACATCGCCGCGATCACCAGCACGCCCACGGCGAGGATCACTCCCCACCAGCCGGCGTCCTGGAAGGCCAGACCCACGGCCCAGCCGAAGAGGCTCGATCCGCCGTAGTACGCCAGGTTGTAGAGACTGGACGCCTGAGCCCGGCCGGTGCGCACCAGCACGGGCACCCAGCTGGAGGCCATGGCATGCGCGGCGAAGAAGCCGGCGGTGAACAGCAGCAACCCCACGATCACCGCGGCGAGGGCGGGGATCCCGGTGAGGAGAAGGCCGCCCAGCATCAGGATCGCCGAGCCGAGCAGCACCGCGAACCGGCCCCGTCGCAGCGCGATTCGACCCGACTGCGCGGACGACCAGGTGCCGGACAGATAGGCGAGGAAGAGGAAGGACGACAGTGCCACCGGGAGGGAGAAGGGTGGCAGCTGCAGGCGGAATCCGAGGTAGTTGTACACCGCGACGAACCCACCCATCAGCAGTCCGCCCTGGCAGAACAGGGCGACCAGACGCCGATCGCGCAGGCACGCTAGGAGCTTTCGCCCCAGCGGTACATCGCGCTCCGATCCGCGCACCACGGGGACGAACCCGCGCGGCGCTGGTGCCGTGACGAAGAACACGATGGCGGCCGCGGCGGCCAATAGCGACACCACCAGCATGCCGATCCGCCAGGTGAACACCTCGCTGAGCGGCCCCGACAGGAGCCGACCGAACAGACCGCCGAGCGACGTGCCGGAGATGTACGTGCCACCCGCCACTGCGGCGGCGAGCGGCGAGACCTCCTCCGCGAGGTAGGCGAGCGCCACCGCGGGAATCCCACCGAGCGCCAGGCCCTCCACGAAACGCAACGCGAGGAGCACCTCGAACGTCGGCGAGAACGGCACCAGAATCCCGAGGACCACCGCCGCCACGATCGAGACACGCATCGTGGTGCGTCGGCCCCGCCGATCCGCCAGCAACGACCACGGAATCACCGCGATCGCGAGTCCGAGCGTGGCGAACGACACGGCCAGCGCAGCGTCGGCGGAGGACACCCGCTGATCGGCCGCCAACTCCGGAAGCACGCCCTGTACCGAGTACAGCTGCGAGAACGTCGCGACCCCCGCGGCGAACAGTGCGAGAATCATGCGCCGATAGCCGCTGCTGCCGCGTTCGTGACCGGTCCAGATCGGCCCCGTCACTGGGGGCTCCGCACCACAGACCGCATGGAATCAGGCTAGTGCGCGCTCACCAGCGGTTGTGCACGTCCTCGGCCCACCCGTCGATGCCGTCCAGCTCGATCCACTCGCCCTCGTCCGTTCGCACGCGGCCCCGATAGGTGCCGAAGCACTGGTGTGTTTCGGAGCGGATCACGAGCAGATCGGTTTTGGCGTAGCGATCGTGCATCGGCAGGAACGACAGCTGCATCCGGTCGTTGCGGATGCGCCACGGCGCCAGCCAGTCATCCGCATCGAACTCCCACACCAGCGCCTCCGCGACCTTGTGCACGCGGCCGTTCACGGTGAACGCGTTCTGCGAGATGCCACGGCGGATCGCGAGAGGCCCTCCGCCGCCGAGCTGCAGCCCGATGCGCCGGCCTGCAGACATCCCGGCCCCGGCGCCCCAGTTCCACGACGTGCGATACGGCGCCCGCAGCCGGCCGTGGTCAAGCACCGCCCACGACGATCCCGGCGGCACTTCGAAGCGTTCGCCGTCGATCACCACGGAGCCGTGCACCGGTCGATCGACATCCTTCACCGTGTACTCCACGAGGAAGTTGGAGAACGGAGCTGCGGTGCCCATCGCCTCGTGCCCCGGGAGCCGCTCAGCGACGACATCGATGCTGACGCGCGCGCTCGCGGCCGTGAGTCGGGTGCCGCCGGCGACCTCCGCGAAGGCCAGCCGCATCGCACGTCCTCGAGATGTCGCGTCGCCGTCGCCGAGTGATCCCGGAAGCTGCACGCCCTGTGACAGCGCCGAGATCTCCACTGCGTCCACCTCGATGCCCGTGGCGCGGTCCATGACCCAGATCTGGCGGAGGTTGGCGTAGTCCAGGGCGGCGATCGTCATCGCGAGGAAGTGCGTCGGGGTGATGATGCCCCAGTACTCCCAGCGCTTGTTGCGTCCCCAGCCGTACCAGCCGTGCCCGATGCGCGAGGTGTCGATGAGCTGCCGGCGACTCCACCCGACGGAGGCGGGATTCAGACGACCCTTCTCGTCGCAGAGCGGCACGGGAGCGGTCAGCTCGTGCTCCGTCATCGCACGCTCCGAATCGGGATGACCGTGAGCGCACCGAGGACAGCGAACACGATGCCCGCGATGAACAGGGCCGTGTAGCCGCCGGCGTGCAAAATCAGGAAGCCCGCGATCGCCGGGGTGAGCGCCTGCGGCAGGGCCGTCGCGATGTTCAGGATCCCGAGATCCTTGCCGGCGGCCTCGGACGACGGCAGCACCTGGGTCATCAGGGCCGAGTCAACGCTCATGTACGCGCCATAGCCGATCCCGAACACGGCGGCCAGCGCGAACATCCCGGCGAGCGTGGGGGAGATCAGGGGGATCACCAGGGAGCCCGCCATCACGATCGACGCCACCATCACCCAGATCTTGCGCCTTCCGGTGCGATCGGAAAGGCGACCGACGAAGAAGGTGGTGAGCAGAGCGCCCACCAGCATGATTCCGGTGATCGGCGTGGAGAGTGCGATGGATTCCGCATCCGAGATGCCGATGAAGTCGCGCAGGATGTACAGCAGGTACGACTGCACGGACTGGTAGGCGAGGATCAGGAAGAACCGTCCCGCGAACGCCCACCAGAAGTCGGGGAAGTGCTTCGGGCTGACCCAGAAGCTCGCCGCGAATGAGCGCCAGGAGAAGGGGTCGCGCGGGAGGTCGGTCGAGGCGAAATCTCGATTGAGCGCCACGAACAACACGCACACGATCAGGAAACCGATCCCGAACGCGGTGTAGCCGATGCCGAGGTGCGCGGTGGCGAAGCCGGCGAGCCCGACGCCCGCGCCCATGCCCACGAAGATGCCGAGCGCCACGACGGCGCTCGCCTTGCCGAGGCTCTCCTTCGCGAAGTGGTCGGGGACCACGGCGGATCCCACGGTGGCCACCGCGTTCACGCACAGCATCATGAGGACCCAGTACAGGCACAGCGTCCACAGGTTTGCCGCACCGGCGAGCAGCACCAGGAACAGCACGGTCGTGGCGGCGGCACCGATCATCCACGGTGCCCGACGGCCGAGCCGACTGCGTGTTCGGTCGGAGAGCGCGCCGATCAGCGGATGGATCACGATGGTCATGATGGACGACGCGGTCATGAGGATCGCGAGGTTCGCGACCTTGTTCGCCGGGTCAATCCCCTCGACCTGATCGGGTATCAGGATGACGATGAACGCCGAGTAGATCGTCAGGATCGCGGCGTTCAACAGGAACAGCCAGGTGAGCAGTCGGGTGTGCCGCACGGGCGGGGCGATGGTGCCGGGCGCGGACGCGCTCACGGTGCTCCTTTCACGCGCGACGATGCGCGTTGACGCCCGAGCATCGCTCGGTTTTCGGGATTCCCACCTTACGACTGGACGCCGCGTTGCGAAACCCATAGCTATGGTCTGCGGTGGGGCTGCAGCGCGCGGTGGTCTCAAGAGAGGTTGATGTGTCGCCTCACATGAACACTCTGTGAGACCAGTGACGTCGGTGGTCTCACATAGTGCGGTGGTGGAGTCGGGGATCCGCAGAATCTGAGACCGAGGCCGGTGTGAGGTCGGGCCGGCGGTACCGCGAGGAAGGCTCAGTCGGGGTGTGGGCTCCCTCAGCAGGTGGGTTGGAGCACGCTCAGCAGCCGGTGGGTGAGCGTTCGCTCCCGAACCGGTCGGTGTGGATGTTCGGTCGCGAACCGATGGATGGATGAGTCGTGTTGTCGCGTCGTCGCCCGCGCTGGTCTCAGAACGCGTTGATGTGTCGCGTGGAGTGTGCGTTTTGTGAGACCGACGGCGTGGGTGGTCTCACCAAGCGCGGCGGTCGGGTCGAGGATTCGCAGAAGTTGAGACCGGGGTCAGCGGAGGCCGGGCCGGTGATTTGGCTGGCAGCGGCGACACGTCCTCGCGCTGTCGCGCGCGTGGTCTCAAAGCAGGTTGATGTGTCGCTTGGAGTGTGCGGTTTGTGAGATCAGCGGCGTGGGTGGTCTCAGCACGTGCAGGAGTGCGGTCGAAGATTCGCAGAATCTGAGACCGGCGCCAGTGCGTGGCCGGGCTGGGGTGCCGCGACGACGGCTCAGGGGGTTCGCTCAGCTATTGACCACGGAGTTCGGGCTACAACGGATCGGGGGAGAAGAGAGCCGTGACGGCGGCGGAGGCCTCTGTCGCGGCGCCGGCACGAGCGAGCGCACGCAGTCGCACCGTGGGGCGATGCATCACGCGACCGAGGGCGTGGCGGAGTGCGGCTTCGATCTGATCGGCGTTCTCCGCGTTTCGTCCACGGAGCCGCGCGATCTCATCCTCCATCACCGCGGTGACGAAGGCCCGCATGTTGCGGAGCGCCGGAACCACTTCGCGCTCGGCACGCAGCGCGGCGAACTCTGCTGCAGCGGTGCGCACGATGTCACGTGCCTCCAGCTCGGCCCCCAGTTCGGGAATCGGCGCGTGCAGGGCGATCGTCTCCAGATCCAGCAGCTCGACGCCCGCCTCCTCGCCCACATCCGGCGAGATGTTGCGCGGCAGGCCCATGTCGATCAGGACCCGAGGCCGGGTTGTGCCGCGGAGATGCTCGCGGGTGAGGACGGGGTCATTGGTGCTGCTGCAGGCCACGACGACGTCCGCGCGGCTGAGCTCCGCGACAAGATCGCTGTCGGAGATGGGGCGGAGATCGTGGCTCGCCGCGAACGCCTCGGCACGACCCGAGGGCGAGAACACCGCGATGTTGTCCGCCCCGCGCACACGCAGCGCAGCCAGGCTCGCTCCGGCGTAAGCGCCCGTTCCGATGAGCACGACGCGTGCCGTGCTCCAGTCCGTCACCCGCGCGTCGACCAGCGTGAGCGCGAGCTGCACCAGGGAGCGGCCGCGGGTCTGCAGGCCGGTGCGGTTCTTGACCTCTTTCGACACGGTCATCGCGTGCTGGAAAAGCTGCTCGAGATCGGTGCTGGTACGTCCGGCGGCGCGTGCGGTCTCCAGAGCCCGCCGCACCTGGCCGGCGATCTCTCCCTCGCCCACGGCCGCTGACTCAAGCCCACTCGAGACCGCGAACAGATGCTCGGCGGCGGCGTCGTCGTGATGGATGGTGAAGGTGTCGGCAAGCTCGGCAGGAGTGAGCTGCGCGGCGCGAGCCACCGCTTCCAGTGCGGGTTCCGGCCCGTGATCGGGGGCGTCGACATAGGCTTCGAACCGATTGCAGGTGGCCAGCACCACCACGCCACGGGCGGTGTCGTCACTCAGTGCGGCGGTCACCGTCTCCGCGCGGCGCTCGATGCGTTCGAGTAGTTCGAGATCGGCGGTCCGATGATCGACGGAAAGGCAGAGCAGCATGGTCTTCTCAAGAAAGTCGTGAGCGGGGAGGGGTGGCATCGGGGCGAGGCTGGAGGCATCGTGGATGGAACCCGCAGAACTGTAAGTTAGCATCTTCATCTGATGAACACTCCCCAGGCTTCCCACCCGCTCGTCGACGGCCGCACCGGCAACGCCTCGCTCGTGCGTGCGCTGCGCGGCGATCGACCCGACCGACTCCCGGTGTGGTTCATGCGTCAGGCGGGGCGGTCGCTGCCCGAGTACCGCAGCATTCGTGCCGATCACCGCATGCTCGACGCGTGCGTCACCCCGGAGCTCGCGAGCGAGATCACGCTGCAGCCGGTACGTCGTCACGGAGTGGATGCCGCCGTGTTCTTCAGCGATATCGTGGTTCCGCTCTGGCTGGCGGGCGTCGATGTGGATCTCGTCGCCGGACGCGGCCCCGTGTTCGCGCACCCGATCCGCACCGCATCCGACGTCGCCCGTGCTCGCGCGGAGTTCACCCCCAAGCGACTGCGCGAGGCGCTGGAGCCCGTCCGCGAGGCTGTCCGCCTCACGGTCGCCGAACTCGGCAGCACGCCGTTGATCGGTTTCGCGGGTGCTCCGTTCACGCTGGCCGCGTACCTCGTGGAGGGTGGTCCGTCGCGCGATCA
The DNA here is from genome assembly GCF_050990725.1 of Microbacterium gorillae. Lineage (GTDB taxonomy): Bacteria > Actinomycetota > Actinomycetes > Actinomycetales > Microbacteriaceae > Microbacterium > Microbacterium gorillae_A. The sequence continues at coordinate 250,204 of NZ_CP158844.1, forward strand.
CCTGCGGGCGCGAACCCTCATGCACGCGGAACCCGACACCTGGCGCGAACTGTTGGAATGGGCAGCCGATCTCTCCGGCACCTTCCTGCAGGCCCAGGTGGAGGCGGGCGCCAGCGCCGTGCAACTGTTCGACTCGTGGGCCGGTTCGCTGAGCGCCGCCGACTACCGTGCCCTCGTTGCCCCCGCGTCGCGCCGGACACTGGACGCGGTGCGGGACTTCCGGGTGGGCCCGGACGCGGACGCGGGTGTCCCGATGATCCACTTCGCCGTTGGTTCCGGCCACCTGCTGGAGGAGCTCGCGGACATCGCGCCGAGCGCGCTCGGCGTGGACTGGCGCACCCCGCTCGATGACGCCAGCCGCCGACTGGGCGACGCGTTCCCGCTGCAGGGAAACCTCGATCCCGCCTACCTGGGTGCGCCTGCCGCCGTGCGCGAGGCCCATCTCGATGACGTCATCCGTCGCGGCAAGCGCGCCCCCGCACACGTGTTGAACCTGGGCCACGGCGTTCCGCCGGAGACCGACCCCGACGTGCTGACCCGGATCGTGGAACGGGCACATGCTCTCTGACACCGCTCAGCGGTCGGCCTTGTCGGACCCTTCTGCCGAAGGGTCGGGCGCGGTCGTCGTCATCGGTGGTGGAATCGCCGGGATGGTCTCGGCATGGGAGCTCGCGCGCTCCGGCGCTCGAGTTGTGCTGCTTGAGGCCGGCGACGAACTCGGCGGACGGGTGCGCCGAGAGAACATCGACGACGTCACGCTCGACATCGGCGCGGAGTCCTTCGCGACCCGCGGCGGCGCCGTTGCGGCGCTGCTCACCGAGCTCGGGATGGCGGACGAGATCGTGCACCCCGCGTCGCTGGGTTCGTGGGTCGTCACGTCCGATGCCGCCCGCGCGGTACCGCTGCCACCTGCCGGCACGATCGGGATTCCGGCGACGCCGCTGTCGTGGTCCACGGTTCGGGCGCTGGGGGTGGCGGGGGCGATGCGTGCCGCCATCGAGCCCCTGCTCCCGCCGTCGATCGGACGATCGGGAGCGCTCGATGACGTGATCCGCGCGCGCCTTGGAGCCCGCGTGCTCGACCGTCTGGTGCGGCCGGTGGTGCTGGGCATCCACTCCACCGACCCTGCGGATATGACGGTTCGATCCATTCCGGGGCTGGCCGAGGCGTATGCGCGGCGTGGATCGTTGATCCTCGCCGCTCGCGATCTGCGCGCCAGCCGCACAGCTGCCGGCGGCGCGGTCGCGGGTCTTCGCGGCGGGATGGCGAGCCTCGTGTCGCGGCTGCGGGAGGAGCTGGATCTGCTCGGTGTCGCCGTGCATACCGGCACCCGTGTGATCGCGGTGCGGCGTGACGCTGAGGGGCCGGGCGGTGTGATCGAGCCGGGCAGCGCGACGTCTGATCCCGAGGGAGGGCCCCTTCGTCTCGCTTCGCTCGCTCAGGAACCGGGGGGTGGTCTCGCCTCGCGGTTGCTGAGCGAGCCGCTCGGCGAGACGAAGTGCCCTCAGGAACCGGGACTCTGGCGGATTCTGACGGAGGACGCAGAGCTGCGCGCAGATGCCGTCGTGCTCGCCGTGCCGGAGCACATCGCCGCCCCGCTGCTCGGCCGCGCCAACGCGACACCGGCGGAGGTCGAGGTCGTCGCGTTGCTGATCGACGACGCGAGGCTCGACGCCGCCCCGCGCGGCACCGGCGTGCTCATCGCCGAGAGCGCCGGCGCATCCGTGATCACCGCGAAGGCCCTCACCCACGTCACTGCGAAGTGGCCGGAGCGCGCGACCGGACCACATGTGCTGCGCCTCTCCTACGGCCGCCTCGGCCGTGCCCCCGAGACTCTGGGACTGGACGATGCAATGACCACCGCGCTCGCGCTCGCCGACGCCTCGCGCATCCTCGACATCGCGCTGGCGCCCTCGTCCGTCCGCGGCATGCGTCGCCGGGTGTGGACCAATGTCAGCGGTTCGCCCGACACAACCGCAGACGCGCTCCCGCCGGGCCTCGCTCTCGCGGGAGACTGGGTCAGCGGCACCGGGCTCGCCTCCGTGATCCCCGGTGCGCGTCGCGCCGCCGCCGACACCCTCGCAGCACTTCACCGGAGCGTCTCCGGTTCCACACAGACCGGAGAGGTACGTCCGCAGCATGAATGACACCCCGTCTACGGTGAGCATCCACCGATCGGATTCGCCGCTTCCGGCGCGACCGGGACTGCTTCGGATCGGCACGCGCGGCAGCGCGCTCGCGGTGGCGCAGACCACCACGGTGGCAGAAGCCATCGCCGCCGCCACGGGACTCGACGTGGTGCTCGTGCTCGTGACCACCCACGGCGACACATCGCGCGCGCCGCTGTCTCAGCTCGGTGGCACCGGGGTCTTCGTCAGCGCACTGCGCGACGCCCTGCTCGATGGTGAGTGCGATATCGCCGTCCATTCCCTGAAGGATCTGCCCACCGGGTCGTGCGAGGGCATCGTGATCGGCGCGATTCCCGAGCGCGCCGACGCCCGCGACGCGCTGTGTGCCCGCGACGGTCTGTCGCTGGCGGATCTTCCCAGCGGCGCCCGGGTGGGCACCGGCTCACCGCGTCGCGTGGCTCAGCTGCTCGCCCGCCGCCCAGATCTGGACGTGCAGGACCTGCGCGGCAACGTCGACACACGGCTCGCCCGCGTCGGCGCCGATCTGGATGCCGTCGTGCTCGCGTGCGCCGGATTGGATCGCCTGGGTCGCTCTTCCGTGATCACCGAGCGCTTCTCGCTGGAAGACGCCCCCACGGCACCCGGTCAGGGTGCGCTCGCCATCGAAGTGCGAGCAGAAGATGCCGCGGTGGAGCCCTACGCCACCGCGCTCGCGGCCATCGACGACGCCGCCACCCGGGCCAGCGCCCTCGCCGAACGCGCGCTGCTCGCGGCACTCGAGGCGGGCTGTGCCGCTCCGGTGGGTGCGCACGCGTCGATCCATGAGGGTCGTCTCGTGCTGAGCGGCCACGTGTACGCGCTGGATGGGGGCTCGCGTCTCACCGCGACCGCCGAGCGCGACTGGCACCCGAATGACTCCGCCGTGGCGGAGGAACTGGGGCGAGCAGTCGCGGCCGATCTGCTCGCCCGGGGTGCCGCGGAACTCGCGCCCCTGGGTGCCGCACGATGACGTTCGCCGACGTCTCACCGATCAGAGAACAAGAAGGAACTCGCATGACCCCCACCATCCGTCCGCGCCGCCTGCGCACGACCCCGGCGATGCGCCGACTGGTCGCGGAGACCCGGCTGAATCCGGCGGAGCTGATCCTCCCCGTGTTCGTCCGCGAGGGGATCGACCAGGCGCAGCCGATCGGTTCCATGCCGGGCGTCATGCAGCACACGATCGACTCCCTGCGCCGCGCCACCGTCGAGGCGGCCGAGGCGGGTATCGGCGGCATCATGCTGTTCGGCGTCCCCGCTGTCAGGGATGCGCGCGGCAGCGCTGCGGACGACCCGAACGGCATCCTCAACGTGGCGACGCGCGCTGTCGTCGAGGAAGCGGGTGACGCCCTCGTCGTGCAGACGGATCTCTGCCTGGACGAGTTCACCGACCACGGTCACTGCGGTGTGCTGGACGGCACGGGTGCCGTGGACAACGACGCGACACTGGAGCGCTATCGCTCCATGGCCCTCGCGCAGGCCGAGGCCGGCTCTGCGCTGCTGGGTCTTTCCGGGATGATGGACGGCCAGGTGGCATCTGTGCGGGAGGCGCTGGACGGCGCCGGTCATCAGGACACCGCGATCCTCGCCTACTCGGCCAAGTACGCGTCGGCGTTCTACGGCCCGTTCCGTGAGGCCGTCGACTCGCAGCTGACGGGCAACCGCCGCGCCTATCAGCAGGATCCGGCGAACCGGCGCGAGGGCGTTCGCGAGGCCGAGCTCGACATCGCCGAGGGTGCGGACATCGTCATGGTGAAGCCGGCGATGAGCTACCTCGACGTGCTGTCGGACGTCGCCGCGATCAGTCCCGTTCCGGTCTGGGCTTACCAGGTCTCCGGTGAGGCGGCGATGATCGAGGCCGCCGCCGCGAACGGCTGGATCGATCGTCGTCGGGTGATCGAGGAGTCCGTGGTGGGAATCAAGCGTGCGGGGGCCGATGCCGTGCTGACCTACTTCGCCGTCGAGCTTGCGGGGTGGCTGCGATGAGCCTGGACACCACGCGCAGCGCAGAACTGGCCGCCCGCGCATCGCGCGTGATCCCTGGTGGGGTGAACTCGCCGGTGCGCGCGTACGGTTCGGTCGGTGGAACGCCGCGGTTCCTCGTGTCCGGTCGCGGGGCCTACGTCACCGACGTCGACGGCAACGAGTACGTCGATCTCGTGGCATCGTGGGGTCCGGCGCTGCTCGGGCACGCGCATCCCGCGGTGGTCGACGCCGTGCAGCAGGCCGCGAGCCGAGGATTGGGCTTCGGTGCCTCGGTTCCGCAGGAGGCGGAACTGGCGGAGGAGATCATCGCGCGCATGCCCGACGTCGAGCGGCTGCGCCTGGTGTCCACGGGCACCGAGGCGACGATGACGGCGATCCGTCTCGCGCGCGGCGCGACCGGCCGGCCGCTCATCGTGAAGTTCGCCGGTCACTACCACGGACATTCGGACGGTCTGCTGGCGGAAGCCGGTTCGGGTCTGGCGACGCTGGCCATGCCGGGATCCGCGGGCGTGACGGCGGAGACCGCCGGGCAGACTCTGGTGCTGCCCTACAACGATCTCGCCGCGCTCGAGGCGGCGTTCGCTGAGCACGGCGAGCGCATCGCCGCCATCATCACGGAGTCCGCTGCCGCCAACATGGGCGTGGTGCTGCCGCAGCCCGGATTCACCGCCGCGATGATCGAGCTGGCTCACCGCAACGGTGCGCTGGTGATCGTGGACGAAGTGCTCACCGGATTCCGCGCGAGCCGGTCCGGCTACTGGGGCATCGAGCAGGAGCGCGTTCCGGCCGGAGTTGCGCCCGATCTCTTCACGTTCGGCAAGGTGGTCGGTGGCGGTCTTCCGCTCGCCGCGCTCGGCGGTCGTGCCGAGATCATGGACCTGCTGGCGCCGCTCGGCCCGGTCTATCAGGCGGGGACGCTGTCGGGCAATCCGCTGGCGGTGGCCGCCGGCCTCACCACGCTGCGCCACGCGGATGACGACGCCTACCGTGCGCTCGGGCACGCGGCTGACACCGTCGCGGACGAGGTGGCGGGTGCGCTGACCGGTGCCGGTGTCCCGTTCTCGCTGCAGCGTGCCGGCACCCTGTTCAGCGTCGTGTTCGGAGACTTCGCCGAGGCTCCGCGCGATTACGCCACGGTGCAGCAGCAGAACGTGGCACAGCATCGGGCGTTCTTCCACGCGATGCTGGACGCGGGCATCAACCTGCCGCCCAGTGCCTTCGAAGCGTGGTTCGTCACGGCCGCTCACGACGACGCCGCGCTGGAGCGCATCGCGGCAGCGCTTCCCGCTGCCGCCCGCGCCGCCGCCGCGGTCTGATTCCGCGAGACTTCCGTCTGTGGGCGAGAATCGGCGCGAGGACGCGATTCTCGCCCGTAGACGGACGTCTCGTGATCGGGGTCAGCAGCTTGCTGGGCACCGAGCTACGTGAGGTCGTCAGGTGTCAGCTTCTCCGGGAGCATGTCACCCTCATCCGAGGGCACGTGGACGAATGCCTCACCGTCGACCTCGTAGATGCCTGCCGATCCGCCGACCACGTAATAGTCGTCGCCGGCGTCACCCGGTAGTTCCGTGGGAACGAGGAACAACAGATAATCCTGGCCGGGGGTCATGAGCGGATACGGGAGAGCGTCGCCGGATGTGCCCATCTGGCGAACGATGATGGTGTCGTCGAGGGGAACATCAGGCGTCTTGAGACCGGCCGGAGCGTACGAGCCCGTGACCGAGAACGTGGAGTTGGTGGTGTCGCCTGTTTCGATCTGTCCGGTCACCGTGCCGGTGACGACGAACGCGCTTGCGGCCACCAGTTCCTCGACCGACTCGTAGAGCTCGTGACGAGAACCACTGGCGCCGCTGGTGGACGACCTGCATGCGGTCGTTCCCACGAGGGCGGAGGCGCTCAGGAGTCCGGCGATGAGAAAACGCGAGATCTTCACTCTGACCCCTTCGTCGGTGATGGCTACCAGGAGATGTCCGCACGCCCAGAATAGGTTCGCGCGCGGTGCTCCAACAGCGCGCGAGAAACCCAAGCAAGTCCGAGAAACTCCGCATTGCAGGGTTTCTCGGACTTGGATGGGTGTCTCGGCGAATTACGCCGACGTCAGCGTGAGTGACTGGGGTTCGCGCAGCGCCTTCACCACGGGGCACGTCGCCTCGGCCTCCACGATGAACGCGGTCTTCTCCTCGGCGGAGAGCGTGGGGGCATCGAGGTCGACATGGATGCGGATGTCGTGCGGTTGGGTGGGACGGTCGCTGGCGACCCCGAAGAATCCGGCGTCGTTGTTGTTCGCCTGCACGCGCACCTCCACGCGGTTCAGCGGTAGATCCCGCATCGCGGCGAGGCAGAGGAACGTGTGGGTGAGGCAGGTGCTGATCACCCCGAGCAGATACTCCGGGGACGACGGACCGAGGTTCCAGCCGCCGATGTCGGCACCGCCGTCGCCGAGGAAGGAGAACTCGCGAATGGCGAGCTTGCGGACGCCGGTGTGGTCATCAGCGATGCAGCGCGCCTCGATCACCTCGTCCCAGTCCTCCTGCGTGGGGCGGGCGATGGCGGCGGCGCGCATCGCGTGACCCTTCTGCACCAGGTGGGTGGCGAGGGAGCGCTCGGCGGCGAGGTCGGTCATGTCTTCTCCTGGTTCGGATGATCCGTGCCCGCGCCGACACGGCGGGGGCACGGATCGAGGTCATTCGGCGTGTGTCAGCGCGTCGCGGGCGAGGATGCAGGCGCCGATCAGCGCCGCGCGAGCGCCGAAGGCTGACACCACCACCTCGGGCGGATACGGCAGCGCCGATTCGAGCCGGCCCTGCAGCGGTCCGATCAGCGCGCGACCGGCGCGCACCATCCCGCCCCCGAGCGTGACGCGCTGCGGGTCGATGGTCAGCGTGGCGGTGAGGAGGTGACGCGCGAGCTCGTCCACGGCGTCGAGCCAGAAGCGTGTGGCGCTCTCGTGCCCGCTGGTGGAGGAGGCGACCAGCGACGGGACATCGGCGATCCCCAGACCCGAGGCTGCCACGCGACGCAGCAGCCCGCCACCACCGGCATACTCCTCCAACGGCGCACCGCTGCCCGACCAGTCCGGCAGTGGACCGACCACGCCGTAGCCGATCTCGCCGGCTGCGCCGTGCGCACCGCGCAGCACGATGCCGCCGATCACGGGAGCGATCGCGATCCCGGTTCCCAGGTTCACGTACAGCCCCGGATCGACGTCCACGAGCGTGCCCTGGCGTGCTTCGGCGAGAGCTGCGGCTTTCACATCGTTCTCCACGACGATCCGGCCGGCACCGAGCCCATCGCGCAGCCGGTCCGACAGCGACAGGTCGCTCCAGCCCACCACATTGGGTGCGAGGTCGACGCGGTCGTCGAGAACGATGCCGGGGGTCGAGACGCCGACGGCGTCCACCCCACCTGCCACCTCGACCAGTGCTCGAGCGATGTCGAAGGTCCGATCCAGCACGCTGTCGGCAGGTTCGCCCGGCTCGATCTCCAGCCGCACGTCGGCGGACGGCGTGCGGTGCGGAGCATCGGACTCGGGGATGAGGCGCGCGCCCAGGGCGCCGAGTGGAATCGGCGCGACAGAGCCCGACGCCCGCTCGATGCGCAGCTCCACTTTCGTGCCGCCGAAGTCGATACCGAGGACGGTGCCCGCTGCCTCCGGCACGGATGCAGTCACGATGCCGCCGTCAGCCACGCAGTGCGGCGGTCTCATCACGCAGGCGCCGGTCGACGCTCGCGAGGTGACCACGGACATCGTCCAGCCAACCGCGGAACTCGGCGGCGACCTCGGAGCGCTCGGACGCCATGCGCGCGACCTCACTCGGCGCAGCGCCGCCGGTCGAGGTGCGGACGGCGACGAAGTTGTCGGCGTTGAGGGCACGCGCCATATCTGCCGGCGTCAGCGTGACATCGTGACCGACCACCTCGCGCGCGATGGCGTGCACGCGCTCGGGATCGATGGTGCGAACGTCCGTGATTCCCGCGGCGTCCGCTTCACGGACGACACGGGACACGATCGTGTGCGCCTGAGTGAAGGTCAGACCGCCGTCGCGCACCAGGGTGTCGGCGAGTTCCGTCGCGTTGGCGAAGGAGGCGAGCGCGCGCTCGCGCATCACGTCGGTGTTGACCTGGATCGTGCCGAGCACGCCGGTGAGCAGCTGCAGCACGTTGGTGAGAATGTCCACCGCGCGCCAGATGTGCGGCTGCAGGTCGTCCTCGGTGTCGACGATGTCGCCGTAGGGGGTGTTGTGCATCATCGTGAGCACCGTCGCCGCGCTCGCCGATGCCGCGGACAGCAGCGAGCGCGAGTGCTCGATCGAGACCGGGTTGCGCTTCTGCGGCATGATCGACGAGATCTGCACGTAGGGAGCCGCGACGCGGTAGAGCCCGAACTCGGCCGTGCACCAGGTCAGGAAGTCCACGCAGCTGCGTCCCGTGTCCACGGCCATGAGCTGCAGGGTGATCGCGGAGTGCGCGATGTAGTCGGTGGCGGCCACGGCGTCGTAGGAGTTCTCCACGAGGCCGCGGAAGCCGAGCAGCTCGGCCATGTGTTCGCGGTTGATCGGGAAGCCGGTGCCGGTGAGGGCCGCGCCGCCCATGGGCGAGTAGTCCAGCGAGGCATACGCCTGCTGCACCCGACGGATGTCGCGCCCGAGCACGTCGGCGATGGCCAGGAACCGGTGGCCGAGGATCGACGGCTGCGCGGGCTGCGTGTGCGTGTGCTCGAGATTGAGCGTATCGGCGTGCTCGGCACCGAGTCGCACCAGCGTCTCGTAGAGCTCGCCGGCCGCTTCCAGAACGCGCACCAGCTGGTGCCGCATCACCATGCGGTACAGCGTCATGCCCATGTCATTACGGCTGCGCGCGGTGTGCAGGCTGCCGGTCACGTCGCCGCCGATCTCCATCAGACGGTGCTCCACCGTGAAGAACAGATCCTCATACTCCCCGGTGTACTCGCTCGCGGCGAGCGCCTCCAGATCGAGTTCGTCGAGGGAGCGGGCGATGGTGGCCGCATCGGCGTCGGTGAGGATCCCGGCGGTGCGCAGCATGAGGAGGTGGGCGCGGTGGATCTGCATCATCGACGGCAGCAGCATGCGCTTGGCCTCGTCGTAGGCGGGACGGAGCACGGCCGTGGTGTAGCTCGTGCCGGGGAAGACGTCGCCGTCGCGCTGGACGATCTCGTCGCGGTTCATTTCTTGTCCTTCGGTACTTCTGGATCGGTTCAGAGGGCGGCGGGCGCGCCGCCACGGGCGCCCATGCGGTTGGTGACGGCCAGCACGATCAGCACCAGGAACACCTGGATCATGCCGTAGACGGAGCCGACGCCGATGTTGCCCTGGTAGTTCTCGTTGTTGACGGCGATCGACAGCGGCACCCAGTCGGGGGTGTAGATCAGCACGCTGGCGACGAACTCGCCCACGCCGTCGACGAAGGCCAGCAGCGCGCCGGCCATGATGCCGCGGGAGATGAGCGGGAGCACGACCCGCCGGAACGAGTACCACCAGGTGGCCCCGAGGCTGCGGGCAGCGTCTTCGAGGTTGGGATCGAGCTGGCTCAGGGAGGCGAACGTGGAGCGGAAGATGAGCGGGTTGAATCGCACGAAGTACGCGAGCGGCAGGATCGCGAACGTCCCGACCAGCACGTTGCCGAAGGCGAACGGTGACGGGCTGGAAAACGCCGTGATGAGGTTGATCGCCACGACGGTTCCGGGCAGCGCCCACGGCAGCATCACGGCGATGTCGAGCGCCAGCTTGCCGCGGAACTTCATGCGGCTCATGACATACGCGGCACCGGCACCGAGGATGACCGCGCCGCCCACGGCGATCACGCTCATCAGCAGCGAGTTGGTCACCGGACGCCAGAAGTCGAAGCCCGTGAACATCCGCGCCCACCACTCCAGCGTCCAGCCGGTGGGCAGGACGCTCATCAGCCAGCCGCCCTTCGCCGTGACCGAGAGCACGGCGATCATGATGATCGGCAGCACCAGGAACACGGTGACGGGGATCGAGATCACCAGCAGCAGGACTTTCGCCGGTGTGCTGGTCAGTGTGGACCGCTTGCGACCGCCGCCCTTCGACTGCGTCCGGTAGACCTTGCGCTGCTCGTAGGAGCGGATGATCGCGAGGAACGCGATCGAGATGATGGCGAGAGTCGTCGAGATGATCGACGCCAGTCGCATGTCGCCATTGGTCTTGGCGATGACGATCTGCTGCGTCATCACGTCGGTGTATTGGAACAGCAGCGGTGCCGTATAAGAGCTCATCGCCGACATGAAGGTGATGAGGGACCCTGCCACGAGTGCCGGGGTCAGCATCGGCAGGATCACGCGCATCCAGATGCGTGCCTTGCCCGCGCCCATCGACGCCGCGGCCTCCTCGAGCGAGGCGTCAGCATTGGCGAGGGCTGCCGACACCGTGAGGTAGAAGTACGGGTACATCGTCATGGCGTGCACGATGAGCACGCCGGCCATGCCCTGCAGCCAGAACATCTTCTGATCCAGCCCGAACCACTCCTGCATGGCGAACGGGATCCGACCGCCCACTCCGAAGAGCAGCTTGAACGACCACACACCCATGAGCGGGGGAAGGGCGATGGGAAGCATCGCCAGCACCTGCAGGATGCGCCGGCCCGGGAACTCCCACCGCGTGAGAAGGATGGCCACACCGGTGCCGAGCACGCCGGCGCAGATCACAGACAGGACCGACACCAGGATCGAGCCGCCGATGGCCGAGGTCTGTGCCGGGTTGGCGAAGAAGTCACCCCAGGCCTTGAACGAGAATCCGAGGATCGCCGCCTTGTCTTGCGAGACGCTGCGCCGTGCCGTGGCGATCATCGGACCGATGACGTAGCCGAACAGCACGATGAGCAGGACGGCGAGCGTCAGCACCGTGGACCAGCGACGGCGGAACCACGAGGGGCGCTTGCTGGGGCCGGTGACGCGTTGCGCGTGCGTGAGCGAGGTCATCAGTCCTCCGCGGGCACGGTGTAGACGGCGTCGACCGGCAGCACCACGCGCATCGTGTCGCCGCGCTCGGGGCGACGGTGGGAGCCGGTGAGGTCCACCTTGATGCGGCCGAGGTCGCTGTCCAGCTCGCAGGAAAGGGAGTAGCCGATGAAGTCGACGTCGGCCACGGTGCCGTTCACCACGTTCGTGGTCTCACCGTCCGCGGCGACACGAACCGACTCGGCGCGGACGGTGGCCACCACGCGGTTACCGGGGGTGAAGTCGACAGCGGGCGCCGCGTTGGCAGTGCGCGCCTCCAGCATGGAGCCGTTGCCGAGGACCAGCGTGGCCGTGCCATCGGTCACGGTCGCCACGGTCGCGGCCAGGAGGTTGTTGCGGCCGAGGAAGCCCGCGACGAAGGCCGTGAGTGGTCGGGAGTACACCTCGTCCGGGGTGCCCACCTGGTGTACCACGGCGGTGTTCATCACCGCGATACGCGTGGACATCGCCAGCGCCTCCGCCTGGTCGTGCGTGACGTACACCGAGGTGATGCCCGTCTCCGCGTGCAGATCACGCAGCGCACCGCGCATCTCCAGACGCAGCTTGGCGTCGAGGTTGGACATCGGCTCGTCCAACAGCAGCAGCTGAGGACGGAAGACCAGCGCTCGGGCGAGCGCAACGCGCTGCTGCTGCCCGCCCGAGAGCTCGTCGACACGGGCATCGCGCTGCGCCGTGAGGCCCACCTGGGCCAGTACATCGCCGATGCGCCGATCGGCCTCGGCACCCCGCACACCGCGCACGTCCAACCCGAAGCCCACGTTCTTGGCCACGGACATGTGCGGGAACAGCGCGTAGTTCTGGAACACCAGACCCACGTCCCGCTTGTTCGCCGGGGCGAACGTCACATCGCGCTCATCGAAGTGGATCGTTCCCTCGTCCGGCTCCTCGAACCCGGCGATCATGCGCAGGGTGGTCGACTTGCCGCAGCCGGAGGGGCCGAGCAGCGTGAAGAACTCGCCGTCCTCGATCACGAGGTCGAGACCGTTCACGACGGTGCCCGAACGGGCGAATGACTTGTGCAGATTGTGCAGGGTGACCGAGACCATGGATCAGCTGTTGCCCTTGCCCTTGATGTTGTCAGCCCAGTACGTCATCCACTCGTCCTGGTGCTCGGCGAACACCTGCCAGTCGATCTTCGCCTCGTTGATGTTGAAGCCGTCGGCCTTCATCCAGTCGGGCTGCTGATCGGCCGGGATGTCCATCGCCGGGATCTGGTAGTAGTCGGTCGCGAGCTTGGCCTGCATGGTCGGGTCCATCAGGAAGTCCATGAAGTCCTTCGCCGCGGCCTCCTGCTTGTCGTTCTTGATGATGCCGACGCCGTCCACGAGCACCGGAGCACCGGAGGAGGGCATGATGTAGCCCCACGGCCGGTTGTTCTTCAGTGGCTGGATGAGCGCGTCCTGCATGTTCCACACGGTGACCTGGCCGGTGCCCTGGTCGAGCTGCGTGTACATGTCGTCCGGGTTCGCCGCGTACGAGACCGTGTTGGCGTCGATCTGCTTGAGCAGTTCGTAGCCGGCGTCCGGCGAGCCGTCCTTCGCGAAGGCCGAGTACACGATCGATGCATAGATGGTGCGCATCGTGCCGGAGGCCATGACGTCGCGGATGACGATCTTGTCCTTCCACTCCGGCTTGCCGAGGTCGGCCCAGTCCTGCGGGGCGGTGTCCTTGGTGAGCAGGTTGGAGTTGTAGATGATCACCTCCGGCAGCAGCATCTCGGCGATCCACTGGTGGTTCGGGTCCTTGTACTTGTCGGGCACGGCGGAGTCTGACTTCGGCGTGTACGCCGTGAGGAGACCCTCGTCGGCGGCCTGCTCGAACTGCTGCTGCGTGCCGCCCCAGAGGAACCCGGCCTGCGGGTTTCCGGCCTCGGCGCGCATACGGTCGAGGTTGTCCTGCGCACCGGCGATGACGGTCTGGACCTTGCCCGCGTATGCGGGGAACTCCTTCTCGAACTCGCTGACGACCCAGGCGACCTCGTCCTTGTCGCGCCCGGTGTAGATCGTGAGGCCTTCGGAGGGGGCGGTGGTTCCCTCCGGTGCGGCGCTGCTCGCGCCGACATCCGGGGTGCTGGAGTTCTCGGCGGGCGCGACGTCGCCGGCGCATCCGGCGAGGGCGAGACCTGCTGCGGCGGTGAACGCCACGCCTGCGATCAGGCGCGGCAGTCGGTTGAGTGCCATGTGACTTCCCTGTCTTTCGGTTTCTGTTGTCGGGTGAGGAACGGAGGCGGTGCGGGACGGGGTTGTCTCATAGGCCTCCTGCGAGCACGTTCTGCCAGCACCGATCGCGTGCCGCGTCCAGGACGGCCGCGGGGCCGTGCTGGGCGAACATCACCTCGGGGCGGAAGGGCAGGTGGGATCCGAGCGATGCGGCGATCTCGGCGCGCTCGGACTCCCGGAAGGAACGGGCGTGGCCGCCGAGCAGCACGGCCGCCGGGTCGAGGATGGCGGTCATCAGGGTCACCGCGTGAGCGAAGGCCGCGATGATGTCGCGACGCACGGCGACGGCGAACTCGTCTCCCGCGTCGGCGAGTTCGAGGAGCGCCGGGATCACCGCGCCCGTGATCCGGTGGCCGGCCGCATCGAGCCGCGCGGCGATCGCCATGGTCGACACGTTGTCCTCGAAGTCTGAGAGCTCGGCGCCGCCGAGGCCGAGGGGGATGAGACCGATCTCCCCGGCGCCGCCGTGAGAGCCGCGCACGAGTCGATCGCCCGCCACCACACCGGCACCGATACCGCGCGCGCCGAGATAGAGGTACACCGCGTTACGGCGAATCGGATCGGGGAGCGTCTGACGCTCGGCCGTCATCATGAGGTTCACGTCGTTGTCGATCGTGACGGGAACGCGGAAGCGATCCGCCAGCATCGCGCGCAGGGGAACGGTGCCGCTCCAGCCCAGATCCGGGGCTTCTCTCACGTCGCCGGTGTCAGCGTCCACCACGCCGGGAACACCGACGCCGATGCCCATCAGCGACGGGGTGCGGGCGGTCACGGCGCCGATGAGGTCGACCAGCGCCTCGGGGCTGGTCGGCGCGGTGCCCGCCGGTGAGGTCAGCTCGCGCAGGGGCTTGCGGTGCAGGTCGCTGCTGCGGATCTGCACGCCGTCGGAGGTGCAGGAGACGGCGATGAGTGCCCCGTAGCCGCGGGAGAGCTCCAACTGCATCGGCGGACGACCCACGCTCGGTGTCTGTACTCCGAGCTCTCGCACCAGGCCGTCGTCCAGCAGTCCACGCACCACGCGGGTGATGAGCGCGCCGCTGACGCCGAAACGCTCCACCAGCTGTGAGCGGCTCATCCTCCCGTCATGGAGCGCGCCGACCACCGCCGCGCGCTGGGCACGGCGGTCGGCGACGGAGAGGGTGGGGCGGGTCATCTCAGCCCGCCGCGATCACGGAATCGGGAATCAGGACGGTCTCGTACTCTGCCGACGTGCGGTGTCCGCCACGAACCCGGATGAACCACTCGCGGTCCTGGATGCGCATGCCGCGCCCCGATGCGAGGACCCAGTACGGCCCCTTCACCGTGAGCTGCGTGCGGTGGCGGTCGAGGGCCGCGGTCTTGAGGTCGAGCACACCCGAGACGTCGTACTCCACGTCGATGTCGGCGTCATCGTGAACGCCATCGGGGTATTCGGCGGGATCCGGGTCGACCCACAGCCCCAGCTCGTCGGCGTGCTCGGCGAGTTCTGTCAGCTCCGCCACGATGAGTTCCCGCGGCACGGCGGTCCAGTACACCAGGGGAACCCGCCACGGCTCGCCGGCGACGTCGGCGCTCGCGTCCTCGGCCAGCTCGACACCCCGCATGGCGACGCGGTGCGTCTGGATGTGGTCGGGGTGTCCGTAGCCGCCGTTCGTGTCGTAGGTGATGACCGCGTGGGGCCGCGTTTCGCGGATGATCGCCGCCATCATCGCGCCCGCCTCGTCGAGGTCGGCCTGCCAGAAGGCGTCGGGTCGGTCGTTGGCGCCGATGCCCATGCGCCCGGAGTCGCGGAAATGGCCGGAACCGCCGAGATACCGGTGATCGGTGACGCCGAGGGCCGCCATCGCGCCGGCGAGCTCGCGGGCGCGTTCCGGGCCGAGGGCATCGTCCTGATCCACGTGCAGGTGGGCGAGTTCGGGGACCGCGATCTTCCCCTGCTCACCCTGCGTGGAGGTCACCACCGTGACGGCCGCACCCTCCCGAACCAGACGCGCGATGGTTCCGCCGGTCGCGCAGCTCTCGTCGTCGGGATGGGCGTGCGCGAGCAGGACTCGTGCTCGGCCGGCGGCGGTCTGCGGGGACATCAGCATCTCCTTCGATTGGGTGTGAGTTTGATTCTGGCAGAAAGAATGTGGTTAGGGCAGGCGAGAAAATAAAACCCTGACCTGGGTAATCCTCAATCGTTACCAATGGCGCGAGAGAATCGGGACATGGGATTGAGAGACCTCTTCCGCCGGACTCCCGCAGCAGCATCGAGTGCGGAGCCGCCGCAGAACGCGGGTCCGGCCGCCTCCGCGTCGACGTCCCCGAGCGACGCGATATCAGCCGGCGAGAGTCCGGCGTCGCCCACCGACGAGACGCTCACGGGCGAGAGTCCCTCTGTGGCCCGACTGCGGTCCTTCCCGCTGAAGCTCGCCGTGATGCAGCGCCTGATGTATGACGAGGGGGCGACGCTCCCCGCGTTCACCATGCCGGCGAGCCTCCATCCCGGCGCGCCGGTCGAAGACTGGTTCCGCGGATATCAGCTGCCCGCCGCTCTCGTGGCCGAGGTGACCACACTGCATTTCTCCCGCGCGAACGAGGCGCTCCGCCAGCTCGATCCGCACTGGGGCGGCGGCGACGCGCGCTTCGACGTCGATGACCTCACCGAGCGCGATCTCGACCAGCTGCCCGCGCTGGCGGAGGTGGCGGATCCCGAGGGCATGCTCTCGGAGGCCGCGCGGTCGGCGCTGACGGCGCGGGGAATCCGGATCGTCTGACGACGACGGGCCCCGCACTCGCGTACGGGGCCCGTCGTCGGTGAGGTCAGTTGGTGGCGGACGGAGCCGGTGCCACCGGGGTCTCGGAGTCGTCCGTCGTTGGCTCCACCGCGGGAGCCACCTCGCCGGACGGTACGAACGGCGCCTCACCCTTGACCACGGCCTGCCAGTTGTCCGGCAGCACGTAGTCGGTGTAGCCGCACTCCTTCAGCTCCTGCGGCAGCTGCAGGGTGAGGCGGGCCTTGCCGTCGGCCTGAGCCTGGGCGATCGTGCCGGCGTGGATCGTGTTGTCCGCCGACTCCTTGTTCACCGCCGAGGCCTCTTGGCACAGGTGGTAGACCGAGCCGGAGGTGGTCCAGTACACCTTGTCGGCACCCGTGATGTCCTGCACGAGACCCGCCTGGTTCGCGTACTCCTCCTGCGATGCGGGGGAGTAGTCGATGTTCGACGCCACCGCCGCACCGGCGATCACGATGCCGATGATGCCGGCGAGCGCCTTCTGCCCGCCCGTCATGTTCTTGTTCGTGAACACCAGGATGATGAGCGGCAGGAACGCCACGATGGAGATGATCGCGCCGAGCTGGTTCTGGATGAAGAAGCGCACCGGATCCTTGCGGGAGGCGGGATCGAGGTCGT
This sequence comes from Microbacterium gorillae, assembly GCF_050990725.1. Classification (GTDB taxonomy): domain Bacteria; phylum Actinomycetota; class Actinomycetes; order Actinomycetales; family Microbacteriaceae; genus Microbacterium; species Microbacterium gorillae_A. Next base: position 266,948 of record NZ_CP158844.1, read on the forward strand.
TCGCCTTCTTCCACAGCTGCCCGCCGACGATCGCGAGGGCACCGATCACGACGAACATCACGATGAGCAGCCACATGATGATGGGGTCCTGGCGAAGCACCCAGAAGATCGCGAACGCCTCGCCGGCGATGGCGAGCGCCCACAGGATGGCCGCGATGATGCGGAAGCGGGTGGCCTTGCTCTTCGCCTCGGCCGTGGGGCGCCACGTGGGAGCCGACGCATCCGCGGCGGGGGTCTCGACGGTCGACTCGACGACCTTCTTCTTCGGGCGCTGCTCGGCCACGGGGTCCTCCAGGGCAATGGGACGGGACGCAGGTCATCGATGCGACGACCCTCCACATTGTGCCCGATCGGACGCGAATCCTCGCGGAAGTCCGGCCCAAACGGGCCATCGGAGCGGTTTTGACCCCTCTTTTTTCGCGAATCGCGGAAAAAAGGGGGTGAAACCCGCGTATTTCCGCGTTTTCGGGGGTGCGGTTGATACTCTCATCCCGGTCGAACGACTCTCCGGGGGATTCCGCCTCCGGGGCGAACAACTCACGACGCGGCGGTCCTCGCCGCTGGAGGATCATCACATGGCTGACAAGTCCATCACCAAGACCGAGCTCGTCGCGAGCATCGCCAGCGCCACCGGTCAGAGCCAGGCTGCTGTTTCGGGTGTGCTCGACGCTCTCTTCTCCACCGTCTCCGAGGCCGTCGCCAAGGGCGCCAAGGTCTCGATCCCGGGCTGGATCGCGTTCGAGCAGGTCGACACCGCTGCTCGCACGGGCCGCAACCCGCAGACCGGTGCCGAGATCAAGATCCCGGCTGGCAAGCGCGTCAAGGTGACCGCTGGCTCCAAGCTCAAGGCTGCCGTCAAGTAATTCCGTCGAAGGGGTGGGGTGCAATCGCGCACCCCGCCCCTTCGCGTACCCGGGCCGGCGTCGCGCACCAGCGTTGCGTTTCGCGCCGTCGGTCGCGAAAGCATGATGATGCGCCGGAAACATGAGCGATCCACGGATTGCGTCATGGGCTGGCCTCATGATCATGCACTCGCCGCACTCCTGGGTGGCCCGGCAGCGACTCCCAGGCCGCGAGCCTAGGCTGGAGGGGTGGATTCCCGCTCCCTCCGCCTGATTGGCCCGATCATCCTTGCCGCTACGGCGCTCGTCGGCGTGCTGTGGGCCCTCGGATTTGGCGGGGGTGCCGCGCCGCTGCTGCTGGCCGACGCGGGTCCGGTGGTGCGCTGGGGCATCCCGATCGCCAAGCTCGTCGTGAACCTGTCCGGAGCGGGCATGGTGGGATCCGTCGTCGTCGCCCTGTTCGCGCTAAAGCCGGGGCAGAAGTCCTTCGAACGTGCGCTGGATGTCACTTCGATCTCCGCGGCCGTGTTCGCCGCGGCGGCCGCAACCGTCGGCATCCTCAGCTCGGCCAGTGCCGTGGGCGCGCCGATCTCTCTCGATGACACCTTCGGCAGCACGCTGGGACGCTTCCTCGGCAGCGAGGCTGGCCGCACCTGGCTGATCACCACGCTCGCGGGAGCGGCGATCTCCGTGATCGCGTTCGCGGCGCGCGGCTGGTTCATCTCGGCCGTGACGGCGGCGCTGGCGATCGCCGCAATGGTTCCGATGGCCACCCAGGGACACTCGGGAGACCTCGCCAACCACAACATCACCCTCACCGCGATGGTGCTGCACACCGTGGGAGCGGCGGTCTGGGTCGGCGGACTGCTGACGCTGGTGATCATCCGCCCGCTGATGCGCAAGCGCATGGTCGACGTGCTCTACCGGTACTCCACCCTGGCGCTGGTGTCGTTCATCGTGGTGACGCTGTCTGGTGTGGTGCGCGCCTATGTCGCGATCGGCGACTGGGCAGCGCTCGCCACTCCGTACGGCATCCTGGTGCTCGCGAAGACGGCACTGCTCGTGCTGCTGGGCGTGGCCGGCGCGATGTATCGCCGCCGTCTCATCGTGCAGAGCGGAGCCGACAGCAAGGGTGGTCCGTTCTGGACCCTGGTGGCCGCGGAGCTCGCTCTCATGGGACTCGCCAGTGGCATCGCGGCCGCCCTCGCCCGCTCCGAACCGCCGACGGGTCTCGCCCCAACCCCGGTGCAGACGCCCGCGCGCATCATGACGGGATCCGATCTCCCGCCCGAGCTCACGCCGATCCGCTGGCTCACGCAGTGGGACGTCGACATCCTCTGGGCGCTCGCCATCATGTTCGGCGTCTTCTTCTACGTGGCGGGTGTGGTGCGCCTGCGCCGCCGGGGGGATTCCTGGCCGATCTATCGCACCATCTTCTGGTTCTTCGGACTGGTCCTGCTGCTGTGGGTGACCTGCGGTCCGGTGAACGCCTACGGCGACTACCTGTTCAGCGTGCACATGCTCGGCCACATGCTGCTGACGATGGCCATCCCGCTGTGCCTGGTGGCCGGAGCCCCGGTCACCCTGGCGCTGCGTACCATCCACAAGCGCACCGACGGCACGCGCGGTGGTCGCGAGTGGATTCTGTGGGCCGTACACTCGCCGTTCTCACGCTTCATCACGCACCCGATCGTCGCGGCGGCGATCTTCGTGGCGTCGCTCTGGGTCTTCTACTTCACGGACCTGTTCCGCTGGTCGCTGTACGACCACCTGGGGCACGAGTGGATGACCGTCCACTTCCTGATCTCGGGATACCTCTTCGTGCTGTCGCTCATCGGCATCGACCCCATCCCGTACCGCTTCCCGCACGCCGGACGACTGATCACCCTGATCGCGGTGGCCGCCATGCACGCCTTCTTCGGCATGGCGATCATGATGAACACCGGGCTGATGGTGGCCGAGTGGTACGGCTCGATGGCGCGGCCCTGGGGCGCGAGCCCGATGGAGGACCAGTACATCGGTGGCGGCATCGCGTGGTCGATCGGTGAGATCCCCACGCTGATCGTGGCCATCACGGTGGCGATCCAGTGGAGCCGATCCGACGCGCGCGCCCAGAAGCGCAGCGACCGTCACGCCGATCGCACCGGCGATCAGGAGCTCGCCGAGTACAACGAGCGCCTCGCCCGTCTCGCCGAGCGCGACGGCGTGAGCCAGAAATAGGAGATTTCGTCGAAACGAGGACGAATCCTGCGTGGTTCACTCACGCAGGCGTGAATCTCCTCGTTTCGTGGCGTGCTCTCAGCGGGTGTCGGGTCCGGTGACCACGATCGACGCCCGTCCGTCCGGGAGGATCGTGATGGTTCCGTTGATCACGAAGGGGACGTCCTCGCTGAGGTGTTCTTTGGTGTCGTCGGCGATCATCGTGACGTCCACCTCGATGTGAGCGGTGCCCTCCGTGTTCGGGATGATCCAGTTGGCGCCCGACGGCAGCACGGTCACCTGCGGCATCTTCACGATGCTCCAGGTGGGCGGTTCGTCGATGCGGTTCTGCACGAAGCGCCCGAACGGGCAGCTGGTGGGCTGCAGCACCTGCTGCTGCGCGCACTGGGTGAGGAATCCGTCCACCTTCTCCTGCACCACCTGCACGAAGCTCTCGGTGGGCTGCGCCTGCACCTCGATCGGCAGCTGCGTCAGCGGAGAGTCGGCGAGCACGGCGACCCCCGGTGTGGCCGCGATGCTCGTGTCGACGGAGATGGAGTACAGCCCCGGGGTGAACACCAGCAGCGGGACCGGAGCCGCAGGATCGGCATCGACACCGTCCGCCGACACCTGGCGTTTGTCCATCGTGAAGCCGTTGACGGTGAACTGCATCGCGCCGAGAACCGTGAGGTCCACCACGGCGAGCGGCGTCTTCGCAAAGCGCCACGACGGCAGGAAGCCGATCCAGCCGTCCTGCTCCACCTCGAACACCGTGCTGCCCGGATGCCCGCCGGCCTGATACTCGACGCTGACGCGGGTGATCGCGCCGTCCGCCTCCTCCTTCACCACGCGCGCGTCGGTGAGGGGTGCGAGTGCCGTACTGCGCAACAGTGCATCGGAAGCGGCGACATCAACGCCCGCCGCTTCCAGATCGGACGAGTCGATTCCGACCCCGGGAACCTGGAGCGCATCGGCCGCGCGCCCGCCGGCGAGCAGATCGAGGTAGTTCACGACGAAGGCGCTGGGACTGTAGAGCGACTGGTACGCGGACCGGTATCCGACCACGCCGGCCGCAGCCACGACCACCACGGCGACAGCGATGAGAGTGAGATCCAGCGCCAGAGGACGCTGGCGTTCGCCATCTCCCCTTACCCGAAATCCCACCCTGCCAGTCTAGGAACGCCCGGTGCGAAACCGCCGTGATGGGACCGTATCGATATCTCCACAGGCCGTCGGGGGCGTGCTGCGGTCGTCGGGATCCTACGATGGAAGGGTCGTCCGGATCGCGGGGCACGGTGATCACCGGCATGCGATACCGCCATCATCGTCACCGAGGAGTCACGTGAGCGTCCCGTCGCTGTCCGCAGAGCAGGAAGCCCTCTTCCGGCTGATCGAGGACACCCGGGAGCACGTGTTCGTGACGGGCCGCGCCGGGACGGGAAAGTCCACGCTGCTGCAGCATCTCGCCTGGAACACCTCCAAGCAGATCGCGGTGTGCGCCCCCACGGGCGTCGCGGCGCTCAACGTGGAGGGGCAGACGATCCACTCCCTGTTCCGCCTCCCGATCGGTCTCATCGCCGACGGGGACATCGAGCAGAACGACGCGACCCGCAAGATCCTGAACGCCATCGACACGCTCGTCATCGATGAGATCTCCATGGTGAACGCCGACCTCATGGACGCGATGGACCGCTCGCTGCGGCAGGCGCGGGGTCGTCGAGGCGAGGCGTTCGGCGGCGTGCAGGTGGTCATGTTCGGCGATCCGTACCAGCTGGCACCGGTGCCGCCTCGCGGCGACGAGCAGCGGTACGTGAACGACCACTACCGTTCGTTCTGGTTCTTCGACGCGCATGTGTGGTCGGGGGAGGATCCGGGCGCGGACGGTCTGCTCGATCTCGGACGACACGGTGCCGACCTGCACGTGCGTGAGCTGGTGGAGATCCACCGGCAGTCCGATGACGGGTTCAAATCGATGCTGAACGCGGTGCGCTACGGGCGGGTGACGGCCGAGATCGCGGGCGTCCTCAACCGCACGGGCGCGCGGGTGCCACCGGAGGACGCCGACGAACCCATCATCACGCTGGCCACCCGCAACGACATCGTCAATCGCATCAACGCCCGACACCTGGCAGCGTTGACGGGGCGGGAGCAGACCGCCGTCGCCGAGATCAACGGCGACTTCGGGCGCGGCGAGGCGAACTATCCGGCCGACGCGGAACTCAAGCTGAAGATCGGCGCGCAGGTCATGTTCCTGCGTAACGACACCCAGGGATTCCCCGAACCGCCGCGGTACGTCAACGGCACCATCGGGACGGTGACCGCCATCTCCGGCGACAGCGTGCGCGTGGACGTCGACGGTGACGAGTTCGACGTCGAGCCCGTGGTGTGGGAGCGCTACAGGTACGTCTACGACCCGGGCTCGAAGAAGCTCAACCGCGAGATCGTCGCCGAGTTCACGCAGTTCCCGCTGCGCCTGGCGTGGGCGGTCACCATCCACAAGTCGCAGGGGAAGACCTACGACCGGGCGATCATCGATCTCGGTTCCGGGGCGTTCGCGCCGGGCCAGACCTACGTGGCGCTGAGCCGGCTGACCTCACTCGACGGACTGTACCTGTCGCGCCCGCTGCGCCCGAGCGACATCCGTGTGGACCCCGACGTCCGGCGCTTCATGATGAACGCCCACCGCGGCAGCTGAAACTCGCGCCCGACCGGCTCAGGCGGCGGCGGATTCCTTCGCGCGCTGCAGGTCGACGAACACGTCGGTGTTGAACTGGTACGCCACGAGGACCTCCTCGATGACGCGCTCCTTCTCCGCGTCATCCCACGGCGCGGCGTCCAGCTGCTCGCGGTAGGTGTCCTTGAAGGCGGCAGGGTTGGCGATGTCGCCGAAGATGTAGAAGCCGATGCCGTTCGTCTCGAAACCGAACTGACGGGCCATCACCTTGCCGATGAACTGGCCGCCCGACAGGTCGCCGAGGTAGCGCGTGTAGTGGTGCGCGACGAAACCGCCCACCCACGTGCTGCCGACCTGGTTGATGCGGTCCACGTAGCGGCGCGTGGCCGGGAGCGGCTCGATCTGCTCGCGCCAGTCCGCGCCGAGCAGGAACTCGAGGTCGGCCTCCAGCGCCGGCATCCGGGTCAGCTTCTCGCTGATGAAGGTGGCTGCGACCGGATCGTGCCGCATGCGCTCGGTGGCCGCCTCCAGCGCCTCGTACATGAAGTAGTGCTGTGCGACGAGGGCGATGTAGTCCTCGCGGGTTCCCTGGCCGCGCATGAGGGCAGACATGAAGCCCGCGCCCTCGCTGTCGGAGTGCGCCCCATGAGAGCGCTCGCGGATGGCGGTGGAGAGGGAGATGATGTCGGCCATACGAAAAGTGTAAGGCAAACCTAAAAACCTTCACATCAGATGAAGGTTGTTCCCAGGAATGATCAGTGCTGGTGCGTGCTCGGGCCGGGTCCCTCGGCGCGGCGGGGCTTCACGCCCATCACCTTGCAGGCGGCGACGTACAGGGCCACCACCTGCTGGCGCACAGCCGGACGCTCATCGATGGGGCCGTCCGGCCAGTCGATGCGCAGCTCGCGGGTTCCGCTCGGTGTCTGCACGCTCCAGTCCGAGCCGTCGCCGTCGAAACCGGTCATCTCCACCGCGGTGGCGTCGGGAGCGCCGAAGGCGTGTGCGATGACCAGGTTGTCGTCGGTGTGGTCGTCGTTCATGTGGGCGAGGACAGCGGTGATGACGGAGGAATCGAACTGGTGGGTCACCCTCTCAGCGTACGCTCGGCCCGTTCACGGGCGGTTGCATAGACTGCTCCTTGTGATCCGTACAGTTCCGCGCGCCCGCGCGATGCGACGCGCCGTGACTGCTGCCCTGGCATCGGTGCTCGCCATGACCGTCCTGGCCGGCTGTACCGCGGGAGATGCTGCCACGGTTGACGTCCCTGCGCTGGCCGACGGCAAGCTCCCGGATGACACGGTCGCCCAGATGACGGACATGGTCACCCGCACGGCGGCGGAGTTCGGCGCCTCGGGTGCGATCGTGGGCGTCTGGGTGCCGTGGTCGGGGAGCTGGGTCGCGGGCATCGGCACGGATTCGACCGGTGCCGACGTGACTACCGACATGTCCTTCCGCATCGGCGGTGTCACGCGCGAGATGACGTGCGACGTTCTGTACGGTCTGGTCGCCGACAGGGTCGTAAAGCTGGATGACTCGGTGAACACGTACGTGGTTGGTATTCCCGGAGCGGCCTATGACGGAATCACCCTCCAGATGCTGTGCGACGGCACCTCGGGAATTCCCAATGTTCCCGGCACGCTCCGCGAAACGAACTTCACCACGCTCGACCGGATCTGGCAGCCGCGTGAGCTTGCGAGCTTCGGTCTCAGTCTCCCAGGCCGAGCCGAGCCCGGCGCCGCCTACAACGGTGCCGACACGGGCTATCTCCTTCTCGGCCTCGCCCTTCAGCAAGCGTCGGGACTCACCGCTACCGAGCTGATCGCGAAGTATGTGGCGACGCCCCTCGCGCTTCCCAGCACCGAGCTGCCCACTGCGACGGCGGCCAAGCCCGCACCTGCACCGTCGCTCGGTGGTCTCTACACGCCGGTGGGTGAGGGCGGCATCAGGGCCTGCGAGGCGTCCATCGACGTGACCAAGTCGTCGTCAAGCATCGGATTCACCGACAGCGGTGCCACCAGCACGATCAGCGATCTCGGTCGTTACGCGCGTGCATTGGCGAGCAAGAGCAACGCACGAACCATGCCGGATTCGCGGTTCTCTGAGCCGATGGTGGTGTCCCCCGAAGGACCGAGCTGGTATGCAGCGAAGGGCGGAGCCTTGTTCGCTGGCAGCCTTGTCGGTCAGGCAGGAGCCACCCCGGGGTACGTGACGGCAGCCTTCTCCGATCCAGCGACAGGATTGACGGTCGCGGTGGTGCTGAACAACGGCACCGGTGGCGGAGATATCGCTCAGAACCTCGCCTTCGAGCTGGCGGATGTCGCCTCCAAGGCTCCTGCCGCCAGCGGGGAGACGGCCCCCGACACGGGGATGCCGTGGACGGCGGATGAGATCGCGCAGTCGCTGACCGCCCGGGCCATGTGCCCGCAGCCGCAGGGGTGAGTCCGCTCACGCGCGGATGCGACGGAGCTTCCGCGATGGCCCGCTCGTGAAGCGCGGCGGATCCAGCTCCGCCATCGCTCTCGTCTGCGTCGGAATGATCGGCCAGGAGTGCGGTGCCGCGATCGCCGTGATGTTGTTCCCGCAGGTCGGACCACTCGGAATGGTGGCGCTTCGCCTGTTCTTCTCCGCTGTCGTCCTGCTGGCGATCGCTCGTCCTTCGCTCCGCGGCCGGAGCGTAGCCCAGTGGCGTGCCGTCGTGTTCTTCGCCCTGGCGCTGGCGTTCATGAACGGCCTCTTCTACTTGGCGCTCGCCGAACTGAGCCTGGGCGTCACGGTCACGATCGAGGTGCTCGGTCCGCTCGCGCTGTCGATCCTGGCCGCGCGGCGAAAGTCGGCGTGGGTCTGGGCCGGCATCGCGCTGCTCGGTGTCGTCGCGCTCGGTGGCGGCGGGTGGGATTCGCTCAATCCGGTCGGCGTGATCTGCGCGCTCGGCGCTGCGGTCAGCTGGGCCTGCTACATCCTCGCGTCCGCGCGCGTCGGCGCGGAGTTCGCCCAGCTCGATGGCCTGGCGCTCGCGATGACCCTCGGCGCGATCATCGCGCTGCCGTTCGGCATCGTGTCCGCGGGCGATGCGCTGCTGCGGCCGGAGGTTCTGGGGCTGGGGCTCGCGGTGGCGCTGCTGAGTTCCACCATTCCGTACACGCTGGAGATGATCGCACTCCGGCGCATCCCGGCATCGGTGTTCGCGATCCTGATGAGCCTGGGACCGGCCACCGCCTCGCTCGCCGGATTCCTGCTGCTCGGGCAGCACCTGAGTCTGCTCGAACTGGTGGGCGTCGTGCTGGTGATCTTCGCCTCGATCGGCGCGGTGATCACGAGTCCGCCGAAGGCGGTGCCTCCGGCGGAACCCGTGGGTTGATCGATCGGATCAGCGGACCTGCGTCACTTCGAACTGCAGGCGCGGGTGGGCGTATGCCTCCTGCGACTCGACGAGCTGGAGCTCGCGCTCCCCGGAGTCCAGCGTGTTCTGCAGCAGGTCGAACACACTCGAGACCGTGCGCGCGAGGGCGGTGGCTGCGGAACGGGTCTCCAGATAGTGCGCGGTGAACAGCGCCGCCGTGACGTCGCCGGACCCGTTGGCCTTCATCGGCAGGTGTGGGGTCTGCACGATCCACGCTCCAGAGTCGTCGACGGCGAGCATCTCGATGGTGCCCTCCGGACGGTCGGGGCGCTCGACGCTGGTCACCAGCACGATCGACGGACCCATCGCACGCGCGGCGTCCACGGAGGCGAGCGTTGATTCCAGCGTGTCCGGTTCGGTGCCGGTGAGGAAGCCGAGTTCGAACTGGTTCGGGGTGATGATGTCCGCCGCCGGCACGACCTTCTCGCGCAGCAGCACGGGGATGGCGGGCGCGACGAAGCATCCCGACTTCGCGTTACCCATCACCGGATCGCACGCGTACAGAGCGTTGGGGTTGGCGGCCTTCACGCGGGCCACGGCGTCGAGGATCACATCGCCGATGCCCTCCCCGCCCTGATATCCGCTCAGCACGGCATCGATGCCGCCGAACACATCGCGCTCTTCGATGCCGGTGATGATCTCACGTACCTGCTCCGGATCCAGCAGCGGTCCGCGCCAGGCACCGTAGCCGGTGTGGTTCGAGAAGTTGACGGTGGGAACCGGGAGGACTTCGACGCCGATCCGCTGCAGCGGAAAGACGGCCGCGGAGTTGCCGACGTGCCCGTAGGCGACCGCGGACTGGATCGAGAGGATCTTCATCCCTCCATGATCCCACCCGCGACGGGCGCGCTGCGCCGGTCTCAGATACGGCGGGTCCGGGCGAGAGGGGCGACTGTTGGTGAGACCACCGCTGGTGATGGTCTCAGAAACAGCACACACGGCCGGGGAAGTCGGCAGAGTCTGAGACCGGTGGCTGGTGGCTGGTGGCTGGTGGCTGGTGGCTGGTGGCTGGTGGCTGGTGGCTGGTCGCTGGCGGCTTGGTGGGCTCGCGGCGGGGTGGGTTTGGTGGGCGTCGGAGCGTCGGAGCGTCGGAGCGTCGGAGCGTCGTGGCGTCGGGTGGCGCAGGTCACGGCGGCGGCGGCGTAGCGTGACGTCATGACGACACGACTGGCCACCCTTCTCGGAATCGAATCACCCATCGTTCTCGGTCCGTTCGGCGGGCTGTCGTCGGTGGACCTCACCGCCGCGGTGAGCAATGCAGGCGGGCTCGGCTCCTACGGGCTGTACGGCTATGACGCCGATCGGATCACACGCACTGTTGCGGAACTGCGCGAGCGGACCGGCCGTCCCCTCGCCCTCAATCTCTGGATTCCGACCGGCGATGAGGTCGTGCCCGACGATGTGGACTGGGACGCCGCAACGACGGCCCTGGCCCCGCTGTTCGACGCCGTGGGGCTGGACATCCCGGAACGGCCGGCGCGGTTCCTGCCCGACATCGACGAGCAGCTCGACGCGGTCATCGCGGCGCGGCCCGCTGTGCTCAGCCTGGTGTTCGGTGTCCCGGAACCCCGGGTGATGGATCGCCTTCATGACGCTGGCATCGTGGTGGTCGGAACCGCGACGACGCCGGCCGAAGCGGTCTTCCTGGAGAGCGCGGGAGTGGATGCCGTTGTGGCGACGGGGTTGGAAGCCGGTGGGCATCGGGTGTCGTTCCTGGCGCCGGCGGAGGAGTCTCTGATCGGCTCGATGGCGCTGGTTCCCGCCGTGGTCGACGCCGTATCCGTGCCGGTGATCGCGGCGGGCGGGATCACGGATCGTCGTGGCGTCGCGGCCGCGTTCGCCCTCGGTGCGGACGGTGTGCAGGTGGGCACGGCGTTCCTCCGCGCGATCGAGTCCGCGGCGCCGGCTTCGCATCGCGCTGCGCTCGCGGCCGTCCCCGAGACCGGAACCGTGCTGACGCGGGCCATGAGTGGTCGTCTCGCGCGTGGCGTCCGCAACGCTGCCGTCGCCGCGATCGAGGACGGCGGTTCCGTTGCTCCGTTCCCGGTGCAGAACTGGCTCACGGGGCGATTCCGCGCGCGTGCCGCCGAGCTCGACCGCGGTGACCTGCTCTCACTGTGGGCGGGTCAGGGTGCGCTGGTGCATTCTTCAACGGCGACCCCCTCTGCTGCCGCCGTGTTCGCCGAACTCGCCGCCGGCCTTCCGCGCTGACCCTCGCTTCGCAAGCAGCAAAAAAGACGAGTGGTCGTCACGCTTGCGGGCAGATCCCGCCGATTCGCTAGTCTACGAGAATGACCCGAATCGAAGGAGAGTCGGCGCAAGCCAAAGGCGCGGACGGAGCTCGAAGAGCGAAGCGCTGGCTTGAGTCAACTACCCGGGTGAATGCGCAATGGGTCAACCCCGACCCTCCCGCCGTCGCAAAGCTTCGTTTCTCATGGCCTCACGGAAACCAGAACTTCTCTTTTGATCTGGGCGGCCTTCTTCGATACGGCGAGTATGACGGCCAGATGTTCTTCGCGGAGTGCAAGAACTATGACAACCCGAACGACCTCCCAACGCACTACTCGAAGTTTCTCGCACAGTGCTACGTCGCGTACCTCGACAAGCCCGGCATGTGCGACAACTTCATGTGGCTCGCATGGAGCCCCCACTCCATTCAGAAGTGGTCGAAGCTCACGAGCGCTGACTACGTGAGGGAGCATGTTCTGGCCCATCGCTCCCGTGTTTTTGGAGTCGAAGATCTCGCTGAAGCTGAGGCGCTGATCGACGAAGCGGCAGTGTCGGCGGTTGCTGACAGACTCTGGTTGATCATCCTCTCCGAGAAGCAGGAGTCGCTGGTGATCTCCGGCGAACACCGAGGCGTCATCGAAAACTATGAGGCAAGGAGGGCTGTCTGATGGGCGACAGATCAAACTTTGCTGCGCAGATTCACGAGGGACTGTTCGACCCATCGCCTCGCGAATCAATCTTCAGGGTCAAGGATGCGGTGGCTCGTGAGCTGGCCGCATTGGACAGCACCGCTCGCGTCCGTTCTACTGACTTCTTCAACCACAGTTTTGCGCCGGACTTCATCCTGACCTGGCCCGACGAGTCGACCCGTCGCGTCTACCTTCGCTTCACATATGACCTCGACTCGCTTGCGGATGATGTGGCCCTTATCGACTCGCCTTCGCCCCTGATCTTTGGGTTGACCAGCGAGGAAGCGGTCAAGGCGCGGCCCGTCGTTGATAAGGCGATTGCGGACACGTCCGCGATGTTCACCGAACCCGCGGCGCTTGAACGACTCATCGATCGAAAGCAATCGGACTCGACGGCGAATATGCTCAGCAATGCGCTTGCGCAAGGCGGACGAGGCTCATTCGTAGCTGACGAAGCAGTTGAACTCGCGGCGGCGGTTTCGCGCGGTTTCGAGGGAGCCGCCCAAGTCCAGCGCGAGCCCACTGCCGAAGCCATTGAGGCCATCAACGATCGACTGGACGGCCCACAGGCATGGCGAATGAACCGAGTTTTGCAGGCGGTATGGGAGGGGAGCGAAGGTTCGCTCTCACACTTCCCCGGCATCGCCGACACCTCTGGGCATCTGAACGCAGAATCACTGCAGTACCTCGTAAAGTACATGCGGACCGCGGATCGAAGATTCTGGAAGCGCGTGGGACGTAGACTGCGCCTCGCAGACCTCGAATCCCTTGATTTCACGACTGACTCCGAGAACATCCAGCATCTGATCCAAGCGAACCTTGACGTCATCCCGGCTCGCGCAGCCATCGTTCGGTCTGACGGGTTTGAACTCGAAAGAGCGACGAACTCACCACTCTTCAGCTGGTCACGGCAAGGCCGCCATCTCGCGTTCAATGCGCCAAGCACCTTCGTGATCGTTGGTGCAGCAAAGAAGGATCTTGAGGGCGTGGAACTGGAGAGCGCTCAGCCGGTGTCCATCGACCAATTCGCTGAGCGATCAATTGGTTTTGACCTAGTCGAGGTCAATCTTAGGTCCGGGCACACCCAATTCATCTCAAAGAACGACGAGGGCAAGATCACCCCGGAGCTTCTTCGCAACGTCTCCGAGGCCGTCGGCGGCTCAGTCGAGGTTGGGCAGGCCATTGTCGCCACCAGATCCGGCCGGGTGACGATCGACCTTCCAACCCAAGAGGGCGCAGGCGTGACGCGCAGCAATCTGCTCATGGCTGACCTGCTCTGCGCGACGTTGCCCCTAGTTTCGCCGATGACCCAGGAACACCGGGACGCGCTCGTGGACCACTTGGGCTACGAAATCGACATCGGGCAGACGCCGATGGACTTCAGCGGCTTAAATGACTGGGATGCAGCGCCTTCATCCGATGCAAATTCTGAGCACGCGTCGACCACTCATTTACTGGAATTCACGGCACATCCTCTCGATGCCACGGACTCGACGAACGTAGTGCGGCCGGCTGAGGGAGATGCCAGCGAAGAGTGATCGGCGGTCGAGGCCGAAACTGTCGCGTCCGGGGGATTTGGTGCCGGGCTCGTCGCAGGCCTGTTGACCCTTGAATTCCGTACTTGTGATTGTGCCGCAGCTATGACCTCCCGGCCACGGACAGCACGTCCGATCTCCGGTCGTCGTTGAGATCGAAACCGAAGAACCTTGTCAGCGTCCGAGCCGTACGTGACTAGGTTTCACCCATACGCAAGCCGTAACACTCCTCAGCGCGACTTGCATGTGAGAGCACTCGGCCTTCGCCTCCTTGCGTCAGCCTGTCCGGGCCATCCTCCATAGTGGCTTGCGCGCTCATGATCTTGCGTAAACCACCTCCCGCGAGACTTCCGTCTGTGGGCGAGAAACGCCGCAACGCGATGATTCTCGCCCACAGACAGAAGTCTCGCGGGTCATGGGTTTCGTGACGCGGTTTGACGTTGCACCGATCCCGGGGTGCTGTCGCGGGGATACGGTCGAAGTATGAGTCCGGACTTCCCCGATCAGCTGCATGCGGACGCGCCCCACGTGGACGCCCAGGTCACGGCGGAGCTGTTCAAGCTCGCGTTCCGCGGGCACCCGGGCGGCGTCGCCGTCATCACGGCGGACGCCGGATCAGGACCGGTCGCGCTGACCGCAACGTCGGTCGCGTCCGTGAACGCCGATCCGCCGCTGCTGATGTTCTCCGTCACCACGCTCTCGTCCGCCACGAAGGTGATCGTCGAAGCCGACACGGTCGTTGTGCACCTGCTCGACGTCCAGGACCTGGAGCTCGCGCAGATCGGAGCGACCAAGGGCATCGATCGCTTCGCCGACACCGAATCCTGGACCCGCCTGTCCACGGGCGAAACGGTGTTCCACGGGGTGCGGGCGTGGCTGCGGTGTCAGATCATCGACACCATCGACGCCGACGGATCCACCGTGATCGCGGCGCGCGTGCTGCAGGTGGGGATGAACCGCGACGTCACGGCGGGCGACACCACCGACTCCCTCGCGTACGTCAACCGTCGCTGGCACCGCCTCGGCGACCACTCCGCCATCGACGCCCCCACCACGCGTCCCACGGCATAGCTGACCGACGCGAACGGAGGGGATTTCCTCGAAACGAGGGCGATTTCCCCGGCTCGGTCAGAATCTCGACGCATCATCCTCGTTTCGTGCGGCACGCCACGCCGGGTCCGCGCGCAGCCACGGGATGCGGCACGCCACGCGCACGGGATTCACGCCGCGCCGCGCGTGCCTGCCGTGTCTCGACGCCCCACCCCTCCCCGCCGCGCCGCGGCTACGGCGCGCGAAGCTCACGCAGTAGCCCGACGAAACGATCGAGACCCGTTGATCCCAGCGTCGAGAAGAACTCCACATCGGCATCTTCCACGGCGCGATTCGCCGCGTTGATCAGCGTCTCGGCCTTGTCCGTGAGCGTCACGAGAACGGCTCGGCGATCGGTCGGATGCGGCAGCCGCGTGACGAGCGAACGCTGCTCCAGGCCCCGCAGCACCTGGGAGGTCATCATCGCGTCGGTCCCCGCGGCATCCGAGAGCTGGCGCTGTGTCACCGGTGCGGGCTGCAAGGACAGCAGCGTTGCGAGCAAGACGAACTGGACATGTGTAAGGTCCTGCGGTGCGAGCGCCGCGCGGACACGCCGCTGCCAGGCGTTCGTGACCTGCCACAGCAGGAAACCGGGGCTGGCGTCGGCTTCCGGGAAGCGAGACTCCAGCCCGCTCATGCGCGCATCGCCTCGCGGATGATCGCCACGTCGCCGGGAACGAGCTCGATCAGCCCGAGCCGGAGCCGATAGCCCCAGTTGGCGCCGGCGGTGAGGTCGAGGTGAGGTCGCAGCTCGTCGAGCGTCACGGGGGAGCCGACCTCGTAGTCGATCCTGCGGCGAAACGGACGGAAGTCTCCCTCATCGGCCTGCCAGATGATGTCATCGGGGAAGGTCCCGATCGCCGTAAAGGACTTCAGGCCGTCGGGTTCCCCGCGGACGGTGGTGGGCGAGTAGTAGATCAGCGTGTCACCGGCTTTCATCCGCGCGAGTGGGGCGCGCTGGCCGTGATTGATCTGCGCGATCCCGAGGTCAATGCCGCGCTGCACGTGCTGGGCGGACACCACGCCGAGCCACCCGCGACTCATGCTGCACTCACCTGCGCCAGCATGCCCTCGAGGTTGCGCCGGGCGGCGGACGCGAACGGGCGGCGCAACACGATCGCCCATAGCGCGCTCAGGGGACCGCTGACGCCGATGGTCACGGATGCGCGACTTCCCGTTTCTTGACGCTCGACCTCGTGCCGAAACGACAGGATCGCCCCCGGCAGACGTGAGGTGGTGGTGAACAGCCGATCGGGATCGACCTGCGTGATGGTGAAAGAGGTGGCGGGCCCCGCGGCAGGGCGCATCCAGCCGCGCGCGCCCTCTCGCGGCTCGCCCATGAACCGGACCTCGGCGACGTCCGGGTCCCAGTGAATCCAATCCTGCGGCGTGGCCCAGAGACGATAGACGGCGGTCGGCGAGTGCGGCGTGTGGCTGTGATGCGTACTGAGGATTCTCACGGGAATAGTATGCGCGCTTATTAACTTCGGAGTCAAGCCGACAGGAATAGGCTCGAGGGGTGCTGGGCGTGGAGGAACTGACCTGGGGAACCCTGATCCTCATCGTGCTCGCGGGGTTCGCCGCGGGTTGGATCGACGCTGTCGTCGGCGGGGGAGGGCTGCTGCAGCTGCCCGCGCTGCTGCTCGTGCCCGGGCTCGCGCCGGTGCAGGCGCTTGCGACTAACAAGCTGGCCTCGATCTTCGGGACCACCACGAGCGCGGTCACGTTCTTCCGGCGCGCGAAACCGGACCTGCGAACGGCGCTGCCGATGGCGTTCGTCGCGCTCTGCGGATCGCTGGGCGGTGCCTTCGTCGCCACCGTGCTGCCGTCATCGGCGTTCAAGCCGATCATCATCATCGCCCTCGTGGTGGTCGCGATCATCACGGCGGTGCGGCCGCAGCTGGGACGTGAGGCGGCGCTGCGCTTCCACGGACACCGCCACTACGCGGTCGCGATCGCCGTCGGCGCGGCGATCGGCTTCTACGACGGGATGATCGGCCCCGGCACAGGCAGCTTCCTCGTGATCGCCCTGGTGGGCCTGCTCGGCTACGACTTTCTGCAGGCGAGCGCGAAGTCCAAGATCGTGAACGTCGCCACCAACCTCGGCGCGCTGCTGCTGTTCATCCCGCACGGTTCGGTGATCTGGGGGCTCGGGATCGTGCTGGGCGTCGCCAACATGCTGGGCGGGTATCTGGGCTCGCGGATGGCGATCGCCCGCGGCACCGGCTTCATCCGGGCGGCGTTCCTCATCGTCGTCTCGGTGCTGATCCTCAAGCTGGGCTTCGACGTGTGGAACGAGAACGTCGCCCCGGCCCTCGCAGGCTGAGGCGACGTTCCGAATCCGATCAGGACGCTGCGCGTTCCCGAGCGCGGAGATCCTTGCGCAGGATCTTGCCGGCGGAGGACTTCGGAACGGCCTCGATGAACTCGACGCGTCGGACCTTCTTGTGCGGCGCGACGTGCTCGGCGACGAAGGCCATCACATCCTCCGCGGTGAGTCCCGAATCCGGTGCCGCGACAACGAACGCCTTCGGAATCTCCTGGTGGTCCTCGTCATCCACGCCGATGACCGCGGCGTCCATGATCTTCGGATGCTGCAGCAGCAGCGCCTCCAGCTCGGCGGGCGCGATCTGGTAGCCCTTGTACTTGATGAGCTCCTTCAGGCGATCCACGATCGTGTAGTAGCCGTCGCGGTGCGCCTTCGCGATGTCCCCGGTGTGCAGGAAGCCCTCGGCGTCGAGCGTCTCGGCGGTGGCGTCGGGACGGTTGAGATAGCCGACCATCACGTTCGGACCGCGCAGCCACATTTCGCCGGGCTCGGTGAACCCGTCTTCGCCGAACTCCGTGAGCTCCGCGCCGGTCTCGGCATCGACCAGCTTGCACTGCATGTTGGGCAGGAGGCGGCCGATGGAGCTGATCGGACTGGTCTCGTCATCGAAGCCGATCATGTGCGATGCCGGGCTCATCTCGGTCATGCCGTAGCCCTGACGGATCTTCGACTTCACCCGGGTGGCGGCCAGCGTCGCGGTGTCGCCGTCGAGGGCCGCGGCACCGGAGAACAACATCCGGATGCTGGAGATGTCGTACTGGTCGACGATCGGGTGCTTCGCGAGCGCCACGGCGATGGGAGGCGCCACGAAGACGTAGGTGCACTGGTGCTTCTGGATCAGCTCCAAGAACTGGACCAGGTCGAATCGCGGCATGGGCACGAGGGCGGCGCGCTGGATCAGCGCGAGGTTCAGCAGCACCGTCATCCCGTAGATGTGGAAGAACGGCAGCACCGCCAGCACGCGATCATCGGCGGTCACGTCGAGCATGATGTCTGCCTGCTGGACGTTGGCGACGAGGTTGCGATGGGTCAGCATCACACCCTTCGGAAGACCGGTGGTTCCCGACGAATAGGGGAGCACGGCGATGTGTGTGGCGGGATCGAACGAGACGTCCGGGGCGGGGTGCTGCTCGACGAGCAGATCGCGCAGGCTCGGATGCCCCTCGGCACCGTCCATGACGATGAGGTGATCGTCATCGATTCCGTGCTCGGCCGCCGCGGCCTTCGCCTGCGCGAGGAAGGGGGAGATGGTGACGAGCCAGGTGGCTCCGGCATCGCGCAGCTGGTGGCCGATCTCCTCGGCGGTGTACAGCGCATTGATGGTGGTGACGGTCAGGCCCGCGCGCAGTGCGCCGTGGAACACCGTGGCGAACGCCGGGATGTTGGGGCTCAGCAACGCGAGCGTGCTGTCGACGCCCGCTCCGCGCGCGGCCAGCGCACCGGCGAAGGCGTTGATCTGGGCACGCAGTGCGCCGTAGCTCGTCTCAGCTCCGCTGGCCGGATCGATGAACGCGATGCGGGCCGCATCCTCATCCGTCAGGTCGGCGAACAGATAGTCGTAGATGGTGACATCGGGAATGTCCACGTCGGGGAAGGTGCTCTCGAACACAGGGAACTCCATCGTTCAGGCGGCCTCGGTGCCGCTACTCAGGATTCAAGCACGTGAGCCGCGTCTACAGCGCGCGAAAACGTGCACGCCTCTACCCTGACAGCCGCGTGGCGAGGCGACCCGGCGGGGCTTCGGCGGCGCGGACCGCGGTGGCGTCGTCGATGAGCTGTCGGTTGCGCAGGTCGGCGATCGCGCGCAGCAGATCCTCGCGGATCGCGGCGAGTCGCTGTGCGGGGAGGGCTGCGAGGCTCGTCGCCAGTGCGGCGGGCCGGTGTCGAGTTCCCAGCCAGCGCCTCAGCCGCTGCGGCTCCGAACCGTGACCGAGACAGTCCAGCACGCCGGGCTCGGCATGGAACGCGGCAGCTTCGATCCGTTGCCAGTCGCCGGGCTCGAGCCGTCGCAGCCCGCGCACCAGGGTGGTCGCCGGTCCTGCGTGCTCCATCGACATGTCGGGGAGCGTAGCGGGCGCGCAAGTCCACAGGATGAACGATGGACGAACCTGACGGTGGGGTGGGAGTCCGCGCGGAACGCTGCCCGGACCGTGATTGTGCACGATGCACGGCCTAGGCTCGGACGACCACAACGTGAGGAGTGATCATGGCGCAGAAAACGGAAGTCGCGGCCGTGGATGCCGTGGATCTGGTGCGGTACTCGGGGCTCTGGTACGAGATCGGCAGGCTCCCGCTGCTGCAGGAACCCACCGATGGCGCGGACATCACGGCCGAGTACACCCTGCTGGATGACGGCTCGGTGCGAGTCGACAACCGCTCGTTCGACGGGGATGCTCAGCCGCGTCGGGCCGTGGGGATTGCGCGCGCGTCGGACGGTGCGTTCAGCCGTCTGAAGGTGTCTTTCCTCCCGCAGGCGCTGCGGTGGATCCCCTTCACCGAGGGGGACTACTGGGTGCTCAAGATCGATGCGGACTACACCGTGGCACTGGTGGGCACGCCGGATCGCAAGCACCTGTGGCTGTTGTCTCGCACGCCGCGGCTATCCGGTGAGGTGGAGTCGGAGTTCTTGATGGAAGCACAGCGGCAGGGCTTCGATCTGGCGGCGTGGATCCATCCTGTGCAGACCGGCGGGCGCGTCACCGACGACATGGTGGAATGAGCTTGCGTCTGCCCCGGGGTCAGGGCTGAACCTCGTCTTGTCGGCGGCCGTCGCCGACGCGATGAGG
The DNA here is from genome assembly GCF_050990725.1 of Microbacterium gorillae. GTDB lineage: Bacteria > Actinomycetota > Actinomycetes > Actinomycetales > Microbacteriaceae > Microbacterium > Microbacterium gorillae_A. Next base: position 286,720 of record NZ_CP158844.1, read on the forward strand.
AAGAGGACATGGTGCGATTCACGATCGGCGAGTTCGCCGCACTGACCGGGCTCACGCCCAAGGCGCTGCGGATCTACGACCGACTCGACCTGCTCGCGCCCGCCGCAGTCGATCCCCTGACGGGATACCGCAGTTATGCGCCTGAGCAGGTGGAGCGCGCGCGGCTGGTGGCGGCACTGCGTCGCGTGGGCGTACCGCTGGCACGCATCCGCATCATCGCGGATCTGCCTGCCGCGGCCGCTGCCGCTGAGCTGACGTCGTATTGGCGTCAGACCGAGGCGGATCTGCGGTCGCGGCGCGTCGTCGTGCACGGACTCATCGCTGACCTTCGGGAACAGGAGATCGAGATGACCACGACGAAGACGCCCGCGCTGCGGGTAGAGACACTGCTGCTGCAGGGGAGCCGGTCCGAACAGGACGACGCCGTGATGGTGACGGATCACACGTGGGCGGTCGCGGACGGATTCGGGCCCCGCGGTGGGGAGGTTGCGCATCGGGCGCTCGACGCGGTTCGCCAGGCGGGAGGCCGGGCCGATGCGCTCGAGGCGGCGTTCGCGACCGAAACGGATGCGGACAGCGGCTGCACCCTGACCGTGGTGGCGCTGTCCGGCGATGTGGCCACCATCGCGCACCTCGGCGACTCGCGCGCCTGGCTGGCGCGCGACGGTGTGCTGCGACAGCTCACCTTCGATCACTCCGAGGTCGCGACGCTGGTGGAGGAGGGGCGTCTGAGCGACGAAGAGGCCCGGCTGCACCCGCGTCGTGCTGTGCTCAACCGCGCCATCGCCGCCGGGCTTCCCGCCGAACCCGACGTGACGGGGGTACGCGTCACGCGCGGTGATCGCCTCCTGCTGAGCACTGACGGCGTCCACGCTGTCTTGCCGCCGGCGCGCATCGAGGAGCTCCTCACGGCGGAGAGGGGCGTGGCCGCAGTGCGCGACGATCTCCTCGTGGCGATCGAGCACGCCGGAGCGCCGGACAACGCCGCCGCGGTGATCATCGAGCTCGGTGACTGAGAAGCCTCAGGCCGGGAGCGAGACCTCCGCGTAGAGGCCGCCGCCGGGGCGCGGCTGCAGCTGGAGCGAACCACCGTGCGCGCGCACGATGGACGCCGTGATGGCCAGTCCCAGCCCGACCCCGGCGGTGTCGCCCTCGGCCCGGCGCGCGGTGCGCTCGCCGCGGGCGAACGGCTCCGTGAACGTGGCGACGACATCCGCACTGAGCTCCGCCCCGGTGTTCTCCACCGTGAGCACCGCGCGTCCGCCGGGCCGAACCTCGGTGCAGACCCAGACCGTCGGCTCTGTGGTGCCGCTGTAGGCGATCGCGTTGCCGATGAGGTTGGCTGCGAGCCGCACCAGGAGGACCGGATCACCGCTGGTCGGTGCCGGATCGCAGCGCTCGATCAGGGTGACACCACGCCGTTCGGCCAGCGGAAGGGCGGACTCCAGTGCTTCTTCCGCCGCGAGCGACAGGTCGGTGGGCACCCGGCTGACCGCCACGTTGTCGACGCGGGAGAGCAGCAGCAGCGCCTCGATCGTGGCGGACGCTCGATCGTTCACGCTGGCCAATCGCGCGATCAGCTGCTCGGTGTCCGCGTTGGGGTCCGTGGCCGCCACCTCCAGCATCGTGCGGGTCACCGCCAGCGGGGTGCGCAGCTCGTGAGAGGCGTTCGCCGCGAAGCGACGCTGCTCGTTCAGACGTCCTTCCACCTGCGCCACCATGTCGTCGAACACGTCGGCCAGGTCATGCAGCTCGTCTCCCGCGCCCGGCATCGCGATGCGGTGTGACAGCGAGCCCTGACTCACGAGCCGCGCCGCATCGGTGATGGCGTGCACCGGTCGCAGCATGCGCCCGGCGAGGAACCAGCCGCCGACGAAACCGGCGAGCACGACGATCGCGTAGGCCAGGGTGGCGCGGGGAAGAAACGCGTTGAGGAGATCCTGCTGGTTGGGAATCCATCCCCGGTTCGCGTCGTTCAGCGGTCCCGTCGGCACGTACCGCACCGCGTAGGCCAGCGCGACCGCCCAGATCACCCCGCCGGCGAGGGCGGCCACGCCCGCGTACGTGAGCGTGAGCTTCATGCGGATCGAGAGACCCCGCGGGCGGTACGGAATGTTCATGCGTTCTCGCCGAAGCGGTAGCCCACACCCGCCACGGTGTGGATGAGGCCTGGTTCGCCCAGCCGCTTGCGCAGCGCCGAGATGGTGATGCGCACGGCGTTGGTGAACGGGTCGGCGTTCTCATCCCACGCACGGGCGAGCAGATCCTCCGCGCTCACCACGCCGCCCTCCGCGCTCATCAGCACCTCCAGCACGGCGAACTGCTTGCGCGTGAGAGGGATGTAGCGCCCGTCGCGATAGACCTCGCGCCGGAAGGTGTCCAGTTTCAGACCGGCGGCCTCGTGTACGGGCGGCAGCGTGGCTCGCGGACGACGTGCCAGCGCGCGCAGCCGCAGCACCAGCTCACGCAGTACGAACGGCTTGGTGAGGTAGTCGTCGGCGCCGAGCTCGAAGCCGCTCTCCTTGTCGTCCAGCCGATCGGCGGCGGTCGCCATGAGGATGCGCGTGCCCACGCCGGACGCGATGATGTGGCGGGCGATCTCGTCGCCGGACGGGCCCGGGATGTCGCGATCCAGCACCACCGCGTCGTAGGTGTTGATCGCGAGCAGTTCGAGCGCAGCGTCACCGTCGAGGGCGAGGTCCGCGGCGATCGCCTCCAGCCGCAGGCCATCACGAATGGCCTCGGCCAGGAAAGGCTCGTCCTCCACGATCAGCACTCGCATGATCTGAGCCTACGGATCGCGGTGTATCGCGGGCGTATCGATTTCGGCATACGCCCTGGCAACACGCGCTCGCGTGGAATGACCACTATGAACCGCACCCAGACCCGACCCCCGTTCGTCCTCCGCCTCACCCTCGTCGCCCTCGTGCTGACTCTCCTGATCTGCGTGGTGGCCGCCGCCGTCTCTCAGGCGCTGTCACCGCGACCCGCGGTGGCGGGACAGATCGAGCCGACCGGTGCGATCGGTGCTGCGGACGGCATGGTTCCGGATGGTGAGCCTCTGGACACCGACGGCTCGGAAGCCGCGATCGCGGGGCTGAATCGGGAGCTGTTGGCGGCACTCCGCGAGGCGGCCGCTGCCGCGGAGGCCGACGGGATCGACCTGCGCGTGACCAGTGGCTGGCGCACGGAGCGGTATCAGCAGAAGCTCCTGGACGACGCCGTCGCCGACTACGGCAGTGCCGAGGAAGCCGCGCGGTGGGTGGCGACGCCGAAGACCTCCGCGCACGTGCGCGGTGAAGCGGTGGACATCGGCTTCACCGACGCGTACTACTGGCTGATGCAGTACGGCGCGCAGTGGGGACTGTGCAACGTGTACAACAACGAGCCCTGGCACTTCGAGCTCACCGGCACGGATGAGTCCGGAGCGTGTCCTGTGCCGTTCACGGATCCCACAGAGGATCCGCGACTGCAGGGCTGATCAGCGGACGACGGCGATGACGGATGTGGGACGTGCCAGCACCTCGGTGCTGACCGAACCGAGCAGGAACCGGGCGATCGCCCCGCGACCGTGGCTGCCGACCACCGCCAGACGCGCCGTGCGCGCGTGGCTGAGGATCACCGCAGACGGGAATCCCGCCTCGACCTCCACGCGTACCTCGAGTTCCGGATGGGCCTCCCGAATGCCGGCGACAGCCGCGGTGACCGTCTCCTCGGTGAGCGTCTGCAGCGACTCCTTGTACTCACTGGTGATGAGCACGGGGCTGGAGACCGCCTGCAGCGGGGTCCAGACGCCGAGAGCGATGAGCGGCTCCCCCAGACGGACAGCCTCGTCGGCGGCGAAGGCGATCGCGGCCGCGGAGATGGAGGATCCGTCGACACCCACCACCACACCCGAGCGCTCCCGCTCCACGATCTCCGCGACCACCACCACCGGGCACGCCGCTCCCGCCGTGATTCGCGAACCATGCTCGCCGCGCGCACGCTGGTCGTCGGCCAGTCGGTCGCTGCCGATCACGAGGAGTGCGACATCCTTCGAGCGATCCAGCAGGATGCGAACCGGATCACCGCTGATCGCCTCCGTGGTGATCGAGAGTCCCGCCTCGCGTCGGGGGCGCACGATCTCGATCAGCCGCTGCTCGGTCTGGAACTCGCGTTCCTCGCGTGCGGCCTGATCGCCCACGCTTCCGGTCGCGCCGCCGATGACGGAGATGACGTGGAGCTCCTGGCCCAGCGCGGCCGCGCGTTCCGCGGCCCAGTCGAAGGCTCGCAGGCCCGCGTCGCTGTCGGTGATTCCTACGAGGATGGTGTTGCTGCCCATGATTCCCGTCCCTTCATGACGAGCATCTCGCATCGACTGACGGGGGGCAATGCCACGAGCCGTGAATATGGACGAGAGTCGCTCACGGGGTGGCTCACCGGCTTCGACAGACGACGAACGGGAGGTGTTGTGACCTCCCGTTGTATCCAGGATACGCCAGGGAGGGGGCCTTGCCGCAAGGGCCCCTCGCGGGTGCACAATGGTGAACTCTGCGCCGTCGCGGACCCGGTGCGTACCCGTTGGCGCCGCGTCCGCCGGCTCGTGTGAAACCGGAGTTGATGCCTTGTCTCGTTCCCCGTTCGCCCTCCCCGACTCCCTCTCCTTTAAGAACACCCCCGCGCTCATCGGACCCGACGAACAGCGCTTTGCTCAGATCGCCGCGGCGATCGATCACCAGCTCCTCGACACCGCGCGGAGGCTGGCCGATGCCTCCCGCGTCGGAGGCAGCAACAACCAGGAGCGCCTCGATCGCGACTTCGCCGTGCACCGGCTGGCGGCGCGTCTGCGGATGCTGCAGCGGTTCGGCGTGGACCTCTGCCTCGGACGGATGACCCCGGCCGACGGATCCGAACCCATCTGGATCGGGCGTCTCGGCCTGGCCGATGCGGATGGAAATCGACTGCTGATCGACTGGCGCACGCCCGCGGCGGAACCGTTCTTCGGTGCGACCCACCTGGATCCGATGGGTCTCGCCAGCCGCCGCCGCTATCGGTGGACCAGCGGGCGGATCACCGACTACTGGGATGAGGGGTTCACCCCCGAAGCGCTCACCGACGGAGCAGCACTGGATGATCAGTCCGCGTTCATCGCGAGTCTCGGTTCCAGCCGCTCGGCGCGCATGCGTGACGTGCTCGGCACGATTCAGGCCGATCAGGACGCCATCATCCGCGACGAGTCGCACGGCGCACTCGTCGTGGACGGCGGGCCGGGAACCGGCAAGACCGTGGTGGCGCTGCACCGAGCCGCGTACCTGCTGTACGCGGATCCACGACTTGACGAACGTCGCGGCGGCGTTCTCTTCATCGGGCCGCATCAGCCGTACCTCTCCTATGTGGAGGACGTGCTGCCGAGTCTCGGTGAGGAAGGCGTTCGGATCGGCACGCTGGACCACCTTGTTCCCGAGTCCGCTTTCGCCGTCCCCGAGACCGACGCTCGAGTGCGGGAATTGAAGCAGTCGCTGGCTCTGGTTTCGGCTGTGGAGGATGCCGTTCCGTTCTTCGAGCAGGTGCCGCAGCAGGACATGGTCATCGAGACCGAGTGGGCCGACATGCGCATCACCCCGGGCGACTGGGAGCGCGCGATGCAGGCCGTCGAGTACGGCGAGGTTCACAACGAGGCCCGCGGTGCGGTGTGGGAGGAGATGCTGCGCATCCTCGTGTATCGCTACGGGGAGGACGCGGCCAACGCCCGCTACCTGCGCCGCGCGCTGGAGCGCGATGACGAGCTGACCGCCGCATTCGATGCCGTGTGGCCGATCCTCGAGGCCGGCGATGTGCTGGCGCGGCTGTTCTCGGATCCGGAGGCGCTCGCGGCCGTCGCTCCGTCGCTGTCTGCGCAGGAGGTCGCACTGCTGCAGCGGGAGGATCCGCGGGCCTGGACCGATGCCGACCTTCCCCTTCTGGACGCCGTGCGGCTCCGGGTGGGCGACCCTGGTCGGTTCGCGGCGCAGCGTGAGCGTGACGCGGCGGAAGCCGTCGAGCGCAAGTACCGGGCCGAGATCGTCGAGTATCTGGTCGATGCCGACGACGACGGCGAGGGGGCGATCATGATGCTGCGCGGCGAAGACAGCGCCGCTCTCCGCGAGAAGCTGGTGGACTGGGATTCGCTGCCCGGGTTCGCGCGGGATGAGGTGTCGCGGCAGTTCGCGCACATCGTCGTGGATGAGGCGCAGGAACTCACCGACGCCCAGTGGGCGATGCTGTTGCGCCGCGATCCATCGCGCAGCTTCACCGTGGTCGGTGATCGAGCACAGGCCCGCGCTGGGTTCACCGAATCGTGGCGCGAACGATTGGAGCGGGTCGGGATCCGTGACGTGCGTGAGCGCGGGCTGACGGTGAACTACCGCACCCCGTCCGAGGTGATGGAGGCGGCCGCGCCCGTGATCCGCGCTGTGCTGCCGGACGCGAACGTGCCGACGTCGGTGCGTGAGTCGGGCATTCCGGTGCGGCACGGATCGGTGTCCGAGCGCGACGACGTGCTGCGGGTGTGGCTGCAGAATCACCCGCAGGGGCTCGCCGCGGTCATCGCGGATGAGTCGTTCGCGTCGTCCGCTTTCGCCTCGCATGACCGCGTCCGCTCCCTCACGCCGGTGACGGCGAAGGGTCTGGAGTTCGACCTCGTGATCATCATGCGCCCGGAGGCCTTCGGCGACGGCATCACGGGCGCCGTGGATCTCTACGTCGCGATGACCCGCCCCACGCAGGAGCTGGTGCTGCTGTCGTAACCCGCAGGTTCTTCGTCTCGCTCGCGTGGTTGCTGAGCGAGCGGAGCGAGACGAAGCGGCTGTGCTGGGTCGTGACGTGCGTCGTTGATGTCGGCCCGTCGTCTCGCTGGCGCTCGCTCAGGAACCGACCGCGCGGGTGACAAGGGCGGCGATGCGTTCCTCGTCAGCGGCCGAGATATCGGTGATGGCGTAGACGATGGGCCACATCGTGCCCTCGTCGAGCGTGGCGGCGTTCTCGAAGCCGAGCGAGTTGTAGTGGTCGCGGAACTTGCTCGCGTTCTTGAACCAGCAGATGACCTTGCCGTCCAGCGCATACGCGGGCATGCCGTACCAGGTGCGGGCCTGCAGCTGCGGGGCGGCGTCAAGCACGACAGCGTGCACACGCTCCGCGACGGCGCGCTCATCGTCCGGCAGCTTGGCGATCGCGTCAAGCACGTCCTGCAGCTCGGCGGCTGCCTTGTCCTCGGCTGCGGCGCGCTTCTTCTCCGCGCGGAGCTCGGCGGAGCGCGCCTTCACGGCGGCGCGTTCGGTGGCGGACATACGTCCTTCGGTGGTGTCGCTCATGGCGTCTCCTTTTCGTCTGACGCCACGTTACAAGCGCTCTGTCCCGAACGCTTCTCCGAATCTGCCCGGTCGGCGAATGCTTCTCGAAAGCCTGGTCAGAAGATGGAAATCGCATCGCAGAACGCGTTTTGCGATGCGATTTCCATCTTTCCGGCGCGATCAGTCGTCGTCGCCCTCGGCCTGCGAGGGGTGGCCGGCCGGGCGCGGATCGGCGTTGTCGTGGTCCAGTTCCGGATCCTCGCCCTCCGCCTGGCTCGGGTGACCGGCGGCGGCGTGGTCGAAGACGGGCGGCTCCAACCGTCCGGCGTCCTCGCTCGGAGTCTCAGCTGTGGTGTCCATGTCAGTCCTCTTCTCTTGCTCCGAAGCCTGCGTCCGGAGCATCGTCGGGAAATCCCGTCGGACGCTCGTCGTCGGGGAATCCGGGGTCCGGGTCCTCGTCGATCGGCCGCTCATCGGCGTCGACGGGCTCGGGTGGGATGGTCGCATCGGGACGGATGAAGTCCGCAGCCGAAGCGACGGGGTCGGGCTCCGGGAAATCGGTCATGCTGCACCTCCGTTCGCCGGGTGCGCTCCGTGTGTACTCTGCACCCGGTCTCTCCACGTTACGCCGCTGTCTTCGAACCCGACACCCCCTCGCGACACGCCGTCGAACGCACGACCCTGGAAGGTCAGCAGATCCGACGAGAGAACGGAGAGGACATGCCTCAGCGCAACTCATCGATCAAGGACGAGAAGGTATACCGGGCCCTGCGGCGCGAGGGCGCTTCGGAGCAGAAGGCAGCGCGGATCGCGAATGCCTCCGCGCGCGACGGCCGATCGGCGGTCGGGCGACGCGGTGGCGACGCGGAGCCCTATGACGAATGGACGGTGCCGGAGCTTCGCAAGCGAGCGAAGGAACTCGGGATCTCGGGATACTCCGGCAAGCGCAAGGGTGAGCTCATCAGCATGCTGCGCAACTCGTGACGCGAATGCCGCGGGGCGAGTGCTGCGGGGTGATGCGAGTGTCGCGGGCGAGTGATGCGACTCTCGCGTGACGAGTGATCCGACTGTCGCGTGACGAGTGATCCGACTGTCGCGGGGCGAGTGATGCGACTGTCGCGTGGTTCGCGCGATTCGCGTGGTTCGCGCCGTTCGCGCGATTCGCGCCGTTCGCGCGATTCGCGCCGTTCGCGTGATTCGCGACACGGACGGCGCGGACGGCGGTCGCGAACTCCGCGCAGCAATAACGCGAATGCGCCGCGTACCCGCGCAACCGATGGACCCGCGTACCCGCGCAACCCATGACCCGCGAGACTTCCGTCTGTGGGCGAGAATTCACGCGTTGCGGCGATTCTCGCCCACAGACGGAAGTCTCGGGGGAGGTGGGGTGGGTTGTTAGCGGCGACGGGGTCGGGGGAGAACGGCACAGAAGCTGCCCGGCAACGGGACGGACGAAGGGCGCCCCGGTGGGGGCGCCCTTCGTTTCGGAGGCTCAGGAGTCGGGGGCTACTCCGAGCGGTGAGTGCGACGACGCGCGAGAGCGAACAAGCCCAGACCCGCGAGGAGCAGGGCGATCGCTACCGGAGCGCCGGACACGTCCATGCCCGTTGCGGGCAAGTGCGTGGCTGAGGGGGAGGCCGGCACCGCGGGAATCGAGTGCGTCGGAGCGGGAGATGCCGTTCCGGTCGAGCTCGGTGTCGGGTCCGTCGGCGTCGGCGTGGGTGTTCCGGGGTCGGTCGGCGTGGGCGTGGGTGTTCCGGGGGCGGTCGGCGTGGGCGTCGGGGTTCCGGGATCGGTCGGCGTCGGCGTCGGGGTTTCGGGGGCGGTCGGCGTGGGCGTCGGGGTTCCGGGATCGGTCGGCGTCGGCGTGGGCGTTCCGGAGCTCGTCGGTGTGGGCGTGGGCTCCACGACCCGCTTCGCGATCGTGATCACCAGCGTCTGTGCCACGGCGGCATCCGCCGCCTCGGCGCGTGCCGTGATCGCCGCGATCAGGCTCCGCAGCACGCCCGCCGTCGGCACCGCGCCCGGGGTGGCCGTGATGGTGACGGAGTACGTGCCGGGCGTGGTGGGTGTTCCGGAGATCGTCGCCGATCCGTCGCCCGCATCGACGAAGCTCAGTCCGTCCGGAATCGCCCCGTCCACCGTGAGCGACGCAACGGGGAATCCGTCGGTGCGAACGGTGAACGATCCGGCATCCCCTTCGCGGAAGTCCGCCGCTGCGGGCGAGGTGAACACCGTCGGGGCAGTCACCGTGATGCGCAGCAGCTGCAGGACCGAATCGATCGAGTTCGCTGCGGTGAGCATCACGGTGCTCGCGCCGGACTCGGTCGGGATCCCGGTGATCGTCGCGGTGCCGTCCTGGTTGTCGGTCAGCGTGAGGCCGGCCGGGAGCCCGGCATCCACGATCGATGCCGCCGGGAAACCGGTGGTCGTCACCGTGAACTGCACCTCATCGCCGATCTGCGCCGTGAGCGTGTCGGCGCTCGTGAACGCCGGTGCCTCCTCGACGGTGAGGGTGAACGTCTGGTCCACCGAGCCCACCGCGTTGGTCGCGCGCAGTGTGAACGTGTAGGAGCCACCGCGCACATCCGTGCCGACGAGCGCGAGCGACCCGTCGACCTCGGTCAGCTGGACACCGGTCGGCAGATCGACAGCGCTGACCTCGGGCGCGGGGAAACCGTCTGTGGTGACGGGGAGCACGAACTCGCTGCCCACCACGGCGGAGTCCGCGGAGGTGATCGTCGGGTCCTCTGTCGACGTCACCACCACCTCGCCGAGGTCCGTGCCGCGCGCGTTCTCCGCCATGACGGAGATCGTGAACTGGCCGCCGTCGCTGGTCGCTCCGGACAGCAGGCCCGTTCCGTCGCCGTTGTCGACGAAGGTCACGCCGTCGGGGAGGTCCGCCACGCTCAGCGTCGGCACCGGGAATCCGGTCACCGTGACAGGGAACGTAATCGCGTCACCCACGTGCGTGTCGAGGGCGGACCCGCTCGTGATCCGGGGCCCGGCCTCCACCATGAGGGTGAACGGCTGCGTGGCACGAGCGTCCGTCCCGTCGATCTCCGCGTCGGCGTGCAGGGTGATCTCGTGCACTCCGAGGTCCGCACCCGCTCCGACGAGCGCGACACCGTCCGCGTCGTTGACCAGAGTGACGCCGGCGGGCAGGTTCTCGGCGGTCACCGTCGGCACCGGGTAACCGGACACTGTGATCGCCTGACGGAAGTCGACGCCTACCGTTGCGGAGTCCGCCGACGTGATCTGCGGCAGCTCGGTGATCGTCACGGGAATGGTGCGATCGACAGAGCCGCGAACGTTGGTGGCGGTCACGACAAGGTCGCTGAGGCCACCCGTGGCCGGGGTGCCGGACAGCGTCGCGGTGCCGTCGTGGTTGTCGGTGAACACGAGTCCGTCCGGCACTCCGGTCGCGCTGAGTTCCGGCGTCGGGAAGCCGGTCGCCGTGATGATGACGTCGCTCTCGACCCCCGCGCGGAAGCGTGCGTCCGCGGGGCCGGTGATAGCGGCGGGTTCCGTGACCGTGATCGTCAGCTCCTGCGTGACGTCCTCGGTGCCGTTCTCAGCCGTGAGCGTGACGGAGAACTCGCCACTCTGCGTCGGCGTACCCGCGAGGGTGGCGGTGCCGTCGGCGTTCGCGGTGAACGACAGACCGTCGGGCAGAGCGGTTGCGGTCAACGTCGCGTTCGGGTAGCCCGTTGTCGTGATGGCGAACGTCCCGCTCTCAGCGATCGCGAACGTCGCGTTGTCGGGGGAGGTGAACTGCGGCACGGAATCGATCACCAGGGTGATCGGCGTCTCCCATACCGGATCGAAGCCGTTCTCGGCGCGCACGAAGACGTCGGTGGTTCCGACCTCGGTGGGAGTGCCGGAGATCTTCCACAGGTTGTCGTCGATGCGCGTCAGGCTCAGGCCGACCGGCAGCGCCGTCGTCGTGATCGTGGGCGCGGGGAATCCGGATACCGCGATGAACGCCGTCAGCGGCTCGTCCACGCGATACCGCGGATCAACCGGAACGGTGGCGACCGGCACCGATCCGACTGTCATGTTCGGCTTCGCCAGGGACGCGCCCGCGGAGTTCACGGCGATCACGCTCGGCGTGAAGAGGCCGACCTGCGTCGGCGTGCCGTGAATACGGATGCCGGTGGGGGTGCCATCGGCAACGAGCCCATCCGGAAGTCCCGTGACGCTGGCCGCCGGGGTCGGGAATCCGGTGACGTCGATCGCGATGTCGACAGGTTCGTGCACCGGGAAGTCGTAGGAGTCTTCCGCCGCGATGACCGGCTTCTGGATCGCGGTGAACTGCATCAGCTGGACATCCGGATACAGGTTCATCGCGTTGATGACGATGAACGACGTCCCCGGGACAGCGGGACGGCCTGAGAGGGTCCCCGTGCCGTCACCGTTGTCGACGAAGCTCACGCCGACCGGCAGTGTGCTGGTGATCAGGCTGGGCACGGGATATCCCGTCGATGTGACGGTGAAGGTGAAATCCTCGCCGACGGGGACGCTGACGATGGCGTCAGACGTGATCCGGGCCGGCTGGTTCACCGTCATCCGCAGCCACTCCAGCGTGGTGGTGGTGCCATTCACGGCGCTGAGGATGATGAGGTGCTCACCGCTCTCGGTGACCGTGCCACGCAACCAGGTACCGTCCTGGTCGATGACGATGCTCAGCCCCTCCGGCAGGTCGGCGGCGGCGACCGTGGGGTGCGGGTACCCGCCCAGCTCGATCTTGCGGTTGATGGCATCGCCGACGCTGACCCACATGTCGTCGCCGGCATCGATCGTGGGCGCCTGGGTGATCGTGAGTACGACTTCGTGGGTCGCCGTGACGCCGAGCCTCGTGGCGGTCACCTCGATCGTCGAGGTCCCGGTGGCATCGGGTGTGCCGGAGAAGATCACCTTTCCGGATTCCTGCGTCACCTGCAGCCCGTGCAGATCACCGGTCACCGTGACGTCGGTGTTCGGCTGCGGGAGAGGATCGCCGCCCACGGTGAGCGTCACGGGAGCGATCGCGGTGTCGACCAGGGACGTGATCTCGGTGGGTCCCGAGATCGACGGTCCGACAAAGGGCGTGATGACGGTCGAACGGCTCTGCGTACCGTAGCTGTTGGCTACCTCGACCAACACGGTGACGGGCGTGGTCGGAGCGTCCGGGGTGGCCACCAGCTGCCAACCATCGTCGGTGTGTTCGAGGACGATCCATCCGGGCAGTGGCTGGCTGCCCTGCAGGACCACCGCCGTCACCGTCGGGGCGGGCGTACCCACCACGGAGATCGGGATGACCGTGTCGACCCCGACCGGAGCATTGGTGTTTCCGGGGAGCAGACCGAGCCCTGCCGCCTGGTTGATCGTCGAGGTGACGGGGAAGGTGAAGCTGCCCGCGGCGTTGGTCGCGCGGACATCAAAACTGAAGGTCCCGACGGTGGTCGGGGTGCCCGAAACGGTGAGCTCAGTGCCGTTCGGGGTGGCGGACAGTCCCGGCGGGAGGGTGCCGACGACTTCGATCGTCGGCAGCGGCCATCCCAGGGATTGGAACTGCGCGGAAACCGCGGCACCCACAACACCGTCCACCGTGCTCCCGCTGGGGCTGCTGATGGAGGGTGCCGCGTTGACATCGATCGTCAGGGTCTGGCTGACACCACCCGGGAGCGTGAGCGTCGGGGTGAAACGGCCGAACTGTTGGGGTGTGCCGCCGAAATGCAGGGTGTTGTTGCCCGCTGTGGTCGTGACTCCCGACGGAAGCTGGCCCGTGAGGGTGACGGGGGTGTCGTCGGGGCCGATCCACGTCGCCGTGAAGTCGGCGGGCTGGTTCACCTCGAACACCGTCTCGGCCGGGCTGGTGAACGCGAGGGCGGCGATGTTCAGGGCGACCGTCGCCGTGCGGGAGCCGATCGCGTTCTGTGCTCGCACGGTCGCTGTCGTGTTCCCCGCCGCCGTGGGGGTGCCCGTGATCGCGCCCGTGGTGCTGTTCAGTGTGACGCCAGCGGGGAGCGATCCGGACACGATGGAGAACGTCGGTGCCGGGGTTCCGGAGGCGATGAGCTGCTGGTTCAGTGCGACGCCGACCACGCCGGAGCCCGTGATCGGGCTGATCGTGGGCGTGGTGCCCTGGGCCACCGTGATGGGGGTGCTCGCCCCGGCTGTGCTCGACTGCGCCCAGGTGTCGGTGACGATGCCGGCGGGCGCGCGAAGCTCCACGGTGCCGGCTCCGCTGGCCTGTGCGGAGTAACGGTAGCTGCCGTTGCCGAGCGACGTGAGCGTTCCCTGGCCAAGCGACGCGGAACCGGTCGTGATTGCCTGGAAGCCGGCCGCCGTCGGTGCCGTGACGAGCGTGGCGGGCTGGCCGTCGGAGGTGATCGCCACATCCCAGGTGAGCTGACCCGAACCCTCGATCCACACCGGATTGGCCGTGGAGGCTCCCGAAGGCGCGATCGTCACGGACGGGGCGGAGGGCTGTGCGCCACCGGTGGGCGTGGTGCGGATCTCGGTCAGACGGATCGTGGTCACGTCGGGGGAGAGGTTGCGGGGGGAGTAGAAGGAGACCTTCAACGACGCCACGCTATGGAAGTTGGGTGACGGTGTGAAGCATGCCGACAGCCCGCCGTCGCACGTGAAGTTCATGATCTGGTTGAAGTCGGTTACCGCCTGGTAGCCGGTGTTGTAGACGCCCGTGGTGCCGTTGGTGTCGGTGACCGAGATGGCGGCGGACACCGCGTTCTCCCACACCGGGGCGCTCCCCGTTCGCGTGACGCTCTCGATGCCGATCATGAACTCGGTGTTGTTGCCGTTCGAGGTGAGATCCAGCGGCGAGCCGAAGGAGTACTGCAGGGTGGTGCCGGTGACGGAGCCTCCGTTCGGCGAGTAGGTCTGCACGATGCCCACCCCGCCGGATTCGGTGAATCCGTAACCGGACGGGCTCGTGGAGCTGACGCTTCGGGTGCCGGTGACGGTCCCGTTGAAGTCGTCGATCACAATCGGGGCGACCGCGGACGCCGCCACCGGGACGGCGACGATGCCGAGAGCAACGGTGACGGCGGCGATGACGCCGAGTGCCGCGGTGCGAAGGGACGACGAAGTGGTACGACGAACGCGCATGGGGGCCACATTTCGGGGACGACCGGAGAACCGGCGGAGGGGCGAGCGGTCGGGGACTCGGGGAGAGAATCCGCTCACCTGGGATTATGCCGGGTTTTTGGCCGCTGCGGAATGCATGATGCAATACCGTGACACGCCGGTGTTTCCGCGGCACATCATGGTGTGGCGGGCGGCGAAATCATGATCATGTCGCCAACCCCTGAGCCATGCGCCGGATCCGTCATGGTTCCGGCGCACGTTCATGCGTTCGCCGCAGCCGACGCCGCGCGCGGTGCCTGACGCGGGTGAGTCCGTTGGCGGATGGCGACGGCCGACGCGGGTGCCGCTGCCGGGTAGCGACTCATCCCGCGGCGCGCTCGTGCAGCTCGCTCGTGAACAGCTGCCCGTTGAGGTCCAGATACACCTGCCCCTCGGTGACCGAGACGGTCACGGTGTTCCGCCGCTCCACCGCGGCGACGGCCGACTCGATGAATCCGGGGTCGAAGCTGCGCACGCGAATGTCCTCGGCGCGATGCAGCGGCTTGCCCGCCCACGTCGCGACGACCTTCGCCGGGTCGCGGTGCGTCCATACGACGGTGCGGTCGGCCAGTTTGCTGCCGAAGTGGACGCGGGCGGCGTTGGGAGCGCCCACCTCGATCCACGCCGTGATTCGTCCGGTGAGGTCCTTCACGAGGATCGCGGGTTCATCGACCGATGAGATGCCCGCCGTGAAGTCGATACCCTCCTCATACTCCAGCGCGTACGCGAGTACGCGGGTGAGCATGTAGGCGGCGGTCTCCGACGGGTGCTGCGCCACTCGGAGGGGGAGCTCTTCGTATACGCCGCGGTCGACATCGGCGAGGGAGACCTGGAAGGTGTGGATCGTCGCGCCGGCAGCCATCCCTCGAGCCTATCGGCGCAGACACCGGCGGCCGCCGCGATGTCCAAGGACAGTGCGGCGGCCGACGGCTTCAGCGCAGGGCGATGGTCTCCCCGGTGGAGAACAGGCTGTCCGTCACCTGAATGGATGCGGCCTGTGTTCCGGCGGGGACGTCGAAGATCACCGGACCCTGCACAGCGTTGCCCGGGTTGATGGAGGCCACCCAGGTGCCCGCAGAGGAGTCGAGGTACACCGCCGCCATCGAATCGGCGTCGAACGTGCGGCCCTCCGCGTCGACGAGCTTGACGTAGTTCACGAGGAACATCTCGCCCTCGGCGCCGATGTTGGCGACCTTCAGATCCACCTGCAGGAACGTGCCCTGCGCGGTGGTCGAGAGCGGTTCGGTGCCGATCGTGGTGCCCAGATCCGTGACGCCGAGAGCAGTGAATTCGAACGTTCCGGAGACGACGGGCGTATTGAGTCCGGGGACGGCGGGCTCCTCGGCGGCGGGTTCCTCGGCTGTGGGTGCTTCGGCTGCGGGTGCCTCCGCCGCCGGGGCTTCGCCGCCGGGGGCGCTGCTCGGTGACGAGCAGCCGACGAGGATGAGAGCCAGCGCGGCAGCGGCGGCGGATGCGGTGACGGACAGGGGGACGAGGCGAGTGGACATGCGATCTTCCTTCGGTTGGACGGGCCCGACGAGGCCCTCATCCAGATCACCGCAGCGCGGAGAATCGCACACCCACAGATCGGTCGGCGTTCTCAGACGAAAGGAGGGAGCAACGTGAGCGGAGGGTGGTACACCGACGTCCGTCCCCACTCCTACGATCGGAGCATGACCATCCCGCCCGTGATCCCGCAGCCGGCGCGCCATGCGCCGTCGCGCGCGCGTCGGATCTGGTCGCTGGTGGGGTCCATCGCGATCGCCCTGTTGTGCGCGCTGTGGAGCTTCGCGGATGGCGGGAACTACGGTCTCGGGGACTCCGGCTACCCGCCGTTGCTGCGCACGATGGCGTACCTGATCACCTTCCCGATGGTCGCGGTCGCGGTGCTGCTCGTGTGGCGACACCGCTTTCCCGTGACGATCTTCATCACCGCTGCGGTGGTCACCTGCATCGCCCCGACGAACTGCCTCGCCGTGCTGATCTCCCTCGCCGCTGTGACAGCTGCGCGTCAGGGCTGGGTGCGGTGGGCTTGCGTGGCGGGCGCATATGTCGCGGTCATCGTGACGCTGATGTGGAACCTCGCCTTTCCCGGGTCGCCGCTGGCCGCCGCGGCGGCGACGGACGGGGGGACCGCGGGGCCGGCGGCCATGACGTTCGTGATCATCGTGATGGCGGCGTTCATGGTCGCGCCGTTCGCGGCCTTCGGTATCGCGCGGCGGTTCCGCAACGAACGTGATCGCGCCCAGGCGGGGGAAGCGGCCGCCACGCGCAACACGACGACGCTGCAGCAGGAGATGGAGCGCGAGCGCGAGCGTGCGGCTCTCGGTCGTGAGCTGCACGACACCCTTGCGGCACGGCTGAGCGCGGTGTCGCTGCATGCTGGAGCGCTGGAGCTGATGGTGGACGGCCGTGATCCACGCGAGGCCGCGGCGGCACGTCTGGTGCGCGAAGCGGCACAGGGTTCGCTGGACGAGCTGCGCAGCGTCGTGCACGTGCTGAAGAACCCCCAGGATTCCGGTCCGGGCGCTGGGCTGATGGATATCGCCGCGCTGGTGGATCAGTCGATCGCGGTGGGAACCGACCTGCGCGCGCAGCTGATGGTGGCCGATCCCGGCGGCTGTGACCGCGCCGTGTCGCACGCCGTGTATCGCGTGGTGCAGGAGGCAGTGTCCAATGCCCGCCGATACGCGCCGGGTGCGCCGGTGCGGCTCGATGTTCGGGGCGGACCCGAGAGCGGTGTGAGTGTCACGGTGTCCAACCCCGTGGCTCCCGGTGTCGTGGCCTCCTCGGTCGGTGGAGGCAATGGCCTCGTGGGAATGCGCGAGCGCATGGACGAGGTCGGCGGCACCTTCCAAGCGGGTCCGGTTCCCGGTGGGTTCACCGTGCTGGCGTGGGCGCCCTGGGAGCGACGCTGAGCGGCGAGACGCCGGGTGCCGCTGGGTACGATCGGGAGATGACTGCCGCCCCGATCCGCGTGCTCGTCGTCGATGATGACTCCATGGCAGCCGCCGGGATGACAGCGGTGCTCAGCACCGCTCCGGACCTGGAGGTCGTCGGCCGGTGCACGGACGGTGATGAGATCGCCGCAGCGCTCGCGACACATGCCGTCGATGTGGTGCTCTGTGACGTGCGCATGCCGCGAATGGACGGGGTGAGCGCTGTCGCGGCGCTGCGGGATCGCGCGGCTTTCCTGATGATGACCGCCTTCGATGACGAGGGTGCGGTGTTGCGGGCGATCGATGCGGGAGCGAGCGGGTTCCTGCTCAAGGACGACGATCCGCGGCGCATCCTCGATGCGGTTCGTTCCGTGGCGGCCGGCGATGCCGAGTTCTCCCCCCGCGTGGCGCGACAGCTGGCCGCATGGGTGCGCGACGACGATCGAGCTGTCGCCCGTCGCGACGCCCAGGCGAAGGTCGCGATGCTCACCGAGCGTGAGCGGGAGCTCGCCATCGCCGTGGTGGCCGGGGCGTCTGACGCGGAACTGGCGGAGGCATTCTTCATCGCCGCGTCCACGGTGAAGTCCACTCTCAACGGCATCCGCGTCAAATGGGGGATCCGCACCCGCACAGAGCTCGCCGTCATCACGGTCCGCGCCGGCCTGGCGTAGGCTGTCTCGCCGGCATACCCGCCAACCCATGACCCGCGAGACTTCCGTCTGTGGGCGAGAATCCACGCGTTGCGCCGATTGTCGCCCACAGACGGAAGTCTCGCGGGAGGTGGGGTGAGTTAGGGGGCGACGGGGATCCAGGTGCTTCCGGCGGCGGAGCTCGCCTCGACGGCATCCAGCACGCGCTGGATGTGCAGGCCCTCGGCGAAGCTCGGCGAAGCGGGGACGCCCTCGGCGATCGCGGTGACGAAGTCCACCACCTGGTGGCTGAAACCGTGCTCGTAGCCGAGCATGTGGCCGGTGGGCCACCACGCACCGGCATAGGGGTGCTCGGCCTCGGTGACCAGAATCCGACGGAAGCCCAGCTCCAGCTCGGGAGCCGTGGCGTCGTAGAACTGCAGCTCGTTCATGCGCTCCATGTCGAAGGACAGGGCGCCGAGCGTGCCGGAGATCTCGAAGCGGAACGCGTTCTTGCGCCCGGTCCGGAACCGCGTCGCCTCGAACGATCCCAGCGCTCCGCTGTCGAAGCGTCCGGTGAACAGCGCGACATCGTCGACGGTGACCGCACCGCGCTCCTCGGAGGCGGTGCCGCTCAGACCCACACCGGAGGCGAGGAGAGGACGCTCGGTCACCAGGGTCTCCAGCAGACCCGAGACGGACGTCAGGTGCGCCCCCGTCACGAACTCCACCATGTCGATCGCGTGCGCACCGATGTCGCCCAGCGATCCGGATCCCGCGCGCTCCTTCTGCAGTCGCCACGTGAGCGGAGCCTCGGGATCGGTGAGCCAGTCCTGGAGGTACTCGGCGCGGATCTGACGGATCTCACCCAGACGCCCATCGGCGACGAGTTGACGGGCGAACGTCGCCGCGGGTACGCGACGGTAGGTGAATCCGACCATCGATCGCACGCCGTTGCGCTCCGCCTCCTCGGCGACTGCCGTCATCTCGGCGGCCTCCGCGACGGAGTTCGCGAGCGGCTTCTCGCACATCACGTGCTTGCCGGCGCGCAGGGCGGCCAGGGCGATCTCGGCGTGGGTGTCTCCCGGGGTGACGATGTCGATCACGTCGATGTCGTCGCGCTCGATCACGGCCCGCCAGTCGTCGGACGCCTCCTCCCAGCCCCAGGTGTGCGCGGCCGACTGCGCGCTCTCCAGCGATCGGCCCACCAGCACCTGCATGCGCACCTCGGCGGGCAGATCGAAGAACCGCGGCGCCACGCGCCAGGCCTGGGAATGAGCGGCTCCCATGAAGCCGTGGCCGATCATCGCGACACGAAGTACCTGGGGCATCGTTGCTCCTCCACTAAAAAGTTGTTTCGCACAACATATTCCACGAAGGCCCGTCCGTCCACCCTGCGGACAACGGAAGTGTCTCGAAGTCCCCGCTTGCGCGAAGGGCCGAATACGCTGGTGCCATGAGTCAGCAGCGCAGGGGGAATCGCACAACGACACTCGGCCGTCGCCTTCGGGGATGGGGCATTGCGGCCCTGGCCTCGATCGTCGTGCTGAGCGGCTGCTCCGCATCGGGTCTCGTGGATGAGAGCTCCACCGGCACCGACTGGGCGGATGACGGATGCACCAGCGTGGTGGTGGCCACCAGCTCCGAGAAGGTGAACATGCTGGACGCTCTCGCCGACGCGTTCAAGGATTCGTCCGAGGCCAAGTCCTTGAAGACCTGTGCCACGGTGCGTCCGATCAACGTGACGTCCGGCGATGCGACCCGCTATCTCACCGCAGGCGGCGACTGGCCCGATGACGACACCCGCCGCTGGCCGACGATGTGGTCGCCGGCTTCCACCGTGTGGACCTCCCGCGTCGCGGCCGCGGCATCGCCGGCCATCGTGGGGGAACCGAAGTCGTTCACCCACACCCCCGTCGTGTTCGGCATGCCCGAGACGATGGCCAAGGCGCTCGGCTGGCCGAACAAGGACATCGGAATTCCCGATCTCGCGAAGCTCTGCCAGGACCCGGCGGGCTGGGGCAGTGTGGGCAAGCCGGTCTGGGGTGCGTTCAAGATCTCCAAGACGAACCCCAACACCTCCACCACGGGCCTCTCCGCCATTCTCATGCAGTCGTACGCGGCAGCGGATAAGACGGCGGATCTCACCACCGCCGACGTGGCAGCGGCAGCCGACTTCTCCCGCGTGTTCGAGGAGTGCGTCATCCATTACGGCGACACCACGGGCAAGGTGCTGAACACTCTGTACAAGGGCACCCAGAACGGCACCGGGGGCTCCGGTTACGTCTCCGCCATCGCGCTGGAAGAGACCTCACTGCTGAACTACAACCAGGGCAACGCGGACTCGCACACCGTGGAGCCGGGGGAGACGCTCACTCCGCCGAAGGAGAAGCTGGTGGCGGTCTACCCGAGCGGTGGATCGATGTGGTCGGACAACCCCATCACCGTGCTCGGCACCTCCTGGGTGACGCCGGAGCAGCGCGCCGCGGGTGAGGCCTTCGCCGAGTTCCTGCAGACCGAGACGGCGCAGCGGATCCTGCCGAAGTTCGGCTTCCGCCCGCTCGACGAGTCCATCCCGCTGGGCGATCTGTTCACCGCCGCCTACGGCGTCGACCCAGCGAAGCCGACCGTCTCTCTGCCTCAGCCCGCCGTCGACGTGGTCTCCGCGGCCATCGATCAGTGGACCACCATCCGCAAGCCGTCGAGCGTGCTGGAACTAATCGACATCTCCGGTTCCATGGACGAGCCGATCGGTGACGGCCGTTCGCGCCTGGACGGGGCGATCGAGGGCGCGCAGTCCACGCTCGGACACTTCCGCTCCACCGATGAGGTGGGGGTCTGGGCCTTCACCACCGGCGTCTCCTCCGACGTGGGCAACGGCATCGTGGAACTGCGCGACGTGGAGCCGCTCGCCGACGCGAAGGAGAGCATCAACACCTCCCTCGACGACCTCCGCTACGCCCAGCGCAACGGGACGCCGCTGTATGACGCGATCGCCACGGCGTACGACGAGATGCGCAGTCGCGCCGAGCCCGGTCGTATCAACGCGATCGTCGTGCTGTCCGACGGCGAGGACACCGACTCGTCGATCTCGCTGGACTCGCTGATCGCCAAGATCCGCCAGGATTCCGGAGAGGGGTCGGGAGCCGCTCCGGTGCGCATCTTCCCGATCGCATACGGCAACAGCGCCGACACCAGCGTGTTGCAGCGGATCGCCGAGGCGACGGGCGGTCAGTGGTTCGACGCCTCCGACTCCGCCAAGATCGACCTGGTGTTCGCCTCGGTCATCAACAACTTCTGATCGGAGCCCCCGTGCCGCAGCTGCTCCCGTTCGATTACGTCAGCGACGCGATCGAGCACCTCGCCTCACAGCAGGTGTACGTCGACAACGGCGTGCCCGGCTGGCAGGCGCTGCAGGCGAGCCTGGAACAGCAGGTCGCGGGCACGGACATCGCGGTGGTGGTGTTCCCGGAGGTCGCGACCGCGATGGGACGATCCTCAGAGCTTCTCGACCGCATCGCCTCGCGGGACACGCACGACACGCTGGTCGTGGCGGTGGGGGATGACCTGTCCGCCACGTCCGATGCGGTGCCCGCGTCGGAGGCGATGCGGATCGCGAACGAGCAGGAGCAGCTCGGACAGCCGACCGAGTCTCTTCCCGCCACCATCGAGGGCATCGTGGCGCTCGAGCCGACGGGAACCGGTGACGGCGGTGGGGGCGGACTCGTGGCCGGGATCACGGTGGGAGCAGTGGCGCTCGTGGTGGCTGTGACTGTTCCGATCGTGATCGCGCGTCGGCGCCGGAAGGCGAAGGCGAAGACGAAGCCGACCGCGCTGCCGGGACCGATTCTCACGGACATCTCCACGCTGCGCAGCTTCCTTCCGGTGTATGCCGCGTCATCGGATCATGTCGCGCAGCGAGCCGTGCGTGGCATCGACGCGCTCGCCACCAACACCGGCGAGCTGTTCATGCGCCTGGCCCGTCGACCCGACGACGGCCAGATCGCCACCGCCGGCGTGGAGTATGACGCGAAGCTGCGCAAGCTGATCGCGGCGCTGCACCCCGACTACCTGCTCGACATCGTCCGCAACCCGCACCTGTGGGACGATCCGCAGGAGCGGATCGCGGAGGTCGAGCGTGCGCTCACCGCGGTGTCCGACGAGGTCGTGGAGAACATCAAGCAGGTGAACGCGTTCCGTGCGCTGCACTTCCAGGTGAGCCTGGACGGCCTCGTGGGCGGACGCAAAGAGCTGCAGGACTGGGACCGCGACTTCCGCGCCGCATCCGGCGACGCGTAGGCCGCGGGGCCGTCGAGGTTAGTCGCGTGGCGCGCGCTCGTCAACGGGGTATGCAGACCGGACGCTGGAGAGCAGAGTTGGGCAGGGCGACGCGGTGGAGGAGAATCTGACTCCCGGTCAATACCGCACTTCGATCCTGTGGGATGGTCGTCGCCCCGGCAGAAGACCGGACTGCTTGAGGGCTCGTCCCCTCCGGTCTTCTGCCGTCCACGCGTTCGCCGCGAACCTGTGAGGCTCACATCCTGGGCGCGTAACGTCATGATATGAACACGCAGAAACGAACGAGCGGTGTCGTCACCGCCACGCTGGGCCTGAGATCGGTGCTGGTGGGTTCGTTGCCTGCCACCCTGATGACAGACCACTCACCGTCTCGATACTCGGTCGAGACGAGCTTTACGCGCCGACCGGAGCACGACGAGGTGAAGGGCATGCTGGGTACCAGGACGCTCGAAGTCCTGGCCGACGCGGGATACCCGGAAGTCAGACTCGCCGTTGCCGATCGACGACTCATCATCTCGAACACGACGCTGGAGGAACTGCGGGACGGCCTCGCACACGTTCTGGCCGACCGGGTCGCGGAGGTGAGCTCCGGAGTGCAGGAACTTCGCGCCGCCGCCGCAGCACGATGGAGGACGGCCGCGGTAGCCGAAGAGTCTCGAGTCACCGCAGTCACAGCCCTGGCGGAGTCGGTGACATTCCTCCCGTCCGACCCGGACGTCGTCGAGCTTGAGGATGATCTCGTCCAGCTCGAGAACTGGGCCGATGAAGGAGGCCACGAACGCTGAGCGCCCGCGACCTCGGGGGCGAACATCATGGACACGACAGGGCGGCCACGCAGCCCCGCAGTCAGAACGGCGACCCTACCCGCGCAGGATCGCACCCCGCGACGTCCACACGCTGCTGTCGTCTACAACCCGCGGACGGTGTCCCTCGATCAGCTCAGCGCTTCGGCGGTGGAGCAGGAGCGCATGCACGGGTGGGCACCGACTCGGTGGTTCCGCACCAGCCCTGATGACGGGGGCACCGCTGCCGCCGGGTTGGCCATCGATTCGATCCCGCGCGTCATCATCGTCGCCGGCGGAGACGGCACGGTGCGAAGCGTGATCGAGGAGCTGGAAGGTAGCCCCATCCCGGTGTCACTGGTGCCCGTCGGCACGGGGAACATCCTGGCTCGTGATCTCGGTCTTCCGCTCGGCGATATCGCCACCTGCATGGCCGCCGCGTTCTCCGGTGAGGAACGCAGCATCGACATGGGAGTCGCCGAGCTTGAGAGCGGGGATGGGCCTCGGAGGCACGTGTTCGTGGTGATGGCCGGGATCGGCCTGGACGCCGAGATGGCGCGGAGCACGAGCGCGGCGGCCAAGCATCGTCTCGGCTGGTTCGCCTACGTGACACCCATAGCCCGATCGATCATCGCCAACCGACGCTTTCAGGCGGACTACCGCGTTGACCGCGGCCCGATCCGATCCACCCGCGCACACACGATCATCGTGGGCAATTGCGGCACACTTGCGGGACGATTCCTCCTCATACCCGATGCTGTCATCGACGACGGGCTGCTCGACGTAGTGATGATGCGGCCCGTGAGTCGATTCAGCTGGCTCTGGATCGCCGCACAGCTCACGATGCAGAAGCTAGTGCACCGCTCGGCGCTCGGACGCCGAGCCGTCCGAGGTCTGCGACGCACGCGGGCGCTCGCCTACACGCAGGGTCGTGAGTTCGACATCCGCTTCGAGGCCCCGCATGACGTCCAACTGGACGGTGACCACTTCGGTCGCGTCACAACCGCGCGCATCAGTATCGGACCGGCATCTCTGCGGTTGCGGGTGCCTCGCGCGTCGTCCTACGCCAGAAGCGTGGACACGGCCTCGGAAAGCGCAGCGGGGGCGGGGCGGTAGTACGCCCACTTCCCGCGCTGTTCCCGCGTGACCAGTCGGGCCTCGGTGAGCAGTTTCATGTGGTGCGACACCGTGGGTTGCGAGAGTCCCACGGGGGCGGTGAGGTCGCAAGCGCACAACTCGCCGGCGCTGCTGTTCAGGATCAGCGAGAGCAGCTTCACCCGCGCCGGGTCGCTCAAGGCCTTGAACACCGTGGCGAGTTCTTGCGCGGCGGTGTCGTCGATCGCCTGACCGGTCCCGCAGCAGGACGCGCTGTCGGCCTCGACGGTCAGGGGGAGCGCGGTCATACACTCATTCTGCCTCACATATTGACATCTGTCGATATGACGAGCAGGATCTTCATATCGACAAACGTCAATACATGGAGGTCGGAGTGAATCCCGTCGTCATCATCGGTGCCGGACCCCAGGGGCTCGCCGCCGCGGCGCATCTGCTTGAGCGGGGTCGTGAAGCCCTGGTTCTGGAATCGGGCGACGCCCCGGCCGCAGCCGTGGCCGAGTGGGGACATGTCCGTCTGTTCTCCCCCTGGCCGGAGCTTACCGACGCGGCCGCTCGGCGCCGTCTGGAGGCGACCGGCTGGTCAGCCCCGACCGAGGGCTACCCGACCGGAGCGCAGTGGATCGAGCGATACCTCGCACCTCTTGCGGCGACGCTCGGCGATCGGGTGCGCTATGGGGCGCGCGTCGTCGGCGTCAGCCGCAAGGGGCGGGACCGGTCGGTGGATGCAGGCCGCGCGGAGCAGCCTTTCGTCGTTCACCTCCAGCGCGCGGACGGGGCCGAGGAGCGTGTGGAAGCGCACACGGTGATCGACGCCTCCGGCACATGGCGGACTCCGAACCCCGCCGGCGCAGACGGGATGCCCGCGCTCGGCGAGCGGGCCGCGTTCGCAGCGGGCCTCCTCACACACGCCATCCCGACCATGGAGGATGCGGCGGCGTTGGCTGATCAGCACGTGGTCGTCGTGGGTGGCGGCCACTCCGCCGCCACAACGATCGGCACGCTTTCGCGCGTCGCGAAGCGTGAGCCAGGGATGCGGATCACCTGGGTGCTGCGTCGCGGCGTGGTCGGAAACACGTTCGGCGGTGGGAGCGCCGACCAGCTGCCGGAGCGAGGTGCACTGGGTCAGCGGGCGAAGAGAGCGGTGGAAAGCGGTCTCGTCGATCTCGTCACCGGATTCCGCACGGAACGGGTCATCAGCGACGGCGGCCAGGCGGTGCTGGTGGCCGAGGACGGCCGCCGCCTCGAGCCGGCCACGCGAGTGTTCGTCGCGACCGGCTTCCGCCCCGACCTCTCCTTCCTGTCTGAAATCCGCCTCGACCTCGATGTGCGCCTGCAGGCGCCCGCGAAGATCGCCGCGGACATCGATCCCAACGTGCACTCATGCGGCTCTGTCCGAGCCACGGGTGCCGCAGATCTCGCCCAGCCCGAGCCCGGGTTCTCCATCGTCGGTGCCAAGTCCTACGGTCGCGCGCCGACGTTCCTCGCGCTGACGGGCTTCGAGCAGGTGCGCAGCGTCGTTGCGGCCATCGCTGGTGATCGCGAGGCCGCGGAGCGAGTGGACCTCGTCCTCCCGGACACCGGTGTGTGCGGTGGCTCCGGGGTGTTCGACGCACCGGACGAGCAGGCTGGTGCCGGTTCGTGCTGCGCGCCCGCGCCGCAGCTCATCCAGCTCGGCATGGCACCCGCCGTGCGTTGAGTGACAGGCTGAAGGGGCAGGAACCAGCAGGTTCCTGCCCCTTCGTGCGCTTGGTGCCGCTCAGGGCAGAAGCTCGGCGAGGAGGCTTTCGATGCGCTCCTTGATCTCGTCGCGGATCGGGCGCACGGACTCGATGCCTTGACCGGCAGGGTCCTCGAGCTTCCAGTCTTCGTATCGCTTCCCGGGAAAGAACGGGCACGCGTCGCCGCAGCCCATCGTGATCACCACGTCGGATGCCTGCACTGCTTCCGTCGTGAGCACCTTCGGCTGCTCGGCGGTGATGTCGATGCCGACCTCGCGCATGGCCTCGACCGCGACCGGGTTGATCTGATCGGCTGGCATCGAGCCGGCGGAGCGGACCTCGACGCGGTCACCCGCGAGCTCGCGGAGCCAGCCGGCGGCCATCTGAGAGCGTCCGGCGTTGTGGACGCAGACGAAGAGCACGGAAGGAGTCGGGTCGGTCACGGTCGTTTCCTTTGGTCGGTGAGCGTGGAGAGGAGTTCGCGGACGCGACTCTCGATGTCGTCATGAATCGCCGCGACCCCCTCGGGTGAGGCAAGGGCCGGGTCTCCGACGGTCCAGTCTTCGTAGCGAACGCCAGGAATGATCGGGCAGACGTCACCGCATCCCATTGTCACGACCACGTCGGCAGCGCGCACAGCGTCATCGGTCAACGGCTTCGGGAACGCCGTGTCAGCGCCCTGCGGACCTTCGATCTCGACCAGCAGCGACTTCACGTGCGGATGTACGTCCACGGCGGGCGTCGAACCGGCGGAGCGGGCGATAACCCTGCCGCCGGCGAGCTTGTTGACGATCGCCGCGGCGAGCTGTGACCGTCCGGCGTTCGCGACGCAGACGAACAGCACCTGCGGCACGCTCGAACCGCGGTCGCGAGCCAGGTCGGCCAGACGCTGGCGGGCGAATCGCTCGGTGAGCGGGATCAGGTGCTGCGTCAGCTTCGCTGATCGCACCAGGCCCGCGTACGATTCACGCACGATCGCGATGATCAGGTCTCGGTTCAGACCCGTCAGCTCGTCCGCGAGATCCTCAGCAAGCCGGGTCACCCGCGCGTCCATCGTCTGCAGCGCTTCCGCGCGCTCCGCTTCGCTCTCCACGGCATCGAGCATGGCGGCAGGCGCGAAGGCATCCAACAGCGCCGTGACCGCTCCGCGGCGGGCCGGCGTGATGCGGTAGTACACCCAGGTGCCGCGGCGCTCCGAGAGCAGCATGCCCGTGTCCTTGAGGACCTTCAGATGATGCGAGATCGTCGGCTGCGACACGTCCGCCAGCTCGGCGAGATCGCACACGCACGCCTCACCGCGCGGGTCGGTCGCGATGGCCGAGAGCATCCTCAGGCGCAAAGGATCGGCGATCGCCTTGAGTGCGCCGGAGACACTCGCCGCTTCTTCGGCACCGATCGCATGGGTGGCCGTGGGGCTGCAGTCTTGCTTATCGAGCGTGGTGATCATGACGATGTCTGTCCGTAGGGGTCGGTGTGAAACCAAGCGCGGGCGGCCCAGAGCGAGACATATACGAGGCCGACAAGTACGGGGACCTCGACGAGGGGGCCAACGACCCCGGCCAGGGCTTGCCCCGACGCTGCGCCGAAGGTGCCAATGGCGACCGCGATGGCGAGCTCGAAGTTGTTACCTGCGGCAGTGAACGCGAGCGTCGCGGACCGCGCATAGCCGAGACCGAGGCTCTTGCCGAGCAGCAGGCCTGCGAACCACATCAGCGCGAAGTAGACCAGGAGCGGCAGCGCGATCCTTGCGACGTCCAGTGGGTGGGACGTGACCTGCTCGCCCTGCAGGGCGAACAACAGGACGATCGTGAACAGCAGCCCGTACAGCGCCCATGGTCCGACTCTCGGTATGAACTTCTCGTCATACCAGTCGCGGCCACGGCGCTTCTCGCCAATGAAACGCGACGCGAAGCCCGCTATCAGCGGCACCCCCAGGAAGACCAGTACGTTGAGCGCGATCTGCCAGATCGAGACGTCCAACCCCTGCGCGTCCAGCCCCAGCCAGCCCGGCAGCACGCTCACGTAGAACCAACCGAGCGCCGAGAACATCACGACCTGGAATACCGAGTTGATCGCGACGAGCACCGCCGTGGCCTCACGGTCACCACAGGCGAGGTCGTTCCAGATCACCACCATCGCGATACATCGCGCCAGACCGACGATGATGAGACCGGTCCGGTACTCCGGCAGGTCTGGAAGGAAGAGCCAAGCCAGAGCGAACATCACCGCGGGGCCGGCCAGCCAGTTGAGTGCCAGCGACGAGATCAACAGCCTCTTGTCTCCGGTGACGGCGGCGACCTTGTCGTACCGCACCTTCGCAAGCACCGGGTACATCATCACGAGCAGGCCCAGCCCGATCGGGATGGAGATTCCGCCAATCTCCATTGCCGAAAGCGCGTCGGAGAGCGCGGGCGCGAATCGCCCGAGCAGTAGACCGGCGCCCATCGCGAGGACGATCCAGAGCGGCAACCACCGGTCGAGGGTGGACAGGCGCTTCGGGGCAGCGCGCGTCACCGCCTGCGTCACGCGAGCAGCTCCTCGATCTTCGCTGCGTTGGCAGGCTTCTGATGTACGCCGATCAGCACATCCACACGTTCGTCGTTCCGGTCAGGGCCGAGCGTCGAGATCATTGGATGCCTCCGGTTATATCGATGTACGTCTATATTGACAAACATCGATATGCACGTCAAGTCACTGATAGCCGTTCACGCGTAGTCCTTCCTGCCGTCGTTGCCGGCGCGCGTGTGTGAAGCCCGTACCGGCATGCCGATCACCTGATCAGATCGCGGCGAGCTCGTCCGCGATGGCGCGGAGATGTGCGACGGGGATCGCGAGGACCGCGGCCAGAGCGTAGATGGTGGTGCTTCCGAGCATTCCGAGCAGCTCGCTCTGCGCCAGCATCGGCAGATGGCGGGTGACCACCTCGCGCGAGACCGGGTGTGCCAGCAGCTCCGGCACACTGGTCCCGATGCCGAACTCCCCGACAGCGAAGTCATCCAGGGGTGGCAGCGGCTCGGCGGCGGCGGTCGCCCGATCGCGCTGCGCGTGGACGAGCAGGTGCTCGGGACCCGGCTCACCCACCGTGGGAATTCCGAGCCGCTGGAACTGGCTGGCCGGCGCATCGTTCTCGCGGAGCTGGGTCGCGAGCAGCCGCAGCATGCGCAGCTCCAGCTCCGGGTCGTCCAGCGGGCGCTCCTGGCCCGGATCCGCCTCGAGATCGAAGAGGAGCGAACCGAACACGTACGGATTGATCTGTGCCCGACCGCGCAGTCGCAGCGGACGCACGCCCTTCGTGAAGGAGAACGGGGACGCGAGTTCGGCGTCCGCGAACTCGGCGGGCGCGAACCTGCCGCGCATGTGGGTGGGCATCAGGGTGTATTCCTCGAGTGGTGCGTTCGAGGGATCCGCGCACGCGCGCATGTAGACGTAGCGCCCGTCGGTGATATTGACGTGCCCGCCGTGGATGCCGAAGAGCGCGCCCGCACGCTCCACCGTTTCGAGCGGGGCACCCAGCATGTCGGCCGTGGCGTCGATACCGAAGAACTCCAGCAGTGTCGGCGCGATATCGATGGTCTGCACGAGGCGCGCGCTGCGCTCGCCGGCGCGACGCGTTCGCGGATCCCACAGGAACGCCGGCAGATGCACGAGCTCGTTGAACCAGGGCTGCACGCTCTTGGCCCACCAGCCGTGCTCGCCGAGGAGGAACCCGTGATCGGTGTTCACGATGAGGAGGGTGTCCTCCCACATGTCGTGTTCGTCCATGGCGTCCAGCACGCGGCCGAGTGAGCGATCACACATGCTGACCAGTGCCTTGTACTCGAAGCGGGCGTGCTCGACCTGGTCCTCCGCCTCGGTCACCTTCGCGTACGGCGGCCAGTCGAACTCGGGTCCGTCGTAGTCGTGCGGGTAGAGCTGCTTGTACTCGTCGTAGGTAAAGAACGGCTCGTGGGGATCGAAGCACTCGATCTGC
This sequence comes from Microbacterium gorillae, assembly GCF_050990725.1. GTDB lineage: Bacteria > Actinomycetota > Actinomycetes > Actinomycetales > Microbacteriaceae > Microbacterium > Microbacterium gorillae_A. The sequence continues at coordinate 316,611 of NZ_CP158844.1, forward strand.
ACGAACCATCGATCCGCATCCGCGTTCGTGTCGATGAACTCGATGCCGGCGTCGAAGGTGAGTTCGTGATCTATCTGACCGTCTTCGAGGTGATCGGCTGGGCAGCGTTCACGTTCGTGGCGGGTGTGCTCGCCGACGCGTTCGGGCTGCGGACGGTGTTCCTCTGGATCCTCGTGTTCCTCATGCTCGTCAACGCCGCCGTGCTGGGCTTGCTCTACCGCTTCTACCCCCGCGATCGAGCCCGCGTCGACGCCCTCATCGCAGACCGGGTGCGGGTGGAGGGCGAGTGACGCCCGGCTGACGCGCGGTGGCGAGGATGCGGCAGCACGCGCATCCTCGCCACTGCGTTTCGCGTCGGAATCGCTCCGGACAGTCAGGGCTGCTGGTGGTCGGTGTGCAGCCACTGCTCGAACGTCGTCGTGGCGGTGTCCCGTGCGCCACCCCCGCGGAGCTTCCCGGACGCGAGACCTCGTCCGTAGGCACCGGGAAGGCGCATCTCCAGCACCGCACGACGACGGCCGTCGTGCGCGAACATGCGACGCACCATGTCGGCCAAGGATTCATCGCGAGGTCCGAGCAGATCGCGCGCTCGACCCGCGGGTGCACCCTCCGCGAGGTCGATCAGGTGCGCGCCCACCTCGCGTGCGGCGACGGGACGGGTGAGGGTGCGCGGCACCAGCGTCAGCGGGCCGAAGGAGGTCTGCCGGACGATCTGCTCGGCGAACTCATGGAACTGACCGGTGCGGGCGATCGTGTGGGGCAGGTCGGAGGCCTCGACGAGACGTTCCTGCGCCAGCTTGCCCGCGTAGTACGACGTGTCGATGTTGTCGATGCCGACGATCGACAGCGCGATGTGATGACGCACCCCGCTGCGCTTCTCGGCCGTGAGCAACTGACGCGAGGCGGCGCCGAAGAACTCGACTGCCTGTTTCGTGGACAGCGTCGTGCTGTTGAGGGTGTCGATCACGACGTCGACACCCGCGAGGGCCTGCTCGAGTCCGCTGCCGTGGAGCACGTCGACGCCGTTTCCGCGCGTGAGCAGAACAACCTCGTGTCGCCGTTCGTGCGCGGTCTGGACCGCGTAGCGTCCTACGGTGCCGGTCCCGCCGGCCACTGCGATTCTCATGTCCATTTCTCCCTATGTGCGCTGTCCAACCTCTGGGCGACGAAAGCCCTCGCAGATATGACGATGACGCCCGCTGAAGTGTGACGGGGGAACCCGCTGTCGCGGGGCGGTCGGCGTCGCTACGATGCGGCTATGGTCGTCCCCGATCTGCCCGCGTCCGGCGAGACGCCCGGGAGCCGCGCCGAGACGCGGTCGCCGAGCTCAGCCGTGGTGGCGCTCCTGGCGGCGCTGGTGGCGCTGCTGGCGATCACGACGGTCGGATTCGGCGGCGCGGTGGTGTGGCTGACGGCCACCGCACCGGGCGCGATCGCGGCCACGACCACGGCGGCCCGTCCCACCCACGCCGTGCCGTCTTCGACTCCCACCCCCACAGCCACCACCGCGCTGCCTCCCGTGCCGCTGCAGCAGGTGCAGGGCATCGACGTCGGCGTGGTGTCGACGTTCGAGCTGGGAGAGGTGGTCATGGCGCGGTCTGCGCCGGGCGAGATCAGCGTCCTGCACGCACTGATCACCAATCCGCTCGACGCCGCCGCCTCGCCCACTTTCGACGTCACCTCCTACGATGCGGACGGTCGCATCGTCTCGCGGCACGTGAGCGTGCTCTATCTGCTGCCGCACCAGGAGACGCTGTTCCGAGGGTTCCTGTCGGGTGATCTCACGCGGGTCGATCGCGTTCTGATCGAGCAGATCGGACCCGCATCGGAGGAGCCGACCGCCGCCGCGGGCGCCCTGTCGCTCACCGCCCTGGCCGGGGACGGTGGCTCGCGGGCCACGGCGACGATCTCGTCCACGCTCGACACGGAGGCGAAGCTCGCCGAGGTGTTCCTCGTCGGAACCGTCGACGGCGACATCGTCGTGGTCGGCAACGCGGTGACCGACATCCCCGCGGGTGCGAGCTTCACGGTCGACATTCCCGTGTACCTGGCCACGCGAGGCGATCCGCAGCAGTATGCGGCGGGCGTTCCCGCTGATGCCGACTACGAGGTCTATTTCGAACTGGTGGAGCCCCGATGAGCCACGAAACCTCGGTGCCCCGACGGCCCGCCGCCGTGCGCATCCTGACGGTCACCGCCGTCGTGCTCCTCCTCGCCACGGTGGCGCTGGGCTTCATGGCTTTCCGGCTCTGGGGCGAGAGGCCCGCTGCGGCACCGGAAGCGTCCACTCCGACACCGACCTCCACCCGTCCGTCGAGTCCGTCCGCATCTCCGACGCCTTCGCCATCCCTGGCGACCCCTCTCCCGGCGACACAGCCGCAGCTCACGTCGCAGGGCGTGCCCGTCGTGGTGCGTGGGGACTTCACGGTGCGCGAACTGGCGATGACCCGATGGGAACCCGACGCCTTCACGCGTCTGCTCGCGCCTGTGGAGTTGCCGGAGGACGCCACGCTGTTCGGTACGGTCTACCTCGACGTGACCGCGTACGACGCGGAGGGCAACATCATCGATCGTTCTCCCACGCTCTTCACCTGGCGCCCCGGGCAGACGCGCGGTCTGATCAACACCCTGATGAAGGCCGACCTGCCGAGCGCGGCCCAGTTCGTTATCGAGCAGACGAAGCTCGAGGAGGAGGCGTTCGACGTCACCGGCGAACTGACGGTCGCCTCCGTGACAGTGGGGGAGGCGGTGGGGCTGCAGGCGCTGGCCGACTTCGCGCTGAATTCCACACTCAGCCGCGATCTCGAGGTCGCTGACGTCGGCATCCTCGGGTTCGCGGACGGGCGCCTGTTCGCCGCCTGCGTCACGCCCGTGGATGTTCCGGTCGGCGCCGTGTTCGCGGACGACTGCATCTGGGAGTCGGCGAGTTCGGAGTTCGTGCCTGACGCTCCGCCGACTCCTCCCGCTGGCGCCACCTACGAGGTGACGCTCTCCCTGAGGTGATCCTCTCGCGGGAGGACGGCGGCTGAGGTCTCCGGCTCGCGCCGGAAGATCACCTTGAAGATGGGAAAGAACACCGCGCATGAGATGAGCGCGTTGATGAGCATGGTCGCCATGTCCGCGATGGCCTCGCCGGACGCGCCGAGACCCCAGGTCGTGATCAGCAGCTCGTACACCGGTGCCTTGTACACGCTCTGCAGCGCGGCCGCACCGAACGTGATGACGACGTAGGCGATGGCGTACCAGAGCGCCGCACGCCACGGATCGGAGTTCGACTTGAACGTGACGTTTCGCTGCAGGAAGAAGTTGATCACCTGCGCGATGGCCAAGGTGACCTGAACGGCGAGGAAGTACGCCAGCCCGCCACCGCCCTCCGGCAGGGGGCCTTCGGCGTAGTCGAAGATGAAGAAGTCGCCGAGCGGCAGCGCTTGGAACGGGACCTCCACAAGCGGGGTCACGCCGAAGATCGCCTTGAACACCGGCATGAGAACGAGCTGAAGCACCGTCACACCCACGTTCATCGCGACGAACAGCACCAGCTGCGCCAGCGTCGGCCGTGCTGCTTCGAACGCGGCCCAGCGCTCGCGGATGGCCCGAATCATTTTCACTCCGAACGTCGATGCATCGTTTCTCGTATCCTCTGCGACGCTCCATCCCGGCCATCGCGAGAGTCCATGACCTGTCGGATCCGGTCCGTGATCTGACGACTGGACGTTCCGCAGAGCCGAGATAGCGGATCACGGAATGGTCACGGAAGTCTGTGTTTCGGGCCGCCGATCGACAGAACATGAAGCGGAAACGACCATTCGTCTGGTTCCCGCGTCCGTCGTAACGGCGTCGTGAAAATCTCAATCCGTCACTGCCCGTGCGCTCCTGCATGCGCGAGGGCGACCCCAGAGACGGGGTCGCAGACGGGTGCACCCCCTGTGACGCATGTCTACGACGAAGGGATAGGCCAATGAAGGCCCTGCCAAAGAAAGGCATCGCGCTGGCGACCGGCTTCGGTCTCGCGATCACGCTGAGCGGATGCACGGGCGGCTCGCCCGAGTCGGTGAACTCCGCGGAGTCCGCCGACTACACGACCCGTGAGGTGTCGGACGGAACCACGGACTTCGTCATCGTCGACAACCCGGGCGATGGTGCGCAGCTCTCGTACAGCGCCGAGGGCGGCATCGAGCTGATCGAGGAGAAGGTCGACGGCCAGACGCTCGCCTTCAAGGACATCAACGGCAACGGCGAACTCGACACGTTCGAGGACTGGCGCGTCGACCCGGCCGAGCGCGCGGCGGCGTACGCGAAGACACTGACGGCGGAGCAGATCTCGGGCCTCATGCTCTTCAGCTCGCACGAGCGCTCACCCGGCGATGGACTCACGGACCCGCAGAAAACCTATCTGTCCGAGTCGCACCTGCGAAACGTCCTCAACGCCGGTGGCTCCGACGTCGAGGAGAACGTCACCTGGGTCAACGCGATGCAGGCATACGTGGAGACCCTGGCGACCGACGAGACCCCGTACGTTCCGGCGAACTTCTCGTCCGACCCTCGCTCGGAGGCACAGTCGGGCTCCACCTACACTGAGACGGGTGCCGGTACGTCGCTGTGGCCTTCCGTGCTCGGCCTGGCCTCCACGTTCTCCGCGGAGACGGCCGAGGAGTTCGGACGCATCGCATCTGAGGAGTACCGCGCGCTCGGCATCTCCAACGCCCTGAGCCCGCAGATCGACCTGGCCACCGAGCCGCGCTGGCTGCGTGTCTCCGGCACCCTCGGTGAGAACGCGGCGCTCGCGTCGGAGCTCGCCGCGGCGTACGTCACCGGGTTCCAGAGCACCTACAGCGAAGACGGGGAGAACCTCGGCTGGGGTCTGGACTCGGTTCCGACCACCATCAAGCACGCGCCCGGTGACGGCGCGGGCGAGGGCGGCCGCGAATCGCACACCGCCGTCGGCAAGTACGCCGTCTTCCCCGGCGGCGGACAGGACAGCCTGGAGGCCGCGGGCTCCGTCTTCGCTGCCGCATCCGACTCGCTCGGCATGATGACGAACTACTCGATCATGCTCGACGGCGACGGCACTCCGCTGCTCGGCGACAACGCCGTCGGCACCGCCTACAACACCGAGGCTCTCGCGTACATCCGCGACGAGATCGGCTTCCAGGGCGCGATCGTCACCGACTGGGGCGTCATGAGCGGCGCGAAGGATGAGGGCGCTTTCATCGCCACCGCCTGGGGTGCTGAGGACATCACTCCTGCCGAACGGTACTTCACGGTGCTGAAGAACACCGTCGACATGTTCGGCGGCGTCAACGACGCGACGCACATCCTCGAGGCGTACGACCTGTGGAACGAGCGCTACGCAGCCGGCGAGGTCGAGGTCGACGCCGACACGCGCTGGGCCGAGTCCGGCGCACGCATCCTGACCGCCTACTTCGCGCCGGGCCTGTTCGACAGCCCGTTCGTCGACCTGGAGAAGTCGAAGGAGACGGTCGGCAGCGCGGAGAACGTCAAGGCGGGCTTCGATGCCCAGCTCGACTCCGTCGTGATGCTGAAGAACGACGGCACCGTCGCCGAGGGTGAGGACTGGTCCGACAAGACCGTCTACATCCCGCACACCTACGACATCGGCCACCCCGGTCTGTTCGGCCCGGCCGAGTACACCGAGGGCGCCACCCTCAGCATCGAGTCGGCCGAGGAGATCTTCGGAAAGGTCCTGACCGACACGGTCGAATACGACGCAGACGGCAAGGTCACCTCGATGACGGCCCCCGACCTGACCGGCGTGGACGCCGTGCTCGTGGGGCTGCGCTCCCCGAACAACGGCAGCCCGTTCTCCGCGTCCGGCCTCGACGCCGACACCGGCGAGTGGTACCCGTTCTCGCTGCAGTGGGCCCCGTACACCGCTGATGGTGACAACGTGCGCAAGACCTCGATCGGTGGCGACACGCTCGCCGATGGATCGAAGGAGAACCGCTCGTACTTCGGCAAGACGTCGCGCATCTCGAACGCGGCCGACATCGACGCCTTCAACCGCGCCGTCGCCGCCGTGGATGCGTCCGGAAAGGACATCCCGGTCATCACGATCGTCAAGGCGAACAACCCGGTGGTCCCCACGGAGTTCGAGGCGAAGTCGGATGTGGTGCTGGTCGGCTTCGGCGTGAGCGATCTCGCGACGCTGACGGTCGCTTCCGGCGGGCACGAGCCGCAGGGCCGCCTCCCCATCGGCTTCCCGATCGACATGAACGCCGTCGAGGCGCAGAGCGAAGACGTCGCCGAGGACACGAAGACCTACGTCGACGCCGAGGGCAACGACTGGAAGTTCGGGTTCGGCCTGAACTACCAGGGCCCCATCACCGAGTAATCACGCATCGCCGGGGGTGTTCCGCAGAACGTGCGGATCACCCCCGGCACACGGCAGGGTCCGAGGACATCGGGCCGCGCGATCCGGACGCGCGCCACGAAGCACCGGAATCACAGCAGGAGAAGGAGCAGAGAAATGAACACCACCCGGATCAAGACCGCAGCGCTTGCCACCCTGATCGCCCTCACCGGCACCTTCGGACTGGCCGCATGCTCGACCGACAGCGCGGCCGATGCGCCCGCCTCATCGCAGACCGAGCAGACCGAGGTCGACGTCGCCGCCGACCTCGAGGGCGCCCGTCAAGCCATCGAGGATGCACTGGAGACCGACCCGAGCTGGACCCAGGTCATGCTCGCGGGCGATGTCACCCAGCCCACCCAGAAGTACGGGATGCTCGTCATGCCGTTCGTGAAGTCCGACGCGGCCAAGCGCGTCACCGGCACCGTCGCCATCGCCGACGGCAAGTACGTGATCGAGGCGGTGTCGGCGGAGAGTGGCAAGACCTGGCAGATCGACCAGGACGGCACCATCACCGAGGCTGCCGAGTAACGCCACCCCGACGTCGCACATCCGAGGAGAACCGAAGTGAACGCACGACCGGCTGCGGCCGGCGGGGCACCGAAGCCCCGCATGTCCAATAAGAAGTACCTGGCGATCTGGATCCCGGTGATCGCGCTGGTGACCATCATCACGGTGGTCGCCAACATCGCGATGAACGTGGCGACGGGCTGGATCGCCTCGCAGCTCGGCACCGGCACCTACACCTTCACGAACTCCGAGGAGTCGAAGGACTGGGACACCACCTACTACGAGGCCGACTACGACACCATCGAAGACGTGGACGCCGCGTCGCTCGCGCTGGTGGAGGAGATCGGCGCCGGCGGCATCGTGCTGGCGAAGAACAACGCGGCCGCTCTTCCGCTGGCCGCCGGTGCCCAGGTGACCATGCTCGGTCGCGCTGCCGCTGACCCCGTGTACGGCGGCTCGGGTTCCGGCTCCGTGGACACCAACTCGGCGGTCACGGCACGGATGGGCATCGAGAACGCCGGCTTCGGCGTGAACGACCAGGTCTTCTCGACCATCGAGGCGTTCGCCGCGGAGAACCCGCGCGGCTTCATCGAGATGGACAAGCCGGACGTCTCCACCTACAACATCGGCGAGCTGCCGGTCGCGGACTACGAAGCGCAGGCGTCCTCCTTCGCGCAGTTCGGCGACGCCGCCGTCATCATGATCGGCCGTCCCGGCGGCGAGGGCGGCGATCTCGCTCAGGACATGACCGGATGGGACGACAACGCCCAGCCCGGCCAGCACCAGCTGGAGCTGAACAAGGACGAGCGCGACCTGATCGCGCTGGCCAAGGCCAACTTCGAGACAGTGGTCGTCGTCATCAACGCATCGACGACGCTCGAGCTCGGTGATCTGCAGAACGACGCGGGCGTGGACGCGATCCTGCTCGCCGGTTCCCCCGGCGCGACCGCGTTCAACGCACTCGGCCGCATCCTCAGCGGTGACGTCAACCCGTCAGGTCGCACGGTGGACCTGTGGGCCGCCGACTTCACGAAGGACCCGACGTACGCCAACTTCGGCAGCTTCCAGTACAGCAACGTCGCCCCCTCCTACCCGGTTCCAGTGACGGAGTCCGCCACGTCGAACGCCGAGGTCACCGACGACGCCACCTTCGTGAACTACGCCGAGGGCATCTACTTCGGCTACCGCTACTACGAGACGGCCGCCGCCGAGGGCTTCATCGACTACGACCAGGCCGTCGTCTACCCGTTCGGCTACGGCCTCAGCTACACGAGCTTCGCATGGCAGATCGCCTCCACCGAGTCCGGTGCGGTCGACGGCACCATCGCCGTCACCGTGAACGTGACGAACACCGGCACGGTCGCGGGCCGCGATGTCGTGCAGCTGTACTACTCGGCGCCGTACACGCCTGGCGGGATCGAGAAGCCCGAGGTGCTCCTCGGCGGCTTCGCCAAGACCGGCACCATCGAGCCCGGTGCCAGCGAGCAGGTCACCATCGAGATCGCCGTCGAGGACATGGCCTCGTATGACTACCTCGACGAGCAGGCGTACGTGCTGGAGGCGGGCGACTACGAGCTCAGCGTCCGCAGCGACTCGCACACCGTGGCCGCGGGCACCCAGCCGTTCACCTACACCGTCGCCTCTGACGTGGTGTACTCCGGTGACGACCACCGCGCCTCCGACGAGACGGCGGTCAGGAACCAGTTCGACGACGTCTCGGCGCAGTTCACGACGGATGGCGAGGCCGGGAAGATCCCGGTGTTCTCCCGCGCCGACTTCGCCGGCACCTTCCCGACGGCTCCGACCGAGGACATGCTGGTCGCCGATGAGGCCGTTGCCGCCGGCTTCGGCGTCTGGGACCACGAGGGCGCTGCTGCCGCGTTCGACGGCGAGATGCCGACGACCGGGGCGAGCACCGATCTGTCGCTCATCGACCTGCGCGGTCTTCCGAAGGACGACGCGAAGTGGGACGAGCTGCTGGACTCGCTGAGCGTCGGAGACATGACCTCGATGCTCCTCAACGGCGCGTACCAGACGGCGGCGATCGGCTCGATCGGCAAGCCGCAGACCCTGGAGCCCGACGGTCCCGCCGGCTTCAGCTCCTTCATCAACTCCGCGATCAACGGCACGGCCTACCCGTCCGAGGTGCTCATCGCCCAGACCTGGGATGTGGAGCTCGGAGCGGCGATGGGAGTGATGCTCGGCAACGAGGCCATCTTCAAGAACATCAACGGGTGGTACGCCCCCGCCGCGAACCTGCACCGCTCGCCGTTCGGCGGCCGCAACTTCGAGTACTACTCCGAGGACCCGGTGCTGTCGGGTCAGATGCTCACCGCCGTCTCCAACGGGATCGGCACCAAGGGCGTCTACACGATGATCAAGCACTATGCGATGAACGAGCAGGAGACGAACCGCGTCAACAACGGCATCGCCACCTGGGCGACCGAGCAGACGATCCGCGAGGTGTACCTGAAGCCGTTCGAGATCGCCGTCAAGAACATCGAGATGAACGTGAAGTACCTGGCGGACGACGCGGGCACCGTCTCGGAGACGACGATCGGCGCGGCCGGCATGATGAGCTCCTTCAACCGGATCGGGGCGACCTGGGCCGGCGGATCGGTGGCGCTCATGGACACGGTGCTGCGCGACGAGTGGGGCTTCGAGGGCTTCGCGATCACGGACTTCAACCTCTACCCGTACATGAACCCGAACGAGGGCATCAACGCCGGGTCGGATCTGATGCTGACCTTCCAGCCGTCGAAGTCGTTCAACGACTCGTCGTCCGCGAAGGCCGTGACCGACATCCGTCAGGCCACCCACAACATCCTGTTCACCGTCGCCAATTCCAACGCGATGAACGGACTGGCCCCGGGCGCGACCGTCGCCTACACGCCCCCGGCCTGGGTGGTCTGGCAGATCGCGATCACCGCGGTGCTGGGCCTGCTGATCCTGGGAGCCATCGTGATGGTGGTGCTCCGGGTACGCCGCCGCCGCGCCGCGATCGCACAGGCCGCCGCGGAGGCATGAGCCGTGGTCGCCGGGTCAGACGTCTGCTCGCTGACTCGGCGACCACATTTCCACCAGCGTGACGACGGCGCGGGTATTCGCCCCGTCGTCGAGAAGGACCCATCGTGAAAGACACCGCACAGCTCGTCCACGAGCTGACCCTCCTGGAGAAGGCGGCGCTGCTCAGCGGCGCGAACACCTGGGAGACCCGCGCGATCGAGCGCATCGCTCTGCCGGCGATCTGGCTGGCAGACGGACCGCACGGCGTGCGCAAGCAGGTCGGCTCCGCGGACCACCTCGGCATCAACGGCTCCGAACCCGCAACGTGCTTCCCCACGTCCGCCACGGTCGCGGGGAGCTGGGACGATGAGCTCGCGGAGCAGGTGGGCACTGCGCTCGGCGCGGAAGCCTCCAGCCAGGGCGTCGGCGTGCTGCTCGGCCCCGGGCTGAACATCAAGCGCAGCCCGCTCGGGGGTCGCAACTTCGAGTACTTCTCCGAGGATCCCGAGCTGTCCGGCCGGCTCGCCGCCGCCTACGTCCGGGGCATCCAGTCCGCCGGAGTGGCGGCCACGCCCAAGCACTTCGCCGTCAACAGCCAGGAGCTGCGCCGCATGGTCAGCGACTCCGTGGTGGACGAGCGGACGCTGCGGGAGATCTACCTCACCGCGTTCGAGATCGTGGTCCGCGAGTCGGCGCCGTGGGCGATCATGTCCTCGTACAACCTCATCAACGGCACCTATGCCCACGAGAACACGCACCTGCTCCAGGAGGTCCTGCGTGACGAATGGGGCTTCGACGGAGCCGTCATCTCGGACTGGGGCGGGGGCAATGACGCGGTGGCCGCGGTCAGTGCGGGTGGCACCCTCGAGATGCCCTCGCCGGGCTTCGACTCCGTGCGAGCGATCGTCGACGCGGTCGAGAGCGGCGAGCTGCCGATGGCCGATCTCGATGCTCGGGTCTCAGAGCTGATCAACCTGGTGCGCGCGGTCACGGCGCGCGGCCGGGCGAATGTCGATCTCGACGCGCACCATGCGCTCGCCCGCCGTGCCGCCGCAGAATCCGCGGTGCTGCTGCGCAACGAGAACGGCATCCTTCCGCTTGCGGAGGGCACCACGGTCGCCCTCATCGGAGACTTCGCGACCGCCCCGCGCTTCCAGGGCGCCGGGTCCTCGCTGGTGAACGCCACGCGCGTCTCCACCCTCGTCGAGGCGATGGCTGCGTCGCCCGTGGTGACTCTCGCTGGCACAGCGCAGGGCTTCCGTCGCGATGGCGGATCCGATCCGGCGCTGACCGCCGAGGCCGTCGCGCTCGCGGGCCGTGCGGAGGTCGTTGTCCTGGCTCTCGGGCTGCCGGAGATCGCCGAGTCGGAGGGGCTCGATCGCTCCACCCTGGCTCTGCCCGCCGACCAGGTCGCGCTGCTCGCCGCGGTCCACCGTGCCAACCCGCGGACCGTCGTGGTGCTGAGTGCCGGTGGCGCTGTCGAGACGCCCTGGTCCGCGCAGGCCGCCGCCCTCGTGCACGGCTACCTGGGCGGCCAGGCGGGCGCGGAGGCCGTCGTCGATGTGCTCACCGGTGTCGTCGATCCGGGCGGGCGTCTGGCCGAGACGCTGCCGATCACGCTGGCCGACACCCCGACCGCCGGATCGTTCCCCAGCACCGCGCGCACGGCCGAGTACCGGGAGGGGCCGTTCGTCGGCTACCGGCACTATGAGACGGCCGAGGTGAAGGTCGCCTATCCGTTCGGCTACGGCCTCAGCTACACGAGCTTCGCGTACGGCGATCTCGCCGTCGACGACAGCGGCGTGCAGGTGACGGTGACCAACACGGGCGAGCGCATGGGCAGCGATGTCGTCCAGCTCTACGTCGGTCGTGTCGGTGAGAGCGGGGTGCTGCGTCCGGTGCGCGAGCTCAAGGGCTACGCCAAGGTGTGGCTCGAGCCCGGCGAATCGCGTCGGGTCTCCCTCGCGTTCACGGATCGCACCTTCCGGTTCTTCGACGTCGGCAGCGACAGCTGGCAGGTGGAGGCCGGCGAGTACGAGATCGCCGTGGGCGCCAACATCCGCGACCTTCCGCTGCGCGCCACGATCTCGCGAGACGGAGTGTCTCTCCCTCCGCTCGACGAGCGCCTCGCCGCCGTGGGGAAAGCCGGAGCGGATGACGTGGCCTTCGCGGTGATGCTGAAGAGCGCGATCCCCGATTCCGAGTGGGGGAGTGGCCCGCTGGGCGTCAACGACCCGATGGATCGGATGTCCGGAGCGCGCGGCGCCCTCGGCCGCGTGGCCTTCCGCATTCTCGATGCCCGCCGCCGCAAGGCCGAGGCCGCGGGCACCCCCGACCTGAACGTCCTGTTCCTGCTGAACGGGCCGTTCCGGGTCATCTCCAAAATGAGCGGCGGGCTGGCCACCAGCCGGCTCACCGCGGCCGTTCTCACCCTCGTCAACGGACAGAGCGTCCGCGGGCTCGGACGGATCATCGGCGCCTTCTTCCGCGGACGACGCGAGGAGAAGGCCACGAAGCGGGCATTCGATGCCGCAGCGCAGAGAAAGAGTGCATGATGCTGACCGCTGTCAAGAACTGGTGGGGACGCTTCCAGGAGCGCCGTCCCGAGCTGTCGAAGTTCCTCATGTTCCTCGTGCTCTCCAACGGCGTCACCGTGCTGCAGCTGGCCCTCATGCCGCTGTTCCGCTGGGGATTCGCGTCCTTCACCGACCTCACGGACGTGAACTTCCGCGTTTTCCCGGTCGGCTCGAACGTCGACGGCAGCGCGTACTACATGTTCGATTACGCCGCCGGTCCGCTCCCGGGCGGTGGCGGTGGACTGGCGTACTTCCTCGCCGTGCAGATCACGCTTCTCATCGCTCAGGTGATCAACTTCTTCCTGCAGCGCAACATCACCTTCAAATCGAACACCTCGATCTGGCGCGCGGCATTCTGGTACGCCGTGGCCTACGTGGTGATCACGTTCATCGCCGCGGCTGCGCAGGGCTTCTACAAGGCGCCGATCTACGGCTTCTTCATGGAGACCCTCGACTGGGGATCGACCGGCTCGGTGATTGCGGACGTCCTCACCATGATCATCAACTCGGCCATCTCGTTCTGGGTCTTCTACCCGATCTTCAAGGTGATCTTCCGACAGGTCCCCGCGACGGTCGAGGTCGTGGAACACGCTGATCAGAGCGGGGAGAGATGAGCCTCATCTCCGGCACACTGAGTGGTGTGCCGCTGCTCACGATCGTCGTCCCCGCCTACAACGCCGACGCATACCTGAATCGCGCGATGGGGGCGATCGTCGGCATGGCCGGGGTCGAGGTGATCGTCGTCAACGACGGGTCCACGGACCGCACCGGTCGGCTCGCCGACGTGTGGGCGGCTCGCTATCCGGATTCGGTGCGGGTGGTCCACCAGGCCAACGCTGGTCACGGTGGCGCGATCAACGCCGGGCTGGCCGCGGCGCGCGGTGACTTCCTGAAAGTGCTGGACGCGGATGACTGGCTCGATGAAGCGTCCCTCCGGACGCTGCTGACGACGCTCGCGGACGCGGACGGCGTGGACGCCGTGTTCACGGACTTCGTTCACGAGCGCGAGGGGAAGTCGCCGAAGACCGCCCGGTTCGACAACGTGTTCCCGGCGGGGCGCGTCTTCACCTGGCCGGAGACGGAGCGCTTCACTCGCCGCCAGGTGCTGATGATGCACGCGATCGTCTTCCGCACGCAGCTGCTGCGCGACAGCGGGCTGCACCTGCCCGAGCACACCTTCTACGTCGACAACCTCTTCGTCGTGACGCCCCTCGTCCACGTTCGCCGGATGCGCTACCTCCCCGTGCCGCTGTATCGCTACTACATCGGTCGCGCGGGGCAGTCGGTGGCGCCCGAAGTGATGGTGCGCCGGGTCGACCAGCAGCTGCGGGTGAATCGCCTGACGCTGGCGGAGCTGCCATCGCAGGCCGACGTCACACGGGGCGATGTGCCGATCCAGCTCTATCGGGCGCTGCTGCATCACCTGGAGGGGGTGTGTGCCGTCACCAGCGCGACTCTCGCGCGTGCCGGCACCCGCGCTCACCTCGCCCAGCGCGACGCGTTCTGGCGCGAGGTCAAGGCGGAGAACCCCTGGCTCTACACGCGCATGCGGCGCACGCTCATCGGAGCGACGAGTAACCTGCCCGGTCAGGCGGGCCGCCACGCGACGAGTCTCGCGTACCACGTCGCCCGTCGGGTGGTCGGCTTCAGCTGATCGATCGGGGAGGAGGACGAGTGATTCGGATCGGGATCGTCGAGGATGACGCGACGGCGGTCGAGCGGCTGCTGTCGCACCTCGACCGCTTTCAGCGTTCCAGCGGCGAGCGCTTCCACGTCGGCGCCTTCCGCGACGGCGTGGACGTGCTGACCGACTACCGCTCCGACTGGGACGTGCTGTTTCTCGACGTGCAGATGCCGCGCGTGGACGGCATGACCGCGGCCCGGCGCATCCGCGAGGTCGACTCCGAGGTCATCATCGTCTTCGTCACCGCCTCCCCGCACTACGCAGTCAGCGGGTATGAGGTCGATGCGCTGAGCTACCTGCTGAAGCCTGTCTCGTACACGTCGTTCGAGCACGAGATGAATCGCATCCTGGCGCGGTTGCAGCGCCAGCCCCGCAGCGAGCTGCTGTTCAACGCCACGGACGGTGTTCATCACCGCATCGCCGTCGACGACATCCGCTACATCGAATCCGTCCGCCACCGCATCGACCTGTACACGCTCGACACCGTGTACAGCATCGCGACGACGGTCAAGGCGATGGAATCCGAGCTTGCAGGCAAGGGGTTCCTGCGCTGCCACAGTGGGCTGCTCGTCAATCTCCGTCACGTCACGGGTGTCGAGGGCAACGACTGTCGCATTCGGGGTGGCGGAACGCTCCCGATCAGCCGCCCACGCAAGCGCGAATTCCTCGCGGCTCTCGCGGAGCACGTCGGATCCCGCGGAATCTCGGCGTGAACGACGTCGCCGGCCCGGTTCTCGCCGAGATCCCCCGCTCCCTCACCGCCGTGGCCGAGTGGGGAGCGTGCGCGGTCTATCTGCTGATCGCTCGACGACGCTTCTCCGTGGTGCCGACGATCGGGGTCCTGGTACTGGCTCTCGGTGTGCTGCTCGCCGTGCAGAACTGGGCCGGCACACTGCCGATCGCGTGGTGGATCCCCGGCATGTCCGTTGCCGCGGCAGCCATGTTCGGCTTCGTCTACCTGGGGCTGGACACGTCGGCCCGCGGTGCGGGGTTCGTCGCGGCCCGCGCGTTCGTGCTCGCGGAGCTCGCCGCATCGGTCTACTGGCAGCTCGACCGGTTCTATGCGGGCCGCGTGGATGGCGCCGTGCAGACCGTGGGCGCGGTGATCACCTACGTCGTCCTGTTCGGCGCTGTCGCGCTGATGGAGCGCAATCAGTTCAACCGCGGAGCACGGCTGGAGGCCAGTGGTGCGCTGTTCGTGGGGGCGGTGGCGATCGCCATTGCGACCTTCGGCATCTCCAACCTCAGCTTCGTGAGCGTCGACACTCCTTTCAGCGGCAGGTTCGGCAGTGAGATCCTCTACATCCGCACGCTCGTGGACCTGTGCGGGTACATCGCCCTGCACGTGCAGCTGCGGGTGCATCATGAGGCCATCGCCCGGCGCGACGCCGAGGCGATGGCGCAGCTGCTGCGCAGTCAGCACGACCAGTACGAGATCACGCGGCGATCGATCGATGAGGTCAACCGCAAACACCACGACATGAAGCACCACCTCGAGGCGATCCGCTCGGAGGAGGATGCCTCGGCGCGCTCACGCATGCTGGACGATCTCGAGGATTCGATCACGCGGTACGGCGCCGTCGTGCAGACCGGCAACCATGTGCTCGACGCGATCATGACCGCCAAGCTCTCGCGGGCAGGGGAGCGCGGGATCGAAGTATCCGTGGTCGCCGATGGCCGGCTCCTGTCCTTCATGCGCCCGATGGAGCTGACATCGCTCATCGGCAACGCGCTGGACAACGCGATCGAGGCGTCCGGGGCTCTCGCGCCGGGCCGGCTGCGGCAGATCCGCTTCGCGCTGTTCGCGCAGGACGACTTCACGATGATGCGGATCGAGAACACCTTCGACGGCACGGTGCTCCGCGACGGCGACCGCATCGTCACCCGCAAGCGCGGCCGCGGGCACGGGTACGGCCTGCGCAATATGGAGACCGCGGCGGCCGCCTATGACGGCGTCGTGTCGGTGACCTCCGACGAGGAGTGGTTCTCGCTCCGCGTGCTGTTCCCCGCTCAGGCCTCGTCGGCCTGAGCCCTCAGCGCTTCGCGGGCTTGGCCTTCAGGAACACCTTCGGCAGCAGCCACGACCCGAGAGCGGTGACCACCCAGCCGATCACGGTGGCCAGCACCCACGAACCGATGCCGGTGATCACCAGCCCACCCGGGAACAGCGAGGCGATCAGCAGAGCCACGAACGTGGACACCAGCCCGACTCCGCCGATGAGCGCCGGCGCGTGCTCGCGTGTGAGCTTGTCGGCCAGCGGGGCGAGCAGGCTCTGCGCCACGGCGAACACCACCACCGCGACGATGAATCCGGCGACGGACAGCTTCGCTCCGGGGACGAGGAGCGCGATCAGCAGCAAAGCGAGAGCGGCGGTGCCGAGGAAGATCCCGGCGCGAATGAGGAAGCGGACCATGCGAACTCCAGTTCGGGACGACGCGCGGGGCGGCGCGTGGGGGACGTCGCGGCCAGCTTAGGGGTCGTCGCGCGTCTTGGCACCTGTGGACGGCGCGCGCGGGGATCGCGACGCGTGGCTATCGTCGGGGCGGGCACGGGGCGACCGGGCCACACGCGAAAGGTGAGACGGCGCATGACGAAGCACACGCTCGAAGGCAAGAACATTCTGATCGCGGGCGGAGGCAAGAACCTCGGCGGGCTGATCGCACGGCAGGCGGCCGCCGCCGGCGCGAACGTCGCGATCCACTACAACTCGGAATCCTCGCGGGCCGAGGCGGAGGAGACGCTGGCCGCGGTGCTGGCCACCGGCGTGACGGGGGTCGTTCTCGCGGGCGACCTCACCGTCCCGGCGAACGTCGCCACGCTGTTCGCCGAGGCGGAGGCTGCGATCGGACCGATCGATGTCGCGGTGAACACGGTCGGGAAGGTGCTGCGCAAGCCGATCGCAGACACCACCGAAGCCGAGTACGACGAGATGTTCGACGTGAACGCCAAGGCGGCGTACTTCTTCCTGAAGGAGGCGGGGGCGCGTCTGACCGACGGCGGCAAGATCATCACCATCGTCACCTCCCTGCTCGCCGCATTCACTGACGGGTACTCGACCTACGCGGGTGGGAAGAGCCCGGTGGAGCACTTCACCCGTGCGGCGGCGAAGGAGTATGCCGCTCGCGGCATCTCGGTGACGGCCGTGGCTCCCGGGCCCATGGACACACCGTTCTTCTATGGCCAGGAGACTCCCGAGCGCGTAGCGTTCCATAAGTCGCAGGCGATGGGGAACCAGCTGACCCGGATCGAGGACATCGCACCGATCGTGACGTTCCTCGCGACAGACGGCTGGTGGATCACAGGTCAGACCATCTTCGCCAACGGCGGTTACACCACCCGCTAACCCGGACAGGAAGAGAAGAGATATGAGCAGCAACGTTCCCGAGCCGATCGCCGCTTTCATCGATGCCGTCAACCGGCACGACGAGGACGGCTTCCTGGACGCCTTCACAGTAGAGGGCGCCGTCGACGACTGGGGGCGCGTCTTCTCCGGCCGCGCCGCCATCAAGGGCTGGAGCGACAAGGAGTTCATCGGCGCTCGCGGCACCCTCTCCGTGGAGTCGGTCTCCACGGCCGACGGCAAGATCACCGTCATCGGCGACTGGCGCTCGAACTACGCCAACGGCCTGTCGAAGTTCGTCTTCGACGTCGACGGCGACAAGATCACCCGGATGACCATCCGCGAGGGCTGATCACCCCTGTCGATACGGCCCTTCGCCGCGCGGCGAAGGGCCGTATCGCTGTCGTGGCCCGTCCATCCACCGATCGGCGAGCCGCGTTCTGGCCGATACGCGTGCGGCGCGTCACGAAACGAGGAGATATGCGCCAAACGAGGATGAAACCGGCGTAGGAGCGTGTCGTTGGCGCAATCGTCCTCGTTTCGGAACACATCTGCCCGCTGCTCGAGGCGATGCGCACTCGCGGCGGGAGAGGATGGAGGCATGCCCATCCTGAACAAGGACACGACCCTGTGCATCTCCCTCGCCGGTCGTCCGTCCAACCTCGGCACCCGCTTTCACAACTTCCTCTACGCCGAGCTCGGCATCGACTTCATCTACAAGGCCTTCACGACGGATGACATCGAGGGCGCCGTGCGCGGCATCCGTGCCCTGGGCATTCGCGGGGCCAGCATCTCGATGCCGTTCAAGGAGGCGGTCATCCCGCTGGTCGATGAGCTTGAACCGTCGGCGGCGGCGATCCAGTCGGTCAACACGATCGTGAACACGAACGGACGGCTGGTGGCCGCCAACACCGACTATGAGGCCATCGCCGAACTCATCGTCGCGAACGACCTCGACCCGTCCGCTTCCGTGCTGGTGCGGGGGTCCGGCGGGATGGCGAAGGCCGTCGTGGCGGCGTTCCGCGACGCAGGATTCGCTGACGTCATCGTGTGGGCGCGCAATGGCGCCGCGGGCCAGGCGCTTGCCGCACAATACGGCTTCGGATGGCGGGACAGCGAACCGCACTCGGGTGCCGAGATCATCGTCAATGTCACGCCGCTCGGGATGATCGGAGATGCGGCCGAGGTCCTCTCGTTCTCCCCGTCGCACATCGCCGCGGCGAAGGTGGTGTTCGATGTGGTGGCATTTCCCGCGGAGACGCCGCTGATCCGCGCTGCGCGCGCCGCGGGGAAGTCGGTGATCTCGGGCGCGGAGGTCCATGCCCAGCAGGCGGCGCGACAGTTCGAGCGCTACACGGGTGTGACGATCACCGCGGATCTGGTCGCGCGCGCCGCGGCGTACTCGCGCGCGAACTGAGGGTGCGAACGGAGAAGCGGTGCTGATCGGATCGATCAGCACCGCTTCTCCGGTCACTGCGTCTTAGCTACGACGGCGGGGAGCCGTTCGCCAGGCGGCGGCCAGGACACCGCCGACCAGCAGCAGCACGGCACCGGCCACGAGACCGCCCATCGGTGAGGCGACACCGGTGGTGGGCAGTGTGCCCGTTCCGGTTGACGGAGACGTGGGCGCAACCGGGATTGCAGTCGAGGACGCGGTAGGCGACGTGGTCGCAGTCGGCGTTGTCGTTCCCGTCGGCGTTGCCGTCGGGGTAGCGGTGCCCGTGGGCGTTGCGGTTCCGGTGGGCGTTGCCGTCGGCGTCGCGGTTCCCGTTGGGGTGGGCGTCGCTGTCGCTGTCGGGGTGGGCGTTGCCGTTCCAGTCGGCGTCGGCGTTGCCGTTTCCGTGGGCGTTGGCGTCGGCGTGCCCGTGGGCGTCGGCGTTGCCGTGCCCGTGGGGGTCGGCGTCACGGTTGCCGTTGGGGTGGGTGTCGCTGTCGGCGTTGGGGTGGGCGTTGCCGTTCCGGTCGGCGTCGGCGTGCCCGTGGGGGTCGGCGTCGCGGTTCCGGTGGGGGTAGGCGTTGCGGTTCCCGTCGGCGTCGGCGTGGGTGTGAGCGTGTCCGTGGGCGTTGGTGTCGGCGTGGGCGTCGGCGTAGGCGTGTCCGTGGGTGTGGGTGTGGGTGTGGGTGTGGGCGTGGGCGTCGGCGTCGTCGTGTCCGTGGGTGTGGGCGTGGGCGTCGTCGTGTCCGTGGGTGTGGGCGTCGGCGTAGGCGTCGTGGTGTCCGTGGGCGTCGGGGTGGGTGACGGGGACGTGCTGTCTGTCGGCGTGGGCGACGGCGATCCGGACGGGTTCGTCACCGGCGTCACCGTGAGGGTTGCCGGTCCGCTGACGGCGGAGTCCACCGAGTTCGTCGCCGTGGCGCGGTACTGACGACCGTCGTAGCCGAGGTCCGGGGGTGTGACCGTCAGGGTCGTGCCGTCGGGAGAGACCACTGCGGCGGTGTCACCGCTGATCGGCAGCCAGGTGGTGCCGCCGTCCGGCGAGTACTCCCACGTGATGGTCGGGTCGGGGTATCCGGTCGCGCTCACGGTGAAGACAGCGGGCACGCCCACCGTCGTCGTCTGGTCTGCCGGGGTCGTGATGGTCGGGGCTTCCACGTAGGTGTAGCCGTTCACGTAGGTGACGGGCGTCTGCACGACGCCGTTGAGGGTCCACTCCACTACCACGTCGACCGGGCCGGCCGCGTGCGGCGGCGTGACGACGCTCCAGTCGCCGTTGCCGGCGTTGGTGAGCGACGTGCCGTCGAGGCCGTCGAACGTGACGCGCGTGACCGTGACCTGCGGCCAGAACAGTGCGGGGACGTTCGTGTTGTAGCGGTACGACCAGCCGTAGAGCTTGCCGTCCGATCCGATCGCGAGCGAGCGCTCCTCGCTGGAGGACACGGTGCCGAGAGTGACGCCCGCGGGACTCTGAACCACCACAGGGGTGGTCCGGCGCACGTTGGTGCCGTCGCCGATGATCCAGAGTGCGTTGTCGCCCCAACCGTACGTGTTCCCGTCGGATCCGGTTGCGAAGCTGATGGCATAGCCCGCGCTGATGTTCGAGAACGTCACGCCGGCCGGAGCGAGCACCGGCGTCGGAACGTTGCGCGACGAGGTGCTTCCGATGCCGAGCTGGCCGGAGTCGTTGTTGCCCCAGCTGTAGAGCACACCGTCGCTGCCGAGCGCGAGCGAGAAGTAGGCACCGGCGGCGAACTCGGTGAACGTCACACCGGCGGGGGCCGTCACGGGCACCGGCGTCGTGGAGATGCTGCTGGTGCCGTTGCCGAGCTGGCCGAATCCGTTGTTGCCCCAGGAATACAACGTTCCATCGGAAGCGAGAGCGAGGATGTGCGCGTTCGAGGCGCTGATCTGGGTGAACGTGGCGCCACCCGGGGCTGCCGTGGCCACGGGGATGGTGGCGGCAGTGCCCGGACCGGCGTAGGGCACACCGTACGGCTGACCCCACACGTAGACCTGGCCGTCGGAGCCCAACGCGGACGACGTGTACTGACCGGCCTGCGGCTGGCTGAAGGTCACGCCGGCCGGGGTGAGCACCTTCGTCGGCGTGGTCGTGTTCGTCGTGGTGCCGTTGCCCAGCTGGCCGCGATCGTTGCGACCCCAGGAGTACACGCTGCCGTCGGAGCCGATCGCGAGGGACCAGCCGTAGCTCAAGGCCGGCTCGCTGAGGGTGATCCCCGCGGGCGCGTTCACGGCGACCGGCGTGGTCGACGAGGTCGTGTTGCCGGTACCCAGTTCTCCGAAGCTGTTGGAGCCCCAGGAGTAGAGCTGCCCATCCGAGCCCACCGCAAGCGCGTGGTCACGGCCCTGTGCCGCGTCCGAGAAGGTGATCGACGGCGGCTCCGGAACGATCACCGTCGTTCCTCCGCTGGTCGGCCCGCTATCGGGGGTGGGGACCGTTACCGTCGACGCGTGGGCACTCAACGCGCCGACGAGGGTGACGACGACTGCCGCTCCTGCCGCGCTGATCCATCGCCGAACACCGGTGGCTCGCTTCATAGCCCGTACGCTCCCTGTACACGTGGGTCTCAAGAAGAACACACCCGGGCCATCGGGAAGACGCGCGGGGATGCTCTCAGTAAGTTTCATCGACCTGAATACGTCCCAGGAATGGGCCGGCACTTTTGACCCCAGTTTTGTGGTCATAACCGGGGGTAAAGAGGTCGGTTTGTTTCCGGGATGTTACGGTTCGTTGCCCCAGATGTCGCGGCCCTCGAGTTCCGCTGGGTCATGACGTTCGGCTTGGTGTGAGCACTCCGATTGCTGAGCGCCCTTCGCCGCGCTTCGCGGTCGCTGAGCGAGCGCCAGCGAGACGAAATGCACTCAGGATCCGCGCCGGTGAGAAGAAGTGGCGCTCAGGTGCTGGCGGCGTCGCTGATCTGGCGCAGGCGGGCGCGGGCGATAGCGGGGTCCGCGACGAGCACCGCGTCCAACAGCTTGCGCGTGTAGGGGTGTTGTGGGTGGTCGAAGATCTCGGCCGTCGGCCCTTCCTCGACCACCTGACCGCGATACATCACCGCGACGCGGGTGGCGATCTCTCGCACCACCGCGAGGTCGTGCGAGATGAAGAGGTAGGTGAGGCCAAGATCGCGCTGCAGGTCTCGCAGGAGGCCGGTCACCTGCGCCTGCACCTGCACATCGAGTGCCGACACGGGCTCGTCGGCGACGATCAGCGCCGGCGCCACCGCGATGGCGCGCGCGATGGCGATGCGCTGACGCTGGCCGCCGCTGAAGGAGCGGGGGAGTCGGTGCACGGCGTCGCCCGTGATCCCGACCTGCGCCAGCGCGGCCGTCGCGACGGCGGCGGCATCCTTCTCGGGCGACAGCACGCTCACCGGCTCCGCCACCTGCAGCAGGGCGGAACGCACGGGATTCAGCGACGAGTAGGGGTCCTGGAAGATCACCTGCATTGAACGCTGTGCCGCACGACGCTGCACCCGGCTGACGCCCACCAGCTCCTGCCCGTCGAACTGAATCGACCCGGACGTCGGAGACTCGAGCTGCAGGATGAGCCTGCCCAGCGTCGACTTGCCGGAGCCCGATTCGCCCACCAGCGCGAGCGTTTCGCCGCGATGGATGTCCAGGCTCACGTCGTCCACGGCACGGACGGTGTGCTTGCGACCGCGCTCGCGGATCGTGAAGTCCTTCACCACGCCGCTCACGCGGACCAGGGGTTCGGTCATGACGCCTCCCTTGTCGCGGCACCGGGGGAGGCCGCCAGCAGCGATCGCGTGTACGGGTGCTGCGGCGCCGAGAACACGTCGTTCACAGCGCCGGTCTCCACCACTTCGCCGTCCTTCATCACGGTGACCTGGTCGCAGAGTGCCGCCACCACGCCCAGGTCGTGGGTCACGATCAGCACGCTGAGACGCCGCTGCGTCTGCAGTCGGTGGATCAGCGCAAGGATCTGCGCCTGCACGGTGGCATCCAGCGCGGTGGTCGGCTCGTCCGCGACGAGCAGCTCGGGTTCGGCGAGCAGTGCCATCGCGATCATCGCGCGCTGTCGCATCCCTCCCGACAGCTCGTGCGGGAAGCTGCGCATCACCCGGGCCGGATCGGGGATTCCCACGTCGGTGAGCGCGGCGATGCAGGCCTGCTCCGCCGCGGCGCCGCGGAGGGCGGTGAAGCGTCGGACTACCTCGCGCAGGTGCCCACCGATGCGTCGGAGGGGATTGAAGGAGGTCAGCGGGTCCTGGAAGACCATCGCCATGGCCGGGCGTGGCGGGTTCGCCGCGGTGAGGTCCACGCCGTCCACCAGGCAGGTGTCCCAGCGGCGCTCTGCACGCTGCGGCAGGATCGACATCAGCGCCCGCAGCAGCATGGTCTTCCCCGAGCCGGACTCGCCGACGACACCCATCACGGTGCCGCGTTCGATCGTGAGATCCACGTCACGGAGGATCGAGATGCGATCGGCGCGCGGCGGCACGATATCGACGTTCAGGCCCCGGATCTGCAGGATCGGATCGGTCATCGCTCATCCTCCCGGGTGACGGCGGCGCGGATGCCGTTGCCCACGACGTTCACGCAGAACACGGTGGTGGCGATCAGGAGGCCGGGCACCACCGCCAGCAGCGGCGCCTTCTGCAGAGATCCCTGCGCTGTTGTGAGGAGGGACCCCCACGACGCCAGTGGAGCCTGGATGCCGAGACCGAGGAAGCTCAGCGCCGACTCGGTGAGGATGGCGCCGGAGATCGTCGCGGTCGCGGCGACGATGATCGTGGGAACCACGGCGGGGAGCACGTGGCGCAGGATCACCAGGGGTGATCGCACACCGATGAACGACGCATAGCCCACGAAGGTGCGCTCGCGCACGGACAGCGTCTCCGCACGCACGAGTCGTGCCGTGGTCATCCATGAGAGTGTTCCGATGATCAGGACCATCGTCCACAGGCCCGGCCGGAAGAACACGCTCGCGACGATCACCAGGAGCATCCACGGGATCGCCGAGAGCAGATCCACGAGTCGCATGAGCAGATCGTCGACGATCCCGCCGAAGTAGCCGGCGGTCAGACCGGCGATCATCCCGATGAGGGTGGCGGCGAGGGCGGAGGAGAATCCGACGAACAGCGAGATCCCGCCGCCGCTGAGCACGCGGGCCAGGTAATCGCGTCCGAGGTTGTCCGTGCCGAGGAGATGAGCAGCACTCGGGCCGGCCCATCGATCGGACATGTCGGACGTGGTGCCGTCGAGGCCGAACAGCGGCGAGAGGGCGCAGGCCAGTGCGATCACGAGGATCACGATGAGCGCGGCCACGGATCCCCGGCGCTGGAGGAAACGGCGCCAGACGGTGGCATCGGCGGAGCGGACGGTGGTCATTTCGCCCCCTGAGTGAGCCGGATGCGCGGATCGGCGGCCGCGTAGAGCACGTCGGCGATGAGGTTGCCGAGCACGGTGAGCACCGCGGAGACGAGGACCACAGCGAGGATGACGGGGTAGTCGAGCGCGGCCGACGACGTGAGGATGTACTGCCCGATGCCCGGCCAGCCGAAGATGCTCTCGGTGACGATGGCACCGGTCACCAGGGTCGGAAGCGCGAGCCCGAGCTGCGTGATGATCGGCAGCAGCACGTTGCGGCTGACGTGGCGGGAGAGGATGAACCCGCGGCTGGCACCGTAGGCGCGCTGCACCAGCACATAGTCGTCGTCGAACTGCGCGATGGTCGATGCGCGGACATATCGGGTGAGGTCGGGGAAGAGCGCCACGACGAGAACGAGGTAGGGCATCGCGAAGTGCGCGAGGAAATCTCCGAGGTCGCCCTGCTTGCCCACCGAGTGCATGCCGAGGATCGGGAATAGGCGCAGTTGGTAGCCGAAGAGGTAGATCACCAGCAGCGCGAACCAGAACGTGGGGGTCGCGATGGCCACCGAGCAGATGCCGTCGATCACCCGGTCGAGGCGGCCGCCGCGGCGCGAGCCTGCGATCAGGCCCAGGACGATCGCGAGGATGAAGGCGGTGAGGTAGGCGGGGCCGATGAGGGACAGCGTGTTCGGGATGCGCTCGGCCAAGTCGGCGGCCACGGAGTGGCGGCTGACGAGAGAGAAGCCGAGATCGCCGCGCACGGCGTTCCAGAGCCACAGTCCGTACTGCACGATCATCGGCTGGTCGAGACCGAATTTCTCGCGCATCAGCTGCTTGGTCTCGTCCGACATCGACGGTGTGGTGATGGCGTCGATGACGTCGTACGGCGCGAGGTGGATGAGCACGAACACGATGAGCGTGATGATCACGAGCATCGGCACGAGCTGCGCCATGCGTCGCAGCACGTAGCGGAGCATCCGGCGATCCTCTCTCAGAAGCGGGCTACCCCGCGAGACTTCCCTCTGTGGGCGACAATCCGCGCAATGCGCCGATTCTCGCCCACATACGGACGTCTCGCGGGGTGGGGTGGGGCTGGAACCGACGTTACTTGACGGTCAGCTTCTCCCAGTGCTCGAAGGTGTAGATCGGGACCAGGACGGCCTCGTCCACGCCGCCGACGCGGGGGCCGGTGGCGAGGATCTTGAGGTTGTCGGCCAGCGGGTAGAAGACGGCGTCATCCGCGATGGTCTTCTGCAGGTCGGCGTAGATCGCCTTGCGCTTGGCGTCGTCGAGCTCGGCGACGCCCTGGTCGAACAGCGTGTCGACGGCCGGGTTGGAGTAGGCGAAGTAGTTCGCCGACGCACCGGTGCGGAACAGCGCCGAGTAGGCGTCGGGGTCGTTACCCATGATGTAGCCGCCGAGGAAGACGTCGAACGAGGAGCCAGCGCCCTTCTCGATGTCGGCGTAGAGGGCGGACGGGTCGACGGCCTGCAGCTCGACGGTGATACCCGCCTTGCCGGCCTGCTCCTGGATCAGCGTGGCCTCGGTCTCCTGCGCCGGGTCGCCCGCGGTGTAGCCGAGGGTGAGGGTCGGCGTCGCACCGGCGAGCAGCGTCTGCGCCTTCTTGAGGTCGGTCTCGTACTTCTCCACGTCCTCCGTGGCGAACGGGTTGCTGGGCGGGAGGATCGAGTACGCCGGCTCGTAGTAGTCGGTGCTGAGGAACGCGCCGTCGTCGATCTGCTTCTTGTCCAGCGCGTAGAACAGCGCCTGGCGCACCTTGACGTCGGGCACCTTCGCGGCGATCACGCCGAGGTAGGCGACGCGACCCTCGGCGTAGGGGTGCACCGTGACGTCGGTGCCCTCGAACTCCTCAACCTGGGCGGCCGTGATGAAGGACGCGTCCACCTCACCGGTCTGCAGCGCGGTCTTGACGGTGTCCGCGTTGCTGACGATACGCAACGTCAGGTCGCTGATCTGGGGAGCATCGCCGGCGTAGTTGGGGTTCGGCTCGAAGCGCAGGTACTCGCCACGCTTGTACTCGGCCAGCTGGTACGGACCCGATCCGACCGCAGCAGGGTCGAGGTCGGCGGTCGAGAAGTCGGTGATCTCACCGTAGACGTGCTTCGGGATGATGTACGTCTCGGTGGCGATGTTGGACAGCGCGGCGGCACTGATCGACGGCAGGTGGAAGACCACCGTGGTGTCGTCGGTCGCCTCGGCCGTGATCGGCTTGTCGCCCACCCACAGCAGATCGGCGTTGCCGTTCTCCTTCTTGGCCTTCTCCGTGTAGGTGAACACGACGTCCTCGGCCGTGAGCGGCTCGCCGTCGGACCACTTCAGGCCCGACTTCAGCTTCACGGTCACCGACAGACCATCCTCGGCGGGCGTGATGCTGTCGGCCAGCTCGTTGACCACCGTGCCGTCGCCCTCGACGCGCGCGAGGGGGGAGTACACGATGTTCGCGAAGGTCAGACCCCAGCGGTCGTTGAGGTTGATGGGGTTCGTCGAGGTCGGGTCCGACGAGATCACATAGGTCAGCGCGCCGCCCGTGCTCGTTGCCGCGCTGGGGTCGTCCACGACGACGTCGGCGGGGTTGCCCGCGGGCGCGCACGCGCTCAGCATCAATCCGGCGGCCGCGACGAGGGCGAGGGTCGATGCGATTCTGCGACGAGACATGGGTGAGCTCCAGGGTTTCGAAGGTGGGTCCACTGAGGGTAGGCATGCGCGTGCATACATCGCACATCCTGTTTCCGCGTGTGTCAGCGCCCGCCGGACGGTGTCTATTCCCTCGTCAGGCGAGCTGAGTCACCGCGGCATCGACGCGCGACCTCATGACGCTGATGCTGTGACCGTCGGCCCCGTGAATCTCGGCCGCGCGGATGGCCGCAGTCAGCGCTTCCGCCAGGGAAGCGCGGAAATCGCTGGCCGGTGCGGGACGCACGCCGAACAGATCCAGGGCGTCCACGCTGAAGAAGGAGTCGACCGTGAGCTCGCCGACGCCGAAGAGCATCAGCTCATGCTCATCGCCCTGCGTCAGCGGTTCCGGATTCACATCGAACGCAGGGCTCGGAACCCATGCAGCGTTGCGCCGAAGGAAGCCGTGGTTTCGGAGGTGATCATCGAGATTGCCGACCGCCGCGCCGAAGACAGCCCGTCGCCAGAGTTCCGTGGGGTCTCCTCCGGACAGGCGGCAGAAGTCGACGAGATCGACCCAATCGCCGCTTTCCCCGTCCTGTGCTTCCAATGCGGTCATCGCGGAGATATAGGGCACGCGACGATCATCGTCTCGGTCGAAACGGCGCAGGAGCAAGGGCGAATGCGGCGCGGTCGCGAAGGTAGTCGGTGCCGTACTCGAAAGCGCCGGAGGTGCGGGTGCGATAGATGCGTCCGGCGTGTACCTCCTTGCCTCCAGCCACGGTGGTCACGTCGATGATGTCAGCCATCGGTGCGCACTCGGACTCGTTGCGGGAGTTTCTCATCTGCGAGCAGGCGACCACGTTCGGTCGCGTACGGATCAGTCGCTCCCACGACCGTGTCCATCAACCCCAGCACGCGTAGGACGCGCAGCGTGATCTCCAATGAGGTGCCGTCGCCGTTCTCCAGCTTGCTGAGGGTGGCGGGCGTGGTGCCCGCACGTTCGGCGACCATTCTGGCCGTGAGGCCGAGTAGCTTTCGCTGCGTGGCGACGTTGTGACCCAGAGTGCGCAGGGCGCGAGCGACCGGGAGTGGAGTGGTCATGGTCCTCGTAAGATCAACGATTGCTTGATCTATCTCACTTTGAATCTAGATTGCTTTATCGTATACATCTATCTCGATAGATTACTGGATGCACCTGGGTCAGCGGCGGCACGTACACGGCCGCACCGGTGAGAGAACCCTCACGGCAGGGCCGGTGGAGAATCCGTGGGGCGACGCAGTGCCGACGCTACGATTGCTCCATTTCCATAGGGGGAGGACGCGATGAACACCTCGGCTGACGCCATCACCGACGGGGGCGAACCCCGACTCCAGCGGGCGCTGAGCAACCGCCACATCCAGTTGCTCGCGATCGGCGGGGCGATCGGCACGGGCCTGTTCATGGGCAGCGGCAAGACCATCTCGGTGGCAGGTCCCTCGGTGATCTTCGTCTACATGATCATCGGCTTCATGCTGTTCTTCGTCATGCGGGCGATGGGCGAGCTGCTGCTGTCGAACCTGAAGTACCGCTCCTTCAGCGACTTCGCCGGCGACCTGCTGGGGCCGTGGGCGAGCTTCTTTACCGGCTGGACGTACTGGTTCTGCTGGGTGGTGACGGGCGTCGCCGACGTGATCGCGATCGCGGGCTACGTCAAGGTCCTGATTCCCGACGTTCCTCTCTGGATCCCCGGTCTGCTGGTCATCGTGGCACTTCTGCTGCTCAACCTGCCGTCGGTGGCCGCGTTCGGTGAGGTCGAGTTCTGGTTCGCGTTGATCAAGATCGTGGCCATCGTGGCGCTCATCCTCACCGGTCTGGTGATGATCTTCAGCGGCTTCCAGTCGGACGCCGGCACTGCGTCGTTCGCCAACCTCTGGAGCCACGGTGGCTTCTTCCCGAACGGATTCATGGGCTTTGTGGCCGGATTCCAGATCGCGGTGTTCGCCTTCGTGGGCATTGAGCTGGTCGGCACGGCGGCTGCCGAGACCAAGAACCCGCTGCGGAATCTCCCGAAGGCCATCAACGCCATTCCCGTGCGCGTGATGCTGTTCTACGTCGGTGCGCTCATCATTCTGATGTCGGTGACGCCGTGGACCGAGTACGAGGCGGGCAGCAGTCCGTTCATCGGGATGTTCCTGCTGGCCGGTCTCGGCGCTGCCGCTGTGATCGTGAACCTCGTGGTGCTCACCTCGGCGATGTCGAGCGCCAACTCGGGCATCTACTCCACGTCGCGCATGGTGTTCGGACTCGCCCAGGACGGCGATGCGCCGAGCCTGTTCGCGCGGCTGTCACGTCGTCGGGTTCCCCAGAACGCTCTCTTCCTCTCCTGCATCCTGCTGCTGGCGGGTGTCGTGCTGCTGTATGCGGGCGAGGACATCGGGAAGGCATTCGACATGGTCACCACCGTGTCGGCGGTGTGCTTCATGTTCGTGTGGACGATCTTCCTGCTGAGCTACCTGGCGTACCGCCGCAATCGTCCTGAGGTGGCTGCCCGCTCCACATACCGGATGCCGGGAGGACGCTTCATGGTGTTCGTCGTGTTCGCCTTCTTCCTCTTCATCCTGTGGGCGCTCACCACGCAGCCCGACACGCTGACCGCGCTCGTCGTCACACCGATCTGGTTCGTGGTCCTGGTGGTGGCGTGGCTGTTCGTCCGTCGCTCGCCGCGTCACCTCGAGCGTCACGCCGCGCACATGACCTACCTGCGTACCCCCGACGAGGAGGAATGAGCGCGCAAAGCTGTTGCCACGTCGGACGCTCATCGTAGGGTGGACTCAACGCCCGTGCGACGCTCGGGGACGGGATACTGAGGGGTATTGCATGGGTTTCTTCGACAAGTCCACGGGTAGCGCCGGAGCGCTGGCGCCGCTGAGCCGCGACCGCGTCACCGCGGTGCTCGATGCGGGCGGCATGCACTACAGCATCGACAGCGATGGCGATGTGGGCGGCTGGTGGGACGGTCACCTCTTCTATTTCTTCCTGATGGGTCAGGACAAGGAGATCCTGCAGGTCCGGGGCCGCTGGAACCGCACCGTGAACCCGGACCAGTACGGGAACCTCGTACGACTCGCCAACCAGATCAACACGGAGCGGATGTTCCCGCGCGTTTCCGTGCTCATCGATGATGACGGCGACGTCAACGTGTTCGCGGCTCACGGCGTGGACTACGAGAAGGGCGTCACCGACGACCAGCTCGACGTACACTTCGCCACGGCGATCGGCTCGACGCTCAGCGCGTTCGGCTTCCTCGACGAGCAGTACCCCGCCGAGGCCGCAGCGGCCAACGCGGCCTTCAACGAGGAATGAGTCGTGCGTTCGCGGTCGACCTGCGCGGAATGGTCGACCTGCTGGCGCGCCACCTGTATTCCGGTCCGCGCGTCTACCTGCGTGAGCTGTTGCAGAACGGTGTCGACGCCGTGCACGCGCGGCAGACGCAGGATGCGCAGGCCCCCGCATCGATCCGTCTCATCGCCCGTGGTGACACGCTCGAGGTGATCGACACGGGCGTGGGGCTGTCAGCTGCGGAGGCCGACGAGCTCCTCGCCACGATCGGGCGGAGTTCCAAGCGTGATGAGCTGACGGGGCGTACCGACTACATCGGCCGCTTCGGCATCGGCATGCTCGCCGCGTTCATGGTGGCCGAGACCATCGAGGTGGTCTCTCGCTCCGCGTCCGGCAGCCCGCCGGTGCGCTGGCGGGGCCGCGACGACGGCACGTTCGAGATCGAAGAGGACCCGGCAGACATTGGCGACATCCCCGTCGGCACTCGCGTGCGCCTGCACGCCCGTCCCGAGGCCGCGCACTGGATGTCCACCGACACCGTGACCGCGCTGGCCACCGAGTACGGCGAGCTGCTGCCGGTCGACATCAGCGTGGAGGTTCCGGTGGGGCAGACGGTCCTGCCGCGCCGGATCTCCCGCGACCACCTGCCGTGGCAGGAAGAGCACCCCACGCCCCGGGCGCGCGAACAGGCGCTCGTGCGCTACGGCGAGAGCCTGTTCGGCTTCACGCCGCTCGGTGTGATCGATCTGAACGTGCCGGAGGTCGGGCTCACCGGAGTCGCCTTCGTGCTGCCGTCCGCGGTCGCGCCGACCGGTGCCCGCCACCGTGTCTACGTGAAGCGGATGCTGCTCGGCGACCGCGTGGATGGTCTCCTGCCGGACTGGGCCTTCTTCGTTCGCGCCGTGGTGAATGCGGACGGTCTCAACCCGACGGCCTCTCGCGAACAGCTGCATACCGACGAGGTCCTGGTCACGGCTCAGGAGCACCTGGCCGCCGGCCTGCGGTCATGGGCGACGAAGGCGCTGTCCGAGGACACCGCCTTCCGCGGGCGATTCCTGCGCACGCATCATCTGTCGCTGCGCGCCCTTGCGGCGGGAGACGACGAGATGCTGGACCTCGTGGCGAAGACCCTGCCGTACCAGACCACCGACGGTGAGCTCACGCTCAGCGA
The DNA here is from genome assembly GCF_050990725.1 of Microbacterium gorillae. Lineage (GTDB taxonomy): Bacteria > Actinomycetota > Actinomycetes > Actinomycetales > Microbacteriaceae > Microbacterium > Microbacterium gorillae_A. The sequence goes on from NZ_CP158844.1 coordinate 348,018, forward strand.
GGTGGGGGAGCGCAGCGGCGAGATCCTCTATGCGCCCACCACGGAGGCGTTCCGCCGGGTAGCCGATGTCGCCCGAGCCCAGGGTCTCGTGGTGGTCAACGCCGGCTACGTCTACGATGCGGACGTGCTTGCGCGCCTCAGCGGCCGGTCCGGGTGGCGCGTCCGTCAGCTGCGCGTGGAGGATCTGGTGCGAGCGCTGGCACCCCTCGATCCGTCCCGGGAACTCGCCACCCTCGACGGCGTGGCGGCGGCGCAGGCCGTGCTCGCGGATGCCGACGTGGACGTCCTCATCCGCACCTTCCTCCCGGAAGACACCGCTGCTGTGTTGCTGCGTGATGCCGAGGCGGAGCACCAGCGCGACCTCGCCGCGGAACGAGAGCTCGCCGACGCCGCCTGGGGGGACGTGCTGGCGGCCTTCGCGCGCCCGACTGCGTCGCGACAGCTCGTGCTCAACGACGCCAACCCGCTGGTGCGTCGACTGCTGGGCGCGGACCGCGGCGAGGTGTTCCGCGCCGGCGTGCGCACCATTCATCTGTCGGCCGTGATGCGCTCCGGTGAGGTGCTCCGCGCTGCGGAAGCCACCCAGCTCAACGACTCCCTGAATGTGCTCCTCACCGCGGGCTTGGGTGCCGCACCCGACGAAGCGCCGTAAGCACCGCTCCCGAACCCGAATCGGAGAAGAACCGTGACCCGCGATATCGATGACATCCTCGCCGCAGCCCAGAACGCCGATCACATGCCGTACGGTCCGGCACGCACCGAGACCATGGTCCGGCTGCTGGAGGAGGTGGACCGGGACGCGATTCAGGACGCCGAGGCTTACGTCCTGATCTGCCTCGTGGAGGCGCACTTCTTCGCCGGCGACACCCCGCGGGCCCTCGTGGTGTTCTCCCGACTGCGTCGGCTGTGGGCCGAGCACCCCGAACGGTTCGACAAGTGGGACCGCGAGGCGTTCTTCGCCGCCATGAACTGGGTGGTCGGCGGTGTGCAGGACGACCCCTCCGTATCGGCGGAGCAGATCCTCCCGCTGCTGGACGACATGACGCAGCTCGCCGCCGTGGCGGGATTCGCCGCCGATGCGGCGGCCTACGAGCGGTTGCGCTGGGCGATTCGCTCGGAGGCGGACGACGTGGAGGCGCGGTTCGAGGAGTGGCGGCACACGCCGCGCACCACGGCGGACTGCGAGTTCTGCGAGCGCACGCGCGTGGCGATGGTGTTCGCCCGGGACGGTCGTTACGCGGAGACCGTGACGCTCGCGAGCGCGCCCGGTGCACCGGATCGGCGCTGCACCACAGACCCCGCCGATCTGTACTCGCTGCACGCGCAGGCGCTCCTGGAGGTCGGCGACGCGGCGGGTGCCGCCCGCCTGCACCGTGACTTCGAAGCGGCCCTGCCGCGGCAGTCCGCGCACCTCACGATGGCCCGCGGACGTCGTATCTGGACCCTCGGTCGCGGAGGCGCACTCGAACTGGCGGTCGCGGCGATCGAGGAGGACCAGGACTATCTGCTGGGCGGCATCACGGGGTGGCTGCACCTGTCCTTCCTGACTTCCGTTGCCGCCGGAACGAGCGCGCTGGTCCGGGCCGGACTTGATGCGCCGCTCCGCCTTCGGGCTGTGCCGGCGACCACCGTGTCCGAACTCGCGGAGTGGACGCGCGAGCGCGCACTGGAACTCGCCGACGCGTTCGGCGCCCGTGCCGGTGGCGACCGGCTGCGAAAGCGGACCCTCGCCGATATCGAGCGGCCCCTTCCGCCGCAGCGGCTGGAGTTCCGCGTCGAGGTTCCCGCACCTGTTTCGACGGATGCTCCCGTCCCGACTGAAGCGCACCAGAGTGCGCCGGCCGAATCCGAAGGCGAGACCTGGGAGCAGGCGCTCGCCGCTGCAGAGTCCGTCGTCTCCACCGACCTCGCTGCCGCCGCGGCAGCCTATGGTCGCGCCGCCGTCCTCGCCGATGCCGCCGGTGCGCTGGCGGACGCCGGCTTCGCCTACGCAGAGCTCGGGCGAAGCGCGGATCTGCTGCGGGATCCCGCCGCCTCCCACCGTGCCTACGGCGAGTCGGTCGCGCGGCTGATCGCTGCGGGCGTCGAACCCGAGCTGACCGTGCAGGTCATCGAGGCGTGGGCTCCGGTCGCCGCGGATCGTGACGACACGACAGATGTGGTGGCAGCGGCCGCCCGCATCCACGAGCTCCTTGCCGTGGCGAACGATGACGACGTGCCGGATGAGCGGCTGCGCGCTCGCCGGGCACATCGCCGCGACAGCGCGCTCGCGGTGATCTCCGAGACTCGTGCGCGACTGATCGCCGGGGACGACGCCGACCTGGCGTTCGATCTCGCTTTCCGTGCGGCCGAGTTGCATCGCGACACCGGTCGCGCGGACGCCGCGGCGGAGGCGCTGTGGCTGGCGGCACGCATCCGGGAATCGGTCGATGCCAGTGACACCCCTGATGTGATGCGTCTCGCCTTCGATGCCTCCTCCGGGCATCAGCGTTCGGTCGTGGGCGCCGCTCTCGTCGAGGCACTTCGCGGTGCCGGACGTCACGGCGAAGCGGACGACGTGCTGCGCGAACTCGGCGGCAACTGACGTCTCAGCGGCGTGGACTGGTGGAGCCCACGGAGAGGATGGCGAGGGCGACGGCCAGCAGCCCGTATGCGACGGCATCGGAGGTCACGACCCGCTCGCCCAACAGCAGCGCCGCCACGAACATCAACACCGGTTCGACGTAGCTGAGCAGTCCGAATACGGCAAGGGTGAGCAGGCGCGCCGCCGCGAGGTACAGCGTCATCGCCACCGCGCCGCCCAGGCCGACGAGGAGCACGACGCTCTGCTCGCCCACCGTGCGCGCTCCTGGATTCAGCGCGATCAACGGCACCGCGGCGAGACAGAGAATCGCCACCTCGGCGCCGAACGCCGCCTGGGTGTCGAGGTGGTGCCGCTTACGCAGCGCGAAATAGGCGGCGTAGCCGAGGCAGACGAGAATCGTCACCCAGGAGAACGTCGCGGAGAAGACAACCTTGATGGTGACCGCGACGGCGGCGACGGCCACCGCCCACCACTGCATGCGCGTCACTCGTTCGTGGAAGAGGAATCGGCCGGACAGCACCAGCACGATCGGCAGCAACAGGTAGCCGAGGGAGGCGTCGAGGCCGTGCCCATGCATCGGCGACCAGGCGAACAGCCACATCTGGACGCCCACGAGCATCGCCGTGCACACCAGGACGAGCGGCATCCACCAGCGCTGACGAAGCAGAACGATCAAGTCGGCGAGCGATGAACGGCCGGAGGCCCAGAACAGTGCCAGGAGGAAGCAGGCACCGGTCACCAGCATCCGCCAGCCGAACATGGACTCGGCGGATGCGTCGAGCAGGCCGGACACCAGGAACATCGCCCCGAACATGGCGCTCGCGACAAGCGAGCTGACGACGCCGCGCACAGAATGTCCGGCAGGAGGGTTCATGACGCGATCCATCGTATTCGCGCTCAGTGTGTGCCCCGGATGCGTCCCCTCGGACCGTGCGTTTCTCGCCAACGGCGATGAGGAACGTCATGCCAATGACCCCAATATTGGGGTCATTGGCATGACGCACATTGAACGCGTCATCCTCGCGTCAATAACGTGTGGCTCACAGCCAACGTGCAGGGCGTACCCAGCATCCCCACATTCGTCCCCAGCGGCGGCATCTGAGAGCGCCCGGGCGGACCGACCCGCCCGGCGCAGGAAAGAGATGACAATGCGTCACGACAGTGAAGTACCGGCGACCCAGCGGATCTCTGCACAGCGAGCCCGCCGAACTTTGCGGCCGTTCCCCGCGCATACTCGCGCATCACGATCACAGCGGTCAGGACCGCGACACCGGTTCGCCGCGCTCGCGACCGTGGCTGCGCTTGTCGCCAGTGCATTCTCAGCGTCGTTCCTCGCCACCGCGCCGGCCGCATCTGCTGCGCCCGGTGACCCCTTCAACCTCAGCACGCCCGCGGTCTGGATCGGGCAGGGAAACCCGACCGGGCTGTACGAATCGGTGCAGACCGGCACCGGCTCCGTGTTCGAGCCCGTCGGCGGACCGTCGTCGCTGGTCTACAACTCCCTCGGCTTCCGCGCGAGCAATGGCTACCTGTACGGCCTCGAGGTGAACGCCGCCACTCAGAACCGCCTGGTGCGCATCGGGCAGGAGGGCCAGGTGACGACCCTGGGCCTCGTCACCGGACTGTACAACGACCCCAACGGGGCCTCGTATAACCAGGGCACGTTCGGCTCCGGTGCGGACGCGGACAAGTTCTATGTTCGCCACCAGGCGCAGGGCAACTCGCTCCGCATCATCAACGTCGACACCTTGACCGCCACGAACGTGACGCTGAGTCAGACCGTGCCAAACCTCTCCGACATCTTCTATCTCAACGGCTTCGTGTGGGGCGTCTTCGCAAACGCGGGCGGATCGACGATCTACCGGATGAACCCCGTCAGCGGCGGGGTGACCTCCTACCCGTTGCCGCAGCTCACCGGCTTCGCGTTCGGTGCACAGTGGGTGTACGGAAACGGCAACATCGGGCTCTCCGAGAACAACTCCGGCACCGTCACGCAGCTGAAGATCACCGGTGCCGGCGGTGCGTCGCCGACGTTCACGGTGGTGAGCACCCACAGCGGGCCGTCATCGACGAACAACGACGGCGCCGCCTGGGCGGGACTGCCCGTTGACCTCGGCATCACCAAGACCGCCGCGAGCGACACCGTGTCGCCCGGCGGGCAGGTGTCGTACACCCTGACGGTGACCAACAACAGCGTAGGAGCCGACTCCAGCGGTTTCACGATCTCCGACGCCCTCCCCTCGCAGCTCACGAACCCACAGGTGCCGACCGGATGTTCCATCGTGGGCTCCACCGTGACCTGTACGGGCGGTGCCCTGGCAGCCGGTGCGTCGACCGACTTCGTGATCTCGGGAACCGTCAATCCGGCGGTCGGCATCGGCGTCTGCTTCGACAATGTCGCGAGCGTCCTCGGCAACGAAGCCGACCCCAACGCCGCGAACGACTCGGCCACCGAGCAGGTCTGCACCGTCGGCACCGGAGAGCTCGCGATCACCAAGACCTCCAACGCCACCGCGAACACCCGTGTCGGAGACACCGTGACCTACACGGTCACCGCGACCAATGTCGGTAACGGCGACTTCACGGCGGCGAACCCGGCCGTGGTCTTCGACGATCTCTCCGGTGTGCTCGATGACGCCACGTTCGACATCGCCGACGCCACGGCGAACCAGCCGGGAACGATCGACTACTCGGCACCCCGCCTTTCGTGGACCGGTGCGCTGGCCGCAACCGCGAGCGTCACCATCACTTACACCGTGACCCTGACGGCCGGCGGCGACGGCGTGGTGCGCAACGTCGCGTGGGCTCCCGCTGACCCGGCGAACCCGCAGACCCCCGCGTGTGATCCGCCGGTGAACGGCTCCGACCCCACGACGGGTGAAGCCTGTGCCGAGGTCGAGTATCTGCTGCCGCGCCTGACGATCACGAAGACGGCGAACACGACGGCCATTCCTGCCCCCGGCACTCCGGTCACCTACACCGTGACCGTGACGAACGAGGGACCGGGAACGTACACCGCAGCAGAACCCGCGACGTTTACGGACGACCTGAGCGACGTCCTCGACGATGCGACATTCATCTCTGCAACTCCCAGCTCGGGTTCAGCCTCGGTCCTCGGCTCGACACTCACCTGGACTGGTGCGCTCGCGGCCACTGAGTCCGCGACGATCGAATACACGGTCGCCTACACCGGTGGCGGAAACCGTGTGTTGAACAACACCGCGTGTGTGCCTGCAACGGAGGCGCTCCCGGGAAGCTCGGCGTGCGACTCCGTGCAGATCCCGGCCGCCGCGCTCACGCAGTGGAAGAGCGTGTCTTCTTCGGCGACGCCTGCTGTCGCGGGATCGGTGCTGACCTACACGCTGAACTTCCGCAACGACGGTACGGCTGCTGCCACTGTCGACGCGATCGACTTCCTCACGCACGTGCTGGATGACGCTGACGTGAGCGCGGAGCCGACGGCGGATGCTGGGTTGAGTGCAACCCGCACGGGCGCTCAGATTGCGATCACCGGGTCGGTGCCTGCGGGACAGACGCTGACGGTGACGTATGCGGTGACGGTCAAGGCCGATGGCTCCCGCGGTGATGATCTGTCGGCGAACTTCCTGATGGTCAACGATCCGGCGAACCCGCCGACCGCGCCGACCGATCCGACCTGCACGCCGACGGACGCGCAGTTCCCGGATTGCACGAGCACGCCGATCGGTGCGATCACGTACTCGAAGGCTGTGACCGCATCGGCGACGCCGGTCGTCACCGGGACGGAGTTGACGTACACGATCACGATCGTGAACACGGGTCAGACCTCTATGGCCGTGTCGCGTGAGGACGTGCTGACGGACGTGCTGGATGACGCGACGCTGACGGGTGCGGCAACGTCCGACACGGCGTCGGTGACGGTGTCGGGTCCGACGGGTGATCGTCTTGCACTGGGTGGCGATCTCGCCGCGGGTGCCACGGCGCTCGTCACCTACGTTGTGACGGTGAACGCGGAGTCGGATCGTGGCAATAACGCTGCGAACAACTTCCTGGTCCCGCCGGGCGGCACGCCTCCGACGGAGTGTGTGGCCGGCTCTGACCAGTGCACCAGCACTCCGCTTCCGGTGATCGTAGCCACGAAGGTCTCCAACCCCGCGTCGGGCGAGACGGTCGCCGCGGGTCAGAACGTGATCTACACGCTGACGTTCACGAACGAGGGCCAGGGAGCCGGAACCGTCGACTACATCGACAACCTGTTCGGTGTGTTCGACGATGCCGACCTCACGGCCGGGCCGACAGCGAGCAACCCGGCGTTGACGGCGACGTTGAACGCGGACGACACGCTTGGCATCACGGGGACACTGGCCGGTGGCCAGACGGTCACGGTGTCGTACACGGTCACCGTGAAGCCGGATGGCGAGCGAGGCAACAACCTGCTCGGCAACGTGCTGGCACCCGCGTCCCTGGTGGACCCGCAGTGCGGCGACACCGGCGTCATCTGCACGGAGAATCCGGTGTCCGAGCTCGTGCAGTGGAAGAGCGTCTCGTCTTCCGACACTCCTGCTGTCGCGGGATCGGTGCTGACGTACACGCTGAACTTCCGTAACGACGGTGCAGCCGCAGCGAGCGTGGACTCGATCGACTTCCTCACGCACGTGCTGGACGATGCCGATGTGAGCGCTGAACCGACCGCGGACGCAGGACTTACCGCCGTGCGCACGGGCGATGAGATCGCCGTCACAGGTTCGGTGCCGGCGGGGCAGACGCTGACGGTGACGTATGAGGTCACGGTGAAGGCTGACGGCGAGCGTGGCGACGACCTGGCGGCGAACTTCCTCATGAGGAACGACCCGACCGATCCGCCGACCGCGCCGGTTGACCCCGCTTGCACCCCGACGAATGCTCAGCTCCCGGATTGCACGAGCACGCCGATCGGTGCGATCACGTACTCGAAGGCGGTCGCGGCTTCGACTGACCCCGTGGTTGCAGGTACGGAGCTGACGTACACGATCACGATCGTGAACACGGGTGAGACGTCCATGGCGGTGTCGCGTGAGGACGTGTTGACGGACGTCCTCGACGACACGACGCTGACGGGTCCGGCCACATCTGACACGGCGTCGGTGACGGTGTCGGGTCCGACGGGTGGCCGTCTCGCGCTGGGCGGTGATCTCGCTGCCGGTGCCACGGCGCTCGTGACGTATGTCGTGACCGTGAACGCGGAGTCGGATCGTGGTAACAACGCTGCGAACAACTTCCTCGTCACGCCCGGTGGGACGCCTCCGACGGAGTGTGTCGCTGGTTCTGACCAGTGCACCAGCACTCCGCTTCCGGCGATCGTGGTGTCGAAGGCCTCCAACCCGGACTCGGGTACGGCTGTGGTCGTGGGTCAGGACGTGATCTACACGCTGACGTTCACGAATGAGGGCCAGGCCGACGGGACCGTTGCCTACATCGACAACCTGTTCGGTGTGTTCGACGATGCCGACCTTACGGATGGGCCCGCCGTGAGTGACCCGGCGTTGTCAGCGACGCTGAACGCCGACGACACGCTGGGAATCACAGGAACGTTGGTCGGTGGCCAGACGGTGACGGTGTCGTACACGGTCACGGTGAAGCCGGATGGCGAGCGAGGCAACAATCTCCTCGGCAATGTGCTGGCACCGACCTCGGCGGTGGACCCGCAGTGCGGCGACGTTGGTGTCTTCTGCACGGAGAACCCCGTGTCCGCGCTGGTGCAGTGGAAGAGTGTCTCCTCCTCCGCGACGCCTGCGGTTGCGGGGACGGTGCTGACGTACACGCTGAACTTCCGTAACAACGGTGCAGCCGCAGCGAACGTTGACTCGATCGACTTCCTCACCCACGTGCTGGATGACGCAGACGTGAGCGCGGAGCCGACCGCGGATGCTGGGCTGAGTGCAACCCGCACGGGTGACCAGATTGCGATCACCGGTTCGGTGCCTGCGGGACAGACGCTGACGGTGACGTATGAGGTCACGGTGAAGGCTGACGGCGAGCGCGGCGACGACCTGTCGGCGAACTTCCTGATGGTCAATGATCCGGCGAACCCGCCGACCGCGCCGACCGATCCGACCTGCACGCCGACGGACGCGCAGTTCCCGGATTGCACGAGCACGCCGATCGGTGCGATCACGTACTCGAAGACTGTCAGCGCCTCGGCGACCCCGGTGGTTGCGGGTACGGAGCTCACGTACACGATCACGATCGTCAACACGGGTGAGACGTCCATGGCGGTGTCGCGTGAGGACGTGCTGACGGACGTGCTGGATGACGCGACGCTGACGGGTCCGGCCACATCTGACACGGCGTCGGTGACGGTGTCGGGTCCGACGGGTGACCGCCTCGCTCTGGGCGGCGACCTCGCTGCCGGTGCCACGGCGCACGTCACGTACGTTGTGACGGTGAACGCGGTGTCGGATCGTGGCAACAACGCCGCGAACAACTTCCTTGTGGCACCGGGCGGCACGCCTCCGACGGAGTGTGTCGCCGGTTCCGACCAGTGCACCAGCACGCCGATTCCGGTGATCGTGGCCACGAAGGTCTCGAACCCGGAGTCGGGTACGGCTGTGGTTGCCGGCCAGGATGTCACGTACACGCTGACGTTCGCGAACGAGGGCCAGGGGGACGGCAGCGTCGATTACGCCGACAACCTGTTCGGCGTGTTCGACGACGCCGACCTGACGGCGGGGCCGACAGCCAACGATCCGGCAGTGACCGCGACGCTCGATGCGGACACGCTCGAAATCACGGGAACGCTCGCAGGAGGCCAGACGGTCACGGTGTCGTACACCGTCACGGTGAAGCCGGATGGCGAGCGCGGCAACAACCGTCTCGGCAACGTGTTGGCACCGACCGCTGTGGTGGACCCGCAGTGTGGTGACGCCGGGGTGGTATGCACCGAGAACCCGGTGCCCGAGCTCGTGCAGTGGAAGACGGTGTCCTCGTCGGACACTCCCGCTGTCGCGGGGTCGGTGCTGACCTACACGCTGAGCTTCCGCAACGACGGTGCCGCCGACGCGGCTGTCGACGCTGTCGATCTCCTCGGACACGTGCTGGATGACGCCGACGTGTCGTCCGAGCCGGTCGCGGACGCAGGGCTGTCGGCAGTTCGCACGGGCGACCGCATCGCGATCACCGGAACGGTTCCGGTCGACGCCGTCCTGACGGTGACCTACGAGGTGACGGTCAAGGCGGACGGCTCGCGGGGCGATGACCAGGCGGCGAACTTCCTGGTGCCGAACGACCCGGAGAACCCGCCGACCACGCCGGAGACGCCGGAGTGCGTGCCGAACCCGGACTACCCGGAGTGCACGAACACGCCGATCGGTGCGATCACGTACTCGAAAGCGGTCGCGGCTTCGGCTGACCCCGTGGTTGCAGGTACGGAGCTGACGTACACGATCACGATCGTGAACACGGGTCAGACGTCCATGGCAGTGTCGCGTGAGGACGTGCTGACGGACGTCCTCGACGACACGACGCTCACGGGTCCGGCCACATCTGACACGGCGTCGGTGACGGTGTCGGGTCCGACAGATGATCGTCTCGTGCTGGGCGGTGATCTCGCCGCCGGTGCCACGGCGCTGGTGACGTATGTCGTGACGGTGAATGCGGAGTCGGATCGTGGTAACAACGCTGCGAACAACTTCCTCGTCACGCCCGGTGGGACGCCTCCGACGGAGTGTGTCGCTGGCTCCGACCAGTGCACCAGCACGCCGCTTCCGGTGATCGTGGCTACGAAGGTCTCGAACCCGGAGTCGGGTACGGCTGTGGTCGCCGGCCAGGATGTCACGTACACGCTGACGTTCACGAACGAGGGCCAGGGAGCCGGAACCGTCGACTACATCGACAACCTGTTCGGTGTGTTCGACGACGCCGACCTCAGCGGGGGCCCCGCGGTGAGCGACCCGGCTCTGAGCGCCGTGCTCAACGCCGATGACACGCTGCACATCACGGGAACGCTGGCGGGAGACCAGACGGTCACGGTGTCGTACACGGTCACGGTGAAGCCGGATGGTGAGCGAGGCAACAACCTCCTCGGCAACGTGCTCGCGCCCGCCTCCCTGGTGGACCCCCAGTGCGGCGACGCCGGCGTGAGCTGCACCGAGAACCCGGTCCCGCAGCTGGAATCGTGGAAGAGCGTCTCTGCGGCCTCGACCCCGGTGGTCGCGGGCACGGTGCTCACGTACACGCTGTTCTTCGAGAACACGGGTGCGGCAGCGGCTCCGGTGGATGAGATCGATTTCCTCACCCACGTTCTGGATGACGCGGACGTGACCGTCGAGCCGACGGCCGATGCGGGACTGACCGCAGTACGCGCGGGCGACCAGATCGCGATCACCGGCGAGGTTCCGGTTGGCGAGACGCTGACGGTCACCTACCAGGTCACCACGAAGGCGGATGGTGAGCGTGGCGACGATCTGGCGGCGAACTTCCTGCTGAAGAACGACCCCACCGATCCGCCGACCCCGCCGACCGACCCGGTCTGCACGCCCACCGACGTGGAGCGTCCGGACTGCACCCTCACGCCGATCGGCCTGCTCGTGACGTCGAAGGCGGTGTCCGCTTCCGCTTCTCCCATCGAGGAGGGAACGGTCCTCACCTACACCCTGACGTTCGACAACCAGGGCGAGGCCGACATGGCCGTGGACTACACCGACCACCTCGCCGACGTCCTGGACGACGCAACGCTCACCGCCGACCCGGTGGCATCGGATGCCGCGCTGACGGCGTCCGCGGTGACCGGTGACGAGTTCACGGTGACGGGTACGATCGCCAGCGGTCAGACGGTGACGGTGACGTACGAGGTCACGGTGAAGGCGCAGGATGCACGCGGCAACAACGTCGCGAACAACTTCCTGGTGCCGACGGGGGAGACCCCGCCGACCGAGTGCGTTGCGAGCGACCAGAACTGCACGACCACGCCGCTGCCGAACGTGTCCGTCGCCAAGGCGGCCGCACCGGTGACGGAGACCGCGGTTCGTGCGGGTGAAGAGGTCACGTACACGCTGACGTTCACCAACTCGGGTGAGGGCGCTGGTGCGGTGGACTTCACCGACCACCTGGCCGGAGTTCTCGACGACGCCGACCTCACCTCTGCTCCCGTCACGAGCGATCCCGCTCTGGTGGCGACGAGCGGTGCCGATGGGCTGGTCCGAGTGACGGGCACGCTCGCTGCCGGGCAGGTCGTGACCGTGGAGTACACGGTGACGGTGAAGGCGGATGGCGAGCGCGGCGACAACGTGCTGCAGAACGTGGTGGCGGACTCCGACATCACCGACCCGCAGTGCGGTGACGCCGGCGTCTCCTGCACGGAGCATCCGGTGGGTGAGCTGGTCGACGAGAAGAGCGTCGACCCCGCCTCCGGCACCACCGTGCAGGCCGGCCGCGTGCTCACCTACACGCTGACGTTCACCAACGCCGGCGAGGCACCTGTCACGGTCAACCGTGACGACGTGCTCGACGGCGTGCTGGATGACGCCACCGTGACCGAGCAGCCGGCGGCATCGTCCGACGCGCTGACGGTGTCGAGCATCGCCGATGGTCGCTTCACCGTGACCGGTGAGCTGGCCCCGGGTGAGACCGTGACGGTGACCTACCAGGTGACCGTCAAGGAGGATGGCGAACGCGGCAACGACCGTCTCGACAACTTCCTGGTCGACGAGGGCGCCACGCCTCCCGCTACCTGCGAAGCAGACAACGCCGACTGCACGGTGAACCCGATCAACAGCGTGGTCATGTCCAAGGCCAGCGACCCGGAGACGGGTGCGGAAGTGACGTCCGGGCAGGACATTACCTACACGGTGACCTTCGAGAACACGTCTCAGAACGCCGACGCCGACCCGGCCGCGATCGACGCGACCGACACGCTCACCGACGTTCTCGACGACGCGACCCTGACCGGCGGTCCGACCGTCTCGAGCGACGACCTCACGGCCGTTGTCTCCGGCGACACTCTGCGAATCACGGGGACCATCCCCTCGGGCGAGACCTACACGGTGAGCTACACGGTCACGGTGAAGGACGAGGCTGACCTGGGCAACCGCACGCTGGTGAACGTGGTTGCGCAGACCGGAACGCCGCCCACGTGCGTCCCCGGGCTCTGCACAGAGCACGAGGTGCCGACGGTGACGCCGACGCCGACGCCGACCCCAACGCCGACCACCACGCCGGAGCCGACCCCGACGCCGACCACCACGCCGGAGCCGACTCCGACGACGACGCCGCAGCCGACGGGGACCGTGTCTCCGACCACGCCGGTGAAGCCGACGTCGACGGTGAAGCCGGGGCCGCTGCCCAGTACGGGTTCTGACCTCCCGCTTGGCGGAGCAGCTGCAGCACTGCTGCTGATCGTCGCCGGTGCCGGTGTACTGATTGCGCGGCGGCGGACGCTCGCGGCCGGTCGGAAGCGCTGAGTCGGACGTGGGTGGGGTCGGCGGGACGGCCGACCCCACCCACGTGTGACTTTGGCCGCATCCTCAGTCCCCGCGCACCCGTTCTGACAAATGACAATTCAGCGACTGACCCCCACGCGTGGGTCAATCGCGGTACCCTCCAGATCTGACACATTCGCGTAGCGCCGTGTCGATTGGTTGGGGGATTGACGCTCGCACCCGAAGCGAGCGCAATTTGATCAGAAGGGGACACCCGTGAAGAACCGAAACTCACGGTTGCGGACGAAGATCGGTGGCGCCATCGCTGCCGTCGGTCTCGTCGCACTAGGAATCGTCGCGCCACAACTCGCGACCGCAGCGCCCACGCTGCAAGATGGCGACAGCGTCTGGGTCGGACCACCACTGCCGTCCGACGGCGGCGGGTTTGCGGGCGCCGAGGTGTGGGCTGGTGACTCGGCGACGGGTCCGTCGGACTTCGTCGCGTGGTGCATCGAACACGACGTGGACGTGCGCACTGGTGCGCTGGGAGAGATCGGGTCGTTCGATGACTTCCTCGGCGTCAAGCCGTATTTCCATGATCCGGCGATCCAGTCGAAGGTCGTCTGGGTGATCAGCCACTCGTACCCGACGGTGACTCTCGAGGACCTCCGTATCGAGACGGGGCTCCCGACCCTCACCCTGCCGGAGGTGACTGAGGCGACGCAGTACGCCGTCTGGACCAATACCGAATACGGGCAGACGATCCCGACGTGGCAGTGGGACCCCACGCACACCAACATTCCGGCCCTGTATCACTACCTGACCGACGGTGCCGATGCGAACGCCCCGGCGACTCCGCCGGCAAACCCCGACATCACCGTGAACGTCACAGCTCCGTCGGGATCCCAGATCGGCGACTCGCTCGTCGGTCCGTTCGTGGTGAACACGAACCAGCCCACGGTCAGCGTCTCCACCGACTCGACCTTTGCGATCGTTGACGCGTCGGGGGCGCTTGTCGACACGAGCGCTGTCACGGATGGCACCGAACTCTATTTGGACGTCCGTGGCAGCGATGCCGCCGGCACCGCCACCATCACCGCAACGGCGGCAGGCTCGAGCATCACGGGGAAGATCATCACCACCCCGGAGACAACAGGCGGCGACCCGAATGAGGCGCACAGCCAGACACTCATTCTCGCCGCGCCCGCCGGCGCCACGACGACGGGATCTGCGAATGTGGCGTGGGAGGCCGTGCCGCAGCCGGAGATCACCACGGAGCTGACCGATCCTGCTGACGGCGACCAGACACTGCCGTGGACCGGTGGCCCCGCTGCCGACCGGGTCATTTTCTCCAACCTCATTCCCGGTGTGGAGTACATCCTTCGCGGCGAGCTGATGCGTCAGTCTGACGGCAGCTCCACGGGAATCATGGGAACGACGACCTTCACGCCCACGTCCGCGTCGGGGAGCGTCATCGTGAACTTCGACGTTCCGTCCGGCTACGAGGGTGAAACTCTGGTCGCGTATGAGCGCCTGTACGCGCATCCGGATGAGGAGACGCCCGTGGCCGTTCATGAGGACATCAACGATCAGCCTCAGACGATCATCGTCGAACCGGCGCCCGCGATCGGCACCACGCTGGTGGACTCCGCCGACGACGACCAGATCCTGGGCTGGAACGGCGGCACGCTGATCGACACGGTCACGTTCGAGAACCTCATCCCTGGCGTGGAGTACGTCGTCACGGGCGTGCTCATGGACAAGGCGACGGGCTTCAGCACCGGGATCACTGGCACGACCACGTTCACGCCGACCATGCCCAGCGGCCGCGTCCCGGTGACCTTCGCCGTTCCGATCGGCTACGCGGGTGACGTTCTCGTCGCCTACGAGGAGCTCTTCGAGTCCAGGGACCTGGAGACGCCGATCGCCGAACACAAGGACATCAACGATGCCGCGCAGACGGTGACCGTCGAAGAGGCGCCCGTCGTGGAGGAGCCGGCGATCGGTACCTCGCTGGTCGATTCGGCTGATGATGACCACGTGCTGACGGCTGCCGGTGGCACGCTGGTCGACACGGTGGCCTACCAGAACCTGATCCCGGGTGTGGAGTACACGATCACGGGTGAGCTGATGCTCAAGGGGGATGGCACAGCGACAGGTATCACGGGATCGGTGACGTTCCAGTCGCTGACGGCGGACGGCTCGATCGAGGTGGAGTTCGAGGTCCCGGCCGGATTTGCGGGTGAGGCTCTCGTGGCGTACGAGGAGCTGTTCGAATCCGACAATCTGGCCACCCCGGTGGCGGAGCATAAGGATCTCGCCGACGCTGCCCAGACCGTCACGGTCGAGGAGGCTCCGGCACCTGCTATCGGCACCACGCTGGTGGACTCGGCCGATAGCGACCACGTCCTCGGTTGGAATGGTGGCACGGTGATTGACACGATCGCGTACCAGAACCTGACGCCGGGCACCGAGTACACGGTGACGGGTGAGCTGATGCTGAAGGGTGATGGCTCGGCGACGGGTATCACGGGCACGACCACGTTCACCCCGACTGAGGCTGACGGCACCACCACGGTGACGTTCACGGTTCCGGTTGGGTTCGGTGGCGAGGTTCTGGTCGCGTACGAGGAGCTGTTTGAGTCTGCGGATCTGACCACCCCGGTGGCGGAGCACAAGGACATCAACGATGCTGCTCAGACGGTGACGGTGGAGGAGCCTCCGGTTGTGGAGGAGCCTGCGATCGGTACGTCTCTCGTGGACTCGGCCGATAGCGACCACGTGCTCGGTTGGAACGGTGGCACCGTGATTGACACGGTCGCGTACCAGAACCTGACTCCCGGGACTGAGTACACGGTGACGGGTGAGCTGATGCTGAAGGGTGATGGTTCGGCGACGGGTATCACGGGTACGACGACCTTCACGTCGACTGAGGCTGACGGGACCACGACGGTGACGTTCACGGTTCCGGTTGGGTTCGGTGGCGAGGTTCTGGTCGCGTACGAGGAGTTGTTCGAGTCCGCGGATCTGACCACCCCGGTGGCGGAGCACAAGGACATCAACGACGCGGCTCAGACAGTGACGGTGGAGGAGCCTCCGGTCGTGGAGGAGCCGGCGATCGGCACGTCCCTCGTGGACTCCGCCGATAGCGACCACGTTCTGCCCGCAGCGGGTGGCACGCTGGTTGACACGATTGCGTACCAAAACCTCACCCCGGGGACGCAGTACACGATCGCCGGCGAGCTGATGCTCAAGGACACGGGCTCAGCGACGGGCATCACGGGCACGGTAACGTTCACGCCGTCGACCGCGGATGGTTCGGTCGAGGTGGAGTTCACGGTTCCTGCTGGGTTTGCTGGTGAGGCACTCGTGGCGTACGAGAAGCTGTTCGAGTCCGCGGACTTGACCACCTCGGTGGCGGTGCATGAGGACATCAACGATGCAGCTCAAACGGTGACGGTGGAGCAGCCCACCACCACCACGCCGACGCCGACGCCCACGGCCACGCCGACCGAGACGCCGACGCCGACGGCCACGCCGACGTCGAGCACGTCGGTGATCCCGACTATCACGGTGAAGCCGGCGGGTCCGTCCGGACTGCCGACCACGGGTATGAATGTGGGCCCGGCACCGGTGATCGGTGCGGTAGTTCTGCTGGGTATTGGGGCGTTCGTGCTGATCGCCCGACGCCGAGCGAACAGCCAGCGCTAACCGGTCCAGCACACATGACGGGCGTGTTTCCCACGTGGAGGCACGCCCGTCATCAATTCATGGCGTGAAGAGGCCGCGGTGCCCGATCCGCGACCAGGCTCATAGCGTCATCTGAAGCACTGACCCCAACACAGACGTCAAACGTCCGCGCGTTAGTGCATTATGCACACGAAAGAACTATGTTCTGATCTGATTGCCTGGA
The DNA here is from genome assembly GCF_050990725.1 of Microbacterium gorillae. GTDB lineage: Bacteria > Actinomycetota > Actinomycetes > Actinomycetales > Microbacteriaceae > Microbacterium > Microbacterium gorillae_A. The sequence continues at coordinate 364,888 of NZ_CP158844.1, forward strand.
TCGGCGAAACCGCCCATTCGGACGGTCTGTTCTCGAGGGGAGAGAATCCGTGAACACCCGATTCACACGGTCTGCACAAGACCATCGCGGAACGTCCGCGAAAACCGCCGCGGTGGCACGAGCGCTGCCGCAGCGCCACACATCGAAGACCTGGTTCGCCATTCTGGCCGTCCTCGGCATCTTCGCCAGCATGTTTGCCGGCGTCCTGATGACGAATACGCAGGCGAACGCCGCGGTGCCGCCGACGCCGGTAACGGCGCCGTTCGACGCACCCCTGTGTGAGAACACGACGGGCAATCCCGCTGTGGATGCCGACGGCGGGCCAGTCACGAATTTGCTCAGCGTGTTCGGCGAACGACTCAACGCCTACAACGCCGGCAACCCGGTCATCCTCTACAACAACAACGGCGCGAGCGGCTGGACAGCTAGCGGGTTGCAGTACACGGCAAACCCCGTCTGCATGGTTCGGTACGTCGCCGAAGTGGGGGGTCCGGTCTCATCGTGGTCTTACTGCACGTTCGACCGCGCATCAGCATGCTCATGGACGAACGCCGCTGGCCAGCTTGAGCGCCAAGGGTCGGTACGCCCGAGCCTGACCTATATGGCTCCGGATACGCGCCTCACGGCTGATCAGCACAAGCTGCAGGCCTACATCATTCAGAACGATCTGCCGGTCGCTGCCGGTCCCAACGGGTCGGGAGGCATCGTGCCTGCCGACACTGTCGCGAACAATGACACGCCGACTTCGCGTGCCCTGCGTCAGGATCTGGTGCACTGCATTGACAACCCTGATCGCTCGGTCGCCTTCTGCGATAGCAACATGAGCCCGGCCACGCAGGCCCGGATCCTGCAGATCATCAATGCCACCCCCGCGCAGCAGCTGAGCTCGAACGCACCAAGCACGGTCATCACCCCGGGTGCCACCGGTGAGATCACCGTGACGACCACTCTGGTCAACACGGCGTTGACGCTCACAGTCTCCGGAGGGGCTGTAACTGTCTGTGGCGGTCCGGCGACTCTCTCGGGCTCGACGCTGGTGGTGGACGCTGATGCGACTCTCCCTGCGCAGGTGACTCTGTGTGCAACACGTCCGGATGCCGGAACCGTAGACGTCTCGATCAGCGGCGTTCCACCGGTGGTGGAGAACGTGGGGTACGCGAAGAGTGGCCCGACCAGCGACACTCTGTGCCAGATCTTCTCGACATTCGAGGAGGAGCGTCAGGCACCTCTCGTCGTCGCGAGCACGGTGACCTTCGCAGACGCCATTCCCGCGATCGGAACCACGTTGGTGGACTCCGCCGATGGCGATCAGGTTCTCCCGTGGGAGGGCGGAACCGTTGTCGACACGGTGTCCTATACCGACCTGACCCCGGGTGTCACGTACACGGTGCAGGGCGAACTCATGCTCAAGTCCACCGGTGCAGGCACCGGCATCACGGGCACCACCACCTTCACGCCGACGGTGGCGAACGGCACGACGACCGTTTCTTTTGCTGTGCCGTCCGGCTACGCCGGTGAGGTGCTGGTGGCGTACGAGACGCTGTTCGATTCTGCGGATCTGACCACGGTCGTGGCAGAGCACGCCGACATCAACGATGCAGCGCAGACAGTGACGGTTTCGCCGGCACCGGCGATCGGCACCACACTGGTGGACGCTCTCGATGGCGACCACGTTCTGGCATGGGGCGGCGGCACGGTCGTCGACACCATCGCGTACCAGAACCTGACGCCCGGTGTGGAGTACACGGTGACCGGTGAGCTAATGCTGAAGTCGGATGGCTCGGCCACGGGCATCACCGCCACTGCCACCTTCACTCCTACCACCCCGGACGGCACGACGACCGTGTCGTTCACCGTGCCGTCCGGCTACGCCGGTGAGGTGCTGGTGGCGTACGAGACGCTGTTCGAGTCTTCCGATCTGACCACCCCGGTGGCGGAGCACACGGACATCAACGACGCGGCGCAGACCGTGTCCGTCGGTCAGCAGCCCACGCTCGGCACGATCGCGACGACCGACAATGTCGCTGACTCGAAGATCCTGCCGCTGACCGGGGGGACGATCACCGACACCGTCGACTACGCGAACCTGGACCCCAACGTGTGCACCGTTGACGGTTGCGAGAGCGAGTACGAGATCATCGGCGAGCTCATGTTCGTCGCTGCGGACGGGACTGTCTCGGCGACGGGCATCACGGGAACATCCGGCAGCTTTGTCGTCGACGACTCGAACACGTCCGGGTTGGTGACCGTGCCCTTTGTGGTGACGGCCGCGCAGGCCGGCGGTTTCGCGGGTGGGAAGCTCGTGGTGTACGAGACCGTGCACAAGTGGATCTACATCTTCGGTGTTCCCGTGCGCGAGGTCATCGCTGAGCACAAGGACATCAACGACGCTGACCAGACGGTGACTCTCGCGGGCCCGCCCGCGGTCGGCACGACGCTGGTGGATTCGGTTGACGGTGACCACGTTCTGGCATGGGACGGCGGGACGGTTGTCGACACGATCGCGTATGAGAACCTGACCCCCGGTACCGCGTATACGGTGACGGGCGAACTGGTGCTGCGTAGCGACGGTTCGTCGACGGGGATCACGGGTACTGCGACGTTCACGCCGACTTCGCCGAACGGCACCACAACGGTGACGTTCACCGTTCCCGCTGGCTTCGCCGGCGAGGCGCTCGTGGCCTACGAGACCCTGTTCGAGTCTGAGGATCTGGCCACGGTCGTGGCGGAGCACAAGGACCTCGCTGACGCGGCGCAGACCGTCACTGTCGACACGGAGCCCTTGGTTCCCGCGATCGGCACGACGCTGGTGGATTCGGTTGATGGCGACCACACTCTCTCGTACAACGGCGGGACGGTCGTCGACACGATCGCGTACCAGAACCTGATTCCGGGCGTGGAGTATACGGTGACCGGTGAGCTGATGCTCAAGGGTGACGGTTCCGCGGCGGGTATCACGGGAACGGTCACGTTCACGCCCACCGTGGCGAACGGCACGACGACCGTTTCGTTCACCGTTCCGTCCGGGTATGCCGGTGAGGTGCTCGTGGCGTACGAGACGCTGTTCGAGTCCAGTGATCTGACTACGGTGGTGGCGGAGCACAAGGACCTCAACGACGCTGCTCAGACGGTGACGGTTGAGGCGGCACCGCCCGCGATCGCGACGACGCTGGTGGATTCCGTCGACGGCGACCACACTCTCTCCTTCAGCGGCGGGACGGTCATCGACACGATCGCGTACCAGAACCTGATTCCGGGCGTGGAGTACACGGTGACCGGTGAGCTGATGCTCAAGGGCGACGGCACGGCCACGGGCATCACGGCGTCCGCGACGTTCACCCCGACTCTTCCGATCGGCACGACGACCGTGACATTCACTGTTCCTTCCGGCTACGCCGGTGAGGCGCTCGTGGCGTATGAGACGCTGTTCGAATCCAGCGATCTGACCACCGTGGTGGCGGAGCACAAGGACCTGAACGATGCTGCCCAGACGGTCACCGTGAGTGCGCAGCCCGCAATCGGCACGACGCTCGTCGATTCGGTCGATGGCGACCATGTCCTCGACTGGGAGGGCGGCACTGTTGTCGACACGATCGCGTACCAGAACCTGACCCCGGGCGTGGAATACACCGTGACCGGTGAGCTCATGCTGAAGTCCGATGGCACGTCGACCGGCATCACGGCATCCGCGACGTTCACGCCGACTCTCCCGATCGGAACCACCACGGTCACGTTCACGGTTCCCACCGGCTTCGCCGGTGAGGTGCTCGTGGCGTACGAGACCGTGTTCGAGTCTGCGGATCTGACCACGGTGGTGGCTGAGCACAAGGATCTGAACGATGCCGCTCAGACGGTGACGGTGACGTCGCAGCCGGCGATCGGTACGACGCTGGTGGACTCTGCCGATGACGACCACGTGCTCGGGTGGAACGGTGGCACGCTGATCGACACGATCGCGTACCAGAACCTCACTCCGGGTGTGGAGTACACCGTGACGGGTGAGCTGATGCTCAAGGGTGATGGCTCGGCGACGGGTATCACGGGCACGACCACGTTCACTCCGACGGAGGCGAACGGCACCACCACGGTGACGTTCGCGGTTCCGGTCGGTTTCGGTGGTGAGGTTCTCGTCGCCTACGAGGAGCTGTTCGAGTCTGCGGATCTGACCACGGTCGTGGCAGAGCACAAGGACATCAACGACGCTGCTCAGACCGTCACGGTCGACACACCTCCGGCGGTTGAAGAGCCCGCGATCGGTACCTCGCTCGTCGATTCCGCCGACGGCGACCACATCATCGGGTGGAACGGTGGCACCGTGATCGACACGATCGCGTACCAGAACCTGACCCCGGGAGTGGAGTACACCGTGACCGGTGAGCTCGTGCTCCAGGGTGACGGCAGCGCGACTGGTATCACGGGCACGACCACCTTCACGCCGACGTCGCCCGATGGATCAACCACGGTGACGTTCGAGGTTCCCATCGGGTTCGGCGGCCGCCTGCTGGTGGCGTACGAGGAGCTGTTCGAGTCTTCGGATCTGACCACGGCGGTGGCAGAGCACAAGGACCTCAACGATGCCGCTCAGACGATCACGGTGGAGAACTCGCGTGAGATCGACGAGCCGGCGATCGCGACGTCGCTGGTGGACTCGGCCGACAGCGACCATGTGCTCGGCTGGAACGGCGGAACGGTGATCGACACGATCGGCTTCATCAACCTCACCCCGGGTGTCGAGTACACCATCACGGGCGAGCTGATGATGAAGTCCGACGGATCGGCCACCGGCATCACCGGCACGACGGTGTTCACCCCGACCGAGCCGGACGGAACGACGACGGTGACCTTCGAGGTGCCGCCCGGGTTCGGCGGCGAAGCGCTCGTGGCGTACGAGACGCTGTTCGAGTCCTCGGATCTGACCACGGTGGTGGCGGAGCACAAGGACATCGATGACGCGGCTCAGACGGTGACGGTTCAGACGCCGCCGACGACCGAAGAGCCGGCGATCGGCACCTCGCTCGTGGATTCGGCTGATGGCGACCACGTCCTGGGATGGAATGGTGGCACGGTGATCGACACGATCGCGTACCAGAACCTGACGCCGGGCACCGAGTACACGGTGACGGGTGAGCTGATGCTGAAGGGCGACGGCACGGCGACCGGTATCACCGGCACGACCACGTTCACCCCGACCGAGGCGAACGGCACCACCACGGTGACGTTCACCGTTCCGTCTGGTTTCGGTGGCGAGGTTCTTGTGGCGTACGAGACGCTGTTCGAGTCTGCGGACCTGACCACCCCGGTGGCGGAGCACCAGGACATCGACGACGCGGCTCAGACCGTCACGGTGGACACGCCGCCGACGACTGAGGAGCCGGCGATCGGCACGTCCCTCGTGGATTCCGCTGATGGTGACCACGTGCTGCCCGCTGCGGGTGGTGTCGTCGTTGACACCGTGGCGTATGTGAACCTGACGCCGGGTGTGAAGTACACGATCACCGGTGAGCTGATGCTCAAGGGTGATGGCTCCGCGACGGGTGTCACCGGGACGGTGACGTTCACGCCGACGACGGCTGATGGTTCGGTTGAGGTGGAGTTCGCGGTTCCGGCCGGGTTTGCTGGTGAGGCTCTCGTGGCGTACGAGAAGCTGTTCGAGTCCAATGATCTGACCACCCCGGTGGCGGTGCACGAGGACATCAACGATGCGGCTCAGACCGTGACGGTGGAGCAGCCCACGAGCACGCCGACGCCGACCCCGACCCCGACGCCCACGACAACCCCGACGACGCCGACGACGCCGAGCACTCCGGGTATCCCGAGTGCGACGGTGACGCCGACGGGCCCGACGGGTCTGCCCACCACGGGTGCGAACGTGGGGCCGGCACCGCTCATCGGTGCGGTGGCTCTGCTGGGTATCGGAGCGTTCATCCTGATCGCACGACGCCGCGCGAACAGCCAGCGCTGACCGACACATGACATGACGGGCGTGCTCCTCTCGGGGAGCGCGCCCGTCATCGTTGCTGGACGATCAAGACCGCCCGTGAGCGATCCTCTCAGAGCTGTCGGAAGCTAGCTGAGCTTACGTAGACCCGCGAGCGTGGGAGCGAATCCGACCGCCTGGTAGAAACTGTCGTACTGCGGTTCGTAGTCGACATGGAGCCATTCGCACCCGGCTTCTCGTGCGATCGTCGTGAGGCGCCGCAGGAGTTCTGCGCCGATTCCGTGGCGCTGCACCTCGGGCAGCACCGCGGTGTCGAGGACGAACGCGTGCTTTCCTCCGTCCCAACATGCGTGCACGAATCCGCTGAGTCGGCCGTCGGCATAGGCGCAGACCCACCCGACACTGTGCGCGCTCAGGCGTGCGGACCACGGCGTGGTGTCACCGGAGGCGGTGCCACCGAAGGCAATGTCGATCAGGTAGCTGAGTTCGGCATCGTCGATCGGGCCGTTCTCGACGTACGTGATGTTCATCGGCCCACGATACCGAGCGCCCCGCGGCATCGCCCGCGCTAGCCCGGGACAGGTGATTGCGCGGGAGCCACCGCCGTAGAGATGGAGCAGCCCGCGTGCGAGGTGCCGTCGCCGGGCATACGCCACGTAGTCGTGTCCCTAAACCGCGTGCGCTCGCTTCTCGCTCCATGCGCGGACGTGGTGGATCATGGCGGACTTGGGATACGTCCCTTCGCGTGGTCCGATTTCGAAGAGGTCGATCATGAGGAAGAGAGGATAGTCGGGGGCCTGTGCGATGCGTCGCACGGTGCGGCCTTCGCATCCAATCGTTGTTTCGCCCTCGCCCCAGATGACGGTCCACGTGTGGGGCGAGGATGCGTTCACAGGGACCTCAACCTCGCTCATGTCCGTGGTGAGGTGCGGGTCGTGGTGTGCTTTGATGCCGGTGCGGGCCACGGTGGTTTCCCCGATGGCGTCGGCATCGATCTCGAAGATACAGATCTCGCCGGATTCGGCGGGGGATCGGTGTTCGGTTCCGACGAGCCAGGCCGCGACCATGCAGTTGGTGTCTCGGCTGGCGGAAACGGTGATCTCGACTCGCCCACGCGCCGGCGTGAACAGAAGCCTCTGTGGCATCTCTGTGCGGACATCGAGATCGACGCGGTGGCGATGTGTCCCGAGTCCGGAACCGACCGGCCCCGAATAGACCCCGGTCTGCAGGTTCGAGACACGCAAAGGCGCATCCTCGGGACGCCAGTCAGGCTGGTCAGAGTCGATCCGCAACTCGATTCCGCCAGCGACGACCTCATAGTGTGCTCGCGCCCGATCTGCGGTCGTCCACTGCGGCAGGTAGCTCGCAACCCATCGTTCCGGGTTCAGCCCTGCGCTGAAGTCGTCATCGAGATCCGGCTTGCGGTTCGGTGCCTCGGGAAGGCTCTCCGGTCTTGATGGCATGAGCAATGATCGCACGTGAGTCCAGCCGGTGCGCGGTCGAGGCGACGCAGAGGGCGACGTGATTGTCGCCTGCTGTTCGCGAAGCAACCGAGGTCTCAGCGCACAGCACGAAGGAGCGTCGCGTTGCGGAGGCGGATGAGGCGGCGGAGGTAGGGGACCAGTACCAGCCGTTCCGCCAGCACACCGAACACCGGGGAGGCGACGGTGATGGTGTCGGTCATGCGGCAGCCGTCCGGGGTGTCCTCGAACAGGTGCTCGTGCACAAACGAACGGAACGGCCCCGCCACCTGCTGATCCACAAACCTGTGCGGTTCATCGAGCGCCGTGATCTGTGAGGTCATTCGGAACCAGATCCCGAAGTGACGGGCGCGCCAGGTCACCGTCTCGTTCAGCCCGATGCGGCCCGAGCGGACTCCGTCGATCGCTGTCTCTCCCGAGTCTCGCATCGACTCGAGGTGCAGATCGATATCCAGCGATGCCGCGAACATCGCGCCCGCTGGCACTGGGCACTCCGTGACGAGGGTGAAGGCGGAGACCATGTGTCCATTCTCCGACGAGGAATGACCACGCCCCTGACGGCACCACTGGCGGCGCGGGGTCGCGGATCGATGATCCGCGACCCCGTTGGGCGTCAGCGGCGCGGGAAGCGCCACGCCACGATCACGCCGCCGGCGAGCACGATGCCGACGCACCACGCGATCGCCCACAGGGGCTGCAGCCCGGGATCGGTGCCCAGCAACAGCGCGCGAATCGCGTCCACGATGGGGGTCACCGGCTGTGCGGCAGCGACCGGAGCGAGCCAGGACGGCAGGGAGTCGATCGGAACGAACGCGTTCGACAGGTACGGCAGGAAGAGCACCGCGAAGCCGTATCCGTTCGCGGCTTCGGGGCTGGAGGCGAGGAGGCCGATCGCGGCGAACACCACGGTGACCGCGATGATCCACGCCAGCACGATCCCGACTACCGCAAGCCACTCCGCGGGCCCGGCGGACGGCCGGAATCCGAGCAGCAGCCCCACACCCAGCACGACGAGGGTGGCCACCAGGTTCCGCAGCACGCTCGCGACCACGTGGCCCACCAGGCATGCGGCCGCAACGGTCGGCAGTGTTCGGAAGCGCTGCATCGCCCCACCAGTGACGTCGCGATTCACGGACACTGCGACAGAAGCGGCACCATACCCGGAACAGAGCACGATGATCCCCGGGATGACGAAATCCAGGTAGCCCCCGCTGGGATCGATCGCGCCGCCGAACACGTACGTGAACATCAGCATCAACATCACCGGCAGGGCGATGGCGAGCACCAGACCCTCTCCATCGCGCAGACTGTGGCGCAGGCTCCTGCCGACGAACACCGCGCTCGCGGCGAGGGGGCCGCTGCCCGGATGAGCGGATCGGATGCGGTCCACAGCGATCGCGCTCATGCCGCCACCGCCTCGGGCCGCTGCTCGGTGAGCGCGAGGAACGCGTCGTCGAGCGTGGGACGACGAACGTCCACGCGCAGCTGGCGTTCCTCCGCGGACAGCCCGGCCAGCGCTGCAGCGAGGCCGCCGGCCGTGGCCGTCGCGGACAGCGTGCGCACCGTCTGGCCGGCGTCGTCGATGAGGGAGACCGTCTCCTCTCCCACCCGCGCCAGCAACTCCGGAACCGTGCCGTCCGCAACGATCCCGCCGTTCGCGATGATCGCGACGCGGTCGGCCAGCTGCTCGGCCTCGTCCAGCATCTGCGTGGTCATCAGCACGGTGCAGCCCTCCGAAGCGAGGGAGGCGACATCGTCCCAGATCTGCGCGCGGCTGGCAGGATCCAGTCCCGTCGTGGGCTCGTCCAGAAACAGCACGGCGGGCGTGCGCATGAGCGAGGCCGCAAGGTCCACGCGTCGGCGCATTCCGCCGGAGAAGTCGGCAACACGTCGATCTGCGGCGGCGGACAGATCGAACCGATCGAGCATCGCCACGGCGCGCTCCTGCGCCTGGCTGCGTCCGAGTCCAAGCAGACGACCGATCATGCCGAGGTTCTCGCGGGCGGTGAGCTGGTCATCCACGGACGCGTACTGACCTGTGGCGCCGATCATCCGACGCACCTGTGCCGCCTCTCGAACGACGTCGTGTCCGCAGATGCGGGCCGTGCCGGCGTCGGGGCGAAGCAGCGTGGTCAGGATCGAGACCAGCGTCGTCTTGCCGGCGCCGTTGGGGCCGAGCAGGGCGAAGATGCCGCCGTTGATCTCCAGGTTCAGCTTGTCAAGCACGGTGCGCTCGCCGAAGCTCTTGCGAAGTTGACGGACTTCGATGATCGCCGTCATGGCTCCTCCTTCTGTGTTTGTTATAAACAGTATGCCCAATAAACAGTATGATGACGGGAGTGTCAAGTGCCCGGCGTCGAATACCGTGGGGAGTGGAGGTGGAGATGACAGATTCGGAGATCTCACGCACGGTGGCGCTCGCGTGGGGGCTCGCGGCCGCTCCGCAGCGCGGCCCCAAGCGGGAGCTGTCACTGGAGCGGATCGTCGAGGCGGCGGTGGCCATCGCCGATGCCGAAGGGCTGGCGGCCGTCACCATGGCGCGCGTGGCGCAGACGTTCGAGTTCACCACGATGGCGCTCTACCGCTACGTCGCCACAAAGGACGAGCTCTATCGTCTGATGCTCGACGCCGCGATTGTCTCGCACGACACCGCCCTGGAGGCGGACGACTGGAGAGAGGGACTCCGCGGCTTCCTGATCGAGCTACTGGATGCGTATCGCGTCCATCCGTGGATGCTGGAGACGCCGCTGTCCCCCGAGATCCATCTGATGCCGGGTCAGCTCCAGGTGGCGGATCGTGGGCTGCGGGCGATGCGAACGCTGCCGGCGCCCGATGAGGCGAAGCTCGCCGTGCTCATGCTGCTGTCCGCGTTCGCCCGTGGTCATGCCTCGGTGGAGCGGGAGGTCCTGCACGGCGACCCGGTGCCGCCGGAGACACGCGCGCTTCTGGTGGAGGCGGCCACGGCCGCACGATTCCCGGACGCGGTGGCCTTCGTGCGCAGCGGGGTGTACTTCGGGGATCCGGAACCCGGGGATCCCGAAAGCGCCATCACGGAGTTCCGCGAGTTCGCCGCAGGCGCGTTGCTCGCCGGTCTCGAGGCTTTCTTCGGCGCCGCGGACGGTGGGACGCCCCCGCCCACCGTTGAGCTGAGCGCACAGGAGGCGTTCGAGGTTGCCGAGGCTGAACTGCACGCAGCCACGCTGCTGCGCAAAGCCGCGCAGCAGCGGGTGCGCGATGCGGAGCGCGCGGAGAACGCGGCTCGGAAGGTGCGGGATCGGGCGAAGGAGCTCGCGAAGGCGGATCAGAAGCAGCGCGCCCGCGACACGGTGTGAATCACTGACACGACGAAGGTCCGCGCTCTCACCAGGGCGCGGACCTTCGTCGCATCTGAGTCAGGCCGTATGACCGGCGTCGGCCAGCAGCGTGCTGCCGGTCATCACGAGCGACAGGTCGCTGACGCAGAACAGCACCACGCGTGCGATGTCGTCCGGGGTGCCGTGGCGTCCGATGAGCTTCGGCTGCATGATGCTCAGCGGGTCCATGCCGGCGGGCAGGGACGCGGCTGCTGCGGCGACGTTGCCCTCGGTCGGTACGAACGACGGCGCGACCCCGAGCACGCGGATACCGCGGGGTGCCAGCTCGATCGCGAGCTGTTTCGTGAGGCCCCGGGCAGCGTGCTTCGAGCCGACGTAGGCTGCGAGGCCCGGCGCGGTTCCCTCGAACCCTGCCGTGGACACGATGTTGATGATCACGCCGCCGTCCACCATCCGCCGCGCCGACTCGCGTGCGCCGAGGAAGACGCCGCGGGCGTTCACAGCGAACACGTCGTCCCACTGCTCCAAGGTCATCTCCGTAACGGGGATGCTGGGGAAGACGCCGGCGTTGTTCACCCAGACATCCAGGCCTCCCCACTCGGCCACCACATCGTCGGCACCCGCCGAGATGCTTGCGACGGAGGTGACGTCCATGCCCACGCCGAGCGTCGGGACGCCGTGAGCGGCGGCGATCCGATCCGCGGCCTCACGGGCGCGCGAGAGGTCGAGATCAGCGACTGCGACCGCGGCGCCCGCCTCCGCCAGACGCAGGGCGATCGCGTATCCGAGTCCCTGCGCGGCTCCGGTTACCAGCGTGCGGCGGCCGCGCAGCGACAGCAGATCGGCGAGGGGAGCATCCGAGACGTCGGGAAAGGGGAAGGTCACGCGTCCACCTCCGCGGTAACCGCGTTGCGCTGGGCCACCTCGCCCAACCACGCGAGGCTGGGCTTCGGAGTGCGCACGAAGGTCTCCCGGTCCACGGCGATGAGGCCGAATGTGGGCTCCCAGTGACCCCACTCGAAGTTGTCCAGCAGCGACCAGTGCAGGTAGCCGCGCACGTCGATGCCCTCCGCCATCACAGCCTGCAGCCCGCGCAGTGCCTCGTCGGTGTAGCGGATGCGCTGAGTGTCATCCGCCGTGGCGATGCCGTTCTCCGTGACCAGCACCGGGACGCCGAGCGTGGTCTCCCACGCGTGCGACACGGCCATCGCGAGCGCATCGGGTCGGAACGCCGTGCCCACCAGCGTGTTGTCGGGATGCGGCGGGTGCGGAACGAGACCCTTCGCGTCGACCTCCTGGCTGGAGTACGCCTGCACACCCACGAAGTCATCGCCGCGGCTGCCCTCCCAGTAGACGTCCTCCTTGCCGTAGCGGATCTCGCGCAACTTCTCCTCGCCGCCCGGTGCCGCCGTGAGCGCGCCTGCGGCGATCGTCCAGCCGACCTTCGCGTTCGTTCGAGCGCGCAGGATGTCTCGCGCGGCGCGGTGGATCGCCGTGAACGTGCGCCCGATCTCGGGATCCGCGTAGGTGAGGAACTCGCTGTGCGTCTGCTGCTCGCCATCGCCCTCCACGGTGGGGCTCTGCCACTGGCCGCCCGCCGCCTGCTGCATCCGCCGCATCGCCGTCATGATCGCGGCCTGCATGTTGGGCTCGTTCATCGTGACGACCCACTCGACCCCATCGAGAATCGTGGTGGTCTCCGTGACATAGCGCGAGAACAGCTCGGAGGCATCGGGTGCCAACCATCCGCCGCGCTCGGCGAACCACTGTGGCGTCGTGAAGTGCTGCAGCGTGACCACGGGTGTGACCCCGCGGCTCAGGCACGCGTCGATCATGCGTCGGTAGTGTGCCAGCTCGGCTCGCGAGAACCGGCCGGGTACGGGCTCGATGCGCGACCACTCCAGGCTGAAGCGGTAGGACGTGAGCCCGGCGTCCGCGAGGAGCGCGATGTCCTCGTCGTAGCGGTGGTAGCTGTCGCAGGCGTCGCCGGAGGGCTCCATCCCGGGCATCGTGAGTTCCCGAGCCCACCAGTCGCTGTTGACGTTGTTGCCCTCGATCTGGTGGCCGGCGGTCGCGGCTCCCCAGAGGAAGCCGTCGGGGAAAGTTGTCATCGGTGTGTCCTTCATCGTTGCGGAGCGGTAGCGGGAAGTGCGGTGAAGCGGTGCGTGCCGGGTCCGGTGTCCTGCGTCGTGCCGTCGGGCAGCAGGATGTGTGCTGTCGTCAGCGGGGGAATCGTGACGTCGAGCACGAACGCGTCCTCGTCCTGTGTCCACGAGACCTCGATGCGGCCGCGCGGACCATCGTGGTGACCTCGAGCCCAGGTGATGTCGGGGCCCGGCGTCGGCGCGATCACGATGTGCTCCCACCCGACGGAATCCTGCTGCTGACGCAGGCCCAGCACGTGGGTGTGAAGGAAGCGGATCACCGCCCCCTTGCTGTAGTGGTTCAGCGAAGCGTGGGCATCGCCGTTCTCGTCGATGCCGTGCCAGTCCTCCCAGATGGTGGTGGCGCCCCGATCGATCATCGTGAGCCAGGAGGGTTCGCTGCGCTGAAAGAGCAGATCGAACGCGACATCGGCGCGACCGTGGTCGGTGAGCACGGGAAGCAGATCTCCGGTGGCGAGGAATCCGGTGCCGAGGTGATCTCCCGCCTCACGGATGAGCTGCACCAGTCGGTCGATCGCGGCCGCGCGGAGATCGTCCGGAATGAGACCGAACGCCAGTGCACGAACGTACGCGGCCTGCGTGTCCTGGGTCGTGGTTCCGTCCGGACGCAGATAGGCCGCGCGCCACGCGGCCAGCACACGATCCGCCAGTTCGGCGTATCGCAGCTCCTCCTCCGGCTTGTCGAGGATTCCTGCGATACGGGCCAGCGTGTGTGCGGAGCGGTGGAAGTAGGCGGTTCCCACCTCTCCCTTGTCCGCCATGAACCAGACCATCGGGTTGTCGGAGATCGGATTGATGCGCTTGCCGTCGGCATCGCGCTGCTGCGGCTCCGTCCACTCGCCCCAGTGGAACGTGCCATCCCAGAGGTAGCGTTCGAACCGCTCGGCCTCCGGCGACGCCTGCTGGCGCGCGTGGTGGCGGGTGGTGGCCGCCTTCTCCTCGACCCAGCTCACCCAGCGGGTCATTGCGTCCCAGTTCTCAGCGAGCACCCGCGTGTCGCCGTAGCTGGCGTACAGCTCCCACGGCACGGCGACGATCGCGTCGCCCCACCCGGAAGAGCCCGTCATCATCGCGAACTGATCGTCGAGATGATGCTTGATGCGTCGTCCGTCGGGGGAGAAGTTGGTGATGCGGCCGTCATCGAGCTGGTCGTCACGCACGGACTGGAGCCACTTCCGGCTGAAGCCCAGCACGTCGTACAGGCGCGTGGCCGTGGGGGCGAACACCTGGTAGTCACCGGTCCAGGCGAGCCGTTCGCGCGTGGGGCAATCGGTGGGGACGTCCACGGCATTGCCGCGGAAGCTCCAGTCGGCGATCTCATGCAGGCGGTTCAGGTCCGCGTTGCTGCTGGCGAAGGAGCCGGTGCGCTCGAGGTCCGTGTTCACCACCTGCATCACGGCGCTGTCCGGGTCGAACGGCGCGTCCGTACGCGTGATGCGGGCGTAGCGGAAGCCGTGCACGGTGTGACGCGGTTCGAAGACCTCACCCGCGGCACCGGATGACACGACCTCGTCGTGCTGGACGAACGTCTTCGCGGGCTCGCCCGGGCGCTCGGAATCGAGGTGCGTGGTGGAGAGGTCCCCGTCGGCGCCGAGGTACTCGCCGAAGTCGATCGTGGTGAGCGTTCCGCGCTCGCCGAGCTCGGTGAGACGCACCCAGCCCGAGGCGTTCTGACCGAAGTCGAGCACCCAGACGCCGGGACGCGGCCGGGTGACGGCGACGGCGGCGCGCGTCTCGGTGACCCGCACCGGCGGAGCGGGGGACCAGCCGATCGGCGGTGCCGACACACGGTCCACGAGAACCGGAGAGGATTCCGCGATCGCCGCGGTGAAGTCGGTGCGCTGGCCCTCCATCAGATCAGCAGCGACGATCTGCGATTCCCGACTCTGCCAGGATTCGTCGGTCCGGATGATCTGCGTCGTCCCGTCGGTGAGGCGCAGGTGCAGTTCCGCCCGGAACGCCAGGGCGTCTCCCCACTGCGCCGGGATCCGGAAGGCACCGACCTGTCCGCGGTACCAGCCGTCGGACAGCTCGATCTCGATCCGGTTCTCGCCCGTCGCGACAAGAGCGGTCACGTCCGTGGCCTGCGCGTAGACGGAGCAGTCGTAGGAGGTGGATCCCGGAGCCAGCTCAACGGTGCCGACGCGTCGGTCGTTGAGGGTGGCCGTGTAGACGCCGAGCGCCGTGGAGTACAGGCGCGCCTCGCGCACCGGGCCGCGGACCTCAAAGGTTGCGGAGAGCACGTGTGCGGGCCGGTGGCCCGGCTGCGTCTCCCCGCTCTCGACGGGGGTGATCCAGCGGGCACGCCAGTCCTGATCCTGGAGCCCTGCCTCGAACGATGCCCACGCGGACCAGGGAGAGTCCGGAATCGCGACGCGCACGCGCCAGCGCACATGGTCGCCGCTGCCGAGCGGTGCTGTCGGCCACGCCAGGTGCAGCCCCGTTACGGCGACTATTTCGGATGCCCGGTCCGCGATGACGAGTTCGACCTCGAAGGCGTTCGTCTCGGCGTCGGCGGGTCGCCACGACAGTCGTGGTGTCGCGGTCGTGACGGCGAATCCGTCGCCGCCCGCATCGGTGCGGAGGTTGTCAGGCGCGGAGGTCATCGAACGGCCTTCACCTTCAGGAACACGATCAGCCCGCCCACGAGCGCGAAGGCGGCACCGACGAGGTAGAGCAGCGTGTAGTTCTTCACGTCCGCCACTGCGCCGATCGTGATCACGACGGAGGCGAGCAGCGGGGCCACGGCGCTCGGGATCTTCTGAGCGAAGGCCACGATGGCCATGTAGCGTCCCGTCTCGCTGCGGTCCGGGATGATCGCGAAGATGATCGCCTGGTCCACGGTCGCGAACACTGCGATGGCCAGCTGCATCAGCACCGCGCCCGTGATGAGCTGCGGCAGCGACCAGGCCGTCGCCTCGGCGAGAGCACCACCGACGAACAGCAGGGCGGCGATCATCACGAACAGGCGCCGGCGCTTCAGCTTGTCGGAGAGGAAGCCGCCGAGCAGCGCGCCACCGGCGGCGGCCACGACGCCCAGCATGCCGATCGTGGCGACGACGCCGGCGACCTCCTTGACGGGCAGATCCAGACGCTGCGCGTAGAAGAACGTGCCGAAGGTGGTGTTGAAGTACAGGCCGATGAAGAAGATGAAGCGGCCCAGCCAGTTCCAGGCGAAGTCGGGGTACTTGCGGACGTTGAAGCCGTAGCCGGCGAACACGGCGCGTGCCGTGACGCGCTCGCCCTGCGGCAGGTCGCGGGAGCTGCCTTCCGGCTTGATGAGCGGGAACAGGGCGAGCAGCACCGCACCGATGATGCCGGGCACCACGAACACGAGCATCGTGTTGGAGGAGACGGCGTAGGCCACGCCGATGCCCAGCACCGGGGCGATCTGCGTCATCAGGCCGGTGAGGG
Organism: Microbacterium gorillae; assembly: GCF_050990725.1. Taxonomy (GTDB): domain Bacteria; phylum Actinomycetota; class Actinomycetes; order Actinomycetales; family Microbacteriaceae; genus Microbacterium; species Microbacterium gorillae_A. The sequence goes on from NZ_CP158844.1 coordinate 381,200, forward strand.
CGGACACCTTGCCGCGCTGTTGCTCGGGCAGCTTGTCCGCCTGGATGTTCTGGATCGCGGCACCGGAGATCGACCAGCCCGACATGCCCAGCACCCAGCCGGCGCCGACGATCAGCAGGTTGGGTGCGAGGCCCATGATCACGAGCCCCACGAGCCCGATGGCCGTACCGAGGAAGATGAACGGGGTCCGTCGTCCCCACCGCGAGCGCACGCGATCGCTCCACATACCCACCAGCGGACTGATCACCAGGAAGACGGCCTGTGCCGTGCCGGTGATGTATCCCAGGACCTCTTCGTGCCCCGGCGCGAGCTCACTGATCCGCACCGCGATGCCGTACGACAGCGGCACCATCATCGCCATGGAAGCGCCGAAGCTGGCCAGCATGAGCCAGAAGATGTACGAGCCGCTGACGCGTGTCTCGGGTTCGGCGATCGCGCTCCCCGGGGCGCTGTTCGCGATCTGCGCCGGGTCGGCGGACTGGGCCGGTGGCTGTTCGATGCTCACCATGACTCCTTTATCGGGTGGTAGGTCGGCCTGGGGCGACGGGTGGAGCGCCCCGCATCGCCGCGGGTTGCAAACCGTAACCATCGTGGTCACTTTTCCAAACTGTAACCAAAGCGGTTAGAGTTGGCAAGATCCGATGTGAGCGACAGGGGAGGGCGATGAGCGAGCAGACCGCTACGAAGCGACGAGGACCCTATGCGGGAACGGCGGCTCGGCGGGCCGAGATTGTGCGTGCCGCGCTTGCCGGCTTCGCCGAGCACGGGTACGAGCGCTCGTCGCTGCGGGATATCGCGGCTCGCGCGGGGGTGACGCACGCGGCGCTGCTGCGTCATTTCGCGACGAAGGAGGACCTCCTGCTGGCGGCGCTCGCGCAGCGCGATGCCGACGACGAAGAGCTCGCGCACCGCATCATGCTCTCGAAGGTCTCGGCCGAGCGCGTGCTCTCGACGGTGCTTGCCGATGAGTTCGCGCATCCCGACCACCAGCGCAACTGGCTGGCGATCACCATCGCCGCCACGAATCCCGAGCACCCCGCCCATGACTTCTTCATGGCCCGCCGCCTGCGGATGCGCAAGTACTTCAACGGCGGACGGCTGGCACTGGGCGATGACGATGAGGAACTGTCGGCGGATGACAAGGTCACGCTGGTGCTCGCCATGATCGACGGCCTGCGCATCCAGGCGCTGCTGGATCCGGGCCAGCCCGTGCTGGCGCTGCTCGAGCGGTTCGTGCGTCTCGTCTCCACCGCGGAGGACTGAGATACGAGAGGGCGCGATTCCGGTTGCCGGAATCGCGCCCTCGTTGTGGCCTGTCTCCTACGAGTGGCGGGTGAGCCGCCCGTCCTTCATGTGCAGCATCGTGTGCAGATGCGGCGTGAGACTCAGGTCGTGCGTGACCAGCAGGGTCGCAATGGAGCTCCCCGTGGTCAGCTCCACCAGCAGCTCCATGATCTGCTGGCTGCGCTCGCTGTCCAGCGCGCTGGTGGGTTCGTCCACGATGAGCACGCTCGGGTCATTCGTGAGTGCGCGCGCGATGTTGACCCGCTGGCGCTGACCGCCCGAGAGCTGGTGCGGGCGCTTGTGGCGGTGATCGGCCAGCCCCACGCGATCGAGCAGCTCGTCAGCGCGGGCTGCCACCGCGGTCTTCGAGGTTCGGCTGCCACCGAGCTCGTTCATGACGGTCAGCTGCTCGCGCGCGGTGAGGGAGGGCAGCAGGTTGGACTGCTGGAAGATGAGCCCGATCCGCTCGCGGCGCAGCTGGGCGGCACCGGCGAGATCCAGCGTGGAGGTGTCAACGTCGTCGATGATCACCGTCCCGCTGTCCGGACGGATGAGCGTGGCGGCGACGGCCAGGAGGCTCGACTTCCCGGATCCCGAGGGACCGGTGAGGCCGGTGATCGTGCCGGGACGCACGGTGAGACTGACGTCGTCGACGGCGCGGATGCGGGTTGCGCCATCGGGGAACGTGAGGGTGACGGAATCGAGGGTGATCATCGGTTGCTCCCGAGGGCGGTGAGGGGGTCGGCGGTGGTGACGGCCCGCAGCGAGAACATCGCGCCGGCGAGGCCGACGACGATCATCAGCGCCGCGGGGAGGAGAGTTGTCAGCGGGCTCAGGATGAACGGCATGCGTCCCTGCAGCGCGAGCCCAGCGGCGGTCACGATCGCGAGGCCCAGCCCGGTGCCGATCACCAGCACCACGAGGGCCTGGCCCAGCGCGTCCAGACGGACGGAGCGGTTCGTCGCCCCCAGCGCCTTCAGGATCGCGACGTCGCCGCGCCGCTGCATCGACCACACCGTGAAGAACGCGCCGATCACCAGAGCGGAGATGCCGAACAGCAGTCCCACGATCAGCAGCAGTGAGCCGATCTCGGAGCGGAACGCCGGCAGGTTCATCAGGGCCGACAGCGGGGCGGCCGTGACGGTGCCCGTGTCGGCGTCCAGCGCGGCGGCATCGGGTGAGCCGGTGACGAGCAGCGCCGTGGCATGCGCATCGGGCACGCCCATCCGGGCGCTCACGGCCTGCCAGTCCGCCAGTGTCGTGTGGATCACCGGGGTGTGGCTGTACCAGTCGTCGCCGGCGACGCGTTCCACCGTGTAGTCCTCGCCGACGAGGGTGATCGTGTCGCCGGCGTTCGCCTGCAGGGCGCTCGCCGCGCCCTCCGAGAGCACCACCTCCCCGTCGGTGGAGGGCTCCGCGTCGCCCGTGACGCCACCGAACAGCGTCACACCCTCGCGATGATCCGGGCTCTGCGCGCGCACCTGGCTGATGCCGATCGGCGTCACGGAATCGGCGCCGGCGGCGTTCGTCCATGCATCGGCCTGCTCCGGGGTGATGGAGGAATCCGACAGGGTGGGTGTGGCATCGGCGGCCGACGGCGCCAGCACGATCCGGTCCGCCGGCAGCGCCAGCACTCCCGACACGTTCTGCCAGGCGAGTCCGCCGGTGAGGCCGGAGAGGAAGCCGACGAGCACGCTGACGAGCACGACGACGACGGTGATGAGGGCGAAGCGTCCTCGAGCGAAGCGCAGATCGCGCCAGGCGACGAACATGAGGGATCCTTCCGATCGAATGACCCCACTCTCGTCGCGATCCTCGCCGTCGACATCGGCTGACGGATCGGTCCTCTCCAGCCGATGGGGCGAGGTGCTTCTCGATCTTTTGGGGGATGTGCGTCGCGTGGCGTGAGGTCTAGCGTGAGGGGGTGATGCCCGACGCCCACCCGCCCGTGAACCGGATCGTCGTCGGCATGCGCGTGGGCCTGCAGTTCGTCTTCCTGGCGCTGCTCGTGTTCGCCGTGGTGATGACGACCGTGTCTGGCCTGCCCCACGCGGCGCTTGTGATCTTCTTCGGGATCGTGATCGCCGCAACCTATCTGGCGGCGATGTTCGTGCACGGTTTCGCTGCGGTGCGGCTGCATCCCTCGTGGCGATCGGTCTGGGTGCTGGCGCTCACATTGGAGTGGGCCGTGCTGGTGTGGCTCACCCCGCACGCCGCCTACCTCGTCTTCCCGATCTTCTTCCTTCAGCTCGAGCTCTTACGCCCGCCGCTGGGTGCGCTGTCGGTCTGGCTCAGTGCGGGGTGGGCTGTGGCGGCGCTCGGAGTCGTCGGCGGGTGGTCTCTCGGTGGAGTGATCGGTCCGCTGATCGGCGCGGCCGTCGCGGTGCTACTGGGGAAGGCGTACAGCGCGCTGCGCGCGGAGGCGGCCGAACACGAGCGGCTCTACACCGAGCTGTCCGGCACCCAGCAGCGGTTGGCAGCGGTGGAGCGCGACGCCGGGGTGGCGGAGGAGCGGGCACGGGTGGCGCGCGACCTCCACGACACGGTGGCGCAGAACCTCTCCAGCATCGTGATGCTGCTGACGGCGGCGGAACGTGAGGGCGACGGGAGCGGCACGGTTCGCCTGGCGCGACAGACCGCGAGCGAGACGCTAGCCGAGACGCGTGCGCTGATCGGCGCGCTCACTCCTCCGTTGCTCGACGAGCACACGCTCGGCGGTGCGCTGCGTCGGCTGGCGGCGAACGCCTGGCGTGCGCCCGGGCTGGAGGTGGAGATCCGCGTCGCGGATTCGCTGGAACTGTCGATGACGCTGCAGACAGCACTGCTGCGGATCGCGCAGGGTGCCATGGCCAACGTCCTGCTGCACGCTGACGCCTCGCTGGCCTGGATCGAGATCACGCGCGATGAGCGAACCGTCCGGATGGTGATCGGCGACGACGGTGTCGGCATGGATCCCGATGCGATCGACACCATCCCTGCCACGCGTCAGGGCGGCTTCGGCATCCGCGCCACTCGGGAGCGCGTGGGCCAGCTCGGCGGAGTGCTGCGCATCGACAGTGCTCCCGGTGCGGGAACGGTGCTCATCGTGGAGGTTCCGGCATGAGCGTCCGCGTTCTCATCGTCGATGATCACGCCATCGTGCGTGCGGGGCTTCGGGCGCTGCTGGCCGCGGACGACGGCATCGAGGTGGTGGCCGATATCGAGGCCGCCGAGGATGCCGCAGACCTCGCCGCTGAGCACGCGGTGGACGTGGTGCTCATGGACCTGCAGTTCCACGGCCGCAGCGCGGGTGTCGACGCGACGCGGGCTGTCCGTGCTCTGCCCCAGCCGCCGGCGGTGCTGGTGCTCACCAACTACGACACCGACTCCGACATCCTCGCGGCCATCGAGGCCGGGGCGAACGGATACCTGTTGAAGGACGCTCCGCTGGACGATCTGCTCGCCGCGATCCATGCCGCAGCCCACGGGGAGAGCGCGCTGGCACCGGCGATCGCATCGCGACTGATCGAACGCATGCGCACCCCGCAGCGGACGCTGACCGCGCGCGAACTGGCGGTCCTGGAGCTCGCGGGTGCCGGTCTCAGCAACCGCGACCTCGCCCAGCGCCTGCACGTGACGGAGTCCACGGTGAAGACGCACCTCGCGAACATCTACACCAAGCTCGGCGTGGCCTCGCGCACGGCCGCGATCGCCGCCGCACGCGGGTCCGGGATGATCCGCTAGCGCCCCAGTCGGCGGAAATCGGGTCTACTTCGTGATGCACACAGAGTATCGCTGGTCCTCAGTCAGGCCATCGAGACGGCCACCCGGCAGAACATCTTCGAGAGCGCCCTCGGCGACATTGCCAAGCGCGGGCCAGATCAGCAGATTCGGGTTGTCCTGGTCGACGACCACAAAGCCCTGCGAGCTTTGCGGCATCCGTCGTGGCGCACCGGCGGCTGCCGGATCGCCCCTCTCGACGACATATGCCTCGTCCACGGTGAGGTCCTCGGCCGTCATCTCATCGCCGAGGTAGACCAGGGCTTGAAGATTCCGGGGTGTGCGCGCGGCAAGTTCGCTGCTGGACATCCCACCCATGGTTGGGAGATAGATCACATCACCGGGGATCAGGTTGGTGCCCTTCTTGATCTCCACGATCTTCTCCACCGTGAACTCCGCGAGGGTTACCGCGCCGACGAGCATTCCGGTCTTCGTGGTCACCTTGTCTCCGGCGAGCCATCGGTTGATCGTCCCGAAGGCGATGACATCCGACCTCTCCGCCACGGTTGACATCTTCTCGAACTGCTGGTCCACGACGGCCGAGAAATCGAGAAAACTCAACTTCGACGCAGTCCTGCTGGGCGGCCATGGCGCGTGGACCGCTGGCGAGACGGAACACCCTTCTGCTACTGATGCCCGAGCCGGAACGGTGTTCGTCGCGCACCCGGTGAGTGACATGCAGAGCACCACCAGACCGATGGCACTCCTACGTATGGTGATTCTGTTCACGCTGGTCTCCTCCGCACACATCTGACTATGTCGGTGGAGCGCGATGTCTTGCGCCGTGCCGATCTCAGTCTGCGGGGAGGGGGCCGGCGGTGGCGCCGAGGCGCTCGCGAATCGCCGTGGTGATGTCGGCGAGAGCGACGAGCTGCTCGGGGGTGAGCGCATCGATCACGAGACGCCGTGCGGTGGCAATGTGATCAGGCATCGCGTGCACGAGTGTGCGACGACCTTCCTCGGTCAGGCGGACGTTGGTAGCGCGCCCATCCTCGGGGCAGGGGAACCGCTCGACGAGCTCGCGCTTCTCCAAGCGAGAACACACGTGGGACAGGCGGGGGAGCGTAGCGCTGGTGGCCTCCGCCAGCGCGGTCATGCGCAGCGTGCTGTCGGGCGCGAATCGCAGGGCGGTGAGCGCGATGAACTCGAAATGGGTGAGCTGGGCATCGCGCTGCAGCTGTGCGTCCAGGGCGGTAGGCAGCAGCTGGGCGACCGTGATGAGCCCGAGCCAGGCCGCCGACTCCTGATCGTTCATACGCGGTACACGGAATGCCATGGCCCCATCCTACGTTACTTGTAGCAACAACTAATTAGGCGTACATTACTTGTATCAACAACTAAGTTCTTCGGAGGTCATCATGTCTGCTGTCACGATCATCGGCGCCGGAAGCCTGGCGGGCGCGGTGGGCGCACTCGCACGCAAGGCCGGTGCGGAGATTCAGGTGCTCGCTCGCGACGGCGAGAAGGCCAGCACCCTTGCCGCGGAGCTCGGCGGTCGCGGAGCGACGCTCGGAGCGGACGTCACGGGCGAGATCGTCGTGCTCGCGGTTCCCTACGACGCGGTGGCCGGCATCCTGGCTCAGTACGGCGAGGCGCTGGCGGGCAAGATCCTCGTGGACGCCACCAACCCCGTCGACTTCGCCACCTTCGACGACCTCGTCGTCCCGGCGGACTCCTCCGCCGCGCGTCTCATCCAGGACGCCGCTCCGCAGGCGCGCGTGGTCAAGGCGTTCAACGCCAACTTCGGCGCGACGCTGGCCACCGGCGTGGCGGGCGCACAGCCGACGACTGTTCTTGTCGCGGGCGATGATGCCGAGGCCAAGCAGGCCGTGACCGATCTGGTCGTGGCGGCGGGTCTGCGCGCGGTCGACGCCGGCGCGTTGAAGCGCGCACGTGAGCTTGAAGCGCTCGCCTTCCTGCAGATCACCCTGGCCGCCGCGGGGAAGACGCCGTGGACCGGCGGCTTCAGCCTGGTCGGCTGAGCGAGACCGGCGACTGATGTCACGCGTCTCGATGCCCGAGTGGGCTGCGCCCGCGGTCGCCACCGCGGGCGCAGCGCCGGACGGTACACGGATGGACACCGTCGAGCTGCTGGTGCGAGATCTCGACGCGATGACCGATTTCTACCAGCGCGCCGTGACGCTCGACGTCCTCGATCAGTCCGGCGCCACGGCGACCCTCGGGCGGGGCGGCGTCGCGGCAGTCGTGCTGCGCCAGGAGAAGGACCTGCCGGGTGCTGATCGCCGTGGCGCGGGGCTGTACCACACGGCTCTGCTGTTTCAAGATCAGTCTCGCCTCGCCGGCGCGCTCGCGTCGATGGCGGAGCGCGCCGGTCGCTATTACCAGGGCAGCGCCGACCACCTTGTGAGCGAGGCGTTCTACTTCGCCGACCCGGAGGGCAACGGCCTCGAGCTGTATCGTGACCGTCCCCGCGATGAGTGGTCGTTCCAGCCCGACGGCAGCCCGCTGATGGGATCGGAGCCGCTGGACCCGAACGCCTTCCTGCGCGCCTGGTATGACCCCGATGCTCCGGTCGGAGTGGACGTGACGGCCCTGATCGGCCACGTTCACCTGCAGGTGGGCGACGTGCCGATGGCCCGCGCGTTCTATGAGGGCGTGCTCGGCTTCGATGTGACCGCCGACATGGGGTCCGCGCTCTTCCTCTCCGCGGGTGGGTACCACCACCACATCGGCATGAACACCTGGCACAGCGCCGGAGCAGGACCGCGCGCGGCGACGCTCGGACTCGGTGACGTGCGTATCCGGGTGCCCGAACGTGACGACATCGCGGCGCTGGCGGATCGCCTTCGCCGTCACGGCATCGCCTCCGCGGACGACGGGCGGACGCTGCGCTTCTCCGACCCGTGGGGCACGCGTCTCGCGGTCAGCCCGGAGGGCGATCACTGACGATGCATCGCTCCTGACCCTCGGGCCAGGAGCGATGCGCGCGTAACGGCGGAGTTCAGACCCGGCGGAACAGGTCCGCCTCGAAGCGATACGCGTCGCCGCGGTACTTGTTCGTGCCGAGCAGCACGGGAGTGCCGTCAGCGGTGTAGGCGATCTCGTCGCCCACGAGGATCGCGGCACCCACCGATGTCCCCAGCAGGCGGGCCAGTGTGGTGTCGGCCACGGCCGCCATCACCGTGTACGCGCTCCGGTAGATGGCCACACCGCACCGCTCCTGCAGCGTCTCGTAGAGGGACGCGTCGGTGAGGTCGGCGGTCGCGATGCCCGGAGCGCGCTGCTCCGGGATCACCACCACGTCGTAACAGACGGGTGTGCCCTCCATCCCGCGTAGTCGATCGATCTGGATCACGGGCGAGGTGGGTGCCACGTGCAGGCGATCCGCCTCCTCCAGCGTGGCCGGCCGTGACACCTGTTGCAGCACCTTCGTCGTGGGGCGCAGTCCCCGAGCCCGTGCCATCTCGGTGAACGACTGCAGCGTGCTCGGTGGTTCGCCGATCACGTTGGTCGGCACATACCAGCCGCGCTGGGCCGAGCGCTGCAGCCGTCCCTCCGCCTCCAGCGCGGACAGTGCGACGCGCAGCGTGGCGCGGCTCACGTGCAGTGAACTCGACAGCGCGCGCTCGCCCGGCAGGCGCGATCCCGGCGCGTACAACCCGACATCGAGGTCGGTGACCAGCTGGTCGTACGCGTGAAGTGCAGCGGCGGGAAGATTCACGGCGTCACTGTACCACAAGAGGGTTCTGGGCCTTCCAGTATCTGTTTTGGATCACATACTGGTTTAACTGGTTCACGAGTGGTAGCGTTCCAGCCATGAACGCGGCGTATTGCGTTCATCCCCTGAACCAATGCAGTTTCTCAAGCCCAATGGAGTGAGCATGCTCGCGAGAAGGACCCGCACGGCACTGGCCGTCGCGACAAGTGTGACCGCAGTGCTGGCGATGACCGCCTGCGCACCCGGAGGTGGAACGGCCGCGCCGAGCGCAGCGCCATCGGCGGTGTCCGACGATGTCGCCGGAGCGGGCGACGTCACCCTCAAGCTCTCCGACTTCTGGGGATCCGCCGAAGAGGAGTGGATCGTCACGCTGGTCGACGAGTTCGAGAAGAAGTACCCCAACGTCACGATCGAGCGCACCCGTGAGGACTGGGGCCAGCTCACCAGCACCCTCAACCTCCAGCTGCAGGACGCCGGCGGACCCGACATCGCCTCGGCCAACAACGGCTGGTCCTCGCTCGGCACCCTGGCCAAGGGCGGACTCGTGTTGAACCTCGACTCCTACGCCGACCTCTACGGCTGGAAGGACCGCGTCCCCACCACCATCGCTCGCCAGAACGAGTTCACCACCGACTTCACCACCATCGGCGAGGGCTCGTGGTTCGCGACTCCGCTGGCCCGCACCTCCCTCATCGGCGTCTACTACAACGCCGACAAGCTGAAGAAGCTGGGCATCGAGGCACCGACCAGCCTCGACGAGCTGGAGAGCGCGGCGGCGAAGGCCAAGGAGGCGGGGGAGATCCCGTTCAACTACAGCGGACTGGACGGCAACACCGCCGTGCTGCTGGGCCTGCAGGCACTGTACGGCAGCGAGACGAACATCAATGACTTCGTCTACGGCAAGGGTGAGGTCACGGCCGAGCAGACCGGCATGACCGACGCCGCCACCACGCTGCAGAAGTGGAACACCAACGGCTGGCTCACCCCGAACTTCGAGGGCATCGACTACCAGACGTCGCTCGCGGACTTCCTCGACGGCACGGGCGTCTTCCGCTTCGACTACACCGGGGCACTGGGTCTCAGCGGCGACCAGCTCAACCAGTTCGGCTACATCCAGCTGCCGCAGGCTTCCGGGTCCGACACGGTCGGCGTTGGCGCGGCACCGGGCGCGATGGTGATCTCCGCCAAGACGAAGTACCCCGATGTGGCGGCAGCCTTCCTCGACTTCCTGATGTCCGATGAGGCCAGCCAGGCCGCCGCGGACCTCGGCCTGGTGCCGATGCTGAACCCCGACGTGAAGATCCCTGACGTGCTGAGCCAGCAGGGCGAGGCGGCCGCGGCCAAGACGCTGGATGCCGACAACGGTTACGTCCCGTACTTCGACTGGTCCAGCCCCACCATGCTCGACACGCTCACGCAGAACACGCAGCTGCTGCTGGCCGGCAAGGTGAAGCCGGAGGACGTCAGCGCGGCCGTGGACGCCGATCGGGACGCGTTCCTCGCGGGTTCCTGATCCCATGAGCGCGCTCAATGCGGGCGCGGTCTCCTCCGCTCGGGCGGGGGAGACCGGTGCCCCGGTCACACGTGCGGTGACCACCAGCGGTCGGCGCCGACGCGAGGCGCCCGCTCGCCGGCGCTCCCGCCGCATCGGGCTGCTGTTCGCGGCCCCCGGACTCATCCTCTACGCCGCCATCGTGCTGTGGCCGATGATCCAGTCGATCCAGTACTCGTTCTACAAGTGGGACGGCGTCACCACAGCGGTCTGGGTGGGCGTGCAGAACTACATCAATTTCTTCACCGATCCGGTGCTGCGCTCCACGCTCGGCAACGTGCTGGTGCTTCTGGTGTTCTTCGCCCTGCTCCCGATCGCTCTCGGTCTGGTGTCGGCGGCCCTCATCACGCGGGGCAAGCAGCCGGGCATGGCCGTGTACCGGTGGATCTTCTTCCTGCCGCAGGTGATGACAAGCGTGGTGATCGCCCTGCTGTTCAAGCGGATGTACGCACCCGAGGGACCGATCAACGAGGCCCTGCGTGCCGTGGGGCTCGATGTGCTCGCGAAGAACTGGCTCGGTGACTTCACCTGGGCGCTGCCCGCGGTGGGTCTCATCGGCACGTGGGTCACCTTCGGCTTCTGCATGGTGCTGTTCGTGTCCGGTGCGTCGTCGATCTCACCCGACTTGTTCGAGGCTGCACGGATGGATGGCGCCGGTCCCGTGCGGGAGTTCATGTCGGTCACCCTGCCGGGGCTGCGCGGACAGATCGCCGTGGCGCTCACGCTCACCATCACCGGTGCGCTGCGCGCGTTCGACCTTATCTGGATCACCACTCGCGGTGGTCCCGGAACCTCCACGCAGACGCCGGCCGTCGCACTCTACAAGGCCGCGTTCGTCAACCCGAACGTCGGTCAGGCTGCCGCCATCGGCGTCGTGATGGCCGTGTTCTGCCTGGTCATCGCGCTCGTGATCACCCGCGTGTCGGAGAAGGAGTGACCATGACCTCGCGCGCAGAACGGATCTGGAACTATGTGATCCTCACGCTGATGGCCGTGATCGTGCTGTGGCCGGTGGGGACGTTCGTCGCCGCCTCCGTCAGCCCGGACCGTGCGGGACGACCCTCCGCGGACCTGCAGTGGGGCAACTTCGTCACGGCGTGGCAGCAGGCGGAGTTCGGGCAGTCGATGACGGTGTCGTTCATCATCGCCGCCTCGGTGGTGGTCTTGAGCGTGGTGCTCGCGCTGCTCGGCGGATACGCCTTCGGGGTGCTGGGCGTCATCGGCGAGAAGTTCCTCTTCCCGCTGATCCTCCTCGGCATGATGATCTCGCTCGAAGTGATCATCGTGCCGCTTTACTACCAGTTCCGCACCCTCGGTCTCACCGACAACCTGCTCGGCGTCATCCTCATCCATACCGCGATGGGTGTGCCGTTCGGCATCTTCTGGATGCGTGCCGCGTTCCGCGCTCTCCCGCGCGCCGTGTTCGAATCCGCGGAGCTCGACGGTGCCGGACCCTGGCGCATGCTCTGGTCCATCGCGGTGCCCAACATCATGCCGGCGGTCTACACGCTGATCCTCCTGAACTTCATGTGGACCTGGAACGACTACTTCCTCTCCCTGGTGTTCCTGCACGGCGACAACCAGACGGCCACCGTGGCGCTCGGCGTGTTCCAGGGCAAGTACGTCACCCAGATCAACCTCATGGCGGCCGGTGGACTCATCGTCGCCGCGCCGGTCCTCATCCTCTACGTGATCTTCCAGCGGAAGTTCATCTCGGGGATGCTCGCCGGCGCCATCAAGGAATAGTCCTCCGCTCGTGCGGAACGAAACGAAAGCAGTACCACCGTGCAACTGACTCCCCGCATCCTGGACGATGCCGCGGCCGTGGGCGATGCCGTCGCCGACCTGATCGTCGAGCGTATGTCCGTCGCGGGCGATCGGCCCTTCCTCCTCGGCTGCCCGAGCGGGCGCACCGCCGTGCCGGTGTATGCCGCGCTCGCTCGGCGCGCGGCCGAGGGCGTCGACCTCTCCCGACTCGTCATCGTCATGATGGATGACTATGTGGTGCCGTCCGACGACGGCGGCTTCCGCATCGTCGACCCTGCGGCGTCCTACTCCTGCCTGCGTTTCGCGCGCGAGGAGATCCTGCAGCCGCTGGCCGCTGCGGCCGCGTCGGCGGGAACGGCGGCGCCGGAGCAGCTCTGGACCGCGGACCCCGATCAGCCGGAGGCCTTCGATGAGCGCATCGCAGCGGCCGGCGGGATCGACCTGTTCCTGCTCGCCTCGGGCGACAGCGACGGACACGTGGCCTTCAACCAGCCCGGAACGCCGCGCGATGCACGCACGCACCTGGTGACGCTCGGCGAAGCCACCCGGCGCGACAACATGGACACCTTCCCCGAGTTCACGCGGCTGGACATGGTGCCGCACAACGGCGTCACCGTCGGCATCGACACCATCGCCCGGCTCTCCGCAGAGGTGGTGATGATGCTGATCGGCGAGCACAAGCGTCGTGCCTTCGAGCGCATCACCACCGCGCACGAGTATCAGCCCGACTGGCCCGCCACCATCGTCACGGAGTGCCGCGGCGCGCTCCTGCTCGCCGACGCGGCGGCGGCGCACGAGCCGTCATGACCGTGGCGATCGGCGTGGACGTCGGCGGCACCCGCACGCGTGTGATGGCGGATGACGGCGAGTCCTTCGACCTCCCCAGCTCGCAGTGGCGCACCTCCCTCGACGATCCGCGTGCCGATGCCGACGCCCTGAGCCGGCTTCTCGTCTCACGGCTGGGTGACCTGGTGTCCACGGTCTCACTCGCCGTCGGCGCACACGGCTACGACACCACGCGCCAGTGCCGAGAGCTGGAGGCGGCGCTGAGCGCGTCGTTCTCCGGTCCGATCCTGGTGGTCAACGACTCCGAGCTCATGGCACCCGCGATGGATCGCGACGGAGGAATCGGTCTCGTGGTGGGTACGGGGTCGATCGCCACGGGCCGTGACGAAGACGGTGAACTGCTGACCGCGGGGGGATGGGGCTGGGCGCTCGGCGATGAGGGCAGCGCGGCCGGCCTCGTGCGCGAGGCGACCCGCGCGGTCCTCGCGCACTTCGACGAGGGCGAAAGCGTGGACGCCCTGGGACGCCGGCTCCTCGACCGATTCCACGCGCGAGACGGCGTGGAGCTCGCGTTCGCGGTCAGCGCCGCGACCTCGGCCGAGGAACGCGGAAAGCACGCCCGCGAGGTATTCCTCGCCGCCGATGAAGGGTCATTACTCGCACTGTCGGTGATCGAACAAGCGGGAGCCCGCCTCGCTGACCTGATCGCGCTCCTCCTGCGTCGCGGCGTCCACACCGACACCGTCGTGGCGGGTGGCGCCGTGATCGAGAACCAACCGCGACTTTCTGCCGCGCTGACGTCAGCGATCGTGGATCGCGGCCTGCCCGTCACCTTGCAGATCCTCACCCGTGCACCGGTCACCGGTGCCCTGAACCTCGCTCGGCGCGCGTCGCGACCGAGCACCCCGAATCCCCCCGAACAGGAGAGAACAGCATGAAAGTCACCCTCATCGGCGCCGGAAGCCGGCAGTTCGCCGGAACGATGATCCGCGACCTCCTGCTGAGCGAGCCGATCGCCCAGCAGGGTCTGGACATCGTCCTGATGGACATCGCGGCGGAGCCGCTCGCGGAGATGGAAGCGTACACGCGCGCCGTGATCGCCCGCCTGGGCCATGCCGCGATGGTGTCCGCCACCACCGATCTGGAGGAGGCGGTCACCGGTGCCGCCTTCATCATCACGGCGATCGAGGTGGACCGGTACCACTACTGGTCACAGGACTTCACCATTCCGCGCACCTACGGGTTCAAGCAGGTGTACGGCGAGAACGGTGGCCCCGGCGGACTGTTCCACGCGCTGCGGCAGTTCACGCCGCTGCTGGAGATCGCCCGAGCCATCGAGAAGCACGCCCCGGACGCGCTCTTCCTGAACTTCTCCAACCCGGAGCACAAGGTGTGCGAGGCGATCTCTCGCCTCACGTCGGTCAAGGTCGTCGGCCTCTGCCACGGCTACTTCATGGGCGCGCGCCAGATCTCCGCGCTGCTGGATAGGCCACGCGAAGAGCTGTACCTGCCCGCGGCCGGCATCAACCACTTCCAGTGGTTCCAGGAGGTGCGCGATCGCGCCACGGGCGAAGACCTCTACCCGCGACTGCGGGAGATCGAGCGCGAGGCGAACTGGGTGTCGGACTGGCACGAGATCGCCCTGTCCCGCATCCTGTTCCGTCGCTTCGGTCTGTGGCCGTCGCCGAGTGCCAACCACATCGGCGAGTACATCTCCTGGGCGGAGGACTACGTCCCCGCGCAGCTGCAGTACTTCCACGACCCGGCGGAGGGTTCGCCGTGGCGCGAAGGCGCCGCGACCCCCGAGTGGCACTACCACATTGGTCAGGTCGACACCGATCGTCCGTTCCACGGCGCCCGTACGGACGAGACGCTGATGTCGCTCGAAGCGTCGCTGGAAGACCGGCCGCTGGAGTCCTCCGAGGAGCTGGCCATCCCGATCATCGAGTGGGTCGGGTGCGGCGTGGAGCGGGACCTGCCCGCGGTCAACGTGCCGAACCGTGGGGCCATCCCGGGGCTACCCGACGAGATGGTCGTCGAAGTTCCCGCGCGCGTGGAGAACGGCGAGCTGGTTCCACTGCAGATGCAGGCGCTTCCGGAGGGCGTGCTGGCGATGATCCAGCGCCAGGGCTCGATCCACCGCCTGCTGGTGGAGGCCTACCAGGAGGAATCCAAGGACAAGCTGCTGCAGGCAATCCTGCTGGACCCGATCGTCGACTCGCACAACCGCGCGGTCGCGATGCTCGACGAGTTCCTGGAGCGGCAGCAGGACGCGCTGCCCCGCCTGGTCTGACTCTCCGATCCGAAAGCACCGATGAACCCTCCGTTCGATGTCGACACCGTCCTGAGCGAGCTCACTCTGGAGGAGAAGGCCTCTCTGCTGTCGGGCGTCGATGACTGGTACACCCAGGTCATCGATCGCCCGGGTCTGACCCGTCCGGTCCCCGCCATCGAGGTGGGTGACGGGCCGCACGGGCTCCGTAAGGAGACCGGCGTGGACATGGTGTGGGTTCCGGCGACGGGTTTCCCCACCGCGTCGGCGATGGGCGCGACGTGGGACCGCCGGCTCATGCGTCGGGTTGCCGCGGCGATCGGTGAGGAGGCTCGGGCCGAGGGTGTGCAGGTGGTGCTGGGGCCGGGTGTGAATATGAAGCGCTCGCCGCTGTGTGGCCGGAACTTCGAGTACTTCTCCGAGGATCCGCTTCACTCCGGCGAGCTGGGGGTCGCGTATGTCGCGGGTCTGCAGTCCGTCGGGGTCGGCGCTTCGCTGAAGCACTTCGCCGCCAACAACCAGGAGGTCGAGCGCACGCGCATCTCCGTGGTGGCCGATGAGCGCACCCTACGGGAGACGTATCTTGCGGCGTTCGAACGCGTGGTGACGCGCGCCGAACCCTGGACCGTGATGTGCTCGTACAACCGGCTGCTCGGTGTGCACGCGTCACAGAACCGCTGGCTGCTCACCGAGGTGCTGCGCGAGGACTGGGGCTTCACGGGCGCTGTGGTGTCGGACTGGGACGCCGTGCACGACCGGGTGGCGGCGCTGCGGGCCGGGCTCGATCTCGAGATGCCGGGGACCGGCGGTGTGACCGACGCGGAGATCGTCGCCGCCGTGCGCGATGGTGTGCTGGATCTCGCCGTTGTGGACGATGCCGCCCGTCGCGTGCTGCAGCTCGTCGCCCGCGCCTATCCGGGGGTCCAGCACGTGAATGGCGCAGTGATGGATCTCGGTCATCGTGCCGGGGATCGTCTCAGTGCGAGGCAACTGGAGGTGCTTCGGGCGGCGGAGCATCACGAGCTGGCGCGCGAGGCGGCCATCGCGGGGATCACGCTGCTGCGCAATTCCGGAAGGGTGCTGCCGCTGGCAGAGGACTCGGATGCGCGGATTGCCGTGATCGGCGCCTTCGCCGAACATCCGCGCATCCAGGGTGGCGGGTCGTCGGGGGTGGCTCCCACGCGCGTCGATGTGCCGCTGGAAGCGATCCGGGAGATCGCGGGTGAGCGAGTGCGCTACGCGCCTGGCTATGTCGCTGCGGTGCGCAACGCGTATCAAGACGACAATCTCGCCATCCTTGCCGCGCACGGCATCGCGTCCGAAGCCGATCGCCCCCGCGTTGCTCGCCGCTCGGAGGTCCTCTCCGCCGAGCTGCGGCTGGCGGAATCCGTGCAGCGGATCAGCACGCTCCCGCTGTCGGACACCGCGCGTCGGCTGATCGAGGAGGCGGCGGCCGTAGCCGCCGACGCCGATACCGTGGTGGTCTTCGCCGGCCTGCCGCTGTCGTACGAGCAGGAGGCGAATGATCGGTACACCCTCGCCCTGCCGGCGGATCAGAACGCTCTGCTGGTGCGAATGGCGGAGGTGTGCGCCGATACCGGGGCTGCGCTCATCGTGGTTCTCGCGAACGGATCGCCGGTGACGATGGACCTGTGGCACGATCACGCCGACGCCATCCTCGAGACCGGGCTCGGCGGTCAGGCGGTGGGATCCGCGGTGGCGGAGGTGCTGTTCGGTCGGCGCGCGCCGTCGGGGAAAACTGCGGAGACGTATCCGCTGTCGATCGAGGACACTCCCGGTTACCCGACCTGGCAGGGCGAACGAGGGACGGTGCTCTACGGCGAGGGCGTGTTCATCGGCTATCGCTGGTACGACGCGCTGCGGCGAGAAGTGCGCTACCCGTTCGGACACGGGTTGTCGTACACCGAGTTCGCGTACGCGGACCTCGCCGTGGAGGTCGTCGACGCTGCCGCGGGTGACGTGACGGTCGCGTGCACGATCGTCAACGCCGGCTCTCGTGCGGGTGACGAGGTGGTGCAGCTGTACGTCGGCGACCCCGAAGCGGAAGTCGCGCGTCCGATCCGGGAGCTGCGCGGGTTCGAGAAGGTGCGCCTTCAGCCCGCGGAGTCGGTGCGGATCGAGTTCGCGCTCCGCAATCGCGACTTCGCGTACTGGGACTCCGTCGCCGAGCGCGCTGATGGCAAGCGCGGGCTGTGGCGGCGCGAGGGCGGTGAGTTTCGTATTGAGGTGGCGGCGTCGTCGCGGGACATTCGTCTCAGCGCGACGATCCAGCTGCCCGATGACCCCACGATCCCGCCGCTGGTGCGGGATGCGGAGCTGCGCGACACGGTCGCCTCGCGTTTCGTGCAGGGCCACGCCGGCTGAGCGCCCTTCGTCTCGCTGGCGCGGTTGCTGAGCGAGCGAAGCGAGACGAGGTGCGCTCCGGAACCGCGAAGCGAGACGAACTGCCGCTCAGGGACCGCGGTGTGTCAGCTTCCGGTTGCTGACCGGGCGAAGCGAGACGAAGTGCCGCCACCGGGTCTCGCGCCGAGTGCCTAGCGTTCGCGTACCCGTTCGCGCTGGCGTAGCGGCTGGCGAATGAGCGCGGCGCCGTCGCATCGCTTCTCACAGTGAGCCAACTTCGTCGGTCTTGACCGCGTCCGCGTTCCCCAAACGAGGACATTTCGCGCAGAGGAGGACCACAGCGGCCACATCGTCCTATCTTGGCGACATCGTCCTCCTTTGACGCCGTCGTCCGCCGTGCACGTCTCGCGCTCGCGAGGGCGGAGTGACAGGATCGCGAGGGTGAGCATCTCCGAGCGGTCCCGCCCCAGCGCCGACGATCTGCTGGTGTTTCTCGAGGTTGCGCGTAGCGGCCGATTCACCACCGCGGCCGCTGCGCTGGGCGTGAATCACACGACGGTGGCGCGACGTATCGACGCGCTGGAGGGCGCGCTCGGTGGTCGCGTACTGGCCCGCGGTGCTTCGGGGTGGGTCCTGACTTCGCTGGGGCAGAGTGTGTTGGAGGCTGCGGAGAACGTCGAGAGGTCGATCGCGGGACTGGGGGAGCGGCCTGCATCGCTGACCGGCGTGGTGCGTCTGTCGGCGACGGACGGCTTCAGCGGTTTCATCGCGGCTCCGGCGATCGTCGCACTGCGGCGGCAGCATCCGGGAGCGTCTCTGGAGATGGTCGCGGCCACGCGACGGGCGGCCCAACAGCGAGGCGGTGCCGACCTGGAGGTGGTCGTCGGCAAGCCGCAGGTGAATCGCGCGGAGGCGACCCACCTCGCCGACTACGCACTCGGTCTGTATGCCAGCCGGTCATATCTGGCGGCGCACGGTGTGCCGACGTCGACCACCGAGCTGGCGGGTCGTCCATTGGTCTACTTCATCGAGTCGATCCTGCAGGTCGATGCGCTCGACGACGCCCGCAGCGTGGTTCCCGAAATGATCGACGCGGTCTCCAGCACCAACGTCTACGTTCACATCGAGGCGACGCGCGCCGGTGCCGGCATCGGGCTGCTTCCCGCGTTCCTCGCCGATCGACATGACGACCTGGTGCCGGTGCTGGCGGACGAGGTTCGCGTGACGCTGCCGTACTGGCTCGTCGTGCACCCCGAGGCGCTGCGCCAGCCGCTGGTTCTCGCGTACATCGCCGCCCTCCGATCGCGCATTGAACACGTCCGTGGGGACCTCCTCGGCCACCGTCGCTGACACCCCATCAGTGACCGATTCGCCGATCCGGTCCTGGATTCGCCGCCTGTTCATGTGCTGGCGTCCTGGAACGCCGCGTCACGCCCGGTCGTGAAGGGTGATGCGGTAGCCGTCGGGATCCGCGAACGTGAAGGTGCGACCGAAGGGGCCGTCGAAGGGCTCCGTCACGATGGTGTGTCCGTCGGCGACGAGTGAGTCGTGGATCGCCTGGACCTCCGTCGCGTGGAGCCAGATGGCCGTCCCGACGCCCGGGTGGTCAGCGCCCGTGAGATCGGTGTCGGGGAGCAGATCGCGGAGCGCGAACGTGGGCGTGGTGTCGAAGACCACAGCGTGCGGCGGTCCGGCGGGTGAGCGAACCAGACCGAGATGGCGCTCGTAGAAGACCTGCGATGCGGCGAGGTCGCGCACCTGGAGGGAGATGAAGTCGGGTCCGGTGACGGGCATGATGCTCCTTGATGTCAGTTAATTGACATCCACCGTATGTCAGAATACTGACATGAGTCAAGTGGGCATCACCCTGGAGACATCGCTGGGGTATCTCCTCAAGGAGGCGGCCAGCGCACTGCGCGCGGCCATGGAGGAGGTGCTCAAGCCGCTGGGTATGACCATCACCCACTACTCCTGTCTTGAATTGCTCGCGCAACGTCCGGGTCTGTCCAACTCGGAGCTGGCGCGGGGTGCCTTCGTCACTCGCCAGTCGATGAACGTCCTGCTGCAAGCGTTGGAGCGGGACGGGTACGTGACGCGGCCCGAGCGCGCGGACACGGGGCGCGCGCTTCCCACGCGGCTCACCGCATCGGGCAGACGCAGCTTGGAGGAGGCGTCGCGTGCCGTGCGAGAGGTCGAAGTTCGCATGCTCTCGGGCATGACCGAGGCGCAACAGGCCGACGCCCTCCACGCGTTGCGCAGCATGGTCAGTTCGCTCCGCGATGGGGGTTCCTGACCGAGCCGCCCGCGACGACGGGTGTCGTGAATCCATGAACATGCGCCGAATCCATGACCAATCCGTCGACTCGGTCAGGGATTCGCCGCAGGTTCATGCGTTGGCTCACTCAAGCTGCCGGTTTCACCCGCCAGGACGTCGCGTTGACTGCTGTGCCGGCATCCGGGTGCGCTGCAACGAATCCATGAACGTGCGCCGGGTGCATGACCGAATCCGCGAGTCAGTCATGCACCCGGCGCAGGGTTCCTGCGCTCGCCGCTATTCGTAGCGCAGGGCGTCCACGGGGTCTTTACCGGCGGCGCGGGCGGCGGGGAGCGTGCCAGCGAGGAAGGCGACGAACATGATCAGCAGGATCGTGAGCACCACGGTCACCGGATCGAAGGCGACGAGCGTGAGGCCCGGCAGATTGGAAAGGAACGATCCGGCCAGCACGGAGCTGATCGCGCTTCCGGCGATCATCGCGATCACCACTCCCACGGCACTGCCGAGGAAGCCGATGAATGCGGCTTCGACGCTGAACAGGGCGAAGATGCGGCCGCGGCCCATGCCCATCGCCTTCATCAGTCCGATCTCGCGGGTACGCTCCTGCACGCTCATCAGCAGCGTGTTCACGATCCCGAACCCCGCGGCCAGCAGCGCGATCACGGCGAAGCCGTTGAGGATGAGGACGATCGCGTCGATCACCGTGGTGAACGCGCCGAGCTGGTCGGCCGTGGTCACACCGGTGAATCCCGCGTCCGTGAGGCGTGACTTGAGGGCGTCGATCTCGGCGTCGGTGGCGTCCGCGGCGAAGAACACGGTGGCCTGAGCCCAGCGATCCTGCTGGTCTGCCGGCAGTCCGGTCTGCTGCGTGGCGTACAGATCATCAGTGAGAGCGGCGTTGGGGATCACGCTGCTGCCGCCCGGACCCGCGAGCGTGGCCTCAGCGACCCCCACCACTTCGGCCGTGATCGTGTGCTGGGTGAAGGCCGCGTCCGTGACCGCGAGGGTGATCGTGGCGCCGAGCGCATCGGCGTCGTCGGAGAACCCGAGCGGCGTGACGTAGTCGACGGGAATCGCGACCTCGAAGCTGCTGCTGTCCGCGTCGGGCTCCCGACCCGCCGCGAGCTGAAGGGTCTGGCCGGGCACGAGTGCCCCGACACCGACCACCAGACGCTTTCCGTCGTCATGCTGGACGAAGTCCACAGTCACGGACTTGACCGGCTCCGCGCTCAGGACCCCGTCCACCTCGCGCAGGGCGGTGAGATCGGTGTCCGTCATCGCGGTGACCGTCGAGCCGGGAATGCTGGTCGCACCGGCGCTGACCGCGTCGGGATCGTACTCGCGAGGTTCGGTCGATCCGCCGGGGAGGGTGCCGCTGCTGCTCCCGTCGGACTTCGTCACGGTCATCACGTCGCTCGCGCCGATCGCCGACACCGTGTCGTCGATGTACCGGTTGATTCCGGTGCCGATCCCGCTGGTCAAGGTGAGGGTGAACGCGCCGACGAAGATCGCCAGCACGGTGAGAGTGGTGCGGGCGCGTGCCCGGAAGGTGTTTCCAATGGCCGTCCGGATCAGGTCGGGAGCCTTCATGCCGCCACCTCCTCGGCGACGATGAGACCGTCGCGCACGTGGACGCGTCGGTCGCAGCGCGCCGCCAGCTCGTCATCGTGCGTGACGATCACGAGGGTGATCCCCTGCTCGCGGTTGAGCGTGAACAGGATGTCCTCCACCACCTGGCCGGTGGCGGTGTCGAGGTTGCCGGTCGGCTCGTCCGCGAAGATGATGCGCGGATCCCCGACCAGAGCGCGAGCGATCACAACCCGCTGCTTCTGACCACCGGAGAGATCGACGGCGCGGTTCTTCGCCTTGTCAGCGATCTCCAGCTGCTCGAGCGCGGCGAGAGCCCGCTCGGTGCGCGCTCGCCGCCCCACCCCCGCGATCTTCAACGGCAGCATCACGTTCTCCAGCACGCTCTGGTTGGCCGTCAGGAAGAACTGCTGGAAGACGAACCCGAACGTCTTGTTGCGCGCTCGGTTGAGCTGCGCCGATCGCATTCCGGCCGCGTCCTCGCCGTCCAGCAGGATGCTGCCCTGCGTCGGCTCGTCCAGCAGCGCCATCAGGTGCATGAGGGTGGACTTTCCCGACCCGCTGCGCCCCACGATCGCCAGACTCTCTCCCTCGCGCACCTCCAGATTCACGCCGCGGAGGGCCTCGAATCGCCCGTCACCGCGCCCGTAGGTCTTGCGGACGTCCCGCACGGTCAGCACTGCCTCGCTCATGTCCTTCTCTTTCGTCGGCCTCTTCGTCGCCGGTCTGCAACGAATGGGATGAGGGCCCATCACCAGCATTCGCGGGAGCGCGTTCCGCCGCGTCCACCCGAGGGAGGCACCGGTGTCGTCCGCGGCGACTACACCCGGGGGAGTACGTGCATCCACCCGGGGGAGGTGTGCCCGCGCTCGTGCGACTGGGAGACTGAGAGCGTGGATCCGGAACCAAGGCGGCGACTGCTGCGCGTGCCCGGCTGGGTGCCCAGCACCGTGCTTAGCGCCTTCATCCTGCTGCCCGCGATCTTCCCCATGCCGCAGAGCATCGGCGAGCGTACGCCGCTGGGTGTCGTCGTCACGGCCGTTCCCGCGCTGCTGATCTGGGGCCGACACCGCTGGCCGCTGGCCGTTCTCGCCGGCTGCGTCGCCTGCTTCTGCGTCGCCGTCTTCACCGCTCCGCTGAGCCCGCTCTCCGTGCTGGCGACGGCCACCGCGATGTATGCGCTGGCGGTTCAGTCCGATCGGCGTCGCACGTTGGTCGTGACGATCGCCGTCATCATCGCGATTCTTCCCGTGTGCCTTGCCGCGGTGTCGAACGGAGTGCTGGAGCCACTGCCCGTGGCGGTATCGGTCACCGTCTGCTTCGCCGCCGCTCTCGGCGACGGTGTGCGCAGCCGCCGCGCCTACATCGCGGAGATCACCGATCGGGCAGTCCGCGCCGAAGCCACCCGCGAGAGCGAGGCGGCACGGCGGGTGTCCGAAGAGCGCCTCCGCATCGCGCGGGATCTGCACGATGTGGTGGCGCACCAGATCACGGTGATCAGCCTGAACACCAGCCTCGCCTCCGCGCAGCTGCGGACAGACCCGGATGAAGCCGAGGCGGCGCTCGTGACCGTGCGCACGGCGTCGCGACGGGTGCTGAGCGATATCGGAAACCTCCTGTCGCTGCTGCGCGCGGGCGACGAGGCGACCGATGCTCCGCAGCCCGGGCTCGCCGACCTCGATGGCGTGATCGACGAGTTTCGCGGATCAGGTCTGGACGTGACCGTGCGACGGGAGGATCCGACGATCGAGCTCTCGCCGGGCACGGACAGCGTCGCGCACCGGGTGATCCAGGAGGCGCTCACCAATGCGCTGCGCCACGGCAGCGAAGGTCGTGCTCACGTCCTCATCGCCGGTGACGAGGACGGGATGCGCGTGATCGTGACCAACCCGGTCGACGCGACGACCACCGGTCCCGCGACGGCGGGCGGATACGGACTGCAGGGTCTACGGGAGCGCGTGGCGTCGGTGCGCGGAACGTTCTCCGCTGACCGTCGAGGCGGCCTGTTCCGCGTCGAAGCCACATTCCCCGGAAAGGACGAGTCATGATCTCGCTGCTCATCGTGGATGACCAGCCCCTCATCCGCAACGCCATCCGTGGCCTGCTGCGGGTGAGTGGAGACATCGACGTCGTCGCCGAAGGGGCGGATGGCATCGAGGCGGTTCACCTCGCGCGCGAGCACCGACCGGACGTGGTCCTCATGGACATCCGCATGCCGCACCTGGGCGGGATCGAGGCCACGGAGCAGATCTGCGCGGATCCGGACCTCGGTGCCACGCGCGTTCTCATTCTCACCACGTTCGAGGAGGACGAGTACGTGCTGGCGGCATTGCGAGCCGGGGCAAGCGGCTTCATCGGGAAGGCCGCGGAGCCCGACGAGATCGCTCGCGCGGTGCGGGCGATCAGCGCCGGAGAATCCCTGCTGTCGCCGGTGGCCACGCGAGCGCTGATCGAGCGTCACCTTCGGGTGGATTCCGTCGCCACCCTGCCCGCGACCGATTCGACGGATCTGGGACAGCTCACTCTGCGCGAGCGCGAGGTGCTGCAGCTCATCGGGCACGGACTCAGCAACCAGCAGATCGCCGAGAGGTTCGTGATCTCGCCCCTCACGGTGAAGACCCACATCAATCGCATCATGTCGAAGCTCGACGCCCGTGATCGTGCGCAGCTCGTGATCCGCGCCTACGAGTCCGGGCTGGTGGTGCCGGGCAGCGGCCGCTGACGACCGCTGCCCGGCAGCTCAGTGCGCCGCCGCGGCGGTCCGCACGTGATCGGCGGTGTCGATGGAGCGCAGTTCCAGACCGGCGGTCTCTCGGGCCAGGAGGACGGCGACGAGCGTGATGGCGCTGGCGATCGCCACGTATACGGCGACGGGCACGCTGGAGCCGGTGGCGGAGAGGAGGTTCGTGGCGATGATCGGCGCGAGTGATCCGGCGAAGATGGACGTGACCTGATAGCCGAGGCTGACACCCGAGTAGCGCATTCGGGTGGGGAACATCTCGGCCATGATCGCGGGCTGCGCAGCGTACATGGCAGCGTGGAAGACGAGGCCCACCGCGATCGCAGCCCAGATGATGATCGGATTGCCGGTGGTCATCATCGGGAAGGCGAAGAAGGCCCAGGTGCCGCCGAGGAGTGCCCCCGCGGCATAGACGGGCCGTCGGCCGACACGGTCGGAGAGTCGTCCGAACAGCGGGATCACGAGGAAATGGACGATGTGCGCACCGACCAGGATGAGCAGAGTCGCGGACGTCGCTTCCTTCACCACCTGCGTCAGGAACACGATCGAGAAGGTGACCACGACGTAGTACAGGATGTTCTCCGCGACCCGCAGTCCCATGGCGACGAGGACGCCGCGCGGGTAGCGGCGGATCACTTCGAGCGGACCGAAGGAAGCGGTCTTCGCGCTGTCGTGCGCGGCGCGCATCTCGAGGAAGATGGGGGCCTCGCTCACCTTGGTGCGGATGTACCAACCGATGAGAACGATGACGGCGGAGAGCCAGAATGCCACTCGCCATCCCCAGTCGAGGAAGGCTTCGGGGCTGAGCGTGCTGGAGAGGATGAAGAGCACCAGGGTGGCGAGGAGGTTGCCGACTGGCACAGCGGCTTGGGGCCAGCTCGCCCAGAATGCGCGCGTGCGGTTGGGGCTGTGCTCGGCGACGAGCAGGACCGCTCCGCCCCATTCGCCACCGAGGGCGAAGCCCTGGACGAATCGCAAGAGGACGAGAAGAGCAGGAGCCCAGAGGCCGACGGCCTGATAAGTGGGGAGGCATCCGATGAGGACCGTGGCAGCGCCGATGAGGAGGATGCTCACCTGCAGGAGTTGTTTGCGTCCGTACTTGTCACCGAGGTGCCCGAACACGATGCCGCCGAGCGGGCGGGCGACGAAGCCGACGGCGTAGGTGAGGAAAGCCGCGATGATGCCGGAGTACGGGTTGTCGGACGGCGGGAAGAAGACGGTGCCGAACACCAGCGTCGCGGCCGAGGCGTAGAGAAAGAACTCGTACCACTCGACGACGGTGCCGGCCATCGACGCTGCGACCACCCGGCGCAGCGCGGTGGTTTCGGGGACGGGCTTGTCTGTCGACATGTCATGCTCCTTTGCATCTGCGGACGCTGTCCGCTTGTCGATCTTCGTCGGGCGGTGCCGCGGAGCCAATGAGCAAAGCTGCACATGCGGGGGCGCGAGATATCGCGTCGGTGGTGACACGCGCCGACGAACGAAACCGTCGTGGTGCGCGCCAGTACACGCTGGCGGCACCCCCGTAACGAGCGGTGTACTACTAGTACGCGCCCATGGTGTGTACTAGCAGTACACTTGCGATCATGCACATCTGGATTCGCGTTCTGGGAACCCTTGCTGTCACCGCCCTGCTGACGTCCCCGCTCTGGGCGCCCTCCTGGGGGAGGGGGCTGCTCGGCGAGATCGGCCTGCTGCCGTTCCCGGGGAACCTGCTCGTGGTGATCGCCTTTTTTGGACTGGTGGCGCTGTACTGTGCGAGCCTGCACGTGCTGATGAAGCGGGCTGGCGCCGCTCGACCGGCGAGTGTGTGGTGGATGTTCGCGATTCCCGCCAACTTCGTCGAGGACTTCTACATCGTGCACCGCGTCGACGCACAGATCCGGTCCCGCACGACAACGGTGGCCCGACTGTCCTGGCTGTGGCTGGGATACGGATGGTGCGGGTTCCAGATCCTGTCGCTGTTCCCCGGAATCGTCGGACTGATCGGAGGCGGGCTCGCCCTCGTGTTGTGGTTGACTCATTGGGTGCTGACCGTTGTGCTGAGCCGAAAGCTGCGCTGATGCCGCTGCCACGATTCGATCGGCTCCCTGCGGCCACCCGCGATGAGATCCTGGCGGTGGCGCGCACCCATTTCGCGCGAGACGGCCGAGACGGCGCTTCGTACAACCAGATCATCGCGGACGTCGGCATTTCGAAGACCTCCGCCTACCACTACTTCGACGGCAAGCAGGACCTGTTCGACGCCGTGGCGAACGATTGCGTCGCGCGCGCCCGTGCGGCACTGGGGCCGTGGCATCCGACCGATGACGTTCCGTCGTTCTGGGAGCAACTACGCGGATCCAGCGCCCACCTCATCGCCTACATGGCGGAGCATGTCGAAGATCGAGCGATCCTCGACATGGCGCAGCGCGAGCAGGGGCCCTCAGACTGGACGTGGGCGATGCTCGATGACGCCATCGAGCGGGGCCTCGTCGCCGAGCGCGAACGCGCGGTCATGGGCGTGGCCACGCAGGGCGTTCTGGATGCGCTCGACGCGGAGGCGCTGAGGAATCCGGACCAGTCCGAATCCCTGGCGGCAGCGATTCCCGATCTGCTTCGCCGCCTGTGGACCGCGTCCGACGTGAGGAACTAGCGGCCCTCCTCGTGCTGGCACCGCGCAACGGCGACTCGTCCCGTTGCGCGACTGATCTCAGCGCAGCAGCGCGAACTGCTCCGTGTTGTGCGTCGGCCCCACGATGAGCACGGTGTCGCCCGCGGTCAGCACGGTCGCGTTGTCCGCGTTCCGCCAGGGGTCGTCACCGTGCTGGAAGGCCGCGATGGTGATCCCATAAGTCGTGCGGATCCCGGTCGTGCCGAGCGGCTTGCCATGCAGTTCCGCGGGCGCCGGGGTCTTTACGAGCGCGTACCCGGGGGCCACCTCGATGAAGTCGAGGGCGGCACCGCGCACCAGATGCGCCACGCGACGACCCATGTCCTTCTCGGGATAGATCACGTGGTGCACGCCGAGCTGCTCGAGGATGAGTCCGTGACGGTCGTCCATGGCCTTCGCCCAGATGACGGGCGTGCCCATGCTGAGGAGGATCGAGCAGGTGAGGATGGACGCGGAGACATCGTCACCGATCGCGACCACGACCCGGTCGAACTCGTTGATCGCGAGCTGGCGGAGGGCCTCTTCGCGAGTCGCGTCGGCCCGTACCACCTGCGTGAGTTCGCCGTTGTGGATCTGGACGAGGTCTTCCGACATGTCGATGCCGAGGACCTCCGTGCCTCCGTTCATGAGTTCGAGAGCCAGCGCACTGCCGAAGCGGCCGAGGCCGATCACGGCGACGGAGTCGGCCTCAGCCAGACGGCGAGAGGCGTTGGATGCGAAGAGCGAGAACTTACCCAATGGCGGGCCTTTCCTTCGGGAACTGGTAGAGGACACGACGTTCACGCAAGGCGATGGCGCTGCCCAGAGTCAGCGGGCCCAGGCGCCCGAGGAACATGAGGAGTACGAGAACGATCTTTCCCGCGTCGGGCAGATCCGCGGTGATTCCGGTGGACAAGCCCACGGTGCCGAAGGCGGAGACCGCCTCGAACAGCACACGATCGAGGGCGTGATCCGACAACAGCAGAAGCGCGACCGTGCCGGCCACCACGGCGCCGACGGCGATGAGGACGACCGTGATGGCCTGGCGGTGCACAGCTCGGCTCAGGCGCTTGCCGAACACGTTCACCTCAGGATCGCCCCGGAGCTCGGCGATCATGATGAAGAACAGCACCGCGAACGTGGTGATCTTGATGCCGCCAGCGGTACCGGCGGGCCCACCTCCGGTGAACATCAGCACGTCCATGCCGAGCCAGCTCGCGTCGTGCATCGCGCCGATGTCGATCGAGTTGAATCCGGCCGTGCGAGTCTGCACCGATTGGAAGAACGCGGCCAGGACACGAGACCACGGGTCAAGCGCTCCGAGCGTCTTCGGGTTGCTCCACTCGATGACCGCCAGATACAGCGTTCCGAGAACGAGGAGGACCACCGTTCCCGTGAGTACCAGTTTGGTGTTCATCGTCCAGTGGAGCGGGCGCCGGAACTCCTTCCGCAGCTGCATGATCACGGGGAATCCGATGCCGCCCAGGATGATCGCGGCGGCGATGGGAAGGCAGATGAACGGATCGGAGACGAAGCCCATCAGATTGTCGGTGAAGAGAGCGAACCCGGCGTTGTTGAACGACGACACGGCGAGAAAGCCTGCGTGCGCGAAGGCCTCTCCGGGGCCGTAGCCGTAGCCGAACATGAAGCGGAGCCAGAGGACAAATGCGACGCAGAGCTCGACGATCACCGTGATGCCGAGGATGCCGCGAACCAGGCCGCGGATGTCTGCGAATCCGACGGCCTTGGTCTCTGCGGCTGTGTTCACGCGCGCGCGAACCGAGAGTTTGCGCGCGAGCACCATTCCGATGAGCGAAGCGCAGATCATGATTCCGAGGCCGCCGAACTGTATCAGCCCGAGAATCACGACCTGCCCGAACGGCGTCCAATAGGTCGCGGTATCCACGGTGGCGAGGCCCGTCACACATACCGCTGACGTGGCGGTGAACAGCGCATCGACGAAACCGGCACCACCGGGCCCACGGCGCGCGACGGGAAGCATGAGAAGAGCGGTCCCGACCGCGATCGCTGCGGCGAAGCCGATGACGACGATCTGCGCGGGGTGGGGGGTGCGGCGACGGTGTCGCCTCAGGCTGCCGGCTCGCATGAGCGGGGTGTGATCCACCGCGCCAATATAGCGGTTCCGGCTGGCGGCCCCGGCGTGAGTCATCGACGGATCGCGGCGGGGGTTGCGGGCATTCGAGCGCGCTGAGATCGCGCCGGCCTCGGCGGTAAACACTGGCTCGGTTCCGTCGTCGACTACTCCACTGCCAGATCGGTCCGGTGATGCTGCTGGATCATCACTGTCGGGCGGCTCACGAGCCCCGTAGATTCGCCGTATGTCGAAGCGAGTCGTGGTGCTGGTGCTCCCGCACGTGAATCTGCTGGATCTGGCAGGCCCGGTGCAGGCGCTCGCCGCGGCCACACACCTCGGCGCCGACTACCGGCTCTCCTTCGTCTCGGCGGATGCGGCCGCGGTGTCAGCGCAGGGTCTGCAGCTGTCCCACCTCGGAGAACTTGGTCCGGTGACCGCCGATGACCTGGTGCTCGTCCCGGGGCCTGACCTCGCACTGTCTGTCGATGTCGCGCCCGTTGTCATCGACTGGCTGCGCGAGGTCGCGGACAGCGGTGCGGAGATCGCCTCGATCTGCACCGGTTCGCTGATCCTCGGCGAGGCCGGACTCCTCGACGGACGCCGCTGCACGAGTCACTGGAGCGTCGTCGAACACCTGCGTCAGCGATACCCGCGGGCCCAGGTCGTGGACGACGTGCTCTTCGTCGCCGACGGAAAACTGATGACCAGCGCGGGTATCGCGTCCGGGATCGACCTGGCGCTCGCGATCATCGAGCGCGACCACGGCCCCGCGCTGGCCGCGAGCGTTGCGCGCGAACTCGTCGTCTATCTCCGCCGCAACGGTGCCGCGGCACCGCGAAGTGCCTTCGTCGCGCTGCGCGATCACCTGATCCCCGAAGTGCACACCGTCCAGCAGATCCTCTCTGACGCGTTCACCGAGCAGCACACTCTCGACGCGCTCGCCCGGGCAGCACACGTGTCGCCGCGAACGCTGACGAACAAGTTCGTCGCGACCATCGGCATGACGCCGCTGCAGTATCAGCAGACCCTCCGGGTGAGTCATGCCGAGACCCTGCTGAGCTCCACCGATCTCTCGATCGAGGCGATCGCGCTGGCGTGCGGCTATGCGGACGCGCGCCAGCTGCGTCGCATCTTCACACAGTCGCAGGGGATCTCTCCCCGCGACTACCGCGCCTCGATGCGCTGACCTTCACTCTGATCACCCCTCGTTCTGGAGAACACGAATGACCTTCCTTCGGCGCGCCCTGTGCGCGGCTCTCGGCGTCGCGCTCGCGGCCCTCACCCTCGTCGCCATCGCATGCGCGGGTTTCGTCACCACCATGGCGCGTGACTTCTCCGTGCCGGCATCAACGCAGCAGGTGACACCGCCCGCGATCACCCCCGCGCGACCCGACCGCATCCAGGTGGCGATCCTGCTCGGCAGCGGCGGCACGGTCGCGACGGACGCGATGGGACCCTACGGTGTGTTCGCAGCTTCGGACGCATTCCAGGTGCGTACGGTGTCCGCCTCGCGTGAGCCCGTCGCGCTCTCCGGCGGGTTGGCCACGATCCCGCAGGCTACCTATGCCGACTATGCGGACGGGCGGCTCCCCACCCCCGACCTGGTCGTCGTCCCGGCGATCAGTGATCCGTCGGGTGCCGGGGAAGCTGATCTCCGATCCTTCATCGAGCGCGCGCACGCCGACGGATCCCGCGTCATGGGCGTCTGCGCCGGCGCGCGGGTGCTCGTGGAGACCTCGGTCCTCGACGGCCGCACCGCGACGTCTTTCTGGTCGGACCTCGATGGCATGCGGTCCGCTCACCCCGAGACCACGTGGGTGAGCGGGAAGCGGTGGGTCGATGACGGTAATGTGCTGACCACCGCCGGCGTGAGTTCGGGAATCGCTGCCAGCCTGTACGTGGTCCAGCAGCTCGCGGGGGAGGACGAGGCCGTCCGCATCGCCGACGCCGTGCGCTACCCCCACTGGGAGCCGACCGGATCCATCGACATCCCGGTGAACACGGTGTCGTTGGCCGACTATCCCTACGTTCTCGGCGCGACGCTGCCGTGGGGTCAGCCGCAGTACGGGCTGGGTCTGCTGCCGGGGACCAACGAGATCGATATCGCGGCAGCCGCGGAACTCTACGGCGGGGCGGCGTTCACCGCACACGTGATCCCGGTGGCCGAGTCCGCTGAGATCACCACCGAACACGGCATGACGCTGCTGACCACCCCGGTCGCAGAAGCGGGGAAGCTGGATCGGCTCATCGTGCCCGGAGCCACCACGACCTCGACGCTGACGGATCAGCTGTCCGATGTTCCCGTGTTCCTTCCCGCCGCCGATGCGGGTGACGGCAACACGAGCTTCGACCCGATCCTCGCCGACATCGCGCGCACCGACGGACGAGCCACCGCGATGACCGCGGCGAAGTACATCGAGTACCCGCTGCCCGCACTGCCCGCCGAGGAGGGGAGCCCGATACGCGTGACCCTGCTCGCCATCGGTGCCGTGCTGCTTGCGGTCCTGGTGGGACTCGCCCCCGCGGGGATTCGTCGCCTCCGCAGGCCGTCGCAGAACGCCGCTTGATCCGCAGAAACGCGCGTGCGGGTGTGCGCAATTGCATACTCGCATCGCTGGTCGCCGCCAAACCGGTGAACTAACCTGCACAGCATGACGATGGAGTTGACCGGCCGACGCGCGTTGATCACCGGAGGGGCCAGCGGAATCGGCCTCGCCTGCGCCCGGGCGCTGGCCCGGGCCGGTGTCCACGTGATCGTGGCCGATCGGGACGAGCCCGGAGCCCGCGCCGCGGCGGCGGAGGTGGGTGGGGAAGCGATGGTCATCGACCTGTCGGATCTGGACGCTGTCGCCTCTCTGGACATCGATGTCGACATCCTCGTCAACAACGCCGGCATTCAGACCATCGCTCCCGTGGAGGAATTCGACCCGGCAACCTTCCGCCACATGATCGACCTCATGGTCACGGCGCCGTTCCTCCTCACCCGTGCCGCTCTCCCGCAGATGTACGCGCGTGGCTGGGGGCGGATCGTGAACATCAGCTCCGTGCACGGCGTGCGCGCGAGTCCGTACAAGGTGGCGTACGTCACCGCGAAGCATGCGCTGGAGGGCATGTCGAAGGTCGTGGCGCTGGAGGGTGGAGCGCACGGCGTCACCAGCAACTGCGTCAACCCCGGCTACGTGCGCACCCCGCTCGTGGAGAAGCAGATCGCCGACCAGGCCCGGGTGCACGGCATCGCGCCGAGCGAGGTGGTGGAGCGGATCATGCTCACCGAATCGGCGATCAAACGGCTGCTGGAACCCGAGGAGGTCGCCTCGCTCGTGCTGTGGCTGTGCGGCGAGAGCGCGGGCATGGTGACGGGGACCGCGCACCTCATGGACGGCGGATGGAGCGCGCGATGACCCTCAACATCCGCGAGTACGGTCCGGCCGGCGGGCCGGAGGTCCTGGCGATCCACGGCATCACCGCCCACGGTGGATCGTGGGCGGCCGTCTCTGCCCTGCTGCCGGAGCACCACGTCATCGCGCCAGACCTCCGAGGTCGGGCGGGAAGTCGCGATCTGCTCGGACCGTTCGGACTGCGGCGCCACGCGGACGATCTTGCCGCTCTCCTTCGCGCTCGTGGTGGATCGCCCCGCGTGGTGGCGGGACACTCGATGGGGGCCTTCATAGCTGTTGCGCTCGCGGCCGCGTATCCGGAACTCGTCAAACGACTCGTGCTGGTGGACGGTGGGTTGCCGCTCGAGCTTCCGGAAGGCGCGACGCCTGCCGACACCGCGCGCCTCCTCGGCCCGGCGGCGGAGCGCCTGCAGCGCGTGTTCGCCAGCGTTGACGAGTACCTGGACTTCTGGCGGGCGCATCCGGCGATCGGCCCGTACTGGCCGGCCACGTGGGACGCCTACGCACGGGACGACCTCATCGGCACGGCGCCGGAGCTGCGGGCCTCCGCCTCCGTCGAGGCGATGATCGCCGACGGTGCGGAGCTGTACGGTCCGGACTGGTACCTCGCGGCCCTCCGCTCCCTGCGGATTCCGGTGTCGGTGCTGCGCGCACCGCGCGGCCTGCTCGACGCCGACCCGCTCTATGCGCCCGGGGCCATCGAGGAGTTCCGCTCCCTCGTCCCTCAGCTGCGCCTCGCCGAGGTGGAGGACGTGAACCACTACACCGTGCTGTTCTCCGATCGCGGTGCCGCCGCGGTCGCCGATGCCATCGAACACCCCTGACAGGAGCAGTCATGAGCGATCTCTTCCCTGGAATCACGGCACACCGCGTCGCCTCGTCGCGCTACGCCGCCAACGTGCTGGAGCGCGCGGGCGACGGTGAGGTCGTGGTCTTCATCCACGGCAACGTCTCGTCGTCGGTCTTCTATCAGCCGACGATGCTGGCGCTGCCCCGTGACTATCGCGCGCTCGCGATCGACCTGCGTGGGTTCGGCGAGAGCGAGACGCTGCCGGTGGACGCGACCCGCGGTCTCCGTGACTTCTCGGACGACGTGGTCTCCGTGCTGGATGCGCTCGACGTGGAGCGGGCGCACGTGGTGGGCTGGAGCATGGGCGGCGGCGTGGCCATGCAGCTGCTGCTCGATGCACCCGAGCGGGTGCTGTCCCTCACGCTGGAGGCCCCCGTCTCGCCGTACGGCTTCGGTGGCACCCACGGTGCCGACGGCACGCGCAACGATGACGACGGGGCCGGTACCGGAGGCGGCGGTGCGAACCCGGACTTCGTCGCCCGCCTGCGGGCCGGCGACCTCACCGAGGAGGCTCCCACGTCGCCGCGATCCGTGCTGCGCAGCGCCTACGTCGCGCACCCCGACGCGCAGGCCGAGCACGAGGACGCGTGGGTGCGGTCGATGCTCACGACAGCCACTGGCGACGACAACTACCCGGGAGACAGCGTGGCCTCGGCAAACTGGCCGGGCTTTGCCGCGGGCCGTCGAGGCGTGCTCAACACGATGGCTCCGCAGCACTTCGATGCCTCGGGGATCGCCAATTCCCCGCACCGACCCCCGATCCTGTGGGTGCACGGCGATGCTGACGTGATCGTGTCCGACACGTCGCTCTTCGATCTGAATCACCTCGGCGCGCTCGGCGTGATCCCGGGATGGCCGGGGGCGGACGTCGCACCGGCGCAGCCGATGAAGCAGCAGACCCGCGCCGTGCTGGCGCGATATGCCGCGGCCGGCGGCGTGGTGCGCGAAGTCGAGATCGCCGGTGCCGGTCACGCGCCGCACCTGGACGACGCCTCACGCTTCGATGCGGAACTCGCGGCGCACCTCGCGGCGGCGTCTGCTTAATCGCGCGCTCGCGCAGGTTGCGTGGCGCCGGAGGTGGTCCGCAGACCTGGTGCTCTGGTGCGTCGCACCGGGGTCGCCGTGCGGACGCCGGGCCGCGGGTTCGCCGCGACTCAGGCCTGTTCGCGGGGAGGAATCTCGGGGTCGCGGGCGTCTGAGGTACCGCGCCTCGTGCGCTGCCAGGCGACGAACAGACCGACGCCCAGCAGGACCGCGCTGCCGCCGACCCACATCCACAGGCTGGTCTCCACGCCGATGAGGGACGTGTACCAGTCGCGGCAGAAGGATCGGGCGCTGTCTTGCGCGTCGACGCACATGCCCGCACGGAACAACGGCGCGAACAGCACGAACGCGACCGCCGACGCACCGACCCCGGTCCAGAGTAGGGCTTTCGTTCGCGCCGACATGTCTCCTTCCTACACCGGCGACGCGCCCTCGTGCGGTGTACACGTGACGGGGCTCGGGGCGTTCGCCCCGAGCCCGCCGATCATCGCGTTGTTGCCGATGTCTCGTAGGTGACCCAGCGCGTTCGTGTGGCGAGCGTGTCGTACAGCGCCTGCGCCTGGTGGTTGTCATCCGCCGTCACCCACTGCACGAAGCTGCGGTCTTCCGTTGCGGCGATGCGGCGCAGCTCCTCGATCAGTGCACGTCCGACGCCTCGGCCACGCGCGACCGGAGCGGTGAACAGGTCGTCCAGAAACAGACCCGTGCTCCCGGTGTACGGGGAGGAGATCGGGCGGTGATGCGCGAAGCCCACCAGCTCGCCGTCGATTTCTGCCATCAGCGCGGAGCACTCGTGAGCGGGATCGGTGAACCACCCCCACGCGCGCGTGATGACCTCTTCCGACTCTGTCAGGCGGTAGAACTCACGGTACTGACGGAACAACTCCCGCCACGCCGACTCGTCACTCGCGTGCAGAGGGCGGATGATCGGCTCGGTGCGAGACGGTAACGGTTGGGGCGTGTGATGAGTAACGCTACTCTGTTCATTCATGGGGCAAGATAACAGATCGCGGGAGATCGCCGAACAGCTTCGCAGGGAGATACTCGGGATGAGTGCGGGGACCCGGCTGCCCGGGGTGCGCGAACTGTCGGCGCGCTTCCAGGCGAGCGCCGCGACGATCTCCAACGCCCTCGCCGAACTCACCGCCCGCGGGCTCGTTCGCGCCGAACCCGGTCGAGGAACCTTCGTCATCGGACGCGGACACAGCTCTCGCCCCGATTACGCGTGGCAGTCGCAGGCGCTGGGTGCGGTGCGCGTCGATGCTGATCGCGCTTCACGCCTGGGTGCACACGGTCAGCCGGAGCAGCTCCCGCTCTCCTGGGGGTACCTGGCCGACGAGCTGCAGCCGACCGAACATCTCCGCCGCATCGGGGCCCGAGTCGCGCGGTCGGCGCGCGGGTGGGACCTCACCCCGCCGTCCGGTTCCGCGGAGCTGCGCCGACTGATCGCAGCCGAGTATCGGGCTCAGCCGGAGGACGTGCAGATCGTGCCGGGTGGTCAGCAGGCGCTGGTGTTCGCTCTCCGCACCCTGGCAGAGCCCGGCGAAACGGTCGTAATGGAGAGCCCCACGTACCCCGGCGCCATCCTCGCCGCGCAGAGCGCCGGACTGCGGATCGCGGCCGTGCCTGCCGACGCCGAGGGCATTCGCACGGACCTGCTCGCGGATGAACTGGAGCGCACTCGAGCACGCGTCGTGTATCTCCAGCCGTCGTTCGCGAACCCGACCGGAGCGGTGATGAGCGACCTTCGGCGTCGTGAGGTTGTCGCGCTGGCGGTCGCCCGCGGAGCGTTCATCGTCGAGGACGACTGGGCTCGCCACCTCGGACTGGAGCGCCCGGCCCCCGCGCCGCTGTTCACGGCAGACGCCGACGGGCACGTGGTGAGCATCACCACGCTGGCGAAGCCGATCTCGCCCGGACTGCGGGTCGGAGCGATCATCGCGCGAGGGCCCGCCGGGGCGCGGCTGCGCGCGTCGCGGATCGCCGATGATCTCGGGGTCTCCCCGCTGATGCAGGAGGTCGCGCTGGAGTTCTTGTCCTCCAGCGAGTGGGCACGACACCGCAAACGCCTGCGTATCGCCCTCGGTGATCGGCGGGATGCCCTGCTGGCGGCAGTGGCCGGGAGTGATGTCCTTCAGGTGCCGGCGTTGCCACAGGGCGGCCTGCATCTGTGGGTGCGTCTGCCGGACGACGCCGACGCCCGCACGGTCAGCCGGGCGGCGCAGACGGAGGGAGTGCTGGTGGGGGACGGCAGTCACTACTTCGTCGATGAGCCGCCGTCGCCCTATCTGCGATTGTCATTCGGGGCGGCCTCTCCGCCGCAGATGGCCGAGGGTGTGCGCCGCCTGGAGAGTGTGGTGCACTGACGCAGCGCGGCGCGCAGGCTCCTCCGAGCGGGCACAGCATAGGCTCGCGGGGTGTCACAGCCCCACCCCCAACCCCGGCGCGTCGGGCGCGCACGGGTGTGGGCCGCTGCTGTCGCGGTGCTCATGGCACTGCTCCTCGCGGTGATGGTGGGGATCGCCGTGCCGGGCTTGATCGGCACGCTCGCCGCCGTCGCACTCCCCTGGCTCTGGCTGCCCGCTGTGCTCGTGATCGTCGGCGGGTTCTGGTGGTGGCGTCGGCGTTGGATCGCGCTGGTCCCGGCCCTGGTCTGGGTCGTCGCGACCGCGTCATCGCTGACCTGGTTCCCGCCCGCGGCCCTCGAGGGTGATGGCATCATCGTCGCCGCGAGCCAGAACGTGGAGGCGGGCTCAGGGACGGCCGCGGAGTCGGCCGCCGCGCTCGTCGACCGCGGTGCGGACGTGATCGCTCTCACCGAGTTGGACGCGCAGTCGCGTGACGATGCGATCGGCGCGCTCGAGGAATCGCATCCCTACCGATACGTCGTCGGCACCGTGGGTCTGTGGAGCACCTCGCCCATCGCGGACGCGGAGGCCCTGGATCTCGGGCTCGGGTGGCAGCGTGCGTTGCGGGCGGAGATCGAGAGTCCCGCCGGCCCGATCAGCGTCTATGTGGTGCACGCCGCATCCTTCCGGCCGGGTGCACAGGCGGAGCGCGATGCCATGCTCGCCGCGCTCGGCGATCTGATCGCCGCTGATGATCACGACCGGATCCTCGCGCTTGGCGACTTCAATGCCGTCGGTGCTGATCCGGTTCTCGCCGGCATTCGTTCGCGCCTATCGGAACCGCGACAGTCATCGTTCGGCTTTGGATTCACCTGGCCAGCGGGCCTGCCGTCCGCGCGCATCGACCACATCTTCCAGCGTGGTTTCGATGCGGGCGGTGCCGAGACGCTTCGCGCCGGGGCCAGCGACCATCTCGCCGTGCTGGTCGGTCTGCGTCCTCGCTCGTAGCGCGCTCACGCCCGCCAGAAGATGGCGACGCCGGCGTTGAGCACCGCCAGGGCACCGATGCTCCAGAACGCCACGTTCGTGGGGCGACCGGCCTTCTCCCGCGTGATCACGACCCCGAACGCCCCGCCGATGGCGAATGCCAGCACAAGCTTCACGGCGAGCTTGATGTAGTTGAGGTGCACGTCGGCCGGGAACGGGATCGCGAGCAGGAGCCCGGACGCGATCATCACCCCGAGACCGGTGCGAAACAGGGTCGTGGTCACGTACTGGCGACGGGCGGCCTGAGCGGCCCAGCCGCCGAGAAGCAGCGCGAATCCGATGAGATGTATCAGCACGAGGAGTTCGCGCAGCAGAAGCAGGATGTTCATGAGTCTCCGAGGCGAGGTGTGGACGCGCGGCGGGCTCGCGCCCGGGGGAGTGCGAATGCGACGACGATCAGCCAGACCCCGCCGCCGAAGCGGACGATCGGAAGCAGGAACTGCAGCGGATCGATCGCGAGAGCGAGGAAGGAGATCTCGCCGATGAGCGCGATAAGCAGGCCGACCAGGGCGAACCAGCGTGGGACGAATCTCAGGATCAGTGCGGGCACGGCAATGCCGGCGATCAGCAGACCCAGGCCTACCGCGTAGCCCACGCCACCCAGCGTGAACGCGAAGCGGGCGAATGCTGCGGCGACGCCTGGGTCGGCAGCCTCGGGTCCGGCGACGATGGCCCAACTCGCGAGGGCCGAGATCATGAGCATCACCGACGCGGCGATTCCGCCGTAGAGGCCGATCACCGGGCCCGGAACGCGGACGCCGAGCCGGAGCTGGCGGGCGTAGACGGACGCCGCGAGGATCCCGAGCGGCACGGCGGCGCCGAACTGGAGTGTCGCGGCGATCCGCACGGTGAGGGCGTCCGTCGCGTACCACTCGGACAGCTGGGATGCGGGCGCGAACGGTGCCGGGGCGGAGCCGGCGCCGAGTACCAGGGTGAGGACACCGGCCAGGGTGAGGGCGAACGTCACGATCGCGAGCGGTCCGAGCGGTGGTCCGCCGATTCGCGATCTGTGTGTGGGTGAATCGGTCATAGAGGAAATCATGCACACTATGAATCATTCTGTCAACCGGGGTAGGCTGAGTCTCATGAACGCCCCCCGTCAGCCGCAGCGCACCGGGTTCCTCCTCTCCCAACTCGGCGCGTTCGCGTCGTCGCGCTTCGCGGAGCTGATCAAGCCGTTCGGCCTGACTCCGGCTACCGCGGGGGTGCTGCGGATCCTGGCGCGCACCCCCGGTCTGAGCCAGCGCACGCTCGCCGACCGGCTGGGTTCTGTGCCGAGCCGGGTGGTGGTTCTCGTCGACTCGCTAGAGAGTGCGGGGCTTGTTTCTCGCACGCGGGATCCCGACGATCGGCGTCATCATCGGCTGGATCTCACGGAGAACGGGCGTGCCGTGCTGGGGCAGCTCCGTGGCGCGGCGGAGCGGCAGAACGCCGACATCCTCGATGTGCTGTCCGAGGAGGATCGTGCGGCCTTCGCCGAGCTGGTCGCACGGCTGGCGGCGGCACACGGACTGGATCCCGACGTGCACCGCGGGTACGGATCGGTGCCGCCGTCGTCCTGAGGCTCCGCGGTGTGACGCGCTGGGGGCGTCGTCTCGCTTCGGATTCCTGAGCGGCCACACTCCGTCTCGCGGCGCTCAGCAACCGGGACAGCGTGAGGGAGGGTGCTCAGCAACTGGCGTTGTGAGACGCGCCGCCTCAGCGGCGGGAGGAGGCGGCGGCCTCGGTGCGGCTGGTCACGCCGAGTTTCCGCAGGATGGCGGAGACGTGCACGCTGGCGGTTTTCGCGCTGATGAACAGGCGTTCGCCGATCTGGCGGTTGGTGAGTCCTTCGGCGATGAGGTCGAGAACCTGCTGCTCGCGTGCAGTCAGCTCGGCGGGAGCACCGGCGTTGGCCGTCTGTTCCTGACGCGCGGCGCGGGCGAGGCCGGCGTTGCGAAGGAACGACGTGGCGCGCCGCTGCACCTGGTGGTGGCCCAGCGCGGCGGCTAACTGCAGAGCGGTGGTCGCGTGGTGTGCGGCATCCGTACGATCTCCGGCTGCCAGCTGGGCGCGCGCGAGCTCGAGTCGAACAACCGGGCGGAAGATCGCGGGGACATCGTCGTGCTCGGCCACGTCGAGGGCCTCGGTGAGCGCCGGGATCTCGCCGCTGATGACGGCCGTGAGCACCGCATCCCAGTGGGGGATCCGAAGCGCGGGTGGACGGGCTGCCCAGGCGGTACCGAGTGATCGAGCGGTGTCGTCGGCGAGGGCGTGATGTCCGTCCGCGCGGAGATCCGTGACGACTCGTACGCCCTCCAGGAGGAGCCGGGAGACCTGGGCCAGTTGTGGGCCGGGGTCGGTGATCACTCCGGTGAGCACGGTGGCGGCGCGGGTCGGATCGCCGGCACCAAGGCTCACGATCAGCTCTCCCCAGTGCAGCGAGAACCACACCTGACGTTCCACGCGAGAGATCGCCGCTGCCGTCGTGCGCCACTCGTCGAGCAGTCGCGTGGCTTCGGGGATCCGCCCGCGCCATACCAGGATCCGGATGCGCGACATCGTGGCATAGACGCGGAAGATCTGCAGCGTCCGCAGCGCGAGATCGCGAGCCATCGCCTCCTCGGCGCGATCGATCTCGCCGAGTTCGATCAGCGGCTCCACCAGGTTGTGTGAGAGCACCGAGCCGGTCGCGCGCTCCACCCCGAGCCGTCGGGAGTGTGCGACGCCGAGCTCGGCGACCTCGACCGCTTCACGGAAGCGCCCCAGGTTGAACAGCGCATCCGCATAGTTCACGCGGTATCGCAGCTGCGCGTCGTGATCTGAGGCGTGCTGCCACGAGAGCTGGAAGTCCTCGAGACCGCCGGCGACATCTCCCAGGTGAATGCGGCTGCAGCCGCGCAGATTGGCCGCCACCGACATGGCGCTGTCGAAACCCGAGGTCTCGGCGATCCGGAACGCCTCATCGGCTGTCTCTCTGGCTTCCGTGAGCCGCGCACTGGTGAGGTGGCGCCCGCTCAGGTAATTGAGGAGTGAAGCGCGCAGACGATCCTCGTCGGGGTGGCCGTCGAGGATCGCGAGGGCTTCGC
Source organism: Microbacterium gorillae (assembly GCF_050990725.1). Taxonomy (GTDB): domain Bacteria; phylum Actinomycetota; class Actinomycetes; order Actinomycetales; family Microbacteriaceae; genus Microbacterium; species Microbacterium gorillae_A. Next base: position 421,747 of record NZ_CP158844.1, read on the forward strand.
CCAGCAACTCGGCGGTGCCGGGCTTTCCGAGATTCTGAAGGTAGAGCGCGCGGTCGCGCAGCAGCCGTGCGTGCACGGCCGGGTCGGCGGTCTGCGGATCCAGCTCACCTAGCGCGAGTGTCGCCACCGCGAGTGCGCGCTCGGCGTCGCCGCCGTTGCGCAGGATGGATCCGAGCCGGGCGAGGAACGAGATGCGCTCGATCCCCGCCACGGAATCCGCGTTCGGTACCTGGTCCCACAGCTCCAGCGCCAGCTCGCCGAACCGTGCGGCCGTCGAGAACGCGTAGCTGTCTTTCGCCTGCTGCATCGCCTGCACCGCCGCTCGGAGCGCCCGCTCCGGGTCGTGTGCTTGATACCAGTGGAAGGCGAGGCTCGACGCGGCACCGCCAGCTGCCTGGATGGCCTCCGCGTAGGAGCGGTGCAGGCGCGAGCGCTCGCCGGGAAGCAGATCGTCGTGGATGGCCTCACGCAGGAGTGCGTGCCGGAAGGCGTATGATTCGTCGTCGCGCACCGTGAGGATGCCCGCGACCACAGCTTCGCGCAGCGCCTCGTCAAGACTCTCGCCGCCGCGACCGGTCACGGCCGTGAGCAGGTCGTGGGCGATCGCGCCGTCACAGGCGGAGGCGAGTCGGACCGTGCGTCGAGCGTCCTCGCCCAGTGCGTCAAAGCGCGCGAGCAGGACATCACGCAGCGTCTCCGGAAGGGGTCCCTCGACGTTGCACACCAGCTCTTCCACGAAGAACGGCACGCCCTCGCTGCGCTGGACGAGATGGGCGATCGTGGCATCGTCCAGCGGCCCGCGCAAGCCGACGACCAGCTCGCGTACCGCGTTCGCGTCGAGGCGGGCGAGGGAGATCCGCTCGAGCAGTCGTGCGCGCTCGGACTCCGCGAGGAAGGTGCGGACCGCGCCTCCCCGACGTACTTCGTCGGTGCGGCAAGTGAGCACGAACAGCACGCGACGACCCGCGAGAGCGCGCAGCAGGAACGAGAGCATCGACAGCGTGGCGGCATCGGCCCAGTGCAGGTCTTCGACGATGACCACCACCGGCCGTGCCGTAGACGCGGCCTCCAGGAGGTTGGCGATGGTTTCGCCGAGCGCCTCCGGGCGAACCGTGGCTCGATCCAGCGGGGTGCCCGCAGGGTCGGGGAGGAGGAGTTGCAGCGCGTTGCGGCTGGGTCCGGCGGCGTCATCGGCATCGTCCCCGAGCTCGTCGAGGAGGCCGCGCAGGATGGCGGGAAGGGGGCCGAAGGGAGCGGGGGTGGAGCCGTAGTCGAGACACCAGCCGGTGAGCACGGTGGCCTCGTCGACGAGCAGCCGGCGAAACTCGCTGGTCAATCGGGACTTTCCGATGCCGGCCTCACCCGCGATCAGCACCGAGGCGGCTTCGCCGCCCTCCGTGCGACGCAACGCCTCCTGGAGGAGCGCGAGTTCTGCATCGCGACCCACCATCTCCGGTGCGGTGGTGGCTGACATGGCTTCATCATGCCAGCCACCTCGGACATCGAAACGCGCGTCGATCACGCCGGGTGCGGGGCGCACTCCGCCAGTTCGCGGGATGCTCGGCGGGTGGTCGTCGTACGCGCCGCACCCGCCCCACTGAGCAGTCGGCTCAGCAGGCTCGGACGCGGTGCGATGCGCTCGGCGGCGATGCGCGCACGCTCGGCGTTGATCACCGCCTGCTCCAGCTCGACGGCCGCGACGTACTCGTTCACGTAGGTGTTGAGGTCCATGACACTCCCCTTCTTCGGTACCCCTACGCTCCTCTCTGAGGAGGGGGTACCTCATCGGGCAGATGCCCTAGTTCTGAGCCGGCAGGGCCTCAGATGTGGAGAAGCTCAGCTCGCGGGGGCAGCGGTGGAGGCGCGGACGATGAGCTGGGAGTCCAGCGGGGGAAGACTGCTCACCCGCTCGCCCGCGATGGCCGTGAGGAGAAGCTCCACGGCCAACGTGCCGCTGCGCCCGATCGGCATGCGCACCGTGGTGAGAGCCGGGGTGACCGCGCTCGCGAGGTCGATGTCGTCGATGCCCACGATGCTGATGTCGGCGGGGCAGCGTCGGCCGAGTTCGAGCAGACCCGCCTCCAGGCCGAGCGCGACGAGGTCGTTGTAGGCGACCACCGCGGTGGCGCCGCTGGCCGCCGCGGGAGCGGCGGCAGCACGTCCGCCCTGAATGGACGCGGCCTGATGACTGAGGCGGGTGAGGCGAATGCCGTATCGCTCGCACGCCCGCGCCACCGTATCCGCGCGGCGGGCGTCCGCCCAGGAGCCGTGGGGTCCGGAAGCGTACGCGATGTGCGAATGTCCCAGAGCGGCGAGGTGCTCGATCGCCTGCGACGGGCCGTGCTCGGTGTCCATCACGATGCTCGGCACGCCGGTGATGAGTCGGTTGATCACGACGGAGGGCGTGGAACCCACGAGGTCGATCACCTCGTCCTCGGGGAGGCGAGGGGAGCACAGGAGCATGCCGTCGAGTTTGCGCGCCTGTTCTATCTGCTTGCGCTCGCGGCGGAGGTCCTCGTCGGCGTCGAACACCACCGTGCGGTGGCGACCGTGCCAGGCTTGCCCCTGGATCGCCTTCAGCAGCGTTCCGTACACGGGGTTGGCGACGTCGGGAAGGATGACGCCGAAGGTGCGGGTGGCTGTCGCGGGCGATGTCCCCGTCACGTACCCGAGATCGTTCGCGGCTTCGAGCACGCGATCAAGGGTGCCCTTTGCGAGCCGATCCGGCTCTCCGAAGGCGCGGGACGCGGTCGCGACGGACACGCCGGCCTTGCGCGCCACATCGGTCAGCTTCGCCGTCATGCCTCACCTCTCCCGTCGGAGTCATCCTATGTTCTCGCGTTTCTGCAAACGATGTTGACAAAGTTGTACAAACCGTTGCAAACTCGATTCACCACGATCAGTGCCGCTCTCATCACGACTGCGGCTCGAGCAAAGGAGCCCAGCGTGACGAACGCCGCACCCGCCCTCCGCCGAGGGGCCGCCGCAGTCGCGGCCGCGCCACTGGCGAACCCCGCGGGCACCGGGATCCTCCACCTCGGTCTGGGCAGCTTTCACCGCGCACACCAGGCGGTGTACACGGCGGCCGCGATCGCCGCAGAGGGTGGGGACTGGGGCATCGTCGGCGTGGCGTCGCGCTCGCGCTCGATCGTTGATGGCCTTCGCGCTCAGGATTTCCTCTACTCGGTCGCGACCATCTCCCCGGACGCCACATCGCTGAGCATCCCGGGCGTGCACACCGACGCCTTCGTCGGGGCGGATGAGCCGGCTCGTGTGGTCTCGCACATCGCCGATTCGCGCACGCGCATCGTCACGCTGACCGTGACCGAGAACGGGTACAGCTACTCTCCCGCGACGCAGCACCTGGACGTGGACGACGAAGGTATCCGACGCGACCTGCACGGTGGCGCCCCGCTCACCACGATCGGACAGCTCGCCCGCGGTCTGCAGGCGCGCGCGCTCGCCGGTGGCGCGCCGATCGCCGTGCTCAGCTGTGACAACCTCGCCGCCAACGGCAAGCACACCGAGAAGCTGGTCCGCGAGTTCCTGCAGGAGCTCCCCGGCGGCGAGGGCGCGGACACGCTCGCGTACCTTGACGCCGCGGTGTCGTTCCCGTCCAGCATGGTCGACCGGATCGTCCCCGCGACCACTCCCGCGCTTCGTGATCGTGTCGGCCTCCTGCTCGGCGCCTCTGATGCGGTCCCCGTGCCCGCGGAGCCGTTCAGCATGTGGGCCATCGAGGACGCGTTCCCCGGCGGACGTCCCGCCTGGCAGCTGGGCGGAGCGGTGTTCACCGACGAGGTCGCCCGCTACGAGCAGGTCAAGGTGCGCCTCCTCAACGGTACGCACTCCCTCATCGCCTATCTCGGCGCTCTCAGCGGCGTCGACACCATTCCCGAGGCCATCGGTCGCACGGCGATCGCGGAGGCGGCGCGCGCTGTGATCCGCGGCGAGTATGAGCCCTCGGTGGAGGCGCCCACCGGCCTGGATCTGCGCGACTACGAGGGGCAGCTGTTCGAGCGCTGGGCCAACAGCGCCCTCGGACACCGCACCAGTCAGGTCGGCAGCGACGGATCGGTGAAGCTGCGACAGCGCATCCCGGAGCCCGCGCTGCTTGCGCTCGGCAACGGGCACCTGCCGCACCTCATCGCTCTGACCGTCGCCGGCTACCTGTCGTGCATGGCGCCGCTCTCCGGGTTCGAGCCGGGTGCTCAGGCCGCCGCGATGACGGATCCGGCGCGCGACAGCCTGAGCGCGTTCGCGGCGACCGTGCGCAGCGGACGCGACCTCGCGCGGCACGTCATCGCAGACCTCCGTCTGTTCGGGGCGGAACTGGCTTCGCGGGACGCGTTCATCGAGCGCGTCGGCGAGCTGACAACCATGATCCAGCGACACGGCGTCGATGCCGCGATCGCGGACGCCGTCGATGCGGCGTCGAGCCCGACGAAGGGACAGCACTCATGAAGACTCTGGCCATCCACGGTGCCGAAGACATCCGCTGGGAGGACCGTGCGGTTCCGGAGCCCGGCGCGGGTGAGGTGCGCCTGCGGGTGTCGTATGTCGGCATCTGCGGCTCCGACCTGCACTACTACTTTCACGGCGCCAACGGCGAGTACACCATCCGCGAGCCGCTGACCCCGGGCCACGAGCTCTCCGGCGTCGTGGACCTGGACCCCTCCGGACGGCTCGCTCCCGGCACTCCCGTCACGGTGCATCCGGCCCGCTACGGAGCGGATGTCGCGGGGCTCGAAGACCGTCCGCACCTGCGTCCCGGCGGCGACTACCTCGGCAGCGCCGCGGCGGATCCGCATCGGCAGGGCGGTGCATCGGAGTACCTTCTCGTCGAAGACCACATGATCCGAGTGCTGCCGGCATCGCTGCCGCTGGAGCGCGCTGCGCTGGCTGAGCCCCTCGCCGTGGCACTGCACGCGGTGAACCTCGCCGGATCGGTCGTCGACAAGCGGGTCCTCGTGATCGGCGCGGGTCCGATCGGACTGCTCGTGGTCGCGGCAGCCCGTCACGCGGGTGCCGCTGTCATCGGCGCCAGCGACGTGCTGTCCGAGCCGCTCGAGCGCGCCCGGAGCCTGGGTGCCACCGAGCTGTTCACGGTGGGGACGGATGCCATCGACGACGAGTCGTTCGACGTCGTCTTCGAATGCTCCGGAGTCGCACCGGCGCTCACCCAGGCCGTCCGAGCGGCGCGGCGAGCCGGCACGGTCGTCCAGGTCGGCATGCTGCGAAACGCGGACATCCCGGTGAATCTCGCGCCGCTGCTCGCCAAGGAGCTCACCATTCGCGGTGCCTTCCGCTTCTCGACGGAGATCGACGACGCCGTCGCCCTGCTTGCGGCCTCCGACGAACTCGACCCCGTCATCTCTCATGTCATTCCCGCCGCCGATGCGGTGGCGGCGTTCGACCTGGCCCGCGATTCCTCCGCTTCGGCGAAGGTCCTGCTGGCTCTCTGATCACCCCCCCTGCACGCACATCACTACGAAGGAGTACCCCGATGAGCAGTTCCCCCGGTTCCGGAACCGCGGCTCCCGCGACGTCCGCCCCCGCCCAGCGCTCGATGGGCGACCTCGTCCGCGCCGCCGTCTCCGGCTGGCTCGGCACCGCGCTGGAGTTCATGGACTTCCAGCTGTATTCGCTGGCCGCGGCCCTGGTGTTCAGCCAGCTGTTCTTCGCCGGTGACGACCCGGGCATGGCTGTCGTCCTCGCGATGGCCACCTACGGCGTCGGATACGTCGCCCGGCCCGTCGGTGCGTTCGTGTTCGCCCGCATCGGCGACCGCATCGGCCGCAAGAAGGTGCTGTTCTACACGATCCTCCTCATGGGAGCGGCGACCACCCTCATCGGCGTGCTGCCCACCTACGAGCAGGTCGGGATCACCGCCCCGATCCTCCTGGTGCTGCTCCGCTTGGCGCAGGGCTTCGGTGCGGGCGCGGAGATCTCCGGCGCTGGCGTGATGCTCTCCGAGTACGCCCCCAGCAACCGTCGCGGCATCGTGGCCTCCCTCGTCGCGCTCGGCACGAACTGCGGAACGCTGTTCGCCTCGGCGATCTGGGCGATCCTGCTGGCCGTCATGATGGAGGCCGACGTGATCGCGTGGGGATGGCGCATCCCGTTCATCGCGAGTGCCGTCATCATGCTCTTCGCTCTCTGGGTGCGCTTCAACCTCAAGGAGAGCCCGGTGTTCGAGGAGCGCACCGACGTGGTGGACGGCAAGGCGCTGTCCCGCGAGGAGATGGTGCAGCTCGCCACGCAGACCAACGACATCCGCACGCTCGAGTCGCTGCAGCGCAAGCCGATCAAGGCCATCATCGTGTCGTTCTTCCTGCGCTTCGGTCAGGCCGGCAACTCGGGTCTGGTGCAGACCTACCTCATCTCCTTCATCACGGTGACGCTCGCGATGTCGAAGGAGATCGGTCCCGAGGTGGTCATCGTGTCCTCCCTCATCGGCTTCGTGACCATTCCGCTCATGGGTTTGCTCGGTGACCGGTTCGGTCGCCGCCGGATGTACATCATCATGTCGACGCTCTCGCTGCTGGTGATCGTTCCCGCGCTGCTGCTGGTGAACACGGCGGAGGCGACCCCCGTCTTCGTCGGGTACGCGCTGATCCACAACATCTCGGTGCTGGGCCTGGCCTCGATGGAGAACATCTCTATCCCGGAGATCTTCGGCGCCCGCAACCGCTACACGCTCACCGCCGTGGTGCGCGAGATCGCGGCGATCATCGCTACCGGCATCGGCCCGATCATCGCGGCCGCGTGGGTGGCCGCGGCCACCGGCAGCATCATCCCGATCATGGTGCTCATGGGCATCTTCACCGCCTCGACGCTGGTCGCGGCGATCTGGGCTCCCGAATGGACCGGGCGCGATCTCACCGATCCGCGCGCGGCCATGTGACGACAATCAACCCGGGTGCGGCGGCCGTAGGTCGCCGCACCCCTTCCTCGAGGACCTGACATGACCATCGAACTCGTCGACGTCTCCATCACCAGCCCCGGACGCAACTTCGTCACGCTCAAGATCACCACCGCAGACGGTGTCGTCGGCTGGGGCGATGCCACCCTCAACGGCCGCGAGCTGGCCGTGGCGTCCTACCTCTCCGACCACGTCGCGTCGATGCTCGTGGGGCGCGACGAGGACCGCATCGAGGACACCTGGCAGTACCTGTACCGCAGCCCCTACTGGCGGCGCGGACCGGTGACGATGGCGGCGATCGCCGCGGTGGACATGGCGCTGTGGGACATCAAGGCGAAGAAGGCCGGGATGCCGCTGTACCAGCTGCTGGGCGGCGCGAGCCGGGAGGGCGTTCGCGTCTACGCCCACGCGTCAGGTACCGACTACGCGGCACTGAAGAATGCCATCACCGGATATCAGGAGCTGGGCTACACGGCCGTTCGCGTGCAGACCGGGGTTCCCGGGCTCGGGCAGATCTACGGAGTCTCGTCCAGCGGCCCGGGTGTCCGCTACGACTACGAGCCCGCCAAGCGGGTTGAGAACGGCCGGCCGAGCGAGGAGACCTGGGACACCCGCAAGTACCTCAGCCACATGCCCGGCGTGTTCGCGCAGATCCGTGAGGATTTCGGCACCGACCTGCGCATCCTCCACGACGGACACCACCGCATGTCGCCCATCGAGGCGGCGCGCTTCGCGAAGGACATCGAGCCGTACGACCTGTTCTGGCTGGAGGATTGCACGCCCGGTGAGGACCAGAGCGCGCTGCGACTGGTCCGCCAGCACTCCACGACGCCGCTGGCGATCGGCGAGGTCTTCAACACCGTCTTCGACTATCAGACCCTCATCACCGAGCGGCTCATCGACTACGTCCGTTCTGCCGTGACGCACACCGGCGGCATCACCGCGATGAAGAAGCTGCTCGACTTCGCAGCCATCTACGGCATCAAGTCCGGCATCCACGGACCGACGGACATCTCGCCGATTGGCATGGCGGCGGCCCTGCACCTGGACCTGGCGATCCACAACTTCGGCATCCAGGAGTACATGCCCCACAACGAGCAGACGCTGGAGGTGTTCCAAACGTCGTTCACCTTCGACCGCGGCTTCCTGCACCCCGGCGAGCAGCCAGGACTCGGCGTGGAGCTGGACGAGGCGGCCGCCGCCGGCTTCGACTACACGAAGGCGTACCTGCCGGTGAACCGTCTGGAGGACGGCACCGTCCACGACTGGTGAGCGCGCTTTCGGCCCGGATCGAATGATCTCGGGTGGACCGGACGCCGGAGCTCGTGACCGAATGATCTCCATCGATGACTCAGGTCATCCGGCGTCCGGGCTCGTGCCGGCAGGTGATCGAGGATCTGATTCGTCTCGCCTCGGGTCCGGTGCGCCATGCGTGGCGGGGGATTCCGGCGTCGTCGAATGGGCTGGTGGCGCGTTCCTCAGGCGCTATGCGGGATCGGTCGGGCACCGCCGGTGACGGTGATTCCGCCGGACGGCGGGATGTGCACGGTGAGCAAGCTCGGTCGTCCGACGTGGGCGCCTTGATGGATCCGGACCACGCGATCGGCGGGGACGTGGTCGATGGCGCGCAGGTACGCGCCGGTCGCGGCCGCCGCCGATCCGGTCGCCGGGTCCTCGGTGATCCGTCCGACCGGGAAGATGTTGCGGGCGAGGAACTCCGCCTCTGAGACCCGGTGCAGCACGGTGATCGTGCCGCGCCAGCCCCGTTCGCGCATGAGGCGGGCGACGGGTTCGGGGGAGAAGCGGAACTGGTGGAAGATCTCTGCGTCGCGCAGCACGATCACCGGGTGCCAGTTGCCGGAGAACGCCTCGCGAGCGGGATAGTCGGGATCGAGGTCCTCCGCGCTGAGACCGAAGAGCTGCAGCGTGCGAGCGAGCACATCGGCGTCGAGCTCGCGGACGTCGGGCCCCACACCGGTGAACGCGACCTCCACGCCGTGGTCGGTGTGCGTGGTCACGACGGTCACGTCGCCGACCTGGGTCTCGAACGTCATCGTGCCGGTTCCGTCACGCTCGGCGAGGACCACGGCGGTCGCCACCGTGGCGTGTCCGCAGAACGGCACCTCCGCGCTCGGTGACCAGTACCGGATCGCGTAGCGCCGGTCGGTGGTGCTCTCACCGACGAAGGCGGTTTCCGGGTACCCCACCTCGGCAGCGATGCGCAGCATGTCGGCGTCGCTGAGGGCGCGGGCATCGAGCACCACACCGGCGGGGTTGCCGCCCTCGGGCGTCGCGGCGAACGCCGAGTATCGAAGGATCTGCGGGGCGGACGCGTCGCTCATGCGACGAGCCTACGAGTCAGCCGGTGCGCGATGAAGGTCCAGTCCTGGATCGGTGGCCTGGCGAGGGCGGTCACGGATGTGATCGGTGATGTGGTCTCACAAGCTGTTCGTCGAGGCTCGGACTCGGACAGTTGTTGAGACCAATTGGGCGGACCGGTCTCAAATGAGGGTCGATTGCTGCGGCGAATGCGCGCCGGCTGAGACCAGCGGCGCCCTCAGCCGGGCTGGCGGGCGGCAGGGAGCTTTGGTCCTAGCTCGTCCGGGCATCCTCCGCGACCTGCAGCGCCAGCTCGCAGAACATCGAATCCGCCCACGAGAACCACGACCGCGAGTACAGGGTCGGATCATCGACGTCGACGCTCTCGTGGATGTGACCCGTGCCACCATCCGTGGTGGCGATCAGCTCCAGGAGTCGGACGCGCTCATCGGCGGTTCCGACCAGGCCTTCGACGGCGAGCGCGATCGGCCACACCCGCTGCGGGAGGGAGTGCGGGCTGCCGATGCCCTGCAGCACGCTGCCGCTGTACCAGTACGGATTCACGTCACTGAGGATGACGTCGCGGGTGGCCTCCCAGACCTCGCGGTCGATCATGTCGGGAGCGATGAGCGGCAGCGACAGCAGCGATGGCGTGTTCGCATCGTCCATCACCAGCACACCGCCGCGGCCGTCGACCTCGTACGCGTAGATGGGTGCGCCTTCGGAACCGGGGACGATGCCGTGTTCGCGCACTCCGTTGTGGATCTCGCTGGAGAGGTTCTCCGCGTCGTCGGCCAATGCCGGGTCGTCCAGCACCTCCCGAGCGATCTCGGCGATGGCCCGCAGCGCCTGTGCCGCGAACAGGTTTGCTGGGATGTTGTAGCCGAAGGTGCACGCGTCGTCCGAGGGGCGGAACCCGCCCCAGGTCATGCCGGTGCGGGCGACCTCGGATCCGCGTCCCTCGCGGGCCAGGGTCTCGGTGGGGATCGTGGTGACGCGCTCGAATCGATAGGGCGAGCGGTCATGGTCCTGCTCGAGACGCAGCTGAGTCACGATCCTGCGCAGCACGTCGTGGACCTCGGCGTCGAGGAACGCCGTGCGTCCGGTGCGCTGCCAGAGCGTGTGCGCCAGCGTGACGGGGTAGCAGAGGCTGTCGATCTCGTACTTCTGCTCCCAGACGTTCGGATCATCGCAGACATCGTCCGGGTCATAGTGCGCGCCGGTCGGGCCGTCGTTGAAAGCGTTCGCGTAGGGATCGTGCGCGATGAAGCCGAACTGGCGGCGGACCACAGCCTCGACCAGATCGGCCAGCTGCGTGCTGCGGTCGAGGAATCGCAGGCACGGCGTGAGCTGGGTGGTCGAGTCGCGCAGCCACATGGCCGGGATGTCGCCCGTGATGATGAACACCCGACCCGACTCGTCGAAGGCGACCGTGTCGGTGAGCGTGCGCAGCAGCGCCGCCTCGACCAGATCTCCGACCCGCGCTCCGCTCACCCGCCGGACGTCGTTGGCGGCGTCGCGGAGGAGCGACCGGGTGTCGGCGTCCGGGACGAACGGGGTCTTGGTGCTCATTCGGGCATCCTCCAGTGTCTGTCCTCGCATTATCGCCGGGATCGCCATCGCCCCCGGTCCGCCCGCATCGTTTCCGCCGACCTCCCCGCGTGATCCGACCCGCGTGATCCTCCCCGCGTGATCCGGCCCGCGTAATCCGGCCCCGCGTGATGTGACCCGCGAAACTTCCGTCTGTGGGTGGTGATCCGCGCAACGCGGCGATTGTCGCCCACAGACGGAAGTCTCGCGGGGTTACGGGGGTGACCTCCGTAGGATGCACGCATGTCCTCGACACCCGGCACGATCGACCTCCCCGACCCGCGCAACGGCGGTATCGACCGCTACAGTGTGGCGATCGTGAGGGAACCGGCTTCGGTGACGGAGCTTCTCGACGCGGTGCTCCGTGTGGGCGCGAGAGGGGAGGGGCGCGCCTTCGCGATTCTCGACGACGTCGATCAGTGCGTCTACACCAGCGGGCATGCCATCAACGGGCACGATCTCGATGCCGGCGTCGTGTACCCGGACGACGACTCCCCGGAGGCCGTCGATCGGTACGAGGCCGACCTCTTCGCCGCCGTGCTGGCGGCATTGCGTGCATCGGACGTGGCGGCGAACTGGGCGAGCATCCCGGATGAGTTCACGACCGTCGCGGAGGATGTCGATGCGCTGGTATCGCTCCAGCGCGATCCCTCGGTGCTGCTGGAGACGACGCACGTGGTGCAGCGGGTGCCCGAGTCGCGCGTCGATGGGTTGCTCGCGGATGTCCCCAACGGGTACTTCAGCGGCGATTGGACGCCGTTCCAGAGCCTGGCCGTGACCCGGCGGCTGCACGACCGGTACGGGTACGAGCCGTGGGGGATCGGCGCGCGCACGCTGGCGTTTCATCGTCCGGCCGGAGCTCTGTCGTCCGACCTTGTTGGTCACCTGATCACCGACCTTCAGCATCTCTATGGCCAGCCGGAGTCGCCGTCCTGGGCCGAACTCGCGAACCTCATCGAGCACTCGACGATCCTCATCCTCGGCTACACCGAGGATTTCGCCGAGCTGGTGGCCGAGGCCTGACCCGCGAGACTTCCGTCTGTGGGTGAGAATCCGCGCAACGCGGCGATTGTCGCCCACAGACGGAAGTTTCGCGGGCTTGAGGGAATACCCCTAGGGGGTATATGGTTATGACTGAGGTACCCGGGAGGGGTACATCCCGAGACGAAGGAGAACGACATGAGCACCACGACCGAATTCCAGGTGACCGGCATGACCTGCGGACACTGCGAGATGGCGATCCGGTCCGAGGTGGGACAGATCCCCGGCGTTGACGGCATCGACGTGAGCGCACAGACCGGCAAGCTCGTCGTGTCCAGCACGACCCCCGTCGACGACGCAGCGATCCTCGCCGCCGTGGACGAGGCCGGGTACGAGGCGGTGCGTATCTGATGAACACTCCCGGACGCCTGGGGCTGTACGGCATCGGACTCGTCGCCGTGTTCGGCGCCGCATTCGCCGCCGGGGGAGTCCTGGTGCCGGATGCCACCGTCGCCGCCTGGCAGCAGAGCGCTGCGCACGGCGACACCCACACCCCGAATCCTTCGGCCACCATCACCCAGGAGGCAGACGTGAACGGCACGTCCATCTCTCAGTCGGGCTTCACCCTCACTGAGATCCAGGCTCCGACCGCCATCGGCACCGAAGGCACCCTCTCGTTCGTCATCACGAACCAGGACGGTACCGCGGTCACCGATTACGCGACCGCGCACGGCAAAGACCTGCACCTCATCGTGGTGCGGACCGATGGCGCCGGATATCGGCACGTGCACCCGGTGCTCGACACCGCGACCGGCACCTGGTCACTGCCCTGGACGTGGGATCGTGCCGGAACCTACCGCGTCTACGCGGACTTCACGAGCGGCGACAGCAGTGTGACCCTCTCGCGCTTCGTGACGGCGGGCGGCGTGGTCACGCCCGAGCCGCGGACGAGCGTCGTCACCGACGCACAGGTCGACGGCTTCGACGTCTCCGTGCATGGGCAACTCGTCGGCGGGGCGGCCAGCGACCTCACCATCGACATCACTCGCGACGGTGAACCTGTCACCGAGCTCGAGCCCTACCTGGGCGCCTTCGGCCACCTCGTCGCACTGCGCGACGGCGATCTGGCCTATCTGCACGTGCACGCGCACGGCGACGAGCCCCAGCCGGGGGATACGTCGGGACCGACGATCACCTTCACCGCTCATGCACCCACGGCGGGGAGATACCTCCTCTACCTGGACTTCCAGGTCGATGGCACGGTGCACACCGCCGAACTCGTGCTCGACGCGGCAGCGGGTCCTGCTGATGAGGGTTCGGACGGCGGCCATGGCGGGCACTGACCGAGGCGTCGTTCGCGAGGAGAAGGAGTCATGACGGATCTGCAGCAGGCCGGATCCAGCGTCGAGCTGGAGATCGGCGGCATGACCTGCGCATCGTGCGCGATGCGCATCGAGAAGAAGCTGAACAAGCTTGAGGGCGTCAGCGCCACGGTGAACTACGCGACGGAGAAGGCGAAGGTCACGGCGCCGGCAGGATACGACCCCGCGCTGCTCATCGCCGAGGTGGAGAAGACCGGCTACACCGCGGTGCTGCCGTCCCAACCACGTCGCGATGAGCCCGCCGAGGAAGCTCCCGACACGGAGCTCACCTCGCTGCGTCATCGACTGATCGGCTCCGTGGTTCTCACGGTCCCCGTGATCGCGATGGCGATGATCCCCGCGCTGCAGTTCACGTACTGGCAGTGGCTGTCGCTCGCGCTCGCGGGCCCCGTCATCGTGTGGGCGGCGTGGCCGTTCCACAAGGCGGCGTGGACGAACCTGCGCCACGGCGCCGCGACGATGGACACCCTGATCTCGATGGGCACGCTGTCGGCGCTGCTCTGGTCGCTCTATGCGCTGTTCTTCGGCACTGCCGGAGCGCCCGGAATGACCCACGCGTTCGAACTGACCGTCGCGCCGAGCGACGGAGCCGCGAACATCTACCTCGAGGTGGGTGCCGGCGTCACGATGTTCATCCTGGCGGGTCGCTACTTCGAGAAGCGTTCCAAGCGGCGGGCGGGAGCGGCGCTGCGGGCGCTGCTGGAACTCGGGGCCAAAGACGTGGCCGTCATCCGCGGCGGAGTCGAGACCCGCATTCCCACGGTCGATCTCGCTGTCGGTGACGAGTTCGTCGTTCGCCCCGGAGAGAAGATCGCGACCGACGGCGTGATCGTGTCGGGCACCTCAGCCGTCGATGCGTCCATGCTCACCGGCGAATCCGTGCCGGTCGAGGTGGCCGAGGGTGACCAGGTCACCGGGGCGACCGTGAACGCGGGCGGCCGACTCGTCGTGCGCGCCACGCGGGTCGGGTCCGACACGCAGCTCTCGCAGATGGCGCGACTGGTGGAGGACGCGCAGTCCGGGAAAGCCGAGGTTCAGCGCCTCGCCGATCGGGTGTCGGGCATCTTCGTGCCGATCGTCATCGCGATCGCCGTGGGCACGCTGGCCGCCTGGCTCGGTGCCGGCTTCCCCGCCTCGGCGGCGTTCACGGCCGCGGTGGCCGTGCTGATCATCGCCTGCCCCTGCGCGCTCGGACTCGCCACCCCGACGGCGCTGCTGGTGGGCACCGGACGCGGCGCGCAGTTGGGCATCCTCATCAAGGGCCCCGAAGTGCTCGAATCCACCCGGAAGGTCGACACCATCGTGCTCGACAAGACCGGCACAGTGACGAGCGGCAAGATGACGCTCACCGACGTGCTCCTGGAGGAGGGCGTCGACCGCGCGGAGCTGCTGCGTCTGGCCGGTGCGCTGGAGGACGCGTCGGAGCACCCGATCGCCCAGGCGGTCGCAAAGGCGGCCACCCAGGAAATCGGTGCGCTGCCGGTGGTCGAAGGATTCCAGAACCTCGAGGGCAGCGGCGTGCAGGGCATCGTCGACGGTCATGCGGTGATCGTGGGCCGGGAGTCCCTGCTGGCCGACTGGGCTCAGTATCTGTCGGCGGACCTCGCGGCCGCGAAGGCGGCCGTGGAGCGTCAGGGAAAAACGGCGATCGCCGTGGGGTGGGACGGCGAGGCGCGAGGCGTCCTCGTGATCGCCGACACCCTCAAGCCCACCAGCGCCGCAGCCATCGCGCAGTTCCGCGAGCTGGGGTTGACGCCCATCCTGCTCACCGGTGACAACGCGGCCGTCGCCGCGCAGATCGCCGGCGAGGTCGGCATCACCGAGGTGATCGCCGAAGTGCTCCCGCAGGACAAGGTGGACGTCATCACCCGACTGCAGGGTGAGGGCAAGGTCGTGGCCATGGTGGGCGACGGCGTCAACGACGCCGCAGCACTCGCGCAAGCGGACCTCGGCCTCGCGATGGGCACCGGGACGGACGTGGCCATCGAGGCCTCGGACATCACTCTGGTGCGCGGTGACCTGCGCAGCGCCGCCGACGCGATCCGGTTGTCGCGCCGCACGCTCGGAACCATCAAGGGCAACCTGTTCTGGGCGTTCGCGTACAACGTCGCGGCCATCCCGCTCGCCGCCCTCGGCCTGCTCAACCCGATGCTCGCCGGTGCCGCCATGGCGTTCTCCAGCGTGTTCGTCGTCGGCAACAGCCTGCGTCTGCGCTCGTTCCGCAGCCGCGCTCTCTGAAAGGAACACTCATGTCCGACACCCCCGTAGCCTCCTGCTGCAGCATGCCCGCACAGACCTCCGTCTCCGCAGACGGGCGTACCGATCTGCTGGCCGCATCCGGCGAACGCGTCGTATGTCCCGTGATGGGCGGGAGCGTCGTCCCGGCTCAGGCGGAAGCCGCCGGCCTGTTCCGCGACTATGAGGGAGCTCGGTACTACTTCTGCTGCGCCGGATGCGCCCCGCGCTTCGACGCCGACCCCGAACGTTACGCGGTCGCCGCGTAGGCACGACCCGAAAGACCCCTGATCGACATCGTTCGGTCGGGGGTCTTTCGCGTTGGTGCTGCATCGGGTCGGCTTGCACGGGAATACCATACCCCCCTAGGGTATTGAATGAAGCGAACATTACCACGATCGAATGGAGCACCGGTGACCACGTCAACCTCAACAAGTACTGCGCGGTGGTGGGGGCTGACCCTCATCGCGCTCGCCCAGTTCATGGTGATCATGGACTCGTCCATCATCGGCGTCGCGCTGCCGCGGATGCAGGCCGATCTCGGTTTCACGCCGCACACGCTGTCCTGGGTCTTCAACGCCTACGTGATCGCACTGGGCGGTCTGCTGCTCCTGGGCGGGCGGTTGTCGGATCTGTATGGCCCGCGCCGGATGTTCGCCGTCGGCTGGGTGATCCTCGGCGTCGGCTCTCTTGTGGCCGGATTCGCCGGCGACGTTACCGTCGAACTCCTCGGGCGCGTGCTGCAGGGGATGGGCTCGGCGCTCATCGCGCCCGCAGCGCTGACGTTGCTGATGATGCTGTTCGGCTCGAACCCGAAGGAGCTCACGAAGGCGATGGCCTTCTACGGCGCCGCAGCCCCGGCTGGAGGCACGGCGGGTGTGTTCCTCGGTGGTGTGATCACCGAGTTCGCGTCGTGGCCATGGGTGTTCTTCATCAACGTGCCGATCGCGATCCTCGTGCTCGCCGTCATGTGGAAGGCCCTCCCCGGCGGCAAGCTGGGTGCGCGCGGATCCGTCGACGTGGTGGGTGCGCTCACGGTGACCCTCGGCCTTGCCGCCCTCGTCTACGGCATCGTGCGCGCCGAGGTGGCGGGCTGGGGATCGGCCGAGACGTGGATCGCCATCGGTGCCGGCATCGTGCTGCTGGTGATCTTCGTGCTGGTCCAGCGCGTGCGCCGCGAGCCGCTCATGCGCCTGTCCATCTTCCGCTCGACCAACCTCGGTGCAGCCAACCTCGCGCAGGTGATGCTGGGGGCGGCGTGGATCCCGATGTGGTTCTTCCTGAACCTCTACCTCCAGCAGGTGCTCGGCTTCTCGGCGTTCCCCGCAGGCGCGGCGCTCCTGCCCATGACCGTGCTGATCATGATCGGCATGATTCTGCTCGCGCCGCGCATCATGTCCGCCTTGGGTCCGAAGGTCCCGATCGTGCTCGGCCTGATCATCCTGGCCGCGGGGCTCGGGTGGATGGCGTTCATCCGTCCCGACGGCAACTACTGGGTGGATGCGTTCGGCCCGTCCCTGGTGGTGGCCTTCGGCCAAGCGCTGGCGTTCATCCCATCGCTCCAGATCGCGATCTCCGCGGCCCCGCCGCAGGACGGCGGCCTGGCATCCGGCATCGTGAACACCAGCTACCAGGTCGGCTCCGCGCTGGGCCTCGCCCTGGTCTCGGTCATCGCCGCCGGGTTCGGCGCGGGGGAGCTGGGCGACCCCGTGGCCCTCACTGGCGGGTACTCGGCCGCGTTCCTCGCGGCGGGCGCGATCGCCCTGCTCGGCGCGCTCGCGGTCGGAGTCTTCTTCCGTGGCAAGACCGCTGGCGTGAGGTAGGAACGAGGCGGTGCCGGGGGAGCGGGCCCCGGCACCGCGCGAGGCGTGATCGCGTCAGGGGCGTCGAGGCCAGGGCGCCCAGCCGTCGGGCCGATCGCGGAGGAGCTCCAGGGCGGCTTGCCACCGCTCCACTGGGATCTCCTCTCCGAAGGCCTGCCCGGAGATCGAACCATCGGGATAGACGGACGCGAAGTCGATCACGGGCGCGGGCGTGTCGATGAGGGTCTCGCGGAAGGTTCCGTTGACCACCGCGAACACCTCCCGCTCGAGGTTCTCCGCCTCATCCGGCCAGTTCGAGTCGCAGGCATTGCAGCCGCAGACCGGGTACTGGGCTTCGCGGATCGCACCGGCGTGCAGGAAGACGCCGGGATAGTCGGTGAGCGCCAGACTCAGCGTCGCGCAGGATGGCCTGTTCGGCCGGATCCGCACGACACGCACCACACCGTGCGAGGGCTGACGGAAGAGATCCGTCAGCACGTCCATGCCCTCATCGATCTCGACGTCGTAGGTATCACGGAGGTGGGTGATCAGGGCATCGGCGATGACGTGGAGTGGGGCGAACCGCTCGAGATCCGCGTCGACCGAGTAGGCGTCTTCCGGGGGCGATCCCACCCAGCGGCGCCCGTATTCGATGACCCGACCCTCGGCATCATGAAACACCGGGGCCGTGACGGGCGGGCGGACGTAGCTCACGAAGTCATCCTGCCCGATCAGCGCGGGTTCATCCACCGTCCGGTGGATGCGAGTGGGGCTTTTGTTCGTGACCCCAACTTTTGACCCCAGCGGTTTGGCACCGGTCCCACAGTTGGGACAGGATGGAAGAACCTCTGTGGTCTGACGGCACCCCGGCCTCGACCAACTCAAGATGGGAATCTCACTGTGCGGCATCCCCACCCACTGTTGAAGCGCGCGCGCGGTCCGATCGCCGTGCTCTCTTCGCTCCTGTTGGCTCTCGGCGTTCTGGTCGCGCCGTCTGCGGCGTACGCCGCTGTCACCTCGAGCCTGACAATCGACAAATCCGTCAACCAGACGACCGTCAGACCTGGTGAGACGTTCACCTACACCATCCGCATGCAGTGCTCCGTGCTGAGCGATGCATCGGGATGCGTGAACGCCCAGATGACCGACCCGATCGCCGCCGGATTCGAAGTGGTCTCCGCCACGACGACGCCGGTGCAGGGCAGCACCACCACGATTCAGGGCCAGAACGTCGTCGTCGACTTCAAGCGTGCGCTGGATGACGGGTCGTTCGGCCTGGAGGACGGCGCGACAGCGGAGACGAAGATCACGGTGCGTCTGCCGCTGGACGCGTCGGCCGACCTCGACGGCGTGCTGGTCACGAACGAGGCCACCATCGCGGCAGACAACGCGGACCCCAAGAAGGACACCGCGGACATCACGCCGGAGATTCCGACCACACTCGGCGCCGAGGCGGAGAAGGCCTTCGAGCCGAACATCGACCATGGCAAGCCGGGCAACCAGACCACACTGACTATCTCGGGCAAGAACACCTCCAACGGTGGCGTGGACTCCCTCACCCTTACCGACCCGGCCGCGCCGGATGCCGGTGGCGTGAATCCGTTCACGTACCTGGAGATCACCGAGGTCGCCGCCATCACGTGGCCCGACGGTGCGACGACCGCGACGCTGCAGTACTGGGACGGAACGACCTGGGGGAACGACGACGTCGTCACAAAGCCGGGTGCCGCCAACGCTCCGCCGAGCTCCGCGCTCGGAATCCGCGTGACTTTCACGGGCGCGAACGGCGCGCGCATCGCCGCGAACGCCGAGGGTGGGCTGGAGCTGACCCTCACCCAGCGTGACAACGTGGCCGAACTGGACGCCACCACCGTGCTCACCAACACCGTCAGCGCCACGGTCACCGCGGGCGACGACACCGAGGTGTCCCCGCCGGCCGATGCCGAGTACACCATCCTCAACGAGGACCTGGTCGTCGAGCCGAGCAAGTCGTTCGCCGATGACGTCATCCTGCCCGGCGGTGAGACCACCGTCACCGTGGGCATCAAGAACTCGAATCCGCTCGCCGTCGACAGCCTCACGCTGCAGGAGCCCGCCTCGGGCGTCTTCGACGCTCGCCTGGAGTTCACCGGCTTCACCTCGAAGGTGCAGTTCCCCTCCGGCGCCACGGAAGGCACCCTGACCTTCACCTACACCGACACGTCCGGAACGTCCCAGACGATTGAGACCGCACTGACCGACGGCGGCGACTTCCCCGCGCTGCCCGCCGATTTCGGCGCGCTGGAGAACTTCCGTGTCGCGTTCCTCTCCGACAGCGGAGCGATCGTCCCCGGTGCCGAGAGCCCCATCACCTTCGGCGTGCGCGCCGTGGAGGGCCTCGCGAAGGACACCGTCATCGACAACGTGGTCTCGGCCACCGCGACGGACGGCGATCTGACCGCTACCGAGACCGCGACCGACTCGATCACGACCGATGTCTTCCGTCTCGACCTGGAGACGCGCAAGTCCATTGCCCCCGGCACCATCTGGGGTTACGAGGGAGAGCAGGCCACGCTTCAGCTGCCCACCACGCTGCTGAACACGTCCACCACCAAGGCGAAGACCATCACGGTGAACGACCCGCAGCTCACCGCTGCCGGTGTCCCCGCGGCTTCGGACTGGTGGGAGAAGTTCCGTCCCACGCAGATCACGAAGACGGATGTTCCGGCCAGCTCCACGCTGACCGTGCGCTACTTCGACACGATCGACCAGGAGTGGAAGGACCTCGTCACCGACGTCGTCGGTCCCACCACCTTCACCGAGTCGATCGACGAGACGCTGCGCGACCGTATCGGCGGTCTGCAGTTCGAGTTCACCCACACCGGTGCGGGTTTCGCCCCGGGCTCCACGGTGAAGCCGAACGTCACCACGGAGCTGAAGGAGTCGGTGCCCGCGAAGCCGGTCGGCGCTGACTTCACCGTGCAGAACTGCTCGGCGGCCACGGCGACGGCCCCCGGTGCCGAGGCCGGTGCTGCGACAGTCGACCCGTGCCCCGAGATCGAGGTGCTGGCGCCCACCCCGGGCGAGTACGACTTCCTCGACAAGACCTGGACGTCCCCGAGCCCCGCGCTCGTGTCGGCACGTTCCGGCGAGCACGCGGTGTCGCGTCTGTCCTGGTCCACGAACGGACTCGGCGGCGTGCGTGAGTTCCGTCTCGCCGACACGCGGACCGGCTCGGGAGTGAACGACGGCCCGTCCGACGCGGTGCAGGACACCGTGTACGAGGCGTTCAACCTCGTCGCGGTCAACGCCATCACGCCCGCGATGGACCCCAACCTGAAGTGGGACTACATCACAGACGTGCAGCTGTGGAACGGCACCGCGTGGGTGCGGGCCACCAACGCGACCGGCCTTCCCTACACGGGTTCGATGCCGCGCATCGCGCTGACCGCCGCCGAGCAGCAGTCCACCACGGCTGTCCGCCTGCTCTACGCGGAGAACTCCGACGCTCGCAACGCCTCGACCGACCCGCTGGCTCCCGCCGCGGGCAGCGGCGTGGCGCGCTCGTTCGAGGCGCGCAACGTCGATCTGGAGTGGGTCATCCGCGACACGCGCCGCAGCAACAGCGCGCCGGTGCTGCAGAGTGAGATCTACAACCAGACCGTCGCCGGCGACGTGAACAACGTCGCCAGCGGCATCGCTCAGCGCGATGATGACACGCTGCGCACGGACGACTCGGACATCATCTCCATCCTCGATCGCCCGCTGCTCGTGGGTCTGAACAAGGAGTGGACCGGCGGCCCGCTGGGTCTGCCGGAGGCGGGAACCGCAGCGGAGAACTACCCGAGTGGTCGGGTCACGCTGACGGCGACGAACGAGACGGCCGCCAAGGTCGACAAGCTCACCGTCACCGATGCGAAGGCGGGTGGACCGAGCCCGTTCGAGGCGTTCAACCTCAAGAAGATCGTCTCGGTGCCCGGCATCGGCGGCGCGGACGCCAGCAAGACCCGTGTGGTCCTCACGCTCGCCGACGGCAGCACGCTGTCGAAGACCCCGGCCGAGGCCACCGCGATGACCCGCGACGAGCTGCTCGACGTGGTGGGCATCGAGGTCCGCTACGAGGGCCGCATCAACGCGGGTGCGTCGACGAAGATCGTCTTCGACCTCCAGCTGCGCCCGACCCTGCGCACCAGCGGCGATCCGGTCACGCTCGCGAGCTCGCCAGTGGACAACCAGGCCGAGGCCGTGGTGGAGGATGCCGGCGGTGAGAACGGCGTGCACTTGGTCGACACCGACGACAGCGCCAACATCACCATCGTCGAGCAGAACATCGACGTCGTCACGGAGAAGTCCTTCAATCCGGGCCTGGAGTGGGCGACCATCCTCCCCGACGAGGAGGGCTACGCCGACGAGCCGTGGGACGCCATCACGATGACCCTGCGCGCACAGCCGGCGGGATCCGCTCGCCCCGTGCAGATGGTCGTGACTGATGACGCCGCCACCTTCTGGAACGCGTACCACTTCGTGGACTTCGCCTCCGGATTCTCGCTGGCCTCCCCGATCGACCGCGTCCAGGTGGACGCGCTCGTCGGCGGCACGTTCGAGGCCGCGGCAGACGGCTCATCCGTCACGCTGAACGGCGCGCACTGGGAGACCGGAACCGCCGCGGCATCGCCCGCGCTGCCCGCCGGAGTCTCGGCTGCCGACGTCCAGGGTCTGCGCTTCACCTTCACGCGTGCCGACGGCGCGCAGTGGGAGAACCCGGCCAACCCGATCCAGCAGATTCCGCTGCAGATGCAGCGTCGCGCGTACCTGGCCTCCAGCGACGGCACCGTCCCGGTGCCCACCAACAAGGACGGCGTCGCCGCTCCGGGTGAGGCCGAGCCAGGTGTGTTCAGCAACACCGTGGTGAGCACCGTCACCTCCGCGCCCATCGGCACGGACGGCGACCCGCTGACCGCGACGAAGAGCGCGGACGCCCACATGGAGTACAAGGCCGGAGAGACCGAGATCGCCGTCACGAAGACGCCGAACCTCGAGACCAAGGCACCGGGCGAGATCATCCCGTTCCAGCTGACGATGGAGAACACCGCGCCGAACACGGCCGGCATGGAGGCATCGATCCTCGACCCCGTTATCGTCGACACCATCCCCGTGGACGCGGACGGTCACCCCTGGCTGATCTTCGACGCGCAGCGTGAGGCCGACGACGACCCGTCGACCCACATCGACCGGTACTCGTACCAGTACGTCGCGGGTCCCACCGATCCGGCCGCGCCCAACACGCGCATGCCGATCGACCCCGCGCTCATCACCGTCACGGAAAACACCAACGCGGACGGCGAGGTGACCTCGATCAGCTTCGCCTTCCCGACCGGAACCGTCTTGATGCCGGGCGAGAAGTACACCGTCACCATCAACATGATGTTCCGTCCGGGGGTGGCCGCTGGTCAGGTCGTCGAGAACGGGATGTCGGTCTCGGCTGCGGAGGACTTCGCGCTGTGCAACCGTGAGCGTCACCCCGACGACATCGACGTGCCCACGTGCGACACCACGGGCACCGTCACCGTGATCGACACCGGCGCCCTCCGCGGACAGAAGACCGTGAAGAGCGACGACGGTCTGGGCGTCACCAACGTGGCGAACCCGGCGCTGTCGGACGAGTGCCGCGCTACCCGCACGCTCGCGGGCGAGGATTACTTCGCCTACAACTGCGTGCCCGTCACGAAGCCGCTGACCACCGAGACGTGGTTCGAGTGGATCCAGAACACCGGAACCCAGCCGATGGACCAGGTGATCACCATCGATCGCCTGCCCACCCCGGGTGACGTGGGCGTTCTGCTCACCGGACAGCAGCGCGGCTCGCAGTGGCAGCCCGTGTATGTGGCCGACAGCATCGCCGCCGTGACGGAGCCCGGATACCGGGTGCCGGAGACGCAGGAGTACTTCTACTCCTCGTCCGCCGACATCTGCACGGACGACCTGCAGCCGGTCACCAACCCGAACGCACCGTGTGCCGAGGGCGACTGGCTCCCGCTGACGTCCGACGTGCCGGTGGAGGACGTGAAGGCCATCAAGACGGTCTATCACTTCTCGGAGAACCACTTCCTGCCCGGTGAGGTGCTCGGCTACACGCTGAAGACCCGCACCCCGGCATCCGCCCCGAACGCGGGACGCGACACCGTGGCCTGGAACTCCATCGCCACCGGTGCGCGCACCATCGCGCTCGACGGCAGCCACCACGACGTCCTCGCGTCGGAGGCTCGAAAGGTGGGTGTGGCTCTGGCCACCGGACCCCTCGCTGTCCAGAAGACGGTGACGGGACCCGCGGCCGATTTCGCTCCCGACACGTTCGACGTGCTGGTCAGCTGCACGGTGTCCGGTGACGGCATCACGGTGGAGCTCGATCCGATCCCGTTCACGGTGACCGTGGGAGACCCGGATCCGCTGGGCGACTACCAGTTCCCGTACGGTGCATCGTGCTCCGTGTCGGAGGCGCCGGGAGTCAACGGCGAGACCACCTCCACGCCGGGATCGCCGGTGACGGTGGGTCGCGACGAGGTCGTGGACGCGCTGCAGCTCACGAACGACTACCAGTTCAGTGCGCTGCGCGTCACGAAGACGGTTCAGGGGGCAACCGATGCCGAGGGCAACGCCATCGACTACGGCACCTTCCCCTTCACCGCGGTGTGCACGTTCCTCGGCGAGACGGTGCTGGCGGACGGGTTCACCGAATCGCCCATGAGCACCACGCTGGCGGCGGGCGAGGAGTGGATCCTCACCGGCCTGCCGGTGGGCACCGAGTGCGACATCACCGAGACGGACTCCCGCGGAGCTGCCACGAAGGTCGCCGTGAACCCGGTGGTGGGACCTCCGACGGGTGAAGCCGTCGACGGTGCCGCGCAGCACGTCGTGCTCGCCGCCCCCTCGGTGGACGACGCGCCGGTGCTGTCGGTTGACGTCACGAACACCTTCGAGCTGGCCGCGATCGAGATCGCGAAGGTCGTCGATGGTGAGGCCGCCGACGCGGTCCCCGCGGACACGCTGTTCACTTTCGCCGTCGAGTGCACGTGGAACGACCGGCCGGTTTACAGCGGTGAGGTCAAGATCACCCGCGCAGACATCGCGGTGATCGACACGCTCCCCGCCGGTGCCGAGTGCTCGGTGACAGAGACCGACAACGCCAACGCGACGTCGTCGCAGGTGACGCCGGAGGGCGTCACGGCGGCGGGTTCGATCGCCGAGCCGGTGCGCTTCACCGCGGTGAACACGTACGAGGCCGGTGGCCTGCACGTGACCAAGGAGATCGTTGGTGACGGTGCCGAACTGTGGGGCACGGGCACGTTCGACGTGACCCTGGCCTGCACGCTGGCGGGCGCGAATGTCGAGATCCCGGGCGGTGCCGTGCGCACGCTGTCCGCTCCCGATGCGCTGGTCGCCGACTACACCGGACTGCCGGTTGGTGCTGACTGTGTGCTGACCGAGACGGCCACCGGGGGTGCGACGCAGTCGCAGATCCTCACGGTGGACGGCGGCGAGTCGGACGGCACGTTCACGGTGGTGGGCGGCGAGCCGACCGCGCTGCGCGTGGTGAACACGTTCGAGCTGGGCGCGCTGAACCTCACCAAGGAGGTCATCGGTGACGGTGCCGCCGAGCTGGAGGAGACTGCGTTCACCTTCGAGCTCGTCTGCACGGTCGAGGATGCCGAGATCGTGATTCCGCAGGGCGCCGAGCGCACGCTCACGTACCCGGACGCGCTGACCGCCCGCTACGAGAACCTCCCCGTGGGAGCGTCCTGCGAGCTGCGTGAAACCGACAACGGCGGTGCCACTGCCACCACCATCACGCCGAACAGCGGTGATGACCAGGTGGGTGCGGCGATCGTGTCGGCGGATGAGGACATCACCTTCACGGTGACGAACGAGTTCGTGACGGTCACGCCGTCCCCGACTCCGACGCCGACGGACACGGAGACGGCGACGCCGACGCCGACGCCGACGCCGACGCCGACCGAGACGTCGACGCCTGAGCCGACGCCGACCGAGACGGTCACGCCGGAGCCGACCCCGACCACGACGCCGGAGCCGACGCCCACGGAGACGGTCACGCCTGAGCCGACGCCGACCGAGACGGTCACGCCGGAGCCGACCCCGACCACGACACCGGAGCCGACCCCGACGGAGACGGTCACGCCGGAGCCGACGCCGACCGAGACGGTCACGCCGGAGCCGACCCCGACGGAGACGCCGGAGCCGACCCCGACGGTTACGCCGGAGCCGACCGAGACGGTGACGCCGGAGCCGACGCCGACCGAGACCGCGATCTCGACGGTGACGCCAGTTCCGACGGGATCCGCCAGCACAGCGGCGCCGCTGCCCTCCACGGGTGCAGCGCTTCCGACCGGTGGCATCCTCTCGGGCCTGTTGGCTCTGGTCCTGGGGGCGCTGGTCCTGGTGGCACGACGCCGAAGCTCGATGAGCTGAGCGTGACGCGGCGGCCGATTCTCTGAGAGTCCGCCGCCGCGGCACATAACGGGAGGGGCCCGACGCACGTCGGGCACCTCCCGTCGTCGTTCCAGCGGCCCACCGAGCGTGGACCCTCTCCGCATCGGCCCGCGCGGTCGGCAGGGCTCAGTTGCGCGCTTCGCCTGCGGATGGGCGAGGCCGAGGACCCACTCGTTGATGGTGAGCTCAAATGGGCGCTGGAGTACCGAGTACATCATCATCAACTACACCGTGCAGTATCTCGGCGACGATGCCGACGGCGCACTGCCTGCTTTCGTTGGTGTGGAGTACGTCACGGGCGGTGGCAACACCGTGGATGGCCTCGACAAGGTCGTGGTTGGCCCCGAGGAGATCGACACTCTCTCGCCGCTGTACACCGGTGCGAGTGTCACGGGTAACCACACCATTCAGGTGCCGACCCCCGTCGACGGCGTCATCGCCGTTCGCCCTGGCATGGTGGCAGACAAGATCTTCGTCGCTGTACAGTGACCTGATCTGACGACGGGCCGGCGAGACTCTCGCCGGCCCGTCGTTGTGTTCACGCACATGTTGAGTGCATCTCCGGGAGTTCGCATCGGCTCGTGCCTGCGGGCTCGGGGTCGCCCGCTGGTCAGAGGGACGAACACGCGGGGTGGCGGGGTCGTGAGGGGAGCTGCCGGCTGACCGGAAGCGCTCGTCGGCGAAGCCCACGGGCTGAAACCGTCTGTGACTCGCGTCGCTGCGGCGACCGTCGTGACCGTCAGTCCGCGAGCCCGCTCGAGACAGGCGTCGCGCGTGTCCAGCCGCGCTCGTGGAGTCGTTGAACGCCGATGAGGATGAGATCGAGTGCGAATGTGAACTCGGCGTCGTCGTCGCACGCCTCCCCGGCGTGGGGAGACGTCGTCGCCATTCGAATGATGGACGGATAGCGGGCGGCGAACGCTGCGATGGCCGCCGCCCTGTCGTCCGGATCCTCGGGCGCCTGGGGAGTGGGGAGCACGTCACGAGTGAAGCCCCACATGCGCGTGGAAAGTGCGTGCATGGTGTGGTGGACCAGATCGGCGGAGAGCCCACCGTCGAACATGTCGGCCATGAGCGCGTCCATGTGCTGCAGTGTTCGTGGGGTGGCGAGTGGGCGGGACTCGATCGCTTCGCGCAGCCACGGGTGTGCGGCGAAGGCCGTTCGGGCGGCGAGGATGCGCGATCTCGTCTTCGTGATCCAGTCTTGACCGGCATCAGGGGCGGCGGCCTCCTCGAGCGCGCGGTCGAGCATGTCGTCGACGAGGTCGGAGTGGTTAGCGACGTGTTTGTAGAGCGCCATGGGGGTGACCCCCAGCTGCTCCGCGACTCCGCGCATACTCGCCCCGGACAGCCCGCGCTCGTCCGCCAGAGCGATCGCGGCGTTGACGATCTGATCTCGATCCAGGTGCGAGCGGGACGGGCGCGATCCGGGTGTTGACATGTATACATCGTATACCTATCATCAAGGCATGGAAGCATATGCCGTATACCAAACCCCTCGTCACAGCGAAGCGCTGTTTACGCCGCGCGCACATGCTCGGGTGGCGGGTCTGTTCTACCTCCTGACGCACGTCACGTCTGTCGCCGCGGTCGCCGCATATGCCGCGGGCTTCATCCCCGCGAGCGTCACTCTCGAATTCGCGCTGGCCATCGGATGCGTGGGGACAGGTGTGCTCCTCTGGCACCTCTTGCGCTCTTTCGGGCCGGTCCGTGCCGCGACGTTCGCTGTTCTTCGCGTCGTGGAGGGGGCTGTCATCCTCGCAGGCACATTGCCGATGCTCGCCCTCCTGTGGGCGCGGACGCCAGGCGGGCCGCTGGCGGAGTTCGCGTCAGCAACGCACACCGCTTCTTTCCTGGTGGGGCAGGGGCTCGTGATCAGCGTCAACACCATCGTTCTGGGGTGGCTGCTGTGGAGCTCGCGCGCCGTTCCTCGTGCCCTGGCCACGCTGGGAGGGGTCGGGGGCATCCTCGTTCTCGTGAGCAACGTGCTGCAGCTCTGGGGAGTCATCCCCCTGAACGGACTGATCGCGGGGGTGGCAGCTGTTCCGGTCTTCGCGTTCGAGATCTGGCTCGCGATCTACCTCATCGTGCGCGGGCTGCGCCCCTCGACATCCGACCCCGCGGCCTCAGTTACGCGGTCCGATCGGGATGAGCAGCGGTGAGGATGCGCGCGGCCGTATCCCGCATCCGTGCCATGCGTGCGGTGGATCCGTCTGAGTCGTCGTCCGTGAGCGGCGTGCCGCCGAGGTCGCGGATGAGTGCGGCGATCTCACCCTGCGGTCCGTGGTGGTTGTCGCGGAGGCCGCGCTCCTGATACGCGAGGAGGAGCGGGAGGCACGCTGCGCCACGGAGCTGAGCGAGGACCGCTCCCAGGTCGGGCGCGGTGAGGCTCCCGCGCGAGGTGAGCAGGCTCTGTTCCAGCGCCTGCTGAATCTCCGCTTCCTCGCGGACCAGGGCGAACCAGGCGCCGGCTCTCCGGCAGCGCCACTCCTCGGTGCCCAGCATCCACAGCACTTCGTCGATGCGTGCATCGCGCGCGATCCGCACGAATTCGCGGATGCCGTCATCGTCGAGCAAGGTGATCAACAGATAGTACGGCGCGGTGTAGAGCGCCCGGATCTTGTCGACGTCCACTGGGCGCGGGTTGTCCGCCGCTCTCGACTTGCCGAGGAGGGCCGCGAGCCGTCGTGCCGCCCTCGCGAGGAACGTCATCGTGTTGCCTCCGAACCCTGTCTCAGCGGGCGTCGGCCTGAAGTCGCAGGCCCGCGAGCAGCAGATCGAGTCCGCCGAGGAACTGGTCGCGGTCGTCGTGACCGTCGAACTCGTCGATGATGTGGTGGATGTAGGGGAACCGCGCGGGCTCCAGGGCGCGCCATTCGTTCGCCGCCGCGGTCAGATACTGTTCCTTGCTGATCTCTCCTGACACCACAGCGGCGGGAGGTTCCTGGCCCATGTCTGCGGCGATGCCGATGACAAAGCCCACCACGGCGCTGGTGGCATAGAAGGCCTGGCGCGGGGTGAGGTTCAGGCGCATCACCTGCTCGCCGATTCGCTCGTACAACTCCAGGGAGTGCGTCTGGATCGTGGTGTCGCGCAGCACGTATGCCCCGAGCCACGGCCGATCCACGATGGCGTCGAACATCGTGATCGCGATGGTTCGGAGGTTGTCGATGGGATCGCCGTCACCCACATCGGCGGTCGCGTGCAGCACGCCCCCGAGGACCCAGTCTGCCGCGAGATCGAGCAGTTCCTCCCGTCCGGACACGTACCAGTAGACGCTCGCGGCGCCGCCGCCGAGGTGCGCGGCGAGAGCGCGGATGGTCAGCCCGGCGGTGCCGGAACTGTCCAGGATCTCCACCGCGCCAGCCAGCACGGAGTCGAGTGAATGAGAGGCACGCGTCCGCGCGCGTGCGCGGGAGCGTGGTGCCGGCTCGCTCGAGGGTGGGGGAGTCGCCATGGTTCTCATCTCACCACATCGACAGCGTGTGACCGGGACCATCTTGCGGGTTATCGAACATTGTTCTATCGTATCGAACGTTGTTCGACTCTCGAACAACGTTCGATATTGCTTCACGCAAGGAGTCGCCATGAACGCCACCGCTCGCACCTGCACGTCACTGAGAGCCGCGTGGATTCCCCTCGCCGCGCTGTGTCTCGCCTTCTTCGTCGAGATGGTCGACAACACGTTGCTCTCGATCGCGCTGCCGACGATCGGTCGTGAGCTCGGTGGTGACACGACGTCCCTTCAATGGGTCAGCGGCGCCTACTCGCTCACGTTCGGTGGGCTGCTGTTGACGGCAGGATCGATCGCCGACCGCTTCGGGCGGCGTCGCGTGCTGCAGATCGGTCTCGCGCTCTTCGGGCTCATGAGCGTGGCCGTGGTGTTCGTCACCTCGACCGGTGAGCTGATCGCCCTGCGCGCGGCGCTCGGAATCGCCGCGGCCGCGATGGCCCCGATCACCAACTCCCTGGTCTTCCGCCTGTTCGATGACGAGAAGCTGCGCATGCGCGCGATCACGCTGATGATGGTGGTCGGCATGTCGGGCTTCGTCCTGGGTCCGCTCCTCGGTGGCACCATGCTGACCCATCTGCCCTGGCAGTGGCTGCTGCTCGTGAACGCTCCGATTGCGCTCATCGCAGCTCTCGGCGTGCACTTCGGTGTGCCGGCCGATGCCGCCGACGGTCTCACGCGAGATCGTCTCGACCTGCCGGGGGCGGCGCTCAGCATTCTCACCATCGGTCTGGCCTGCTATTTCCTGACGAGCGGTGTCGAGAACGGATGGGCGTCTCCCGTCACTCTCGCGGTCGCAGCCGGAGCGGTCGTGTCGCTGATCCTCTTCGTTGTTCGCGAGCGCCGCGCAGCCTCTCCGATGCTGGACCTGTCGCTGTTTCGCCGGGGAACGGTGCGTGGCGCGGCGATCGCACAGATCGGCACCTCAGTTGCCATGGCCGGCGTCATGTTCCCGCTGATTCTGCACTTCCAGTACGCCTGGGGATGGTCGCCGCTGCTTGCCGGTCTGGCGAATCTGCCGATGATCGTGACGATGATCCTGGCGACGCCGGTCACCGAGGGGATGGTGCGGCGCTTCGGGCACCGGATCGCGTGCCTTGTCGGTGCCGTGCTGCTTGCGGCCGGCCTCGGGCTGATGGCGTGGGCGGTTGAGCAGACCTACATCGCCATTGCCATCGCGATGGTCGTGATGACCGTGGGCCTGCGCACGGTGATGACGATCTGCGCCGTCGCTCTCGTCGGCGCGATGCCGGAGAACCGCACCTCCATGGGCGCTGCCATGAACGACTCGGCTCAGGAAGTCGGCACGAGCATCGGCACCGCGGTGGCCGGCTCGCTCATCGCCGTCCTCGTCACGACCGTGCTGCCCGACGGTGCCTGGAGCTCCGGCCTCGTCGCCTCCTTCTTCCATGGTGAGCAGGTGCTGTTCATCGTGCTGGCGATCGCCGTCGGAGTGATCGCCGGGATCGGGGCGCTGACGCTCACCGACGCCCGCACCACGGATGAGCGCGCGGTGGAGGAAGAGGAAGCTGCGAACGTATGAGCCAGGCGGTTACCTCAGGGCGTAGATGCGAGCTCGAGAACCCACTCGTTGACGGCGAGGGTGGAGCCACGGAACTGCTCGGTGACGGTGCCCGCGAGCGTGAATCCGCGGCGCCGACACACGCCGTTCGATGCGGGGTTGTCCACTCCGGGAAACGCCACCAGGGGGCGCGGGCCCGCGGGATGTGACCGGGCATCGTCGATCAGCAGACCGAGCGCCTGCGAAGCGACGCCCTGTCCCTGGGCATCGGGGAGGACGAACCAGCCGGTCTCCCAGGCCGCCTCACCGCGCCACTCGATGGGCCAGTACCCGATCGAACCGAGTGGGTGCCCGTCCTCGTCAACGATCACGAACATCCGTGCCTCGTCGGTGGCGTTGAGGCGTAGGTAGCGCTCATGTCGCTCGGTGAGCTGGTGGTCGCTCTCTGGTCCGTTCAGGTGCGCGGTCATCTCAGGCGAGTTCGCTGCCCGCAGGAGCGGGACGTCGTCTGGCGACCAGAGGCGCAGGTGCAAGTGATTCATGACCAGACCTTGCCAGGGGCCACTGACATTCGTGTGTGTCGGCGCAGCAGCGATCAGCCGTGGGTGGCGGGAAGAAGGAGGCGCTCCGTCTCCTCCCACAGTCGACGCTGCAGATCGATGTCGTCCGCCGGGGGAGTGGGATGAATCGGCCGCGGCCCGCGCACCGTCCAGTACCCACCGCTCCGGTCACTCTTGCCATCGCGCGTGTCATCCGGGCGCGATCGATTACGTAACGGATAAAATCCGTTACGTGATCGACATTGGAGATCTCTCCCTGGCGGAGCTCAATGTGCTGCGCGTGAGAACCCTTCGCGAGATCCGTCGTCGAAGCACTCCGCAGCGCAGCTGCGAGCGTTGTGCGTCAAGATTCGTCGGTCGTGCTGATGCCCGATACTGTTCACCGAGGTGCCGCACGGCCGCACATCGCGCACCCAACAAGGAGGAGAAGCCCCAGATGAGCACCGTTCTTGGTATTGGGTACGAGGGGCAGACGCTCGACGGATTTGTCGCCAAGCTGCGCGTGCGTGGTGTCGAGACGCTGGTGGACGTCAGGCTCAATGCGATCTCCCGCAAGCGCGGGTTCTCGAAGACCGCACTTTCGGAGGCCGTTCGCGCTGCGGGTATCGAGTACATGCACATGCCGGAACTCGGGAATCACCGCGACAATCGAGTCGGCTACGCGGCGACCGATACTGCCGAAGCGCACGAGGCACGCGATCGGTTCCGCGACGTGCTTGCGTCCGCGAAGGCTGCTTCGGCACTGGAGAACCTTGCGACACTCGCGAGAGGCCGAACCATCGCCCTGTTCTGTTTCGAAGCGGACGAAGACCACTGCCACCGTCAGCAGGTGCGTGACGCACTGGCGAGGCTCATGAGCCGCGATCTCGTCGTCGCTTAGAAGAGCGTTGGCGCGGCGTCCGCCTGTGTTGGCGCGTAGATGCCCAGGATGCTGAAGCTCCCGCGTTTCACTTTGTCTCCGAAGTTGCCGACGAAGAATGATGTCTCGCGGTGCGACGCGAACTTCTGCGTGAGGAACTTCTTCTCGATCTCCCCTTTCGCTTCGTCGTCGGACAGGTTGAGAAGGTGACGGCGCTGGAGCTCGCCGAGTTCCCAATCGAGGAGTTGCCCGGTGTGTGACGGACAGCCATCTGCGAAGCAGTGATACCGATAGCGGGCGGTGAAGCGCGGTGCCTGTAGCTCAGGTGGAGTGTCCATCCCGTCCCCGAAAAGGTCCAGCGGGGCGAGGTTCTCAGCGTCGGCGATTCGCTTGAGCTGCGCCTCTGTCCATCCCACAAACGGGACGATCTCAAGCTTCTCGACTGATGCGACCGGGACGACGCCTAACGAGGGTGCTTGGCTATTGGCGAGCGCCGCTCGATGCAACTCGCAGGTGGAAGTCGGGGCGACCTTCCCGACGATTTCGTGCCGGTGCCTCCAGTGATCCAGGTGGTCGACGATCTCGATCGATTGGATATCGGGGCGGTAACTCTCTCGACGGTCATCCCTCGTACCGCGGTGGACGTCGACCTCGATGACGTCGTACTTCTTGAAGCGCACTCTCTCTGGCATCCAACGAAATGGGAACGGATAGAGGCGGATCCACTCCGGGTGAGCGCCATCGGTTCGTATCCCCGCCACACACACGGTGTCGCCGTATGTCGATGACGGCTCTGGCGCCGCCTTCACCGTGATGAGGACTCGTGCTCGCTCCACCCGCGGATTCATGCCCGTCACGTTAGCGCCCCCGTGGCAGGCGCGTGCGGGTCCTGCGCAGCTCGCGCTCTCCCCGCCCGCCGGAAAGGAGCGCGGGGAATCCGAAGGCGCACAGGAGGGCAGCGAACAGCGCCGTCACGATCAGCGTCCACACCAGTCCGATCGTCACTGCCAGCGCTCCGGCCATGAGACTAGTCGCCGGGATCGTGCCCCAGATGATGAACATGACCGCGGCGCGAGTGCGACCGAGGAGATGGTGGGGCGTCGCCTTCATCATCGATGCCTGGGCGAGCGGGACCCAGATCGCTTCGCCGACGGCAGCAGCGACCAAGGCCAGAGCGACGAAGGTCCAGGACGGGCCGAGACTCATTAGCACGGGTGATGCCACTCCCAGCGTGGCCGCTCCGATCATCGTCCTCGTCCGCCCCAATCGACCCGCGATCACGGTGGCTGCCAGGGCGGCGCTGATCGCAGCGATCCCCGCGATTGCGTTCACTCCGCCAAGTATCTGCGGCCAGTAGTCAGACTCGGCGGCAGCCCGAACGTAGGGAGCGACCACCACTGCCGTCACTTCGGACGCTGCGGCAACACCGATCAACGTGATCGCGATGCCCCGGATGAGCGGGGTGCGAACGACGTGTCTCAGACCGGCGAACGTTGCAGAGAACCACCCCGGCTCCGTTCCGTCGGCGGGAGCGGCCTGCGTGCGTTGGTCGCCGAAGAAGCTGAACAGTGTGCCGTAGGACACGGCGAGCAGGAGAACCGCGAGGGCGAACGGTGCCCACAGATTGAGGAGGAACAGGCCGGCGCCGAGCACCGGGCCAAGCACAAGGTCCGCGGTTCGGGTCACTGCATACAGTGACGAGTAGGCGGCGTCATAGTCCTCGGACTTCATCACCGCTGCCGGAAGCGTGCCGCTCGCCGAGTCGACCACGACGTCGGCGAAGCCGTACAGGAGCACCCCCGTGAGAAGGACCCCGTAGCCCCACTCTGCCTCCGTGGCCACGCCGATCGCGATGACGGCGAGGCCGACGAACCGCAGCGGCGCGAATATCCGCAGCGTCGGCCCGATCCCGAGTCTGTCTGTGATCACGGAGAGGGGCACCGAGACGATCCACCAGGCGTACAGGGCAGCGGAGACCAGGCCGATCTGAAGCGCATCTCCGCCGCGCGCAGCGACGGCAAGGGGCAAGCTCCCTAAGAAGAGACCACCCGCCAATGATGAGACGAGTGCCGAGGACAGCAATCGGCGAAGGTCCGTGTTTCTCCAGATCCGACCATTCATGCATCCGCCCCCAGTGCGTGGTCCACGACGCGGTCGCGCCGTGGACGGGAACGTAGCAGTGCCCACCGACATCCGTACGGTCTCCGCCTGCAGTGTCGGCTGGCGACATGCCCCTCCCACGGGCGCCGAGGGTGCGCAATCACTCCCGCGAAACTTCCGTCTGTGGGTGACAATCCCCGCGTTGCGCCGATTGTCACCCACAGGCGGAAGTCTCGCGGGATATGGGGAGGTGCCCACCCCGGGCGTCCGTGGCAGCGGCGGGCTGAGGTGCGGGCGTCCCTGGGCGGGTGAGCGCATGGGGCAAGGCGCTAGCTGAGAAAAGCCGACCAATATGGTCGGTTTGACGTCCAAGATGGTTGGTGACCGCGTAGCCTTCGATAGCCGAGGTTCCTCGGGCTCGGGTGAGGAGACGCGATATGGCCGGTGCAAACAGTTCTTCCCGTCGATGGTGGGTGCTGGGCATCCTGACGTTGAGTCAGCTGATGGTGGTGCTCGATGTGACGATCGTGAACATCGCCCTTCCCGCTGCTCAAGCCGAGCTCGGGTTCGCGGATGAGGGGCGCCATTGGCTCGTCACGGGGTACGCACTGGCGTTCGGAAGTCTGCTGCTCATCGGTGGACGTCTGAGCGATGCGTTCGGCCGACGTCGGATGCTGGTGATCGGCCTCATCGGATTCGCGATCGCGTCAGCGACGGGCGGGTTTGCGCAGAGTTTCGAGGTGCTGTTGGCGGCGCGGCTGCTGCAGGGGGCGTTCGGTGCTGTGCTCGCACCGGCCGCGCTCTCGCTCGTCTCGACCACGTTCGAGGATCGGGTGAGTCGCATCCGCGCGTTCTCGATCTTCGGTGCTGTGTCGTCGGCGGGCGGAGCAGTTGGTCTGCTCCTCGGCGGATTGCTCACGCAGTACCTGTCGTGGCACTGGAGCATGTTCGTCAACGTTCCGATCGCGGTGGTCGCGCTGGCCGGGGTCGGGCTGATCGCCGGGCAGGCGGCGGTCGATCGCACCGGGCTGGATCTTCCCGGCGCGGCGACGTCGGTCGCCGGGATGGTGGCGCTGGTCTTCGGTCTGGGCAATGCCGAACAGGGCGGTTGGTTGGACGTCTGGACGCTGGCCCCGATCGCCGTCGGCCTCGCACTGCTGTTTGCCTTTGTGCTCGTCGAACGTCGTGCACCGCATCCGCTGCTTCCCCTGCGCGTGGTGATCGATCGCAACCGCGGCGCCGCGAACATTGTGGGACTACTGGTCAACGGGGGTCTGTTCGGCGTCTTCCTCTTCGCGACCTTCTACCTCACCGAAGCCCTCGGCTACTCGCCGCTGCAGACGGGTCTCAGCTTCGTTCCCGTCGTGCTGGGGATCATCGTCACGTCCTCGCTCGCCGGCTCACGGCTGGCGGCGCGATTCGGGCCGCGATCCGTGATTACGATCGGCGCGGTCGTTGCGGGTATCGGATTGATGATGCTGACCGGAGCGGGCGGCGACAGCGACTTCGTCGCGAACATCCTGCCGGGGATGATCGTCTACGGCCTCGGTCTGGGACTCGTGTTCGGTCGGCTCCAGGAGGCCGCCACCGCCCGCGCCGAGCGACGGGACATCGGTGTCGCGTCCGCACTGATCAACGCCAGCCAGGAAGTGGGAGGGGCGATCGGGATCGCGCTGACCAGCTCTCTCGCGGCCGGGGCCGCGGCCGCGCTGGTCGCGTCCGCGCCTGCCTCGGAGGGACTTGCCCTCGCCGTCACGGTCGAGAGCTATCGGGCAGCACTGTGGGTCGCGGTAGGCTTGTACGCCCTGGCAGCCGTAGTCTCGGTCGTCGTGTTTCGACGTGGTGTCGTCGAGGTCGACCCCGACGCGGAGCCGCTGCCCGGCCACTAGGAGCCTTCGCATGAGCCTCGCATCTCCCACCGCGATCATCGACGCCGCGTCGTCGTTGTTCGCCCGGCACGGCTTCGCTCGAACGTCGGTGCAGGCGGTGGCGGAGGCATCCGGATACTCCAAAGCGGGACTGCTGCATCACTATCCGACGAAGAAAGCGCTCTACGAAGCCGCCATCCACGAGTGCGAAGCGCAGATCCGCGCCGTCCACGATCGAGTCGCGGCACTGCCTGTCGGGCGCGATCGAGACGAACGCACGGTCGAGCTCCTCGTCGATCTCTCGCTGGCGCGGCCTGGGCTCGCGAGCCTGCTGTTGAGCACGATCCTGCCGAATGGAGACGAGGAAGCGCCGGAGTTGGACCTCCTCGCCGACATCCTCTTCAGCGGGTTCGGACGCGAGGGGGACTCTGACTCCCGGCGGCTGCGGGTGACGGGTGCACTGGTCACGCTCGGCGTGCTTTCCCTCGAGGCTCGCCGCTGCGATCGCGCGTCGCAGTGGCGCAACGAGATCATCGGCACGAGCATCGACGCCCTGGGGCAGCGACAGTAGCTCGATCGGGCGGACGACCACGGCGCCGTTGATGGCCCGTACCCTCAGCTCCGCCTGACTGGCCGCCGCACCAGATCCGCGACACCACCTCCCGCGAGAATTCCGTCTGTGGGTGACAATCAGCGCAACGCGGGGATTGTCGCCCGCCGACGGAAGTCTCGCGGGCTCTGTTTGGGCCGCCTGCGCGCGTGGGTGCCGATGACGGGTGTCAGTCGGTCCAGTGCGCGGGGCGCGGGAGCGCGTGGTCGGCGATCACGACGCCATAGGGCGAGACGGATGCCGTCGCGTAGAGCAGCGACTGCGTGGGGTATCCGTGTGGGCGGTTGTCGCGGATGATCGCCCGGTCATCTTCGGGGTCGAGCCGCGTCGACGTCGCGAGCAGCGCGACCCACTCTCCAACCCAGTCGGAGCTCTGCGCCGTTGGACCGAGCGCGCGGAACTCGGGAAGCCAGGCCGCGATCCGCGGAGTGTTCTCGTCGTCGAGATCATCGTGCGCGATCATGTGGGTGCCGGGGCCGATCGGAGTCTCGCGCAGCGAGACGCCGTCCCAGCTCAGCACGCGAGCACCCTCTGGACGCACCTCGAGCAGGTTGAAGCCGTGCATCGACAACGGGGCGACGGGTGAGCGGCCGAGCACAGACTCGAGCGCGAGCGTTCCGCGCGTGAGGGCGAACTCGTCGGGGAGGTCGACGACATCCGCACGGTTGAGGAGCACGGCCAGGCGCCGCTCCTGCGGGTTCACCGCGAGCCACGCACCGCCGGCGCGGCGGTCGCGGATTCCGAGCACACCGGGGTGCGTGTCGGGCCACCACTCGCCCAGGGCATCCCATGCGCGCAGCGGGTCCTCATCGCGCACGGCGAGAAGGCGAGCCGTCGCAGCATCCGTCACATCGATCACGACCGTGCACACCCGGGTAAGTCTACGGCGGCCCCAGCGGGGGTCGGCTGCGGCAGAATCGGAGGTGTGAACATCGTCGTCGGAGTCACGGGCGGCATCGCCGCGTACAAGTCGGTGCACCTGGTGCGGCTGCTCATCAAGGCCGGTCACGAGGTCACCGTCATCCCCACCGAAGACGCGTTGCGCTTCGTGGGGCTGCCCACCTGGGAAGCCATCAGTCGACATCCGGTGACCACGAGCGTGCACGACGACGTGGCTCGCGTACGGCACGTCGCGCTCGGCCAGAACGCCGACCTTGTCATCGTCGCCCCCGCCACCGCGAACACGATCGCCCGGATGACCGCCGGAATCGCCGACGACCTGCTCGGCACCACGCTGCTCGCGACGGAGGCGCCCGTCGTCATCGCCCCGGCGATGCACGCCGAGATGTGGCGGCACACTGCCACCCAGGCGAACGTGGCGACGCTCCGATCCCGCGGCGTGCACATCGTCGGTCCGGCCGACGGCGAACTCGCCGGCGGCGACAGCGGACCGGGACGGATGGTGGAGCCCGAAGACATCGCCGAGGCGGCTCTTGCCCTCTTTGCCGCCGGAGATCTCGCCGGTCTGCGCGTGGCCATCTCGGCAGGAGGGACGCGCGAGCCGATCGACCCGGTGCGGTATCTGGGCAACCGGTCGAGCGGACGGCAGGGTGTTGCGCTCGCCGCGGAGGCGGCGGCACGGGGCGCGTCGGTGACGCTGGTCGCCGCGAACATCTCGGGCGATGTCCTCGCCGCGGCACAGCATCCTTCCGTCGACATCGTGCCGGTCGGGTCGGCTGCAGAGCTCGGTGATGCTCTCACGGACATCGCCGCAGCGGCTGATGTCGTTGTCATGGCCGCCGCGGTCGCCGACTATCGGCCGGTCGAGGTCGCGGCCCGCAAACTCACGAAGGACAGGGGCGAGCTGACCCGGATCGAGCTCGTCGAGAACCCCGACATCATCGCGGGCCTGACCGCTGCGCGCCGGGAGGGGCAGACGTTCGTCGCCTTCGCCGCCGAGACTCCATCGGAGGAAGGCGGCGAGGAAGAGATGCTCGCGCGGGCTCGCCGCAAGCGCGAGCGCAAGGGCGTCGACGTGCTGGTGGTGAACGAGGTCGGCTGGGACCGAGGATTCGAAACCCCCGACAACGAGGTGCGGGTGATCGGCCCGGACGGAGCCGTGATCGCCGCCGCATCCGGAAGCAAGCACCAGGTTGCGGCAGCGATCTGGGACTCGCTGGCGGCGGTTCGGTCGCCGGTCTGAAGTCCGGTCACCCGGCGTGAGAATCCACAGTGACGCGGACTCTCACCCCGGGTGAACCTCTTCTGGAACGAAGCGGAGCCTTGTTCGCATCCGCGGCCGTGCTTCGCGCGGCCCCGTCATCGCTCCACGACGCCTCCAGCATGGGCGAGCCAGGTGTCGGCGATGAGCTGATGCCCTGCGGCGTTGGGATGCACACCGTCAGGGGCGAGATCTGCGGCAGTGCCCGCCGCGTTCATCGTGGCGTGGAGTGGCACGAGGGGGACACCGTACTCAGCAGCCAGCGCGCGAACCACGCGGATCTTCCCCGCCAGCTCGTCCGACCACGATTGTTGCGCTTCGTCCTTGGGCAGCAGGAACGGCTCGACGAGGACCAGCTTCGTGCGTGTGAACGGCTCGATGAGCGCGCGCAGGTCAGCCTCGTACTGCTCGTCCGACGTGGGGTCATCGGAGTCGAATCGGCGCCAGACCTCGTTGATGCCGACGAAGATGCTGACCACATCGGGCAATTCGTCACGGACGTCGACCTGCCTCGGCGATACGTTGGCTCCTGCAAGAATCCCATCTGTAGGGGAAGAGCTGAACGATGACCACTCCTTCTTCTCATGCCGATGTGGTCAGGGCGCTATCCCGGGCGCCTGAGGAACGGAACTGGCGGTCGGCCGTCGCCCTCATCGGCGAGCATTGGCCGACCTTGCTCGATGAGCCCGGCAGCATTCTGGATGATGCGTTGCGGGCTGTTCCGCTCGATGCTTTCCGTGGTGAACCGCGAGCGACGGCGGTCCCATCCTGGCTGATGCGACCTGAGATCTACCCAGTGAACACACGAGTCAGATCGGCGCCCAAGAGGACGGTCCCCATTAGAAGTCGACGCGGCCCTCGCGGTCGATGTCCAGAGCTGTGCGGTCTTTCGCCCACTCCTCGAGCGCGGAGTCGAGTTGCT
This sequence comes from Microbacterium gorillae, assembly GCF_050990725.1. Classification (GTDB taxonomy): domain Bacteria; phylum Actinomycetota; class Actinomycetes; order Actinomycetales; family Microbacteriaceae; genus Microbacterium; species Microbacterium gorillae_A. The sequence continues at coordinate 461,578 of NZ_CP158844.1, forward strand.
GCCGCAACCAGTCGCGGGTCTGTTCGCTCTTCGGTGTGACCGACAGCTGCCAGAGGCGCTGGTCGACGGAGCCCGTGAGGTTGGCGGCGGGTGATGTCTTCATGGTGTCCTTCGTTCTTGACGTCAGTTACTGACGGGTGTTTAGTCGGCGGCGTGGAGAAGGCGGCGGAGTTCGATGAGGAGGTCCTCGTCGACGGTCTTCTCCCGAGGAGGCGACACGACGATGGTCTCGGTGCCGACCGTGACCTTCACTTTGCTGTTGTGCTCGACGGTGACCTCCCCGACGGATCGGAGGAGCGACAGGACGTCGTGCCACTGGACGTTGCTGCTCGTCGGGTGCTCGGAGATCTGTCGGAGCGTGTTGCGGTGGTTCTCACCCAGGTGCGAGGACATGGGGCCTACTTTCCGTGGTCTCGGTGCACACCACCGTAGGTTCGCGGAGCCGGGTGCGACTCAGACCGTTGTCGAGTCCCGCATCGACAACGCGTAGCCCAGCGAGTGTCGATACGACATTCGACAGTCGTCGTGCGCCGTTCGACAGGTGCTCTCTTAGGTTCAACAGCATGGAGGTGGAGATGACCCCGATGCGGAGTGCAACGGTCGTACCGTACATGCTCGTCTTCGCCGGTGGAGCCGTAGGCACGGGGATCCGGATTCTCTTTGGCACCTGGTGGGCGAGCAGCTCCTCGTTCCCCTGGCCGACCTTCATCATGAACGTGTCGGGCGCGATCTTGCTCGGCGCGCTCTACGGTGCAACTCGCGGGGGCCGGATGCGCTTGCTGCTCGGCACGGGAGTTCTCGGCGGGTATACGACATACAGCACGTTCGCGGTCGGGTCGGACGGGCTGATTCTGACAGATCACTTACTCCTCGGTGTCCTCTATGTGGTCCCCACCGTTGTCCTGGGAGTCGTTGGAGCGTTCGCAGCCCAACGCCTTACCGGTACGAGGAAGGTACGAGCATGACGGGGCTCGTCGCCGTTCTCGCGGCCCTGGCTGGAGGCTTCGGCGCAGTCGCACGGTACGCTCTCGACTCGCGAATCACGCGTCGTGTGGGCGGCCCGTTCCCGTGGGGCACGGTCATCATTAACGTGAGCGGATCCTTCGCTCTCGGTCTCGTCACGGGGCTCGCTGACGCTCACGTCCTCGATGCATCGGGCGCGCTCGTCTTGGGTGCCGGTTTCCTCGGCGGCTACACCACGTTCAGCACGGCCAGCGTGCAGGCGGCAGAGCTGTTCGCTCGTCGCCGGACTCTCCTCGGGGTCTCCTATGCCGGAGGGATGCTGGGCGCCGCTCTGCTCGCGGCGGCCGCCGGGCTGGCGCTGTCTTACGCCTGGGGGTCCGCGTTAGTACTCAGGGAGTGAAGCAGATCGGCGATGGTCTCCGGCTCATGCGCGTTCCGGGCGTCGACGCGGATCACGTTCTCCTACTGCGCCGGCTCGACGCTCGCTCGGTGCTCGGCCATGACTCGGTCCACGACATCGTGGGGGGCGTGGACCGGTTCGCCTGCAGCCGATGTTGCTGGGTGACCGGCTCGATGTCCAACCAGATGATCCGGAACCGCGCCTGGCCCTGGGCGGCGACCTCGCGCCAGGCGTCACGCAGGAACCGGCGGGAAGCGGCGTCGTCGATGATGACGCTGCGACCTTGGGTGAGAGCGTTCAGAGCGCGTGCCTGGGCGATCTGATGAGTTTTCTGCCATTCCTCGCCCGATATGCCCTGCCCGCCGTAGAGGCCGCGCTCGGCATTGATGACATCGAGACTGAGAACATCCGCGTCGAGGCGTGAGCGCAGCTCGAGCGCGAGGGTGCTCTTACCGGAGAACGACAGCCCGCACGTCAGGATCAGCAGCGGGGAGAGCGTCGTCATCAGACCAGACTCGATCCATGCGAGGACGGATAACGTCGCCCGAGAGGTCCAACCGGTGTGGATGGCTTCGGGCAGCATGCAGATCAGGGTACTCACCCGGCGCTACGGCGTCGGTGCGTTCTGCGCCGGGTCGATGGCACCCCGCCCGCGGACCGCGCATGTCCACAGCACGAGGAGGACGGCTGCGGCCAGGACCAGCGACAGGCCTTCCCATCCGCGATTTAGCAGGAACCCGCCGCCGCCTCCGACGGCGAACGTGAGGAGAACCGCGAGGTATGCGCCCGCAGGCAGCACATGCCGTTCGCCATCGTCCGCGATGCGCCGCCCGACCGCTCGGCCCAGCAGACTCGCCGCCATCTGAATGACGGAGGTGACGGCGATGTTGCCGTAGAGCATCCCTGCTTCACGGTGGAAGGCGTTGCCCTGCACGCCGGCGAGGAAACTGATGGCCCACGCGATCCACATCGGCTCGACGACGTGGCCGACGCTCAGCACGGCGAGCATCGCGATAATCACGACCTCGCCAAGAAGGACGGGCGCGGAGTACGACCTCCCTCGCCGGGAAAGCCAGAGGACCATGATGCTGCACACGAAGGCTCCGAGCGCGAAGACGAGAACAGAACTGGCAGCGAGGAGCGCGCGCCCGACGTTTCCCCCTGCGGTGAAATACCCGAGGGAGATGAGGTTGCCGGACTGCACTGTGGCGAACGTGCCGACCTGGCCGAACGTCCACGCGTCGAGCAGCCCGGAGACGAACGCGAGAGACGCAGACGCCCACACCGTTTCCAGCAGCGGGTATCGACGAAGCGACGGGGCTTGGGCGAGCGACATGAAACCTCCTCGGGACCTTTCCACCCAAGCGAACGACGCGGTTGACGGCGTCCGACGAGTGTCGAGTGCACGTTCGTCAGCTATCCCTGTTGCGCACCGCTGGGCGTTGCCAGACTCCTGAGTACCGTCCGGATTCGTCACGAAGGAGCAAGCTATGGATTCGTCCGAGAACGTCCCCGTCGGGCATGAGGTCCCCACTCTGGGTAACCCCGACCTGCCGCAGGAAGGCGAGATCAACATCGCTGACCACCCACAGAGCAACACGATGACGGGTCCGCAGAACGAGGCCATCGAGTCGCAGTTCCCGAACCAGGTGCATGCGCCGGCGACCGACATCAGCACGCAGCCGTTCTTCTGGTCGTCGTTCAACATCTCGCCCCGTCGCGTGCAGCGTGGTGGCTGGGCGCGTGAGCTGACGAAGCAGGACTTCCACATCTCCGACGAGATCGCCGGAGTGAACATGTACCTGGAGCCCGGCGGCATTCGCGAGCTGCACTGGCACCAGACCGCCGAGTGGGCCGTGATGACTCGGGGAAAGGCCCGCGTGACAACGCTCAGCCGTTCCGGCCTCCCCGCCGTGGAAGACGTGGAGGAGGGCGACCTGTGGTTCTTCCCGGCCGGTACGCCGCACTCCCTGCAGGGGCTCGGCCCGGATGGCGCCGAGTTCGTGCTCGCCTTCGACGACGGCGAGCAGTCCGAATCGAACACCCTGCTGCTGACCGACTGGTTCGCGCACACCCCTCCCGAGGTGCTGGCGAAGAACTTCGGTGTCGCACAGGAGGTGTTCTCGGACATCCCGCTCCACAATTTGTGGATCTTCCCCGGTGACGAACCGCCGGCCCTCGAGGTCGACCAGGCTGCTGCCGGCGTCGAGTGGGGCATGGAGCCGGTCATCTTCCGCCTGTCGCGCTCGAAGCCGCTGTACGAGAACACGGGCGGGTCGATTCAGATCGCTGACTCCACCAACTACAAGTACTCGTCTACGGTCGCTGCGGCCCTCGTCACCGTGGAGCCGGGCTCCATGCGAGAGCTGCACTGGCACCCGAATGCCGACGAGTGGCAGTACTACCTCCGCGGCTCCGCCCGGATGACCGTGTTCAACACCGGCCCGCACGCGAACACCACCGACTTCCGTCCGGGTGATGTGGGCGTGGTCCGCAAGAACTTCGGCCACTACATCGAGAACACCGGCGACGATGTGCTGCAGTTCCTCGAGGTGTTCCGCACCGACAAGTACGAGGAGATCTCCCTCGCCAACTGGCTGTCCCACGTGCCGCCGCAGCTCGTCTCGGCGCACCTCAACATCGACCCCGCCGTCCTCGCGACCTTCCCGCGCGGCTCGCAGGGCATCACTCCTCTGCGGTAAGCAGAGACGCCGCCTCGGGATCGGGCTCGAGGCGGTAGACGGCGCCGGAGGGGCACCCCTCCGGCGCCGTTCTTGCCTCACCACGCACCCATAGAGAAAGCTGCAGGCGATGGCCTTCACACACTCCGACACCGCTCACCGCACGACACCATTCTGGGTGGTGGCGGTCGCGTTTCTCCTGGTGATGGCGTATTCCACTGTCCCCACACCGCTGTATCCGCTGTACCAGCAGCTCGACGGGTTCCCCGTCTCGGTCGTCACCGTGGTGTTCGCGGCCTACGCGGTCGGCGTCGTCGCGAGCCTCTTCCTGCTCGGTCACGTCAGCGACTGGATGGGCAGGCGCCGAATGCTCGTCATCGCCATCCTCATCTCCGCGCTCTCTGCGGTGCTGTTCATGGTGTTTACCGACGTGCCAGGTCTGCTGGTGGCCCGCGTCGTCAATGGCGTCAGCATCGGCGTGCTCACCGCGACGGCGACCGCGCACCTCGGTGAGCTGAGGGCTCGCGCTCGGCCGGATGAGAACGCCATCGTCGCGGCATCCGTCGCCGGCGGCGCAAACCTCGGAGGCCTCGCCCTCGGCCCCCTCATCGGTGGGCTGTTCGCGGACTTCCTGCCGGACCCGCTGCACCTTTCGCACACCGTGTTCGCGATGGTCCTCATCCTCCTGGCCATCGCGGTCGCGCTCGTCCCAGAGACCGTCACCCCAACTCGGCGCGCGTATCGTCCGCAGAAGGTCGCGGTCCCCGCGGCATCCCGCGGCAACTTCGTCGCGGCAGCCTTCGCGGCCTTCGCCGGCTTCGCACTTTTCGGACTGTTCACGTCTCTCGCACCCTCGATCCTTGTCGGCATCTTCGAGGAAGACGGGCACCTGATGGCCGGGATCACGGTCTTCCTCGTCTTCGGGTCCGCCGCCGCTGCTCAGGTTCTTCTCGCCCGGGTGGCTCGCCGTACGCAGCTGATGTTCGCCGCCGTCGCTTGCGGACTCGGACTGCTGGCCATCGCCGGTGGGGCTGTCGCACCTTCGCTGGCGCTGTTCCTCCTCGGCGGGATCATCGGTGGTGCGGGCGTCGGCGCCCTGTTCAAGTGTGCGCTGGCCACGGCATCCGAGATCGCGGAACCGGGACGCCGGGGCGAGACGCTCGCCGCGATTTTCCTCGTCGCCTATTGCGGCCTGGCCATCCCGGTCCTCGCCATCGGCGGAGCATTGACGGTGCTGCCGCAGATCACCGTGCTCCTGGTATTCGTCGTCCTCGTGGGAATCGTGACGGTGGCCGCCGCGCTGAGGATGCGCCGCATCGCCCGCTGAACCGTGAAGGGCCGCCGGGTAGATCCCGGCGGCCCCGCACAGTCGCTAAGGCTCAGAAGGAGCGCTGGATCACTCCTGCTAGAGCCTCGGCGAGGCCCTCGGTTCCGCTGTCGAGTCGGTGGCCGTTGAGGAAGAAGGTGGGCGTCCCGTTCACACCGCTGCGGATGCCGCCCTCCTCGTCGGCGCGGATCCGAGCGAGGTATCGTCCCTCAGCCACAGAGGCTCGGAGTTCGTCCAGCGGCAGGTCGAGACGCTCACAGATCGTCGCATAGAGGTCGGGGCCCAGCTGCTGCTGGTGTTCGAACAGCAGGTCGTGCGCCTCCCAGAACTTGCCGTGCTCGGCGGCGAACTCGGCGACGAAGGCGGCGTCGACCGCTTCGGCGTGAACCTCGGCGAGCGGGAAGTTCCGGAAAACGAAGCGCACCTGCCCTTCGTAGGCTGCGAGCAGCTCCTTGACCACGGGATAGGCAGCGCCGCAGTAGGGGCACTGGTAGTCGCCGTACTCGACGAGGACCACCGCCGCGTCGGCAGGGCCCGAGGTGTGGTCGTGCGGGGAGACAGGAACGCGAAGTGAGGACATGGTCCTCTCCTTTCAGTGGTGGGTGAGTGTGTCGAGGGCGTCGAGAACCCCGTCGACGCCAGGATTGACGGCGACGGGGGCGAGGTAGCTCCAGGCGATGATGCCCGCGGAGTCGATGACGAAGAGGGCCCTTCGGGCTTCGCCGACGGTGTCGTCGTATGCGCCGAAAAGGCGAGCGACAGCCCCTTTCGGCTCGAAGTCGCTGAGCAGCGGAAAGTGCAGTGAGTGGGCCGAGGTGAACGCCTCGTGCGACCACACGTTGTCGACGGACACGGCGACGACCTGAGCGCCCCGGGCGCGGATCAGCGGCAGAGCCTCGTTGATGACGGACAGCTGGTCACCGCAGACGGGACTCCAGTCAGCGGGGTAGAACGCGAGGACCACTGGGCTGCCGAGGAGCTCGTCGGAGCTCAGCGACTGGTCGGCGGTCACCCGGAGAGAGAAGTGCGGTGCGCGTTCTCCTGGTTGCAGGATCTCTGGCATGGTCGGCCCTTTCTGTGCGTACTCTCACTGTGCTCGCGCGCGACAGGGCCTCCGTAGGCCGAGCGTTCGAAGGTCATCCGACATGTGTCGAGCCGACCCTGCTGCGCCTTCTCTCGACTGCTACGGCCGCGAGAAGGACGGCACCCGCAATCGCCGCGCCAGCGACCGTGTCCACCACGCGCTCGTCCGCGACTTCGCTGATGGACCGTCCTCCCGCGGAGGCGAGGAGAACCGCCATCGGTGTGACGGCGGCGAGAGCCCACGTGAGGTTCCGGCGTAGGAGGAGCTCGAAGGCGAAGATCAGCCCGGCGGCCCATGCGATGCGCGCGAACCCCTGGGGCTCGATGACCGCGAGGACGACGACGAGGATGATGGCGACGCCCGTGCCGATGAGCCGTTGTACGCCGCGCAGGGCCGCGGAGTGGACGTCGGCGTCTTTCTGCAGGATTCCGAGGCACGCCAGCATCACCCACGCCGCATGGTGCAGGCCGAGGAACGCGCTGACTGGTACGGCGAGCACCGCGGCCACGGCGATGCGAGCGACGACCACGCGCACCGATGCGGAGACCGCGAAACGCCAGTGGGTGCGTCGCTCGAAGATCTCGTGGTCGCTGGCCCGGATGGACGGCACCACGAGGGGCAGCACCACGACGAGGTAGCCGACAAGCGCACCGCCGGCGAGGGAGGCGATGACCTCGAGATAGCTCATCCCGGCTCCGCTCTTGGCTATGGGCGCGACGAGTTGACCGGCGGAGCCCGTAATGAGAACGAGGAACAACGCACCCGGCGGACCGACCGAGAGAGCCTGCGCGAGGAACGACCCACCGATGGCGATGACGGACATGGCGATGAGGCCGGGGATCAGCGCGGTGCCCAGAAGGGCGCCGATGCTCGCAGCGACCAGGAGAGCGGCGGCGATGAGAGGCAGCGCGACCGCGCGTTCTCTGCGCGACCGGTCCGGGAGATGCAGCACGATGAGGGCGCCGATGGAGGCGACCGATCCCCAACGCGGTTGGCCGACGAGCAATCCGAGGAGAGGTGGAACGGTGATGGCGGTCGCCGCTTGCAGCGCACCCGGCCACTGATGGGTCGCTGGGCGGAGGGCGAACAGTTGCCGCCAGATGGCTGCGTTCACTCAGCGCCGAGCGCGTCGAGCTCTGCGGCGGAGGGCGCGAAGAACACCGAACCGGTCAGGGCAGTCGAGAAGTCCAGCAGCCGGTCGTGCATCCCCGCCGGCTCTCCGATGAACATCCGCTCGAGCATCTGCTGGATGACCCAGAGGTTGCGGCTGTATCCGAGGAAGTAGGTGCCGAACTCGCCCCCACCCGGGCTGCCGAAAGGCATGTTGTCGCGGATGATGTCGTGCTCGACTCCCTGTTCGTCTTCGATGGTCGCCAAGGACTTGTGCGACTGTTGGCCCGCGGGGGCGTCATCCAGCTCGATGCCGTCCACCTTTGTGCGCCCGAGGATCCGCTCCTGCGTGTCGACGGGCAGCGAATCCCACGCGGCCATCGCGTGAACGTACTTCTGGGTGACGACGTAGGTGCCTCCGGCATGCTCAGGGTCTTCGTCGCCGACGAGGACGGCGGCATCGATCTCCGTTCCGACGGGGTTCGCCGTCCCGTCGACGAAGCCCAGCAGGTCACGACGGTCGAAGGAGCGGAAGCCGACGGTTTCATCGACGACGTGCACCGCGGTGCCGAGGTCGCCCAGTAGCCGCTTCTCGAAGAAGAAGCAGACGTCGGCCCGCTCGGCCCTGATGTGGAAGAGCAGATCGCCGTCCGTCGCGGGTGCCGTATGCACCGCGCCGGCCACGGGCGTGAAGGGACGCAGCTGGGCGGGCAGGGAGCTCCCCATCAGCGATTCCCAGACGCCGCTGCCGACCCCGACCGTGCATGTCAGCGCGGCATCAGGAAACCGGAAGGTGATGGCCTTCATCGAATCCGCGAGGTCGGCGAGGACGTCGCGCACGGTGTCGATGCCGTTTGGCGCGATGGTCACGACCAGGAAGACCGCGTTTGCGGTGAGTGGGGCACCCGGTGCCTGCGTCGGGCCCGCCTCAGCACTGTTCATCGCCCGCCTGCTTTCTCTCGCGGTGGTTATCCGCTCCATCCTGACGGCGAATGCGGTCATTCTCCTCCGACACGTGACGAGAGTGCATGCGACGGTCGATGCCGGCTTCTAGGGGCGGTGGTAACCCTGCACAAACTGTCCATAAGGAATTGAACGGACGTCGCAAGGGCACGGTCTCCACCGGTTCTACCGTGAGTGCCACACGACCTGAACGGAGACATCATGGACGCCATCGGCCGCGAGGCACTTACCGGAATTCAACAACTCGAACGCGAACTCATCGTGCGTGACTTCGTCGCGCTCCTCAACGACCGGGCACACACCGAGCTGCACCCGTTCCTCGCGGAGGATGTCGTCTATCGGCCGTCTGCGAGCAAGAGCGTGTGGGGACGGTCCGCGGTCACGCGGATGATTGCCGATCTGCATGAGAACTTCGACCAGTGGACCACCGACCTCCAGTCCGTCGCGGTCTGCGGTGACACGGTGCTGACCGAACAGCGGTTGCGGCTGCGGGTCCCCGGTACGTCGACAGTTGAGGTGATGGGGTTCGCGAGCTTCCGCCTGGCGGGTGCTCAGATCAGCGCATGGAACCAGATTCACGCGTGAGCTGTGCCTGAGAGCGAGCTAGGCGCTTTCCATGCCACTCGCGCAGAGCCTTCCTCGAGTTGACACCTGACTTCGCGTAGATATGGCGAATGTGCGAGACGACCGTATGGGGCGACATGAACAGCGCGTCCGCGATCTGCTGCGTTGTCGCACCGGCGGCGACGCGCTCGAGCACTTGCTGCTCGCGCGGTGAGAGCATCTGCGGATCGGCTTGCGAGTGCGCACGCCGGCGCACTCCGAGATGCCGGAGAGACTGCAGTACCCGGTTGACGTCGCGATGCGCTCCCGCGTTCTCGTAGATCGCGAGCGCTTCGTCAAGCGCCGATATGGGCGGTTCCGCATTGGTCTGCACGGCCCCGACGAACTCGAGGACCAGAGCGAGGATGAGCGGTCTGTCCAACTGCCGAAGGGTTGTCGCGGCCTCAGTCAGCAGGTCCGCGTCACGAGCGTGGCAGCCTGCAGCGGCCTGAAGGATGGCCCGGCAGTATGCGCTGTCGGGATTGCGGTCGTAACGGGCCCGGGCTCGCGCGATGACCTCCTGAGCGAGTCCACCATCATCGGACCGGATCGCCACTTCCATGAGGAGAAGGTCGTCCGCGAAGTCGGAGGGTGTGGTCATCGCGGGGATGGGGTCGTGAAGCGATTCCCGCGCCAGCGCACTGTGCGCCACCGCATCATCCACGTTTCCGTCGTTCAGGGCTCGCAGGACGAGCATCCACTGGCCCGCCCGCACGACACCACCGCCGGCCGCGAGAGATTCAACGATGGGCTCCGACTGCTGGCGCAGAGCGGTGTCGCCGGTGCGGAGGGCGATCCGGAAGAGGACGATGCCGGCGGTCGCATTCGCGAAGTCGCCGAGTCCGAGTTCGCCGGCAAGGGAGAGCACCGACTCGGCTTGCAGCTTCGCCTCGTCCAGCCGGCCGAGATCATGCAGGACGCGGGCGCGAACCATCATCCAGTAGGCCTCGGCGACGGCGGCCTTGGACGCGAGCGCGGAGCGCAGCCCCTCGTCCACCAGTTCGAGGGCGTGGGTGACATCGCCTTTGGAGTTGTGCAGGAACGCGTCCCACAGCCCTTCCGGCACCCATCGCGCGGGATCGAGCCCGGCGAGAGCAGCGCGCTTCGACGCCGCCTGCATGAGGGCGACCGCGTCATCGAACCGGTTGCTGTTGAACGCGTACACGGATTCTGTCGCGTCGACCGTGGCCAGCGCTTCGTGGTCGACGTCGGGGTCGGCGACCTCGCGCGCGAGCACAAGTGTGCGAGTCAGCTCGACGAAGTCGGCCTTGTTCGCGCAGTTAAGCGCGCGCACAGCGAGGAGATCGGCTCGTGTCGAGCGCTCGATCTTTCCCAGCGCGAGCGCCTCATCACAGGTCGCGATCGCTTGGTCGAAAGAAGACTCGGTCTGGCGACGGGCAGCGCCGAGAAGGACGCGCGCGCGGGACTCTGGTGAGAGATAGGGCGTGAGAGCCTGCGTCGCGTTGTCCGCCTCGGTATCGCGTCCGTCGGCCCAGAGGTACGGCAGAAGCTCGGTGCTGGCCTCCGCCAACGCAGGGATGTTGTTGGCGAGGTGCAGTGCGGCCGCCGCGAGGTCGGCGGCCTGTGAGGTGTCGGATGCCGCCAATTGCTGTGCGGCGTCACGGATCAGAGCGAACGATTGCTGGTCGCCGGGTTCCGCCGCCTCCACGAGCGCCGCGGCGACAGCGGAGGCCGGCTCGCCGGAAGCGAGACGGAGGTGGGCCACTTCCCGCAGCATGACCTTGCGGACGGATGCGGGGATCGTCGCCTCGACGGCTTCTCGGATCGTGTCGTGGACGAAGGCGAGCGTCGTCCCGTCTTCTGTCAAGAAGTCAGCGCCCAGCAGTTCCCGCACCACGGGCATCGAGGTCACAGCGGTGGCGCCGGTCGCGGTCAAGACGTCGGAGAGACGGAACCTCCTGCCGAACAAGCTCGCGACCTGGGCGAATGTCAAAGCGTCGTCAGACAGATGAGCAACGCGCTGTCGTGACGCCGCCCCAAACCTCGCGGGAACGGTGGTGCCGACAGCATCCACGACACCGTCATGAGCCTCGAGGAGTGCCTCCTCTTGGAGGCCGCGCACGAGTTCGACGACGAGGAGCGGGATGTGCGCGGTCCGTTGGAGAGCGGCTTCGAGCTTGGGTCCGAGGGCCGCGCCAGCGAGGTCGGAGGCGATCTCGAGCGCAGCGTCGGCCGCGACGGGCTCGAGATCAACGACCGTGCCGGTGCGCTCGACATACTCGGCGACTCGCGCGTGCGCTGCCCGGAACTGCCCGGACCGGCTGGCAAGCACCCACGCGACTGGCTGATCCGCCAGCGCGGCCGCTGACCGCAACAGGATCCCGACTGACGCGGCATCCAACCACTGCAGGTCGTCGATGACGACGACCATGCCTCCCACGGTCGTCGCCGCCGACTCCACTCTGTCGGTCAGGAGGCGCGTGATCCAGTACGGCGCTTCACCCGCGCCGAGGACCGGTCGCAGTTCCTCCTCCGTCACTAGGGGTGGGGTGCCACGCAACATCGCCTCGGTGAGCGCTCCCAGGGGGACTGCGCCGGAGTCAACATCCGGGGTGACGGTAAAGGTGGACCATCCCTGTTCCTCGGCGAACGCGAGAATCTCCGCGAGCAGTCGAGTCTTTCCCATTCCTGCGCGCCCACGGATGAGCGCAGGAGTGGGCACGCCCGTGAGAGACCGGTTGATGGAGGCAATGAGGGCCGAAGTGATGTCGACGCGTCCGCGCAGGGGGGTGCTGGCCGCGGAGGGGGAACCGGCCAAGAAGGCGCGGTCTGACGCAACGGCGTAGCCGGAGTGTCGGTCGTGCATCCCCCCATTATCCCGAAGCGACGTTGCGCGTTCGTTTCGAGGTGATGTGGATATGTCGAAGAGGGGATGTGAACGCTCCCATCAATACCTACCGTTGAGGTCGCTGCCGCCATCTGGGTGGTACAAGTTGGGCCTCCTCGACATCGATATGTCGTTCCTACGCTGAGGCCGAGGGCGCGAGTGCTGGCCCGAGAAAGGATCACGATGCATCGGTGGGGCGACGTCGTAGGGAGACGTGCATGAACCTGCAAACACTCGTGGATGACCTTGCGGAAGACCTCGGTCGATCCGTGGTCATCAACGACGCGCAGTACCGTCCTATGGTCTCCAGCGCGCAAGGGGAGGAGATCGATGAGCTTCGTGCTCGCGGGCTCCTCGGACGCGCGACGCCTCCGCGCGAGCGCGCGTATCTGGAGAGCATTCATCTGTCCTCCGCCAGGCGGCCGCAGACCGTGAACCTCGACCAGTTCGGTGCACGCGAACGTCTGGCCGTGCCGATTCGCTCCGATGACGCACTGCTCGGAGTCATGTGGCTCATCACGGGCGGGCTCCCGCCGCTGACATCCGCGCAGTTCCGCGCCGTGGACGCGGCAGTGGACATCGCGCGCGACTATCTCGCCGGCGAGCAGGACGCGACACCCGCGCGATCCACACGCGAAATGGTCATCCGCGGACTTCTCGCTCAGGATCCGGTCGCCAGGCGGGACGCGCTGAGCACCGCTGTCCGCACTCACGGGGTGTCGCGCAGCTCGGCAACCGTCGTTCGTGCCGTGTCCGTCGGGCATGACACGACCGTCGTGCAGCGCGCGTCGCTCGGACGGGCCCTGGAGAGCGTGGCCAAAACCACCCTCATGTTCATGGGTGAGATCGGAGCTGCCCTGTTGTTCCTGGAGCGTGCGAACCATAATGCGCGAACAGATGACCTCATCGCGGCCGAGGCCGCGCGCGCCGGGGTGCTCTTGCGAGCAATCGGGTCCGCTCACCTGACCGAGACGGACATCGACGTGCGGCCCGTCGCTGAGCGGGCGGTCGCGACGGCGGCGGTCGCTGAGCTCTTGCCCGATCTGGGCAAGAGCCTGCGCGCCGAGGACGTCGGTCCCTGGCTGCTCATTGCCGACGTCGTCTCGGACCCGAACCGGCTGCAGTGGTACTCGCCAGCCGCGTACACCCTGATCCATGACGCGGACCCGCTGCGCCGGCAAACCATCGAGACTCTCCTCGACCACGCCCACCAGATCAAGGTCGTGTGCGAGGAACTGCACATCCACCGCACGACGCTCTACTACCGATTGGAAAACATGCCTCAAGTGGTGAAAGACGCGATGGATGACGGAATGAAACGCAGCGCCCTGCACCTCGGCCTGAAACTCGCGTCGTACTGGGAGAACGCAGGTCACATCCAATGAGGGCACGCAGCCGGCAAATTCAGACCAGCGACGGTGTGACCCTGGAGCTGTACGACACGGGTGGGAACGGCGTCCCGCTCCTGATGCTCCACGGGTGGTCGCAATCACAGGAGATGTTCCGGCACCAGCGTGAAGGACTCACCGAGCGCCGCGTCATTACCTATGACGCGCGCGGACATGGAAGGTCAGAAAAACCCTGGCGCGGGCACCGTATCGCCCGTCTCGCGGCCGACCTCCGAGACATCCTCGACGAACTTGACATCCAGACCGTCGACCTCCTCGGCTGGTCGATGGGCGTCTCCGTCATCTGGTCCTACCTCGAACTTTTCGGAGACAGCAGAGTACGCAGCATCGTTATGGTGGACCAACCAGCCGCGGTCGTCGCGCAACTGTGGATGAGCCCGCAAGAGCAGCAGTCCGCGGGCTGCATCCTGCCGCCGGACGGTCTCGGCGCGCTCGCCAATGCCATCGCTGATGATGCTGGTGGGGAAGCGGCGGTGCGTGCTTTCGTGCGGAGCATGTTCACTGGGCCCGTCAACGACGACCTCTGGGCGTTCGTGTCATCGGAGGTCGCTCAGACTCCGCGTCGGGTTGCCGCGCCACTCCTGTTCGACCACGGCGCGCAGGACTGGCGGGAAATGCTTCCGACCATCGCCAAGCCCACCCTCGTGCTGGGTTGTGATGGCAGCCATGTCTCCCCGGAATCGCAGCGTTACGTCGCATCGCGTATACCTGGAGCGCTCGTGCACATCTTCCCGCGGGATGTAGCAAGCTCCCACTTCCCATTCCTGGAAAACCCGGAGGCGTTCAACGATGTCGTCCGCGTCTTCCTTGACGCGAACGCGGTTTCCGACACCCGTCCAGTCAAGTAACGACAACGCGTAGGAGCGGGGGCACGGTCCCCGCTCCTAGCGTGGGATGGAACCCGGAGATCTCGGGGACTGAGGGAGTGAAATATGCGCGAGAAGCCGACCGTCGTGATGGTGCACGGTGCGTTCTCTGATGGAGCGAGCTGGTCGCCGGTGGCAATGCGGATAATGGGGGCTGGCATCGAGGTGCGTGTTCCCGCCATCTCGAACCGGAGTCTCGCGGCGGATGCCGCGTACGTGCGGTCGTTCGTAGAGAACATCGATGGTCCTGTCCTGCTGGTTGGCCACTCCTACGGCGCGACCGTCGCCTCCGTCGCGGGGACTGCCGAGAACGTTCGCGGGCTGGTCTTCGTGGCCGGGTTCATCCTCGATGTGGATGAGAGCGCAGCCGACCTGCGTCAGCGCTTCCCGGCATCGGACGCCGCAAACTTCTTCGACTACCGGCCCTACGCCACTGCAGACGGCGCGACCCGGCGCGAGGTGTCCGTCGCCATCGACGAGTTCCCCTTCCTCGCTGCCCTCGGCATCCCGGCCGATGAAGCTGCCGTCTTCGCCGTCACCCAACGGCCGCTGGACGCCGCGATGCTCGACGAGAGGGCCACGCACGCAGCCTGGCGCTCACGTCCGACGTGGGGCATCGTTGCTACCGCCGACCACATCGTCAACCCGGACGTTGTGCGTTTCGGCCTCGAACGAGCCTCAGCACTCGAGGTAATCGAGCTACCAGGTCCGCACCTCATCATGCACACCCATCCTGGTGACGTCGCACGCTTCATCATCGACGCGGCCAACGCGGTTCCCTGACTTTGGCTTCGGTGCTGACGTGACCGTCGCCGCGCCCCGGACGCGTGTGTCCTCGCGTTCGGGGCGCGATGGGCCATTGGCGCCGCTGAGGGTTCCGGCATTCCGAATGCTGTGGGTCGCCGGATTCGTCAGCAATATCGGCATCTGGATGCAGACTGTCGGCGCCCAATGGCAACTCGTTGCCGACGACAGCTCACCTGTTGTCGTCGCCCTCGTGCAAACGGCCTCAGCAGCGCCCGTGTTGCTACTGGCGCTGCCATCGGGAGTTCTTGGCGAGTTCCTGAATCGTCGCACGGTGATGCTCGTC
The DNA here is from genome assembly GCF_050990725.1 of Microbacterium gorillae. Classification (GTDB taxonomy): domain Bacteria; phylum Actinomycetota; class Actinomycetes; order Actinomycetales; family Microbacteriaceae; genus Microbacterium; species Microbacterium gorillae_A. Next base: position 476,922 of record NZ_CP158844.1, read on the forward strand.
ACGCAGGTCGTGCAATTGGGGGCGTCACTGGCATTGGTAGCGATGTCGGCTGGGGACGATCTCCCAGCGAGCACACTCCTCACCCTCACGTGCGTGCTCGGTGCTGCGTCCGCCGTGCAGATGCCAGCAGCACAGTCAGTCATCTCGGACATCGTGCCGCGCGCGCAGGTCGCGGACGCGGCATCACTGTCGTCCATCAGCGTGAACGTCGCGCGCGCGGCAGGTCCGGCAGTCGCCGGGCTCGCCATCGCGCAGTTCGGGATCACCGCGGTGTTCATCGTGAACGCCGCCTCGTTCGTCATCTACTTGGGCGCCCTCCTCGCCTGGCGCAACTACCGAGCTCCGCAGATTCGTCGCGAGCCGTTTCTGCACGCGTTACGCGAGGGGCTTCGCTTCGTCTTCCGCTCGTCGCTGGTGCGCTCCCTCTGCATCCGCTTGGCGATCTTCCTCGTGCCGGCCAATGCTCTCTGGGCTTTGCTCCCCGTGTTCGCTCAGCGAACCCTCGGTCTCGGAGCAGACGGCTACGGGCTACTTCTTGGGGTCCTGGGCGTGGGCACCATCGTCGGAGCGTCTCTCGTGGCGCTAGCCCGTGACCGATGGGGAGTGAACGGTGTACTGCTCGCATCGATGACGCTCTTCAGCCTGGGGTTGTGCGCCCTGCTTTTCACGGGAGACCTGTGGGTCATCTTTCTGGCGCTCGTTGCTGGCGGTGCAGGGTGGATCGGCGTCATCGCTACTGTGAACGCGGTCGTACAGGCGTCGTTGCCAGAACACGTTCGCACGCGTGGTCTGTCGATCTACCAACTGGTCCTCTACGGGGGTACCGCGGTGGGGTCGGCGGCGAGCGGCGCCGTAGCTGTTGTCGTCGGTACGGACGCGGTTCTCGTCGGCGCTGGCGCGGTCGTCCTTCTCCTGACCGTGGTGCAGGCTTTCCTCCCGGTCGCCGACCAACCGTCCTAGCGTCGGTGTCCCTGGCAGTTCGCGCGCTCTTGACTCATGGTCGAAGGACCGTCCGTCAGTTGTCGCATGAGTTGGTGCATCGCGACACATACCGTGGCCACATGAGCGACTTCTCCGCATCCGCGCATCGCATCGCCGTGGCCGGCGGCTCCATCGGGGGACTATTCGCAGCTGCCATGCTGCACCGGCTCGGGCACGACGTCACGGTGTACGAGAAGTCAGTGCATGGTCTCCGCACGCGAGGCGCCGGGCTCGTTGCACAGGACGAGATCTTCACGGCACTCGACGCCGCGGGCGTACCACCGGCTACGGTGCCCGGCGTAACGTCCGTCGAACGGATCACCCTCGACCTGCGAGGAGCGATTCGTTACCGAGAACGCGCCGAGCAGACGCAGCTATCGTGGGACCGGCTTTACGACGGTCTTCGCGGGGTGATCCCCGACTCTCAGTATGTTCTGGACAGCCCGGTAACGGGCGTCCGGGCGGGCGTCGACGTCATTTCCTTCACCGCGGGTAACGAACGATATGAAACTGACCTGCTGGTCGGAGCAGATGGAGCGCACTCGCACGTGCGCCGTTTCATTGCGCCAGGAGGCGGTGAACCTGCGTACGTCGGGTATGCCATCTGGCGCGGTCTCATCCCTGAAGACCTCGTCCCCGCCGGTGCCGCCGACACCCTGTTTCGGCGGATGACGTTCTACACGGGACCGGGAGAGCACGCGCTCGGATATCTCGTCCCCGGACCCGAGGGGCAGACTCAGCCGGGGAGCCGTCGGTACAACTGGGTCTGGTACCGCTCGATGAGCTCAGAGGATCTATCGACGCTGATGACTGCCGCCGGTCGCTCGTCCACATCGACGTCTCTCGCCCCGGGGCAGACGCCGGCGGACGTCGCGACACAACTGAGTGAAGCGGCCCGCCATCGCCTGCCACCGCAGTTCGCTGAAGTGGTCGCGATGGAGCCTCGGCCCTTCCTTCAGGGCGTGCTCGACTACGTCGCTCCTCGTCTCGTCAGAGATCGCGCAGTGCTTCTGGGGGACGCGGCAGCGGTGGTGCGTCCGCACACCGCGATGGGCGCGGCGAAAGCCGCCGGTGATGCGCTTGCTCTCACCCGTGCGCTTCACTCATCGCCCATCGACGCTGCACTCGTCTCGTACGGCGAGCAGCGGCTGCCGGTGGCCAGGGACATCGCGCGGTACGGGATGAGGCTTGGCGAACAGCTGCCCCTATGACTCGGCGGCGGTCAAGCGCTGCTGGATGAAGCGCTGGAGAACGACGGCATGGTTGACCGTAGGATCATGGGCTGCGTAGATCAGGGTGACTGTGTCGTGCGCGTGGGCGACGTCGAGCAGGTGCTGGACAGTCGTGGTGTTCTCTTCCAGCTCCGCGTCGTACCGAGCGGCGAACTCTGCCATGCGTTCGGGGTCATGGTTCCACCACGTCCGCAGGTCGGGGGACGGCGCGATGTCTTTCAGCCACTCGTCGAGAGCGGCATGTTCCTTCGACACGCCCCGCGGCCACAGGCGGTCCACGAGAACCCGGTAGCCGTCGCCTGTGCAAGCTGCGTCATATGCGTGCTTGATGAGGATGGTCGGCATGAGTGGCCTTTCGTGCGGGGCTCAGGCGAAGGCTGTCTCGCGGGCGCCTGAGGTAGTGGTGAGGACCTCGAAGCCTGGTTTCGGGGACTGGGTGGTCATCGTATGGAACGGCAACGAGGGCACTTCGAAGTTATGGACCCGCATCTGGATCTCACCGATTCCATCCAAGCGCAGGTGAGAGTCGAAGTCCGATGGTCGAGCAACCTGGTGCAGCTCCCACAGCTTCACGAAGTCCTGATCCGCTGACAGCTCACGAACGATCTCGTTGTACCGCGCGGAGGAACGGTCTCCGAGGAAGCGGAGGGTCGCGACACCCCGTGCCGCCAGTTCTTCCCAATTGATGATCTGGCGCTTGTTCTCGGGAGCGAAGTGGGCGATGACAGCGTTGGTCCCGGGGCTGATGGCCCCGGAACTCAAGGAGCGCATGAGTTCATTGACAGCGACGATGTCGAGGTTCCCGTCGGTGATGTACGCCGGGATATGTGCCCACGTGTCGAGAAGTTCACGCATGATGTAGGTCTTCTCGGGCGGGATCATTCGCCGCTGCTCGTCGACCCTCCCGGTGAGGCGGTTGACATACTCGACGCATACATCGTCCAGATTCAGCGCGCGGGCGAGAGCGCGAACGACCTTGGTGGAGGGGTCTGCTCCCCGTCCCTGCTCAAGCCGGGTGTAGTACTCCACGCTGATGTCGGCGAGCATCGCCACTTCTTCCCGCTTCAGTCCGGAGACTCGTCTGCCGTCAGCCGGATGAAGGCCGACGTCCACCGGCCGGACGTGCGCGCGCCGCGCGCGTAGAAAGCTCCCCAGAACACTCTTGTTACTGCTCACCGAGCTCCCTGAATACAAGCAATTTCCCTCCCTGCACGTCGTGGTGCAAGGAGTGCGGACGCTTCACCGTACGAAAGACGAGGGCAAGCCCACATCACCTGGCCGGAAGCTCCGTATCCCCTCTTCGGAATGACGTGTTGACGCGCCCCTCCTCGGGTTCGGATAGACGTAGCAACGGGAGTCGGCAATTGTCGGAGGCGTCGCGGACGCCCGAAAGTTACCGTGAATGCAGTCGCCACATCGTCGAGGCGCAAACTACCCACCAGTCGCGCGGGCTTGCTCGTTCGACGACATGACAAAGGACTCATCATGGGATACATCACCACCGAAGACGGCGCAGAGATCTACTTCAAGGACTGGGGCGACAAGAACGCCCAGCCCATCGTGTTCCACCACGGCTGGCCGCTGTCGTCCGACGACTGGGACGCACAGATGCTCTACTTCCTCTCGAAGGGCTACCGCGTCGTCGCCAGCGACCGCCGCGGCCACGGACGATCGTCGCAGATCAGCACCGGCCACGACATGGACCACTACGCCAGCGACGTGAACGCCGTCGTCGAGCACCTCGACCTGAAGAACGCCATCCACATCGGCCACTCCACCGGCGGCGGCCAGGTCGCTCGCTACGTCGCCAAGTACGGTCAGCCCCAGGGTCGTGTCGCCAAGGCCGTGCTCGTCTCCTCGGTTCCTCCCATCATGCTGAAGTCCGACAGCAACCCCGAGGGCACGCCCATCGAGGTCCTCGACGGTTTCCGTTCCGCTCTCGCCGCCAACCGTGCCGAGTTCTTCCAGGCCGTGGCGTCGGGTCCGTTCTACGGCTTCAACCGCGACGGTGTCGAGGTGTCCGAGCCGGTCGTCGCGAACTGGTGGCGTCAGGGCATGACGGGCAGCGCGCTCGCTCACTACGAGGGCATCAAGGCCTTCTCCGAGACCGACCAGACCGAAGACCTCAAGGCCATCACGGTCCCCGTTCTCGTCATGCAGGGCGACGACGACCAGGTCGTTCCCTACAAGGCCGCCGCGCTCCTGCAGCACGAGCTCCTCCAGAACTCTGAGCTGAAGCTGTACGCCGGCTACCCGCACGGCATGCTGACCACGCACGCCGAGGTCATCAACCCTGACCTCCTCGCCTTCATCCAGAAGTAAGAAGCGGCGCAGTAGAAGAGGTGCACCCGGGATCCGGGTGCACCTCTTCTGCATTCTTGGAAGGAAGAATGCGGCGTCCTGACGATACTGTTCGTCTGTGGACAACGCCTTCGCGACCTGGATCCAGGTCATCGCGTCTCTGCTGTCGGTGATCCTTGCTCTGGTCGGATTGGTCATCGCACGCGACGCCATCCGCGAGGCTCGCTCCAATCGTGACTTCCAGCTCGACCGGTCTGTCGGAGACGAGTTCGCCATCGCCGTGTCGGCGTTGTCGCTCGCCGGCCGCGAAGACGGGCTGGCGCGGTCGGACTTCGCCCGTCAGTACGGTGACGCGGTGCGATTGTGGAGTGACCGCGTGACGTCTCCTCGCGCGCAACGTCAGCGGGGCGAGGTCGAGGCGTTCCTCCGGAAGCTGGGTCACACCGCGGAGCAGTTGCTACCCGCACTGCCGACCGGGCATGGCGCACGGAGTACGAATTCACCCTCGCTCGCGCGCAACGCGTCACGAGGGAATGGGCATACCCGGAGCAACGCCGCAACGTCATCGTCGAGGGTTTTGGAAGACCATGTTGACGAGCTCGCGGAGCCGCGCTCCAGCCCGGACGTGCAGGTGCAACGATGGTTGCTCGTCTCGGACTCGTCCGACAACAAGGTCACGCAGCGGGCACGGTCGGTTCGGGTGGGATGGCTGATGTTTGTCGACGACGTCCGCCGCCGCCGTCTGGGACGAACCATTCGGGAATGGTTCGTCCATCAGCGATTCGCGCGACGGGAGATGCGCGCGTACAGGGCTGGCGTACGTGCCGCTCGTGGGCCGGTGCCTCCGTCGGTGAACGAGGATGCGCCGACAGCCTGACGATTCCGCCTGAAGTCCCAGCCACCTCACGGTCTGGCGCTCCCGGATCTCACTACGCTCGACAGCACCACTCAATCTGGGGAGCACTCACGGGAAGTCCTGTTTACGGTCTCGGCTTCAACCGCGGCGTTGCCATTGGGATCGAACGTGGCATAGAGATCGGCCTGAAGATGGCTGCCGACGCGGCCGTGCAGCGCCGGCTCCAGATCGCGACCGGCGCTTTGAGGGTCGTCCAGCATGCAACACCTGCCGTCCTCCGCGCCGTGAGTACATACCGCGCGACGAAGGTCGTTGACGCGGCCGCATAAGCGTCACGCCGTCCCGGATCTCCGGGATGGAACACGCACCGCACTCAGATGTAGGAGCTTCTCCTCGCTCGCGGCGCGAGGTGGCGGACCGCTGTCACGACGAGGCCGACCAGCGCCGCGCCGAGGGTTGGCGCGACGAGCGAGAGCCACAACTGCTCGAGCGCGACAGGGCCCCCGTAGACGGCGGTCGCTATCGAGCGGGCCGGGTTGAAAGAGCCGTTCGAGATCGGGATCGCGACGAGCGCCGCCACCGTCAGCGTGAACCCAATGGCCAGCGGCGCGAGCGTCGCGTCCGTGCGACGAGTGGAGACGGCGAGGACGACCGCCATGAGCACGGCCGTGGTGACCGCCTCGATGAGGAACGCCGCCTCCCAGGAGGCCCCGCTTGGTGAGAGCGGTCCCCAGCCGGTGGACGCGAATCCGCTCTTTCGAGCGTCCGAGAGGAATCCCGTGCTGGTGCCCGCCGCAACGAGAACAAGTGCGGTGGACGCGAGTAGCCCACCCACGATCTGCGACGCGATGTAGGCCGGGACGCGGCGCCACGAAAAGAATCCGGCGGTCGCCAATCCGAGCGTGACGGCAGGGTTGAAGTGGCCGCCCGACACGGGGCCCCAGGCGATGGCGCCGACGAGCACGCTGAGCCCGAGCGCGAAGGCGACGCCGAGGAATCCGATGTTCACCGCGACATCCGACTTCGAAAAGGATGCGGAGAAGGTCGCCGCTCCGATGACTCCGAACACGAGGACGAACGTGCCCGCAGCCTCCGCGGCGACGGCTGACAGAAGCGGAGCGACGGGTGGCTTTCCGAGCGGGTGCGGGTGCAGGCGGCGGCGAAGAGCGGGCTTGGGGCTCGACATGGTCAGGTGTTCCCTTTTTCGGCGGGTGCGGCCGACGATTCTCTCGGGCCGATGAACGTGGTGTGCGACCACTCGCGGTAGCACTTCGACGCTATTGAGAGGTGGGAGAGATGAGCTCAGGAGTGTGTAGAACGCTGGCTCGACGAGTGTTCAGTGCGGGCCCCGCCAGGAGCGAGGGTCGCAAAGTTGCCTCAGATTGCGCGCTGAGTGACGCGACGCCGGACGAGAGCCGGAAACTTCAGTCTGAAGTAGCTCAAGAATGTCCGGAATAGCTTTGGAAGTGACACGGAGGGGCTGACGGGAATCGAACCCGCGCTGTCTGCTTGGGAAGCAGAAGTTCTGCCATTGAACTACAGCCCCGCACCCGAACATCCATGCGGCTGAACGGGTGCTGCAAGCCTAGTCCGCGCGTCGTGTTCGGGCAAACGAGCCCGCGTCAATCAGACGAGAGAGCCGCCAGCTGCCGAGCAAAGATCGCGGTCGCCTGGCTCGCGAGCGCGGACGTGAGCGTGGCCATTCCGGGGCTCACCTGAGCCATCACGATGCCCTCGTCGTACGCGGCCCAATACAGATCCTCATCCTCGCTGACGTTGTGCAGCCCCGACCATCCGTCGACCGCCGGTGCGGGCTCCTGCAGCGTGGTCCCGTCGGGAGCCACTCCGATGCAGGACGTGAGCTGGTGCTCCAGCGCCTGGAGATTCGTCGCGAGCTCCGATTCGTTCAGGGGCAGGACGGCGATGACGAGAGTCGGTGCTGGGCGTTCCGCGGAGGTGGCGAAGAACGTGCCACTCGTGGCGGTGGCCTGCTCCGTGAGATAGAGGGCCGTCCAGGCGCTGTCGTGGCAGTCGCCACCGTAGTCGTAGCCCTCGGGCGGGGTCACGAAGCCGCGAAACCTCCCGCCCTGCCACAGCGGTGCGATTTCTGAGACTTCGGACTCGGTGAGGACACCGTTCGTCGCGGTCGGCTCGGGCGTCGGTGTGCTCTCGGGGGTGGTAGACGGCGTCGATGTGGGATGCGTGTGGCTCACCGGTGTGCAGCCGACGAGCGCGACCGTGACGAGGAGCCCGGCGAGCGCCGCCGTCTGTCGTCCACGGGTCATACCCCCATCACACCATGACGCCGAATCCAGCGGAAGTCGCACGTTCGTGCAGACTTCCGCCGCGTTCGCGCCCCAGTGTTAGCCTGCGAGCGGCGGCGCGCGGAAGCGTCGTCGGAGGAGGATCCATGGCTCTCAACGAGATCGAGTTTCCGTCGCGCAACGGCCGCGACACCATCCACGCGTGGGTCTACGAACCCTCCGTGCCGGCCCGCGCGGTGGTGCAGCTGGTGCACGGGTTGGGCGAGCATTCGCGACGCTACATCCGACTGATCGCGAAGCTGCTCGACGAGGGATTCGTCGTCGCGGCCGACGATCACGCCGGTCACGGCAAGACGGCGATGAGCTCGGGCATCTGGGCGGATGCGGGAGACGACGCCGGCGACGTTGTGGTTGCCGACGAGCAGACGCTGCGCGCTCGCGTGCGTGCGCTGTATCCGAACCTTCCCTACATCGTCTTCGGCCACTCCTGGGGCTCGATGATCGCGCGCGGCCTCGCAGCGGAGTCGTCCGAAGAGATCGACGGACTGATCCTCGGCGGTATCGCGGCGCAGATGGAGGGACTCGAGTCTCAGCTCGACCGTGCCGCGCTCGCGGCTGAGCCGGACCCGACCGCCTTCGCGGACGCCTACATCGGCGACGTCTTCGCCGGCTTCATCTCCCGCTTCGGACCCGACGCCGGCCCCACCGCCTGGGTCGCCCGCAGCGTCGATGTGGTGCGCGATCACCTCGCCGACCCGCTCAACAACTTCGGTGCGCCGATGACGGTGCGCTTCCTCCGCGGCTTCGTCGACCTGTACGACCGCGCGAACGGCGACGACTGGTACGCCAATGTCCGATCCGACCTTCCGATCCTGATCCTCGCGGGCGACCAGGACCCGGTCGCCAACTACGGCGAAGGTGCGTATCACGTGGCGAACCGGCTGGTGGCAACCGGCCACGCCGACGTTCGTGCGCACGTCTACCCGGGCTTCCGCCACGAGGTGCACAACGAGCCGGAGATCCGCGACGACGTCGCCGACGAGATCATCGGTTTCGTCGAGCGAGCGATCTCGTCGCGATAAGAACGCGAGAGGACGGCGGCGGGCGGGAGCTCGCCGCCGTCGACATTCTCTGCTGTGAGCGGATTCCGTAGCGGAGCGAGAAGGTCGGATTCCTAGAATGGGGCATGACCGACACCTCCGCTCCCACCCTGGACAACGCGCCCGGTCCGAAGACCCGCGACCCTCTCTGGCGTCATCTGCTCGGCGGCTCGTTGCGCGACCGACGCAAGGCGCTGGGGGAGACCCTCGACGATGTCGCGAACCGCGCCGGAGTCTCGCCGCAGTATCTGTCGGAGATCGAACGAGGGCTCAAAGAGCCGTCGAGCGAGATCGTGGCGGCCGTCACCGAAGCCCTCGGGGCGAGCCTGCTGGATCTCACCCTCGACGTCGCCCGATCCCTGGCCGCCACGACGCCCGCATCGACCCAGCTCTCAGCGACGCGGTCGAGTTTCGCGCTCGCGGCCTGACGCTCGCCGCCGGCATCGCGGCCGCGAGCGGCTCGCGGCCTGATCGATCCGATCACCGAGCGGTGATCACCTGGTCGATCAACCCGTACTCGCGCGCAGCCGCGGCCGTGAACACGCGGTCATGATCCGTGTCGGCGCGGAGTCGCTCCACCGGCTGCCCGGTGTGATGCGCCAGGACCTCCTCGATATCGGAGCGCAGCCGAATCACCTCGTCGGCCTGCAGGATCAGATCGGGAATCGCCCCGCGTCCCTGGGCCGCCGGCTGATGCAGGACCACGCGTCCGTGGGGGAGAGAAGCGCGCTTCCCAGCCGCGCCTGCCGCAAGCAGCACCGCTCCAACCGACACCGCCTGGCCGACGCACGTTGTGGCGACCTGGGGCTTGATGAAGGTCATCGTGTCGTAGATTGCGAGCATGGCGCTCGGATCGCCACCCTCGCAGTTGATGTAGAAGTGGATGTCCTGATCGGGATTGTCCGCCTCCAGATGCAGCAGCTGTGCGATCAGCGTGTTCGCCACCCCGGCATCGATCGCGGTCCCGAGATACACCACCCGCTGGGTGAGCAGGTGGGAGTAGACGTCCATGATGCGCTCGCCGCGCGGGTGCTGCGCGATGACGTTCGGCACGGTGTAGCTGCTCATCGCCGTGCTCCATCCATCGTGTGCACGAAGCCGGCGGAGACGCGTTCCCGGGGTCGGTAGTCTTCGAAAGAGGTGACGATCTGGTCGACGAATCCGTACGTGAGCGCCTGCTGTGCCGAATACCAGTGGTCGTGCAGCGAATCCTCGAAGATCCGCTCCACCGGCTGACCGGTGTCCTCCGCGATCAGACCGAGCACAGTGTCGCGGGTGTGGCGGAGGTCATCGGCCTGCAGTGCGATGTCGACAGCGGCCCCGCCGATCCCCGCGGAACCCTGATGCATCAGCACACGAGCATGCGGCAGCGCCTTCCGCTTGCCCTTCGTCCCCGCCGACAACAGGAACTGCCCGGCGCTGTAGGCGATGCCGAGAACCATCGTCGACACGTCGTTCGGAATGGTGCGCATGATGTCGCGGATGGCGAGCATCGCGGGCACCGAGCCGCCGGGGGAGTGGATCCACAGCGAGATGTCGGCGTTCGGGTCGTCGGATGCGAGGGTGATCAGCTGCGTGGCGAGGAGGGTCCCGTTGTCGTCGTCCAGCGGGCCGTCGAGCACGAGCACGCGGCGTTCGTAGAACTCCCGCCGCACGGTGTCGGTGAACAGAGGTGGCTTGGGTGAATCGCTCATGTGCCCATCGTCTTCGTCGCGACGACGAGGGAGGGCGATCTCTGCTGCGGGCAGATCTGCTGTCAGTGGAGACGGGTGGTTCAGGACTCGGCCTGTCAGTCGCAGGAGGCGCAAACCCCTGTGGCAGGAAGTACTTGGAAGCAGGAAGAGCAGGATCCGTAGTCGCGTTGCCCCGCATGCGCAGCCCACGCCTCACTCGTGCGATGGCCGCGAACGGGGTGGTCAACGCCCCAGAGGCCGTCTCCTCGCGCGCTCGGCCAGTGAGCTTCGCCGCCGGCAGCGGCGACCGCTTCTTCCTCTGTTCTGAACCCGCTGGACCAGCCGTAGTGGATCTCCAGTGCTGGTCCACTATCGGCACGCACCACCTTGATGTAGTCGGCGCGCTGAATGTACGCGGTCGTGGGGATTGGCTCGAGCATTCGTTCAATGAAGCTCTGGTTCTCCGCCGGCGTGCGCTGAGCGTGAAGAGCCGCGTGAAGTGACGGATAGCGGCGATGTCCGGTGAGGTCCTCCATTAGAGACCTGCGTGCGTAAGAACGCGAGCCATAGCGGGGGTCATGGAGTACAGACCATTCGCCCAGTGCCAGACAAAGTGCCACGTTAGTCCTGCCGAATTGCGGTACAGCGGCAGATTCAGTCCCTTGATCGCGGTGCCTGCCCCGCCCAGAATGCCGGCGACGCTCTGGCGGGTGGGGTTGCCCGTGGCGGCGGCAAGCTCGTCGGGGGTGAAGGCCCGTGGTGAAGCTTCGAGCGCCCCGTCCCTCAAAACACGGAGCAGCGTGGTCGCCTTATCGGTGAGGGCTTTCACGAGTGCTGCGGCTGTCGTATCTGCGTCTGGTCCGAACGCCCACCCGGGAGTGCCGTCGACAAGTCCCGCCCCAGGGGTCGCCGCAGGTGACGTCTCGGGATTGGTGTAGAAGTCGCTCACGCGCCGGTAGAACTCCGCAAGTCGGTGCTCCGGTACGGGGACTGTGACATCGATCGTCATGGTTCTCTTTCATGCTGGCTTGAAGCTGGCTTCATGAGTATCGTTTCAGTTCGACGGAGGATCGTCAAGCCCGCTTCGAGCCCGCTTTGCTGCGATCTCGCCATGCTGGTGCGATGCAGCCTCGGCGGCGCGAGAGAGCTGCCCGAGTTCCGACGGCACGATCAGGTTCCAATGTCCGGCCCTCGTGGTTGTATGTCGGCATGAGCATCGCAACGTCGGCTGACGGCACCGCCATCGAGTTCTCGGCGACCGGAGACGGCCGCACCGTCGTGATCGTGAACGGTGCGCTGTCGCGGGCGGTTGATGCCGCGCCTCTCGCTCAGGCGCTGGTCGATGCTGGCTTCCGCGCGGTCACGTGGGATCGTCGTGCTCGCGGTGGGAGCCGGGATCGCCCGGGCTCCACGCCCGACGACGAGGTCGCCGATCTGGCAGCAGTGATTGAGGCGGCGGGCGGAGTGGATGCCGTTCTCGGCCACTCCTCCGGCGCAGTGCTTGCGCTCTATGCCGCGTCCCAGGGCGTCCCGACCGGAGCGCTCTTTCTCTCCGAACCCCCGATCGACTTCGAGGGTTCCGGTATGCAGACGCCCGAGCTTGCCGATCGACTGCAGTCATTCGTCGACGACGGACGCCCCAGCGACGCGATCGAGACGTTCCAGCTTGAAGCCGTCGGGCTGCCTCGCGAGATGGTCGAGGCCGGTCGCACGAACGGCATGCTTGACGCGCTCGCGCCGCTGGCGCAGTCCACCGTGTACGACACGCGTCTGGTGTACCGGATGCGCCAGCCGGGCATCGAGCTGTTGGACGTGAAGCGCCCCGTCACCGTGCTGCGCGGGGAGCAGACCTTCCCGTTCTTGGTCGCCGCGTCGGACTGGGCCGCGGCGCATATCCCGGGGGCAGAGCTCGTCGTCGTGCCCGAATCGGTTATGCACCGGCCCGACCCGACCGCGACGGCCCGACTGATCTCCGTGCGGCTCTGACGTCTGGCGCGGCATACGGGTCGGGTGTGCCCCGGTTGCGGAGCCCTCACCCGCGGTGCGGCTACGCCGGTGTTGGTGCTCTCGGGCTGTTGAACGAGAGCGCCGTCTCGGCGGCACGCGCTCAGCGACCATGAGGCAGGACGATGCGCGCTCAGGAGTCCGCGGGCATGGGGCGTTCGCTAGACGAACCGACCACGTCTGTGCATGGTGAGCTCCGCCCACCTGTCGCCGTGGCCTTTCGTCTCCTTTCGCTCGCTGAGCAGCCGGGGTGGGGAGGCTTCAGCGCGCCATGGCGCAGCGCCCCCGTCTCCGACTGAGGAGCGCCGACGACGAGATGTAAGGGCCTGCGCGACGCACACCATGCGCGGTGGCCTCGGTCGCGCTGCGCTCGACAGGAACCGAGTCGGTGCTTCCCGTCCGCAGATGGTTGCTGGCGATCGCGTTCAGATCGCACCAGTTCGGGAAATCCCTTGACACCCCACCTCGCATGCCATAACGTACAACCAAATGGTTGCACAACGAGAACTCAGCGAAGCGGAGGTGGACCGTGTCTTCCACGCACTGGCCACGTCGACGCGGCGCGACATCCTGCGCCGGACCATCGAGGGGGAACAGTCCGTCACCGCCCTCGCGTCCCGGTATGAGATGTCGTTCGCGGCGGTCCAGAAGCACGTGGCAGTGCTCGAGGCGGCCGAACTCATCATCAAGCGCGCCGAAGGACGCGAGCGGCTGGTCCGCGCGAATCCCGAGATGATCGCGCGCGCCCGGGCGCTTCTCGCCCAGTACGAAGAGCTCTGGCGATCCCGTATCGCCCGACTCGATGCCCTACTTGCAGAACCTCACGAAGGAGAATGACATGCCCGTCACCGACGTCATCACCGATGCCGACAACCTCACCATGACGGTGATCGCCGATCTGGCCGCACCTGTCGAGCGCGTCTGGAACGCCTACACGGATCCCGAGCAGCTGAACCGCTTCTGGGGTCCTCCCGGATGGCCGGCGACGTTCGCCGAGTGGAACCCGGTGGTGGGCGGCCGCGCGCGGTACACGATGAACGGTCCGCGCGGCGAGAAGTCGTCTGGCTCGTGGGAGTTCCTCGCGATCGACGCCCCGCACCGCTTCGAGGTGATCGATGCGTTCGCCGATGAGGACGGCAACCCGCTCGAGGGGTTCCCGTCGATGCGGATGACCTTCACCTTCGAGGCCACCGATGACGGTACGCGCATGGTGAACACCAGCTACTTCGACTCCGCCGAGGCGCTGGAGCAGATCGTGGCGATGGGCGCCGTCGAGGGCACGCGCATGGCGATGGCTCAGCTCGACGCTGTACTGCAGGACCTGCGCGAGTTCGCACAGGGCAAGGGGACGGTCGTCGAGCTGCTCGACGACACGCACGTCCGCATCACGCGTCTAGTGGAGGGCCCGCGCGACCTCGTCTGGCGCGCCTACAACGACGCCGATCTGGTCAAGAAGTGGATGCTCGGACCGGACGGCTGGGAGATGACGGAGTGCGTCATCGGTACCGAGCCGGGCGCGACGTATCGCAACTCCTGGGCGCCCGTCGGAGACACCGAGGGCGAGCCGTTCGGCTTCGAGGGTGAGGTGCTTCTGATCGACCCGCCCCGGCGCTCGGTCAGCACGGAGCGGATGCAGGGGATGCCCGTCGAGACCCTCAATGACCTCAACCTCTATGAAGAGGACGGCGCCACGCTCATCACGCTCCTCATCGAGTACCCGGACAAGGACACTCGCGACATGATCCTTGCCACGGGTATGGCCGACGGCATGGAGGCGTCGTACCAGCGCCTCGAGCGCGAGGTGCTCAGCGCCTGACGCGCATCAGCAGCCCGCGGATCACTGGTCCGCGGGCTGCTGCGAGCCCGGGCCGCGGACGCGCGGTCGGGGCCGCGGGCGGTTGCGTGCCGTGTCGCGAATCCATGAGCGTGTGCCGGATTCATGAGGGATTCACCGGATGCCTCATGCGTTGGGCGCATGTTCCTGCCTTCGCCGCAGACGGGGTGGTCGACCTGTGCGGCAGACGTGGGATGGGTTGTCGTGAATCCATGAGCGTGGGCCGGATTCATGACGGATTCGCCGGATGCGTCATCCGTTGGACGATTGTTCCTGCGTTCGCACCGCATCGCGCGGGTCCTCGCGCTCGGGCTGAGGCCGGGCCGTGCGTCGAGCCGGCGGCAGGCCGTCCGATGACGGGCGCCGGGAGGATCTCACGGCGCGCAGATGCAGCCTCACGTGGTCCCGAAAGCCACATCTGCGCACGCCGAACGGGATGAGGGCCGTAGGCTGTGGACGTGCTGCTTTCGGATCGCGATATCAAGGCCGGACTCGCTGACGGGCGCATCGCCCTCGATCCCTTCGACCCGGCGATGGTCCAGCCCTCCAGCGTGGATGTGCGTCTCGACCGCTACTTCCGGCTCTTCGACAATCACAAGTACCCGTTCATTGATCCGTCGCAGGATCAGCCCGAGCTCACGCGGCTCATCGAGGTGGACCCGGACGAGCCGTTCATCCTGCACCCCGGGGAGTTCGTGCTCGGCTCGACGTACGAGCAGATCACGCTGCCTGACAACATCGCGGCTCGCCTGGAGGGCAAGTCGTCGCTCGGTCGTCTCGGACTGCTCACGCACTCCACCGCCGGCTTCATCGACCCCGGCTTCTCCGGGCACGTGACACTGGAGCTCTCCAACGTCGCGACGCTGCCCATCAAGCTCTGGCCGGGGATGAAGATCGGTCAGGTCTGCTACTTCCGCCTGACGTCGCCCGCGGAGAACCCGTACGGCTCGGGGCCCTACGGCAACCGGTACCAGGGTCAGCGTGGTCCGACGGCATCGCGGTCGTTCCAGAACTTCCACCGCACCGACGTGTCCGCGACCGACGCGGGATCTCCGGGGGAATAACCCTTCCCGAAGCGCCACGAACCGCCTCCGGGGCACCGAGGTGCCGGAGGCGGTTCGTGGCGCTTCGCGAAGCAATGCTCACCGGATGCGCTTCCGATAGACGGCGATGGCGAATCCGTACGCCACCAGGAGCAGGCCCACCAGCCAGGCGAGTGCCACCCAGATCGCTGATCCGACCGGCTCTCCGGCGAACAGCGCGCGGATCGTGTTCACGATCGACGTCACCGGCTGGTACTCGGCGAACCAGGCGACCGGGCCGGGCATCGTCGAGGTGGGAACGAACGCGGAGCTGATGAAGGGCAGGAAGATCAGCGGGTAGCTGAAGGCACTGGCGCCGTCGACCGTCTTCGCGGAGAGGCCGGCGATCACGGCCAGCCAGGTGAGCGACAGCGTGAACAGCACCAGGATGCCGATCACCGCGAGCCAGGCGCCAACCGATGCGCCGGTGCGGAAACCGAGCGCGAACGCCACGCCCACCACGATCGCGACCGACACCAGGTTGGCGACGAGCGAGGTGAGAACGTGCGCCCACAGCACGCTGGAGCGGGCGATCGGCATGGACTGGAATCGCTCGACGATGCCGCCCTGCAGATCCAGGAACAGCCGGTACGAGGTGTACGCGATGCCCGAGGCGATCGTGATGAGCAGGATGCCCGGGAGCATGTAGTCGATGTACGACCCCGATGCGCCCGTGTCGATCGCGCCGCCGAGCACGAACACGAACAGCAGCATCAGGGCGATGGGCGTCACCGCGGTCGTAATGATGGTGTCGGGACTGCGCAGGATGTGGCGGAGTGACCGCCCGGTGAGAACGGCGGTGTCGCCGAGAACGTGACTGGCCATCACGCGACCTCCTTCTTATACGTGTCGGTGCCGGCCCGCGGGCCGACGAGAGCGAGGAAGACTTCCTCGAGGGTGGGCTGCTTCTCGACGTATTCGACCTTCGCCTGCGGGAGCAGGCCCTTGAGCTGGGCGAGAGTGCCGTTCTGGATGATCGTCCCCTCGTGGAGGATGGCGATCCGATCCGCCAGCTGCTCGGCCTCATCGAGGTACTGTGTGGTCAGCAGCACCGTGGTGCCGTGCTCGGCGAGCTCCTTCACCGTGTCCCACACTTCGATCCGCGCCTGCGGGTCGAGACCCGTGGTCGGCTCGTCGAGGAAGATCACCGGCGGGTTGCCGATGAGACTCATCGCGATGTCGAGGCGGCGGCGCATGCCGCCGGAATAGGTGCCGGCACGACGTGAGCCGGCGTCGGTGAGTGAGAACCGTGCGAGCAGGTCGTCGGCGATCGCCCCCGGGTCGGGCAGGTGGCGCAGCTTCGCCACGAGCACCAGGTTCTCCCGACCCGTGAGCACCTCGTCGACGGCGGCGAACTGCCCCGTGAGGCTGATCGACTCGCGGATGTCGTCGGGAGCGGAGGCCACATCAAAGCCCTGGATGGTGGCGGACCCGCCGTCTGCCGTGAGCAGCGTCGAGAGGATCCGCACCAGGGTGGTCTTGCCGGCACCGTTCGAGCCGAGCAGCGCGAAGATGCTGCCGCGCTCCACCTCGAAGTCGACTCCGCGCAGCACGCGCAGGTCACCGAACGACTTGGTGATGCCGTGGACGCTGATGGCTGGGGTGGTCATGAGCGAGATTCCATTCCTGCTGCCTCGTCGATGGCGCGGGTGAAGCGGGCGCGCTCCTTGTCGATCCACTCGCGGCCGGCGTATGCGCGGGCGAACGTCTCGGCGAAATCGACCGGGTCGTCGCCGACGATGGCGCGCACCGGGGTGCCGTCCGCCGATGCGGTCTCCCACAGGTCGGCGAGGTCGGTGAACATGCGGGTCATGGTGTCGCCGTCGGTGACGCCGCTCGCATACATGAGGTAGCGGTGCATCGCCGTGGCGGCGGTGGCGTAGGGCTGGGGGAGGCCCTCGATGCGGGCCTTGTCGGTGCGGTACTGCTTCTTCTGTTCGAGCGATCCGGTGATCACTTCGATCCACTTCGCGGCCATGTCAGGCTCCTTCAATGCTTGTGTTGTTGCGGGTGTCGGTGTGGCGGAGCTGTTCGATGTGTTCTGCGAGGAAGCTCCAGGTCCCCCAGAATTCGGCGAGCTGATCTCGCCCCTGCGCGTTCAGCGAGAAGACCTTGCGCGGCGGGCCCTTCTCCGACGGGACCTTTTCGACGTCGACCAGGCCGCGCTGCTCGATGCGCACCAGCAGGGCGTACACGGTGCCTTCGGCGATATCGGTGAAGCCGCCGTCGCGCAGTCTCGTCGTGATCTCGTACCCGTAAGCGGATCCGTCGGCCAGGATCGCCAGCACGATCCCCTCGAGAGTGCCCTTGAGCATCTCGGTCATCTGACTTGCCATGGTGATCGCCTCCTCTACTCAGTGTTGTTGACTACCGGTACAAAGTAACACTGAGTACCGGTACTTAGCAACACCGAATAGCAACTTTTTTGTGAGGCGCCCAGCCCTACGATGGGAGCCGTGACCACCACCACTCGCCGCATGCTGGATCTCACCGTCGACGACCACGTCATCACCGTTCCGCTGGTGTGGGGTGATGACTCGGATACGCGCACCATCGACGTGCATGCCGCCGTCGTGACACGTGAGGGCGGCGAGAATCTGCCGTACCTCACGTTCCTGCAGGGCGGTCCGGGAAACGAAGCGCCGTCGCCGTTCCGCGCGCCGCTGGCGCCGGGGTGGCTGGACGCGGCTCTCCAGGAGTACCGCGTGGTGCTGCTCGACCAGCGCGGCACCGGCAAATCCACGCCCGTGAGCGACGCGATCCTCGACTCCGGCATCGACGTCGCCGAGTACCTCACGCACCTGCGTGCCGACGCGATCGTCCGCGACGCCGAGGCGATGCGCGAGCATCTCGGTGCACGCACCTGGAACACCCTCGGGCAGTCCTTCGGCGGCTTCACCACGCTCGCGTACCTGACGACGGATGCCGCCTCCCTCGACGACATGTACATCACCGGTGGACTCAGCGCGGTGGGTCGTCACCCCGATGACGTCTACGGCCTCTGCTACGACAAGATGCGCGTGATGACGGAGCGGTATTACCGACGCTTCCCGGAACACCGCGACGCGATGCGCCGTCTCGTGGACCTCGCCGATGCGGGGCGGATCGTGCTGCCGGGCGGCGAAGTGGTCTCGGTGTCGCGACTGCGATCGATCGGCTCGGCGCTGGGAGACGACAACGGATGGCAGCGGCTGTGGGGAGTGCTCGACGCCGACCCGGCCACCAACGCCTTCCGCTACGACCTCGCCGCGCTCATGCCGTTCGGTGGTCGTAACCCGCTGTACTACGTGTTCCACGAATCCAGCTACGCCGACGGCTTCGCGACGAACTGGTCGGCCGAGCGCACCGAGCCGCAGGACTATCGCGACGACGTGACGCTGTTCACCGGCGAGCACGTGCGCCGCGACTGGACCCGTACCGTCCCCGCTTTCCAGCCGTGGGCGGACGTCGTCGACACCCTCGCCGCGCACGAGTGGCCGAAGCTCTACGATGCGGAAGCGATCGCCGCGTCCGGTGCCACGGGTGCCGCCTCCATCTACGTCAACGACGTCTACGTGCCGGTGGAGTTCTCCCTGGAGACGGCGGCGTTGATCCCCGGCGTGCACCAGTACCTCACCAGCGCGAACGAGCACTCCGGCCTCCGCACCGGCTCCGCCGTGCTCCCGCACCTCATCGATCTCGCTCGTGGTCGGGTGATTCGCTGACTCCGATCCCGCGTCAGCGAGCCGACCTGGCGTGATGACCTGCGTGGCGGAGCTGCCACTCCCGGTTGCGAAGCGCACGTCGTCTCGCTTCGCTCGCTCAGGAACCGGACGGTGGATCTAGGCTGACCTTCATGAGCAGTGCAGCTCCCGGCGGCTTCGGCCGCGAGACCCAGTCGTCCGTGTATCGTGCCGGAATCAGCGGGACCAAGCCCGCTGTTCCGACGATGTCCGATGCTCTTGAAGAGCGGGCTCGTCGAACGATGTCGACCGAGGCGTTCGCGTACATCGCCGGGGGTGCCGGGGGCGAGTCCACCGTTGCTGCGAATCGTGCCGCCTTCGACGACTGGCAGATCTGGCCGAGGCCGCTGCGCGACGTTTCACAGCGAGATCTTTCGACGGACTTCTTCGGTCGTGTCCGTCGCACACCGTTCCTTCTCGCGCCGCTGGGGGTGATGGAGCTCGCGCACGCTGATGCCGATCGCGCGGTCGCGCACGCCGCAGCGGCACTCGGTGTGCCGTATGTGCTCAGCAGTCAGGCGTCGTTCTCGATGGAGGTGGTCGCTGCTGCGGCGCCGCAGGGGGAGCGGTGGTTCCAGCTCTACTGGTCTGCGTCCGATGCTCTCAACGAATCACTGCTGCGCCGGGCCGGCGAGAGCGGCTGCACGGCGATCGTCATCACCGTCGACACGCACATCCTGGGATGGCGCACACGCGATCTCGACCTCGCGTACCTGCCGTTCACCCGCGGACTGGGGCTGGCGCAGTACACCTCCGATCCGGTCTTCCGCGCCATCGTGGAGGAACGCGCGCGCGAGCCGCGTGAGGAGGGACCATCAGTTCGCGTCACTCCGCAGGCCGTGGCCGCTGGGCTCAGTATCGCGCGAACCGGGCGTGCGATCACCGGCACCGGCCTGCGCGACAGTCTCCGCTCCCCGCTGCCGCGTCTGGCCATCGAGACCTTCCTCGACGTGTTCTCCACCCCCACGCTCACGTGGGACGATCTTGCGCGAGCGCGCTCCTGGACGCACCTCCCGATCATCGTGAAGGGCATCGTGCATCCCGGCGATGCCGAGGCGGCGCTTGCAGCCGGAGCCGACGGGATCTGGATCTCGAACCACGGTGGTCGCCAGATCGACCGCTCCGTGCCGACGCTCGCGGTGCTGCCTGAGATCGCCGAGCGGGTCGGAACGCGTGCTCCGATCATCTTCGATTCGGGCATCCGCGGGGGCGCCGACGCCGCCGTCGCGCTCGCTCTCGGGGCGACATCCGTGGCGATCGGACGTCCCTACGCGTACGGTCTCGGCATCGCGGGTGAGCGAGGCGTGCACGAGGTCATTCGCAACCACATCGCCGAACTCGACATCACCCTCGGCCTCGCCGGCCACACTGCGGTGCGTGAACTGTCTCCGGATTCGCTCCGCCGCGTTCGCTGACACTGCCGCGAGGGACGCGACGCCGTCGCGGCAGCGCGCAGGCGTGTCGCGAACGGAAAGCATTGTCGCGAATTGAGGACCGATTTGGTGTCGGAGACCGCTCTCCGTGTAAATCTCCTCTGTTCGTGCGCGGCGATGTCGCGACGCTTGAGCTCGGCCCCTTACTCCGGAAGCGCGGGGTGTGCCTCCTGATGACCGCGACGCGGGATGCACAGCGCCAGCACCAGCGCGATCACCGCAGCCCCCGCGCCCAGGGCGAACGAGATGCGGAACGCCTCCGGACTCGGAACCACACCCTCGCCGAACGGAACGGTGTCCGCGGCCAGCACCGCGGCGACCACCGCGGCGGCAACGCTCGTGCCCAGGGACCGGAACAGCGAGTTCAGCCCGTTCGATGCGCCCGTCTCACTGGCCGGAACGGAGCGCATGATGAGCATCGGCATCGCGGCGTAGCCGAAGCCGATGCCGAAGCCGATCAGGATGTTCGCGACCAGGATCTGCCAGATCTCGGTGCTCCACAGCAGCGTGAACACGTACGCCGCGATGATCGACGCGGATCCCAGCACCAGGAGAAGCTGCGGTCCGACGGCCCGCGACAGCCGCCCCGACAGTGGTGACAGGATCATCATCACGATGCCCGACGGCATCACGATGAGACTGGCCGACAACAGCGACAGCCCGAATCCGGAGCCCGACTCGACGGGCAACTCCAGCATCTGCGGATAGACCACGTTCGAGGCGAACAGGCCGAAGCCCAGCGCGATCGACGCCAGGTTGGTGAGCAGCACCGGTCGTCGCGCGGCCACGCGCAGATCGAGCAGCGGGTCGGTGGTGCGCAGCTCGTACCAGCCCCAGATCAGCAGCACGATCACGCCGCCGATGCCGGAAGCGAGGGTCGGCAGCGACACCCACCCCCACGATGCGCCGCGTGACACCGCGAGCAGGATGCCGAGAAGACCGACCGCGAGCCCCACGGCGCCCAGCAGATCGAACCGCCCGCCGGAGCGCAGCACGCTGACGGGGATGATCCACAGCACCAGAAGGAACACGATGGCACCCAGCGCACCGGCGATCCAGAACAGCAGATGCCAGTCGGCGTTCATCGTGATGAGCGCACTCACCGGCAGCCCGATCGCGCCGCCGACGCCGAGGGTCGCGGAGATCAGCGCGATCGAGGAATCGATGCGATCCTCATGCAGCACATCACGCAGCACCGAGATGCCCAGCGGGATCACGCCGGTGGCGGCACCCTGCAGCACTCGCCCCACCACCATCCAGGGGAGGTTGTGGGAGAGCGCGGCGATCACCGATCCGACGATCAGAATCCCCAGCAGCACCAGGATGATGCGGCGCTTGCCATACATATCGCCGAGCCGACCCGCGATCGGGGTGATCACGGCGGCGGAGAGCAGCGTGGACGTGACGACCCACGCGGTGTCGTCGCGGCTGGCGTTCAGAAGCTCGGGAAGCGCGGCCTGAATCGGCACCACGAGCGTGAACATGAACGACGAGCACAGTCCCGCCACCGCGAGCACGGCGACCACGGCGGCAGAGTTGGGCATTCGGGTCAGATTGCGTCGTTCGTCTCGTGCCACTGATCCACCCTATGTGCCTGCGGCACACCCTCGGCCCGCCGCCGACGGATCAGCCGGTCACAGCACCACGGTGTTGTTCGACGAGTACGTGCCCACGCCGGTGGAGAGGTCGGGGTGCACCAGCTCGCTGATGCCCCGCGCCGCAAGAGTGTCAGGATCGGCCGCCGCCAGCGAGGTGACGAAGGTCGGATCCGCTCCGTCGGTGGTGGCGTCGACCCAAGCCTGGAAGATCGCGCCGCCCGGGCTCATCGCACCGCGGCTGACCGGAATCTCCTCGTCATCCACCTCGATCACGATGCCGAGCGAACGCTGCGGAACCGGGCGCCGCTCGCGCAGCTCGGGGATGATCTCCGCGAACCGGCGGCCGATCGGCTTGGCTGCGCCGCCGTTGTCGATGAGCCCCAGCGAATACTCCAGCTCCGGGTAGTCCGCGAGAGAGCGGCTGACGTCGTGCGAGCACCACCACGTGATGCCCCACAGGTTGTCCGTGCGCACGACCGATCGGACGGTCGCCTCGAGGAAATCGGGGGTCTCGGCCGGCTCCAGACAGTTCGAGGGTGCGCCGACCTCCTGCAGCCAGATCGGGCGGTGCGGGTCGGTCGCAAAGGCGCGGGACAGCTCGATCATGTACTCCGCGTGCCGGTCGGAGGCGACTGAACGGCCACCGTAGCGTTGCGCGGTGCCATTGAAGATCCAGGAGTGGACCGTCGTCATCGCGCCCAGCCGTGCCGCCTGCGTCGGCACGAATCCGTGCCCGTCCATGTACCAGGCCGCGTCGTACTCGCTGTGCACGTGCTGCTGCGCCGGCGCGGATCGTTCGGCCGCGTCGAGCAGGGTCGTGATCCACCTGCTCGCCTCTGCAGGGGTGACCGGCCACTGGTGCGGGTGCGTCTCTGCCGAGAACTGGTTGGTCTCGTTGCCCAGTGTGAAGCCGAGGAAGTTGTCCGCGTCGCCCAGCGCGGCACCGAGCCGCTCCACCAGTGCCACCTGACCGCTCAGCGCGTCGGGGTGCGTGAACATGTTCTTGTCGTGCCAGGTGAACAGCCACGACGGGATGAAATCGAAGCTGGACAGGTGTCCCTGGATGACGTCGACGCTGGCATCGAGCCCGAACTCGGCCGCCGCGTCGACGACGGCACGCACATCGGCGACCGCCTTCTCGCGGATCAGCGTGCGGTTGGGCTGGAGCACGGTCCAGAGCGGGAAGATGCGCACATGATCCAACCCCAGCTCGGCGAGACCGGCGAAGTCTCGTCGCACGTCGTCGAGATCGAGATCCAGCCACGAGTGCATCCACTCGGTGGCGGGGGTGTAGTTCGCGCCGAAGCGCAGCGGGGTGTCAAGGGGCATAGGAGGCTCCGAATCTGCGGTTCGATCGACGGGAATGCTCCGACTATAGCGATTTAGTTTTGCGTCGGGAAGAGCGAGAGAAAGACCGGACCCGAACAGCGGTCGCACTCCGTCAGGACGAGGCCTGCGCACGGGTGGACGGGCCGTCGGCCCGGGTAGACTCAGACGAGCGCGGATTCCGCGCCTCCCCCCGCGATCTCGTACTTCTCCCGCGTTCGCGCATCACAAGACGACCATTGGAGCCACCGTGGCCGAGCAGTCCCGCCTCGACAAAGTCATCGCCCTCGCCCGTCACCGCGGGTTCGTGTTCCAAGCGGGTGAGATCTACGGCGGTTCGCGTTCGGCCTGGGACTACGGCCCCCTCGGCACCGAGCTGAAGGAGAACATCCGTCGGCAGTGGTGGCAGACGTTCGTGCGCGGTCGCGGTGACATGGTGGGCCTGGACTCGTCGGTGATCCTCCCGAAGCGTGTCTGGGAGGCATCCGGTCACGTCGCCACCTTCACCGACCCGCTCGTGGAGTGCCTCAGCTGCCACAAGCGGTTCCGCGAGGACACCCTGATCGAGGACTTCGAGGCGCGCAAGGGCCGCGCACCGCAGGGTGGTCTGGCCGAGATCGCCTGCCCGAACTGCGGCACCCGCGGTCAGTGGACCGAGCCGCGCGCGTTCTCCGGTCTGGTGAAGAGCTACCTCGGAGTCGTCGACGACGAGTCGGGTCTGTACTACCTGCGTCCGGAGACCGCGCAGGGCATCTTCGTGAACTTCGCGAACGTGGTCACTGCAGCGCGCAAGAAGCCGCCGTTCGGCATCGGCCAGGTGGGCAAGGCGTTCCGCAACGAGATCACGCCCGGCAACTTCATCTTCCGCACGCGCGAGTTCGAGCAGATGGAGATCGAGTTCTTCGTGCCGCCAGCCGAGGCGGGCGAGTGGTTCCAGCACTGGGTGGATGCCTGCTGGAACTGGTTCGTCGATCTCGGCATCACGCCGGAGAACATGCGTCAGTTCGATGTTCCCGAAGAGGACCGCGCGCACTACTCGGCCGGCACCATCGACTTCGAGTACCGCTTCGGCTTCCCGGGCAAGGAGTGGGGCGAGCTGATGGGTGTGGCCAACCGCACCGACTACGACCTCTCCAGCCACACCGAGGCCTCCGGCACCAGCCTCACCTATTTCGACCAGGCCTCCGGCGAGCGGTACACGCCGTACGTCATCGAGCCCTCGTTCGGCCTCACGCGTTCGATGATGGCCTTCCTCGTCGACGCGTACGAGGAGGAAGAAGTCCCCAACGCCAAGGGCGGCACCGACACCCGCACGGTGCTGAAGCTGGACCCGCGTCTGGCTCCCGTCAAGGTGGCCGTGCTGCCGCTCAGCCGCAACGAGAAGCTCTCGCCGCTGGCTCGCCAGGTGGCCGATGAACTGCGCGGCCGCTGGGTGATCGACTTCGACGACGCCGGCGCGATCGGTCGTCGCTACCGCCGCCAGGACGAGATCGGCACGCCGTTCTGCGTCACCATCGACTTCGACTCGCTCGAGGACGACGCCGTCACCGTGCGCGATCGCGACACCATGGCGCAGGAGCGTGTGCCGCTTGCCGAGCTCAACGCGTACCTCACGGAGCGTCTGAAGGGCGCCTGACCGGGCCTCTCGCAACGCCCCCGCCGGTTGGCGGGGGCGTTGCTGTCCCCGCCAACAGACGCTTCACAGCAGTTTCCTGGCAATGACCCCACAAGTGGGGTCAATGCCTCTCTCAAGTGTCATGAAGTGCCCTCCGCCCGGTTAGCCTCGGAAGACGTGTGAGCGCTGGGTCATTACGACTGGCGTGCGGTGCTAGCAGCCCGAAGCCGGTCCGCGACTCACACGCCATTCCTGGGGAGGATGATCTAAATGCGCCTATTTTCTGCGCGCTCTCGTCGTCGAAGTGACGACATTCGAATTGCACGGGCCCAGTCCCGTCGTGGGTGGAAGGTCAGCGGCGTGCTTCTCGCAGCCGTCATGCTTCTGGCCCCGATGTTCTCCGCACCAACGGCAGCTATGGCCGCCGGTGGCACGCTGAACATGTCCATGCAGGCCGTCGACACCTCTGTGCTGTCCGGAGCCGGGGCGTCGTTCCGCGTGCTGTGGGCCTGTAATGGTGCGGGGACCTGTGACAACGCGGAGATCCGTATTCCCGTGCCCACGGCTATGCCCGGTAGTGCCGCGTACCCGGGTGGTGTGCCCCTGACAGTGACGAGTCAGAGTGCACTCACCATCGATGGCATCGCCGTCACGGGTGCCGCGACCATCACTGGCACGGCACCGAACCAGGAACTGGTCTGGAAGTTCCCGGCCGCAGTGCCCACCGGCAAATCCGGGACGATCAGTTTCACGCTGATGGCGCCGAACAAGGTGACGCCGGATGATTCGACCATCACACCCGTCGCCACGTTCACGGCGACCGGTGCCACCGCCGTCACCGGACAGGCGACGACCACCGTCGAGGCGAGCTCCTCGCTGTCCGTCATCAAGCGCAAGTTCTCCCCGACCGACGTTCCGTATGTCGACCAGCAGGTCACGTACGACATCTTCTTCGGATACGACTCGCAGATGCCCGTCAACACCAGCAGCGGCTACGCCCAGAACATGAGCGACGTCTGCAACGCGCTGGGCACGCAGGCGCTGCAGAACATCACCGTGGTCGACACACTGCCAGCCGGCGCTCAGTTCGTGAGTGCGTCCAATGGCGGCGTCTATGACGCAGCGACAGGGACCATCACCTGGAACTTCGGCTCGTCGATCGACGACACCACCTTCGCCTGCAAGCCGTATGGCGGGACCACGAACTGGACCGGTGCCGCTCTGAAGGTCACCGCGGTCTACCCCTCGGGCACCTTCTCCGCGAACCCTGACCCCGCTGCTGTCACCAACAACGTCGCCGTCAGCGCCAACGCCTGGGGGCAGCCGGACGTGGTGCTGCAGGACAGCGCCGCGACGTCGCACGCCCTTCGGGCGGGTAGCGCCGGCGCAAGCGTTGCCAAGCAGCCCGGTTACGACTGGGCCGTGGGAAATCCGCTGTACCGCGGCGTATCGACAGTGCAGAACAGCATCTACACCTTCAACGCGCGCTCGAACGACTCGCAGCCTGCGCGCTGGCAGGTGACGGACATGCTGCCGTGTGCACTGACCTCGCCGCAGGACACCTCGGACACGAGCTGTGCGACTCCGGCGTTCACGAACCTGACGTTCAGCGCGGACATGCTGTTCAATCAGCTCGACATCAACTACACCACGAACACCGGGGCCACCGGGGTGTGCACCATTCCGGCCGGCACGTCGTTGAGTGACACGACCAAGCGCTACTGCGTCGGCACCAACTCCACCACGCCGATTGCGCTGCCCGCCGGTCAGTGGATCACGAAGATCTCGCTCGACACGCAGATCCCTGCCTTCGGCGGCGGATACGTGTACATCCACGGCACGCCGTCGCAGTCGATCCCGTTCGACAACGTCAGCACAACGTATGTCAACCCGGACCTGGACGTGACGCGCTCCGACGTTCACCCTTGGTTCGTCACGGTGGAGAACTGCACGGCCCTCAACCGCATCACCTTCCAGGACGGCCGCATCTGGAACCCCACGCCGAATCCGCAGTACGCCAGTTCCAACGGCGGAAACTGCGGTTATCGGCAGGTCATGACCAACCCGTTCCAGTTGCGTCCCGCCAAGTCGATGTACGACCCGGCTATTCCGGCGGCGAGCCGTCCCGCCATTCCTGCGGTTCCCACCGGGGACACGCTTACGGTGGACCTCACAATGACTCGATCGATCTGGTCGGGCGCTCCCGCAGCGGTGATCGCGCAGTCGACGTTCACGCCGACGGTCACCGAGTACTTGCCGGCCAACCTGACGTATGTGCCGGGTTCGCTGACGATCGTGCCTCAGCAATCCAGCTCGGGCTCTGTGCCGGCGGGCAACCAGGCGTTTGTCAACGCGTTGGGTACGCCGCACATCGAGATCGAACCTGTGACCGTCGGTGGCGAGCCACGCCAGAAGATCACGGTGACGTTCCCGGACGCCAACATCACGTCTTCCGCGACGATGGGGAACATCGCACTCGTCCGGTTCCAGGTCAAGGTGAACGACGGGGTTCCGGCAGGCACCTACTCGAACACCTATCTCCTCACCGGAGCAGAAGGCGGTGCGGGTGTCCATGACACCTACCTGGTGTGCGCAACGGGAACGATGGTCGACGCCAACCTCCAGCCGACCAGCGATCGCGCTGTGGCGGTGGGCTGCCTCGGCACCTCGCAGTACACGGTGCTTCCGATTCCAGGCGTCAGCACCGACAAGCAGGTTCAGGGTGCGTATGACGACGCGCCGCTGTCGGCACCGGGTGTCGGGACGACCGACATCACGGGGTCTGCGTCCTACACCATCGACGTCTCGAACTCGGGTTCGGTCGACATCACCAACGTCGTTGCGTACGACCTGCTCCCGCGCATCGGCGATACGCTGACCCTGCCTGGCAGTACGGAGCTGCGCAACTCCGAGTTCCCGGTCCAACTCACCGGACCAGTGGTTGCTCCTGCTGGTGCCACCGTCCAGTACTCGACCGCGCTGAACCCGTGCCGCGGCGAGCTCGCGGGGAGCGGCGGCGGCGCAACAGCCAGCGCGCCTGCCGGCTGCACCAACGACTGGAGCACGACGCCCGCGGGCGGCGACTTCTCAGCCGTGACCGCGATTCGCATGGACTTCGGCAGCACGGTTTTCCCGGCTGGTCGTACCGAGTCGTTCACGCTGCCGGTGAAGGCCGTCGTCACGCCCGGTGCCGACCTGGACGGCATCGCGTGGAACAACGTGGCCGTCACCTCTCGGGAGGCGTCGTCGGGTAGCTCGACCCTGCCAACCGAACAGAGTCCGGTCGGCCTGCAGCTGCTGCCCGATTTGGTCTGGCAGAAGGTGGACGGTGCGGATGACGCACTGCTCGGTGGATCGGAGTGGACGATCGAGATCGCGGACGGTCGTGATGATGACCGCTTCCCGATGACCGTTGCGGACTGCACTGGTGCCCCGTGCGCTGGGGCGGACCAGGACCCGGTCGCCGGTCAGTTCCGTCTTGCCGGACTGCCGTGGGGTGAGTACACGCTCACCGAGACCGGCGTTCCCACCGGCTACATCGGGCTTGCCGATCCGATCGATGTGTCGCTGACGCCGGCGAACGTAGACCGCGCGACCTACGTCCTCGACCTCGGTGCGCAGGAGAACGAGAAGCTCGTTCCGGGTCTGCACGTCGTGAAGACTTCGGACCCGGCCTCGGGCACCGAGGTCGCCGCGGGCCAGGAGATCGAGTACTCCGTCGTCGCCGAGAACACCGGCAACACCCCGCTGACGAACGTGACGGTGACGGACGACCTGTCTGATGTGCTGGACAACGCCACGTTCGTGGCGGGGTCGGAGACGTCCACTGTCGGCGGCGCTCCCACGCTTGCGGGAACGACGCTGACGTGGACCGGTGACCTCGGTGTGGGTGAGTCGGTCACGCTGACCTACAAGGTCACGGTGAATGCGGACGTCCTGGCGACCGACGTTCTCAAGAACGTCGTCACCGGCACCTCGACCGAGACGCCGTCCAACTGTGTGGAGGGATCCACCGATCCCGACTGCTCGACGACGCACCCGCCGACGCCTGTGCCCGGTCTGCACGTCGTGAAGACGTCGGACCCCGCTTCGGGCTCGCAGGTCACGCCGGGTCAGGACATCACGTACTCCGTGGTGGCCACCAACACCGGTAACACCGCGCTCACGAACGTGACCGTGACGGACGACCTGTCGGACGTGCTGGACAACGCGGCGTTCATCGCCGGGTCGGAGTCGTCGACGGTCGGGGCTGTCCCGGTGGTGTCGGGGACGACCCTGACGTGGACCGGCGACCTTCCGGTCGGCGGATCCGTGACGCTGGCGTACACCGTGAAGGTCAACGCCGATGTCGTGGCGACCGACGTGCTGAAGAACGTCGTCACCGGTACGTCGACCGAGACGCCGTCGAACTGTGTCGCCGAGGCTGCGGCCGCTGCCGCGGATGCGTCGGACGGCGGGGTCGCTCGTCGCGTCATTCGCAACCTCGCGCTGGCGGCCGCGGATGACCCGAACTGCTCGACCACGCACACGCCGACGCCGACCCCGGGTCTGCGCATCGTGAAGACCTCTGATCCCGCCTCGGGAACCAAGGTCGCCGCGGGCCAGGACGTCACGTACTCCGTGGTCGCCTCGAACACCGGTAACACGGTGCTCACCGATGTGACCGTGACCGATGACCTGTCTGACGTTCTCGACAACGCCACGTTCGTGGTCGGATCGGAGAGCGCCACCCTGGGTGCCGCGCCGACGCTGTCGGGAACGACGCTGACGTGGACGGGTGATCTGCCCGTTGGTGCCTCCGTCACCATCACCTACACGGTCAAGGTCAAGGCGGACGCGGTTGACACGGACGTGCTGCGCAACGTGGTCACCGGCGGTTCGCCGGAGACGCCGTCGAACTGCATCGAGGGCACCGGGGATCCGGAGTGCACGACGGAGAACCCCGTGCTGGGTGTCCCCGGCATTCACATCGTGAAGACGTCGGACCCGGCCTCGGGTACCGAGGTGGCTGCGGGTCAGGACATCATCTACTCGGTGGTGGCTTCGAACACCGGCAACACGGTGTTGTACGGCGTGACCGTGACGGACGATCTGTCGGATGTGCTGGATAACGCGACGTTCGTCGCCGGTTCTGAGTCGTCGACGGTGGGCGCCGACCCGGTGCTGTCGGGTACGACGCTGTCGTGGACGGGTGACCTTCCGGTGGGCGGCACGGTGACGCTCTCGTACACCGTGACGGTGAACGACGATGTCGTTGCCACGGACGTGCTGCGCAACGTGGTCACGGGCGGAACGCCGGAGGTGCCGTCGAACTGTGTCGAGGGAACCAACGACCCTGACTGCTCGACGACGCACCCGCCGACGCCGACTCCGGGTCTGCACGTCGTGAAGACCGCCGACCCCGCGTCGGGCTCTCAGGTGACGCCCGGTCAGGACATCACCTACTCCGTGGTGGCCTCGAACACGGGTAACACCGTGCTGACCAACGTCACGGTGATCGACGATCTGTCTGACGTCCTGGACAACGCGACGTTCGTCGCCGGGTCGGAGTCGTCGACGGTCGGTGCTGCACCGGTCGTGTCCGGCACGACGCTGACGTGGACGGGTGATCTTCCCGTCGGCGGCACGGTGACGCTGTCGTACACGGTGACGGTGAACGCCGATGTGGTGGCGACGGACGTTCTGAAGAACGTCATCACGGCCACGTCGACCGAGACTCCGTCGAACTGTGTGGCGGAGATGCCGGAGGAGGGTCTTGCGGATGGTGAGCTCGGCCGTCGTGTCGTGCGCAACGTCGCTCAGGCCGCGTTCCTGGACCCGGACTGCTCCACCACGCACACGCCGACGCCCACTCCGGGTCTGCACATCGTGAAGACGTCGGACCCGGCCTCGGGTACCGAGGTGGCCGCGGGGCAGGACATCACGTACTCGGTGGTGGCTTCGAACACGGGTAACACGGCGCTGACCGGTGTGACCGTGACGGATGATCTGTCCGACGTGCTGGACAACGCGACCTTCGTCGCCGGTTCCGAGTCGTCGACCGTGGGTGCTGCTCCGGTGCTGTCGGGGACGACGCTGACGTGGACGGGTGACCTTCCGGTCGGTGGCACGGTGACGCTGTCGTACACGGTGACGGTGAATGCGGACGTGGTTGCCACGGACGTGCTGCGCAACGTGGTGACCGGTGGGACGCCGGAGGTGCCGTCGAACTGTGTGGAGGGATCTGACGATCCTGACTGCTCGACGACGCACCCGCCGACGCCGACCCCGGGTCTGCACATCGTGAAGTCGTCTGACCCGGCCTCGGGTACCGAGGTGGCCGCGGGGCAGGACATCACGTACTCGGTGGTGGCTTCGAACACGGGTAACACGGCGCTGACCGGTGTGACCGTGACGGATGATCTGTCCGACGTGCTGGACAACGCGACCTTCGTCGCCGGTTCCGAGTCGTCGACCGTGGGTGCTGCTCCGGTGCTGTCGGGGACGACGCTGACGTGGACGGGTGACCTTCCGGTCGGTGGCACGGTGACGCTGTCGTACACGGTGACGGTGAATGCGGACGTGGTTGCCACGGACGTGCTGCGCAACGTGGTGACCGGTGGGACGCCGGAGGTGCCGTCGAACTGTGTGGAGGGATCTGACGATCCTGACTGCTCGACGACGCACCCGCCGACGCCGACCCCGGGTCTGCACATCGTGAAGACCTCCGACCCGGCTTCGGGTACCGAGGTGGCTCCCGGCGACCAGATCACGTACTCCGTGGTCGCATCGAACACCGGCAACTCGGCGCTCACGGGCGTGACCATTACGGATGATCTGTCTGACGTGCTCGACAACGCGACGTTCGTCGCCGGTTCGGAGTCGTCGACGGTGGGTGCCGATCCGGTGCTGTCCGGAACCACGCTCACGTGGAACGGCGACCTGCCGGTCGGTGGATCCGTGACGCTGTCGTACGCCGTGACGGTGAACGACGATGTGGCGGCATCTGACGTGCTGCGCAACGTGGTCTTCGGATCCGCGCCCGGCGTGCCGTCGAACTGCGAGGAGGGATCCACGGACCCCGACTGCACGACGACGCACCCGCCGACGGTGCCCACGCCGACGCCGACACCGACGCCGACTGCGACGCCGACGCCGACTGCGACGCCGACGCCGACGCCGACTGCGACGCCGACCCCGACTGCGACGCCGACGCCGACTGCGACGCCGACGCCGACCCCGACCGCGACGCCCACCCCGACCGCGACGCCCACGGCGACGCCGACCCCGACGCCCACTGTGACGCCGGAGCCGACGCCGACCGTGACGCCCGGCACCCCGGGACTGCAGCTGGTGAAGACGTCGGACCCGAAGAGCGGATCGACGGTTGTGGCCGGACAGGACATCACCTACACGGTGAAGGTCACCAACACTGGTGATGTTGCCCTCACCGACGTGGTCGTGACGGATGATCTCGCGGACGTGCTGGACGACGCCACGCTCAAGCCGGGTTCGATCACGGCCGACTCGGGTGCACTCCCGGTTCTGACCGACACGACGCTCACCTGGACCGGTGACGTCGCGGTGGGTCAGACCGTGACTATCCGGTACTCGGTGAAGATCGACAGCCCGCTCGCGGCGAACGCGAAGATCGCGAACTACGTGTTCGGGACCGTTCCGGGCGTGGTCGTGAACTGCGAGTCGGGATCGACCGATCCGGACTGCACGACGATCCACACGCCGGGTGGGCAGCTGCCCACCACGGGTCAGCAGCTGGGTGCCGGTCCTGCCGTCGCGCTGGGTCTGCTGGGTCTTGGCGGGCTGCTGGTGGTCGCCGCGGTGCTGCGCACCCGTCGACGCACGGCTGAGCAGCGCGCTCAGCTCTGATCGAGACGATCAGGGGCGGGGAGCGGACGATGTCCGCTCCCCGCCCCTTATTCGTGCTCGGGGTGCCCCACAACGTAACCCGATGCGGCGTCCGGCCTGAGCCTCGGCTAGCGTCGAATCGACCCGCCCCGAGAAGGAGAGACATGGCTGAGATCGAGAGCTTCACCCTGGACCACACTGCAGTGAAGGCGCCGTATGTGCGCCTGATCGCTGTGGAGCGGGGACCGAAGGGCGACGCGATCTCGAACTTCGACGTCCGCTTCGTGCAGCCCAATGAAGGCGAGATCCCCACCGCCGGTCTGCACACCATCGAGCACGTCCTCGCCGGACTGCTGCGCGACCACGTCGATGGTGTCATCGACATCTCGCCGTTCGGCTGCCGCACCGGCTTCCACCTGATCGTCTGGGGCGAGCCCACTGTGGCCGAGATCGTTTCGGGCATCGCGCAGAGCCTGCACGCCATCGCCGAGACCGTCACCTGGGAGCAGGTTCCTGGTGTTTCCGCCGTGGAGTGTGGCAACTACCGCGACCACAGCCTCCACTCCGCGCGCGAGTGGTCGGCTCTCATCCTCGAGCGCGGCATCAGTGCCGACGCCTTCGAGCGCGTCGACGTCGTCCACTGACACACCCCCGCGAGGGATCGAGTCGCAAGCAGACGGCGTTCTGCGGTGCGACTCTGGTCTCCTGCCGTGCCGTCGTACTGCCTCACGGGGACCCCGCTGCACTGCTCTCCAGCTGACCTCCGCCGTCGTGAATCCATGAACGTGCGCCCAATGCCTGAGCAATTCGCCGGATCCGTCATGGATTCGCTTCACGCTCATGAATTCACAACCCGCGTGCCGGTGACACGCGACCGCTGTACGCCAGAAGCTCGCCCCCGGCACGCCGTGCGTGTTCGCTCTGAGCGACCGTGGCCCCGGTGCGTCAGGTGGCTGGCAGGATCGGAGCATGACGGACGACAGCGACGCCGCGAACGACACCGGTGCCGACAGCGCCGCCGTGATCGCGCGGGCGCAGATGCTGCTGGCGGCGGGCGAGCCGTCCGCCGCGAACCATGTCCTCGACCGCTATCTGCGTGCTCACCCGCATGACGGTCAGGCTCTCATCGAGCTGGCCCAGGTGCTCGTCATGCAGGGTGACGCGGACGCCGCCGAGCGGACCGCCGCGGAAGTGGTCGACGATGCCCGGTTCGCGCCGTGGGCGCGCGCCATGCTCGCGCAGATCATCGCTCTCGACCCGTCGCGAGGAGTGGAGTCGCTGGAGTGGTCACGCTCGGCGGTGCGCGCGCTTCCCACCGCGCCAGGCCTGCGGATCCTCCTCGCCCTGCGCCTGGGTGCCGCGGCGCAGACGGAAGAGGCGCTTCGCGAGATCGATGCGGCTCTCGCCCTCGCTCCCGATGACGCGCTCGTCCGCGCCGACTTGCACGTGCACGCGGCGCGGGCGCTGGTGGACGCTCCGGGTGGGCGGGCGGAGGCCCGTGCGCACCTCGTCACCGCACTTGAGCTGGATCCCAGCAACGATCTCGCCGCGCGCCTGTTGGCTGCGTTGGGCTGACGCCCGCGTCGACCAGCGGGAACGGATCGACGCGGACGTCAGCGATGTGACCGGCCGGTGCAGATGCAGAGGGCCGACCGGTCATCGCCCGGGCCAGCCGTTCGGGTTCGGCTGGCACGGGCGGTCTATTCCGAGGCGCGCACGATGGGCGTCCTCACGGTCTCGGGGTGCCGGATTCCGGCGTCGCGTGTGCGCAGCGGGAACCACAGGAAGCAGAGCCACGCCAGCGCCGACAACACGGCAGGAATGACACCGACAAGCGCACGGATACCCGCATCCACGCCGGGAGCCTGCGCATCGCTGGCTGCTGCGTCGTAGCCGCAGACGGCCAGCACGACGGCGAACACGACGGCCTGGACGATCACCGAGCCGCGCACCACGAAGCCGTTGACCCCGAAGTACACGCCCTCACGTCGCAGGCCGGTGCGCTCGGCGTCCTCGTCGATCACCTGTGACAGTGCGATCTCCAGCAGCTGCAGGATGCCGGAGACGCCGACGCCGACCAGCGCTCCCACGCACATCGCGCCGACCAGCCCCGGCACCAGCGCGTATCCGGCCGCGGAGACGGTGAACACCGCGACCGATGCCAACAGCGCCGACCGCGGCGTCGTGCGTCGCACGAACCACGACCACAGCGGCAGCGTGATGAGGGCCGCGAGGAACACGGCTGCCAACAGCAACGTGCCCGCGGTATCGGGCTCGGACAGGCTGTAGCGCACATAGAACGGCAGGGCGGCGATGAGCACGGCCAGTGCCGACTGCATGAGCAGCGACCCCAGCACGTACGGGACGAAGGCGCGATTGCCGAACGTGTAGCCGAGCTGTTGGCGCCACGTGAGCGGCACCGCTTCGGGCAGCGCCGTCTCTGCGGTGGGGCGCTCGATCATGCCGCGGAAAGACCACGCGAAGAACGCGGCGCAGACCAGAACCAGCACCAGCGCCATCCCGGCCCAGCCGATGTTGCCGTACAGCAGAGGGGCCAGCGCGGTTCCCAGAATCATCCCGAGCAGTCCGAACAGCTGCCGCGGGGTGTTGCCGCGCGCCCGTTCCGCCGTGCTGCGGAAGAGCTCGGGAAACAGCGCGGAGACATTGAGCACCACGGCGACGAACGCGATGTCGTACAGCGCCACGATCACCACGAACCAGGCGACCAGTACTCCCGCGGGAAGGTCCGGCGGCAGCCAAATCAGCGCGAAGGCGACGAGCAGCGGCACCACGCCGAGCCCGATCCAGGGCACGCGCCGACCCCACCGGGTGCGGGCCCGATCCGACACGGCACCGACCAGCGGGTTCAGCAGGGCGTTGAGGATTCCGTGCGCGACCATCGCGGCACCGATCCACGCGGCCGGCACCCGGAGGTGGTCGACGTAGAAGAAGACGACGAACGCGGCGAACGTCTGCGACATCAGCTGGATGGGGAAGGCGGATGCGCCGAAGGCCACGGCGCGTCCGCGCGTGATGGTGCCGGACAGGCGTCGGTCGCGAATCCGGGCGAGGAGACTCATCGATTCGCCTCCGTCCGTTGCAGGGTGCGCAGGCGACGCCACCCCACACGCACGAGTCTCTCGTCGGCGATGGCGGCGAGCACAGCGGGATCAGCCAGCAGACGATGCTCATACCCGCGCTTGGTGGCGGCGTAGTCCACCGTGGCGTGCAGCTCATCGTCGTCGATCATGGGGTGCAGGTAGATCTCGGTCAGTCCTACCGGCACGGCGCGCAGCAACGCGATGAAGCCGTCGCGCACGGCCTCGTAGGTCTCCTCGTCGGGAGTGCCCTCACCCGCGAGCTCGAAGGGATGGCTCCACAGCCGATCCGGGATCACCACACCGAGCGCGTCAGCCGTGGCAGCAGCCGCGTCCAGACGAGCCTGTTCACTTTCGGGCAGCCCCATGCCGTCAATCAAGCGCGGTAGACGGAACGGCAGGCCGTGCTCCGCCGCGAGGCGCAACACCGGCGCTAGGAAGTCGCGCCCCGTCGTGAGGCCGTACACAGAGCCCATGTGGTTGTCGAGGTGGGTGACATCGACCCCGGCCTCCAGCGCGGTGCGCAGCTGGGCGCGCAGCTCAGCCTCGACGTCCGCGTCTCCCGCGCGTAGTTCCACCTCGTGCACGCCCATCGGGAAGTGTCCGGACGCGTCCACCAGCGTGGTTCCGACGCCGGTCAGCGGCCGCCAGCGGTAATTGCGCCATTCACTGGTGAGCACCAGGTGCACGCCCACGTCCCAGGTGGGATGCGCGGCGGCGAACGCGAGCGCCTGCGGCGACCAGGCGCACGGCGTCATGAGCGTCGTGGAGTCGAGCGCGCCGGCGTCGAGAAGGTCGGCGATCGCCGTGTTCGCGGCCCGACACATGCCGAAGTCGTCGGCATTGATGATGATCGCGCGGGCGTCGTCGCCGAGTCCCAGACGCTGGATGAGAGGTGCGGTCATGTGGTGCTCCTTCGCGGGGCAGGGCCGTCATCGAGCAGGCGCGTGAACACGAGATCCACCAGCGCGTCGTGCAGCTGGGCGGCCGCGCCCTGGAGCGGACCGTCCGCACCGAGAGTCGAGGTCTCGATCGGGATGCGCAGCGGGCCGGCTTCCCGGCGAGCGACGGACATGACGCGCTCCGGGAGGGAACCCAGCGCGGCGTGGTCGGCAAGCACGACCGCGTCCGGATCCAGCATCAGGGTCAGCGATCCTGCAGCGTATGCCAGTCGTCGGGCGATCTCATCCAAGACGCGATCCGCACCGCGGTGACCGGCGTCCGCTGCTGCGAGCAGATCGGGAAGCGTCTCGGGGGCATCTGCCGCGCGAGCGAGCTGCGCGATGACCTCCTCGCCGAGCGCGGGGGAGCCGATCGCGACGCCCGGCTGCGGCACGTAGGCGACCTCGCCGGCAAGTCCGCGCCCGCCGCGATGAACCCGTCCGTCCACCACGAGCCCGGCACCCAGGCCGTCGCGCAGAGACAGGACCGCGAAGGTCCCGGAGCGAACGGCGAGCTTCGCGCGGGCGAGGAGCGCGAGGTCGTTGTCGATCGTCACCGCGCAGTCGAGTTCGTCGGCGATGTGGTCGTGCAGCCCCGTGCCAGGCGTCAGGTATCCGGGCAGTTGTGCGATGGTGCGTCCGTCCGGGGCGATCACGGCCGGCGCTGCCACCACGACGGCGTCCGGGGAGCGTCCGGCGATCTCTGCCGCGGCGCGGATCGTGGCCACGACCGTTGCCGGGACGCCCTGCGGATCAGCCTCGTCGGTCTCGGCTCGCGCGATCTCAGTTCCGGCGAAGTCGTGCATCGTCGTGGTGATCTTGTGCCGGGTGATGTCAACCGCGGCTCCGGCCGCGGCACCGGGAGCCACCTCGTACAACGTGGCAGCGGGGCCGCGTCGCGCGTGGTCCAGACCCGCGTCGCACACCAGGCCGGCGGTCACGAGCCGCGCGAGCGTCTGCGTCACCGTGGTTCGGGAGAGTCCGGTTGCCGCCACGAGTTCGGGTCGGCCGATCGGCGTCCGTCTGGCGATCTCGGCGAACAGCGCACGAGCATTGAGTTCCCAGAGCACGCCCTGATCGCCGGACAGCGATGATGCGAACACAGCGGACTCCCTTCCGTTCGAGCGAGTATGACGGAAAGTGTCATACTCGCGCAAGAGGTGCCGTGCGATGCTCTCGCTCCCGGCGACGGGAGATGTCACGATCCGTCGCCGAGAGCCGCGATGCGGGCCTGTTCGCTCCCGCGCTCTCCGCTCCCGGCCTCCGTTGTGTCACGGTCCGTCGCTCGAGAGCCGCAATGCGGGCCTGTGCGGCTTGGTCCTCTTCGCACCCGGCCGCCCGATGTGTCACGATCCGTCACCGGATGCGGTGGGTCGGACTGCTCGGCCTAGCCTCGAATCATCCCCACACGAGAGCGAGGAACGATGTTCGAAGAGCTGCGCGCGCGCACGGTGCTGGTGACCGGCGGCGGATCGGGCATCGGAGCCGGGATCGTCGATGCGTTCCTCGAGCAGGGCGCCCAGGTGATCAGCGCGGACCTGTCGTTCTCGGAGGAGGTACTGACGCCCGCCCGCGAGCGCGAGTGGCGCGTGCGGCTGGATGTTTCAGACGCTGACGCTGTTGCGCGGGTGGTGACCGAAGCGACAGATGTTGTCGGAGTGATCGACACCGTCGTCACCGCAGCGGGGACGTCGACGATGGACTTCGCCATCGACACGGACCCGTCCGACTGGGATCGCAACCTCGACGTGAACGCGAAGGGTTCGTTCCTCGTCGCGCAGGCCGTCGCGCGGATCCTGGTCGAGCGTGGGCTGCCGGGCCGCGTGGTGTTCATCTCCTCGCAGGCGGGAAAGAACGGATATCGCGGGATGACCGCCTACGTCGCGTCCAAGCACGCCGTCCTCGGCGTCACGAAGTCGATGGCGGTGGAGTTGGCTCCGCGCGGCATCACGGTGAACGCGATCTGCCCCGGGATCATCGAGACGCCGATGAAGCATCGCGAGCGAATCCAGGGTGGCGTCCTGCGCGGGATGACAGCGGAGGAGATCGCCGCCGAGGACCGCTCGCAGGTGCCCCTCGGTCGTACAGGCACCGTCGAGGACGTCGCCGGCGTCGCCCTGTTCCTCGCCAGCGACCTCGCGAGCTACATGACCGGCCAGGGCATCAACGTCACCGGCGGCATGACCATGCACTGACCCGCGAGACTTCCGCCTGTGGGTGACAATCACCGCAACGCGGCGTTTCTCGCCCACATTCGGAATTCTCGCGGGGTTTTTCGGGTACCGCGGGGGCGTGCCGGTACGGGGGCGTGCCGGTGCCGCGGGGTGCGCCGGTACGGGGGCGTGCCGGTACCGCGGGGGCGCAACGGGGGGAGCGGCATAGGCTGGAGGCATGAGTGTCACGCCCGCCGCCATCCGTCATGCCGAGGACCTCGCCGACTTCGTCGCGGCCTCGCCGTCGAGCTTCCACGCTGCGGCAGAGGTCGCCCGTCGGCTGCAGGATGCGGGATTCACGGGACTCGAGGAGACCGACGCGTGGCCCGCGCAGCCGGGTGGACGTTTCTTCATCGTGCGCGACGGCGCGGCGATCGCGTGGATCGTTCCTGCCGCGGCCACGGCAACGACGGCCGTGCACGTTCTCGGCGCACACAACGACTCCCCGGGCCTCAAGCTCAAGCCGAAGCCGACCACCGGGTCGCGGGGCTGGCTGCAGATCGGCGTGGAGGTCTACGGCGGCCCGCTGCTGAACTCGTGGCTGGATCGTGAGCTGCGTCTCGCGGGCCGCCTCGCCATGGCCGACGGGTCCGTCGTGCTCGCCGACTCCGGTCCGCTGCTGCGCCTGCCGCAGCTGGCGATTCATCTCGACCGACAGCAGAACGACGGACTCTCCCTCGACAAGCAGACCGGCACCCAGCCGGTCTGGGGTCTCGGCGACCCCACTCAGGAGGACATCCTCGCGGTCATGGCGGACTCCGCCGGCGTCGACGCGGCCGACATCCGCGGGTTCGACCTGATCACAGCGGATAGCGCTCGCGGTGTGGTCTTCGGCAAGGACGACGCCTTCTTCGCCAGCGGGCGACTGGACGACCTCGCCTCGGTGCACGCCGCCGTGGTGGCCCTCATCGACGCGGCCGACGGCTTCGACGGCGAGCACATCGCGATGCTCGCCGCCTTCGACCACGAGGAGATCGGCTCGGAGACCCGCTCCGGCGCGGCAGGCCCGATCCTCAGCGACGTCATCGCGCGCATTCGCGACGGCCTCGGCGCGGATGCCCAGGATGCCCACCGCGCCATGGCGGCGTCATGGTGCCTGTCCAGCGACGTCGGTCACTCCGTGCATCCGAACTTCGCGGGCCGCCACGACCCGGTCGTCCAGCCCCTGCTCGGCTCCGGACCCATCCTCAAGATCAACGCCAACCAGCGCTACGCCACCGACGCCGTGGGCGCGGCGGCCTGGGCCGGATGGTGTGAGGCCGCGGACGTGACATCGCAGGAGTTCGTCTCCAACAACGACGTGCCGTGCGGATCGACGATCGGCCCGATCACTGCTGGCCGCCTCGGCATTCGCACCGTCGATGTCGGCATCCCGATCCTGTCGATGCACTCCGCGCGTGAGCTGGCCGGCGTCGCTGATCTGCACGCCCTGTCACGTGTTGCCGGGACTTTCTTCACGTCCTGAACTACGCCGGTGCCCGGTGCCCGGTGCCCGGTGCCTGGTGCCTGGTGCCTGGTGCCTGGTGCCCGGTGCTCGTCCGGCGTCAGGCGCCCTCCGTTCGTCGCCCGTCGTCCATCGCCCGTTCGTCCATCGCCCGTCGTTCGTTGTCCGTCGTTCGTTGTCCGTCGTTCGTTGTCCGTCGTCCATCGCCCGTTGTTCGTTGTTCGTTGTTCGTTGTTCGTTGTTCGTTGTCCGTCGCCGCTCGTCCGGTGTCAGGCGCCTGTCCCCCCTTCGTCCGGTGTCGGCCGCCCGCCCGCCCGCCCGCCCGCCTCGCCGCCCCGTCGCCCGTCGCCGGCCGCCCGCCCCCGCCGCCCCGCCCGCCCGCCGCCCCCGCCGCCCGCCGCCAGGTGTGGTCTCAGTATTTGCACCACACCCGGGTCTTCAGCACATGTTCTGAGAGCGGAGGCGGGCGTGGTCTCAGGATCTGATGCCGGCGGACGGTGTCGGCGCAGTCACTGCGACCAGCCGAGGCGGGCGTCGACGAAGGAGGCGGGCGTCGAAACGGGTGCGGGGCTTGCTGTGCGAACGCTATGCGTTGGGCATGTGGTTGACCCCGTCAACTTGTGCTGCGCGTGCTTCGAGGAGCACCATTCTCCTTTGGGATTCGCATCGTCAAGCGACCCGGGGGAGAACCATGAGCACGACGGCGACAGCGGTCGACGCGGGAAGCGGGTCTGGGGCACCCGTGATGAATCACCGGCAGATCCTGCTGGTGATCTATGGACTGATGGCCGGGATGTTCCTCAGCGCACTGGATCAGACCATCGTCGGGACGGCGATTCGCACGATCGGTGATGACCTGCACGGTCTCGATCAGCAGGCCTGGGTGACCACGGCGTATCTGATCACGTCCACGATCACCGTTCCGATCTACGGCAAGCTGTCCGACATCTTCGGGCGCCGACCGCTCTATCTGTTCGGCATCGTCGTTTTCATCATCGGGTCGCTGCTGTCCAGCTTCTCGACGTCGATGATCATGTTGGCCGGATTCCGCGCCTTCCAGGGCCTTGGCGCCGGCGCCCTCATGTCGCTCCCGTTGGCGATCATGGGCGACATCCTCGCCCCGCGCGAGCGCGCCAAGTACCAGGGCTACTTCCTGGCCGTCTTCGCCGTGTCGTCCGTGGTCGGTCCGCTCGTGGGCGGCGTGTTCGCCGGAGCCTCCGAGATCCTGTGGGTGGCCGGCTGGCGCTGGGTCTTCCTCATCAACGTGCCGATCGGCATTATCGCGCTGGTGATGGTGTGGGCGTTCCTGCACCTGCCGAAGCTGGGAGAGCACGCCAAGCCCCGCATCGACTGGTGGGGTGCCGCAGCCGTGATCATCACGCTCGTTCCGCTGCTGCTCGTCGCTGAGCAGGGGCGCGAATGGGGCTGGTGGTCGATTGCCGCGATCGCCTGCTACGGCATCGGCGCCATCGGCCTGGTCGCGTTCCTGCTGATCGAGCGCGCGATGGGCTCGGACGCGATCATTCCGCTGCGCCTGTTCCGCTCCGGGGCCTTCACGATGTCCACCGTGCTCGGCTTCCTGGTCGGCTTCGGCATGTTCGGTGCCATGCTCACGCTGCCGCTGTACCTGCAGATCGTGACGGGTCTGACGCCCACGGAATCGGGCCTCGCCATGCTGCCCATGGTGCTCGGCCTGATGATCTCCTCCGTCGCCACCGGCCAGATCATCGCGCGGACCGGCAAGTACGGCATCTTCCCGATCACCGGCACGCTCATCGTCGCGCTGGGCTATGTCATCTACACCTTCCTGCACTGGAACACCCCGTTCTGGTACCTCTGCATCGGCATGTTCGTCACCGGTCTCGGGTTCGGTCAGCTCATGCAGTCGCTGACGCTCGCCACGCAGAGTGCGGTGGAGGCGCGCGATATGGGCGTCGCGACGAGCGCGTCGCAGTTCT
This sequence comes from Microbacterium gorillae, assembly GCF_050990725.1. Classification (GTDB taxonomy): domain Bacteria; phylum Actinomycetota; class Actinomycetes; order Actinomycetales; family Microbacteriaceae; genus Microbacterium; species Microbacterium gorillae_A. The sequence goes on from NZ_CP158844.1 coordinate 519,442, forward strand.
TCCGCCAGATCGGCGGAACGCTGGGCACGGCGGTGCTGCTGTCGGTGCTGTTCACCGCGATGGGCCCGAACATCACCACGGCGATGGGCAACAAGGCCGACCTGACCGCTGGACTCGACGCGGCGCTCAACCCGGCAATCGCAGACGCGCCGAACAACGACGGAGTGATGAAGCAGATCTGGACGCCGATCGTCGACCCGATTCGCGCGAGCGCTCCCGGCGTCGACTGGACCAACGCGGATCAGCGATCCGCCGTCGTCGAGAAGGCAGTGCCCACGATCATCGATCAGCTCGAGTCGGGCGACGGCACGCAGGGAGCCTCCCCGGACAGCACGAGCGACACCTCGTTCCTCGTGGGTGCCGACTCGGTGCTCACCAAGCCGTTCCTCGTCGGATTCACGACGTCCGCCGTCACGGTGTACTGGGTGGGGCTCGGTGCGATGGCACTCGCGTTCATCCTGTCGCTGTTCTTCCGTCCGCCGCCCCTGCGTCAGCGCTCCGCTCTGCAGGAAGCCGCAGACAACGCGGCGGCTGCGGCCGGCGACGCGGATGTGGAACTGGACGTCACGCCCGAGGTCGCGCCCGCGCTGACGCGCCGCGAGCTCCGCGAGCGCGGTGGCACCGGGTCCTGAACCCTTGCGCGGATCCTGAGCGCACTTCGTCTCGCTTCGTGCGGATCCTGAGCGAGCGAAGCGAGACGAAGGCCCACACCGACGGCGTGCGTCGCGAAGGTCCACGTTGACGGCGCGTCGCGAAAGCCCTTCGCCTCGTCGCTGGAGCTCCTCGCTCAGGAACCCGGGGACCTTGGCGCCGTCGGCGGCACGGGATTCCGAGCGTACGTCGTCTCGCCGGCGCTCGCTCAGCAACCGCGAAGCGAGACGACGGGCTCGCATCACCGACGCACGCCGCGGGGTGCCACCGCCCACCGAACCCCTGTGACGCGTCACAATGACGCGATTGCGTCACGAGCGCCGGAATCTGCGCAGCGGGGTCTCGGGGTTCTGCCAGGATGTGTGACATCCACCCCTTTATTCGGCGAGCCTCGGAGGCAGGTCGTGTCAACAGAAGCAGTGCAGTCCACCCTGATCGAACGCAACGGAATCGACCTGGTTCCAGAGGCGGAACGCACCGCGAAGCCGCGTGATCTGTTCTGGCCCTGGTTCGCGGCGAACGTCTCGATCTTCGGCGTCAGCTACGGCGCCTGGATCCTCGACTTCGGGATCTCGTTGTTGCAGGCGACGATCGTCGCGGTCATCGGCATCGTCATCTCGTTCTTCCTCTGCGGCGTGATCGCCATCGCGGGCAAGCGCGGATCGGTCCCGACGATGGTCCTCTCGCGTGCCGCGTTCGGCGTCGACGGGCAGAAACTCCCGGGCATCATCTCGTGGATCACGTCGATCGGCTGGGAGACGGTGCTCGCGATCACCGCGGTGCTGGCGACCGGCACGATCTTCCGCCAGCTCGGGTGGTCCACCGACGGAGCCGGCGGCGTGATCGTCAACATCGTCGCGACCCTTGTCGTGGCGGCGCTGATCATCGGTGCCGCCGTGCTCGGCTACCACACCATCATGAAGCTGCAGTCGGTGCTCACCTGGATCACCGGCATCATGACGCTGGTGTTCCTGCTGCTCACGTTCAGCTACATCGACTGGGGAACGGCGTTCAGCCAGCCTGCCGGCAGCGTGGCGAGCATGATCGGCGCGCTCGTCTTCACGATGACCGGATTCGGTCTCGGCTGGATCAACATCGCGGCCGACTGGACCCGCTACCAGAAGCGCGACACCCCCGGCAGTAAGATCGTCGCCTGGAACACGTTCGGTGGATCCATCGCCCCGATCGTGCTGGTGATCTTCGGCCTGCTGCTCGTCGCATCGAACAAGACCGTCACCATCGCTGGAGAGGAGATCGGGCTGGCGCAGGCCATCAGCAGCGATCCGCTGGGTGCCGTCGCGTCGATCCTCCCCGTGTGGCTGCTCTTCCCCTTCCTCATCGTCGCGATCCTCACCCAGGTCTCCGGTGCGGTGCTCGGCATCTATTCGTCCGGCCTGACCCTGCTGAGCCTCGGCATCAAGATCCCGCGCCCCACGGCCGCCGCGATCGATGGTGTGATTCTCACGCTCGGAACGATCGCCGTCGTGTTCTTCGCCAAGGACTTCATCGGCCCCTTCCAGACGTTCCTCACCACGCTCGGCGTCCCGCTCGCGGCGTGGGCCGGCATCCTCATCGCCGACATCCTGCTGCGTCGCAAGGACTACGACACGGCGGCGCTGTTCGACGGCAAGGGGCGCTACGGATCGATCAACTGGACGGCGATCATCATCTTCGTGGTGGCCATCGGCATCGGCTGGGGCTTCGTGGTAAGCACCCTGTTCCCGTGGCAGGGCTACTTCCTGACGATGTTCGGCTGGCTGGATGACTGGGGCTACGCGAACCTCGGCGTGCTGTTCGCACTGGTGATCGGCTTCGTGGCCACGTACCTCTTCACGAGGGGGGCCGTGCGCCGCCAGGAGCTCGCGTGACCATTTCCGACGACGCGTGGCTGGTCGTCATCGACCCGCAGGCGATCTTCGCCTCGGCGGATTCGGAATGGGGCTCGCCGTTCTTCGCGGCGGCGATGCCCCGCATCCGGGAGCTGGCCGAGGCATTCGGTCCGGAGCGGACCATCGTGACCCGCTGGCTGCCCACCGCGGATCGCGCGTCCGCCTGGGGCGACTATTTCCGGGCCTGGCCGTTCGCCGATCAGCGGGCCTCCGACCCGCTGTTCGACCTCGTTCCCGAGGCCGAGGGCCTGACGTCGCTGCCGACGCTGGATCTGCCGACCTTCGGCAAGTACGGTGCCGCACTGGAGGCGATCACGGGGCCGGCACCGCACCTGGTGCTCGCCGGTGTCTCCACGGACTGCTGTGTCGTGTCGACCGCGCTCGCCGCCGCGGACGCCGGCGCGTGGGCCACGATTGCGGTGGATGCGTGTGCCGCCTCCACCGCGGAGAACGGCGCCGCCGCGCTCGCGGTGATGGGTCTGTATCCGCCGCAGCTGACGCTGGCGGGGACCGCGACGATCCTCGGAGCCTGACCTCCGCGCAGAGATGGAAAACGCCTCGCAGATCGCGATCTGCGAGGCGTTTTCCATCTTCCTCAGCGGTCGCGGTTCAACGTCCGAGGGGCGTGGCAGGATCGGGGCATGACGGAGGAACTGGCGCAGGCGTGGGTGCGCGGATGGGCGGTGTCCCGTGGTGCTCCCGTCCGACGCGAGGGCGATGCGTGGTGTGTGACGCTGCACGCTCCGACCCGCGACGAGGAGTATGTGCTGATCAACCCGTCGCCCGATGAGATCGCGCTGACGCGCCAGCGCATCACGGACCCGCGCATCTGGCTCACGATCCTCGGGGCGCTCAAGGGGTCGATCGAGGGACTGGAGGTGCAGTCCCGTGTCGAGACGCTGATGGATGCGCCACTCGTACCCGGCCAACTCCATCCAGGGGTGACCATCGAGGTCATCGACGGCGTCGCCCACGCGGCGATGATGGCCGACGGCCTCGCCGCAGCACGAGGACAGATCGCTGTCGTCGGCGACATCGCGGTTCTGGACCGCATCGAAACCCATCCCGACTTCCGGCGTCAGGGGCGCGGGTGGGCGGTGGTCGAGAGTCTGCAGTCGTGGGCGTACGGGCAGGGTGCACGCCACGGCGCGCTCCTCGCATCTCCCGACGGTCGCGCGCTCTACGCGGCGCTCGGCTGGCGAGACACCATGCCGGCCGCGACTTTCGTCAGACGCGGATGAACGGGAGGTGTCGCGTCGTGCTGCATGCGTGATACTCGAGGCCGCCTCGTGGCGGAGGCAGTTGGGCGATCGGCGTGGACGATGCCGCCGAACTGGACGTGCGTGAGGCTCGCGGGCCCGGTGGTGGCGGGAGCCGGGCGCTCGGTGCGGAGGGCGCCGCCGAGCCCGACGTGCGTGAGACCCGTGCTAGCGAGAAGCAACTTGGGCGGCCGATGGTGCGCGGCAGGCTGGTCGCTGCTCGCGGCGGAGCGATGCTCGTCGGTCGCTGACGTCAGCTCTTGAGACGGCGGAGCCCGACGACGAGGAGCCAGATGCCGATCGGCAGGGGAGACACGACGACGAACACGAGCAGAAGATGCCACGCGACGAGGTTCTGGCCGCTGATCAGGGGTACGAGCCCGGCGACCGCCGCGGCGGCGACGGGAGCCAGCGTGACGATGAGCTTCTGCGTCCGCGTCCACACGGGCGACAGCCACATCATCACGACGCCCGCAATCCAGCCGAGCACCGGGATGAGGTAGCCGCCGATCGCGACCGCGAGTCCGGTCGCGACCGCCATTCCGGAAGTCGCGAGGCTGTCGCGGCCGTAGAGGCGTCCCGAGGGCGCCGGCTTCTCAGCTGTCATGATCATCCATCATGCCGTCGACGGCGGGTTCTGTGTGCTGCGACGGCGCTGAACCTCGATGAGAAGCCAGGCCGCGACCAGCGTCGCTGCGGCAGGCAGGATTGGCCAGAGCGCCAGGGGAATGTTCCACTGCAGCAGGAGCGGCTGGGCGAGCAGCGGGTTCGGTACCTGGAAGCTGCCGGTCGGATCGTCCACGATTCCCGGCGCCTGCGCCGCGATGGTCGCACTCACGGTGATGGCGGCGACGGCAGCCGCGATCGGAACGACAGCGGCGACGATCTTCTGCCAGCGCCGCCAGATCGCCGAGGCGCTCACCATTGCGAATCCGACGAACCAGCCGACGACGGGAAGAACGAAGCCGCCGAGCGCGAACGCGAGCGCCGCCGCGATCGCGAACCTCGGTGATGCGGGTTGCAGACGACCGGTGGACATCAATCCGCGTACGAGAAGCCAGACCCCCACGCCAGACGCGGTGAGCGGGAGGACCAGCCAAGCCGCGACGATCGAGCTCCACAGCACGTCGTAGCTCCCGGGGAGAAGAGGGTTCGGATCCTCGGCGTAGGTCGCGAAGCGGCGTGGTATCCCGGCCGCGGCACCGAACGCAGCCGACAGGCCGAACCCGATCACCACGGCGCAGAGCACGAGGGGGATCAGCGTTGCCGCCCACTTCTCGCCACGGCGCCAGGTCGGCGATGCCCAGAGCATCACGACTCCACCGATCCAGCCGATCACCGGGAGTAGAAACCCCGCGAGGGCGTACACCGCGAGGGCCGAGAGAAGGTACGCCACGGAAGAGGTGCCGGTGCGTGGCGTGGTGTTGGTCGGGTGTGGCTCGGCAGACCCGGTGGCGTCGATGGGGTGGACGTCGCGGGCGGATGCAGCGACGAACGCCGGGTCGCCGAGCTCGGCGATGCGCGTCACGGCGTCCGCTTCATTCAGCCCCTGCAGCGATTCCGCGATGCCACCGCGCAGCTCTGCGGCGGTGGTGGCGTCCACGCCGATGAGCACGCGGTCCAGCTCACGGAGATAGTCACGGGCCGGCGAGGCCAGCTGTCCTTCGTTCATCGTGTGCTCCCATCGATCATGTGCTCCACGGCGCGGGTGAACGGTCCCCACTGTGCGCGAAACGCCTCCAGCTCCTGCCGGCCGGCGTCGGTGAGTCGGTAGTACTTGCGGACCGGACCGGCATCGGACGCCTGCTCATACGTCGCCACGACGCCCCGCTCGCGCAGGCGCGACAGCACGGGGTAGAGCGTGCCGATGCTGGCGATCAGCCCAGGTCCGGTGAGCTCTTCCGCGAGCTGCCAGCCGTACATCGGCTCACGCGACAGGAGGCCGAGGATGCAGTGCTCGACCACCCCCTTGCGCAGCTGCGCCCCGATGTCCGGTGTCATGCATCACAAGCTACCTTGCGACGCATGACACCGCAATCCGGTGCGGCGCGTACATGACCATGCGCCGGATCCATGAGGCTTCTCGCGTTTCGCTCATGATTCGGCGCAGGCTCATGGATTCGCCGCAGCCGGTACCTCACACGGCCGCGGCGAGGGCCTCGCGCACGGCACGGACCGCGGGGCGTTGCGCTGCAGCCCGCCGAGCGGCGGAGAAGACCACGCGTTCCGGCGAACCGGGCAGATCGAGCAGCCGCACCGAGGGTCGCTCGCCCGCCCACACCAGGTCCGGCAGCAGCCCGACTGCATGCCCCGAGCGGATCAGACGGATGTGCGCCATGAGGTCGGCGGTCTCGAAGCGCACGTCAGGCTCAAAACCCGCCGCTCGACACACCTGGAGCGCCCACTGGCGTGACGCGGTGTCGGCGGGCTCCAGCACCCAGGGGCGATCCGCCAGCTCTGCGAGGGAGCGCGCCGGATCGTCCGGTCCGAGCGCGGCGCGGATCGTGTCGTGGGCGAAGGCGACGTGGTCCAGATCGGGAAGGCGCGGGCGCAGGTAGCCCGGATACTCCTCAGCGATCGCCAGATCGAAGCCGCGGGCCGCCACCTCGAACAAGCCCTCTTCGGGTGCACGTTCGCTGACCTCCACGCGCAGGTCGGGGTGCTCTTCGGCCAGGCGCGTGAGTGCCGCCGGCAGCACAGCGTGCGCGGCTGACTGGAACACCGCGATGCGGACCGTACCGCCCACTCCCGACACGGTGCGGGTCAGGTCGTCCTGTGCCTCGGCAAGCCGATCGAGGATCGCCTCCGCGTGCTCGACCAGCGTCCAGGCCTGCGGTGTCAGCCGCACCCGTCGGCCCGATTGCTCGAGCAGCGTCGCCCCGGCTTCGCTCTCGAGCACCTTCAACTGCTCGGACACCGACGACGGGCTGTAGCTCAGCGCTTCCGCAACGGCCGCGAGCGTGCCGCGACGACTCAACTCCACCAGAAGGCGCAGTCGGCGGGGATCAAGCATCGGAGGGCTCCCTCAATTCATCGGCAAAGGCGAACGGTATTCATCGAAATCATTCGCTGTACCGAACATACCCTGCGGCCTCACACTGAGATCATCCCCACCCCTGACACCAGCCCAGGAGGCATCGTGGCCGAGAGCACCACCATCACCGACGAGGTCCGCACGTCCGACGTCGTCGCGACCGTCCGCCGTTGGCTCGACGAAGCCGCCAAGCATCCCGTCGACCCCGCCGCCGAGCGTCTGGCCGGCGTGCTCAAGGACGAGCACGGCCTCGACTTCACCGTCGGATTCGTGGACGGCGTCATGCGCCCGGAGGACCTGGACGTCGCCGCAGCGAAGCTGAAGGAGCTGCGCAGCCTCACCCCGTCCTTCCTCCCCGCCTACCTGCGCGGCGCGATCGGCCTCGGCGCCGCGTTCGCCCCGATCGTCCCCGGCATCGTGATCCCGACAGCTCGACGCGTGCTGCGCGGAATGGTCGGTCACCTCGTGCTGGACGCGACGCCCGCCAAGCTGGGTCCGGCGATCGCGAAGCTGCGCCAGGGCGGCAACCGCCTGAACCTGAACCTCCTCGGCGAGGCCGTTCTCGGCGAGAAGGAAGCCGCGCACCGCCTCAAGGGCACGCACGAGTTCCTCGCCCGCGACGACGTCGACTACGTCTCCATCAAGGTCTCCGCCGTGGTCAGCCAGCTGTCGATGTGGTCGTTCGACGAAGCCGTCACGAAGGTGGTCGAGAAGCTCACCCCGCTGTACGAGACTGCTGCCGCCGCGGAGAAGGCCGGCAAGTCGAAGTTCATCAACCTCGACATGGAGGAGTACCGCGACCTCGACCTCACCATCGCGGTCTTCACGAAGCTGCTCGACCAGCCGCAGCTGAAGGACCTCGAGGCCGGCATCGTGCTGCAGACGTATCTGCCCGACGCCCTGGGAGCCATGCAGCACCTGCAGGAGTGGTCGGCGCAGCGTGTCGCGGCGGGTGGCGCCCCCATCAAGGTGCGTGTCGTGAAGGGTGCGAACCTCGCGATGGAGCACGTGGATGCCGCCGTGCACGGCTGGCCGCTCGCTACCGTCGCCAGCAAGCAGGATGCCGACACCAACTACAAGCGCGTGCTCGACTGGGCGATGACGCCGGAGCGCATCACCAACCTCCGGCTCGGTGTGGCAGGACACAACCTGTTCGACGTCGCGCACGCCTGGCTGCTGTCGAAGGCTCGCGGCGTTCAGGCTGGTGTTGAGTTCGAGATGCTGCTCGGGATGGCCACCGGCCAGGCGGAGGCCGTGCGCGGTGACGTCGGTCAGCTCCTGCTGTACACGCCCGTGGTCAACCCGAGCGAGTTCGACGTGGCGATCGCCTACCTGATCCGTCGCCTCGAAGAGAACGCCTCGCAGGACAACTTCATGTCTGCCGTGTTCGAACTCGACTCCGACGCCGGGCTGTTCGCCCGTGAGCAGGCGCGCTATGAGGCGTCGCTCGCCGAGTTCCTCCGCACCCGCGACGAGGCTCCCGCGCCCAACCGGGTGCAGAACCGGCTCACGGAGACTCCGGACGCCCCGTCGACCGGTTTCCGCAACGAGCCCGACACCGACCCTGCCATCGCGGCGAACCGCGCCTGGGGTCGCGCGATCCTGGAGCGTGCTGTGACGAGCGACGAGGGCGTGGCGATCATCGCTGACGCACACGTGCCGACGGCTGCCGCGCTGGAGAGCGTCATCGCGGGCGCTCACGACGCGGGGGCGGCGTGGGGAGCGCTATCGGGCGACGAGCGCGCCGAGATCCTGCACGGTGCCGGTCGATCGTTGGCCGCCAACCGCGGGCGTCTGATCGAGGTCATGGCCTCCGAGGCGGGAAAGACCATCGCCGAAGCCGATGTCGAGGTCAGCGAGGCGATCGACTTCGCGCACTACTATGCCGAGCTCGCGCGCGGGCTCGACCACATCGATGGTGCCACCGCCGTGCCGTCACGCCTCACGGTCGTGGTGCCGCCGTGGAACTTCCCGACCGCCATTCCCGCCGGTGGCGTGCTCGCCGGTCTCGCTGCGGGTTCGGCTGTCATCATCAAGCCTGCGCGACTGACCAAGCGCACCGGTGCCGTGATGGTCGACGCGCTCTGGCAGGGCGGCGTGCCGCGCGAGGTGCTGCGTCTGGTCGAGCTCGCCTCGGGTGAACTGGGGTCGAAGCTCGTCGCCGACGAGCGGGTGGACCGCGTGATCCTCACGGGCTCGTCCGAGACCGCTGAGCTGTTCCGCTCCTTCCGACAGGACCTCCCGCTGCTCGCGGAGACCAGCGGCAAGAACTCGATCATCGTGACCCCTTCCGCCGACCTGGACCTGGCTGCGGCTGACGTGGTCAAGAGCGCCTTCGGCCACGCCGGACAGAAGTGCTCAGCCGCGTCGCTGGTGATCCTGGTGGGTTCCGTTGCCAAGTCGGAGCGGTTCCGCCGTCAGCTGGTGGACTCCGTGCGGTCGCTCCGCGTCGGCTACCCCACCGATCCCACCACGGTCATGGGGCCCATTGTGGAGGAGGCGAAGGGCAAGCTGCTCTCGGGACTCACCACGCTGGGCAAGGGCGAGAAGTGGCTCATCGAGCCCAAGCAGCTGGACGACACCGGCAAGCTCTGGTCGCCCGGCGTGCGCACCGGCGTGAAGAATGGCTCTGAGTACCACCTGACGGAGTACTTCGGTCCGATCCTCGGCATCATGGAGGCCGCGAACCTCGAGGAGGCCATCGCGATGCAGAACGCCGTGGATTACGGACTCACCGCTGGTCTGCACTCGCTCGACCGCGACGAGGTGGCTACCTGGCTCGGCAAGGTCCAGGCGGGAAACCTCTACGTGAACCGCGGGATCACCGGCGCTATCGTGCGTCGCCAGCCGTTCGGTGGCTGGAAGCGCTCCGCGGTGGGCGCCGGTGGAAAGGCGGGCGGACCGAACTACCTGCACGGTCTGGTCGACTGGCGCGACGCCGCTCCGGAGGCGCGTCCCGTGACACTGACCGCCGCCGTGGAGGCGGTCGTGGCCGCCGCCGGCGACGAATGGCTGCGTGCCGCGGCCGCGACTGACGAGCGTGCCTGGCAGGACGAGTTCGGTGTGGCACGCGACGTGTCCGCCCTCGGCGTCGAGCGCAACGTGTTCCGCTACCTGCCGACCCCGGTGACGGTTCGCGTCGCCGGCGATGCGCCGGAGGTCGAGGGCGTTCGCGCGGTGCTCGCCGGAGTTCGTGCCGGATCATCGGTGACGGCATCGTTCGCGACGGCTCCGTCGAAGAAGGTTGCGGCGGCACTCACCGCCGCGGGTGTCGACGTGTCGGTCGAGAAGGATGCGGCCTGGCTGAAGTCGCTCGCCAAGAAGGGCTCGTCGACCGCACGGATCCGCCTCGTGGGTGGCTCGGCGGCCGACGTGGCCGCTGCACTGAAGGGTTCGATCGACGTGGCCGTGTGGTCGCACCCCGTCACCAGCGCGGGTCGAGTGGAGATGCTGCCCTTCCTGCACGAGCAGGCGGTGTCGATCACCAACCACCGCTTCGGCAACCCGACCACGCTCTCCGACGGTCTGCTCTGACCGCTTCGTAGCGCACGTGGCCCTCGAACTCTGAGGTCGGGGGCCACGTTCGCGGTGCGGACGGCGGCGATGCTCGCGGGGCTCGCGACATGGCATCGCGAGCCTCGCCGCCTCCCCGTCAGAGCGTCGGAGAGAAGCCGAGTCGGGTGTACAGCGCGTTGGCGGCGGCAGAGGTTCCTTCGCCGACGCGCAGCGAAATGGTCCGATCAGACCGACGCTGACACGCGGCGATCGCGGCCGTCATGAGAGCTCCTCCCACACCGCGCCCTCGAAAACCAGGGTCAACGAACAGATCGATCACGAACGGCCCGGGCAGATCGGCATCCCAGATTGACGCGGCCGTTACCAGGATCGCGCCGGCCGGCTCATCCGAGACGAAAGCGATCTGGCTTGCGTCGAGGCGTAACTCCCCGAAGTCGCCAGCGAACGTCATGTCGATCTCCGCGATGGCATCTTGCAGGTCAGCGGCCCCGATATCTGGCGGGTAGCTGACGAAGTAGAGGGCGGCGAGATCATCGCGATCCGCAGCCATGATGTGGCGGAGCGACACGTGTTCCGGGATGGCGTCGAGCACAGGCGACGGAATGAGCTCCAGGGTGCGGATGCCGTCGAGCACGATGATTCCATTCGGTGATCTCGATAGTCGCGAGTTCTTCATCTCGCGTGGAACTTGAGTGCAGGCCGCTGGCGCTCCGGTTCTTGGCGCACCTCGTCTCGCGCCGCGTTCCTGAGCGCACGAAGGGCCCCACCAGCCCAACGCGACGGAGGTCCGCTCTCAGCCGCCGGCACGCGGGGTGATCGTGATGCGGCCGGCCGTGAGCGCGTCTTCCGTGGGGTTGCCGCCGTCGGGGCTGGGGACCTCGATGGGGAGCTCCTGCTCCGCATCCCAGATGGCGCGGGCCTCCGCGGCGGACGGTGCCCACACCTCATCGAACATGCCGATCGTCCCGCCGGACGTTGATCCGTGCTGTCCGCGGTTGTAGAAGAAACCGATGGTGATCGCCACGATGACCACCACCGGGAGCGCCGCGGTGAACCACCCCAGGATCTCGCTCATGCTTCGAGGCTAGGTCGGCTCCGCGGGCGCGGCAAGCCCTCAGGCGGTGGTGATCGTCATCCCGGGGATCTCGTCCGCCACCGCCAGAGCGTACGAGCGCTCGATGATGCGGCGCAGCACGGACAGGTCGATCGTTGCGAGGTCGTTGAGGTAGAGGCAGCCGCGACTGACCGTGTGCGGCCCCAGCAGCGCAAGATCAGCGGCGTGGGGCTCAGCACCCTCGAGGAGATAGACGGTGCTGGAGGCCTTGCGGGGTGCGAACGCCGCGATTGGCATGTCGCCCTCGGTCCCGGTGGGGTACCGGTAGTGGCAGGACCCGAAGCCGATGATCGTGCCCCAGAGTGCCGGCTCGAGGCCGGTGATCCCGCCCAGCAGCTCGATGAGGGTCTCCGCATCGCGACGCCGCTTGTCGGGAGTGACGGCCGCAACGAATTCCGCGACGTCACCACCGGTGGGCTTCATCTCGGTGCCTTGGCTGCGGCCTTCACGGACTTCTTGAACTCGCGAACCTTCGCCAGCGACTCGGGGGAGGTGATGTCGGCGACGGACCGAAACGACCCCTCGTCCCCGTACGATCCGGCCGCCTCGCGCCATCCTGCCCCGGTGAATCCGTACTGCTTGCCGAGCAGCGCGAGGAAGATCCGTGCCTTCTGATCGCCGAAGCCGGGCAGCGCCTTCAGCCGCTTGAGCACGGTCGCACCGTCGGGGTCGTCATGGGTCCAGATCTGCGAGGCGTCGTCGTCCCAGTCGCTCGCGATCACTTCGCACAGCGCCTGCACGCGTCCCGCCATCGAACCCGGGTAGCGATGCACAGCGGGTGTCTGCTTGAACGCCTCCGTGAAGGCCTCGGGGTCGTAGCCCGCGATTGCCGCCGCGTCCATCGTCCCGACGCGCTGCTGGATCTTCAGCGGCCCGGAGAACGCCGTCTCCATGGCGACCTGCTGGTCCAACAGCATGCCGATGAGCAGCGCCAGCGGGTTCTCGGTCAGGAGTTCGTCCGCTGCGGCGTCGTCCGTGATGTGCAGTCCCATGGGTCCAGTGTGCCAGTCGAAGCGCGTACTTCGGATGGGTAGTGTGGCCGACGTGACCGGTCATCGGGAGTTGCAGGCGACGGACGTCGATCGGGTGCTCGATGCCTTCACATCGGATGCCACCGAGATGAGCCGTCAGGGCAACGTGCGCGACATGGCCTCAGCCCGCACCTATGTGACCCGGATACTGGACAATCCCGACGTGCGCACTCTCGTCGCCGTCGACGATGACGATCGGCTGCTCGCTTTCGCTGCCGTTTCGGTCGATCGTGAACATGCAAACGGCTGGGCGTTCTATTGGGCGCACCCCGATGCCCGACGGCGAGGCATCACGTCCCAACTCGTGCGCGCACTGGCAGACCGCGAGCTCGGCGACGGTGGGCTCTACCGGCTCGAACTTGGTTATCGTGCGAACAATCCGGCTTCCGGACGTGTTGCTCGGGCGGCCGGTTTCGTGCAAGAAGGGCTCGAGCGTGAGAAGTTCGTTGTGAATGGCGAACGAGTCGACGTCATCACAGCGGCCCGCCTCAAGACCGATCCGGTCTGGTGAAGGCCCAGCCAGGGAGCTCTCGCACGCTGCGCCTTCCGCGAGTTCGATGCGCTCGGCGTCGAGCAGATGTCGATGGTGTCCCTGCTGCCCGAGGTGCACGCGCTGCGCCAAGACATCAGCGCGTACGACGCCATGTATGTCGTGCTCGCCCGCGCGGCACGGTGCTCGATGCTGACGCTCGATGCCCGGCTGGCGGCGTGCGCGTCGGACTGCGCGGTGCTGCCGCAGTCTCGCTGTTTGCCTGACTGCTCCGGCACAGGGGTGGATGGGAGGATGGAGGGGTGTCCGACGTCTCCGATCTTGTAGCAGCCGCCCAGCACACACCCGTCGTGGTGATCGGGGGTGGGATCGGGGGACTCGTCGCCGCGTATGAGTGCGCGAAGGTCGGCATGCCGGTGATTCTGCTTGAAGCGTCCGAACGCCTCGGCGGATCCGTCCACACCGTGGAGATCGGCGGAGTCCGAGCCGACGCGGGTGCGGTCTCCTTCGCCGCAGACGGGGCCGTCGACAAACTGCTCGCCGCCCTGGGGCTGGCGGAGCTGGGGCTCGACGACAAGCGAGTCGCGCAGCAGGCCACATCCCGCTCGACGACTTCCGCGCGGGGCTTCGTCTCTCTTCCCGACGGCGTGCTGGGTATCCCTGCGAACCCGTTCCTCACCGACGTCGTACGCGTGGTCGGGTGGGGCGGTGCCTGGCGTGGATACCTCGACCGGCTGCGTCCGCCGCTCACGATCGGACATGAGAATCGCCTCGGGGCGCTCGTGCGCAAGCGCATGGGGGCCAAGATCGAGCAGCGTCTGGTGGCTCCCGTCACCCGCGGATCCCTGGGGCTCGCGCCCGACGAGGTGGATGCGTCGGTCGCCGCTCCCGAACTGAACCCCGCCCTGACGCGACAGGGCTCCCTGTCCGGTGCCGTTGCCGAGCTGCTGGGAACGGCTTCCGCACAGCCTCGGCTCACCCTGGCGCAGGGGATGGACACCCTGGTCGCCGCGCTGGAGCGCCGCATCAGCGAACTCGGCGGACGCATCCTGATCGGAACCGCAGCCGAGGCCATCGTTCGCAGCGGCGACGGCTACCGCGTGACCGGCCGGACAGTCGCCGAAGCACAGGGCGATGAGGGCACACCCGAGACGGAAGAGTTCTCCGCCGCGGTCGTTGTCGTGGCCGCAGACGAGCATGCCGCGCGTCCGCTGCTCCGCGACCTCGTCACCCTGCCCGCCACATTCTCGCCGCAGGCCCGCCTGACCACCGTCACCGCGATCGTCGACACGGATCCGACCTGGGCTGCAGGCATCTACCCCCAGCTGGCCGATTCCGACATCGCCAGCATCGACGACCTCACCGCGCAGTGGGGGAGCGGCAGCGGAACGCGGATCATCCGCGCTCGCCTCGGGGGCGTCGTCTCCGCAGCGGACGCAACCGCACAGCTGGAGCGCGTGCTCGGAGCTCCCGTCCGCGATGCCGTCGTCGTGGACTTCGACGCAGCCCCGCACCGCGAGCAGCGCGGATTCGCCGCCGCGGCCGCGCGACTGCGTGACCCGAACCTGTGGCCCGCGGGACTCGGTGCCACCGGCGCCTGGCTATCCGGGACGGGGCTCGACGCAGTCGTGACGGACGCTCAGAACGTGACCGAAAGGCTGCGCCGCGGAGCGCTCTTCAGCTGACCGATGCCCGTGATCACGCCGGTTCGCTGCGCTGCGCTGGCTGACAGAGCGGTGGATGCCGGAATCGGAATATAGGGTTACGCTGGTCACGCACACCAGCAGACGCTGCGGGGGAGGACCCATGAAGGGCAAGATCGGACTGGTCGTCGGCATCGGCATCGGATACGTTCTCGGAACGCGCGCCGGGCGCGAGCGCTACGAGCAGATCAAGGAAGCCGCGGGCAAGGTCTGGAACCTGCCCCAGGTGCAGACACAGGTCGCCAAGGTCGAGGATCTGGCGAAGTCTGCGGCGCTCGCTCTGCCGCGGACGCTCTGGAACACCGGCGTCAAGGTGGCCAAGGCGGCTGCCGCCTCGGGCACCACGGGTGAGAAACTCGACCGGGCGACCGCCACCGCACGCGCGGAGGCGCCGACGGTGAAGCGAGCCGCCGCCGAGTCGATCGACGAGGTGGTCGAGGCCGCTGACGAGGTCGCGGAGAAGCTCAAGAAGCCCCGCACGAAGAAGGGCTGACATGACGACTCCACGCGGATTCCGCGACCGCGCCGATGACGGCCTCCTCACGCTGGTGGGCGAGGTTCCCGAGCTTGTTCGTAACCTCGTCATCGCCGAGTTCAACGCCGCCAAGGGGTGGGTGACGCGCACGGCGAAGCACGCCGGCATCGGCGTGGCCTGGTTCCTGGCAGCGCTGTTCTTCCTGTTCTGGTCGATCCCGGCGCTCGGCACGTTCTTCATCGCCGGCCTCGCCTCGTGGATGCCGGTTTGGCTGTCCGCCCTCATCGTGTTCGTCATCATGCTGCTCATCGCCGCGGTGCTCGCCGTGCTCGGAGTCTTCCGGATGAAGAAGATCGCCGCCGACGAGAACCCGGTTCAGGCTGCGCAGACCGACGTGAAGATCGTGAAGGATATCGCTGATGAGCTCTGATCGCTCCGCCTCCGTTCCCCGCACCGCCGTTCCGCTCGGGATCAACGACCCGGTGGAGGCCGCACGTGCCGAGCTCAAGGCCGCGCTGAGCGCGATCGAAGAGAAGGTCAATGTGCCGAAGCAGGCGCAGAAGGCCACCGTCAAGGCTCAGCTGTTCGCACGTCGCGAGCCGCTCAAGGCCGCACTCGTCGCCGTCGGCGTCGCCGTCGCGGTCGGCGGCATCGTGTGGTCCGTGGTGCGATCGTTCACCGATCCCCGCGACTGATCCGGACGGTGGTCAGCGCCGGCTGAACGTCCCCGGCCGGGTCAGATATCCGACGCCGACGCCGACGGCGACACCCACGATCGTCTCGATGCCACGATCGAGGATCAGTCCCGTCGTCGAGGTCGGCGACGCCAGGTGCACCATGAGCAGCGCCAGTGGCGTGATGAACAGCAGCGCCAGCACGTAGTTGCGCCCCACGAGGAGTTCTACGGCGAACTGCAGCACGATGACGATGAGCAGCGCCACGAGTGTCGGCGGGTTCCACCACAGCAGGACCGCGGCGAGTGCCAGGCCGATGATCGTGCCGACGATGCGCTGAACCCCGCGCACGAGCTGAGGGACGAACTCACGCGCCGCCAGCGGGACGACCGCGGACACCATCGCCCAGTACGGATGCCCGATGCCGATCGCCGTGGCGATCGTTCCCGCGATCAGCACCCCGGCTGCGGCGCGGATCACGTGGCGCAGTTCGATGGGGCGTGGCTCAGGGCGCGCGCCCGCAAACGAACGGCCGCGCCGGACGGCGCCCGTCGCTCCGAGGAGGATCGAGAACGCGGCGACGGACACGCTCACCACGATGGCCGGGACGAGCGCCGACGGCGACGACGGAATCGACGCGCAGGCCGTGAAGGCGAAGGTCGGGAATAACGCGCCCGGCGGATGCCAGCGCTGACGATCACTGAGCGCCGCGGAACCCGCGGCGAGAGCGGCGGCGAGCGGAATCACGAGCCAGGAGCGAGCCGGTGACAATCCCACCAGCACTCCGCCGATCACGGCCGTCACCAGCACCGCACCCGCCATCGATTGCATGCGCAGCCGATCGGCGTAGTCCGACGAACGGCCATACAGCGAGGTGAAGGCGCCGAACGCTGCGTAGATCGACCACTCCACGTGATCGATGCTGAACAGAACGAGCAGTGGCACCGCGATCGACAGCCCGGCGCGCAGGGCGACGCGGTGTGCACCGGAGTGCGGACCGAACCCGAGCAGGCCCTGCAGGAGCGGATGCCGGTCGGTCATCCCTTCATTGTCTCTCATGCATCTGAATGCACCATGGAAACCCCGGATCACACGCGAATGCGGCTCCGAACCTGTGCCGGAACTGGGGACAGGGGAAACGAAACGCCGGATCGGGGGTATATTCAAGGGAAACAGGCAGTTGCAATGGTGCGGACACTGCCGGTGGCGTGCGCCCACGCGCATCTTTCGCCCGGGTCCGCCACTCTCCCTGAGATCGTCATCCTTCTGGCGGTCCACGCCCCTGAGAGAGTTGTCATGACTACAGCCAACGAACATCACGAGAAGCCGCTCACCGGCTGGCGCGTTCTCGTCCCCCGTGGTGGTCCCTGGGGCGACGGGGTCGCCGCCAGCCTGCGCGATCAGGGTGCCATTCCGGTGGTCGCCCCGCTGATCAACTTCGCCGCGACCACCGATGCGCCCGCCCTCGACGATGCCCTGCGACGACTGCAGGACGGCGAGTTCGACTGGCTCACGGTCACCAGCGCCACCACCGTCGACGTCCTCTATGCCCAGCGCACCGTCGTCCCCGCGAAGACGCGGATCGCGGCGGTCGGCGAGACCACGGCAGCGGCGCTGCAGGCAGCCGGGTACACGGTCGACCTCGTTCCGGCGGAAGACAACTCCTCAGCCGGCATGGCCGCCGACCTGATCGCACTGGAGACCGAGCCGAAGAAGTTCCTCACCCTGCGGAGCGAGCAGGCGAAGCCGGTCCTCACGGAAGCACTGCTGGCTGCCGGGCATGACGTTCACCAGGTGGTCGCGTACCGCACGGTGGGCGTGCCGGTGACCGAGCGCATCGCTCGCGACGTCGCGAACGGACGAATCAACGCCATCCTTGTCACGTCGGGTTCTGTCGCGGCTCAGGTGCGCGAGCAGTTCGCGGTGATCCCGGACGAGACGATCATCGCCGCGATCGGTCCGCGCACGGCGAAGGACGCCCGCAGCCTCGGCCTCAACGTGGACATCATCGCCGACCAGCAGACCGTCGACGCGCTCATCGCCGCGGTCTCCAAGTTCCCGCTGCCGCACGCCGCCGACGAGTTCGCCCGATGAGGCGCGTCGTGATCCTGGCCGGCGGTGTCGGCGGATCACGATTCACGCTGGGTGTGCGTGAAGCGCTTCGTCGTCGCGGCGAGGCGCACGAGATCACCGTCATCGCCAACACCGGTGACGACCTGTGGTTGAGCGGCGTGCGACTGCAGCCCGACATCGACTCGCTGCTGTACGCGCTCGCGGGCATGAACGACACCGAGCGCGGCTGGGGCAGAGCCGGCGACACGGAGCGCGCCAACGCGGAACTGCAGGCGTGGGGCGGCGGCTGGCCGTGGTTCACGCTAGGTGACCTGGACCTGGGAACGCATCTCGCCCGCACCGGGTGGCTCCGTGACGGCGCTTCCGTCTCTGAGGTAGTGAAGCGGCTCAACGGTCGCTGGGACCTCGGGGCGCGCATCCTGCCGATGACCGATACCGAGGTGGACACCATCGTCCATCTGCGGGATGGGTCGCACCTGCACTTCCAGGAGTGGTGGACGCGTCACCGTGCCACCCTCGCGCCGGCGCGGTTCGTGAATCCCGGCATCGAGCAGGCGACCCCGGCCGTCGGCGTGATGGAGGCGATCGCGAACGCGACCGACGTGTTCCTTGCGCCGTCCAACCCGGTGGTCTCGATCGGTCCGATCCTCGCGGTACCCGGGATTCGCGAGGCGCTCGCGCTCGCGCCGGCTCCGGTCGTGGGTGTCTCGCCCGTGATCGACGGTGCTGTGGTTCGGGGGATGGCGGATGTCTGCCTGCCTACGATCGGCGTGGAGACCTCGGCTGCTGCCATCGCGGAGCATTACGGCGCACGCGACCGCGGCGGGCTGCTGGACGCCTGGCTGATGGCCGAAGAGGACGCAGAGCTCGCGCTGGACGTGGCTGCGTGTGGCGTTGACGTGTCGGTGGTGCCGCTGTGGATGCGTGACGTCGATACGTCCGCGGCGCTCGGCGACGCTGCGCTGTCCGTCCGCGACGACGAGGGCGTCGAGGGCTGACACCCGTCGTACGTGTGACCCCTTCGTCTCACTTCGCGTTGCTGAGCGAGCGCCAGCGAGAGGAGACGCGGCCAGAAACCGCGGGAGCGGGGACGGGGACCCAGCGCTCAGGAACCGAGCGAGCGGGTACGGGGGCCGAGCGTGAGGTCGGGGGCATCGCGGGCGGCGGCGAGTTGCGCGGGTGTGTCGATGTCATGGCGCAGTGACGCGGCAGCCGCCAGCGGCGTGGCCCCCGCGGCGAGATGCCGGGCGTACGAGCAGCGACCGAAGGACGGATGCAGCGCCCGCGGGTGCTGAGCGGTAAGCATCACCGTGCCGAGGCCATCGCTGTCGGACACTGCGCCGAACGGCACGTCCGCGGCGAGATCGAGCACCGCATCCAGGTCATTCGGATTCAGGGTGGGAAGGTCGGCATGAATGACGGCGACGGGGCCGCCACTCACGCGCCCGAGTCCCAGACCGACCGCGTCGTTCAACGACTGCTCAATGGAGTCGTGACGGGCCGCAGCGGATACGGAGTCACCGTCCGCGATGACCTCTAGCTGCACGCCCGTGACCTCCCGCCGCGCCGCCTCTGCGAGCCCCACATCGGAGGTCACCAGGATGACCCGCTCGACGCTCGTCGCGGCGGTGATCCGCTCCAGGGTGTCCAGCGCGATCGCGCGTGCCAGGACAGCGTCGGCACCGAGGCGCGACTTGCCGTACGAGGTGTGCTTGACGGGGACGATCACCGCCCACCCGGTCCGCGGAGTGACGCTCACTGCTGTGCGGCGGCCTCGCGCGCACGCAGCCGGGGGAGCACCTCTTCGCCATAGAGACGCAGGAACGCCTCCTGATCGTCACCGGGATCGTGGAACACGAGGTGCCGGAATCCGAGGTCGCGATAGTGCTCGATGGCGGCGACGTGCTGGTCCACATCGTCTGACACGATGAATCGCGAGGCCGCGCGCTCGATCGGCAGCGCATCCGCCAACCGCTCCATCTCGACCGGGTCGTGCACGCTCATCTTCTCCTCGGCCGAGAGCGCCAGGTTCGCCCAGAACCGCGTCTTCTGCTGTGCCTCGGCGATCGTGGGCGCCAGCGAGACCTTCACCTCGATGAGGGTGTCGATGTCGTCGCGCGTGCGCCCCTCCTTGCCGAGCCCGTCGTCCAGAGCCGGCAGGAGCGTGTCGGTGTACAGCGCGTCATCCTTGCCGCTCGTGGTGATGAAGCCATCCGCGATGCGACCTGCGAGTCGCGTGGCCGCCGGCCCTGCCGCACCGATGTAGATCGGCACCTGCTGGTCGGGGCGATCGTAGATCGTGGCGTCGTGGGTGCTGTAGTAGATGCCGTCGAACGTGACGCGCTCCTCGCTCCAGAGGCGACGGATCAGCGTGATCGCCTCCTTGAGCCGCTGGAATCTCTCCGGGGAGTCGGGCCAGGTCTGACCCAGCGTCACCTCGTTCAGCGCCTCTCCGGTGCCCACACCGAGGATCATGCGGCCCGGGTTCATGACCCCGAGAGTGCCGAACGCCTGTGCGATGACTCCCGGGTGATAGCGCAGCGTGGGAGTGAGGACGGAGGTTCCCAGCAGCACGCGCTCGGTGCGCTCGCCGAGGGCAGCCAGTAGCGGAATCGCGGCCGGAGCATGACCGCCCTGGTGACGCCACGGCTGCAGGTGATCGCTCACGAACACGGAGTCGAAGCCCGCCTGCTCGGCGACACGACCGAAGTGGACCAGCTCGCGCGGGCCGAACTGCTCCGATGACGCCTTGTAGCCCAGTCGCAGCGGAACGCTCATTCTGGCTCCCTTCCTCTCCCGCCATCCTTTCACTCGGAGGGATCGACGGGGCCGTCCGGGGATCGTTAGGGCTTCGTAGCGATTTCTCCCTGCCGCGTGTCGGTGGACGCTGGCAGACTGAGGAGATGGTGACGCTGCTCTTGGACTCCGCGAATCTCGAGATCTCGTTGTCCGTCACCGAGCGCGCGGCCGCCTTCGCCCCCACCAGCACGATTCGGGTTGCGCGGACGGACATCACCCGCGTTCAGCTGACCGACGATCCGTGGACGTGGCTGCGCGGAGTGCGCAAGCCCGGCACGCAGATTCCGGGTGTGATCGCTGCGGGCACGTGGCACTCGGTCGCGGGCACCGACTTCGTGGTGGTGCGCGGTCGTCGAGAGGGAGTCGTCATCGAGCTGACCGAACACGCGCCGTATCAGCGACTGCTCCTCACGACCCGTCACGGACTCGCGCTGGTGAAGGCGCTCCGCCTGGACGCCTCCGAAGAGCTCGAAGAGGTGTCGGAGATGGTCGCGCACGCCGCCCCGAAAGCTCCGCGCAAGCGCACTCCGAAGAGCGCCACTCGGCCCGCTACGACCTGACGTCGAATCGCGCAGCGATCCAGTCGGCAGCGTGTGAGGGCGCATACCGGGCCCGCATGGTTCCGGAGTGGTGCGACGGCCACCAGCGCGCGGTGAGATCCATGCCGGAGCGTCGATAGACGCGTAGCAGCCTGGCCGTCGAGAGGGCGGGCGCGACCTCGTCGAATCGTGCCGCATCGATGCGCACCGGTGCTCGAAACCCGCGCAGGGTGGCGACATCATTGGCGCGGAACGACGCGTACAGTCGGCGGAACAGCTCACGGCGAGAGCGCCCGCCGATGCGCGCGGGTGCGATGGCGCCCCAGGATTCGGGTGCCGACAGCTCGGTCAGCGAGAGCCGATCCAGGTCACCCCAGCGTGACCGGGCGAGGTCGCTGATTCCGTCCGTCGCGATCAGTTCACGCAGCCGCTCGTCCGTGGTGCTCGCGCCGCGAAGCATGAGCGCGATGAGAGCCGACACCACGCCCGTCCCCGGCACCCAGCTCGGGAGCGCCATCGACAGGCGGATGCTGAGGTCCATGCGGGTCACCGGCGTGAACGCCGCTGTGCCCCGCAGACGCGAGCGAGAGTCGGGCTCGGCGGTGACCGAGGCGAAGAGTGCAGCGACCGCGCCCTCGGAGTGTCCGGCGGCGACCCAGTCATCCCCGAGCCGCTCGTCGATGTCCTGTCGGGCGCGCACCATGGCGCACAGCGACGCTCCGAGCGGCTGGCCGATCAGATACGGGTGCTCGCCCGCGCTGCCGATGCCCGGATAGTCGGGTCGGAGCACCGCGATCCCGCGGGCGAGCAACGCGTCGCAGAGCGCGTCACCCTGCGACATCCGCCGCCACTCCGGGTGCGTGGGCGATCCGATGCTCGGTGCTGATCGACGGGACGCGCCGGTGGTCATGTGGCCGAAGACCACCACGGGATAGCCGGTGCTGGGCGCGGTCGTGTGTGGCAGATGGGCAAGACCGGTCTCGGCGGTGCCATCGGAGTCGAAGACCACCGCGCGGGTGCTGCCGTGGACGGGCTCGCTCACCAGCGGCCTCGTGGCAGGAGACGACGGATTGCTGCGGGCATGGTGCCGAGCAGTGATCCGCGTCGGCGGTCGGCGTCGTCGATCACGTCGGCGAAGAATCGTGCGACCGGGGCGAGCTGGTCGACGTCGATGCGATCGATCGTGTCGACGTCGTCGTACAGGTAGAGCGGGCCGGAGATGAGACTCACCGTCGGGACGCCGGATACCAGCGTGAACGATGCGTCGGTGGGGATGCCGCCGGCGAAGAACTCCAGTGGTGCTGCCCCCATCAGCGTTGTCGAGTGCAGGGCGTTGCGGCGCACCGCGCGCGCGATGCGAGCGGTGAACGCGGGATTGACGTTGAGGAAGATGCCGCGCGGCTCGGTTTCGCCGGTGGAATGGAACCCGCCGTCCGGACCTTCGACCGCCCGAAGCCCGATGTGTTCGATCGTCGTGTTCAGCACGATGTTCCACGGCGAGCTGCGGGACAGGACGTAGCGGCGCGCGAACTCCTGATGCGCCTGATAGCCGGTGAAGTGGGTGTCGAAGGTGACGAACAGCAGCGTCTTGTCGCGGCGGGCGCCCTTTGCCGCCGCCCGACCGTAGTGCTCGGCGAGAGCGATGACCTCGGCGGTTCCCGACGCGTCCTCCACGGCACCAGCGCCCACGGAGTCGTGATGCGACTGGACCATGATCGTGTCGGCGCTCGTGCCCGGCAGCACGCCCATCACCGTGCGCGAGATGACCTGTTCTCGTGTGACGTCGAGCGTGAGTGTGGCGTTCTTCTGGAGAACCGCACGCAGCTGCTGACCGCCCGCTCGAGTGACCCAGACACCGGGGAGCGGAAACAACGTCCGGCGGTAGTACTCGTTGTGGTAACCGAGGGAGTCGGGGTAGTCCCGCAGCACACCGATCACGCCGACCGCGCCCGCAGCCGCGGCCTCGCGCATCGTGCGTGCGAGTGAGGTGACATAGGGATTCCGACTCCGCAGCACGTCGCGGCGCAGGACGCGCCGGCCCGGATCATGGATGAACAGCGTCAGCGGCAGGGTGTGCGCGAGCGTCATGTCGAAGGTGAGGTCGAACAGCACGATCGCCCCGCGCACATCATGCCTGCGCACGCGGTCGGCACCGATGTCGACGACGGGCGCGTCCACGTGATGCCTGACCTCCCCGGTCCAGGTGTGACTCGCAAGTGCCGAGTGCAGGATCGGCGAGCAGTCGATGCTCGTGTCGCCCACCGCGAGGCCGTGCTCCCGTGCGCGCCAGGCATACGACGCCACCTCGAGGGTCTGCGTCTCGAGTCCGGCATCCGCGAAGCGGCGTTCCACGTAGGCTGCCGCAGCCGTGCCGCCGGGCGTGCCCGTGGCACGCGGGGAGAGCGCGATCAGGTCCGCGATGGTCGTCATCATCTCGGGAGCGGTCAACGTCATCACCCCAGGCTAGAAATCCATCTGCTTTGGATCGCGGGATACATCAATTCCGTCAGGTTCTGAGGACCTTGAGTTTAGGATTCGTCACATGGAAGACGTTGACAGCGCCGCGCCTCGCTCCCTCGACGAGATCGACCTCGCCGTGTTGCACGCACTGCAGATCGACGCGCGGTCACCGTGGACCCGCATCGCCGCCGTCATCGGCGTCGATGCGGCAACGGTGGTCCGGCACTGGAGCGCCCTGCGTGCGGACGGGCGCGCCTGGTTGACCGCCTGGCCCACTCCGCAACGCTGGTCGTCCACCACCGATCTGGGCGTGGCGCTCCTCGACTCGCGCACGCCTGCCGACGCGCTCGCGGCCGTCGCCCAACAGCCCTGGGTGCTGAGCGTGGACGAGACGTCCGCGGGATACCTTGCGCTCCTCGCCACGTGCGCGGGGCTCGCGCGGCTGGGCGATCGGGCGCGGGAGCTCGCCGACGTCGGCGCGCCGGTGGTGCGGATGGACGTCGCCGCATCGATCGTGGCGGAGGATTCGACCTGGCGACTCGCGGTGCTGTCGGCCGCGCAACAGCGTGCCCTGCGCGCCGGGGGACCGACCGACGCGGCCGGGAAGGGAGCGGGGGCACCTCCCGTGGTCAAGCCGGTCGCCGCCACGAGGCAGGTCGCGGCGGCGACCGTGGCGGAGATCGCCGCCGCCCTGGACGAGGACCCTCGCATGCCCGCCGCGACGCTGGCACTTCGCCTGGGCGTCTCCGAGGCGACCGCTCGCCGCACCCTGGAACGCGTGACCGCGGCCGGGCTCCTCCGATTCGGCTGCGACCTTGCGATGCCCGCGGCAGGCTTTCGTCGCGGTGTCGTTCTGTGGGGTCGGAGCGACGATCCTGAGGGAGCCGCCGCCCGCGCCGCGCGATTGCCAGAGGTGCATCGGGCGGGGATCCTCGTGGGTGCGGCTCCGTTGTTCGTATGCCTGCGGGCGCGGTCCCTCACAGCCCTTCCCACCGTCGAACGGTCCTGGGGCGCGGACGTGGAGATCAGCGATCGCTGGACCGTGCTTCGCAGCATGAAGCGCAACGGACACGTGCTGGATGCCGACGGGCGTTCCGTCGCCCGTGTCGCGCCAGCGTGGTGATGTCCCCGGCATCGGGTGTACGCGTCGGGCGGGCGCCGGGTGTGTGCGGTGGGCCGGGTGGTCTCAGTTGTTGCCGTTCCGTCGCAGGTGTTCGACATCTAATGCGACCGGCGATCGGGGTGGTCTCAATAGATGTCCTGGATTGCATCGCCGTCGACGGTTTCTGAGACCAACCATCATGCCGACGCCAATTCGGATGTCGATGTCGGTGTCGACGCCGACGCCGACGTCGATGTTGACGGATGCGGATGCTGGGGCCAGTGATCGGCGGAGCCGCAACACCGACCCCTCCAACGGGACCCTGACCGCTTCCGATCCCGGGGCAGGCGGGGTCCACCCACCTAGGAAACCGGGATGGACCCCGATCGCAGGCGGGCATCGAGACGATAGCGCAGCAGCGGGATGAGGCTGAGTGTGCAGAGCGTGGCGGGGATCACGGAGACGCCGATCACGATCGCCCACTGCGCGCCGGCGCTCTGTGGTGCGGCGTCGCCGGTGGAGGTCGCGTAGCCGCCGATCGACAGCACAAGGCCGAGAAGGGCGGGTCCGAGGGCCAACCCCAGCAGCTCGAATCCCGACCAGACACCCGCGATCATCCCGATGCGGTTGACGCCGCTGCGTGCCGCGTCGTCTGCGGCGAGGTCGGGAAGCATGGCGAGCGGAAACAGCTGGGCTCCGGCATAGCCGACGCCCACGACCGCGGCGGCGATGAACATCGGCAGCGCTTGTCCGGTGCGGGCGGTGAGGAGGGCGAGCAGGCCGACGGTCATCACGACGGTCGCCACGGCGTAGCCGCCGCGCTTGCCGATGCGGGCCGACAGCCGCGACCACGCGGGCGTGAGGATCACGGCGGGACCGACGAAGCAGACCAACGCGATGGTGGCGGCGGAGGGATCGTGCAGCACGTGGCGTGCCACGTAGACCACACCGCCGAGCACCATGCCGATACCCACGGCCTGAAGCACGAACGCTGCGATGAGCACGCGTGCATCGGCCTGACGCAGCACGATCGCGAGCTGTGTGAAGAGTCGGCCGCCTGCTTCTTCGGTGCGCGTCAGAGGCACGGAGCGGGTGCCCCACCAGACGCCGAACGTGCCGATCAGGATGAGTACCGCCATCGCCCCGGCCATCGCACGATAGCCGACGATGCCGCCGAACGTCTCTACGAGCGCCGGTGCTGCTGCGCCGGCCACGAGGATCGCCAGTGTGAACACGATCACTCGCCACGTGATCATCCGGGTGCGCTCGTCATAGTCGTCGGTGATCTCCGCCGACATCGCGAGATACGGCACCTGGAAGAACGCGTACACGGTGGCCGAGGCCAGGAACGCGACGAGCACCCAGAGTGCAGCGGCCACGGGCGGTGCGGTCGGCCCGAAGAACATCGCCGTGAAAGCGAGCGCGAGCAGGATTCCGGCGCGCAGGATGAAGGGCCGTCGCCGTCCGCGTGGGTTCTGGGAGCGATCACTGAGTCGACCCGCCACGGGGTTGAGGAAGAAATCCCACGCCTTCGGGGCGAAGACGATCATTCCCGCGATCGCCGCCTCCACCCCGAGCAGATCGGTGAGGAACGGCATGAGGATCAGGCCGGGCACGGTGCCATACGTTCCCGACGAGATGCCGCCGAGGGCGTAGCCCACTCGAGTGCGGCGCGACAGCGCAGTCATGGGGTGATGCTATGGCGAACGGTCCATGTGGGTCCGTCGTGTGCCGCAGATCCGGCATCCGCAGTGTCGAGGATGCCGTGATCCGTCACGTGGCCTCAGTCGATGTCGCGTCGCCACGTGGTGACGGTGCCGATCGCGGTGAGCAGCACGGCGTACCCGGCCAGGACCAGCGCACCCACCCACCACGCGGGGGTATCGGAGGAGGCGCCGGCATCGCCCGCGATCGCCAGCAGGCTGTGACCCACGAGGATGTCCGATGCGGCACCCGGCAGGTACTGGAGCGGAGCCTGCAGCTGCTCGACGAACATCCCCGCCATCCGGATCACCGGTTCGACGAACTGCGTGAACGCCAGCACCACCACGATGGCGGCCACCTGGTTGCGGATCACGCTGCCGACCCCGATGCCGACCAGCGTCCAGAGAATCAACGCCAGCACGACGCGTCCGGCCAGGGCCCACGTATCGGCGCTGTCGAGAGCGGTCTGCTGACCGAAGACCGCGAGCATTCCCGCCCCACCGGCGATGGTGGATGCAATGGCCACGACACCGTAGATCGCACCCATGACCACGCCGACGATCAGCTTCGAGCTGAGGACCACGCCGCGACGGGGGTTGGCCAGCAGCGTCGGCACGATGAGCTTGTGGCGGAACTCGCTGGTGACCATGAGCGTGCCGAACAGCAGCGGGAGTGCGTAGCCGCTGCTGGCGGCGAGTGAGTAGATCCAGGGCGCCACCTGATCGGCGGGCAGCGGAATCGGCTGACCGCCGGGGAGACTTCCCGATGCGCTCGCACCGACGGCAGCGCCGAGACCGGCGGCGAACATTAGCAGGTAGGCCACGAGGATGACGCCGGTCACCCACCAGCCCACCGTCGTGAACTGTTTGGTGAACTCGGAACGGGTCGCGTTGCCGAGGCTCATCGGCCCTCACCTCCGTGGTCGTTGTCGTCCGCTTCTGTCTCGTCCCTGTCGCCGAAACGGCGGAAGAAGGCGTCGGCGGCGTCGTCGGATTCGGTGCGGTCATCGCGCCGCTCCCACGCGTCACGCGGTACCGGATCCTCTTCCTCGAGCGAGTCATCGTCGGTGTCCTCGGTGAACGGCGCGAGGGGGATCTCGATCACGCGCGTCGAGAGATCCTCGCTCGGCGCGTCGCCCTGCAGCGCT
The DNA here is from genome assembly GCF_050990725.1 of Microbacterium gorillae. Taxonomy (GTDB): domain Bacteria; phylum Actinomycetota; class Actinomycetes; order Actinomycetales; family Microbacteriaceae; genus Microbacterium; species Microbacterium gorillae_A. Next base: position 547,102 of record NZ_CP158844.1, read on the forward strand.
GAGGTGACACTGTCCGCCGCGTAGGGCGCGGTGCCGGTGTCGTGCGTGGGGTCGACCGATCCGGGCTGCATCAGCTCGTCGCCCGCGGGGTCCGTGCCGGGGCGGGAGCCGAGCAGCAGATCGTCGAACGACAGCTCGCCGGTGATCGGGTTCGCCTCGTAGGTGAGCACGGTGGGTGCCGGTGCGACCCGGTCCGAGTGGTCGTGGTCGTCGTGCTCCGGCTGTTCTTCGGTGGCGTCTGCGTCCGCGATTTCGTCCGTCGCGACTGCGGCGTCGTCGTCAGCAGCGCTCGCCGGCACGTCCTCGGCACTGCGCTCGTCGTATTCCGAAGCCCCAGACCAGCTGTCGTCGCCGACACCGCCTTCGTTTGCGTCGGCTTCGGTGTCCTCGCTCCCGGCGACGGGTGAATCGTCCGTCGCCGCGGGCGCGTCGTGATCGGGCGTTGCAGGCGCCTCCGTCGCGACATCCTGGTGCTGGGAGGTCTCGGCTTCCGAGGCGTGGGTCTCCGTGACATCATCGGACCCGCCGTCGGCGGCATCCGCTGACGGCGCCGTCTCCGTCGGGACCACGGGGATCGCGCCCGTGCGGATGATGCCGATCTCGCCGGTAGCATCCACGGCGTACTGAGTCTCGGCGGCGAGCTCGTCGGCGCGGATGACACCGATCTCACCGGTCGACGCCACCTCGAACACCGTGTTCTCCTCCGCGTCGTCGCGGGGCGGCTGAGGTGGAATCCAGCCGTCGTCAGACCCGTGATCGTGCTGTGGGGCCCATGCCGAGTCATCCGTGGTTTGCGATGACTCACTCTCGGACGGCGTCGTCGCGGAGGCGGGCGCGCGGAACAGGGGCGGAGTGGCGGGCGCCGGGCTCGGCTCCGGAGCATCCGTTGCCTCGAAGACCGGGATGTCGAAGGCGGATCCGTCGTGCTCCGGGATGTCGCTCTCGCTTGCCGGTGCGGGTGCATCGGCGTCGACGGACACGGGTGCTGCTGCCGCAGACTCGTTCGTTGGCGCGAAGGCGCGGTCGGCGTCATCGATCGGGCTCCCCGCTGCCGCGTCATCCCGCTCCTCAGCACCGGGGGCAGCCGCGGCGTCCGTGGAACCGTCGGTGGTGGAACGGCCTGCGGATTCGACGTCCTGGCTCTCGGGAGCGGGGACCACGGGGATGAGCTCGGTCGGCAGATCCCAATCTCCTGCCGGTTCGGCGGGCGCTCCCGACGGGACGTCAAGCGTGGTGTCGGTCTTGCTCGTCTTGGCGGGCGCGCCTGTGCCCTGCGCATCGGTATCGGCAGCGTTCGGTCCGGCTTCGTTGCTCTCCGTGCTCCCGAAAAGCTGGTCCAGCGTGCCGATGGCATCCGTGACAACCGGTGCCGCAGTGCCGACTGCGGGGGAGGCGGTCTCTTCGGCAGCCTCCGCCGTGCGCCGACGCGACAGGCGCCACCACGGCCGACGCTCCGGCCGCTCGGGCGCGACGACGGGCGACTCGTGCTGTGCGGGCTCGTCGGCGTCCTGCTGTGCTGCCGATACGGGATCCGGTGCTGCCGCGGCGGCTGTCGTCGCTGTTGCGGCGGACACCGGCAGCGCCCAGTCCGGCGTGGTCGCGTCGTCGCGGTCGTCTTCGTCGGTGTCTGTTGCCGCGGCGTCCGCGGGCGTCTCGCCGGCGTCTGCTGCCGTGGCGTTACTGTCGGTGTCTGTTGTCGTCTCGTCAGCGTCCGCCTCCACCTCGCGGGAGGCGAGGTCGTGGGAGTCGTTGGTGTCGAGAGCTGCGCCAGAGTCGACATCGTGCTCGGCATCTTCGGCGTCCGCGTCGCGGTCGGTCGGCTCCTGTGTGCTTTCCGCAACATCGCCTTCGTGCGTGCGGCTCGCGGATTCCGGGGCGAAGGCGTCGTCCTCAGCGGGCACGACTGTCGCGTGGCCTTCCTCGGCAGAACTGTCGGCGGGGGCATCGCTCGCCGGCTCGCCGTTGCCGGCACCGTCCTCACCGAACGGGTACCTCATCGGTGCGGGCATCCACCAGGCGCGCGGGGCAGCCTCGGGCGCGACATCTGCGTCACCGAGGTCCGACCCCTCGGTGACGTGGGCGTCGCCGAGCGTCGTCGGGGCGTCGTCGGGCTCCGCGGCCGCCGGATCGAGCGCATCGTCCGCCACAGGATCGTCCGCCACAGCGTCGTCCGCCACAGCGTCGTCCGCCACAGGATCGTCCGCCACAGGATCGTCCGCCACAGCGTCGTCCGCCGGCTCGGAAGCACTGGTGGCGTCGGGCTCCTGCGTGCTCGCCGCAACATCCTGCTCGCCGGACGAGATGATGGCGTCGTCAGCGTCAGCGTCAGCGTCAGCGTCAGCGTCAGCGTCAGCGTCAGCGTCAGCGTCAGCGTCAGCGTCAGCGTCAGCGTCAGCGTCAGCGTCGGACTGGTCGGCGGAGACCTCGGGCGCGTTGCTGGGCGAGGCATCCGGGTCGGACGGCACAGCGTCGGTGGTCTCATCGTCCTCTGCGTCTGCCAACGACGTCGTTCCGCTGGGGACACGGATCTCGGCGGGCATCCACCACGCCGTGCCGAGTCCCGCCGGCCCACGCTCATCAGGGCGCGAACCGTGATCCTGGTCCTGCTCGAACTCGTCGGCGCCTGTCGGTTGCTCGTCGTCGGTCGGCGTGGCCTCTTCGTCACTGCCGAACGAGGCCTCATCGGCGGAGTGTGCGCCCTCCTCGATCGGTGCTGCGGTGTCGTGCTGATCCGTTGGTGCGTCGTCGAAGGCGTCGGAGAAGTTCGCGGCGTCGGAAGCCGCGTCGTCGGCGGCGCTGGCCTCAGCCTCAGAAACCGTGTCGTCGCCGCCCTCGGCGTCATTCGCGTCGTCAGCCGAGTCCTCCGGTGCGCCGCCCGTGGCGGAGTCCTCATCAGACGTGTCGTCGTCGGCGTGATCGTTCGTGGCGTGGTCGTCGTGCGTAAGCTCGCTGCCATCAGCGGCGGTGCCCGTCGCGGCACCGCTCGAGGCGTCGTCGTCCGAGCTTCCAACAACCTCGTCGCCGGCTGCGTCGTTCGCGTCGCCGTCGTCCGAGTCTCCGACAGCGTTGTCGTCGTTCGCGTCGCCGTCGTCCGAGCTTCCAACAGCGTCGTCGTCGGCTACATGGTCCGGGACGACCTCGGCGTCGAAGCTTCCTGTCGCGTCATCGATCGTGCCGGCATCCGAGCTCTCCGCATCCGCATCCGCATTCGCGATCTCGTGTGGCTCGCCGGGCTCGCTCTGTTCCGCATCGGCGTCGGTTCCCGCACTGTCACTCTCGGCAGCAGCAGTGTCGGTCGTCTCGGGGTCAAAGGCGCCACTCTCGACTGCCGATTCTTCGCCGGCGTCGTCAGCGACAGGCTCGGAGGCAAGAGCCGCGGCTCCACCGACGGCCACGGCGGCCGCCGTAGCACCCACACCTCCAGCGCCTCCGGCTCCGTCAGCAGTGGCCCCGACTGCGTCACCCGCCGAGGCATCGGACACCGTGTCAGCACGCGGAGCTCCGGCGCCCACTCCCGGGGCAGCGCTTGCCGAGACCGCGCCGACCGACCCCGTCGCTGCGCTCGCGGGCCCTGCGGTCACGCTGTCTCCGCTTGCCAGCGTTACGCCCGAGGCCGATGGATGCACCCGCGTGCCGTTGGTCAGCTCGAAGAACACCTCTTCCAACGACGGGCCCTTGCGCTGCAGGAGAGAAAGCGGAACGCCAGCACTGGCCGCCGCCGCGCCCACCTCCGCGGTCGTCGCGCCGCGCACCGTGAGCCCCGAGCGGAGGAGTTCTGCGGTGAGTCCGGCCCGACGCAACGCATCGGTGAGCGCGCCACGGTCAGGACCGTCGACCACCGTGGCGGACTCCTCGTCCGCGAGAAGATCTCCGAAACCGCCCTGGAACACCAGACGCCCCGTGGCGATCATGATGAGCGCATCGGCGGTCTGCTGAACCTCCGCGAGCATGTGAGAGGACACCAGCACGGTCCGTCCCTCGGCCGCGAGGGCACGCAGGAATCCGCGGATCCACGTGATGCCTTCGGGATCAAGCCCGTTGGTCGGCTCGTCCAGCACGAGGACGCCGGGGTCGCCGAGGAGCGCCGTCGCGAGCGCGAGCCGCTGGCGCATGCCGAGCGAGTATCCGCCGACCTTGCGCGTGGCTGCCCCGCTCAACCCCACCAGCTCGAGCACCTCAGGAACCCGCGAGAGCGAGATGCCCGCGGCACGGGCGTAGACCTTGAGGTGATCGGCGGCGGTGCGGCCCGGGTGGAAAGAGGTCGCTTCGAGAACGGCGCCGACGGTGCGTGCCGGGTGTGACAGACGTGCATACGGCGCGCCGTCGATCAGCGCCGAACCGGAGGTGGGCGAGACCAGTCCCAGCAGCATGCGCAGCGTGGTCGTCTTGCCCGCGCCGTTCGGACCGAGGAAACCGGTCACCACACCGGGCTCGACGCGAGCGGTGAGGTCGTCCACCGCGGTCACCGCCCCGTAGCGCTTCGTGAGGCTCCGGAACTCCAACACGTGTCCTTCGGGCATGTGCCAGCCTCTCTTCGTCGCGAATCAGGTCATCTCATTGTGGCCGATTCGGCGTTTCTCCGGTGAATCATCGGCGATTCCGGAGCGCGTCCGCCACCGCTGCGTGGGGCCGGTGACTGATGCTCCCTGTCGCGAGGGTAACCTAGGCCGGGTGAGCACGCCACAGTCGGACGCCCCGGTGATCGTCCAGATGACGGGCGGCCTCGGACAGCTGACGCTGAACCGGCCGCACACCCTCAACGCGCTGAGCATCGACATGATCGAGATCATGCTGGTGGCTCTTCGCGGGTGGATATCCGACCCCGATGTCTCCGCCGTGCTGATCGACGCGGCGGGCGATCGCGGGCTGTGTGCGGGCGGCGATGTCCGCGCCGTTCGCGAATCCCTCATCGGCGGACGCCCCGATGAGGCGCTGCACTTCTTCCGTGAGGAATATGCACTGGATCTGCTCATCCACGAGTACCCGAAGCCGGTGGTGGTGTTTGCGGACGGGATCACGATGGGCGGCGGTATCGGCCTCTCCGGCCACGCCGCGGTGCGCGTGGTGACCGAGCGATCGCAGCTGGCGATGCCGGAGACCCGCATCGGGTTCACTCCCGACGTCGGGGGCAGCCTGCTGCTGGCCCGCGCACCGGGACGCATCGGGGAGTACCTCGGGCTCACCGGCGTCGCGATGAACGCCGCCGACGCGATCTGGGCCGGGTTCGCCGACCAGCTCGTTCCGTCTGATCGGCTCCCGTCGGCGTTGGACGCGTTGCGTCATCGTGCCGACCCCGGAACGCCGATCGAGCTCCTCATGCTGTTCGACGAGACTCCCGAGCGCTCCCGCCTGGAGGATGCTCGGGAGTGGATCGACGACGCCTTCTCCCGCGACACCGTTGGCGAGATCGTCGACCGCCTGCGAGAGATCGGCGGCGATGCTGCGGCGACGGCCGATCTGCTGGGCGAGCTGTCGCCGAGTTCCCTCGCTGTGACACTGGCTTCGATCCGTGCGGCTCGCGCATCGGATGACCTGCGGGCCGTGCTCGAACAGGAGTTCCACGTGGGGGCGTTCCTGTCCGGGCGTCCCGACATGGCCGAAGGTATTCGCGCTCAGCTCGTCGACAAGGACCGTTCTCCGCGTTGGTCTCCTGCGACCATCGCCGAACTGCCGGCCGGTCTCGGAGAGGAAGCTCTCGCGTTCCGCGCCCCGACGGCGCTCTTTTCGTGAGCGGCTCGCCCCTGGCCGCGTCCGCCTATGAGGTGCTGGGCGTCGCCCCGGATGTGACCGACGAGGAGCTGCGTCGCGCCTACCGGCTGCGGTTGCGCGAAGCACATCCCGACACCGGGGGCGATGCCGCGCTCTTCGTGCGCGTGCAGGCTGCGTGGGAACTCGTCGGGACTCCCGCCGCACGCGCTGCCTACGACCGCGGACGGGGGACCGCCTCCGCGCCGCATCCGACGTTCGCCCCGGAGCCCACCGTGCGCAGCCGACCCGCGGACACCCGCCCCGGCCCGCGCAGCCACGGCCAGCCCGGTGGCTACAACCGTGAACGGTACCTCGTGGGCATCCGGGAGTGGGCGGGTCGCGGAGTCGCGCTTGCCGACCCGTATGATCCGGCGCTGGTCCGCTCCGCGCCGCGAGAGCTGCGTCGGCTCCTGGCCGATGCTCTCGCGGAGGAGAACACGGCGCGCTCGCTGTCAGACCTGGGCATGGGCTACACGATCTGGCACGACGTCGCCGTGCCGCGCATCGGCGGAAAGCTCGATCATGTGGTGCTCGGCCCGAGCGGACTGTTCGCGCTCACGAGCGATGACTACGCCGCCGCCGTGAAGTTCCGTCGCGGTGAGGTGATCGGCGATGGCGTGGACGCGGCACCCGTGGGGGCGACGGTGGCCGCCGCGCGCGCACTCGGCAAGGCTGCGGGTGTGCGCTTCGGGGGCGTGATCGTGGTGCTGCCCGACACCGACGTTCCGGAGCAGATCACGGAGCTCGGTCGAGTCCGCTCCCTGGCCGCGGTCGTGGTGGGTCGCAGTGCGCTGACGACGGTACTGCGACGCGGAGTGACCGGCGTCCGGGATCTCGGTGGGACGGAGATCTTCGACGTCCGCACACGATTGCAGGCGGCGATTCGGTTCGTCTGACACGGGAGGGCCCGGATGCGTCGCCTCGTGACGCGTGGTCCGCGTCCTGCGGTGACTGGTCGGCGGGCGAGTGTTCGGCTGACGACGTGTCGGGCCGGACGCGCAGGCGTCGTCGTCCTGACGCGTCGGACCCGAAAGACGTCCGATCCGCCCGTCAGGACATCAGAGCGGGTTGCCCGCCTCGTCGTCGGTCGCGCCGTCCGCCGCAGCTGAGGCCGCAGCGGCCTTGCGCAGCCACCGCTCGATACCGGAGACATGCACCGATGCGAGCGAGGAGGCGAGCTCGGGGTCATGCGCGGCGATCGCCTCGGCAATCGCCTGATGCTCGCTGAGGGTGCGCTCGACCGCGCCATCCTGAGTGAGGCCGCGCCAGAGTCGCGCGCGCACGGTCTGGCTGCTGAGGCTGTCAAGCAGGCTCGAGAGGTAGTTGTTGCCCCCCATGCGCGTGATTGCGCTGTGGAAGCGCAGGTCGTGAGCGACGAGTTCCGCGACATCGGTCAGCCCGAGCGCCTGATCCATTTCCGCTTCCAGGGACGCGACGTCGTCATCGGTGGCCTTGAGCGCGGCGGCCGCGGTGGCGTGCGCTTCCAGCACGCGACGCACGGTGAAGATCTCCAGCAGCGACTCGTCGTCGTGCATGTCGACCACGAAGGAGATCGCCTCCAAGAGGAGGTGCGGTTCGAGGCTGGTGACGTAGGTGCCGTCGCCACGGCGCACATCGAGCACGCGGATGACCTCCAGCGCCTTCACCGCCTCGCGCATCGAGTTGCGTGAGAGCCCGAGGCGCTCGGCGAGTTCCTTCTCCGGAGGCAGGCGATCGCCCGGTCCCAGTTCGCCCCGCACGATCATCGCCTTGATCTTCTGGATCGCCTCGTCAGTCACCGCCATGGGGTCATGATAGCGAGACATCCGATGTCCGGCAGGATAGACGCATGCAGATCCTTGACGCGCATCTTCACCTCTGGGACCCCGCCGTTCTCGACTATGGCTGGCTCAGCGGTGATCTGGACCGCGCATTCGGTCCGGAGGAACTCGGGCACGCGCTGGCCGGGATGTCGGATGACCGCGCCTTCATCTTCATGCAGGCTGACGCACGTGCCGACCAGGCGCTGGACGAGGTGGACTGGGTGGCGTCGCTTCCGCTGCCGGTGCGGGGCTTGATCGCCTTCGCGCCGCTGGAAGAGGGCGCTCGAGTCTCGGATCATCTGGCCGCGCTCACATCCCGACCACGCGTGGTCGGCGTGCGACGCCTGCTGCAGAGCGAGGCGCCCGGCTTCGCCCTCACTCCCGACTTCCTGACCGGGGCGGAGCTCGTGGCGGCGCACGGGCTCGTGTTCGACGCGTGCGTCCGCGGACAGGCGCAGCTTCGCGATGTCGCGGCGCTCGCGGATGCGCTGCCGCAGTTGAGCATCGTGCTCGATCACCTCGGCAAGCCCACCGTCGGCTCGGCGCAGGCTCCGGCGTCGCCAGCCGTGGATGGATGGGCCCAGTCCATGCAAGACCTCGCTGAGCGTCCGAACGTGGTGTGCAAGGTGTCCGGCCTGCCGGGTGAGAGCGACGGTGCCTTCTCTGCCGCGCAGTTCGAGCCCTTCCTGGACACGGCGCTGGAATCTTTCGGGGCGGATCGCCTGCTCTACGCGAGCGACTGGCCCGCCTCGTTCGCCGGCGACACCGCGGCGGGCTACGGCACCTGGGAGCAGATCGTCCGCGATTGGATCGCGTCGCGCGGCCTCGACGCCGACGCGGTGCTGCGGACGAACGCCGAGCGGGTCTACGGACTCGACCCGCTCTGAAGCGCCCGCGTCCTGAAACGAGGATGATTTCGCGCGCGGAGGACGACGCGGCCGCTTTGGTCCTCGTTTGGACGAAATGTCCTCGTTTGGCGGCGTGATCAGGACCCGGCGGCCGTCACCGCTGCCCTCGCAGCGGAAATGAGAAACGGCGCCCAGCCAAGGGGGGTGGCTGGGCGCCGCTTGGACTGACGCAATGCGGCAGCCCGCTAGGCCTGACACTCATCTCGGGTGATGAACATCAGAAGATGTGGACTCGACGGAACGAATCGTTTACAGCGTAGCGCGTTGTGGGCGAGGTCGGGCGAACTTTTGCCCCTGATGGAGAAAAATCTTGTTCTCGTCACGAACGCGGACGTGGACGCAGCTGTGCCATGCCACCGTCGACCTCGATGAAGGTGCCCGTTGTGGACCCGGAACGCGGGCTCACCAGGTACGCGACGGCGTCTGCGACCTCATCGGGTGACACCAGGCGGCCGTGGGGCTGACGTGCTTGGAGGGCGGCGCGCTCCGCCTCGGGGTCGGTCTCCTTCTCCAGGAGTCGACCGATCCACGGCGTGTCGGCGGTCCCCGGGTTCACCGCGTTGACGCGGATGCCCTCGTGCAGGTGGTCTGCCGCCATCGCGCGGGTGAGGGAGAGGACCGCACCCTTTGTCGCCGTGTACAGCGCGCGCTGCGGAAGACCCGTGGTGGCCGCGATCGATGACGTGTTGCAGATCGCGGCGGAGGGCGACCGGCGTAGCCAGGGGAGCGCGGCGCTCGTCACTCGTGCGATGCCTGTGACGTTGATCGAGAGCACCCGCGCCCACTCGTCGTCGTCGTTCGCGGCGATGTCGCCCTGCGCGCCGATGCCGGCGTTGTTGATCAGGATGTCGATGCGGCCGTGATCAGCGGCGACCTGCTCGATCGCCTCGGTGACGCTGGCGCGATCCGAGATGTCGGCGCGATAGGCAGAGAACGCGGCATCGGCGATGTCGGGGTTGAGGTCCAGCACCGCGATCGTGGCACCCTCCTCGTGCAGGCGGCGACCGATCGCGGCACCGATTCCCTGCGCGCCGCCGGTGACGACGGCGACGAGTCCGTCCATGCTTCCCATCAGTTCTTCTCCCATGCGGTGAATTCGTGGCGCTGGCGACCCAGGCCGTCGATCTCGATCTCGACGACATCTCCGGCCTTGAGGTACGGGAACTTGCCGCCGAACGCCACGCCCTGCGGAGTTCCGGTGAGGATGAGGTCGCCGGGCTCGAGCGTGACGTACTGCGACAGGTGCCAGACGATGTGGTTGACGTCGAAGATCATGTCGTTGGTGTTGGAGTCCTGGCGCGGCTCGCCGTTGACGAAGCTGCGCAGTCCCACGTTCTGCGCGTCGATCTCGTCGGGAGTCACCAGCCAGGGGCCGGTCGGATTGAAGCCGAAAGCGATCTTCCCCTTCGACCACTGACCGCCCGAGACCTCCATCTGGAAGGCGCGCTCGGAGACGTCGTCGCAGATCACGAAGCCGGCGATGTGAGCTGCGGCTTCCTCCGGCGAGTCGAGATAGGCCGCACGGGTGCCGATGACCACGCCGAGTTCAACTTCCCAGTCGGTCTTCTCGCTGCCGCGGGGGATGGTGACGGTGTCGTTCGGGCCCACGACAGTGTTCGGGGTCTTGAGGAACATGATCGGGATGGTCGGTGGTTCGGCACCCGACTCGCGCGCATGCGCTGCGTAATTCTGGCCGATGCAGATGACCGCGCTCGGGCGTGCGATGGCTGCGCCGATGCGCAGGGCATCCGCGCCCTCGAGCTCGGTGAGCTCGCCGGCATCGATCGCCGCCTGCGTGCGGGAGATCGGATCGTTCTCCAGGAAGGCTCCGTCGATGTCGGCGGTGACGGCACGCAGGTCCAGCGTGCGATCGGCGGTGATGACGACGGGGATCTCCTCGCCGACGGGACCCAGACGTGCGAACTTCATCGATGCTCCGTTTCCGTATGGCCGCGTCAGGCGGCGTCAATTGACAGTATAGACATCCGATGTTTAATCTGTGAGAGCCCGATCCAAGGAGATCTCACGTGAGCCGTATCGTCGCCCTCGAAACGACAGACATCCGCTTCCCCACATCGCTGAGCCTGGACGGCTCCGACGCGATGAATCCGGACCCCGACTACTCGGCCGCCTACGTGCGCATCGTGACCGACGCCGATGACGGCATCTCCGGTCACGCGTTCGTGTTCACGATCGGTCGGGGCAACGACGTGCAGGTCGCCGCCATCGACACGCTGGCTGGTCACCTGGTGGGCCGGGAGATCGAGCCGCTGCTGGATGACATGGGCGGCACCTGGAAGGAGATCAACGGCGACTCGCAGCTGCGCTGGCTGGGCCCGGAGAAGGGCGTCATGCACATGGCGATCGGCGCCGTGATCAACGCGCTGTGGGACATCAAGGCCAAGCGCGCGGGTCTCCCGCTGTGGCAGCTGCTCTCGCAGCTGAGCCCGGAGGAGATCGTCTCCCTCGTCGACTTCCGCTACCTCACCAACGCCCTCACGCCGGAGGATGCGCTGCAGATCCTCCGCGACGCCGAGCCGGGCCGCGCTGAGCGCACCGAGCGCCTGCTCGCCGAGGGATACCCCGGCTACACCACCAGCCCCGGCTGGCTCGGATACTCCGACGAGAAGCTGGAGCGACTGGCGCGCGAGGCGATGGCGGACGGCTTCACCCAGATCAAGCTGAAGGTCGGCGCCGACCTGCAGGACGACATCCGGCGCTTCCGCAAGGCGCGCGAGGTGTGCGGTCCGGACTTCCCGATCGCCATCGACGCCAACCAGCGCTGGGAGGTGAGCGAAGCGATCGATTGGGTGAACGCGCTTGCCGAATTCCATCCCGCCTGGATCGAGGAGCCCACCAGCCCCGACGACATCCTCGGGCACGCGGAGATCGCGCGCGGCGTCGCGCCGATCCGCGTCGCCACGGGGGAGCACGCCCAGAACCGCATGATCTTCAAGCAGCTGCTGCAGGCCGAGGCGATCTCCGTGATGCAGATCGACGCCGCGCGCGTCGGCGGCGTGAACGAGAACATCGCGAACCTGCTGCTCGCCGCCAAGTTCGACGTCCCCGTCTGCCCGCACGCCGGCGGCGTGGGTCTGTGCGAGGCGGTGCAGCATCTGTCGATGTTCGACTTCGTGGCCGTCTCCGGGTCGAAGGAGGGGCGACTGATCGAGTTCGTCGATCACCTGCACGAGCACTTCGTGATCCCCACCGACATCCAGGGTGGCAACTACATGGCCCCCACTGCGCCCGGCACCGGCATGGAGATGAAGGCGGAGTCGCGCGCGCAGTACACCTGGACGGGAGCACACGCGCATGCGTGAGACGGTCGCCGCGCTCGCCGGGTTGCCGACCCGTCTCGGATACGGCGCCGCGAACCTCGGGAACATGTTCCGCGAGGTGTCCGACGATGAGGCCTGGGAGGTTCTCGAGGCAGCCTGGGACGGCGGGGTGCGTTACTTCGATACCGCACCGCACTACGGTCTCGGGCTGTCGGAGCGACGCCTCGGCGCGTTTCTGCAGACCAAGCCGCGGAACGAGTTCATCGTGTCGACGAAGGCGGGTCGGCTGATCCGCCCGAATCCCGATGACGACGGCGGTCTCGACCTTGAGCACGCCTTCCATGTGCGCACGGACGTGCGCCGTGAGCCCGGCTACGACGGTGTCGGCGTGCGGACGTCGCTCGAGGAGTCGCTGGAGCGAATGGGGCTGGACCGCATCGACGTGCTCTATCTGCACGATCCGGAGCGTTCGGGTCACTTGGACCAGGCTGTTGCCGAGGCGTATCCCGCGATGCAGGAGATGCGTGCCGAGGGGCTGGTGACGGCAGTGGGCATCGGATCGATGGTGTCCGATGCGCTGGCGCGATCGGTGCGCGAGGCGGACCTCGACGTGATCATGATCGCCGGCCGTTACACGCTGCTGGAGCAGCCCGCCGCAGTTGACGTGCTGCCGGCATGCCATGCTCGCGATACCGCCGTGGTGGCTGCCTCCGTGTTCAACTCGGGGCTGCTGGCGACAGCCGTTCCCTCACGCGACAGCCGGTACGAGTACGGCGGAATCCCGGAGGACATCTGGGAGCGCGTGACCCGGATCGCTGCGATCTGTGACAGCCATGGCGTGCCGCTTCCTGCCGCGGCGCTGCAGTTCCCGTTCCAGGATTCGGCTACCGCGTCGGTCATCGTGGGAACGGCTCGAGCGGAGCAGATCCGCCAGAACCTGGAGTTGGTCAACGTGCCGATTCCTGCCGCGCTGTGGGACGAGCTTCGTGCCGAAGGGCTGATTCCAGTCTGACGCTCCCGCGAGAAATGAGAAGGTCACCTCCACGATGTCGCGGAGGTGACCTTCTCATTTGCCAGCGTGGGCTCGGCCACGAGAGTGCTGAATCAGCCCTCGCGGATGGCGCGCAGTGCGTCAGCGAAGAGACGTGCCCGTCGCGTGATCTCCTCGTAGTCCTCGGACGCGAGCGCTGAGCCGGGAACGAGGTCGCCGCCCGCACCCGCGGCAACCGCACCTGCAGCGAACCAGGTTGCCAGGTTGTCGGGGGTCACGCCGCCCGTCGGCATCAGCGGGACGTTCGGGAACGGACCGCGCAGTGCGCCGAGGAAGCCGGGGCCGCCCAGCGAGGCGGGGAAGATCTTGACGACGTCGGAGCCCAACTCGACAGCGGACATCACCTCGGTGGGGGTGAGCGCGCCGGTCATCGTGACGGTGCCGGTCGCCTTCATCGCCTGTGTCAGCTCGGGGCGTGTGCCGGGGCTCACGAGGAACGCGGCACCGGCGTCCGCTGCCTCGCGCGCCTGCTCCGCGGTGGTCACGGTGCCCGCTCCCACGTAAGCGGACGCGCCGTACGTGGCGATGGCACGCGCGATCACGGCGGCCGCGTCGGGAGTGGAGTAGGTGACCTCGATGCCGCGGATTCCGCCGGCGATCAGGGCGTCGATCGCGCGCATCGCGTGCTCGGGCGACGGAGCGCGAAGCACGGCGAGCACACCGGTGGCGCGGACAGGGGCGAGGACGTCGGTCGTCATGTCAATAACCTCACTGGCGCGAAAGAGGGGGAGGGCACCGGTGCGAGCCTACCCGGCTCGGCTGAGGCCGCCGCGCGCCCGCCGCAACGGCGCGACTCCGAGGGCGCCCGCATCCGCCCCGACGGGTTTGCCGCGCGTGCTCATGCGTGGATCGTCACCACATCACCCGCGAGACTTCCGTCTGTGGGCGACGCTCGGCGCGATGCGGTGATTGTCGCCCACAGAGGGACGTCTCGCGGGACATAGGGACGCCGGAGCGGGGTGACGATTGCGCTGGCGGCGGGCCTGCCCATACCTCGCCGACCAATGTCGGAGGCCTGTGCTTCGCTGAGAGCGGACGCCGTGACGTTGCCGAGCAGACGCGGAGCGCGTAGCGTAGTCCGTCGCCTCGCGCGCACCCGTGCGAGGAAATCCTGCATCGGAGAGAACGTGCTCGGAAGAATTCTCGTCCGGTACCTGGGTCGATATTGGCCGTGGCTGACCGCCGTCGTGGTGTTTCAGTTCGCGTCCGCGCTCGCATCCTTGTACCTGCCACACCTGAACGCAGATATCATCAACACCGGCGTCGCGACGGGCGACACCGGCTACATCCTGTCCACCGGTGGGTGGATGCTGCTGATCTCCCTCGGGCAGATCGCCGCATCACTCATCGCCACGTACTTCGCCGCCCGCGCCTCGATGTCGGCGGGTCGCGACATCCGAGCCGACGTGTTCGGCAAGGTCTCCGGTTTCTCCGAGCGCGAGGTTTCGCAGTTCGGTCCCGGCTCCCTCATCACCCGCAACACGAACGACGTGCAGCAGGTGCAGATGCTCGCGATGATGGGCTCCACCATGCTCGTCACCGCACCGCTGCTGGCTATCGGCGGCATCATCATGGCGTTGCTGCAGGACGTCGGTCTGTCGTGGCTGCTCGCGGTGGCCATCCCGCTGCTGCTGATCGTCGCGGTGGCGATCATCAGCCGCATGGTGCCGCTGTTCCGCTCCTACCAGGCCAAGCTCGACGCCGTGAACCGGGTGATGCGCGAGCAGCTCACCGGTGTGCGCGTGGTGCGTGCCTTCGTGCGCGAGCCGATCGAGGAGGGCCGCTTCCGCGAGGCGAACACCGACATCCGCATCGTCGGTCGCAAGGTCGGATCGCTCTTCGTGGTGCTTTTCCCCGTCGCCATGCTGATCCTCGACGTCACCATCGTGGGCGTCATCTGGTTCGGCGGCATCCAGGTGGACGCCGGCCACGTGCAGGTCGGCACGCTGTTCGCGTTCATGCAGTACGTGATGCAGATCCTCATGGGCGTGCTCATGGCGAGCTTCATGACCATCATGATCCCGCGCGCTGCCGTCTCCGCCGACCGCATCAGCGAGGTGCTGGAAACCCCGTCCACGCTGGCCGCTCCGGAGCGGCCGGTCGCCTCGTTCCCCGAGACCGGAACGGTGTCGTTCACCGACGTGTCGTTCCAGTACCCGGGAGCCGACGCGCCCGTGCTGTCCGGCATCACGTTCCGCGCCGACAAGGGCGAGACCGTGGCCATCGTGGGATCGACGGGTGCCGGAAAGACGACGCTCGTGTCGCTGATTCCGCGCCTCTTCGACTCGACGACCGGTTCCGTCCGCGTCGATGGCGTCAATGTGCGCGAGGCGGACCCGGAATCGCTGTGGTCGCGCCTGGGTCTGGTGCCGCAGAAGGCGTTCCTGTTCAGTGGCACGATCGCCTCGAACCTGCGGTTCGGGCGCGAGAGCGCGACGGACGAAGAACTCTGGCACGCATTGGAGATCGCGCAGGGTGCCGACTTCGTCCGCGAGATGCCGGATGGGTTGGAGTCGACGATCGCGCAGGGCGGGACGAACGTGTCCGGCGGCCAGCGCCAGCGTCTGGCCATCGCGCGGGCCATCGTGCGCCAGCCCGAGATCCTCATCTTCGATGACTCGTTCTCCGCGCTGGACCTCACCACGGACGCCCGCCTCCGGGAGGCGCTGTGGCGCGAGCTGCCCGAGGTCACCAAGATCGTGGTCGCCCAGCGCGTATCCACCATCACCGAGGCCGACCGCATCATTGTGCTGGAGGACGGCACGATCGCGGGTATCGGCACGCACGAGGAGCTGCTCGCCACCAGCGAGACCTACCGTGAGATCGTCGAGTCGCAGCTGGGGGTGGACGCATGAGCGAGACAAAGAGCAAGGCGGCTGAAGACGCCGCCGTTCAGGAAGAACTCGAGCAGGCGCAGGCCATGGCACAGGCCATGGAAGCGGGCGAGTGGGCGCAGGGCGGGAAGGCCAAGAACTTCTGGCCCAGCTTCAAGCGCATGATCGGTCTGCTGCGTCCGTATGCGGTGGCCTTCATCGGGGTGTCCATCCTCGGCGCCATCAGCGTGGTGCTTGCGGTGGCCGCACCGAAGGTGCTCGGTGAGGCGACCAACCTCGTGTTCGAGGGAGCCATGTCGAGCATCGCCGCGGCCATCCTCGGTGCCAGCGCGACTCCCGGGATGGACCAGGCCGCCGTGGTGGAAGCACTTCGGCAGATGGGCCAGGCCGACTTCGCCAATGTCATCGCCGGGCTGAAGGACTTCGAGCTCGGTGCCGGCGTCAACTTCGATGCCCTGCGCCTCGTGATCCTCGCGGTGCTGGCGATCTATGTCGCCTCGGCGCTGCTGAACTGGATCCAGGGTTACGTGGTCAACGTGATCATGGTGCGCGCCATGTGGTCGCTCCGTGAAGAGGTCGAGGCGAAGATCAACCGGCTGCCGCTGGCGTACTTCGACCGCGTGCAGCGTGGTCAGCTGATCTCGCGCGTCACGAACGACATCGACAACATCACGCAGACGATGCAGCAGTCCCTGTCCGGCGCGGTCACCTCGGTGCTCACCGTGCTGGGCGTGCTCATCATGATGTTCTCCATCAACTGGATCCTGGCGCTGATCGCGCTGGTGTCCTTGCCGTTGATGGGTGTCATCTTCGGTGTGATCGGCCCGCGTTCGCAGGCTGCCTTCAAGGTCCAGTGGGCTCAGGTCGGCAAGCTGAACGCGCGGGTGGAGGAGTCCTTCTCTGGTCACGCGCTCGTGAAGGTGTTCGGACGCGAGAAGGCATCCGCCGAGGCGTTCGCGGTTGAGAACGAGGAGCTGTACAAGGCGTCGTTCAAGGCGCAGTTCCTGTCCAACATCATGATGCCGGCGATGATGTTCATCGGCTCCGTGGTGTACGTGGGAATCGCCGTGGTCGGCGCTCTCATGGTGGCCGGCGGAACGCTTCGCCTCGGTGACGTGCAGGCCTTCCTGCAGTACTCGCAGCAGTTCACTCAGCCGCTCTCGCAGCTGGGTGGCATGGCTGCGGTGGTGCAGTCGGGTACGGCGTCTGCCGAGCGTGTGTTCGAGCTGCTGGACGAGGAGGAGCAGGAGCCCGACGCGACCAATGCTCCGGCACTGGTGGCCGGTCCGGGCGTCATCGAGTTCCAGGACGTCAAGTTCGCCTACTCGCCCGAGAAGCCGCTGATCACCGGTCTGTCCTTCCGGGTGGAGCCCGGTCAGACGGTGGCGATCGTCGGCCCGACCGGTGCGGGGAAGACGACGCTGGTCAACCTGATCATGCGCTTCTACGAGCTGGACGGCGGTCGCATTCTCCTGGATGGCCAGGACATCGGGGAGTTGACCCGCCACGACGTGCGTTCGCGCACCGGAATGGTGCTGCAGGATCCGTGGCTGTTCGCAGGCACGATCCGCGAGAACATCCGCTACGGACGCGAGAGCGCCACCGACGAGGAGATCGTCCAGGCGGCGGTCGCCACCCGCGTGGATAACTTCGTGCGTTCGCTGCCGGACGGTTACGACACCGTGCTCGACGAGGATGCCTCCAACGTGTCGGCGGGTGAGCGTCAGCTCATCACGATCGCCCGCGCGTTTGTGGCACAGCCCTCCGTGCTGATCCTCGACGAAGCGACCAGCTCCGTCGACACCCGCACCGAGGTGCTGCTGCAGCACGCCATGGCAGCGCTGCGCGAAGGACGCACGTCCTTCGTCATCGCACACCGCCTGTCAACCATCCGCGACGCCGACCTCATCCTGGTGATGGAGCACGGTGACATCGTGGAGCAGGGCAACCATGAGGAGCTCATCGCGAAGAAGGGCGCGTACTGGAACCTGTACCAGTCGCAGTTCGAGCACGCGGTGAGTGACGGCGAGGAAGCGCCCGCGACCGGAACGATCCCGGTGCTCACCGGTGCCGTTCCCGTAGTCACGGGATCCGTTGCGGTGGCAACGGGGGCCGAGTCGGTCGCCGTGGGTGCTGTCACGGTGGCGGAGGGTGCGCCGGTTCCCGGCGAGACGCCTGCTGCTGCGGCCGAGGAAGCTGGTGCGGCGGAAGCGTCCGGCGAGGGACGGGCTCGTTCCACCGACGCCTGACGCCTTCATCCGATGGGCCCGGCCCCGCGTACGCGGGGCCGGGCCCATCGGCGTTTCTGGGGCAGATTTCTGATGTCACTGCCGGCCGAAGCGACGGTGAACAGCCTGCTTGCTCACGCCGAGTGCGCTGGCGATCGCCTGCCAGGAGTATCCGAGGTTGCGGGCTCGGCGGACCTGGGCTTCTTCGGCTCGGGCGAGCTGCTGACGGATTCCCGTGAGCCGGTGCAGCTCAGCGATCGGCTCGCCGGAATCCTCAGCGGCGATGGATGTCTCAATGGTCATGTCACACCTCCATCGTCAATATATGTTGACGCGTGACGGGTGTCAACATATATTGACGTTTGGTGTGGGCGATCGCGATCCGCGTAGGGCGTGGCCGCCACATGAACCTGCGCTCGATCCCTGACTGATTCGCCGAATTGCTCATGGATTCGGCGCATGCTCATGGATTCGCAGCGCCGACTCAGTGCCGGGGAGCGGACCCGGCCAGGAAGCCCGTCGGGGGTCCGGCGCGAGCGACCAGGGGAGACGCATGCGCCAGCTAGGGGTCCATGTATCGCCCATGAAACCATGGGGCTATGACCGCAGAGCTCACCCGTCTCGTCCCACATCTCACCGGTTTCCTCGACGACTGGATCGAGCGGCAGCGCGTGATCCACACCGTCCCCGGGATTCAAGTGGCGGTGCGTGTCGGCCCCGAGCTGCTGTACTCGCGTGCCTTCGGGGTCGCGGATGCGGCGACCGAGGAGGAACTGACCACGGGCCACGTGTTCCGAATCGCGTCTCATTCCAAGACCTTCACGGCCGCCGCGGTGCTGCAGCAGGTCGAAGCTGGACGACTTCGCCTGGACGACACGGTGGCGCAGCACATTCCGGAGCTGGCGGACGCCCCGATCGGCTCATCGAGCATCCGGGAACTGCTCGGGCACCAGTCCGGAGCCGAGCGAGATGGCCGGGCGGCAGATTTCTGGCAGCGCGAAGCTCCTTTCCTCGACCGGGATGCCCTCATCGCGCAGCTTCAGCACGAGCGGGTGTTCCCGGCCAACGCCCACTTCCACTACTCGAACCTCGCGTACTCGCTCCTCGGGCTCATTCTCGAAGCCGCCACGGGCACCTCCTACGACGTCGTCATCCGCGACCTCCTGAGCCCGATGTCCGAGGCGATGAAGGAACCCGTCCGGATCGGCCCGGAGCTCGGCGTCGACGGTGGGTTCGGCCCTGCGGAACGCTCGGCATCGGGTCACGGCATTCCGCGGGCGGAACGCGGGGGCGCCGACGGCGCGGATCGCACGCCGCCCGTCATCCCGCCGGTGGATACGCGATCCGAGTCTGCGGCAACCGGCTTCTGGGCCAACGCGGAGACGGCGTCCGCCTGGGCCGCCGCACACGCCCTCGGCACGGGACTGTTCCTCACCGACGACACCAAGCGTCTGATGCAGCGTGATGAGTCCAAGATCTCCACCGGTGGCACGACGCGCTGGTACGGGCTCGGCTGGATCATCCGCAAGATCGGCGACCGTCGGGTGATCGGCCACTCGGGTGGCTTCCCGGGCCACATCACGCAGACCTGGGCCGATCCGAAGACCGGCCTCGCCGTCAGCGTCCTCACCAATCGCATCGACGGCCCCGCCAGTGCCCTGGCCAACGGCATCATCGCCGTCCTCGACCTCGCGATCGACGAAGCCGGCGAGAAGACCGACGAGCTCCTCGAACCAGGTGCCGCCGGGCGGTACCTGTCGCTGTGGGGCGACGTGAACCTCGTGCCGCTGCCCGGCGTCGTCCTGCAACTGTCCGACACTGCGCTCGACCCCGCGGCGGGAGCGGTGGTGATGCACGGCGATGACGGTGTCCTCCGCGCGGAAGCGGAGGACGGGTTCGGAGACGCGGGCGAAGCCGCTGACCTGCACCGCGACGCGTCCGGTGCCGTGACCGCCGTCACGATCACCGGCGTCACGCACTACCGTCCTGACGTCTACTTCGATCGCGAAAAGGTCATGCTCGCGCCCTGAGCGCACACGTGAACAGAAATGGGGCCCTGGCGCATGGCCAAGGCCCCATTTCTGTTCGCCTGCGAGCGGAGGGTGCGCGGTTCTCGAAGGAGGTCGCTGCGTCTTCAGGCCGACCGGACTGTGCGGCCCCGCGACCCGCCGCACTCTCGTGCGCCGGCCGGAGATGCAGACCCGCTTGGCTGCCGAGTCCGCATCTCCACCCCGATCTCAGCGGAGGAACGCGGCCGCGACGCCGGAGTCCACCGGGATGTGCAGGCCGGTGGTGCGGGTGAGCTCGGGGCCGGTGAGCACGAACACCGCGTCGGCCACGTTCTCGGGCACGACCTCGCGCTTGAGGATGGTGCGGTTGGCGTAGTACTGGCCGAGGTCCTCTTCCTTCACGCCGTAGGTCGCGGCGCGGTTAGCACCCCAGCCCGAAGCGAAGATGCCGGAGCCGCGGACCACGCCGTCGGGGTTGATGCCGTTGACCCGCACACCGTGCTCGCCGAGCTCGACCGCCAGCAGACGCACCTGGTGCGCCTGGTCCGCCTTCGTCGCCGAGTAGGCGATGTTGTTCGGGCCGGCGAACACGCTGTTCTTCGACGAGATGTAGATGATGTCGCCGCCGAGCTTCTGCTCGATGAGGATCTTGGCCGCCGCCTTCGACACCAGGAACGAGCCCTTGGCCATGACGTCGTGCTGGAGGTTCCAGTCCGCCTCCGTAGTCTCCAGCAGCGGCTTGGACAGCGACAGGCCGGCGTTGTTGACCACGAGGTCGACGCCGCCGAACGCCAGCACCGCGGCGTCGAGTGCGGCCTGGACCGCCTCACCGTTCGCGACGTTCGCGGCGACACCGATGGCAACGTCCGTGCTACCGAGCTCTGCCGCGGCGGCCTGAGCCTTCTCCAGATCCAGGTCGGCAACGACGACGCAGGCGCCCTCCGCGGCGAGGCGGGTGGCGATGGCCTTGCCGATGCCCGAGGCGGCACCCGTGACGAAGGCGATGCGGCCCGCGTGGGACTTCGGCTTCGGCATGCGCTGGAGCTTCGCCTCCTCCAGTGCCCAGTACTCGATGCGGAACTTCTCCGCGTCGGAGATGGGGGAGTAGGTCGACAGCGCCTCGGCACCACGCATCACGTTGATGGCGTTGACGTAGAACTCGCCCGCGACGCGTGCCGTCTGCTTGTCCTTGCCGTAGGAGAACATGCCGACGCCCGGGATCAGGATGATCAGCGGGTCAGCGCCGCGCATGGCGGGCGACTCGGCCGTGGCGTGCGCGTCGTAGTAGGCCGCGTAATCGGCGCGGTACTGCTCGTGCAGCTCGGCGAGGCGTGCCTTCGCTTCCTCGACGGTGGCGGTGGTGGGCAGATCCAGCACCAGCGGCTTGACCTTCGTGCGCAGGAAGTGATCGGGGCACGACGTTCCGAGCGCGGCCAAGGGTGCGAGCTTCTCCGACGCGAGGAAGTCGAGCACGGCGTCGCTGTCGGTGAAGTGACCGATCATCGGCTTGTCGTGCGAGGCGATGGCGCGCAGAGTGGGGGCGAGGGCGGCGGCGCGTTCGCGACGCTCGGCCTCGGGGAGGGCCTCGAAGCCGGCGACGACGCCGCCGAACGGGGCCGGGTCACCGTGCTCGGCGATGTACGCGGTCGCGGTGTCGATGATCCAACGGCTGTTGGCCTCCGCCTCGTCCGACGTGTCGCCCCATGCCGTGATGCCATGGCCGCCGAGGATCGTACCGATGGCCTGCGGGTTCTGCTCCTTGATGGCCGCGATGTCCAGGCCCAGCTGGAATCCGGGGCGGCGCCAGGGCACCCACACCACCTTGTCGCCGAAGATGGTGCTGGTGAGCTGTTCGCCGTCGGCCGCCGTGGCGATCGCGATGCCGGCGTCGGGGTGGAGGTGATCCACGTGTGCCGCGTCGACGAGCCCGTGCATCGCCGTGTCGATGGACGGTGCCGCGCCGCCCTTGCCGTGCAGGCAGTAGTCGAACGCCGCGACCATCTCGTCCTCACGGTCGACGCCGGGGTAGACGTCGACGAGCTTGCGGAACCGATCCAGGCGCAGCACCGCGAGGCCGGGCTCCGTGAGCGTGCCGAGGTCGCCGCCCGATCCCTTGACCCAGAGCAGCTCGACCGGCTCGCCGGTGACCGGGTCCGTCTCGGTACCCTTCGCGGACGTATTGCCCCCCGCGTAGTTGGTGATGCGCGGGTCGGCTCCCAGGCGGTTGCTGCGGGAGAGCAGATCGGTGACGGCGGGGTTGGTCATGAGGCTCCTTCGTGCACGACGGTGTGATGCCACGGTAGCGCGCCAACTTTCGTTCGTCAATAGAAATGCTTTCGTTTGAAAGTCCGAACTTCGTGACAGACTGTCCGAGAAGGGTGGTGACGATGTCTGAGGCGGACGATCGCGGACTGCGGATCCTGGAGATCCTCGAACAGCGCGAGGAGGTCACCGTGCTGGATCTGGTGTCCGAGCTCGGTGTCTCGGCCGTGACCGTGCGCAAGGACGTCGAGAACCTGGAGCGTCGCGCGCTCGCCGAGCGCACGCGCGGGGGAGTGCGGTCACTGCGCGGCGGTGTCGAGGGAGCCTTCGGTGACCGGCTCGCCCAGGGCGTGCGCTCGAAACAGGCGATCGCGGCTGCCGCAGCCCGGCTGGTCCCCGACGGTGCGGCGATCGCCGTCGACGCATCCACCACGTCCTACTTCTTCGCCCTGGAGCTCCTGGCGCGCCGCGAACTCACCGTGATCACCAACTCCCTGCGCATCGCGAGTCTGCTGTCGTCGCAATCAGATGCGGAGATCGTGATGATGGGCGGATCGATCCGTCGCGCGAGCGAGGCCACCACGGGCGCCGACCCGGGTGCGCTCGCCGGTTTCGGGCGTATCCGGACGGCCTTCTTCGGAGCCGCCGGACTGTCTCTCGAGCGCGGACTGCTGGAGGTCTCGCTCGCCGAAGCGGAGACGAAGCGCGCCATGGCGGCGATCGCCGACGAGGTCGTGGTGCTGGCGGACGCGACGAAGTTCACCGGTTTCGGCATGCATCCGGTGCTGGGCGTCGACCGGCTCACCCGCATCATCACCGACCGTGTGCCGCAGCCGATGCGCATGGACTGGATCGAGACCGACGTCGTCGTGGAGATGCTCTCCCCCGAGTGAGGTCAGTTCAGCCCGAACAGCTCCACGGGATGGGTCAGCCGCCACCAGGCGTCGGGACCAGGAAGGTCGTCCGTCAGCTCCAGATCCACCGTGGTGGCACCGAGCGCTCCCGTCACGGTGAGGGTGCCCGCCTTCGCGCCCGCTGACGTTTCGTCGCCGAGCTTCACCTCGCGCGTGACCGTGGGCAGCTTCTGCCAGATGCTCACGTCGGCGTCCGAGGCCGTACGCACCGTGGTCGATGCTCCCCACGCCGTTGTCACCGTCGCCACGTCGGTTCCCGCGGGTACCGCGGTTGCCGGTGTCAGCAGCGTGGTCAGCTGATCGTAGAGGGATCGCGATACGGCATCCCGATCGTCGGAACTCTCCTGATCCAGCGCTACGGCGTACGCCCGCACGCGGGTGCCCGCGATGTCGATGTCCTTCGCCGACAGCAGGTTGTAGCCCTCCAGCGTTCCCGTCTTCAGCCCCACCACCCCGGGATCGCCGATGATGCCGTTGGTGTTCGTGACGAGGCCCGCGCCCGGGATCTCGACGCTCTGCTTCGCCGCGATCTCGGCGACCACCGGGTTCTGCAGCGCGATCTCCGCGAGTCGGATGAGCGCCTCCGGGGTGGCCGTGTTCTCGTGATCGATGCCGGTCGGTTCGACCACGGTGATATCGGAGAGCCCGACCTTCGCCAGCCACGCGTCCGCCGCCGCCACATAGTCCGCGTCCGTGGGCCAGAACTCCTCCGACAGACGGTCGGTGTAATTGCCGGCGGAACCCAGGATGATCCCTTCGAGCAGCTGGTACTCCGTGAGGGTTCCATCGACGGGAACGTCGAGCGCGGACTCGTCCGAGCGCAGGTAATCCCAGTACGCATCGCTGTCCGACTGGGTGAAGGAGAACTCGCGACCCGGCTGGCCGAGCTCCAGCGGCTCCGCGTCCAACACCGTCATCACGGTGACGATCTTCGTGATGCTCGCCATCTGCGTTCGCTCAGTCGTGGAGGCGTACGTGGGTCCGCCTTCATAGCCGATCGCGGCGGAACCGACCACAGGCCACGTCGGCAGCTGCGTGTCGGCCGCTACCGGCTCCACCGCGAGCGGGGAGATCGTGGGCGGCAGGGAGGCGAGCGGCCACAGCAACGTCGCCGCGACATAGCCGCCGGCGATCGCCACCAGGATGCCGCCGGGAATCCAGCCGCTGCGGGTGCGGGGCATGCCCACCCCGGTCAGCAGATCCGGTGCGACGAGTGTGGCGCCTGCCGCCTCCGCGGCGATGGAAGCAGGATCGACCCACTCCAGAGCGCGCGTCGTCGGTCCGCTCGGTGTGGGCACCTCCTCCGGAGAGGCCGGAGGAGCGTCGTCAACCGCGGGATCCGCGACAAGCGCGGCCGCGTCGGCGGACCCTCGGGTGGCGGGTCCGGTGGGTGAGGCAGAGTGCACTCGCCTAACGTACCGTGACGTCGCCGACGGAGTGCTGGTGGAGCGGCCTCCACCCTGAGAGGTCCCCTGGGCTGGACCCCGAATCGACCCTGAGCCATACTGCAATTTCCTATTGATCAGGTTTGAATGGCGGGATGACTGCGACAGAGGAGTCCCGGCCGCCGAGCATCTCGGTGGTGATCCCCGTCTACAACGAGGCGCCGATCATCGCCCGATGCCTCACGGCCCTGCTGCTCCAGACGGACCTGCCGGACGAGATCATCGTCGTGGACAACGCCAGCACGGATGACACCGCCGCCATCGCGAGTCGCTTCGCGCGAGTGCGCGTGCTCCGAGAGGAGCGTCAGGGGATCACCTACGCGCGGCAGACGGGATTCGATGCGGCACGGTGCGACGTCATCGCCCGAATCGACGCAGACACCCTGGTGCGCTCGGACTGGATCGAGCAGATCCGTGCTGACTTCTGCTCCTCGCACGTCGATGCCCAGGGAGGTGGAGCGGCCATCGCCGAGCTCTCACCCGGGCAGCGATTCTGGTTCTCGTGGTGGTACCGGGGCTTCCGGCTGTGGCATCAGCGCAGCATCGGGGTGCGACCCATGCTCTACGGATTCAATAGCGCGCTGCGACGAGACGCCTGGCTGGCCGCGCGCCGACTGGTGAGCATGGGGGATGACCGGGTGAGCGAGGATGTCGATGTGACGATTGCACTCCTGCGCACCGGGCACGCCCTGCGGTTCTCGCCCAACATGATGGTGAAGGCTCGACTGTTCCGCTCCATCGACCGGGAGAAGCTGGCGCGCTACTACGCCACCGACAGCTTGACCTTGGCGCGGCATCGCTTCGGCAATCGGAAGCGGTGGGCGCAGGCGGAAGAACTCATGTCGTGACGCGGCGGTGGTATCAGTCGCCCCGCTTCTGGGTCAGTGCGATCACCGCGGTGCTGGTGATCGCCATCGTCATCGGCGCCTGGCCCACGGTGGTGGCGGCGTTCCACAGCCTGCCGCAGGTGAATCCCTGGGTGATGGCGCTCCTGATTCCGGTGCAGCTCGCGAGCTTCGCGGTCACCGGGGAGTCCCTCTTCTCCTACCTGCGCGCTCGCGGTGAACTGCGAGGGCTGCACCCGCTGGCAGCCATGCGGATGTCGCTCGAGTTCAACTTCGCCAACCACATGCTGCCCTCCGGGGGCGCTGCAGGGATCACCTACACGAGCTGGAAACTGGCGACCCTCGGGGTGGCGCCGGCGAAAGGAACACTGGCCCAACTTGCTCGGTTCGGCGTCACGTTCGTGTCGTTCACCATCGTGCTCGTGGTGTGCTCCGTCTGGCTGATCGTGAGTGGTCGCGGCACCCCGCTGCTGCTGTGGGTGGCCGCCGGAGTCGGAGTGCTCGCCCTTGTCGTGACCGTGGGGGGCGTGCTCCTGCTGCGTCGGCGTCGTCCGGTCCACCGTTTCGCGGGACGGCTCGCCGCGTTCGTGAACGCTGTGGGGCGTCGTTTCGGGCGTCCCCAACTGGTGGCGCCGATGGTGCTCGTGCGCTTCTTCGACGGCCTCCACCTCGAGCTGCGCGCCGTCATGGAGCAGCCGCGAGCCCTGTTGGCGCCCTTCCTCTGGACCTTCCTCGTGCACGCGTGCGATGCGGGACTGTTCTGGGTGGGTCTCGCGTCGTTCGGACTCTGGCCCGATCCCGCCCTCGTGTTCGTGGCTTACGGCATGGCCACCGTGGTGAGCATGGTGGTGGCGACACCGAACGGCATCGGCGGGTACGAGCTTGTGATGATCGGCCTGCTGGTCTCGGGCGGCCTGCCGGGTGCGAGCGTGGTGGCAGCGATCACGTTGACGCGCGTGATCCTGCTGCTCGGAACGATCGTGTTCGGATGGGCGTTCTACCAGCACAGCGTGACGAGATCGAGCGTGGCCCCCTCTGTGGTCTGACCACACTAAACTGGAGTCATGCGGGTGCGATCATGACGGAGTCAGGCGGAGCCTCCTGGCGGATCTGGGCCATCTGGATCACGGGAGTCGCGGCCTACGTGCTCTCCGTCGCGAACCGGACGTCGCTCGGCGCGGTCGGTGTCGACGCCGCTCATCACTTCGGGGCTGATGCCTCCACGCTCGCGATGTTCGCCGTGCTGCAGCTCGCCGTCTACGGTCTCGCGCAGATTCCGGTGGGTCTCATGCTCGACCGCTGGGGAGCGCGCCCGATCATCACGGCGGGCATGATCCTGATGGCCGTCGGTCAGCTCGTGATGGCGCTCGCGCCCAACGTCGGCATCGCGATCCTCGCCCGCATGCTGCTGGGCGCGGGCGATGCTGCGGTGTTCCCCAGCGTGCTGCGCGTCGTCGCGACCTGGTTCCCCGCGCAGCGTGCGCCGTTGCTGGTTCAGCTCACCGGCATCGTCGGCCAGGCCGGACAGCTGCTGGCGCTGGTTCCGCTCGCCGCGTTGCTGCACGCGACGACCTGGTCCGTCGCCTTCGGCTCGCTCGCCGGGCTCGGGATCCTGTTCGCGATCCTCGTGTTCGCGGTGATCCGCAACCGCCCGCCGGAGCGGCAGGAGGACGTATCGGTCAACACGGACACCGGTGCGATCCGCGTGGTCCGATCCTCGATCGACCTGCGCCAGAGCGTCGCCGACGCGTGGGCGCATCCCGGCACGCGCCTCGGCTTCTGGTCGCACTTCACGACGCCCTTCGCGGGGACGGCGTTCATCATGCTGTGGGGTGTTCCCTTTCTCACCGAGGGGGAGGGCCTGAGCACCTCCGCGGCCTCGGTGGTCACCAACCTTTACGTGGTCTTCGGTATGGCGGTCGGGCCGATCCTCGGCGCGCTGTCGAGTCGTCATCCGCTGCGCCGCTCGAACATGCTGGTGCTGCCCACCGTGGGACTGCAGCTGCTGATGTGGGTGATCGTGCTGGTCTGGCCGGGCCCGGCTCCGCTGTGGATCCTGATTCTGTTGGCGCTGGCGCTTGCCACCGGCGGCCCCGCGTCGATGATCGCGTTCGACCACGCGCGCACCTACAACCCGGAGCACCGGCTGTCGACCGCGACCGGCATCGTCAACGGCGGCGGCTTCCTCGCCGGGCTGCTCGCGATCCTGTTCATCGGGCTGGCGATGGATCTGCAGGGAGCGGGGGACCCGACCCACTACAGCCTGGACGCGTTCCGCCTCGCGATGCTGACGCAGGTTCCGCTCTGGCTGCTCGGCGCGGCGATGATCCTCCGCGAACGCCGCCTGGTGCGGCGGATGATGGGCCTCACCCGCCCGCGCTGATCACCGTTGTCTATGGTGAAGGCATGAGGGGGCGACGAAGCAGACCTGTTCGTGCGCTCGCGCGTCTGTGTGCGGTCGCCGCGGTGGCTCTGCTCTGCGGATGCACACCGCAGAGCGCGCCTGGTCCAACAGCAACAGCAACAGCGGGAGAGCGGCTCGTCGCCGAGGCAACGGCCGTGCTGGGAAAGGAAGCGCTCTTCGCGGAGGGCGAGAAGTGGGAAGCAGCAGCCGCCATCGCTGCCGAACGCTCCGTCGGATCATCCATGTCTCAAGCGCAGGCGTTGATCGCATGGCTTGCGCTTTCCGCGGGAGGAGCCCACTCCGGTTACTTGACTCGAGAGGAGGTGGAAGTCAGCTCCGAGGAGGATGGCGATTCCTCCGTCAGTGATGACGGCCGACGGAATTTCGACCGTCATTGTGCCGTCTTTGGCCCAGTTCAGCGACGCCACCGTCGCCACCTATCGGTCGGCAGGGGTCTCCGCCTTTGACGACGCTGTTTCCGCAACCAGCTGCGGATGGATTGTCGATCTTCGGCAGAACGGTGGCGGAAACACGTGGCCGATGCTGAGCACGATTGCACCGCTGCTCCCCGCCGGCCCAGTTGCGGGGTTCCGGGATCGTCACGGAGATGAGCAGTGGATCGTGTCTTCCGGCACGGGGTACATCGACGTCATGGGCGAGCCACGGGTCGCACGGCCGGTGAGCGATGTGCCCGTTGCGGTGCTCATCTCCCCGCAGACCGCGAGCGCGGCCGAACTCGTCGCCCTGTCGTTGCGCAGCAATCCCCACGTCCGATTCTTCGGCCAGCAGACCGCCGGACTGACGACGAGCAACCAGACGTTCATCCTGAGCGACGAGAGCATGCTGATCGTGAGCATTGCGCACTACGTTGACGCCGAGGGCACCATCATCGACGGTCCGATCAGGCCGGACGTCGTCGTCAACACCGTTGATGCGGTGGGTGCGGAAGCGGAAGCGGAGAGCTGGCTGCGGACCGCCTGCGCTTCGTGATCGAGAGATCACGGGCACCTTCCCGATGACAGTCCGGGTCCCCGGCCGGACCACTGCGCTCGCGGATGGCTATACTCGGGGGACACCACGGGAGTCCTCGTCGAGGGCTGAGAGGAAGCGATCGCGCTTCGACCGTCGAACCTGATCCGGGTCATGCCGGCGAAGGAAGGGATTATTTTCGTGCATTCATCCACGTCTTCACAGCTGCACGCGGCGGCTCGCCGCATCGACACCCGCTGGCGGGTGGTCGACATCGTCGTGGCCAGCGTCATCGCGGTGGCCTGCGCCGCCCTGTTCCTGATCTGGAACGTCGCCTACGAGGGGCCGTCTGCGCTCCTCAAGCCGCTGCTTCCCGGCGTGCAGGGACTGCTGGCCGGGCCCTGGCTGATCGCCGGCGTGCTCGCCGGATTCATCGTGCGCAAGCCCGGCGCGGCGATCTACGCCGAACTCGTCGCGGCGTCCATCTCCGCGCTCCTCGGAGCGCAGTGGTCCGGTCTCACCGTCATCTCCGGTGCTGTGCAGGGGCTGGGCGCCGAGCTCATCTTCCTGCTGTTCCTGTACCGCGTGTGGAACCTGCCGGTGGCTGCGCTCGCGGGAGCAGCCGCGGGCCTCGCCTGCGGCATCAACGACCGCATCCTCTGGTACGCGGGCATGGACTCGCTGTTCACAACCGTCTACATCATCAGCACCACCATCTCTGGTGCGGTGATCGCGGGAGTCGGCAGCTGGCTGATCACGAAGGCGCTGGCCAAGACCGGCGCGCTCTCGCGCTTCGCGGCCGGTCGTCAAGCGACCGCGCGCGTCTGAATCGGCCGCGATGACGGCGGTGGCGCTGGAGGCACGGGCCTGGGGGTGGCGCTACGCCACCCGCAGGGCCTGGGCAGTGGCGGACGTGACCTTCCGGGTGGAGCCGGGGGAGCGCGTGCTGCTGCTGGGTGCTTCGGGATCCGGCAAGTCGACGGTGCTGCACGCCTTCGGTGGCGTGCTCGGCGGCGACGACGAGGGTGAGGCCCGTGGTGAGCTCCTCGTCGACGGATCCCCGGCCACTGCCGTCCGCGGTCGAGTGGGGCTGGTGCTGCAGGACCCGGACACACAGGCGGTGCTGTCGCGAGTAGGCGATGATGTCGCCTTCGGACCGGAGAACCTCGGCGTTCCGGCGGAGGAGATTCCGATGCGCGTGCGTCAGGCGCTGGACGAGGTCGGGCTCGACGTGGCCCTGGACCGCTCCACGTCGGCGCTGTCCGGAGGGCAGAAGCAGCGCCTCGCACTGGCTGGTGTGCTGGCGATGCAGCCGGGCGCGATCGTCCTGGACGAACCCACCGCGAACCTGGACCCGGAGGGCGTCGCCGAGGTGCAGGGCGCGGTCCGTCGGGCACTGGAGTCCACCGGCGCGACCCTGCTGGTGGTGGAGCATCGCATCGAAACCTGGCTCCCACTGATCGATCGGATCATCGTGCTCGGCGAGGGCGGGGTGATCGCCGACGGCCCGGTGAAGCGCGTGCTGGGCGATCGGGGCGCCGAGCTGGCTGCAGCGGGCGTCTGGGTGCCGAATCATCCGCCCCGTCGCCCTGCCCCTCCCGCGTCTGCTCCGGGCGCAACGCTGGTTCGCGCCCGGGAGTTGGCCGTCGCACGCGTGGCCGGACATCCCGTCGCCGGCCCGCTCGACATCGACGTGCGGGCCGGCGAGGCGCTGGGCATCGTGGGACGAAACGGCGCCGGCAAGTCGACGCTGGCGCTCACTCTCGCCGGTCTCATCCGACCCACGGCGGGCACGGTGACCGCGGCCGCCGACCTGTCCGACGGCCTGCGCGGCGACCCGTTCCGGTGGCGCTCGCGCGAGCTGCTCACGCGGATCGGGATGGTGTTCCAGGAGCCCGAGCACCAGCTCCTGTCGACCACCGTGCGCGGCGAGCTGGAGGTGGGGCTGCGCGCACTGAAGCGTTCCGACGCGGAGATCCGCGCCCGCGTGGATGAACTGCTCTCACGCCTGCGGCTGGACCGCCTCGCGGACGCCAACCCGTACACGCTCTCGGGAGGGGAGCAGCGCCGGTTGACCGTCGCCGCCGTGCTCGCCACCGGTCCACAAGTGATCGCACTGGACGAGCCGACCTTCGGGCAGGACGCGGTCACGTGGGCGGAACTCGTCGCCCTGATGGCGGAGCTGCGTGACGAGGGGCGTGCGATCCTCGCCGTCACGCACGACACCGACGTGCTCGCCGCGCTGCACGCCCGTACCATCCGCGTGGGGGTGGACGCATGACCCTCGCGATTCCCGTGGGCACCACCACCCGCCAGCGCGGCGGTCCCATCGCGCCGCGATCGCCGCTGGCCAAGCTCGGCGCCTCTCTGCTGCTCGCGCTGCCGTTGATCCTCACCCTCGACGTCGTCTCGGCATCGGTCGCGCTACTGCTCGGACTCGGCTTCGTATTCGCGTCGGGGCTCCGTCCACGCGAGTTCTTCTTCCGCACGATCCCGGTGTGGGTCGCCGCTCCTGCGGCCGCGGTCGGCATCGGCCTGTACGGGCGCAGTTCCGGCGCTGTGCTGTTCGAGTGGGGCGCGATCCACGTGAGCGAGGGCTCGCTGGAGCTGGCGCTCGCCACCACCCTTCGACTCTTCGCCATCGGGCTGCCCTCCATCGCTCTGTTCGCCTCCATCGACCCGACCGACCTCGCCGACGCGCTGGCGCAGCGGCTGAGGCTGCCGAGTCGATTCGTGCTCGGCGCGCTCGCCGGCATGCGGTTGCTCGGGCTCTTGACCGATGACGTGCGTTCGCTCGGACTCGCCCGCCGCGCGCGAGGTGTCGCCGATCAGGGACGCATCCGTCGGGTGCTGGGCACGGCCTTCGCGCTGTTCGTGCTGGCGATCCGTCGCGGCACGAAGCTCGCGACCGCCATGGAGGCCCGCGGCTTCGGTTCGTCGAATGCGCGCAGCTGGTCGCGCCCCTCGCCCTTCGGGCGTGCGGATGCGGCGCTCATGGTGGTGGCCGCGCTGATCTCGGCAATCGCGCTGGTCGCATCCATCGCGACCGGGTCGTTCAGCTTCGTCCTCGCTCCCGCCTGACGTCGGCGTCGGTACGCTGGAGGGGTGCACGAAGCGCCCGAACGAATCGTCCGCCGATTCGCCGCGGCGGGAAACCTCGTCGTCTCCGGGCAGCGCACCGCGGTGGTGCCCGCCCACCCTGCGCTCCAGGGTCTGCTTCGTCGTCTCGGTGCCGTGATCTGCGACATCGGCGACGCACAGTATGTCTACGCTGACGGCGATGCCGGTGTTCGCCTCTCCGTCGATGACCTTGCCGACGGCGCCGTTGTCATCGAATGCGGTGAAGTCGCTGCCTACGAACCCGGGGCGCAGGTGCACGGTGCGAACACTCGGAGCCCGTTCCTCGCGTTTCGTGAGGCCGGACGGCTGGTCCACGTGCTGCCGCCGGGTGCTCGACGGATCCCGACGACTGATGTCGGCGACGCGGACGCCCGCCTGCAGTGGGCGCACGACTTCATGCCCGCCTGCGCGGCACAGACGCGGCGCCTGGGCGACGCGCTCGCAGGCACGACGTTCGGCATCAGCATGGTGCTGGAACCCAAGACGGCGAACCTGGCACTGTTCCTGCGCGAAGCCGGCGCGCACGTCGTGCTCTACGCGCACGCCGACGAGACCGATCCCGCTGTCGCCGACGCTCTTCGCCGTCGCGGGTTCACCGTCCACGCCTCCACCGACGAGTCGAAGCAACTCATCAACGCCCGCGCCTTCCTCGCGGAGGGTCTCGACTTCCTGCTGGATGACGGATCGCACCTGATCCGCCTGGCGCAGCTCGACGGCACTTCGCTCCGCGGCGCCGCCGAGGAGACCACGAGCGGTCTGCGTCCGTTGCGGGCGATGGGCGAGGCGCTGACGATTCCCGTCGTGGCCGTCAACGATGCGCGCATGAAGACGCGTTTCGACAACCGCTACGGCACCGGTCAGTCCTGTGTATTCGCGATCGCGGACCTGCTGGACGGCGTTGATCGCGGGCTCGCCGGATCGCCTGTCACGGTGATCGGCTACGGCCCCGTCGGCGAGGGTGTCGCGCAGCACGCGCGTGCGCTCGGCGGCGAGGTGACGGTCGTGGAGCACGACCCGGTGCGGGAGCTCGAAGCGCGTTCCGCTGGCTATGCGACGTCCAGGGCCGACGATGCCGTCGCGCGCGGCGGCATCGTCATCTCGGCCACCGGGGTGGCGAAGACGGTGCCCGCAGAGCTCCTTCGCATGGCACCCGTCGACACGGTGTTCGCGGTGGCGGGCGGAGTGATCGACGAGATCGAGCTGTCGGGCGGGACGTGGGAGTCCGCACTGGCGCCGAAGGTGGAGCGCCTGCGGGTGGACGATGCGCACGCTGTCCTCGTACTGGACCGCGGCGGCTGCATAAACATCACGGCAGCCGAGGGCAACCCCGTGCAGATCATGGACTACTCCTTCGCCGCACAGCTCGCCGCTGCACGACTGCTCGCGGAAGGAGCATTCTCCGATCCGGGTGTGCACCCGCTTCCTCCCGCCGAAGACGAGGCCATCGCCGCGCTTCTGCTCGACCGGCCCGTTCCCGCCTCGGCATCGTCCGCCCTCGATGCCGACTGGCTCCCCGCGCGTTTCCCCGACGCGCGCCCCACCCCGACCCCATGACCCCGTCGCGAAACACCCAAGCAAGTCCGAGAAACCCCGCGTTGCGGGGTTTCTCGGCCGCGCATGGGTTTCTCGCGGAGCGTGCCTGAACCCGAGAGAGCGATGACCGACGCCAGCGACATCACCCTGTACTCCGCCCGCCTGGTGGTGCCGATGACCGCGCCCGCGATGCGGGACGGAGCGGTCGCGGTGCGACACGGACGAATCCTCCACGTGGGCGAGCGTGCCTGGGTGCGCGACATGCTCGCCGATCGCGGCCAGCGTTTCGACGAGATCCGCGTGGAGGGCGCGCTCCTTCCCGGCCTGGTGAACGCCCACTCGCACCTGCAGTACTCCGGAATGGCCGAGGTCGGGCAGGGACGATACGCCGGCTTCGACGACTGGGCAGACGCGTTCGACGCGGTGTACGAACGCCCGCACGACTGGCATGCGGATGCCGTGGCCGGCGCCCGGCAGATGATCCGCGCCGGCATCACGTCCGTGGCGGACATCGTGACCGATGCCGCGGCGCTGCCCGTGCTCGGGGAGACAGGACTCGGGGGCATCACGTACTGGGAGGTGATGAGCTGGACCAATGAGGCCTGGGCCGCCCGCGGACGTGAGCTGATCATCGCCGAGCTCGATCGGATCCCACCCGTTCCCGGCGCCGGGCTGTCGCCGCATGCACCGTACTCGCTGGATACCGAACCGCTGCTGGAGATCCCCGATATCGTCCGCGCTCGCGGGCTCCGCACTCACCTGCACCTCGGCGAGAGCGCGTTCGAGGGGGAGCGCCCCGGAACCGATCCCGGTGATCCGTGGCGCTTCGCGAAGCTGGAGAGCTTCCAGTCCCTGCGTGCAGCCGGCTTCGGTGCCAGCGCCACGGAGTTCGTGGATCAGCTCGGGGTGCTCGGCCCGGACTGCCACGTGGCGCACGGCGTCTACATGACCGCCGCTGACCGTGCGCTGCTGCGCGCTCGAGGGACGTCGGTGGCGCTGTGCCCGCGTTCGAACGACGTGATCGGCCTCGACGCGCCGCCCGTTGCCGCGTATCTCCGCGAGGGCAGCGCCGTCGCGGTCGGTACCGATTCGCTGTCCTCCAGCCCGTCGCTGGATCTCATGGCAGACGTGGCGGCGCTCGTGCGCATCGCCCGCGCGCAGGGCTATGCCGACCGCGATCTCCACGAACGAGTGCTGTCGGCGGCGACCCTGGGCGGTGCTCACGCGATGGGCCTCGACGTGGGGCCCGATCGCACCGGCTACCTCGCAGTGGGTGCGCGCGCCGACCTCGCCTGTTTCCGGCTCGACGACGTCGATCTCGATCGCGAGGCGGGCGTCGCGGACGGCCTGGCCGCACTCGCCGAAGACGGTGCCGGACGCGCGATCCGCACCGTGATCGCCGGCGAGACGTCCTTCGCAAAGGAGAACGCATGACGCAAAACGATGGCCGCGTGGCCCGCCGCACGCCCGACGGGGAGCTCATCGAGTGGGTCGCCGTGCCGCAACGCGCGGCGGACCTGCAGCTCGAACCGCACCCGGAGGGCGGCTGGTATCGACGCACGTGGACTGCCCCGGTCGAGGTGCCCGCGCATGGCGGTGTCCGCCCGGCGGCCACGATGATCCTGTTCCTGCTCCCGGTGGGTGAGGCATCGGCCTGGCACGTGGTGAACAGCGATGAGATCTGGCTGTGGCACGGTCCCGGATCCGTCCGCGTGCAGCACGGCGGCGACGGCGACAGCCCGCAGGAGGGTCCCGTCCACGTGCTCGATGCCGCGAACCCGCAGGTGCTGGTGCCCGCAGGGACGTGGCAGCGCACGATCCCCGCGACGGAGGAAGCGCTGGTGTCGTGCGTGGTGTCGCCGGGCTTCAGCTTCGCCGACTTCACGCTCGCCTGATCCGGGCTTCGGCGCGCGGGAAGCGGGAAAACGCATCTCTGAGTGCCATCGCAGAGGCGGTTTCCATCTTCCACCGGGCCGTTCCCACGTACCGGTTCCGCAACAGTGCGTCACCATCTTCGGTGCGACGGCGTATCCCCGCCTACCCTGGAATCAACCCGAGCACACGCGTGCGTCCGCGATCGTGCTCATGCACCGTCGCGAAACCGAGTCCGCTCCCGAGTGCACTCCCGAATCCTGAGGTCCGCCATGCCTTCCATCCTCCGCTCCGTCCGTCAGGGGCTGCTTGTCGCCGGTGTTGCGGCCGGCCTGCTCGCCCTGTCCGCCTGCTCGACCGATGCCCCGGCCGACGCCGGCCCCACCGCCGACGGCACTCCCATCGCGGGTGCTGAGTCCTCGCTGCCCACCGTCACCGAGGGAAAGCTCACCATCGCCACCGGCGAGCCCGCCTACGAGCCGTGGGTGAAGAACGACGACCCCGCCTCCTGCGAGGGCTTCGAGGCCGCCGTCGCGTGCGCGGTTGCCGAGCAGCTCGGCTTCAGCGCCGACGACATCACGTGGGTGCGCACCACCTTCGATGCGGCGATCACGCCGGGCGAGAAGGACTGGGACCTCAACATCCAGCAGTACTCCATCAGCGAGGACCGCGCGAAGGTCGTCGACTTCTCGTCGCCGTACTACACCACCTCCCAGGTGGTCGTGGCGAAGGACGAGACCACCGCGAAGAGCCTCGGTTCCATCGACGCGCTGAAGAAGGCCTCGGTCGGCGTCATGGTCGGCACCACCAGCTACACCACGCTCGTGGACGCGACCGGTGTGGAGCCGCAGGTGTTCAACACCAACGCGGACCTCGTCGCCGCCCTCCAGTCCGGCCAGATCGACGCCATCGTCACCGACCTGCCCACCGCCTTCTACGTGACGGGCGCACAGGTCGAGGGCTCGGCCATCGTGGGCCAGTTCGCCGACACCACCGGTGGCGACGAGCTCGCCTTCGTGCTGCCGAAGGACTCGGAGCTCACCGCCGACGTGACCGCTGCCGTCGACGCCCTGCGCGACTCCGGCAAGCTCGAGGAGATCACCACCAAGTGGCTCTCCACCGAGGCAGCGGTTCCGGTCCTCAAGTAAGGACGCGCGTCTCGTCGCATACGCTGCGGGGAGACGACACGGACAGGAGTCCTCATGACAGCTGGTGGTCCGCCCACCGAGATCAGTGAGATCGAACGGGAACGCCGTGCCTTCCGGGCACGGCGTTCCCGCCGTTCCGTTCTGCTGAGCCTCGCCTCGACCCTGGTCTTCGCGATCGTGATCTGGCTGGTGCTGGTGAACACACCGGGCTGGTCGAGCGTGCAGAAGACGTTCTTCGACATCGAGTACGGCATCGAGGTGTTCCCGAAGATCCTGCAGGGACTGTGGCTGAACATCCGCGTGCTCTTCTTCGCCACCATCGGCGTCGCGATCTTCGCCACCCTGCTGGCGGTGGTGCGGAGCCTGCGCGGCCCGGTCTTCTTCCCGCTGCGCGCGGCCGCCACGGTGTATGTGGACCTGTTCCGCGGTATCCCGGTGCTGATCGTGCTGTACCTCGTGGGCTTCGGCATCCCGACGCTGCGGATCTTCCCGAAGGTCGACATGGCCGTATGGGGAACGATCGCGCTGATCATCACGTATTCGGCATATGTGTCCGAGGTGCTGCGCGCGGGCATGGAGGCGGTCCACCCGTCCCAGCGCACCGCGGCGCGATCGCTGGGCCTCACGCACGGGCAAACCCTCCGCATGGTGGTGATGCCGCAGGGCGTTCGCAAGGTGACTCCCGCGCTCATGAACGACTTCATCTCGCTGCAGAAGGACGTCGGACTCATCTCGGTGCTGGGTGCCGTCGACGCCGTCCGCGCCGCGCAGATCCAGAACGCCCTCACCTATAACTACACGCCGTATGTGGTGGCGGGCTTGCTCTTCGTCCTCATCAGCTTCCCGATGATCCGCCTCACCGACTGGTACTCGGCGCGGGCGCAGAAGCGCGAGCAGCAGGGAGGCCTGGTATGACCGAGCTGGTTCTCGACATCCGCGGTGTGAAGAAGACCTTCGGCGACAGTCCGGTGCTGCGCGGCATCGACCTCGCGGTGCACCGGCACGAGGTCATCGTGCTGATCGGAGCTTCCGGCTCCGGGAAGTCCACCCTGCTGAAGACGATCAACCTGATCGAGCAGATCGACGACGGGCAGATCTTCCTGGAGGGTCACGACATCACGGATCCGCGGGTCAACGCGGACCTCGTGCGTGCCCGCATCGGGGTGGTGTTCCAGCACTTCAACCTGTTCCCGCACATGACGGTGCTCGACAACGTCACCCTCGCGGCGCGCAAGGTGTTCAAGACGCCGCGCGCTCAGGCGGAGGGTCGAGCGCGCGAGCTGCTGCAGCGGATGGGGCTCGGCGACAAGGCCGGCTCCTACCCCGATCGCCTCTCGGGCGGTCAGCAGCAGCGCGTCGCGATCGCACGAGCCGTGATGACGGATCCGCAGGTGCTGTTGCTGGACGAGATCACCAGCGCCCTCGACCCGCAGTTGGTCGGTGAGGTCCTCGACGTCGTGCGTGAACTGAAGGCATCAGGCACCACGATCCTGATGGCCACGCACGAGATGGCCTTCGCCCGCAGCGCCGCCGATCAGGTCGTGTTCCTCAAGGACGGCGTCCTCATCGAGCAGGGTCCGCCGGAGCAGATCTTCGACGCGCCGCAGCGCCCCGAAACGGCGGAGTTCCTCTCCCGCGTGCTCTGATCCCGCGCCTGCCGTTTCGGCGTGCCCCTCGCGCAAAGCGTTCGGAGGGTGCATGATGCACCTACCCGAATCACGCTGAGGGGGCGCGACCGGGCGAAGGGATAACGCGTGAGTGCGGTCAATGAAGACCTGCTGGCGGCGTCGAGGTCACGTCGGTTCTGGAGATTCGTCCGGGACGTGATCATCGTCGCGGTCGTGCTGTTGCTGCTGGCCTGGGGGTCGAAGGTGTTCTTCATCCGGGTGTTCTCGATCCCGTCTGCCTCCATGTCGGCGACGCTGCAGATCGGTGACCGCGTGATGGTAAACCAGCTGCAGGCGGGAGAGGGGAGCTTCTCGCGAGGCGATGTCGTGGTGTTCCGTGACAGCCAGGATTGGGTTCCGGATGTGCCGGTGGCCTCGAAGGGCCCCGTCGAGGTGGTGCTGGAGACGCTGAAGATCGTCGATCCGCCTGAGGAGCAGTATGTGATCAAGCGGGTGGTGGGGCTGCCCGGAGACCACGTGGTGTGCTGCGACGCGCAGTTGCGGGTATCGGTGAACGGCGTGCCCGTCACCGAACCGTACCTGCACGATCCGCAGCTGGGATCCTCGTTCGGGCTGCCGTTCGACGTGGTGGTGCCGGAGGGGTCCGTGTGGGTGATGGGGGACAACCGGCAGAACTCGTCGGACTCGCGCCGCCACCAGGGGCAGCCGGGTCGGGGCTTCGTGCCGATCTCCGACGTGGTCGGCACCGCCCTCGCTGTGACGTGGCCGATCCGTGACTGGCGCACCCTCGGGGAGACGCAAGCCTTCGGCGACGTCCCCGCCACGACGGCGGTCGCGACGAAGTAACGCCCCCGGTTCCTGCGCGAGAGCTTGCGAGGAGACGAAGCGCGCCGGACTAGTCCGCTGGCAGCCAGAGGGTCATCCGCAGACCGTCCTCCGGCAGATGCAGCACCTCGTACCGTCGCGGCTGCAGCTGCCCGCCGGTACGAACGTGGGTGGTCGATGCTCGTCGACGCTCAACGATGTGCTCGTTCCACCACAGCGCGAACTGCTCGCTTGCCGCACTGAGTTCCGTGACGAAGTCCACCAACGCAGGTGAGCGCAGGTCGTCCGCGTTCGCCGCGCGCAGTTGCGCGACGGCGCCGCGAGCCAGTTCCTCCCACTCGGCGAACACGTCGCGGGCTCGTGGATCGAGCACGAGATACCGGAGCGTGTTTCGCTCCGACGGAGCGCGTTCCCGGAACCCGTCGTAGAGGTCGAGCCCCTCAGGATTCGCGGCCACCATGGTGCTCAGCCGATCCAGCACATACGCGGGGTTCGGTCGTACCGCCGCGACGAGAGCCGTGAGGCGCACGGCGAGCGCGTCGGTCGATGCGTTCGTCGACGGCGGGCTGTTCGTCGGTCGAGGTTCGCGCAGGCGCGCGGCATGGGCGCGCGCATCGGGCGTGAGATGCAGCACACCGGCGAGGGCGTCCAGCACGGCGTCGCTCGGATGATGCTCGCGCCCCTGCTCCAGTCGTGTGTAGTAGTCGACGCTGATCCCCGCCGCGCTGGCCACCTCCTCGCGCCGGAGCCCCGTGATGCGTCGACGCGAACCTGCCGCGGTGGGACTGAGCGCCGGGTCGGTCCGCCGCGCGCGGAGGAAGTCACCCAGCTCGTGCGACACGGTTCCTCCTCGTCTCCCGCTGCGGGGGTGCGGGACTCCTAGGAAGAATACGGTCTTCCCGCTGCCCCGGCCGCACGGGCAGGCTGGTGGGAACGCACGACGGAAGGAACCCCATGGCTGCCTACACTCACGGTCACGCCGAATCGGTACTGCGCTCGCACCGCTGGCGCACGGCGGAGAACTCTGCGGCCTACCTCCTCCCGCACCTGGATCCGAACGCGCATCTGCTCGACGTCGGCGCGGGTCCCGGGACGATCACCGCCGACCTCGCGCAGCGCGTCGCTCGCGTGACGGCTACCGAGATCGGTGAGGCGGAGCTCGATCTCACGCGCGCGACGATCGCCGAACGGCAGATCACCACCGTCGACTTCCAGGTCGCCGATGTGCATCGCCTGCCGTTCGACGACAACACGTTCGACGTCACGCACGCGCATCAGGTGCTGCAGCACGTGGCCGATCCGGTGCAGGCGCTGCGTGAGATGGCGCGTGTCACGCGACCGGGCGGGATCATCGCTGTGCGCGACAGCGACTACAGCGCGTTCACGTGGTGGCCGGCAGTGCCGCAGCTGGACGAGTGGCTCCGCCTGTACCTGGATGCCGCGCGTGCGAACGGCGGCGAGCCCGATGCCGGGCGGCGGCTGCTCAGTTGGGCTCACGCGGCCGGAATCGAGCAGGTCGAGGCGGGCTCCAGCACGTGGTGCTTCGCCGATGAGGGAGATCGCGCCTGGTGGGGCGGGATGTGGGCGGACCGCATCGTCGACTCTGGGATCGCGCGTCAGCTCGTCGAATTGGGGGCTGCCACCCCGGGCGACCTCCGCGAGATCCGCGAGGCGTGGATGCGCTGGGCCGCGCACCCGGACGGTTGGTTCTCCCTCTTGCACGGTGAGATCCTCTGTCGCGTCGCCTGAACATCACCGTGAGAAACCCAAGCAAGTCCGAAACACCCCGCGTTGCGGGGTGTTTCGGACTTGCTTGGGTTTCTCGGGGCTACGTGGCGTTCCAGAGATCGCGGTAGTACGCGAGGCGCTCCCGGTCGGGTTCGATGCCATATGCCTCGATGAGAATATCTTCGAAGCCGGGACCGTAGTTCCACTCCGCGGACATGGAGGCGACGGCGATATCGGCCCATCGATCCGCGGTGCCGAGGGCGCCGAGATCGACGTGGGCGAGAGGGGATCCCTCGTCATCCAGCAGCGTGTTGGGTACGCAGGCGTCGCCGTGGCAGACGACCAGGAGGTCGATCGGAGGGGCGGATCGGAGCGCCTCGGGCACCTCGATACCGCGATCGGCGGCACCCGCGATTCGTGACGGAACGGACCAGTCGAACGGGCAGTCCGCCACCGGGAGCGCGTCATGCAGGAGACGCAGTCCGCGGCCGACCGCGCGAACAGCGATCTCCGGTCGGGCGATCCAGTGCGGATGCACCGCGCTCCGGCCGGGGATCGCGCGGGTGACCAGCCACTCGTGGCCGTCCTCTTCGCCGTATTCGATCACTTCCGGAACCCGCGTGTAGCGACCGGCCCACGCCAGCCGCTCCGCCTCCTCCGCGCGCGACGATTCGGGGTCGATCGTTCCGTGCTTGATGTATCGCCCGTCGTCGGTGGAGAAGGTGGCCATGCCCAGGGTGTTCAGCCATACCGGGGTGAGGGCGGCGCCTGACGCCAGACGAAGCACACGATCCGGAACGGGCAGATCGATCGCGGGAATGCTCATGCGTTCATCCTCGCCGATCCGATTCCGGTAGCGTCGAATTCGGCCATCGTGGGCCGCAGAGATGAGGGAGCACCCGTGAGCAGCGTTTTCGTCATCGGCTCGACCAACGTCGACACCGTGCTGACCGTCCACCGCCACCCGGAGGTGGGGGAGACTCTCACCGCCACCGGCGTCTCGGTGCGCCCGGGCGGCAAGGGGGCGAACCAGGCTGCAGCCTGCGCCTCGGCTGGCGGCAGCACTGTGTTCGTCACGCGTGTGGGCGATGATCCGCTGGCTGACCGCTACCGCCGTCACCTCGTCGCGCGCGGTGTCGACGACTCGCAGCTCGGCGTCGTTCCGGGGCCCACGGGACAGGCGAGCATCGTCGTTGATGACCGTGGCGAGAACACGATCATCGTGGTTCCGGGTGCCAACGCCGCGCTGGATGTCTCCGCGGTCGCAGCGCTCGAAGAGGTGGTGCAGGCGGGGGACATCGTCTCGCTGCAGCTGGAGGTTCCGGTCGACGTCGTGCGCGCCGCGCTCGAACTTGCACGCCGTCGTGGCGCGATCGGGATGCTGAATCCGTCGCCCTGGCGCGACGACATCGCGGACCTCATCGATCTCGCCGACATCGTCGTGGTCAACGAGGCTGAGGCCGCGCAGCTCGGGCTCGACGATGACCGCGTCGTGCGCACCCTCGGTGCCGACGGCGCCAGCTGGGGCGATGTGCACGTGCCAGCGCCGAGGATCGAGGCTGTCGACACCACGGGAGCCGGTGATGCGTTCACGGGGACCCTCGCCGCATCGCTCGCTCAGGGGCTCGACCGCGCCGCCGCGCTGACCGCCGCCGTCGCCGCCGCGAGCGAGGCCTGCCTCGAGCCCGGCGCCCAGCGCTGGGCCCCCGGCGTCTGACGCCGCTCTCTACGCCCCGGTTCCTGAGGTCCTTCGTCTCGAACCCGTCCTCACGCGCCCAGCCGCGCCACCACGTTCACGACGGACCAGATTCGCCCGGTCCGAGCACCGGCAGGACGGTGCCGCAGGGGTGAGGCAGATGGCCAGCTGTGTTTCCTCTGTCCGTCCCATGTTCGACGCGCCGGGGTTCCGCGGTGCTGACGGGGTCGTGATCAACGACGGAATCGGTGGCACGCCCGTGACATCCCAGACGGGTGGGACCCCTGGCCGACATCAGGCCTCGACACGAATTCCTGATCAAGTGCTGTTTTTGCGATCCCGCAGAAAGTTCTTGAAAAAAGTTCTGGGTTTCGCGTCATAGATCGTGTGGGTTGCCGTCTGTATGGGTGAGACACCGTATGCGATTCCGGGGGGAGTTGCAGTAGTCGGTGCGAGAGGGGATGGCGATTCGTCGCCATTCGGTGGGGCTGGACCCGATGAGGTCCCACCGTTCCTCGTCTCGTGTGTGGAGCACTGGGGGGTGTTTCCGGAGGGCGCGGGATTGAGGAGAAGTTGAGGCGGGGTGGTTGGCGAGGGGCCACCACCCCGCCTTCTTCTTGCCCCACCCCTGTCCCGCTTCTGAGGCGTTCACCCCTGTCCCGCGTTGCTCCCGGACCCACCCATGACCCGCGAGACTTCCGTGTGTGGGTGAGGATCCGTGCAACGCGGCGATTGTCGCCCGCAGACGCAAGTCTCACGGGGTATCGGGGCGCACGTCTCACGGGTGTTGGCGTCGCACGTCTCGCGGGCGTTAGTGCCGCACGTCTCGCGGGCGTTAGTGCTCGCGGTGTTGGGGGCTCGCGTTTCGCGACGGGGGTCGGCGCTAGGCGTCCGTGTGCTCGACGGGGACGCCGAGGCGCTCTCCGAGCTCCATCGCGAGAACGCCCGCGTGATTGTGCATGGAGTCGCGAGCGCCATAGACGATGGTCACTGTCGGATGTGGTCGCAGCTCCTGCACGAGCGCGGTGAGGCTGGCCGAGGTAGGACCCGCCAGCTCGGCGCGATAGGGGTCGACGAAGTCGCCCCAATGCTCATCGTCTGCGGCGTGCCAGGCTTTGCGCAGCTCAGGTGACGGCGCGACGTCCTTCGCCCAGAGATCCACGGCCGCACGTTCCTTCGTGAGCCCGCGCGGCCAGAGTCGGTCCACCAGCACCCGGTACCCATCGTCGGTACTCGGCCTGTCGTACACGCGCTTGAGCCGGATCTCCATGTGTTCACGCTACCTCTGGACTGCGGGATGAGGGCATCGGGAGAATGAGAGCAGAACGCAGGGGTGACGTGGCACTCAGTCCCGCGTAGGCTGACACAGGATGTCAACCGAGCGGTTCCGGTGATCGACGACGGAGGTCCTTCGTCTCGCTCGCTAGGAACCGCCGCCAGGCAAGACGAAGGGTTCGAAGGAGAACACATGGATATCAGTGGGGCCGGCGCCCTGGTCACGGGCGGCGCGAGCGGACTGGGCAACGCCACCGCGAAGCGTCTTGCCGAGGCGGGCGCGCATGTCACCATCATCGATCTGCCCTCTTCGCGCGGCACGGAGGCTGCCGCAGAGATCGGCGGGACGTTCGTCGCCGCGGATGTGACCGACGCCGCGCAGGTCGCGGACGCCGTCGCCCAGGCGAACGCGGCCGCACCGCTGCGCGTGGTCGTCAACTGCGCGGGAATCGCGCCGCCGGCGAAGGTCTTGGACCGGGAAGGCAACCCGTCGCCGCTCGACGCGTTCGCGAAGATCATCGAGATCAACCTGATCGGCACCTACAACGTGATCGCGCAGGCCTCCGCGGTGATCGCCAAGACCGAACCCACTGACGACGGTGACCGCGGCGTCATCGTGAACACGGCATCGGTCGCGGCCTTCGACGGTCAGATCGGTCAGCCCGCCTACTCGGCGTCGAAGGGCGGCGTGCACGCGATGACGCTGCCGATCGCGCGCGAGCTCGCCCGCTACGGCATCCGCGTGTGCACGATCGCCCCCGGCATCATGGAGACCCCGATGCTCGCCGGCCTGCCCGAAGCGGCGCAGGCGTCGCTGGGTGAGCAGGTGCCCTACCCGCAGCGCCTCGGACGCCCCGACGAGTATGCCCGACTCGTGATGTCGATCGTCGACAACGGGTACCTCAATGGCGAGACGATCCGCCTCGACGGCGCGATCCGCATGGCTCCGAAGTGATCGGCGAACAGAGATGAGCGACACTATGACGGACGACGTCCTCCTGGTCAGCGTCGAGGGGGGCCTCGCGCGG
Source organism: Microbacterium gorillae (assembly GCF_050990725.1). Classification (GTDB taxonomy): domain Bacteria; phylum Actinomycetota; class Actinomycetes; order Actinomycetales; family Microbacteriaceae; genus Microbacterium; species Microbacterium gorillae_A. The sequence goes on from NZ_CP158844.1 coordinate 591,655, forward strand.
ATCACCCTCAACCGACCCACGCGACTCAACGCGTTCGACGAGGCGCTGGCGCGTCGCTGGGAGGCGGTGACGGCCGATGTCGTGGCGCGCGACGACGTGAGCGCCGTGCTGATCGACGCCAACGGTCCCGCGTTCTGCGCGGGCGGCGACGTCGCGGCGATGGCCACCGGTGGCGGATTCGGCGCCGGTGGAATCGAAGCCCTCGCGCATGTGATCAACTCCGGCATCCGCAGCCTCACGGAATCGTCGATCCCCGTCGCGGTGGCTGCTCACGGCACCACGGCAGGCGGCGGACTCGGCATTCTGCTCACCGGCGACTACGTGGTCGCGGGCGAGGGATCGAAGATCGGCAGCATCTACGCGAACATGGGTCTGACTCCCGACCTGTCGGTGACGGAGGCGCTGTCGCGGGCGATCGGCGAGCGTCGCGCGCTGCAGCTGGTGCTCACCGATCGCCTCCTCACGTCCGCGCAGGCGCTGGACTGGGGGCTGGTGGCGGAGGTCGTCCCCGATGCCGACGTGAAGGCGCGCGCCGAAGAGATCGCGCGGGGATGGATCGCGGGTGCTGCTCGCGCGTACGGACAGGCGAAACGACTCATCCGCTCGCGACCCACGCGCACCGCCGTGGAGCAGCTCGCCGAAGAGGCGCGCACCATCGGTGAGGCGTATGGCACCGATGAGGCGCAGGTGCGCATCCAGGCCTTCGCGGCGAAGTCCGCGGGCAAGACGAAGTAAGCATGCCGCCCGCCGCAGCGCTGCGGGCAGCCGATCGCGGCGGAGTCGCCGCATCGAAGGGAACCTCATGACCGAACGCAACCTCGCCGGAAAGACGATTCTGATGTCCGGTGGCAGCCGCGGCATCGGCCTCGCGATCGCGCTGAAGGCCGCCGCTGACGGTGCCAACATCGCACTGTTGGCGAAGACCGACACCCCGCACCCGAAGCTCGAAGGCACCATCCACACCGCCGCCGAGCAGATCCGTGCTGCCGGCGGCCGTGTGCTGCCCATCGTCGGCGACGTCCGCAACGACGACGATGTGACCGAGGCCGTACTCAAGACGCAGGGCGAGTTCGGCGGAATCGACATCGTCGTCAACAACGCGAGCGTGATCGACCTGTCGCGTTCGCTGGATCTGGCTGCGAAGAAGTACGACCTGATGCAGGACGTGAACGTGCGCGGCACATTCATGCTCAGCCGCACCGCGGTGCCGATCCTGCGCGAAGCAGGCAACCCGCACATCCTGTCGTTGTCGCCGCCGCTGAACATCACGCCGAAGTGGCTGGGCGCTCACACCGGCTACACGCTGGCGAAGTTCGGCATGACGATGGCGACGCTGGGTCTGGCCGCGGAGTTCGCGTCCGACGGGATCGCCGCGAACACGCTGTGGCCACGCACGACCATCGCCACCGCCGCCGTGCAGAACCTCCTGGGCGGCGACCAGGTGATGGCCGCGTCGCGCACTCCCGCGATCTACGCCGACGCCGCCTACGCGGTGCTCACTCGCGATGCGCGCGAGCACACCGGCAACACCTACATCGTCGAGGACGTGCTGGAGGAGGAGGGCGTGACGGACTTCTCCGGCTACGCCGCGGTTCCCGGTACTCCCGACGACCGGCTGTTCCCGGACATCTTCCTCGGCTGAGACACGTCGCGAGCGCAGGATCATGCGCCGGATCCCTGACCGTATCGACGGATTGATCATGGATTCGGCGCACCCTCATGCGTTCACGACAGCCGGTTGGTGCGACCAGTCCGGACGCCCGCGGTGGCATAGCCTCGAAGCATGAGTGATGCGTACCTGGCCGGACTGTTCTCCCTCACCAGGCGCACCGCGGTGGTCACGGGCGGAAGCTCCGGGATCGGCGAGGGCATCGCGTACGCACTGGCTGGCGCTGGTGCTCGGACGATCCTTGTCGCTCGCCGCGCCGACGTGCTGGCGGACGCTGCCGACCGCATCCGTGCGGCGGGATTCGAGGCCGACACGGTCCAGGGTGATGTCACGACCCGCGCAGGAGTGACGGCGATCGCCGACGAGGTGCTCGAGCGGTTCGATGCCCCCGACATCCTCGTGACCGCCGCCGGCATCAACCTGCGTCCACCGATGATCGAGATCGACGAGACCGTGTGGGACACCACGATGGCGGTCAACCTCGATGCTCCCTTCCTGCTCGGGCAGCGCTTCGCTCCCGCGATGATCGAGCGCGGCTACGGACGCCTCATCCACGTGAGTTCGCAGCAGGCGCAGCGCCCCTTCGCCAGCAGCGGCGCCTACGGCGTATCGAAGGCGGCGATCGAGGGACTGGCCCGCGTTCAGTCCGAGGCGTGGTCGTCGCACGGTGTCACGTCGAACGCTCTGATCCCGGGATTCGTCCCCACGCCGCTCAACACCCGGCTGTCGTCGAATCCCGAGACGGTCGCCGCGCTCGCGGCCCGAACCACGGTGGGCCGCAACGGGCTCCCTGAGGATTTCGCGGCGGCCGCCGTGTTCCTCGCCGGCCCCGGATCGTCGTATGTCACCGGCCAGGCGATCGCTGTCGACGGCGGGTTCTCCGTCCACTGATCCCGCTCATCAGGGGCGGGCCGCGATCTGTCCGCTCAGCTGCGGAAGCGCCTTTCATCTCGCTTCGCTCGCGCAGGAACCCGTGAGCTCTGCTGCGGGCAGGTCCTTCGTCTCGTTGCGGGGTTCCTGAGCGAGCCGCTGGGCGAGACGAACGGTCCTCAGGCCTCGGGTTCGCCGCAGCCGCAGGACTCCCGCGCCACGAGCGTCGGCGCGAACCCCGTGTAGGCGGTGTGTTCGTCGTGATGCACGATCGCCTTCACCGCGGCGCGTGCCATCTCCTGAATCGGCTGGCTCACGGATGTCAGTGACGGCCACGTGTACTGACCGAGCGGGCTGCCGTCGAACGACGCCACGGCGATGTCCTCGGGGACGCGGACGTCCCGCTCCGCCAGGGCGCGCAGGAAGCCGATCGCCTGTTGATCGGCGCTGATGAAGACTGCCGGCGGACGATCGGTCATGTCGGCGAAATCGTGCCCGGCGCGGTATCCCGCCGCCATGCCGAAATCCACCCGCAGCACCGGCCCGGCCTCGAGTCCGCGCTCGTCGAGCGCCGCGCGCCAACCGTCCTCGCGCGCGTCGCGGGTGCCATCGCGGTAGGTGCCGATCACCAGTCCGATGCGGCGGTGCCCGTGATCGGCGAGATGCCCCACGGCCACCCGCGCACCGGCCTCCAGGTCCACGCCGATTGCGTCGATGCCGTGCACCATCGACGCATTGAGGAAGACGATCGGCACGCCCGCCTGGCGGAGCGGGGCGAGCGCGGCGTCCGACATCGGAGTGCACAGCAGCACCCCATCGACCCGGCGGCGGGCGAAGTGGCGGATGTGGCTCATGCCGTCATCACCGGTGATGTCGGTGGTCGCGATGAGCACGTCCAGTCCGTGACGTGTCGCCTCCCGCTCGACCTCCTCGGCCAGTCCCGCGAACAGCGGGTTGGCGAGACTCGGCAGCACCAGGCCGATCGCCTCGGTGGAGCCGAGCCGGAGGGCGCGGGCCGCGGGATTGGGCTGATAGCCCAGCATCTCTATCGCCTCGCGCACGCGGGCTTCGGTGGCGGGGGAGACATGCTTGGACTCGTTGATCACATAGCTGACCACCGCGCTGCTGACCCCGGCCAGGCGCGCAACGTCATCTCGGGTGGCTCGCGCACGCGCGTTCTGGTGGTCTCGGGGCGACACGTCGATCAGTCTAGGTCCGCTCCCGGTGGCGCGACGCGTGAGCGCCGCGCCACCGGGTCAGCATCAGGCCAGCGATTCCGGGGCGTCGCCGAAGTCCGGAACCGGCAGCCGCTCGCCACCGCGCAGCGCGGACTGGTGGGCGACGATGCCGGGAACCGTATACCGGGCGGCCTCCCAGGCGTTCACCGTCGGGATCGTGCCGTACGCGACAGCGCGGGCGAAGTCGTCGACCAGGAAGTGGTGGCTTCCCTCGTGGCCGTTGGGCAGTCCCTGCAGCTCGGCGGGCAGTCGACCGGCGTCGTGCACCGGGGCGAGTCCGGACACGAACGCATCGCGGAGTGCCGGGTCGACGTCGGCCAGCGACGGGTCATCCAAGCTCATGCTCGGGCGCGACTCGAGGTCGGCCGTGATGTCGGTCCACCCCTCCTTGTTCTGCCAGACCGAGGTCTCGACGAGCTGTTCGAAACTGCCCTCGGTCCCGAAGATGCGGAAGCGGCTCTCCCGGAGATGGGACGGGTAGCCGACGCGGCGGAACTCGTTGATGCGCATCGAGCCGCCGTCGGCCATCTCGAACAGAGCGGTGGCGTTGGAGAAGTCGTTGTCGAACATGCTGACGTCCTTGTCGAAGACGCCGTCACCCCGGTCGTCGCGCACCCCGATGCAGCTGACGCTGACGGCGTGCCCGCCGGTGGCGCCGAGCACACCACCGATGGCGTGCGTCGGGTAGTGCATGGGCGGGTAGCTGGCGGTGCTCTTCCACGCCTCACCTCCGCTGTACTCGTAGGCGGCGTAGAAGCCGAGATCCATGTCGTGGACGTAATCGCCCTCGGCGTAGAAGATGCGGCCGAACGCTCCCGCTTCGCGCTGCTTGCGCCCGTACACCGTGGCGGGGTTGTAGTAGCTGGTCTCGCCCATCATGTAGGTCAGTCCGGTTTCGCGAACCGCGTCGATGATGTTCGAGACCTCTTCGACGGTGAACGCCATGGGGACCGCCGAGTAGACGTGCTTGCCGGCGCGTAGCGCCTGCACGACGAGCGGGCCGTGCGTCCAGCGCTGGGTGAAGATCGCGACGGCATCGACGTCGCTGGCGAGCAGGTCTTCGAAGGTGGGGACGGTGCCGGCAAGGCCCTGTCGTTCGACCAGCGCTTCGGCGCGCTCGGGGAGCAGATCCGTCACGAAAATGTCCGTCACGAGGGGATGGGCCTGCCAGAGCTTGGAGAACTGGCCGGAGAACTGCCCGGCACCGACGATGCCGAGCGAGAAGGGGCGGGGTGTGGTCATGCGGTGAGTCTTGCATTCGGTGGTTACACGAGTCAAGAATCAATTTCTCCCGAAAAAACAATGAAGATTAGCCCTTGCGTTGCTAATGGTTACGCGTGTAGCTTGCCCAGAGGTCGTTCACTGACAACGGAGTACGGATGACGAACACACAGACGCTACGAGCCGCCACGGCTCAGCAAGCGGCTCGGAACAGAGCCGGCGGATCGGGCAGACGGCGCTCGCGCAGTGATGTGCGGATAGCGCTCGTCTTCATCGCGCCGGCGCTCATCGGGCTGCTGCTGTTCTACGTGGTCCCCACCGTGCGCGGGCTCTACTTGAGCTTCACGGAGTACAGCATCCTCGGCGAGCCGGAGTGGATCGGCACCCGCAACTACGAGCGCATCGCGCAAGACCCGCTGTTCTGGAACGCGCTGGTGGTGACCATCGAGTACGTCGTCATCAACATCGTGCTGCAGACGTCGATCGCGCTTCTGCTCGCGGTCCTGATGCAGCGCGTCGCGAAGTCCACCTTCGTGCGCGGCACGCTGCTGATGCCGTATCTGATGGCCAATGTGATCGCGGCCCTGCTGTGGTTCTGGATGCTCGACTACCAGATCGGCATCGTGAACCAGGTGATCGACTGGATCGGTCTGCCGCGGGTCGCGTTCTTCGGCAACCAGGAGTGGGCGATTCCGACGCAGGCCCTCATCAACACCTGGCGTCATGTCGGATACACGGCCCTGCTGATCTTCGCGGGTCTGCAGGCCATCCCGGGCACCGTCTACGAGGCGGCCGCCATCGACGGTGCCGGCCCCTGGCGGACGTTCTCCCGCATCACGCTGCCCCTGCTGCGTCCGGTCCTGGCGCTGGTTCTCGTGGTGACCGTGACCGGGTCGTTCCAGGTGTTCGATACGGTCGCCGTCACCACGGCCGGAGGACCGGTGAACGCCAGCCGCGTGCTGCAGTACTACATCTTCCAGCGCGCCTTCAACGAGCAGGACTTCGGGTACGGCTCCGCCCTCGCCGCCATCCTGTTCATCATCCTCGCCGTCGTGGCTGCGCTGCAGATGAAGTTCCTGCGCGGCAACGAGTCGGATCTGGACTGAGCGGAGATCACCATGACCGAGACCATGAACATCGTCGTTCCCGGCCGTGCACGCCGCCGGCCGCGCCGTCCCCGCTCCGTGCTCGCGTGGATCGTCATCGGCATCGCGATGGCCGTGAGCCTGCTGCCGTTCTACTGGGTGCTGCGCACCTCCCTGTCGCTGAACTCCAAGTTGGCCGGCGGATCGGCGGATCTGCTGCCTGTGGGGTTCAACTTCGGCGCGTACGAGCGGGTGTTCGGCCTGCAGAGCCCCGCGGAGGCGATCGCGCAGGGCGGGTCGGGCGCCTCCATCAACTTCTGGCAGTACCTGGGCAACTCGTTCCTCTTCGCCGGGATCACCACGGTCTGCGCCGTGTTCTTCAGCTCGATGGCCGCCTACGCCTTCTCTCGGCTGCAGTGGCGTCACCGCGACAAGGTGTTCGGACTGTTCCTGGCCACGGTGCTCGTCCCGCCGATCTTCACCGCGCTGCCGAACTTCCTCCTGGTGCGAAACCTCGGGCTCCTCGGCACGATGCTCGGACTGGTGCTGCCGTACCTGTTCATGACCCCCTTCGCGATCTTCTTCATGCGGCAGTTCTTTCTGAACATGTCACGGGAGGTCGAGGAGGCGGCGATGCTCGACGGCGCGCAGCACTGGCGCATCTTCTTCCAGATCGTGCTGCCCAACGCGGCCGCCCCACTCGCCACCCTGGCACTGCTCACCTTCATCGGGCAGTGGAACGAGTACTTCTGGCCGCTGTTGGTCTCTGACGAGAGCACGCGCGTGCTCACGGTGGGGCTCGGGGTGTTCAAGTCTCAGTCGCCACAGGGCGCCCCGGACTGGTCCGGTCTGATGGCCGCCACCCTCGTCTCCGCCCTGCCCGTTCTCATCATCTTCCTCGCGTTCGGAAAGCGGATCGTCAATTCGATCGGCTTCTCCGGCATGAAGTAACCCCTGCACCACTTTCGAAAGGACCCCTCGATGAAGAAGAAGTTCCTTGCTGCCGCAGCCGCCCTCTCGGTCAGCGGTCTGGCGCTCGCCGGCTGCTCCGGGGGTGGCGACGGTGGAGACTCGGCCGGCACCATCAACTACTGGCTGTGGGATGCGAACCAGCTCCCCGCCTATCAACAGTGCGCCGACGATTTCCACGCCGCGAACCCCGACCTCACGGTGAAGATCACCCAGCTCGGCTGGGACGACTACTGGAGCAAGTTGACCAACGCGATGGCGGCGGGCAACGCACCGGACGTCTTCACCGACCATCTCGCCAAGTACCCCGACTTCCTCAAGACGAAGCAGCTCGTGGCGCTCGACGACGTGAAGATGGGCGACTACGCCGATGGCCTCGCCGATCTGTGGGTGGGGCAGGACGGTACGCGCTACGGCGTTCCGAAGGACTGGGACACCATCGCGCTGTTCTACAACAAGGCGATGCTCGCCGATGCGGGACTCACCGACGCCGACATGGCCGACCTCACCTGGAACCCGGAGGACGGCGGCACGTACGAGAAGGTGATCGCTCACCTCACGGTGGACGAGAACGGCAAACGCGGCGACGAAGCCGGCTTCGACAAGAACAAGGTGGCCGTGTACGGTCTCGGTCTCGCGAACTCCGGCGGCGGAAACGGCCAGGCGGAGTGGAGTTACCTGACCGGCACGACGGGATGGACGCACACCGACAAGAACCCCTGGGGTACGCACTACAACTACGACGACGAGCGCTTCCAGGACACCATCGCGTGGTGGGCCGGGCTCATCGACAAGGGCTACATGCCGAAGCTGGAGACGACGGTCGGCGCGAACATGGCCGACACGTTCGGTGCAGGCAAGTCGGCGATCAACGCGCATGGCTCGTGGATGATCGGCCAGTACACCGGCTACGAGGGGATCGAGGTGGGGATCGCACCGACCCCGGTGGGTCCCTCCGGCACGAACGCCTCGATGTTCAACGGTCTCGCCGACTCGATCTGGGCCGGCACCAAGAACAAGGACGCTGCGATCTCCTGGGTCGAGTACCTCGGATCCTCCGCCTGCCAGGACGTCGTCGGCGAGAAGGCGGTGGTGTTCCCTGCCATCCCGTCGGCCGCAGAGAAGGCGAAGGAGGCGTTCGCGGCGAAGGGCGTGGACATCGAGCCCTTCCTCCAGCACGTCACCGATGGCACCACCTTCCTCTTCCCGATCACCGACAACGCGGCGAAGATCGACGGCATCATGAAGCCCGCGATGGACGCCGTTCTCTCGGGTCAGGCCCCGGCATCGTCGCTCACCGCGGCGAACGACCAGGTGAACGCCCTGTTCCCGTGATGTGAGACGTCACGTGCGCCGCGGGCCCGAGCTCGCGGCGCACGTGGCGTTTTCATGTGAGGGCGCGGCTGCGGGCTCCGGCCTTTGCCGCCGCGGGGAATCGGAGATTTCGGCTCAAGCCGGGATGTCCGGCGGGAATCCCATCGCGGTGTCCAGCGGAAGGTCGTCATCGCGCAGCCCGTTCAGCACCGCGCGCTCGTAGGCGGGGATCGGCGCAGGGAGGGCGGCGAGTGAGTGCCACTCGATTCGGCTCGCCTTATCCGGCTCCATGATGCGTGGCACCCCTTCCCATCGGGTGGCGGTCCAGAACCAGTCGACCCGTTGCTCGCGCAGATCGGCGGATCCATCTGTGCGCTGCATGACCGTGATCAGTGTGAGATGTTCGCGCGCAATGGCTACGCCGAGTTCCTCGCGCGCCTCACGGACAGCTGCCGCGCGTGCCGTCTCGCCGGCCTCGATATGGCCCGCAGCGCCGGCCACCCAATGACCATCCATGTAGCCCGTGTTCTGCCGTTGCTGTAGCAGAACCTCACCACCTCGGCGAAGGTAGATGTAGGAAGCCGGAATCAGTGCGAGGCGGTGGCGGCTCATGCCATCAGCGTAGGCGGGCCTCGGATCCTGACGCGGTTCGGTTGTCCTCGAAGGTATGAACCTGCGCCGAATCCACGAGCGGATCGCGAAAAGGCTCATGGATTCCGGCGCACCTTCCTGCGCTCGCGCACGTGGGTGCCGCGTGACGTAACACGCGTGACACACCGCCGTCGCATACTGGAGGCATGACAGCGCTGCAGCAGGAGATCATCGACGCCCTCGGTGTGAAGCCGACCATCGACGCCACCGCGGAGGTGGAGCGTCGGATCGAGTTCCTGATGGAGTACCTGCGCACCACGGGGGCGCGGGGTTACGTGCTCGGCATCTCCGGCGGGCAGGACTCGACCCTCGCTGGACGTCTCGCACAGCTCGCCGTCGAGCGACTCCGCGCGGAGGGTCACGAGGCGCTGTTCGTGGCCATGCGCCTGCCGTACAAGGTGCAGCACGACGAAGCCGATGCACAGGCCGCGATGTCGTTCATCGCTGCGGACCGCGAACTCACCGTCAACATCGCCGAGGCGGTGCAGGGGATGGAGAACGCGATCGAGGCCGCCGGCGACGAGATCAGCGACTTCAACCGTGGCAACATCAAGGCGCGCACCCGCATGATCGCCCAGTTCACGGTGGCGGCTCAGCACGGGCTGCTGGTGATCGGGACCGACCACGCCGCGGAAGCGGTCACGGGATTCTTCACGAAGTTCGGTGACGGCGCGGCGGATCTCACGCCGCTCGCGGGGCTGAACAAGCGCCAGGGGCGCGCGCTGCTGCGCGTGCTCGGGGCTCCGGAGCACCTGGCCACGAAGGTGCCGACGGCCGACCTTCTCGACGACAAGCCCGGTCGCACGGATGAGGACGAACTGGGCCTCACCTACGAGCAGATCGACGACTTCCTCGAGGGCAAGACGATCGATGCCGCAGCGGCCGGGAAGCTGGAGGCGAAGTACCTCGCCACCGAGCACAAGCGTCACCTCCCCGTGGTACCCTTCGACACCTGGTGGCGCTGACCCGGTTTTCGGGCGTCCACCTTTCGGTTCCTCAGCGCTCGTCGTCTCGCTGAGAAGTGGCGCTTTCTGCTCAGTGGCTCGCGCCGGCGGCGTCCAGGAGCGTCACGATGTCCGTGAATCCCCGCGAGACCGCATGCTCGCGCGGTGTGACCCCCTCACCATCCGCGAGGTCTGGATCGGCGCCCGCGTCCAGCAACATGCGCACTGTCTCGATGTGATCCGCGGATCCCGTGCCGAGGATGATCGCTTCGAGCAGCGCGGTCCAGTGCAGGTTGTTCACGCGGTCGACGTCGACTCCCGCGTCGATCAACATCCGCACGTTGGCGATGTGTCCGTGCTCGCTGGCGGGGATCAGCGCCGTGCCGCCGTACCGGTTCGTGCTTGTCACATCGGCGCCGTGCTCCAGGGTGAGCGCCAGGATCTCCGTGAGTCCCTCTGCGCCGGCGTAGAGGTACGCGCTGTCCTGAATCACGTCCGCGGCGTTCGGGTCGGCGCCTTCCGCCAACAGGACGCGCACGATGTCGACATCTCCAGCGCGTGTCGCGATGAGCACGGCGGGACGATCAGATTCGCCGCGCGCATCGGGGTCGGCACCATCGGCGACAGCGGCACTCACTGCGGCCGCATCCCCCGCACGGACGGCATCGAGCAGGCGTGCGTCGGCGGAGGTCGGCTTCGCCGCGGGGCTAGTGCAGGCAGCGAGCAGGACCGCTGCCGCCGCAGTGATGACGGTGGCGATCAGAGTTCGGCGCATGGTTCGACCCTAATGGGATACCAAATTTCACGGCGGTCTTCACGGCGGGCTGCCAGGCTCCTGAAGGGACGCGACCGCGCCACGCCGGTCGCGCACGCCGTCCCGGACGCGAGGATGGCCTTCTCGGTGACCGGAACCTGCGTCCGAATGAGGCGGCTGGCACCGATGACGTGAGTGTCCGGACACAAGACTCCGTCTGGAGCCGTGGTGAGAGTGCTGTCTTGAATGAGGATGATGTCGCCAACGGAGGACGGACGTCGGGCTACGGTCCTCATTTGGTGCAAATGTCCTCGTTTGGTGACGGCGGTCGCGTTGCCCGAGCCGGTTGCCCCGCGGGGGAGTCCGGCGGCCTGCGTTCTGCAAACGACGCTGTTGAGCCGAGGCTGCTCCGCGGTCGCGAACGGAGGACGATGTCGCGAACGGAGGACGGAAGTCGGGCTGCGGTCCTCATTCGGCGCAAATGTCCTCGTTTCACGACACCGCCGCGTCGCCCGCACCTGCCACCGCCGTTGCGGCGGAGCGGAGCTCAACGGCCGGCCTCCCACAGTGGATACCAGTGCCGATCCCGCAGCTCGGTCTCGGCCACCCACTGGCCCGGCGCAGTCGGGAGCTCGTCCGACGTCCAGACCGTGAAAGTGAGCGAGCGGCGTCGGCCACGGGTAGTCCGGCGCCGGCGGAGGGACGACGTTGCGGACGAATCCGAGCGGGCGCAGCGACTCCGGCGCGATGCCGAGCTCCGTCGCCAAGCGCGCCACGGTGGTAGACCCGCTCGGGTCATCGGCACCGACCAGCCGAGTCGGGAGGTCCTGCCGCCCGTCTTCCCGAGGACGGCAGAACACCTCGCCTCCCCGGCGCAGCAGCACGCGAACCAGGCCCGCGGGACGGGGAATCGCGCGAGACAGTACGATCTCCGCTCGTCCGTGCGGGAGCCAGGACGCAGGGTCGATCCGTCGGATCACACGTTCGGCGTCGCTCGATTCAGCCCCCATGCCCCCAGCATCCCATCCCCATAGGTTCCCCAGCCCGCGGGCCGTATCCTGGAAGGTATGACTTCTGACATGACCCCGGTGCGCAAGACCGGTAGCAACGGCGGCGTGCAGGTGCGGCCGCGCACCGAGGGATGGCAGCAGAAGCTGGACTCGGAGGGTCGTCCGGCCCTGCAGTTCGCGAGCCCGAAGCGCGGCAAGCCTCCCGTGCACCTTGCCGACTTCACGCCGGAGGAGCGCGTGGCGAAGCTGAAGGAGCTGGGTTTCCCCGGCTTCCGCGCCAAGCAGCTGGCAACCCACTACTTCACGCACTACACCTCCGACCCGGCCGAGATGACCGACCTCCCCAAGGAGGGTCGCGAGGAGCTGGTCGGCGGTCTGATGCCGAACCTGCTCACCGAGGTGCGTCGCCTAGCCACCGACCGCGGCGACACGATCAAGTTCCTCTGGCGCCTGCACGACGGCGCGCTCGTCGAGTCGGTGCTCATGCGCTACCCCGGCCGCATCACGCTGTGCGTGTCCAGCCAGGCCGGCTGCGGGATGAACTGCCCGTTCTGCGCGACGGGCCAGGCCGGCCTCACCCGCAACATGTCGGCCGCCGAGATCATCGAGCAGGTGGTCCGCGCGAACCGTGCGATCGCCGCCGGCGAGCTGGGCGGCAAGAAGAAGGACGACCACTCCATGGAGCGGGTGTCCAACATCGTGTTCATGGGGATGGGTGAGCCGCTGGCCAACTACAGCCGCGTGATGCACGCCGTCCGCACCATGGTGGCACCGCAGCCTGAGGGGCTCGGAATGTCGGCCCGCGGTATCACGGTGTCCACCGTCGGTCTGGTTCCCGCGATCAAGAAGCTCGCGGCCGAGGACATCCCCGTCACGTTCGCGCTCTCCCTGCACGCTCCCGACGACGAGCTGCGCGACGAACTCATCCCGGTGAACTCGCGCTGGAAGGTCGATGAGGCGCTCGATGCCGCGCGGGAGTACTACGAGAAGACCGGTCGTCGCGTCTCGATCGAGTACGCACTCATCAAGGACATGAACGACCACGCCTGGCGCGCGGATCTCCTCGCGAAGAAGCTCAACGAGCGCGGTCGCGGATGGGTGCACGTGAACCCGATTCCGCTGAACCCGACGCCGGAGTCGGTGTGGACGTCGTCGGAGTTGTCGGTGCAGAACGAGTTCGTCCGCCGCCTCAACGACGCCGGCGTTCCCACGACCATCCGGGACACCCGTGGCAAGGACATCGACGGTGCCTGCGGCCAGCTGGTCGCCACCGAGGATGACAAGGCCGCGGCGGCCGCAGCCGTCTGACCCTTTCATCGCGCGAAAACGCTCACATCCCTCACGGGTGCGAGCGTTTTCGGTCGGCGATCACACCCGCGACCGGGCGTCGCGGACGCCGTCGGCGGACCCGAGGCGTGCGGCGCGGTCGAGCCACGCCTCGCGTCGCGCCGGAGACGCCTGGCGCACGCTGAGCATTCGCGTGGTGCGAACCGAGCGCACGCCGCAGAAACGCATCGTGTTCTGGACGACGTGACGCTGTGCGGGCATCCCGGTGAACGGCGTGAGCAAGGCCGGAGTGTCCGCGAGCAGGAGCAGTCGTCCATTCCGCGCGGGCAGCAGCCCCTCCGGCAGGCCCGACGGGCGATAGCGGTACTCCTGGCGGGGGAGCAGCGCGCGGTCGAAGAACCCCTTGAGCAGTGCGGGAACCGAGCCCCACCAGAGCGGTGTGGCGATGACCACCGTCTGAGCGTCATGCAGCGCGCGCCGGGCCTCATCCAGATCGGGCTCCATGGCCATGCGCTCGCGATAGCCGAAGCGCAGGATCGGATCGAAGTCCAGATCCCGCAGCGCGATCACCCGTGAATCGGCGTGGGCGTCGGCATAGCGCCGGGCGATCGCGGCGGTGAGCGAACGCTCATCGGGGTGTGCGTCGAGGACGAGTGCGCCGGTCATGGCAATCCAATCTTGACAGTGTCTATTTGGTGGGCAGTGTCAAGATAGGAAACAATGTTGCTCGTGTCAAGTTCACGAGGCGGCTATCACCACGGCGACCTCGCGCATGCTCTGGAGTCGGCGGCGATGCAGCTGATCGCCGAGAAGCCGGCGCAGGAGATCAGCCTGCGGGAGGTCGCGCGCGCGGCGAATGTCAGCCACAACGCGCCGTATCACCACTTCGCCGACCGCAACGGACTGCTGAAGGCGATCGCCGAACGCAGCATGACCGACCTCGTGGACGCGGTCGTCGGTGCTGTTGAAGAAGCCCCCGATCCACGTGCGGCCTTCCGGGAGGGCGGTGCCGCGTACCTGCGATTCGCGGTTGAGCGCCCGCATGCCTTCGCCGCGATCTACGACCCGACCGTGTGCGTGCCGGGTTCTCCCACTCCCGCGATGGCCGCTCTCATCGACCGGCTCGAAGGAGTGCTGAACGACATCACGGCAGCAGTGGGCCTGTCGGAGCCGGTCGACGCGGTGTCGGTCTGGGGCATGATCCACGGGCTCGGTGTGCTCAGTGCCGCCGGACATTTCCCCCTTCCTGCGGCGCTTGCGGCACAGGCGAACGCGGTGGATCGACTGCTCGCGGGCGTCCCCGCGCCGTCATGACACTCGCGACGCCAGCTGCGGTGTGGGGCACGAGTCGAGGAGATTTCGGTCACAGGAGGCCCGACCGTTGGGATTCGTCCTCGTTTGGCGACATTGTCCTCGTTCCGCGACGTGACCGTGGGGCGTCCGCGGAGGGGGACGGGACGGCGGCGCGACGCATCCTGACGAAGTCCCGGAAAGGGCGTGTCCCTCACGGGCCTGCCACAGGGCGCGCTCATGGCTCTTCCAGCACGCCGCCCTAACCTGAACGAATGTCGTTTTCCGCTCATCGCCCCGGACGCATGGATTCGCAGGGCCGGATCCAGTTCGATGCGCCCGTCGATCGCGTCGATGCCGAAGAACCCCTCGAGGTGCAGAGACCCTTCCAGCCGGACGCCACGGGCAGCGAGCAGCAGCCGTACCCCGACGCCGACGAGACGCCGACCGAGGTGCTGGCGTCCTCCGATGATCCGTCGGGCTCAGACGCGCAGGCCGTGACGGAGGTGCTGTCGGGCACCGACGATGACACCCCGGAGGTGCTTATCGATGCCCGCCGTCGTCCGCAGCCGGAGGCTGAGACCACGGTGCTCGACGACCTCGAGGCGCTGCAGGAGGAGGCGGAAGCGGAGAGGCGCGCCCATGATGCGGCGGCGTCGGCCGCGCTCGGGCGCTTCGGGCGCGGGCAGGACGGGCGTGGCGACGTCTACGCCACGGCGGGTGACAGCAGCGCCGGCGACAGTGCGCTCCCCAGAGACAGCGACCCTCATGACGACCCATCGTCTCCGCTCGGACGCGGACGTGGGGACGACGACGGCTCCGGGGACGGTGGCGACGGCCCGACGAGCACCCCGCCCACCGACCCGGCGGACGAGTACACCGAGCGTCGCCGCACGCCGCTGCTGCGCCGACTCGCCGTGCTCGGCGGTGCCGACGGCGCGGTGCTGGATCACGTGCCCACCGAGACGCCGCGCTTCGTGCAGATGTTCTTCGTGCTCGCGGGTACGGCACTGATCTCCGGCATCTCGATGCTGTTCGCGCTGATCACCGGCGTGCACATCTGGGCCTGGGGAGCGGTGCCGCTCGCCATCATCTGGGCGCTGATCATCTTCAACCTCGACCGCTTCCTCACCGCGAGCATGAAGTCGACCCGCAACGGCTGGAAGCTGTTCGGGTTGGCCTTCCCGCGGGTGATCATGGCGGCCCTGATCGGCATCGTCGTGGCGGAGCCGATGGTGCTGCAGATCTTCCACAACGACATCCAGCGCGAGGTGACCACCACCAACCTGACCCAGGCGCAGACCGACCAGGATCAACTCGCGAACGGACCCGAGAAGCAGGCGCTCGATGCCGCGAAGCAGGCCCTCGCGGACCTGCAGAATCAGGCGGCGACGGGAATCGTCGCCGGCACCTCGAACCAACCCGCCTCCGTCGCCGCAGCGCAGTCGACGGTCGACACCCTCACCGCGCAGATGGCCGCTGCGCAGACGGTCATCGACCAGGCGCGCGCCATCTATCAGTGTGAGCTCACGGGTGCCGGCGCCGACTCCGTCACCGGCTGCACCGGTCTGCCGGGCGAGGGCTCTTCCTCCGACGCAGCCAAGTCGCAGCTGGAGCAGGCACAGGCCAGCTACGACGCGCTGTCCGCTCAGTTGCAGGAGGCGAACGCCGCCCTGTCCGCCGCGCAGACGGCCGGTGCCGCCGAGGCCGCCACCACGGAGAAGCTGAACCGCGAGGAGGCGAACGCCGCGCTGCCCGCCGCGCAGGCCTCCTACGACGCAGCGCTCGCCGCCTACAACGCCCGCGCTGCGAGCGTGGCGAACGGCAACGCCGACGCCGAGGGCCTGCTCAGCCAGATCAGCGCCCTCAACCGCCTCGGCGAGCGCGAGCCGACGCTGGCCTGGGCGCACTGGCTGATCGCCGGTCTGTTCTTCATGATCGAGCTGCTGCCGGTGCTGGTGAAGGTGCTGACCAGCTGGGGGAACCCATCCATCTACGAGGAGGTGGAGCGCGTTGTCACCCGGGTGAAGCTCGACGACGTTCGCGCGGACTCCGAGATCGCCCGGCGTGCCATCGCGGAGAAGGTGCGTGAGTCGCGCTCCGTGGTGAGGAGACGCGCTCAACGGACCGGGGAGGATCTCCCCGCCTCCGTCACCGAAGAGCTCGCCGTCATCCGCTGACGCGTATCGACGCCCCTCCCACTCGGGAGGGGCGTCGTGATCTCAGCGGCGGGAGACAGCGCGGCGCAGTTCCTCGGCGTCATCCAGCGGGATCTGCGCGCCGTCGACCTCCTGTACCGTCTCGTGGCCACGTCCCGCGACCAGGACGATGTCCTCGGGCCGCGCCATGGCGACCGCTGCGGCGATCGCATCGGTGCGGGAGGGGATCTCCACGACCAGCGAGCCCGGCTGCTCGGCCATGCGGGCCCCCGACAGCACCTGCGCACGGATCGAGGCGGCGTCCTCGCCATGCGGATCGTCGTCGGTGATGATCGCGACGTCCGCGTAGCGCGCACCCATTGCGCCCATCATCGCGCGCTTGGCCGTATCGCGCTCGCCGGGGGCGCCGAAGACCACGATCGTTCGTCCCGCCGTGCCGTTGACGGACATCAGCGCGGCTTTCAGAGCTGCGGCGTTGTGCGCGAAGTCGACCACCGTGGTCGGCTCCGTGGTGATCACCTGCATGCGTCCGGGAACCAGCGGAGACAGCGTCTGCGGACGATCGATCGCCTCCTGCACGCGCGCCGCGGGCACTCCGCTCTCCAGCACCATGACGAGCGCCAGCGCGGCGTTGGACACGTTGAACGCGCCGGGAAGCGCGGTGGTCGCGTGCAGCACCGGCTCGCCATCGCGACGCAGCACGAATCCGTGGCCGATGCCGATGCGGACGACATCGGTCACCGTGTAGTCGGCATCGATCTCGTCGGACGGGATGAGGTGATCGTCATCGCGCGGATCGTCCACCGGCTCGCGCGTCTGCAGCGTCACGATGGGGATGTCCGCGGTGCGTGCGAGGTGACGGCCCCAGCGGTCGTCGACGCAGACCACGCCGCGTTCGGCGAGGGTAGGCGAGAACAGACGCGCCTTCGCCTCGAAGTAGCCGGCCATGTCACCGTGCACGTCGAGGTGATCCGGGGTGAGGTTGGAGAAGCCCGCCACCGCGAACCGCAGCGCATCCACGCGTCGGTAGGACAGTGCGTGGGAAGAGACCTCTACCGAGGCGCTGTGCAGGTTCTCCTCCGTCATTCGCGCCAGGATGCCGTGCAGCGCGGTGGCCTCGGGCGTGGTCCGGACGGACGGCACTGGGCCGGTACCCGCATCGATCTCGACGGTTCCGACAAGGCCGGTCGGGTGGCCGAGTGCCTCCAGCAGAGAGCGTAGGAGGTAGGTGGTGGTGGTCTTGCCGTTGGTGCCGGTGACCCCGAACAGCCGCGGCACACGTTCACTCGTGCCATAGGCGGCCGCGGCGGCCGCGCCGATGACGGAGCGCACCTCGTTCACGACCACCACCGGCAGACCGGCGTCGGCGGCGATATCGGCACCCGCCTCATCGGTCACCACGGCAACAGCTCCGCGGGCCGCAGCGTCCCGCGCAAACCGCGCGCCGTGTACACGGGCGCCGGGTGCGGCAACGTAGATGTCGCCGGCGCGGACGGCACGGGAGTCGATCGAGGCACCCGTGACGACGAGCCCATCGATCTCCGCGCTCACCCGCAATGGGCGCACCGCGTCCGCGACGGTGCGCAACGGCACGGCGCGCGGAGTCACCGGGCGCAGCGCCTGTTCGAGATCATCGGCCTCACGGCGTTCCGTTGCTGCGTCGCGAACGGTGGTCCGGGTGGTGTCGGCATCCATCGGTGTCGGCATCCCTCCATCCTTCCTGCTGCGCGCTCGTGCACATAGGAGATCCAGCACTGTCACAGAGAAAACCCATAGCGGGCGTGGCGGGGAAATCGCGCCGACGGCGTTGGGCGAGAATGTCCCGATGTCCTCCATTCCGCGCATCGATGCCGCGCGACGAACGCGCTTCGGCCTGGTGCTCGCCCTCGCCACCGCCGTGTGCTTCGGCTCATCCGGTGCTCTGGCGCGGGGACTGATCGACGCAGGCTGGAGCCCGGGAGCCGCGGTCACCGCGCGCGTGTGGGTCGCCGCGCTCATCCTCCTCGTGCCGGCCGTGTTCGCGATGCGCCGGCGCTGGATCCTGCTGCGCCGCAACATCGGCACGCTGCTCCTGTACGGCGCGTTCGCGGTGGGCGCCACCCAGCTGTTCTACTTCCAGGCCGTTGCGGTCATGGACGTGAGTGTCGCGCTGCTCATCGAGTACATGTCGCCGGCGGCGGTGATGCTGTGGCTGTGGCTGCGCCGGGGCGAGCGCCCCACCGGCCGCACCGTCGTCGGTGCGATCGTCGCCATCGCCGGTCTGGCGCTCGTGCTGGAGGTGTTCTCCGGCATCGCGGCGAATACCGCGGGCGTGCTGTGGGCGCTCGGGGCGATGGTGGGAAGCGCGGCGTACTTCATCATCTCGGCGCGTCAGGGGGACGCCGCGCTGCCGCCGATCGCCCTCGCCGGGTTCGGCCTGCTCACCGGTGCCGTCGGGCTGACGCTCGCAAGCCTCGTCGGCGTGCTGCCGTGGCGGTCGACCACCGCGGACGTCGCGTTCCTCACTGGCACAGTGCCGTGGTGGATTCCGGTCGTGGGCATCGGGGCGATCGCCGGCGCCCTCGCGTACGCGCTGGGCATCATCTCGACCCGCATGCTCGGCTCGCGTCTGGCCGCGTTCGTCGCGCTGAGCGAAGTGGTGGCAGCGGCGCTGTTCGGCTGGGCGCTGCTCGGGCAGACGCCCGGCGTGTGGCAGGTGGTGGGCGGCGTGCTGATCCTCGCGGGGGTCATCGCGGTGCGCCTCGGCGAGCCCGAAGAAGTGGAGTCGGTGACGGTCGAGCCGGTCTGAGGACGTCACATCTGACACGATTCATCCGATCCGAGCTCGATGTCCGACGCACGCACTAGCGTTGTGACATGGTCGAATATCGCTACCTCGGTAACAGCGGACTCAAGGTCTCAGAGATCACCTACGGCAACTGGGTCACCCACGCCTCACAGGTGGACGACTCCGCCGCCATCGCCACTGTCCACGCCGCCCTCGACGCCGGCATCACCACCTTCGACACCGCCGACACGTACGCCAACACGGCGGCCGAGGTCGTGCTGGGAAAGGCGCTGGCGGACCAGCGCCGCGAGAGCCTGGAGATCTTCACGAAGGTCTACTTCCCCACCGGCCCGATGGGCCCGAACGACACCGGCCTCAGCCGCAAGCACATCTTCGAGTCGTTGCACGGCTCGCTCAAGCGCCTGGGCACCGACTACGTCGATCTGTATCAGGCGCACCGCTTCGACTACGAAACCCCGCTGGAGGAGACCTTCCAGGCCTTCGCCGACCTCGTCCGTCAGGGCAAGGTGCTCTACATCGGCGTGTCGGAGTGGACGGCGGAGCAGCTGCGCGAGGGTCACGCCCTGGCGAAGCAGCTGGGCATCCAGCTCATCTCCAACCAGCCGCAGTACTCGATGCTGCATCGCGTCATCGAGGGCAAGGTCGTGCCCGCGTCGGAAGAGCTCGGCATCTCGCAGATCGTCTGGTCGCCGATGGCGCAGGGCGTGCTGAGCGGCAAGTACCTGCCCGGTCAGCCGGTTCCTGAGGGCTCGCGTGCCACCGATGAGAAGAGCGGCGCCAACTTCATCAAGCGCTTCCTCGCCGACGACGTGCTGACGGCGGTGCAGAACCTCAAGCCGATCGCCGCCGACAACGGCCTCACCATGCCGCAGCTGGCGATCGCGTGGGTGCTGCAGAACCCGAACATCGCGGCCGCACTGGTGGGTGCGTCGCGTCCGGAGCAGCTGGCCGACACCGTGAAGGCATCGGGCGTGAAGCTGGATTCCGACACGATGGCAGCCATCGATGCCGCGCTCGGCTCGGTCGTCAACTCCGACGCTGAAGACACGTACTCGGTGTCGCCGAAGTCGCGCCTGGTCTGAACGAGGCACGATCGTGGCCGCGCACAGTGCAGGGATCCTGCTGGTGCGCGGCCACGCGGCGTCTCGGGAGGTGTTGATCGGCCACATGGGCGGGCCGTTCTGGGCGCGCAAGGATGAGGGCGCCTGGAGTATCCCGAAGGGGGAGTACGACCCCGCCACCGAGCACGCTTGGGACGCCGCGCGTCGGGAGTTCCAGGAGGAGCTGGGACTTCCCGTCCCCGACGGGCCCACCACGGAGCTCGGCGTCTTCCGCGTCACCTCCGGCAAGCAACTCACGGCGTTCCGCGTGGCGGCGGACCTCGATGTGGCCGACGCGGTGTTCGGCGAGTTCGAACTCGAATGGCCACCGCGCTCCGGACGATTCGAGCGGTTTCCCGAGATCGATCGCGTGGCGTGGACGTCGGTGGCCACCGCGCGGACGCGGCTGGTCCTGGGCCAGCGCCGACTTCCCGACCTCATCTGACACGAGCCGGCCGGCCACCGCGAATCCCCGCGACCGACGCGCCGATCATCAAGAGCAGCATCTGACCCCGGCCCGAAGCACGGCGGACTGCGAAGATGGGGTCGTGCCGTCCGCACTGCCAGCGCGTTTCGCGGGTCTTGACCTCGCGCGATTCGTCGCGCTCATCGGCATGTTCGCCGCGCACCTGTGGCTGGTCGACGGAGCCTCCGACGAACCGCTGCGGGCGATCGCCGCGAACGTCGCCTTTCAGCTGAGCGACGGAACCGCCTCCACGCTGTTCGCCGTGCTCGGTGGCATGTCGCTGGTGCTCGCCACCCGACGCGTGCGTGCGGAGCGGGGCGCGGCGGGGGTTTTGATCGCCGTGCTGGTGCGCGGGCTGATCGTCATGCTCATCGGGACCCTGCTCGCTGAGCCTCCGGTCGTGATGGTCGTGGTGCTCGTCTACTTCGGTGCCGCCATGATCGTCGCCGGCCCGTTCCTGCTGGCTCCGTCGTGGCTGATCGTCCTCGTCGGCGGCGTGCTCGCGCTGTTCGGTGGCGGGATCAACGCGACCCTGCGCCAGGACCTCGGCATCTTCCTCGAGGGGGAGAGTCTGCCGCTCGGTGACTTCGCCGAACCGGGGACCGCCCTCCGCGCCCTCTTCCTCACCGGCGTGTACCCCGTGATCACCTGGCTCGTGTATCTGCTGCTCGGAATCCTGCTCGCGCGCGGCATGATCGCCACCGCGGAGCACGGTGGGCTTCGCGGTTGGGGATGGATCGCCGCCGCCGGCGGTGTCGCGTTCATCGTGCTGGCGCATGTCGTGAGTTGGGCGACGCTTTCCGTCGTGGAGACGGTGGCGCCGCGTTCCGGCGAACTGCAGCAGGCGATCATCGCGCAGAGCGGCGGGTCGTATGGGGCCATGCCCACCGGAACCTGGTGGATGCAGCTGATCGCCGCCCCGCACTCCGGAACACCGGTGGACATCCTTCGAACCGGCGCCGTCGCGGTCGCGATCATCGGTCTCATGACGGCGCTCACCGCCGATCGCCGCCGATTGGCGTATCCGGTCCGTCTGATCGCGACCACCGGAGCCGCGCCCCTCACCATCTACGCGGCGCACTGCCTCGCCTCAATTCCTATCGCGATGTCGACGGGAGTTCGCGGAGCAGGCTTCGAGCTGTGGGCCGCGAACGTGGTCGGTGCGCTGGTGATTGGCGCGATCCTGCTGGCCCTCCGTCGCAAGGGACCGCTGGAGGCGCTCATCGCCGTCGCCGTGCGTGGCGGAGTGCTGCTCGTTCCGCGCCGACCGGGCGTCAGCTCCGCAGTTGCCGCCACTCGTCGATGAGCTGCGGGAACCGCTCGGCGAGAAATCGGAAGAAGTCGGCGATCTCCGTCGCCCGTTCGAAGGCCTCCGCGTCTTCCGCGTGCGCCTCCGCGATCTCGTCGATGAAGGCCGCCATCCTGTCGTAGATGTGAGCGTTCGATGTCACTGATTGATAGAAGGACTCCCGTACGACGGCGTACTGCACCACCCTCGTTCCCGGACGCGAGAGCCGTTCGACCATGTGCATCCGGTGCAGGTAGGACACCGCTCCGGAAATCGCGGCCGCGCTGACGCCGAGGCGCTCGGCCAGTTGCGCGGCCGTATACCCCTCGGCAGGCGCTGCAACCAGTGCCATCAACACGCGCGCGGGCATCCTGGCCATTCCCGCTGCGGTGATCACGGCGGCGGCCTGTTCCGCCGCTGTGACAGCGCGATGTTCGTCCGCCTCGGGCAGGGCGTCTTCCGCACGGCTCGATCCGGTGGGGACAGGTGCACTTGTCATGACCTCAGCCTGCCGTGACGAGGGGGCGGCGACGCACAAGCCACACCGAGAGGACGAGCGCGATGGCTGCGGTCGCGATGATGCCGATCACGCCGCGGCCGTCCACACCGCCCGCCGTCACCGTGGGGACCTGACTGAACGGCGAGAGCCGTGTGAGCTCGTCGGGGAGCCCGAACAGCGGACCGAACAGCCCGATGATCGTGGCGAGTACCACGATCGACCAGCCGATGCCGATGGTCCATCGCGGGAGGACGACCAGTACGAGGGCCGTGATGGTGAGGAATGCGACGGCGACAGCGCCCTGACCTGCCGCACCGACCCACACCTCTCGCACGAGGTCGTCGCCGCTTCGCGCGAGCCCGACCAGCGCGCCGAGCACCGCGGCACCATCGACCACTGCGATGGCGATGACGCCCACGGCCAGGTATGAGGCCAACCAACCACGTCTGCCCACCGCCGCCGCCCAGAGGGGTTCCACGGTCCCGTGAGCCTCTTCCTGGCGGGCCCGCGCGATCAGCTGGACAGCGCAACATGACGCGAGGATCCCGACCACCGTGAAGAAGATGACCACGGTTCCCGCCCGGAGATCGCCGCTCTGGGACATCGCCTCCAGGATGGTCGCGATAGCGGGGTTGCTGCCACCCAGATCCTGCACGACCGAGGCCAGTGAGGTGGCAAGCACGCCGGTGAGGAACGCGCCGACCGCCCACGCGATGGCCGATCCGCGCGTGAGTCGGCCGACCAGGGTGACAGGTCCACGCAGCGAGCCGGATGCCTGTGCGCGACGGCGTCGAGGTGCCAGCAAGGACGCACCGACATCGCGCCTGCTCTGCAGGGCGGCGGCCAGCAGGAGCCCGATCGCTGCTGCTGCAACGAGTGGCAGGAACGGACCTGGGTCGTTGTCGGCGAAGGGCCGGACGTTCTCCGCCCAGCCGAAGGGACTGAACCAGGCGAGCACCGAGCTCTCCATGCGCGTGAGGTCGGCGTTCGGCGAGCCGATCGCATTGCCCACGCCACCGACGAGGAAACTCGCCAGGATCACGATGACACCGAGGGCGTTCGCGCCGCGTGAGCTTGCGAACAGCTGCGCGGCAATCAGGCCGACCCCCAGGAACACGAGTCCGGCAGCTCCGGTCGTGACGCCCGCGGTCACACTGCCGCTCAGGGGCAGTCCGCTCGCGAGGAACGCAACGGCGACGGCCGCAGCGGTGAGGGCGTTCGCGGTGAATCCGTGCAACGCGGTGGCACAGAGGGCCGAGCCGCGCGAGGCCATCGTGGCGCCGACCAATTCGGCGCGTCCGCTCTCCTCCTCGGCCCGGGTATGACGTACGGCGAGGAACGAACTCATGAACGCCGCGATCATCACGAGGAAGGGAAGGATCAGAAAGCCGGTGAACTCCGCCGCGCCCGCACCGGAGGGCAGCCCGCGAAAGGTGAGGACCACGGGATTTGCGATCGCAGTCGCGAGAAGCGTGCTCCGCTCCGCTTCGGAGCCATAGGACTGGGCGACCCCGGTGACGGCGAGCCCGGCCATGGCGGCATTTCCTAGGATCCAGACGGCGAGTTGCAGCCGGTCGCGCCGCATCTGCACCGCCCACAGCGTGCGGACGGCGCCCGCACGGGTGCGGGGCGCGCTCTCCGTAACGCGGGGCGCGTGGGTGGTGACTGTGCTCATGTCATGCCGCCGATCCACGTCGTGTGGCCACACCCTCGCCGTAGTGGCGCAGGAAAAGCTCCTCCAGCGAGGGCGGGTTCACCCGCAGGCCCTGCACGTCCGCGTTCGCGAGCGTTGCCAACGTGGCGGACATGTCCGTGGGGTCCACCGTGAACCGGACGCGCCCGCCTTCTCTCGTGATGTCCTGCACGCCGGCAGGAATCGTGCCGTCGTCCTCGAAGGACACCTCGGTCCGAGTGAGATGACGCAGCTCGGCCAGCGTGCCGGATTCGACGACGCGTCCAGCGCGAATGATCGATACCTGGTCACAGAGCTGTTCGACCTCGCTGAGGATGTGGCTGGACAGCAGTACCGTGGCTCCTGAAGCGTGCACGCGTGCGACCTCCTGCTGGAAAACCATCTCCATGAGCGGGTCCAGTCCGCTGCTGGGCTCATCAAGGATGTAGAGCTCGGCAGGAAGCGCGAACGCCGCAATGAGGGAGATCTTCTGCCTGTTTCCCTTCGAGTAGGCGCGTCCTCGCGTGCGTGGGTCGAACTGAAACGCGGAGAAGAGCCGCTCCCGCTCGGCGCGGTATGACGCCGATCGGAGATCGCCGCCACGGAGTCGAACGAGGAGGTCCACAGCTTCGCCGCCGGAGAGGTTGGGCCAGACATTGACGTCACCGGGGACATAGGCGATGCGTCGGTGAAGTGCGACAGCATCACGCCACGGGTCCCCTTCGAGCAGGCGCACCGTGCCAGCGGAGGCGCGAGCGAGACCCAGCAGGATCCGGATCGTCGTGGACTTCCCTGCACCGTTCGGGCCGAGGAAGCCGTGGACCTGTCCTGCGGAGACGGAGAGGTCGAGTCCGTCGAGCGCGTGCACGCGGCCGTACGTCTTGCGCAGGCCGACCGTGCTGATCACCGTGTTCATGACGGGAACGCTACACACATTTCACAAATTTGTGAAGAAAGTGTGCCGTGAGGGTTTTGTGAGGATCCGCGTCGGTCCCGAAGTCAGGTGGCTTTCGCCTCCTGAAGGTCGCCCAGGAGTCCGAACACCCTCTCGTCCATCTCGACCTGCGCCATGACCACGCACACGGATCCGTCGGGGTCGGCGAAGAAGTCGGTCCCGAGTCCGCCCGACCAGCCGAACCGACCTCGGTGCGGTCCCTCCGTCACGATGGATGTGCCGTATCCCCAGCCCGTTGCCTGCCAGAACCCGGGGAAGAAGCTGTCCGGCGTCTTGGCCGCTGACGGGACCTGGTCGCGGCGCAACTCTGCGAGCAGCGCCTCGTCGATCAGACGTCCGTCCAGGAGCGCGCGGAGGAAGGCGCGGTAGTCCGTGACGGTCGACACCAGCTCGGAATGACTGACATCGAACGGCGGTGGCGCGACCGAGAACCCCGCGGCCGCGGGTTCCGTCACCGCGAAGCCATCGTTCGTGCGCCGGAAGGCGGCGACCAGGCGATGCTCCTGCCCTGGCCGCACCGTGAAGCCGGTGTCGACCATTCCGGCCGGCGCGAAGACGGAGGTGTCGAGGACCTGGTCGGTGGACCCTCGGCCCAGCCGTCCGAGCAGGATGCCCAGGATCCCGAACGAATGGTGATAGCGCCATCCGTCGCCCGGGTCGAAGGCCAGGGGGAGGGAGGCCAGCGCGTCGAGCCAGTCCTGTGCGCCCCGTGTCACGGGCTCGGGCCCCGCTTCCATGCCGGTGTCGACCATCGCCTGCCGCAGCGGGGAGTCGGTCGTCATCATCCCGTAGCCGGAGGTGTTGGTGAGCAGATGGTGAAGCGTGATCGGCCGCTTCGCGGGTCGTGCCTCCGAAAGCGGTGCGTCCGGGTGGGGGAGGGCCCGCAGCCCGCTCAACTCGGGGAGCCAGGTCTCGACGGGTTCGTGCAGAGACAGCACCCCATCTTGGACCAGACGCAGGGCGGCGACGGCGGTGACGGGCTTGGTCATGGACTGGATGCGGAAGATCGCATCCGACTGCAGCGGTGCGCCGCCGGGAGCGTCGAGGCCCACAGCTGTCAGCGCGCCGTCACCCCGAACTCCCACCGCGCCGGGCACGGTGCCGGCGTCGACATGGCGCGCGAGGATCTCGGAGAGCGGTTCGGACATGCGCGGGCCTTTCGTCACGGACGGCGTATCCCGGTCAGTGTAGGAACGTGCTCCACCCGCGACATCCGTCGGAAGGTGTATTCGCCGAGGTGACATCCCTGGCCGACACCTGCGCAGGCCGCGATCAGGTTCGGGTCAGCCGATGAGGCCGGCGAGGTCGTCGACGGTCATGCCCCAGTTCATGCGCACGCGCGGCAGGGCGAGCTTGTCGGAGCCCACGGTGACGTACCCCCACTCGGTGGTGACGGCCATCTCGAATCCGGCGGCGGCTACGCCCGCCTTCGCGGTGTC
Organism: Microbacterium gorillae; assembly: GCF_050990725.1. Classification (GTDB taxonomy): domain Bacteria; phylum Actinomycetota; class Actinomycetes; order Actinomycetales; family Microbacteriaceae; genus Microbacterium; species Microbacterium gorillae_A. The sequence continues at coordinate 618,323 of NZ_CP158844.1, forward strand.
GTTGTAGTGACCGTAGGGGTAGGCGATGACCTCGGTCGCACCGAGGATCTGGGCCGAGGTCCCGAGGTCCGCGGCGATGTCCGCCTCCGACCAGTTGACCATCCGACCCTTGCCGTTGTCGCCCGCCTCATGCATCGCATGGGTGTGAGAGCGCTGCTGCACCCAGATCGACGGGGTCGGATCCTGGCGAGCGCTCGTGATGACGAACGATGTGGTGAGCAGTCGATCCTGGTCGACGACCGGCACCGCCCAATTCAGCCAGGTGGGGTCGGCGTCGTCGTCGGTGATGATCACCGAGCGCGGTGGGAGCAGAAGTCGTCCGTCGATGAACGCCGCCAGCTCGTCCCAGGTCGGCAGGTAGAAGCCGCCGTCACGGATGTAGGCGAGATCGTTCTGCCAGGCGGTGACGCCGTAGAAGTTGTTGCGCAGCCAGCCCTCCTCGCCCTCCGGCTTGTCGGTGAACTGGTGATACATCAGGATCGGCACGCGCGTGCCGGTGGCGGTGAGGTCCTCCGGCGTGGTCCACGCGCCGTAGACCGTCAGCTCCCGGTCCGGTCCGCACGTGACGGCATCGGCGCCGTTGATACGCGACGCGACATCGCGGGCGCTCGCGGCTTCGGGGGTTGCGTACCAGCCGGCGAAGACGCGGCCCTCCTGTGCCGGGATCGGCAGATGCAGGAAGCGGTTGCCGGTGGATTCGAGGGTGGGAGCATCGGTGATGCCCTCACCGGTGAACGATACGGCGCAGGCGTTCGGGTCACCGCTGTCGTGGAGGAGCTGCTGGGTGGCGGTGAGCGGCGTCGGCGTGGGTGTGGCGGCCGCCGGGGGCGTCGCTGAGTCCGCCGGGGGAGCGGCGTGCGGCGTTGTTCCGACCTGCGCGGCGCCCAGTGCGACGCCACCTCCGAAGACAGCTGCTGCGACGACGACGGCGCCCGCGATGATCAGCGTCCGTCGGCCTCGGCGTGCTCTGGCGTGCGTTGTCATGATCCCCCGTTCGGCGGCGGTCGGCGCACTCGTCTGTCGGAGCGGGGACGCCGGATGCCGTGATGATCGTAGCGGGTGGATCTGCCCAGATCCCGAAGCTCGGTCCGCGCGGGTTGCGCAATGTATACGAAAATGAACTCAGGGTGCGATCCAGGTCCGTAACGAGGGATTTGTGTATACACTAGCCGGAGCGATTGATCACGAGGAGGTGCCGTGCGAGCGAGTGATCGTGCCTATGGCACGCTTCTGGAGGAGATCCAGTCCGGGCGCCTTGCTCCCGGCGCGGTTCTGGGGGAGGTGGAGCAGGCGGCTCGGCTGGGCGTGAGCCGCACTCCGCTGCGCGAGGCGATCGGCCGGCTCAACGCGGACGGCCTGGTGGCGCAGGTCTCGCCGCGTGTGACCGTGGTCACCGACATCGATCGCGGCGACATCCGCGAGCTGTTCGAGGTTCGTCGAGCGCTGGAGGAGACGGCGGCGCGGCTCGCGGCCGAGCGGGGCGACCGGAGCGTGTTCTCCGATCTCGCCGACGAACTGGGTGCCGTGAACCTGGACGCGGACGCCGGCCGTGAGGCTTATGGCGTGCTGATCGCCCGCTTCGACGCCGCACTGGATATCGCCGTTGCGAACGACTACCTCACGGCTGCCCTGCGCACGATCCGCACCCACCTCGTGCGCGTGCGACGCCTGTCCCGCGAGAACGCCACGCGACTCGCCGCATCCGTCACCGAGCATCGGCTGATCGCCAGCGCGATCGCCGCAGGAGACAGCGATCTCGCCGCCCACGCCACGCACGTGCACCTGCACAACGCGCTCACCAACATCCTCGCCTCACTCCCGGAAGGACACTCATGACCGTCACGCATCACGTCCGCGTCTACAAGAGCGCGGAGGAGCTGCCCCGCGAACAGCAGCTGGCCTGGAAGATCGCGGAGGTCGCCACCGATCCGGTCGAGGTGGAGCCCGCGGTGGTCGACATGATCATCAACCGCATCATCGACAATGCGGCCGTCGCCGCGGCCTCGCTCACGCGTCGTCCGGTGTCCGCTGCGCGTGCGCAGGCGCTGGATCATCCCGTCTCTCGCGGTGGCGAGGGCGCGACCGTGTTCGGGTGCGTGCTCCAGGACCGCACCAGCCCGGAGTGGGCGGCGTGGGCGAACGGCGTCGCCGTGCGCGAACTCGACTACCACGACACGTTCCTCGCGGCGGAGTACTCGCACCCCGGAGACAACATCCCACCGATCCTCGCCGTCGCGCAGCACGCAGGTAAGGACGGTGACGCTCTCGTCCGTGGCCTCGCCACCGGCTATGAGATCCAGGTGGACCTCGTGCGCGCCATCAGCCTGCACAAGCACAAGATCGATCACGTCGCCCACCTCGGCCCGTCGGCCGCGGCCGGCATCGGAACGCTGCTGGGCCTGCCCACCGAGACGATCTACCAGGCCGTCGGCCAGGCGCTGCACACCACTACCGCCACGCGTCAGTCGCGCAAGGGCGAGATCTCCACGTGGAAGGCGCACGCTCCGGCGTTCGCCGGGAAGATGGCCATCGAGGCCGTCGACCGTGCGATGCGCGGCGAGACCAGCCCGTCGCCGATCTACGAGGGCGAGGATGGCGTCATCGCCTGGATGCTGGACGGGCCGGACGCCGCATACGACGTGCCCCTTCCTGCCGCGGGTGAGCCCAAGCGCGGCATCCTCGACACGTACACGAAGGAGCACTCGGCCGAGTACCAGGCGCAGGCGTGGATCGACCTCGCCCGCAAGCTCGGCAACGAGAACCCGGCGCTGCGCGACCCGGAGAACATCGCGAGCGTGGTGCTGCACACCAGCCACCACACGCACTACGTGATCGGCTCGGGCGCGGGTGACCCGCAGAAGTACGACCCCACCGCCAGCCGCGAGACACTGGATCACTCGATCCCGTACATCTTCACGGTGGCGCTGCAGGACGGTGCGTGGCACCACGTGGACTCCTACGCCCCGGAGCGCGCGGCCCGTCCCGACACCGTTGCGCTGTGGAACAAGGTCACCACGGCCGAAGACGCCGAGTGGACACGCCGCTACCACTCGGAGGACCCCAACGAGAAGGCTTTCGGTGGTCGGGTGGAGATCACCCTCACCGACGGATCCACGATCGTCGACGAGATCGCCGTGGCTGACGCCCACCCGCTGGGTGCGCGCCCCTTCGCCCGTGCCGACTACGTGCGCAAGTTCCGGCTGCTGGCGGAGCCGGTGCTCGACGCCGACGAGATCGAACGTTTCCTCGAGCTCGTCCAGCGCCTTCCCGAACTGAGCGCCGACGAGGTGCTGCAGCTGTCGATCGTCGCGAAGCCGGGCGTGCTGGACGCAGCGCCCTCGCCGCGCGGCCTGTTCTGAACCCCGCCCCGCCGGCTCCGGTCGGCGGGGCGTTCATCTCGGAGGACCCATGCTCTATTCGCAGACATCCGCGGCCGACAAGCGCCGCCTGTTCCGTGAGCGGCTCGCCAGCGGTGACCTGCTCCGCTTCCCCGGCGCGTTCAATCCGCTGTCCGCGCGACTGATCGAGCAGAAGGGCTTCGAGGGCGTCTACATCTCCGGTGCAGTGCTCTCCGCCGATCTCGGACTTCCCGACATCGGGCTCACCACGCTCACCGAGGTGGCCGGCCGCGGCAAGCAGATCGCACGGATGACGGACCTTCCCGCGATCATCGATGCCGACACCGGCTTCGGCGAGCCGATGAATGTGGCCCGCACCGTGCAGGAGATGGAGGATGCGGGGCTGGCCGGTCTGCACATCGAGGACCAGATCAACCCGAAGCGCTGCGGCCATCTGGACGGCAAGTCCGTGGTGGACGAATCCACGGCTCTCAAGCGCATCCGCGCGGCGGTCGATGCTCGTCGCGATCCGAACTTCCTCATCATGGCGCGCACCGATATCCGTGCGGTGGAGGGTCTGGACGCGGCCGTGGATCGCGCGAAGAAGCTGGTGGACGCCGGTGCGGACGCGATCTTTCCCGAGGCGATGCGCACGCTCGAGGAGTTCGAGGTCATGCGCCGGGCCGTGGACGTTCCGCTGCTGGCCAACATGACCGAGTTCGGCAAGAGCGAGCTGTTCTCCGTCGAGCAGCTGGCGTCGGTGGGCATGAACATCGTGATCTGGCCGGTGTCGATGCTGCGCATCGCGATGGGGGCGACCGGCCGCGCGCTCGATGAGATCGAGGAGAAGGGGCACCTGCGCGACAAGCTCGACGAGATGCTGCACCGCGCCGACCTCTACGACCTCATCGACTACGAGGCCTACAACCACTTCGACAACTCGGTGTTCACCTTCACGGTGACCCGCTGACTTCCGCCCGCCTCGACATGCGAGAAACCCATGCGCGGCCGAGAAACCCTGCGTTGCCGGGTTTCTCGGACTTGCTTGGGTGTTTCGCGGAGGGGTGCTGGACGAGGCAGACTGAACTCACGCAAGGGAGCGAGACAACATGAGCGAGATCGACATCAAGAAGGGGCTCGCCGGCGTCGTGGTCGACGTCACGAGCATCTCCAAGGTCAACCCCGAGACGAACAGCCTGCTGTACCGCGGGTACCCGGTGCAGGAGCTGGCGGCCACGCAGCCGTTCGAAGCGGTCGCCTACCTGCTCTGGCACGGCGATCTGCCCACGGCCGAGCAGCTGGCGGAGTTCCGCGCGATCGAACGTACGCATCGCCCGCTGTCTCCCGAGGTGCGTGCGGCGATCGACCTGCTGCCCACTGACGCCCACCCGATGGACGAGGTCCGCACGGCGGTCTCCGTCATCGGCGCACTCGACGCGACGGGCGACGTGATGAACGCGGCCGGGACGCCGGAGGAGAACCTGCGGCGGGCGGTGCGACTGTACGCGGCGCTGCCCGCGATCGTCGCCTACGGACAGCGTCGTCGTCGTGGGCAGGCGATCATCCCGCCGCGCAACGATCTCGACTACGCGGCCAACTTCCTCTGGATGACCTTTGGCGAGGAAGCGCATCCGGTGGTCGTGGACGCGTTCAACCGCTCCATGACGCTGTACGCGGAGCACTCGTTCAACGCCTCGACATTCACCGCGCGGGTGATCGCATCCACTCTGTCGGATCTGTACTCCGCCGTGGTGGGTGCGATCGGTGCGCTCAAGGGCCCGCTGCACGGCGGTGCGAACGAGGCCGTGCTGCACATCTTCACGGAGATCGGATCCGCGGAGAACGTCAAGCCCTGGTTGGATGAGGCGCTCGCGGCCAAGCGCAAGATCATGGGCTTCGGCCACCGCGTCTACAAGCGCGGCGACTCGCGAGTTCCCACGATGAAGGCGGCCCTGGACACCCTCGTCGAGCACTACGACCGTCCCGATGTTGCGGCGCTGTATGCCGCGCTGGAGGAGGAGTTCGTCAGCCGCAAGGGCATCTACCCGAACCTCGACTATCCGTCGGGGCCCGCGTACGATCTCATCGGCTTCGACACCCTGACCTTCACCCCGCTGTTCGTTGCTGCGCGCGTGACCGGGTGGACGGCGCACATCATGGAGCAGCTGGGTTCCAACGCTCTCATCCGTCCCCTGTCCGAGTACGTCGGTGAGCCCGAGCGCCACATCCCGGGCTACACCGCGACCGCCGCCGACGTGGCCGCCGCCGACCGCCCCGCCGAGGCCGAGTAACCCGCGACCCGTCGGCAACCCCGCGGCACCCCTGCCGCACCACATGACCCGCGAGAATTCCGAATGTGGGCGAGAATCACCGCAACGCACCGATTGTCGCCCACAGAGGGAAGTCTCGCGGGAAAGAGAGGGAGATCATGAACGAAGCGGTCATTGTTGATGTGGTGCGCACTCCAGTGGGACGGGGAAAGCCCGGGGGAGCGCTCAGCGGAATCCACCCGGTGGACCTCATGGCGCCGGTGCTGGAGGCGGTGCTTCGCCGCAACGGACTGGAGTCGCGTCAGATCGACGACGTTCTTCTCGGCTGCGTGAGTCAGGTGGGCGAGCAGGCCTACAACATCGCTCGCCGATCCGTGCTCGCGGCGGGCTTCGATGAGACGGTGCCGGCCGCCACGATCGACCGGCAGTGCGGGTCGAGTCAGCAGGCGGTGCATTTCGCCGCTCAGGGTGTGATCGCGGGCACCTACGACATCGTGATCGCCGGCGGTGTCGAGTCGATGAGTCGCGTACCTCTCGGATCCTCGCTGGCGGGTGTCTCTGGGGAGTCCGCGTTGATTCAGGAGCGCTACCCGAACGGGCTTGTGAACCAGGGTGTGTCGGCCGAGCTGATCGCCGCGAAGTGGGGGTTCGGACGCGACGACCTCGACGCCTACGCCGCGCGCTCGCACGAGCGGGCGGCGGCCGCTGCGGACGCGGGGTCCTTCGATGCCGACCTGCTGCCCGTGCACACTGATGCGGGAGTGATCGCCCGCGACGAGACCGTCCGGCCCGGAACCACCGCCGAGGGCCTGGCGAAGCTCAACCCGGCGTTCCACACGGATTCGCTGGCCGCACGTTTCCCGGAGATCGGCTGGAACATCACGGCGGGCAACTCATCGCCGCTGACCGACGGCGCCTCTGCTGCGCTGATCATGAGTGCCGAGCGAGCGGAGCAGCTCGGGCTTCGTCCGCGGGCGCGCTTCCACGCCTTCAGCGTCGTCGGCGATGACCCGCTGATGATGCTGACCGGCCCGATTCCCGCGACCCGGCGGATCCTCGAGCGCTCGGGGCTCGGCATCGACGACATCGACGCGTACGAGGTCAACGAGGCATTCGCCTCCGTGCCGCTCGCGTGGGCGGATGCCGTGGGCGCGGATCAGACGAAGCTCAACCCCTGGGGCGGCGCGATCGCCCTCGGTCACGCGCTGGGATCCAGCGGCACCCGGCTGCTGAGCACCCTCGTCGAGTACCTCGAACACACTGGCGGACGCTACGGACTGCAGACGATGTGCGAGGGCGGTGGGATGGCCAACGCCACGATCATCGAGCGCCTCTAAGTCCTCGGACCGTACGAATGGCTCCTCCCCGACCAGGGGAGGAGCCATTCTTGTGCCGTGAATCAGTTGGAAGCCCGTTGATTTACTTGGATGTCCAGGTATTCTGATCATGGTGCCAAGGGTGGCGCCGGAAGTGGTGGTCATCATGGTCAGGGAACTGTCGCACTTCGTGGGCGGAAAGCTCACCGCGGGCACGTCGGGACGATTCGGTGACGTCTTCGACCCCTCGACCGGCGAGGTCCAGGCTCGCGTGCCGCTGGCGAGCAGCGACGAGGTGCGCGCCGCGATCGATTTGGCCGTCGTCGGCCAGCAGATCTGGGGCGACATGAACCCGCAGGCGCGCGCCCGGGTGCTGACCCGCTTCCTGGCGCTCGTGGAACGTGATCGCGACGACCTCGCCCGCCTGCTGTCCAGCGAGCACGGCAAGACCTTCGACGACGCGAAGGGCGACATCCAGCGCGGTGTGGAGGTCGTGGAGTTCGCCGTCGGGGCACCGCATCTCTTGAAGGGCGAGTACACCTCGGGTGCTGGACGCGGAATCGACGTCTACTCGATGCGCCAGCCTCTCGGTGTGGTGGCCGGCATCACCCCGTTCAACTTCCCGGCGATGATCCCGCTGTGGCAGGCGGGCCCTGCCCTCGCCTGTGGCAATGCGTTCGTGCTCAAGCCCAGCGAGCGCGACCCCTCCGTCCCGCTGCGCCTGGCGGAGCTGTTCACCGAAGCGGGCCTTCCCGATGGCGTCTTCAGTGTGGTGAACGGGGACAAGGAGGCCGTTGACGCGCTGCTGTTCGATGACAGGATCCAGGCGGTCGGCTTCGTCGGCTCCACGCCGATCGCCCACTACATCCACACCACCGCCGCCGACCAGGGCAAGCGCTCACAGTGCTTCGGCGGTGCGAAGAACCACATGATCGTGATGCCGGACGCCGACCTCGACCAGGCGGCCGACGCTTTGATCGGTGCAGGCTACGGATCGGCGGGGGAGCGCTGCATGGCGATCTCGGTCGCCGTGCCGGTGGGTCAGGAGACCGCGGACGCTCTCGCGGCCAAGCTCATGGAGCGCGCTCGCGCACTGACCGTCGGCCCCGCCCTGGAGCCGGGGATGGACTACGGTCCGCTGGTCACCGCCGCGGCCGTCGAACGAGTGAGCGGGTACATCGCGCAGGCGATCGACCAGGGCGCTGAGCTTCTCCTGGACGGCCGTGGTCTCGTGGTGCCCGGGCACGAGAACGGCTTCTACCTCGGCCCCACCCTCTTCGACCGCGTGACCACCGACATGACCATCTACCGCGAAGAGGTCTTCGGTCCCGTACTGATCATCGCGCGTGCCGACGACTACGAGGCGGCACTCGCCATGGCCTCCGACCACGAGTACGGCAACGGCGTGTCGATCTTCACGCGAGACGGCGACACCGCCCGCGACTTCGCCGCGCGGGTGCAGGTCGGGATGGTGGGCGTCAACGTCCCGATTCCGGTCCCCATCGCGTATCACACGTTCGGCGGCTGGAAGAAGTCGATGTTCGGCGACCTCAACCAGCACGGCCCGGACTCCTTCCGCTTCTACACGAAGACCAAGACCGTCACCAGCCGCTGGCCCTCGGGCATCCGCGAGGGAGCCAGCTTCGTCATCCCGACCATGAGTTGAGAGGCCCGCCGATGAGCACCGTCACCACCACCACGACGACCGCCGAGGACCGCGCCGCGATCATCGACGCCGTTCGCGAGTACGCGCAGCACGAACTCGCCCCCTACGCCCTGGAGCGGGACTCGTCGGGAGAGTTTCCCGTCGAGTCACTGCACCACGGGGGAGAGCTGGGGCTCGGAGGCATCTACATCGGCGAGGATGTCGGGGGCGCGGGCTTTTCGCGCGAGGACGCCGCCGCGATCTTCGAAGAACTCGCGTACGCCGACCCCACGATCGCCGCGTACATCTCGATCCACAACATGGTGGGCTGGATGGTCGACTCGTACGGCACCGAGGCGCAGCGGCACGAGTGGCTGCCGCGGCTGACCGCCATGGAGATCTTCGGCGCTTACTGCCTCACCGAGCCCGGTGCCGGATCGGACGCGGCCGCGATCACGACGGGCGCGGTGCGCGATGGAGACAGCTGGGTGCTCACCGGCGTGAAGCAGTTCATCTCAGGGGCGGGTGCCGCGGGCGTCTACGTCGTGATGGCTCGTACCGGGGATCTCGGATCGCGGGGGATCTCAGCCTTCATCGTGCCGGCGGACACCCCCGGCCTGAGCTTCGGCGCCAACGAGAAGAAGATGGGCTGGAAGGCGCAGCCCACCCGCCAGGTCGTGTTCGACGCCGTGCGCGTCCCGGCCGAGAACCTGCTCGGCGAAGAGGGCGGCGGTTTCCGCATCGCGATGAAGGCCCTCAACGGTGGTCGCGTCAACATCGCCTCCTGCTCGCTGGGCGGCGCACGCTGGGCGCTGGACCGGGCCGTGCAGTACGTGCACGAGCGGTTCACGTTCGGCGCCGCGCTGGCGGATCAGCCCACGGTGCAGTTCACGGTGGCGGACATGGCCACCGAACTGCGCGCCGCGCGTCTGATGGTGCAAGACGCGGCACGAGCGATCGACGACGAGGCGGAGGATGTGGCCATGCGCTGCGCCATGGCCAAGCGATTCGCCACCGATGCGGGATTCCGCATCGCCAACGAGGCGCTCCAACTGCACGGCGGCTATGGCTACCTGCAGGACTACGGAATCGAGAAGGTCGTGCGAGACCTCCGCGTGCATCAGATCCTCGAGGGGACCAACGAGATCATGCGGGTCATCGTTGGCCGAGAGGTGATGGGAGGTCGGCGATGACACGCATCGCTTTTCTGGGGCTCGGGCATATGGGGCTTCCCATGGCGAAGAACCTCGTCGCCGCAGGGCACGAGCTGATCGGGTTCGATGTCGTGCCGGCCGCCGTCGAGGCTGCACGCGGCGCCGGCATCGCGGTGGCGTCGTCGGGCGTCGAGGCAGCGCGTGGCGCGGAGGTCGTCATCACGATGTTCCCGAGCGGGCGCCACGTTCTGGACGCCTTCGCGGGGGAGGACGGGCTGCTGGCGGCGGCGCCGGCCGGAACTCTGTTCATCGAGTGCTCCACCATCGCGGTCAGCGAGGCGCGGGAAGCCCATAATCTCGCGCTCGCGGCGGGTCAGCGCAACGTGGATGCTCCCGTGTCCGGTGGCGTGGTCGGGGCGGAGAACGGCACCCTCACGTTCATGGTGGGCGGCAGCGACCAAGACTTCGCCGCGGCACATCCGTTGCTGGAAGCGATGGGTGCCCGCATCGTGCACTGCGGCGGTCCGGGGCTCGGGCAAGCGGCGAAGGTGTGCAACAACATGATTCTCGGCGTCACCCAGATCGCGGTGGCGGAGGCGTTCGTCCTCGGGGAGCAGCTGGGCCTCACGCACGACGCGCTGTTCGAGGTGGCATCTCACGCATCCGGTCAGTGCTGGGCGCTGACCACCAACTGTCCCGTGCCCGGCCCGGTGCCGACCAGCCCCGCGAACCGTGACTATCAGCCCGGATTCGCCGGGGCGCTCATGGCGAAGGATCTCGGGCTGGCGCGGCACGCGATCGAGGAGACCGGTGTGGGTGCTGCCCTCGGCCTTCACGCGGAGGAGATCTACGCCGGGTACGCCCAGGGCCCTGGCGCGGCGCGCGACTTCTCGGGCATCATCGAGACCATCCGATCCGCCAGCGCCGCGGCGCAGCGCGCCGAGTGACCCGCTCGCGCGAGTAGACGAGAGGCAGTCATGACCGAGTTCGAGACCATCATCACGGAGACACGCGGAAACGTCGGGTGGATCACCCTCAACCGTCCGCAGGCACTCAACGCCCTCAACACGCAGCTGATGCACGAAGTGGTCATCGTCGCCGAGGAGTACGACGCGGATCCCGCGATCGGTGCGATCGTGATCACGGGCGCCGGACGCGCGTTCGCCGCCGGCGCCGACATCAAAGAGATGGAGGACCGCAGCGGACTGGACATGCGTCTGGGTCGCTTCTTCGGCGAGTGGTCCCGACTCACCGCGGTCCGCAAACCCGTGATCGCCGCCGTGAACGGGTTCGCGTTCGGTGGCGGGTGCGAGCTGGCGATGATGTGCGACATCATCGTGGCGGCCGACACGGCGGTGTTCGGTCAGCCGGAGATCAATCTCGGCGTGATCCCCGGCATGGGAGGAACGCAGCGTCTCACGCGTGCGATCGGTGCCTACAAGGCCGCGGACCTGGTGCTGACCGGGCGGAACATGGACGCCAACGAGGCCGAGCGTTCCGGCCTCGTGTCACGCGTGGTTTCGGCGGCGGAGCTGGCGGATGTGGCGCAGCAGATCGGCGAGACGATCGCCTCGAAGTCGCTGCCGTCAGTCATCGCGGCCAAGCAGGCGCTGCGCGCGGTGCAGGAGACACCGCTCAGCCAGGGCCTCGCGTTCGAGACCGCGCAGTTCACGGCGCTGTTCGACACCGAGGACCAGAAGGAGGGCATGGCCGCCTTCCGTGAGAAGCGAGCCCCGCGCTTCGAGAATCGCTGAGACGTCCTCGCCTGCGGCGGGCGTTTGCATGAGGTCCGGCGCGGTGGGGTGCGGGCGTGAGGGGGCGTCCGGCTGAGCCGGTGGCCTGCTCTTCTCGGTGAGTCGACAGGACAATGCGGGCGAGCGGCGGTGAGCGCGTGCTGCCTTCATTGAGAGGTGCTCGTGGGTGGGTGTAGCGGGCGAACCCTGTCGCGTAGGCGCTTCGAGGCGTGCTGGGCGGATCGGGCGGCGTGGGTTGAGGACGATGCGTCGAGTTGAGGACGGATCTACGATTTTGATCCTCGTTTGGCGACTATGTCCTCCGTTCGCGACAGTGCACGTGTCTGTGCTTGCCTCGCAGGGCCCTGAGCCTGGGGAGATCTGCACCATCGGAACCCGCCGAACGTGGCGCGCGGAGTTGCCGCGTGATGCCATCGGCGCGACACGCGGATCGAGTGTCGTGAGATGAGGACGATGCGCCGAGTTGAGGGCCGATCTGGTGCTTCGGCCCTCGTCTGGCCACATCGACCTAGATTGGCGTCGCCATGCGTCCCCGCAGCGGGCGCGTGCCGACCTCGGCACGCCCTCCCGACACGCGGAAACCTCCATCGTAGCCCGAAAGTCGAAATCCTTGCGTTCACTATGTTGTTCCCGGTAACATTCCTGGCAAGTGGCCCCTCGTCACCCCGTTTCTCAATGGAGAGAGTGCTCTATGGCTCATGCGAAAACGATGTTCTCGCTCGCATCACCGATCCCTCTCCGAGAGCGACGGCGGATCGGGTGATCACCGGATCGGACGGCGTCGCCGCGGGGTGACGTCACACCGGTCCTCAGTCGTCGGACGCGCCAGCGTCTGACGGGGCGCTCGGCGCGCCCACACGTGTCAGCGCGACGGACCTCTCGCGCTGCAGTCCCAACAGGAGACTGACGGTCGGCATGCGGTGATGCACCGGAGGCTCGACTCGACGTCGCAACGTATCCACCATCGCCGCCCGAACGCGGGGGCGCACGCGGTATGCCCACATACCGCGGCCCCGCTGCGCCCGCTCGCGCTCCGGCGACCCTTCAAGGAGGAAGAACCGTGACATCACCACAACCATCCGCCCCACGATCAACCCGAAGGCCGGTGTCACGCCTGGCGGCCATGCTCGGTGTGGCGGCCGTGCTCGCCACCTCAGTCAGTGCAGCGGGCATCGCCGATGCCGCGCAGGCCGCGCCGATCGCGGTGAAGGCCGCCGCGGCCGAAGGCCCGACCGTTCCCGGAAATCTGTTGCCGGACGGCCGATTCGTCTCGGACTTCACAGGCTGGAGCAACACTCGCGGCGGCACCCTCGCGCTGTCCGATGACGCCGCGAGCGGCGCCCACGCGCTGCGGGTGACCGCGCGCCAGAACACGCAGTCCGGTCCGTTCGCGAGTGTGACCGGAGCACTGCAGGTCGGTGCCACCTATCGGATGACCGGATCGCTCAAGTACGACACCGGAAACCCGACGCAGCAGTTCAACTTCACGTTCTGCCCCACCAACTTCAACGGCTGTGCGGACTACGGTCACACCTTCACGCGCGGGGAGTGGGGCACGTTCTCCCAGCAGTTCACCGCGGAGGCGAAGCACGCCGCCGCGGGCTGGTTCTTCGTGGAGACGCCCTGGGGGTCGAACGCCCTGCAGGACTTCTCCATCGATGACGTCTCGCTGGTGAAGATCGCCGACGCACCCGCGCAGCCCGCCTTCACCAGTCTGGAGAAGGTCCAGACCAAGCCGGTGGGCGATCACAACCCGCTGGTCGGTCACAAGTTCGGCGCGGACCCGCACCACCTCATCTACAACGGACGCCTCTACATCTACTCCACCGACGACACCCAGCAGTACGAGCTGAACAGCAAGGACGCGAACGGCCTGCCCACGCAGTCCAACGGGTATGGCGGGATCACCCGACTGAACGTGATGTCCACCAGCGACATGGTCAACTGGGTCGACCACGGCACGGTGCCGATCTCTCGCGCCGGCGGTGCAGCGCCCTGGACGGCGAACTCCTGGGCACCCGCCGCCATCGAGAAGGACGGCAAGGTGTACCTGTACTTCTGCGACAACGGCACCGGTACCGCGGTGGTCGTCGGCGGCTCGCCGCTGGGCCCGTGGACCGATCCGCTGGGCAAGAAGATCATCCCGGACACGGTCTCGCGCGACTACATCGCCAGCGGAGGCTTCCCGGCGGGCATGTGGCTGTTCGATCCCGAGGTCTTCATCGACGACGACGGCCAGGGGTACCTGTACTTCGGCGGCAACTCGCAGATCGGCACCGCCCCCAACGTGCAGGGACCGCAGAACCCGAAGTCGACTCGCGTGGTCAAGCTGAAGGACGACATGGTCACGCTCGACGGAGATCCCGTCGTGATCGATGGACCGGGCATGTTCGAAGCCTCGAGCATGTTCAAGCGCGACGGAAAGTACTACTACTCGTACTCCTCCAACTTCCAGGTGAACGAGGTACCGGGCCAGTACCCGTCCCGCGGCGCGATCGCGTACATGATGACGGATGACCCGATGGACCTCAGCGCCGCGCGCTATGCGGGTGTGGCGTTCCAGAACCAGGGATCGTTCTTCGGCGCAGGCAACGGCGGCAACAACCACTCCGACATGTTCACCTACAAGGGCGGCACGTACTTCACCTACCACGCCCAGACTCGCGGGGCCGCCTGGGCTGCCGCGCTCGGAACGCCGGGATCGACGCAGGGCTACCGTTCCGTGCACATCGACAAGCTCGAGTTCAACGCAGACGGCACGATCAAGCCGATCGTGGGCACGCGCGCCGGAGTCTCGCAGGTGGAGAACTTCAACCCGTACCGCACGTTCGAGGCGGAGACGCTCGCCTGGCAGCTGGGCCTCAGCACCGCCAAGACGGACGCCGCGTCGGTGGAGTTCCCGGAGCACAACGGCTCGGGCAACATGGTGCTCTCGGGCGTCGATGACGGTGACTTCGCCGCCATCGCCGGCGTCGACTTCGGGGCTGGCGCATCGACGGTGTCGGTGCGTGTGAAGCCACTCACCGCGGGCGGCAGCGTGCAGGTTCGTCTGGACAACGTCGACGGTCCGGTCGTGGCGCAGATCCCCGTCGACGGCACCGCGGGCCAGTGGACGACCGTGCAGGCGAATGTGTCCGGTGCGACCGGAAAGCACGACGTCTTCTTCGTCTTCGCCGGCCCTGCCGGTGGCGACAAGAACGCGGACCTGTTCGAGATCGACAACTGGACCTTCGCCGCCGCGCCGGTCGCATCGACCGATCTGGACCTGACGGTATCCGCAACGTCTCGTTGTGTCGCGGGCAAGTCCCAGCTGGTCGTGTCCGTGCACAACGCGGACGCCGTGGCGGCTCAGGTGACGATCACCACTCCGTTCGGCGAGAAGAAGATCTCGCTGGCGGCGGGCGCCACCTCCTCGGCGTCCTTCGCGACGCGGGCGGCGAGCATCGCCGCCGGAGAGATCCAGGTGACCGGTTCCGGAGGTGATCTCACCTACGCGGAATCGACGGCCTACCTCGCCCATACCTGTGGCTGATCCCCAGCAACACCCCTCCCCATGACAGACGATCGGCGGGCACACAGTGCGGTGCCCGCCGATCGTCGTATCGCAGGAAAAAGGAAACGAACTCGATGAAGAGAAGAACGCAACGACTCGCGGCAGTGGCCACCGTCGGCACGCTGGCACTGGTCGGCCTGATAGTCCCATCGACGGCGGCGATCGCCGCAGACGATTGGGAGCCCGAACCCTCATACACGTCGACCGACGCGGGAGACGGCACCTATTCCGTACCCGGGCTCAACGCCGACGTCCCCGACGTCAGCGTGGAGCGGGTGCGGGCCGCCGACAACGCTGAGGGCCGCGACATCTATTACATGATCAGCACCACGATGCAGCTGAGCCCTGGGGCGCCGATCATGAAGTCCTACGATCTCGTGAACTGGGAGATCGTGAACTACGTGTTCGACCGCATGGACATCGGCGACGCCTACTCGCTGCGCAACGGCGCGAATTCCTACGGGCAGGGCCAGTGGGCATCGTCGCTGCGCTATCACGACGGCACGTACTACGTGCTCGTCAATTCGCTGAACCTGGGTGGTGCGTACATCTACCGCACGGATGACATCGAGCACGGCGCATGGCAGCGCACGTCGCTCGGGCGCAGTCTCCACGACCCGTCGCTCTTCTTCGACGATGCCAACGGCGGGACGCCGTACATCATCTACGGCGGCGTCAACGCCGCCCGACTGAACGCGGATCTCACCGCGATCGAACAGGACTACACCGACATCATCCCGCGCAGCGCGTATGCCGACAAGCCGTACGTCGGCAGCAGCGGACTGTTCGAGGGCGCGCAGGCGTTCTACATCGACGGCCAGTACTACATCGTGATGATCACGTGGCCGAGTAGCGGCCGGCAGGTCGCGATGTTCCGTTCGAGCGAACTCCTCGGACGTCTCGCCGCCACCCCGGCGCCCTATGAGTCGAGGGGAGTGCTCAACTCCAACGGCTTCGCTCAGGGCAGCCTCGTCCCTGTCACCGATGGAGCGGGCAACGACTCCTGGCAGGGCTTCTTCTTCCGCGACACCTTCCCGATCGGACGTATCCCGGCACTCATCCCGGCGACGTGGAGCGGCGGCTGGCCGACCTTCGGCAACAACGGCGCTGTCCCGGTGAACGGGTCCTTCCCGAAGCCGATCACCCTGACGCCCGCGCAGGAGCGATTCGAGCGGCAGAAGAGCATCGTCGCCTCGGACGACTTCCGAAACGACGCGCCGCACCGGGCGTACCAGGACCAGCAGTGGTCGATTCCGGCGGGACCGCAGATCGACCCGACACTGGTCGGCGTCGAACTGCTGCAGAATCCAGGACTGGAATCCGGATCCACAGGGTGGATCGCGAACGACACCGCCACGCTCACGCCCACCAGCGCAGCGCACAGTGGAGCGTCAGCACTGGCGGTCACCGGTCGCGCGACCACCGGCTCCGGTCCGGCACAGGACGTCTCCGGCAAGCTGCAGCACGGCGTCACCTACGACGTCTCGGCATGGGTGCGCTACGACGGCGCGACGGCGCCGGCGACCAAGCCGTTCTACATCACGGCCCGCTTCGGAGGCGCCACGACCACGTACAAGAACCTCACCAGTGCGGTGAGTCTGACCCGGGGGCAGTGGGGACGGGTGTCTGGATCGTTCACGGTGGCGGACACGCAGGCGCTCGGCGACGTGCGCCTGTTCGTGGAGACGCCCTGGACGGCCAATCCATCGGCAGCTCCCCAGGACCACCTCATGGACTTCGTCATCGATGACGCCTCCCTCGTCGGGCGTCCCGTGACCGTCGAGAAACCGCATCCCGATGAGGTCGCCCCGAACGGGTCGAACCTCGATCTGGCCTGGGAGTGGAACCATGCGCCGGACAACCGCTACTGGTCGCTGACGGATCGGGAGGGCTGGCTCCGGCTGACGAACGGCAAGGTCGTCACGGGCGCGTACACCCACCGTTCCGGAGGAGAGCTGACCTGGCTCGAAGAGGCGCGTAACACGCTGTCGCAGCGCACCTTCGGCCCGCGGCAGTCGGTGGAGACGAAGCTCGATATCTCCGGGATGAAGGATGGCGACGTCGCCGGGCTCGCGGCGTACAACCGTGACTTCTCGTATGTCGCGGTGAAGCGCGTCGCGGGGGTGAACACCGTGGGTGTCGTGCACCGCGGGCAGCCGTTCGCGACGACGATCGACCAGGCAGCGGTCGAGAGCTTCCTTCCGGGCCGCTCCGCACCTCTCGGCGATGCCACCGAGGTGCACCTCAAGGCTGATCTCGACTTCGCCACCTCGTCGGGACGGCTGTACACCGCCTTCTCCTACAGCCTCGACGGGATCTCCTGGACACCACTCGGGGATCCGGTCGGACCGCTCAGCCTGGACGGAGGACTCACCCACTTCATGGGTCACCGCGTGGGGCTGTTCTCCTACGCGACGCAGCAGACGGGAGGGCACGTCGATATCGACCACTTCCTGCTGAGCGACACCCTGACGGCACAGCAACGGCCTCTCGACGAGAGTGCGCTCGACGCGGCGATCGCGCACGCGGGAACGCTGACCGAGAGTGACTACCCCGCAGAGGCCTGGGCGCAGATGCAGGACGCTCTCGATCAGGCTGTGGTCGCGAAGGGGGCGGTGCACGGCACGCAGAACCAGATCGACGCGCCCGAACGTGCCCTGAGCTACCAGCTCGCGCGCCTCGGAGTACTCAACGAGAACACCGTGGAGCCGTTGGACCTGGTGGTCTCGACGAGCTCGCGGTGCGTTGCGGGCAAGGTGCAGCTCGTGGTGTCGGTCCGGAATGCGGATGCGGTGGATGCCGAGGTGTCGGTGGTCTCGCCGCTGGGCGAGAAGAAGGTGGTGTTGGCGGCGGGTGCCGGCACGTCGGTGTCGTTCGCGGCCCGCTCGGCGTCGTTGGCGGCCGGTGAGGTGCAGGTGACCGGTTCTGCCGGGGATCGGTCCTCATCCTCGTCGACGGCGTATGCCGCGAAGACCTGCAGCTGACCTGTCTCGACCCGAACGGCCGTCATCCTGAGAAGGATGGCGGCCGTTCTTCTGTGCCATCCGCACGCCCCTCGCCGGCGGGCTGTGGCGGGGGACGGGCGAGCTCCGGCCGGGGTGTCGTGAACGCAGGAGGAGGCGCCAGATCCATGACGATTCCGCGCATTCCGTCATGCATCCGCCGCAGGTTCATGTGCTGGGGCGCGTGCCCCGAAACGACATCACCGCCCCGACGCGGTGTCGGGGCGGTGATGTCGTTGTCGCGCTGGGTTCAGCAGGTGCGAGCGGCGTAGGCCGCCGTCGCCACCGTGATGCGTCCGCTGGTGGCCTGCACGGTGCCGGCTGAAACGGCAGACACGCGCGTGCTGAAGCTGGCCGTGGCGCTGGCACCGGCCGCGAGCTGCACCGTCTTCGCGCCCGACGTCGATGTGATCGTGAGCTGTGCCGTGTCAGCACCGGCGTTCGACGCCGTTGCCGCGATCACCACCGAGCCGGCAACGCATCGCGTGGTCACGGTCAGGCCGAACGCGGGGGTGACCGTCACCGTCGCGGTGACCGGCATCCGTGAATCGTCCTGCGCGACGCCGCGCACGGTGAACGTGCCCGCCGACGCATAGTCCGACGGGTCCACGCCCTGCCATGCCACGTCCACCGTCCGCGTCGCGCCGTCTGCGGTGGTGAGGGTGGCTTGCGGCAGCACCGGGGGAGTGCCGGCGCGCGTCGACGCTGTCAGGGGTGCCACGCTCGTCACCGCGATCTCCGGCGCCAAACCCTCCAGCACGCGCTGGTATTCGGCCCGTGTCACCGGCAGGACGGTGCCGTGGCGGGGCTTGCCGCCATCGCTGTTCTGGGGCAGATTCGCCCGCAGCGTCGACCCGAGCGGCTGCCACGAGGAACCATCCGTGATGTCGGTCGAGCCGAACGGAATGTAGTGATTGGGTCCGCCGTGGTAGGAGGGCTGGTCGATGAACAGATACCAGTCGAAGCCGTTCACATCGCCCGGATTCGACGGGAAGATGCTCGGTCCCTCTCCGCTCGAGTACGTGCCGCCAGGTTCGCCGTTCGGTAGGCCGGTGGCGATCTTCTCCTTGACGAGCGTCCACTGATCCGCGGCCCCGGTAACTCCGGGAAGAGCGCCGGTGATCGTGGCGAGCAGGTTGGTCGACTTCTCCTCGCGGATCGTCATGGATGCCTCGTCCTTTGTGAAGCGGTAGTAGATCCCGTCCTGCTTGGCCACGGTGGAATCGATGAGGCCCAGCCCGTTTCCGCGCTTCACGTCCGACCAGATCTGCGGCTCCGAGAACGTCACGAAGTCGTCAGTGGTCACGGAGATCATCCGGTTGTAGGTGACCGCGGTGCGCGACGCCACATCGGTGGTGGGGTACAGGTTCGATGCCCAGAACACCACGTACCGACCGAGCTCCTCGTCCCAGTACGCCTCCGGTGCCCAGGTGTTGCCGGCGTAGGCCGAGGAGACCTGCACGTGCCGCTGCGCCGACCAGTTCACGAGGTCGGTGGACTCCCACACCTCGATGAAGCGGGATCCGGAGATCTGCGCGGTGGTGAATCCGCCGGCCAGTCCGTCGACTTTGAGGTCGGTGGCGAGCATGTAGAACTTGTCGCCCTCGTGGGAGCGCAGGATGAACGGATCGCGCAGTCCACCCGTGCCCTGGGAGGACGTGAAGATCGGTTCACCGCCATTCAGCGTGTTCCAGCGCAGGGCGTCGTCCCCCTTCGACGCTGCGAGGCTCACCCGCTCGGCGCCGGCGCCCTCGCCCGTGAAG
Organism: Microbacterium gorillae; assembly: GCF_050990725.1. Taxonomy (GTDB): domain Bacteria; phylum Actinomycetota; class Actinomycetes; order Actinomycetales; family Microbacteriaceae; genus Microbacterium; species Microbacterium gorillae_A. Next base: position 638,118 of record NZ_CP158844.1, read on the forward strand.
AACGCCCAGACGTAGGCTACGGGCGTGGCATCGGCAGACGGCGCGGCGGTCACGGTGAGCGTGATCTGTCGCGTCGCCGCGGCGGAGCCGTTCGTCGCCGTCACCGCGAGCACCACGGAAGCGGAGGCGCCGTCGGGGCGCGTGATCGCGACCGTCGCGGAGTCGTCCCGGACGCCGTCGGTGATCTGTGCGGCCGAGGCACCCGAGACGACGGACCAGACGAGGCCCGAGCCGTTCGGTCCGACCAAGGGAACCGAGATCGCCGTACGCACATCGTCGGTTCCCGGGATCACGACCGACGCGAGATCCGCATCCACTTTCGCCTGCGCGGTCAGTTCCGCCGGGACGAGCACCGGATAGGTGCGCGTCGTGCTGCTGTCGCCCACGGTAAAGGTGGCGGTGAGAGTGACCGTGGCGTCCGCGTCGCCAGGCTCGGGCCGGGTGACCGTCGCCGAACCGCCCTCGACCCGGATGGCATCGCTGTCCGATGTCCAGGCGACTGCGACACCGCTGCTGCTCGTGGGCAGCGTGAACGAGGCGGTCGCCGTCCCGGGAACGGCCACGTTCGTGACGGCGCGCTCGAGCGCCTGCGTGACGTACAGCTGCTGCACGTCGGCTGCACTCAGCGCACCGGTGTAGACGGCGTAGTCGTCGATGTCGCCCGCCCATCCCGCATCGTTGTAGGTGGATCGTCCCAGATACGACACGAGGTCCGTGCCGAACGACGCGATGGTCCGCCCGGTCGCGACGGAGGAGATCTGGGCTCCGTTGACATAGCTCGTGATGGTGCCGGCCACACCGTCGATGACGGTGGTGTACAGCGACAGACCGGCCGGGGTGCGCACCCCCGAGGTGGCGGCGTTCGTGGCGCCGGCCCCCACCTCAGTTCCCCAGGGCGCGCCCGCGTTCGTCGAGGTGGTGATCACCGACTTCACGTAGCCGGAGGGGTTCGTCGGATTGAGCAGCCAGTATCCGCTCGAGTAGCTGGCGCCGCTCGCCACCGGCGCGCCGATGAAGGCGGCGGCGGTGTTCGCGGCACCGGAGCGACCGGACAGCCACGTCGAGATCGTCATCTGGTTCTTGCCGACCAGACCCGCGGTGGGGATCTCGAGGTAGCCGGCACTGTCGCGTGCGCCACCGGGCAGTGAGAGCAGTCCGCCGTCGATGCTCGCACCGGACTGCTTCAGGGTGCCGTCGTAGCCGTTTCCGGACAGATCGGTCACGGTCGTGCCCGATGCGCTGTCGAACGAGTAGTGGATGAGGGGCGCCGGGCCTTCCGCCGCGGTGGCGGCGGAAGGCGTCGACACCGCGCCGATCGCGATGAGAGCGGCACCGGCGGTGAGCGCGGCTGCCGTTCGTCGCGTGTGAGCGAGGAGATCAGTCATGTTCTTCTCCGTTCAGCCGCAGGTCGCTGCGGGGATGGACGTGGTGGTGTGGAAGCTGTCGCCACCGGCCGTTGCCGTGAGGGCGGCGGCGGTCGCACCGAACGTGCTCAGGCGTGTCGCGAACGCGGCCGACGCGGACGTTCCGGCGGCGATGACCACGGTCTTCGAGCCGTACGAGGTCTGGATCGACACGGTTGCGGGGACCGTCGATCCATTCGTGACGGTCACAACCGCCTGGCCCTTCCCTGCGACGCAGCGCACGGTGGCGGACGCGTCGATCGTGAGGGTCGACACCGGGACAGCGGCCGATGTCGACGACGCCACGAGGGCATCCCGATAGCCGTCATAGGTCGCCGTCACGGTGGCGATCCCCGCGGGCACGGAGACCGATGCCCGGCCATCGGCCAGCGCGACGGTCGAGCTCCACGACCCGCCGGTGAACGTCACGGTGCCGACGACATCGCCGCCGTCAGCGGCCGCGACGGAAGCGGTGACCTGGCGTCCGGTCGCCTGGGCCGATGTCGTGGAGGCGACCGGGGTGATCGCCGACCAGTCGTGCAGTGCGGTCAGCACCGTCTGCGGCACGCTGACGAAGGCACCGTGGCGGGGGCTGGCGGGAAGGCCCCCCGCAGGTCGCACCTTCCATCCGGAGCGCTGGGAGAGCCGATCCGTGGCGGAGCTCGATGCGATCTCCGCCCCGGTGGTCAGGAACGCGCGATAGCCGCCGGCACTGTAGTTGTCGACGAGGAACACGTAGCCGTCGCCGGACGGATTGTTCGGGTCGCCCGCATTGAGCTTGACGATCTCTGGTCCCTCGCCGGCCTGGCCGGTCTGCAGACTGGTCATGCGCGTGTCGGTGAGCTGCCAGGTGACCGCGGGGTCCGCGCTCCAACTGGACGTGCTGGTCGGTGCGGTGAGAACCGTCGAACGCTCCAGGAAGATGTCCTTGCCGGCTTCCAGCGGCCCCGCCGCACCGGAGTCCTCATTCTTGGTGAAGCGATAGTAGGAGTCGCCGATCTTCGCCACCGTGGAGTCAATGCGCGCGTACCCGGTGTCCTGCCAGCTCTGCGGCGGGGACGTGAAGGTGCGGAAATCACGGGTGAGGACGAAGAACATCCGTGCGTAGAGGTTGTCGCTGTTGGTGTGGCTGGCGTCGGAGTACATGCGTGACGCGAAGAACACCACGTAGGACTGCAGGGCGTCATCCCAGTACGCCTCGGGGGCCCAGGTCATGCCGGCCTCGGGCTTGTTGATCGGAATGCCGGTGTTCTCGCCGTTCGTGCGGGTCCAGTGCACCATGTCGGTGGACTCCCACACCTCGATCTTGAGGCTGCCCTGGGACTGCGCCGGACCCCAGCCCGTGCCGCATCCGATGCACAGGTCGGTGGCCACCATGTAGTACTTGTCGCCGTCGTGAGATCGGAGGATGTACGGGTCGCGAAGGCCGGTGGTGTCAGCCGTCGATGTGATGACGGGCTGACCGCCGTTGACCGGGGCGAAGGTGAAGAAGTCGTTCCCGTTCGTGGCCGCCTGGTAGATCTTCTCGTCGCTGTCGGAGCGGAAGTACGCGCTGGCGTAGCCGGCATCCGGCGCGGTGCGTGCGTGCTCCGCCACCGTCACCACGAACTCGCGGGAGAGCGTCGTGTCGTTGAGTCGAGCATGGGCGGTGAGCGTGACCGTGCGATCCCCGCTGCCGTAGGCGGGCCGGTTCACGATTCCGCCACCGCGGTACGGGTCGGCGGCACCCACAGCGGGGGCGGCATAACCGTCATCCGTGGGCGTCACCAGTGCGGAGTCGGATGACGTCCAGGAGATGGCGGAGCCGTCCACGGCACCGGTGGTGATCAGCGGCAGGTTCTCCGTCGTGCGCGAGGTGAGAGCGATGGCATCCAGGTCCGTCGAAGCGGACGGTGCCAGGACCGTCACCGAGAACGTGATCGGTGTCCCCGACGCCGGAGTGGCCGTGATCGTCACGGTGGTGTCGCTCGTGATCGTACGCGACACCGCGCCGGTCGATGTGATCACGGACGGCTGGGACGACGACCAGGTCAGCGGCACACCATTGGACGACGCGGGCAGGGTCAGGTTGCTGCGCACCGCGTCGAGCGAGGCGTTCGCCCCGCGGATGATCGGCAGGAGATCTCCCCGCAGCAGCGCCTGGGTGCTCGCGGCCTTCTCCGCGGCGGTCGGCATGCTCGCGGTCACCTGGTCAGCGGTGAGCGCAGTGTCCCAGAAGCGAACGTCGGTCACGTCGGCCCGGAGCAGGGCATCGCCGGTGTACAGCGATCGGCCGAGGTATCCCAGCGCGCCGGAAGCCGGCACGATCGAACTCAGCGCGGAGGAGTGCGTGGTGGTGGAGATCGCCTGTCCGTCCCGGTACAGGGTGAGGGTGTTGCCGGATCCCACGAGGGTGAGGGTGGTGAATCCGGGGTTCAGCCCACCGCCCGCGGGCAGGCGCACCTCGCCGTTACTGGAGCCGGACTTCACACGGATGCCGGAGAGCACCTGGTTGGCATAGGCGCTCTCGCCGCTGCGCGGGTTCACGAACACGTGGTTGCCCAGTGCGGTCGTGTTCCACGCGCCGATTCCCGTGCCGATCACCCAGCCGAACTGATTGGCTGCCGTCTGTGTGGCGACGGTGTACTCCACCGTGAAGTCGTTGTCCGCACCGGTGACGAGGCCCGATGGAAGGGTGGCGTAGCCGTCGCCCCGGAAGCGGAGCACAGCGTCGCCGTCGGCGTCGGCGAAGGATCCGTCGGTGAATCCCGTGAGGGTGGCGTTGCGACCGTTTCCGGACACATCGAGCAGGGTCGAACCGGCATGCGACATGTCGTAGTGCGCGGTGGGAGCGGGAAGATCGGCCGCGGCCGCCGGCGCGGGCGCGAGCAGACAGGCGGAGGCCGCGAGGCTTCCGATGATGCCGGCAGCGAGTGATTTCCGCCGTCGGGGTGGATGGGTGGCCGCAGCGCTCATGGCTGTCTCCTAGTCGTCGTTGACGTGCGGGTGAGAGGGCCGGTTCTCGGGCTGCGCCCGGATCAGGTTGAACGGAATGTTACCGGACACATTCCTACCGCGTACAGCGGAGGGGCGCGCTGGAATCTCGTACTTGACGTGTGAATCGGACGCGCCCTACAGTGAGCGTGTTCCCGGTAACAGACCCGGGAACGAGGACGTACTCCATGAGGAGAGTGCACCGGGCAAGGGCGCCCCGCAGTTCCTGCCCGCTGCCTGGCAAACGAGTCGACAGCCACCCGGGCTGATCACTGATTCGGTGCGGCATGGCCGACCGAGGAACTGGAGAGAGCACATGATGAAAAAGGGCACCGTCGCCCGCTGCGCCGTCGGAATCGTGGGCGGGCTCATGCTCGCTGGCGTCGGCACCGCGGCTTTTGCCGAGTTCCCCAACGCGGATGATGCAGGAGCGGTCGACGTCACCGTCGACATCGCGCCCACGCAGAGCGGGGCGCTCAGTCTCACCGTCGCGGGAACGCAGACCACGCTGACAGAGAACGGCACCACCGCATCCTTCCGTCAGTTCACGGGAGCGCTGCCGAACGTGACGGTCACCGACACCCGGACCGACGTTCCGGCCGGTGTCTTCTGGTACGTCACCGGTCAGGCCAGCGATTTCGTCGGCACCGCGGGGCAGCCGAACATCACGCCGGATCACCTCGGCTGGACGCCGCAGGTGCTGACGCCCAACAACGGCGAGGTGAGCGAGGGCGATGCCGTCGGCACGTCGATCGACGGCGGTGCGAACGGCGTGGGTCTGGTGTCCCAGGAGCTTCTCGCGCTGTCGCTCGACTCCGCGGACGCTCAGGCCACGTCCGGACAGTGGACCGCGAACGCCGACCTCGTGTTGAAAACGCCGGTGACGGTGGCTCCCGGCTCCTACACGTCGACGCTGACGCTGTCACTGTTCGAAGACGCCTACTGATCCCGCCCGCTCTCGACCCTCGGTGACATCCATGACTCCCCTCCGCACCGCAACACGCGCGTCGATGGTCGCGATGTTCGCGACCGCCCTCGCCATCGTGAGCGGCCTGTTCGGTTCCGTCCCCGCCGCCCACGCCGATGACGCACCGGACGCCGCGGTGTCGTGGTCGGTATCGCCGGCGGACGAGACCGGTGAGGACGGTCGGCACGCGATCGAGAACGAGGTGGATCCGGGGGAGAGCGTGCAGGAGCACATCATCGTGCGCAATCTCGGTGCCGAGGATGTGGTGTTCGCCCTGTCGGCGGCTGACGGCTTCTATACCGAGGCCGGCCGATTCGACATGCTGCCGTCCGGACGGGAATCCACGGATGCCGGCGCGTGGATCACGATCGGCGACGACGTGACCATCCCCGCCGGCGGTGCCGTGGTCGTGCCGTTCACCATTACCGTGCCGAGCAACGCGGAGCCCGGTGATCACGCCGCCGGCGTCGCCGCGTCGGTGCTGTCCGTTCGGGAGACCGGCGCGGACGGCACCGGCGTGGGCGTCGAGAGTCGCGTGGGCGTCAAAGTGATCACGCGGGTGACCGGCGAAATCGTCCCGGCCTTCGCTGTGGGGTCGGTGACCACCGACTATGACCTCTCGTGGAATCCGTTTGAAGCGGGTTCCGCGACAGTCACCTTCGACGTGGAAAACACCGGAAACGCGCGCTTGGATGCGGCGGGGGAGGTTCGACTCGGCGGCGCGATCGTGCCGTTCCCCGCGGAGGGAACGCGTCCGCAGGTCCTGCTTCCGGGGGAGAAGCGCTCCTTCACCGTGACGGTGCCGGATGTCTGGCCCCTGTTCGCGGCCACCGGAGAGCTGGCGGTCGACCCGACCGCGGCAACGTCCGATGGCAGCGAGCTCGCGGTGACGGGCTCCCGCCTGTCGCTGTTCACGTGGGCGATCCCGTGGCCGCACCTGGCGCTGCTGGTGGGAATCGTGCTCATCGTCCTGGCGCTGCGCGGCAGCCGGGTGCGCTCTCGCCGCCGGATGAACGCCGCGATCTCCGAAGCGGAGGCTCGTGGCCGCGATCAGGCGCTCATCGGAGCGGGACAGGAGCGAGTCGCCGGATGATCACCTTGTTCGAACTCATCGATGACATCGACGGGGTGAGTCGCCACACGGACGGAGTCCGCGTGCACGTGGAGATCCTGCCTCTCGTCCCCTCATCGCCGGGCGGTGGGCTTCCGGTGACCGGGGCGGAGAGTCCGCTGCTGCTGGTCGCGGCCGCGGTCGGGCTGGTCCTCCTCGGGACCGTCGTGGCACTGCGTCGTCGCCGTTCCACCTGACAGAGCGGAGTTCACGACGCGCGCCGGTGTGATTGCGACCAGGACGGCGTTCTCGGTAACATTTCCGCGGACGAGCCCGATGGAGGTACCGATGGCCAGCCTCGGATCGGAGAAGCCCGGCATTCGTGACGTGGCTGATCTCGCCGGCGTCTCGCACATGACCGTCTCCCGGGTGCTGAACGATCACCCCAACATCCGGGCGGATACGCGCCGTCGTGTGCTGGAGGCGATCGAAGAGCTCGATTACCGTCCGAACCTCGTCGCGCGAGCGCTGGCGACGCAGCGGACGCAGCGCATCGGCGTCATCATCGAGTCGGCCGTCTCGTTCGGCCCCACCAGCGTGCTGCGCGCCATCGAGGCGGCGGCGCGGACGTCGGGGTACTCGGTGACCGCCGTGGCGCTGCACGAGGGCGACACCATGACGCCGCAGGACGCGGTCGACAACCTGGTCGCGCAGGGCGTGGATGCGCTGTGCGTGATCGCCCCGCGATCGTCGTCCGTGGCCGCGCTGCGACGCCTCACGCTCAAGGTGCCGCTGCTGGTGGTGAAGGCCGACGCAGACCCCACGTTCCTGACGGTGTCGATCGACCAGCAGGCCGGAGCGGCGCTGGTGGTCGACCACCTCGTCGCCCTCGGACACCGCGACATCCTGCACGTGGCGGGGCCGCTGGACTGGCTGGATGCTCGTGCGCGTGAGCGGGCGTTCCACGCCCGCGCGAAGTCCTGGGGGATCCGCGAGCGGCCGATCGTCGTGGGGGACTGGACGGCGGACTTCGCCTACGACTTCGCGCGCGGTCTGAACCGGCTGCCCGACTACACCGCCGTCTTCGTGGCGAACGACGACATGGCGATCGGCCTCATCCACGGACTGCACGATCGCGGCTTCGACGTGCCGAACGATCTCAGCGTGGTGGGCTTTGACGACGTGCCGCTCGCGCGTCACTTCCTTCCGCCCCTCACCACGGTTCGCCAGGACTTCGCCGCGCTGGGAGGCGCCGTCGTCGAGATGCTGCGTGCCGCGCTGGAGGATCGGGAGCTGCCGAAGCTCACCCGGATTCCGACCGAGCTCGTCACGCGAGCCTCCAGCGGTCCACCGCGGGAGGTGCGCTGATGGTCACGCCGATCGTCGAGCTCTCCGGCATCCGCGTCGAGTTCCCCGATGCCCTCGCGCTGGATGACGTCGATTTCCGACTGTTCCCCGGCGAGGTCCACGCGCTCATGGGGGAGAACGGTGCGGGAAAGTCGACTCTCATCGGAGTCCTCACCGGAACCTGCGCACCGGTGGCTGGTCGCGTCGTGGTCGCGGGGAAGGAGCGCCGGTTCTCCGGCGTGGCCGATGCCCGCGCCGCAGGCATCGCGACCGTCTTCCAGGAGACCCAGCTCGGGCCGACGCTGAGCGTTGCGGAGAACGTCATGCTCGGGCGCGAGCGCCGGGGCACTTGGGGCATCGACTGGCGCCGCACGCGGCAGGATGCGGCGCACGCGCTGGCCCGGCTCGGACTCGACGACATGGACCCGCGTACGCCGATGACGCTGCTGTCTCCGGCGCAGAAGCAGCTGGTCGCCCTGGCCCGGTCCGTCGTCGACGACCCCCGCATCCTCGTGCTCGATGAGCCGACGTCCAGTCTCGATCAGGCCGAGGTGGACGTCCTCATGCGCGTGATCCGCGGGCTGCGGGACCGCGGGGTCGCGATCCTGTTCGTGTCGCACTTCCTGGAGCAGGCCTTCGCCATCAGTGATCGGATGACGGTGCTGCGTGGCGGTCGCCGCGTCGCCGAGACACCCACGCGGGAGCTGGAACGCGCCGACCTGATCTCCCAGATGCTGGGCAAGGACCTCGAAGCCCTCCGGACGCTGGGCTCTGAGCGCAAGGCGCATCACTACGCCGCCGACGGCGAACCGGCGCTGCGCGCAACAGGCCTCGGGCGACGCGGCGAGCTCGATCCCACCAACATCGACGTGCACCGCGGCGAGATCGTGGGCCTCGCCGGACTGCGTGGTTCGGGACGCACGGAGCTGGCCTCGCTGCTCAGCGGGGCGATCCGCGCGGACAGCGGGGAGACCGAGATCGACGGCCGGCGTGTGCGGCTGCGCGGTCCGTCGACCGCCCTGCGCCGGCGCGTCAGCATGACGGTGGAGAACCGGCGCGTCGACGGCATCATCGGCGATCTGACGGCGCGCGAGAACATCGTGCTGTCGCTCCAGGCGCTGCGCGGATGGACGCGTCCCCTCTCGGCGCCGGAGATCGCGGCGCTCGCCGACACCTATGTGGAGACTCTGCACCTGGATCCGGCTGACCTGGCGCGACCGGCCAAACATCTCTCCGGAGGAACGCAGCAGAAGCTGCTGCTGGCTCGTGCACTCGCGACGCGGCCCCACGTGCTGATCCTCGACGAGCCAACGCGCGGCATCGACATCGCGGCGAAGCTGGACATCCAGCGGCGCGTGAGCCAGCTCGCGGGAGAGGGCGTCGGCGTGGTGTTCATCTCCTCGGAGCTGGAGGAGGTCGTCCGTCTCAGCGACCGGATCGTCGTCCTCAAAGACCGCGACAAGATCGGGGAGGTGAGCAACGGCCCCGGCGTGACACTCGACAGCATCGTGGAGATGATCGCCGCAGAGCTCGATTCCCGAGACGCCTGATAAGTGTCCGGTAACACGGTCGAATTGACGACTTCTCGTTTGTGCTTGTGTTCCGTGAATTGTTCCCGGTAACATCAACGCACGACGCACCAACGTCGACCCGCAATCACACCGGACCATGTCGGTCCTGCCCGGGAATCGACCCGGCATCTCGAGGAGGAGATCTCAATGACTGCAATGAAGCGCATTCGTACCGTTCTGGGGCTCGCCACTGTCGGCGCCCTGGCCTTCGGCCTGGCGGCCTGCTCTGGTGGCGCCAGCGCGGAAGGCGGCGAGAGCTCGGGCGGCTCGGGTGACGTGACCACGATCGGATTCGTGGCGGTCGGCCCTGAGGGCGCTTGGCGCGAGGCGAACGAGCGCAACATCCAGGACACGTTCACCGAGGAGGCGGGCTTCAACCTGAAGTACGCTCCGGCCACGAACCTGGACCAGAAGTCGCAGATCGACGCGTTCACGTCGTTCGTCGACGAGGACGTGGACGTCATCCTCCTCTCGGCCACCGAGGCCAGCGGCTGGGCGGACTCGCTGAAGCTCGCGCAGGAGGCGGAGATCCCCGTGATCCTGCTCGACCGCGGCATCGAACCCGACGACACCAGCCTCTACGTGACCCGCATCGCCCCCGACAACGTCGAGGTGGCGAAGGAAGTGGGCGAGTGGGCGGCATCGGCGTTCCCTGACGGCGGCAACTATGTCGTGCTGGAGGGCCCCGCCGGCGTTGGCGTCGTCAACGAGCGCAACAAGGGCTTCGACGAGGGCCTGGGCAGCTCGAAGCTGACCAAGGTGGACGCGCAGACCGCGAACTGGTCGGCCGAAGAGGGTAAGAGCGTCTTCGAGACCATGCTCAAGGCCAACAACAACAACATCCAGTTCGTGTTCGCCCAGAACGACGAGATGGGTCTCGGCGCGGCGCAGGCGGCGGAGGAGGCCGGCCTCAAGATCGGCACCGATGTCAAGATCGCCACGATCGACGGCACCAAGAACGCCATGCAGGCGCTCGCCGACGGTCAGCTGAGCTACGTGCACGAGTACAACCCGCTGTTCGGTGAGACCGCGCTGGACGTGGTGAAGAAGACCCTCGCGGGCGAGAAGGTCGACTCGTACATCATCGTTCCGAGCGAGGCCTTCGACTCGGCAGACGCTGCCAAGGCTGTCCTGGCGGACCGCAAGTACTGAGCAGTGTTCTCGGGCCCGGGCGTGTCGTCACGTCCGGGCCCGCAACAGACGGAGAGAAAACGATGACCGAAGAACTGCCCATCGTCGAGATGCGGGGGATCACGATCGAGTTCCCCGGTGTCAAAGCACTGGATGGTGTCGACTTCCGGCTCTTCCCGGGCGAGGTGCACGCGCTCATGGGCGAGAACGGCGCCGGGAAGTCGACGCTCATCAAGGCGCTCACCGGCGTCTACCGCATCGATTCCGGATCGATCGCCGTGATGGGCCAGAAGCGCACCTTCACTGGAACGGGTGATGCGCAGGAGTCCGGCATCTCCACCGTGTACCAGGAGGTGAACCTGGCCCCCAATCTCTCCATCGGGGAGAACGTGATGCTGGGGCACGAGGTGCGGGGGCCCTTCGGAGTGAACTGGCGAGCGACGCATCGTGCCGCCACCGACGCCCTCACCCGTCTCGGACTCGGTCACCTCGACACCCACAAGCCGCTGTCCACCCTCTCGATCGCCCTGCAGCAGCTGGTCGCCATCAGCCGTGCCATGGCGATCAAGGCGAAGGTGCTGATCCTGGACGAGCCGACGTCGAGCCTGGACGCCGCCGAGGTCGACGGCCTGTTCCGGGTCATGCGCGCCCTGCGTGATCAGGGCGTCGCGATCCTCTTCGTCTCCCACTTCCTGGACCAGATCTACGCGATCAGCGACCGTCTCACCGTGCTGCGCAACGGCCGGTATGAGGGCGAGTACCTCACGCGTGAGCTGGACCGCCATGCCTTGATCTCGAAGATGATCGGCAAGGATCTCGACGCGCTTGCCTCGCTCGGGGGAAATCGCCGCACAACGCCGCGCGATCCGAACGAGCCCGCGTTCCTGGAGGCCGTGGGCATCTCGCGCACCGGTGCCATCTCGGCCACCGACCTCGACATCCGCCCCGGTGAGGTGGTCGGCTTCGCCGGTCTCCTCGGCTCGGGACGGACGGAACTCGCCAGGCTGCTCTACGGTGCGGATCGCACCGAATCCGGCCAGATCTCGGTGAAGGGCGGCAACGCTGACCTGACCTCTCCCGCCGCGGCGCTGGCCCAGCGCATCGCCTTCTCCACGGAGAACCGCCGCGATGAGGGGATCATCGGGGACCTCACCATCCGCGAGAACATGATCCTGGCCGTCCAAGCCAAGCGCGGATGGGCACGTCCCATGCCGCGCAAGGAGCAGGACGCGATCGTCGAGAAGTACATCGCTGCGCTGAACGTTCGGCCTGCCGACCCCGAGCGCATGATCAAGAACCTCTCCGGCGGTAATCAGCAGAAGGTGCTGCTTGGGCGGTGGCTGGCGACCGAGCCGGAACTGCTGATCCTCGACGAGCCCACGCGCGGAATCGACGTGGGAGCGAAGGCCGAGATCCAGGAGGCTGTGGCCGAACTCGCCGACCAGGGCGTGGCCGTGGTCTTCGTGTCCTCCGAGCTGGAGGAGGTCGTGCGACTGTCCGAGCGCATCGTCGTGCTCAAGGACCACAGCAAGATCGGCGAGATCCTGAACGGGCCTGACGTCACGGCGCAGGAGATCGTGGATGTCATCGCCGCGCACGGCACGCAAGCCGCAGCCGAGACACTGGAGGACGAGCTCTCGGTACTCTCCACTGAGGCCGCGTCCGAGACTCTCAAGGAGGAGATCCGATGAGCGCACCCGACAGCACGCCGCTGTGGCGCACGCTGATCCACAAGCCGTTCTTCTGGGGCATCGTCGCGATCATTGCGCTGCTCCTCATGAATGTGATCAAGGACCCCACTTATCTGGCGATCTCGATCAACGCCAACAACGGCAACCTCGTGGGCAACCTGATCGACATCCTGCGCCAGGCCGCCCCGGTCATGATGATCGCGATCGGAATGTCGCTGGTCATCGCGACCGGAGGCATCGACCTGTCGGTCGGCTCCCTGATGGCCGTGGCCGGTGCCGTGTCCATGGAGTTCCTCGCCGCCGCAGGGGACTCCGCCTCGGTGGGCGCTGCGCTCGCTGCCGTCGGGCTCGCCCTCCTGTTCACCGCCATCCTCGGTGCCGTGAACGGCGTGCTCGTCGCCTACGTCGGACTGCAGCCGTTCATCGCCACCCTCGTGCTGATGCTCGCGGGGCGTGGCGTGGCCAAGGTGATCACCGGCGGCCAGAACACCGCTGCATCGAATCAGCCCTTCCGATGGATCGCGAACGGCTATCTCATCGGTGTACCGGTGGTGTTCATCCTCGCCGTGCTCATCGTGGTCGCCGTCGCGTGGGTGGTGCGCCGCAGCGCGCTGGGACTCATGATCGAAGCCATCGGCATCAACCCCAAGGCCAGCAGGATGGCGGGCATCAAGCCCAAGGGCCTGCTTCTCACCGCATATGTCCTGAGCGGCATCCTCGCCGGCATCGCCGGCGTGATGTCGGTGGGCAGTGTCATGACGGTCGACATCTCGCGGACCGGCTACCAGCTCGAGCTGGATGCCATCCTCGCCGTCGTCATCGGCGGTGCCTCTCTCGCGGGTGGCAAGTTCTCGCTCAGCGGAGCGTTCGTCGGCGCGCTGCTCATCGCGACGCTCGACAAGACGGTGCTGTTCCTCGGCATCTCCTCCTCGGCGACGCCGGCCTTCAAAGCCATCGTGATCGTCGCCATCTGCCTGCTGCAATCCGAACGGGTGCGCGGCTGGTTCCAACGACGACGGCGTGAGCTGACCCCCGCCGCACCCGTCGAGATCACGAAAGTGGAGGTAGCGGCATGAGCGCGATCGCAGCCGCCCCTGTCCGAACCGCACCGATCAGCTTCGTGGACCGGGTTCGCCGCCTGGTCTCCTCGAACCCGTCGGTGGTACCGACGATCGCATCCGTGGTGATCTTCGTCGGCATGATCATCTATGGCGAAGTCGCCTACGGCCGCATCGTGCAGGCGAGCACGCTGTCGAACCTGCTGATCAACAACGCGCATGTCATCGTGCTGGCCGTGGGGATGACCTTCGTCATCATCACCGGCGGCATCGACCTCTCCGTGGGATCCGTGATCGCACTGTCGTCGGTCGCCGGTGTGATGCTGTCCAACGCCGGGTGGAACCCCATCCTCGTGGTCGTGCTGATGATCGGCATCGGCGCGCTGTCCGGACTGGTGTCGGGCGTGCTGATCCGCTTCTTCAACGTGCAGCCGTTCATCGCGACGCTGGCGATGATGTTCCTCGGGCGGGGCCTCGCCTCGCTGCTGAGCACGAAGCCGGAGCAGCTGGCGGACGACTCCGCCATCCGTCTGCTGTCCACGAAGATCAAGGTCATCGACGGTCCGAAGGTGAATGACCTTGTGATCACCCCCGCGGTGATCATCGCGATCGTCGTCGTGCTCGCCGCCTTCTTCGTCCTGCACCGCACGCGCACGGGGCGCACGGTCTACGCGATCGGCGGGTCGGAGAACTCGGCCCTCCTGATGGGCCTGGCCGTGCACCGCACGAAGGTCCTTGTGTACGTGATCAGCGGCGCGCTCGCGGGCCTCGCGGCCGTGCTCTACACGTCCCGACTCGGCACGGCGCAGAACATCACCGGTATCGGCTGGGAGCTGGATGCGATCGCCGCGGCCGTCATCGGCGGCACCGTTCTCACCGGTGCGTACGGCTACGTCCTCGGTTCGGTGGTCGGCGCGCTCGTGCTGGGACTGATGACCGTGCTGATCACCCGCGACGGTGGTATCCCGCCGGAGATGACAACGATCATCACGGGCGGAATCCTCCTCGTTTTCGTCCTTCTCCAGCGCGCGGTCACGCGGCGGCGAGAATGACAAACGGGCCGGGCGGCTTCGCCCGGCCCGTTCTTCGTCCGCACTCGTCTCTCGCAGGAGCATCATGACCGACATCCAGCCCCGATCGGGCGCACAGATCGCCCTCGCCGGGCACGGCTACACCGCCACGATCGCGAGCATCGGCGCGACGCTTCGTGAGTTGCGATTCGAGGGACGTGAGCTGGTGGCATCCTTCGACGCCGACGAGGTCCGTCCCGTGAGCCGCGGGGTCACGCTGGCACCGTGGCCGAACCGCATCGCGGACGGGCGATACCGCTTCGCCGGTGAGGAGCACCAGCTGCCGCTGACGGAGCCGGCTCGGCAGAACGCCCTGCACGGTCTGGCCTGCTGGCTCGACTTCACCGCGGTGGAGACAGCACCGGAGCGGGTGCTGCTGACCGCCACCATCGAGCCGCAGGCGGGGTATCCGTTCCGCGTCGCGGTCGACGTGGAGTACGCGCTTACGCCACAGGGACTGGTGCAGACGGTGACCGGCCGCAATGTCGGCGCCGATGCGGCGCCGTGGGGCACCTCGGCGCATCCGTATCTGCTTGGTGGCGACGGGCGGGTGGACGACTGGACGCTGACGCTTCCCGCGGCGCAGGTGCTGCAGGTGACCGAGGACCGACTGCTGCCCCTCGAGGTGGCGGATGTGAGCCGCCATCCGGATCTCGACTTCCGCGAGCCGCGCGCCATCGCGGACACGTTCATCGATCACGCCTACACGGGATTGCCGAGCGGCACCGTCACCGTCGCGGTGACAGGGCCGGACGGGCACGGTACGGCGATGTCGTGGGACGACACCTGCCGCTGGGTGCAGATCCACACGGCTGACACCCCGGGTGCGGAGCGCACGCATCGCGCGGGGCTGGCCGTGGAGCCGATGACCTGCCCGCCGGATGCGTTCAACTCCGGGACCGATCTCATCGTGCTGGAGCCCGGCGACAGTCACCGGGCCAGGTGGACGATCTTCGCCTTCTGACGGCGTGACGGCGACCTCGGCGCGGAACGGCCCGGCGCGGGTCAAAGCGGGTCAGAGCGGGTCGGGGACGGGGGCGGGGTCGCGGAAGTCGCCGGCGGACTTGCGTAGGCGCGCCACGATGCTCACGAGCTCCGTGACGTCGGCATCGTCGAGGCCGATGTTCTCGAACACCTCGTTGAGAGCCACCGTGGCGCCGTCCACCAGAGCGCGTCCCTCGTCGGTGAGTTCCAGCACGGCCGCGCGCCCATCGATCGGGTGGGGGAGGCGGCGCAGCAGACCGGCCTTGTTGAGTCGGTCCACGGTGTTCGTGACGCTCGTCGGGTGCACCTGAAGTCGGGCGGTGGCGCTGGCCATCGGCATGCGCCCCTCGCGGGTGAACGCCAGCAGGCGCAGCATCTCGTACCGCGCGAACGACAGATCGAATGGCTTCAGCGCCGCCTCCACGCGGGCGAGCATGAGCTGCTGTGCGCGCATGAGGCTGGTCACGGCGGTCATTCCTGCAGCGGCATCCGTCCAACCGTGCGCGAGCCACTGGCGCTTCGCCTCGGCGATCGGATCCACCGCGAGCGGTCGGTTGTTGGCCATGGTCCCTCCTGCCGTCCCACGCTACCTGTCCGCGTATGGCGCTTCGGGCATCGCCACCCCAGAATCCTGCGTATGTATACATTCGCGGGGTGCACGAATGCTCGCACGGAATTCACCCGCCCGAATGGGTACATACCCGCCGTTCGACATAGACTCGACGGAGAACGGGAGGAGCGTCGATGAAGATCATCGTCCTGGTGAAGGAGGTCCCCGACACGTACGGGGATCGCAAGCTGAGTCTGCAGACGGGTCTTGCCGATCGCGGTGCGGGCGAAGTGGTTCTCGACGAGATCGGTGAGCGCGCTGTCGAGGTGGCGCTACGGCACGCCGACTCCGCCGCGGACACCACCGTCACGGTGCTGTCGATGGGGCCCGAGAGCGCGGCCGCCACGGTCCGCAAGGGTCTGCAGATGGGAGCAACCGACGCGATCCACGTGGTGGACGAGCAGCTCATCGGTGCCGACCTCACCCTCACCGCCGAGGTGCTCGCCGCCGCCATTCGACGCGCCGGATTCGATCTCGTCATCGCCGGCAACCTGTCCACCGACGGGACAGGCGGCATGATCCCCGCGATGCTCGGCGAACTGCTCGAGGTTCCCGCGCTCACCGCCCTGGCCTCCGTGACCATCGACGGTGGCACCGTCTCCGGCGCTCGCGGCATCGACGGCGGTGTGCAGCAGGTGACGGCGCCTCTTCCCGCTGTGATCTCCATCACCGAGGCGCTGCCCGACGCCCGCATGCCCAACTTCAAGGGCATCATGGCCGCGAAGAAGAAGCCGTTCGAGACCCTCTCGCTCGCCGACCTCGGCATCACGGTGGATCCGGCCTCGCAGGCCCGCTCGATCATGGTGTCGGTGGCCGAGAAGCCCGCGCGTCAGGCGGGTATCAAGATCGTCGATGAGGGTGACGCGGGCACGAAGCTCGCCGAGTTCCTCGTTCAGAACCGTTTGGTGTGAGGGGCAGGAACATGACCGACTTCGCTGCAGATTCCATCCTCGTCGCCCTCGAAGCCACGCCCACGGGCGCCCTCGGCCCGGCGGCTCCCGGGCTCCTGGGCGCCGCCGCGCAGGCCGGCACTCCCATCGCGCTGGTGATCGCCGCCCCGGGTACGGGTGACGCCGCTGCTGCGGCTGCTGCGGAGGTGGGAGCCACGCGCGTGCTGATCGCCGAACTCTCCGACACCACCGCTCTCGGCATCCCCGCGGCCGATGCACTGGTCGCCGCAGCGGCTCTGGTGCGACCGGACGCGGTGCTGGTCAACAACTCCGTGGACGGTCGCGATCTCGCGGCACGCTTCGCCATCCGCACCGGAGCCGTGCTCGCGGCGGATGCGGTGGGTGTCCGTCGTGATGAGGAGGGGGTCGTCGCCGATCACTCCGTCTACGGTGGTGCGTTCAACGCGGTATCCGCCCCGACCTTCGGACCGCTCGTGGTCACCCTGCGCGCCGGGTCCGTCGATGCGCGGCTGGCTGCCCAGCCGCTGGCAGCTGAGAGGCTCGAGGTCGCACCGTCGGGTCGCCCCGCGGGAACCATCACCGCTTTCGATGAGGAGACGGCAACGTCGTCCCGCCCGGATCTGCGTGGCGCGGCTCGTGTCGTCTCCGGTGGTCGTGGTCTCGGCTCGGAGGAGAACTTCGCGCTGGTCGATCGCCTCGCCGATGCCCTCGGAGCTGCCGTGGGTGCCTCGCGCGCGGCCGTCGACGCCGGCTACATCCCCTACGCGCACCAGGTGGGGCAGACCGGCGTCTCGGTCTCTCCGCAGCTGTATGTCGCTCTCGGCATCTCCGGCGCGATCCAGCACCGCGCGGGAATGCAGACTGCGAAGACCATCGTCGCGATCAACAAGGACGCCGACGCCCCGATCTTCGACATCGCGGACTTCGGTGTGGTGGGCGACCTCTTCACGGTGGTCCCGCAGCTCATCGAGGCCCTCGAAGCACGAAAGTAGGACGCATGGCGACGTACGGCACGACGGTACGCCGCGGACTCCCGCGGCGAGCGGGTGGCGACGCCTGGCCCGCGGAAGCGACGGTGGCGGACGGGGTTCTCGATGCCGCACTCGCGCCTCGCGCGGACGAGGTTTCCGAGGCAGTCGCGGTCAGCGGCGACGCTGGAATTGTCGTCGGCGTCGTGCCAGAGGCGGGGAGCACGGCCGGCGTAGCTGATGTCGCTTCGCCGCTACCGCACGGCGACACCGCAGGAGCCGCGCCCGTTGAGTCAGCTGTGCCGGGATCGGCTGTGTCGCGTGCCGTGCCAGCTGGGACGCAGCCAGGGTTTCCCGCTCGCATCCGACAGGGGCTCCCGCGCACAGCCGCGGGCGAACCATGGCCGCCCGCCGATGTGGTCGCAACCGTCGCAGCGGCGGCCGCCGCTGAATCCTCAAGCACGCCTGGCTCCACGGACACGTCCGTCACGTCTGCTGCCTCGAACCCCGCCGCAGCCCCGGCCGCAGCAGGTCGGAGCGTCGCAGTGCGTCGCGGACTGCCGCGCACAGCGGACGGTGAGCCGTGGCCGCAGGTCACCGCTGCCACGGTGTCTGCTGCAGCGCCCGGGTCCACCTCGGTGCCGGACGCCGCGTCGACGACCGCTGACGTTGCGACGCCGGCGGCGGCGACAGTGCCAGCCGCAGCGCCCGCCGGGGCCGCGGCGGCTGCGTCCGCCTTCATGGGCCAGGATCTGCGTCGCGGACTACCACGTACCGAGGAGGGCGAGCCCTGGCCGCCCGCGGGCGTGGTCGTGGCCGTTGTACCTGTGGCCGCTCCTGTCGTGGCCGAGACGCCCGCTCCGACCACGGCACCGGTAGCGTCCGCGTCGGCCACGGCTGCCGCGTCCGTACCTGCCGCCGTGACATCGGCTCCGGTCGCCTCCGCGACCGCTCCCAGCACGGCCGTGGCGGAGATTCGACCGCCGCTGCCGTTCCCACGCACGGTCCGCCCCGGCCAGTATGCGTTCGCGCACCCGGAGAAGGCCGAACCGCGTCGCATCGGCGCGTTCACGCGCGCGCAGTGGGCGGGAATCGTGATCGTCGGCGGCGGTGCGCTTCTGGCGCTGGCCTACTTCGCGGTGTTCGTCACACGCTTCCTGGTGTCGCTGGACCCCATCGCCGACTTCCTGCAGACGTACCCGGGAGAGTACGACCTGCCCGAAGGCGCGACTCCCGGCTTCCCCGCGTGGGCGCAGTGGCAGCACTTCTTCAACATCTTCCTGATGGTGCTGATCATCCGGTCCGGCCTCGGCGTTCGTCGCGAGCGTCGGCCCGACGCCTTCTGGCGGGCGCGCTGGTCGAAAGATGCCAAGCAGAAGATCAGTCTGACGCTGTGGTTCCACCAGTCGCTCGACATCCTGTGGCTGGTGAACGGCCTGGTCTTCGTCGTGCTGCTGTTCGCCTCCGGACACTGGATGCGCATCGTGCCCACCAGCTGGGAGGTGTTCCCGAACGCGCTGTCGGCGGGGATCCAGTACGTGTCGCTGGACTGGCCGACCGAGCACGGCTGGGTGAACTACAACAGCCTGCAGCAGATCATGTACTTCCTCACCGTGTTCGTGGCCGCCCCGCTGGCGGCGATCACCGGTGTGCGCATGAGCGGCATCTGGCCGAAGAACGCGAAGGCGCTGAACAAGGCCTACCCGGTGGAGATCGCCCGCGCGATCCACTTCCCGGTGATGCTGTACTTCGTGATCTTCATCGTGATCCACGTGGTGCTCGTGTTCGCGACCGGTGCGCTGCGCAACCTGAACCACATGTTCGGCGGCACCGACGAGGTGAACTGGAACGGGTTCTGGATCTTCTTCGCCGGCATGGTCGTGATCGTCGGTGCGGTGGCCGCATCGCGGACGATCGTGCTTGCCCCGATCGCGAAGCTGTTCGGCACCGTCACTCAGCGCTGAGACCAGCGGTAGCGTGGTCTCACGTCCGGCTGATGCGTCCGCCGAAGCGAGCGCTTTGTGAGACCAGCGGCACCGGTGGTCTCACAATCTGCGGCGGGGTGCGGGGAGATCCGCAGAATCTGAGACCACGCGGCAGCAAGACGTCGACAAGTCGTCTCGCTCAGCAACCGGGGCGGGGTGAGGCGCTCACGCGGCGGTGGGCACCCGGCGTCTCACCGGCCCTGGCCCGCGGCGAGGCCGGCGGCGTAGGCCTCCGCAGAGCCGAGGTGGAACATGTCGCGCTCGGCGGGGCGGACGATGCTGCGGGCGCCGGGCAGATCCAGCTCGCCGACGAGGTCCGCACGGCCCCGCACGACGGCCACCGGACGTCGTCCGGCCTTCCCCTTCACCAGGTCCGCGGTGGCGCAGAGCTCGTCCGCCACACAGGGCATCGTGACCACCAGCGGTCGGCCTTCGGCATCGACACCGCCGCGCATGTCCTCGAACACGCGCACGCCGCCGGCACCGATGGCGTGATCGGTCTGACCCTCACGCCAGGCGCGGCCCAGGGTGTCGGAGACGAGGACGCCGACGTATGCACCCGTCCGCTCGCGCAGGCCCGCGGCGATCGCGCGCGCCGAGCGGTCGGGGTCTTCGGGAAGCAGCAGCACCGTGCCGTGCGGCGTGTTGGACGCGTCCACTCCCGCCGCCGCCGACACGATGCCCAGACGGTTCTCCACGATGCGCGTGGTGTGCCCGGTGGGCGATGTACGTGAGGCGACCACCCGCACCGTCTCGGCCGTGATCGCGTCCTCACGATCGTCGGCACGGACGAAGCGGTTCTCGGCCTTGGAGACGATCTTGGACGTCACCACGACGATGTCGCCGTTGCGGAGATCGTCGCCGACCGCGGCACGGATCACCTCGACGAGATCCGTGCCCGCGATGATCTCACCGATCCCGTCCGGTGCCCATGCCTGGAGCACGTCAGCGGACGAAGCGCACCTCGGTGATGGTCTCGCCGAGGAAGGGCTCCTCCTGCGAGGCGCCATCGAGGGCGAGCCCGTTGCGCTGATAGAAGCGGTGCGCGCGGGGGTTGTCCTCTGCCACCCAGAGGTAGACCGCCTCATCCTTCCCGACCACGGCGTCGAACAGCTTCTGCCCGGTGCCGGTGCCCTGGTAGGCGGCGAGGAGATAGATGAAGATCAGCTCGCGTTCGGCAGGAGCCTCGGCGTCACGCGCGGGGCCGGATCCGGCGAAGCCGACGATCTCGCTGCCGTCGAGGGCGACGTAGCAGCGGAATTCGGGACCCTGGGCCGCCCAGCCGGTCCAGAGTTCCGCGAGGCGCTTGGTCGAGATGTTCTCGAGAGTGGCCTTGCTGATGAGGTGGTCGTAGGTCTCGTGCCAGCAGGTCGCGTGGACGCGGCCGAGGGTTTCGGCATCGCTTACGCGAACCGGACGGACAACGGTGTCGGTGTGGAGCTCAGCTGCCATGGCGAGACTCTAACCCGCAACTGCGCCGGGGAGAAATCCGCCCGTCATGCGCATGCATCGCGCACGCCCCGTGCCCCGCCGCCCAGCCGGGACGGGTAGCATCGCGGATCGTGAACCTCATCTGGCGGACCCTCATCACCATGCTCCGCGCGCGGCTCTCGCTGCGCCGCGGCAACGCTCTCGGGCCTCGGGACGTGTCCACTGTTCGCGTCACGACGCTGCCGACGGATCTGGATCTGCTCCGCCACATGAACAACGGTCGCTACCTCTCGCTGATGGATCTCGGTCGCTGGGATCTGCTGGTGCGTACGGGCCTCATGGACGCGATGAAGGAACACGGCTGGTACGCCGTGGTGTCCGCGGAGACCATCACCTTCCGCAAGTCCCTCACCCTCGGGCAGCGATTCGACATCGAGTCGCGCCTGCTCGGTCACGATGATCGCGCCATCTTCCTCGAGCACCGCGTGGTGGTGAAGGGGGAGATCTACGCCCGCGCGATCGTGGGCGCGCGGATGGTCCGGCGTTCTGGCGGCACCGTGCCGCACGAGGAGCTGTTTGCGGCGATCGGACGACCCGAGGGCCTGCCGGACATCGCGGAGTGGATCGAGGACTGGATGCGCGAGTCGCGCCTGCCGTCGACACGACGGCCCGCTCCCAGTACGTGGTCGTGACTTCGCGCCGGTAACCTCACGGATATGAGGTCTTTCATTGCCGTGTTCGGCCGAGTGCTGTGGCAGCACTGGCCCGTGATGATGGCCTGGTACGTCGGTGGCCGCGTGGTGCACGACGGCTGGATCCAGTTCGCCGGCTGGGTGGCCGGGTACAACACCGTGGCCGGGTACGCCATGATGCCCATCGCGATGATCGCCAATCTGGTTGGCTTCGTGGGCATGTTCCTCGTGGTTCGGGACGCGCTCCCGACGCTCACCGGTGTTGCTCCGCAACCGGTGGATCCCGCCGAACGGCGTCGGTCGTTCCGTGAGGCGCTGTTCGCGGGCATGCTGCCTTACTTCGCGTTCTACGCGACGGCACGCTTCCTCAACGCCGACATGATCGCCTTCCTGCAGGTGGCGGAGGAGGTGAAGCGCGGCCGCATCGACGTGCTCATCACCCAGGGAGCGGAGAACATCACTCAGGTGGTCGCCGGTTCGGGCGATGTCGCCTTCGTCAACCCGTTCACGCTCGCCGCCGTGCTGCTCGCCTACGGCCTTCGGCTGCTCTGGAAGCGCCACGCGGAGCGCGTTCCGCGCTGGCTGACACCCGCGGGGGTCTACGTCGAAGCGGTGTGGGTGATCGGATTGGTCGTGGTGATCGGCATCCTCGTCGATGAGGTCATGGCCTGGGTCAACGGTCGAGTGGCGGCCGTCTGGGCGCAGGACATCGGCGACTGGTTTGCCATGCACCTCTCTTTCGTGGCGGTGTTGTGGGAAGGGTTTGGCACCTTCACCACACAGGTGGCGGACGTCGTGCTGCTGCCGATCTCCTGGCTGACGATCGCGGGTGTGATCTATGGACAGGCGATCGTGGCGGAGGCACCGAAACTGCGTGTGAAGGCGCTGGTGCGTGCGCGTCGGATCACGCAGCGGATAAAGGAGCCCGTGCGCCGCCGGATTGCAGACCTGTTCGAGCCCATAACGTCGCGCGTGACCCCGATCTGGTCGGCACTGGTGATGATGCTGCGTGCCGGCCCCGTGTTCGTTGGCGGGTTCGTGCTCGCCTATGCGCTCTGGCGCTGGGGGAGCGAGTGGTTGCAGATCGTTGTCCCTCGGCTGTTCGGGGCGCACGACCAGCTGTACTGGACGATGTTCGGCGCGGCCATCCTGTTCATCGCGCCCGTCCTGTGTGAGCCGATCCGCATCGCGTTGGTGAGCGCGGGGTACGACACCGCGCTGTCAGCCCTCCGCGAGCGTCGGGGCGATGGTGAAACGGCCGACACGGACGACCAGGTCCTCGTAGTCGTTGACGACCATGTCGAGGGTGAAGGGACCGGGGGCGTCCTGCGGTAGGGCGAAGGCGGTGATGAGCCGATAATCCTCGCCCTGCCTGCCGAACTCACAGGTTGCCGGACTGTCCTCCGGTGCATCCCACGCGAGCAGGGGAATCGCGCTCAACCAGGTGCGTCGCTGCCCGTCCACCTCGGTGAGGCGAAGCGTGCAGTTCGGTGGAGCGTTCTCGACCTGCACGGTCACCCACATCGACTGCGACCCCGGTGGAGGATTCAAGAACGCCACGACGTCGTCGGGGAAGAACTGACTGACGACGGGACCGATGGAGCTCTCGCCCACCGTCACCGTTTCCTCGGCCGAATCCGCTGTGTGAAACTCGACAGCGCCTTCGGCCTGGACCTCGGGCAGCACGTCGACGACGGTGAACATGCCGGCGGCCGCGATCAATCCCAGGATGAGTGCGCCGAGCGGACGTCGATTTCGCCCCCACCAGGAGTCCGTGCCGCCCGCGCTCATGGTGCCGCCACCGTCGGTGCGTCGAAGGCCAGATCCTGCTGGATCGCGATCCCGCCCAGGTCCACGTCCAGTTGGGCCTGATCATCGGCCCACACACCGGACTCGGACGCCTCCCGGCGGGAGAGGAGGATCGTCGCCTCACCCAGCGGCGCGTCCGGCGGCACCTGGAAGAGGATCGAACCGCTCACCACGAGGCCCGTGCGCGGGGCGGCGCGGTCGAGACGGTCCTCCGACGGGATGAGATCGGACGCCGTGACGAGCGTGTCGTTCAGCTGCATCGTTGCGCCGCCGAGAGGATTGTTCAGGTCGCTGTCGCGGGAGAGGACGGACACCTCCAGCACGACCCAGCGCCCTCCCAGCGCCGTTCCACCGGGGGGTTCCAGTCCATCGGTCACACGGATGTCCGTCACCGTGACCGTCATACCGCTGACATCGACGCTCTCGCCGAGAGCGGCGGGAACGGGTATCGGATCCGCGGTGTGCTCCCGATGGTCGGGGGTTGCCGAGATCACCGCCCACGCGGCGACGGCGAGCCCCACGCCCAGCACCCACCGCCCGGCCGCGTTCACAGCGTCTCCGCAAGCCGCAGCGGAACCGTCAGCTGTGCCGCCTCGGTGGTGCGCCGGGAGACCTTCTCGGCACGGCTTTCCGTCACGCCCGATCCGGGGGCCAGGTCCCGGTTCCACACCACGATCTCGGCGCTGCCACTGGTGAAGGTCTTCGCGAACTTGTAGTCGACGCTGACGCGATAGAGGATGCCCGGTTGGAGTGTGGACGCGTAGGTGACCACATCTTCGAACCGCACCTCTCCCAGCTGTGCGCTGGCGGCGAAGAGCGGGTTGGCCCAGTCCCGATCAGCATCAGTGATGGACCCGGTATCGACCGCCGCGCTCTCATCGGGGCGGATCAGCACGTCGACAGCCGAGTCCAGATCGGCGGCGGCACGCGAGCGGGCGGCGAAGACTGACGTGACCACCGGGGGCTGGTTGTTCTGCGTGATGCGAAGCGGGAGATCACCCGTGACCAGGACGTCGAACGTCAGCCGGACGAACGTCGTGTCCGGTATCAGTTCGTTCGCCGGCAGGATCTCCGCGTCGATCGGGGTGAGCGTGAGGCCCGGGGTCTCGATGACGTCACCGAGGCCCACCATGGGCGTGCGATCGGGGGCATCGGCCAGACCACCGAATGCGGCGGTGGCCAGCAGCACCACGGCGGCACCTGCCGTAGTGAGCCACTTCGTGGGCACCTTCTCGGCCGCGGTTCGCACCCATACGGATCCGCGCGCGGTACGCCGGTTCGCGCGCGCGGGAGCGGGTGGGACGGTCACGATACCAGCCTAGAGCGCGTGCTCCGCATCGCCGCGAACGAGGGCACGAGAACGCACGGCTCACTCCAGCAGCGAATCACTGCGATCGGCCAGACGCCGCAGCTCCCCCCGCGTGACGTTGAGCTTGCGCATCGCGCGATACAGGTGCGACTCCACGGTGCGCACCGACACGAACAGCCGACGCGCGATCTCGCGGTTGCGCAGCCCCTCGGCGGCGAGTCGTGCGATCTCGCGCTCGCGGAGAGTCAGCGGTTCCGATGCATCTTCCTGCGCGCGCAGCGACGTCCGGGTCGCTCGCTGCATGGCCCGCAGCTCGCGCTCGCGCACGGCGTCGCCCGCCACGAGTGGTGCCAGGGCATCCAGCATCCGCTCCGCCAGCTCGGGAGCACCCTGATCGAGGAAAGCCTGGGCCGCGGCAGCCAGTGTGCTCGGGTCGGAGCCGGACAGCCCCGCAACACCCAGCTGGAGGGCGCGAGGACCCGTGCCGTCAGGGAGGTCGTGGGAAGCCGCGGTGCGCACGTGCTCGGCGACGGCGGTGCCATCCACACACGCGAGGAGCGTGGCCGTCAGCTCACCGAGTACCGTGTCGGCAACCCCCGGCTTTCCCATCGCCAGCCGCAGTTCCTCGACGCCCTCCGGCAGCGACCGAGAGAGCATCCACATCAGCGCGACGCCGGAGCGCACGAAACGTCCGCTGGCGATGCCGAGCGGGGGCAGATCGCCGTCCTCGATCTCCGCCAGCACCCAGGCGGTGAGGTCCGTGTGCCGCTCCTGACGGAGGTGACGCAGCAGACCCGCCATCTCCGCTTCGTCGCGACGCGTGATCGCGCCGACGAACTGGGCGACGGTGGTGCGCACGACCGCCGCCGTATCGGTGAGCCGGAGGGCGCGATGCGCGAGGGCCTCGATCACGGCGTTCGCCTCCGAGGGTGGTCGGATGCCCACGGAGGCGCAGGCGAGCGCGCCCGTGAGCAGCGCATCCAGCGCCTGACGCCGGGCGAGGTCCCCACCCAGGCCCGGCAGCACGGTGGCAGCCTGGGCGGCCGCGGCGAGACGTCGACAGCGCGATTCGACCAGGGCCGGATGGAGGCGGCACGCGGCCACCGCCACGAGAACGAGATGGGCGCGCATGGTCGCGATAGGGCCGGCATGCTCATCGCGGAGCACTTCTTCTGCTCCGGTGGCCGCGTCATCGAGACGACCCTCGTCCAACAGAGCGGCGGCATGAATCGTGCGGGCGAGTGCTCGGGCGTATCCGCGTTCGGGGTCTGCCAGCGATTCAGCGACGCGCAGGCAGATGGCTTCGGCACCCGGGACGGATCCGGTGAGGGGGAGCTGCAGACACTGCAGCCAGGCCCAGTTCCAGCTCCCAGTGAGACCGTCGGCCCGCTCGGGATCATCGGTGAAGTGGGTGGCGTACGAGGTCAGGGCGTCGGGGACTCCCTGCGCGACGATGAGGGCGGTGGCATCCGGTGCGTCACCGAGCAGCGTCAGCAGCCGACGTCCCAGGGCTGCCGCCTCGTCGATGTCACCGCGACGACGCGCCAACCACATCGCCACGCGCAGGACCGCGCGGTGCGCGCTTTCCGGCACCGCGGCGCGGAGCACGGCGTCGGCGGCAAGAGCGTTGGCGGCGAGATCGAGTTCGGTCTCCAGGCACCTGGCGGAGATGCGTACGGAGGTGCAGATGTCGGCGATCACGCTGCGCGTCAGGGGCTGCACATCCGGGCCGTCCAGGAGCTGCAGTGCCGCGCGCAACGGCGGGGGAACGCACAGCAGCCCGTTGTGCTCCGAGATCACGCTGGTCTCCAGCAGCAGCCCGAGTTCCGTCGCGTTGAAGGTTCGGGCGAGTCGATCCATACCGACTCCCACGAGAGGAACCAGTTGCGCGGCCAGTCGCTGGAGCGCTGCGGGGAGCGTCGCGATGATGTCCGCGGCGGCGATGACCGTGCGGCGGGAGAGTCGGCTCAGCACACCCTCGGTCACCGGCGCCTCTTCCACGTCGTGCGCCAGCGCCGTGGCGAGCGCCGGAAAGCCTCCGCTCGTGACCCAGATCCAGTCCCGCTCCGCCGTGCTCAGGAATCGCGTCAGCGTGCCGTCGCCGTGCAGTTCCTCGAGGAGGATCTGGTTCTGGTCGCGGGTCAGCGGTGCCAGCGTGATGATCACGGCATCGCGTGCGAGATCCGCGACCCCGCGGCTCTGCTGCGGTGCGAAGGGGCGCGGCGGCCGCCGCGTGGCCAGCAGGCGCGCGCCCTGAGCCTGGCCAGCGCGCACTGCGCCGATCTCGGTGGTGGACAGCCGGTCCAGATCATCGATGATGATCGTCCGTGGGAGGTCCGGGGACACCGTGGCGGTTGCAGCGGTCGCGACGAGCCAGCCGAGGGCGCGGGCGCGCTCGGCTGCGGCGCGTCGCATCGCGTGCGCGCCCATTCCGGCTTCGCCCTCGCAGACGACGTCCCGGCCGTCTGACACCAGCGCAAGGGCGGCATCGAGTTCGGGCAGGCGACCGCCGCTGGGAGCTGTCGCCGGTGTCGCGGGCGGGACCGGAGGGTGCGGTTGCGTCGGGATCGGGGAGCGGCGCGGGCCGGGTACAGCAGAAGAATGATCGTGAACAAGCATCATCGGTCGATTCTCGGGGGGCATCGACGTGGACGAAGGAAAAGTACCGGACCAGGCTTCGGGGGGCCTGTTCGCGGCTCGAGCGGGTACTCGACGAGAAATCCTGCTGCAGTCACGCTGCAGTTCATCTGAGCAGGACAGTAGTGAATGCCGACCGCTTACGCTATGGGTTCGGTGGAAACCGGACCATATCGGGTGTTTCCGAACCCTCCTCTGCGTAGTTTGCTCTTGCCGTCTACGTAGTTTTCAGGCCTCTGCGCGGGTCGGTACTCGGCGGATGCGAAGAATCGACACGCCCGCGGCTCCCGGGCCCTGATTCGGCCGCTCGTAGGCTGGGCTCATGGCCGAGAACGTCGTCCCCCACAGCGATCGTGAGCGCGCGCACGACCCTCGTGACTCGGACGGCGAGATCGCCGCTACTGAGGCCCTCACCGACGAGAACCAGACCGACGGCGATCCGGCTGCGGTCGACGAAGCCCGTCCTGACTCCCACCAGATGGATTCTGCCGAGGGCGAGGGCGAGGGCGAGGGCCCGGACGTGGATGCGGATGACGCCACCATCGCCGCCACCTCCACCGCCCTCGTGAGCGACGCCGTCGTCGACGAGGCGATCACCACGGCGACCGCGTGGCTCAGCACGGCGGCGGCGTCCGATGAGCCGCGCATCGCCGAAGTGCTGGCCGATGCCGACGGCGTCGCCTTCGCTCGGGCGTTCGTGGACGGCGTGCTGCGCCCGGAGAGCCTGTCCGCGGCGGCGGGCAATCTGCACAGACTCGGTACCGACGTTCCCGCCGCGCTCCCGTGGCACCTTCGCGGTGCGGTGCGAGTCGGAGCCGCGGTCGCCCCCGTGCTGCCCGCCCCGGTGGTTCCGTTGTCACGTCGGCTGCTGCGGGAGCGCATCGCGCCGCTGAGCATCGACGGACGCCGGATCGCCACGTCGATCGCCGCACTGCGGGAGCGATACGGCACGGAGCGGCCGATGGAGCTGCGCGTGCCGAGTGTACCGATCACCGGGATGGAGCGTCTGAATGCCCGCCTGGAGCAGGTCGTCGAGCTCATCCAGCGTGACGATGTGACGGCTGTCGCGGTGCCGCTCGCGCTGGTGCGTGGTCCGGAGCTGCCCTGGGCCTTCGACGATCAGGTCGACGCGACGACCGCTCGCCTGCGACCCCTGATCGAGTCCGCGCTGGCGACCGGCACCGCTCTCACGCTCGAGGTCGAGCTCGCCTCGGAGCTGGATCTCGCCGTCGCCGTTCTGATCCAGGCCCTGGAGGAGCCTGCTCAGGCCTCGGCCCTCCTGGGCATCGCCTTCTCGGCTGCGTTGCCGGATGCTCTGCCCACCCTGCAGCAGCTGGCGGCGTGGGCCCGTAGCCGAGACATCGGTGACGCCGCGCCGCTGGCCGTGCGCATCCACATGGGCATCGATCCCCGCGAGCGCGTGGAGGCCGCGATCGGCGGCTGGCCGCTCGCGGTGTACGACACCATCGAGGACGTTCGGGCGAATGCGATCGGACTGATCCGTGAGGCACTGGCACCGGACGCGGACAGCGGTGTCAGCCTGGTGCTCGACACGTTCGATCCGTACGTCCTCGCATACGCGCGCGTGCTCGCGGCGCGTGCCGAGCGCACCATCGGGCTGCATGTGCACCCGGGCGTGCTGCCGGCCCAGGAGCGTGCGATCCTTGCCGATGTTCCCGGCGTGGTGCTGAGCGTGCCGGTCCTGCTTGCGGACTCGGGAGTCGATGTCGCGGTGATGCTCTCCGCACTGCTGGATGAGCGCGAAGAAGGCGGAGCGCTCAGCGCTGCGGTCGCGGTGGTTGACGACGGCGAATCGCGCGAGCGCGCGGCGGCTGCGCTGCGGGTTGCGGTCGAACGCGCCGGCGCGATCGTGACCGGTCCGCGGCGGGTGCAGGATCGCGCTCATCCCGAAGCGTCCGCCGACACCCGCCTGGTGCGTGCGCCGGCAACGAACGACGAATCGGGACTCACGCAGGAGGTGATCGGCATCGCGCGTGCCTCGGCCGCTACCGACACCAGCCCGATCGCGCCCGCCGAGGGCCTTCTTTTCGGCGGCGCGCCGTTCGTGGAGACGGCGGTGTTCTCAGCACGGGAGAACCCCGGCGGTGCGCTGGGTGCCCCCGGCTTCCGCAACGCGCCTGTGAGTGATCCCAGCACCGCCGCGAACCGGGAGTGGGCACGTGGGGTGATCGCCCAGATGATCGATGCGGGCGTCCCCGCAGAAGACGACGCCGAGTCCGGCGACCTCGAGGCGACGGTGCGCACCGTGCATGATTCCGCCGAGGACTGGCGTGCGCTCCCGGCGACGGAGCGCTCGGCGGTGCTCCGACGGTTCGCGCTGTTGTTCGATGCACAACGTGGTGAGTTCATCGCTCGCGCGAGTGCCGCACTTTTCGTCGATGCTGACGCCGACGCGACCGCCGTGATCGACGCCGCCGCGCATGCCGCCTCGCTGGCTCGGGAACTCGACGCCGTCAGCGGCGCGGTGTTCGTACCCGCGCACGTGACCGCCGTATCGGTTCACGGTGCGGCCAGCGCAGCCGAGGTCGCCGCCGAGATGTTCGCAGCGCTCGCTGCCGGATCCGGCGTGATCGTGCTCGCCACCCGCATCTCGCGCGAGCAGCTCCTGATGATCCACCAGGTGCTGCACGAGGCGGATCTGCCTGACGGACTCCTCGCTGTGGTCGAAGGAACGGATCGGGAAGTGCTCGCGGTCGAGAGCATCGACCGGCTCGTTCGCGTCGGAGCTCGGGATGCCCTGCCTGCTCCCACCACCGTTGTCGCTGATCGGGGGCCCGGAGTCAACGCGGTGATCGTGACACCGTCCGCGGACCTGGACCGCGCAGCCGCTGACGTCGTCGTCGGCGCGTTCTCCCGCGCGGGACAGGGCCCGGACGCCACCGCGGCGGTCGTTCTCGTCGGCTCGGTGGGACGATCTCGACGCTTCATCGACGCTCTCGTCGACGGGGCTCGCTCGCTGAACGTCGGACACCCCGAAGATCCGCGAGCCGTGGTGGGACCGCTCGCGGCCGCTGCCGATGGAGATGAGCTGGCCGCTCTCACACAGCCGGCCGAGGGCGAGTCCTGGTGGCTGGAGCCGCGTCGCATCGATGACCGGTTGTGGACTCCCGGCATCCTCGGCGGGGTGCGGGCCAGTTCGCTCCTGCTGACGCGTGCGGTGGCCGCTCCCGTGCTCGCTGTCGTGACGGTGTCCACCCTTGCGGAGGCCGTCGAACTGCAGAACGCGCTGCCCACCGCCCGCGTCGCGGGGCTGCACACGCAGGACCCAGTCGACCTCGCACACTGGCTCGAGACGGCTCATTCGGCGGCGCTCGTGGTCAATCGACCCACCACGGGGGCGCGAGCGCAGCGTCGCCCCGTGCATTCGTGGACCGAGGTCGGCGCGATTGCGGCGAGCGGCGGGCCCCACCACCTCATCGGATTCGGAACGTGGCGTGCGACCGCGGGGGGAGCGCCATCCTCGACGCTTCACCTGCGCGGTCTCGATGCTCGCGTCGTGGCGATCATCGAAGCCGCCCAGCCCGACCTCGACTACACCTCCTTCGACGCGGTGCGTCGTGGCGCGCTCTCGGACGCGGTTGCCTGGGATCGTGAGTTCGGGCGGGTGAAGGACGCGTCGGGTCTACGCTTCGAGCGTCACCTGCTGCGCTACCGACGCACGGAGGTCGCGGTTCGCGCGACGGACGATGCCGCTGTGGGAGACATCGTCCGCAGTCTCGTGGCGGCAGTGCGAACGGGCAGCGACGTGACACTCTCGCGTCCGGTCGGCTTGCCCGCGGGCGTCCGCCATGCGCTGGCGGAGCAGGGAATTCCGGTCTTCGTCGAGGACGACGCACAGTGGGTCGAGCGGGTTCGCCAGACGGGTGTGCGCCGCGTTCGTGTGATCGGGGCGGTCGCCAACGAGGCGGTATCGCTGCTACGGGAGGCCACCGCGCAGGCGCCCGTCACGGTGTTCGCGGACGAGGTCACCACGGCGGGCCGGCTCGAGCTGCTGCCGTACCTGCGCGAGCAGGCGATCTCCCTCACCGCCCACCGAGGCGGTCGCATCGACACCTTCTCGGCCGCTGTCATCTAGCGTCTTCGCGGTACGGGCGGAGCAGTGCTCCGAGCGGAGATGGAAAACGCCGCGCGGATCGTCATCTGGGCGGCGTTTTCCATCTCCCGACTGCGCCCCGCGGGGCTTCGGGAGATCCCTGCTTCCGCGACGGCCATCGGTTTGGGATACTGGACTCGGCGTGCTCGGATCGTCGGCTTCACACAGCTCCGCCGAGCCCCTGGACAGCGTCCGCCGCACTCTCATGAGGAGACATATGTCGACGCAGGAAACCGCCCCGTCCACCACGGTCGCACTCGCCCCCGAACGGGTGGCGCAGCACCGTCGCTACCTGATGTGCCGGCCCGAGCACTTCACGGTGGATTACACGATCAACCCGTGGATGGACCCCGCGAAGCCCACCGACACCGCGAAGGCCGTGGCGCAGTGGCAGAAGCTCTACGACCTGTACCTGGAGCTCGGTCATGAGGTCGAGCTGATCGATCCGCTGCCCGGCTACCCGGACATGGTCTACACCGCCAACGGGGGCTTCCTGATCGACGGCATCGCCTACGGGCCGAAGTTCCGCTTCGTTGAGCGTCAGGGTGAGGGGCCTGCCTTCATCGACTGGTTCCGCGAGCAGGGCTACGACACCCGCGAGCCGCGCGAGACCAACGAGGGCGAGGGTGACTTCCTGCTCGCCGGCGACGTGATCCTCGCCGGCGTGGGCTTCCGCTCCAGCGACGCCAGCCAGGACGAACTCCGCGAGATCTTCGGTCGTGAGGTGGTCTCCCTCACGCTGATCGATCCGCGCTTCTACCACCTGGACACAGCCCTCGCGATCCTCGACCCGGTCGTCGAGCCCGGCGCCGAGGTGGGTGTGGCCTACCTTCCGCACGCCTTCGACGAGCGCAGCCAGGCGATCCTCGCCGAGCGCTTCCCGAACGCGATCCTGGTCTCTGACGAGGACGGTGCCGTGTTCGGCCTGAACTCCGCCAGCGACGGACGCAACGTGATCATCTCCCCGCGTGCCACCGGCTTCGAGAAGCAGCTGCGCGAGCGCGGCTACGTTCCGCACCTGGTCGACCTGTCCGAGCTCCTGCTCGGCGGCGGCGGCATCAAGTGCTGCACCCTGGAACTGCGCGGGGCGCGAGCATGACCGACACCGTCGCCACCTCGGAGGCCGTCTTCCCGGGCGAGGATCACCTCGCGCACAACTATCACCCGCTTCCCGTCTCCGTCTCGCACGGCGAGGGTGCGTGGGTCACGGATGTCGAGGGTAAGCGGTACCTGGACTTGCTGTCGGCATACTCGGCGCTGAACTTCGGGCACGGCCACCCGGCGATCCTCGCGGCGGCCCACCGCCAGCTGGATCGCCTCACGCTCACCAGCCGGGCGTTCCACAACGATCAGCTCGGACCGTTCGCGGAGGCGCTCGCCGTGCTCTGCGGCAAGGATCTCGTGCTGCCGATGAACACCGGCGCCGAGGCCGTGGAGACGGGCATCAAGGTGGCGCGCGCCTGGGGCTACCGCGTGAAGGGCGTCGCCGAGGGGCGGGCGAAGATCATCGTGGCCGACGGCAACTTCCACGGCCGCACCACCACGATCGTGAGCTTCAGCGACGACCCCACCGCCCGTGAGGGCTTCGGTCCCTTCACGCCGGGCTTCGTGCGCGTCCCCTTCGGGGACGCCGAGGCGATCCGTACGGCCATCGACGACGACACCGTCGCTGTGCTGGTCGAGCCGATCCAGGGCGAGGCCGGTGTGATCATTCCGCCGGACGGCTACCTGCGGGAGATCCGTCAGATCACCGCGGAGCGCAACGTGCTCTTCATCGCCGATGAGATCCAGTCGGGCCTCGCACGCGTGGGCACCACCTTCGCGTGCGACCGCGAGGGCGTCGTCCCCGACGTGTACCTGCTGGGCAAGGCGCTCGGTGGCGGCGTGCTGCCGGTATCGGCGGTCGCGGCCAACGCCGATGTGCTCGGCGTCATCCGACCCGGAGAGCACGGCTCGACGTTCGGCGGGAACCCGCTCGCGGCAGCGGTCGGACTGCAGGTGGTCTCGATGCTCGCCACCGGTGAGTTCCAGGAGCGCGCGCGTGCCCTGGGGGAGCACCTGTCCGAGAAGCTGCACGCTCTGGTCGGCCACGGCGTCACCGCCGTGCGCGTGGCGGGGCTGTGGGCAGGCGTCGACATCGATCCCGCCCGCGGCACCGGACGCGAGATCGCCGAGAAGCTGCTCGAGCGCGGCGTGCTGGTGAAGGACACCCACGGCCAGACCGTGCGGATCGCACCGCCGATCGTGGTGCGCGCCACCGAACTGGATTGGGCGGTCGAGCAGCTGCACCTCGTGCTCGGCGACTGAGCGACGTACCCTCCGATCCGCGGTTCCGGTTCTCCGGGGCCGCGGATCGTGGTTTCCGGGGACCCTGATTTTTTCCCTGATTGTGGCGCGCGGCCCGCGCCGTGAGACGGGACCGATGCCTGCCGACACTTAGGGTGGAACGGTGAGGAGGGGTTGATGGGCGCACGACTGGCTCATGCTGCTCATGCGCGTCCGCCACGACAGATCTGGCGGGTGCTGCGCATCCTCGTCGGATCCGTTCTGACGGCCGTTCTGCTGCTGGGGATCGGCGCCGGTGTCGGTTGGTGGTCTCGGCTTCCGGAGATCGCGGTGACGCGCGCGGAACCGCCCCTTCCGCGCAGTGTCGGCACCCCATCACCGAAGCCGATCACCGCCATCTGCACCCCGCAGGAGAAGCCGCTGATCCTGCTCACCGGAAGCTCCACCGTGGACGAGTGGAAGAGCTCCGACACGGACCTCAAGCCGCTGCGCACGGAGAACATCGGCATGGGGGCGACCACGATGAAGGATCAGCTGCTGTACGTGCGCCGGATCATTCCGACCGTGGAGCCGGACGTCATCGTGCTCTATTCCGGGGCGAACGACGTGGCGATCGGCACCAAGCCCGCCGATGTGGTCGCCGACGTGCGCGCATTCGCGGATGAGGCGCGTCAGCATCTGCCGAACGTCGTGATCTACTTCGTGTCGATCAACGATGTCCCCGCGCGTGCCCGCAACGGGAAAGAGGTCGACGCCGTCAGCGCGGCGATCGCGGCTCTGGCGACCCCGGACGGACCGCTGCGCTTCATCGACACCGAGACTCCGCTGCTCGGCGGCGGCAGCGCCCCCAACGCCGCGCTGTTCCGTCCGGACGGAATCCACCTGAACACGGACGGCTACAAGATCTTCTCGAAGGTGATCCGCGACCGGCTGCTGGCCGACGGCTGGGACGAGATTCCCTGCGTCTGAGCCCCCTTGCCCCGGAGGTTCACATGGCGGGAGTGAAACGGCGGGGCGGGTGCGTGCGTGCCACGAGGTCGCGGAGCGTCTGGAGATCGCCGCTGATGGCGCCCGCCGCGCGCCCCTGGACGAGGATGTTGCCGAGCGCCGTCGCTTCCACGGGACCTGCCAGCACCGGCAGCCCGGAGCGATCGGCGGTGCGCTGGCACAGCAGGTCGTTGAGTGCCCCGCCGCCCACCAGGTGAATCGTCTGCAGGTCCACGTCGCCGAGTCGGGCCGCGGTGCGCGCCGTGTCGGCGAAGGCCTGAGCGAGGGACTCGATGATGCTCCGCGTGATCGCCGCGCGGCCCGTCGGTGCCGGGACGCCGTGCTCGGCGAACCAGTCCGCGATGCGCGCGGGCATATCACCCGGGGGCAGGAAGCGCGGGTCGTCCACGTCGAAGACCGGGACGTCCTCCGTGACGGCGGCGGCCTCGGACAGAAGCGCGGGCAGCTCGATCGTCGTGCCCTCACGCTCCCATCCGCGAACCGTCTCGCTCAACACCCACAGGCCCATCACGTTGTGCAACAGGCGGATGCGACCGTCGACGCCGCCCTCGTTGGTGAAGCGCGCCTCGCGCGCCTCATCGGTGAGCACGGGGGAGGGGACCTCCACGCCCACCAGCCCCCAGGTGCCGCAGGAGATGTAGGCGGCGGTGGTGGGGTCCATCGGGACAGCGACCACCGCGGAGGCGGTGTCGTGGGAGCCGACCGCGGTGACGTGCACCGGTGCCGTTGCACCGAGAGCCGCCGCCACATCGTCCCGCAGCGTGCCGATGGTCTCGTCCGGTGAGATGAGCTTCGCGAGCAGTGAGCGGTCGATGCCCAGGGTGGTGATGAGCTCTTCGTCCCATTCGCCCGTCGTCGCATTCAGAAGTCCGGTGGTCGAGGCATTGGTGCGCTCGGCCACTCGCTCGCCCGTGAGCTGGAAGGCGAGCAGATCCGGGATGAGCAGCAGGTCGTCGGCGATATCGAGGACGGCGGAATCCTCCGCGGCGAGCTGATAGAGCGTGGTGAAGGGGAGGAACTGCAGGCCGTTGCGGGAGAAGAGCTCGTCGTAGGACACGCGCTCGTGCACGCGGTCGACGCCCACCGCCGTGCGCTCGTCGCGGTAGTGGAACGGCTCGCCGAGCATGCGCTCGCCGCGCAGCAGCGCGTAGTCCACGGCCCAGGAGTCGATGCCGATCGATGTGATCTCCGGTGCCTCGCGCAGCGCCGCGCGCAGGCCCTCCATCACATGCGCGTACAGGGCGGTGAGGTCCCAGTGCAGGCCGGACGCCAGCGGTACGGGGCCGTTGGGAAAGCGCGCCACCGACGTCATCTCCAGGGTGTCTGCACCCACGCGACCCACGATCACGCGGCCGCTGGTGGCGCCCAGATCGACGGCCGCGACGGCGATGGCGCGGGAGGATTCGGCAGCGTTCATGGTCCCTCGGAGATCTCGGAGTACGGCGTATTGAAACGATACATTATTGGGCGATCGGGCGGAGTTCCCTCCCGACCCCCGCCAGCATGAGCTGTACCATGCCGCCGACGAGCGCTTCGCCGAGGCGACGGCACTCGACGACGTGCGCTGACGGTGGTGCCGGGCCGGTGGTCTCAGCTGCCGCTGTTTCGGCGCTGGTGTCTCACCTCTTCTGAGACCAATGCGGACGGTGGTCTCAGTTGGGGTGTTTGGGTCCATCGCCGTCGACGGCTTCTAAGACCAGTCGTTGCGCGATGTCGACGTGGAGCCGGAGGCGGGGATGAAGGGGGGGCGAAGGGCGGAGCCGAAACACCGACCCCGCCCGTCGCGTCTGAGAACTTACGCGCCCCAGCCGGCCTGCTGGCCGCCGACGCGGTCGGCCTCGATCTTCTCCTGGTACCCCGACGCGGCGAAGGCTGCCATCGGGTCGCGGGGGAGACCGCGGGACTCACGCCAGTCGGCGAGAGCGGGGCGGACGTCGGTGTAGAAGGCGTCCATGAACACGGCGTTGGCGCCGAGCACGTCGCCGGACACCTGGGCCGCGCGCAGAGCGTCGGTGTCCACCGACAGCGCACGTGCGGTCATCTCCTGCACGTTGAGCACCGAGCGGATCTGGCCGGCGATCTTGTTCTCCACGTTGTGGCACTGGTCGAGCATGAAGGCGACGTCGGGGTTGTTCAGCGCGCCGCCGCGGATCACCTCGAAGAGGATGCGGAACAGCTGGAACGGGTCGGCGGCACCCACGATGAGGTCGTCGTCGGCGTAGAAACGCGAGTTGAAGTCGAACGAGCCGAGCTTTCCGAGGCGCATGAGCTGCATCACGATGAACTCGATGTTGGTGCCCGGCGCGTGGTGGCCGGTGTCGAGGCAGACCATGGCGCGGTCGCCGAGAGCGGCCACCTGGGCGTACGACGTCCCCCAGTCCGGAACATCGGTGTGGTAGAACGCCGGCTCGAAGAACTTGTACTCCAGCACCAGGCGCTGCTCACCCGTCAGACGGTCGTAGATCTTCTGGAGGGACTCGTGCAGGCGGTCCTGGCGACCACGCAGATCAGCCTGACCCGGGTAGTTCGACCCCTCGGCCAGCCAGATCTTCAGGTCGCGGGAGCCGGTGGCGTCCATCACGTCGATGCACTCGAAGTGGTGATCGATCGCCTTCTGACGGATACGGGGGTCCTCGTGCGTGAGGGCGCCGAACTTGTAGTCGTCGTCCTGGAACGTGTTCGAGTTGATCGTCCCGAGGCTGACACCGAGGTCCTCCGCGTGGCGACGCAGCGCGCCGAAGTCGTCGACCAGATCCCACGGGATGTGCAGCGCCACGGACGGGGCCAGCGCGGTGAGGCGATTCACCTCGGCGGCGTCGGCGATCTTCTCGAACGGGTCACGCGGGGTGCCGGCGGTGCCGAACACCTTGAACCGGGTTCCGGAGTTTCCGAACGCCCATGACGGCAGCTCGATCGACTGCTTCTCCAGTTCGGAGAGGGTTTCCGGGGTGAGGGACGACATCAGTTCTCGCTTTCGCTGGGGATGGCCTGGAGCTGCTGCTCCAGGTTGAAGACTTCGGCGAGGGGGGTCGCGGCCTGATCCGCCCGCCCCTCGAGACCGATGAAGAACGGCGCCATGTCCGCTTCCCATCGGCTGGCGACCTCAGACGCTGCCAGGTACGCCCGAGCGGCTTCTTCGTCATCGCACTCGTAGCTGCCGAACAGCGTGCTGTGTTCGCGGTCGAGGAAGATCGAGTAGTTGCGCCGCCCGGCGGCGGCGATCTCGGTGAGCATCTCCGGCCACACGGGGCTGTGCCGCGCGATGTACTCGTCGAGCATTTCGGGCCGCACCTGCAGGATGAAGGCGTAGCGGGACATGGCACTCCTTTGTGTGAGCCGCGGGTGACGACAGGGCGCTGGACAAATCTGAATCGTTTCACGACGATAGTCTGAGTGTTCGGGGCAGTCAAGCGCCCCCGAGGAGGAACGGTCGTCGTGACGGTCAGCGTGAAAGATGTCGCCCAGGCGGCGTCCGTGTCGGTGGGGACTGTCTCGAACGTGCTCAACCGTCCACACAAGGTCGCGGCGGCCACGGTCGAGCGGGTGCAAGCGGCCATCGAGGAGCTCGGCTTCGTGCGCAATGACGCGGCGCGCCAGCTGCGGGCCGGGCGCAGCCGCTCCATCGGACTGGTCGTGCTGGACAGTGCAAACCCGTTCTTCGCTCAGGTCGCCCGCGGCGCCGAGGAACGGGCCGCCGCCGAGGGGATGTCGGTTCTCCTCGGCAACAGCGATCAGAGCGACATCCGCGAGGCCGCGTACATCGACCTGTTCCGCGAACAGCGCGTCAACGGCGTGCTCCTCACCCCCACCGCGGACGACACGGCCGCTGTGGCGCGGCTCGCCGAGGCGAACATCCCCCTCGTTCTGGTGGATGCTGAGCTGCCCGATACTGCGGTGCCATCGGTCTCGGTCGACGACCTGGAGGGTGGCCACCTCGCCGCATCGCACCTGCTGGCGCTCGGTCGGCGACGGATCGCCTTCGTGGGCGGGCCGCTCTCGATCCGCCAGGTCTCCGATCGCCTCGCCGGAGCGCGTCGCGCGCTCGAGGAGCACCCCGATGCCGTGCTCGAGGTGATCGAGCAGGATGCCATGACGGTGCTCGCCGGTCGCGCCGCGGGAGAGGCCATCGCGCATCGTCCCGCCGATGAACGGCCCGACGCGGTGTTCTGTGCGAACGACCTGCTCGCTGTCGGCGTGATGCAGGGCGCTTCTCTGCTGGGCGACATCCGCATTCCCGACGATCTCGCGTTGATCGGCTACGACGACATCGACTTCGCCCAGTCCACGGTGGTGCCGCTCACCTCCGTGCGCCAACCAGCGCACGAGATGGGGGGGGTGGCGGTGGAGCTGCTGCTGGAAGCTGTGGCGTCGCCGAATGAACCGCCGCGCCGGGTCCGCTTCCGGCCCGAGCTGGTCGTCCGAGCCTCCACCCGCGGCTAGAGCTGGTCGGACCACCTACCCCTTCGACATGTTCGTTCAGGCGGGCGGCCGGTAGTACCTCACGAGTCGACGGCGTCGGTCATGTCGATCGTGGTCGGTGCTTCGCGGATGGAGGTAGCCGTGACTGAAAGGATGATGCCGGACGCAGCCGCTGGAGCGATGCCGTTGACGAAGGATCGAGCGCGCTGGTCTCGCCTTCGTAGTACATAGCGATGAGCTCGCGAGTCACCTCGTCGTATGCAAGGGCTGCAACCCGGGGGATCCGCAGTTGGTGGCCTTTGGCCTTCATGTAGCTCCGCAGATGCGTTTCCCAGACCATAAGCGAAGGGCCGGGGGGCTTGACCGCCCACACCAGCAGCCAACCCTCCTCTGGGTTGACGCTCCCGGCGATCGGAACAGTCATGCTACGACCGCGGCCAAGCGGGTCTGGGTTGTCCAGCAGGTTCTTTGCATTCCGCGCGAACGACTCCTGCGCGGTCACGTTTCCGGACAGTAGCGTCGCCCCAACGCTCAACCACCCGTAGCTCTCGCGCCGGTGCAACTCGTCGATGAGGGCCATTATGCTCGTCGACGGCATCGAAGGTTTCGGTGCGCGCGGGTTGGTATCGCGGGTGAGGTGCCAACGATCCAGCGCGTCTGTCCTGCTCGTAATAATTGCAGGTGTCTGCTGCCGAAAGCGTCGTAGAGTACCCGGACTCGGGTCAGGCAAGAACGGGAACGCTTCCTTGACTAGGACGGGATCGGGTTCAACCCACAGTCCAGCCTCGTAAAAGTAGAGGAATAGATCGAGCTCATCCGCTGCCACGAACATCACAGTCGTCATGGGGTCCCGTCGCCGCCGAAGATAGAGGAGAAATTCCGCAGGTCGGTCTACGAGTTCGGCGATCAGTTCGAAATCATGTAGCGACACCGTCCAAGGGACGTTGTCCAGATCGATAAGCCCGGCATCAACTAGCTCCGCGGTGGCCGTGAACACAGTGGGGACATCATCGAGGCTGACCGCGATGGTGTGGACCTCCCGTATGTGGGTGAGGTCCACCCACCCCTCCCCGTGTATGCGCAGCCCGCCGTCATTAATGATCCCGGAGCGCACCCGTCCTGCCTGCTCTGCCGCATTAGTGATGATGCGTCGGAGGTCACCGAGCTGCCGAGTAGTCTTCCCGGATCGCGAAAGAGCACTGAATGCGACCGCCTTGTCTTCGATGACAAACGCCACATCATCGACGAGCACGAGATGATCGCACTCCACGCGCTTGGTGTATCTTTCGACGGAGCCTGCCTCCTTCTGGGCTTCCGTTGCCGGTACAAAGAACTCGAACCCGTTCCGGTACGTCGCCGAGGGAAGGATTCTTTGGACTGCACGCAACACCCGATGCTCGAGGACCTCTCCTCGGTGCTTTGCGTAGATGTCCCATACATCATGCTTTGATTTGAGGTACTCCTCTAGCCGTTCCCTCACTGCTGGTCCCGTGTGTGCCTCATGAAGCAACATCAGCCGGCCCGCGCCGCTCGAGAGTAGGGGGCTGCGTCGCCACGGGTTGTCCCCCCGAACGAACCGCTGTGCAGCCTCCAAAGCTGTAATCCCTGATACATCAAGCGTAAAGAACGAAGTTACCCGTCCGACGCGTTCCGAGGAGAGGCCCGTCTTCGCGACAAGGTCGCTGATGCTCACCGTGACTTGCTCCGCGGATGGCTCGAACATCGACATCAGTATGTTCGCTGCGACTGCAGCCAGGCCTGGAACGTCATCACCGGACCCCTCATTGAGCTCCGTCAGTGACTGCGCGAACCGGTTCCCTCGTATGTTCAGATCCTCCACTTGAGCGGAATGACAAGCGTTCAGGACAATAAGTGCTTCGGTGGCCGTGAACCCCAGACCGCTTTCCAGCGCGGTACGTACAGCCGGGTTGCTGTCTAGCAACTCGACCGCTGTCGCCTGTAGAACATCCGCGTATGACGAGTTGCGCATTGCCACCTCTGCCCCCTGTACGCCGAGAGGCAATGAGCCCAGCGAGGAGTCCGGGTCAGTGGTACGAACCGTACGGAGCCAAGCGAGGTTCGTGACTTCATCTAGAAGCGGCATCACCTCCTGAATCGCAGCGGACATCTCATTCGGCCTAGCGGACGAAATGACCGCCTCGTCCTGTGCGCGACCCGCCATCGCGAGCAGGACTAGCAACTCCACACGCCAGGCACCCCCGTCGCGATTCGCGACAATCTCATCGGCTTGTGTGAACGGAAAGTACGCCAGTCGAGCGGTTTCAGCCAGCCTGACTGGCGTGAAGCGCGAACCTATGGCAGCAAGCTCTTCAACACAGTCAGCGAACCTCCTCTCTAAGTTCTCTTCGAAATCACCCTCAGTGTTGAGGTCAGCGATTAGCGACTGCAACGTACCCGCGGACTGCGCTATGAATTCAACGTAGGGATCTGCCTGTGCGGTCGTTTGTACCTTGGGCAGATGCCGCCGCTTCTTCGCTCGCGCTTTCAGGCGCTTAGACTTGGAGGCCATGTCATATGGAATCACGCCCCTCTGACATAGGTTCCTTTCGGGCAGCCTTCCTGCCGAAGCGGTTGTCCGCACGGCGTGGTACTCGGCTCCCCCACAGTACGTCCGGCGCGTGCGGGCGACATGGCTTCATCCGTCACTTTCATGGACGTGTCGAGCGTTGCCGATTTGTGATTTGACCGGGTCGATAGTCCATGCAGTACAGTGGCAGCACTCGAACATGAATCGATTCAGATTCGCGTGATACCTCATCGTGGAGGAAGCCGTGCAGACCAGCGACGCAGCTGTGCCAGGGAGCGATGCTCCTGTCGTTCTCGAGCTGGCCAACGTGGCCAAGTCCTTCGGCGCGGTGCTGGCACTGCGCTCCGGAACACTGCGTGTGCAGGCCGGTTCCATTCACGCGCTGATCGGCGAGAACGGAGCCGGGAAGTCCACGCTGGTGAAGATCGTGGCAGGTCTGTATCGCCGCGACAGCGGGGAGCTTCGCCTGGACGGCGAGGACGTTGACTTCGCCACGACCGCGCAGGCGAAGGCCGCCGGCGTCGCGGTGATCTACCAGGAGCCGACGCTGTTTCCCGACCTCTCCGTCACGGAGAACATCTTCATGGGTCGCCAGCTGACGGGCCGATTCGGCAAGATCGACCGTCGCGCGATGCGCCACGAGGTGGAGCGGCTGTTCACCCGCCTCGGCGTCGCGATCGATCCCGACCGCCCCGCGGAGGGCCTCTCGATCGCCGATCAGCAGGTGATCGAGATCGCGAAGGCCGTCTCCCTCGACGCGAAGCTCCTCGTGATGGACGAGCCGACCGCGGCCCTGTCGGGTGTGGAGGTCGAGCGGCTGTTCAGTATCGCGCGGAGCCTGCGCGACGAGGGACGCGGACTCATCTTCATCTCCCATCGCTTCGACGAGGTCTTCGCGCTGTGCGACACCGTCACCGTGATGCGCGACGGCGCGTACATCTCCACGATGGCGATCGCCGATACGACGCCGTCGGAACTTGTGCGCCAGATGGTGGGACGCGACGTCACCGAACTCTTCCCGAAGACCGAGGCTGCGATCGGCGAACCCCTGCTGGAGGTGACGAACCTCACCAGCCAGGGCGTCTTCCACGACATCAGCTTCACCGTGCGCGCGGGGGAGATCGTGGGACTCGCCGGCCTGGTCGGCGCGGGACGCAGCGAAGTCGCACGCGCCGTGTTCGGTGTGGACGGCTACCAGGAGGGCAGTGTCAGCATGCGGGGGGCCCCGGTCCGCCGAGGCAGACCGGTGGACGCGATGCGCGCCGGCATCGCGCTGGTGCCCGAGGACCGACGCAAGCAGGGACTCGTCGTCGATTCCGGCGTGGGACGCAACATCACGATGGCGATCCGCCGTGGTCTCGCCCGCTTCGGCCTGCTCACCACCGGCATGGAGAACAACGCCGCACGCGTGTGGGCGAGCCGACTCGAGGTGAAGGCGCACGCGCTGGACACGGTGGCGGCGACGCTCTCCGGCGGCAACCAGCAGAAGGTGGTGCTGGCCAAGTGGCTGGCCACCGAGCCCGACGTGTTGATCATCGATGAGCCCACCCGCGGCATCGACGTCGGAACCAAGTCGGAGGTGCACCGTCTGCTGTCCGAACTCGCCGGTCGGGGCATGGGCATCCTGATGATCTCGTCGGAGCTTCCCGAAGTGCTCGGCATGGCCGACCGCGTCCTTGTGATGCGTGAAGGCCGCATCACGGCGGAGATCGACCGGGCCCAGGCCACCAGCGAGAACGTGATGTTCGCCGCCACGCACGCATCGGAGCAGCACGCATGACCGCCCCGTCCACCACCCGGATCCCCGTCTCGGGTCTCACCAAGAACATCGGCGCACTCGGCAAGGCGCGCGAGTTCGGCATCCTGATCGCCCTGGCAATCGTGGTGGCCGCCGCCACCGTGAAGAACCCCAGCTTCCTTCTCAGCGCCGACGGCTGGCGCGATCTGCTGTTGACCCCGTCGATCCTCGTGCTGGTGGCCATCGGGCAGGCGATCGTGATCATCACCCGAAACGTCGACCTCTCGGTCGGCTCGGTGATGGGACTGTCCGCCTACCTCGCGGGACGCCTGTTCATCGACGCCCCGGCCCTCCCGGTGCCGGTGGTGGTGATCCTGGCGGTCGCCTTCGGCGGTGTGCTCGGGCTGATCAATGGAGCCCTGGTGGCCTACGCCCGGGTTCCCGCCATGGTGATCACGCTGGGCACGCTCTACGCCTACCGCGGCATCAACGTGATGTGGGCGGGCTCCACGCGCGTGAACGCGTCCGACATCCCCAAGGACTTCCTGGCCGTCGGCACCGGACAGCTGCTCACGATCCCGATCCTCGCGATCGTGGCGGTGATCCTCCTGGTGATCGCCGCCTGGTATATGCGCAACACCCGAGGCGGACGCGAGTACTACGCCATCGGCTCCGACCCCGCGGCCGCCGAGCTGTACGGCCTCAAGGTCACGCGTCGCGTGCTCACCGCGTTCGTGCTGTCGGGTGCTCTCGCCGGGCTGGCCGGTGTCTTCTACG
Organism: Microbacterium gorillae; assembly: GCF_050990725.1. Lineage (GTDB taxonomy): Bacteria > Actinomycetota > Actinomycetes > Actinomycetales > Microbacteriaceae > Microbacterium > Microbacterium gorillae_A. The sequence continues at coordinate 682,606 of NZ_CP158844.1, forward strand.
TCGCCCGGTATGGCACGGTCAGCTCGCAGGCCGGAGCCGGATGGGAGCTCGACGCCGTGGGAGCGGCCGTCATCGGCGGCGTCGCCATCACCGGTGGCGTCGGCACCGTGTGGGGAGCGGCCATCGGCGCGATGCTGCTGATGACCATCAACCGGGCCCTGCCGATCCTCGGCATCCCCGACTTCTGGCAGCGCGCCGTGGTGGGCGCGCTCATCATCGGTGCGATCGTGCTGGACCGCTGGCTCGCGGTTCGGCAGCGACAGCGGCTCATCGAAGCAAGGGATCAGTCATGACCATCGCCAACACCGCATCCGCGTCGACCAACCGGGTCTCGCACGACTTCGAGAAGCCACTCTGGCGGCGCGTCCTGATCTCGCGAGAGAGCGGCATCGTCGCGCTGCTCATCCTGGTGACGCTGTACGCGACCGTGGCGGTCCGTGGCTTCGGCCAGCCCATCACGCTCAACTACCTGCTGCTGGATGTCGCCCCGATTCTGCTCATCGCCCTGCCGATGACCCTCATCATGATCACCGGAGAGATCGACCTGTCGGTGGGGAGCATGGTGGGCCTCGCCAGCGTGGTCACCGGCGCCGGCGTCCAGGCCGGGCTGCCGTTCGAGGTGGCCGCCCTGCTCGCCCTCCTCGTGGGCGCGATCGGCGGCGCGGTCAACGGATTCCTGGTGACCGTGGTGGGGCTGCCATCACTCGCCGTGACCATCGGCACCCTGGCGTTGTTCCGCGGGCTCGCGGTGGGCGTCCTCGGCACCACGGCCGTGACCGACTTCCCGGAGCTGTGGACCGCACTGGCGAAGGCGAAGATCGCCGGCACCACCATCCCGTACATCATGGTGCCCTTCGTGATCCTGCTCGTGGTGTTCGTGATCATGCTGCACTTCACCCCGTTCGGACGCGGCATCTACGCCATCGGCCTCTCCAAGGACGCCGCCCGCTTCTCCGGCATCCATGTTGAGCGCACCAAGTTCGTGCTGTTCTTGCTCTCCGGCCTGGTCGCTGCCTTCGCCGGCATCTTCTTCACGCTGCGCTTCGGCAGCGCGCGAGGCGACAACGCGACGGGACTGGAACTCCAAGTGATCGCCGCCGTGGTGCTCGGCGGGGTGTCCGTGTTCGGCGGTCGCGGCCAGCTCTACGGTGTGGTCGCCGCGGTGCTGCTGATCGGCGTGCTCTCCAGCGCTCTCCGACTGGCCAACGTGACCTCCGACGTGATCAATGTGATCACCGGTGCCTTGCTCGTGCTCTCCGTGGTGGGCGCCAGCCTGCTGGCCTGGGTGCAGAGAGCCCGACGACGGCCCGGCCGTCTCCCACGCGTCGCAGCATCCACAGCATCCTGACGCTGCGTCCCCGGCCGACGGCACCCGCCCCGGCCGTCCACACGACCCGAAAAGTCCACACGACCCGAAAAGGAAGAGAACAATGAAGTTTGCACGCAAGCGTGTCGCCGCCGTCGCGGCTGTCGTGGTCGCCGCGGCGCTCGCCCTCAGCGGCTGTGCCGACACCGGCACCCCGGCCGGCGAGTCCACGGGCTCCGCAGGCGGTGGTGGCGGATCGAGCGAGAACCTGTCGATCACGTTCCTGCCGAAGAGCCTCGGAAACCCCTACTTCGACACCTCCAGCAAGGGTGGCAAGGCAGCGGTGGAGGAGCTCGGCGGCACGTTCGCCGAGGTCGGCCCCGCAGAGTCCACCCCCGATGCTCAGGTGAGCTACATCAACACCGCCACCCAGCAGGGTGTGGGCGCCCTCGTGGTGTCGGCGAACGACCCCAAGGCGATCTGTGACGCTCTCGACGAGGCTCGCAGCGCGGGTGTCAAGGTGGTCACCTTCGACTCCGATACCAACCCCGAGTGCCGCGACCTGTTCGTCAACCAGGCCACGGCCGAGGGCATCGCGAAGGCGCAGATCGACCTGATCGCCGAGCAGATCGGTGACGCGGGCGAGATCGCGATCGTGTCGTCGACCGCCAACGCGACCAACCAGAACGCGTGGATCGACATCATGAAGACGCTCCTCGCGTCGGACCACCCGAACATCAAGCTGGTGGACGTGGTCTACGGTGACGACGACGAGCAGGTCTCGTTCGACAAGACCGCCGCCGTGCTGCAGTCGCACCCGGACCTGAAGGGCATCATCTCGCCCACGACCATCGGCATCTCGGCCGCCGCCCGTTACCTCTCCACCTCGAACTACAAGGGCAAGGTGGCGCTCACGGGCCTCGGCACGCCGAACCAGATGCGCGAGTACGTCAAGGACGGCACCGTCACCGCGTTCGCGCTGTGGAACCCGGAGGACCTCGGCTACCTCTCCGCCTACGCGGCAGACGCGCTGATCTCCGGCACCATCACGGGCAAGGAGGGTGACACCTTCGAGGCGGGCAAGCTCGGCTCCTTCACGGTGGGTGCCGATGCCACGGTGCTGCTCGGCGACCCGTACGTGTTCAACGCTGACAACATCGACGACTTCGACTTCTGATTCGTCGACGAACACAGAACATCGCCCCGGCCGCTTGGCCGGGGCGATGTTTCGTTGCGCTCAGGGGGAGGTGAGCGACGCCACCCAGGCGGCGAGATGCGCCAGCAGGGGTTCGGCCGCCTCCGTGTCGAGACCACGGGGGTCGGCGCCGAACACACCGTGCAGCGGGTGAGCAGTGTCGTGACGACCCGGGCCGTACTGGTCTTCGCCCGCCGGCGCGGGGAAGGCGACGGGATCCGGAAGGCGATCGACGTGCACCAGCGCGGGATCGATCGCGTGCAGCAGCAGGGACTCGAAGCGTCCCGCGTGATCGGGCTGCACCGGAGGTTCCGGCACCTGACCGATCGTGCGAGCGACGGCACGGAGCTCACGGCCCGCGGCGTTCCAGCGATCGGCGATGCGGGTGACGAGGCCGCGCTGCTCGTCGGCGAAGTGTCCGCTCAGAAGGACGGCGTGACGCACCCCGAGCTCATCGAGCCGGCCCAGGGTCTCCCCGAGCAGGGTCTCGATCGCCCCCGGCTGTTCGCTCATCAGCGTCCACGGATAGCGGCTGTGCTCACCACCGATGCCCTGATAGAAGGGCGGCAGCACGATCCCTCCGGCGAGCTCCGCGGCGCGCAGGCAGATGCCGTGCGCGGTGAGTGCGTCGAGTCCGATCGGCAGGTGCGGTCCATGGAACTCCAGGGAACCGAGGGGCAGATACGCCACCGAGGCCCGCGCAAGACGATTCTCGATCTCGGCGGGACTCAGCCGTTCGACGGCCGCTGATCCGGTGCTCATACGTAGTAGTTCCTCTCCCAGCCGAAGCCGGCCAGTCGCTTGCGGAGGCCGGGCGCGAGTCCGGCGCCGTCGCCGAACGACAGGTTGCGTGCGAGCCGGGTCGACGACGTCATGCCGACGATCGTGGTGGAGACGGCCGGGGAGTCCAGCACGAACCGCACGGCTGCCTCATCGAGTCCGTCGTAGAACGGCGACGTGACCTCCTTCACCGCGGCGACGCGCTCCACGGTCTCGGCGAAGCGCTCCCCGCGGAACATCGTCTTCAGCTGCGAGCCGTCCGGCCACGAGTCGTAGGTGTCGGCCGTCCAGGTGCCACCGAGTGAGCCCGAATCCAGAGCCACACGGGCGATGATCGCCGTCTCGGAGGCGAGAGCAGCAGGGAACAGCTCGGCGTCCGGCTGCTGCTCGAAGATGTTGTAGATCACCTGGATCGAATCCACGAGTCCGGAGCGAGCGAGCTCCACGCCCTCATCGGCGCGATAGTCGCGCAGCGAGACGCCGATCCGCTCGATCTTCCCCTCCGCCTGCAACTCCCGCAGTGTGTGGAGCCATCCCCGATCCCGCATCCCGCCGGGCATCCAGCAGTGCAGCTGGTACAGGTCGATGCGCTCCACGCCGAGGCGTCGCAGCGACTGCTCGACCTGATCGCGAAGGTACTCCGGTCGATACGCCGCGGCGATGTCGGGATCCTCGACGGAGGGATGAGGCCAGACCGGGGGCTGCACCTTCGTGGCCACATGGATGCGCTCGCCGCGCCACTCGCGCAGCGACCGCCCCACCACCTCCTCGCTGTGACCCGTGCCGTACATCTGCGCAGTGTCGACGAAGTTCACACCGCGTTCGTACGCCTCCAGCAGCGTCCGCACCGACTGGTCGTCATCGACCGGTCCCCACTGCCCACCCAGCTGCCAGGCGCCGAACGACACCTCGCTGATCTCCCAACCGGTTCGCCCGAACGGGCGTCGATGCACTGTCATGGGCGGGCACGCTCCTTCACGTTTTCGCACAGCAGATCTGCGCGAGATCGCAGTCAACTCTAGGGATCGCGTGGGCGGCGAGCAGGATGCAGGAACGCGGAAACATGGACCCGACGATCAACCGCCGGGCGGTTTCAGGGACGCAGTGTCGCGCGCGCGAACTGGCTGGGCGCGACACCGAACGCCCGTCGGAACGCCCGCGAGAAATACAGCGGATCCACGTATCCCACCAGCTGAGCCACCTCGCTCACCCGCAGCCCCGTGGTGCGCAGTAGCCGGGCGGCCTCCTGGAGCCGCACGTGGCGGATCCACGACTGCAGCGATTCGCCCGTGTGGCGGGTGAACAGTCGCTGGGCCGTGGTCTCGCTGCACTTCGCCGCCTCGGCCACCCGCTTCACCGTCAACGGCTCGGCGATGTGATGACGGATGAACGTCATCATCAGCTCCAGCGACCCCGGCACGGCGGCGTGCTGAGCGTGGTCCGAGGTCCACGCTGCGTTGTCGATCATGATCAGCCGACCGAGCGCACGGAAGTAGTCCTCGTCGAACCCACCCTCACCCAGCCGCTCGATGGCGATCGTGCCGTACTGGGTGATGCGCCGCGCGGCGTCCGCGCGCAGGGAGGACACGCCGGGGGAGAACTGCGTCGCATCGCCGTGACGTGCCGGATCGGCGAGCAGGGGATCACCGGGAAGGAACGCGACACGCGGGGTCACCGGGACGCTGGTGTCGTGGCGGGGGACCACGTGCAGCGTGCCGATGTGGAACGGCGAACGCGTGTTGGCGCGGTACTCGACACGGTGATGCCACGGCAGTCGCACCACGTGCTGCGCGTCCACGACGAACCGCTGTCCGCCGGCATGGATCTCGCCGCCGCCGCTGATGATCCACACGAACGACACGCTCATCACGTGCTCGTTGACGATGCGCTCGCCCGACGCGAACCGGTACCAGTTCGCGCCGACGACGACGGGCTCGCCTGCGGGGTGGTCAGCTGTCACAGGGATGATGCTAGTGCTGGCACTCCTCAGGACGTGCTGCCGTCCAGGCTCGCGATGACGGCGCCCGCCTCGTACACGGCCACCGGGTGGGCGAACGGCTGTGGTCGCAGCTGCTCCGCGTCCACCAGCGTGAGGTTCGGAAACGCCTCCAGCAGTGCGGTGATGGCGGTGCGGATCTCCACGCGAGCCACCTGCTGGCCGATGCAGCCGTGGATGCCGTAGCCGAAGCCGAGGTGACCGAACGCATCGCGGTGCACATCGAACTCCTCCGGATTCTCCGCTCCCCAGTGCCGCGGGTCGCGATTCGCGGCCACCGGCGAGACCGCGACCGACGTGCCCGCAGGGATCGTCACGCCCTCGATCTCCACGTCTTCGGTCGTGGTGCGCGCGAAGAGCGTCACGAACATGGCACCCACTCGCATGAACTCCTCAACGGCGGGCCGGATCTGCTCCGGATCCTCACGCAGCGCGGCGAGCTGCTCCGGGTGGGTGAGCAGCGCCACCGATGCGGTCGCGATCAGATAGGCCACGGAGTCGCGTCCCGCACCCATCAGCAGTCGCAGCACGCCCTCCACCTCGATCCGGTCCAGGTCGGGATTGGCCAGGAGGTCGGTGATGACGTCCTCGCCCGGGTCGTTCGCGCGCTCGGCCAGCAGCGCGCGGATGAAGTCGTACTTCTGCTGCGCGGTGGACGGCTCGACGAACAGGGCGACGAAGGCGGGGTAGTGGTGCTCGGGCACGCCCAGAACGTGGCAGTGCGTGCGCGCGGAGATGTGCATGGCGTAGTCGCGCCAGAGGTCGACGGTGGGGCCCAGGGTGCGCAGGTGCACGATCTGCTCGTCCACCATCGTGCGGATCCACTCCTCGCGATAGCGCGCCTGGCGTACCGAGAAGCGGGGCATCACGGAACGACGGAGCTTGGCGTGCTCGTCGCCGTCCAGGTTCAGGAGGTTGAGGGCATCGGAGGCCTGTCCCGCCTCATCCAGTGGACCCGGCAGCTCCAGGGGGACCGCCTCCGCCTCGGCGCGCTCGCCGTGCGCGGATGTCGTATCACCGGGACCGACCGGCATCCGACTCGGACGCATGCTGAATCGCGGATCCTGCAGCACGGCGACGGCGGCATGATACCGGGTGGCGACGAGCCCCTCGTGTCCGTCCTGGAACTCCAGCGGCATGAAGGCGCCGTCTTCTCGCCAGGCGGCGAGCTGCGGCGACGGCGTCAGCGGTGTGCCGTCGCCGGGCAGGGAGCGGGCGTGGAACGGGCATTCGGTGGGGATCGACATCGTCAGGCTCCTTCAGAAACGGGGACGGGGTGGGGCGCGGTCGCGACAGCGGCGCGTGCGGCGCGGAAAGCGCGGGGGGTGGCGTTCCACCCGATGACGCCACGCAGGTCGCCGCGGTCATCGCGACTGCCGTAGACGCGGCGATCGACGGCTTCGTCGGCGGGTGTCTCATCGGTGAGGCGGTGCGTGGGATCGAACCACCCGTAGGCGTTGATGCGCACCCCGTGGATCTCCGACCAGAACAGCGGCACCGGCGGCATGCTGTCGCGCCCGTGCTGGAGACGGAGCGCCACGGCGATGGCCTGCTCGATGGCGTAGCTCTGGTGTTCCACCCGGCGCGGCCGGCCGGAGATCGGATCGGTCCAGGCGGCGACGTCGCCGACCGCCGAGATACCGGGGACGGCTTCGCCGACGGCGTCGCACGCCACGCCATCGGAGACGTCGAGTCCCGAGGAAGCGAGCCACCGCGTCTGAGGCGTTCCGCCGATCATCGCGACGGTGAGGTCGACCTCGCGCGATGAGCCATCGGCGAAGGTCAGGAGGGTTCCGGACGCGGTCACGCTGCTCGAGTCGATCTCGGCGCGCAGTGACAGCTCGACACCGTGGTCCCGGTGCAGGGTGATCAGCTGATCCGAGAGTAGATCGCCGACACCGCCGAATCCGAGTGAGCCGGAGCGACCGATCAGCAACGTCTCGGCCTCGTGTTTGCGTGCGGCGCTCGCGATCTCCGACCCCAGGATTCCGGAGCCGATCACCGCGACGCGGTGAGCTGATCGGAGGCGTCGCCGCAGCTCGATCGCATCGTCCAGGGTGCGCAGCGTCAGGGCGGATGGCACGGCGGCGTGGGAGCGCGGTGCGGTACCCGTGGCGATGATCAGCTGGTCGAAGGCGAGCTCGCCCAGTTCGGTGTGCAGCACCCGTCCGCCCACATCGAGTCCCGTCGCGCGGCATCCCGTGCGCACCTGGATGCCGAGCTCGGCGAGTTCGGCCGCGGTGCGGATGACGGCTTCGTCGCCCTCCCAGTCGCCGAGCAGAATCTGCTTCGACAGCGGCGGGCGGGAGTAGGGGAGGTGGGTTTCGGATCCGATCAGCACGATCTCGCCGGCGAAGCCCTCCTGTCGCAGGGTCTCCGCGGCGGTCAGTCCACCGATCGAGGCGCCGACGACGACAACGCGCTCGGTCATGAGGAGGTGAGGCTGATGGCCCGCGCCGGGCAGAGCCGCACGGCGCGTGTCGCGGCATCGAGATCGGCACCCTCCGGGTCAGGCTCGAGCAGCAGCACGATGCCGTCGTCATCCTGGTCGAAGACATCGGGCGCCACGAGTGCACACTGCCCGGCGCCGACGCAGGCGCTCTTCTGAACCACAACGCTCATCGGTACTCCTTCGTGATGATGAAACGATGCGGTCAATTCAAGTCGGCGCTCCGCTGATCGCCCAGGGTGGCCGCACTCAGAACATGGACTGGACGAGCATGCGCCGGGCGCGGTTCGGGTCGGGGTCGCCGCTCGTGCCGGGGGCCGGCCGCACCGGCTCTCGGACGTCGTGGGGATCCGTGCCACGGAGAATCTGTTTTGACTTCCATTGATGAATCGATTCAGAATCGACATGACGCCGCAACGGCGCGCGTCCGAAAGGATCGGCATGACTGCCCCCCACGCGGCGATCGACTCCGCCACCCGCATCACTCTCGTCCGGAGCCAGCATGGCGCGGGGCTCCTCGGGGTGCCCGCGCGCGGTACCCGCCTGAGCTGGCGGGTGACATCGACCGCCCCCGGCACGGCCCAGGTCGCCTATCAGATCGCCTCCGGTGCCGACGCCGATTCGCTGATTCCGGGAGAGGTGGTCGATTCGAGTGCAGCCATCGGCGTTCCGGTTACCGATCCGCGGCCGGGTGCGGCGCTGACCTACGCCGTGCGGATCGCCACACAGCGGGGGTGGACCGCATGGAGTGAGCCGATCGTGGTGGAAGCGGGCCTGCCAGGGAAAGAGCTGCAGGGGCGGGTCATCGGCATTCCCAGTCCGGTGGAGGGGCCGGTGCAGATCCTTCGGCGGGTGTTCACGCTGTCCGACGTCCCTGCAGCGGCGCGGCTTCGTCTGAGCGCGCTGGGCCTCGTCGATGCCTGGATCAACGGGCGGCGCGTCGGCGATGCTGTCCTCACGCCCGGATGGACCTCCTATCAGAAGCGGATTCTGGTGGACACGCACGACGTGACCGATCTGCTCGTGGCGGGGGAGAACGTCATCGTGCTCGAGGTGGGCGACGGCTGGTATCGCGGCCGGATGGGCTTCGCCTGGCGCACCGAGATCTATGGGACCCGTTCCGGCGCGATCGCTCAGCTCGAGGATGCCGATGGCGTCATCGTCGCCACGGATGAGAGCTGGCGCGGCGGATTCGGTGCCGTGCGCGGCGCGAGTATCTATGACGGCACCACCGTGGATCTGACCCTCGCTCCGGCGGGCGTGCACAGCCCGGGCTTCGACGATGGCGCATGGGCCGGCGTTGACGTGATCGATCACGATCTCGCCGTGTTCGAGCCGCGATCCGCGCCACCCATCCGGGTGGTGGCGGAACTGCCCATGCGTCCGCTTGATCGGCGCGACGGCGAGCAGGGGGCGCGCTTCGATGCCGGCCAGAACGTCTCCGGCTGGGTGCGCGTGGTTGTCCGGGGACGCGCCGGCGATGTCGTGCGGGTGCGTCATGCCGAGGTCCTGGAGCCGTCGGGTGACCTGCACACGGCAGCCCTGCGGTCGGCGAAAGCGACGGACACGTATGTGCTGGACCGCGACGGCGAACATGTCCTCGAACCGCAGTTCACCTTCCACGGGTTCCAGTTCGCCGACATCGCCGGCGCTGAGGTGGTGTCTGCGACCGCGATCGCGATCTCCTCCGACCTCCCGCAGCGCGGCGAGTTCAGCTCCTCCCACGCCGCATTGGATCGGTTCCATGAGAATGTCCGCTGGTCTCAGCGGGACAATTTCGTCTCCGTGCCCACCGACTGCCCGCAGCGCGATGAGCGCCTCGGCTGGACGGGTGATGCGCAAGCGTTCGCCGCCACTGCGAGTACCCTCATGGACTCGGAGGCCTTCTGGCGCACGTGGCTGCGGGATCTCACCGCCGACCAGGGGGAGGACGGTGCCGTGGCCAGCATCGTCCCGGACATCATCCGCTTCGAGGACATGCGGATGGGCGAGGGGGCGGTCGACAATATGGGGCGCGCCGGCTGGGCCGACGCCGCCACCATCGTGCCGTGGGCGGCGTATGAAGCCTCTGGTAGCGATGAGGTGCTGGTCCAGCAGCTGGGGAGCATGCGCGATTGGGTGGAGCACCTGCGCCGACGTGCCGGCGATGATGTCGTCCTGCCCACCGAGCCGTTCCAGTACGGTGACTGGCTCGATCCCGACGCGCCCGGCGATCGACCCTGGCTCGCCAAGGTGTCCAGCGACTATGTCGCCAACGCCTTCTACGTCCGATCCGCCCGACTGCTGGCGCGTGCCGAGCGCCTGGTCGGAGATCCCGCTCGCGGGCAGGAGTATGACGAGCTGGCGGATCGCGTTGCGGACGCCACCTGGCACCGTTGGGGTGCGGAAGCAGCCCGCACCCAGACCGGTGCGGCATTGGCGCTGGAATTCGATATCGCGCCCGCTGAGGAACGATCGAAGATCGCCGAGGCACTCGCCGCCGATGTCCGTGCGCTCGACGGCCGAATCTCCACCGGCTTCCTCGGTACCCCGCTGGTGCTGTTCGCGCTGTCGAACAACGGCCATCTGGAGGAGGCCTACCGGATGCTGCTGCGTCGCGAAGCACCCAGCTGGCTGTACCAGGTCGATCACGGCGCCACCACCGTGTGGGAGCGTTGGGACGCCATCCTTCCGGACGGCAGTATCAACCCGGGCGACATGGACGCGGGATCCAGTGACGACGCCGGCAGCATGCTGTCGTTCAACCATTACGCGTACGGCGCCATGATCGACTGGGTCTACCGAACAGTTGCGGGAATCGCTCCCGCCGAGCCCGGCTATCGCGTCGCCCGCATCGCGCCGCGGCCCGGTGGCGGCATCGATCGCGCGCGGGCCGCGATCGAAACGGCGTATGGGCGGCTGGCGATCGCGTGGGAGCTGGACGCGGAGGTGCTCGCCATCACGCTGGAGGTGCCCTTCGGCGTCACGGCGGAACTGGACCTGCCGGTGACCGCGGGCTCGGAGGTATCGGTGAACGACGGACCAGCGCTTGGCGCACTCACGCATGGCGTGCATCGCATCACCGTGACGGGGGTCGGCGAGACGACGGGTCAGGCAGGACTTCTCGCGTGACAAAGTGAGCCGCGGCGAGTTCCCTGGAGGGCGCTGCTTCGATACACTGATGGCGGAAGTCAATTCACGGAGGAATGGATATTCATGTCGCCTGCAGGCTCGATTCCGACGCTCGGCCCCCTCGCCTTCGGCACCTCCTGGATCGGCGCAGATCCCGCTCGACGTGAACGGGACGAAGAGGCCGTGCTGGCGATGCTGCGCTCGGCGGACGCGTTCGTCGACACCTCCAACGCCTACGCGGGTGGTCGCAGCGAGGAGATCATCGGGGACGTGTTGGCGACACTCTCATCGTCCGAGCGTTCTGACGCCGCTGCGCGGCTGATCACCAAGGTCGACGCGGACCCGCGCACCGGCGTCTTCGATGGGGATCGTGTGCGCCGTTCGGTGGAGGAGAGCCTCGCGCGCCTCGGAGTCGATCGGGTGCCGGTGCTCCACCTGCACGACCCGTACTCCATCACGTTCGCGCAGGCCATGGCCCCGGACGGGGCAGTTGCAGCCCTCATCGCCCTGCGTGAGGAGGGTGTGGCCGGAGCGGTCGGCATCGCGGCCGGTCCGGTTCCGCTGGTGCGCTCCTACGTTGAGACCGGGGCCTTCGATGCGGTGCTCGTCCACAACCGCTTCACGCTGGTGGACGACTCCGCCGCGCCCCTGTTCCGCGATGCGCACGAGCGCGGGATGCGCGTCTTCAACGCGGCGGTGTTCGGTGGTGGACTGCTTGCGAACGGGCCGACGGCGGGAGCGACCTACCAGTACCGTCCCGCGGATGCCGCGCTGATCGACTGGACGCGTCGCGTTCAGGAGCTGTGCGCGGTCCACGGGGTGCCGCTCGCGGCCCTCGCCCTGCAGTTCTCCACGCGCTCGCCGCTGATAGATCACACCGTCATCGGCACCACGTCGGCGCACCGCCTGACGGAGCTGCGCGCGCTCGCGGAGGTGGACATTCCCGCCGAGCTCTCGGACGCGGTCGCGTCACTCGGCCCCGCCCCGACGCCGGTCGACGATACGGCGTATGCGGCGGGCGGCGCTGAGTCGTGACTGACGTCCGTGTCGACGCGTACTGGGAGAGCACGGCGCCTGGCAGCGGGCGGAGAGCGGCGCGTGCTGACGCGGTGTCCGATGCGCGGGTGCTGAGCCTCAACGGAACGTGGCGGTTCCGCCTCAGCCCGACGGCCGATGGCACCGGATCGGCTTTCCTCCACGACGACTTCGATGACTCGTCCTGGGACCCGATGACAGTGCCCTCGCACTGGGTCCTGGAAGAATTCACGCCGCTCGCGGGCGGTGAGCGCCGACGCATGCTGGGCACCGAGGAGGGACCGCTCTACACCAACACGGCGTACCCGATCCCGCTGGATCCGCCCCGAATTCCGGTGGAGAATCCCACCGGGGACTATCGGCTGGTGTTCGACGTCCCCTCCGATTTCGGCGGCGCTGTGCTGCGGTTCCAGGGCGTCGACTCCTGTGCGAAGGTGTGGCTGAACGGCGAGGAGCTCGGCTGGTCCACCGGGTCCCGGCTGCCGTTCGAGTTCGATGTCGTGCTGCGTCCGGGGCCCAACGTGCTGGCCGTGCGAGTGCACCGCTGGTCGGCCGGCACCTACCTGGAAGACCAGGACATGTGGTGGCTGCCCGGCATCTTCCGTGACGTGGAGATCATCGAGCGGCCCACCGACGCCATCGACGACCACTTCGTGCATGCCGACTACGACCACGTCACCGGTCTCGGCACGCTCCGCGTCGACGCGACCGTGTCCGGTGTCGTCGACATCCCCGAACTCGGCATCGCCGCGCTGCCGGTGGGCGAGAGCGTCAGCATTCCGGTCGAGCCGTGGAGTGCGGAGAGCCCGCGGCTGTACCGCGGCGTGCTCCGATCCGCGGGTGAGAGCATCGAGCTGGCCATCGGGTTCCGTCACGTCGAGGTGGTCGACGGCGTGTTCACGGTGAACGGGCGGGCCGTCACCTTCCGTGGCGTCAACCGTCACGAGCACCACCCCCGCACCGGCCGCACCCTCGATCGCGCGACGATGATCCGCGACATCGAGCTGATGAAACGCGCGAACATCGACGCGGTGCGCACCAGCCACTATCCGCCGCACCCGGACTTCATCCGGCTCTGCGACGAGTACGGGCTGTGGGTGGTGGTCGAGGTGGACCTCGAGACGCACGGATTCATCTACGAGGGGTGGGCGCACAATCCGCCCGCGCTGCCCGAGTGGCACGACGCGATCATGGATCGGCTGATGCGCACCGTGGAACGCGACAAGAACAGCCCGAGCGTGGTGGTGTGGTCGCTCGCGAACGAGAGCATGACGGGCAGCACGTTCACGGACATGCGGCGCTGGCTCGACCAGCGCGACCCCTCACGCGCCGTTCTCTACGAACGCGATCCGCGCTATCGGGACTCGGATTTCTACTCGCTGATGTATCCGTCGCTGGACCTGCTGGAGCGCATCGGCCGCCGTGAGGAGCCCCGCGGGGGTCGGCTGAGCATGCACGGCATGGTGTTCGACGCCGATGATGACGCTCCCGATGGCATCACGGACGCCGAGGATGAGCGCCGGCGCGGGCTGCCGTTCCTGCTGGTCGAGTACGCGCACGCGATGGGCAACGGGCCCGGCGGGCTGCAGGACTACTGGCGGATCATCCGAGCGCATGACCGGCTGTGCGGCGCGTTCGTGTGGGAGTGGATCGACCACGGCTTCACGGATCGGCTTCGCGACGGCACGGAGGTCATCCTGCACGGCGACGATATCGACTATGAGCCGCGGGGCGGTCGGTTCGGGCTGCACGGGCTGGTGTTCAGCGACCGGACCCCCACGCCAGCCCTCATCGAGCTGGCGAAGGCGCACGAGACGGTGCACATCGACGTCGGTGCCGCAGAGGTCCGCATCGTGAGCGAGCGCCACAGCACATCGACGGCTGATCTCGAGCTGCGCTGGCACGCGGAGGTGGACGGCGTGATCACGGCATCCGGGGTGCTCGACGCGCCGGTGCTGCTGCCGGGTGGCGAGTGCGTCGTCGCGCTGCCGACGGCGGCGCGGGTCACCGGGCCGGACGCCGTCGTCACGGTGGAAGCCGTCCTCGCGGCGGACACCCGCTGGGCACCGGCGGGGCATGTGGTGTCCTGGGGTCAGTTCGTCGGCACGGGCGGCAATGGCGGCTCGGCGATTCGCACCGCGGGCGACGGAACGGACTCGTGGGCGGAGAGTGCGGACGACCGTACTGTCGCGCCGGCTCCGGAGGCCGACGGTGGTGCGGACCTACGACGCGGAACTGCCACGCGATCGGACGAACACCGCGTCGGACCCGCCCGGTTCGATCCCCGCACGGGGCAGCTGCGCGGTCTCGGCGACCTCACGATCGCGGGGCCGGTGCTGGATCTGTATCGCGCGCCCACGGAGAACGATCGCGGCCAGGGCGACACCAACAACATCGCCGCCGTGTGGCAGAGGACGATGCTGGACCGACTGCTGCACCGGGTCGACGAGGTGGACGCCGAGCCCGATCGCCTCCGGGTGCGCGGCCGGACCGCGCCGCGCGCGCATCCTCACGGCGTGGAGTGGGAGTTCGTCTGGTCGGCCGATGGCGACGCGGTGCTGCTGCAGGTGAGCGTGGACTTCGTCGGACCGTGGACGAATACGCCTTATCTGAACCGGGACATCCTGGTGCCGCGCCTCGGGCTGCTGTTCGAGCTGCCGGCGGAGCAGGATCGGGTGACCTGGTTCGGGCGCGGGCCGGGGGAGACCTACGTCGACTCCTTCGCGGGCTCTCGGATCGGTCGCTTCACGGCGAGCGTCGATGATCTCCAGGTGGCGTATCCCGTGCCGCAGGAGAACGGCAACCACGTCCAGACGCGGTGGCTCGAGATGGCGGGGAGTACGGGTGCCGTGCTCTGTGTGGAGGGCGCTGAGCCCTTCGACTTCACCGCCCGGCGGTGGACCGCGCACGACCTGGCGCGTGCAGACAAGCAGCACCAGCTGCGCGACTCGGGCAGCGTGTGGCTCAACATCGACCACGCTCAGCAGGGCCTCGGCTCCGCCTCCGTGGGTCCCGCTCTCCCCGAGCAGTACCGCATCCCCCGCGAGCACACCACCTGGTCCGTGCGCCTCGCCACTACGCAGACCCCTCGTCAGTGACCGGACCAATCCGGACTCAGCGTGGGAGCGACGTGAGGAGGGTGTCGGCGCCGACCTGACCGCCCTTGAGCAGCAGCTCGAGGCCGTCGATGGCGGGGAGCGCGGAGTGAGCGGTGAGCAGCACGACGTTGTCGGTGGGGTTGGCGGCGATCGAGACGGAGTCCACGCCGAGGAGGCGGGTGACGCGGCCCGAGGTGTCGCCGCCGGCGACCACGATGCGACGCGTCACGCCGGCCTCCGCCGCGGCGCGTACGGTGCCGGCCGCCAGTGCTGCGATCGCCACCAACGGCTCCACGCCGTCGGGAAGCACCGCGTCATCGGCCGTCAGCACCACGCTCCGATCCGCGGACAGCGCCTCGAGCACACGAGGAAGCTGGACGGCATCGTCGTCGAAGGGCAACACCAGCCACCCGGCGTCTGCGGCGGCCTGCGCCTGCCGGCGGGTGGTGGCCGATCGGGAGCCAGAGACCGCGAGGATCGGTCCGGTCGCCGTTCCCACGCGGGGGATGCCGGCGGCTGGGCGTGAGTCGGTGGAGCCGATCGCCCAGCTCAGTCCGCCCGAGCCGATCATGAGGCGCGGTCCGGGGAGCGAGGTGACGGCACCGCCGACGGCACGCAGGTCGTCGTCGTCCAGGCCGTCGAGAACCACGGCGGACGCCGGTGACGCGTCGATGCGCGTCGCGAGATCATCGAAGTCCGTGCGCGCGATCGCGCCGATGGGCAGGTCTGTCTGCGCGGAGAAGTGCCGTGCCAGGTCCGCCTCGTGCATCGGCGTGGACGGGTGATTCGACATGGTCGGCTGGCGGTCGAGGCGATGGACCGTGCCGCCTTCCGACGCGAAGTGCTGACCGAAGACGGTGTACCGACCGAAGTCGGGCTGCGCGAACAGCATCGGCACCACGGAGGTGCCGATGACCTCGCGCCCGATCTCGATCACCCGCCCGATGCTGCCCACATCGGGTGCGGAATCGGCCGTTGAGCACGCCTTGTACTGGATCAGCCGTGCGCCGGTGCGCACGAGTTGCGCCAGGCGCGGTGCCACCTCCGCCGTGAGCGCTGCGGAATCCAGCGAACGCGAGATCCCGGCGATGCCGATGACCTCCACCCCGTCGGCCACCGCCTGCGCGAGCAGCTCATCGTCGGGATCCGCGGTGAAGAGCCGCCCCGACCACCCGTGACGCGCGAACTGCAGCAGCACGTCCACGCTTCCGGTGAAGTCGTCGCCGTAGTAGGCCACGCGCGGGGCGGTGCGGACCTCAGACACGCACGGGTCCGAACAGCTCGGAAGCGCGACGAAGCGGCTCGGATGCTGCGACCGCATCCTCGACGGACTCGCCCGCTTCGGCCGATGCCCACGCCTCGCGCAGGCTGCGCACGCCGGCCTGTGCCCCGTCGGGATGGCCGTGGATGCCGCCGCCGGCGAGCATCAGCAGATCCGTCGTGCCCACGGCGCGGTAGGTGGCATGAGCGAGACCGGCCCACTGTCCACTGGAGAGCACAGGGACGGTCGGCGTGATTCCGAGCAGCGGCTCGCGGACCGCGCTGATCGATGCGAGCACTTCCTCGTCCGTCTCGTAGAACTTGTTGCTGATGCCGTTGGTGTGCAGGTGATCGGCACCGCTCAGGCGGGCGATCTTCTGCCAGACACGGTAGCTCATGCCCAGCTGCTCGGAGCGGATGAGGGAGCCGATCATCGTGCGATGCCCGTGGATCGGGACCTCCGTGTGGCGGCTCAGGAACTCCAGGCCCGCGAAGCCCACCAGGTTCACGCACGCCATGACACAGGTGCCGCCGGCGGCGACCACGAGGTCGTGGTTCGCCTCCAGCCGTCCGATGTCGTCGGTGATGTTGAACGCGTACATCGGCATCACACCGGTGCGATCGGCGTGGCGCTTGAGCACCGGCATCACGGCGGCGACGCGGGCCGCCAGGGGAGCGGATGGGCCGTTGCCCTGCAGCTCGTCGTCCTTGATGAAGTCCACGCCGGCGGTGGCGAGCTCACCCACCAACTCCGCCAGATCGTCGGGGCTGAGACCGATGGACGGCTTCACGATGGTGCCCAGCATGGCGCCGGTGGGACGTCCCATCAGCTCACGTGTTCCGGCCACACCGAAGCGCGGGCCGGCGTATCGCTCGGCGAACGGGGCCGGCAGGTCGAGATCCACCAGCTTGATCGCGGCGAGCTCTTTCAGCTCGTAGAGGTTGCCGGCGACCGCCGCGAGCAGGTTGGGCAGCGAGGGGCCGAAGTTCGACAGCGGGAAGCGGAGGCGGATGAGTCCGCGGCGCCGCTCGGCCGGGTTGCCCGAGGAGCCGGGCAGTGCGCTCGCCCCGGTGAGAGGAAGTTCCTGCACGTCCAGGACCTGAGCGGCGAAGCGGGCGCGCAGATCGTCGGATTCGCGCTCCACCCGCACGAAGGTGCCGGTGGACTGCTCGCCGGCGAGGACCTCGGCGGCGTGCTGCAGGGCGAAGGACGTCTCGATGACGTACGTGGCGATGACGGCGTCGGTGCTCATGGGGATCACCACGCGATCGGCAGCCAGACGGACATCTCGCCCGCGCCGCGATTGCCCCAGGTGAAGTAGGGGACCAGCCGGGTGGAGATGGTCGCCAGCGGAGCGTCGTCGAGCTCACCATAGAGTGCGTCCGGGGTGGCGGGGAGCACCGCGAGATCCGCCTCCAGGGCGACCAGGCGCGTCCCGGCGATCTCGGTCTGCACCGGGGTGAAGACGGTGCCGCGGCGGACGGCGACCTGCTCGAGCAGGACATCCGCGGGCAGGTCGGCGCTCTCGATCGCGTAGACCACGGGACCACGACGAACCGCCACCTGGTTGGTGACCTCCTCGGCGAGGCGGTTGCCGCGCAGCACGGTGACGGGCATCGGCAGATCGAGGATGATCTCATCGCCCACCGACCACTCACGTTCGATGCGGGTGTAGCTGCCCGGTTCGGACACCGGATGCTGCTCGCCCGCGACGGTCAGCGTGGCACCCGCCACCCATCCGGGGATGCGCAGGTGCAGCGGCAGAACTCCGGTCGCGGCGGTGACGGTGAACGCGATACGCCCGCTCCACGGGTAGTCGCTGTCTTCGCGGAGGCTCAGTGCGGCCCCGTCCTGCTCGACGCTCAGCTCGCTGCCTCCGTACTGGTGGACGAACAGGCCCTCGGGGGAGAGCGATGCGGCGCGCTCGTGGAAGCGAGCCAGCGTGCGCACCGTGTTCGGCGGGCAGCAGAAGCAGCTCAGGTAACTCTCGCGCAGGCGTGCGTCGGATGCCGGGGGTGCGGGAACCGGGTGCTGACCGGTGTCACCGGGGCGACGAAGCTCGTACGGGAGATCGCGAACCTGACGCAGCGCGTTCGTGTAGAAGTACTCGCGACCGGAGAGGCTGATTCCGGCGAGGAGGCTGTTGTAGGCGATCTGCTCGATGACGTCGGCGTAGCGGGCGTCGCCGGTCGCCGCCAGCATCCGCTCGCTCCACAGGATCATGCCGATGTTGGCGCACGACTCGTTGTGTGCGGTGGTGTTGGGAAGCTGGAACGCCCGGCCATAGGCCTGGTGCACGCGGCTGATGTCCTGCTGCCACGGCGAGGCGTCCGGCGAGGCACCGTCGTAGAGGGCGCCGCAGCCGCCCGTGATGTACAGCTTGGTGTCGATGACGTCGTCCCAGAGGTTCGTGAGCACGGCGGTCAACTCCTCATCGCCGGTCTCCGCGACGAGGTCGGCGAGTCCCGCGTAGAGGTAGTTGGCACGCACGGCGTGACCCGCGACCACCTTCTGCTCGCGCACCGGGATGCGGTCCTGATTGTCGTCGCCACCCTCCTCGAAGTCATCGCGCACCCGGAGGAACGCCTCCGACAGTCGCAGATAGCGCTCCTCACCGGTGGCGCGGTAGAGCTCCAGCACAGCCATGTAGTGGCTCGGGCAGATCGCACTGCGCGCCAGCTCCACCGGCTTGTTCGTCGCCAGGTCCTCCAGGAACGACGCGGCACCACGGGCGGTGTTCAGCAGCACCTCGCTGCCCGTCACCTCGTAGTGGCGCACGCCCATCGTGATCAGGTGGCCGAGGTTGTAGGTCTCGAAGTGGAAGCGGTCGGCGAGAGCGACGGCGGCCTCCTCGCCGGTGCGCGCGGCGCGCTCGGAGATGAGGGTGGGGGTGTGAAGGTAGCCGTCCTCGCGCTGCACGGAGGCGATGAGGTGCGCCAGCTCATCGACGCGGGCGGCGAGCACCGGATCGGGGGCGACCTCCAGACGGGCGATCGCCGCCTCCAGCCACTTGTAGAAGTCGCCGTCCATGAACGGAGGGCCGTCGTGCTCGCCGGGCTCGAGTCCCGCCGCCACACGGAAGTTGCGCAGGCCCGGGCTGACGGTCGGATCGCTGAGCGACTCCCACATCGCCTCGATGGAGGTGTCGAAGGTGCGCTGCTGTACGGCACCCCAGAAGCCGCTCGCCCATCGGGCATGGGATGCGCCGAGTGGCTGAAGCGGAGCGTGTGGCGATGTCGTCGTCATGAGTGACGTCCTCCTGCGCGGACCGATGAGGTCCGCCGTCGTGCGTGGATTCGCGGGGGCGACGGGCGGCGGAAAGGCGCCGTCGCCCGTTCGCGCAGGTCCTCTCAGGCCTGCCCGGATTTGCAGTATAACCACGATTCGGGTCGAAATGAATAGAATTTCAGCACTGAGTGTTGACACGCACCTCGAATCTTCGTACTGTCGAATCGGTAACAGACACCCGCATGGCCGTCGTCAAGGAGGACGCCCTATGAACACCCGTCGCACCCCTCGCGCCCTGCTCGGTGCCGGCCTCGTCGCCCTCACCGTGGGCGCCCTGGCCGCCTGCTCCGCCGGGGGCTCCGGCACCGGCGAGAACACTGCCGGCGGCGATGCCGGCACCGCAACCGGCACCGACGCCAAGACCTTCACCGTCCTCACGGCGAACGAGAACCCGACCCTCGCCAAGGAGCTGGACGCGCTCGCGGCCGGCGCGTGCAAGGCCGAGAACGAGGCGCTCCCACTGGAGCACCAGACCGTGGCGCAGGCCGATGTGGTCCAGAAGGTCACCCTGCTGGCCAGCCAGGACGCGCTGCCGAGCCACTTCATCGCGGGCACCGCTATGGTGCGACCGGATGGCGACCTCGGCAAGGCCGGTCTGCTCGTCGACTACGACAAGGCACTCACCGACCTCGGCGTGCGCGACCAGGTGCTCCCCGCAGCGTCCTCCACGATCGAGAACGTCTACGGCCAGTTCGTCTCTCTGCCCTACCAGTACAACCTCGAGGGCATCTTCTATAACAAGAAGATCTTCGCGGACCTCGGCATCACCGAGCCGCAGACGTGGGATGACCTGCTCGCCGCCAACGAGAAGATCACCGCCGCCGGCATCACGCCGCTGGCCGTGTCGGGCTCCGCGATGTGGCCGGTGACCCGTCTCATCGGCATGTACGCGTTCCGCGAGCTCGGCACCACCGCCATGACCGACATCCGAGACGGCAAGGCCAAGCTCACCGATGACGCGTACGTCGAGGCGGCACAGGCCGTCGCCGACCTCGCGAAGTCCGGCGCCTTCGGCGACGGATTCATCTCGAAGGATCCGGCCGCCGCCACCAACGACTTCCTCACCGGCACCGCCGCGATGAAGTTCGACGGCACCTGGCTGCTCAGCAACATCAACGACCCTGAGCAGAACAAGATCGGCGAAGAGAACGTCGGCTTCATGCCGTTCCCCGCGGTGGACGGTGGCAAGGGCTCCATCGACCAGTGGCCGGCGAACGCCGGCACCGCTTTCGCGATGAACCCCAAGAGCTTCGGCCCGAAGACGGCGGACTGGCTCTCCTGCATCGCCGAGAACTACGGTGCGCAGGCACTCCAGGACGCCGGTGTGATCTCCGGCTTCAAGGTCAACCAGGAGGTCACCGACCTGCCCGTCATGACCGAGACCGTGCAGCAGAAGGTCGCCGAGGTGACCGAGACGGTGCTGTGGTTCGAGGCGCTGATGGACGCGAAGTCCACCAGCCTCGCGCAGTCCAACATGTCGCTGCTCGTCAACGGCCAGCTCTCCGCAGCCGACTACATGTCGCAGCTGCAGCAGAGCATCGATCAGAACAAGTAACTCCGGTCCTCTCTGATGACACAGGTCGGCCCGCCGCCGCAGGGCGGCGGGCCGACCGCCTCATGAAAGCCGCACGCCTATGAACCGCGTCTTCGGTGATCGCAAGACGATCATCATCCTTCTCGCGCCCACCCTCATCCTCTACACGCTGCTCAAGCTCGTGCCGGTGGCGTGGTCGCTCGGGCTGTCCTTCTTCGAGGGCAACAACCTGCGTGGCTTCGAGTTCGTGGGGCTCGACAACTTCGCGAAGTTCGTGAGCGACCCGGCGGCGATCCAGTCGCTCTGGGTCAGCGTCATCTTCGCCGTACTCGCCACGGCGGGGCAGATCGTGCTGGGGTATCTGCTGGCGCTGCTGTACGTGTTCGTGCTGCGCAAGGGGTCGGCTTTCATCCGCACGGCGGTGTTCTTCCCGATGGTGCTGCCCACTGTTGCCGTCGCGCTGCTGTTCCGCTCGTTAGTCTCCGTGGGGGATAACCAGGGCCCGGTCAACGAACTGCTGAATTTCTTCGGCATCCCCAGCCAGGAATTCCTCGCCACCACCATCGGCACCATGGGCGTAGCCCTGGCGATGACGTGGTGGAGCTCGATGGGCTTCTACGCCGTGCTCATGTACACCGGTCTGCTGGACATCCCGGATGAGGTCATCGAATCCGCGCGCATCGACGGCGCCAACGGGCTCCGGCTCGTCCGACACATCGTGCTGCCGCTGTCGGCGCCGATCCTCGTCTCCTCGATCATCTTCAGCTTCAACTCCACCCTCAAGGTCTTCGACAGCCTGCTCGCCCTGAACAGCGGCGGACCCGGAACCACGACCGCTCCGCTCACGCTGTACATGTACCGCACGGCATTCGACTACGCCGAGTACGGCTACGGCAGCACGATCGCGCTGGTGCTGACCCTCCTGTGCCTCGTGTTCACCCTCGCGGTCTTCCGCACCTCGGCCAAGCAGACGAAGGAAGCCTGACGTGACCGCCACCCAGACCCTCATCCAGGCCGACGCCGTGCCGCGCAAGGCCGCTCCGCGCCGCCCGCTCTCCCGCTCCGCCGTGCGTGTGCTGCGTCGGATCCCGGTATGGATCATCGTCGCGATCCTGCTGGTCGTGGTGCTGTACCCGCAGGTGTGGATCATCCTCGGCTCGTTCAAGACGCAGACCGAGTTCCTCTCCAACCCGACCTGGGCGCTGCCAGAGGCCTTCAACCTCGACAACTACGTGCAGGCCCTCACGCGGGGCAACGTGGCGACCAACTATCGCAACAGTCTGCTGGTGACCCTGCCGTCGGTGGCGCTGATCGTGCTGCTCGGCGTCGCCGCGGGCTACGCGCTCGAGGTGATGATCTGGAAGGGCCGCAACGCGACGTTGCTGCTGATCCTCGCCGGCATCATGGTGCCCGGCCAGATGATCCTCGTGCCGCTGTTCACGGTCTACTTCAAGATCGGCATCACGAATTCGCTCTGGCCGCTGATCATCACCTACACGGTGATGGGCCTGCCGCTGACGACGTTCCTCATGGCCACCTACTTCCGCGCGATCCCTCGCGAGATCTTCGAGGCCGCGACGATGGACGGCTGCAGCCCGCTGCGCTCGTTCTTCGTGATCGCGATGCCGCTGATGAAGAACGCGATCCTCACGGTGGCGCTGGTGCAGTTCTTCAGTGTGTGGAACGACCTGCTGATCGCCCTCACCTTCACCACGAACCCGGACCTCGCCACGATCCAGGTGGGCCTTCTCAGCATGAACGACGAGTATGGTTCCACCCAGTTCGGACCGCTGTTCGCGGCGATCAGCATCAATATCGTGGCGCTGCTCATCGTGTTCGTGTTCCTCAACAAGAAGATCATGACTGGCCTCGCGGCCGGCTCCGTGAAGGGATGACCGCATGACCGTCGACCGCATCGCGTTCCTGCACACCGGCGCCGTGGTGATCGGCCCCGTCGCCGAGCTCACCGCGCGCATCCTTCCGGGTGTGGAGAGCGTCAACTACCTCGATGACAAGATCGTCAAGGACCTGGGCGATGCCGAGCGTGCGTCGTCGGTGGAGGGGCGGCTCGAGGAGCTGGTGCGGGCGGCCCGTGACGCGCAGGCGTCCGTCGTCATGCTCACCTGCTCATC
Organism: Microbacterium gorillae; assembly: GCF_050990725.1. Taxonomy (GTDB): domain Bacteria; phylum Actinomycetota; class Actinomycetes; order Actinomycetales; family Microbacteriaceae; genus Microbacterium; species Microbacterium gorillae_A. The sequence goes on from NZ_CP158844.1 coordinate 705,791, forward strand.
GATCTCCGAGTTCGCCGCGCCGCTGTCGGAGCGCCTGGGGATCCCGGTGCTCCGCATCGATGAGGCGATGGCCGATCATGCCGTCGCGCTCGGCTCGCGCATCGCCGTGATCGCGACGCTTCCCACCACCCTCGCTCCCACGACGCGATTGATCGCCGAGCGTGCCGGCGTCGCCGGCGTCGCGCCCAGCATCGTCAGCGAGGTAGTGGAGGGGGCGTTCGCCGCGGTGTCCGGCGGCGATCGCGCCGAGCATGACCGTCTCGTGGGGGCCGCGATCGAGCGCCTTGCTGTCGAGGCGGATGTCGTCGTGCTGGCGCAGGCATCGATGGCGTCCGCGGCCGATGCGGTGTCGGTGGACGTGCCCGTGCTGACCAGCCTGGAGCCCGGGATCGAGCGACTGCGCAACACCCTCGCCGGTTCCTGAGAAGGTCTGCGCAACCACGCCGCGACCTGATCGACGCTGGTAGCGTCGGTCGGGTCGCGGCCGTTCGTGTCGTGTCCGAGGAGAGGAGTCTGCGATGGGCGTGTGGGGAACCAAGCCGTGGGACAGCGATGAGGCGTCGGACTGGTTCAGCAGCTTCTTCGACGGGATCGATGTGGACGACCGCATCGCCGCCGCGTTCGCCACGGACGACGACTACGACCAGATCCGCGCGGCCTCCTACCTGCTCGCGGTGCTCGGCCGCTCCTACATCTGGCCCGGTGATCTGGACCGGCTCGACGCCCTGCTGGAGCGCGGCATCGAACTGCTCACACGGATGGTGGAGCCGGGGTCGGACTTCCGTGATCTCTACGACGACGATCTGCAGGTCGTCGCCGCCGTCCGCGCCGAGATCGCCGAGCTCGAGGCGCGCCTCGACGGTGACGACGAGGGCGACGAGGACCAGGACCTCGATGAGGAAGAAGACGACGAGGAGTGATCCCGATCGGCGTCTCGGACGCTGACCGGGACGCCGATCAGGCGAGCAGTGTCTGCGCCGTGGTGAGGTCGGTCACAAGAGCGTTGACCCACTTCCCCGCCAGCGCGCCGCGGATCGCCTCCACCTTGTGAGGACCGCCGGCCACGCCGACGCGACGGGGGACCCGCAGGAGGTCCGCGATCGGCACGGCCACGACCCGCTCATCGAGCTCACCCAGCACCGGTGTGCCGTCCGGGCGGAACGTGCGGTGACAGATGTCGCCGATCGCTCCGTCCGCGAGGAGCTGTGCGCGCTCGGCTGAGGTGAACGCGTTGCCGCTCGTGATCAGCACGTCGCTCGGCTCGATGTTTCCGATGCCCAGCACCGTGAGTGTCAACTGCTCCCAGTGCCGCGCGAGCTGCTGGAGGGCGTCATCGGCTAGCAGGGAGTCGCGGATCTCGCGGTTGGCGACGATGCCGGGCGCCTGCACGTAGACCGGCTCGGCACCGAGGAGGCGAGCGAACTCCCCGAGCAGCCGGTGGCTGTGTCCCTGCACCTCCGGGGCGCCGTTTCCGCCGAGCAGCTGCACAACCTCGGTGGCGCCCCGTGCGGTGAACGGCCGCATGCGATCGACCACGGCGAGCAGCGTCTGGCTCCACGAGGAGATGCCGATCCGGTCCGTGCCCGACAGGGTGGCCTCGAGGTAGGCGGCAGCGCCGGAGCCCAGGGCGGCGATCAGCTCAGCGCCGTCCGCCTCCGGGTCCACATCCACCACGACGGCGTCCGCGATTCCGTAGCGCTGTTCCAGCTGCTCCTCGACGTCCGCGTGCAGTCCGGGGGCCACGGTGACGGTCGTGCGCACGATGCCGGTCTGCGCCGCACGCTTCAGGAGACGGGACACCTTCGCCTGCGAGATGTTCATCGCCTCCGCGATGTCCGCCTGCCGGATCCCGCGCTCGTGGTACATTCGCGCCACCTTGGTCATGAGACGTACCTGGCCGTCCAGGGGGCGGTTGTAGCTGCTCGTCGGCACCGGTAACTTCCTCTCGGCCGTGTTCGGCCTCATCCCCAGCCGGTCCGTCCGGCATCCGCGATGTTGATTCGCTAACGAAACAATATTCATCCTCGCGGCGCGGGGCAACCGTTCGACTCCCGAAGACCGGGGATCACGGGAAGGGGAACTCGACCGTGTGGGTTCCGTGGCCGAAGAACTCGGGCGCACGACCGGGGACGTCGAGCACCGCATCAGCGCCCACCGGAACCGTCACGGTGACGGCGAGCACCCCGTCAGTGTGGGTCCAGGCGATCGCCGCCTCGCCGTACGCCGTGAGCTGGGTGGAGCGTGCCCACGTGAGTCCACCGCCGGGCCGAGGGGCGAATCGGAGGGTGCGTCCGCCGGGGGTGTCCAGGGCGAGGCCGGCCACCGTGCGGTGCATCCAGTCGGCCACGGCGCCCAGGGCGTAGTGGTTGAAAGACGTCATCGTGCCGGGATTGACCGTGCCGTCCGGGAGCATCGCATCCCAGCGCTCCCAGATGGTCGTTGCACCCTGCTCCACCTGGTAGAGCCAGGACGGGCACTCGCGTGTGAGAAGCAGACGGTAGGCGGCATCGAGCTGCCCGGTCGCGGTGAGCGCGTCCAGGATCAGCGGCGTGCCCACGAATCCGGTGGCGATTCGCCCCTCCGCCTCGGCGACCAACCCCGCCAGTCGCGCCCCGGCGTGAGAGCGCTGCTCGGCGTCGGGCAGCAGATCGAAGCGGATGGCGAGCGCATACGCCGTCTGCGCATCACTGGTCATGCGGCCGTCGGCGTCCACGTACGCGGTGCGGAACGCGGCGGCCACCTCGTCGGCCAACGCCCGATAGGAGCGCTCCTCCTCCTGTCGGCCCAGGATGCGTGCAAGATCCGCCACCGCCCGTGCCGAACGGGCGAAGTAGGCGGTCGCCACGAGATAGCGGTCGGTCCGGGCATCGGCGGGGTCCTGCGGCGGGGCCGCCGGATCCAGCCAGTCGCCCAGCTGGAAGCCCTCGTTCCACAGGCGGTCGGGGCCGGCGAGCTCGGCCACCCGATCCACCCACCGCCGGGCGCTGTGGAACTGGTCCGCCACCAGGCCCGTGTCGGCGTAGCGGTCGTGCAGCGCCGTGGGCAGCAGCGTCGCGACATCGCCCCACGCTGCTCCGGGACGGATCGGCGTCCACATCCGGTGTGCGGGGATCACCGGCACGTACCAGGGGATCGTCCCGTCGGGCAGCTGCTCCGCGGCGACGTCGCGCAGCCAACCGCCGAGCATTCCGGACACGTCGAACAGGGTGGCCGCCGTCGGACCGAACACCTGGATGTCGCCGGTCCAGCCGACCCGCTCATCCCGCTGCGGGCAGTCGGTGGGGATGTCGACGAAGTTGCCGCGCATGCCCCAGACGACGTTCTCGTGCAGACGGGTGAGCAGCGGGTCGGAGCACGCGAACCAGCCGGTGCGCTCCAGATCGGTGTGCATCACCTCGGCCACCAGGGCTCCGGCGGCGACGTCGGCGTCGAGATCGCCGGGCCATCCGGTCACCTCGACATAGCGGAAGCCGTGGAAGGTGAAGCGCGGCGCCCACTCCTCGCCGTCCGCCCGGCCGGCGAACGTGTAGGAGTCCGTGGAGCGCGCCGTGCGCAGCGGTCGGGTGTAGATCTCGCCGTCTTGCAGCACCTCCGCGGTGCGCAGCGTCACGGTTGTTCCCCGTGGCGCTGTGGCGTGCAGGCGCATCCTGCCGACCAGGTTCTGGCCGAGATCCAGGATCCGCGTGCCCGCGGGGGAGGTGAGGACGGCGATCGGAGCCACCCGCTCGGTCACGCGCACCGGCGGTCCGGTCGGCGCCACCAGTGTGGCGGGGTCCCGCTCGAAGGTGACCACCGGGTGCCATCCGGTCGGGTCGGCGCCCGGCGCGGACCAGCCTTCTTGCTCCTCGCGGCCGTCGTGGTCCTCGCCGTCGTAGTTGCCGGTGCGGATGATCGGCGACGGAGCCCAGGACCACGTGTCGTCGGTGGCGATGATCAGTCGCCGGCCGTCGACGAGTTCGATCTCCAGCTGCGCCACGAGGGACTGATCGCTGCCGTAGAGGTCGTGGAATCCGCCGTACCAGCCCATGCGTCCCCGGTACCAGCCGTCGCCGAGCCAGGCGCCGATGACGTTCTCGCCGGGGCTGAGCAGTGCGGTGACGTCGTGGGTGCGATAGCGGAGCCGATGCTGGTAGGCGGTCCAACCGGGAGCAAGGAGCTCGTCGCCCACGCGCGATCCGTTGAGCTCGGCTTCGAAGACGCCATGCGCGGTGGCGTAGAGGCGCGCGCGACGCACGGGGGCGTCCAGGTGGAAGCTCCGCCGCACCAGCGCGGGTCGCCGGGCGTCGAGATCGTCGGCGGGCACGATGGGTGCGCCCACCGGCACTGCCGTCCAGTCGGCGGGGTGGAGCAGGCCCGTCTCCAGCGTCGTCTCGCCGCTGTCGGCGCTGCGTTCGTCGTCCTCGCCGATCACGGCGACGCGCACGTGCGCCTGTTCGCGCGATGCGAGCGGGGCGTCCGGCCACGGCACGAGGACCTGCTCCGGTCCGGGAATGGTGAAGCTCCGCTCCGATCCGGATCGGCGAATCGTGATGACCGCCGCGCGCTGACGCCAACCGGGGGGTGCTTCCGTGATTCGCCAGCTCAGTCGCGGGCGGGCTTCGCCGATGCCGAGAGGATCGCGATGGTGCTCGATCACGGGGATGGAGACGGTGAGCATATCGTCCTTTCGCGGCGTCATTGCAGGCGTGGCGGGAGCGGCCCCGCCCTGCCATACTAGCGTTTGTACGTTTCAATTCAGGGGTGAATAGGAGATCGCATGATCGTCGCGGTGACAGGCAGCGGGGGCAAGCTGGGGCGCGCGACGGTAGAGCGGCTCCGCGATCACGGACACGAGGTCATCGGCTTCGACCTCACGGGACCGGCCGGACCCGGCTACACGAGGGTGGATCTTGCCGACTACGGGCAGGTGCTGGATGCCCTGCTCGGAGTGACCGCACGCCATAGTGGTGTCGACGCGCTGGTGCACTTGGCCGCCATCCCAGTGAACGGGCTGATTCCCGATGCCGCCACGTTCGACAACAACGTCACGGCGTCGTTCCACGTTCTGCACGCCGCCTATCGTGCGGGGATCCGACGAATCGTCACCGCGTCCAGCATCACCGCCACGGGGTTCCCGTTCGAGGTGGCACCGCCGTTCCTGCCGCTGGATGAGACGGTCTCGGCGGCCTACAACACCTACGCGCTCGGCAAGATCGCCGAGGAGGCCATCAGCGCACAGCTGGTGACCTGGGCCGAGGGCACGTCGATCACCGCGCTGCGTTTCACGAACGTCGTGGGCCCCGATGAGTACGCCACCTTCGAGCGTGCGGGGGAGCCGGGCTACCGTCGGGACCTGCTCGGGTCCTGGATCGACGCGCGTGATGGGGCGCTTGCCGTGGAGCTCGCTCTCGAGCACGCGCAGCCCGGCTTCGAGGTGTACAACGTGACGCATCCGCTCTCCGGCATCGCGGATCCGTCCCGGGTGGCGGCCGAGCGCTGGTTCCCGGGGACGCCGATGGCGGCGGATCTCGGCGAGCACGAGTCGCTGTTCTCCGCACGCAAGATCGTGGAACGTCTCGGCTTCGCACCGGAGCACGACTGGCGCTGACCGGCGTCACACCTCGACGCGGATCCAGGAGTCGGCGGGGACCGTGGCCTGCAGCTCACGGTCGGGGATGCGCAGGGTCACCTGTCGATCGACGGGTGACGGGTTCGCGACGAGGATCGTCGTCGTCTCCGCGGTGCGCGCGCCGATCGCCCAGACCTCTGCCGCGTCGGGCTGGTACAGGAGTTCGGCACCGGTGAGCGACGTGAGCGCGGCGATCGCCGCTTCTGCCGGTCGGGGACTGCCATCTTCCACACGGAGGCCGCGCGGTCCCGTCGTCTCGAAGAGCGACATCGATGCGGTGGTCGGAACGGCGAGGGCGGCGACCGAGGCGATGGTCCAGGTGGCCAGCTCGGGGGCGTCTTGGCGGTCATCGCTCGCACCCGTGAACTGCGCGCCGTAGCCCTCCGCCAGATCGGTGCGCTGAGGAAGACGTTCCGGCGAGGTCGCCACGTTGTTGAAGCGGGGCCGCAGGGACACCGGGCCGACATGCACCGGGCGACCGTCCGCGTAGCGTGCGGTCTGTTCAGCGATCACCCGCTGCATGCCCAGCGACTCCACCAGCTGCTCGGTGTCCAGGGTGTGAAACAGCGGCGTCGTGGTGACGGCATATCCGTCGACGTCCGGGGAGATGCGCTCTCGTTCGCGGTTCAGCTCGGTGAAGTGGGAACGGGCACCGCCGATGACGGGGACCTCGAGGCCGGCCTGTTCCAGCGCGGCGCGCGTGCGGGCGATCACCGCTGCATCGCTGACATGCTCGACGGCATCGAAGGCGGCCACCCGCACCGGGGGGTCCGCGAGTGCGGCCAGTGCTGCGGCCGCATCGATCAGAGGTTCGTCGGAGGAGGGCACGACGAGGTGCACCACCAGCGGACGCCGATCGGCCTCCGCGCGGCGCAGCGCGGCCGGCCAGGTGGGCGTTCGCAGATCGAGCTCCACGACGCGGAACCCGCCGTCTGCCGATGCGGGCTGCGGATCCGGTGCGGTGGAGGCCTCCACGCCGATCGCCGGGAACGTCCCGCCCGCGACGAGATCGATGACGAGCGGACCGTCGTGTGTCGCGGCGGCGGAGTCCACGCGCTCAGCTCGGATGGTGATCGACTGGTCGATCCGCTCCTCCGCTGGCAGGTCATAGGGGTAGGGGAGTGCGAGCGGACGACTGTAGGTCTTGAAGGACGCGTCGGTCCAGTTGCGCTGATCCTCCGTCTCGAACACATCACCCGTGAACGTCAGCGCGAAGCGGACGCCGTCGCGCATCGCGGCGAGACGCGCGATGTCCATCAGCGGCTGATGGGGACGGATGTCGCGCGGGAACTCGGACTGCTCGCTCGTGCCATCGGTGTGGTCGATGCGCACGGGAGTCGCGGCCCACCCCGCGGGGTGCAGTGCCACCAGGCCGATGCGGCACGTGCGGAACGCCTCGTGGCTGACGGCGCGCCACGACACGCGAAGCTCTGCACCGGCGACCCGGACGGTCACGGTGCCGGTGACGCGGGCGCCAAGACCGACCTGCTCGAGGTCCAGCTCGATGCTGTCCTTGCCGAAGCGCGTTGCGACGACCTTCGTGGGAACAGTGAGCCAGCCGGCATCGCGCACGGCAGCGCGGACGGCGCGGAGCACCACAACGCCGTCGAAGGCGATATCGGCGATCTCATCGCCGCGCAGGTCCAGGGTCCAGGCGCCGCTTCGCCACGGGCGGGCGTCATCGCGCCACCAAGAGGAAGTGTTGTCCACCTGACGACCATAACCGGTTGACCAGTTCCGCAGCCGCTGTGTGTCGCGTGGGTGTCACGAAGCTAAGCGGTTTACCGGCGGGCCTGTATCGTCGGGTTCATCCAATGACGGCTCGCACGAAGGACGGATATGCCGCAGAACTGGGCACAGAACTACACGTACGCGGCTCCGCGGATCGTGACGGCGAACAGCGTGGACGACGTCCGCGCGGCGCTCGCCGAGCCGGGTCCCGTGCATGCGCTCGGCACCCGACACTCCTTCACGGATGTGCCAGACACCCCGGGCACGTTGATCGACGTGACCGGGCTGGAGGGGCCCGCCGTGATCGACGCCGAGGCCGGCACGGCTCGTGTCACCGCCGGTACCCGCTACGCGGTGGTGGCGGAGCAGCTGCATCACTCCGGATTCGCGTTGCACAACATGGGTTCGCTGCCCCACATCAATGTGGGCGGCGCCACGCAGACCGCCACGCACGGCTCGGGTGATGCGCGCGGCGTGCTGAGCACCGCGGTGCGCTCGCTGCGCTACGTCGATGCGTCCGGCGAACTGCGTGAGGTCTCCCGCGGCGACGCGGACTTTCCGGCACTCGTGGTCGGCGTCGGTGCCTTCGGCGTGATCGTCGACCTTGATCTGGAGATCGAGCCGGACTACCTCGTTCGCCAGGACGTCTATCACGGCCTGACCTGGGACGCACTGCTGGCGAACGTCGATGCCGTCACCGGAGCCGGCGACAGCGTCTCGCTGTTCAGCCGCTGGGACGAGGCGCCCGGACCCCTCTGGGTGAAGCGTCGGGTCGCCGGCGCCGAGGTCGCTGCGGCGGACGCCATCTTGGACGCCGTGCGTTCGCCCGAGAACGTCTCGCCGCTCGGGATGGGTGACAACATCACCGAACTCGGAACCGCTGGCCCCTGGTATCTGCGGCTGCCGCACTTCCGTGCCGACAGCGAACCGAGCCGCGGTGACGAGATCCAGTCCGAGTACTTCGTCGATCGAGCCCACGCTGCGGCGGCGCTCGCGGCGGTGCGGGAGATCGCCGACGGGTTCCGCGAGCACCTGATCGTGACCGAGGTGCGCACAGCGGCCGCCGACGAGCTGTGGCTCAGCCCGGCGTACCAGCGCGACAGCGTGATCATCCACTTCACGTGGGAGAACCGCGATGCGGAGGTGCGAGCGGCCCTCGTCGACATCGAAGCGGCTCTGGCTCCGTTCGACGCTCGGCCGCACTGGGGCAAGCTCCACCTGTTCGACCGCGAGCGGCTCGAAGCGGTCGTGCCGCGACTGGCCGACGCCCGTGCCGTCTACGAGCGCATCGACCCCGAGGGTCGCTTCGTGAACGCTCACCTCGTCGTCCGCGTCGGCCTCCGCACCCCCCGCTGACCCCCGCGCCCCCGCGCCCCCCGCCCCCCGCGCCCCGCACCCCCCGCGCCCCGCACCCCCGCCCGCCGCACCGCCGAGAAACCCAAGCAAGTCCGAGAAACCCCGCGATGCAGGGTTTCTCGGACTTGCTTGGGTTTCTCGCGGGGGGAGGGGGGAGAGAGGGGGACGGAGGGCGTTAGAGGGTGGTCATGCCGCCGTCGACGGCGAACAGGGCACCCGTGGCGAACGCGGAATCGTCGCTGGCGAGGAACACCATGACGCCCGACACATCGTCGGGGGCTCCGGCGCGGCCCATCGGAATGCGGCCGATGATCGCGGCGCGGGCCTCCGGGTCGGTGGTGATCGTGGTCACCAGCCCCGTTTCGGTGTATGCCGGAACCACCGTGTTCACCCGGATGCCGACCCGCGCGTAGGCGGCGGCGACCGTGCGGCCGAGGCCGTGGATACCGGCCTTCGACGCGCTGTAGGCGGTGAAGTCGGCACCTTCGCCGTTCAGTCCGGTCGGGCTGCCGGTGAGGATGATCGATCCGCCGTCGTGCTCCAGCATCGTGCGCACGGCGTGCTTCACCGTGAGGAACGTGCCGGTGAGGTTGATGTCGATCGTGCGGCGCCAGACGTTGAGGTCGAGGTCGGCGGCCTTCGCGTCCTGGCCGAAGAGCTGCACGCCAGCGTTGGCGACCACCACGTTCGGCGCCCAGCCGGCTGTCGCCACGTGGTCGAACGCGGCGGCGACGGTCGCCTCGTCCGACACATCGCACACGACCGCGCGTGCCGCATCTCCGATGACCTCGGCCACGGACTGCGCGGCGGTGGCGTCGCGGTCGGCGATGATGACGCGTGCGCCCTCACGGGCGAAGCGCTCGGCGACGGCCTGGCCGATGCCCGCTCCCGCGCCGGTGATGAGGGCGGTCTTGCCCGCCAGTCGTCCGCTGTCGCTGGTCGTCATGTCAGCGAACGATCTCGTCGAGGTGCAGCATGCGTGCGAGGTTACGGTCCAGCTCGTCGTCGCGGAAGATCTTCTTCCAGTCGTCCTTGATGATCGACTCGCGGCCGTAGTCCATCGCGATGAGGCAGGCGTCGGAGAACGGGTTGTCGCCGCGCAGGCCGTTCGCGAGGGCCACCTGCGTGTGACCGTAGAGGATGCTGCGGGCGGCGGCCTCCGGCACGCCCATCGTGTGGATGGCCTCCTGCAGGGCCTCGTTGAGCAGCGACCCGATCATGCAGGCGACGGTCTCCACCAGCGTCGGCTCCAGCTGGGCCAGCTGCTTGACCGTCACCCAGTGCACGTCGATGACGGGCGCGTAGATCGCACGCACGGTGGCCTCCACGATCGCCTTCTTGTCCGGGTCGTCGGACTCGACGGCAGCGATGGCGTCCTGCGCAGCGGCGATGCCGCCGAACGTGTCGGCCCACTCCTCCTTCGTGGTGCGCTCCAGGAACACCGACGGGTGGCAGGGGTGTGCGACGGCCTGGATGACGTCCTCGCGTGTGGCCAGCAACCCCGCGTAGGCGGCGGCCGGGTCGAGGGTGAGAACGATCGCGCCGGGCTGCAGCTGCGGGACGACCTCCGCGGTGACCGCCGCGAGGGCGAGGTCGGGAACGGCCAGCACGACGATCTCGGCGTCGGCCACGGCGTCGGACAGCTCGGTGAGCTCGCGACCGGCGGCCAGCGTGCGCTCGCGTCCGGCGGGGGAGTTCTCCACGTACGAGACGGCGTGACCGGTGCGCACGAGGTTGTTGGACACGCGCATGCCCATCTTGCCGCCCGCGCCGACGACGGCGATCCGGTAGCTCTCGGTCATGATGTGCTCCTCAGGTGTTCGAGTGTGATGCGGGTCCATTCCCGCTCGGTTCGGATGGTGGTCTCGGGATCGCCCTGCCAGCTCAGCCAGTGCTCGACGATCTCGTTCACGCCACGTTCGCGCGGTCGTACGGTGTGCAGCAGGTGGTCGTAGTCGTGGAGCCCGTCGCCCATGGGCGCTCCGCCGTAGGTGAAGCCCACCCACCCCGGCATGCGGGCGAAGGCGAAGTCCTTCACGTGCACGTTTCGGACGAACGGGGCGGCCAGTTCCACGCAGTCACGGGGGTTCTCCAGCCGAGCCACGACGTTGGCAGGGTCCAGGCAGACGCCGAGGTTCGCGCTGTCGACGCGGGACACGACGCCGACCAGATCCGCGGTGCTCACCTGCTCGTAGGTCTCCAGCGCAAGATCGACCCCGGCGCGCTCGTAGTCGCCGATCACGGCGCGCAGCGACTCCTCCGCCTGCGCCAGGGTGGGTCGGCTGTCCGGGCCGTAGAGCATGCTGCGCACGAGGCGCGCGTCGAACACGTCGGCGAGACGGAGGAAGCTCGTGAGCAGTTCGGCGCCGACTCCCTTCGTCCCCAGCTCGATCCTCACGCCGAGGTCCCGGGCGGCTGCCGCGGCATCGGCGAGCTCGCGGGCGGACATGGTCAGCAGCGACGCGTAGTCGCAGATCTGGAACAGCTCGACACCCTGTGCCCGGGTGTCTTCGAGGGCGTCGATGAGGCTGAGCGGTTCGGGGACCTCGCTCGAGTGCTGCCAGAAGTAGGCATAGGTGCCGAGGCCGATCATGACTGGTGTCCCGTGGCCAGGGCGAAGGCCTCATCGATCACCGCGAGGAAGGCGGCCGGATCGTGGGCGAAGCGCCCGAGGAAGAGACCATCGACATCACCGCTCAGCTCGGTCAGCAGACCCGGACCGGCCGATCCGCCGTAGATCACGGCCGATCCCGCCCGCTCAGGGTCTGCCGCCGTCAGCTCGCGCAGTGCGCGCGTCACGACGCGGATGTGCTCGATGGGCGCCGGCTCGGACGCGCCGATGGCCCACACCGGCTCGTACGCCAGGATCACGGGCCCGGCGGGGGCGTCGGCCAGCGCCGCTGTCGTCTGGACGACGGCCACCGCGGCCGCCTCCGCGGGGGACACCCGTTCCGCCTCGCCGATGCACAACACGGGACTGATGCCGTGGCGCAGTGCGGCAGCGCACTTGCGCGCGGAGGACGCGTCGTCCTCACCGAACAGGCGTCGTCGTTCTGCGTGACCGATCTCAGCGACGGACACTCCCACCTCGGCGAGTTCCGTAGCTGACACCTCACCCGTGAACGCCCCGGACTCCGCCTCGGCGACGTCCTGAGCACCGATGCGCACGCCGGTGCCGGCGAAAGCACGGACGGCGGGAAGCACCTGCAGGTAGGTGGGGATCACGAACACGTCCACGAGTCCGGTGCGCAGTGCCGGATGCTCGCGCAGCCGAGCGGCGACGTCGGCGAACCACGCCTCGGCCCGCGCATGCCCGAAGTACATCTTCAGGCTCACGCCCACGGTCATCGGCATCAGCAGGATCCGGTGCTCTCGTACTCGCCGATCACCGCGACCTTCTCCGCCGATGCCGACGTGGGGTCGAACCGATAGGTCAGCCACTCGCGCACGAGGCGACGCGCCAGCTCGATGCCGATCACGCGCTGGCCCATCGTGAGCACCTGGGCGTCGTTGGAGAGCACGCTGCGCTCGACCGAGAACGAATCGTGCGCGGTGGCCGCGCGGATGCCGGCCACCTTGTTGGCGGCGATCGCGACGCCAAGGCCCGTGCCGCAGATAAGCAGAGCGCGGTCGGCTTCGCCGCGCGCGACGAGTTCGGCGGCGGCGATGGCCACCTTCGGATACTGTGTGTGGCCGTCGGCGTCCACGCCAACGTCCACGAGCTGGGACACCAGCTCGCTGCCCTGGAGATCCTGTTTCAGGATCTCCTTGTAATCGAATCCGGCGTCGTCGCAGCCGATCACGATGCGCAGTGGTTCGGTCATGTCAGTCCTCCTCACGATCGGTCAGCAGCGTGCCGATCGCCGTCACGATGAGGGCGAGCGAGTGCGCGCCCGGGTCAGGGGTGCCGAGCGAGCGCTCAGCGTGCGGACGGGCACGACCCATCCGTGGCAGCAGGTCGGCGGTTGCCGCTGCGGCGGCCGTGGCGGCGGTCGCGGCGCGCGACCACGCCTCGGCGAGGGAAGCCCCGCCGTCGACGGCGGTAGCGAGCTCCGCGGCGAACGGCACGAGCGCGTCGACCAGGGTCTTGTCGCCGACCTCAGCCTTGCCGTAGTCGGTGACGCCGCGCGAGCCGGCGGCGACGCCTGCCGCCACGGCGGTGGCATCGGGGGTGCCCGCATCGGCGAGCGCGCGGGAGACGGCCGTCAGGATGACTCCCCACAGCGCGCCCGAGGTTCCGCCGGCCCGATCCGACCACGCGTCGGCGGCACGCAGCAGGGTTGTGGCCGCTCCCGCGCCGGACTGCCGCGCGGCTCGCGCCGCGGCCAGCGCGGCGTGGGAGCCGCGCTGCATGCCGATGCCGTGGTCGCCGTCTCCGGCGATGGCGTCGATGCGTCCGAGCTCCTCGACGTTCGCGTCGATCGTGGCGACGATCGTCTCCACCGCGCTGACGACGAGCTCGGCGACGGCGCGTGAGGCGTCATCGGCCTCGGGGATGTCGTCCGTGGCCGCATCGACGATCCGCGCGGCCGCCCGCTGTTGAGCAGCGACCGCGCCCCGGCGGTAGGCGGGAGTGTCCACGGGTGTGTCCCACAGGGCCGTCAGTTCGTCATCCAGCCAGAACAGGGTGAGGGAGGTGCCCGCCATGTCGAAGCTCGTGCAGTACTCGCCGACGTGCGGGTCCACGATCCCCACCCCGGCCGCAGTCAACAACTGCGCGACGCGGCGGTAGACGACGAACATCTCCTCGTACTTGAGGGATACGAGCCCGTTCAGGATCGGCACCACTCGCGCCCCGGCGATCTCCACGCCGTCGGGGACCTCTTCCAGAAGCCGCGAGACCAGCAGCTCGGCCAGCTCGTCGGCGGTGGGGATGTCCGTCTCCTCGATGCCGGGCTCGCCGTGGATGCCGAGGCCGACCGCCATGCGTCCGGAGGGAACCGTGAACAGGGGCTCCGGTGCGCCCGGGAGGGTGCATCCGGAGAAGGCCACACCGAAGGAGCGCGTCCGATCGTTCGCGTGGCGGGCCAGGCGAGCCACCTCCGCGAGCTCCGCGCCCGCCTCCGCTGCGGCCGCGGCGATCCGGAACACGGTCAGATCGCCCGCGATGCCGCGGCGACGGTGACGTTCGGCGGGGGAGGCCGAGGAGATGTCATCGGTGACCGTGACCGTTTCGCACGCGATTCCCTCGGCGCGCAGGCGCTCCTCGGCCGCGTCGAAGTTGAGCACGTCGCCGGCGTAGTTGCCGTAGCTCAGCAGCACTCCGCCGCCGGATTCGACCAGCCGTGCCACCGAATGAACCTGCTGCGTGGAGGGGGAGGCGAAGAGGTTGCCCATCGCGGCACCGTGCGCGAGGCCCGGACCCACCAGCCCGCCGAAAGCCGGGTAGTGACCGGATCCGCCACCGATCACCACGGCCACCTGGCCGTCGGGGATCACGGTGCTGCGGACGACGCCACCGGCCACCCGCTGCACGTAGCGTTCATTGGCCGCCACGAACCCGTCGATCATCTCGTCGGCGAAGTCCGCGGGCTCGTTCCACAGTCGGGTCATCGGATCGCCGTCCGGGTACGGGATGCGCTGCGATGCGCGGCTCCGCTCGATGCAGTGTCCACTTCGACTCCATTCATGATGTCGGCACAAGTTTGGCAAACCGGTTGACCAATTGCAAGGCGAGGGCGAGGTAGGTTTTACGCATGCCCGCCTACTCGGACAACTCCGCCGACACGATCGCCGCCGCGCTGAGCGCACTGCCGTCGGGCACGCCGGTCTCCGAGGTGGCGCGGCGTCTGCTGGACCTCTTCACGTCGGGTGAGATCTCTCCCGGCACTCGTCTGCCGCCCGAGCGTCAGCTCGCGGCGACCTTGGAGGTGGGCCGGTCTGCGGTGCGCGAGGCCCTCGCCGCTCTGGAGATCCTCGGCATCGTGGATGTGCGTCCCGGCTCGGGCACCTATCTGCGCGGCGAGGCGAGTGAGCTGTTGCCGCAGACCCTGCGCTGGGGCCTGCTGATCGGCGAGCGCAACACCCGCCAGCTGCTGGAGCTGCGCGAGGGACTGGAGATCTACGTCGCCCGCCTCGCCGCCCAGCGCGCAGACGACGAAGCGCTCGCGCGCCTCGATGCCGACATGGTCCGCATGCGGGAGGCGCGCGACGACCTCGCCGCCTTCGCCCGCGCCGACCTCGACTTCCACCACCAGCTGGCCCAGACGGCGGACAACGACACCGTCACCGATCTGCTCCACGTGGTGCGCTCGCTCCTGCAGGTGTATGCGGATCGTGCCGTGCGCGATACGTCGCACGCGGAGGTGGCGATCCGCGAGCACGAGGCGGTCCTCACCGCGGTGCGGCGGCGAGACGCGGATGCCGCGGCGTCGGCGATGGCCGCCCACATGGCGACCGCCGCCGTACGCCTCAGCGAAGCGTCCCGAGAATAGGCATTTCGCCCATCGCCGTATGTCAGCCTGACGCCGCCGCCGTACGCCTCCGTGGAGCGTCCCCAGAAGAGGAGATTTCGCCCGCCGTGGTGCGCCCTGGCAAATTCCGTCCTCGTTTGGCGTCAATCTCCTCTTTTCGTGACCGGGTGACGGGTCAGAGCTCCAGCTCGTCGGGGCGCTCCAGCCCGGCGTGCGGCGAGGTGGGCCACGCCGGATCCCCGGTCAGCACGCGCACGCGCGCGTCCGAGATGAGCACCGTGTCTTCGATCTTCGCCCCGGGAGCGCTCGGGTTCCAGGTGAAGGCCTGCCCGTCCTGCACGCGTTCGCCGAGCCCGGGGTGTGCGCGGGGATCACGCCCGTTGTAGCCCGCGGCCCCACCCTGGTGGTGGCGCTGCCATTCGGAGGGATCGAAACCAGCGCGCGCGTACGCGGCGGCACCGTCGGCGAGCACCTCGCCAAATGCGCGACCCGGCGCGGAGGCGGCGAAGAACGCCGCCTCGACATCGCGGATGCGAGCGTTCGCGTCCCGCTCGGACGCTGTGGCCGGTCGGAATCGCACCCAGCGGGTGAGGTTCGTGACCAGTCCGTGTCGTCGACCGCACACGACGGCCATCGCGCGTGAACCAACACGAGCGGTGGTGGGAAGGGGATGGCGGTGCGGGAGTCGTTCTTCACCCGCGACGAGGAGCACGACCGGTTCGATGCCGCGACGCCACAGCTCCGCGGCGAGACGGGCGGCGACCGCCCGCTCGGACTCGGCGGGATCGGCGGCACCGAGCGCGGCGGTCATGGCGGTGGCGGCGTCGGCGCTGAGGTGGGCGTAGCGCTCGGTCTCCGTGGGAAGCAGTGCACCGCGCGCGGCGCGCAACTCCGCCGCCAGCTCACGTTCGTCGGCGTCATCGGGCGCGGCGTCGACCAGCGCGCCATGCCAGGGCACGCGCTCCACGTCGAGGCCGACCGGAAGCTCTTCGGTGATGAGGCGATCGGCCTCATTCGCGAACGCCCGAACACGATCGCAGTCAGGGCTGACGCGAACAGTCAGCACCGGATCGCCGAGGGGGCCCACCTGCACGCGTGAACCGTCCAGATACCAGCTCAGCGCCGCCGGAGAAGTGAGCCAGACGGCGCCGGTGCCCGTCTTGTCGAGGATGTCCAGCACGCGCTGCCGCTTCACCGCGCGGTCGGCGGCGGACGGCGCGAGCGTGGGGGTGAGGTCGAGGGTCGTCATCGCGGTTCGGTCTCCAGTGGGGTGAGCAAAGCGGGCCCTGACGGTGCGAGCGGGGATCTTCATCGCAGCTCTGTCTCCAGCGAGGTGAACATCGCAGGTTCGGGCGGCGTGCGAGTGCGGGTGCGGTTGTCGAGGTTCATCGCAGTTCCGTCTCCACTGGCGTGAACACCGCAGGCCCGGGACCACGCGCGGCGAGCGTCAGCTCGGCACCGGTCCACCGGCGCGGGGCGAGGGCGACGGCGTCACCGAGAGGGATGCCCCCGATATGGAACCTGGCCTCCCTGTCGCTCCACATGATGGCGATCGACACCGGAGCGGTCGCGTTGACGGAGTGCTCGCCGAGGGCGACGCGAGCGGACTCGCGGTCCACGGCGACGACCAGCGTCGCGCCCGGATCGTCGCTCACCGCGATCTCGGCACGGCCGGATCGCACCTCCAGTGATGTCCGCCGCCAGCGCGCGTCCACGGCGAGGCCGAGGGTGGCGGTCGGGTGCGACTGGAGCGCAAAGCCGGCATTGCTCGCGTCGGCGACCAAGGCGGAGGGGAGGGCGCCGCGACCGAACCAGTCCGGCCCCGGAACGGACGAAGGAACGTCCGGTGTCACATCGCGCGCGCTCCCGTACTCCGACACCGGCTCGGCTGGCCCCCCGTCCACCGCCCGACCGATCAGCGGCCAGCCGTCCTCGCCCCAGCGCAGCGGCTGCAGGTGCAGGACCCGGCCGTGCACCGGCGTGGCCTGGAAGTGCAGGAACCACTCCTTCCCGTCGTGCCCGCGGACCCAGGCGCCCTGGTGGGGTCCGTTCACGGCGGATCCGCCCTGCTCGAGCACGATGCGATGCTCCCAGTCGGCGGACCAGATCGACGGCGCGCGGAAGGCGTACTGCCAGCCGTCTTCCACACCGCCGGCGGGAGCGAAGATCCACACCTTGCCGTCACAACGGTAGACCTTCGGGCCCTCCAGGATGCTGCACCCGGGAACATGATCCCCGTCGATGAGAACGCGCGGTGTCCCGACGGCACGGGTGAGGGCGGGGTCGACCTCCACGACGTCGAGGCGGTTGTTGAAGCCGGCGCGGGAGCGCGCGTAGGCGTGGACGATGAAGGCGCGGCCGTCCTCGTCCCAGAACGGGCACGGGTCGATGAGCCCGCGTCCTGCGATGATCGTGCGCGGCGGAGACCAGGGACCGCTGAGCCGTGGGGCGCTCACCGCGAGGATGCCGCGATCCGGGTCGCCCCACACCACGTGGAGCAGCCCGCCGTGCTCGCGCAGCGCAGGTGCCCAGACGCCGGCGTCGTTCGGGTCATCGAGGCGAGCTCCGCCGGCGTGGCCGGCACTCCGCCAGGTGACGAGATCGTCGGAGAACCACAGCGGGAGTCCGGGGGTGCGATCGAAGCTGGACGCCACCATCGCGTAGCCGCCGCCACTGAAGGCGATCACGTCGGGGTCGGGCACATCGCGCGCGAGGATCGGGTTCTGGTAGGGCGGGGTCGGGTGCTTCCCGGGTGACTGCTTCGACACGTCTCTCCTTCGAGGGGGCATCGCGGGGTGTTGGTCTCACCGCGATTGCCTGCTACAGTACCCGAGAAACCGGTTTCTCGCGTTCCCCACAACGGGCAAGAACAACTCTGGCCTCGATCAGAAACCGGTTACCGATTCCACTCGACGAGGAGTAGCAATGACAGCAACGGATACCGGCGCCGCCTGGCGTCGATGGACGGCGGGCGCCGCTGCGGCCGGCCTCGCGGTGACCCTCACCGCCTGCGCATCGAATTCGGCACCGGCCGACGGTGCGTCCGGCCAGGCAGGAGGATCGGCCGATGAGAAGGTCACGATCTCCTTCCAGTGGTGGGGCAACGACGAGCGAGCCGCACTGACCGAGGAGGCGATCGACCTCTTCGAGGAGCGCAACCCGAACATCACCGTGCAGACCTCGTTCTCCACGATCGACGCGTACATCCCCAAGCTCGCGACCCAGATCGCGTCGGGAAGCGCACCCGACCTGTTCCTGATGCCGATGGAGACTGTCAAGGAGTACTCCTCGAAGGGCGCAGCCCTCGACCTCGCGCCGTACATCGGTTCTGTCATCTCGGTGGATCAGATCAGCGAGGCCACGCAGAAGATCGGCGTCGTCGACGGAACCACCTACGGCTTCACGCTCGGCACCGCCACCAACGCCTTCGTCTACAACCCCACCGTGTGGGAGGCTGCCGGTGCCACCCTTCCCTCCGGCGACTTCACGTGGGAGGACCTTCTGGAGGCGGGCAAGAAGATCCGCGCCAACACCGACGGCAAGGTCGCCGCGATCAGCGACCCGGGCGGCTACATCGCCTGGTTCGCCACCTGGGTCAACCAGAACGGCGGCTCCGGCTGGACGGAGGACGGCAAGCTCGGCTTCACGCAGCAGGACCTGGAGGACTGGTTCACCCTGATGCAGGATCTGCGCGATGCGGGTGCCACGACGGATGCCGAGACCACCTCGACCATCGATCAGAGCATGCAGAACTCCGGTCTGGCGCGGGGAGTCTCCGCCGGCGAGTTCGCCGCGGCATCGCTCACGGGAGCGTACGCCGACACCCTCGGCGCGGAGAACGTGGCGCTGGCGCCGCTGCCGAGCGACACCGACAACCTCGCGCTCAGCATGGCGGGAACCAACGTCGCCGCCATCTCCTCGAAGTCGAAGCACCCCGAGGAGACAGCGCAGTTCCTCAACTTCCTGATCAACGATCCGGACGCGGCGAACATCCTGCGCCTGACGCGTGGGATCCCGCTGAACGCGGAGAACTACGAGGCGATCACGGCCGAACTCACCGGTGCCGACAAGGCGGTGGGCGACTTCGTGCAGGAGTACTCCGAGCGCTTCGTCGACCCCGACCCGCTGGCGCCTCCGGGGGCCGCCACCATCCCGGCCGACTTCACGCTGGCCTACGAGAACATCATCTTCGGCCAGATGTCCATCAAGGACGCCGCCGCTGACCTCTTCTCGAAGTTCGAAGCGACCATCAAGTGACCGCGTGCGGCCGGGCGCGAGCCCGGCCGCACGACTGCGAAGGAGGCGCGATGAGCGCAACTGCTGTGGCGAAACGGCGTGCTCCGGCCGCCGGCCTCGGAACGGGAGCGCCCACGCGACGCCCCACGAAGGGATACCAGAACGCCGCCTGGGTGTTCCTGTCCCCGTGGATCATGGGAGCGGCGCTGCTGACCGTCGGGCCGATGATGGCATCGCTGGTGCTCTCCTTCACGAACTACGACATGTTCGGTGCTCCCACCTTCATCGGGTTCGCCAACTACGAGCGGATGTTCTTCGAGGACCCCCGTTTCTGGCGCTCGGTGGGCGTCACCCTGAACTATGTGCTGGTGGCCGTGCCGATCAAGCTGGCGCTGGCGCTGTGCATCGCGCTGCTGCTCAACCGACCGCGACGCGGGCAGGGCTTCTACCGCTCCGCCTTCTATCTGCCCTCGCTCCTGGGTGGATCCGTGGCCGTTGCGCTGGTCTGGCGCGCGCTGTTCTCCCGCGAGGGGGCCGTCGACGAGATGCTCTCGGGCGTCGGCGTGAATCTCGGCGGCTGGATCTCCAACCCATCGATGTCCCTGTACGTGCTGGTGACGCTGGCCGTCTGGCAGTTCGGCGCCCCGATGGTGATCTTCCTCGCCGGCCTCAAGCAGGTGCCCGCAGAGCTCTACGACGCGGCCTCGGTGGATGGCGCCGGACGCTGGCGCACCTTCTGGTCGGTGACCTGGCCGATGCTCTCGCCCGTGCTGTTCTTCAACCTCGTGCTGGAGATGATCGGTGCCTTCCAGGCGTTCACCGGGGCTTACGTGGTCTCCGGCGGTCGGGGCGGTCCCATCGACTCCACGCTCTTCTTCACGCTCTACCTCTATGACCGGGCGTTCACCGCCATGGACATGGGCTACGCCTCGGCGATGGCGTGGTTCCTGCTGATCGTGATCGGCGCCGTGACCCTGCTGATCTTCCGCTCGTCCACGCGCTGGGTCCACTACACGGGAGACGAATCATGACCGCTGTGCTCAGCGACTCCGCCACCAGCACGGACACCGCCGTGGCGATCGGCGTGCCCCCGCAGCTCGCTCGTCGTCGACCCACGCGCACGCGGGTGGGATCGGTGCTGTGGCACGTGATCTGCCTGGTGATCCTGGCCGTGCTGCTGTACCCGGTGATCTGGCTGCTGGGCTCCAGCTTCAAGCCCGGCACCGAGATCCTCGCCAACCCCAGCCCGATCCCGTGGGAGGTGACGTTCGAGAACTACGCCACCGCGCTGCAGGGCGTCGGCCCGCTGAGCCTCTGGCAGCTGTTCCTCAACTCGATGACCATCTCCACCCTCACGGTCATCGGCAACGTATTCAGCTGTGCGCTCGCCGCCTACGCCTTCGCGCGACTGAAGTTCCGCGCGCGAGGAGCGCTGTTCGCGTTCATGATCATGACGATCATGCTGCCGATGCACGTGGTGCTGATCCCGCAGTTCATCATCTTCAATCAGCTGGGTATGATCGGCACGATCCTGCCGCTGGTGCTGCCGAAGTTCCTCGCCACCGAGGCCTTCTTCGTCTTCCTGATGATGCAGTTCATCCGCGGGATTCCGCGTCAGCTGGACGAGGCGGCGCTGATCGACGGGGCGGGGCCGTTCCGCACCTTCTGGTCGATCATCCTCCCGCTGATGCGGCCGTCGCTGGTGACCACCACGATCTTCTCCTTCATCTGGAGCTGGGACGACTTCTTCCCCCAGCTGATCTACTTACAGAATCCGGACACCTACACGCTGCAGCTCGGTCTGCGCCTCTTCGTCGACCAGACCAGCGCCTCCGCGTTCGGGCCCATGTTCGCGATGAGTGTGCTGGCGATCCTGCCGGTGGTGATCTTCTTCGCCATCTTCCAGCGCTACCTGGTGGACGGCATGGCCACTTCCGGATTGAAGGGCTGAAAATGGCGC
Source organism: Microbacterium gorillae (assembly GCF_050990725.1). Classification (GTDB taxonomy): domain Bacteria; phylum Actinomycetota; class Actinomycetes; order Actinomycetales; family Microbacteriaceae; genus Microbacterium; species Microbacterium gorillae_A. The sequence goes on from NZ_CP158844.1 coordinate 727,095, forward strand.
CCACGGTCACACGGCGCCGAGTCCTCACTCCGTACTCGGACGGCTTCCGTCAGTTCAGCGACGTGCTGCTGCTCGGGCTGCTGATCTTCCTCGCCTCCCTCCCCATCGTGACGGCCTTCGCGGCACTCACCGCGGGGGTGGACGTGCTGGCGGCGGCCCGGCGTGTGGACGGCCCGGTGCGCGTTCGCGCGTTCGCGGCGGCGCTGGTCGCACGTCTGCGCCGCTGGCTCTCGCACATCGTGGTGCCGGTGGTGGTGATCGTGCTGCTTGCGGCGGATCTCCTGCTGCTGCCGCTGATCACCGCCAGCACGACAGCCTCCGCCGTGATCGTCGGACTCCTTGCGGCGGCCGCGCTGACGGCGGGCGTGCTGTTCGCGGCCATGCTGCAGCCGGGGGAGCGGGCGGCGCACGCCTGGGGCCGGACCGGGGCGGCGCTCGGTCGTGCGCCAGGGGCTGCGGGAATGATGCTGCTCGCGTCGGTCACCGCGATCGCCCTCGTGGTGATCGCTCCCGTGCTGGCCACAGTGATCGCGGGCCCTTATGTCCTGGCCGCTGTCGCCGTGCTGGTGCGGCTGCCGCACGAGATCACTCACGCCCGAAAGGCACCCCATGAAGATCACCGATGATCGCACCCGTCGCGTCATCATCAACTCCGACGTGGCCAACGAGGCGGACGATCAGTTCGCCGTCGTCCACGCGATGCTCTCACCGACGCTCGATGTTCGCGGGGTGATCGCCGCACATTTCGGCACCGGGCGCACGGAGACATCGCAGCGGGAATCGCGCGAAGAGCTCGAACTCCTCGGGCGGCTCCTCGGTGACACGGTGAGCATCCCAGCGGTCGACGGTGCGCCGCATGCGCTGGTGGACGAGGTCACACCCGTGGACAGCCCCGGAGCGCGACTCATCATCGAGGAAGCACGTCGCGATGACGCCGGTCCGCTGTTCCTCGCGTTCCTCGGGCCGCTGACGGATCTGGCCTCTGCCCTGCTGCTGGCCCCGGACATCGCCCAGCGTGACGTCGTGCTGATCTGGATCGGTGGGCCGCCGTATGGCGACATCGTCTCGTTCGGCTCCTGGCCCGAGTTCAACCTCAAGAACGACATCGCCGCCGCGAACGTGGTGTTCGACTCCGGCATGGAGATCCGTCAGGTGCCGGCGAACATCTATCGGCTGGTCAGTGTGAGCTACGCGGAGCTGCGTGCGCGCGTGGAGCCGCACGGCGCATTGGGGGAGTACCTGACACAGAAGGTGCACGACTTCAACGCCGCGCATCACCGCGTGGCGATCGAATCGCGTTCGCTCGGAGACTCGCCGGCGATCGGCATGATGCTGGAACCGTGGAGCGCGGTGCTGCGGCGTCAGAGTCCGGTGCGGTTCGCGCCGGACGGCTCCTATGCGCCCAACCCTGTGGGTGGCGACGTCTTCGTCGTGGAGAGCGTGGACACCCGATTCCTGCTGGAGGACATGTTCGCGAAGATCGCCGAGCACGCGGCGCGCTGACCGCCGCGCGCGGACTCAGTGCGGTGCCGGTCCCGTGCTGTCGCGTTCCTGAAGCTGCCCGCGCAGCCAGACGGTTCCGTCTGCCTCGAAGGGTGGGAGCGTCGGATCCAGTGCCGCGCGCAGGGCGCGCCAGGCGAGTTCGCCCAGCTGGTCCTGTGGCAGAGCGACCGACGTGAGCGTCGGATAGGCGAAGCGAGCGAACGGGATGTCGTCCATGCCGACCACCGAGATCCGCTCCGGGACGTCGACCCCGCGCTCGCGCAGTCCCGAGATGAGACCGATCGCGACCAGGTCGTTGTAGGCCATCACCGCACTGGCGCCGGAAGCGAGAGCGGCCTCGACGGCGTCGGTGCCGTCGCTCAGGGACGGGCCCACGGTCATCTGTTCGATGCTCACGTCCGGATGGCGGATGGCCGCTTCGGTGATGGCGCGCACGCGAAGCCGGTTGGATGCGCTCGCTATCGGTCCGCCGAGGTACAGCACCCGACGATGCCCGAGCGTGGCGAGCCGATCGATGACCTGCGCGGTGGCATCGGCGTAATCGAGCGCGATCTGGGGGATGGCGGAGTCGGCGACGGCACGGTTCACGATCGCCACGGGCGACGACTGTGCCAGCACCTCGCTGAGTTCGTCGTCGGCCATACGCGGTGCACACAGCACGAGCGCATCGGTGGCGCGGCGCATCTCCAGCGCCACCTCGCGCTCGGCATCCGCCTGCTCGCCGGTGTCGGCGACGAGAATCCGCTTGCCGTCGCGGCCAGCCGCACGAGTGACCCCCGACAGAATCGCCTGGAACATCGGGTTGCTGAGGTCGGGCACCACCACACCGATGGTGTTGGTACGTCCCAGGGAGAGGTTGCGCGCCGTGACGCTGGGTCGGTATCCGAGCTCGGCGATCGTCCGCTCCACGCGCGCCACGATCTCTCGGTCCACGGTGGCCAGGCCGTTGAGGACGCGCGACACCGTGGCCCGCGACACCCCCGCTGCGGTGGCGACGTCGCCGATGGTCACGGCCTGTGCAGACTGTGCGGCCATCGTGACTCCTCCCCGGGGCGATGACCGTATGCATGCCCGTCCGGGCGCAAGCTTAGCCCGATCGATGACGCGGCTTGGCGCGGCGACGCGAGCACGCTATGGTGTGAGAAACCGGTTTCTCGACTCTCGTAGACGTCGCCGGTCAGCGACAGATCACAGCGAAGGAGCTCGAATGCGCGTCATCGTCACCGGAGGGCGTGGCCGTCTTGGCCGCACCGTCGTGCAGGTGCTGCACGAGCGCGGGCACGACGTGGTCAGCGTGGATCGTGACGAGACCGCCCCGGGTGGCGAGCAACCTCGGTTCCGAGCCGTCGACCTGCAGCAGCGGGACGCCCTGCGTACCCTGATCGCCGAGGAGCGGCCGGAAGCGATCGTCCACCTTGCGGCCATCGCCGTGCCGTTCTCGCGCCCGGAGCACGAGATCTTCGCCGTGAACACCTCGATGGCGTTTCAGCTCATGGAAGCGGCAGTGGACTTCGGGGTCGCTCGCGTGCTCGCCGCGTCGTCACCGACCGTGCTCGGCTACCCGCGTGCCGACTGGACGCCGGAGATTCTCCCGCTGAGCGAATCGACACCGGTGATGCCGGACAACGCCTACGCCCTGTCGAAGGTCGTGGTGGAGGAGACGGTTCGCATGTTCGCACGCTCCCACCCCGATCGCCTGTTCGGTGCCTTCCGTCCCTGTTACGTGATCGCGCCCGAGGAGTGGAAGGGCGCGCTCACCCAGCAGGGGCACACGATCGCAGACCGCCTGACCGATCCGCGGCTGTCCGCGGTGGCGCTGTTCAACTACCTCGACGCCCGCGATGCGGCGGCCTTCATCGACGCCTGGCTCACGGCCGACGTTGACAACGGTCAGTGCTACTTCGTGGGTGCCGCCGACGCGCTCGCCACGAGGCCGCTCGCCGACTTGCTGCCGGCGACCCGGGGGTACGACGAGAGCGTCTGCGCGCCGCTCACCGGAACCCGTCCGGCTTTCGACAGCGCTCGGGCCGGCACCGATCTCGGCTGGAGCGCGCGGCGCACCTGGCGCACCGAACTCGACCCCCAGACCATCGCGGACATCGACGCCGCGCAGCGGCCTGCCGGCGGGCAGGTCGATCACACCGAGCACGATGCCCCGCACCCGTCGGTCGGCGCGGCGCACAACGAGAGGACCACGGCATGAGTCACCAGCAGAGCATCGCGTTCGCGGACGGGCCCCTGTACTTCCCCGTCACGGCCTTCGGCGCAGACGGTGAGGTCGATCTCGAGCGCACCACGAGCGTCATCGAGTCGTCGCTCGAACACGGCCCCGGTGGCGTCTTCCCCGCCTGCGGCACCGGGGAGTTCCACGCGCTGTCCCCGGCTGAAGCCATCGCGGTGGCCCGCGCCACGGTGCACGTCGTCGACGGTGCGATCCCTGTGCTGCCCGGTGTGGGCGGTCCCGTGGGCGGCGCCGTCGCCGCCGTGCGTGAACTGGAGGCCTCCGGGGCCGACGGCGTGCTGCTGCTGCCGCCCTACCTGGTCGGTGCCAGCCAGGAGGGGCTGTATCGCTACGTGTCCGCCGTGGCGGGTGCGTCGTCGCTGCCGGTCATCATCTATCACCGCGGCGTGGCGGCGTACACCGCGGATACGGTGGCGCGCCTGTTGGCAGATCACGACAACATCGTGGGGTTCAAGGACGGCATCGGCGATGTCGCCCGCGTGCAGGAGATCGTGCTCCGCGCCGGCGAGGTGCGTCCCGGAGTCCAATTCTTCAATGGACTGCTCACCGCGGAGGCAAGCCAGTCGGCGTATCATGCGGCGGGTGTTCCGCTGTACTCCTCGGCGGCCTTCGCGATGGCACCGGAGGTGGCAACGGCGTTCTACCGCGCATATCGCGCGGCGGACACCGCTACCGTGGAGCGACTGCTGCGCGGCTTCTATCACCCGCTCGTGCACCTGCGCGACACCACTCCCGGTTACGCCGTCTCGCTGATCAAGGCGGGGCTGCGCCTGGCCGGCCACGAAGTGGGCGGGGTGCGCGCGCCCCTCGTGGACCCGTCGCCCGAGCACCTCGCCGAGCTAGAGCGGATCCTGGCGGTAGGCCAGGAACTGGTGAGCGCGGCGTGAGCGCCATCGCCGACATTCGCGTGCGTCCGGTCTCCTTCCGGATGCCGCGCCCGTGGGTGCCGACGGCGCCGGACATGCATCTGGTGCTGGTGGAGGTCCTCGACACCGAGGGCGCGGCCGGTACCGGCTTCTCCTGGACACCCACCATCGGCGTCTCCGCGGTTGCCGCGCTGTTGCGCGACGACATCCGCTCCTTCGCGCTGGGTCGGGACACCGATCCGCGCGAGCTGTGGCCGCAGCTCTGGGTTCACCTGCACGAGGCCGGCGGCGGCGGGATCACAACGATCGCCCTCGCGGGTCTCGATCTCGCCCTGTGGGATCTCGCCGCGCGTCGTGAGGGCACCGGTGTGGCCGGACTGATCGGCCGCCGACACCAGTCGCTGCCCCTGTACGGCTCGGGAGTGAACCTGCACTATGCGGATGACGAGCTGCGCGCGCAGGCGCGGCGCTGGGCCGACGTCGGCTACCCCGCCGCGAAGGCGAAGGTGGGCCACGCCGACCCAGCCGAGGATCTGCGCCGCATGCGGCTCATCCGAGACGAGCTCGGTGCCGATCGCCGACTCATGATCGACGCCAACCAGCGGTGGAGCCTCGACGACGCCGAACGGGCGCTGGGCGTGCTGGGTGAACTCGATCCGGCCTGGATCGAGGAGCCGCTGCGCGCGGACGATCTCGCGGGCTACCGTGAGCTGCGACGACGCACCGATCTGCCGATCGCGATGGGGGAGAACCTGCACACCGTGCACCGTTTTCGGGAGGCGATCGACGCCGGGGTCGACGTGCTCCAGCCCAACGTCGTGCGCGTCGGTGGGATCACCCCGTTCCTGGAGATCGCCGCCGAGTGCGCTGCTGCGGGAGTCACACTGGCCCCGCACCTGCTGCCCGATCTGTCGGCCCAGGTCGCGGTGGCCCTGAACACCGAAGTGTGGATCGAAGACGTCGAGGACGCCTGGCTGAGCGACCTCGGAGCTCTCGCCGAGCCCGGTCCCGTGCGCCGCGATGCGGAACGTGTCACGGTGGACGATCGGCCGGGTCTGGGACTGAACTGGCGAGCCGCGACCCCTGTCATGAACCACTCCGACCCCCGAACCTCGCCGCTGTCTTCGATTGGAGCAGAGCAATGACCATCACCACCACCCCTGACGAGGCCCAGGCGATCATCGCGCGCGCTGCGGCGGCGGCCCCGGTGCTCCGGGACTCCGCGGATGCGGATCGTGCGGGCTGGCTGGACGCGGCAGCGGACGCACTCGATGACGCTCGAGATGACCTGGTCCCGATCGCATACGACGAGAGCCGACTTCCGATCACGCGGCTGCAGGGCGAGGTGGCTCGCACCACCGGTCAGCTGCGTCTGCTGGCCGACGTGGTGCGCGAAGGCTCGTGGCGCGAGGCGATCATCGACCACGCGGTGCCCGAGCGCGCGCAGCCGGAGCTGCGGCGCATGCTGATACCCGTGGGCGTGGTGGCGAACTACTCCGCGTCGAACTTCCCGTTCGCGTTCTCCGTGGCCGGCGGCGACACCGCGAGTGCGCTCGCGGCCGGATGCCCCGTGGTCGTCAAAGCGCATTCCGGCCACCCGCTGCTGTCGGAGCGGACGGCCGAGGTGCTCTCCGGTGCGCTGATCGCCGCGGGAGCGCCGGAGGGCGTCGTCGGGCTGGTGCACGGTCGCGAGGTGGGGCGCGAGCTCATCGTGCATCCGGTGATCGCGGCGGGCTCCTTCACCGGCTCGGTGGGTGGCGGTCGGGCGCTCTTCGATCTCGCTGCCGGTCGCCCCGACCCCATCCCGTTCTACGGCGAGCTGGGCAGCGTGAACCCCGTCGTGATCACCCCCGCCGCGCTGGAACAGGACGCCGCGGGTCTCGCCGCCGGCCTCGCCGCCTCCTTCACTCTCGGCGTCGGACAGTTCTGCACCAACCCGGGGCTGATCTTCGTCCCCGCCAGGCACGGGTTCGCCGAGCGGGTCGCGGCCGCGGCATCCGGAACCGCTGCGGCGGAGATGCTCACCCCCGGCATCGCCCAGGCCTATCGGGACGGCTGGGACCGCCTCGCGGCGGTCGCGGATGTCCGCGTCGTCACCGCGGCGCAGGGCAGCGATCGTGCGGCCGGGCCTGGTGTTGCCGTCGTGTCGCTCGCCGCGTTCGCCGCCAATTCGGTGCTGGCGGAGGAGGTCTTCGGACCGGCGACCCTCATCGTCGAGTATGCGGATGCTGTCGAGTTGCACAAGGCGCTCACCGGGCTCGCCGGGTCCCTCACTGCCACGGTGCATGCGGGCGCCGACGAGGAGATCGGTGAACTGGTGGCGGTGCTGTCCGCGCGCGCCGGGCGCGTGCTGTTCGGCGGCTGGCCCACGGGCGTCGCGGTCACCTGGTCGCAGCACCACGGTGGTCCCTGGCCCGCAACCACCTCGCTGCACACCTCTGTCGGCGCCACCTCACTGCGTCGCTTCCTGCGGCCGATCGTGTTCCAGGACGCACCCGCCGCGGTGCTCCCGCCGGCGCTGCGCGATGAGAATCCGCTCGGCATCCCCCGCCGTGTGAACGGCGTGCTCACCCTCGCCTGAGATCCACCCCATCATGAAGGACGATGACCCCATGATCACCGTGCACGAGTGCACCGAATGGACCTTCCGCGCGCCGGGAAGCCCCATCCCCGCCGATCGCACCCCGATCACGATGACGCTTCGCCTCGGCGGCCACACGGCCCGGGTCCCCGGATTCTGGGACGGCGACGATGTGTACCGCGTGCGCTTCGCCGCCCCGCTTGCGGGGACCTGGACCTGGGAGACGAGCAGTGAGCACGCCGCGCTGAACGCACTCTCCGGCACGCTCGAGGTGGGCGAGGGGGAGCATCGCGGACCGGTGCGCGTGGCGGCGGGCTTCCACTTCGCTCACGCGGACGGCACGCCCTTCCGTCCGGTGGGCGCTACAGCGTACAACCTGCTGCACCAGAGCGACGATCGCATCGACACCACGGTGCGCGCCACGCGTGAGGCGGGGATGAACAAGTTCCGCTTCATGGTGTTCCCGCAGGCGGGGGATCGGGTGGGACGCATACCCGAGCTGATGCCGTTCGAGAAGCGCTCCGACGGATCGTGGGATCCGTCGCGCCCGGTGCCGGCGTTCTTCCAGCGACTCGATCGGCTCGTCCAGGCGTTCGGTGACGCCGGGATCCAGGCCGACGTCCTCATCTTCAACGCGTACGACCAGGGCTTCTTCGGCCTCGACAGGATGACCGAAGAGGAGGACGCCGTCTATCTGCGCTATCTCGTCGCCCGTCTGTCGGCCTACGAGAACGTCTGGTGGTCGCTGTGCAACGAGTTCGACGTCATCACCGACCGCCCACGCGAGCGGTGGACCCGGATGGGAGAGCTGCTGCGCTCCATCGATCCGCACGATCATCTCCGCTCGATCCACAACTGGATGGACATCTACGACAACAACCAGCCGTGGGTCACGCACGCCTCGATCCAGAACGGTTCGGCGACGATCGATTTCGGGCGCGCGCTGCTGTATCGCGACGTCTACGAGAAGCCCATCGTCCTCGACGAGATCAAGTACGAGGGCGACATCAGCGACCGCTGGGGCGACCTGTCCGCCGCGGAGCTGGTGCGACGCATGTGGATCACCACCGTGAGCGGCTGCTACGTGACCCACGGTGAGAGCTTCGTTCTCCCGGACGGCGGTCTGCACATGGTGGAGGGCGGCGAGTTCCAGGGGCAGAGCGCCGTGCGCGCCGGATTCCTGCGTCGCATCCTGGACGAGCTCGAGATCGCCGGGTTGGATCCGATCGACAAGTGGGACGATCCGGCGTACGTTGCGGGAGCTCCGCGTCGGCAGTATCTCCAGTACCTCCCGACTGCTCCCGAGACCTGGACCTTCCGGCTACCGCAGGGCAACGTCGGTGAGCGGCTGGAAATCGGGGATCGGTTCGCGATCGACGTCATCGACACGTGGAACATGACCGTGACTCCGACCGGGCGGGTGTTCACGCTCACCGAGGTGCAGCGCAACGACGCCTATGCGCACGACGATGCGCCGCTGGAGCTTCCGGCGGGGGAGGCGCTCGCCCTGCGGATCACACGACTGGCGTGATCCGCATCGCAGCCGTCGTGCTCCTCGCGGAGTGCGGCGGCTGCGGCGTGTCAGCGCCCCGGCCGGTCCTTGTCTTCCGGCGCGATGCGGATCGGGGTGGTGGAGGCGACCTCGTCGCTGAACTCCTCCGGTTCCACCTCCGGGATCACCGGGATCGCGGCCGTTCGATCCAGGGTCAGGGCGAAGCGGCGACTCGTCGAGCGGTGGATGCGACCGGAGCGCAGCACCCAGATCGCCCCCACCGCGAAGGCGATGAGGCCCGCGATCGCACCGAGGATGATCGCCCAGCGCGGGCCATAGGCGTGCGCGACCCAGCCGACGATGGGGGCGCCGATCGGCGTGCCGCCCATCAGCACGGCCAGGTACAGCGCCATGACGCGCCCGCGCAGTGACGGGTCGGTGGTGGTCTGCACGTGGCCGTTCGCGGTGGTCATGACGGTGACCGTGGAGAAACCGACGAAGACGAGCATGATCGCGTACAGCCAGTAGCTCTGCATGAAGGCGGAGATCGTGGACGCGACGGCGAACATCGCCAGTCCGCCGATCGCGACGCTGAGACGTGGGCGGTCGCGTCGAGCGGCTAGGAGTGCTCCAGCGAGCGAGCCGATGGCCACCACGGAGCTCAGCACGCCGAAGCCGTCGGCGTCACGGCCGAACTCCACCGCCATCGTGGAGGTGAAGATCGGCAGGTTCATGCCGAACGCGCTCAGCAGGAACACCATGATGAACGTGACGATGAGGTCGGGGCGGCGCGTGACGTAGCGGAAGCCGTCGGCCAGCCGCTCCGGTCCCTTCTGCCGGACGCGGGGGACCAGTTCGGCGGGGCGCATCATCGCGAGGGCGATGAGCATCGCGATGAACGTGATCGAGTTGGCGAAGAACACCCAGCCGGTGCCGATGGCCACCACGACGATGCCGGCGGCCGCGGGGCCGAGCATGCGAGCCATGTTGAAGGATGCGGCGTTCAGGGCCACGGCGTTCGAGGCGTTCTCGCGCGAGACCATGTCGGACACGAAGGCCTGGCGAGCGGGGTTGTCGAAAGCCTGCACGAGGCCGAGCGAGAAGGCGAAGCCGTACATCATCGGCAGGGTCATCACATCGGACAGCAGCAGCACGCCCATGACAGCGCCGAGCAGCAGCATGACGGACTGCGTGATCATCAGCAGCTTGCGTCGATCGAACCGGTCGGCGACCATGCCGGTGATGCTCACGAGCAGCAGCGGCGGAGCGAACTGCAGCCCCATCGTGACGCCCATGGCCCCGGCGTCGTTGTCGGTGAGCTGCGTGAGCACCACCCACTGCAGCGCGGTCGACTGCATCCACGCGCCGACGTTGGAGATCAGTGCGCCGATGAACCAGACGCGGTAGTTGAAGACCCGGAGGGAGCGGAAGGTCGCGCCGCTGCTCATCGATCGGCCACCTTCCGCATGATCTCCGCGGCTCGGACGAGGATGGCGTGCTCGTCGTCGTCGAGCTCGTCCAGCGCCTGGTTCAGCCACGTGTCGCGCTTGGCGATGGTGGCCTCCACCACGGCGGTTCCCGGAGCGGTGATGGTGATGATCACCTTCCGGCCGTCGGCGGTGTCCGCGGAGCGCACCACGTAGCCGGCCTCCTCGAGGCTGTTGACCGTGCGGTTCATCGATGGAGCGGAGACGCGTTCGTGGGTGGCCAGCTGGCCGAGCGTGGACGGCCCGTGTTTGTGCAGCACCCCCAGGACGGCGAACTGCGCATCCGACATGGAATCGATCGCGCGATGCGTGCGCAGACGCCGCGCGAGCCGGAACGTGGCCATGCGCAACGATGCGCCGTCGGTGGGATTGGTCAGGGGATTGTCATTCACGCCAGTCATGTATTTCTTTAGCATAGCTAATTACTCTCGCTAAGTAAATCCCCCGACCCCCACCTCCCCCCCCACTCGCGCGTCCCCCTCACGTGCACCCATGACCCGCGAGAATTCCCTCTGTGGGCGAGAATCGCCGCATTGCGCCGTGTTTCGCCCACAGACGGAAGTCTCGCGGGGGATGTTGCGGCGCTGACTCTTCCGCGGCCTAGACTCGCGGCATGCCCGAATACATCGACGCGCATGGCATCACGATCGTCTACGACCGCTACGACGCCATCGGCGAAGCACGTGGGGTGGTGCAGCTGGCGCACGGCGTCGGCGAGCACGCCGGTCGTTACGCGCTCCTCATCGCCGCGCTGCAGGGCGAGGGATGGATCGTCTATGCCGACGATCATCGCGGCCATGGTCGTACGGGAATGAAGCAGTGGGGCGGAGACGTCAGCAAGCTCGGGCGCCTGGGCCCCGGGGGACTCCGAGCCACGATCGCGGCGCTGGCGCAGTTCACCGAGCTGATCCGCGCCGAGAACCCGACACTTCCGCTCGTGCTCCTCGGACACTCATGGGGTTCGCTGATGTCGCAGGAGCTGATCGCACAGCACGCCGAGCGTTACGACGCGGTGATCCTCTCCGGCAGTGCTCAGCGCACCTTCACCGGACTGAACTCCCGTCCCCTCAATCAGCGCTGGGACGGCCCCGGAGCGCACGGGCTGGAGTGGCTGTGTTCGGTCCGCGAGGTGCAGGAGGGCTTCCGCAACGATCCGCTCACCACGGAGACGCCGCTGCCGAAGCTGTTCGGCATTCGCGACACCCTGCGCATCCGCGGACGCGCCGGTGCGATGGCGAAAGACCTCCCGGTGCTGCTGATCGTCGGATCGGAAGACCCGGTCGGTGGACCGCGCAGCGTGCACAGGCTCGCCGACGACTATCGGACCCGCTCGAAGCTCACCGATGTCACCGTCTATGTTTACCCGGGCGCTCGTCACGAGATCTTCAACGAGGTCGACCAGGAGAAGGTGCGCGCGGACCTGCTGGGGTGGCTGAACGCGCGCTTCCCTCGCGACTGAGCGCGTCGCGCTGCCCCGTCGCGCTGCCCGCGGGATGCCGCGCCCACGGGATGCCGTGCCCACGGGATGCCCCGCCCACGGGATGCCCCATCGCCCCTCGCAAACTAGGCTGGGAGGATGCACGGCGAGTACAAGGTTCCCGGGGGGAAGCTCGTCGTCGTCGACTTCGCGGTCGACGGCGGACGGATCAGTGATTTCCACCTGGCGGGTGACTTCTTCCTCGAGCCCGATTCGGCTCTGGACGACATCAACGCCGCGATCGAGGGGCTGCCCGAGACCGCCGACGTCGCCACGATCGCCGCCGCCGTGCGCGCTGCTCTTCCGGAGGGGGCGCAGCTGCTGGGACTCACGCCGGAGTCGGTCGGTACCGCCGTCCGCCGCGCTCTGGTGACCGCACCCGGGTGGAAGGACTTCGAGTGGGAGATCGTCCGCGACCCCGCCGTGTCCCCGAACATGAATCTCGCCCTCGATGAGGTCCTCACCACGCGCGTGGGGGAGGGGCGACGCAAGCCCACCCTGCGGATCTGGGAGTGGGACGAGTCGGCCGTGGTGATCGGCTCGTTCCAGTCCTATCGCAATGAGGTGGATCCGGAGGGTGCCGCACGCCACGGCTTCCAGGTGGTGCGTCGCATCTCGGGCGGCGGGGCGATGATGATGGCCGCCGGTCAGATCATCACCTACTCCCTGTACGTGCCCGCCAAGATGGTTGCGGGCATGACGTTCGCCGACTCCTACGCCTACCTCGACGACTGGGTGCTGCAGGCGCTGCGCTCGCTGGGTATCGATGCCACCTACCAGCCCCTCAATGACATCGCGAGTCCCACCGGGAAGATCGGTGGCGCCGCGCAGAAACGCCTCGCCAACGGCGGTGTGCTGCATCACGCCACGATGAGTTACGACATCGACGGTCAGATGATGACCGAAGTGCTGCGCATCGGTCGGGAGAAACTGTCCGACAAGGGGACCACGTCCGCCGCCAAGCGTGTCGATCCGCTGCGCTCGCAGACCGGGCTGTCGCGCGATGACGTGATCCAGGCGTTCATCGGCACGTTCCGCCAGCTCACCGGGGCCGTGGACGGCACGATCGCTGCCGACGAATACGCCGATGCCGAGCGTCTCGTCGAGACCAAGTTCGCCACCGACGCGTGGCTGCACCGCGTCCCGTGACGGTCACCATCTTCGAGGGCGACAATCTCGACGTCCTGCGCCCCTACCCCGACGCCTCGTTCACGCTGGTCTATCTCGATCCGCCGTTCAACACCGGACGCACGCGGGAGAAGGCGATCGAGACCACGCGCTCGATCCCGCAGGACGTGACCGACGAGAGCCTGGGACTCGACCCGGCGGAACGCGCCACGGAAAGCGACGAGATCACCGAGGCGGTCATCCGTCGTGGCTTCCACGGTCGCGCGTACGAGCGGATTCGTGGTGCGCTGCACAGCTTTGATGATCGATTCGACGACTACTGGGAGTTCCTGGAGCCGCGCCTCTGGGAGGCCTGGCGGCTGCTCGCCGACGATGGCACGCTGTACCTTCACCTCGACTATCGCGAGGCGCACTACGCGAAGGTGATGCTGGATGCCATCTTCGGTCGCGACAACTTCCTGAACGAGATCATCTGGGCCTACGACTACGGCGGCAAGACCCGCAAGCGCTGGCCCACCAAGCACGAGACGATCCTCGTGTACGTGAAGAACCCCGACAACTACGTGTTCAACTCCGACGACGTGGACCGCGAGCCATATATGGCTCCGGGCCTGGTCACGGCCGAGAAGGCCGCGCGCGGAAAGCTCCCGACCGACGTGTGGTGGCACACCATCGTGCCCACGTCCGGCAAGGAGAAGACGGGGTATCCGACCCAGAAGCCGGAGGGGATCCTGCGTCGTATCGTGCAGGCGTCCTCGCGCCCCGGCGACATGGTGCTGGACATGTTCGCGGGCTCCGGCACCACGGGTGTCGTGGCCGATGAACTGGGCCGGCACGCGGTGCTGGTGGACGACAATCGCACGGCCGCCGTCGTGATGCGTTCGCGTCTCCCGCGCGCACGTTTCGTCGCCCCCGACGACGCCGACCACTCCGAGTACGAGCAGCTCACCGACTGAGCCCGCGCACCTCAAGCCCGGGTCGTCGTGCCTCATGTCCGGGCTCTCTCCGGCGTACCCCATGTCCCGTGAGACTTCCGTCTGTGGGCGAAAATCCGCGCAACGCGGCGATTGTCACCCACAGACGGAAGTCTCGCGGGTGATGTGTGCACCTCGAGGCAACACGGTGGCCGGCCCTCCATCGCGGGTGTTGGGTTGACGGCGGGGCAGGAGCGTCGTAGTCTCAGCAATCGACTGGTAAGTTTCCAGTCGATTCTCGAAGAGGAGACACGATGTCGGCACCCGCACAGATGCGCTTGCGCAACGACCAGGCGGCGCTGCGGCTTATCGCCGACAACGGACCGATCGCGCGCTCCGAGCTCCAGGACCTGATCGGCCTCTCGAAGCCCGCCGTCACCGATCTCCTTGCGCGCCTCGAGCGTGCCGGACTCATCGAACCCGGCGGGCTGCGCGCCAGCGGCCCGGGTCCGCGCGCTCAGCTCTGGAGCATTCGCGGCGACGCCGGTGCCACGGCCGCGATCGACCTGCGCCACGATCTCGTCGAGGTCGCGCTGTACGACGCCGCTGGTCGCGAACGCGTCCGGGCGCGCCGCGAGAACCACAGCTCCGACACGCTGGACACGGTCGTGGCAGCGCTGGAGGATGCGTGCGCCGAGAGTGGCATCGCGCGGTCCCAGATCTCCGAGGCCGTGGTCGGCGTTCCCGGCGCGATCGACCCGGCCACCGGGCATCTGCTGTACACGCCCCGATTCCTGGAGTGGACCGGCGTCAACGTCGTCGAACTGCTCTCCAGCCGCCTGGGTTTCCCCGTCGACATCGAGAACGACGTGAACCTGCTGGCGCTCGCGGAGAACGACGACCGCGTGGAGCGGGGGATCACCTCCGCGGTGTTCCTCTGGGTCGACACGGTCGGACTCGGCTCCGCGGTGGTGCTGCAGGGGCAGCTGCACCGGGGAAACTCCGGGGGTGCCGGTGAGATCGACTACCTTCCCACCCCTGACCTTGCCGGTCCCGTAGACCACGGTGGGGCGTCCGACCTCGGCGGAGCGCTCGACCCGGTCGCGATTCTCGGTGTGGGTGCGCGCTACGGCCGCCCCGAGCGCAGCGCGCGCGACCTGATCGCCGCGTGCGCGGCCGAGTATCGCGAGAAGGACTCCGCTCGCGCGGTGATCCAGGAGACCGCGGCGCGCATCGCCCGCGGCGCGGTGGTGCTGATCACGGTCATCGACCCGCAGCTCGTGATCCTGGGCGGAAGCTACATCGACGCCGGTGGCGATCTCCTGCTCGCCCGCATCCGCGACGAGGTCGACCGGCTGCTCACGCGCGATCGCACCGGTCACCTCACCTGGGCGCGGCAGGCGCATCGGGATGACGCGATCCTCGTCGGCGCCGGACAGCTGGCCGTCGCCCGCCTGCAGCAGCGCGTGTTCGCGCGCGGCTCCCTCGACAACTGATCCCCTCGCCGGAAAACGGCATCCTCCCCACCACAGCACGATCGGAGACATCAATGAAGAAGTCCATCGCCCTGGCCGGCCTCGTGGCCGCCAGCGCTCTCGCCCTCAGCGGCTGTTCCGGCACCGGCGGCGGCACCAGCGGTGCGCCCGCTGCGGCCCCCGGTGACGACGAGAAGGTCACCGTCACCGTGTGGAGCGCGTTCTCCGATCGTGAGCTCGCCGCCCTCGACGGCATTCTCGCGAAGTTCCACGAACTGCACCCGAACATCACCGTCAAGAACGTCGGCAGTCAGACCGACGACAAGATCACTCAGGCGATCCGCGGCGGAAAGTCCCCGGATGTGGCCATATCCTTCTCCAGCAACGCGGTCGGTCAGTTCTGCTCGTCCGGCACGTTCCAGGACCTCACGGACTACATCGACCGCGACAAGGTCGACCTCACGAAGATCCCGCAGGCAACGCTCGACTACACGCAGTACGACGGTGTGCGATGCACCATGCCCCTCCTCGCAGACGTCTACGGCCTCTACTACAACAAGAAGCTGTTCGCCGACGCCGGCATCACGGAGCCGCCGAAGACGATGAGCGAGTTCACTGAGGACATCAAGAAGCTCACGCAGTTCAACGCGGATGGCTCCATCAAGGTGGCCGGATACGTGCCGACGCCGGGGTACTACGCCAACGCGATCGAGATGCTCGCGCCGCAGTGGGGCGCCACGTGGCAGACGAAGGACGGGAAGTCGAACCTCGCGGCCGATCCCGCCTGGACCGACATGTTCGAGTGGCAGAAGGAGATCACCGACTTCTACGGGCTCGACAACATCACCCGTTTCACAGCGGAGGCCGGTCAGCAGTACTCGGCCGAGCAGGACTTCCAGACCGGACGCATCGCGATGGCCTTCGACGGCGAGTACCGCACGGCCTTCATCACGGACGGCGCCCCCGATCTCGACTACGCCACCGCTCCGATGCCCGTCGCCGACGACCACCCCGAACTCTACGGCACGGGCTACACCACGGGAACGGTGATCGGCATGCCGAAGGGTGCGCAGAACGCCGGTGCCGCGTGGGAGGTCATCAAGTACCTCACCACCGACACCGACGCCCTTGTCACGCTGGCGAATGCGCTCGGCAACGTGCCGACGTCCACGGACGCGCTGAAGTCGCCGGACCTGAAGCTGCCGGAGCAGTTCCAGACGTTCCTCGACATGTTCGACAGCGGCAAGGTGCAGACCAACCCGGCCACGAAGAACGGCAACGCGTACACCAAGATCGCCCAGGACTTCGAGACGGCATTCGTCGGCGGCTCGAAGACGGATCTCGCTGCCGGACTGAAGGATGTCGACCAGCAGATCGACGACGCCAACGCACTGGGGCAGTGAGATGAGCGCTGTCACGACCGCGGGGGTGGCTCCGGCCGCCCCCGCGGGGGCGCCGGCACCGCCGGTCGCGCGACCCACCCGCACGAAGAGGCGACGCAACCTCACCGTGCTGCTGTTCATGTCGCCGTGGATCATCGGCGCGCTGGTGTTCTTCGTCTACCCGCTGATCGCCACGCTGTTCTACTCGTTCACGAACTTCGACCTGATCAACGACCCCACCTTCGCGGGATTCAGCAACTACATCCACCTCCTGTCCAAGGACCCGCTGGTGTGGAAGGCGCTGAGCAACACCGTGTGGCTGACGATCGCCGTGACGATCGGTCGTGTCGGGTTCGGTCTGTTCGTGGCGCTGGTGCTCGTTCGAATCCGCCGCGGAGCCGGCGTGTTCCGGACGCTGTTCTACCTGCCGTCGCTCACCCCGCCGGTGGCGGCCGTGCTCTCGTTCGTGTTCCTGCTGAGCCCCGGGTCGGGTCCTGTGAACCAGTTCCTGCGGTGGATCGGTATCGATGCTCCGCTGTGGTTCAACGATCCGGCGTGGTCCAAGCCCGGTCTCACCACGATCGCCCTCTGGATGAGCGGCTCGGCGATGGTCATCCTGCTGGCGGCGCTGCTGGATGTGCCGACGGAACTCTACGAGGCCGCGTCGCTCGATGGCGCGGGCGAGTTCAAGCAGTTCTGGCATGTCACGCTGCCGGCCATCACCCCGGTGCTGCTGTTCACGGTGGTCAATTCGATCATCGTCGGCCTGCAGTACTTCACGGAGGCGATCGTGGCAGGGCAGACGGCGTCGGGAAGCCCGACACCGTCGCTCGGGTATCCCGACAACTCCACCCTGACCTTCCCCATGTGGCTGTACGAGCAGGCGTTCCGGCAGTACCACATGGGCTACGCCTCGGCGATGGCGATCGTGCTCTTCGTGTTGTCGGGAATCTTCACCATCGTGCTCGTGCGCCGGATGCGGTTCGCGGGTGTCGGAGAGGACGAGTGATGGCCACGCAGGCGTTGACCGTTCCGGCCCGCGCTGACCGCACCCGCACCCGTGCGCCGCGCAGCGCGAAGCGGCAGAACTTCCTCACCTGGGTCGCGGTGCACGCCGTCGCGATCGCCCTGGTGATCATGTTCGTCGCGCCGCTGGTGTTCGTGGTGCTCACCGCCTTCATGAGCGACCAACAGGCGCTGACGAGCAACCTCTGGCCCACCACGTGGCACCCGGAGAACTTCGTCGAGGTGTTCAACCGGGTTCCGCTCCTGCGCTACTTCGGCAACACGCTGCTGTACGCGTGCCTCGCCACGCTGTTCATGCTGCTCTCTAGCATCCCGGTGTCTTACGCTCTCGCGCGGATGAAGTGGAAGGGCTCCAATGCCGCGTTCTACTTCGTGATCATCGCGATGTTGCTGCCGACCCAGGTGACGGCGATCCCGATGTACGTGGTGTGGGCCCATCTGGGTCTCACCGGGTCGCTCTGGCCGCTGATCCTGCCGAATCTGTTCGGCGATGCCTTCAGCATCTTCCTGCTGCGTCAGTTCCTCGTCACGATCCCGCAGTCGTACATCGATGCCGCGCGCATCGATGGCGCGAGCGAGTTCGGCGTGCTGTGGCGTGTGGTGATCCCGATGGCGCGCCCCGGAATCGCGGCCGCGGCCCTGTTCAGCTTCCTGAACGCGTGGAACGACTACTTCGGACCACTGCTCTATGCGGGTGAGAACCAGGACGAATGGACGCTGTCGCTCGCGCTGGCCTCGTTCCAGTCGCAGCACCACGTGCAGTGGAATCTCACGATGGCGGCCACCGTGCTCGTCATGATCCCCGTGGCGATCCTGTTCTTCGCCGCACAGAAGCAGTTCGTCGAGGGCATCAAGTTCTCGGGTGTGAAGGGCTGACCCATGTCCCGCGAGACTTCCGTCTGTGGGCCGGAATCCGTGCAACGCGACGATTCTCGCCCACAGATGGAAGTCTCGCGGACAGGGGCCGGCGGATCTAGGCTGGCCGCATGAGATTCGGTGCGTTCATTCCGCAGGGCTGGCGATTCGATCTGGTGGGCATCGACCCCGCCGAGCAGTGGGCGACGATGCACGGCATCGCCGCCGACCTCGACAGCGGACCGTGGGAGTCGCTGTGGGTGTACGACCACTTCCACACCACCCCGGTTCCGAGCGGCGAGGCCACCCACGAGGCCTGGACGCTGATGGCGGCGTTTGCGGCGTCGACCTCGCGGATCCGACTCGGGCAGATGTGCACGTGCATGGGATATCGCAACCCGGCGTACCTCGCGAAGGTCGCCGCGACGGTCGATATCGTGTCGGGCGGGCGCGCGGAGATGGGCATCGGCGGTGGCTGGTACGAGCACGAGTGGCGCGCCTACGGGTACGGCTTCCCCGACATCCCCGATCGCCTCCGCATGCTGCGCGAGGGCGTCGACATCATGAGCCAGGCCTGGCGCACCGGTACCGCCACACTGAACGGCCGGTACTACCAGGTCGATGGCGCGATCGTTCAGCCGCAGCCACTCCAGGACGGCGGGATCCCACTGTGGATCGCGGGCGGCGGCGAGAAGGTCACCCTCAAGCTCGCGGCACAGGCGGCGTCGTACACGAACTTCACCGGCACCCTCGAGGAGTTCGATCACAAGAACGCGGTGCTCACGGAGCACTGTCGCGCGCTCGGCCGCGATGACACCGAGATCACCCGATCGTCCAACTTCAACACGATCATCGCGACCACCGAGGCGGAGGCCGACGAGCGTCTGTCGCGGGTGATCGATCGACTGCGCCCGCACGTCGGCGACGATCGCGCCGCGCGCATCGAGGCGGAATATCGCGCTTCAGACGCCTTCGGCACGCCGGCACAGATCGTGGCGAAACTCGCCGAGCGAGCCGAGCACGGCCTCGGCTACGCGATCCACTACTTCCCGGAGGCTGCGTATGACCGGTCCGGGCTCGAGCTGTTCGCGAGCGAGGTGATCCCGGCGCTGCGCTGACGGTCACGTTCGGCCGGCGCGGAGAGGGCCCGGCTCGCGGCGTCCACGGTTCCGTGTCTCGCTCGGGTGCTGCGCTGACGGTCACGTTCGGCCGGCGCGGAGAGGGCCCGGCTCGCGGCGTCCACGGTTCCGCGTCGCGATCGCGTGCTGCGCTGACAGTTCCGTGTCTCGCTCGGGTGCTGCGCTGACGGTCACGTTCGGCCGGCCCGGAGAGGGCCCGGCTCGCGGCGTCCACGGTTCCGCGTCGCGATCGCGTGCTGCGCTGACAGTTCCGTGTCTCGCTCGGGTGCAGCGCTGACAGTTCCGTGTCTCGCTACAGCAGGGGTTCGACGGAGGCGAAGCCGCCGACCTCTTCCGCCGTCGTCGCGGTCGCACCGCCGAACACGATGCCGGAGTTCGGCACCGCGGACCATGCCGTCCAGCCCGGGTTCCCCGTCTTCACGAAGGTCACGGCAGCGCCATGGATCGCGTCGGCCAGGGCCTGCGGCGGGTTCGGTCCGGTCAGTGCGTCGACGGCCGGGCCGTCGAGACAGTCGAAGAAGAACGGTACGTCGATGCAGTGCACCGCCGCGTCGAACTTCGTCGAGCGGAACGCGATTCGATACACCCACGTGGGGGCACCGCCGCGGGCGCGAGCGGTCTTCACCACCCCGGTGCGGAACATCTTGTCGGTGATCAGTCGTCCGAGCACGGCGGCGTGACCACGCGCGACGACGGCACGGTTGGCGGCGAGATATCCACGGCGAACGGCCGACGACAGCTTGAACGGACGCAGCAGCAGCGCGAGCGGGATCCAGCGGAGCTTGCTCGCCTGGTCCTGAACCGCCATCGAGAACTCGTCGTCCGCGGCGCCGAGTACGAGGGGTTTGTCGGATCCGATGCCCTGCGCCAGCGACTGCGTCGTGGGTCGGACGATGAGGTCGTCGTCGATCGCGGGTCCGAGTCCGAGGCCTTCGTCGATCGTCTCGCCCATCGAGCTGAGGTCGAGCTGGCTGAGCTTGCGCTGCGCGGTGAGAACCTCTTCTTCGGATACTGACGCGAATCCATCGCGCGTGGCGGGAACGCCCAGCTCGCGCGCCATCTTCGTGCTGAATGCACGGGCGCGTTCGGGCGAGACATCCGCGAGAGCGCTGGACAGTGCATAGACGCCGTGGAAGAGGTGCTGGGCGGCGGGCATGCCGAGAAGGGTCAGCACGGCACCACCACCGGCGGACTGGCCCGCGATCGTGACGCGCGACGGATCTCCGCCGAACGCCGCGATGTTCTGCTGCACCCACTCCAGCCCGGCCAGCCAGTCACGCACACCGCGGTTGGAGGGGGCGCCCTCGATGTGCCCGAAGCCGTCGAAGCCGAGGCGGTACCCGATCGAGACCGTCACGACCCCGTCGCGGTTGAAAGCCCGACCGTCGTACCAGGGGCTCGCAGGGGATCCGGCGAAGTATCCGCCGCCGTGGATCCAGACCAGTACGGGCAGCTTCGCCGCGGTGTCGCCGGGCGCCGGGGTGAAGACGTTGGCGTTGAGGGTGCTCTCACCGGGCACCGACGGCTCCGGGATCAGCGTGACGCCGGGATCGCCGCGCTGTGCGGTGGCGCCCTGCTCCAGCGCATCACGCACGTCCGGCCACGGTTCGGCCGGCTGCGGCGCCGCGAATCGCAGATCTCCGACGGGTGCCTGTGCGAACGGGATGCCGAGGAACGCCGCGCTGCGCACCGACGATCCGGCGACCTCACGCCACGCGCCGCGCACGCGACCGGCGGCTGTCTGGACTTCGACGTGTGCGGGGGATTCGGTCATGTCGTCTCCGGATCGAGGGGGCACCGATGCTCATCAGCGTAGCGACCGGCGCTTAAGTTCATTCCGTGAAATAAATTAAGCGACAATCCACTGAAAAGCAATTGACATTCGGTTTTGATCCGATCCCGCGGTCTGCATCGGCTGGTTTGGCGCGGGCGAGCGATGCCGTCCGTTCAGTGCCGCGACGGTGGAGCGGGGAGCAAGTGCCGGCCTGACGAGAGTCAGCCGAGGAGCGTGTCGATCATCCGCAGTCGAGCCGCACGTTCGGCACCGAGCAGCGCAGCATCGGGGCCAAGTCGGCTGGCGCTCACGCGCGGGGGCATGGTGCGGCCCGCTGTCACCGCGATCCGGGCGAGTTCGTCGGCGATGTCATCGGCGAAGGACGCCAGATACCCGCCCAGCACGACGCGATCCGCACCCACCGTGAGCAGGGCGATCTGGAGTGTCCGCGCGACGTGGGGCAGCGCCTCCGCCCACGCGGCGACGCACTCGGGGGCGCCCGCGCGCACACCCGCAACAAAGTGACTGAGTGCGGCGTCGAGTCCGACATCGTGCGCCGTCTGCGTGAGGCCGGTCGCCGCGAGAAGAGCGTCGGGTCCTGCCACGGTGACCAGACACCCGCGCTGTCCACAGTCACAGAGCACGCCGTCGGGGATCATTGGCAGGTGTCCGAGCATGCCCGCCCACCCCGCGGTGCCGGTCAGCGGGCGGCCGTCGGCGAACACCGCGCCGCCGATCCCCGAATCGCTCTTGAGGTACACGAGGTGATCCGGTGCGCCGGCATCGGCGTGCTCTTCCAGCGCGGCGACAGAGGTGTCGGCGATCATGGGGATCTGTGCGGCGCTGAGTCGGGGGAGGCGTTTCTTCAGAAGCCCGATGACGTCGACGCGTTCCCAGCCGAGATCCGTGTCGGCGAGCACGACCGCGGGTGTGCCCCCGACGGGAGCCCACACCACCACCGACAGATCTGCCAGCGGACGACCGATCGTCGCGGCGTGGGCGAGAGCCTCCGACACCACCAGTGCGAGCGCGTCGATGACGGGACCCGGATCACCGATCGGACGGCCGTGTCGCCGGGAGAATCGGCCGAGACGTTGGCCGTCGAGTGTGGAGACCACGGCCTCCACGCGATCTGCGTCCAGGGTGGCGATGATCAGCGCCACGTCGGTGGCCGACAACTCCAGCAGCGTCTTCGGTCGACCACGCCCTTCGGGGGCGATGCGGTCGGATTCGCGGATGATCTCGTGCTCGATCAACTCCGCCGACAGGGACGTGATGGCCCCCCGTGTGAGGCCTGTCTCCAGAGCGAGCTCACTGCGTGACAGCGGGCCGGACGTCAGAGCCAGCGCGACCAGCCCGAGATTGTGGCGACGCACATCCTCCGAGGTGAGCGAACCGCGAAGGGAGTCAGGGGAAGGCACTCATCAATTGTCTCGCAGAGCGCGGGCTCGCCGTGTCATTGGCGCCTGCGTCGGAGCGCGGCGCGCGGTGAATCGATGAACATGCGCCGAATCCAGGAGTATTCGCCAAGATCCGTCATGCGTTGGGCGCACTTTCATGCGTTCACGACTGCCATCTCGGGCTGACCGACTGCCCTGCGGTTGCGGAGCTGACCGGGCGTGGACTTGGCTGGAGACATGGCGACGGACGCGGGAGAGGCGATGCGGCAGACCGATCGTGGACATTCGGCTGCGCAGGAGTCGGAACGTGTGCGTAGGCCGGAGAGCGACGCGGGGCATCAGGCCGGCACGGGGCGAGTGCCGGACAGCGGGCATCAGGCCGACATCGGGCGAGTGCCAAGCCAAGCCGTGACTCGCCCCCGAACCGGACTGTGCTCGGTCACCTTCCGTCAGCTCAGCGCAGAGGACATCATCACGGCAGCCGCCGAAGCGGGGCTGGAGTGCATCGAGTGGGGCGGCGACATCCACGTCCCGGCCGGGGACACGACCCTCGCGGAAGGCGTCGCGCGGCGAACGGCGGATGCAGGTCTGGCGGTCGCGTCGTACGGGTCGTACTGGCGCGCGGACGAGGACATCACGCCGGTGCTGGATTCCGCTGCGGCGCTCGGCGCGGACCGCGTGCGGATCTGGGCCGGACGAATCGGCTCGAACGAAGCGAGCGACGCCGAACGTCGCGCGATCACGCAGGCGATCGCCGCCGCCACGACGGCGGCCCACAGCCTGGGTATCACGCTGGCGCTGGAGTATCACTCGGGCACCATCGCCGATACTCCGGCCGCGGTTCGCAGGCTCCTCGACGATGTGCCCGCGCTGCGCACCTATTGGCAGCCGACGGTCGGAGCATCCGATGAAGCGGCGCTGCACGAATACGATCTGCTGCGCGATGCGGTCGCGGCCGTGCATGTCTTCTCCTGGTGGCCGACCACGGAGCGCGTGCGGTTGGCAGAACGGGAGAGCCTGTGGAGCGCGCTGTTCCGCACCGCGATCGAGCCACGCGACGCCCTGCTGGAGTTCGTGCCGAACGACGATCCTGACCTGCTCGTGCACGAAGCCGCGACGCTGCGGAAGTGGGTCGCTCGGGGGTAACGAATGTCTGTGACGCGATGGTCGTCAGGACTACGCTCGCGTGCGCGTGATGGGATAGAGCCATGCCGGCTCCCGAGAACGCCCTGTCGATCACCATCGTCGATCCGTCCGGGGTCACGCCCGACACGCTGAAGCAGCTCTACCGGATCACCGGACGCTCGAGCGTCGAGCTGCGCGACGCGATCCTCGCCGGCACGCCCGTCTACTCCGCGCCCCTGTTCGGCAACGATCACATCCAGGTGGTTCCACGGCTGGAGCGTACCGCAGCACTGCTCGACGAACTCAGGGTCCGATACACCGTGCACGAGTGGGCCGACGGCGAGGTCGAGGAGATCTCGGTGGAGCTGATGCGGCAGATCATCGAAAGCGCTGAAGGCCGGTACAGCTAGCGGGCACGGATCCCCGAGCGCTCGCGACAGCCCGACGCCAGCACTTGCTGCGCGCAACGGAGCGCGATCGCTCAAGATTCGCCAACGCCGGCACCCGCGTGGGTACCTCGCGCTCGCGCGAGGTGAGAGAAGCGCCTCACCTCTTCGCCGGCGCGAACGCTGCGAAGAGATCCGTGACGGCGCCCGCCATGTCGATGCTGGGGTCGGTGAGCCACTGCAGCTGGAGGCCGTCGGACGCTGCGTGGAGGATGCGCGCGAAGGACTCGGCGGGGATCGCGTCGGTGATGATCCCGGCGCGCTGTGCGGCGGCGGCGATCCGCGCGAAACGGTCGTGAAGCTGTTCGCTGCGCTCCAGGAAGTAGTCGTGTGCGGGGTGCTCGGTGTCGGCGGCATCCACGGCGAGGCGGGAGAACAGCTCCACGAGACCCGGAACTGACGCGTTGTGGCGGATCACGGCGATGTACGCCTGTGTGGCCTGCTCCCAGACGACCGCGGTGTCGGCGGAGTCGAGGTCGGGGAGGGTGAAGGCGAGCCCGTCCACCTCGTCGCGTTTGCGCAGGATCGCGGTGAACAGCTCCTCTTTGCTCTCGAAGTAGTGCAGGAGCCCCGGAGGCGTGAGGCCGACGGCGTCCGCGATCTCCTTGACCGACGCACCGCGCATGCCGGAGCGGGCGATCACGTCGAGCGCGCGCTCGAGGATCTCCTCGCGCTTCGCGATCCCTTTCGCGTATGAACCCCGCTTTGCCATGTGTCGAGTCTGCCAGGTGCCGCGGGTCATTGCCATCATAAACCGAATGACGTAAAGTTTTCGCCACGGCCCATACGCTCATCGACGAGAGGATCACCATGACCGAGTCCGGACAGCTTCCCGAGGTCAGCGACCTCACCACCGCCGAGAAGGCATCGCTGACCAGCGGTGCCGACTTCTGGACCACCAAGTCGATCGAGCGCGCCGGAGTCCCGGCGCTGATGCTCACCGACGGCCCGCACGGGCTGCGCAAGCAGAACACCGGAGGCGATCACCTGGGTCTCGGCGACAGCGTGCCCGCGACCTGCTTCCCGCCGGCGGTGGGACTCGGCTCGTCGTGGGACCCGGAACTCGCGGAGCGCGTCGGCGTGGCTCTCGGTGTCGAGTCCGCGCTTGAAGACGTCGCCGTCATCCTCGGCCCCGGCGTGAACATCAAGCGGTCTCCGCTGTGCGGTCGCAACTTCGAGTACTTCTCGGAGGACCCGCTGATCGGCGGTGTGATGGGCGCGGCGCTGGTCCGTGGTATCCAGTCGCAGGGAGTCGGGGCGTCGCTGAAGCACTTCGCCGCCAACAACCAGGAGACCGACCGGATGCGGGCGTCGAGCGATGTTGATCCCCGCCCCCTGCGGGAGATCTACCTCCGCGGCTTCCAGCGGGTGGTCACCGAGGCGCAGCCGTGGACGGTGATGTGCTCGTACAACCGCATCAACGGCGTCTACGCCTCGGAGGACCCGTGGCTGCTGACCAGCGTCTTGCGCGAGGAGTGGGGCTACACCGGTCTGGTCGTCTCCGACTGGGGTGCCGTGAACGATCGCGTCGCCGCCCTGGTCGCCGGACTCGACCTGGAGATGCCGGCCAGCGGCGGACACACCGATGCGCAGATCGTCGACGCGATCGAGTCGGGCCGCATCGACGAGTCCGTGCTGGACCTCGCCGCCGAGCGCATGCTGGAGCTCATTCGTCGATCCCAGACGGTGGTCAAGCCCGAGGGCGCGCTGGACGTCGATGCGCATCACGACCTCGCTCGCGAGGCGGCGGCACGTTCGATCGTTCTGCTGCGCAATGAGGGTGACATCCTGCCGCTGAACCCACAGCAGCGCATCGCCGTGGTCGGCGCGTTCGCCGACCAGCCGCGATACCAGGGTGCCGGTTCCTCCCTCATCAACCCGACGCGTCTCGATCGCGCCCTCGAGGAGATCCGCGCGATCGTGCCGGAGGCGACGTACGCCGCCGGCTTCTCCCTCGACGGATCCGGCGACGCTGTCGCGTTGCGTGCCGAGGCTGTGGCCATCGCGGCGGACGCCGATGTGGTCGTCGCGTTCCTCGGGCTGCCCGCGGCTGCGGAGTCGGAGGGCTACGACCGCACCGACATCGACCTGCCCGCGGACCAGCTGGCACTCGTCGCCGAACTGCGGGCGGCCAACCCGAACGTCGTCGTCGTGCTGTCCAACGGCGGGGTGGTGGCGCTGCCGTTCCGCGACGAGGTTCCCGCGATCGTGGAAGCCTGGCTGGGTGGGCAGGGTGGCGGTCACGCCGCGGCCCAGGTGCTGTTCGGCTCCGTCAACCCCTCCGGTCGCCTCACCGAGACCATCCCCGTGAAGCTGGAGGACAACCCCTCTTTCGGGAACTTCCCCGGGGAGTTCGGGCATGTCCGCTACGGCGAGGGCATTCTCGTGGGCTACCGCTGGTACGACGCGCGGGATCTGGAGGTGGCGTACCCGTTCGGACACGGTCTGTCCTACACCTCGTTCGCCTACGGCGACGTGTCGGTCACGGCGGACGATGAAGCGCTGACGATCCGCGTCGACGTCACGAACACCGGCGGCCGCGACGGGCGCACCGTGGTGCAGGCGTACGCTTCCATCGACGCCTCCGTGGTGCAGCGGGCTCCGCGTGAGCTGAAGGCATTCCAGTCGGTGGCGATCGCTGCCGGTGCCACGACCACTGTCGAACTGCGTGTGCCGCGAGCGGATCTGGCCTACTGGGACGTGCGCGTGGACCGCTGGGTCGTGGAGGGTGGCGAATACACGGTGTCGGTGGGTGAGTCCAGCCGAGACCTGCGCGGTTCCGCGACGGTGACCATCGCCGCCGATGAGGTGAACATCCCGATCACGCCCGATTCGTCGCTCGGCGAGGTGCTGGCACATCCCGTCGTCGGGCCAATGGTGCAGCAGGCCATCTCCGGATTCCTCGGCGGCGGCTCCGACGCGCCGACGGAACTGGACGAGGGCATGCTCGCGATGATGCAGTCGCTTCCGCTTGCGCGAATGGTGGCCTTCCCCGGTTCTCCGATGACCCCCGAGGCGATGCACCAGCTCATCGCCACCGCGAACGCCTGATCCTGACGCCGCTCTGAGGCGAAGGGTCTACAGGAACGACGCACGCTCGTCATCACTTCTGGTGGCTGGCATCGTGCGTTCGTCACCGAGGCCCTTCGTCTCGCTGCGCTCGCTCTGGAACCGGAGGGGAGGGGCGCTCGCTCAGGCGTCAGTGGCGAGGACCAGCGTGCCGTCGACACGGCGGGGGAGGGTGGCGGGGCCGTCGCGCAGCTCCTCGGGGAGCACGTCGGCGGGGGCGTCCTGCCAGGCGAGCGGGCGTAGGAAACGACGGATCGCGGTCACGCCCACCGAGGTGTGCTGCGTGTTCGTCGCGGGCCACGGGCCACCGTGGTGCATGGCCCACGACACCCGGACGCCGGTGGGGAAGCCGTCGTAGACGATGCGACCGGCGACATCTCGCACGGTGTCGGTCAGCTCGCGGCGCAGGACGCCCTCCGCTGGCGCCGAATGGATCGTCGCCGTCAGAGAGTGGGGGATCGCCGCGAGCACAGCTCGCACGTCCGAGACTGACTCGTACCGGACGATGACCACGAGCGGTCCGAACGCCTCCTCCGCCGCAGCGGGCGAGAACGCTGCCGCGTCGATCTCGAGCACATCGGCCGAGCGGGAGAAACCGTCGCCGCCGGTTCGGGAGACGACGAGGGGGCGCGCGCCGCCGATCTCCATCAGCCGGGAGCGGATGTCGCCGAACGCCTCGTGGATGCGTTCGTTGAGGAGCGTCTGCGGCGTGGATGCCTCGGCCAGCGCGACGATCGCGTCCACGAGCGCGTCGCCCGCCTCTCCCGCGGGCACCAGCGCGATGCCGGGCTTCGTGCAGAGCTGACCTGCGGAACCGGTCACCGAGCCGAACAACCCCGCGGCGATCGTCGCGGTGCGCTCGCGGACTGCACCGGGCGTGATGATCAGCGGATTGACGCTGGAGAGCTCGCCGAAGAACGGGATCGGCGTCTCTCGTGCCGCGATGATGTCCTGCAGAATCCGGCCCGTCGACAGCGATCCCGTGAAGCCGACCGCCGCGATCCGCGGATCTGCGACGAGAAGGGCACCCGCCTGCTGGCCGTACACGATGCCCACGAGTCCCGCCGGTGCACCGTATTGCTCGGCCGCCTCGGCGAGCGCGGCGAACGATCGCTGGGACGTGACGAGGTGGGAGCTGTGCGCCTTCACGACGACGGGGTTGCCGCCGGCGAGCGCCGACGCAGTGTCTCCGCCGACGACGGAGAACGCGAAGGGGAAGTTGCTGGCACCGAACACCGCCACCGGGCCGATCGGCACCAGCATGCGCCGCACATCGGGTGCCGGACCGAGAGCCGTCGTACCGGCGTTATCGATGATCGCCTCGACGTAGCCGCCCTCCTCCACCGCGTCGGCGAAAAGCCGGAACTGGAACGCGCTGCGAGAAACCTCGCCGTCCAGTCGCGCCGCGGTGAGTCCGGTCTCCGCCACCGCGGCCTCGACGAGCGCGGCGCGATGGCGGTCGAGGCCGTCGGCGAGCGCTCGCAGCAGCCCGGCGCGCCACGCCCGCGACGATCCCCGCACCGCCGGGAAAGCTGCCGCCGCGGCAGCGGTCACAGCGATCACACCCGCCGCATCCGTGGTGACGATCCCGGTGTCACGTCGATGTCCGGTACGCGGATCCGTGGTGAACAGTGACGTCGTCATGCGAGCTCCTTCTCTTCTGCTCGATCGTCGGTCGGAACGTCCGTCCGAACACCGCGCCCGCTGACGGCAAGCAGTCCGCGGGAGGCGAGGTTCGCCATGAGCGCTCCGATGCCGAAGGTCCAGGGCGGCAGGCTCTCGCTGTGCTGAACGCGGTTGATGAGCGCGCCCAACCGTGGCGAGGCGATGCGCACGATGTCGCCGAGGTGGTGAGTGAACCCGCGCCCCGCCTCTCCGCGATCGTCCGTGGGGGCGAACATCGTGCCCAGGTACAGCACGAAGCCGTCCGGGTAGGAGTGATGTGCTCCCGCCGCCTGTCGGACGAGGTCGGCCGGGTCCCGGCTGATGCGGGACATGTGCGAGACCGCGTCGAGCACGAAGCCGTCCTCGCCGTGGATGGACAGCGACACGGACTCGGCGCGCACGTCGTCCAGATCGAAGCTCTCGTCGAAGAGGCGGATGAAGGGTCCGACCGCCGCGGACGCGTTGTTGTCCTTCGCCCGGCCCAGCAGGAGCGCGGATCGACCCTCGATGTCACGGAGGTTCACGTCGTTGCCGAGCGTCGCGCCCACGATGACGCCGGCCGAGGAGACGACGAGGACCACCTCGGGTTCCGGATTGTTCCATCGCGATTCCGCGAGCACGCCCACATCCGCCCCGCCGCCGACGGTGGCCAGCACCGGGGCCTTGGAGAAGATCTCGGCGTCCGGCCCGATGCCCACTTCGAGATACTGACTCCACAGTCCCGCCTCGATCAGTGCGTCCTTCAGACGTGCCGCCTCGGGAGATCCGGGAACGAGCCCCTGCAGATCGCCGTCCAGAGCGTCCGTGATCACGCCGCGGATCGCGTCGGCGGAATCCGCATCGCCACGAGCCCGCTCTTCGATGATGCGCTCCAGCATCGACACCGGGAAGGTCACGCCCGACGCCTTGACGACGTGCAGGTCGATGGGGGACAGCAGCCAGGGCCGCCCGGGATCACGGGTATCGGGTGCGGTGTTGGCCCAGAGGTCCGAGAGCGTGCCGATCGCCGAACCCGGGGCGGCGCGGACCGCGGCGACGGGATCCTCGGACTCAGTGAGGTCGCGCACGGTGGGAAAGGCCCTGGTGATGTCATGCACCGCTTCTCCGCGCACGACGATCACTGCGGGCCCCTCCGGGAGCTGCGCGCGGCCGATGAGCAGTGCGGTGTCGGCGTCTTCGGGAAGGATCGGACTGGTCGTCATCACGCTCTCCTGTGTTGTGGAAATCACGACGTTCACCGGCCGTGGAAGACGGCGGGACGCTTCTCGGCGAAGGCCGCGCGTCCCTCTGCGGCGTCGGCGGTGGCGAAGGCGATGGCCTGCATCTCGCGTTCGTAAGCGATGGCCTGTTCGCGCGGCAGGTTCCCCGCCGCGCGGAGGTCTGCCTTGGCAGACTCGGCGGCGATCGGGGGGCGCTGCGCGATGGTCGCGGCGAGCTCCTGCGCGCGCGGGAGCAGGGCATCGGCGGGGACCACCTCACTGACCAGCCCCCAGGCCAGGGCGCACTGGGCATCGATCGGGTCGCCGGTCAACAGCATCAGGGCGGCGTTGCTCGCACCGAGGGACTCCGCCAACAGCACGGACATCCCGCCGCCGCCGACCCAGCCGAGCTTGATCTCCGGTGCCGCGAAGCTCGCGGTGTCCGCGGCGATGCGGATGTCGCAGGTCAACGCAGCCTCCAGGCCGCCGCCGAAGGCGAACCCGTTGATCGCCGCGATCACGGGCTTGCGAAGCTCGCGCAGCGCGTCGCAGTAGTCGCGTCGGTTGCGGAACTCCCACGCGGTGGCGTAACGGTCGAGGGTGGCGATGTCGCTGCCGGCGCTGAAGGCGCGCCCGGTTCCGGTGTAGACCACGCACCGCACCGCCGGGTCTGCGTTGAGTTCGCGGACGATGCTCTCCAGCTCGTCGCTCATCGCCTGCGTGACGGCGTTGAGCTTCTCGGGACGATTGAGCCGGATCGTGGCGACGTGGCCGGTGGTCTCGACCTGGATGAGCTCGCTCATGCGGGGATCTCCTCTGCGGTGGGGAGGGCGGCGAAGCGCTCCTCGATCTCATCGAGCGCGTCGCCCGGAGTGCGGTCGCCGCGGACCGCGGCGCGCACGAGCGCGGACGCGTGGCTCTGGAAGGGGATGTATCCGGGCACGCGGGGCCGCACCCAGGAGGATTCGATGGTCGACAGCGTCGCGGAATAGAAGCCGTGGGCGGCGTCGTCCACGCCGGCATCGGTCCACGCCGCCCGCATGCTGGGCTGACCGTCGTGGCGGGGGATGAAACCGCGCTGCGTCTCGGGCGACAGCAGCCCCGCGAGGTGGCGCAGCAGAGCGGGCGAGGGCGGCGTACGGCGGGTGATGGCGATTCCCGTGCCACCGATCGTCGAGCCGATCCGTCCGTTCCGGGTGGGCGGAGGACCGAATACGACATCGGGTGAGCTGTAGGTGACATACCCGTAGATCAGCGGGATGAATCCGATGTCTCCCCGGTCATGGAGGCGATCGAGCAGACCGATCGGATTCAACCGGTCGGTGCCGGCCGGAGCGTGCGCGGACAGACGGGTGAGGAGATCCAGCGCCCGTTCGCTCACGTCCCGATCGAACAGCGTGTCGGCGGCGGGCACCTCGGTACCGAGGGACACCGTGATCGAGCAGAAGGAGAGGAAGGCGTGGGGCCCCGCGAGTGAGGTGGCGACGAGTCCGCGATCGGCCAGATCAAGAGCCTCCTCCCACGTCACCGGTGCGGTGGGCACCAGCGACGGGCGCCGCACCGACACCTGCGTCGCGGCATCCAGCGGCAGCGCCCACAGTCCGCCGCCCCACCGATAGGAGTCGATGCTCGGACCCACGGCGTCCGCTTCCCAACGCTGCCGTATCTCGTCGGGAAAGAGGTCGTTCAGCCGACGCAGGCTCCCCGTGGCGAGTGCGTCGCCGAGGTGCGGATGATCCAGGACCAGGAGATCGTAGTCGCGGGCCAGTTCGTCGATGGGCGCCGACTCGAACCCCTCCAGCGACTGCACCTCCCAGCGCAGCGTGTCGCCGTCGCCGATCTCTCCGGCCGCCGCCTCCAGGGCGTTCCGCCCGCGCGGATGGTCCCAGGTGAGGCCCACGAAGTCCGTCACGGTGCGCTCGTCTCCGCGATCACGCCGGAATCGAGCAGCTCGCGGATCCGGTCCGCCTCGATGCCCAGCTCCGCCAGGATCTCGGAGGAGTGCTCGCCGACGAGGGGTGCGCCACGGTCGATGCGCGCCGGAGTCTTGGCGAACCGATACGGGAAGCCCGGCGTCTTCACCCGACCCTCGGTGGGGTGGTCGTACTCAACGAATGTGCCGTTGTGGATGATCTGCGGATCGGCGACGAGATCCTCGTAGCCGTACACCGGCCCCACCCACATCCCGGCGGGGAGCAGGGTGTCCAGCCAGTGCTGCGTGTCCCGGGTGCGGAGGTGGCGGGCGACCGTGGCGTACAGATCGTCGCGATGGGTCCAGCCGTGCACCTCGGGATCCATGTCGGCGAAGGAATCCTCGCCCAGGATCTCGCCGAGCTTCTGCAGGTCCGCGAACCCGAGGGCGAGGTAGCCGTCGGCGGTCGCGAACACACCGTACGGAGCGCGGATGTACACGTGAGCGTTGGGCTCCGCGCCCCGCCGCTGCGGAACGCCGCCCACGGTGTACACGCTGAGCTCCTGCATCTGGAGCGTGGTGAGAGCGTCGAGCATGTTCACCGTCACCAGCTGTCCTTCGCCGGTGCGCTCGCGGTGCAGGAGCGCGGCGAGGACCGCCTCGAACGCGGTGGAGGCGGTGATGGCGTCTGCGAGGTACTGACCGGCGGGCGACGGGGGTTCGCCCTCGCGACCGGCGGAGAGCATGGCTCCGCTCATCGCCTGCAACAGCAGGTCTTGACCCGGGCGGTCCTGATACGGACCGTCTTCGCCGTAGCCGGACATCGACACGTAGACGAGCGATGGGTTGATCGCGGCGAGCGTTTCGTAGTCCAGCCCCAGTCGCGCCGCCACGCCGGGGCGGTAGTTCTGCAGGAAGACGTCTGCTCCCGCGATCAGCTCCCGCACCACCTCGCGACCGGCATCGGATTTGAGGTCGACGGCAAGGGAGCGCTTGTTGCGGTTCAGGGAGAGGAACGACACGTTGATGGCGTTGCCGCGGGCCCCGCCGGCGGCGGCGAAGCGCTGCCACTCTCCGGCGGTGGGCTCGACCTTGACCACGTCGGCGCCAAGATCACCCAGACGCTGCGCGGCGAAGGGCCCCGCCATCGCGATGGAGCAGTCGACCACCCGGTAACCGTCGAGCACGCCGCGCGCGCTGGGGGAGGAAGATGCAGTCATGCTGTTCTGCTTTCTGTCGCCGCCACGGAGGTCTCCACACCGTCGGCCGCCGAGGAGCGCAGCAGCGCGTCGATCAGCTCCACCGAACGGGCGGCGACGGTGACGTCTGAGTTGTTCTCGGTGCTGCGGCCGGTGATGAGATCGATGAAGCGATGGGGCGGGACGAGGCACTCGTACTCGCCTTCGCCGGGTTCGATGCTCACCGATTCGCGACGACCGTCGTACCGGCTGAGCTCCACGCGTTCTCGTTCGACGTCGATCATCAGCACGCCCTCGGTCCCGAACAGGCGGATGTCGACCTGGTACTTGTCACCGTCGGCGAGTGTGGCGGCACCGGAGAGGGAGCCGAGCGCACCGGTCGTGAAGCGGATGACGCCCGCATCGAACAGATCGACGGCGGAGCCGGCGGTGCTCACACGTCCGGCCACGGATGCCGCCCGCAGCCCGGTGAGCCAGAACAGCAGGGCCGAGGAGTGCGTCACCTGGCCGTGCGCATAGCCGCCGCCGTGCTGCGGGCTGGACCACGTGCTCGGGTCCGGAGCGGTGTCGGAGTTCCAGCGTTCGAGCATGTGGGTCGGGTCGGTGCCGAAGAGCCCGCGGGTCGGCGAGGCCATGTGACACGTGGCGAACTGGATCTCGCCGATCGCTCCGGCATCGAGCAGCCGCTTGGCGGCGACGGTGAAGGGCTTGTAGTTCCAGCCGTAGGGAACGAGAAACACCGTCCCCGCCTCCTCGACGCGCGCCGCGAGATCCCACGCCTCGTCGGCATGGAGGGTCATCGGCTTCTCGCACAGGACGTGGAGTCCGCGATCGAGCGCCCGCGCGGCGAGCGGGTGGTGCAGGTCGTGGGGTGTGGAGATCACCACGGCATCGATGTCTGCTTCCAGGAGCTCATCGGCATCCTCGGTCGCGAACCCGAAACCGAACCTGTCGCGCACGGACTCGAGACCTGGCCCCCGTCCGCAGACGCCGACCAGCTCGACGTCCTCACGCGCTGCGAACAGGGGGAAATGGTTGCTCGTCGCCCACCATCCGGCACCGATCGCACCGAGTTTCACGCGACTCATCGCACCCACCTCCGTGCTCCCGGGATCCACACGGTGCCCAATTTCACGCGACTCATCCCACCCACCGCCACGTCCGCACGCCATCGCGCACACCCTCGACGACGCGGCCGGCGGCGACGAAGCGCTCCAGGTTCCCCGTCATCGGGAAGATCAGGTACTCGGCAGCCGGCAGAGCCCAGCTGCCGAGGTCGCTCGCGCAGCGGTGGATGAGCTCGAGGCTGGTGAGCTCGCCCGCGCCGGTCAGCTCACGCTCGATCACGGTGTCGATGCGCTCGGTGTAAGCCAGGGACTGCGCCAGGAAGTCATCCACCGCGGATCCCTCGTATACCGGATAGTGCGCGGTGAGGAGGAGTTCAGCATCGCGCTCGCGGAGGCGGGCGATGGTGTCGACGTAGGCGATCGTGTCACGGTAGGTGGGTGGGAAGGCGGGACGTCCGTCGGCGGTGGGAACCGTCTCGCCGAGCACAGCGTCGGAGATCAGCAGGGTGTCGTTGGCGCCATCCCACAGCGCCAGATGGCCGGGCGAGTGGCCCGGTGCGGCGACCACCTCGATGGTGCGGTCGCCGAGATCGATGCGCTCGCCGCCGTCGAGGGCGCGGTCCACCGGCACGAGTCCGGTGCTGGCGCGCACCTCCGCGGTGGTCTCGGGCGGATCGGTGAAACCGTCGCGGTCGGCGAACTCCCCGTAGCGGCCGGAGATCAGCTCCTCTACGTCCTCGGTCATCGTCACATCCGCACGACCGGCGAGGAACTGCGCGTGCGGTGCGACGGCGCCGAAAGCGGCGTTGCCGCCGGTGTGATCGAAGTCGCAGTGCGAACTGATCACCCAGCGGATGCCCGCCGGATCGAATCCGATTCGTTCGAGGTAGGGCAGGAGCGTCCCCGGCACGGAACCGGCGATGCCGGTGTCGAACAGGAGCGCTCCGGCGGGGCCGGTGAGCAGGTACATCGCGATGAAGCGCTCACCCAGCGGCGCCTCGATGCGGTGGATTCCGGGGCGGATCTGCATCACTGCTCCCAGGATCCGGTATCGACCAGGCGGAGTCCCGCCCGTGGCGATCGGACATGGGGGCCCGCGGGCTCCTGCCAGTCGCCGTCGGCGCGCGCGCGGCTGATCGCGGCCTCGTCGACCTCGATGCCGACGCCGGGGCGATCCCCGAGCACCACACCGCCGTCCTGGAACTCCTGGTCGAGAGTGAGGCCGAACGGAGCGCCGAGGTCCTGCACCTCCGCGGACAGGTGGTTCGGCACGGCGGCCGCCGCCGCCGTGACGGCGTGGTTCGCCGTGAGGCCTACGGGGCTCACGGGCAGGTCTCGACTGTGCGCGGTGACAGCTACGCGTAGGAAGTGCGTGATCCCCCACACGGCGCCGGCCTGGACGATGTCCGCACCGCCGGCATCCAGCAGCGGGCGGTACTGCTCGAGACCGGTGAGGTTCTCGCCGGTGGCCACCGACGCCCGGATGGCACCGCTGAGGCGGGCGTGACCCGTGGCATCCCAGCGGCGCAGCGGCTCCTCCACCCAGGTCAGATCGATGCTCTCCTCAAGCGCGCGCACGTGCCGAACGGCCTGCTTGAGATTCCACGACTCGTTGGCGTCCAGCATGAGTGCCGCAGTGGTGCCCGCGGAGGAGAAGAGATCGGACAGGATCCCAAAGCGCCGTCGATCCGCCGCGAGGTTGCGGCCGCCCTTCAACTTCGCCGCCGAGAACCCGCGTTCGACGAATCCGGCGTACAGGGTCGCGAGATCCTCATCGCTCAGGGCGGCGTCGAGCCCCGATGCGTAGCCCGGCACGAAGCGGTCCCCGGCACCGAGCAGACGCCAGAGCGGCTCGCCGGCGAGCTTCGCCTTGATGTCCCACAGCGCGGTGTCCAGCGCTCCGATGCCGCCGAAGGTGGCGCCGCCGTGCGAGGACTTGAAGACGCGGGCGAGCATGGCGTCGTAGAGCGTCGCCGTGGCGCGTGGATCCTGCCCGTCGAGCGCCGGGAACAGGCGCTCGAGGTCGGCGTGCGACCCCATGCCGACGCCCTCCACCCCGGCGTCCGTCTCCAGGATGACGATGGGCACGTCGGTCACTCCGGATGCGATGAATCCGTTGACGTCGCCGACCGGGCGACCCCAGTCGTGAACGGTGCGCAGTGTGCGATAGCCGGTGATCTTCATGTCGCCCTTGAGTGTGAGAGATCGGAAACGGAAACACCATACATCATATGTCTGCCCTTTCGCGAGTGTCGGCGAAGAGCGCAAGACCGAGGTCAATAGAGTGGCTGGCATGACAGCATCCGCACAGCACCGCGACGATCCCGTCGCGGATGTGGCACCGACGCAAGCGCGGGGGCGCGCGCCGATCGACAGGATCGGGGTCACCGTGCTCAAGGAGCTGGTGCAGTCGATCGTCTCCGGTGAGTTCGCGCCCGGGGATCTCCTGCCGCCCGAGAGCGTGATCAGCGCGCAATTCGGCGTGAGTCGCACGGTCATCCGCGAGACCATGAAGCGGTTGCAGGAGAAGGGCATGGTGACCGTCGCGCAGGGTCGCGGCACGAACGTCAATCCCGCCACATCGTGGAACGTGCTGGATCCCCTGGTGCTCTCGGCGATGATCGGCAACGACTCCACCCTGGGTGTCCTCGATGACCTCAGTGTCGTGCGCGCTGCTCTGGAGGCCGCGATGGCGGCGGCTGCGGCTGCAGCGGTAGACGATGAAGCGCGTCGGCGTCTCGCGGAGGGTCTCGCCCTGATGGCTGACCGGCTGGACGACTCCGCCGGCTTCCGCGACGCCGACGTGCAGTTCCATATCGCCGTGATGGAGCTGTCCGGCAACGCTCTCGCCGAGAACATCGCGCGCGTGCTGATCCGCCATGCCGTCGGCAGCGATCGGTTCACCGGCGTGGATCCCGCACATGCGTTCGAGCTCACCCTGGCCGAGCACGAGCGCATCGTCGAGGCGATCACCAGTGGTGATCCCGAGGCTGCACGTGTCGCGATGAGTGAGCACATCCTGGGCTCATGGTCGCGGCGGCGGCTTCCGTCGGACCGTCAGGCCTGAGCCGGCCCGGCCGCCCCCGAGGCAGGGTGCTTCGACGTGCGCCCGCGCGGGTGCGTCCTGACATCAGTCATGTGATGTTTGTTGAGATATGTCGTAAGACGTAGTATGTTTCATCGGCGAGGCCTCCTGCACCAGGTCTGCAGCACATCCCATCACCGTTGAGAGGATCGCAATGAAGCGAACAATCGCCATCACCGCCCTGATCGGCGCGGCCGCACTCGTTCTCACGGGGTGCGGCGGCGCCTCGCCGTCGGGCTCCACCGCAGCAACAGGGGGAGCGGGAGGCGCCGGCGACAAGCTCACCGTGTGGAACTGGGGCGACGCCGATGAGGCGGCCGCGGCGTACACGGACGACGTGAAGGCCGCCTTCGCGAAGACGCACCCCGACGTCGAGGTCGAGATCGTCAACCAGCCGTTCGATCAGTACTACACGCTGCTCGGCAGCGCGATGGAGGCGGGCACCGGTCCGGACGTCGCCCTGTTCAACGGCGGCACGCAGCTGAAGAGCCGGGTCTCCTCGCTCGTTCCCGTCACCGCCGAACTCGCCGACCTGCAGGACACGCTCGCCGGCTGGCCGGCGTTCCAAGCCGACGGCGAGACGTATTCGGCGCCGATGTTCCTGCAGGGCTTCCCGATCTACTACAACAAGGCGCTGTTCACGGCCGCAGGCCTGGACGCGGACAACCCGCCGAAGAACTGGGATGAGCTGACCGCCGCCTGCACCGCGATCGTCGACAAGACCGATGCCTCATGTTTCGCCCTCGGCAACAAGGAGGGCCTCGGCATCGAGTTCTTCCTCTCCGGCTTCGGCTCCGGGGTCTTCACGCCGGAGGAGTACGACGACTGGATCGACGGCACGCGCGACTGGACCAGCGAGCACGCCACCCAGGTGCTGCAGATGTGGGCCGATTCGGCGAAGGCCGGCTGGTACAACGACGGTGCGAACTCCACCGCCATGTTCAACGACTCGTTCGACCTGTTCTCGGCCGGGAAGTCGGCCATGGTGATCGGTCTGATGAGTGGGACCGCGCACTGGAAGCAGTTCGACGAGTTCCTCGGTGCCGACCTCGGCTTCATGATGCCGGTCACGGTCAACAGCGGCACGACCCTGGGCCTGCCCGCTGAGGGCGGCATCGGCTACGCCGTGCTGAACGCCGACAAGAAGGAGCTCGGCACCGACTGGATCCGCGCCACCGTCGATCACGATGCGCTGGCGGCGTACTCGCTGGCGGGTGGGCAGATCACGTCCGACACCACCATCGAACTCGACACCGACATCGCCTCCGCCAACGACATCGTGGCCGAGCTCGGCGGCAGCAAGCCGCTGCTGCACACCGCGCTTGAGGGCGAGACGCTGGACCTGCTGCACCGCCTGGGCCAGCAGCTGCTCGGCGGTGAGGTCACCGTCGCAGACGCCGCCTCCCAGCTGGCGGCCTCGGAGGGCTGATCGCGGTGACCACCGACACCACCTCGACCCGGAGCGTTGTTCTCGCGAACAAGGCTCCGGGCCGCGGCCGGGCTGACGCCGGCCTCCCGCTTCGCAAGAAGCCGTGGACGAGTGAACGCATCGCGCCGTATCTGATGGTGCTGCCGGTCATCCTCATCCTCGTGATCTTCCGCCTGTACCCGCTGCTGCTCGGCGTGAACTACTCCTTCACCGGCGACAAGGAGCTCAACGGACAGTTCATCGGGTTCGACAACTACGTGACACTGCTCGGAGATCAGCGGTTCCAGGCGGCCGCGCGCAACGTCCTCGTGGTTCTGCTGTTCGTGCCGATCCAGGTGTTCGTCGCCGGCATCCTCGCGACCTTCGTCTTCCTGCGCATCCCGGGGCACCGCTTCTACCGCAGCGTCTACTTCCTGCCGGTGGTGCTCTCGCCGATCATCATCGGTGCCATCTTCAACATCCTGCTCGCCGCCAATGGGCCGCTGAATGCCGCCGTCGGCACGGTCGGTCTTGCGGGGGTCGACTGGCTCGGTCTTCCCGGGACCGCGCTTCCCTCCGTCTTGGTCGTGCACATCTGGGCGACCTTCGGCATGGCGTTCACGATCTTCCTCGCCGGCTTCGCCACCCTGGACTCCGAACTCCTGGACGCGGCGAAGATCGACGGCGCGAACCTCCGTCAGCAGATCGTGCACGTGATCATCCCGGGACTGAGTCAGACCATCCAGTTCGTCTTCGTCACCACCACGATCGGAATGCTCACCGGGCTGTTCGGTCTCCTCTACACGATGACGGCGGGCGGACCGGGAGCGGCCAGCTACCTGCCGGAGTTCCTCATCTGGAAGCTCAACGGCGAAGCCCGACCGGCTCTCGCCTCGGCGGCGTCGGTGTTCCTCCTGCTGATCGTGCTGGTGATCGGTCTGATCCAGATCCGCGTGCTCCGCCGCGCCACCAAGGAGGCCTGATGCGCAGGGAACGCGCCGCGCGGTGGATCATCGCCGTGCCCATGATGCTGCTGGCCGTCGCCACCATCTATCCGATGCTCTACGCGCTGAACATCTCGCTGAAGACGCGCAAGGACTACGTGCTGGATCGTCTCGGCTTCACCCAGACGTTCAACATCCAGAACTACATCGACGCATGGACGAACGCCGACATGGGGCGGTACTTCCTCAACACCATCATCGTGACGGTGTTCTCGGTGGCGCTGCTGCTTGTGCTGGCCTCGATGTGCGGCTACGCGCTCAGCCACCTCACCTTCCGTGGCAGCCGACTGTCGTTCTTGGTGATCCTGGCGATGATGATGATCCCGTTCCAGGTGATCATGGTTCCCACCATCAAGGTGCTGAGCGACATGGGACTGATCAACACCTTCCCCGGCCTCATCGCCGCCTACGTCGCGCAGTTCCTGCCGTTCACCGTCTTCTTCATGACCTCCTACTACTCGGGGATCCCGAAGGAGCTCACCGAGGCGGCTCGGGTGGATGGAAACGGCCTGTTCGGGGTGTGGTGGCGGATCATGATCCCCGTCGGCAAGCCCGCGCTCATCTCCATGGGCATCCTCAACGCGCTCTTCGTATGGAACGACATCCTCATCGCGCTGCTGATCATGCAGTCGCCCCAGAACCGTACGGTCATGGTGGGGGTGAGTGCGCTGCGGGGTCAGTACCCTGACAACGTCCCCACCTACATCGCGGGCGTTCTGCTCGCGGTGCTGCCGATCATCGTCGTCTATCTCGTCTTCCAGCGTCAGATCTCTGCCGGTGTGACCGCCGGTGCGACCAAGGGCTGAGAAACCGGCATCGCGAGAACTGTGAAGGAGCAGGAGTGAGCACCGACCGGATCGAAGTGCATGTGGCACCCGACGGCTCGCCGTACGCCGACGGATCGCGGGGATACCCGACCAACGATCTCGCGCACGCGCTGGCGCTCGTGCGTCGTCGTCGGGAGCCGGGCCAACGGGCCGTGATCTGGATGGCGGGAGGCGATTACGAGCACACCGCCCCCGTCGTCTTCACCGCTGCCGACTCGTTCACCTCGGTGGTCGCCGCCGATCCCGACGATCCGCCGGTACTGCGTGGTGCCGCGCGGATCGCCGGCTGGCGCCGCGTTCCCGTGAACGGCGTGGAGGCCTTCGCCGCGCCCGCGCCGCGCTCTGCCGGCCGGCGACTCTACGTCGACGGCGTCGCCGTTGCTCGCCCCCGTCATCCGCGCACGGGCTTCCTGCGCGTGGCCGAGCAGGAGGGGCTGAACCCGGCGGGCAGCTTCGTCGGCACCCTGTTCGACGGTGCCGCGTCATTCCGCTTCTCCGAGGGTGACATCCCGGACCTCGCGCAGCCCGACGCTGTCGAGGTCGTGGTCCCGCACTACTGGGTGCAGGAGCGGATGCCGATCGAGACCATCGATCGCGATGCCCGCACCATCACCAGCTCGCTGCGCAGCATCTTCGCGCTCCGCGACGACGCGGCGGCGCTGTTCGCGCGCTACTACCTGGACAACGTGGCGGAGAGCTTCGGCGAAGTGGCGGGGGAGTGGTACCTCGACCCCACCGGCGAACTCGTCGGTGCCGACAGCGCTCAGGTGCTGTATCTGCCGGAGCCGGGAGTGGACATCCACGGACTGAACGTGCGCATGCCCGTCGTCGACTCGTTTGTGGTCCTGGCGGGAACGGCGGAGCTGCCGGTGCGCGAAGTGCGATTCGAGGGAGTGCGGTTCGTGGAGGCGGACTTCGCCGAAGTGCCGGCGGCAGTCGCACCGTTCGGCGTGCGGGAGGACCCACAGCTTCCCGCCGACGGGCGCTACGCCTCCGATGTGCAGGCAGCCAGCACCGTGCCCGCGGCGATCCGCTTCGAGCATGCGCGCTCGTGCGCTCTCGTGGGCGGTGCCGTCGAGCGGGTCGGGGGATACGGAGTGAGTCTCGGTGCGGGCACTCGCGGTGTCCTCATCAGCGGTGTCGAGTTCCGTGACCTCGGTGCCGGAGCGGTGCGCAGCGGCGGCGGCATCGACGCGCTCAGTGCTGACTACAACCAGGCCAATGAGGTGTCCGACTGCGTCATCGAGCGTGGCGGCCAGGTGTATCCGAACGCCGTGGCCGTGCTGTTCCAGCACGGCTCGCACAACGTGATCGCGCACAACGAGATCCGAGACTTCCGATACTCGGGGATCTCCGTGGGGTGGATGTGGGATTACCTGCACAGCCCGTCGGAGGGCAACCGCATCGAGGGCAACCACATCCACCATCTCGGCGGTGGTCTGCTGAACGACATGGGTGGCGTGTATCTGCTCGGGATCGCTCCGGGCACGGTCGTGCGTGGCAACCACATCCACGACGTCGAATGTGCCAACTACGGCGGCTGGGGCATCTATCTCGACGAGGGTTCGTCACACGTGGTGATCGAACAGAACGTCGTGCACGATGTATCCAGCCAGGCGTACCACCAGCACTACGGCCGCGAGGTGATGATCCGCGACAACGTGTGGGCGTACGGGCGCAACGGTCAGGTGTCGATCACCCGGCCCGAGGAGCACGTCTCATTCACGTTCCATCGCAACCTCGTGGTCGGGAACGGGATGCCCGCTTTCGTCGGCTATCCCGATCACCGCGACATCCGCAACTTCCGCATCGACAGCGACCTCAACCTGTTCTGGGATGAGGCGCCTCTCCCGGGCGCCGCGCGTGCGGCGAACGCGGAGCGCGCAACGCAGGAGGACGGTTCGGTGGGCTTCGAGATCGTCGAGCGGCTGGACGAGGAGTGGGAGCGCCGCGGTCACGACCGACATTCGGTCACGGCCGATCCGCTGTTCGTCGACGCCGCGGCTCGCGACTTCCGCGTGCGCGAGGGGTCGCCCGCGGCGGGGCTCGGCATCCGCGTTCCGGACGTCAGCGATGCGGGTCCTCGCGCGATCGGCGAGCGCCGTCATCCCCTCGCCGCGCCGACCCTGCCGGACCCGTTCCCGCCCACGCAGGGCTGACCCTGACCCGCCGGACCGACAACGTGCGGCGGGTGAGCGCGGGCGGGCCGGGGACGAGCGACCGCTCGGTGGCGAGGTCACCGTGAACCCTCAGGCGTCGCGGGGAACGAGTGGCGGACCGTGTCCCTCCCTCGCGCCCGGTTCAGACGTCGCGGCGGGGGCCCTCGGACGGGACGATCGGGAAGATCGCCGGCTCCGTGAAGCCCGCGTCGGCGAACGCTTCGCGCACGGCGGACTCCACCGCGGCGGCGTCGTCGATGCGCACCAGCGCGATGGCCGCACCGCCGAACCCGCCGCCCGTCATGCGGGCGCCGATCGCCCCGGCTGCCAGGCTCGCGTCCACCGCCAGATCGAGCTCGGGGGTCGAGATCTCGAAGTCGTCGCGCATCGAGACGTGGGACGCGACGAGCAGGTCTCCGATCGCTCCGGGACCCTGCTCG
Source organism: Microbacterium gorillae (assembly GCF_050990725.1). Taxonomy (GTDB): domain Bacteria; phylum Actinomycetota; class Actinomycetes; order Actinomycetales; family Microbacteriaceae; genus Microbacterium; species Microbacterium gorillae_A. Next base: position 770,441 of record NZ_CP158844.1, read on the forward strand.
CGGACGGTGCGGACGGTGTCCAACACGCGCTGGTTCTCGGTGACGATGTGGCGCACGCGGCGGAAGGTGATGTCGTCGAGCTTCTCCTGTGCTGCGGCGAGGTCGGACACCGCGAGATCGCGGAGCGCGGGGACGCCCATCTCGCGTGCGCCGAGCTCGCAGGATTCACGCCGCGCACGGTAGCCGCCCGTGGCGTGCTCGTGGGAGGTGCGGGTGTCGATCACGAGGATCTCGAGTCCCGCCGCCTGGAACCCCACCGGCACCGACTGGACGTCGAGCGTGCGGCAGTCCAGGAAGGTCGCGGCATCCGCGCGCCCGTGCATCACCGACATCTGGTCCATGATTCCCGTGGGTGCGCCGACCGCCTCGTTCTCGGCCTTACGACCGGCCACAGCGAGCACGGTGGCGTCGGCCCCGAGGCCCCAGATCTCATTCATCGCCGTGGCCGTCGCACCCTCGAGCGCCGCGGACGATGACAGGCCCGCGCCGACCGGAACGTCGGAGTCGAAGGCGAAGTCGAGGCCGATCGCGGGAGCCTCGGGGAACGCCGCACGCAGCGCCCAGGCCACACCGAGCGGGTAGGCGGCCCAGGTGGGCACCGCGGGCTCGCCGTCGCTCGGGAACAGCGAGTCCAGATCCGTGAGGGCGACCTCGACCGGCTCCGAGGAGAACGAGGAGATCACGCGGAGGCGATCGTCCTCCCGAGGCGCCACGGCGGCGAACGTGCGCGCGGGGATCGCGAACGGCAGCACGAACCCGTCGTTGTAGTCGGTGTGCTCGCCGATGAGGTTGGCGCGGCCGGGTGCCGAGTACACGGCGGTGGGCTCGGCGTTGTACGCGGTGCGGAACAGGTCGCGGGCTGTGGTGTCGCTCACGGGTCTCTCTCTTACTTCTGGACGGCGTCGTCGCCGGGTGGTCTGTGCTTGTGTCGGTGTCGCTGGTGGGCGTGGAAATAGGTCGCGAGCAGTGGTGGCCTACCGCTACGACGTGTTCTGGTTCAGACCGTGACGGACTCGATGGCGGCGCGGATGCGCTCCGCGGCGGCCTCCGGCGGAACATCGCCGATCCACGCGCCCATCGCGGCCTCGCTTCCGGCGAGGAACTTGAGCTTGTCCGCACCGCGGCGCGGGCTGGTCAGCTGCAGGTGCAGGCGCGCCCCGGTGCGCGCGCGGTTCACCGGTGCGGCGTGCCAGGCGGCGATGTACGGCGTGGGGTCTTCGTAGATGGCATCGACGCCCCGCAGCAGTCGCAGGTAGAGGTGCGAGAGCTCTGCGCGCTGCGCCTCGTCGGTCTCGGCGAAGTCGGCGACGTGGCGGTGCGGGACCATGTGGATCTCGATGGGCCAGCGTGCGGCGAACGGCACGAAGGCCGTCCAGTGCTCGCCCTGCAGCACCACCCGCGGACCCGCTTGCTCGAACTCGAGGATGCGATCGAACAGGGCGTCACCCAGCTGCTCGATCGACTCCAGCAGTCGAGTGGTGCGGGGGGTGATGTACGGGTACGAGTAGATCTGTCCGTGCGGGTGCGGGAGGGTGACGCCGATGGCCGCGCCCCGGTTCTCGAAAACGAACACCTGCTCCACGCCCGGCAGTGCTGAAAGTGCCGCGGTGCGGTCGGCCCAGGCTTCGATGATCGTGCGCGCCCGGGAGGGAGTCTGAGATCCGAACGAGCCGGCATGCTCCGGGCTGAAGCAGACCACCTCGCAGCGGCCGACCGACGTGCGGGTGCGTCCGAGCCCCAGCTCGCTGAGATCGTCGAGCCCACGCGGCGCGTCCTCCGCGGCCGGCGCGGCACCGACGGCCGCAGCGAGTTCCGGACCGAACGACGGCGACTTGTTCTCGAACACCGCCACGTCGTAGCGCGACGGCACCTCGGACGGGTTGGTGGGCGTCTGCGGGGCGAGGGGGTCGAGTTCGGCCGGCGGCATCATCGCGCGGTTCTGGCGCGCCGCGGCGATGGACACCCATTCTCCGGTGAGCACGTCCTGGCGCATGGTGGCGGTGGCGGGTCGCGGGTCGAGGGCGCGGGCATCGACGGCTCGTTCGGCCGGCAGTGTGGTGTCCACGTCGTCGAAGTACATGAGCTCGCGACCGTCGGCCAGACGCGTGCTGCGCTTGGTCACTCCGGCACCGAGTGTGCTCACCTGCTGCTCGACGTTCATGCCACGTTCCTCTCCCGGGTCTCGGCCCGTGCGTCAGCATAATCAGCGAACGATGTTGACGTCAACATGCCCGTCAGGCCGCAGCTGTGGCACCATGTGAGGCATGACTTCCGCACGCCGTCCCGCGATGAGCGACGTGGCCGCGCTGGCCGGCGTTTCCGGGCAGACCGTGTCGCGTGTGATCAACGGTCACGACAACGTCAGCCCCGACACGCGTCTGCGGGTGGAGCGCGCGCTCGCGGAGCTCGGCTATCGCCCGCATCGTGCTGCCCGCGCGCTGCGCACCGGTCGGTCCGAGGTGCTCGGTGTGGTCGTCGCGACGCTGGAGACCGTCGGCAACTCGCTGATGCTGCAGGCGGTGGCCGCCGCGGCCGAGCGCGAGGGATACTCGATCGCGCTGGTGTCCCTCGGGGAGAACGTGGCGCTCGCGGACGCGGTGGACCGGCTCGCGGAGCAGGGCGTCGACGCAGCGGTGATCGTCAACGAGGCGACGCGGTACATCGCGGATGTGGTGGGCGCGCCGATCCGTCTGGTGCTGGTCGATGCGCCCGCTGACATCTCGTATCCCACGGTCCGCTCCGATCACGAGCGTGCGGCGTTCGAGCTGACGTCGCACCTGATCGCGCGCGGGTTCCCGGTGCATCACATCGCGGGGCCCGTGGATTCGTTCGCGGCACAGGCGCGGGAGCAGGGATGGCGGCGTGCACACGAGGCGGCCGGTCTGGGAGCGCCCGATCCGCTTCGAGGTGACTGGACCGCCGAAGCCGGAAGACGTCTCGGTGCCGAACTCGCCCGCCAACCCGAGGTGCGAGCGGTGTTCTGCGCGAACGATCAGATGGCGCTCGGGGCGATGAACGCGCTGCACGCGGCCGGGCGCACGATCCCCGCCGATGTGGCGGTGGCCGGCTTCGACGGCATCTCCGACGCCGCGAACTTCTGGCCCCCGCTCACCACCGTCGAGCAGGACTTCGCCGGCCTCGCGGCGGCCGCGATCGGCCTGGCGCTGTCCGACACGGACGTGCATCGTGTGATTCCCGCGCGCCTCGTGCAGCGTGCGAGCTCCGCCGCGGACTGACCCGGCACCGCCCCACGGTCCGCGATTCAGGACAACCGTGGGAGGGGAATCCAGGGGCCGAGGTCGCGGATCCGGACATCGATAACGCGAGCGAGAGGAACCGTCGAACCGCGCTGGACCTGGGCGGCCGCGGCCGGCAGCCCCACCGTCGAACGCGGGGAGAGAGGAAGCACTTCGAGCAGGAGTTCGCGGGCGCCCGGTGCCAGATCGGACAGCGACACATGCCACGTGCTGCCATCCCAGAAGCGATCATCGATGATCTCGCCGTCGCAGCGCAGGCGAGCGGCATCGCCCTGCCAATCGATGGACAGGACGGTGTCCGCAGCGTCGGGTTGCTCCGGCAGGTCGAGGACGATGCGCATCGCGAAGGCGTCGTAGTCCCGGTCGGTCGGCGCGCTGTGACGACCCTCTCGGAAGCCGTAGTCGGCGGGGGGATCTCCGGCTGGACGAATCGTATGGGCGATGATCCCGGTCGCCGCGGGTGTGTTCTGCTCGCTCGTGTCACGTGGCTCGCCCGGACCTACCGGCACGAAGTCCTCGGCGGCGGGGTCATACATCTGCGTGAACGTCGCGCCGCGGACCAGGACGGTCCCCGACCCCTCCGCGCGCAGTTCGCCGTCGGTGAGGAACAGCGTGCGGTTGCCGGCGTGCTCGATGACCCAGATCTGATCGTGGACGGACGCGGGGAGGACCAGGATGTCGGCGGTCTCGCCAACACGCGTCGTGCCGAGCGGCAGCGGCGTCACTGACCCCGCGATCTCGGCGCGCGGCGGCACGCCATCGATCGACGCGAGCACCAGCGTGGATCTGTCGCCATCCAACAGCGTTACGGTCGATGCGGTCGCCCATGACAGCCGGGCATCACCCCAGTCGAGATTCACCGGGAAGCAGGCGAGGGTGCCCGGCGCGATCGTGATCGGAGCGTCCGGGAACACGAGATCCGTGCCGCCATGCAGCGTGAATCGAACGTCGCTCACGGGCTTCACCTGCTCGTGAGCGCGGTGGTGCGACACCAGAACGAAGCCGGTCGGATCGGGATCCGCCGCGAGGCGCGCCGCCCAGCGCAGTGTCCGCAGGTCGTCGGGATCGGGGGCGCCGGCGTCGGGCAGCGCCGAAGGCAGCTGCGCGAGGCGGTCGCCGAACGCCTGCAGAAACGCGTGCTGCACCCGCAGCGGAGCGAGCGCGCCGCCCACTGTGCCGGCCTGTCCGATCGGAGCGTGGAAGTCGTAGCTGAGGTCGGGCACATCGTTGGGATAGCCGGTGGCGTGTGATTCGCCCAACCCTGGTCGCGGGTTCCGTCCGCCGACAAACATGTAGTACCCCTGCCAGGCCGATCCGTTGCCGATCTTGATGTGCGCAACCGCGGCGATATCGGCGCCGGTGGGCACCGGTCGACGATGGTAGGCCGTCGCCATTCCGCCGCCGAGCTCACACGTGGCGGGCGGGAATCCGAGCAGGCGCGTGCCCGATACGGTGTCTCCAGTGCCGAGAGCGGCTCGCACATCGGCCCCGGTGCCCGGGTCATCCCACTCGTGCGAGGGAACGAAGTGCTGACGGAAGCTGGGATGCCAGTCCTCCTGCGGATCCACCCAGAACCCGTCCGCGTAGCCGCCGAACAGCGGCATGACCCCCGTCTCCGGCAGTTCCGCGCCGCCCCAGGCGGTCGCCGTCCACAGCGGCGCGTGCAGCCCCGATTCGCGTGCCATTCGCTGCAGCGTGCTGAGGTGCGCGGGCTGGTCGTACAGCTCGTTCTCCACCTGAATGGCCCAGATCGCATCCGAGGCATGAGCGGACCGCGCGACCTCCTCACCGATTCGCTCGAACCATGGACGCACCACCGCCAGATACGCCGGGGCGTCGGTGCGGTGCGCCACTGGCAGCGCCTGCACGGCGTCGGGGAAGCCCCCGTTCCGCACCTCGCCATGTGCCCACGGGCCGATGCGCAGCACCACGCCCAGACCAGCGCGGTGTGCTTCGTCGATGAAGGCCGCGACATCACGATCGCCCGTGAAATCGGTTCTTCCGTCGGGCAGCACATGGTGCGCCCAGATCACGTAGGTGGACACCAGAGTGATGCCGTTCGCGCGCATCCGCTCGAGCCGCTCGCGCCACCGCGCGCGAGGCACGCGGGAGTAGTGCAGCTCACCCGACACCGGCACGATGCCCCGCCCGTCACGGAGGACAGCCCGGTCCGTGACCACGATCCCCAGCGCCTCCTCACCCGGGGCCGGCAGACTCGCGCGCCGCGGTGGGTTCGGCCAGGTCGGGACGGTCGCGGAGTGCGGGTTCATCGGGGGGCTCCGGTTGGTTCGGTGTGGGGGAGTCGTGGGTTCGGCCAGGTCGGGACGGTCGCGGAGTGCGGGTTCATCTGGGGTCTCCGATCGCTGTCGTGAGAGAGGGAATCACGGGCCGACCCCGGCATCGTCTCCGAGAGTGTGCTCACCGCGGGGTGATCCAGGCTGATCGCGTGCGTGCGATCAACCGCGCGAGGGCCGCCGCATCGACGCCGTTGCGGAGAGCACGGTTCGTCAGCAGAACCCACGCGAGTCCTTCCGTCGGGTGCACCCAGAACTCGGTGCCCGCCCAGCCGCCGTGGCCGAACACAGCGGGATCGCCGAATCCGGTGGGCGACACGTGCCAGCCGAGACCCCAGTTCCGGTCCGCCGTCGGTGAGTTGGGATCGAATCGGGGGAGCCCGGTCGTCCGCGGTACGCGCATCGCGTCGAGCATCGCGGGAGCCAGGAACTCACCGTCCTCCCCGGCCGCGATGCGCAGCAGCGCCGCCCCCAGCCGCAGCAGATCCTCCGCGCGCCCGCCGAGGCCGGCGCCCGGATTGCGCTGAGCTGCGAAGGCCCCCATGTCGTGACCCGCGTCGGCTGCGTCGGGGACGGAGCGGGCGTCGGTGAGGTCCGTCGAAATCGAATGAGGCGCCCCGAGCGAGGCGAAAAGATCGTCGACCTCCGCCTCCCAGCTGCGACCGCCGGCGTGCTCGATGAGCGCCGCGATGCCGGAGTATGCCAGTGTCGAGTACTGCACGGCGCTTCCCGCAGCGAAGACCCGACCCCGGGTGAGGAGTTCATGACGCAGTGGCACTGCCGTGTCGAGCGCGGGCTCATCGAGGCCGGAGGTGTGTGAGGCGAGATGATCCAGGGCGGTCTGGGCATCTGCGAAGTCGGGGAGCACCGCCTGGAGCGGAGTCCGCACACTCAGTCGGCCGGCTTCGATGTGTCGCGCGGCTGCCAGGGCGACGATCGGCTTCGTGATGGAGAACAGCGGATAGCGGTCGGACGGGTGTGCGCCGAACGCGACGAGTTCGCGCACGCCGGACGCGTCCGCGACGCCGAAGACGGCCGACGGGAGCCGTCCAGCGGTGACGTGCTCGCGCACGATGTCGACGGGGGTGCTCATCGGATGATTCCGGTCGGGAGAGCGAGATCCTCGATCCGCACCGCTTCGTGGGTGGCGAGTGACTGGTTTCCAGCAATGCCGACAGCGATGGAGCGTATCCCGTCCGACCAGTCCGCTGCGCGCGAGAGCGGATCAGGCACCTCGCCCGCGAACACGTCTCGAAGCAGCAGAGCGTCTCCGCCGCCGTGGGCGCTGCGGTCGCCGTCGATCCGGACCTCCTGCGCCTGCTCCCAGTGCCGCTGCACGAGGAGTCGTTCCCCGACGGGGCGGGCGGGTGTGCCGTCGATGATCGGGGCGGCGGACGGGTCGACCGCCGGGTGCAGGCTCTCATCCACCAACACCGCGCCGCGTTCCACCACTTCGAGTTCAGCACGTCCCCGCGTCCCGTTGACGGCCACCCGGTATCCCTCCCACGGCGCATGAGCGTTGAGGGAGTAGCTGAGCGTGGCACCGCGGGCGTAGTCGACGACGAGTGCCAGGTTGTCTTCGATGGTGATGCCGGATCCGAAGACGTCCCGATCGCGCAGATAGCCGTCATGTTGCTCGGCGGCGAGGTAGAGGGCGGCGAGCCGGGCGTCATCGCGGAGGTCGAGCTCGAAAGGATCGTGCGGACCGTCATGCGTCCCGCGACTCGGCCGCTCGCCGATACCTCGGCGAGCGGCGTTCTCGACACCGTAGAAGCGCAGCCCGCCCGATGCATACACCCGGGTGGGGGAGTCCTGGAGCCACCAATTGACAAGGTCGAAGTGATGGCTCGCCTTGTGAATCAGCAGTCCGCCGGAGTGTTCCTTCTCGCGATGCCAGCGACGGAAGTAGTCGGCGCCATGTTTGGTGTCGAGCACCCACGAGAAGTCGATGCTGGTGACATCACCGATCTCTCCCGTCTGCAGGAGGCGGCGCAGTGCAGAATTCCGGGGTGAGTAGCGGTAGTTGAACGTCAACACGACGCTGCGTCCCGTGCGGGCGACCGCCTCCGCGATACGACGGGCGGAGGGTGCATCGATCGTGAGCGGCTTCTCGACCACGACATCGACACCGGCATCGAGAGAGCGGACGATGAGCTCGGCGTGCAGGTCGTCGCGTGCGCAGATGATCGTCCGATCCACCCGCTGCTCCGCGATCATGCGCTCGAGGTCGGCGGGGCCGTATACCGCGGGGGCAGGGGCGCCGCCTGCCATCGCACGGGATACGGCGTATTCGGCGCGAACCGGATTGGGCTCGCACACCGCGACCAGCTCGGCGCGATCCGCATAGGTGGTGGCGATTGCATCCACATACATCTGGGACCGGTGGCCCGCCCCGAGCAGGGCGTATCGGGTGGAGGGCATGACTTCTCTCTCGCCGGTGAGGGGACGGTCGCTCCGACGTCCGAAGCGCGTCGTGCAATGGAAGCCACGATAGGACGGATAGCGCTTTCCCGCAATCCGTCCTATCGTGGACCCACCCCCCAATTCGAGGAGAACTCATGCAGTTCATCGCCGCTGGTATCGACCGCGTCGCCTTGCGCGACGAGGGGCGCATCATCGCCGAGTACGTCTTCCGTCCCTCCGAGCCGCAGATCGAATCCCCGCGTCCGTATCTCACGCTGCGCACCCGTGCCGGCATCGACGTCACCGCCCATCGACCCGCCGATCATGTGTGGCACAAGGGACTGTCGCTCGCGCTGCCGGCGGTGGGCTCGCACAACTTCTGGGGCGGCCCCACCTACGTCCACGGCGAGGGCTACGTGCAGCTGGCGAACAACGGTGCCCAGGTGCATCGCGGCCTGCGGGCGGAGGGGCACGACGACGAACCCGCGCGCATCACGTCCTCGCTGACCTGGCGTTCCCAGGACGACGAGCCGGTGCTCAGTGAACGGCGGCGCATCACCGCCGACGTGGTGGATGAGCAGACCTGGGCGCTGACGTGGGAGAGCGACCTGCGCAATGAAACGGACGCTCCGCTGGCTTTCGGCTCACCCACTTCGAAAGGCCGAGAGAACGCCGGCTATGCGGGCATCTTCTGGCGTGGTCCCGAGAGCTTCCGGGGTGGTGTGATCACCGCCCCCGACGGCCGTGTGGGTGATGAGGCGCGCGGTCGGGTCGCGCCCTGGCTCTCGTATGCGGCGCCGGATCGCTCGGCCGGAGTGCTGATGTTGAACGCCGATGGGGCATTCGACAGCGAGCCGTGGTTCGCGCGCTCGGAGGAGTACGCGGGACTCAATCCCGCTCCGTTCTTTCACGAGGAGACGGTGCTGGATCGCGGCGCGTCCCTCACACTGGCGGCCGTGCTGCTCATTGGCGGCCCCGATGTCCACGAGCTGGCGGCGACCGCCGGTGCCGAACGCGTCGCGCGGGTGCGACGTTCGGCCCTGGTCCCGTCCAGAACCCGAGAGAAGAGCCCTGTATGACTCCGCTGCCCATCCCGCATGATCTCCGCGTCGCCCTCGTCGGAACGGGGGGTGTCTCTCGCCTCCACGCCGAGGCGGTGGCGGCCTACCCGCACGCACAGATCGTGGCGGTGACCGACCTTCATCCAGACAGCGCGGCCGCTTTCGCCGAGCAGTGGGGCGTTCCCGCCAGCTACCCGGACCTCATCCGGCTGCTCGCGGAGGAGCACCCGGATGTCGTGCTGGTGTGCACGCCTCCCGGCGCTCACCGTGGTCAGGTGATCGCGGCGCTGGAGTCGGGTGCGCATGTCGTGGTGGAGAAGCCGCCGGCATCCTCGCTCGTGGAGCTGGACGACATGCGCCGCGCCGCCGTCGCGGCCGACCGTCGACTGGCCGTGGTGTTCCAACAGCGCACCGGAACCGCCGCCGCTCACGTGAAGAGTCTGCTGGCCTCGGGTGCACTCGGGCGCCCACTCCTGGCCGTCTGCAACACGCTCTGGTTCCGCGACGCCGACTACTTCGCCGTGCCGTGGCGGGGGAAGTGGGCTACCGAGGGCGGCGGAACCACCCTCGGTCACGGGATTCACCAGCTCGACCTGCTCGCGCACCTGCTGGGGGACTGGTCCAGCGTGCAGGGGCGGCTCTGGCGGCTGGATCGGGAGACCGAGACCGAGGACATGTCCACGGCCACGGTGACGTTCGCCAACGGGACGGTGGCGCAGGTGACCACCAGCGCCGTCTCGCCGTGCGAGACCAGTTCGATCCGCATCGACACGCAGCGTGCGACCATCACGGTCGACCACCTCTATGGGCACGGTCACGAGAACTGGCGCATCACGCCGGCACCGGGATTCGAGGCGGAGGCCAAGGGATGGGTGTTTCCCGAACACGAGGAGCCGAGTTCGCACGCGCCCCTGCTGCGCGACGTGTTCGATGCTCTACGCGCGGGTACAGATCTGCCTGAGACCGCCGATCATCCGGCGCGCTCGTTCGAGATCGTGGCGGCGATCTATGCCTCCGCGGCAGCTGACGGCGCCGTCGTGACACCCGCCGACCTTGCCGTGCATCCCACGCATCGCGAGAGCTTCGCGAGCCCCGTGATCGACCGTCGGGCAACCCCATGACAGGACGCTCCCGCTCGTGACCCGCGGCGCTCGGACTCCCCTCTACCGCGACCCCGTCTACGACGGTGCCACGGACCCCACGGTCGTGGTCGACGACGACGGCACCTGGTGGATGCTGTACACCCAGCGCCGCGCCGACCACCCCGATCCCGGCCCGGGGGTGGCGTGGGTGCACGGTTCGCGGGTGGGTGTGGCCCGTTCCGATGACGGTCTCGTGTGGTCCTACGTCGGCACGCTGGAGCCGTCCGCGGACGGGCTGGAACTCACTGCGGGCCCGCCGCCCGAGGCCGTGGATTGCACGCACTGGGCTCCCGAGCTGATCCGCGTGGGCGGCGGGTGGCGGATGTACCTGACCGAGATCGACGGCATCCCGGATCGATGGGAGGGACACGAGCGACGGATCGTCGAGTACCGGTCTGATGACCTCCGCCAATTCCGTCGTCGCGGTCCGATCGACCTCGGCAGCGATCGGGTGATCGATGCCGCAGTGGCGCGTATCGGCGACCACTGGCGGATGTGGTTCAAGGATGAGGCCGCCGGCTCGATCACCCGCACCGCGGTGTCGGAGGACCTGGAGTCGTGGACCCCCGACGGCGTCGCGATCGGTGGTCGTCCGCACGAGGGGCCGTTCGTCTTCCCGCTCGGCGACGGGTACTGGATGATCGTGGACGAATGGCGGGGGATGGCCGTCTATCGCAGTCACGACGCTGCCCACTGGCGCCGGCAGGGAAGCCCCGACGACGTGATCCTCGGTGAGCGTCACGATGCGACCGGAGTGCAGGTGGGTCGGCACGGCATGGTGGTCGTGCGCGGCGACGTGGGCCTGCTGTTCTTCTTCACCCATCCGGCGTGGAACGGCGTCGAGATCGCCGACGCCGATGATGTCGATTCGCGGCGCAGCGCCGTCTTCCGTGCCGAGGTGCGCGTGGTCGACGGTGTGCTCTGCTGCACGCGGTGAGCGATCGCACCGCTCCACGGCCGACCGTTCCGTAAAATGTGACCGGTCCCAGGGTTTTCTCCAATCCGCGTTGTGAGTCGTTTCAATCGGTGGTAGTGTCCTGGCAAGCGCTTTCCCATCGCGTTCGAAAACGGTGTTTCCGAACCAGGGGATACGTACACAGCACGGACACCGACGTTCGCGATCAGCGGGCGCCACAGAGAGGACAAGGATGTTCAGCAAGAAGCGACTCGCGGCGGTTGCCGCGATCACGGGCGCCGCACTCGCGCTCGCTGGCTGCGGAGGCGGCACCGACGCCGGATCCGCCGGAGGCACCGCCACGCTCGACCCCAACGAGAAGGTCACGCTGACCTTCACCTGGTGGGGCAACGACGACCGCGCTGACCGCTACAACCAGCTGATCGAGAAGTTCAACGAGGAGTACCCGAACATCACGATCAACGGCACCTTCACCGACTTCCCCTCTTACTGGGAGAAGCGCCAGACCGAGGCGGCCGGTGGCGGCCTGCCCGACGTCTGGCAGTTCTCCGACTCCTACCTGCGTCAGTACGGCCAAGCCGGCTACCTGCTGGACCTCAACACCGTCAGCGACGAGATCGACATGTCCACCTTCGAGGACTCGCTCAAGGGCACCGGCCAGCTCGACGGCAAGCAGTACTCGCTGCCCACCGGCTACAGCCTCTGGGCCAACTTCATCAACACCGACCTGCTCACCGCGAACGGGCTCACTCCGCCCGCGGCGGACGCCACTTTCGACGACTTCGACACGTGGATGAAGGAGGTCACCGACAAGACCGGCGGCGCCGTCTATGGCGGAACGGACTACACCCAGCGCATCCAGCAGTTCGAGCTCAAGCTGCGCAGCGAGGGCAAGAACCTCTACACCGACGACGGAAAGCTCGGCTTCGACGAGGACGAGCTCGCCGAGTTCTGGAGCTCCGGAGATGCGCTGCGTGACGGCGTGACGATCCCGCAGAGCAAGCTCGAGGAGATCAACCCGAAGTCCGGCTTCGGCGCGGGTCTCACCGCGAGCGAGATGAGCTGGAGCAACTTCCTCGGCGGCTACCTCGCCGACTCCGGTGCGTCCTCGATCGAGCTCGTCGCCCCTCCCACCTACAAGGTCGGCTCGAAGGACCTGTACCGCCAGGGCGGTCTGCAGATGGCGATCTCCGCCAAGACCAAGCACCCGGCTGCCGCCGCCGCGTTCCTCGACTTCGTCGTCAACAGCCCCGAAGCGGGCGAGATCTTCGGCACCACTCTCGGCTTCCCGGCGTCGTCCTCGAAGCTCGAAGGCACCACGCTGGAGGGCGTCGACAAGCAGGTCGCCGACTACATCGAGTCCGCCGCAGACCGCATCGGAGACGCACCGCCGCCCGCCGTCGTCGGCTACGGCGCCCTGGAGCAGAAGTTCTGGGATCTCGGCAAGGCGCTGGGTCTCGGCAGCATCACCGTCGACGAGGCCGTCAAGCAGTTCTTCGACGAGGCCAAGGTCACCCTGGGCTGAGAGGCCCGAAACATCATGACGCAATCGGTCTCGACGCCCACCCGGCGCGTCTCGCCCGCCTCCGCTTCCCGCCCGGCCGCCGGCCGGGCGGGAAGCGCCCCGGGCTCGCGCAACACCCGGGGACGGGCCGCACGCCGCCGCGAAACGGCGGCCGGCTACATCTTCCTGTCGCCGTGGCTCATCGGCTTCTTCGCCCTGACGGCGGGGCCGATGCTGTTCTCGCTCTACCTGGCCTTCACGAACTACGACATCTTCAGCGCTCCGCGCTTCATCGGGTTCGACAACTTCACGCGGATGTTCTCCGATGACGTGTGGTGGAACTCGGTTCGCATCACGCTGATCTACGTGCTCGTCGGCACGCCGATCAAGCTCGCGGCCGCTCTCGGCGTGGCGATGCTGCTGAACTTCCGCAACAAGGGCAGCGGGTTCTTCCGCTCCGCGTTCTACGCTCCCTCCCTCATCGGAGCCAGCGTCAGCATCGCCATCGTCTGGCGTGCCATGTTCTCCACCGACGGACCTGTCGACAGCTCGCTGAGCCTGTTCGGCATCAACGTCGGTGGCTGGGTGGGCATCCCTGCCCTGGTGCTGCCGATGATGATCCTGCTGGCGGTGTGGCAGTTCGGTGCGCCGATGGTGATCTTCCTCGCCGGCCTGAAGCAGGTGCCGCAGGAGCTCTACGAGGCCGCGGAGATGGACGGCGCGGGCCCGTTCCGCAAGTTCTCCTCGGTGACCATGCCCATGCTGTCGCCGGTGATCTTCTTCAATCTGTTGCTGGAGATGATCAACTCGTTCCAGGTGTTCGCCTCCGCCTACATCATCGGCTCGGGCACCGGCGGCCCGGCCGGCGCCACCAACTTCTACACGGTGTACCTCTACACCCGTGCGTTCACCAACAGCCAGATGGGCTACGCGTCCGCCATGGCGTGGGTGCTGCTGATCGGTGTCGCGATCCTCGCGTTCATCCTGTTCCGCAGCTCCAACACCTGGGTCCACTACGCGGGAGATGACCGATGACCACGACCAACATCGGGCTGCGCGACACCGGCGTCGCTCCGGGGGCGACCGCCGCGCGCCGACCCATCAGCCGCAAGACCTGGCAGACGGTCATCTGGATCATCGTGATGATCGCGATCACCGCCCTGGTGCTCTATCCGCTGGCGTGGATGGTGCTGGCCGCCTTCAAGCCCACCAGCGAGTTCGGTGCCAACCAGAGCTTCTGGCCGCAGAACCCCACGATCCAGAACTTCTTCACCGTGTTCGAGGGCGTGGGCGGGGTGCCGCTGTGGCGCTTCTTCCTGAACTCGTTCCTGCTGGCGGTGGGTGCGGTGATCGGAACGGTGTTCTCCGCGTCGCTCGCCGGCTACGCCTTCTCCCGCATCAACTTCCGGGGTCGTGGGATCTTCTTCGCCGTCATGATCGGCACGCTGCTGCTGCCGTTCCACGTGCTGATCATCCCGCAGTACATGCTGTTTCGCGGGCTCGGGCTGGTGGACACCTTCGTTCCGCTGCTGATCGGCAAGTTCCTCGCCACCGACGCGTTCTTCGTGTTCCTGGTGGTGCAGTTCATCCGGGGTCTGCCGAAGGACATGGACGAGGCGGCACGCATCGACGGTGCCGGTCACGGCCGGATCTACTTCTCGATCATCCTGCCGCTGATCAAGCCCGCGCTGGTCACGGCCTCGATCTTCGCGTTCATCTGGAGTTGGAACGACTTCCTCGGTCCGCTGCTCTATCTGAACTCGCCCGACAACTACCCGCTGCCACTGGCGCTGCGCGTGTTCAACGATCAGACCAGCACCTCCGACTACGGTGCGACCGTCGCCGTCTCGGTGCTCGCCCTGCTTCCGGTGCTGCTGTTCTTCATCGTGTTCCAGCGCTTCCTGGTTGACGGCGTCGCCACCCAGGGGCTGAAGGGATGAGCGCGGCATCGCAGATGCGGACCCGCCGCGCGGCCGATCGGGCCGCGCGGTCTGGGAGCGGTCCGCTTCCGGCTAGTGCGCCGATCGCCCGGTTCCCGGGGGCCACGGCGAAGTTCGCGCTGCTGGGGGAGGTGCTTCTCGCCGGAGTGGTGGTGGCCGCGCTGTCGATTCCGCTCGTGACTCTGCCGGCCGCCCTCGCGGCGGGCACCGCCCACGTGCGTCGCTTCATCGCCGCGGAGGGGTCGACGATGCGGCAGCTGCTCGCGGACTTCCGCGCTGCGCTCCGGGGTGGCGTCGGCATCGGCGCCGCAGCGCTGGCGGTGGCCGCGGTGCTCGCCCTGGACATCGTGGTGGCACCGTCGGTTCCGGGTGGCGCCGTAGTGGCGGTGGCTGGTTGGGTGCTGCTGGTGGCGCTTGGCACGATCATCGCGCTGGCCGCCGCGTCGTTCTCGCCCGAGGGCGGCTGGATCGGAACCCTTCGGCGCGTGCCGCGGGCGGTGGCTGCGGATCCGGGTGGGGCTGCCTACACGGCGGTGGCCGTGGCGTTCACGGGATTCATCACCACGGTGCTGGTCCCGCTGCTGCTGCCGGCGATGGGCTGCCTGGTGCTGGCACTCGTCGCCATCCCCGAACGCCCGCGCCGCACCGGAACACGGCGCGACTGAGAGATTCGCACGCGGGACCCGCTCACGTCGGATATCCGCGCAGACCGCGAGGCGCCGCGTCCCAGCATCGCTCCGGCTTCGCGAGCACCGTCATCAATCGGCGCGGCGGTCCGAGCGGCGCACGACGTGGTGTGGCACCACGTGACGCACCCCTACGGGCGGTGGGGTAGGCAGAAGATCGAGCACCGTATCGGCCACGGCGTCGATGCCGGGATCGATGGTGGAGAACGCCGGAAAATGGTATTGCCCCTCTTCCAGCCCGTCGAAGCCCATGACCTGCACGTCACCGGGAACTGAGATGTTCTCGCTGGCGAGTGTGTAGAGGGCGCCGAGAGCGAGGGTGTCGCTGAAGCAGAACATGCCGTCGAACGTCGTTCCCGAGCTCAGCAGTTCTCGCACCGCGCGCGACGCTTCGGCGCGATTGAAGTCCTGCACCGGGGCGAAGAGGGTGGGGTCCACCCGTATGCCGGCACTCGCCAGCGCACGTCGATAGCCCTCCAGACGCAGTCGTGACGTAGCGCCCGGACCGCTCTCCTGCACTCCGACGACGGCGATGCGCCGGCATCCGCTGTCCAGGAGCGCCGTCGTCGCGGCGGCGGCGGCGGCGATGTTGTCGATGCCGACGTGGTGCACGTCGGATCCCACGAGATTCTCCGCTTCCTCACCGATGAGCACCAGCGGCGAGGGAGCGTCCCTCCCGGCGACGTCATCGGCGGTCAACCGCAGTGGGCTGAGTACGATCCCATCCAGTGCAGGAAATCCCTCGCCGGTCATCATGCGCAGCTCCGCGTCGCGAGCGCCATCGGTCTGAGCGATCAGCACGGTGAGACCGCGCAGCTGCGCGCGGCGCACGAATCGGGATGCGAACTCGGCGAAGTACGGCTCGCTGAGACGGGGGAGCACGAGGGCGATGAGCCCGCTGCGGCCGTTTCGCAGCTGCCGCGCCGCGAGATTCGGGCGGTAGCCCATCTCGTCAATGGCGGTGAGGATGCGTTCGCGCACCTCATCGCTCACCCACCCGGTTTGGTTGACGACGTTCGACACCGACTTCGCGCTGACGCCAACTCGCGCGGCGACATCGGCGAGGGTCACCCGTCGGGTCATCCCGTCTCCTCCCGTCCCCGGCATCTCATCTTCGATGCATCTCCCTGTTGACTCTAGTTCAACGTGGAACTATGGTGATGATTCAACGTGGAACTACGGCGGTCGAATGGGCATCCCTGGTTCTCGTTTCAATAGTTCAACGCTGAATCACTGGAGAGATCCAGGCGAAGGAGCCGCACGGTGTCGCACCCTCCCATCCCACCCACCGCCGAACTGCGCGCGAGCCGGCTGGAACCGGCGCGTCCGCGTCCCCAGCTGGTGCGCTCGTCCTTCGTCGAACTCGACGGCACGTGGGGCTTCGCGTACGACGACAGGAACGTGGGCCTTGCCGAAGGGTGGTTTGACGGTCGCGATCTGGCGGGGACGATCCTCGTGCCTTTCCCTCCGGAGTCGCGTGCGTCCGGCATCGGTGACACTGGATTCCACCCGGTGGTCTGGTACCGGCGCGAGATCTCGGAGGAGGACCTCACGGCCGCCGGTCACGGGGACCGCCGACGAGCACTGCTGCACTTCGGCGCGGTCGACTACCGTGCCCGGGTCTGGGTGAACGGCATCGCGGTGGGGGAGCACATCGGCGGACACACGCCCTTCGTGCTCGATGTCACCGATGCCCTCGGCCGCCACGACGGCCCGGATGTCATCGTGGTGCGCGCCGAGGACGACCCGCATGATCTCGCCCAGCCACGCGGCAAGCAGGACTGGGAAGCCGGCGCACACGCGATCTGGTACCACCGCACCACCGGCATCTGGCAGCCGGTGTGGATCGAATCCGTCGGCGAACAGCACGTGACCGATCTGCACTGGACGAGCGACCTCGCGGCGGGAACCGCGCGCGTCGACGTGACGCTCGCGCGACGCACCCCGACCCGCGTGGAAGTCGCGATCGCGCATGACGGCGAGGTGCTCGGCACGGCCGCCGTCGATGCGAACGGCCTGTCGGCCTCGCTGACGGTTCCGCTGGCGGGCCAGAGCAACGGCCAGGCGTACGAGCGGCTGGTCTGGCGCCCCGGATCGCCCGTGCTCCTCGATGCCTGGGTCACCACTGTCGTCGGCGACCAGGCGACCGACGTCGTCGCGAGCTATCTGGGGCTGCGTGAGGTGGGCACTGCTCACGGCGCCATGCTTCTCAACGATCGCCCGATCGTGCTGCGCTCGGTGCTCAGCCAGGGGTACTGGCCCACGTCACACCTGGCCGCTCCGTCCGCCGACGCGCTGCGCCGGGAGGCTGAACTCGTCCTGGAGCTCGGCTTCAACGCGGTCCGTGTGCACCAGAAGATCGAGGACGATCGCTTCCTGTACTGGGCGGACCGGCTCGGGCTGCTGGTGTGGGGCGAGATGGCCGCGACCTACACCTTCTCCGCGCAGTCCGTTCAGCGCACCGTGAGTGAGTGGACCGAGGCGGTGCTGCGCGATCGCAGTCATCCGTGCATCATCACGTGGGTGCCGCTCAATGAGAGCTGGGGCGTGCAGCACATCGCGGCGCGCGCGGACCAGCGTGCCCTGGCCGAGGCGCTTTACCACCTCACCCACGCGCTCGACACGACGCGTCCGGTCATCTCCAACGACGGGTGGGAACTCGGCACCTCCGACCTGTGGACAATCCACGATTACGAGGCGGACGGCGGTGTGCTCTCGCGGCGCTACGACATCCCCGAGTCGCAGCTTCGCCGCGACCTCGAGGGCATCGGTCCC
Source organism: Microbacterium gorillae (assembly GCF_050990725.1). Classification (GTDB taxonomy): domain Bacteria; phylum Actinomycetota; class Actinomycetes; order Actinomycetales; family Microbacteriaceae; genus Microbacterium; species Microbacterium gorillae_A. The sequence goes on from NZ_CP158844.1 coordinate 788,419, forward strand.
GCTGGTCGGCGCCTGCGGCTGGCGGGGACGCAGGACGGCGAGCAGCCGATCATGGTGACGGAGTTCGGTGGCGTGAAGTTCGCCGCGGCGGCTGCGGCAGCGGATTCCTGGGGCTACTCCGAGGCCTCCGACGTCGACGACTACGTCCGCCGTGTCGACGAGATCATCGGTGCTGTCCGTTCCGGCACGCGCGGTTTCCGCGGACGCCCGGACGGTCTGGCCGGATGGTGCTGGACCCAGCTCACCGACACGATGCAGGAGCAGAACGGCCTGCTGACCGAGGACCGCGAACCCAAAGCCGACCTCGCTCGCCTGCGTGCGCTGATCGCCGGCGACGAAACCTGACCCCCCACCAGAAACTCATCCGGATCCGTCGCGGTGCGGCGGATCCCGCGGGCACAGCCCGCTGACACAGGAGGAATGCAATGTCACTGAAGACACTGTCCGCCGTCGCTCTCACCGCGGTGGCCGCGCTCGCGCTGTCCGGGTGCTCGGGAGGCACCGCGGCACCTGCCCCCGGCGAATCGTTCGATCCGGATTCGTCCGCCGAGATCACGTTCGCGTGGTGGGGCAACGATGACCGCGCCGCGCGGTTCGAACAGGCCATCGCCGCGTTCAACGAGGAGTATCCCAACATCACGGTGGTGCGGAACTTCAACGCCTGGGGCGACTATTGGACCGCGCGCAACACCGAGGCCGCGGGACACTCTCTCCCTGATGCCGTCATGATCGACGCCGGCTACCTCGGGGAGTACGCCTCGAAGAATCTGCTGGCGGATCTGAACCCGTACCGCGGTGGGGTGCTTCCCCTCGACGGTGTGTCCGATGCGGTGCTGGGTGCTGGAACCGTGCAGGACAAGCTGCTCAGCGTGCCGCTGGGCACCAACGCCTACTCGCTGATGTACAACAAGGACATCCTCGACGAGCTCGGCGTCCCCTATCCCACCGACACCATGACGTGGGAGGAGATGGACGACTTCATCCTGCAGGTGAACAAGGCGGGAGGTGCCACGGAGCCGCGTATCTACGGATCCGAGGACTACACCGGCGGATTCGTCGGCTTCATCTACGCGATGATGCAGCGCGGCAACGAGGTCTTCGACGCCGACGGGAAGGCCGCGTTCACCGAGCAGGACGTCGTGGACTACCTCGAGACCGGCAAGAAGCTGCGCGACGCCGGAGACTTCTACCCGGTGGAGCGCAGCGTCGCCCTCGCTCCGAAGGGCGGCTTCCTGGCCGGTGAGTCCGCCGTGTGGTTCAACTGGTCCACCACCGTGCTGCAGGGCATGACGGACGCCGGGACAGAGAACATCGGCATGGTGCAGCCGCCCCTGGACGCGGGGGAGAAGACGCACGTCCTCGCGCCGCACCCCAGCATGATGCTGAGCGTGGCAGCCAACTCGAAGCAGCCGCAGGCGGCGGCCGCTCTGGTGAACTTCCTCGCCACCTCCCCGAAGGTCGCTGAGATCTTCGGCACCTCGCTGGGCACGCCGCCCACCGAGGCCGGTCAGGCCGCCATCGATCGTCAGCCTGCCGACACCGTGAACCTCGACTACATCGCGTCGATTCAGGACGAGCTGACCGCGAGCTATCCGATCCTGCCGGCCGGCTACGGCACCATCGAGGCGAAGTGGGGCGAACTGCACGAGCAGATGCGCTACGGCGAGATCGACGAGAAGCAGTTCGCGCAGTCGCTGTTCTCCGAGATGTCGATGGTCCTGGGCTGACAGACCCGTTTCCCGCCACCGGCCCGCGTGGTCGGTGGCGGGGAGAGGAATCGAGATGACAACCACAGCTTCCGCCGTCCGCCCCACCTCCGTGGCAGGACGCAACCGCCGGCGCCGGGAAACCCGTGCGGGGTATGCGTTCCTCAGCCCCTGGCTGATCGGCTTCTTCGCCCTCACAGCCGGGCCGATGCTCGCATCCCTCGCGCTCTCCTTCACCGACTACAACCTGTTCAGCGCGCCCAACGTCGTCGGCTTCGACAACTACACCCGGCTGTTCGCCGACCCCAACTTCCTGCAGGCCGTCAAAGTCACGGGCATCTACGTGCTCGTCGGCACACCGGTCAAGCTGGTCGGCGCGCTCGCGGTGGCGCTGCTGCTGAACATGCCCCAGCGCGGGCAGGGCTTCTATCGCTCCGCGTTCTATCTGCCCTCCCTGATCGGCGGGAGCGTGTCGATTGCGATCGTGTGGAAGGCGATGTTCATCGACGATGGCATCGTGGCACAGATCACCGAGCTGCTCGGGGGCCCGGCCGCGGCGCACGGCGGCTGGGTGGGCGATCCCGCCAAGACTCTGCCGCTGCTGATCCTCCTCACCGTGTGGCAGTTCGGCGCGCCGATGGTGATCTTCCTCGCCGGTCTCAAGCAGGTGCCCACCGAACTGTACGAGGCCGCCTCTGTCGATGGTGCCGGTCCCGTCCGCCGGTTCTTCGCCATCACCATCCCGATGCTCTCCCCGGTGCTGTTCTTCAACCTGCTGCTGGAGACCATCCACGCCTTCCAGGTGTTCAACTCCGCCTACATCATCTCCAACGGCACCGGTGGGCCGGCGGGATCCACGCTGTTCTACACGCTGTACCTCTACCTGCGCGGCTTCCGTGACTTCCAGATGGGCTACGCGTCTGCGATGGCGTGGGTGCTGGTGATCGTGGTCGGAATCGTCACGATCATGCTTTTCCGAACGTCCAAAGCCTGGGTCCACTATGCGGGAGAAGAACGATGAGCGCGATGACCGAGACCGAGCGGATCACCACCGGATCGACCGAGCGCAGCGCGCGGCTGCGCTCGCGGGCACGAGGACGGCGACTTGTGCGAGCGGGTGTCTTCCACCTGTTCTCCCTCGCCGTGCTGGTCGTGATCCTGTACCCGGCGGTATGGATGCTGATGTCGTCGTTCAAGCCAGGCAACGAGATCATCGGCTCCGTCAGCCTGTGGCCCGACAGCGCGAGCCTGGACAACTACGCCACGGCGCTACGCGGGATCGGCGGGGTGTCGTTCTGGACCTTCGTGGTGAACTCGCTGATCCTGGCGGTCGCCTCCGTCGTGGGAATCGTGCTGTCCTGTTCGATCACGGCATACGCTTTCGCGCGGATCTCCTTCCCGGGACGCACGTTCTTCTTCGCGTGCATGATCGCGACGATGCTGCTGCCATTCCACGTGGTGATCATCCCGCAGTACATCGTGTTCAATCAGCTCGGCCTGGTGAACACCTACTGGCCGTTGCTGTTGGGCAAGTTCCTCGCGGCGGACGCGTTCTTCGTCTTCCTCATGATCCAGTTCATGCGGGGTCTGCCGCGCGAACTGGATGAGGCGGCGCGCATCGACGGTGCCGGCCACGTGCGCACGTTCCGCTCGGTGATTCTGCCGCTGATGAAGCCTGCGCTGGTGACCAGTTCGATCTTCGCGTTCATCTGGTCGTGGAACGACTTCTTCGGGCCGCTGCTGTACTTGAAGAACCCCACGATGTACACGATGCCCTTGGCGTTGCGCTTGTACGTGGATCAGACGTCCACCAGTGACTACGGCGCGCAGATGGCGATGGCGATCCTGGCGCTGCTTCCCGTGGTGGTCTTCTTCATGGCCTTCCAGCGCCACCTCGTGGGCGGCGTCGCGACGCAGGGGCTGAAGGGATGAGCGAGCCCGCGCGGGCGCCTGAGCAGTTGCGCCGGTTCGGCGGTGGCGGTGTGTCGGCGTTCGGGGAGATGCTCGTGGTGGGGTTGGTTGTGACGGCCGCGTCGCTCCCGCTGATCACGATGCTGCCCGCGATCGCGGCCGGCGTTCGTCATTTCGATGGGCACCTGGCCGCCCGCGATGACTCGCTGCAGGCGTTCATGGGGCTGGTGTGGCGCTCTGTCCGCTCGGGATGGTGGTTCGGGCTCTGCTGGATCACGGTTCTCACCGCACTCGGTGCCGGCGCGGTGCTCGGTGCCCGTGGCGTCCTGCCCGGCGGTGAAGCGTACGCCGTGGTCTGCCTGCTGCTCGCGCTGGGCGTGGCGTTGATCGGCTTGCGGTCCGCCGCCCTGTGGGATCCGGTAACAGGGTGGCGCGGGCTGCGACGTCGCGGCAGCGCGCTCGTGCTGGACGATCCGGTCGGCACCGGCTATCTGCTGGTGGGGGTGCTGGTGGCTGGTGTTGTGGTGTGGATGCTGCCGCCGCTCGTGGTGATCACACCGGGGCTTGTGGTGCTCGCCATCGTGGCAGCCGAGCGCCGCCGCCGCGCCCGAGCGGCGTGACTCGCAGCGAGCGGACAGCTGCGCGGACGGGGCCGCGGATTCGGTGCTGCCGTGATCGTCGCGACTACGGAACGATGCCGCGCCGTCCCTTCGCCGGCCGGTCACCGTCGAGACCCGCGATCCCGCGCAGCGCGAGCGCGACGAAGGCGGCGATGCGTCGCGCACCCGTCACGCTGAAGTGCGTGTCGTCGGCGAGGCCCTCGGGCCAGCCCACGTACTCGCCCGGCGCGTAGTGCGAGAGCAGGGCCCGCGAGGACTCATCTCCGAGGTCCTCGTACAACCACGTGGTGAACGCGGTGAGGTCGATGAGCGGCGCTGCCGTACGACGGGCGAGCTCGCGCACCGCGTTCGGATAGTCGCCATGCGTGGGATCCACCCGCTCGCCGTCGAACCAGCGGCGCTCGACGGGGGTGCACAGCACCGCGGCCGCGCCGCGCTCGCGTGACTCGTCGATCATCTCCGTCAGTCGCTGCGTGAAGCCGCCCCGAGAGTCGAGCTCGTGCTCTTTCTGGTCGTTGTGACCGAACTGGATCACCACCACGTCTCCGGGCGTGACACCGTCGATCAGTCGCTGCCAGCTTCCCTCCTCTGCGAAACTCCGCGTGGTGGCCCCGCCGAACGCGTGGTTGCGCACCTCGAAGCCGAGCCGCTCCGCAAGGAACGTTCCCCATCCCGCCATCGGGTGCTCCGGCGGCTTGCCGGGCGCCACCGTGGAGTCGCCCGCGAGGTGGTAGACCGTCATCTCACGTCCCCGATCATCGCGATGTGCTCGACGCCGATTGCATCGGAACTCGTCATCGGGCCTCCTGTGAGAGCCGGTTTCCAATCAGAGCCAGATTCTGAATCGCGGCCAATCCGTACTGTGCGGCATCATTCGTGGACACCGAGGGGGCCTCGTCAACCGGGTTCAGCACGTACGGGGGATCGATCCGATCCAGTCGGAAATCGCGTCGGTGCACGAGCCATTCGCCGATGCCCTCGAACGCGGCCCACGCCCGCGCCGCCTGCTCGTCATCGCCCTCCTGCGCTGCGACGTACGCGGTGAGGCGGCTGTGCGCCTGCTCCAGGTGGATTCCGCTGAGCGGCGCTCCGACGGCGCGCGTCTGTTCCTCCGGTGTGGCCAGATACAGGCGGCAGTAGGCGAGCCAGGCGTCACGGAAGCCGGGGACGTCGACCAGATCGATCAGCTCGCTGACGATCTCCACCAGCCCGAACACCGCACTCAGATGCGAGACGGCGATGCGGTCACGCGTGGTGTCGAAGCGACCCGTGTCGAGGTCGTACAGCGCCTCCCCGGTGAGGAAGCCGTGCGGGAGCGCGGCGATGTCGGCCATCGTGCCGAGCAGTCGATCGCGCGACCACTCGTTTCCGGTGCGCTCCCAGTCGGCGAGCCAGGTGGCGGCCAGGGCACCCCAGTCGGTGCCGAGTCCCACCGCCAGCGCGTTGCGGTCGGGGCGGTAGGTCGCCGCGTCCTCGCGCACCTTCCGTGTGGGGTCGGTGTCCAGGAAGCGCCGGTCGCTGTGACGGAGCTCTTCGAGCAGATCGCCCACGCGTTCGTCGGCGGTGAGGTAGTGGAAGTAGCGGCGGTAGGCCGGGCTGGAGATGCGAAGCTGCTTCGCGCTGCAGCCCCAGTGCTGCACGTTGTGCCGGGAGCCGAGACCCGCCCAACGGCCCACGTGGTAGACATCCACCTCGCCGGTGTGACGCGTCATGGCCTCGGCGAGACGGAACACGTCGGCACGGCCGGTGCGGAGGTACGAGGTCCACAACCAGAGGTCAGGGGAGAGTTCGCTGTTGTCCCAGGCGTAGCCGCCGACGTCATAGCGCCAGACGTGACGGTCGGGGTCGTAGGCGTGCATGACGTCGCCGTAGTTCCAGAAGCCGTACCAGCGGCGCTGTTCGACCTGACTCAGGTAGAAGTCGAGGAGGAAGTCGATGGAATCCTCGATCTCCGTGCGCAGCGGAGTCGATCGATCCGCCAGGTCCCAGTCTCCGAACACTCCCGCGGCGTGCAGGTGCTCGCTGGTGGGTTGCAGCAGCGGGGGATTCTGCAGCGCCGCCACCTCGGCAGCCACCTGCTCGACGGGGGCGGTGCCGGCATAGACGAAGAGCGTGAGCTCGTGGGTGCGCGCGATTCCATGGGCGTCGCCGAAGCCCGGCTCGTAGTCCTCGTAGGTGATCTCCAGCGCTTCCAGCTGGGTGGCGAAGTCGTCCTGACCGAGACCGTCGTGATAGAAGCGCAGATCCATCGGGTCAGCATCGGGAGCATGCAGCCAGGCCGTGACCGTTCCCGAGGCACTGGCCGCATCGCGCACATCCAGGCGCCCCGGGAAAGACTGCCAGAACGACCGCACGCCGATTCCCAGACCGCCGACGTTCGCATCGGTCAGGGAGATGTAGCCCTCGCTGCGCGTGCCGGCACCGGCATCGATCCAGGCGTGCCCCGCTCGCGTGCGCTTGCGCAGCAGGAATCCGTCGGCATTCGCCTGGGTGAGTGAGTAGTCGCTCCAAGTGGGGATCAGGTGCAGACGCTTCGACACCAGCGGACTCCACTCGGACAGCGCCGGGAGTGCCTCGCCGCGGATCTGGGCGGCGCGGATGTGCTCGCCCGGGTCGCGGCGCAGTCCGGTGATCCCGCGAACCGCCTCGGAGAACAGCCCGCCCTCGGCCCCGGCGATGCGCACGTGCCGGTCGTGCTCTGCTGAGTGCAGCGGGACACGCGCGCTGACGCCGAGTCCCGCGAGGAAGTCGTGATCGGCGTCGCCGTCCCACACGAAGGAGTGCACCATGCGGATCTGCTCGGCCCCGGCCACCAGCACGAAACGCACGGAGAACGGCAGCCATTCGCGACCGGAGCCCTCCTCCCGGTGTCGACCGGTGAGCTTCACCACGGCGCGAATCGGGCCGCGCTGCTCGACGGCCACGCTCTCGATCACCGAGGCGGCCGGGGTGCGAGACCCGCCACCGAGTTCGTCGACGCTGTCCTGTCGGGAGCTCACCAGCGTGAGATTCTCGGCGACGACCGAGCCGTTTCGACGAATGCTGGACACCAGCGCCGCGCCACCCGGCTCCCCGAACACGACCTCCATCACGTCGGTGCTGACCCGCACGGCTCGCGCATCGTCGACGCGAACCGGCCCCTCGGGCGCGGCCGCCTCATCGGCGATGATCAGTTCGTTCTCGCCCGGGGTCGAGGTCGCGCCGATCGCGCACCCCACCCACTTGAGCGAGCCGTCGGGCCAGGTCGCGAGAGGCCAGAACTGGGCAGAGCGCTCGTCGCCGCCCACCTCCCGCACGCGCAGCCGCGCGGGGTCTGTGAGCACGCCGCGGGGGATCGGCGTCCCCCACGTGACTCCGGCCACGCCGGTGGGCGCCTCGCCGTCGAGCCAGCGCAGCGGAATGATGACGGTGTCGTCAGCGGACATGGGGGAGACCTCCGTGGGGACGGGAGGGCACGCCTCAGAGGGCGTGCACCTCGAGGTTGCGGTAGTCGGCGACGAGCGGCGCCATCTGACGGAAGCCGATGCGGCCGCCGCGGATGCGTGGGCCGGTGGATTCGTCGTCGTGCCAGGAGAACAGAGCGAGGCCGTCGATTGCGAAGCTGATGTCTGCACCGTCTTTCACCACCTCGACCCGGTAGAACGAGCCGCGCGCATCCACCACGGGTGGCAGGGGATCGGCACCCTGGGACACGAGGTGGAAGCCGGGGGACTTGCGGAGATTGCACGTGTGGAACGCGCGCTCGTCCTCCCACCGACGGCGGAAGTACGAGACGTGAAGCGTGCGCAGATCCGCGGAGTGGTACTGCGGATACGCGCCCGTGCGCGGCTGCAGGTGCGGGTCGAAGATGCTGCCGCCGTCGATGGCGGCTGCCCCGAAGAAGAGCATCGCGAGGCCCGGCTCGCGCACCGGCGAGAACTCCCAGCTCACCCGGATGCGGTCACCGAAGACCTCAGGACACCAGAGGGTGAAGTGATCGTCATCGCCGCCCGCGGACGACAGCCGGAGCGCGCCGTCTGCGTCTTCGGCCCGGACCGGGCCCTCGCCGATCCAGTCGGAGATCGACGATGCCCCCGACAGCGAGTTCGCGTAGACCAGTGAGCTCCCGGTCATCCCTTCACGCCGCCGATCAGCATGCCCTTGGCGAAGTGCTTCTGCAGGAACGGATAGAAGATGAGGATCGGCAGCGTCGCCACCACGATCACGGCGAATTTGATCCCCTGTGCTGGCGGCAGCTCTGTCATATCGCCCTGCACCAATGAGAGGTCCGTGGCGACCGTCACCTGACGGAGGAACATCTGCAGCGTCCACATTGACGAGTCGTTGAGATACAGCAGCGGCGACATGAAGTCGTTCCAGATGCCGACGGCGTAGAACAGCGCGAACGTGGCGAGGACGGGCGTCGACAGCGGCAGGATGATGCGCCAGAGCGTCTGGACCTCGTTGGCGCCGTCGATCTTCGCCGACTCCTCGAGCTCCGCCGGCAGCTGCTGGAAGAAGTTCTTGATGATGATCAGGCTGAACGGGTTGATGGCCGCGGGGAGGATGAGCGCCCAGTAGGTGTTGAGCAATCCCAGGTCCTTCACGACGAGGAAGGTGGGGATCATCCCGCCACTGAACACCAGCGTGACCACGACCAGTCCCATGATCACGCGCCCGCCGGGAAGGTTCGCTTTCGACAGCGGGTAGGCCATCGCGGCGGTGAGGAGCAGCTGGATCCCGGTTCCGACGGCGGTGACCAGCACAGTCGTGATGATCGCGCGCAGGAAGGCCGGGGACGTGAGGATCGACTCGTACGCCTTCAGGCTGAACGTCTCCGGCCAGAGGAAGAAGGATCGGGTGGTGAGCTCGGACTCGGTGGCGAACGAGCCTGCGAGCACGTAGATGAACGGGATGAGCGCCACGACGCCGAGCGCCGCGAGGAAGACCACGTTGACGACATCGAAGACCCGTCCGGCGGGGGTGTTGAAGCGGTAGCGTTCCCGAGCCATCAGAAGACCCCGTTCTGGTTGAAGCGCTTGGCGAGCCAGTTCGCGCCGAAGATGAGGATGACGCCGACGATGGCCTTGAACAGGCCGACGGCCGTCGAGTAGCTATAGGAGCCCTGGGTGATACCCATGAAGTAGACGTAGGTGTCGAACACGTCGGCGACCTGACGGTTGAGGGCGTTGGTCATGAGGTAGATCTGCTCGAAGCCGGTGTTGAGCACGTCACCCATACGAAGGATCAGCATGACGATCACGGTGGGCATGATCGAGGGAAGCGTGATGTGCCACACCCGCTGGAAGCGGCCGGCGCCGTCGATGATGGCCGCCTCATACTGCTCCTGGTCCACGGTTGCCAGCGCCGCGAGGAAGATGATCGTGCCCCATCCGGTGTTCTTCCATATGTCCTGCAGCACGATCAGCGGACGGAACCAGCCGGGGTCGGTGAGGAAGTCGATGTCCGTGCCGAGCATGCCGTTGATCAGATGGAACAGCGGCCCCATATCGAGCGCGAACAGCAGGTAGGTCAGCGATGCGACCACTGTCCACGACAGGAAGTGGGGGATGTAGACCAGCGTCTGCACGGTGCGCTTGACGATCGTGACGCGGAGCTCGTTCAGAAGCAGCGCCACGATGATCGTGAGGGGGAAGCAGATGAACAGGCTGAGGGCGGCGAGGATCAGCGTGTTGGCGAGCAGCCGCGCGAAGTCCGGGCTCTGGAAGAAGGCCTCGAAGTGTCGGAAGCCCACCCATTCGCTGTCGGTGATGCCGAGAAACGGCACATAGTCCTTGAAGGCGATGACGGCACCGTACATCGGGCCGTAGCGGAAGGTCGCGAAGTAGATCACTCCTGGCAGCAGCAGCAGATACAGCCACTTGAACTGGGTGAAATGCACGCGCACGCCACGGCGACGCCGACGCGGCGACACGACGAGTGCCTCCGTCACGGCGAGGTTCTGATCGTTGACGACTGTCATCGCTCGTCCTTTCCTCGGTGTGGGGGCGGTCGCAGGACCGCCCCCACACGTCGTCACTTCTTCGCGGCGTCAGCCTGGTAGAGCTCGTTGATCTCGGAGGCGACCGCTTCGCCACCGCTGGAGCGCCAGCGCGCGATGGCGTCCTCGAGCCCCTTCTCATCAAGCTGGCCGGCGAGGAACTGAATTCGAGCGTCGGAGATGATGGTGTCCAGCTGTGCACCCTGAGCCGTGTATGTCGCCGAGACATAGGGGGCCGCCGGGTTGTACACGGCGTGCTCCAGATCGCTGTCCTGGATCTTGAGACGCTCGTCGTACATCTGCTGCTCGAACTCGGTGGGCTGCTTGGGCAGGTAGCCCTGGAAACCGTTCACGTTCGTGCCGAGCTGGGCGAAACTCAGGACCGTGTCCTTGTCCACCTGCGAGGCGTCATCGACGGCCACCGCCAGGTCGTCCTCGACGGTGTAGGTCACGCCCTCGATGCCGTTGTTGATGATCTTTCCGGCCTCGGGGGAATTCATCTCGTTGAGCACCTCGAGGACAGCACGCAGCTGCTCCTCGGTGCGCACCTGAGCCTTCGGGATGGCGAGGAACCCGCTGTAGCCGGCGGTGGGCAGCGCGTTGAGCTCGCCGTCGGAGTTCGCCAGGTTCCCCGTGACGGTCACGAAGTTCTCGTAGTCGTCGGGGTTGCTCTCCTTGAGGAGGCTGGTGATCACACCGGCGCGCGAGTGCACGTCGATGATGATGCCGCCCTTGCCGTTGAGGAATGGCTCGTTCCACTTGGCCGAGTCGAATGTGGCGTAGTCCGGGTTGACGAGACCTTCGCTGATGAGCTTCTTCTCGAACTTCACGGCGGTCAGCCACTCGGGCTGCTCGAACGAGGGCTCCAGCGTGCCGTCGACGTCCTTCCACAGGTTCCCGGCACCCGACCACACCTCGATCGCGTCGTACGGGCTGTTGCTACCGATCGAACCCGGCCACTTCGGGATGATGAGGCCGTAGGTGTCGTTCTGGCCGTTGCCGTCCGGGTCGTTCTGGGTGAACGCCTTCGCGACCTCATACAGGTCATCAATCGTCTTCGGCGCCTCGAGCCCGAGGTTGGCGAGCCAGTCCTTGCGGATGATCACCGCGGCGCGCATGGCGTCACGGGCACGGAAGATGCCGTAGACCTTGCCGTTGATCGACGACGCGGCCTGCACGGCCGGGAGGTTCGTCTTGAGGTTCGGGTAGTCGTCGAGGTAGTCCGTCAGCTCCCAGAACGCACCGGCCTGGGCGTTCTTCACGAATCCGGGGGTCTTGCCCTGGATCACCATGACCTGCGGGATGCTGTCGCCGGCCAGGGTGATGTTGGTCTTGTCCTCGTAGGAGGCGTTGGGGACCCAGTTGATGTCGAGGTCCACGCCGATGACCTTCTCCAGCGCCTGCTGGACGTCACTGTCAGCAGCAGGGGCGTTGGTGGTGAGGAAGGGCGCCATGATTGACAGCGACGTGAGTTCAGCGGATTCGGAGGACGACGAGTCTTGTCCTGCCGAGCAACCGGCCAGTGCGAGCGCGCCAGCGGTGGCGAGCCCGATTCCGGTGAGGATTCTGCGGTTCATCGTGATGTTCCTTCTGTTGTGATTCGGCTCGCTGTCGTCAGCGGGCTGGTACGGGAGGGGACAGGTGCAGGCGCTGCGGAGACACGGGCAGCGGAGGTGGAAGTCGCGGTTCGATCGGCCACGCGACGATCGTTCGCGGTGAAGAAGCCGAGGCACAGCGTCGTGGACAGAACCAGCCACGCGCCCACGCTGAACACCGGGATCAGGCCCGGCAGGAAGAAGGACGCGACGATGATGGCCACGGCGGCGATCATGAGCAGCACCCCGTGGATGAGATTCGTGAGGAGCCAGCGCGAGGCGACGAGGAGGTAGCGGCCGCGGGGGAGGTCGTAGTTCACGTACAACGGCGCGAGCACGGCGGTGAGCAGGAATGCGAAAACGAAGCCGACCACCGTGGCGGTGGCGGCGGGTGCGGGAGCGCCACCGGAGATCTGGTGCGCAGCTCCCCACAGCAGGAGAACGGTCAGAACCATGGCTGGCCCGACCACGATGTTCGCCGCCCGGAACTCGTTCAGCCACCCACGGGAGAACTCCCGCACCACGCGGACGCGATCTCCGCGAAGACGCCGACGGGTCAGGGCGGCCGCTGTGACCGTGGCGGGTGCGGCACCGAGCACGATGAGACCGGCCAGCGTGAACGCGATCCACAGGAGGTTGATCAGGGCGGTGAACCAGATCCACTCGCACACCCCGTGCAGGCGGAGCGCCCAGCTCGTCGAGCCGCCGTCACCGCTCATGCCGTCTCCATCGATCGTCGTTGTCCCTGCGCGAGCGACATTGCGTCGCGCAACCCAGCGTAGGAATACGCTTTCCCGGCGAACGTACCTGGCGTTTTGAATCGTGTCAACCGGACCCCGCGGATTCGGGGTAGCGCTTTCCGATCCGGACTTGCGCGTGCGCGGGGTGCGTGCCACGATATCCGGAAAGCGCTTACCACTCGAGACTCATCCGAGTGGTCTGAAAGCCGGAACTTGCCGTTCGATTTGGAGAAAACGTGTCAGAGACGACCACAGCCCCCCGCCCCGCCGTGCGTGAGGTTGGCATCATCATGAACGGCGTCTCGGGACGGATGGGCTATCGCCAGCACCTCGTGCGCTCGATTCTCGCCATCCGGGACGCCGGGGGAGTGGAGCTGCCGGACGGTTCCCGCCTCACCGTGCGCCCCGTGCTGGTGGGCCGCAGCGCGGTGAAGCTGGCGGAGCTGGCCGAGCGCCACGGCATCGCCGACTACACCACCGATCTGGATGCCGCGCTGGCTGACGAGCGCAACGAGATCTACGCCGACTTCCTCGTGACCAAGGCTCGCGCTGCGGCGCTGCGCAAGGCCATCGCGGCGGGCAAGGCGATCTACACGGAGAAGCCCACCGCCGAGTCGCTGGAGGAAGCTCTCGAACTGGCACGCCTCGCCGAGGACGCCGGTGTGAAGACCGGAGTCGTCCACGACAAGCTGTATCTACCCGGCCTGCAGAAGCTCAAGCGCCTGATCGACTCCGGTTTCTTCGGTGAAGTCCTGTCGGTGCGTGGCGAGTTCGGCTACTGGGTGTTCGAGGGCGACTGGCAGCCGGCGCAGCGCCCCAGCTGGAACTACCGCACCGAGGACGGCGGCGGCATCATCGTCGACATGTTCCCGCACTGGAGCTACGTGCTGGAGAACCTGTTCGGCCGGGTGGAGACCGTGTACGCACAGGCGAAGACCCACATCCCGCGTCGCTGGGACGAAGCAGGCAAGCCCTATGACGCCACGGCGGACGACGCAGCCTACGGCATCTTCGAGCTGGCCGGTGGTGCTGTGGCGCAGATCAACTCCAGCTGGACCACGCGTGTGAACCGCGATGAGCTCGTCGAGTTCCACATCGACGGCACGCTCGGCTCCGCGGTAGTCGGTCTGTTCGGCGCCAAGATCCAGTCCCGCAACGCCACGCCCAAGCCGGTGTGGAACCCCGACCTCGCCGACGAGCACGACTACGACGCGGACTGGGCGACCGTCCCCACCAACGACGTCTTCCTCAACGGGTTCCGCCAGCAGTGGGAGGAGTTCCTCATCTCGTTCGCGGAGGGCACTCGGTACCCGTTCGACCTGCTGGCCGGGGCGCGCGGCGTTCAGCTGGCCGAGGCCGGCCTCGCCTCCAGCCGCGAGGGTCGTCGCATCGCGCTCGACGAGCTGACGCTGGGCTGATCCGATGACCGATCTGACTCTCCTTGACGCGTCCGGCACGACGTCTACCGTTCCGCTCGACGATCACGCCGGCTACACACGCCCCGCTACGCCGCTGCGCTCTCGCGTCGCGTATGCGGCGGCGCACGTGGTGCCGAAGACCGCCGGTGACAACACCCCGGGCCGACCCGCCGAGATCGACTGGGACGAGACGCTCGCGTTCCGTCGTCACGTATACGGCTGGGGGCTCGGCGTCGCCGACGCCATGGACACCGCACAGCGCAACATGGGCCTGGACTCGGCCGCCACGCGCGAGCTCATCGCCCGCAGCGCCGAAGTGGCGCGCGAGGAGGGCGGATCGGTGGTGGTCGGCGTCAACACCGATCACGTCGACGAGGAGCACATCGGCCTGGACGCCGTGATCGACGCCTACAAGAGCCAGCTCGCCTTCACGGAGGACCAGGGGGCGGGGCCGGTGCTGATGGCCAGTCGCCACCTCGCCCGGGTCGCCTCATCCGCCGACGACTATCGCCGTGTGTACCGCGAGGTGCTGGCGTCGGCGCAGACCCCGGTGGTGCTGCACTGGCTGGGAACCGCCTTCGACCCGCAGCTGGAGGGCTACTTCGGCTCCTCCGACTGGCGCGACGCGTCGCGCGTGCTGCTGGAGATCATCGCGGAGGCTCCCGACAAGGTTGCCGGTGTGAAGATGAGCCTGCTCGACGCTGAGAGCGAGGTCGCGGTGCGCGAGCAGCTGCCGGATGGCGTGCGCATGTTCACCGGGGATGACTTCAACTACGTCGGCCTGATCGGCGGGGCCGATGTTCCCGACGCCGAACAGCCCGCGCGCACCGCGGGGGCTGCGCGTCAGCACTCCGATGCGCTGCTCGGTGCGTTCGCGGCGCTCACCCCGGTGGCGTCGGCCGCCATCCAGGCGCTGGATGCCGGCGAGCCCGACCTATACCAGGAGATCCTGGCGCCCACCGAGGCGCTCAGCCGCCAGGTGTTCGCCGCCCCCACGTTCTACTACAAGACGGGTGTGGCGTTCCTGTCGTGGCTGAACGGCCACCAGCGTGCGTTCCAGATGGTTGGCGGCCTCCACTCGGCACGCAGCCTTCCGCACCTGTCGGAGATCGTTCGTCTGGCGAACGCCTCCCGCGCGCTCGAGCGTCCGGAATTGGCCGCCCAGCGCTGGCATGCGCTGCTGCGGGTGAACGGAGTCGAGGCATGAACGCCGATCCGCGCCTGTCCATCAACCAGGGCACCATCAAGTACGCCGATCTCGCCACCGCGCTGCGGGTCACGGCCGAGGCGGGTGTCGGTGCGATCGGTCCTTGGCGCGAGCCGGTGGCCGAGGTGGGTCTCGACACCGCGGCGAAGATGGTCGCGGACTCCGGGCTGCGTGTGTCCACCTACTGCCGCTCCGGCTTCTTCACCGTTGGCGACCGTGCCGCGGTGCTCGATGACAATCGCCGCGCGATCGAGGAGACCGCCGTGCTGGCCGCGGCCGGCGCCGCGGGCTCCACGCCCGTGTTGGTGCTGGTGGCCGGCGGCCTTCCCGAGGGGTCCCGTGACATCGTCGGCGCTCGCGAACGCGTGCGAGACGGTATCGGGGCGCTCGCGGACGACGCGCGCGCCGCTGGCGTGACGCTGGCGATCGAGCCGCTGCACCCGATGTTCGCCTCCGATCGGTGTGTGGTCACCACGCTCGCCGAAGCGCTGGACATCGCGGCCGACTTCGATCCCGAGGTGGTGGGCGTCACCGTCGATACGTTCCACATCTGGTGGGATCCGCAGGTGCTGGATTCCATCGCGCGGGCCGGTCGGGAGCGGCGGATCGCGACGTATCAGGTGTGCGACTGGCGCACGCCGCTGCCCGCCGACGTGCTGCTCAGTCGCCACTATCCCGGCGACGGTGTGATTGATTTCGCCTCGCTCACTCGTGCGGTGGTGGAGACCGGATACGACCGCGACATCGAGGTCGAGATCTTCAACCAGGACGTCTGGGATGACGCTCCCGCGAACGTCGTGGCGCGCACCATCGAGAGCTTCCGGAAAACGGTATCCCCGCACCTGGCCACCACCGTAGACTCCGTGGGGTGAGCGAGATCCCGATGGCGCCCGACCTGTCGTCCCCGCCCGTCGCCGCGGCGACCCTGCACGATGTGGCCCAGGCCGCAGGCGTGTCCCTGGCCACCGCGTCACGCGTGCTGAACGGGTCGACCCGCCGCGTCGCGGAAGCGTACCGCGAGCGTGTGCAGGCTGCGGCGGATCGGCTCGGCTACACCGCGAACCTCTCGGCGCAGGCGACCGCGCGCGGCACCAGCGCCATCGTCGCGTTGCTGGTGGCCGATATCGCCGACCCGTACTTCGGGCAGATCGCCGCGGGTGTGGCGCGCGGTGCCGACGAGGCCGGCCTGGTCGTCACCATCGCGATCACCGAGCGGGATCCGGCGCGCGAGGTGCGGGTGATCCGCGCCCTTCGCGGTCAGCGCCCGCGCGGTCTGATCCTGGCTGCCTCGCGCAACCTCGATCACGACGCCGCGGATTTGAGCGGCGAGCTGGCGGCGCTGTCCGCGAGCGGAACCCGCGCGGTGGCCCTGGGGCGCGGCGACGGCGATGTCCGCTGGCTCGCCGTGGACAATCACGCGGGTGCGCGTGAGCTGGCGTCCCGGATGAGTGCGCTGGGCTATCGTCGGGCGATCATCCTGGCCGCGGCGGAAGGCCTGCGAACCTCCGATGACCGCATCGCGGGTTTCACCGCCGGATTCACCGCGGGCGGTGCGGAGGAGCCGCGTGTGCTGCGCGGCGCATTCTCCCGCCAGGGCGGAATCGACCTGATGGCGCGGGCGCTCGAGGAGGGCGTGGACGCGGGCACGTTGGTGTTCGGGATCTCCGATGTGGTGGCCATCGGCGCGATGCGCGCCATTCGCGACGCCGGCCGTTCGGTGGGGGCCGATATCGCAGTCTGCGGCTTCGACGACATCCCCACCAGCTCCGACGTCACCCCCGCGCTGACCACCGTGCGCGTGCCGCTCGATGAGATCGGCTACCAGGCCCTGCACGCGGCGGTGACGGAGGACTGGTCGGGCCCGGGCGACGCGGTGGAACTCACCGTGGTGGCCCGCGAATCCACCCCCGCACGATCATGACGGCGTCGCGTCTGCGCGTGGTGATCGCGCCGGACAGCCTGAAGGGATCGCTGTCGGCCGCCGAAGCGGCTGAGGTGATCGCGGCGGGCTGGACATCGGTGCGTCCCGACGACGAGATCGTCCTCCGCCCGATGGCGGACGGCGGGGAGGGGACATTGGAGGCCTTTCTCGCCGCGCACGATGCCGAGGTGCGCACGGCGCGGGTGGTCGGTGCAGACGGTCGAGAGCACGACACACCCTGGACCCTGCTTCCCGACGGAACGGCGGTCGTGGAGCTGGGCGTCTGCTGCGGCATCGAACAGCTGGGGACAGCGCGCGCGCCGTTCACCGCGCACACCGGCGGCTTCGGCCAGGCGATCGCCGCAGCGCTCGACGCAGGCGCGCGGCGGCTGGTGCTCGGCATCGGCTCCAGCGCCTCCACCGACGGTGGCGCCGGAATGCTGCACGCCCTCGGGGCTCGACTTCTTGACGGAGACGGGCGCGAGGTGGGACCAGCGCTCGCGGACGCAGACGTGGATCAGCACGGGTCCGATCCCGGTGCCGCCGTTCTCCCACCCTCGGGGCTTGGCGGGGTGGCGACCGTTGACCTCTCCGGGCTCCGGCCTGCGCCGGTCGGAGGTGTGCTGGTCCTCTCCGATGTCACGAACCCCCTGCTGGGCGCGCGGGGAGCCGCCGCGGTCTTCGGACCGCAGAAGGGCATCCCCGCGGACCACGTGGCCGAGGTCGACGCTGTCCTTTCGCGATGGTCGCATGCGGTGCTGAGCGCAGCCGGGCTGGACGACGAGCTGCTCACCGCGGCCGGCGCCGGAGCCGCCGGCGGCACCGGGTTCGCCCTGAAGGTCTGGGGCGCCGACCTCGTTCCCGGCGCTGCGGCGGTCGCCGACTTGATCGGTCTCCCCGCGGCCACCGCAGCCGCCGATGTCGTGATCACCGGCGAAGGCTCGTACGACGCGCAGTCCGCTGCGGGCAAGGTGCCCGCGCACGTCGCGTCGCTGTCGGCTGCTGCGGCCGTGCTGATCGCCGGGCGCATCACCCCGGACGCTGACACCTCGGCCTTCGCCGCCGCGATCTCCCTCACGCAGCTCGCCGGTTCATCCGACGCTTCCCTCGCGGACCCCCGTCGCTGGCTTCGCGAGGCCGCGGTCGCCGCCGCTTCTCGCTTCTGACAGGTTCCGCGCCCCTCACCCCGTCGCAGGCCGTCCGCCGCTATCCCGCGTCGGTGTCAATGTCAGAGCGAGGTCTCGGCGCGATGCTGTGGGCTGCCGTCATCGCGCCCGTGATCGTGGTGATCTGGGTGCTCCTGTCACACTGACCGCTCCCGAACGGACCCGTGCGAGTCGCGGCTGATCCCTCAGCGCGCGGCGCGCCAGGCGTCGAGGCCCGCGCGGACCGTGGACGACACCGGCACCGTCGCGTCCACGTCGGCGAGCGGAAGCCAGTCCGCGTGGCTCGTGGAGCCGCCGACCTCGATGGTGCCGAGCTCGCCGCTGACGACGCGCGCCGAGAAGATCACGCGGACCGCCTTGAACGGACGCCCCCGGTCGCCGGTCGGCCACGTGCTGCTGGTGACGGTCAGCAGTCCCGTGATCTCGGCGTGGTAGCCGGTCTCCTCGTAGATCTCGCGGATCAGCCCCTGCTCGACGGTTTCATCGAAGTCCACGCCGCCGCCGGGCAGCGACCATCCCGCTCGCTTGGGATGGTTGAACCAGCTGAGCAGGATGCCGCGCTCGTCGACGATGACGGCGTAAGCCGCCAGTCGCGTCTCGTACTCGTAGAACTCCAGATGGTGCTCGGCGCTCATTCGCCGAGCGCCTCCGAGACCACTGTGCGCGCCTCGTCCTGCACCTGACGCAGGTGCTCCTCACCCAGCAGCGACTCGGCGTAGAGCTTGTACACGTCCTCCGTGCCGGACGGACGCGCGGCGAACCAGGCGTGGTCGGTCTGCACCTTGAGGCCGCCGATCGCCGCACCGTTTCCCGGGGCGTGGGACAGCTTGGCCGTGATCACCTCGCCGGCCAGGCTGGTCGCGGCGACGGCATCCGGACTCAGGCGACCGAGCGCGGCCTTCTGGTCGGGCGTCGCGGGAGCGTCCACGCGCTGGTAGGAGGATGCCCCGAACTGCGCCTCGATGTCCGCGTACAGCTGCGAGGGCGTGCGCTTCATCACCGCGATGATCTCCGCCGCGAGCAGCGCCAGCAGGATGCCGTCCTTGTCGGTGGTCCACACCGATCCGTCCGTGCGCAGGAACGACGCTCCGGCCGATTCCTCACCGCCGAACGCCACCGATCCGTCGAGCAGGCCCGGCACGAACCACTTGAAACCCACCGGGACCTCCAGCAGCCGGCGTCCGAGGGACTCGGCCACGCGATCGATCATCATGGAAGACACCAGGGTCTTGCCGATGGCGGCATCCTCGCGCCAGCCGGGGCGGTGCGAGTACAGGTAGGCGATGGCGACCGCGAGGTAGTGGTTCGGGTTCATCAGGCCCGCATCCGGGGTGACGATGCCGTGACGGTCCGCGTCCGCGTCGTTGCCGGTGAGCACGTCGAACTGGTCACGCTTCGCGACAAGCGATGCCATGGCCGACGGCGACGACGGATCCATGCGGATCTTCTCGTCCCAGTCCAGCGTCATGAAGCGCCACGTCGGGTCGACGTCGGGGTTGACCACCGTGATGTCGAGGTTGTGCATCTCGGCGATGAGGGCCCAGTACTCGACAGATGCCCCGCCCAGCGGGTCCGCGCCGATGCGCACGCCCGCCTCGCGGATGGCATCGAGGTCGAGGATGTTCGCGAGGTCGCGCACGTACGCGTCGCGGAAGTCATAGGTGCCGACCGTGGAGCCGTCGATGTCGGCGAAGCGAACGCGCTTCACGCCCTCAAGACGGGCTGCGATCAGCTCGTTGGCGCGGTCGGCGATCCATCCGGTGGCGTCGGTGTCGGCGGGACCGCCGTGCGGGGGGTTGTACTTGAAGCCGCCGTCGGTGGGCGGGTTGTGCGACGGGGTGACCACGATGCCGTCGGCGCGTCCGGGATCAGCCGCGTCGCACCCGCGGTTGTAGGTGAGGATCGCGTGGCTGAGCGCCGGGGTGGGCACCCAGGACTCTCGCGAATCCTGACGCACGTCCACGCCGTTCGCGACGAGGACCTCGAGCGCCGTGCGCTCGGCGGGCAGCGAGAGGCCGTGGGTGTCACGACCGAGGAACAGCGGTCCGCCGATGCCCTGTGCCGCTCGATAGTCGACGATCGCCTGCGTGGTGGCGAGGATGTGGTCCTCGTTGAAGCTCGTCGAGAACGACGACCCGCGGTGACCGCTGGTGCCGAAGGCGACGCGCTGTGAGGCGACGCTCGGGTCGGGTCGTCGGTCGTAGTACGCCGCGATCAGCGCATCGACATCGATGAGGTCTGCGGGTTCGGCGGGCTGTCCTGCGCGAGTCATGCCCTCAGTCTGCACCGAACTGCGCCGACACGCATTCTCGATTACCTGTGTATCGCCGTCGCACGGGTCTTGGTCTCGTGACTGGTTCGATACCGAACAGCGCCGACACGCATTCTCGATTACCTGTGTATCGCCGTCGTAGGGGTCCTGGTCTCGTGACTGGTTCGATACCGAACAGCGCCGAGACGCATTCTCGATTACCTGTGTATCGCCGTCGTAGGGTTGTTCGCCGTCATCCGGCCCGTACTCACCCGTCCATCACGACATCTGTGCACACAGCAACACCCAGTACGGTAGTTCCAGGCCGATTCGACACGGCTGACGTTCCACGAGCCCTCCCCGGGCATGAGGAGGATAACCATGCGCAGCCCCGTCCGCTGGGCCGTGTCGATGATCGCGGCCGCCGCTCTGCTGGGCGCGATCACGGCGTGCTCACCCGGTGCTCCCGAGGGCGCGGCGACCAGCGCCGCGGGTAGCGAGAGCGTCGTCACGGTGACGAACGACACGGAACTCGCCGATGCGGGAAGCCGGGTCGCTGCGGGCGGCATCATCATGATCGAGCCCGGCACCTATCACTCGTCCCTTGAGGTGCGGGCAGACGATGTCACCGTGCGTGGCACCGACCGCAACGGCGTGATCCTCGACGGCGAGTTCACGCGCAGCAACGGCGTCGTGATGACGGGCGCGCGCGTCAGCGTCGAGAACCTCACCGTGCGCAACTTCGTGCAGAACGGCGTACTGATCACGGGAGTCACCGACGAGAACGGCGCGGGAGTCGCCCGTGGGCCGGACGGCTACCTCCCCGGCAATGTCGCCGATCCGGTCGCCGGATACCTGGTGCAGGCCGTCACCGCGCAGAACAACGGTCTGTACGGCATCTACGCGTTCAACCGCACGGGTGGTGTGATTCGCGACAACCTCGCCAGCGGAGGTTCCGACTCGGGCATCTACGTGGGTCAGTGCCAGGACTGCAACGCCGAGGTCTCCAGCAACGTGGTGACCCTGAACGCCGTGGGCATCGAGCTGGCGAACGCGTCGAACGTCGTCATCACCGGCAACCGCATCGCGGGTAACCGCATCGGGCTGACGATCCTCTCCAACTACCTCGAGGCGCACGGTCCCACGAAGGGCGTTCAGATCGCGGGCAACGTGATCTCCGACAACGACGAGCCCCAGACTCCCGAGCAGGCCACGGGCGCCTTCGGTGTGGGCGTTGGTCTGTCGGGCACGGTGGATGCCGTGGTGCGTGCGAACGTCATCACCGGCAACCCGAATGCGGGACTGTGGGTGAACTCCTCCGACGATTTCGCGCCCTCGGGCACGAACGTCACCGACAACGTGTGGGATGACACCGCGCTGGCCGTGGTGTTCGCCCCCAGCGCCGACCACGCCGGGTCGAAGAACTGCTTCCAGCTTCCCGCGGGTGCGCGGAGCGAACCGGCCGCTCTGGCGGCGGCGGGCTGCAGCGACGGGATTGCCCCCGCCACCTGGAACCAGCCGGTGGCCCCGGCGGGTATCAGCTTCGCGAAGGTCGCGACGACTCCGGAGCGTCCGGGCCTGGACAGCGTGGACGAGACGCCGCGGAAGCTCTCCGATTCGGTAGAGCTTCCCGACGTCAGCACGGTGACGGTTCCCGCGGCCGATCTCCTCGCAGATCCCGCCGCATGAGCGACCGCATGACTTCGAACCCCGCCGACACTCCAGATTCGGTCGACGCGTCGCAGACCAGTACCGCCGCTGCCGGGAAGTTCGGGCGCCGGTCGCTGTTCGCGGGCATCGGCGCAGCAGCGGTGACGGGTGCCGCCGGCTTCGCTCTCGGCCGTATGGGCACCGCGCCATCTGTCGCAGCTCCGGACCCGACCGCCAGTGCCACGACCACCGATACCGCCCAGCCCGCGCTCGCCGAAGCGCATCGCCTGCCTGGTGCCACCTGGCCGGAGGTTCCGCCCCGCCACCTCACAGTCGCCGTGCTCACCCTGGCGGCGACCGCACCCGCGGATGTTCGCGCCGCGATCGCTGCGATCCGGTCGGCGACGAACGAGGTCACTCCCGACGCTGGTGAACTCACTGTGCTCGTCGGCGTCACTCCCATGCTCGCGGCCAGCGTCTGGCCCGACCGTGTGGCGCATGCCGATCCGCTTCCCACCTTCCGCAATGATCGCGCACCGTTCCTGTCGGAGGGCGACCTGCTGGTCGAGGTCTGCGCCGAAACCGCAGCGGCCGTGGCGGACCGGATGAAGGCGATTCTCGCCGCTGTGCCCGATGCGACCGTGGTCTGGCGCAACAACGGCTCTCGCGATGCGCCGACGCCGGCCGGCACCACTCGCACGCCGATCGGTTTCGTCGACGGGATCATCAACCCGCGGACTACGGAGCTGCTGGAGAGCGGCGTCTGGACCGGGAATGGCCGAGACACGTACGCGGTGGTTCGACGCATGCACATCGAGTCGACCTTCACCGATCTGCCCGTGCCGGAGCAGGAGGAGGCGATCGGTCGCCGTCGCGATACGGGCGCTCCGCTGTCCGGTGGCGACGGCATGGCCGAGGTCGATCTGTTCGCGAAGTCGGAGACCGGGCGTCTCCTCACGCCCACGGCCGCACATGCCCGGCGAGCGCATCCGAGCAATATCGGTCGTCCCCTGATGCTCCGTCGGAGTTACCCGCTGGGTGACACTCCCGGCGCTGGGCTGCTGTTCCTCGCGTTCTTCAACGACCCGGCCACGTTCATCATGACCCAGCGCCGCCTTGACGAGCAGGACGCCCTAATCTCCCACACGTACACGGATGCCGGCGGCGTGTTCTTCGTCCCGGATCCGGACATTACGTGAGGTTTCGCACCGCCTGATCTTCCGCACGTACACGGATGCCGGCGGCGTGTTCTTCGTCCCGGATCCGGACATCGCGTGACGTTTCGGACGGCCTGATCTCCCACACGCACACGGATCCCGGCGGGGTCTTCTTCGCCCCGGATCCGGACATTACGTGAGGTTTCGCACCGCCTGATCTTCCGCACGTACGCGGATGCCGGCGGCGTGTTCTTCGTCCCGGATCCGGACATTACGTGAGGTTTCGCACCGCCTGATCTTCCGCACGCACACGGATGCCGGCGGCGTGTTCTTCGTCCCGGATCCGGGCATCGCGTGACGTTTCGGACGGCCTGATCTCCCACACGCACACGGATACGGGCGGGGTATTCTTCGCCCCGGATCCGGACATCACCTGACCTTCCGGACGACGACCACCCCACAGCCTGACCGTCCGTGAGCATCGTGGGCAGGAACTAGGCTGACAGTCATGTCACTGCCCTCGGATGCCGAACGACGTACGTACAGCTACCTCGGTCCGGCGGGAACGTTTACCGAGGCAGCGCTGGCGCAGGTTCCCGAGGCGCGCGGTCAGATCTGGCGTCCGGTGCACAACGTGGGCGAGGCCCTGTCGGATGTGACCAGCGGCCGCAGCGATGCCGCGATGATCGCCATCGAGAACTCGGTGGACGGCGGGGTCACTACGACCCTGGACGCGCTCGCGACCATGCCCGGGCTGCGCATCGTGGGGGAGTACCTCGTTCCGGTGTCGTTCGTGCTGGTCGCCCCGCGCGGGACGACACTCGCCGACGTGACGCGGATCGCGGCGCATCCTGTCGCCTACGCGCAGAGCCACCTGTGGCTGCAGGAGCACCTGCCCACGCACGAACATGTTCCCGCGGCGAGCAATGTGGCCAGCACCATCGGGTTGCTCGACGGTTCCCTCACCGTGGAGGCCGCCATCGCGCCGCCGAACATCACCGAGCATTACGACGTCGACGTGCTGGCCGAGAACATCGGCGACAACGCCAACGCCGTCACGCGCTTCGTCCTGGTCTCGCGCGTGGTCGCGCCCGTGCCGCCGACCGGCGCAGACAAGACGACGGTGATCGCCGAGCTTCCCGATGACCGCCCCGGTAGCCTCCTGGAGCTTCTGGAGCAGTTCTCCACCCGCGGCATCAATCTCGGTCTGATCCAATCGCGTCCGATCGGCGACATCATGGGTCGCTATCGCTTTATCATCGATGCGGACGGCCACGTGCAGGACGAGCGGATGGCGGACGCCCTCATGGGAGTCCGGCGCTTCAGCCCGCGCCTCGTGTTCCTCGGGTCCTACCCCCGTGCGGATCGACAGGTGGTGCACTACTCGGAGCGGTACGCGGACGAGCTCTTCGTCGAGGCTCGCGACTGGCTGCGCGGCATCCTCAGCGGCGAACCGGGGGAGTGATCCCGGGTCGACGCTTGGGTGATCGGCCGTAGTGTCGCGCGCTGCCGGGCGTCGAGATCGACGGCCGCGTGCTCACCCCGCGGGCGCTGGGGCTGCGGCCCTTCCCGAGCGCGTCCTCGTCCTCGTTGCTCGAATCGGCGATGCGCGGTGGTGCCGCGGCGGCTAGTCTGGTCGGCATGGTGGGGGGCGACGAGGGCTGGCGTTCGCAGTCGCGCGTGCGCGATGCGTCGCTGGACTCGTTCATCGCCAGTTTCGTCACCGCCATTCGCGAGGGACGCGCGGACGACGCCGATCGGCTCGCTCGGCGAACGGCCATCAGCGAGATCGTCACCCGGGGGCTGCAGCTGCACGAGCAACTCGGCGCGGTGCCTGCCGAATCGGGCGTCGCTTCTCTGACCGATTCGGCGCATCCGGGCATTTTGCTCACCGTGGCAACCGCCCGTGCCGAGGCAACGGGGTCGGTGGACGCGCTCGAGCGTCCGCTGCGGGACGCTGCTCGTCGCCTTCTTGCGGAGCAGACGGTTTCCGTGGCACAGCGGGCCCGCAATCTCTCCTTCGCGGCCTTCGCGATGCACCTCGTCGGCGATGAAGGAGCGGCGCTGCGGATCGCTGGTCGAGGAGCGGAACTCATCCTCTCGATCCAGCCCGGTGTGGGGTCGAGGGACATGCCCGAATTCGCCGTCGCTGCGAGCGATCTGGCCATGGTGTACGTGTTCTCCGAGCAGTATCTGCACGCGGTGCGGCTGTGGTCGTGGGTGCGCTCGCAGGTGGCCGACCCGCGCGAGCCGGCGCTCATGCAGGCGGATTGGGGGCTGGCGATCGTGGGCACCATCGTCGGCGATCAGTCGCTGGTGGCCGCTTACACGCGTCCGGCGCTGGATCCGAATCGCCAAGAGCTGGGATCCGCGGTCGGCCGGGACCCGTGGTGGGCCCTGGTGCAGGCCGCGCGCATCTGGGCGGCGCTGGATCTCATCGATCCCGAGCGGGCGTTGCACATCACCATGCACGCGGTGGCATCGACGAGTCCGTCGGTGCTCATCTCTCCGCTGGGGACGGCCCATGCCGCGACCCTTCTGGCGCTCGGACGACCGGAGGCGGCTGTCGGTGTGCTCCAGGCACTCCCAGACGCGGCGCGCACGCTCACCGGGCCGGATCGTGGCTGGCGCACGACGCTCCTCGCTTTGGCCGAGGCCATGCGCGGGAGCGACATCAGTCCGCTGCTTCGTACGCCGGGGCTCCGGGCTGATCCCTACCTGTCCGATGTCCTGCGCAGCCACGCAGCGCTGGTCTCCGGAGCGGGGGACGTGACCGCGGCGTTGCGCGAGGATGAGCGGCAGCGTTCCGTCCGTGCCACGGGTCTGTATGCCGTGGTGCGCGCTGCCGCGCATCTGCGGTTGGGGAATCAGGCGGCCGCGCTCGCCGAGCTGGCCCGGGTGGCGGAGCAGGTTCCTGGCACGGGACGGAGCGCCTGGGCCCTGCTGTTGCCGGACGCCGACGTTCAGGCGCTGCGCGAGCTGGCACGGTCGGCCGATCGGCCTCAGCTGGCCGAGGTGCTTCCCGAGCGGAGCGCGGTGATCGGTGCCGCGCCTCGGGTGGAGCTGACCGAGCGTGAGCGGGAGGTGCTGGCGCTGCTGCAGCAGGGTCGCACGAACGCGCAGATCGCAGGTCAGCTGTTCATCTCTCCCAACACGGTGAAGTTCCACGTCGCCAACATTCTCAAGCGCCTGGGCGTGGCAAGCCGCGACGAGGCGGCAGCGCTCGGCGTGGTTGACCCGCCCGGACGATCGGCCCACACCGGCTGAGCCCGAGGGAGGGTGAACGTCAGCACGGAGCCGCGCGACCGCGTGAGCCGACCCTCGTTGCCCGCCGAGCGCTGTCCGACCCGCGCTGCCTGGACACGTTGTGTGCGGACTCGTGTCCCCGTGGCTAGCCCTGTCCGCACCGGTGTCGACTCGACTCAGGCCCCCGTGACCGCCTTGTGCGCACCCGCGACGACTGGACTCGCATCCTTGTGATCGGCGCTGCCTGGACACGCTGTGTCTTGGCTCGCGTGCCCGTGACTGCCACTCGCCGGACTGCGTGGATTGGACTCGCGTCCCGGTGATCGCGCTGCTCAGACACGCTGTGTCTTGGCTCGCGTGCCCGTGACTCGCCATGTGCGCACCCGCGACGACTGGACTCGCATCCTTGTGATCGGCGCTGCCTGGACACGCTGTGTCTTGGCTCGCGTCCCTCGTGAATGCCCTTCTCCGGACTACGTGGATTGGACTCGCATCCCTGTGATCGCACTGCGCAGACACGCTGAGTCCGGACTGGGTGCCCGCGACTCACCCAGTCCGGACTGCGTGGATTGGACGTTGCTGTGTCCGGGCTCGTGTCCCTGTGACCCGCCCTGCCCGGACCTGGCCGCGATGGTCCGAGCGGGTAGGGCGGGTGGGTAGTCTTCGCCGTCGCGCCTTCCATGCACCCGCATAGGGTTGTTGACTGAAAGTACGAAGAGCGCCTGTCCCTGACGGTGCCGATCGAAACAGTGATGAGGCCGCTCGCGCCCCCCTCGCGAGCGTCCTCATTGCACGGCCCCACGACGTGCGCCCCCGGTCGATGGTCCGGCGTCCCCAGCCCCCATCCCTTCCAAGACCGGGAGATCGAACACTGCGATCGAGCGGCGGATGCCCAGCATCCGCCGCTCTTCTTCGTATCCGCCAGCGGTGGTTGTTGTTCTCCGGCGCGCCGCTACCTCAGACGCGCGACGGTGCGGCGGCGACGGCGGCCGCCGCCGCTGTGCCGGCGCGATGCGCGAGGCGTGTGGCAGGCTCGTCCACCCAGATGGCGAACAGGCACGCGGCGATGAAGGATGCGGGCAGCGTCAGCCAGAGCGCGGCCGCAGCGTCGGGAAAGACGAGAGCGCCGGCCACGATGATCGGGACGTGGACAAGGTAGAGCCCGAACGAGATCCGTCCGAGAAAACGCAACGGGGGGATCCCGACGAACGTTGTGAGTCGGGACGGGACACTCAGCCCGAAGACGAGGAGTGCCGCTCCGACGACGACGCTGCCGCCGAGCGCGAGGGAAAGGCGGTTCGTGAGGTCGAGCCCGCCGAAGGTGCGCGCCATGTCGGGCACACCGATCAGAATGAGGCCGGCACCGGTCGCGACCCAGGAGCGCCAGGGCGATGGCTTCACGATACGTGTTCGGTACAGCTTCGCCACGGCGGCTCCGGCCACGAACATCGGACCGAACTGCAGTGCGGGTACGAGGAACCATCCGCCGAGGCCGCTCAGCACTGCGCAGATCAGGACCGTCCCCCACAGCGACCAATGGCCCGTCACCCGCAGGATCAGCAGGAAGGCGAGGGGGAGGAGCAGAGAGAACAGCAGCTCCCAGCGCAGGGACCAGAGCGGGTTGTTGAGCGAGGTCCGGCCGGTGATGAGGAAGAGGTTGGAGATCACGTCGCCGATGCTGAGCCGGTCAATCGTTGATGCCTGCACCCACGCGCTTTCCCCGCCGCGCGGGACGCCGAGGGTGAGCACCACGAGCGCCGCGGCAAGCAGGACGGACGCAGCGGATGGGATCCACAACCGGAGGAAGCGGCGCGGGTAGTAACTCCACAGGTTCATCGACCGCCCACGCAGGAGCGGAAGGACGAGGACGAAGCCGCTCAACACGAAGAAGATCGTGACGGCGTTGGTTCCCATGCTGGCGAGCCGGAGTGGCGTCTCCCACAACCACCACGCTGATGAGAATGGGACGATGGGCTCCGCGGTGGTGGCGGTCGTGGCGTCGAGCTGGATCGACAGGTACCTGCCGAGATCCGTGGAGATCAGCGCGTGCCAGATGACAACAGTCACCGCCGCGAGACCGCGCAATCCGTCGAGCGCGTGCATACGAGTGGGCGGTCGGGTGATGCTCCCCGTCGCCGTTATCGTCCCCGTCGTTGCCTCAGTCGTCATCGACACCCCCCGCGTACGAGGGGAGTCTAGCCCGCCGCTGCCTCTCGCCTCGTTCTCTTTCCCCGGGTGGGAGGAGCACGCCGACGTCGGTGCGTGGAGAGTGCGGAGCCGCCCTCGACAGGCGGCCAACGCATGAGCTGATCGCGTGAATCCTCACCACGGTGGTTCGCCTTCGATGTCTGTGCCCGTGGGCGTGTCCCTGTCGCCGCCGTATATGCCACTGCTCGCTGCCATTGCGTCGCCGTGATTGGGGGTGGGTGTGAAGGTGACGGTGCGGGGTGGTGGGTTTTGGGTGTGGTGGTATCCGGCGGGTGTGTGGAAGATGACGGTGCCGTCCTTGTCGGGGTGGGGCGTGATCTTCCAGTCGGCACTGGTCTTGAGCGTGTGGTGCCGGCGGCACAGCGGAGCAAGGTTTCCGACGTCGGTCTTGCCGCCGTTGGCCCAGTCGTGGTTGTGGTCGATGTCGGTGTAGCGGATGGGGACGCGGCAGCCGGGGTGTCGGCAGTGTTGGTCGCGGTGGGTGAGGAAGCGTTTCATGTCGGCGGTGGGACGGTACCGGTCTGTGGCGAGGATGGCGCCGGTGATGGGGTGGGTGAGGATGCGGTCCAAGCCGGGTTGGTTTCCGGCGAGGGCGCGGGCGGTGTCCGCGTCGATGGGGGTGATGCCGTCGAGTTCCGCACCGGTGTCGTCTTGTTCGAGGAGGGTGAGGACCGGGACAGTGACGGCGACGGTGGCGTGGATGGATCCGATCGCGGTGTCCACGCTGGTGGGGGTGGTGGTCAGGAGCAGGTCGGCGAGGATGTCGGCGCGGATCTGATCCACCGTCCGCACATCATGAAGCCCACCAGCGACGGCGTCAGCGCTCGGGTCCGCGCCGGCATCGACATCGGTTCGGACGTTCGTCTCTGCACGATCGTTCACATCGGGGCGAGGGTTGGCTGCGCCGGGTTCGATGTCCGCGCCGGTGTCGGTGGAGATCCAGACGTCTCCGCCGGAGCCCACACGGGCGCCCGGGCCGAAGCTGTTCCCAGCACCAGCACCAGCACCAGCACCAGCACCAGCACCAGCACCAGCACCAGCACCCGTGTTCCTGGTTGCTTTGTTGCTGGCGCGCAGGGCGTGGGCCATCTGATCCAACCGGTCCTTCACCCCGTGCGCCAGCACGGAAGGGAGCAGGGCGTGCAGGGTAGCCATGCCGTCCAGGTCGTCAGTGACCCAGACGGTCCGGGCGCGGCGGGCTTCACGATGGCGCTCCGTGATCGAGACGTCACGGACCTGTTCCGCGACAGGGCCCAGCAGGTGACGCAGACGATTCGGAGACTCCACCCGCGCCAACTCCAGCGCACGCTCGACGAACGCGTCCCGCGCGGGGCCTTCCTCCACCGGCAGCCCGTGCTGCAGAATCGCCCCAACATGCGCGATGCTGATCTCGCCGGCTGATAGGGCGGCATGTACGGTCGGGAAGTCATGCACCAGCTGATACGCGTCAGAGATGCGCTGCTGGATCGTGCGGTCACTGACGCGGATCGCAGCACCCACTTCCGCTGCCAGAGACCGCAGCTCCAGGTCGGCATCCGACGAGCGGCCGGACGCACCCGAAAGTTCCACGAGATCCGCGAGCAACACCGTTTCCAGCGCGTCCGACGCCGCCCGTGAACGCGTCAACGCGACAATCGCATCCACATACGCCCGCACCACGGCAGGGTCGGGGGCAGTGCCGGTCACCCGACCACGCCGCGAACCCCTCCGCGGCGAGCCGACACCCGCCTGAGAAGCAGCGTCGGGTCCGCTCCGAGGCACCGAACCCTCCTCCACCACCGTGCGTTCTAATGTCATAGACCAAGAGTGGCAGACACCTAGAACATAAATACGAAGAAGTGATGATCTGTGGATAACGCCCGAACGAAGAGTCAGCAATCAGCCAGTGCCCGGATATCACGGCTGGGAGTTTCGCGTCATGCGGCGCTGTTCGACAGCCGCCACTCGCACTCCGTCGGCGAAGTCCCGGGACTCATGCCTCACTCGCCTCGTGACGCGGCGAGGGCCCCGAAGGCCGTAGCCCCGGGGCCCCACGCCAGCGGCGACTCAGACGATGAGCTCCAGCGTCTGCGTTCGTCCGGGTGCGGTCGTGAGATCCTCGCCCTCGTACGCGCCGGCGACGGGGGAGATCATGACTTCGTCGAGCCCGTGCTTGGCGGCAAACGCCTCGAGATCTGCGCGCACCATGTCGCCGGTTCCCACGAACCAGCGGGCGCGCGCGGACCCCATGAACTCCGCCGTCATGGCGTCTTCCGGCGCCGCCTGCGCCGCATCGACGGTCTCCAGCGCGCCCAGCGGTTTTCCGGTCCGCATGCGCGCGAACATCCGCAGCTGCGGCAGGGCGCGGGCCTCCGCCTCCTCGGCGGTCGGTGCCGCGATGACGTTGGCCGTGAGGAAGGTTCGGGGCTCCGCCAGGTCCTCGGAGGGCTGGAACGAGGTGCGATACAGATCCAGGGCACGCTCCAGTCCTGTCCCCGAGAAGTGGTTCGCGAACACGTATGGCAGGCCCATCTGCGCCGCCAGCTGTGCGGAGTAGTCACTCGACCCGAGCAACCACACATCCGGGCGGCCTGTAGCCGTGGGAGTCGCCCGGACGACGTACTCGCCACCGCTCACGAAGCGCATGCTGGCGCCGTCTTCGCCGGTGAGGGCCAGGATGTCGGCGATGTGCTGCGGGAAGCGCTCGACATCAGACGAGGTGCCGCTCTGGCGCAGCAACTGTGTGATCACCGGATCGCTTCCCGGTGCCCGACCGATTCCGAGGTCGATGCGACCCGGCGCGAGCGCCTCCAGCGCGGCGAACTGCTCGGCCACGACCAGGGGAGCGTGGTTCGGAAGCATCACGCCGCCCGAGCCGACGCGGATCCGGCTGGTCCGCGCGGCCGCCGCCGCGATCAGCACCGGAGGCGTGGTCGAGGCCACCGCAGGCATGTTGTGATGCTCGGCGAACCAGTAACGCCGGTACCCGAGCTCATCGGCACGTACCGCGAGGTCAAGAGCAGAGCCCACCGCCTGCGCGGAGGTCTGTCCGGTGCGGACCGGGATGAGGTCGAGAACAGAGAGGGTGAGCTTCTCGCTCACTTCGCGTTGATCTCCGTGTACACCTGGGTGAGCGCCTGCTCGAAGGCCTCCGACGGCTGCGCTCCCGAGATGCCGTAGCGGCCATCGATCACGAAGAACGGCACGCCCTGAATGCCATAAGCGGCGGCCTGAGCGATGTCGGCTTCCACTTCGGAACGGAAGGCGTCCGCATCGGCGACGATCTGATCTGCAAGCTCCGCGCTCAGCCCGGCCTCTACGGCGCGATCACGCAGCAGAGCGAGGTCGCCGACGTCGACACCGTCCGAGAAATACGCGCGGAACAGCGTGTCCAGAACCGGCTGCTGCACGCCCTCGGCACGAGCGGCCTGCAGGAAGCGGTGCGCGTCGAACGTGTTCGACGGGACGGAATCCTCGAATGAGAAGCGGAAGCCCTCGGCGTGCCCCTGCTCGGTCAGGTGGCGGTGGGACGCCTCGATCTGTCGCGGGTCCATGCCACGCGCGACGAGCTTCTGCGTAGCCGTTCCGGGCTCGCCATGCGCCGGCGCCGCAGGGTCCAGCTGGTACGAGTGATATGTCACGTCGATGTCCTCACCGAACGGCAGCGCCGCGCGGACGTTCTCCAGGCGCTTGTCGCCGAGAGCGCAGAACGGGCACGCGACGTCGAGCCAGACGTCGACGGCGAGGCGTTGGGAAGTGACGGGGCCGGTGCTGGTGTCGGTCATGTCGGCTGGAACGCGACGATGACCGTCGCTATTCCCGCGCTGCGGCACGTCGCCCGGGCGGTGTTGAAGTTCCCGCCGTGCACGACGAGGCCTGTGCGACCAGCGCGGCGTTCGTCGTCGCCGGCTTGATCATCGGCCACGCGGTCAGTGGCCCGCGATGGCGCTCATGCGCGACGGCAATGCACTGGGAAACGCAACGTGACCGCCGGGCCAGGCGTGCAGGGCTCACGCTTCGGTCGCAGATGTGCGAAATACACATGATCAGATGAAGTCATGCACGAAGTGCGATATGGATGCGCACGAATTGCGCAATTATCGGAAGATATGCGTACACCACATCGATCCGCTGGCGCAAGGGACTGGCGACAAGTTCTCCCGGGAATAACCTCCTGTTCCGCACCATGACGCGGAAGTGGTCATTACACAAGCGCCTATGGACCGTGCATGCCAAGCATGGTACTTTGCTGGCAACTCGCTGAGACATTCCCCGATGTCCTTTAGCGGGTCACAGCTGAAAATTCCCCCCAAAAGGAGCTCCGATGCTCACCTTCACGCGTCCCCCCGTGCCACAGTCCGACACTGCACGACGGAGACCACGTGGCCTGATCGCCACAGCCGCACTCGCGGTGGCCTCCGTCTTCGGGATCGGCCTCATTGCGCCACCCGCCGTCGCAGACACCGGGGATCGAGCCGTCTCCTCGTCGCAGTTCCTGTCGGGAAGCCTGCTGAGTGCGATCGACGTGACCGACATCGCGGGCCTGGGTGGGGCCTCGGCGGAGAACAACGGCGTTCCCACGGTGGACACGGACGCCGTCGGACTCGACGTCAGCCTGCTGAACGCGATCAACCTCCGAATCGCCGACGGACTCGAGCTGCCGTTCGGCAACATCATTGAGGTCGGCGCGGTCAACCAGTACGCAGAGGCGAGCAACCGAGGCGTCTCGCGCGCGGCATCGGGTGCGGTCGGCAACAACGGCGCCGTCGACATCGGCGGAAACACGGGTGGCTTCCCGTCGAACGCGTCCATCAAGCTCGGCGGGCTCCTGACCGCGGTCAGTGGCCCCCTCACGGGAACGGTCACCGACGTCCGCGTCGACCTGCAGGCGCTGACCGGCGTCGCGGCCCTCGACGCCGGCGCATCCGGCGCGATCGCGGAGAACTGCGGACCCGACAAGCTCACCGACCTGTCCGCTCCGGTGCACTGCCGCGACTATTCGATCGCGGGCGGCAAGCTTCTCGTGAGCGCGCCGGTGCTCGGCAACGTCGTGAACACGCTCACCGGTCCCGGCGGCGTGGTCGCGACGGTCGACGGTGCGGTGAACTCGCTGGCGGGTCCTGATGGCCTGCTGGCGGGCGTTATCGCTGGCCTTGACGCCGCGCTCGCACCCCTGCTCGGTAACGATGCCCTCACCGTGGAAATCTCCAGCGACGTCGCTGGCGCTGTCAACGAGATCATCGACACGCCGCTCACAGACCCCGCCACGGGCGTCGAGATCAACCTCCGCACCGGCGTCATCACTGCGGACCTCAACACCCTGCTGACGCAGGCTAACGGGGCGGGACTCGCCAATCTGGCCCCCAACACGGAGATCCTCTCCGCCCCTGTGCTCAACGCGCTGGTCGCCAGCGTGACCTCGCTGCTCAACCAGGTCCCGCAACTGGTAAGCACGGCGCTGACGAGCGCACTCAACGCGGCAACGCTGAACATCGCGGCAAACGTGTGCCTGGTGGGTTCCGGCCCGAGCTGCTCCACGAGCATCGTCGACATCGGCACGGGAATCAACGTGACGGTCACCGGAACGCTTGGCGGTCTGGCCGCCACGCCGCCGACTGCAACCGACGCTTCACTGACGATCAAAGTCGCGGGGCTCCCGCTCGTCATCCCGATCAGCACGCTGTTGCAGACCCTCGCCGGCCCGATCGTCAACACGCTGTTCAACCCCACCACCGGCGTGATCGCGACGGTCACCGGATCCACGTCCGCGCTGACCGGAGCGGTGCAGACGCTCGTGAGCGCGCTGGACCCGGCGCTGAAGGCCATCAACCTCCTCGCGGCCATCACCGCGAACGTGCAGGAGTCTCCGGCCGCCGGTGTCTACCGTGAGGTCGCCGTTCGTGTCGCACTGCTGCGCAGCGCCGTCGCCACACTCGATCTCGCCAGCGCCACCGTCGGAGCGAACGTCTTCGCCCTGCCGCAGCCCACGACCACGTCGCTCTCACCGGACAGCGGTCCCACGGCCGGCGGCACGGTCGTGACCATCACGGGCACCAACCTCGATGGCGTCACCAATGTGGAGTTCGGCGGATCCCCCGCCACCGTCATCTCGAACACCGCCACGGCCGTCACCGTCACAACCCCGCCGCACGCCGCGGGGCCGGTGCCGGTGGTCGTCACCACGCCGGGTGGCAGCGCAGGCTCCCTGAGCTTCACGTACATCGCGCCGCCCACGCTCACCGGTCTCACCCCGAACGTCGGTCCGGTCAGCGGCGGCACCTCCGTTGTGATCACCGGTACCGGGTTCACCAACGCGTCGGCGGTCACCTTCGGCGGGACGGATGCTGCCGGCTACGTGGTCGACTCCGACACGCAGATCACAGTCACCTCGCCCGCACACGCAGCGGGGCCGGCCGATGTCACCGTCACCACGGGAGGCGGCGAGTCCGCACCCCAGGTGTTCACGTACTACGACCAGCCCGTCATCGGCGGCGGCGGAGCGATCGGCCTCGACCCCGATCACGGATCCACCGACGGTGGCACCGCGGTGACCATCACCGGCACCGGCTTCCTCGGCGCGGACGAGGTCACCTTCGACGGCGACAGCCTGCCGTTCACGGTCGTCGACGACACGACCATCACGACCACCACCGCACCGCACGCGGCGGGTGCCGTGGACGTCGTCGTCTCGAACCCCGTGTTCGCGAGCGACCCCGCCACGTTCACCTTCGTGCCGCTGCCGGCGATCACCGGCCTCGCTCCGAACTTCGGTCCGATTGCGGGTGGCACGTCCGTCACCATCACGGGAACCGGCTTCGCCGACGCCAGCATCGTGACCTTCGGCGGCATCGACCTCCCGGTCGGCGCACACACCGATACCTCGATCGTGGTCACCTCGCCGGCGCACGCCGCGGGCCCCGTAGACGTGACGGTCACGAACTCGACCGGTACCAGCGCGCCGCAGACCTTCACCTATTACGGCACCCCCGTGATCGGCGACGGGCTCGGTGACATCGGCCTGAACCCGGTGCACGGCCCCACGGCCGGCGGAACCCTGGTCACGATCACCGGTTCCGGCTTCACCGGTGTGGACTCCGTCACCTTCGACGGCGACGACGTGACCTTCACGGTGATCTCCGATACGGAGATCCAGGCCACGACCGCGGCCCACGCGGCGGGTGCGGTGGACGTCGTCGTCTCGAACCCGCTCGAGAGCAGTGACCCGGCCACCTTCACCTTCTACGACGCACCGGTGATCGGTGACGGCGGACCCGGCACCGACGGTCTGGACCCGAGCCAGGGTCCGACAGCCGGTGGCACGGTGGTGACCGTGACCGGCGAGAACTTCGTCGACGGCTTCACCTCGGTCACGATCGACGGCATCGTCATCCCGGCATCGAGTGTCACGGTGACGTCCGAGACCGAGCTCGAGTTCACGACCCCGGCTCACGTCGCCGGGGGAGTGCCCGTGACGGTGACCACCCCTGGTGGCACCTCCAACGCGCAGACCTTCTCCTACTACGACACCCCGGTGATCGGTGACGGACTGGGTGACATCGGACTCGACCCCGACCAGGGCTCCATCGCCGGCGGCACCACGGTGACGATCACTGGAACCGGCCTCGCGAACGTCACCACGGTGACCTTCGGTGACCAGCCCGCTCGCAGCTTCACGGTGGACAGCGACACCCAGATCACGGCCGTCACCGAGGCGCACGCCGCCGGTTCGGTCCAGGTCTCCGTCGCCAACCCGCTCGCGACGAGCAACGAGGTTCCGTACCGCTACCTTCCGGTTCCGGCGCCCACGAGCCTGTCGCCGACGTTCGGCCCGACGACGGGCGGCACCGTGGTCACGATCACGGGTACCGGATTCGCCGGAGCCACCTCGGTCGACTTCGGCGGCACGGTGCTGCCGCTGACGAACCAGACCAGTGACACCACGATCGTCGTGACCTCGCCGCCGCATGCGGCGGGCGGCGTGGACGTGACCGTCACCAACGTGTCCGGTACCAGCGCCCCGCTGCAGTTCACGTACTACGGCCAGCCGATCATCGGCGACCCGGACACCGGCATCACGGGCCTTGACCCGGATTCGGGTCCGGTGGCCGGTGGTACGGAAGTCACCATCACGGGTACCGGCTTCACGGGTGCCAACGCGGTGACCTTCGGCGGCGCCCCGGCTCGCTCGTTCACGGTGGTCAGCGACACGCAGATCGATGCCGTCACCGAGGCGCACCCCGCAGGGGCCGTGGATGTGGTGGTCTCGAACCCGGCGCTGTCCAGCGACCCGGCGACGTTCACGTACTACGACGAGCCGGTGATCGGTGACGGTGGCCCCGGCACCGATGGTCTCGACCCGAGTGTCGGCCCGTCGACGGGTGGCACACCCGTGACCGTAACGGGTGAGAATTTCGTTCCCGGCAAGACATCGGTGACGATCGGCGGCACGGTGATCGCGCCGGCCGATGTGACGGTCGCATCTGAGACGGAGCTGTCGTTCACGACTCCGGCGCATGCCGCTGGTGGGGTGGACGTGACGGTGACGACGCCGGGTGGCACGTCGAACGCGCAGACGTTCACGTACTACGACCAGCCCGTCATCGGTGACCCGGACACCGGCATCAGCGGCCTCGACCCGGATTCCGGTCCGGTGGCCGGCGGCACCGCGGTGACCATCACGGGTACCGGTCTGGCCGATGTCGACACGGTGATGTTCGGTGACATTCCGGCTCGCTCGTTCACCGTGGTCAGCGACACCCAGATCGATGCGGTCACCGAGGCGCACGCCGCGGGACCCGTGGATGTCGTGGTGTCCAACCCGGCGCTGTCCAGCGACCCGGCGGTGTACACCTACTACGACGAGCCGGTGATCGGCGACGGCGGCCCGGGAACGGACGGTCTGAACCCCTCGTTCGGTCCGTCCGCGGGCGGCACATCAGTGACGGTGACCGGTGAGAACTTCGTCCCGGGCAAGTCGTCGGTCACGATCGGCGGCGTGGTCATCGCGCCGGCCGATGTGACGGTCGCGTCCGAGACGGAGCTGTCCTTCACCACGCCGGCTCACGCGGCAGGTCCCGTCGACGTGACGGTGACCACGCCGGGTGGCACGTCGAACGCGCAGACGTTCACGTACTTCGACAAGCCGGTGATCGGCGACCCGGAGACGGGCATCAGCGGTCTCGACCCGGATTCGGGTCCGGTGGCCGGCGGCACGGTGGTGCAGATCACCGGAACCGGGTTCCTCGGTGCCGACGCCGTGACCTTCGGCGGCACTCCGGCAGCATCGTTCACGGTCGAGAGCGACACGCTCATCGAGGCGGTCACGGCTCCGCACGCGGCCGGACCGGTCGACGTGGTGGTCTCCAACCCGTCCTTCGACAGCGACCCCGCGACGTTCACGTACTACGACGTTCCGGTGATCGGTGACGGCGGCCCGGGCACGGACGGACTCGACCCCAGCGTCGGCCCGTCCACGGGTGGCACGCCGGTGACGGTGACGGGCGAGAACTTCGTCCCCGGAAAGTCGTCGGTCACGATCGGCGGAACGGTGATCGCGACCGTTGATGTGACGGTGGCTTCCGAGACGGAGCTGTCGTTCACCACCCCCGCTCACGCGGCGGGTCCGGTGAGCGTCACGGTGACGACCCCCGGTGGCACGTCGAACGCGCAGACGTTCACCTACTACGACAAGCCGGTGATCGGCGACCCGGAGATCGGTGACCTGGGACTCGACCCGAATGCGGGTCCGACCGCGGGCGGCACCGCCGTCACGATCACGGGCACTGGCCTCGCCGACGTGGACACGGTGATGTTCGGTGACATTCCGGCTCGCTCGTTCACGGTGGTCAGCGACACGCAGATCGATGCGGTCACCGAGGCACACGCCGCGGGTCCTGTGGATGTCGTGGTGTCCAACCCGGCGGTCGCCAGCGACCCGGCGGTGTACACCTACACCGACGCTCCGGTGATCGGCGATGGCGGTCCGGGCACCGACGGTCTGAACCCGTCGTTCGGTCCGGTGGCCGGTGGCACATCGGTGACGGTGACGGGTCAGAACTTCGTCGTCGGGAACTCGTCGGTCACGATCGGCGGCACGGTGATCCCTGCCGCCAGTGTGGCAGTCGCGTCCGCAACGGAGCTGTCCTTCACGACCCCGGCACACGCCGCGGGCCCCGTGGACGTCACGATCACGACCCCGGGTGGCACGTCGAATGCGCAGACGTTCACGTACTACGCGACGCCGGTGATCGGTGACCCGGAGACGGGCATCAGCGGTCTCGACCCCGAGGTCGGTCCGGTTGCCGGCGGCACGGTGGTGCAGATCACCGGTACCGGATTCACGGGAGTGACGTCGGTCACGTTCGGCGGCGACGCTGCGGCCTCGTTCACCGTCGAGAGCGACACGCTCATCGAGGCGGTGACGGCACCGCATGCGGCTGGTCCGGTCGATGTCGTGGTCGCGAACCCGTCCTCGGCGAGCGACCCCGCCACGTTCACCTACTACGACGTTCCGGTGATCGGTGACGGCGGCCCGGGTACGGATGGTCTGGACCCCTCGTTCGGTCCCGTGACCGGTGGCACGCCGGTGACCGTGACGGGCGAGAACTTCGTCGACGGTCAGACCTCGGTCACGATCGGCGGCACGGTCATCGCACCGACCGATGTCACGGTCACCTCCGGCACCGAGCTGTCGTTCACGACTCCGGCGCACGCCGCTGGTGGGGTGGACGTCACGGTGACGACGCCGGGTGGCACGTCGAACGCACAGACGTTCACGTACTACGACCAGCCCGTGATCGGCGACCCGGAGGCGAACATCACGGGTCTCGACCCCGACAAGGGTCCGGTCGCGGGTGGCACGGCTGTCACGATCACGGGTACCGGCTTCACCGGTGCCAACGCGGTGACCTTCGGTGGGGCTCCGGCTCGCTCGTTCACGGTGGTCAGCGACACGCAGATCGACGCGGTGACCGAGGCACATGCCGCGGGCGCGGTCGATGTGGTGGTGTCGAACCCGGCGCTGTCCAGCGACCCGGCGACGTTCACCTACTACGACGTGCCGGTAATCGGTGACGGCGGCCCGGGTACGGACGGACTGAACCCCTCGTTCGGTCCGGTTGCCGGTGGCACTGCGGTGACCGTGACGGGCGAGAACTTCGTCGACGGTGAGTCCTCGGTGACGATTGGCGGCACGGTGATCGCGCCGGCCGACGTCACGGTCACCTCGGACACCGAGCTGTCGTTCACTACTCCGGCGCACGCCGCTGGTGGGGTGGACGTGACGGTGACGACGCCGGGTGGCACGTCGAACGCGCAGACGTTCACGTACTACGCGACGCCGGTGATCGGCGACCCGGAGATCGGAGACCTGGGCCTCAACCCGGATCGTGGTCCCATCGAGGGCGGCACGACCGTGACCATCACGGGATCGGGCTTCACCGGTGTGAACACGGTGACGTTCGGTGACGCTCCGGCGGCATCGTTCGAGGTGGTCGACGACGGAACGATCACGGCGGTCACGGCGGCGCACGCCGCGGGTCCGGTCGACGTGGTGGTCTCCAACCCGGTCGCAGCCAGCGACCCGGCGACCTACACCTACGAGGCCGGCACCGTGCAGGGGCCGGAGATCGACCAGCTCAACCCGGACGAAGGCTACGTGACGGGTGGCGAAGAGGTCATCATCACCGGACGCGGCTTCACGGGAGCGACCTCTGTCGCCTTCGGTGAGAAGGACGACAACGGGAACCACAACGGTGAGGAGAACGGCA
Organism: Microbacterium gorillae; assembly: GCF_050990725.1. Lineage (GTDB taxonomy): Bacteria > Actinomycetota > Actinomycetes > Actinomycetales > Microbacteriaceae > Microbacterium > Microbacterium gorillae_A. The sequence continues at coordinate 828,942 of NZ_CP158844.1, forward strand.
ACGGACAGCTCACGCGTCACGTGGTGAAGGCGCTCGCGGCCAACGAGTCGGAGTTCCAGGTGATCTCCGACACCGAGATCCGCGCGATCACCCCGCCGCACGCGGAGGGGCCGGTGGATGTGGTCGTGACCACGCCGGTCGGTGTCAGCGGCCCGGCGATCTACACCTACATCCCGCTCGCGGCCACGGCTCCGACCGTGGACAGCCTCACGCCGGACTCCGGTCCGACGAGCGGCGGCACCGAGGTGACGATCACCGGTGGCGGTTTCACCCCCGAAACCACCGTGACGGTCGACGGCACGGACGTTCCCGCGGAGTTCGTGGACGACAGCACGCTGACGATCACGACCCCGGCGCACGAGGAAGGCGCAGTTGAAGTCATCGTGACGAACGAGAACGGCAGCAGCGCGCCGGTGGACTTCACCTACGTCGGAACCGCGACGCCGACGCCGACGCCGACCGAGACGTCCACGCCGTCGCCGACGCCGACGCCCACGGAGACGTCGACGCCGTCGCCGACGCCTACGGAGACGTCCACGCCGTCGCCGACGCCGACCGAGACGTCCACGCCGTCGCCGACGCCCACCGAGACGTCGACGCCGACCCCGACGGGAACGTCCACGCCGACGCCGACCGCGACGTCCACGACGACGGCGGGGCCGACCACGCCGGTCATCCCCAGCGCCACGTCGACGCGCGGCCCCGGCGGAAACCTGCCCGGCACCGGATCCGATCTGCCGATCGGTCCTCTGGTGCTCGGCATCCTCGTCCTGCTTCTCGGTGTGGTGGTTGCGGCTCGCCGCACCCGTCGGACCGAGTGATCGGAAGCAGGACCTGAGGGGAATCTGAGGACCCCGGCGGATCATCCGCCGGGGTCCTCTCTTCTGCGGCGGCCAATGACGACAGCGGTATGCCGACGGCGAACACCGGCATACCAGTGGCCCGGCGTCGTTACAGTCTTTCTAGGGCGCATTCCCTCGCGCCCCGAGGAGTTGACGATGTTCGAGAGATTTACCGACCGTGCCCGTCGGGTAGTCGTCCTCGCCCAAGAAGAGGCGAAGATGCTCAACCACAACTACATCGGTACTGAGCACATCCTGCTCGGTCTCATCCACGAGGGTGAGGGCGTTGCCGCCAAGGCCCTGGAGTCCCTGGGCATCTCGCTCGACGCCGTGCGCGAGCAGGTTCAGGACATCATCGGCCAGGGGCAGCAGCAGCCGACCGGTCACATTCCCTTCACGCCGCGCGCGAAGAAGGTCCTCGAGCTGTCCCTGCGCGAGGCGCTGCAGCTCGGCCACAACTACATCGGTACCGAGCACATCCTGCTCGGTCTCATCCGCGAGGGCGAGGGCGTCGCCGCCCAGGTCCTCGTCAAGCTCGGTGCCGACCTGAACAAGGTGCGCCAGCAGGTCATCCAGCTGCTCTCCGGCTACCAGGGCAAGGAACCGGTCGGTGTGTCCGGTGCAGCCCAGGAGTCGCCGTCGGCGCCGCAGGGCGGGTCGGCCGTGCTCGACCAGTTCGGACGCAACCTGACGCAGGCCGCTCGCGACAACAAGCTCGACCCCGTCATCGGGCGCGAGAAGGAGATCGAGAGGGTCATGCAGATCCTCTCGCGTCGCTCCAAGAACAACCCTGTCCTGATCGGTGAGCCCGGTGTCGGTAAGACCGCCGTCGTCGAGGGACTCGCGCAGGCCATCGTCAAGGGCGAGGTCCCCGAGACGCTGAAGGACAAGCAGGTCTACTCGCTGGACCTCGGCTCGCTCATCGCCGGGTCCCGCTACCGCGGTGACTTCGAGGAGCGTCTGAAGAAGGTCACCAAGGAGATTCGCACCCGCGGCGACATCATCGTCTTCATCGACGAGATCCACACCCTGGTGGGTGCCGGTGCCGCCGAGGGCGCCATCGACGCCGCGTCGATCCTGAAGCCGCTGCTTGCTCGTGGCGAGCTGCAGACCATCGGTGCCACCACGCTCGACGAGTACCGCAAGCACTTCGAGAAGGACGCCGCGCTGGAGCGCCGCTTCCAGCCGATCCAGGTTGCCGAGCCGTCGCTGCCCCACGCGATCAACATCCTCAAGGGACTGCGCGACCGCTACGAGGCGCACCACAAGGTGCAGATCACGGACGGCGCGATCGTCGCGGCGGCGAACCTCGCCGACCGCTACATCTCGGACCGTTTCCTTCCGGACAAGGCCATCGACCTGATCGACGAGGCCGGCGCTCGCCTGCGCCTGTCGATCCTGTCGTCGCCGCCGGAGCTGCGCGAGTTCGACGAGAAGATCGCCAAGGTCCGCGAGGACAAGGAGGCCGCCTCGGAGAACCAGGACTTCGAGAAGGCCGCGTCGCTGCGCGATGAGGAGAAGAGCCTGCTCGCCGAGCGTCTGCGCCTGGAGAAGCAGTGGCGCTCCGGAGACGTCGCCTCCCACGCGGTGGTCGACGAGGGTCTGATCGCCGAGGTTCTGGCGCAGGCCACGGGTATCCCGGTCTTCAAGCTCACCGAGGAGGAGTCCGCTCGCCTGGTGTTCATGGAGAAGGCGCTGCACCAGCGCGTCGTGGGTCAGGAGGAGGCCATTGCGGCGCTCTCCCGCACCATCCGTCGCCAGCGTGCCGGCCTGAAGGACCCCAACCGTCCGTCCGGATCGTTCATCTTCGCCGGCCCCACCGGCGTCGGCAAGACCGAGCTGGCCAAGGCGCTGGCGGAGTTCCTGTTCGACGACGAGGGTGCTCTCATCTCGCTCGACATGAGCGAGTTCGGTGAGAAGCACACGGTCTCGCGTCTGTTCGGTGCCCCTCCCGGATTCGTCGGCTTCGAAGAGGGTGGCCAGCTCACCGAGAAGGTGCGTCGCAAGCCGTTCTCCGTCGTCCTGTTCGACGAGATCGAGAAGGCGCACCCCGACATCTTCAACTCGTTGCTGCAGATCCTCGAAGAGGGTCGACTGACCGACGGTCAGGGCCGCGTGGTGGACTTCAAGAACACCGTCATCATCATGACCACGAACCTCGGCTCGTCGGCCATCGCGGGTGGTCCGGTGGGCTTCCAGATCGAGGGCAACTCGCAGACCACGTACGAGCGGATGAAGGGCAAGGTGGACGAGGAGCTCAAGCGGCACTTCAAGCCCGAGTTCCTGAACCGCGTCGACGACGTCATCGTCTTCCCGCAGCTGAGCAAGGACGAGCTGGTTCAGATCGTCGATCTGTTCGTCAAGCGTCTCCGCGACCGTCTGCTGGATCGCGACATGACGGTCGAGCTGTCCGAGGCCGCCAAGCTCCGCCTCATCGACCTGGGCTACGACCCGGCCCTCGGTGCTCGTCCGCTGCGTCGTGCGATGCAGCGCGAGGTGGAGGACCAGCTCTCCGAGCGTATCCTCCAGGGCGAGCTGAACGCGGGCGACCACGTGAAGGTGGACGTCGCCGATGGCAAGTTCGTCTTCGAGCACGCACCCCGTGGCGAGAAGGTCGCGATCGGCGCCGGCGCGCCTCCCGCGATCGACATCACCCCGGAGATGATCGCCGGCGAGTGATCCCCACCACGAACGCCCCGTGCTCTGCGCGGGGCGTTCGTCGTTGCTGCCCGGCAACCGGGCGTGACGTCGATGTGCTCTCCCGGGGTGAGCTCCGATTCCGGCACCGATGCCTGCTGGTCTCACCAACGGCATCGGTGCACGCCGGCGACAGCAGACTTCGAGAGCGGATCAGCCCAGGAGGCGGTCGCGGACGGCGGCGGCCGAGCGGAGGAGAGCACCGCGACACGGTGCATCGGGGCCCAACTCCGACAGCCGGAATTCGATCGGGAACATGAGCCGGCGGGCGATGGCGTCCTGCAGCAGGGCAGGCAGCGTCGACTCCGACCGCGGGATCGTCGTGTTGAGGATGATCGCGTGCGGGTCGAGGGTGAGCGCCATCGCGGCGGCACCCAGGGCGATCTGCTCGGCGAACGCGCGCACCGCGTCGAGCGCACTCGCATCACCCTCGGCTGCGGCTTCAAAGGCCTCCGCCACCGTGTCTGCGCTGCCGGCCGTGAGCGCGAGACGAGCGCCGCGCCAGCCAATGTTCGCCAGTGAGCCGATCTCGCCGGCTGCACCATTCGCGCCCATCGCCACCTCGCCGTTGATGATCGAGGCGGCGGAGATCCGGTGCCCCGTCCGCAGCAGGACCACGGTCTCACCCGGCACGACGGATCCAGACAGGGCCTCCAGGTGCGCCGCGAGCTTCGTGTCGTTGTCGAACGACACCGTAACGGTCGGAAACGCGGCCAGGACACCCGTGCGCAGGTCGTCCGTGATCCAAGCGGGGACCACGTGGCTCAGCACGGGTGCCCCGGTCGGGTCGATCACCGCGGGCATCCCCACGACGAGCGAGTCGATGCGCTCGGCGTCCAGCGCGCCGTCCTGCACAAGCGCGTCCACCATCGCTCGGATGGCGGACAGCGCGGCATCCGGATCGCGCAGATCCGTCTCCCACCGCACGGGCTGTGTCAGCGCACCACCGCGCAGGTCGCCCGCCAGTCCGGTGATCGCACCAGGGCCGAGGTCCACGGCGATGAGCGACCCGCGTGACGCGTCGAACGCGTAGCGGCGTGCGGGGCGTCCAGCCCGGCCGGTACGAGTGATCTCGACCGTGACGTAGCTGGACTCGACCAGTTCGGCGAGCACCGCCTCCACGGTGGTCCGGGACAACCCCGTCGCCTCGGCCAACTGGGTGGAGGTGAGGGCTTCGTCCGCGTCCCACAGGCTGGCGAGCACCGCGCGCTCGTTGAGCCGGCGCATCATCGCCAGATCGGTGCCCGTGGTCTCGCTTGCCATCAATCTGGAATATCACAGCGGCGCACGCCGCGTCATCTCGGGGCGCGCCCATCCGACGGGCCTAGGATTTCTGACGTGTCCGAGATCGTCGTCCGACCTGCCCGCACCGATGATGTGCGTGCCATCCACAGCCTCCTGGAGCCTCTTGTCGATCGAAAGATCCTGCTCGGCAAGGAGATGGTGGCGCTGTATGAGGCGGTGCAGGAGTTCATGGTCGCCGAGGTCGACGGCGAGATCGTCGGCTGCGGTGCGCTGCACGTGATGTGGCGGAGCCTGGGTGAGGTGCGCACGCTGCTGATCCGCGAGGACTGGCTGCGACACGGCATCGGTGGTCGTATCGTCGACGCGCTGGAGGAGAAAGCCCGCGCGCTCGGCCTTCGACGACTGTTCTGCCTCACCTTCGAGGTGGAGTTCTTCTCCCGCCACGGTTTCGAGCCGATCGACGAGAAGCAGGTCGTCAGCGACGAGGTGTACGCACAGCTGCTGCGCAGCCCCGACGCGGGTGTGGCGGAGTTCCTGGATCTTGCGCACGTGAAGCCCAACACGCTGGGCAACACCCGGATGCTGAAGCATCTCGGCGCCACCGAGCGGGCGTAGCGGCCGGCGCTCGGTGCGCCCTCAGGCCTGGTGCAGTCGGGCGGATTAGCCTGGTGTCGTGATGAACGCCACCCCTCGTCGTCGGCACTCGCCCGCCGTGTACCGCCGTCGGCGCCTCGCCGTGCTGCTGGTGCTGCTGGTCGTCGTCGCCGTCGTGGCGGTGCTGATCTGGCAACCGTGGCGTACCGGAGCCGCAACGTCCGACGCCACGACGTCGGTGACGACTCCGCCGGCCGGCGATTCCGTGTCTCCTGCGACTGACACCGCCACGACGGATACTCCCGCTACCGACGCGCCGGAACCGTCGTCGTCCGGTGAGCCGACGAGCACGGAGCCGCAGGCGTGCACGCCGGAGCAGGTGTCGGTGACGGCAGCTACGGACAAGGACCAGTACGCGGCGGGGGAGAACCCGCAACTGACGCTCACGCTGTCAAACACTTCTGCGGCACCCTGCACGCTGGACGTGGGAACCGCCCTGCAGGTCTTCAGCATCTCCAGCGGGAGCGACGTCTATTGGCGATCCACCGACTGCCAGGCAAATCCCACGAACCAGGTGGCGACGATCGAGGCCGGACAGACCGTGTCCTCGCAGACCCCCGTCGTGTGGGATCGAACGCGCTCGGATCCCGCCACCTGTGACGACCCCAACCGCGAGGTCGCACCCGCCGGTGGCGCGTCGTATCACTTGACGGTCTCGATCGGCGGCATCGCCTCCGCCGAAACCCGCCAGTTCCTCCTCTACTGACCTCCGCCCGCCTCGCGCCCCCGCGTCGGTCCCTCGCGCTCCTGCGTCGCCTCGCGCCCCCGCGTCCGCCTCGCGCCCCCGCGTCCGTCCCCGCGAGACTTCCGAATGTGGGCGACAATCGCCGCGACGCGCCGATTGTCGCCCACAGATGGAAGTCTCGCGGGCATGAGAGGGGTCGCATGGGGGCGGCGAGTGGTATAGGCTGAACGCAGCTCCCGGATCACTCGATTGTGAGTTGTCCCCAGCAGCGAATGCCGGCAAACGTCCCCAACTTCAGCCGATGCATCAATCGTTCCGGAGAGCAGCGGGCCCTCTCACATGCCCCGGCCCCCAATGGGTCATCTGAGAGGGCCCACCCCTCCCTCGATCGCAGTGACGCGCGCTGAGCCAGATACCCTGGACGTATGGCGTCTGCTCGCAAGAAGATCACCACGAAAGAGTTCCGCTCTGAGGCGCTCGCGCAGGCGCTGGAGAAGCAGGATATGGCTGCCGTCGCCCTCGCGCTGCGCAACGGCAACACCGTGGTGCCGCTGCTGAAGCCCGGAAGTCGGGACAACCCGCTCGACGGCGGCGAAGTCTGGACCTATCGCGACGCCGCGACGGGGCAGGTGGCCCTGCTCCTGTTCAGCGACGCTCGCAACAAACCCGCCAACCTTCCGCCCGGCGTCGGTCTGTTCTCGCCGATCTGGCTGCACGACTTCCTCGAAGAGCACCAGGACGAGATCACCACGGTGTTCTTCGACATCGCCGGCCCGCACGCGATGCAGGCGAACGTCGACGACCTCCGAGCGGCGCTCGCGCTGTGAACGTCACGCTGCGCCGCGGCGCGCTCATCGGCGCGGTCCTCATCCTCGGCGGAGCCCTCACCGGCTGCTCCGTCTTCTCGGGGGCGGGCGATGAAGAGGTCCCGGATTCCGGACCCGTCGCGTTCTATCCGAAGGCCAGTTCCGACCTCACCGACACCGCGGAGGGAATCCTCACGGCAACGGCGGACTGTGTCTCCCTCACCGCGGAAGACGGCAGCACGGTGCTTCCGGTGTTCCCGGTGGGGCAGGCGACATGGGATGGAACCACCCTCACGACCGCCACCCAGGCGGTCGCCGCGGGAGGGGAGATCGGCCTCCGCGGCGGGTACGTCGACAACGGGCTCATCGGGCCCGTCACCTACGTTCCGACCGGATGCACTTACGATCGCATCTTCTTCGTCGCCGCCGAGAAGGCCTCCGCTTCTCCGTCGAACTGATTCGTTTCACATTTCGTTTGACCTCCTCGCCGCGGATCGGCAGGATCGATGTTGACGATCACATTTCAACGTTGACATGGCGAGGAACGAATGCACTACGGCGGCGATTACAACCCGGAGCAGTGGCCGCGAGAAGTGTGGGACGAGGACATCGTCCGCATGCGCGAAGCCGGCGTCACGATGGTGAGCCTTGGCATCTTCTCCTGGTCGCGCATCCAGCCCGATGAAGGCGTGTTCGACTTCGAGTGGCTCGATGACATCATCGGCCGTCTGCACGCGGCTGGGATCGCGGTGGATCTTGCCACGGCCACGGCATCGCCGCCGCCGTGGATGCATCTGAAGTACCCCGAAATCCTGCCGGTGACGGCCGACGGGGTGACTCTGGGGCCGGGCAGTCGTCAGCACTACGCGCCGAGCTCGCCCGTATATCGACGACTGGCCACCGAGCTGGTCACGGAGATCGCCGAGCGTTACGCGGACCACCCCGCGGTCGTCATGTGGCACATCAACAACGAGTACGGCTGCCACCTGGTGGCGGACTACTCGGATGCCGCCGCGGTGGCGTTCCGCGCCTGGCTGCGTGCGCGGTACGGGTCCGTCGAGGCTCTGAACGCGGCGTGGGGGACCAGCTTCTGGTCGCAGATGTACTCCGACTTCGAGCAGGTGCTGCCGCCGCGCACAGCGCCCTATCACCACAACCCGGCGCACCGTCTCGACTTCCATCGCTTCACCTCGGACTCGATGCTCGAGCTGTACCTGATGGAGAAGGACATCATCCGCGCGGCCGGTGCTCGCCAGCCGATCACCACGAACTTCATGGGGCAGTCGCCGACGGTGGACTACTGGAAGTGGGCACCCCACCTCGACGTGATCAGTGACGACTGCTACCCGGATCCCAACGATCCCGAGTCGTTCCGCACGGTCGGCGGGTTCCATCGCGACCTGATGCGCTCGTTCGCCGGCGGACCGGGTTGGCTGCTGATGGAGCAGGCTTCGGGTGCGTTGAACGGGCGTCCCGCCAATGCACCGAACGCGCCGGGACAGATGGCGGCCCTGAGCATGCAGGCGGTGGCGCGCGGAGCCGACGGCGTGCTCTTCTTCCAGTGGCGACAGTCGCGTGCGGGCACCGAGAAGTTCCACTCGGCGATGCTCCCGCACGCCGGCACCGACACCCGGATCTGGCGTGAGGTGGTGGGGCTGGGGCAGACGTTGGCCGCGCTGCCGGCTCTCCCCGAGATCGACGAGACGGCGCGCATCGGTCTGGTATTCGAGTACGAGAACCTGTGGGCGTTGTCGGGCACCGATCATCCGGTCGGAATCAACTATCTCGAGATCATCAAGCAGTGGTACGCCGCGTTCGATGCGGCCGCGATCGGCGTCGACTTCGTGCACCCGGCCTCTGATCTGTCCCGCTACGACCTGGTCGTCGCGCCCCAGCTCTACCTGTTGACCGACGCCGCCGCCGACAACCTGCGGGACTATGTCGCGGCGGGCGGCACCCTTGTGGTGGGCGCGTTCAGTGACGTGGTCGACGAACAGGACGCGTTCCTGCCAGGCGGCTTCCTCACCCGCCTCGGCGACACTCTCGGCGTTCGGCTCGAAGACTTCGGCGGACTGGTGCCCGCGACGGAGCCGGGGCCTGGCGAGCGGATCGCGCGAGTGGTCGCGGAACGCGATGTCATCCCCGCATTCGACGGCGAGCTGCTGGCGGAGGAGATCCACGCGGTCGACGCCGAGATCCTGGCACGCTTCAGCGGCGGCCGACGAGACGGCGATCCGGCACTCACGGTCAACACCAGTGGTGCGGGACGCGCGTTCTACCTCGCCACGGTTCCGACCGCTGCCGCGACCCGAATGCTGGCACCGTACTTCGCCGCGCAGGCGGGGGTGACACCGCTGGTCGACGAGTTGCCGGCGGGGGTCGAGGTGGCGCGGCGCGGGGCGGTTCTCACGGTGATCAACCATTCGGCTGAAACCGTGCGTGTCAGGGTCGCGGGCGAGGACATCCGCACCGGCGAGCGCGTGGCCGATCCGGTGCTGGAGCCTTTCGGCTGGGTGATGCTCCACGCCTGAGCACCGTCCTGCAGCATGGGCGCGGCTCGAACCCGCACGCGCCGCGGGCGTTGGCGGCGCGACGCCCGCGCCCCAACTCAGAACTCCGGTACGTCCTCGCCTGCCCGTGGAAGGGCGCGGGTGTTCAGGATGTTGAGCACGCCACTGAGATCTTGGAAGCGCTCGTCGACCACGTGCGCGTAGCCGAGACGTGCGGCTTCGCTGCGTCGTCGCGCAGCCTGCGTGACCGCTCGCACCTCACTGGCCAAGGAGAGTTCACCGATGGCCGCGACCGTCCGCGGGATCGCTCGGTTCTTGACAGCGTGGTAGACCGCCACGGCGATGGCGAGATCGGCCGCGGGTTCAGTGAACCGCACGCCACCGACCGTGGAGACATAGACGTCCTGACCACTCAGCCGCAGCCCCGCGCGACTCTCCAGCAGGGCGAGCACCATCGCCACCCGCGCCCCGTCGACGCCCTGGACCACGCGTCGGGGGTTCGGCACGCTTGTCGCGATCGTGAGCGCCTGCACTTCGACGGCGAGGGCACGACGGCCCTCCAGAGCGATTCCGACGCACGTGCCGGGCTGCGGTTTGCCACGGGACAAGAAGCGCTGCGACGGATCGGGGACCTCGGCGATGCCGTCACCGGTCATCTCGAAGCAGCCGACTTCGTCCGTGGCACCGAAGCGGTTCTTCAGTGAGCGCAGGAATCGCAATGCCGTCTGCGGGTCGCCCTCGAACTGACACACCACGTCGACCAGGTGCTCCAGAAGCCGGGGCCCAGCCACCTGCCCGTCCTTGGTGACGTGGCCGACGATGATGATCGGCAGATCCCGTTCCTTGGCGACGCGCACCAGCGTGGCGGCGACCTCACGGACCTGACTCGGATGACCGGCTGCGCCGTCGGAGAGTGCGGAGGACACGGTCTGTACGGAGTCGACGATCACCAGCCCCGGCTGAACGGCGTCGATGTGACCCAGGATGGTGCCGAGGTCTGTCTCGGATGCGAGGTAGAGCTCGTCCTCGAGTGCGCCCGTGCGCTCGGCGCGCAGCCGAACCTGTGCGGCGGATTCCTCCCCGCTGGCGTAGAGGACGCGTCGTCCCGCGCGGGCGGCGGCCGCCGCGACGTCGAGCAGCATGGTGGATTTGCCGACGCCGGGCTCTCCGGACAGCAGAATCACGGCACCGGGGACCAGGCCACCGCCCAGGACCCTGTCGAACTCGCCGACCCCGGTGGTGCGTCGAGGAACCTGTGTGGTGTCCACCTGCGTGATGGGCCGTGCCGAACGGTCCGACGAGGGAGCGACCGCCTGTACCTGGGGGCGGGCGATGCCGGTCTGCTCGGCCAGCTCCACCACCGTTCCCCACTGCTGGCATTCACCGCACCGTCCCACCCACTTGGGTGCCGTCCAGCCGCACTCGGTGCAGCGGTATCCGGCAGTGCTCGCGCGCTTGGTGGTGGCCATGTCTCCAGGCTAGGCGGTGCCACCGACACTGTCGGTGCCCTGTGAAACGATGGGGGAGTACCACCCGAGTGAAGCGAGTTCTCATGTCACAGCCCCAGGGCGCCCTGCTGGTCGGCAGCGTCAACTATCCCGACGCGGAGACCACGTTCCGCACCGCAGCAGAGGTTCTGGGCGCACGGCTGAAGCGCATTCCGGACGGTGAGGTGGGCAAGCGTTTCCACTGGATCATGTGCCAGCCCGACATCCTCGGTGAGACGGATGGCATCGAGCGTGTCGGCGCCGATCCCATCCCCTTCCCGGCCGGCCTTGACGCCCGCCCGCTGCGGATCGCGGACGGCGTCGACGCCGCCGATCTCCGGCTCCCGCCGCTCGGCTACGCGGCCGCGGCACGCGAGTCCTACGCGGTGTTCACCCGTCTCCGTGCGGAGGGGGTCATCGCCGCGGAAACGCGCTTCGAGGTGGCGCTTCCCACGCCGCTCGCCGTGGTGAACTCGTTCTTCCCGTTCGAACAGCGCGCGGCCATCGACCCGGTCTACACCGCCGCCATCGAGCGCGAGCTGGCGGAGATTCTGGCTGACATCCCGCACGAGGATCTCGCGATCCAGTGGGACGTCGCGCCCGAGATGGGCATCATCGAGGGCGCCGAGACGTACGGCACCCGGATGCGCGCGTGGTGGACCGATGACGATCCGCTCGAAGATCTCGCGGCGCGCGTCGCGCAGATGATCGACCTCGTTCCCGCCGACGTCGAGGTGGGCGTGCACCTCTGCTACGGCGATGTGGCGGAGAAGCACTTCGTCGAGCCGACCGACGCGGGAAACCTCGTCGCGATGGCCAACGCCACCGTGCGCGCCGCGTCCCGTTCGGTCACCTGGCTGCACCTGCCCGTGCCGATCGAGCGTGACGATGACGCCTACTATGCCCCGCTGGACGACCTCGCGCTCGCGGCCGAGACCGAGCTGTATCTCGGCCTCATCCACCGCGAGGACGGTGCCGAGGGCGCCCGCCGACGCATCGCCGTTGCGCTCCCGCATGCGCCGGTCTTCGGCGTCGCGACGGAGTGCGGCTGCGGTCGTGCGCCGCAGGAGGCGACCGCGGGTCTGCTGGCCACCCACGCGGAGGTCGCCGCCGCCTGGTGAGAGGAGAGCGGGTCGGCTGATCGGCCACCCGGCGATGGGACGCGGATGGGCGCGCCGTGAGTGTCAGCGCAAGCCCGTCGCGCCAGTGCTGACCGCGAGCTACACGTCCTCAGCTATCGTGACCGGCTCCTCGCGGGGCGCGTTGCGAATGCCGAGCCAGCTCACGATCCCGCCGGCCGCGAAGAGCGCGGCAGTGACGAGCGCTGCGGAATGGAAGCCCGCGAGATTCAGCGATCCGCCGACGATCGTCGACAGCATCGCGATGACGATCAGTCCCGCGAACCGCGAGACCGCGTTGTTCACGGCCGATGCGATGCCGGACTGCTCCGGTCCGATCGAGCCCAGGATCGCGGATGTGAGCGGCGAGACCGTCACCGCCAGACCGAAGCCCATGACGATCATCGCCGGCAGCACCTGCCACCAGTAGTCGAAGTCGCGCGCCACCAGCAGCAGAAGCAACGCGCCCACCGCCATGATGAGCGGCCCGAACGTCATGAACAGGCGCGGACCGAGCTTCCCGCTGAGCGCTCCCATCCGCGAGCTGAGCAGGATCATCATGATCGTGACGGGCAGACTGGCCAGTCCCGCGAGCGTCGCCGACAGACCCGCCTCCTCCTGGAGGTAGATCCCCATGACGAACCCGTTGAGCGGGAGCGCCGCGTAGATGAAGAGGGTGGCGAGATTGCCCCACGCGAAGTTGCCCACGCGGAACAGCGAGAACGGCAGAATCGGGTTCGACACGCGCGTCTGTCGCCAGAGGAACACGGCCAGCACGACCGCGCCACCCGCGAGGAATCCGATCGTGAACAGCGACGCCCAGCCGAAACGCGGCTGCTCGATGAGACCCACGGTGAGCAGGCCCAGCCCCACGGCACAGGCGATGCCACCGAACCAGTCGATGCGCAGGCGGCTGTTGGTGTCGGCATCCGTGAGGCGGGTGAGCAGCCAGAGCGTGACCGCGATCGGCACCACGTTGATCAGGAAGGCGAGCCGCCACGAGGCGTGATCGGTGAGCAGCCCGCCGAGCACCGGACCCACCAGCATTGCGCCGGTGGTGACCGCGGTCCAGATTCCGATGGCGTGCCCCTGCGCCGGTCCGGAGATACGTGAGGTGATGAGAGCGAGGGAGCTCGGCAGCAGGAACGCGCCCGCGGCACCCTGGACCACGCGGCCGATCACCAGCATCGTGGGGTCGATCGAGGCGGCGATCACGAGGGAGGCGATGCCGAAGCCGATGAGACCGACGCGCATCACCAGGACTCGGCCGTACGCATCGGCGATGGAGCCGGCCAGCAGCATCAGGGCACTGAGGCTCACCAGGTAGCCGTCCACCACCCACTGCTGGGTGATGAGGCCGCCGTGCAATTCGCGTTCGATGGCGGGGAGGGCCACGTTGACGATCGACGAATCCAGCATGGTGACGAACGACGCGAGGATCGCGATGGTGGTCACGAGACGCTGCTGACCGGTGAGAGCGGTGCTCATCGTGCTCCCTTCCAAGAGTCGCGGAACACACTACTCCTCAACATCACGAAACGATCACGAAACATCAGATGAAGTGGCCAACATAGGTAAGGCTTACCTATGTTGGAAGGGCGGCCGCGTCTGCCGCAGCAATCCACACACCGTCAATCGACAGGAGTTCCTCGTGCGCGCACGACCCATCTTCCGACGCTCGCTCGCTGCCGGAGCGGCACTCGCCGCCCTCGCACTGATCGCCACCGGCTGCTCCGGTGAGGCTGCCGGAGCCGGGGTCGAACCCACCGCGTCGGCCACGGAGGCCGCCGCCACGGAGGTCACCATCACCGACAACCATGGCGAGATGACGGTACCGGTGAACCCGAAGAGCGTGGTCGCGCTCGACAACACCGTGATGCAGACGCTGAACGACTGGGACATCGCGCTTTCTGCCGCGCCGAAGGGCGTCATGGGAACGGTGTGGCCGAAGTACACCGACGACGAGAAGGTGCTCGACGTGGGCATGCACCGCGAGCCGAACCTGGAGGCCATCGTCGAGGCCGAGCCCGATCTGGTGATCGGCGGCTACCGCTTCTCCAGCTTCTACAACGACATCATCGCGCTAGCTCCCACCACCATCGAGCTCAACCCCCGTGACGGTGAGGACCCGGTGGAGGAACTCAAGCGCCAGACCACGATCCTCGGTCAAATCTTCGCCCGCGAGGACGACGCCGAGAAACTGAACACCGCGATGGACGAGGCGCTCGCGGCCGCGAAGAAGAGCTACGACGGCACCTCCACGGTGGCCGGTCTCATCACCTCGGGCGGCAAGATCAACTACGCCGCGCCGGGGGAGGGGCGCGGCGTCGGCTCGCTGTTCACCGAGTTGAACCTCGTGCCCGCGATCGACAGCTCCGGTTCCACCAACCACCAGGGTGACGAGATCAGCGTCGAGGCGATCGCCGCCGCCAACCCGGAGTGGCTGATCGTGCTCGATCGCGACGGCGCCTTCCAGGAGGACGGCTACATCTCCGCTGCGGAGCTCATCGAGAAGTCCGAGGCGCTGAAGAACGTGCCCGCCGTGCAGAAGGGCCAGATCGTCTACCTGGACAACAACTTCTACCTGACCGAGGGAATCCAGGCCTACACCGGCCTGTACGACTCGGTGGCGAAGGCCTTCGCGGGCGCGAAGAGCTGACAATCTCCGACCCGGGCTGAGCCCGGCTTCGGATCACTCGTCGCGGGTCGGAGGCTCCTCTCCGACCCGCGGCCCTTGCCCGTGGACCTCGTCCGCTGCTCACGGATACGCAAACGCATGACTGACATCGCACCGCCCACCACTCGCATCCGGCGCGTGCCGGCCTGGCTGCCACCGGCCCTGGGGGTGATCGGCGTTCTCGGGCTCCTCGCCCTGTCGCTGTCGGTCGGCGCCTACGACCTCGGTCGCGACGAGTTCGGCGGTGAGTTGTTCTGGATCACTCGCGTGCCGCGGACGATCTCGCTGGTGCTCGCGGCGATGGCGATGTGCGTGGCCGGACTCATCATGCAACTGCTCACCCAGAACCGGTTCGTCGAGCCGACCACGACGGGGACCACCGAGTGGGCGTCGCTGGGCCTGCTGCTCATCACGCTGCTCGCGCCGCAGGCGGGGATTCCGGTGCGGATGATCGTGGCGTCGGCGGCCGCCTTCGTCGGAACCATGCTGTTCATCCTGGTGCTGCGTCGGATTCAACTGCGATCCTCGCTCATCGTCCCGCTGGTGGGCATGATGCTGGGAGCGGTGGTGTCGGCGTTCACGACCTATCTCGCCGCCTCCACCAACATGCTGCAGATGCTGGGCACCTGGTTCCAGGGGTCCTTCTCCGCCGTGGTTCGCGGCCGCTACGAGTCGCTGTGGGTGGTGGCGATCGTGGTGGTGCTGGTGTGGATCGCCGCGGATCGCTTCACGGTGGCGGGGCTCGGCAAGGATGTCGCGACGAGCGTCGGCCTCAACTACGAGCGGGTGGTCTTCATCGGAACGGCGCTGGTGGCGATCGCGGCGGGCGTCACCACCGTGGTCGTCGGGTTTCTGCCGTTCCTCGGGCTGGTGGTGCCGAATCTCGTGACCATGGCTCGCGGCGACAATCTGCGCTCCAACATCCCGTGGGTGTGTCTGGGAGGTACCGCGCTGGTGCTCGCCTGCGATGTGGTGGGCCGCGTGATCATCTTCCCGTTCGAGATCCCGGTGTCGATGATCCTCGGCATCGTGGGGGCGGCGGTGTTCATCGCGCTGCTGCTGAAGGGGCGTCCCCGTGGCTGAGGTGATGACCGTCCGCCGCGGAATACCGGTGGCGTTGCGATTCGCGATCGTCGGCGCGGTCGTGCTGCTCGCCGCGGTGCTGGTGATGACCTGGGACATCGGCCCGGAACCGGGCAGCAAGGGATTCTGGCTCATCGTGCGCATGCGTTCGGTGACGGTGGTGACGATCCTCCTCGTCGCCGCGTGCCAGGGCATCGCGACCGTGCTCTTCCATACCGCCACCGGAAACCGCATCCTGACGCCGTCGATCATGGGCTTCGACGCCCTGTACGTGCTGATCCAGACCGCGATGGCGTTCTTCCTCGGCGCGCAGGCGCTGAGCGCCACCGACGGCGTGCCGAAGGTGCTGGTGCAGAGCGCGGTGATGGTGGCGTTCGCGACGCTGCTGTACGGCTGGCTGTTCGGTGGACGCCGCGGTAGCCTGCACGTCACGCTGCTGGTGGGTCTCGTGCTCGGCGCCGGGTTCGGAACCCTGTCGAGCTTCATGCAGCGCATGCTGGTGCCGGGTGACTTCGACATCCTCTCCGCGCGCCTATTCGGCAACATCTCCAACTCCAATGCCGAGTACCTGCCGGTGGGCTACGGCATCGTCGCGGTGATCCTGCTGCTGGTGTTCCTGCGTCGACACCGGCTCGACGTGCTCGCACTCGGACGCGACACCGCGACGAACCTGGGCCTCAACCACAAGCGCGAGGTCATCACAACACTCGTGATCGTCGCGGTGCTGGTGTCCATCTCCACCACGATGGTGGGGCCGATGACGTTCTTCGGCTTCATCGTGGCCACCCTCGCGTACCAGCTCACCGGGTCGCAGGAGCATCGGCGCGTGCTGCCGTTCGCCGTCCTGCTCGGTGCCGCGATGCTGCTGGGCGCCTACTTCATCCTTCATCACGTCTTCAACGCCGCCGGTCTCGTGACCGTCATCATCGAATTCGTCGGCGGCCTGGCGTTCGTGATCCTTCTGCTGCGAAAGGGGTCGATGTGATCTCCTTCACCGACGTCTCCAAGTCCTATGGCGACCTGCGTGTGCTGGGTCCCGTCACCCTCGATATCCCATCCGGGGGAGTGACAGCGCTGGTCGGTCCGAACGGTGCGGGGAAATCGACCCTGCTCACCATCGCGGGCCGCCTGCTGGAACCGTCGACCGGAACCGCGACGGTCGGCGGCCATGACGTGCAGCGCACCCCGTCACGCGAGCTGGCGAAGGTGGTGTCGATCCTGCGTCAGGAGAACCACTTCGTCACCCGGTTGACCGTGCGTCAACTCGTGGCATTCGGGCGCTTCCCGTACTCGCAAGGCCGACTGACCGCGGCCGATCGTGAGGCGGTGGACGCGGCGCTGGAGTTTCTCGATCTGGTGCCGCTCGCCGATCGCTATCTCGATGAGCTCTCCGGCGGACAGCGTCAGCGCGCGTACGTGGCGATGGTGCTGGCGCAGGAGACCGACTACTTGCTGCTCGACGAGCCACTCAACAACCTCGACATGAAGCACGCCGTCGCGATGATGAAGCAGTTGCGCCGCGCTGCCGATGATCTGGGTCGCACCATTGTGATCGTCCTCCACGACATCAACTTCGCCGCCGCTTACGCCGACCGCGTGGTCGCGCTGCGCGACGGGCGGGTGGAGCACGTCGGAACGCCCGCGGAGTTCATGGTGCCCCAGGTGCTGGAACGTGTCTTCGACACACCGATGCAGGTGCGCACCGATGGAGACTTCCCGCTCGCCGTCTACTACCGCTGAGCCGACGCGCCCGGCGGGTTCGTGCTGGTTTGGAGCATGGGTTCGCGTGCCGTAAGCTTGATCCCGGTGACGTGTCCGAGCGGCCGAAGGTGCAACTCTCGAAAAGTTGTGTAGGGTAACCCCCTACCGTGGGTTCAAATCCCACCGTCACCGCCATACGAAAGAAGACCTCCACGAAGTGGGGGTCTTCTTTCGTATCCCTGGATGCTGCGGGCTATTTGGGGGCTTATCGGCCAAAAAGAGTGGATGGGATCGGGCGTGTCATCCTCGTCCTGCCCAGCGTGAGTGGAGCCAGCGGCCTTGGCCCGCGTGACGGCGGTGTCATAGAACGGTGATTATCTGAAGCATGTGGATGGGGGTCGGGCGTGGGGGCGGTCGCCCGTCCAGACCGCGCGTGCCCGGAGCACTTCTTGACGTCGAGGGGTGCCGTAGGAGTAGTGCTCTTGGCGTATCGAGCTTCTCGGATTCGGTTGGTCGACCCGACGGCAGGTGAGGTCGGCGAGGAGTGCGGTCGGTTGGTCTGCGGCCGGGGGGAGCAAAAGGAGAGCCACCATTTTCATCGCCCCTACCGGTGCAGCTCGCAGAGTCCACGATGGTGTTCGAGGATGTTCCACAGGAGTGAGCCGATGCCCTCCTAAAGCCTGCCAAGAGGGGGCAGACGTGTGCCGGACAGGTGTGTCGTGTCGGCTTCGTGAGCCGAGATCGATCGGAACGAACGCGTGGACACGTCGTGGGCAAAGAAACTGCTTGACCGAAGTTGATGTGGAGGATACTCTGCCCCCAGCATCTAGTGGAACTGTACGGGTGCAACTACAAGATGTTCCAGTCCAGGAGGAATCCGCCTTGAAGCGCTAACCGGCTCGCCAAACCAGTTTCGGGATGGCAGCCACCGAACTCGAAGGAGAGATCGATGACTACTCCACCCCACGGCGAGTCGCCTCCACGGCGGCCGTTCTTCTTCATTATCCGTCACCTGCGCGGCTGGGTGGTCGGAACGGCCTGTCTCGGTGCTTTGGCGCTCATTGGGCGTGCCGCATACGTGGCGGTAAACCTCAGCAGTGCAGGGGAGTTCGACAGCCTGGCGAAGGATACTTCGTTCTGGGCCGGCGTCGTCCTTGTTGGTTTCTCATTGCTTGCCATTCGCCGCCGCGCGACGAGCTTCGAGTTTCGCTACGGAAAGTTGATCCTCCGTCTCGGTGCTCCGGGCGAGGGAGGCAATCCTGATAATGCCGCAACCCAGGACCCGCCAGGGGGCTCGAAGGGTAAGGAGCTTCCGTCGGATTCGTCTGTCAAGTTCAAATCGAACGGTAACGCGCTTAAGAAGAGTAAGAATCGACGTTAGTCGTCCTCTTCGAGCTCAATCATTTCGTGAAGCGAATCGATGAGCCCGTGCTCAGCTCGAGCAACTTGTGCGCAGAAGTTGATCTGGGCATCTGTGGACATGCTATTTCGGTAGTGCGCGCACGCGTTGGTGTTGACGCGAAGACCTTCTAGAGGTTTATCAAGGATCTCTACCCAGCGTTCGATCGCGTAGCTGAGATCTTCTGCCG
The DNA here is from genome assembly GCF_050990725.1 of Microbacterium gorillae. Classification (GTDB taxonomy): domain Bacteria; phylum Actinomycetota; class Actinomycetes; order Actinomycetales; family Microbacteriaceae; genus Microbacterium; species Microbacterium gorillae_A. The sequence continues at coordinate 848,036 of NZ_CP158844.1, forward strand.
AAACGCGTACTAGGGCTGGGTCCTCTGATAGGTGACGAGGTAGTCGTCCTTCGCGGACGGAGACAAGAAACGATTGGGCCCGGTCAATCGCGTCGAGGTACTCGGCTTTGAGGCCTGATGCAAGGACCTGGTGGATCTCTGCGTCAAAGCTCCGCTCCTGAGCCTGTGCCACGTCATCATCTCCTTGGATGAGGTGTCGCGCGATGAATGCGCCAAGTCGGCGACGGACGCTCCGCCGCTTGCGGGGTATCGTACTCGCCTGGGGCACCAGGATCTACACCTTCCGGGGGATCGCGCCGGGTGATCAACGTAACGGCCTCAGCCGCGCCGATACGAACCCGGACGCCAGCGTCGGCGGACTCACGACTCTGCATCCGATGAGTGAGGTGTGGAGTTATTCAAGTGGGTCTGAAGGTAGCGAACCGCAGTCAGCCGACCGGAACTATGTCCTCGATGGTGACTAGCTCGGCGATCTTCTTGGCCACGATCTCCATCGAGTCTTCAGCCGTGTCCAACCCGTTTCTAGAGCCGAGCAAGGGGCTCACCCGTCGAACCTCGTCGTAGGTCGTCCCGTGGATGACGGGAATGAGAAGGTCGCGTGCCAGCAGCTCAGACAGTTCCTTATCTGAGACTCCACGGTTGTCGATCCTCTTCAATAGGGAGGGTGTCACGAGCACGAGGCCCGTGCGCGAACGGGCGAGCCCTCTGTCGATCTCACGAAGGAACGGCTGACCGAGGATGATGTCCTTTTCGCTGAACCATACGGAAACGCGCTCGGACACGAGCAGATCATGAAGTTCGGTGGCGGCCCCGCGGCGATCATCCCACGCATGGCACAGGAACACATCCCGCAGGTCGGGCTCCTGCGCTGCTCTCCGCTCGACGGTTCGACGAACAGGTGCCAACGCACGTACCTCGGCGGGCGTGTACGAGATAGAAGACGTGTTTGGAGACCAGCTTGGGTGGGTGCGACTCCCAAGCGAGCCGCCAGCCGAGTTACCGCCGCTGTTGCTGCGTGACTGGAAGGACGGCGTATAGCTCGGAGCAGTGTAATAGGTGCTCGGTGAATAGCCATAGCTTCGGCTACCGCAAGCGGGGCATGCGGCGCGCCCACTCGCGGTGCGGTGACCTTGGACTGGAGCTGTGCAGAGTGACATAGCAACATTCTGGCATGGGCCTCAGACGTTGGATCAGAATTCGCCACCGGCGCGAATGGGAGGGGTGCTCGCTTCGTTTTGCGGACGATTCCTGCGCCTTGTCGAGATGGTCTTATCGATGTCGAACAGGCTGGTTCCGAACTCGCGAGGGCTCCTCCCTCACTCACCCCTCGCAAGGCGGCTAATGCTCATCCTAATCGCCCGCACAAGACGCTCGACGTCACCTACGAACCCATTCGGCCAACGGGTACGTTGTGCCTTGAGTGTCGCTTTGGGTCCTTCGACGCAGGGCATCCTCGAGCAGACCACCCTGGACAGACGCGATCGGGCTCGGGTCGCCAGCGATCTCGTGGCCGAGATCGATGACCTCGATCGGCGGATCGCTGCGGCGACGAAGCGGCTGTAATCGGCGGTGGGGGACGTAGATGATTGCGTCAAGAGGCAGGAAAGCTCACCCAGACACGGAGCCCGCCCGAGGGCCGCGGCTTCAGCTCGAGATCGGCGTGATGGCGGCGCGCGATGGCGGCGACGATCGCCAGACCGAGCCCGTGGCTGCGATCCGCGCCGGTGCGTCCGCGCAGCCGGACGAACGGCTCCGTCAGCTGACCGGTCTGCTCGGGGGTGATCGTCATTCCGCTGTTCTCGACCTCCCAGACGATCCGATCGTCGACGCCGAAGAGCCGGACCTCGACGAAGCCACCGTCGACGTTATGTCGGACCGCGTTCCCCAACAGATTGTCGGCGAGGAGGCGGAGGAGCCGAGGGTCCCCGGAGATCGTGGTCGGGGTCAGATGCACGGAGAGGGCGATCCCACGCTCGCGTGCACGATCGCCGACGTCATCCGCACTCGCCCGCACGAGGGCAGCCAGGTCGCAGCGCGCGTCGGTCACGCCCGGCGCGGATTCGATGTCGGCGAGCTCAAGTAGCGCGTCGACCGTCTCGACGCTGCGCTCGTTCATCTCCCGCAGCCCCACGAGCACCTCACGTTTCGGAAGCGACCCACTCGCGAGCACCACGTCGAGCATCGCACGCGTGGTGGCCAGCGGAGTGCGCAGCTCGTGCGAGGCGTTAGCGGCGAACCGCTGGTGTGAGTGGAAGGCGGTTTCGAGGCTGCCGAGCATGTCATCGAACGTGGCGGCGAGCTCGGTGATCTCATCGCGCGGAGCGCCGAGACCGATCCGGTGATCCAGGCGACCGGTGGCGGCCTGCTTCGCGGCGACGCTCACCTCGTGCAACGGTGCCAGCATCCGACCGGCGATCCTCCAGCCGATGTAACCGCCGAGCACGGCCACGGCAAGCAGGAGGACCGCGCCGACGGCCAGGAACAGCTGCATCAGATCCTCCCGGCTGGTCACCTGCAGCGCGGGCACCGCGAGTTCGCTTGCGAGTCCGGTCTCCAACGGCATCGGCGTGCTGGCGGCGTCGGCGGGAAGCGCGCTCACCGTCGCTGCCGGAATGAAGCTGTAGCTGGGGAACCAGATGATGATCACGGCGGTCAGGGTCAGCAGCACGGCCCCGGATGCCGTGAGGAGTCCGGCGTAGGTGAGCGCCAGACGCATACGGAACGTCAGTCGCCGGGGGCGCGGCGCCGCCACCCGGGCGGCGCTCACGGCGTGATCCGCATCGTGTACCCGGCACCCGTGACGGTACTGATCGGCCACGGCTCGCCGAGTTTACGGCGCAGTGCCGAGATGGTGACCTTGACGGTGTGGGTGAACGGATTGGCGTTCTCGTCCCAGGCACGCGCGAGCAGCTGCTCCGCGCTCACGACAGCATCGGGGTCGCGCATGAGAACTTCGAGCACGGCGAACTCCTTGCGCGTGAGATGGACGAAGTGACCGCGGCGGGTGACCTCATGGCGGGTCGGATCCAGCCGGATATCGCGGACCTCCAGCACCGCGGGCTGCGCGGCGAACGGGCGGCGGGCGAGCGCGTGCAGTCGCGCGACGAGCTCGGGGAACTCGAACGGCTTGGTCAGGTAGTCGTCGGCTCCGAGCGCCAGGCCGTCCACACGCGACTGCAGTGAGTGCGCGGCCGTGAGCATGATCACGGCGGGACGCGGCGAGCGTTCGGCGATCGTGCGGCAGACCTCGTCGCCATGGATCACGGGGATATCCCGATCCAGGACGACGGCATCGTAGGAGGTGAGGTCGACCGCGATGAGGGCGGCCTCGCCGTCACCCACGACATCGGCGGCTATCGACTGCAGTTCGAGGCCCGCACGGATGGCTTCCGCCAGCAGCGGTTCGTCCTCGACGACGAGTACTCGCACCGGTCTTCACCCTTCGGTCCCGTTCGCGTCGTTTCGACGCGAACCCATTCCACTCCCTCGCCGGTAAGGGAAACGTAAAGCACCCGGCTTACGCCAGTGTGACCGCCTTCGCGATGTCCTTGCTGAGCGCCATCGCGGCGCAGCAGACGGAAGGAACACCATGACACTCACACGATCGCGGGGACGGCTCGCCGCCGCAGCAGCGGCCCTTGCCCTGATGTCAGCGGCGCTGCTCACCGCATGCGCGTCGTCCGGGGGATCCGGCGACGAGGCGAGGGGCGATGGAGGGGGCGTGAGCAACGCCACGTTCGAGCAGGAGATGACGGCGTGGACCGAGAAGTTCGACGCTTGTATGCGCGAGGAGGGAATCGAGGTGCCGGAGCGCTCGCCGAACGAGATGCTCGACCTCGATTCGCTCGGGATAGACGTGGAGACGTACCAGGCCGCGTCCACGACGTGCACGAAGAACGTCGGTCAGCCGCCGGTCGACCCGAACGTTCCGAGCGCGGATGAGCTCTACAAGATGCAGCTCGCCTTCGCGAAGTGCATGCGCGACGCCGGCTACGAGTGGGAAGACCCGGCACCGCCGTCCGACGGGGGCATGGCCGGTGCCACGGCGATCGAGGCCGGCAAATACGACGAGAAGACGCTCGATGCCTGTGCCGACACGGCCGGCTTCGGGACGGAGAAGGGCAATGGCTGACGCGGGTACTTCGCCCGGGCGCCCGACACGCCCGCGACGTCGTGTCATGATCTGGATCATCGTGACGGTGCTGCTGGCAGCGGTCGGCGGCGGAGCGGCCATCGTCGTGCCGGCCCTCGCGCGGCCGTCCGCCGAGGAGAAAGCTCCGCACACGGACACGGCGACCGACACGGTGAGCCGGGGAGATCTCACCGAGCGTGTGCGCGCGGTGGGCAAACTCACCTACGCGAACGGACGTCCGATCGGATCCTCGTTGCCGGGAACGGTGACGTCGGTTCCCGTCGTCGGGGCGGTGATCGGGCGTGGCGACGAACTGTTCCGGATCGACGACCAGCCGGTCGTGCTGCTGTTCGGGGAGCTTCCTGCATGGCGCGGTTTCACGAGCGGGATGAGCGACGGACGCGATGTGCGCCAGCTGGAGGAGAACCTGCGCGAGCTGGGCTTCTTTGACCGCGAACCTGACGAGGAGTTCACCTGGTGGACGGCGGAGGCCATCCGCAGCTGGCAGAAGGCGCGTGGGCTGGAGCGCACGGGCGAGCTGCCGGCCGGCAGCTTCGTGTTCGAGCCCGCGGCCGTGCGGGTCGGGGCGGTCGATGCCGCTCCCGGCTCGCCGAGCGGCGCAACCGTGCTGACGGTCACGGACCCCGGCAAGCAGATCACGATCGATCTGGACGCCGATCTGGTTGCGGTGGCGCCGGCCGGCAGCCGGGTTCAGGTGTCGCTCCCGGACGGCACGGTCGCCGAGGCGACGGTCGTCAGCGTTGGCGCCGCCGTGCAGAAGGACGGCGGCAACGGTGAGAAGGTCATGAAGGTGCCGTTGGTGCTCGCTCCCGACGATCCGGCCGTCGGCGGCGACCTCGTGGACGCCGCGGCATCCGCCACGTTCACCCGCACGCTGGCGAGCGGCGTGCTGCGGGTTCCCGTGCTCGCCCTCCTCGCCGGACCCGATGGCACCTCGCAGGTCGAGGTGGTCGACGGCAAGAAGACCCGGCTGATCACGGTCGCGACCGGAGCGTTCGGTGACGGTCTCGTCGAGGTCTCGGGTGGCGGTCTCGCCGAGGGCGACGAAGTGGTGGTGGCACAGTGACGCCGGTCCTGCAGCTGAGCGGCGTCACGCGCTCGTACGGATCACCGCCCACCCAGGCGCTCCGCGGGATCGATCTGCGTGTGGACGACGGCGAGTTCGTCGCGATCGTCGGCCCATCAGGGTCCGGGAAGTCCACGCTGCTGAACCTCATCGGCACGCTCGATCGTGCCAGTACAGGTGACGTGCTGATCGCGGGGGAGCGCGTGAGCGATCTCTCCGACGCGCGACTGAGCGCCGTGCGGGCACACATGATCGGATTCGTGTTTCAGCAGTTCCACCTGAGCGACGGACAGAGCACCGTCGACAACGTCGCCGCCGGACTGCTCTACACGGGGTTGAAGCGTGCGTTGCGACGTGAGCGGGCACGCGAGGCACTCACCTCGGTCGGCCTCGAGCACCGGCTCGATCACAAGCCCCGCCAGCTCTCCGGCGGCGAGCGCCAGCGGGTCGCCATCGCCCGTGCCATCGTCCGCCGTCCAGCCTTGCTGCTGGCGGATGAGCCGACCGGGAGTCTCGATTCCGCCTCGGGGGAGACAGTTGTGCAGCTCCTGCGCGAGCTCAACGAGAACGGGACGACGATCGTGCTGATCACCCATGACCGCGAGCTGGCGGAGCGCCTGCCCCGACGCGTTGCGATCCGCGACGGCCTGATCGTGTCCGACTCCGCCGATCCCGCTTTCGCGGAGCGGCACACGGTGGGAGCGGTGACGTGAGCGTGCCGCGGTCGCGGCTGAGATCCTCCGATCTCGCCGGTCTCGCCTTCCACGGCGTTCGCGCCCACCCGATGCGTGCCGTGCTGTCGGGGCTCGGGATCGCGATCGGCATCGCCGCGATGATCGCCGTGATCGGCATCTCCACCTCCAGCCAGGCGCTCGTGCAACAGCGGCTCGCCGAGATCGGCACCAACATGCTCACGATCACCGCGGGCAAGGACTTCCTCGGCAACGAGACGAAACTCAGCCCGGATGCCGTCCCGCGCGTCCGTCATCTCGACGGGGTGGCGGAGGCCTCGTGGACCAGCGACGTCAAGGTCCACGTCTACCGGAGTCCCGCGGTGCCGACCGGGGCGACGGGCGGTCTGGTGGTCCGCGTGGCCGACCAGCGACTCCCCGAGACAGTCGGTGCGACGCTGGCGCAGGGGTCCTGGTTCACGAGCGTCACGCGAGAGCTGGACACGGTGGTGCTCGGCAGCGCCACCGCGGAGAAACTCGGAATCACGCGGATCGGGATGCAGGTCTGGATGGGAGAGCGGCTGTTCACCGTCGTGGGCATCCTCGATCCGGTGCTGCTCGCACCGGAGCTGAACACAGCCGCGATGGTCTCGCCGGAGCGCGCGACGGCGGTGTTCGGTTTCGACGGGATTCCCACCACCATCTACGAGCGATCCGCCGACGCTGACGTGCTCGGCATCCGAGATCGTCTTCCGCTGACCGTGGATCCCGCCTCCCCGGGTGATGTGAAGGTGTCGCGTCCGTCCGACGCGCTCGCGGCGAAGAACACGGTCGATCAGGTCTTCACTGGCCTCCTCGTCGGGGTCGGGTCGATCGCGCTGCTGGTGGGCGGGATCGGCGTCGCCAACACGATGGTCATCACCGTGCTGGAACGCCGCCGAGAGATCGGACTCCGACGATCCCTGGGAGCGGCTCGTCCGCACATCCGCGCGCAGTTCCTCGCCGAGGCGATTCTGCTCGCGTTTCTCGGCGGGCTCGCGGGGGTGCTACTCGGCGTCGGGGTGACCGGCGCGGTGGCGCTAGCGAATGGCTGGCCCCTCGCGGTTCCAGTGCTGATTCCGGTGGGTGGGCTGGTGGCCACTGTCGCTGTCGGTGCGATCGCGGGGGTGCTTCCGGCTGTGCGAGCATCGCGCACGCCTCCGACTGCGGCGCTGAGCTCCTGACCACTGTCGCGGTAAGGGACAGAAATCGCACCTCCCCGGCATGAGGGAGGTGCGATTTTCGTCTCTCGCAGGCGGGCCGACCGAGATACGCGCGTCAGCCCGCCGCGGGCGGGCGCCAAGGCTCGGTGGGGTCGACCGCCGTCGCGATCTTCGTGCTCACCGTCCGCAGCTGTCGTGCCTGCGCCGGCGTGAGGGTGTCGAACACCAGTCGGCGCACCAGGGCCTGATGCGCCGGCGTCGACTCCTCCACCTTGTCGTGACCCGCGGGGGTGAGCATGCCGAGCGTGAAGCGTCCGTCGGTGGGATCGATCTCGCGGCGCACCCAGCCCTTGGTCTCGAGTCGGGAGATCGCGCGGGACAGGCGGGACAGCGTGCAGCTGGCGTAGGTCGCCAGCACACTGAGGCGCAGGGTGTGATCGGGTGCGCTGTCGAGCGCGAAGAGGATGCCGTGCTCGAAGTGCGTGAGTCCGCTGTCGCGCTGAAGCTGAGCATCCAGTGCCGTGGGCAGGCGTTCGAGCAGGGTGGCGAGACTCGCCCAGATCTCCAGTTCTTCTGGGCTCAGGGGCGCGACGATCGGCTCATCTGGCATGCGACAAGGGTAGCTCACTGACTCCTCCAACTTGCCTGAGCAAGTGAAACCCGCGTAGTGTCACTTTCCTGAGCAAGTGAATCGAGGAGTGATCATGGATCTGCGACTGCAGGGCAAGACGGCGTTCATCAGCGGTTCGACGCAGGGGATCGGCTACGCGATTGCCGCCGCGCTCGCGGCCGAGGGCGTCGCCGTAACCCTGAACGGACGTGACGCGACCCGCGTCGATGCCGCCGTGGCACGACTCCGCGCTGAGCGGCCGGCGGCGCGGGTCGCGGGTCTCGCCGCCGACTTCGCCGATGCCGAGCAGGTGGACGCGCTCACGCGGCAGCTGGGCGATGTCGACATCCTCGTGAACAACGTCGGTCTCTTCGGACTCGCCGAGTTCGCCGCAGTCACCGATGACGAATGGACGCGCTACTTCGAGGTCAACGTGATGAGCGGGGTTCGCCTCTCCCGCGCGGTGCTCGACGGAATGCTTGATCGAGGCTGGGGGCGGATCATCTTCATCAGCAGCGAGTCGGGGGTGAACGTCCCCGCCGACATGGTGCACTACGGCATGACCAAGGCGGCGATGACCGCACTGGGCAACGGGCTGTCGAAGCTCACGCGCGGCACCGCCGTCACCGTGAACACGGTGCTCGGCGGCCCGACCTTCTCCGACGGTGTCGCGGCATCCATCGCCGCAGTCGCGGATGCTCAGTCGCTGCCGCACGACGCGATGAAGGCGGCCATCATCGGTCAGAACCGCACGACACTGCTGGAACGCTTCATCGAGCCGTCCGAGATCGCCAACCTCGTCGCCTACCTGGCGAGTCCGCTCGCCTCGGCCACCAACGGCGCGGCGCTGCGTGCGGATGGAGGTGTGCTCACCGCGATGCTGTGACGTGAGGGAAGCTGGAAAACGCACCTCCCACACGCGTCGGAGATGCGATATCCATCTTCTAGCGGGCGTCGGCGGCGAGATATCGCGCGGCGAACAGGTCGATGCGGCGATGGGTGGCCGTGAGCGCCACGACCGCCTTGCCCGTGGCGGGTTGAACGCTGAACTGCGCCTGCGAACCCCACGTGCCGCCGGAGTGCGCGACCTCCCGCGTCGACCCCGTCCCGGAGAGGAACCAGCAGAGCCCAAGCTGCGCCTTCTCATCGAGGTGATGATGGGCGGTGGTCGCCACCCGCAATCCCTCCGCCACCGTGGCGGGAGGGGCGTCGATCAGCGCGTCGGCGAGGAGCTGGAGGTCTGTGATGGTCGACGCGTACATCCCGGCGGCGGGCATCTCGTCCTTCAGATACGGCAACGCGACGCCCTTCCGATTCATCGGGCGCGACACCACGTCCGGGCCGGTGGTCGGTCGATCCAGACCCGTGCGAGTCATGCCGAGCGGCTGCAGGAGCCGGGTGCGGACCAGCTCCTCGAACGTCATGCCCTTCGCCGCAGCCAGGGCGTCGCCGAGGAGGCCGACGCCCATGCTGGAGTACCCGAATCGCCCGCGGCCGCGCGCGCGACGGGCAGCGTCCTGCAGGTGGGTCCGATAAGTGTCGTTCGTCACGCCCCGCCACGGGTCCTTCGTGCTGAACCCGAGCGCGGTGGCCATCTCGCGGAGGAAGAGGGCACGCGGCGTGTTCGGCAGTCCCGAGCGATGGGTGGCGAGATCGAGGAGAGTCGGAGCGGCGTCCCGCCAGGGAAGACGTTCGTCGAGGACGTCGTCGACCGGCGAGTCCGGATCGATCTCCCCGCCCGCGACGAGCACCCCGAACACCGACCCGGTCAGCGCCTTGCTCACCGATCCGATCTCGAATCGACTCTCGCGCGCGGTATCGGACGACCCGTATCGGGTCCATCGTCCGTCGCTGTCGCGTACCGCCACCGCGAGGTCCGCGTCCGCGGACGCCGCCAGCGTCGCAAGTTCCGCATCGATGTCGCCGAATGGCTCCGCGCGTCGCATGGGTGATTCCGTTTCCTTCTCGTCCGACGTGATCTTGCACCACCGTAGGACGACGGCTGGCGCATGCACATCCGTCCAGAGACGGACATGGGGGGAGACAACACCACCGCGCGGATGACGCAGAGAGACGCCATTCAACTGGCGGCGTGGCCGCCTGCCTTTCGACTCGATAGCCTGCTGACAACGCGCTGCTCAGCGTCGACGCGACGAATCCCCAGAAGGTGCTCATGGCCTACACCGCCGATCCCACTCGATATGAAACGATCCACACCGCACGCTCCGGCCGGAGCGGCCTGATCCTGCCGCGGGTGTCCCTCGGTCTCTGGAACAACTTCGGTGACGATCGCACGCTGGAGACCCAGCGCGCCGTGCTGCGTCGCGCGTTCGATCTCGGCGTCTTCCACTTCGATCTGGCCAACAACTACGGTCCGCCCGCCGGAAGCGCCGAGCTGAACTACGGCAAGATCCATCAGCTGGACTTCCGTCCGTACCGGGATGAGCTGGTCATCTCGACCAAGGCCGGCTATCAGATGTGGGACGGGCCGTTCGGCGAGTGGGGATCGCGCAAGACGATGATCGCCTCCCTCGACCAGTCGCTGCAGCGCCTCGGCCTGGACTACGTCGACATCTATTACTCGCACCGCCCCGACCCCGAGACGCCGATCGAGGAGACGATGGGTGCGATCGCCACCGCAGTGCGCCAGGGCAAGGCCCTCTACGCCGGCATCTCGAACTACTACACGCCCGAGCAGACGCTCGCGGCGGCCGCTGCGCTGCGGGCGGAGGGCGTTCCGCTGACGATCCACCAGCCGCGGTACAACATGTTCGACCGCCGCGTGGAGGAGACGGGCCTGCTGGACACCCTCACGGAGCTCGGCACCGGGGCGATCGCGTTCTCCCCGCTGGCTCAGGGCCTGCTGACCGATCGCTACCTGACGGGCATCCCGAGCGATTCGCGCGTGGCCACCGGCCGCTGGATGAACGAATCCACCATCACCGAGCAGTACCTCGATCGCGCTCGCGAGCTGAACGACATCGCGGCTTCGCGCGGGCAGACGCTCGCACAGCTGGCGATCCAGTGGGTGCTGCGCGACTCCGCGGTCACCAGCGCGCTGATCGGCGCCTCGAGCGTGCGTCAGCTGGAAGACTCCCTGCGTGCGCTGGACGGCGAACCGTTCAGCGATGAGGAGCTCGCGCGCCTGGAGCCGCTGGCATCCAAGCCGGTCTGAGAACGAAGAAGTGGGGCGAGCCGCATCGCAGCTCGCCCCACTTCATCGGTCACCTCACTTCAGCCCGGACCGCACGAAGGCGTCCACCACATACCGCTGCAGGAAGACGTAGATCAGCAGCACCGGAACACAGGCGAGGCCGGCGGCGGCCATCGTGGCGCCCCAGTTGTCGCCCTCCGCCGTGAGGAAGCTGCGCACACCCACCTGGATGAGGGCGTCTCCCTGCCGCATGATGAGCGCGGGCCAGAGGTACTCGTTCCATGCCGAGATGAAGGCCATGATGCCGAGCGCGGCCAGGGCGGGCTTCATGTTGGGCACCACCACGGTCCACAGCGTCGACCAGCTGGAGCGCCCATCCAGCTGCGACGCCTCGATCAGCTCCCGCGGGAACGCGCGCATGTGCTGCACCATGAGGAGCACCGCGAACGCACCGGCCAACTGCGGGATCACCACGCCGCCGACCGTGCCGAGCAGGCCCAGTTGTGACACCAGCACGTAGTTCGGGATCATCGTGACCTGGAACGGCACCAGCCAGGAGCCGATGAACAGGAACATCAGCGCCTTCTTGCCCACGAAGTCCCACATCGCGAAGCCGTAGGCGGCGAGCACCGCGATGAGCAGCTGCGCGACCGCCAGGATCAGCGCCATGCCGAACGTGTTCAGCAGCATGCCGGCGATCGGGATGGTGTTCCAGACGTACGCGAAGTTCTCGAAGCTCAGCGGCCAGGGCAGCAGCGTCTGATCGAGCGCGTTCTCCGGGGCGCGCAGGGCGGTGGCGAACATCCAGTACACGGGGAAGACGCTGAACACGGCCAGCACCACCAGGACGATGTGCCCGACGGCCACGCCCCCGCGGCGGCGCGTGCCGACGGCGAGGTCCTCGCTGCGGGACTGCACGCGGTTCGCGGTGCCGGTGACGGAAGCCGGCGGTGCGACGGTGACGAAAGTCATGACGAACCTCTCAGTTGTCGTAGAAGCTCAGTCGGTCCTGCAGCTCCAGGAAGAGCAGCGCGATCAGACCGAAGCCGAGGAAGAAGATGACTCCGGCGGCCGAGGAGATGCCGGCGTCGAAGTTCTGGAAACCGAACTGATACAGCAGGTAGTAGATGTTGGTCGTCGCATTCGACGGCCCGCCCTGCGTGAGCAGATCGATGATCGGGTACGTCCACTGCGCGGCGAGCAGGATCGTCATGAGCGCGAGGAACACGATGGTCGGCGACAGCAGCGGCATCGTGATCGTTCGCGTGATCCGGGCGAAACCGGCACCGTCCAGCGATGCGGCCTGACCGTACTCCGGGCTGATCCCGGCGAAGCCTGCGGCGACCACCAGCACGCCGAAACCGAGCATCTGCCAGCCGACGATCACGATGACCGCCCAGATCGCCGTGGCCGGATCGCGGAACACGTTGGGCATGTCGATGCCGAACTGGGCCATCACCGTGGCGAAGGCGCCCTGCTCGGCGAACAGCCACCGCCACACCGCGCTGGTGGCGACCGGCGTGATGAGGAACGGCACGAAGATCAGTGCCTGGTAGATCGTGCGCGCCCGCCCCTGTACCTGCCGCGACACGAGAGCGATCACGATCGGCAGCACCAGGGAGAACACGAGGAACGCGCCGATGTAGACGACCGTGTTGATGATGGCGGTGTGCAGCTCGGGCAGCTGCACCACCTCGGCGTAGTTGTCCAGGCCGACGAAGGTCTTCGGGCTGGTGGGCAGCAGATTCCAGTCGTAGAACGACAGCGCGAAGGTCTGCACCAGCGGGCTGTAGGTCCACAGCAGCAGGAAAGCCACGCCGGGCAGCACGTAGAGGTAGGGCAGCAGCGTCCGAGGACGGAGGCGGCGCCGCGACTGCGACACCGCCTCCACCGGGACCGCCGCCGCTTTGGGGGCGGTGACGGTGACGAACATGTCAGCTCTGCAGCGACGCGTTCGCGGCTTCGAGGCGCTCTTCGGCGCTCATCTTCATGAACCCCTCAAGCATCTCCGGCGTCATCTCGTACACGGTCGGGAACTGTCCGATCGGCACGATCGAGTGCAGCACGCGGTCGCCGTAGACGTGCACGAGGTTGTACGACTGCGCGCCGTCCTGCCCGCGCGCGCCCGGGTAGGCAACCGTGAGGTCCTGCGTGTAGCAGGTGGCCGAGGCGACCGACACCGGCACTCCCGCGAACATGCTGTTCGTGGAGTAGTGCAGGTGACCGCCGAGGATGCCACGGACATCCGTTCCGCGGATCACCTCGGCGAGGCGATCCTGGTCCTTCAGCTCGACGAGGGCCAGCAGGCCGAGCGGGCTCGGCACTGGCGGGTGGTGCAGTGCGATGAGCGTGCCATCGGGAGCGGGGGTGGAGAGGACGTCGGCGAGCCAGGCCAGCTGCTCGTCGCTGATCTCGCCGTGGTGGTGGCCGGGGACCGTGGAGTCCAGGGCGATGATGCGGAGGCCATTGATGTCGAAGACGCGGTCGACCGGTTCGCTGTCGTCGCCGTCCTGATCCAGCAGCCCGCGACGGAAGGCCACGCGCTCATCGTGGTTGCCCATGACCCAGATCACCTGGGCGCCGAGTGCCTCCGCCGCCGGCCCGACCAGCGCACGCAGCCGTGCGTAGGCGTCGTCGCGGCCCGTGTCGGCGAGGTCGCCGGTGAAGACGATCGCCTCGGGGCGGGTGTTCGAACGCGCGAAGCCCTCGAACAGTTCGGCGAGATTCCTGTCCGAGTCGATGCGCTCGTGCAGCAGCTCGCCATCACCCACGAAGTGCGTGTCGGAGAGGTGGAGGATGAAGTGGTCGGGGGCGGGGAACTGCCCGTCGAAAGCGTTCATGTTCGTGTCCTGTTCTGGAGTTCTCAGCCGACCAGGAACGCGGTGAGGCGCTCCAGTTCGGCGGTGGTCAGTCCCTGCGCGAGCAGGTAGTCGCGCATCGATCCGTGTTCGCGATCGATCCGCTCGAGGAGGGCTGCGAGCACGGGGGCCGGGCTCGCCGTGATGAGCTCGACCACTTCGGCCGGCAGCTCCGCGGCACCGGCACCGTGCTGCGCCAGCATGGCGGTGGTCCACTCGCCGCGGAGGTTGTCCGCGGTCTGCGCGTAGTCGGCCACGACCTCGTCGCGATCGACACCCGCCGCGCTCAGCGCGAAGGCGATCACCAGGCCGGTGCGGTCCTTGCCTGCGGTGCAGTGCACGAGCACGGCCTCATCGTCGGCGGCCTCGGCGATCACGCGGATCGCGGCCACGAGGTTCGCGCCGCGCTCATCGACCATGTGGTCGTAGATCGGTGCGAGGCCGATGCTGAGGTCGAGCTGCGCCGTCGGCGCAGCCTCGTCGAACACCGGGAGGTGGTGCACGGTGAGGTCGAGCCCGTCCACGTTGCTCGGTGCCGCACCCAGCTCCGTCGAGCCGCGGAGATCGACGATGTGCGAGATACCGAGGTCGCGAAGCAGCGCGCGGCCGTCCGCATTCAGCAGGTGCAGCGCATCGGACCGGAACAGGCGTCCCCAGCGGGAGCTGCTCGCTCCGGCGGTGTAGCCGCCGGTGTCGCGGAGGTTGTAGACGCCGGGGGTCTCGTAGCGGCGGATGCCGCTCTGCTGTGCGGTGGTCACTTGATCAGTCCCTGCGCGCGCTCGGCGGCAGCCTGCATCGTCGCCGCCGGGTCCTTGCCGAAGAAGATGGACTCCTCGATGGCGGTGGCGAGCACCGTATCGACCTGCGCGTAGCTGTCGCCCGGGTAGGACACCCACGGCTGCAGGTCGTCGAGCTGCTGCAGGTTGGGCTTCACGAGCGGGTTGGCTTCGACCCACTCGTACAGCGGGCCGCCCTCCTCCGTCATCGTGTTCCGCAGCGGCAGGTAGCCGATGCCGGTGGAGATCGTCTCGTAGGCGTGCGGGCTGGTCATCCACTGGATGAGCTCCCAGGCCGCGGCCTGCTTCTTCGCGTCGGTGGAGAAGATGGCGAGGAACGATCCCGAGTTCGTGGGAATCACGTCCTTGTCGCCGAACGCGGGGAGCGTGCGGGCATCCAGCGTCCAGCCGGCCGCCTTCGCGCCGCCCATGAACGCGCTCTGCAGCGCGGAGGTGTTGACGTGGATCGCGGTCTTGCCCTGCGCGAACGCCTCGTACATCGACGCGCTGTCCTGGTTGGCGAGCACACCGGCATCGAACATGTCACGGAACGTCTGGACCGTGTCGACCGCGGCGTCCGAGCCGAACTCGATCGTGCTGCGATCGTCGCTGAGCACCTGTGCTCCGTTGGATCGGAACAGGCCCTGCATGCACCAGTTGCCGCCGGTGACCGTGCACGAGATGCTCACGGACGGACCACCCGTGCTCGCGCTGATCTTCTGGCCGGCGGCCTCGATGGCGTCCCAGGTGGACAGGTCGATCGTCTTCGGGTCGAGTCCCGCCTGCTCGAACAGCGACTCGTTGATCCACAGCACCGGCGTGGAGAACACGTACGGGATGCCGTAGGTGGCACCGTCCCAGTCCGCGAGCACGCGGGCGCGCTCGTGATACGGGTACTCGCCGCCGAACTCGTCGTCGAGACCCTGCTCGCCGACGAGAGCGGTGAGGTTCTGCGCGCCGAGCGTGGTGGCGGCGAAGTCCAGCTCGTTGAAGGTGAGCTGGGCGACATCCGGGGCGCCGCCGGCGAGCAGCTGCTGCTGCACGCTGCCCGCGGTGGACGTGGAACTGGAGGGCTGGGCGTTCACCGTGATGTTCGGGTGCTCTGCCATGAACTCGTCGATCAGACCGGTGATGGTGTCGCTCCAGGCACCGGCCTGAGCGAGGTTGTAGGACTCGAAGGTGATGGTCACCTTGTCGTCAGGGGTGAGCGTGGCCATGCTGCCGGCGGAGTCGACCGCGGAGGCGGTGCCCGCACAGCCGGCGAGTGCCGCCAGGGCGAGGACGGCGACACCGGCGAAACCGGCGCGACGGATACGGTTGTTCATCGTTTCTCTCTCGTGGGGGTGGGGGTTAGGAGACGAGGGCGGGTTCGGGGGAGCGGGTCGTGGCGTCGATGGGTTCGGTGACCCACTCGAGGCGGCGACCGCTGGAGCGCTCGAAGAGGTGGACGTGCTCGGCATCGGCGCGCAGCGTCAGCTCGGTGCCCGCGGCGACGCGGACATCCCGCGAGGTTCGCACGTGCACGCGGCCGGTGCCGGTGGTGCAGGTCAGGATCTGCTCGCCGCCGAGGTTCTCGACGATGTCGACGGTGACGGCCAGGCGCACGCCGCCGCGCCGCCCGTCCTCTGCTGCGATCTCCAGGTGCTCGGGGCGGATGCCGAGCACCACGTCGATCGGATCGGTCGAGCCCTCCCACAGATCGCCCGCCAGGTTCGGTGCGGTGACGGCGACGCGTCCGTCCTCGGACACGACCTGAGCGTCGAGCAGGTTCATGGCGGGGCTGCCGAGGAACCCGGCCACGAACACCGACTCGGGACGGTCGTAGACGTCCTCCGGGGTGCCGTACTGCTCGATCCGACCAGCGTTGAGCACCACGATCTTGGTGGCCATGGTCATCGCCTCGACCTGGTCGTGGGTGACGTAGACGAAGGTGGCGCCGAGACGCCGATGCAGCGCGGTGAGCTCCTGACGGGTCTGCGTGCGCAGCTTCGCGTCGAGGTTCGACAGCGGCTCGTCCATCAGGAACGCCTTCGGGTTGCGCACGAGCGCGCGACCGACGGCCACCCGCTGGCGCTGACCTCCCGAGAGCTCCTTCGGCTTGCGGTCGAGGAGGTGATCGATCTCGAGAGAGGCAGCCACATCCTGCACGCGGTCGGCGATCTCCGTCGCGCTCAGCTTCTGCACGCGCAGCGGGAACGCCAGGTTCTTGCGGACGCTCAGGTGCGGGTAGAGCGCGTAGCTCTGGAACACCATCGCGAGGTCGCGCTTCTTCGAGGGCAGCTCGGTGATGTCCTCGTCGTCCAGCAGAATGCGTCCGGTGGTCGGTTCGAGCAGGCCCGCGATCATGCGCAGCAGGGTCGTCTTTCCGCAGCCCGACGGGCCGAGCAGGACCAGGAAGTCGCCGTCGTCGATGTCCAGGGTGATGTCGCGGACCGCGGTGGTGCTCGTGAAGCTGCGTCCGATCCCGCGGAGCTGAATGGTGCCCATGGGTCGCCTCCCGCAAGCGATCCAGCGGCGGGACCTTCCCGCGTAATTCGCTTACCTAGGAAGCTTCTTCAGTGAAAGTAAATTGCGAGAGAACGTGAGGACAACGGCGCGCGCTCCGCGGGGAAACGTTATGACACGGTCGTGGCGGAGTCGTCGTCCGGGTCGCTCGGCTCGGCGACGATGGCACCCAGCTCATCGCGGATGGCCCAGCGCGCGCGTTCCGCGTCGTCGCCGTCCATGCGATCAGCGACGGCCAGCTGCAGCACCGACAGCAGCAGATACTGCACCAGCCCGGCACCCACCGCGCCCTGATCCCAGCTCTGGAACCGCGCGCCGCCGACCAGCAGGATGTCGGAGTGCTCCGCGAGGGCGGAGCGGGAGAAGCTGGTCACCCCGATCACCGTGGCACCGGCTTCCACGGCTGCGGCCGCCGCCGCCAGGGTGACGGCGTTGCCGCCGCTGGAGCTGACGACGATGCAGACGTCGCCCGGGCGCAGGACGCGCGCCGTGAGCTGCTGTGAGACGCCGTCGACGGGAGCTTCGCACGGTCGGCCGTTGATCGTCAGCTTCAGGGCGATCGCCTGTGCTGCCGGCCCGGAGGCGCCGGTGCCGACCAGCAGCACCCGCGGCGCGGCGACGATCGCGTCGGCCGCGGCCTCGAACGCGGCGACATCGACGGAGGCGAGCGAGGTGCGGAGGATGTCACCGGCACCTTCCGCGATGCTGTGCAGCCACCCCGCAGTCCCCGCCTCACGCGATCGTGTCGCACGGGCGGCCGCTCCGAGATCGCGCACGAGCAGCATCCGCAGGTGCTGGAAGCCCTGGAACCCGAGGGCCTGGCAGGTCCGGCTCACCGTGGCGGCAGACGTGTCGGCGGCTGCCGCGAGGTCGGCACCGGACATCTCGGCGACCTCTTCTGGGCGTTCCGCGCAGATGCGCGCGACCCGCTGCGCGCTCGGGATGAGCGAGGGCAGGACGGAGAGGATGTGGTCGATGGTGCCGCCGATCGACGGCTCCGCGGTGCGCGCGTTCATAAGGGACATCTATCACGTGCGGGTGCACGGATCGCGACGCCGAGGTGACGCGGTGATGCGGTGGCGCGGACGGCGATGGCGTCGTCAATCCATGATCGTGCGGCGAATCGATGAGAGATCCCCCATTTCGGTCCTGGATTCAGCCCATCATCATGCATTCACGACGGCCACCCGCGCGGGCGGACGCACGACGGCCGCGCGCGGTGACGGTGTCAACCCCTGCACTAGGGTGAGGGCATGTCGGCGGTGAGCGCACCAGTGCAGGGGAGTAAGCGAACGGCTCGCTTCGTCGGACGCTCGATCGCGGGGTCGCTGCTGTTCCTGCTGTATGCGGCGCTGCTGTGGTCTCTCTTCCAGCTCTCGCAGGTCGGGTCGTGGTGCTACACCACCGACACCTGCGACGACGCTCTCGCGTCGGCCGCGGACATCGGGATCGTGGTGAGCCCGATCGTGATCCTGATCGGCATCTGGTTGGTGGCGTATCGGGTGAACAACCGGCACCGCCGAGCCTGGCCGGTGTGGATTCTCGGATGCACGCTGGCCAGTATGTGCTTCTTCGCGTGGGCCACGGTGAAGGGGTACGCCCTGCACACGCCCTCGTGGATGGTCTTCTAGATGTTGTTCCCTGACAGGTTGTGAACGCGTGAGTGAGCGAAGCCTTCCGGTGGCCATGCCACGGAACCGCTCGACGGTTGGTGCTGTCCACCTCACGTTTTGGGGACCCGATCCGTCATATCTAGTGAGAGTGCCGTGGGTCGAGGTGGTCCGCCGGGGCCTCGAGGCGGCCCTCAGAGAGGTGAGAGATGTCGCACGACGAGCCGTCAGTGGCCCCAGTTGGGGGTGACACTGACGTGGTTGGCGAACGCCGCCGCCTAGTTTCCCTGGCATACCGGATGACGGGAACTCTGGCAGACGCGGAAGATGTCGTTCAGGAGACCTATATTCGGTGGTATCGGCTGACCGAACTGGAACGCGATGAAATCCGCAGCCCGGCGGCCTGGCTGACGCGAGCCGCCAGCCGGATCGCACTTGACGTGCTCAGTTCCGCCAAGGCTCGTCGTGAGAAGCAGATTGGGCAGTGGTTGCCGGAACCGATCCCGTCCGACCTCTTCCTCGGCACGGGTACCGTCTCACACGCCACTGTTGATGCGGCGGCGGATCCACTCGACCGGTTGACTCTTGACGATGCGGTGAGCACGGCGCTGTTGATGGTTCTGGAGTCCATGACTCCGCCGGAGCGCGTCGCGTTCGTGCTGCATGACGTGTTCGGCACTCCGTTTGATGAGATCGCAGACCTGGTGGGACGTTCGCCCGAAGCTGCTCGTCAGTTGGCTTCCTCTGCGCGGCGACATGTCCGTGAGCGGCGTACGACGGTGGTTGCCTCGAAGACACATGACGATGTGGTTCGTGCGTTCCTGGCCGCGAGTCGGGGCGGGGATCTGCGCCTGCTCATGACGACGCTCGCGCCGGAGGTCGAATTGCGCGCCGACGGCGGCGGAGTGGTAAGCGTCGCCCCCAACGTCGTCAGGGGATCGGATCGTGTCGCGCGTTTCCTCATGGGGGTCATACAGAAGCAGCCGGAGCTCGTTTTCGAGGAGCGGCGCACCGCGGACGGCTTGGGATACGCCTTGACCCTTGGCGGACAACTTTTCGGTATCGCCAGCTTCCACGTTGAAGGGGAGCAGATCACTGACGTGTGGCTCGTGCTCGACCCCCGCAAACTCACCGAGTGGGTTACCCCTGATCGGATCACCGAGTGAACCTCACATTCACTTGCCCTGTGCCGTCAAGTACATGAGGGTATCGAGCCGCTCGTGCTGTGGGAGGTTCCTGCTGCGCTGGAAAGGAGTTGAAGATGAGGATTGCAGTCGCGGGCGGAACTGGCACCGTGGGACGGTACGTCGTGCAGGCGGCGCGTCGTCGCGGGCATGAGGTGGTTCTCCTGACCCGTAGTAACGGCGTAGATGTCCTTCAGGGGAAGGGCATCGACAAAGCCATCGCAGGGGCTGACGCAGTCGTTGATGTGCTGAACGCGACCACCCTGTCGACCAAGAAAGCGGTCGACTTCTTCGAGTCCGCCTCGCGTAGGCTGCTGAGCGCGGAAATGCGTGCAGGAACGCCGCACCACGTGGCGTTGTCAATCGTGGGAATCGACAACATCGACACTTCCTACTACGCCGGCAAACTCGCTCAGGAACGACTGGTCGCCGCGGCAGATGTGCCCCACACCATCGCTCGCACAGGCCAGTTCCACGAGTTCGCTGAGCAGATCGTTGCACAGACCACCATGGGCGCGTTCACCTTGGTGCCCAAGACCCTGACCCGGCCGGTCGCGGCCGAGGAAGTCGGCGAGCACCTCATCACTGTCGCCGAGAACGAACCTGCGGGTCGGGCGACCGATCTGCTCGGGCCTCGGGATGAGTGCTTGGCCGATATGGTTCGCAGGATGTACGCGCACGACGGCACACGACGCCGAGTGGTCGAGCTGCGTTTCCCCGGCGCTTACGGACGCGGCCTGGGCTCCGGAGAACTCCGCGGCGGCGCCTCGAAGACGATCGCGCGTACGACATTCGACGAGTGGCTGCGCACCGCCCACCACGCCAAGTAGTCCGCCCGTTCGGTTCTTCCTCGCGCTCACGGCGCCACGCATGCACCGTCGTGCGTCAACCTTTCTTCCCACACGGTCTACCGACGCCCGGCGTCGAGGACGGATTTCTCATGAATGACCGCGCCCACCTTCCCGTTGATACCGCGAGCGATGATCGTCGCGTCGGCGGAGTTCAGCTAGCCGCTCTCATCGGCTCCATCGTCATCTCTGCCGTCGTCGGCACATGGGCATACTTTCTCCCTGAGCAGTTCTACGACCACTTCCCGGCAGCCCTGGGCGAGTGGATCTCGCA
This sequence comes from Microbacterium gorillae, assembly GCF_050990725.1. Classification (GTDB taxonomy): domain Bacteria; phylum Actinomycetota; class Actinomycetes; order Actinomycetales; family Microbacteriaceae; genus Microbacterium; species Microbacterium gorillae_A. Next base: position 868,947 of record NZ_CP158844.1, read on the forward strand.
AGACGGGCCTTACAACGAGCACCTGATTCGCGACCACGGGGCTCAATACCTCGCGCTCGGGCTGGCCAGCGTCTTCGGCCTGTTCTGGCGCTCCCAGATCGGCTGCCGGCTTCTCGGCATTGCCTGGACCACGTTCGGGGTGCTCCATTTCCTTTATCACGTCACGCACCTCAGTCACATGTCCGCATCTGACCAAATCAGCCAGGTCATCGTTCTCGCCTTTGCGGTTCTCCTCGGTGTCGGCCTTTTTGTCCCGCCGCGGGGCAGGCCTCGCGCTGCGTGACGGATGCGCATCGGGCGCTCGGCGCCCGTAGCAGTAGCTGACAGCGCCATCCGCGGAGGAGCAGCAAATGCCGAAAAGAGCCTCACCCACCACCTCATAGATCGTGGTAGGTGAGGCTCGTGGTTCGCGATCAGTTCGCGCCGGGCGGTCGGAACGGGTCAGCTCGCGAGAGGAATGTCGCGGATCGGATACAAAATTGATCCCACGCGGTACTCGCCGCGGGGCACCAGTGCGTCTTCAGCGCCAGGGCTCTCGACCGTGACGACGTCTCTAGGGTCGCCGGCGGCGGCAAGCGTGCCGCGGAGCAGGTCGTCCATGTGGAACTGCTCGGGACCGGCGATCTCGACCTCCCCGAAGGGGCCGCCGGACAGCGTGACCTCGACCAGTAGGGCAACGAGTTCATCGAGCTCTACCGGCTGGATCAGATCCCGCGGAGCAAGGACCTTTCCGTCCACCGTGTGCTGGTCGGCCAGCACGGGAACGTAGCCCTGGAATTGCGTCGAGCGAACAATGGTGTACGGAATCGAACCCGCCTTGAGCGCACGTTCTTGCGCCACCTTTCCCAGGTAGTAACCGATGTCCGACCCGTCTTCGTCACCGACGCCCACGATGGACAGGAGGACGTGGTGCCTCACACCTGCCTCCTCACCGGCGGCCGTCAGCGCGCGCGTCGTGCCGTCGAAAAACCTGACCGCGCCTTCCTCGTCGAAACGATTGGTGTTGAGGACATTGATGATGGTGTCCACGCCCTCCAGAACCTCAGCCACTCTCGTGCCCTCGATATAGTCAACCCCGTCATCCAGGCCGCCGGACACGACCTCCACGCCGTGCATCTCAAGAAGAACCGCAACCTTTGATCCGACTCGACCTCGACCACCGGCAATGAGAACTTTCACTTCGATAGCTCCTTCACGTGGGTGGCGTCTCCACCCACTACATGAGTGACGACGCGAACGCTCCCAATGTGAGGTTCGGTCTGCTCACCCCAGGCCACAACCAGGCCTGCGGACCGACCACTTCCTGCGCCGTGGTCGGTGTACTTGGACATTTCGAGCAGTGCTCGGCGAGGCGAACGTGGACAATTCATCAGCGAACGCGCGTGCCTCGTCGGTGGACCGCGGACAACTCTTACCGGTTCCTACACGTCACTCGGCGCGGATGCATCAACACCCGCGAACGCGTTCACAACCTCACGGGGAACAACAACTAGAGCACCGGGTAGCTGATGTAGGCGAAGCGTGCGGAGTCGGGCGCCCAGCTGTTCACGTTGATCGTCCCCTGTCCGCCGAAGAAGCGGTCCACCGTGCGCGGGTGCGCCCAGTCATCGTTCGCGACGAGCTTCAGCTCCACGTCGGCGTTCTCCGGGTGTCCGAGCGTCCCGGCGGGGAAGGAGAGGTACACCGCGTGCCGTTCGTCGGGCGCGAGGTGGGGAAACCAGTTCACGACATCGTCGTGGGTGAGCTGCTCCAGATCGCCACCCGTGATGCTCATCCGGGCGATCTGGGCGTGACCCGGGACGTCGGAGAATGCCTCCGTGTTGAGGTAGATCAGCGGTGAGCGCGGTGCATACTCGCTGCCGTCCGCGGGCCCCGGGCCGTGGGTGAGGCGGGTGTCCGTGCCGTCGCGCAGGGAGAGGGCGAACACATCCGCACCGCCCCATCCCTGCGGGCCATCCGGTTCGATGCCGATGTATGCCAGTGCCTCACCGTCGGGACTCACGCCGTGCAGGAAGTGCAGACGACGTGGCTCCCGGTCGGGTGTGATCCGTCGCGCCCGTCCGCCGTCGAGCGGGGCTTCGTAGATGTGTCCGTCATATGCCGAGAGGAAGATGCGCTCGCCGTCCGGTGCCAGCACGTGGTCGTTGTTGAGCGCCGGAACGCCCTCCAACGGGATATGTGCGAGGGCCGGCGCGTCGAGTGCCAGCGACCACAGGTGTCCGTCGCCGTTCACGATGAGCCGCTCGCCGTCGAGGGGCCAGTTTGGTGCTTCGATCACCAGCTCGTCGGTCTCGAACAGCACCTCCGGCGGACGTCCGTCGGCATAGCCGATGTGTACACGGCAGATCTGGCCGGACAGGAGCTGTCGGAATTCCGGGTTCATCGGTGTCACCTCGCGCCCCATCCTGCCCTGCCACCCTCATCCGCCGAAAGCCCGGCGGCTGACGACCGGGGGCGCCGGTATTCAGCAGGGGCACCGACATCCGGGGAGTGTTCGATCTCCGCATTACCGGAGAACTACTGAAGTTGTCACCCGAACACTACTGAAACCGACGTGCAGCGACGAAGAGCCGTTGTCGGCGCATGAAGGCTCCACTAGCGTCCGGCTTGCGGTCATGGGTGATCGTCATCTGGACGGGGTGGTCCAGGGGGAGGGGCGATCATGCCTCAGTTTCAGCGTCAGCGTGCGACGACGAACCGATTCTCACGGATCATCGCGACACTCGCAGTCAGCGCGGTGCTCGTCACGAGCGGTGCTGTGGCCGCGACGGCCGCCACGCTGCCACAACCGATACCGACGCCCGCGATCCAAACCGCGTTCGAGATCGACGGCAACATGAGCGGCGCCAACGACTGGGACGGTATCGCCGCGACCCCGTACGGCCCCTACACCACCGCGAGTGGCAACGCGTCCACGGGCATCCTCGACAACACGAGCGGCAACGACGGCTGTACGGGCGCCGACGCCAGTGCGTTCCCGGGAAGCCAGACGATCAACACCAACCCCTGGACGATCGCGCCCGACACCGTCAACAACAAAGCAGACCTGTGCGCCTCGGGTGCCGCGTATGAGATCGTGCGCGTCGACGGGCAGCAGCACATCATTCTCTACCAGTACTGGACGCGCTCGCCTGACGGCACGGGGGACCTGACGATCTACCAGGTGCTCGAAGGTCCGCTGCCGGGCCGTTCGGACGATTACCTGATCCAGTTCGACTACGACTCTTCGGGCGGCGGCTCGATCTCGATCAGCGCACTCAGTTGGAATGGGTCCGGCTGGGTCGTCAACGTGGCCGGTGTCTACTACCAGGCCGCATACGGCCAGGTAGCGGCGACCGACCAGACCGGCACTTTCGGCGAGATGGCCATCGACCTCACCGCGTCGGGGCTCCTCCCCGAAGACGAGTGCGTGTCAGCGGACACCGGTGCCGTCCTCACCCGCACCGGTAACAGCTCCACGGCACAGCTTCAGGACTACTTCCTCGGCTCGCCGATCGAGCTCAGCACGTGCACGTCGCTGACGGTGACGAAGGCCGGCACCGGATTTCCCGACAACACGACCTTCCCGTACATCATCGATCAGGCGGATGGCGCGACGGTCCACGACGGCTCGCTCACCGGGACCGTCGCCGACACGGATGCCTCCCCAGCCAGCATCAGCGCGCAGATCGGCGTCGGTGAGACGCACACGTGGAACAACGTCATCGCTCAGCCGGACTACCGTGTCGCCGAGATCACGTCCGGTCTGCCTCCTGGCGTGTCACTCGACACCGTGGTGTGCACGTACACCGATCTGTACGCGCCGGAACCGAACGAACGGACAGCCATTCTCTACGAGAACGGCGCCTCCACCGGCAACACCTTCACGCTGTTCCCGAGCACCACAGGTGTCGCACCCACGCCGTCGTGCATCATCACGAACACCGCGACATCACTCACGCTGAACAAGAACCTGGTGAACGATCACGGGGGAACGGCGACGCTGGCGGACTTCGTCCTCTCCGCGACGCCCACGACCGGACCCGCGGTGGCCGTGCTCAGTGGTACCGACCCGTCCTCCGATCCCGCAGAGGGACTCGTGGGTTTGGTCGCGCCCGGGTCGTACACCCTGGCCGAGACCAACATGCCCGGCTACACCGCGAGCACCTGGTCGTGCACGGGCGCGGCCTTCGACGGTGCCACCGGAGTCGTCACGGTGCAGCAGGGCGAGAACGCCGTCTGCACGATCACGAACGATGACATCGCCCCGCGCCTCACTCTGGTGAAAGAGGTTGTCAATGAGTGGGGTGGAACGGCTGTCGATACTGATTTCACGCTGACGGCGACGGGTCCGGTGTCGGTGAGCGGTGTGGAGGGCTCCGCGGCGGTGACGGACGCGAGTGTGTCGGCCGGCAGCTATGTGATCGGGGAGGAAGCGCTCGCGGGTTACGAGCTCGATGGGATCACGTGCGTGGGTGGTTCGTTCGATGCGGCGAGCAGCACGCTCACGCTCGCGTCGGGTGAGGTCGCGACATGCACTCTGCGAAACAGCGACCTGCCCGCCAGCCTCACCCTCATCAAAGAGGTGATCAACGACAACGGTGGTCTGCTTGATGTTGATGAGGTGACGCTGACCGCGACGGGTCCGCAGACGATCACGGGTGTCACGGGTGATGCGGCTGTGACCAACGCGCAGGTCCTCGCGGGTGACTACACCCTGTCCGAGGTTGCTCCTGCGGGTTATGACCCGAGCGATTGGGTCTGTTCTGGCGCAACGTTGGCTGGTGATGTGGTGACTGTCCCGGTCGGTGGGAACGTGACGTGCACCATCACGAACGATGACATCGCGCCGCTGCTGACGCTGGTGAAGGAGGTCGTCAATGACGATGGTGGCACCGCGGCTGCAACGGATTGGACTCTGACCGCGGATGGCCCCACTCCCGTGTCCGGGACGACGGGTGGTGCGAGCGTCACGGTTGCACCGGTCAGTGCGGGTGAGTACACGCTGGGTGAGTCTGGTGGTCCTGCCGGATATGCGGCTGGTGCGTGGGACTGTGGGAACGCGGACCTCGCGGGCGACGTGCTCACTCTCGGTCTGGGGGAGAGCGTGACCTGCACCATCGTCAACGACGACATCGCCCCACGGCTCACCCTCGTCAAGGAGGTCATCAACGATGATGGTGGCGCTGCGGTTGCGACGGAGTGGACTCTGACGGCGGACGGTCCGAGCACCATCGCAGGTGTCACGGGTGATGCTGCCGTCACAGATGCACCCGTGACGGCCGGCACCTACGCCCTCACTGAGTCGGGGCCCGCCGGTTACACCGCCGGAGCGTGGAGCTGTGACGGAGGCGCCCTCACGGGATCCGACGTCATCCTCGCGCCCGGCGATGACGTCACGTGCACGATCGTCAATGACGACCAGCCCGCCACCCTCACCCTCGTCAAAGAGGTGATCAACGACGACGGTGGTCAGGAACTTCCGACCGCTTGGACTCTGACCGCTAACGGCCCCACGACCGGGGTCACCGGTGTCACCGGTGACCCGGCGATCACGAGCACTCCCGTCTCGGCCGGGGCTTACGTCCTCAGCGAGACCGGCCCCGCCGGGTACACCGCATCGGAATGGAGCTGTGAGGGTGGCACCGTCGTTCTCGGTGTCTCCGTCATCATCGCCAACGGTACCGATGTGACCTGCACGGTCACGAACGATGACGTCGCCCCGCGGCTCACTCTGGTGAAGGAGGTCGTCAACGACGATGGTGGCACTGCGGTCGCGACGGACTGGACTCTGACGGCGGACGGTCCCAGCACCGTGACCGGCGTCACGGGCGACGGCGCAGTCACTGATGCAACGGTGATCGCAGGCACCTACGAGCTCACCGAGGCGGGCCCCGCTGGTTACACGGCCGGGGCGTGGAGCTGTGTCGGAGGCACCCTCACGGGATCCGACGTCACTCTCGCACCGGGCGATGACGTCACGTGCACGATCGTCAACGACGATCAACCCGCCACGCTCACCCTCATCAAAGAGGTGAGCAATGACGACGGCGGTGAGGAACTTCCGACTGCGTGGACTCTGACCGCTACCGGCCCCACGGCGGGTGTCACCGGTGTCACGGGCGACGCGGCGATCACGAGCGCTCCGGTCATGGCAGGGGCGTACATCCTGAGCGAGACGGGCCCGTCCGGGTATGCCGCATCCACATGGAGCTGCGAGGGGGGCACCGTCGTCCTCGGTGTCTCCGTCATCGTCACCAACGGTGCCGACGTGACCTGCACGGTCACGAACGATGACATCGCTCCGCGGCTCACTCTGGTGAAGGAGGTCGTCAACGATGACGGTGGCACCGCGGTCGCGACGGACTGGACCCTGACGGCGGACGGTCCGAGCACCGCAACCGGCGTCACCGGTGACGACGCCATCACGGACGCGGCCGTCCTCGCAGGCACCTATGCCCTCAGTGAGGCAGGGCCCGCCGGCTACACCGCCGGAGACTGGGCCTGTGACGGAGGTGCCCTCACCGGATCCGACGTCACTCTCGCGCCGGGCGATGTCGTCACGTGCACGATCGTCAACGACGACCAACCCGCGACGCTCACCCTCGTCAAGGAAGTCGTGAACGACAACGGTGGTCTGATCGATGTCGGTGAGGTGACGCTGACCGCGACGGGCCCGCAGACGATCACGGGTGTCACGGGAGACCCCGCGGTAACCAACGCGCAGGTCGACGCGGGTGACTACACCCTGTCCGAGGACTCTCCCGCGGGGTACGACCCCAGCGCCTGGGTGTGCCCTGGCGCGACGCTGGCCAATGATGTGGTCACTGTCCCGCTGGGTGGGAACGTGACGTGCACCATCACGAACGATGACATCGCGCCGCTCCTGACCCTGGTGAAGGAGGTCGTCAACGACGGTGGCGGCACCGCGGTGGCGACGGACTGGACTTTGACGGCGGACGGCCCGACTTCGGTGTCCGGGACGACCGGTAGCGCGAGCGTCACGGCTGCACCGGTCACCGCGGGAGAGTACACGCTCGGTGAGTCTGGTGGCCCTGCCGGGTATGCGGCTGGTGCGTGGGACTGCGGGAACGCGAACCTGACCGGCGATGTGCTCACCCTCGGTCTGGGGGAGAGCGTGACCTGCACCATCGTCAACGATGACATCGCTCCACGGCTCACTCTGGTGAAGGAAGTCGTCAACGATGATGGTGGCGCTGCGGTTGCGACGGACTGGACGCTGACGGCGGCCGGGCCGAGCACCGCGACCGGTGTCACCGGTGACGATGCGATCACGAATGCGGCTGTTCTCGCAGGCACCTACGCCCTCACCGAGAGCGGTCCGGACGGCTACAACGCTGGGGACTGGGCCTGCGTCGGCGGAACACAAACCGGATCCGACGTCACTCTCGCACCAGGCGACGTCGTCACGTGCACGATCGTCAACGACGACCAGCCCGCCACCCTCACCCTCGTCAAAGAGGTGATCAACGACAACGGTGGCACCGCGGTCGCGACGGACTGGACTCTGACCGCTAACGGCCCCACGGCAGGGGTCACCGGTGCCACCGGCGATGCGGCGATCACGAGCACTCCCGTCTCAGCCGGGGCCTACGTCCTCAGCGAGACCGGCCCCGCTGGGTATGCTGCTTCGGCATGGAGTTGCGAGGGTGGCACCGTCGTCCTCGGGGTCTCCGTCATCGTCACCAACGGTGCCGACGTGATGTGCACGATCGTCAACGACGACATCGCTCCGCGGCTCACCCTGGTGAAGGAGGTCATCAATGATGACGGTGGCGAGAGCACACCGGCCGACTGGACCCTGACCGCAACGGGCGAGAACGCCATCGCGGGTATCACGGGCGACGACGCGATCACGAACGCGGCTGTCCTTGCCGGCACCTACGCGCTCACCGAGAGCGGTCCGGACGGATACACCGCGGGGGACTGGACGTGTGTCGGCGGAACACAAACCGCCGCTGACATCACCCTCGCACCGGGCGATGACGCCACGTGCACGATCATCAACGACGACCAACCCGCCACCCTCACCCTCATCAAGGAAGTCGTGAACGACAACGGTGGTCTGATTGAGGTTGATGAGGTGACGCTCACGGCGACGGGCCCGCAGACGATCACGGGTATCACGGGTGATCCAACCGTGACCAACGCGCAGGTCGACGCGGGGGACTACACCCTGTCGGAGGATTCCCCCGCGGGTTACGACCCCAGCGCTTGGGTCTGCCCTGGCGCGACGCTGGCTGATGATGTCGTGACCGTCCCGCTGGGTGGGAACGTGACGTGCACGATCACGAACGATGACATCGCGCCGCTGCTGACCCTGGTGAAGGAGGTCGTCAACGATGACGGTGGCACCGCGGTCGCGACCGACTGGACATTGACGGCGGACGGCCCGACTCCCGTGTCCGGGACGACCGGTAGCGCGAGCGTCACGGTTGCCCCTGTCGCCGCGGGCGAGTACACCCTGAGCGAGTCTGGTGGCCCTGCCGGGTACGCCGCTGGTGAGTGGGACTGTGCGAACGCGGACCTGACCGGCGATGTGCTCACCCTCGGCCTGGGTGAGAGCGTGACCTGCACCATCATCAACGATGACATCGCCCCACGACTCACCCTCGTGAAGGAGGTCATCAACGACGATGGTGGCGAGCGCACGGCGGCCGACTGGACACTGACCGCAACGGGCGAGAGCACCATCTCCGGGGTCACGGGCGATGGCGCCGTCACCGATGCACCCGTGATGGCCGGCACCTACGAGCTCACTGAGGCGGGGCCCGCTGGCTACACCGCCGGGGCGTGGAGCTGTGACGGAGGTACCCTCACCGGATCCGACATCACTCTCGCACCTGGCGACGACGTCACGTGCACGATCGTCAACGATGACAAGCCGATCGATCTCTCGCTCGACAAGTCGGACGGTGGGCTGACAGCAGAGGCGGGAACGGAGTTCGTCTACACCATCACCGTCACCAACGTCGGCCAACGCGACATGGACGATGACGTGGTGACCGTCACCGACCGCCTGCCGGACCACCTCGTCTACGTCGACGGGCCCGAGAGTTGCACGGCTGTCGACGCTGTCGTCACATGTGACATCGATCCATCGACCCTCACCGCAGGGGCCTCGATCACCCTCGAGCTCACGGTGCTCTTCGATGCCGATGCGCCGGCGGGCACGTACACCAACCTGGCGTACGTCACCACGGAGGACGACAGCGCACCCGAAACACCGACGTGCCCCGAGCCCGAGGCGCGCGACGCAGGCAACAACGTCGACTGCACGCATACCCCGCTGAAGCCAGTTACCAACCTCGTCGGCGTCAAGTCGGTGCAGGAACAGGTCGATGGCACCTGGGTGGCATCCGATGGAAAGGCCGCATACGGCGACACCATCCGATACGTCATCGCGGTGACCGCTGGCGGGAATGCGAACCAGGACGATGTGACCGTCACCGACACGCTCGCCGCCGGTCTCATCTTCGGAGCCTCGGAAGGATGCGAACCCAGTTCTCCCTGCGACGTGACCTATGACGCCGCAACGCGCCAGGTGCGCGCTGAGCTGGGAACGCTCGCCCCTGGTGAGACCGCGACCGTGACCTTCAGTGTCACCCTGCCCGCAGCACCGAAACAGGCAGCAGGCACGACGGTGACCGCGGAGTTCGACAATGTCGCGGCCGTGTCCTCGACGCAGGTGCCGCCGAAGCCAACGAACACCGTGACGACGACGGTCACTCGCACGGTGCCGCCCGTCGTCCCACCGGCACCGACGCGCCCGCCGCTTGCCGTGACCGGAGGAACCGATGTGCTCGGCGGAGTATGGATCGCCCTGGCCCTCCTCGTGATCGGCGCAGTCGCTGTCCGCGTGCGGCGTCGTATCGAGACGAGGCGATAGGGACTCGCGTACGCACGACGGCCGCCCACCCGGGGGTGGACGGCCGTCGTGAAATGCGGATCAGGAGTGCGGCACGACCACCGCGCGGCCCGACAGCTGACCGGCCTCGAGCTTGCGGTAGGCCTCCAGGGCGTTGTCCATGGTGAATCGCTCCACATCGGGAACGATCTGACCGGCGCGATACATCGCGGCCACGTCGTAGAGGTCCGAGACCGAGCCCCAGTAGGTGCTGTTCAACGTCGACTCGTACGGCGTGCCGAAGAAGTTCCACTCCACGGTGCCGTTGGCGATGCCCACGATGACAATGCGCGAGCCGATGCCCGCGGCGGCCTTCACGAGGTTCACGGTGGGGGCGACGCCCACGAAATCGAAAGCGGCGTCGACACCGCGGCCGCCGGTGATCGCACGGATCGCCTCCAGCTGGCCCTCGCCACCGGGAACGGTCACGGCGCCGTTGGCCTCGGCGCGCGCCATGGCGTCCGGCTTGGAGTCGGTGGCGATGATCGTGGCGCCGGTGAGGGCGCGGAGGATCTGCACGGCGATCTGTCCGAGTCCACCGAGACCGACGACCAGAGCGAACTTGCCGCCGCCGGCCAGGTTCGGCAGGGCCTGCTTGATCGCGTGGTACGGGGTCAGAGCCGCGTCGGAGAGCGGAGCGGCGTCGACCGGGTCGGCATCGCCGAGCGGGATGAGGTGGTTCGCGGGAACGGTCACGTACTCCGCCATTCCGCCGTTGCGCCCGAGCCCCACGGCCAGCGCCGGGTTGGTGGCGGCGTTCTCGCAGTACGTCTCGAGACCCTGGGCGCACATGCGGCAGCGGCCACAGCCGGTCGGTCCGTACACGAGGTACGCGTCGCCCTTCTGGAAGCCGGTGACACCCTCACCGAGCGACTCGATCCATCCCGACACCTCATGTCCGAGCACGAAACCAGGGGTGATGGAGCCCGGACCGTCGGCTGTGAAGTCGTGGTAGACCGCCACGTCGGAGTGGCATGCGCCGGAGCCGGCCACCTTCAGCAGAACCTCGCCCGGCCCCGGCGTCGGGGTGGGGACCTCCGTGAGGACGGGGAAGGTCTGATAGTTCTCGAAGACGACAGCGCGCATGGTTGAAACCTCCTGGTGCGGCGGATGCGGCCCGGTAGACCGGGGTACCGGATCCCGCTTTTTCACTCTATTCCTGGGATGAGGGGTGGTGGCCTGGTTCTCAGGCCGCACCGACCACGCCTTCCAGCGTCTCAGTGACGACGTGCTCCGCCGCGGGGCGTTGGCGCGTGCGCAGCAGGACGAACGCAAGTAGCGCGACGACGGCGGTCACCGCGGCGCCCACGGTCATCGCGCCGTGCAGGCCGCCGAGGAACGCGTCCTGAGCCATCGCGGTCTCCGCCGCGCTCAGCCCCGCCGGCACGGTGCCCTGAGCCAGAGCATCGGTTTCTGTGTGGGACAGCGTCAGGTCGGCGGTCCCGCCCGCGGCGCCAGCACCGACCACCGCGGCGAACACCGCGGTGCCCAGCGCGCCGCCGAGCTGGAGCATCGTGGCCTGGAACCCGCCGGCAACGCCCGCGAGGTGAACGGGCGCGCTGCCGACCACGGCGTCTGCTCCAGCGGTCATCGTGAACCCGACGCCGAGCGCGAGAGTGACGAACGGCACGGCCATCGCAAGGTAGGGGGAGTCGACGCCAGTGAAGGTGAGGGCCAGGAGCGAGAGCGCGACCAGGCCGAGCCCCACCGTCATGGTGATCCGCGGACCGATGCGGCTCACGAGCACCGCGCCGATGGGGGAGGCGATGATCGAGACCGCCGACAGCGGAAGCAGCATCACGCCGGCGAAGACGCCCTCGATACCGCGGAGGTTCATCAGGTACAGGCTGAGGAAGAACGTCACGCCCAACAGCGCGAAGAAGTTGGCGCCGACGGCGAGGCCGCCGATCGAAAAGCCCGGTTCGCGGAACAGCGACATCGGCAGCAGCGGATGGGAGCTGCGGCGCTCCACGAGAACGAAGCCGACGAGCACGATCACGGCTGCCGCCAGGATGAGCAGCGTGCGCGAGTCGCCCCAGCCCCAGTCCTCCGACTGCACGATCGCGAGCACCAGCCCGCCGAGTCCGAGCGCGAGGAGGAGCACACCGGGCACGTCGAATCGCACGCTCGCCTGGCCCGCGGTGGATTCGCGAACCACGATCGCCGTGAACACGACGGTGATCAGCGCGATGGGCGCGTTGATGAAGAAGATCGACTCCCAGCCGAGAGTGGCGACCAGTGCACCACCCACGATCGGACCGGCGGCGATGGCCACCGAGGACACTCCGCCCCAGATGCCCACGGCCATGCCGAACTTCTCGCGGGGGAATGTCGCTCGCAGAATCGACAGCGTCTGCGGCATGAGCAGCGCCGCGCTGATGCCCTGTAGCGCGCGGAACGCGATCACCCCGACCACGCTTCCCACGATCCCGATCGCCACGGAGGAGAGAGCGAAGGCGACCACGGCGATGAGATAGATCCGGCGGCGGCCGAAGCGGTCACCCAGTGTTCCGCCGAGGATCAGGCAGACGGCGAGCCCGAGCAGGTAGGCGTGGGTGATCCACTGCAGCTCGGTGAACGACGTGCCCAGGGATGCGGCGATCGCCGGGTTGGCGATGGAGACGACCGTGGCGTCGAGCCCCACCATGAACAGTCCCAGCGAGACGGCGATCAGGGTGGCGACGGGATTCCCGCGTCGGGTGCCGCGACGCGGCGGGGCGAGAGGTGTGGAGGTCATGGTGTGCTTTCGTCGGTGGCGGTCTGCGGCGCGACGAGCACAGGCTTCGCGAGGTGCGCCGTCGGATGCCCTGGGACGCGGGGTGGCAGCGACGACGGCTACACGAGCACGGCCGACCCTCGTGCCGGACGCACTCCCTCAGAAGCGTATGAAATAATACACTCATGACGAGCACGACGCCAGTGGCCGACGCCGACCTCGCGCGTTTCGCGGATGCCGTGATGTCGATCGCGCACCGGATCGAGCCGCGCGGGCTGGAGATTCCTGGCCGCCGCCATCTCACTCCGCGCGAGGTGCTGGTGCTGCATGAGGTGGCGGTGTCGCCGGGGATCACGGCCACCCGGATCGCGCGAGGGTTGGGTCTGCAGCGCAGCAACCTCAGTGCCACCCTGCACGCGCTGGAGCGCGAGGGCCTGCTGGCGCAAACCGCCGCCGCTGCCGGGCGCGGGGTCGGATTCCAATTGACCGATCTGGCGCAGGGAGAGCTCGCCCTCGTGCGCGCGCATCGTGCCGAGCGTCTGCGCACCGCCTCGCCGGACGTGCTGCGGGCCGTCGTCGATCAGGCGGCTGCTCTCGCCCGACTGGCCGAGAGCATCGGAGAGCAATCCGAGTAGTCTCAGGTTGTCACTCGCTGCAGCGCCCACCACTGCAGCAGCATGATCGTCTTGCCGTCCACGATGCGTCCGTCGGCGACCATGTCGAGGGCATCGAGCAACGACAATTCCACCACCTCGATGTCTTCGCCCTCCTCGCTGAGCCCGCCGCCCGCGCCGGTGCGATCCGCGCGGGAGTATGGGGCCGCGTAGAAGTGCACGCGCTCGGTCACCGAGCCGGGACTCATGTACGCCGCGAAGACCGGCGTCACGGCACCGACCTCGACCCCGAGCTCCTCCGCCACCTCGCGCCGGATGGCGGTCTCGGCGTCGTCTCCGTCGAGCAGCCCCGCCGCCGTCTCGATGAGCATGCCGTCGGGATGTTCGTTCACGTATGCGGGGAATCGGAACTGCCGGGTGAGCAGCACCGTGCCGCGCCGTTCGTCGTACAGGAGGATGGTCGCTCCGTCGCCGCGATCGTAGGTCTCGCGCTGCAGCGTGGACCAGGCGCCGTCGCGCCGCCGGTAGTCGAAGGTCGTGCGCCGCAGCACGTGCCAACCGTCGGAGGTGACCTCCACATCACGAATCCGCACGTCGGGATTTCGGGTGAGGTCGCGTCCGACCGTGTCGAGGCCGGTGCGTCCGCGTCCATCCGGGATGCCTACGCCCGGGGTGGCGCGGAGCTGTGTGTGATGAGTCATGGACCTAGAGTAAGATAAAACGTGCACAAACGTGAGAGAACGGATACGCATGCTCGCTGCAGAACGTCGTGACCACCTGCTGGCCGCCCTGCGCCGCGACGGCAAGATCGTCGCGAAAGACGTGGCCGCGCAGCTCGGTCTCTCCGAGGACAGCATCCGGCGCGACCTGCGTGATCTCGCCGCCGATGGACTGTGCCAGCGTGTGTACGGCGGTGCCGTCCCGATCTCTCCGGCCGCCACCGACTATGCCGGTCGCACGCGCATCGGCGCGGAGGGAAAGCAGCGCGTGGCCGCTGCGGCCGTGCGTCTCATCGACCCGGGCAGCACCGTGATCCTCGATGGGGGAACCACGGCGCTTGCGATCGCGGGGCTGTTGCCGCCGACGCTGGAGTGCACGATCGTGACGCACAGCCCGACCGTCGCGGCCGCGCTCGTCGATCACCCCCGTGCGGACGTGTTCATCCTCGGAGGGCGGCTGTTCAAACACTCCGCGGTGGCGAGCGGTGCGGCGGCGATCGAGGCCGCGCAGCGCATCTCGGCGGATCTGTTCCTGCTCGGCGTGACCGGCGTGCATCCGGATGCTGGCCTGACTACTGGAGACCCCGACGAAGCAGCCATGAAGCGCGCACTGGCCTGCCGGGCGGCGGAGACCTATGTGCTGGGATCAGCAGAGAAGATCGGCACGGCGTCCCCGTTCACCGTGCTCGACTTCGCGGAGGTGGCCGGCGTGATCACCGACGCCGATCCCGCCACCGACACGATGCGCCTGCTCGCCGAGCGGGTTCGCCTTCTTCCCGCATAACCGGTTCAACCAGAGAGCACCGACCATGACCGTGACCTACCGGCACGTGGACGTCTTCGCCACCCGCCCCTTCACCGGCAACAGCCTGGCCGTCTTCGCTGGCGGCGCGGATCTGTCCGCCGAGCAGATGCTCGTGATCACGCAGGAGCTGCGGCACTTCGAGACCATCTTCCTCGCGGAGCCGGACGCGGACAATGTCGTCGACGCGCGCATCTTCGACCTGTTCGAGGAACTGGATTTCGCGGGCCACCCGCTGCTCGGCGCGGCCGCCGTGCTGCATGAGTCGCACGGAAGCGCTGAGGAGCTGCCGTGGGGATTCCGGTTGCAGGAGCGCACGGTCACGATCACGACCCGCCCGACCGTGAACGGCTATCGGGTGGAGCTGGACCAGGGGGCACCGCAGTTCCTCGGGACTGTCGATGGTGATGATCGCGCCGAGGTCGCGGCCGCCCTCAACCTCGACGCGCTCGCTGATCTGCCCCTCGAAGTGGTATCCACGGGGCTCCGGTACCTCATCGTCCCGGTGCGCGGGGGACTGGACCGCGCGCGAATCGTGCGCGCCGACTTCGCGGAGCTCATCGGCCGCCACGGCGCGCAGTTCGCGTATCTGCTCGACGTCGATGCCGTCGAGGGTCGCCACTGGAACAACGACGGCGTGATGGAAGACGTGGCCACCGGAAGCGCGGCCGGCTGCGTGGGTGCCTACCTCGCCCGTCACGGCGTGGTGCCGGTGGGGGAGGAGTTCACGCTCCGCCAGGGGCGATTCACCGGTCGGCCCAGCCGCATCACGGTCAGCGCGGAAGGTGCGCCGGACGCGCTCACCAACATCCGCGTGGGCGGCGACGTGGTGATGGTGGCCACGGGAACGCTCGACGTGCTGCCCTGATGCTCGCGCTGCCGGCGCGGTGGGTCGCGATCGGTGACGACCGGTTCCGGCGGATCAACGGTGGTGCTGGTGGTGCCAGCTGCCGAGGTCGGCGGCCTCGCCGGCGGCGATCCCTGCGATCACCGGCTGTGTGCATCCGCGGTTTCGCCGCCCGGGCGACGATCGCGAGCCTGCGGCACGTTGATCAGCGGCGACGCCAGAACCCGCCGCGGGATGGCGCCTTCGGCAGGTGCGGCTGCGCTTCCGCGACGAGGCGAGCGAGTTCCGGATCGGGATGGTTCGCGTAGCGCTCGGCGAGTTGAGCCCAGGCCGCCGCGGCGTCGTCGGGACGGTTGAGCTCGTTCGCGAGGACCACGGCGCTGTTCTTCAGGGCCTTCGCCGCGCGTCGCTGCTGGGTCAGGGGCGCGTTGGCGGTCACGGAAGTGATGACGCGCGCATACGCCGCCAGCGCCTCCTGTGGTTGGGACCCGTCGTCCATGATCACCGCATCGTTCCACGCCGCCTGCGATCCCAGCTCCTCGACGGCGGCGCTCGGTGCATCCGCGGCGATCGCCATCACCTGCCGGAACGCGTGGCGAGCCATCGGACGATCCGCCAGACGGTTGACGGCATTGCCGAACTGCAGCCACGCCTGCGCGAGCAGTTCCGTTCCCACCCCGCCGTCCACGATCGCCGATTCGATGCTCAGCCGAGCGATCTCCGCGGCGCGTGCGTATTCGCGCGCGCCCAGAAGATCCACGGTCCAGTTCTGCAGGGCCGTCAGCCCCACGAGTCGTGTCGCGGCATCCGCGGACGGCTGTGCCAGGTCGAACGCGCGGCGGTACATGCGGGCGCTTTCCACGGTGTCGCCACGAGCGGACGTGGCATCGGCATCGTCGACGAGGGCGCGAACCACACCGAAGATCTCATCGCGTTCGCTGTAGTCACCGGCGCGCAATTGCAGAGCGAGGCGATTGCGTTCGGTGGTCTCACGGACGAAGTCGGGAACGGCCGGGGTGCAGAGCGCGAACGCCGCTTCGGCATCGGCGAGTGCGGACGCGTCGTCGCCGAGCTCGCTCTGGGCACGGGTGCGGGAGTTCAGCGCCATCACCAGAAGCGTGCGGATCTCGTCGGTCGTTGGAGACGGGAACCGGCTCAGGACCCGAGTGGAGCGTTCGCGGCGGGACTCGGGGTCCAACTCGTTCCAGGAGCGGGCGAGCGCGAGGCCCGCGAGGTGGGCGATCTCGTCGTGAGGCGCGTCGCCGAGGTCGCGCCAGACGGCCTCCCCCTCGCGCGCTCCGCGATCGGGTGCGTGCTGGATGAGGGTGTCGACGAGGGAGAGCCTCGCGTTCGCGAGAGCCAGGCGCTCATCGTGCGTGTGCGGCACGGTGGTGTCGCGAAGGTGCTCGAGTTCCCGGATCGCGATCTCCGGGTGGTCGGCGATACGCGCAGCCTGGACGCGTGCGGAGATCGCCGCGGCGAGTTCGCCCGCGGCCGTGGCGTCGTCGGCGAGCTGTAGTGATGCGTTGCGTGCGAGGGCGAGGTCACCCCGCGCGGTCGCGGCGGCAGTCAGGCGGTGACGCAGGCCGAGTCGCCAGTGCGGATCGTCGAGACTGGGCCACGCCAGCACGGCGGTGACCACGGCCAGGCGATCGTCATCGTCTTCGAGGTCATCCGTGCGATCCAGCACCCGAGCCACGATCAGGCCGCGGTCCTCGTCAGTCGCGGTGGGGAAGCGCGGCGCCGCCCACGGAAGGTAGGCGTCGAGGAAGGCGCGCGGGTGCCAGCGCCGGAACTGCGGATTCCAGAGCCGATTGCCGAGATGGGTGAGTTCGGGAGAGCGGTCGTCGCCGATCGTCTGGAGAAGGTGCAGATAGATCGGGACCGGGGTGTCGCCGGTGAGGTGGGCACGCGCGTGCTCGGCCCAGTACTCACCGAAGAGGCGCTCGCGGGTGCCGGCGTGCGGCGATGCGGCAGCCTGCGCGGCGACGGAGGCGAGCTCGGCGTACGAGTCCAGATCGTGAAGCAGCGGACAGAGGGAGAGAAGCACCGGGACGGCATCCTCCGCTGGCGTGGACGCGAGCAGCTCACGCAACCGATCGGCACCGTGCACCACGGAGGAGACGTCGTCGTGGTCGATCTCGGCCTCGATGCGGGTGATCCGCTCGTGAATCGTCATGGCGTCCCTTCCTGCGTCGCTATACAGACTTAAGCAGGTATCCGACCTTCCCCACTGGGCATAGTTAGGTTAGCCTTACCTTATGTACAGTGCGCAGGGAGATCACTTCGTTCTTGCCGGTGTCGCCGGTGACGTGCCGGTGCTGAACCGACTTCTCGCCGCGCTGCCCGACGACGGTTACGGGCAGGTGTTCCTGGAGAGTACCGGGCCGATCGTGCTGCGCGGGTGGCCCGGCCCCGCAGGTATCGTTCCGCTCTCGGTGCGACAGGATCTCGCACCCGCGTCCGGGGGCCGCCTCCCGGGCCCGGGGGAGGTGCTGGCCGAGGCCCTGCGAGCGTGGGCTGCCGAGTGGCTGCCACCCGTCGGCCATCCGGATCCGCTGCCGTACACGCTCTGGATCGGGGCTGTCGGGTATCCGCCCGTCGACGAATTCTGTGCCGAGTTGATGCGCGATTACCCGTGGCTGCACCTGCACCACGCGTCGATGGTTCCGAGCGGCGAGAGCTGATCAGCCCAGCGGGCTCGAGGTGATCGCGGCGCTCAGCGCCTCCACCGCCGGCCGCGAGGCTGCGGGGTCGTCGAGGAGTGCGAACTCCATCACACCCAGGGGTGGAAGCCGGAGCGCGCCATCCACACGCTCCAGGTCGCCGGGCATCATCGTGGCCGGGAAGACAGCCACGCCGAGCGCCGCGCGCACCGCCGCCAGCACCCCGGTGATGTCGCGAACGGTGCAGGCCGTGCGCCAGCGACGGCCGGCTTCCTCCAGCGCGTCGATCGCGGACTGCCGGGAGTGGCTCGGTCGCGGGTAGGTCACCAGCGGCACGGGGTCCTCGGCATCGAAGCGCAGCGACGGATGCGCGCCCCAGATGAGCTGCTCCCGACGAACCACGCGTCCCTCTTCGATCCCCGGCTCCCGACGCACGTAGACCAGATCCAGGCCGCCGGCCTTGAGCCGGCGCACCAGTGCGGCGGACTGGCCGACCGTCACCTCGACATCGACACGGGGATTGCGGCGGCGGAAGTCCCGAAGGATCCCGGGGAGGTGGGTGAGCGCGAGGTCATCGGCGGTGCCGAATCGGATGCGCGTGCGTTCGGCGGGACCGGCGAAGAACGCGTGCGCCTCATCCAACACGGCCAGGGCGCGGCGGGCGAAGCCGAGCATCGCCTCGCCGTCGTCGGTGAGGGCGACGCTGCGGGTGTCGCGGGCCACGAGCACGCGATCCACCTGCTGCTCCAGTCGACGAATGCGACCGCTCACCGTCGGCTGACCCACGCCGAGCTGGCGGCCGGCGGCGGAGAAGTTGCGCGTCTCGGCGACGGCCACGAAGCATCGCAGCAGCTCGGGATCGTACATTCGTGCCCTTTCATCATCGAACGTGATGACACATATCTATCTCATGCCGTTACGTGATGGAAGCGGAGCGCATACGGTGGAAGTCATGTCAGCCCCGACCGGCAGCTATCCCGGTGCATATCCCCTCACCGAACCGCTGCCGGTTCTCACCGCCCGGCCCACCCTGCGTGCGACGTTCGCTTCACTGTCCGTGCCGAACTTCCGCTGGTACGCCGCGGCGCTCGCCGTTTCCTCCGCGGGTGCGTGGCTCGCGCGCATCGCGACCGACTGGTTGATGGTGGAGCTCACGGGCAATGTGGCGCTGATCGCGCTCGTCGTGACGTTCCAGCTGCTGCCGCCGATGCTCCTCGCTCCGTGGGGCGGGGTGGTGGGTGACCGGTTCTCCGCGCGGCGCACGGTGATCGCGGTCCAGCTGCTGCTGGTCGCAGCGTTCCTCTCCCTGGCGATTCCCGCCGTGCTCGGGTCCGCGTCCGTCGGGCTCATCATCCTGACGTCCCTGCTCGTGGGGATCAGTGCTGCATTCGAGGGCCCGAGTCGTGCGGTGTTCGTCGTCGAGGTGGTCGGCACGCGCGGGCTCGCCAACGCGATGGGGCTCAATGCCGCCGTTCAGCAGTGCGCGGGGATCGTGGGTGCCGCCGTCGCGGGCATCGCGATCGCCGGCCTCGGTGCCGGGTGGGCGATGATCATCGGTGCGAGCGGACCCGTGATCGGCGTCATCGGGCTGCTGCTCATCCGCCGTGATCGACTGCACCCCGCCATCAAGGTGCCCGCCCAACGCGGCCAGATCCGCGAGGCGATCCGCTACGTGCGCCGTAAGAACGACATCGGCGCTTCGCTGGTGCTCATCACCGTCCTCGCCGTGTTCGGACTGACCGGATCGGTGCTGTTCGGCTGGGCGGCGCGTGACCAGTTCGATCTCGGCTCCGCCGGCTACAGCCTGTTCCAGGCGATGGCCGCGCTCGGCGCCTTCGTCGGGTCGCTGCTGGCGGCGCGTCGTCGCCGACTCCGGATGCGAGACAACGCGCTGCTGCTCGCCGTGTCCGGCGCCATCTGGGCGGTGACCGGGTTCGCGCCGACTCCCGCACTCTTCATCGTGGCGATGGTGGCGGCGCTCGTCATCCGGCTTATGTTCATGGTGGCCAACGACTCCCTCACGCAGCTGTCGACCAACGGCGCGATCCGTGCGCGCGTGGTGTCGCTGTACATGATGTGCGCCACGGGTGCGCAGGCGCTCGGCGCCGTGCTCACGGGGTGGGCGGTCGATGCGCTGGGCGGGCAGATGACGTTCCTCGTCACCGGGCTGGTTCCGCTCGCGGTGGCCGGCGGTATTGCAATCGCGGCGACCATCGGCCTGCGGCGGCAGCGCGGTCCACGCCCGCCCCGTTCACCCCGCAGCCGTGGAGTTCTGGCGGCGGACTGAGCCACCCTCCGCCGTCACGCCGCGCGTGCTGCCACTGGGGTCCCGTGCTCTCGTGGTCTCGTGCTGGGGCCCGTCGGCTTCGCCGTGGCCCGCGAGACTTCCGTCTGTGGGTGACAATCGCCGCTTTGCACGGATTCTCGCCCACAGACGGAAGTCTCGCGGGTGATGGGTTGCGGTCTCGGCGGTGCCAGGATGAGCGCATGACGCGTTGGCGGTGGGGCGGGACACACGTACTGGTCACGGGAGGATCGGAGGGGATCGGGGCGGCCGTGGCCGCTGCGGTTCGAGAGCGCGGGGCTCGGGTGACGATTCTGGCGCGTCGCCCCGGCCCGCTCGGCACGGTCGCGGCGCAGATCGATGCGCTCGCGGTTCCGGCCGATGTCACCGACGCTGGTGCTCTCCGTGCGGCGGTCGCGACGGCGATCGATGTGAACGGGCCGATCGACGTGCTCGTGCACTGCGCCGGGACCGCGCTGCCGGGTCGTTTCCTCGACGTGACGGAGCAGGAGTTCGCCGATCAGATGCGGCTGAATCACCTGGGGACCGTGAACGCTCTGCGCGCCGTGCTCCCGGGAATGGTCGAGCGAGGTGTGGGACGCGTCGTCGTCACGAGTTCCACGGCCGCCGTGCTGCCGGTGCCGGGCTATGCGGCCTACGGCGCGGCGAAAGCGGCCGTCGCCATGCTGGCGGCCGTGATCGGCACGGAGGTGGAGCCGCGGGGCGTGCGGATCGGGGTGCTGTATCCGCCCGACACGAAGACCCCGGGATTCGACGCCGAGAACCTGCGCAAGCCACCCGAGACGGCGGCGATCTCGGCCGGTATCGCACCGCAGAGTCCCGAGCGTGTTGCTGCGGTGGTGCTGCGTGGAGTGGAGCGTGGTTTGCGCAGCATCACGGCCGACTTCCTCACCCGCGCCCTCCTGGTGATGCCGGGAGTGCTGATTCCGGTGATGCGTCCGGTGCTGGCTCGCATCGCGCGCCGGGCGATCGCGCGGGCGTGAAGGAATCAGCGTCGCGAACGGAGGGGATTTCCTCGAACGGAGGATGATTCTTCAGCCCGTGCACTATTTCCGGTGAAATCTCCTCGTTCGGTGCACCGCGTGCGTCTGTCCGGACCGGCGGGGCTGTCGTTCAGGTGCGCGTGGTAACCTCGTGGGGTCTCCTCCGCCATCGCGGATGATCCCCTTCACTTTCCGGCCGCATTCGCGGGCCGGTTCCCGTGCGCCTGACGCACGATGACACCCGTGCGAATCGCACGACGAAAGCAGATGATGACTTCCTCCTTCCTGGAGCTGGGCGTGCCCGCTCCGCTCGTGGACGTTCTGGCCGCCGACGGCAAGGCTTCTCCCTTCCCGATCCAGTCCGCCACGCTCCCGCACTCCCTCGCCGGCCGCGACATCCTCGGCCGTGGCCGCACGGGCAGCGGCAAGACCATCGCGTTCTCGCTGCCCTTGGTGGCGCGCCTCGCCGAGTCGCGCCGTCCGCGCACGCCCGGTCGTCCGCGCGGTCTGGTGCTCGCTCCCACGCGTGAGCTGGCCACTCAGATCGCCGCGACTCTCACCCCGCTCGCCGACGCCGTCGGCCTGCGGGTCATGACCGTGTTCGGTGGCGTCAGCCAGAAGCCGCAGGAGCAGAAGCTTCGCGCCGGCACGGACATCGTGGTCGCCTGCCCGGGCCGTCTGGAAGACCTGATGAAGCAGGGCCACGTCGAGCTCGGCAGCATCGAGGAGACCGTGCTGGACGAGGCCGACCACATGGCCGACCTCGGCTTCCTGCCCGGCGTGACCCGCATTCTGGCGGCCACCCCCGGCACCGCACAGCGCCTGCTGTTCAGCGCGACGCTGGACAACGGCGTCGACAAGCTGGTGCGTCGCTTCATGACCGATCCGGTGCGCGCCGAGGTCGACGAGCTGAGTGTTCCCGCCGGCGAGATGACGCACCGCGTGCTGATGATCGCCGACGCCGAGGAGAAGACCCGCGTCGTCCGCGAGCTCGCATCGGGGACGGGGCGTCGCATCCTGTTCATGCGTACCAAGCACCACGCGAAGAAGCTGGCCAAGCAGCTCACCGCCGCGGGCATCCCCGCCGTGGACCTGCAGGGCAACCTGTCGCAGGGCGCTCGCGAGCGCAACCTCGCAGCCTTCGCCGCTGAGCCGGAGCAGGGTGGCGTTCGCGTGCTCGTCGCGACCGACGTGGCCGCACGCGGCGTGCACGTCGATGACGTCGAGCTGGTCGTCCACGTCGACCCGCCTGCCGAGCACAAGGCGTACCTGCACCGCTCGGGTCGCACCGCGCGCGCCGGTGCGTCGGGCACGGTGGCCACCCTCGTGCTTCCGACTCAGAAGAAGGACGCGAGCGACGTCCTTCGCGCCGCATCGATCCGTGTGCCGTTCGAGAACGTGGATGCATCGTCTGCCGTCGTTGCAGAGCTGGTCGGCGAGAAGGCCGCGTATCGCGCTCCCGAGCCCGTCGCGCCGAAGCAGCCACAGGGCAAGAAGAAGTCCGGTGGCCGTGGCGAGGCCGGTGGCACGCGCACGGTTGCGGAGGCGGCAGCGGCTGGATCGCGTCGTGGCGGTCGTGGTCGCACGGGTGGGCAGGGCGGCGACGCGCAGCGCGCCGAGAACACCGGTGGACGCGGTCAGTCGCGTCGTGGGCAGGGCGGCGATGCCGGTCGTGGCCAGGACGGCGGACAGCCGCGTCGTGGACAGGGCTCGGGCGAAGCTCGTCGTGGACAGGGCTCGGGCGAAGCGCATCGGGGACAGGGCTCGGGCGAAGCGCGTCGTGGTCAGGACGGCGGGCACGCGCGCGTCGGTCAGGGCCGTGGCGGAAACGCCGGTGGCCGCAGCGGTGGTCGTGGCGGCTCGTCCGCCGGCACCGTGTACTCCACGTCGACCCCCGGCTCTGCGCCGTCACGTCCGGTCGATGGCTCGCGTCGCGCTCAGCGCCCCGCGGGTGAGCCGCCGCGCACCGACGCCCCGCGTCGCCGCCGCGCCTCACGCCCGCAGGGCTGAATCTGCCCCAGCGATCTGACACCCCCACGGACTTCCGTGGGGGTGTCGTCGTCCGGCGGCGTGCAGCGGGGTGGCACTGGAGGTTCGGGCGTCGCGGCCTGAGGTCGGTGCTCCGAGACGAGGACGAAGACACCGAAATAGGGCCTCGCGGCTCCCGCAGTCCTATCGCGGCGACAGTCTCCTCATCTGGTGCAGTCGCTGGCGCGTATGCGTGGGCGAGGGACGAGGATCGGGGCGATGGACACCGCGGGGGCGGTAGGCGAGGGCTTCAGGTCCGTCGAGATGATCGGCGAGGTAGCCACGAGTCTCAACGGATTCTCATGGGGAGAGTTGTTGTCTCGACGATGTCGATGCTTCGAAACGAGGGGGCTCCGGCACGCGCGCCGAGTTTGCGCGGCCAAGCCTCGAAGGCGCGGCGCCTGAGTGGCACGAGATGAGGGCGATGACTCCGACGTAGCGTGGCGTGGCTGCCACCGTCCTATCGCGGCGACAGTCTCCTCATTTCGCGTACTCAGGTGTCACGGGGAGGTGGGCGCGCGGCCATGGTGCGGCGACGCGCGGCACGAGATGAGGGCGATAACTCCGACGTAGGGTGGCGTGGCCGCCTCAGTCCTATCGCGGCGACAGTCTCCTCATTTCGCGTACTCAGGTGTCACGGGGAGGTGGGCGCGCGGCCATGGTGCGGCGACGCGCGGCACGAGATGAGGGCGATGACTCCGACGTAGGGTGGCGTGGCTGCCACCGTCCTACCGCGGCGACAGTCTCCTCATCTCGGCGCACCCGCTGGCACGAACGCGCCGGTCAGAACCGAGGCTCGGGACGATGCACACCACGGGGGCGGTAGCCGAGGGCGTCGGACGCGTCGAGAAGATCGGCGAGGTACCAGACGATCGACAGCCACATCTCGGTGCCCTGCAGCCCCGGCGTCGCGATGCCTGCGGCGGGAGACTCGGCGAACGCGATCCCCGCGCCGTCCTGCCACATGCCGAGCGCCGCGTCGAGCAGCCGACGGGCAACAGAGGTCACATCATCCGAGCGGTGACCCGTGCCACGCGTGAGCCACAACGGGTGCGCCACGTCCAGCACGTTGCAGGCGTTCAGCATCCCGGGAGCGAAGAAGCGCTCATCCTCGACGTGCGTCAGCACGGTATCGATCACCGCACGCGGATAGGGGAGCGGACGACCATGCTGAGCGAAAGTGCCGCGCGATGCCCGATAGAACCCGTTCACGGGCTGGAGCAGACCGTCCGACTCCCGTGCCGAACCCCACAGCCCCGTGGTCGGATCGGCGATACGAGCGAGCGCGCCGAACAGGGCGTCGGAGGTGCCGGCCGGCACGTTCGGCTCCCACGCGAGCGCCGTCCCGTACGCGTCGATCCACGCTCCGGCCGTCCACGCGTTGGTCTGCCACGGCAGGCCGTCGACCAGCGCGGAGACTCGATCAGGAGTCAGCTCCGAGACGAGCCGAATCTCATGCGGGAAGGACGAACCCAGCAGATCCAGCGCGTAGCCGACGGCCAGCACGTGATAGGCGGCGTCCTCATCGGACCACAAGGCCTGACGCGGAACGCCGGAAGCGTCAAGCGGCGGAACAGCACCGGAGGCGGGATCCTGCCAGCCGCGCAACCGGGCCACGATGACGGCGCGATCCACGTGGGGTGGAGCGTCGGAGAGAAGCACGTCCGCGATCTCGACCGCATCGCACCAGGCACGGACCGTCGGGGATGCGCCGGGGCGATCGAGATACCGCTCACCGTCCCAGGCGCGATCCAGCACAGCCCGGGCCTGATCGCGGGCGCGATCAGCGAACGCCGCCAGTCGGGTTCGCAGTTCTGCGTCCGCGGGCGGATCCGACAGCGCGCGGAGAGTGCCGGTGATCCCGGGCGCTGCCGTCGTCGCGTCGGTGCGCAGGTCGGAGGCGCTCGTCGCGGGGCGGAGTTTCCCGCTGATGTGTGTCGTTGCTGCAGTTGTATTGCTGTGCGGCTCGGCGGAGGTAGCTTCGGCATGAAGATCTGCGCCGGACTCTGGGGTCGCCGTCATTGAGTCCGTGTGCGGGTCGGACGTGGCTCCGATGATGCGGAGCGTTCCGCTGATGCTCGGACGCTCGTCGGCAGGGATTTCTGTGGCCGGGCTTGCGTTGGCGCGGCTCGCATCCGCGGGGGTCGCTGCGGTGCGAACATGTCCTCCGATGCCGGGCACCGCTGTGGTCGCTTCGACGCGGGGTGCCGCGGAGCCGACAACTGAGTCAGTAGTCGCGTCCGCGGGGGAAGTCGGCCCGCCGACCCGCAGAGAACCACGGATGCTCGGTGCCGCCGCGACCGCATCGGGGGCTGCATCGGTCTCCGGGGCGATCCGCCACTTCAGGAATCGCGCCGGGTTGCCGCCGACGATCGCACCCTCGGGCACGTCCTTCGTCACCACAGCACCTGCCGCGAGCACGCTGCGCGAACCGACGCGTACACCGTCCAGCACCACCACGTGCGAGCCGATCCAGACGTCATCGCCGATCTCGATGCCGCGCGACACCAACGGCTGACGGAAGAACTCGACGGTGGGATCGGCCATCGTGTGATTGAAGCCGAGCAGGGACGTGTGGGCGCCGATGCGCGTGGCGTCGCCGATGCGGACATCGCCGCGGATCACCGTGTACGGATTCACACTGCAATCGCGACCGAGGGAGATGGTGCCCGTGATGTACGCGCCCGCGGCCACATAGGTACGATCACCGAGCGACAGCGCATCGCAGTCGACTGACGCGAGTGAGGACACGAAAACGTCGGTTCCGAGGTGCGTCTCAGGGCGCGCGGTGAGCGCCTCCTGCAGCAACCGCTGCGTCTCACGCGTGTGAGGTTGGGCCTTCGCCGCGAACTCCCACGGCGAGTACTCGACGGGATCGATGCCCCAGGCTGCGCTGCTGACGGGCGTTGCACCGGCTGCGTCGCTGTCGACGGGATGTGTATCGGCGGGTGGCTCAGCCGTGAAGTCGATTCCGGTCATGGTGCTCTCCGTTTTCGGATGGTTTCGGTGGTCAGCCGAGGAGCGGAACACCGCCCGATGGTCTCACGAAATGTCGATGCGGACCGGTGTGGGGGCCGTTTCTGAGACCGCTGGCCAGGGTGGTCTCAGTAACTGCGCCGTGGGCATCGCTGGGGCGCAGAAGCTGAGACCGGTCGGGCGTGAGACAGCGGGGCGCTTCGCTCGCTCAACAGCCGGGTAGTGGCGCTCAACGGCTGGGCGGCGGCGCTCAGCAACCTGGGTGTCGTTCGCCGGGGACTCAGACCGTGCGGGGCGGGGCGGTGGAGGCGCGGATGGACAGCGAAGGGCTGAGCTTCGCGCGCTCGACCGACACATCGGGCTCCGTGATGCGTCGGTGCAGGAGCCCCACCGCGGTGCGACCCACGGCGGTGCGCGGCGGGGCGACGGCGGTGAACGCCGGGGTGAACATGCGCGCCACCTCATCGTCGTAGGCGATCACCGACAGATCTTCCGGAACGGAGATCCCGCGGGTCATCGCCACGTCCACGAACGCCAGAGCCTCGGGGTCGGGGTGTACCAGCATGCCCGTCACGCCATGCGCCAGTGCGTCGTCGAGGGTGGCGGCGACCACGGAGCTGAAGTCGGGGCTGTTGCGGTCGGGGAGGTGCGCCGCGACGCCCATCGATTCCGGCAACCCGAGCTCGCGGCACGCCTCCGACCAGCCCGCGGCCACCTGTCCGGAGGTCGGGGAGGAGCGCGACAGGACGAGGGCGATGCGTTCGTGACCGAGGTCCGCCAGATGACGGGCCGCCAGCATGCCGCCGAGGGCGTGGTCACTGGAAGCGGATTCCATGGGCGACAGATCCGGCCCGCGACCCTCCCGCTCGACCAGCACCGCGGGAACCGGGGCACGGTGCAGCCACTCCAGAACCTCGTCCGCGTGCTCGGCGGCCGTGTTCGGTGCCACGATCAGGCCGACGACCCCGTCCTCCTCCACCAGACGCTCCAGCAGCGGACGCTCGTCCTGGAGCTCGTACGAAGCGCCGCGGATGAGCAGCCGATACCCGAGGCGCTCCGCCTCCTGTTCGGCGCCGCGCACCACGGTGGGCCAGTAGTAGTTCAACGACGGCACGAGGATGCCGATCGCGTCGCGCCCCGCGGCCGGCCGGACCGTCACGGGCGGCAAGACGGCTGCTTCGGGAACCTCGGACTCGTGGGCGGGAATCGCGCCGCCGTGGACGCGCAGTACCAGCCCGTCCACCTCCAACTGCGCGAGGTCGCGGCGCAGCGTGACCGGAGTGACGCCGAGCTCCTCGCTCAGCGACGTCACCTTCACGATCCCGTCGCGCGCGAGCGCGGCGAGGATGTGCACCCGGCGCTCGGGTGCCAGCATGCCGGACGACGGCTCTCTCATCGGACTTCCTCAGCTTCAGCTCGTACCAGTTCTACCGTGATCCGCGACGCGCCGCCGCTACCTGCGGGAACCTCGATTCGTGTCACGCTCTCGCCCCACACCTCGCGCAGCAGCGGATCATCGAGCGTGCGAACGGTCAGCTGCGCGGCCGGGCCGTCCCAGCGCACACGCACGTCTCCGGCGCCCTCGATCGGCGTGATGCGAACACCGCCGGGCTCCGCACACACCGTGCCCGCCACCAGCAGGTGCTGCACCGCGTGAACGCCCGGCGTCCAGGTGTCCGTAATCGTCACGGTGCCGCTGGAGCGATCCAGGCCTGCCGAGCGCACCCACGACGACACGGCCCCCGCGGGATACGCCCCGGCGATCTCCAGCGACATCGCGGAGCCGTCATCGCCGATCCGCGCGTCAACAGAGTCTGCCGCGAACGACGGCCCGTGCTCCTGCTCGTGCCCGTCGATCACGGGGACGCTGTGCCACCCGCTCTGCATCGGCCACAGCGTGTAGCGCTGCGGCGAGAACGTCACCGCCGTGTACGTCGGCCGGCCCGCGTCGATCAGCACGGGAACTCCGTCGCGCGCCACGATGATCTCGCCGATGTCGTCGTGATTGTGATTCTCGTCGTTGGTGCCGCCCTTGACGGCGAGCGTGAGTCCCGTCGCAGAACCGGCGGAACCGCGAGCCAGCAGGACCTCGGTCGACGGCCAGAACACGTCACGGGGGAGGGGAGACCCGGCGGAACGCGCGTCTCGCCAGAGCGGATCGGTGATCCCGCGCAGCAGGCGGCCGAGTCCGCTGATCTCCGTGGCCGCCGGCGTGTGCGGATCACGATGCGTCGCCGCGTGCGCCTCGGCGTCGCGATCGCCCACAGCCCGAGCCGCGCGGTGCAGTGCATGCCAGGGCTGATCGAGGGTGGGTCGTGCCTGGCCGTCGGCCAGGTTCAGGTACCAGTCGCCGCCGAGGTGGCAGCGGTGCGGGAACGCCACCGTCTCGCGCAGCGCAGCGATGCGCGCCGAGAGGGCAGCCCGCCCGCCAGTCGCGTGCTCCAACACGTCGAGGGCCTCGAGCGCGCGCAGCGCCCCGTTCCACCAGTACGCGTAGCCCTCATCGATGGCCCCGTCCTCCGGCAGTGCCGTGACGTAGCGATCCAGGCCGTCCACCACCAGCGCGATGACCCGTGCCTGAAGCGCGGAGTCATCGAGCAGACCAAGCGCGGCCACCAGCACGTTGCCGTGGATCCACGGGTTCCAGTTGTGCGGCGGACGATCCAGGCCGATCCAGTGCCAGTCCTGCCGCTGCAGGAACGGATCGAACACGCGCACGCGAGCCTCGTGCCGGATGCGGGCGCGCAATCCGGGATAGCGATCATCGAGGGCGTCGCCGAGAACATGATCCGCCCACGCCAGCTGCGCCACGAGCTCGCCCGCGCCCAGATCCAGGAACGGATCGGTCACGGTCGCCAGCACGGCACCGTGACGTGCACGGGTGTCGTCATGCGCCGGCCAGCACCACGTGCTCTGCTCGCACAGCAGCCAGAGACCGTCCGCGGCTTCGTCGAGCCACACGTCCGATCCGGTCAGCGCGGCGGCGACCACCGCGCGGCTCACCCGCTCCTGCCGACGGAACACCGCGCGCTCGTACTCCTCGCGGTTGCCGTCACGGTGATAGCGAGCGGCATCGCGCGCGAGCGGCGTCGGCCACGGCGTGCCGAGGTCGGCGGTGGCGGCGTCCAGCAGGGCGGCGCGGGTGACGGCATCGATCGCGTCCCAGACGACGCGGTCGGTGGCAGGGGACACCGGGAGGGCGTGCGGGGCAGGGAGAAGGAGATCGGTCAGCGTCTCCGCGATCCCGAGGTCGGTGAGCGCCTCCGTGATCCGTCCGCGAAACGGCGGTCTGGAGGCGGGGGGCTGCGCTGAGTCGGTCATTCGAACTCCCAGGGACGAGGTGCTGCGACGACACCGTCGCAGGAAGCGGTACTGATCATGTCGGAGATAAACGAACATCGCGAAACGATCAAAAACGATCATACACCCGCGTTGCAATGTTCGATTTGTATTGATAATCTCCGTTTTAGATCACAACGATCGTGACACGCCACACTCAATGAAGGAGCATCGTGGTTCCTCCCACCCCCGCCTCGACCGCCGCCGGTTCGCCCGACTGGACGCGCGACGAGTGGGTCGCGTTCGCCGACCGCCTCCTGGACGGAGCTCGTCGCCACGCGTCGCCGGGTGCGGGACGCATCACCCCTCCCGGAGCCGAGGGCGGCTACGGCCACGACGTCGACGGCCTGGAGGGCTTCGCCCGCACGTTCCTGCTGGCGGGCTTCCGCATCGCCGGTGCTCGCGGCGAAGGTGTGGATGACCTGATCGACTTCTACCGCCGCGGCATCATCACCGGTGTCGACCCCGAAGCTCCGGACCGCTGGGTGCGCCCGGACGAGCACGCGCAGGCCAAGGTGGAGGCGGCGTCGCTCGCGCTGATCTTCGATCTGACCCGCGAGTGGATCTGGGACACGCTCGACGCCGTCACGCAGCAGCGCGTCATCGACTACCTCGCCCTGGTCGTGGGAGACGAGACCTACCCGCGCAACAACTGGCTGTGGTTCCGCATCGTGGTGGAGACGTTCCTGCGTTCGGTGGGCGGCCCGTGGTCGCAGGCCGACATCGACGCCGATCTTGCCCTGCACGAGACGTTCATCCGCGAGGACGGCTGGCTCTCCGATGGCGACGAGCGCGCCTACGACCACTACGTGGGCTGGGCGCTGCACCTCTACCCGGTGCTGTGGGCGCGGATGGCCGGTGCCCGCGAGATCGGCGCCGACCGTGTGGACGCGGACATCGCCCGCCTCGATCGCTTCCTGCAGGACGCCGTCGCCCTCGTCGGTGCCGACGGCTCGCCGCTCATCCAGGGTCGCAGCCTCATCTACCGCTTCGCCGCCGCCGCTCCGTTCTGGATCGGTGCGATCGCCGAGGTTCCCTCGGTGTCTGCCGGTGCGCTGCGGCACGCCGCGGACCGCATCGTTCGTCACTTCGCCGACGCCGGTGCGCCGAACGCCGACGACCTGCTCTCGATGGGCTGGCACGATGAGTGGCGCGAGCTCGCGCAGTCGTACTCCGGCCCCGCTTCGCCCTACTGGGCCACCAAGGGCCTCGTCGGACTCCTGCTTCCCGCCGACCACCCCGTTTGGACGGCACCCGCCGAGCCCCTTCCGGCCGAACAAGGTGGCGACCTCCGCGCGGTCCGCTCGGCCGGGTGGATCGTCTCCACCACCGCCGAGGACGGCATCGTCCGCGTGATCAATCACGGCGCCGACCACGCGATCGGCGGCGGCGACCTCGTTGGAGACTCTCCGCTGTACACCCGCATCGGCTACTCCACGGCCGTGTCGCCGCTCGCAGATCAGCGCGCATGGACCGAGCCCTTGGAACAGTCGGTCGCCCTGGTCGACGCCACCGGCGCCGCCACCCACCGTGCGCCGATGATCCTTCGTCAGGTCGCCGTGCAGGGCGAGACCGGTGTGGCCTCGTCGTCGTGGACCGCGCACCTGCTCGGGGAGATCCCTGCGCAGCGCGCCCACGGATCGGGACTCGCCGGCGAGATGATCCCGGTCACCGGCATCGAGACCATCTCGATCGTCCGCGGGCGCTGGGAAGCGCGCCTCGTGCGAGTCCAGGCCAACGCGGGCTTCGAGCCGCAGGAATGGACCCTCCGCGTCGGCGGATGGGCGCTCGCCGGAACCGACGTGCACCACGTCTCCGAGGGCGCTGCAGCCTCGGCACTGCAGGACGATCTCGTCTCCCGTATCGCCGACCCCACCGGGACGGCCACCGCAGCCGTCGTGCTGCGCGAGGACGCGAGCCCCCTGGGCCCCGTCGCCGCGGTGCCCGTCCTCGAGTTCCCCGTGCGCCCCGGCGAGTGGGCCACCGCGGTGCTCGACCTCACCCGCGACGACCAGCCGGTCGGCGCCCCCGCAGACGTCCGGATCCCTGAATCCGGCAGCACCGTGACCGTGACGTGGCCCGATGGGGTCACCACCGAAACGGTGATCGAAGACATCCGCATCGTCGCGTGACGAGGCGGAACCCCCCGCGGATCCACCGGGTCCGTCTTGCAAAGGAGCAGCAACTCATGAACCGCAAGTTCGTAGCAGCAGCGGGACTGGCAACGGTCGCCGCACTCACCCTCGCCGGCTGCGCCGGTGGCGACTCGGGCAACACCGGCGGCTCGGGCGAATCGACCGAGGGCTCCTCGGGCTCGTCCGTCAAGCTCACGATGTCCGCCTGGAACGTCACGTCCACCCCGGAGTTCCAGACGCTGGTCGACGGCTTCGAGGCCGCAAACCCCGGCATCACGATCGAGCTCAAGGAGTACGACGCCGCCGAATACAACACCCTCATCACCACGGACCTCGCCGCTGGTTCGGGCCCCGACATCATCACGCAGAAGGAGGTCAAGTACCTGACCACCTTCCAGGAGGGCGGCCAGCTGGCCGACGTCTCCGACGTGGAGCTGCCGGACGGCATCGCGGGTGCGGACTCCTACAAGGTCGACGGCACCGCGTACGCCACCCCGTATCGCAACGACCAGTGGGTCCTGTTCTACAACAAGGCGCTGTTCGAGCAGGCCGGTGTGGCCACGCCCGACGGAACCTGGACCTGGGACGACTACCAGAAGGCCGCCGACGACCTGAACAAGGGTCTCGTCGCCGCCGGCTCCTCGGCCAAGGCCGTCTACCAGCACCGCTGGCAGTCCACCGTCCAGGGCTTCGCCAACGCGCAGGTCAAGGGTGCCGACATCCTCGAGGGCAAGATCGACCAGTTCGGGCCGTACTACGACCGCACGCTCGCGCTGCAGAGCTCGGGCGACCAGATCGACTTCAACACGTCGTCGGCCAACCAGCTCACCTACCAGGGCGAGTTCGGCAAGCAGAACGCCGCGATGGAGCTCATGGGCTCGTGGTTCGTCGCCACGCTGATCGCTCAGCAGGCGTCCGGCGACGCCGACACCTTCGAGTGGGGTATCGCGCCGGCACCGCAGGCCGACTCCTCCACCACGGGCCTGGACAAGACCCCGGTGACCTTCGGTGACCCGACCGGGTTCGGCATCAACGCCAACGCGTCCGCCGACAAGCAGGCTGCCGCGAAGAAGTTCCTGGCCTACGCCGCCAGCGAGGATGCCGCCGTCTCCCTGGCGAAGATCGGCATCACCCCCGCGCTGGTGAACGACACCGTTGTGGACACGTACTTCGCGGCCGACGGTGCCCCCACCGACGACCTGTCGAAGTTCACCTTCTCCACGCGTGAGATCGTCGCCGAGAACCCCACCTCGTCGAAGACCGCCGCGATCCAGGGCATCCTCAACGACATGCACTCCGCGATCCTCTCCGGCTCGACCACGGTCGAGAAGGGCCTCGCCGAGGCGAAGGACCGCCTGAAGAACGAGGTCGGCGTCGGCTGACGCCCCCGGTGGCCGGCCCTCGAGGGCCGGCCACCCCTCCACTCACCCGTTTCGCAACCCGGAGGTCTCCATGACGTCTCCCGCCGCCACCCGCAAGGGCGGCACCGGAAAGGGTGAAACACTGCCCCGTCGCCGTTCGCGCCTCGCGCTGCGTAACGCGTTGATCGGGTGGAGCTTCATCCTGCCGAACTTCATCGGCTTCGCAGCCCTCACCCTCGTTCCGGTGATCGTGCTGTTCTACATGTCGCTCACCAACTGGAACGTGTTCGGGGGCAGCCAGTTCGTCGGCCTCGCCAACTTCACGCGCCTGATGGGCGATGGGAGCTTCCAGATCGCGTTCTGGAACACCATCTACTACTCGGTGCTGCACATCCCGCTCACGATGATCGTGGCGCTGTCGCTCGCCCTGCTCCTGAACAACAAGATCCGCGGTGTCGCCTTCTTCCGCACCGCCGCGTTCTTCCCCTACATCACCTCGATCGTCGCGATCGCGCTGGTGTGGAACCTGCTCTTCAGCCCGGACGCCGGACCGATCAACGAGATCCTGCGCGCCATCGGCATCCAGAACCCGCCGGGGTGGCTCACCGACCCGGCCTGGGCGATGCCTTCCGTCGTCATCGTCAGCACCTGGCGTGACATGGGCTACTACATGATCCTGTTCCTGGCCGGTCTGCAGACCGTTCCGCGTGAGCTGCACGAGGCCGCTCGCATGGACGGCGCGAGCACCTGGCAGCGCTTCGTCAACGTGACGCTGCCCTCGCTTCGGCCCACCACGTTCTTCGTGACCGTCATGCTGACGATCAACTCCTTCAAGGTGTTCGACCTCATCCTCGTGATGACCAAGGGCGGCCCGGGTCAGTCGACCCTCGTGATCAGCCAGTTCATCTATAAGAAGGGCTTCGAGGAGAACCAGTTCGGCTACGCCTCCGCCGCGTCGGTCGCCCTGTTCTTCCTCTGCATCATCGTCACGATCATCCAGTTCTTCTGGAACAAGCGGAGGAGCGCCTGATGAGTGAGACCATGGCCGTCACCGTCGACAAGCGGAGCCTCCGCACCCTCGGCGATCGTCCCGTCGGCAAGAAGCAGGGCCGCCGCACCGTCGGTCGCGTGCTGCTGTACGCCGTGCTGATCGTGTTCGCGATCTTCCTGCTGGTGCCGTTCGCGTGGATGGTGCTGAGCTCCCTGAAGGCGCCGAATGACGTCTTCTCCGTCCCCGTGAAGTGGCTGCCCGAGATCTGGGTGTGGCAGAACTACGTGGACATCTGGACCAAGTCCAACATCGTGGTGTGGCTGCGCAACACGCTGTTGCTCGCGGTGGTCGTCACCACGCTGCAGATCCTGACCGGCTCGTTCGCCGCGTACGGGTTCGCCCGCATGCGCTTCAAGGGTCGCGACGCGCTGTTCCTGCTGTACATCGCCACCATCGCGGTGCCGTGGCAGTCGTACATGATCCCGCAGTTCATCCTGCTGTCCAACCTCAAGGTGTCCAACACCCTGTGGGCGATCATCCTGCTGCAGGCCTTCGGCGCGTTCGGCGTGTTCCTCATGAAGCAGTTCTACGAGACCATCCCCGAGGAGCTCAGCGAGGCCGCTCGTATCGATGGCCTCAGCGAGTACGCGATCTGGCGCCGCATCATGCTGCCGCTGTCGATCCCGGCCATCGCGAGCCTCGGTCTGCTGACGTTCGTGAACACCTGGAACGACTACCTCGGACCGCTCATCTACCTCCGCAGCCCGGACCTGTGGACCATGCAACTGGGTCTGAAGAACTTCGTCTCCAACCTCTACGACACCAACTACGCGCTGCTGTTCACCGGCCTCACCATCTCGGTCATCCCGATCGCGATCATCTTCATGCTCGGGCAGAAGTACTTCGTCGAGGGCATCGCCACGAGCGGTATGAAGGGCTGATCATGAAGCGCATCCCGCACGGAGTGTACGCGACCGTCTTCTCGGTGGCCGCGCTCGGACTGATCGTGAACATGCTGCTGCTCATCGGCGCTCTGCCGCTGGTGTTCCTGCTGATCACGACCGATCCGATGAAGTCGTGGCCGCTGCTCGCCGTCGCGCTGCCGCTGGCGGCGCCGGCGCTGGTCGGGGCGTTCACCGCGTTCCGCGAGTTCGGTCTCGGCGGCCTCGGTCCCGTGCGGGCGTTCTGGCAGGGGGTGCGCGCCGCAGGGCTGCGCGCCCTCGGCTGGGGCGTCGCGGTCACCGTCGTGCTGGTGGTGCTCCTCGTGGACGTGCGCGCGCTGTCGAACACCGAGTTCGCCGTGGTCCTCGTGCCGCTGCTGCTCGTGCTCGCGGTGCTCGTGACCGCGATCGGCATCGTCGGCCTGGTCGCCATCGCGGAGGTGCCCGGTGCCCGCTTCGGTGAGGTGCTGCGCTCGGCCACCGTGCTCGCGGTGCGGCGCTGGTGGCTGACGCTGGCCACCCTGGCGATGATCGCCGTCCAGTTCGCCGTGTTCACCACGGCCCCCGCCCTCGCCATCGGCATCACGGCAGCCCCGGTGCTGTACGTGGCCTGGTCCGGTTCCCGATACTCCCTGCGGCCCGTGCTTCCCGCCGAGCCCGCTCCCGCGTCGGCCTGACGCATCCGTCTTCGACGCCTCCTACAGAAAGCAGTTCCTCCCATGACGTCTCCGTCCCGCGTGAGCATCGACACCGACGCCGCGATCGCCACCGTGCTCGACACAGTGCGCCGCACCATCATCGCCTTCCCGCCCGCCGAGGGCGTCTTTCCTGACGACACCACCAACGACGGCGAGCACTACCCGCTGCGTCACGCCGAGAACGGCATCCCGGTCGGCGGCAACGGAGGATGGACCACGTCCTTCTGGCCGGGCATGGAGTGGATCGCGTACCAGCTCACCGGCGACGAGGAGTTCAAGACCGCCGGGCTCGCGCACCTCGCCGACTTCGCACGCCGCGTGGACGCCGAGGAGGACCTGGAGACGCACGACCTCGGCTTCCTGTACACGCTCGCCGCGGTCGCGCCGTACCGTCTGCTGGGCGACGAGGAGGGCCGCCGTGCCGCCCTGTCGGCCGCGAACCACCTGATGACCCGGTTCCTGGAGCCGGCCGGCATCATCCAGGCCTGGGGCACGCTGTCGGACCCGGAGCAGCGCGGTCGCACCATCATCGACAGCCTGATGAACCTGCCGCTGCTGTCGTGGGCCTACGAGCAGACCGGTGAGGAGCGCTTCGCCGACGCCGTGCGCCGTCACGCCACGCAGCTGCGCATCAACATCATCCGCGAGGACGACACCACCTTCCACACGTTCCACTGGGACCCGGTCACGGGGGAGCCGCTGCGCGGCACCACCGCTCAGGGTGCCGCGGACGACTCCTGCTGGGCGCGCGGTCAGGCCTGGGGCATCTACGGTTTCGCGCTGAACCACCGCGCCACGGGCGACGCCGAGCTGCTGGACGCCGCCTGGCGCTGCGCCGACTACTTCCTGGCTCACCTGCCCGAGGACAAGGTCGCGTACTGGGACCTGGTGTTCACCGACGGCTCGGGCGAGCCGCGCGACACGTCGTCGGCGGCGATCGCCGTGTGCGGACTGTACGAGCTGGCCGACATCGAGGGCCCGGGGGAGCGCGCCGACCGCGCCATCTCTGCCGCCGACGAGATCCTCGCCTCACTGATCGAGAAGTACCGTCCGGTGTCGCCGGACGCGCACACGGTGCTCACGCAGAGCGTCTACAACAAGCGCAACGATCACGGCGTCGAGGAGGGATCGCTCTGGGGCGACTACTTCTTCTTCGAGGCTCTCGCCCGTCACGCCGACCCGGCCTGGCGTCCGGCGTGGTGACGACATGCGCCTGATCCGTTTCACCACCGGCGGTGAGGTGCGCACCGGCGCCCTCACCACCGCCGGCGACGTCGTCGACCTCGCCGCCCACGGCCTGGCCGCCGACCTCGTCGAGATCCTCGGCTCGGACGAGCTCCTCTCGCGGGCAGCCGCCATCGTGGAGACCGCGCCGTCTCTGCCGCGCGACAGCGTCGCGTCGGTCCTGCCGGTGAGCCCCGGGAAGGTGCTGGCGATCGGCTACAACTACCGCGGACACGTCCCGCCGGGAGCCGATCCCACAGCCGACGACCCCGCGTTCCCGGATGTCTTCGTGAAGACGCCGAACACGCCGGCGTCCGCGTCTACGGGTGTCGT
The DNA here is from genome assembly GCF_050990725.1 of Microbacterium gorillae. GTDB lineage: Bacteria > Actinomycetota > Actinomycetes > Actinomycetales > Microbacteriaceae > Microbacterium > Microbacterium gorillae_A. The sequence goes on from NZ_CP158844.1 coordinate 906,532, forward strand.
CGTGCCCGCCGTCGCCTCCGAGGTGGATTACGAGGGCGAGATCGGTCTGGTCATCGCCCGCCGCGCGCACCGGGTCCCGGTGGAGGACGCGCTGTCGCACGTCGGCGGGTACGTCGTGCTCAACGATGTCTCCGCGCGTGACTGGCAGCGCAAGGGATCGCAGATGACGCTCGGCAAATGCTTCGACGGCTTCCTGCCGATGAGCGACGTCGTCGTCACGCGCGATGAGATCGCCGACCCGCAGGACCTGCTCGTCGAGGTCGTCCGCGACGGTGAGGTGACGGTCTCGCAATCGACCGACTCGATGATCTTCCCGATGGCGTTCCTGGTGCATCACCTGAGCCAGGCGATGACCCTTGAAGTCGGCGACGTCATCTCCACCGGCACCCCGCAGAAGCTTCCGGCGGCGCAGGAGACGCACCGACACATCATTGCGGGCGACGAGGTCACGGTCCGCGTGACAGGGTTGGGGGAGCTCACCACGCGCTTCATCGCCGACCCCGAGTCCGCCGACAACACCGCTTCCGACACGAACACGGCTTCCGACATCAACACTGGAGTGAACGCATGATCCTGGACAGCTTCCGACTCGACGGGAAGGTGGCGATCGTCACCGGATCCAGCCGCGGGCTGGGCCAGGGCGCCGCTCTCGCGCTCGCCGAGGCCGGTGCCGACATCGCGCTCCTGAACCGCGGCGACGCCTCGGAGACCGCGGCCGCGATCGAAGCGCTGGGTCGGCGCGTCCACAGCGTGCACGCCGACTTCGCAACCGCCACGTCCGCCGACATCGAAGCGGCCGTCGCGGAGATCGAGCGTGAGCTGGGTCGCATCGACATCCTGGTGAACAACGCCGGCACGATCCGCCGCGCCCCGGCGAGCGAGTACTCCGAGGACGACTGGAACGAGGTGCTCACCGTCAACCTCGACAGCGTGTTCCACCTGTCGCGCGCTGTCGGCAAGCGTCTGCTCGCCCAGGGCAGCGGACGCATCATCAACGTGGCCTCGATGCTCTCGTTCCAGGGCGGCATCCTGGTGCCCGCCTACACCGCCTCCAAGCACGCGGTCGCCGGTCTCACCAAGGCGCTCGCCAACGAGTGGGCGACGTCCGGGGTCACCGTGAACGCGATCGCGCCCGGCTACATGGCCACCGACAACACGGCCGCCATCCGCGCCGACGAGGCACGCGAGGCCTCGATCGTGTCGCGCATCCCGATGGGTCGCTGGGGAACCCCCGCCGATCTGCAGGGTACGTTCGTCTATCTCGCATCCGACGCCGCCTCCTATGTCACCGGGACGATCATCCCGGTGGACGGCGGCTGGCTCGTCCGCTGACCCGCCGAGCTGACATCCCAGAAGGAGAAATCATGCAGCAGCGCTACGCCACCAACCCGGCCCAGATTCCGGGCATGACCACCGCGGATCTCCGCGAGACCTACCTCATCCCCGAGGTGTTCGTCCCGGGCGAGATCTCGCTCACCTACACGCACCACGACCGCATCGTGCTCGGCGGCGCGCAGCCCGCAGGACAGGTGCTGGAGCTGACCGGCTACCCCGAGATCCGCTCCGAGACGTTTCTCGAGCACCGCGAGCTCGGCATCATCAACGTGGGTGGGGAGGGCGTCGTGACCGCGGACGGGGAAGAGTTCACGCTCGTCTCCGGTGCGTGCCTGTACCTCGGTCGCGGGATCTCGGCGGTGTCCTTCCGTGACGCAGCCGAGGGATCCGGCGCGCAGTTCTACCTGTTCTCCGCCCCGGCGCACACCACCTACCCCACGCAGCTCGTCGCTCCGGGGGAGGGCACCGTGCGCGAGCTCGGCGACCAGCTCACCAGCAACCGCCGCACGCTCAACCAGTACATCCACGAGAACGGCATCCGCAGCTGCCAGATCGTGATGGGCGTCACCACCCTGCACCCCGGGTCGATGTGGAACACCATGCCGGCGCACACGCACGACCGCCGCACCGAGTGCTACCTCTACTTCGACCTGCCGGAAGACCAGCGCGTCGTGCACATCATGGGCGAGCGCGAGGAGACCCGTCACCTGATGGTCGCCGACCGGCAGGCCGTGATCTCCCCGAGCTGGTCGCTGCACTCGGGTGTCGGGTCTGCCTCATACTCGTTCGTGTGGGCGATGGCAGGCGAGAACCAGGCATTCGACGACATGGACGCGGCTCCGATCGTCGACCTGAAGTGACAGCGGAACCGCAGACGTTCGCGATCGGCGAGGAGGACTTCCTCCTCGCCGGTCGGCCGTTCCGGATCCTCGCGGGGGCACTCCACTACTTCCGGGTGCACCCCGACCAGTGGCGCGACCGCATCCGCAAGGCCCGGCTGCTCGGCCTCAACACCATCGAGACCTATGTGGCGTGGAACGCGCACGAGCCGTATCGCGGGGAGTGGGACGCCAGTGGCGGGCTGGACCTCGGCCGCTTCCTGGACATCGTGGCGGAGGAAGGGATGTACGCGATCGTGCGTCCCGGTCCGTACATCTGCGCGGAGTGGCACGGCGGCGGTCTGCCGTCGTGGCTCACATCGATTCCCGGGATTGGCCTCCGTCGCAGCGAGCCGCAGTACCTCGCGATCCTCACGGAGTACCTGCAGCGGGTCTACGACATCGTCGCGTCGCGACAGATCGACCGCGGCGGCAATGTCATCCTGGTTCAGATCGAGAACGAGTACGGCGCCTACGGCAGCGACAAGGAGTACCTCGCCGAGCTGGTCCGCGTGACCCGTGACGCCGACATCACCGTGCCGCTGACCACCGTGGATCAGCCGGAGCCGCAGATGCTGCGCGATGGATCGCTGCCGGGACTGCACCTCACCGGCTCGTTCGGCTCCCGCGCTGCCGAACGACTCGCCACCCTGCGCGAGCATCAGCCGACCGGACCGCTGATGTGCTCGGAGTTCTGGGACGGCTGGTTCGACTGGTGGGGCACGAAGCACCACACCACCGCCGCCGCCGACTCCGCGCGGGAGCTGGATGCTCTGCTCGCCGCCGGCGCGTCGGTGAACCTGTACATGTTCCACGGCGGGACGAACTTCGGCCTCAGCAACGGCGCCAACGACAAGGGCCGGTATCTGCCGATCGTGACGTCGTACGACTACGACGCCCCGCTGTCCGAGTCGGGGGAGTTCACGGAGAAGTTCTGGGCCTTCCGCGACGTCATCGCGAAATACGCCGACGTCCCGGCGCTTCCGGCGGGTGTGGGTGCTGGAGTCGGTGCGGGCACCGGCGGTGTCGGCGTCGGCTCGGAAACGGGCGATGCTTCGCTTGGTGCGGGTGCGGGTGCGGGTGCGGGTGCGGGTGCGGGTGCGGGTGCGGGTGCTGGTGCTGGTGCTGGTGCTGGTGCTGAGGCCGAGGGCGATGCGGTCGATCTGCGGGCGGCTTCTGCCCCTGCGCCGGCGTTCGATGTGCCGTTGTCGCCGGCTGGTTCGTGGATCGGTCTGTTCGGGGTAGGTTCCTTCCCGCAGCCGCCGACGTTCGATGATCTCCGCGTGCCGGGGGGAGTGCTCGTGTACGCGACCGCCCTGCCGGATGACGCGGCCGGCATCCTCACCTTCGCGGACGTGCGGGATCAGGCGTGGGTGTCGGTCGACGGTGTGCCGGTGGGCACGATCTCGCGGACGCGCTCCGAGCGCAGCATTCGCATCCCCGCCGGGCAGCGTCTGACGGTGGTCGTGGAGGAACAGGGCCGCACCAACTACGGTCCGCACATCGGAGAGGCGAAGGGGCTGATCGGTCCCGCGGTGCTCAACGGTGCGGAGCTCACCGACTGGGACGTCGAGGTGATCGCCGAGCGTGACCTGGAGGCGCGGGCTTCCGCGCCTGTGCCGGGCGAGGTCGCGGCGATCGCCCCGAGGTGGACGGGCGAGTTCGATCTGTCGGAGCCCGCCGACCTGTTCCTGGATCCCGCCGAGGCGCGGAAGGGCTTCGCGTTCGTGAACGGCTTCTTCCTCGGTCGGTACTGGCGTAACGGTCCGCAGCGGACGCTGTACGTGCCCGCTCCGGTGACGCACGCGGGTCGCAACATCGTGACGCTCCTGGAGCTGGAGCATCTCGACGCCCCCACTCTCGCCTTCGCCCCGCGCCCCCTCCTTGGCCCCACGGACGAGTAGGCCCGTCGACGGCGAACCCCGGTCTCAGAAGCTGTTGGATCTCCGCGTCGGACAGCCGTATGTGAGACCGGGGTTCGCCGTGGTCTCACAAGCTGTCGCCTCACAAGCTGCCGGCTCTCCGCCTCGGGACAGCCGTCACTGAGACCGGGCTCGCGCCGACCTCACCGCAGGCCCTGCTCGGCACCGACGCCTGCACCCGCAAAGAGCAGGACCAGCCGGCGGCGATAGGGTCGAGGGATGGCATCCGTCCCCGTGAGCGTCCCGGTTCCGGGGCAGTCGCCGATCGCCCTGCAGCGTCGGATCGACGGGTGGATGAACGCGACGCGCAGCGCGGGGACCTATCGGCGTCGCGGAGACCGGATCCGCGTGCTGCGCCGGATGCTCGGCGCCGGTGTGTACCAGCTGCCGAGCGGTGTCGTCCTGGAACTGCGCATGCTCGAGGCGGAGGACGGCACGGTTCTCACCGGCCGCGCACGCACACGAGTGATGGACACGATCCTGCTGCTGACCTTCGGCGTCGTTGCCGGTGGCATCTTCCTTCTCCCGCTGCTCGGCGTCGTGACCGGGCAGCTGCCCAGCGTGGCGGACATCGCATGGGCGACCGTGGGCCTCGTGATCTTCGGTGGCATCACGGTGGGGATCATGATCGCCGATGGCCGTCGACTGCGACGGACGGTGCCGGAGATGACGGAGTCACTTCTCGCCGACCTCGGCTGAACCCACCGCCGTCGTGAGCACATGACGTCGTGTGTCGGCGGGTGACGAAACACGGCCCTGACACGCCCGTGATTGTTCAGCATGGAATCATGGCTTCGCCTTTGATCTCTGTCACTCAGCTCGCGGATCTGCTGCGGGACGGTGTCGAGGTCTGTCTGCTCGATGTGCGCTGGCGCCTCGACCAGCCCGAGGGGCGGCCCGAGTACCTCGACGGACACCTGCCCGGCGCGGTCTACGTCGACCTCGAGCGCGAGCTCGCCGAACACGGCCATCCCGAACAGGGGCGACATCCGCTGCCCAGCGACGACACGCTGCGTGCGGCGGTGCGTCGCTGGGGGCTTCGTCGCGGGGCGCGCGTGGTGATCTACGACGATGTGCACTCCGTCGCGGCCGCCCGTGCGTGGTGGGTGCTGACCCACGCGGGCATTGCGGATATCGATGTGCGGGTGCTGGACGGCGGCTTGCGCGCCTGGGCGGCGGCGGGCCTCGGGCTGGAGACCGGCGACGTGCAGCCGCCGGTCGGCGACGCGGAGGTCGAGGGGTTCGGCGAGCAGCTGGGGATGGTGGAAACCGCCCGGTGGCCCCAGCACGGCGTGCTGCTGGACGTGCGATCCGCGGAGCGGTACCGCGGCGATCCGGACACGCATGACCCCGTGGCCGGTCACATCCCGGGGGCGAGGAACCTGCCGACGACGTATCACCTCACCGGCGGACGCTTCCGCACGCCGGCTGAGATCCGCCGGAACTTCGCGTCGCTGGGTGTCGACGAGACCGTCCCGGTTGCGGCCTACTGCGGTTCCGGTATCGCGGCGGCGCACACGGTGCTGGCCGGCGCTGTCGCCGGGCTCGACGTGGCGCTGTATCCGGGGTCCTGGAGCCAGTGGTCGCGCACTCGCGGTCGCGAGGTGGCCCTCGGGATGACCCCCGCTCAGCGTATCCGCCGCGTCTGAGTCCAGCCGAGCGACCTGCGTTCCGGTCCCTGAGCGCCCTTCGTCTCGCTGCGCTCGCTCAGCGACCGGGGCGGGTGAGGCCTCCGCTCAGCTCCCGGGATTGTGCATGAACTCGAGGCGGATGCCGGAGGGATCCTCCACGAACGAGGCGTAGTAGCGCTCGTTGAAGCGGGGATACAGCTTGGGTGCCCGGACCTCGCTCCAGCCGGCATCCAGCGCCACGCGATGCAGGCGATCCACCTCGTCGCGGGAGTCCATGGCGAAGGCGAGATGCTGCCAGCCGGACTCGCCGTGGCGATGGCGGTCGTTCGTCTCACGCGCCTGGAAGATGATCAGCTCGGTCTCGTCGCCTTTGTGCCAGGCGGCCGAGTGGTCGTCGGCCCCGCCGAACTCATAGCCGAGGGCCGTGAAGACCGCGCCGAACTGCTTCAGCGCGACGGGGAAGTCGACGACGGACATGCCGAGGTGGTCCACGAGTGCCATTGCGTCATCCTCTCACTCGTCCGGCGGACCGGCGGGCGTGGCGCCAGCCGTCGACGGCGTCCCAGGCGCAGACCGCGACGATCGCGGCGCAGAGGAGGACAGCGAGGATGCGGAAGATGCCGCCCTCATCGGCCGACTGGAGGTTGGCGTAGTGGAAGTCCTCCCCGCCGTGCAGCACGATGAGGGCGAGCACGTCGGGATTGATCAACTGGCCCGTGGTGATCAGCCACAGCGAGATGGTCGCGAACGCCACCGCCAGCAGCGTATTCACCGAGGCGGTGATCGCGGTCCACCGGCGCTGACGGAACACGGCGATCGCCACGGCCGCCTCGCCGAGCACGATCACGAGGAACATCAGCATCCACACCGGCCACAGCCTCGGGTACAGCACGGGGACGATGTCACCCTCGACGAAGACGAACCCGCGGAACCGATCCCACAGCACGGCCGCGATCGACGCGCCCAGGAAGACCAGCGATCCCACGAGATTCGACACACTGGCGCTCTCCTCCCGCGGTTCCGGCAGCTGATCCACCGTCCACGTCGGGACGGGACCGGTGCCCGCGCGCTCGAGCAGGAAGAACACCAGCGTCACCCAGAAGCAGAGGTGAACGATCACAGAGATTCCCACGCTCACCGCGTTGCCGATGATCTGCCCGGCGGGCGCGTTCGAGATCGCGAGCCCGAGGGCGACCGCCGCCATCACGCTGATCGGGACGATCCACAGCAGCAGCTTCAGCAGCCGCCACCATGTCATGAAGTAGCGGGGGCCGATGAGGAACAGCGGACGATCGGCGTAGCCAGCGGCGAGCACCCCCGGATCTCCCAGGCCGTTCAGCACGGCGCGCTCGGCGTCCTCCGCGGGTTCGCCCTGCTCCACGCGTGCCTCGACCGCGTCGGCGATGGAGGTTGCCAGTTCCTCGCGGACGTCGTCCTGCAGCTGCGGGCGGAGGCTCCGCACGGTGGCGTCGATGTAGCGTTCGGTCAGTGTTGCGGTCATGTCAGCTCTCCTTGTCGTGCGGGGTAGCACTGTCGTGCGGGGTGGCACTGTCGTGCGGGGTGGCACTGTCGTGCGTCAGTGCCGTGATGGCCTCCGTGAGCGTGAGCCACTCGCGGGTGAGGGTGTCGGCGAGATCGATCCCCGCCGCCGAGGTGCGGTAGAACTTGCGCGGTCGCGTCTCGTCGGTGTTCCACTCGCTGGTGAGGTGGCCCTGCTTCTCCAGGCGCCGCAGCAGCGGGTAGAGGGTGTTCGCGTCGGTGGGGAAGCGCGCGGCCTCCAGCTGCTCCAGCAGGGCGTATCCGTAGCTCGGAGTGCGCAGCAGCTGGAGGCAGGCCAGCACCACGGTGCCGCGGTGCAGCTCCTGCAGATGGATGTCGGTGGTCTCTCCCATAGCCACACAATACTGTGTGAAACACACTATTGTCACGCGCTCGCCTAAAACAGCGTCGCCCCCGAGAAACCCATCCAAGTCCGAGAAACCCCGCAACGCAGGGTTTCTCGGACTTGCTTGGGTGTCTCGGGGGCGAGACGTGACGTGGGACTACTTGGTGACCTTCACGGTGAGTGGCGCACTCGTCGTGGTGCCCGCCGCGTTGGTGAACTCCACGGTGTACACGTAGGTGCCCTTCGGCTTGCCCGACACCGTGGTGGTCGCCCGCTGCGCGGCCGGGGTCGCCGCAGTCAGCGTGCCCGCTGCGATCTCGCTGCCGTTCTCGAGGAAGCGGTAGGAGGTCGCGTTCATGCCCCACCACAGATCCGCGGTGAGCGTGAAGCTGCCGGCTCCGCCCTTCGCGTTCGACGACAGCGCCGGCTTGCCGGGATTGGCGTCGGTGACCTTCACGGTCAGCGGCTTGGTCGCCGTCGTGCCCTTCGAGTTCACCAGCTCACCCGTGAACACGTAGGTGCCGTTGCCGAGCCCCGCGATGTCCACGGTGGCGCGCTGCGCCTGCGGGCTGTTCATCGTGAGCGGCGCCGTGGCCACAGGCTCGCCGTCGCGGAAGAGGCGGAACAGCTGCGCGTTCTCGCCCCACCAGAGGTCCATCGTGAGGGTGAACGTGCCGTCCTTCAGCCCGGTGTCCCAGCCGTCGTTCGACGAGAGCACGCCCACGCCGGGCGCGGTGGCGGCATTATCCGGACCCACCTCGGGGAGTGTGACCTCCGCGGTGGCGGCAGACCGCTCGCTGGTGCCGATGGCGTTCACCGCGACCACCTCGAACGCGTGGGTCGAGCCGTGCTCCAGTCCGGTGATCGTGCACGATGTCTCGGTGGTCTCGCACACCACCGTGTCGGTGCCCGCCGCGAACACGCGGTAGCCGACGAAACCGGGACCGCTGGGCGACGCGGCGCTCCAGGAGACGCCGATCGACGTGTCGGACGCGGCGATCGCCACAGCATCCGCCGGTGCACCCGGCAGCGTCTGGTCGGCCACCGCGAGCCAGGAGATCACGGGCTTCTCGCCGCCCGCACCCTCGTTGGTGACCACGTACTCCACCGTGGCCGCGGCGTCGAGCGTGAAGGTGAGATCCGCCGTGAGGCGTGGTGCCGAACCCGACAGGGGAATGTTGCCCTTCGCCAGTTCGACCCCGTCCACCGACACCGTGTGGTTCATGGTGCGGTTGAGGTTCCACCACTCCGTGAACCCGCCCGTGAGCGTGTAGGTTCCGGCGTCCAGCGGCAGGCGGTAGATCAGGCGCGTCGTGTCCTGATACAGCCCGGTGGAGAACTTGTCGGTGATGTCGGTGGTGCCCTTGGTCTTCATGCCGTCGGCCACGTAACCCCACGATGTGGCGTCGGGGGCGACCCGGTCCACTGCATCGTTGCGCAGCGCCGCGGAAGCCGCCACCGCCGTGTAGGCGGGGGAGGCGACGCCGTTCGTGCCGGAGTCGATGAAGTACACCGGGGCTGCGGGAATCACCTCGTAGCGGGCGATGACCGTCTGCTCGCTGTCGGCGAGACGGCCGGTGACGCGCAGGGTGTCGTAGACCGCGCGCTTTGCGGTGACGGACGCCTCATCCCACACCACGGCGCGTGCCGTGCCGGCCACATCCACCGTCTCCGGCAGATCGCCGGCGACGCCGATCGCCCCCTGCACGCCGAGGTCGCGCGGCAGGCGCTGGACGGCCACCAGGGCGAGTCGCCCGTTGTAGCCGCTCGTGCCGTTCGTGCCGAACTCGACCGTGACCACACCGTCCGCGTCCAGCGTGATGGGCTGTGCGATCGGCGTCGCGGCACCCGTGGATGTGGCCGTCTTCGTCGTGGCGGCGACGCCCGGTGCGGACACCTTCGTGTACACGTTGGTGGTGAGTCCCGCGCGCGGCGCCTGCACGGCGACCACGCTGTAGGAACCCGCCGGCAGCGTCAGCCGGTACGTGACCGGCTTGTTGTAGTCCACACCGAGGTACGACGATCCCCAGTCCTGGGCGTTGCCGGCGTCGGCAGCGGTCGCCGTGGTGGCGTACCCCCATGTAAGCCCCGCGGCCGTGCCGTCCCACTTCTGGTCGGCCACCGCGTTGCGCAGCTGCGGGAAGGCGGCCAGAGCCGCAGCCTGCACCGAACCGGCCGCAGCTCCCGAGGATCCGGAGTCGATGAAGTACTCCAGGTCCGCGGGGATCACGATGACCCGCGCCGTGAAGCGCTGGTACAGGCCGTTGCCGAGCTTCGCGGTCGTGCGGCCGGTGGCGGTGAACGCGCCGAGTTCCGCCGTGCTGGCCGCGTTCTCGCGTGCGCTCAGCGCCCACGTCACCGGCAGCTCGCCCTCGGCCAGAGCCAGCTCGGCCGGCAGGGTTCGGGCACCCGCGGTGATCGCGATCACACCGAGGTCGCGGACGTCGGGACTGACGTCCTTCGGAACGAGGCGATCGATCGCGGCGGTCAGTCGGGCGCCGAGCGCGAGGGCGCCCTCGGCATCGAGGCCGAACGCGACCGGATCCGCCACGGCATCGCGGGCGTCCGTGAGGATCGCGGCGAACACCGCCCACGTCTCGGGGGAGTACTCGGCTTCGGTGATGTCCGCGGTGGCGTCGACCACGGCGGCGAGTGCCGCGGTGTCGACGGCGGCGGAATCGGCCGACGCGGTGACCACGCCGACGGCGTCCACGTTGATCGACGCGGTGTTCGCGGTGCGGATGGTGACGGTGTGCTCACCGTCGCGGAGCCCGCGCAGCTGGTACGCGGTGCGTTCGCTGCCCGCGCTCCACGTGGGTGCGCCGGTGACGATGTCCACACCGTCGACCACCACATCCAGCGTCGGCGACCCGGAGTTCGTGCCGATGATGTCGAGGCCCGTTCCGGTGAAGGAGTACGTCATGGACGCGCCCTTCGCCGTGGACTTCGAGGCGGTGCGCTGCCACTCGTACATGCCCTGGCCGTTGACGTGGCTCCAGTTCTGGTCGAACTGCAGCACGGGCACCGAGGTGTCGGCCCAGCTCGTCTGGTGCATCCCGTCGATCATCGCGGAGTACCAGGGCGTGTAGCCCGGCACCGTGGTGACCTTCAGGTTGTCGAACTGCACGAAGGTGAAGCCGGAACCCAGCTGGATCCGACCGGTCGCCTGCGGCGTGGGATCGGTGTAGCTGGCGATCTCGACGCCGTTGACGGATGCCGTGTAGACGGCGCCCGCGACACGCACCGCGATGGTGTTCCAGACCCCCGCCCCGGTGCGGAAAGCCGCCTGTGGAACCGAGGTCAGGGTGCCGCTCGCCACCGACGTGCCGAAGCGCATCAGGCTCCACGCACCGGTCGGGTCCACCCGCAGCTCGGCGGCGGAGACGTTCTGTCCGTTTGCCGTGCCGCCCTGCTCGCGCGCGCCGATCGTGGCGTACGCGGACGACGTGCTCTCGAACAGGACGTCGGCCGAGACGGTGTAGTTGGCCCAGCGGGCGTCGCCGATGGTGGTCTTCGGGTCTCCGCTGTTCCAGGCGCCGCCCGCCATGCCGGGACCGACCTGCTGGCGTAGCACGCGGCCGTGCGCAGCGTCCTCTGTGGCCACCGACTCGAACGCGCCGTTGGTGTCGTTCGTGTAGCGGGGGATCACGCCGGCGCGTGCCGCCGAGGTGGCGGGCGTGCCGTCGGGTGAGGCGCTGGCGCCACGAGCATCGAGGAACGAGGTGCCGGAGTCGACCAGCTGGCCGGTGGCGGGGTCGTAACCGGAGATGTTCGGCAGGCCCGCGTAGTCGAAGTCGTCGGCGTACAGGTAGTCGTCGTCGGTCACGCCGTTCACGGCACCGGTCGCGTCGGTGTCGAGGACGTCGCGACCACCGTCGGCGGCCGTGTACTCCGCCGATGTCGGAAGCGTGTTGCCGAAGCCCTCGCGCGGGGTGAGCGTGCCATCGGCACCGGCCGCCGCGTGGTCGAGGGTGGTGAGCGTGACGGTGGACCAGGGCTTCACCGTCACGGTGTACGCACCCGCGTTCGGGGTGAGTTCGGCGACGGGACGGACGTAGTTCGCGTCATAGCTCTGGCCGGCATCGGCGGCGCGGGTCTCCCAGACCTCCGCCGTCGCATCCTCGCCGAGCGCAAGATCCTGCGCGACGACGCGGTACGTCCGCGTGAAGCTGCTGTCGTTGACGATCACGGTCGAGAAGTCAGAGGCGTCGGGCGCGGCGAGCGTCGTGTACGAGTTGCCGCCGGCGCGGGCCCCGCTCGGCGGGTTGCCCGTGCCCAGCGTGCTTCCGGAAGCCTGCGGGATCGCGCGCCAGATGCCCGCGGTGTTGTCTGCGTTCTCCCACCCGAGGGTCGCGAACTGCGTGAACTGGGCGAGCACCGCCAGTCCGCCGTCGTAGTAGGTCCAGCCCGACCAGGGATCGCGGGCGCTGACCAGCTCCTTGGAGGAGTACTGGAAGCCGTCGTAGAAGGATCCGATCGCCGGCTGGAAGATGTTGAGCGTGCGTCGCGAGGCGGCGAAGCCGGTGGTGATCCAGTTGCCCATCTCCAGGGCGCTGTTCGTGCCGCCGAAGGAGGTTCCGAAGCCGCCCTGCTCGTCGCCCGCGTTGTTGTTCGGACGGTCGGCGGAGTTGGAGAACGTCGACTGGCCCTCCGAGTTCCACACCTCCTGATCGAACTGCTCCGCGAACTTCTTCAGGTTTCCGGAGCCGTCATCAGCGCTGGAGTAGTGGAAGCCGAGGATGTCGACGGCGTCGCGCAGTGACGAGTCTCCCGCTGTCAGCGCATTGCCGAACGACGTGGGCGGGGTTCCGACGGTGTCCGCGGCGACCGTGCGGATCGCACGGTAGAGGTCGCCCTCCTCGACGGACGCGAAGCCGTTGTTCGGGTCGTCCGCCGTAGCTCCCTCGTAGCCCTTCGTGTCGGTGCGCAGCCAGGAGGAGAAGTCCTTGTACAGCTGGATCTCCGGGCTCGACGTCTCGTTCGTGTCGGGGTTGATGGAGTCCACCATCAGGCCGTACTCGCGGTAGGCCGCCAGCACCGTGTTCTTGAACCAGACGTACTGGTCCTGGTGGGAGGTGACCCAGGCGGGGCGGTTCCAGCGCAGGATGCTGACGTGCACGTCGCCGTGGGCGACGAGCTGCGCGTCGGCGGCCAGCTGGAAACCCGGCTCACGCTGCACGTTGGGATACTCGTCCCGGCTCCGCATCGTCGCGGGGTTCGGACCCGTCGAGGTGTTGCGATCGTTGCCCATCTCGATCTTGACCGTGTTCATCAGCGGGTGATCGCCGCCGAACAGCGTCTCGATCAGCTCCCAGTACTTGTCGGGATGCTGCGCCTTGTAGTCCAGGAGCAGGGCGCTGGTGGAGTTGGCGCTGAGCACGCCGAAACCCTTGAACGTGAGTCCGTTGACGTTCTTCGCCGCTGCCGCGACGTCCGCGCCCGACACGGTCACCGTGACGGTGTCCGCGGGAGCCGCGATCGCGCTCGTGGGTATCAGCAGTGGCGCCGCGATCAGAGCGGCGCTCGTGGCGGCGATCCAGGATCGTCGCGGTCGGGCGCGACCTCGACGATCGTTCTGCGGACGGGGCATCCTCGCCTCCGACATGGGCACTCTCCCTTACGGTGCTCGCGCATGAGGGGCACGGCTGCGTGCCCTCCGCTGATCCTGGCCGGTCGCGTGGCCGAGTTCCATTCAAATGATCAGAAACGTTCATGCTTGATCGAATACATTCACGCCGCTACGCTGACGTCACCATGCCGCCCGCCTCAGACACTCCCGCCTTCGGCCTCTCGCGACGCGAACGCATCCTGGATGAGCTGCGTCGGACGGGGTCCGTGCGGGTCGCGGATCTCGCCGCGCAGTTCGGGGTCTCCGATCTCACCATTCGTCGCGACATCGGCCACCTCGCCGATCGCGGCCTGCTCACGCGCGTTCACGGCGGGGCGACGCTGCGCAGCAGCCTGGACACCACCGTCCCTGCGGCTGCCTCCGGCATCCGGTTCCGGGTGGGGATGGTGGTCCCGTCACTCAGCTACTACTGGCCGCACGTGATCATCGGCGCCCGCGCGGCTGCGACCGAACTCGGCGTGCAGCTCGTGCTTCGCGGGGCGAGTTACGCGGTGGCGGACCAGCGACGACAGATCGACGCGCTCGCCGCCGCGGGGGAGGTGCACGGCCTGATCGTGGCGCCCGAGACGAGTGGCGCCGACGGACGCGCGCTGCTGTATCGCCTGGAGACCCTGGCGACACCGGTGGTGCTGGTGGAGCGGCGCGCTCCCACCGCGCTCGCGCTGCCGAGCCTCGAGTGCATCACGACCGATCATGTCTTCGGCGGCGCGCTCGCGGCGGATCACCTCGCCGCGCGTGGTCATCGGCGCATCGGCATCATCACGTCATCCGGGTCGCCCACGTCCCTCCCGCTGCGGCACGGGTGGAATCGCGCGGTCGCCGACCTCGGGCTGGAGTGCGTCGTCGACGTGGACGCCGCCCTCGATGATCCGTCCAGTACCTCGCGGGAGTCGGTGATCGTCTCGATCCTGGAGCAGTGCCGGGCCACCGGAACCACCGCGCTGCTCATCCACAATGACCCGCAGGCCGTGATGCTCGAGCAGTACGCGATCGATCACGGCTGGTCGATTCCGGGTGACCTCGCGATCATCGCCTACGACGACGAGGTGGCCTCCAGCGGCACCCCGCCGATCACGGCGCTGCGTCCGCCCAAGCAGCACATCGGTCGCCTCGCCGTGGAGATGATGGTCGAACGCCTCACCGGCGGTCCTGATCTGCCGGTGCGCCGCACGTCGGTGCTCCCCGTCCTCCACCCCCGCGAGTCCACCGCGACCCCCTGACACGTACCCCATGACCCGCGAGACTTCCGTCTGTGGGCGACAATCGCCGCGGTGGGCGGATTCTCGCCCACAGACGGAAGCCTCGCGGGAGATGTAGTGACGTGAGGGGAGCCGCGCGAGGGGGACCGCGGGAGGGGGGGGACCGCGCGAGCCGGGAGAAATGTGACGCGGGACGGCGGCGTGTGACGGCGCATTGCGGAACGTGAACCGCGGTGACGCGAGCGTGCATCCATATCGCGCGGGGGTTCCTAACGTGGGGGAACGATCGGACTGACCCGATCCGTTCAGAAGGAGAATCCATGCCCCGTCATGCAGTACGAGCCACAGCCGCCGCTCTCGCCGCCGTGACCGCCCTGATGATGGCGGGCTGCTCGTCTCAGGGATCGTCCGGCGGCACGTCCGCGTCCGCGTCGGCAGATGCCGGCGAGCCGGTCCAGGGCGGCACCCTCACGTACCTCGAGTATCAGCCGTACACGAACCTCTACCCGCCGCAGGCCGGTTTCTACCCGAACGGCGCGCTGGTGGGAAACATCACCGACCGCCTCACGTGGCAGGACCCGGAGACGCTGGAGATCGAGCCGTGGATCGCCACGGACTGGACCGTGAACGCCGACGCCACCGAGTACACGTTCAACCTGCGTCCCGGAGTCACCTTCTCCGACGGCACGCCGCTGGACGCCGCCGTGGTCGCCAAGAACTTCGACGTCTTCGGCAAGGGCGACACGGCCAAGGGACTCACCATCTCCGAGGCCGTCAACAACTACGAATCCAGCGAGGTCGTGGACGAAGACACCGTCACCTTCCACTTCAGCGCCCCTTCGCCCGGCTTCCTGCAGGCGACCTCCACGATCACCTCCGGCCTGCTGTCCTCGGCCACCCTCGACCGCAAGCTCGAGGACTTCGGCGCGGGCAACGCCACCGACATCATCGGCTCGGGTCCGTTCGTGATCGAGTCCGAGAAGATCGGCACCGAGGTGCACCTGGTGGCGCGCGAGGACTACGACTGGTCCCCGGCCGAGAAGGAGCACCAGGGCCGCCCCTACCTGGATGACATCAAGCTCCTCGTGACCCCGGAGGACAGCGTCCGCATCGGCTCGCTGCTGTCGGGACAGGCCGACTACGTCCGCTACGTGCAGGCCTTCGACGAGCCGCGCGTGGAGTCGGCCGGCTTCCAGGTGTTCGCCCCGCAGACCCGCGGCGTGAACAACTCCCTCAGCCTGCGCTTCACGAACCCGCTGCTCAGCGACCTCAAGGTGCGCCAGGCGCTCGTCGCCGGTGTCAACGCGCAGGAGGTCGTTGACACGATCTTCACGAAGAACTACCCGGTGGCCACCTCCGTCCTCAGCTCCACCGCTCTCGGCTACAAGGACGAGTCCTCCTTCTACACCTACGATCCCGAGAAGGCGAAGGAACTGCTGGATGAGGCCGGCTGGACGGTCGGCTCGGACGGCATCCGCACCAAGGACGGCCAGCGACTGGAGCTGCCGGTCTACGAGGCGAAGCCGCAGCCCCTGTCGAAGCAGACGCTCGAGCTCATCTCCCAGCAGCTCAAGGCGATCGGTGTGGACCTGCAGGTGAAGTCCGCGGATGCCGGAAGCTACGCGGAGGACATCCTCGACCCGCTGAAGACCCCGCTGTACCACTCGATGGTCGGCCGCGCTGATCTCGACGTCATCAAGAGCCAGTTCTCCTCGAAGAACCGCAACGTGCTGCGCTCCGACGACCAGCACCTCGACGACCTCCTGAACGCGGTCGCCTCGGAGCCGGACCCGACGAAGCGCATCGCCGCCTCGCAGGCCGTGCAGGACTACATCGCCGAGCAGGCGTACGTGATCCCGCTGTTCGAGGAGCCGCAGGTCTACGGTGCCGCCACCTACGTCCACGGCATCGAGTTCGAATCCGTCGCCCGCCCCGTCTTCGCGGACGTCTGGCTCGAGAAGCGGTGATCTGAATGCCGTTCCTCGCACGCCGTGCGGCACAGGGGGTGATCGTCCTCGTCGTCGCCTTCACCGCCACCTTCATCCTCCTGCAGTTGCTGCCCGGAGATGCGGTGCTGATCAAGTTCCAGAATCCGGAACTGGGTCTGTCGGCGGAGCAGATCGCCTCGATCCGTGCGAGCTACGGCGCTGACCTGCCCTGGTGGCAGCAGTACCTGCACACCCTCGCCGGATACGTGGTGGGCGACTTCGGCTACTCCACGCAGTACGGCACCGCGGTGCTGACCCTGATCGGTGAGGCGCTGCCGGCAACGGCGGCCCTCGCCGGTCTCGGCTTCGCGCTGGCGATCATCCTCGCCATCGCGATCGCGGCCCTCGCGACGCTGGCCCCGTTCGGCTGGCTGCGACGGGCCGTGCACGCCTTGCCGCCGATCTTGGTCTCCGTGCCGGTGTTTTGGCTCGGCATCATCCTGATCCAGGTGTTCTCCTTCGGTCTCGGCTGGGTGCCGGTGGTCGGAGCCGATCCCGTGGTCGGTCTCGTGCTGCCGGTCCTGACTCTCGCGGTGCCGATCGCCGCTCCGCTCGCACAGACGCTGCTGCGATCGATCGACGACGTGCTCCCGGCTCCGTTTGTCACGGTGGTGCGTGCCAAGGGCGCCTCAAACGCCTGGGTACTCCTGCGCTCGGTGGCGCGCAATGCGCTGCTGCCGACCCTGACCATCGCGGGTGTGCTCCTCGGCGAGCTGATCGGCGGAGCGGTGGTGACCGAGACGGTGTTCGGCCGGACCGGCATCGGCCGCCTCACCGAGCAGGCCGTCGCGAGTCAGGACATCCCCGTGCTGCAGGGCGTCGTGGTGCTGTCCGCCCTCACCTTCGTCGTCGTGAGCCTCGTGGTGGACGTGATCGCCACGCTGATCGATCCCCGTCTGCGCAGCACACGCCGGGCGCGCGCGGCCGCGTCGGGCACCCGAGAGGCGGTGACGGCATGAGCGCCGGAATCACCGACCCGCTGACCGACACAGTGATCGACGTGTCCGCTCCCGCGGCGACGCCCGCCACCGCGGTGGCTGCGCCCGTGCCGGCGAAGAACCGTCGCCAACGTCGCTGGCCGGCACCGGGATTGATCGTCGCGATCGCGGTGCTCGCACTCGCGGTCGCCTGGGTCATCATCCCATCGGTCTTCGCTCCGGCCGACCCGCTCACCGGTGTTCCGGCTGACAAGCTGCAGGGCCCGAGCCTCGCGCACCTGTTCGGCACCGACCAGCTCGGTCGTGACGTGCTCACCCGCGTGGTTCATGGCGCGGTCCACTCGCTGACGGGCGCTCTCGTAGCGGTGCTTGTGGGCCTCATCGTGGGCACCGTCGTCGGTGTGGTGTCGGGCTCGATCGGCGGCATCGTCGACGACATCCTGATGCGCATCGTGGACGTGCTGCTGGCCATCCCCGGCCTGCTGCTCTCGCTGTCGGTGATCATCCTGCTCGGGTTCGGAACCGTGAACGCCGCCATCGCGGTGGGCATCGGATCCATCGCCTCGTTCGCCCGGCTCAGTCGGTCCGAGGTGGTGCGCGTGCGTCGCTCGGACTATGTCGAGGCGGCGTTCGGATCCGGCGGGCGATTCCTCACGGTGCTCCGTCGTCACGTGCTGCCCAACTCGCTCACGGCTGTGCTCGGCCTTGCGGCCCTGCAGTTCGGTACCGCGATCCTCGCGATCTCCACCCTCGGCTTCCTTGGCTACGGCGCTCCGCCGCCCACGCCGGAATGGGGACTGCTGATCGCGGAGGGCCGCAACTACGTGGCCACCGCGTGGTGGTTGACCGTGTTCCCAGGGCTCGTTGTGCTCGCCGTGGTGCTGAGCGCGAACCGACTGAGCCAGGCCATCTCGAGGAGGACCCGATGACCGCGCTCGATGTCTCCGGCCTGCGCATCTCCTACGACACGCGTCGCGGTCGTCGCGAGGTGGTGCACGGCATCGATCTCACGATCGACGAGGGCGAGGTGCTCGCGCTCGTCGGCGAATCCGGATCGGGCAAGTCGACCACAGCACACGCCGTGCTCGGACTGCTCCCGGAGGGTGGGCGCATCGAGGGCGGCACGATCCGCGTCGGCGAGACCGACGTGTCGGGCTGGTCCGACGCGCGGCTGCGGGCCATCCGCGGTGCGCGCATCGGTCTGGTGCCGCAGGACCCGGTCTCCTCGCTGGACCCGGTGCGTCGCATCGGCGTGCAGGTGGGGGAGATCCTGCGCCTGCACGGCGAGCGCGACCCGAAGGCCATTCGGCACCGCGTGATCGATCTGCTGGAGCGGGTGGGGCTCGATGACCCGCAGCTGCGGGCATCCCAGTACCCGCACGAGCTCTCCGGCGGCATGCGCCAGCGCGTGCTGATCGCCACCGCCATCGCGCTGAAGCCCCGGCTGATCATCGCCGACGAGCCCACCAGCGCGCTGGATGCCACGGTGTCGCGGCACATCCTCGACCTGCTCGACGAGCTGCGCGCGGAGGACGGCACGGCACTGCTGCTGGTGACCCACGACCTCGGTGTCGCCGCGGATCGCGCGGATCGGATCACCGTGCTGCGGGACGGAGAGGTGGTGGAGTCGGGTCGCACCGAGGAGATCCTCGCCGCTCCGACCGATCGCTACACGCGTCAGCTCCTGGCCGATGCGCCCGCGTTCCAGACCGTCGAGCCGCGGACCCCGCCCGCGCCGCTGTACCTGCGGGATCCGGATGCGGCGGGCGCGGAGGATCCGTACGCGATCGTCGCCGAGGGCATCGTCAAGCGCTTCGCCGCCCGAGGTCGGGATGCCTTCCTCGCGGTGGACGACGTGTCGTTCCGCGTGCGACGAGGCACGACGCACGCCATCGTGGGGGAGTCCGGATCGGGCAAGACCACCACGGCGCGCATCGTGACCCGTTTCCTCGACGCCGACGCCGGCAGCGTCACCATCGACGGCACTGATGTGCTGGCGCTGCGCGGTCGCGGACTGCGCGAGCTGCGCCGGGACGTCCAGCTGGTGTACCAGAATCCATTCTCCTCGCTGGATCCGCGTCAGAGCATCGGCTCGATCATCGCCGAGCCGCTCGTGAACTTCCGCATCGGCTCTCGCGCCGAGCGTCGCGACCGGGTGGCGGAGCTGCTGGAGCGCGTGGCGCTTCCCGCGGACGCCGCCGAGCGATCGGCGCGCGAGCTGTCGGGAGGGCAACGACAGCGTGTCGCGATCGCGCGAGCGCTGGCCGCCGGGCCGCGGGTCGTGGTGCTGGACGAGGCGGTCTCCGCTCTCGACGTCACGGTGCAGGCGCGGATCCTCGAGCTGCTGGATTCGCTGCAGCAGGAGCTCGGTCTCACCTATCTGTTCATCTCCCACGACCTCGCCGTCGTGCGTCGCCTCAGCCACACCGTCTCGGTGATGCGCCAGGGTCGCGTCGTCGAGGACGGCGACACCCGCGAGATCTTCGAACGCCCCGCACACGAGTACACGCGAGAGCTGCTCGCGGCCGTCCCGGGGCGCCCCTCCCACACCGTTTCCCCCGCACGAAAGGAGTTGGTCCCGTGACCGACACCCCGCCCACGCTGGCCTTCTTCACTCGTCTGCTCGACGAGGTGCCCGCCGCCCAGCGCTACGACAACGCCATCGAGCAGATCCGTCACGCGGAACGCTTTGGCATCGGTCGTGCCTGGGTCGCCCAGCACCACTTCCGCTACGCCGAGGGCGGGCTTCCGTCGCCGCTGGTGTTCCTCGCGCACGTGGCCGCGCTCACCACCGAGATCCGCCTCGCAACGGGCATCATCACGCTTCCGCTCGAGGACGCGGTGCGCGTGGCCGAGGACGCCGTCGTGGCCGACCTGCTCTCCGGCGGACGCATCGACCTCGGCCTCGGGTCGGGCGGCACGCCCTCGTCCTTCATCCCGTTCGGTCAGGATCCGAAGGAGAAGGCGCAGGTCTACGACGAGAAGCTCGCCGCGCTGCAGAACGCGCTGCGTGGCGGCGACGTCGGTGCCGGCAACACGCTGAACCCGGAGCCGGGCACGCTGGCGGACCGGATCTGGCAGGCCACGTTCTCCGCCTTCGGAGGCACGCGCGCCGGCGTTCCGGGCGACGGACTGCTGCTTTCGCGCACCCAGCCGCGCCCGGCGGATGCTCCCGAGACATCCCTCGCCGACGTGCAGAACCCGATCATCGACGCGTACCTCGCCGCACTGCCCGCGGACGTCGCCCCGCGCATCACCGCGTCACGCACGGTCTTCGTCGCCGACACTCGCGCGGAGGCGCTGCGGTGGGCGGAGCAGGGCCTGCGCAAGGGTGCCGAGGGGCTCCGCCGCAGCGGTCAGGTGATCCCGGACGGGTCGCTCGAAGACCTCATCCGCCATACCGACACGCACCTCGGCACGCCCGAGGAGGTGGCCGAGTCACTCGCCGCCGACGCGACCCTCGGACGGGTGACCGAGGTCGCCTTCCAGGTGCACTCGGTGGATGCCCCGCACGAGCAGGTGCTCCGTTCGATCGAGCTGTTCGCGTCCGAAGTGGCTCCGACCCTCGGATGGGGCACCCGCGTGGATGCGGAGGTGACGGCATGACCGAGGTGACCGTGACCGACGTCGTCGACGAACTCACCGGCGTTGAGCCGGACGCACGCACGGCCGCGCTGCGGGATCGCCGACCGGTGACCCGCGAGCAGCTGCAGGCGAGCTTCGACGCCCTGTTCTCGCCGGTGTCCGACGAGCACTTCTCGATCACCGATCGCGAGCTGGTGGCGGCTTTCGCGACGCGCCTGACCGCCGACGACGCCTCCGCGGCGTTCTACGCGGATCGCGCGCGCTCGGCGGACCCGGTCGCCGCGGACATCGTGCTGGCGGAGGCCGCGCAGGCCACCACCACGGGGCCGTTCGGCCTCTACCGCGAGGCCGGACTGCAGAACGAGAACACCGATGGTGTGCGATACGTGCCGTCGGAGGATGCCGCGATCGCCCTGGGTTCGCGTCTGGCCGCGGCGCTGACGCACACGCATCTGCTGGTCTCGCGCCCGCGTGAGGCCGACGATGCCGCGATCCAGGCGCTGCTCGATGCAGGCTGGGACGCCGACGGCATCATCACGCTGTCTCAGCTGGTGTCCTTCCTGGCGTTCCAGCAGCGCGTGGCCGCGGGCCTGCGCGCCCTGGCTCTGGCCGGCCCCGCTTCTTCTGACTCGACGGAGGCTTCCGCATGACCGGCACCACCCTCACTCACGACGCCGAGCACCCGCACGCGTTCACTCGCGCCGAGGTCGGCTGGCTGCCCTGGCTGGCGCCGGTCGCCGAGGACGAGCTCACCGAACGGCACTACGACGGACTGGTCGATCGTGGTCGTGCGTCGAGCGACTACTTCCGTCTGCTGGCCCGCGACCCGGAGGTCCTCCGCGCCCGCACGCTGGTGGACAAGGACATCTTCTACAACACGGTCGACGGCCTGCCACGTGGGGATCGGGAACTCGCCGCGGCGGCGGTATCGCGCGTCAACGGCTGTGTCTTCTGCGCCTCCGTGCACGCGCGTTTCGGTGCGCATCACGCCAAGCGACCCGAGGACATCGACCTGCTGCTCGCCGAGGGCACGAGCGCCGATCTCGGCGAGCGGTGGAACGCGATCGTTGCGGCGTCCGAGGCACTGACGGTGACGCCGGTCGCCTTCGGGCCCGCCCACGTGCACCGCCTGCGCGCCGCCGGCCTCGACGACGACGAGATCACCGACGTCATCCACGGCGCCGCCTTCTTCAACTGGGCCAACCGCCTGATGCTCTCGATCGGCCGCCCCGTCGCCCCCGCCGAGGCCTGATTCCAGCCTGTGTAACACCTCGCTGGCCCTCGTTCGTGTGACCTGGTCGGTGTGGCCTCGTCCGTTGGGCCTTGGCCGTACACCACTTCCCGCGAGACTTCCGTCCGTGGGCGAGAATTCCCGCAATGCGCGGATTCTCGCCCACATACGGAAGTCTCGCGGACTTTTTGGGGCGCCTCAGGTGTGGCAGTCGACGACCACGAGGCGGGCGTCGGGGTCGAGATCCCGCCAGGCCGCGTCAAACGCGGCTGACGTGTCGTCGAACGAGGCCCCATTCCACCGCTCCGCTGCGAACGCGCCGCCCGCGATCGTGATCAAGAGGGCTGGCCGGTGTTCATCGGCAAGGGAACCGCGGCGCGTCGAATCGCCGTCCACGAGGCCGGCCCAGCGACCACCGATCCGGTACCAGTCCCACAGCCCGGACTCGATGTGCTCGCCATCGGGTCCGAACTCACGGTACGGGGCGAGCGCGGTGGCGACCGCCGCTTCGACGTCCTGCGCCTCCGCGGGAATCTCGACCAGCGCGTACAGATGCATCGGTTCCCCTTTCACCGCCTTCCGCGAAACTTCCGTGCGCGGGTGAAAATCACCGCAATGCGCCGATTCTCACCCACAGACGGAAGTCTCGCGGGTCATGGGGTGCGTCAGATGGCGTGGATGGTGGGGGAGGGGGATGGCGGGACAGCGGCGGAGGGGGACGACGGATGCAGCTCGTCGTGCAGGCGCGCCATCCGCGAATCCAGCTCATCGGCGGTATCGGCGGCATCCTTGAGATCCGCCAGCAGACCGTCGGGCACCTGACCGTCGTACTTGTAATAGATCTTGTGCTCGAGGCTCGCCCAGAAGTCCATCGCGATGGTGCGGAACTGCACCTCGACCGGCACGGCCAGCGGACCCGTCGACAGGAAGACCGGAACCTCCACGATCACGTGCAGGCTCTTGTATCCGTTCGGCTTGGGGTTGCGAATGTAGTCCTTCACCTCACGAACCGTGATGTCGTGCTGTGCGGTGAGGAGGTCGAACAAGCGGTAAGCATCGCGTACGAAGCTGGTGGTGATGCGGATACCCGCCACATCCGTGATGTTCTCACGCACCATGTCGAAGTCCAGGCCGAGTCCGCGGCGTCGCATCTTGTCGGCCAGACTGTCCAGCGACTTCACGCGACTGGAGATGTGCTCGATCGGGTTGTAGTCGTGCATGAGCTGGAACTCGTCGCGAAGGATCGTGAGCTTGGTCTCGATCTCGCGCAGTCCGAACTCGTACTGCACCATGAACTCCGCGAATCGGTCGCGCAGGTCGCGGAGCTCCTCGGGCGAGTAGACCACGCTGCCGTCCACGCCCAGGAAGCCCTGGTCGGGTGAGAAGCGGGTGGCGCTGCGAATGTCGTTGGGTCGTGCACCGAGGGATCGTCCGCCGCCGAAAATGGGGTCGGGCAGGTCGTTGCTCATGATCGCGACGCTATCGAGCGCGGATTCGAACTGACTGAGAACCCGCCGCAATCAGCGCGAGCGTCGACGACCGATCAGCGCGGCGATCCCGCGCCAGCCCACGAGAGCGACGCCGAGCACGATCGTCGCCACGATGATGAACGGCAGCGCCGTGCCCTGACCCGATATCAATCGCAGCAGCATGCCGCCGGCCACGGTGATCAGCCAGAGCGGTACTCCCGTGCGACCGATCGCGAACGGTCGTCGCCACGCGAGGGTCGCGACCCAGCCGATGGCCAAGGCCGCCAGGAACGGCCACGCCGTCGTCAGCAGTCCGAGCCCGAATGCGGATTCCTCGTGACTGGCCCGCCCGGTGGCGGCGAACACGATCACCAGGATCACGTCGAGGGCGGCAGCGACGAGGATGGCGCGGGGGCGCGGACGAGAGGGGCTGGTCACCCTTCCATTGTCCCTCGCCGGAAGCGCCCAGAACGCCCCGGTTCCCTTCAGGTCCGCCTGGCACGATGGGAGCGGAGGAGGATCCCGATCCATGTCCGAAACACGCTTCCCGGGAGGCGCCACGCTTCGTGCGCGCCGGAACCGGCGTCTGTCGTCCGTTCACGATGTCGCCGAGGTCACCCCCGGATGGCGCGTCACCCCGGTGGGCAACGGACCTCGCAACACCACGTTCGAGAACTGGATCGGTCGGCGTCTGCGCTATACCGGCCTCACGGGCGGCGGCATCGCGTACACGCGCGACGCAGCCGATGTGAACGACGAGTACGGGCACCTGCTGCAGCTGGGCATCCTGCACAGCGGTCGTGTCACGGTCACGCGCGAGGGGCGCACCATGATCGGCGAGGCCGGCACGGTGATCGTGCTTCGCGTGGACACGCCGTACGAGACCATCACCGACGCGGGCTCCGCGCTCACCCTGCTGTACGTGCCGATCGACCAGGTGGAGGCGCGCGGAATCGACACGCGCCGCATGAACGGGCAGATCTGGCAGGCAGGACCGATCGAGGCAGCGATCACGGAGATCGCGCCCCGCGCGTTGGATCTCGACGAGCAGGACGGCCTGATCCTGGAGGGCGGTCTGTTCGAGCTGGTGATCGGCCTGCTCGCCCGTCACGATGACGCCGCCGGGGAAGACGTCGCCGCGCAGACGCGCAACCGTGTGCTGGCGATCATCGAAGAGTCCTATACGCAGGTGGATCTGGACGCCGCCACCATCGCTCGCCGACTCGGCGTCAGCCGTCGCTATCTCTACACCCTTTTCGAGGGTCGCGACGCTTCGGTGGCCGCTCTCATCCGCAACCGGCGAGTGACGCACGCGGAGAAGCTGCTCGTCGACGACACGGACCTCTCGCTGCGCCGGGTGGCTCAGCTGTCCGGGCTTGGATCCGAGGACCGGTTGCTGCGCACGTTCAAGACGGTGCTGGGCATCTCGCCGTCGGCGTACCGACGTCAGGCACACATCGACGGCGGCGAAGCGATCCTCGCGCGCGAAGTGCGCTGATCCGCGACTTCCCGCCGCTCTCCGCTAACCTGGAGTTTCTTTGTCATGAGCAGGGAAGGGGGAACACCCATGTCCACCACCGCAGATGCACTGTGGATGACGCAGGCAGCTCTGGAGCGACTCCAGAGCGAACTCGCCGAGCTCACCGCCCCGGGCGCCGAGCAGGATGACACGACCCAGGCACGGGTGCTGGAGCTGCGCGAGATGATCCGTCGCGCAGAAATCGGCTCCAAGCCGGACGACGGCGTCGTCGAAGCCGGAATGCTCGTCACCGTCCGATTCGACGCGGACGGCTCGGAGGAGACCTTCCTCCTCGGCAGCCGGGAGATCGTCGGTGCCGCCGACCTCGAGGTCGATGTGTACTCGCCCAGCTCGCCACTGGGGATCGCTCTGACGGGGAAGGTCGTCGGCGACAGTGCGGAGTACGAGACTCCCAGCGGCGCGCGAATCGGTGTCAGCGTCCTGGCGGCTGTGCCGTTCAACTGAGCGTTCGACATCGGGCCCGTCCTCTCGTGAGGATGGGCCCGATGCCGTATCGTCGCACGTTTTCTGCGCACGTGCGCGAGCGGAATCGGCATGTATGCTCGAAAGACCGCGGCCTCATTGACGACGCCAGAATCCGGTGGGGCCGCTTCACGGCTGATCCCGTCACGTCGTTTCACCGGACGTCATCTGGACCGAGTGATCCCCGGACAGCCGTCCTCTGAAGCCGCGTGGTCGCCGCGCGCGTGCACACTGATCGCGTGCGGCGGGATCGATCCCCCCGCGGCCGCGTATGACGCGCCCGCCCACTGAACGGAATTCTGATGACCGTACTGGATGACCGCCTCGTCTCCGTCTACGACGAAGTGCTGGCCCGCAACCCCGGAGAGGCCGAGTTCCACCAGGCCGTCCGCGAGGTTTTCGAGAGCCTGACGCCGGTCGTCGCAAAGCACCCGGAATACCTGGACTCGGCCGTCATCCAGCGACTGTGCGAGCCGGAGCGACAGATCATCTTCCGTGTGCCGTGGACCGATGACAAGGGTCAGGTGCAGCTCAACCGTGGCTTCCGCGTCGAGTTCAACTCGGCTCTCGGCCCGTACAAGGGCGGCCTGCGCTTCCACCCGTCGGTGTACCTCGGCATCGTCAAGTTCCTCGGGTTCGAGCAGATCTTCAAGAACGCGCTGACCGGTCTTCCGATCGGCGGCGGGAAGGGCGGGTCGGACTTCGACCCGAAGGGCCGTTCCGACGCCGAGGTCATGCGGTTCTGCCAGTCGTTCATGACCGAGCTGTACCGTCACCTCGGCGAGTACACCGACGTTCCGGCCGGGGACATCGGTGTCGGTGGCCGCGAGATCGGCTACCTGTTCGGCCAGTACAAGCGCATCACCAACCGCTACGAGTCCGGCGTCCTCACCGGTAAGGGCATCGGCTGGGGCGGCTCCCTCGTGCGCACCGAGGCGACCGGCTACGGCACCGTCTACTTCGTCGACGAGATGCTGAAGGCCACCGGCGACAGCTTCGAAGGCAAGAAGGTCGTCGTGTCCGGTTCCGGCAACGTCGCCATCTACGCCGTGGAGAAGGTGCACCAGCTGGGCGGCACGGTCGTCGCGATGAGCGACTCG
This sequence comes from Microbacterium gorillae, assembly GCF_050990725.1. Classification (GTDB taxonomy): domain Bacteria; phylum Actinomycetota; class Actinomycetes; order Actinomycetales; family Microbacteriaceae; genus Microbacterium; species Microbacterium gorillae_A. The sequence continues at coordinate 933,324 of NZ_CP158844.1, forward strand.
TCCGGCTACGTCGTGGACGAGAAGGGCATCGACCTCGACCTCATCAAGGACATCAAGGAGGTGCGCCGCGGGCGCATCGCCGATTACGCCGCCGAGCGTGGAGCCACGTTCGTTCAGGGTGGTTCGATCTGGGACGTGCCGTGCGACATCGCCCTGCCGTGTGCGACGCAGAACGAGCTGGACGAGAACGCCGCGGTCACCCTCGTGAAGAACGGCTGCATCATCGTCGCCGAGGGCGCCAACATGCCCTCCACGCCGGAGGCCATCCGTGTGTTCGTCGAGGCCTCGACGCTGCGCTTCGCTCCCGGCAAGGCCGTCAACGCCGGTGGCGTTGCGACCTCTGCGCTGGAGATGCAGCAGAACGCCTCGCGCGACTCCTGGTCGTTCGAGTACACCGACCAGCGTCTCGCGAGCATCATGCGCGACATCCACGACTCCTGCCTGGCGACGGCCGACGAGTTCGGGGCACCGGGAAGCTACACCTCGGGTGCCAACATCGCCGGATTCATCCGCGTGGCCAACGCCATGCAGGCGATGGGCGTGATCTGAGCTGATCCGATCGAGGGGCGCGGACCATGCGGTCCGCGCCCCTCGTCGTTTCCGTCGGACCTGTTGCCAGCATGGCTCGTGCGGGGGATGATGTGCCCATGTTGGAGGCACACCAGACGACGCGGGCAGACCCCGCATATCAGCTCGCGTACCCGCGCTATCGGGTCGACTTCTGGCGTATGGGCGAGGATGCCTGGGATCAGGAGGCGTGGTACCTCACCGGCGTCGACTCCGTGCTGGAGGCGCTCGCGTGGGTGCACGCGCACGCTCACGGCCGCCGCTTCGAGCTCTTCGTGGAGGCGGACGATCACTCCGGTGAGTCCGGTCCACGCACGGCTCCGCTGGTGCGGCTCGCGGGTTCGGATCCCAACGAGCCCACGGCCGTCACGGGCGCCCTCCGGGTCATCCGTCGGCGCTGAACCCAGCTCGCGACAATCACGACCCAAGGTCGAGCTACACCGCCTCGCTGACGATCGAGGTGTGATCGCGGAGCCTCGTCGGCAGCAGAGCCGCGACGATTGACGCGACCGTGGCCGGGAGGAACAGAGCACCGATGGTCATCGCTCCGAGGATCGCGAACGTGCCGAGTACGACAGCGACCAGGAAGGAGGCGACAGCCCAGGTGGTGCCGCGGAGGAACAGCGGCCACGCAACGACGGCAGCCAGCGCTACAAAGAGGAGCAGGATGGCAGGGCCCTGCGCCTCCAGGAGCGTTCGGGACGCGAAGGTCGAACGCCCGGATGAATCGCTCTGCGCCCCGGCGAAGGTCGGCGCGGTGCAGGCGTATGCCGCGGCGCCGATGACGAGTCCGAGCGCGATGAACTGCAGCACGCGTTTCGCGTTCAGATACCCTCTTCGCTTCGTCATGATGCCCTCATCATGCGCCGCATCGGCACCGGGCGGAAGGGCCTTAGAGGATGACCGTGGACGCCCCGTCGACGATCACGCGATCCTCACAGTGCCACTGCACGGCGCGCGCGAGCACCATGCGCTCCACGTCCTGGCCCCGGCGCTGGAGGTCCTGCGCGCTCTCCGCGTGGGTGACGCGCGCCACATCCTGCTCGATGATCGGGCCTTCGTCGAGGTCCGCCGTCGCATAGTGCGCCGTTGCTCCGATCAGCTTCACGCCGCGCGCCTTGGCGCGGGCGTACGGGTTCGCACCGATGAACGCGGGCAGGAACGAGTGGTGGATGTTGATCACAGGCACACCGACCTCGCGAACGAAGTCGTCGGAGAGGATCTGCATGTATCGGGCGAGGACGATGAAGTCGACCTTGTCCGCCAGCAGGTCCAGCTGCGCGCGCTCCATCGCCGGCTTGTCACCGGACGGAATGTGAACGAACGGCACGTCGAAGTTGCGCACCGCGGCTTCGAGGTCGGGGTGGTTCGACACCACGCAGACGACCTCCATGTCCAGCTCACCGCGCTGGGTGCGCCAGAGCAGATCGAGCAGACAGTGGTCGTACTTCGAGACGAAGATGGCCACACGCTTCGGCTGCGCGCCGTTGTGCAGCGACCACTGCATCCCAAACTTCTCTGCGAGCCGCGCGATTCCGCGCTCGAAATCCTCACGGCGGTCGGCGAAGTCCTCGATGTGCAAAACCAGGCGCTGGAAGAAGCGGCCGTCCTCGGCGTCGGTGGAGTGCTGGGCCAGCGAGATGATGTTCGCGCCCTGCTCGGCGAGTGTGGCGGCGACCGCGGCGACGATGCCGGGCTGGTCGTCGCAGGTGATGAGAAGTCGGGCGGTGTCTTGCTGGATCATGCTTCTCCTGTCGCGGGCGCGGTCCTCCGATTCTCGCCCGTGGCGGCGTGTGGCGTCGAATCCGCGCCGTCATGCACCGTGCGGGGCGTGCGTCCCCCATGTATGAGCCGACGAGATTCTGACACCCCTTCGCCGATGTGGCCTCACCCACCCCAGAGCCCGCGAGACTTCCGGCTGTGGGCGAGAATCACCGCGACGCGCCGGTTGTCGCCCACAGACGGAAGTCTCGCGGATGACGGCGGCGGCGTTCCGGCGGGGGCGATTCGAGCGCCCGGCGTTGAGGAAACGACGCCCGTGCGCGAAGCGAGGGGATTGTCGCCGAGTGAGGGTCGGGGGCGATGGATCGTCCTTCCTCCGACGAACGCCCCTCGTTTCGCGACGGAGCGGGCTGGGCGGTGGGGCGAGCACAGGGCGGGCCGCCGTACCCTGGAAGGGTGAGCGATGTCGTCGATCTGTTCCGCGCGGCGCGCGGTCGACTTGCGGGAGCACCGCGCGAGACGCTGGGCGTGTGGCATGTGCCGAAGAAGGTCCTCGGGCTCGGCGGAACCCCGCGCATCGTGTCGGATGGTGAGGCCTGGCACGTCGGAGCACTCCTGATCGCGGATGGGTTCGTCGCGTCCGTCGGTGAGATCAGTCGAGTGCAGGATCCGGGGCGACGCGGCTACGCTGCGGAATCGGCCCGTCAGCGTGCCGAGATTCGCGCGGCGGCGCTGCGCGGTCGCATTCCGGAAGGGGCGATCGTCCACCTCGGGTGGGACGTCCTCGATCTGGATGCTGTCGCCGCAGGCGGGACATCGGGACCGCTCGTCGGCGGCGCCGAGCCGATGATCCGCTGGAGCGCGAGCGGCGGACTCATGCCGCTCGCCGCGTACCTGACGGAGCGCATCGACCTGCTCCTGACCCCACCTCGCGGGGCCGCGGGCTGACGATCGTCATCTGCCGGCGGGCAGATCGAGTGGCAGGCGGCAGAGACGATCTGCGGGTGCCGACTACGCGTTGCACAACGAGTGCGGCGACGGGATCAACCGCGTGACGAGTTCGCGGTGCGGCCGCGGATGATGCCGATGAAGGCATCCACGTCGGTCGTCTGCCGGTCTGCGTGCCAGGCGAACCCGACGGGGGCGACGGGGCCGTCGACGAACGGTCGGTAGACCACGTCCTTGCGATGGTGGAGCCGCGCCAGCGACATCGGCACGATCACGACACCGACGCCCGCGGCGACCGTCGCGATGGCGTCCTCCGTGGTCTCCGGAGGATCGAAACGCGGCGTCTCCGTACCCTCGATCGGTCCGACTTCCAGCACATCGTCCGCAGGGACGATGAGCACCTCGCCGGCAAGATCGACCGGACGCAGCTCGTCACCCGCGGACAGAGCGGAATCGGCGGACACGACCACGACGGGAACCTCGTCGTACAGCGCGATGACGTGGAGATCGTCCTTCTCGATGGGCAGGCGCACGATGGCCGCGTCCACGTGTCCGGCGACCAGCGCATCGCGCTGCGCTGCAACCGAAAGCGGGACCAACTCCAGGGTGACGTCCGAGAAGCGCTGCCGCCAGATGCGGATCCACTTTCCAGGCGTGGAGCCGGGCACCGCTCCGAGGCGGAAGATGCGGGGCTCCGCCGGCACCACCGCGGTCGGCGAAGTGTCCTTCTTCGCGCCAGCACTCGTCTGCTTCGCGTTCTTCTTCGGCCCGTTCTTCGTGCCGCCCGCGTTCGCCTTCTGCGCTCCTGACTTTCCGCCGCTGGGGCGCCCGGAAGATCGGCTGGGCCGCGACGATCCGCCGCGGGACGGCTGGCGGGACGACGATCGACTCATAGCTCCAGGCTACTCGGCATGCTGCGGGACCTCGGCTGTGAGCGACACGGGAAACAGGCCACGCGCCGGACCGAGCGACGCCGTCGAAACGACGAACCTCGCCGGAATCGGGCGCCGAAACGAATGATGCCCCAGACTCGGAAGTCCGGGGCATCGCGCCATCTCAGGCGTCGTGATGATGATTCAGGCGGCGAGGTGGAGTCCTCGTCGGTCGGTGGCGACGCGGGCGCCATCCGGGATGACCTCGTCATCTCCGATCAGGGCTCCGCGCGCGACGCGGGCGCCTCGGCCCACGCGCGTGCGAACGCCGATGTGCGCTCCTTCGCCGATGACGGCGGACGCCTCGACGTGTGCGTCGGCGTCGATACGAGCGTCGGAACCGATGGTGGCGTCACGTTCGATCCACGCGCCGCGGCCGATTCGGGCGCCGGCGGCGATGCGAGCGTGCGGTTCGACGTACGCTCCCGCTTCGATGAGAGCACCGGCGTCGACCTTCGCGCCGTGTGCGACCAGTCCGCGGCCGTTGGCGTGTTTGCGATACCGCAGGGTCTGCCCGCGGTCGTCTTCGATGTCGATGTAGTTCTTACCCACAGCTTCCTCCTACGATCCTGCTCGATCGTCAACGAATGCAACACGAGGGTGTCTTCGTTCATTCCCCAATCTCGTCCTTCCCGCTGTCCTCTCTCTGTGAGGCGCCTACGAGCCGCCCGAGTGCGGGGAAGTGCTCAGGATTGCTGGCAGGACGGACACCAGAAGACGCGGCGCGTGCGGGTGGGATCGGCCCCCAGCGCGCCCTCGCGAATCGGCGTGCCGCACCTCCGGCACGCCTGACCGGTGCGGGAGAACACCCAGTCCGTGCGACCGGGACGGGCGTCGCCGGTGAAGACGCGCCCGACTCGGGAGAGGTTCGCCCGCATCATGCGGGCACCGGTCTGGATGAGTGGCTGCACCTCGACGTCGGTGGCGGGCGTATGGGGATCAACGCCACGCACGAACAGCATCTCGTTCACATACTCGTTGCCGAAACCGGCGACGCTGCGCTGGTCGAGAAGGGCGACGTGAATGGGCCGCGGATCCGCGCCGACGCGCGCGATGGCCTCCGCTTCGTCCCAGTCGTCGGCCAGTGGATCGGGGCCGAGATGGCCGACCAGCGTGTGCTCATCGGCTGTGGGGATCACCGCAACGCCGGCGAGATCGAAGCCCACGGCGACCCGGTCTGCCGTGCCGACGATGGCGCGCGCCTGGAAAGCGGGACGCCGCCATCGAGCGTCGGCGCGGTAGAGCTGCCACGCCCCCTCCATCCGCAGGTGGCTGTGCAGGGTCCAGTCGCCGATGCGATGCAGCAGGTGCTTCCCGCGCGGCACGACCTCCTTCGTCACCTGACCGCGAAGGTCGGCGTTGGCGCTACCCGGCACCCGGATGTCGAAGCGCGTGATCTCGAAGCCGCTGAGGAATTCGTTCAACCGAGCGGCGGTACGAAAGACGGTATCGCCCTCAGGCACGGACACCTCCCGCCTGACGACGGAAGGTGAGCCCCTTCGGCGACTCCACGAACCCGGCGGCTCGCAGCGCCCGCCCCAGCTCCGTCTTGTAGACGAACACACCGTTGACCTGCTCGATCGTCAGCGTCTCGAGATTGCGGGCGCGCGCGGTGGCGACAAGATTGGTGGCAGCCGCCCGGTTCACGTCTTCATCGTCCGTGAAGCTCAGCACGGTGCGACCACCGCGCTCCAGGTACAGCACGAGTTCGCCATCGACCAGGACGACGATGCCGCCCGCCTTGCGACCCGGGCGATGCTTCACGGCGTCCAGAGCGGGCCACGCCAGGGCAGCACCGTAGGCGTTCGCGGGGTCTGTGGCCGCGAGCGTGATGGCACCGAGCGGCGCGGGTTCTTCGAGCGAGGCGAACTGACGCAGGCGATCCACGGTCGCCGATGCCGCGAACTGCGCGGCACCCAGCTTCTCGATGAAGTAGCCGCGTCGGCAATGCCCCGCATTCTCGAAACCGGCCAGTGTGCGATAAGTCTGCGCGAATCCGCCGGGGACTTCTTCCGCCACCGATGCGCCGCGGGTGACGACACCGTACCGATCGAGCAGCACGGAGGCGCTGGCGGTGGCACGGACAGCGGGATCGACCGACGCGGTCGGCAGCAGCGCCCAGCGTCCGCCGACGGCGGTGGGGCGTGGCGGTGCTGCCGTGCGCGGGATCGCGGCTCCGCGGTAGAGCCGGGCACGCGGCGTGCGGCGGGCGACGCGGTGTGCCTGACTCCCACCGCCGATGAGCGAACGCACGGGGGCGAAGGTGTCGTTGGAGACGCGTCCGGCCCAGGCCAGCTCCCACAGCGCTTCGACGACAGACTGCTCGTTCTCCGCGCCGGTCATCTCCCGCAGCTGTCCGGCGAAGTACGCGCCGCCGCCGGAAAGGGCCATCAGAAGCTGGTCCGGGAGCGAACCGGGGGATACCTCGCCCTCGGGATCGGGCAGGGTGACCGCGGCGGCATCGGCCAAGTGCAGGGCGATCCAGCCGTCGCGTCCGGGTAGCGAGCCGTGGCCGGACCAGAGCACTTCGCCCGTGGACGTCAGCTCGTCGAGCATCGCCGGGGTGTAGTCGCGCACGCGGGAGGGCAGGACCAGGGACTCCCACGCACTCGCCGGGATCGGCGTGCCGGCGAGCTGTTCGATCACCGCGACGACACCGTCGATGCCCTCCAGCGGGCGGACGAGGTGCTGCCAGTCGGGCAGGAACCGGGCGTAGGCGGCCTGCGCCACGGGCTCCACGCTGCCGCGCAGCGCCGCGAGCGAACGCATCCGCAGCCGCCGCAGCACCTCGGCATCGCACCACTCCGCCTCGTCCCCGGTGCCGTCGGGGAGGAAGAAGCCGCTCGCCAGGCGCCCTGCCGACTCGAGCCGCTGCAGGGTGTGACGGGCCACCGCGGCACCGATCCCGAGTCGCTCGGACACCTGCTGTGTCGTGAACGGACCGTGGGTGCGGGCATGACGAGCGACGAGGTCGCCGAGCGGGTCGGGCAACGGCTCCAGGAACGCCACGGGGATCCCGACGGGGAGCGCCACGCCGAGCGCGTCGCGGAGCCGGCCGGCATCCTCGATCGCCGCCGTGCGCTGTTGCCCGGCGATGACCACCTCGATCGCGCGGCGTGCATCGACCAGCGCCAGCAGATGTGCCCGGGCCTCGGCCGTATCCTGCGACTCGGATCGCGCTGCCACCTCGTCTGGGGTCAGCGGGCCGAGCACGCGCAGCAGATCCGCCACACCCTCGCGGTCGCGAATGCGGCGATCGGGGGCGAGTCTCTGAGCCTCGGCCTCGTACTGGGCGATGACATCGGGATCGAGCAGCTGACGCATCTCGACCTTGCCCAGCAGTTCGCCGAGCAGTGCGGGATCCACCGACAGGGCTGCCGCGCGGCGTTCCGCGAGCGGGGAGTCGCCCTCATACATGAACTCGCCGACATAGCCGAACAGCAGGTCGCGTGCGAACGGCGAGGGCACCGAGGGTTCCGTCTCCACGAGGCGGATCTTGCGCTCCGCGATGGAGCGGGTGATGCGAAGCAACGCGGGAAGGTCGTAGACGTCCTGCAGCACCTCGCGAAGCGTCTCCAGGATGATCGGGAAGGTCGGGTGACGGCGTGCCACCTCGAGGAGCTGCGCGGATCGCTGCCGCTGCTGCCACAGCGGCGAGCGCTTGTTCGGATTCGTGCGCGGCATCAGCAGCGCCCGCGCCGCGCACTCGCGGAACCGGGAGGCGAACAGCGCCGACCCGCCGACCTCCTCGGTGACGATCTGCTCGATCTCGTCGGCGTCGAACACGAACAGGTCCGCACCCGGCGGCTCGGACGTGGCATCCGGGATCCGCGCGATGATGCCGTCGTCGCTGGCCACCGCGGATCCCTCGACGCCGAGCCGCTCGCGGATGCGGGCGTTCACCGCCAACGCCCACGGGGAGTGCACGCTCATGCCGTAGGGGGAGTGCAGGATGAGTCGCCAGTCGCCGACGTCGTCCTTGCCGCGCTCCACCGTGAGCGTGCGATCCGTGGGCAGGGTTCCCGTCGACTCCTTCTGCTCCGCGAGATAGGCGAGCAGGTTGGCCTGCGCCTTGTCGTCGAGACCGGCATCAGCCAGGCGCGCCTCTGCGCGTTCGCGGGGCGAGGAGTCGAGGTCGCGGGTCATCCGCCCCAGCGCCTCGCCGAGCTCCGCCGGACGGCCCAACCCGTCGCCGTGCCAGAACGGGAGCTTTCCCGGTTGACCGAACGCGGGAATCACATTGACGCGGTCGTGCGTGATCTCGACGATCTTCCAACTGGTGGTGCCGAGAGTGAAGACGTCGTTCACGCGCGACTCGTAGACCATCTCCTCGTCCAGCTCACCGACGCGCGCATTGCGCGTCTCGCCCGCGACGAAGACGCCGAACAGGCCGCGATCAGGAATCGTGCCGCCGGAGGTGACCGCCAGCCGCTGCGCGCCGGGTCGGCCGGTGAGGGTGCCGGCGTCCCGATCCCAGACGACGCGTGGGCGCAGCTCGGCGAATTCGTCTGACGGGTATCGGCCCGCGAGGAGATCCAGGGTGGCCTCATACGCCGAGCGGGGCAGCGAGCGAAACGGCGCGGACCGGCGAACCGTCTCGAACCACTCCTCGACGTCGAGAGCATCGAGGGCGCTGGCGGCGACGGTCTGCTGCGCGAGGATGTCCAACGGGTTCTGCGGAACGGCGATCGCCTCGATCTGGCCGTTCAGCATGCGCTCGGTGACGATGGCCGTGTGCAGCACATCCGCACGGTGTTTCGGGAACATCGAGGCGACGGACACCTCGCCGACCTGGTGCCCCGCCCGGCCCACACGCTGGAGGCCGGAGGCCGCGCTGGGCGGTGCTTCCACCTGGATCACCAGGTCGACCGCTCCCATGTCAATGCCCAGCTCGAGCGAGCTGGTGGCGACCACGCATCGCAGGAGTCCGGACTTCAGTTCCTCCTCGACGATGGCGCGCTGCTCTTTCGACACCGATCCGTGGTGCGCCTTCGCGAGGAGGGCGGGCGCGCCCGCGCTGGAGCCGGCCTGCGCCATCATGCCCGCGGGGACGACGGGGTCGGGCAGCGTGAGTCCCACCCGCTCGGCGTGGATCTCATTGAGGCGTTCGGTGAGCCGCTCGGCCAGACGACGGGAGTTGGCGAACACGATCGTGGAGCGGGCGCCCTCGATGCGATCGACGATGGCCTCCTCCACGTACGGCCACACGGATCCGGTCATCTCGGTGTTCTGCGGCGAATCCGCGTCGAACCAGTCCGCGGAGTCGGATTCCGGAACGGGCGGATGAGCCATGTCGTCGAGGGGCACGACCACCGACAGATCGAAGGTCTTCGAGGCCTTCGGAGCCACGATCTCCACCGGTGCCGCGCCGCCGAGGAACCGCGCCACCTCGTCGATCGGCCGGACGGTGGCGGACAGTCCGATGCGCTGAGCGGGCTTCTCCAGCAGGGCGTCGAGTCGTTCCAGACTCACAGCCAGGTGAGCGCCGCGCTTGGTGGCGGCCACGGCGTGCACCTCATCGATGATCACCGTGTGCACATCGGTGAGAGTCTGCGCCGCGCGGGAGGTCAGCATCAGATACAGCGATTCCGGCGTGGTGATGAGAATGTCCGGAGGGTGGGCGAGGAGGGTGCGACGATCCTTAGCCGGGGTGTCGCCGGAGCGCACGCCCACCGAGATCTCGGGTGGCGTCACCCCCAGCCGACGGGCGGACTGTGTGATGCCCACGAGCGGGGATCGGAGGTTGCGCTCGACATCGACGCCGAGGGCCTTCAGCGGCGAGATGTAGAGGATCTTGGTGCGCTCATTGCCACCGCTGCCGTCGTGGAAGAGCCGGTCGATCGACCAGAGGAACGCCGAGAGCGTCTTTCCCGAGCCGGTGGGTGCGACCACCAGCGAGTGACGGCCGTGGGAGATGGCCTCCCACGCGCCTTCCTGCGCTTTCGTGGGGCGCGAGAAGGCCCCCCGGAACCAGTCGGCGGTCGCGGGGCCGAATCGATCGAGTACGTCAGCCATCGCATCCATTCTGCGCGCCCCCTCCGACATCGGGTGCGTGCGAGCGGCTGAAGACGCGCTGGCCGTGCGCGAGCGCCGCTGGCAGACTCGACGTGGGCCGTCGCTGCCCTGCACGCGGCCCCGATGACCATCGCTATCCGAAGGACCGGCCATGACCGACCTGTACATCGACGACCCGGACGAGGGGCTGGCTCCCGTCACCAGCCACCCGCGATTCGTGGAGGTCGCCCCGGAGGAGTTCTACGATGAGGCGAACGAGTTCGCGCCGTTCGGCAGCGATGACGGACATGACACCCTGCGTTCCCTCGAGGGGTGGTTCGAGGAGAACGGCGCGAACAGCGATCCGCGGACCTTCCTCGCCGAGCTGCTGGAGGACTGGGGGTTCGACCTTCCCCCGAACATCCATGAGGCGGCAGCCGACGAGCTGCGCGAGTGGAGCGCGGCGGAGGACATGAACGAGGTGCTGATCACGTCGGAGGCCCGCGCGCGGGTCGCGACAGCTCTCGGCACGCTGAAGATCGTGGGCACGGTGTCTTCGGAGATGTTGGCGGAGGGACGAGCGGGGGTCCGCGTGCTGCGCATCCTCGCCGAGGACACCACGCGCTATCCGGACTGGCCGTATCGGGGCGAGGCGCTGCGGGCTCTCGCGGACATTGCGACCGTGCTGGACCGCATCGATCCAGCGACGGAGGCCTGAATGCGCGCGCTCCAGCAGGCTCTCCTCGGTGCCGGAACTCTGTTCATCGTGCTGGGGATCGCTCTGATGTTGATCGAGGTGTCCCGCGCGATGGGCATCGGCCTGACGATCATCGGCGCCGCCGCGATGGGCGGCTCGATCGCGCTCTCGATGCGATCCCTGCGCGACCGCGACCATCGTGATCCGCGGGACCCGAATCCCTGATTCAAACGCCGCGCCTCACCCTGACATAGCAAGCGCATAGGCCGACGGGGTCGGATGGAAGTCGCTGATCCTGACAGGAGAGATGATGACTTCCTCGACCTTCGCCCTCATGGCCATCGACCTGGTGGCCGCCCTCGTGCTGGTGCTCGGACTGTACTACCCGCGTCACCACCGACGCGATCTCGTGGTCGCCTTCCTCGGCGTGAACGTGGGCGTGCTGGCAGTGTCCACCGTGCTCGGCAGCGCCGATGTCGCGCTGGGCCTGGGCCTCGGGCTGTTCGGCGTGCTCTCGATCATCCGGCTCCGCTCCAGCGAGATCAACCAGCGAGAGGTGGCCTACTACTTCGCCGCGCTCGCGATCGGACTGGTGTGCGGACTTCCGCAGACCGAGATCTGGATCCCCGCACTGCTCAGTGCGCTCATCCTTGCGGTGCTGGCGATTGCCGACCACCCGGCCCTGTTCGGTCGCGTGCGGCATCAGAACGTGCAGCTCGACCGCGCCATCCTCGACGAAGATGAGCTGGCCGGCGAGCTTGCCGAGCTGCTGGGCGGCGAGGTGCTCTCGCTCACCGTGCAGCGGGTCGACCTGGTGAACGACACCACGGTGGTGGATGTCCGCTTCCGCACGTCGGGCGTCGTGGCCCGTCACGAGCGGGTGAGCGCATGAGCGCCGTGGTGACGGAGGAGCTGGCCGCGCGGTTCGACGCTGTCGACCTCGACCAGCTGGTGACGGAAGCCGCGCTGCTCACCCGAGTGGACCGCAAGTACGTGGTGCCTCGTGTCGCGCTGCCGACGATCATCGGCGGACTCCAGACGGGAACGCGCGCTCTGGACATCGACGGTTCGCGAGACTTTGCCTATCGATCCGTGTACTTCGACACCCCGGAGTTGCTGAGCTTCCACCTGGCCGCGCGTCCTCGCCGGCGTCGATTCAAGATCCGTACCCGCTCGTACGAGGACACGGGTGGCGCGTTCCTGGAGATCAAAACGCGCGGCGCGAGGGGGACCACGGCGAAGGAGCGCGCGGAGTACCGCGCCGAGCTCGATCGACTCCCTGTGGAAGCGCGCGAGGAGATCGAACAGTCGCTCGCCGCCATCGGAGTGGCGGAGTCCGTGGCCGATCGGCTGCAGCCCACCCTCACCTCGAGCTATCGCCGCGCCACGCTGCTGGGGACCGACGGGGCGCGCGCCACGGTCGACACCGATCTCACGTGGCTCGACGTGAGCGGCCCCGAACTTCGCCTGCCCGAGGTCGCCATCGTAGAGACGAAGTCGGCAGCGCGGGCATCCGACGCGGATCGCGTGCTGTGGCGGCAGGGGTATCGCCCGGTTTCGGTGAGCAAGTATGCGACCGGTCTCGCGGCGCTGCGTCCGACGCTCCCGCGCAACCGCTGGTCCCGCCTCCTCCGCGGACCCTTCGTTCCCTGACGCGCTGAGCCTCATCGAGAAACCCGAGCAAGTCCGAGAAACCCCGCATCGCAGGGTTTCTCGGACTTGCTTGGGTTTCTCGCGTGCCGTGCGCGCACCCGGGCGGGCATAGCGGAGGCATAGGAAACGGAAAGGGGGATGGGGGCGATCCACCTGGTGCTCATAGGTGACGCAGGCGATCCGCCTCAAGACGGTCCGTAGACAGGGAACATGACCCTCAGAAACGACAACCAGCGCCCGCGCCGACGGCTTCGTCGCGGCACGGCGATCCTCCTCATCGTGACCGGCGTTCTGGTCGTCGCGGGCGGCGCCGGTGCCGCCTGGGCGGTCGATCGCTACCTCGTGGAACACGTCGAGATCACCGACGTCGCGGCCTACGAAGCCGCCGCCTCCGCGTCCGCTTCGCCCTCGGCAACGGCGGACGCCACGGCGGATGCGAGTGCGGAGCCCACGGAAACCACCGCCGCTGCTGCCGCCACCACCGTCTCGCTGACGGACGACTCCTACAGCGACGGCTCCACGTCGGTGAGCATCCGGACCGTCACCACCGGCTCCGGAGACGCGACCGTCACGTATTACGTGGCCGATGTCACGCTCAGTGACGCCACCGCGCTGCGCTCGGCCTTCGCCGAGAACCAGTTCGGCGAGAACATCACCGAGACCACGAGCGGCATCGCCGCCGACAACAACGCCGTGTTCGCCATCAACGGCGACTACTACGGCTTCCGCGACACCGGCATCGAGATCCGCAACGGCGTGGTCTACCGCGACGAGGGTGCCCGCGAGGGCCTCGCGTTCTACCGCGACGGATCGGTGAAGGTGTACGACGAGACCACCACCGACGCCGACACCCTGGTGTCCGAAGGCGTGTGGAACACCCTGAGCTTCGGCCCCGCCATCGTTGAGAACGGCGCCGTCGTCGACGGGATCGACAGCGTCGAGGTCGACACCAACTTCGGCAACCACTCGATCCAGGGTGAGCAGCCCCGCACCGCGGTCGGAGTGATCGACGACAACCACCTGGTGTTCGTGGTGGTGGACGGCCGCTCGCCCGGCTACAGCGCGGGAGTGACGCTGCCGGGCCTCGCCGAGATCATGATCGAGCTGGGCGCCCAGACCGCCTACAACCTCGATGGTGGCGGCTCCTCCACGATGTACTTCAACGGCTCCGTGATCAACCAGCCCTCCAACGGCGGCGAGCGCGGCACCAGCGACATCCTCTACATCGCGAGCGCGGCCTCATGATCGTCGTGATCCCCGCCTACGAGCCGGGCGGTCGGCTAGTCCCGTTGGTGGATTCCCTGGTCTCCGCGGGTCTTACGGTGATCGTGGTAAACGACGGCTCGGGGACCCCGTTCGCCGAGGTCTTCGCCTACGCCGAGGCCCATGGAGCCATGGTGCTGCGACACGACCACAACCGCGGCAAGGGCGCGGCCCTGCGGACCGCGTTCGCCCACATCGCCGAGCACCACCCCGACGTCGACGTGATCACCGCGGATTCGGATGGTCAGCACACAGCGACCGACATTCTGCACGTGGCGGCGGAACTGGCGATGGATCGCGAGAACCGTACCCCGGTGCTCATCCTCGGCTGCCGTCGGTTCGACGCGGACCAGGGCGGACGATTGATCCCGACGCACAGCCGGGTGGGCAACCGTGTCTCGGCCGCGCTGTTCCGCTTCGCGGCGGGTTGGGCGCTGAGCGACACGCAGACCGGGCTGCGAGGGATTCCTGCCGGGATGATCGGCTGGCTCCTTGAGGTACGCGGCGACCGGTTCGAGTACGAGCTGAACATGCTGCTGCACCTGCGTCGCTCCGGTTTCGGTGCGCGCGAGGTGCCGATCCAGACGGTCTATCTGGAGCACAACGCGAGCAGCCACTTCCGTCCGCTCGTCGATTCGATCCGCGTGATGACACCGCTGCTGGTGTTCCTGCTGGCGTCGTTCTCGTCATTCGTGATCGACACCGTGGTGCTGCTCGTGCTCACGGCCGCGACCGGCGCGATCGTGCCGGCGGTGATCGGTGCGCGCATCGTCAGCGGCACCGCGAACTTCTTCCTCAACCGCCGTCTGGTCTTCACGACCGCCGATCGGTCGCGCGCTGCCACGGCGCGAGCGGCCGTCCGCTACGCCGTCCTGGCCGGGGTGATGCTGCTGTCCAACGTCGTGTGGATGGCCTACCTCACCGACAACGGTGTGCACGTGCTGCTGGCCAAGGTCATCACCGAGTGCGCGCTGCTCGTGCTCGGCTTCCGCGCCCAGCGCTCCTTCGTCTTCCGCGAGTCCTCGCCCCGTGAGGCCCGCACCCTTCCCTCCCGCGTACCCGCGGGGATCTGACACTCGAACAGCAGGAGAAAGAAAATGCGAAACCGTCGAATCATCCTCAGCACCCTGCCACTCGCAGCCCTCGCGCTCGTCGTCTCGGGCTGCAGCGTCGCCGCAGCCAGCTCGACGGCCACGCCTACGGCTGTGGTTTCCACGGCCGCGAGCGCGGAGCCGACGACCTCCACCCAGACCACGGCCGAGACGGTCAGCACCACGGGAGGTGACCTCTCCGCCGTGACACTGGCGGGTGCGAACGCGGACATCACCGTCGTGCGTGATGACGAGTGGTCCGAAGCAGATGCCCAGGACATCACCCTGTCGGGATCCAGTGCCTCCAGCAGCGCGTCGGGTGTGAGCGTCAATGGATCCACGGTGACGATTTCCGCCGCTGGTGTCTATCGGTTGACGGGCACCCTCGAGGGAAGCGTCGTCGTGGCGGCGCCCGAGGATGCGCAGGTCGTGCTCATCCTCGACGGCGCGACCATCACCGCCACCAGCGGGCCGGGCATCTCGGTCACGAGCGCTGACGATGTGGCTCTTCACCTCGCCAGCGGCACCAGCAACAGCGTCACCGACGCCGCGGACACTGTCGATGCCGACGCGAACGCCGCGATCTACAGCACGGCCGATCTGACCATCTCCGGCGACGGATCCCTCACCGTGTCCGGGACCGGAAACGACGGCATCGCCACCACCGACGATCTCGCGATCATCGGTGGCACGGTGTCGGTGACGGCTGTCGACGACGGCCTGCGCGGGAAGGACGCGGTTCTCATCGAGGACGGCGCCGCGACCGTGGACGCGGGCGGCGACGGGCTCAAGAGTGACCAGGCCGACGACGCCACCAAGGGTGTGGTGCAGATCGACGGCGGCTTCGTGGACATCACCGCGGGCGACGATGCGATCACCGCGACCAGCGATGTGCTCGTCACCGGCGGGACCATCACGGCCGAAGCAGGTGGGGGAGCGGGCGCCTCGGTGACCCAGGACGCGTCGCCGCGGGGGATCGTGGCCGACGTCGCGATCGCCCTCGACGGCGGCACCGTCACGCTCAGCGCGGCAGACGATGGCGTGCACTCCAACGGCGCGATCGGCATCGGCGGAGCGACGGTGACGGTGGCCGCCGGTGACGACGGCGTGCACGGGGATGCACGCGTCTCGATCACCAGCGGAGCTCTCACCGTCTCGCAGTCGAACGAGGCGCTGGAGGGGGCCGCGATCAGCATCAGCGGCGGCACCGTGGATCTGACGAGCGACGACGACGGCATCAATGCGTCCGGCGGCTCGTCATCATCCTCCGGCGGGATGGGTGGCGGAATGTCCAACACGGGCGAGACGCTGGAGATCTCCGGCGGCACGGTCACCGTGACGGCTGAGGGGGATGGCCTCGACTCCAACGGGACGACCACGATCACCGGTGGCGAGATCGTCGTCTACGGCCCCACCGGCAGCGGCAACGGTGCGCTGGATTCCAACGGCGGCATCACGATCTCCGGGGGAACGCTGCTCGCGCTCGGCAGTGCGGGAATGGCGGAGACGCCCGAGGCCGATTCGCCGCAGGCGTGGGTCGCCGCGTCGCTGTCGGGCTCGGCGGGTGATGTGGTGACGGTCACCGATGCGTCGGGCACCGTGATCGCAACGACCACAGCGGCGAAGCAGTACTCCACCGTGGTGGCGTCGTCGGCTGCCGTGACGTCGGGCACCTACACGTTCACGAGCTCGTCGGGCTCCAGCGTCACGGCCGAGACCGGCACCGCCCTCGCCGGCGGCATGGGCGGAGGCCCCCGCCGCTAAGCCCGCGAGACTTCCGTCTGTGGGCGAGAATCGGTGCGTTGCGCCGATCCTCGCCCACATTTGGAATTCTCGCGGGGTATGTGTTTGGTGCACGGATCCCGGGTCACTGATTCGCAGCGGCCACAGCAGCGGCCACGGTAGCGGCACCGCAGCGACTACGGGAGCGGCACGATAGTCGTGGGGGGGGAGCGGCGACGGGAGCGGCACGGTGGCGGTGCGCCACGTGAGCGGCCACGGGAGCAGCCACGGGGAACGGACGCGGTAGGGCACCGCAGCGACTACGGGAGCGGCACGGTGGCGGCGCGGCAGCGGCTGCAGTGGGCGATCGGGTGCCGGCGTGATCGGGCCGGGAAACGATCCGTGCCGCGTGCTCGGCGCCGGTTCAGTGCCGGAAGGAGAAGGCGCCGTCGGCGAACAGCCGCTGGCCCGACACCCACCGACCCTCGGGCGACAGCAGGAACGAGACGACGGCGGCGATGTCGCGCGGCGTGCCGAGCCGACCCATCGGGGTCTCCGCGGCCAGCGCTTCGCGAGTCGGATCGTCCATCCAGCCGGTGTCAATCGGGCCGGGGTTCAGCACGTTCGCGGAGATCCCGCGCGGACCGAGCTCGCGCGCGGCGGAACGGACGAGCCGATCGAGCGCTCCCTTCGACGCCCCGTACGGCAGATTTCCCGTGGTGTGGTCACTGGTGAGCGCGAGGATCGCGCCGCCCTCTGCCGGTGCCTGCCGCGCAAACGCCGCGATCAGCAAGAGCGAGGCGCGCGCGTTGATCGCGACATGTCGGTCAAAGCTCTCCGCGGTGGTGTCCAGCAGCCCGCTCTCCACATCGTGCGCGTGTGAGAGGACCAGAGCGGTGATCGGGCCGTGCGTCGCCGACACCTCGGCGATGAGCGCGTCCGGCCCCGCCGGGTCCGCGAGATCGCAGGGATGATCTGCGTCGCGCAGGTCGCTGGTGACCACGCGCCAGCCGTCGGCGCGCAGGCGCGGCACGATGCCCGCGGCGATGCTGTTGGCGCGAGCGGCACCGGTGATGAGGGCGAGGGGTGAGTGGGTCATGTCGTCTCCAAGTCAGAGGTTGGTCAGGGGTTCTCAGGGGCGGCGTACATCGGAAGATGTACGCCCGAAGTCCGTCTCTCGGGCGATGTGCCGAGGTTGTGGGTTTTCTAGCGTTGAGGCATGAACATCACGAAGGAACCTGCCGGTCGTCGCGCCCGTCCCGCTCGATCGAGCGCACCGGTCCGCACCGCCGAGGTGATGATGTCGCTGCTGATCGGCATGCTCGCCGGCTGGCTGGTGGCGCTCACACTTCCGCGGGAGCCGATCGCAGCCGTCGTCGGCATCCCGGTCGCGATCGCGGTGGCGCTGCTCGCCGACTTCGTGATCTCGCGGATCCGCCGCAACTACCTCGCCAACGACTGACGCCGGTCCCGGGCGCGTCAAGCGGTCGATCGCGAGCCGTCGCACGGTCGCGCGCCCGCTCCCGCGGCTGGTCGTGGTTCCGCGAACCGTCGTGCTCCCGCCGCCGTCGGCTCCCGCCGCCGTCGGCTCCCGCGGCCGTCGGACCCCGTCACGCCTCCCACGGCACCCCATCACCCGCGAGAATTCCGTGTGTGGGCGAGAATCGCCGCGTTGCGCGGGTTGTCGCCCACAGACGGAAGTCTCACGGGTGATGGGTTCGGCGAGGGGTCAGGTGAGTTCGTCGAGGCGGCCGGCGTCATCGATGCGGAGGGTGCGGTCGATGCCCAGCCCGTCCAGGAACGCCTGGTCATGACTGGTCACCAGAATCGCGCCGCGATATCCCGAGAGCGCGGTGACGAACTGCTCCACGGTGTCGATGTCGAGGTTGTTTGTCGGCTCGTCCAGCACCAGAAGCTGCGCCGGGGGCTCGGCCAGCAGCAGTTGGGCGAGGGCCACGCGGAAGCGCTCCCCACCCGACAGCGTTCCGACCGGACGTTCTGCGGCAGCGCCCCGGATCAGGAAGCGGGCGAGGCGGTTGCGCAGCTCGCGATCGGGCACGTGCGGTGCGGCCGCCCCGACGTTCTGCGTGGCAGAGCGAGAGTCATCCAGCCCGTCCAGACGCTGTGACAGCAGACCGATCCGATCCGTGTGCGCTTCGGCCCGCAGATCCGGCAGCCAGTGCGCCGGTTCCCCGGTGACGAGAGAGCGCAACAGCGTGGTCTTGCCGACGCCGTTGGCACCCACCAGTGCGGTGCGCTCGGGACCCTGCAGGATCCACTCGCGCTCGCCGTCGGTCAGGGTCGCGATGCGGCGACCGGCCGCGACATCGGGATCGGGCAGATCGATGCGAATCGTGTCGTCGTCACGAATGCGACGCTCCGCCGCGTCGTGCGCAGCCCGCGCGGTGTCCTCCTTCTCTCGCATCTCGGTGCGCAGATTCCCCGCCGAAACCTGAGCGGCCATGCGGCGCCCGTGTGCCACGATCTTCGGTACGCGCTTCTCGCGTTCGGCCTTCTTGGCCATCTTCGACCGGGTGGCGAGCTTCAGGTCCGCCTCGATGCGCTCTCGCTTCTCGCGACGTACCACGTTCGCCGCTGTGCGCTCGGCAGCCTTCGCAGCCTCCTGCTCGGTGTCCAGCCACGTGCGCCACTCCGAGTACGGACCGCCGAAGACCGACAGCTCGCCGTCGTACAGTTCGGCGGTGTCGTCCATGAGGTCGAGCAGTTCGATGTCATGGCTCACCACGATGAGGGTGCCCGGCCAGGTCGCCACGAGCGCACCCAGCCGTGCCCGCGCCTCGCGGTCGAGGTTGTTGGTGGGCTCGTCGAGCAGCGTGATGTCGGGGCGACGCAGCCGCAATCCGGAGATCGCGGCGAGCATCGACTGACCACCCGACAGGGTGCCGACGGTGCGGTCCAGGGCGTCGGCGGGAAGTCCCGCATCGGCGAGCGCTGTGACCGCGCGCGCCTCGATGTCCCAGTCCGTTCCGATCGTGTCGAAGTGCTCGGGCGCGACATCACCGGACTCCACCGCGCGCACCGCGGCAAGCGTGTCGGCGATCCCGAGCAGCTCGGCGACGGGGCGACCCACCTCGCGGGTGAGGCGTTGGTCAAGCGTCGCCACGGTGCCGCGCGCCTCGACCCGGCCGCTCGTGGGTGTGAGATCGCCGACGATGAGCTTCAGCAGTGTGGATTTGCCGGAGCCGTTGCGACCGACGAGGCCCGTGCGGGCGGTGGAGAACGCACCGGAGACGTGGGCGAGCGCGATGGTGCCGTCCGGCCAGGCATAGGAAAGGTCGTCCAGGACGACGGATGGAGTCAATGGCATGAGAGGGACCTCCCGGTCAGTCGGAAGCGCTGACACGGGGGACCCGGCGTGAACACCGTCGGCAGAGCGAGGGCGGGCGCGGGTGCGACGTTCAGCGCGAGGGTTGCGCTGAACGTCGGCCGACAAGCCGCGAAAGGACGGCGTCTCCGGAAAGAGGAGCGGGTGGTCGACGTTCAGCGCGCTTACAGCGCGGAAGCGTCGGAAACAATCACCGCTGGATCCTCACGTCGGGGACAGGACGTCGTCCACCATACCGGACGTGCGCAGAATTCGCATCCCGGGCGTGTCGGAATCTACGCGTGTTTGGCGAGGAAATGGCGCAGATCATCCAGTTCCTCGCCACTGACGGCGTGACCGAGCCCCGGGTACACGCGCCCGGTCAGTGCGCTGTGCGCGGGCAGCCAACCGGCGGTGAAGTCGATCGCGGCGCGCGGGATGACCTCATCCATGCTGCCGCGACCCCAGAACACGGGTACGCGCAGGTCAGAGAGTCGGGCGTCCTCGTCGCGCTCTTCGGCCGCGGCGTAGCCGGAGAGATTGACCGCGAAACGCACGCGTTCGGGCGCGACGCGCATCGTCTGCAGCGCCACGGCTCCACCCTGGGAGAACCCGATCAGCCCGACCCGATCCAGGTTCCGCGCGTCGAGCCACGACAGGAGTGCGTGCGCCGCCCGTGTGATGCCTGCAGCATCCCGCGTTCCCGGCTCATCGATGTCGTACCAGGAGTGTCCGGACATCGGCCAACGCGGCACCAGCGGGGCACGCACGGCGGCATACACGGCGTCCTCGACGAGGTACGGCACCAGTCCGAACAGGTCGTTCTCATCCGACCCGTACCCGTGCAGCAGCACCGTCACCGGCGCTTCCGCAGGCGGCCTCGACCACCGCACCGCCGCGTCGTCGAGCGTCAGTTCCTCACTCATGCGCTCATCCTCGCAGAGGCCTCGGACACCTGCGCGACCGGGGCGTCGGGTATACAGGAAGCATGACCGTACGCACGCCTGACCCCGATCCCGCCGACGACGGCCGCGATCCCCTCGAGGGCCTCACCGGCATCGGCCACGAGCTGCGGGTGCCGGGGGCGAACCCGGGGTGGCTGAGCGACGTCGAACTGCTGGAAGCGCGGCGGCACCTGCCGATTCTCTACGTCGAGGCTGTGCCGGTGCGGACGGACGGGACGGGCGCGGTCACCGACGTCGGGATCCTGCTGCGTGCGACCCCGATGGGCGAGATCACCCGCACGATCGTCTCGGGCCGGGTGCGGTACGGCGAGACGGTCCGCGATGCGCTGTTCCGCCATCTCGAGAACGACCTGGGGCCGATGGCGTTCCCGATGCTTCCGCCGCAGCCGACGCCGTTCACCGTGGCCGAGTACTTCCCGATTCCCGGGGTGAGCGCCTTTCACGACGACCGTCAGCATGCTGTGTCATTGGCCTTCGTCGTGCCGGTGACGGGCACCTGCGAGCCGCGTCAGGACGCGCTGGAGGTCACCTGGCTCACGCCGGAAGAGGCCCAGAGCGCGGAGTTGTCGGCCGAGATGGAGGGCGGTCGCGGAACTCTCGTTCGCCAGGCCCTCGCCTCGGTCGGCGCCCTGCGCTGACGATCCGCGCGACGTCGTCCGATCACGCGACGACGGTGATCCGTCCGGCGTCATGCACAACAGTCGTCTTGCGCCGAAGCGTCCGCGAATCGACGCCGCGGGCGGGTCAGCGCGCGGCGGTCTCCGCGGCGAGCAGCTCGACGAGCGAGTCCACATCGGACTCCGCCGTGTCGAAGCTGCACACCCAGCGAACTTCGCGACGCGCCTCGTCCCAGTCGTAGAAGCGGAACGTCTCGCGGAGGCGATCGGCAACGCCGGCCGGCAGCGTCAGGAACAGCCCGTTGGCCTGCGTCGGCTGCGTGAACTCGACACCGGTGATCTCGCCCGCGGCGATCCGCGCGTCGATCGCCGTGCGCAGTCGTGCCGCCATGGCGTTCGAATGGCGGGCGTTGCGGAGGAACAGGTCGCCCTCGTAGAGCGCGATGAGCTGTGCGGAGACGAAGCGCATCTTCGATGCGAGCTGCATGTTCGTCTTGCGGAGGTAGGTGAGGCCCTGCGAGGCCTCGGGGTTCAGGACGACGATCGCCTCGGCGACCATCGCTCCGTTCTTCGTCCCGCCCACGCTCAGCACGTCCACGCCGGCGTCACGCGTGAAGGCGCGCAGCGGCAGGTCCAGCGCTGCGGCGGCGTTCGCGATGCGCGAGCCGTCCATGTGCAGGTGCATGCCGAGCGAGTGGACGTGATCGGCGATGGCGCGGATCTCCTCCACCGTGTACAGCGTGCCGAGTTCGGTGGACTGCGTGAGGGAGACCACCAGCGGCTGGGCGCGGTGCTCGTCGCCCCATCCGCGTGCCTCGATGTCGATCAGCTCCGGCGTGAGCTTGCCATCGTCCGTGGGCACAGTCCACAGCTTGATGCCGCCGACCTTCTCGGGCGCGCCGCCCTCGTCCACGTTGATGTGAGCACTCTGTGCGCACACGACCGCGCCCCAGCGAGGGAGCATCGACTGCAGCCCCACCACGTTCGCGCCGGTGCCGTTGAACACCGGGAAGGTCTCCACGCCGTCACCAAAGTGACCGCGGAACACCTCGGCCAGGCGGGCGCTGTACACGTCTTCGCCGTAGGCCACCTGATGGCCGTCGTTGGCAGCCGAGATCGCGCTCAGCACCTCGGGGTGGATGCCGGAGTAGTTGTCGGAGGCGAAGCCGCGGAGGTTGACGTCGTGGATCGTGGTCACTCCTCCAGCCTAGAACCTCGCCTCGCTTACGAGCGGTCGGCGGCACAGGGTCGTATGCTCCCGTCATGACGACGATGACCTTCACGACCGAGCTGTACTCCGCGGATGGTCGCAACACCGGGATCCGCGTGCCCGAAGAGCTCCTCGAGGAGTGGGGCGTCGGCAAGCGCGTGCCGGTGATCGTGAACGTCAACGGCTTCGAGTACCGCTCCACGATCGCGTCGATGCGCGGTCAGCTGCTGATCCCGCTCTCCTCCGATAAGCGCGCGGAGACGGGGCTGGGCGCGGGGGATGCCATCACCGTCACGCTCACTCACGACGCCGAGGAGCGTTCTGTCGAGATCCCCGACGATCTCGCGGGCGCTCTCGATGCCGCGGGAGTGCGTCCGGCTTTCGACGCGCTGGCGTTCTCCCACCGCAAGGAGCACGTCCGCGCGGTCGTCGACGCGAAGAAGCCCGAGACCCGGCAGCGGCGCATCGAGGCCGTCGTCACGAAACTCAGCGGCTGACGCATGTCGGATGGCGATCGAAGCACACCGGCAGACCTCCCGCTGATGCACGCGGATCAGCTGTCCATCGAGCCCGATCAGGTCGAGCGGCTTGTGGCGGCAGCGCGACCGGAGTGGGCGGGTCGGCCCGTCGCCGCGATCCGCTCGCAGGGCACGGTGAACGCGATCTTCCGCGTGGGACGCTCCGTGGCTGCACGCTTCGCGCTGCAGCCGGACGAGCCGGTCGCGCACCGTACGGCGCTCGAGCGCGAGTCACATCGTTCCGCCCGCTTCCTGCGCGTCTGCCCGGTGGCGGCCCCGGAACCGCTGCTGATCGGCGAGGCGGGTGCGGGGTACCCGCTGGCTTGGACGGCGCAGAGCTGGGTGGATGGCGATGTGGTCGATCCGCGTGCGTTCGCCGCCTCGCGGGACCTCGCGGACGACCTCATCGATCTGCTCGCGACCCTGCGGGAGGTGGATGTGGTTGGCGAGGCGTTTCGGGGGTACGGCCGCGGCGACGAGCTCGCCCCCTTCGACGACTGGGTGCAGGAATGTCTGCGGCGTAGCGTCGGGGTGATCGACACCGCACGGATCGACGAGCTGTGGACTCGGCTGCGCGAGCTTCCGGCACCGGCCGGTCGAAGTCTCAGCCACACCGACCTGGTGCCGGGCAACGTGCTCGTGCGCGACGGGCGGCTGGTGGGGCTCCTGGATACCGGCGATGCGTCGGCCGCCGACCCGGCGCTGGATCTTGTCATCGCCTGGCACCTGTTCGATGCCCCGATGCGGGAGCGGGTGCGGCTCGGGCTCGAATCATCCGCGGAGGAGTGGACGCGCGGTGCCGGATGGGCGCTCGTGCAGGCGATCGGACTGGTCTGGTACTACGAGACGAGCAACCCCGTGATGGCGGCACTGGGGCGATCCACGCTCGCTCGCCTGGCCGCATCGGACCTGTGAGTCAGGCGATCGGAGTGGTGGTGTCGGTCGCCTCGCGCAGGGGGCCGCGCATGAAGTTCCAATAGCGCACGGGCATCGCGCGGGTGATCCAGTCCACCAGGTACGCCTTGCGTCCGATCATCGTCCGCGCTCGCCGCTCGATCGTGGCGCGGATGATGATCTCTGCTGCCTCTTCGGGCTCGGTCTCGTACATGTGCGCCTGGGCCTCGGCCGCACGCGCGGCGATGGCGGGATCGATCGCGGCGGCGTAGCGGCCGTGCAGGATGATGCCCGTCTTCACGCCGGCGGGATAGATCGCGCCCACGGTGATCGTGGAGCCTTCCAGCTCGTGTCGCAGCGCCTCGGAGAAGCCGCGCACGGCGTACTTGCTCATCGCGTACGGGATGCGACCGGCGGGAGCGCCGAGCGCGTAGATCGAGGCGAGGTGCGTGATGTGCGCTGCAGGGGATCGGCGCAGCGCCGGCAACAGCGCCTTCGTGATCGAGACGGTGCCCCAGAGATTGACATCCATGAGCCAGCGCATTTCGGCCATCGTGAGCTGGTCGAGATTTCCCAGCATCGACGATCCGGCACAGGTGATGAGCGACTGCACGGCACCGTGCGCGCGTTCGATCTCAGCGGCGGCCTCTGCGACCGCGTCATCGTCAATGAGATCCACCGTGTGGGTGGTGACCATGTCTGTCGGCAGGTCCGCGGCGAGACGGGTCAGGCCGTCGGCGTCACGATCAAGGAGGGCGAGCCGGGCACCGCGCGCCGCGAGCCCGCGCGCCACCTGTGCGCCCATGCCGCTCGCTGCTCCCGTGATGACCGTCACGTTCCCGGCCACGTCGAGTTTCGCCATGCTGACCTCCGTCCGTCCGCGCGCCGATGCCGGACCTCTCGATTCTGCCGTGCGGTCTCTCCAGCGCACCGGACCCGGTGCATCGAAAGCGGGCGTGTCGGACGGGGGCGGCTACGCTGAGAGGACCGGTGTCGCGCGGCTCCGGGCTGCGACGGCGCAGATACATGGACGGCAGGGGAGGCCCGGTGGGAGCGAAGCTCAATGAAGCGATCGCCGAGGGCATGTCCATTGCGCTGGCGGCCGGTCGGCTGTCGTTGAAGAACCAGATCCTGGTGGACACGATCGCGGGCGATGCGGCCTTCGAGACCGACCGCTTCATGGAAGCCGCGCGCGAGATCCTGAGCGACCTGGCCGATGAGTCCGAAGACGCCGCGAATCGGCTCAAGCGTCAGGGGCGCAAGGCCTGGGGCAAGTACTCGCAGTCCGACGGCACCCACGACTACCGTGATCGCGACGTGAAGAACCTGCGTCGCCGTCGCAAGCAGTCCGCGGGCGTCGCCGTGCGCCTGCGCCAACTTGCGGCCGACGACGATCAGGTTCGCGAGCTGGTGGAGGAAGCGCGCGAGGCGGCCTGGGGTGATGTGTCGTCCAACCTGGATCGACGGCTGCGTGCCGAGAGCATGCGCCCGGATGCTGACCCCGACTACGCCAAGATGCGCGATGCACGGATGCAGGCGTTGCGACTGGTCGACCTGCAAGCCCTCGAGTCTCAGGTGCGCGCCCGCAAGAAAGCGGAGAAAGCCGAACGCAAGGCGTCGCAGGGGAAGTCCTGATCGGCACGGAGAACGGCCGCTCGACGCGCCCGGGCGAACCCTGCCGATTCGCGCTCCGCGACCGAGTGCGTTAGGCTGATCTACGGCCGCCGCGCGAAAGTGCAGAAGCCGAAAATGCGCCCGTAGCTCAATGGATAGAGCATCTGACTACGGATCAGAAGGTTAGGGGTTCGAGTCCCTTCGGGCGCACACTGTGTTGAGACAGTAGACGAAAGCCCCGGTGCGAACCGGGGCTTTCGTCATTTCCGCCGTGGATGGTTCGGGAGCCAACTCAACGAATCCGCGTAGCATTCGCCGTGTGAGGATCGCAGTGAACGGGGAAGAGCTCGCCTCGACGGCTCGCACGCTGCGCACAACCGCCGCCCGGTGCGGTCGGCGGTCTGCGCTGTCTGACGAGGCGGGTGGCGGGGTTCCCGCGACAGCCGGATTCGATGCAGCCCTGAGGGCATGGATCAGCGCCTGCCTTCGGCGAGACGAGCTCGAGGGGAATCTGCTCACTGGCGCGGCCGACAACATCGAAGCCACACTCAGCGACTTCCGTGCCTGCGGTGAGGTCGCCGAGGAGCGCATCGCCGCACTGAGTGGGGGCCTGGCGCTCGCTGCGGATCTGGTCGTGCGGGGATGACCGCACAACGACAACTCGAGCTTCTGGCGAGTGCTCCGAGATATGACTACCCGCACCGGGCGGGTGTGCTGGAGGAAGTGTTCGCCGGAGCGGCAGAGCGATGGCATGAGGCGCGCTCCACGAGCGGGTGGGAGGGCGGTGCGGCGGATGCCGCTCGTGTCGCCTTCGCGAGAAACAGGCAGGGAGCGGAGGACGTTCAGCGAGCGATCGCACGAAGCATTCGGATCGTCGAGAACGCCAACGACGCGATCGATCTCGCGGCACAGCGCTTTGCCGCGCTGCCTTCACGCGACATCCCACACGATCTGATCGCCGCCATCGCCCGCGGGGCCGCGGTGAATGTCATCGGATACGGAGTGCTGACGGATCCGCTCGACGTTCGAGCGTACGCCCGTTGGCTGTTCCAGCAGTGCGAGACCGCCGCGCAGGCTGCGCTCGATGAGTTCCGCCGAGCCATCGATCCTCTGACCGAGCAGCTGCGAGACCTGACGGGCACGATGGCTCAGGTCTCCGTGCGACTGGCTGCCCAGCATGATGATCGTCCGTCCCTGGACGACATTCTCTCGGACTATCAGGTGTCCGATGACCCGGACGGCATGACCGAGTGGCCCGCGTGGCCGTTGAGTCTGGCCACTGAGCCGAGGACGATGACTCAGACCGAAGCGGACATGCTGGATCGCCTGGGACTCTATTGGCTCTTCCAGCTCAATGACATCCAGAACGAGGCGTTCACCGAGGCGGATTCGCGTTACGTGACCGACGATCGGAACGACGACCATAACGATGCGTTCCGGCACGCGTACTGGAATGCGCGCATGGCCGACCTGATGGGCGAGGATTGGGCTGCGGAGTTCGCGACCGCACACGAGGGATCGCCGGACAACATCTACTCCGCGCGAGAGGCGATGGATCTTTACAACAACGAGGTGGGGCGAAGTATCGCGGTCGCCCATCCGGACGCATCCCCTGACGAACTCGCCGACCTCGTGTCAGAGGCGGTGGAAGACGGGCGCCTTATCGTGATCGATGAGGACGGAAATCTGCGCTGGTCCGACCAGCGCCCGGTGGGTTCACCGGGTGACGCCGGGAACGGTGGTGGCCCCCTCCCCGGCAACGAGGAGCTCGACGAGCTCCGTGATGACGCGGGAGACAGCTCATGGGGATGAGGGTTGGTCGACGGGCCGCGGTGCTCGCTGGCCTCGCGCTCGCGGCCGCCGCCGTCCTCGTCGCGTGTGCGCCGGCAGATCCGGGCGACGCTGTCGTCGAAGGCATCGTCGCGCTCTCCGACGGGGATGAGAATGCGACGACGCTCGCCAGCATGACAACCTTCGACTGGGACGAGGTGTACCTCTTTCCCGAGAGCACGCCCGTGGGAGAGATCACCGAGCGCACGGGGATCGAGCTCTCCGGTGGACTGATCTCGGGCGATCACCTTCTCAACACCACCCTGGTGTTCCGCCACGAGGGCCATGTCGTGGCGAAGGTCCAGACCACGGGCGCGCCGCTCGCGTTCGACTCGGCGCATACCTGGCAGCCCTACCCGTACCCCGGGGAGCTCGAGGTGGTGGGAGCAGCCGTGCGTCTGCGCGGCTGACCCGCTCAGTCGGCGCTGTTGAAAGACACCCACTCCGCCCACGTCATCGTCTCGCCACGCACCGACTCCGGGTGCTCCACGCTGTGCTGCAGGCCCAGGAGGTAGTGGTCGAGCTGGCGCAGGTGCAGCTGGATGGCGCGCTCTCGATCCGTGGGGATTCTCGGGCGGAGGTGGGTGATGGCGATCATCAGCTCGCCGGGGCTGAAGTCCGCGGGGACGAATCCCCGTTCGCGGTCGCGCTCGATCAGCTCCTCGAGCGTCGCTCGGAGCTCTTCGGCGGCGCTATCGACCTCAGGATCGCGGAGCACATGTCTGCCGAAGGTGGTGGCGAGGGGGCTCGCTGCTTCGCGCAGGTGTCGCTCGAGGAAGGCCCGCACGACGGACGGATCGGGCGAGGACATCGCCTCGCGGGCGATCTCCGTGACCTGGCGCAGCGCGCGCAATCGAAGATCCAGCGTGAGTGCGTCTTTGCTGGGGTAGCGGCGGTAGATGCTGGCCACGCCGACTCCCGCACGCTCGGCGATGGCCGACATCGGTGCATCGAAGCCGCGCTCGGCGAACACCTCGCGTGCCGCCGTCAGGACGGCGTCGTCATTGGTGCGCGCCTCGGCCGCGCGACCGCGCAGCGGTGTCGCGCGGGGTGAATCGAACGTCATGCGGACACGATACCGACCGGATGGTGTTTAATCGGAACGAAGCATTCCGTTCCGATTAAAGAGAACTGATGACCGCTCCCGTCCGCACGATCGAACAGGCCGAGGAGGTGCGGCGCCCGATGGTCCTGGCGCTCGCGGTCTCGGTCCTCGGCTTCTCGCTGATGCAGACGCTGCTGGTTCCGGCATTGCCGGAGCTGGCTCGCTCATTCGATGTGGAGCCTGCGATAGCCGGATGGGTACTCACCATCTACCTGTTGGCAGGGGCGGTCGCCGCACCCATCCTGGGTGCGCTCGGCGACCTTCGCGGGCATCGGCTGCTGTTGCTCGTGGCACTCGGCCTGTTCGCTGCGGGAAGCCTGCTCGCGCTGTTCGCCCCCAGCCTGACGGTGCTGCTCGTGGCCCGCGTCCTGCAGGGCGCGGCTACGGCCACATTCCCGCTGTCGCTGGCCCTCGTGCGGTCGCATCTCCCGGCGCAGCGACAGGGCGCCGCCATCGGGTGGCTGAGTGGAATGCTCGGGCTCGGGGCGGGATCCGCGCTGGTGATCGGGGGTGTCCTCACGGATGCGGTCGGCTGGCGTGGGCTGTTCGGATTCGGTGCCCTCGTGGCGCTGCTGAGCCTGATCGCGGTCGTCTGCTGGGTGCCTCGGACCCGCCGCGGTCGCGGTGAGGGGCGCCTGGATCTCGCCGGCGCGGTGCTGCTTGCCGTCGGTCTCGCCGCACTGTTGCTCGCGATCTCTCAGGGTGCCGGCTGGGGATGGGGGTCGCCTGCCGTGCTGGGTCTGCTGGCCGTCGCAGTGATCAGCTTCACCCTCCTCGTGATCCTGGAGCGACGCGCGGCTGTCCCCATCGTCGACGTGCGCTCGCTGCGGAACGTTCGGCTCGCGCTCGTCAACGCCGTGACGATGTTCCTCGGCTTTGTGCCCTACCTGTTCTACGTCGGGCTTCCGATCCTGCTGGAATCGACGGCCGGAATCGGGCACGGCATGTCGGTCACCGTGGCCGGGATCGCGATGCTGCCGAGTGCGGTGCTCGTCTTCGTGGGTGGGCGACTGGCTCCCGTGCTCCTGGCTCGCCTGCGCGGCGGCGTGGTGATCACCCTCGCCCTGGTCGCCATGCTCGCTGGCAGCACCCTGTCGGCTGTGGCGCCGGGCTCGCTCTTCGCCGTCGTGGTCGGGTTCGCGGTGGTGGGGCTCGGCAATGGCATCGGCTTCGCGGTGGCATCCGATCTCGTGACCCGCATGGCGCCGCGCGCGGAGGTTGCTGCTGCCGCCGGGCTCAATGGCGTGCTCCGCACCATCGGCTCCGCCGTCGGCATCCCGGTGACGGGGACGATCCTCGCCGCCTCGACGGTGGACGCGGGGAGCTTCCGGGTGCTCTTCCTGGTCGCCGCCGGTGCGAGTGTTCTCGCCGCTCTGCTGTGTGCCCTCATTCGTCGCGACTAGCGCTTATCGCTGATACGTGACGTGAGTATCATCGATACATCCATCGCGTATCAAGGAGAGAGCATGAACGTCGAGTCAGCGGAACGCATCGCACTGGTCACCGGAGGGTCGGGAGGCATCGGCCGCGCGATCGCGCTACGTCTCGCGGCCGACGGGTTCGCCGTCGCGGTGCACTACGCCGGGAATCAATCGCGGGCTGACGCCGTCGTCGCAGAGATCCGCGGCAGCGGTGGTCAGGCGATTGCCGTCGGTGGCGACATCGCCGACGAGCAGGCGATGCAGACGGCGTTCGACGCGGTCGAGGCCGAGTTCGGAAGTGTGGACGTCGTGGTGAACACCGCGGGCATCATGCAGCTCGGACCCATCGCGGACTTCTCCCTCGACGACTTCGATCGCATCGTGCGCACGAACCTCCGCGGCACATTCGTCGTGGCGCAGCAGGCCGCTCGCCGGGTGCGCCGTGGCGGAGCCATCATCGCCTTCTCCACCAGCGTCACCCGCACGCAGTTCCCGACCTACGGTCCCTACGTCGCTACCAAGGCGGCCGTGGAAGGCCTGACGCTCATCCTCGCGCGGGAGCTGCGCGGTCGCGACATCACGGTCAACACGGTGGCACCGGGACCGACGGCGACACCGCTCTTTCTTGACGGGAAGTCGGCGGAGACGATCGAGAGCCTCGCGCACGCGACCCCGCTGGAGCGACTCGGCGCGCCGGAGGACATCGCCGAGACGGTGGCCTTCCTGGCGGGGCCGGCGCGCTGGGTCAACGGTCAGACGATCTTCACGAACGGTGGGCTCGCGTAGCGACGTCTCGCGGTGACCGTCGTCAGCCTCGGAAACGGTCCAGCCACTCGCGCATGAGCGCCGATTCGGCGGGGGAGAACGCCCGCGCCGGTTCATCAAGAGCCGCGCTCAGCATGATGGCCGCGGCCGATCGGTGAGCAGCGCCGCCGTCGACGTCGTCCTCGATCAGGATCGCCCGGAGCACGGCTTCGCGCACCTCGGCAGAGGCATCCGCGTGACCGAGTGTCTCCGGTCGCAGCAGCAGAGTGAGAGCAACGCCGCTGTTCGCGCTCATCACGATCCGGGCGGCGGCATCCGGGGCCATGACGAGGCGGCCGGACGCGGCCACGCGCTGGAGCACGTCGGTGAGGAGTCGCATCGCCTCGTGGGCTGCAGCGATGCGTGAGCCCAGGGGCGATGCGAACACCAGCCGATAGGCGTGCGGGTTCTGAAGCGCGAACGCGGTGTGCGCGTCCCATCCGGCACGCACATCCGCGATGGGATCGTCCGAGGCCTCGGACTGCCGCTTCCCAGCGAGGTACGAGTCCCACGCTGCGTCGGCGACGGCGGCGAGCAGACCATCCTTGTCGCCGAACAGCCGGTACAGCACCGGCTGCGTCACGCCGGCGGCTTCGCAGACGGCGCGTGTCGAGATGTCGCCGTCGGCGGAATCGGCGAGCAGCGCAGAAGCGCGCGCGATGATCAGCGATCTCGTGTCCACGTATCGATGGTATCTGCGGGCGCAGAGATGGAAAACGCCGCCCGGAGCGGCGTCCGAGCGGCGTTTTCCAGCTTTCGGCGTCAGGCGTTACGGTGGGCGTGGTAGTACGCCAGGAGCGCCTGCGTCGAGGCGTCTTGCGCGGCGATCGCGTCGGCGTCACCCTCGATCGCGGGGGCGATCTGCAGCGCCAGCTGCTTGCCGAGCTCCACGCCCCACTGGTCGAAGGAGTTGATGCCCCAGATCGTGCCCTCGGTGAACGTGATGTGCTCATAGAGCGCGATCAGCTGACCGAGCACCGCAGGGGTGAGAGCGGGAGCGATGATCGAGGTGGTCGGCCGGTTGCCGGCGAACGTGCGGGCGGCGACGAGAGCGCCAGTGGTGCCCTCCGCCTCGACTTCCTCGGCCGTCTTTCCGAAGGCGAGAGCCTTGGTCTGCGCCAGGAAGTTCGCGAGGAACAGGCCGTGCACGTCGCGACCGTCGTCCTGCAGCGGGTAGCCGGGGTTCGCCACCGCGATGAAGTCCGCCGGGATCAGTCGGGTGCCCTGGTGGATCAGCTGGTAGAACGCGTGCTGACCGTTGGTGCCGGGCTCGCCCCAGAAGACCTCGCCGGTGGCGGTGGTGACGGGGGAGCCGTCCCAGCGCACCGACTTGCCGTTGGACTCCATCGTCAGCTGCTGCAGGTAGGCCGGGAAGCGGTGCAGGAGCTGCGCGTAGGGGAGCACCGCGTGCGTCTGCGCATCGAGGAAGTTGGTGTACCAGACGTTGAGCAGACCCATGAGAACCGGAACGTTGCTCTCGATCGGCGTGGTGCGCACGTGCTCGTCGACCGCGTGGAAGCCGGCGAGGAGGTCGGCGAAGGCATCCGGTCCGAGGGCGATGTTCAGCGACAGACCGATGGCCGAGTCCACCGAGTAGCGACCGCCCACCCAGTCCCAGAAGCCGAAGGCATTGGCGGGGTCGATACCGAAGGCGGCGACCTTGTCCAGCGCGGTGGAGACGGCGACGAAATGGTGCGCCACGGCGTCCTGCTTCGCGTCGTCGGAGCCGTCGATCGCACCGGCCGCGCCGAGCTTCTCCCACAGCCAGTCGCGTGCGAGACGTGCGTTGGTCAGCGTCTCCAGCGTGGTGAAGGTCTTCGACGCCACGATGAACAGCGTGGTCTCGGGGTCGAGGTCGGCGGTCTTCAGCGCGATGTCGGTGGGGTCGATGTTGGACACGAACCGCGCCTGGATGCCCGCGGTCGCGTACGGCTGCAGCGCTTCGTAGACCATGACGGGTCCGAGGTCGGAGCCGCCGATGCCGATGTTGACGACGTGGGTCACCTTCTTGCCGGTGATGCCCGTCCACTCACCCGAGCGGACGCGATCGGCGAACACCCGCATCGCGTCGAGCACGGCGTGCACGTCGGCGTCGACCTCCTGGCCGTCGACCACCAGCGCGGGGGATGCTCCGGCCGGACGACGCAGCGCGGTGTGCAGGACGGCGCGGTCCTCGGTGGTGTTGATGTGCGTGCCGTCCAGCATCGCGGCGAAACGGGAGGCGACTCCCGTCTCTTCGGCGAGCTTCACGAGAGACGCGAGGATCTCGTCGGTGACGAGGTTCTTCGACAGGTCGACGTGGAGATCGGCGAGCTCGAAGCTCAGCCGCTCCACGCGTCCCGGATCCTGCGCGAACCAGGCGCGCAGATCGGGGGCGAATCCGTCGCGTGCGGCGGAGAGCTCGGCCCAGGCGGACGTTGCGGTTGCATCGATGGGAGTGGTCACGCCCTCCACGGTAGTGCTGTCTGCGCCGATCCGGGCGTGGTGTGTCAGATGCCCCGCCTGCGTTGCGGGATTACGCTGGACTGGTGAGCGCTTACGTGTCCGCATTTGATCTGTTCTCCATCGGTGTAGGACCCTCCAGCTCCCACACCGTCGGACCCATGCGCGCGGGCGTTGACTTCGCCCGACGGCTCGCCGCGTCCGAGATCCTGCCACGCACCGCCCGCGTGACGTGCTCGCTATACGGCTCGCTCGGCGCCACGGGCCTCGGCCACGGGACGCCCGATGCGGTCGTCGCGGGGCTGCGCGGCCAAGAGCCGGAGACGGTGGACCCGGCCGCGGTCCGCGAGGCATGGTCGCACTATCCCGAGGGGGAGCCGCTCGTGCTCGCGGGTGTTCACGCGGTGCCGTTCGGTAAGGACGACATCACGTTCGAGGCCCGCACGCGCCTGCCCGGGCACCCCAACGCGATGACCCTGCGTGCCTTCGATGAGGCGGGCAGCATCCTCACCCAGGAGACCTACTATTCGGTGGGCGGCGGATTCATCCGGCGCGACGGCGAGAGCGCCGAGGTGTCCTCGACGGCCTTCCCGTTCGCCTACTCCGACGCAGCGACGCTGTTGGAGCTGTGCGACGAGCACGGTCTCACCATCGCCGAGCTCGCCCGACTCAACGAGGAGTCGCTGCACGGCGAAGCGGAGGTCGCGGCCGGACTCGACGCCATCTGGGACGCGATGAGCTCCTGCGTGAACGCGGGCCTGCACACCGGCGGAGTGCTCCCCGGGGTTCTCGGGGTGAAGCGTCGCGCATCGACCATCCGCGAGCAGCTGGAGAACGTCGAATCCGGCGGTCACCGGGAGTTGCCCGGCGAATGGCTGGGGGCGTTCGCGCTCGCGGTCAATGAGGAGAATGCGGCCGGCGGTCGTGTTGTTACGGCTCCCACGAACGGAGCAGCCGGCATCCTTCCCGCTGTCGCCATGTACTGGTGGCGGTTCCTGGCGGACTCCGGTCTCGGCGGAGGCAACGCCGTCACACCCTATGGCGAGCTGGTCGGCAGCGCCCTGCTCGGCTTCGGCGGAGAGCCGGCCGAGGTGCCCGACGACGACTCCGAGGCGATCGCTGAGGCCAATCGCCGCCGCGGTATCCGTCGCTTCCTGCTCACCGCCACTGCTCTGGGATCGCTCTTCAAGGCGAACGCGTCGATCTCCGGTGCCGAGGGCGGCTGCCAGGCAGAGGTCGGCTCGGCGTGCGCCATGGCCGCGGGCGGACTCACCGCGGTGATGGGCGGCACCAACCGGCAGATCGAGAACGCCGCCGAGATCGCGATGGAGCACCACCTCGGTCTCACGTGCGACCCGGTGGGAGGCCTCGTGCAGATCCCGTGCATCGAGCGCAACGCCATCGCGGCGTCGACCGCGGTGACCGCAGCCCGACTCGCCCTGCGCGGCGACGGCAACCACTTCGTCTCGCTCGACATGGTGGTCGAGACCATGCGCCAGACCGGCATCGACATGTCCACCAAGTACAAGGAGACCAGCGAGGGCGGCCTCGCGGTCAACGTCATCGAGTGCTGATCACCGTCTCGAAACGAGGACATTTCGCCCGTGGCGGGCCGGAATCCGTGTTCTGATCCTCGTTCGGCGGAAATGTCCTCGTTTCGGGGCACGACCCGACTTCCGACCCCTGTCGCGCTCCGGCACGCGGGTCCATAATTCATGCCATGAACAGCACGGATGCCGTCGTGGTCGACGGGCTGCGGGTGCGGCGCGGGCGGCACGAAGTGTTCGATGCGCTGTCGCTTCGCATCGAGCAGGGGCGGATCACCGGCCTGCTCGGCCCATCGGGGTGCGGCAAGACCACGCTGATGCGCGCGATCGTCGGCGTGCAACGGATTCAGGGTGGCACTGTCAGCGTGCTCGGGGAGAGCGCAGGGTCTGCAGCGCTGCGGCGTCGCGTGGCCTACGGCACCCAGGGGTCGGCGGTGTACGCCGATCTCACCGTGCGGCAGAACCTCACCTACTTCGCGCGCGTGCTCGGTGTGGGCCGCGATCAGGTGGATCGGGTCATCGAGCAGGTGGGTCTCGCCTCGCACGCGTCGCGCACGGTTGCCGCCCTCAGCGGTGGGCAGGCGAATCGCGTCTCGCTCGGCGTCGCGCTGCTCGGGGAGCCGGAGCTGATCGTGCTCGACGAGCCGACGGTGGGACTGGACCCCGTGCTGCGCGCCGAGTTGTGGGACCTGTTCCGTGCCATCGCGGAGCGGGGAACCACGCTCCTGGTGTCGAGCCACGTGATGGATGAGGCGTTGCGCTGCGATCGACTGCTGCTGATGCGCGACGGTCGGCTCGTGGCTGACACGACGCCGGTCGACCTCCTCGCTGACACGGACCGCTCCGATCCGGAGCAGGCGTTTCTCGAGCTCATCGCGCGCGACTCCGCGGCGCATCCGCAGCTGCGCCGCGATCGGAGGGAGGCATCATGAACCCGCGCCGGATGTTCGCCACCGCGGGCCGGGTGCTCACACAGCTTCGCCACGATCCGCGCTCCATCGCGCTCATGGTGGTGGCCCCGAGCCTGCTGGTCGGGCTGTTCGCCTGGCTCTTCACCGACACCACCGGGGTGTTCGATGCGTTCGGCGGGGCGATCCTCGCTCTCTTCCCGTTCATCGTGATGTTTCTGGTGAGCTCGATCACAACGCTGCGCGAACGCCGCTCAGGAACGCTGGAGCGGCTGATGACCACACCGCTCGGCCGCGCGGATTTCGTGCTGGGCTACGCTCTCGCCTTCGGACTTCTGGCCGTGCTGCAGGCGGTCGTGACGGTGAGCTTCGCCGTCTACGTGTGCGGTCTCACGGTGTCGGGCGAACTCTGGCAGCTGGGTCTCGTGGCGGTGGTCGATGCGCTGCTCGGCACCTCGCTGGGACTGCTGGCGAGCGCGTTCGCGCAGTCGGAGTTCCAGGCGGTGCAGTTCATGCCGGTGCTGGTGTTCCCGCAGATCATCCTCGGCGGGCTGTTCATGCCGCGCGATCAGATGCCGGACGTCCTGTACGCCATCTCCGACTGGCTGCCGCTGAGCCACGGGATCGATGCCGTGCAGGCGGTGACGGCGGGTGATGACGGCTGGGACCTGTGGCGTCCGGTGCTCATCGTTGCGGCGTTCGCCGTGGCGTTCCTGGTGCTCGCCCCGCTCACGCTCCGCCGCCGCACGTCGTAGCGCCCTGGTCGTGGTCGCGAGAAACCCAAGCAAGTCCGAGAAACCCTGCGTTGCGGGGTTTCTCGGACTTGCATGGGTGTTTCGATGACGGGACGGACGACACAGCGCCCGCCCCGGATCGGGACGGGCGCTGCGGGAGTGGGGGATCAGCTGTCGGCGGCAGCGGCCTTGGCCGCGTTGATCGCCGCCTCGGCCGCGTCGCCCAGCTTCTCGGCGGGCTGGCGCGCGGCCGCCTGAGCGACACCCTCACCGATGCCGCGACCGACGGCCTGCCCCTGGATGATGCCGGCGAGGTCGAGACCGGTGGCGGCGCTGACGCTGTCGAACACGCTACGCAACGCGGTGGCGCTGTCGGCACCCACGAGGCGCGACGCACCCTCCTCGCTGGAGCCGCCGACAATCGACACGTTGCCGATCGCGGAGTAGCCCTTCGCGAACTCCGCCATGATCGCGGGGAGCACCTCGAGCACGCGCTGCGACAGGAACGCGTCCTGGTTCGAGGCGATGGCTTCGGCCTCGGCCTGTACCGCGGCGGCGCGAGCCTCACCCTCGATGCGGATGGCCTCGGCCTCGGCGGCCGCCCGCAGGCGACGAGCCGCGGCTTCGGCATCCGCCTGAGCGCGCAGGGCGTTGGCGGCACCGGTGGCCTGGGCCTCGGCGGCTGCAGCCTCACCGGCGGCGCGGGCCTTGTCGGCCTCGGCCTGCTGCTCGGCGATGCGGGTGCGCGCCTCGGCCTGCTTGACCTGCTCGATCGCGGCAGCCTCTGCGGCCTTCTCTCGGGCGTACAGATCGGCTTGGGCGCGGGTCTCCGCCTCGTACTTCTGCGCGTCGGCGACGCGCTTGATGTCGGCGTCGAGCTGGGCCTGCTTGTTCTCGGCCTGCTGCTGGAGCACGGCCTGCTCCGCCTGTGCGCGGGCCAGCTGTTCGGCCTGCTCGGCCTGTGCACGCGCACGACCGATCTCCGCCGACGCGTTGGCGGTGTTCTTGTCGAGCGCGGTCTGCTCGATGAGGTTGGCCTCGTTGTTGGCGATGTTCTTCTGGTTGATCGCGCGATCGGCGTTGGTCTGCGCGATCATCGCGGACTGCCGCTTGGCCTGGATCTCGGGGGCACCGAGGGACTGGATGTAGCCCACCTTGTCGGTGATGCCCTTGATCTGGAACGAGTCCAGGATGAGGCCCTGCTCGGCGAGCTCCTGCGAGACCTCGAGCGCGATCTGGTCGGAGAACTTCTTGCGCTCACGCATCAGCTCCACGACGGAGAGCGTCGCGACGATACCGCGCAGCGCACCCTCCAGCTGCTCGGTGGTGAACTGCTCGATGGCCTTGTCCTGCGAGGCGAAGCGCTCGGCTGCGCGACGCACGAAGAGCGGGTCGGAGCCGATCTTCACGATGGCGACGCCGTCGACGTTCAGGGTGACGTTGTCCAGCGACTGCGCCTCGGCGTTCAGAAGCACCTGGCGCGAGCGCAGCGAGATGATCTCGTGACGCTGCGTGATCGGGTTGACCAGCGACTTGCCGTTCACGATGACCGTGACAGGCGACTCCTCGATCTGCGACTGCGGGACCACCTGACCGTCCGCCCCGCGAGTGGCGACGGTGATCTGGACCTTCTGCTTGCGTCCCGAGATGACCAGCGCCTCATCCGCGCGAGCGACCTTGATCCAACTGCGCGCGAACAGCAGCACGATGAGACCGATCACGACCAGCGCGACGAACGCCACACCGACCACGATCAGGATGCCGATTCCTGCGGCTACCTCCATGGGAACCTCCCCCTTCGATCGGCCCTGTTGCCGATCCGCTACCTTCGACTATTCCAGAAGGCGCCGACAGTGCCAAAGGAGGCGCATGCCAGGATGGTGCGCATGATCGAACGCGAGCTGCGTCAGCGCGTGCCCCTCGTCGGTGCCGACGGGGTCTTCAATCCGGCCGCGCACGGCTGGGCTCGCCAGCCGATCGTCGACACATCCGGCATCGACGGTCGGCGTTCGTGGGGCCGCAACAAGCGTTGGGAGTACTGGTGCATCACCACTCCCACACACCTGCTCGCGCTGACCGTCTCGTCGCTGGACTTCGCCGCGGTACACGAGGTGTGGGTCTTCGATCGGGTGACCGGGGAGTCGATCGGGCGCGGTGCGACTGGGATCGGGGCGCGTTCCGCCACTCTTCCGGCGAATCTCGAGGGCGGCCCCGCGCGCGCCCGCGTCGGGGCGCTGTCGATCGACATCGAGGAGGTGCCCGGTGGCACCCGGGTGCGCGCGGCCATTCCCGACGCGGCCTTCGACGTGATCGCGGAGCATCCGGCGGGCCACGAGCGGCTCGCCGTCGTGGTGCCGTGGAACAGGAAGCGCTTCCAGTACACGGTGAAGGACGTCGCCCGTCCAGCGACCGGAACCGTGACCGTGCGCGGGGCGGTCTCCGAGGTGCCGGCCGGGGAGTCGTGGGCGGTGCTGGATCACGGCCGCGGTCGCTGGCCGCACGATGTGCGCTGGAACTGGGGTGCCGGGTCCGGTCGGCTGGACAACGGGCGCGTCATCGGCATCCAGGTGGGTGGTCAGTGGACCGACAGCACAGGGTCGACCGAGAACTCCGTGCTGCTCGGCACCCGGCTGCACAAGATCAGCGAACAGCTGGTGTGGGATTACGACACCGCCGACTACCTGCGCCCGTGGCGGATCAGCGGCGGCGGGTTCGATGCCGAGTTCGTGCCCTTCTACGACAAGCGCTCGCGGACGAATCTGGGGCTGCTGTCATCGTCCACCGATCAGTGCTTCGGGCACTGGAGCGGAACGTTCGACTCGGGGGAGGAGACCGTCCGATTCGACGACGTGCTGGGTTGGGCGGAGGACGTCCACAACCGCTGGTGACCTGATCAGTCCCCGGTGGCGGTGCGCAGCTTCGTGGTGAGCGCGAGCAGCACCTGCTGCTCCTCCGGCGTGAGCACCGACATGCGCTCGGCGATCGAGGTGCCGTGGCGCGTGCCGAGCACGCGGAACCGACGCTCGCCCTCCGCCGTCGCGGTGATGAGCGAGCCGCGACCGTCGTCCGGGTCGGTGCGCTTGGTGACGAGGCCGCGGGCGGCCATCCGATCGACCAGACGCGACACGCTGGGCTGCGAGATCAGGGATCGGGAGGTGACGTCGCGCAGGCGCGCGGTCATGTCGGGGGAGCGGACCACCGTGAGCAGCACGTCGTACTCCTGCTGGGACAGCAGGCTTCCGTCGAAATCGCGGCTGATCTCCTCGAACACGCGATGCTGAGCGCGAAAGAGACTCTCCCATGCCTCCATCGCGAGCCTGCGGTTGTTCATTCGTCCAGGGTACCGGGAGGCCGTGCGTCTGCGTGCGACAGCAGGCCGTGACGTAGCCTGGCCGCATGCGAAACGTGCTCATCCGGCCGTTGCTCCTTCTCCTGCTGGTGCTAGGGGCGTTCGGATTCGCGTCGCCGGCGACGGCCGCTGACACCGGCGTGGACGACTTCACCTTCAGCAGCATGTCCGCCGACATGACGCTGTCGCGCGATGACGACGGTGCCAGCGAGCTGCGCACCGTGGAGACTCTGGTGGCGCAGTTCCCCGAGATCGATCAGAACCGCGGCATCCGCCGCATGATCCCCCTGGACTACAAAGGCATCCCGACCAACATCGACGTGGAGTCGGTGACCGACGAATCCGGCACCTCGCGCCCGTACGAGGCGGAGGAGACCGACGGATTCCTCGCCATCACGATCGCCGCCGACGACTACGTGCACGGCGCGCAGACGTATGTGATCACCTACACCTCGCACAACGTGGCGAAGTACTTCGCCGACACCGACGTGGACGAGTTCTACCGCGATATCAACGGAACGGGCTGGGCGCAGCCCTTCGGATCCGTGACGGCGACGCTGCACGTCGACGCCGAGATCGCCGATGCGCTGACCGGGGACATGGCCTGCTATCGCGGTGTGCAGGGATCCCGCGATCGCTGCGACATCTCCCGCGCCGACGACGGCACGATCACCGCGTCCACGGGAGACCTGGGCGTCGGCGGCAACATGAGCATCGCGGTCGCGTTCACGCCGGGAACATTCACCCCCTACGACACGAGCTACTTCGCGACCCCCGCCGGCCCCCTCCAGGTGGGGTTGAGTGCCGGGGTGCTCGCGATGCTGGGCTGGGCGATTGGCCTGCGTCGCACCCGGCTGAAGGATCAGCCGGGATACCCGACGGTGATCCCGCAGTACACGCCGCCACCCGGCGTCGACGCCCTCGGCGCGGCCGTGCTGCTGGGCAAGAAGGACAAGGGAACGGCCGCGGAGGTGCTGGAGCAGGCCGTTCGCGGTTCGATCGTGATTCTCGACGGTGGTCGTCGGAGCCTGACGATCCGCCTGGTGCGACCGGACCTGGCCGGCGACGCGGATGGGCGCGCGCTGCTACGGGGCATCTTCGGCGACAACCCGCGGATCGGTGAGGAGTACACGTTCGGCAAGCAGGACCCCGCGCTGGCTCGATCCGTGACGGCGATCCTCAAGGCCGCCGATCGCGAGCAGGTTGCGCGCGGGTTACGGCGCGCGGTCCCCGGATGGGTGCGGGCGGTTCCGATCCTCGTGGCGATCCTGCTGGCGATCGCGAGCTTCGTGGCGAGCATCCTCATCGCCCGTCATGCCGGGGGAGTGACGATCGGCAACGCCATCGCGGTGGCTTCGGGCATCATCGTGGTGGTGATCGGTGTGCTGGTGGCCAAGCGTCCGCTGTCATCACCGGGTGCGGAGCTGCGCGACCATCTGGCCGGACTCAAGCAGTTCATCGAGTGGGCCGAGGCGGATCGCATCCGCATGCTGCAGTCACCACAGGGAGCGGAGCGCGTCGCGCCGGTGGACGTTCGTGACCCGCGTCGGGTGCTGCGCCTGTACGA
Organism: Microbacterium gorillae; assembly: GCF_050990725.1. Classification (GTDB taxonomy): domain Bacteria; phylum Actinomycetota; class Actinomycetes; order Actinomycetales; family Microbacteriaceae; genus Microbacterium; species Microbacterium gorillae_A. Next base: position 974,763 of record NZ_CP158844.1, read on the forward strand.
GCCGCTCCTTCCGTACGCCGTGGTGTTCGGGCAGGAGAAGGCCTGGGCTCAGCAGATCACCGTCTACTACGAGAGCGCCCAGGTGGTGCCGTACTGGTACGCGGGCTACGGCGCCTTCGACGGACACTCGTTCTCCAGCAGCATCGGCGGCATCACCGGCGGGATCAGCAGTGCGCTGGCGAGTTCGTCGAGTTCGTCGTCGTCCGGCGGCTCGAGTGGCGGCGGCTTCAGCGGTGGTGGCTCGGGTGGCGGCGGAGGCGGAGGGGTGTAAACCGCCGTGTCACAAGAGTGAGGGCCGATCGGATGGTGTCCGATCGGCCCTCGTCCCTTGCACCAAGAGTGTCCTGCAATCACATGTCGGCAGCTGCCACAGCAAAACAACTACCTGTCGTGAACTCTATAACGGCGAGGTAACGGAAGGGAAGGACACGCCGTTATCTTTTTGTGATTTGTTTGCTGTGAGGTCACGCGCCGCGATCTGCGGCATACACAAGGTCGGCGAAGCGTTCGAGGGCTCGCTCGCACGTGCGCAGACGCTCCGCCGAGGTCTCCGCCTCCGCGAGCCCCAGGACGTCGCGGCGCTTGAGGTCGCGGTACCAGCGGCGGAGGCGGTCCAGACTCTGCTCCTCTTCCTCGAGCTCGGCGAAGGTGAACTTCTCCTTCGCGATCTCGGATTCGATCTCCGCCTCGAACTTCCCGCAGTCGGCGTCGAACTCGCGCCACTCGTCCACGCGCGCGTCGCGATACAGATCGGCGACGATCGTGCGTGCCGCATCGTTCTGCGGATCCACGGTGAAGACGGCGACCTGGCCGCCACCCTCCGCCGCCAGTTCGCCGGCGCGATCCAGGGCAGCCCGTGAGCGGGTCGCGTCGGGGAGCGCCCAGGTGCCCTGTGTGATCGTGACTGCGCCCGCGCGCTTCAGTTCCCGCCACACGGCGACGCGATGACGCGACGGCTCGGCGGGGATCTGGACCAGGGCGAACAGCCAAGACACCTCATGCTGCATGCCCCGACGCTAGCAGGCTCGTCACTTGCGGGTATGTAACCGCTGTTACTCTCGTCAGTGTGACGAAGAACTCCTCCGCCCCGCGCGGCCTGGCTCCCCTGTATCTCGCCGGATTCACCACGGCGTTCGGCGCGCACGGCGTCGCCTCCGTGTTGGGATCCGAGAACGATGAGATCGGCATGTCTCTGCTCGGGCTGGGCCTCGTGCTCGCGCTGTACGACCTCGCCGAGGTGGTGTTGAAGCCTCTGTTCGGTGCCCTGAGCGACCGGATTGGCGCGAAGCCGGTGATCATCGGCGGACTCGTGACGTTCGCCGTCGCGTCCGCGGTCGCCTTCGTGATGCCCACCGTGCTGGTCCTCGCGCTCGCACGTCTGGGGCAGGGTGCGGCGGCGTCGGCCTTCTCTCCGGCGTCCTCGGCATCGGTCGCGCGTCTCGCTGGGAAGCAGCGCCTCGGCAGGTACTTCGGTCGCTACGGCGCGTGGAAGAGCCTCGGGTACGTGCTCGGGCCGCTGCTCGGCATCCTGCTCACTCAATGGGCGGGGATCGCGGCCGTGTACGCGGCGCTCGGCACCCTCGCGATCGTCGCGGCGGTGTGGGTCGCGCTCGCCATGCCTGCTCTTCCTGTCTTGCCGCGTACGCGCACGACACTGGTGGACCTCGCCCGTGAGATCACCGCACGCGGATTCCTCGTGCCCACCTTGATGCTCGCCACGAGCACGGCGGTCATCGGCGTCGCCGTGGGCTTCCTTCCGCTCCTCGCCACGCGCCTCGAGCTTCCGCCGATTCTTGGCGCCGTCGCGGTGGCCGTCTTGGCTCTCGTCTCCACCGCAGTGCAGCCCCTCGCGGGTCGCTGGCGGGACGAGGGTCGCATCTCCACCCGCGCGGGAAGTGCGGCCGGCCTGTTCCTGGCTGCGGCGGCGCTCGTGCTGCTGGCCGTTGCGCCCGGTGCGGTCACGATGCTCATCGCAGCGGCCGCGTTCGGCCTCATGACCGGCATCGTCACCCCGCTGGCCTTCGCCCATCTCGCTGACGTGACTCCCGACGCGCGCATGGGACGGACCATGGGCAGCGCCGAGCTGGGACGGGAGATCGGCGACGCCGGCGGCCCGCTGCTCGTCGGCGCAGTCGCAACGGCATGGACGCTGCCGGCAGCGCTCGCGGTACTCGGCGGGGTGTCGGCCGCGTCCGGTGCGATCGGCTGGCTCGCGCTGCGACGGTCGGGCTCGACGGCAGAGTCACAGTCGGGCTCGACGGCAGAGTGAGGGGCGGCGTCGGACGCAGGCTCGGAGTCGGATCGCGGGTCGGAGTCAGGCTCGGGGTCGCCGTCTGACCCGGAGGCGGCGCCGGAGTCCGCAGCAGGTGAGGCGCTCCGCATCGGGTACGGTCGGCACATGCACCGTCGCGTCCTGCTGCCGCTCGTCCTCGCCGCGTTCGTCGGACTGACAGCCTGCACGCCCGCGAGCGACGCGGATACGCAGCTGCTGTCCGAGCAAGCCGAAGACTACGTCGGGAGCACGGGGAGCGGGTCCGGCTCGCTGGGCGCGGGGAGCTTCTCCCTGAGCTCACGGAGCGTCGACGGAGGTCGCATCACGCTCGGCGAGATGCATGCTGCCGTCACGGCGGTCCGCGCGATCTGCTTCGGGGAAGGCAGTGCGAGCGCCAGCTTCGAACTGCGGGGCATGGACAGCACGGTCACGAACACCTTCGATGTGCCATGCGACAGTGCTGAACACGACGCGGTTCTCGGTGAGCCGCTCCGCGGTGTGACCGAAGCTGAGCTGGGTGCCACGTGGGTCAGCGGGTCCGATCTCGCGGTGGTGGTCTCCGTCGTCGGCGACCAGGAGTGACAGCCGGTCACACGGCGCGGACGAGCACGAATCCCTGATCCTGCGCCTCGCCGGGACGCGCTGGGCGCACGACGCTCTCGATGGACACGAACCCGACGCGCTCCAGCTCGGACGACACGTCGTCCACGGAATGCAGGTGAGCCCGGAGCTCCACGGCGTGACCGTAGGCCTCGCTGCGACGACGTTCGCCGCTGCCGTGCTGGAACCCGAACAGCGCGGCTCCACCGTCGGCGAGAACGCGCCGGAGTTCCGCGAACACCTCCGCGAGATCAGCGGGTGCGGTGTGGATGATCGAGTACCAGGCGAACACCGCATCGAAGCTCGCGTCGGGATAGGGGAGTGCCGCTAGCTCCCCGCGGTCGAACCTCGCCTGCGGATACGCCAGCCGAGCGTGACGGAGCATCTCGTCGGACAGGTCGACGCCGACTGCCCGGTGTGCGGGCAGCAGCGACCGGAGGACCGGTTGCATACGGCCCGTGCCGCATCCGGCGTCCAGCACCCGCGCATCGGAGGGGATCAGCGCGGCGAATCTGCCGATGATCGCGAGATCCTCCCCAGCCTCGAACGAGGCGTCCGGAAGGCGACGGACATACGAATCCGCCACCGTGTCATAGAGCTGCCGGGCCGCGGTGAGATCGTCCATGCGGTCACGATACGCATGGCCTCCGACATCGATTCCGCGTCAGCCGCGGTGGGCCGCACGGGCGAGGAAGTAAGCGCGCTCGCGTGCATTCTGCGTGAGCTGGGCAGCGCGGTCGAACTCCACGGCCGCCTCGCTGTCGCGCCCCAGCCGAGACAGCAGCTCGCCGCGCACGGTGGGCAGCAGGTGTGACTGCGCGAGTCGTCGGTCGGTCGCAAGATCGTCGACCAACGCCAGCGCGGTGTCGGCGCCGTCTCGCATAGAGACGGCAACCGCCCGATTGAGTGCGACCACGGGAGACCCGGACAGTGACAGCAGTCCGTCGTAGCAGCGCACAATCACGTCCCAGTCCGTGCCGGCCACGTCCGAGGCGATCGCGTGCTGCTCGGCGATGGTCGCCTGCAGCGCATAGGCGCCTCGTCCGCGCCCCAGGGCGTCGACCCGGCCCAGAGCGGCGCGGCCGCGGAGAATCGCCGAACGATCCCACAGGCGTCGGTCCTGTTTCTCGAGTGGCACCGGAGAGCCATCCGCACCGGTGCGCGCAGGGAAGCGCGCCGCCGTGAGCTCCATGAGCGCCAGCAACCCCCACGGCGCGGGCTCGCGGGGCAGCAGGGCGGTGAGCATGCGCCCGAGCCGCAGCGCTTCGCGGGCGAGTTCCGGACGCAGAACTTCGTCGCCGTCGGTGGCGGTGTGCGCTTCCGTGAAGATGAGGTACACCACACCGAGCACGGTGCTGAGGCGGGCGCTCCACTCGTCGCGCGTCGGCGTCTCGAACGCGACGCCGGCGTCTCCCAGCGCCCGCTTCGCCCGCACGATGCGCTGCTGCACGGTGGCGGTCGACGTCAGGAAGGCGCGTGCGATCTGCTCCGTCTCCAGCCCCGCAACTGTCCGCAGAGTCAGCGCCAGCTGCGCCTCGCGACCGAGCACGGGGTGGCACGCGATGAAAATCAGGCGCAGCACATCGTCGTCGATGACGTCCGGATCCCAGGGCAGCTCGTCACCCGTGTCCTCGCGCAGCTCCTGGCCGATCTGCGCGAGCCGGTCCGCGTATCGCTCGTTCCGGCGCCAGCCGTCCACGGCCTTGCGCTTGGCCGCAGTGGTCAGCCACGCCGCCGGATTGTGCGGGATCCCGTCGACCGGCCACTGCCGCAGTGCGTCAGTGAAAGCGTCCTGCGCGAGGTCCTCCGCCAGAGCGAAGTCGCCGGTGTAGCGCGCCAGGGTCGCGACGATACGGGCAGCATCCATGCGCCACGCCGCGGAGACGGCACGGTGCGCGGACTCCGCCGCACCGGCCGTCTCCTGCGTTGTCATCGTGGCGTCGGCTCTCAGCGAGCGGCCTGCTCTTCGCGCCAGCCCGCTTCCTTCTCGATCCACTCGTTGTCGGCGGGGAAGTCGGACTCATCGGTCACCCGACGCACCTCGATCTTCGAGCCGGGGCCCAGCGGTACGCGCTTCGCCCACTGCACCGCCTCTTCGCGATCGGCCACCTGCAGGATCCAGAAGCCGTTGAACAGCTCCTTCGTCTCGCCGTAGGGGCCATCGGTCACGAGGGGCTCATCACCGGAGAAGTCCACCACGAACGAATTGGCCGGGTCATCGGCGAGGCCGTCTCCGGCCAGCAGGACGCCCGCCTTCATCATCTCCTCGTTGAAGCGGCCCATCTTCTCGATGACCTCCTCGAACGGCAACTCCTTGTACGCCTGGACGGCCTCGTCGGTAGCGCGCATGATCAGCATGACCTTCATCGGTTCTTCTCCTTCTGGGGGACGCTTCTCGACCCTCTCACTGAAGACGTCGAACGGGGAACGCCCCGATCGACACGATCGAGAAGATTCTTCGAAGAAAGTTGGCGCGGCACGCCTGGGAGCCGGCTGGGCGGCATTTGCGAGCCCTGTGGATATCACGTAGTATCAATCTTTGGTGTCTTGCGCCTTCATTGGCGTGTCTCTGACACCGATCCATCATCCACCGCAGACCGACCGGTCTGCTGAGCGTCAGCGAGTGTATGGCTAAGAAAGACGGTGTCATCGAAATCGAAGGCACGGTGTCCGAGGCGTTGCCGAACGCGATGTTCCGCGTCGAACTCACCAACGGACACAAGGTGCTGGCTACGATCTCCGGAAAGATGCGGCAGAACTACATCCGCATCATCCCCGAAGACCGTGTTGTCGTGGAGCTGAGCCCCTACGACCTCACGCGTGGCCGCATCGTCTACCGCTACCGCTGATCCAACATCCGGTCGGGAAGTAACGGCCGGGAGCGATCCCGGTACGAAGACAGCGATAAGGAAGCACCATGAAGGTCAACCCCTCCGTCAAGCCCATTTGCGACCACTGCCGCGTGATCCGTCGTCACGGCCGCGTCATGGTCATCTGCAAGAGCAACCCGCGTCACAAGCAGCGCCAGGGCTGACACCCCGCGCTTCGGCGCGGATCTGATAACTGAACACAGACATCAAGGCAGGAACAACAACCCATTCGTGGGGGACACCTCGGGTCGGAGGCCCGAGCACAGATCCTGCTCCACACCTCCATCACTCCTAGGAGAACCGCATGGCACGTCTTGCCGGCGTAGACATCCCGCGCGACAAGCGCGTGGTGATCGCACTCACTTACATCTACGGCATCGGCCGTACCCGCTCCGTCGAGATCCTCAAGCAGGTCGAGATCGACGAGAGCATCCGCGTCAAGGACCTCAGCGACGACCAGCTGGTCGCACTGCGTGACTACATCGACGCCAACTACAAGGTTGAGGGTGACCTCCGCCGTGAGGTCGCAGCCGACATCCGCCGCAAGGTCGAGATCGGTTCGTACGAGGGTCTCCGCCACCGCCGCGGTCTCCCGGTTCGCGGACAGCGCACCAAGACCAACGCCCGCACGCGCAAGGGTCCGAAGAAGACCGTCGCCGGCAAGAAGAAGGCCGGCCGCTGATCAGCGGCGGCAAGGATTAGGAGAAGCACATGGCTGCACCCAAGACTGCCGCGCGCAAGCCGCGTCGCAAGGAGAAGAAGAACATCGCGCTGGGCCAGGCCCACATCAAGTCGACGTTCAACAACACCATCGTTTCCATCACCGACCCGAGCGGCGCTGTCATCGCGTGGGCCTCGTCCGGTGGAGTGGGCTTCAAGGGCTCGCGCAAGTCGACCCCGTACGCCGCTGGTATGGCCGCCGAGGCTGCCGCCAAGGGCGCGCAGGAGCACGGCGTGAAGAAGGTCGACGTCTTCGTCAAGGGCCCGGGTTCGGGTCGCGAGACGGCGATCCGTTCGCTGACCGCCGCGGGTCTCGAGGTCGGTTCGATCTCGGACGTGACCCCGCAGGCGCACAACGGCTGCCGTCCCCCGAAGCGTCGCCGCGTCTGAGTCCTCTCGCCGCGCCGGGTGAACCCCGGCGCGGCGCAGGCTTCCCGCCTCGATCATCATCGAGGCGATCACAACTCAAGACCTCACCACCGCAAGTGTCATATAGCGGGCACTTGATCGAAAGGAACACAGAGTGCTTATTGCACAGCGTCCCACTCTGACCGAGGAGAAGATCGGGGAGTTCCGCAGCCGGTTCATCATCGAGCCGCTGGAGCCCGGATTCGGATACACCATCGGAAACGCGCTTCGTCGCAGCCTCCTCTCCTCGATCCCGGGAGCGGCCGTCACGAGCATCCGCATCGACGGCGTGCTGCATGAGTTCAGCACCATTCCGGGTGTGAAGGAGGATGTCACCGAGATCATCCTGAACATCAAGCAGCTGGTCGTCTCCTCCGAGCGCGACGAGCCGATCACCGCCTACCTGCGCAAGACCGGCGCGGGCGAGGTCACGGCAGCGGACATCTCCGCTCCGGCGGGCGTCGAGGTGCACAACCCCGAGCTCGTGATCGCAACGCTGAACGACACCGCGAAGTTCGAGCTGGAGCTCACCATCGAGCGTGGCCGCGGTTACGTCTCGGCTCAGCAGAACCGTAACGAGTACGCCGAGGCGGGTCAGATTCCGATCGACTCGATCTACTCGCCCGTGCTCAAGGTCAGCTACCGTGTCGACGCCACCCGTGCCGGTGAGCGCACCGACTTCGACAAGCTGGTCCTGGACGTCGAGACCAAGCCGGCGATCGCCCCGCGCGACGCCGTTGCCTCGGCCGGACGCACCCTCACCGAGCTGTTCGGTCTCGCCCGCGAGCTGAACGTCGAGGCCGAGGGTATCGAGATCGGCCCGGCGCCGGTCGAGACCGTCCTCTCGAACGAGCTGTCGATGCCGATTGAGGACCTGGACCTGTCGGTTCGTTCCTACAACTGCCTGAAGCGCGAGGGCATCAACACGGTGTCCGAGCTGGTCGCCCTCTCGGAGACCCAGCTCATGAACATCCGCAACTTCGGTCAGAAGTCGGTGGACGAGGTCCGTGACAAGCTCACGTCTCTCGGCCTGTCGCTGAAGGATTCGGTGCCCGGTTTCGACGGCGCCCACTTCTACAGCGGCTACGAAGACGACGCGATCTGATCTCACCCCTTTTCATCTCTGGAGTAATTCACCATGCCTAAGCCCACCAAGGGCCCCCGCCTCGGAGGCGGTCCCGCACACGAGCGTCTGCTGCTCGCGAACCTGGCCGCTGCGCTGTTCACCCACAAGTCGATCACGACCACCGAGACCAAGGCCAAGCGCCTGCGTCCGCTGGCTGAGCGTCTCGTCACCTTCGGTAAGCGTGGCGACCTGCACGCTCGTCGTCGCGTGCTGAGCGTCATCGGCGACAAGAACGCAACGCACATCCTGTTCGCGGAGATCGCGCCGCTCGTCGCCGAGCGCGAGGGTGGCTACACCCGCATCACCAAGATCGGCAACCGCAAGGGTGACAACGCCCCCATGGCCGTGATCGAGCTCGTTCTCGAGCCCGTCACCAAGAAGGCGAAGGCCAGCACCAAGGCCGCGCCCAAGGCTGAGAAGGCCGAGAAGGTCGAGGCTCCGGCCGAGGCTGAGGTCGTCGAGGAGACCGTTGAGGCTCCGGCCGAGGCTGAGGCTGAGGTCGTCGAGGAGGCTCCCGCGGCTGCTGCCGAGGAGACCGCCGAGGCCGACAAGTAAGTCGCACTGCCACAGCAGTCGAAGGGGTCCCGCTCACGCGGGGCCCCTTCGTCGTTCCCAGATTCCCCCGCTGCTCTCGACCGTCTCGGGGTTGGCCACACCATGACCCGCGAGAATTCCGTCTGTGGGCGAGAATCCGCGCAACGCGGCGATTGTCACCCACAGACGGAAGTTTCGCGGGGTTGTGGGGTGTCCGACGTCACGCGGGGGAGAGGGCGCCGGAAGTCTCGCGGGGTGAAGGGGCGCGGGTAGGGTGGGGGGATGCGCCTGCGCCTCGACATCGCCTACGACGGCAGTGACTTCCGAGGCTGGGCGAAGCAGCCGGGGCTGCGGACCGTGCAGGGCGTGCTGGAAGACGCGCTCGGGAAGATTCTCGGATCTCCGGTCGCGATCGTCGTCGCGGGGCGGACGGATGCCGGCGTGCACGCGTCGGGTCAGGTCGCCCACATCGATCTGGACGAAGCCCAGCAGGCGCGGGTGCTCTCGCGTCGCGCGAACGATCAGCGCGATCCCGTCGGCCGTCTCGCAGACAAGCTTCGAGGCGTGCTCGGGCCTTACTCTGACGTGGACGTCCGCGCCGTCACGGAGGCGCCCGCCGGGTTCGACGCGCGCTTCTCCGCTGTCTGGAGGCGCTACGAGTATCGGCTCGCCGACGATGTCAGCGGCTACGACGTGTTCGAGCGCAACCGCACCACGCTCGTGCGCGGTACGCACGACCTCGATCGTATGAACGACGCCGCATCGCGGCTCATCGGTCTCCACGATTTCGCTGCGTACTGCAAGCCGCGTGAAGAGGCCACCACCATCCGCACACTGATCGAGTATGAATGGCGCCGCGACGCCGCAGGCACCCTGATCGCACACTTGCGGGCCGATGCCTTCTGCCACAGCATGGTGCGCGCCCTCGTCGGCGCCTGCGCCGCGGTCGGTACCGGGCGGCTCGAACCCCAGGACGTCGTGACCCTGCGCGACGCGGGAGCGCGCACCAGCGCCTTCCCGGTGCTGGTCGCGCGCGGCCTGACCCTTGCCGAGGTGGGGTATCCCGCGGACGAGCTTCTCGCTGCGCGCGCGGAGCAGACGCGGGCTCGCCGCGAGCTCTGACGCGAACTCTGAAGCGAGCTCCGAAGCGAGCTCTGACGCGAGAAGCTGAGAGCGCTCCCGCCGTGTGCTGACGCGGCTCGTGGAAGTGTGATCACAGCAGTGGACTTCTGTGCATGGATACGCGACGTTGTGTGAACTGCCCGCAGAGGGGTCGCTGGCCGAAAACCGCATGAAACTCGGGGTAGGGCACCGCAACCGCCTCTTGGCGCAGATTCATGCGGACGAATATGAGCGATCCGCTATCAATAGGATGAAGGCGATCCAGTGTCCCCACACTCGTGCGTCACCCGATGCGACCCCGATTACGAGTGCGTCCCCAACGACATGGCGTGCCCGCGCCGCACTGGATCCGAGCACTGACGCTCTCGCTCCCCTGGAGCGGGAGCGTTGATTGTTGTGCGCCCCGGGGTCCGAGGAGATGACCGTGCGTAGTGATCGCACTCCCATCCGGCGCAGACCGCTGCGTGCCGCTCTCGCGGCGCTGCTGTCAGGCCTGCTGCTGGTAACCGGCCTCATCGCTGTTCCAGCGATGGCGGCCGCGACCGATGGAATCAGTTTCGAGACCAACCTGCCGAAGGACGGCACGATCGTCGGCGGATCGACTTACAACGCCACTCTGGTGTTCGAGGTCCCGACGCACGCGGGCGAGACGCTCAGCGTGCAGTACCCGAGCCAGGTGAGTGATGTCGCGTCCCTGACGGCTGCGCTTGAGGCGCTGGATGCCGTCACGGCCGGATCCGTGACGGTAGACCCCGCGACCCGCACCGTGAGCTTCCGGGTGAGTGACACCAGCTCCCAGCTGCAGGCGATGGCGAAGTTCACCTTCGTGATCGACAACCCCGAGCAGTCGATGCGCGATCAGACGGTCGAGTGGAACGTCGCCGGAGAACGCACCACGTCCACCCTGACGATCGTGAAGAAGGGCGACGAGCAGTCCCCGATCCGCCAGAACAGCACGCAGAAGCGACTGGCGAACGGCAACGACAACCTCTGGCAGGTCGTCACCGTGAACGGTGAGCGTCGTGTCGTTCTGTCCCACCCGGAGAACGCGACGGTCCGCTACAGCATCCAGCTCGATGCCGCGTCGGCACGCACGATCGCACTGAAGGACGTCATCGACGCTGACCTGGACATCGTCACCGACTCCGTGTCGGCGACCATCTCCACCTGGACCGATGGCCTGAACAAGACCACCGCTCCGCTGCCGATCTCGGCTACGGCGGACGGTCTGAACGCATCGTTCGAGATGCCCGCCGACTCGCGCGTCACGATCACGTACACGGCGATCCTCGCTGCCGCCGATCTGGACGCGATCGTCGCCGACCTGCAGGCGCAGCTCGACGCCGCCGACCCGGAGAAGGCCGTCACGCTGAGCCACAAGTTCACGAACGTCGTCACCACCGGTGAGGCGGGCGTGGAGGCATCGGCCACCGCCGACATCCACTACGTGGTCAACGCTCCTGCGGGTCCGGACTTCGGCCGCATCTTCGGCAAGTCGTCGTCGGTGACCACCGCGCAACAGATCGCCGTGGACGCGGAAGGGAACCTCACCGCGCCGATCGCCGTGACGTACACGCTGACCGCGAATCTGTCGGGGTTCGCGGGGAAGCCCAGCGGCACCCTGCCGAACCAGAACATCATCATCACCGATGATCGCGCCGGTGCCACCGCCATCGAATGGACAGGCACGGTGACCGACAGCTCGGGCCGCGCGCTGACGGAGGCTCCCGCAGATGCGGACCTCGCGGATGACGCATATATCGACCACTTCCGCATCCGCAACGGGGTGCTGGAGATCAACGCCGGCGGCCGCGTCGCCCCGTACGTCGACAAGGCGTACACGGTGTCCGCGACGGTCTCGAACATTTCGAGCCTGAAGCCGCGCACGGGCGATGCGTTCAAGGAACAGCAGTGGGATGTGGCCAACCGCGCCCGCTTCGCCTACCGCACGGACAAGTCCGCCGCCGAGCGCACCACCTCCTTCGAGGTGTACACGCCGAAGGACGTGAGCGCCGGTGTGAACGACCGTGACGCCTTCGCCAAGACGACCGATAACGAGACGCGGATCGACGCCGACGGCGTAGCTCGCGTTCCGTTCACCTTCACCACCGGGTGGAAGGTGCAGTACGACGTGACGAAGTCCACCATCGTCGATGAGGTCGACCACTCCGTCTTCAACGTGACCGAAGCGAACCTGGCCGAGATCGCGGCGAGCATCAGCGGAACCTTCGCGGGGATCGCCCTGCACGCCGGCGATGTGGATGTCGCTCTTGTCGACGGCAACCTCGAGCTGAAGCTGTCGGACGCATTCAACGCCGCGAACCCCTGGGTGTACAAGCAGGGCAACCTGAATCTGCGGGTCCTCCTGCCGACCCACCCCGTCGAGGGACGCGCCACGATCGACTTCGTGAACTCCGCGCGCCTGTACGGCGAGGATCGCACGCAGTTCCCGTGGCTCAGTGAGGCGACCGCTTCGGTGACGTCGTACTCGAGCGAGCTCGAGGTGCGTAAGAGCGTCTACCAGGGCGAGGGTGCGTTCGGATCGAACCTGCGCGTCGCCTACGAGAACGACACCCTTGTGAAGGACACCTTCGTCTACCGCGTAGAAGTTCGTCCGCACGGTGACTGGATGAACACCCAGATCATCCCGATCGAGGACGTGCTTCCCGCGGGTGTCCGCTGGGAAGGTTTCGTCGCCGATGAGCATCTGGATGACGAGGTCATCGCGAGCGCGACGACGTATGACCTGGGTGGCGGACTGACCGCTTCCTGGGGCACGGCGAAGAACGGCGAACCCGCGCTGGTGCTGAGCGGGCGACTGAACACTCTGAAGACGCTGCACGTGAACTTCCTGGTGACGCTCACGGACTGGACGCCGGACACGTCGATCGTGAACGCGATCGGTTCTGCCAAGGCGACCATCACGCCCAGCAACGGCTACCCGCTGGTGGTCGAGAAGCAGGACTCCGCCAACCCCGACAAGCTCATCACCGACGAGAAGTCGCGCTTCCGCGTGGACCGTCAGCTCGCTGACGGCTCGTGGCAGAAGGTTCTGGACGATGCGTTCCTCGTCGACGGCAACGTCGTGGTCGCGGGAGAGAACGGACGTCCGCGCGCGATCGTCGTGCCTGAGGAGGGCACGTACCGTGTCTCGGAGATGAAGGCGCCCGCCGGTTACCAGCCGGTCACCGTGTCTGAGGATGGCACGACGTCGAACAAGTCGGTCGTTATCACGATCGCCGATGGCACCAGTTCTGCAGCGCGCATCGTCAACGACCCCGCCGTCGAGCCGGTCGAGAAGAACTACGCGATCGGCGACGTGGTCTGGTACGACGACGCGCGTGACGGTGTGCAGCCCACCACCGCTCTGCGTCCGGTTCCGGGCGTCGGGGTGGAGTTGCTGGACGCGGATGCGAAGCCGGTCTTGAACGCCGATGGCGAGCCGTACACCACCACGACGGACGCGAACGGTCGCTACCTGTTCGACGAGCTGCCGGCCGGCGAGTACCGCGTGCGGTTCACGCTGCCCGAGGATGTAGCCGCGGAGTATGTGTTCACCACGACCGGTTCCGGTGACGATGTCGCTCGCGACTCCGACGCAGACCCGGCGACGGGAACCACCGGTGTGATCACGCTGAACGACGAGAACAGCGAGCTCATCAAGCGCGACGGCGTCGCTGCCACGATGGGCATCGACCCCACCTGGGACGCGGGAATCGTGCGCAAGCCGGAGCCGCAGCCGAAGTCGTATGCGATCGGCGACCGGACGTGGATCGACACCGATAAGGATGGCGTGCAGGATGCCGGCGAGTCGGACATCGACGGCATCATCGTTCGCCTGCTGAACGCGGATGGTGAGGTTGTTGCTGAGACGGTGACGCGTGATGGTCGTTACCTCTTCGATGAGCTGGCTGCCGGTGAGTACCGTGTGCAGTTCGAGATTCCGCAGGAGCTTCGCGAGAAGTACTCCTTCACGCGCAGCGGTGACACCGGTGGCGCCGCGGACGATTCCGATGCGGTTGTGGGGGAGAAGGCATGGATCGGCACGAGTGTGCTGATCGCGCTGGATGACTCGAACCCGCGTCTGGTGACGGACTACACGGATCAGACGGTGCGTGCGACGCAGGGCATCGACCCGACGTGGGATGCCGGTGTGATCGTGACCGAGCCTTCGCCGGAGCCGACGACGGAGCCTTCGCCGGAGCCGACGACGGAGCCTTCGCCGGAGCCGACGACGGAGCCTTCGCCGGAGCCCACGACGGAGCCTTCGCCAGAGCCGACGACGGAGCCTTCGCCGGAGCCGACGACGGAGCCTTCGACGGAGCCGACCACGGAGCCTTCGCCGGAGCCGACCACGGAGCCTTCGCCGGAGCCCACGACGGAGCCTTCGCCAGAGCCGACGACGGAGCCTTCGCCGGAGCCCACGACGGAGCCTTCGCCGGAGCCGACCACGGAACCGACCACGGAACCGACGACCGAGCCGACGACCGAGCCGACGACCGAGCCGACGACGGAACCCACGACGGAGCCCACGACGGAGCCGACGCCGGAGCCCACCACGGAGCCGACCGGAACCCCCGGCACGTCTCCGACGGCAACGCCGGTACCCGCTGAGCCGGGCGACTCCGCATCGCCCACGCACACCTCGGGTGCGCTGCCCACCACCGGTCAGAGCCTTCCCACGGCGGCCGCGGTCATCGCACTGCTGCTTCTTGCGGGCGGCGCGGTGATCATCGCTCGCCGACGCGTGATGCGTCGCGACTGATCGCAGCGAAACACACCAGCGGGGGTCGGACATCGTCCGGCCCCCGCTGGTTTTCTCTCGGCCGATGGAGACGGAGCGTTCACCCCACGGACAGGGGTGCGCGCTACCCTGGTTGGCACATGAAGGTCATCTCGTACAACCTGCGCAAGCACCGCGCGGCCGGTGAGCTGGCGGCACTCGTCGACGCGCACGACCCCGACGTGCTGTGCCTGCAGGAAGCCGATACCGCCGACATCCCCGAGCGGATCGGCGGGCTCGTCCTGGCGGCGGCGACACGAGGAAATCGGCTGGGCCTGGCCGTCTACTACCGTCAGAGCGTGTTCCGCTGCGACGGAACCATCACGCTCGCGCTGAAGAAGTCGCTGCATGATCGCGTCCTCCGCCCCGCACACGAACGGGTGCTCGGGGTGCTGCTGCACGACATCGACAGCGGCTCGCAGGTGATCATCGCGTCCTTCCACGCGGCACCGCTCACCGCGCTGAACTCGCTGCGTCGCCACCAGATCCGCACCGCGCTCAGCGAGCTGGACCGCCTGGGTGCGGGCGTTCCGAAGCTCATGGTCGGGGACTACAACTACCCCGTCTTCAAGGAGGACCTGTCGCGCCGCATGCGCGCCGACGGTCACGAACTCGTGATGAGCGACGCACGCACCTACACGCGCTACCGCTTCTTCCGCGGGTATTACGACTTCGCGACGGCGGTCGGTCTCACCGTCGAAGCCGTGCACACGCTGCCTCAGGGGGAGAGCGATCATCTCCCGATCCTGGTGACCTGCGCAGCGCGCGCGCCGTACCGTCCCATCGGCTGAGTGGGTGAGGACCCGACAACGTCCGGTCCTCACCCACCCGTGCGTCCGCGGTCGTCAGCGCGAATCGGTCATCACGTTTCGAACAGGATCACCTGACGGATCGCCCCGCCGTCCGCGAGTTGATCCATCGCCTCATTGATGTCCTCGAGTCGGATCGTGGAAGAGATGAGTGCCTCCACGGGAAGTCGTTTCTCCCGCCAGAGTTGCGCATATGTCGGGATGTCCCGCGCGGGCACGGCCGAGCCGAGATAGCTTCCCACAATGGTGCGCGCCTCTGCCGTGATGGTCAGCGGCGCGATGGTGGCCTCTGCTGTGGGAGCGGGAAGACCCACCGTGACCGTGCGTCCGCCCACGCCCGTGAGCTTCACCGCCGTTTCGAACGCCCGGGCGTTGCCCGCCGCTTCGATCACGATGGGTGCTCGAATGCCGGCTTCGAGCGCGGCTGCCGGGGAGTAGACCTCGGTCGCGCCGAGTTCGCGTGCGCGATCCAGCTTCTCGGGAACACCATCCACACCGATGACGCGGCCCGTGCCGAGCGACACGGCGGTGATGAGCGCCGCCATCCCGACGCCGCCGAGGCCGACGACGATGATGTCGTCCCCCTCCTGCGGGTCACCCGCGTTGATCACGGCACCGCCGCCCGTGAGGACGGCGCAGCCGAGGACTGCCGCGATGTGCGGGGGCACGTCATCGTCGACCGCGACGATGGACCGGCGATCGACGACGGCGTGATCGGCGAATCCGGAGACTCCGAGATGGTGGAAGATGTCCGCGCCATCGCGATGCAGACGCATCGCGGAGCCGAACAGGGTCCCCGCGTTGTTGGCCGCCGACCCTGGCGAACAGGGGAGTCGACCGTCGGTACGGCAGTTGTCGCACTCGCCGCACCGCGGCAGGAAGGCCATCACGACACGCTGACCGGGGGAGAACTCCTGCACAGCGGACCCGACGCGAACGATGCGACCCGCGGCCTCATGACCGAGGAGCATCGGAACCGGGCGCACTCGGTTGCCGTCCACCACGGACAGATCGGAATGACAGATCCCAGCCGCCTCGATTCGCACGAGAACCTCATCGGGACCAGGATCATCGAGCTCCAGGTCGGAGATCGAGAGGGGACGGCTCTGGGCGTACGGGCGGGCCCGACCGATCTCCTCGAGAACAGCGCCGCGGATCCTCATGATGCACTCCCGGACGAGAAGGTGTGCGAATGGGATTGCCCGGCGGAGGCCGCCGTCGCCGCTGCCACCGCGGACGGGATATCGTCGCCCGCGCGAAGTGGTTTCGGGGCGAAGATGCCCTCGTGGGCGAGGATCGGACGGCGGTCGCCGGCCAGCTCCGGATTGCGCTCTTCCAGTTTCTCGCGCTGACGGGCGATCTCATGCCAGTGGCGGACGGTCTCTCGGTCTCCCTGACCCACGGTGTTCCAACTGCGCGGCATGTTCTCACGGCTGACGCCCGTGCTGGCACGGCCGCCGATCTGAACGCGAGACGGACGCCGCCGCGTGCCGGCGTCACACGTCGGGCACGGCGGGTTGTCGGACATCATGGAGGCGACAGCCTTCTCGAAGTCGTGGCCGGCGTCGCAGGTGAAGTCGTAGATGATCATGATCGGCTCAGCTGTAGTAGCCGTCGGGAGCGAATCGGACGGTCTTGGCCTGTTCGGCGTCGTGTCCGAAGATCACCTCGGCACCGGTGCGATCGGCGATGCCACGCAGCTTCTCGACCGATTCCAACCAGGCCAGGTTGTCCCACACGATGGCCGCGCCCGTGGGGGTGGGGCCCCAGCTGTCTGCGAGGTAGACCGCGTCGGAGGTGAAGATCTTCGTTCCGTCGTTCTCCAGATCGAGCATCAGCGACATGGTGCCCCAGGTGTGACCGGGAGTCTCGATGACGCTGATGCCGGGAAGGATCTCCGCGTCTCCGGAGACCGCCTCCAGGTCCAGCCCGTCGTAATCGCTCACGATGTGCGCACCCTTCGAGTAGCCGCTGATCGCGCGAGCGCCGGCGATCTCGTTCGAGTTCGCGATGATGCGAGTCTTCGGGTTCGTGAACATCTTCGCGTTCGCGGCGTGGTCGAAGTGCAGGTGAGACAACACGAGGATGTCGATGTCATCGGGGGTGAGCTCGAGCTGGGCGAGGGATGAGTCCAAGTATCCCGGTCCGTCGATCGGCTCCTGCACGGGGAAGAAGTCGTGGAACCCGGTGGGCGCCCAGCGCTGCTCCCAATCGCGGGGGACGCCGGTGTCCCACAGCACGCGGCCCTCGGGATGCTCGATCAGCACGGCATGCGTGGGGCACTCGCCCCAGACCACGGGATCGTTCTTGTGGTGCCGGTCGCGAATCGTCCGACCCCCCTTCAACAGCAGCCAGGTCAGATCGGTCTCCATCACTCCGGTCGAGAGCACGTGAACCTTCATCTCAGTCACAACAACCTCCATTGCTTGTGCGTTCTCCCCCAGCGTGATCGACGATGCCGACGACGGCCATGTGTTGCCGTGCCATGATCAGAGTCATCAGATGTGGCGATCGCATATACGGGGAGCGCGGATGCAGGGCCTTGACCGATTGGCACCACCGGTGCAGGACCGTGTGCTCGGAGCCGTGCGGGAGTGCGCAGCGGACCTCGCGACCATCCGCGACCGAACCGTCATCCTGCGCGGCATCGTGCGACGCACACGCGCTCTGCTTGGTACCCACATGTCGTATCTGAGCCTGAATGACCTCACGGCCGGCGACACCTACATCCACATCACGGACGGCGTCGAGACGGAGGCCTACCGGAACATCCGGATGCCGCTGGGAACCGGCGTGCTCGGGTCCGTTGCCGCGGGAGGAACGGCGGTTCAGACCGCGGACTACCTCGCCGATCCGGCGATGAACCACCTCGGCGACATCGATGAGATCGTCCGCAATGAGGGCGTCAAGGCCATCCTCGGCGCGCCGATTCGTGTCGGCGGCAGGGTGGTCGGAGCGCTGCTGGTGGCACATCGCACCGCCACCGTGTTCGGGGAGACGGCGATCGCCGCACTCATCGACATGGCCGCCCAAGCGGCGGTCGCGTTCGAACAGACGCGCCTTGCGGCCGAGATCGCGCGGCTCTCCCGGGAGCATGCGGCCACCGAGTCGGAGACCCAGGCCCGACAGGATGAGCTGGAAGCGATGCTGCGTCTCGATGATCGGCTGATGGGCGGGCTCCTGTCCACCGCGGGTCTCCCCGGCGTCGTCGACGTGCTCGCCGAGGCCATCGGTGCGCCGGTGTCCATCTACGACCCGACCGGCTTCGTGCTGGCCGGGTCGCCGATCCTGGACGGTGAGCGGCTTCGCGCCGCAGACGTGCGGGCAGCGGTTGACGCGTCGCACCACGGGCGTTCGGCGGCTGCACTGCACATCGACGGCGCGCCGCTGTTGATCGTCGCCGTCGCTGCAGGACCAGAGCATCTTGCGACGATCATGACCGTCGACGCCCCCGCAAGGCGATCGCTCGTCGAGCGTGCGTCGGTGTACGTCAGCACGTTGCTGCTGTTCGAGCGAACGCTCGTGGACGCCGACAACCGAGCACAGTCTGCGCTGGTGGAAGACATCGTCCGTTTGGACGGCGTGCCCGACCAGAGCATGCGATCCCGGCTGAACGAGTACGGGATCCGCCCGGAGACGCGCTCACTCGTGCTCGTGTGCGCAGTCCCGGCGACGCAACAGCATCGCGCCCTGCTGGCGCTGCGTGACCAGTTCGCGCAGCAGGCCGCGGTGGTGTCGGTGCATTCCGGCCACCTCTGCGTGATCGCGGCCGATGATACGCGCACACCGGTGGTGACGTTGCGTGAGCGGGTGCTGGATCGCCTCGCTGTTCGCAGTATCGACGCACTCATCGGGGTCGCGCGCGCGACGGATGCCGCACACCTGCGGCAGGCCCATGGCGACGCGCTCGCGGTGAGTGATGCGCTCGCCGCGCTGGGCCACGACACCGGGATCGCGGATGAGGTGGAACTGGGGCTGGCCGGGATGCTCGTCGGTGGCTCCAACGCGGGGCGCGTGGGTGCGCTCGTGGATCGATTCCTCGAACCGCTCCTCGAGTATGACCGCGCGCACGGTTCACGCCTGTGTGAGACCGCGTGGACGTACCTTGAGCACGGAGGACGTGCGGCACCGGTTGCAGCCGCTCTGCACGTGCACGTCAATACCGTCCGGCAGCGAGCCGAGCGCATCGATGCGATTCTGGGGGAGGGGTGGCGCGTGCCGCCCGCCTCCGTCGACGTCCACTTCGCGCTACGACTGTGGCGGCTTCGCGCCGCCCCGTGATCACGACGCGAGCGGCTCCGACCCGCTCGGCCCCGGATTCGCGCGACGCGCCCGGATGACGTAGACTCGACCCTTGGTGTGCTCCCTCTGCTGAAAGCATGCCCGAACGTGAGCCCTCCACCGGTCAGTTCGCACGGCCTCGCTGTGAGAACCGCCACGGGAGTGGGATTCACGAACCTCTCCGTTCGACACAAAGAAAGCAGCACTATCGTGACGCGCACTTTCACTCCGAAGGCTGGCGAGCTCCAGCGTGAATGGCTGGTCATCGACGCGACTGACGTCGTGCTCGGTCGTCTGGCCTCCCACGCCGCCGCCCTCCTTCGCGGCAAGCACAAGGCAACCTTCACCAACTTCATGGATGCCGGTGACTTCGTCATCATCATCAACGCCGACAAGGTCGCCCTGACCGGTCAGAAGCTCCAGAAGAAGATCGCCTACCGTCACTCGGGTCACCCGGGTGGTCTCAAGGCCGTCGCCTACTCCGAGCTCCTCGAGAAGAACCCGGTTCGCGCCGTCGAGAAGGCTGTTCGCGGCATGCTGCCGAAGAACTCGCTGGGCCGCGACCAGCTGAGCAAGCTGAAGGTGTACGCCGGTGCCGAGCACCCGCACGCCGCTCAGCAGCCCAAGACGTACACGTTCGACCAGGTCGCCCAGTAAGCGCCGCTCTCCAAAAGGACACACTCGTGGCTGACATCGAAACTCCGCAGAACTACTCCACCGAGACGCCGGCTGAGGCCGCCGTCGAGGCTCCCCGTCCCGTGCTCTCGGTTCCCGGCGCTGCCGTGGGTCGCCGCAAGCAGGCCATCGCCCGCGTGCGTCTGGTCCCCGGTTCGGGCACCATCACGGTCAACGGCCGCACGGTCGAGGACTACTTCCCGAACAAGCTGCACCAGCAGCTGATCAACGACCCGTTCACCATCCTGAACCTGGCCGGTGCGTACGACGTGATCGCTCGCATCGCCGGTGGTGGCCCCTCGGGTCAGGCCGGTGCGCTTCGCCTCGGCATCGCGCGCGCTCTCAACGAGATCGACCGTGAGAACAACCGCCCGACCCTGAAGAAGGCCGGCTTCCTGTCGCGCGACGCTCGCGTCAAGGAGCGCAAGAAGGCTGGTCTCAAGAAGGCCCGTAAGGCGCCTCAGTACTCGAAGCGTTAAGGTTCGGACCTTCCGATGCCGCTGTTCGGCACGGACGGGGTGAGGGGGCTGGCCAACGGCCCCCTCACCGCCGACCTGGCGCTGTCCCTGGCCCAGGCGACTGCTGTCGTCCTGGGCCAGGGCCGTTCTGCAGAAGCGCGACGCCAGGAGGGCAAGCGTCTCACTGCAGTCATCGCTCGGGACCCTCGGGTGTCGGGTGAGTTCCTGTCCGCGGCCGTTGCCGCGGGTCTCGCCTCCTCCGGCGTCGACGTCTTCGACGCCGGCGTGATCCCGACTCCCGCGCTCGCGTTCCTCGTGGCCGACACCGGTGCCGATTTCGGCGTCGTGGTGTCCGCCTCGCACAACCCGGCGCCGGACAACGGCATCAAGATCTTCGCCCGTGGCGGCGTGAAGCTGCCTGACGAGGTGGAGCTGCGCATCGAGCAGGCCCTCACCGGACCGAAGCTGCAGCCGACCGGGTCCGGGGTGGGTCGCATTCGCCGTTTCTCCGATGCCGAGGACCGCTACCTCATCCACCTCCTGGGTTCGCTGCCCAACCGTCTGGACGGCATCCACGTGGTGCTGGACTGCGCGCACGGTGCCGCCTCCGGTGTCTCTCCCGACGCGTTCCGCGATGCCGGTGCGGAGGTCACCGTCATCGGTGCCGACCCGGACGGCCTCAACATCAACGACGGTGTGGGCTCGACGCACCTGGACAACCTCGCGGAGGCCGTGGTGCGCCTCGGCGCCGATGTGGGAATCGCCCATGACGGCGACGCTGATCGCTGCCTCGCGGTGGACGCTGAAGGCAACTTCATCGACGGTGACCAGATCATGGCCATTCTCGCGGCTGCCATGCACGAGCGCGGTGTACTCACGGATGATGTGCTGGTCGCGACCGTGATGAGCAACCTCGGTCTGCACCGAGCCATGGGCGAGCGCGGTATCACCGTGAAGACCACGGCGGTCGGTGACCGCTACGTGCTCGAGGAGATGAACGACGGCGGCTTCGCCCTTGGCGGCGAGCAGTCCGGCCACGTGATCATGCGGGAGTTCGCCACCACCGGCGACGGCGTGCTCACGGGCCTGCACCTGGTGGCCGAGATGGCACACCAGAAGAAGTCGCTGGCCGAGCTCGCGCAGATCATGACGATCTACCCGCAGGTGATGGTGAACGTCCGTGGTGTCGACCGCGATGGCGTGCACGGTGATGACGAGATCGCCGCCGCCGTCGCCGCCGTCGAGGCGGAACTCGGCGACACGGGGCGCGTGCTGCTGCGTCCGTCCGGCACCGAGCCGCTCGTGCGCGTGATGGTCGAGGCCGCCGACGAGGACTCCGCTCAGCGTCACGCCGCAGCCCTCGCCGCGGTCGTGAAGTCCCGCCTGGCGATCTGATCGCGAAACACGATCTGACGCCGAAACACCCAAGCAAGTCCGAGAAACCCCGCGTTGCAGGGTTTCTCGGACTTGCTTGGGTTTCTCGCGTCTAGAGGGACTCGATGTAGCGCAGCAGGACGCCCTCGCGGAGCGCCCACGGGGACGCCTCCAGCTCCTCCACGCCGAGCGCGAGCATCGCCTCATGCAGCACCACCGCACCCGCCACGATCTGGAACGTGCGATCCGGGGTGATGCCGGGGAGGATATGTCGCGATTCCGCCGGCAGCTTCGCCAGGCGCGGCACCCAGTCACCGAGTTGATCTCGCGAGAGCGTCACGCGGTCGGATCCCGCCCACCCGGTGAGCACGTTCCCGGCGAGACGGGCGAGCGAGCGGATGGTCTTCGAAGAGCCGACCACGTGATCCGGCGCCGGCTGGTCGGCGAACGCCGCGGCGGCGGGCCGCAGCAGGCGACGGGCGTGCTCCCGCAGACGCTCGACAGCCTCATCGCCCGGGGGATCCAGTGGCAGATGCTCGATCGTCATCCGACCGGCACCCAGCGGAAGCGACAGCGCCACATCGGGAGCCTCCTCGCTGCCCGAGGCGATCTCCAGGGACCCGCCCCCGATGTCGAACATGAGCAGCTGCCCCGCCGACCAGCCGAACCACCGGCGCGCGGCGAGGAAGGTGAGCTCCGCCTCCGCAGATCCGCTCAGCACCTGCAGGGAGTGTCCGAGTCGTGCTTCGATCTCGGCGATCACCGCCGCGCCGTTGGTCGCGTCCCGCACGGCGCTCGTCGCGGTGGCGAGCAGGTCGTCCGGTCGCTCGTCGTCCAGAATCTCGCGCGCCCGGGTGACCGCGGCGATGATCGCGTCGACCCCGGCGGGCGAGATCGAGCCGTCGGGTTCGAGGAAGCGCATCAGCCGCAGAACGGCCTTCTCGCTCACCGACGCGATGGGTCGCCCGCCGGCGTGGATCTCCGCGATCAGCAGGTGGACGGTGTTCGAGCCGATATCGAGGACCCCGAGGCGCATCCGCACAGCGTATCGCCCGTCATCCCCACCACGACAAACCCAAACAAGTCCGAGAAACCCCGCGTGGCGGGGTTTCTCGGACTTGCCTGGGTTTGTCGGGGTGTCAGAAGCGCTCGGCGAGCCACGAGGTCTGACGCAGCCACTGCACGGCCTGACCACCCTCGTGACCATTGAACGGGTACACCTCGATGTCGGCGTCGCCGGATGCGAGGTGGTTGAAGGCCGCGAACACGCTCGACGGCAGCACGACGTCGTCCATCAACGCGACGGAGAACAGCGCGGGCGCGGTGATACGACGAGCGAAATTCACGCCGTCGAAGTACGACAGCGTGCGGAACACGTTGTCGACCTCGCCGCGGTGGACGGCGAGATACCGCACGATCTCCGGGAACGGCAGCACGGGAGTCAGCTCGACCGAACGACGGAAGTGGCAGAGGAAGGGGACGTCGGGCATGACTGCGGCGACGTCGGGATGCAGCGCCGCGGCAGCCAGCGAGATGCCGCCGCCCTGGCTGCCTCCCGTCACAGCGATGCGCGAGGGGTCGACGAAAGCGAACTCACGAACGGCGTCGATCGCCAGCACCGCGTCGGTGAACACCCGGCGGTAGTAGTACGTGTCGGGGGAGTCGATGCCTCGCGTCATGAAACCAGGAGCGGCGCCCGCGGAGCCGTGCGGGTCCGGGGTGTCGCCGCCGGATCCCCAGCTCGATCCCTGGCCGCGGGTGTCCACGAAGACGTGTACATAGCCGGCCGCCGCCCACTGCAGCTGCTCGCCGGCGAGGCCGCGACCGCCGCCGTAGCCGATGAACTGCACCACTGCGGCGCGCGGGGTCTCGTCCTTCGGGCGCGTCACCCACGCGCGAATCGGTTCGCCGCCGAAGCCGCTGAACGTGAGGTCTTCCACGATCAGCTGGTCGATCGGCGTCTCTGCCAGGACCAGGGTGGAGGGCGTGCGCAGCGCACGGGATTCGGTCAGTGTGCGCTCCCAGAACGCGTCGAAGTCTTCGGGTTCGGCGACGTCGGGTCGGAAGGTACGCAGGTCATCGAGGGGGAGATCAGTGAGGGCCACCGCAACACCGTAGCGCACCGGGACGGAGGTGTTGAAACGTTTGCGTCGATGCGTTTCGCCTTCTACGATCGATGTTCGAAGCGCTTCGACATTCGAAGTGCTCACCCACGACAGCGCCGCCGCGGGGTGGCGCGGATTCGGAAGCACCATGGCGCCCACGGCACGCTCCAGCGCAGACACCCCGATCATCCCGGGATTCTTCCCGGACCCCTCCATCTGCCGGGCGGGGGAGGACTACGTCATCGTCCACTCCACATTCGAGTACTCACCGGCCGTGCCGCTGTGGCACAGTCGCGACCTGGTGAACTGGACGCTCGCGGGGCATGCGTTGGACGGCGACCCACGCTTCGTGCCCGGGAATGCCCGTGCGGGCGGCGGTGTCTATGCGCCCACGATCCGGCATCATGATGGTCGCTTCTGGATGATCACCACGGACGTCTCCGGCGGCAAGGGCCAGCTCATCACCTCGGCGACCGAAATCACCGGGCCTTGGATGCCCTCCGTGCGCATCGACGGCATCCTCGGCATCGATCCCGACCTCGCGTGGGATAGCGACGGCACGTGCTACGTCACGTTCAGCTCCAACGACCAGCGTGCTCCCGGCATCGCCCAGGTGCGGGTCGACCTCGCCGAGGGCCGGGTCATCGAGGGTCCGTACACCGTCTACGAGGGAACCGGCGCCGCCTATCCGGAGGGACCGCATCTGTTCCGTCGCGGCCCGTGGTGGTACCTGCTCTTCGCCGAGGGTGGCACCGAACGCGGCCACTGCATCAGCGTGGCGCGCGGGACCTCGCCGACGGGGCCGTTCCACGCCAACCCGAACAACCCGATCCTCACGCGCCGCAGCACGACATTCCCCGTGCAGAACACCGGCCACGGAGACCTCGTCGAGTGCGTCGACGGCTCGTGGGCGCTGGTGTATCTCGGCGTCCGGCCCCGCGGCGGCACCCCGATGTGGCACACCAACGGGCGCGAGACGTTTCTCGCCGGGATCGACTGGGTCGACGACTGGCCCGTGGTCGTTCCCGATCGATTCGACCTCCCGGACGCCTCCACGGGCTTCGTCGACCGCTTCGACACCGACCGGCTGGATCTGCGGTGGATCTCGCCCGGCCCGGCGATCGCCGAGTTCGCACACCCGACATCCGAT
Organism: Microbacterium gorillae; assembly: GCF_050990725.1. GTDB lineage: Bacteria > Actinomycetota > Actinomycetes > Actinomycetales > Microbacteriaceae > Microbacterium > Microbacterium gorillae_A. Next base: position 1,000,050 of record NZ_CP158844.1, read on the forward strand.
GGCGTCGTGATCTCTCCCGCGTCCAGTCAGCACGGCGTGCCCGGTGTGCTCGCGACGCGTACCCGCGATCTGGCATGGCGGTTCGAGGCGGAGCTCGCCGCGGGCTCCACGGGGACCGTCCATCTTCGCATGGACGATCACCACTGGTGCGAAGTGCGCCGGACGTCTACCGGTGTGGAGGTGGAGGTGGTCATCGGGCAGGTGCGGCAGGTGTTCCTCGCGGACAGCCGCGACCCGGCGGTGCTGTGCGTCGCGGCGCTTGCTCCAACCTTCGGCGGCCCGGACGATCTGACGTTCGCGGTGCGCGACGCAGACGGGGAGCGGGAACTCGCCCGCATCGACGGCCGATACCTGTCCACCGAGGTCGCCGGCGGGTTCGTCGGACGCGTGATCGGCCTCCGTGCGTTGCACGAGCCGGCGGTGTTTCGGCAGGCGCGATACGAGCCCGGCGAGGACCCGGCCGTGCCGGTGTGGAACATCGACGAGCCGCCGACGGCGTGAGAGCGCTCCCAATTGTTACCTGGGCGTTACCGTCCCCCGTTTGACGAGCCGCCCTCTTCCCGCTTATCTTCAATCGAAGCGATTAGTCGAAGCGGTTCGACAACGAAGGTCGGCAACCGTGACATCGCACAGCACGAAGGAGTGAGATGAACATCCACGACCTGTCCGCGCGGGGGACGCAACGATCGGAAGGCTCCGCGTGGTGACCGCGGGGCCGGTGACCACGACACTCGCGGCCACCCTGGATGAGGGATCCGACCCGTCCGCCAAGAAGCAGCGACGCATTGCGCGCGCCGCCGGAGGACGCAAGTCCTACGGCATGTTCTTCTGCATCGTGCCCTTCCTGGTGCTGGTGTTCCTGTTCTCCTATTTCCCGCTTTACGGCTGGATCTACGCGCTGTACGACTACCGTCCGGCCCTCGGCCTGTCGGGCAGCGAGTTCGTCGGATTCCAGTGGTTCCAGATGCTGGTCAGCTCGCCCACCCAGATGGCGCAGATCGGCAAGGTGCTGCTGAACACGCTCGCGATCAGCTTCCTCGGGATCCTCACCTCGATCCTGCCGCTGCTGTTCGCGGTGTTCCTGAACGAGGTGCGGGCGCCGTGGTTCCGCAACCTGGTGCAGACCCTGACGACGCTGCCCAACTTCATCTCCTGGGTGCTGGTCTACATGATCGCCTTCTCGCTGTTCTCCAGCTCGGGGCTGGTGAACGGAATGCTGGTCGATTCGGGGCTGGTGACCGCGCCGGTGAAGTTCCTGGACACCGCGGACAACATCTGGCTCACGATGACGCTGTGGTCGATCTGGAAGGGCCTCGGGTGGGGCGCGATCATCTACCTCGCCGCCATCTCGGGCATCGACCCGAGCCTGCATGAGTCCGCGCGCATGGACGGCGCCGGACGATTCCAGACCATGTGGTACGTCACCATCCCGCAGCTGATGCCCACCTACATCGTGCTGTTGCTGCTGTCGGTGGCAAACCTCCTCAACAACGGCATGGAGCAGTACTTCGTCTTCCAGAACGCGTTCAACCGCGACTGGATCCAGGTGCTCGACCTGTACGTCTACAACATCGGCATGACGGGCAACAGCCTCTCCATGGCCACCGCCATCGGAATGCTCAAGAGTGTGATCTCCGTGATCCTCCTGTTCACCGTCAACGGGATCGCCAAGCGCGTGCGCGGCGAGTCCATCATCTGAGCCGGGAGCGCTGCGATGACGACAACGACCATTCCCACGCGACGCCCCGTGCATCGTCCGAGCATCGGGGACGTGGTGTTCACCACGGTGAACTCCCTCGTTTTCCTGATCCTCGTGATCCTGTGCGCGTACCCCTTCTACTACCTGATCATCAACTCGGTCTCGGCGAACGACGTGTCCGCGCTGGGGGATGTCCGCTTCTGGCCGATCGGGGTGCAGTTCGCCAACTACGAGCAGGTCTTCCAGCTGCCCGGTCTCTCGCAGGCGGCACTGGTGACCATCGGCCGCACCGTGATCGGCACGGCCGCGACGGTGCTGGCCTCCGCGTTCCTCGGGTTCATGTTCACCCAGCGACGGATGTGGGGACGCCTGTTCTGGTACCGCTTCGTGATCGTGACCATGTACTTCTCGGCGGGTCTGATCCCGGTGTTCATCATCATGAAGAACCTCGGACTGACGAACAACTTCTGGGTCTACGTGCTGCCGTTCGTGGTGCAGCCCTTCTTCATCATCCTGGTGAAGACCTACGTGGAGTCCATGCCGGAGTCGCTCCAGGAAGCGGCGGAGCTGGACGGCGCGAACATCGTGCAGATCTTCTTCCGCGTGTACCTGCCCAACATGACCCCGATCCTGGCGACGGTGGCCATCTTCGCGGCGGTGGCTCAGTGGAACAGCTTCCAGGACACCCTCATCTACATCACCGATCAGAACCTGTACACGCTGCAGTACCAGCTGTACATGTACATCAACCAGGCCTCGAGTCTCGCTCAGGCCGCGCAGCAGGCGGGTGGCGACCTCAGCGCCATCGCCGGCGCTGCCACCTCCCAGACGCCCACCTCGATCCGCATGACCGTATCCGTTCTGGTCGTGCTGCCGATCATCTTCATCTACCCCCTGTTCCAGCGCTTCTTCGTGAAGGGCATCATGCTTGGCGCCGTCAAGGGCTGACCGTCGAGCGCAGAGAGAAAGGAATCGTCATGAATCTGAAGAGGAGGATCGCCACCCTGGCGATCGGCCTACTCGCCGCCGGGTCACTGGCCGCGTGCTCCAACGGCGGAGGCACCACGGCCCAGGAGCCGATCACCGCGTTCCCCGATAAGTGGGACACCGAGATCACCATCGACGTGTTCGACGGCCTGGCCAACTACATGGGCATCCAGAACGGCTGGTTCGCCGAGCTGGTCAAGGACAAGTTCAACATGAAGCTGAACATCATCGCCCCGAATGTGGCGGGCGGTGGTGACACCCTCTACAACACCCGTGTCTCCGCGGGTGACCTCGGGGATCTCATCATCACGGAGAAGGGCAAGAAGCTCGACGAGCTCATCCAGGGTGGTCTGGTGATGGACACCACGCCGTTCGTCCCGGCGATGACCAACGTGAAGAGGTTCGATACCGCCCTCACCCACCTCAACGATGGCAAGGACGGCACCTACGCCTTCCCGACCTCCGTCTCCTCGCTGAAGCCCACCGAACCGTCCGAGGGCAACGACCCCACGTTCGGACCGTTCCTGCGCTGGGACCTCTACGCGAAGGCGGGCTACCCGAAGATCGACACGCTTGAGGACCTGCTGCCGGTCCTCAAGCAGATGCAGGATCTGGAGCCGACCGCGCCGAACGGCAAGAAGGTGTACGCCCTGTCGCTGTTCAAGGACTGGGACGGCAACATGATGAACAACGCCAAGCAGCCCATCACCTACTACGGCTACGACGAGGTGGGATTCGCCCTGGCGAAGGCCGACGGCTCCGACTACCAGGGCATCCTGGACTCGGACGGCATGTACCAGCGGGTGCTGGCGTTCTTCAACAAGGCGGCCCAGATGGGACTGGTCGACCCCGAGTCGACCACGCAGAACTACGACACCCTGTACTCGAAGTACCAGAACGGTCAGGTGCTCTTCTCGTTCTGGCCGTGGCTGGGGCAGACGGCGTACAACACCGACGCCAACATCCAGGCGGGCAAGGGGTTCGAGATCGCTCCGCTGGCCGACCAGAAGATCTTCTCCTACGGTGCCGAGGCCTACGGCGGCAAGCCGATCATCGCGATCGGATCGAAGGCCGACGACCCGGAGCGCATCGCCGCGTTCATCGACTGGCTGTACTCGTCGGAAGGCGCGTACTCCAACAACAGCCAGACGATGGGTGCTGCCGGTCCCGAGGGGCTGACGTGGAACAAGAACGCCTCGGGCGAGCCGGAGCTGACGGATTTCGGCAAGCAGGTCTTCCTCGAGGGTGCGGGCACGGTCCCGGCCGAGTGGGGCGGCGGCGACTACACCGACGGCACCTCCGCGTTGAATGTCACCACCGTGCTGCCGGTGGACACCGACCCGGGAACCGGATTCGCGTTCAGCTACAAGATGTGGCCGAGCTACCAGGCGCTGGTGGCCAGCCCGCTGAGCGAGGACTGGTCGGCGCACATGGGTGACGCCCCCACCACGATGGACTACCTCAAGGCCAACGACCAGTTGCTCGTTGCTCCCGGCGCCAGCTACACCGCCCCGGCGGACAGCTCGGAGATCGAGACCCTGCGCAACCAGGTGAAGGCGATCATCGTGCAGAACTCGTGGCAGATGGTGTTCGCGGAGAGTGACGCGCAGTTCGCGTCGCTGTGGAGCGACCTACAGAGCACGGCGAGCGGCCTCGGCTACGACAAGGTGCTGGAGGTCGATCAGGCCAACGCTCAGGATCAGAACTCCCAGCGCGAGGCGATCGCGAAGGAACTCGGCTGATCGAATGAAGAACGGGCCCCGGAGCAGCTGCTCCGGGGCCCGTTCTCGTGTCCGTCAGGCAGCCGGCTGGTGGCGGCGGAAGACGCCGCGCAGGAGGAACGCGGTGCCATAGGCGCCGATGGAGCAGCCGATGGTGGCGAGGATGATCGTGAACGGCGGCATGATGACACTGAGTGCAACCAGCGTCACGGGGATGAGCACGATGCCGAGGGTGCGCACCGGCTCGGCGAAGGGCAGCAGGAACGCGTTCTTCAGCGTCTGACGGAACGTGTTCACGTGCGTGGCCGCGAGGGCGAACGCGTACAGCGTCGCCGCGAAGACGTAGGCGGCGGCCAGGCCCGAGAGCAGCGCGGCGGCGAGGCCGATGGTGCTCGGGCTGGTCAGCCAGAACACGGCGGAGATCACGAGCAGCGCCAGCGGGATCGCGCAGGTGAGCCACAGCGCGGTGGCTCGCAGGAAGTTGCGGGCGAAGGCGGGGAGGAAGTCGTTGAGCGGCCGCCCGCTCTCCTCGTCGGAGAAACGGATCATGACCTCGTACAGCGCGGTAGTTGCGGCACCGATGGTCACGATCGGAACGCACAGCACGAGGTAGAGCACGTTGAGCAGGATGAGCGAGACGAACGTGCTGAGCCCCTGCAGCCCGCGATCTTCCGGATTGAGCTTCATGACGTGGTCGCCGTGGTCGCCGCCGCGGCGGACTGGAGGGAAGGTGGCAGCAGCTGCACCCGCGCGGTCTCGGCTCCGTCGAGCAGCTGCAGCAGGGTCCGTGTGGCGTGCACGCCGATGTTCGACGCCGGGATGTCGATCGCATCGGCGAGGCCGGGAACCGATCGCGACAGGTCGGCCGGGCACAGTGCGATGACATCGCGGTGATGCCCCTCGTCGCCGATCAGTCGCGGTGCCACGTGCGGCAGAGCGCCCTCGTTATGCAGCAGAACACCGGTGATATCCGGGTTCTCCTCCAGCAGGCGGGCGACGACCGGCACCGCCTCGGCGTCGCTCGGGCACGGGTGCACGCTCGCCGTCACGCCCTGCTCCTCCGCCGCGCCGACGAAGCCGGCCACCAGGCGATCGGCATACGACGTGTGCCGCTCGAGCACCTCGGCGGGGGCTCCCACCAGCGCGATGCGCGTGTTGCCGAGCTCGATGAGGCGCGTGGCTGCCAGCCGTCCCGCAGCCTCGAAGTCGAAGTCCACGCAGGTGATCGGAGCTGTCGTGGTGGGAAGCCCGACCAGCACGCTCGGGGTGTCGAGCTCGGCGAGCGTGGTGATGCGGGGGTCGTCGGATTCGACATCCATCACGAGCAGCGCATCCACCTGCGACCCGCGAGTGGCCCGCGTGAGAGTGTCGGGGCGATCGTCGGTGAGCAGCAGCAGGTCGTATCGGTTCGCGCGTGCCTCTTGCACCATGCCCGCGACGATCTCCATCACCACGTGCACATCAACGCCGCTTCGCAGCGGAGCCTGCAGTCCGATCACGTTGGTGGCTCGGGACGCCAGCGAGCGGGCGCTCGCGTGCGGGCTGTAGTTGAGCTGCTCGATGGCCTGCTCGACCCGCTCGCGGGTCTCCTGCGAGATCGTGCGCTTGCCGCTCATGACGTACGACACGGTGGAGATGGAGACTCCGGCAGCGGCTGCGACGTCGGCGATGGTGGGCATCAGAGGTCCTTCGAATCGGCCGAGTCGTGTCGGATGAGGACACGTTGGTCGGGGCTCACGGTGTGGGCGGTCTCGGGTAGACCGGGTCCGGTGACGCGGACGGTCTGCGGCCGTGCGCTGCGCAATCGTACTTCGGTCACCCTACCGCTGCGCCATTGCAGGTCGACGGTGATCCCGCCGCGGGCTCGCAGGCCCCACACCTCCCCGTCCGGCCAGGCGGAGGGGAGGGCGGGGAGCAGGTCGATGCGACCCTCGTGCGACTGCAGGAGGGCTTCGGCGATCGCGGCTCCGAGGCCGAGGTTGCCGTCGATCTGGAACGGAGGATGAGCGCTGAAGAGGTTGCGATACACCCCGCCGCGATGAGCCATGCCGTCGGCGATCGCCGGGCGCTGGGACATCAGAAGCTGGTCGTGGACACGTTCGCCGTCGCGCAGCCTCGCCCACATCGCGGCGCGCCAGGCCAGCGCCCAACCGGTGGTCTCGGCTCCCCGCGCGAGGATGGTGCGAGCCGCGGCATCGGCCAGGTGGGGGGTGCGCTCCCGCGAGATCTGCGTCAGGGGGAACAGACCCACGAGGTGCGACAGGTGCCGGTGGTCCGGCTCCGCATCCTGGGCCGGCGGTCGCGACGCGTCCCATTCCTCGATCCGCCCGTCGGGACGGACGGTGAGGGCGGGTAGCAGGGCGGTGAGTGCCGTCAGCTTCGCGATCCAGGCGTCGTCGCGACCGAGGATGGTTGCTGTCCGCTGGCAGAGGGCCGCCAGCTCGCGCAGGAGAGTGGCGTCCATCGTGACCGAGGTCGTCACCGCGCCGACCGTGCCGTCGGCGCGGACGAAGTTGTTCTCCGGGGACGTGGACGGGCTCGTCCATGCGCGTGTTCCGTCGGTCTGAATCCACTCCCGCGCGAAGTGGGCGGTGCGCTCCAGCACCGGCCAGGCAGCGGCCGCTGCAGCTGCGGGATCGGCAGAGAAGTCGATCCGGTCGCCCAGGTGCAGGGCCAGCCACACGCCGCCGAGCGGCCACGTGGACCACGCCGTGTCGCCGGCACCGGCACCCACCGCACCGGCATGGCCCCAGGGGTCGGAATTGTGGTGCATCACCCAGCCGCCCACGCCGTAGAGCTCGCGCGCCGTCGTTGCGCCCGCACCGGCGGAGACGCGGTCGATCCAGTCGAGAAGCGGATCGTGGGTCTCGCTGAGGTTGGTGACCTCGGCCGACCAGTAAGCCATCTCAAGGTTGATGTTGGTGGTGTAGCCACTGGACCAGGGGCCCGGCAGCTCGGCGTTCCAGATGCCCTGCAGATTCGCCGGCAGACCACCGGGCCGAGAAGAGGACAACAGCAGATAGCGCGCGTAGTGGAACAGCAGTGCGCTGAGGCCTGAGTCGGCACGGTGTTGGGCACGATCCACGCGGTCGTCCGTGTCGATCTCGGTGACGTCGTCCGGAGACGGCAGCACCAGGGCGCACCGATCGTAGAGCTCGCGGTGAGCGTTCACGTGCGCCGCCTGATCGGGATCGGGGGCGGCGATCCGCGAGGCCGCTGCGAAGACGTCTGCGGTGGCGTCGCCGGTCGCGGTGCCGATCACGAGCACATGAACCTGTCGCGCATCGGTGACCGTGCGGCCGCCGGTCGCGGTCAGCGGGCCCTCGGCGCGCACCACCACGGCACCGCGTCGGCCGGCGTCGTGGTCGTAGCGCATCGGCTCATCCGTCACCGCGTGCGACGGCGCCAGCGTCACGGGCAGATGCAGGCCCAGGGTGAGGGCTCCTGCAGCTACCCGCGGAGGATCGGACACCTCCAGCAGGCTGTCCAGGGCGAGGGCGATGCGGACCGGCTCCGGTGCCGAGATGCGGTGCACGAGGGCGCCTGTGACGGCATCAGCCCAGGTCTCGTGTCGGATCCCGTCGTAGACGTGGGCCGCGACGGCGGTGCGCAGATCCAGTGTGCGCACCGTGGCGTCGAATGCGGGCTCATCGGGCGTCGGCGCGTCGAGCACCGTGACATCGAGGGTGGCCAGTGGCAGGTACGCCTCCGCCCACGTCGTCTGCTGCCGGCGCAGGAGTCGATCCGCCTCGGCATGATCGCCATTGTCCACAGCCCTGCGCACGGCGGCCAGAGCCGCGGGGCCCCGATCCACAGCCCCGACGAGCGGGTCCGTCTCCACGCCACCAGACCACGCGGTCGCGTCGTTGAGCCACAGCCGATCGCCCCCGCGCCTGCCCGCGCACATCGCGGCGCGATGCCCGTTTCCGACGGGCAGCGCGTCGGTCCAGATCTCGACCGGACGGCGGTATCGCAGCGTGTGGAGAGCGTCATGGATCTCCGTGGACATCGACATCTGGTTAGTATAACTTCTCAGTGTTGAAACGCTTCGACAATTCGCGTCGATGGAGACCGGGAAGAGACGACATGCCCCCGATGACCGTGGCCACCCACGCCTTCGCTGAGCTGACAGCCGAGCGCGGCCTGTTGTTCGGCGGCGACTACAACCCGGAGCAGTGGCCGCGCGAGACGTGGATCGAGGACATCGCGCTGATGCAGCGCGCGGGGGTCAACCTCGTCACGGTCGGGGTGTTCAGTTGGGCGATGATCGAACCGCGGCCCGGGGCACGCGAGTGGGCGTGGCTCGATGACGTGCTGGATCTGCTGCACGCCGGCGGCATCGCGGTGGACCTGGCGACGCCGACCGCATCACCGCCACCGTGGCTCGGTGTCCGGTTCCCCGAGGTGCTTCCGGTCGACGCCGACGGTGTGCGGCTCGTCGCCGGATCGCGGAACCAGTTCACCCCGGCGTCGCGCGTCTACCGCGAGCACGCGCTGGCGATCACCCGGGACCTCGCCGAACGCTATCGCGACCACCCGGCCGTGCGGATGTGGCACATCGGCAACGAGTTCGGTCAGGTGGACTACGGGGACGAGGCGGCGCGCGAGTTCCGCCTCTGGCTGCGTGAGCGCTACGGAGACATCGACGGGCTCAACCGGGCCTGGGGCACGGCATTCTGGTCGCAGCGCTACGACGATTTCGCGGAGATCCTCCCGCCGCGGCGCATGCCGTACCTCGTGAATCCGACCCAGTCGCTGGACTTCCGCCGCTACAGCTCCGATCAGCTCCGCGTTGTGCATCGAGAACTACGGGAGGCGATCCGTGCGACCGGTGCGGCCCAGCCGATCACCACCAACTTCATGGGCTTCTTCGCCCACGTCGACTACCGCAGCTGGGCGGACGACGTCGACGTCATCTCCGACGACCAGTACCCCGACCCGGCACGGCCGACCGCAGCTGCCGAAACGGCGCTCGTGCAGGATCTGATGCGATCCCTCGGCCACGGGCGACCCTGGATGCTCATGGAGCAGGCCGTCAGCGCGGTCTCCTGGCGTGAGCACAATCTGCCGCGCAGCGCCCAGAGCGCGCGTCGCAACTCGCTGCAGGCGGTCGCCCGCGGTGCCGACGCGGTGTGCTTCTTCCAGTGGCGACAGGCGCGCGCCGGTGCCGAGCGCTTCCACTCCGCGATGCTCCCGCACGCGGGGGCGGACTCGGACGTGTTCCGCGGCATCGTGCAGCAAGGGCGCGACCTCCGCGCCCTCCGCGCCGTGGCCGGCCAGCGCATCGCGACGGATGTAGCCGTGCTGTTCGACTGGTCGTCGTGGTGGGCGGGGGAGGAGCCCGCGCGCCCCACGACGCGCCTCAGTACCCTGGAGCAGGTCAACCGCTGGTACGCGGTGCTCTGGCGTCGCGGCATCTCCGCGGACGTGGTGGGCCCGCGCGACTCTCTGGGTGACTATCGCGTCATCCTGGTGCCGCACTCGTACATCATCGAGCCCGCGACAGCCGATGCTCTGGCCGCTGCCGCACGCGCCGGCGCTCAGGTGGTGATCGGGGCCTTCAGCGGCGTCGCCGACGAGAACGCGCAGGTGATCCCGGGGCGCTCGCCCGTCCTCCTGCGTGAGCTGATCGGTGCCAGTGGCGAGGAGTGGGCGGGGCTCCCCGACGCGCCGACCCCGCTCACCGGTGCTGGCGTGCCCGCGGGCGCGACCGCATCCATCCTCGCCGAACGACTGCGTGCCGAGGGCGCGGAGACCCTCGCGTCGTTCGACGCCGGTGACCTGGCCGGGCGTCCGGCGGTCACCCGCCATCGCGTGGGCGACGGTGCGGCCTGGTATCTCGCCACCGTGCCGGATGACGCCGCGCTCGCGGCGATTGTGAACTCCGTGATCGATGCCTCCGGTGTCGTGGGAGCGCATGGCAGCGCCGAGCCGCTGCCCGCAGATCTCGAGGCGGTGCGGCGCGGCGACGTGCTGTTCCTCCTCAACCACGGTGATTCGCCCGTGGAACTCGCCGTGGCGGAGGGCCTCACCGACCTCCTCACCGGCGAACAAGTCCCGACCGTCGTGGCCGTCGGCCCCGGCGACGTCCGCGCCCTGACCGAAAGGCACCCCTCGTGAAGTTCACCGACGGCTACTGGCTGACCCGAGCCGGCTATGCACCGCTGTACGCGACGACAGTCGATGACATCCGCATCGATGAGGAGGCCGGCACGCTCACGGTCTACGCGCCCACCGCGGCGATTCGCCACCGCGGCGACACGCTGAACCGGCCGATGATCACGGTCGTGTTCTCCTCGCCCGCACCGGGCGTGGTCCGGGTGCGCGTGGAGCGTCACGCCGGGGGCGTGCATCGCGGTCCGGACTTCGTCGTCCGCGGCGAGCACGGTTTCGTTCCGCGGGTCTCGGTCACGGACGACGGGGGAGTGCTGGAGAGCGGCGACGTGCGAGTGCGCGTCTCCCGCGACGGCTGGAACGTGTCGTTCGAGCAGGGCGATCGGGTGCTCACCTCGTCCCTGCCGCGCTCGGTCGGCCACATGACGGCCACGGGACTGGACGGTACGACCGCGGGCGACACCTGGATCCACCAGCAGCTGGGCCTGGAACCCGGCGAGCGGGTCTTCGGATTCGGGGAGCGCTTCGGTGCGTTCGCCAAGAACGGCCAGGTGATCGAGAGCTGGAACGCCGACGGCGGCACGGCCAGCGAGCAGTCCTACAAGTCGATTCCCTTCTACCTCACCACTCGCGGATACGGCGTGCTGGTGAACACCCCCGACGCCGTCTCCTTCGAGGTGGGCTCGGAGGTCAACACCCGCGTGCAGTTCTCGGTCCCGGGGGAGACGCTCGACTACTTCCTGATCGGTGGCGGAACGCCCAAAGAGGTGCTGCGGCGGTACACCGCGCTGACCGGTCGGCCGGCACGAGTGCCCGCCTGGTCGTTCGGGCTGTGGCTGACCACCTCCTTCACCGCGGACTACGACGAGGCGTCGGTGAACTCCTTCATCGACGGATTCGCCGAGCGGGACCTGCCGCTGAGCGTGTTCCACTTCGACTGCTTCTGGATGCGCGAGTACCAGTGGACCGACTTCGAGTGGGATCCGCGCACGTTCCCGGACCCCGAGGGACAGCTGCAGCGACTGCACGAGCGGGGGCTGAAGGTGTCGGTGTGGATCAACCCGTACATCGCGCAGCGCTCGCGACTGTTCGCCGAGGCCGCGGAGAAGGGGTACCTGCTGCGCCGCACCGACGGCGGCGTGTGGCAGTGGGATCTGTGGCAGGCGGGAATGGGCATCGTGGACTTCACGAACCCCGACGCCACCGACTGGTACGTGGCGCACCTGGAGCGCCTGATGGAGCAGGGCGTGGACAGCTTCAAGACCGACTTCGGCGAGCGCATCCCCACCGAGGGCGTGGTCTGGTTCGACGGCTCCGACCCGCAGCGCATGCACAACTATTATCCGCAGCTCTACAACGAGGCGGTGTTCCGAGCGCTCGAGGCCAAGCGCGGTGTCGGCGAGGCGGTGCTGTACGCGCGGTCGGCTACGGTCGGCGGGCAGCAGTTCCCGGTGCACTGGGGCGGAGACAACGACTCGTCCTTCCCGTCGATGGCCGAATCCCTGCGCGGCGGACTGTCGCTGGCGCTGTCGGGCTTCGGATACTGGAGCCACGACATCGGCGGCTTCGAGGGCACACCGGACGCCGATCTGTTCAAGCGCTGGCTGGCGTTCGGACTGCTCTCGTCGCACTCGCGGCTGCACGGATCGTCCAGTCTGCGCGTGCCGTGGCTGTTCGATGAGGAGGCCGTGACGGTGACGCGCGCGTTCACGCGCCTGAAGATGCGGCTGATGCCGTACCTGATGGGCATCGCCGAGCAGGCGCACACCGAGGGCATCCCCATGATGCGACCGATGGTGCTCGAGTTTCCGGAAGACCGCAGCGGCTTCGACGCCGACACGCAGTACATGCTGGGTGACGCGCTGCTGGTCGCCCCGGTGTTCACGGCCACGGGTGACGTCGAGTACTACGTGCCGGAGGGGTCGTGGACCTCGCTGTTGCACGGCGACAGGGTCGAAGGACGTCGATGGGTCAGCGAGCAGCATGACGTGCTGAGCGTGCCGCTGCGGGTGCGCGGCGGAACGGTGCTCCCCTGGGGAGCGGTGGAGTCCCGACCCGACTACGACTGGGCCGACGGCGTCACGCTGCGCTGCTTCGACCTGCCGGACGGATATGACGCGGTCACCACGGTCGCGTCGTCGACCGGTTCCGCCGCGAGCTTCCGCGTCCGCCGCGAGGGTGCGCGGATCACCGCGAGCAGCACCGATGCGCGGGCTGGCTGGAGTCTCCAGGTCGGAGATGCGGTGGTGTCCGCCGATGCCGCCGGAACGCTGGCCATCGACCTGGCGGAGGTGAACGCATGAGTGGCGAGGCCTTCCGCGACACGTCGCTGTCCGTCGCCCAGCGTGCCGCCGATCTGCTGTCGCGTCTGAACAGTGCGGAACGACTCTCGCTGCTGCACCAGGCCGTCCCTGCGATCGAGCGCCTGGGCATCGGACCGTTCCATACCGGGTGCGAGGCGCTGCACGGCGTCGCGTGGCTCGGCATCGCGACGGTGTTCCCGCAGGCGGTGGGACTCGCGGCGACCTGGGACACCGACCTCATCGAGCGCGTGGGCGCGGTGACGGGTGAGGAGGTGCGCGCCAAGCGCGCCGCTGATCCGGCGGTGAGCCTCAACGTGTGGGCGCCGGTCGTCAACACTCTCCGCCACCCCGCGTGGGGGCGCAATGAGGAGGGCTACTCGGAGGATCCGCACCTCACGGGGCAGTTCGGGGAGGCGTACTCCCGCGGTCTGCGCGGTGATCAGTCGGTGTGGCGCACGGTGCCCACCCTCAAGCACTTCCTCGCCTACAGCAACGAGACCGACCGGTCGGCCACCGACTCGGAGATGTCGCTGCGCACCCTTCACGAGGAGGAGCTGCCCGCGTTCCGTCCGGCGATCGAGTCTGGCGCGGCCGGCGGGATGATGCTCGCGTACAACCTGGTCAACGGACGCCCCGCGCACACGCAGCCGGAGCTGGTGGCGGAGGCACGCAGCTGGACGGACGAGTCGCTGCTCGTGGTCACCGACGCCGGTGCCCCGACGTTCGTGGTCACCGTGCAGGACGCGGAGCCGGACCACGTGCACGCCGCCGCGGCCCTCGTGCGCGGCGGGGTCGACTCGTTCACCGACAACGACGCGAACGCCGAGCCCACGCTGGAGCACCTGCGCGGGGCGCTCGCGGCCGGCCTGCTGACGGAGGCGGACATCGATGCTGCCGCCACGCGCGTGCTGGAGATGCGCGTGCGCAGCGGGGAGTTCGACGGCCCCGCCGACCCGTGGGGCTCGATCACCGCGGATCACCTGGATCAGCCGCACGCTCGCGCGCTGGCGCGTGAGGCTGTGGCGCGATCGGTGGTGGTGCTGCGCAATGACCACGAGCTGCTGCCGCTTGCGCAGCCGAGCTCAGTCGCGGTCATCGGGCCGCTCGCGGACGTGGTCCTCACCGACTGGTATGCCGGAACCCCGCCGTACGCGGTGAGCGTCGCGGACGGACTCCGGGCGCGGTACCCGAACGCGGAGGTCACGGTCGTGACGGGAGCCGACACCGTCGCGCTGCGCTCCGATCGCGGCGGATACCTGTCGGTGGATGAGGACGGACAGGTGCGCGCCTCCGCTGCGAGCGCCGATGCGTCAACGCTGTTCGACGTGACGGACTGGGGTGACGGTGTGCTGACGCTTCGCTCCGCCGCCAGCGGCAGGCTCCTCACCGGCGGAGCGTGGCCTATGCGCGCGGATGCCGCGCGGGTGGGCGGCTGGGTGGCGCAGGAGACCTTCCGACGCACCGTGCACGCCGACGGCACCTGGTCGCTGCTGCACCTGGGGACCGGCCGCTGGGTGCGGGTGTCGCGCAACGGCGGGCTGGTGCTCGCCGATGCCGTGACGCTCGACACCGCGGAGCGCTTCGATGTGCGCCCGGTCCGCTCCGGTGCCGCGGAGGTAGCTCGTGCTGCCGCGGCTGCGGACGTCGTCATCGCGGTGGTGGGCAACGATCCGCATATCGCCGGTCGCGAGACCGAGGATCGCCCGCACCTCTTCCTGCCGCGTTCGGCGACGTCTCTCTGGCGCGCCGCCCGGGAGGCGAACCCGCGCACCGTGCTCACGATCGTGTCGAGCTATCCCTACGTGCTCGGCGATGCCGAAGCGGCGTCCACCGTCGTCTGGTCGAGCCATGGCGGACAGGAGCTCGGGTCCGGCCTCGCGGATGTTCTGAGCGGGGACACCGAACCCACCGGTCGGCTCGCGCAGTCGTGGCCGGCCGATCCCGCGCAGGCCGGTGACCTGTTCGATTACGACACGCGTCGACAGCACGCGACCTACCGTCACCAGGGCCAGCCGTACGCCTTCGCATTCGGTCACGGGCTCACGTACTCGGAGGTGGAGTATCGGTCGGTGGTTCTCCCGTCCGCCGCGGTGGCCGCTCCGGCACCGACGCACCGTCATGCCGCACTCGGCGTCGCCGGCGACATCCAGGCCCGGGTGACGGTGGCGAACATCGGCGATCGTGTCGCCGAGGAACTGGTGCAGGTGTATGTCACGGGTGCGCACGAGCACGCGATCGTCGGCCCTCGTCGTGCGTTGGTCGGCTACCGCCGAGTGACCCTGCAGCCGGGTGAGGTGGCCGAGGTCGTCGTGAGCTTTGCCGTGGATCGTCTCGCCGTGTGGGATGACGATGTTCGCCTCCCCGACGCGCCGTCGGACTGGGTGCACGCCGGTGCCCTTCGCGTCCAGCCCGGCGAGTACACGGTCGCCGCCGGCCCCTCCGCCGACGCCCTCCCCGTCTCGACCCCGCTCACCGTCACCCCATAACCCGCGAGACTTCCGTCTGTGGGCGAGAATCCGCGCAACGCGGCGATTGTCGCCCACAGATGGAATTCTCGCGGGACATGGTGAGCGCCTCGCGCGGGGACGGGGACTCGCGCGGAGGCGGCCGTCCCTCGGCGGCGGGGGGCGGGTCCGCGTCAGGAGAGGAGGCCGTGGCGGGCGAACACCGTGTGCACGCCGCCGTCGAGCACCGCGGTGGTGACCTCCGACGCCGCGGACTTCACCGCGTCGGTGGCGTTGCCCATCGCGGCCGAGACACCGCACGCCGCGAACATCTCCAGATCGTTCGGGCTGTCGCCGATGCCGATGGCCTGCTCGCGGGTGAAGCCGAGGCGCGGGAGCAGCAGCTCGATCGTGGTGCCCTTGTTCACGCCGGGGCCCGAGATCTCGCCGCTCGCGGAACCGAGGAACGGGATGGACCCGGTCACGATGTGGAAGCGGTCGCCGAGACCCGCGACCGTGCGGTCGTACGCGCCGTGGTCGTCGCCGACGAAGACCACCTTGGCGATGTGATCGCGAACGTCCTCGGGAGCCTCGGCGATGTCGCGCACCGTCGGCTCGGCGGCTCCCGCGTGCGTGACGTCCACTCCCGCGGCGGCCAGAGCCTCATGCGCGCGGATCGCCCCGGCGGTGATCCGCTCCACGGCGGCGGATTCCGCGTACGTTCCGGTGAAAGTCTGCAGCACGGCGGGCAGATCCTCGGCGCGGAGGAAGTCGAGCAGCTCGGTCGCGAGAGCCTTGGGCATCGCGCGCTCGATGATCAGTTCACCGTCGATCGTGACGAACCCGCCGCCCGCGGAGACGATGCCGTCGAAGCCGATCTCCCGCACCGGCGGCGCGATCTCGGTCTCCGCGCGACCCGTGCAGAGGAACACGCGGTGCCCGCGGGCGCGTGCCTCGCGCACCGCGGTGATCGTGGTGGGGTCGATGCGTCCCAGCGAATCGATGATCGTGCCGTCGACGTCGAGGAAAGCGATGCGCTGCATAGCTCCCACGCTAGGGCACTGGCCCGTGCGCGACGCCCGGACGGCCGCGATAGCATGGCGGAATGCCCGCCGCGCCCGCATCGCCGCTGAGCCCGTACCGCGACATCACCCGCGCGGAGTGGGCACAGCTCGCGCAGGGGATGCCGCAACCCCTCACCGAGCCGGAGCTCGTCCAGCTGCGCGGGCTCGGCGATCGGATGGATCTCACTGAGGTGCGGGAGGTCTACCTGCCGCTGAGCCGCCTCCTCAGCCTTTACGCCGCCGCCACCAAGCGCCTCGGCGCCGACACAGCGGCGTTTCTGAATGAGCCTGACGTCACGACGCCGTTCGTGATCGCGGTGGCCGGTTCGGTCGCCGTCGGCAAGTCCACCGTGGCGCGACTGCTGCGCGAGCTCGTCAGCCGCTGGTCCGATACCCCGCGCGTCGAACTGGTGACCACCGACGGCTTCCTCTACCCCAACGCCGAGCTGGAGCGGCGTGGGCTGATGGATCGCAAGGGCTTTCCGGAGTCCTACGACCGGCGGGCCCTGATCGAGTTCCTCACCGAGGTGAAATCCGGTGCCGAAGAGGTGCGCGCGCCCTTCTACTCCCACATGCGCTACGACATCGTGCCCGACGCGCACGTCGTGGTGCGGCGCCCGGACGTGGTGATCGTCGAGGGACTCAACGTGCTGCAACCACCGCCCAGCCCGAACGAGGTAGCGGTGAGCGACCTGTTCGACTTCTCGGTGTACGTGGACGCGGACACGCGCCACATCGAGAGATGGTACGTGGACCGCTTCCTGGAGCTGCGCCAGGGCGCCTTCAGCAACCCGCACTCCTACTTCAACGTCTTCGCACACCTCACGGATGCCGAGGCCGAACAGGCCGCGCTCGGGTACTGGAACGACATCAACATGCCGAACCTGGTGGAGAACGTGCTTCCCACCCGACACCGCGCCAGCCTCATCCTCCGCAAGGGACCCGGGCACAGCGTCGAGCGGGTCTCTCTCCGCAAGCTGTGACGCCCGCTCCACACAGGGCACAGGAACGCCTCGGGGCTCGCCCCTAGAATCAGGACCATGTGTGGAATCGTTGGATACGTGGGTGCTCGCCAGAGCCAGCCCATTCTGCTGGCCGGCCTCGCCCGGCTCGAATACCGGGGCTACGACTCCGCCGGAATCGCGGTCATCGACGATGACGGCGGCTTGGACATGCGCAAGAAGTCCGGCAAACTCAGCGTGCTGCGCGAGAATCTCGCCGCAGCGCCCATGCCGGACGGATCGACCGGCATCGGTCACACGCGCTGGGCGACGCACGGTGGACCGACCGACGAGAACGCCCACCCGCACCTCGCCGACGACGACCGCCTCGCCCTCATCCACAACGGCATCATCGAGAACTTCTCCGAGCTGAAGAACGAGCTCCTCGCCGAGGGGTACACGTTCCGCTCGGAGACCGACAGTGAGGTCGCGGCCATCCTGCTCGGCCGCGAGTACCGCGCCACGGGCGACCTGCGTGATGCCTTCCGTGCCGTCGTGCGTCGCCTCGAAGGTGCCTTCACCATCCTCGCCACCCACCGCGACAGCCCCGGCCTCGTGGTGGGCGCTCGTCGGAACTCGCCGCTCGTGATCGGTCTCGGCGACGGCGAGAACTTCCTCGGCTCCGACGTGGCCGCCTTCGTGGAGCACACTCGTCGCGCCCTGGCGATCGGACAGGACCAGATCGTCGCGATCACGCCTGGTGGCGTGGAGATCACCGACTTCGACGGCAACCCGGTCGAGGCGGAGGAGTTCACCGTCAACTGGGATGCCGCGGCCGCGGAGAAGGGCGGCTGGCCGAGCTTCATGGCCAAGGAGGTCTCCGAGGAGCCCGAGGCCGTGGCCAACACCATCCGCGGACGCCTGCAGGACGGACAGGTCGTCATCCCCGAACTCGATGGTCTCGACGAGCTCTTCGCCGGGATCTCGCGCATCATCATCGTCGCCTGCGGCACCGCCGCGTACGCGGGCGAGGTGGGCAAGTACGCCATCGAGGCCTGGGCCCGAATTCCCGCCGACGTGGAGCTCGCGCACGAGTTCCGCTACCGCGATCCGGTGATCGGCCCCGACACGCTGGTGGTGTCCATCAGTCAGTCCGGCGAGACGATGGACACCCTCATGGCGGTGAAGTACGCCCGCGAGGCGGGCGCGAAGACGCTCAGCATCTGCAACACCCAGGGCGCCACGATCCCGCGCGAGAGCGATGCGGTGGTCTACACGCACGCCGGCCCCGAGGTGGCGGTCGCCTCCACGAAGGCGTTCGTCGCGCAGATCACGGCTCTGCTGCTGCTGGGCCTGCACATCGGTCGCATCCGCGGCACGATCAGCGCGGACGAGGGCGCGCGTCACGTGCGCGAGCTGGAGGCGATTCCCGCCAAGATCAGCCGCGTGCTGGAGCAGCAGGAGCGCATCGGTCAGCTCGGACACTGGATGGCCGACACCCGCTCCGTCCTGTTCCTCGGTCGTCACGTCGGATTCCCGATCGCGATGGAGGGCGCTCTCAAGCTCAAGGAGATCTCCTACATCCACGCCGAGGGCTTCGCGGCGGGCGAGCTCAAGCACGGACCGATCGCGCTCATCGAGCCCGGTCAGCCGGTGTTCGTCATCGTCCCCTCGCCGCGCCACTCGTCGCTGCTGCACGCGAAGGTGGTCTCCAACATCCAGGAGATCCGCGCTCGCGGCGCGCGCGTCATCGTGATCGCCGAGGAGGGCGACGCCGCGGTGCTGCCGTTCGCCGACGAGGTGCTGCGCATCCCGCTCGCCGAGCCGCTCTTCGAGCCGATCCTCGCCGTCGTTCCGCTGCACGTCTTCGCGATGGCTCTGGCCACCGCGAAGGGACTTGATGTGGACCAGCCGCGCAACCTGGCCAAGTCCGTGACGGTGGAGTGAGCGCGAACCCGTGAGCATGATCGCCGGCATCGGCGTCGACCTCGTCGACATCGCGCGCTTCGAACGCACCCTCGAGCGGACTCCGCGTCTGCGCGAGCGACTGTTCACCGCGAACGAGCAGCCGATGCCGGCGAGGTCCCTCGCCGCCCGCTACGCCGCCAAGGAGGCCTTCATCAAGGCGCTCGGCGGGTCGGACGGGGTGTACTGGCGCGAGATCGAGGTGCGAAACGATCCCGAGGGGCGTCCGTTCTTCTCCCTCACCGGTGCGACCGCTGCCACGGTCATCGCACGCGGCATCAGCACGATGCACGTCTCGATGTCGCACGACGGCGGATTCGCGACGGCGTACGTGATCGCCGAGCTCCGGTCGGATCGTCCGGCCGGCCGGAAAGGTCTGTGATGGTTCCCGATTCAGCCGCTCAGGTGCTGCGCGAAGCGGTGATCGACACCCAGGCGATCACGACCAACACCCGGACGTTCGGTGCGCTCACCGGAACCCCCGTCCTCGCGGTCGTGAAGGCGAACGCCTACGGCCACGGTGCCGTCCGCACCGCCCGTGCCGCGCTCGCCGGCGGTGCGGTGATGCTCGGCGTCACCGATCTGTCCGAGGCGTTCGAACTGCGCGAAGCCGGCATCACGGCCGACATCCTGTCGTGGCTGCATGCCCCCGGCACGCGGTTCGAACGAGCGGTGGCGGAGCGCATCACGATCGGCGTGTCCACGCTCGAGCAGCTCACCGCCGCGATCGATGCCGGATCGGTAGCGGTTCCCGCGCGCGTGCATCTCAAGCTCGAGACCGGACTCAGTCGCAATGGGCTGCCCCCGGAGCACTGGGACGAGGCGTTCGCGGTCGCCCTCCGCGCACAGGAGTCGGGTGTGCTCGACATCGACGGGCTGTTCTCGCACGTCTCCAACACCTCCGACGCCGATGATCGTGCGGCCCTTGCCGCATTCCTTGACGGCGTCGACCGCGCCGCCGCGATCGGCATCCGTCCGCGGGTGCGACACATCGCCGCCACGGCCGCCGCGCTCGCCCTCACGGAGACACGGTTGGATCTGGTGCGCATCGGCATCGGACTGCACGGCCTCAGCCCGGACCCCGACAGATTCTCCGCGGCCGAGCTGGGCCTGCGCCCCAGCATGACGCTGCGGGGAACGGTGGCGAACGTCCGTCGTGTTCCTGCCGGAACCGGACTCTCGTACGGCTACACCTATCGCACCGAGCGGGAGACCACGCTGGCGCTCGTGCCGCTCGGCTATGCCGACGGGATTCCGCGGCAGGCCTCCAATCGCGCCCCGGTGCGGATCGGTGACGCGGTCCATCGCGTGTCGGGCCGCATCGCGATGGATCAGTTCATCGTGGACGTCGGCGATGCTCCGGTCGCGGTGGGCGACGAGGTCGTGCTGTTCGGCGACCCCGCCACGGGGGATCCGGCCGTGGAAGCGTGGGCGGATGCCGCAGACACGATCAACTACGAGATCGTCACGCGCATCAGCGGCCGGGTGCCGCGTCGTGAGGTCTCCAGCCCGACGGACGGAGTGACGGCGTGAACGAGGCGCTTCTCGGGGAGGTCGCCGTCGACACGGCCGCCGATATGGAGGCGCTGGGTCGTCGGATCGGTGAATCCCTCGTCGCAGGGGATCTGATCGTGCTCACCGGAGCGCTCGGCGCTGGCAAGACGACGCTGACGCGGGGGATCGGTGCCGGACTCGGGGTGCGCGGACCGGTGCAGAGCCCCACGTTCGTCATCGCCCGCACACACCCGTCCCTCGTGAGCGGCCCTGCGCTCATCCATGTCGATGCGTATCGCCTTGGCTCCGCCGCAGAGCTGGACGATCTCGACCTCGACGTCGACGGTTCCGTGGTGATCGTCGAGTGGGGGCAGGGGATGGTCGACGGTCTTCGCGATCACTGGTGGGAGATCGAGATCGAACGCCCCACCGGTGAAGATGTCGGTGGCGTGGCCGACGACGACCTCGATGGCGACACCACCCGCCACATCCGCATCACGTCTCATCCGTAGCGTCAGCCCCTCGGTTGCTGGCGCCCTTCGCCTTGTCGCAAGCTCCTCGCTCAGGAACCGGCGGGATACCCTGGAGGGGTGATTCTCGCGATCGATACGTCCCTGGGTTCCGCGGTCGCCGTGGTCGATCGTGACGGCGCCGTGCTCGCCGAAGCGCATACGGATGACCGCCTCGGCCACGCCGAGGTGATCGGCGATCTGCTGGTGCGCGTGCTCCGGGAAGCGGGGGATCCCGTCATCACGCACGTCGCGGCGGGGATGGGACCCGGCCCCTTCACCGGGCTCCGCATCGGAATCGCGGCGGCTCGGACGTTCGCGCTCGCGCGTGGTGCCGCGGTGGTGCCGGTGGTGAGCCACGACGCGATCGCGCTCGGCCTTCTGGAGGCGGACCACGACGCGGAGTTCGTCGTGGCCACCGACGCGCGCCGTCGCGAGATCGCCTGGACCGCGTACACCGGCATCGACGCCGACGGACTCCCCGTGCGCCATGCGGAGCCGGGCCTCGTGAACCGTGCCGAGGCGGAGATCGCGCTCACCGGGTGGATCTGGGGTGAAGCCGAGCAGCTCGATGCCGGCCTCCTGGGCCGGGTCGCGGCGCGTGCGATCGCCGCGGGGCGGATCATCGGTCCGGACGAGCCGCTGTACCTGCGCTCTCCGGACGTCGCCGCGCCCAAGACCGTTCCCCCGAGGGCCGGAGCATGATCCTGCGCGATGCCGGGGCCCAGGACCTCGCCGCCATCATGGCCCTGGAGCACGCCTCGTTCCCGACCGACGCCTGGTCGGAGAACACGATGGCCGACGAGCTCGCCTCACCGCACACCCAGTACATCCTGCTGGTCGACGAGCACGGCACGGCTCACGGCTATGCGGGGTTGCGCGCCCTCTCGGGCTCGCCGGATTCGGACGTGCAGACCATCGCGGTCGCTGCCGCGGCTCGCGGTCAAGGCTTCGGGCGGATGCTGCTTCATGAGCTCCTGCGCCGCGCGATCGGTGCCGGTGCCCGCGAGGTGTTCCTCGATGTGCGTGACGACAACGAACCCGCCCGCGCCCTCTACGCATCCGAAGGGTTCGAGGAGATCGGCCGTCGCCCGCGCTACTACCAGCCGGACGACGTCGACGCCGTGGTGATGAGGCTGGCGCTGAGCGCCGCCGTGAAGGAGAAGCTCGCGTGAACCGCACGGAACCCCTGGTGCTCGGTATCGAGTCCAGCTGTGACGAGACCGGGATCGGCATCGTGCGGGGTCGCACGCTGCTGAGCAACACGATCGCCTCCAGCATGGACGAGCACGCCCGCTACGGCGGCGTGATCCCCGAGATCGCTGCGAGGGCTCACCTGGAGGCGCTGCAGCCGACGATCGAGGCCGCCCTGGCCGAGTCCGGTGTGACTCTCGACGACCTCGATGCGGTCGCCGTCACCAGCGGCCCCGGACTGGCGGGCGCGCTGATGGTCGGCGTGGGTGCCGCGAAGGCGCTCGCGGTCGGCCTCGGCAAGCCGCTGTACGCCGTGAACCACCTCGTCGGACACATCGCCGCGGACATTCTCGACGACTCCGCTGAGCCGCTCGAGTACCCGACCGTTGCCCTCCTGGTGTCCGGTGGCCACACGTCGCTGCTCCTGGTGCGCGATCTCACGACCGATGTCGAGCTGCTCGGCGAGACCATGGACGACGCGGCCGGCGAGGCCTTCGACAAGGTGGCGCGCCTGCTGGGGCTGCCGTATCCGGGCGGTCCGCAGATCGATCGTGCAGCGGCAGACGGCAATCCGACGGCGATTCGTTTCCCGCGCGGACTCTCCCGCGCCAGCGACATGGCCGAGCACCGCTACGACTTCTCGTTCTCCGGGCTGAAGACCGCCGTCGCGCGCTGGGTGGAGCAGAAGAGCGCCGCAGAAGAGGAGATCCCGATCGCCGATGTCGCCGCGAGCTTCCGCGAGGCCGTGGTCGACGTGCTCGTCACGAAGGCGCTCGACGCCTGCGCCCAGTACGACGTGCCCCGTCTGCTGCTCGGCGGCGGTGTGATCGCCAACCGCCGGCTGCGTGAGGTCGCTCTCGAACGGGGAGCGAAGGCCGGCGTCACCGTGCGGATCCCGCCGCTGTCGCTGTGCACCGACAACGGCGCGATGATCGCCGGGCTCGCCTCCGAGCTGATCATGTCCGGGCGCGAGGCGTCGACGCTGGCGTTCGGGGCGGATTCGACATTGCCGGTCACCGAGATCCAGGTAGCGCCAGCCGGCGCCGGTCGCGATGGCTGACGAGTCGGGCACCGGATCCGCGTCGCCGGGCACCGGTGGCGTGGCCGGACGCGAGCCCGACGCAGCGTCCGACAGCGTTCCGGCACCCGGGAGCGCCTCCCGAGACGATGTCGTGGTCGAGTCGGCCATCCGCGAGGACCTGGTGTCGCAGGACATCCTGGCCGAGATCGACCCGGAGCACACCGGCTGGACCGCCGAGGTCTCGGTGATCCGCCAGATCCCCGCCCCCGCGGACGATCCGGAACTGCGCGGCGCGCCGCCCGTCGGCGATGAGTCGACCGCTCAGCCGGCCCCGCAGCCCGAGGTGCTGTGGGCTCCGGCCGCACTCGTGCGCAAGGGGATCGGCGGGAGCGCGCTGTCGTTCTCGATCTCGGCCCTCATCGGGTCCTGCGTTGTGGGGTGGCTGTTCCCCCTCGGCATCTTCGCGCTGGTCCTCGGGATCGTTGCGGTGCGTCGACCAGCGGAGAGCACGTCGCTCGGACGTTGGGCCATCGGGCTCAGCATCCTCTCGCTGATCTACAGCGCGGGATGGATCTGGTGGGTTGGCCGCCAGGTCGGCTGGTGGTTCTGAACCGAGCTGTTGAGGGTGCCCAGCGGCGAGCACGCTCAGGGACCCGCCAGGGCCCTCAGCGCGAGCGTGAGCTCAGCGCGGCGTTCACAGCCTCCGCCACGGCGACACTGGACTGCGGGTTCTGTCCACTGATGAGGTTGCGATCGCGCACGACGTGACTGGTCCACGCAGCGCCATCCTCGACGATCGCGCCGAGATCGCTCAGGCGGTCCGTCACGAACCAGGGTGCGTTGGCACCGAGACCGCCCGTGAGCTCTTCCTCCCGCGTGAAGCCCGTCATGCGGCGACCGCCGAAGGCGAATCGGCCGTGGTCGGTGACAGCGCTGAGCAGACCAGCCGGTCCGTGGCAGAACGGCGCGATCAGCGCGCCGCGGTCGTTCGCGTCGATGAGGATTCGTCCGAGATCGGGATCCGAAGCCAGGTCATGCATCGGACCGTGGCCTCCGGGCAGGACGATCGCGTCGAATTCCTCCTGCGCGATCGTGGCGAGGGCCACTGGCGCATCCAGCCAGGCAGCGCTGGCTTCGAGGGAAGCGCGAAACTCCTCCGCGCGGTCTTCGCCGCCGACCACGGACGCGTTCAGCGAGGCCGGATCGACCGGAGGGCGCCGTCCTCCCGGCGTGGCGAGGACGATGTCGTGGCCGGCTTCCGCCAGCAGCCGGCGCGCGACAACCAGCTCCTCTGCCCAGAAGCCGGTGGGATGGGTGGTGCCGTCTGCGAGGACGAGAGTGTCAGCCGCCGTGACGACCATGAGGATCCGTGACATGAGAGTGCCTTTCGTTTTCCTCAGTGTCTGGCGGCGCCTCGTGCGTCGGTCATCGGCAGACTGATGGACCCCATCGGCACGTCGTCGTTGCGCGGTTGCTGAGCGAGCGTGAACGAGACGACGCGCGCTCGGCAACCGGGCAGCGCGCTCACCTGCCGGGGTTTCAGCGGATGATCGCGCGGAGCTCGGACGTGAGGTCGCGCACCCGCTGATTGCGAGCCGACTCTCCGGAGCGGGTCGCGAGGTACACCGTGTTCAACGGGGCGACATCAGGGGTGTTCAACAGCACCAGCTCGCCGCGCGTGAGGTGGTCACGCACAAGATATTCGGGGAGGACCGACATGCCGGCGCCGGCGAGCACGGCATCCCGTACCCCGCGGAGGTCGGGGATCACCGCACTGACCGTCAGCCCTTCCGGGCGTCGACCGAAGACGCTCTGCCAGTAGCGGCGGATGATCGGGAGGTTCTGGGCATAGGCCACCACGGGGATCTCGGCCCCGGGCTCGGCGTCGCCCCGAGCCGCGTGGTCACGCCACCGCGGTGCGCCCACGAGCACGAACTCCTCGTCGTACAACGGTGCGGCGGAGATTCCCCGCGCCTGCGGGCGCACGGCGCTGACCACGATATCCAGCGTTCCGGCGCGCAGCATCTCCACCAACGAGTCCGCCACCCCAAAGGTGAGCTGCACGGGCGCGCCGATCGCGACGACCACGTCGGCGAGCCGCGGCACCACCATCGCGGAGAGCAGTTCGGCCGGGCCCCCGAGCTGAATCGCGGTTGCCGGTGCACTCAGGTGCGAGCTGAGCAGGTCATCGAGCAGGTCGACGGATGACGCGGCTGCGCGGGCGAGTTCATCGCCTCGGGCGGTGGCGATCACCCCACTGCGCGTTCGCTCGAAGAGCGGGTGCCCGCCGGCCGCTTCCAGCTCCTTGATCCGAGCGGTCACCGTCGGCTGTGAGAGGCCGAGGAGCGCCGCGGCCTCGGTCAGCGAGCCCGTGCGGTACACGGTGACGAAGGTGCGCAGATGCTCGAGGTCGGGAGCCGCCATCGACGCCTCAGTCCCTGCCGGCCGGATCTACGCGGTCCGCGAGGATCGCGATTCGTGAGTCGCCGCGCCGCGTGAGGAACAGCGTGGCCGATGCGCTGCCCGTGAGCTTGAGCTTGCGCCGCAGTACCGCAGGGTCGACGTCGACGCCGCGTTTCTTGATCTCCAGGGTGCCGATGTCACGCGCTTTCAGCGCGCGCGCCAGCTGCTTGACGTCGGTCGGGAGCTCCTCGCGCACGCGGAACGACTGCACGAACGGACTGGTGACGGCGGCGTCGCCGGTCACGTAGGCGATGCCCGCGGACAGCATGCCGGCATCCAGCGAGCGCGCCACCTCGCCGATCAGCCGTGCACGGATCACGGCGCCGTCGGGTTCGTGCAGGAACGCACCCAGGGCACGCACCGGCTCATCCTCGGTATCGGCCGATGCGGTCAGCTCATGCGCCTCGTGGCCGCGCATGACCAGCGCGGAGCGTCGGATCCCCGGCCGCGCGAGCGCTCCGAACCAGAGGGCCAGCTCCACCACGGATCCGCCGTCACTCACCCACTGCGCCTCCGCTTCGGCGGGAATCTCGGCGCGATCGTGAGCGGGGCCGAGCTTCACGCCGACGGGCAGCCGTTCGGCCAACTCGTAGACCCACGGCAGCGACGGGGTGTACTCGTCGGCGCCTACCCGCGTGGTCTCGGAGTGCCCGGAGGTGCGACGGGCGGGATCCAGCCACGCTGCGTCGACGCCGGAGAGGTCTGTGTCCTCGGCGCGGGCATGACGGACGCGGACGTCATCTCCGAAGATCGCGAGGTTGTACGCGGTGATGGCGGCGGTGACCTCGTCCGCATCCACTGCGAGCACGCGCAGGTCGGCACCGGCGAAGGCGAGCGCGTCGCCGCCGATCCCGCAGCCGAGGTCGGCCACACTCGTGATCCCGGCGGCACGGAAGCGACCGGCATGACGGGCTGCGACCGGCATGCGCGTCGCCTGCTCGAGACCGGCGCGCGTGAAGAGCATCCGCTCGGCGAACGGACCGAACTTCGCCGCCGCCCGTGTGCGCAGCCGCGCCTGGGTGACCACCGCGGATACGAGGTCCGGGCCGTGTCCGGCGGCGCGGAGTCGCGAGACCGCACGCAGGGCGTCGTCGCTCGTGGCGACTGCGCCGGTGGCGTCGAGGAGGGCGAGACCCTCCGGCGTCAGCAGGGCTCGCAGCTCGCTCATCTCCACTCCGACAGCCTACGGCGCGCTCGTCGGGCCGCGCAGTCTGATCGGTTCCTGAAGGATTGGCACTCGCATTGCGTGAGTGCCAGCCGCCGTCCTACACTGGCATTAGCACTCGACTAGTGCGGGTGCTAACGAGTCTTGAATCGCAAGAAGGAAGAGGTAAACCGTGTCGGTTTCCATCAAGCCGCTCGAGGACCGCATCGTCATCAAGCAGGTCGAGGCTGAGCAGACCACTGCCAGTGGACTGGTCATCCCCGACACCGCCAAGGAGAAGCCCCAGGAGGGCGAGGTCGTGGCCGTGGGCCCCGGTCGCATCGACGACAACGGCAACCGCGTTCCGCTCGACGTCGCCGTCGGTGACCGCGTGCTCTACAGCAAGTACGGCGGCACCGAGGTGAAGTTCGGCGCTGACGAGTACCTGGTGCTCTCCGCTCGCGACGTTCTGGCGGTCGTCGTTCGCTGATCGTCAGCTGACGCTTTCGTCTGAAGGCCCGTGTGCACCCGCACACGGGCCTTCGTCGTTCCCAGGAGGGGACGGGGCGGGAGGCGGGGGAGCCGTAGACTGCTGAAGTGATGACGGACCGCGCCCCTGCGGAGGAGCGCGGGAAGGGAATCCTCTACGCCTCGGGCAGCTACGTGCTGTGGGGGATCGTTCCGCTGTTCTTCCTGCTGCTGATCCCGCTGCAGGCCGACGAGATCGTCGGCTGGCGCGTGGTGTTCTCGCTGGTGTTCTGCGCCATCCTCGTCGCTGTCACCCGCGGATGGTCCAACATCGTCGCCGTGATCCGCCAACCACGCGTGCTGTTGCTGTGCGGGCTGGCCGCCGGGATCATCTACCTGAACTGGTACCTGTTCACCCTCGCGGCCACCACCGGAAATGTGCTGGAATCCAGCCTCGGCTACTTCATCACTCCGATCATCTCCGTGGTGCTGGGCATCGTCTTCTTCCACGAACGGCTCCGACCGCTGCAGTGGGCGGCGTTCGGGCTGTCGCTGCTCGCCGTTGTGGTGCTGTCGGTGATCTATGGCATGGTGCCGTGGATGGCGCTGCTCATGGCCGTGACGTTCGGGTTCTACGGCTTCGTGAAGAAGAAGATCGGCGCACGCGTCGATGCCGTCAGTGGCCTGACCCTCGAGACCCTCTGGACGCTGCCGATGGCCGTGGTCCAGCTGGTGGTGATCGCCCTCACACGCGGGCTGGAGTGGGGGACGCTCGGAGCACTCAACACGGCCATGGTGCCGTTGTCTGGGCTGGTGACCGCACTGCCCCTTCTTCTCTTCGCCGCGGGGACGCGTCGGGTTCCGCTGATCTACATCGGCATCCTGCAGTTCATCGAGCCGATCATCCAGTTCGTGGCCGGCGCCATGATCCTCGGCGAGCCGATGCCACCCGCCCGCCTTCTCGGATTCGGAATCGTGTGGGTCGCGGTGGCGTTGCTGGTGGTGGATAGTCTCATCACGCTCGGCGCCCGCCGCCGCGAGCGACGACTCGCGCGCGGCATCCCCACCACCGCAACCGGGCCGATGCAGCGCATTGAGACCGCACCCACTCCCGTCATCGACTCCCGGAGGAAGCAGTGATGAGCGCACCCGCGCAGCGCCGCGCCAGCGACGAGACCGTCGGATTTCTGAGTACGCTCTCGGCCTACGTGCTGTGGGGAATCCTTCCGGTGTATTTCCTCATCCTCGCGCCGACCGGCGCGTGGGAGACCGTCGCCTGGCGCATCGTGTTCTCTGTGGTGTTCTGCCTCGTGGCGCTCGCGATCACCCGCGGCTGGTCGCGCGTGATCGCCATCTTCCGCAACCCGAAACTCGCCGCACTGACGGGGCTGGGCGGAGGACTGGTCTACATCAACTGGCAGCTCTTCGTGCTGGCCGCTCAGGGCGGTCAGGTGGTGGAGAGCAGCCTCGGCTACTTCATCAACCCGATCGTGTCGGTGCTGCTCGGCGTGCTCGTGCTGCACGAGCGGCTGCGTCCGCTGCAATGGACCGCGATCGGCGTGGCCGCGCTCGCGGTGATCGTCATCGTGATCGGGTACGGCGAGATGCCGTGGATCTCCCTGGGTCTGGCGTTCTCGTTCGGCTTCTACGGTCTGGTGAAGAACCGCATCGGACCGAGCGTGGATGCGGTCAGCGGTCTGACCCTGGAGACGGTGTGGTTGCTGCCGGTCGCCATCATCCAGCTCATCGTCGTTGCGGTCGCCTCGGGCATCACGATCGGTGTGGGCGGGATCGGACACGTGGCCCTCATCGCGGGGCTCGGCATCACCACGGCGGTCCCGCTGCTCCTGTTCGCGATCGGGACGCGGCGGATCCCGCTGACGATGGTCGGCATCCTGCAGTTCGCCGCCCCGATCCTCCAGTTCCTGGTGGGCGTCCTCCTCCTGCACGAGCCGATGCCGCCGGAGCGATGGATCGGCTTCGGCATCGTGTGGGTGGCGGTCGTGATCCTCGTCACGGATTCGCTGATGGCGGGGCGACGTGCTCGCGCGGCTGTCGCACGCACCGAAACCGAAGCTGTGGATCGTTAGCAGTCTGATACGCACGCGGGCCTTCGCGCACCATAGTGTTTCAGGAAACCCGGAGCGATCCGGATGCGTCATTGCACGACGCGCATGTTTCGAGCAAAGGAACACTATGTACGAATTCACGCGAAAGCGCCGCACGCGGGTGCTCGCCGGGCTGGCGCTGACAGCAGTGTCCGCGCTCGTGCTGGCCGGTTGCAGCACTGGCGGCAGCGGCGACACCCCTTCCGCTTCGTCCGGCGGCGAGTCGACAGCTGCGTCGTCGGAGGGCTCGGGCAGCACGCAGGACCTCACGTTCAAGATGGGTGCGCTCCTGCCGAAGACCGGTTCGCTCGCGTTCCTCGGCCCGCCCATGTCGGGCGGCACCACGCTCGCGGTCAAGGAGGTCAACGAGGCGGCAGCCGGAATCACCATCGACCTCACCGAGGGCGACGAGGGTGACACCGACTCGAAGCTGTACGACGCCAGCATGACCACACTGCGCAACGCCGGGATCACCGGTCTCGTGGGTGCGGCATCGTCCGCCGTCACGAAGATCATCCTCCCGGAGAACGTCGCGGCCAACATCGTCGAGGTCTCCCCGTCGAACACGTCGCCGGACTTCACCACCATCGACGACAACGGCCTGTACTTCCGCACGGCGCCGAGCGACCTCCTCCAGGGTGAGGTGCTCGCCGGCGTCATGGCCGACGACCAGAAGAAGAACCTCGCGATCATCTACCAGAACGACGCCTACGGCACCGGTCTGAACGAGGCCATCGCGTCGAACTTCGAGGCCAGCGGTGGAAAGGTCGTCGCGCAGGAGTCGTTCAACGTCGGTGACGCGCAGTTCGACTCGCAGGTCTCCGCGGTGGCTGCCGCGAAGCCCGACGCCATCGCCGTGGTCAGCTACGACCAGTTCAAGACCATCGGCCCGCTGCTGGTGAACGCCGGCTTCTCGGCCAAGGACTTCTACCTGGTGGACGGCAACCTGAAGCAGTACGTCGCGGGTAGCGCCGATGCGATCTCCATCGACATGACGGGTGCGAAGGGCACGAAGGCCGGCCCGAAGCTCCCCGACGACTTCACGGAGCGTCTGCAGGCCAACTGGACCGCGGCGGGCAACCCCGAGGTTGAGGACTGGACCTACGCGGCTGAGGCGTACGACGCCGTCGTGCTGATGTCGCTGGCTGCGCTGGCCGCGAAGTCGACCGAGGGCAAGGACGTCGCTGCCAAGATGCAGGAGGTCTCGGGCGGTTCCGGCGACGGCACCGAGTGCACCTCGTTCGCCGACTGCGCGAAGATCATCAACGACGGTGGCGTGGCCAACTACAACGGCTACTCCGGCGACGTCGACTTCGACGAGGCCGGCGACCCGCAGGCTGCCGCCATCGGCGTCTACGAGTACAAGGCTGACAACCAGTACGAGCGCATCGACTGAGATGCCTCACGCGAGATGCCCTCGGTGCTTCACCGGGGGCATCTCGCGTTTTGTCCGGCGTGAGAAAGCAGAAACGCACCCCCGACCGGGATCGGGGGTGCGTTTCTTCTTCTCCCACGGGGGACTAGGCGGCGTCCTCCGCAAGGGTGCCGAGGTAGAGGGCGATGACCTTCGGGTCCACGAGCAGCTCACGACCCGGACCCTCATACGCGTCACGGCCCTGATCCAGCACGTAGCCGCGGTCGCAGATCTGCAGGCAGCGGCGGGCGTTCTGCTCCACCATGATCGTGGTGACGCCCGCCTTGTTGATGTCGCTGACGCGGATGAAGGCGTCGTCCTGACGCACCGGGCTGAGACCGGCGGAGGGCTCATCCAGCAGCAGCACCGACGGATCCATCATCAGGGCCCGGCTCATGGCCACCATCTGCCGCTCGCCACCGGACAGCGACCCGGCGCGCTGCTTGAGGCGTGTCCCCAGCTCGGCGAAGATTCCGGTGACGAACTCCAGCCGCTCCGCGAAGGCCTTCGGGTTCTGAAAGAGCCCCATCTGCAGGTTCTCCTCGATGGTCAGCGAGGGGAACACGTTATTGGTCTGGGGGACGAAGGCGACACCGCGCGACACGAGCTTGTCGGCCTTGAGGCCCACGATGCTCTCCCCGTTCACGGTGATCTCGCCGCCGCGCACCTTGACCATCCCGAAGATGGCCTTCAGCAGGGTCGACTTTCCCGCACCATTGGGGCCGATGATGCCGATCAGCTCGCCCTTGCGGGCCACGAGATTCGCGCCGTTGAGGATGTTGATGCCGGGAAGATATCCGGCGTGGACATCCGTCATCTGCACGACGACATCGGATGCGTTCTCGCTCACTTCTGCTCCTCTTCGTCGCGCCGCTCGGACTCGCCGTCGGCCTCGGTGGCCGCCTCGATCTCGTCCAGCAGCTGGATGGCCGAGGTGTCCAGCTCGCCCGGCACGCGGCCGGTGACCACACCGAGATCCACGTCCTGGTGGGCACCCAGATAGGCGTCGATCACCGCGGGATCATCCATCACGGTCTCGGGTGGACCCTCGGCGACGACGCGCCCCTCGGCCATCACGACTACCCAGTCGGCGATGTGACGGACCATGTGCATATCGTGCTCGACGAACAACACGGTCATCCCGAGCTCCTTGAGATCGAGCACGTGATCCAGCAGCGACTGCGTCAGCGCCGGGTTCACACCGGCCATCGGCTCGTCCAGCATGACGAGATTGGGGTCGCTCATCAGCGCCCGAGCCATGTCCAGGAGCTTGCGCTGACCACCCGAGAGGGAGGCCGCGTAGTCCTGCTCCTTGGCATCGAGCTTGAAGCGGACGAGGAGGTCCTTCGCCTTGGCCTCGATCTCACGCTCCTGCGCTCGCCACAGCCACGGCAGCATGGAGGTCCAGAACTTCTCTCCCCGCTGGCCGGGCGCACCCAGCTTCATGTTCTCCAGCACGGTGAGAAGCGACAGCGCCTTCGTGAGCTGGAATGTGCGCACCTGACCCATCCGGGCCACCTTGAAGGAGGGAACGCCGGCGAGGTTCGTCCCGTCATAGGCCCATCGGCCGGTGTTGGGCTTGTCGAAGCCGCAGAGCAGGTTGAACAGCGTGGTCTTGCCGGCGCCGTTCGGTCCGATCAGCGCGGTGATGGCATGGCGGGGGATCTCGAGGTGATCGACCTCGACGGCGGTCAGGCCGCCGAACTGGCGGGTGACGTTGTCGATCACGAGGATCGGGTCCGCCTTCTTCACGCCGGGTGCAGCGGCACCCTCGAGCCCGATCACGGTCTTCGGCCGCTTGATGCTTCCGGTCACCGGCGCGGGCTCTGCCGCGGCGGGGGTGTTGTCACTTGACAAAGGTCAGCTCCCTCTTGTTGCCGAGGATGCCCTGCGGGCGGAAGATCACGATCAACATCAGCACGAGACCCAGCAGGATCAGCACCAGAACCTTGGCCTGGGAATCGGTGAAGGGGAGCATGCCCGCCTTCGCCATCCCGCTGAGCAAGCCGGACAGGAACGACTGCGCCACCAGGTAGATGACGGCGCCGAGCGCCGGGCCGAAGATGGTGGCCGCGCCGCCGAGGAGCAGCATCGTCCAGATCTGGAATGTAGTGGACGTGGTGTAGAGGCCGGGGCTGGTGGCCGACCCCATCACCCACACGATGCCTCCCACCGCGGCGATGACGCCACCGATGATGAGCGACTGCATCTTGTAGGCGAACACGTTCTTGCCGAGAGAGCGCACGGCGTCCTCGTCTTCGCGGATGCCCTTGATGACGCGGCCCCAGGGGCTGCGCATCAGCGCCCACACCAGCAGGATCGCGATCGCGAGCATCAGCAGACCGAACAGGATGGTGCTCAGCTGACTGGGTGTGTAGCTGAACGGTCCGAAGCCGATCTTCATGTCGCTCGGCAGTGCGGCCAGCGGACTCGCGTCGATGAACGCGCGCGCGTATCCGCTCAGTCCGCCCGAGCCTGCGGTGTACTCGGTGAAGCTCTCCGTGAGGAAGAGGTAGCGCACGATCTCGGCGGCCGCGATCGTCACGATCGCGAGGTAGTCGGCCCGCAACCGCAGTGTCGGGATCCCCAACACCACGGCGAAGACGGCGGCGGCCAGCATGCCCACCAGCATGGCGGTCCACCAGGGCAGACCGAAGCTCACGATGGAGATGGCGTAGCCGTAGGCGCCGAGCGCCATGAAGGCCGCCATTCCGAAGTTCAGCAGGCCGGTGAATCCGAAGTGCACGGCCAGGCCGGTGGCCGCCAGCGCGAACGCCAGGGTGGTCGGCTGCAGCAGGTAGCTCGCCGCATCGTTGAGGATGCTCAGGAAGTTCATGCGTCAGCCCAGCCTTTCCTTGCGGCCCAGCAGACCCTGCGGCCGTACCAGGAGGATGATGATCAGCACGACGAGGGCGCTGGCGTACTTCAGGTCGCTCGGGACGCCGAAGAGGGTGGACACCTCGACCACCAGACCGATGATCAGCGAGCCGACCAGCGCTCCGAACGCGGTACCGAGGCCACCGAGCGTGATGGCCGAGAAGATGAGCAGCAGCATGCCGGTGCCCATGTTCCACGTGATGCCCGGCCGGTAGTACGCCCACAGGATGCCGGCGACAGCGGCGAGCATGCCGGCGATCACCCACACGATGCGGATGACGCGGTCCACGTTGATGCCGGATGCCGCGGCCAGCTGCGGGTTGTCGGAGATGGCGCGCGTGGCCTTTCCGAGTCGGGTGCGCGTCAGGAAGTACGCCACGGCTCCGATGCACACGATGCAGACGATGATGCTGATGATGTCGACCCAGCTCAGCGCGATCGGACCGAACTTCATCGGCGCCATGTTCGCGCCTTCCAGCTGGAAGGTGCCGCCGCCGATGAAGAACTGGATCACGTAGCGCAGCGTGAGCGACAGGCCGATGCTCACGATCATGAGCTGCACGACGCCGAGCCCTCGTCGTCGGAGGGGCCGCCAGAGTCCGGCGTCCAGCGCCAGCCCGAGTGCCGCACCACCGATGACACCGGCGACGAGTCCTGCCCACAGGGGCAGGCTCCAGAAGGAGGTGAACACCAGCGAGACGAACGCCCCCCACGTGACGAGCTCGCCGTGCGCGAAGTTCGACAGACCCGTGGTGCCGTAGATCAGTGCCGCGCCGATGCCGGCCAGCGCCAGCAGCAGGCCGAACTGCAGGCCGTTGGAGATGCGCACGAGCAGCTGATCCGCGAAGGATTCCGTCACCCGCTCACCCTCACCGAGGAACATGTTGATGCGGACGGTGTTGGTGAGCTTGAAGACCACCTCCTTCTCCGCCCCGTCGGCGACGATCACCCCGTCGGGCAGGGTGGATTCGTCCACCGTGAGCGTGTACTCGGCCTTCTCGGGCACATAGAGCGTCCAGGCGCCCTCGGCATCTGTCTCGGTCTCACCGGAGAAGCCGTTGCCGTCGATCGAGAGCTTCACGCCTTCGAGCGGTTTCTCCTCGAACGTGATGAATCCCTTCACGACGAAGTCCGTGACGGTCTGTCCGTCGGGGGATTCGTCAGCGCGAGCGCTGCCGGCTGCGGCGAATACGGATGCGAACACGGCCGCGGCGGCCATGATCACAGCGATGAACAGGACCTGCCATTTGCGGCGGGGCCTGGCCATGGGAGTCGTGGAGCCCACGAACCCTCCTTCGTGTCGGGCGCGAAGCATCGGGATGCATCGACACTGATTGCGATGAGCGTAGACGCCAGTGAGCAATTGATCCAGCATTGTGGCGTTCTGTGGACAAATTGCAATCAAAATGGCTCGTTGCGGAGCGAAAAGCCAAGTGGTCTGGAGGAGTGGCCTGGACCGCGCCACGCCGGGAATTTTTCGCTCCTCGCGGACGCTTAGAATCAACAGAACGGGTCACCAGCCCGTAGCCGTCGCCGTCGACCCCCGCATGATCTGCGCCCATCGGCGCGAGAGGAGCCCCCCGTACATGGAACAGAACGATCCCTTCGGTTTCGTCGGACTGACCTACGACGATGTGCTCCTGTTGCCGGGGCACACCGATGTGATCCCGAGTGAGGCCGACACCTCCTCGCGACTGACCCGTCGTATCACGGTTGCGACGCCCCTGCTCTCGGCGGCGATGGACACCGTCACGGAGGCTCGCATGGCCATCGCCATGGCTCGCCAGGGCGGCATCGGGATTCTGCACCGCAACATGTCCATCGAGGACCAGGCCACGCAGGTCGACCGCGTCAAGCGCTCCGAGTCGGGCATGATCTCGGATCCGATCACCACGACGCCCGACGCCACCATCGCCGACGTGGACGCGCTGTGCGCCAAGTACCGCATCTCCGGGCTGCCCGTCGTCGATGAGACCGGGCACCTCGTGGGCATCGTCACCAACCGTGATATGCGCTTCGTGAGCGACAAGTCGATCACCCGGGTGAAGGACGTCATGACCAGCGAGGGCCTCATCACGGCTCCCGTGGGCATCCCGGCCGACGATGTGCTGGCGATCTTCGCCAAGCACCGTGTGGAGAAGCTCCCGCTGCTGGACGACGAGGGCAAGCTCGCCGGCCTCATCACCACCAAGGACTTCGACAAGAGCGAGAAGTACCCGCTCGCCACCAAGGACGACCAGGGTCGCCTTCGTGTCGGCGCGGCAATCGGCTTCTTCGGAGAGGCCTGGCAGCGTGCCGAAGCCCTCCGCGACGCGGGTGTGGACGTCATCGTGGTCGACACCGCCAACGGTGACTCGGCCGGTGTGGTCGACCTGATCAAGCGTCTCAAGGCGGACTCGACCTTCGATGCGATTGACATCGTCGGTGGCAACGTGGCGACTCGGGAAGGCGCGCAGGCGCTGGTCGACGCCGGTGCGGACGCCGTGAAGGTGGGCGTCGGTCCGGGTTCCATCTGCACCACGCGTGTCGTCGCCGGTGTCGGTGTGCCGCAGGTGACGGCGATCTACGAGGCTGCGAAGGCTGCGAAGCCCGCTGGTGTTCCGGTGATCGCCGACGGCGGTCTGCAGTACTCCGGTGACATCGCCAAGGCGCTCGTGGCTGGTGCCGACACCGTCATGATGGGGTCGCTGTTCGCCGGCACCGACGAGTCGCCCGGAGACGTGGTCTTCGTCAACGGCAAGCAGTTCAAGCAGTACCGCGGCATGGGCTCGCTCGGTGCGATGCAGACGCGTGGCAAGAAGACGTCCTACTCCAAGGACCGCTACTTCCAGGCGGATGTTCCCAGTGACGACAAGCTGATCCCCGAGGGCATCGAGGGCCAGGTCGCGTATCGCGGTCCGGTTGCCGCCGTCGCCTATCAGATGGTCGGTGGCCTGCGTCAGTCGATGTTCTACGTCGGTGCGCGCACCATCGAGGAGCTGCAGGCCAAGGGCAAGTTCGTCCGCATCACGGCCGCAGGCCTCAAGGAGAGCCACCCGCACGACGTGCAGATCGTGGTCGAGGCGCCGAACTACCGCAAGTGATCGTGTCGCGAACGGCCCGGGAGATGATCTCCCGGGCCGTTCGTGCGTTCGCTCACTTCGTGCGCGCCGGCCGTTCGACGCGACGGAAGAGAGCCGCGGCGCGGTAGTCGTCGTCGCGGGCGAGACGCGCGAGGGTCTCGCCGATGGCCGGAGCGAACTTGAAGCCGTGACCGGAGAAGCCTGCGCCCACCACGATCCGGTCATATCGGTCGAGGTGGAAGTCCTCGTCCGTGGTTGACGTGTACGTGCAGCTGACGAGCTCGGCCGAGTCCGGATCGAGGCCCGGAAACCACTCGCGGACGTAGTCGCGCAGCTGCGCGAGCGAGTGAGACTCATGTGGGCGCCGGGCCGGGTCAACCTCGTGCCCCACCAGGTGGAAGCCGACCTTGACGCCTTCGCCCGGTGCGGGCATGCCGTAGACATCGGCGGGCCAGGGCGCGCCGAGGAGGTGGTTGAACGAGGGCCAGACCGCGTCGCGCAGCGGACGGAAGTGCGCCGGATGCTCCTCCGTGACGCGGAGCTCCGGCATCGGGATGTCGCGGGGAACGAGGGAGCGTGTCCAGGCTCCCGCGGTGATGACGACGCGGTCCGCCGCGATCTGTGAACCGTCGGCGAGCGTCACCTGTCCTTCCGGCGAGACAGCGCGTACCGGGGTGTTCCAGCGGACCTCGCCCCCGGCGGCCAGGATGCCCTCCTCGAACTGGCGCAGGGCCGCCGAGGCGCGGATCACGCCGGAGGATTCGGACAGCAGCACCGGGTCGGTGAATCTCATGCCCGTGAAGCGCGCGCTTGCATCGGCTGGCTCCAGCAGGCGGGAGGCGAATCCGCGCGCGGCGTGCGCGCGCTGCACGGGGACGAGGCGATCGATCGGTCCCTGGTTGACCAGTCCGTGCGGGCGCAGCAGGGGTTCATCGAGGCCCGCGGAGAGGTCGTCCCACAGCTCGCGGGCCCGTACCAGCAGGTCGAGATACTCGTCGCGGGAGTACGCGTCGTTGAAGTTGCGCGTGTGACCGTGGGAGGCGCCCTCATGGTGTCCGCGCGCGAAGCGCTCCAGCACGATCGGGTGCGACCCAGCACGGGCGAGTGCCCATCCGGTCGCCAGTCCCATCACGCCGCCGCCGACCACGACGATCACTCCCGTTGCCATGCCGGCCACCTTCCTCGTGTCGCGATGCTAACGCGGCGGGGCGTGAGGCCTGGCTCGGACGTCATCGGGTGCCACGTGGCGACCCAGCGGCGCATGCTAGACAGGTTTCATGACCTCTCCCGGTATCGGCTGGCCGCGTTCGGCGGGAGCGTTGGAACTCCGCCTCCCCACCATCGACTCTCTGGATCGCGTGCTGACGTGGCGCAACGAGCCCGCTGTTACCGCCTGGCTCCTCACGACAGAGGTGGAGCCGGACGCATTCCGCCAGACCTGGTTGGACGCCATCGCAGACCCGAACGACCACTCGGCGATCGCGTTCCTCGGAGACGACGTGGTGGGCACCGCTTCACTGTGGCGGACGGACGCCATGGGACAGAGCCACGTTCCCGACGGCCCGTGGCGCGGAGCCGAGGCCGGGATCGGTTACCTCATCGATCCGGCATACGCGGGACGAGGCTTCGCCACCGACATCGGCCGGGCGCTGCTCGCGCTGGCCTTCGATGACCTCGGCGTGCATCGCGTGACGGCGGGATGCTACGCGGATAACCACGGTTCCTGGCGCGTGATGGAGAAGCTCGGCATGCGTCGCGAGCAGCATGGCGTGCGTGATTCCTGGCATGCCGAGCACGGCTGGGTCGACGGCTACACCTACGCGATCCTCGCTGAGGAGTGGCGGGCGCAGAAGCCGAGCTAGCCCAGCCCTC
This sequence comes from Microbacterium gorillae, assembly GCF_050990725.1. GTDB lineage: Bacteria > Actinomycetota > Actinomycetes > Actinomycetales > Microbacteriaceae > Microbacterium > Microbacterium gorillae_A. The sequence goes on from NZ_CP158844.1 coordinate 1,038,914, forward strand.
CGGAGAGGCGGGCGTGGAAGGCGCTGGTGCCGGGGTTCATTCCGATGATCTCCACAGTGGTGCCGTGCTGTGCGTACTTCGTCTCGATGGCATCAAGCGCGGCGACCGACGACGCATCCCAGATGTGCGACCCGCTGAGGTCGATGACGACCCGGTTCGGGTCCGTGGCGTACTCGAACATCGTGGTGAGGTCGTTGCTGGAGGCGAACAGCAGCTGGCCGGTGACGGCGTAGCGGGCGACATCGCCCTCCGCATCGGCCACGACATCGCGGTGCACCTCCACCAGGTGCGCCACCCGGCGGACGAACATCACGCTTGCGGCCAGGACGCCGGCGACGACGCCGACCGCGAGATTGTGCGTCGCCACCACGGCGATCACGGTGATCACCATCACCGCGGTCTCGCTCTTGGGTAGTCGCCGCAGTGTCGCGGGGGTGATCGAGTGCCAGTCGAAGGTCGCCACGCACACCATGATCATCACCGCGACGAGGGCGGCCATCGGAATCATGGCGACGATGCCGCCGAGCGTGACGACGAGGATCAGCAGGAACACCCCGGCGAGGAAGGTCGAGATGCGCGTGCGCGCCCCTGACACCTTCACGTTGATCATTGTCTGTCCGATCATCGCGCAGCCTCCCATGCCGCCGAAGAAGCCGGAGACGATGTTCGCGACCCCTTGACCCCAGGACTCACGCGTCTTGTTCGAGCGCGTGTCGGTGACGTCGTCGACGAGCTTCGCGGTCATCAGGGACTCCATGAGACCGACCAGTGCCATCGCGAGGGCATACGGGCCGATGATCGAGAGAGTCTCGATGGTCAGCGGCACCTGAGGAAGGAACAGCTCGGGAAGGCTGCGGGGGAGCTCACCCTGATCGCCCACGGTCGGCACGTGCAGGTTCAGCAGGATGACCGCACCGGTCACCAACACGATGCACACCAGCGGCGCGGGGACCACCCGCGTGACGCGCGGCAGGAGCACGAGGATCAGCAGTCCGGCCGCCACCAGCGGGTACACGGCCCAGGGCACGTCGATCAGGTGTGGCAGCTGCGCGAGGAACACGAGGATGGCGAGGGCGTTCACGAACCCGACCATGACGCTGCGCGGGATGAAGCGCATGAGGCGGGCGACTCCGAGCAGCGCCAGCACGATCTGCAGCACGCCTGCCAACAGCACGGTGGCGATGAAGTAGTCCATGCCGTGTTCGCGCATCACCGGCGCGATGACGAGCGCGACGGCTCCGGTCGCCGCGCTGATCATCGCCGGCCGACCGCCGACGAAAGCGATCGTGACCGCCATGATGAACGACGAGAACAGGCCCACCTTGGGATCGACGCCCGCGATGATGGAGAACGAGATCGCCTCCGGGATGAGTGCCAGCGCCACGACGAGGCCCGCCAGCACTTCGCGCACCAGCAGACGTGGGGTGCGCAGCGCGGTGAGCACCGTCGGCTCGGCGCGATAGCGCGCGACAGAGGTCGTCATGGCGGGTCTCCAGGTCGGACCGGGCGGGGCCTGCCGCGATCGAGGGTGTGCGCGTCGGAGGGCGCACAGGAACACTAACGCAACGTCCGGGCAGCCATGATCCTCGCGCGCGGAAAATCAGGGATCGAATCGTTTCGTTCTGGGGCCGAATCGTGGGAGCATAGAACCGGTCCCGACGAGCGGCGGTACGCCGTCGCCTGCTCGAGCGGCAACGGACCACCCGCCCCACCGGCCGATTTCCGCCCCCCCGGAATCGGTTCCTTCGGTGACGGCGGACGCCCGCCCCCGATCCGACTCCCTCTCCCAGAAAGTGTCATGTCTCAGTCGCTCACCGCGGGCAGCCCCTGGCGCGTCATCCTCGCATTCACCATCCCCCTCCTCATCGGCAACGCCGTCCAGCAGCTCTACCAGTTCGTCGACACGGTGGTGGTCGGTCGTCACCTCGGTGTCGACTCCCTCGCTGCCGTCGGCGCCACGGGCAGCTTCATCTTCTTTCTCCTCGGGTTCGCCTGGGGAATGACCGCCGGCTTCGCCATTCCCACCGCGCAGGCCTACGGTGCGCAGAACGCCGCGGCGGTGCGTCGGTCCGTGGCCACCGGTGCGATCCTCACCGGTGTCGTCAGCCTGCTCATCACGGCGGCCGCCCCGTTCTTCTCCGAATGGGCGCTGCGCATGCTGAACACGCCGGAGATCCTGATGCCAGAGGCGACGGTCTTCACCGTCATCAGCTTCCTCGGCACCGGTGCCACGATGTTCTTCAACTTCCTCTCCGCGGCCATCCGCGCGATCGGCGACTCCCGCACTCCGCTGGTGTTCCTCGTCCTGGCGTGCCTGCTGAACGTGCTGCTGGTCGTCGTCTTCGTCGCCGTGTTCGACTGGGGCGTGGCAGGTGCCGCGCTCGCCACCGTGATCTCGCAGCTGGTGTCGGTGCTGCTGTGCCTGCTGTATGTCAAGGCGCGTCTGCCCGAACTGCACCTGAAGCGCGAGGATTGGCGGATCACCTCCGACGACGTCCGCGAGCACCTGCGACTCGGTCTGCCGATGGGATTCCAGGCCTCCATCATCTCGATCGGCGCCATCGCCGTGCAGGTCCGACTCAACGGCCTCGGTGCCGACGCGGTGGCGGCGTACACCACGGCGATGCGGGTCGACTCGCTCGCCAGCGCCTTCCTCGCCTCGCTGGGCCTTGCCACGTCGATGTTCGTGGCGCAGAACTTGGGTGCCGGTCGCCCGGATCGCATCCGCCGCGGTGTCGTGCAGGCGGTGTGGATGACCCTCATCGGGTCGGCGGCGCTCGGCGCGGTGATGATCGTCTTCGGTGGCCCGCTCGTGCACCTGTTCATCGGTGACGAGGCCGCTGGTGTCGCCGATCTCGCTGTGATCACCCTCGTGATCAACGGGGTCGCGTACTGGATCCTGGGTGTGCTGTTCGTGCTGCGTGGCGCGCTGCAGGGCCTCGGGAGCGCGATCATCCCGACGATCACCGGCATGATCGAGCTCGGCATGCGCGTGCTCGCCGCCGTCGCCCTCGGTGCCGTCTGGGGCTATGTCGGTGTGGCGTGGTCGAACCCGCTGGCCTGGATCGGTGCCGTCGTCGTCCTGGTGCCGGCGTATCTGCACGCGCGCCGCGCGCTCGCGGCGATGCCGGTGCGGACGGGAGAGCCCGCGACCGACACCACGCCGATCGCCGTGGTGGGGCCGATCGACGGCTCGCGCACGGTGGATGCGGTGGTGACGCAGCCGATCCCCGTCGTGCGCCGTCGATTCTGGGCCCGCCCCCGCGCCGTTGCTCCGTCGCGCCCCCGCTCCCGCGTTCGCGACTGACCCGCGTCCGCGGCTGACGTCACGCGGGGCCGTGTTGCGCGCCCCGGTGTCGTGCTGACGTCGGTCGCGCTGACGTCCGTCGCGCTGACGTGAGTCGCGTTTCCTCGCTGGTGTGGCTGATCCGGGTACAGCTGATCGGTGGGTGGCTGATCCCGCACTTCTGATCCCGCGAGACTTCCGTCTGTGGGCGAGAATCCCCGCAAAGCGTCGATTGTCGCCCACAGACGGAAGTCTCGCGGTGAGGTGACCGGCGTGGGTGACGTGGCGTGAGCGGGTGCGTGGGGTATGCGGGTGTGTGGGGTACGCGGGTGCGCGGGGGTCAGGGGAGGAGGGCGTCGTCGGCGAGCAGGTCGGCGAAAGCGAGCTCGGCGGCACCGATGAAGAGCCGGTCGTCGGCGAGCGCCGCGGGAAGCACCGCGAAGGCTGGATCATTCGGACGGATGCACTGCGCGGCGATCTCGTCGCGCAGCTCCTCCGCGTCACGCCCTTCGCCGAGGAGCGGTGCCAGTGTTCCACCGAGCACCACGACACCCGTGTCAAGAATGGACACCGCGGTAGCGATGGTGGCCGCGAGGATCCGCCGCCGGCGCGCGCGCTCCGTCGCCGCGTCGTCGTGGGCGGGTGCGCGGAGTTCGTCCTCGAATGCTCCCGTGTCCGTTCGGCGATCCTCGGGCACGGTGAACGGCGACACGATGTGCCCGAACTCGCCGGAGAATCCCGAGACTCCACGCAGCAGGCGCCCATCCGTGATGATCCCGCCACCGATACCGGACGGACCGCCGTTGAGGTAGACCATGTCGCTGCGACCTGTGCCGGAGCCGAATCGATGCTCAGCGAGCGCGCCGAGCGACGCATCGTTCCCGATGCGCGCCGCGAGCCCGCTCGTACCGGCGACGAGGTCGGCAAGCGGTTCGTCGACCCAGCCGAGGTGAGGAGCGTTCGCGACCACGCCCGTGTCGCTCACGAGTCCGGGCACGGCGAGTCCGACACCGACGAATCGAGCCGTGGACAGGTCGGCGCTGCGCCACTCGGCGATGGTCGCCGCGACGATGCTGGCGACCTGCTGCGGAGTGGGTGGGGCGTCCAGGTCCACCGTTGCGCGGGCGCGGACCGCGAGGTCCAGGCCGACCGCGGCGAGGCGGACCGCGTCCACCTCCGGGTTGACGGCGATCGCGACAACGTCGGACGACGCGGACACCACGGGGGAGGGGCGGCCCACGCGACGCGTCTGGGCCGGATCGTGCTCAGCGGCGAGCCCCGCCTCCGTCAATGCCGAAACCAGCGAGGCGATGGTGGACCGATTGAGACCGGTGTCCGCGGTGAGCTGGGCCCGCGATCGCGCCCCCTCGCGATGGAGGATCGTCAGCAGCCGAGGCAGATTGTCGCTGCCCGGGGTGGTCGACGCCTGATCCATGTGCCTCCTTCGCGAACACTTCAGTGTGACAGGGGTTGCGCTCACGATCTTCTCGCAATATGTTGTGCATCACAACATATACCGATTTCCCCGAAGGGCGAGACGATGACGACCACCCCCACCCGCGAAGACCGCTTCTCATTCGGTCTCTGGACCATCGGCTACAACGGCGCCGATCCCTTCGGCGGACCGACCCGGCCGGCACTGGACGTCGTGCACGCCGTCGAGAAGCTCTCCGAGCTCGGCGCGTACGGCCTGACGTTCCACGACGACGACCTGTTCGCCTTCGGATCCACGGACGCCGAGCGCCAGACGCAGATCGACCGACTCAAGGGTGCCCTCGCAGACACCGGCCTCGTGGTTCCGATGGTCACCACCAACCTGTTCTCCGCTCCGGTCTTCAAGGACGGCGGCTTCACCTCCAACGACCGCGCGGTTCGTCGCTTCGCGCTGCGCAAGGTGCTGCGCAACCTCGACCTCGCCGCCGAGCTGGGTGCGAAGACGTTCGTGATGTGGGGCGGTCGTGAGGGCGCCGAGTACGACTCCGCGAAGGACGTGCGCGCGGCGCTGGAGCGCTATCGCGAGGCCGTGAACCTGCTCGGCGACTACGTGACCGACAAGGGCTACGACATCCGCTTCGCGATCGAGCCGAAGCCGAACGAGCCCCGCGGCGACATCCTGCTGCCGACGGTGGGTCACGCGCTGGCGTTTATCGACTCGCTGGAGCGTCCGGAGCTGGTGGGCCTGAACCCCGAGGTCGGCCACGAGCAGATGGCCGGGCTGAACTTCGCGGCCGGCATCGCGCAGGCGCTGTACCACGACAAGCTCTTCCACATCGACCTCAACGGTCAGCGCGGCATCAAGTACGACCAGGACCTCGTGTTCGGTCACGGCGACCTGCACAACGCGTTCGCCCTGGTCGACCTGCTGGAGCACGGCGGTGCCGACGGCGGCCCCGCGTACACGGGCCCGCGTCACTTCGACTACAAGCCGAGCCGCACCGAGGACGAGACCGGCGTCTGGGACTCCGCCGCCGCGAACATGCGCATGTACCTGCTGCTGAAGGAGCGCGCGGCCGCCTTCCGCGCGGACCCCGAGGTTCAGGAAGCACTGGCCGCCGCGCGCGTGGACGAACTGCGTCAGAACACCCTGTCCGACGGCGAGACCTACAACGACCTGCTCGCGGACCGGTCCGCTTACGAGGACTTCGACGCGAACGCCTACTTCGGCGGTCGCGGATTCGGCTTCGTTCGCCTGCAGCAGCTCGCCGCCGAGCACCTGATGGGTGCGCGTGGCTGAGCAGACGCTCGTCGCGGGAATCGATTCGTCCACGCAGTCCTGCAAGGTGGTCGTCGTCGATGCCGCCACGGGGGAGGTCGTCCGTCAGGGACGGGCGGCCCACCCCGACGGCACCGAGGTGGATCCCGCGCACTGGTGGCGGGCGCTGATCGAGGCGATCGCCGACGCCGGTGGCGTGTCCGACGTCGCCGCGGTGTCGGTCGGCGGACAGCAGCACGGGATGGTGGTGCTGGACGCCAACTGCGAGGTGATCCGTCCCGCCCTGTTGTGGAACGACACGCGCTCCGCCGGCGCTGCGGAGGAGCTCATCGGCGAGTTCGGTGCTGAGGCTCTTGCGCAGCGCACGGGACTGGTGCCGGTGGCCTCCTTCACCGCGACGAAGCTGCGGTGGCTGCGCGATGCGGAGCCGGAGGCCGCGGCGCGCGTCGCTGCCGTCGCCCTGCCGCACGACTGGCTGACGTGGCGGCTGCGCGGGTACGGGCCACGCGGCACGTCTCCGCTGGGGCCGGTGCTCGACGAGCTGGTCACCGATCGCTCCGATGCCTCCGGCACAGGCTATTGGGATCCCGCGACCGACGGCTACGATCGCGAACTGCTGATCGCGGCGCTGGGTCACGACGCCGTGCTGCCGCGCGTTCTCGGTGCGGACGAATCGGTGCGTGTCGCGGCCGCGACCGACGCCGGATTCGCGGCGGAGACCGTGGTCGCCCCCGGCGCCGGCGATAACGCGGCCGCCGCGCTGGGTGTGGGTGCCGGAATCGGAGACGCCGTGGTGTCGATCGGCACCAGCGGAACGGTGTTCGCGGTGAGCGCCGAGCGTACGGTCGATGCGTCGGGCACCGTCGCCGGCTTCGCGTCGGCGGACGGGGCATTCCTGCCCCTGGTCGCTACCCTCAACGCGGCTCGCGTGCTGACGGTGACCGCCGCACTGCTCGGCGTGGACGTGGACGAGCTGAGCAGTCTCGCTCTGGCGGCCGAGGCGGGGGCGGGCGGGCTCACGCTCGTGCCGTACTTCGAGGGGGAGCGCACCCCGAACCTTCCCGATGCGACCGCCTCGCTCACCGGGATGACGCTCGCATCGACCACCCGTGAAAACCTGGCTCGGGCCGCGGTGGAGGGGATGCTCGGCGGCCTTGCCGCGGGTCTCGACGCGCTTCGTGATCTCGGCGTGCCCCTGCAGCGGGTGCTGCTGATCGGCGGCGGCGCGCGATCGGCCGCCGTGCAGTCGATCGCCCCCGCTGTCCTCGGTCTGCCGGTGGAGGTGCCTGCTCCCGCAGAGTACGTCGCCCTCGGCGCTGCCCGCCAGGCCGCTGCCGCCCTCCAGCGCACTCCTTGACGCTAGACGACAACGGCACCCCATAACCCGCGAGACTTCCGTCTGTGGGCGAGAATCCGCGCAACGCGGCGATTCTCACCCACAGACGGAAGTCTCGCGGGGGTCACGGGGGCCTTGGGGACGACGGAGGTCTCGCGCGCGACGGGGGAGCGACGGGGGAGCGACGGGGGAGCGACGGGGGAGCCGTCACGCCCGGCGGAGGGGAGGCGCGCACCGATCGGGCGGTCAGGAACGAGCGGCTAGACTAGGGGCATGCCCGCACCCAAACTCGCCACCTTCCCGGCGATCCGCGGAGCGCTGAAGTTCTACCAGATCGCCTCGATCATCACGGGTGTCTTCCTGCTGCTGCTCTGCGTCGAGATGGTGCTGAAGTACACCCCGATCCACCTGGAGCTGTTCCTCGGCGATCCGTCCGGCCTGATCGCACTCAAGCCTGTCGTCGAGACGGCGAACGGCCTGGAATCCACCGGTCAGGGCTTCAACGTGTCGCTCGCGATCCTCGTGGTTCACGGCTGGTTCTACGTCGTGTACCTCTTCGCTTGCTTCCGCATCTGGTCCCTGATGCGCTGGCAGTTCCCGCGCTTCATCATGCTCGCCCTCGGCGGTGTCATTCCGCTGCTCTCCTTCTTCATGGAGGCGCGCGTGGCACGCGACGTCAAGGCCTACCTCGCCAAGCGCGAGGCGGACGAGGCGGCATCCGCATCCGTTACCCCCACTCCAGCCACGGAAGGCAGCAAGTGACCGAGACCCCCGAAACCGCGCAGCGGCCGGTTCTGGTCGTCGATTTCGGCGCCCAGTATGCGCAGCTGATCGCACGTCGTGTGCGCGAAGCCGGCGTCTACAGCGAGATCGTGCCGCACACCGCGACCGCGGCGGACATCGCCGCGAAGAACCCGCTCGGACTCATCCTCTCCGGCGGCCCGTCGTCGGTGTACGAGGAGGGTGCCCCGAAGCTCGACCCGGCGGTGTTCGACCTCGAGGTTCCGACGCTTGGCATCTGCTACGGCTTCCAGTACATGGCCCAGGTTCTCGGCGGAGAGGTGGCGGCCACCGGCCTGCGCGAGTACGGCGCGACCGATGCCACCACGAGCACCGACAGCGTCATCCTGCAGGGTGTGCCCGTGGAGCAGAACGTGTGGATGAGTCACGGCGACTCGGTCGCGAAGGCACCCGAGGGCTTCACAGTGAACGCTTCGACCGCGGGCGCTCCCGTGGCCGCGTTCAGCAACGACGAGAAGAAGTTCTACGGCGTGCAGTGGCACCCCGAGGTGAAGCACTCGACCCACGGTCAGGCGATCATCGAGAACTTCCTGCACCGCGCCGCCGGTCTTCCCGCCGACTGGAACAGCGACAACGTCATCGCCGAGCAGGTCGAGCGCATCCGCACCCAGGTGGGTTCGGCTCGCGTGATCTCCGCGCTGTCCGGCGGCGTCGACTCCGCCGTGTCCACCGCGCTGGTGCACAAGGCGGTGGGCGACCAGCTCATCGCGGTGTTCGTGGACCACGGACTTCTGCGCAAGGGCGAGCGCGAGCAGGTGGAGAACGACTACGTCGCCTCCACCGGAGTGCGCCTGGTCACCGTCGATGCCCGCCAGCAGTTCCTCGACGCCCTGGCCGGAGTCACCGACCCGGAGACCAAGCGCAAGATCATCGGCCGCGAGTTCATCCGCTCGTTCGAGGCCGTGCAGCGCCAGCTGGTCGACGAGGCCAAGGAAGCCGGCGAGCCGATCAAGTTCCTGGTCCAGGGCACCCTGTACCCGGACGTGGTCGAGTCCGGCGGCGGCGCTGGCACCGCGAACATCAAGAGCCACCACAACGTGGGCGGCCTCCCGGAGGACATGCAGTTCGAGCTCGTGGAACCCCTGCGCACCCTCTTCAAGGACGAGGTCCGTGCGATCGGTCGTGAGCTGGGCCTGCCCGAGGCGATCGTCTCGCGTCAGCCCTTCCCCGGCCCCGGTCTCGGCATTCGCATCATCGGCGAGGTGACCCAGGATCGACTGGACCTGCTCCGCGACGCCGATGCCATCGCCCGCGAGGAGCTCACCGCCGCTGGTCTCGACAACGAGATCTGGCAGTGCCCGGTGGTGCTGCTCGCCGACGTCCGCTCGGTGGGCGTGCAGGGCGACGGCCGCACCTACGGCCACCCGATCGTGCTTCGTCCGGTCTCCAGCGAGGACGCGATGACCGCCGACTGGTCGCGCCTGCCGTACGACGTGCTGTCCAAGATCTCCAACCGCATCACCAACGAGGTGCGCGATGTCAACCGCGTCGTGCTGGACGTCACGTCCAAGCCGCCGGGGACCATCGAGTGGGAGTGATGTCGTCGAAGCACCTGGCCGCGCCCGCGGTCAGGTGCTTCGTGCTTGCGTCCCGGCTGATCCCGGACCTGGACGGCGGGTTCTGCCGCGCTGTTCTCGGCCGAGCACGCGATCTCCTCGATGCCGGGATCGAGGCCGAGTTGCTGACCGTGGATCCGGGGACCGTTGCGGATCACGACGCACACCGCGCCGAGTTCGTCCGCCGTGGTGAGCTGGATCGGCCGGAGCGGCTCCGGAATCTGTTCGACGAGGCCGTGGCGGATCCGTCGTGGCTTCGGGCGGCCGCTCGACCGGGCGAACCAGATCCGTCGCTGGAGTACCGATCGATTCCCGAGACGGCCCCGATCATCGAACTGCCCGTGATTGTCGGCGACCCGGACTGGCATCTGAGCACGGCACCAGTGGTGGTGCGCGCGGCGGACGGCTCGGTGGCGGGGGTGCTCGACGGCTTCGGAGGCCTGTACCGGGCGTGGCTCGACCACATCCTGGCGACCACGGGCGATGACCGACCGAGCGTGGTGATCATCGAAGCGCGCCAGCTGGGGGAGCTGTTTGTCGAGTGGGATTCGCCCGCGAAACTCGTGCACACCACGCACACTGCTCACATCGGGGAGCCATACACGCCGGACGCTCCAATCCTCCCGCTCTGGCAGCGCTGGCTGGATGTGGCTGGTGCGTTCGACGCGGTGGTCTGGCTGACCGCCGCGCAGCGGGACGACGTGATCGCGCGCTTCGGCGGGGATCGGATCGATGAGGTGCTGCCGTTCGGAGTCACAGCCGTTGCGACGCCGCGCCGCTCGGAACAGCGCGACCGGCACCGTGGGGTGATGGTGAACCGCCTCGCCCCGGGCAAGCGGCTCGATCACGCCGTGCGCACCTGGCGTCGCGTGGTCGACCAGCTGCCCGACGCGGTCCTCGACATCTACGGCGAGGGTCCGTCGCGCCCGGCGATCGAGGCGCTGATCGCCGAGCTTGGTCTGACGGGTCGTGTGATCCTGCACGGCCAGATCTCGGACCCCGATACGGTGCTGGATGATCCGGCGGTGCTGCTGCTCACCACGGCGTTCGAGGGTCAGGGGCTCGCGGTGCTGGAAGCGCTCGCGCACGGTACGCCAGTGGTGAGTTACGACGTCCGGTACGGGCCTGCGGAAGCGCTTGGCGATGGCGGCGGCGTGCTCATCACATCGGGGGACGAGTCGGCGTTCGCTGACGCGGTCCTGCGCGTACTGACGGACGACGAGCTGCACGCGCGGCTGGTCGACGAGGCGCACCGGGCGGCCCAGTCGCGCTCCCGAGCCGCCACCACCGAGGCGCTGGTGCGCCTGCTGGCGGATGTTGCGGAGCGTCCGCGCCGTCGCTGACGTTCCCGGCACGGACGTTCACCGCGCTGAGGCTCAGGCCTCGGCGATCTCCGCGAACAGCTCCTCGACGCGTTGACGCTCCCAGTCGAGCACCGGGTTGTCGGCGTGCGGCGCCATGTTCTCGACGGCTGCGTCGAGGATGTCCTGCGCCGCATCCGGATCCGCGAAGCTCACGAGCTCACCGAGAGCCACCGCCGCCTGGCAGCCGACCACGGTGCTCGGGTCGGCGTCGACCACCTCGCGCAGCAGGGCTTCCGCCTTCTCGAACTGCTTGCGATCGGCGAGCATGAGGGCGCGCTGGAACTTGACCTGCTGATTCACTCTTCCAGTCTCCACCCTCCCGGCAGAAACGACGAACGGGGCCGGAAGAATCCGGCCCCGTTCGCTGCAAGGGGTGAGGGTTACTCGTTGCCTCGCGCGATCGCGATGATGCGCAGGATCTCGACGTACAGCCACACGACCGTCACCATGACGCCGAAGGCGGCGTACCAGGCGAGGTTACGGGGAGCGCCGTTGCGGACGCCCTGCTGGATGCCGTCGAAGTCGAGCACCAGCGAGTAGGCGGCCATGATGACGACGAGCACACCGATGATGAGGCCGAGCGGGACGCCGAAACCGGCGATGTTGAGCGTCGCGCTGTACATGCCGAAGCCCTCCCTCAGCACGCCGGTCCACATGAGGATCAGGTTGAGCAGCGAGAACACCAGGTAACCGACCATGGCGATCAGGAAGATCTTGGTGGCGCGCTTGCTGGCACGGATCTTGCCGCTCGCGAAGAGCGCGAGAGTCACACCGACCACGGCGATCGTGGCGAGCGTGGCCTGCATGACCACACCAGGCCAGAACGCCTCGAACGTGGCGGAGATGGCACCGATGAACAGACCCTCGAGCGCGGCGTAGGCGAAGATCAGAGCGGGACGGACCTTCTTGCGCGAGGTGAAGGTCACCACCATCGCCAGGACGAATCCGCCGAGCGCACCGAGCATCCACGGGACCATGTTGGTCGGCTGCCGGTACGTCACATCGATTCCGCCAGCTGCCCACACCCAGCCGACCACCGCGGTGACCAGCAGCACGCCGAAGAGCGCCGCCGTCTTCCAGATGGTGTCTTCGTAGGTCATGCGGCCGTGGTCGATCGCGCTGGCCGGGGGAGCGGCGTACATGCCCTCCAGGTTGGCCTGCACCGCCGCGTTCTGAGCTGCCTGCTGGGAGGCTGCCCACTGCGCGTTCTGGCCGGCGGCCTGCGGGTTCGGGGCGTACGGCTGTCCGTTCAGGGTGTAGCCGGCCTGCGCGGGCGGCGGCACGAGTCCAGTCGTCTGCGCTCCCGCAGGAGCAACCGGAACGGCGGGAGCATTACGCTCCTGGAACGCCGAGTTGCTGAAGATCGGGTTTCGAAGGGCCATTGCGGCTCACGCTCCAATGCTGTGTGTCAAGGACACGGTGTTCTCTATTCTACGGGCGGGATGTGAGAGGTTTCGCGGATTCTCAGGGGGCGAACAGCATTCCGCTCGTGTGAGCGTGCTTTTCACGCGCGGCCAGACGCGCGCATGACGATGGGTCGGTGCCCGTCCAGACGCGCCGACTACGATGGGCCGGTGCCTCGTCGTCGCCCTCTCGTCATCGGCCACCGTGGAGCGCCCGGGTACCGCCCCGAGCACTCTCCCTCCGCCTACGATCTCGCCCTCGCGATGGGTGCGGATGCCGTCGAGCCGGACGTCGTGGTCTCCCGGGACGGGGTGCTGATCGTCCGGCACGAGAACGAGATCTCGGGAACGACCGATGTGTCGGACCATCCGGAGTTCGCCGATCGCCGCAGAACCAAGCGCGTGGACGGCACGGAGCAGACCGGATGGTTCACCGAGGACTTCACGTGGGAGGAGCTCTCCACCCTGCGGGTGCGCGAGCGGATCCCCGCACTTCGCACCACCAGCGCCACCTATGACGATCGGCAGCCGATGCTGCGCCTGCGCGATGTGCTGGACCTCGTGCGTCACGCGTCCCTGGAACAGGGGCGTGAGATCGGTGTGGTGGTGGAGATCAAGCACGCCACCTACTTCGCCGGGATCGGGCTCGACCACGTGCCCCTGCTGCTGGCAGAACTGGACGCGTGCGGCTGGGGAAGCGGAGAGCATCCGCTGGTGATCGAATCCTTCGAGCAGTCGGTGATCACCCGGCTGCAGCAGGAGGGGCTTCCGGCGACCTACGTGTACCTCCTGGAAGCGGCAGGGACCGCGTATGACCTGCGCGCCTCCCGCGCCGCAGGGGTTCCGTCCTATGCCGATCAGCTCAGTCCGCGCGGCCTGGATGTGCTCGCGGCCCAGGTGGACGGGATCAGCCTCGACAAGAAGAGCATCCTGCGTCCCGATCGCCTCGGCCGCTCGCGGGGGCCGGCCCCCGTCGTCGAGGATGCGCACCAGCGCGGCCTTCAGGTGTTCACCTGGACGGCACGACCGGAGAACGCGTTCCTGCTGAAGCAGTTCCGCACCGGTGCGAAGGCCGAGTTCGGCGACTACGAGGGGGAGTGGGCGATTCTCCGCGACGCTCAGGTGGACGGCGTGTTCGTCGATCATCCGGATCTCGGCGTGGACTTCTTCCGCGCGCCGGTCGTCCGGGACTGAGCCCGGACTTCTTCGTTCCTGCCCGCTTCCCACTTTCGGATGCGCAATGTCGGTGGCATGCGCGATGCTGTTATCCGCCGCATCCGTCGATCCGCACACTGGGGAGCATCATGACCGACGCACACATCGCCGACACCCACGACCTCATCCGTGTGGTGGGAGCACGAGAGAACAATCTCCGGGACGTCAGCGTCGACCTTCCAAAGCGTCGCCTGACCGTGTTCACGGGCGTCTCCGGGTCCGGCAAGAGCTCGCTCGTGTTCGCGACGATCGCGGCGGAGTCGCAGCGCATGATCAACGAGACGTACTCCACGTTCGTGCAGAACTTCATGCCGTCGCTCGCCCGTCCCGATGTCGACGTGCTGGAGGGACTCACCACCGCGATCATCGTGGACCAGGAGCGCATGGGGGCCAACTCCCGCTCCACGGTGGGCACCGCCACCGACGTGAACGCGATGCTACGGATTCTGTTCTCCCGCGTCGGTGTGCCGCACATCGGCTCCCCGCAGGCATTCTCCTTCAACGTGGCGTCCGCGTCCGGTGCCGGAGCGCTCACGGTCGAGAAGGGCGGGCGCACCGTCAAGGAGCGCGCCGAGTTCTCCATTCTGGGCGGTCAGTGCCCGCGGTGTGAGGGCATGGGCACGGTGAACGACATCGACCTGACCGAGGTCTATGACGAGAACCTGTCGCTGCTGGAGGGCGCCATCAAGGTGCCCGGCTACACGCCCGACGGCTGGGCGACGCGCGTGTACGCGGAGTCCGGCTTCTTCGACGGCAGCACGAAGATCCGCGACTTCACGAAGCGGCAGCTCGATGACTTCCTCTACAAGTCACCTGTCAAGGTGAAGATCGACAAGATGAACCTCACCTACGAGGGACTCATCCCGCGCATCCAGAAGTCGATGCTGTCGAAGGATCGCGACGCGATGCAGCCGCACATCCGTGCGTTCGTCGATCGTGCGGTCACCTTCATCGTGTGTCCCGAGTGCGATGGCACCCGCCTCAGCGCGCCGGCGCGCTCGTCGAAGGTGGCGGGTATCTCGATCGCGGATGCCTGCGCCATGCAGATCAGCGACCTCGCGAAGTGGGTGCGCTCGCTGGACGAGCCGTCGGTCGCACCGCTTCTCATCGGACTCCAGGAGACCTTGGACAGCTTCGTCGACATCGGGCTCGGTTACCTGTCTCTGGATCGGCCGGCCGGCACGCTCTCGGGCGGCGAAGCGCAGCGCACCAAGATGATCCGTCACCTCGGCTCCTCGCTCACGGATGTGACCTACGTGTTCGACGAGCCCACGACGGGCCTGCACCCGCACGACATCGAGCGCATGAACCGCCTGTTGCTTGCCCTCCGCGACAAGGGGAACACGGTTCTGGTGGTGGAGCACAAGCCGGAGACCATCGCGATCGCGGACCACGTGGTCGACCTCGGCCCGGGTGCCGGCTCCGCGGGCGGCCAGATCACCTATGAGGGCACGGTGGCCGGACTCCGTGCCAGCGACACGCTCACCGGTCGCCACCTGGATCTGCGGGTAGGCGTGAAGTCGACGGTGCGCGAACCCCGCGGCGCCATCGAGGTGCGCGGCGCGAACCTCCACAACCTCCAAAACGTCGACGTGGACATCCCGCTCGGAGTGCTGGTCGTGTTCACCGGCGTCGCAGGCTCAGGTAAGAGCTCGCTCGTGCACGGATCGCTTCCGAAGGATGCGTCAGTGGTGTCGATCGATCAGGCGCCCATCCGGGGTTCGCGGCGCAGCAACCCCGCCACCTACACCGGCCTCCTGGAGCACATCCGCAGGGCCTTCGCGAAGGCGAACGGCGTCAAGCCGGCCCTCTTCTCCGCCAACTCCGAAGGTGCCTGCCCCAACTGCAACGGAGCCGGCGTCATCTACACGGATCTCGGTGTGATGGCCACGATGGAGACCACCTGTGAGGTGTGTGAGGGCAAGCGGTTCGACCACCAGGTGCTGCAGTACCACTTCGGCGGCAAGGACATCAGCGAAGTGCTGTCACTGCCGGTTGCGGAGGCGTTGACCTTCTTCGCGGATGGCGACGCCAAGCTCCCCGCGGCACACAAGATCCTCGCCCGCCTCGCCGACGTGGGTCTGGGCTACATCAGTCTCGGTCAGTCGCTCACCACCCTGTCCGGTGGCGAGCGCCAGCGGCTGAAGCTCGCCTCGCAGATGGGGGAGGGCGGCGACGTGTACATCCTCGACGAGCCCACCACCGGGCTCCACCTGGCGGACGTGGAGAACCTGCTGGCGCTGCTGGATCGTCTGGTGGACTCCGGGAAGTCCGTGATCGTGGTGGAGCACCATCAGGCAGTCATGGCGCACGCGGATTGGATCATCGACCTCGGCCCCGGTGCGGGAATCGACGGCGGTCGGGTGGTGTTCGAGGGGACTCCCGCTCAGCTCATCGCAGACGGCTCGACGCTCACCGGTCAGCACCTCGGCCAGTACGTCAACGCCGAGCGCTGACGTACTGGCCGAGGCGGTCGATCAGAGGTCGCTGAAGTCGTTACCCACGCTGAGCCTGGTCACCACGCCGCCCACGACGGAGAAGCTGAGGTAGCGCACGCCCTCCTCGCCGGGGTTCGCCAGTGACGAGGTGCCGGGCACCTTCTCGACGTTCAGGCGGTAACCGGTGACATCGTCGTATGTGCCGTAAGGGGTCATCTCTGCGCCGGCGGCCTCCACCTCGGCTACGGTCGAACCCACGCTCAGCCCGCCGGAGGTGAGTGCGATCCCACCCTCGTCTGCAGCGAGGAATGTCACGGACGCGGAGGCGGGAGTGCCGTCGATCCAGTTGAGCGTGAGCCCGGGCCACTGGTACAGGTCGATCGGATAGCGATCGTCAGGGCGCGTTGCTGCGACCTCGCCGAACAGATCGAACAGAGCCTGGCGCACACCGGCAGGATCGGTCGTGATGTTGAGCACCTGTTCGTCGCCGTTGGAGTCTGTGATGACAAGCTCATCCAGACCGAGATCCAGGCTGACGGGCGTTGCGGCCGACTGCTCCGGCGTCGGGGTCGGAGACGATGCCGACGTCGAGCTGGCGGACGGTGTTGGCGCGCTGACCGAACTGCTGGGCGGCGCTGAGGTGCCTCCCGCCGTGGGCTCGGGCGCGCATCCCGCCAGTGCGAGCGTGCCGGCGAGCACGCCGACTCCAAGGAGGACAGTGAAGCGTCGGGCGCCCGCGAGGGTGCGCCGTGTGCTGCGAGATGGTGCCGTCATGCGGCGAGCGTACTGCCGCAGACGTGACACCGCACAGCGACGTGCGAGCCTCGTTATGACATTGACATCGCCTACACTGAAACCGACAGCGCCTAGGGTTCCGGAACCACGTTCGACAGGTCCGAGCGGCGCCACGTCCGACACAGTCGGGCGTCATCTGACAGGACAAAAGCCCGGAGGACCGGTGCTCGTCGATCCATGAATCGACGGGCGAAAGGTTCTCATGTCGCTTCTCGCTCTCGTCCTCGTTCTCGCCGCCGCGTGCGCTCACGCCGCCTGGAACGTGATCGCTCACGGTGCCAGCCGTGCCGGACTCCCGTTCCTGTGGCTCGGTGCGCTGGCGAGTGGCGTCGTCTGGCTGCCCATCGTGCCGCTCACCGGCGGCATCGGCACCGACGACTGGTCGGGCTTCCTTCTCGGGATCACGGTGTCCGCCGTGCTCCACGTGGTCTACATGCTGGTGCTCCAGCGAGGTTACGCGGCGGGGAATCTCTCCACCGTGTACGCCACCGCACGCGGGTCCGGGCCGCTGGTCACGGTGATCGTGGCGGTGCTGGCGCTCGGAGAGCGCCCGTCACCGATCGCGCTCGTCGGGGTGATCGCGGTGATCACCGGCGTCGTCTGGATCGGGCTGCTGGATCGAGGGCGTCGGCCGTCCGAGCGGCGGGGGATGGACCCCGCCATCGTCTTCGGACTGCTCACCGGTCTCGCCATCGCGGCGTACACGCTGTGGGACAGCCAGTCGCTGCGGGTCTGGCACATCTCGCCGGTGGCGTTCATGGTGGGCTGCACACTGATCGAGGTGGTGCTGTTCGGGGCGATTCTGGGGCGGCGCTGGCGCGAGGTCGTCCCGCTCGCCAGACTCCAATGGCGGCGCCTCCTCGCCTTCGGGGTGCTGTCGCCCCTCAGCTACATCCTCGTGCTGGCCGCGACGACGATCGCGCCGGTGTCACTGGTTGCCCCGACGCGGGAAGTGAGCGTTGTTCTAGTGAGTCTCTTCGGCGCTTTCGTGCTTCGGGAGGGGCGCCCGGGGTTGCGGATCGGAGCCTCGATCGTGGTGATGGCGGGCATCGCACTTCTCGCCCTCTGAGCCGGGTAGGCCGGCCGTCCAAGCCGGACCTGGGCGGTGCGGCTGACACATGCTGCGCCACAGACCGGCCTGAATTGCGGCATCATGGGTGGTGCACAGTCGTTTGGTTGTGGCGTCGGCCACGATCCGAGGCGGCGGATGAGGAGCATCATGGGTCCGGTGAGCGACACCTACCGCAAGGACCTCGCAATGCTCCAGACGCGCATCCCGGCCGAGGCGCATGCCCAGCTGGTGACGCTCGCCGAGGACATCCAGGACGCTCGCGAGCGCGGTGCGTCGGACTCCGCCGAGCTGGATCGGCGTATCGCCGTCTATCTCAGTGTGCGTGAAGACGCCCTGGCACGAGTGCTCGGCAGCTGAGCACGGATCACACCCGCCCGCGGCGGCGATACTCCGCCGGCGTCATGCCGTACTCGTCGCGGAAGCCGCGATAGCCGGTGTCAGAGGATCCGAACCCCACACGACGGGCGATCGCCTCGAAGGGTTCGTCGGTGAGGAGCAGCTCACGACCAGCCGCGGTGACGCGCCAGCGGCGGATGCACTGCGAGATCGACAGCGGCTCGGACTCGAACAATCGATGCAGCCGACGCACACTCACCCCGAGCGCGGCGGCGATCACCGACACATGGAGGTTCGGGTCGGCGTAGTTGTGCTCGATGAAATCGTGTACGCGGGCGCGTACCGCATCGTCCGGGCTGTCCGGTTCGCCATCGGGCTGACCGGCAAGCAACGCCCGGGTCAGGTCGAGCAGAGCGTGGGCGGTGAGGTCCGCCTCCACCGTGTTGTCGTCCGGGGCCGACGAGGAGAGCGAGCGCAGCATGCTCTCGAAGGCGGGGCCGATCGCCGTGTCCGCCAGCGGGCGCAGCGCGAGGGCGTCGAGACGTTCTCGAGGTGTGCGGAGCTTGCGGGTGGGGACGAGCACACTCAGCAATCGGGACGAACCGTCGCTGCTCATCACGAACGAGCGTCGCGCGGGGAGAAGAGCCCACTGTCCGGCGAGGATCTCCGACTCCTCTGCGCCGTCCTGCACGGTGACGCCGCCGTGCACGACGAAGATGAGCCGGGCCACGTCCGTCATCGCCGCCGCGGCACTGACCGAGCGCTCGAAGCGGAACGCGGAGCACCGCAGATCTTCGAACGCGGATTCGCCGAGCGGCACCGACACCAGTCGGCCGCGGAAGCCGTCGTGGTCGATGCTCGCGAGCTCGCCGTCTGCGGCCAGCGAGTCCATCCCGCGCCGCCCCGTCAGCGTGTAAACGGTGCGCGACCCGCGCGCCGCGGCGAGGGTGATACCGAAGACAGGCACCACGCCCGAGGTCATGATCGACCCGCCACCGGGGAAAAGCACATGCGCGCCACCATACCTGCATCATGCATGTTCACCGGGCGGGTTGACATGTCCTGCGGTGCGGGTTCGCCCATACTGCGGTGGTCGGGTGCCGGAACTGCGGTGACACTGGTCGCTCGAGCTCTCGACGCGACGGCGGGAGTCGAACCCGCTGCACAACCGGGTATGAGCCGGTGCCCGGAACCACCCGGACCGCCGCGATGTCCCCACGCTAGCTCGCGGTGAGCGCTGAGGAGCGTGAGTGACGAAGGATCACCGACCGTGACGGCACGTGACGGGACCCACGAGGGGAAGTGGGGCGGATGCGGGCCCTGAACCGCATCCGCCCGTGGCCGCGTCAGAAGGGCGACCGTTGCGCGGCGGATCGCCGCTGGAGGTGTCGGGCGAGCGCGACGAGTGCACACAGCAGCGCGATCGCTCCGACGATGAGCACCATCCCCGCCCCCACGGCGAGGGGAGTGATGCGCAACCAGATGTCCGCCAGGAAGTCGGCGGACAGGACGGTGGTCGACCAGAAGCCGACACCGGCGAGGGCGAGGAAGACCAGGCCCCAGATGATCCCGCCCCACCGCGTGCGCGGTGCCTCAGCGACGGCGGGGACGACCGGCTCTCGCGAATCAACGGGTGGAGAGACCGGCGGGACGAACGGTGTGGAGACCGTCGACGAGATCACGCCTTCCGTTGAAGCCGAGGTCGGTGTCGCGGCTTGCGATGGAGCCAACTCGCCCTGCGGCTGTGAACCTGGCGCGTTCTCAACCTGCGGCGCTGCCGCGGCGTTGCCGGCTCTGGCCGCGTCACCGGGCTCCTCTTCGGGGGCTTCGGTGGTGGGATTGTCGGTGGTCATCATCGCTTCCTCTCCGGCATGAGTCCGGCGTTGATCCAGACATCATCCTGCTGGGTGATGGTCACATCGGTCATCACGGAACCACGCGCATGTGAGGTGGGTTCGCCAGTGATCAGCGGCGACTCGGCCAGTGTGTCGAGGGTGAACGTCCAGGTGTACGTTCCGTCGTCGTTGGTCAGGGGCGTCGGTGGGGTGAGGCGCGGCACCTCTGCGACATAGCCGCCGTTCTCGTCGGCCTCGTACCCGCCGATGTCAAGCGACGCAGCCGTGATGGTGAAGGTCACGATCATCCCGGCTTCCAGGTCTATCTGCGTGTCGCCCTCGCCTCCCTTTTCGAGGGTGATCGACCCGCCCCGCGTCGGAGCGATCAGCGACGGCTGCGCAGCGCTCGCAGACGGCTCGGGTGTCGAAGACGGTGCCGGCGCGGTGGTCGCAGTGGGTGTGGGCTCGGGATTCACGAGGGCGTACTGCTCATCGTTGGCCAACCATGGAGTCAGCCAGATGTTGGTGAATCCGAAGGACTGCAGGTAGCTCTGATCCGAGGGATCGGGTCCGCCGATCATCGCGTTGCCGAGCGGCAGCAGGACCTGCCCATCCACCCGTGCCACCTCTGATCCACTCCACGGCCGTCCCACCGAGAGCGCGGGCACGAGCGTTCCGCCGGCGATCACCAGGCTGGTGATCGTCAGGAAGGTGATGAAACCGCTGCGTCGCCGCGCGATGCCCGCCACGATCATCGCGATGGCACCCACCGCGGTTGCCGCCAGGAACGCGAGCGTCGCGGCCATCATCGTGCCCCGGGGAGCGGCCACGAGCGCCACAGCGGCACCGGCCACGGCCATGACACCGAGGGTGAGCGCGACGTACCAGAGCGCGGTGCGCGGTCGGGATGCGCGGCGTCGCGCACGCGCCTCCTGGTACTCGCGGTTGGCCTGTGCGGCCGCGGCCGCGGACTCGGCTCGGGCCTGCTCGCGCGCGATCCGTTCCGCGTCGCGCTGCTGCTGACGCCACGCGTCGTGCTCGGTGCGCCACTGGTCTTGCTGCTGACGCCAGGTGTCATATGGCTCGGTCGCCACCGGCGCTGCGCCGGGCGCCGATGTGTGCTGAGAACCGTGGGCGCCCGGGGCGGACGACGTGCCGGACACGGGTGCCGTCGCGGCGGCGGCCTCATGCCATGCGGGCGGGGTGGGATCGAGAACTGGTGCGCCAGGCTCTCCGGCCGGCTCAACATCATCGGTCGCCGCATCACCGGTCGCAGTGGAGGAGTGGTCGTCAACGACATGTTCACCAGCGGTGGCCGTCTGCTCGCCAGTCTCCGTGCTCGGTGAGATCTCGTCGTCGGAGGCGGCATCGACTGCGGTGTCATCCCGAACCGGTGCCACAGGAATCGAGGCGCCGGCGGGTGCGGAGACCGTGCCATTCGAATCAGAGACGAGTGTTGCAGCGGTGGGCGCCGGGGTGTCCAGGCGGGGCACGGGCCACGCACCATCCATGTGCGTTGCATCTGGCGTTGCGGCCGCGTATGGGGTCGGGTGGGGCGCCGTTCCGGCGTACGGAACCGCGCCACCGGCGGGTGCGGCACCGAAGCCCCGCGGGTCGTATCCCGCCGCACCAGGGCCAGTCGGTCCATAGGGGTCGAACGTGGGCGCACCCTCATGTCCGCGTCGTCGCGGCCGGCGGGCGATGGCCACGATCGCGACGATCACGAGGCCGATCAACGCCAGCACGAGGAGACCACGCCACAGTACGCTCAGCGCTCCGCCGATGTCGTAGATCCCGCCCAACGACCCACCCGACCACAGCAGCAGGTTGCCGAGCCAGGGGGTGACCGGCACGAAGCTGAGCAGGACGATCACCAGCGCGGCGATCATCGGAGGCTCGAGGCGGCCGTGGAACAGATTCTCCAGGTGGATGACACCGTCGCGGTCGGGGAGGACCGCCCACAGGATCGCGTAGGCCAG
The DNA here is from genome assembly GCF_050990725.1 of Microbacterium gorillae. Lineage (GTDB taxonomy): Bacteria > Actinomycetota > Actinomycetes > Actinomycetales > Microbacteriaceae > Microbacterium > Microbacterium gorillae_A. The sequence goes on from NZ_CP158844.1 coordinate 1,061,043, forward strand.
CACCATGGGCAGACCGAGAACGGCTGCCACGACGAAGATCCCTCGCACGATCAGCGGGTCGATGCCCAGCCGTGCCGCAATCCCGCCGCACACGCCACCGACCCAGGCGTCTCCGCGGACCAGACCCAGCGTCCGAAGCCAGCCGAAGAAGCCGCCGCCTGCGCCGCGCGGTGCGGAACCGTCGCCACTCGCGCCGGGAGCACCCGGGTACGGGGGAGGCGGTGTCGGTGACGAAGCAGGATTGTCGGTCATGCTCTCCACTGTGCCGCCGTCCGCGGCGCACGCGCCATGGGGGATGCCCCTGACGCGTCCCTGATTCGCCCGGTCCGAGCCCGCCAGAACATCTCGCCTTGTGATGTGATGGGCACATGACCGCTGTTCCCTCGGGGCCGGTGCGCCCGGGGAACGCGGCGCGCCCGCCCGCACCCCTGCCGCCGCAGCGCGCCATGCCCACCTCCACCGCGCCTGCCTCCACCCAGCCCGCCTCCGCCGTGCCGGCGGGCGTCGCACCCGCTCGCGCGGCCGCACGCCCGCCGCTGCGTCGCAGCAGGCGGCAGCAGCTCGCGGGCGTCGCCGACGGCCTCGCCGCGCACCTCGGCTGGAACGTCGGCACGGTGCGCATCCTCTTCGTGCTGCTTTCCTTCGTGAGCGGCGCGGGACTCCTCCTCTACGGGTGGCTGTGGGCGCTCGTCCCCCTCGCCGACACCGCGCGCACCGCCACCGGTGAGGTCGCGCAAGACAATCGCGTGACGCGCAGCATGCCCGCAGCGTGGGCGCTCGTCGGCACCGGTGGCATCCTCGCTGCGCTCGCGGCCTGGATGGTCGGCACCACCGGTCCGTATCAGAGCGAATGGTTCTGGTGCTCGATCCTTGCGATGACCGTCACTGTCGGTGGTGCCCTCTGGGCCGGCTTCCTGGACGCCAACGATCCCGACCGTGGGGCGCGCCACGTGACCCTCGTGCGCGGGACCGCGGCTCTCGTCCTGGTGGCCGTTCTGATCACCGACGGCTGGGTGACCATCGGGCAGCGCAGCGTCTCGGCCCTCGTGTGCTCGATGCTCGCCGTGATCGCGCTCGGCGTCATCTATGCGCCGATTCTGGTGACGCGTCTGCGCGAGGCGTCGAACGAGCGGATCACGCGCATCCGCGAGGAGCAGCGCAGCGAGATGGCCGCGCACCTCCACGATTCCGTGCTGCAGACTCTGGCCCTCATACAGAACCGCGCGGGTGCCTCCAGCGAGGCAGCACGACTGGCTCGCGCGCAGGAACGGGAGCTGCGCAGCTGGCTGTATGACGGCGACGAGCCCGCGGACAGCGATCTGCCCACCGACCTGCGCGATTACGCCGCCGCGCTGGAGCTCGACTACCCGGTGCGCATCGACGTGGTTGCGGCCGGCACCAGCACGGAACGTGCGAGCGGCGATCTGGCCGCGGCCGCCCGAGAGGCGATGCTGAACGCCGCTCGCCATGCCGGCGGCGAGGTCTCGGTGTACATCGAGGGCCGGGGGGATGCGGTCGAGGTCTACGTTCGCGATCGCGGACCCGGTTTCTCCCTCGACGGCGTTCCCGCGGACCGGCTCGGCGTGCGGCAGTCCATCATCGGTCGTATGCGGCGCGCCGGCGGATCGGCGCAGGTGCTCCCCGGCGCGGGAGGTGCCGGAACCCAGATCCGTTTGGCGCTGCGGCGCGACAATTCGCATGCCTCGAACGGCATGTCCGAGGGGAGGACCCCATGACCGACGTTCTGCGCGTGGTGATCGTGGATGACCACTCGATCTTCCGCTCGGGCCTGCGGGCCGATCTGGACTCGGGCGTCGAGGTCGTCGGCGAGGCCGGAGACGTCCCCGGCGCCGTCGCGGTGATCGCCGCCACCCGTCCCGATGTGGTGCTGCTGGACGTGCACCTCCCCGGAGCCGTCGGCGATATCACCGGCGGGGAAGCCGTGCTGCAGCAGGCGCTGCCGCTGTCGCCGGAGACGCGATACCTGGCGCTCAGCGTCTCGGACGCTGCGGAGGACGTCGTGCGCGTCATCCGTGCCGGCGCCCGCGGCTACATCACCAAGGGATCGAGCGGCGGTGATGTGAGCGCCGGTGCCCGTGCGGTCGCCTCGGGAGATGCGGTCTTCTCGCCGCGTCTGGCCGGGTTCGTGCTCGACGCCTTCGGCGCGATGAGCGGAGAGACGGCACGCGCGGACGATGAACTCGATCGACTCTCCGGCCGCGAGCAGGAGGTCATGCGACTGATCGCCCGCGGGTACGCCTACAAGGAAGTGGCCGCCGAGCTGTTCATCTCCATCAAGACCGTGGAGACCCACGTGTCCGCCGTGCTGCGCAAGCTGCAGTTGTCCTCGCGCCATGAGCTCACGGCCTGGGCGAGCGCCCGACGGCTGCTCTGACAGCGCCGGCGACCCGGCTCACAGCGAGCGCTGAGAAGGATCCGGAGTAGCATCTCGACATGACAACGGCGAGAACACGAGGCATCCGAGCTCTCGTGATCGTCGCCGGACTCGCTCTGGGATGCGGTGTGGTGGCCGCACTTCTCGACGGAATCGTCACGGTCCACAGTGGCGCGATGCTCGATCCCGCGCGGGCGGAACGCGACGCATCGATGGCGTGGGCAGCGCGCATCCTGTTGATACCCACCGCGGCGTGGCTCATCATCGGCATCCTCGCTACACGCACGGCGCTCGTGCGTCGACCAGGTGCCGCGGCGGCCCGCTCCACGTGGCTGGCGGCAACGCGCCCCTGGCGCGCGCGGGAGTCCCTGCTGGGCCTGCTCCCGTTCGATCGCGCCCTCATGCTGATCGTCCCCGGTGGTCTGCTGATCGCCACCCGTGCCGTCCAGGCCGCCTTCCTCCCCGCGTCGCCGGCGCTTATCCTGTCGCTGTCGTGGATCCTGTTCGCGGCGGTTGCCGCCGTGCTCGTCCTTCCACGTTCACCGTGGGCGGTCATCGCCGCCATCGGAGGCGTCGTGGTGTTCCAGTGCGCTGCGGATCTTCTCGTGATGTCGGTGGCGGGCCCCGGTGCGGCGTGGGTCGCGGCGTGGGCATCGTTCCCGCTGCGCGTCCTCGTGTTCACCGTGAGCTTCGGGCTCATCGGCTGGATGCTGGTGGCGGTGGGAGGCGCCGCCGCCCAGCAGTACGGCGCGCGCCGCGCCACCGGTGTGGTGCTGGCCGCAGCCGGCGCCGCCATCGTGTTCTTCGCCGTGCTCACGCTCGCACTGGGGCCGGAGCGGTTCGGATCGCCCTGGGCCGACAGCATCGTCGAGCTGCGTGCACCGGCCCTGCTGGTGTGGGTTCCCACGATCCTCGGGATCGCGCTGCTCGCAACGGGGCTCGTGCTGCGTCGCGCCCCCTCCCGCGCCGAAGTCGTCGGCTGATCAGGCGGCCGGGGTGGCTGCCGCGTCGCCGTGGATGCGGCCCATGCGCCAGACGCTCGGCACGCAGAGTGTCAGAATCGCGATCACCGCGTAGATGATTCCGGAGATGGTGATCACTGTGGCCGGGTCCCCGGCGGTCAGGAGCCATCCGAACAGCATGGTGCCGAGCGGCATCGCGAGATAGCTGCCCAGCATGTCGTAGCTGGAGACGCGGGAGAGCACATCCCCCGGGACGTTCTCCATCATTGCCACATTCCATCCGGTGTTGAAGATCTCAAGTCCCGCTCCCGCGATGAAGGCGGCGATCATCAGCGGAACCACGGCCGGATGGGTGCCGAGCAGGAGCATCGGAAGGGCCACGGCGACCATGCCGATCATGCCGAGACGCAGCGGTCGAGACAGCGGCAGCCACATCAGCACCAGGGTGGTCACGAGGGTGCCGACGCCGAGGGCTCCCAGCACCCACCCCCAGCCCTGCACGCCCAGCAGCGGATTGTTCTTCGCGATGAACGGACCACCCACCGACCAGGCCCCGATCTCCAGCGCATTCAGGAGGCCGAACGCCACGACGATGACCCAGAGCCACGTGCGGCTGCGGAACTCGCTCCATCCGACGCGCAGATCGGTGAACAGATTCGTGTTCGAGCGCGCGGGCGGAGGCAGCCGCACCATCGCGAGCAGCGGGATGGCCACCACCAGACCGATGCCCTCGATGACGAAAGCCCACGCGGGGCTGGACAGCGCCACCACGAGCCCCGCGATCACCGGCCCGCCGATGGTGACCAGCGATCGCACGAACGACAGCATCGCGTTCGCCTGCTGCAGCGCCTCGTGCGGGACGAGCTGCGGGATGATGCCCTGCATCGAGGGCATCACGAACGCGCTGGTGGCACCGGCAACGACCGCCGTGACCGCGAGGGAGGCAACGGTGGCCGTGCCGGTGAACAGCATGGTGGCCGTGACGCCGACGGTGAGGACGTTCACCACGTAGCAGGTCTGGATCACGAGCGCGCGCGGCAGCCGATCGGCCACCACACCGCCCAGGAGGAGGAACACCACGGTGCTGGCCGTGAGGCAGGTCATCACGATGGACAGCGCGAGCGGCGCGTTGTCCACGGACAGCACGGCGAAGGCGAACGCCACCGAAGACATCGCCGCCGTGATCATCTGCAGGGCGCGCGCCAGGAAGAACCAGCGGAACGCCGGAGCGCGCATCGCGGTCAAGGACATCGCACCAGGGTAGCGGCGGCATCGGACATCCATCGGGCGACGGCGGACGCGGATCCGATGTCCGAGCCCCCGCCTAGACTTGTCAGGCCATGACCGAACAGCAGCCCGTTGTCCTCGGCCGGGATTCCGGCCACGCAGATCCGCTCCTTGATGGGCTGAACCCGCCGCAGCGCGCTGCCGTGGAGTACCGCGGACCCGCTCTCCTGATCATCGCCGGAGCCGGCTCCGGAAAGACGCGCGTGCTCACCCACCGCGTCGCACACCTGCTGCGCTCGCGCGATGCGTATCCCAGCCAGATCCTCGCGATCACCTTCACCAACAAGGCGGCCGCCGAGATGCGCGAGCGCGTCGCGAGCATCCTCGGCGACACGGCGCGCGGCATGTGGATCTCCACCTTCCACTCGGCGTGCGTTCGGATCCTGCGGCGGGAGGCGTCGCAGTTCGGCTTCACCTCGTCGTTCACCATCTACGATTCCGGCGATTCCCGCGCGCTCATCAAGCGGCTCGTAAAAGAACACGAGGCGGACGCGTTCGGTCACACGCCCTCCTCGGTGCAGTCGCGCATCTCCAAGCTCAAGAACGAGCTGCAGGACGCCGAGTCCTACGCCCGTGATGCCAATATGAACGACCCGGCCGAGCGGGTGTTCGTCGAGGTGTTCACCGACTACCAGCGCTCGCTGCAGAAGGCCAACGCGTTCGACTTCGACGATCTCATCGGACAGACCGTCTACCTGTTCCGGGCATTCCCGCACATCGCCGACCAGTACCGTCGCCGCTTCCGGCACATCCTGGTCGACGAGTACCAGGACACCAACCACGCGCAGTACTCCCTGATCCGCGAGCTCACCAAGCCGATCGGTGCGCCCGAGCCGTTCTCCTCGGGCGGGATGATGATCTTCGAGGCACCCGGAGACTCCGCCGATACCGCGCCGTCCTCACTCACCGTCGTGGGTGACTCCGACCAGTCGATCTACGCGTTCCGTGGTGCCGACATCCGCAACATCACGGAGTTCGAGCGCGACTACCCGGGAGCGAAGGTGGTGCTGCTGGAGCAGAACTACCGCTCCACCCAGACCATCCTGTCGGCGGCCAACGCCGTCATCAGCAACAACTTCGACCGTCGCGACAAGAAGCTGTGGACCGACGTCGGCGCGGGGGAGCAGATCCTCGGCTTCACCGGCTATTCGCAGCACGACGAGGCGCAGTTCGTGGCTGATGAGATCGATCGACTGCGTCGTGATGGCATGCCCTACGGCGAGATGGCGGTGTTCTACCGGACCAACTCGCAGTCGCGTGCGCTGGAGGAGATCTTCATCCGCTCCGCCGTGCCGTACAAGATCATGGGCGGCACCAAGTTCTACGAGCGTGCCGAGATCAAGGACGCGCTGGCGTATCTCATCGCCGTCGCGAACCCGGCGGACGAGATGGCTCTGCGCCGCATTCTGAACCGACCCCGTCGAGGGATCGGTGATGTCACCGAGACGGCCATCGCGCGGTTCGCCGCCGAGCACAACATCACCTTCCGGGATGCGCTCGCCAATGCGACACAGTTGGGCGTCGGGCCGAAGATCCAGTCCGCCATCGCGCACCTCGACGCCGTGCTGCTGGAGGCATCGGAGATCCTGATGCCCGCGGACGGCGAAGTGCCGCCGCCCACGTCGGTTGCGGAGGGGCTCACGCTGCTGCTGGAGAAGTCGGGCTACTTCGACATGCTGCGCCTCAGCAAGGACCCGCAGGACGAGGCGCGACTGGAGAACCTCGACGAGTTCGTCGCGGTCGCTCGGGAGTTCGCACGCAACAACCCCGACGGGGCGATCAGCGACTTCCTCGCCGATGTGGCTCTGGTCTCCGACGCGGACGACCTCGACGACGAGTCGGGTGTCGTCTCGCTGATGACCCTGCACACGGCGAAGGGGCTGGAGTACGACGCGGTGTTCCTCACGGGCGTGGAGGAAGACCTCATCCCGCACCGCATCTCCGCGGGCGAGCCGGGCGGGCCGCAGGAGGAGCGTCGACTGTTCTACGTCGGCATCACGCGAGCTCGGAAGCGGCTGTTCATCACTCTGGCGATGACCCGCGCGCAGTTCGGCGAGGTGACGGTGGCGATGCCGAGTCGCTTCCTGCAGGAGATTCCTGCGGAGCTGCTGCACTGGCGCCAGTCGCCGGGTGACGTCAACTCCCGCGGCGGCACGCAGTCGCGTGCGCTGAACGCGCGGCGCAGTTCGGGTGGATTCGGTCCGAAGCCGCTCGGACGCAGCGAAAGCGCGGGCTTCGGCCCGAAGTCCACCAACTTCGACAAGTTCGCCAACCGCGTCACCGCTCGGGTGCGCGACAACGGTGAACTCGAGCTCGCCCCGGGGGACCGCATCCGTCACGATGACTTCGGCGAGGGGCGCGTGGACGCGGTGACCGGTGAGGGCGCCAAGCGCATCGCGCACGTTCGGTTCGACACCGCCGGAGCCAAGAAGCTGCTCATCAAGATCGCCCCGATCGAGAAGCTCTGATACGAACCAAGTGTGCATCGTGCATACTTAATCTTCCCGATGATCAGGGATAAATCATCCGACGCGAGTTATCCTCGAACGGGGGAAGGCTTCGGGGGATGGACAGCAACACAGCAGTGCACACATCGGGGGATTCGTGCGCTCCGCTGTCGTACCCGTTCAACCGATCCTCTTCCTCGGTCGCTCCCGACCCGGCCCTCGGTATCGTCCGCATGAGCGGGCGAAGTGCGGGAGCGGTGTTGCGGTGGCGGACCTTCGCGATCGTGCGGGCAGGGGTGCCTCGCCATCGATCGCCGAGTCGCGTCCGACCGTAGCCGAGGCCCCCGGTGCCCCTCATGAGCGCCGGGGGTCTTGCCCCGATACCGTCGCCCGATGACGAGCGCGGAAGCCGACCCGGTGATGTGCCGGTTAGGCTGGGCGCATGGCTCTCTTCTCGCGCCGAAAGAACACTCCGTCCACGCCCGACGCATCGGTCGCGCCCGAGGAATCGGCGGCGACCGTCGAGGCGGAGGAGCAAGCCGCGCAGACTCCGGCGGAGCCTGTTCCGCACGTCAACATCAGCGTCTCGTCCTTCGGGGGTCTCGGCGCGGGTGCGCCGCAGCCCAAACCGGCCGCACAGCCGGCTCAGCCCGCGGCGGTTCCGGTTGTCGCTCCCGGACACAATGCCGATGGCACGGTGGCGCTGCCGTTCGCGGCGGACGAGCCGCCGACGGACCTGGAGACGGTGCCGGGTCTTCGAGACAATGCCGTGCTGCGCGACGCTCTTGCGCGCCTCGGCGAGGGACCCACGGGCGCCGAGCTTCTCGGTGTGTTCCGCCAGGCGCTGCAGGGTCACCTTTTCCTGCGCGTGAAGGGCGACGCCCGCCAGCAGGTCGAAGCCGGCGAGGATCTCCAGCTGGGCGTGATCCGCAACGGCGACGAGAACTACATGCTCGCCTTCAGCTCGGGTCGTGCGCTGCAGCAGGCCGTCGAGGCGGACGGCGACACCGGCACCAGCGCCATCGGCCAGCCCGCCGCGCTCGTGCTGCGCCACGTGCTCGCGAACGAGTTCGCCGGGCTCGTGATCGACAACTTCTCCGGAACCGCGCGCGCCGTCGTGCCGCGCGATCTCATCGAGCGCGTGATGGGGGAGTGCGACCCGACGTTCTCGGTCAAGTCCCTCATCGCCGGCGAGCGCACGGAGGAGACTTCCGCAGCTGTCGTCGAGGCGCTGCGCGAGGGTCGCGTCTGGGTGGCCGTCGGCCGCGCCGGCGACAACGAGGACGGCACTCCCCGCTTCGGGGTGGCCGAGGCGCACACCTCCGACGGCCGACGCCTGCTCCAACTGTTCACGCACCCGCTCGAGGTGGTGGCGCTCGGACGTGGTGAGCAGGCCGCGCCCTTCGCCGCCGATGCGCTGGTCAAGGCTCTGGCCGACAACTCCGGCGTGTCCGGCGTGATCCTGGACCCCGCGGGCCCCAACCTGCGTCTGACGCGCGAGCAGCTCGCGCCGCTGCTGACCCCCGCGTCCTGACGTCCCGAAACACCCAAGCAAGTCCGAGAAACCTCGCATCTGCGGTGACCCGCGGATGGTGGAGGCTGTGTCTCAGGTGATTTATGGAAGAGCAGGGGAAGCGTCCTGAGCGACGCAAGGGTCAGCAGTGGCATCCGGATCAGCGTGCGGAGGCGGTGCGGATCTATCGGGAGTCGAGGGGGCGCACGATTCGTGCGGTCGCGGATGATCTCGGGGTTCCGTTTCAGACGCTGTATCGGTGGGTGCGGACGGCTCGTGATATCGAGCTGGATCCGTCGGGGACGTTGACGGATGCTGCGCGCAAGCGTGTGCGGAAGTTGGAGGAGGAGAACGCTCGACTGCGCAAGGAACTCGACTTCGAGAAAAAAGCGCGCGCCTTCGTTCAGGAGATCTCTCGCCGGCGGAATGGTTCGCGGTGATCGATCGAATGAAGGCTGATTTCTCCATCCAGTACCTGTGCCGCAAGTTCGGTGTCTCCGAGTCGGGGTACCACGCCTGGAAGACGCGACCGCTGTCGGCGACAGCGCAGTGGCGGGCGGTGTTGCACGCGAAAGTGCTCGGCCTGTTCGTGCGGTCCTTGTATACCGTTGGGCACCGCAAGATCGCCGCTGACCTGAGGATAGATCACGGCTTGCCCGTGAACCCGAAGAGCGTCCTGAAGGCGATGAAGGCGATGAAGCTGATGCCCCGAGCCACCGAGGCGGCGTTCGAGCGGGCCGCGGCCCGGGCCCGGGCGAGCGCCGACCCGGAGGACCTCGTCGACCGTCACTTCTCCGACGTGCTGGAGCCGGGAATGGTGCTCGTCGGCGACATCACCTACGTCCGTACCGATGAAGGATGGCTCTATGTCGCCACTGTCATCGATCTGGCCTCACGTTCGGTGATCGGGTGGGCATCGGGTGCCAGACAGACCGCGGAGCTGGTCGTGACAGCGTTGCGACGAGCGTTGCGCAGCGGGCACGTCAAGGAGAACGCGATCTTCCACTCCGATCACGGCACCCAATACCGGTCGAAGCGATTCGCAGGGTTCTGCCGCAAGCACAGCATCCGAAGGTCGATGGGCAAGAACTTCCAGTGCTGGGATAACGCTGTCGCCGAGTCGTTCTTCTCCAAGCTGAAGCAGGAACGACTCCGCTGGCAGCGCTTCACCACCCGGGCGCAGGCCACGAACGCCGTCGCGGACTACATCCAGTACTTCAACACCGCGCGACGACACCAGAGCCTGGACTACGCCACCCCAGCCGAAAAGCTGACAGAACTCATCGCCGCGTAACCGGCAGAAAGGAAACGAGACACCAACTCCACGAAACGCGGGTCACGCTAAACGCACGGTTTCTCGTCCTTGCTTGGGTGTTTCGCGGGGAGAGGGTGACGCGTAGGGTGCGGGTATGGCCTCCGAGCGCATCACGCTGACCGTTCCCGGACCCGAGGGTGATCGGGAGGTGTCGCTGTCGAGCCCGAATCGGGAGGTGTTCCCCGCGGTCGGAATCACGAAGCACGAGCTCGCCGAGTACGTCATCGCGGTGTCGGGGCCGTTCCTCGCCGCAAACGGGGACCGGCCGGTGTCGCTGGAGCGATTCCCCGGGGCGATCGACGGGGAGAGCTTCTTCTCCAAGAACCCGCCGAAGGGCACCCCCGACTTCGTAGGTGCTGTCTCCGTCCGCTACAACTCGGGGCGGGTGCACCCGCAGCTCGTGCTCACCGAGGCCGCGGCGATCGTCTGGGCGGTCCAGATGAACACCGTGGTCTTCCACCCCTGGGCCTCGCTCGCGGGCAACACCGACAACCCCGTCGAGCTGCGCATCGATCTGGACCCGCAGCCCGGCACCGCCTTCGCCGACGCGGTTCATGCCGCTCACGGCATGCGTTCCGTGCTGAGCGAAGCGGGGCTCGAGTCCTGGATCAAGACCAGCGGAAACCGCGGGATCCACCTGTTCTGTCCGATCGAGCCCACGCACGAGTTCCTCGATGTCCGTCACGCGGTGATCGCGGCGGGACGCGAGCTCGAGCGGCGGATGCCCGACCGCGTCACGACCGCCTGGTGGAAGGAAGAGCGCGGCGAGCGCATCTTCATCGACTTCAACCAGGCCAATCGCGACCGCACGATGGCCGGTGCGTACAGCCCCCGCGCGCTGCCGACCGCCACCGTGTCGACGCCGATCACCTGGGACGAGCTGGATGAGGTCGACCCGACCGCGTTCACGGTGCGCACCGTTCCCGCGCGCATCGCGGAGATCGGCGACCCCTGGGCGCGATTCCACGAGAAGCCGGGCCGGATCGACACGCTCCTGGAGTGGTGGCAGCGCGACCTGGACGCGGGCCTCGGTGAGATGCCCTTCCCTCCCGAGTTCCCGAAGATGCCGGATGAGCCGCCGCGCGTGCAGCCGTCGCGCGCTCGAAAGCAGGACTGATCGCCGCACCCGGGGCGGGCGAACCATTGACGCGGCTGCGCGCGAACCGCTACCGTCGCGCCATGACGTCGCAACCCGATGCGACCGGCGGCAGCGCCGGTCCCGCGCGCTCAGAGAATGGCGCGGTTCCCGGTCCACCCACCGGCAAGGGCCTTGCCGTCGCGAAACTCGGGCTGTGGGGATCCACCGTCATCGGTCTCGCCTCGACGGCACCGGTGTACTCGCTGGTCGCGACGCTCGGGTTCGTGGTGGCGGCGGTCGGCGCGCAGGCACCTATCGCCTTCATCATCGCGTTCGTGCCAATGCTGTTCATCGCCTTCGCCTATCGCGAGCTGAACAACCGCGTACCGGACTGCGGCACCACCTTCACCTGGGCGACGAAGGCGTTCGGCCCGATCCTCGGGTGGATGGGCGGCTGGGGTGTCGCGATCGCGGGCATCATCGTGCTGGCGAACCTCTCACAGGTGGCGGGGATCTACTTCTGGCTGCTCATCGGCGACGGCTCGCTCGCGGACAACACGGTCGTGGTGACCCTCACCGGAGTCGTCTTCATCGCGGCCATGACCTATGTCAGCTACCGCGGTGTGGAGCTCGGCGAGCGGATCCAGAACATCCTGCTCATCGTCCAGTACGTCGCTCTCGCGCTGTTCGTGATCGCGGCGGTCTGGAAGATCTCCACGGGACAGGCCGAGAGCGGGGCCACGCCGGAGCTGAGCTGGTTCAATCCGTTCGGGTTCGAGTCGTACTCGGGCTTCATCGAAGCCGTGCTGCTGTGCCTGTTCATCTACTGGGGATGGGACACCTGCCTGGCCCTCAACGAGGAGACGAAGGACCCCAAGCGTATTCCCGGCCGTGCCGCGGTGCTCACCTGCATCGTCCTGGTCGGCACCTATGTCGCCGTGACCGTTGCAGCCATGGCCTATGCGGGCCTGGGGGAGAGCGGTGTGGGCCTGGGCAACCCCGACAATCAGGACGACATCTTCCTGGTGCTGCGTGATCCGCTGCTCGGCCCGCTCGGTTTCGTGCTGGTGATCGCGGTCCTGGTCTCGGCGGTGTCGTCGACGCAGACCACGATCCTGCCGACCGCACGCGGCACCCTGGCGATGGCGGTCTACAAGGCGCTGCCGAGTCGTTTCGAGAACGTGCACCCGAAGTTCCGGACGCCCTCGTTCTCCACGCTCATGATGGGCATCGCGGCCACGGTTTACTACGTGGGCATGACGCTGATCAGCGACAACATCCTGCAGGATTCGATCCTGTCGCTGGGCCTCGCCATTGCGTTCTACTACGCGATCACGGGCTTCGCCTGCGTCTGGTTCTTCCGCCGCGAGCTGTCCCGCTCCGCGCGCGATCTCTGGTTCAAGGGGATCTTCCCGCTGCTTGGCGCCCTGATGCTCACTTACGCGTTCGTGCAGTCGCTGATCGACATGTGGGACGTGGACTACGGCTACACGACGCTGTTCGGCGTCGGCGGCGCGTTCGTGATCGGTCTGGGTTCCCTGTTGCTGGGCGTACTGCTGATGCTGGTGTGGTCGCGCTTCAGCGAGTCTCGACCCTTCTTCCGCGGCGAGTCGCTGAACGAGGACACCGAGGTTCTCGTTCCGGAGGACGAGTACGGGCTGGAGCGTTCGGTTGACGGCGGTCTCACTTCGGGCGGGGCCTGGTAGGACGAAACGCACGACAGCGTGCGGGAGGGACGACACATGCGAATTTTGATTCTGGGGTCGGGTGGTGTCGGCTCTGCTGCCGCGCGCATCGCGAAACGACGGGACTTCTACGAGGCGATCGTCCTCGCCGACTACGACCCGGCACGACCCGCACAGCTGGTGGCCGAGCTGGGCGATGATCGCTTCAGCGCGGCACGGGTGGACGCCTCGGACGAGGGATCGGTGGCGGATCTCATCCGGGAGCACGACATCACGCACGTGCTGAATGCGGTGGACCCGCGATTCGTCATGCCGATCTTCCGCGGCGCGTTCGCCGCCGGAGCGACCTACCTCGATATGGCGATGAGCCTGTCGCACCCGCACCCGGAGCAGCCGTTCAGCCTGCCCGGCGTGAAGCTGGGCGATGAGCAGTTCGCCCTCGCCGACGACTGGGAGGCCGCGGGGCGGCTCGCGTTGGTGGGCATCGGCGTGGAGCCGGGGCTCGCGGATGTCTTCGCACGCTACGCGGAGGATGAGCTGTTTCAGAGCATCGACGAGATCGGTGTGCGTGACGGTGCCAATCTCACCGTCGACGGGTACGACTTCGCTCCCTCGTTCTCCATCTGGACCACCATCGAGGAGTGCCTCAACCCGCCCGTGGTCTATGAGGACGGTCGCTGGTACACCACTGAGCCCTTCAGCGAGCCGGAGGTGTTCGACTTCCCGGAGGGCATCGGGCCGGTGGAGTGCGTCAATGTGGAGCACGAGGAGGTCCTTCTCATGCCGCGCTGGACCAAGGCGCGCAAGGTCACGTTCAAGTACGGACTGGGGTCGGAGTTCATCGAGGTGCTGCGCACGCTGCACAAGCTGGGCCTGGACAAGACGGAGAAGGTGACGGTGCGGGGCGGGCAGGTGTCGCCGCGCGATGTGGTCGCCGCGAGCCTTCCGGATCCCGCCACCCTGGGCGATCGGATGCACGGCAAGACCTGCGCCGGCATCCATGTCACGGGGATCGGTCGCGACGGCCAGCCCCGGTCGACCTACCTGTATCACGTGGTGGACAACGCCGATTCGATGGCGCGCGACGGCTCCCAGGCCGTGGTGTGGCAGACGGCGGTCAACCCGATCGTCGCGCTGGAGCTGCTCGCGACGGGAGTATGGAGCGGCACCGGCGTGCTCGGGCCCGAGGCGTTCCCGGCCACCCCGTTCCTGGAGCTGCTGGCCGACCCCGCCGCCTACGACTCGCCATGGGGCATCGTGGAGATGTGACGATCAGCCTTCGAGCACGTCGTCCAGATCGAAACGGGGGACGTGCTCGAGCTGTTCGTAGGTGCAGGAACGCGGGTCGCGGTCCGGACGCCAGCGCTCGAACTGCACGGTGTGCCGGAAGCGCAGTCCCTCCAGCTGGTCGTAACGGACCTCGAGGACGCGCTCGGGCCGCAGCGGCACGAAGCTGACGTCCTTGCTGCCGCTGAACCGGCTGCGCTCGCCTTCGGCCCGCACCAGCTGCCCCTCGGCGTCGCGCTCCACGAGCGGCTCGAGCTCGTCCACCAGCTCCTGGCGTCGTGCGTTGGTGAAGGCGGATACCCCGCCCACCTGACGGAGCACGCCGTCGTCACCGTAGAGTCCGACCAGGATCGAGCCGACGCCCGAACCCGACGAGTGGACGCGGTATCCGAGAGCGACGACATCGGCCGTGCGCGCATGCTTGATCTTCAGCATCGCTCGCTTGCCGGGGTGGTAGGCGTCGTCGAGGGGTTTGGCCACCACGCCGTCCAGTCCTGCGCCCTCGAATCGGCTGAGCCAGTCCGCGGCCGCGTCGGCGTCCGTGGTGGCTCGCGTCACGTGCAGCGGATCGGACGCCGTAGCGAGCAGCGCGAGGAGGCGCTCACGCCGCTCGCGGAAGGGCAGCGCGGTGAGGTCGTCATCGCCGTCGCGCAGCAGATCGAAGGCCACGATCATCGCCGGAGTCTGTTCGGACAGCAGCGCCACGCGGGAGGCGGCCGGGTGGATGCGCTGGGACAGCGCCTCCCAGTCCAGCCGGCGCGAACCCGCGGGGCCGGTGGCCACGACGATCTCGCCGTCGATGATCGCGGGGCGCGGGAGCAGCCGCGGCAGCGCCTCGACCAGCTCCGGGAAGTAACGGGTCAAGGGCTTGGCACCGCGGGAGCCGAGCTCCACGTCGGTGCCGTCCCACGCCGCGAGCACCCGGAAGCCGTCCCACTTCGGCTCGAACAGCAGGCCGCCGGGGTGTCGGGCAGGGTCCGGAATGGCGCCGACGGCTTTGGCGAGCATCGGTGCGGGCAGATCGAAGAGCATGCGTTCATGCTCCCGCCTGGCTCCGTGGTTGTCGAGGCCCCGGCGTCACGCGACGAGAATAGGGGAATGAGCATGTGCCCCTGTGGATCCGGTGTCGCGGCGGACGTCTGCTGCCTGCCCTTCCTGAACCGAGACGCGGTGCCCGCGTCGCCGGAGCAGCTCATGCGCTCGCGCTACACGGCCTTCGCACGCGGCGACGCGGAGTACCTGCTGAGCACGTGGCATCCGGGCACGGCGCCGGAGGAGCTCTCGCTCGACGACGGCACCCGCTGGCTCGGGCTGGAGATCCTCGACGCGCCACCCGTGACCGACGATGTCAAGCGGGGCGTCGTGGAGTTCGTCGCGCGCTACCGCGAGGCTTCGGGCGAAACTCGGACGGGTCCACGAGCGCAGCCGCTTCGTCCGCCAGAGCGGGCGCTGGTGGTACCTCGACGGCGTGCACACCTGAGTCGACCGATACGATCGAGACGTGTTCACTCCGCCGCTCGCACCCGTCGTGATCCGAGGCGGATTCTGGGGGCCGCTCACCTCCTACGCTCTGCTCTGGGCCGGCGGGCTGGTGATCGTCTGGGGCGTCTCACGCAGCAATCCGATCGCCTCCGTGGTCGTTGTGGTCGCCCTGCTCGCGATCTTCGGCGTGATGACGCTCATCGCGACCGGAACCACGATCTCGCTGGATGACCGAGAGGTGGTGCTGACGCGGCGATTCCGGCCGACGTGGCGGGCACCGCTGACCGACTTCACGCACGTCGTGGAGAACATCCCGTCCCGCCCGCGGATGCCGGCGCTGGCGGGCTGGAGCTTCCGCACACGATCCGGCAGTACGGCGGCCGTGGAGCTCAGCTGGTTCTCGCCCGCTGATCGTCGCGCGCTGCACCGCCTGTTCGGCGACGTCATCGTGGACGCGGATGCGGGGCTGCGGCGTCGCTGAAGTCGGTCGCGCTCAGCGGCGCGGGAGCTTGTGCGCGCGCACCGCGTCGTGGCTGGCCACCAGCAGCCGCTCCGCCGTCGTGAAGTTGCGCTGCACCACCCGCACCACGAGGAAGTCGACGATCACCATCTGGGCGAGCCGGCTCGACATCGCCGCGGTGCGGAAGGCGGCCTCGCGCGCCACGGTCGTGAGCACGATGTCGGCGGCGAGGGCGACGGGGGAGGACGCATCGTTGGTGATCGCGATGGTGGTGGCACCGCGCTCTCGGGCGAGGGCGAGCACCTGCTGCGTCTCGAGCGTGTAACCGGAATGTGAGATCCCGAGCACAACGCTGCGCTCATCCGTGCTGGCCACGGACGTGAGCGCGAGGTGGGTGTCGCTCCAACAGAAGGTGGGCGTGCCGATGCGATGCAGCTTCAGCTGCAGATCCTGGGCGGTGAGGCTGGAGGATCCGACACCGAACGCCTCGACGCGGGACGCAGCGCGCAGGGCGGTGGCGGCAGCATCGAGAGCCGTGAGATCCAGGGCGCGCGCGGTGTCCTCGATCGCCCGGACCTCCTGGTAGGCGACCTTCGAGACCAGGTCTGCCACGGAATCCTCGGTGGAGATGTCCGCGTCCGCCACCTGGAAGTGCTCGCGTGAAGCCTCCTCACGGCTGTATGCGGAGGCGAAGGCGAGCCGGAAGTCCTTGTAGCCGGCGAAACCCGCGGCGCGACACATGCGGGTGACCGAAGCGGTGGATACGCCGACCGACTCGGCGAGCTCGGTGATGGTCGAGTGCAGCACGAGGTTCGGATCGTGCAGCACCGCGTCGGTGACGAGACGCTCCGTGCGGCTCATCGATCCGAGCTTCTGCCGCAGGCTCGTGAGCACATCGCTCATGGCCGCTCCTTCGTGCTGAGTGGTGCCACCGGGCTCACGCACCGGTGCCACCTGAGAATACCCGTCAGTGTGGCAAAAATGTTCAAGGCGCGATTGAACTCTGAATATTTTTCACCATACTGGACTGAGAACATTCTTCCGAGTGAGGCACCACAGCATGAACGCAACCCCCGACGCCGCAGCCGCGCGGCCGCTTCCGCCCACCGAGCAGCGACTCGAGGCATCGGCTGATCTGGACGCCCTGCCCGCGGCGGACGTGCTGCAACTCCTCAACGATCAGGACCGCGTCGCCGTCGATGCGGTGCAGCGGATCATCCCGCAGCTGGCTCAGCTGGTGGACCTGGCAGCGGAGTCCTTCCGCGCCGGCGGCAACGTGCACTACTTCGGTGCCGGGACGTCGGGACGACTCGGCGTGCTGGACGCCGCCGAGCTGCGGCCGACGTTCAACTTGGAGCGCGGCCGTGTCGTCGCGCATATCGCCGGGGGCGAGACGGCGTTGCTGGACGCGGTGGAGAACGCCGAGGACTCCGAGGAGGACGGCGCGGCCGCCGCAGCCGACCTGCGCCCCGGTGATGTCGCGGTCGGACTCGCAGCCAGCGGCAACACCCCGTACGTCGGAGGCGCGCTGCGTGCCGCACGGGCTGCCGGTGCCCACACCGTGCTGATCTCGTCGAACCCGCACGCGTCGCTGGCACCACTGGCCGACTTCGACATCGTGCTGGAGACCGGAGCCGAGGTTCTCACGGGATCCACTCGTCTGAAGGCAGCCACCGCCGAGAAGCTCGTGCTGAACGGCTTCTCCACGGCGCTCATGGTGGCTGTCGGTCGCACCTGGGGCAACCTGATGGTCTCGGTCGTGGCGACCAACGCCAAGTTGCGCGAGCGCACGGTGAGGATCCTGCGTGAGGCCACGGGAATCGAAGACGCGGAGGCCCGCACTCGCCTGGAGGAGTCCGGCGGCGACCTCAAGACCGCCATCGTCATGACCGTCGCTGCGGTCACAGCAGCGGAGGCATCGGCGGCGCTCGCGGCCGGAAGCGGCTCGGTGCGCGCCGCGCTCGCGCACCTCTCGGCCTGAGGTTCACCCCGGTGACGACGGCATTCCTCGGCATCGACATCGGCGGCACCGGATCGCGGTCGCGACTGGTGTCCGCCGACGGGACGGTGCTCGCCGAGGGCAGCGGTCCGCGCGGCGCGGTGACGGCAGTCGGCAGTGCGGGACCCGACCTCGCGCTCGCCCTGATCGAGCAGGCGCTGCGTGATTCTCCGGATTCTGCGATCGTCGGGATCGGAATCGGTGCCACCGGGATTGCGACGCTCGTGGCAGATCCGAACGACCTCGTGCGTCGCGTGCGCGAGCGCGTTCCGCGTGCCTCAGTCGCCGCCAGCATCGACGCCGTCACCGGACACTTGGGCGCGCTTAGTGGTGCGAGCGGTGCCGTGATCGCGGTCGGCACCGGAGCGATCGCCCTCGGCGCGGATTTCCGCGGCGTGTGGAACCGCGTCGACGGCTGGGGGCACCTGCTCGGGGATCGAGGGTCCGGTTCCTGGATCGGAATGCGGGCGCTGCAGGCGGCGATGCGCCAGCGTGACGGTGTCGTCGCCGACGCGGGCGCGCTGCTGGACGCGGCGCAGGAACGGTTCGGTGAACCGATGACGTGGCCCGGGCAGCTGTACACGCGCGATGATCGTGCCGGTGTGCTCGCGTCGTTCGCGGCCGATGTCGCCGGACTGGATGATCCGTCCGCGCGCCAGATCATTCGCGAGGCCGCGACCGAGGCCGCGCACTCCGCCGTCGCCGCGCTGCGAGGCCTGCCGCCGCGCATCTCCGCGACCGGTGGTCTGCTGCGCTCGGACGAGTATGCGGCCACGTTCCGCGCGGTGGTCCGCGAGCTGCGGCCAGACGCCGAACTCGTCGCGCCGGCGGGTGGACCGCTGGATGGAGCCGTGCAGCTGGCGCGGCTCGTCGTGTCGGCACCACCGGCCCCGGCTGCCGGGTTCCTCTGGGCCTGATCCGCGTAACCTGGAATCGTGCCCGCCAAGATCATCCTGTACTACGTGTTCGCGCCCATCACCGACCCGGATGCGGTGCGGCTGTGGCAGCGCGACCTCTGCGAGGGGCTGGGCCTGCGCGGTCGCATCCTCATCTCCCGGGACGGGATCAACGGCACACTCGGCGGCGACATGGCCGCGCTGAAGAAGTACGTCCGCAAGACGAAGGAGTATCCCGCGTTCGCGGGGGTCGACGTCAAGTGGTCCAATGGCACCGGTCTCGACGAGGAGGGACTGAGTCTCGACTTCCCGCGGCTGAGTGTGCGCGTGCGGGACGAGATCGTCTCCTTCGGGGCACCCGGAGAGCTACGCGTGGACGAGAACGGTGTGGTCGGCGGTGGCGTGCATCTGAGTCCCGGGGCGCTGCACGATCTGGTGGCCGAGCGGGGCGACGACGTCGTCTTCTTCGACGGGCGCAACGCGTTCGAGGCCGAGATCGGTCGGTTCCGTGGCGCGATCGTGCCGGATGTGGAGACGACACACGACTTCATCGCCGAGCTCGACTCCGGCAAGTACGACCATCTCAAGGGCAAGCCCGTGGTCACCTACTGCACCGGTGGAATCCGCTGCGAGGTGCTGTCGAGCCTCATGACCTCCCGTGGCTTCGGCGAGGTGTACCAGCTGGACGGCGGCATCGTCCGCTACGGCGAGAGCTTCGGCAGCACCGGCCTCTGGGAGGGCTCGCTCTACGTCTTCGACGGCCGGGAATCGGTCCCGGTCGGGCGGGATCCGAAGGTGATCGGTCGGTGCGCGGTCTGCGAGACGCCCACCACCCGCATGGTCAACTGTGCCGATGACGCCTGCCGCAACCGCGTAGTGCTGTGCGCAGGGTGCGGAGACACCGTGGCGTGCGCCCGACACTCGGAGGCCGTGGCAGGATGAGCGCATGACCGACGAGACGTCCCCCGTGCGCGAGGCGCTGGCCAACCTGTTCGAGCACCTGATCCGCGAGGACGACCCGTGGGTGGTCGAGGTGGTGCGCGACGCCGTGCAGCCGCCCTATGTCCAGGGCACGCGTGACGACGACGGCTCGATCATCATCGAGGTCTCGTCCAACGAGATCAACGATCCGCAGTTGTCGGGCCTGCAGGTTGCGGCACTACGTGGCTGGGGCTTCAGCGCGGGCAGCGATGATGTCTCCCCGAACCATGCCCGTACCTTCCCCGAGGGTGCGGATCGCGAGGCTGCCGAGTTGCTCGCGGATGCCCTCGTGACTGTGTTGCGCTTCTCCGGTGACGACGCCGTGTACATCGAGCTGTTCGAGTCCGATCTGACTGCGGTGCTGGAGGCGAACCCCGCTCTTCCGCTCGCCGACCTCTAGGTCAACCACGCGAGAAACCCAAACAAGTCCGAGAAACCCTGCGTTGCGGGGTTTCTCGGACTTGTCTGGGTTTCTCGGGGGCGGCGCCGCGCCCGCGGCGGATCAGCCGCGCGGGGGTGCGTCCGACGCGGGAGCGGCAGTGCCAGCGCGCTGCTCGGCCTCCAGTCGCTCGGCTTCCTCGCCGCTGATCGCTTCGCCGCGAGCGACGAGGCCGGCCTGATCCGACAGCGGGATCTGCTTCAGGAAGAGCGAGAGGATCAGAGCGACCACCACGAACGGGATCAGGTACCAGAACACCGGTGCGAGCGCGTCGGCGTAGGCCGTGACGATGCCGTCGCGCACCTCGTCCGGAAGCGTGCTGAGCGTTGCCGGGTCGATGGTCGACGCCGCGGCCGACGCGTCGTCGGGTGAGGCGCCCGCACCGGCGAACACGCCCAGCAGGTTCTCCGTGAGTCGGGTCGTGAAGATCGTCCCGAACACCGCGGTGCCGAGCGAGGCGCCCACCTCGCGGAAGTAGTTGTTCGTGCTGGTGGCCGTGCCGATCTCGCTCGCCGGAACGGCGTTCTGTACGACGAGCACCACCACCTGCATGATCAGACCGAGGCCAGCGCCGAAGACGAACAGGAACACGCAGATCAGCCAGATGGGCGTGGTGGCGGACAGCGTCGTGAACGCCGCCATGGCCGCACCCGTGATGATCGTGCCGAGGATCGGGTAGATCCGGTACTTGCCGGTCTTGGAGATCGCGATTCCGGAGAAGATCGACGTTCCCATCAGACCCACCATCATCGGGATCATGAGCAGGCCCGACGCCGCTGCCGAGGTGCCCGAGGACATCTGCAGGAAGGTCGGCACGAAGCCGATCGCGGCGAACATGCCGATTCCCAGCACCAGACCGATCGCGGTGGCGTTGATGAAGATCGGGTTGCGGAACAGGCTGAGCGGGATGATGGGATCCGCCGCGCGTGCCTCGGTGAGGATGAAAGCCGCCGCGGCCGCGACCAGACCCGCACCCCACGCCCAGGTGGCGGGGGAGGACCAGCCGAACTCCTTATCGCCACCGAAGTCGGTGAAGAAGATGAGGCAGGTGGTGGCGATCGACAGCAGGATCACGCCGAGGATGTCGATCGGCCTCTGGGCCTTCTTGCTGGGCAGCTGGAGGGCCACCAGCGCGATGATGAATGCCGCGATCCCGACCGGGATGTTGATGTAGAAGGCCCACTGCCAGGTGAGGTGGTCCACGAAGAAGCCGCCGAGAAGCGGACCGGCGACGGCGGAGAGGCCGAAGACGGCGCCGAGGGGGCCCATGAACTTGCCGCGCTCGTTGGCGGGCACGATGTCGGCGATGATCGCCTGCGACAGGATCATCAGACCGCCGCCGCCGAGGCCTTGGAGGGCGCGGAAGACCACGAAGGTCCAGAAGTCGCCGGCGAAGGCACAGCCCACCGAGGCGAGCGTGAACAGTGCGATGGCGATGAGGAACAGGTTCCGCCGTCCCAGCACGTCACCGAACTTGCCGTAGATGGGCATCACGATGGTGGTGGCGAGCAGGTAGGCGGTGGTGATCCAGACCTGGTGATCCACGCCGCCGAGCTGGCCGACGATCGTCGGCATGGCGGTGGACACGATGGTCTGGTCGAGGCTGGAGAGCAGCATTCCGGCGATCAGCGCGCTGAAGATGATCCAGACGCGGCGCCGGGTGAGCAGGAACGGTGCATCCTGCGTTACGGGTGCGGACATTCAATCGACTTTCTGTGTGGGCACGAGGAGGGAGCGCGCGACGCGGAGGCGCTGGGCGATGAGGTCGCGGAAGCTCTCGGGCGAGCTCTGGTGGAGGGTCTGGTCCATGCACATGCGCACCAGCGCGCCGACGGAGTGCACGAGGACTTCGGCCCGAAGCTCGACGTCGTCCCCGGTCATGCGCCGAGCGACCAGCTCCCGATCACGGCGCTCGTTCTCGCCGAGCTGGTCGAACAGGCTCTTCAGCAGTCGCGGCTCCTGGTCGATGAGTGCGAACAGTCCACGGGCGCCGTCGATCGGGTTGAACACCTCGAAGCGGCGCACACTAAGTTCGACGAAGTCGCTCAGCAGATCGCCGTCGCGGGCGAGGAACTCGGCATCCAGCGCTTCGCTGCGCGGATCGTTCGCGGTGAATCCGAAGACCGCGTGCTCCTTGCTGGCGAAGTAGTTGAAGAAGGTGCGGCGCGAGACGCCGACCTCGGCGCACAGCTCATCGACGGTGAAGCCGGTGAAGCCCTGTTCGGTGGTGAGGCGGCGTGCTGTCGCGGTGAGCGCGTCGGCGGTCTCGCGACGACGGCGCTCGCGCAAGGATTCTGCACTTGTCTCCATAGAATGCAATTTTTGCACTACCAAGCTGAAAGTGCACCTTGAGTGATGGAATGCCCCGCCGGGGGTGAACGTTGAGGGAGGCATGAGCAGCGCCCCCGAAACCGTCGATGTGGTCGTGATCGGTGCCGGGCAGGCCGGGCTGTCGGCCGGTCATCATCTGCGTCGACGTGGCTTTGTGCCCGCTGGAGAAGATGGCGAACGCACTTTCGTGATCCTCGACGCCGACGACCGTCCGGGCGGCGCGTGGCAGCACCGCTGGGAATCGCTGCGCATGGGGACGGTGAACGGCATCTACGAGCTGCCGGGCTTCCCGGTTCCCCCGGCGGATGCCGCGATGCCCGCACGTGATGCTCTGCCGCCGTACTTTGCGGCCTACGAGGAGCGATTCGATCTCCGCGTGCAGCGCCCGGTGCGCGTGCGCGCGGTGCGTCGAGCGGACGCGGATCCGCGTGGACGTCTCATCGTCGAGACGGACGAGGGTTCCTGGGCGGCGCGGTACGTGATCAACTCGACGGGCACCTGGACGCAGCCGTACTGGCCCTACGTGCCGGGCCGCGAGACCTTCCGCGGCATCCAGCTTCACACCGCGAACTATGTGTCGCGGGAGGCGTTCCTCGGCAAGCGGGTCGTGATCGTCGGTGGTGGTGTGTCGGCCCTCCAGCTGCTGGACGAGATCTCCGATGTCACGGAGACCTTCTGGGTGGCGCGCCGCCAGCCGGACTGGAAGCGGGGCGAGTGGACCACCGCTTCTCGGATCGAGGCTCTCGACGGTGTTGAGCAGCGCGTGCGCGCGGGGCTTCCGCCCGGAAGCGTCATCTCGGTGACCGGCGACATCTGGACGCCGTGGGTGCAGCGCGCGCATGACAAGGGTGTGCTGGTGCGTCACCCGATGTTCACGAGGGTGGAGCCGGACGGCGTCCGCATGCCCGACGGCACTCTCGAGCACGCCGACGTCATCCTCTGGGCGACAGGGTTCCGTCCGGCGATCGCGCATCTCGCCCCGCTCGGTCTGCGCACTCCGGAAGGCGGCATTCGGGTCGCCGACGGGCGCTCGATCGACGAGCCGCGCCTGTTTCTCATCGGCTACGGCCCGAGTCAGTCGACGATCGGCGCGAATCGTGCCGGGCGGGACGCGGTGCGCGCGATCGTGCGGGAGGAGTCGGGCGCCCTGGTGGGCTGACTATCGTTGTGCGTGTGACGAGCATCGACTCACCCCTCGGCATGGTTCTGGTCGAGAACAGCGAGCACCCGCCCCCGCCAGGTCTCGATCGAGATGCTGTCGTGATCGGTCACGTCCATGACGGGGAGTTCCTCGTCGTGGAGTTCGTGGCGGATGCGACGACGGCGGTCTTCGACGTCGCGGGCCGTCACACCGTCGCGCTGAATCGGGATCGGGCGGCGACGGCCGGCTTCCTGCAGGCATTCGCCGACTATCTGCGTTCGGCAGGGCCATCGCCCGGCCCCCGGGTGCTGACCGCGGATCAGGCCGCCGAACGTCTCGCCGCCTTCCGAGCGGGGAAGATCAGCCCGCCTCCGACGTCCGCCGCTCTCCCGCACTCCGTGCGAGTGAGAAATCTGCTGCGGACGCTGCGCCGGATCGATCCACAGGCTGCGAAGAGCCCCGCCTCCTGGTGGAGCGGGGCGATCGAGCAGGCGAAGGATGACCTGATCTGATCGAGCGCACCCGGTGCGTGACTATCGTGGAGTGCGCGCCGCTGCGGACGATCCTCTCCGAGCCGGCGTGCATCGGGGCGAAGCGAGAGGGAGCGGACCCATGGACGATCAGTGGGAGCAGGTACAGCGGGGGCGGGAGCTGCTGATCGGTGGCCACCAGGTGCAGTGGACGCCGAGCCGGATGACATCTTCGGGTGCGTGGACGATGCCGTACCCCGAATACGACGACGTGCTGATGAAAGCACTGTGGGCAGCGCAGGACATCGTCGGCGCGGACTACGACTACCTCGACTCGTATGAGCGCGTCCGCGCGGTGCCGCTCGGTTCCGTCTCGGGAGCGGAGCTGTCGACCTGGTTCACCTACATCCTGCGGGGAGAGCGGTTCTCAGACGGGCACATCGCCCACTACGTCGAATCGGGGGAACTGCTCATCCTGTTGGAGCGATTGTTCGTGCTTCGGGATTCGCTGCCGACGGCGACCGGGGAGGAGTGATCGCGTCGGCACGCGTGAAGCCTGACCGGTCGGGTACCCCAACGCGACCGTCGTTGGCGCGTTTCGATCCGCCGACAGGCGAGGACGGGTCCAGGAACGGGTGAGGTCGTGGCCTCGGCCCGAGTACCCGCCCGGTGGCCGCGACGCCTGTGGACACCGCCGCCTGGGGAGCAACGAAACGATCTTTGAATATATCCACTGAGCTGGGGAAAACACCGGTCGAATGTCGGTGGCCCCGAGTTGAATGGAGCTATGTTCATGAACGGTTCCGAGGCACTCGACCAGGTCACTGGCGCGGGTCTGGAACTGGCGCAGGCGCTCGCGGAACTGCCCGCGAGCCAGGGCGCAGCAACCGACGAGGAGCTCGTTGCCAGGCTGCGAGTGCTCGGTGGGGTCCTGCGTCTCGTCGAGGGTGCGTTGCTGAACACGGTGGGCGAGGTCCAGCAGCGTTCATCATCGGCGGATCGCGGAGCACGGATGACCACCCGGATCGGATGCCGCACGGTGGCGGAGGTGATCGAGCGCGCGGCGGGTGTGAGCGATCGCTCAGCGCGCCAGTGGGTGCGGGCTGCGGGGCTGATCACACAGTCCACAGATCTGTCCGGAGCGGTCTTGCCTGGCCTGTTTCCGGCGGTCGCTGAGGCAGCTCGGTGCGGAGTTCTGGGGACGGACGGGGTTCTCGCGATCGCTGGCGTCCTGAACGATGCCGCTCCACGCATCGGTGTGGTGGCGATTCAGGAGGCCGAGCAATTCCTCGTCGACCTCGCGCGTGGCGTGCACGCAGTGCCCAACGGCGAGCCGGACGCGAATCCTGACGACCCAGCCGAGGGAATCGACCGGGGTGCGGCATGGAACGTGTCCTGCCCAGCTTCGGACCTCCGTGCGATGTCTCAGGCGGTGCTCGCGCGCATCGACCCCGACGGAGTCGAACCGGCCGAGCGCATCGCGCTGCTGAAGCGCGGCATAACGCTCGGCGCTCCCGTCGGTGGTCTTGTGCCGATTCGTGGTGCACTGCTTCCTGAGACAGCTGTGCAACTTCAGCTGCTTCTCGACGCCTACAACAACCCCTCGGCGCCCCCGATCCCGGAGCCTTTCGCGGCGACGAACGGCGACCCGGCCGTCGCCGGCGGGATCACCAGCGGCGCAATCCCAGCGCCGAGTGGTGTTCGCTTCCACGATTCGTCGCAGGCTCCCGCGTCCTCTGAAGGCGACGTCGATGCACATTCGTGCGTCTGCGGTGCGCAAGACGCGAACGGGGCACTCGCCAGCGCCTTGCCCGAGGACGGGGCTCCCGTGGGGGATTGGGGCACCGAATCGGGATCCGCGATGACATGCGTATGCCTACCGTCGCGCGCGGACGACCGCCGCACGCCGGCCCAGAAGCGTCATGACGCGCTGTCTGCCATGCTGCGCATCGCCGCCGAGTCCGGACGCGCCCCCTCGCTCCAGGGTCATGCACCCACGCTGCTGGTGCGTCTCACCAGCGGCGCACTCACGCAGCACGCCGATGCCCATCAGCCCTCCGATGCAGAAGACACCGGTGCGGAGCTCGGTCCGGAACCTCGGATAGGAACCGTCCGCAGCAGCGGCGGCACCGCGCACCGTCCCGACTCCGTGGCGCAGGCGGAACTCCCCGGGCTCGAGATCCCGATCAGTGTCGCCACGGCACTGCGCATCACCTGCACCGGCGGCATCCAGCACCTGCACTACGACGTGAACCAGGCAATCACGGCGATCAGCAGCGAGGCGCGCATCTTCACGCCCACGCAGCGTCGAGCGATCAACGATCGGGACCGGGAGTGCATCATTCCTGGCTGTCATGTCCCGGCCTCCTGGTGCGAGCATCACCACGTCACCGAATGGGCGAACGGCGGGGCCACCCACACAAGCAATGGTGTTGCGCTCTGCTTTCATCACCACCGCACCCTCGAACAATCCGGGTGGCGGATTCGCATCCGCGACGGCGTGCCAGAAGTGCAAGCCCCGCTCCTCTGGGATCCCCATCAACGCTGGATCCGCAAGCCACATCACCGGGAGCTCTCACGGGAGTGACCCGCGGCCCGTGCCTCTCACTTCCCGTAGGACGCGCGAGGCTGTGCTTACACTCGTCCGCCGAGAGCAGGCGTCAGCGTGCGCATCGAGCCAGCGGGGAGCTTCAGGTCCGCCCGAGCTACGGTGGCGCCGAGGCCCAGGCTCCGGTGGTCTCGGTGGCACGCTGAGCGACCACGGGTTCGCGCGGTCCTTGCGCAGAAGCCCATCGACGGCAGCAGCGACGGCTACGCCCGCTGTGACGCTTTCGCGGCGAGCTTGCTCTCCGTGTCGGGGTCGAGCACGAGGCGGTGCCACGCTCCACACCACAGAATCCACGGTCGCTGATGGCGAGTTCCTTCGACATCACACCGAAACGGTGCCACCGCCGACGAGAACGGGGCCAGCGCGGGGCGCCCGCCTATCCCATCTTTACCGGGCGATCGAGCGCGTGACGGTGAACTTCGGCGTGCGCGATACCTGGGACGTGGGTCCTACGATGCGCTCCAGTGCGCCGCGGTGGCGGAGATGTGAGTTGTACACGGTGAGCAGCGTGCCCCCGGAACGAAGCATCCGCCCCGCCGCACGGAACAGCGGCTGCGCCATGTCGTCGATCACGGCACGACCGTCATGGAACGGCGGATTGAGCAGCACGACGTCAACGCTGCGATCCGGAATCCCGTCGCCGGCGTCGGCGTGGACGGTGTCGACGCGGCCCGCGACGCCGGCGAGCTCAGCGGTGCGGGAGGCCGATGACACGGCCGACCACGACCGATCCGTCGCGATGACCCGCGCATCCGGCAGGTGCCGCGCCGCCCACACCGCCAGGATCCCCGTCCCGCATCCGAGATCCACCACGGTGGGCCGCTCCGGAAGGGCAGCAGCGTCGAGTTCATCGCCCAGCTGATCCAGCAGCGCCCGCGTCCCGATGTCCAGTCGCGTTCCTGCGAACACCGCACCATGGGCGGCGATGGGAAACTCCAGACCGCTGACCAGCTCGGACCGCGGGTATGACGGAGAGGGGGCCGGTCGCGGTACCGACGCGATCAGCGCGCGAGCTTTGTCGCGGCCCCGGCTCGCGGACACCTCGGAGAACGACGCGCGGAGGCGGTCGTTCATCCCGCGCTCGAGGTCCTTCTCGCGTGCGGCGAGGACGACGAGCACGTCGGCATCGGCGAACCGCGCGACGAGGCCGGCGATCTCATCGACCCCGGCGAGTGTCTGAGGAAGCTCGCCCACGACGAGAATCACCCCGTCGACGAGCTCCGGGGCCAAACCATGGCGCTCGCAGCCCGCCGGAGCTGCGACATGAACCGGGGTGTGCTCATCGAACACACGGACCGAGGCACGGAAACGCTCGCGCACGGCAGCAGCGAGAGCATCGCTTCCGATCACCGTGATCGTGCCGCCCTGTGCGAAACCGCCGCGGTTCGCGTCGCGCTCGAACGCCTCGTCCAGGGCGAGGCGGGAGGCAGGGGACAGGGCGTCAGTCACACTCCATGCTCCCACGGGTCTCCGCCCATAACCTCAGCTCCGCGCTTCAGTCCGCGGCGGGCGCCGTGGACGAAGACCGCACCACGAGGGTCGTCGAAAGCTCCGTATGCGCGGCGAGACGCTGACCCGCGCGGGACCGGATGAGCGCGTCCACTGCCGCGCTTCCCATCTGCGCCAGCGGTTGACGGATGGTCGTGAGCGGCGGGTCGGTCCACTGCGAGTGCGGGATGTCATCGAAGCCCACCACCGAGATGTCGTCCGGGATGCGCAGTCCGTGCTCGCGCAGCGCGCGGATCGAACCGAGTGCGCTGTCGTCACTGGCGGCAAAGATCGCTGTGGGCCGTTCGGTGAGAGCGAGGAGTCGTCGCGTGGCGGCGTAACCCTGATCGACGCCGTAGTGCGTCCGGATCACGAGCTCGTCATCCACTGGCACGCCCGACTGCAGCATCGCGGCCTGAAACCCCGCGAGGCGCGCGATGCCGTTCGCCTGATCCAGGGGACCGGTGATGGTTGCGATCCGACGGTGCCCCAACGAGATGAGGTGCTGGGCGGCATCGAACGCACCCTGGAAGTTCGTCGCCGCGACCGAATACGTTCCCTCCGGAACCCGACGCAGCGGGTCGACGATGACCAGCGGAATTCCGGCTTCGGCCAGCAGCTCGCGGGCCTCATCGCTAGGCACGCCGACCACGCTCAGCAGGCCGTCTGATCCACGTTCCACCGCATGGTGGACCCAGTCGTCGCAGTTCTCCGGATCGGGATCGACGGTGAGCACCAGATCCTTGTCGTGCCGTTTCGACGCTTCCGCGGCACCCCGCACCACGGCCTCGGACCACGCGCGATCGAGATCGACGATGCGGACGTCGAGGAAGCCGGTGGTGACGCGGGCGCGGGAGCGAACGGTGTATCCGTGCCGGGTGAGCACCTCGGCCACGCGCTTGCGGGTGGCGCTGGCCACGTCCGGGCGGGAGTTGAGCACTTTCGAGACCGTGGGGACGGAGACGCCCGCCTCTTCGGCGATCTGGGCGAGCTGGACTGCCATAGTTCCCTTTCGCAGACTTTCCGAAAAACCTTATCGTGATCGTGATCAAAACGCAGACTCTTTCTGAGAAGTTCTGCTGGACCAATCGGTGCGAACGGATCTATAGTTCCACGAGAGGGTTCGAAATTTCGAGAACCCGTTTCGAAATCACGAAGGAGTGAGCATGCGCAGGACACGAGTCACCGCGACGGCTGCCATGGTGCTGGGTGCCGCACTGCTGCTGAGCGGCTGTGGCCGCGGCGCCGACGGCGAAGCCGGGGGCGCGGACAGCGGCGCGGGTGTCGCAGCCGAGGGCAAGGCTCAGGGGACCATCGAGGTCTGGACGGCGGGAGGACATGCCGACAACCTGCAGAAGCTCGCGAAGACCTGGCTCGCCGAGAACCCGGATGCCACGCTCAAGGTCACCGACATCCCCTGGGATCAGGTGATCACGAAGATCCAGACCGCAACCGCAGCGGGCACCGGGCCGGACATCATCATGACGGGTTCCGATCAAACCGCGACGGTCATCGGCATGGGCGGATTCGACAAGGTACCGGATGGTGTTTACAAGTCGGACGACTTCTACTCGGCGGCCATCGACTCGGTGACCGGCCCGGACGGCACTTACGCCATGCCCTGGTACGTCGAGACGCGCTTCCTCTTCTACCGCAAGGATCTCGCCGAGCAGCTGGGTCTGTCGGCACCCACGACGTGGGAGGAGATGGAGGCGATGGCCGCGGCCTTCAAGAGCCGCCCGGGCGGAACCTACGGTCTCAGCCTGCCCAAGCCCACCGAGTCGCCGGCGCAGGTGATCGTGCCGTTCGTTGCGCAGGCGGGTGGCAGCATGACCGACGGCGACAAGTGGACCATCGACACCCCGGAGTTCATTCAGGCGCTGGACTTCTATGCCGGCTTCTACACGCGCGGTGAGGCACCGGCCGAGACCACGGATGCCACGTTCGAGAACGGCGGCACGCCGATGCTCATCTCGGGTCCGTGGATGCTCGACGTGTACCAGGAGCTCATCGACAAGGGCACCGCGCCCGAAGGCTTCACGATGGATTCCGTGGGCTACGCGGTGTCGCCCGCCGGCCCCGGTGACAACAACGACCAGTACATCGGCGGCGGCAACCTCGGTGTCTTCTCCGCGTCGAAGAACAAGGAAGCGGCGTGGTCGCTCCTGTCGTGGATGGGGGAGGCGGAGCAGCAGCAGGCCTGGTACGGGCTCCAGAAGGAACTGCCCGCGAACATCGCAGCAGGTGACGACTCCGCCATCCAGGAGAACCCCGTCACGAAGACGCTGATGGAGCAGATGCAGGACACCGTGGCTCCGCCGAACTACCCGGCATGGTCGCAGATCTCCGATCTGATCAGCAAGTACTCCGAGCAGGTCGCCCGTGGGGAGATCTCCAGCGCTGATGCGGCGAAGGAGATCCAGTCGCAGGCCGAGACGATCGGCTTCGGATGGTGACATCCACCGCGCGGCGGCCGGGGAAGACTTCTTCCCTGGCCGCCCAGCGCCGCCGCTCCGCGCTCATCGCCTGGGTGTTCGTCTCGCCGTTCGTGCTCACGTTCGGTGTGTTCAGCCTCATTCCGCTGGTGAGTTCGCTCGCGATGTCGTTCACGGACCTCCGCGCTCGTGACATCCGCAACCCGTTCAACGTGAACTTCGTGGGATTCGAGAACTTCGTCTCCGTCCTCACGAACGAGTCGTTCCTGCGGGCTCTGCGCAACACGCTGATGTTCGTCGTGATCGGAGTGCCGACCACCCTGTTCATCGCGCTGGTCTTGGCCGTGCTCCTGAACTCGCTGAGCCGGCGCGTCGCCACCTTCTTCCGGGTGGGGTACTACACCCCGGTCATCACGACCATCGTGGCGGTCGCCGTGGTCTGGCGCATCATGTACCAGGACACCGGCGTGATCAACACCATGCTGGGCTGGATCGGAATCGACGGGCCCAACTGGCTGAGCGATCCGAACACGGCGCTGCTGGCGATCACGATCATGGCGATCTGGCGCAACATCGGATCCTCGATGGTGATCTTCCTGGCGGGGCTCCAGAGCATCCCCTCCGACATCAACGAGGCGGCCTCGATCGACGGGGCGAACGCGGTTCAGAAGTTCTTCCGCGTGACCATCCCGATGATGATGCCGACCATCCTGCTCAACACCATCCTGGTGACCACGGGTTACATGCAGTTCTTCGACGAGCCGTTCGTGATGACCAACGGCGGTCCGCTGGAGTCGACCACCTCCATCGCGCTGCAGGTCTACAACCAGTTCAAGTACGGCAACTACTCCGTGGGAGCCGCGGGGGCTTACATCCTCTTCGTGCTCGTTGGGATCCTTGCCCTCATCCAGTTCCGCTTCTTCCGGCAGAGGACCTGACATGGCTGCTCTCGATACGGCCGCGCGCGTCGCGGTGACTCCTCCGGCGGACGACCGCCCTCGGCACAAGCCGTTCCGCTGGGGAAACCTCGTGGTGATGGTGATCCTGTCGATCGGGTTGGCCGCCACCGTCCTCCCGTTCGTCTGGATGGTGCTCGGTGCCTTCAAGACCAAGGCCGAGATCATGTCGCGCCCGGTGACCTGGTGGCCGAAGAGTCCGACCCTGGACAACTTCGCCGCCTGGTTCTTCCAGTTCGACATTCTGCGTCCGTTCCTCAACTCGGTGCTGCTGGCCGCTGCCACCGTCGCCACCACGCTCCTGTTCTCCTCGATGGTGGGCTGGGCGTTGGCGAAGATGCGCTTCCCGGGAAAGAACGTGATCATCGTTGTGGTGCTGTCGACGATGTTCGTTCCGGGCATCGTCACGCTGATCCCGCAGTTCGTGCTGGTGGCCAACCTGGGGATGGTCAACACCTACTGGGGCCTCATCCTGCCCGGCATGGTGGGCGCGTTCGGGGTCTTCCTGATGCGCCAGTTCATGCTGGAGATTCCGGACTCGCTGCTGGATGCCGCCCGCATCGACGGAGCGGGGGAGTTCCGCACGTTTTTCCAGATCGTGCTGCCGCTGTGCAAGGCACCGCTGGCGACGCTGGCCATCTTCACCTTCATGGGGTCGTGGAACAGCTTCCTGTGGCCGCTGATCATCTCCCAGGACGACTCGATGTACACGCTGCCCGTCTCACTCGCGCTGTTCTCGGCGGAAGCAGGCGGTCACGGAGCGGACTACGGCCTGCAGATGGCCGGGTCGTTCCTCATCGTGATCCCGGTGCTGGTGCTGTTCATCGCCATGCAGAAGCACTTCATCCAGGGCATCGCGATGACCGGTATCAAGTGATCACGACAAGACGGGCACCCGCGATCCGCGGGTGCCCGTCTTGTTTGTAGGCTCGCGTATCAGCCGATCTGCGCCTGCACCCGACGCGTGACCTCGGCCATCGGCATGGAGCGCGGGAACACCGCGACCACGACGTCGTCCTCCGCGGCGCGGGCACCGTCCGGGTGCACGCCGAAGCGGTGCAGTGCGTCGTCCAGGGCCGCCCGCAGCGTCGAGGCGGGCACCTTCCGTCCGCGCAGCATCTGGCGCAGCACGTGGTTGTGCACGGCGGCCACCACCGCGGCGAACCCCACCGCGTCAACGGGGTCGAGGCCGGGGAGCGCGCCCCGCAGATACTCGTCGAACAGGCGCTCGTAGCGGAACACCGTCACGATCTCACGCTCGCGCAGAGCGGGGATCCGCCGCACCAGCTCGTATCGCTTGCGCGCCACATCGATGTCTGCGGTGAAGTGCTTGAACACCAGCATGGCGCCGTCGGTCACGGCCACCCACGGGTTCTCGTGCCGATCATCGAGGAACGCGCGAGCCTCGGCCAGGACATACTCGTGGTCGGCGAACACCACATCGTCCTTGCCGCCGAACTGGCGGAAGAAGGTGGAGCGGGAGACGCCGGCGGCCTTCGCGATCTGATCGACGGAGGTCTGCTCGAATCCCTGTTCCTCGAAGAGCGTGAGGGCAGCAGCCACCACCGACGAGACGTCGGGGGTGCTCTGGCGTGGAGTGCTCATGGGACGAGGGTACTGCGATACGCGGTGTCGTGAAAGGTGAAACTCAGTATCAGCCGAGCGGGTTCTGCGATCGGATCTCGTCGAGCATCGCCTTCGGCATCGCGAAGGCGCCGAAGGAGAGGTTGATCATGAGCGCCAGCTCCGGGTTCATGCCGGTGACCACGTTGCGTCCGCTCATCGGAACGCCGAACTTGGCCACGTCGCCGGTGTGCTCGAGCGCCCCGGTGGTGCTGGCGACCACCATGTAGTCCACCTCGTCCACGCGGGAGATGACGGGGTCGATCGTGCCACCCTCCGGATCGGTCACCGACGGAACGTAGACGGTCGCCGCAAGAAACGCCTCCACCAGCTCGATGTGGGTGGCCTCGCCCGCCTCGGCGCGCGATGCCAGCTCCGCGAGGAGGTCGGACGGATCGGCGACCTGCGGGATCGCGTCCGCGGCGGGTCCGAAGGCGGAGGCGGACTCGGGCGAGGGGGTGGCGCTGTCGTTCATCCTTCTGATTCTCCCAGATGTGCGGCGGGTTCCGCCGCCCCACCTGCCCGCGCACAGATCAGCGCCCGCGGCCACGGGCGCTCAGGCGGAGGTAGTAGGCTGTGATACCGGTCGTTATCTCGATATCGAGAGACTTTTTCCAGATCGCAGCCCACCGGAGGAACAACAGTGGATCTGTACGAGTACCAGGCACGTGACCTTTTCGAAAAGTACGGGGTGCCGGTTCTCGCCGGTATCGTCGCCGAGACTCCTGAGGAGGCGAAGGCGGCCGCCGAGAAGATCGGAACCGGTGTCGTCGTCGTCAAGGCTCAGGTGAAGACCGGCGGCCGCGGCAAGGCCGGCGGCGTCAAGGTCGCGAAGTCGCCGCAGGAGGCCTACGAAGCCGCCGAGGCGATTCTCGGAATGGACATCAAGGGCCACACGGTCCACAAGGTCATGGTCGCCGCGGGCGCCGACATCAAGCAGGAGTTCTACTTCTCCGTGCTGCTGGACCGCGCCAACCGCTCCTACCTGAGCCTGTGCTCGGTCGAGGGCGGCATGGAGATCGAGGTCCTCGCGGTCGAGAAGCCCGAGGCTCTCGCCCGCGTCGAGGTGAACCCGCTCACGGGCATCGACAAGGACAAGGCGCTGGAGATCGCCAAGCAGGCGAACTTCCCCGAGGAGCTCATCGACGCCGTCTCCGACGTGTTCGTCAAGCTGTTCGACGTGTACAAGGGCGAGGACGCCACGCTCGTCGAGGTGAACCCGCTCGTGCTCACCGGCTCGGGCGAGGTCGTCGCCCTGGACGGCAAGGTCTCGCTGGACGACAACGCCTCCGAGATCCGCCACCCCGAGCACGAGGATCTGGTCGACGAGGCCACCGAGAACCCGCTCGAGGCGAAGGCGAAGGCGGCCGGTCTCAACTACGTCAAGCTCGACGGTCAGGTCGGCATCATCGGCAACGGCGCGGGTCTGGTCATGTCGACCCTCGACGTGGTCGCGTACGCCGGTGAGAACCACGGCAGTGTGAAGCCCGCCAACTTCCTCGACATCGGTGGCGGTGCGTCCGCGGACGTCATGGCCGCGGGCCTGGACGTCATCCTCGGCGACGAGCAGGTCAAGAGCGTCTTCGTGAACGTCTTCGGCGGCATCACCGCCTGCGACGCGGTCGCCAACGGAATCAAGGGCGCCCTCGAGAAGCTGGGCTCCGCTGCCACCAAGCCGCTGGTCGTCCGCCTCGACGGCAACAAGGTCGACGAGGGTCGCGCGATCCTCGCCGAGTACGCGCACCCGCTGGTCACCCTCGCCGCCACCATGGACGAGGGCGCCGACAAGGCCGCCGAGCTGGCCAACGCCTGATCGCCTCGGACTCGGATTCAAAGGACTAGAGATATGTCGATCTACATCAACAAGGACTCCAAGGTCATCGTCCAGGGCATCACCGGTGGCGAGGGAACCAAGCACACCGCGCTCATGCTCAAGGCCGGCACCAACATCGTCGGTGGCGTGAACGCGCGCAAGGCCGGCACCACGGTCTCGCACGTGGACAAGGACGGCAATGCCGTCGAGCTTCCCGTGTTCGCCTCGGTCGAGGAGGCCATGACGGCCACCGGCGCCGACGTCTCCATCGCCTTCGTGCCGGGTGCGCACACCCGCTCCGCGATGATCGAGGCCATCGACGCCGAGATCCCGCTGCTGGTCGTCATCACCGAGGGCGTCCCGGTCGGCGACTCCGCCGAGGCCTGGGCGTACGCGACGGAGAAGGGCAACAAGACCCGCATCATCGGGCCGAACTGCCCCGGCATCATCACCCCCGGTGAGTCGCTGGTGGGCATCACCCCCGCCAACATCGCCGGCAAGGGCCCGATCGGCCTCGTCTCCAAGTCGGGCACGCTCACCTACCAGATGATGTTCGAGCTGCGCGACTACGGCTTCTCCACCGCCATCGGCATCGGTGGCGACCCGGTCATCGGCACCACGCACATCGACGCGCTGGCCGCGTTCGAGGCGGACCCGGAGACCAAGGCCATCGTCATGATCGGTGAGATCGGTGGTGACGCGGAGGAGCGCGCTGCCGAGTTCATCAAGGCGAACGTCACCAAGCCGGTCGTCGGCTACGTCGCGGGCTTCACCGCTCCCGAGGGCAAGACCATGGGTCACGCCGGCGCGATCGTCTCCGGCTCGGCCGGAACCGCGCAGGCGAAGAAGGAGGCCCTCGAGGCCGCCGGTGTGAAGGTCGGCAAGACGCCGTCCGAGACCGCCGCCCTGATGCGCGAGATCATCGCAGCCCTGTAAACGGGTCCATCGACGGCCCTCGGGAGAGATTCCGGGGGCCGTCGGCGTTCGTCGCGGAGTATCCTGCGACGATGGCGATCGATGACGCGGTGACCGACTGGCTGCTGGACTCCGACCCTGCGCTGCGCTGGCAGGTCGAACGTGATCTGCTGCGCCTGCCCGAAGAGCAATGGCGCGCGACGCGGGCGCGAGTGGCCTCCGAGGGATTCGGTGCGGCGCTGCTTGCCCGTCAGGATCCCGACGGACAGTGGGCGGGCGGATCGTACTTTCCCGCCGGCTTCTTCACGAGTCCGGAGCGGGAGCAGCCCGGCCAGCCGTGGGTCGCGACCACGTGGTCGTTGAAGGACCTGCGCGAGTGGGGCGTGGAGGCCGCCGAGCTCGGCGACACCGCAGATCGCATCGCCGCCAACAGCCGCTGGGACTACGACGATTTGCCGTATTGGGGCGGCGAGGTCGACGTGTGCATCAATTCGTTCACGCTGGCATCGGGGGCGTGGCTCGGAGCGGACGTGTCGGTGTTGGTGACCTGGTTCGCCGAGCATCAGCTCGCGGACGGCGGCTGGAACTGCGAGGCCGAGGAGGGGGACTCCGTCCGCTCCTCTTTCCACTCCACGCTGAATGCGCTGCGGGGCATGTTGGCGTACGAGCAGTACACCGGCGATGACACGCTGCGCGAGGTGCGCCATCGCGGCGAGGAGTACCTGCTGGAGCGGCGGCTGTTGTATCGAGCCTCGACGGGCGAGCGGGTCGGCGACTTCGTCGGACAGTTCATCAGTCCGAGCCGGTGGCGATACAGCGCGCTGGCAGCGCTGGACTACTTCCGTGAGGCGTCGCTCCACGATGGTCGGGAGCCGGATCCGCGTCTGGCCGACGCGATCGCGCTGGTGCGTGCCGCTCGCCAAGACGACGGGCGCTGGCTGCAGGGCGGGCACCTGGAGGGCCGCGTCTGGTTCGATGTCGACGTGACTCCCGGGGCGCCGTCGCGCTGGCTCACCCTCATCGGCACGCGCGTGCTGGATTGGTGGGACAGCGTGCGCTGAGCGGTCAGCGCGCCGTGACGATCGAGCGCAGCGCCTCGGGGAGATCCGGGTGCTGGAAGGCGAATCCGGCGTTCGTGAGCACTTCGGGCAGCACCCAGCGGGACTTCAGGATGAGCTCGGATTCCGTGCGGATCAGCATCGCACCGACCTCGCTCACCCAGCGCGGCATCGGCGGACCGATCACGACTCCGCACACCCGGCGCACTTCGCGCATCAGCTCGCGGTTGGTGACGGGGTCCGGCGCGGAGGCGTTGACCGCTCCGGACAGGTCGTCGCGCTCTTCGATCAGATCGATGGCCCGCGCGAGATCGTCGATGTGAATCCAGCTGAAGTGCTGCTCGCCGCGACGCGATCCGGGAACGTGTGCCGTACCGGCGGCTCGGCGCGCCCGGCTCACGGGCCACCAGCCATCCCAGTTGGACCCACCGAGGCCGCGGCGCGCCAGGGTGCGCAGCGTGGCGAGCACCCCGCCGTCGCCGAGCACGATGGCGGTGCGCAGCGCGACTCGTCGGGTCGCGGGAAGGACGTCCGCCATCAGCGCGCGCTCCCAGGCCTGCGCCACGGAAACCGAGAAGCCGCTGCCGATCTCTCCCGTCGACTCGGTCTGCGGGCGATCCATCGCGTGCCGGTAGATCGTGGCTGTGGAGGAGTTGATCCATACCGGCGGGGGAGTGATCGATGCGGCGATCGCCTGCGAGAGCGCGGCGGTCGTGTCCAGTCGCGAGCGAAAGATCTCGGCGCGATTCGACGCGTTGTAGCGACAGTTCACGCTCTTGCCGGCGAGACCGATCACGAGGTCCGCTCCGTCCACAGCGCGAAGGATACCCGCCGAGTCAGCCCAGGTGACATCGCAGCCGTGGCGTCCGATGGTGACCACCTCTCGCCCTGCCTCGCGGTAGCGGCGAACCAGGTGGGCGCCGACGAAACCGTTCGCGCCGCCGATGGCCACGCGTCCGTCGCTCACGCTTCCTCCTCGATGCGGTACCAGTGGAACGAACCCCGGTACTCGTACACGCGCCCCACGAGCGGGAGATCCAGCGTGAACGACATCCCCTGCGTGTCTCCCTCGGGGTACTCGACGATGCAGATGCGGGCGCGCAACCACGGCGGGGTGCCCAGCCGCAGGCGGCCGATGCGGAGCCCGATGCGACGACTCGTGATCGTCAGCATCCCATCGACGACGTCCAGATCGAACCGCGCCGCCACGCGGGTGGGCAGGCCGATGGCGTCTGCGGTTCCGCTGCCGCTGCGGGCG
Source organism: Microbacterium gorillae (assembly GCF_050990725.1). GTDB lineage: Bacteria > Actinomycetota > Actinomycetes > Actinomycetales > Microbacteriaceae > Microbacterium > Microbacterium gorillae_A. The sequence goes on from NZ_CP158844.1 coordinate 1,099,365, forward strand.
ACGATATCGGTGGTCGTGAAGTCTCCGGTGGGCAGGTGGAAGGTGCGCACGCCGATCCCGCGATCGCCGATCGTGCGGTTCACCACGGTGAAGGGAACATCACGCCACCAGCCCGCCGGCACGACGCCGCTGCGCTCCAGGGGTCGAAGCAGCGGCCAGAGCCAGCGGCGCGGGGTGCCCACGACATGGAACACTCCCTCGCCCCGACCGACATGCCCGGCGGGGACGGTGTCGAAGTACCGCTGCAGCGCGGGCGCGAGCTGAGTTCGACGCGCGCCGAGCGCTGCCGCATACGGTGAGGTCGGTTGTGTCATCGTGCCCCCAGACGCTGATATTGAACACGTTCAGTTTCGCGTCTTGGGCGAGTCCTGTCAACTCGCGTTCAGCCGCGCGGCGGCGCCGTGGAGCCGCGGACCACGAGCTCCGTGGCCAGCTCCATGCGCGGCACATCGGCGCTGCCGCCCGCGATGAGCTGTAGCAGCGTGCGCACCGCCGTGCGACCGATGTCATGCAGCGGCTGCGCAACCGACGTGAGCTGCGGCAACGTCTGCTCTGCCAGGGGCGTGCCGTCGAAGCCGACGATGCTGAGGTCGCGCGGGACATCCAGCCCCCGCCGTCGCGCCTCATCCAGGATGCCCAGGGCGATCGTGTCGCTCGCCGCGAAGATGGCCGTCGGGGGATCCTCGAGATCGAGCACGGTTCGTGCGTTCGCGAGCCCGCCGGCCGGAGTGAATCCCGGGCCGTCGTAGAGATAGTCGGGACGCATGGGGATGCCGGCGGCCATCAGCGCCGCAAGGTAGCCGTGCATCCGCGCCTGATTGCATTCCGCGTTGGCAGGGCCGCCGAGGTAGGCGATGCGGCGATGGCCGAGGGCGAGGAGGTGCTCGGTGGCGGCCCGACCGCCGGCCCAGTTGGTCGAGCCGACGCTCGGAAGATCCGCCGCCGGGGTGTTCAGCGGATCGATCACCACGATGGGAAGTCCGCGCGAGGCGAATGCGGCGTGCTGGGCGGACGTCAGATCCGAGGTGACGGCGATCAACCCCTGCCGACCCGTGTCGATCATGCGGTCGGCCCACTCGTCGGCGTCGGTCAGATGCATGCTGCCCGGGTTGACGGAGGAGATGACGACATCCGCATCGACCTCGCGCGCGTGTTCCAGGATGCCGTTGAGTACGCCGACGGAGTATCCGTTGCGCACCTCGCCGATGACCAGGTCCACCATCGTCCGATTGCTGGTTCGCAGCCGTCTGCTGCGCGGTGAGCGATACCCGGCCTCGGCGATCAGCGACTGGATGCGCTCGCGAGTCTCATCGGAGACACCGCCGCGACCGTTGACCACCTTGGACACCGTCGGGACGGAAACTCCGGCGGCTTCGGCGATGCTGGCCAGATTCGGGCCCGGCAGCTCTCGGGTCATGTTTCCCTCCGAAGGAAAATTTTCGTTGGTTACATCCTGTCCTGTGCGGCGCTGCCTGGCAACAGAACACCGGTATTCCGGCTCAGGTTCGACCATTGACACCCGGGACTATCCCGACTACGGTCAGGGAAGCGAAAGTAGGCGCGAAACTTGCGCAAACTTTCGCACAACCTATCCCTCGTTTCAATGGAGAACTGAGATGGCACACAGCAGTCACCGTCTGTCACGTCGAATCCGCCTCGCCGCCGCAGTCGCGGCCTCCGCGATGGCGCTCTCGCTCGCCGCCTGCGGCACATCCGGGCCCACCGGCTCGGGCGGGGGGTCCGCTACCGGAGCCGCCACCATGTGGGCGCTGTCCGGTCAGCCGAAGGAGGGTCTGCGTCAGGACACCGTCGATGCGTTCAACAAGGCCAACCCCGACGAGAAGCTCGAGGTCACGTTCTTCCAGAACGACGCCTACAAGACCAAGATCCGTACCGCGATCGGTGCCGGCCAAGCTCCCACGCTCATCTACGGGTGGGGTGGCGGCACGCTCAAGGCCTACGCGGATGCCGGGCAGGTGGAAGATCTCACCTCGTTCTTCGCCGACAACCCCGAGGCGAAGGATCGACTGTTCGCGGGCTCGTTCGGCGCCGCCACGATCGACGACAAGATCTATGCGATGCCGATCCAGGACGTGCAGCCGATCGTGCTCTTCTACAACAAGAAGGTGTTCGCCGATGCCGGCGTCGAGCCGCCGAAGACCTGGGATGACCTGATGAGCCTGGTCACCACGTTCAATGAGAAGGGCATCGCCCCCATCTCGCTCGCCGGCCAGTCGCGCTGGACGTCGATGATGTGGCTGGAGTACCTGTTCGACCGCATCGGCGGCCCCGAAGTGTTCAACGACATCTTCCTCGGCAAGCCCGACGCCTGGTCGAATCCCGCGGCACTCGAGGCGCTGGAGAAGGCGCAGGACCTGGTCGCCGCGGACGGCTTCATCAAGGGCTTCAACACGATCACCGCCGACTCCAACGCTGACCAGGCACTGCTGTACACCGGCAAGGCCGCCATGATGCTGCACGGCGGATGGACCTACGGCTCGATGAAGGCGGACGGCCAGAACTTCGTCCAGGACGGCGACCTCGGCTTCGTCGCCTTCCCGACCATCGAGGGCGGCGTCGGAGACGCGGAGAACGTCGTCGGCAACCCGGCCAACTACCTGTCGATCTCCTCCTCCGCCTCTGACGAGCAGAAGAAGATCGCCGAGGACTACCTCAAGACCGGCCTGTTCACCGACGCCGAGATCGACGGCCTCATCGAGAACGGCGCCGTGCCGGTCGTCAACGGCGTGGACGACAAGCTCGCCGCCACGGACGACGCCGACTACCTGACCTTCGTCTACCAGCTCGCGGGCAACGCACCGAGCTTCCAGCAGTCGTGGGACCAGGCGCTGAGCCCCACCGCGGCCGAGGCCCTGCTCAACAACATCGATCAGCTGTTCTCGCGCTCCATCACCCCGGAGGAGTTCGCGGCGAACATGAACAAGACGATCGGGGAGTGACGTGAGCGCGAACACCGCGCGACCGCTCGTTCCCGCCTCCCGTCGCGTGGGCGCGACGGGAGGCCTGAGCTGGCTCGCAGCCCCCGCGCTGGTCTACTTCGTGATCTTCGCGATCGTCCCGCTGGTCGGCGTGCTCGCACTGAGCTTCACCGCCTGGGACGGCATCGGGGCCATCACGTTCTCCGGCATCGAGAACTGGGGCGTCGTCTTCGCCGATCCCGGAACCTGGCGCGCGTTCGGTCTCACGATCGTCGTGATGGTGCTGTCGTGGCTGGTGCAGACCCCGATCAGCCTGCTGCTGGGGGTCTTCACCGCCGGAACGCAGCGGTACCGGGCCGTGCTCGCGGTCCTGTACTTCCTGCCGCTGCTGCTCTCCTCGGCCGCCATCGCCGTCGCGTACAAAGCGCTGTTGGATCCGAACTTCGGGCTGGCTGCCGGTCTCGGCCTTCCCTTCCTCGCACAGGACTGGCTGGGGGACCCGGCGCTGGCGATGGGGGTCGTGATCTTCGTGATCGCGTGGCAGTTCGTTCCCTTCCACACCCTCATCTACCAGGGCGGCGTGCGGCAGATCCCGCAGTCGATGTACGAGGCGGCGCAGCTGGACGGTGCCGGACGCATCGCGCAGTTCTTCCACATCACGCTGCCGCAGCTGAAGTACACGATCATCACGTCCTCGACGCTGATGACCGTGGGCTCACTCACCTATTTCGATCTGATCTTCGTGCTCACCGGGGGAGGGCCGGCGAACTCCACCCGCATCCTTCCCCTGGACATGTACCTCACCGGCTTCAAGGCCAACCAGATGGGGCTGGCCAGCGTGATCGCGGTGATCCTGGTGCTGCTCGGCCTCGGCCTCGCGCTGTTCCTGCAGCGCCTGGGCGGCACGGACAAGTCGGCCAGCCAGTTGGACGGAGCCTGAGATGACGACCACGACCACCCTTGTCGTCCCGCGCGAGGCCGACCGCCGACGCGCACGACGCAGCAGCACGGGGCGCCCGAACCTGTTCGGCGGGCTCGCCGGCTGGATCTGGCTCGCCATCATCATCGTGCCCGTGTACTACGTCGTCATTACGAGCCTGAAGCATCAGGCGGACTACTTCGGCCAGAACCCGCTGGCGCTGCCGATGAACCCGACGCTGGACAACTACACCGCTGTGATCGAGGCCGATTTCGTGCGGTACTTCATCAACAGCGTCCTCATCACGGTGGGCGCGGTGGTGCCGACCCTCGCGCTGTCGTTCATGGCGGCCTACGCGATCGTTCGCGGTCGCAGCCGCTTCCTGCGGATCGCGAACAGCACGTTCCTCATGGGACTTGCGATTCCGCTGCAGGCGACGATCATCCCGGTGTATCTGATGATCATCCGACTCAACCTCTACGACAGCCTGCTGGCGATCGTGCTGCCTTCGGTGGCATTCGCGATTCCGCTCAGCGTGCTGCTGCTGTCGAACTTCATCCGCGACGTTCCGAACGAGCTGTTCGAGTCCATGCGCCTCGACGGCTGCAGCGAATGGCAGACCCTGTGGCGGCTCGCGCTGCCGCTGACGAAGCCGGCGATCGTCACGGTGGCCATCTACAACGCGCTGGGCGTGTGGAACGGATTCCTCCTTCCGCTCGTGCTCACGCAGAGCCCCGACCTGCGCGTGCTGCCGCTGGCGCTGTGGAGCTTCCAGGGCGAGTTCAGCGTGAACATCCCGGCCGTGCTGGCGTGCGTCGTGCTGACCACGCTGCCGCTGGTGGTGGTGTATATCTTTGGTCGTCGCCAGCTGGTGAGCGGCCTGACCGCGGGCTTCAGCAAGTGAGCGCCGCCCGCGACAACGATTCGACAGATGAAAGGCAGAACATGACGAACACGGAGAAATCGGCGCTCATCGTCCGTGGCGGCTGGGACGGGCACGCACCCGTCGAGGCGACGGAGCTCTTCATCCCGTTCCTCCAGGACAACGGCTATGCGGTGCGCATCGAGGAGAGCCCGGCGATCTACGCGGACGCCGAGGCCATGCCCGGATTCGACCTCATCGTGCAGTGCAACACGATGAACACCATCCAGCGCGAGGAGCAGCAGGGGCTGCGGGCGGCGATCGAGGCGGGCGCCGGTATGGCGGGCTGGCACGGCGGGATCGCCGACTCCTACCGCAATGACTCCGACTACCTGCAGCTCATCGGTGGTCAGTTCGCCACGCACCCCGGCAAGCATCCGGACGAGCGGCACGGGGAGCAGTCCGACAACTACCTCCCGTACACGGTGGAGATCACCGACCTGGGTCGCACACACGAGATCATGGCGGGGCTGGAGGACTTCGAGCTCACCACCGAGCAGTACTGGGTGCTGCACGACGATCTGATCGACGTGCTCGCCACCACCACCCACCCGGTCCAGCCGTACCACCCGTGGCATCGACCGATCACATCGCCCGCGGTGTGGACGAGGGACTGGGGCAAGGGGCGGATCTTCGTGGCCACGCCGGGTCACTCCGTGGACGTGCTGCAGGACGCGAACGTTCGCACGATCATCGAGAGGGGCATGCTGTGGGCCAGCCGCTGAATGTCGGCATCATCGGGTGCGGGAGCATCGTCGCGCAGTACCTGGCGACCTTTGCGCGGCTGGAGACTGTGCGCCTGGTCGCGGTCGCCGACCTCATGGCCGAGCGTGCGGAGGCGGTGGCCGCTCAGGTCCCGGGCGTGCGGGCGCTCAGCATCGATGAGCTGCTCGCGGACCCGGAGATCGCTCTCGTGGTGAATCTGACCATCCCGCTCGCGCACGCCGAGGTGTCGGAGCGGATCATCGCCGCGGGCAAGGACGTGTACAGCGAGAAGCCGCTCGCGGCCGATGGCGCCGCGGGCGCGGGAGTGCTGCGCGTCGCCGCGGACGCCGGTCGATGGGTGGGCTGTGCTCCGGACACGGTGCTCGGCACGGGCACGCAGACTGCTCGGCGGGTGATCGAAGACGGCGGCATCGGGCGACCCATCGCCGCCACGGCGACGATGGTCACCCCTGGACACGAGCGCTGGCACCCGAACCCCGACTTCTACTACCTACCCGGCGGCGGCCCGCTGCTGGACATGGGTCCATACTACGTGAGCGCGCTGATTCACCTGCTCGGCCCCGTGGTGAGTGTGATCGGATCCGCGAGCCGACTGCGTGAGGAGCGCGTCATCGGCTCAGGGGATCGCGTGGGGGAGCGGGTTCCCGTGGAGATCGACACGCACATCACGGGGGTGCTGGAGCATGCCTCCGGAGCGCTGTCGACGCTGGTGATGTCGTTCGACGCCGTGGCCACACGCTCCGCCAACATCGAGGTGCACGGCGAGACCGGATCCATGGTGGTCCCGGATCCCAACACCTTCGACGGCGACGTGCTGGTGCGGACGCTGGGCGACGCGGACTGGGTGGTGCAGGAGCCATCGGCCGGGTACATCGATGCCGGTCGCGGTGTCGGAATCCACGACCGCGCGCTGGTCGGCGATGCCGCACGCGCCTCGGGGGAGGTGGGCTACCACGCCCTCGACATCATGGAGTCCGTGCTGCGTGCCGCCGCGACGCGGACGTCGGTCACCGTGGCGTCGACGTGCACCGTTCCGCCCCGGGTGGAGCTGCAGGCGCTCTGACTTCATGACGCGCAAAAGGGCTGCAATCCCGTGGCGGATTGCAGCCCTTTTGCGAGATCGGATCAGGCGATGCCGAAGGCCGCCTCGATCGGACCGCGAGCGAAGTAGATCACGAAGCCGATGGCCACCACCCACAGCAGCGGGTGGATGATCTTGGCCTTCTTCGACAGCGCGTTCACGACGACCCAGCTGACGAAGCCGGCGCCGATGCCGTTGGCGATCGAGTACGTCATCGGCATGACGGTGACCGTGAGGAACACGGGCAGCAGCACGCGGAAGTCCGCGAAGTCGATGTTCTTGATCTGCGACAGCATCATCGCGCCGACCAGCACCAGAGCGGCCGAGGCCACGGCACCCGGCACGAGGGAGGTCAGCGGGGTGAAGAACATCGCCAGCAGGAACAGCACACCCGTGACGGATGTCGCCAGGCCCGTGCGAGCGCCCTCGCCGATGCCGGCGCTGGACTCGACGAACACCGTGGCGGAGGAGGACGAAGTGCCACCACCGACGATGGCGCCGACACCCTCGACGACGAGCGCCGACTTGATACGCGGGAAGTCGCCCTTCTCGTCCGCCAGGTTCGCCTCGCGGGCGAGACCGGTCATGGTCCCCATGGCGTCGAAGAAGTTCGAGAACACGAGCGTGAAGACGATCATCACGAGCGCGACGACGCTGACCTTGCCGAGGTCGAAGCCGAAGTCCACCTGGCCGACGAGGCTGAGGTCGGGCAGGCTCACGATGCTGCCGTCGAACGTGAACAGATCCTGCGGCCAGATCAGGTTGACGATCGCGGCGACGACGGTGCCGCCGACGAGAGCGATCAGGATGGCACCCTTGACCTTCAGAGCGATGAGGACGCCGCCCACCAGCACGGTGATGACGAACAGCAGGGTGGCGACAGAGGCGACCGAGCCGCCGATGCCCAGGTCGACCGGCGGAGACGGGTTGAGGGTGGAGGTCACGAACCCGGCGTTGACGAAGCCGATGAACGCGATGAACAGGCCGATGCCGACCGTGATGGCGAGCTTGAGCTGCACCGGAACCGCATCGAAGATCATCTTCCGCAGGCCCGTGGCCGCGAGCAGCACGATCACCACACCGTTGATGACCACCAGCGCCATCGCCTCGGGCCAGGTGACCTGACCGACGACGGAGAATGCCAGGAAGGCGTTGATGCCGAGACCGGCGGCGAAGGCGAACGGCAGGCGGGTGACGATGCCGAACAGCAGCGTCATCACACCGGCGGTCAGGGCGGTGGCCGCGGCGACAGCCGGGCCGGCGAGCGTGTTGCCGTCGACGTCGGGCGTCCCGAGGATGATGGGGTTCAGGATCACGATGTACGCCATCGTCACGAAGGTGACGAGACCGCCGCGGAGCTCTGCTCCAACGGTGGATCCGCGTTCGGTGATATGGAAGAAGCGATCGAGTGCGGTGGTGGGCTGGGCTGGCGCCGTGGCCATGAGGCTCCTCATACGTGTCAGGGTGGGGGTGAGGCGCGTATCCTCCGAGGTGGAGGTACGATATGCCGCTCTCAGGAATTTACCAGCCAGGACGATACGAGTGGTCCCGCAAGCAGGCCGAGGAGTACGAAGCCTCGAACGGTGCCGAGGCCGCCGACCTGCAGGGCAGGCCCATCATCGTGCTGACCACGCTCGGGGCTCGCTCGGGAGCGCTGCGCAAGACGGCGCTGATGCGCGTCGAACATGACGGACGTTACGTGGTGGTGGCGTCCAAGGGCGGTGCGCCCGAGCACCCGGCCTGGTATTGGAACGTCCGGAAGAATCCGCACGTCGAATTGCAGGATGGTCCGGACAAGCGCGACTACATCGCACGGGAACTCGCAGGACCGGAGCGCGAGGAATGGTGGGCGCGGGCCTGCGAGGCGTGGCCGCCGTACGCCGACTACCAGACCAAGACCGATCGACTCATTCCGCTCTTCGTGCTGGAGCCCGTCACCGCGGAGTGACCTCCCGGCATCGCTGAGAACTGGCGGGACGGCGGCGCGGGAGCGTGGGCGTTGCACGCGCGCCCGGGTAGGGTCGGAACGCCATGCACCGCCTCACCGTCGCCCTTCTCGCCGCCTTCGACGCGCTCGTCGCCGCAGCCGTGGGGCTCGCCGTCATCGGGGCACCGCTCGCGCTGTTCTGGGCGACCGCTGCCGACGCCTCGTGGGCGGGGCTGTGGCCCCTGATCGCGAAGATCTGGCAGCTCGGGGGACTGGCACCCGTCACGCTCACGCTGCCCGAGTCGCTGCTCACCGCCCTCGGCGTCGCCCCGGACGCGGGCGGATTCATCTTCTCGCTCGCACCGCTGGCCCTCACGGCGTTCGTCGCGATCTTCGCCGCTCGCTCTGGCGTGCGCGCGATGCGAGCGGGCGCGGGGACCGCCGGAGTGCTCTCCGGAGCCGTCGTCTACACGGCCATCGCCGTCATCGTGCAGCTCACGTCTGCGGCGCCGCTTGCCCACACGATTACGTGGCAGGCGATCCTGCACCCGGCCCTGGTGTACGCGGTGCCCGCGGTTGTCGGCGCGCTGGTTGTCGCCTGGCGTGACGGTGATCGTGGGCTCGTCGACTGGGTGCATGACCGCGTCGACGAGACGTCCGTGCAGTGGAGTGAGCTGCCGGCGCTCGCCGCGCGCGGGATCGCGATCACGTGTGTGTCGCTCGTTGGCGCGGGTGCGCTCGCGGTCCTCGTGGCGGTCGTGCTGCGCGGTGGCGAGGTGATCTCGCTGTTCCAGTCCGCACGCGTCGACGTGTGGGGGGCGGTCTTGATCTCTCTCGCTTCCTTCGCCTACCTCCCCACACTCGTCGTCTGGGCACTCGCCTGGATCAGCGGCGCCGGGATCACGGTCGGCGTCGGCTCCACGCTGACTCCCGCGGCCGTGCATCTCGGGGTGGTTCCCGCGCTGCCGCCCCTCGGCCTTCTGCCCAGTGGAGGGACGCCGCTGATGCTGGCCGTCGTGATCGTGCCGGTCGCCATCGGTGCTCTGGCGGGATGGGTGCTGCGTTCCGAGTTCGTCGCCGTGCTGGGGGAGGACGAACCGCTCCTGCCGCGCATCGTGCTGAGCCTCAGCGTCGCGGCCGGCGCAGCAGGATTCGTCGCGATCCTCGGTGCACTGGCGCGGGGTGGCATCGGCCCCGGACGACTCGTCGAGCTCGGCCCGCACCCGGGCTTCGTCGCGCTCGCGGTCGGGGTCGAGGTTCTGGTGGGAGTGGCCATCCTGCTGCTGTCGCCGCGCCGTCACCGCGACGAGTTCTGAGCGGCTGTCCCGCGTACGGGCGCTCTTCCGAGCGCCGGTAGACTGAGGGCGTGCTGTCGGCTGTCGTGCTCATCTCGGGAACCGGATCGAACCTGCGTGCGCTGCTGGAGGCAGCGAGCGTCGCGGACTATCCGGTGCGTGTCGTCGCGGTCGGCGCGGATCGTGAGGCCGAGGGGCTCGCACACGCGGAGGCCTTCGGGATTCCGACTTTCGTGGTCCCGTGGCGCGGCAAGGACGAGCGAGTCGCGTGGGGTGACGAGCTGCTGCACCAGCTCGAGGTGTGGAACCCCGACATCGTCGTGCTGTCCGGGTTGATGAAGCTGCTGCCGCCGGCCGTGGTCGCTCGCTTCTCGCCGCGCATCATCAACACCCACCCCGCCTATCTGCCCGAGTTCCCCGGTGCCCACGGTGTGCGCGATGCGCTCGCGGCCGGCGTCACCGAGACCGGTGCCAGCGTGATCGTGGTCGACGATGGCGTCGACGCGGGACCGATCCTCGCGCAGCGCCGGGTGCCGGTGCTGCCCGGCGATGACGAGGCCACCCTCCACGACCGCATCAAGCCCGTCGAACGAGAGCTGCTCATCGACGTCGTCCGCCGTATCGCGACGGGGGACATCGACCTCACGGCGCCCACGCACTCCTGACCCCCATCTGAAAGAGGAACCATGGCCGGCCACAGCCACGACCCCGCCGACTACCGGGAGCGCGACGTCGTCCCCGTCCGCCGCGCGCTCATCTCCGTGAGCGACAAGTCCGGACTGCTGGAGCTGGCCGCGGCCCTCTCCGCCGCCGGCGTGGAGATCGTCTCCACCGGCTCGACCGCAGCCACCATCCGCGACGCGGGGCACACCGTCACAGATGTGGCGAGCATCACCGGCTTCCCGGAGATGCTCGATGGCCGCGTCAAGACGCTGCACCCGAGCGTGCACGGCGGGTTGCTGGCCGATCTTCGCCTGGAGGACCACGAGCGCCAGCTCGCCGACTTCGACATCCGTCCGTTCGAGCTGGTCGTGGTCAACCTCTACCCCTTCGTGGAGACCGTGGCTTCAGGCGCGCAGGGCGATGCTGTCGTCGAGCAGATCGACATCGGCGGTCCCGCGATGGTTCGTGCGTCGGCGAAGAACTACGCCAACGTGGCGATCGTCGTCTCGCCGTCGTCGTACCCGTCGATCATCGATGCGGTGGCGGCGGGCGGCACGTCGCTCACGCAGCGTCGCGAACTGGCGGCGCGCGCGTTCTCGCACACCGCTTCATACGATGCCGCCGTGGCCGCGTGGTTCTCCGGCGAGACCCTCGGCGAGGGCATTGAGCTCCCCGAGCATCTCACCATTCAGGCCGAGCGCCTGAACACGCTGCGCTACGGCGAGAACTCGCACCAGCGCGCTGCGATCTACACCCGCCAGGGTGGGCGTGGCATCGCGCAGGCCACGCAGCTGCAGGGCAAGGAGATGTCGTACAACAACTACGTTGACGCCGATGCTGCCCTCCGCGCCGCGTACGACATGGTGAAGCCCGCTGTCGCCATCATCAAGCACGCGAACCCCTGCGGTATCGCGGTTGCCGCACCCAACGCGCTCGACCCGATCGCGTCGGCACACCTGCGCGCCCACGAGTGCGACCCGGTGTCGGCCTACGGCGGTGTGATCGCCGCCAACGGCACCGTGACGCTGAAGATGGCGGAGAACCTCGCCGACATCTTCACCGAGGTCATCGTCGCTCCCTCGTACGAGCCCGCCGCGCTGGAGGCCTTCAGTCGCAAGAAGAACCTGCGGGTGCTGCAGCTTCCGGCGGACTGGCAGCAGGAGGAGATGGACGTTCGGCTGGTCTCCGGCGGCCTGCTGCTGCAGGACGCTGACCGGTTCCCGTCCGACATCCTGTCGGTCGCCGAGAACTGGGAGCTGGTCTCGGGCGAGCGCCCCGCCGAGGAGGAGATGGAGAATCTCATCTTCGCGTGGAAGACGTGTCGTGCCGTCAAGAGCAACGCGATCGTGCTGGCTAAGAACCTCGCCACCGTCGGCGTGGGTATGGGCCAGGTCAACCGTGTCGACTCCTGCCGCCTGGCCGTGGAGCGCGCGGGAGACCGCGCCGCCGGTTCGGTGGCCGCGTCCGACGCCTTCTTCCCCTTTGCCGACGGCGCGCAGGTGCTGATCGACGCCGGCGTCTCCGCCATCATCCAGCCCGGCGGCTCGGTCCGCGACCCCGAGGTCATCGCCGCGGCTCAGGCCGCGAACGTGACGATGTTCTTCACGGGAGAGCGCCACTTCTTCCACTGAGCGAGTGACTGATACGACGGCCGCGATGCGCTTGCGTCGCGGCCGTCGTCAGCCTCTCGGAGCGCTGCCGTGCTGTCAGAGCCTCGTCGCGATGATCCGGAACCGACGTTGCGGAATCTCGATCGGGCGCATCGCGGCGAGGGCGTGCAGCTGCTCCTCATGCTCATGCACGTCGAAGTCGGGGACGTCCCACGGGACCATCGCGAGGTACTCCACGAGGGTCCCGATGTCGCGGAAACGCATCGCGCCGATCCAGTCGTCGGCACGATCGATGCGGAACCCGGCGTCGGCGATCTCGGCGGTGAGGTTCTCCATCGTGACGTGGTCGTACAGACCTGCGCCGCCGAACCACTCGCGCAGGCGCTCGCCGTCGCGCCCGTCGACCTGCTGGGTGAACAGTCGTCCGCCCGGGCGAAGAACGCGCGCGATCTCTGCGGCGTCCACAGCCTCATGACGATTCAGCACGAGATCCTGTGAGGCGTCCGGCAGCGGCAGCCGTTCGCGCAGTTCGGGGTCGTAGGCGAGGACGTCGATCCCGTGGGGTGTCAGCGCAGCGCGGGCGATCGGCTGGTTGTCCTCCCAGCCCTCGGTCGCGGTGACAACGCCGTGCTGGTCTCCGATCGCGGCCAGGTGCGTGAGCAGGCGCTCGCCGCCACCGGTGCCGATGTCGACGGCATGCTCGCTGGCACGCAGCGCGTCCCGAACCTCGTCGTCGAAATCCCACGGCGGATCCTCGGACTCGAGCCGCCCGTCGAGCGCCGCGAAGTCCCATCCGGACATGACTGATCGGCGATGCAGCTCTGCCAGCCAGGGGATGAGCTGCGGATCGCGAGCGGTCACGGGCGGCCGTAGCCCTCGAGGAGGCGGAGCCAGACCTCGCTGATGGTGGGGTAGGAGGGCACAGCGTGCCACAACCGCGTCAGGGGCACTTCGCCCACGATGGCGACGGTCGCGGCGTGCACCATCTCCTCAACACCGGGGCCCATGAGCGTTGCGCCGACGATGACACCGCGGTCCTCGTCCACCACCATTCGGGCGTGGCCGGCGTAGCCGTCTGCGAACGTGGCGGCACCGGCGACGGAGCCGAGGTCGTAGTCGACCACCCGCGTGCGCATGCCGGCGCGCTCCGCCTCGTCGGCGGTCAGACCCACCGAACCCACCGGCGGGTGACTGAACACCACCTGCGGCACGGCAGCGTGGTCGGCTGTGGCGACATGTGTGCCCCACGCGGCGTCATCCACCGGTCGTCCGTGAGCGCGCGCTGCGATGACATCACCGGCTGCGCGTGCCTGGTACTTGCCCTGGTGCGTGAGGAGCACGCGATGGTTGACGTCGCCGACGGCGTAGAGCCAGTCCGTGTCGGCGACGCGCAGGGTGTCGTCCACCGGGATCCAGTCGTCATCACTGACGCCGGACAGCCCGAGCGCCGTGAGACCGAGATCCGACGTACGCGGGCGACGCCCGGTGGCGACCAAAATCTCTTCGGACGTGATCTCGGTGCCGTCGGCGAGCACCACGGTGCGCCCCTCCACCCCGAGGTGCGCCGACGCGGGGCGCGAGTTCGCGAACACCACGCCGGCCTCCCGCAGCGCATCGCTGAGGCGCTCGCCCACGAACGACTCCATGCGCGGCAGGATCCCGGACGGAGCGATCATCGTGACCTGCGAACCCAGCGCCGCGTACAGGGTCGCCATCTCCACGCCCACCACGCCGCCGCCGATCACGGTGAGCGAAGCGGGGACGTGGTCGGCGGATGTGGCCTCGCGGCTGGTCCACGGCGAGATCTCGGCAAGTCCGGGCACGTCCGGGATGAGGGCGCTCGTGCCGGTGCAGACCGCGACCGCGTGGCGTGCCGTCAGCACCGTGACGGTGCCGTCGTCGGACGTGACGGTGACCTCTTTCGGAGCGCTGATGCGGCCGTGGCCCCGCACGAGATCGATGCCGGCCGAGTCCAGCCAGCCCACCTGCCCCGCGTCGTCCCAGTTGTGCGTGAACTCGGTGCGACGACGCAGCACCGCGGCGACGTCGAGCTCCCCGGTGATCGCCTCGGCCGATCCTGCGACGGCGCGGGCGGCGGCGAGCGCCTCCGAGGGCCGCAGCAGCGCCTTGGACGGCATGCACGCCCAGTATGAGCACTCGCCGCCCACCAGCTCTGCTTCGACGATGACGGTGGTAAGACCGCCCTGTACGGCTCGGTCGGCCACGTTCTCGCCGACGGGCCCTGCCCCGATCACAATGACGTCGTACTCTTGCGCGCTCATGGATACACGCTATGCCGCGCCACCGACACTGCGATACCCGATGCTCACAAGTTCGTTCGCTGGGCGCGATCGACGATGTTCTCTCGTGCTGTCGGGAGTGCCGTCCGTGCGATCAGAACCCGCCCACAGCGATGTCCGATTTCCGCGAGCCAATGTCGGATGCCGGTGTCAGGATGGACCCATGAGCCCGAACCTGACATTCGATGAGAGGTACCGCGCCATCAGCTCGCGCGACGCCCGATTCGACGGGCAGTTCGTCACCGTGGTGCATTCCACGGGTATCTACTGCCGTCCCTCGTGTCCCGCGCGCACGCCGAAGCCGGAGAACGTGTCGTTCCTGCCGACGTCGGCCGCCGCGCACGAGGCCGGATTCCGTGCCTGTAAGCGGTGTCTCCCTGAGGCTGCACCCGGTTCGCCCGAGTGGGACCTGCGCGGTGACGTCACGGGTCGCGCCATGCGACTGATCGCGGATGGCGTCGTCGAACGGGAGGGCGTGGCTGGGCTCGCGTCCCGCCTCGGTTACTCCTCGCGGCACCTGACGCGGGTGCTGACCGAGCAGCTCGGTGCTGGGCCGCTCGCCCTGGCGCGCGCGCATCGCGCGCACACCGCGCGCATGCTTCTCGTCGGCACTGATCTGTCCGCCGCGGACGTCGCCTTCTCGGCGGGTTTCGCGAGCGTCCGCCAGTTCAATGACACGATTCGCGAAGTCTTCGACCTGACGCCCACGGCGTTGCGCGCTCGGCGACGCACGCACGAGAGCACCGAAGGCGGTCGAATCGACCTGGTGCTGCCGTATCGCGCCCCGTTCGACCCGGACGGTGTGTTCGCGTGGATGGCCGCTCGCGTGCTGCCGGGGACAGAGGCCGGCGATGCGCAGGGGTTCGAACGAACGCTCCGCCTCCCGGGCGGGCCGGCATGGTTCCGTGTGGCTCGCGCCGACCAATCACGCCTGCGGCTGTCAGCGCGCCTGACTACCCTGGGTGACCTCAGCAGTGTGGTGGCTCGCGCGCGGAGGCTGTTCGACCTGGACGCGGATCCCGCGGCGATCGACGATGCCCTGGGATCGATTCCCGAACTCGCCCCACTGGTCGCCGCCGTTCCAGGAATCCGGGTGCCGGGCACGGCTGATCCGCACGAGATGCTGATCCGGGCGATGATCGGCCAGCAGATCTCGGTTCCCGCTGCGCGCACGCACCTCACTCGGCTGGTCGACGCGTTGGGCGAGGAGACGGACATCGCGGGGGAGGGCGGCCCACGCCGGCTCTTTCCCACGATGTCCGCGATCGCCGAGCACGGTGCCGAGGTGCTGCGCGGGCCGGCTGCGCGGATCCGTGCCATCACCGGGGCCGCGGCAGCCCTCGCGACGGGAGAGCTGCAGCTCACCAGCGGCGATGACTCGGAAGACCAGCGGCGGCGTCTGTTGGCCCTACCGGGCATCGGGCCCTGGACCGCGGACTACGTCCGCATGCGGGTCGTCGGCGATCCCGATGTCTTCCTCCCCGGCGACGTCGCCGTGCGCCAGGGCGGTGCTCGCGCCGGTCTTCCCGCGGATGCCGCGGGCCTGGACGACTGGGCGCGGCGTGCCTCGCCGTGGCGCTCCTACCTCACCGCGCACCTGTGGCGCGTCCTCTCCACCCCCATTGACACTCCGCTCCCGTCGGAAGGACGATCATGACCACCACGACCACTAGCACCGCCATCGTTCAGTTCATCGACACGGCAGACGGTCCGTTCGGCATCCTCGCTGACGAGGGCGGCGCCGTCATCGCGTCCGGGTGGACCGATGACCCGGTGTCTCTCGTCGAGCGCCTGCGCCCGCGGGATCGCCCCGCCGAGATCCGCGAGGGCGAGACCGCAGCGGGGGACGCCGTGCGCGCGTTCTACGACGGGGACGTCGAGCCGATCATGACCGTGCCCGTGCGTCAGCGGGGCACCGAGATGCAGCGCGCCGGATGGGAGGCGCTACGACGCATCACTCCGGGATCGCCACTGTCGTACGCCGAGTTCGCGGCGGCGTTGGGGAGCCCGACCGCCGTCCGTGCCGTGGCATCGATCTGCGCCCGCAATGCGGTCGCGTTGTTCGTGCCGTGCCACCGTGTGCTCCGCACCGACGGCACCCTTGGCGGCTTCGCCTGGGGCACCGACGTGAAGCGCTCCCTTCTCGCTCGTGAGGCCGCCGCGTAACCACCCCACGTCTTCCGCCACGTCGCCCCCGAAGCAACCGCACCGGGGGCGTCGCCACGCGCGCACTGTCCCGCGTGCGCCGCTCCCGGCACGGTCGTCCGCCGCCGTCGTCCCGCAGCCCCGCGTCGTCGTCTCGCGTGGTCGTCCCCCCCGCGTTTCAGAGCCCGCGAGACTTCCGTCTGTGGGTGAGAATCCGCGCGTTTGCGGTGACCCGCGGATGGTGGAGGCTGTGTCTCAGGTGATTTATGGAAGAGCAGGGGAAGCGTCCTGAGCGGCGCAAGGGTCAGCAGTGGCATCCGGATCAGCGTGCGGAGGCGGTGCGGATCTATCGGGAGTCGAGGGGGCGCACGATTCGTGCGGTCGCGGATGATCTCGGGGTTCCGTTTCAGACGCTGTATCGGTGGGTGCGGACGGCTCGTGATATCGAGCTGGATCCGTCGGGGACGTTGACGGATGCTGCGCGCAAGCGTGTGCGGAAGTTGGAGGAGGAGAACGCTCGACTGCGCAAGGAACTCGACTTCGAGAAAAAAGCGCGCGCCTTCGTTCAGGAGATCTCTCGCCGGCGGAATGGTTCGCGGTGATCGATCGAATGAAGGCTGATTTCTCCATCCAGTACCTGTGCCGCAAGTTCGGTGTCTCCGAGTCGGGGTACCACGCCTGGAAGACGCGACCGCTGTCGGCGACAGCGCAGTGGCGGGCGGTGTTGCACGCGAAAGTGCTCGGCCTGTTCGTGCGGTCCTTGTATACCGTTGGGCACCGCAAGATCGCCGCTGACCTGAGGATAGATCACGGCTTGCCCGTGAACCCGAAGAGCGTCCTGAAGGCGATGAAGGCGATGAAGCTGATGCCCCGAGCCACCGAGGCGGCGTTCGAGCGGGCCGCGGCCCGGGCCCGGGCGAGCGCCGACCCGGAGGACCTCGTCGACCGTCACTTCTCCGACGTGCTGGAGCCGGGAATGGTGCTCGTCGGCGACATCACCTACGTCCGTACCGATGAAGGATGGCTCTATGTCGCCACTGTCATCGATCTGGCCTCACGTTCGGTGATCGGGTGGGCATCGGGTGCCAGACAGACCGCGGAGCTGGTCGTGACAGCGTTGCGACGAGCGTTGCGCAGCGGGCACGTCAAGGAGAACGCGATCTTCCACTCCGATCACGGCACCCAATACCGGTCGAAGCGATTCGCAGGGTTCTGCCGCAAGCACAGCATCCGAAGGTCGATGGGCAAGAACTTCCAGTGCTGGGATAACGCTGTCGCCGAGTCGTTCTTCTCCAAGCTGAAGCAGGAACGACTCCGCTGGCAGCGCTTCACCACCCGGGCGCAGGCCACGAACGCCGTCGCGGACTACATCCAGTACTTCAACACCGCGCGACGACACCAGAGCCTGGACTACGCCACCCCAGCCGAAAAGCTGACAGAACTCATCGCCGCGTAACCGGCAGAAAGGAAACGAGACACCAACTCCACGAAACGCGGGTCACGCTAAACGCGGCGATTCTCGCCCACAGACGGAAGTCTCGCGGATGAGGCCAGCGGAAGTTCCGCGGGATGAGGGTTGCGGTCAGGGAACTCACAGCATAGTCTGGAGGGCTGTCGCGTCGACCGGCGTGACATCCCGTGAGCTCCAGGAGGCCGCAATGAACGAGACCGCTCTCACCACGCTTGTTGCCGCCTTTGTGCCCGCGGGGATCGCGACGCCTACGTTCGGGTAGAACAGCGTCGCCGCATCTCCGTCGCGGCCCCCTGCATCACCGGTAGCACCGGTCATTCGCGCGCTCGCGCGCATTCATCACTCGATCTCGATGTCCCTCAAGGATCATGTCTTCTTCCGCGCACTCTGCAGAACGTTTGTCCACCCCGCGCGCACTCGCGCGCCTGATTCCCTATGTCAAGCCGGTCGCCGGCCGTCTGGCGGGAGGCGCCATCAGCGCCCTCGTCGGCGCCGTGATCGCGCTGCTCATCCCCATCGCCCTGGAGAGCATCGTGCAGGGCCCCGTCGCCGGCGGCGACACCGTCGGCATCATCGTGGGTGCCATCGTCGTGCTCGTGCTGGGCCTGGGCGAAGCCGCCATGGTGTGGCTGCGTCGCTGGTTCGTGCTGGACCCCTCCATGGGGGTCGAGTACACGATGCGAACCGATTTCTACTCGAAGCTGCAGCGCCTGCCGGTCGCGTTCCACGACCGGTGGCAGTCCGGTCAGCTGCTCAGCCGGATGATGCAGGACATCGGCCTCATCCGCCGGTGGCTGGCCTTCGGTCTGATCCTGCTCGTCGTCAACATGCTGACGATCGTGATCGGCACCGTGCTGCTGTTCCGCTGGCACTGGATGCTCGGCGTCATCTTCCTCGTGTGTTCGCTTCCGCTCTGGGTGCAGGGCTACCTGTTCGACCGCAAGTACGGCGAGCTGTCCCGCCTCAGCCAGGACCAGGCAGGAGACCTCGCCACCAGCGTCGAGGAGAGCGTCCATGGCATTCGCGTGCTGAAGGCGTTCGGCCGTGGCAAGCACGCGCTCGGAAAGTTCGCCGGCCAGGCCGAGACGCTTCGCCAGACCGAACTGCGCAAGGCCAAGGCCGACGGCAACATCTGGTTCTGGCTGGTGCTGATGCCCAACGTCGCCTTCGGCCTCAGCCTGCTGGCCGGCATCTGGCTGTGCAGCCAGGGAGCCATCACCGTGCCGGAGCTGTTCGCGTTCTTCGCGATGGCGGCGGTGCTGCGTTGGCCCATCGAGTCGATCGGATTCCTGTTCTCCTTCCTGCTGGACGCGCGCACCGCCACGGACCGCGTGTTCGAGGTCTATGACGAGCTCGACACGATCACCGACCCGGCGAACCCGGTCGAGATGCCCACCTCGCGCGGCGAGCTGGTGTTCGAGGGCGCGCGCTTCCGCTACCAGGACGCGGGTGCTCACGAGCGGGATCTGCTCGATGGCATCGACCTGCGTCTGGAGCCGGGCGAGACCATGGCACTCGTCGGTCTGACCGGCTCCGGCAAGACGACCCTCACGACGCTGCCCACCCGTCTGTACGACGTCACCGGCGGTCGTGTCACGCTCGACGGCGTCGACGTGCGCGACCTGCGTCTGCGGGACCTGCGTCGTCACATCGCCATGGCATTCGAGGACGCGACGCTGTTCTCGGCCTCCGTGCGCACCAACGTGCTGCTCGGGCGTCCGGAACTGGATCCGAACTCGGAGGAGGGCGAGCGCGTCATGCGTGAGGCTCTCGCCATCGCCCAGGCGTCGTTCGTCGACGACCTGCCCGACGGCGTCGAGACCGTGATCGGTGAGGAGGGCATGAGCCTGTCCGGTGGACAGCGTCAGCGCCTCGCTCTTGCCCGCGCGGTCGCCGCTGCACCGGCCGTGCTGGTGCTCGACGACCCGCTGTCCGCACTCGATGTGGACACGGAAGCGCTCGTGGAGGCGGCGCTGCGTGAGGTGCTCGCCCACACCACGGCGCTCATCGTCGCGCACCGGCCGTCCACCGTGGCGCTCGCAGACCGCGTCGCACTGCTGGAGAGCGGCCGGATCACGGCGGTGGGAACCCACTCGCACCTGCTCGCGACCAGCGAGCACTACCGACATGTCATCTCGAGCCTTGAGGAAGCCGAGGCGGAGAAGACGGAGATCATGAAAGCGCAGACCGGGATCATCGAGATCGTGGCTCAGGAAGCGGAGGTGGAGCTGTGAGTTCTGTCACCGGAACCCAGGGCGAAGAACGCATCGACTACAACAAGGCGGAGAGCAAGGCGATCCGTCGCCGGTCGCTGCGCCTGCTGGGCTCGCTCATCAAACCCACGCGCGGGCTCATCGTGCTCACCGCGATCGTGGTGGTGGTCTCCACCATCCTGCAGGTGATCGCGCCGCGCCTGATCGCGTGGGGGATCGATGACGCCCTGCCGCTCGCGGTGGAGAAGGGGGACTGGAGCCTGGCGTTCTTCGTCGTCGCCATCTACATCGTGGTTGGGCTCGGCGGTGCCGCGCTGATCGGCTGGTACGCGGTGCTCGCGGCCAAGCTGACCCAGGGCATCATGCTGGACCTGCGCAAGCGGATCTTCCTGCACACCCAGCGACTCAGCCTGGAATTCCACGAGTCGTACACGTCGGGACGCATCATCTCGCGCCAGACCAGCGACCTCGACTCCATCCGCGAGCTCCTCGACGGCGGTCTGAACCAGCTGGTCTCCGGTCTGCTGTACGCGGTGTTCACCCTGGTGATGCTCGTGACGCTCGACTGGCAGTCCGGCGTCGTGCTGGTGCTGGCGGGTATCCCGCTGTATCTCCTGATGCGCTGGTTCTATGCGCGGTCGCAGGTGATCTTCCGTGAGTCGCGCGTGATCAGCGCTCGCGTGATCGTGAAGTTCGTCGAAACGATGACCGGTAT
Source organism: Microbacterium gorillae (assembly GCF_050990725.1). Lineage (GTDB taxonomy): Bacteria > Actinomycetota > Actinomycetes > Actinomycetales > Microbacteriaceae > Microbacterium > Microbacterium gorillae_A. The sequence continues at coordinate 1,120,291 of NZ_CP158844.1, forward strand.
CCGTGCGGTGAAGGCGTTCCGCACCGAGCCGCGCAACGACACGGAGTTCAGCGGGCTGTCCGCCGACTACCGCAACGTCAACATGCGCTCGATGAAGCTGTACGGCACGTTCGACCCCGGGATGATGGCCATCGCGGCCGTCACGCTCGCCGTCGTCGTGCTGTGGGGCGCGCTGCGCGTGCCGGATGGAACGATGTCGGCCGGTGTGCTGCTGGCCGCCGTGCTGTACGTCCGGCAGTTCTTCGGCCCGCTGCAGGACGTCGCGATGTTCCTGAACTCCTACCAGTCGGCCACGGCCGCGCTGGAGAAGGTCTCGGGCGTGCTCGAGGAGACACCCACGGTTCCGGACCCGGCCAAGCCGGTGGACCTGTGGGACGCGCGGGGCGAGCTCGAGTTCGACGACGTGACGTTCGGCTACTCGGACGCGCGAACGATCCTGCCGGACTTCTCGCTGAAGATCCCGGCGGGGGAGACGGTCGCACTCGTGGGTACGACCGGCGCGGGGAAGTCGACCCTCGCGAAGCTCGTGTCGCGCTTCTACGACCCCACGAAGGGCGCCGTGCGCCTGGACGGTGTGGATCTGCGTGATCTGCACCCGAAGGACCTCCGCCGCGCGATCGTGATGGTCACGCAGGAGGCGTACCTCTTCAGCGGGACGATCGCGGACAACATCGCGCTCGGCAAGCCCGACGCGACGCTGGATCAGGTCGTCGCTGCGGCGCGCGCCGTCGGTGCGGACGGATTCATCCAGGCGCTCCCGGACGGATACGACACGGACGTCAACAAGCGTGGTGGCCGGGTGTCGGCGGGTCAGCGTCAGTTGATCTCGTTCGCCCGCGCCTTCCTCGCGGACCCCGCCGTGCTGATCCTTGACGAGGCGACGGCGTCGCTCGACATGCCGAGCGAGCGGCAGATCCAAGACGCCCTGGAGACGCTGCTGGCCGACCGCACGGCGATCATCATCGCCCACCGGCTGTCCACGGTGGCGATCGCGGACCGCGTCCTCGTGATGGAGCACGGCAAGATCATCGAGGATGACACCCCGGAGGCGCTCATCGCCGGTACGGGCAAGTTCGCCCAGCTGCACGCCGCCTGGCGTGAGACGCTGGTCTGATCCCGCTCACGACGATGGCCCCGAACCGCTGGTTCGGGGCCATCGTCGTCTCACGTGTGATCAGATCTTGATGGTGGCGATGACCTCGCCGTACTCGGTCTCGCCGACGGGGGTGAAGCCGACCGCGGTGAAGAAGCGCTCCGGACCGTCTTCGCCGGCCTCGTAGATGACGTCCACGTGGTCGAAGCCGCGCTCGGCGGCGACGCGGCGGAGCTCGTCCACAGCGAAGCGGCCGATGCCGCCGCGCTGGGCTTCGGCGTCGACGTTGATGCGCCAGAGCACGGACTGGAAGTGCGGCTCGGTGGCGTCGTGATCGAAGTTGGCGCTCACGAAGCCGACCACGCGGTCGCCGTCCAACACGACGCGCTGCCAGGTGGTCTGGGGATTCACCACGGTGGTGGCCAGGTCATACGAGACCGGCGCAAGGAACTGCTGCTGCCCTGGCTTCAGGGACAGGTTGTTGACCGCCACGATGGTCTTGGCGCCGAGTTCTTCCAGTCGCAGTTCGCTCATAGCCACAGGGTAGCCGCTCACGCCGACACTTGGGGCCGCGTTGTTTCTGTGAAAGTCATCGTGTGGATGAGCGATGCGTGAACGTGGGGTGGTGCAACGCAGAACGGGCGCCGTCCGGTGAGGACGACGCCCGTTGCGTTGTGGACTCAGTAGTGAACGCTGACGCTCACGCCGTCGGCAGCCCAGTTGTACAGCCACAGCGCCTCGTCCTCGCGCATGTTGATGCAGCCGTGGCTCATCGGCGTGCCGAAGTTGTTGTGCCAGTACGTGCCGTGGAACGCCTCGTCGCCGTTGAAGTACATCACTGTCGGGACGTCCTTCGTGCAGTAGTCGTAGCCGTCGACGCAGCCCATGTCCTGCATGGGAACGTGGGCGAAGATCGTGAACTCACCCGTGTGCGTCTCGTGCCCGGATGCGCCGGAGGAGATCGTGAACGTGCGGATCGTCTTGCCGTTCTCGTACACGTAGGTGCGCTGCTCGCTGAGGTTCACGTCGATGTGCCGCTCGATCTTCGCGATCTCCGGCTGAGTCTCCTCGACCGGAAGCACGAGCTTGCCGTCGCCGGCGGCGATCTGCTGGGCGAACGCCGCTGCGAGCTTCGACGTGTCGCCGAGCTTGCGGCCCGTCTGCGACTTCTCACCCTCTTCGACGAGGTCGCCCCACTTGTTGACGATCTCCGTGCCGTTGACGGCTGGGCGGTCGATCTTCTCGGCGAGAGTCGGGATCACCTTGGCCAGCGCGGCCTCATCGACCTCGATCGTGAGGGCGCCGGACTCGTCAAGGGTCGGCGTCACCCACGAGGCGATGGTGGCAGGGTTGACCGGAACGGTGCGCTCGTCACCGACGTAGAAGCCGATCGTGGAGACCAGGCCGTTGAGCTTGTCAGCCGCGGCCTGGGCGGACTCGGTCGAGATGGCCGGGGTCAGCGCCTCGGGCTCGGCGGACGCCTGAGCAACGGTCTTGCCGTTCTCCAGGGCGCTCTGCAGCGCGACGCGCAGGCTGTCGACGTTCAGACCGGAACCGTCTGCGGCGGGCTTCACGTGATACGAGCCGTCGGCGAAGGTCACCTCGGCGTCGGTAGCGGGGACGAAGGCGTCCGGCAGCGCCTCGCGCAGCGCTGCCTCGGCCTTGTCCGCATCGATGGTCACTGCGCCGGTGTCGGCGGCGGAGTTCCACGCGTCCAGCTTCCACAGCGGAGCGTCGCGGTGTGCGGCATCGGCCAGCGCGCTCGCGTCGATCGACGCGCCGAGGTCGGCGGCGCTGAGGGTGACCTTCTCGCCGTTGCCGGTGAGTTCGATCGTGGTGGACGCCAGGCGATCGGCGATCGCGTTCGCCGCGGCAGTCGGGGTCAGGCCGCCGATCGGTACACCCGAGGCGCTCACGCCCGGTGCGATCAGCGTGGTCGAGGCGATCACGAGGCCGGCAGCGATTCCGGCGGCAGGCAGGAACACCCACGGCCAGCGCTTACGACGCTTCTTCGGCTCAGCCTCGGCCCAGACGGCGACCGGGGTCTCGGTGGCATGCGGCAGTGCGGTCAGCGTGGGCTCGGCGGGTGCGACGGGCGCAGCCACGGTTTCCGCAGCCATCGTCTCTGCGGTCGCGGCCTCGGTGGCAACAGTGTTGTCAGCCACGGAGTCGGCAGCAGCAGTGGTCGCGTCGTCCCCCGAAGCAGTGTGCTCGGGCTGATCGTGATCGGTCATGGCGGAACCCCCTGGTCAGTCGTCGCCACGCCTATCGTAAGTTCGCGCCGGCCCGCAACGGCGCTTGCGCGTATCACGATTTCGCCACGTCTTATCCCACACGTCCCGGGAACGCGCGAATGCCCCGGAACGGAGGGGTTCCGAGGCATTCGTGACAGGGACGATTTCAGTCGGAGACGACGGCGATCCCGTCGATCTCCACGAGCATCTCCTCGCGGGGCAGGCCCGTGAACACGGTGGTGCGGCTGGGCAGCACGCCACCCGTCGTGTGCTTGCTGACGAACTCGCCGTAGGCGTCGTTCATGATCGAGAAGTCCTCGCGCTTGGTGAGATAGACGCGCAGCATGATGACGTCGTCGAACGTGGCGCCGGACGCCTCGACGATGGCCTTGACGTTCTCCAGCGTCCGGGTGGTCTGCGCGGCCACATCCCCGGGGAAGAGGTACTCGTTCGTCACGGGGTCGACCGGTCCCTGGCCGGAGACCTGGACGATCGGACCCTTGCGGACACCCTGCGAGAAGGTGTGTGCGGGGGCGGGGGCGTTGTCCGTGCGGACCTCGATCTTGGTGCTCATGACAGTAAGAATACGGTGCGCCGAGGAATTTGTTCGGCGTACTGCCTAAACTGATCCCGTGACGATGACTGTCCCCGATCCCGTTCTCGGTCCCTGGGCGAAAGCATTCCCCCCTCGCCTCTGGGGCTCCGCCCTCTCCGACGTCCACACCGCCCGCGCGCGTCTCAGCGAGTTCATCACTCCCGTGCTCGTGCTGGGTACTGAGGCGCTCGGCCACAATGAGCGCACGGTGGCGGGGTGGGCGCGCGATGCCAGTGTGCTGCTGGCCCCGCATGGCAAGACGACGATGTCGCCGGCGCTCTGGCAGCGGCTGCTGGCCGAGGGCACATGGGGCATCACCCTCGCCACCCCGTGGCAGGTGGAACTGGCCGTCTCCGTCGGTGTTCAGCGGATTCTGCTGGCGAACGACCTCACCGACATCGCCGCCGCTACCCGGTTCTCCGAGCACGCGGCACGGGGCGTGCGCATTGTGGTGTGGGCGGATTCGTTGGCCACGGTCGCGCGACTTGCACGACACACTGGTCCTGTGCCGCTCGAGGTGATGGTGGACGTCGGGGGATCTGACGGGCGTACCGGTGCGCGCGGGTTCGACGCGGCCGTCGCCGTCGCCGAGGCCATCGCCGCGGAACCGAATCTCACTTTCGCCGGTGTCGCCGGCTACGAGGGTCCGTTCGGTGCCACCCGCGAGGATGTCGCCGAGGTGGACGTCTTCCTGCGTGAGCTCCTCGCCGTTCATGAGCGTGTGGCACACCTCGTTCCGGGGCGTCCGATCCTCTCCGCCGGCGGCAGCGAATGGCCCGATCGGGTTGCTGCGATTCTCGGCGGTCGCACGGACGCCGACGTCATCGTCCGCTCCGGTGCGTACCAGGTGCACGATGACGGCCTCTATCGGCGCGAGAGCCCGTTCGGCACCGCCGTCGGCGACGAGCGACTGCAGTCGGCGATGCACGTCTTCAGCCGCGTGGTCTCGCAACCGGAGCCCGGGCTCGCGCTGCTGGATGCCGGTCGACGAGACGTCTCCTTCGACATCGATCTGCCCGAGGTCCAGCTGCTCGTGGGGCGCGGCCCGATCGAGGCGCGCATCACCGGACTCAACGACCAGCACGCGTTCCTCCGCACCGACGGCGAGGCGCCCGCGGTGGGCGAGGTCGTACGCCTCGGGCTCTCGCACCCGTGCACGGCGCTCGACAAGTGGCGGGTGATCCCGCTCGTGGACGATCCCGACGCGGCTGACCCGCTCGTCATCGGGGCGGTGGCGACGTGCTTCTGAACGAGGAGATCGTGCTCAGCGCGGAGAAGAGCGTCCGCGTGTATCGCGGTGCCACCGTTGTCGACGGCACCGGGGCCGCGCGCTACGTGGCGGACGTCGCCGTCGAAGGCGCGCGGGTCGTCGCGATCGGTCAGCCCGTGCGGCTGTCGGAGAACGCCGTCGAGATCGACGCGACCGGCCTCGTGCTGGCCCCGGGATTCATCGACATGCACGCGCACAGCGATCTCGCCGTGCTGCGCGGCGTGGATCACACCGCCAAGCTGCTGCAGGGTGTGACCACGGAGGTGCTCGGCCAGGATGGGCTCGGCTATGCCCCGGTGGACGACGCGGTCGCGGCAGCCGTCGCGGCGCAGATCACCGGCTGGAACGGTCCGATCGACACCGCGACCATGCCGTGGCGGTCCGTGGCGGGCTTCCGTGCGGCGATCGATGCCGCCACGGTCGGCAACGCCGCGGTGCTCGTGCCGCAGGGGAACCTCCGGATGCTCGTCATCGGGCACGATCCGCGTCCCGCGACGGAGCCGGAGATCGCGGAGATGTGCCGGATCCTCGGGGAGGCGATGGACGAGGGCGCGTTCGGCATGTCGAGCGGGCTCACCTACACGCCCGGGATGTACGCCTCGACCGATGAGCTCATCGCGCTGTGCCGCGTGGTGGCGGAGCGCGGCGGATACTGGGCGCCGCACACGCGCAGTTACGGCGGCGCGGCGCTGGACGCCTTCCGTGAGGCGCTGGACATCGGCCGTGTGACCGGATGCCCCATTCACCTCACGCACGCGACGATGAACTTCGCCCCTAACCGCGGTCGGGCGGGGGAGCTGCTCGCGCTCGTCGACGCGGCGATCGCGGATGGTGTCGACGTCACCCTTGACACATACCCCTACCTTCCCGGTGCCACCACGCTCGCTGCGCTCCTGCCGAGCGCGCTGTCCGCGGGTGGCGATCTGCTGGCGCGGCTGCGCGCGTTCACCGACGAGGACCGCGAGTGGCTGCGGGTACAGCTGGACGAGGTCGGCTGCGACGGGTTCCACGGCGAGGTCGCCGACTGGTCCGTGATCGAGATCTCTGGCGTGGGCGATCCGGCGAACGCGGCAGTGGTCGGTCGGACGATCGCCGACATCGCGGCGACGTCCGGTGAGCGCGCCGTGGACGTGGTCGTGGACCTTCTGGTGCGCGACGAACTCGCCACCGGAGTGCTCATGCACATCGGCGACGAAGACAACGTGCGAGCGATCATGACGCACCCGGCTCATTGCGGAGGCTCCGACGGCATCCTCGTTGGCGGGAAGCCCCACCCGCGCGGCTTCGGGGCGTTCGCTCGCTACCTCGGTCACTACGTGCGTGAGCTGGGCGTCCTGTCGCTGGAGGAGGCGGTACGACACCTGTCCGCCACACCGGCTCGTCGGCTGGGGCTAGACCGGGGTGATGCTCCGCGCGGCGTGATCCGCGTGGGGGCGACCGCGGATCTGGTGCTCTTCGACCCGGAAGAAGTCCGCGACGGTGCCACGTTCGAGGCGCCCCGCACCGCGCCCGTCGGCATCCGCGAGGTGCTGGTGGCGGGCGAGGTCGTGGTGTCAGCGGGCGAGCTCACCGGTGCCACGCCCGGGCGCGCGCTGGCGCATCAGGCCGCCGCACATCGCGCCATCGTCCCGCGCGTGGACGCGACGATCGATCCGAGCGGATCGGTGTCGCTTGCTAGAGCACGGGTGATCGCGGGGGAGGGGCTCGATGCGGCGGTGCTGCAGAGCTTCCTGGATCGTGATGAGCCCGCGGGCGATCCCGTGGACGTCCACGTCACTGTCGGGAGCCTCGCGCCCGGAGCCTTCTCCGTGACGATCGATGCCGACGGCGTTCGCGTCGTCGGTGGCGACGCAGCCGGTGCTCTTTACGGCGTTGTGGTTCTGGACCAGCTGCGCGAGCCCGAGGACGCCGCGCATCCGGCACCGTATGGAACATGGACCTCATCGCCGGCGTACCAGTGGCGCGGGCTCATGCTCGATGTCGCTCGGCATTTCCGTCCCGTCGAGGACGTGCTGCGCATCATCGACCTGCTCGCGCGTCACCGCATGAACAGGTTCCACCTGCACCTCACCGATGACCAGGGCTGGCGCTTCGAGGTGCCGGGCTGGCCCCTGCTGACCACGCGCGGTGGCGTGCGCTCGGGGACGAAGCACGGTCACGGCCCGCTCGCCCAGGTGGTGATGGGGGAGCACCGCGGCTGGTACACCGCCGCGGATCTGCGCCACATCGACGACTACGCCGCGGCGCGCGGCATCACCGTGGTGCCGGAGGCGGAGTTTCCCGGACATGTGCAGGCCGCGCTCGCGGCGTACCCCGATCTGGGGAACCTGGACGCGGCACCGGCGGAAGCCGAACCGTGGCACAGCTTCGGCCTCAACCCGCACACGCTGAACCTGGAGGATCGCACGCTGGCGTTCGCGCGCGACGCGCTGGACGTGCTGATCGACAGCTTCCGCTCAGAGCTGATCGGCATCGGGGGCGACGAGGTGCCGACCGCGCAGTGGGCGGCCTCGCCCCGTATCGCGGAGCGGATGACGCAGCTCGGGATCGACGACATCCACGGCGTGCAGCCGTGGTACACCGCCCAGCTCGCTGCCCATCTGGCTTCCCGTGGTCGTCGTGCCTATGCCTGGGATGAGGTGCTCGCCGGCCCGACGCCCGACGGTGTCGTCATTGCGGCGTGGCGCGGTCCGGTGGCCGCGGAGGTGGCGCGGGAGCGCGGTTTCGACTGCGTCGCCTGCCCCGACCTGACCTTCTACCTGGACTATCGCCAGAGCGAGAGCCTGGAGGAGCCGATTCCGGTGGGGCCGCCCCTGACGCTGGCCGGTGCCTGGCAGGCGCGCGTTCCGGACGGGTGCCTGGGGGGCCAGGCGAACCTGTGGAGCGAGCACATCGACTCGCGCGACCGCGCCGATTTCGCGCTCTTCCCCCGTCTGTCCGCGATCGCCGAGCGGCTGTGGGTCGGTGGGGAGCCGGGCGATCTGGACGAATTCGAATCGCGCTTGCCGGTGCAGCTGCGCCGACTCGCATCGTGGGGGGTCGCGTACCGTCCGCTCGATGGTCCGCGTCCCGAGCAGCGCCTCCCGGGCGTACCCGGGAGCCCGCGCACGCTCGCCGAACGTGAGGCCGTCGTCGCCGAGCTCGTCGCCGACCTCCGCCCCTAGCCCGGCACAACCCGCCGCGCCCCCGAACCCTGGGCGCCCGCCGCTCCTCACGCAACACATGACCCGCGAGACTTCCGTCTGTGGGCGACAATCACCGCAACGCGCCGATTGTCGCCCACAGATGGAATTCTCGCGGGATATGGGGTGACGTCGGGGGAGGACGACGTGAGGAGTGCGGGACCCACGCGCGGGTAACGAATGGGTAACAGAGGGGGGAAACGTCGGGACGGGGTTGCGCGGATGAATGTTCGTAAGGTGTACTAACAAACATCATGACTGCATCGGAAGCGCAGGGTCGCTCTTCTCAGGAGAAGGGCACACCCACTCGGATCCCCCGCCTCGGCGGTGGGTCGCTGCGTGCCACGGGCAAGGTCCTCCCGGAGCACGCTCGCGGACACAACCGAGCCCTCGTGCTGCAGACACTGTTCCACGACGGGGCGATGAGCCGCGCCGATGTCTCGCGCAGCACCGGGCTCACCCGCGTGACCATCTCCGACCTCGTCGGCGAGCTCATCAACGACGGGTTCGTTGAGGAGAAGGGCGTCCGCGAAGCCGTCGGACCCGGCAAGCCCGCGATGCTCATCGACCTCGCCCGGGATGCTCACCAGATCATCGGGCTGGACCTCTCCGGTCCCACACCCCTCGCCGGTGCCGTGATCAGCCTCGACGGCCAGATCGTCGAGCGACGCGAGATCCCCGCTCCGGCCCAGGGCGACGGAGCCACCGCCCTCGCCGCTGTCATCGGCCTCGCCCGCGAACTCGTCGCCGCGGCCACGGCCCCCGTGCTGGGTGTCGGGGTCGGCACCCCCGGTATCGTCGACCAGGCCGGAGTGGTCCGCTCCGCCCCGAACTACGGGTGGACCGACCTCGCGCTGCAGCAGATCCTGGAAACCGAGCTCGGGCTTCCCGTCGTCGTCCTGAACGACGCCAACGCCGCTGTGCTCGCCGAGCACACCTTCGGCCACGCCACCGCCGACACGTTGCTCGTGAAGGTTGGCCTCGGCGTCGGCTCCGGGCTCCTCGCCGGGGGAGAACCGCTGCGCGGCAGCCACTTCGCCGCGGGCGAGATCGGCCACGTCACCGTCGGCACCGACGGTGGACCCCAGTGCGCCTGCGGGAAGATCGGCTGCCTCGAGGCCTGGCTCGCCGCCCCCTCCCTGCGCCGTCGGATGGCCGAATCCGACGACCCGGAATCCGTGCTGCGCGACGCAGGGGAGCGACTGGGCATCGCCCTCGCCCCCATCGTCGGCGCACTCGACCTGTCGGAGATCGTTCTCTCCGGCCCCACAGACCTGCTCGATGGACCCCTCAGCGATGAGGCCGCGAGCACACTCCGTAACAGGACGATGGCGCTGTTCCACGACAACGTCGTGTTGCGGATGACCGAGCAAGGATCCGACATCGTGCTGCGCGGCACGGCTGTCATGGTCCTTTCCTCGCGTCTCGGGGTGTCTTAGTTCGGACACCCTCGGCGGAGCGATCCGTCACACCCCACCACCAAGTAAGGAATACAGATGAACCGCAAGATCGGAGCGGTCGCCCTCACGGGAGCGGCCGCACTCGTCCTGGCCGGTTGCGCCGGCGGAGCTGCCGACGCTGGCAGCTCCGCCGGTACCGGCGACGCAGCGAAGGGCGGCGAGCTGACCGTCTGGCTCGTCGGCACCGACACCCCCGATGAGGCCCGCACCTACCTGAAGGACACCTTCGAGAAGGAGAACGAGGGGTGGAAGCTCACGATCGTCGAGAAGACGTGGGCGGACACCAACGAGGCCTACATCGCAGCACTCAGCTCGAACGATGCCCCCGACGTTGTCGAGGTCGGCAACACGCAGGCTCAGGGCTTCATCGACAAGGGCATGTTCCTCGACATCACCGACCAGGTTCCGGCGCTCGGCGGCGACAACCTGCTGAAGTCGTTCGTCGACCTGGGCTCGGCCGATGGCAGCACCTATGCGGTGCCGTACTACGCCGGCTCGCGCATCGTGTTCTACTCGCCGGAGATCTACACCGGCACGGTTCCCGCCACCCTCACCGACTACGTCGCCGCGGGCAAGGCGATGAAGACCGACACCCGCTCGGGCATCTGGGCACCGGGTAAGGACTGGTACAACGCCCTCGCGTACGTCTGGGCCAACGGCGGCGAGATCGCCGTGCAGGACGGCGACACCTGGGACGCCCAGTTCGCCAGCGACAAGTCGGTCGCGGGCCTCACCATGCTGCAGGACGTCTACCAGAACGCCAACGTCGCGCCCGCGGACGTCGACGAGACGGGCCCGCAGGTCGGATTCTGCGCCGGCGAGACCGGGTTCCTCTCGGCACCGTCGTGGGTGCAGTGGTCGATCAAGGCCGCTGCTGACAGCGACAACCCGGGTTGCCCCGACACGTACGGCAAGGACCTGCAGGCCTTCGCGCTTCCCGGCATGAAGGCGGGCGAGGCCGCTCCGGTGTTCGCCGGTGGCTCCTCGCTGGCTGTCGCCACCAAGTCGGACGCTCAGGAGCAGGCGAAGAAGGCGCTCGCCATCCTGCTCTCGGACGGCTACCAGAAGATCATGGCCGGCAACGGTCTGATCCCCGCCCTGACCTCGCAGGCCCAGTTCCTGCCCGAGGACCAGATCACGCAGGAAGCAGCCAAGGCCACGGCCGCCTCGCGTGCCGTTCCCGCTTCGCCCAACTGGGCCGAGGTGGAGAAGTCCCTCGTCATCCCCGACGCGCTCGTGAAGATCGCCAAGGGTGAGGACGTCAAGACTGTTGCGGAGAAGCTCGACAAGGACATCGAAGCGATCCTCAACAAGTAAGCCGGAAAGGGCCCTGGGACCACACACCCGGGGCCCTTTCTGTCTGGAAGGGACTTACTCGCATGAGCGTGGCTGAGATGACAGCGAAGCGCCCCCGGCGCCGCTCCGCCCCCGAGCTCGACCCTCGCACCCGTGCGCGCAGGCGCCGCGAGGCTCGCAACGCCTGGGCACTGCTGGCACCCGCGATCGTCCTCCTCGGGGTGATGGTCGGCTATCCGGGTGTGACGATGGTGACGAACTCGTTCACCGACTTCAGCATCAAGAACAAGATGCTGGACACCCCGGCGAACTTCGTCGGGCTCGACAACTACATCAAGGTCCTCACCGCCAGCGATTTCCCGATCGTGCTGGTGCGGAGCCTTCTGCTGATGGCCGTGATGACGGGGCTCATCATGGTGATGGGCACGCTGATCGCCGTGCTGATGACGCGACTCTCGCGCGGGTTCCGGACGCTGGTCGCCGTGGGGCTGCTGCTGGCCTGGGCCATGCCGCCGCTGTCGTCGACCGTGGTGTTCAGCTGGATCTTCGACACCCAGTACGGCGTGATCAACGCCGCGCTGAACGCGATCACCGGATCCACCGCGTTCACGAACCACTCGTGGCTGATGAACCCGTTCTCCTTCTTCACCGTGCTGACGTTCATCGTGGTGTGGATGGGCATCCCGTTCGTCGCCTTCACCGTGTACGCGGCGCTCGGCCAGGTTCCCGGTGAGGTGCTGGAGGCCGCCGCCCTCGACGGTGCGAGCGGGCTCAACCGCTTCCGCCTGGTGGTCTTTCCGTACCTGCGGTCCGTGATGATGGTGGTCTTCATCCTCCAGGTCATCTGGAACCTCCGCATCTTCACGCAGGTGTTCGCCCTGCAGGGACGCGGCGGCACCCCGAGCGAGACGAACGTTCTCGGCACCTACATGTTTCGCCTCGGAGCGGACGACTTCGGCATGACGGGAGCCATCGGCGTGCTGATGGTCATCATCCTGATGGCGATCTCGTTCGGCTACATCCGCAGCACCCTGAAGGAGGAGGAGAAGTGAGCGCCGCCACCCTCGCCCCCGAGCAGAACGACACGCGTGTCGCCGTCACCACACCGTCACCGGCACGTCGCACCAAAGCGGTCAAGGCCGCGAAGGAGCACCAGAACACGAACCTGCCGCGCCGACGCAGCGTCCGCGTGGTGCTGAACATCATCGCGATCGTGGTGTTCCTGTTCAGCGTGTTCCCGGTCTACTGGATGGTCAACATGTCGTTGACGCCGTCCAACCAGATCGTCAGCCGCACGCCGAGCTGGATCCCGCTGGAGGCCACTTTCCGCAACTACATCGCGGCATGGTCGAAGCCCGCGGCGGCCGGTCAGACCGACTTCCCGCACGCACTGCTGTCCTCGCTCACCGTGACCATCCCGGTCGTGATCGTGACGCTCCTGATCGCCTTCCTCGCGTCGATCGCGCTGTCCCGGTTCCACTTCAAGGGACGCTGGGGATTCATCGTCACGGTGCTCATCGTGCAGATGATCCCGGGTGAGGCGATGATGTTCACCATCTACGCGATGATGGACGACGCTCACCTGAAGAACCTGCTGGGTCTGTCGATCGTCAACGTCGCCGCCGTGGTGCCGTTCACGATCTGGACGCTGCGTGGCTTCGTGGCCGGCGTCCCCGCCGACCTGGAGGAGGCGGCCATGATCGACGGCTGCACCCGCACGCAGGCGTTCTGGAAGATCACGTTCCCGCTGCTGGCACCGGGGCTCGTGTCCACGGGCATCTTCGCGTTCATCCAGTCGTGGAACGAGTTCACCATGGCGATGCTGTTCCTCGAGGGCTACAACCTCACGCTGCCGCCGTGGCTCAACTCGTTCCAGTCCGCCACCGAGGCGACCAACTGGGGAGCGGTGATGGCGTCGTCGACGCTGATCGCGCTGCCCGTGGCCATCTTCTTCCTGCTGGTGCAGGGGCGCATGGCCAGCGGCATGGTCTCGGGAGCAGTGAAGGGATGACGGCCCTCGTGGCGCGGATGCGCGCACGGGGAGCGGTGACGAAGTGACGGAAGTCAGCAATGACGTGTCAGGAGCAGTGAAGGGATGACGCGATCGTGAGAGTCGGACTTGACGTCGGTGGGACCAAGATCGAGGCGGTCGCCCTCGGCGATGACCGGGCGGACAACGCCTCGGTCATCGGCCGAGAGCGACTGGCCACCACGCCGGGAGAGGCGGGAGTGGTCGCCTCGATCACACAGGCGCTGTCGCAGCTGACGGCACAGCTCGGGACCGGGCTCGAGGCGATCACCTCGGTGGGCATCGGCATCCCGGGGATGATCGAGCCGGGGACCACGATCGTGCGGCACTCGGTGAACCTGGGCGTCGACGAGCTGGATCTCGGCGCGGCCCTGCGCCCGGTGCTGCCGGCGCGCGTACGTGCGGACAACGACGTGAAGGCCGCCGCGGTGGGCGCATACGCCCTCCGCGGCGGCACCGGATCGATGGCGTATTTGAACCTCGGCACCGGCGTGGCTGCGGGGATCATCCTCGACGGCGAGCTCCTGGGTGGCGCTCGCGGTGGCGCGGGTGAAGTCGGGCACTTGAGCGTGGATCCGCAGGGGCCGCTGTGCCGCTGCGGTCAGGTCGGCTGCGTGGAGGCCTACGTCGGAGGTGCGGCGCTCGCCGAGCGCTGGGGCGTGCCGGACGCCTACCCCGTGCGCCACCTCTTCGACGCGGCCGATGCCGGCGATCCGCGGGCGATCGCCCTGCGCGACGGCGCCGCATTCGGTGCCGCCGCCGCCGTGCGGTCTCTGATGCTGTCCGTCGACGTGGAGACCGTCGTGATCGGGGGAGGGCTGTCCGCGTTGGGCGAGCGGCTGCTGGACCCGATCCGGGAGCGGCTGCGCGTCGAAGGCGAAACGTCTCCGTTCCTGCGCTCCCTCGAGCTGGGTGCCAGGATGGAACTGCTGCCCGTCGGATCCCCGGCGGCTGCCCTGGGTGCGGCGCTCATCGGCGCCCACGACATGAGAGAAGGAGCGCTCACGCATGGCTGAAGTCGTGATCGTCGCTGATAAGGAAGCTGCGGGGACCCTGGTCGCCGCCGAGATCGTGCGGCAGATCGCCGCGACGCCCGGCTACGTGCTGGGTCTCGCGACCGGATCCACCCCGCTTCCGGTGTACGAGGCACTGAAGACGGCTGCTGCCGGCGTCGACCTGTCGCAGGTGCGCGGGTTCGCGCTGGACGAGTACGTGGGCATCGACCCGGCGCACCCGGAGAGCTACCGCAGCGTCATCACACGCGAGGTGGTGGAGCCGCTGGGACTGAACCCGGAACTGATTCACACGCCCAACGGCGCGCTGGACGGCATCGAGCACGCCGGTGCCGACTACGAGGCCGCGATCGCGGCTGCCGGCGGCGTGGACCTGCAGATCCTCGGGATCGGCACCACGGGTCACATCGGCTTCAACGAGCCGGGCTCGTCGTTCGCGTCGAGCACGCGCGTGAAGACGCTGACCGAGCAGACGCGCATCGACAACGCACGCTTCTTCGACGGTGACATCTCGCAGGTTCCGATGCACTGCATCACGCAGGGGCTCGGAACGATCCAGCGGGCGAAGCACCTCGTGCTGCTCGCGTTCGGCGAGGGCAAGGCCGAGGCGATTGCCGGGGCGATCGAGGGTCCGGTGTCCTCCGCATGCCCCGGTTCGGCTATCCAGCTGCACCCGCACGTGACGGTCGTGGTCGACGAGGCTGCCGCGTCGCGCCTGGAGCACGCGGACTACTACCGCTACGCCTACGCCAACAAGCCGGCGTGGCAGGGCCTGTGATCCGTCGCCCCTGATCCCGAAACACCCAAGCACGTCCGAGAAACCCTGCAACGCGGGGTTTCTCAGACGTGCTTGGGTTTCCCGGCGTCAGGCGCGGGGCCAGGCGAGGGGGAGCAGCACCTCCGTCGACAGCGGCGCAAGCGGCACGTCGGTGTCGGGAGTGATCCACAAAGCCTCGGCGATCTCTGCGCGCGGGGCGATTCCGGCGGGATCGATCGTGAGAGCGAACGCGTCGGCGACGACGGTGTGACCAGGCTCGTTGGCTGCGGCGGCGCGATGACGGCCCAGGGGGCGGAGCTGGTCGACGCTGATCTCGATTCCCAGCTCCTCGTTCAGCTCGCGCACCGCGGCTTCGGCAGCGCTCTCGCCGGGCTCCGGCTTTCCGCCGGGCTGCATGAACGTGGTCGTGCCGTTCTTGCGCACGACGAGCGCGCGTCCGTCCGCGTCGGTGATGAGCACGGCACTCACCAGGATCTCGGGGGTCATCTCTCTCCTTCGTCCGTTGTCGTGTCGTCGAACACCGCGCCCGGGGCGAGGATCCCCAGCGGATCGAACACGCGTTTGATCTCACGCTGAAGGCGCCATTGCCGATCACCCAGCTCTTCGCGCAGCCAGCGAGCCTTGAGGATGCCGACACCATGCTCACCGGTGAGCGTCCCGCCCAGCCGCAGCGCGCTGCGGAACAGGTCGCTCGCCGCGTCCCAGACCCGGGCCGGCACATCGGGTCCGTCGAAGATGAAGTTCGGATGCAGGTTGCCGTCCCCGGCATGAGCGACGACGGGGATCAGGAGGTCGTAGTCGCGCTCGATCCGCGCGATCTCATCGAACATATCGGCCAGGCGGGATCGTGGTACCGAGACGTCTTCGATCAGCGTGGTGCCGAGCGCCGCCATCGCGGGATGCATGCTGCGGCGGATCCGCAGCAGCTCCGCACCGCGCATCGGGTCGGCGGAGACCTCCACCATGGCGCCGTGCGCGCGAAGGATCTTCGCTATCGCGTCGGCCTCAGCAACAGCGGACGGTCCGTCGGTCTGGGCAGTGACGTGCACGGTTCCGGCGGGCGGCTGCGGAAGGCCCAGCAGGTCGTGGACGGCTCGGACGCTGTGCGCGTCCATGAGTTCGAGAATGGCCGGCTGGATGCCCGCGGCGGTGACGGCGGACGTCGCGGCCGCTGCGGCGCGCAGATCGGTGAACACCGCCGCCACGGTGGATGTCGCACCTGGCACGAGCGGACGAAGCTTGAGGGTCGCACCGACCACGACGCCCAGGGTTCCCTCGGAGCCGATCATCAGCGCCGTCAGGTCGTAGCCCGTGACGCCCTTCACCGTGCGATGACCGAAGCGCACGAGCTCACCGTCGGCGAGCACCACGTCGACGCCGAGGACGGCATCGCGCACGACACCGTACTTCGCGCACAGGAGGCCGCCGGCTCCGGTGGCGATGTTGCCGCCCACGGTCGAGATCTCCCGACTGGCGGGGTCCGGTGCCCACCAGAGTCCGTGTTCGGCGAGCGCGGCGTTCAGGTCGGCGTTGATGATTCCGGGCTCGACGACGGCGAGCTGGTCGTCGGGTCGGATCTCGACGATGCGGTTCATCCGGGTCAGCGACAGGCAGATGGTGCCCGCTCCGGCGAGGCCCGCGCCCGCCAGTCCGGTGCCGGCGCCGCGGATGACGACGGGCGTGCGGGTGTGCGTGGCGATTCGCATCACGGACTGCACATCGGCCACGGTGCGAGCGTGGACGACGGCCAGCGGCGCTGCGGGGGAGCGGTGACCGGATCTGTCCGCGCGCGCAGCCTCCAGCGCTTCCGGGCGCAGATCCACGGCCAAGCCGAGGGCGTGCTGCAGCCGGCTCACGACATCGTTCGTCGCACTCATGCGCCGCGCTCCGATGACGCGCTTCCGCGCTCGGCCGCCCGCATCATTGGTGGTCAGGCGAACGCGCGACGACCAGCCACCACACCGGAGGCGACCGCTACGACCGCATAGGCGATGCCGATGATCGACTGTCCCATGTCCCACCACGCGAGCGTTCCGGCCGCGAAGATGAGCAGCTCGATCAGCACCCGCACGAACGGGTGAACACGGATGACCGCACGCGGTGAGACGAACAGCGCCCACACGAGCAGCGCGACCACCGGCGCCGCAATCGCGACCACGAGGTTCCACGGGAACGTCCACATCAGCGCGCCCCACAGCACGAAGGTCGCGAGCGTGGCGATGATCACGACAACGCGGATCAGATCCAGCGGAGTGAGCGGCGCACGCGTCCCGGGCGCGGGTTCGGCTGCGGACTGCGGGGAGTTGGCCATACCCCCATTCTACGAGCCCGGGGTTGCGTGGTTCCCTTCTCGCGCTCGGTTCCATTCGCATAGCGAGGCGTGGTGAGGGCTTGCGGAGCTCTGATCTGGACACAGAAATCGAACCCCCGTACGCCGACGAATCGACTTCTTCGGTTCCTGAGGAGGCATCGAGGCACCCTGTCGACTCCCGCAGGATGAGCAACCGGGTCCCGACCCGCGCTGTCGCGTGATCGACGAAGACGATGCGACGCATCATCGGCGATTAACGGCCGGGAAACAGAGGGGGTCTCGTGACGTCCTCGAGCGATGCTTCAATTGGCGAGGTATCGCGCGTTCCATTCCGCGGCCGTCAGTTCCACCGTGGCGGCGATCACCTCGTCGTCGCCGCTCACAACGACGAACGAGATGAGCGTCGTATCGATGTCGGTGGTGGGGAGGTAGACCGAGACCACCGTAAAACCCAACAGGCTCGGAAGAGTCAATGGCTGACGGACTCCATCGACGACGGCCGCAAGCTGTCCGTCCTGAGGAGTACGGAACAAGGTGGTGAGTACGCTCTCACCCAGCGAATCGGAGCCAAGCCAGGCATCCTGCGGCTCGATGGTGTCGACGGTGGGCGATGGACTTGACGTGGGCGTTGGTGTCGGCGTGGGCGAAGGCTCGACGGTCTGTGTCGGCGTCGGCGTCGGGGTGGGCGTCGATGTCGGGGTGGGCGTTGCCGTGGGTGTTGCCGTCTGCGTGGGGGTAACCGTCGGTGTTGCTGTGGGCGTTGCCGTCGGTGTTGCTGTGGGCGTTGCCGTGGGCGTGGGCGTGGGCGTGGGCGTGGGTGTGGGCGTTGCCGTGGGCGTGGGTGTGGGTGTGGGTGTGGGCGTTGCCGTGGGCGTGGGCGTGGGTGTGGGCGAGGGCGAGGGTGGGTGTGGGTGGGTGTGGGGGTCGCCGTGGGGGTGGGCGTCGCCGTGGGCGTGGGCGTTGCCGTGGAGGTGGGCGTTGCCGTCGGCATCGGCGTTGAGGTAGGCGTCGGAGACGGCGACAGGGTCGGAGTCGGCGAGACCGTTGCCGTCGGAGTCGGCTCCGGCGTCTTCGTTGGCTCCGGTGTCGCGGTCGGCTCCGGTGTCGCGGTCGGCTCCGGTGTCGCGGTTGGCTCCGGCGTCATCGTCGGTTCGATCGTGGCGGAGGGTTCCGGCGTAACCGGGGGCTCCGCGGTCGTCGTGGGCTCGGGATCAACGGTGGGCTCGGGAACCGCGGGCACGGACGGAATCGGGGCCGGCGAGGCAACAGAAGTCGACGTGGGCGTGGGAGTCGGCGTCGCCGATGGGCTCGGCGGCACCGTCGTCGGCAGGTCGCTGGGGGTCGGTGAAGACGTCGCTGCAAGAACCGGGGAGGCGGACGAATCGTCCACGCTCACATCGAGTCCGCCGCCGTCCTGGCCGCTTCCCGCCGCCTCCTGCTGCGATGCCGGAGGCTGTGACGACAGCACCGTTCCGGCCACCGCTGCACCCGCGATGAGCACGCCGGCCGCTGCGATGCCGACGATGGTCGCGATGCCCGTGGCGGACGAAGCGCCGCCCGCCGCACCAGCACCACCCGCGCCGGCTCCGCCTCCGGAACCACTGCCGCCGGACGCGCCGCCGGAGCCGGCTGCACCCGCCGCACCGCTACCCGAGGCGGCACCGCCCGAGGCAGCACCGCCGCTCGCGCTGGGAGCGCTGCTGATCGGAACGACATTCGCTCCCTGCGATCCGCTGGCCGAAGCGACCGCAGCCGACGCATCCGCCGCGGGAACCGGCTGGAACCCCGCGGCAGCGGAACCGCCACTGGACGCACCCGCCGCCACACCGCCGTGGGCAGAACCGTGAATCACGGCTGCGGGCATCGCCGGAGCGATGGCGGCCGGCATCGCGGGCGTGGCTCCCGCGGCAAGAGCCGCGACTGCCGTTCCGCCGCCCTGCAGCGTGGCGAGGTACGCGGTGGCGCCGGTCGCGCCGATCGTGAGCGGAAGCAGCACGAATGCGAGACGGTGAGAGACGTTCTGTGCCTCTTCAGCGACGATCGTGCATCGCGCGCAGTCGGCCAGGTGCTCCTGGACCTTGGTGCGATCGCGGTTGCTGATCGTGCCGCGAGCATAGGTGCCGAGGCGTTCGATGACCCACTGGCAGGGGGATCCGTCGTCCAGGCTCGCCAGGTGAGCGGTGATCCATGCCTCGCGCAGGCCCTCGCGAGCGCGCGCCGCGAGCTGGGCGACCGCCATGGGCTTCATTCCCAGCAGGGGTGCGACCGTCGCCGGCTTCATCTGCTCGATCTCGGTGTACCAGAGCACCTCCTGCCACCGGGTCGGCAGACTCCGGAACGCACGATGCGTCAGTCCGCGATCGAGCGCCTCCTCGGCGGCCTGCTCCGTGGTATCGGGATCGGCGACGGCGTCGAGATCCTCGATCGGGGAGTCGTTCTTGGCGCGGCCCCAGCTGGCCGCGGCGTTGCGGATGCTGGAGAACAGGTACGCGCGGAAGGCACCGGTGGGTCCGCCACCGCGGCGGATCGCCTGGAAGATGCGGGTGTATGCCTCCTGCACAAGATCGTCGGCATCGATCTTCGTCGTGATGGAGCGAGCGACGTGCATGCCGGCGGTGTAGTGCCGCTGCCACAGCTCCGCGTAGGCCTCCGTGTCGCCCTCGCGGGTGCGTTCAACCAGCGTCGTATCGGGTACGGCGTCAGGGGTCACGGAATCTTCGGCGTGCACAGCGGCTTTCGTTCGGGGCGAAAAAGGCCGGCTACCACACGGCCATTGGGATATTCTCGCGCGAAATCACCGGCGCGTCCAGTCTGTGGGAGCGTTTTCGTGCCACTTCACGGTCGGCTGCGCACTTCGCCCCGCTTCGCTCGCTCGGTGATCGCGCGAGCGAGACGAAGCCCGCTGGGCGAGTGCCAGCGAGACGACGAGGTCATACCCGCAACACGGATCACAGCCGGCGTGGTCCTGACCGCGCGTGATGTCGCTTCGCACGCTGCAACGACTCACGAGACGGGTGCAGGTGTGCATCTGGCACACCATTGTGACGCCAGATGACGGAGAAAAAGCCCGGTCGTTTTGGTAGTCTGGCGGCCGCGGCATCGTCCCCAGCGGCCGCGGTTCGGCAGGGGGAGCCGAGGCCATTATTCGTCCCCAGCGAGAGCCCGTTCCCGCCGGACGGAGGGGCGGCACGTCACTCTGACGGCCGCCCCTTTTTCGTTCGCCAGCACCCGCGCGGTCGCCGGAAGCTGGAAAACGCCGCCCGGTGGTTCACCAGGGCGACGTTTTCCAGCTCTCAGCGCGACGTCAGACGCGAGCACCCTCCGCCCACACGGCGCGGACGTGCAGATCGCGATCCAGCAGCACGGCGTCGGCGGCGTAACCCTGACGCAGTCGTCCCAGATCCTCGCCACGACCGATCAGTTCGGCCGGGGTGCGCGTGAGGGCGTCGACAGCCTGCTCGAGCGGAACACCCGCCTGCACCACATTGCGCAGCGCCACATCCTGCGTCAGCGTCGATCCCGCGATCGATCCGCCCTCGGCGAGCCGCGCGACCCCGTTTCGCACCTCGACATCCAGCGCGCCGAGGATGTAGTCGCCATCGCCCACGCCGGCCGCCGCCATCGCGTCCGTCACCAGCACGATGCGTCCCGGAGCCGACGCGAACATCATCCGGATGAGGTCCAGGTCCACGTGCGTGCCGTCGGCGATGATCTCCAGCCGCACGCGGGGGTCTGACGCGGCCGCGACCACGGGGCCCGGCTTGCGGTGGTGGATGCCCGGCATCGCGTTGAACGCGTGCGTGATCAGCGTGGCACCGGCATCGAACGCCTCGCCGGCGATGTCGGCGTCCGCATCGGTGTGGCCCACGGCCGCGATGGCGCCGGAGGTGACCACGGCACGAACCGCGTCCAGGCCGCCGCTCAGCTCCGGCGCGAGCGTCACCTGTCGCACCGTGCCCTCACCGGCATCGAGGAGACGCTGCACGAGATCCACCTCGGGATCACGCAGCAGCTCCGAATCATGCGCTCCCTTGTGCCCCGGATCCAGGAACGGGCCCTCCAAGTGGGAGCCGAGGATGTCCCGATCGGTGCGGGTGAGGTCGGCGATGCGAGCGACGTTGGCGGCGAGATCGTCGATCGTCGCGGTCACCAGCGAGATCACCGCACGCGTGGTGCCGTGAGCACGGTGTACGGCGCGGGCGGCGCGGATCGCCTCGACACCGTCGTCATAGGCGTGCCCCGCCCCGCCGTGCCCGTGCACATCGATGAATCCCGGTGTGAGGAGCGCGCCCTCACCGGCCACTTCGATCGCGTCGATCACGACGTCGGCCTCGGTCGTGACATCCTGCCAGGGCGTGGTCTGCCCGGTGGCCAGGATCCCGTCCTCGTCGAGCAGCGCCCAGGCGCCGGGAAGGCGCTGGCCCGACTCGATGATGTCGACCGAATGGATGAGGGTACGCATGGATGCTCCTGTCAGGGGCCGGGCGGTCACGCCTGCGGCCAGTCGATCTCCGGGCTGCGGTAGTAGCCGATTCCGTCAGCCTGCCACGCCGGTGCCTGCTGGGCGACGCGCTCGCGCAGCGACGCCCAGGTCCGCTCCGGACCGTCCGCCGCGCTCCAGCCGATTTCGGCGAGACCGGGCAGACGCGGGTAGGTCATGTAGTCGATGTCCGCGGGCGTGCGGATGCTCTCCGCCCACAGCGGAGCCTCGATGCCGAGGATCTGCGACTCATCGACGCCCGGCACCACGGCGGCGGGATCCCACGCGTAGGACTCCTCCACGCTC
Source organism: Microbacterium gorillae (assembly GCF_050990725.1). Classification (GTDB taxonomy): domain Bacteria; phylum Actinomycetota; class Actinomycetes; order Actinomycetales; family Microbacteriaceae; genus Microbacterium; species Microbacterium gorillae_A. The sequence goes on from NZ_CP158844.1 coordinate 1,142,338, forward strand.
GTGGGGCCGTCCGCCCATGCGAGTCCGAGCTCGGTGGAGTCGTCGTACTTCATGTCGAGATACGCCGCATCGGCGGGGGAGATGATGAGCGCGCCGCCCCCCTCGACGAACGTGCGAGCGGCGTCGGCGACGCCCGGCTGCGGCGTGCGGAATCCCCAGTACTGACCGACGGTTCCCGGGGCCAGAGCGCCGGATCGACCCGCCTCGTGCCAGGCGACCGGCGTCTTGCCGGTGGCCGCGATGGCGGCGCTGGCCATTCCCACGAACGTCGCGAAGTCGGCCGGGTCCGTGCCCAGGCACTCGTCGCCGCCGAGGTGCACCCACGGACCGGGCGTCATCGCCGCCACCTGGGTGAACACATCGGTGATGAAGGCGTCGGTGGCGGGGTCGCCCACCTTCACCGACGAGAAGCCCACGCCCCAGCTGAGATAGGGCTCGCCGAACACGGGCAGCGCCTGGTTCAGGCGCGCCGCATCGGCCTCGAGGTGTTCGTTCATCACCGGCTGCTCGGTGAACTCCGGGTACGCCACCGTGATGGCGTGCGTGTGACCGGGGGTGTCGATCTCCGGTACCACCGTCATGTGTCGTGCAGCGGCGTACGCGATGATCTCCGCGTAGTCCTCGGCGGTGTAGTAGCCGCCCTCGTCGCCGAGCGCCGCGGTGCGACCGCCGAGCTCCGTGAGCTTCGGCCACCCGTCGATCTCGATGCGCCAACCCTGGTCATCCGTGAGGTGCAGGTGCAGCACGTTGATCTTGTAGGCGCTGATGCCGTCGATGAAGCGGCAGACCTCCGCGACCGAGAAGAAGTGGCGCGCGACATCCAGCATCACGCCGCGATAGGCGAAGCGCGGGCTGTCGGTGATGTCCGCTCCGCGCACGAACCAGCCGTCCGCGTCGCGGGCGATGAGTTGGCGCAGCGTCTGCGTTCCCCAGAACGCGCCGCGCGGCGTGGCCGCCTGGATCAGCACGCCGTCGCCGGTGCGCAGCGAGTAGCCCTCGTCGGAGCCGCCCTCTCCCAGCGCGAGCACGATGTCGCCCGGTTCGGGGGAGACGCCGATCACCAGCTCCATGCCCAGCCCGGTGCGTTCGGCGACCGCTGCGGCCAGCAGGAAGGCCTCGCCGCGCGTCACCTCGCCCGTGACGACACGAGTGGCTTCGGTCAGGCGCACCGGGGGTGCGGCAGAGACGGAAGTCGGATAAGGAATCAGGGGGAGTGGAGCGACGCCGATCGACATGTAAGGAAACCTAACAAACGCGGCAGCCGGAAGCCACGACGGCATCGATAATTCCTCGGCGGGCAGGTCTCCGCGGCGACGAGGGTCCCGCCGGTTCCGCTACACTCGCTGGTGTCGCGACTGGCGTAAAAAGGTGGGTCACCACCGGGAAGCGATTCACATCTTCGACCGCGCGCCTGGGTCGATTCGGAAACACGCAGAACACCCTCGTGGAGGCATCCGCCATGACCGATTCCTACTTCAACGCCCCGCTCGCCGAGGTCGATCCTGAGATCGCCGAGGTACTCGAGCGCGAGCTGACCCGTCAGCGCGACTACCTCGAGATGATCGCATCCGAGAACATCGTGCCGGTGTCCGTGCTGCAGTCGCAGGGCTCCGTGCTCACCAACAAGTACGCCGAGGGCTACCCGGGCAAGCGCTACTACGGCGGTTGCGAGGAGGTCGACGTCGCCGAGGAACTGGCGATCGCTCGCGCCAAGAGCCTGTTCGGCGCCGAGTTCGCCAACGTCCAGCCGCACTCCGGCGCCACCGCGAACGCTGCCGTGCTGCACGCCATCGCGCGTCCTGGCGACACCATCCTGGGTCTTTCGCTCGACCAGGGCGGACACCTCACGCACGGCATGAAGATCAACTTCTCGGGCCGGCTGTTCAACATCGTCGCGTACGGCGTGGACCCGGAGACCTCGCTCGTCGACATGGAGGAGGTGCGTCGCCTGGCCGTCGAGCACCAGCCGAAGGTCATCATCGCCGGCTGGTCGGCCTACCCGCGTCAGCTCGACTTCGCGAAGTTCCGCGAGATCGCCGACGAGGTGGGCGCGTACCTGTGGGTGGACATGGCGCACTTCGCCGGTCTGGTCGCGGCGGGCGTGCACCCGAACCCGGTGCCGCACGCTCACGTGGTCTCCTCGACGGTGCACAAGACCATCGGTGGTCCGCGCTCGGGCTTCATCCTGACCAACGACGCCGAGATCGCCAAGAAGATCAACTCGGCTGTGTTCCCGGGGCAGCAGGGTGGCCCGCTCATGCACGTGATCGCCGCCAAGGCCACCGCGTTCAAGCTCGCGGCCACGCCGGAGTTCAAGGACCGTCAGGAGCGCACGCTGCGCGGTGCGAAGCTCATCGCCGAGCGCCTGCTCCAGGACGACGTGAAGAACGCCGGCATCGCCGTGCGCTCGGGCGGCACCGACGTCCACCTCGTGCTGGTGGATCTGCGTGACGCCGAGATCGACGGCAAGCAGGCCGAGGACCTCCTGCACGAGATCCACATCACGGTGAACCGCAACGCCGTTCCCAACGACCCGCGTCCGCCGATGGTCACCTCCGGTCTGCGCATCGGAACGCCGGCCCTCGCCACGCGCGGCTTCGACGACGCCGACTTCGCCGAGGTCGCCGACATCATCGCTCTCGCGCTGCTGCCGGGTGCCGACGTCGAGGCGCTGAAGGCACGTGTCCAGGTACTGGCCGACAAGTTCCCGCTCTACCCGGGGCTGGCCCAGTGACCGCTGTCGTTCTCGACGGCAAGGCCACCGCTGCGGCGATCAAGGACGAACTGACCGAACGGGTCGCCGCCCTCAAGGCGCAGGGGATCACGCCCGGCATCGCCACGGTGCTGGTGGGTGCCGACCCCGCGTCACAGCTGTACGTGGGCATGAAGCACCGTCAGTCCGAGGCCATCGGCATGAACTCCATTCAGGTGGAGCTGCCCGGCGATGCCACGCAGGCCGACGTCGAGGAGGTCATCGACCGCCTCAACGCCGACCCGTCGTGCCACGGCTACATCGTTCAGCTGCCGCTGCCGAAGCACATCGACACGGACGCGATCCTGGAGCGCATCGACCCGGCGAAGGACGCGGACGGCCTGCACCCGACCAACCTGGGCCGGCTCGTGCTGAATGTGAACGCCCCCATCGAGACGCCGCTGCCGTGCACGCCGCGTGCGGTGATCGAGCTGCTGCTGCGCAACGACTACGACCTCACCGGCAAGCACGTGGTGGTCGTGGGGCGCGGCGTCACGATCGGCCGCTCGATCGGGCTGCTGCTCACCCGCCGCGCGATCAACGCCACCGTCACCCTCACCCACACCGGGACGCAGGATCTGCCGTTCTACCTGCGTCAGGCCGACGTCATCGTCGGCGCCGCGGGTGTGAAGCACCTCGTGAAGCCCGACGACGTCAAGCCCGGCGCCGCCGTGCTCGACGTGGGTGTCACGCGAGAGGACGACCCGGAGACGGGCAAGAGCAAGGTCTATGGTGACATCGCCCCGGGCGTCGAGGAGGTGGCGGGATTCCTCTCGCCGAATCCCGGCGGCGTGGGCCCGATGACCGTGGCTCTGCTCATGACAAATGTGGTGGAAGCGGCCGAGCGCAGTCTCGCCTGACGCCACTCACCGGGGCGGGCTCTTCTTCGGAGGAGCCCGCCCCGGTGTCGCACGCGGTACTTGATCGATGAGGATTCGAGCAGGATGAACGACAGAAGCGGGTTCCGCATCGGCGCGCTGGTGTGGCTGGCCGTCGCGAACTTCTCGATGGGCATCGACGGCTATGTGCTCGCCGGGCTGCTGCCGCAGATCGCCAGGGATCTGGAAGTCGATGCGGCGGCTGCGGGTCAGCTGATGAGTGTGTTCGCGGCGACCAGCGCCATCAGCGGCCCAGTGCTCGGCGCCCTCACCGGTCGCTGGGAGCGCAAGTTCACGATCCTGCTCTCGCTGGGCGTCTTCGTCCTCGGCAACCTCCTCGTGGGTCTGGCACCCACGTACTTCTGGGCGATGGCGGGACGCGTCGTCTCCGCGCTGGGCGGCGCGCTGCTGAGCGCGGCAGTGGGCTCCTACGTGGTCGCGGCAACTCCCGAGCAGTTCCGCGGACGTGCGCTGTCCTGGGTGATGGGCGGGTTCCTGTTCGCGACGGCGCTCGGCGTGCCGGTGGGGCTCGTGATCGGGCAGGCGGACTGGCGCATCCCGATCTTCCTCGTCGTGGGTGTCGGGGCGGTGGCGATGATCGGCATCTTCCGCGGTGTCACCCCGCTGCACTTGCCCGCGACCACCGTGCGTGAGGCGCTCAGCCCGCTCACCCAGCCGCGGATCCTGGTGGCGCTTGTCGTGCCGACGGGGCTGATGTGCGCCAGCTACCTCTGCTTCACCTACGCCACGCTGATCCTCGGCCCGCGCATCGGCGAGGGGTATCCGATGATCGCGGCGCTGTTCGGCTACGGCGTGGTGAGTCTCGTCGGAAACCTCGTCTCGGGTCGCGTGATCGATCGGCGCGGCCCGGTCGCCGTGCTCACCGTGACCCTGGCTGCGGTGGTGGCGGCCGCCGTCCTCGGCTGGCTCGGACTGATGCTCCCGGGCATCCTCGGCGCTGCCGCGGGCGTGGCGTGGTTCCTGGTGTGCGCCTTCTTCAACGGCGGCTCCGGCGTCGCGGGTCAGGCGCGTCTGGCGAGCATGGTCTCGCCGACGGTGGCCGCCCTCGTGCTCGCGGTGAACACGAGCGCGATGATGCTCGGCAGCGGACTGGGCAGCGCCCTCGGCGGCGTCGCGCTGGTCGCAGGCTCGAGTGCGGATCAGCTGCTGCTCATCTCCGGCGGCATCCTCGCGGTGACGCTGCTCGTGCACCTGCTGACGCTGTCGTGGATGCGCCGCGGCGCGTCCACCCCAGCCACGCTCGGCTGAGCCGGCCGTCTCCTAGAGCTCCACCGGAGGCACCGGCTCGGCGCCCTCCTCCTCGGGATGGCGGGCCAGGTTGACGATGCCGGCAACCAGCCCACCCCACACCGTCACCATCGCGATGATCATCATCACCACAGCCGTCGTGGTCATCGCGCACCTCCTTCCGTTGCGACGCGGATGCTCCCGGTCTCGGGGTCGGGATCGTAGGCCTCATCCAACAGGAACTCGTCGTAGTCCGGGTCGTCCTTGGCATGGGATGTGCGGCTCCACGGCACGAACGACAGGACCACTCCGCCCACGATGAGCGCGATCGCCATACCCCAGCCGAAGATCGACAAGAACCATCCCGGGTAATCGCCATACGGGGCCGAGATCTTCGCAATCAGCTCGTTGACCAGCAGGTAGCCCAGCACGACCGGCGCCAGCACGCCGACCAGCAGCTTCCAGATCGTTCCGACACGGAAGCTGGAGCGCCGGTTCAGGTGCTCCTGCAGCGCCGGCAGCTTGTGCAGGAACCAGGCGACCACGATCACGGCCACCAGCGCCACGGCCATGATGCCGAACGCGTTCACGAACGCATCGGCGGTGTCGAGCACGGCCAGCGCCGTCGTCGTCGAGAACAGCACCATCGAGATCACCGTGAGGGGGATCGCCACCACGAGCGTGGTGGGGATCCGCCGCCAACCCAGCTTGTCCTGCAGCGCGGCGACGATCACCTCCAGAATCGAGATCAGCGACGTGACTCCGGCGAACACGAGGGCACCGAAGAACAGCACCCCGATGATCGAGCCGCCGGTCGCGTTCGAGACGATGGTGGGGAAGGCGATGAACGCCAAGCCGATGCCCGAGCTTGCGACACCCGAGACATCCGTGCCCTGGGCAGCCGCCATGAAGCCGAGGGCCGCGAAGACGCCGATGCCGGCGAGGATCTCGAACGAGGAGTTCGCGAACGCCACGACCAGCCCTGAGCCGGTGAGATCGGTGCGGCGCTTCAGATACGACGAGTAGGTCACCATGATGCCGAAGGCCACCGACAGCGAGAAGAAGATGTGGCCGTACGCGGACGCCCACACGGCCGGATTCGCGAGGGCCTCCCAGTCCGGTGTGAAGAACGCGTTCAAGCCGTCGAGCGCGCCCGGAAGAAACAGGGACTGCACCACGAGCACCAGGAACATCAGCGTCAGCAGGGGCATCAGGACCATGTTCGCCGCACCGATGCCGCGCTTCACTCCCAGGCACATGATGACGATGACCACCAGCCAGACGAGCAGGAGCGGGACGCCGACCTGAGGCACGAACTCCGCGGAGACACCGACCTTCTTCACGTTGGCCATCTGCAGGAAATCGGTGAAGAAGAAGTCCTGCTCGTTGCCCTTGCCCCAGGTGAGCTGGGCGGAGAACCACGTGTACATCGCCGACCACGCGATGATGACGGCGTAGTACGTGGCGATCACCACGCAGATCAGCACCTGCCACCAGCCGAGTGGTTCGGCCGCGCGATGCATGCGCCGGAAGGCGAGGGGTGCAGATCCGCGGAAGCGATGACCGATCGCGTAATCGAAGAACAGCAGCGGGATCCCGGCGGTGAGCAGCGCGCACAGATAGGGGATGAGGAAGGCGCCACCGCCGCCCTCATACGCCACGTACGGGAATCGCCAGATGTTGCCGAGACCCACGGCAGAGCCGATCGCGGACAGGATGAAGACGTTTCTCGAGCCGAAAGCCTCGCGGCGGGCTGGCTGCTTCGTTGCGGTCGCCATGCTGAGCACCCTACTAGGCTGATCGGCGGGGAGAAGGGCAGGCATGCGCGCAACCGTCAAAGACGTCGCCGCTCGCGCCGGCGTGTCCGCGAAGACCGTCTCCAACGTGATCAACGGCATCGTCTTCGTCCGCCCGGAGACGAAGGAACGCGTCGAGGCGGCGCTTCGCGAGCTGGACTACGTTCCGAACCTCTCCGCCCGTGGGCTCCGCAATGGGCGATCCGGCGTGATCGCGCTCGCGCTTCCTGATCTCGCCACCCCGTACTCCGCCGAGATGGCGCACCACTTCGTCGAGGCGGCTCACGCGCGCGGATGGGGCGTGCAGATCGAGGAGACCGGCGGCCGACCGGACCGGGAGGCCCAACTCCTGCTGCGGGCACGCGCCCGCCTTGTCGACGGGCTCATCCTCAATCCCACGGTCATCGACGAGCTGGACCTCCCGGACGACTCCGATCTTCCGCCCGCGGTTGTCATCGGTGAGGTCGAGCAACCCTCGTTGGATCAGGTGCGCGTCGATCCGGATCAGGCCGCGTACGACATGACACGCTTCCTCATCCAGTGTGGCCACCGCCAGATCGCCGTGGTCGGCTCTGACCAGGGCAGTGGTACCTCGACCGCGGTGCTGCGAACGCGCGGATATCGTCGCGCGCTCGCGGACAGCGGGATCGAAGCGGCGGCGCACCTCGAGATCTCCTGCGACGACTGGACGCCGCGCGGTGGTGCGTCCGCCATCAACCGATACCTCGACGACTATCCGGTTCCCGAGGCCATATTCTGTTTCACCGACTCGCTCGCGATCGGGGTGCTCAACGAGCTGTGGAGACGACACATCGTCGTGCCCGATGACGTGTCGGTTGCAGGCTTCGATGACGTGGCGGACGGTGAGTTCGCCACGCCGCCGCTGACCACGGTGTCTTTCGACAAGACCGCGTTCGCGAATGCCGCGCTGGACCGGCTGGCCACGCGCATCTCCGATCGCACCGCCGCGCAGACGGTCACTACAGTCGGCCACGTGATCGTGGAGCGCGCCAGCACCGCCGCCCGAACCTCGAACCTCCCGGCTCCCTAGCGCGCGGGTCGCCGCTCAGCGACCGCCGGAGGACCCTATTGCCACGATGAAATGAGCGTCACGACGAAGGGGCTGATGTGGACAGAACCACCATCAATCGCGAACTGCGGACGCAGTTCTGGCCGTTGCTGACGGCAGCGGGTTTTGAGCGGAAGGGTGACATCGCGCGCCGGCGTCTCGACGGCGGCGTCGTGCACGTGGTGGAAGTCCAGCACCGACCTCGCAGCTCCGTGTTCCAGGTCCATCTGGGCGTTCACCTGCTCTCCCTGGGCGGCGTGGCCGGCGGTGTGCCACCGGAGCCGGATGCGCTGCGGGAGTACGACTGCGCGTGGCGCGGCTCGATCATCGCCGGCTTCCGCAACGCTTCAGACGCTGAGTTCGCGTACGGGCGTACGGCGGAGGAGGCGACCGAGTCGGTGGCGTTCCTTGCGTCGGAGTGGGAACGACAGTCCGCAGCGTTCTTCGGGCCGCTGACCGCGTTTCCCGATGACTTCGATACCCGTGCCCGCCAGGTGATCGCCGAGGCACCGCACCCCGCGCATATGCGGACGTGGGCGCGGGTCGCGTTGCTGCTGGCCGACGAAGAGCTGGCACGAGAGATCGCGGCCGCCGCACTTCCGCGCGTTGCCGAGCGGGCCACCGCGCTGCGTGAGGATCTCGCCGCGATCGCCGACGGCGTCTGAGCCGAGGACGCCCGCGCCTGACAGAGTGATGCGCAGTGCTCACGCCCAGGGGGAGGGCGCGAGCACTGCGCATCGTCGGCGCACATGAGATGAGGATCCCCCCGGAACGTCACGCGTGTGCGCCTGGCAGCAGACCTCCGACAGTGCCGCTGCGAACGCCAGAATATGAACTTCTCGTGCCCGCGTCACACGGCTCGCCGAGGTTGACCCCCGTATTGGGGTCACGCCGGGGAGCGTGCATCACGCACAGCCGTGGGTGTGCTGGCGCGAGGTGGCCGCGGCTCTGAGCACTCGGCCACCTCGCGGGGCACCGCTCGTACCCAGGGGAGGAAGCGGGAGCGTGGTGCCACCAACGATGCGATGTGGACGGCTTCCCCCCGGGTCGTTTCGCACGCGTCGCCTCCGCAGGAGAACCCCGACGGAACTCCTGCGCGCGCAGACTATGAGGTCACGATTGCGCAGTCGAGTAGGCAGGAATCTTTGACCCCAACAGTGGGGTCAAAGAACGCATGGAGATGGCATCGACCGGTCACACCTGCCACGCTGAACGCCGACGTCCCCGCGTTCGCTCTCGGTTCCCGCCGAGCGCTTCCGCGAGGACTGGGGGGGATCCTTCCGGGAGCAGGGGGCTGCGCTTGGAAGGCAACGGTGTTTGTGTTTGCCATTTGGGGAAGTGCATGTCTTTCAACACGTTTCGTCGTGGACGGAAGCGATCAATTCGTATCGCTCTCGCGTCTGTGCTGTGCGCAGGAGTTCTGTTCAGCGCAGGAGTGAGCACGGCGTCCGGCGTCTCCGCGGTCACGCTTCCCGTCGCGTCCCCGTCGCTGTCGTCCTCGACCGTGAGCGAGTCGCCCGAGTCCTCCACTTCGACGGACACCGCGGCTGCGGAGGACGCGACCGCCCCGGTCGCGACGGCATCCGAGAGCCCGGCTTCGACGGAGACTGAGCCTTCTACCCCCGTCAGCACCGAGGCTTCCGCGTCGACTGACCCCGAGTCCTCGGCCCCGACGGAGCCCGAGGCTCCTGCTCCCGCGGACACCGAGGCTCCTGCTCCCGCGGACACCGAGGCTCCTGCTCCCGCGGTCACCGAGGCTCCTGCTCCCGCGGACACCGAGGCTCCCGCTCCCGCGGACACCGAGGCTCCCGCTCCTGCGGACACCGAGTCGTCGGCACCCTCCGAGCCGTCGGCGCCCGCGTCGGAATCGCCCGCGAAGAACGCAGCGAAGACCGAGACCGATCTGGTCGCCCCGCTTGCCCTGGGACCGCTCGCCGTCTGCGGCGCAGACTACGCGTACATCCTCCAGAGCAACGGCACGGTGAGCCAGTACTCACCGACCGGATCTCCCACGGTCACCACCTTCGGTAGCTGGAACACTTCGGGCACCGCGAACGGCCTCTCGATCTCTGCCGACGGTTCTACGATGTACGCCTTCGTGCAGGGCTCCGGTACCAATGCGGGCGGTGTCGCCTCGATCCTGCGATACAGCGCAGATACCGGTACCTGGGAGACGATTGCCGGTAGCGCATACGCGCGCGCCAGCAGCACTCCGCTGATCTCTGGCGCGATCAACCCGGTCAACGGCCGCTATGTGCTCGGCGGCTACAGCGGGTCGACCTACCAGCTCTACGAGTACGATCCGGTCGCCAACACATTCCGCACGCTTGGTTCGTTCGCAGCCGTAGGCACGTTTGGCGACATGGTGTTTGACGGGGCCGGGAACCTCCTTGTCGCAGGTATGACATCGAGCAACTTCAGGTGGTACACCGTTCCCGCGAGCGTTGTGGCAGCGGGGAACGCCACGTCGACGAACGTGAGCGTCTTCACCCAGCGAACGTTCAACCCGTCGGCGGGGAGTCCGAACGGCATCGGGTTCCACAGCGACGGCACCATGTACGTCACCAACAGCTCCGGCCTGCTCACCACGTACGACCCCGCCTCAGGCTCGCGCCCTGGTCCGCAGGTGACGATTGATACAGCGGCAACCGACATGGCCACGTGTGACGCGCCGGTGACGATGACGCTGCAGAAGTCGATCACGAGTCGATTCTCGAGCGGCGACCAGTTCACCGTGAGCCTGCGGACTTCCGGGGCTGTTGTGCTGTCCACGAGCTCCGCGACCACCGGTAGTACAACCGGACTCCAGTCCATTCAGGCCGGCCCGATCCCGGTTGTGCGCAGCCAGGTCTACCAGGTCATGGAGACGGCGAGCTCCGGTTCGCTGAGCAACTACGCGACGAACTACTCCTGCACCACGGGCGGAGCCGCCTTTGCTAATGGAACAACCGCGCCCGGTAACGTCACGATCCCCGCGACTGGGGGCGCCGTCAGCTGTCTGTACACGAACACCCCGCTGACCGCGTCCGTCAAGGTGCACAAGACTGTTACCGACTTCTCGGGCCAGAACCCGCTGCCCGGCACGGGATGGACTCTCGGCGCCTCGTTCGCGGCGAGCTCCGGCAGCGTGACGCTGACGCCGGCCGCCACGCCCACGCAGGTGTCGAACGCCTCGGGCGACGCGACGTGGGCCGTGAGGTTCTCCACTGGCACGGCGCGAGTGACCGCGACCGTGTCTGAGACACAGCGCGCCGGGTACGTGTTCGCGAGTGGAAGCTGTGTCGTCACCTCCGCGAACGGAGCAACACGCACGGTGGCGCTTCCGAATGCGCAGGGTGCCGCCGTCCCCGGCATTGCGCCGGGAGATGCGGTGACATGCAACATCGTCAACAAGCCGGTATCGGCCACCTGCGACGCAAGCGCGATCTACGGGCTCGATCGATCGTCTCCCGCGACGATCTGGTCAATCGATCCTGCGACCGGCCAGATGCTCCCGGTGGTGACCACGTCAGGCATCACGACGCAGGTGAACGCCCTCGCCGTGGGCGCCGGATTCCACGAATTCTGGTTTGCCGAGCAGGTGTCCATCGGCTCTCCGCAGTCCACGGCAAAGGTGTATCACGTCAAGGACGGCGTAACCACGCTTGCCGGGACGATGACTGGGCTGCCGCTGCCGTACAACGGAGCCCCGATCATGGGGGCCTTCAACCCGACAACCGGGATCTACTACTTCGGTTTGTTCCCGAATTCAGACGTGCCGTACGTGCGTGATCCCACGCTCCACATCTACGGATTCGACACCATCGCCAATCAGCCTCTAGGGCTCGTCGGAACGGCGGAGCTTCCTGATGGGTCATACAACGGTGACTTCTCATTCGACTCTGCAGGCCGACTCCTCGTGGTCACCGATGGTGCGCTGGTTGCGATCACCGACCCGATTCCGACCACAGCGTCGGCCACGCCGCCGGTTCTGCAGACCCGTGTGATTTCAGAGCTGTCGAATAGCAACGCGCCGAATGCGGTTGCATTCGGTCCGGATGGGTACCTCTATGTGGGCAGCGCGCCCTCGTCGTCGGCAGAACAGCTGGTCAAGTACAACCCTTCTTCGGGGGCACCAGCCACGACGGGTACCGCGCTGTCTCCCACGAACACGGTTCGCGATTTCGCATCCTGTGCACTCCCGCAGACACTCCGACTGCAGAAGAACCTGCCGGACGGTCGTATTGCCGCGAGCGATCAGTTCGCTCTCGCGATCACCGGTGGAGGACTGTCCGTCGGCAACACCGGTCTGACGGCGGGCACCGAAATCGGCATCCAGAACCAGACGGCCTCCGAGATCGCGGGCCCCGTGGTCGGGCTTCCAAACACGACCTACACCATCACGGAGACTGCGAGTGGAACCACCAACCTCGGCTCTTACTCCTCTAGCTGGGTGTGTGTCGACGAACGTACTGGCACACAGCTCGCGAGTGGGACCGGCTCGACCGGTCAGTTCACTTCGCCGGCGGCGTCGCCGAACGGGGCTGATGTTCTCTGCACCTTCACCAACCGACCACCAGCGCCTGAGATCGAGCTGATCAAGGTAGATGCCGCTTCGTCGAGTACCACACTGGCTGGGGCGAAGTTCCAGCTCTGGAAGGACGTGAACGGAAACGGCACGCTGGAGCCAGGGACCGACACGATGGTCGGCGGTGAGCAGACCACATCCTCCACGGGAGTGATCCTCTGGACCACCGGTCTCACCCCGGGCAACTACCTCCTGCAGGAGACCGCTGCCCCGGCCGGGTACGACATCGTCGCCCCCGCGGTACACCCGGTCACCCTCACCAACACTCGCGTCACGGTGACCATCACCAACGCGAAGCAGTTGGGAACGGTGACTTGGTCCAAGACTGATGCGTCCGGCACGGCACTGGCTGGATCTGAGTGGTCGCTGGAGGGGCCAACGGGTAGTTCTTCGGTCACCACGACCGTTGTCGACTGTGTTGGTGCGAACGCCGCAGCGTGCGCATCGGCAACGGACAAGGACCAGCGGGCAGGCTTCTTCTCGGTGTCTGGCCTGGCATGGGGTGACTACGTCCTCCGCGAGACGAAGGCACCCGCCGGATTCGTCCTCGATTCCACTCCGCACGTGTTCTCGATTGGTGCCACCGCTCCTGCTCAGATTCAGGTGGGCCTGGGTGCCTACGTGAACCAGCAGCAGCCGCCCCTCACGATTCCGCTCACCGGCGGTCTCGGGGCCGACGGCTTCCTGCTCGGAGGTGGCGGCGCGCTCTTCGCGCTCCTCGCCGTCGCGCTTCTCCGCCATCGGCGTGGGCAACGCCTCCTCCGTACCTCAGACCTCTGATTCATCAACTAACCCGACAATCTGCAGCACCCGAAAGGAACACCATGTCTGCATCCATCTCGCGCAGGACCGGCCGCGTCGCCGCCACCCTGCTCGGCATCGCGGCCCTCGGCGCCACTACCATGCTCGGCGCGACCGCCGCGTCGGCAGCGCCCGGCAACATCGACACCACCACACCTGGGTCGATCACGATTCACAAGCACTTGGAGACGGGTGCCACTACGGGGGCGAACCCCAACGGCACCGGCACCGTTGCTGGTGCCGCGATCCAGGGCGTTGAGTTCACGGTTTACCAGTTGAACTACAACGGCAACCCCATCAACCTTGCGAACTTCGCGGACTGGAACGGGCTTTCTGCGGTCACGCTTGACGCGAACTGCAACGTGACGGCCCCGGCCGGGTACACGCGAGGCACCGTGGTGACCACGGGTGTCACGGATGTGAACGGTGCTCTGCTCGTCAATACGAACCTCGACCGTAAGGCGTACGCCGTCTGCGAGACGAACACGGCCGGTGCGATGGTGGGTGGCGTGCCGACCACCATCGTGCAGAAGGCCAGCCCGTTCGTGATCTCGGTGCCGATGCCGTACAACAACGAGTGGATCTACAACGTCCACGCCTACCCGAAGAACAGCAATGCGGGCATCGTGAAGGACATCGTGAGCCAGCCCGCGGACCAGCTGGGTCTCGGGTCGACGGTCACCTTCCCGGTGACCACGGACATCCCGGTGCTCGCTGCCGGCGACCAGCTCACGTCCTACGTCGTGCGTGACGTTCTCGACACCCGTCTCACGCCCGTGGCCGTTGCTTCGGTCACGGTCGGTGGCGTCGCGGTGGACCCGTCGTACTACACCGTGAAGGTGAACCCGACCAACCCGCAGGATATCCGTGTGGTGTTCACCGCGACCGGTCTGGACTGGCTGGAAACGCAGGGCGGCAAGAAGGTCGTCACGAACTTTACGGGCGTTGTCGCATCGCTTGGCACCGACGGCATCATCCCCAACAAGGCGACGCTCTTCGTGAACGATCCCTCGGGCGACAGCGACAACAACCCGGGCCCGGGTGTTCCCTCCAACGAGGTGACCACCAACTGGGGCAACCTGGTGATCCAGAAGAGCGATGCGGGCAACAGCAAGCTGCTCTCCGGGGCCACGTTCCAGGTGTTCGCGGCTGACCCGGCTTACGTCGCCGCCGGCCAGTCCTGCACGTCGAAGGTGACCACGGGTTCCGCGATCAGCGTGAACGGCGTCACCGACTTCACCACCGACGCCAACGGTGTTGTGACCGTTGCCGGTCTGTTCGTGTCTGACTCGAAGAACGCGCCGATCAACGCCACGCAGCGCTGCTACGTGATCATCGAGACCGCGGCTCCCGCCGGCTACATCCTGCCCACTGGCGACGCGGCGAAGACCGCCGTCGCCGTGACGACCGGATCGGCCACGACGGTCGACATCGACGTCAAGAACACCAAGCAGTCCGTTCCGAGCCTGCCGCTGACTGGTGCCGCCGGCCAGGTGCTGATGCTCGGTGGTGGCGCCGCGGTGCTCGTGGTCGGCTTCCTGCTGATCGTGGCGCGTCGTCGTCGCCAGGCAGCTCAGCTGTAAGTAGTAACTGATATGCCGAGCCGGGGTCGAGAGTCCGCAGCGTCCACGCTGCTGTCTCGACCCCGGTCTCGTCATTCCTCCGGAGGCGCGCACGTGCTGCGGAGGTCGTGGCGACCCAGCGTCGTCACCTGGCTGCTCGCCGTCCTGATCCTGGGCGGCAGCGGCCTGTTCCTCTACCCGTCCACCGCGCAGTGGTTCACCTCCTATAACCAGTCGCAGGTGATCGGCAATGTGGCCGAGCTGGTGGAGGACTCCAACCCGAGCGCGGCGGAGCAGCTCCGGCAGGCTGCGGCGTACAACGCCGCGCTCACCGCCGGCGTGCAGGTGAAGGCGAACAGCAACGTCCCGGTCGGCAACGGAACGCTCACGGACGGCAGCTTCGACTACCCGAGCATCCTGAGCATGAACGCACAGGGCCTCATGGCCCGTGTCAAGATCCCGGCCATCGATGTGGACCTGCCGATCTATCACGGCACCAGCGACGCGGTTCTTCTGGAGGGTGTCGGGCATCTGGAGGGATCCAGCCTTCCCATCGGCGGACCGGACACCCACGCGGTGCTCACCGCGCATCGTGGACTCGCGGACGCGGCGATGTTCACGAACCTCGACCGCGTCAAGGTGGGGGACACTTTCACCATCGAGGTCTTCGGGGAGGTGCTCACGTATCGGGTGCGCGAGACCAAGGTGGTCGCCCCCGAAGACACCGATGCTCTGCGGGCGGTTCCGGGCGAGGACCTCGTCACCCTGGTGACCTGCACCCCGCTCGGCATCAACACGCACCGCATCCTGGTGACCGGGGAGCGCATCACGCCGACCCCCATCGAAGACATCGCTGCCGCCGGGCAGGCACCGGACATCCCCGGATTCCCCTGGTGGGCCGTCGGCGTTCTTGCGGCGATTCTCGTGGCGGCGGGCTATGTGTGGTGGTCCGGATTCAATGACGCGCGTGTACGGATGCGGCAGGCGGCTGCGTGGTCGCGGCGTCGCCGGGCTCCGGCCGAATCAGTGGCGGCGTGAGCACCGAGCTCGTTGTGTGACCATCGTTGCGACGGCCTCCGTCTGCGGCAGCGACGATACTGTCCCCCGCGGTGGGGTCAAAAGCGATCGTCGCTATGGACATTGCATGTGCGGCGTGCAATTATCACCGTGAAACGTCCCCCGCAGCTGGTACTTGATCTCCCGAATATGTCGAGTGTCCGAGCGTGGGACACCGGGGATCTCGTCGATGCACATGGGGATGCGTGTCGGCGAGAAGCAGCATTTGTGCTGCGCAAGATGAGAGAAGTGGCATGACGATCACTCATTCACGCGCGCGGGGAAGAGCGGTGGCATCGGTGGTGCGCCGGTCCGCCTTGGTCGCGGGACTTGTCGCGATCACGGCAGGACTCTTGTCTCCGTTTGCGCAGCCTGCTGCGGCCGCGCCAGGAGATGGGACGTTGACCGTCACCGTGATTCGCGACGTCAACGGTGACGGCGCGCGGACCGCGACATTGGAGCCGGGGCTTGCGGGTGTGCAGGTGCTGGTGACCGACAACACCGGTGCGTCGGTGACTCTCACGACCAATGCGAGCGGTGTGGCGACATTTGCCGGCGCGACGTCGTCACTCGTCGGAGGCAAGTACCGGGTCGAGGTTGTCAACCCGAACCCCGGCGTCCTGTACTCAGCGACCGCGGCGACGTCGGGGACACCGAGCGCGACGGCGATGTCCTCCAACGAGGAGTTCGTGGATATCTCTGCGGGTAAGACTGTGTCGATGCTGACGGGCTTCTGGAACCCGACCGACTACTGCCAGAACAATCCGATGATCGTGAATGCCTGCCAGCCCGGCCTCAATACCTCCGGAACTGCGTGGCTGACAAATCAGCGGACTATCTTTACGTCAAGCTATGACTTGACCGCGACTCCGGTGACGGTGACAACGAACAACGTGACGGGCGGGGGAATTTATGGTCAGGGCGTTCGCCGGCCGGTGGCGACAAGCGCAGGATTCCGTGTGTTCACGGGGGCGTACGCAAAGCGCGCTTCCAACTACAGCTCGTACGGGAGCGGAGCCATTTTCGTCTCGCCGGCAGCGACCGCATCAACTACTCCCGGTGTGCCGACACTGTTCGCGACAGTGCCGAACACGGGCCCGACGCTTCACTCGTTGAACAACGAGGATCTCGCCTTCCGCACAGCAGTCGGCAAGGAGAGTCTTGGCGACATTGACGTGAGCGATGACGGCCGGTATCTGTTCGCAGTGAATATGTACGACAAGCAACTCTATGTATTCAACGCGTCGGATACCTCCGGGGCGGCTCCCGTGTTGAAGGCTATTCCTATTCCGGTGCCTGCCGAGTGCACAGTAGCTGGCGAATGGCGACCGATGGGACTTGGTGAGCGGGACGGAGTCCTCTACGTCGGCGGCGTGTGTGATACGTCCCTCGTGGCGGTCGTGAAGTCCCTGACGATCGGAACTGCTGGGAACTTGTCTGACATGGCGTTCACCGGGCAGACCGTGCTCGCTCAGCCTCTGAATTACGCTCGTGAAGTGGGCTACGTCGCGCGTCAGCCCTGCGATCTCGCGACGTGGCATCCCTGGAACGATGACATCGTGCAGGTGTGTTCCCCCGTGGTTTTTGATGGCGGATATACATACGCACAACCAATGCTGGGCGATATCGAGTTCCGCAACGACGGTGCCATGATGGTGAGCTTCCGCGATCGTACTCCTGACCAGTACGGCCATGAACTCCAATTCTCGGTGCCCGCGCAGCCTGCCTTCGACGAGCCGTCCTCGGGGGGCGACTTGCTGCTGGCATGCTCCCCAACAGGGAACTATCAAGGCTATATCTTTGATGTGAATGGTGGTTGCCCGGGTGTGCCGAAGAACGCATATGGGGAGTTCTTTAAGAACGACAACGTGCTTGATGGGATCCACAACGAGGGCTACTTCAGCGGCATCGTCTACGTGCCGACCGAGCTCGGAGTGGTCACCAGCACGATCGATCCTAACCAGCAGGCGTTCAGAAACGGGATGTCACTCGATAATGCGTACACGTCTGCCGCTATCCGGGATCAGAATATATCCGGTCTCTTCGGCAAGGGTCAGGGCCTCGCGGATATCGAGGCGCTGTGCAATAACGCCCCCTTGCAGATCGGAAATCGGGTCTGGTTCGATGCGAACAACGACGGCATCCAAGGGGCGGATGAGGTTCCGCTTGCTGGTGTGACGGTGCAGCTGATCAAGAACGGCACCGTGATCGGCACGCGCACCACGAACGCCAGAGGCGAGTACTACTTCTCCACGGCGGACACGAATCTGGGTGGACAGTTCATCCCGTACGGCGGGAACTACACGATCAAATTCGTTGCTCCGACGACGGGAACGGTGAACCTGGGCGGTACGACCGGCACTCGTCCCTGGACGGATCTGACCTTCACTTCGCAGGGCGTCGGCTCGAACCCGCGGATCGACTCCAACCCGAATCCGGCGGACGGAACGTTCGTGTACACCGCTGGTGGCCCGGGGCAGAATGATCACACGATCGACGCGGGCTACATCATTCCGCTGCCGGTGACGCCGACGTTCGGCAAGACATCGGACCCCGTGCCGGGCACCGCGTTGAAGCCGGGAGACTCGGTCACCTACACCGTGACCGCTGTGAACCCGAGTGCGACACAGTCGATCACGACGGGCACGTTGACCGACAACATGGCTGCGGTGCTGGATAAAGCGACGCTGGCTCCCGCGGGTGCGGTTCCGGTGCTCACCTGTGTGGGCGGCGCACCCGGTGCTACGTGTGGGCAGATCGTCTTCGATGCGACGGCGAAGACGGTGGTGTGGACCGCGACTGCCGGCAGTCCGCTGTCTCCCGGTACCACCGCCCGGATCACCTACACGGTGACCATCAACGCCGGTGCGACCGGAACTGTGGGCAACGTGCTGGTGGAGCCGAACATCAAGACCGAGCACCCGATCATCACGTGGGACAAGGTTGCCCTTCCCGGTGACGGTACGCTCGTGAACCCTGGTGATGTGGTCACCTACACGATCTCTGTGAGGAACACCGGGACGGTGGCGTCGAACGCCTTCTCCGTCACCGACGATCTCACGAACGTCGTGAACAACGCCGATCTTGACCCGGCATCGATCACGATCGATCCCGCAGGCCTCGGAGCCGCCTCCTATGACCCAGCGACGAAGCTCCTCACGTGGACGGGGGCACTGCAGCCGGGACAAGAAGCCAAGGTCTCCTATGCGGTGACGGTGAAGCCCGGCGCTTTCGGTGAGCTACGCAACCACTACTTCGACAAGGTCGTGACGAATCCGATCTCGACGTCGCTGGTGTGGAAGAAGGTCGACGGCGCGGGCGGCGAGCTGCTGAAGGGCTCGGAGTGGACGCTGACCCCGGTCGACGCGGCAGGTGCTCCCACCGGCCTGGCCGTGGTGGTCGTCGACTGCGTCGCCGCAGCGGCCACGGACTGCACGGGGGCGGACACCGATCCGGATGCCGGCGAGTTCCTGGTGATCGGGCTGGTTCCGGGCACATATTCCCTGGTGGAGACGAAGGCTCCGGTCGGCTACGTGCTGCTGACGAACCCGATCGCGGTGACCGTGCTCGCGAACGCCGCGATCACGACGCATCCGGACATCGAGAACCAGCAGCAGGGCGTGCCGTCGATTCCCCTGACCGGTGGCTGGGGGAGCGACTACTTCCTCGCCAGCGGTGGCGTTCTGATGGTGCTCGCCGCCGGAGTCTTCGTCCTCGTCTGGCGCCGCCGCGCCCGTGCGGAGGTGTGACCACGATCTTTTCTTCACTATCGTCCTGGCAATCACATTCATCTTCAGTTTCACCATCTGTTTCCCCGACAACCCGAAAGATAAGGAATCCCGAATGACGAACTCACGCAAGCAGCGCTGGCTGCGGAGGGTCGCGTTGGGCTCTGTGCTGGCACTCGCCGGTGCAGGTTTCGCGACCGCCGCGCACGCTGCCGACATCGACCTGGGCGAGACCGGGTCGATCATCATCCACAAGCACGAGAACCCCGCTGACGGCGACCAGAACCCGGGCGGCACGGGCACCGACCCGACGACACCCGGTATCGCGGGCGTCGTGTTCGAGTACTGCCGCATCGATGGCATCAACCTGTTCGACGGCACGAACACCGGGTGGGACGCTGTGAACGCGATCACCCCGGCGCAGATGGCAGCGGCCGCAGCACAGGGTGTCACCACGCTCGGCGGCTACACCCTGTCTGGCTGCACGTCAGCAACTGAGACGGACTCCGACGGTCTCTCGACGGTGTCGGGACTCCCGCTCGGCCCGTACTTCGTGCGCGAGATCGACGCGCCGGCCAACGTCGTCGAACCGGCCGCGCCGTTCATCGTGACCCTGCCGACGCCGGAGGACCCGGAGACCCTCGACGGCGAGTGGGTGTACAACGTCAACGTGTACCCCAAGAACACCATCGCGGAGGGCCCGCGCAAGAACATCGTCCACCAGGACACGAACGGTGCGGTGCTGGGTGCGCCGATCGACTATGAGGTCACCACCAAGATTCCGGCGCTGCCGGCGGGTGAGGACTACACCAAGTTCGTCGTCACGGACACGCTGGATGACCGCCTGACCCCGGACCTCACGCCCGCCAAGGTCACCGTCAAGATCTTCGGCGGTGCAACGCTCGTGCAGGGAACGGACTACGACTTCACCTGGACGCCGGCGGGCGCCGAGCAGACTCTCACCGTCACGCTGCTTCAGCCGGGTCTCGACCAGCTCGCTGCCGGACAGTACGTCGTCGTGGGCTTCACCGCCACCGCCGACGAGATCGGCACCATCGATAACGTCGCCAACGTCAACATCAACGACTTCGATGTCGATGGAGACGGCACGCCGGGCACCCCCACCAACGTCGTGCAGACGCGCTGGGGTGCGCTGGAACTGAAGAAGGTCAACTTCGACAACCAGACCCAGGGCCTGACGGGCGCGGAGTTCACGGTGTGGATCAGCGACCTCAACGCCACGGGCTGCAAGGCTCAGTTCGGTACGAGCAACGTCACGCAGGTCACGGTTCCCGGCACCACGACTCCGTACGTCGTCACGGCGGGCGCGAATGGTGTCGTCAGCATCCCGGGCCTCTGGGTCGGCGACACCGAGCTGAACATCGGGCCGGATGGTGAGGTCCTCACCACGACCCCGGCGGGCCACGACCTGGCGCAGCGTTGCTACGTGATCCAGGAGATCAAGGCACCGGCCGGCTTCGTCCTGCCCACGGGTGATGCCGCTCTGACCGAGATCGTCGTCAAGCCCGGTGAGGTCGGAACGATCAACCCGATCGTCACCATCACCAATAAGCAGCAGGCCGTTCCCGGTCTTCCGCTGACGGGTTCGGACGGACAGCTGATCCTCACCATCGGTGGCATCGCCCTGATCGTGGTGGCTGCCGGCGTGATCGTGTTCGCGCGTCGTCGCCGTCACGCAGGACCGACCGACGAGTCCTGATCACTGATCGGTAACTGAGTGCGGGGGCGCTGCGCGCCCCCGCACTTCTGCGCTCTCCAGGGCGCACAGTTGTCTGGGAGAGAAGCGGATGACAACACGGCAACAGCTGCGCCGAGCGCGCAAGAACACCCGCGGGTCGCGGGCATCCATCATCGTGGCCAGCGTTCTCGCCTGGCTCGGGATGACACTCGTGATGTACCCGACGGCTGCCGCCTGGGTGAGCGCCTACAATCAGTCCCTCGCGCTCGAGAGCTACGAGCAGCAGGTGGTGGAGGCCTCTCCGCCGCCCGAGGACCAGATCACGAACGCCGAGGAGTACAACTCGAAGCTCTCGTCCGGCGCGATCCTCGCGGCCAACACCAACGTGCCGACCGGCTCTGGCAGCCTCGCGGACGATGAACTGAATTACTGGAAGCTGCTCGATGCCGGGCACGGTCTCATGGGCCGGATCCAGATTCCGTCGATCAACGTCGATCTTCCGATCTATCACGGCACCAGTGATGAGGCGCTTCTTGAGGGCGCGGGGCACCTGCAGGGCACGTCGCTCCCGGTGGGAGGCGTCGACACGCACTCGGTGATCACCGCGCACCGCGGACTCGCGAACGCCCGGATGTTCACCGATCTCGACAGGGTCCAGAAGGGCGATACGTTCTCCATCACGACGTTCGGTCACACCGTCAGTTACCAGGTGATCGACACGAAGGTGGTGGAACCGGAGGACAATGCGAGTCTTCGTCAAGAGGCGGGGAAGGACCTCGTCACACTGGTCACCTGTACGCCGCTCGGCATCAACACGCATCGCATTCTTGTCACCGGCGCGCGCATTACTCCCACCCCATCCGAGGACCTCGCGCGAGCGGAGGCGCCAGCCGCGGTAGCCTTCCCGTGGTGGTTCGTCATCTATGCGGGTACCACTCTCGCTGGGGTTATCGTCGTGTGGTGGCTGGTGCGGCGGATGGGACGACCCGCGATAAGGCGCGTGCGGGTTGACGACGAAAGGACAACCGGTGAGCCGACGCTCTGATCCTGCGTTCACGCGCCGGAGCTTTCTGATGACGACCGGCGCACTGGCGCTCGCCGCGCTCACGGCCTGCACCCCGGGATCGTCGACGCAGGCGCCCACAGCCCTGACCGCAGAACAGGCGGAACTGCTGGCCTCGTTCCGGCTGAAGAACTATCTCGCGGAGACGGTGTCGTACACGGTAGCGGGTCCCGAGACGCTGCCGATCTCCGGGTCCGTGATGATCGACACGCAGGCTCACACGGGGCAGGGCCTCATCGCCACCGGCGAGGATCCGGCATCCCTCGTCGTGTGGGGGGAGAGGTCCGTGTTCACGGGCGTGGATCCGGCGAAGTGGGACGACCTCTCCACCTGGTCCGGCCGTGATCTCGGCCAGGGCGATGTCGATTCGTTCCTGCGCCTGCTGCTGCTTTTGGCCAGCGACCGGCCCGAGAACGCGCAGCTGCTTCAGCAGAGTGGTGCCGCTTGGCTGGGAACCGAAACGGTCAATGGCGTGGTCTGCGACGTCTTCACCGGTCCTGGTGCGCAGGGACAGACGTCCGCACCCGACCCGACGCAGAGTCCGGTTCGTTACATGCTCGACAAGGACGGCGTACTGCAGTTCTTCTCCGCCCGCATCGCGGGCAACGAGGAGAAGCCCTGGTCGGCGACGCGCACCGACACCCCTCCTGAGCTGCAGATTCCGCCCGAAGTCTGGACGGCGATGGATCAGGCGGCTGCCGCCGCCAGTCCGAGTCCATGATGTGCACATGGCTCCTCTCCGCGTGGGAGAGGAGCCATGCGCATCAGGGGAGGCTCAGCCCTTGAGGCCCGAGCCTGTCACACCTTCCACGATCTGACGCTGGAAGATCAGGTACAGGATCACCAGCGGGAGCGCGGCGAGGATCGCGCCGGCCTGGATGTCGGCGTAGCGCTGACCGAAGCTGCCCTGGACAGTCGCGAGTCCCACCGGGATCGTCATGAGATCCGGGTTGGAGAGCACGTACAGCGGCAGCAGCAGGTTGTTCCAGACGCCGACGAAGGTGAGGATCGTCACCGCGGCGATCACCGGACGGCTGAGCGGCATGATCAGCGACCAGTAGATGCGCCAGGTGCCGGCTCCGTCGATGACGGCGGCTTCCTCGAGCTCGCGCGGAATCGAGTCGAAGAACTGCTTGAAGATGAACACCGCGATCACCGCGGGAACCTGCGGGAAGATCACCGACCAGTAGGTGTTCAGCAGGCCGAGGGCGTTCAGCTCCTGGAAGATCGGCACGATGAGCACCTGGCCGGGGATCATGATCCCGAGCACGATGAGCAGCATCACGAGGTTCGATCCGCGGAACTTCAGCCGTGACAGGGCGTAGGCGGCCATCGAGGCCAGCAGCACGGTGAGGGCCGAGGTGACCACCGAGGTGATCGCACTGGACAGGTACCAGTTCCAGATGTCGCCCGATCCCAGCAGCGTGGAGAACGAGTACAGCGTCGGGTTCCAGTCGCTGAGGATCGCGGACGCGCCGATCGCAGCCGTGCCGTTGTCGGTGAGTGCGGTCTTCAGTGCGAACAGGCTGGGGATGAGCCAGATCACGGAGAAGATGACGAGCACGACGGCTGCGACCCGGTTGAAGGTGCGGCCGTTGACGGGCTTGCGCACCCGCGCGCTCGGTGCGGCGGCGGAGATGCCGTCGCGACGCTTGCGGGGAACGGTGATGTTGATGGTGTCGGTCATCTCAGCTCTCCTTCTGGGCGGCGGCGCGCTCGAACAGCTGCCGGATGATCGCGACCACGACGATGACGATGAACAGCAGCACGCTCGCCGCCGATGCCGCCCCGAGCCGGTTGTCGGTGAAGGCCGTGTTGGTGATCACGCCGAGCGTGACCTGTGTGGAGATGCCCGGCCCGCCGGCGGTCATCAGGTACACCTGGTCGAAGATCTTCAGGCTGGCGATGATCTGCAGCAGCACCACGAGCGTCGTGGTCTTGCTGATCATCGGGATGGTGATGTAGCGGATCTGCTGCCAGGGGGTCGCACCGTCGACGGCCGCGGCCTCGTACAGCTCGCGCGGAATCTCCTGCAGACCCGCGAGATACAGCACGTAGTTGAAGCCGATCGTCCACCACAGGGTGGCGATCGCGATGCCGATCATCGCGGTGTTGGGGTCGGAGAGCACACCCGACCCCGGCGTCATGCCGAACAGCGACTCCACCCAGGCCCAGAGGCCGGTGGTCGGGGTGAAGATGAACACCCAGATCAGCGAGATCGTCGCCGACGGGAGGATGTAGGGCAGGAAGAACGCCAGGCGGTAGAACCACTGGAAGCGGCGCATCCGGTTGGTGAGCACGGCGAACACGAACGCCAGGATCACCAGCGGCGGCGTGGTGTAGAGCGTGAACTGCAGCGTGTGCCACAGCGAGCTCCAGAAGTCCGCGCGGGTGAGCATCTCGGCGTAGTTCGCGAAGCCGGCGAACGAGCCGAGGCCGGTGCGCACCGTCGAGGTGTTGAAGAAGCTCATGACGAGCATATAGATGGTCGGCCCCAGCAGGAACGCCAGGTAGAAGATCCCGAACGGCGCGATGAACAGCCAGGCGCTGCGCGCGGTGCCGGTGGTGGCGCCGGCGTAGCCGGAGCGCGCCGTGCGGTGTCTGCCGCGCGCGGCGCGCGGGACGGTGAGGGTTGCGGTGGTCACGTCGTCGTACCTCCGGGTCAGAGCGGGCTCGGCGTGTTGAGATACACGGCGAGTTGATCTTTGATGGCCGACAGCGCTTGCGTCGGCGAGATGGACAGCTGCTGCACCAGACCCAGCTGGGCGCCGACGATGGCCTCGAACGTGGATCCGGATCCGCCGTACCAGGCGGGGTCGTCGTACACGGCAGAGTCGGCTGCAGAGGCGTAGTCGGACTGCGGCACGAGGTTGCGGAACTCCGTGCTGTTCGCCGTGGGCAGGTAGGACGGAACGTGACCGCCCTGAGCCCAGGTCATCGACTGATCAAGCATCGACTTGATGAACAGCATCGCCTGTTGACGCTGCTCCGGTGTGCGATTCTTGCGCGGCAGGATCAGCGCATGCGAGTCGGCCTGGGACGCGGCCTTGTCGAACAGGGTGGGCACCGGCACCATGCCGAACTTCAGGTCCTTCACCGACATCGCGGTGGAGATCTCCCACTCACCCTGCAGGTACAGGCCGGCCTTCTCGGTGAACATGTACGACTGTGCGGTGGCATAGTCGAGGCCCTTGTTGGTCCAGCCGTTCTTCACCCAGGTCTGAACGCGATCCATCACCGACAGGAAGATGTCCTCGTTGACCGTGAGCTTCGCACCGTTGTCGGAGAGGAAGGGCGTCGCGCCCTCGTGCTGGTTGTAGAGCGTCCAGAACACGCGCCACGGGGTTGCAGTCTCACCGCCGACGTTGGCGATCGTGATCGCCTCACCGCCGGTGACATCGTGGATCGCGGCGAGCGCCTGCTCGAAGGTGTCGATGCCGTCGAGCTTCTGCAGCTTGCCTCCGGAGATGAGCCCAGCCTTCTCGCAGACCGACTGGTTGAAGAACATCACCAGCGGGTGGGTGTCGATCGGGATCGCGATGTTCTGACCGTCGGTGATCTGCGCGTTCCACGGACGCTCGGAGAAGTCGGCCGCGGACAGGCCGACGCCGGCGAGGTCCTCCTCGGTGATCGGATCGATCAGTCCGCCCTGCCACAGGGGCTTCGCGCGGGTGAGGTGGGAGACGGCGACATCCGGTGGCTTGTTGCCGACCGTCGCCAGCGTGACCTTCGTGTAGTACGGGTTGCCCCAGGCGAACGTCGTGGCCTGGAGCGAATCCGGACCGTTCTGCGAGCGATAGACGTCCAGCATCTCCTGGAGTCGGACGCCGTCACCGCCGCCGAACAGGTTCCAGAACACGAGCGTCTCGGGCTTCAGGCTGCTGCCGAACAGACCCGCGGAGACGGGGGAGGAGCAGCCCGCGAGCAGCGGGACGGCCGCGGCCCCGAGAGCCGCAGCGAGAAACCCCCGGCGGGTCAGCCGGAGAGAGGTGTCAGGCATTCGTACGTGACCTCCTTGTCGACGAGATCCGAGAAGCGGATTCTCGGGCGTTGAGATGAGTTGGTCTCATTTCAACGTGGTAACGGTAGCGCGAGTGGAGCGGTATCGCAATGGCAGGTTGTTGATTTTTCGCGGAAGGGACCGGTCACGTGCGGTGATGGAGAGGGGTGGAACATGGTGCTCGACAGTTCAGTTCCAACGATGTAATGTCGTCATCCAACGGGCACCGTCGCCGCATGGCGGGGAGGCCGTCATCGATACGACAGCGACAATGAGGAGTCACATGTCCCGCGCGACCATCACCGTCGATCGCGACTTCACCGTCGGCCCGGTGCCCCGGAGGATCTTCGGATCGTTCGTCGAGCACATGGGTCGGTGCGTCTACACCGGCATCTACGAGCCCGGCCATGCCGCCGCGGACGAGGAGGGCTTCCGCACCGATGTGCTGGAGCTCACTCGCGAGATGGGCGTCAGCGTCGTCCGCTACCCGGGCGGCAACTTCGTCTCCGGCTATCGCTGGGAGGACGGCGTAGGTCCGGTCGCCGAGCGGCCCCGCCGGCTGGACGGCGCATGGCACACGGTGGAGACGAACGCCTTCGGCCTGCACGAGTTCGCCAGCTGGGCGCGCAAGGCCGACGTCGAGATCATGGAGGCCATCAACCTCGGCACCCGGGGCGTGGAAGCTGCACGCGCACTCGTCGAGTACGCCAACCACCCGGGCGGCACGGCGCTGAGCGACCTTCGTCGTCGCAACGGCGCGGCAGATCCGTTCAACATCAAGCTCTGGTGCCTGGGCAACGAGATGGACGGCCCCTGGCAGATCGGCCACAAGACGGCCGACGAGTACGGTCGTCTGGCGCAGGAGGCTGGGAAGGCGATGCGTCTGGTGGACCCGTCGATCGAACTGGTCGCCTGCGGAAGCTCGTCCAGCGGGATGCCCACGTTCGGGGAGTGGGAGCGCATCGTCCTCGGCCACACCTACGACGTGGCCGACTACGTGTCGCTGCACGCGTACTACGAGGAGAAGGAAGGCGATGCCGCCAGCTTCCTGGCCTCCGCCGTCGACATGGACTACTTCATCGAGTCGGTCGTCTCCACCGCCGACGCGGTGCGCGCGGCAGGCAAGCACAAGAAGTTCATCAACCTCTCGTTCGACGAGTGGAACGTCTGGTACCAGAGCCGTCCCGGTGTCGACTCCCCGGGCGAGATCGAGGCAGCGGGCGTGTGGAAGGAGCACCCGCGCATCATCGAGGACGAGTACAACGTCACCGATGCCGTCGTGGTCGGCACGCTGCTGAACTCCCTGCTGCGTCACGGTGACCGCGTGTCGATCGCGAACCAGGCCCAGCTGGCCAACGTCATCGCCCCGATCCGCAGCGAGGCCGGTGGGCCGGCGTGGCGTCAGTCGATCTTCTGGCCCTTCGCGCGCATGTCGGAACTCGCTCGTGGCGAGATCCTCCGCCTCGCGGTGTCCAGCGACAAGTACGACACCGCGCGCTTCGGCGATGCCGACCTCGTCGACGCCAGCGCCACCTGGGACGAGGAGACGGGCCGTGTCGCCATCTTCCTCGCCAACCGCGGGCTGGATGAGCAGGCCGAGGTGTCGGTGTCGCTGCGTGGTTTCACCGGCTCGCGCGTCACCCGCGCTGAGGTGCTCACCGTTCCCGAGGGCGGCGACCGATTCACCTCCAACGTTGTGGACGCGCAGGAGCGCGTGGGACTGCAGCCGCTGTCCGCCGCGGTTGATGGTGGTTCGCTGACCACCACGCTTCCGGCGCTGTCGTGGGCCGTCATCGAGGTCGAGGTCGCGAAGGCCTGACCCGTGAGCCCCGTCCCGCCGTGGTGTGCGGGGCGGGGCTCCGTCGGTTGCTGAGCGCCCTTCGCGTCGTCCCTCCATCGGGTGCTGAGCGAGCGAAGCGAGACGAAGCGCAGTGGCGACATGCCTCTCTTCTGATGCATCCGGTCGCCGAAGAACCTTCCTCCACACCGCAGCGAAAGGCAGACATGACCACTCCTGACACCATTGCGCCGGTCGTCCCCGCACGCTCCGCCGTCCGTCCACTGGGGCTGGATGCCGTCCGCCTCACCGGCGGGTTCTGGGGCGAGCGGGAGCGCCTCGCGCGCGACGCGATCATCCCGCATGCCGAGCACTGGGAGGAGCGGACCGGCTGGCTCGCGAACTTCGACGCGGTCGCGGCGGGCACGGTCGCCCAGACGTGCCAGGGGCGTGAGTTCTCCGACTCCGAGATCTACAAGCTGCTGGAGGCGATGGCCTGGCAGCTGGGCCGCGAGCCCGACGCGGGGCTGGAATCGCGATTCGCCGCCATCGTCGCGCGCGTGTCCGCGGCGCAGCAGCCCGACGGCTATCTCAGCACGATGTTCGGCAACCCGGGACAGGATCCGCGATGGTCGCAGCTGGAGTGGGGGCACGAGCTGTACTGTCTCGGCCACCTGTTTCAGGCCGCCGTCGCCCGGGTGCGATCGGGGCATCGCGACGAGCTCGTCGCCGTGGCCGTGCGCGCGGCGGATCACGTGTGCGAGGTCTTCGCGCCGGGCGCGCATCCTGGCATCTGCGGGCATCCGGAGATCGAGGTCGGGCTCGCGGAACTCGGTCGTGCGCTGGGGGAGCGGCGCTATCTCGACCAGGCGCGCGAGTTCGTGGAGCGTCGAGGGCATCAGGTGCTGCCTGACATCGAGTTCGGTCGCGAGTACTACCAGGACGACATCCCCGTCCGCGACGCCACGGTGCTGCGCGGTCACGCCGTGCGGGCACTGTACCTCTCGGCCGGTGCGCTCGACGTGGCTGACGAGTTCGCCGACACGGAGCTCGCGGATGCCGTCCGCCGCGCCTACGATCGCACGCTGGAGCGGCGCACGTATCTGACCGGCGGCATGGGATCTCATCATCAGGATGAGGCGTTCGGCGAGGATTTCGAGCTCCCGGCCGACCGGGCGTACTGCGAGACCTGCGCCGGGATCGGCTCGGTGATGACCGCGTGGCGCCTGCTGCTCGGGACCGGCGACCTTCGCTACGGCGACATCATCGAGCGCACGCTGTACAACGTCGTGGCGGTGTCGCCGCGGGCGGACGGACGGGCGTTCTTCTACACGAATCCGCTACAGCAGCGGGTGGCGGGTGAGCCGGTCGGCGCGGATGACATCAGCCGGCGCGCTCGAGCGCAGCTTCGGGCGCCCTGGTTCGAGGTGTCGTGCTGCCCGACCAACGTGGCGCGGACACTGTCGCAGCTCGCGGCGTATGTCGCGGTGATGGACGAGCACGGGGTGAGCATCGTCCAGTACGCCGACGCGGACATTCGTGCGTTCCTTCCGGAGGGGCCGATGGTGCTGCAGACGCGCACCGCGTACCCGCACGATGGGCGAGTGACGATCACGGTGGTGGATGCCCCCGCCGAAGCCGAACTGCGGCTGCGGCTGCCGGCGTGGGCGAGCGGCGCCACCGTCCTCCGAGATGGGGCGGAATCGGAGGTGTCTGTTGATGCGATTCGCGATGGCATGCTGCGTCTGTCGCACCTCGCGGTGGGGGAGGCGGTTGTCCTCACGCTTCCGATCGCACCGCGACTGACTCACCCCGATCCCCGGATCGACGCCGTACGCGGGTCGGTTGCGGTGGAGGCGGGTCCGCTCGTGCTGTGCGCTGAATCGGTGGACATCGGCGGTGCTGATGTCGCCGACCTGGTGATCGACGTGACCGCTCCGCTGGAGCACACGGAGGGTGGTGTCCGCGCTCGCGGACGACTGCGTCCCGCGGCGTCGAACGGCTGGCCGTACCGTGGGGATGTCGATGCAGTTGCGGAGGCGGTGAAGATCCCGCTGGTGCCGTACTACACGTGGGCGCGGCGCGGTCCCGGCACCATGCGCATCTGGCTCCCGACGAGCTGATTCAGCCGGGGGCGCACTTCGTCTCGCTTCGCGGGTCCTGAGCGCCCTTCGCCTCGCTGACACGCGCAGGACCCGATGGTCGACGTGGGTGTCAGGGTGTCGGGTGAGTGATATCGCGGGCGATCGTGGCCACGACCGCCTCGAAGACGACGCGCCAGTCGGTGCCATCGGGCATGACGCCGGCGAGCTGCAGACTCACGGCACCGTGCACCTGAGCCCAGATGGCGAGCACGCGCGTGCGAACGTCGGCCTCGTTTGCCTGCGGCAGCAGGGCGGTCACCGTTCGAACCAGGGGCGCGATCGCCCGATCCGATGACGGCACGTCCTCGGGCGCGCAGGCCAAGAGGGCGCCGCCGAACATCAGGCGATACCGCACGGGGTTCGCGAGAGCCCAGTCTCGGTACGCCCGCCCCAGGGCCGTGAGCCCGTCGGCTTCCGCGCGGAGCTGTGCCGCGCCGAACGACGCGAACGCATCGTCGATGACGGCGGCGACCAGGCCGTCGCGGCTGCCGAAGAGGGCGTACACCGCGCTGGTCGACGTATCGGCGGCGGACGTCACCGCACGCAGCGAGAAGCCGTCGACGCCATGCGTGTCAATGGCTTCGACGGTCTCACTGAGGAGGCGTTCGCGGAGAGCATCGTCGTAAACGGGAGGTCTTGCCATGCCGTCAACCGTATCGTAACGTTGTTGCATAACATCGTTACGGAATGGGGATCGCATGAATGAGGTATTTCCCGGCAGGTACACCGCGCGGCCGGAACTGGAGAGCGTGACCGTGTTTCTCATCGGCATGCGCGCGAACCGCTGGTGGAAGCTGCGACGCGTCGCCTCCGTCGCGCGGGAGATGCCGCGCATGCTCGGTCACCTCGCGGAACATCCGGATGCCGGGATGCTCGGCTGTCACTCCTGGTTCGGTCGGACGACCCTGCTGCTGTCGTACTGGCAGAGTCCGGAGCATCTGCAGCGGTTCGCTGCCGATCGCGATGCTCCGCATCTGCAGCCGTGGCGCGACTACATGCGCAAGCTGCAGGGTAGTGGGGACGTCGGCGTGTGGCACGAGACGTACCAGGTGCCGGTCGCCGACCAGGAAGCGGTCTATGTCGACATGCCGGCCTTCGGGCTCGCGCGCGCGACCCGGCATGTGCCGGTCGGTGCCGGCATGCAGACCGCTCGGCAGCGTCTCGGGCGTTCCGGCGGGCGGAAATCTCCGCAAGAAAGTTCCTGATCACGCAACTGTTTGACAATCCCGCAAAAAGTTCTTCAAAAGAGTTCTGGGTTTCGCGTCATAGATCGTGTGGGTTGCCGTCTGTATGGGTGAGACACCGTATGCGATTCCGGGGGGAGTCGCAGCAGTCGGTGCGAGAGGGGATGGCGATTCGTCGCCATTCGGTGGGGCTGGACCCGATGAGGTCCCACCGTTCCTCGTCTCGTGTGTGGAGCACTGGGGGGTGTTTCCGGAGGGCGCGGGATTGAGGAGAAGTTGAGGCGGGGTGGTTGGCGAGGGGCCACCACCCCGCCTTCTTCTTACACCCACCCCTCTCGCGCGTTGTTCCCGGGCCCACCCCTGTCCCGCGTTGTTCCCGGGCCCACCCATGTCCCGTGAGACTTCCGTCTGTGGGTGAGAATCCGTGCGACGCGGCGATTGTCGCCCACAGACGGAAGTCTCGCGGGCAATGCGGTGCGCGTCTCGGGGGCTCACGGGTGTTTCGCCCGCGTCTCGCGGACGTCGCGGGGTCAGGGGCGGAAGCGCGAGAGGGCGGATTCGGAGGCGCGGGCGAGGAGCGAGACGTCGGCGGCGACGGCGACGAACGACGCACCGGCCGCGAGGTAAGCCTCTGCGGCCTCGGGAGCGAACGCATTCACGCCGACCGGCTTGCCCGCGGCGGTGACCGCGTCGAACACCCGATGCACGGCAGCAACCACCTCGGGGTGTGCCTGCTGGCCGATCACGCCCAACGAAGCGGCGAGGTCAGCCGGACCCACGAACACCCCGGCGACGCCGTCCACCGCGGCGATCTCGGCCGCGTGCTCCACGGCGTCAGCCGACTCGATCTGAACGAAGAGCGCGACGTGATCGTCGGCATGGGCAAGGTAGCCGTCGACCCGGTTCCACCGGGCCGAACGCGACAGAGCCGAGCCGACGCCGCGGCGACCCGCGGGCGGATAACGCACGGCCGACACCAGCTCACGCGCCTGCTCGGCGGTGCCCACCATCGGAACCAGCACGGTCTGCGCGCCGAGGTCCAGCACGCGCTTGAGCGTCACGTCGTCGCCGATCGGCACCCGCACGACGGGGCTCACTCCGGGATATCCAGCGAGCACCTGGAGCTGCAGTTGCACCGACTCCAGCGAGTTGGCTGAATGCTCCATGTCGATGAGCACCCAGTCGGGGCCTGCCCCGGCGATGATCTCGGTGATCAGGGCGGATCCTGCGACCGACCACAGGCCGATCAGCGGTCGATCGGCGCCGGCGAGCGCCTCCCGAAACGTCGGTTGGAGTGTCATGCGTGCTCCCTCATGCGATGTCCTGCGATGTCATGCGATGCGGCATTCGATGGTCCCGAAATCGCCGTAGTCGGCGAGCACGGTATCACCGGCCTCCACCCACACGGGTCGCGTGAACGACCCCGCGAGGATGATCTCGCCGGCTTCCAGACGGTCGCCGTGCTGGTGCAGCTTGTCGGCCAGCCAGGCGACGCCGCGGGCGGGATGACCGAGCACACCCGCCGCCACTCCGGTCTCCTCGATCTGCCCGTTCTTGAACAGCAGGCCGGGGACCCAGCGCAGGTCGACGTCGTCGGGACGCCGATGCACCGTGCCGAGCACCATAGCCCCATAGGCGGCGTTGTCGCTGATGGTGTCCACGATCGTGCGGCCCTCCAACTCGATGTGCGAGTTCAGAACCTCGAGAGCGGGAACGACGTAATCCGTCGCTGCGATCACGGCTTCGAGCGTGCAGCCGGGGCCGGTCAGCGGTTCCTTCAGCACGAAGGCGAGTTCGACCTCGATGCGCACGTTCGAGAACTCGGCGGCGGGGATCACCGCACCCGAGTCATGCACCGTGTCGTCGAACATCACACCGTAGTCCGGCTCGGTGATCCCCGTGGCCAGCTGCATCGCGCGGGAGGTCAGACCGATCTTACGCCCCACCAGACGACGCCCGGCGGCGATCTGCCGATCCCGCCAGACCCCTTGGATCGCGTACGAATCCTCCACCGTGGCTCCGGGGTGTCTCGCGGTGATGCGCGGAATCACCGTATGCTCGCGGTCCGCGACGGCGAGTTCGTCGGCCAACCGTGTGATCGTCTCGGGGGTCAACATGGGGATGGATCCTCTCGTCGTCGGGGATCAGAGCTGGTGGCCGAGCTTGTACTCGCCCTGCTTCCACTCCGGCATGGCGTCGTCGTCCGACGGGCGGGTGTACGAGAACCCGTCGGCCCCGATCGTGACCGCCATCTCGCTGGAGTCCGTCCGAGCGACCACCGGCTGCGGGTTTCCGTCCAGATCCAGCACGAGCGAGGCATCGGTGTACCAGCTCGGCACCACAGGATTGCCCCACCAGTCGCGGCGCTGGTTGTCGTGCACATCCCACGTGATCACGGGGTTGTCCGGATCGCCGGTGTAGTAATCCTGCGTGTAGACCTCCACGCGGTGACCGTCCGGGTCGCGCAGATAGAGGTAGAACGCGTTCGAGACGCCGTGACGGCCGGGGCCTCGCTCGATCGCATCGGAGCGAC
The DNA here is from genome assembly GCF_050990725.1 of Microbacterium gorillae. Lineage (GTDB taxonomy): Bacteria > Actinomycetota > Actinomycetes > Actinomycetales > Microbacteriaceae > Microbacterium > Microbacterium gorillae_A. The sequence continues at coordinate 1,176,195 of NZ_CP158844.1, forward strand.
GCAGCGCCCCGAGCTTGTCGCAGATCGCGAGGATGTTGTGCTTCTCATGGGTGGCGAAGCAGACGTGGTGCATACGGGGGCCGTCACCACCGGTCATGGCGGTGTCGTGCACGGTGGGCTTGCGGCGCATCCACGCGGCGTACACGGTGCCCTCCTCGTCCTGGATGTCCTCCGTGACGCGGAAGCCGAGATCCTGCATGTACTTCACCGCCCGCGGCACGTCGGGCGTCACCTGGTTGAAGTGGTCGAGCCGCACCAGCTCGCCCGGGATGTGCAGGTCGTAGCGCCACGACATCCGCTCGACGTGATCGGTCTGGTGGAAGAACTCGTAGGGGAATCCGAGCGGGTCGACTACGCGTACGGAGTCTCCGATGCCTTTCACGAAGCCGTCGGGGTTGCGTCGTACGTCGCACCCCAGCTCCGTGTAGAACTCGACCGCGCGGTCGAGGTCTTCGGGGGTGCGCACGCGATAGGAGAACGCGGCGACCGCGGCGATGGGGCCTTTGCGCAGCACCAGGTTGTGGTGGATGAACTCCTCCGTGGAGCGGAGGTAGATGGCCTCGTCGTCCTCCTCGGTCACGTACAGACCGAGCACGTCGACATAGAACACGCGCGAGGCGGCGAGGTCGGTGACGACGAGCTCCATGTAAGCGCAGCGCAGCACATCCGGCGCAGTGGCGGCGGGCGTGGCGATCGGGTTGTCGGTGACGATGGGTGCCTCCTGGCTCACGAAGAAGCCGGAGGAGGTGAGCGTCATGTCTTCACGGTTGGTCATGTCTGGTCCTTGCGTCGTTGCGGGGCCGTGGCGGCTCAGTGCTTGCCGAACGTGGGGTTGTGCGGCTCGCCCAGGGTGATGTGAACCGCCTGCTGGTCGGTGTAGAAGTCGATGGAACGATAGCCGCCCTCGTGCCCGAGGCCGGAGGCCTTCACCCCGCCGAAGGGGGTCCGCAGGTCACGGACGTTGTTGCTGTTCAGCCACACCATGCCCGCCTCGATCGCCTGGGCGAAGTTGTGGGCGCGGCGCAAGTCGTTGGTCCACACGTATGCCGCGAGGCCGTACTTCGTGTTGTTGGCGAGGGCGAGGGCATCTTCGTCGGAGTCGAAGGGTGTGATCGCGACAACCGGCCCGAAGATCTCCTCCTGGAAGATGCGGGCGTCGGGGGAGACGTCGGCGAACACCGTGGGGGCGACATAGTTCCCGGTCGGGAAGCCCTCCGGGCGGCCACCGCCCGCGACCAGACGACCCTCGGTCTTGCCGATCTCGACGTAGCTCATCACCTTCTCGTAGTGCTCCGGATGCACGAGCGCGCCAACCTCGGTGGCGGGATCCTGCGGGTCTCCCACCTTCACCCGCCGGGCCTGGGCGGCGTACCGCTCGACGAACTCGTCATAGATCGAGCGTTCGACCAGGATGCGGGAGCCCGCGGTGCAGCGCTCGCCGTTCAGCGAGAAGACGCCGAAGATGCAGGCGTCGATGGCGGTCTCGAGGTCAGCATCGGCGAAGACCACGGCCGGGCTCTTGCCGCCGAGCTCCATCGAGAGACCCTTGAGGTAGGGAGCGGCGTTGCCGAAGATGATCTGTCCGGTGCGGCTCTCGCCGGTGAAGGAGATGAGCGGGACATCGGGGTGCTTCACGAGCGCGTCGCCCGCGTCTTCGCCGAGTCCGTTGACGAGGTTGAACACGCCCTGCGGGAGGCCGGCCTCCTCGAAGATCCCGGCCCACAGCGACGCCGACAGCGGCGTGAACTCGGCCGGCTTGAGCACCACGGTGTTTCCGGTGGCGAGGGCGGGGCCCAGCTTCCAGGACTCCAGCATGAAGGGCGTGTTCCACGGCGTGATCAGTCCAGCGACGCCGATCGGCTTGCGGTTCACGTAGTTCATCTGCCGGCCCGGAACCTTGAAGGCGTTGTCGTGCTCGGCGACGATCAGGTCGGCGAAGAAACGGAAGTTCTCCGCCGCACGACGTGCCTGTCCCAGAGCCTGGGTGATGGGCAGGCCCGAGTCGAAGCTCTCCAGCTCGGCGAGGCGGGCATCACGCGATTCGACGATGTCGGCAATGCGGTGCAGGATGCGCGAGCGCTCGCGGGCGGCCATCCGCGGCCACGGCCCCTCGGTGAACGCGCGGCGAGCGGCCGCGACGGCGCGGTCGATATCGGCCTTCTTGCCTGCGGCGGCCTGCACGTAGGTCTCGTTGGTGACGGGGTCGAGCACGTCGAAGGTGTCGCCATCGATGGAATCGACGAAGGATCCGTCGATGTAGTGCCGGATGCGGTCCGGCAGCTCCGCCGGGATGTGACGATCGGACATCGGTCCTCCTGGGTGTCAGCGCGAGGATGCGCTCAGTTGGCTGAGGGAAGGCTCCGCGATGCGCGGTAGGCCTGGAGAGTGTGGTCGCGGTGTTCGCGGGCGGCGATCTCGATGCGCAGCCCGTCGGCGCCGTCGCGGATGAGTCGGATCAGCGCGGCGTGCTCCTGCACGGAGTGTGCCGCGCGATCGGGAACGAAGGAGAACGTGGAGTCGCGCAGGCCCGCGAGGCGGGCCCAATCGCGCTCGACGAGTTCGACGAGGTGCTTGTTGGGGCACGCCTCGAACAGCGTGGCGTGGAACTGCTGGTTGAGGATCGTGAACGTGTGCGGGTCGAAGTTGGCGAGCAGCGTGTCCATCCGGGCGTTGATCGCCTCGGCTCGGGAGAGCAGTTCTTCGGTGAGCAGCGGGGCGGCCAGCGCGGTGGCGGCACCCTCGATGATGCCGAGCGACTGCATCGTGTCGGTGTAGCGGTCGGCGTCCACCAGCGCGACGCGAGCGCCGACGTTGCGCTCGAAGGTGACGAGACCCTCCGCTTCGAGCCGGCGGATGGCCTCGCGTACCGGCACCACGCTCATGTCGAGCTCATCGGCGAGCGATGCCAGTACCAGCCGATAGCCGGGTCCGAACTGGTGGCGGTCGATGTGGCCGCGGATCCAGGTGTAGGCGTATTCCGACTTGCTCGTCGACGCCTGGATCTCGGGCGTGTGGATGTCGATGGGGCCGAAGTCAGCCACGGGCGTCCTCCTCGGCGCGCCAGGCGTCGTAGCGTTCGCGCCACGCGGCGTTCATCGGAAACAGGCCGTCCACCTTTGCTCCGGCGGCCACCTGCGCGGCGATCCACGCGTCTTCGTCCTCCTGCGCGAGAGCGGCATCGACCACCTCTTCCGCTAGCGCGGGCGGGATCACGATGACGCCGTCCCGATCCGCCACCACGATGTCGCCCGGCTGCACGGTGGTGCCACCGCAGGCGATGGTCACGTCGGAATCCCACGGCACGTGGCGGCGTCCGAGCACGGCGGGGTGCGCGCCGCGACTGTACACCGGGATGCCCACGGCCGCGACGGCGTCGTAGTCGCGCACACCGCCGTCGGTGATGATCCCCGCGGCGTGCTGGGCGTGGGCGCGGATGGCGAGGACATCGCCGAGCGTGCCTGATCCGGCCTCGCCGCGAGCCTCGATGACGATGACTTCGCCGTCCTGGACGGCGTCGAAGGTGCGCTTCTGCGCGTTGTAGCCGCCACCGTGCGATGCGAACAGATCCTCACGATTCGGCACGAAGCGCAGCGTGCGGGCCACGCCCACGATCTTCTGCTCCGGGTGCATCGGGGTGACGCCGTCGATGGTGGTGTTGTTGAGCCCGCGCTTGCGCAGCTGCTGCGAGAGCCCGGCGACGGGTGCGCGGTGCAGGCGATCGGCGAGATCCTGATCCAGCCCGGAGCGCACTGGGGGGAGTCCTGCCGCCGCCCGCGAGCCCCACGCCTCCTCGCGCTGCAGGTCGTCGGTGGTCGGTGTCGATCCGACCGACGCGTCGAAAGCGCCGGAGCCGGCGATCACCGTGGTGCGCAGCCGTCCGGTGCTGGCGTCGGGTGTGAACACCTCGACCTCCACCACGTCATTCGGCTGAACAACCGTCGAACCGGCGGGCGTGCCGGTGAGGATCACATCGCCGCGCTCCAGCGTGAAGTGCTGTGACAGGTCTGCGACGAAGCGGGGGAGGGAGAAGAACATCCCGGCCGAAGAATCGTCTTGCCTCAGCTCGCCGTTGACCCAGGTCCGGATGCCGATGTCCTGCGGGTCCACGCCGGAGGCATCGATGAGCGCCGGGCCGAGCGGGGTGAACCCGTCGCCTCCCTTGGAGCGGACGTTGGATCCTTTGTCCGCCGCGCGCAGGTCGTACAGGCCGAAGTCGTTGCCGGCCGTGATCCAGCCGACGTGAGACCACGCGCGCTCCAGCGGAACCCGGCGTGCGGGGGAGCCGATCACCAGCGCGATCTCCCCCTCGAACGCCAGCAGCTCGGTGCCCTCGGGGCGCTCGATGATTCCACCGGATGCCGCGACCGAGCTGGACGGCTTGAAGAAGTACGAGGGCTGTGCCGGCTTGCGACCACGCTGCGCTGCGCGGGATTCGTAGCTCAGGTGCACGGCGATGATCTTGCCGGGGCGCAGCGGCAGAGCGGCGAAGCGCGGATCCGTATCCATCGTCTCTCCTTCACGTCGGTGGGAATGAGTCACGGCGACCCTACCGGAAGAACCTGTTGAGTCGTATCTCAAATCGTATATGATCATGTTCACTCGGACAATGGCGATTCCACAACCTCCGCTGACCGTTGTCCGAGTCCGCACAGATCGACGAGGGAGTCATCATGAGTTCGCATGCAGCACCCGGGGGGCTCACCCCCACCGGCACCATCAGCTCGGCGGGCGACCGTCGCCGAGTCGTCTTCGCCACGGTCATCGGAACCACGATCGAGTGGTACGACTTCTTCACCTATGCCACGATGGCGGGCCTCGTCTTCGGCACGCTGTTCTTCCAGCCGGCTGGGGCGGGCGTCGCCACCCTGCTCTCCTTCGTGACCGTGGGCCTCAGTTTCCTCTTCCGCCCACTCGGCGCCTTCCTGGCTGGCCACTTCGGCGACCGCATCGGTCGTCGTCAGGTGCTGGTGGTGACGCTGTTCGGTATGGGAGTCGCCACCGCGCTGATCGGCGTGCTGCCCACCTTCGCGGCCGCCGGTATCATCGCCCCGATCCTGCTGATCCTGCTGCGCGTGCTGCAGGGAATCTCTGCCGGTGGCGAGTGGGGAGGAGCCGTGCTGATGGCCGTCGAGCACGCTCCACGCGAGAGGCGCGGTGCGTTCGGTGCCGCGCCGCAGGTGGGTGTTCCGCTCGGCTTGTTGCTCTCCAGCGCCGTCATCGCCATCGTCTCCGCGATCGCCCCCGGTGACGCGTTCCTGGAGTGGGGCTGGCGCGTCCCGTTCCTGCTCTCAGTCGTGCTGATCCTCGTCGGCTACTGGATCCGTCGCAGCGTCGAGGAGAGTCCGGTGTTCACGGAGATCGCCGAGCGCTCGGCACAGACCAAGACCCCCATCGTGGTGCTGTTCCGCAACTACGGTGTTGTCGTCGTGCTTGCGGCGCTCGTCTTCGCGGGCAACAACGCGGTCGGCTACATGACCACCGGTGGGTGGATCCAGGGATACGGCGCGAACGCGCTCGGTCTCACGCGCCCGGAGGTGCTGTGGTCGGTTGCGGTCGGAGCGGTGATCTGGCTGGTGCTGACGTGGTTCGGCGGCACCATCTCGGACCGCATCGGACGTCGACGCACGTATGTCATCGGGTGGCTGCTGCAGGCGGTCGGCGTGCTGTCGCTGTTCCCGCTCGTCAACACCGGCAACGTCGTGCTGTTCGCGCTCGGACTGTCGATCCTGTCGGTCGGCCTCGGGCTCACGTACGGCCCGCAGTCGTCGTTCTACGCCGAGATGTTCCCGGCATCGGTGCGCTTCTCGGGTGTCTCGATCTCCTACGCGATCGGCGCGATCTGCGGTGGTGCGTTCGCTCCGCTGGTGGCTGAGGCGCTGTTCCAGGCGACCGGTGGCACCACCGCCGTGATGTGGTACCTGCTCGCGATGACCGCCGTGGGTCTGCTGGCCACCCTCGCCTTCCGCAATCGCGCGGGCATCCCGCTGGGCATCGATCACGAGGCCGAGCAGGCGAAGACCCCGCTGTGCGGCGTGGGCGTCACGGACGCCTGATCAGACGACGAAGCGCCGGCATCTCGCCGGCGCTTCGTCGTTGCATCAGGAGTTCACGCGGATGATCTCCTGCTGGTACGGGGCGATCACCCCGGTGGAGATGCGGCAGTCCAGGAGCAGGAAACGGCGCTCGTCGACCGACTCCTCGGCCCAGCTGTCCAGTCGATCGAGCTGGTCGAGTGAGGTGACGACGACGCCTTCGGCGCCGACGGCCTCCGCCAGGGCGGCGAAGCTCACGCCCGGGATCATCATGGGGCCGGTGGCGAGGCCTTTGAGCCCGTAGAGGTTGACCTCGGCGCCGTACGCGCCGTCGTTCCAGATCACGCCGATGCCCCGCCCGCCGGCCGCCCGAACGGCGGATTCCAGATCGGCGAGGGCCATCAGCCCGCCGCCGTCTCCGGAGGAGAGGACGATGGTGGACTGGGGGCGTGCGGCGGCGGCACCGACCACACTCGGAAAGCCTAGCCCGATCGACTGGTAGGCCGTGCCGACCATCATGAACCGATCGGGCGACGTGATCGGCCAGTACATGTTGGCCCAGCCCAGGAAGTGTCCGCCGTCGGTGACGACGACGCGGTCCTCGGGAAGGCTCCGTGCGATGCGGATCGCCACGGACCGAGGATCCAGGCGCCCGTCGGGTGCGAGGTCATCACCCGCATCGCGTGCGAGCAGCGCATCGCGATCGATGCTCTCGCGCCACGCCGGAAGAGTGCGCTCAGGGAGAGCGGCGAGGATGTCCTCGGCGGCGACGCGGGCGTCGGCTCGGACATAGCCGGACACCACAGCGTGGGTTGCGGCCGCGGAGATGTCCACCTGGAACACCCGGGTGCCCGGGGCGAACAACTCACCGAAGCGCATCGTGAACTGGTTGAGTCCGGCGCCGAACACCACCGCGACGTCGGCCTCGCGGATCAGCTCCATCGCGCCGTCCGCGCCGAACCCGCCGGTGACCCCCAGGTCGTAGCGGGTGTCCGGGAAGAGTCCTCGTCCGAGTGCGGTTGAGGCGGTCACGGCGCCGGTGGCTTCCGCGAGTCGCCCCAGCGCGTCGCCGGCGTCGGCGAGGTGCGCGCCGCGACCGGCGAGCAGGAACGGGCGTTTCGCGGTGGCCAGGGCTTCGGCGATCTCACGGATCCGGTCGACACCCACCTCGCCTCTGGGCTGCACCGGTGACGGCAGCGACAGGGCGGGCACCTCGCCCGGCTCGCCCGCCTCGAGCGTGGCGACGTCGTACGGGATCGCGAGGACCACCGGCACCTTGTAGCTGAGCGCGTGCTCGATCGCGATCGCGGTGGTCGCCACGGCGTCGGCACGCCCCACGGTGTAGGTGCGTGCTCCGACCGCGGATGCCAGGGCGATCTGATCCACATCCCAGGGGCGCGGGCCCGACGTGGGCTCATCGCCGACCACCAGCACGAGAGGGACATGGGCCTGCGCGGCCTCGGCGAGAGGAGTCAGCGTGTTCGTGAATCCGGCCCCATACGTCGCGGTGGCGATCGCGATGCGGCCCGACGCGCGGAAGTGCGCGTCGGCTGCCACGACGCCGCCGGCCTCATGGCGCACGGCGGTGAACGTGACGCTGCGGGAACGTTCCAGCGCGTCGAGCAGGTACGCGTTGCCGTTGCCCATCACACCAAACACCTGGTCGGTGAAGGCGGCAAGGGCGTGGGCGACGTGCGCGGAGACGGTGGTGTCGGTGGGAACGGGAGTGGGCATGACGGTGCTCCTGTCGAAACGGAAACCGCGATGCGTGGGTCGAAGACGAGTGAACACGGATCGCGGACGGGGATCCGTATGTGTCTCACTCGGGCCACCGTCATCGGTGGCTCGGCTTCGTGCCCTTTTTTCGAGCACCGGGCCGGGCCCGGACTCGCTCAGTATACGGCCGGGGACCGCGCCGACTGAATGTCGGTGGTCCGCGCGATGATGTCCGCATGACGGCCTATCACTTCTACACCGCGTCCAGCCTCGACGGCTTTCTCGCCGACCCCGATGACAACCTCGGCTGGCTGCTGAGTCGGCACTTCGATGAGAAGGGGCCGATGAACATCCCCGATTTCCAGGCGACCACCGGCGCCAACGTGATGGGTGCCACCACGTATGAGTGGTTGCTGGCCAACGGCGGGGATGCGCCCTGGCCCTACGAGGTTCCCACGTTCGTCTTCACTCATCGTGAGCTGCCACTGGTGGACGGCGACATCCGCTTCGTCTCCGGCGCTCCCGCGGAGCATCGCGGCGTCATCGAGTCCGCAGCAGGGGATCGCGACGTCTGGGTGCTGGGCGGGGGAGCGCTGGCGGCGGCCTTCGCGGACGACGGCATGCTCGACGAGCTCACGGTGACCTTCGCTCCGGTGCTTCTCGGTGCGGGGCGGCCTCTGTTCGGCGGAGCGCGCGAGCTTCGCCTGATCGAGCACGCGGTGAACGGCGAGTTCCTGGCGGGGCGATACGCGGTGCTCGGGCCTCGGGAGGCCTGACCGAGAACGGGTCGCTTGCGGAAAATATATAGACCGGTCTATTCTGTGGATATGGCATCCAAAGGAGACCTCACAAAGGCACGGCTCGCGACATCCATGCTCGAGCTCATTCAGACCAGTGGCTACAGCGGGACGGGCTTGAACGCTGTCATCGACCACGCCGGCGCGCCGAAGGGATCGGTGTATTTCCACTTCCCCGACGGGAAGGAGGGACTGGGCGTTGCGGCAGTGGATCTCGCGGCGCAGCAGTTTCAAGCGCTGATCGCCGAGGCTGCTGCCAACTCCGGTGGGGCCGCGGAGGCCGCTCGCGCGGCGATCGAGGCGCTGGCCGCACTGGTCGGCGACAGCGAGTTCCGACTCGGCTGCCCGGTATCCGTCGTGACTCTGGAGATGGGCGCGGAGAACGAGCGGCTCCGTGAAGCGTGCGCTAAGGCGTTCGAGTCCTGGATCACTCCGACCACCGCCTTGCTCGAGGCTGAGGGAATCGATCACGGCCGCGCGCGATCATTGGCGACCGTGATCGTGTCCACGATCGAGGGGTCCGTGATCGTCTCACGCGCCACGCGCAGCACGGCACCGCTTCGTGCCGCAGCCGATGTGGTGGCAGACCTCATCGCGCAGCAGGCGGGAGCGGTGCGATGACCGCCGGTGCGCAGCAGCGCCGCGCCCTGATCTTCGGTGCCTCGGGCCTGATCGGGCGCTACCTCATCCTGGCGCTGGCCGAGTCCGGCGCGAAGGTCACGGCGGCCGTGCGCAGCACGCGCTCGGCGACCTCCATGCAGCGCTGGCTGAGCGAGCACGGCCTGACGACCCCGGTGAACACGGTGACGGTCGACTTCGACGCGACCGAGATCATCGCGAACGGCTCGGCCGCACTCGCGGATGTGACCGAGATCCACAACTGCGCCGCCTCCTTCCGCTTCGGAATGAGTGCCGAGGAAGCGCGTCAGGCCAACGTCGGCATCGTGGAGAAGCTGATGGATTTCGCCGTCGGGCTTCCTGAGCTGCAGCGCGTCGTCCACATCTCGGGATACCGCGTCGGCGGCCAGGATCCGAACCTCGTTCCGTGGTCGCCCGAGCGTCGCGCCACGATCTACCGGGAGCACGGCGCCTACGAGGCATCCAAGGAGGAATCCGACGCGATCTTCCAGGCCCGGGCGCGTGAGCTCGGCATACCGTGGACCATCGTCAACCCGGCCAGCGTGATCGGGGACAGCGTGACAGGGGAGTCCGAGCAGCTGGTGGGCCTCGCCACCACCGTCCGCCAGGTGTGGGATGGCACGCTCACGGCACTGCCCGGCGGTCAGGAGATCTTCCTGCCCGTGATCACGGTGGACTACCTGGCGTCGTTCATGGCTGCGGCTGCCATCGACCCGGCGGCCGCCGGGATGTCGTACTGGCTCGTCGACGACGACACTCCGCCGCTCGCCGACCTCCTCACGCAGACCGGCGAGTACCTGGGCGCGAAGGTCCCGCGGCTGCGCATCCCGGTCAGCGTGATCAAACGCCTGCCGAGCTGGATCACACACGCGGACCCCGAGACCCTCACCTTCATGTCCAGCGACCGGTATCCGACCCGGTCGGCGCTCGCTCTCGCCGCGAAGCACGGGATCGTGATGCCGGATGTGCGAGTGTCGCTGGAGCGATGGGCCGACTACGTCGCTGCGCACCGGTTCAGCACCGCGAACGAGTCGAATCGTCGGTTCATCGATGCCGCCGACGTGCGCACCTTCGAGCTGGGCGCCGCCGGGTCCGAGCGTCTCATCTTCCCCGGGCTTCCTGTGAACGCGGACACCTGGGCGACGGTGGCCGAGGGAATCGGCGCTCGCGCCGTTGACCTTCCGGGCCTCGGGTTGAGCGGTGGCGACGGCATCGAGGACTGGGAGCGGTGGCTGCCCGCGGTGCTCGGCGACGGGTCGACGGATCTCATCGGTCATTCCATCGGCGCGGCGGCCGCGGTGCTGGCAGCGGACCGTCATCCCGCACGAGTGCGCTCGCTCACGCTGGTGGCTCCGTTCTTCCTTCAGCCCTCGTCCGCAACGGTGACCCGGCTGCGGCCGCTCGTGAGCATGGCATTGCGCCGCACCGGAGCGGCCGGCCTGTCACGACGCCTGACGGGTTCGGGACGGAGCGCTGCCGCGCTGCGATCCAGCGCCGACGACCTGCGGCGTCACAGCGCGCCACACGTGGCGGCCTACCTGGCGCGCGCCGGGTCAGCGTCCTGGCGCGACGAACTGCGTGAGAAGCTGCGGCGATTCACCGGTCCGGTCCGGATCGTCACGGGCAGCGCCGATCCGCTCGCACCCGAGTGGGCGGCTGAGCTCGCGACGCGGTCCAACGTCGAGGTGATCTCGATCGCCGGGGCAGGCCATCATCCCCAGCTGACGCACGGTGAGGAGCTGACGCAGCTGTTCGCCGGCGCACGGGTCTGACGTCGCATCACGCCGGTTGCGGGCAACACCTCGCAACCGGCGTGAGGGCGGCCGCACACGCGTCCGCCGGGGGACTCACGCGTCCAGCGACATCCGGAAGTCATAGCGTGCCGGCAGCGGATCGACCGCCGCGGCGCGTTCGGCGAGCACCTCCGCTGATGCCGTCGGGTCGGCGGCCCGCTGAATCCCAACGGCGGCGCTGCGCCAGAGCTCGGTGAGCGCGTTGTCGCCTTCGGCCAGGTCCGCCACCTCGATCCCGTCGGCCAGGAGATCGCGCGCCTCGGCGTAGCGCTCCAACGCGACCAGCGCCTGAGCGCGCAGCAGCCGCGCCCGTCCGCCCGGATGCTCTTCATCCACGGTGGTGGCGGCCTGCAGCGCCTCAGTCGGCGCGCCGAGGCGCAGCAGGAGCTCGCCGAGATCAACGCTGGCCACGGTGAGGTCTGACAGCTCCAGCGCGCGCAGCGCGTGCGCTCGTGCCGCGGACTCATCACCGCGTTCCTGTGCGATCTCCGCGAGAGCGCGCCGGGCGTACCACGTGTCCTGAGCCTGCACGGCGGCCGTCAACGCTGCCACCGCCTCATCGAGCCGGCCCTGCGCGGCGTGCAGAACACCCAGCGCGAAGGCGGCATCCGGGGTCGTCTCGCTCTCCAGGAACGGAACCCAGGCGTCGTCGCGCTGGTAGCTGAGCGGAAGTCCATCGGGGAACGGCCCACCTCGCAGCAGCTGGAGCCAACCCTCCTGCTCGGCACCGAGATGGTTTGGTCGGAACGGCGTGCGTGAATCCTCGAACGGGCCCGAGCGCGTGTGAATGCGACGACGCTGTTCCAGCGCGCCCCATCCCGAGCCGATGCTGAGCACCTCTCCGACCCGGTCGTCCGCGGTGGATCGGGTGCTCTCCGCCTCGATCGCATCCCGGAGCCGCCCTGCGGCGGAGGAGGAGGCGACTTCGTCGATGGCCGCATCCCACGAATCACCCAGCGCCACGGTGCCGTCGACCTCCACCAGACCGTACGCCTCGGTCCAGCTCCAGGTGGCACCCGCGGGCATCGGAACATGCTCCAGCTGGGTGCGGGCGATCCCGGCCTGGATCTCGAGGTAGGTCCCTGTCCCATGCGACAACCACGACTGCCACCGTCGCCCGCCATCGGACTCGCCCCAGACGAAGAGCTTCCGTCCGCGCAGCAGTGCGTCGGACATCTGGAGGAGTCCACGACCATCGGCCTCCACGGCTGCGATCCACGGATGCGCCTTCTCATCCAGATCGAAGAAGTAGTCCGCCGCCTGCGGTGCCAGCGCCGGCCGCGTGATGTCGGGTCGTGGCGCGTCATCGCCCACCGGGATGAGGTGCACATTCTCTCGATACGCGAACTTCCACGCGCCGTGCGCGGGAGCGATGACGCGGGTGTCTGCGGTCTGATCGACGGCGATGTTGGACCACCAGTACATCGGCACCGCCTCGGTCGACTCGCGCACGTCCACGATGGTGCCTCGCACCAGCAGCTCGCGGGCGTCCGCGCCCAGCACGAACTCGACGCTGTAGACCACGCCCCGCAGCCGCTCGTACTCGTACAGTCGCACCGCGGCCGCTCCGTCCGGCCGTTCGATCTCCACCGCGTGCAGGGTCGAGGCGGTGAGCGGCGTGTGCCCGATCGTGCCGATGTTCCACTCCACACCGCCGGAGAACCATGCGTTTCGCAGCGCCAGGTTTCCGGGCTGGAAGACGGCGTTCACGTGCAGCAGCTCACGACCCGCGCTCTTGTCATAGAGCCGCCGCAATCGCCCGCCGAGGTCAGGAAGGACCTCCGCGCGCACGTGATCGTTCTCCAGCACGATCACGCGGTGATCGCGATCCACGAGCGTCCGGTCGTAATCCTGCTGCGGCAGATAGGGAGCGACGTTGCGCACGTGACCGTAGGTCAGCCCCGCTCGCAGTTCCTCATCGATCTGCACTCCGTCATCGACGGCATGCAGATCCTGCGTGCGACGTACCGGCACGAGGTTCACCGGATCACCGAGGGCGGCGCTGGGCAGGGACACGGTTTCCAGGCGCAGAGAAGCGGAGGCCACATCGACTCCTTGTCGGGGGGAAGGGGAGGAGGGGAGAGGTCAGGCAGCGTGTGAGTTGACCGCGACGATCCGACCCTGCGGGTCGAATCCGAACTGCGCGACGGTGGTTCCGTCGCTCAGTGTGGCGCCGCTGAACGCATCGTCGTTCCAACGGAACGACCAGCGCTGTGCGGTGGCGAGACCCCACACCGCCGTGCGCGGGTCGCGGAACAGGCCGGTGCTCAGCAGGCGCGGGAGCTTCGCGACGACGGCGGCCAGCGTCAGGGGCGGCAGCGCGGCGTCGAGGAGGAAGATGAAGCGGGTCCCGCCGTCAACGGGAGCCGAGTAGTACGGGCCGCGACCCAGGATCCCCACGGCGGCCTGGCCGATCTCGTGCGCCAGCTGCGCCATGGCATCGCGGTCCTGGGCGTCGAAGTCCGCGGGGAACGGCACCTCTCCGATGCTGAGTTCGCGCACGCCGTCCCGCTCTCCGGCTGCTCGCAGTGCGGCGGACGCCCCCTGCCGCGAGCCCTGCGGGTGGGCCCAGTCCCACAGCACCGAGCGCGGGCCGGGTGCGATCGAGGCGATGAGGTGCGCCCGGGTGGCGAAGCGGCGCGACGGATCCTTCTCCGATGTGAAGGTCAGCGTCCCCTGCTGCATGTCCACGTCCCAGCGGTGCTGACCGAGCGCGTCCGTCGCCTCCACGAGCGCGTCCTGCTGAAGCAGGGACAGCAGCAGACCGCGATCAATGTAGGTCTGCAGAGCGGGGAACGTCGTCATCGTTGTCCTTTCCGGAGGGCGCAGAGTGCGCAATCTGAAGTCTGCCACCCGAGTCGATGAGTCCGCTCAAGATCCGCGGAAGTTTCCGCTTCCACAAGACGGGTTCACTTCGCTTCGGCGCTGGGCCCGGTCACGGCCGTGCCGGGCTCTAGCGTGGAAGGCGGGGACAGAAACGGATCCACCACACTGAACGCAAGGACGCGCATGGACGATTTCGCCGCACACCGCACAGCTTGGAACAGCCAGGAGGAGCTCGCCGAGCGGATGATCCCGCACATCGGGGCGCTGCACCGGGATCGCGGGGTGGTGACGTCGATCCACGGGCACCGGCTCGTGGGACTGAGTGCGACAGGGATCCTCGCGGCGCACCAGCGCGCACAGAGCGTGGGACACGAGCGCATTGACGTGGCCGACAGCCTCGCGGTGATCGAGGCGCTGCGCGCGATCGCCCCGGCGCCGGCATCGATCGACGTCGCGCGGCTGATCTCCTCTCGTCCCACGGACACGGATCTGGAGTCTCATCTGCGTGACCAGCTCGCGCCGGTGCTCGGCGGCCCGCATGACGACGTCGAGGACCGCGATGTCGTGCTGTACGGGTTCGGTCGCATCGGACGCCTGCTGGCGCGCATCCTGATCTCGCACGCGGGTGGTGGCTCCGGCCTTCGCCTGCGTGCCATCGTGGTGCGACGGGGGTCCGACGCCGACCTCGCCAAGCGGGCGTCGCTGTTGGCGCGCGACTCCGTCCACGGACCCTTCGAAGGCACGGTCACGGTGGACGCGGATCGCGACCAGATCATCGCGAACGGCACGCGTGTGCAGGTGATCTACGCAGACGACCCGGCCGCGATCGACTACACCGCCTATGGCATCGACAACGCCATCGTGGTCGACAACACCGGTCGGTGGCGGGACGAGGAAGGGCTGTCGCAGCACCTGCGCTCCAGCGGAGTGTCGCGGGTGCTGCTCACCGCACCGGGCAAGAGCCCGCTGAAGAACATCGTGCACGGCATCAACCACGACACCATCACCGATGAGGACCTGATCCTCTCGGCGGCGTCGTGCACCACCAACGCCATCACACCGGTGCTTGCAGCGATGGACGAGGCATACGGCATCGTGCACGGCCACGTCGAGACCGTGCACTCGTTCACCAACGACCAGAACCTCATCGACAACTTCCACAAGGGCGATCGGCGTGGGCGCTCCGCAGTGCTGAACATGGTCATCACGGAGACCGGCGCGGCGAAGGCGGTTTCCAAGGCTCTCCCACAGCTGGAGGGCAAGCTCACCGGCTCCGCCATCCGCGTCCCGACGCCGGACGTCTCTCTCGCGGTGCTGAACCTCACCCTGGAGCGCCCCGCCACCAAGGACCAGGTCAACGACTACCTGCGTCGGGTGTCGCTGCACTCGAAGCTGCGCCAGCAGATCGACTATGTGGAAAGCGCCGAGGTGGTCTCCACGGACTTCGTCGGATCGCACCGCGCGGGAATTGTCGACGGTCTGGCGACGATCGCCGACGACACCACCGCGATCCTCTACGTCTGGTACGACAACGAGTACGGATATTCGCGTCAGGTGGTGCGCGTGCTGGAGGCGATGGCGGGATCGCACCCGCTGGTGCTTCCGCCGCGCCGCGAGGTGACGCTGAACGCCTGAGCCGTGACGGGGCCGCCGCCGAATCCGGCGGCGGCCTCCGCTTCAGGCGGCGGCGTTGGTGTGTGATCGGACGAGGTCCGTCTCGAGGCCGATCACGCGTCCTTGAGCGTCGAACCGGAAGGTCGCCGCGCCCGTCGGGTCGGAGATGGCAGCGGCGGCGAACTCCGGCCGCGTCCATTCGAACGCCCAGCCCAGGCGCGTGGCGGCGAACCACAGCGCGGTGCGGGCATCCAGCGGGGGAGTGGAGCTCATCATCGGGATGAAGGTGCTCATCAGATCCGTCACCGCCGGAGCCGCGAGTCCGGGCACCTCGAGGGCGAACACCGCGCGGGATCCTCCGCCCATCGGCGCCGAGTAGTAGGGGCCCCGACCCCGCGCCACCACCGAGGCCACACCGATCTCGTGCGAGGTCTGGGTGATGTAGTCGTCCGCGTCGGACACCTCGTCGGGAAACGGGAACTCGGCGACGTCCAGCCCGGGGTGCCCGGAGTCGCGAATCAGCGCAGCCACACCGTTCGGACGTCCCTGCGGATGGCCCCAGCCCCACAGGGTGGACCGCGGTCCGGGGGCGATGGAGGCGACGAGGTCGATTCCCGCGTCGATGCGGCGGGTGTCGTCGGCCCGATTGACGAAGGAGAGCCGGCCCTCCGCGAGGTCCACCTCCCAGCGGGTGTCGCCGAGTTTCTCGGTCATCGCGCCGAGCGCACCCTGCCACAGCCAGGACAGCATCTGTCCTTGTGCCACCAGGGGGATGAGCGCGTTGTTCTGCATGCCACCAGTGTCGGGGGCGCGGCCGGTGGGTCGCATCTCGGCAAGGCCTTTATGAGCAAGGTCTCATCTGAACAGCGGGATTCGTGGTGGTCTCATTTGCCGCTGGTTCGTCGTAGGCGTTCGACATTTGGTGAGACCGGCGATCGGGGCGGTCTCAGAAGATGTCTCGACTCGCGTCGGCGTCGACAGTTTCTGAGACCGTCGAGCGCGATGTGTAGCCGATGTCGGAGGCGTCCGGCATGCTGAGTGCGCGACGATCGACAGGAGACGGCAGCATGGGAACACCACGCACGGTATCGGACGCCGACGACGCCGGGCTCGATGCGCTCCGCGCTGCGCGGCTGGCGTCGCATCTCCTGACGGATCCGGAGGCGAGCCCGCTCGCGGCGGCGGAGCGCCTCGCGGCCACACAGGCGCAGGAGTTCTGGGGCGGCCGGTTCGCGCTGTCGGCGCGCACGACGGGGGCACCGACGGCTCGCGAGATCGACGCGGTCTTCGACAG
This sequence comes from Microbacterium gorillae, assembly GCF_050990725.1. Classification (GTDB taxonomy): domain Bacteria; phylum Actinomycetota; class Actinomycetes; order Actinomycetales; family Microbacteriaceae; genus Microbacterium; species Microbacterium gorillae_A. Next base: position 1,192,906 of record NZ_CP158844.1, read on the forward strand.
GGGTGAGCTCATCCGCACGTGGCCGATGCGCGGCACCCTGCACGTGATCTCGGCGGTCGACGCGGCGTGGATGGTGCCCATCACGGCCGAGCGGATCCACCGATCCGCTGCCGCGCGGCATCGCGAGTTGGGATTGGCCGCAGACGACTTCGCGCGCTCCGAACAGATCCTGCGGAAGGTGCTGGGCAGCGGTGGTCTGCGTCGCGCCGACGTCTTCGCGGCGCTGGAAGCCGATGGCGTCGCCACCACGGGCCAGCGGGGTTCGCATATCCTGCTGTCCCTCGCGCTGCGCGGTGTCGTCGTCTGGGGAGCCACGGTGCCTCGCCCGGATCAGCCGGCCACCGAACAGCTGCTGACCCTCAGCGACCACCTTCCGCCACAGCGGCCTACACCGACAGACCCCGCGGCGGAACTCTTCCGTCGTTACCTTGTGGGCCACGCTCCCGCGTCGATCGCTGATTTCGCCTGGTGGGCCGGAACCACGATCACGGCGGCACGGGCGGCGGCGGCCGCCGTGCGAGACGATGACGAGCCCATCACCGACACCACGCTGCTGGTGCTTGCGGATGGTCGCGCCGTGCCCTGGGAACCGAGAACCCTCACCCCTCCGACGGACACCGGCGACCGGCTGCTCGGATCCTTCGAGGAGTACTACATCTCCTATGCGGATCGATCGGTGGCCGCCGAGGCGGGCATGCGCGCAGAGATCGGTCCCGGAAAGAACGGCATGGTCAAACCGCTGATTCTGCGCGCGGGTCGAGCCGTGGCGACCTGGTCCCGCGGTGCCGCGGACCAGCTGGCACCGAGTCTCGCCGAGACGTGGCGGCACCATATCGCCTGAGACGCACATGTAATGGTTGTCATGCATAACTCCCTTACGTCACGATCGTCCTGACGTGATCGAACGGAGCGCACATGGAGCCGCTGGTGTCGTGGACGACGATGGGAGCGATGGCGCTCGCCGCGCTGGTCCTGGTGCTGACGCCGGGGCCCAACATGATCTATCTGATCTGCCGTGATCGTGCTGACGGCCGGTGGCATCGCGCGTTCCTCACCGCCCGGTATGAGGTGATCAGGTTCAGCGGGTGAAGCCGGAGCCGAGAGAGCGACGCAACGCGAACGTCACCGCCGTGCTCACGGCGAGGATTCCGGCACCGACGAAACCCGCCGCCGGGTAGCCGGGGCCGATCACCAACGAGCCGCCGAGGGCAGCCCCACCCGCGATGCCGAGGTTGCAGGTCACGTTGATCCACGCTCCCGCCATGTCGGGATTGGCAGCGCCGAAGCGCACCAGCGCGTTCTGATAGGTGGTGTTCACCGGGCCGAACGACGCCGTCCACAGCGCGGTGAGGATGAGCACGGGCAGCAGCATCGGATACACCAGACCGACGAGAATCTGCATCGCCGTGATCGTCAGCGGCACGAACATGAGCCAGCGCAGCGGCGCGCGATCAATGTAGCGGGCGGCGAGCTGTATGGCCAGGAGGCCCGTGATGCCGAGGATCGCGAGCACGGCACCCAGCCAGATCTCGGGCAGTCCCGACGTGAGCAGCATCGGCGAGACGTAGGTGTAGAGCGTGTAGTAGCCGAGGAAGGCGGCACCGGCGAGCGCGGCCACGAGCAGCATGCGCGGGCCTCCCGGGACGAGGGATTTCGCGGCGGCGCGGTCGTGGCTCACCGCGGGCAGCAGCGGTATCGCCGCCACGATGGCGATCGCGCCGATGACCGCGAGCGCGCCGAAGGCGGATCGCCATCCGAGGGCGGTGGCGACCACCGCGCCGGCGGGCACCCCCACGATGAGCCCGGCGCTGGTGCCCGTCGCGACCAGCGCCAGCGCCCGACCGGTGAGACCGGGAGGGGCGATGCGGGCGGCATAGCCGAGCGCGACAGCGCAGAACAGCGCGTGGGCGATCCCGGCGATCCCACGTGCGATCGCGAGCGTGAGGAAGTCCGGGGCGAAGGCGGCGAGCGTGTTCGAGGCCGTGAAGATCGCCAGCGTCACCAGCACCAGTGTTTTGCGCTGCACGTGGCTGGTCAGGCGCGTGAGCGGAACGGCGGTGATTGCCACGATCATCGCGTAGAGCGTCACGAGCATCCCGGCCCGTGCTTCGTCCACGCCGAACGACAGCACGATTTCCGGGACCAGTCCGATCGGCACCACCTCGGTGGTGATCGTGGCGAAGCACGCGAGCGTGAGGATCCACAGCCCCAGCCAGGGGCGCTGCTGATGAGACACGGAACTCCGATTCCTGCGGTGATTCCGCCCCACCATTCTCCCCGCTAGCGGGTTACTCGGCGGCGTGGCGCTCCAGGAAGCCGTACACCTCACTGTCGTCGACCCCGGGGAAGGCGCCGCGGGGGAGCGGGGAGAACATGTGCGTGTGCACGCGCGCGCTCGGCCACGCCTTGCCCTTCCACTTGCCGGTGAGCTCGGCGGGGGCGCGGCGGCAGCAGGACTCATCGGGGCAGGTCGACACCGCGCGCACCTGTGTCTCGCGACCGCGGAACCAGCGGGCGTCGTCGAACGGGACGCCCACCGTAATGGAGAACTCGCCGTCCGCGGTGGAGCCGGTCTGCGTGGAGCACCAGAACGTGCCGGCCGGAGTATCGGTGTACTGGTAGTGCTCGGTGGTGCGGTTCTGCTGCTCGAAGGCCGCGCGGGCGGAGAACTTCCGGCACGCCGGCTGCCCCTCGATCGATCCGGTGATGTCCTCGGGCAGGGGGAGATCATCGTTCTCGAACACCCGGCTCAGCGCTCCGGAGCCGTCCACTCGCAGGAAGTGCAGCTTGATGTCGAGGTGGCGGGTGGCGAGGTTCGTCAGGCGCATGCCCGCCGCTTCGTGGGTGACACCGAACGCGTCACGGAAGTCCTCCACGGCGAGGTTGCGGTCCTTCTTGGCTTGCGCGAGGAAGTTCACCGCCGCCCCCTGCGGCATGAGAGCGCAGGCGGCGTAGTAGTTGATCTCCAGCCGCTGCTGCAAGAAGTCCGCGTAGTCGGTCGGCGGCGTGTGTCCGAGGAGGCGATGGGCCATGGCCTGCAGCGCCATGGAGCGCAGGCCGTGGCCGCCGGGGATGGACGACGGCGGGAGGTAGATCCGCCCGTTCTCCAGATCCGTGACCGAACGCGCCGAGTGCGGAAGGTCATTCACGTAGATGAGCTCGAAGCCGAGCTGCTCCGCCATGATGCTCACGGTGCGGTGCGACAGAGCGCCCGTCGTGTGGCCTGCGGCCTTCAGCTGCTTTTCCGCGAGCGCCTCGATCTCGGGGAGGTAGTTGTCGAGCGCGCGCATCTTCAGCCGCAGCTCGGTGTTCGCGCGTCGCGCTTCCTCGGGCGTCGCGATCGCCTCGCGCTCGCGACGCTGCAGCTCGTGATGCAGGCCGAGGATCGCCTCGATGGTCTCGTCGGTCATCGCCTTGTTCACCCGAACCGACGGGATGCCCAGCTGCCGGAACACCGCCGAGGTCTGCGCGCGCTCCAGTTCGATCTCCAGCGCGGCCCGGCGGTTCGGCGGCTCGCCGGAGATGAGGTCGGTGACCTCGGTGCCAGTGGCCTGGGCGATCGCCTGCAGCAGAGACAGCTTCGGCTCGCGCTTGCCGTTCTCGATCAGGCTCAGCTGTGAGCCGGCGACGCCCACGATCGCGCCGAGTTCGTCGAGAGTGAGGCCGCGGTCCTGTCGGTGATGACGGATGCGGTGGCCGAGGGTGGCCAGTTCGATACCGGATGCCATGTCTTGATGATACGTAAAGATCACCAGTTCTTTCGACCTGAATTGGCGATAAGTGTCGGAAAAGGCAACAGAAGATGGATCTAGATCATCGATCACCATCGAAGGAGATGACATGGCACTCGCCGAATCCCTCGCCGTTCGCACCCACCGCCCGACGCCCCTCAGCGCCGCACGGTCTTTCGGGGCGCGCCCGGAATATGAGGGAGCATCGATGGCGGCACTGGTGGCCTGGGTCGATGAGATCGCCGCGCTCACCCAGCCCGAGCGGATCCACTGGGTCGACGGCTCCGTCGCGGAGAACGACGCGCTGCTGCGCGAGATGGTCGACGAGGGTCGGCTCATCAAGCTCAACCCGCAGTGGCGTCCGGACTCGTACCTCGCCCGCTCCCACCCGAGCGATGTCGCCCGTACCGAGGGACGCACCTTCATCGCCTCCGAGCGGAAGATCGACGCCGGGCCCACAAACAACTGGGCAGATCCCGCCGAGATGCGCGACAAGCTCACCGGACTGTTCGCCGGCTCGATGCGTGGGCGCACCATGTACGTCGTGCCGTTCTCCATGGGAGCCATCGGCGGCCCGCTCAGCCACATCGGCGTGCAGATCACCGACAGCGCCTACGCTGTCACGTCGATCAGCATCATGACTCGCGTCGGCGACGCCGTCACGAAGCAGATCGCCGCCGGGGCGGACTGGGTCAAGACCGTGCACTCCGTGGGAGCACCGCTGGAGCCGGGACAGGCCGACGTGCCCTGGCCCTGCAACGACGACAAGTACATCGTCCACTTCCCGGAGACGCTGGAGGTCTACTCCTTCGGTTCGGGATACGGCGGAAACGCGATCCTGGCCAAGAAGTGCTTCGCGCTGCGGATCGCCTCGGTGATCGGTCGCGATCAGGGGTGGCTGGCCGAGCACATGCTGCTGATCCGCGTGATCGACCCGCAGGGTCGGCGCTACCACATCGCGGCGGCGTTCCCCTCCGCGTGCGGAAAGACGAATCTCGCGATGCTTCGCCCGACCATCCCCGGATGGCGCGTGGAGACCCTCGGTGACGACATCGCGTGGCTGCGACCGGGCGAGGACGGACGCCTCTGGGCGATCAACCCTGAGGCCGGGTTCTTCGGCGTCGCGCCGGGCACCGGCGAATCGACCAATGTCACCGCGGTGGAGACGCTGTGGGGCAACACCATCTTCACCAACGTGGCACTGCGTCCCGACGGCGACGTGTGGTGGGAGGGACTCACCGATGAGGCGCCCGCGGAGCTCACCGACTGGGAGGGCAACCCCTGGACGCCCGCGGATGATCGACCTGCCGCACACCCGAACTCGCGCTTCACCGTCTCCGCGGCCCAGTGCCCGCAGATCGCCGACGACTGGGAAGAGGCGGTTCCGCTGGATGCCATCCTCTTCGGCGGGCGTCGCGCGACCAACGTCCCACTGGTGGTGGAGGCGACCGATTGGACCCACGGCGTGTTCATGGGGGCGAACATCTCCTCGGAGCGCACCGCCGCGGCCGAGGGCACGGTCGGCGAGCTGCGTCGCGACCCCTTCGCGATGCTGCCCTTCTGCGGCTACAACATGGCCGACTACTTCGCGCACTGGCTGAAGGTGGGTACCGACCTGCGGTTCGATCGCGCGCCGCGCATCTTCCAGGTCAACTGGTTCCGCCGCGGCAGCGACGGGCGCTTCCTGTGGCCCGGGTTCGGCGACAACTCCCGCGTCATCGAGTGGATCGTCCGCCGCGTGAACGGCGAGGTGGGTGCCGAGTCGAGCCCCATCGGACGCCTGCCGAAGACCGAAGACCTGAACCTTGACGGTCTGGACGTGTCCGACGCCGACCTGGCCGAGCTGTTCGCCGTCGATCCCACGCTGTGGGCGGCCGAGGCCGATCTGACCGAAGAGTTCTTCGCCACGTTCGACGGCCGCATCCCGGCCGCGCTCGGTGCAGAACTCGCCGCGCTGCGCTACCGCCTGGCTCAGGTGCAGCGCACCCCCGACCCTCGGAGCGACGCATGAGCGTCGTGATCGCCGGAGACGTCCGGCTCACCTCCGAGACCCGCGGAGGGATGTCCCCCTTGCTCCGGTGAGGATGTTCCCCTGCGTGCACCCGGTGCGATCCGCGTTGGCCCTGAGAGAGCTGCGGTGAGCGCCCGGATCCGGCCCCGTGTCTGTCGTGAGACACGGGGCCGCAGCATGTTCGCGAACGAGTGGTGTGGGTTAGGTTCGGAGCGTGACGCGACGACGCCTGACTCTGCTGCTGACCGGAGTGCTGCTCCTCACCGCCACCGCGTGCGCGCCCGAGGGGCCCGACGGGCTGCCCCTCGCGGAGACCACGACGGCCGTCCCGTCACCGACGCGCACGCCGACGCCGACGCCCACGCCGACTCCGACCCCCACGCCGACCGTGGATCCGAACCGCTACGCGAAGTCGAACCAGCTGCCGCCGGAGGGCGTCGCCGCCACCGCGGAGTTCACGGGATCGGCGAGCGGAACCGTGGTGGTGACGGTGAATGGCGCGGCCGACGCGACGCTCACCGTGCAGGATCTCAGCACCTCGGTCGGCACCTACGACGTCCGGCTCTCGCAGTGGTCGCGTGATGACGACGCCTGCGTGGACGAGGGGAGCCTTCCCATCGACCCCGCGGGTGATGGCACGAGGCAGCGATATCTCGGCAACGCGAGCACCGAAGACTGGACCTACTACCGCGAGGTGGATATCACGGTGCCGGCGGATCCTGCCAAACCCGTCTACGACCAGCACGGACTCGCCTGCGACAACGTCATCATCGCGCGCGCGGTGCTGAGCTGGTTCATGAGCCCGATGCGCCCGTGGCAGGCCGAGGACGTGATCGACCTCGGCCCGCACGCGGGCGCCACCGGCGAGGTGAAGACGAACGCCGACGGGCGTCCCGTGACCTACGTGGTGGCCTGGGACGACAAGATCGCCGACATCGCGGATCGCTTCGGCATCACCCGCAGCGAGCTGGAGTACCTCAATCCCACCCGCGCCGCGACGGGAACCGATCTGGGCGAGGGTCAGTACCTGAACCTCGACGTCGCCAACCGCGGGCGGCCTCTCGATCCCAGCCTGTTGTGATCGCAGCCGGTCCGGAGTCAATGAGGGGGCCGAGACGAACCGCTACGTCAGGTTCTCCTCGTAGGCGGTGTCCTTCGTCTCGCGCGACACCAGCAGAGCGATCAGCGTCAGCACACTCATCACCGACAGGTACACGCCCACCAGCCACGGGTTGCCCCCGCCGGTCTGCCACAGCGCCACCGCGATGAACGGCGCCACCGCGGCACCGAGGATCGACGACACGTTGTACGCGACGGCGGAGCCGGTGTAGCGGACGTTGGTGGGGAACAGCTCAGGCAGCAGCGCACCCATCGGACCGAACGTTGCGCCCATGAGCGTGAAGCCGAAGATCAGGAAGCCCTGCATGAGCGCCCCGGTGAACTTCGGGTCGCCCTGGGGCAGCAGGAAGACGGTGAACAGGGCACCGAACACGATGATCGCCGAGGTCACCCAGATCAGGAGCTTGCGCCGGCCGATCGCGTCGGCGACGGGACCGGACAGCAGCGTGAAGATCCCGAAGAAGACCACGCCCACGATCTGCATGATGACGAAGTCGACATAGGTGAAGCCGAGCCCGGGCGTCGGGGCGTCGGTCGCGGCGGTGCCGTAGGAGAGCGTCCACACGGTCATCAGATAGAAGAGCACGTAGGTGGCCAGCATGAAGAAGGTGCCGAGGATCAGCTGCTTCCCGTAGCGGCGGAACACCTGGCCCAGCGGGAACTTCTTGATGGCTCCCGCCTTCTCCGCCGTCGAGAAGGTCTTCGACTCGACGAGCTTGAGCCGGACCCAGAGTCCGATGATCACCATGACCGCGCTGAACCAGAACGGCACGCGCCAGCCCCACGCCAGGAACTCCGGGGAGCGCTGGGCGGTGCCCTCCGCGTGCGGCAGCAGGAAATTGATGATCAGGAAGAGGGAGTTGGCGATGATGAAGCCGAGCGGCGCGCCCAGCTGTGGGAACGTGCCGTACCAGGCGCGCTTGCCCTGCGGTGCGTTCTCGGTGGCCACCAGCGCGGCTCCAGACCATTCGCCGCCGAGCGCGAAGCCCTGCGCGAGACGCAGCACCAGCAGGAGCAGGGCGGCGACCCAGCCGATGTTCTCGAAGGTGGGCAGGCAGCCGATCAGGAACGTCGCGATTCCCATGGTGAGCAGGGACGCGACGAGGGTGGCCTTCCGTCCGAACCTGTCACCGAAGTGACCGAAGACGATGGCGCCGATGGGGCGAGCGACCATGGCGGCACCGAACACGGCGAAGCTGGACAGCAGGCTGGCCGTGGCATCGGTACCGGGGAAGAACAGGGTGGGGAAGACGAGGACGGCCGCCGTCGCATACGCGTAGAAGTCGTAGAACTCGATCGTGGTGCCGATCAGGCTCGCGGTGATGACCCGCGCACGGGAGTTGACGGGAGCGGCGGTCGCCGGGGTGGAAGTGGTGGACTGTGACATGTCTCTCGCAATGGGGAGCCGCGTGAGCATCATCCATCACCGAGTCGCAGGGTTGACGCTCCCCGGCGGCTCGACGATGCGTCACCTCAACGACAGGTGTGGTTCCCCGTCGTACTGTCAGCGTACGCCTGTTCTCAGGCTCTCATCAGGCATCGCTTCATGAAACGACACTCTGCCGCCTCAGCCCTGCGGGTGCAGGAGCGCGTCGTCGATGATGTGACCCATGCGCGCACGCTTGGTCTCCAGGTAGCCCTCGTTGTTGGGGCCGACGCCCACCACGAGGGGCACCTGCTCGGCCACCGTGACGCCCAGGCTCTCCAGCTGGTGCACCTTGTCGGTGTTGTTGGTGAGCAGGCGCACCTCGCGCACGCCGAGGTCGTTGAGGATGGCCGCGGCGGCGCGGTAGTCGCGCGCATCGGCCGGCAGACCCAGGGCCAGGTTGGCGTCCAGGGTGTCGAGTCCCTGCTCCTGCAGAGCGTAGGCGCGCAGTTTGTTGAGCAGGCCGATCCCGCGCCCCTCCTGGCCGCGCATGTAGATGACGACGCCGCCGTGCTCGTTGATGAGATCCAGCGCAGCATCCAGCTGCGGACCGCACTCGCACTTCTCCGAGCCGAAAGCCTCTCCGGTCAGGCACTCCGAGTGAACGCGAACCAGTGCGCGCTCACCGAGCTCTCCCGCCACGATCGCGAGGTGATCGGTGCCGGCCTCGGCATCGTGGTAGGCGAGGAAGCGGAAGGTGCCGTGCACGGTGGGAACGGTGGCCTCGGCGCTGCGGATCGTGGTGGACGCAGCGGTGGTGGAGTTGTCGATCATGCGGGGCTCTTCCGTGAGGGTGCGCGCTTCCGGCGCGTCTGAGATGAGGGGCGTCACGCGAGCGTGAAGGAGCTGGTCGGAACCGAGGGTGGTGATGGTCGGCTCGAGGAGTCGGATCGCCTCCGGCATCGACGGTACGCCGATCTCGCCGAGAGCGAGGCGTGAGCCGCCGAGCAGAACCGGGGCCGTGTACACGAGGATGTCGTCCACCAGGCCGGCGGCGAAGAACGCCGAGGCCAATGAGGGTCCGCCCTCGACGAACACCGATTGCACGCCGCGTTCGGCGAGATCCGCCAGCACCGCCGCGAGGTCGTGCGTGCGGGCATGGATGAGTTCACGCGGGTGCGCGTGCAGCCGAGCGTCCGCCGGAATCTCGCGCTCGCCGATCACCACGGGGATCGGCTGGCGGTCGTACAGCTCCTCGCCATGGCGGGCCGTGAGGGAGGGGTCATCGGCGAGCACCGTCCCGGTGCCGACCACGATGGCGTCGTGCTCCGAGCGGCGCCGGTGCACGTCGGCACGAGCCTCGGGACCGGTGATCCACTGGCTCGTGCCGTCATCGGCGGCCGCGCGGCCGTCCAGGCTTTGCGCCCATTTCACCGTCACGCGCGGCCGACCGAGGCGGACGAACTCCAGCCAGGATTCGATGAGCTGCGCAGCCTCCACGCTCAGCAGCCCCGACACCACCTCAACACCGGCGGACGCCAGCCGGCCCGCGCCGCCACCGGAGACGGCACCCGGGTCGGGCAGCGCGTAGACGACGCGCGCCACACCGGCATCGATCAGCGCCTGGGCGCAGGGCCCCGTCCGACCGGTGTGGTTGCACGGCTCAAGAGTGACCACGGCAGTCGTGCCGCGCGCTGCGCCGGCGGGCACGTGCGACAGGGCGTCGACCTCGGCGTGCGCTGTTCCGGCGCCGCGGTGCCAGCCCTCGGCCAGCACATCCCCGTCGGGGGAGAGGATGACGGCGCCGACCTGCGGATTGACGCCGCGGGGTCCGCGCGCTGCGAGCACCAGGGCCCGCGCCATCGCGCGGCGTTCGGCATCGCTGAACATGGAGTCCTGACTGTCGGGAAACATGACATGGCACGCCTCAGAGGCTGCGCATGAGTGTATTCAACGCCACCGACACTCGTTCATTCCCGCCCGGCGAAATCCGCGGTCACCTCCGCGAACCCGGTCCCCTCCCGCGAGTGCCGGCACCACCGACCGTCGCCGTCGGCGCCCCTGCACAGTGGGGCGCCGCCGGCGACGAATCAGCCCGCCGAGAGGGCAAGGACCTGATCGGCGTGGAAGCACGCGGTCTCGCGTCCTCCACCGATCGGTCCCAGCGGCGGAACCCCCGTCGCGCACGCCTCCGTGGCGAAGGAGCAGCGGGGGTGGAACCGGCAACCCGACGGGGGATTCACGGGGGACGGGGGCTCGCCGGTCAGTCGGGTGCGCTCGGACAGCTTGCCGCGCTCGGCACGGGTGTGCGGCGGGATCGCCGATAGCAGCGCACGCGTGTAGGGGTGGGCGGGCCGGGTGAACACGTCCTCAGTGTCGCCGAGCTCCACCACCTTCCCCAGGTACATCACCGCGACCCGGTCGGCAACATGGCGCACCACCGACAGGTCGTGCGCGATGAAGACCACGGAGACGCCGAGGCGGCGACGCACGTCGTCGAGCAGGTTGATCACCTGCGCCTGCACCGACACGTCCAGCGCGGAGACGGGTTCGTCGCAGATGAGCACTTCGGGATCCAGCGCGAGCGCGCGGGCGATGCCGATTCGCTGGCGCTGACCGCCGGAGAACTGGTGCGGGAAGCGGGAGGCCATCTCGGGGGCGAGGCCGACCAGTTCCAGCAACTCCGCCACGCGCTCGCGACGGGTGGCTGCCGTTCCCGTGTGCGTGGCCGCCAGCGGCTCCGCGATGATCTCGTTCACCGTCATCCGCGGGTTCAGCGACATGTACGGATCCTGGAAGATCATCTGGATCCCGCGTCGCATCAGGGCGCGCTGACGCATGCTCCCGGTCGAGACATCGGTCCCGTCGTAGATGAGGGAGCCGGCATCCGGGGTCTCCAGGCCCACCAGCATGCGCGCCAGGGTGGACTTGCCGCAGCCGGATTCGCCCACCACTCCGAGCACTTCGCCGCGTCGCAGGGAGAGATCCACACCCGCCACCGCGGAGACGCGCGTGGGACGGAATCCCCGACCGGTGGTGAAGGTGCGCGTCAGGCCTTCAGCCTGCAGGATCACGTCGTCAGTGGACGTCGACACGGAGAACCTCCTCGGTGCGGAAGCAGGCGGCGACGCGGTCGATGCCGATCGTCTCCAGCTCGGGTCTGGCCTCGCGGCAGCGCTCGATCGCGAGCGGACAGCGCGGATGGAACGCACAGCCGGACGGGGTCTGCGCGGGGGTGGGAGGGCTGCCGGGGATGGCGTACATGCGCTCTGTGCGTGTGGCGGCGGGCATGGAGCGCAGGAGGGCTGCGGTGTAGGGATGGGCGGGGTGCTCCAGCACCGTGTCGCCGTCGCCCGCTTCGACAATTCTTCCGGCGTACATCACAGCCAGGCGGTCGGCGACCTCCATCACCACACCCAGGTCGTGGGTGATCAGCAGGATGCCCATGCCGAGCCGGTCCCGCAGCGACGCGAACAGGTCGAGGATCTGCGCCTGCACCGTCACATCCAGCGCGGTGGTCGGCTCATCCGCGATCAGCAGCACCGGATCCAGCGCGATGGCCATCGCGATGAGGATGCGCTGGCGCATGCCACCCGAGAACTGGTGCGGATAGTCCGCGACGCGTCGGGCAGGGGAGGGAATGCCGACGAGCCCCAGCAGCTCGACGGCACGGGCGTGGGCGTCCTTGCGGCTGATGGTGCGGTGGGCCCGCAGCAGGTCGATGATCTGATCGCCGATGCTGAGCACGGGGTTGAGCGCCGACAGCGCGTCCTGCAGCACGAGGCTCACGCGGTCGCCGCGCATGCGCCGGCGCTCCTCGTCCGAGCAGGTCAGCAGGTCCACGCCGCCGGCGACGAGACGCCCGGCGGTCACGGTGCCCTCGTCGATGAGGCCCATCACCGCGCGGGCGGTGACGGACTTGCCGGATCCGGATTCGCCGAGCAGCGCGACGAACTCGCCACGGCGCACGGTGAGGTCGATGCCGTGCACGATCTCGACGGCACGGTCACCCGATCCCACGCTCACCCGCAGGTCGGCAACCTCCAGCACCGGGCCGGAAGCCGCGGAGTCGTTGTCCAGGGAAGACGTCATGGAGACCACTATGCCGCGGATTTGTTTCGTGTGCATTAATTGTTCACCGAAATCTCTCAAACATGTTGACAAGTGCGCCGAATTGTCGAGATAGTCATCATCACCCCGCGTCTGATCGCGGCCAACCCCCAACCCCAACCGATCCTGAGCAAGGGAGCAGCATGCTCGAACCTGCCGCGCGGTACACCGGCTATACCGCATACGACTATCTGGAACCCGGCGTCGACTTCCGCGAGTTCCGCTACGCGAAGCAGATCGGCCGGGTGCCCGAGTACCAGGGCCTCCAGCTGACCGAGGAGCAGAAGCAGCGCACCACGCGCCTGCTCACCGACGAGGTGGTCATCTCGCTGCACGATCACGTCCAGGTGTTCCCCGAGGACATGGGGGAGCTGCGGGACCACATCCGCCAGGGTCGTGAACCCACCGGGTACGAGGGCCTCAGCCGCTCGGGGATCACGGCGGTGTTCGACAACGGCATGGATGGCACGTGCTGCATCTCCTCCGACGCGGGCTGGAAGTACCAGGACGTGCTGTTTGATCTCGGCGTCCGCATGGCAGACCTCGCGCACCAGGACTTCGTGATCAAGGCCGAGTCGCTGAAGGACATCCGCTACGCCGCGGAGACCGGACGCGTCGCGCACGTGTTCGCACTTGAGGCCGCGACCATGATCGAGAACGAGGTGGACCGCCTCGACGTGCTCTACGGGTTCGGCGTCCGCCAGATGGGCATCGCCTACTCCGAGGCCAACATGCTCGGCTCGGGGCTCAAGGAGCGCGGCGACGGTGGCCTCACCTACTTCGGTGAGCGCGCGGTCGAGCGCATGAACAAGCTCGGCATCGCCATCGACATCTCCCACTCCGGCGACCGCACCTGCGTTGACGTGATCAAGCACTCGAAGGTACCGGTGTTCATCACGCACGCCGGCGCTCGCGGACTGTGGCCGACCAACCGGATGAAGACGGACGAGACCATCATCGAGTGCGCGAAGCGCGGTGGCGTCATCGGCATCGAGGCCGCACCGCACACCACCATCTCCCCGCAGCACCCGAAGCACTCGCTGGATTCGGTGATGGATCACTTCGAGTACTGCGTGAACTTGGTCGGCATCGACCATGTCACCTTCGGTCCGGACACCCTGTTCGGCGACCACGTCGGCCTGCACGACGCGTTCTCCTCGAACCTGTCGATCGGTCAGGCGCACGGTCACGTGGACTACGAGAAGCAGCCCTACATCGACGGGATCGAGAACCCCGCCGAGGAGTTCTACAACATCATCGGTTGGCTCGTGAAGCACGGCTACTCCGACGACGAGATCCGCAAGGTCGTCGGCGGCAACACCATGCGTGTGCTCGAGGAGGTGTGGGTCTGATGCGCGGTCGGCTTCTGGCACTCGGGGCGGCGATCGCCCTCACGGTGAGTCTCGCGGCGTGCGCGCCGCAGGCTCCGACTTCTCCCGCCTCCACGGATGCCGGTGCCACCGGCGGGGCATCGGCGGGAACGGGACCGAGCGACAAGACCCTGTCGATCGGCACCACCACCGACGTCGTCAACTTCAACCCGGTGCTCGGCAACAGCCGCACCGACTCGTGGGTGACGAACCTGATGTACCCGCACCTGCTCTCCATCAGCGACACCGGAGCCAAGGAGCCGAACGTCGCCACGAAGTGGGGCTACGTCGACGACACCACCGGGTTCTACGAGATCCGCGACGACCTGACGTGGAGCGACGGCACCCCGCTGACCGCGAAAGACGTCGCCTGGACGCTGAACGCGGTGAAGAAGGATGAGGCGCCGGGAACGTTCTTCGGTCAGCTCGGCAACCTCGACACCGCCACAGCGGTCTCGGACACCCGCGTGGAGCTGAAGCTCTCGCAGCCGGACTCGTCCATCATCGAGGAGATCGGCTTCTGGGGCGTCGTCGTGCCGCAGCACGTGTTCGAGCCGAAGGGCTCGATCGCGACGTTCGCGAACGACGGCAAGGACGGCGGATGGGTGGGTCTCGGCCCGTTCATCATGTCCGACTTCCAGGTGGGTCAGCACTACACCCTCAAGCGCGTGGACTCCTACCCGCTGGTCGACGGCGGCGTGCCGGGGCCGGCCGAGGTGGTCTATCGCGTGTACCCCGATGTGAACACCGAGATCCTGGCGCTGCAGAGCGGCGAGATCGACGTGATCGCCAACGCGCTGCCGCCCACGCAGGTCGAGAAGCTGCGCTCCACCGCGGGGCTGCAGGTGATCGAGGCCGCCGGACTCGGCTACGCGCACATGGTCTACAACATGGACAACCCCGACCTCGCCAAGACGGAGGTGCGTCAGGCTCTCGCTCACGCGGCCGACTACGAGGCCATCCGCACCGTGGTGCTGCAGGGGCAGGCGGTCTCCACCGGCTCCAGCGCCCTGATGCCGGTGCTCAAGGACTACTACGACGACTCCATCACGGAGTACGAGTACGACCCGGAGCTGGCGCGATCGCTGATGGAGAAGGCCGGCTACACGGCGGGATCGGACGGGACCTTCCCGGTGGAGTTCCGGCTCATCTACTCGCTGCAGGACGCCGTCACCAGCCAGTGGGCGCAGATGGTGAAGGACAGCGCGGCCGAGGCCGGCATCACGATCACGCTGCAGGGTTCCGAGCGCAACACCTACCTCGCGCAGACGAACGAGGGCGACTACGACATCTATGCGGGCAACTTCGCCATCATGGACGACCCGGTCACCAACTTCTCGCTGTCGTACCTGCCGGGTGGAGCGATCAACTACACCCACGTGGACGATCCGGAGCTCAACGCGCTGATCGAGAAGGGCATGGTCACCTTCGATACGGACGACAAGATCGCCATCATGCGCGACGCCAACAAGATCGTCCATGAGCAGGTCTACGACAACATCATGTACACGCAGAACCTGTTCTTCGCCGCCAGTGACAAGTGGACCGGCTTCATCTCGAAGCCGAGCGAGCTGCTGTCCATCGTCAACCCGCTCTCGCTCGCGAGCGCGACGCCGGTCGAGTGACCGGCCGCTGAAAGGGGTCGCCCGGGTGTCTCGTCTCTCATTCCTGCTGGGCCGCGTCGGTCGCGGACTGCTCACGATCTGGTTCGCCGTGACCGTGACCTTCCTGCTGCTGCGCATCCTGCCGGGAGATCCAGCGCTCGCACTCGCGAGCCCGAACATGACCGACGACATCCGGGCGACCATCCTTCAGCAGTACGGGCTCGATCAGCCCCTCATCGTCCAGTACGGGCTGTACATGTGGCAGCTCCTGCAGGGCAATCTCGGGATCTCCTTCACCCAGTCGGTGCCCGTGGTGGACGTGATCATGCAGCGCCTGCCCTGGACGCTGCTGCTGACCCTCACCGCACTCGCGCTGACGATCATCATCGGCATCCCGCTCGGTGTCGCGGCCGCCGCCCAGAAGGGCCGCGCCACCGACCGGGTGGTGCAGATCCTCGGCGTCACCGGACAGTCGCTGTTCGTTCCAAGCGTGGGCATCCTGCTGCTGTTCGTGTTCGGGCTCTTCCTCGGCTGGTTCCCGATCGGCGGCGCGTTCGACAACGGCGTGTACGGCATGGACTGGTACCTCAGCGTCGCCCGCCACCTCGTCCTTCCCGCGGTCTCCCTGATGCTCGTCCAGGTCGGCTCCTACGTGCTGACGATGCGCTCCACGCTGATCGACGCGCTGGGGGAGGACTACGTGACCCTCGCACGCGCGAACGGCCTGCCCTATCGCCAGATCCTCTGGAAGCACGCGCTGCGAAACGCGCTGCTTCCCACCACCACCCTGATCGGACTGCAGCTGGGATTCCTGGTGGGAGGAGCCGTGCTCACCGAGACCGTGTTCGCCTATCCGGGCATCGGCCGCGGCATCTACGACGCGGTCACGCAGCTGGACTTCCCCGTGCTGCAGGGCGCGTTCCTCATGCTGGCGCTGACCGTCGTGGTCGCCAACATGATCACCGACATCGTCTACGGCTACCTCGACCCCCGGGTGAAGACCTCATGAGCGAGAACCTGCATAACTCCGCCGAACCGCTGGCCCCGAAGCCGGCCGTCGAGGCCGCCGTCGCCGGCGCCGTCATCGACGCCGCCGCGCACGAGCCGGTCGCCACCGAGAATGTCCGCGCCTCGGTGCACACATGGCGCCAGTTCCGCCGCGACCCGCTCGGCATGATCTCGCTCGGTGTGCTGCTCGCGCTCGCGGTGATCTCCGTGGCGGCGGCCCTGCTGGCCGCCTACCCCGCCAGCTACGGACCGGATGTGTTGCAGCCGCCCTCGGGTGCGCACTGGTTCGGCACCGATGCCCTCGGTCGTGACGTGTACTCGCAGGTGATCTGGGGCACCCAGCAGAGTGTGCTGGTGGCCGTGGCTGCCTCGATCATCGCGATCGCCTTCGGCACGTTCGTCGCCGTGATCGGCGCGTACTTCCGCCGTGCGGACGGATTCATCAGCGTGATCGTCGACATGACGCTGTCCCTGCCGGTGCTGCCGCTGATGATCCTGGTCGCCGCCCTCGTCGGACCGAGCACCACCACGATCATCCTGGTGGTGGCCGCCTTCTCCTGGCCCGAGGTCACCCGTCTCGTGCGTTCCCAGGCGCTGACGGTCGTGGGTCTGCCGTACGTGGACGCCGCACGACTGATGACCACCTCGCCCTGGTGGATCATCACCCGCCACGTGCTGCCGGCCGTCACCCCGGTGATCGTCGTCTCGGTCGTGGTGACCGCCTCCCGCGCCGTGCTTTCCGCCGCCGGCCTCGCCTTCCTCGGGTTGGGCGATCCGACCACCTGGTCGTGGGGTCGCATCCTCTACGAAGCGCAGCAGGCCGGCGCCATGTCCAGCGCGTGGTGGCTGACGCTGTTCCCCTCGCTCGCGATCCTCGCCCTGGTGCTCTCGGCCACGCTGCTGTCGATCGCGTACAACGACGCCCGCAACCCCCGCAACCGCGCGCGCTGATGCGTGCCACGTCCCCAGGAAGCAACGACATGGTGTTCTCCCAGCGGCTCTCGCCCGACTTCTTCCCCCGCGTCCATGAGCGCGTCCGTGCCGCCATGTCGGACGCGGGAGTGGATGCGATCCTCACGGACGACCCGGAGGACATCGCCTACCTGACCGGGTTCTTCCATCACCCGTCGGAACGTCCAGTCGCGGTATGGCTCGACCTCACCGGCGAGGTGGTCATGCTCGTGCCGGCGCTGGAGTGGGAGTACGCGCAGGCGCAGAACGCCACCGCCGAGCTGGTGACTTTCCCGGAGTACCCCGGTGTCGTCCCCCCGTTCGAGTTCCTCGCCCGCCGGGTGGGAGCCGCCGGGCGGCGCATCGGATTCACCGCGACGATGTCGACCTCCCGTCTGCTCGCTGCGCAGGCGGCCTTCGGCGGATCGGTCCTGGAGCCGTCAGACATCGTGCTGCAGAGCCGCTATCTCAAGTTCCCCGAGGAGATTGCGCTGCATCGCGAGGCCGCGCGCATCACCGACCTGATGCTGCTCGCGGGAGTCGAGCTGGTGCGCGACGCCGTCGCGGCCGGCGGGCGGCTCCCGAGTGAGGCGGAACTGGAGCGTCACGTCACCTCGGTGGGCGTCTCCACCATGTATGCCGAGCACGAGAACGTCGTGGTGGCCTCGCTCCTCGCGGGTGGTCTGGTGTACTCGGGTGCCAACTCCGCCTTCCCACACGGACTGCCCTCGGCGGAGCGACTGCAGCCGGGGGACACGTTCATGCTCTCGCTCGGGTGCGCGGTCGGAGGCCGCTTCGTCGAGGGCGAGCGCACCTTCGTGCTCGGCGAACCCACCGCCGATCAGATCCGCTACCACGACACGATCCGCGAGGCTCAGGAGGTCGGCGCTCAAGCGATCGCTCCCGGGGTCGAGTGCCGCGAGGCGAATCGGATCTGCCTCGACGTGATCCGCGCCGCGGGCCTCGGCGAGCATCTGCGGCACCGGCAGGGGCACGGCATCGGGTTGGGCATGCACGAGGCGCCGTGGCTGGAAGACGGAGATGCCACGGTGCTCGCCGCCGGCATGGTCGTCTCCAATGAGCCGGGCATCTACATCCCCGGTCACGCTGGGTATCGCATCAGCGACAGCATGCTCGTCACCGACAGCGGCGCCGAGCGTCTCACTTCCTTCCCGCGGGATCTCGCCTCCTGCACCATCGCCCTCTGAATCTCATCGAAAGGGAGTCTCCATGACCGACAAGCAGGTATCGCCGGAGTTCGCGGCCGCCACCACCGAGGCGCAATGGGTGCAGATCAACGGCAATCACCTGGCCGTGGAGGTGCTCGGCCCCGAGGATGCGCCGGTCATCATCACCCACCACGGCGCGCCCGGACTCGGATCGCGCGCGGAACCGCGCGCCAGCTTCGGTCGCCTCGCCGATGAGTACCGTGTCGTGGTGTTCGATGCGCGCGGTAGCGGGCAGAGCGAGGGCAACGGCACCTTCAGCCACGAGCAGTGGGCAGCCGACATCGATGGCCTGCGCGAGTGGATTGGCGCCGAGCGGATCGTCATGGCCGGCGGCTCCTACGGCGGCTTCATGGCCATGGAGTACGCGCTGCGCTATCCGGATCGCGTCGCGGCCGTCGTCCTGCGCGACACCAGCCCCGACAACGGCAATGCCCACCTCGCGCGGGAGAACGCGCTGGCGAGTGACCGTGTGAACATCGACATGGAGAAGTTCGACCGCATCGATCTCGGCCAGGTCCGCGACAACGAGGACCTCAAGGACTGCTGGCGCGAGATCCTGCCGCTGTACGACTTCGTCTACGACCCGGAGGCCGTGGAACGAAAGGTGGCGGCGACCCCGTACCGCTACGAGGCGCACAACTACGCGTTCTCCGTGAACCTCGTCAGCTATGACCTGAAGCCGCGCCTGCACGAGATCGCGGTGCCGACACTGATCACCGTTGGCCGGACCGACTGGATCACCCCAGTATCGTGTAGCGAGACGATCGCCGAGCTGGTACCCAACTCCGAGCTGGTCGTCTTCGAGAAGTCGGGGCACTCCCCGCAGATCGAACAGGCGGAGGAGTGGACCCAGACCGTGCGGGAGTTCCTGCACCGGGTCTACCCGCCGAAGTGACCACGGCAGTGGCAGGGGGGACAGGGGGACGCAGTATCGACGAGCTGGACAAGCAGATTGTCGTCGCCCTGCAACAGGACGGACGCGCCAGCTGGCGCGCGATCGCAGACCAGGTGGGCGCCGCGGTGTCGACCGTCGCGCGCCGCGGGCAGCAACTGCTGAACGACGGCATCGTGCGGGTGGGCGTCATCCCCACGCTCGGGAACTCCGGTCGCGTGGAGTCGTTCCTGGTGCGCGTGAACTGCGCTCCGGGCACGCAGATGGACGTGGCCGAGCAGCTCGTGAAATCGCCCTACGTCCGGTTCGTGACGCTGGTGACCGGTCGGTTCGACCTGTACGCCGAGGTGGTCATCACGGGCGGTCCCGCACAGCAGACGCGGGTGCTCACCGGTCTGCAGTCGATTCCGGGCATCGAGCGCTGGCGCAGCGATCTGCTGACCTTCAACTACAAGGTCAGCTTCGACTGGGGTCGTCAACTCTTCGAACCGGACGCCACCGAGAGCGGTTCGGAGGCACTGATGCCGCCGCCGAACTCGTGCGAGCCCGATCACTTCGACGACGCCGATCGGCGCATCGTGGGCGAGCTGTCGGTCGATGGTCGGGCGTCCTTCCCCTCGATCGCGACGAAGCTCGGGATGAACGAGAGCAGTGTCCGTCGTCGGTACGAACGCCTCAAGGCGAACGGATGCATCACGACGGCTACGTCCGTGGCCGCGGCATCGCTCGGCATGAGCGCCGAGACGCTGATCATCCTGCGGGTGGCGCCCTCGCACCTGGAGCGGGTGGCGCAGGCGCTGCGTCCCCACCTCGCCGTGCGCTTCATGGCCGCGGCGCTGGATGAGAGCTCCCTCTACTGCGAGGTGATCCTGCCCTCCACCGATGACCTGCACCGCTTCCAGACCCAGACCCTCGGCAAGCTCGAGGGCGTGAAGGGATGGACCGCATGCATGGAGCTGGTCTTCATGAAGCGTGGCTTCGTGGAGACTCCCGGCTGGCGTGATCAGGTGATGTACGACCAGGGGGAGATGCCCGCCAACCCGTGGCTGCAAATCCCGCCGGGCACAGCGTTCACCTGATCCGCGCTCAGACCTCCGCCAGCGCGAGCGCCGTCGGCTCATCGACGATGAGATCGGTGATGAGTCCGGCGGCCAGCGCGCCGCGGATGCTCGGCGCCTTCGCGCGCCCCGCCGCCACGCACACGCGTCGCGGGGTGCGTCGGAGCACGCGGAAGTCGGGGCCGGTGGCTCGTTCATTCACCACGATGCCGTCGGTGGATCCGTCGGCGCGGAAGAAGACCGTCGCGACGTCCCCGACCACCCCGGCCTCCGAGAGAGCCCGGTAGTCCGCCTTCTCCAGGTACGAGTCGTGATAGACGTGGCTCGGCACCTCGGAGATCGGCGATCCCACACCGAAGAGTGCGACATCCAGGCGCGACTGCAGTGCCAGGATCCGGCGGATCGAGCGCTCGCGCCAGAAGGCCTCCCGCGTGTGCGGGTCATCGAAGAACGCGGGAACGGGGAACTGCTCCACGGCGGCACCATACGCGTCGCCGAACCGGCGCAGCAGCTCGCTCGCGTACAGCACTCCGGTGGACGCGAGATTGCCGGAGCCGTTGAGCTGGATGATCACGGAGTCGTGTGTCTGCTTGGGCACCAGGAAGCGACTGACCGCACTGATCGTCGATCCCCAGGCCACGCCGATGCGCTGGTTCGAGTCGATGAAGCCGGTGAGAATCCGTGCAGCGGTGAGGGCCACCCGATCGAGTCGTTCGATGTCGCTGACCGTGTCAGGCACCGGGACGACATGAGCGGTCACGCCGAAACGCGAGCGCAGCTCTTTCGCGATGGCGGCGGCATCGTCCTGCTCCGGGCGCACGCGGATCTCCACCAGGCCGGTATCACGGGCGAAACTGAGCAGCCGCGAAACCGATGAGCGGGAGGTGTGCAGTTCTCTCGCGATGGCATCCATCGTGAGGTCCTGCAGGTAGTACAGGTGTGCAGCGCGCAGGGCGTCGCGCATGCGGGTGGGATCCGCGTCCCAGGAGTGGTCGGGCATGTGCCCAGCGTAGTCGCCCGCTGCACATCCGTTCACGATGGTTGAAAGGATGTTCTCGCCACGAGAGGATCGGGGGGACGGCGTGAGGTCCGCGCCGACGGGAAGGATCATGATGCCTGCCTCCACTTCGCCCACCGCTCCCACCGGGATCGCGCGTCTCGCGGATCGGCCGTATGCGGATGTGCTGATCATCGGCGGCGGCATCAACGGCATCGCCACCTTCCGCGACCTGGCTCTCCAGGGGGTCGATGTCGCCCTCGTCGATCGCAGCGACGTGATCACCGGCGCGTCCGCGGCCTCCAGCCACATGGTCCACGGTGGCGTGCGCTACCTGGAGAACGGCGAGTTCCGCCTCGTGCACGAGGCGGTCACCGAGCGCAACGATCTGCTCGGCACGGCGCCGCACTACGTGCGTCCGCTGCAGACCACCATCCCGATCTACTCCACCTTCTCCGGCATCCTCAACGCGCCGCTGCGCTTCCTGCGCCACGGTGCGGGTAAGCCGCAGGAGCGCGGCGCCGCTCTCATCAAGATCGGCCTGGTCATCTACGACTCCTTCTCGCGCGGCGGAGGACGCGTGCCGCGGCACGAGTTCCACGGCCGCAAGCGCTCGCTTCGGACACTGCCGCGACTGAACCCCGGGGTGAAGTACACGGCCACCTACTGGGACGCGTCGATGCACGACCCGGAGCGGTTGGCCATCGACGTGGCACGCGACGGTGTGACGGCCGGCGGGGACAAGGCCCGGATCGCCACCTACGCGGCCGCCGTCGGCGCTCGTGACGGGAAGGTCATCCTGCGCGACGCGGACACCGGTGAGGAGCTCGCCTTCTCCGCCGGTGTGGTGGTCAACGCCTCCGGCCCGTGGACCGACCTGACCAACGAGGCCCTCGGGCGGCCGACGCGCTACATGGGCGGCACGAAGGGCTCGCACATCGTGGTGGACAACCCGGAGCTGCTGGAGGCCACCGGCGGGCGCGAGATCTTCTTCGAGCACAACGACGGTCGCATCGTGCTGATCTATCCCCTCAAGGGCAAGGTGCTCATCGGCACGACCGACCTCGAGCACGACATGTCGGAGCCGGCCGTGTGCACCCCGGAGGAGGTCGCGTACTTCGTGGAGCTGGCCGCGCACGTCTTCCCGTCCATCCCCGTGGACCCCGACACGATCGTGTACCGGTTCTCCGGTGTACGTCCGCTGCCGGGACACGGCGACGAGGCCCCCGGCTTCGTGTCGCGCGACTACCGCATCGAGACCGCCACGCTGCCCACGGGCGATGCCACCGTGTTCAGTCTCGTGGGCGGCAAGTGGACCACGTTCCGCGCCTCCGCCGAACGCCTGACCGACCACGTGCTGGAGGCGCTGGCACGACCCCGGCGCAGCTCCACCCGAGGTCTCGCCATCGGCGGTGGCAAGGACTACCCCCGCACCGAGCGGGCGCGACAGGCCTGGCTGGACGACAACGCCGGCTCACTGCCGCGCGAGCGCGCCGCCCAGCTGCTGGATCGCTACGGCACGGTGGCGACCGGGGTGATCGCCGCCATCGCCGCCGACGACTCCGACGCGCCGCTTCCGGGCGCACCGGGCTACTCCACCGCCGAGCTTCGCCACCTCGCCCGCACGGAGCACGTGCGTCACCTGGAGGACATGCTCATGCGTCGCACCAGCATGGCGTTCACGGGTCTCGCGTCCGAGGAGAACGCGCGTGCGGTCGCCGAGGCGATCGCCGATACGCTCGGATGGGATGCGGCCACGGTCGACGCCGAGGTCGTACGCGGCCTGGCTCACGTCAACTACGCCGTTCCCGAGTACGCCTGATCCGTTCTGCAGCGCCAATAGGAGGCAGTGTGGCCGTCCACGTGATCGCCCTCGACCAGGGCACCACCTCGACCCGTGCGATCGTCTTCGATCACGCGGGGGAGATCGTCGCGACCAGTCAGCGCGAGCACGAGCAGATCCTGCCGCGTGCCGGGTGGGTCGAGCACGATGCCACGGAGATCCGCGACAACACGCTGTGGGTGCTGCAGCATGCGCTGGACGAGGCTGCGATCGACGTGTCCGACGTCGCCGCACTGGGCATCACCAACCAGCGTGAGACGGTCATCGTCTGGGATCGCGCCACCGGTGAGCCGATCCACAACGCCATCGTGTGGCAGGACACACGCACGCAGGCGAAGGTGGACGAACTCGCCCGCGACGGCGGCACCGACCGCTTCGCCGCGCAGACCGGGCTGCCGCTGTCCACGTACTCGTCGGCCTCGAAGATCGCTTGGATCCTGGATCGCGTGCCCGGCGCCCGCGAGCGGGCGGGTCGCGGCGAGCTGCTGTTCGGCACGCCCGACACCTGGCTGGTGTGGAATCTCACCGGCGGGAGCGTTCATGTGACCGACGTCACCAACGCGTCACGCACGCTGCTGATGGATCTGCGCACGCTGGACTGGGATGACGAGCTGTGCCGCATCTGGGACATCCCGCGCGCCATGCTTCCCGAGGTGCGCTCCTCGTCGGAGGTGTTCGGCAGCATCGCCGAAGGGCTGCCCGCGGCCGGGGTCCCCATCGCGGGAATCCTCGGTGACCAGCAGGCGGCCACCTTCGGTCAGACGGCGTTCGAGGCGGGGGAGTCGAAGAACACTTACGGCACCGGCAACTTCCTCATCGTCGGGACGGGAACCGACATCGTCCGCTCGCAGAACGGCCTCATCACCACGGTCGCGTATCGCATCGGCGACGAGCCCGCCCGCTACGCGCTGGAGGGCTCGATCGCCGTCACCGGCTCCCTCGTGCAGTGGCTGCGCGACAATCTCGGTCTCATCGCCGAATCCAGCGATGTCGAGCGGCTGGCCGCCACGGTGGAGGACAACGGCGGCGCCTACTTCGTGCCCGCTTTCTCGGGTCTGTTCGCGCCGTATTGGCGTCCCGATGCGCGCGGCGCGCTGGTCGGGCTCACGCGCTTCGTGAACAAGGGCCACATCGCGCGCGCCGCGCTGGAGTCGACGGCGTTCCAGACGCGCGACGTGATCGACGCCGTCGTGGAGGACACGGGAACGACCCTGCCCGAGCTCCGCGTAGACGGCGGCATGACCCGCAACGACACCCTGATGCAGTTCCAGGCCGACGTGCTCGGCGTGACCGTCATCCGACCGCGCATCACCGAGACGACGGCCCTGGGGGCGGCGTTCGCGGCGGGACTCGCCACGGGCGTCTGGGCGGACCTCGACGAGCTGCGCGGACTGTGGCAGGAGGATCGCCGGTGGACGCCGACGATGGATGAGGAGCAGCGCGAGCGCCGCTACCGCGTCTGGCGGAAGGCGGTGTCGAAGTCCCTGGACTGGACCGACGCCGACACCGAGGCCCTCGACGCCTGACCCCGCCCCGCCGTCCCCTGCGTTCCCGCACCGCAAAACACCCAAGCAAGTCCGAGAAACCCCGCGTTGCAGGGTTTCTCGGACTTGCCTGGGTTTCTCGACGTCAGTGTGTGGGTGCCGCGAGCGGGATGAAGCGGCGGTCGCCGGTGGCGGCGATGTTGTCGAGGAAGGCGCCGGCGAACCGCAGCGTCCGAGCGGCGCGCGGGTTGCCCTGACGTCGGGCGAGGATCGGACCCAGTTCACGGGCGAAAGCGGTGATCGCGGGGAGCGGCCGCATCGCGATCGTGATGCGGAGGATGCGACCGTCGTCATCCAGCTCCAGCTGCTGGAACTCCTCCAACGCGACGCTACGGACCGTCGCGCGCCCCACGACGACCACCGTGTCGCCGTCGCGGATCGTGGACACCGGTCGGTAGTCGGCGACGGCCTCGAAGACGGCCGACAGCAGTTCGCGGATCTCATCCGGACCGGAGAACACGAACCCGTCGGTCAGCGGTGACACCATCTCGACGTTCGTGGCGAGTGCGCTCGCCGCGAGCGCCGCATCGTGCTCTCGTCCCGCCGTGATCCAGTCATCCAGGTACGTCGTCGTCATGCCAGCACCGTACTCCCCGTCACGTCGCATCCTCGGCGTCAGTACCGCAGACCGTGACCGAACCGGAACGTGGGGTTCTCGGTGTCGAAGGCGACGTCTGATCGGCTCGCGGCGACGGCGGCGTCCGACCGCGGGAGATCGAATGGCAGCGATCCAAGCGGGGACCGATCACCGAACAGCACGCGCAGCACGGCGAGGTCGGAGGCGCCGTAGTTCGCGATGACGGCACCGGCCGACTCCTCGAGACCACCGAGCACAGCGGGGCGATCCAGATAGATGTCGATCACGGTGGGCACCGTCTCGGCGATCGCGGTGAGGCGAGCGTGCTCCTCGGCGGGGAACTCCAGCGATCCCTCGTGGAACATGGCGGAGAAGCCGCCGCGATCGCGGACCTCGAACGGCGCCTTGATGCGCAAGATCGCGACATCGGCCTCGTCGGGGGAGTCCACCACCGTGGCGAAATCCGCGAGCACCTCCGCGTTGACACCCTCCGCGTAGACCTTCACACCGCGAGACAGCGGGAGCAGCTCGTCGGTGTTCGTGAGCAGCGTGAGGGAGTCGCTCTGGGCGGCCAGGCCCTCCTCCACCCACTCGCTCTGACCCACCACGATCGCGGCGCGATCCTCGTCGACGAACGGGTTGTCGAACAGACCGAGTCGGAACTTCTCCGTCAGCAGGCGACGGATCGAGACGTCCAGTCGCTCCTCGGACACCGCGCCCTGACCCATCAGATCCAGCAGCACGTCGGTGCACAGCTCGCCGCCGAACTGGTCGACGCCGGCCTCCAGCGCCTTGACCATGCGCTCTGGGCGCGTCAGCTGCTCGACCCCCCAGGCGCGAGCCGGCATCTGGCTGCCGAGCACCTCCGCGTCGGTGAGCAGACCCCAGTCGGTGCAGACGATGCCCTCGAAGCCGAGCCGATCACGCAGCAGATCGGTGAGCACGTCCTTGTTGAAGCCGAAGCCGACCTCCTCCCAGTCCGTGCCGACCGGCATGCCGTAGTACGGCATCATCTGAGTGGCGCCGGCGTTGATCGCCGCGATGAAGGGGCGCAGGTGGTACTCCTGCTCGCCGCCCGGATAGACCTGCTCACGGCCCCACGGGAAGTGCGGGTCCTCGCCGTCCTTCTGCGGGCCGCCACCGGGGAAGTGCTTCACCATGGCCGCCACCGACTCGGTGCCGAACGTCTCACCCTGGAAGCCGCGGATGTAGGCGACCGCGAGCTCGGAGGTGAGGTCGGCGCTCTCCCCGAACGTGCCGCTGATGCGCGACCAGCGCGGCTCGGTGGCGAGGTCGATCTGCGGGTGGAGGGCGACGCGCAGCCCGACCGCGAGGTACTCCTGGCGGGCGATATCGCCGAAGCGCTCCAGCCGCTGGGGCGATGCCAGCGCGGCGAAGCCAAGAGTCTCCGGCCACTGCGAGAACGGTCCCGCGAGGATCGAGGTGAGGGGGTTGTCGCTGAACGCGTGGCGCGGATCGGTGGAGAACGTGATCGGGATGCCGAGTCCGCTCTCCAGCGCCGTGCGCTGCAGGTCGTTGTGCCAGGCGGCGAACTCTCGACCATCACCGGCCGCGCCGATGATGTTGAAGTGCGTCATCCGGCGCTTGCGCACCATCGATACCGCGGACGGGATGCCGAACGTGGGGTTTGATTCGGTCGGGTCGCCGTACGCGATCATCGTGTGGAAGAACATGCCGGCCTTGTCGGCGGCGTCCATGCGGCTGAGGAGATCCTCGACACGCTGGGCGACGGGCAGCGATGCGTCCTGATACGGGAAACGGGCGGATTCGGTCATGATCTCTTCCTACTTGGCGGACTTGATGAACCAGACGCACACGGCGCCGAGAATGCTGAGCACGATGCCGATCGGGAACAGCCCTTCGTAGCCGAACACCAGGACGACCGCACCGGCGAAACCCGGAGCGAAGGTCTGCGGCAGCGTGGCGGCGATGTTCACGACACCCAGGTCCTTGGCGAACGACTTCGCCGACGGCAGCACCTGACTCATGAGGGCGGTGTCCACGGCCTGGAACATGCCGAAGCCGAAGCCGATGACGGCGGTCATGATGAGCCACGACTCGTAGGTGGGCCACAGCCACGGCAGCGCGAGCGCCAGCCCCATCACCACGGAGGAGCCGAACACGAAGGGCTTGCGTCGACCCACCCGGTCCGACAGTGGTCCCGAGATGACAGTGGCGATGATCGTGCCGACGAGACCCACGATGCCGAGCAGCGCGATGACGGTCTGGGGCTTCTCGATGCCGATGTAGTCGCCGAGGATGTACAGCTGGTACCCGGTGACACCGAAGTAACCGGTGTAGAGGAGCAGGCGTCCGGTGAAGGCCCAGAAGAAGTCGGGGTGCTTGATCGGGTTGACCCAGAACGTGCTGATGAAGTCGCGGAAGCTGAACGGATCGCGCTCGAAGTTGGTGCTGGGACGATCCGGGTTGAGGATCACAAACAGCCCGATCACGGCGAACGCGAAGACCGCGAAGAAGATGTAGCCGACGGTGAGGCTGTCGAACAGCATCGAGCCGATGACCTGCCCGCCCAGGGCGCCGGCCATCAGGCCGATCCCGGACAGCGCGGCGAAGGTGCCGCGGCGGGCGATCGGCACGCGGTCGGGCAGGACAGCGGAGAGCGGACCCTGCGCGAAGTTGTAGGCGATCTGCACGAGGCACCAGGCGATCAGGATTCCCACGAAGGAATTGGCGAACGCGAGGCCGACGAGCGCCAGCCCGCCGCCGAGCACACCCAGCATCATCCACGGTGCGCGGCGGCCGTACTTCGACCGGGTGCGGTCGGACAGCTGACCGGCCACCGGCTGGGCCACGAGGGCGCAGAGGGCGCCCACCGTGGCGATCACCGCGAAGGTGGCGATCTTGCTCTCGGGGAAGAGCAGCTCGATCTGGTGCGGCAGGAGCACGCCGGGCACGGCGCCCCAGACGAGGAAGATCGCGAAGTTGGCCGGGATGATCGAGCCGAGGAGGCGACCCAGGCCCTTCAGCGGCGGGGGCGGGTCGTCCTCGCCGGAGGCCGTGCGGACATAGGTGGTCTGCGTGAGCGGCGGTTGCACCGTTTCCGGCGCGTCGGGTGAAGTCGACGACATTGTCAATCCTTGCCAGGTCAGGGGTATCGAGTGGGGCGTGGTGCCGGTCGGACGGGGACCGAGGCGGTCCGCCGTGACCGATGCGCTGACGCTAGCATTAAAACCGACACCCGTGTAGGTGTTTGTGAAAAGGGCTGATCAACGAGCTGTTTTGGGGCCCTTCGTGCGTCGCGGATCACCCGGAGCTCGGTCAATCCCTACACATGTGTTGGTTTTGGCTCGATGAGTGCTACCGTGTCAGCATGACTCCGACCGAGGACGCCGAAGCACGCGGCTACGCCAACGGTCGCGCGCGCCGTGACGTGATCATCCGCACCGCGTCGGAGCACTTCGCCGAGCGCGGTTTCATGTCGGCGACGATTCTGGAGATCGCTGCAGCATGCGGCATCTCCCGCGCCGGACTGCTGCACCACTTCACCGATAAGGAAGCCCTCCTGCATGCGGTGCTCGAGGCGCGGGACGAAGAGGACCAGGAGCGGTTCGCGCCGTACGTCCAGACGCACGGCGCGATGGGAGTGCTCCGCGGCATGGTCGAGCTCGCAGACCACAACCGGCTGGTACCCGGCCTGATCGAGCTCTTCGTGCGGCTGTCCGCCGAGGCGGCCGCTACCGATCATCCCGCTCACGACTACTTCGCGCGGCGCAACGAACGTATTCGCGGGGGAACGGCGCGAGCGCTTCGCGCCCTCCAAGCGCGCGGTCTGGTGCGAGCGGACCTCGAGGCGGCAAATGCCGCGCTGCTCCTCACCTCTCTGATGGACGGACTCCAGTTGCAGTGGCTCTTCGATGCCGAGGTGGATCTGGCACAGGAGATTCGCGGCGTTGTGGGCGAGTGGCTCACTCCCGCGGGGCGTCAGGCGTTCGACGCCGCACTGCCCGTGCTCGCCGCGTGAGCGCGCCTACTTCAGCAGTCGGCTGAGCCGGCGATCCGCGAGCGGCTTGCCGCCGGTCTGGCAGGTGGGGCAGTACTCGAGCGAGCGATCCGCGAAGAACACGCTGCGTACCGTGTCGCCGCAGACCGGACAGGGTTTGCCCGCCTGGGCATGCACGCTCATGCCGGCCCGCTTCGCATCCTTCAGCTCCGCGGGTGGTTTGCCCGAGGCGACGGAGATCGCCGTGGTGAGCGTTTCGATCATGGCCTGGTGCAGCCGCGCGGTGTCGTCGTCGCCGAGCGTTGCGGCGATCGCGTACGGCGACAGCTTCGCGGCGTGCAGGATCTCATCCGAATAGGCGTTGCCGATGCCGCCGATGATCGACTGGTCGCGCAGCAGCCCCTTGATCTGCGTCCGGCGGCCGGCGAGCAGCGCGCGAAAGTCCTCGAGACTCATCGGCGGGTACAGGGGGTCGGGTCCGAGTCGTGCGATCCCCGGTACGGTCTGGGGGTCGCGGGTGACGTACACCGCGAGGGACTTCTTGGTGCCCGCTTCGGTGAGGTCGAAGCCGGCACCGTCATCGAAGGCGATGCGCAGGGCGATGGGCGTGCGGCCCGGTTTGATGACCGTGGCGGGCAGCGCGTCGTACCAGCGCAGCCACCCGGCCTTTGCGAGATGAAACACGAGATGAAGCTCGTCCCCGTCTCCCGTGACCGTGATGATGTCGATGAACTTGCCGTGCCGCGCGACCCCGCGCACGGTGCTGTTCACGAGCCGGTCGATGGGCGGATCGAAGGTCTTCAGCGCAGCGATCGAGGCGACGGTCGCCTTCGTGATCGTGCGTGACGTCAGACGGTCGTCGAGATAGTCGACGAGTCCCTGCACCTCCGGCATCTCAGGCATGCGCCTATCCTGCCACCCGGCACCGACACCGGCGACCCGTCAGCCTTCGGGATAGAGCCAGACGACCGCCGCCCACCGTGTGTCAGGGTCCGCCGTCACCTCGAGCCCTCCGTCCTCGGCGGAGAGGTTCGAATCATGCTGGATGCGGTAGGTCTTCCCATCGCAGGGGACCTCGGCGGAGCTGCCGGAGAGCACCCCGAACGTCAGCGGGGCGCCACCCGTACACGTCAGGTCGGCACCCATCGTCCCGACGAACTCACGCGTTGTCGTTCTCGGGAGCGGACCCTGGGTGGGGGCGTACTCGGCGATCATGATCGCGTTCTCCGGCAGCGCGGGTGTGACCACCTCGGCGGAAGGTGGAGGCTGCGTGGGAATCGGCGTGGCGACGGCGGATTCCTCCGGGACAGCGAGCTCCACGATCGGCTCCGGAGCGCACCCGCAGAGCGCCAGCACCAGCCCCAGCGCGACGGTTCCGGTGGCAACGATCGTCCGCATGCCGCGACCCTACCTCGCGGGTCGGTATGCGTCCAGGCGACTCAGCCCAGGACGGTCCATGCGACCGGGGCGGGGGAGTCGGTGAACAGCCGCCCCGCGCTCCATCCGTCGGTGCGTCCGCCGCTCGTCGTGACGAACGCTCCGCGGCGCACGCCCTCGAAGCGGAATCCGAGGGCGCGTGCCGCGCGAGCGGAGGCGATGTTGCCGACCGCCGCGTTCCATTCCAGACGGTCCAGACCGAGTCCCGACGGCTCGAATCCGTGATCGATCACCGCACGGGCGGCCTCGGTGAGGTAGCCGTTCCCCCGCTGGTCGCCGCGTATCCAGAAGCCGATCTCCGCAGTGCCCGGGCCCCGGCGGGTGAGGCTGATCATTCCGACCAGAGGTGCGGTCTCATCGTCGGGTGCGGTTCTGATCGCCCACTCATAGCCGGTGTCCGCCGCCGCCCGCGCTTGCGCCTCATCGATGAACGCCGCCGCATGCTCGGCCGTGTACGGCGATGGCAGCGGCGTCCAGCGGGGGATCTCCGGATCCTGGCAGGCGTCGGTGATCGCCGGAGCGTCCCCGGCGGTCGGCGCGGACAGGGTCAGGCGCGGTGTGCGAAGAATCGGGGTGTTCATCAGGGTCCTGCGAAAAGGACGGAGGGAGCGGACGACTGCCGCTCCCTCCGTCGAACGTGTGGTGCTCAGCGTCGGCGCAGCAGGCCGACCTTGTCGTACACGTCGCCGAGCGTCTGATCGGCCACGGCCTCCGCCTTGCCCGCGTTCACGGACAGGACGCGGTCGAGTTCAGCGGGGTCCGCCATGAGCTCGAGCGCCTTCGCGCGTACCGGCTCGAACTCGTTGACGATGGCTTCGGCCACGGCCTTCTTGAAGTCGCCGTAGCCCTTGCCCGCGAACTCGTCCTCGATCGCCGGGACCTGACGGCCGGTGAGAGCGGACATGATAACGAGCAGGTTCGAGACACCGGGCTTGTTCTGCCGGTCGTAGCGCACGGTGCCGTCGTTGTCGGTGACGGCACGCATGATCTTCTTCGCGTTGACGCTGGGCTCGTCGAGCAGGTACAGCACACCCGACTGGTTCTCCGCCGACTTCGACATCTTCGACGTCGGGTTCTGGAGGTCGTAGATGCGTGCGGTCTCCTGCTGGATCACCGGGTTGGGTACGCGGAAGGTCTCCCCGAAACGCGAGTTGAACCGCTCCGCCAGGTCGCGGGTGAGCTCCACGTGCTGCTTCTGGTCCTCGCCCACGGGGACGACATCCGTCTGGTACAGCAGAATGTCCGCGGCCATCAGCACCGGGTAGGTGAACAGTCCCACGCTGGTGGTGTCCGCGCCGTAGCGCGCCGACTTGTCCTTGAACTGGGTCATGCGTCCGGCTTCACCGAAACCGGTGAGCGTCGAAAGGATCCATGCCAGCTCCGGGTGGGCGGGCACGTGCGACTGCACGTAGAGCGTGGAACGCGTCGGTTCGATCCCAGCCGCGATGTACTGCGCCGCGGTGCGGCGTGTCTTCTCCCGCAGCTGTTCGGGATCCTGCGGCACGGTGAGGGCGTGGAGGTCGACGACGGAGAAGAACGCGTCGTAGGAGTCCTGCAGGCCGCGCCACTGCATCAGCGCACCGATGTAGTTGCCGATCTGCAGGGAGTCGGCGGAGGGCTGCATTCCAGAGTAGAGGCGCGCTTTTCCAGTCACCCCTCGATCCTACGCGTGCTCCGCGATCACTCCGGCGCGCACCCGATCTGCGGCCCTGACATACTGACGGCATGGGCCAGGCGATCACCGTGACCGAAGCGGACATCCGCGGCATTCGTCGCGACTTCACCCGTCACGCGATGACGCGTCCGGCGACTCTGGTGCCGCTGGTTGTCTTCGCCCTGGGGGGCTCTGGTGTTCGTGATCGTCGCGCTCGCAGCGGAGCCGTGGTGCTGGCTCGCTGCGGCGGTCGCGGTGCTGACCATCGCGCTGATGCCCTTCACGCTGGGGCGTCGGGTCACGCGCGCGTCGCGCTCGGGGATGCCGGTCGGTTCGGAGCTTCACGTGCACCTCGAGGACGGCTCTGTGAAGACGGCGGGACCCGCCGGATCTGCGTCCACGCTCCTGCCGGTCTTCCGGCGAGCGATCATCTACCCCGACACCGTGCTCATGCAGCGGACGGGCACGAACGTGGCGTTGGTGTTCCCGCGGCGCTGCTTCACCGACGAAGAGATCGCCGTACTGCGCCGCGTCGATTCCGCACGCGGGCGCGGTGTGCAGATCGCACCGTCCGCGCCCACGGCGTCGTCGTCTCAGATCTCGTAGTCGACGATCACGGGAGCGTGGTCGCTCCAGCGGGTGTCGTAGCTGGGTGCGCGGAACACCGAGTAGTTCGACGCCACCGCGGCGAGCGCGGGAGACGCGAGGTGGTAGTCGATCCGCCATCCCGAGTCGTTGTCGAACGCCTTGCCGCGGGCCGACCACCAGGTGTAGGGGCCCGGGACCTCGCCCGCGTGCGCACGCCCCACGTCGATCCAGCCGAGGCCGACGCCGACCGATCCGTCCACTCCGGTGATCTCGGTCCCGGCTGCGCCGAGGAATCGGTCGAAGTACGCGCGCTCGCGGGGAAGGAACCCCGCCTTCTTGACGTTGCCCTTCCAGTTCTTGATGTCCAGCTCGCGGTGGCCCACATTGAGGTCGCCCGTGACCAGGGCGAGCGCATCGTCGGCGCTGAGTTCGGGAAGGCGCAGCGTCATGGCGTCGAGCATGGCCCACTTCGGATCCTGCTTGGCCGGAGTCTCCGCCTCACCGGTGAAGACGTACGCGGACACGACCGTGACGGTGCGGCCGTTGACCAGGAAGTCGGACTCGATCCAGCGTCCGGCGGTGTCATGTTCCGCAGCCGTGATTCCGATGCGGACCGCGTCGGCCTCGGTGCGACTCGCGATGGCGACGCCCGCACGACCCTTCGCCGTTGCCTCCTCGTCGACGATGGTCCAGCCGGGCAGGGCCTTCTCGAGTTCGGCGCGCGGCGCACGGACCTCCTGGAGCGTGAGGACGTCGACGTCCGCGGTCTCCAGCCAGTCGTGCATGCCGTTGCGCACCGCCGCTCGAATGCCGTTGACGTTCACGGATGCGATGCGAAGACGTGTCATGAGTACAGGCTATCGACCCCCGCGGACATTGATCCGCGGCGTCAACGCCGGCCGCGATGCGGGCGTTGCGCTTCCAGCGTGGCTAACCGATCGCGCGCCTCTTCCAGCTCTTCGCGCGCCCGCGTCACGGTGCGGATGGCGCGGCCGCGCGCCGCCCACGCGGCGTCTCGGCGCGCCAGCCTCGCCTCCCGAAGTCGCACCTCCGCGGCACGGACCATGAGGTCGGCTTCATCGATGCGGCGCTCGTGCTCACTGCGCTCGACGATCGGGGTGTCGGTCTCATCGGCGCGCTCGGTGATCCACGCTGCGGCCAGCAGGACGACGATCATCGCCACCCGGAACCACAGGAACAGTCCGAGCAGGATGGCGAAGGTCGCGATGAGCGGGTTCGCCGGCGGCCGTCCGAGCAGCCAGCCGGCGGAGAACTGGAGGATGACCAGCGCGACCGATCCCGCGACGGATGCAGGAAGAACCTGTCGAAGGCTCAGGTCCGTGCCGCTCAACCAGGTGAACAGCGTGACGAGCACCACGAAGTCCACGAGCAGCGTGACCACGACCGTGGCTGATCGGCCGAGCACCACGACGGCCGGCACCGAGTCGGTCCAGCCCAGGGCGTCGAACACACCGCCGAGGGCGGACGTCCCGATCGCGCTCATCGCGCCACCGGTGAGCAGCAGGATGGCGTAGCCCAGCGCCGCGACCGCGTCCCAGACTTTCACCACCGCGAAGTGCGCGTCGACGGCGGGGAGCCCGAACATGTCGCGGACAGCGCTGCGGAGGAACGTGACCCACCCCACCGCAGTCCACGCGAACACGACGAATGCCACGATGCCGGTGACCGACCAGACCGGGCGTGCACCGGCGGCGAGCTCGCTGATCTGAGCGTCGGAGATCAGTCCCGGTCCGCCGTCAAGGGAGATCAGCCCGGGTGCGAGCCCACTGACGAGGCCCAGCAGCGGGTCGACGGCCTGCTCGGAAGAACCCAGCCAGATCCCGAGCACCGCCACCGCGATGTACAGCGCCGCGAAGACGGCGAACACGGCCTGGTCGCTCGTTCCGGACGCGAGCAGGAGTCCGTTGCGTCGGTTGAAGCGCACCCACACGCGCAGCGGAAAGGAGTTCGTGAGGGCGTGTGCGAGCGGTCGGGTCCGGGCTTCCCGGCCCGGCTGCGTACTCTCGGCGCTCACCCCTTCAGCCTACGGGTGCCTTCCCGCCAGCCCACGTCGTGAAGGCAGGAGCATGCGCCGAAAGCAGGAGGGATTCACGCGATCCGTCATGATCTCGGCGCGCCATCATGCGTTCGCGGCACGCGGAGGGGCTCAGTCGGGCGATGAGCCCTCGCGCTGGCGTTTCAGTTCGCGCTCACGCAGCAGGGTCTGCTCGATGCGCTGGCGTGCGGTGATGCGCTCGGCGGGTGTGGCCTCCAGCTGTTCCAGCTCCCGCTGACGCAGGTCGAGCTTCTTCTGGGCCTCGGTCACGTCGCGGCGTGCGCGACGCCGATGCCAGAATCCGGCCTCCGCAACGGCGCCGCGAGCCTCGGTGAGTTCCAACTGCGCGGCGTCCACCAGCACGAGCGCGTCCTGGATCCGCTGCTCGCGGGCACCGACGCGTTCGATCACGACGTCGTTGTCATCCGCGGACTCGGCGACCCATGCTGCCGCCAGAAGAATCGCCATCATCACGAAGCGGATCCAGAGCAGCAGACCGATCAACACCGCGAACGTGACGAGCAGTGGGTTGCTGGGCGTCTTGCCGATCAGGAAGCCGAACGCGAGCTGCAGCACCGCGACCGCCCCACCGCCGAGAAGCGCGCCCGGAAGGACATGACGGTTGCTCAGCGAGGTGGCCGTGAGGAAGCGGAACAGCACGACGAGCGTCACCGTGTTCACGGCGAACAGCACGGCGATCGACACGACCCGACTCACGAAGGCGAGCCAGCCGTCATCCGTCCACTGCAGGAAGGAGAAGAGCCAGCTGAACGCCGACGTGGTTCCCCAACCGAGGACCGCGCCGATCAGCAGCAGGACGGCGAAGCCGATGGCCGCGAGAAGATCGCGCACCTTGAGCAGGACCGCGTTTCCCGTCTCGTTGGGAAGACCGAAGATGTCGCGCACGGTGGCGCGGATGGCCCCGATCCACCCGACAGCGGTGAACAGCACGACGAGGAGGGCGACGATACCGGTGACACCGAGGGTGGTCGCGCTCTGCGACGCGACGTCATGGACCGCGTCGGGGGAGATGATCCCCCCGCTCTCCTTGATCGCACCCGGCAGGTACTGATTGATGACGTCGATCAGTCCGTCGATGGCGGCGGCGCTGCTGCCCAACCACAGACCGGTGACGGCGAATGCCAGGTAGAGCGCGGCGAAGATGGCAAACAGAGCCTGATAGCTGACCCCGGCCGCCAGCGTCTGGCCGTTGCGCCGCGAGAAACGCTGGAAGACTCGCACCGGAAACCACTGCAGGACCTTCTCGGCCGTCTCCTGCGCGTGCTGCACCACCGCGGCCGGTCCCGAGGGCTCGTTCGCGCCCTCGGTCCCTGCGTCGCCGCGCCGCTCTGCCTCGCTCACCGCGCCACCGCCTTCCCGAACTCTGCCGATGGATCCGGGCATCCCTCTCGAACGGGCAGGCCGACGGCGATGACTCGGATAGCGCTCACCCGCCCACGCTAACCGATCGGCTCCGAATGAGCCCGACGGGTTGACGGGGACGACGGCCTGGCGCTAACGCAGAACGAGAGGGGCGCCGTCAATGACGGCGCCCCTCTCGTTCGTGAAGGTCAGCGGCGGCCCGAAAGCACCGCCTGCTTGACCTCGGCGATGGCCTTGGTGACCTCGATGCCGCGGGGGCATGCCTCGGTGCAGTTGAAGGTGGTGCGGCAGCGCCACACGCCTTCCTTGTCGTTGAGGATGTCCAGACGGACGTCCGCGGCGTCGTCACGCGAGTCGAAGATGAAGCGGTGCGCGTTGACGATGGCGGCCGGGCCGAAGTACTGGCCGTCGGTCCAGAAGACGGGGCAGGACGACGTGCACGCGGCGCAGAGGATGCACTTGGTGGTGTCGTCGAAGCGCTCACGCTCAGCGATGGACTGCGTGCGCTCCTTGCCAGGCTCGGCTACCTTCGCGGGCTGCAGGAAGGGCTGCACCTCGCGGTAGGAGGCGAAGAACGGCTCCATGTCGACGATGAGGTCCTTCTCCAGCGGCAGACCCTTGATCGCCTCAACGTAGATCGGCTTGGAGATGTCCAGGTCCTTGATCAGCGTCTTGCAGGCGAGGCGGTTGCGGCCGTTGATGCGCATCGCGTCCGAGCCGCAGATGCCGTGCGCACACGAGCGGCGGAACGACAGCGAGCCGTCGACCTCCCATTTGATCTTGTGCAGTGCGTCCAGCACGCGGTCGGTGGCGTACAGCTCAACGTCATAGTCCACCCAGCGCGGCTCAGCGTCCTGCTCCGGGTCGAAGCGACGGATGATGAACGTGACCGTGTAGGCCTGCACACCGGAGTCGTTGGTGGGCGCCTCGGCGAGATCAGTCGACATCAGTACTTCCTCTCCATCGGCTGGTAGCGGGTGACGACGACGGGCTTCCAGTCCAGCTTGATGTGGTCGGTGGCGTCATCGGAGTGGGGGTCTCCGGTGAGGTAGGCCATCGTGTGCTTCATGTAGTTCTCGTCGTCGCGCTTGGGGAAGTCGTCGCGCATGTGACCGCCACGACTCTCCTCACGGTTGCGGGCCGCGTACACGACCACCTCGGCGAGGTCGAGCAGGAAGCCCAGCTCGATCGCCTCGAGGAGGTCGGTGTTGAAGCGGCGACCCTTGTCGTCGACGTAGATGTTCTTGTAGCGCTCGCGCAGTTCCTCGATGGTGCCCAGCACGCTGGTGAGGGACTCCTCGGTGCGGAACACCTGAGCCTTCATGTCCATCTCGTCCTGCAGTCGCTTACGCAGCGTCGCGATGCGCTCGGTGCCCTTCGCGTTGCGCACGCCCTCGACCATGTCGATGACGGCCTGCGCGGGGTTCTCCGGAAGCGGGACGAACTCGGCAGAGTTCGCGTACTTCACCGCGTTGCGACCGGCGCGCTTGCCGAACACGTTGATGTCCAGCAGCGAGTTGGTGCCGAGCCGGTTGGAGCCGTGCACCGACACGCAGGCGCACTCGCCGGCGGCGTATAGGCCCGGAACCACCGTGTTGTTGTCCGCGAGCACCTCGGCGTCGTTGTTGGTGGGGATCCCACCCATCGCGTAGTGCGCGGTCGGCATCACCGGAACCGGCTCGACCACCGGGTCCACGCCCAGATAGGTGCGGGCGAACTCGGTGATGTCGGGGAGCTTGGTCTCCAGCACCTCGGCGCCCAGGTGCGTGCAGTCCAGCAGCACGTAGTCCTTGTGGGGACCCGCACCGCGACCGTCCAGCACCTCCTGGACCATCGACCGCGCGACGATGTCACGCGGCGCGAGGTCCTTGATGGTGGGGGCGTAGCGCTCCATGAAGCGCTCACCCGAGGCGTTGCGGAGGATGGCGCCCTCACCACGAGCACCCTCGGTGAGGAGAATGCCGAGGCCCGCGAGGCCGGTGGGGTGGAACTGGAAGAACTCCATGTCCTCCAGCGGCAGCTTCTTGCGCCAGATGATGCCGACGCCGTCGCCGGTGAGGGTGTGGGCGTTGGAGGTGGTCTTGAACATCTTGCCGAAGCCGCCGGTGGCGAAGACGACCGCCTTCGAGTGGAACACGTGGATGTCGCCGGTGGCCAGCTCGTAGGCGACGACGCCGGCGATCTTCGTGTCCTTGCCCTCGCCCACGGTGATGAGATCGAGAGCGTAGAACTCGTTGAAGAAGTTGATGCCCAGGCGCACGCAGTTCTGGAACAGCGTCTGCAGGATCATGTGGCCGGTGCGGTCCGCCGCGTAGCAGGCGCGGCGCACGGGCGCCTTGCCGTGATCGCGGGTGTGGCCTCCGAACCGGCGCTGGTCGATCTTGCCCTCGGGCGTGCGGTTGAACGGAAGGCCCATGTTCTCGAGGTCGATGACCGCGTCGATGGCCTCCTTCGCGAGGATCTCCGCCGCGTCCTGGTCGACGAGGTAGTCGCCGCCCTTGACGGTGTCGAAGGTGTGCCACTCCCAGCTGTCCTCTTCGACGTTGCC
The DNA here is from genome assembly GCF_050990725.1 of Microbacterium gorillae. Taxonomy (GTDB): domain Bacteria; phylum Actinomycetota; class Actinomycetes; order Actinomycetales; family Microbacteriaceae; genus Microbacterium; species Microbacterium gorillae_A. Next base: position 1,231,964 of record NZ_CP158844.1, read on the forward strand.
GAGCGCGGCGGCCATACCGCCCTGCGCTGCGCCCGTGTGGGAACGCGTCGGGTAGAGCTTGGAGATGACCGCGGTCTTCGCGCCGGGTCCGGCCTCGATCGCCGCGCGCATGCCCGCGCCACCGGCGCCGACGATGACGACGTCGAACTGGTGGTAGTGCACGCCGTCCTTGACGTAGGAGTCTGCTGTCTCAGTAGCCACGCTGTGATGCCTCTCGGAGTTCCCGCTCAACTGCACGTCACGCCGGCGACCACGTCACCGGCGGTGGCGCCGATGCACGGATCGAAGGCGATCACGACGTAGGTGCCGAGGATGATCAGGACGGCCGCGGCGATCCAGATCAGGCTGACGAGCACCGTGCGAACGGTCTTGTGGGTCACGTAGTCGTTGGTGACGGTGGTCATGCCGTTCGCGCCGTGGATCAGCGCGAGCCAGAGCATGAGTCCATCCCAGACCTGCCAGAAACCGCCGGCATACTTGCCCGCGACGAATCCGAACGTAATCTGGTGGATGCCCTCACCCGTGAGGAGGTTGACGAACAGGTGTCCGAAGATCAGCACGATCAGCAGCACGCCGCTGATGCGCATGTAGAGCCAGCCCCACTTCTGGAGGTTGAAGCCGCCGTTGCGCTTGACGTGCGGCGTGCGCGGCATCGCGAGCATCTCCGCGGTCATCAGTGACCACCTCCCACAGAGCTGAACACGCGCACCAGGTGCGCGGGGGCGAAGCCTGCCATCACGACGACCCAGACCGCGATGACGCCCCAGAAGAGCTGACGCTGGTACTTGGCGCCCTTCGACCAGAAGTCGACGAGGATGATGCGCAGACCGTTGAAGGCGTGGAAGGCGATGGCGGCGACGAGCACCGTCTCACCCAGGCCCATGACCGGGTTCTTGTACGTGCCGATCACGGCGTCGTACGCCTCCGGCGACACAGTCAGCAATGCCGAGTCCAGCACGTGGACCAGCAGGAAGAAGAAGATCGCGACACCGGTGATGCGGTGCAGAACCCAGGACCACATGCCTTCGTTACCCCGATACAGGGTTCCGCGCGGCGTCTTCGATGTGGTCTCGGATACCGACGGTGTCAAGCGAGCGCTTGTGGACACGTCGTCCTCCCTGATCGATGAGAAGCGCGGGCGTGAACGGCACGCGAGCGCATCCACATCCTATGCCCGCAGTGCAGACGGGTCGAGAAAGGACACCCTTACTCTCGGGGGTAGTGGGCCGTTCCCCGGGCGCGCCGTCAGCATGGGACGCTCGCATCGGCCCCGCTGTGCGAGCCGCCAGGAAGCCGTCGCAGCGGACCGGTACGGTGAGGGGCATGACTGCGCCCCTGGACGACTTCTATGTTGTGATCCCGGCCGGAGGCATCGGCAGCCGTCTGTGGCCGCTGTCTCGCGCCGATGCGCCGAAGTTCCTGCACGATCTGACGGGTTCAGGTCACTCTCTGCTCCGCGACACCTGGGAGCGACTGCTCCCTCTCGCTGGATCCGATCGCATCGCCGTCGTCACCGGCCGTGCGCACCGAGCTGCGGTGGAGGAGCACCTGCCCGACCTCGCAGACAGGAACGTGTTCCTGGAGTCCGAGCCGCGCGAGTCATCTGCGGCGATCGGCCTCGCTGCCGCGATCCTGCATCGCCGCAATCCGGACGTCATCATCGGATCCTTCGCCGCGGACCATGTGATTCGCGGGGAGCGGGTGTTCGAGTGGGCCGTGCAGCAGGCTGTTGCTGTGGCCCGCGCCGGGTACATCTGCACCATCGGCATCACGCCCACCGAGCCGTCGGTCGGTTTCGGCTACATCAAGCGCGCCGACGATGAGCTTGCGGTGGACGGCGCCCCCGAGGCGGCGCTGGTGGAGCGCTTCGTCGAGAAGCCTGACCTCGCCACGGCGAAGCAATACCTCGAGGAGCGCACCTATCTCTGGAACGCGGGGATGTTCATCTCGCGCGCCGATGTGCTGCTGGAGGAGCTGCGCCGCACCAAGCCGGCGCTGCACGCCGGCCTCATCGAGTTGGCCGAGGCGTGGGACGACAAGGACCTGCGTGGCCCGGCGGTCGATCGCATCTGGCCTCGGCTCGAAAAGATCGCCATCGACTACTCCGTGGCCGAGCCGGCGGCGGATGCCGGACGCCTCGCGGTGATCCCCGGCCACTTCGACTGGGATGACGTGGGTGACTTCGCGAGCCTGGCGAAGCTGCAGAACCGCGGTCGACCGAGCGATCTGGCCATCATCGGCGCGGAGGCCCGCGTGCTCGCCGACGCGTCCAGTGGCATCGTCGTCAGCCAGACCAAGCGGGTGATCTCGCTCATCGGCGTGCGCGACATCGTGGTGGTCGACACCCCGGATGCGCTCCTGGTGACCACGAGCGAGCACGCCCAGCGCGTGAAGGGCGTGGTGGACGCCCTGAAGCTCACCGGCCGCGGCGACGTCCTGTAGTTCGCGCACGGTTCGTCGTGATCATCTGCGCAGGTCAGCGCGCATTATCGCGGGCGAAATCGCAACGTCATGCTCATATGAGCACGACGTTGAGGATCTGTTGCATCTCGATAACCATTGGATCTGCACCCGTCGAAGCGCGCATGTTTCCGGGTAGTTTTCGAATGCTCCCGTGAAGTCCGCGGGGCCTATCCCGTGGAGGCCTGAGTGACCATCTCAACCACCAAGAAGATCGCGGGCGTCGCAGCAGCAGCCGGCCTGCTCTTCGCGCTCGCCGGCTGTGGTGCCGCACCCGAAGACACCACGTCCACGTCGGGCGCCGGCGCCACCAGCGGTGCCGAGAAGCCCGCCGACAGCAACTTCAAGCCCTGCATCGTCTCCGACGACGGCGGTTGGAACGACAAGTCGTTCAACCAGTCCGCCAAGGAGGGCCTCGACAAGATCGCCGCCGAGCTCGGCGTCGAGACCGTCGAGCTGCAGTCCGATGGTGACAGCGACTACGCACCTAACCTGGAGCAGCTGGTCAGCCAGAACTGCACCTACATCGTCACGGTTGGTTACAAGTTGGCCGCGGCCACGGTGGACTCGGCGAAGGCCAATCCCGACATCAACTACGCCATCATCGACGACTCCGCAGACGTCGACCAGGACGGCAAGACGGACGCTCCGAACATCAAGCCGCTGCTGTTCGACACCGTCCAGGCGGCCTACCTCGGCGGCTACGCTGCGGCCGCGTGGTCCGACGCGAGCGGTGTCAACAAGGTCGGCACCTTCGGCGGCATCCAGATCCCGCCGGTCACCATCTTCATGGATGGCTTCGTCGACGGTGTGAAGAAGTTCAACGAGGACAACAGCAAGAACGTCGAGGCCATCGGCTGGGACGTCGCCGCGCAGAACGGTCAGATGACGGGTGGCTTCGCGGCCAACGACACCGCCAAGCAGACCGCTCAGTCGCTGCTTGACCAGGGCGCCGACGTGCTGCTCCCGGTCGGCGGACCCATCTACCAGTCGGCCGCTGCCGCCATGACAGAGGGCGACGTCATGCTCGGCGTCGACTCCGACGTGGCCGTGTCCGACCCGTCGGTCGCCGACAAGGTGCTGGTCTCGATCATGAAGCGCATCGACGAGGCCGTCTACACGTCGGTCAAGGAAGCCGCTGCTGGCAACGTGGACGTGACCCCGTACCTGGGCACGCTCGAGAACGACGGTGTCGGCCTCTCCAGCTTCCACGACTTCGAGTCGAAGCTGCCTGCGGGTCTCACCGACAAGCTGGATGCCCTGAAGCAGGACATCATCGACGGCAAGATCACGGTCACCTCGGTCTCTTCGCCGAAGGCCTGACCCACTCCGGGATGCGGCCGGGCGGAGTCCTCCGCCCGGCCGCATCTGCTGTCATCACCCCGGAGAGAGCGTGCTGTTACCTCGAATGCGCTCTGTCCTCTGAACCCGTGTCCTCGATAAGGTGCACCCATGAAGCTTGAGCTCCGCGGAATCACGAAGCGGTTCGGCAACCTCGTCGCCAACGACCACATCTCCCTGACCGTCCAGCCCGGTGAGATCCACGCGCTGCTCGGGGAGAACGGTGCCGGAAAGTCCACCCTGATGAACGTCCTCTACGGCCTGTACCAGGCTGACGAGGGCGAGATCCTGCTGGACGACGTCGTCCAGAACTTCGCCGGCCCCGGTGATGCCATGTCGGCCGGCATCGGCATGGTGCACCAGCACTTCATGCTGATTCCGGTGTTCACCGTGGCGGAGAACGTGATGCTCGGTCACGAGCAGACGCACGGCCCCGGCATCCTCGACATCGACGCGGCTCGCGAGCACGTGCGCACGGTCGCCGCGCGCTTCGGATTCGAGATCGACCCCGACGCGATCGTCGAAGACCTCCCGGTCGGTGTGCAGCAGCGCGTCGAGATCATCAAGGCACTGGCACGTGACGCCCGTGTGCTGGTGTTCGACGAGCCCACCGCGGTGCTCACCCCGCAGGAGACGGACGAGCTGATGGCGATCATGCGCCAGCTGCGCGAAGAGGGCACGGCGATCGTCTTCATCACCCACAAGCTGCGCGAGGTGCGCGAGGTGGCGGATCGCATCACCATCATCCGCCTCGGCCGTGTGGTGGGGGAGGCCTCGCCGACCGCCAGCAACACCGAGCTGGCGTCCCTCATGGTGGGGCGCGCGGTCGAGCTGACCGTTCACAAGGACGCACCGAACATCCGGCCCGGCGGTCTGGTCGTCAGCGACCTGAGCGTCCAGCTCCCGTCGGGGCAGCTCGCCGTCGACCACATCAGCTTCGAGGTGCGCCCGGGCGAGGTGCTCGCCATCGCGGGTGTGCAGGGCAACGGACAGACCGAGCTGGTCGAGGCGCTCGTGGGCATGCAGAACCGCGTCACCGGCTCCGCTCGCCTGGGAGATGTCGAACTGGTGGGCAAGAACGTGCGCGCGGTGCTGGATGCCGGTGTCGGCTTCGTCCCCGAGGACCGCAACGAAGACGGCCTGGTCGGCTCCTTCTCCGTGGCGGAGAACCTCATCCTGGACCGTTCCTCGGATCCACAGTTCGCCTCCGTCGGCACCATCCGGCGCGGAGCTCTCGATGAGTTCGCCCGCGACCGCATCGCGGAATACGACATCCGCACGCAGGGACCGCAGACTCCGGCGGCGGCCCTGTCCGGCGGAAACCAGCAGAAGGTCGTGATCGCGCGCGAGCTGAGTCGCGACCTCACGCTGTTCATCGCATCGCAACCCACGCGCGGCGTCGACGTGGGCTCGATCGAGTTCATTCACAAACGCGTCGTCGAGACGCGTGATTCCGGGGTTCCGGTGATCGTCGTCTCCACAGAGCTCGACGAGGTCACGGCGCTGGCGGACAAGATCGCGGTGATGTACCGCGGACAGATCATGGGCATCGTCCCCGCGGACACCCCGCGCGACGTCCTCGGCCTCCTGATGGCGGGAGAGAAGGCAGCATGAACGAGAAGAACACCGGATCGGACGATCCGCTCGCCGCAGCCGGCCCGACGGCTGCCCCCGAGGCGGTCGCCGCCGAGAAGACCATCACCACCGAGGTCGCGAACACCGCCGGCGCCGCCGCCGCTCAGGGCGAGCCGAGCCGGAACATCCAGAACATCCCGGTGCCGCGCGGCAACGCCGTCATGCGAGAGATCCTGCGCGGCAGCGTCGTGACGACGCTGTTCGCGATCGTCGCGGCGTTCATCATCGGGGGCATCCTGATCGCCGCCACCGATCCCGACGTGCAGAAGGCCTCCGGCTACTTCTTCAGCCGGCCGATGGATACGATCTCCGCCATCTGGCAGGCCGTCTCCAACGGATACTGGGCCCTGTTCCGAGGCTCGATCTTCGATCCCGAGGCGGCCAACTTCGTCCGGATGATCCGGCCGCTGACCAACACGCTCGGCTTCGCGGTCCCGCTGATCCTTGCCGGTCTCGGCGTCGGTCTCGCGTTCCGCGTCGGCCTGTTCAACATCGGTGCGCAGGGCCAGATGCTCATCGCGGGTGTGTTCGCGGGCTTCCTGTCGTTCCAGATGTCGATGCCGCTGTGGCTGCACATCCCCTTCACCATCCTGGTCGCGGCTCTCGGCGGTGCGGCCTGGGCCGGCATCGCCGGATTCCTGAAGGCGCGCACCGGCGCGCACGAGGTGATCCTCACGATCATGCTCAACTGGATCGCCCTCAACCTCGTGGGCTTCCTGGTGCGCACGCCCGGTCTGCAGAAGCCCGGCTCGAACCAGTCCCAGTCGGTGGCGACCCCCGAGACCGCGCAGCTGCCGCAGCTGGCAGGTCCCCAGTTCCCCGGCCTGAATCTCGGTCTGATCGTGGTGATCATCCTCACGGTGGTCGTCTGGTGGCTGATGGAGCGCTCGAGCCTCGGGTTCCGCATGCGCGCCGTGGGCGAGAACCCGCACGCGGCTCGTGCCGCCGGCATCAGCGTCGACCGCATGTACGTCTACGCGATGATGTTCGCCGGTGCTCTTGCGGGCATCGCCGGTGCGTACCAGGTGACCGCCGTCACGACCTCCGGCTTCGACAACCGCTTTGACGCGGGAGTCGGCTTCGACGCGATCACCGTGGCGCTGCTCGGACGCAGCCGCGCCGGTGGCGTGTTCGCCGCCGGACTCCTGTTCGGCGCACTGAAGGCCGGATCCTTCGCGATGAGCGGACAGGGAATCCCGTCCGAGATCGTTGTGGTGGTCCAGTCGATCATCGTGCTGTTCATCGCGGCCCCGCCGCTGGTGCGCACGATCTTCTTCCTCCCCAAGAGCGACGCGGAGATCGCGGCGAAGCTCAAGGCCAAGGCAGCCAAGAAGGCGGCCAAGACGAAGGCGGTGGCGGCATGACCGTGGCTGACATCCAGACGCCCGCGCCCGCAGCGGCGACGGCGGACATCAAGACGCCGCTGAAGCTGAAGGTGCCGGTCTCCTTGACCGCTGCGTTCGCGCTGCTCGGACTGCTGCTCCTGCTCGCGCCGCGTCACGGCGATGCGATCTTCAACCTGGACCCGAACTCGTCGCAGAAGATCCCGGTCGTCCTGGGCGACCTTCCGATTCCCGCGGATGCCACGATCGTCGTCTGCATGGTGGTGCTCGCGCTGCTGGCAGCGTGGTCGTGGGTGGCAACGGTGCTCCGCCGCAAGGCGGGAGCGTGGGTCCCCGTGCTGTTCGGCGTGCTGGGCGTCTTCGTCTTCGTGACGTGGGCCGCCGCCGGTGCCAGCGGTAAGGTTCCCGTCGTCGGTCTGCTCTCGGGCGCGCTCTCGCTGGCCGTCCCGCTCGTGTTCGGTGCCCTCGGCGGCATCATCGGCGAGCGCGTGGGTGTGGTCAACGTCGCCATCGAGGCGCAGTTCCTGCTCGGCGCGTTCATGGCCGCGATCACCGCATCCATCACGCACAACCCCTATGTCGGACTCATCGGCGCGATGATCGGCGGCATGCTGGTGGCGTTCGTGCTGGCTGCGTTCGCGATCAAGTACCTCGTCGAACAGGTCATCATCGGTGTCGTGCTCAACGGTCTGGTGCTGGGTCTCACGAGCTTCCTGTACCAGATCGTGCTGGTGCCGAACGCCCCGGCCCTGAACACTCCCGCGCAGTTCGGCAACCTGAAGATCCCGCTGCTCGGGGACATCCCCGTCATCGGTCCGGTGCTGTTCAACCAGCCCTTCATCGTGTACCTGATGTACATCGTGGTGCCGTTCGTGGCCTTCAGCCTCTACCGCACCCGCTGGGGCCTGCGTGTCCGCGCCGTGGGCGAGTACCCGCGTGCCGCCGACACCGTGGGCATCAACGTCAACCGGGTGCGCTTCACCAACGTGGTGCTCGCGGGTGCGATCGCCGGTGTGGGCGGCGCGTACTTCACGCTCGCATCGGTGCCGCTGTTTACGCAGAACATGACGAACGGCCTCGGCTTCATCGCCCTCGCCGCGGTCATCTTCGGTCGCTGGGACCCGATGCGCGCCACGTTCGCCGCGCTGCTGTTCGGCTTCGCGCAGAACCTGCAGAACACCTTCAGCGCGCTGCAGTCGCCCGTGCCGAAGGAGTTCCTGCTGATGCTGCCGTATGTGGTGACGCTGATTGCGGTCGCCGGATTCGTCGGCCGCATCAAGGGCCCGGCGGCGTCCGGCAAGCCCTACATCAAGGGCTGACACACTTTCCAGCTCATGAATGGGCCCAATTCGACCCGGATTGGGCCCATTCGTGCACACAGAACATCGTCGACGCGGCCACGAGCCGCAGGAGAGGAACACATGGACATCGCCTGGGACGAGCTGCGCACCGCGGCCGTTGAAGCCATGCAGAAGGCCTACGTGCCGTACTCGCGATTCAAGGTGGGGGCCGCGGCCCTCGTCACCGACGGGCGCATCGTGTCGGGCTGCAACGTGGAGAACGCCTCCTACGGCGTGACCCTCTGCGCCGAGTGCGGCCTGGTGTCGGCGCTGCACATGTCCGGCGGCGGCCAGCTGGTGGCGTTCGTGTGCGTGGATGGCGAGGGACGCACCTTGATGCCGTGCGGTCGCTGCCGTCAGCTGCTGTTCGAGCACGCTGTTCCCGGCATGCTGCTGGAGACCGTCTCCGGTATCCGCACCATCGATGAGGTGCTGCCGGACGCCTTCGGTCCGCGCAACCTCGAGGAGGCGGCACGATGAGCCTGGAGCCGTTTGCCGCCGTCGACGTCATCGCCGCCAAGCGCGATCGCCATGCCGTTTCCGAAGACGCGCTGCGCTGGATGATCGACGCCTACACCCGCGGATACGTGTCCGATGCCCAGATGTCCGCGTTCGCGATGGCGATCTTCCTCAACGGCATGAGCCGCGACGAGATCCGCGTGATGACGGACGCGATGATCGCCTCCGGGGAGCGGATGAGCTTCGACGGACTCGGCAAGACCACCGTCGACAAGCACTCCACGGGTGGTGTCGGCGACAAGATCACCCTGCCGCTGGCTCCGCTGGTGGCCGCTTTCGGTGTAGCCGTGCCGCAGCTGTCCGGTCGGGGGCTCGGTCACACCGGTGGCACGCTCGACAAGCTCGAGTCGATTCCGGGCTGGCGTGCCGCGCTGTCGAACGAGGAGATCTTCGCCCAGCTCCGCGGCGATGCGGGTGCCGTGATCTGTGCCGCCGGCACGGGTTTGGCTCCCGCCGACAAGAAGCTGTACGCCCTGCGTGACGTCACGGGCACCGTGCAGGCCATCCCGCTGATCGCCTCGTCGATCATGTCGAAGAAGATCGCCGAGGGCACGAGTGCCCTGGTGCTGGACGTGAAGTTCGGCTCCGGTGCGTTCATGCAGGACATCGATCGCGCGCGGGAACTGGCCGAGACGATGGTGGCGCTGGGAACAGATTCCGGCGTCTCCACCACGGCGCTGCTCACCGATATGAACGTGCCGCTGGGACTTGCGATCGGCAACGCCAACGAGGTTCGCGAGTCGGTGGAGGTGCTTGCCGGCGGTGGCCCCGCGGACGTCGTGGAACTCACCCTCGCACTCGCCCGCGAGATGCTGGCGCTCGCCGGACAGCCGGACGCGGACGTCGAAGCGGCGCTGTCCGACGGACGCGCCATGGATCACTGGCGCACCATGATCATCGCGCAGGGCGGCGACCCGGATGCAGCGCTTCCGGTGGCGCGGGAGACGCACACGGTCACCGCGCCGCGCGACGGATTCATCACGCGCATGGAGGCGCTGCCGTTCGGCGTGGGCGCGTGGCGACTCGGTGCGGGTCGCGCTCGCGCCGAAGACGCGGTCGTGCACGCCGCGGGAATCGACCTGCACGTGAAGCCGGGCGATGCCGTCCGCGCGGGGGACCCGATCTTCACGCTCTCCGCGGAGGACGAGGCCCGCTTCGCCGGTGCCCTGGCGTCCGTCGAAGGTGCGTGGGAGATCGGTGACACCGCTCTCGAGCGCACGCCGATCGTGCGCGAGCGCATCACGGCCTGATCTGAGGTCTCGCGCGTCCGAGGATCGGGCGCGCGAGACCCGGCCCGCTTGCGTTCACCCATGTCCCGCGAGACTTCCGCCTGTGGGTGAGAATCCGTGCAACGCGGTGATTGTCGCCCACAGACGGAAGTCTCGCGGGTGATAGCGGGGGATGATGGTGGGCGTGTCCGCGGCGCGCCCGCGATGACTCGCCCGCTCGTATCCCGCGGCCGCACCGCGTAGTCTGCGAGTGCCTCTCATTCGCCCCGTCCCATCGGAGGAAACATGTCCATCGACGCCCATGGCGACGTCCGCATCGACGGTGTCTCGCTGCGCAGCCTGCCCAAGGTCTCGCTTCACGATCACCTGGACGGCGCGATTCGCCCCGAGACCGTGGTGGAGCTGGCAGCAGAGGCCGGCATCGAGCTGCCCGCCGCGGACGCCGATGGCCTGGTGGCCTGGATGTTGCAGCGCACGCAGTCCGGATCGCTGGAGGAGTACCTCACGGCGTTCGAACCGGTGCTGGCCGTGCTGCAGACGCGCGAGGCGCTCACCCGCGTCGCGCGCGAGTACGTCGAAGACCTCGTCGCCGACGGTGTGGTGTACGGCGAGGTGCGATGGGCACCGGAGCTGCACATCGCCGGCGGACTGTCGATGGCCGAGGCCGTCGACGCGGTTCAGGACGGACTGGAGCAGGGCGAGGACGACGCCGACGACAACGACGCGGAGATCCGGGTCTCCCAGATCCTGTCCGCGATCCGCGGCGGAGCGTACGTGCGCGAGGTCGCCGAGCTCGCCGTCGCCTCGCGCGATTCCGGCGTCGTGGCCTTCGACATCGCGGGTGCCGAGGACGGCAACCCCGCATCGGAGTATGCCGACGTGTTCACCTACCTGGCGGGGGAGTTCCTCCCGGTGACGGTGCACGCGGGCGAGGGCGCGGGAGTGGACTCCATCCGCTCGGCGCTGATCGACGGTCGGGCGCTGCGCCTGGGCCACGGCACCCGGATCGCCGAGGACCTGAGCATCGTGGGACGTGCCGAAGACGAAGTGCGCGTGCAGTTCGGCAACGTGGCGCGCTGGGTGCGCGACCGCGAGATCCCGCTGGAGCTGTCGCCGTCGTCCAACCTGCAGACCGGTGCCATTGAGGCGTGGGGCGACCAGATCGCCGACCACCCGTTCGACCTGCTGTTCCAGCTCGGCTTCGCGGTCACCGTGAACGCCGATAACCGCACCATGAGCCGCACCTCCCTCACGCGCGAGCTGGCGCTGCTCGCCGAGGCGTTCGGCTACGGCCTCGAGGACATCGAGTCCTTCCAGCTCAACGCCGCTGCCGCCGCCTTCCTGTCGGTAGAGGAGCGCGAGGAGCTCATCGAGCTCATCGGCGAGGGCTTCGCCCGCTGAGAGCCGGGAGCCGAGTGACCGCATCTCTGCGCGGTCACTCGGCTGTCCCGTCAGGACGCGCTGGCGTCGTGGCTCGCCAACCACTCCAAGATCTTCTGGTTCGCCTCGACGGGGCGCTCCTGGTGAACCCAGTGGCCGGTGTCGAGGCTGGTCTCGGTGACGTTGGGCACAAGCGACGCGAGACTCTCGGCGCGCATGACGGTGTCGCGGTCGCCGTAGATCATCAGCGCGGGCTGGCGGATGATCGGATCGGCTGCCCCGAGCTGGTGCCAGTCGCGATTGAGGTTTCGATACCAGTTGATCCCGCCGGTGAATCCGGAGGTCGCGAACGCTGCCGTGTAGACGGCGAGGTCACCCTCGGTCAGCAGCGGCTCACCGAGCGGCGCGTCGGTGCGAGCGATCCTGATCAGCTCCATCCCGGGCTCCGGCGGCAGCAGAGGCGTGTTCCGGCGATACAGGTTGGTGAGGAATCGGCCGGGGTCCGCATCGAACACGGCGGCGGCGACGCCGGGCTGCTTGTTGAAGTGAACGAAGTAGTACTCGCTGCCGAGGACCGCCTCCATGAAGTCCAGCCACGGCATCTCGCCGCGCGCGAGGTACGGCATGCTGAACGCGATCACACGGTTGACCCGGTCCGGGTGTAGCACCGTGAGACTCCACACCACGAATGCGCCCCAGTCGTGACCGATGAAGGTGGCGTCGGCGTATCCGTAATGATCGAGGAGGGCCACCAGATCGCCGGTGAGGTGCTCGATGTCGTAGGCCTCGACGCCTTCCGGGCGGGCGGAGTTGCCGTAGCCGCGCTGGTTGGGGACGATCACGTGATAGCCCGCGGCCACGAGTGCAGGCACCTGATGACGCCAGGTGTAGGCGAGATCAGGGAAGCCGTGGCACAGCACGATGGGCCGCCCCGCATTGTGGGCGCCCGCCTCGAACACCTCCAGTTCGACGCCGTTGACGGCGATGATCGTGGGCTCAGGAAAGGACATCAGTGATTCAGAGTTCATAGTTCCACGCTAGGGAGCTAAATAGGCCACAGCATGACCGGTTAAAACGCGAGAATGAAGATATGCGATCCGATCGGCTGGTGGCCATCCTCCTCATGCTGCAGCGGCGCGAGCGGGTCACCGCCGCAGAGGTCGCCGCGGAGCTGGAGATCTCCGAGCGCACGGCGCGGCGGGATCTCGACGCGCTCGGCATGGCGGGGCTCCCGGTGTATTCCGTGCAGGGCCGCGGCGGCGGGTGGCGACTGCTCGGCGGGGCTCGCATCGATCTGTCAGGCCTCACCGCGCAGGAGGCGCAGGCGCTGTTCGTCGTGGCGGGCCCGGCCGCGGCGGCGACGCCCGAGGTCAGGGCGGCGCTTCGTAAGCTGGTCCGTGCCCTGCCGGAGAGCTTTCGCGATCACGCCGAAGCGGCTGCATCGTCGCTGGTCGTGGACTCCTGGCGTCGTGGTTCGGAGCGCGTCGACACCCGCCCGCCGCGCTTCGTCGAGGTCCTGCAGAACGCCGTGATCCAGCGCGTGCAGGTGGCGCTCGGGTATATCGACGCGGCGGGGCGGGAGACCGAGCGTCTCGTGCATCCGCTGGGGATCGTGTCGACCGGCGCATCGTGGTACCTCATTGCGGGCACCGATGCGGGGCAGCGGACTTTCCGCATCGACCGGGTCAGCGCGGTCACGGTGACCGACGACGCCGCGATCCGCCCGGCGGACTTCGACCTCGCGGACAGCTGGCGCCGCATCGCCGAGGACGCTGCGCATCGTGCGGTGGTGGAGGTATGCGGGACGTGTGCGCCGGAGGGGATTGATTTCCTGCGCACAGCGCTCGGGGACAACCTCAGTCTCGGCGAGATCGGTGCCGATGGTCGCGTGGACGTCACCATTCACGGACCCAGCGAGTACGGTCTCGCGGGGCATCTCGCCGGGCTCGTCGAATGGCTCGACATCTCCAGCCCGCCGGGCGTGAGGGAACACCTCGCGAGGATCGGTGCAGCACTGGTGCAGCGCTACGGTGCGTGAGGGGCTTCTCGTGAGGAGCGCTGGGAGCGGCACTTCGTCTGGCTTCGCTCGCTCAGCAACCGGAGGATGGCTCAGCGATCTGCCTGGGCACCAGCGGGACGAAGTGCGCTCAGCAACCGCGAAGCGATAGGGTTCCTGAGCTCAGGACTCGCGGGCGACGCCGGGGTGGGTGGCGAGGTACGCGTCGAACGCCTCGGACGACGTCTTCGCCGGAACGTAGCCGAACTCCCGCTTCAGGGCATCGTTCGCGAGGACCGGACGATATCGCAGGAAGCGCACCTGTTCCGGCCCCCAGGGCACCAGCTTCAGCGCGCGCCCAATGCGCAGGCCGAGTGCGAGGACCGGCGCGGGAATCGTGAGGAGCGGCTTACCGAGGCGCCGGGCGAGCTCGGCAACGGTGAGAGCTCCGTCGCCGGCGACGTTGAAGATTCCGGCTGGGCCGTCCGTGGCTGCCCGGGCCATCGCTCCGGCGACGTCATCGACCCAGACGAATACGAAGGGGGAGTCGGAGCCAGCGATGCGCAGGATGCGCTTTCCGTCCCACATCGCGGTGATCTGGTTGCGCACCGTCGGTCCGAGGATCGTTCCGATGCGGAAGATCACCTGCTCCAGTTCCGGATGATCCCTGCGCGCGCTCGCCAGCATCTCCTCGACGAGACGCTTGTGGCGCGAGTAACTGAACTCGTCGTTGCCGCGGATGGCGTCGCTCTCGCGCAGCCAGGCGGGATTGTCGGCGTGATATCCGTAGGCGGCCCCGGAGCTGGAGACGACCAGGCGCCGCACTCCCGCCGCGACACACGCGCCCAGCACGTTGCGAGAACCGTCCACATCCACCCGGTACTCGATGGCGACATCGCCACCGGGGTTCACGATCGCCGCGAGGTGCACCACGACGTCGATCCGGTGTTCGCGCAGGAGGGGTTCGAGGGCGTGCGGGTCGGTGACATCGCAGATGGCCTCGATGACCCCGTCCCGCGCGGGGATGCGGGCCGCAACATCGGCCGACACAACGAGGGATACATCCTCGCGCGCCACCAGCGCCGACACCACGTGCGAGCCGAGGAACCCGCTGCCGCCCGTGACCAGCACACGTGTTCCGGTCACGATGCCGGCTCCGCGATGCTGCGTCCGGACGCGTCTCCGCGCGGCGAACCCGTGCGCACCTTCGTCCGCCACGCCCAGAGCGATGAGACGATGAGTCCCGCGATGATGTCCCAGATGCCCCACCATCCGGCCACGATCGCCATGCCGCCGAGTCCGCCGAAGAACGTGAACACCAGCCCGAGTCCGAGGCCCGCGTTACGGATGCCGACCTCGAACGTCATCGCCTTGCGCTCGCGCGTGCCGAGCCCGCCGAGCACGGCGGTGCCGTATCCGATTCCCAGGGCCACCGCATCGTGCACGGTCACAACGATCACCAGCAGCCCGAGCACGGACACGAAGATCGCCCAGTTGCCGACGAGCGCCACGGCGATGAAGGCGACGAGTGCGATGAGGCTGAACCAGTGCACGATCGGGTGCGCCCGCTTGGCGAAGCCGGGGAGCTTGGCGCGCAGCAGCAGGCCGAGCCCGAACGGCAGGCCGACGATCAGCAGGATCTCCAGCAGCATCTGCCACGGGTTCAGCGTGATGGCCTCGAGGATGTCGCGGGTGCGCGGGTTCAGCGAGCCCCAGAACGCGATCGAGAGCGGCATCGCGAAGATGTAGAGCACGTTGCCGACGGCGGTCATCGACACCGACAGGGCGACGTTGCCGCCCGAGCGATGCGTCAGCACCTGCGAGATGTTCCCCGGCGGGCAGCAGGCCACGAGAATCATGCCGAGCGCCATCGAGTTCGTCACCGGGAGCACGAAGGTCAGCCCGAAGGTCACCAGGGGCAGCAGCAGAAGCTGGGCGAGGATCGCGATGATGAACGGCTTGGGGTGCTTCAGCACCACCCGGAAGTCGCTCGGGGCGGTGTCCAGCGCGATGCCGAGCATGATGAGGCCCAACACGATGTTGAGGGCGAGCAGCGATCCGGGGGTCACCTGGATCGCGTCGATGACGTCGGGATTCATGCGTCTGCCGCCTTCCGCGGGATGCTCATCGCGTGACCGCCTTCCTGCGGCGCGGGAGGTGCCTGCCGGGAGCGTGGGCCACGACGAGTGAGTCCAGCGCGTCGCGCATGGCGGCCCGGTAGGCGTCCTTGTTGACGTAGTACGACATGCGTTCCAGACCCAGGTACTTGTAGCCGCCGGTGGTGTCGGGCCACCGCTCTTCGTTCACCCGGCGGCGGAACTCGGCGGCGCGGGCGGGATGTACCTGTGTCGCGCGCAGGTACGCGGCGATCAGCTCCGCCTGCTCATAGCGGCCCTGCCAGCCGATGCCGGACGCCTCGATCATGCCCATGACGTAGAGGCCCGAGAAGTCGGACGGGAAGATGTTGAGGAACAGATCGGGGGAGGCGCCGCGCCAGTGCAGTGCCGCGCGATCCACGAACGGGTAGTCCAGCGTGTATCCGGTGGCGAGTAGAACGAGGTCGTACTCATCCGATGAGCCATCGCGGAAACGCACCGTGGTGCCGTCGAACCGATCGATATCGGGACGGATGCGCAGGTCGCCCTGACCCAGGTGGTTCAGGATCAGCGTGTTGACGATCGGGTGGGACTCGTAGATCTTGTAGTCCGGCTTGGGGAATCCGAAGCGCACGGGGTCGCCCGTGAAGGCCTGCAGCACGCGCTTGTCGATGAACTGCTTGATCGGCGCCGGCAGCGGGCGGCCCTGATTCAGGGTGTCGGACGGGCGTCCGAACAGGTAGCGCGGGACGAAGTAGTAACCGCGTCGAACGCTCATGTCGACGGCGGCGGCATGGTGCACCGCGTCCACCGCGATATCGCATCCGGAGTTTCCGGCACCGATGATCAGCACGCGCTTCCCGTCCAGCTGGGTGGCGCTCTTGTACTGGCTGGTGTGCATCAGCTCACCGGTGAACTCGCCGGGGAAGGTCGGGACGTTGGGGTGCGCGAGCGTGCCGTTTGCGAGAATCACCCCCGCGTGACGTCGTTCGACCGTGCCGTCCGGTCCCTCCGAGACCACCAGCCAGCCCGAGGCGTCCTTCCGCACCGATACGACCGTGGTGTCGAAGTGGAACTGCGGCGTCAGCTCGAACCTGTCCGCGTAGTCGCGGAAGTACTGTCGCATCACCCGATGGCCGGGGTAGTCCGCGGTGTCGGGCAGCGGGAACTCGCGGAACTGGGTGGTGGTGCGCGAGGAGATGAGATGCGCGGATTCGTACATCGTCGATCGCGGATTGTCGATGTCCCAGAGCCCGCCCACTCCGGTGGAGGATTCGTAGCCCTCGAACGGAAGGCCGGCGACCTGCAGTGCCCGCGCGGCGGCCAAGCCGCTGGGACCGGCGCCGATGATGGCATACGTGGATCGTTCCACGGGTACTCCGTACGTCTTCGTTGCGGATGTGACCGGGTGGTCTGTTTCGGGTGTGTCGCGCTCGCTCAGGAAACGAGGGCGACGATGCCTCGCACGAACACGACGATTGTGCCGAGCCAGGCGAAGCCGAGCATACCCTGTCGTCCGATCCGCGCAGGGACGAATCGCACCAATAGCGATCCCACCGCGATGCCGGCGGCGGTGGCGACACCGCCCCACACCAGGTCAGCGACCGGCACCGGAGGCACGCCGCGGAACACCACGGCCAGCGCGCTCAGCCCCACGAACACCGCCTGGACGCTTGCGGCGAAGGAGCGCTGCTCCCATCCGGTCGCGACGGCGTACGCGCCGAGGACCGGTCCGGACATCCCGCTGGCGACGTGCAGCGCTCCGGCCGAGGCTCCGGCGGTGATGGTGCCGGAGCGACCGTGATAGAGCCGAGACAGGCCCGGAATGCGGCTCGCCGTGAGTGCGAAAGCGGCAAGTGCGGCGATCAGAAGCAGCATCGCCGGCTCCGGCAGCAGCCGCACCGCCCAGGTTGCCAGCGGCGCGATGATCGCGGCGGGCAGCAGCAGCCAGAGCACCCGCCGCCACACGATCTGCTTCCACACCAGCGGGAGAGCGGCCAGCGAGGCGACGAGGGCGAGGAACACGCTCATCGCCGTTCCGGTGTATGCGCCGTAGAGCAGGATGACGGGCGCGGTGAGCACGAGCACGAATCCGAGCCCCGTGATCCGCTGGATGACGGCGGCGATGATCGCGGCACACGCGAGCAGGAGCGGTGTCAGCACGTCCGCCACTCTAGGCGACCCCGATGAACCCCCCTCATCCGCGCGCCGCCCAGGGCGCCCCATGACCCGCGAGAATTCCGCGTGTGGGTGAGAATCACCGCAACGCGGCAATTGTCGCCCACAGACGGAAGTCTCGCGGTCAGTGGGTTGCGGGGTGAGGACGGGCGGGGTGAGAGTCAGCGGAGGGCGGTGACGCGGGCGGCGATCACGGCGGTGACGTCGTCGAAGAGCGGGTGCTCGGGGTCCAGACCCGTGATCTCGCGGGTGAGGGTGGGAGCGTCCGCGGGGCCGCGGAGCAGGGCCTGCAGCTGCACCGACTGCTCATCGGCGGCGTCGGAGAACTCCAGCGCGGCACCGACCGCCCGCAGCAGCGCCGCGGTGGACAGGCCGCGCTCGGCGGCTTCGGCGGCGGGACCGATGAAGCGCTCGTGACGGCTGAGCTTGCGCAGCGGCTGACGACCCACGCGCCACACGGTGTCGGGTAGCTCGGGATTGCGGAAGCGGTTCAGGATCGTGGCGCGATACTCCGCGAGACTCGCGGCGGACAGACCGTGCTTGGCCTCCAGCACGGCGGAGGTCTCCTCAAGAGCACGCGCCACGCCCTCCTCGACCGTCGCGATCGCGAGAGCATCGGCGATGCTCTCCGCTCCCGCGACGGCCCCGAGGTACGCAGTGGCGGCATGACCCGTGTTCACAGTGAACAGCTTGCGCTCGATGTACGGCGCAAGATCATCCACGAAGTGCGCACCTGGGATGTTCGGCAGATCGTCACCGAACGGACGGCGCTCGATGGCCCATTCGAAGAACGGCTCGACCGTCACGTCGATGCCCTCGCCCGGAGCCTGGGCGGGCACGATCCGATCCACGGCGGTGTTCGCGAACACCGCGCGATGCGACAGCTCGCGCCACTCCGCCCCCGCGCGCTCGACGATCGCCTCGCGCAGGGTGTCGGTGGCGCCGATCGCGTTCTCGCAGGCCATGACCTGCAGCGGTGCGGCGTTCTCGTCGCGGCGGCGGAGGCCGTCCAGGATGTTGGCCGCGACGAACTTCAACACCGTCGGACCAACGGCGGTGGTGACAACCGCCGCCGCAGCGATCTCGCGCGCAAGCTCGTCCGGGTGGGCCGCGCTGTCGATGGCCCGGAACCCGGTGACCACCCGGTCGACGCCGCCGGGCCCCGCCTCATGCACGGTGTACTCGTCGGCGGCGTTGATCGCGTCGACGAGGGCGGTGGCGACGTCGCTGAAGACCAGTTCGTAGCCACCGTCGTGCAGGAGCCACCCGACGAAGCCGCGTCCGATGTTGCCAGCGCCGAAGTGGACGGCGGTGGGCGCGCTCATGCCTCGTTCACCGTGGCGACCAGCTCGAACAGCTCCTCGGGCGTCGCTGCGGCCTTCAGCCGTGCCAGATCGTCCTCGTCCGAGAACAGGATGGCGATGCGACCCAGGATCTCGAGGTGCTCGTCGCCCTTTCCCGCGATGCCGACGACGAAGCTGACGGGCTCGCCGCCCCAGTCCACGCCGCCGTCGTAGCGCACCAGCGAGAGACCGGACTCCAGGATGGTGTCCTTGGTCTCGTTGGTGCCGTGCGGGATGGCGAGTTCGTTGCCCATGTAGGTGGACACGGTGGCCTCGCGCTGCTGCATCGCGGCGAAGTAGCCGTTGGTGACGGCACCCGCGGCGACGAGGATGTCGGCGGCCTCCTTCATCGCGGCTTCCTGGGTGGTGCCGGAGGGGTGGATGCGGACGGATTCGAGACGGAGGATCGAGTGGGACATTGTGTTCCCTTCCACGGGGTGTTTCTACCTGAGTTCTGATGCGGGGAGGGAGCGGCCCGATCGTCTCGGACCGCTCCCGGAGATGACGCTTAGGAAGCATCCTCCTGCTGTTTGCGCACGCGGTCCACGACCTCGTCGTATCTCGGCGAGTTCATGAAGTTGTCGACCGAGACGTGCACGGCGTTCGGGTTCTTGTCCGTGGCGCGCTGCGTGAGCTGCGCCTGCGTGACGATGAGATCCTCGGTGCCGTCGAGGTTCGCGATGGCCTTGTTGGTCACCGTCACCCCCTCGATGCCCGCCTTCTTGAACTTGTTGCGCAGCACGCTCGCGCCCATGGCGGAGGAGCCCATGCCGGCATCGCATGCGAAGACGATGTTCTTCAGTTCGCGCTCGTCCACGGCACCGGTGGCCGTGGCCGCCTGCGTCTGCGCGACCTCGCCGGCCGCGTTGGAGGCCGCGAGGCCGCCGAGCACGGACGAGCCCTTGCCCTTGTTCGCCTCGGTCTGCGCGACCGCTGCGGACAGGTCACCGGCGTTCTCGGAGGCGAGGTCCTTCTTGCGGCTGGCACGCAGGATGATCGCCGCGATGAGGAACGAGACGGTGGCCGCGAGCAGCACCGAGAGGATCACGCCCAGGTAGCTGTCCTTCGAGGTCGCCGCGAGGACGGCGAAGATCGACCCCGGAGCGGCGGGAGCCACCAGACCCGAGTTGAACAGCACGTTCGTTGCGACACCCGTGGCGCCACCGGCGATCGCGGCGAGGATCACCATGGGCTTCATGAGCACGTACGGGAAGTAGATCTCGTGGATGCCGCCGAAGAACTGGATGATGATCGCGCCGGGAGCAGATGCCTTCGCGGCGCCGATGCCGAAGAAGGTGAACGCCAGCAGGATGCCGAGGCCGGGGCCCGGGTTCGCCTCGATCAGGTACAGGTACGACTTGCCCTGCTCGATGACCTGCTGGGTGGCGAGCGGCGTGAACACGCCGTGGTTGATGGCGTTGTTGAGGAACAGCACCTTGGCCGGCTCCACGATGATCGACAGCAGCGGCAGGATGCCGAGCTCGACCATCCACTTGACCACGGCACCCAGCGTGTTGCTGACGAGCTGCATGATCGGACCGAAGCCGAAGAAGCCGAGGATCGCGAGCAGGAAGCCGAGGATTCCGGCCGAGTAGTTGTTGACGAGCATCTCGAAGCCGGGCCGGATCTTGCCGTCCCAGAGCCGGTCCATCCGCTTGGTGAGCCAGCCCGCGAACGGGCCCATCACCATCGCACCGAGGAACATCGGGATGTCGGTGCCCACGATGACACCCATGGTGGCGATGGTGGCCACCACGCCGCCGCGCTCGCCGTAGACCATGCGGCCCGCGGTGTTCGCGATGAGCAGCGGGAGCAGGTAGGTGATCATCGGGCCGACGAGGCCCACGTACTGCTGGAACGTGTTGCCGTCCGCGTCCGCCGCGAGCTGGGTGCGCGAGCCCATCCAGCCGATCAGCGACTGATCGCCGAAGCCGCCGAAGATGTCGGCGACGGGATGCCAGCCGCCGAGCCAGCCGGTGGCGATGAACAGGGTCGTGATCAGGCCCCACGCGATGAACGCCGCGATGTTGGGCATGATCATGCCGGAGAGGAACGTGCCGAATCGCTGAACAGCGACGCGGGCTCCTCCTCGGCTCTGGGTCGGTGACGCCGTCGTCATGACTGGTTCTCCTTTTCTGCCGCGGCGCGCGCCGCTGCTCGTGCGCCGGCCGCGTCGGATGCGGCCAGTGCTGCTGCGGCGATGCGACGGGCATCGTCCAGCGTGTGTCGGGTGAGGGCGGCGCGGACGTCGGCGAGTGCCGACGGCGCCATCGAGAGGCTGGTGGCTCCGAGGCCCACCAGGACCACGGCCAGCAGCGGGTCGGCGGCAGCCTCGCCGCAGATGCCCACGGGTTTCGCGAGCTGCGCACCGGCGGAGCCCACCGAGCCGATGAGGCTCAGCACCGCGGGATGCCACGGGCTCTGCAGATCCGCGACCGCTCCGAGCAGTCGGTCGGCCGCCATCGTGTACTGCGTCAGGTCGTTGGTGCCGATGGACGCGAACTCGGTGTGGGCGAGCACCCGATCGGCGATGAGGGCCGCGGCCGGAGTCTCGATCATCACGCCGGCCGTCTTCAAGCCGTGTTCGTGCACGATCGCGGTGAAGTACTCCGTCTCCTCGACGGTGGCCACCATCGGAGCCATGACCCAGAGGTCGGCTTCCGTCACCGCGTCCGCCGCGGCGAGAGCGGTGAGCTGATCGCGGAGGATCTGCTCGCTCGCGCGGAGTGCGCGGATGCCGCGGACACCGAGAGCCGGATTCTCCTCCTCGCTGTCGTTGAGGAAGGAGAGCGGCTTGTCGGCGCCGGCGTCCAGTGCCCGCACGACGACCTTCCGACCCGGGAACGCCTCCAGTAGCTGCGTGTACGCGGCCTGCTGCTCGGCGACGGAGGGAGCGGTGTCGGCGGAGAGGAACAGGAACTCGGTGCGGAACAGGCCCACACCCTCCGCACCCTTCGCCACGGCCTCGGCCGCGCCGGCGGGGGAGCCGAGGTTCGCCAGCAGCGGCACCGGGGTGCCGTCGGCGAGGGCGCCGGGGCTGAGCGGTGCCGTCGCGGCGGCGCGACGAGCCTCGGCCTTCGCGGCCGCGGCCTCCAGCTCGGCATCCGTCGGAGACGCGGTGACGGTCCCGGCCTCGGCGTCGACGATCACCGTCTCGCCGTCGACCAGCGAGGCGGCACCAGCGACGCCGACGATGGCGGTGATGCCCTTCTCGCGGGCCAGGATCGCGGTGTGGGAGGTGGGGCCACCATCGCTGGTGACGACGGCGAGGACGAGATCCAGGTCCAGCAGCGCCGTATCGGCGGGAGCCAGGTCGCGGGCCACGAGCACGTACGGGTGACCGGGTTCCGGCAGCCCGGGAGCTGGCACACCGCGCAGCTGCGCGAGGACACGCTGGGCGACATCGTCGAGATCCGCCGCGCGCTCGCCCAGATAGCCGCCGGCCTCGGTGAGCAGGTCGCGGAAGGCCGCAAACGCGTCCACCACGGACCATTCGGCAGTGTTTCCGGCGTCGATCCGCTCGTCCACCTGGTCGGCGAGCTCCGGGTCTTCGGCCATCATGGCCTGTGCTTCCAGCACGTCCTGTGCGGTGCCGCCGGCGCGTGCGCCGCGGCTCTCCAGCTCTCGAGCGACCACGTCCACGGCGGTCCGGAATCGGGCCTTCTCTGCATCGGGAGCCTGCGTCGAGGGCACCTTGTCGGGTGCCGGCAACGCGTCGGCGATGCGGGCGACCGGTCCCTGGGCGACGCCCAGACCGATGCCCACTCCGGTCAGCTCAGCCACGATCACTCCGCGTCGATGTCGCTGGCCAGCAGCGCGGCGAGGGAGTCGATCGCCTCGGCAGCACCCGGTGCCTCGGCGTCGACGGAGAGGACGACCTCGTCGCCGTGCTCCGCGCCCAACGAGATGACCCCGAGGATGCTGGCGGCGTTCGTGGGCTTGCCCTCGCCCTTCTGAATGGTGATCGGCAGTCCCAGCTCCTTGGCGGCCTGCGCGAACAGCTTCGCGGGACGTGCGTGCAGCCCGTGCGACGAGCCGACGGTGACGGTGCGCGTGATGGTGGTCATGTGATCCTCCGTTGTCGTTCGAATGGAAATCAGGTCAGGTCGCGCACGAGCGCAAGAGTCTTCGTGCCCGTGAGATCTCGGAGGCACTCCTCCGGCAGCATCTCGACACGGGCCGGTGCGAGCTGTGTTCTCGCTTCCTCCAGGAGGTGCGAGAGGTGTGGGCCGATGAGGACCAGATCCGCATCCGCGGCGACGGCACGATCGGAATCGTTCGCGATGGAAGCCCCCCAGCTCCCGGCCCGAGCGGACAGCGGGAATCCGCCCTCCCGGGCTGCTCTTTCCACGCGCTTCGCGACGAAGGTGCTGGAAGCACCCGCGCCGCACACGATCAGGATCCTCATCGACCCACCTCCTGATCTCATGGTCGTCCTCGCATGCACCGGCCACAACCAGGGTGCTTTCCGCCCCCGAGGAAAATACTTTCCGCCCGACGGGGGCCGCTGGACAGGTCGCGCGGGCTAGCATCGGGCAGGAGCGAGGACGCCCGGTGCGGGTGCTCGTTCACCCCCGACGCGAGGCTCAGGAGGTGCGATGACCAGGCAGCGACAGGATCGGCTGGTCGACCTGCTCGTGCGCTCCGGATCCTGGCGCACGGCGGCGGATCTGGCGGACCGACTCGGAGTGACCACCCGCAGCATCCGCTCCTACGTGGCCGCCGTCAACGAACGAGTCGGTGGGACCGATGCCATCGAATCCGGTGCGATGGGCTACCGCGTCCGCCCCGATCGACTCGCCGCCATCCGCGACACCGCGGACGAGAACGTTCCGGATGTGCGACGCCATGCCATCGGCCGCACGATCGTGCTGGCCGATGACGGCGTGGACGTCTACGCGCTCGCGGACGAGCACTTCGTCAGCGAGGGGACGATCGAGGCCGATCTGGCCTGGGTGCGAGCGCGCGGTGTCGAGCGGGGCCTCCGCTGGGAGCGGCGCGGCCCGATCGTCGGGTTCGTGGGCGAGGAGAGCGCGCGTCGGGCGACACTGCGCTCGCTGCTGCTGGCGGATACTCCGGGCGGCTATGACGAGTCGGTGGTGGAGGGCCTGCTGGGCGTCGGCAGCGTCGATCGCTCTCGTGTGCTGCGCGCGCGGTTGAGCGCGCAGCTCACCGCGAGCGGATACTTCGTCAACGAGTTCGCGCTGGGTGGCGTGGCTTTCGCGGTGCTGCTCGCGGCGTGGCGATCCGCGGCCGGTGCGGTGATCGAGTCCGTGGGCGATGCGGTGGTCGACCCTGCCGCACGCGGCGTCGTGGACGAGGTCACTCGTGAGGTGCTCGGCGCAGCCCTGCCCGCCGCCGAGGTCGATGCACTGACCGTGCTGCTGCGAGTGCGTGGTGCGGTGGCATCCGGCTCGCCTTCCGACGACACCGATGACGATACGGCGATCGCGGCCGAGCTGCGGCGCATCGTGGATGCCGTCACCGAGCGGTTCGCCGTTCCCGCCCTCGAGGACGATGTACTCACCCGCCTCGTGGCCCACGTGCAGAACCTGCGTCGCCGCTCCAGTGGCGGCGAATGGAGTCGCAACCCGCTCACCCGCACGCTGAAGGCGTCGTATCCGCTGCTGTTCGACGTGGCGGTGGCGCTGGCGAGCGCGCTCTACGAACGCTTCGGGATCCCGGTCCACGATGACGAAGTCGCGTATCTCGCGATGCATATCGGCGGTCAGTGGGAGCGGCGACGCTCGCTGGAGAACCGGCTGACAGCGACGCTCGTCTGTCCCGGCTACTACGAGATGCACGAGCTGCTGCGTACCGGGATCGAGCAGTCGCTCGGCTCGGTGCTGATGATCACCGATGTGCACACCGACGCCGAGCCGTCCGGCGGCTTCGACACCGACCTCGTGCTGACCACCCTGGAAGCCGGCCAGAACGCCGACAACGTGGTGCAGATCTCGCCGTTCTTCACCGACGTCGATGCCGAACGCGTGATGGCGGCCGTCGCGCGGATACGTCGCTCGCGCCGACTCTCGCAGTTCCGTGCCGAGCTGTCGCGCTATTTCGTGCCGTCGGCCTTCGTCCGCGGGATCGAGGCCGGCGCCGACGAGGAGAGCGTCATCCGACGGCTCGGTGCGCTGCTGGTGGCGGACGGCGTGATCGACGAGGATTACGTCGAGAGCACAGTAGCCCGCGAGCGGACCTCGTCCACGGCCTTCACCGAGACTCTCGCCGTCCCGCACGCGATCGGGATGACGGCCACGCGGACCGCGATCGCCATCGGGATCGCGGAATCCACGCTGCCGTGGGGCGACGCCCGCGTGCAGGTGGTGGCCATGGTCGCGTTCAGTGAGACGGATCGCGAGGCGTTCCAGACCGTGTTCGAGCAGTTCGTTGAGGTGTTCTCCGACGCCTCCTCCGTGCAGCGTCTGGTGCGCCGCGGCACCGATTTTCCCGCGTTCCTGGAGCAACTGGCCGCCCTCATCGACGGCTGACGGTCACGCCGTCGCGGTCAGCTCCGCGGCGATATCTGCGACGATGTCGGCCGCACCCGCGCCCCGCGCCCGCACCGTCACGTTCGTTCCGGCGCGCAGATCTGCGGCCATGAGCGTGAGAACACTCGCCGCGTTGAGCTCGGGACCGGATCCCGGCCGGAGCGTGACAGACCCGCGAAAGTCCGTGGCGCGTGCGGCGATCGCGGCCGCCGGACGAGCGTGCAGGTCCTGACCCAGCACCACTTCGGAGGCGGCCTCGATCTCGGTCACAGCTCGCCGAGACGGGCCAGGAGTCCGGTGCGCACGGTCGGCCACTCGTGCGGGAGGATCGAGTACACCACCGTGTCGCGGAGCGTGCCATCGGGACCGAAGCGATGGTTGCGGAAGACCCCGTCCTGCTTGGCTCCGAGACGCTCGATCGCCCGTCGCGAGGCGAAGTTGTGGAAGTGCGTACGCAGCTCCACGGCGATCACCCCGCACGTGTCGAAAGCGTGGCCGAGAAGGAGAAGCTTCGCCTCCGCATTGACGCCCGTGCCGCGTGCGTCCGCGGCCAGCCACGTGTAGCCGATCTCCGTGCGCGGAAGCTCGGGCTGCAGGTTGCAGAACGTGGTCTCACCGATGATCGCGTCGTCGGCGAGACGGCGGATGGCGAAGGGGTTCATGGCGCCGGCGTCGCGCTGGGCGAGCCGGCTGGCGATGTCCTCGTCGATGCCCTCCGGTCGCGGCGCGACCGTGTACCAGAGCGCGTCGGTGTTTCCCTTCGCGGCGGCGCGCAACCCGTCGGCGTGGGCCTCACTGAGCGGCTCGAGGCGGACGCGGTTTCCGGTGAGGGTCACGGGGGCGGCGATCATGCGCCCAGTCTAGGCATCCTTCGCGGCATCTCCGTTCTCGCCGGCCACCCGGCTCATGGCCCGGGCGGACGCCACCGCGCGCCGACCCGCGGGGATCAGCATCGCGATCGCGACCACGACGATCGTGGCGATTCCCGCCGCGACCAGCAGCACCTCCACCGGCATGATGTCCGCGAGCGGTCCGAAGCCCAACATGCCCACGGGCATGGCGAGGGCCATCACGATGCCGACGAAGCCGAACACGCGCCCTTGACGCTCCGGCTCGACGGTCTCCTGCAGCAGCGTCATCGCTGTGGTTCCGAAGAACGGCACGACGAGGCCGGTGAGGAACATGGCGCCGAAGAAGATCCAGACGTTGGGGGAGAGGCCCAGCACGATGGACAGCACGGCGAAGGCGAGCGACGCCGCCGTGATCAGCGTGATGCGGTCGCGCTGGGCCGCCCACACCGCCACCAGGATGCCGCCGAGGGCCATCCCGATGCTGAAGGCCAGCTCCAGGATCGTGAGGTTGATGACGTCACCCGCTTCATCGCCGGCGGGGAAGGTGCGCACCACCATCAGCGGCGTGAGGTTCGACGGCGCCACGGTGAAGAGGAACACCACCGCATAGAGCACCAGCAGCCAGCGCACGAAGGCATGGCCGAATACGTAGCGCACTCCGGCGGCGAGGTCGGCGAAGTAGCCGACGGGCTCTTCCGCCGAACGATCGACCTTGCGCACGCGCACCAGCGCCAGCAGGGCGATGCCGAGGACAGCCGTGACGACGTCGATCGCGAAGATCGGCAGCAGCGCCTGCAGCCCGGACCCGGTGCGCAGGGTCGCCCACGCGAAGATCGCGCCCGCTGCGGCCGGAGCGATGAGCATCATGATCGAGTTGATGGTCTGCATGATGCCGTTGACGCGCATGAGGTGACGTTGCGGGCTGATCTGGGGGATCATCGCGGACACCGCGGGGGTCTGGATGCCCGCTCCGGCAGAACGGATCGCGAGGGTGAGGAAGATCAGCCACAGCGGCGCATAACCCACCAGCAGCAGCATGGCGAGTACTGCGGTGGTGATCGCGATGGATCCATCGGCCGCGATGATCAGGAACTTGCGGTTGTGGCGGTCCGCCCACACGCCGCCGAAGATCGACACGATCGCCTGCGGGAGGAAGCCGAACAGCCCGGCCAGCATCATGATCGACCCGGAGCGGAACTCCATCGTGAGGTACCAGAAGATGGCGTACTGCACGAGCATCGAGCCGAGCAGGCTCACAGTCTGACCGCTGAAGAACAGCAGCAGACTGCGCATCCAGTGCGGCGGATCTGCGGGCGGTGTCGAGGCGTCGTCGGTGGCGTCTGTCATCATGCTCTCTTCGCGATATATCGCGAGAAGTCTACGTTGTCCGCGCGCGGGTGTCGAGGCATCGGAGACGCGAAACGGGTGGGACGGTCTTGCCGTCCCACCCGTTGCTGGAGATGTCGTGCTTCAGGAGAACGTGCTGAGCAAGTCCCGAACCGCGGCGTCCATCGCTGCGATACGCGCGTGCGAGGCTTCAGCAGAGTCCGCCTTCGCGTCCAGGTACACCTTGAGCTTCGGCTCGGTGCCGCTCGGGCGCACCACGATCCGCGACCCGGAGGCGAGCCGATACCGCAGCACGTCGCCGGACGGCGTGCCCTCAGGGGCCTGGAGCAGGTCCTCCGCTGACGCGACCGCGTCGTCGCCGAACGCGATCGGAGGCTGGGCGCGCAGCCCGGCCATAATGCGTCCGATCAGCGACAGGTCCTCCACGCGGATCGACACCTGACCGCTGGCGAAGTGCCCGAACGTCTCGCCGAACTCGTCGAGCAGATCAGCGACGGTACGGCCCTCGGCACGCGCGTTGGAGACCAGCTTGAGGAAAGCGATCGCGGCGGAGATGCCGTCCTTGTCGCGCACGGTCGTCGGGTTGACCAGGTAGCCCAGTGCCTCTTCGAAGCCGAACACCATACCGGGCGCGCGGGAGATCCACTTGAAGCCGGTGAGGGTCTCGTGGAAGTCCAAGCCGTAGTGGGTTGCGACCGCCCCGAGGCCGGGGGAGGAGACCAGCGAGCAGGCGAGAGAGGCACCCGGGGTGCCGGCGGCGGCCCGGGCGTTCTGCCAGCCGAGCAGCAGGCCCACCTCGTTGCCGCTGAGTCGACGCCAGCCACCCTCGACATCCGCCGGAATGGCCACGGCCAGCCGATCCGCGTCGGGGTCGTTGGCGATGATGAGGTCGGCCCCCGCCTCGCGCGCCGCTGCGAACGACAGGTCCATCGCGCCCGGCTCCTCCGGGTTCGGGAACGCCACCGTGGGGAACCGGCCGTCGGGCTGGATCTGCTCGGTGACGAGGATCGGCGCGGCGTAGCCCGCCTCGGCGATGATGCGGGACATCGTCTCGTACCCGACGCCGTGCATAGCGGTGTAGACCCAGCGCAGGTCGGTGCCCGCTGCCGGCGCCGGGCCCACCGCGGCGGTCGCCGTGACGTAGGCGTCCAGCACGGATTCGTCAGCCACCGTGTAGTCGTTCGAGCGGGGAAGGGCCGGCACGGCGAGGGTGTCGGCGACCCGCTGGATGTGTGCGGCGATCTGCTTGTCCGCGGGCGACACGATCTGCGATCCGTCGTCCGCGCCGCCGAGGTACACCTTGTAGCCGTTGTCGTCGGGCGGGTTGTGGCTGGCCGTGACCATGACCCCGGCGTCCGCCTTCAGTAGACGCACGGCGAACGCCAGCACGGGGGTGGGCAGCAGGCGCGGCAGCAGGATGGCGCGGAGACCGGCTCCGGCGAAGATCTCGGCCGAATCGGTGGCGAACACCTGCGAGTTGTGGCGACCGTCGTAGCCGATGACCACGGTCGGGACGCCGTCGACGTGCTCCTGCAGGTAGGCGGCGAACCCCGCGGCGGCCTGAGACACCAGGACGCGGTTCATGCGGTTCGACCCGGCCTCCAGCCGGCCGCGCAGACCCGCGGTACCGAACTCCAGGCGCGTGGCGAAGCGGTCGACGAGATCCGCGGCGGCACTCTCGTCGCCGTCGGCGACGCGGGCCAACAGCTGCGTGAGCTCATCGCGCGTGGTCTGATCGGGATCCTGCGCCAGCCAGGCCTCCGCCCGGGCGACGGCGTCCGCGACGCTCATCAGAGGCGTCCGATCACGCGGGCGAGCAGGTCGGAGATCACCGGCTCGGCTTCGCGTCCGGCTTCGATGACCTCGGCGTGGCTCAGCGGGGTCTTCTGGATGCCGGCGGCGAGGTTGGTAATCAGCGAGAAACCGAGCACCTCCATTCCGGACTGACGTGCGGCGATCGCCTCCAGTGCGGTCGACATGCCGCAGATGTGGCCGCCGATGGCCTTCGCCATCTGGACCTCGGCGGGGGTCTCGTAATGCGGCCCGCGGAACTGGCAGTAGACGCCTTCGTCGAGCGTGGCATCCACCTCGCGGGCGATGCCGCGCAGACGTGCGCTGTACAGGTCGGTGAGATCGACGAAGTTGGCGCCCTCGATGGGGGAATCAGCCGTGAGGTTGATGTGGTCGCTGATCAGGACGGGCTGACCCGGCTTCCAGGTCTCCTTGATGCCGCCGGCACCGTTGGTGAGCACCATGATCCCAGCGCCAGTGGCTGCGGCCGTTCGCACGGAGTGGACGACACGGCGCACACCGTGGCCCTCGTAGTAGTGGGTGCGGGCACCGATGATGAGCACGTTCTTGCCGCTGTCCGTGCGCAGACTGCGGATGGTGCCGACGTGGCCCTCGAGCGCCGGCTTCGAGAATCCGGTGACCTCGGTGGCGGGGATCGTGGCGACCGTCTCGCCGATGAGGTCCGCGGCCTTGCCCCAGCCGCTGCCGAGCGTGAGCGCGATGTCATGGCGCTCCACACCCGTGAGGCGTGCGATGTCGGCGGCTGCGGTGCGTGCGACGTCGAACGGATCGGTGGTCGCGTCGTCCAGCGGGTTGTCGTGGTTCTCAGGCATCCCTCCACTCTAGGAACCCTGCTCGCCCCTCACCAGAGCACCCCGCTGCTCATTCGCGCACGAGGCTCGCAGCTGAACAGATCGTGACGCACTCCCGTCGCGGGTGGGCAGCGGCCGCGTGCGCGCAATGAAGGGCCCGCCGTTGGGGGAGAATAGGAGCATGGCATCCCTCTCATTTGAGCGCACGCAGTCCGTCGCGATCATCGGCGGCGGTCCCGGCGGCTATGAGGCCGCCATCGCGGCAGCGCAGCTCGGTGCCGAGGTGACCCTGGTGGAACGTGCAGGTGTCGGCGGTTCCGCCGTCATCACTGATGTCGTTCCCTCCAAATCCCTCATCGCCACCGCCGATGCCGCCGTCGCGATCAGCGAGGCCAGCGACCTCGGCGTGCAGTTCTTCGCGAAGGGCAGCGACGGCAAGCCGCTGAAGCCGCAGGTGGCCATCAACCTCGCCGCGGTCAACAAGCGACTGCTGACCCTTGCCCGCCAGCAGTCCGACGACATGCGCAGCACGCTGCTCGAAGCCGGCGTCCGCATCATCAACGGCCATGGCCGCCTGGAGGGGGACCACGCCGTGGTCGTCTCGACGGGCCCCGGCGGTACCGACTTCGATCGCGTCGAGGCAGACACCCTCGTCGTCTCCGTGGGGGCGTCGCCGCGTCGTCTGCCGTCTGCGATGCCCGATGGCGAGCGCATCCTCACCTGGACCCAGCTGTACGACATGAAGGAGCTCCCGAAGCACCTCATCGTGGTGGGCTCGGGTGTCACGGGAGCCGAGTTCGCCTCGGCCTACATGAACCTCGGCGCGCAGGTGACGCTGATCTCCAGCCGCGACCAGATCCTGCCCTCCGAAGACGCCGATGCCGCTGCCGTGCTGGAGAAGGTGTTCAAGCGCGGTGGCATGAAGGTGCTGAACAAGTCCCGCGCAGAGAAGGTGGAGCGCACCGACGACGGCGTCGTCGTCACGCTCGCCGACGGTCGCACGGTGGAGGGGAGCCACTGCCTCCTGGCTGTCGGATCGATCCCCAACACGGCGGGGATCGGCCTGGAGGAGGCGGGCGTGCAGCTGGCCGATTCGGGCCACATCGTGGTCAACCGCGTTGCCCGCACCTCGGTGCCCAACATCTACGCTGCGGGCGACTGCACCGACTTCATGCCGTTGGCGTCGGTCGCCTCGATGCAGGGTCGCACCGCGGTGTTCCACGCGCTCGGCGACATCGTGATCCCCCTGGAGAAGGGACGCATCACCGCCAACATCTTCACGGCCCCCGAGGTCGCGTCGGTCGGCTTCACCGAGCAGGACGTGCTCGACGGCAAGGCGGACGGCGTCGTTCACAAGCTCCCGCTGGCGGCGAACCCGCGCGCCAAGATGATCGGGATGAAGGACGGCTTCGTGAAGATCATCGCGCGGACGGGATCGGGAACGGTGATCGGTGGCGTGATCGTCGCACCGCGTGCCTCGGAGCTGATCTACCCGATCGCCATCGCCGTCGAGCGCCGCCTCACCGTCGACCAGGTGTCGCGTGTGTTCGCCGTGTACCCGTCGCTCACCGGCTCGATCACCGACGCCATGCGGGCGATGCACCTGGTGAACCGCCAGGAGTCCGGCGCCTGAGCGGACACGCTCGGTGCGTGACTGACCCGTAGATTGACGTGGTGAGATCTTCTTCGGCCGGTCCTGTCGAGCAGCCGAGCCTGCCACCGGTGCCGTGGCCACGTCGGTGGACGCCGCCGCAGCGATCCCGCTTCCCGCTGGCGGCCGGCTGGCTGATCATCGCGCTGGCCGTGGTGACGCTGGTCAACCCCGCCGCCCTCGAAGCCGCCGCCGATGAACCCGCGGGAGTGCTCGGCCGCGTCCTTGGTGCCGCACTGGTCGCGGGATTCGGTACGGCGATCATCCTCATCTTCCACGGTCAGCGCCATCCGGTATCACCGCCACGACTGATCAACGCCGTCACCCTGACGCGCGCGCAGCGTGACCTTCCCGACGACTGGGTGCACTTCTTCCCGGAGCGACGACGCGGCGGAACCATGGCGATCGGCTTCGCGGTGCTCGCCCTGCTGATGCTGGGCGCCGCTGTGTCGGCGGTCGTCGTGATCCTCCGCGATCCCACGCGCGACATCGTGGTCGCGGCCTTCGTGGCCATCGTGATGGGGCTGCTCGGTGTGTTCTTCGGTTGGGCCGCGATCCGCATGACGATCGGACGGGTGCGCGGAGGATCCTTCGGTCAGCGGGCGATGGGTTTGGCCCTCGGGCGTTCGGCCGTGCTCGTCACCGGAGTGGAGCTGGTGGCCATCATCCCGTGGACCGCCATCCGCCGGGTCGAGGCGAAGGCGCTGCGCCTCGGCGGGCGACGCGGCAGTGGCGGGGAGGTCCCCACAATCGTGCTGCACCTCGATCCCGCCGCGGTGGATGCGGATACGGAGCTGGCGGCAGCGACCTTCGAGGATTCGCCGGGAGATCCGGTGTTCACGATTACGGCGGAGTCCAGCGACGTCCACCCCTGGGTGATCTGGGCCGCGCTGACGTTCTTCGCCGACCCGGCGCGGCGAGAGCCGCTCGGCACGACGTTCGCGCAGCGCACGTTGGCGTCGTGGGCCGCGGGTGTCGCTGCCGTCGACCGCGTGCGGCGGCGCTGAGACGAAGGATGGCCCCCGAAATCTTCGGGGGCCATCGTTGCTCGTGCGTCTCAGTTGATGGTGAGCAGCTGGTGACCGGCGGACACGGTCTCACCGGCGCTGGCGTTGATCGCGCCGATCACGCCGTCCTTGTGCGCCTGCAGCGGCTGCTCCATCTTCATCGCCTCGAGGACGACGACGAGATCGCCCTTGACGACCTGCTGGCCCTCCTCCACGGCGACCTTCACGACGGTGGCCTGCATCGGCGACTTCACCGCGTCACCGGAGGCGCCCGCGGACGCCGTGGACTTGTGCGAGCGACGCGACGGCGGGGCGGCGGCGGGGCGACCGGCGCCCACGGCCGGGCCGACGATCCGGTCGGGCAGGCTCACCTCGAGGCGCTTTCCGGCGACCTCGACCACCACGGTGTGGCGGCCGGCCGCGTCGGCGGCAGGCTCGAGTTCGCCGTCCCACGCCGGGATATCGTTCACGAACTCGGTCTCGATCCAGCGGGTGTGCACGCCGAAGTTGCCGTCTTCCGCGGTGAACGCGGGCTCGCGGACCACCTGGCGGTCGAACGGCAGAACGGTGGGCAGTCCCGCGACCTCGAACTCATCCAGCACGCGACGCGAGCGCTCCAGCGCCTCGGCGCGGTCCTTGCCGGTGACGATGATCTTCGCCAGCAGCGAGTCGAACGCGCCCGACACGGTATCGCCCGCGGTCACACCGGAGTCGAGACGGATGCCCGGGCCGCCGAAGGTCTTGAAGACCTTGATGGGACCCGGCTGCGGGAGGAAGCCGCGACCGGGGTCTTCGCCGTTGATGCGGAACTCGATGGAGTGTCCCGTCGGCTGCGGGTCGTCGTAGTCGAGCAAGCCGCCCTCGGCGAGACGGAACTGCTCGCGCACGAGGTCGAGGCCGGTGACCTCCTCGGACACCGGGTGCTCCACCTGCAGGCGCGTGTTGACCTCGAGGAAGGAGACCGTGCCGTCGGCGCCGATGAGGAACTCGCAGGTTCCTGCGCCGACGTAGCCGACCTCCTTCAGGATGGCCTTGGACGCCGAGTACAGCAGCTCGTTCTGCTCGTCAGTGAGGAACGGCGCGGGGGCCTCCTCGACCAGCTTCTGGTTACGACGCTGCAGCGAGCAGTCGCGCGTGGAGACGACGACCACATTGCCGGCGGAGTCCGCCAGGCACTGGGTCTCGACGTGGCGCGGCTTGTCGAGGAACTTCTCGACGAAGCACTCGCCGCGACCGAACGCGGCCACGGCCTCACGGGTGGCGGAGTCGAACAGATCGGGGATCTCCTCGACGGTGCGCGCGACCTTCAGGCCACGACCGCCACCGCCGTAGGCCGCCTTGATGGCGACGGGCAGACCGAACTCCTCGGCGAAGGCGACGACCTCGTCCGCGGACTCGATGGTGCCCTGGGTGCCGGGCGCGAGCGGTGCGCCCACCTTCTCGGCCACGTGGCGTGCGGTGACCTTGTCGCCCAGCGCCTCGATGGCCTCCGGGGACGGACCGATCCAGGTGATGCCCGCGCCGATCACCGCGCGAGCGAAGTCGGCGTTCTCCGCGAGGAAGCCATAGCCGGGGTGGATGGCGTCCGCTCCGGCGCGGCGAGCGACAGAGAGGATCTTGTCGATGACCAGGTAGGTCTCGGCGCTGGTGGAGCCCTCGAGAGCGTAGGCCTCATCGGCCAGCCGGGCGTGCATCGCATCCCGATCCTGGTCGGCGTAGACGGCGACGGACGCGATTCCCGCGTCTCGTGCTGCGCGAATGATGCGGACGGCGATCTCACCGCGGTTAGCGATCAAGACCTTCGAGATTGCAGGCATGAATGCCAGACTACCGCGACACATGCGCGATCTTTTGAGCACTCTCGACAAGAAACGGCGAAATACGTTTCAGAGGAGCTACCAACACGGCGCGTGGCTGTGATCACAGCGCCGCGGGCGTGAGATCACCGATTCCACAGGGTCGGCCACGCCACACCGAGCTGGGCGGCGAGCCGGCGCAGAGTGGACAGCGACATGCCGATCACGGTGGACGGCTCGCCCTCGATCCGATCGATGAACGGCCCGCCCAGACTGTCCAGGGTGAACGCGCCCGCCACCTGCAACGGCTCTCCGCTGGCGATGTAGGCGTCGAGCTCGGCGTCGGTGAGATCGTCCACGAACGACACCGACGCGGCGGCCACGCCGTCGGCCTGGCCCTCGACGACGCCGCCGCGCACCCGCAGCACGCTGTGGCCGGAGTGCAGCACACCGGTGCGGCCGCGCATGCGCTGCCAGCGCTCGCGGGCGATGTCCGGCTCGTGAGGCTTGCCGTACACCGTGCCGTCCAGTTCGAACATGGAGTCGCCGCCGATCACGATGCCGTCGAAGTCGGGATCCACCGCGTCGATCTGCTCGGCGACGGCCGCGGCCTTCAGGGTTGCGAGCACCTGCACGTGCTCCGTCGGGGACAGGGCGCGTCCGAACTCCGATTCGAGATCTGCCACCGCAGCGTCCTCATCGACGCCGGGAGAGTGCAGCAGCGGCTCGATCCCGGCCTGACGCAGCAGCATGAGACGGGCGGGGGACGTGGACGCGAGCAGCACCTGCATGAGTGACAGGCTATCCAGTCCCTCACCGGACACCGTACGACGCCATGGGAGAATCGACCAGTGCCCACCCCTGCTGAAGACACTCTCGACCTGACCATCACCGGCGTCGCCCACGGCGGCGTCTTCGTCGCCCGCCACGAGGGACGCGTCGTCTTCGTGTCCGATGCGATCCCCGGTGAGACGGTTCGAGCGCGGCTCACCGACACCAGCAAGAAGTCGTTCTGGCGTGCCGAGACGGTGGAGGTGCTGGACGCTTCCCGACACCGCCGCCCCCACGTGTGGGCCCCGGCCGACGTCGCCAACGCGCCGGAGGACCGCCCCGGCGGCGCCGACTTCGGTCACATCGACCTGGCACACCAGCGGACGCTGAAGTCCGAGGTGCTCACCGATGCGCTGCGCCGATTCGGCGGGATCGATCGCGCCGTGGGCGTCGCCGCTGTCGCCGGCGAGACCGACGGACTGCGCTGGCGCACCCGCGTGAGCCTGCACGTGGACGACGCCGGCAACGTGGGTCCCTATGCTGCGCGCAGCCATCGCGTGATCCCGGTGGAGCAGCTTCCGCTCGCCACCCTCCCGATCGAGCGTGCGGCCGACAAGCTCTTCGCCGGACGCGGCGATCGCATCGACCTGGTCCAGCCCGCCGATGGACGCGTGCGCGTGGTCAACCGCCGCGCCGAGCAGAACCCCCGGGAGCAGCACGAGGTGATCATCGAGACCGTCGGCGACCGGGAGTTCCGCGTGGACGCCGATGGCTTCTGGCAGGTGCACCGTGGTGCCGCCACGACGCTCGACGCGGCGATCCGCCGACTCCTCTCTGCGGAGCAGATCGATCCGGACGCCTGGCACCTGGACCTGTACGGCGGCGTCGGTCTGTTCGGCGCGACCATCGCGGATCTTGGCGGGACGCGTATCACCAGTGTGGAATCCGATGCTCGGGCTACCGAGCACGCGGGGGAGAACCTCGCGGAGTGGGTGGGCGCGCGTGCAGAGACCGCGCGAGTCGATCGCTACCTGCGCTCGCTCGTGCAGGGGGCATCCACTCGGGAGAAGGAGCGGCTGTCGCAGGGCGTGGTGGTGTTGGACCCGCCCCGCACCGGTGCTGGCCGCGGAGTGGTCACCGACCTCGCCGCACTCTCGCCGCGCACCGTCATCTACGTCGCGTGCGATCCCGTCGCCCTCGCCCGCGACCTCGGCACCTTCCACGAACTGGGCTACGTCGCCGAGGACATCGAGGCGTTCGACCTCTTCCCGCACTCCCACCACCTGGAGACCGTCGCGCTGCTGCGCCGCGCGGACTGACACGCCGCGTCAACCGAGCGCAGCGGACCCGCGCGATCCCCGAGATGTCGGGGTTCATGGACGCCGCTAGGCTGACCCTATGATCCGCGTGTGCCTCATCGACGACCACGAGTCGGTTCGTCTGGGACTGGAAGCAGCGCTGCTGCGTGAGGGCGCCGACGTCATCTTCAGTGGCGAGAGCGTCACGTCCTACCTGCGGTGGCGACGGGCCGGCGGCGAGGCACCCGCGGATGTCGCCGTCCTCGATCTCGGACTCGGCGACGGCAGCGCCATCACCGACAACGTGCGTCGGATCGTGCTCGACGGTTCCGCCGTGATCATCCACAGCGTCGCCGATCGCCCGGCCGCGGTTCGTGAGTCGCTGGTGGCCGGTGCGATCGGCGTGGTGAGCAAGTCCGCGCCCATCGGCGAGGTGATCGCCGCCGTTCGAACGGTGGCCGCCGGGCGTCCGCTGGACAATGTGGAGTGGGCGAGCGCCGTCGACGGCGACGCCGACTTCGCCGCGGCGCAGCTGTCGCAGCGTGAGCGGGAAGTGCTCGCCCTGTACGCCACCGGTCTGCCGCTGAAGGTGGTGGCCGACCGTCTCGGTATCGCTTTCAGCACCGCCAAGGAGAACATCGCTCGGGTCCGGGCGAAGTACACCGACGTGGGGCGTCCTGCTCCCACGAAGGTGGACCTCCTCATGCGCGCGATGGAAGACGGGATCATCGACGATGCGGACAAGAACGCGCCCCGTGTCGGCTGAGACCCGCCGCAGGCGAAGCGCCGACGCCGAGTCCGAGCCGCTGTTCTGGGGGGCTATCCCAGAGTCCGGCGGTTTCACCCGTGCGCGCATCGAGCGCATCCTCGCGCTGGTCATCGGGCTGGTGTGCATCGTATTCGGCGCGCAGGCTGCGGTCGCGGCCCTGGGGAGCACCGAGACGGGTGTCTGGCACGTGCCCATGGTGATCGTGGTCTTCGGAGCACTCATGATCATGATCGTCACCGGCATCGTCGGCCGCGGCGCGCGCAGCGGTGCCGGGCTGTTCACGGTGGTGTTCATCGCGTTGCTGGTGGTGTGGCCGTTCGCCTCCGAGGGGAGTGTGGTCACAGCCACCGAGCAGCCGTGGATCTGGTTTCTGATCAACATCGCCACGGTGGGGGCGGCGCTCGCCTTTCCGCTGCCGCTCGCCGTCGCCCTCACCGTTCTGATCCCGCTCGGATTCGCGGCGGTGCGCATCATTCAGGGCGGCGGGGAGGCGGTGTTCTGGCAGGCGAACCTCGCCGACGTCTCGTTCTCGCTCATCTTCGGTTTCGTGCTGCTGATCATCGTGTGGATGACGCGCTCGGTGGGGATCTCGGTGGACCGCGCACGTGCGCGGGCCCTGGACAGCTACGCCGAAGCCGCCGCGATCGACGCCGCCGAGCAGGAGCGGATGGAACTGGCCGCCCTCATCCACGACAGCGTGCTCTCCGCTCTCATCGCCGCCGAACGGGCCGAGTCGCCTCGCGAACGCGAACTCGCCACATCGATGGCGCAAGCGGCGCTCTCGGGCCTCGCCGGCGCGGAGGACCCGGAGAACGATGACGACACCACGCCGGTGACCACGCGCGTGATCGCCCAGGACATCGCGGCCGCGGCGCACGGGTTCGGCTTCACCTTGCCCGTGCGCTGCGCCACGGAGACCTCCATCCCGCGCGACGTGGCACGTGCCCTGACTCTGGCGGCGATCCAGGCGGTCGCCAACGCGATTCAGCACGCCGATGCGGTCGGGCTGACCACCGAGGTGGAGTCGATGCGCGGCGGGTGCCAGATCACCGTCTCGGACCTCGGCTCCGGCATGGATCTCACGGCCGTTCCGGAGGACCGCCTCGGAATTCGCGGCTCCATCATCGCGCGGGTGGAGGCGGTGGGGGGAACGGTGAGCCTGCAGTCCTCGATCGCGGGCACTCGGGTCACAATGCGATGGTTCCCGCCCGACGCCGTCGGTGACGGTGCAGCCGCGGAACGGATGGAGTTCCTGTGACCGTGCTCCCCGTGCGCAGACTCCTCGTCGGGCTGGGACTGATCTTCGCCGTGTATCTGGCCGTGCGCGGTCTCATGTGGACGGCGGTGCCCACGGTGCCCGTCGTCTATGTGGGCGCTCTGGCTCTGGGCGTGATCTCGACGGCGATCTGTCTCTTCGCCGACTCTCTCGTTCCGGCGGCCTACCCCGACGCCCCGCTGACGGCGGGCAACCGGGGTCCCAGCAAGCTTCCGGTGTGGGCGGCCGTGCTCGCCGTGGTGACCGCCGCCGTCGTCCCGACCGCCATCTCGCTCAGCGTCGGCGAATCGCATCGCGCGGACTCCTGGGCCACGAGCTACGTCGGCCTGATCGGCGCACTGCTCACGGTGACGACCGTGCGTCGTCGTCCGGGCTTCGCATGGATCGGAACCGCGGCGCTCGCCGCCGGAACCGTCGCGTGGCTCGGTCCGATCGTGGCGCTGGGTCAGGGCCTCACCGGCTCGGTGATGTGGATCGTGGGAGCCCAGCTGCTGATCGGCTTCCTTGACCGTGCTGCGCGCGACACCGTGCGCCTCGTCGAGCTGCAGCGTGCGGCCGTCGCCTGGCAGGCCGTACAGGAGACCCGACGCCGGGAGCGGCGGGTGCGCGTGCGCTTCGCCCTCCAGGTCGCCGCCCCCATCCTGGTGCGCGTGATCCAGACGGGCGGTGAACTCACCGCCGAAGAACGGGCGCAGGCGCGTCTGGCGGAGGGGAGTCTGCGAGACGAACTCCGCGGCGCTCGCCTGCTGGATGACAGGGTGCGCGCGGAGCTCGACAGCGCACGCCGCCGCGGCAGCACCATCACCGTGTTCGACGAGGGTGGCCTCGACGGCCTCGACCAGCAGTCGCTGGATCGCATCCGCGGCGAGCTCGCGGACATCGTGTCGGGAACGGTCGCGTCGCGCCTGATCATTCGCACCGCACGGGATCCACGGGTCGCGGTCACCGTGGTCGGGCGAATGGACGAGGCCGATGACGAGGATTCGGTGGTGCTGTGGAAGGAGATTCTGCGTCAGCGCGTGGCTGTGGATCAGTCGCGGCAGGCGCACGACTGATCCGCGGGGGAGCCCCTCTCGTCACCCGTGGATCTGTCGCCCCATGAGTCCCGGGTCGGACGCCGACGAGGGGGAGACAGTTCCTCACCCCTCGTCCTGGCGTCCGAGCCACCCGAAGACTCAGACTGCACCGGTGTGGGCCGTACCCTGAAAACGATCCGACCGGTGAACGCAGAGCGTCGTGCCTTCAGTATGTGCGACATACATGCTCGTGTCTGTCGGTCGTTTGGGGGACAGATCTGCGGATGTGGGGGACACGACGGTGGGCCACCGCGAAAGCGATGGCCCACCGTGTGTTGATTCAGCGGCTGAAGCGTCCCCAGCCGACCCCGCGGTCCAGGGGGCGTCGGAGGCTCCGGCGGGTCTGCATCCACGCCGAGGGACGTGGGTCCTCGCCCGCCTCGAGCCCCGCCACCTCGGCCGCGTACGCGTCGCTGACCACGGCGACCACCGCTGCAAGCTCCTCGGGAGTGGGATTGCCTCGACGGATCTCGAGCGTGACCGGAGTGTCCTCGTGGTCGCTCACAGCGGGATGTTCCCGTGCTTCTTGGCGGGCAGCTCCGCCCGCTTGCCGCGCAGCGACCGCAGCGCCTTGGCGATCGCCACACGCGTGGCCGCGGGCTCGATGATGCCGTCGATCTCGCCGCGCTCGGCGGCCAGGAACGGGCTCGTGACGTTGTAGGTGTACTCGTTGGCGAGCTTCGTGCGTACCGCGTTGACGTCTTCACCGGCCTCCTCCGCGGCGCGAATCTCGCTGCGGTAGAGGATGTTCACGGCGCCCTGTCCGCCCATCACGGCGATCTCCGCCGTCGGCCACGCGATGTTCACGTCGGCACCGAGCTGCTTGGAGCCCATCACGATGTACGCGCCACCGTAGGCCTTGCGCAGGATCACGGTCACCAGCGGCACGGTTGCCTCGGCGTAGGCGTAGATGAGCTTCGCGCCGCGGCGGATGACGCCGGTCCACTCCTGGTCGGTGCCGGGGAGATAACCCGGCACATCGACGAGGGTGACGATCGGGATGGAGAAGGCATCGCAGAACCGGACGAACCGGGCGGCCTTCTCGCCCGCTTCGATGTTGAGCGTGCCGGCCATCTGCGAGGGCTGATTGGCGATGATGCCGACGCTGCGACCCTCCACCCGGCCGAAGCCGATCAGGATGTTGGGCGCGTACAGCGGCTGGACCTCGAGGAACTCGCCATCGTCGACGATCTTCTCGATGACGCCCTTCATGTCGTAAGGCTGGTTCGGCAGGTCGGGGATGACCGTGTTGAGCTGGCGGTCCAGGTCCGTCGTCTCGAAGTCGAAGTGCGAGTCGTAGCCCGGAGCGTCGGTCATGTTGTTGTCGGGCAGGAACGACAGCAGGGTGCGCGCGTAGTCGATCGCGTCCTCCTCGTCGCTGGCGAGGTAGTGCGCCACACCGGAGCGGGTGTTGTGCGTGTACGCGCCGCCCAGTTCTTCCATCCCGACGTCCTCGCCGGTGACCGTCTTGATGACGTCGGGGCCGGTGACGAACATCTGGCTGGTCTTGTCGACCATGATCACGAAGTCGGTGAGCGCCGGGCCGTACACGGCACCTCCAGCGGCCGGACCCATGATGATCGAGATCTGCGGGATCACCCCGGAGGAGGCGGTGTTCATGCGGAAGATCTCGCCGTACTTGCTGAGGGCGAGCACACCCTCCTGAATACGTGCGCCGCCGGAGTCGAGAATGCCGATGATCGGCATGCCGCCGCGGAGCGCGTACTCCATGATCTTGATGATCTTGTTGCCCGAAACCTCGCCGAGCGAGCCGCCGAAGGTGGTGAAATCCTGCGAGTAGAGCGCGACGGTGCGCCCGTTGATCGTGCCGATGCCGGTCACCACGGAGTCGCCGTAGGGGCGCGAGCGATCCATGCCGAAGGAGGTGGTGCGGTGGCGCACGTACTCGTCGAACTCGACGAAGCTGCCCTGATCCACGAGCATCTCGATGCGCTCGCGTGCGGTCAGCTTGCCCTTCGCGTGCTGCTTGTCCTGGGCCAGCTTCTCGGGCTGCACGACGGCCTCGGTGAAGCGGGCACGGAGGTCGGCGATCTTGCCAGCGGTCGTCGCGAAGTCGTAGGTCTCGTCGGTCACGGATTCCACCCTAGTAGCGGTGCCTCATCGAACACCTGTGGCGAATCGACAATCCCGCACCACGTGTTCTGTGCCCGTCGCGGCCCATCCGGTCTCCGGCATAGGGTGCCGGTATGACGATTCCCGCGAGCGGCTACCCGCTCACCGCAGCCGTGAGCCCGCGTGTCCAGGTGGCCGAGCACACCGGGTCCACGAACGCCGACCTGGTGGAGGCCGCCTCGGCCGATGACCTCCCGCACCTGTCGGTGCTGCTCACGACCGACCAGCGCTCCGGGCGGGGACGACTGGATCGGCGCTGGGAGACCCCGCCCGGGTCCGCGCTCGCGCTCAGCGTGCTGCTGCACGTGGGAGATCTGCCGATCGAGGCACGCGGCTGGATTCCGCTGGCGGCCGGCTGGGCGATGACCGAGGCGATCCGCGCGCAGCTGTCCGACGCGGATGTTTGGCTCAAGTGGCCGAACGACGTGCTCGTGGGCGGCCGGAAGATCTGCGGCATTCTGGCGGAGGCCACGCTCGACTTCGCAGCCGTCGTGGTCGGCTCCGGCGTCAACACTGCCATGGCGCCCGAGCAGCTGCCGGTCGAGACGGCCACCTCGTTCGCGGTGGAGGGCGAGGTCTGCGACGAGGATCGTCTCATCGCCGACTATCTCGTGCGCCTGGACCGGGCTCTGACGGCTTTGACCGCGTCCGGGGGTGATGCCGTCGCGAGCGGGCTGCACGCCGATGTGGTCGCGGCGTGCGGCACGCTGGGCCTCCCGGTGCGTGTGTCTTTTCCCGACGGCTCGCTTCTCGAGGGAGTCGCGTCGGGGATCGACACGGAGGGGCGGTTGCAGGTGACTCGCCCCGGCGCCCTGCACTCGACTTCGGTGTCGGCGGGCGACATCGTGCACCTGCGTTTCTGACACGGCGCTCGCCCGGGGGTGTGCCCTTGTGGCGGGGCGTCGGATTCGCTGCGTGCACCTGCGTTTCTGATGCGGCGCTCACCCGGGGTGTGCCGCTGCCCGCGTCGAGGACGTGAGCAGGGACAATGGACTCATGAGCGAACCGGGATCGATCGGGGGGCGCCCGCTGATGCCGGCCCCCGGATCTCCGGTGCCCGAACTGCTCATCGCGCGCATGCACCCCCACGCACGACGACTGTTCTGGTCTGCGCTGGTGCTGGTCGCCACGGCCGGTGCGGTGGGATGGTTCACCGGGAATCCGCCGGTGCCGTGGCTCACCGACCTCATGCTGTGGCTGGCGGGCGCGATCGTCGTCGTGCTGCTCGTGCTGGTTCCGTACGTGATCTGGTCCACGCGGCGAGTGACCATCACGACCCGCCGGGTGATAGTCGCGGACGGGCTGTTCTCTCGTCGTCGTCGCGAGCTCTCCCACGCTCGCGGGTACACGGTGTCGCTGCGCCGCGGACCGCTGCAGCGGCTGTGGGGGAGCGGAACTCTGACGCTGTCGAACGGTGTCGAACCGCCACTCCAGCTCACCGACGTGCCGCACGCCCGCTTGGTCCATGAGGTCCTGGTCGACCAGGTCGAGGTCAACCAGATCCTCGCCCACCGCGACCAGCAGGCCGGCACCACGGGCCCCCTCGCCTAACGCCGTCGCACCTCTCGCCGCAGGTCCCGCGCCGTACATCCCGCGCCGCGCCTCCCGCGCCGTACATCCCGCGAGACTTCCGAATGTGGGCGACAATCGCGGCGTTGCACGGATTCTCGCCCACAGACGGAAGTCTCGCGGGTCATGGTTTCGGCCGAGGGGCTCACACGGGGGCGGCGGAAGACGACAGAGCGAGCGGAGGGCGGGGCGGTGCCGGGACGTGGGAGGGTGCGGGATAGGGGAGGATGGAAGCAGGTGCGGGAGAGGCCTGCGGACTGAGGGAGAGAGCGCATGCGCGTCGGAGTGATCGGTGGCGGACAGCTGGCACGGATGATGATCGCACCGGCGGAGGAGCTGGGTCTCGACATTCGCGTGCTGGCGGAGGAGCCCGACATGTCCGCGGCGCTCGCTGCGACGGCCACCGGCGACTACCGCGACCTGGACACCGTTCTTGCCTTCGCGCGTGACGTGGACGTGATCACCTTCGATCACGAGCACGTCCCCCAGGACGTGCTGGCCGGACTCATCGACGCCGGCGTCTCGGTGCACCCGGGACCCGCGGCGCTCGCCGTCGCGCAGGACAAGCTCGTGATGCGCGCCACCATGGCACGCATCGGAGCTCCGCAGCCGGACTGGGCCGCCGTGCACGACGCCGACGAACTGGCGGCGTTCCTCGACGCGCACGGCGGACGTGCCGTGGTGAAGACCGCTCGCGGCGGCTACGACGGCAAGGGCGTTCGCGTCGTGAACGCCGCGCACGAGGCCGACGACTGGTTCACCGCGCTCGCCGAGGACGCGAACGGCGGCGCTCTGCTGGTGGAGGAGATGGTCGACTTCACGCGCGAGCTCGCGCAGC
Source organism: Microbacterium gorillae (assembly GCF_050990725.1). Taxonomy (GTDB): domain Bacteria; phylum Actinomycetota; class Actinomycetes; order Actinomycetales; family Microbacteriaceae; genus Microbacterium; species Microbacterium gorillae_A. The sequence goes on from NZ_CP158844.1 coordinate 1,276,303, forward strand.
AGGTCGCCCGACGCCCGTCTGGCCAGGCCGTCGCCTACCCGGTCGTGCAGACCGTGCAGCGCGACGGGGTGTGCGCCGAGGTCACCGCTCCCGCTCCCGGCATCGGTGCCCTGGCCGACGAGGCCGCGGCACTCGGACTGCGCATCGCCGAGGAACTCGACGTCACCGGCATGCTCGCCGTGGAGCTCTTCGAGACCGCCGACGGACGCATCCTCGTCAACGAGCTGGCGATGCGACCCCACAACAGCGGGCACTGGACGCAGGACGGTGCGGTCACCAGCCAGTTCGAGCAGCATCTGCGGGCCGTGCTGGATCTTCCACTCGGCGATCCGTCTCCGCGCGCGGCTCACGCCGTCATGATCAACATCCTCGGCGGGCCGGAGGACGCCACCATGGCGGACCGCTTCGCAGCTGCCCTCGCGGCAGCCCCCGATGCCAAGGTCCACACCTACGGCAAGGCTCCGCGCCCCGGTCGCAAGGTGGGTCACGTCAACGCCGCCGGTGCCGATCTGGACGCCGTGCTGGCTTCCGCGCGAGCCGCAGCAGCCGCCTTCGACTGACCCGAGCCGCTCCCAGCGGATTCGGGGCGTTCGTCCGCGTGCCGTGCACCGAGCGTTCGGCCGAGGCCCCTAGCCTGTTATCGTGACCTCTGCGCTGCATTCATCCGAGAACCCGCTTGTCGGCGTCGTCATGGGCTCCGATTCAGACTGGCGCGTGATGGCAGACGCCTCCGCCGCACTGACCGAGTTCGGCATCCCGCACGAGGTCGAGGTCGTCTCGGCGCACCGGACCGTCGACAAGCTCGTTCGCTACGGCCGCGAAGCGCGCGGACGCGGCCTGCGCGTGATCATCGCTGGTGCGGGCGGTGCGGCGCACCTTCCCGGCATGCTGGCCTCGATCACCGCGCTGCCCGTCATCGGCGTGCCCGTTCCTCTGGCCACGCTGGACGGTATGGACTCGCTGCTGTCGATCGTGCAGATGCCCGCAGGCATTCCCGTCGCCACCGTCTCGATCGGCGGAGCGAAGAACGCCGGGCTGCTCGCCGCACGCATCCTCGGCACCTCTGACCCCGCCCTCGCTGATGCGGTCGAGGCCTACGCTCGCGACCTGGAAGCCCAGGTTGAGCAGAAGAACATCCGGCTCAAGGGCTCCTTGTGACTTCGGTCGTCGCCGATCGAGCGGGAGTGGGGCCCGCGATCCGGACCCAGCCGATGCGTCATCCGGACGCGTCGGACAGTGCAGTGATGACGCGCCGCGGCTGGTGGCTGGTGCTGCTCGGGTTCCTCATTCCCGGCTCTCCCCAGGTGCTCGCGGGCAACCGGAAGCTGGGGCGCTTCGGCCTGGGCGCCACGATTCTGATGTGGACGCTGCTCGTCGTCGCGGCGGTGGTGGCGGTGGTCTTCCGCGACTTCTACTTCTGGCTCATCGGCGTCGGCTGGCTCTTCGCGGCGATCACGGTGCTGGCACAGGGGCTGCTCATCGGCTACGCGGTGCTCTGGGTCATTCTCGGGCTCAACACGCTGATGCTCGTGAAGTTCGTGCGCATCCGCACGGCATCGCGGTTCGGGATCGCCGCGCTCGCGGCCGCCCTGCTCGTGGTCTCCAGCGGCACGGCGACGTGGGCCGCGGGGATCGTCGGCACCACGCGCGACACGCTCGGCAGCGTGTTCGCCGCCAGCGCTCCGCCCGTGGCTCCCTCGGACGGCTACTACAACATCCTCCTGCTGGGCGCGGACTCCGGTGAGGGGCGCGACTCCATGCGCTTCGACAGCATCTCGGTGGTCTCGATCAACGCCGACACCGGTGCGGTCACCATCACGGGAATCCCGCGCGACATGCCGGACGTCCCGTTCGCCCCCGGCCCGATGCAGGACCTGTATCCGGAGGGACACTACGGCGTCGCCGACGACGAGTGCGGTTGGACCAGTGCCATCAACCAGCTGAACACCGAGCTGGAGATCTGCCGTGCCGACGAAGGCCTGTACCCCGACGCTGTCGCCAACGGCTCGACGCCGGGCATCGAGGCCACGAAGGACGCCGCGGAAGGCGTGCTCGGCATCACGATCCCGTACTACGTCTTCATCGACATGGACCACTTCGCCGCGCTGATCGACGCCCTCGGCGGCGTGCAGATCACGGTCGCCGAGCGCCTGCCGAAGGGCGGCGGCCCTGCATACGAGGGTCAGCCCGCGGAGGACTGGGCCATCGGCTGGATCGAGGCGGGCGATCAGCACATGAACGGCGACACCGCCCAGTGGTACGCGCGTTCTCGCTACACCACGAGCGACTGGGACCGCATGCAGCGCCAGCGTCAGCTGCAGGAGGCGATGCTGAAGCAGTTCACACCGGAGAACGTGCTCGCCCGCTTCCAGGAGATCGCGAAGGCGGGAACAGCGGTCATGGAGACCGACGTTCCGCAGTCGATGATGCAGCCGTTCCTGAACCTCGCGCTGAAGGCGCGGTCGCAGGAAGTGCAGAAGATCGAGCTGAACCCCGAGGGCACTCCGCTCCTGGACGGCAGCACGATCGACGACATGAACCCGGACTACACAGCGATCCACGAACTCATCCAGGAGAAGCTGCACCCGTCGGCCGCGGAGGACACTCCCGCGCCGTGATGCGTCTAACCTGAACGTCCCCCGACCGCCGGGGTGCCGACGCTCCGGCGTCGGTGGTGAGCACTAGGGTCAGAGACATGACGGCGACCCTTCGTGTGGTGATCGAGCAGGCATCGGCACAGTCCTTCTCGGACCAGGCCGCAGCAGGGCTCGAGACCGCGCGAGCCCTGGTGCGGATGGCACCGGACGGGTGCGAGGTCGCGGCGATCGTCCCGAACGGCGAGGCCGACCTGGCACCGCTGGTTCCGGGCCTGTCCAGCGTCCGCGTGGCACCCCTAGCCCGTCGTGAGCTCCTGGCCGCCTGGCAGCTCGGCGTGGCCCCTTCGACCGGCGGCGGGTTCATCCACTCGACCACTCTGGCGGCGCCGCTGGTGCGCCATGACCGGGTGAATGATGGGGATCAGACCGTGGTCACGCTCTGGGACCTGCGGCCGTGGGAGGCGGGTGCGGAGATGGCGCGCACGGCCGTCACCTGGAATCGCGCCATGCTCAAGCGTGCGGCGAAGCACGCGGATGCGATCGTGGTGCCGACCTTCGCGCACGCCGCCCGTCTCGATGAGGAATGGTCCTTCGGCGATCGCGTGCGTGTCGTGGCCGGGGCAGCTCCAGAATGGTTCGGCGAGCCCACCGACGCCGACGCCCGAGCCCGCGATCTGGCGCTTCCGGAGCGATACCTGATAACCGACGCGACCACGGCACCGTCCGACGGCCTCGCACAGACCTTCGCGGCGGCTGCTGCGCAGCTGCACGACGACCTCACGGTACTCGTCGTCGGTGTGCCGACTGACGAGGAGGGCGCCGTGCGCGACCTCGCATCCGCCGCGGGCATCCCCGAGCGCGCACTCCAGCTGCGTCCCACCCTGGATGCCGCCGACCGCGCTGTCGCGCTGTCGCGCTCGCAGCTGCTGGTGTCGGCTGTGAGCCGAACGACCTGGCCCTGGCGGGTGGTCGAGGCCCTCGCACTCGGCGTTGCCGTTGTCGCACTGGATACTCCGGCACATCGCGAGGTGATCGCGGACGGGGGAGTGCTCGCCGATGCCGACGGTCTTGCCGGCGCGGTCGCGGAGGTGCTCGCGGACACCGAGCGCTATCGCGTGCTCAGCGCGGACCGGGGACGCGCGTACTCCTGGGACAGCTCCGCCGAGCGCATCTGGCAACTGCACGCGGAACTCTGACACTGCACGCTGCGCATTCGTGAGCATTCATGGACGAAGATGTTCATATGCTTGCTGATGAGCGTCGTGAACGAATCCTGTCCGAACTGGCACTGCGAGGCGCGCTGCAGGTAGCTGACTTCGCGGCACGGATCGGCGTGTCCGGGATGACGCTGCGGCGTGATCTCACCCAGTTGGAGGCAGACGGTCAGCTCGTCCGCGTGCACGGCGGTGCGGTGTCGCCGCGGGAGTCCGGGGTGCGCGCTTCGACCCCGCTCGCGACGATCGGCGTCATCGTCCCCAGTGCCACCTACTACTACCAGGGCGTGGTGGAGGGCATTCGTCGAGCGGCATCGCGCAGTCGGTGCCGACTCGCGCTGGCGGTTTCCGATTACCGCAGCGACCGCGAGAGCGCGCAGGTGCGTCAGCTTGTGGCGCGCGGGGTGGACGGCCTGATCATCACTCCCGCGAACGCGGACTGGGAGGACACGTCGTTGCGGGATCTCCTCGGTGCGCAGAACATCCCGGTGACGATCGCCGAGCGCAGCATCGACCCGATGCGTCCGCTCGGACAGGTCGAATCCGTGCGCACGGACCATGAGGCCGGCGTGGCCCTCGCCGTGCAGCGTCTGCGCGACGCCGGGCACACCGGCATCGCCCTCGCCCTGCGGGCCGGCACCGCGACGTCGGTGTGGCTGCGTCGCGGCTTCGCTGCGGCACTCCGGCCGGAGGAACGCTCGTTCGTGACGGACCTGCCGCGCGACGCCAGCGGTCAGGCCACGGAACGGTCGCACCTCGTCGATCTCATCCACCGCTGCCAGGCCGAGAACATCCGCGGACTCATCGTCCTCACCGACGTGGACGCCATCGCGCTGGAGGAGGTGGCTCTGGAGCAGGGCGTGCGCATCCCGGAGGACCTGTCGGTGATCTCCTACGATGACGAGGTCGCGGGCCTCGCACCGGTGCCGCTCACCGCGATCTCGCCGCCGAAGCAGGAGCTGGGGGAGCGGGCGTTCGAGATGTGTCTGGCGCGCATTCACGGCTCGGGATCGGCGGCGCTGACGCGCAGCCTGCTGTTGCCGACCCTCGTGGAGCGCGACTCGGTGGGGCCGTATGTAACGGAACTATAGGCGTCGCCAAAAGGCGAAGAGCCTACGGGATAATCGCTCCCGATATCAAGACTAGAGTTGCACAACCGTTCTCGATAGCGTCGTGCCCATGAACGACGAAATCGCGAAATCCCCTCCGGGGATAACTCGCCGAAATGTGATTGCGTTGGGGATGGTGGCCGCGGGGGCGGCAGTAGTCGGGGGGAGAGTTCTTGATTCCGACGTCGCACATGCGGCGGTACTGTGGGGGCATCCATTCGCTTATCGCGCGACGGTGACATCGCCGTTTGGAATGCGCAATAACAAGATGCATGAGGGTGTCGACTACGGTGCCACGCAAGGAACCCCGATCTATGCCGTCGCTTCAGGTCAGGTGACTGACAGAGGGGTTCTCGGAACTGCGGGCGCTTACGGAAATGCATGTTTTATCTCACACGCGGAGGGGTGGTCAAGCCGATACGCCCACATGGTCGATCCTGCCGTCGTGAGCGTCGGTCAGCAAGTCCAGCGAGGTCAGTTGCTGGGGTATGTGGGGGAGACAGGGGTCGCCTACGGCGCACATCTCCACCTCGAAATCCGAACGCAGGGAACGCCTGTCGACCCTGTGCCCCTTGTGCAGAATGCCCCGCTTGCGGGGACTGCCATCGATGTTACCAATGCCACCCTTCTGGAAGATGATGATATGTCCATGCTCTATGCCGCCTCCGTTACCGGCGGAACCAAGTTGATCTTCGCCAACGCCGGACTTTTCTGGGTCGTTGATCAGTCAGCCTCAAATGAATGGGTTGCGACCGGGAATAATGTCGTCTGGCTCAGCGATTTCGTATTGACGAACCTCGTCAACGACGCTCGCGCGTCGAAATCGAAAGTGTCTGCTCCCGTGCTGCTGAAATTCCCGTCGGCCAGCAAGGTCGTCTATTGCGCACATGGCGGTGCGGTACTGCTCAGCCAACCCACGGGTGAAGAATACAAGAATCTTCGTGCGGCGGGGGTACCCGCAATTCGCGTGAGTGACGCGGGCGGAAACACAATTATCAACAACCTGCGCGCCGGTGTGAATTCCTGATCCCGGCACACTCGTCCCCGCTGCGGTTTCTCGCCGCAGTGGGGACGATGCGTGCGGTGTAGCTCGCGTTTCAGACGCGCATCAACTCGACGGCGCGCTTGCTGTCGCCGTCGAACGCCACCTGCCCGTCGCGGAGCAGAATGCCGCGTTCGCACAGGTCGGAGACCATGTCGAGGTCGTGCGAGACCACCACGAGCGACTTGCCCGCGGCGTGCAGCTCGCGAATGCGGGCAAGGCACTTCTTCTGGAACGGCTCGTCACCCACGGAGAGGATCTCATCGATCAGGAGGATGTCGACCTCGGTGTGGATGGCGACCGAAAACGCGAGGCGCAGGAACATGCCGGAGGAGTAGTGCTTGACCTCCGTGTCGATGAACTGCTCGATCTCGCTGAAGTCGACGATCGACTCGAAGCGCTCGTCGGTCTCCTTCTTCGACATGCCGAGGATGGCCGCGTTGAGATAGATGTTCTCGCGACCGGAGAGGTCGGGATGGAATCCGGCGCCGACCTCGATCAGCCCCGCCACGCGGCCGCGCGTGAGCACCTTGCCGGTGTCCGGCCGCAGCACGCCGGAGATCATCTTCAGCATCGTGGACTTGCCGGAGCCGTTGTAGCCCAGCAGGGCGACGGCCTCGCCTTCGCCGATCTCGAAGGAGACGCCGTCGAGCGCACGGAAGTCGGTCGTGAGCTTCTTGCGACGCAGCGCTGCGACGAAGGTCTCCTTGAAGGAGTGGGTGTGGCGCAGCAGGAACGACTTGCGGACGTCTTCCACGAGGATCCGCGGGGTCGACGATTCAGAGGTCCTGGGCAAAGCGCCCCTCCAGCTTCCGGAACACGAGTTCTCCGACGATGACCACCACGACCGACACGATCAGCGCGATGAGGCTGTGCAACCACAGATCCGGCAGCAGCGCGGCCGCGCCCGAGGCGGCGTCCCCCGGCGTCAGATGCGGATCCAGCGGAGCCCACAGGCCGTAGTGGAAGAGCTCGACCGCGATCGTGATGGGGTTCAGCATGTACAGCTGGAACAGCCAGTCGGGTACCTTGCTGGCCACCATCTCCCACTGGTACATCACCGGCGATGCCCAGACGGAGATCATCACGATGATCTCGACGAAGCTCTGCGCGTCCCGGAACGTCACGTTGACGGCACCGAACAGCATGCCGAGCCCGGTGGCGAGCAGGGCGATGATGATCAGGCCCACGAAGATCGCGGCGACCTGCGCCATCGTGGGCGCCCACCCGAAGAACAGGGCGATGACGATGACCACGACGATCTGCGGCAGCGTGTTCACCGCGGCCACGAGCGTGCTCGCGAGCGGGAACATCTGACGCGGGAAGTAGATCTTCTTGATGAGCGCGGCGTTGTCGATCAGCGAGCGGGTGCCGTTGGCGAACGACTCGTTGAAGAACGTGGTGATCGTGATGCCGGAGAGCAGGTAGATCGGATAGAAATCGATCCGGTCGTTCATCCCCATGAACATGCCGAGTGCGAAGTAGAAGACCAGGAACTGGATCAGCGGCTTCACGTACGACCACAGCCAGCCGAGGACGGATCCGCGGTAGCGGATGCCGACCTCCTTCTTCACGATGAGGCTCAGCAGGTAGTGCCGTCGGAAGGTCTCGATGAGCCCCGCGCTGCCGCCGGGCGCGACGAGGCGATCTTCTGCCGCTGTGGATTGGGACACGGGCGAGAGCACCTCCGTTCGCGTTCCCGGGTGCGAACGCCTGAACCATCATAGGTCGTGGGCTCTGGGTGGGTTGGCAGCATGCGCGGTGTGGCCCGCCGACCACTCAGACAGGCATCGGTAGGATCGCGGAAGGCGCGCCCTGTGCGTCTCGGAGAGGGAGAACGAATGGAATGGGCGTCGCTGCTGCTCGCGCTGGTCGTCGTGGCACTGGTGGTTCTGATTCCCGGGTCCGCTCTGGCCGGGGGACTGGGCATGCGGGGGCTCCGGCTGGTGGCCGTGAGCATTCCCGCGGGCGTGACCGTGATTGCGATGGCGTCACTTGTCGCGCCGGTTCTCGGTCTCTCCTGGGGGCTGCTGCCGGTGGTGATCACGACCGTCGCTCTGCTCGTCGTGGTGATCGCCCTGCGGTTGGTGCTCCGCGCCACCGTGGAGCGTCGCGGCGCTGACGCGCCCCGTGCGCCGCACCCGCGTCTCCCGCTGGCCGGCACGCTGGCGATCGTGGCCGCGATCGTCGTGATCCTCCTGCAGCTCGTGCTGGTCGTCGGACATCCGTCGAACTTCTCCCAGACCTTCGACAACATCTTCCACTTGAACGCCGTACGCTTCGCTCTGGACCACGGCAATGCCTCACCGCTGTTCATCGCGAAGATGACCAGCGGAATGGACGCGCCCGTCACGTTCTATCCGTCGGCGTGGCACGCGACGTCCGCACTCGTGATTCAGCTCACCGGCGTGAGCATCCCCGTCTCCTCGAACGCGGTGATGATGTTCTTCGCGGCGGTGGCATGGCCTGTGGGCATCATCACCCTGGTGCGAAGCCTGTGGGGCACCAGCGCCGTTCGCCTCGTCGTGGCTGCGATCGTGACGGTATCCATCCCGGCGTTCCCGCTGCTCATGGTGGAGTACGGGGTGCTGTTCCCCTACATGATGTCGCTGAGCCTCATCGCCGTGCCACTCGCGCTTCTGATCGACGTCCTGCGCGCCGCGCCGCGCCACCGATGGACGCTGCTGGTCGCCCTGCTCGGAACCCTCCCCGGGATCGTCGTGGCGCATCCGGGCGGCTTCGTCGCTGCGATCGTGTTCGCGACCGTGATCCTCCTGGTCGTCTGGATCGGAGCGCTGCGCCGCGCGCCGGCGGGCCGGACGCGAACCGGACTCATCGCCGCCGCGGTCGTCTACCTCGCCGTAGTGCTGCCCGCCTGGTACGTGCTGCGCCCCGCCGCGGAGGCTCGCACGTGGGAGCCGACGGAGACGGTCGGACAGGCGGTCGGCGAGATCCTCACGGCATCACCGTGGGGAACGGCAGTCAACTGGTCGGTGATGCTGCTCGCCACGGTGGGCCTCGTCGTCGCGGCACGGCGTCGCACGACGTCGGACTGGTTCGCGATGCTGATGTTCGCCGCCGCGGCCGTGCTCTACATCGCCGTCTCCGGTCTGCCCTACTGGGACCTGCGAGACCTGCTCGTGGGTGCCTGGTACAACAACGCTCCCCGTCTGGCCGCTCTCCTGCCCTTCGCATGGGTGCCGCTGGCCGCCGTGGGCGGAGAGCGGATCTGGGACTGGGTCCGGACGGTGCCCCGCCGCGGCCCGCTCCGGCTCGGTGCGGTTGCTGCGGTGGTGATCGTAGCGGTCCTGGTGCCCCAGGTGACGGTGATGCGTCATGCTGTCGGGGGCGCGCGCGACATGTTCCAGCTCACCGACGATTCCCCGGTCATCACCGAGGATGAGTTCGCCCTGCTGCAGCGGCTGCCAGAGGAGACCGATGCGACAGGAACCATCGTGGGCAGCCCCTGGACGGGCGTCGCGCTCGCGTACGCGCTGGAGGGTCGTCCGGTCATGATGCCCCACACCCTGATGCTCACCAACGCGGCGATGGATGACATCCTCGCCGGCCTCAACGACGCGGAGCCCGGATCGGAGACGTGCGCGGCCGTTGCGGAAGTCAACGCCGAGTACGTGCTGGACTTCGGCACGCAGGAAGTGAACAACGGCGAGCACGTGTTCCCCGGCCTGGAAGACCTGGACGAATCGCCGGCGGTCGAACTCATCGACAGCGTCGGCGACGTGAAGCTCTACCGCATCGTGGGCTGCGGCTGACCGCTGTACAGGCGTCAGACGGTGACGTCGGCACCCCGAGGATCGCGCAGCACCCGACGCAGCGCGAGGACCTGGTACGTCGCGACGATCGCTTCGGACACGGCGAGGGCGGTCGCCACGAAGAAGAGCTCTCCTGACCACGCCGCCAGCAGGATGAGCGGTGCGCCGATCGCAGCGCCCAGCACGGTGGACACCGCGAGCTCGCGGGTGTGCCCGAGGGCTGCGAGGCAGGCCAGCCCGACCACCGCGGAGACGCAGATGGCGGCGAACGCGACGCCGAGCGGGACGGCCACGCTGTACGACACGGACGCCTGGCCGCCGCTGAGCAGCAGAGTGAACGGCGGCATCAGCAGTGCCAGCCCGACGCCACCGATCACGCCGAGCAGGAGGGCGAGTCGGCCCGCGGTTCGGGCGCGGGCGCGGGTGTCTTCGCCGACCGCGGCGACCCAACCCTGGAAGTACTGGAGAACCGGGGAGAACGCCACGTTGGCGTACTTGAGGGTGCGATCAGCCAGTCCGTAGACGTCGGCGAAGGGACGGATGAACAGCGAGACCGCGAGGTAGGGGAGCGCCACATACAGACCGCTGGTCGCCGTGGTGAGGATGGCATGGCGCTGGCCGGACAGCGCGGCGCGCCAGTGCAGGGGCGGCTCCAGCGATTCGTCGCCAGCGTCTCGGCGGATGACGATCCCCGAGATCACGACGGCGGCGGCGTAGCCGGCGGCCTGACACACCAGGTAGGTCCACATCTGTGCCGTGATGAGCACGGCGATTGCTCCCGCGAACGTCCCGAGCAGGCCGGGCAGCGCGTCAAACAGGACCAGGCGGCGGGGCTTTCCCTCGCCCACGAAGTACCAGGACGCGGCCAGACCTGGGATCAGGTACGTCAGCGTGGCGAGAACGCCCCCCGTCAGGTCGCCGCGCGTGATCAGCGTCGCCACCACGGCCGCGATCGGGGTGACGATCAGGAAGAGCACCGAGCGCACGCGCAGCGATTGCAGATACAGCGCTGGGCGCTGCGCAACAGGGGAGCCTGCGATCATCGCAGCGCCGGTGGCCCCCCAGCCGAAGAGGACGAAGATTACCGCCAGGCCGGCGACCACCTGGCCCACGAGCATGTTCGCCCATTCTTCGCCGCCGACCCTGCGGAACAGGATGGCGGTCGCGATGAAGCCCACGAGTGTGCTCGCCACCACGACGATCGTGAAGCCGCTCACCTTGCGAAGCCCGGCGAATCGAGGCGCGTGCGTCACAGGGACTCCCATCGATGAAATGCGCCGATCAGTCTACGGGCACCCTCTGGCGGGATCTGTGAGTCGGCGCGGTGGCCGCGGGTCACTTCGGGATGTCGCTGCCGATGCGGTACCAGCGAAGATCCGCAGCCGAGAGAGACTCGACCGCGGGGATCGTCCCGCCGTTCAGACGCAGCATGGCGGCAACCGACGGGATGGTGCGAAGTTGCCCGCCCTGCACGTAGAAGACGCGCGCGTCGCCGAAGCTCACGAACGTCCCATCGGCGTAGATCATGGGGCCGGTGCTGAGGAAGCGGACGGCGTCGACACCCCAGCCGATCTGGATGCCCGCCCGTGCTCCCGCATACTGACGCAGCGCGTCCGGGTTCTGAATGTGGCGGAGCACGCCGGACTCGAGGGCGTAGATCGCGTCTCCGCCGAGTTCCTTGATGAGAACGGGGGCGACGACGACGCCGGCCACCTTCGTGATCGTCGCGCAGACGCTCGCACTCGGCTTCACCGGAAGAGAGCCGAAGTTGACCTTCGACGTTCGTGTCAGGCCGACTCCCGACGCGATGTAGGTGACGCCGGAGCACGTGAGCACTGGGCTGAGCGGCACCGTGCTCTTGGTATAGCGCGACAGGACGCCATCCGGGTAGACGATCGTCGAGGTCGGCACCATGCCCATCGCGATGACTGTGCCCCATGCGGGAACGGGAATGAGCGTGGTATCGGTTCCCGCGAGGTAGACGGCTGCCTGGCTGCGCTCTTTGACGAGACTCCCGGCGGTGAGGATCGGAATGCCTGTACGGAACCGGTCCACCGTGGCCTGCGGCAGGGCGACCGGGGCCTGCCCTCGTGTTGCCGGATCCGCCGCCCAGGCGCCGAGGGAGGTGTACCCGCGCTTGGCGTTGTTCTCCCACTTGTACAGCGTGCCGTCAAGGTCGGAGCGGAAGAGGTCGCCCACCGGGGGGCCTGCGGGATACTTGTCCACCTGCGCCGGGTCGAGCGGTGTGTAGCCGTCCATCCGGAAGCCGTAGCGCGTGACGAGCTCAGCGCTGGGAAGCCATCGGCTGGTCCCGTCCGGCTGCAGCAGCATCATCGAGCCGGTGCGGGCATCGCGGACGAATCGGGTCGCTCGGGGGCCGGTGGGGATCGCGGAGATCGCGGACGAGGAGACGACCTGTGTCGCGCCCAGTCGCGAGGTGAAGACAGCGAGATCCTCTGGATTGGCGAGGGGGCGCTTCGCTCCCGCCGAGATCAGGTAGACGGTGGCGGAGCCCTCCGCGCGCACGAGAGAGTCGAGCGGTCCGGTTGTGCCTCCGCCTCCCTGCGTCGATCCGAACCACTGGGTGAAGTACAGGTAGAAGTTGCGGTTGCCGTAGCTGGAGCAGCCGTCACCCTCGCCGTAGCCGGCGTTCAGGGCGGCGCGGTTGGGCTGGTAGGGCGTGTAGTAGTACAGCGCAGACGTCGCCTTGTTGGAGATGTACACCGGTGCCGTGCCGCAGCTGGCGTTCGGGTGCCAGTAGATATTGGACGTGCGCCCGGCGGGGTAGTAGGTGAAGTACCGCCCCTCCATGTAGATGTTCATCTGACGCGCCGCGCCGTAGATCTGGTAGAAGAATCCGGCGAAGGCGGGGTCGCAGGGCGCGGTGTCGGGGCATCCCTGACCGAGGGCCATGTCGTAGCGCCACTGGCTCGGCCAGGTGTGAGTGACCAGACCCTGCTCCTTCTGGAGCATGACGATCAGCACCTGCGGGTTGATGTTGCAGGACTGCGAGACCTTGGCGATGATCGTGGCCGCGGATTCGTTCGCCGCGCCCGAGTATCCGCTGCAGTAGGAGTCCGCCGCACGGTTGGGCGTGTTCTGTCGGTAGTCCTTCAAGCACGTGTACCCGGACTGGCAGGAGGAGACCATGTTGCGGAAGAACGTGTCGATCGCGGATGCCGACATCGTGTTCTTGTTCGTGAACGTCGCGTCGTTGATGATGTTGCCGGCCTGGAATCCGGCAACGGCCGCCGACGCCTCGGCAAGGGTCGCGGAGAACGCCGCGGCGGCCGCGATGGCTGCCCCTCCAGTCGTGCTGGGTGAAGGCGTCGGGCTCGGTGTGTCAGTGGCCTCGGGAGCGGGCATCTCGACGTCTTCCGGCGTCGTGGGCTCCGGAGACGGCGACGCGGTGTCCGTGTCGGTGGGAGTCGGAGTTGGCGTCGGCGTCTCGAACGTGGGGGACTCGCTCGGGGCGGGCGCGGACGCGCTGGCCGCGGGGTCCGGTGTCGACTGGGCGAGGGCCGGCTGCGCGGCCAACAGAGAGAGGCACAGCGCTGCCGACGCGAGTGCCGCGACGAAGGCGCGACGAAGGGTGGGGGGCGTCGGAGTCACTGGCCCATTCTGACCGAAAGTGACAGATGATGCCACTGTTACTGCTGTGACTGGCGTTGCTGATGAGTGTGCCACGCGCTCAGATCGCAGGCGCGGAGCGCCGACGCGTGTCGGCGCGGGGTTCTCGCAGGGGCCGTATGACACCATGGAACCGTGAAGGGCATCATTCTCGCCGGGGGATCCGGCACGCGACTGCATCCGATCACGCTGGGCGTGTCGAAGCAGCTGGTTCCGGTCTACGACAAGCCGATGGTCTACTACCCGCTGTCGACCCTGATGCTCGCGGGAATCCGCGAGATCCTGGTGATCACCACCCCGCATGACGCGGCTCATTTCGAGCGGCTGCTGGGAGACGGGTCCCAGTTCGGCATCTCCATCACCTTCGCCGTGCAACCCTCGCCGGACGGGCTCGCGCAGGCCTTCACCATCGGTGCCGACTTCATCGGCGATGACTCCGTCGCCCTGGTGCTCGGTGACAACCTGCTCTACGGCCCAGGCCTCGGCACGCGCCTGCAGCGCTTCGCGGACATCGACGGTGGTGCGGTCTTCGCGTACTGGGTTGCGGAGCCGGAGGCGTACGGCGTCGTGGAATTCGACGCCGACGGCAACGCCATCTCCCTCGAGGAGAAGCCTGCCGAGCCGAAGAGCAACTACGCCGTGCCTGGTCTGTACTTCTACGACAACGACGTGGTCGAGATCGCCCGCAACCTGCAGCCGTCCGCGCGTGGCGAGTACGAGATCACGGACGTCAACCGTGAGTACCTGAGCCGCGGCAAGCTGCAGGTGGAGGTGCTCCCGCGGGGTACGGCGTGGCTGGACACCGGAACCTTCGATCAGATGACCGACGCGGCCGACTACGTCCGCACCATGGAGCGTCGTACCTCGATGAAGATCGGAGCCCCCGAGGAAGTGGCCTGGCGACAGGGGTTCCTCACCGACGACCAGCTGCGCGAGCGGGCCGAGAAGCTCGTGAAGAGCGGCTACGGCACCTACCTGCTGGAACTTCTGAAGAGAGCACACGCATGACCCGTCTCCTCGTGACCGGCGGTGCCGGATTCATCGGATCGAACTTCGTCCACTACATGGTGGAGAACTCCGACGACCACATCACCGTGCTGGACGCGCTGACGTACGCCGGCAACCGCGCATCGCTCGACGGCCTGCCGAAGGACCGGGTGCGCTTCGTGCACGGCGACATCACCGATGCCGAACTCGTCGACGAGCTGTTCGCCGACGTCGACGCGGTCGTGCACTATGCCGCGGAGAGCCACAACGATAACTCGCTGCACAGCCCGCGTCCGTTCCTGGACACGAACATCGTGGGGACCTACACGCTGCTGGAGGCGGCGCGCAAGCACGATCGCCGATTCCACCACATCTCCACCGACGAGGTGTACGGCGACCTGGAGCTGGATGACCCGCAGCGCTTCACCGAGCAGACGCCATACAACCCGTCGTCGCCGTACTCGTCCACGAAGGCCGGATCCGACCTGCTCGTGCGCGCGTGGGTTCGCTCGTTCGGCGTTCGCGCCACGATCTCGAACTGCTCGAACAACTACGGGCCCTACCAGCACGTCGAGAAGTTCATCCCGCGCCAGATCACCAATGTGATCCGCGGCATTCGTCCCAAGCTGTACGGTGCGGGCGAGAACGTGCGCGACTGGATCCACGCCAACGATCACTCGTCGGCGGTCGCGACCATCCTGGAGAAGGGCGTCATCGGCGAGACCTACCTCATCGGTGCCGACGGCGAGCGCAACAACAAGGACGTCGTCGAGCTGATCCTGGAGACCATGGGACAGCCGCGTGACGCGTACGACCACGTCACCGACCGTGCCGGCCACGACCTGCGCTACGCGATCGATTCCACAAAGCTGCGCACCGAGCTCGGCTGGACGCCCAGCTTCTCCGACTTCGAGAGCGGCCTGGCGGCGACGATCGACTGGTACCGCGAGAACGAAAGCTGGTGGGCGCCGGCCAAGGACGCCACCGAGGCGTTCTACGCCAGCAAGGGTCAGTGAGATGACGGAGTACGGCAAGGCGCTCTCGATCGTCGAGACGCCGATCCCGGGGCTCGTCGTGATGGAGCTTCCCGTGCACGGCGACGCTCGCGGCTGGTTCAAGGAGAACTGGCAGCGCGAGAAGATGACGGCGCTGGGCCTGCCCGATTTCGGGCCGGTGCAGAACAACGTCTCCTTCAACGACGCCGTGGGCACAACGCGTGGCATCCACGCCGAGCCGTGGGATAAGTGGGTCTCCGTCGCCACCGGACGCATCTTCGGTGCGTGGGTGGACCTGCGGGAGGGGCCGAGCTTCGGCACGGTGTTCACCACCGAGCTGGATCCGTCGCGCGCGATCTTCGTTCCGCGTGGGGTGGGCAACTCGTACCAGACGCTCGAGCCGGACACCGCGTACACCTACCTGGTAAACGACCACTGGTCCCCGAACGCGTCGTACTCGTTCCTGAACCTGGCCGATGAGACCGCCGCCATCGACTGGCCGATCCCGCTGGCCGACGTGGAGATCAGCGAGAAGGACAAGAATCATCCGCGGCTGGCCGATGTCACCCCGATTCCGCCCAAGCGGATTCTCGTGCTCGGCGCTGGGGGACAGCTCGGGCTGGCGCTGCGCGCCGCCTATGCTGGCGCGGATCACGTCGAATTCGCCGGTCGGGCAGACCTCGACGTCACGGCACCCGGGCTGCGGGAGGCGCGCCGCTGGCGCGACTACGGCGCGATCATCAACGCCGCCGCCTACACCGCCGTCGACACGGCGGAATCCGAGGGCCGCGCCGATGCCTGGTCCGCGAACGCCACCGCGGTGGCGAATCTCGCCGCCGTTGCGACCGAATACGGCATCACCCTGGTGCACGTGTCGAGCGACTACGTGTTCGACGGCACCAAGGCTGGTGCGTACACGGAGGAGGACGCTTTCGCGCCCCTCGGCGTGTACGGGCAGACGAAGGCCGCCGGAGACATCGCCGCAGCCACGGCACCGCGCCACTACATCGTCCGCACCTCGTGGGTGATCGGCGAGGGCAAGAACTTCGTGCGCACGATGGCATCGCTCGCGGAGCGGGGTGTCGACCCGAAGGTGGTGGACGATCAGATCGGCCGCCTCACCTTCACGTCCGATATCGCCGCAGCGATCCGGCACCTGCTCGAGTCCTCTGCACCGTTCGGCACGTACAACGTCACCGGTGCCGGGGACGCAGCCTCGTGGGCGGCGATCGCGCGGGCCGTGTTCTCCGCAGTCGGCGCGGATCCGGCGCGCATCACGGGAGTCAGCACCGCGGAGTACTTCGCATCGGCGACCACGCCGGTCTCGCCGCGTCCCGCCAACAGCGTTCTCGCACTGGACAAGGTCACGGCAGCGGGGTTCGTACCCTCCGACTGGCGTGACGCACTGCGATCCTCTCTCGGCGCGGGAACGGACACATGAGACCCGACAGCGATCGCGTTCTGGTCATCGTTCCCGCGTGGAACGAGGCTCGTGGTGTTGCTGACACCGTCCGTGAGATCCAGGCCGTAGACGCCGCCTATGACGTGGTCGTCGTGGACGACGGCTCGTCCGATGGGACCGCCGCCGTGTCACGGGCCGCCGGTGCCGAAGTGCTGGTGCTTCCGTTCAACCTCGGCGTGGGCGGGGCGATGCGCGCGGGCTTCACCTACGCTCAGCGGCGCGGCTATCGGCGCGCCGTTCAGGTGGACGCCGACGGACAGCACAACCCCGCCGACATCGCCTCGGTGCTGTCTGGCCTCGAACACGCGGACATCTCCATCGGCGCGCGTTTCGCCGATGTCGGCGACTACTCCGTGCGCGGGCCGCGACGCTGGGCGATGGTGTTCCTCGCCGGCGTGGTCGGGCGGGTGGCCGGAACTCGGCTGACCGACGTCACGAGCGGATTCCGTGCGGCGGGCCCCCGAGCCATCGATCAGTACGTGCGGTACTACCCGGCGGAGTATCTCGGGGACACGCTCGACTCCCTGGTGGCCGCCGTACGCGAGGGTCTCGTGGTGACGCAGGTTCCCGTCGCTATGCGTCCGCGTCAGCACGGAACGCCGAGCCAGGGGGCGTGGGGATCCACCGTCTACCTGCTGCGTTCCGGATTCGCCCTGGTGCTGGCGCTGTTGCGCCCGAAGCGCCGCGATCGTCGGGGAGGGGACGAATGATCGTCCTGCTGGGTACGGCGCTGGCCGTCGCCATCATCGTCGGCGTCATGTGGATGCTGCTCACGCGCCGCATGCGGGAGAAGTATGCGGTGCTCTGGCTGCTGCTGGGGCTCGTGCTGCTCGTGCTGGGCCTCTTCCCGGGTCTCCTGGAGTCAGCCACGCGCGTGCTGGGTGTGCAGCTTCCGGTGAACCTGTTGTTCGCGGCGGCGATCGCCGTTCTGCTGGGTGTGTCGCTGCACGTGTCGTGGGAGCTCTCGCAGAGCGAGGACGAGGCACGGCGATTGGCCGAGGAAGTCGCGATCCTGGGGCTGCGAGTGGACGCACTTGAGCGAGCAGCGGACGCACAGCAGTCGAGCGGCGGATCGGACGCCGATCCCCGGCCCTCCAGTGAGTCACCCAAAACCACAGACTGATCTCATCTTCACGGAAACAGGCCCGACCGCAGCAGCGGTCGGGCCTGTTTCCGTCAGCGCGAATCAGCGGAACATGTGACGCAGCAGCGCGCGGGGGGAGCCGGCGTCGGCCTTCGCCGCCTTGATCAGCAGCGATGCGGCATTCAAGCGAGAAGTGAGGTGACGCCGGGCCACGCGGGCCGCACGACGCCACCCGAGCGCGTCGAAGCTGCGCGCCTCCGTGTTGAAGAAGTCGCGCTCTTCATCGAAGCGGCGCCCGTCAAGCGCGCGAACCGAGGAGTCCGACTGCGAGTGGCGCCGGTAGTCGAAGACGACATCAGTCAGGAGAGCCATGCTGCCGCCCTGCTTGACGATGTCGAGGATCAAAGCGAGGTCCTGCACGACGTCGAGTCCCTGACGGAAACCGATGCGACGGACAGTCTCGCTTCGCCACGCCAGGGAGGGGAAGTACGCCCAGTCGCCGCGCATCAGGCTCGCCGCGAGTCGCTCGCCGCCGAGGACCTCGCCAGGAGGCGTGACGCGGGGGGTGATGGCGCGCTTGATCCGATCGACGAGAGGCAGCACGCGCACGCCGTTCTCATCGATCACCTCGACGCCGGGCTGGACGATGTCGACATCGAAGCGCTCCACGGCCGTCGCCACCGCGGCCAGGTAGCCGGGCCGCATGACGTCGTCGGCACCCATCATGACGAACCACTCCGCCTCGACAAGCTCCACTGCCTTGCGGTAGTTGCCGTTGGCACCGAGGTTCTTCTCGTTGCGCAGGTAGGTCACGCGATCGTCGGTCATCGCCTCGAACCAGCGACGCGGCTCCGGATCGGGGTAGCCGTCGTCGATCACCACAAGGCGGAAGTCCCGGTGCGTCTGGTCCAGAACGCTCTGCGCGGCCTGCTTCATTTGGTCGACGTCCCCGTAGTAGGGGAGCATCACGTCGATCACAGTGGTCAAGAGTCCTCCTCGCGACGATGAACCACGCCGAAGTTATAGTCTAGATGGTCGGTGTCAGCCGACTATCGAACGGAGCCGTGACCCGCGTGGAATCGAACACCCCGAGGATCAGCGTCTGCATGGCGGCGTACAACGGTGCCCGCTACATCCGCGAACAGCTCGATTCGATCCTTCGTCAGCTCGACGTTCACGACGAGGTCGTCATCGTCGATGACCGCTCGAGCGATGACACCGTCGCCGTGATCGAGTCGATGCGCGATCCCCGCATCCGCGTGCTCCGCAGCGCCTCCAACCAGGGGTACGTCCGCGCGTTCGAACGCGCCATCGGGGAAGCGCGGGGGGAGATCATCTTCCTGTCCGATCAGGACGATCTGTGGGTGGACGGGCGTGTGCAGCTCATGGCGAACGCGCTGACCGATGCAGAGCTGGTGGTCTCGAACTTCTCCACGTTCGGGGGCCCGATCACCGCTGTGCAGTCCAAACGCCTCAGCGCCTCGACCAGCACGCATCATCTTCGCAACATCCTGCTGCTGTGGATCGGTGTGCGCCTGTACTTCGGATGCTGCATGGCGTTCCGCTCCGAGATGCGCGAGCGCCTGCTGCCCTTCCCGTCGTACCTCAACGAGACCCACGATCAGTGGATCGGCTACGTCGCGAACGCTGACGGATCCGTGCGTCACCTGTCCGAGGACACGGTTTCGCGTCGGATCCACGACAACAACGCCACCGTGAAGTCGGCGCGCTCGCTTCCGGTGATCCTGGCCGCCCGCGTGCGCACCGGACGAGCGATCCTCGAGGCATGGCGTCGACGCGCGCGACGCCGCCGTTGAGTTCGCGCCGCTGAGTTCGCTCAGCCCCGGGAACGGAGGCGGAACACGCCCCCGAGCACCCACCCTGTGAAGTACTCCACCAGGCTGCGCGGTGAGACATCCCCGCGGCGAGCGGCTCGCACCGTCGCGCGCAGCGTTCGCCAGAACCGGCGATTCGGGCCGTAGAGCGCCAGGACTCGAGCCAGGTCAGGCGTGTCGAGCGGAAGACGCGCCCCGAGGGCGACCATCATGGTCTCTCGCCATCCGACGCCGACGTTGTAGGTCACGCGTGCCACGGCGCGTGGGGACAGCGACGCCTCATAGCGACCGACGATGCGCTTGACGGTCTGCCACGATCGGAAGGGATTGAACCGCTCCGATCGCGCTTCGCCAATCACGTTGCCGTCGTGCTGCACATAGTCCTGCACGATGTCCGGGATCACGCGCGCACCGCCGCGGAAATGGGCCACCACGGCCAGCCAGTGATCATGCACCTCGGCCGGTGTGGGAAGCCGGGGGAAGGGGAGCGCGCTCTCCAGCACCTCGGCGCGGAAGAGCATCATGCCCCCGGTGTACTGGTTGTTGAGGATGTAGTCGTCGATCGGGACATCGCGTCGCCCCGTCGTCTCGGAGACCACGGCACCGGACGGGTAGCGCACGACCCGGGCCTGGGCCGCGACTGCCGCGACCTCCGTCAGGTGCGGGATCATCGTGGCCAGTTTGGTGGGCAGCCAGTAGTCGTCCTGATCGCTCAGCGCGACCCAGGCTGCATCCGACGGCACGGAGCGCAGGCCGCGTTCGAAGTTGCCGTAGAACCCGAGTCGTTCCTCGTAGCCGGCGACCTCGAACCGCGAGTCGTCGCCCACGGCCTCGCGCAGGAGGTCGACAACGCCTTCAGGACCACCGTCCGCCGTGATGATGCAGCGCCAATCCGTGATCGTCTGGTCGCGGATCGAACGGACTTGACGGGCGAACAGCTCCGGGTCCGGTTGGTAGGCGGCGAGCACGATGAACCCGGTACCCGCGTCGGGGCCACCGGGCGTCTCGGCGCGGGAAGATCTCATGGCGTCGGTCCTTCGTCTCGGGATGTCCAGCCTAATCGGGGACGGACATCGCGCTTCGCCGCCGTGGGTGGCGACTCTCTCGGCGACATGCCCGGCGCGCCGAACCAGGGAGCTGCCGACCAGCCGGTGCACCAGGGAATATCCTGTGAGGTGCCTATGCCCGCAGGCACGGGGATCATCGAAGGAAGCCTGTGACAACGACGCACACGCCGGCGCAGAGCCGTGCCGAGGCTCGGCAGCGCGCTGCGCGAGCTTTCCGCCTGGACGTGCAGGCACTGCGGGCCGTCGCGATCGCCGCGGTGGTGGCCAATCACTTCTGGCCGCAGCTGATCACCGGCGGCTATGTGGGTGTCGACATCTTCTTCGTGATCTCCGGGTTCCTCATCACCTCCCATCTTGAGCGCGAGATCGTCCGTGACGGGCGGGTGCGTCTGGGCAGGTTCTACGCGCGGCGGATCCGTCGTCTGCTGCCCGCCGCGGGGCTCGTGCTCATCCTGAGCGCGGTGGGTGCGTTCCTCTTTCTTCCCTATCCGCGGTGGATCGACAACGCCACGCAGATCCTGGCCAGCGCGACGTACGTGGAGAACTGGGTGCTGGCCGCGCAGTCGATCAACTACTCCGCCCACAACGCGGCGGCGAGCGCGGTTCAGCACTACTGGTCCCTGTCGGTGGAGGAGCAGTTCTACCTGCTCTGGCCGGTGCTGTTCACGATGGCGGCCGTTGCCGGCGCGCGGATCTGGCCACGCACGTCGGTGCGCACGCGGCTCTGGATCGTCGTTCTCTCGGTCGCCGCGATCTCGTTGACGGCCTCGGTCATTTACACCGAGCGGTCTGCCCCGCAGGCGTACTTTGTGACGTTCACCCGCGCGTGGCAGTTCGCCGTCGGCGCCGTGGTGGCGCTGCTCGCACATCGCATCCGTCTGACCCGGGGCGCGGCAGGCATTCTCTCCGGCATCGGCTTCGCCGGACTCCTCGCCGCCATCGTGATCTACTCCGAGCACACGCCCTACCCGGGAACCGCCGCACTGCTGCCGGTGCTTGCCACGGCGCTGGTCATCGTCGCGGGGACCGGGCAGACGCGATCACTGCCCGTGATCGGGCCGGTCCTGGCAGCTCGTCCCGTGCAGTGGCTCGGCGACGTCTCCTACTCCCTCTACCTCTGGCACTGGCCGCTGCTGGTCATCGTGCCGCTCGCGATCGGAGTGCCGCTGGACGGCATCGCGACCGTGGGCATCATCGCCCTGGCCCTCGTGCTCGCCTGGATCACGCGACGACTCGTCGAGGTGCCCATCCAACGGTGGACGTGGTGGGCCGGATCCACCCGCCGTGCCGTGCGGGGAATGTTGGCCATCGTGGTCGTGGTGGCGCTGGCCGTCGTGCCGCTGCTGATCGGCGGCGTGGTGCGGACATCGGCCGCAGACGCCGACGCGGAGGGGATCCCCGCCGCGGATGGCTGCTTCGGACCCGCCGCACTCATGAACCCGGCGGCGGGGTGCGATGCGCAGATCGCTGTGGCGGATCCGGTCGTGCCCCCGCAGGCTGCCTACTACGCGCTCGCGCCGGAGTGCGGGGAGCTGGACGAGCGCTACGCGATGGATGATCGCCTGACCACGCGCCGGTGCGACTTCAGTGTCGGCGAACCGGGGCTCCGCGCCTGGCTGGTGGGTGACTCGCACGCCGAACAATGGCAGAGCCCGCTGTTCGAACTCGCTCGTGCGGGCGGGTGGGACCTGACGATCTCCTCCTTCGCGGGATGCCCCATCGCCGATGTCGAGTTCCGCGGCTTTCGGGAGGGATGGGCAGCGCCGGACAACGAGCGCTGCATGCGCTGGGCGGACGAGGTGACATCCGGAATCGAGAGCGAGCGACCCGATGTCGTGTTCACCACCATGACGACGCGTCAGGAGCGTGTCGATGACGGCAGCGGCACATCCGAGTACGATCAGTATGTGGCGGGCTTGGATCGCACGTGGTCACGCTGGGCGGACGCAGGGGTGCTGGTCATTCCGATCGTCGATGTCCCTTACAACGCGGATGTTCGTCCGCCCGAATGCCTGCTCACCTCGGCCGCGGCGCCGGAGGACTGTGCTCGTCCGCGCTCGGACGCGCTGCCGCACGACCCGATCAGCGCGGCCGCCGCCCAGCGCGGGCTTGCGACGATCGATCTGACCGACGCGTTCTGCGATTCGGAGCAGTGCTTCGCCGCCGTGGGTGGGATGCCCGTGTACTTCGACAACGATCACGTCTCCGGTCCCTTCGCTCGAGCGCTGGAACCCTGGTTCCGCGGCGCGGTCCAGGGGATCCTCAGTGCCGGTGGGATAGACTCGGCAGGCTTATGACCTCGATCGGGTGCGCCCTGCGCCCGCTTGTGTCCTGAAATCATCTGAAGAGAATCGGTAGTTCATGGATCTTCTCGTCGTCGGCTCCGGCCTGTTCGGACTCACCATCGCAGAGCGCGCGGCCGCCGCCGGTCGCAAGGTGACGATCATCGATCGACGCCACCACCTCGGTGGGAACGCCTACAGCGAGGCAGAGCCCATCACGGGTATCGAGGTTCACCGCTACGGTGCGCACCTCTTCCACACGTCCAACGAGACGGTCTGGGAGTACGTCAACCGATTCACGAAGTTCACCAACTACGTGCACCGCGTGTACTCCACGCACAAGGGCGTCGTCTACCCGCTGCCCATCAACCTCGGCACCATCAACCAGTTCTTCAACGCGGCGTACACGCCGGACGAGGCCCGCGCGCTCATCGCCGAGCAGGCCGGCGAATTCGAGGCGCACACCGCCAAGAACCTGGAGGAGCGTGGCATCGGCCTCATCGGTCGCCCGCTGTTCGAGGCGTTCATCAAGGACTACACCGCGAAGCAGTGGCAGACCGACGCGCGCGAGCTGCCGGCGTCGATCATCAGCCGACTCCCGGTGCGCTACACGTACGACAACCGCTACTTCAACGACACCCACGAGGGTCTGCCCGTGGACGGCTACACCGCGTGGATGGAGCGGATGGCCGACCACAAGAACATCGAGGTCAAGCTCAACGTCGACTTCTTCGACGAGTCGCAGGAGTTCAACAAGAAGGCCACGGTCGGTCAGGTCCCGATCGTCTACACCGGCCCGGTGGACCGGTACTTTGACTACGCCGAGGGTGCGCTCAGCTGGCGCACGATCGACCTCAAGGAAGAGGTCCTCGACATCGGCGACTTCCAGGGAACGTCGGTCATGAACTACCCCGATGCCGATGTTCCGTACACGCGCATCCACGAGTTCAAGCACTTCCACCCGGAGCGCGCCGAGCTCTATCCGAAGGACAAGACGGTCATCCACCGCGAGTACTCGCGATTCGCCACGCGCGATGACGAGCCGTACTACCCCGTCAACACGGCAGCCGACCGCGACGGGCTGCTGGCCTACCGCGAGCTGGGCAAGGACGAGAAGGATGTGCACTTCGGTGGACGCCTCGGCACCTACCAGTACCTCGACATGCACATGGCCATCGGCTCCGCGCTGTCGATGTGGAACAACCAGCTCGCCTAGGAGGCGTAATCCGTGACGAACGGCACGACCAGCAACTATGTGACCGTCAACCACGTGGTGTTCCCCGTGGAGGACGTGGCCGAGGTCTCGGCACTGTACCTGGACACCGGCACGGGTGACGGTTCGCAGCCGGGTGAGGCGTACGACGTCGTGGACCGACGCTCGATCCGCGTCTTCGCCCACCGGCGCGTCTCGACGGCCAGCTTCTTCAACGCGTTCCCCGCCAGCTATTGGCAGCACTGGACGAGCGTGCGGACGGTGCGCCTCAGCGTGACCTTCGCGGGCAAGGGTCTGGTGTCGGTGTTCAAGTCGAGCGCCCGCGGTCGCTCGTCGGCGGTGGCATCGAAGCAGTTCTCCGATGAGACGGTCACGTTCGATCTGCCCGTGTCGTCCTTCATCGACGGCGGCTATTACTGGTTCGACATCGCCGCCGGTGAGGACACAGTGATGCTCACCAGCGCGGAATGGTCCGTGCCGGCGGCAGAGGGCTGGACGCCCGGCAAAGCGACCGTCGGTATCACCACCTTCAACCGCACGTCCTACTGCCTGCGCCAGATCCGTACGGTCGGTGAGAACCCCGACATCGCGGATGTGCTGGATCGGCTTGTCGTGGTCGACCAGGGCACGCAGCTCGTGCAGGACGAGGCCGACTTCCCGTCGGCCGCCGCGGCGCTGGGTGATCGGCTCGCCGTCATCCGCCAGCCGAACCTGGGCGGCTCCGGTGGTTTCTCGCGCGCCATGATGGAGTCGCTCGACAGCGAGGACAGCCGCTATGTGCTGCTGCTGGACGATGACGCCATCTCCGAGCCGGAAGCCATCTTCCGCGCGGTTCGCTTCGCCGATTTCGGTGACCGTCCCACGATCGTCGGCGGCGGAATGCTGCACCTGGACGACCGTTCTGTGCTCTACACGCGTGGTGAGGTCTGGTCGCCGAACAAGAGCTGGATGGCACCGTCCGGTGCCAGCGAGTACGACCACGACTTCGCCGAGGAACCGCTGCGCGAGGAAGCGGATCTGCACCGCTATCTCGGTGCCGACTTCAACGGCTGGTGGATGTGCCTGATCCCCACCGCCGTCGTTCGGGAGATCGGACTCTCGCTGCCCGTCTTCCTCAAGTTCGACGACATCGAGTTCTCACTCCGTGCGCGCGAGCACGGCTATCCGACGGTGTGTCTGCCCGGCGTGGCCGTCTGGCACATGGCGTGGCACGACAAGGACCCGACGCGGACGTGGGAGGAGTACTTCATCCACCGCAACCGTGTGATCACCGGTCTGCTTCACTCGCACGTCAAGCGTGGCGGGTATCTGCCGCTGCACGCGTTCCTCGGTGACATCAAGCTGCTCTTCATGCTGCAGTACTCGGCCGTGCGGTTGCGGCACGAGGCACTGCGGGATGTCTTCCGTGGTCCCCACCAGCTGCCGTCGCAGTTGGCCACGCGTCAGGCCGAGATCCGCGCTCTGCGTGAGGACTACGTGGACGCGCACGTCGACAGCGATCTCGCCGCCCTGCCGCCGGTGCGCCGCTCATCGCGCGTGTTCCTGGGTGCAGTGAGACGCCCGACGAACCCAATCGCGACGCTCACTCTTGCGTTGCGTGTCGGCGTCCGTCAGCTCCTGGTCAAGGAATCTGCGGGCAGCAAGCGCAACCCCGAACGAGTGATCCCGGCACCGGATATCACCTGGTGGCGCTTCGCCGACATCGACTCTGCGCTCGTGACGGCACCGGACGGAAACGGCGTGGCGTGGTACCAGCGCGACCGCGCCACGATGCGTCGCTCGCTGCTGCGCAGCATGCGGCTCAACCTGAAGCTGTGGCGTGACTGGGACAAGCTGGCCTCGACGTACGGGGCGTCGCTCGCGGACATCACCTCCGAGCGCAGCTGGCGTGAGGTCTTCGGCGTTTCGAATCAGACGGGGTCGGGTGCAGAGGACACCAACACGTTGAAGGTATGACGGGCGATACTCAACTGAGTTCTCCCGCGGCGCGCACGTCCGAGAAGGCGTCGTACCGCTTCGATCTGGATGGCCTGCGAGCGTTCGCCATCATTCTGGTCGTCATCTACCACGTGTGGGTGGGGCGCGTCTCGGGCGGCGTGGACGTGTTCCTGCTGCTGTCGGCGTATTTCATGACGGCGTCCCTGGTCCGCCGCGCGGACGCTGGGCGCGGCGTTGGTCTCGGCAGCTTCTACGCCAAGCGGTTCTGGCGACTGGTTCCGGCCGCCGCGGCGACCATCGCCGCCACCCTGATCACGGTGTTCTTCGTGTTCCCTCCCTCGATGTGGAACGCGGCCTGGGAGCAGGGACGTGCGTCGCTGTTCTACTTCCAGAACTGGGAGCTGGCGCTGAACAGCGTGGACTACTACGCGCGTGATGCGAATTCCGTCACACCCTTTCTGCACTTCTGGTCCCTGTCCATCCAGATGCAGGTGTTCCTGCTCTGGCCGCTGCTCATCATGCTGTGCTGGGGTATCGCCCGGCTGCTGCGCCGCCGCGTTGCCCCGGTGGCCCTGGTCGTCTTCCTTCTCGTGTTCGGGGCCTCGCTGGCGTACTCGGTCATCACGACGCAGCAGAACCAGGCCTTCGCGTACTTCGACACCGGTGCCCGCCTGTGGGAGTTCGCGATCGGCTCCCTTCTGGCACTGATTCCCGCGTCGTTCGTGCTGCCACGATGGGTCGCAGAGATCCTCGGATGGCTGGGGATCCTCGCGATCCTCACCTGCGGCATCGTGCTGGACGTCTCCGGTGGCTTCCCGGGATATCTGGCACTGTGGCCGACGCTCGCCGCGGCGGCGATCATCCTCGCGGGGCGCGCGCGAACGACCTTCACTGTCTTCCTCGGCTCGCTTCCGCTGCGGTGGCTGGGGCGAATCGCCTACGCGCTCTACCTCGTTCACTGGCCGTTGCTCACGACATGGATCGTGGTCACCGGGGAGAACCCCGACCTGGCGCAGGGCGCCGGGATCATCGGCGCCGCGTTCGTGCTGGCCATCGTTCTGTACTACGCCATCGAGCGACCGCTGGGGCAGTGGAAGTGGCCCTCGGCGCTGCCGTGGCGCTCCTACTTCGCGACAGCGGTGATCGTCGGTCTCGTGGCGGTGCCGAACTACGCGTGGCAGCTCGACACCGAGTACCGTGCTGCCGCGGTGCAGGCGGCCGCCGAGGCTGCCTTCCAGGATGACTTCGAGCCCACTCAGCCCATCGACACTCTGATCCCCGCGGGCGCGGCTCTGGACGCGGAATGGGTTCATCTCGATGAGCCCACCTGCTCGGGAGCGCTGGAGCCCGCTGGCGCGATGGCACGAGAGCACTGCAGCGAGAACACCGGAAACGACGGCGATCCCCGGGTGATCTTCGTTGGTGACTCACACGCTGAACAGTGGATGGGCGCCGTGCTTCCTTCGGTGGAAGCATCGCCGATCAAGGTGACGGCCAATCTGCTCGGAGGGTGCGTCTTCGCGCCGGATGCTCCGGACAATCCGCGAGAGCAGTGCCGCGAGTGGAACGCGCAGGTGTACGACGACATCCTGCAGTCGCCGCCGGCCGTCGTTGTCATGATGGCCACACGCGCTGTTCCGGATTCACCGGAAGAGGCGCTGGTTCCCGGCCTGGAGACGACGGTGGAGACCCTGACCAGCAGCGGCAGCCAGGTCATCCTCATCCGCGACAATCCCCGCTTCACCGAGAACATGTACCAGTGTGCGGAGCAGAATCTCGCCGACCCGACCGTGTGCAGCCGGTTGAAGTCCGACGTGCTCGCCGCCGAGAACCCGGCGGCGTTCCTGGCCGAGGAGGAGGGCGTGCATGTCATCGACATGAGTTCCTACCTCTGTCCGGATGACATCTGCCCTGCCACCTTCGGCGACCTCGCGATCTACCTCGACGACAACCACCTGACATGGACGTTCGCGGAGCGCCTGTCCACCACGTTCGCACGAGAGCTCGAGCTCACCGGATTCGCGTGGCCCTCGGCCTAGACTCGGAGCATGGTGAACCCGCGTCCCCGACCGAGCGGCGCTCGCACAGGATCCGCGCAGTGACGCGCGTGCGCGCTGTCCGGCGCGAATCGGACTCTCCGCGGCGATACCTGCATTCGCTCTGGCTGCTCTCGGCGCGCGACCTGCGCGTGCGTTATGCCACCAGTGCGCTCGGGTACCTCTGGTCGATCCTGGACCCGCTGGTGATGTCGCTCATCTACTGGTTCGTGTTCACCCAGATCTTCCACCGCAAGGAGGTGGGAGGCGATCCCTACATCGTGTTCCTCATCCTCGGCCTCCTGCCCTGGGTGTGGTTCAATGCGGCGGTCACGGACTTCACCCGCGCGTTCCGCAAGGACGCGAAGCTGGTGCGCTCCACGGCGATCCCACGCTCGATCTGGGTGAACCGGATCATCGCGAGCAAGGGAGTCGAGTTCCTCTTCTCGATTCCGGTGCTGGTGGTCTTCGCGATCGTCAATGGCGCGCCGGTGACGATCAACCTGCTCTGGTTCCCGGTGGCTGTCATCCTGCAGCTGCTGCTGTTGATCGGACTGGGGCTGCTGATCAGTCCGGTGTGCGTGCTCTTCTCCGACCTCGAGCGCACCACGCGTCTGGTGCTGCGCGCGTTGTTCTACGCGTCACCGGTGATCTACGGCATCGGGGACCTGCCGGCACCGTTCGACGTGATCGGGGCCTTCAACCCGCTGGCGGGCATTTTCTCGCTGTACCGCATCGGTTTCTTCCCCTCCCAGGAGGACTGGACGGTGGTGCTGATCGCCGTCATCGAGGTCGTCACGCTGCTCATCCTCGGCGCGACGGTGTTCCGTCGCCTGGAGCCGACCGTGCTGAAGGGGTTGTGACATGGCCGCGATCGAGGTGACCGGACTGGGCATCCGCTTCCGTCGGGCACGGCGCGGGCGCCCGAGCCTCAAGGATCTGTTCTCCTCGCGTGCACGGCGCAAGCCGGGCGGCGGCGAGTTCTGGGGGCTCAAGGACGTGTCGTTCCAGGTGAATGCGGGCGAGGCGATCGGCGTCGTCGGGCGCAACGGGCAGGGCAAGTCGACACTGCTCAAGCTCGTCGCGGGAGTTCTGTTGCCGGACGTCGGAACCGTTGCGGTCCACGACGATGTCGCGCCGCTCATCGAACTGACCGGTGGTTTCGTGGGGGATCTCACCGTGGCGGAGAACGTCCGTCTCATCGCCGGTCTGCACGGCATGAGCCGGGCGGAGGTGGCCGACCGTTTCGAGGAGATCATCGACTTCGCCGAACTTCATGGCCGGCTGGAGACGCCGTACAAGCACCTGTCCAACGGCATGAAGGTGCGACTGGCCTTCGCGGTGGTGTCGCAGCTGGGCGCGCCGATCCTGCTGGTCGACGAGGTCCTGGCCGTGGGCGACAAGGCGTTCCGCGAGAAGTGCTACGGGCGCATCGAGGAGCTGCTGGCCGAGGGGCGCACGCTGTTCTTCGTGAGCCACAACGAGCGTGACCTCCGCCGCTTCTGCACCCGCGGGCTGTACCTCCGGGGCGGGGAGCTGGTGCTGGACGGCCCGATCGCTGACGTCCTGGATCGCTACAACGCCGACAACGCGAGCGAGTGAGGTGTGGGTGCACGATCGCATCGGCGCACCCACACCCCACGCATTCAGGAGAGCGCGGACAACTTGGAGTTCGCGAATGCCCCAACCCACGGAGCGTTCAACGCGCCCGTCTTGATGTAGTACGCACCGCCGCTGACCACGGCGATGCGGCTCCCTGAAAGTGAGAAGTCAGTGACGCCGGCCGCAGTCAGTGATGACCACGACGCCCACAGATTTCCCTCCTTCACGTACAGCACGCTGTCGGGACCCAGAACGGCGACTCGATTACCTTCAAGTCCCACGCGGCTGCCCGCGCGCATCGTCACCCAGCTCGCATAGAGGTCTCCCTCCTTGACGTAGACAGTCCCGCCGGATACCGCGCCGATGCGGTTGCCGTCCATGGCGAAGTCAGTGAAACCACCGCCCTGATCGACCCAGGAAGCCTGGAGGCTTCCCTCCTTGACATAGATGTGGCCGCCCTTGAGGACACCCAGCCGACCATTGGCGACGATGACCTTGTCCGCGCCCGTGAGCTCCGTGTACCAGGTGGTCGAGTAGAGCCCGTCCTTCGCGACGACCGTTCCGTCGGTCTTCAGAACGGCGAACCGCTCCCCGTCGATGCTTGCGCTTTTCGCGTTTCCCATGAGCCCAACCCAGCCATTGCTGAAATCTCCGGGCTGAATCCAGACATTTCCCGAGGTATCCACGGCGGCGGTGGTCGTTCCATTCACGGCGACGGAGACGATGTTTTGGCGCAGGGTCGTTATTCCGGCATTCATGCTCGCTTTTGCCTGCAGCGTGCCACCGGTCGTGACACTGAATGAGCGGTCAATATCGTCCACGGGGACGGTTACCGGACCGCCGCGATATTCGAAATGGTCGTGGTTACAAGTGTCGTTGAACTGCACCCAACCACTGGGCAGGCTCATGTTTCCGTGGCACTGGAGTTGTCCGAGCCCAGCCGGTGTAGGTAGAGCACTTGCCATGGCTGCGATAAGCGCTCGATCCTGTGTGGTGTTTCCCGTGGCCTGTACGCCATTGACTGCACCGATGTCGATGGCGTGGCCGCCGCCGTCACGGTAATGATAACTGGTCGTACCCTGCCCAATAACTTCGCCCGTGCAATAGCGGTTGAGTGAGGTTACGCTCACGGAGAACCCTTTGTCTACGACAACCGTCTTCAGCGCCTTGAGGATAGCGGGGTCGATCGTACAATTGCGAGTCTGGCCATTTACGACGTGAGAACGTATCGTCCCGTTCGCGTAGCCCTGGATCTGCGCGACCTCTTCTGCATCGCCGGAGAGACGTCCACTATTGATGATTTGTTGAGCGAGTGTTTGAGTGCCGGCAGGGGGAGATGCGGCCGACGCTGACGCGGCGGGAATGAGAAGTCCCGCAAGGATAGCGACTGTCGAGATCACTGAAATTCGCGTGATTCGATCGGATCTTGATTGCCTCATTGCAATTCTGTTCGTATTCATGAGGGAAAAGATAGCGGGCATGATTCCTTGATACAAGCCCCAAAATTGGGAACTTTCGCGAAGAGGAATAAGGGCACGCCGAAGGTTCAAACGTTCCAGAATGGAATGGTGTCGCGTGAGTGACGCGCGATTATCGGAAGAGCAAGCAATGAATGCAGGCGCCCGAGAGCGCACGCCACAGAGCATTTCCGTGTGGCGATGAACTTGCGGCGAAGTTGTGCCTAACTTCGCGCTATGGGATGCACGCTACTCGACCGGGATGGGTCGTCGCCGAGACCGGCTTTCATGGTCAGCAGATTCATGTCCCCAGTGACTGAATGCCATATTTATCTTCCCCCAGATGCTGATGACGACTCCTTCTTACTCTCGCCGGATTGCCGTGCGCAAGACCAAGAGTATGTCGTCATCGAAAATGAGGTTCCACGACCTCAGAGTCCGGCGAGGTCCTTGACCGCCTGCAGGGCAGATCGCACGTCGGAGAGGGGAGCGGCAGTGTCCGTCCCGTCGCCGATCGCGGTGCGAAGAGTGCCGAGCGCGCTGAGATACGTCTGCACGGTCGGCCGCCAGGACGATGCGATCGAGTCCGGAGGGTTCTCGTCGGCGAGGATCATCGCGTCCTGCTCGAGCGTGCGCACGATGTCGAAGGCGGCGTCGGGAGTTTGCGACGCGAGCATCCCGAGGCCAGTGTCCGCGTCCGAGACACGCGGTGAGATCGCCGTGGCGAACGCGCCGGTGTCGGGAACCACCACCGGGGGAGCGGTCACCGCATCGGTGGGCAGGGGCTCCGGCTCCTGCGGCTCGACCGGCGGCAGCTCCTCGGTCGGGGTGGGCTCCGGTGTGGCTGTGGCTGTCGGAGACGTCGTCGGCGTCGCGGAGGTGCTGGGGCTCGGCGTGCGCGTGGCAGACGCGCTCGTGGACGTCGTAGGACTCGCCGTGATCGAGGTGGCCGCGCTTCCCGGAGTGCCACCGCGGGGCATCAGCACGATCACCGTGGTGAGGGCGATGGCCACCACCAGGGCGATCAGCACCACGATCAACACCACGCGTCCGGGGTGCCGCTTGGGCTTGGGTGCGAACACCCACTGGGGGCGAGGTTCGGACGACGGTGTGTCTGAGCTCACGCCGCGCTCTCCACCGGCTGAAGCGGCTGCATGGGCTGCCAGCCCTTGTCCCGCGCGATGACGCGACCGTCACGCAGGCCGCGGAAGAGGTTGCTCGTGCCGCGCACCTTCCTCTCGACGAGGAGCAGTCGGATCAGCTCCTTCGCGAAGGTGAGTGCTGTGCCGATGCGGAAGCGAATGGGTCGGTAGGCGTCGTGCTGCTTGAAGTAATGGGCCATATGCGCGCGGTTGCGCATGATGTAGTACCGGTACGCGTCGCTCGAGGCGTTCAGGTGACGAATGCCCATGTCCCACTGCTTGATCTCGCGTGTGCGACGAAGCACGAACTCGTTGACGATCGCCGAGCGCGTCTGCAACGACGCGAGCCAGCCGTAGACCGAATCGTCCCAGTAGATGAAGAAGCGCGGATCCGGCAGGCCGATGCGCTGCACGATGTCCCGGTGGATGAACATGCCCTCGAAGCAGCCGGAGTTCATCTCCCGATAGCCGCTGTCATCGAAGCCCGCCGGAGCGAAGGGGATCGGGATGCCGAGGGGGATGGACAGTCGGTACTGCCAGTAGAACTCACTGCCGTCGAAGTCGTACCGACGACCCTGCACACTCTGGAACCGCTGACCCCAGTGCCCCATGCGCGCGAGCCCGTCCGCGATCACCTCGACATCGTCGTCCATGATCCACAGCCAGGTGGAACCCAGCTCGTAGGCGAGTCGAACGCCCTCGCTGAACCCGCCGGATCCTCCCGTGTTCTCGGCGAGTCGCTGGTACACGATCTCCGTGCCGATGCGCTCCCGGAACGAGTCGACGACCGCGGTGGTGTCGTCCACGGATGCGTTGTCGACGATCACCAGGTGTCCGGGCTTCGGATCCATCGCCTCGATCGAGGTCAGCAGGCGCGTGAGGAGGGCGGACCGGTTGTAGGTCACGACCACGATCGTCGCGGATGCGGGATCGAACACTTCGGGCATGCGAGCGTGCTCCTGACAGCTGGTTCTTGCAGAAACGGGGGCGGCGGATGGGCCGTTTTGAGCCTACCGTGCGCTTCCGGGAGTTTCCGGAGCGCGCGCGGCGGCAGCCTCGCGCCAAGACCGCGACTGTCCGGCGCGCATCGCGCAGAGCGCGAGCATCAGCCACCCGACCCCGAACAGGGTGAAGCTCTCGAACACCGAGTCGACCAGGAGGGTCACCAGCACCAGGGGCGTCCACGCGTACAGCACCGAACGGCGCTCGCTGGCGACCAGCCAGGCGCGCACCAGCGCGGTGCCGGCCAGGAACGCGAACAGCACGAGGCCCAACCACCCGAGCTGCAGCAGCACATCGAAGTAGGCGCTGAGCGCGGACGCGTGGTGCCGACCGAACAGGTTGATGGCGGTGTAGGGGAACGCGAGGGGGTCATCGGGGTTCCACGGCCCCACCCATCCCCACGCCTGGTAGGCGTGAGAGCGGACCTGCACGAGGATCGAGTTCCACAGCTCAGCGCGCGTAGAGAAGTCGGTGCCGGCGTCCAGCAGGGCGATCACCTGGTGGCGGAAGACATACGCGGTGCCGATGCCGACCACCACGAGAGCCCCGAGGATCCACTGGATCCGGGTGCGGCGCTCCGCGGGGGTATGACGCACGATCGCCAGTGCCGCGGACGCGATGGCGACCGCCAGGGAGAGCACGATCACCGTGGGGGAGGAGCTGAGCGCGGCGAGCGAGCCGGCCAGCACCAGGGAGTAGATGCCGAGCCCGCGGGCGATGGAGTGCGTGCGCAACTCGATCACAAAGGTGATCAGGGCGATCACGGCGACGAAGCCGAGCATGTTGCGCGTGCCGAACAGACCCTGGATCGGCCCGCCCGCCGCGATCGCGCCCTGTACGCCCAGGAACGGAAACGGCATGTCCAGCAGCACGCCCGACAGGATCTCGACCAGAAGGGATCCGGTGAGCAGCGTTCGCAGCACGTCGCCCAGCGCCCGCACTGTTTGCAGGGTGTCGCGGATGTGGGCGATCACGACGGCGATGATCGCGACGCCGACCAATGCCAGCCAGTGCGAGAAGGATCGGGTCGGCCCCGACAGGGGCAGGATGAGCGTGATGCCGGCCCAGGTGATGAACAGCAGCACCGATACGGGCACGAGTCGCAGCAGGCTGATCTCCGCGCGGCGGACGGCGAGGATCGCGACGCCGACCACCACGAGACCGGCAGCGATCGTGACGAGGGTCACCGAGCCCGCCAGGGCCTCGATCGTGTGTCCGGCGAAGAACGTCCCGAACGCGGCCAGGGCGTAGGCGCGCGCCAGGGCAGCGGAATCGAGCGCCGAGCGCACCGCCTCCCAGCGCTCGGTCATCGCGGTGCGGGAGTCGCGGCCGCGGGACGAGGACGTCGGCGGCGGGGAGTGATCGGCTCACTGGCGAGCACGGGGTCGGCTGCGGTCTTGGTGGCCAGCAGCACGATCAGCAGCCAGCCCCACTCCATGAGTGGTCGTGACTCGGTGATGCCCTGAACCAGCAGCGCGGCCACGACCAGAATGGGCAGCAGGCTCAGCGGAGAGAATTCGCGACGCGACTCGATGTCCCACCGCGGGCGGTCCACCGCGAGGAACCACGCACGCCAGACCAGGGCGAACAGCGCCGCGGCCATCACCACGACACCCACCACGCCGAGCTGCAGGTAGACGTCCACCCACATGTCGTGCGCATGGAACACGCTCAGTCCGTGGTCGATGATCCAGCCGTCGAAGTGCGGATCCCACGGCAGCCACGGCGTGGCGAAACCCCAGCCGAACGCCGGGCGCTCGTTCGCCCGCTCCACGACACGAGCCCAGATCTCGCTGCGACCCGTGAGGTCGCCGCCGCGGCCCAGCAGCTCGAAGAGGCGCTCGCGCACGATCAGCGCCGCGGCGAGACCGGCGACGGCTACCGCGCCGAACAACAGGTACCAGTTGCGTCGCGCGCGCAGCGTATGGCTGCGTCGCACCGCGATCGCTGCGGCGGCGACAAGCAGCACCGCAAAGGCGATCACCGCTGCCGTAGCGGATCCGACCCGCACGAGCAGGAACAGCGTGACGATCAGCCAGGCGAGGGTGACTCCGCGGCGGGAGAGGCCCGCGACGACCGCGATCACGAAGACGATCAGCGCCAGCACACAGAGCATGCCCAGCAGGTTCGAGTTGCCGACGATGCCCTGGATTCGCCCGGAGGTGAAGAGGTTGTCGCGCGACCAGTACAACTGCGTGCTCGGATCCTCGACGTCGCCGAGGAACGGTGGCAGCACCGGACGGCGGAGGACCACGGAGACGAACAGCTCGAAGCCGAGGCTGAGGCCGAGCACCCACCGGCAGGCCGACACCAGGGCGCGCGCCACCTCCCGCCAGGACAGGGCAACGGCGAGGAAGATCCCGTGGCCGGTGGTGACGACGAGCGCGAACCAGGTGGCGGCGGACACCCCGGGCCAGGCGGACCAGAGGATGGACAAGCCGGCCAGGGCCGTGTAGCCGAGGAACGCCCACGGCGCTCGGGGCCAGGACTGCGCCGTTGCCTGCCGGATGACGGGAGACAGCGTCCAGATCAACGCCGTGATGACGGTGCATACACCCAGCAGCACGGCGACACCCTCGGCGCCGAAGACGTTGTTCAGAGCGCCCATGCACATCGCCAGCACGAGCACCAGCACGACGTAGGCGCGCAACCAGAGCCGTGCGGTGCGCTCCCGGGCGGGCGGGGTCGGCGCAGCGGCGATCGGGTGGGAGGAGTGCTGAGCCATCGTCCCCCAGGGTATCGCGCGCCGCGCCGGCGGAACCGGACTTTTCCCAGGCGTCAGCGCGGGTCGCCCTGCTCCCCGACCAGCGGAGCGGATTTGATCTTGAACGCGAGGGTGATCACGCACAGCCAACCCCACAGCATGATCGGATTCGACTCGGTGAGTCCCTGCACCAGCAGCACCGCCACGATCAGCGCGGGCAGCACGCTGAGAGCGCGGTAGGGGCGGTCGGCGCGGGCGTCCCAGCGCGGGCGATCGATCGCGAAGAACCAGGCACGCCAGGTGAAGGCGGCGTAGGTGATGCCGATGAAGAAGACGCCGATGGCTCCCAGCTGGAAGAACACATCCACCCACATGTTGTGCGCCTGCATCACGGGGATCGTCCGCTCCAGGATCCACGAGCGGAACCCGGGGTCCCACGGCACCCACGGACTCGCGAACCCCCAGCCATCGAGCGGATGCTCAGACGCCCGCGCCAGGACTTCGCGCCAGATGTCGCGACGACCCGTGAGGTCTGAGGAGCGTCCGAGCGCGGCGAACAGCTCGTCGCGAAACAGCAGGCAGACCACGACGAGCGCACCGCCGATCGAGAGGAAGAGCGCGTAGAGGCTCCCGCGCCCCGCCGGCACGTGAACTCGTCGCATGGCGAGGACGGCCACGAGTACCAGGAGCGCGCCGAAGGCGCAGACCCAGGCCGTGGCGGAGTCGCATCGGATGAAGAGGTAGGCGGCGATCACGAACCATCCGGCCATCCGCACGCGCCCCCGCGCATCGTCGGCGAATCGCACCGCGAACACGAGCATCGCCACCAGGCAGATCATGGCCAGCAGGTTCGCGTTGCCCACGATGCCCTGGATCCGTCCGCCGTTCAGCAGCAGGTTCTGTGACCAGTACAGCTTCGGATCCTCGGGATCGACCAGCACCGGACCCCAGGAAGCCGAGGGCAG
This sequence comes from Microbacterium gorillae, assembly GCF_050990725.1. GTDB lineage: Bacteria > Actinomycetota > Actinomycetes > Actinomycetales > Microbacteriaceae > Microbacterium > Microbacterium gorillae_A. Next base: position 1,313,439 of record NZ_CP158844.1, read on the forward strand.
CGGTGCCCGAACGACGAGACTCACGAAGAGCTCGAAGACGAGGGACAACCCGACGGCTGCCTGCAGGCCGCGGCTGAAGGCCTGCACGAGTTCGCGCCAGGACAGCGTGGATGCCAGGAACAGGCCGTGCATCGTGATGACGATCATGCCGCCGAAGGTGAGCAGCGTGGACGGCAGCCATGCGGTCCACAGCGCCGACATCGCGCCCCAGGCCAGGTACGCCAGCGCGATCCATGGCAGTCGGCGCCAGGGGAACACCGGAGCCAGACCGGGCCGAACCAGGCGCGGGATCCACAGCACGGCGGTGATCAGTGCGAGTGTGATGAACACGAGCGCGGCACCCGTGGTGCCTGCGGCGCGGTCGAACGCCGGAGCGCAGAAGATCGCGAACACGACGACCGCGGCGTGGGCGCGCAGGAGCACCGTGGAACCCGCCGCCCCCACGGCCGTCACTGCCGGAGATGCGTCGACCGTTCCCCTCGCGCGGGTGCGCGGCAGAGGAACGGGGGCAGTGGTGGTCATAGCGGACCGAGAGTAGCCGACCCGGCTCGGGGACTCCTGTGGGCACCCGTGGACCTCCGAGCCTCGGCCCCGAGAGGGATAGGCTGGCGCCGTGCTGGAGCTCATGACGAACACGCCGCGTGACTACGCCTGGGGGTCGACCACCCTCCTGGCTGAGCTGGAGGGACGCGAGCCCACGGGCGCCCCGGAAGCGGAGGTGTGGTTCGGCGATCACCCCGGCTCGCCCGCGGTGCTCGCCGACGGCACGTCGCTGCCCGAGCGTCTGTCGGCGGAGTCGGTCCCGCCGCTGCCGTATCTGCTGAAGCTGCTGGCCGCGGGTTCGCCGCTGTCCATCCAGGTGCATCCCTCGCGCGCTCAGGCGCAGGCAGGGTGGGCCCGGGAGGCAGGCCTCGCGATGGACGATCCCCGCCGCAACTACCGCGACGACAACCACAAGCCGGAGCTCATCGTGTCGTTGAGCGAGCGTTTCGAGGCCCTCAGCGGTCTGCGTCCGCTGGAGGTGACGCGTCGGTACCTGTCGGTGCTCGGCGATGCCGAGGGCGTGCAGCAGCTGCGTTCGCTGATCGCACCCGCCGCGGGTGCCACGGAGGCCGACATCCTGCGACGCGCGATCGAGCAGCTGCTCGCAGGCGACTCCGCCCGGATCGTCTCGGATGTCACCGAGGCGCTGGCGGGGGCCGCCTCCGTCGAATTCGCCGATGAGCTCGCAGCCGCGCGTCGGATCGCCGCCGTCTATCCCGGAGATCCGGGCATTGTCGTCGCGATGCTCATGAACCTCGTCGTCCTGCGGCGGGGCGAGGCGGTGTACCTGCGGGCGGGACTGCTGCACGCCTACCTGAGCGGCATCGGCGTGGAGATCATGGCCGCGAGCGACAATGTGCTGCGCGGCGGACTCACCCCGAAGCGCGTTGATGTTCCCGAGCTGCTGACCCTGCTGGACACCACACCCGCCGTCGTCCCGGTGATCCGCCCCCAGGCGCTTGCGGACGCGACCGCGGTGGAGACCTACGGCCCCGGCATCGCGGACTTCGCCCTCGCCGTGGCGCGACCAGACGCCCGGGCGGGCGTCGTTTCAGAACTGCGCGTCGGCGGACCCGCGATCGTGTTGGCGTCGGCGGGCCACAGCGTCGTCGAACTGGACGGTGAGCGTGTCTCGCTGGCCCCCGGCCAGGCCGCGATAGCGCTCGGGGCAACCGGACCGCTCCACCTCAGCGGCACCGGTGAGGTGTTCATCGCGACGCCCGGAGAGGGCATCGATTCCGCTTCGTGACACTCCCGGGGTGTGTCATGAAGCTTGAACGTCGGGTTGAGGAAATATGCTCTGCGACTTGACCCGAGCGAATCACACCGCTGTAATTATGTGAGCGCGCCGCGACTGACGCGGTCCGTGAGGGGGAATGACAGTGGGAGAGCAGATGACGGGATCACAGTACCGTTCGAGCGTCCCCGACAACTGGTTCGTCGATCCGGTGAACCTGGGAGTGCCCGGGGTCCGGCGACCGGTTGCCGATGACGAGGACAACGCGCTGGCATGGCAGGGCGAGGCGCTCTGTGCGCAGACCGACCCGGAAGCGTTCTTCCCCGAGAAGGGCGGCTCCACGCGAGACGCCAAGCGCATCTGCTCGTCGTGTGATGTGCGCGGCGAGTGCCTCGAGTACGCGCTGTCCAACGACGAGCGCTTCGGCATCTGGGGCGGCCTGTCCGAGCGCGAGCGACGCAAGCTCAAGCGCCGCGCGGGCTGACGCAGGATTCGGCGCATCGTCCACCCTTCCCGGTGGGCGATGCGCCGTTCTGCATCCATCGGAGCTGCCGATCGCCGCACCGTCTGATCCGTTCCCGGCGCGGCACCCCCGAATTGCGCGCGAAGCCTGCCTACGCTGAAGCGCCATGCCTGCTCCTGTACACGCCGTCATCGTCGCGCACCCGGATGCGCGCGCCGCCGGGCTTCCCCATCTGAAGGAGACGCTCGACGCGGTCGCCGCTCAGCGTCATCCCGTGGATGCGCTCACGATCGTGCTGTGCGGGAAGGATCGTCGGTTCGCCGAACTGGTCGATGCGTCCGGTGCCGAGGGGATCATCCAGGCCGACGCGGCAACCGGCTTCGCCGAGGCGATCGAGCTGGCATCGCGGCGGGTCGATCCGGATCACGCGCTGTGGCTGCTCGCCCAGGACACGGTTCCCGCGCCCGACGCGCTGGAGCGTCTTGCGGCCGTGCTCGAGCTGCAGCCCTCGGTCGCGATTGTGGCACCCAAGCTGGTTCGCCGCAGCGACAGCGAAATCATCGCGTCACTGGGCGTCAGCATGTCGCGCGGCGGGGAGAGCGTCGAGCTGGCCGCAGGGCAGTTCGATCAGGGTCAGCACGACGGTCGCGAAGACGTGCTGGGCGCGGACATCCGTGGCGTTCTGCTGCGCGCCGAACGCCGAGCCGACCTGCTTCCCGATCGTGCCCTGGGCGGCGCCGACGAGGGACTCGACATCGGCGTGCGCGCTCGCCTGGGAGGCGATCGTGTCGCGCTCGCACCCGCCGCTCGCGTCGCCGTTCGAGCTGATGGCGTGGCCGGGCTGCCGGATCCCGTTCGTGCCGCCGACCGTCGCCGCATCGTCTACGTCACCCGGCTCGCCCAGCTGCACCGTCGATTGGTGTACGCGCCGGCAGCGGTGGTTCCCCTGCACATCCTCTCCTTCCTTCCCATCGCTCTCTGGCGAGCGATCATTCATCTGCTTTCCAAGGCGCCGGGCGCCGTGCTGCCCGAGTGGGCCGCCGCGTTCGTCGCCGCGTTCCGCTGGCCGTCCATCGCACGCTCCCGTGCTCGCCTGCGTGGTCGTCGCGGCGACTGGTGGAGGGTGGACCCGCTGCGCATCGGTCGAGTGGAGCGCCGCGAGATCCTGCTGGGCGACGGCGAATCGGCACGCACCACGAGGCCGGAGCTGCGGTTCTTCTCCGGTGGCGGTGCCTGGGTGGTCATCGCGTCACTGGCGGTGTCGATCGTCGCCTTCTTCCCGCTGCTCTCGTGGCCGGTCCTCGGCGGGGGCGGCACGCTTCCGCTGCGTACACAGCTGACGAGTCTCTGGGGCGATGCGGTGTTCGGCGCGCGCGGCTACGGACTCGGCGGCGCGTTGCCGGCGGATCCGTTCTCCGCCGTGCTCGCGGTGCTCGGCTCTCTGATGCCGGCGGCTCCCTCGTCCGCCCTGGTCGTGCTGTGGCTCGCTGCGCTGCCCCTGGCCACCCTGGGGGGTTGGTTCGCGGCCACCCGGGTGACGGAGCGCTCGAGCCTGCGAATCGCCGGCGCGGTGCTGTGGACGGTCGCTCCGACGTTCCTCGGCGCGCTCGTGGACCCGCGGCCGGCGGCCGTCATTCTTCATCTGGCTCTGCCGTGGCTCGTCTACACAGGTCTCGCGGCCCATCGATCGTGGGGGTCGGCGGGTGCAGCCTCGCTGCTGATGCTGGTGGTGGCCGCCTGCGCACCGAGCGCGGGGGGAGTGCTGGCGGTGATCGTCGTCGTCGCCGCGGTGGTGGCGATCTGCGTCGCTCGGTTCTCCGGCGCGGTCCGGCTGCTGTGGACCCTGGTGCCCACGCTGGTGTTCTTCCTCCCGCTCATCTGGTTCCAGGTTGCGCACAAGCAGCCACTGAACCTCCTGGCGGATCCCGGACTGCCGTATCAGGGCGCGCGCACGTCGGATGATCTCTGGGGCCGGCTGTCGCTGCTCGCCGGTTTCCCCGCGGGGGATGCGGCCGGATGGCCGGGCTTGCTCGCCTCGTTCGGTGCCGCTGACGGCATCGTGCGATGGGCCTGGTTCGTGCCCGTGCTCGTCATCCCCGTGGTGCTGCTCGCCGGCGTCGGCGCCTTCAGTGTTCGCTGGCGAGTCGGTGCTCCGCTCCTCGTCGCCGGCGCAGGAGCCGCTGTCGCCGGTCTTCTCGCATCGGGCGTCTCGGTGAGCACGGTGAACGGATCCGCCGTGGCGCTGTGGCCCGGTGCGCTCGGCAGCGTGTCGTGGTTGGCGCTCATCCTTGCCGCGCTTCTCGCCCTGCATTCGCCGCGGATGCCGCGGAGCCTGCGCGGCGCGCTCGGAACGATCGCGGTGGTGCTGGTCGTGGCTACGGCCGTTCCGCAGCTCGCGGCCGTGCTCCGCGGCGATGCCACCGCGCAGAACGGGCCCCGCAGCACGTTGCCGGCGTATGTGGCGGCCGAGGTCGACGAGGGGGCCCGTGGCGCCACGCTTGTCCTCGACATCCAGGAGGACGCCACGGTCGTCCAGCGCGTGGTGTGGGGGTCGTCCGACTCGCTCGGTGCGCAGTCGACGGTGCTCAGCACCCAGGGCGCGTTCAGTGCCGCGGAGGAGGACCTGGCCGGCCGCATCGCGGACGCCATGACCCCGCAGGCCCAGAACGTCACGTTCGCGGACCTGGGCATCCGCTTCGTGCTGATTGAACCCGTCACGGCCACGTCCGGTCCGGCCGCGGCGCTTCGAGCGCAGGCGGTGGCGGCGTTCGATCGAAACTCCGCGTTCACCGCCGTCGGCGAGACCGGCAAGGGGGCGCTGTGGGGCGTGACCGGCGAGGTGTCACCGCGACCGGCGCAGTCGACAGATGACCGGTCTCTCGCTGCCATCACGATGATCGCGGCCGTGGTGTCGCTGGTGATCGCGGTGCTGCTGGCCATCCCGACCCGAGCCTCGGTGCGCGCGGCTCGCGTACGACCGCGCATGATCGGCGCGTCGAAGGAGCAGCAATGACGAAGGAACGAGCCCGCGGGCGATTCGCCCGTGCCGGAGCCGGGGTCCTCGCGGTCGTGGTGACCGCGGTGGGCGTCGCGGCTGCCGTCGTGTCGCCTCTGCCCGAGGTTTCGGCCGCTGCCCCTGTCGCCACGCGGGAGCCCGCTCCCGGAGACGCCACGCTGGTGTGCACGGCATCCGCCCTCGTGCTCGGCCGCGTCACCGACTCCGCCCAGACGGTGTCGGAGGCTGCCCGTCTCACACCTGCCCTCTCCGACACCGGTGCCACTTCGGCCGATCTGCCCGTGCTCGACGTCGACGGTGCGGCGTTTCGGGCGGTCACCGCCCCTCCCGCAGGCGGACAGCGTGCCGCGCTGGCCGGTGCCGCCTCCTTCAGCTCCTCCGCCGACGATCTCTCGGGGTACGCCGCAACCTCGTGCCGCCCGCCCCTGACGGAGTCCTGGCTCGTCGGCATCGATGGGCGCACGGGGTCGTCCGGAGTCATCACGATCGCCAATCCGTTCGGTGTGACAGCCACCGTGTCCTTCACCGTCTACGGGCTTGCCGGCCCCACCACGCCCGCGGGTGGTTCGCTCTCCGTCGCCCCGGGCACGGTCGTCACCGTCCCCGTCGCGTCTCTTGTCGGAGAGGACGGCGCGCCGGTCATCAACGTGCACGCCGACGGCGCACCGGTCCAGGCTTCGCTGCAGTCGTCGCTCGTCCGCGGTCTCGTCCCTGCTGGAGTCGACTTCCAGGACGCCGTGCATCAGGCTTCTGCGCGGCAGATCATCCCCGGCGTCACCGTCACCACCGCGGGACAGGCGCTCACCTCCGTGCGCGTTCTGATGCCGGACGCGTCGGGGCCGGTGACGGTGACCGCGCAACCCGCGGGCGGCGGGGCACCGGCGCTCGAGCTGAGCATGGACGCGGTGGCCGGCATCCCGCTCGATATCCCGCTTGACGGTCTGCCCGCCGGTGCATACGACATCCTGGTGGAGGGGGCGTCGCCGCTGGTCGCCGCTGCCTGGCAGGCGACGGGCATCGGGGAGGGCGACGACTATGCCTGGTACCCGGCCGCTCCCGAGATCACGGCACCCACGACCTTCGCGGTCGCCGGGGGAGCCGATGCCGCTCTCGCGCTCTGGAACGACAGCGATGCCGACGTCGCGGCGACGGTGACCGTGGGCGGTCGGGAGAGCGCCGTGACCGTCCCCGCGCACGGCGGCGCCCAGCTCCCGCTCACGAGCACCTCAGACGCGGTACTCGACCCGGGTTCCGGTGTGCTGCACGCGACGGTCTCCTATGCCGACGGTCAGCGCTTGGCCGCCGCAACCGTGTGGCCCGCGGATGCGGACAGCGCGCCGATCACCATCACGCGCTGAGACCCGTCAACTGCGCCAGCGCTGCGTGCCGAGATCCCAGGGGTCACGGTCGAGGTATTCGGCGGCGGCGCGGAACACCGCACCCTCCATCGACATCTTGGCCCCCAGATCGTCCATGCGATTAGCGCGGTCGAGTCGCTCGATCGGCAGACGGAAGATCACGATGCGTCGTGCCTCGCGGTCCACGAACCAGCGCGGCATTCCCTCGGCGTCGGCCCGTGTCGGCATGATCCCCACCTCGAATGACACGTCGCGCAGGTCCTCCCACGCGTCGCGCAGGAACTGGGCGGTGTCGTGCACGACGAGCTCAAAGCGGTCTTGTCGCGATTCGAGCGGCGGAAGCGGGGGAGGGACCACGGGGCTGCGCCCCGTACGACCGTGGCGTCCGTGACGGGCGGGGCGCGGCCGGGCCGGCGGAGCGGGACGGCGCGGCCAGATCATGCTTCCATCCTACGGCGCGCGACGATCGCGGATCCGCCGGTCGCGGCAGGATGTCGGTGAGGGGGCATAAGGTGGGAGGGCTATGTTCACCAGGCTCTGTTCGAAGGTCGGCTGCTCTCGCGAGGCGGTCTCCACGCTCACGTACGACTACGCGGATCAGATGGCTGCCGTCGGACCGCTGGGTGCCGCCGGTGATCCGCACGCGCACGATCTCTGCGCTCTGCACACGGAACGGCTCTCCGTTCCGAAGGGATGGGTCGTCATCCGCCACGAGACGCTCCAGTCCTGAGGAGATCCGGCTCGGTCAGCGTACCGATCCGAGCAGCGCGTCGACCCGCTCGTTCTGGATGTCCAGCGCCCGAGCCTCGCGGTCGCGGCGCAGCACGGCCACCCCGCACAGGAACGTTTCGGGATCCACTGGCGGAACCGGAGACACCCACTGGGCGGCCTCGGTGGCCAGCTCCTGGGCGATACGGGCACGCGCCCCCGGCATCAGGTTGGCCGACTGCGTGAGGAACTGGGTGATCCGACGCGACAGTCGGACGGGCAGTCGTCCCGCGTCTGCGATCTGGGCCCAGCCGGTCAGCGCCGGGGGAAGGATCAGGGTGTGTTCGGGCACACGGGGGGTGCGGGTGCGCTCGCAGTATGCGCCGGCGACCAGATCCCCGAGCCGCTGTGACCGAGGCGTGAAGGCGCCCACCAGGAAGGCCAGCCCGCCGAAGGTGAGGTAGATCTCGAGCACCCCGATGAGAGAACGGATGAAGGCGTGCCGGAAACCCGTCGTTCCGCCGTCGGCGCGGACGATCCGACCGCCGACGGCCAGCTTGCCGATGCTCCGCCCGCGTGTGAAGGTCTCCACCGCGGTCGGGAGTATGACGAACACGAGGGCGATCACGCTGATCTGGAGGATCGCGAAGACCGAGGCGTCCACGCCGGATGCGGCGAGAGCGATGAAGGCGACGATGATGATCGCGTATCCGATGACCATGTCGATCACCGCACCGAGCGCGCGCATCATCAAGCCCAACGGCTGCACATCGAGTGCGACGGCCTCACCGGTGAGGATCTCGTCCTGATGGATCGAACCGACGGCAGCAGACATGGGTACAGTAAACACCAATGGATCTGGACGCATTGCGAAGCAGACGCCGGGGGGAGTGGGATCGCCTCGACGAACTGTCGCGCTCGCGCGATCTCTCCGGTGCGGATGTGGACGAGCTGGTGGTGCGCTACCGCGCGGCCTCGGCGGACCTCTCCGACATCAAGACCTCCGCGGGGCGGACCCAGCTCGGTGATTCCCTCTCGGTGACCATCGCGCGAGCCCGGCATCGCCTGACCGGTGCGGGGGAGAACGTCGCTCGTCAGGTTCCTCGGTTCTTCGCGCTGCAGCTGCCCGCGGCGCTGTACCGACTGCGCTGGACGACCCTCGCCCTCGCCATCGCCACCATCGGCATCGCCGCGCTGGCCGCGCTGTGGATCTCATCCGACCCGGCGCTCATCGCGACACTCGGCTCGAAGGCGCAGTTGCAGCAGTATGCCGAGAACGACTTCACCGACTACTACGAGCCGGGGGCGGCCTTCGCCGGCCAGGTGTGGACGAACAACGCCTGGATCGCGGCGCAGTGCGTGATGTTCGGGGTGACCGGGATCTTCCCGGTGTACGTGATCATGTCCAACGCCATCAACCTCGGTGTCGCCGGTGCGGTGATGCTGGCTTTCGACCGCGGCGACGTGATGATCCTCAGCCTGCTGCCGCACGGCCTCCTCGAGCTCACCAGCATCTTCGTCGCCGCCGCGGCGGGTCTTCATGTGTTCTGGGCGTGGGTCGCGCCCGGGCGTCGCACCCGCGGGGAGTCTCTCGCGTCCGCCGGGCGGGCTCTGGCGACCACGGTGATCGGCCTCATCCTCTCCCTGGCGCTCTCGGGGCTCGTGGAGGGCTTCGTCACCGGTCAGCCCTGGCCGCCGGCGGTGAAGATCACGATTGGGGCGCTGGCGCTGGCGATCTTCCTCTTCTACATGCTCGTCGTGGGTCGCTGGGCCACGCGCCGTGGCGAGACGGGGGATCTCACCGAGTACGAGGCAGGAACGCCCACGCTGTACGCCGGATGATCGGCGAGAAACGACGACGGGGCGGGACCGAATCGGTCCCGCCCCGTCGTTCGTGCGCTCAGCGCTTCTGAACGTTGTCGAACAGCGCGCGGTAGGAGAAGCCGGCCAGCAGGGCTCCGACGATCGGGAACACGAGGAACACCCACAGCATCGACAGGGCGTCGCCGCCACCGTAGATGGCCGTCGCCAGCGAACGAGCCGGGTTCAGCGAAGCATTGTCCACGGGAACCGCGACCAGCAGGAAGAGCGTCAGCGAGAGACCGATGACGAGTCCGCCGAACTGCGTGCCGCGCTTCGCGTGCGTGACGCCCAGGATGACGAAGAGGAAGAGCGCCGTGATGATGACCTCGATGATGATCGCCGCGGGCATGTCGAATCCGCCGGGGGAGAGTTTGCCCCAGCCGTTGCTGGCGAAGCCGCCGTCCTGTGCGGTGGTGAGCCAGCCCGCCGGGCCGAACAGGCCGATCAGCACCAGCGCGCTGCTGGCGACGACGCCGCCGATGACCTGGGCGATGATGTACGGCAGCGCGTCCTTCCACGCGAAGCGACCCGCGGCGGCAAGACCGAGGGTGACGGCCGGGTTGAAGTGACCGCCTGAGATCGGACCGAATGCGTACGCGCCCATGATGACGGTGAGGCCCACCGCGACGGCTGCGACGACGGGGACGATGCCGGGCGCGGGGGCGTTCTGGGCATCGGCGAGGTGGGAGCTGAACAGCGCCGCACCGATGAGGCCGAACACCAGGAGGAAGGTACCGAGGGCTTCGGCTGCCAGACGTGAGCCCATGGTGGGCTGGACGCTGGTCGATGCTGCGGACGCCGGGCTCTTGCCCGTGCGCGGATCACGACTCATTTTCATACTCCTTCGAACGAATGCTGGGGGGTGCCGCTGGTTCGAGGCCGATCGTATCGGCCTCGTGCTTTCCCGTGGACGCGACGCACAGGTTCTCGCAAAGCTGATTCACAGATCGCCACGCACGAAAAACGGGGCCGGACCGAATGGTCCGACCCCGTTCGAGGTTCAGCGATCAGGCGCCGACGCGCTCGCGGATGGTCGCGCCGAGGGTGGCGTCCACATTCGTCCAGTACTGGATGAAGCGCTCCTTGATGCGGTCCTGGGTGAGAGCCGCGTACTGACCGAGCAGCACCTCCAGGAAGCGGGCCTTCTGCTCGTCGTCGTACACGTCACGGTAGAGCGTGCCGGCCTGACCGAAGTCGTCATCCTCGGCGTGCAGCGTGTAAGCGGAACGGACGAGCTCGCCGTCGTTCTCCCAGCTGGCCTCGATACCGCGCTCCGCATCGGCTGCGGGGCCGCCGTAGGAGTTCGGTGTGTAGACGCGGGCGTCGGCCGGGTTGAACAGGAACTGCATGTTGCCCTCGTGCATGTAGTTGCTCACGTGGGCGGCGTGCGGCTGGTTCACCGGCAGCTGGTTGTAGTTGGCGCCGATGCGGTAGCGCTGCGCGTCGGGGTAGGCGAACACGCGAGCCATGAGCATCTTGTCCGGCGAGATTCCGGTTCCGGGAACCTGGTTGCCCGGCGAGAACGCCGCCTGCTCGATCTCCGCGAAGAAGTTCTGCGGGTTGCGGTTCAGCGTGAAGTGGCCGACCGGGATGAGCGGGTAGTCCGCGTGCGACCACGTCTTGGTGAGGTCGAACGGGTTGAAGCGATAGGTCTTCGCCTCTTCGTACGGCATGATCTGCACGGAGACGTCCCAGGTGGGGAAGTCGCCGTTCTCGATCGCGGTGAACAGGTCGCGACGGTAGTAGTCCGCATCGGCACCGGCGATGCGCTCGGCTTCTTCGGGAGACATCGCGACGACGCCCTGGCGGGTGTGGAAGTGGTACTTGACCCAGAAGCGCTCGCCGGCGGCGTTGATCCACTGGTACGTGTGCGAGCCGTAGCCGTTGAGGTGACGCCACGACTTCGACAGACCGCGGTCGCCCATGAGGTACGTCACCTGGTGGGCGCTCTCCGGCGACAGGGTCCAGAAGTCCCATTGCATGTCCGCATCGCGCAGGCCCGACTGGCCGAGACGCTTCTGCGAGTGGATGAAGTCCGGGAACTTGATGCCGTCGCGGATGAAGAAGGTCGGGGTGTTGTTGCCCACGATGTCGAGGTTTCCCTCGGTGGTGTAGAAACGCAGCGAGAAGCCGCGGACGTCGCGCCAGGTGTCGGGCGAGCCCTGCTCACCGGCGACGGAGCTGAAACGGATGAGCGTCTCGCTCGTGGTGCCCTTCTGGAACACCGCGGCACGCGTGTACTGCGACACGTCTTCAGTGATGACGAGCTCGCCGAACGCGCCGCCACCCTTGGCGTGGGGGTTCCGCTCCGGCACGCGTTCGCGGTTGAAGGAGGCGAGCTTCTCGACCAGGTAGCGGTCGTGAAGGGCGGTGACGCCGTCAGCGCCGACGGTCAGCGAGAACTGGTCGCTGGCGACGGGCGTGCCGGTCTGGGTGGTGGTGAAGTTGGCTTCAGCCATGTCCATTCCTTTCGCAGTCTGAACAGATGGCACGGAAGGTGACGGTTGCTTCCAACACGCGCATTCCGTGGTCTTGGGAGGGAATCAAGCAGGGGGCGTGCCCGACGGTGCACTCCACGTCCTCCACGCGTCCGCAGACGATGCACTGCAGGTGGTGGTGGTTGTCGACGAACTCGAGCTCGTAGAGCGCGCGATCGGCGTCGGGCAGGCTGACGCGACGGACGATGCCCGCGCCGGTGAGATCTCCCACCACACCGTGCACGGTCTGCAGGGCGATGCCCGGGACCGTGTCGCGGATCGCGCCATGGATGGCATCGACCGAGGCGTGGGGGTGAGCGGCAAGGGCGGTGTAGACGGCGACACGCTGAGCCGTCACGCGAAGCCCCGCGCCGCGCAGCACGTTCGACACGTGCTCCGTCGTCGGCGCCCCGCTCTGATCCATGTCCCCGACTCTACCCCCTTTTCCTGACTCATTCGTAAAAACGACTCGCCCGTGATTCCCCCCGCCCGTCCCCATCATCCGCGAGAATTCCGTCTGTGGGCGAGAATCGCCGCATTGCGCGGATTCTCGCCCACAGACGGAATTCTCGCGGGTTCTGCGGGGGGCGAGTCGCGCTGGCCGCGAGGGGCACCGCGAGGGGAGCAGTGGCCGTGAGGGCTAGAGGCGGCCCTGGGCCTTGAGCTCGAGGTAGCGATCGGCGATGCGCGGGGGGAGATCCTCGGGGGCGTCGGCGATCGCGTCGCCGCCGGAGCGTTCGACGGCGTAGGCGACGAGGGCCGCCTCGTGAGCGGTCTGCTCGGCGGCGGCGGCACGGTAGACGGCGTCGGCATCGCCACGTTCGGCTGCGATCTCATCCAGCGCGGTGTCGGTGGCAGATCCCACCACGAGGCGCGCGCCGCGTGGGACCAGTCCGAGCGAGGTCAGGAAGGCCCGGGAGCTGAGCGGCTCGTCCTGCGCCGTGAGGATCACGAGCAGCGACGGTCGCACGCCGAGCGCGCGAGCCTGCGTCAGCGCGGCATCCCAGTCGGTGTCGATGAGCTGCGCGTCCACACCCGCCATCGCGTCGGTGAGCGCCGGAAGCAGGCCGGGACCGTCCACCCCGGTGACGCGCGCACGGATCACACGGTCGAACATCAGCAGGTGAACGTGATCGCCGGCGCGCTGCGCCAGTGCGGCCAGCAGCAGCGTTGCCTCCATCGCAGCGTCGAGGCGTGTGCCATCGCCCACGCGCGTGGCCGCCGTGCGTCCCGTGTCGATGATGATCACCACGTGCCGGTCACGCTCGGGACGCCAGGTGCGCAGCATCGTCGTGCCTGCGCGGGCGGTGGCGCGCCAGTCGATCGAGCGTACGTCATCGCCGCGGACGTACTCGCGCAGCGAATCGAACTCGGTTCCCTGACCGCGCACCTGGATGGACGTGTTGCCGTCGAGTTCCTTCAACCGAGCGACCCGGGACGCGAGGTGACGTCGAGAGGAGAAAGCCGGGAGCACCCGGATGCGACCCTCGCTGTGCAGGCTCACCTGTCGGCCCGCGAGTCCCAGCGGGCCTGCGGAGCGCACCGTGACGAAGGCGCTGCGAAGTTCGCCGCGCCGACGCGGGAGCAGCGGGATGGTCAGCGAGCGTCGCTCGCCGGGCGGGACGATCACATGCTCACGGCGCTGGGGAGCGCCTGCCGTGGGCTGCCAGGCGTCGCGCACCACCAGAACCGCGCGCCGGGAACCGCGGTTCGTGAGGATCAGCTCCGTGCGAACCGGCTCACCGAGGCGTGAGCGCGCCGGGATGTCGCGGTCCACCACGAGTCGCCGCGCATCCGCCGCAAGGGCCGTATCCGTCGCGATGAGGGCGATCAGGAGCACCAGCCACAACAACAGCATCGTCCACGGCGAGATGCCCATGCTCGCAGAGAGCACGACGGGCACCACGCCGAGAGCGAGGATGAGGGGAGCGCGGCCGGTCAGATACACGTCAGATCGGAACCCGAGTCTGAGCGAGCACGCTGGTGAGCACCGAATCCGCCGAGACGCCCTCGATCTCCGCTTCCGGACGCAGCTGGAGCCGGTGTCGCCAGACCGGAACCACCATCGCCTGCACGTGATCCGGGGTGATCGCGGGGAATCCGCCCAGCCACGCCCAGGCCTTCGCAGCGGCCAGCAGCGCGGTCGATGCGCGAGGACTGACGCCCACCTGCACGGACGGGCTCGTGCGCGTGGCACGCGCCAGGTCGACGATATAGGCGAGGACGTCATCGGTGACCGCCACGCGAGCCACGGCGTCCTGCGCGGCGGCGATCTCGGTCGGGGTGACCACCGTCTGCAGGCCGGCGGACTCCAGCGATCGCGGAGAGAATCCAGCGGCGTGGCGACGCAGCACGTCCACCTCGGCATCGCGCCCGGGCACCTCGACGATGAGCTTGAGCAGGAAGCGGTCGAGCTGCGCCTCGGGCAGCGTGTACGTCCCCTCCTGCTCGATGGGGTTCTGTGTCGCGGCGACCAGGAACGGCTCTGGCAGACGACGACTCACCCCGTCGCTGGAGACCTGTCGCTCTTCCATCGCCTCCAGGAGAGCCGACTGGGTCTTTGGGGGCGTGCGGTTGATCTCATCCGCGAGCAGCACGTTCGTGAAGACCGGCCCCTCGCGGAATTCGAACTCGCCCGAACGGGCGTCGTAGATGAGCGAGCCGGACACGTCACCGGGCATGAGGTCTGGCGTGAACTGGATGCGCTTGGTGTCCAGACCGATCGCCCGCGCGAACGAGCGCACCAGGAGCGTCTTCGCGACGCCGGGCACACCCTCCAGCAGCACGTGTCCGCGGGCGAGCAGCGCGATCAGCAGGCCGGTGACCGTGCCGTCCTGGCCGACGACGGCCTTGCCCACCTCCCAGCGGACGCGGTTGATGGCGTCGCGCGTGGGATCGGGGGTGGAGTATCCGGGTGTGCTCACGAGCGCTTCCCTTCGGTTCGTACGGCGGCACGGATCGCCGCTTCCCATTGTGCGAGTCGGTCGCTGAGCTCGACGAGCTCGGCGTCGGTGGTCGGTGCGGGGCCGGTCAGGAGCACGCGCAGCGCATCTCGTGGGCCGGCGACGGCCGCTGCGGCCGCTTCGATGACCGCATCCGGCGTCGCGCCGCGTCCCATGCCAAGAAGGCGACCGAGCTCGGCGATGCTGCGTCGACGCAGGATGCGCGCCGCATGACCGGTGTCCCGCGCTCGTGCGTAGAGGCGAGCGCGGCCTTCGAGCGTCTCGGACGCTCGCACGGTGACCGGCAGCCGCTCGGCGACCAGTGGCCCGAATCGCCGTCCACGCCAGATCGCCGCCACGGCCGCCGTCGCGGCGAGAAGCACGAGTGCGGGGGTCACCCAGCCGGGAGTGAGGTCGGCGAGCGTGGCATCTGAGGCGCGCCGCGCGTCGCTGTCGTTCCAGCTCGGGACGTACCAGACGAGGGCGTCGTGCTCGCCGAGCAGCGCGAGCGCGAGCGCCGCGTTGCCGTTCTGGGTAATGGTCGCGTTCGTGAACAGCAGGGTGGCATCCAGCGCCCGTACGGTTCGCCCGTCACTTGTCTGGGAGATGAGGCCGGCGCCATCGCCATCCCGGAAGCAGGAGAGGTCGCCACCGGTCATCAGCGCGCCGGGACGAATCGTTCCGGCGTTGTCCGCGGCCGGGAGGTCGCAGTCCGCCGCGACCTCGTGTGCGCCGTAGCCGACGATCTCCGCTCCTGGTATCGCCAGATCCAGCACGGCGGAGCTGGGATTCAGCAGCACCGTCGTGTCCGCCGCATCGATCATGGCGCTGACGGTGTCGTTGCTGAGGGTCGACGGATCCGGCAGCACGAGCGTGCCTGCGCCGTCCGCGAGCAGCCGTGCGACATCGCGGTGGCTGCGAGTGACCTGCACGCTGACCCCGTGATCACGCAGGACCTCGACCAGGGCGCGATATCCGTCGGGCCCGTGGCTCTCGGGATCGGTGCGACCCTTCTCCGACGCTGTGAAGGCACTGCCGGCCCACAACAGGAGCAGCGCGGCGACGGCGACGATGAGAACCACGACGAGCCATCCGCGCCACCGGCTGCGCGGGCGGGCGACCAGCGGGGTGCCGTCCCGCTCCACGGCGAGACTCACGACGTGACCGCCGTCAGCTCGGGCAGCGTGACGGGGCGGGAGCGCTCCAGACGCTCGTCGGTGCGGGTGATGCGATCGTAGGCCTCCGCGGTTCCGGGCTGGCGGAGGTAGCGCACCGCGTCGAACACGTCAGCGGCGCCGTTGAGCTCTGCGACCTCGTCCGGGAACGCGTTGGATGCCTGAGCCGCAAACGCGTGCACGGTGGCACCCGGGCCGAGGCGGACCGCACCGCGTTCGGACAGCCCGCGTGCCAATGCACGGAAGCGCAGGATCACGGCCTCGTCATAGTCACCCGCCGCCGCGGCCTGCTGCGCGGCCCGGCGGAGCTCGGCCGCGGTGCGGGTCTCCTCTTCGCCGAAGAGGAGATCGTCGGCCGAGAGACGTGAGGATGCGCGAGCTCGCGGCACCCCCCACACGATGATCGCGGCGACGATGACAGCGACGACGAGGACGCCGATGATCGCGGCCAAGACCATCCCGCCCCCCGGTCCGATCTGCGGATTGAGGATACCGGAGATGAAATCGCTGATCGCCTTGGCCATCTGGTCGAACCAGGTCGGCTGAGCTTCGGCGTATGCGGGCTTGGCCAGTTCGTCCTCGAGCCAGGAGCGGGCCTCATCCGGGTCCGGAAGCAGGGGGATCTCGGAGACTCCGATCACGTCAGCGCGATTCCGCTTCGTCGGACGTGCCTGTGGGTGTGGGGTTCGACGGACCCGGCTGCGAAGCCTCGGCACCCGGCCAGGGAGCCGCGACCGGCGTCTGACCATACGGAGGAGCCGGCGGAGCAGCGGGTGCCTGTCCGTAGCCGGGGGTCTGCGGATATCCGGGCGTCTGTCCGTATGCGGGTGTCTGTCCGTATGCGGGTGTCTGTCCGTATACGGGTGCCTGCGGATATCCGGGTGTCTGCCCGTATGCGGGCGTCTGTCCGTATGCCGGCGTCTGTCCGTATGCCGGCGTCTGTCCGTATACGGGTGCCTGCGGATATCCGGGTGTCTGCCCGTATGCCGGTGCCTGCCCGAAGCCCGGCACCGGGTACTGCGCACCGTACGCGGGTCCGCCGGCAGCGGGAGAAGGCGTGTAGACCCTCGTCGGGTCGTAGGCGAACGGATCCGACGTGGGTTCGCCCATGTCGCGCCGCTCCACGTAGGTGAGGAGATCCGCGTCGAGACCTTCGCGTCGCATGCGGGCGTCGGTGTAGCAGAGGGCGAGCCCGGTCGCGTTGACCACAAGCCCGACCGCCTGGATCACGACCTGCACGATCAGCGTCGGGAGCGTGGCCGCGAGGACGGTGCCGATGATCGATGTGACGTCGGGGGTGGTGCCGGTCGGGAAGAACACCGTCGCCCCGAGCCCCACGAACATCTGCACGATGGAGCCCACGATGCCCGCGACGGCGCCGAAGGCGAGGCTGATGAGGATGGTCACCCCGAACACCACCCAGAAGCGGCCACGGGTGAGTGTCCACGACCGGCGGATGGCCGACCCGATGCTGGCGCGTTCCAGCACGATCGCTGAGGTGGCCAGCGACAGTTTCGTGTTCAGCCAGAGGAACAGCACGAACACACCGAGAATGAGCAGGATCATGAGGATCACCGTGAGTGCGACCCCACCGCGGCCGAGGCTCATCGACAGCCCCACCGTGACCACCATGATGATGCCGACGGGGACGGCGATCACGATGGCCATCGCCACGCCGATGAGGAACGTGTAGCCGATCAGTCGTCCGAGGACGGGGGTGATCCGCCGCCACAGCTGCCCGAGCGTCTGACGCTCGGCCACAATGCCGCCGGCCACATCAGCCGCCACGACGGCCTGCACCACGATGGTGACGCACTGCATCAGCAGACCGAGCAGCAGCGTGCCGAGGAGGATCAGCAGCGAGTTGCCCGCGGAGATCGTCTCGTAGCCGTCGGAGGACATCGATGCCGTCTCCAACCGCGGCATCGTCAGGAAGACCAGCCCCGCGATGCCGAGCGTGCCGAGCACGCTCACGCCCACTTGGAAGCAGACGGCGAAGCCGAAGAGCACCCGCGGGTTGTGACGCACGGCGGTGAACGAGCGTCCCAGGATCTGTCCGAAGCTCAGCGGATGCAGGGGGATGATTCCCGGTTGCGGCGCAGGCGTCCACGCGGGATAAGTGCCCGGGTTCTGTGTCACGATGAGCCCCCTCGATGCGTGTGACCCCCATCGTGTCACATGCGCGTCGCCCCTCGAAATCTCTCCGCGCTGCGACAAGCCGCCGATCCTGCGCCGGTTCCCACCGTTCTGCTGGCGTGTCGATTACGCTGGACCAGAGCCGACACCCGTCCGGCATGCTCGAACGAAGGACCCACCGTCGCTATGACGTCTCGCATCCTCGTCGTCGATGACGACACCGCGCTCGCGGAGATGATCGGTATCGTGCTACGCACCGAAGGGTTCGAAACGGTGTTTTGCGCGGACGGCTCTGAAGCGGTGCAGGCGTTCCGCGATGAGAAGCCGGATCTGATCCTGCTGGATCTCATGCTGCCGGGTATGGATGGCATCGAGGTCTGTCGACGCATTCGCCTGGAATCGGGCATCCCCGTCATCATGCTGACCGCGCGCGCCGACACGGCGGATGTGGTCACCGGCCTCGAGGCCGGCGCCGACGACTACATGGTCAAGCCCTTCAACCCGAAGGAGCTGGTCGCTCGCATTCGCACTCGCCTGCGCCCGAGCACCACGGGTGATTCCGAGGTGCTCCGCGTGGGCGACCTCACCATCGACGTCGCCGCGCACGAGGTGCGTCGCGCGGATGAGGTCATCGCCCTCACGCCACTGGAGTTCGAGCTCCTCGTGGCGCTGGCGTCCAAGCCGCAGCAGGTGTTCTCGCGCGAGATGCTGCTTGAGCAGGTCTGGGGCTACCACTACAAGGCCGACACCCGACTCGTGAACGTGCACGTGCAGCGACTGCGCGCCAAGGTGGAGCTCGACCCGGACAACCCGCGCATCGTCACCACCGTGCGCGGCGTCGGCTACCGCGCGGGCGCGGTGGAATGAACCCGTGAGCCTCGAGGCACGCCTCGCGGCGGACGGCGGTATCCGCGGCTGGGCCGCGCGCATCGGCCGCTCCTGGAATTCCTCGCTGCGCTTTCGCACCACGGCGACGGCGGTGAGCCTCACGGCGATCGCCGTGCTGGTGTCCTTCGTTGTGATGAGCTTCGTCATCCAGAACTACCTGTTCACGTCGCGGTATGAACAGGTCAGCTCTGACGCGCGCCGGGCTTCCGAGGCGGCGCAGGAGCTTCTCAATCGTGCCGACCTCGCCGGTGGACGGTCAACCCTGTTCTCCACGCTGCAGACAATGAACCAGGATCTGATCGAGCGCTCCGCGAGTGAACAGGGCGCGATGCTGCGTATCGATACCGATGTCCCGGTGGACAACGTGTGGCAGGACCGGCGCTGGGGAGATCTGGACACAGCGATCATCACCGCCGACATGCGCGCGCAAGTCGAGGACAAGCCCGAGGGCATGTGGTGGCAGTCGACACAGATCATGCAGGACGGCCAGCCGGTGGCGGCGATCATCTTCGGTCGCCAGCTTGATCTCCCCGAATACGGGGCCTACGCGCTGTACCTGGTCTACGACCTCAGCGCGGCATCGCAGACCCTCGGGTTCCTGCAGCTCATGCTCTGGATCGCAGGACTCCTCCTCCTCGTCGTCGTGGGCCTGATCTCCTGGTTCGTCGTGCGGCAGGTGGCGGCACCCGTGGCACAGACCGCCCTCACCAGCGCGCGGTTCGCCGGCGGAGATCTCGGCGTGCGTGTCGATGTGCGCGGCGATGACGAGATCGCGGCCCTGGGTCGTTCGTTCAACGCGATGGCCGACAGCCTGGAGTCGCAGATCAAGGAGCTGGCGGATCTGTCGCTGGTGCAGCAGCGATTCGTCTCCGACGTGTCCCACGAGCTGCGCACGCCGTTGACCACCATCAAGCTCGCCGCCGACATGCTGAACATGCAGCGCGACGAGTTCGATCCGGTCACCGCTCGCTCCGCGGAGCTGCTGCAGACCCAGGTGGAGCGCTTCGAGGTGCTTCTCACCGACCTCCTGGAGATCAGCCGCTACGACGCCGGCTCGGTGCAGCTGGAGCTGGAGGCCACGAGCATCGCCCAGCTGGCCGAGGACTGCATCCAGGGAATGGAGCAGCTGGCGCAGCAGCGCGGCTCGGACCTGCGCCTGGTCGCTCCGGGCGGCTATTCGCCGATCGACATCGACCCGCGTCGCATTCGCCGGATCGTTCGAAACCTGCTCGGTAACGCGATCGAGCACGGCGAAGGACGCCCGATCGTGGTCACGGTCGACAGCGATCAGCACGTGGTGGCACTCGGCGTGCGCGACTACGGCATCGGCATGACCCCGGAGGATGCCGAGCGCGTGTTCGACCGGTTCTGGCGTGCCGACCCCTCGCGAAAGCGGACGATCGGCGGAAGCGGGTTGGGATTGTCCATCGCCCTCGGGGACGCGAAGCTGCACCACGGCACGCTCGAGGTGTGGTCACGTCCGGGCGAGGGCACGAATTTCGTGCTCGTGCTGCCGCGGGATGGAGAGACGCTGTCCACCGTGTCCCCGGTTCCGCTGGAGCCGAGCGACGCCGGGGCCGCGCTGGAGCAGCTCGGCATCACGCAGCCGATTCTGGTGGCGGGACTGAACAACAGCGCCGCGAAGAAGCGCACCGCGCAGGAGGAATCCTCATGACCACCCGGTACGCCTTCCGACGCCGCGGCGGCGTGATTGTCGCACTGGTGCTCGCGCTGGCCCTCTCCGGGTGCGGTGCGATGCCGACGTCGTCGTCCGTGCAGGCCGTCTCGCTCGACCAGGCGGTCGGCGGTGACGAGCAGATCGAGGTGCAGGCGTCGGATCCGGTGAAGGGATCTGACCCGGATCGCATCGTGCGCGACTTCATCCAGGCTGCCACCAGCCCCCGCGGCGACTTCGCGACGGCACGGAAGTTCCTCGCACCTGATGTGGCGTGGGAGCCCAACCAGAGCGTCACGATCGACTCCTTTAGCGATCGTGAGGTCTCAGAAGCCGCCGAGGACGGTGCTGTCACGGTGACCGTGAAGCCGGTCGCCGTGGTGGACGAGGAGGGCGTGTACCGGCAGGCGGCACCGCAGCCGATCGTCCTGCCGTTCCAGCTCGAGCTGCAGCCGGCGGGGAGCCCGGACGAGGGGGAGTGGCGCATCACGTCCGCTCCTGACGGCATCGTGATGGAGTCGAACCTGTTCTACGCCTCCTACCAGTCCACCTCGCTCATGTTCTTCGATCCCACGTTCCACTATCTCGTGCCCGATCAGCGCTACTTCCCGAAGCTGGGAGCGCCGGAGCGCACCGTGGCGGCGCTCCTGCGGGGGCCGAGCGCGGATATCGCCCCGTCGGTGCGTACCGCGATTCCCGACGGCACCACGCTGCAGGACGGCTCGGTGGTCCAGTCGGACGGAAGCACGACGGTGTCCTTCAGCGAGCTCTCCACCGACGACTCCCGCACCCTCGGGCTCATGAAGCTCCAGCTGGAACGAAGCCTGGGTGCGTCCTCGGTCACGATGACCGTCGGTGCGACGGCGCTCTCTCCCGCGCCGCAGAGCGTGGAATCCGGGACCGTCGACAGCACCCTCTTCGCGCTCACGCCCAGCGGCGCGGTCACGGTCAGTGGGAACAGCCTGACACCGAGCGATCTGCTAGCAGACGACATCCGTGAGACGTCGCCGAACGCCCTGGTGCTGGTCAGCGGGACGGGAACCTCGACTGCGCCGGCCGTGGCGGTCGGTCGTGGGCAGGACGGGACCGTCTACCGCTACACCGACGGTGCGGATCGGGTGGTGCTGGACAACCGGCCGGGACTGATCGAGCCCACGGTCGATCCGGAAGGGTTCGTCTGGACCACCACCGCCGATCCGTCGGCGCTCAAGGTCAGCTCGCCGCAGGACCAGGCGATCACCCTGGAAACCGGCATCACCGAGCTGACGTCGGTGCAGGCGATGCAGATCTCCCGTGACGGCACCCGAATGGCGGTGCTCGGAACGGAAGGCACCTCGGCGATCCTCGGATGGTTCCCGGTGCTGCGCGGATCCGATGGCAAGCCGACCGGACTCGGCGAGTTCAAGCGACTGCGTGACCTTGGAGGGATCGGTCTGGACGTCGCCTGGCTCGACTCGCTCACCATCGGCGTGCTCAGCCGAGAGGGAGCGGACGCCTGGTTCGGTTCGGATTCCATCGGTGGTATTCGCGATGGATTCCGCGCTCCCGAAGGCGCACTGCACCTCTCCGGGGTGAACCGCACCGCGAACGTGCGCCTGTTGAGTTCGGACGGCACGCTCTACTCCCGCCGCAACTCCGTGTTCCAGAAGGTCGCGGACGGCATCTCGGTGCTCGCCAACGTGCAGACCGTGATCCGCTGACCCATCGCCTCCTCCCCAGCCCGATTCGTCCGCCTCGCGGATGATGAGGCGCCCATTCACCCGCTGTGACAGCGCAGGATCTGGCACGCTGAGCGGATGCGACCGATGATCAGCGGGCTCCTGGACCTCGTGGTGCCTTCGGTCTGTGTCCGGTGCGACGCCGACGGATCGGCCCTGTGTCGCACCTGCGTCGACGAGCTCGACCGCTCGGGGCTCGTGCGCCGCGGCACGGCCGGAGGAACCGCGGTGTTCAGCGCCTGGCGGTGGGAGGATGCGGCATCGGTGATGCAGGCCTACAAGGCGGGCCAGACTCCCTGCGCGCGAGCCCTCGGCGATGCGCTGCACCGCGCGGTCGATGCCGTCGTCGCCGAGGCGCGGGAACGCGGTGACATCGGTGCTGAGCAAATCGCGCTGGTGCCGATTCCATCGTCGGCTCGCTCCTATCGCCGACGCGGTTTCCACCCGGTGGAGCTGATGGCGAAGCGCGGCGGAATGCCGGTGGTCCCGGTGCTTCGGCACACCCGTCGTGTCGCCGATCAGCGCGGGTTGGGTAGGCGCGATCGGGCCGCCAACATGGCGGGGGCCTTCGCGCTGCGCGGCGTGCTGAGACCCGGGTGTCCGGTCATCCTGATCGACGATGTGGTCACCACCGGCGCAACACTGGATGCCGCTGCAACGACTCTCCGGGCGAGCGGCGCACGTGTTCTCGGGGCCGCCACGGCTGTCAGCGCGGACCGAGATGACACACCGGCAAATGACAGGTGACATGTCGGCGTCCGGGGGCTACGGTGGACGACAACTAAGCGGCTGGGTCCGCCCGCCCCGTGGGCGGACCGGACAAGGAGGTCAGAGATGGAAATCAACTTCGCTGGTGTTGGCGTGGGGATCTCGGACCGGTTTCGCGAGGTGGCCGAAGAGAAGGCTGCCCGCGTCGGGACGCTCGCGCCACGGGCGCAGCACCTCGATGTGAAGGTCACCCATCACGCCTACAAGCAGGGCCGGATGGACGACGAGACCGTTGAGCTCACCCTGGTGGGCAAGGGCCCGGTGGTCCGGGCCGAGGCGACGGATGCCGATAAGTTCGTCGCGCTCGATCTCGCGCTGGACAAGCTCGCCGAGCAGATCCGACGCGTGAAGGGCAAGCGCATCGAGGCGCGGGATCATCCGCGTGGTGCGCATTTCCAGAAGGGCGAGGGCCTCACCGGCATCGACCTGCAGCCCGCCTCGGTAGAGGTGCTCCGATCGGTTGCCACGGGAGAGATCCCGATCATCACCGGCAACGAGGACGAGCCCGACTACTCGCCGGTGGTCATCCGCCAGAAGCGGTTCGAGGCCGAGTGGATGAGCGTCGAGGATGCGGTCGACCGGATGGAACTCGTCGGCCACGACTTCTTCCTCTTCGTCGATGCTCGCACCGACCACCCGTCCGTCGTCTACCGCCGGAAGGGCTGGGACTACGGAGTCATCTCTCTGACGACCCTCGCCCAGCCCTCAGTGGCGGCGCAGGCGTCCTGATCTGATCACGCGAAGGGGCTGTGCAGCATCCGATGCACAGCCCCTTCGTCATGACTGTCGAGCGTCAGTCGAAGATGTCCCCGATGATCCCGCCGAGGATCGCGCCGCCGATGAGCCCGCCGAGCATGTCGCCGCCGGACATTCCGCGGCCGCCGCCACGGGGTCCGTCCCAGCGGTCGTCCGGGCGGGAGGAGTCGATATCGCGCTGCGCGAGCTGCAGGGCTTGGGCGGCGAGGCTGCCGGTGCGTCGAGCGAGCACGAGGGCCTGCTCTCGAGTGTCTTCGGGTTCAATCATCTGATCGATGTCCTGGCGAAGCCGCTCGGCCTCCGCGAGGCGTGTACGGGCATCCGCGCCGATCCACCCGCGGTGACCGGAGATCACGTTCTGCGCCACGGCAAGCTGTCGATCGGCGTCATCCACCGCATGACGAACGGTGGCGACGGGAGGAAGCGGGCGAGCCGCGCGCTCCACGGCCTTTGCGATCGCCTCGTCCAGTGCGCTGTTGGCCTCGCGTAGCACGGACAGCTCGGTGAAAGGATCGGTGCGTGTCCCCGGTGCGGGGAGGGCGCGCAGGGCGGCGTCGAGCTCGGTGGCGGCCGCGGTCACAGCAGGGGAGCGCGGTGCCGTACGCGCTCGGATGAGGTCGCCGCGTGAATCGGCGATGACATCGGCGAGCGTGGACTCGGCACGCATGGCCTCGAGCTCGAAGTCGTCGATGCCGTCCAGGATCGTGGTGGCGCGCCGGACAGCCTCCGTGGCGGTCTCCAGCGCGAGGTTGGCCTCTTCGTTGCGGCCAGCCTCACGACGGCGCGCAGACACGTTGGCGCTATGCGAGGCGAAGGCCAGGAGGTTCTCGATCTCGTCGGCGCCGTTGCGGATCTGGCGCATGGCGTCGTCGTTGTAGCGCAGTTCGAGACGCGCGATGACCTCTTTCGCCCCGGGCACTCGCTCGCTGAGGGCGGCGGTGTCGCGGCGCACGCCCTCGAGGATCTGCGGCGCGCGGCGCACCAGTTCGATGCGATCCTGCAGCGCGGAGGTGCGCTCATCCAGCACGGACTCGGCCCACTCGCACAGCTGGATGATGCGCGCGTTACGGGTGCGGGTCTCCTCGACCGTGTCGGGGATCTCGTCGTGGTTCAGCTGGTTGAGCTGGTATGCCTCTCGCAGGTGGGTGCGCACCGCGGTGAGGGCTTCGGACAGCGGGCCGACGGCCTTCTCGCCCAGCTCGGCACGCGCGAACTCCAGCTCGTCGGTCGTGACGCGAATGCGCTCGTCCGCGGACACGAGCGCCGCTCCCGCGCGGCGGGCGAGATCCGCGTCCGCCGCATCCTGAGCTTCTTGTTCCTCGCGCCTGCGCTTGCCCCAGAAACCTGCCATGCAACGATCCTAGGTCGGCGACACCGTGGGTGCGCTGCGGGTTCGCTCAGCGCGCACTCGCGGACCCGCGGATTGAGGCGCTCAGCGCTCGAGTTCGGCGCGAATCAGTTCGGTGATGTCGATCGGCTCGGTCGGCGGCAACATGAGCGCCGCGGGATCGATGGGAGCGGAGAGGGTGAGTGTGGCGGGAATCTTGCTGGGCATCGGTCCGTGCTCCTTCGATACGTCATCGTCCGGTGTCGGATGAGTACTGCTTCATAGGGGTATGTCCGCTCGGGGCTGAAAAGTCTCAATCCCGGGAACTTTTTTCTCGGATCAGGTGACGGCGCTGCGGTGAGTGAGCTCCACCCGCCGAGGTGGCACCAGCCAGGCAGCCGCGGCCATCAGGATCGGGAGACCGATCACCAGCATGCCGATCCACAGCAGGGGGATGTCGCGCAGCAGAAAGGCGGACTCCGACATCACCAGGGCAATGGCCGGAATGATCCCGAGCGCGGCGCCCGAAGCGCAGCCGACGCCGACGACGAACAGCGCCTGTACGGCGTTGATGCGTCGGCGGATCACGGTACGTCCGCCGACCGCGACCAGGGTGGCGTCATCACCTCGCCGCTCGAAGCGAGCAAGTCCCAGGGTCACGGCCGCGGCGCCCAGGACGACCACGCCGGCGATCAGGCTGAAGATCGCCATCCAGGGCGCCCCGGGCTCCGGTCCGCGCACGCGGTACACCCCAATCGCCTGTTCGGCTCCGAGAGACCCCGCGATGTCCTCCGTGAGCCGGTCTGTCATCGCGTCCGTCCACGTTGCCCGAGGAACCACTACGGCGGCCGTCACCTCCACACCAAGCCCCAGTCGTGCGGCCGTGGCAGGCGCGATGATCAGGGACTCCGTCGTCGGCGCATGGGGAAGCACGATGGCCGGCACCCGCGTGGACGCCGCCAGATCTGTCGGGGTGATGCCCGGGTCGCGTTCGTAGATGGCGGCAGCGCTGACGGCGAACACCCGTGTGTGTCCGTCCTGCGTCTGCGCCTCGGAGCGGACGATGGCAGCACCCTGTTCGTAGGCCGTGCGCTGGTCCGCGGTCAACACGACACCGACGGCGGTGGGAAGATCGTCTGTCGAGATCACGGCAGGTGGTGACGTGGTCATCGCCCACCCGTCCGTACAGCCCGCGGCATCGCACTCGGGGTCGTACCACCCTGTGCCACCCACCAACTGCGTCGGGTCGATGGGGCCGCCGCTCCCCTCCCAGTCGTACTGCACGGTGGCGGTGTGGGCGATCATCGCGATGGCGGTATGCGGAACGTCGGCTGCGAGCTCCTGGAGGATGCGAGCGCTGTCGGCGCGAGATTCGGGGGTACCCCGGTCCGTCACGGTCTGGATGTACAGCGAACCGGCCGGCGCCGTCCACCCGTAGGCGCGATCAGCGGCGGCCGCGCCGAGCGCGGTGACAGAGAGCGCAACGGTGCCGACGAGGATCGCCGCGGCGATGGCGAGGAAGGCGGGAACGGTGCGCGAGGGGGAGGCAGATGCATCGCGCATGGCCAGTCGGGTGGCGACGCCCGTTCGAGACGTCAACCGGGCCAGCGTCAGAAAAAGCCAGTGGCCGCACAGGGCCAGACCGATGAGACCGGTGAGCACGGCGAGCATGACGAGCCCGAAGGCCAGCAGCAGATTCGACGGTATGAGATCGCGGCCGCGGCGCATCGCCAGCAGCGTCACCGCCGATGCCGCCGCACCGATGCCGAGTACTGCAACGAGAAGCCCCCAGATCGGCAGGCGTGCGCTCAGATGGGGCGGTCGGCGTGCACCGCGCAGCGCAGCGATGGTGTCACCCCTCGTGGCGGCACGAGCAGGCACCAGTGCGGCCGCGACCGCAACGATGACCGCCAGCGCCGCGATGATCGCAATCGGCGTCGGGGGGAGGGCGAACCCCCAGTATCGCCACGTCAGGTCGTTTCCCTCGCCTGCGGTCAGCGGGAGGACGATCGCTGCGAGCCCCGCACCCGTTCCGATTCCGACCGCCGCCGCCACGACTCCGAGAACGACGGCCTGACCGACGACGATGCCGAAGACATCTGCGCGAGAGGCCCCGACCCCCGCGATCATCGCGAGCGTGCGCTGTTGACGCCGCGTGCTCACTGCGATCGCGGCGCCGGCCATCAACCCCACCAGGACGCACACCAGCGCTCCTCCGCCTGCACCCATCAGATACGTCTGTGTCCGGGTGGCATCGCGCTGATCGAAGTCGGGGAGTTTCGGGGCATGGTCAAGCAGGCTTCGAGCGAGAAGCGTGTAGCCGGAGGCATTCAGCGCGGCCAGGTCGCTCGGTGTCGGTGTCCAGTCGTCCACGTACCAGCGGATGGGGACCGGGTCGCTGTAGGCCGACGCGACGGGCGTCGCCTCGGTGGTGTCGCCGGCCTCGATCAGCGGGGACGCGGTCGGCACGAAGATCACCTGGTCTTCTGGGCGCAACTGCAGCGACGCGATGACACCGGTGATGACGACAGGAGACAGGGCCTCGTCGATGGGGCGGATCTGGTCTCCGATCCCGGCATCGAGCCGCGTGAGCGTCGCTGCCGTCACCGCCACCTCTTGTGCGGTGCGCGGCGCGCGTCCCTCGACCACGTCGAACGCGCCGGCGAACCGTGAGTCCCACGCCTCGCCCGTGATGAGGCGCAGTGACGAGCTGCCTCCGGCGGTCTTCACAGGTACGGACATCGCCGGGCCGATCTCGACCACATCGAGGCCGGCCGGAAGCTCCGGGCGAGCAGCCGCATCGGCAGTCGGACTGTATTCATCCAACGTGGCGTACTGGGAGTCATCCGTGCTGCTCTGCTCGATGGCCGTGCCCGGGGGAGCCACTGCGGTGATCCGGGCATCGAAGTGTCCGAGCGAGTAATCCGCGATCTGGTCCGGGCTGGCCTGGTGACTCTCGAACAGAGCGAGCCCGAACGTCAGCGCCATGATCGGCAGCGCGATCAACAGCACCACCAGCGCGGAGCCGCCGGGGTCGCGACGCACTTGCCGGACGGCGATCCGCGCGCCGGCTCGCGCGGCCTGCGCGCGTCGGGGGCGCCGACGAGTCCGAGCGGTCGGGGACGCGTGCGTCCTCCGGCCGCGGCCGTGCCCGGAACGACGGGAACGTGCACCCGACGGAGAATCGTCGCCGACGCGCGGGATGGTCATCGCACACCGCCGATCGCGACGACGTCCTCGACGCGCTCGCGGTGGGTCTCGTCGACGATTCGTCCATCGCGGAGGAAGACGATGCGATCCGCCCATGCGGCATGACGCGCCTCGTGGGTGACCAGAATCGCGCCCGCTCCCGCGTCCACGCGGGTGCGCAGCAGACGCATCACCTGCTCGCCGGTGACGGTGTCGAGTGCGCCGGTCGGTTCGTCGGCGAGGATCAGGCGACGACCGCCCACCACGGCACGAGCGATCGCGACGCGCTGCTGCTGGCCTCCGGAGAGGTCATCGGGGTACGCATCGCCGCGATCTTCCAGACCAACGCCGGCAAGTGCATCCTTCGCGGCGCGCCGGGCCGCGCGCGAACCGATGCCATCGAGTTCGAGTGGGAGGGTGATGTTCTCCGACGCGGTGAGGGTGGGGATGAGGTTGTAATCCTGGAACACGAACCCCAGCGACCGACGTCGAAGCGCGGCCAGCTGGCCGGCCGTCAGATCGGCGAGATGCTCGCCCTCGACGATCACCTCTCCCGCGGTGGGGATCTGGAGCCCGCCCGCGACCGCCAACAGGGTGGACTTTCCCGATCCGGACGCGCCCATCACGGCGACGAGCTCGCCGCGATGCACATCCAGGTCGATCCCGGCGAGAGCGGACACGGCCGTGTGCCCGGTGCCGTACTGCTGGCTGACGCCGACCATGCGGAGGATCGGCCGATCCGTGGTGTTCATGCTCATTCCTTCATCAACGCTGACGGGAAGATGATCGATCAGGCCCGCGACTTGGCGGGGCGGCCGCGCTTGGGGCGCTCGGTGGACAGCTCCAGTTCCAGAGCGTGCTGCGGGTGAAGTCGGAGGCGCTGCTCGGTGTGATCCAGCCAGCGCGCTTCGGCCTCGGTCTGGAAGATCATCGAGTCGATGACGAGGGACCAGGCCAGCTCCTCGGGGGAGTCCGGCTCGCTTCCGGCGTACTTGGCGCGGTTGAGCTCCTGCAACTGAGCCAGGGTGGCCCGCCGCTGCGTCTGGATCACAGCCGTGACATCGACACCGGGGAGTGTCGCCGCAACCGCGAGCTTGATGGCGAGTTCGTCGCGGGTGCCTCCGCTGCGCTCCACCGGTGAGGACAGCCAGGTGGCGACCTCCGCGCGGCCGGCATCGGTGATCTCCCAGAACACGTGGCCCTGATCGTCCGCGTCCCCGCGCTCGACCAGCCCGTCCCGTTCGAGGCGCTCGAGCGTGTTGTAGATCTGTCCGACGTTCAGGGGCCAGGTGGAGCCCGTGCGCCGATCGAACTCGGCACGCAGTTGATATCCGTAGCAGGGACCCTGATCGAGGATGGCAAGAAGGCTCTGACGGACCGACATCGTGACTCCAAATTGTTTCCGAGTATCTGATTTCTGAGTATATGTATATCGAGAAATGAGATACCGCGCAATGATTTCCTCGGCCCATAGCCTGGATGTATGCGCGTCACCCGAACCACCTCATGGACAGCGGCGGGAATCCTGCTTCTCGGCATCGGGCTGGTCGCAGCTCTCTCCGCGCTTCTGGTTCCCGGCGGAAGGGACAGCCTGTCCGCCCTCGTGATCACTGTCGCGGCGGCGCTCGCGGTGGTGGCTCTCACCGTGGGACCCGGATCCCTGCTGCGCGGGACGCCCGGTGTGCTGGGTGCGTTCGTCATCGCCGTGCTGCCGGTGACCGCCGTGATTCTGCAGATCGTCGGGGTGCGCTCGGCGCCGCTCGTGCTGATCATCCAGCTCGTGATTGTCATCGGTGGTGTGCTGCTCGTGATCGATCTGACCAGCGCCCGCCCCGCGCGGGCCTTCACTATCACCGTCGGGATCGCGTGGGTTCTCGGCCTCGCGCTTGTTGCCGCCGCGGCGGGATGGACGAGTCGGGCCGGATCCTTCTTCATCCCCGGACCGGTCGGGGTTCTCATCGGATCGTGGGTGCTCGCCATCGCCTCCGTCCTGCTCGGAGTGGCGCTATTGGGCGCCGTCCGCCTGATCGCCGTGAGCGAGCAGAGCGCGTATCCAGGCGCCTCGGAGGTCACGGACCGATAACATGGGCGAATGTGCCGTCGAAAGGCGACACCGGCGCGAGCATGCGCACGATCCGATGGATGGAGACGACTCCCGTGGTGAACCCGATCGAGAAGCTGCTTCGTGCGGGTGAAGGACGCATCCTTCGCCAGCTGAAGCGAGTGGTCAACGCCGTCAACGCGCTCGAGGATGAGTACAGCAAGCTCACCGACGAGGACCTGCGTGGCGAGACCGCACAGCTGCGCGCTCGCTACCAGAAGGGCGAGACGCTCGACAACCTGATGCCGGAGGCCTTCGCCGCCGTTCGCGAAGCATCCAAGCGCACCCTCGGCCAGCGTCACTACGACGTGCAGATCATGGGTGGCGCGGCGCTTCACCTCGGCAACATCGCCGAGATGAAGACCGGTGAAGGAAAGACCCTTGTCGCCACACTTCCCGCGTACCTCAACGCCATCGCGGGGGAGGGTGTGCATGTCATCACGGTCAACGACTTCCTCGCCACCTACCAGTCCGAGCTCATGGGGCGCGTGTTCCGCGCCCTGGGCATGACCACCGGTGTCATCGTCTCGGGCCAGACTCCTGCGGTGCGCCGCGAGCAGTACAACGCCGACATCACCTACGGCACCAACAACGAGTTCGGCTTCGACTACCTGCGCGACAACATGGCGTGGCAGAAGGAGGACCTCGTCCAGCGCGGTCACTTCTACGCGATCGTCGACGAGGTGGACTCCATCCTCATCGACGAGGCGCGTACCCCGCTCATCATCTCCGGCCCGTCTTCGGGTGAGGCGAACCGCTGGTTCACCGAGTTCGCGCGCATCGCACGCACCCTGGAGCCGGAGGTCGACTACGAGGTCGACGAGAAGAAGCGCACCGTCGGTGTCCTGGAGCCCGGTATCGAGAAGGTCGAGGACTACCTCGGCATCGACAACCTGTACGAGTCGGCCAACACGCCGCTCATCTCGTTCCTCAACAACTCGATCAAGGCGCTCGCGCTGTTCAAGCGCGACACCGACTATGTCGTGATGAACGACGAGGTCATGATCGTCGACGAGCACACCGGTCGTATCCTCGTGGGACGCCGCTACAACGAGGGCATCCACCAGGCCATCGAGGCCAAGGAGGGTGTGCCGGTCAAGGCGGAGAACCAGACTCTCGCTACCGTCACGCTGCAGAACTACTTCCGCCTGTACGACAAGCTGGCCGGCATGACCGGTACCGCCGACACCGAGGCGGCGGAGTTCATGTCCACCTACCAGCTGGGCGTCGTGCCGATCCCGACCAACCGCCCGATGGTCCGCAAGGACCAGCCGGACGTGGTCTACAAGAACGAGCAGGCGAAGTTCGCGCAGATCGTGGAGGACATCGCTGCCCGCCACGAAAAGCAGCAGCCCGTGCTGGTCGGTACCGTCTCCGTCGACAAGAGCGAGTACCTCTCGCGCCTGCTGGCGAAGAAGGGCATCAAGCACGAGGTCCTCAACGCGAAGAACCACGCGCGTGAGGCCGAGATCGTCGCCCGCGCCGGTTGCCTGGGCGCGGTCACCGTCGCCACCAACATGGCAGGTCGTGGAACGGACATCATGCTCGGTGGAAACGCCGAGTTCCTCGCGGTTCAGGAGCTGAAGTCGCGCGGTCTGGATCCCGTCGAGACGCCGGACGAGTACGAAGCGGCCTGGGACGACGCGTACGCGGCGATGAAGAAGCAGGTCGAGGAGGACGCCGCAGCGGTTCGCGACGCGGGTGGCCTGTACGTCCTCGGCACCGAGCGCCACGAGTCGCGCCGCATCGACAACCAGCTGCGTGGTCGTGCTGGACGTCAGGGTGACCCGGGTGAGTCGCGGTTCTACCTCAGCCTCACCGACGACCTCATGCGCCTGTTCCAGAGCGGGTTCGCCGAGTCGATGCTGCAGCGCTCGAACCTGCCCGATGACACCG
Organism: Microbacterium gorillae; assembly: GCF_050990725.1. GTDB lineage: Bacteria > Actinomycetota > Actinomycetes > Actinomycetales > Microbacteriaceae > Microbacterium > Microbacterium gorillae_A. The sequence continues at coordinate 1,345,675 of NZ_CP158844.1, forward strand.
CGATCGAGATGGGCGTGGTCACTCGCGCCATCAAGTCCGCTCAGTCGCAGATCGAGGCTCGCAACGCCGAGATCCGCAAGAACGTGCTGAAGTATGACGACGTCTTGAACCGTCAGCGCGAGGCGATCTATGCCGACCGTCGTCACATGCTCGAGGGCGATGACATCAAGGATCGCGTCGCTCACTTCGTCGAGGACGCGATCGGCAGCATCGTGGACGAGCACACCCAGGCCGGGCACACCGAGAGCTGGGACTTCGACGCCCTGTGGACCGAGCTGAAGACGCTCTACCCGGTCAACGTCACGATCGACGAGGTCGTCGCCGAGGCCGGCGGTTCCAAGGGACGGATCAGCCAGGACGGCCTGAAGCGCGAGCTGCTGAGCGACGCGCAGATCGCCTACCAGCAGCGCGAGGAGAAGCTCGGCGAAGCCGCGATGCGTGAGCTGGAGCGTCGCGTCGTGCTGCAGGTGCTGGACCGCCGCTGGCGCGACCACCTCTACGAGATGGACTACCTGAAGGACGGCATCGGCCTGCGCGCCATGGCGCAGCGCGACCCGCTGATCGAGTATCAGCGCGAGGGATACGCGATGTTCCAGTCGATGATGAGCTCCATCAAGGAGGAGGCCGTCGGCTTCCTGTTCAACCTCGAGGTGGAAGTTCGTCCCGCCGAGGACGGTGAGGTCACGCAGGTGCAGGCGAAGGGTCTGCAGAGCCCCGATGACAACAGCGCGAAGCTGGAGTACTCGGCACCCGGTGAAGCAGGTGACGTCGAGGTCCGCAACGACAAGGGTCAGGTGCAGCAGGCAGCGACCGACCGCGTTCGTCGCGCGGCCGCAGCGGCCGCTGCGACGGAGGCTCCCGAGGCGGAGCAGCCGACCGAGCGCGGCGCGTTCGGTCAGAAGGTTCAGCCTGGTCAGGGCCAGCCTGGCGCATCCAACCACGCCGAGCGCCGTGCGCAGGGCAAGAAGCGCTGACGCTGCAGCCGCATGACGTCGGGGGCTCGGGAGTGATCCCGGGCCCCCGACGTTTTCACTCTGCCGGGGCGTTCACGAACGCCATGTCCGGGTCCGGGTTCCACGCCACCTCCCAGCGGAAGTCGTCGGGGTCGGAGAAGTAGCCGGAGTAACCGCCCCATACGCGGTGCTCGCCTGCCGTGACGCGGGCACCGGCGCGCTCCGCGTCCGCGAGCACCGCGTCGACGGCGTCAGGGGAGGAGACGTTGTGTGCGAGAGTGAGGGGAGCTGCGCCCTCGCCGCGACGGAGAGGACCGACCTCGGATTCGAAGCCGGCCTCGGTCCACAGCGAGAGCATCAGGGCGGGTCCGACGCGGAACATCAGAACGTCGTCACCGCGGAACGCGGGAGTCCACCCGAGCCCGTTGACGTAGAAGCGGGCGGCGCGATCGAGATCGGCAGTGGCGAGGGTGATGAAGCTCACGTGCTGGTGCATGGCGTCATCCTGCCACCGGCCACGGACACCCGACAGTCCACGAGCGGGCGAGTGGACGGTCAGGACCACCCCGCGCGGGGGACTACCCTTGGGACATGAACCCACTCCGTCCGCTGGATCAGTCCGCCAAGCTCAAGAACGTCCTCTACGAAATCCGAGGAAACGCACTGACAGAGGCGGCGCGGCTGGAGGCAGCGGGGCATCCCGTTCTGAAGCTCAACACGGGCAACCCGGCGGTGTTCGGTTTCGAGGCTCCGTACCAGATCGTCCGAGACATGATCGCGGCCATCCCGACCGCCCACGGCTACACCGAGAGCCGGGGCATCCTCTCGGCACGGCGTGCGATCGTCAGCCGCTACGAGCAGGTGCCCGGATTCCCGCACGTCGACCCGGACGACGTGTTCCTGGGCAACGGCGTGTCCGAGCTCATCACGATGGTCATGCAGGCCCTGTTGAACGAGGGCGACGAGGTGCTCATCCCGGCACCCGACTACCCGCTCTGGACGGCGATGACCTCGCTCTCCGGAGGCACACCCGTTCATTACATCTGTGACGAGCAGAACGAGTGGAATCCCGATCTCGAGGACATCCGCTCCAAGATCACGCCGAAGACCAAGGCGATCGTCATCATCAACCCCAACAACCCGACCGGCGCCGTCTACAGCCGCGAGACGCTGGAGGGGATCATCCAGATCGCGCGGGAGAATTCGCTGCTGCTGCTGAGCGATGAGATCTACGACCGCATCCTCTTCGATGACGCCGAGCACATCTCGACGGCCACCCTGGCGCCCGATCTGCTCTGCCTCACCTTCAACGGGCTGTCCAAGACCTATCGCGTGGCGGGCTACCGCTCGGGCTGGATGGTGATCACCGGTCCGAAGAAGCACGCGGCGGGCTTCCTGGAGGGTGTCAACCTGCTCGCCTCGACGCGTCTGTGCCCGAACGCTCCCGCTCAGCATGCCGTCCAGGCCGCGCTCGACGGAGTGCAGACCATCGATGCCCTCATCGCCCCCTCGGGTCGGCTGCACGAACAGCGCGACGTCACCTGGGAGGGGCTCAATTCGATCCCCGGTGTCTCGTGCGTGAAGCCGCGGGGGGCGCTGTACGCCTTCCCGCGCCTGGACCCGGAGGTCCACGAGATCCACGACGATGCTCGGCTCGTCTATGACCTCCTGGTCGCCGAGCACATCCTGCTGGTGCAGGGGACCGGGTTCAACTGGGCGACGCCGGATCACTTCCGCGTCGTCACGCTGCCGGAGGCGCGCGTGCTGGGAGACGCGATCGAACGCATCGGCAACTTCCTGTCCAGCTACCGTCAGTGATTCCTGACGCGTCCTGACATTCGAGGGCCGGTCTCCAGAACGGAGACCGGCCCTCTGGACTCAGATCGAGCCCACGATGCACCGAAGCGGATTGGGAGCGCTCCGGTGCGGGTGCGGGTTCGCGGCCCGCGTTCTTCTCAGGGGGAGAAGCATCAGAGGAGGGCGATCGATACGGCACGCCAGCGCCGGTCGAACCCTTCGAGACGGATGGCGATCGCGCGGGTCCGGGTGGGTGTGGCGACGACGACCACGCCCTCCACCACGCCATCGGCGGGACTGGAATGGCGCACGCACAGAATCTGTTGGTGCGGACGCGCCGCGGCGACACCGCGTGCGCTGCGTGCCCGCGTGGCGAGGCCCACGCGTGTCACGACGGACAGGAACGCCTCCTGCGACAGCCACCGGGCGAGCTGGTCGACATCACGGACGCCGGCAAGCGATTCGAGGACACCCACGGTGAGGTTTCGCAGCAGTACGGCAGGATCGGGAAGGTCGACGGTGCTGGTCCGCTGCGGAGCGAAGAACTCCGTGATCTCCACCGTGCTCGCGCGTTGCAGTGCGCGGACAGCGCCGGTCCCCCTGGCCATGATTGTCCCCTTACAGCGTGGGGACTCTGTGGCGTTCTTCAGCGTTACACGAGCACGCGAGGTGTTACGACGATGACCACAGAGATGGGGTCAGAAACTCGCTGATTGTGAGCAAGATCTCATTTAGATATGCATCGTGAACAGGGAAAAACACGGTGTGAGCCGACCGTGTGGGCGCCTTCTGGGGACAGTGCGCTGGAACGGAGACGGGCTCACGCTAGAGTCGCGCGGTGCGATGGGATGACTTCTTCGAGGACCTGGAATCGCAGCTCGACGCCGAATGGGAGTCGGAGCGTGCGGCGCTGAACACCGAGACCGAGAGACTGCGCGTGGCGCGTCTGGCCCTGCGGACGCGACTGGCATCCCTCATCGCGGAGGGGGCCGTCATCACCGTGCGGGCGGCCGGTGTGAGCGGCTCCGGTCGCGCGGTCGGCGTCGGAGCCGACTGGCTTGCTGTCGCCGCCGACGACAGCGGAGAGCGACACCGCGCGGAAGGGGCGGTCCACCTCCGCGGCAGCGCCGACATCTGGGCGGCGGCCTCTGGTGACGGGCTGGCGCTCTATCCGCTCGGCGCCATCCGCACCGTGCAGGCCGAGCACGCCGCGGTACTCCGCTCTGCTCTTCCCGCTCCCGAGGATGAACTGAGCGGACGGGTGGTGTTCGGCTTCCTCATGCGTGATCTCGCGCGCCGTCGTCGAGCCGTCACGGTGCGCCTGGTGGACGGGGAGATCCTGCACGGGACGATCGACCGGGCGGGTTCGGACCACCTCGACCTCGCCGTGCACGAACCCGGTCGTCCACGGCGTGCGAGCGAAGTGCGCGCCCACGTGATGGTTCCGTTTGCGGCCATCGGCCAGGTGCGCACCGTCGGCTCGAGTGTGTGACGACAGTGCGGTGGCGTCAGTCGTGCCGCACCACGCCCCACATCTCCGGGAAGCTGGCCGTATCGGACTGGCGCCACAGGGCGATGCGCCGGGCCTCCTCGCGCTGCTCGTCGAGATAATCGACGATGGATGCCTCTTCGATGCGCCACTGGTGGCTAGCACCCACGCGCGCTCCGCGCAGACGACCCTGGTGCACGAGCGCGAGAACATCGTCCACCGTGAGGTCCAGGAGTTCCGCGACCTGCGCCGGCGAGACGTGGCGTCCGGGGGCGCTGATGTCGGGCATGAGTCGATTATGACGCGTGGGGAACATATTCTGAAGGCGATCTTGCGGGTGTGGATAATCGCCGATCCGTGCCGCGCTCTCGAATTCGGTGCTGTGGATAGTGAGCACCCTCGTTCGGCACCCGTCTGAGAACATCGCCGACATGTCCAGCCGCCGCGCCAGATTCTTCTCCGATGCCCGCTTCTTCATCGGCGTCGCTCTCGTCGTCGCCTCCGTTGCCGCCGTCTGGGGTGTGGTCTCGGCGTCGCGAACCACGGTCGGTGTTGCGGCGGCAAGCGGCACTCTGCTGCCGGGACAGGTGATCGGGGCGGGAGACCTGCAGAGCACCGAGGTGATGCTCGGAGCCGCATCCGAACGCTATCTCGCGGTCTCCGATGTGCCGTCCGGCAGCGTCGTGACGCGGGTTGTCGAGCAGGGGGAACTCGTGCCGCGCGACGCGCTGGCGCCGGAGGGATCCGCACAGCTCACCACGGTGGTCATTCGCAGCGCTGTGGAGGTGGCTTCGGGTGTGCGCAAGGGGACTGCCGTGGACGTCTGGGTGGACAGTGTGGATGAGGATGATCCCGAGCCGCCTCGTGTGCTCGTCTCCGATGCCGTCGTCGTCTCGGTGCGCGCGGACGACTCGATGGTGCGCACGGCCGCCGCTGTCATCGAGATCGTCGTGCCGCGCGACGCCGTACCGGATGTGCTCGCGGCCGTATCAGCGGGCAGTGCGCTGTCTGTGATCGCGGCAGGCGGCGGGTCGTGAGCACCATCGCCGTCTGCCTGCCACCGTCTGTCGCACGTCCGCTGTGCGAAGAACTGGAGGCCGTGGGCGAGCGCGTCGTCGTGTTGGGTCCGCTGCAGATCGGACTTGCCGATGCCCTCGCCGGTGTAGATGCGCTGGTGCTGCTGGCGGACCCGCGCCAACTGGATGCCGCCCTGCTCGTGCGCTGTGATGCGGCGCGTGTCCGCGTGGTTCCCGTGGCGATGGACGACGCCGGAGCGCATCTCGCAGCTCGACTGGGCGTTGTTCCCGTGCGGGAGATCACGGCGCGCGCCGTTCTCGCCTCCATCACCACCCTGCCCGGTCCGCTGACCTCCCCACACAGCGACGTGATCGCCGTGTGGGGTCCGCACGGAGCTCCGGGACGTTCCACGCTCGCCATCGCGCTGGCCGCCGAACGTGCGCGCAGCGGCAGGGAGGTCGCGCTCATCGACGCGGACAGCCACGCTCCCGCCGTCGCTGCGATGCTCGGGCTGGCCGAAGAGGCACCGGGCCTGGCCGCGGCGTGCCGGCAGGCGGCGCGCCGGTCGTTCGACGAAGCGGAGTATGCGCGTATCCGCGAGCTCCTGCCGACCGGCACGGGGACACTCGCGGTGCTGCCCGGAATCAATCGTCCCGCCCGCTGGCCCGAGCTTCCTGCCGATCGGATGCGATCGGTGATCGATGCCGTGGCGCGGTGGAGCGAACAGGTCTTCATCGACACCTCGGCGCTGATCGAGCAGGACGAGCAGATCGTCAGCGACCTGGACGACGGCCCGCGCCGGAATGCCGCCACGATCGCCGCGCTGCAGCGAGCGGATCGGATCATCGCGGTGTGTGCGGCCGACCCGATCGGCGTCGCCCGCTTCGTGCGGGCGGTCACCGAACTACGCGAGCTGGCCCCGGCGACACCGGTCATGGTGGTGGTGAATCGCGTGCGTTCGCGCGCCATCGGCCTCGACGCCCGCGGCCAGCTGCGCCGCACCCTGGAGCGCTACACCGAGGCCACCGAGATCCACTTCATCCCCGACGACGGCTCCGCGGCGGATCGGGCGATCCTGCACGGCCAGCCCGTGAGCATCGCAGCTCCGCGTTCCGCGCTCACCGCCGCCGTACGTCGCATCGCGGGCCTGCTGGACCTTCCGGGCGCGGCTGCGTCCGCCGCGCGTCCCCGCGAAGCGCGACGACGTGCGACGCGGACTCGGGGAAGTATCCGCCGGAGCCAATAGGCTTGCGGAGTGTCGACACTCAGTGATCTCGTCTACCTGCAGGGCCGCGCCGACGAAGCGGACGTGGAGTGGCTCCATCGTCTCGCCGGCGACGGGCAGCTTCTCGCCGACCTCGCGTCGGCGGACATCGTGATGTGGGTGCCCACGCCCGAGGACTCGTTCATCGCCGTCGCGCACACCCGGCCCGGGGGAGCGGCGACGCTGTTCTATCGCGACATCGTCGGCGACAGCGTGCGCCCGCAGTGGTACGCGCAGATCAAGGAGTGCTTCCAGACCGCCACCATCGTCGACTCGTCGTCGCCGGAGTGGTTCGAGGAGGTGCCCACTCGCGTGCGCGCGGTGCCGATCGTGCGGACCCGCCCCGTCGTGGGAGAACGCCCCAACGTCATCGGCATCCTCACCCGGCACACGAACCTCGGGGAGGCGCGGACACCGTCGCGCCAGCAGATCACCTTCAACGAGTGTGCGGACGACCTGTTCTCGATGATCTCCACGGGTGACTTCCCGGATCTGGACGCTCCGACCGCCCCGCGCCGTGGTGCCCCGCGCGCCTCTGACGGACTGGTCCGCCTGGACGTGGACGGGACCGTGACGTTCGCGAGCCCCAACGCCCTGTCCGCCTTCAACCGCATGGGATTCGACGACGAGCTCGAGGGGGAGAGCCTGGTCGAGGTGGTTGCCGAGATCCTCCCGACCGGTCGTGAGGTGGACGAGTCGCTGCCGGTGGTCATGACCGGACGCGCCCCCTGGCGCTCGGACATCGAGGCGCGCGGCGTCACCGTGTCGATGCGCGCTGTGCCGCTGAAGAACAACGGCACGCGCATCGGGGCGATCATCCTCTGCCGTGACGTGTCGGAGCTTCGTCACCAGGAGCAGGAGCTCATCACCAAGGACGCGACGATCCGCGAGATCCACCACCGGGTGAAGAACAACCTGCAGACGGTGTCTTCACTGCTGCGCATCCAGGCCCGCCGGACGCACTCCGAGGAGGCGCGCGATGCGCTCACCCAGGCGATGCGCCGGGTGGCCTCGATCGCCATCGTGCATGACACCCTGGCCAGCGGTCTGACGCAGAACGTGAACTTCGACGAGGTCTTCACTCGCGTGCTGAAGCTGGTCGCCGAAGTCGCCGCGGGTGCCGGAACGCGGGCTCGCACTCACGTGACGGGCAAGTTCGGCAGCCTCCCCAGCGAGTACGCGACGCCGCTGGCGCTGGCACTCACCGAACTCGTCACCAACGCCGTGGAACACGGCCTCGCGGAGCAGGACGAGGGGGTCGTCGAGATCATCGCTGAGCGCGACGAGGAGCACCTCGAGGTCCGCGTGCGCGATGACGGCAGCGGACTGCCCGAGGGCCAGGTCGGTCAGGGGCTTGGTACACAGATTGTGCGCACTCTCATCCAGGGTGAGCTGTCCGGATCCATCGACTGGCACACCCTCACCGGCTCCGGCACCGAGGTGACCATCGACATCCCGCTGAAGTGGATTCGCGCCGACAGCTGATCCCTGCAACGCGGAACGCCCCCGGTCACAACCGGGGGCGTTCGACGTTCAGGGAAGTCGTCGCCTCAGGAGGCGCGGCGTGCGCGGGCGGCGCGACGCTTCAGGGCGCGGCGCTCGTCCTCGGACAGCCCGCCCCAGACGCCCGAGTCCTGACCGGTCTCGAGGGCGTACTGCAGGCAGATCTCGGTGACGGTGCAACGGGCGCACACCGCCTTGGCCTTCTCGATCTGATCCACGGCGGGACCGGTGTTCCCGACGGGGAAGAAAAGCTCAGGGTCGACCGTCAGGCAGGCGGACTTATCGCGCCAATCCATTCTTCGTGCTCCTTGTAGATGGGTGTGGGGGTTGGGGTGACGCACGAGTGCGGTGTTTACCCCGGGTGGGTTGGATACCCTGTGTATATACGAGCAGAGCGCTCGTCCCACGCCGCTGTGGGAGCACACGGCACTGATAATGCTTCCATGGATCCTCGGGTGAATCAAGGGTTAATTGATTGTCACAGTCAGGTTTCAAGAATGAGTCGGCGCCGTGGAAGAACCCGAATCACGGCGGCGTACGCGCCCCGGCGATCGTAACGACGAGAAGGACAGCGCAACAGCCATGACGATCCCCGAGCGAGTCTCGCCGCGTTCGCAGTCCGCCACCGTCGCCGCGGCGATCATCGTCGCCCTCGAGGGCCTGGTGACACTGGTGCTGGCCGCTGTGGAGATCGGCGCCATCCTCGCCGGCGACACGGCGGATCTCGTGAGTGCGCTGGCACTGCTGGTGCTCACCATCGTGCTGGGCGCGGGCATCCTGGCGTTCGCGTTCGGCATCCTCCGTGACCGTACCTGGGGGCGGTCAGGCGGGATCGTGACGCAGGTGCTGGTGTTCGCGGTGGGACTCGGCGCGAGCACGGGACCGGCACCGCATCCGCTGATCGGCGCGTGGCTGATCATCCCCGCGATCATCGGATTCTTGCTGATCATCGTGGCCGCTCGCCGCAGCCCGGACCGAAGCCATGAGCCGGTCGCCGATGACGCACCGGAGGAGCCGGCCCGCTGAGCGCAGCCGGCGTCAGTCGGCGAGGCCGAGGATGCGCATGATGCGGGCGACGTGCCCGGTGGCGCGGACGTTGTAGAGCGCCTCGCGGATGATTCCGTCTGCGTCGATGATGAACGTGGACCGGATCACACCCTCGTAGGTGCGGCCGTAGTTCTTCTTCTCGCCCCACGTGCCATACAGATCCATCACGGCGTGGTCGGGGTCGGCCAGCAGGTCGAACGGCAGGTGGTCGCGCTCGTGGAATCGCTCCAGCTTGGCCACATCGTCGGGAGAAACGCCGAGCACGGTGTAGCCCGCGGCCTGCAGGGGAGCGAAGGAATCGCGGAAATCGCAAGCCTGGGCGGTGCACGCGGGGGTCATCGCGGCGGGGTAGAAGTACAGCACCACGGGGCCGCCGCGCAGCGCGCTGAGGGTGATCGGGGTGCCGTTCTGCGTGGTGAGGGTGAAGTCGGGGGCGGGGGTACCGGGTTCCAGGCGCAGCGTCATGCCCTCAGCCTAATGGGGGTGTATCACGCGGCTCCGTTGGGGCAGTGTGGTGTGCAAGTCTGCCAGTGAGTGAGCACTCGTTCAGCCTGACCGTCATGAGGTCTACGCCTAGATCGTGCCCTCATTGGTTGGTGGGGAAGCGGTGATGGCTGCTGGGATGACGTGCTTCGAGCACTGAACCATTAGGGCGCTGCGAGCTTTCTCCGGGACTTGTGTTGATCAGGTTCGTGAAGGGAGTCGGGACGATGCTGTTCCTCGGTGATGACTGGGCTGAAGCCCATCACGACATCGAACTGCAAGACGAGCAGGGTGCGGTGCTGGTCCGCCGTCGCCTGCCAGAGGGCGTGACGGGGCTGGCGCGACTGCACGCGCTGATCGCAGATCATCTCGACGACGGCGACGATCCGAGCATGGTGTTCGTGGGGATCGAGACTGATCGGGGCGGGTGGGTGCAGGCGCTGATCGCGGCTGGTTACACGGTCTATCCGATCAATCCGCAACAGTCGGCCCGGTATCGGCAGCGGCACTCGACCTCGGGTGCGAAAAGCGACCCCGGAGACGCGCACGTGCTCGCCGAGATCGTCCGCACCGACCGTGACCATCACCGACCCGCGACCGGCGACAGCGACCTCGCCGAGGCGGTGAAAGCGCTGGCAAGGACGCATCAGACGATGATCTGGTCGAAACAGCGGCAGGCCAACCAGCTGCGATCGATGCTGCGGGAGTTCTACCCTGCCGCGTTGACCGCGTTCAGCGACAACCTCGCCGGGCGAGACGCCCTCGCCGTCCTCGCCGTCGCCCCGACACCGGCCGCCGGGCGGGCCCTGACTCGCACCCGGCTCGTCACGGTGCTGCGCCGAGCGGGACGACAACGCAACCTCGAACACCGCGCCCTCGAGATCCTCACCGTCCTCCGATCCGAGCAGCTCGAGCTACCCGAACCGGTCGCGGCCGCCTACGGCACCTCGATCACCGCGATCGCGACAGTGCTGCACGCGATGACCGATCAGATCACCGCCCTGGAAGCAGAGGTCGAGTCGTGTTTTGGCCAGCACCCGGACGCTGAGATCATCACCAGCCAGCCCGGCCTGGGAACGATCCTCGGCGCGAGGGTGCTCGCCGAGTTCGGAGACGACCCCGACCGCTTCACCGACGCGAAAGCCCGCCGAAACTACGCCGGCACCAGCCCCATCACCCGCGCATCCGGCACCCGCCGCATCGTCCTGGCCCGCTACGACCGCAACCGGCGCCTCGCCGACGCACTGCACCAGCAAGCGTTCTGCGCGCTCAGCACATCACCCGGCGCCCGCGCGTTCTACGACGCCCACCGAGCCGCCGGAGCCACCCACCACGCCGCGCTCCGCGCACTCTCGAACCGGCTCGTCGGGATCCTCGACGGCTGCCTCCGCCACCACACCCCCTACGACGAAACCATCGCCTGGGCACACCGCCACGCCCTCGCCGCTTGACAAACTACACCCCTGGGATATCTAGGCGCGCCCACCGACGAGACACGAAACGTGGAGGATCGCCGGTGCGGGCACTCCCGCGAAGTATCAGGACTCGAAGGTGGCGAGGAGTCGCTGCAGCGAGTCGAGACGCGCGCTGCCGGCGGGGCCGAGCTCACCGGCGGCTTCGGCCTCGTTCAGCGCGCAGTCCGGCGCATCGGGGAGGTGCGTGCAGCCGCGCGGGCAGTCCTCCGCGATCTCCGCAAGGTCGGTGAAGGCGGCAAGGATGTTCGCCGTGTCGACATGGCCGAGGCCGAAGGATCGGACACCCGGCGTGTCGATGACCCAGCCGGTGCCCCCGGGCCCGCGGAAGCGCAGCTCCACCGTTGAGGAGGAGGTGTGACGGCCGCGGCCGGTGACGTCGTTGACGTGGCCCGTCGCACGACCCGCGCTCGGCACGAGGGCGTTGATGAGCGTGGACTTGCCCACCCCCGAGTGGCCGACGAACACGGTGGCGTGGCCCACGAGTGCGGCACCGATCTCGTCGAGAGGAACCTCGCCGCGGGAGCTGCGGAACACGCGCAGGTCCGCCAGCGTCTCGAAGTGCCGGAGGAAGTCGGTCGGATCGGCGAGGTCGGTCTTGGTGACCACGAGCAGCGGGCGCACACCGGCGTCCAGGGCCGCGACGAGGTATCGATCCACCAGTCGTTCCCGAGGCTCCGGGTCGGCGGCGGCCACCACGATGAGCATCTGATCGGCGTTGGCGACGATGACGCGCTCCACCTGATCTGTGTCGTCAGCGCTGCGGCGCAGCAGGGACGTGCGGTCGACGATGCCCACGATGCGAGCGAGGGTTCCGGTATCGCCCGTGCGATCGCCGACCACGCGCGCGCGATCGTTGGTCACGATCGGCGTCTTGCGCAGCTCACGAGCACGAGTCGCCGTGACGGTGCGCTCGTCGTCGGTGTCCTCGTCCAGCAGCACGCTGTAGCGGCCACGGTCCACACCCAGCACGCGACCGATCGTCGCATCCTCGTGCGCGGGCCGTCGCTTGGTCCGCGGCCGGTTGGCCTTCGGGTTCGGACGGACGCGGATGTCGCTCTCGTCGAACTCGTCCTCGTCGTCGTCGAAGTCTCCCAGCCAGCTCACGCGGCGGCATCCTCCGGGGAATCCTCGCCCGGCGCGAGCATGAGCTCCCACAGCGCGGTGAACTGCGGCAGGGTCTTGGCGGTGGTGCCGATGTCGTCGATCACGATGCCGGGAACTGCGAGTCCGAGCAGCGCGCCGGTGGTCGCCATGCGGTGATCGTGATACGCCTTCCAGGTGGCACCGTGCAGCGGAGCGGGGGTGACGACGATGCCGTCGGGGGTCTCCTCGGCCCCGCAGCCGATCGCCCGCAGCTCGGCGACCAGGGCCGCGATGCGGTCGGTTTCGTGGTCGCGGATGTGTCCGATGCCGCGGAAGGTGCTAACGCCGTCCGCCAGGGCCGCGAGGCCCACCAGCGTGGGGGCGAGCTCGCCTGCCGCGGTGAGGTCGAGGTCCACGGCGCGGATCGGACCGGTGCTCGTGACGGTGAGGGCGCCGCCACGTCGGGTCGCGCGCGCGCCGAACTGCGGAAGGATGTCGGTGAGCAGGGCGCCCGGCTGCGTCGAGCGTGCGGGCCAGCCGGTCACGGTCACCGAGCCGCCGGTGACGAGCGCCGCCGCCAGGAACGGCGCCGCGTTGGAGAGATCGGGCTCGATCGCCACGTCCTTGCCGCGGATCGAACCCGCCGGCACCACCCAGTCGGTGGGCGAGGTGCGCTCGACATGCACGCCTCGGTGCGCCAGCACATCGATCGTCATCTCGATGTGCGGGATGGACGGCAGACGCTGACCGGAGTGGCGCAGCTGAAGGCCGACGTCGAAGCGGGCGGCGGCGAGCAGGAGCCCTGAGACGAACTGACTGGAGCGCGATGCGTCGATCACGATCTCCCCGCCGCGGATGTGGCCGTGCCCCACGACGGTGAACGGCAGGGACCAGCGGCCGCCGTCATCGATGTCGACGCCGACATCACGCAGGGCGCTGATCATCTCGCCCATCGGGCGGTGCAGCGCGGACTCGTGCGCGGTCACGGTGACCTCGCCGGTCGCGAGTCCGGCCAGCGGCGTGAGGAAGCGCATCACGGTCCCGGCCTGGCCGCAGTCGACCGTGGTTCCGGCGGACAGCGTGCGGGGCGGAGTGATCTGCAAATCCGGTCCGAAGGGTCCGCTGGCTTCGGTCTCCTCGATCTCGACGCCGAGGGCACGCAGGCCCTCAATCATGCGCGCGGAGTCGTCGGAGTGCAGGGGAGAGCGCAGGCGGCTGGGGCTCTCCGCCAGCGCCGACAGAATCAGCTCCCGATTGGTGAGGGACTTCGATCCGGGCACGCTGAGAGTCGCATGCACCGGCGCGGCTGCGACCGGTGCCGCGTATGCGCCCTGGGGTGCGGTTGCGGTAGCGAGGTCGATCTGTGCACTCATCGGCTCCACCCTACTTTGCCCTGCGGAATCGGACGAATATGTCAGCTACATATTGGGCAGGCGGACCGGTGGGAATAGGTGCCGCGCCGTGCCGGTTGCACCCGATGTGAGAAGCACACGGCACGAACGAGGAGGCGCATGAACGCGACGCTGGAGCGTTCACCCGAGCTCGAACAGGTCGACGATCTAGACTGGCTCGCGATGGATCAGTCAGATCAGACCGAAACGAGCACGGGCGATGCCCGTACGCAGTTCGAGGAGCAGGCCCTCCCGTTCATGGATCAGTTGTACGGGGCGGCGATGCGCATGACGCGCAACCCCGCCGATGCGGCCGATCTGGTGCAGGAGACCTTCGTCAAGGCGTACTCGTCGTGGGCGTCGTTCACGCAGGGCACCAACCTCAAGGCGTGGCTGTACCGCATTCTCACGAACACGTACATCAACACGTACCGCAAGAAGCAGCGCGAGCCGTTCCAGGGCACCATTGATGACCTGGAGGACTGGCAGCTGGGCGGTGCCGAGTCGACCACGGCGATGAGCTCGCGGTCGGCAGAGGCGGAGGCGATCGACCGGATGCCGGCATCGGTCGTGAAGGATGCGCTGCAGGCCATTCCGGAGGACTTCCGTCTTGCGGTGTATCTGGCCGATGTCGAAGGCTTCGCCTATCAGGAGATCGCCGACATCATGAAGACCCCCATCGGAACGGTCATGAGCAGGTTGCACCGCGGTCGGCGGATGCTGCGAGACCTGCTGGCCGACTACGCGGCGGAGCGAGGAATCCGTCCCACCGCATCGAGGAGCAAGAAATGACCGACTGCGGTTGCGAGAAAGCACGGCAGGACCTGGAGGAGTATCTCCGCAACGAGGTGTGCCGGACGAAGGAATCCGACATCCGCGCCCACCTCGACACCTGCGAGAGCTGCCGCGAAGAAGCGGTGGTCTCCCAGACGCTGACCGAGGTGGTCGCGCGCGCCTGCAAGGAAGACGCCCCGGAAGAGCTGCGGCTCCTGGTGCTGGAGCGAATCCGCGCCGCCCAGGCCGCTCACGCCTGATCGGTGGCAGCGCTCAGCCGCGTGATGCGCGCACGCTGAGCGAGTCGCCGGTGCTGTCTATGCGCAGGCTGTGACGTTGTCGTGAGTCGCCCGTGACGTGAGCGCTCGCGTCGTGGCGCGCGGGGTTCTGGGTGCACGATCATGAACGTGCCTCAGGTTCCCGTCCCCGCTGAGACCCCACCCGCACCCATCGACCGTCGCGCTCGGCGCGCACGTGAGGCCGCAGCAGCACTGCGGCGGGTGATCTCGGCTTCCCCCATAGCGACGATCTTCGGCGTCTGGATGCTGCTCGCCACGGTGTTCCACGGCCCGTGGCGATCGCTGATGGCTGCGGGCGCGGATGCGACACTGAGCCAGTTGCGGTGGTGGACTCCGCTGACCGCGGTGGTCGTTCCCGACAGCGTGGTCACCGGAACGGTCGCGATCATCCTCGGCGTGCCGCTGCTCATCTTCGCCGAGCGCCATCTGCGTCCGTCGCGTTTGCTGCTTGCGCTGGCCGGCGGCGGGACCGCCGTCGTACTGCTCGGCATCTTCATCCAGGCTGGCATCGCGCGGATCCCCGACTTCTCGCACGTGGCGACACTCAGCGTTGCGGATCCGCTCATCGGCGTCATCTGCGCGGTGAGTGCGGCCGCCGGGGTCGCACCCACCCTGTGGCGGCGTCGCAGCCGGCTCATCATCGGCCTCGGTGCAGTGGCCGCGGCCCTCTACGCGGGCGACCTGTCATCCTGGCTCAGCCTGCTGGCCTTCCTGGTGGGAACGATCATCGGGGAGCTGTGGGCGGCGCGGACCCCGCAGACGACCTGGTGGCGAGGAAGCCAGCACGAGCGTCGCACACTGATCGCGGGCGCCGTCGCTGTCCTGGGCATCGGGCCGATCGCCGCGCTGGTCAACGGCGGTGGACGCGGACCCCTTTCCGTGGTGCTGGGTGCATACTCGGACTTCGATCAACGGATCTCGGCCCGCTGCGCGTCGCACTATCTGCCGATCTGCGACCACCAGAACATGCTGTTCGTGACCCGCGGGCTGGGACCCGCGCTGCTTGCCGTCGTCCCGCTCATCCTGCTGGTTGTCGCGGCGATCGGTCTGCTGGCAGGCCGCCGCTCGGCATGGGTGCTGGCGATCGCGACCAACGGCGTGCTGTTCGTCGCGGCGTTCGGCTCTGCTCTCGCCGGCAGCGTCGTCGTGGCGGGGGAGGGAACCCAGCAGGTCCTCGAGTCCGTCCTCTGGGGGATCGGGGCGCTCGCTCTTCCGGCCGCCACCATCCTGGTGCTCGTCCTGACGCGTTCCGTGTTCTCCGTGCGCAGCACGCGAGCGGCCGTGCATCGGTTCGCGCTGGCGATCACCATCTGCTTCGCGGCGTTCGCCGTCATCTTCTTCGTCGGCGAGTGGATGCTGCGCGGGTCGTGGAATCAGGCGCCCACGTCGGGGGAGCTGCTCGGCGACGCCCTGCGGCGTTTCCTTCCGCCGGGACTGGTCCCGCTTCCCGGTGGCACGCGATTCCCGCACCACGGGCCGGGTCTGTTCCTCTGGCAGTGGGTGGGGGTCGCCTTTTGGGCGGTGTTCACCTCCGCGGTGCTGCGCCTGTTCGCCCGTACCCGAACGGAGCAGATCGCGAGCTCGGATCCCTACCGGACGCTGGTGGCGACCACCGATGCGGGAACGCTTGGCTGGCTGGGGACCTGGGAGGGCACGCGTCACTGGTTCTCGGAGGATGGCGCAGCGGGCGTCGCCTACCGACTCCAGGGCGGGGTCGCCATCGCGATCTCCGACCCGGCGGCGGATGAGGCGCATCGGGAGGGAGCCATCCGCGGCTTCATCGAGTTCGCCTCTGCAAGCGGCTGGATTCCGGTCTTCTACAGCGTTCATGATGCCACCCGGAAGATCCTGGAATCGCTGGGCTGGACCAGCATGCCGGTGGCGGAGGAGACCGTGCTGCATCCTGGTACGTTCACGCTGGCGGGCAAGGCCGGCGAGAAGGTCCGCCATCCGGTCACGCGCATGCGTCGTGAGGGGGTCGCACCGCTGTGGACGACCTGGGCTGCGCTGTCACGCTCCCACACGCGGCAGATCCGGGAGATCAGCGAGCACTGGGCTTCGGAGAAGGCACTGCCGGAGATGGGCTTCACACTGGGATCCGTTCCGGAGATGCAGGATCCCGCCGTGCGGCTCATGCTCGCGGTCGCGGCGGACGACACGGTGCTGGGCGTCACCAGCTGGGTGCCGGTGCACCGAGGGGGCGCCCTCGTCGGATGGACCCTCGATGTGATGCGCCGGGCACCCGAATCCCCGAATGGCGTGATGGAGTTTCTCATCGCGTCGGCGGCACTGCAGATGCAGCAGGACGGTGCCGAGATCCTCAGCCTGTCCGGGGCGCCGCTCGTGCAGCAGGATGAGACCGCGCCGCGGAGGGGGAGCATCGACGGGCTGCTCGCGAGCCTGTCGGCAGCGCTGGAGCCGCTGTACGGATTCGCGTCGCTGTTCCGGTTCAAGAAGAAGTTCCGCCCGGAGTACGCCACGCTGAGCATGGTGTACCCGGATCCGGTGGAGCTGCCGGCGATCGGGTATGCGCTGGTGCGCACATATCTGCCCACGGCAAGCGGACGTCATCTCGTGGAGTTCGCCCGCGGACTGTTCGAGAGGCGATCCTGATGCGCACCTGGCTGCTCACCGTGGAGCTCATCGACTCACCCGTGCGCACGACCGTGGGACTTCTCGTGCTCGGGCTGATGATGGCCGTGCTGATTCGCGGCCGACGACCGGTGCGTCATCTCATCGGGGCGCTGGTCGGTGCGGCGGCGCTCGCGGTCGGAGTGCTGTCGGCGCAGTCCGCGAACGCGTTCTCCGGGGAGCTCCCGGCGGGTACCGCGCCCTGGGTCCTGGTGACGGGCGCGCTGCTGGGGGTGGGAGTGATTGCGGTCGTCACAGGAGGCTGGTGGCGACGTGTGGCGGCGGCCGGGCTGGTCGTCACGAGCGCGCTCTCCCTGGGTCTCGCGGTGAATGCGCTCTACGGCGTCACTCATACGCCGGCCGCGATCTTCGGGATCGATGTCGGGCCCGCCGCCGAGCTGCCGCCCGTCGGTGCAGCGGACCAGCGGCCGACGATCGCCGAATGGACCCCGCCCGCTGACCTCCCCGCGCAGGGACGCACCGGTGTGCTCCGCGGTGATGAGCGGATCGTCCCGTCGCACGCGTATGCGCCACGAGACGCGTCCGTGTATCTCCCGCCGGCGGCGCTGGTGAAGGACGCACCGGCTCTTCCCGTGATCGTGATGATGATGGGCCAGCCAGGCTCTCCCGACGTCACCCCCATCGCAGCCGCAGCGGATGCCTACGCCGCGACCCATCAGGGGCTCGCACCGATCATCGTGGTGGTGGACCAGCTGGCCGGCAGTGCCGACAACGACCCCGTGTGCACGGACTCCGCCACCTACGGCGCCGTCGCCACGTACATCAACGTGGACGTGCCTGCGTACATTCGCGCCCATTTCACGGTGTTGCCGGATGCCTCCGCGTGGACCATCGCCGGCTACTCCAACGGCGGCGCCTGCGCGTTCGCCTTCGGTGCTCAGCATCCGGACATCTGGGGGACGATCGGAGACGTGTCCGGCAATGAGTATCCCGGATCGGAGAACCCCCAGAGCGCTGTCGCTCGCGCCTGGGCGGGGGACGAGGCGGCATACCGGGCATCGCTGCCCTCCTCGGTGCTGGCGGCGGCGAAGCCGGGGACCTACACCGACAGACACGCGATCTTCACGCACGGGGATCAGGACACCGTGTTCGGGCCCGGACAGGTGAAGAACGCGGCACTGGCGCAGCAGGCCGGATTCCGCGTGAGCACGCTGACGATCCCCGGCGAAGGCCACGTGCGCGGAGCGCTCACGAAGGGGTTGGACTACCTCATAGCGACGGTGGGCACCGACGCGGGCTTCGACGCCCACGCGACGACACCGGGGTCCTGAACAAGGAGCGTGCACGAAGGCGCCGGGCCGAATGAACGACGACGGCCCCGCACGTGTGCGGGGCCGTCGTCGTGAGGAGTGTCAGTTCAGCGCGCGGCGCAGCAGGTCGGCCTGCTCCAGGGCGTGGATCTTCGACGAACCCGTGGACGGGGACGCGGCCGAGGCACGGGTGACGTGACCCAGCGGGCGACCCTTCAGCAGCGGAGCGACCTCCAGCGCCATGAACGGCCAGGCGCCCTGGTTCTCCGGCTCGTCCTGCACCCACACCAGCTCGGCGTCGGGGTAGCGGGCGATGATCTCGTTCAGCTCGTCGACCGGGGCCGGGTAGAGCTGCTCGACGCGAACCAGCGCGATGGACTCGTTCGGCGCCTTCTCCAGCTCCGAGACCAGGTCCCAGTGGATCTTGCCGGAGTGCAGGAGCACGCGCGTGACCTTCGATGCGTCGATGCCGCGCTCGTCGTCCAGCACCGTCTGGAACGTGCCGGTCAGGAAGTCCTCCACGGGGCTCGACGCGCTACGCAGACGCAGCATGCCCTTCGGGGTGAACTCGATGAGCGGACGACGCGGCTTCGCGTAAGCCTGGCGGCGCAGCAGGTGGAAGTGCTGAGCAGGCGTGGACGGACGAGCCACGGTCATGTTGTCCTGCGCGCACAGCTGCAGGTAGCGCTCGATGCGAGCCGACGAGTGGTCGGGCCCCTGACCCTCGTAGCCGTGCGGCAGCATCAGCACGACGCTGGACTGCTGGCCCCACTTCTGGTCGGCCGAGGAGATGTACTCATCGATGACGGACTGCGCTCCGTTGGCGAAGTCCCCGAACTGGGCCTCCCAGAGCACCAGGGCCTCGGGAGCAGCCACCGAGTAGCCGTACTCGAACGCCATGGCCGCGTACTCGCTGAGCAGCGAGTCGTAGACCCAGAATCGCGCCTGCGTGTCGGACAGGTTGCCCAGCGGCAGCCACTCCTGACCGTTCGCGCGGTCGTGCAGGACAGCGTGACGCGAGGCGAAGGTGCCGCGACGGGCGTCCTGGCCGGTGAGGCGCACCGGGGTGCCCTCCAGCAGCAGGGAGCCGAACGCCAGGAGCTCGCCGAAGCCCCAGTCGATTCCGCCGTTGCGCGCCATGTCAGCGCGCTTGTTCAGCAGCTGCTCCAGTTTCGGGTGCACCGTGAAGCCGGCGGGCTTGTTGGTGAACGCGTCGCCGATGATCTGCATCGTCTCGGACGAGATTCCCGTGTTGTCGGGAGCGCCGGCGACCGCGGGGGCGCCCTGCTCGCTGACCACAGGGATCGCGCCGGTCTGCGCGGCGTGCGTCTCGGCGAACGCGACCTCCAGGCGGTCCTGGAAGTCCGCCTTGGTCTGCTCGTACTCGGCCTCGGTGATGTCGCCGCGACCGACGAGCGCCTCCGTGTAGAGCTTGCGGACCGAGCGCTTGGCCTCGATGAGGTTGGTCATCAGCGGCTGGGTCATCGACGGGTCATCGCCCTCGTTGTGACCGCGGCGACGGTAGGAGACGAGGTCGATGACGACGTCGCGGTGGAACTTCTCGCGGTACTCGAACGCGAGCTGCGCCACGTGGACGACGGCCTCGGGGTCATCGCCGTTGACGTGGAAGATGGGTGCCTGCGTGGTCTTGGCGACGTCGGTGGCGTACACCGAGCTGCGCGAGTCACCGGGGACCGTGGTGAAGCCCACCTGGTTGTTGACGACGACGTGGATCGTGCCGCCGGTGCGGAACGCGCGCAGCTGCGACATCTGCAGCGTCTCGACGACCACACCCTGCCCTGCGAACGCTGCGTCACCGTGCACGAGGATGGGCAGCCACGTGAACGAGCCGATCGGGTGGCGGTCCTGCTTCGCGCGGACGATGCCCTCCAGCACGCCATCGACCGTCTCCAGGTGCGAGGGGTTGGCGGCCAGCTGGATCGGCAGTTCGCTGCCGTCCTCGGCGACGAACGTTCCCTCGGTGCCGAGGTGGTACTTCACGTCACCCGAACCGAGCTTGTTGCCCGGGAGGGTGGAGCCCTCGAACTCGCGGAAGACCTGGCCGTAGGTCTTGCCGGCGATGTTGGTGAGCATGTTCAAGCGTCCGCGGTGCGCCATGCCGATCGCGGCACCGTCGAGGCCCGAGCGGGCCGCTCCCTGCAGGATCTCGTCCATCAGGGGGACGAGCGACTCCGAACCCTCGAGCGAGAAGCGCTTCTGTCCGACGTACTTGGTCTGCAGGAAGGTCTCGAACGCCTCGGCCTCGTTCAGCTTGCTGAGAATCCGCAGCTGCTCGTCGTGGCCGGGCTTCTGGTACTTGACCTCGATCTTCTCCTGGAACCACGCGCGCTGGGCGGGGTCCTGGATGTGCATGTACTCGACGCCGATGGTGCGGCAGTACGAGTCGCGCAGCACGCCGAGCACCTCGCGCAGCTTCATCGTGCGACGGCCGCCGAAGCCGCCGACCACGAACTCGCGGTCCAGGTCCCAGAACGTGAGTCCGTGAGTCTCGATCTCCAGGTCGGGGTGCGAGCGCTGCACGTACTCCAGCGGGTCGATGTCGGCCATGAGGTGGCCGCGCACGCGGTAGGAGTTGATGAGCTCCTGCACGCGAGCCTGCTTGTCCACCCGCTCGGCGATGTCGACCTTGATGTCGCTGGCCCAGTGGATGGGCGCGTACGGGATGCGCAGCGCGGCGAAGATGCCCTCGTAGAAGTCCCGCTGACCGATGAGCAGCTCGTGCACCTTCTTGAGGTACTCACCGGAGCCGGCACCCTGGATCACGCGGTGGTCGTAGGTGCTGGTGAGCGTGATGACCTTGCCGATGGCCAGCTCGTTGAGCACCCGCTCGCTGGCACCGGCGAACTCCGCCGGGTACTCCAGCGCACCGGCGCCGATGATGGATCCCTGTCCCTTGCTGAGGCGGGGCACCGAGTGCACGGTACCGATACCGCCGGGGTTGGTGAGCGAGATGGTGGTGCCGGCGTAGTCCGCGGCGGTCAGCTTGTTGACGCGGGCACGCTGGACGAGGTCCTCGTACGCGGCCAGGAACTCAGTGAAGCTCAGCGTCTCAGCACGCTTGATGGACGGGACGACCAGCGCGCGAGTGCCGTCGGGGCGGGGGAGGTCGATCGCGATGCCGAGGCCGATGTGTGCCGGCGCGATGACCGAGGGCTTGCCGTCGATCTCGTCGTAGTAGACGTTCTGGCTGGGGAACTCCTTCAGCGCCTGGATCATGGCCCAGCCGATGAGGTGCGTGAAGCTGATCTTGCCGCCGCGGGTACGCGCCATGTGGTTGTTGATGACGATGCGGTTGTCGATCATCAGCTTCGCGGGGATGGTGCGAACACTGGTGGCGGTGGGGATCGTCAGTGAGACGTCCATGTTGGCTGCGATGGTCTTGAAGATGCCCTTGAGGGGGGTGACGACATCTTCCTGCGCCTCGCCGGCGTCGGCGGCGGGGGCCGTGGCCTTCGGCGCCTGCGCGGGGATCGGCTGCGGAGCTGCGGGCTTCGCGGTGGTGCGAGCGACCGGTTGGCCCGTGCTCTGCGCCGGTGCCTCAGCCGCGGGTGCGGCCGGAGTCGCGGCGGCGATGGGTGCGGATTCCGGCGTCGCTGCCGGGGCGCCGGCGATGGCCGGAGCGGAACCGGTGGCCTTCTGGTGGTAGGACTCGAGAACCGGCCACCACTCCTTGTCCACGGAATTCTTGTCGACCTTGTACTGCTCGTAGAGCTCTTCGACGAGCCACTCGTTGGCCCCGAATTCTCCCTCGCTCGAAGCCCCGCCAACGCTCGAGTTGCTCGACACGTTTGATCGCCCACTTTCGTCGTGTGATCTCGTCACGCACGCGGAGATCTCCCGCGTGCTTTCGACAGACAAGCCTAGTCCAGAACTGCTGGCCCCCGGGAGTTTCCCCACGCCCGCGACACGCCGAATTCGGCGGACCGTCGGTGACGGTGTCGGACCTGCTCCCCGGGGCGTCCGTTAGACTGGGGCGCACCATGGACGACCCTCCGAGTTGCAGACCTTCGCCCGTCACTGATCCGCCTGCGGATCCCCGCATCCGCCGAGGCGCACCTCCGTCCGGCCTCAGCTTCGGTGGTGAGATCCGCTGATGCAGCCGATGGACTACGTCCTGTTGGCCGTCGGAATCCTTCTCACCGTCGGAACCGGCCTGTTCGTCGCCAGTGAGTTCGCGCTCGTCAACCTCGACCGCGCGGACCTCGAAGCCCGCCGCGAGCGTGGCGAGTCGCGTCTGGCGATGACGATCGCGGCCCTCAAGATCACATCGACCCACCTCTCCAGCGCCCAGCTCGGCATCACGCTGACCACGCTGCTGACGGGTGTGACGTTGGAGCCGGCCCTCGCGAAACTGCTCGAGCCCGCGCTCGAACTGCTGTCGCTTCCCGCATCGATCGCCGCCCCCGTGGGCACGGTGATCGGCATGACCATCGCGACCGTGCTGTCGATGATCATCGGTGAACTGGTGCCGAAGAACTTCGCGCTGGCGCTGCCGCGGCAAACGGCACAGCTGGTGATCCCGTTCCAGACGGTCTTCACGACCGTGTTCCGCCCGGCGGTCGCGCTGCTCAACGGCTCCGCCAACGCGATCCTGCGCGCCATGGGCATCGAGCCCAAGGAGGAGTTGAGCGGTGCTCGCTCCGCCGAGGAGCTCTCCAGCCTGGTGCGTCGATCGGCGATGGCCGGTGTGTTGGAGGCGGACACCGCGTCGCTGCTCGATCGCTCGCTCACCTTCGCCCGCCTCACCGCGGGTGACGTGATGACGCCGCGTCCGAGCGTGGAGGCACTGGCCGGCGACGCGACGGCGGACGACGTCATCGACGCCGCCCGGCGCACGGGGCTCAGCCGCTTCCCGGTGTATGACGACGACCTGGACGACGTCACCGGCATCGTCCATCTGAAGGCCGCGGTGTCCGTGCCCCGCAACAAGCGGATCCACGTGCCGGTGGGCGCCCTCGCGGAGGATGCGCTGCGTGTCCCGGAGACGCTGCACCTGGACGCGCTGATCGGCGAGTTGCGCTCCCGCGGGTACCAGATGGCCGTTGTGGTGGACGAATACGGCGGCACCGCCGGTGTCGTAACGCTCGAGGACCTCGTCGAGGAGATCGTGGGAGACGTGCTCGATGAGCACGATCGCCGTCGCGTCGGCATCACCCGTCGCGGTCAGAGCATCGTGTTCCCGGCCGAGCTGCGGCCGGACGAGCTGCGTGACCGCACCGGAGTGAACGTTCCGGAGGGCGAGGTCTACGACACCATCGGTGGCTTCCTCATGAGCCGTCTGGAGCGGATTCCCGCGGTGGACGACGAGGTGGAGATTGACGAAGGGACACTGCGCGTGGTGCGCATGGACGGACGGCGCGTGGACCGCGTGGAGTTCATCGCCCACCCGGTGACGATCGATGAGGGGGCGGACCGATGAGCGATTGGGCAGGCCTGGCATGGCTGGTCGTGCTGCTGCTCGGCAACGCCTTCTTCGTCGGTGCGGAGTTCGCCGTCGTCTCCGCACGCCGATCCCAGATCGAACCGCTCGCTGAGCGCGGCTCCCGTTCCGCACGCACCGCGCTGTTCGCGATGGAGCACGCCACCCTCATGCTGGCGACCTCCCAGCTCGGAATCACGATCTGCTCGCTGTTGATCCTGAACGTCTCAGAGCCCGCGCTGCACCACCTGTTGGCGGGGCCGCTGGGCCTCACCGGCCTGAGCGAGGACGCGGTCAAGACGGTCGCGTTCATCATCGCCCTGCTGGTGGTCTCCTACTTGCACGTGGTGTTCGGTGAGATGGTGCCGAAGAACCTGGCGTTCTCGGTGCCGGATCGCGCCGTGCTGCTGCTCGCGCCGCCACTGGTGTGGGTGTCGAAGGTGTTCCACCCGGTCATCTGGACGCTCAACTGGCTGGCCAACGGCGTCGTACGCCTGTTCCGTGTGGAGCCGAAGAACGAAGCCGGGTCCACCTTCACCCTCGAAGAGGTGGCCACCATCGTCGCCACCTCCCGAGCGGAGGGCGTGCTGGACGACGCCGCAGGTACCGCGCTCGCGGTGGTGGAGTTCACCGACAAGAAGGTGCGCGACATCGCCGTGCCCCGCGAGAAGCTCGTGACTCTGCCGCGCACCGCGACGCCCGAGGATCTCGAGGCCGCGGTGAAGCAGTACGGCTTCTCCCGCTACGTGGTCGTCGACGAGGACGGCGAGCCGACCGGCTACGTCCACATCAAGGACGCGCTGCGGGTCTCCTCGGATGCACCGGAGGCGAGCACTCACCCGATCCCGGCGAAGCGGATCCATGCGCTGGCGCCCGTGCAGGACACCACCGACCTGGAGGATGCACTGGCCACCATGCGCGACGCGCACCAGCATGTCGCGCGGGTCCGAAACAGCGCCGGGGCCACGATCGGGGCCCTGTTCCTGGAGGACATTATTGAGGAACTCGTGGGAGAGGTGCAGGACGCGACCCGGCGTCTGCGCTGAGCCGCGGTAGCGTTTCCTCATGACGAAGCTCTGGCAGGCGGACGACGCCGCACGCATCGTCCGCCCGCCGAGCATCGATGACGACAAGTATCGCCGTGGGGTGGTTGGGATCCACACGGGATCGCCCGCGTATCCGGGTGCCGCGATGCTCGGCGTGGAGGGAGCCTGGCGCGCGGGGGCGGGAATGGTCCGCTACAGCGGTCCGGTGACCGCCGATCTCATCCTGCAGCGTCGTCCCGAGACGGTCATCGGGGCGGGACGCGTCGGAGCCTGGGTCATCGGCTCAGGCACGGACCCGGCCGCACGATCTGCTGCGGACACGGCCGAGTTGCGCCGTATTCTCTCCGAGTCCGCTCCCGTCGTGGTAGACGCCGGCGCCCTCGATCTGGTGGTCGGCGCGCAAGCACCGCTCGTCCTCACCCCGCACGCGGGGGAGTTCTCCCGACTCATCGAATCGCTGGCCCTGGACGCAAGCGGGGATCGTGAGGCCGATGCCGCGGCGCTGGCCGCACGGCTGAACGCGGTGGTGCTGCTCAAAGGCCACGACACCGTCGTCGTGGACCCGTCCGGAGACCTCGCCCATGTGCGGGCCGCGACAGCATGGCTGGCCACGGCCGGTGCCGGTGATGTGCTCGCAGGGGTGATCGGTACCGTCATCGCGCAGAACCCCGATGCGCCGCTGCGCGATGTTGCCGCCACGGCCGCGTGGCTGCACGGTCGTGCCGCGACGATCGCGGCGGCAGCCGACTCGGGCCCCGGTCGTCCGATCGTGGCACTGGACGTGGCGGAGGCGCTGCCGTCCGCCGTAGCGGAGGTACTCGCGTGAGGCGTCTCCTCGGAACCATGCTGACCCCGGATCGCCTGCGCGTGCTGGGACTTCCCGTGCCGTGGATCTCGTTCCTCCTCGTGCAGCTGTTCGTGCTGTGGGAGGGGTGGGTGCTGCCGAACCAGCCGATGGGTGACGTCTACAACGTCTACGGGCCATGGTCGGCTCGAGCGCTGCAGGGCGACGTCGTCGGCGTCACCGAGCCGTGGGTGTATCCGCCCGTCGCGCTCATCCCGATGCTTCTGCCCCGTCTGCTGGTGCTGATCACCGACTACACGATGGCCTGGGCCGTGATGGTCGTGATCCTCAACCTCATCGGCTTCGGCATGCTGCTCGGTCGCGGCACGAGCCGCGCGCGCGTGCTGGCGGCATCCTTCTGGGTGCTGTTCGCGCTCGCGCTCGGCCCCATCGGGCTGTACCGGATCGACGCGGTCACGGTGCCGCTCGCGGTGATCGCCGTGCTGATCCTCGCTCGGCACCCGCGCGTCGCCGGCGTGCTGTTCGCCATCGGCGCCTGGATCAAGATCTGGCCGGGGGCGATGCTCGTGGCGGTCGTGGTGGCGTTGCGCTCACGGTGGCAGGTGCTCCTGCCCGCCATCCTCTTCAGCGGTGCGGTCGTGCTCGTCGTCGTGCTCGGCGGTGGTGCCGGGCACCTGTTCGGCTTCCTCACCACGCAGTCGGATCGTGGACTGCAGGTGGAGGCTCCCGTCAGCACCCCCTACTTCTGGGCCGCCGTGCTGCGCCTGCCCGGAGCCGCGGTGGTCTACAACCAGGAGATCGTGACGTTCCAGGTCACGGGCGCCGGCGACGCCGTCGTGTCCGCGCTGACGACTCCGCTCCTCGTGCTCGTAGCCGCGGCGATCGCGATCATCGGAGTGATCAAGGTGCGCGCCGGCGCGTCTCAGCGCCGACTGCTCCCGCCGCTGGCTCTGGCGCTGGTGCTCAGCTTCATCGTGTGCAACAAGGTGGGCTCGCCGCAGTTCCAGATCTGGCTCCTCGCCCCGGTCGTGCTCTGGATCCTCTGGAGCCGTCGCGGGGTGCTGCCCTATGCGCTGCTGTCGATCGCCGCAGCCCTGCTCACGCAGTTCATCTACCCGATCATGTACGACAAGGTGCTCACCGCCGACGTGTCCGCGATGCTGTTGCTGACCGCGCGAAACGCGATCCTGGTCGGGATGCTGGTGGCCCTCATCGTGCACCTGGTGCGGCTGCCCGTCGCCCGCTTCGTGATGCAAGCTGGACACGCGGCATCCGACATCGATGCACCCGTGTTCGCCGCGGGCGAGGAAGAGAGACAGCCATGATCGTCGCATTCTCCGTGGCACCGAGTGGGACCGGGCGGGAAGACGGCTCCGTCCACGACGCGGTCGCCGCAGCCGTGCGTGTGGTTCGCGAATCGGGCCTGCCGCACTCCACCTCCAGCATGTTCACCGAGCTTGAGGGGGAGTGGGACGAGGTGATGGACGTGGTCAAGCGCGCGACCGAGGCCGTGCTGCCCTTCGGATCTCGGGTGTCGCTCGTGCTGAAGGCCGACATCCGACCGGGCTACACCGGTGAGCTCACGGGCAAGCTGGAGCGCCTGGAGCGAGCACTGGACGAGACCGCGGACTGATGGGGCGGCGGACCTCGGGTCGCGCGCTGCTGGTCGCGCTGGCGTTGAGTGCGACAGTGCTCGCGGGGTGCTCTTCTCCTGCGCCGATGCCGTCGCCGGCGGTCACGGCGAGTGTCGACGATCCGCAGCCGTTGACCGCGCCGCAGGCGGATGAGCTCGCGGCCATGCCCTTCAAGAACTATCAAGCCGGCATCACGGCGTTCAGCGGGCAGGTGCTCGGCGGTGAGAACGGCGATCTCATGCTGGCCGGGTGGATCGATTTCACCGCGGGCACGGGGTATGCGCAAGCGACACCACCGAACGCGGCCCCGATTCTCATCGTGTGGGATGGGACCCTTATCGCCTTCCTGGATGTCACTGGCAGCAGGCTGACCGACACGACACCGCCCCTGCCGCCGACCGCGGGAGCCTGGCAGGTGAGCACCTTCGATGCCGGCGTGAGCGAGTTGACCCGGATGCTCGCGGCGCTCCTGCTGCTGTCCGCGGATCGACCCGACAATGCGTCCCTGCTGCGTCAGGGCGGAGCGCGCTATCTCGGCGAGGACCGCGTGGCCGGTGGGATCGCGCAGCGCTTCTCCGGTGGGGGCGCTGACGACCAGCCGGGGGCAGCACCGGACCTCGGCACGCAGTACTGGCTCGATGCGGAGGGCGAGCTGGTGCGTTTCGGACTTCGCCTCGCCGAGGGGACGCTGAGCACGGTCGAATTCGACCGCTCGGGAGACGTGCCTGACGCTCTGCCGGTCGTTGCCGACGTCGGCTGACAAGCCCCCGCGATCCGGCTCCACTACACAGGACGTTTGACCCCAACGTTGGGGTCAAACGTCCTGTGGTTGTCGGTATCCCGCCTGGGGTTCCCGGAAGATCGAGGCGGGGAATACAACTGGCCGTTGCGCTGAGGGGGCGCAAACGGTCAGGATGTTCACAGGTGTGCACCATCCATATGTCGATCAATCCGATCGCGTGTGCTGATGCACTCATCTCGCCAGTAGCACCCGATATGCGATGGAGAACGACGATGAAACGACGGACGCAGGGGACGAATCCCGTCAGAGCGATCGGTGCCCTTTCGGCGGTTGCAGCACTGACGATGACCGGGATGGTCGCGCTTCCCGCGGTGGCGGCGCCGGGGGACGGCACGCTCACCGTGGAGGTGAATCGCGACTTCTCCGGAGACGGTCTGTATGAGTCGGCGTTCGACCCCGGGCAGGAGGGGATCGACGTCACCCTGACCGACGGGACCACGACCGTCGGCCCGCTGACGACGAACGCTGACGGGCAGGTCGCATTCGACCTCTCCACGCTCGCGGGCTCGCGGTTCCGCGTGGACGTCAGCATTCCGGCGACCGCGCCCGACTATCTGGAGTTCGCGCCGGCCTCGGCGACGATCTCGCCGGACTCGTTCCGCAGCGCGACGACGTTCGTGGACGGCACGACGCAGACGATCCACGTCGGCGTGTGGAATCCCAACACCTACGTCACGCGGAACCCGCAGGTCGCGATCGCGCAGCAGAAGGAACGCGGCACGAGTGCCGCGACACGCTCCCTGATGGTGACGGACTGGAACAATCGCGGGCCCTTCGGTCCCGCCGATGTCGTGAACGACCCCATCCTGGACAACGCCACGGGGCTGCGTCAGGTTGCGAGTCAGGGTGAGACCGGGACCGTCTTCGGCACGGCGTGGGACTATCGCAGCAATAGCCTGTTCAGCGCTGCTTACGCCAAGGCATACACGCGATACGGCCCGGGCGGGAACGGCGCGATCTATCGCACGGACACGTCGACCGCGAACACCACTGGCAACACCGTGGTGTGGGCCACCATTCCGAACGCGGGGACGTCGGTGCACGAGACCACGAACGGTCATGACGCCCCCTTCTTCCTGGCCGCGGGCAGTGAAGGCCTCGGCGGACTGGCGTTGTCTGACGACGGCGCAACCCTCTACGCGGTCAATCTCAATGACAAGACGCTGTACTCGCTCGACACGACGGCCGCTGCTCCGGCAGCGGCCACGGCCGTGGCCGTGATCGGTGACCCGGGTTGCGTCGGTGGCGACTGGCGTCCGTTCGCCGTGACGCAGCGCGACGGCGAGGTGTACGTCGGCGGCATCTGCGATGCATCGACGAGTCTGTCGCGCGCAGATCTTCAGGTCTCCATTCTGAAGCTCGAGGGGTCGGCATTCACCGAGGTCTACTCGCACGCGCTGGACTTCATTCGTGGAAGCCAGGCCTATCCGGACCCGGTGCCGAACTACACGGACTCTCAGGTAGCGCTGCACTGGAACCCGTGGCGCGACGCCTGGGCCGACGACCTGACCGCGGCGATGGGTCAGGCCCAACCGTCGGGATCTGTCACTCCGATCTATCCCATGCCGCTGCTGACCTCCTTCGCGTTCGAGAACGATGGCTCGCTCATCCTTGACTTCCGGGACCGCAAGACGGATGCGCTCGTGGCGGACGGTTACGCGCCTGACGGAGTGACTCTTCTGCGCGGACATGTGGCGGCCGGCGATCTGAACAAGGTCTGCCTGACCGCCGGTGTGTACGAGTGGGAGGGCACGGGTGCGTGCCCGAACAACGCCACTCCTGCGAACTCTGCGCAGCCGGCGGGTCGCGTCGAGTTCTTCCCCGGTGAGTTCATGACGAGTCAGCCTCGTTACGGTACCAACATCGAACACACGGAGAACGCCCTCGGCGCGGTGCTCCTCAGCCCGCGCGAGAAGGACATCATCAGCACGACGATGAACCCGACTCAGCTGTACAACTCGGGTGGCCTCGGCTGGTACGACCGCGTGGATGGCACTGGTCCCGGAAACGATTGGCAGGCGAACGCCCTCTTGATCGCCGGTAACGACAGCCCGGGCAACTTCAGCAAGGGAAGCGGCCTCGGTGGCGTGAGCCTCCTCGCGTCGCCCGCGCCGATCCAGGTCGGCAACTACGTCTGGTTCGATGCGGACCACGACGGCGAGCAGGACGCGGATGAGGTGCCGATCGCGGGTGTCACGGTGAACATCTACTCGGCCGACGGCTCCCAGCTGCTCGGCACCGTGACGACGAACGAGAACGGCGAGTACTACTTCGGCGGTGAGGGCGGACTCGCACTTGAGCCGGGCACGGAGTACATCATCGAGTTCGATCTGTCCACCGCTCAGACCTCGACGCTCCCGGGCTCGCCGACGCCGGGTGACCTGTCGTACACGAAGGTGCAGGAGCCGGGAGCGGGTTCGACGCACGACTCGAACCCGACGCCGCAGGCCAACCCGTCGATCGGACGTGCGACGATCACCACCCCGGATCACGCCGGCGGTGTCGACCACACGATCGATGCGGGTGTGTACTACACGCTGCCGGGCATCGACATCGTGAAGTTCGACGGCCGTCAGCCGGCTCCGGCGAACCCGGTCGACGGTCCGGACGCGCCGGATGGCACGTACGCGGGGCCGACAACGGGGTCGTGGGACCCTGCGGTCGACGCTGACACCGAGGCCGACGCGGTCGAGTACCCGCTGACGGATGGTTCCACGGGTCCGCAGCAGGTGAGCATGATCGTGACCAACACCGGCAACGTCGCCATCAGCGATGTCAACGTGGAGGACACCACCGTGCAGGGCCCCGCTGTGACCGGGCTCTCGTGTGACTTCTCACCGTTGGGCGGTCCGGCGACGGGCACGACCTGGGCCGGTCCGCTGGAGCCGGATGCCTCGTTCCTCTGCACGGGCACCCTGACGATGGGGCCGGAGCAGGTTCACGAGAACGTCGCGTCGGTCGAGGGCCAGCCCCTCGATGTGGATGGTGAGCCGTTCGGGCCCACCATCGGCGACGAGGATCAGTACTGGGCGACCACGCCGGCCGACACCCGGGTCCCGGGCATCGACATCGTCAAGTTCGATGGTCGTCAGACACCTCCGGCGAACCCGGTGGACGGTCCGGACGCCGTGGACGGTGCCTACAGTGGCCCGACCACCGGCGACTGGGGAGCGGCGGTCGACGCCGACACCCAGGATGACGCCGTGCAGTACCCGTTGACCGACGGTTCCACCGGCCCGCAGCCGGTTCACATGATCGTGACGAACACCGGAGAGATGCCCTTGGGTGATGTCTCCGTGGCGGACCTCACACTCGACGGTCCCGCTGTGACGGGCTTGACCTGTGACTTCTCGCCGCTTGGTGGACCAAGCACGGGAACGACGTGGGACGGACCTTTCGCGGTGGGTGCCTCGTTCACCTGTGTCGGAACGCTGACCATGGGCGCGTCTGAGGTGCACAACGACATCGCCTCGGTGAGCGGCCAGCCGCTCGACTTCGAGGGCGAGCCCACGGGCGAGCCGGTGGGTGACGAGGACTCGTACTGGGCGGAGACGCCCGCGGATGACCGTGCGCCGGCGATCGACATCGTGAAGTTCGATGGTCGTCAGGCGGCTCCGGAGAACCCGGTGGACGGTCCGGATGCCGTGGATGGTGCCTACAGCGGTGCGACTCCGGGTGACTGGGACCCCGCGGTGGACGCGGACACGCAGGCTGATGCGGTGCAGTATCCGCTGACCGACGGTGTGACTGGGCCGCAGCCGGTGGGCATGATCGTGACGAACACCGGAAACGTGTCGCTCGCGGATGTCAGCGTGGCTGATCTCACGCTGGAGGGCCCGGCATTGACCGGGGTCACGTGTGACTTCTCGCCGCTGGGTGGGCCCGCGACGGGAACCACCTGGGCTGGTCCGTTCCTTGCTGGGGACTCGTTCTCCTGCACCGGCACGCTGGCTATGGGTGCCTCCGAGGTGCACAACGACATCGCCTCGGTCACGGGTCAGCCGATCGACAGCACGGGCGAGCCGTTCGGTCCGACCGTGGGAGACGAGGATGGGTACTGGGCGGAGACGCCTGCGGATGACCGTGCTCCGGCGATCGACATCGTGAAGTTCGACGGCCGCCAGAGCGCTCCGGAGAACCCGGTGGACGGTCCGGACGCGGTCGACGGCGAGTACAGCGGAACCACGACGGGTGACTGGGATGTCGCGGTCGATGCGGACACCCAGGCCGATGCGGTGCAGTATCCACTGACCGATGGCTCTTCGGGTCCGCAGCCGGTGGGCATGATCATCACGAACACGGGCAATGTGTCGCTGGCGGGCATCTCGGTGTCCGATCTGACCTTGCAGGGCTCGGCCCTCACCGGGGTCACGTGTGACTTCTCGCCGCTGGGTGGACCGGCGACGGGAACCACCTGGGCTGGTCCGTTCCTTGCCGGGGATTCGTTCTCCTGCACGGGAACGCTGGCTATGGGTGCCTCCGAGGTGCACAACGACATCGCCTCGGTCACGGGTCAGCCGATCGACAGCACGGGTGAGCCGTTCGGTCCGATCGTGGGTGACGAGGATGGGTACTGGGCGGAGACGCCTGCGGATGACCGTGCTCCGGCGATCGACATCGTGAAGTTCGACGGCCGCCAGAGCGCTCCGGAGAACCCGGTGGACGGCCCGGACGCTGTCGACGGCACGTATGGCGGTCCGACCACCGGCGACTGGACCGCGGGTGTGGATGCTGACACCGAGGCGGACGCCGTGGAGTACCCGCTGACGGCGGGGACCTCGGGCCCGCAGCCGGTGGGCATGATCATCACCAACACCGGCAATGTGTCTCTGGCTGACGTGTCGGTTGCTGACCTCACGCTGCAGGGATCGGCCCTGACGGGAGTGACCTGTGACTTCTCGCGGCTGGGCGGCCCGGCAACGGGTACCACGTGGAGCGGTCCGTTCCTCGCCGGAGACTCGTTCTCCTGCACGGGAACGCTGACGATGGGCGCCTCCGAGGTGCACAACGACATCGCCTCGGTCACGGGTCAGCCGATCGACAGCACCGGTGAGCCGTTCGGCTCGACCGTGGGCGACGAAGACGGCTACTGGGCGACCACCCCGGCCGACACCCGTGCTCCCGGTATCGACATCGTCAAGTTCGACGGCCGCCAGAGCGCTCCGGAGAACCCGGTGGACGGTCCGGACGCGGTCGACGGCGAGTATGGCGGGCCGACGACGGGCGACTGGGATGCCGCGGTTGACGCGGACACCCAGGACGACGCCGTGCAGTACCCGATCACGGACGGCACGACCGGTCCGCAGCCCGTCGGTGTGATCGTCACGAACACGGGCGAGCTCGCTCTCGCCGACGTGTCCGTGAGCGATCTGACCAAGCTCGGTTCGGACATCACGGGTCTCACCTGTGACTTCTCGCCGCTGGGTGGACCGGCCTCCGGAACGAGCTGGGACGGTCCGTTCCAGCCCGGGGACTCGTTCTCCTGCACCGCCACGCTGACGATGGGTGCCTCCGAGGTGCACAACGACATCGCCTCGGTGACGGGCCAGCCGGTCGACAGCACCGGTGAGCCGGTCGGCGAGCCGGTGGGTGACGAGGACGGTTACTGGGCCGAGACGCCGCAGAACCCGACGCCGTCGCTGGAGATCACCAAGCGCCAGGCGGAGACCGGAGACGAGGCCGACACGGCCGCTGACGCGATCGAGGCCACCGCGGGCGAGGCCGTTCAGGTGGAGATGCCGGTGACCAACACGGGCAACACGCCGCTGACGCAGGTCGTGGTCAGCGACCACACGGACGACGGTCCCGCGATGACCGAGTTCGCCTGCGAGTTCCCCGATGGCACCGTGGTGCCTGCGGTGGACGGCGCGGTCCGGTGGGCGGCGACGTTCACGGATCCGGCGACGGCCAGCTGGCAGCCGGGCGTCACCTTCACCTGCACGGGTGTTGTGACGCTCGGAGCGGACGAGACCCACGCGGACACGGTGACGGTGACGGCGGTCGCCCCCGACGGGACCACGCTGACGGACGACAACCCGTTCCACGTGAAGACCCCACCGGTGGAGCCGACGCCGACGCCGACGCCCACGGCGACGCCGACGCCGACCGCCACGCCGACGGAAACGCCGACGCCGACGGGCACACCGACCGCGACGCCGACCACGCCTGCGCCGACGACGTCTGCGCCGTCGACTCCGGTGCCGACGATCTCGGTGGGCACTCCCGGCGCTCCGCACCTGCCCTCGACCGGTGCAGCAATCAGCACCGGAGTGCTCGTGGCCGGAACCCTGCTGTTGGGACTGGGGTTGGTGATCGTGCTGGCACGACGCCGCAGCACTCAGCGATAAGGGGCTGACATACGGCGATGGCCGGCGGGAGTGATCCTGCCGGCCATCGCCGCGTTCGTCATCGCGTGCGAGAGAATCAAGCATGACTTCGACGTCTGACCATGATCTTCCCTGGGCCGCTACGGTGCTGCTGGTGCGCACGACAGCGGACACCGGCATCGAAGTGCTGATGCTGCAGCGTCCCGATCATGGCTCGTTCGCCTCGGCCTGGGTGTTCCCCGGCGGGCGCGTCGAGCCCGCCGACGTCGTCGCGGACGACGCCGACGCGACGCTGCGCAGAGCCGCCGTGCGGGAGGTCGCCGAGGAGACGGGGCTGGAGGTATCCGCCGAGGATCTCGTGCTGGTGTCGGAATGGGTCCCGCCCGTCACGGAGCCGAAGCGGATCCGCACATGGTTCTTCGCGGCCGCCGACCCTGGCGGCCAGATCCAGGTACAGGCATCAGAGGTCGTCCGCGCCGAGTGGTTCCGTCCTGCGGACATGCTCGCACTCCACGCCGCCGGCGACGCACGACTCTATCCGCCGACCTTCGTGAGCCTGCTGAATCTGCGCGATGCGGTGGACGCCGAGACCGCTCTCGCGCGACTCGACCCGACTCCGCGCCGGTACGCGACGCTGGCCAGCGTGATCGATGGCGTGCGGATGTTCAGCTGGGACGAGGACGACGGCACCGATGCGACGCCGGATGCGGACCGTCACCGACTTGACGCATCAACGCTGCCCTGGCGCTACACGCCGCCGCGCTCCCGGTAGATCGTAACGATTCGACGCCCGTGTTCGCGCGGGTCGGCAGCGGCACTAGAGTAGTCCGGTGACCTCATCGACATCCTCGAGGGGGATGGCGACGATGGCACTCCTCTCCCTCGCCGTGGGCAGTTTCGGCATCGGCATGACCGAGTTCGTGATCATGGGCCTGCTCCCCGAGATCGCGCAGTCGACGCTTCCCGCGCTGTGGACCGCGAACTCCGAAGACGCCATCGCCCAGGCCGGCTGGCTCATCAGCCTCTACGCGCTCGGCGTGGTGGTGGGGGCACCCACGATCTCCGGCTTCCTCGCGCGCTACCCGCGTCATCGCGTGATGATCGGCCTCGCTGCAGCACTCGCCGTGTTCAACGCGGCGATCCTCATCGCGCCCACCTTCGAGTGGGTGGCGCTCACCCGTCTCCTCGCCGGCCTCCCGCACGGCGCGTACTTCGGCATGGGCGCGCTCGTCGCGGCCGATCTGCTCGGCCCCGGCAAGCGTGCGCAGGGCGTGGCCTTCGTGCTGACCGGACTCACGGTAGCCAATGTGGTGGGGGTTCCGGCGGGAACCTTCATCGGACAGAACCTCGGCTGGCATGCCGCCTTCGCGATCGTGGCGGCGATCTTCGCACTGGCCACGGCGATGATCGCGATCTTCGTCCCCACCCACGAGGGAGATCCGTCCCGCACGATGCGTGCCGAACTCGGTGTGTTTCGCATCGGCCAGGTGTGGGCGACCCTCGCAGTCGGTGCGATCGGCTTCGGCGGATTCTTCGCGGTCTACAGCTATGTGTCGCCGCTGGTCACGGAGGTCTCCGGCTCTCCGGCGTGGGCGGTTCCTATCGTGCTCGTGGTGATGGGCCTGGGCATGACCATCGGTAACCTTCTCGGTGGCCGCCTCGCCGACTGGGATCTGCCGCGCTCGCTGCTGGGCTCGTTCGTCGCGCTGATCGTCTCGCTGGTGCTGCTCGCGCTCACGAGCGGATGGATCGTCACCCTCGTGATCTTCATCTTCGCCGTGGGCGTCTCGTCGTCCATCGCGTCGCCGACGATTCAAACCCGCCTGATGGACGTCGCGCGTGACAACCAGTCGATCGCCGCGGCGATGAACCACTCCGCGCTGAACATCGGCAACAGTCTCGGTGCCGCCCTCGGCGGTGCGGTGATCGCCGCCGGCTGGGGATTCCAGGCCCCGTCCTGGGTGGGCGCAGCCCTCGCCGCGCTGGGGCTCGTCCTGGCAGCGCTCTCCCTCCGCGCCGACAAGGACATCAGTCTCCGCGCCACTCTCCGCCGCTGAGGCGAGCGAACGTCGCACCGGTCTCAGCTGGTGCACACGAGAGGCCGCGCGAGTGCGGAAACTGAGACCACCGTCGCGCATGGTCTCAGCAGGTGCACCTTGCGTGGCGGTGGTCAGCAGGAATTGAGACCGCTACGCGGGAGCATCGAGCAGTCGCCGCAGGTTCGCTCCGACGGCACTGGTCTCGATGAGGAAGCCGTCGTGGCCGAAGTCGCTGGTCAGAACCACAGCGCGGTCGCCGTCGAGCGTGTTGCGGATGCCGCGGGCGATGCGATGCTGTCCGTCGATGGGGAACAGGCGGTCGCTGTCGATGCCCAGCACCAGTGTGGTGGCGGTCACGCGGGCCAGCGCGTCCTCGACACCGCCGCGATCGCGTCCGACGTCGTGCGAGTCCATGGCGCCGACCAGGATGCGGTAGCTGTTCGCATCGAAGCGACGGGTGAACTTGTTGCCGTGGAAGTCGAGATAGCTCTCCACGGCGAAGCGCCCGTCGTCGCCGATGGGGCTCACTGATGACTGCCACGACCGACCGAAGCGCTGATTGAGCTCGGACGGGCTGCGATAGTTCAGCAGCGCCATCCGCCGCGCAAGAGCGAGGCCGCGGTGCGGGCCCTCGCCCGCTCCGGAGTCGTAGTAGTCGCCGCCCTGAAACGCCGGGTCGATGGCAATGGCCTCCAGCTGCACCGAGTTCAACGCGATCTGGTCGGCGGTGTTGACCGGAGGAGAAGAGAGGACGGCGAGGCGGGCGACCCGCTCCGGGGTCTCCACGGCCCACTCCAGCGCGTGCATGCCGCCCATGGATCCGCCCACGACGGCCGCGAACCGGTCGATACCCAGCTGGTCCGCCAGACGTCGCTGCGCCCGCACCTGGTCACGGATCGTGAGGTACGGGAAGCGTGAGCCCCATTCGCGGCCATCGGGGCCGATGCTCGACGGCCCGGTCGAGCCCTGGCACCCGCCCAGGATGTTCGGCGCGATGACGAACCACTGGTCGGTGTCGATGGCGGCGCCCGGCCCGACGATCTCTTCCCACCAACCGGACGTCGGATGCCCCGGTCCCGCGTCGCCGCGGACGTGGCTGTCGCCGGTGAGCGCGTGCAGGATCAGCACGGCGTTGTCGCGAGCCTCGTTCAGCTCGCCCCAGCTCTCATACGCAAGGCGGAAGGCGGGAAGGCGGCCGCCGGCGTCGGTGCGGAACTCGTCGAAAGCGGCGAAGCTGCGATTGCCGACGGGGTCGCCGTCACGCCAGGCGCCGGTGACGGGAGGACGGCCCAGGAGGGAACGCGCGTCAGCCTCCGTCACGGGCGATGACGGAACGGTGTCCTCGGAGATCTGCCAATCCACGCACCCATTCTTCCGTGTCCGCCGTCGTGGCGACCAACTGTGACGTTGCGTGCGTCGCCAGCCGATCGACGCGTCACGTCACAACACGACGGAGGCGCCCCGCGAGCGGGACGCCTCCGTCGTGTTGCCGGGTGATCAGACGCGTGCGGCCTCCGCCTGAGCGCGAGCGGCGGCAAGACCGACCTCGAGGTCGGCCTTGAGGTCGTCGATGTTCTCCAGACCCACCGACAGGCGGATGAGGCCCGGGGTGACGCCGCTGGTGAGCTGCTGCTCCGGCGTCAGCTGCGAGTGCGTGGTGGACGCCGGGTGGATCACCAGCGAGCGCACGTCACCGATGTTGGCGAGGTGGCTGAACAGGCTCAGGTTGTTGACGAATGCCCGACCGGCGTCGACGCCACCCTTGAGCTCGAACGAGAACACGGCGCCGGCACCCTTCGGTGCGTACGTGTTCGCGGCGGCGTACCAGGGGGAGGACGGCAGCCCCGCGTAGTTGACCGATGCAATGTCGGGGTGGTTCTCCAGCCACTCGGCGAGGTCCTGGGCGTTCTGGACGTGCCGCTCGATGCGCAGCGACAGGGTCTCGATGCCCTGGATCAGCTGCCAGGCCGAGGCCGGAGCGATCGCGGAGCCGAGGTCGCGCAGCAGCTGCACACGCGCCTTGATGATGTACGCGAGCGCGTCGCCGACAGCGGTGGTGTAGCTGGCACCGTGGTACGAGGGGTCCGGCTCCGTGAGACCGGGGAACTTCTCGACGTTCTCCGACCACGCGAACTTGCCGCCGTCGACGATCGCGCCGCCGAGCACCGTGCCGTGGCCGCCGAGGAACTTGGTGGCGGAGTGGATGACGATGTCCGCACCGTGCTCGAACGGACGGATGAGGTACGGCGTCGCGATCGTGTTGTCGACGATCAGTGGGATGCCCGACTCGTGCGCGACGTCGGAGACGCGGCGGATGTCGAGCACGTTGACCTTCGGGTTGCCGATGGTCTCGGCGAAGAAGAGCTTGGTGTTCGGACGAACCGCGCGGCGCCACTCGTCGGCGTCGTCCTGGTTCTCGACGAACGTGACGTCGATGCCGAGCTTGCCCAGCGTGTACTTGAAGAGGTTGTAGGTTCCGCCGTAGATCGCGGCGGAGGAGACGATGTGATCTCCCGCCTGCGCGATGTTGAGAACGGCGAAGGTGGACGCGGCCTGACCCGATGCCAGCAGCAGTGCACCCGTACCGCCCTCGAGCGCCGCGATGCGCTGCTCGGCGACGTCCTGCGTGGGGTTCTGGATGCGCGTGTAGATGTTGCCGAACTCGGCCAGCGCGAACAGGTTCGCGGCGTGGTCGGTGTCCTTGAACACGTACGCGGTGGTCTGGTAGATCGGCGTCGCACGCGCCCCGGTGACGGGGTCCGGCTGTGCGCCGGAGTGGATCTGCTTGGTCTCGAAACGCCAGTTGTCGGACATGAGTGCTCCTTCGGGTCGGCGGCCCGATTCGACCGCGTCCCCCGAGAGTAGGAAGCCCTCACGCCTTACACCAACGTGACGGAAATGTTACGTAACCTCCTCTCGTCACCGTGCGTCATCTCCTCCGCTGCAGTCGTGGTGGCGACGTTGGCGCACGAGGAACGGGAGGTAGCGTGGAATCCATGACGACACGCACCGCAGTGGTGACAGGGGCAAGCTCCGGCATCGGCCGGGCGACGGCGATCGCGCTCACGAATTCCGGATGGGACGTGGTGGGTGTTGCCCGCCGCGCGGAACGCCTGCAGGAGCTCGCCGACGCGCACGGCATCGCGGTGTTCGCCGCGGACCTCACCGACCCCACCGACGTCGCGGCTCTCGCCGACTGGCTGCAGCAGCGCGGTGCCGTGCACTCCGTCGTTCAGGTGGCCGGAGGCGCTGCCGGCACCGAACGCGTGGAGGATGGTCGCCCGGAGGACTGGGAGTGGATGTTCCAGGCCAACGTGCTGGGCACGCAGCGACTCGTGGCCGCGCTGCTTCCGCAGCTGCGAGCGACGAGTGCGGCGGGAACCCACGCCGACCTGGTGTTCGTCACCTCCACGGCCGCGCAGACCGCGTACCCGGGCGGCGGCGGATACAACGCCGCCAAGGCGGGGGAGTCCATGCTCGTGCAGGCCCTGCGTCTGGAACTCAACGGCGAGCCGATCCGCGTGATCGAGATCGCCCCGGGGCTCGTGCACACAGAGGAGTTCACCCTCAACCGCCTGCGCGGCGATGACGCCGCGGCACAGAAGGTCTACCAGGACGTCGAGGCGCCGCTGGTCGCCGAGGACGTGGCGGACGTGATCGCCTACGCGCTCAACGCCCCGGCGCACGTGAACCTGGACCTGGTGACGATGCGACCGGTGGCCCAGGCCGCCGCGCACGTCTTGGCGCGCGGTCCCCTTCGCCCCCGCGGATACGAGGCCTGATGGCGAAGTCGCTGACGGAGCTCGCCGAGGCAGGACTTCTGGATGCCGGATGGGCCGAGGCGCTGCAGCCCGTGGCCGGTGATATCGCAGCTCTCGGCGACCGACTCCGCGGTGTTGTGGCCGAGGGCGGTCACTACCTGCCCGCGGGCGACGCCGTGCTGCGAGCGTTCCGTGCACCGCTCGACGACGTGCGCGTGCTGATCGTGGGGCAGGACCCGTACCCCACCCCCGGACACCCGATCGGCCTCTCGTTCGCCGTCGATCGGCACGTCCGGCCGCTGCCGCGGAGTCTCACCAACATCTACCGCGAGCTGAACGACGACCTCGGCATCGCCCCGGCACCCCACGGCGACCTGACCGCGTGGACCGAGCAGGGTGTGATGCTGCTCAACCGCGTGCTCACCGTGGCACCGGGGGCGCCCGCGTCTCATCGCGGCTGGGGATGGGAGAAGGTCACCGACCACGCCATCCGCACCCTCGTCGCTCGCGAACAGCCGCTCGTCGCGATCCTGTGGGGGCGTGACGCCCAGTCGCTCGCCCCGATGCTGGGAGACACTCCGATCGTCCAGTCGGTCCATCCATCGCCGCTGTCCGCGAGCCGAGGCTTCTTCGGCTCGCGGCCCTTCTCGAAGGTCAATGAGTTGCTGCGCGCGCAGGGTGCGAGCGAGGTGGACTGGAGCATCCCGCATGAATGACGAAACTCCCATCCGCCTCGGCGACGAGGGGCACCTGGAGACCGTGTACGGCATCCGTCCGGCAGAACCCGGGGATCTGCCGGAGATCGCCGAGATCTACGCGCACTTCGTCCGCCGGTCGGTGGCCACCTTCGATGAGACCGCGCGGTCGCTGGACGAGTGGCACGAGAAGTTCGATGCGCTCGCGGCCGTCGACCTGCCGTTCCTGGTGGCGCATTCGCCGCGCGACGGTGTGCTCGGCTATGCGCTGCTGCAGCCCTGGTCGGCGAAGTCCGCCTATCGGTTCACCACCGAGAATTCGATCTACCTGGCACCGGGCACGGAGGGGCAGGGGATCGGTCGCGCGCTGCTGACCGCGCTGCTGACGGCGGGCTCGCAGTCCGGTGTACGACAGGTGGTCGCGGTGATCGTCGAGGGTGGCGACGCGTCCATCGCGCTGCATCGTAAGCTCGGTTTCACCGAAGTTGGACACCTGTCGAAGGTGGGTCGCAAGTTCGACCGCTGGCTGGGCATCGTCCAACTGCAGCTCGAACTGCCGCGACCGGAGCAGCCGCTGCCGCCGGATCACTACCGGTACTGAGTCCGTCTCAGTCGCGCCCCGGCGAGATCGTCGGGATCGCAGCGAGCAGCTTGCGCGTGTAGTCCTGCACGGGGTGGTGCAGCACGTCGACGGTCGCGCCGCGCTCGACGATGCGTCCCTCGCTCATCACGGCGACCGAGTCGCACAGCGACTGCACCACGCCGATGTCGTGGGACACCAGCACCAGCGTGAGCCCGTCGCGCTCGCGGAGCTCGGCGAGCTTCTGCAGGATCTGCGCGCGCACCGTGACGTCGAGGGCGGACAGCGGCTCGTCGCCGATGAGGATCGACGGGCGATGCACGAGCGCGCGTGCCAGCGCGATGCGCTGCCGCTGTCCCCCGGAGAACTCGTGCGGATAGCGATCCGCCATCGCGGCATCGAGACCGACATCCTCCAGCACCTCGCGGACGCGTGCGCGGCGGTCGCCCGGAATGTCGAGGGCCCACAGCGGTTCGCCGATGATGCGTCCGACGCTCATCCGCGGATCCAGCGACGCGTACGGATCCTGGAACACCAGTCCCGTGCGACGGCGCAGCCAGTGCAGTGAGGTGGCAGAGCCGGTGAAGTCGACGGTTGTGCCGTCCACCGCGACCGTGCCGGTGGTCGGGGTGTCGAGGGCCAGTAGCAGCCGGATGAGCGTTGACTTGCCAGAGCCGGATTCGCCGATGATTCCGATCGATTCGCCGTCGGCGATATCGAGATCGGTCGGATGCAGGGCGACGGTCTGACTCGGGGGACCGAACAGCGAGGCCCGAGGCCCGCGGTGCACGCGGGAGAGCTGGCGAGCGGTGATACTCATGACTTCTCCTCGCCACGCCACAGGGTCGCGGTCGCGTCCCGCAGCAGTCCCTGGGTGACCGCTGACTGCGGGGCCGTCAGCAGGTTGCTGATGGTGCTGGCTTCGACCACACGGCCATGCTCCAGCACCACCGCGGAGGTGGCGATCTCACTCAGCACCGCGAGGTCATGGGTGATGAACACCAGGGACATGCCGTCCTCGGCCACCAGCCGGCGCAGCAGCGCCAGGATGTCTGCCTGGATGGTGACGTCGAGTGCCGTCGTGGGCTCGTCGGCGATGAGGAGCCTCGGGCGACACGCCAGCGCCATCGCGATGGCGACGCGCTGGCGCTGTCCGCCGGAGAGCTGGTGCGGGTAGCGCCGGATGATCGACTCCGGGTCGGGGAGGCGAACGCGTGCGGCTTCGGCGATCACGCGCTCGCGGAGCGCCGCCCCGCGCAGCCCTTCGTGAATCTGGATGGAGCGACCGATCTGCGCGCCGACCGTGCGGATGGGATTGAGAGCGGTGCGGGGCTCCTGGAACACGATGCCGATGTCGTCGCCGCGCAGCTGCGCGAGCTCGCCGTCGGGCAGGCCCACCAGTTCGCGCCCGTTCCAGCGGATCGATCCGGAGAGCTCGGCACCGGCGGGAAGCAGACCGAGCAGCGCGAGCGCCGTCATCGACTTCCCAGAGCCTGATTCCCCGATCAGACCGACGCGGGAACCGTCGGGGACGGCGAAGTCGATCCCGTCCACCACCCGCGTGCCGTCGATGTCGACGGCCAGCCCGGTCACTTCGAGGCTCATGCGATCACCGTGCTTCCGGGCTGTGCGGGGGTGTCGCGCACTGCACGCGGCACGCGGCGCTTGCGGGAGAGGGTGGGGTCGGTCGCCTCGCGCAGCGCGTCTCCGAGGAGGTTCAGCGCCAGCACGGAGATGCTGATCATGAGCCCCGGCCACACCACGGCGAGCGGGTGCACCAGGATGTACTGTTGCGTTTCACTCAGCAGCAGGCCCCACGACGGCTCGCCGACGGACGCGCCGAGCCCGAGGTAGCTGAGGCCGGCTTCGGCGAGGAGCGCCACGCCCATCGACCACGACAGCTGCACGATGAAGACGGGCGCGACGTTGGGCAGCAGGTGCCGGATGACGACCTGTCCCGGCGTCAGGCCGGATGCGCGCGCGGCGAGGACGAAGTCGCTGGCCAGCACGCGGCGCAGCTCGGGACGGGTGACGCGAGCGATGTTCACGCCGAACCCGATGCCCACCGCGATCACCACTACCCACAGCGATCCGCCCCATACGGAGGAGATCATCATGGCGATGATCAGCACCGGGAAGGCGATCAGGATGTCGATGAACGTCGCCACACCCTCGCGCACGAGGCGCGGGGTGAGGGATCCGAGGCACGCCAGCACCACCCCGATCACCGTGGCGATGATGGCGGAGCCGATCGCCACGAACACGGCCGTGCGCGCGCCGGTCAT
Source organism: Microbacterium gorillae (assembly GCF_050990725.1). Lineage (GTDB taxonomy): Bacteria > Actinomycetota > Actinomycetes > Actinomycetales > Microbacteriaceae > Microbacterium > Microbacterium gorillae_A. The sequence goes on from NZ_CP158844.1 coordinate 1,389,565, forward strand.
CAGCTGGGTGAGCATGTCGCGGCCGGTGCCGTCAGTGCCGAGCAGGTGCGGCCAGCTGGGACCTGCCCAGCGCGCCGCCACGTCGACGTCCTTCGGGTCGAACGGCGTCCACACGAGCGATACCGCGGCCAGCAGCCCGACGACGCCCACGACGATCAGACCGAACCGGCCGGTGCCGATGCTCCAGAGCCGGGTGAAGGTGTTTCCGCGCATCAGGACGCCTCCCGCAGTCGCGGATCGATGAGGCGATGCACGATGTCCATGACCACTCCGATCACCAGCACCACCACCGTGAGGGTGAGCATCTCGCCCTGCACCATTGGCAGGTCGCGATTGCCCACGTCAGTCACCAGCATTCGTCCGATCCCGGGCAGGTTGAACAGCTTCTCCACCACGACGGCACCCACGACGATGCCCGCGAACTGCAGACCGAGAACCGAGATGATGGAGATCGCGACGTTCGGCAGTCCGTCGCGTACGAGCGCTCGGGTGCGGGTCAGGCCCTGAGCGGCGGCCGTTCGCACGTAGTCCTCCGTCATCGCCTGCAGTGTGGCGCTGCGGACGAAGCGCAGCAGCACGGCACCCTCCACGACGCCGATCGTCAGCGCGGGAAGGATGAGGGAGGCGAAGGCCTGGGGTGCGTGGCTCCATCCGCCACGGGGGAAGCCCTGAGCGGGAAGCCATTGCAACCACAGGGCGAACACGATCACCAGCAGCATGCCCGCCCAGATCACCGGAACGGACGCGAGCGCCTGCGCGATGAAACTGATGGCGCTTCCGGAGCGCTTGCTGCGCCCGAGGGCGGAAAGCACACCGAACGGCACGCCCACCAGCAGGGCGACGAGCATGGACATCAGTGCGAGCGGCACGGTGACCTGCGCCTTTTCGGCCAGCTGGTCGGTGACGGCGGAGCCGGTGAGGAGGGAGGTGCCGAGGTCGCCGCGGAAGATGCCGCCGATCCAGTCGACGTACTGCTCCCACAGCGGCGCGTTGAGGCCCAGTTGCTCTCGGAGCTGTGCGACCTGCTCCGGTGTTCCCTTCGAGCCGGCGATCAGCTGGGCGACGTCACCGGGGAAGACGCGCAGCGCCAGAAAGATGAGGATGCTCGCCACGAGTGGCCCTGCGATCAGCAGGGCCACTCGGGTGAGCAGGAATCGTGTCATCGATATGTCAGTCGGGCCGACTCACTCCGAGACGGTGATCTGCGACAGATCGATGCGCGAGTTGATCGAATCGGTGGGGAAGCCGTGCACGAGCGGGGAGACCGCGGTCAGCGTCTCGCCGACGTACAGCCAGTCCGCCGCGTTGTCCTCCGACACGATCTTCGCCGCTTCCGCGAGCAGCTTCGCGGACTCATCAGCGTCCACGGTGCGTAGCGACTGCTCGTATAGCTCGCTGACCTTCGCGTTCTTGTAGCCGAAGTAGTAGTCCGGGTTCGCCCACGTGCTGCCGAAGTCGCGCGGCTCCACGTGCAGCACGTAGCTGAGCTCGTAATCGTGGTTCTGGTAGACGTCGGTCAGCCAGGTGGGGAACTCGACCGAATTGACGGTGAGCTTGACGCCGATCTTGTTGAACGCGGAGACCAGGTAGGTGGGAACCGTGGTGCCGTAGAAGCTCGGGATGGTGAGCGTCAGGCTGAGATTGCTCTTGCCCGCTTCGGCGAGCAGGGACTTCGCCTTCTCCGGGTCGTAGGACACCACGCTCGAGAGGTCTTCGTATCCTGGGTCGAGTTCGGGGATCGGACCGTACAGCGGCTGGCCGGCACCGACGGCCTCAATCAGGGCCTCGTGATCGATGGCCAGACGCAGCGCCTCGCGCACCTTCGGGTCATCGAGCGGGGCCGCGGCGTTGTTGAACGCCAGCACGGCCTTGTCCGTGGTCTTTCCGCGGGTGATCGTGAAGTCGGTGCCCTCGAAGCGTGACGCCAGGTTCGGGTCGACGGCGGTGAGCACGTCCACGCTGTCATCGAGTGCCGCGTTCACACCGGAGCTGAAGTCGGGGATGTAGCTGAACACCACTTCCTTCACCCCGGCCTTCTCGCCCCAGTAGGAGTCGTTGCGCGCGAAGGTGATGCTGTCGCCCTGCTTCCAGTCCTCCAGCGTGAACGGGCCCGTGCCGTTGGTGGCGGTCTTGAGGTCGGTGGTGTCGTCCTTCGCGAAGACCAGACCGGCGGGGGTGGTGAGGGCGAACAGGAAGTTCTGGTTGGGCTGGGTCAGGGTGATGACGACGGTGCTGTCATCGGGAGCGGCGATCGAGGCGACATCCGCGAAGTCGCTGTGCCCGACGATGGTCTCGTCATCCTTCACCTGCGTGTAGGCGGCGACGACATCGGCGGAGGTCAGCGGCTGGCCCCCGCTGAAGGTGACGCCGTCCTGCAGTGTGAAGGTGTAGGTGAGGCCGTCCGCGGAGATCTCGTGCTTGCTGGCCAGGGCGTCGACGATCTCGTTGTCCTGGGTGCGGGTCACCAGGCCCTGGTAGACGTTGTCAACCAGGATCTGCTCGAGAGCTGCGCCCGAGGTGTGGCGGATGTCGAGGTTGGTGGGCTCGAGCACAAGGCCCACGCGCAGCGTGGCGTCCGGGTCGGCGGCCGCCGACGCGGACGAACTGGAAGCGGGAGTGGTGCTGCCGCCCGAGCACGCCCCGAGTGTGAGGGTGAGTGCGGTGATCGTCGCGATGACGGCGGTTCGGCGGAACATGTCGGTCCTTTCGGAACGGTGTCGGTTCAGACTTGCAGAATCTGGAGAGGTACGGGGAGATTCGGTGGAATCGGTGCGGGATGGAGCGAGCTTAGGAACGCGGGGAGCGCGCGGCGGAATCCGGTCGGAATGCGGCGTCACAGGCCGTCACGCGGCGACCTCGCGGATGATGTCGGCCAGTTCGGTGGGGTGCGTCTCCTGCGGGTTGTGGCCGGAGTCGATCACGACGACCGCCGCGTCTCGGACGCGCTCACGGAAGGCGGCCAGTGCCGCATCGGTGATGTATCCTGTCATGCCGCGGACCAGGGTGATCGGCGCGCTGACCGCGGCGAGGTCCGACCATCCCGTGTCGAGGCGGAGGGCGGGGGTGTTCACGTCTGTGGCGGTGTCGTCCGCATCGGCACCGGGAAGGATGAGACGAGCAAGCTCCGCGAAGTGGTGCTTCCAGATCACACGGCCATCGTCCCGGACGCGGGTGTTGAAGAAGACGCCGCGCTCGGTGTCCGCCCGGGAGCCGCCCATGCCGAAGGATTGCGCCCAGTCGACGACGGCGTCGCGCGACGGGAAGTCAGCCTTCTCGTAGAACGCGCGCAGCTGAGCGGGGCCGGGGCCACCCTCGATACCCGGCGTGATATCGACGAGGACGAGCTTGCTCACGAGTTCCGGTCGATGGGCCGCGATCCAGGCGGCCGTCATGCCACCGAGGGAGTGGCCCACGAGTACGATCGGCGCCGTTACGAAGGATGCGATCGCATCTGCGACGGCGGGTCCCATGCGGGCGGGGGAGTAGTCCGCGTCGCTGCGCCACGCGGAATCGCCGTGACCGGGCAGGTCGATGGCGAGAGCGGGGAGGCCGAGAGCCAGGAGGGTGGTGTCCCAGGTGTGCGCGTTCAGGCCCGCGCCGTGGAGGAGCACGACGGCGGGTGCGTCCGTCCCGAAGCGCAGGGCGCTGATCGATCCCGCCGAGGTGTCCACCGCGACACGCGCGACGATGGGTACCGTGATCGGCGAGCGCTCGGACCGGGAGTTGAGAGTGTCAACCTGCCCGGGGAGGTAGGCGAACTCGTCGGTGCCGTTCGGTGTGGCTTGGTTCGCGTCGATGATCACGGGGATCCTTCGGTCGAGGGAGGCGCGGGTTCGCGCAGGCCCATTCTGAACCGTCTTTGCCGCATCAGCGAAACCGGCTGACATTTTGCTGAACTGATCTGCGTGTTGGCTTGGCTATATGTCATGCACTCGACGTGCAGCATTGTCACTTTGCATTTCGGCCGTTCTGGGGCGGCAACGACCTAGCATGGATGCATGGCTGAGAATCGCGTGCACCTGTCCCGGACCGAACCCGAGGCGTACAAGGCTCTCGCGGCATTCTCCGACACTGTCGCGCGCATCTGCACGGCCAACGGGGTCGATGAGCGGCTCAAGGAGATCGTGATGCTGCGGTCCTCGCAGCTCAACGGATGTGCGTATTGCCTGCGCGTGCACACCGACCGCGCGATCGCGGCCGGTCTCACGACCGACGAGATGATGCAGATCGGCGCATGGCGGGAGTCCGGCGTGTTCACGGACCGCGAGCGAGCGGGTCTCGAACTCGCGGAAGCGTACGTGAACATCGGTGAGGGCGGAGTGTCCGACGAGGTGTATGACAGCGTCGGCTCGGTGCTCACGGAGAAGGAGTACGCCGCGCTGAGCTGGGCGTGCGTCTCGATCAACGCGTTCAACAGGGTCGCGGTGGCGGGCCGGTATCCCGTGCCGCCGCGCGCACAGTGAGCCTTCCGACCGCTCCGGCGGCTGACGATATGCCTGGCGCAGATGTGCCCGGTGACTCGCTGGTTCGCGGGGTGCTCAACTTCCGCGACGTCGGCGGCCTTCGCGCGGGGACGGGCGTGACGCGCTCGGGGGTGCTGTTCCGCTCGGGCAATCTGGCACAGCTCGCAGATCGCTCCGCGTTCGAGGCGCTGGGCCTGCGCGCCATCGTAGACCTCCGCGACGACGAGGAGGTGCAGCGCGATCCGTCACGTGCCGGTGAGGTTCCCATCCGGCGCATGCCCGTGTTCCTCGGGTCGGTCGCCTCCTTCTTCGCCGAGGATCAGAGTCTCGACGACATGTACCGTGCGATGACCGAAGACGCCGCCGCGCGTGTGGTGGATGCGGTGCGCACGGTGCTGGAGGTGCAGCCGGTGCTGGTGCACTGCACGGTGGGCAAGGATCGCACCGGAGTGACGGTGGCGTTGGCGTTGTCGGCAGCGGGCGTCGATCGGGACGCTGTCGTCGCGGATTACGCGCGCACCGAGGTGCTGCTCCCCGAGGAGCGCAACCGCCAGGTGCTGTCGTTCCTCGGCCGGATGTATCCCGACATGGTGCACCTGGAGGAGCTCACCACGCGCTCACCCGCTCGCGTGATGCACGGACTCCTCGACAGTCTCGACGCGCAGTACGGATCGCCCGCGGACTACCTGCGGGCACACGGCATGAGTGATGACGAGATCGCCGGACTCGCGGACGTGCTCATCGCCCGCTGAGGAAATCCTGCCGGTGAGGTAAGGCATGCCTATCCTCGCGTTATGATGGACGCATCATGACCGCACGTCCATCCCGCCCCGTCTCCGCGCGCCGCGCCGCACGCAACCCGAAGGCCCCGCACCTCATCGCGGCCGACGAGACGTGCTTCGCCGAGCTGGAGGCGCTGATCGCCACCCTGCCGCTGTGCGCGACGGGTCGCGTGTTCGTCGAGATCCCTGACGCATCGTGGGTTTCGCAGCTGCAGGTGCCGTCGCGGATGACGGTCACCTGGCTCGATCGGTCTCGTCGCACCGGCCCCGCCGGAAGCGCGTGCGGCCGGGGACACGCTCTGACCCGTGCGGTGACGGCCTGGGCAGACGAGATGCTGTGCGAGGACGAGGACGACACCACGCGCGTGTTTCTGCTGGGGGACCCGCTGGCGGCCTCCGACATCGCGACGCACCTGACGGCGTCGCTCGAGGTTCCCGCGTCGCGCGTCTTCGCTCTCGCGCGCTGACCCGGAGGCCTTCCGCAGGTCACATTCCGCGTGGGACGTAGTTCCCGTCGACGAGGCCGGCCTGGATCTCGAAGCGATTGCGCAGGGGGTTGCGCCCCGACAACGCATACAGGAACGGCATCAGGAAGCCGTAGCGTCGCCACTGGAGCGCGTGAACGGCTTCATGACGCAGCACAGCATCGGTCGGCTTCGTCTCCCCGGTCAGGAAGCAGTTGCCGACGCATACGCCGCCGCGGGCGTGGGTCCAGTTCGGCATGCCGCGGAAGACCCACAGACCGTTTCGGCGCTCCACCCGACCCCGACTCCACAGCCCACCCCAGACCCATCCCACGGCGCAGCCCCACCAGAATCCGATGAGGCTCACGGGTGAGTCCAGCAGCGCCTTCGGGATGAGCCGATCCCATCGTTCGCCGCGGCGCACGATCCGCTCGGCACGCGCCTCCCAGTCCGCCGGTATGTGGCGGGTCATGCGAGAGCGCCGACGATGCGCAGAATCGCGCCGAGATCTTCGACCGCCGCGAGCGGGGACGCGGGGGAGAAGCCCGCGATCGTGGCGCCTGCGAGCGGAACGCGTTCGCGAATGGCGCGGATCGCGTCAACGAGCTGCACGCGCGTCAGGCCGAAGGGAACGGCGTCCCCGACCCCGGTGATCTCGGCGGGATCGAGCACATCGAGGTCGATGTGGAGGTACACCCGCGTCGCGCCGGTCGCAACGATCGCGTCGGCGAGATCTGCGGCGTCATCGCCCGCGTGGGTCCCGATGCCGGAAGCGGCGATGAAATCTGCTTCGGCGTCATCGAGTGAACGCGCGCCGACGAGCGTGGCGTGCTCGGGGGAGACCGCGCCCCGCGTGAGTGGTTCTGCGCCCTCGCCGAGCACCGTGCGCAACGCCATGCCAGCGAAAGATCCGGACGGGCTGGAGCCCGGCGTGTTCAGGTCGCCGTGGGCATCGAACCAGACGACGGCGAGAGTTTCCCCCGACGTTCGCGCGTGATGCTCCGCATGGTGAGCGATAGCCGGTACGGAGATGCTGCAGTCGCCGCCGACCAGGACGGCGTGCTCATCCGGGGCGACCTTGCCGAGTGCCTCGACGATCGCCTGCTGGACTCGCAGCAGCGAACTCGCCCGCAGCACCTCGGTCTCGATGGGCTCGCCCGCTTCCAACGGCACCGGCACGGACAGGACCGCGCTATGCGGCAGGTCACCGGCGATGGCCTCCGCACCATCGGCGAGGGACATGGCGCGAGCCGATGGTGAGCCCTGCCACTGCGGCACGATCAGGAAGCGAGTCATGCGGACAATCTTCCCACCGCTCCGCTTCGCTGTCTCTGCGCTTCGCCCTCAGCGCACCTGCCCTGGTGAGACACCAGCGGGTGCCGGCCCGAAGACCGACACCCGCTGCGTGAGGCGATGAATTACTGCTCGATGGCCTGCGGCGGCTGGCCGGCCTTGAGCGCGGCCAGGCGTGCCTCGACCTCGGTCAGCTCACCCATGTCGTCGAGGCTGTTGAACTGCGCGTCCAGCGACGACGCGGCGATCTCCGCCTTGCCCTGCGCGAGGGCCTCCTGGCGGCGGACCTTGTCCTCGAAGCGGCTGAGGTCGCTGGTCGGGTCCATGACGTCGATGGACTTCACGGCGTCGTGGACGCGGTTCTGTGCCTCGGCGGTCTTGGCACGAGCAACCAGTTCGCTGCGCTTGTTCTTCAGCTCCTCGAGCTTGGTCTTCATGCCATTGAGACCGCTCTTGAGCTTGTCGACGACCTCGGTCTGCGACGCGATGGTGGGCTCGGCCTGGCGGGCCTCGCCCTCGGCGGAGATCTGACGCTGCAGCGCGACCTTGGCGAGGTTGTCGAACTTGTCCGCGTCGGCGGTGTTGCCCGCCGTGCGGAACTCGTCTGCCTTGCGGCTGGCGGCCAGGGCCTTCTGGCCCCACTCGTTGGCGGCCTGGACGTCCTCGGCGTGGTCGCGCTCGAGCATGCGCAGGTTGCCGATCGTCTCCGCGATCGCCGACTCTGCATCCGCGATGTTGTTGCTGTAGTCGCGAACGAGCTGGTCGATCATCTTCTGCGGGTCCTCGGCCGCGTCGATCATCGCGTTGACGTTCGCCCGGATGAGGGTGGAGATGCGACCAAAGATGGACTGCTTTGCCATCGGGTTTCCTTTCCTTGGAAGGTTCGTGCTGTTGCGGGCCGGCGGCCCGGGGATGAAGTTCAGGGTGTCGTGTTCACGGGGTCAGAAGCGGCCTCCACTGTGTCCTGACGAGCCGCCGCCTCCACCGAAGCCGCCTCCTCCGCCACCGAAGCCACCGACGGAGAACCCGCCGCCGCCTCCGCCGCCACCGAAGAAGCCACCGCTGTGGCCGCTGCTGCCGCTTCCGCCGCCGCCGAAGATCCCGCCGCCTCCGCCGCCCCATCCGCCTCCGCGACGGTTGTTGTTCATGGAGTTGCCGATGAGGATGCCGCCGAGCAGGGCGCCCAGACTGTCGTCGTTTCCTCCGCCGCCTCCGCCGCCCCACATACCCATGTCGTTCTGGGCGAGTCGCAGTGCCTCCGAGGCGAGCCGGTCTGCGGACTGCGCGAGGCTGAGCGCCTGGACGGGATCGGTGCTCGCGAGCGCGCGGGCCTGGTTGGCGTTCTGCTGTGCCTGCGACAGACGCGTGCGGGCCGTGCTGCTGATGGCCCCGCGCCGGTTCAGGATGAAGCTCTCCGCCGATGCGATCTGCGTGTCGGCCCGCTGCAGTGCGCTGCCCAGCATCGACTGCGCGCGCTGGATCTTCGCCTGCTCATCGCGTCCTCGCGCGATCACGGCATCGATCGCCGTGTTGGCGGACTCCAGCATGCGAAGAGCCTCGAGTGGGTCACGGCTCGCATTGCCGAGCAGGGATTGAGCCTGGCGCAGCTGTTGTGCGGCGGTCGCCGCGGTCTGTGCGACCGCTCCCGACGAATCAGGCAGACTCTGCGCGCCCTGGATGTCGTTCTGGATCTCCCGGACCAGTTCGCCACCGCGCTGCTCCGCCGCCGTGAGGTTCGTCGCAAGTGCTTCGACCGCATCTTCGAGCTGCGTCGCCTGTTGAATCGCGCCCTCGGCGGCGCGGATCGAGATCGCTGCATCTCCGGTCTGACCGGCGGCGATGGCGGACTCAGCCGCCGTGATCTGCTGGTCCGTGAACGTGATGCGTGAGCGCGCCTGCGTGGTGTTGTCGGTCACCGCGGAGATCGCGCTGGCCGCATATGTCTGCGCGAGCTGAGCGAGGATCTGGTCGGCTCGTTCGATTTCTGCGGACGCGGCGGCACGCAGCCGCCGGACGTTCTCGAGAGCTGCCGGCGCGTTCTGCTCCAGCTTGCGCAGCTGATCGAAGTCGGCCTTCTTGCTCTCCAGATCTGTGGTCGTCTCGGAGCACAGCTGAACGATCCGCTGGTTCCACTCGATCTTCTGCTGGTCGGTGTCGGGAATCTCGTCGTCAAGCTTCTGCTTGAGACTGAACGCCTCATCAAGGTTCTTCGATGCGGCCTGGAGCGCGGCGGTGAACTCGCCAATGGCCTCATCCCCGAACTGGGCCCGTGCGTAGTCCATCTCCTGCTCGCTGGCCTTCACGACGTCGTCGGTGCGCACGAGAGCGATTCCGGCGTCCTGGGACAGCTGCTCGATCTGCGCCTGCCGTTTCGCTCGCTCGGCGGCGGCCTTGCGAGCGCGTCGAACCAAGAGGATCACGACCGTCGCCAGCACCGCGAGGACGACGACGACCCCGAACAGCATCCATCCGGTCGCTGCGCGCTTCGGACCATCCACCAGGATGTCCTGGACCTTTGCCGCACTGTCGGAAACGGCACCCGCCCAGTCGCTGTCCCGCAGGGCGGGCAGCATCGCGTCGGTGACCTCGATCTGCTGGGATGCGCTGAGCGGGCCTCCGGTTTCCGGGCCCGCCATTGCGAAGGCGCGGTCTACGGTAGCGATCGAAATCAGATACTGACGATCGCTGAAGTTGTTTCCATTGCGGGTCCGCTCTGTCCACTCGATATCGCCGGACGGATTCGTGTACGAGTCGATGAAGACGACGAAGAGCTCCGCACCGCTGTCAGTGGCGAGCTTTTCCAGCTCTTCGTTCAGCGTCTCTTCCTGGCTGGGCGAGAGGACATCGCTGGAATCTGTGATGTGACCGCTCCCGGTGAGTGGGCCCGGATCGGTCGCGTACGCTGCGCCCACGCCGACCCCGGCTAGAAGCACTCCAACCATCGCGCCGAGCGTCAGTACTCGTCTCAGACCCCGCATGCCACCCCCTGTTGAGCTCGAGGTTCCGGTTCTGCGACAACTCTATTCATCCGGGCGAGCGAGGTCATCACCGACTTCCCAGGTGAGGCAACGCCCACAGCGAAATCACACGTGGGGAGGGATGAATGTGCGCGCGCGTCGGGCCGGATCGTCGGTCGTGGTCCGTCCTAGGCTGGGAGCTTCGGGAGGTCAGGATGGACGATCGGTACGGCGCGGATGTGCTCGCGCCCGGGTGGCGCGACGTGGGGCGCAAGCTCGTCAGGAAGGTTCCCGCGGAGCTGGACCTGGTGGTCGAAGTGGCCGCCGATGGGTTCTGTGGTGCTGTCACGAAGTCGACCCATGCCGAGGTCGAATTGGAGGACTGGAAGGGCCGCAAGCGCCTGTTCCCGCTGGGGCATGGTTTCCTCATCGACGGCGAGGTCGTTGAACTCGTTCCCGCTGCGCCGAAGACGCCGACGACGGGCAAGACACGCACCGCATCGGGATCTTTCGCCGTAGCGGACGCTCGTGCTCGCACGGCGCGCCCCAGCCGGATCCTCGTGGAGGGACGCCACGATGCGGAGCTCGTCGAGAAGGTCTGGGGCGCGGACCTGCGTATTGAGGGCGTCGTCGTGGAGTACCTGCAGGGCGTGGACAATCTCGCGGAGCTGCTGGAAGTCGAGCCGCCCACAGCCGAGCGCCGATACGGGGTACTCGTCGATCATCTGGTGCCGGGATCCAAAGAGACGCGGATCGTGGAGAAGCTCTTGCGCGGCCCGCACGGCAAGCACATGAAGATCGTCGGCCACCCGTACATCGACGTCTGGCAGGCCGTGACTCCCCAGGCGATGGGGATCAAGGCGTGGCCGGTGATTCCTCGAGGCGTGGAGTGGAAGGCGGGCATCTGCCAGGCATTCCGCTGGCCGCACGAGGATCAGGCGGACATCGCGCGGGCGTGGCAGCGGATCCTGTCGCGCGTGACGACGTTCCGTGATCTGGAGCCGGCGCTGATCGGCCGTGTCGAGGAATTGATCGACTTCGTCACGGAGTGATCATGCGCGCGGTCCGCGCACCGATGCGGCGTCGTGCAGCCAGGAGGTCACGCGCTGTGTGTGTCGGTCGACGCAGCGTGGTGTCCTACCCTTGACAGGTGAGTGATTCCGGCGCGCCCGAGAGCCCAGAGGTCCCGTTCCGCAAGAAGACCGTGTCCTTCGTGCGCCGATCGGGTCGCATGTCCGACGCGCAGGAGCGTGCCTATGCGGACCTCGCGAGCACCTACCTCTTGGACATCCCCCGCGACATCGCCTCGATGTCCGTGCATCCCTCCGCACAGTTCATTCCTGCAGCGGCATATGGACGTGAGGCGCCGCTGACGGTCGAGATCGGATCCGGTCAGGGGCACGCGATCGTGCACGCCGCGCAACAGAATCCGGACGCCGACTTCCTGGCCGTCGAAGTGTTCCGCGCGGGCCTCGCGCGCACCATGCTGGATGCCGACAAGGCGGGGGTGACCAATCTCCGGCTGGCGGAAGCGAATGCCCCCGAGGTTCTCGCGAAGCTCCTCCCGCCGGCCAGCGTCAGCGAGGTGTGGGTGTTCTTCCCCGACCCGTGGCACAAGGTTCGCCACAACAAGCGGCGCCTGATCCAGCCCGAGTTCACCCCGGTCATCGCTGAGTCGCTTCGCGATGGCGGTCTGCTGCGCATGGCGACGGACTGGGAGGAGTACGCGCTGCAGATGCGTGAGGTCCTGGACGCGTCGGATCAGTTCGAGCGCGCGTTTGAGGGGGAGTGGGCCGAGCGCTTCGAGGGACGCGTGCTGACCGCCTTCGAACGCAAGGGGCAGCGCGCCGGCCGCGACATCCGTGACCTCACTTACCGCCGCCGACCCCGCGTCTGAACCGCGCCGCGCCCGGGCTTCGCGTGCGTCAGGAGGGGTGGCGGCTCGGTGATAGGCTCGTTCGGTACGCCTCTGTAGCTCAGTGGATAGAGCGCCGGTTTCCGGTACCGTAGGTCGCAGGTTCGACTCCTGTCAGGGGCACAACTAGACCCCCGAAGTTCCTGGTTCTGTCAGGGATTTCGGGGGTCGTCGTTTGCTTGTTTGCCTCGCAACCAGAGGCCGTGACATGCGCGCGAGATCCGGCCTGCCCACGCGCTCTGAGCCGCCACGCTACAGCCGCGCGCCGCGGTCGGCGCGGCCCGGGGGAGAATGGTCGCGATGGAACTGAATGCGACCCGCCTTGCCCTTGTCCGCCATGGGCAGACCGATTGGAATCTGCACGATCTGCTGCAAGGGTCGAGCGATATCCCGCTCAATGACACCGGTCGAGCGCAGGCACGGGAAGCGGCGCAGTTGCTGTCCGATGTCCGCTGGGACCGCATTGTGACGTCGCCTCTGGTGCGTGCCGTCGAGACCGCCAGGATCATCGCGGGGGAGTGCGCTGTCTCGGACATCGAGATCGACGACGCCCTCGTTGAGCGAGATTATGGCGGGGCGGAAGGTATCACCCGCGAGGAGGCGACCGCGCGGTGGGGTCAGGATTGGCCCGGCGAGGAGTCGTACGAGCACCTCATGGTTCGTGCCGTTCGGGCGGTCGACGCGGTCGCGCAGCGATATCCGGGCGAGAACCTCGTGCTGGCCACACACGGCACATTCATCCGGGCCTTCACAGATGCCGTCGTGGGGGCGGCCACCATCAAGCCCGACAACGCGCACTCGGTGCGCTTCCTCGGAGCGCCAGGCGCGTGGCGCGTGACGGCGGGGTTGAATCTGGTCTGACAACGCTCCGGACGTGTCGGCCTCGGGCCGGGTTTCGTCCTGTGTCGGGCGGTCGGGGGCTTTCGCACGGATGTCGTGGGGCGGCTGGACGCAGTTGGACGCCAGGTGAGACGCCGCAGGATGCCGGATGCTGTCGAGTGGGTCGCTTCTGTCGCCGCAACACGCGAGGCGGATGCCGCTAGACGCCTGATGCCGTCGCCGAGAGCCATGAGCCGTGCGATAGCGCAGGTTGGCTATCGCGCTCGGACGAGTGGCGATTGCGTGCGGACAGGTGCGATATCGCCGAAGGCGCCACGGCGTGAGCCTCCGGCGGCTGGTATCCGGCTGGTCGTTGCTTCGTCGGTTGGGATGTTATCCACAGATCATCACTTCTTCGTATTTATGTTCTAGGTTTCTGCCACTCTTGGTCTATGACATTAGAACGCACGGTGGTGGAAGAGGGTTCGGTGCCCCGGAGCGGACCCGACGCTGCTTCTCAGGCGGGTGTCGGCTCGCCGCGCAGGGGTTCGCGGCGTGGTCGGGTGACCGGCACTGCCCCCGACCCTGCCGTGGTGCGGGGGTATGTGGATGCGATTGTCGCGTTGACGCGTTCACGGGCGGCGGCGGACGCGCTGGAAACGGTGTTGTTCGCGGATCTCGTGGAGCTCTCCGGTGCGTCCGGCCGCTCGTCGGATGCCGACCTGGAGCTGCGGTCTCTGGCAGCGGAGGTGGGTGCTGCGATCCGGGTCAGCGACCGCACGATCCAGCAGCGCATCTCTGACGCGTATCAGCTTCTGCATGACTTCCCGACCGTGCATGCCGCCCTATCAGCCGGCGAGATCACGTCATCGCATGTTGGGGCGATTCTGCAGCACGGGCTACCGGTCGAGGAAGGCCCGGCCCGGGACGCGTTCGTCGAGCGTGCTCTGGAGTTGGCGCGGGTGGAGTCTCCGAATCGTCTGCGTCACCTGCTGGGCCCTGTCGCGGAACAGGTCCGTGACGTCTCGATCACGCAACGCCATCGTGAGGCCCGCCGCACCCGGACCGTCTGGGTCACTGATGATCTGGACGGCATGGCTACCCTGCACGCCCTGCTGCCCTCCGTGCTCGCGCACGGAGTGAAGGACCGGTTGGATCAGATGGCCCACGCCCTGCGCGCCAGCAACAAAGCAGCCAGAAACGCCGGTGCTGGTGCTGGTGCTGGTGCTGGCGCTGGCGCTGGTGCTGGCGCTGGGAACAGCTTCGGCCCGGGTGCTCGTGTGAGCTCCGGCGGGGATGTCTGGATCTCCACAGACCCGGGCGCGGACGTCGAACCCGGCGCGGCCAACCCTCGCCGCGATGTGAACGATCGTGCAGAGGCGAACGTCCGAACCGATGTCGATGCCGGCGCGGACCCGAGCGCTGACGCCGTCGCTGGTGGGTTTCATGATGTGCGGACGGTGGATCAGATCCGCGCCGACATCCTCGCCGACCTGCTCCTCACCACCACCCCCACCAGTGTTGACACCGCGATCGGATCGATCCACGCCACCGTCGCCGTCACTATCCCGGTCCTCACCCTCCTCGAACAAGACGACACCGGCGCCGAGTTGGATGGCATCACCCCCATCGACGCGGACACCGCCCGCGCCCTCGCCGGAAACCAACCCGGCTTGGACCGCATCCTCACCCACCCCATCACCGGCACCATCCTCGCCACAGACCGATACCGACCCACCGCCGACATGAAACGCTTCCTCACCCACCGCGACCAACACTGCCGACACCCCGGATGCCGCGTCCCGATCCGCTACACCGACATCGACCACAACCACGACTGGGCCAACGGCGGCACCACCAACATCACCAACCTCGCCCCGCTCTGCCGCCGACACCACACGTTGAAGACCAACGCCGACTGGAAAATCACACCCCACCCCGACAACGACGGCACCGTCATCTTCCACACACCCGCCGGATACCACCACACCCAAAACCCACCACCCCGCACCGTCACCTTCACACCCACCCCCGAACACGGCGGCAGTATGAATCCGGCCAGGGATCGCAGCGAGCGCACTGACGGCGCACCACCGTCGTGACCGGAACGCGGAGCCGGCGTTTCCCGGAGGGTTCAGAAGGCGGCTTGCGCTATCCGGGACACGGCTCGGTCGTCGGGAACGCGGCTCGGTCGTCGGGAACGCGGCTCGGACGTCGGGAACGCGGCTCGGACGTCGGGAACTCGGCTCGATTGTCGGGAACTCGGCTCGACCGCAGACGGCGCTCACCCGCCGGCCATAAATCCGCCCGTCAAGCTGGCGGGATGGGATCGGGCAGGTATGCCACGATCGTGAGGTCGGGCGCGTCCTGCGGGGTGATCTTGACCTGCTCGAACACTCGCTCACCGTCGACCGGGTGAACGAAGGCCCGACGCCGGGAGGCGAAGCGGTCGATCTCGTGCTCATCCCAGGCTGCCGCGAAATCCGGGCTGGCCTCGCGCAGGAAGCCCACGAGCCGGACATGGTCCGGTCCGCCGATGCGACCACCCGCCTCGGCGCGGTACTCCGCCAGGAACTGCCGCGAGGTGGTGTCCCAGTCGGGCAGCATCGCTCGAACGTAGGGATCGGTGAAAACGAACACCAGCAGATTACGTTCCTCGGCAGGTGCCGTGGTCACCCCGGGGAAGAGATGCTCATAAGCCGGATTCCACGCGGCGATATCCCAGTGCGGGGTCACGGCGAACGCTGGCGCGGGATCGAGGGCGTCGAGCAGGTGCTGAACGTGCGATGGCACGGGCGCAGGCGCAAGGGGTTCCGGACGCGGCGACGGAGTGAACCCCGCGAGGCCGAGCAGATAGTCATGCTCGGCGTGAGTCAGCCGCAGATTGACGGCGATCGCGTCGATCACCTGCCGCGACGGGTTGATGTCCCGACCCTGCTCGAGCCAGGTGTACCACGTGACCGAGACCCCCGACAGAAACGCGATCTCCTCCCGGCGCAGCCCGGTCGTTCGCGCGCGCCCGACCGGAGGGAGGTCATACTCCGTGCGATTCACGCCCGTACGCCGACGACGCAGGAACTCGCCGAGTTCATGCCGTGAATCATCCATCGCGGTCATGCGGGCATCCTCTCCGTCCTGGCCGATCGATCATCCGGAACCTAGCAGTCCCACTACTAGTATCAGCGCCGTCCGGCTGCGGTGCCGACAATGACCGAGCACGCGTTCATACTTGATCCATGCCGATGCTTCGCTCTCGAACCGTGACCCATGGCCGCAATATGGCCGGTGCCCGCGCACTGATGCGCGCTTCCGGTGTTGCCGATTCGGATATCGGCAAGCCGATCATCGCAGTCGCAAACTCGTTCACCGAGTTCGTCCCCGGCCACACCCACCTCCAGCCCGTCGGACGCATCGTCTCGCAGGCGATCCATGACGCCGGTGCCGTTGCCCGTGAGTTCAACACGATCGCGGTCGACGACGGTATCGCCATGGGCCACGGCGGCATGCTGTACTCGCTCCCGTCGCGCGACCTGATCGCCGACTCGGTGGAGTACATGGTCAACGCGCACTGCGCCGACGCCCTGGTGTGCATCTCGAACTGCGACAAAATCACACCCGGAATGCTGATGGCCGCGCTGCGCCTCAACATCCCCACCGTGTTCGTCTCCGGCGGCCCGATGGAGGCCGGACGCGTCACCCTCACCGACGGCTCCGTTCGCTCCCTCGATCTCGTCAACGCGATCTCCGATGCGGTGGACGAGTCCATCTCCGACGCCGACATCAGCCTCATCGAGGAGAACGCCTGCCCCACGTGCGGCTCGTGCTCCGGCATGTTCACGGCCAACTCGATGAACTGCCTCACCGAGGCGATCGGTCTGTCGCTGCCCGGCAACGGTTCGGTGCTGGCGACCCACACCGCTCGTCGCGCCCTGTATGAGAAGGCCGGCGCGACGGTGGTCGACCTCGCCAAGCGCTACTACGAGAACGACGACGAGTCGGTTCTGCCCCGGTCCATCGCGACCCACGAGGCGTTCGACAACGCCATGGCGCTTGACGTCGCCATGGGCGGTTCCACGAACACCATCCTCCACTTGCTGGCCGCTGCCCGCGAGGCCGGCGTCGACTACGACCTGCACGACATCGACGCACGCTCGCGCCAGGTGCCCTGCCTCGCCAAGGTGGCGCCGAACCCGGCCTACGGGAAGATGTACTACATGGAGGACGTCCACCGCGCCGGTGGCATCCCCGCTCTGTTGGGGGAGCTGCACCGCGGCGGCCTGCTGCACACCGACGTCAAGACCGTGCACTCCGACTCGCTGCAGCAGTGGATGGACGACTGGGACATCCGCGGCGGAAAGGCCACCGACGAGGCCGAGGCTCTGTGGCACGCCGCACCCGGCGGACAGCGCTCCTCGACGGCCTTCTCGCAGTCCAACGTGTGGACCTCGCTCGACACCGATGCCGCCGAGGGCTGCATCCGCTCCGTTGAGCACGCCTACTCGAAGGACGGCGGACTCGCCGTGCTTCACGGCAACATCGCCCGACACGGCTCCGTCGTGAAGACGGCCGGCGTGGACGAGTCGATCTGGGTGTTCGAGGGCCCCGCGGTGGTCTGCGAGTCCCAGGAGGAAGCGGTCCAGAAGATCCTCGACAAGACCGTCAAGGAGGGCGACGTGGTCGTCATCCGCTACGAGGGACCCAAGGGCGGCCCGGGCATGCAGGAGATGCTGTACCCGACCTCGTTCCTGAAGGGCCGCGGCCTCGGCAAGAAGTGCGCGCTCATCACCGACGGCCGCTTCTCCGGCGGTACCTCGGGTCTCTCCATCGGCCACATTTCTCCCGAGGCTGCCTCGGGTGGCGAGATCGCTCTGATCCAGGACGGCGACCTGATCCACATCGACATCCCCAACCGCTCGATCCGCGTGCTCGTGGACGATGCGGAGCTCGATGCACGTCGCGAGAAGCTCGAGGAGAACGGCGGCTACCACCCGAAGAGCCGCGAGCGACACGTCTCCGCCGCACTGCGCGCCTATGCCGCCATGGCCACGTCGGCAGACAAGGGTGCCGTCCGCGACGTCGACGCTCTCTACCAGATGACCAGCCCGCAGCCGGCCTGATCACCAGCCGACGAACACGCCCGCGAACTCCGCGGGCGTGTTCGTGTGCCCTCCCACGCCGTCCCTCCGCGCATCCTCACCGCCGCTTCTCGCCCTCGCACGCCTGCCCTCCGCGCATCCTCACCGCCGCTCTCGCCCTCACTGCAGCTCTCGCCCTCACTCAGCTCTCGCCCTCACTGCAGCTCTCGCCACCGCAGCTCTCGCCACCGCAGCTCTCGCCACCGCGGCTCTCGCCACCGCACCGACCCGTCGACGTTGAGCTGAGCCCATGACAGCGATGACCCCGGGCAGGTGTCCGCGCTCGACAGGCGCGCACGGGCGCGCTCTCCGCTGGCACCCTCCCACTCGGCACTCGCGCCAGTGACCTCGACGCGAACGAGACGTGATGGGCATCCTGCGTGCGCAGAACGCCGATCGCTGCCCGGTCGGGACGTTCATGCCGCCCATCACGGCCTAGTTCGGAGCGGCGCGACACACTTCGGTGACCGAGCCACCAACCGAGCGATCAACCGAGCGATCACTCGCGGACCCTGCCCGGGCCACCGCCGACCCCAACGCTGCGGATCACACCGCGCTGCGTGCAGCCGGCGAGACAGGCTGGTGCGCACAGACGCCAGCGTGAATAGAGGGCGTGCGACGAGCACCGGCTGGCCCAGGGACGAACCCCGGGGCCACATAGAATAGGGGGATCATGAATCCCGAGTCACTCGCCTCCGCCCTGTTCGACGTCGTCGCCCCCATCCTCGCGGAGCGACGACCCGGCGAGGACCTCGGGGTGAGCGTGGCCGACATCACGCTGGAGCGCCCGAAGAACCGCGATCACGGCGACTGGGCCACCAACATCGCGATGAAGCTGGCGAAGAAGGTCGGCACCAACCCGCGAGAGCTGGCGCAGCTGATCGCCGATGCGGCATCGTCGATCGAGGGTGTCGCCTCCGTCGAGGTGGCGGGACCCGGGTTCATCAATATCCGACTCGAGGCGGGTGCCGCGGGTGAACTCGCGCGCACCATCGTGACGGCCGGCGATCAGTACGGTCACTCAGACACTCGCTCCCACGAGAACATCAACCTGGAGTTCGTCTCTGCGAACCCGACCGGGCCGATCCATCTCGGCGGGACGCGGTGGGCCGCTGTCGGCGACTCGCTCGCACGCATCCTGCAGTCCCAGGGCGCCTCGGTCACGCGCGAGTACTACTTCAACGACCACGGCGGGCAGATCGACCGGTTCGCCCGGAGCCTTCTCGCTGCCCACCTCGGAGAGCCCACCCCGGAGGACGGCTACGGCGGTGCGTACATCGGCGAGATTGCTACACGCGTCGTGCCGCTCTACGACGGCGATCTCTCCGCGCTGTCGCGCGAAGAGCAGCAGGAGGTCTTCCGCAGCGTCGGCGTGGAGCTGATGTTCGCCGAAATCAAGCAGAGCCTGCACGATTTCGGTGTCGACTTCGACGTCTACTTCCACGAGAACTCACTGCACGAGTCTGGTGCCGTCCAGCGCGCGGTGGCGCGGCTGCAGGAGCTCGGCCACATGTACGAGAAGGACGGCGCCCTGTGGCTGCGCACCACGGACTTCGGCGATGACAAGGATCGCGTCGTCATCAAGTCTGACGGCGACGCGGCCTATATCTCAGGGGACATCGCCTACTACCTCGACAAGCGTGAGCGCGGCTTCAATCGCGAGGTCATGATGCTCGGCGCTGACCACCACGGATACGTCAAGCGTCTGATGGCGGTCGTCGCGGCGTTCGGTGATGAGCCCTACGTGAACCTGCAGGTGCTCATCGGACAGATGGTGAACCTCGTGCAGGACGGCAAGCCAGTTCGCATGTCCAAGCGCGCGGGAACAGTGGTCACGATGGAGGACCTCGTCGGCATCGTCGGTGTCGACGCCGCACGGTACGCCTTGACACGCAGCTCCACCGACTCGAACCTCGACATCGACCTGGACGTGCTGCGCAAGCGCACCAACGACAACCCGGTGTTCTACGTGCAGTACGCCCACGCTCGCACGTTCAACGCGGCCAAGAACGCCGAGGACTCCGGCGTGGATCGCTCGGTGTTCGCGCCCGAGACTCTGACGCACGAGACGGAGTCGGCGTTGCTCGGTGCCCTGCAGGAGTTCCCGCGCCTGGTCGCCTTCGCCGCCGAGGTCCGCGAGCCGCACCGCATTGCGCGCTACCTCGAGGAGATCGCCGGTCTCTACCACCGCTGGTACGACAACTGCCGCATCGTGCCGCTGGGCGACGCACCCGTCGAGCCGGTGCACCACAGCCGTCGCTGGCTGAATGATGCGACCGGTCAGGTGCTGCGCAATGGTCTGGACCTGTTGGGCGTCAGCGCTCCCGAGCGGATGTGACATGACGGCTGATCGCGAAGCAGTGCAGCACGGCGACCTCCGGTTCACCGTCGGGTACTTGCTGCGCGACCGCGGGGAACGGGTCTGACGTGACTGTCGAGGCACCCACGGCCGGGACGCGCACGAGGCGCCGTCGCTGGCCGTGGGTGCTCGCGGTGATCGGTGTCGCCATCGTCGCCATCGTCGTGGCGGCCGAGCTGATCGCCCGTTCGCTCGTCCCCGGCATCGTCGCGGAAAAGCTGCGCGCCGCGCTGTCGCTTCCGGCCGATCATCCCGTTCAGGTGGAGGTCGACGGATGGGCTCTGCCCCAGGTGATCGCGCAGCGCCTCGACCATGTCACCGCGTCATCGGACGCTGTGACTCTCGGGACGCTGACCGCCGACATCTCGGGTGCCGCTGACGGCGTGACGTTCGACGGGGGAATGGAATCCGCGAGGATCAGTGCGGACATCTCGGCGGAGCAGATCCTCGCCCTCGTATCCGAGGCGGGGGTTCCGCTGGAGGATGTGACCTTCGGCGATGACGTCGTGACTGGAAGCACAACCCTGACTGTTTTCGGTCAGCGCATACCGATCTCGCTCACGCTCGTGCCAGCCGTCACAGATGGCGATCTGCAGCTGACCGCCGAGAGCGCAGATATCGGTGGGATCACGCTCACCGCGGACGGGGTGCGTGAGAGATTCGGCAACCTCGCGAACGGGGTGATCGGTCCGTGGCCCGTGTGCCTGCGTGGTCAACTGCCCATGGGCGTGCATCTCACCACGGTCACCGTGAGCCCGGATGGGCTCGTGGGCACCGCCGATCTGGACGGTCGCATTGCACTGGATCCCGCGTTGCAGGCGATGGGCACCTGCGACTGACGGAGCCCGCGCGGACAGACCGATGGCGAAGCCCCGCGACGGAGCGACCGTTCGGTACGCCGGCGTGGCGTTGCGGAGGAGAAGCGCATGTCGACCATGCGCGCGACATGCGTTAGCGAACGAACGTCCATCGCAGCGGGTCGTGCCCATCGGCGACGCGGGAAGTCACCTGGAACGGGCCGGCATGCCGGTTGCCCTAGACTTTTGGGACGATCCGACCGCGCCCGCGCCGCGGCGACCGCACCCGTCCAGATAGGTCCGCCATGTCTTCCGCCCTGCCCGACAGCCTCGCTCCCGGGTGGCTCCACGAGCCCGCTGATGCCAATGCGCTGGCCGAGGGCGTCTGGCCCGCGCGCGCCCATCGCGATGACGACGGACGTCTCATCCTGAACGGCATCTCTGCCGTGCGCCTGGCGGAGACCTACGGCACTCCCGTCCTCGTGCTGGACGAGGACGAGGTGCGAGAGCGCGCACGCGGCGCAGCTCGCGCATTCGCCGCGGCGGCGCAACGCCACGGCACCACCGCGCGCGTCTACTACGCGGGCAAGGCATTTCTTTCGACCCAGGTCGCTCGGTGGGTGACGGAGGAGGGGCTCAAGGTGGACGTCTGCAGCCCCGGCGAACTCGCCGTTGCGCTGCGCGCCGGTGTGGCTCCCACCGAGATCGGCTACCACGGCAACAACAAGAGTGCCGCCGCTCTCGCCGAGGCACTGGAAGCGGGCCTCAGCACGATCGTCGTGGACAACATCGACGAGCTGCGCCGCCTCGACGGCGTCGCCCGTGCGGCGAGCACCACGGTTCGTGTGGTGCTTCGCGTGCAGAGCGGTGTCCACGCCGAGACGCACGACTTCCTGGCGACCGCGCACGAGGACCAGAAGTTCGGGCTCGCAGCGCCCGATGCCGAGCGTGCCGCCGACTACATCCGCGAGACAGACGCTCTGGAGCTTGTCGGCGTGCACTGCCACATCGGCTCCCAGATCTTCGGCGTGGCCGGATTCCGCGAGTCGGCCGCGCGCGTCATCGATCTCTCGATCCATCTGGGTGGTGGTGAGCCGTTGCCCGTTCTCAATCTCGGTGGCGGATTCGGCATCGCCTATACGTCTGCCGACGATCCCACGCCGCTGCCCGTGCTCGCCGACGCGATCATCGAGGCTGTCGCGGAGGTGGCAGCCGAGCGCGGCGTTGCCCTGCCCGAGCTCGCTTTCGAGCCCGGACGCGCGATCGTCGGCACCGCTGGGGTGACCCTCTACCGGGTCGGATCCGTGAAGGACGTCACGGTGGAGACCACGCACGGCACAGGGCAGCGTACCTATGTGGCCGTCGACGGCGGGATGAGCGACAACGCTCGCCCGGCGCTGTACGGCGCGCAGTACTCCGCTCGGCTCGCCGATCGTGTCAGCTCAGCGAGCCCCGCTCTCAGCCGCGTGGTTGGGATGCACTGTGAGTCCGGCGACATCGTTGTGGACCACGAGTACCTTCCCGGCGACGTCGCCGATGGCGATCTGCTGGCCGTTCCGGTCACAGGTGCCTACTGCGCATCGCTGGCCAGCAATTACAACCACGTTCCGCGCCCGCCGGTGGTCGCCGTCTCCGGCGGCACTGCGCGGGTCATCGTTCGTGGTGAGACCATCGCCGACCTGCTCGCGCGTGACGCGGGTGTGGACGGCGCGAATGAGCCGATCATCGGCTCGGAGGAGAACGCATGATCGACTACCGACGCCTCCGCATCGCCCTGCTCGGAGCCGGCTCCGTCGGCTCGCAGGTGGCCCGGTTGCTGCTGGAGCAGCGCGCCGAACTGGCCGACCGTGCCGGTGCTGATCTGGAACTCGTCGGCATTGCCGTGCGCGACGTGAACGCTCCTCGCGACACTGACATCCCACGCGAGCTGTTCACCACCGACGCCGCGGCCCTCATCCACGGCGCCGACATCGTCATCGAGCTCATGGGCGGACTCGAGCCCGCGCGTGAGCTCATCCTGGAAGCCATCAACTCGGGCGCCGACGTGGTCACAGGTAACAAGGCGCTGCTGGCCACCAGCGGTCCCGAGATCTTCGAGTCCGCCGAGCAGGTCGGAGCCTCGGTGTACTACGAGGCGGCCGTGGCCGGAGCCATCCCGATCATCCGCCCGCTGCGGGACTCGCTCGCCGGTGACCGCGTCAAGCGGATCACGGGAATCGTGAACGGCACCACAAACTACATCCTCGACCGCATGGACACCGAGGGCGCCGACTTCGAGGCGGTGCTCGCGGACGCCCAGCGCCTGGGCTACGCCGAGGCGGACCCCACCGGGGACGTCGAGGGTTTCGATGCGGCGCAGAAGGCCGCGATCCTGGCCAGCCTCGCCTTCCACACCACGGTTCCGCTGGACTCCGTTTACCGTGAGGGCATCACCACCGTCACCGCATCGATGATCGAGGCCGCGCGTCACGCCGGATTCGTCATCAAGCTGCTGGCGGTGGCCGAGCGCATGGACACCGACGGCCAGGAGAGCATCTCCGTGCGCGTCTACCCGGCGCTGGTTCCCCGCGAACACCCGCTCGCGAGCGTGCATGGTGCGAACAACGCCGTCTTCGTCGAGGCTGAGGCGGCCGGCCCCCTCATGTTCTACGGCGCAGGCGCTGGCGGCGTGCAGACGGCGTCGGCCGTGCTCGGAGACGTCGTCTCCGCCGCCCGTCGCCACATCGCCGGCGGCGTCGGCGTGGGGGAGTCCACGCGCGCCAACCTGCCGATCCTTCCGATCGGCGCTGTGACCACCCGCTACCAGATCACCCTGGAAGTGACGGATCAACCCGGTGTGCTCGCGACCGTCGCAAGCATCCTCAGCGACGGCGGCGTGTCCGTTGCGACGGTCGAACAGACCGTCGTCGACGGCGCTGGCACGGCCCGCATCGTGATCGGCACGCACACCGCACGCGAAGAAGATCTGAGCGGCACCGTTCAGCGCCTGACGGCCAGCGATGTCGTCCGCGCCGTGAGCAGTGTGCTGCGCGTTGAAGGAGAGTGACGTGGCACGTTCCACGAGCGGACTTGTCCGCGATGTCGTCGACCGCCGTCCGGGAAAGCTCTGCCGCGCATGAGCGCCCGTACGGTGGCGGTGCGCGTCCCGGCGACGAGCGCCAACCTGGGCCCGGGCTTCGACACCCTCGGACTGGCGCTGAGCGTCTACGACGACCTGACGGTGACGGAGCTGCCTGCGGGTGAGCTCGAGATCGACATCACCGGCTCCGGTGCCGATGACATCCCGCGCGATGAATCGCACCTGGTGGTGCGAACGATCCGCCACGTATTCGATGAGTACGGCGTCCCGCATCCGGGTCTCCGGCTCGTGGCCCACAACGTCATTCCGCACGGCCGGGGGATGGGATCCTCCGGCGCAGCCGTGGTCGCCGGAATCCTCGCCGCCAAGGGTCTGCTCGAGGGCCGCGTAGAGCTGAGTGAGGCCGATCTGCTGCGCATCGCGACGCAGATCGAAGGGCACCCCGACAACGTCGCGCCGGCTCTGTTCGGTGGCCTCACGATCGCCTGGATGACCCCCGAAGGGCCCGCGCACAAGAAGCTGCTGGTGCATCGCGGTGTGTCCCCGGTGGTCTTCGTGCCCGACTTCACGATGTCCACGTCACTCGCTCGCAGCCTGCAGCCCACGCAGGTGCCGCGCGAGGACGCGGTGTTCAACGTGTCGCGTTCCGCGCTGCTGATCGCAGCGCTCATCCAGAGCCCCGAGCTGCTGCTGTCCGCGACCGAAGACAAGCTGCACCAGGACTATCGTGCGCAGGCGATGCCGGCCACCATCGAGCTCGTCAGGGCCCTGCGTGCGGAGGGATTCCCTGCCGTCGTCTCGGGCGCCGGTCCGTCAGTGCTCGTGTTGGCCGATGGTCCGGGCGCTCGTGCCGCCGCGGTCGACCTCGCCGCCGACATTCCCGGTGCGACATGGGATGCGCGCATGCTCGCCGTCGATTTCAAAGGTGCTACAGTGAGGAACATATCGGGGGATTCCACGCCCGGAGCGTGATCTGACCTCCGATCGCAATTCTGCGAAAACCTCTGCATCATCCCATCGGGAGAACGCAACTCCCCTCCTGATGGTCGTGCTCGTCCGAGTGACGAATGCAGAGCTGTCTGACACTTTCCACATTCAGAGGAGCACTCGTGGAGTCGATCTCCGACATCGAGAACACCCCTGCCGTCGACGCGGCACCCGCCGCCGAGGCAGCACCCGCCCGCAAGCGCGCACCGCGACGTGCGACGACGGCGTCGGCGGCCAAGGCAGCAGCCGACGCGTCCGCCGAAGCCGCACCGGCGGCCGAGGCGGCATCGGTCGCCGAGGAGGCACCTGCCAAGGCCCCGCGCAAGCGCGCGCCGCGCCGGACCGCCGCCGCCGATGCAGCGGAGGCGCCCGCCGTCGAGGCTTCGGACACGCCTGCTGCCGAGGCGCCCGCCGCCGAGGAGGCGCCGAAGAAGCGTCCGTCGCGTGCTCGCAAGCCGAAGGCGGAGGCTGACGCTCCCGCCGAGACGCCCGCCGAGGCCGCGCCCGCTGCCGACGCCGCCCCCGCCGGGGAGGCTGCGGGAGAGACCGAAGCCCCGACCAAGCCCAAGCGCACGCGCACCACCAAGGCCGCGGCCGCGAAGGCCGCCGCTGAGGCAGCTGCCGCCCCCGCGGATGACGCCTCACCCGCCGAGCCCGCGGAGAAGGCCGAGGCTGCTCCGGCCGCTGACGCGTCGCCGGCGGAGAACAGTGAGCAGGCCGACGGCGGCGAGCAGGCCGAGGGCGGCCGTCGCACGCGTAACCGCAACCGCAACCGCAACCGCAACGGCGGCGAGGGTTCGCAGAGCAACGGCGGCCAGCAGAGCAACGGCCAGAACAACAATGGCCAGAACAACAATGGCCAGAACAACAATGGCCAGGGCAACAACAACGGCCAGAACAACAACGGTCGCAACAACCAGAACCAGAACCACGGCGACGACGAGGGCAACTCGCGCAGCCGCAAGCGCACGAACCGCCGCGGTGCCAACCAGCAGCAGGACGAGTTCGAGCCCGAGATCGGCGAGGACGATGTCCTGATCCCGATCGCCGGAATCCTGGACGTTCTGGACAACTACGCGTTCGTGCGCACTACCGGCTATCTGGCCGGCCCGAGCGACGTCTACGTCTCCCTCGGCCAGGTCAAGAAGTACAACCTGCGCAAGGGCGACGCGGTCGTCGGCGCGATCAAGCAGCCCCGTGAGGGTGAGCAGAGCGGCCGTCAGAAGTACAACGCTCTCGTGAAGGTCGACTCGATCAACGGCCTGTCCGTAGACGATGCGGCCGCCCGCGTCGAGTTCGGCAAGCTCACTCCGCTGTACCCGCAGGACCGCCTGCGTCTGGAGACTGCTCCGGAGAAGCTGACGCAGCGCATCATCGACCTCGTCGCCCCGATCGGCAAGGGCCAGCGCGGCCTCATTGTCGCGCCCCCGAAGGCCGGCAAGACCATCGTGCTGCAGCAGATCGCCGACGCCATCGCGCAGAACAACCCCGAGGTCCACCTCATGGTCGTGCTCGTCGACGAGCGTCCGGAGGAGGTCACCGATATGCAGCGCCGGGTGAAGGGTGAGGTCATCGCCTCCACCTTCGACCGTCCCGCCGAGGACCACACCACGGTGGCGGAGCTGGCCATCGAGCGCGCCAAGCGCCTCGTGGAGCTGGGGCGCGACGTGGTCGTCCTGCTCGACTCCATCACCCGCCTCGGCCGCGCCTACAACATCTCGGCTCCCACCTCGGGTCGCGTGCTCACCGGTGGCGTGGACGCCTCCGCGCTCTACCCGCCGAAGCGCTTCTTCGGAGCTGCGCGCAACATCGAGAACGGCGGATCCCTCACGATCCTCGCCACGGCGCTCGTGGAAACCGGCTCCAAGATGGACGAGGTCATCTTCGAGGAGTTCAAGGGCACCGGCAACTCGGAGCTGCGCCTCAGCCGCCAGCTCGCTGACAAGCGCATCTTCCCGGCGGTCGACGTGAACGCGTCGTCCACGCGTCGCGAGGAGATGCTGCTGAGCCCCGACGAGGTCAAGATCACCTGGAAGCTGCGTCGCGCCCTCGCGGGCCTGGACCCGCAGCAGGCGGTGGAGGTCATCCTGGGCAAGCTCAAGGAGACCTCCTCCAACGTGGAGTTCCTCGTGCAGATGCAGAAGTCCATTCCGGCTCCCGCCGGCGGCTCTTCGCACGCGCACGAGAACAACATCCGCTGACCCGCGATCCCGACGCTGATGTTCGAGTCCGTCCAGGCTCTGATCGAGGAGCACCGCGCCGTAGAGCGCGAACTCTCCGACCCGGAGGTGCACGCCGATGCCGCTCGCGCCAAGCGAGTGAATCGGCGCTACGCCGAACTCAGCAGGATCGTCAAGGCTCATGAGGACTGGGTGGCGGCGGGGGATGACCTCGCCGCCGCTCGGGACCTCGCGAAAGAAGACGAGGCGTTCGCGGCGGAGGTGCCGGCGCTCGAGGAGCAGCTGGCGGTCTCTCAGGAGAAGCTGCGTCGCCTCCTGATCCCGCGCGATCCCGATGACGCGCGCGATGTGATCATGGAGATCAAGGCGGGCGAGGGCGGCGCGGAGAGCGCTCTGTTCGCCGCCGACCTGCTCCGCATGTACTCGCAGTATGCGGCGCACCAGGGGTGGAAGGTTGAGCTGCTCGATCGCAACGAGAGCGATCTGGGCGGCTACAAGGACGTGCAGGTGGCCATCAAGGGCTCCTCGTCCGATCCGTCGCAGGGCGTCTGGGCGCACCTCAAGTACGAGGGCGGCGTGCACCGCGTGCAGCGCGTTCCGGCCACGGAGTCGCAGGGCCGCATCCACACCTCCACCACCGGTGTGCTCGTGTTTCCCGAGGTCGATGAGCCGGAGGAACTGCAGATCGACCCGAACGATCTGAAGATCGACGTCTACCGCTCGTCCGGTCCCGGCGGACAGTCGGTGAACACGACGGACTCGGCGGTTCGCATCACCCACCTGCCCTCCGGCATCGTCGTGTCGATGCAGAACGAGAAGAGTCAGCTGCAGAACCGTGAGGCCGGAATGCGCGTGCTGCGTGCTCGCCTGCTGGCCAAGCAGCAAGAGGAGCTCGCGGCTGCAGCCTCGGACGCGCGGAAGTCGCAGATCCGCGGTATGGATCGCTCCGAGCGCATCCGCACCTACAACTTCCCGGAGAACCGCATCGCGGATCACCGCACCGGTTACAAGGCCTACAACCTCGACGCCGTGCTCGATGGCGCGCTGGAGCCGGTCATCGCCTCGTGTATCGAGACCGATGAGCAGGAGCGCCTCTCGGCCCTCGGCGACCAGTCCTGAGCGGGCGAGTCTCACAACCTCGACGCCGTGCTCGATAGTGCGCTGGAGCCGGTCGTCGCGTCACATACCGGCGACCACTCCTGAGTCGAGGTTTTCGCGTCAGGTGACCGCCATGAACTTCGCGGGGTCTTCGAGGGGCTCGAAACCGTAGGACGCGTAGAGTCCGTGCGCATCCGCGGTGATGAGCATCACTCTGCGGAGGTTCAAGGGCTCGAGCTCGGCGGTGATCCCCGCCATCAACATCTTGCCGATGCCAGCGCCTCGGCGCTCGGTGTCCACGAACACGTCGCACAGCCAGGCGAACGTGATGCCGTCGGTGATGATGCGGGCGAAGCCGACCTGCTGGCCGGTTTCGGTGTCATAGACCCCGTATGCGCGCGAGTTCGCGATGGCCGCGGCGTGACGCTCGCGCGGGCGACCCTGACCCCAGTACGACTCCTCGGCGATCCACCGGTGCGTGCGGTCGATGTCGATGCGGGTGGGGTCGGCGGAGAACTCGTAGCTGGTCATGGGGCAACGCTACGACGCGCGTCCGCTGCACGGGGCAGGCCACCGCGGCGGTCGTGGTCGGAGGCTGGCCCAGTCAGTCGAAGGCGTTCGTGATCGACTGGGCCGTGCTGCGTGCGCCCTGCCGCGTCGCCCAGCGAGTGAACGGGCGAAGGAGCCGCCCCAGCCACGGTCGTCCGGGAACCGTGCGGTGCCACTGCACGGTGACGCCCACCCGAGTGCCGCCTGCGGAGGGAGCCAGGTCCAGTATCAGCTGCTGCCGATTGGCGCGAGGGAGATCCGGGTAGGTTACGTGCCACTGGACGGTCGTCGGCTCTGTCGCCTCGGCGAGGGTCCACTGCTGGTGACTGACGCCGTCGCGAACTCGGAGTGGGCGCCCGTCAGGAGCCGCCGTCGGCGCTGCCGTGCGCCAAGTGTCGTTGCCGTGTGCCACGGCGGGCCCGCCCACAGACGGCGCCCATGCGTGCAGGCGCTGCGGGTCGGCGAGGAGCGCCCAGACGGCATCGATCGGTGCGGACACGTGAACCCCGGCGGTGCCGCGGAGGATGCCGGCGTCCGCCTCGCGCGGCATGGTCGTATCGCCCGCCGCGTCGAGCACCCGCTCGAGCTCCGCCCGATCCAGGTCCGTGTGTGCCAGAACGTCGGATACGTGACCGCTGGGTTCGTCTAGTACGGCGCGAAGGATCGTCGCCGAGAAGTCGCGCGTGGCGGGCACAGACTGGAACAGCTGCAGAACGCGGGCGCTCCACTCGCACCGGGTCATTCGCCGCGCTGATGAATCGTCGGGTTCCGGTGAATCCACGGCGATGCCGAGGCCGGAGAGGCGCTCAGCGCGCGTGGCCGTGATCGCCATGCGCATGGCGTCTCGCTCGACACCGCCGGCCCGGAGCGCCTGCCCGCCGAGCCCATCGTCGACGGTCAAGGCCACCAGGAGATCGTCCAGGTCGGCAACCGTGCGGTGATGTCGCGCGGCCTCCGCGAAGCCCGCCATTGAGAGCGTCTGCGAGGCGCCGAGCGTGGCGGCGAAGCGACTCACGACGACCTCCGCGGCAGTGCGATGGTCGGGTCGACACGGCGGCTGTACTTCTTGTGGACCGCCTGACGGGTGACGCCGAGGGCCGCCGCGATGTCGGTCCAGCTCATACCGGCACGGAGCGCTGCCTCGACCTGTCGCAGCTCGAGAGACTCGGTGAGTTCGCGCAACGAGACGACGGCCCGCAGTCCCGCGCGTGGATCGGAGGTATCGGTGGCGACGTCCACCATCGTGGTCTGGGTCATGATGTCAACCTAGGTTGCTTACGATGGATTGTCAACCGAGGTTGCTCAATGCGCTGTGTCGTTCCCTGAGGCTGCGTACCGTGGGTTCTCAGTGGTGGTGGTGCGCGGCGCGCGGTCGCGGACTTGTTCCCGTGTCAGGCGAAGCCCGGCGGGCGGGGGAGAGGGCCGCGTTCCGCCTCGAGGCGTGCTGCGAGCGCAAGGATGGCGCGCTCGCCTCCCGGTCGGCCCACCAGTTGCACGCTCCACGGGCGCCCGGAGGGGGCGGCGAGAACCGGCACGGTGATGGCGGGGAGTCCGGACACGTTCACCCAGCTGGTGTGGGGCGCGTACTCGACCTGCTGATCGAACGTGCGTTCGGCGTCGGCGGTGTCGTACCAGCCGAGCGGGCGCGGGCTGAGGGCGAGAGCCGGGGTGAGGATCGCGTCGTAGTCGGCGAAGGCCTCGATGGTCCTGCGCTCGAACAGTCGTGCTGCAGCGTATGCGGAGACGAGTCGCTGAGCATCGAGGGCGCGTCCCTGTCGGGCGAGCCAGGCTGTGATGGGCTCGACCTGGTCAAGCGCGGCATCATCGAGCGGCAGCGTCGCAGCACTGGCACGCCACAGTGTGCCGAACAGCTCCGGGTAGCCGGTGGGCCGCCAATCCGCGCTCTCCACTCGGGCACCGGCGGAGCCGAGCACGCGGGCCGCGTGGTCGTAGGCCGCGCGGGCGTGGGGGTCGAGCGTGAGATCCATGGCCTCGTCCCACGGCGTGATGAGAGTCATTCCGATACGCGTGCCGGCGACGTCGGCCCAGGGCGCATCGCTGAACGGCCCTGAATCCGGCGCCGTGACGGAGCGGTGTGACGGGGCCATCGCCGTCATCACGTCCAGGAGGAGAGCGGCGTCGGCGACCGTGCGAGTGATCGGGCCGTTCACTGCCAGGCCGTCGTACGAGTCCAACCCCGCACCGATGGGGAGCCGGCCGCGAGAGGGCTTGAGGCCGACGACGGCGCAGGTGGCCGACGGGATGCGGATCGATCCACCGCCATCGGACGCGGGAGCCCAGGGGAGGAGCCCTGCGGCAACGGCGGCCGCGGCGCCTCCGCTCGAGCCGCCGGCGCCGGTCGCGGTGTCCCAGGGGCTGCGAGCCGCGGGGCCAACCTGCGGCTCCGTGAAACCGGTGAGACCGAATTCCGGAGTGCTGGTCTTGCCCAGACTGATCGCGCCGGTGGCATCCAGCGCATCCGCCAGCGGATCGGAGAGGACGGGCACGTTGTCGGCGAACGCGACCGAGCCGTAACGCGTCGGCACTCCCGCACGCGCGACGAGGTCCTTGTCGCCGAACGGGATACCGCGTAACCGACCCTGTGGCAGGTCGCCCGACGCACGTCGCAGTGCAGCATCCGCGGTGACCTCGACGAACGCGCCGACCTCGCCGTTGAACTGATCGATGCGCTCCAGATAGTGCGTGACGACCTCCGGCGGGGTGAGCGCGCCCGAGGCGAGCTCGTCGATCAGGTCGACGACGGAGAGCTCATGGATCGCGGTCATCCCTTGAGCCTATGCGCCGCTGAGGTTTCGACGAGACTCAGCGGCGCAGAGCTATCAGAGCCGATGGCACGGGAGGAGCTGCGCACGCGACTGATGCTGAAGTGACGTTCCTCCCGGACCCAGACGGTCGCGCGTCAGATCCCTGTGCCTGAGGGCTCAGATCATGTACTCGGGTGCGGTGAGGACCGCACGTGTGTCCTCGCCGGGAACGCGGGGTCGAGCCTTCGCGGGGATCCCGACCAGCACCGAATCGGCGGGAGCGTCGCGGGTGACGACGGCATTGGCGCCGATCGCCGAACGAGCGCCGATCGTGATGTCGCCCAGCACCTTCGCGCCCGCGCCGATCGCGACGCCATCCTCGATGGTCGGGTGGCGTTTACCCGCAGCGTGCGTGCGTCCGCCCAGGGTGACGCCGTGGTACATCATGACGTCGTCGCCCACGATGGCCGTCTCGCCGATGACCACCCCCGCACCGTGATCGATGAAGAACCGTCGTCCGATGGTGGCGCCCGGATGAATCTCGATTCCGGTGAGGAAGCGCGTGAACTGCGATCCCGCACGGGCGATGAAGCGCAGATTCCGCTGCCACAGCCAGTGGTTGAGCCGATGCGCCCACAGCGCGTGCAGGCCCGGGTACAGCAGAGCGATCTCCAGCGAAGTACGCGCCGCCGGATCCCGCAGGCGTGCGGCAGCGAGATCCTCACGCAGGCGGGAGAAGGCGGTCATGCATCCATCCTGCCGTGTCGCGAACGGCGCCGGTCGAGTATGACGGCACCTGCCCATCCGACGAAGGGTCGCGGACGCAAACAGAACGGGCCGGATCGCGATGATCCGGCCCGTTGACACGTGTGGGACTCAGCCCTCCCGCAGGTCCTCGAACAGCGCGGTGGTGATGTAACGCTCACCGGTGTCAGGAATGACGACCACGATGCGCTTGCCCGCAGCTTCCGGACGCTTGGCCACCTCCAGCGCGGCCCACACGGCGGCGCCTGCCGAGATGCCGGCGAGGATGCCCTCGTTCGAGGCCAGCGCGCGGGCGGAGGTGATGGCGTCATCGAAGGCGACATCGATCACCTCGTCGATGACGACCCGGTTCAGGATCGCCGGGACGAAGTTCGGGCCGATGCCCTGGATCTTGTGCGGGCCGGGCGTGCCTTCGGTCAGCAGCGGCGAGTCCTTCGGCTCCACGGCCACGATCGTGATGCCGGGCACCTTCTCCTTGAGAACTTCGCCGACACCCGTGATCGTGCCGCCGGTGCCGATTCCCGCGACGAAGTAGTCGACGGCACCGTCGGTGTCACGCAGGATCTCCTGTGCGGTGGTGCGGCGGTGGATGGCTGGGTTGGCCTCGTTCTCGAACTGGCTCGCCAGAATCGCGCCAGGCGTCTCCGCCACGATGCGCGCCGCCTCCGCGACGGCACCCTTCATTCCGCCGGACGGGTCGGTGAGCACCAGCTCGGCACCGAACGCCTTCAGCAGCACGCGGCGCTCGATGGACATGGACGCGGGCATCGTGAGGATCACCTTGTAGCCGCGAGCGGCGCCCACCAGGGCGAGGCCGATTCCGGTGTTGCCACTGGTCGCCTCGACGATCGTGCCACCGGCGGGCAGAGCACCCGACTCCTCGGCCGCGTCCACGAGGGCCACGGCAAGACGGTCCTTCACGGAAGAACCGGGGTTGAAGTACTCGAGCTTGGCGAGGACTTCGGCGCCAGAGCCCTCGGCGAGACGGTTGAGGCGCACCAGCGGGGTGTCGCCGAACGTGGAGGTGATGTCTGCGTGAATACCAGCCATGTGCGGGGCCTTTCGGGTTGGACGAGCAGCGTTGCCGTCCTGGCACGATACGACGCGCGGGTGACCGCCACGTGTAATGTGACGCCACTTGACAGGCCGCAGCCTGGAGAGTTGTGAATCGGTGACGGTCGGGTCGCCGCCACGCGGGCGGTGGCGTCGGCGTCGGTATCTGTCGTGTGACATGACTCGTCGAGGTGACGCGAGGGGGCGATGGTTCGGTTGCCGTCACGCGGGCGGTGGTGTCGGCGTCGGTGTCTGTCGTGTGACATGACTCGTCGAGGTGACGCGAGGGGGCGATGGTTCGGTTGCCGTCACGCGGGCGGTGGTGTCGGCGTCGGTATCTGCCGTGTGACATGACTCGTCGAGGTGACGCGAGGGGGCGATGGTTCGGTTGCCGTCACGCGGGCGGTGACGTCGGCGTCGGTATCTGTCATGTGACGCCGCTGGACGGGCAGGTGAGCGCAATAGGCTGGGGGAGCGTCGCCCGGACGCTCCCGAGGAAGAAGACCGATGACGACGGATTCGCCGATCACCCTGCGTGCCGCCCTGGAGGCGGGTGCCGCCGAGCTCACAGAAGCCGGCATCCTGGACGCGGTGGTGGACGCGGAGCTGCTGGCCGCCCATGTGCTCGATCTGTCTCGCGGCGCAGTCCAGGCTGCGGTCGTGACGGGCAGGGAACTCAGCCCGCCGGAGCGCTCCGCGTTCGACGAAGTGATCGCTCGCCGTGCCGAGCGGGTGCCACTGCAGCACATCACGGGCCTTGCGCCGTTCCGTCATCTGGAACTCGCCGTGGGACCGGGCGTCTTCGTCCCGCGCCCGGAGACGGAGATCCTCGCCCAATTCGCGATCGACGCGCTCGCGGCAACGCCCTCGCCGCATCCGCTCGCGGTCGATCTCGGTACGGGCTCCGGTGCGATCGCGCTCGCGATGGCCACCGAAGTCCCGCACGCGCGTGTCGTGGCTGTGGAGCGAAGCGCGGATGCGCACCGATGGGCCGCGCGAAATGTGGCGCGACTCACCGACGGCAACCTGGAACTTCGACACGGCAGTTTTGCCGATGCGCTCGACGACCTTGCCGGCACGGTCTCCGTGGTCGCGTCGAACCCGCCGTATGTCCCTGCTGGTGCGATCCCGCGGGACCCGGAAGTACGCCTGCACGACCCGCGTGAGGCGCTGTACAGCGGCGAGGACGGCCTCGATGACATTCGCACGATCTCGCAGGTGGGTCTGCGGCTCGCGCACGCCGGGGGAATGATCGTGTTGGAGCACGGTGAATGGCAGGGCGTGGGAGTGCGGGAGATCCTCACCGCCGACGGCTGGCTGGCTGCCGCCACGCACCCCGACCTCACCCATCGCGATCGCGTCACCACCGCCCTGCACCCCTGAACCTGCAAGCGTGCACTGAGTCCGCGCGCCGCCCCCCCGCGTTCGCGCAGCGTTCCCGAGTTTGCGCTCGGTCCCCCCCCCGAGCTCCCGCTGTGCGCCGAGCCGTCGGGCCGAAGTCGGAACCCATAGCCCGCGAGACTTCCGTGTGTGGGCGAGAATCCGTGCAACGCGGCGTGTGAAGTCTCAGGACATAGTGGACGTTGAGTCTCAGGACATAGTGGACACAGTTATTGGGGCGGTGGGGTGTCGATCTGGCGCGCGAGGCTGGTCATTGGTTTCGTGGTGGGCCAGGTGATTGTGACGATTTGAGTGCCTCGGGAATCGAAGACGGCGACCTCGTCGGTGGTGTGGATCAGCGTGACCCGTTGACCTCTCCATGCTTTGCCCAGAAGGAACTCGCGGCCGAGGTAGCTGATCTGACCCCCGCGACGCGCAACACGATGTTGGACGCTTTCTGAGGGCGCGTCCGCTGTTCGGGCTGCGGGCGTGGGGCGCTGCGTGACGATCGGGTCGCCGGGCGGCGCGATCTTTGGCAATGCATCGTAGAGTTCCGCAGGCGCGGTGCGTGGCGGGAGTGCCTGATGCGAGCGGTGATGGTTGTACCAGTCCCGATACTCGTCGAGCGCCCGCTGGAGCTCATCGATCGTCGCCGGATTGCGGGCGGCGATGAAGTTCAGCAGCGTCTGATGCGCTCGCTCGACCTTGCCCTGCGACTTCGGGTGCGAGGGCTTGCCGGTGATCATCTTCACGCCCAGATCACCGAGGAATATCTGCAACGACGTGACCTTGCCCGAGCGTGACATGTTGAATGCCGTCCCGTTGTCCGTGTGTACCAGCACCGGCCGCCCGTACCGGGCGATCGCCCACCGAAATGCGTCGACCACGACAGCCGCTGTTTCCGCCGGCCCGGGGTGCAGAGCGATGTTCATCCGGGTGCAGTCGTCGATGATCTCGATCACCACAACGACGTCACCCGTGGACAGCGTCACCTCCAGCCCGTCGGACTGCCACCGCTGATTCGGGAACTCCGATCGGATCCGCTGGTGTGATCCTTTTGGACGCTTCCTCTTGTTCCGCTCCACCAGGTGCTCACGATCCAGGATCCGCGCGATCGTCGACCGTGAGGGCACCGGGGCGAACCCTGCCCGATCCAGCACGTCCCGGATCGACAACGGCCCGTGATCTTTTCCCTGCTCCTTCAGCTCTCGACGCTTCACGATCACCGCTGCGATCACCGCGTCCGACACCGCGGTCGGACTCGAACGGGGACGCGTGCTGCCCTTGAACAATGCCGCCTCACCCTCGGCCGAGGCCCGCTTACGCACCGCATGGAACCAGGACCGGGAGACCCCGTGCCGCCGACAGAACGCATCAATCGCGCCCCGCCCAGCATCCTCGGGCCACTCCACAACAAGCTGACGAACACGATCAGGGATACGACTCACCCAGCAGATCGTCCACTAAGTCCTGAGACACCAGCATGTCCACAATGTCCTGAGACAGGATCGTCCACTATGTCCTGAGACAGCACACCGTGCAACGCGGCGATTCTCGCCCACAGACGCAAGTCTCACGGGAACCGCAGGGCCGTGCGCCGTAGACTGGAGCCGCCATGTCTCCTGTCTTCGACTGCTCTGATGAAACGCAGCTGCTCAGCGGCATGCGTCACGCCCGCCAGGCCATCGCCCGAGGCGAGCTGATCGTCCTTCCCACCGATACCGTCTACGGCGTCGGCGCCGACGCGTTCAGCCCCGCCGCCGTGCAGCGACTGCTGGACGGAAAGGGGCGGGGCCGCAACCAGCCGCCGCCCGTGCTGGTGGGCAGTGTGGCCGCGATGACGGCACTCGTCAGCGAGGTTCCCGCGGCGGTGAACGACCTGATCGATGCGTTCTGGCCGGGCGGGCTCACGATCGTCCTGCCGGCGCAGGAGAGCCTGGTGTGGGATCTCGGCGAGACGCGCGGCACGGTCGCCGTGCGCATGCCCGATCACCGCATCGCCCGCGAACTGCTGATGGAGACAGGCCCGCTGGCGGTCTCCAGCG
Organism: Microbacterium gorillae; assembly: GCF_050990725.1. Taxonomy (GTDB): domain Bacteria; phylum Actinomycetota; class Actinomycetes; order Actinomycetales; family Microbacteriaceae; genus Microbacterium; species Microbacterium gorillae_A. The sequence goes on from NZ_CP158844.1 coordinate 1,426,450, forward strand.
CAAACCTCACCGGTCAGCCCGCCGCGCGCAACGCCGCCGAGGCACAGGACATGCTGGGCGACGCCGTCTCCGTCTACCTCGACGGGGGAGAGGTCGCCGACGGCATCGCCTCGACGATCATCGACGCCACCACCCTCGTTCGCGCCGCCGACTTGCCCGAGGGACAGGAGCCCGTCGTGCGGGTTCTTCGCGAGGGAGCGATCTCCCGCGACCGACTTCGCGACGTGCTCGGCGATCTTCTCGAAGCCGACCCCGTGGCGGTCACGATTGCGCTGACGTCCGACGCTGACGCTACGGAGACTTCCGCGGAGACCACCACGGAGACTTCCGGTACGGATGCCACCACGGAAACCACCGGCACAGCCGACACCGGTGCGCCAGCCACGGAGACTTCCGGTACGAAATCCACCGACACACCCGACACCGATGCTCCCGCTGCCGACAGCGCAGCGAGCGTGGAAGGCCCTCCCGGCGGCGAGCACGCGTGAAGCAGTATCTCTTCGCCATCATCCTCACGGGAGCCATGTCGCTCATGCTCTCGTGGGGTGTGTGGCAGTTGAGCATGCGCTTCAAGCTGTACCCCGGCATCCGCGAACGGGACGTGCACACCACGCCCACGCCGCGCCTCGGCGGAATCGCCATCTTCCTGGCGATCGCGCTGATGGTCCTGATTTCACGGGCGAATCCCTACTTCGCCCCGTTCTGGGCGGATCCGGCCCCGATCATCTCGGTCCTGATCGCCTCGGCGTTGATCGTGGGCGTCGGTGCCGCGGATGACATCTGGGACCTGGACTGGATGATCAAGCTGGGCGCGCAGTTCATCGCCGCCGGCATCATCACGATCGGCGGCGGGCTGCAGATCATCGCGCTGCCTATCGGCGGCATCATGGTGGGCTCCAGCTGGATCAGCATCGTCGCCACGATGATGGTGATCGTCGTCGTCATGAACGCCGTGAACTTCATCGACGGCCTCGATGGGCTCCTCACCGGGACCGTGCTGATCGCGGCGGGCGTGCTGTTCGCATACTCGTACCTGTTGGTGCGCGATACCGGTGGCGACAACAACTTCAACCTCGCCACGTTCCTCGCCGCCGTGATCGTGGGTGCCTGCGCCGGATTCCTTCCGCTGAACTGGCGACCGGCGAAGCTCTTCATGGGCGACTCCGGCGCACTGCTTCTCGGACTGCTGCTCGGCACCTGCACCATCGCGATCCTCAGCCGGATCACACCCGAGATGCTCGACCCCGACACGTTCGGCCAGTCCATGCTGCTCGGTGCTTTCATCCCGATCCTGCTGCTGCCGATCATCATCGTGATCTTCCCGCTCACCGACTTCGTGCTCGCCGTGCTGCGCCGCATGGGCGCGGGCAAGAGCCCGTTCGCGCCCGATCGCAAGCACCTGCACCACCGTATGCTCGACCTCGGCCACTCCGATCGTGACTCCACGCTCATCTTCTATGCGTGGACCGCCGTGCTGTCGCTGTCCGTGCTGCTGATGTACGTGGCGGTGCGTGAGCGCTGGCCCGGCGGCTACTGGCTCGGTATCGCGTTCGCTGCTGTGGGCCTCGCCGCCTGCGCCGTCGTCACCTTCATCCCACCCGAAAACGCGCGCCGCGCACGACGCCGCGCCCTCCAGGAGGCCTCGAAATGACCCCCGCAGCTCCCGTCGCCAGCAACCCCGTCCTGCGACGAGTCCTCACCGTCGGCGCGATCGTCACCGCCGTGCTCGCCATCGCGGGAGCGGTGATCGGCTTCTCCGTATCCGGCACGTCCGGACTGTTCAGCGCCCTGGTGGGCGTCGTACTCGCTGCCCTCTTCCTGTCGATCACCGGCGCCAGCATCCTCATCGCCAACCGTTGGAACGGTGATCCGCTCTACCCCACGCTGTTCTTCTCGATCGTGCTCGGCGGCTGGGTGATCAAGTTCGTCATCTTCATCGCCGCACTCTTCCTGCTCCGTGGCGCGCCATGGCTGGACTCGATGGTGTTCTTCATCGCGCTGGTCGTGAGCATTCTCGCGACTCTCGTAGTGGACGTGATCGTCATGATGAAGATGCGGATCCCCTACGTCTCCGACATCGACCTGCCCGAGACGTTCGACGATGAAGAAGAAGCCCAGAACCCGGCAGCGGGGGAGGATACGCCTGCTGCTCCCGATGCGTCATCCAGCAACGCGGAGAAGCCGTCGGATCGCCCGTGATTCGATTCGTGACATCCCGGAAATCTTGATAGGCTGAAGAAGTTCCCCTGGCCCGTGGTGCGCCTCTTGTGCGCGAAGGTCGGGATGACGCCGTCTCACCCATCGTCGTATCGGCTCGCCCGGTGCCCCGAAGTTGGAGCCGCAACCTGTGATCCACGCCGCGAGCATTATCGCCGCTGCCGCCTCGTCTGATGACGAGAACGGCTTCCACGCCCCCTCCATCTGGGAGTTCTTCCCGGACATCGTTCTGTTCGAGGGCACGCCGTTCGCGATCAACCGGATCCACCTGATCCAGATCCTGGTCACCGTCGTGCTCGTGCTGATCCTCTGGCTCGGCACCCGCAAGATGAAGCTGATCCCCGGCCGCGGCCAGTCGATCGTCGAGATGGGCTTCGACTTCGTGCGCGTCAACATCGCGCACGACCTGCTCGGACGCAAGGACGGCAACCGCTTCCTGCCCATCCTCACCACCCTCTTCTTCATGATCCTGTTCATGAACCTCACGGGTGTGATCCCGGGCCTGAACATCGCGGGAACCTCGATCATCGCGATGCCGCTGTTGCTTGCCGTCGTCGCCTACGTCACCTTCATCTACGCGGGTCTGAAGAAGAGCCCCAAGGGCTTCATCAAGAACTCGCTCTTCCCGTCGGGCGTTCCGTGGCCGATTTACTTCCTGGTCACGCCGCTGGAGTTCATCTCGACCTTCATCATCCGCCCCGTCACGCTGACGCTGCGACTGCTGATGAACATGATGGTCGGCCACCTCATGCTGGTGCTGTTCTTCTCGGCGACGTGGTTCTTCTTCTTCCACGCGGGCGGGTTCTTCCCGATCCTCGGTGTCGGCACGCTCGCCGCGGGCTTCGCCTACACCATCTTCGAGCTCCTGGTGGCGTTCCTCCAGGCGTATGTCTTCACCATCCTGACTGCGGTCTACATCCAGCTCGCAGTCGCAGACGAGCACTGAGCGGGTCGGCACAAGCCGTACCCACCCAACGAAAGGAAAAACCGTGGACGCTACCACGATTCTCGCCGCAGTCTCCGGCAACGTCGGAACGATCGGCTACGGCCTCGCGGCCATCGGTCCCGCCATCGGTGTGGGCATCGTCGTCGGCAAGACGATCGAGGGTGTCGCCCGCCAGCCCGAGCTGCAGGGTCGCCTCCAGGTCATGATGTGGATCGGTATCGCCTTCACCGAGGCGCTCGCCTTCATCGGCATCGCGACCTACTTCATCTTCCAGGGCTGATTCACCCCACTGACACGTAAGGAGACAGGATGCTGAACGCTCTTGTCACTGCCGCAGCTGGCGAGGGGGAGACTCCGAACCCGCTGATCCCGGCGATCTATGACATCGTCTGGTCTGCGGTCTGCTTCGTGGTCATCCTGCTGGTCGTCTGGAAGGTCGCTCTGCCGAAGGTCACGAAGATGCTCGACGAGCGCTCCGCGGCCATCGAGGGCAACATCGCCAAGGCTGACGAGGCCCAGAAGCAGGCTGAGGCCGCTCTCGCGGAGTACACCGCGCAGCTGGCCGAGGCTCGCAAGGAGGCCGGCACGATCCGTGACGCCGCCCGCGAGGACGGCAAGAAGATCGTCGCCGAGGCCAAGGAAGCTGCGACCACGGAGGCCGCACGCATCCAGGCCGCTGCCTCCACCCAGATCGAGGCCGAGCGTCAGGCTGCCTTCGTCTCCCTGCGCGGAGAGGTCGGCACGCTGGCACTGAACCTTGCTGGAAACGTGATCGGTGAGACGCTGAACGACGACCAGAAGGCCACGGCCGTCGTCGACCGCTTCCTCGCCGACCTCGAGGCTTCCGAGAAGGCGAACCACTGATGGGCAGCGCGACCACTCAGGCACTCGCGGCGTCGGTGAAGGCGCTCGACGCGCACACGCTCGACCTCGCCACCGCACGCGACCTGTTCGCAGCCGCGCGTGCGGTGAGCGAGTCGACGCAGCTCGCCGGTGCCCTGTCCGACTCCGCAGCCCCCGTGGCCGCGCGCGAACAGGTCGTGAAGGCCGTCTTCGGCTCGGCGCTCGGCGCCGCAGCCGTGGACGTCCTCACCACGGTCGCCGCTCAGCGCTGGTCCGATGCCGCCGGTCTTGCCGACGGCATCGAGGAGCTCGCGATCCGCACGGCTTCGGCCGCGGATGCGAACGCCGACATCGAGGGGGAGCTGTTCGGCTTCTCTCGCACCATCGCGCAGAACCCCGAGCTGGAGCTCGCCCTGGGCAGCCGCCTGGGTCAGTCTGCGGCGAAGGGTGCCCTTGTCGAGAAGCTGATCGGCAGCGCCGCAGCACCCGCAACGACGCTCATCGTCTCCTCGCTCGTGCAGCTCCCGCGGGAGCGGCGCGTTCGTCAGCTGCTGAACCGGGCGATGGACATCGTCTCGGCGCAGCGCGGCCGCACGGTCGCAACGGTGGTCTCGGCCGCCCCGCTGAACGACGAGCAGAGCAAGCGCCTCACCGCGGCGCTGGCAGCCAAGTACGGCTCCGGCGTCACGCTCAACACGGTCATCGACCCCACGGTCGTCGGAGGACTGCGCGTGCAGATCGCCGATGACGTGATCGACGGATCGATCTCGTCGCGTCTGGCCGACGTGCGCCACAAGCTGATCGGCTGACACCAGACTTTCCCGCACCAGCGGAGAACTTCGGGGCAGGGCCCCACTGAACGAAGGAACACAATGGCAGATCTCTCTATCAGCCCCGATGTCATCCGTGACGCGCTGAAGGACTTCGTCGCCGCTTACGAGACCCCTGGCGCTTCCGCGACCGAGGTCGGCACCGTCATCGACGCTGCTGACGGCATCGCGCACGTCGAGGGACTCCCGGGCGTGATGGCCAACGAGCTCGTGCGTTTCGCCGACGGCACCCTGGGTCTGGCCCAGAACCTCGACGAGCACGAGATCGGCGTCGTCGTCCTGGGCGAGTTCTCGGGCGTCGAGGCCGGTCAGGAAGTCACCCGCACGGGCGAGGTCCTCTCGGTCCCGGTCGGCGACGGCTACCTCGGCCGCGTCGTGGACGCGCTCGGCAACCCGATCGACGGTCTCGGTGAGATTGGCTCGATCGAGGGTCGTCGTGCTCTCGAGCTCCAGGCCCCGGGCGTCATGCAGCGCAAGTCGGTGCACGAGCCGATGCAGACCGGCATGAAGGCCATCGACGCGATGATCCCGGTCGGCCGTGGTCAGCGTCAGCTGATCATCGGTGACCGCCAGACCGGTAAGACGGCCATCGCGATCGACACGATCATCAACCAGAAGGCCAACTGGGAGTCGGGCGACGTCAACAAGCAGGTCCGCTGCATCTACGTCGCCATCGGTCAGAAGGGCTCGACCATCGCTTCGGTGAAGGGCGCGCTCGAAGAGGCCGGCGCGCTGGAGTACACGACGATCGTCGCCGCTCCCGCCTCGGACCCCGCGGGCTTCAAGTACCTCGCCCCCTACACCGGCTCGGCCATCGGTCAGCACTGGATGTACGGCGGCAAGCACGTCCTCATCGTGTTCGACGACCTGTCGAAGCAGGCTGAGGCCTACCGTGCGGTTTCCCTGCTGCTTCGTCGTCCGCCGGGACGTGAGGCCTACCCGGGTGACGTCTTCTACCTGCACTCGCGTCTGCTGGAGCGGTGCGCGAAGCTCTCCGACGAGCTGGGTGCCGGCTCGATGACGGGTCTGCCCATCATCGAGACGAAGGCCAACGACGTCTCCGCGTACATCCCGACCAACGTGATCTCCATCACCGACGGCCAGATCTTCCTGCAGTCCGACCTGTTCAACGCCAACCAGCGTCCGGCCGTCGACGTGGGTATCTCGGTCTCCCGAGTCGGTGGTGACGCTCAGGTCAAGTCCATCAAGAAGGTCTCCGGTACCTTGAAGCTGGAGCTGGCGCAGTATCGCTCGCTCGAGGCATTCGCGATGTTCGCGTCCGACCTCGACCAGGCGTCGCGTCGTCAGCTCGAGCGTGGCGCCCGCCTCACCGAGCTGCTCAAGCAGCCGCAGTACTCGCCGTACCCGGTGGAGGAGCAGGTCGTCTCGATCTGGGCCGGCACCAACGGCAAGCTCGACACGATCGCCGTCGAGGATGTGCTGCCGTTCGAGCGTGAGCTGCTGGACTACGTCGGTCGCAACACCGAGATCCTGACGCGCCTGCGCGAGACCAACGTGCTGGATGACGACACCATCGCTGAGCTGAACGACGTCACCGACAAGTTCATCCTCGAGTTCAACGGCGGCAAGGGCCGTGCGATCGATGCCCTCGGCAACGAGAGCGTGGACGCAGCCGCTGCCGATGACGTCACGCAGGAGAAGATCGTCAAGGGTCGTCGGGCGTAATCGCCTGACAGAGAGACACTCATGGGCGCACAACTCCGGGTCTACAAGCAGAAGATTCAGTCTGCTCAGACCACCAAGAAGATCACGAAGGCGATGGAACTCATCGCGGCTTCGCGAATCCAGAAGGCGATGGCGCGTGTGCACGCGGCATCCCCCTTCTCGCGTGCCGTGACGCGTGCCGTGTCCGCCGTCGCGACGTACTCCAATGTCGATCACCCGCTCACCACCGAGCCCGAGCAGATCCGTCGTTCCGCGGTCGTGATCTTCGCCGCGGACCGCGGACTTGCGGGTGCCTTCAACTCTCAGATCCTCCGCGAGGGTCTGGAGGTTGCTGAGCTGCTGCGCAGCGAAGGCAAGGAGGTCGTCTTCTACCTCGTCGGACGCAAGGCGGTCGGCTACTTCCAGTTCCGGAAGCTGGCCGCCGCCGGTGAGTGGATCGGTGACACCGATTCGCCCTCCTTCTCGACGGCGGAAGACATCGCCAACACCCTGCTGGAAGCGTTCCGTACGGACTACGCGGACGGCGGCGTGGAGGAGATCCACCTCGTCTACAACCGGTTCGTCAGCATGATGACCCAGGAGCCCGAGAGCGTTCGCCTGCTCCCGCTGGAGATCACCGAGGCGGATGCCGCCGACGTGTCGTCCTCGCAGGTGTACCCGCTCTACGAGTTCGAGCCGGACGCCGAGACGGTGCTGGACGCGATCCTGCCGGTGTACATCCAGTCCCGCATCTTCAACGCCCTGCTGCAGTCGGCTGCCTCCAAGCACGCCGCAACGCAGAAGGCGATGAAGTCGGCCTCGGACAACGCCGACAAGCTCATCACCGACTACACGCGCCTGCGCAACAACGCGCGCCAGGCCGAGATCACGCAGCAGATCGCCGAGATCGTCGGCGGCGCGGACGCTCTGGCGTCCTAAGACCTCATCACGAAAGAGAAGACCATGACTGACACCGCCACGGCAGCTCAGACTGCGGTCGTCGGGCGCGTCGCACGCGTCACGGGGCCCGTCGTCGACATCGAGTTCCCGCACGACGCGATTCCGGACATCTACAACGCACTGAAGACGACCATCGTCATCGGTGACGAGGCCACCGAGATCACCCTCGAGGTCGCACAGCACCTCGGCGACGACCTCGTTCGCGCCATCTCGCTCAAGCCCACCGACGGCATGGTCCGCGGCCAGGAGGTGCGCGACACCGGTGAGCCGATCATGGTTCCCGTCGGTGACGTCACCAAGGGCAAGGTCTTCAACGCCACCGGTGACGTGCTCAACCTCGAGCCCGGCGAGACCATCGAGGTCACCGAGCGCTGGCCGATCCACCGCAAGGCTCCGAACTTCGACCAGCTCGAGTCGAAGACCACCATGTTCGAGACGGGCATCAAGGTCATCGACCTGCTGACCCCGTACGTGCAGGGTGGAAAGATCGGTCTGTTCGGTGGTGCCGGTGTCGGCAAGACCGTTCTGATCCAGGAGATGATCCAGCGCGTCGCGCAGGACCACGGTGGTGTGTCGGTGTTCGCCGGTGTCGGCGAGCGCACCCGTGAGGGTAACGACCTGATCCACGAGATGGAGGAGGCGGGCGTCTTCGACAAGACCGCCCTGGTCTTCGGCCAGATGGACGAGCCGCCGGGGACGCGTCTTCGCGTCGCGCTGTCCGCGCTGACCATGGCGGAGTACTTCCGCGATGTTCAGAACCAGGATGTGCTGCTCTTCATCGACAACATCTTCCGGTTCACGCAGGCCGGTTCCGAGGTGTCGACCCTTCTCGGTCGTATGCCTTCGGCCGTGGGTTACCAGCCGAACCTCGCCGACGAGATGGGTGTGCTCCAGGAGCGCATCACCTCCACGCGTGGTCACTCGATCACCTCGCTGCAGGCGATCTACGTGCCGGCCGATGACTACACCGACCCGGCTCCGGCGACCACCTTCGCCCACCTCGACGCCACCACCGAGCTTTCGCGTGAGATCGCGTCGAAGGGTCTGTACCCGGCCGTGGACCCGCTGACCTCGACGTCGCGTATCCTCGACCCGCGTTACATCGGTGCCGACCACTACCGTGTGGCCAACGCCGTGAAGCAGATCCTGCAGAAGAACAAGGAGCTCCAGGAGATCATCGCCATCCTCGGTGTCGATGAGCTCTCCGAAGAGGACAAGATCGTCGTGGCCCGCGCCCGTCGTATCCAGCAGTTCCTGTCGCAGAACACCTACATGGCGAAGAAGTTCACCGGTGTCGAGGGTTCGACGGTTCCGATCAAGGAGACCATCGAGTCGTTCGACGCCATCGTCAAGGGCGACTTCGACCACGTGGCCGAGCAGGCCTTCTTCAACGTCGGTGGCATCTCCGACGTCGAAGAGCAGTGGGCGAAGATCCAGAAGGAGAACGCCTGATCATGGCGCTGCACGTGACCCTCGTCTCCGCGGAGTCGGAGATCTGGACGGGAGACGCCTCGCTCGTCGTGGCGAAGACCGTCGAAGGCGAGATCGGTTTCATGTCCGGTCACGAGCCGGTGCTGGCCATCCTCGCGGAGGGTCAGGTGCGCATCACCACCACCGACGGCAGCAAGGTCATCGCTTCGGCGAAGGACGGCTTCCTGTCGATGGAGGGATCGGACCTCACCATCGTGGCGGGCAACGCCGCACTGGTCGCCTGATCGGCTCTCGCTGAATCGACCATACGAAGCGCGCCGGCAGCCCTCGGGCTGTCGGCGCGCTTCGTCGTGTGATGACCGCTGCGTCATCGGGAAAGGACAACGTGCTGGTACTTCTGCCCCCATCGGAGACGAAGCATCCCGGTGGGAGTGGCGCGCCGCTGGATCCTGCCGCTCTCGCGTTCGGCGAACTGCTGCCGCAGCGTGAGCGCACCATTGAGGCCCTGGTGTCGCTGTCTTCGGACGTCGATGAGGCGGCGCGCGTCCTGAAGCTCAGCGAACGTCAGCGCGGCGACATCGCCGTCAACGCGGCACTGCGTGCGGCACCGACGCTGCCGGCGGTGGACCGATACACGGGGGTGTTGTTCGACGCGCTGGCTGCGAGCGATCTCGATCGCCCGGCGCGACGCTGGCTCGGTGAGCACGTCATGATTCACTCCGCCCCGTTCGGGCCCGTGGGCGCTCTCGATCGGATCCCGGCGTATCGGCTCGCGGCGGGAACGTCGATTCCGTCACTGGGCGCCCTCAAGCGCCTGTGGGCCCCAGCGGTATCCGCGGCGATCTCCGCGCATGCCCCGGCATTCGTTCTGGACCTGCGATCGGAGGCCTATGCGTCGCTCGGCCCGATACCGGACGATGTCGCGAGCGCGTACGTGCGCGTTGTGACGGCGGGGGAGGACGGCACCGTGCGCGCCCTCAACCACTTCAACAAGCACGCGAAGGGCGAACTGGTTCGTCGGCTTGCCCAGGAGCGCCCGCGGATCCGCTCCCGTGCCGGTCTGCTGCGCTGGGCCGACGATGCCGGCGTGGTGCTGCGAGAACGCGGTGCCGAGCTGGACCTGGTCGTCTGAGCGTCGGGCATGAGAGAAGGGCCGGAGCGATGCTCCGGCCCTTCTCTCATGCGTCTTACTTACTTGATGAAGCGGAAGTTCACGGGGTAGCGGTAGCTGCCGCCGCCGTTGACCTTGACCGCTGCCAGGATGCAGAACACCACGTTCGCAACCCACAGGAGCCACGGCAGCTTGCCGACGATGTCAGCGACACCCCACGCGCCCACGGACCACAAGATCCCGGTGAGAATCGCGGCGACGATCGTCACCGCGACCTGGCCGATCAGAAGCGTGATCTGCCAGTTGACCGCCTCCTTGCCCTCCACGTTGGTGCGGGGCCCACGGTCCTTGCCGATCAGCCAGATGATGAGCGGCGGGATGATGTAGAAGATGCCGCTGAGGTGCGCCCACATGGCCATTGTCTGGTCCTGCTGCGGGGCGTAGGGCGGGTTGCCGCCACCGCTGTACTGCGGCTGACCGTAGCCGGGCTGCGGTGCGCCGTACTGCGGCGGCTGCGGTGCGCCGTACTGGGGTGCCTGGGGTGCGCCGTACTGCGGCGGCTGCGGCGCACCGTACTGCGGCGCCTGCGGTGCCTGGGGTGCGCCGTACTGCGGCGGCTGCGGCGCACCGTACTGCGGCGCCTGCGGGGCCTGGGGTGCGCCGTACGCCGGAGGCTGGGGCACGCCCTCCTGGGGTGCGCTGTACTGCGGTGCCGCGGGTGCCTCATACTGCGGGGGCTGGGGCGGAGTGGGCTGTCCGGCGTTCGGGTCGTATGCGCCGGGCTGCGTCGGGTCCTGTGCCGGCGGCTGCGGAGCGCCCTGGGGCTCCTGGGGCTGCTGCGGCTGTGAGCCGTTCGGATCGCTCATGAGGGGCCTTCCATCTGTTTCGTTCCGCGCAGAAAATCAGGCGGGGTGCGGAATGCGAGGTCCGCAAGCAATAACGGTAGTCTGCACACCGCGGCGAGGCAACGAGGGACGTCGCAATTGCCGACTTCGTCATCCGCTGGAGACGTGGTGCGCGATCCACGCGTGGGCCGTGGCGCTCGCCGGTTCATGTCGTCGGGGTCTACTAGGATGAATCACAGCCTCGGCGTGAGGCATTGGAACCTGAGGGAGGCCTGGCGTGACGGAGCGCGGCACGACAGAGTCTCTCGTGGTCGCGCTGCCCAGCGGTGATGACGTCACGCTCACCTGGTACGGCGCCACCGACACGGGTCGCCGGCGCGAAGTCAATCAGGATGCCTTCCTCACCAGCTACCCGCTGTTCGTCGTCGCTGACGGAATGGGCGGTCATATCGGTGGGGAGATCGCCAGCGCCAGCACGGTGGAACGGCTGCGCGCAATGGTCGAGAAGGGCAAGGTCTCGGCCAAGGCCATCGAACGCTCGCTGACACGCGCAGTGGCCGACATCATGTCCCACCCGGAGACCACGGATGAGGGAACCGGCACCACGCTCACCGGTGTGTACCTCGATACCGATGCCGCCCGTGAATCGTGGGTCACGCTCAACATCGGCGACTCTCGGGTCTACCTGCTGCGCGACGACCAACTGGACCAGCTCACCACGGATCATTCGGTGGTTCAGGAGCTCATCGCCGCCGGGCGCCTCAGCCCGGAAGAGGCGGAGAATCACCCGTACGGCAACGTCATCACTCGCGCGGTCGGTCCCAGTGACAAGGTCGTTCCCGACTACGTGCGGGTCGAGATCTGCGATGGCGACCGGTTCGTCGTCTGTTCGGATGGCCTCACCAAGGAACTCACCGACTACGGAATCCAGCACTTCCTCAACGCCAATCCCGACCCTCGTGATGCGGTCGAGGCGATGATGCAGGCCGCGCTGGAGAACGGCGGTCGCGACAACGTCACGATCATCGTGCTGGACGTTGCTCGTACTCCCGCAGCGCGCTGACACGGGCCTCGTCGTCGACACGCGGCGGCGAAGAGAGCCGCGCTAACCGTCTGACGCGGTGCCGGTGAGGTGTGAGCTTCCTCCCCAGGAGCGGCGTGGCCGAATGTTGTTCTGATCGTCCGGGCTCTGGCGCCGGAGCTCCTGCCGATGCAGGATCGTCAGGGGATGAGCTTTCTCCTCGCCGCACGAACGACAGGGGCGGAGGAACCGCTGGCGCTCCCGCCCACCCCGGCGCCGCAGCCGGCCACGTCCCTCCCGCTGGTGGCCGCCATCGTTCCCGTGATCGGAGCCATCGGGATGTGGATGATGACCGGCTCGGCCCTGATGCTGTGGTTCGCGGCGCTCGGTCCGTTGATGCTCGTGGCGGGACTTGCGGATCGCGCACGAGGACGTCGCCGGGAGGGACGACGCGAACGCGCGTCGTTTCTGACGGCGATGGAGGCCGCGGCCGACAGCGTGGCGCAGCGTCAGGCACAGGCGCGCCGCGATCGGTGGGCGGCTCATCCGAGCACCATCGATCTGGCGGACGCGCCGGCAGAGATCTGGCGGAGCCATCCACAACGCGAGGCGACGGTGACCCTCGGCAGCGGCACGGTCCCGGTGGAGACCAGTATCGGGCGCGGCGATGAGCGTCCGGAGGTACAGGCGTTGCGTGCGAGCGCTCAGCTGCTCGCCGACTCGCCGGTCGTCGTTCCGCTGGATGGTGACATCTGCGTACGGGGCAATCCGATCGCTGCCGCTGCGGTGGCACGGGCCATCGTCCTGCACGTCTGTCTGCTGAATCCTCCCGGGCAGTGGCAGGTGCTGGCTCGAGGAGAGTCCTGGCAGAACGATCTTCCGCACACGGTGGGAGCCCCGGGCGCGCGGACCTTGGCTCTCGTCGGGCCGACGGATCCTCGTCCGCCGGCGGACGTGACGGTCAGCTGGATCGATCGTCGAGGCGTTGTTCCCACCGGTGCGCCCACGGTCATCGAGCTGGATCAGGCTCTCACGGCAGTGGTCGGTCGCGGTGCAGTGACGGCTCCACTGCGCTGCGAGGCGGTGTCTGTGGCGCAGGCCCTCCGCACCGCGCAGAGCCTCGGAGCGCGAGCGGAGAGCGGATCATCGTCAGATGACCCGTTCGTCTCTTTCGCCGAGCTCGGCGAGGCCGAGGGAGTGCTTGCGGTCCCGATCGGCCGAGCCGGTGGGCAGGACGCCGTTCTCGACATCGTGACAGACGGTCCGCACGCCGTCGTGGTGGGAACGACGGGAGCAGGCAAGAGCGAGTTCCTCATCACCTGGGTAGCCGCACTCTGCCGCTCCTATCCGCCGGACGCCGTGCAACTCATGCTCGCCGACTTCAAGGGCGGCACGGCGTTCGAGCCGCTCGCGAGCCTGCCGCACGTCGTCGGCGTGCTGACCGACCTCGACGGCGATCTCGCCGAGCGCGCCGTCCGCTCCCTCGCGGCCGAGGTCCGGCGCCGGGAGGCGGTGATCGCCGCGGTCGGGGCGCGCGATATCGGCGACGTCCGCGTCAGCCTGCCCCGCCTGATCATCGTCGTGGACGAGTTCCCGGCGCTCATCACCCAGCATCCGGAGGTGGAACCCGTCTTCACCGATATCGCGGCGCGTGGGCGAGCGCTCGGCATGCACCTGGTGATCGGCGCCCAGCGTGTCGCCGGGGTCGTGCGTGACGCCACCCTGGCGAACTGCCCACTGCGCATCGCCCTACGAGTATCGAGTGATCAGGACAGCCGCGCTGTGATCGGCGATGACGATGCCGCCGGCATCTCCGGCGGCCCGGACGGACGCGGGATGGCGTACGTGCGACGCAGCGGCGATGCGGTGCCGATCCGTACGCGTATCGCGCTGACTTCGACCGCGGATCTCGATCACGTGACCGGGCTTCATCACGATATTCCCTCGCTGGCCAGACCGTGGCTTCCTCCCTTACCGGAGCGCATCGGTCTGAGTGACGTGAGTCAGCACATCGCCGATCTGGACGAGGAGGACGGATTCTCAGCGGCTCAGCACCTGCTCATCGCGGTGGCGGACGATCCCGACCACCAACGCCGCCGGGCGGTGCGCCTTCGCCTCGGCGAACGGGGACTGGTGCTGCTGGGGAAGGCGAAGTCGGGCAAGACGACGTTCATCGACATGCTGGATGCTCGGGTGAGCCAGACGCTGCGCATCACGTCCGATCCCGAGATCGCGTGGGACGCGCTGGCTCGCTGGGAGGCGGAGCGTCCCGCACTCGTGTTGATCGATGACGTGGACGTGCTCCTCACGCTGTGGCCGGAACCGTGGGCGGCAGAGGCGGCCAATCGCATCGAGAGTCTCATCCGTCGTGCCGGGATGACGGGGACGACGGTGATCCTCACAGCGCAGCGCGCGTCCGGCCCGTGCGCACGCATCATCGACCTCATCCCTCGCCGAGCCGTGCTCGCGCAGGCGAACCGCGCGGATCACCTTCTCGCCGGGGGAGAGTCGTCGGGCTTCCGTGCGGGTCGTCCTCCCGGCCGAGCCACTCTCGACGGACTGGAGGTGCAGCTGCTCTGTCCCGACGAGGGAGCGGGCGACGCGCCCGCTGCATCGTCGGCTATGCCGACGGAGCGATCGTCGCAGGGCGCGGGAACGGGCACGGACACCGCAGCGTCCTCTGCCCCGGCGCGGCGATGGAGGCCCGCAGGGTCGGGCGCGCTGACCGGGGTGGTGCTGCGGGGATCAGCTCAGCGGCACCGCCACCTCGAGCGGATCTGGGCGGCATCGCTCCTCTCCGTGTCCGAGGTTCCCGCCACCGAGCTCGATCCACCACGGGATGTCGTTCTCGTGGGCGATCCCGAGCAGTGGCAGCGTGCCTGGCGCCTCCTGGAAGCCGTGCGACGAGAGGGGGAGTTGGTGATCTCCGCGGAGTGCTCGAGCGATGTCCGCACTCTGACCGGTGACCGTTCACTGCCGCCCTTTGCGCTGCCCGGACGAGCCTGGCTCTGCCGGATGGGTGGCGCCCTCACCCGCGTGACGTGGGACTGAGCGTGGGCCGGACCCGTGCGCGGAGGTCGAGCTCGATGCGGCTGCGCAGATCAGTGGAGCACGGTCGATCGGATGTGCACTCCGGGCGCCCGCCGGCGCGGACATCGAGCCCCGCGCAGCCGGGCAGATCAGAGGTGCACGGTAGACCGGATCCGGCCGACCGGGCGTCCGCCGCCGCGCACGTCGAGCCCCAGGACCGCGTCCGCCTCGGCGACCTGCGCCGCCGTGAGAGCCCCCGCCTGACCAAGCAGGTGGACGGCAACGGTGTGACCGGCACGCGTGGAGCCGTCCAGCGTCTTCACCACGACCGTGGTGCCGTCCGCAGCCACCATCGTCTGCACGCCTTCGGCGCCGAACTTGGAGTAGACGCCGAGCTTCTCCACGAGCGAGCTGTCAGGACGACCCGGTCCTTCGATGGTCCAGGGATTCTCGCGCACCGCCCGCATGAGTTCGCCGGCGAGTCGGTACAGCGCAAAGGGAGAGCGCTCGGAGGCCGTGCCGACGCGCTGAATCGCACGGGCGAGACCGGCGAGCGTCATCGCATAGACCGGGGCACCGCACCCGTCGACGGTGGTGATCTGCATCTTCTCGCCCACGAACCGCTCGATTACGTCGCGCGCGTGGGCCTGCAGCGGATGGGTGGGGTCGGTGTAACCCGCGGTCTCCCAGCCCGAAGCGCGGCACGCGAGGAGCATCGCGGCATGCTTGCCCGAGCACGCCATCCGCAGGGGCGAGATGTCCTCGCCGCGACGGATCATGTTGTCGCGCGTGGCGCTGTCGGCCGGCCACGAGGCCGGGCATTCAAGATCGGAGGGGCGAAGCCCGCCGCCGAGGAGCATCTCGGTGATGACTTCGACATGCAGGTCCGTGCCGACGTGGCTGGCGGTCGAGATCGCGAGCTGCTCGCCGGCAAGCTGCGCGCCCGCGGTCAGGGAAGCCAGAGCCTGAAGCGGCTTCATCGTGGACCGCGGCAGGATGAGCGCGTCGGTGCGCCCGAAAGAGCCCCGGATCTCACCATCGGGAGAGAGCACGATGGCCGCGCCGGCGTGCCGGGATTCCACAAAGCCGTTGCGATCCACCACGGCCAACTCGACCGCATCCTGCACACCGAAAGTTTCCATCACCGTCACCGTCCCAGCCTACTCGCGCGCGAGTCCGACGCCCCGGCCCATGCCGTCGCCAGCGTGAGAGACTGCCATCATGAGCCAGCACGAGTATCGCCAGCACGCCGAGTGGACCGGAAACACCGGAGACGGGACCACCGGCTACCGCGACTACGAGCGCTCCGTGACAGTACGCGTGGACGGCAAAGCCGACCTGCTGGCTTCCGCGGACAAACCCTTCCGCGGCGATCCGCAACGCTGGAACCCCGAGGACATGCTGCTGTCGTCGCTGGTGTCCTGCCACCTGCTGAGCTATCTGCATGCGTGTGTGCTGGCCGGCGTGGTCGTCACCGCGTACACCGACGACGCCACGGGCACGATGATCACCGAGGGCAACGGAGGTCGCTTCATCGAAGTCGTGCTCCGCCCCCGCGTCACCGTCACAGAGGCCGACATGGTCGACCGTGCGATCGCCGCGCACCGCGACGCACACGAGTGGTGCTTCATCGCGAACTCGGTGAACTTCCCGGTCCGGGTGGAGCCGGAGATCGTCGTCGCTTGAGGCAAGCGTTGGCGGGTGCGCGGAGCCCAGGCTTGCGGTGCTGTGACTCCGTCGCATGCGCTTGCGGTGTTGTGACTCAGTCGCGTGAGCTCGCGGTGCTGTGGCTCCGCGCGTGCGCTCGCGGAGTCAGCGGCGCTCGTGGGGCAGAACCTGCTTGATCCGCTCGATCGGGTTCTGCGCGGGGGCCTCGTTGTACACGCCGGCCAGCTCCTGGCCGGAGAGGGCGTGGATCGCGGCCATGATCTCGTCGGTGGCGAGCCGGCGTGCACGCCCCGAGTCCGCGGAGCCGTGACGTGTCACGTCGATCGGCTCACCGAAGCGGACCGTGATGCGCTCCTTCCGGGACGGGAACTTCGCCCCCTTCGGCAGCGCCTTGTCCGTGCCGATCAAGCCGACGGGAACGACGGGAGCTCCGGTCTGCAGCGCGAGGAACGCCACACCCGTCCGCCCCTTGTAGAGGCGCCCATCGAGTGAGCGGGTGCCTTCGGGATAGAGCGCGACGGCGCGGCCCTGATCCAGGATCTGACGCTGCTGATCCAGAGCATCGAGTGCCGCCTGCCCCGCTCCACGACGGACGGGGATCGCACCGATGGACGTGAAGAACGTTCGCGACGCCCACCCGCTGAAGCCCGTGCCATCGAAGTAGCTCGACTTCGCCAGGAAGTGAACGGGGCGGGGTGCCGCCACGGGGATGGCGATCGAGTCGATGAAGGAGAGGTGGTTGCTGGCCAGGATCACGCCGCCGGAACGCGGGATGTTCTCGCGCCCTTCGATGTGGGGGCGGTAGATCAGTCGCGCGACCGAGCCGATCGCCAGGCGACCGAGGGAGTATGCACCGCGGTTCATGGTGCCGGCGGAGTCCGTGCGGGTGTCGACTTCGGGTGCGTCGGCGTTCTCGGACTCGGGAGAGGTCATTGAGAGATTTTAACGTGCGACTCATTCCGTACTCGGAATGCCCCCGTCGCCCGCGCGCGTCCTGGACCCGGTGTTCCCAGCAGATCCGTATGGGGAATGCGGGACAATGGATGATCCGTCCGAACCAGAGAGGTGCCTTCGTGCGCTCACGTCGCCTGTTCCCCCTGATCGCTCTCGGCCTCGCGGCCCTCGCGCTGACGTCCTGCTCGGGAACGTCTTCGCCCGACGCCGGCTCCTCGTCCTCGGCATCGTCGTCCGCCTCGGCGGGAACCGCTGCTGCTACCGACGTCTGCGAGCAGCCCGCAGCCGAAGGCGACATCTCGAAGTCCGTCACCGTCTCGGGCGACGATCTCACCGCCGCGCCCACGATCAAGATCGCAGACGCCACGGTTCCCACCGCCATCGAGCGCACCGTCGCCGTCGCGGGCACCGGCGACAAGCTCGCGGACGGTGACTATGTGAGCTATGCCGTCACCATGTTCGACGCTACGGGCACGCAGACCTCGGACCAGGGTCACGACGGCACGGCCCTGACCGAGCAGCTCACCGCCACCACCGGCATCGGCCAGATCTTCGGGTGCGCGAATGTCGGCAGCCGCATCGTGATCGCCGCACCGCAGCAGGACGGTTCGGCGGGCTACTGGGTGTTCGATGTGCTCGGTGCCACGCCCGGTGCGCAGTGGTGCACCGTCTCGGACAAGCCCGGAAAGCTGCCCGAGGTCGCATTCGACTCGGCGGGCAAGCCCACCATCACCATCCCCGCGGGCACCGCGGCACCCACCGAGGTAGAGCTGAGCGTGCTCACTGAGGGCGACGGCGATGTCGTCGGGGAGGGCGACAGCGTGACCGTCGACTACACCGGTGTGAAGTGGTCGGACGGCACGGTGTTCGACAGCAGCTGGGACCGCGGCGAGCCCGCGACCTTCTCCACCACGGGTGTGGTGACCGGCTTCAAGCGCGCGCTCGAGGGGCAGAAGGTCGGGTCCACGGTGCTCGTCGCCATGCCGCCGAAGTGCGGCTACGCCGGCACCGGCAACGAGCTCGCCGACGAGACCCTCGTCTTCGTCGTGAAGATCGAGTCGTCCACGCCCGCCGCGGGCTGATCCGGATCTCTTGAGCCTCGCGCAACGCGTCGTCCCGTGAGGGGCGGCGCGTTGCTCGTTCTCGTGCGGGATTCCGTCATGCCCGTCGCCGATCTCTCGTCTCGGATGCCGCGAGTTCCGCGTTGTGCCCGAGAGCCGCGTCGTTAGGCTGGGGACATGCGTCGCATCCTCATTCTCGGCTCCACCGGCTCGATCGGAACGCAGGCGCTGGACGTGATCCGCGCCAATCCCGGAAGGTTCGAGGTGGCGGGTCTCGCGGCGGGGACCAACCACGAGGCGGTCGCCGCGCAAGCAGCGGAGTTCCAGGTCGAGCACACCGCGCTGGGAGCCGTCGAGGCCGAACAGCTGGTGCGCGATGTCGACGCGGACGTCGTCCTCAACGGCATCACGGGCTCCGTCGGACTGGGGCCCACGATCGCGGCCCTGGAGAGCGGACGCACGCTCGCCCTGGCAAACAAGGAGTCGCTGATCGTGGGCGGTGAACTGGTGACCTCGATCGCCGAGCCGGGTCAGATCGTCCCGGTCGACTCAGAGCACTCCGCGCTGGCACAAGCTCTGCGGTCCGGAACCTCTGCCGAGGTGCGTCGACTCGTGGTGACGGCATCCGGCGGCCCGTTCCGTGGGCGCGACCGCGCCTCGCTCAGGGACGTGACGCCCGCGCAGGCGCTGGCGCATCCCACGTGGGACATGGGGCGCGTCGTCACGACGAACTCCGCGACCCTCGTGAACAAGGGTCTCGAGGTCATCGAAGCCCATCTACTCTTCGGGGTGCCCTACGACCGGATCGACGTCGTCGTGCATCCGCAGTCCATCGTCCACTCGATGGTCGAGTTCATCGACGGGTCGACCATCGCTCAGGCGTCGCCACCGGACATGCGCCTGCCGATCTCGCTCGGACTGGACTGGCCGCACCGGATCGGGGGTGTCGGGCAGCCGCTGGACTGGACCACCGCGACCAGCTGGACCTTCGAGCCCCTCGACGACGACGCGTTCCCCGCTGTGCGCCTCGCCAAGCGCGTCGGGCGTGCCGGCGGAACGTTCCCTGCCGTGTTCAACGCGGCCAATGAACAGGCGGTGGACGCGTTCCACGAGGGGCGCCTGTCGTTCCTCGGCATCGTCGACCTGATCGAGCGCGTGGTCGATGCGCACGAGGCGCCGGCGTCGCTCACCTGGGAGTCACTCGCCGAGGCAGAGGCCTGGGCGCGTCGCACGGCCGACGCCCTCATCGAGAAGGCGTAGCCAGTCAGGAGACGTGCCTGACCTCAGCTGGGCTCGCGTGCCGAGTACGGCGTGCCCGCTTTGTCGAGGAGTCCTCGGAGAAGCGCGTGTTCTCGGGCGAGACCTGCGAAGCGCTCCCTGGCGTGACGGGGCAGTGAGCGCGAAGCTCAGTCGCTGTAGGGGACGGGCCAGCGGGGCTCGGGGACCGGCCAACCGGCGTCACGGAGCGCGCGTCGTGCGAGCTCACGCGCCGAGTATGGCGTTCGGACGCCACGGATGTCGCGATAGTCCTGATGGCCGGGGCCGGCCCACAGGATGGCGTCACCGTCGCCGACCAGCTTCACGGCCTCGACGATCGCTGTCTCGGGCGGCGAGTACTCGTGGATCTCCGCATCGGGCCGAGCGAGTCTCGCGCCCTCGATCAGCGTGCGTCGGATGCCGCTGGGCTCCTCGAAGCGCGGGTGGTGATCGGTGACGACCAGGATGTCGCTGCCCTGAACGCCGGCACGACCCATGTCGTGCCGCTTCGTGGCGTCGCGGTCGCCGTCGGCGCCGAAGAGCATCAGCACCTTGCCGGGTGTCACCCGCCGAACCGCGGCCAGCGTCTTCTCGAAGGCATCGGGGGAGTGGCCGAAGTCGACGTAGACCGCCGGTCCGCGCTCGCCGGACACCAGCTCCGTGCGGCCCGGGAGATACGCGGTGACGCGGCCGTCGCGCTCGAGGGCCGCGACGATGCGGTCCCAGTCGTAGCCGCCCTCCAGCAGCATGACGATCGCGAGGCCCGCGTTGGCCGCCATGTGGGGGCCGATGACGGGCACGACCGTCGTGAGGGTGCGGCCATCGCGTGCGGTGAGGCTGAACCGTGTTCCGGACTGTCGTTCCTCCACGATGTCCACCACCCAGTCGGCGGCGCGCGCAGCTTCGGGATCGGGGGCGATCAGCGGGGTTCCGATCGTGACGACGGGGACGCCGGCACGCTCGACCACCTGTGCCCCTGCGGCGGAATCCAGACTGACGACACCGCGACGGGACCGGTCCGGCAGGAACAGCGGGAGCTTCGCCTCGAAGTACTCCGCCATATCGGCGTAATCGTCGAGGTGATCGTGCGTGAGGTTCGTGAAGCCGGCCACGTCGAACATGAGTCCGTCCACACGGTGACGGCTGAGGGCCTGGGCGCTGACTTCGACGGCGACGGCCTCGACCTGACGCTCACGCATCAGAGCCAGCAGCGCGTGGAACTCGCTGGCTTCGGGCGTCGTGAGGCGCGACACGATGACCTGTCCGGCGATGTGGCGCTCGGCGGTGGAGGAGAGGCCCGTGGTGACGCCGATCTGTCGGAGGATCCCCTCCAGCAGGTGCGACACGCTCGTCTTGCCGTTGGTGCCTGTGGTGCCGAACAACAGGGGGAGCTGGTCATCGCCGCCGGTGGAGTAGACCCACGCCGACAGCGCGCCGAGGATGCCGCGGGGGTTCTCCACGATCACGATCGGAAGACCCGCATCGGCGGCGATCGTCGCGCCGTCCTCGTCGGTGATGATCGCGACGGCTCCCTTCTCCGCCGCGGTGGGAGCGAACTCCGCGCCGTGCCGATTGACGCCGCGAATCGCCACGAAGGCCTCACCAGGACGCAGGTCGGCGGTGGCGAGAGTGATGCCGGTCAGGGTGACATCCGCGATCTCGCCGCGGGTGGCGACACCGAAGCGATCGGCGAGCTCGCGCAGGGGGCGATGCGGCGGGTTCTCCGGGCGGAGGACCGGCGGAAGGTTCGGGGTGGGAATGTCGCTGCTCATGGCTCATCCATCATTCCACGCGGGCGCGTTTCGCGATGCGGCGCGCCCGACGCGGTTCTCATTCGCTCGCGCCCAGGACGGGTTGCTTTCATGAGCCAACTCAAAGGCGGCTGGCGGTAGCCTCCACATGTGAGCGTCGTCTTCTTCATCATCGGCATGGCTGTGATCCTCGTGGGCCTGGCCGTGTCGATCGCGCTGCACGAGATCGGCCATCTCGCCCCCGCGAAGCTCTTCAAGGTGCGCGTGGGGCAGTACATGATCGGGTTCGGACCGACGATCTGGTCGCGTCGTTTCGGGGAGACCGAGTACGGCTTCAAGCTGCTCCCTCTCGGCGGCTACATCTCCATGGCCGGCATGTACCCGCCGTCGCCGAAGGGGAGCAGGTCGGGACGAGCCGGGGCCGGCTTCTTCGCGACGATGGTGCAGGACGCTCGTGCCGCCAACGATGAGACGCTGGACGGCTCCGAGGAGCGCACGTTCTCTGCGCTTCCCACCTGGAAGCGCATCATCGTGATGCTCGGTGGTCCGGTGATGAATCTGATCCTCGCGATCGTGCTGTTCACCATCGTCTTCAGCGGATTCGGAGTGCAGACCGCGACCACCACGCTCGCCAGCGTCAGTCAGTGCGTGCAGCAGTCCGACGTCGCGGGAGACACCTGCGCGCCGACCGATCCGATCGCTCCGGCTGCGCAGGCCGGCCTCGAGCCCGGTGACACGATCCTCTCGATCGGCGGCACCGCCGTGCACGAGTTCTCGGATGTGTCCGCGATCATCGCCGCGTCCGCCGGCAAGGAGCTCGACGTCGTCATCCGACGCGACGGTGCGGAGCAGACGGTCCAGCTCACGCCGTTGCTCACGGAGCGGCCCGTGATCGGCTCGAACGGCAATGTCGAGACCAACAGTGATGGCACCACGAAGACGCAGCCCGCGGGCTTCATCGGCGTGAGCGCACAGACCGCGATGGTGCCGCAGCCGCTGTGGGCGGGCCCGCAGCAGGCGTTCAACAACGTCGGAGCCGTCGCCGGCGTGATGGTTCAACTCCCCCAGAAGCTCTACGGCACAGCTGTTTCCCTCTTCACCGGTGCCGAGCGCGATCCCGATGGCCCGATCTCGCCCGTGGGCGTCGGGGTCATCGCGGGCGAAGTCGCCGCGTCTGACGCGCCGATCACGAGCCGCGTGGCGGGCATGCTGAGCCTGGTCGCCTCCCTGAACGTCGCGCTGTTCGTCTTCAACCTCATCCCACTGCTGCCGCTGGATGGCGGTCACGTCGCCGTGGCACTGTGGGATGGTCTGAAGCGCGCCTGGGCGAAACTGTTCCGGCGACCGCCCCCGAAGCCGGTCGATGCCACGAAGCTCGTACCCGTCACGTTCGTCGTCGTGGTGTTCCTGGTGGCGATGGGCGCGCTGCTGGTCGTCACCGATGTCGTGAACCCGATCAGCATCCTCGGCGGTTGACGCAGGTCAGACCAGATCCGATGCCGAGTCCCGAGCGAGGGTCAGCGGCGACGTGACCGCACGACGGGACTGAAGGCGACGGCGGCTGAGATCAGTCCTGCCCCGATGAGGAGCAGGATGATCGAGCCGCCCCAGTCCGCGCCGCCACCGCCGCTCGCACTCGTGAGCGAGACCTGCCGAGGATCGGCGGTGTCGTACGTGACGCTCAGCGTGCTCCCGATCTCCGGTTCCGTGCCGCGGTGGTTCTGCGTGCTCTCGGTGTACGTGGTGCCGTCAACCACGTACTCGACCACCGGGAAGTAGCGCTTGCTCATCCCCGTGCCTGACGCATACTCCACCTGCGTGACTGTGGCATCTATCGGCTCTGAGGCTCGTGACGCCTTGATGGCGTCGCCGCCCAGCTGTGTACCGCCGAACACGAGAGCCGCGATTCCCAGGACCAGGGAGAACACCGACCAGGGCCACCCCCAGCCCCGAGAACCGCCCTCCACCATCAGGCGAGGGCCTGCGCCACGAGCCGCTCGAGGGTCTCCAGACCGTCCCGGGAGAGGATCGATTCCAGGTGTCCCTGCACCGAGGCCGTGTGTGGCCCGCGAAGCGCGTACACGTCACCCCGATCGTCGGCGGACAGCTCCAGATCGGCGACCGTGGTGGTACCGGGGGAGACCCGAGCGGTGAACGTGTTGTAGAAGCCCACCGACGCTGGCTGGCCGAACACGTCGACGGTCTTCTGCACTCCCTGGTGCGGCGAGTCGAGGGGGCCGAGATCGATCCCGACCGAGTCGGCGAGGATCTGGTGGCTGAGGCAGACGGCCACGAGGGGCTGCCCGGCGAGACGGCGAGCGCCGACCACCTCGCGCATACGACGGATCCGAGCGCTGGTGTCGTCGCGCGGATCACCGGGGCCGGGACCCGCCACCACGACGTCGGCGGCCGCCACCTGTTCGTCGGTGACCTCGTTCCACGGCACGATCGTCGCGTGCAGACCCAGGTGGCGCAGCTGGTGCGCGAGCATCGTGGTGAAGCGATCCTCGGCATCCACGACCAGCGCCGAGGTGCCGGAGAACGGACCGGCGTGCGCATCCTCCGAACCGTCCTGCGGGTTCATCCAGAACGGTGCGAGTCGGCTGTTGCGCGACGCGAGAAGATCGGCGATCTCCGGATCGGCGGCCAGCGACACCGGCTCGGGCTGCGGTGCGTCGGGGTCCGCGGTCACCGCGACGGGCAGGTCCCGAGGAATCGCGCCGATCGCCCCGAGAACACCGGCGGCCTTGCCGTGGGTCTCTCCGACCTCACCCGCGGGATCGGAGTGGCGTACGAGCGTGGCACCGACCGGGACGCGGAGTCGGCCGTCCACCAGGTACGCGGTGCGGATGAGGATCGGGGCATCCAGGTCATGGCCGCCCTCGGCGTTGGGCGTGAACAGTGCGGCCACTCCGGAGTAGTACCCGCGTGGGGTGCGTTCGTGCCGTTGGATCACGGTGCAGGCGTTCTGCATCGGGGAGCCGGTGACGGTCGGCGCGAACATCGTCTCGCGCAGGATCTCGCGCGGATCCATCCGGCTCGATCCTCGCAGCATGTACTCGGTGTGCGTGAGCCGAGACATCTCCTTGAGATGCGGACCCGTGATGCGTCCGCCGTCGCTGCAGACGGCGGACATCATCTTCAGCTCCTCGTCCACCACCATGAACAGTTCCTCGGTCTCCTTCGTGGAGCGGAGGAACTCGCTGAGGGATTCCTTCGTGGCGCCGCCGGCCGGGTGACGGAAGGTGCCGGAGATCGGGTTCATCGTGACCACACCGCCCTGGGCGGAGACATGCGCCTCTGGGCTCGCACCGACGGCGATGTGACCCTCGGTGATCACCGCGAAGGTCCAGTACGCACCGCGCTCATGCTCGAGGAGCGCACGGAACCAGGTCAGCGCCGCAACGCGCGGGTCGGCATCGACGCCGGCGACGTAGTCACGGCGGATCACGAAGTTCGCGCCCTCGCCGCGACCGATCTCATCGCGAATCACCGTGCGAACGATCTCGGCATACTCCTCGTCGGAGATGTCGAACCCGGCGTCGGCGAGCGGGATGGGCGTCGTCGGAAGCTCGGCGATGAGGTCGGCGCGAGGAACTCGGGCGTGCTGGTCGACCACGAGCGTCCGCAGTGGTGCATCGTCATCGTGAGCCGAGAATCCGCGTTCGCGAACCTGGCGATAGGGCACCAGCGCGAACACCTCGCGCGGCACTCCGTCGACCACGAGCGGGATGTCGGCCAGCAGATCGACATCCGACACCTCGCCCGTGAGGATCTCGACGTCTGGTGACCCCTGGCGGGCGAGCAGCACGAAGGCACCGGATGTGGGGATCATCGACTCCTGCTCGGCGTCCGCGGACGGATTGGTCTCGGGCGTCAGCGACCCGGTCATGTGTTCTCCTGTTCGGGGCGGAGTCTGATTCGAAGGCTCGAAACACGAAAGACCGCCCAAGTGGGGGCGGTCTGGAATCGTGGCTACGCGAAACACCGCCTCAGGAGGCGGGCCACCAGGACAGGTTCGCGTGCATGCGCCGAACCTATCACAGCGCCCGTCACGCCCGAGCCGGTGTTACTCACGCTCGTGAGGTTCATGGCGCCGACACGGCCGTCGTGCAGGTGCCAGGCCCTAGGCTGGAGTGGTGCCCGCTGTGAATCTCGGTATGCCCGCTGCCCGCGAAGTCCTTGCCCCGCGCCGCAAGAGTCGACAGATCCGTGTCGGCAAGGTGCTGGTCGGTGGCGACGCCCCTGTGTCAGTGCAGTCGATGACCACCACCAAGACCACCGACATCAACGCCACGCTGCAGCAGATCGCAGAACTCACTGCGTCCGGCTGCGAGATCGTGCGTGTCGCCGTGCCGAGCCAGGACGATGCCGACGCCCTTCCTGCCATCGCGCAGAAGAGTCAGATTCCGGTCATCGCCGACATCCACTTCCAGCCGCGCTACATCTATGCGGCCATCGATGCCGGCTGCGCCGCCGTGCGCGTGAACCCCGGCAACATCCGGGAGTTCGACGGCAACGTCGGTGAGATCGCCGCCGCGGCGAAGGCCGCCGGAGTATCCCTGCGCATCGGCGTCAACGCCGGATCGCTCGACAAGCGGCTCCTGCAGAAGTACGGCAAGCCCACCGCGGAGGCTCTCGTCGAGAGCGCGGTGTGGGAGGCGAGCCTGTTCGAGGAGCACGACTTCCACGACTTCAAGATCTCCGTCAAGCACAACGACCCGATCGTCATGGTGAAGGCGTACCGCCAGCTCGCTGAGCGGGGCGACTGGCCGCTGCACCTCGGCGTCACCGAGGCAGGGCCCGCATTCCAGGGCACGATCAAGTCCGCGACCGCGTTCGGCATCCTGCTGTCCGAGGGCATCGGCGACACCATCCGTGTCTCGCTGTCCGCACCCCCCGCCGAAGAGGTCAAGGTGGGTCACCAGATCCTGCAGTCGCTGAACCTGCGCGAGCGCAAGCTGGAGATCGTCTCCTGCCCGTCGTGCGGCCGCGCCCAGGTGGACGTCTACACGCTGGCGGACAACGTGACCGAGGGACTCAAGGACATGACCGTGCCGCTGCGTGTGGCGGTCATGGGCTGCGTCGTGAACGGTCCGGGCGAGGCGCGGGAGGCCGACCTCGGCGTCGCCAGCGGCAACGGCAAGGGACAGATCTTCGTGAAGGGTCAGGTCATCAAGACCGTTCCTGAGGCGGACATCGTCGCCACGCTAATCGAAGAGGCCAACCGCATCGCCGCGGAGATGGGGCCCGACGCGCCCCTCGGCACCGCGCAGGTCGTCACCAGCTGACGCCGGCGTAGGGGAGCGGAGTCTTGCCGTGACGGCACGGACCCGCTAGCGTGAACGGGTTGCGATCGGCGCGACCCGGCTGGCCGGCATAAGGGAGAGGAGTGATGACTGATGAACACGAACACGGTGTCATCCGTACCCTCTTTCCTTTCCGAGGCCGCATACTGACGTTCCGCATCGACTGAGCGGCGGCCTCCTCTCTGGAGATCTCCCTCATGTCATTCGAGTCCTTCCTCGACTCTTCCTCTGTTTCTTCGTCCCGTCCGTTCGCCGCCTTCGATGACGACGTCCTCGACGGTCATGCCTTCGACCAGCGCGAGCCGGGACCCGACCAGCGGTGGAGCACCTGGCCCTCCGCATCGCCCACCGAGCGTGGGCCGCTTCCGCACCCCTCCTGGCTCGTGACGAGCGCCGCCGCTTTCGACACCGAACTCGGCATCGTCAAGACCGGGAAGGAAGCGGACGTCTACCTCATCGAACGCGCAGTCCCCGATCAGGCGGGGTGCCTGCTGGCGGCGAAGCGCTACCGGGGCGCCGAGACCAGCGACTTCCACCGCTCCGGTCAGTATGAGGAGGGCAGGCGACTGCGTCGCTCTCGCGACGTCCGCGCGGTGGAGAAGAAGTCCGCGTATGGCCGCTCCGTCTCAGCCGGACACTGGGCGGGGTCCGAGTTCGCCGCCCTCTGCGCCGCCTACGAGGCCGGCATTCCGGTGCCCTACCCCGTGCAGGTTTCGGGCACCGAGGTACTGCTCGAGTTCATCGGGCAGGGCCGTCAGGCGGCGCCGCGGTTGGCTCAGACACGGTTGCGTGGGGCAGAGCTGGCCGATCCTTTCGACCAGGTGCGCGCCTTGCTGATCGCCTTCGCTCGCGCGGGGCTGGCGCACGGCGACCTGTCTGCGTACAACCTGCTCCTGCACAACGGACGCGTCGTGGTCATCGACCTGCCGCAGATCGTCGATCTTGCGGCGAACCCGGCCGGCGCGGATTTCCTGCACCGCGACGTGCTGAACGTGTGCACCTGGTTCCAGCGTCGTGGCCTGGACGTGGATGCCGAGGAGGTCTTCGCCGACGTGATCGCCCAGCTCTGGTGAGGGTTCGGGCGTGGCGGTTCTGACCTCCGTCAAGGTGGGCGATGCGGAGGGTGATGAGCGTCCAGCCCCGGGACGCCGACGGTACGGGGCGGAGCGCCAATCGGCGTGGCCGAATCGTTGCGACCGACCGGGAGGCGCTTCCCTATGATCGAACCATGCGCTCTCCGTTCGCTCGATTCCTCACCGCTGTGGCGGCGACATTGGTTCTCGCCGGATGCACGGCAACCGAGCCCGGACAGGCAGCCTCGAGCACCCCTGCCACGTCGACACCGTCGGCGTCGGTCGAGCCGACCGCTGAGTCGACGCCCACGGACGATGCCGTCGAGCCTGCGGAACCGGAGATGGCTTTCGCGGGCGACTGTTCACAGGTGCTGACGGACGAGGACCTGAACGTGATCGCGCCCGCGACCTGGACGCTGACCGATGCGAACGGCCCGACCCCCGCGTCTGCGCTCGCGGGAGCGCTCAGCTGCCGCTGGGATGGCGCGGGAGCCGGGGTCGTCTCGGTGGATATCCTCCCGCTGTCCCTGGTGTCAGACGAGGCGCTCGCGACCCCGGACATCGTCACCTGCCCCGACGGCGAAGGACCAGATCTGTGCATGGCGGAACTTGCCGTCGGCGACTCCTGGCTCATTGCGGGAGCCGGCACCGAAGACGCACTCTCGGCCGTTGTCGGGCGGGTCGGCGCGCGCCTCATCGGGCAGCACCCCGTGGCCGCTCCGCTGCCGACAGGCTCCTGGGCAGTGCCTGACTGCTCCGTGATCGTGGACGCCGTCCGCGCGGCCGGCATGACCGACGCTGAGCCGGGGGTGCAGAACGACTCCCAGCCGTACGGTCCGCTGTGGGACGCGCTCGCGGCGGATGGACGCGCCGGCTGGTGCGGTGCTCATCAGCCGCAGGAAGGCGGGATCTCTGTCACCCTGTATCCGGGTGGTGCCGATCGTGGGCACGAACCCAGCGGCGAGCAGTTCGACGTGGATGGTGCGGATCGAGGCTGGATCACGCGCGAGGATGCCGGGCTGAGCACGGGTGTGCTGGACGCGGGCGTCAACCGCCTGACATTCGCCACCTCGGGCTCCCTGGAGTCGCAGGACGAGGTCCTCGCCGGGATCCTGTCGGTACTCACCGAACGTACTGATCTCTGAGCGCCGCCGCGTGATCAGCTCACTCGACGGTGCGTCGTGAGAGAGTTGCCCACGTGAATGAGACGCTCGTGACCTTTCCCTCCGGCGCGATCGAGGGCGACGCCGTCGTGATGGCCGTGCGTGCGCATCCGGACGGCGCCGTGGTCGTGCTGGACACCACACCGTTCCACCCGGTTGATCACACCTGGCCGGATCAGCCCGGAGACACCGGCACGATCATCGCAGGAGACACGCAACTGCGCGTTCTCCACACGGTCATGGCCGCGACCGAGAACGGCACAGACCTGCTGATCGGCGCAGATATCCCCGTCAAGCGTGGAACCGACGGCTGGACCTGGCTGGTGGCGCACATCGTCGAGGGGCAGGCCTCGGTCGCCGAGGGCGACGCCGTTCGAGCCCATGTCGACGCCGAGCGCCGTGCCGACCTCAGCCGAGGACACACGGCCTGCCACCTCGCCTCCCTCGCCCTGGACGCCGCGCTCGCGGACCTCTGGCGCAAGGAGGTTCGTCCCGATCCGCTCGGACACCCCGATTTCGAGGGCCGCGCCAATGAGACCAGCTTCATCCACCCGAACGGCAGCGTCGATCGCTATCGCCTGGGCAAGAGCCTGCGCAAGGCGGGGTTCGATACAGAGACGTTCGCAGCCTCCCTCGCCGAGCGTGAAGAGCGGGCGAATGCGCTGCTGGCCGCTTGGGTGGCCGCGGGATCCGCAAGCCGCATCGAGACGGCCGGGCCGGCCATCACAGACATGCGCACCTGGCACTGCAGCCTGCCGCAGGGGGACGCCTCCTTTCCGTGTGGCGGTACCCATGTCGTCTCCCTCGCCGACTTCCGCCGCATCACGGTGGATTTCACGATGCCGGATGAGCAGACCCTGGTCATGACGACGACCGCGATTCCCATCTGAATCGGGACGCGGATCCTGTCGTCCGTTCGGGAGGATGACGGATCTGATCACGACCGGCGTGGGTGTCTCACCGCCACGCGCACCCGTTCAGGCGCCGTTCGTCGGGGCATGGGAGGGTGGAGGCATGACCGAAGCCACCGTGACCCCCGGACCCGATGAGACCCTCCGCGCCGAGATGGATCGCATGCTGCACGACGCCGGCATCACGGCGAACCGCGAGCTCATCCGCCGCATCATCGGCACGGCCATTGAACTCGGCCGGGACGGCACCGAGCGGCTGGACCTGAAGATCACGGCGTCTGCTGTGGCGGAGATGCGCCGCGCATTCCGGATCTTCGCACCGTACGCCGGGGTTCCGAAGGTCACCATCTTCGGATCCGCGCGCACCCGGTCCGATGACCCGCTCTACGAGCAGGCGCACGACATCGCCGAGCGTCTGGCCGAGCGCGGTTGGATGGTCGTGACGGGCGCGGGCCCCGGCATCATGCAGGCGGCGGCGGAGGGTGCCGGCCCGGACCGCGCGATCGGCGTCTCGATCCGGCTGCCGTTCGAGGAGCGCCCCAACGCGATCTTCGCCGACCGCGACAACGTGGTGGCCATGAAGTACTTCTTCACCCGCAAGCTCATGCTGATGAAGGAATCCAGCGGATTCGTGTGCGTGCCCGGCGGCTTCGGCACGATGGATGAGATGTTCGAGCTGCTCACACTGCAGCAGACCGGTAAGGCGGAGCCGATGCCGATCGTCCTGCTCGATGAGCCGGGCGGTCAGTTCTGGTCGGGTCTGCGTCATTTCGTCGAGGAGCAGATGATCCCGGCCGGTGTGGTGTCGGGTGACGATCTGGAGCGGGTGCTCATCACGGACTCGGTCGAGGCGGCCGAAGCCGAGATCACGGGCTTCTGGCGCAACTACGACTCACTGCGCTGGATCGACGAACTGCTCGTGCTGCGAGTGCGCAATGCGCCCACGCCCGACGAGCTGGAGTCCCTCAACGAGCGGTTCGGGCATCTGCTGGTGTCGGGGCGGATCGAGAGCATGTCGGCCATGCCGGTGGAGATCGCCGATGGGGACGTGCCCGATCTGCCGCGCCTCACGATGATCCTCAACCCGTTCAAGGTGGGTCACCTGTTCCACCTGATCCGGGCCATCAATGATCTGGATTCCGCTCCTGACCGGGTGCCGGCGGGAACGAAGAACCCGTCCGAATAGGGCGGTCAGCGGCCTCGCATCATTGAGCGCGCGGATCCGACGGAGGACAAACCCGAGCTTCTCACGAGCGCGCGTCTTCCCCGGGCAGATCAGCTCGTCGGTCCAGATGCCACCGGATCGCATCGAGCAGGTATCCTGGAGAGGATGCCCGTTCGCGGGTCAAGAGCTGAATATAGGGAGGCCCACCGTGGAGATCGATCTCGGACTGCTGCGCAACATCGAGCGAGAGAAGGAGATTCCCTTCGACGAACTCGTTCGCATCATCGAGCAGGCGGTGCTCACGGCCTACGCCAAGCACACGTCGCCGGAGGGTTCGCTGCCCGTGGGCGCACGTGCATCGCTGGATCGCAAGACCGGTCACGTCGCCGTGTACATCCCGGTGCTCGATGACGAGGACGCGGTCATCGGCGAAGAGGAGCACATGCCCGAGGACTTCGGGCGCATCGCGGCCTTCGCCGCCAAGCAGGTCATCAGTCAGCGTCTGCGCGACATCGCGGACGACGCGGTTCTCGGGGAGTTCCGTGGCAAGGAGGGCGACATCGTCGCCGGTGTCATCCAGCAGGGTCCGAACCCGCGGATGATCCACGTGGACCTCGGCTCGGTGGAGGCCATCCTTCCGCCGGAGGAGCAGGTACCGGGCGAGGAGTACACGCACGGTTCGCGCATCCGCGTGTACGTCACCACAGTGGCCAAGGGGAACAAGGGTCCGCAGATCACCGTCTCGCGCACCCACCCGGGCCTGGTCCGCAAGCTGTTCGCTCTGGAGGTTCCGGAGATCGCGAACGGTCTGGTGACCATCGAGTCGCTCGCCCGTGAGGCGGGGCACCGCACCAAGATCGCCGTGATCGCGAACGACCCGCAGGTGAACGCCAAGGGCGCCTGCATCGGCGAGATGGGGCGCCGTGTGCGCGCTGTCACCGAGGAGCTGTCGGGGGAGAAGATCGACATCGTCGACTACAGCCCCGACCTCCCCACGTTCGTCGCGAACGCGCTCTCGCCGGCGAAGGTGACCTCCAGCTTCGTGCTGGATGCCACCACCAAGGCCGTGCGCGCCCTCGTGCCCGACTACCAGCTGTCGCTCGCGATC
The DNA here is from genome assembly GCF_050990725.1 of Microbacterium gorillae. Classification (GTDB taxonomy): domain Bacteria; phylum Actinomycetota; class Actinomycetes; order Actinomycetales; family Microbacteriaceae; genus Microbacterium; species Microbacterium gorillae_A. The sequence continues at coordinate 1,458,769 of NZ_CP158844.1, forward strand.
GGCAAGGAGGGCCAGAACGCCCGCCTCGCCGCAAAACTCACGGGGGCGAAGATCGACATCCAGCCGGACTCGATCCTCGACGACAAGTGATCTGACGCGGCGGCGGACCCATCGGCGAAACGCCGAAGCGGTCCGCTGCCGCGCGATCTCACGCTGGTGCGGCATTCCGCTCCAGCACCGCGATGCCGCGCCGAGACAGCCGTGTCGGTCGAGGGCGATGAGAGCGAGCACGCACCCGGGAGGTGTAACATGGAAGCCGTACGGACGTGCGTCGGATGTCGCAACCGTGCATCTCGTTCCGCTCTTCTGCGGGTAGTGGCCTCCGAAACCTCCCTCGTCATCGACGAGCGAGCTTCGATGCCCGGGCGAGGTGCGTGGGTGCACGACGATGCGCAGTGTCTGGAGAAGGCACTGCAGCGGCGAGCATTCGTACGAGCACTCCGTGTGTCGGGGCCACTTGACACGCAGACCATCGAGAAACGGCTGAACGGCTATGGAAACAAAGTGAACGGCTCGAAATGAGACCCGTCCGCTGATACGGTCTGCCCTGCCTGGGTGGACCCAGACAGGAGAAATGTGGCTGCCAAACCACGCGTACACGAGATCGCATCTGAACTCGGTGTCGACAGCAAGGTCGCCCTTGCGAAACTGAAGGAACTCGGCGAGTTCGTCAAGAGCCCGTCGTCCACGATCGAGCCCCCGGTCGCACGCAAGCTGCGTGCCGCCCTCGAGGCTGAGCGTGCTGCCGGCGGTGCATCCGCCGCTGCGCCCGCCCCGGCGGCTCCGGCGAAGCCGGCCGCCACCCCCGGTCCCAAGCCGGGCCCGAAGCCCGGTCCCAAGCCGAGCGTTCCGGCAGCCGAGAAGGCTCCCGCGCCGCAGGCTGCACCCGCGCCTGCCGCCCCCGCCGCTGAGAAGCCGGCCGGCGACAAGCCCGCAGGTGGCGCACCGAAGCCCGGTGCTCCCACTCCCGGACCGCGCCCCGGTGGCCCGCGTCCCGGGAACAACCCCTTTGCGTCCTCGCAGGGCATGGGCCAGCGTCCCGCCGGTCCGCGTCCCGGCAACAACCCGTTCGCCTCTGCGCAGGGCATGGGCCAGCGCCCGACCCCGGGCAACATCCCGCGTCCGCAGGCACCCCGTCCGGGCTCGCCCCGTCCGGGTGCTCCGCGTCCGCAGCGTCCCGGTGGCGGTGGCCGTCCCGGTGGCGCTCCGTTCCAGCAGCGTCCGGGTGGACCCGGTCGTCCCGGCGGTGCCGGTGCTGGTGCCGGTGGCGGCTTCCAGCGTCCCGCCGGTGGCGGCGGCTTCGCCGGTCGTCCCGGCCCCGGTGGCCGTGGTCGTGGCGGCACAGCCGGTGCGTTCGGTAAGGGTGGCGGCAAGTCCAAGCAGCGCAAGTCGCGTCGGGCCAAGCGCCAGGAATTCGAGATGCGCGATGCCCCGATGGTGGGCGGCGTCAACGTCTCGCGCGGTAACGGCGAGACCATTCGCCTGCGTCGCGGTTCGTCCATTGCGGACTTCGCCGACAAGATCGAGGCCATCACCGGCTACACGGTGCAGCCCGGAACGCTGGTGACGATCCTCTTCAACCTCGGCGAGATGGCCACGGCCACCGAGTCGCTGGATGAGTCGACCTTCGAGGTCCTCGGTGCTGAGCTGGGTTACAAGATCCAGATGGTCTCGCCCGAGGATGAGGACAAGGAGCTCCTCGAGGGCTTCGGTCTGGACCTCGACGCCGAGCTGGCTGATGAGGACGACGACGACCTGGAGATCCGCCCGCCGGTGGTGACCGTCATGGGTCACGTCGACCACGGTAAGACGCGACTGCTCGACGCGATCCGTCAGACCAACGTCGTCGCGGGTGAGGCCGGTGGCATCACCCAGCACATCGGTGCCTACCAGATCTGGACCGAGCACGAGGGCATCGAGCGCGCCATCACCTTCATCGACACCCCGGGTCACGAGGCGTTCACCGCCATGCGTGCCCGTGGTGCGCAGGTGACGGACATCGCGATCCTCGTTGTCGCCGCCGACGACGGCATCATGCCGCAGACGGTTGAGGCCCTGAACCACGCCCAGGCGGCAAACGTGCCGATCGTGGTCGCGGTGAACAAGGTCGACAAGCCCGAGGCCAACCCGGCCAAGGTGCGCCAGCAGCTGACCGAGTACGGCCTGGTGGCCGAGGAGTACGGCGGCGACGTGATGTTCGTCGACGTGTCCGCTCGCCAGAACATGGGCATCCAGGACCTCCTGGACGCCGTGCTGCTGACGGCCGACGCCGGCCTCGACCTCCGCGCCAACCCGAACAAGGCCGCTCGCGGTGTCGCCATCGAGGCGAAGCTCGACAAGGGCCGCGGTTCGGTCGCCACCGTCCTCATCCAGTCTGGAACGCTGCGCGTCGGTGACGCGATCGTCGCCGGCACCGCCTACGGACGTGTCCGTGCGATGCTCGACGAGAACGGCGAAGCCGTCGACGAGGCGTACCCGTCGCGTCCGGTCCAGGTGCAGGGTCTGAACTCGGTGCCCCGCGCTGGCGACACTTTCATCGTCACCGATGAGGACCGCACGGCGCGTCAGATCGCCGAGAAGCGCGAGGCCGCCGAGCGCAACGCTCAGCTGGCCAAGGCGCGCAAGCGCATCTCGCTCGAGGACTTCACCCGGGCTCTCGAAGAGGGCAAGGTCGAATCGCTCAACCTCATCATCAAGGGTGACGTCTCCGGTGCCGTCGAGGCACTCGAGGAGTCGTTGCTCAAGATCGAGGTCGACGACTCCGTGCAGCTGCGCATCCTCCACCGCGGCGTCGGTGCCATCACCGCCTCCGACGTGGACCTCGCGACGATCGACAACGCGATCATCGTGGGCTTCAACGTCCGCCCCGACCAGAAGGCACGCGAGCGTGCTCAGCGCGAGGGTGTGGACATCCGGTTCTACTCGGTCATCTACTCGGCGATCGAGGACATCGAGAACTCCCTCAAGGGAATGCTCAAGCCGGAGTTCGAAGAGGTCCAGTCGGGTGTCGCCGAGATCCGCGAGGTGTTCCGCTCCTCGAAGTTCGGCAACATCGCCGGTGTCATCGTGCGCTCGGGAACCATCACCCGCAACGCCAAGGCCCGCGTCATCCGCGACGGTGTGGTCATCGCCGATGGCCTGGCCATCGAGTCGCTGCGCCGGTTCAAGGACGACGTCACCGAGGTGCGTACGGACTACGAAGCCGGTATCGGCCTCGGCAAGTACAACGACATCCAGATCGGCGACGAGATCGAGACCACGGAGATGGTCGAGAAGCCTCGTTCCTGATCGACAGGCTCCCGAGGGAGCCGTGTCATCGCGGCACCGCCCGCCTCACATCGTGGGGCGGGCGGTGCCCGTTACGGCCGAGCCCCGATACGGAGCTCGGTCTGCATCCCTCACTACGATAGAAATTGTGCGCTTGTCGCACCCCCGAGCAAGGAGGCAATCATGGCCGGAGAACGACAGGGTCGACTGTCCGACCGCATCCGCGTGATCATAGCGGAGCGACTCGACAAGGGATTGCGCGACCCCCGCCTCGGTTTCGTGACGATCACTGACGTCCGAATGACCGGCGACTTGCAGAACGCATCGGTCTTCTACACGGTGTACGGCACCGACCAGGAGCGCGAGGACAGCGCCGCCGCGCTGAAGGCGGCCACCGGAATGCTGCGCTCCGAGGTGGGCAAGCGACTGGGTGTGCGCCTGGTGCCCACGCTGGAGTTCATTCCCGACGCCCTTCCGGAGACCGCAGATCACATCTCGGCGCTCCTGCGCGAGGCGCACCAGCGTGACGCCGAGGTGGCTCAGACCGCCTCGGGCGCGACGTACGCCGGCGAGGCTGACCCCTACGTCAAGCCGCGTGAGGACGACGACGCGGACTGAATGTCCGGGGCTTCCTGTCGGAGGCCTGACGTACGGTGAGGGAGTCGGGTGACCACACCCGCACGCACGAAAGGGGAGATGATGCGGTTGAAGAGCATCGCACGGACCCGGACCGCCGCTGCGTTGGCGGCGCTGATGATCGGGGGAGCTCTGGCACTCTCGGGATGCGCGACCTCATCGGAGGGCACCAGCGGAGCGAGCACTCCCGCCGTGGAGCCGACCGCATCCGCGTCGTCTCCGACGCAGACGACTCCGCCCGCAACCACGGAACCCACGGCGGAGCCCACGACGACCCCGTCCGAGTCCGCACCTGCCGACGATCCCGCGGGCTGGGTGGTCAGTGGTGCGGGCGTCGGTCCGCTTGTGCTCGGTGAGGACTTCGCGACGCTCGCCGGTGCCGTGGGCTCCGGCTGGACGATCGGCTGTGGCGCGCAAGCGCCGTCGCCGGACGCGCCGGTGATCAGCTATGCCGGCGCCGACGGGCTCTCCATCTTCGCGGCCGCGGGCTACGCCGTATCGGGCGAGGCGAACACGACGCTGAGCCAGGTGGCGATCACCGGATCTGCGGGCACCAGCCCGAAGACGGCCGAAGGAATCGGTATCGGCTCCACCCTCGCGGAGGCTCAGGCAGCTTATCCGGAGGCGCAGAACGCGATGGTGGCCAACTACTCGATGGCGCTGCGCGTGCCGGCGGCCGGAGGAACGATGTACTTCGGCGCCAGTGATGGTGAGACGATCAGCGGCATCGAAGTCACCGTGCTGGAGCGACCGATGGCGGAGTTCTGCGGCTGAGCCGCGTCGACGCACAGCGGAGCTGATCAGCGGGGGAGGCGGGCGCCCTCTCCGTCGATCTCGATGAGCCCATCGGCCACGAGAGAGTCGATCGCCCGATCCCGCTGCACGGGATCGGGCCAGTCCGCAATCAGCGCGACGACCGGAACGTCGTGGTCGGCGTGGCGGAGGATGCGAAGCACGGCGCCGCGGGCCTGTCGATCACTGCCCTCGTACCTCGCCTGCTTAGGTCGCTGGTCGCCCGTGTCGGGATAGCCGGCCGCGCGCCACGCGCAGAGCTCGCGCAGCGGACACTCCTCGCAGCGCGGGGTGCGGGCGGTGCATACGAGTGCGCCGAGTTCCATAGCCGCGGCATTGACGACCGCCGCAGCGTGATCGTCATCGGGAAGCAGCGCCGACATGTCGGCGAGATCCCGTTTGGCCGCAGGACCCGGCTGCGAGCGACCGTGGACGGCGCGCGCGATCACCCGCCGCGTGTTCGTGTCGACCACCGGTTCGCGCCGGCCGTACGCGAACACCGCCACAGCGCGCGCCGTGTAATCGCCGATGCCGGTGAGCGCCAGCAGTGCGTCGACGTCGTTCGGGACGATCCCGTCGTGCCGCTCCGTGATCTCCACGGCTGCACGGTGCAGCCACAGCGCGCGGCGCGGGTAGCCGAGGTTCGCCCATTGCTTGACCGCTTCGGCGGGCGGTGCCTCCGCGAGCGCCGCCGGGGAAGGCCAGCGCTCCAGCCAGGCCTCCAGCAGGGGGATCACTCGGGTCACCGGAGTCTGCTGCAGCATGAACTCGCTCACCAGGATTCCCCACGCGCCGAAGCCAGCACGACGCCACGGCAGATCGCGCGCGGTTCGCTGGAACCACGGCACCAGTGCATCGGCGATCTCGGACACGAGTCACCAGCCTATCCGCCCGACACACGTAGGCTGGAAGCATGCGGCTCCCGATCACCCCCGTCACCACGCTGCAGCGAGAGCTGCGCGGACAACTGCGGCACAACAGCCCGGCCGGACGCGTGGTCGTGCTCGTTGACGGACTGGACCCGGAGGCCACGCGAGAGTTCGCCGACTCGTTCGCCGAGATCATCGGTGAGGACGACTCCGCAGTGCTGCGTGCATCGCTCACGGATTTCGTGCGTCCGCGCTCCGAACGCGGTGCCGAGCCGGCGCCGGCCCCCGTCGACGTGGATACCCTGCGGCGCGTACTGCTGGACCCTTTCCGTGAGGGCGGACAGGCGTCCGCCACCGCGGGCGTCCAGCTGCGGGTGTGGGATGAGCGACGAGATCAGCCGGTCGAGGCGCGCTGGGTCACCGCACCCGAAGACGCCGTCCTGGTGCTCGACGGCGTGTTCGCCCAGCAGGAGGGCATTCGCGGCACCGCCGCCTTCGCCGTCTGGCTGGAGTCGCCCGAGAGCCGCCTGGCCGAGCGCCCCGGCCGATCGACCGACGCGCCCTACACCGACGCCGAGTTCCGCTACCTCCGCGATGTGCGTCCCCGTCGAGCGGCATCCGCGCTCATCGACATCTCGCGATCGGACCGTCCGGTCGAGTTCTTCCAGGACTCCTGCTGATGGCGCGCGCGACGGGACCCCGCCCCGCGGCGGGGCTGCTGCTGGTGGACAAACCCCAGGGGATCACGAGTCACGATGTCGTCGCTCGCGTCCGTCGAGGATTCGGCACGCGCAAGGTCGGTCATGCCGGAACGCTCGATCCGATGGCGACCGGACTGCTGCTCGTCGGGATCGAGGGAGCCACCCGGCTGCTCACGTTCCTCGTCGGGCTGGACAAGACGTACACGGCCACCATTCGCCTCGGCGTCAGTACGGACTCCGACGATGCTGACGGCACGGTCACCGCATCGGTGTCGGCGGACGCGGTCACCGATGCCGCCATCGCTGAGGGGATCTCAGCGCTGACGGGTGACATCCTGCAGGTTCCGAGCACCGTCTCGGCAATCAAGGTGGACGGCAAGCGCGCGTACGACCTGGCACGGGCGGGGGAGACCGTGGAGTTGAAGTCCCGCCCCGTCACCGTCTCACGCTTCGACGTGCTGGAAACGCGGCGGGGCGATGAGGTGATCGACCTCGACGTGGTGGTCGACTGCACCAGCGGCACCTACATTCGCGCGCTCGCCCGTGACCTGGGCGCAGCGCTGGGCGTTGGGGGCCACCTGACCACACTGCGGCGGACGGCCGTCGGACCCTTTGACGTCGCCGAGGCCGCAGCGCTGACCGACGATATCGGCTCCGCCGCCGTACTGCCGCCCGCCCGGGTCGCGACGGATGTGCTCGGTGCGCTGACGGTCAGCGCCGAGGAGGCCGTGGACCTTCGCCACGGCAAGAAGCTCGTCGGCGCGGCCGAACGTGTCGCATCCTTCCCCGTGGCGGCGATCGCGCCGGATGGCTCGCTCATCGGCGTGCTGGAGCGACGCGGCTCGGATCTGAAGAGCGCGATGAACATGCCGGAGGAGCAGTGATGACGGGGCATGATCACACCGGTGACGAGGGGCACGCGCGCGTGAGCCTCGGTTTCGCGGTGTTAGTCGGTGTTTGTGGCGTTGTCCGTGATGGGTCGGGGGTTGGCGCGTGATCCTTGGTTTCGCGGTGTCTGCCGGTTGTTGTGGCGTTGTCCGTGATGGGTCGGAGGTTGGCGCGTGATCCTTGGTTTCACGATCGCAGTGATTGCGGTGGCGGTCGCCGCCGCCCTGCTGTGCGTGGTGCTGGGCCTGATCGGACGCGTGCCCGGGGACTGGAGTGTCGGTGCGCTGGCGGTCCTGGAGCTGCTGCTGATCGCACAGATCGTCATCTCCATCGTCGCTCCGTTCGCCGGCAACCCTCCCTCGGGGAGCCTGCTGGAGTTCTGGACGTACCTGATCTCCGCGGCGCTGATTCCCGTCGGTGTCGTGGTGTGGGCCTTCGTCGACAGATCCCGATGGGCGACCGTGGTGATGGGTGTCGGTGCTCTCGCCGTGGCGATTATGGTGTGGCGCATGGAGGTCATCTGGACGGTTCAGGTCGCGTGATCGCCGGGCCACTTCCGCGCCACGGGTAGAATCGTCCGAGTGATGACTCAGGCTCAGACCGGGAAGACGACCCGGGAATCCGAGACCCCACGACGCGCAAAGAACCCGCGTCGGATGAGCGGTATCGGTCAGGTGCTGGTCGCGGTGTACGCGGTGCTCGCGCTCGGCGCCACCGCTCGGTCGTTCGTTCAGATCGTTGAGAAGTTCGGTGACGCCCCGCTGGCCTACTCGCTGTCGGCTGCCTCTGCCGCGGTCTACATCGTGGCGACTCTCGCACTGATCTTCTCCCGCCGCCCGGGCTGGTACACCGTCGCGTGGATCGCGATCTGTTTCGAGCTGGTCGGCGTGCTGGTGATCGGAACGCTCAGTCTCACCCTGCCTGAGCTGTTCGCGCATCCGACCGTCTGGAGCGTGTTCGGCATGGGGTATGTTTTCGTTCCGCTCGTGCTTCCGTTCATCGGCCTCTGGTACCTCATCACTCACAAGCCGGCGGCGCAGCCGGAGGTTCGCTCGTGATCGTCTTCTCCGATCCCGCAGACATTCCTGACGGGTTCGGGCCGTCGGTCGTCGCGATCGGCAAGTTCGACGGCGTGCACACCGGTCATCGACAGGTGCTGGAGCGTGCGCGGGCCGATGCCGAGCGGTTGGGAGCAAAGGTGGTCGCGGTCACATTCGACCGCAACCCGTTGGCCACGATCCGTCCGGAGCTCTGCCCCAACGAGCTGGTGAGTCTGGGGCAGAAGATCGACCTGCTGGCCGGGACCGGACTCGACGCCGCCGTCGTGCTGCGCTTCGACGAGGAGATGGCCCACGTGTCGGCGGAGGACTTCGTCCGCGACATCCTGGTGCGCGACCTCGGCGCGGTCGTGGTGCTCCTCGGACGGGACTTCCGATTCGGTTACCGTGGCGCCGGCGACCCGCAACTGCTCGAGCGCATGGGCGCGGAGCTGGGATTCACCACGGACGTGGTTGACGACGTCCTGGTGGCCGGCGAGGAGCGACGGGTGTCGTCGAGCTGGATCCGTGAGCTGCTGTCGCAGGGCGATGTCCGGCGTGCGGCGCAGCTGCTGGGACGGCCGCACCGTGTCGAAGGCGAAGTCGTGCACGGTCTCAAGCGCGGGCGGGAGCTCGGGTTTCCCACGGCGAACCTCTCACCGCAGTCGCAGGGCGATGTTCCCGCCGACGGCGTATACGCGGGGTGGCTGGTGACGCCGGACGGCGTTCATCACAAGGCGGCCATATCGGTGGGCGTGAATCCCACCTTCGACGACGTCGAGTTTCGTCAGGTCGAGGCGTACGTCCTGGACGAGACCGGGCTGGACCTGTACGGACAGCACGTGGTGGTCGAGTTCGTTGATCGCATTCGCGGCATGGTCGCGTTCCAGGGCATCCCCGCTCTCATCGAGCAGATGACCGACGACGTCACGCGCACCCGCGCCCTTCTCTCCTGACGTGAGAACTGCGCATGAGCGCAGGGTGAAGTGCTCATATGAGCACGAGGCGGCTCAGATGTTGTCAGGTGCGGTGAGCGGCGGTACCGTCGAGGGGTGGATGACGAACTGCTCGCGGTCCGCGTCGCGGAACTCTATTACGAGGAGAACAAGACGCAGGACGAGATCGGCGCGCTCCTCGGGATCTCCCGATGGAAGGCGGGCCGGCTGCTCACGCAGGCGCGCGAGCGCGGCATCGTGCGTATCGAGATCGTCCACCCGCGCGCTCGTCGCCTCGCGCTCGAACGCGAGCTGTGCGCTCGCTTCGGTCTGAACGACGCGATCGTCGTCCCCGTTCCGGACGAGAACGGCTCTGTCACCTCCGTGGTGACCCAGGCGGCGGCCGACTTCCTCACGGCGCTGCGTCCCGTCCCGAAGACCCTCGGCGTGAGCTGGGGACACACCCTCACCGAGGTGGCGGACAAACTGCCCGATGGCTGGGCCACCGGCGTCACCGTCGTGCAGATCAACGGTGGAGTGAGCCTGAATCGTCGCGCCTCCACGGCGGCGACCCTCGCCTCGACGATCGCCAACCGCGGCCGAGGACAGGTCGTGCTGCTGCCATCCCCGGCCGTGCTCGAGCGTCGCGAGACGAAGGACGCCATCGCGTCCGACCGCACCGTCGCGGCCGTGCTCGATCTCGCGCAGCGCGCCGACGCCTACCTCTACAGCGCCGGGCTCGGCGACAAGAACTCCGCCCTCGTGGACTCCGGATACCTGCGCGCGAGCGACCTGGAGGAGCTGGCCATGAAGGGCGCCGTGGGCGACGTCCTTGGCCGTTACGTCGACGCCAACGGCAACATCGTGGACCCCGAACTGGACGGCCGCACCGTCGGCGTCGAACTGAGCACCCTCCGTGCCGCCAAGACCGCGATCTTCGTGGTGGCGGGCGAGGACAAGCACGACATCGCCCGCGCGGTGGTCGTGAACGGACTGTGTTCCATCCTGATCACCGACGAGGGCACCGCCCGAGACCTGCTGGAGGACGAATGACCGCTGTGGCGGACACCGCAGAGCGCGCCGTACGAGCGCGCGAGATGATCGGCGGTGAGCCCGACGACCGCACCCTCGCCCGCTTCCTGCACGGCTTGCCCGGTGTGGACGCCGTCGGTCTCGAGCAGCGCGCCGCCGACCTCGGCACGCGCTCGATCAAGACCACGTCGAAGAAGTGGGCCCTGGATCGGGTGATCGAGCTCATCGACCTCACCACGCTCGAGGGTGCGGACACCCCGGGCAAGGTGCGCTCGCTCGTCGCGAAGGCCGTGCACCCCGACGCGTCCGACCCGAGCTGCCCGCGCGTCGCCGCCGTCTGCGTCTACGGCGACATGGTCCCGTACGCCGTCGACGCCCTCGGAGCGCTGCACGGCGACCCCGACGACGGACTCATCTCGGTCGCCGCCGTGGCCACGGCCTTCCCGTCCGGACGCTCCTCCCTTGCGATCAAGCTGGCCGACACCCGCGAGGCCGTTGCGGCGGGCGCGGACGAGATCGACATGGTCATCGACCGCGGGGCGTTCCTGTCGGGTCGCTACTCGGTGGTGTTCGAGCAGATCGTCCAGGTGAAGGAGGCCTGCCGACGTCCGGATGGAAGCTCTGCCTCACTCAAGGTGATCCTGGAGACGGGCGAGCTCAACACCTACGACAACATCAAGCGCGCCTCGTGGCTCGCGATTCTCGCGGGCGGCGACTTCATCAAGACGTCGACCGGCAAGGTGACCCCGGCGGCGACGCTTCCCGTGACCCTGCTGATGCTGGAGGTCGTCCGCGACTGGCACCGGCTCACCGGCGAGAAGATCGGCGTGAAGCCCGCGGGCGGTATTCGCACTTCCAAGGACGCGATCAAGTACGTCGTGACGGTCGCCGAGACCGTCGGCGAGGAGTGGCTCCAGCCGCACCTGTTCCGCTTCGGGGCATCGAGCCTGCTGAACGACGTGCTGCTGCAGCGCCAGAAGATGACCACCGGACACTACTCCGGCCCCGACTACGTGACCATCGACTGACGATGAGTTCCCCCGACTATGTCGCATCCCGCGCGGATGCGAGCCCGGATCTGAAGGACGAAGCACGATGAGCTTTCTCGAGTACGCTGACGCGCCGGAATCCCGCGCGATCCTGAACCTGAAGGACGAGTACGGCCTCTTCATCGACGGCGAGTTCGTCGGCGGCAACGGTGCCTCGTTCCGCACCATCAACCCGGCGGACGAGACGACGATCGCGATGATCTCGACCGCTGACGAGAGCGACGTCGACCGCGCTGTCGTCGCTGCCCGCCGCGCATACGACCGCGTGTGGTCGAAGATGAGCGGACGCGACCGCGGGAAGTACCTGTTCCGCATCGCCCGCCTCATTCAGGAGCGCGCCCGCGAACTGGCGGTGGCTGAGTCCCTCGACAACGGCAAGCCCATCAAGGAGAGTCGCGACGTCGATGTACCGCTCGTGGCCGCGTGGTTCTTCTACTACGCGGGCTGGGCGGACAAGCTCGACTACGCCGGGCTCGGCGCGAACCCGCGCGCCCTCGGCGTCGCCGGTCAGGTCATCCCCTGGAACTTCCCGCTGCTGATGCTCGCGTGGAAGGTCGCTCCGGCGCTCGCCGCAGGAAACACCGTCGTGCTCAAGCCCGCCGAGACCACGTCGCTCACGGCGCTGCTGTTCGCGGAGATCGTCCAGCAGGCGGGCCTGCCTGCCGGCGTGCTGAACATCGTCACCGGCGCGGGGGCCACCGGCTCCGCCGTGGTGAACCACCCCGACATCAACAAGGTGGCCTTCACCGGATCCACCGCTGTCGGCCGATCGATCGCGCAGTCCGTCGCCGGAACCGGCAAGAGCCTGACGCTGGAGCTCGGCGGCAAGGCGGCGAACATCGTGTTCGACGACGCCCCGATCGACCAGGCCGTGGAGGGTGTCGTCAACGGCATCTTCTTCAACCAGGGTCACGTCTGCTGCGCAGGCAGCCGTCTCCTGGTGCAGGAGTCGATCGCGGAGGACTTCGTCGATCGACTGAAGTCGCGGCTGTCGACGTTCCGCCTCGGCGACCCGCTGGACAAGAACACCGACATCGGCGCGATCAACTCGGCCGCCCAGCTGGAGCGCATCCGTGCCCTGAGCGACATCGGCGAGGCCGAGGGTGCCGAGCGCTGGAGCGCCGACTGCGACATCCCCGACAACGGGTTCTGGTTCGCACCGACGATCTTCACCAACGTGCAGGCCAGCCACCGCATCGCCCGCGAGGAGGTGTTCGGTCCGGTGCTGTCGGTGCTCACCTTCCGCACGCCCGCTGAGGCGATCGAGAAGGCGAACAACACGCCCTACGGTCTGTCGGCCGGCATCTGGAGCGACAAGGGCTCGCGGATCCTCGCGGTTGCCGACCGTCTGCGCGCCGGCGTCGTGTGGGCCAACACGTTCAACAAGTTCGATCCGTCGAGCCCGTTCGGCGGCTACAAGGAGTCCGGCTACGGACGCGAGGGCGGCCGTCACGGCCTTCTCGCCTACCTGAAGGGTGGAGCGGCGTGAGCAAGCGACTGACCGTGCCGAAGACGTACAAGCTGGCCATCGGTGGCGCGTTCCCGCGCAGCGAATCCGGTCGCACCTATGCCGTCAGCTCTCCGTCGGGGGAGTTTCTCGCCAACGCAGCGAAGGCGTCGCGAAAGGATGCCCGTGATGCGGTGAAGGCCGCGCGGGCTGCCGTGAAGGGCTGGTCGGGCGCGACCGCCTACAACCGCGGCCAGGTGCTGTACCGCATCGCCGAGGTGCTGGAGGGGCGGCGTGCCCAGTTCGTCGAGGAGATCTCGGCGCAGCAGGGTGTGTCAACGGCGGTCGCCGGGGCGCAGGTGGACGAGGCGATCGATCGCTGGGTCTGGTACGCCGGCTGGTGCGACAAGTTCTCCCAGGTCTCCGGTGCCGCCAACCCGGTAGCCGGGCCGTACTTCAACATCTCGGTTCCGGAGCCCACCGGCGTCGTGGCGATCGTCGCTCCACAGGACAACGCCCTGCTGGGCCTCGTCTCCGCGATCGCTCCGGCGCTCGTGGCCGGCAACGCCGTCGTGGTCATCGCGAGCGAGGCGTTCCCGCTGTCGTCGATCTCTTTCGCGGAGGTGCTCGCCACCAGCGATGTTCCCGCGGGCGTGGTGAATGTGCTCACCGGATCGCCGGCGGAGACGGCGCCCTGGCTCGCATCGCATGACGACGTCAATGCGCTCGACCTGGTGGGTGCCGGCGCGCTCGACTGGATCTCGCTGCAGCAGTCTGCGGCGGGCACGCTGAAGCGCGTGCTCACGCCAGAGGACGGCGCGGACGCTGCGGCGCCGTCGTTGCAGCGCATCACCGCGTTCACCGAGACGAAGACCGTCTGGCACACGAAGTCGATGATCTGACTATGTGACGACCGGCCGGCTCTCCCACACCGGGAGGCGGCCGCTGTCGTTTGTCAGAGCCGCGTGTGCTTGTCGGGATTGGCGACCTGCCGAATCGCGGCGATGCGTCCGGTCGGACCGAACGTGAGGGTCACGACATCGCGGCGGACGCGTCGGCGGAAGTCGATGGCCGGCTCGCCGTTGACGTGAAGCGTCCCGACGACGATCTCGTCGTCGGCGCGTCGCGCCTTCTCGAACACGCCGATCACGAAGCGCGCGATGGCGGCGGCTCCGAAGATCGGGTTCAGGGCCGCGCTGACCACGCCGCCACCGTCGGTCCAGAGGATGGCGTCGTCCTCCAGCATCGAGGTGACGACGGCGATGTCTCCCGACTCGACAGCGGCGATGAGCCGGTCCAGGGCCGCGGGGTCCGCGCGAGCGGATACGGGCTCATCGGGGCGGATGTCCAGCCGTCGTTCACCGCGCGAGATGAGCTGGCGGACGGCCGCGGGCGTGGTCTCGAGGATCTCCGCGATCTCCGGTGCAGACATGGCGAATGCGCGATGAAGCACGATAGCGGCACGCTGACGGGGCGGGAGCTGCTCGGCGAGGTGGAGCAATGCGATCGAGAGCATCTCGCGCGTGGCGACGACGTCGTCCGGGAGTCGGTCCGTGGCCACCGGTTCCGGCAGCCACGGACCGGGATAGCTCTCACGTCGCGCCGCGATAGACCGGACGCGATCGATGGAGCGCCGCACGCAGACCGTGGTCAACCAGGCGGGCCAGGAGCGGATCTCCGACGCACTCTGCTCGACCTGAACCGCGAGCTCCGCCACCTCGGAGACCACGTCCTCCGCTTCGGCGAAGTCGCCGAGCATGCGATACGCGATGCCGAGGAGACGTCCGCGCTCGTGCTGCCACGCCGTCGCGGCGGGGGAGAGGATCGTCATCCGTGCTCCTTGCAGGGGAGTGTCTGGGAACAGTCGCGCAGCCGAGTCCTCACGCCACCGGATGAGCGGCGTCCACCGGCGGCGTCATCCGAGTGGCGATCGCGATGCGGTTCCACACGTTGATGGTAGCGATCGCCAGCACCAGAGCACCGAGCTCAGCCTCGTCGAAGAACGCCGCGGCGCGATTCCAGACTGCGTCGTCGACAGCGTCCTGGCCGAGGCGGGTGATGGAATCGGTGAGCGCGAGCACGGCCTTCTCCCGTTCATGGAGCAGGCTGCCGGCGTGCTCCCACGCCGCTGCCGCGGTGAGCACGCGCTGCGGGATCCCGGCCTTCAGTCCGTCGGTCATGTGCATGTCCACGCAGAACGTGCATCCGTTAATGACGGAGGCGCGAATCTTCAGCAGCTCGAACAGACGCTTGTCCACGTTCGTGCGTGCGTAAGCCTCCATCCCGATGACGGCGGTGTAGCCGAGGCGGTTGGTCTTGTTGATGTCGATGCGAGTCATCTCTCGTCCTGCTTCTCTCAAGGTGACCCCATGACCCCCGAGACTTCCGTATGTGGGCGAGAATCGCCGCGTTGCGAGGATTGTCGCCCACAGACGGAAGTCTCGCGGGAGATGGGGGTCAGTGTTGACGGTGGTGTCAGAAGGGGTGTCGTTTGGGCGCGCTGGGGTGTGACATCGACTCGCGCGTCGCGGTGATGGCGGGGGAGCGGAGCGATGCGGTAAAATACAGGCATGGGCGCTTCCGCCCCGAGTCGCTGGCCGCTGAAGCGGATTCTGCGGTCCGGGCAGCGAGAGCATCCGTGATATCGCACCGGTGCATGCCGGCCCCCCGGGAGGAATCCCGGACGTTCGCTCAGGAGGAGCATGCCGACCACGGCAACCGCCGCATCACGGCGCAGGAAGTCCTCGTCTTCCCGCCGCGATGACGAGGCCCCGATCATCCCCATCCTCGCCCGCAAGGTGCGTGAGGTGGAGGCCAAGGCGCAGAAGGGCAAACTCGGCCCGACCAACCGCGTCAAGTTTCAGGTCATCGCTTTTCTGGTGCGCGAAGAGCGCACTCGGGTGAAGGCCGACCCGGATCTCACCGACTCCGCACGCGCCGAACTGCTCAAGCGCCTCGAGGGCGTGGCGCAGATCCTCGCGAAGACCGCGGCTCGTGACACCTCGATCATCCCGCTGCTGGAGGCGGACCAGGCCACCAGCCCGGTCGCCAAGCGCATGCGTCGTGACTGGCTGCTCGAGTCGGGTGCCGAACTCGCCCCGGACGAGCTGATCATCACAGACGTGGTGCCGGTTGCCGCCACCCCCGTGGTCTCCGCCGCCATCGCGGAGCGTCAGGTGACGCCGCCCATGGTCGAGTCGCGTCTGGAATCCAATCCCTTCCTCGCCCCCGACACCTCGGTGGTCATCCCCAAGGAGACGCCGCGTCGTCGCCTGGACGGCTGGGACCTGATGGGCCCGCTGTACAAGGCGTTCGAGACCGGTGCCGGTGGCGGTGCCGCGTCGATGGAACTGCCTCCGGTTCCCGAGTTCGATCACATCTCCCCCAAGGGGCTCGAGGTGATGCCGCACCAGATGCGCTTCATCGAGGCCGTCCGCACGGGCAAGCGCAGCTTCCTGCTCGCCGACGAACCAGGGCTGGGCAAGACCGCGCAGTCCGTGTTGGCCGCCTCGGTTGCCGGCGCCTACCCGCTGCTGGTCGTGGTGCCGAACGTCGTGAAGATGAACTGGGCGCGTGAGGTGGAGCGCTGGACACCGCAGCGTCGCGCCACGGTAATCCAGGGCGATGGCGAGAACATCGATGCCTTCGCGGACGTGTTCATCGTGAACTACGAGATCCTCGACCGTCACCTGGAGTGGCTGAGCAAGGTGGGTCTGCGCGGCTTAGTGGTCGACGAGGCGCACTTCATCAAGAACCTGAGCTCGCAGCGCTCGCAGAACGTGCTCGCCCTCGCTTCCCGCGTCCGGGAGACCACCCCGGGCGGCAAACCGCTGCTCATGGCGCTCACCGGTACGCCGCTGATCAACGATGTCGAGGACTTCGACGCAATCTGGCGCTTCCTGGGCTGGACCAACGGCGAGCGTCCGGGGCCGGTGCTGGCCGAGAAGCTGGACGCGACGGGCCTGACCCCGGCGGACAAGGCGTTCTACCCCGAGGCCCGTGACGCTGTCATCTCGATGGGCATCGTGCGGCGCAAGAAGAAGGACGTGGCCGCCGACCTTCCTGACAAGCTGATCGCCGACATGCCCGTGCAGCTGGACGACGAGTTCGGTCGCTCCATCCGTCAGGCAGAGCGCGAGCTGGGCGAGCGCATGGCAGCCAAGTACCGTCGCATCATCGAGGCGCGCGGGCGGGTCACGGACGGGATCGACGAGGACATCGTGCGTCTGGTCGCCCAGCACGAGTTCGACGACGCCAAGAACGCCGATGCCGGTGGCGACAACGTGTTCACGATGGTGCGCCGGATCGGTCAGGCGAAGGCGGGCCTCGCGGCCGACTACGCGGTGCAGCTGCAGCGCTCGGTGGGCAAGGTGGTGTTCTTCGCCAAGCACATCGACGTCATGAACCAGGCCGAGGCACTGTTCGCGGCGAACGGGCTGCAGGCGGTCTCGATCCGGGGCGATCAGACGTCCACGGCACGACAGGAGGCGATCGACGCCTTCAACAACGACCCGGCCGTCGCCATCGCCGTGTGTTCGCTCACCGCCGCCGGCGTGGGCGTCAACCTGCAGGCGGCGTCGAACGTGGTGCTGGCCGAGCTGAGCTGGACGGCCGCCGAGCAGACCCAGGCCATCGACCGCGTGCACCGCATCGGTCAGGACGAGCCGGTCACGGCATGGCGGATCATCGCAGCTCACACCCTGGACTCGAAGATCGCCGAGCTCATCGACCAGAAGCAGGGGCTCTCGCTGCGCGCGCTCGACGGCGTCTCGGTCGAGCCGGGCTCGCAGGACTCCGTGCAGCTGGCGGCCCTCATGCACCTGCTGCGCGAGGCCCTCGGCGCCTGATTCGCTGACAACGACACAGCCCCCGTACCTCGTGTGCGGGGGCTGTGTCGTTGCTGGAAGGAATTCCTGTTCTTGACGCGTTCAAAGCGCGAAAGCTGTTGCGAAGGCGAAAGTCCCTGGAATTTGTGTCAAGAACATCCATTCTCATCGCTCTGAATGGCGCTCGAGGGTCGGGGACCGCTAGATTCGATGCAGGCACCGTCGCCTCGTTCCCCTCCTCTTTCAACGCGCGAAGGCAGCATTCATGAAGATCGGTATCCTCACCAGCGGCGGCGACTGCCCCGGACTGAACGCCGTGATCCGCGGCATCGTGCTCAAGGGCACCACGACCTACGACCTCGAGTTCGTGGGCATCCGTGACGGCTGGCGTGGCGTGGTCGAGGGGGACTTCATGCCGCTCACCCGTCATGAGGTGAAGGGGCTGTCCAAGACCGGCGGAACGATCCTCGGCACCAGCCGCACAAACCCGTACGAGGGCGATCGTGGCGGTGCGGAGAACATCGCCAAGACGCTCTACGGCCACAAGATCGACGGCATCATCGCGATCGGCGGCGAGGGGACGCTGGCCGCGGCCGACCGTCTGTCCAAGGACGGCATCAAGGTGATCGGCGTGCCGAAGACCATCGACAACGACCTGCAGGCCACGGACTACTCGTTCGGGTTCGACACGGCCGTCAACATCGCCACGGACGCGATGGATCGCCTGCGCACCACCGGTGACTCGCACCAGCGTTGCATGGTGGCCGAGGTCATGGGCCGCCACGTCGGGTGGATCGCACTCCACGCCGGCATGGCTGCTGGCGCGCACGCCATCCTCATCCCGGAACACCCGATGACGCTCGATGAGATCGCGGCGCTGGTCACCTCCGCCCACGATCGTGGGCGCGCGCCGCTCGTGGTGGTGTCGGAGGGCTTCACTCTCAAGGGAATGGACGAGGCCTACAGCGACAAGGGCCTCGACGCGTTCAACCGTCCTCGTCTCGGTGGCATCGGCGACCTGCTCGCGCCCGAGATCGAGCGCATCACGGGCATTGAGACCCGCGCCACCATCCTCGGCCACATCCAGCGCGGCGGTGCGCCCAGCGCCTTTGATCGCGTGCTCGCGACGCGTCTGGGCCTGCATGCGGCCGACGCGATCGTCGACGGCGCGTGGGGGCAGATGGTGGCACTGCAGGGCACCGATATCGTGCGCGTCCCGTTCGCCGATGCGCTCGGCGAGCTGAACACCGTGCCGCAGTACCGCTACGAGGAGGCTGCGGCCCTCTTCGGCTGAGAGTCACGAAAGGCCGGATCGCAAGGCATCGCGATCCGGCCTTTTCGCTGTTCTCGGATGGCGCCGCGCTCACACATCCGAGGGTGCGGGACCATACGCGGACACGACGCACCGCATGAGCTCCTGTTCCATCGCCTCGGTGAGCTCCGTCTCCAGCTCGTCGAAGCGGGCCGCGCTGTCGGTCGGTGCTGCGGCGGCGATCAGCCGGTAGACATCGTCGATCGTTGAGACGTCGTCGCGCTCAATGACCGGATCCAGCAGTTCCTGCAGCGCGATGAGGGCGGTGTGCGTGCGCTCGGCGCCGATCAGCTGGACGGCGTCGCGGGCGATCGCGAGATCCTGCTGGCCCCAGTTGCCGAGGAACTGCAGGAAGCCGCCGTTGTAGACGTCTGCCTCCAGACGCCACAGCGCCACAAGCTCGCGGTCGCGGGCGCTGAGGGCGCCGGAGTCCCAGTCGGCCTGCTGGAGAACCGCGAGCGCGCCCTCGTACAGCCTGTCCTGCTCGATGGTCCACAGTGACAGCGCGCCCTCGGGATTCTCCTGGCCCAGTGCCGGCCAGTTCACCCCACGGCCATGATCGACGAGCACCCAGCGTCGTTGCTGCGACTCCGGCAGCTGTGCCGCGCGCGAAGCCCAGGACAGCGGTGCGCTGAGGGTTCGTCCATCATCGAGCTCGAGGAGCACGCGCTGGGGATCGAAACGGACGTCCACGACGCGGGCGCGGACGTGATCGGCGGAGTGCGGGGTCACAGAACCATAGTGCAGCACCGGGGCCGGGAGGTGATCCTCCCGGCCCCGGTGCTTCGCCGAACTCAGGCGGCTGGCTCGATCTCCGCCACACCGAGCACCTCGAACAGCCAGGCCAGTTCGTAAGCGCGCTCGTGCCACGAGTTGTACCGACCCGTGACGCCGCCGTGGCCCGCGACCATCTCGCACTTCAGCAGCGCATCGGCACCGACATCTCGCAGGCGGGCGACCCACTTGGCCGGCTCGACGTAGAGCACGCGCGTGTCGTTCAGCGAGGTGACAGCGAGGATCCGCGGGTAGCGGACGTCCTCACGAACGTTCTCGTAGGGGGTGTACGACTTCATGTACTCGTACACCTCCGCGTCCGCGAGCGGGTTGCCCCACTCGTCCCACTCGATGACGGTGAGCGGCAGCGACGGGTCGAGGATCGACGTCAGGGCATCGACGAACGGCACGGACGCGAGGATTCCCGCGAAGAGTTCCGGAGCGAGGTTGGCGACGGCGCCCATCAGCAGGCCACCCGCGGACCCGCCCTCGGCGACCATGCGCTCGGGGGTCGTGTAGCCCTCGGCGACGAGGTGACGGCCGACCGCCACGAAGTCCGAGAAGCTGTTCTTCTTGTTGCGGATCTTGCCGTCTTCGTACCAGGCGCGACCCATCTCGCCGCCGCCGCGCACGTGAGCCACGGCGAAGATCACGCCGCGGTCGAGCGCGGACAGTCGCATCGAGGAGAACCCGGGATCGATCGAGTGCTCGTACGATCCGTAGCCGTACAGGTGCAGCGGGCGCGCGGGCGCGCCCGCGCCCACCGGACCGTACGAGCGACGCCAGACCAGAGAGACCGGGATCTGCGTGCCGTCGTCGGCGGTGGCCCAGACGCGTGCCTGCTCGTAGTCGGCGGGGTCGTAGTCGCCGAGCACCGGCTGCTGCTTGCGCAGGTGCAGCTCGCCGGTGGCGACCTCCCAGTCGTACACGCTCGACGGCGTCACGAACGAGCCGTATCCGAGCCGCACCTGCGGCGGTGCCCACTCCGAGTTGCCCGAGACGCCCACGCTGTACAGCGGCTCGTCGAAGGACAGCTCGTCGATCGTGCCGGTGGCGTAGTCCAGTCGCCCCACGCGGACCAGGCCTTCGCGGCGGTACTCGACCACCGCGAAGTCGCGGAAGCACTCGATTCCCAGCACGCGGCGACCCGGCTCGTGGGGAAGGATCGCCGTCTGCTCACCACGCGGATCGGCCGCGGGCACGCGGATGAGCTCGAAGTCGAGCGCGCCGGCGTTGTGGGTGATGAAGAGAACGTCCTCACCGTCGATCACGGCGTGGTCGACGCCGTACTCGACGCCCTCGACCGCGGGCCACACCACGGCGGGCGGGGCCGTCAGGTCGGCGGCGGGAACGAGAGCCACCTCGCTGGTGATGGATGAGCCCTTCTCGATGACGAGGTAGGCGTCGCTGCGCGTGAACCCGGCGCCCACCCAGAACCGCTCGTCGTCCTCGTGGAAGAGCTGGATGTCATCGGTGGGCGAGGTGCCGATGCGGTGCAGCCACACGGTGTCGGGTCGCCACGCGTCGTCGACCGTCGTGTAGATGAAGCCCGTGCCGTCCGGGACGAACTCGGCACCGCCGGCCGTGCCCTCGATCACGTCGTCGTACGTGACGCCGTCCACCAGATTGCGGACCCGGATGGTGTAGCGCTCGTCGCCCTCGACGTCGATGCCCCACAGCATGTGGGTGCCGTCGCGCGAGATGTCCATGCTTCCGACCGAGAAGAACTCGTGCCCTTCGGCCTCGACGTTGCCGTCGAACAGCACCTCTTCGCCCTCGACCGGCTCGTCCGCGGTGAGCTGCGGGGGAGTCCAGTCGTCAGGCGAAGCCAGCGGTGCGCGGCACTGCACGCCGTACTGCTTGCCCTCGATCGTTCGGCCGTAGTACCACCAGTTGCCGCGCCGGTTGGGGACGGAGAGATCGGTCTCCAGCGTGCGCGCCTTCACCTCGTCGAAGATGCGCTGGCGAAGCGGCGCGAGATGTTCTGTGCGTGCGTCGGTGTACGCGTTCTCGGCCTCCAGGTGCGCGATGACCTCGGGATCTTCTTTGGCCCGCAGCCACTCATACGGATCGGCGAACGTGTCGCCGTGATGGACGCGGTCGATCGGGCGCTGCTCGGCCCGGGGAGCCTGAATCTCGGTCACCCCTCCACGCTATCGCGCCCCACCGACAGGGCGCCGATGTGCTGGGGGAGCGGAGGCGGATCTTTCGCCGTCAGCGTTGTCGCAGACCTGCGACATGTTCGCGACACGCGTGCCACCGACGGTTCACCCGACACCCGTAGGGTCGAAACATGAACGCAGAACGAACGGCACGCGCCTGGGGTGCGCTGCTCCTCGCCACGTCTCTCACCCTTCCTCTGGCCGCATGCGCCGCTGAGGTCCAGCCACCCGCGAGTGCCACCTCGTCCAGCGCCGACAAGACGGCCACGACCGCGCCATCGCCGAGCGCCTCCGCGACCGCCGACGCCGCGGCAGCCATCAGCGGATACGCCCCCGGCGAGATCCCTCCCATCCCCGCCCTGGTGATTCCCCCCATCGCTATGGCGGATGCGGCGCTCGCCGGAGTCGCCACCTCCTTCGCCTCCGATCTCCCGCAGGTGCCCGGTATTCGCATCACTCCGGCGGCCTGTGGCGATGCCGTTGCCCGCGCTACCGCGGACGGCGTCATGGTGCTCAACGGCGACGGTTCGGGCTCGGTGTCCGGTGACGGTGGCACGACGGTCAACAACGGTGACGGCTCCGGATCCTTCACCGTGGGCGACGGCGTGGGCGTGGTGAACGGCGACGGCTCCGGATCGTTCAGCGGCGGCGAGGTCACCATTGTTAGCAACGGCGACGGCTCGGGTTCCTACAGCGACGCGAATCTCACCGTCGTGGTGAACGGTGACGGGTCCGGCTCGTCGTCTGATTCCAGCCTCGGCACCACGCTGGTCAACAATGGTGACGGCTCGGGATCGTTCTCCACCGAGACCATCACCATCGTCAACAACGGCGACGGCTCCGGTTCCTACAGCGACGCGGACCACACCGTGGTCAACCACGGAGACGGTTCGGGACTCTTCGACGGCGCCACCATCGACATGGAGCCGCTGGCGAAGGCGGCGCCCGTGGGCATGTTCCCGTCGATGGGAGCGCTCGCGCCGATCGAGTACTGCGGCACCACGATCACCCTCGAGGACGGTGTGCTGTTCGACTTCGACCGCTCCGATATCCGAACCGATGCGGCGGCCACCATGGATGCTCTGGCGACCGCGCTGACGACGCTGAACGTGCCGTCGGCCGAAGTGGGCGGACACACCGATGCGATCGGCGACGACGCGTACAACCTCACGCTTTCGGACGAGCGGGCGCAGGCCGTGGTCGCCGCGCTGCAGGAGCGCGGCGTCACCACGTCCTTCACCGCGGTCGGGTACGGCGAGAGCGCACCCGTCGCCCCCAACGAGATCAACGGCGCGGACAACGCGGAGGGTCGCCAGCTGAACCGCCGCGTGGAGATCTTCGTTCCCGCGTTCTGAGTGCGTCCCACCCCACGATGCCTGCCTGCTTCGGCAGGGAGGCATCGTCCTCTCGGCGGCACCGCTGCGTTTCATGTGCCACGGGGGCCGCGTGTAGGATTCTGAATGGCCGGTTGCCGGTTCTCGAAAACGAGGTGAACTCTTCGCTCACCAGGTCGATCACGTCGACGCCCTTCCTCGTACATCCATCTGAAAGCGGCCGGTGGAACTCGCAGCCCTCATCGTCGTCCTGGTCATTCTCCTGGCGCTGTTCTTCGACTTCACGAACGGCTTCCACGACACCGCGAACGCGATGGCGACGCCCATCGCCACGGGTGCGCTGAAGCCGAAGACCGCGGTTCTCCTCGCTGCCGTGCTGAACCTGGTGGGCGCGTTCCTGTCCACCGAGGTGTCGAAGACCATCTCCGGCGGCATCATCAACGAGGCGGACATCCTCGCAGCCGACGACAGCCATACGCTCTTTCCCTCACTGATCTTCGCCGCCCTGATCGGCGCGATCACCTGGAACATGCTCACCTGGTTGCTGGGCCTTCCCTCCAGCTCCTCGCACGCCCTGTTCGGCGGCCTCATCGGCGCCACGATCGTCGGCGTGAACATGTCCGCGATCAACTTCGGCGCCGTGATGTCGAAGATCATCCTCCCTGCCCTGATCGCACCCTTCACCGCGGCGATCATCGCCTTCGTCGCCACGAAGATCGCCTACGGCGTGACCCGCCGCTACGACGGCAAGCCCGATGGTCGTGACGGCTTCCGCTGGGGTCAGATCGTCACCAGCTCCATGGTCGCCCTCGCCCACGGTACGAACGACGCGCAGAAGACCATGGGTGTCATCACGCTGGCGCTGCTCACGGTCGGCTGGCAGTCGCAGCACGAACCGCAGTTCTGGGTGATCCTGCTGTGTGCTCTGACGATCGCGGCGGGCACGTACATCGGCGGCTGGCGCATCATCCGCACCCTGGGCAAGGGTCTCACCGACGTCAAGCCGGCGCAGGGTTTCTCCGCCGAGGCATCGACCGCGGCCACGATCCTCGCGTCGTCCGCGTTCGGTTTCGCGCTGTCCACCACGCAGGTGGCGTCGGGTTCGGTCATCGGCTCGGGCCTCGGCCGTCGTGGCTCCAAGGTGCGGTGGGGCACCGCGGGCAAGATCATGATCGGCTGGCTGCTGACGCTGCCCGCCGCGGGTCTCGTCGGCGCGCTCGCGGCCCTCGTCGTGGTGGCGTTCGGTCACTGGGGCGTGCTCGTGGACGCCGTGATCGCACTCGCGGTGATCATCGGTCTCTTCCTCTACTCCCGCCGCAACATGGTGCACGCCGGCAACGCGATGAGCGATGTCGCCGCGTCCGGCGTGGCGGTCGCCGTCGAGGACAACCCGCCGCCCACGCGCACGCAGCGCATGATCATCCGCGCCGAGGAGCGCGCGCAGGCTCAGGCACAGCGCCAGATCGACGAAGTCGAGCGTCAGGCGCGCGCCGCCGAGCGTCGTGCCGTCGAGGCGGAGGAGTGGGCGCAGGAGGTCGAGCAGCGCCTGCGCAAGGCCGAGCGCAAGGCCAAGGCCGCCAAGGAGCAGGCGGCGGCCGCGAAGGTGAAGGCGAAGGACGTCCGCGACAAGTCGGAGAAGTCTCGCGAGGCCAAGGCTCACGCGAAGGCGGCCAACGCCGACCATTCGCAGGCGCGCGAGAAGAAGGAGTCGGGACGATGAGCATCGAGTGGGACGCATTCCTCAACGTCTTCGTCGGCGCCCTCATCGGCGCGTCCGTCGTGGTGCTGTTTTACGCGTGCGGGCTGCGCCTCCTGGTGCGTGCCGGTCGTGCCCCCGTCGTGGGGCCCGCCGAGTTCACCGATGCGATCACGGTGATCTCGGAGAAGGAAGCGCAGCGCGCTCAGAAGGCCGCAGCCAAGGCCGCGCGCAAGAGCCCGCTGACGTTCTCGCAGAAGCGCATCGCGCTCTACGGCGCCTACGCCTGCTTCACGCTGTGCGGTGCGGCGCTGTTGGGCGGCGTGCTGATGATCGTGTTCAAGAATGCGCTCTTCGGCTGAACCGGCACACGCTCCTGCGCCGAACTGGCCCCCGGGCGTCCACAGTGATGCCTTCTGGCTCCGCGAGTCCAGCTTCCGAACCCCGCGTGTCCGCGGCGGTTCCTAGACTGTGGGAATGAACGAGTTCCGCTTCGGTGCGCACGCCCCGGCACGTCGAACGCTGCTGCACCTCAGCGACACGCATCTGCTTGACGGCGCCCGTCTCGGCGGACGATACGACACGGTGGCGAACCTGGAACTCACGCTGGCACGGATCCGCGCGATGCAGCCGCACCCCGATGCGATCATCGTCACGGGGGATCTCACCGAGCTGGGGGAGCCGGCGTCCTATCGTCGACTGCGCGGCATGCTGGAGCCCGTCGCCGAGGACATCGGTGCGGCCCTCATCTGGGTCGCCGGAAATCACGATGAGCGGCCCGCGCTGCGCGAGCATCTGCTGGACCGGACCGCCACGCAGGAACCCGTCACATCGGTGCACGACCTCGGTGGGCTCCGTGTCATCGCGCTCGACTCCACGGTGCCCGGGTGGCATCACGGTGAGCTGGATGCGGCTCAGTTGGCCTGGCTCAAGGCGGAATTGGCAACGCCCGCACCACTCGGCACCATCCTGGCGTTGCATCATCCGCCGCTGCCGAGCCACATCCCGTTCTTCGACATCCTGGAGCTGCGCGACCAGCCCGCACTCGCCGCGGCGATCGCGGGAAGTGATGTGCGCGCGATCCTGGCGGGACACCTGCACTACTCCACCAGCGGAACCTTCCAGGGCATCCCGGTGAGCGTGGCATCGGCCACCTGCTACACGATGGACCTGGCACTGCCCGACGACCGGGTGAACGGCATGGATGCCGGCCAGTCCTTTCACCTCGTCCACGTCTGGGACGACACCATCACGCACGCCGTTGTGCCCGTCGCGTCGGCGGAGACCGCCGACACCTTCACGCCCGAGTGGTACGCGAAGGTGTCGGCGATGAGCGCCGAGGAACGCCTGGATTACTTCAGTCGCAAGCGCTGATCACCGGAATTTCGGCGGCGATGGGCGCTGACGCGGCTCGACGATGTCAGCCGCAAGCGCGGATCAGGACGCCCGCGCAGGGAGGGGACTGAGTCCGCCCGGCGCGAACACCAGCCCCGCGAATCGGCGACCGATCTCCTCGTACAGCTCGGTGTCCGGGTGCAGGGAGTCCGGCATCCGATACCGTGCCAGGTCGTCGGTACCGTACAGCTCTGTGCCATCGAGGTAGACGATGTTCTCCCCGGCGGAGCGACGGACATCGACGACGTGCGCGACCTGCGCACGACTGTCGGCCAGGGTGAGCGCACCCATCGGAATGTCGGCGATGTCTCCTCGCGTGAAGCAGCGCAGTCCGCCGTCGTCAAAGAACTCGACATCGGCGGGTCCGGGGACGTCCTCGCTGCCGGGCCACAGGATGGCGGAGCACAGGACGATCGGTGTGTCGGGATGACCGACGCGTACGCGATCGAGGAACCCCTGCAGCGCCGGGACGAAAGTGCGGCGATCCATCGCCCGCGCCCCGACGATGTTGACGCCCACCTTCACGGAGATCACGTCGGCGGGGGTCTGCGCGATGGCGTCGGCGACGAAGGGGTCCAGCATGCACTGCCCGCCGAAGCCGAGATTGATGACGTTCGCCCCCGCAAGATCGGCGGCGCGCACCGGCCACACGCTGGTGGGGAGCTCGGCTTCCGCGCCGTGGCTGATCGAGCTGCCGTAGTGGATCCAGACCGGGCTGCTCGAGAGCGCGGGGGCTCGGACGCCGCCGTCGGCGCGCACATCGAGGAGATCGATGATCATTCCCTGCGGAAGGAAGACAGTCACGGTCTTCGCGCCGGCGGGGAGCGGTCCGAGCTCCACCGTCGAGTGATCGCGGATCGCCCGGGTCGTCGCCTCTCCCGGTGATGCGATCTCGCGGACCTGATCAACAGGAGCCGCGGCCGTCGTCATGATGTGGTCATTCACTCGCGCGACGAACGTGGTGCCGGGGCGCTGCACGCCGCCGATCTCGATCGCGGTGCAGCGCACATCGAGCTCCAGGCTCGTGGCGTCGGTCTCCACGTGAAGACGCACGCCGCTCGCACTGGACACCATGGCGCGCAGGATCTGATCCTCCGGCGGGAAGTGCGACCAGAGATGGGGCGGAATGCGCGTGGGACGCAGCGCACCGGCGTGTTCCTCCAGGGCCAGCTGCCCTTCGATGCGAACCTCGCCACCGGAAAACGCGACGACCGAACCGTGGCTGCGGTCGGTCATCGGGCTCCCCCCGCCTCACCGGTGATGAAGTCGACCGTGCGGGAGTACAGCAGATCCCGGTCGGGGACCCGTGTCCAGCCGTGGTCGGCCCCGTCGACGATGAGGATCTGCGCGCGTTCCCCGTAGACGTCCGCGTAGCGTTCCGCATAGCTGACCGGCACGAAGTCGGCGGTGCCATGCATGAGGTTCACCGCGCCGCCGAATCCCGATGCACGTCCGTAGACGTCGAAGGTGGTGGCGTCCGCGCGCATCGCGGGGCCGAGACGCGTGCCGAGGAAGTCGAAGTACCCGTCGGTGTCGAGGCTGTCCAGCGACCGCCCCTGCAGCATGCCGCTGCTGATCTCGTCGGCGAACACCGCAGCCGTCGACCACATGCTCACGGACCGCACCGGGCGCGTGGCTTCGGCCGCGACAACCGAGGCGACGACCGCTCCCAGACTGATCCCCACCAGATGCAGGTTGTCCGCGTCCGTGGCGGGGAGGGCTGCGACCGCGTCGAGCACCCCCTGCGCGTGCGTGACATCACGCGAGACGGTCGTGTCGAAGAACGTGCCATCGCTCTCTCCGTGCCCCGCGCGGTCGTACGCGACCGACGCGATTCCGCGGTCGGCCAGCCCGCGGGCCAGCGCGACGAACATCGAGGAGAACTCGACCCGCGATGATCCGAATCCGTGGAACAGGATCGCGGTGGGGAATGGCCCGTCGCCCACCGGCACGTAGTGGGATCCGCGCAGGCGCAGCCCGTCGACGTCGACGTGGAAAGGAACGATGTTCATGATGTTCTTCTTTCGCTCGGGGAAGTACTCAGGCGGACAGCGGGACAGGACGCTCATCCGGTGCGTCAACCAGGTTGTCTTCCTCATCGAAGGCGTTGGTGGTGCGGCGACGGAATCCCAGCCAGCCGATCAGGAAGCCGGCGGCCGCGAGCAGCGACACTCCGACGTACATCAGGCTCGGGTTGAGCAGCAGCAGTGCCGGCGTGACGACGTTCAGCGCTGCGGTGGCGAAGCGTGAGATCGCGTAGATCGTGCCCTGCGCGGTGGCGCGCAGCATGGTCGGGAAGGACTCCTGAGTCCAGACCTTCATGATCGTCTCGAAGCAGAACGCGCCGAAGAAGACCGTGGCGACAGTGGCGATGATCACCGAGGGCAGGCTGAAGTTCATGACCACGGGCAACAGGTTCATCACCACGACGCCGATCGCACCCACGACGTAGTACATCATCCGCAGCCTGGTGTCGACGACCGTCATGAACCACAGCGCTCCGACTACCGCGGCGGGCATCGCGAGGATCGTCCAGGAGTTGTACTCGGCGATGGTGGAGTGCGAGACGTTGACGGCCACGAAGGTGCCGAAGCTGCCGGCGACGCTCACCGACATCGCAGCGAGGGTGTAGTAGCCGATCAGGGTGAGGAAGGGGCGGCGGTACACCGGACCGACGAACTCCCGCAGTTGTGCCCGGGTGGCACGCACGGTGGCGACGCCGCGGCGGCGCTCGTCGCGTGCGGTCAGCCAGGCGGCCGATTCCGGAATGGTGAGGCGGAGCAGGAGAACGGCCAGCGCGATGGCGGCGAAGGTCGCGAAGATGATCGTGGCGCCGGCCGGCCCCATGGTGCCCACGTTGATCGCCAGCAGCACCGCCAGGAGGATGCCGAATCCACCGAGGAGGTTGGAGAAGACCAGGATCTTGCCGCGGTTACGCGCCTGGGCGGCCTCGGAGATCGTGGCGAGGGCGACCGGAAGGTCAGCGCCGACGCCGATGCCCACGAGCGCGATGCCGATCACGAGGACCGGAAGAGCCGAGCTGAGCACCGGGAGGGCGGCACCGATCGTGATCAGCGACAGCGTTGCGAGGAAGACCGTGCGGCGTCCCCACCGATCGCCCAGTGCGCCGCCGAGGAGCGATCCGATGGCCACGCCGGCCGTGAGCACACCCGTGAGCACGCCCACCGCTGCGGCGTCGAGTCCGGGCTGACCCGGCGCGAAGGACTGCAGCATGACCAGGGCGATGGGGATCGCGGTCGTCGCTCCCGCATCGACGAAGGTGGCCATTCCGCAGACGAACCCCACCCACCATGAGTTGGGCCCGCGATGGGCTGAATGAGTTGCGAACATGCGAGCACTCCCTTGTAGTCGTCCGGCGATGGTGATGGACCGCGCCGATGTGTTCCCCTGGGATGATGATGCTATACGGATTTAGCAGCTGTCAACACCTGCTTTGTCGACACGTGAACTCGGTGATCAGTCCGGCGTGCCGGGCGCGCCGATGGAGGCGCCCACGAGGAGCGGCATGGGCAGTCGGCGCACTCCCGGATCATTCGGGCTGTTCAGCAGAATCCGAACCGCTTCACGGCCGAGCTGTTCGTGCGGCAGCGCTACGGAGGTGAGCTGCGGCATCACCGTGTTGACGTACGCTCCGCCGTCGAATCCGATCACGGATACATCGCGCGGCACGGTCAATCCGGCCTCCTGGAGCGCGTGGTAGGCACCGACCGCGAGGGCATCGTTGGCGCAGATCACAGCCGTGGGCCGGTTTCCCGTCGCGAGGAGCTCCTGCATCGCGCCGTGACCGTTCGGCACGTCCCAGTCGGAGTCGATCGCGATGGTGCCGGCGAGCCGTGTTCCGCTTTCGCTCAGCTCGTCCTCGATGCCCGCGAGGCGCTCGGTGAGCGCCAGCGGGCTCCAGCCGTGCCAGGCGGCACCTCCGCTGAAGCCCGTCGGGAATGTCCCGACGAACCAGATGCCGTCCCGGTGTCCTGCCTCCAGCAGGGCTCGGGCGGCGGTGCGACCGCCCGCGCGCTCATCGGGAATGACAGCGGGGACCGCGGGCTCATCCGAGATGCAGTTCAACAGCACGACGGGCATGCGTCGCGCGAGGTGGGGGAGCTCGACCTTCCGCGTGAACATCGAGGAGTAGAGCAGGCCATCGACGTCGCGATCGACGAGATTCTGCAGCGCGCGTGACTCCGTCGCCGCTTCGCCCTGGGTGTCGACGGTGAACAGCAGGGTGTCGGCTTCGCCCAGGGCTCGCAGCGCGCCGCGCACCATGGCGTTGGCGAACGAGGTGGTGCCGACGAAATCAGAGACCAGGGCGACAGTTCCCGACTTCCCGGTGCGCAGTGTCTTGGCCGCCAGATTCGGACTGTAACCCAGCTGATCGGCGGCTTCACGGACGCGGGCTGCGGTCTCCGCGGAGATCCGCAGGTCGGTACGGCCGTTGAGCGCGAAGGATGCGGCGGAACGGGAGACTCCGGCCAGGCGCGCGACTTCGGTCAGCGTGACGCGCTTCGTGTCTGCGCGACGTGGACTGTCTGGCTGCATGCTGGCCCTCCCGCCTTCAGCGTAGAGGACGCGATCCGCCGATTCGGGTGTCTGGTCGTCCAGACATGACATGTTCGTTGAGCAATTCGACCCCGGCCCGCCGACTAAGCTGGAGCCATCCCATCCGTTCACACACGACCCACGAGGCCGTACGAAGGAACTGACTTATGGACGCAATGACGCGCACCCGCACGGAGACTGATTCGCTCGGCTCCCTGGACATTCCCGCCGACGCCTACTGGGGCATCCACACCGCTCGCGCGCAGGAGAACTTCCCGATCGCGAAGCGCCCCATCTCGGTGTATCCCGACCTCGTGATCGCCCTCGCGATGGTCAAGCAGGCCAGTGCGCGCGCCAACGCGGAGATCGGCGTGCTGAGCCAGGCCAAGGCCGACCTCATCGACCGAGCCGCCCAGCGTGTGATCGACGGCGAGTTTCACGACCAGTTCATCGTGGGCGTCATCCAGGGTGGCGCGGGAACGTCCACCAACATGAACGCGAACGAGGTCATCACCAACATCGCGCTGGAGATGGCGGGACGGGAGAAGGGCGACTACGCGTTCCTCTCGCCGATCGATGACACCAACCGCAGCCAGTCCACCAACGACGTCTACCCGACGTCGATCAAACTCGGACTCTCGCTCACCCTGCGGAGCCTCCTCGTCGAGCTGGATCTGCTGCGCTCCTCGTTCCTGACCAAGGCGGGGGAGTTCCACGACATCCTCAAGGTCGGGCGCACCCAGCTGCAGGACGCCGTGCCGATGACGCTGGGGCAGGAATTCCACGGCTTCGCCACCACGCTCGGCGAGGACTACAGCCGTCTGAAGGAGAACGCCTTCCTTCTCACCGAGATCAACATGGGTGCCACCGCCATCGGCACGGGAATCACGACTCACCCCGGCTACGCCAACGCCGTGTGCACGCACCTGCGCGAGATCTCGGGAATCCCGGTGACCACGGCGACGGACCTCGTCGAGTCGACGAGCGACACGGGTGCGTTCATGTCCTTCTCCTCGACGCTGAAGCGCAACGCGATCAAGCTCTCGAAGATCTGCAATGACCTGCGCCTGCTGTCCTCGGGCCCGCAGGCTGGGTTCGGAGAGATCAATCTTCCGGCCCGTCAGGCCGGGTCGTCGATCATGCCGGGCAAGGTCAACCCCGTGATCCCCGAGGTCGTGAACCAGGTGGCGTTCGCCGTCGCCGGTGCCGACCTCACGGTCACGATGGCCGTGGAGGGCGGACAGCTGCAGCTCAACGCCTTCGAGCCGGTCATCGCCCACTCGATCTTCCAGTCGATCACCTGGATGCGCCAGGCGATGTGGACGCTGCGCGTCAACTGCGTCGACGGCATCACCGCGAACACCGAGCGGCTCGGCGCAATGGTGGGAGCCTCCGTCGGAGTGGTGACCGCCCTGACCCCGTTCATCGGGTACGCCTCGGCAGCCGCGCTGGCCAAGACGGCGCTGATGACCGGCCACAACATCGCGGACCTCGTGGTGGAAGCAGGGCTCATGACGCGCGAAGAGGTCATGAAGCAGATCTCTCCCGCCCGCCTCACCGGTCTTGAGGTCGTCACGGGCTCGATTCCTGTGGTGCAGCCAGCGGAGAACGTGGTTGCGGTGGAGGACGCCTCGAACGCCTGATCGTCTTTGCGACAATGGCCGGTACCCCTCGGGTGCCGGCCCTTGTCGTGTGGCGCACCGCAGTATCCGTGCGGGAGTGGAGTCTGGCGTGTGACGGCAAGGGATCCCGCGGCGCGATATTCAGGCGCTGTGGGCATCCAAGATCCGCACGATCTCGTCGTAGCCGCGCTCGCGGGCGAGGTCGGCGGGCGAGGCGCCCCAGGGGTCGGGCATCCCGGGCCGTGCTCCGTGCTCGAGGAGAAGCTCGACGATCTCCCGACGCACCGGACCGCCGTCGCCGAGGATGATGGTCTCGATCAGCGCCGTCCAGCCGAGGTTGTTCGTGAGGTTGACGTTGATGCGGGTGTTCTCCACGAGGTATCGCACCACCTCGACGTGCCCCTTCTCGGCGGCGGGCGTGAGGCCGTTGCCACCCATCCGGGTGCGCCGCGCGACGTCGGCGCCGGCCGCAACCATGATCCGGACCAGTTCGAGGTCGCCCGTCGTGCAGCCCAGAAGGAACGGGTTGGCGCAGGTCTGATCCTGAGCGTCGATGTCGACGCCGGCGGCGATGAGGACCCGCACAGCGTCATGGTGTCCGCCGCGTGCCGCCAGCAGGATCGCGCTCGCGTCTTCTCGGTCGAGAACATTGCGGTCTGCGCCGGCCTCGAGAGCGGCCCGGATCGCGGGCAGGTCGCCCAAGGCCGCCGCCGTGAGATAGTTCTGGTCGACCTCGCGGAGGATGTGGGGGAGAGGCATCGGTGGCTCCTTCTTCGACGAGGCGGCGGAATTCCACAATGGTATACCATTTTGGCCATGATTCTCTGGATCGCGTGGTCGGGAATGTGTCTGGGAGAATGTGCGGGTGAGCACCCCCAACAAGCGCGAACCCGAATCCGTCCGGGTGACCACCTGGCTGCGAGACGCGATCCTGGACGGCGAGCGCCCGCCGGGCAGTCGGCTGATCGAGCGGGACCTTGCGGCAGAATTCGGTGTCAGTCGTATCCCCGTGCGCGATGCCCTGAAACAGCTCGTGACCGAGGGACTCGTGGAGCCTCGTCCGAACACCTGGGCGATCGTGCGGGAGTTCACGGACGCGGACCTCGCCGATCTCGACGAGGTGCGTGCCGTCCTGGATCCGCTCGCGTTCCGACTCGCCGCCGAACGTCATCGCCGCGACGGTCTGGAGCGGCTGGAAGCCGCGCTCGCCCAGGAACAGGAGGGTGCGCGCAGCGGCGAACCTGTCGCATCCCGTCGCGCTGCCGCCGACTTCCACGAGATCGTCACCGAGCTCAGCGAGAATCGGCTCCTCGGGGAGATGATGCGGGGTATTCGCAGCCGCGTGCGCTGGGCGCTCACGCAGCACGACGATCTGCAGCACATCAGCGGTGAACACGTCGCGCTGTTCGAGGCGATCCGCGACCGTGATGGCGACCGCGCCGCGCGGCTCGCCACGGAGCACCTCGAGAGCAGCCGTCGCGAACGCGTCGCCCACACCGAGGCCCGCCGCACCGGCACGATCCGCACCGTCCGCTGAGCGCTCTTCGCCTTGTCGCTGGTGCTCGTCGTCGAGGACGCGCTCCGCGAGACGAGGGGCCGTGGTGACGTGCTTTGCGGACTCAGTGCGCCTGTGGTCCTCCCGGCCTGGGGATTCTCAGTCGTGGATGCGGCAGTGCGTGACGAGTTCGCCGATGCCGTCGATGCCGACCGTCACCGTCGATCGGTCCCGAAGGAAGATCTGCGGGTCGCGGGAGTATCCGGCACCGCCGGGGCTGCCCGTGGAGATGAGCGTTCCCGGGAGCAGCGTCACTGACGAAGACAGGTGCGAGACCAGTTTGGACACTGGTCGGATCATCTGCCCGGTCGAGCCGTCCTGCACCATGTGGCCGTCGACGATGGTCCAGATGTGCAGGTCCTGCGGGTCATCGATCTCGTCGGCGGTCACCAGGAACGGACCGGTCGGGGTGAAGCCGTCGAACGACTTGCAGCGGCACCACTGGGCCTCGGAGAACTGGATGTTGCGCGCGGTGATGTCGTTGACCACGGTGTAGCCCCAGACGTGCTGCAACGCTTCGTCTTCGCTCACGTTCTTCGCGGTGCGACCGATGATCACGCCGAGTTCGGCCTCGTAGTCGACGTTTTCGCTCAGTTCACGCGGCCAGCTGGTGGTGTTGTGGTGGCCGGTGAGCGAGTTGGGCCACAGCGTGAACACCGTCGGAGCTGCGTCCGCCTTGAGGCCGAGCTCGCCGGCGTGGGCGGCGTAGTTGAGACCGATTGCGAGGATCACCGGCGGGCGCTGGACGGCGGATGCGAAGACCTGACCCGCCCATGGGAAGCGGTCTGCGCCGGGGAGGGCCTCGCGGATACGGGCGAGAACGTCGTCTCCGCCCTCGATGAGGCGGTTCAGGTCGGACGGCGCGCCGGGAAAGAGCTCGGAGAGGATGATCGCGTCGTCCTCGTCGATGACGCACAGCGTCGGTTCGGGGCTCGCCGGCAGCTGAATGTGGGCGAAGCGCATGTCTCCACGTTACCGGCCGCGCCCGAGAGCCGGGTGAATTCGGGGTATGCGTCGTGCCGGCGCGCGAATGAGCACCGAGGGCATGCTGCCGCGCGGCAGTAACGCCGCGTGGGCCCGACACCCTAGGCTGTCAGCCATGACGTTCGGCCCTGGTCCCCACCAGTCGCCGATGGGGGCGCCTCAGCAATACCCGTCGACGGCTTCGCTCTCTCCTGGTTACGGCGCACCCGTCGGATACGGCACGCTTCCCGCCTACGCCGCGCCCGCACCGCAGGCGGCGGTGCCGCAGTTGCCGGTCCCGACGGTGAAGGGGCGGCACACGGCCGTATGGATCTGGGCGATCCTCGGCTTCGTGCTGCTGCTGGTGGTGGCCTACATGCTGCTTGGGATCGGATCCACCGGTGCCATCGTGGGGATGATTCTGGCCCTCGTTCCGCTCGCGATCGTGGTCACCGCTGCGTTGCTGATCGACCGGTGGGAGCCGGAGCCGCGCTCGCTGGTGCTGTTCGCGCTCGGATGGGGTGGCATCGCGGCCGTCGCGATCTCGTTGATCGTGGGCATTGCGTTCGCGTTCGCGCTCCCGCCCACGGCCGGAGCTGATGCTCTGATGACGGTGATCGAGGCTCCCATCGTGGAGGAGCTGGCGAAGGGTCTCGGCCTGCTCATCCTGGTGGTGATGGGCAAGCGCGCGTTCGATGGTCCGGTCGACGGCATCGTCTACGCGATGCTCATCGCCGCGGGATTCGCGTTCACGGAGAACATCCAGTACTTCGGGCAGGCCCTGGCAGAGGGAGTCGATTCCCTGACTCTGACGTTCTTCCTCCGCGGGATCATGTCGCCGTTCGCGCACGCCATGTTCACCGCCATGACGGGATTCTGTGTCGGGCTGGCGGTGCGTCAGGGCAACCGTGGCAACATCGCCGGGATGTTTCTGCTGGGCTGGCTCGGCGCGGCGTGCCTGCACGCGCTGTGGAACGGGTCTGCGGTGTTCGGCGACCTGCTCGCGCTGTACTTCGCGATTCAGGTGCCGCTGTTCATTCTGTTCATCGTGGGCATCATTCTGCTGCTGCGCGAGGAGTCGAAGCTCACCCGCATGCGTCTGAGCGACTACGCCGCGGCCGGCTGGTTCACGCCGCAGGAGGTCAACATGTTGGCGACGCGCCCGGGCCGACGTGCGGCAATGACGTGGGCCAGGAACCTCACCGGTGGCCGCGGGCGGGAGATGAAGCAGTTCATCGTGGACGCCACCGAGCTCGCCGCGGTGCGCCAGCGCGCGATCTCCGGACGCGACCCACAGGCCGGCGCTGACGAGTGGGTTCTGCTCAACCGTACGGTGGCAGACCGCCAGGCGCTGCTCTCGCGCTGATCCCGAACAGACTCAACGCCCGGGGTCGGGGCGCTGCCTCCGAAACCTGCCGGGCGTTGAGTTGGCGTGCAGCCATGATGCGCTCGTGGCGAACGAGTGTCAAGAGGCTTTGACCGTAGCCGGTCCTCCCGACCAAGATGGAGACATGACTGCAGACCGCACGAAGCCTGAATTCGACGCTCCCTCCGGCCCCGCGCCCAGCGAGCTCGTCATCCGCGACATCATCGTGGGCGACGGTGCCGAGGCGAACCCCGGCGACAATGTCACCGTCCACTACGCCGGCGTGGAGTTCGAGTCCGGCGAGGAGTTCGACTCGTCCTGGGGGCGCGGAGAGTCGATCCAGTTCCCGTTGCGCGGCCTGATCCAGGGCTGGCAGGACGGCATCCCGGGCATGCGCGTGGGTGGCCGTCGTGAGCTGGTCATTCCGCCGCACCTGGCCTACGGCCCCGCGGGAGGACACTTCCTCGGCGGCAAGACGCTGATCTTCATCATCGATCTGCTCGCCGTCGGCTGAGTCGGATCTGTGACGCAGGGCTCGGAGCGCAACGCTCCGGGCCCTGCGGCGTTTCTGGGGCGCGACGTCGCTCTATCGGAGGCTCGTGCGGATGGCTGGGGTATGTCCTCCGCGTCCTGCCCTCTGCCCG
The DNA here is from genome assembly GCF_050990725.1 of Microbacterium gorillae. Taxonomy (GTDB): domain Bacteria; phylum Actinomycetota; class Actinomycetes; order Actinomycetales; family Microbacteriaceae; genus Microbacterium; species Microbacterium gorillae_A. The sequence continues at coordinate 1,495,628 of NZ_CP158844.1, forward strand.
CAACTCTCGCGATATCGAGTTATCCACACTCGGGCAAGACTCGTACTTTTGTACCACTGATTCAGTCATGATGAACTCATGACTGGGGAACATAAATCAGAAACTGCGGTGGTTGAGGCGCGCGCCGCGGGGAGCGACGTGAATGAGGGCGCTCATCGGGTGCCCCGCAGCCGCGGGCAGACGACGAGCCAACCGGATATCGATGCGGCGGTGGTGCGGGCGTATGTGGATGCGATTGTGGCGGTGACGCGGTCGCGGGCGGCGACGGATGCGTTGGAGGCGGCGCTGCTCGCGGATCTGGTCGAGCTCTCGGGTGCGACGTTGGGGCGGTCGTCGGAGTCCGATCTGGGGTTGCGGTCGCTTGCTGCGGAGGTGGGGGCGGCGGTTCGTGTGAGTGATCGGACGGTTCAGCGGTGGATGTCGGATGCGTATCAGTTGGTGCATGACTTCCCGGCGGTGCATGCTGCGTTGTCGCAGGGTGATATCAGTTCCCGGCATGTTCGCGAGATCTTGGAGCATGGCGTCCCGATCGAGCCGGGTCCTGCGCGTGAGGAGTATGTGGGGCGTGCGTTGCCGCTTGCTCGGGTGCAGTCTGCGAATCGGTTGAGGGGGATGCTGGCGCGGGTGGCGGAGGAGGTGCGGGATGTGGGCATCACGGGACGTCATCGTGAGGCGCGCCGTGCCCGGGCGGTGTGGGTGACGGATGATCTGGATGGGATGTCGACCCTGCATGCCTATCTGCCGTCCGTGCTCGCGCACGGGGTGAAGGATCGGTTGGATCAGATGGCGCACGCCCTGCGTGATGCGGACAAGGCCGCAGGACGTGCCGGCTCTGATGTGGGCGTCGCTGATGCTGCCCCCGCCTCCACGGATGCCTCCACAGCCACGGCGGCGAGTGCGGGTACGGGTGTGGGTACGGGTGTGGGTGTGGGTGTGGGTGAGTTCCGTGATTCGCGGACGGTGGATCAGATGCGTGCCGATATCTTCGCCGACCTGTTGTTGACGAACACTCCCAGCAGTGTGGACACGGCGATCGGCTCCATCCACGCGACCGTCGCGGTCACGATCCCGGTGCTCACCTTGATCGGTTCCGCGGACGATGGTGCCGAGCTGGACGGTGCGGTCCCGATTGATGCGGACACCGCCCGCCTCCTCACGGGAGGTATGCCGGGGTGGGATCGGATCCTCACCCACCCGATCACCGGTGCTGTGCTCGCCACGGACAGGTATCGGCCGACGGCGGAGATGAAACGCTTCCTCACTCACCGGGATCAGCACTGTCGTCACCCTGGGTGCCGTGTCCCGATCCGGTATACCGATATCGACCACAATGAGGGTTGGGCTGAGGGTGGGAAGACGGACGTCGGGAATCTTGCCCCGTTGTGTCGCCGGCATCACACGTTGAAGACCAGCGCGGGTTGGAAGATCACCCCACACCCTGCCGGGGTTGTGGAGTACATCACCCCGGCCGGATACCACTACATCGAAGACCCCGAACCCCGCACCGTCACCTTCACCACGAACCCCCAACCCGACGGCGGCGGTTCGAGCGGGAGTAGCAGTGGAACGTCACCCGACGGCGAACCACCCTGGTGACCGTGCCAGCGCGGTGCGTAGCGCGGGGCCGAGCTGCCCTCACAGGTGAGGGGCTTCACGGGGGATGCGGGGGAGCGGGATGCTCGCCTCGCCGACAGCGTGCCGGACGGCGCCCGTGACGAGCGTGCGCGGATCGGCACCGTACAGCGGTTCGCCGCGCCAGCGAGCATCGAACGTACCCGCCTCGGGATCCACGACGATACGGAAACGGTGGGGCGTCGACGGGAGCACCACATCGCAGATGAGCTGGCGTTGCGTGCGCGTTGCCTGAGCGGTCACGGCGACAGTGCCTCTTCGGTCGGTGGGATCGGTCGGCAGATCACCCCCACCGAGACCGCCGATTGCACCGGCGATCCACCTGCCGTGTCCAGCGGCTATCGTCGCTGACTCGTTGTCAGCGAAGGTGAGAGTGAAGCGGCGCGCATCGTGATCGGCATCCACACGCAGCGCAGTGAGCGGTAGACGAGCCGGGGAGAAGCCCGTCCACAGGGCGCCGGTGCCGGTGTGGCTCACTGGCGTGTATGCCCGGGACGCGGGGTCGGTGTTGCTGCCGCCGGAGACGTCGATGTCGTTGGCGAGCTCGTCGCCGCTTCGAGGTTCCGGCAGCTCGATGGTGCGCGTGACAGTGCGCTCGACGGGATCCTCGATCACGGGAAGCAGATGTTGCCACACCCGCTCCAGAAGGGCCTTGGTGGTCCCTTCGGTCTGCTCGCTCGTGATCGCGATCACGACGTCTTGCTGGGGAAGGACAAGCACGAACTGGCCATAAGCCCCGTCTGCTCGGAATCCGTGACGTGAACGCCACAGCTGCAGACCATAGCCGGCACTCCAGTCGGGGGAGTCGGGTTCGCCGTTGTCGATCTGGGATCGTGTGAGCTCTGCGACGAGCTCAGCGGACACGATGCGTCGGCCACGCGAAACCCCACCGTCGCGGAGCAGCATGCCGATACGAGCCATATCGGAGATCGTCAGGTGCAGCCCGCTGAAACCCTCGTCATCGCCGGCGGCGCGGAACCACGCGAACTCGCCGATGCCGATCGGCGCGAGTACGCGAGTGCGTGCCCGGTCCGCCAGCGACTCGCCCGTGACATGACGCACCAGTGCACCGAGCACGTACGTGGCACCGCTGTCGTAGCTGAAAGTGGATCCCGGCTCGGTGTCCAGCGGGAGCCGGAACCAGGCATCGACCAGGGGAATGCGCTCCCGCACGGCCAGCTCTTCCATGGGGCCCAGGGATTCGGAGCTGTGCCCGGATGACATCCGCGCCAGGTGGCGGACCGTCAACCGTGCGGCGTCGGGATCGGCGTTTGCGATCCCGAGCACATCGACGGCGATATCGTCGAGTCCGATGAGGCCGTCGTCGATCGCCGTCGCGAGGGCGAGCATCGTCACCGTCTTGCTGACCGAGTACACCAGCCGGCTGTCAGCGAGCGATCGAGGCGTCGCCTCGACCTCAGCGATGACGGCGTCGCCCCGCACGATGAGCATCCCGTGCAGTTCGAGCGCATCGTCACTGAGGCCGGTCAAGAAGTCGTCGAGTGCGGAGTCGAGGTGCGTGGTCGCCGGCATGCGCCACAGTCTACGAGGCTGCGCCACACTGCATCCCAGTCTTGGGTCAGGGCCGGATGGGCTGCGCTGAGAACCTGTCGGGCGCGATTTTCTACGTGATCCAGCGCTAGTTCGAGTTCGAGTTCGAGTTCGAGCTCAAGGCCGGCTCTATGTCCAACTCAAGTTCGCGTGCGCGTCCGCGTTCAGGTCGAGGTCGAGGTCCAGTTCGAGGCCGGCTCTCAGTCCACTCGAGTTCAGGTCGAGGCCGAGGTCGAATTCCAGATCCAGTCCCAGATCCAGTCCCAGTTCCAGTTCCAGTTCCAGTTTGCGTTCGAGTCCGAGTCTGCACCGCGGCGCTGGATCAGGGTTCGGGATGTTCGCCGTCGTAGGCGCGGAAGCGCGGGTTGAGTCGGGCGAGCACCGCGATCAGCACCACGATGATCAGACCGCCGAGCAGCGGCGGGAACCACTCCGCCAGCATGGTTGCGAGCAGACCGCACCACAGTGCGCCCAGACGTGGGCCCCCGGTGACGACGACCGTGAAGATGCCCTGCAGCCGTCCGCGCATGGTGTCGGGAACCGCGGCCTGCATCATGGTGCTGCGGAAGATCGAGCTGATGTTGTCGGCCGCGCCGGAAACGGCGAGCGCCACGCACGCCAGGACGATCAGCACGACATTCGCATGAGCCGCATCCACGGTGGGCGGCGCGAGGAAGCCGACCCAACCGGCGAGCACGATCGCTCCGAACGCCGCGATCGTCACGCCGTAGACGATGATCGAGCGTTCAATGCCACGACCATGCCACCGATAGCGACTGACGGGGCCCGAGAACAGACTCGACAGGAACGCCCCGACAGCGACCGCCGCCGTGAGGATTCCCGTCGTGATCGGACCGCCGCCGAGGATGGTCGCGCCGATGGCCGGGAGCAGCGCCATCGGCTGCCCGAACGTCATCGCGACGATGTCCATGAGGTACTGCAGCCGGATGTTGCCCGCGCGCTTGAGAAAGCGAACACCGTCTTTCAACGACTCCAGGCCAGGGCGAACGATCTCGCCTTCGGGCTTCAGCGCGGGAAGAGTCCACAAGCCGAGGAACAGGCCCAGCATGAGGATGACGTCGATGGAGTACGTCCAGGCATAGCCCGTGGTCGCGACAAGAACGCCGGCGAGCGCGGGACCGACCATCACCATGATCCCGATCGTGATGCCACCCAGGGCGGATGCGGCCGGGAGCAGCTCGCGCGGCAGCAGTCGCGGGGTGATGGCGCTGCGTGTGGCCATCACGATGGAGTTGGCGGAGGCGTTCACGATCGAGAGGCCATAGAGCCACCACTCCGTCTCACGGCCGCTCCACGCCAGAATTGCGAGGGTCACCGTCGAGCAGAACGTGACGGATGCGGCCAACAGCGCCACCTTGCGCCGATCGAACGCGTCAGCGAGCATGCCGCCGTACAGTCCCGCGATCACCATCGGCACGAGCCCGGCGACGGCGATCATCGACACCGCGAACGTTGAACCCGTGAGCGCGAACATGTGCAGCATGACGGCGGCAATGGTGAGCTGACCGCCCAGGCCGCTGAGCGTCGAGCCGATCCACATCCGCGCAAACGCGGGCGAGGTGCGGAATGGCGAGAGATCGATGAAGGCGCTGCCGCTCATGCGCGGCCCGCCCGGTGGGAGGGAATGGGGGCGGCGCACGGCATGATATCCAGCGTATCCGCGCCCACCGACAGGAGGATCAGGTGCGCGGGGAAGGAAGCCCGGCAGTCCCGCAACAAACAGGCGACGGGCGAACCTCGCTGCGACGCTGGAGCGTCCCGACACGGAGTCACGTGAGCCCCAGCGCAGCGGGCGCTTCCGCCGCCGTATCGACAAGGCGAATCCGCTCGCCGAGGGTGCGCTGTGCGCCGAGCGCCCGCAGCAGCGGCCACGCGGGCAGGTCCTGCGTCCACTGCTGGGTGCCGACCAGGACCATCGGGGCGACGTCACGCGCGTCGGCGTAGTAGTTCTCGCACGCGTCCGCGAAGATCTCCGACACCGTTCCCGCGGCTCCGGGGAGGAACACGATCCCGCCATCGCACCGCGCCAAGAGGGTCGCTTCCCGGATGGGATTGGCGAAGTACTTCGCGATCGCGGTGGCGAACTGCCCGGGCGGCTCATGACCGTAGAACCAGGTCGGAATGCCGACCGAACGAGCACCGTTCGGCCACCGATCGCGAACCTCGCGCGCCGTGCGCACCCAGGCATCGATGTCGTCGTGAAAGTCGGGCGCCGTCGCCAGCAGCGCGATGGCCGCATCGAGGACTTGGTCATCTTCTCCGGCCAGATAAGCACCGAGATTCGCCGCCTCCATCGCCCCGGGCCCGCCACCGGTGAGCACGGTGCGCCCGAGACGCACGAGGTCGCGACCGAGCTCCGCCGCGGCCCGGTATTGGCCGTCGCCGCGCTGGACGCCATGCCCTCCCATCACGCCGACGACCGTCCCCCGTGCGCTGCTGGCGAGTTCGTCATCCAAGGCAGCGGAGATCGAATGATCGTGGAGTGCTACCGCGAGAGAGGCGGATACGGTCGAATGCGGAGTGTGGGTGCGCGACCAGGCGTACACGACGCCGTCGAGGCTCGCGGCGTACCCGTTCGCGCCGTACAGCTCGTCCGCCGTGTAGAGCTCGCCGCGGTACGGGTCGAACGGCACATGAGGGATGCGGGGGAACATGAGCGCACCGGCGCGACGCAGCCGTTCAGCCACCTCGTCCACCAACACGCACCCCAGGAACACCGAACCGGAGACGGCGGCGGACAGGAGCTCATCGCTGCGATCACGGAGGTCGAGCGACTCGATCACGCTGCCGCGCAGCGAGGGCCGGCCGGCCACGTCGCTGAACTCCGCATCGAAGGCGGCGAGGGTGTCAATGCGTCGCACGTGCCGGGGCATGCCAGCACCCTAGCCGGTGCGGTATCGAACGAGGGCTGTCTCGGGCGGAGTCTGCGGCGAGGGGGAGGGACACGACGGGCGTGAGTGCGCCCTCGCTGCTGCCGTGCCATCGGCGCATGGCGCCGGTGGCCGGAGTCGCGCTCGCGGTGGGGTAAGCTATTGAGGTTGCCGTTTGATCGGCCGCGGATAAGAGAGCTCACGGATTCACCGATGGGCACCGCGCAACGAGAGAAAGGGGATCGTTTATGGCACTGGAAGCAGACGTCAAGAAGGCGATCATCGAAGAGTACGCGACGCACCCCGGTGACACCGGATCCCCCGAGGTGCAGGTCGCGATGCTGACGCAGCGCATCAAGGACCTCACCGAGCACCTCAAGGAGCACAAGCACGACCACCACTCGCGTCGTGGTCTGTTCCTGCTCGTCGGTCAGCGCCGTCGCCTGCTGGGTTACCTGCAGGATGTCGACATCAACCGTTACCGCTCGCTCATCGAGCGCCTCGGTCTCCGTCGCTAAGCAGCGCTGCCGCGTACAATCGCGCAAAACATTCTTGGAGAGCCGCCCCACGGTGTGGGGCGGCTCTCGCTTTGTCTATCCGGGTTCCGAGAAGCACCACTCCGCTGCCGAACCGCGATGAATGAGCCCGCGTCATCTTGCTTATCGAAAAGTGTTGTCCTGGCCGTGATCGGCATGCTATCTTCTTCGCTACTTCACGAAGTTCATCAACGCTGATGAATGAAAGGGTGACAGGGGCGACGCGCGAGCGGGTTCGCCATGACGGGGACAGGGTCGAACAGGCTGACAGAAAGCGCATACCCTCACACCTCCCGGTAAAAGACGCACCGTCTCTCTCGCGACTCACGTCCCCTCTCAGAAGGTAGACATGTATGCGAAACGTGTATTAGCTGTCATTGCAGTCGTTGCCGTATCGGTGCTGGGCGGCAGCGCCGGCGCATATGGCGCGTCGAAATATCTCTCGTCGCCAATCTATGTGCAGGAGCAACCCAACTGGTGTTGGGTGGCCACGTCGAAGAGTGTCATCAAGTTCCTGACGGGCGCGACACCGTCGCAATGCACTGTTTACAAGTGGGGAAAAGGCACCAGCTCGTGTCCTGACGGAACCGGGAGCTTTGGTGCCGACGTGGCCAACGCTCTGACAAATGGGGGCGTGTGGGTGGGGACGATGCGGTCATCCACGATCTCGTTCGACTCCGTCAAGTTCGAGCTCAACGCCAATCGGCCGGTGATGGCTCGCTGGGCATGGAGCGGCACCGCGGTTGGCCACGTCCTTGTGATTCGGGGATTCAATGACACCGGCAGCGCGCTTTCCTTCATTGATCCGGAGAAGAGCTCGTATCAGGTCGCTTCATATTCGGCGTTCGTTTCGTCCGGGACTCGTTCCTGGACTCACACTCGCGACGGCATCAGTTAGGAGAAGGGCCATGCGTCGGAGAATTGCCTCGAGCATCGCTGCCATCGTTGCCGCGATTGTGCTGGCGTTCGCTCCCAGCGGTGCGGCGACGGCTGCCGAAAACGACATTCCCACGGACATCACGGAGTACGTTGAGTCGGGTGAGCTCGCTCACGTCTCGCAAGCGGTGGTGGCAGAGAACGGGGGATCTGACACGCCGACTCCGGAAAGGACGGAGCTTGTCGGAGGTGGGCTTCCGGACATCCCGGATTTGTCCGGAGATGTCGTATCAGGGAGCATTACCGAGCTCTTCGAATTCACTCCCGCGTTTCTCGCCGGCGAAGACACGAAGGTGATCTTTGCTCCCTTCGAGACGTGGGTGTCTCCCTTGATGCGCGGTGATGAACTCCTCGCCGTCCAGTTCATCACTCGGGAAGCCACTCGGCCCGCCTGGGCGGGTTTCGATGCGGACCCCACCCTGGCCGCTGCGATCGCAGAGCTTCCGGCCGATGCGATCCTCGTCGTGCACTCGGCAAATCGTCAATACTACGCGATCGAGGGCGACACGGTTCGTCCGCTGCCCGATCTGTCTGCGCATCCGCTTCTCACCACGCCTCTCAGCCTGCACGAGGCGCAGAAGGTCTTCGCGCAGCAATGGCAAGTAAATGCTGAGGCGGGCGACGACGGTGAAGCCGATGATCTTGTGGGAGGCGGCGTCGGCGCCGTGCACCAGGAGACGCCCGTCTGGCCGATTGTGGCGGGTGCGGGGTTCGGACTCGTGCTCTCGTTGATTGTCGTGTTCCTCATTCGTCGATCGCGACGCGGGCCGGGAGTCGCGAACACCTGAGGTCTACACCGGCCCCCGCTCGCGAGAAACGCAGGCGGCGGGGGCCGGGATCAGACGTTGACAGACCCCGTCGGCTGGAACAGCGACACGGGGGAGCGGCGCACGGTGATGAGGGTGACGACGGCGAAGGCCAGCGCGAGGGCTGCCAGCACTCCGAGCGTGAGTGCCCAGGAGCCGGAGAGATCATGGACAACTCCGACGAGGAAAGATCCGATGCCGGCCAGGGCGTAGCCGCTTCCTTGCGCGATCGATGAGACTGCGCCAACCGTTTCTTCGTCCACCGCGAGCTGTACGATCAGGGCGAGCGCGAGACCGAAGGCCCCGCACTGAACAGCGCCCAGCAGGCCCACGATCACCAGGTACGGGCCGTCCGCTAGGAGCAGCCACACCATCCCCGCGGCGGTCAGTGCCCCGATTGCCGGAGCGCACCAGAGCAGCAGCGAGCGTCGTCGAGCGATCATCGGCATCGCGAGCGTGGGCAGCAGCCCAGTGATGCTGAACCAGGCCAGGAGCCATCCGGCTTCCGCCGCGTCCAGTCCGCGTTCCAGCAGGATCTTCGGCAGATAGGCCGTCACGGCGAAGTACAGCAGCGCCTGCAGGCCGAACATCGCGGTGACCAGCAGAACGGTGACCGTTCCCGCCGCCGTCCGCGGTGCACGGATGCGCGCGCTCACCGTCGGAGGGGGTCCGCCGCGCATCGCGATCACCATCCCGATGCAGGCCAGCACCGCCGGCACAGCCCAGGCGCCGAGCGCGATCGGGGCGCTGTCGCCGGCTGCCCGAAAGAGGGGCACCACGAGACTTGCGCCGATCGCCGCCCCCACCCCGAAGGACATCCCACTCAGGCCCACCCAGAGGCCTGACGCCGACTGCGCCTTCAGGTACTGCGGCAGGAGGGTCCCTGCCGCCATGATGGCCATACCGGCCAGGAACGTTCCGATCAGCAGCGCCTCGGGAGCCACCACGCGCAGCACCAGCGTGATCGCGAGGACACCCATAGACACGGCGAGGGCTGCCGCCGTTCCGATCCGCCGGGCCAGCAGCGGACCGAGGGGAGCGGTGACGCCGAACGCGATCACCGGCAGCGTCGCCAGGGCGGCGGACCAGGCGGGGGACAGGCCGAACTGCACCGTCGTCTCGTGCAGCAGCGCAGCGACGGACGTGATGGCAGGACGCAGGTTGATCCCGATGAGCAGCGTCACGGTGAGAACGAGGGCGGAAGATCCTCCCGCCCTCGTCGTCACCCTGACTCGCGTGTGATCAGCCGCCGACGACACGAAGTCCCTCGGCCACCACACGACCGTCGTGGATGACCGTGCGGTCCCTGCCGCGGTCCATCACCGCGCTGGTGGGCGTCTCGCCGTCCACCAGGAGCAGATCGGCGCGGTCGCCGACGCCGGTACCCGGGTGCTCCCCGACGCGCGTCAGCCGCGGGGCGTCGTGCGACATGATCGCGGCCCCACCCGTTGTCGCAACGCCCAGGGCCAGCTCTACCAGGTCGTCGCGACGGAAGCCGTTGACGAAGGCGAGCTGCCAGGTGCGATCCAGCATGTCGCCGTTGCCATAGGGGCTCCAGTAGTCGCGCTGGCCGTCCTCGCCGAGACCCACGCGAACACCGGCCTCGGTGAGCGCAGCCAGGGAGAGGTGCTTCGTCGTGGACGGAGCGACCGTCGCCATGGCGATGTCCAGCTCCGCGAAAGTGTCGATCAGGCGTCGACTGGTGGCCTCGCTGACACCGCCGAGCTCATAGGCATGCGACATCGTCACCTTGCCCTGCATCCCCAGCGCCCGCGTGCGCTCGACCACGAGATCGGTGCTGAAGACCCCCAGCTCGCCGGGCTCGTGCAGATGGATGTCGATCTCGACCTGATACTTCTCCGCGAGAGCGAACACGATGTCCAGGTGCTTCGCCGGGTCCCGGTCTAGCTGGCAGGGATCGATGCCGCCCATCACGTCGGCACCCTGCCGGAGCGACTCCTCCAGCCAGTCCACTGTGCCTTCTTCGCGCAGGATTCCCGCCTGCGGGAACGTCATCACCTGCACGTCGGCGTGGTCGGCGAAACGCTCCTTCGCAGCCATGACGGCGTCGAACTTCTCCAGCTTGCAGTCCACGTCCACCTGAGCGTAAGAGCGAACTCGCGTGGTGCCGTGCGCGATCATCTTCTCCAGCGTTCCCGCCACGCGGGTGGGAAGGTCGATCTCCGCATCGCGCCAGTTCCGTCGGTCGTTCATCATCATTCCCCACACCCCGGGCGCGCCCGTGTGCGGTCGGAACGGAAGCCCGATGCGGGTGGAGTCGAGGTGCACGTGCACGTCGCTGAAGGATGGCAGCAGCAACCGGTCCCGACCGTCGACATCACCCTCTGCGAGCGGAACGGACGGGTCGTGTCGGCGGACCGCTGAGATGCGACCGTTTTCGATCAGGACGTCGGAGGACTCGGCACCCCACGGGCGCACGTTGCGGATGATCATGTTCTTCCTTTCGGACGCGGCGAACAGCGCCGCGACGGCATGAGGTGTGTGCTGGTTTCGCGGATGCTGAACGCAGCACGGGGGATCGCGTCAGACGGCGGCGACCTGGGCCGCGGCGGCCGGGAGATGGTGACAGGCGACATCGCCGCGCGGACGCTCATCGATGCACACCTGCTGCTGCGCGGGAGACAGCTGCGCGAAGACGGGGCAGCGCGTGCGGAACACGCAGCCGCTCGGCGGGTTCGACGGGTGAGGCAGATCTCCGGTGAGACGAATGCGGCCGCTGCGATCCGCGTCGGGATCCGGGCTCGGCACGGACGACAGCAGCGCGCGCGTGTACGGGTGCTGCGGCGCATCGAACACCTGATCCCGTGTGCCGTGCTCCAGGATCCGCCCGAGGTACATGACGGCGACATCATCGGCGATGTGCTTCACGACGGACAGATCGTGTGCGATGAACACATAGGAGATCCCGAGATCGGCCTGGATGTCCTCCAAGAGATTGATCACCTGTGCCTGCACCGACACGTCGAGCGCGGACACCGGCTCGTCACAGATCACGACGTCGGGTTCGAGAGCGAGCGCGCGGGCAATCCCGACGCGCTGCTTCTGTCCGCCGGAGAACTCGTGCGGGAAGCGATTCACATGCTCGGGACGAAGACCCACCCGGTCCATGAGGGTCATCACGCGCATCTTCATCCCCTCCTTCGGCTCGATCCGCTGAGCTCGCAGCGGCGCCGCGATGGCAGAGCCGACACTCTGACGCGGATTCAGGGAGGAGGACGGGTTCTGGAACACCATCTGCACCCGGCGACGGAAGGCGTGCAGATCCGCGCCGCGCAGTTCCGACACGTCCGTGCCGTCCACGAGGATGCGTCCGCCCGTGGGGTCGAGCAGACGCATCAGCAGCCGCCCGGTGGTCGACTTGCCGCACCCGGACTCACCGACGAGGCCCAGCGTCTTGCCGCGCTCGAGGGTGAAGGAGACGCCGTCGACCGCCTTCACCGTGGACGTGCCCTTCAGGAATCCGCGTTTGACGGAGAAGTGCTTCGCGAGGTCGTCGACCTGCAGCAGCGGAGCGTTCATGCGGTATCTCCTGACGTGACGACGGTGGGGAGGGATGAGGCGGCGAGCACGGATGAACGAGCCAAGCGATCCACGCGATTCATGAGCTGGTCCCTGAGGCGGCGAGCACCGATGCGGGGACGAAGCAGCGGGCGCGGTGGTCCTCCCCGCCGGCCGGCGCGAGCTGCGGTCGTTCGGTGCGGCACCGGTCGTCGGGAACCAGGTGCGACACCGGGCAGCGGTCGGCGAACAGGCAACCCTGCGGCAGATTCAACAGCGACGGCGGAAAACCGGGGATCGGCGTGAGCCGGCCCGCCGTGTCGGCCATCGACGGCATCGACGCGAGAAGTCCGCGCGTGTACGGGTGTGCAGGGGAGCGGAACGCGTCGCGAACCTCAGCCTCCTCCACGCACTGCCCGCCGTACATCACCACGACGCGCTCGCAGACCTCGGCCACGACACCCAGGTCATGCGTCACATAGATCACCGATGAGCCGGTCTCCGCCTGCAGCGAGGCGATCAGGTCAAGGATCTGCGCCTGCACGGTCACATCGAGCGCCGTGGTCGGCTCGTCGGCGATGAGCAGCTCGGGCTCGCAGATCAGCGCCATCGCGATCATCGCGCGCTGGCGCATACCGCCGGAGAACTCGTGCGGGTAGGCGTCGAACCGGGCCACCGGATCCGCGATGCCGACGCGAGCGAGCATGTCGATGCTCTGCGCCTTCGCCGCTTTCGCACTCACGGCGTTGTGAACGCGGTAGGCCTCGGCGATCTGCTTGCCCACGGTGTAGAACGGGTGCATCGCGGACAGCGGATCCTGGAAGATCATCCCGATGCGCTTGCCGCGATACGGACGCATCTCGTTCTCGCCGAGCGGGACCAGGTCGGTCCCGTCGAAGAGGATCTGACCGCCGACCTGAGCGCGGGTGCCCTTGAGAAGACCCATCAACGCCTGGCTGGTGACGGTCTTGCCGGAACCGGACTCGCCGACGATGCCCACGGTCTCGCCCCGGCCGAGCGTGAGATCCATGCCATTGACCGCATGGACGAGTCCGTCGTCGGTGGGGAAGGCGACACGGAGATCGCGGATGTCGAGGAAAGGTACGGGATCGTTGAGCGACGGAGTCGGGGTATCAGAGACAGGCGCGGTCATCAGTTGACCCTCACTCTCGGGTCGATGCCGGCGTAGGCGAGGTCGACGACAGGTGCGTTGTCGTTGCATGGAAGAGCCATCAGTTGACCCTCACTCTCGGGTCGATGCCGGCGTAGGCGAGGTCGACGACCACGTTCGCCGTGATGATGAAGAAGGCGGCCAGCATCGTGATGGCCATCGTGACCGGGAGATCACCCGCGATCGCGGCGTGCACGGCGGTGAAGCCGAGGCCGGGGACTGAGAAGATCTGCTCGGTGAGCACGGCGCCGCCCAGCAGACCGCCGAGGTCCAGGCCGAGCATGGTGACGATCGGGGTGATCCCTGCGCGCACGCCGTGATGGAAGACGATCCGCTGCGGTGCGAGCCCCTTCGCGCGCGCCGTGCGCATGAAGTCCTCGCCGAACGTCTCGATCATGCTGTTGCGGGTGATGCGGATGTACTGCGCGCTGAACAGGATGGCCAGGGCCACCCACGGCAGCAGGTAGTTGAGCATCCACGCGGCGGGGCCTGCGGGGCCGAACGGCGAGGTGATCTGGTTGCTGGTGAACGGCAGAACATGCAGGGTGCTGACGAAGATCAGCAGGAGCAGCAGACCCGTCACTGGCACCGGCAGGGAGACGCCGACCGACGCGGCACCGACGATGATCTTGTCGGTGGCCTTGCCCTTGCGCAGCGCGGCGAGAAGGCCGAGACCAACACCGACGACGGTCCACAGGATCACGGCACCGACGGCGATCGAGAGCGTGTAGGGAAGGGCGCGGGCCAGGATGTCGGTGACGTTCTCATTGGTCTGGAACGACTTGCCGAGGCACGGCCAGGCGCACAGCTGTTCCGCCCCGGGTGCGCCCACCAGGCGCGAGCCGAAGAAGCCGGAGAGATAGATCAGGTACTGCTCGAGGAACGGCTTGTCCATGCCGAGCGCGATGCGCGCCTGCTCGATGCGATCGGGAGTGCACTCCTGGCCGCAGGCAGCCGCTGCGGGATCGGCCGGGCCGATCTGGAACAGGGTGAAGGTGACGAAGCTGACCACCAGCAGCAGCAGGATCAGCCCGGTCACGCGACGGACGAGGAAGGAGAGCATGGTGTCCTGTACGGGGCCGGTCCGTGGACCGGCCCCGTCCTTTCAGATGAGGCGGGGCGTCAGTTCTCGACGCCGACGGTGGACAGATCGATGCTTCCGAAGAAGTAGCCGACCTGGGCGTTGCGGATCTTCGAGCCGACGACGCTGTTGGTGAACGAGCGCATCAGCGGGACGATCGGGTACGTCTCCATGGCGGTGTTGTACAGCTCGCTCCACTGCGTGTTCAGCTCTTCGGAGCTGCCGTTCGTGTTGCGCAGCTCGTACATCTCGCCCGACAGCTTCGCGTCGTAGTAGCGGGAGATGTTGCTGAAGCCGTACGTGGTGCCGTCCAGGCTCGGGCCGAGCTGCGGATCGACGGTGGTGCGGGTCGAGCCCGATGCCGCGCCGCCGCACCAACCGGAGCGGGCGATGTCGGGCATCTGGTCGCCGGCGAGGGTGGTGTAGTAGTTCGCCGAGGGGATCGCCACCAGCTGAAGATCGATGCCGAGCTCCTTGAGGTTCTGCTGCAGCACGGTGCCGAGGTTCTTGTAGCGCTCGGTGGCGTTGGCGTAGCCGTAGGTGAGCGTCTTCGGCACGTCCTTGCCCTCGAGTAGCTTCTGAGCCTCCTCCAGCTTCGCAGCACCCGACGGATCCAGGTCGATGGTCGGCTCGATCCAGCCGACCTGCGCGTCGTTCAGGTACGAGTTGGTGATCTTGCCGAAGCGCGGGCCGCCGTACTGCACCTGGATGGCCGATCGGTCGATCGCGAGGGCGAGCGCGTGACGCACATCCGGATCGGTGATCGTCGTGGTGTTGAAGTTCAGGATGTCGGTGCAGCCGAGCAGGCCCGCTGCGGTGCGCGGGGCGATGGTCGGGTCCGTCAGGCGACCCGTGTCCGAGGCCTGCAGCGCGCCATTGGAGTCCAGCGTGATCGCCGTGGGGTCGGAGTCGCTGAGCAGCTGCTGACTGATCGTGGCCTGGGCGGTGGACAGCGAGAACGTGAAGGTGTCCGGCAGTGCGGTGCGGTTCGGGTCCGTCTCCGGGTCCCAGTGCGGGTTGCGCACCAGCTTCAGCTCGCGACCGCGATCGTAGGACTCGATCATGTACGGACCGGAGGAGATCGGATGGTTGGTGTAGTCAAGCTGCGTGTCCTTCGCCCGCGGCACCGGAGCGCTGTTGGAGCGTGACGCGAGCGCGGGGAAGTCGGGATACGGCTGCTTGAGGTGGAAGACGATCGTCTTGTCGTCCGGGGTCTCGACCGCAGCGAGGTCGCCCCCGGTGTACGGGCCCGTGTAGGTGTCGGCGTCGAGCACCGCGTTCAGCTCCTGCGGCGCCTGGGTGAAGACGTCGCGGGCGAAGGTGCGCTCGATGCCGTACTTCACGTCGGCGGACGTGATCGGCGTGCCGTCCTCGTACTTCAGCCCGTCCTTCAGCGTGTAGGTCCAGGTGAGCCCGTCCTCCGACACCTGACCGAGGTCGGTGGCGAGGTCCGGAACGATCTCCGGAGGCTGGCCCGCGGTCTCCTTGGCCATCGTCAGCGTGCGGTAGTAGAGCTGCGCCACGTTGGCGGTCTGCACGTAGTTGTTGTTTCCCGGGTCCAGCGTCATGAAGTCCGCGGACATCAGGACGTTGACATTGCCACCGGGAGTGGTGAATCCGGGTTCGACGATCTTCGCCGCGTAGGGGTCGTTGGTCGACGATGCCGTGGAGCCGGCGCCGTTGCCGGCAGTCGAACCGGTGCTGCCGCCGGCGGTGCACCCCGTGATGGCGAGCGCCAATGTGAGGGCTGACGCCGCGAGCAGGGAACTGCGGTGCTTCATGGACTTCTCTTTCATGTGATGGTGAGGGAGGGAAGGGGTCGGGAGCGGTCAGCCGCGCGAGGCCTTGGGATCCAGGGCGTCGCGCACGGCATCGCCGAGCAGGTTGAACGCGAGCACGGTGATCACCAGCGCGGTGCCGGGCACGATGAGGAACCACGGGTCAGACAGGTACCAGTTGCCGGCCTGAGCCGCGTTGAGCATCTGACCCCAGGACGGGGTCGGGTCCTTCACGCCGACGCCCAGGAAGGAGAGCGCGGCCTCGGCGGAGATGTTGGTGGGGATCATCATGGTGGCGTACACCAGCACGACGCCCGAGACGTTCGGGATGACCTGCGTGAAGATGATCGACCAGCGCGAGGCTCCGTACGAGCGCGCGGCCTCGATGAACTCCTGCTCGCGAATGCTGAGCACCTGGCCGCGCACGACGCGGGCGAGGTACGCCCAGCCGAAGAAGCCGAGGATGATCACGAGCGAGGCGATCGGCACGAAACTGCCCTGTCCGAGGGGAGTGTCGCGGAGGCGGGACTGCAGAATCGGCGTGAGGGAGAGCACCAGGAGCAGGTGGGGGAACGCCAGGAACAGGTCGATCAGCCGGCTGATGACCGTGTCGACCTTGCCGCCGAAGTATCCGGCCGCGGCGCCCAGCACGGTGCCGAGCACGACGGATACCAGGGTGGACAGCAGCGCGATGAGCAATGACACCTGCGCTCCGTAGGCCAGCCGGGCGAAGATGTCGCGCCCGAGGCCCGGCTCAACGCCCAGCCAGTGTTGGGCGGACGGATACATGTACTCCGGGAGGGGCAGCCCCGGCGTCATGAAGTTGTCGAGCACGTCGGGACCGGTGTTGGTGGTGTTGGGGTCCTGGCCCTCGATCGCGGTCAGCACCGGTGCCAGCAGAGCGAACAGCACGATGAGCACCACGACGGCGAGGGAGGTCATGGCGATCTTGCTGCGCTTGATGCGCAACCAGGCGGTCGCCAGCAGCGAACGTCCGGTGGCGACCTTCGGGGTGTCGATCACCTCGGTGCGTGGTGCTGTCGTCGTTGTCTCGGTCACGATCGTCCTCTGTGTCGGGGAGCGGATGGTCGAAACGGTATACCAATCTGTACGTGGATGTATACCAAAAGTTCACAATGCGCCGAGAAGTTGCTTTCAGCGCGGCAGAATGCCAGATTTGGGATACCACGCCATGCCAAAGGAGTTCCATGCGCACGCTGCTCACCGCCGACTACGTCCTCGTCCACGCGGACGGGGAACATCGAGAACTGCGTGACGGTGCCGTGGTGGTGGAGGACGGCCGGATCGCCTTCGTCGGCCGACTCGAAGACGCGGTCGGGCCGTTCGACGACGTGATCGCGCTCGGAGCCAGTCTGCTAATGCCGGGACTCATCGACCTGGACGCGCTCACCGACATCGATCACCTGATCCTGGACTCGTTCACCACACCCGAACGGGCACGTCGTCTGCAGTGGTCCGAGGAGTACCTCGCACGGCGGGAGCACGTGTTCACCGCGGAAGAGCGCCGTCGGGTCCGGGAGATCGGCCTCGTGCAGCTGGCGCTGCACGGCATCACCTCGTACATGCCCATCGCCAGCGAGGTCCACTCGGTGTGGGCCGAAGAGGCCGACGATTTCTTCGCGATGGCGGAGTTCTCCCGCACCCTCGGGCTGCGCGGCTTCCTGGGCCCGTCCTATCGATCCGGCGTGAACGTCGTTGACAGCGCCGGTCGGCGCGCGATCCGGTTCGATCCCGCCGAGGGGGAGGTGGGGCTTCAGGACGCGATCCGATTCTTCGACGAGGTTGCGGCCTGGAACGACGACCTACTCACTCCGGTCTTCCTGCCGTGTCGCGTGGAGACGTTGACGCCCGAGCTGCTGCGTGCCACCGCGGAGGCCGCCGCTGAGCGGGGCGCCCTCGTGCGCCTGCACGCGCTGCAGGGAGACTTCGAACGCGACTACATCGTGGCCGAACACGGTTGCACGCCGCTGGAACTGATCGAGCGCTCCGGACTGCTCGGCGACCGCCTGATCATTCCGCACGGCGTCTTCCTCGACGTCAATCCGCGCGTGCACGGCGAGGACCGCGGAGATCTCGCCACCCTGGTGGACGCGGGGGTCTCGATCGTCCACTGCCCGCTGACGAACGCGCGGTACGGCTCCGAGCTGGAGACCTTCGCCCGCTACCGGGCCGCAGGGCTCAACATCTCGCTCGGGACCGACTCCTTCCCGCCTGACCTCATCCGCGGCATCGATACCGGCGTGTCCGTCGCGAAGGTGCAGAACCGCGATCTGTCGGCCGGCGACATCGCGGGGTACGTCACCGCCGCGACCCTCGGCGGCGCGACGGCGCTGAAGCGGTCCGATCTCGGCCGTATCGAGGTGGGAGCGACCGCGGATCTGACCGCCTTCGGCCTCGACGACGTGCGGTTCGGACCGATCGAGGATCCGCTGCGCAACCTCGTCCTCGCGGGTTCGGCGCGCGACGCGCGATTGACCATGGTGGCGGGCCGCGTCGTGATGCGGGACGGGCGGATCCCGGGCATCGACCTGGAGGAGATCCGGCACGATGCTCAGGTACTGTTCAACCGGATGCGGGACGCCTACGCGGGTCGAGACCACCGCGGCGGCACGACCGCCGAACTGTTCCCGCCGGTGTTTCCGCTGGTGAACGAAGGGGGAGGCCGTGTCGAGGACTGACGCCGCCGTGGACGGCAACGCCCTGGCCGATCACGTCTATCGCGCGCTGCTGCGTGGGATCGTCGACGGCACGTACCCGTCCCGAGCCCGCCTGAAGGAGCGGGAGATCTCGGACCGATACGAGGTGTCGCGCATCCCGGTGCGGGAGGCGCTGCAGCGCCTGGAATCCGAGGGCTTCGTCCAGTCGCTGCCCAACCGCGGTGTCACGGTCGCCCCCGTGACACGCGCCGATCTGGAGCATCTGTTCGAGCTCCGGCTCTGCATCGAGCCGTTCGCGGCCGGCCGCGCGGCCGAGCGGATCGCGAACGGCGAGGTCGACCCGGCACCGCTGGTCGAGGTCATGGGGGAGCTGTCCGCGATGCAGGCGGATGAGGCCGACATCCCCAGTCTCGACTTCCACGAAGAGGTGGTGCGGCTGAGCGGCAACGCGCGCCTGGTGCGGAGCCTGGCGCCGCTGCGGGGCCGAATGGAGTGGCAGTTCCGGCTCACGCGCGACGCGCGAGCTGCCGAGCACGCCATCGAGCACCAGCAGATCTTCGAGGCTGTCATGGCGGGGCGTCCGGCGGCGGCGTCGGCGCTGTCGTACGCCCACATCGACCTGGCGCGCGGGCCCATGATCGCCGCCCTCGCCCCGCTCCTGGACGACTGAGGAGGGGCTAGGTCCGGTCCTCGTAGCTGCGCAGGACCCGTGCGCGATACTCCTGGAACCCGGCGTAACCGAGGCTGAGCACCTCGAAGAGCTCATCCCCGCTGCCGACGAACGCCGTGTCCTCCGGGTCTGGAAATGCCTCGAGATTGTGGATACCCGTGATTCCGATGTACATCGGTGAACCTTGCGCGTTCACGATCATCATGCGGCCGGCACGGCAGAGATCGAAGATGAACGCGCACTCGGCTGGGCTGCACGTGGCGTGTGACAAGTACCCCGTGACCGGGTCCGCCTGATCGAGCGGATCCAGGGAGAAGTCACTCGGCGAACCGTCGAAGGAGAGGGGCTCGTCGGTGTCCACGTTGGAGAGCTGTGACCAGCGTCGGTCGATGCGGAGCCGCGAGGCATCGAGGAAGGCGATGAGACCCGCTCGATCGGCATCGATGATCTGGTCCCGGTCGATGACCATGAAGTGCAGCGAGAATCCCATCCGCCGACTCTATTGGACAGGTCCGCCACGCGTCTCGCCACGAAAGGTCGTGACGAGACGCGCTGTGAGCCGGTGTCAGGCGCGGGCGGCGACGAGGTCCGCGTGGTGGCGGGCGGCGACGTCGGGGTGGGCGCGCAGGCGCGACTTCAGGGCGTTCTCACCGTAGAGGGCGTGGATCGGGTTGGTGGGATCCTCCGTCACGCCCCGAGCCTCGGCCGCGAGCTCGGCCGGCAGATCGATGATCGGCAGCCGGGCGTCGAGGGCGGGGTTGAAGAAGAACGGGATCGAGATCCGGTCGTCGGGCAGGCGCGGCGAGACCACGCGGTGATTGGTCGCGATGAGGTAGCCCTGCGTGGCGTACTCGAGAAGTTCGCCGATGTTCACCACGAAAGCGCCCGGCACAGACGGCGCGTCAACCCACTCGCCGTCGCGGTGCACCTGCAGTCCGCCCTTGCCCGGCTCCACCCACAGCAGCGTGAGCACGCCCGAGTCCTTGTGCGCACCGACGCCCTGCTGGGGCTCGGGGGCATCCGTTCCGGGGTAGCGGACGATCTTCAGCAGGGTCGACGGCTCACCGAAGTGCTTGTCGAAGTAGTTCTCCTCGGCCCCGAGCGCCAGCGCCCAAGCGCGAAGCAGCTTGCGCGCCACACCCGTCAGGTGGTCCTGCCACAGCGAGACGACCTCACGCAGCTCCGGCTGTGCCGCCGGCCACAGGTTCGGTCCGATCAGGCGCGAGTACCCCGGTGCCGACTCGTCCGTGATCGCCTCGCGCTCCGGTCCGATGTCGATCTGCTCGCGCCAGTCCACCTGTCCCTGCGTGCGCTCGCCGCCGACCCGCGTATAGCCGCGGAACTGCGGGCTGTTGATGTTCTCGATGGCGAGCTTGTCCGCATCGGGCAGTTCGAAGAACTCGCGAGCCGTGCGGTGCAGGCGTGCTTCCAACTCGGCAGGAATACCGGTACCTGTGAGGTAGAAGAAGCCGACGTCGTGCGTTGCGGCACGGAGCTGATCGCGGAATGCGGCGGCGGATTCCGGGCCGCCGTCCAGCAGCGAGAGGTCAAGGACGGGGAGCGAGAGATCGGTCATGGCATGACGATAGGCGGCTCCGCGGGTGAGGTCATCCTGGCGTGACAGACGGCTTCATCTGGCGTCACGCGGCGTTATCTGACTCGACCGGCAGGAACGACACGGTCGCGCGACACTGCCGATCGGGAGCATGTGCGCGCATCTCAACTTGTCATCAGATGAAAGTAAGGCGTACCTTAGTCACGCCCCCTTCGGGCGCAGTCGTGCCCGTGCCGTCTGCCTGATCAACGGAAGTTTCTGCTGTGCTCGGCTCTCTGCTCATCGGCCTTCGCGAAGGTCTGGAAGCTGCCCTCATCGTCGGCATCCTGGTGGCCTACCTCAGTCGCCTCGGTCGTCGCGATGTGCTGCCTCGCCTCTGGGCCGGCGTCGGCCTCGCCGTGGCCATCTCGCTTGGCATCGGCGCGATCCTGACGTTCGGCGCTTACGAACTGACGTTCCAGGCGCAGGAGATCATCGGCGGCACGCTGTCACTGGTGGCCGTCGGCTTCGTCACCTGGATGATCTTCTGGATGCAGAAGACCGCTCGCACGATGAAGAAGTCGCTGGAGGGCGGCGTGGATCGTGCCCTTGCGACCGGTGGGCTCTGGGGCATCGTGGTGCTCGGCTTCGTCTCCGTCATCCGCGAGGGCGTGGAGACCACGCTGATGCTGTGGTCCGTCGTCCAGTCCGCGGGCAACGCGCCCGCCAGTCTCACCGGTGCCCTGATCGGATTCGCGATCTCGATCACCGCCGGCGCGCTGTTGTCGCGGGGCATGCTGCGCCTGAACCTCGGCACGTTCTTCACGTGGACGGGCGGCATCCTGGTGGTCGTCGCGGCGGGCGTGCTGGCCTACGCGATGCATGACCTGCAGGAATCCGGTGTGCTTCCGGGTCCGTGGGGTGCGCTGGCCCCGCTGGCCGCCGCCGGTGCCGCCGCCGTTGGCGGCGTCGCCGTGGGTCCCGCAGGATTCCCGTTCGGCTACGCGTTCGACGTCTCTGCCGTGGTCCACCCGGGGGAGTGGCTGGCCGTCCTCGGGCAGGCCACGGTCGGATTCATGCCCACGATGACCTGGCTTCAGGTGATCGCCTGGATCCTCTACGTCGCGATCGTCGGCACCCTGTTCGTGCGCCGCGTGAGCCGACGCGCTCCGCGGGCGCAGGCGGCGCCGGTGTCCGCGTCCGCGCCCGTCCCCGCCTGAACCTCCCCGCTACTGTCCTGATCTTTCGCCAACACACCTGATCCCTCACCACCCTCGCCGGCCTCGCCGGATCGGAAGGAACCGATGTCCTCGCTGCGCCCCCGTGCCCTTGCCGCCACTGCCGGCATCGCACTGTCTGCCCTCGCCCTCGCCGGCTGCGTCGCCAAGGCGGACACCGCCGCCGGCGGCAGCCTCTCCGTCGCAGCCGACGATTCGTCGTGCGCGGTCTCGACCGACACCGCGGCTAGCGGCACCGTCACCTTCGAGGTCGAGAACTCCTCATCGAAGGTGAACGAGTTCTACCTGCTCGCCTCGGACGGGCTCCGCATCGTCGGCGAGGTGGAGAACATTGCACCGGGCGCCTCCCGCACCCTCACTGTCGTCGCCCAGCCGGGTGACTACTTCACGGTGTGCAAGCCGGGAATGATCGGCGACGGTGTGGGCAAGACAGCCTTCACCGTCACCGGCGACGCGGTCGCGGCGACGGGTGACGACGCCGAGCAGATGACGCAAGCGGTCGATCTGTACGCCGCGTTCGTGAAGGAGCAGGTCTCCCAGTTGGTGCCGCAGGTGCAGGCCTTCGTCGACGCGTACGAGTCGGGCGACGATGAGACGGCGCGCTCGCTGTTCGCCTCCACGCGCGTGTCGTACGAGCGCATCGAGCCGATCGCTGAGGCGCTCGGCGACCTCGACCCGCGCATCGACTACCGCGAAGTCGACGCCGTCGCCGAGGGGCTGGACTGGACCGGATTCCACCGCATCGAGAAGGACCTCTGGGTGCCGGCGAAGGACGCGCTGAACTCGGACGATGTCACTCCTGCGTGGCAGGACTGGAACCCCTCGACCACCGAGGAACGCAAGTCGTTCGGCGACCAGCTGGTCACCGACATCCAGGAGCTGTACGACTACGTCCACTCCGACGACTTCTCCTCCACGCTTGAGGCGCAGGGCGTCGCATCGCTGTCCAACGGCGCGATCGCACTGCTGGACGAGGTCGCCACGGGCAAGATCTCGGGTGAAGAGGACTGGTGGAGCCACACCGACCTCTCCGACTTCGCCGCCAACGTCGAGGGCTCCAAGATGGCGTTCTCGCTGGTGCAGGACTACGCCGCCACGAAGGGCGACGACGCGAAGAAGCTTGTCAGCGAGATCGCGGACGGCTATGCCAACCTGGAATCCGCCCTCGCGACCTACGGCTCGCTGGACGAGGGCTTCGTGTCCTACCTGGAGCTCACCGACGCCGACCGCAAGACGCTGACCGACGAGGTCAACGCGCTCGCGGAGCCGCTGTCGCAGCTCACCTCGACCATCCTGGAGTGACAAATCTGGAGTGACGTGACGAACATCCCGAGTTCTGGCAGGGTCGTCGTGTCTCTTTCACTGTCATGTACAACAAATCTGGAGTGATGTGACGAACATCCCGTCTGCTGAATCGCCCGACGCCGCGCCGGTGTCGGGCGATTCGGTGCCCTCGACATCGGCTCAGCGCGGGCTGTCCCGCCGAGCTCTGCTCGGACTTGCCGCCGGTGCCGCGGGCCTTGTCGTGGGCGCCGGGGCCGGTGCCGCGGTGGCCACCTCGGTGGCGTCCGGCGGTGCACGCGCTGCGGGCGATGTCCACCCGTTCTTCGGGCCGCACCAGGCGGGCATCGCCACGCCCGTGCAGGATCACATGCACTTCGCGGCGTTCGACATGATGGCTCGCACGTCCCGCGACGACCTCATCGAGCTGCTGACCGACTGGACCTATGCGGCTTCGCGCATGACGCAGGGACTCGACGTGTCCGCCACGGGCGCGGTCGGAGGCTCTCCGGAAGCGCCGCCCGACGACACGGGGGAGGCGCTGGGTCTCCCGGCCAGCAACCTCACGATCACGTTCGGGTTCGGACCCGGTCTGTTCGAGCGGGACGGCGTCGACCGCTACGGGATCGCCGACCGCCGACCGGCATCGCTCGAGCGCCTGCCCGCCTTCCTGAACGATGAGCTGGTGCCGCAGCTGAGCGATGGTGACCTCTGCATCCAGGCCTGCGCCGATGACCCGCAGGTGGCCGTGCACGCGATTCGCAACCTCAGCCGGATCGCGTTCGGCCGCGCGACGATTCGATGGTCGCAGCTCGGATTCGGTCGTACCTCCAAGACGACCTCCGACCAGTCCACGCCACGCAACCTGTTCGGGTTCAAGGACGGCACCGCCAACATCCTCGCCACCGATTCCGCCGCTCTCGACCAGCATGTCTGGGCCGGTGACGATGACCAGCCGTGGATGGCCGGGGGTTCGTACCTGGTCGCCCGCAAGATCGCGATGACGATCGAGACGTGGGATCGCGTGCGCCTCGCAGAGCAGAACCGCATCATCGGTCGCGACAAGGCGATCGGCGCCCCGCTCTCCTCGCCGGGTGGAGCAGAGACGGCGGAGCCGGACTTCGACGCGGCCGATGCCTCCGGCGCACCGCTGATCGACCCCGTCAGTCACGTCCGCCTTGCCCACCCGACATTCAACGACGGTATTCGCATCCTGCGCCGCGGGTACAACTACGTGGACGGCAACGACGCGCTCGGAAAGCTCAGTGCGGGGCTGTTCTTCCTCTCCTATCAGCGCACGCCCGAGCACTTCATCACGCTGCAGCGTGCGCTTGCGAGGGACGCGATGTCGGAGTACATCCGTCACGTCGGCTCGGGCTTGTGGGCCGTGCCAGCGGGTGCGTCGGAGGGCTCCTACGTCGGATCGGCGCTGTTCGCCTAGGAGATGTTCTGACTCGCGAGATCATCGGGAGTACTTCTCGATGGCATGCGTTACGGCGGGCCCATGTGGTGAATCCGCTGTGTTCTCGTGCTCGCTGAAGTCATTGGGAATACTTCTCATGGACATGCGTTACAGTCGATGTATTCACACGCATGGAAAATCGAGGAGCGATCGTGAACGAGAGCACGACTCAGGCAACCCAGACCCCGGGAGCCTGGCCGGGTATGCAGTTCGGCCTGATGTCGGTGTCAGACATCACCCAGGACCCGATCACCGGACGTACGCCGTCCGAGGGTGAGCGCATCCAGGCCGCGGTGACCATCGCCAAGCACGCCGACGAGGCAGGGCTCGACGTCTTCGCCATCGGCGAGCACCACAACCCGCCGTTCTTCTCCTCGTCGCCGACCACGCTGCTGGCCGCGATCGCCGCACAGACCGAGCGTCTGATCGTCTCCACCTCCACCACGCTGATCACCACGAACGACCCGGTGCGCATCGCGGAGGAGTATGCGATGCTGCAGCACCTGTCGGGTGGCCGCATGGACCTCATGATGGGCCGAGGCAACACGGGCCCTGTCTACCCGTGGTTCGGCCAGGACATCCGCCAGGGACTGCCGCTGGCCATTGAGAACTACGCGCTGCTGCACGAGCTGTGGACCAAGGACGTCGTCGACTGGGAGGGGAAGTTCCGCACCCCGCTGCAGGGCTTCACCTCGACGCCGCGTCCGTTGGACTTCGTGCCGCCGTTCGTCTGGCACGGCTCCATCCGCACGCCGGAGATCGCCGAGCAGGCCGCGTACTACGGCGACGGCTTCTTCGCCAACAACATCTTCTGGCCCGCCGAGCACTACCAGCGCCTGATCAGCCTCTACCGCCAGCGCTGGGAGCACTACGGTCACGGTGCCCCGGAGACCGCGATCGTCGGCCTCGGCGGCCAGGCCTTCATCCGCAAGAACTCGCAGGACGCCAAGAACGAGTTCCGTCCCTACTTCGACAACGCGCCCGTGTACGGCCACGGTCCGTCGATGGAGGACTTCACGCGCATGACCCCGCTGACCGTGGGATCGCCGCAGGAGGTCATCGACCGCTACGCCGGGATGCGCGATCTCTTCGGCGACTACCAGCGCCAGCTGTTCCTCGTGGACCACGCGGGCCTGCCGCTGAAGATCGTTCTCGAGCAGATCGACCTGCTGGCCGAGGAGGTCGTCCCGGTGCTGCGCAAGGAGCTCCAGGTGAACCGCCCGGCCACGACGCCGGATGCCCCCACCCACGCGGCCCGTCGTTTCGCCAAGTACGGCGACAACGCGCCTCGCGAGGCCATTCCCAACCCCAACCGCGGCGACAACCTCACCGTCGGCTCGCCCTACCAGGACACCGACGCGGTCAACGCGGCCAAGCCCGGCGCTGCCTTCGGCGCCGCGGCCGTGAAGTGAGCAGGGAGATCAGATCATGACCGACCGTCGAATCGTCGTGGTCGCGGCGGGGCTGTCCAACCCCTCCTCGACTCGGATGCTGGCCGACCGGATGGCGGCAGCCGCCGTCGCGCAGCTTGCCGAGCGGAGCATCACCGCCACCGTCGAGATCTTCGAGTTGCGCGATTACGCGCACCAGATCATTGACAACATGCTGACCGGCTTCGCGCAGAAGGAGCTGGAGTCGATGATCGAGAAGGTCGTTGCCGCTGATGCGCTCATCGTGGTGACGCCGGTGTTCTCCACCAGCTACTCGGGACTGTTCAAGTCGTGGATCGATGTGCTCGATCCCGACTCCCTGTCCGGCAAGCCGGTGTGGATCGGCGCGAACGCCGGTACCGCGCGTCACTCGCTCGCGATCGACTACGCGGTGCGACCGCTGTTCGCGTACCTGCATGCGGACACGATCTCGTCGGGTGTCTTCGCCGCCTCCAGCGACTGGGGTGCCAACGCCGATGAGGTTGCTCCGCTGTCGAAGCGGGTGGAGAAGGGGGCGCGGGAGCTCGCCGAGGCGATCGCCGCACGCGAGCCCGTCACCGATCTCGACCCGTTCGACCCGGCCAACTACCTGGGCGAGGGCAAGAGCTTCGGACACCTCCTCGGAGGCCTCGCGGGGGAGTGATCCTCGCAACACGAATGCCGTCGGCTCCCACCGGCGGCATTCGTGTTTGGCGACTCAGGGTTCGGCGTTCCCTCGGGCTCGATCGCGCCGTCGGTTCACCAGCGTGACGGCGAGATCAGCGATCGCGCCCAGCGCGAGAGCCACGGCGATTGACACGATCACGGCGATCAGCGGCTCGCCCGGAATGAGCCGCGCCACCACGGCGCCCACCACCGCCTGATAGGCACCCCACGCCGCGGCAGCGACGGCGACCACGGGGAAGAACCGCAGCGCGCGAACTCCGGTTGCGCCAGCCGTGATGTTCACGGCAAGTCGTGCGAACGGAACGAATCGCGCTGTGAACACGACCGTAGCGGTCCCTGCCTGAAGTCGGACACGGGCCCACTCCAGCGCAGCGCGGATCCGGTGATGCCTCATCCACCGTCGATTCGAGCTCCCGATCGTGCGCCCGACCCAGAAACAGGATGCGTCACCCGCGAACGCGGCTGCTGCGGCGCACCCGATGATCGCCCACAGCGGTGGTGTCCCGCTCACGGCCGAGACCGCGCCCAGGGCGGTCACCGCGATCTCGCCGGGGATCACGACGAGGAACGCATCGGCGAACACGAGGAGCACCATCAGAGACAGGCCCCAGGGGCCACCGAGCAGGTCGAGGATCTGCGGCACGTTTGAGGGTCTCATCGCGAGGAATCGCGCTGCCGACGCCCAGGTGGAGACTCGATGAACAGTGTGTGAGATCACGCGGATCCGGTGTCCGACGGGGTGCGCGTGTGGCGCGAGAACGGCCGAGTGACCTGTGGTGGGCGGGCGGGTGAACAGTGTGTGAGATTACGCGGATCCGGCCTTCAACGGGGCATGTATGCGTCACCCTCGTCGCGTGAGAGTCGCGATCGTCGCCGAGTCCTTCCTCCCGCACATGAATGGCGTGACCCGCTCCGTCATGGAGATCACCGCCCACCTGCAACGCCAGGGGCACCAGGCCCTGATCATCGCCCCGGCGGCCGTCGGGATGCCCGACGATCTGCATGGTGCTCCCGTCGTCGGCGTCGCGAGTGTGCCGCTGCCGGGGTACGCCGATGTCCGCGTCGCGGCGATCGGCGCGGGAGTGATCGAACGCATCCTCGACCGGTTCGAACCAGACGTGATTCATCTTGCTTCGCCGTTCGCGCTCGGCTCTCGCGCGGTGACGGCAGCGCGGCGGCGGGGCATCCCCGTGGTGGCCGCATATCAGACCGACGTCATCGCCTACGCCGGCCGGTACGGCGTGGGGGTCACGACCGCCGCTGCCGCACAGCACGTCGCGAGACTGCACCGGCGCGCCACGCTGACTCTCGTCCCCTCCCGGGCCTCCGAGGAACAGCTCATTGACCTCGGAATCGACCGCCTTCGGCGTTGGGGGCGCGGCGTGGACACCGCGCGCTTCTCACCCGAACATCGATCGGATGCGTGGCGGGAGCACGTCGCCGGCGACGCGGTGATCGTCGGCTACGTCGGCCGGCTCGCCACGGAGAAGCAGGTGCAGGACCTGGCGGTGCTGTGTGATCTGCCTGGCGCCCGCCTCGTGATCGTGGGCGACGGCCCGGAGCGAGCAGCACTGCAGAAGCGGATGCCTGACGCGGTCTTCCTCGGCCATCTCGACGGGGCGGAGCTCGCCGAAGCCGTGGCCTCGTTCGACGTCTTCGTCCACCCGGGGGAGAGCGAGACCTTCGGACAGACGCTGCAGGAAGCGCACGCCAGCGGGGTCCCGGTCGTGGCAGTCGGGCGCGGCGGTCCGGTCGATCTGGTGCGCTCCAGCATCGACGGCTGGCTGTATCGCCCGGGAGATCTTGCCGATCTCCGGTCGCGCGTGAGCGATCTCGTGGGCGATGCCCGCAAGCGTCGCGCCTTCGGCGCGGCGGGAGCCGAGGCCGTAGGCGAACGCACGTGGGCGTCGGTCTGTGACCAGTTGCTCGTGCACTTGCGAGAGGCGGTGGAGCTCGCCGCCGTCGATTCCGCCGCTCGCGTTCGCCGCACGGTGCGGGCCGAACCGGTGGAGCCCAGCACGCCGCAGCAGTGGCGAAGAGTCGTCGCGCTCGGCGACTCCCTCACCGAGGGGCTGTGCGATCCGGGACCCGACGGCGCATTGCGGGGCTGGGCGGACCGGCTGGCCCTGCTGCTTGCCGGAGCGGGAACGATGTCCTACGCCAACCTCGCGGTGCGCTCCCGTCGCGTCGACGATGTGGCCGGTCGCCAGCTGGTCCATGCGCGCCGGCTGCGACCGGAACTGGTGACCATCTTGATCGGCTCGAACGATCTGGTGAAACTGCGGCCCGACATCACCGCTCTTGCGGCTCGTGTGGAAGAAGCTGTGCTCCGGTTGCGCGCGGATGGTGCGGACGTGCTGCTGGTGACGCCGTTCCTTCCGTCGCGGCCGGAATCACGTCCGTTCGTCCGTGCCTTCGCCGCCTTCGCGACCGCGCTCGCGGGCGTCGCCGCACGTACCGGAGCGCTGCTGCTGGACACGGATCTCATCCCGGAACTGGGACGACGCGAGTACTGGGCCGATGACCTCGTGCACCTGTCGCCGGCAGGGCACCGTCTGCTGGCCTATCGAGCGGCATCGCTTCTCGGCGTCGCGCACGCCGACGAACTGGCCGGGCTGGATGAGACATTCCACGCGGTGGTGAACCAGCTCCCGCGGAGGGAATGGTGGCGCCGACACGCGCTGCCCTGGCTGTGGCGTCGTCTGCGCGGGCGATCGGCCGGGGATGGGCTGGGCCCGAAGCACGAGGAGTACGTGCTGATCGGCGCTCGAGGAACGGACTCTCGCCGTCATCAGGGGGTGTGAAAGGAGAGCGTCGTCCGGATGACTCCGGACGACGCTCTCCTTTCAGTGGCTGAGCGAACTCAGCCGGACTTGCGACGGAACTCGCGCTTGTGGCCAGCAGCACCGTGGGCCTGGCCCACGGCACCCTTGCCGTCCAGGTGCGACTCGCCCGTGCGGCTGTGCGCGTTCTTCTTCTCGAGGGCCTCGCGGAACTTCCGCTTCAGGTCATCCTCGGGTGCATTCTGCTCGGACATGGCGCCAGTCTATGGCGCAGAGCGGGCGATGTGTAGGAGCGGAGTGTCGGCGGGCCGCGGGGGCCTGCCGAATGTCGGAGGTCCGGAGCATGATGGGTTCTGCGCTGGTGACGATGCCGGCAAGGAGGAAGAGATGGACATCAAGATCGAGGTCATTTTCGTTCCGGTCACGGACGTGGATCGCGCGAAGGAGTTCTACGTCGACAAGCTCGGTTTCAATCCCGATCACGACCAGCGCGTCAACGACGACCTGCGTTTCGTGCAGCTGACGCCTCCCGGATCCGCCTGCTCCATCGCGATCGGTACGGGACTCGGGCACACGATCGCGCCCGGCAGGCTGGACGCCATCATGGCGGTCATTCCGGATGCGGACGCCTTCCTCGCCGAGATGCGAGAGAAGGGCGTCGAGGCGGACGGCGTCGACGAGCAGGCGTGGGGACGATTCGTCACCGTGAAGGATCCCGACGGCAACACCTGGACCTTCCAGCAGCTCCCGTCCTGGTCCTGACGGCATCCCTCACCGCGTGCTGGTGAGAGCGGGACTCGTCGTCCGCGTCCCGTTCTCACCAGCCACACGAGTGTCGTCGGCCCGCCGGCGTGCGCGGCACGCCCGACCTGCGTCGTGCATTCGGGCATGCCTGATAGGATCGCGTCGGTGGCACCCATGTGCCACTGGATAACTGAACACAGACTGGAGCAGGCTCGGCAGGAAGCTGGTCCCCTGAAGTGGATTCCCCGCGGTGAACACGGGTGATCTTCTCCTGGTGGCCAGCGCAGGTGAGCGAGATCTTCCCGCGCGCCCATATCTGCCTGCTCTGCTCCTTCGAGGAAACTCGCCCGTCACACGGATGGACGAGTCAAAACAAAGAAGGAGAGACCTCTTGGAAGGTCCTGAAATCACCGCAGCCGAGGCCGTTCTCGACAACGGACGCTTCGGCACGCGCACGATCCGCTTCGAGACGGGTCGTCTGGCGCAGCAGGCACAGGGTGCCGTTGCCGCGTACCTCGACGACGAGACCATGCTTCTGTCGGCCACCAGCGCGAGCAAGCAGCCGCGCGACGGCTTCGACTTCTTCCCGCTGACCGTGGATGTCGAGGAGCGTTCGTACGCTGCCGGCAAGATCCCCGGCTCGTTCTTCCGCCGCGAGGGTCGCCCCTCCACCGAGGCGATCCTGGTGTGCCGCCTGATCGACCGCCCGCTGCGTCCGTCGTTCGTCGATGGTCTCCGCAACGAGGTGCAGATCGTCGTCACCGTGCTGTCGATCGCTCCGGGCGAGTACTACGACGCGCTCGCGATCAACGCCGCGTCGGCGTCGACGCAGATCTCTGGTCTGCCGTTCTCCGGTCCGATCGCCGGTGTGCGCCTCGCGCTCATCCCCGGTTACGGCCAGCACGAGGACCAGTGGGTCGCGTTCCCGAACGTCGAGCAGGTCGCCGAGGCCGTGTTCGACCTCATGGTCGCGGGACGCGTCGTGAAGAACGCCGACGGCACCGAGGACGTCGCCATCATGATGGTGGAGGCCGAGGCCACGGAGAACAGCTGGGACCACATCCGCGGCGGCGCCGTGAAGCCCAGCGAGGAGATCGTCGCGGGCGGCCTGGAGGCGGCGAAGCCGTTCATCAAGCAGCTCGTCGAGGCGCAGGCCGACATGGCTCAGCACGCGTCGAAGGAGCCGGGCGTCTACCCGGTGTTCCTGCCGTACGCGCAGGAGACCTACGACTTCGTCTCGAACAGCGCCTACGCGGATCTCGAGAAGGTCTACGTCATCGCCGACAAGCAGGAGCGCCAGAGCGCCGACGACGAGGTCAAGGACCGCGTCAAGGCCGAGGTCGCAGCCGCTGTCGAGGCGGGCACCCTGCCCGCCTCCGCACTCGGCGAGGTCTCCGCGGCCTACAAGTCGGTCACCAAGGCCATCGTCCGCGGCCGCATCCTCACCAAGGGTGTGCGCATGGACGGCCGTGGCCTGGCGGACATCCGTCCGCTGGATGCCGAGGTCCAGGTGATCCCGCGCGTGCACGGCTCCGCCATCTTCCAGCGCGGCGAGACCCAGATCCTGGGCGTCACCACGCTGAACATGCTGAAGATGGAGCAGCAGATCGACTCGCTGTCGCCCACGACCAGCAAGCGCTACATGCACCACTACAACTTCCCGCCCTACTCGACCGGTGAGACCGGCCGCGTCGGCAGCCCGAAGCGTCGCGAGATCGGTCACGGCTTCCTGGCCGAGCGCGCGCTCGTTCCCGTGCTGCCCAGCCGCGAGGAGTTCCCCTACGCCATCCGTCAGGTGTCGGAGGCACTCGGCTCCAACGGTTCGACGTCGATGGGCTCCGTCTGCGCGTCCACCCTGTCGCTGCTGAACGCGGGTGTGCCGCTGCGCGCTCCCGTCGCCGGTATCGCCATGGGCCTCGTGTCCGACACCGTCGATGGCGAGACCCGCTACGCCGCCCTCACCGACATCCTCGGTGCCGAGGACGCGCTCGGCGACATGGACTTCAAGGTCGCAGGCACCAGCGAGTTCATCACCGCCATCCAGCTCGACACCAAGCTCGACGGCATCCCGTCGTCGGTGCTGTCGGCTGCGCTGCAGCAGGCGCACGACGCCCGCACCACGATCCTCGGTGTGCTGAACGCCGCGATCGACGGTCCGGACGAGATGGCGCCCACCGCTCCGCGCGTGATCTCGGTGCAGATCCCGGTCGACAAGATCGGTGAACTCATCGGCCCGAAGGGCAAGACGATCAACGCGATCCAGGACGAGACCGGCGCGCAGATCTCCATCGAGGAGGACGGCACCGTCTACATCGGCGCCGTCGACGGCCCGTCCGCCGAGGCCGCACGTGCGCAGGTCAACGCGATCGCCAACCCCACCAACCCGGAGGTCGGCGAGCAGTTCCTCGGCACCGTCGTGAACCTGCGCGACGGCCTGGGTGCCTTCGTCTCCCTGCTGCCCGGCAAGGACGGCCTGCTGCACATCAGCGAGGTCCGCAAGCTCAACGGCAACAAGCGCGTCGAGGAGCTCGGCTCGGTGCTGTCGGTCGGCCAGAAGATTCTGGTGCGCATCACCAAGATCGACGACCGCGGCAAGCTGTCGCTGGAGCCGGTCCTCGAAGAGGCCGCCGAGCCGGCTGAGGCTCCCGCCGAGGCCTGATCGGTTCGATCGACGGCCCGTCCCGCGCTGCGGGGCGGGCCGTCGGCGTTCGCCGGACCGTTACGGAAATGTCATCGGGAAGGCCCAGAATGCCGCGGTGAGCGGGAGGGAAGCCCGTACTCTAGCAACAACACGGCCCTGCGTGCGCGCGGGCCAGCCCCTCCGGGAGGGGAACGGGGAACATATTCGGATCCTCGAGATTGGGGGAACGATGGACGCGTCAGCGGTCGGCGCCGTGCCGCAGGACTCCGTTGCCGGCACGCCTCACCCCTCGCGCCTCATCGACGTCCAGGCCCCGGGGGTCGGTGCCGCCGTGCGGGTGCCACTCGGTGAATCGGGACTCACCGTATTTCCCCTCATGCTCGGTGGTGCCGAGTTCGGCTGGACCATCGATCGCGAACACGCGTTCGAGGTTCTTGATCGCTATCGCGCCCTCGGCGGCAACGCTCTGCACACCGCGGATGGCTTCGCGAGCGGTCGCAGCGAGTACATCATCGGCCAATGGCTGGCCGCTCGCGGCTGCCGCGACGAGATGGCCGTCACGGTGCGGATCGGATCCCACCCGGACAACCCCGGTCTCGGCTCGGTCAACCTGGTGCGGGCGGTCGAAGCCTCGCTCACCCGCCTGGGCGTGGATCACCTGGACGTCATGTACCTCGACGGCACGGATTCCCGCGCCAACCTGGAGGACGTCCTCGCCACCTCCGAGTGGCTGGTGGAGACGGGTAAGGTGCGCTCCATCGGTGCGTATGCGTTCTCGCCGGAGCGCCTGGTGGAAGCGCGGATCCTCGTCTCAGCGGGATACCCCCGCATCCACGTGCTCGATGTCGCCTACAACGCGTTGCGTCGCGGCGACTATGAGGGTGATGTCCGACTGATCGTGGGCGCCCAGGGGCTCGCTGTCACGCCGTCTCACGCGTTGGAGCATGGATTCCTCTCCGGTGTGCACCGTTCTCGGTCTCGCCTGCAGGGCACACGCGGGATGCAGCTGCTCAGCAACCTGAATCGTCGCGGCACGAAACTGCTTCGTGTCCTCGACGCGATCGGCGCCGAACTCGGTGTTGCCGACGCGGCCGTCGCCCTCGCCTGGTTGCGAGCGCAGCGCGGCATAGTCGCGCCGATCGTGAACGCGTACGCGCCCGCTCACGTCGACGAGCTGGTGCAGAGTGTCGGTGTATCCCTGGGGCGCGGGCACCTCGCCGATATCGCCCGCGCCGTCGCCTGACCCACGGACCGGTGGGACTCGGCACCCGAGCGTTGTCGCCGGCGCCGGGCACATGTTCACACCTGTCCGCAAGGCCCCACCGCGCGGGAGGGGCATCGGTTAGGGTGGAGGGGAACCTGCCTGACAACGAAGCGAGCTCTGACTGTGACCCACTGGATTTACATGGTGCGGCACGGCGAACAGCAAGACGCGGAGTACGGCCTCGATGATGGCCCCCTCTCCGCGCGTGGTCGTCGCCAGGCCGAGTTGATCGCCGAGCGGCTGTCGGGCGTCCCCTTCGACGCGGTCTCGCACTCGCCGCTGGTCCGCGCGGCCGAGACCGCTCGCGTGATCGCCGACCGGATGCCCGCAATCGATCCGCAGCCGAACGCGCTCCTGTTCGACTGTGTACCCACTGGTATGACGGAGGACACCCCCGCGTCCTACGAGTCCTTCTTCGGGTCCATCACGGATGCGGAGACCGAGGCCGGGCACGCGCAGATGTCGGACGCCGTGGGAGAGTTCCTGGTGCGCAAACCCGGCGACGTCCACGAGCTGCTGATCACCCACAACTTCGTGATCGCCTGGTTCGTTCGTGAGGTGCTGGGTGCTCCCGAGTGGCGCTGGATGACCCTCAACCAGGCGAACTGCGGCCTCACGGTGCTCGCGCAGAAGCCCGGACGGCCGTGGACACTGGTGTCGCACAATGACCTGGCGCACCTGCCGTTCGAGCTGCGCACCGGTCTTCCGGAAAACGCTCTCGTCTGATCTCGTACCACTCACGGAGCCCGCGTCGGATGATGACGCGGTTGGCCAGGCCCGCGAGAGCACCCGCCTAGGATTGAGGCATGGCCACGCGCGTCGCCCTGGTGGGGGCATCCGGAAAGCTCGGCACCGTGATCGGCGGAGTCCTCGCCGACCTTCCCGACTTCGACATCGTCCACTCCCTCGGCTCGAAGGACGATCTCGGCGTCATCGCTGACGTCGATCTCGTTGTTGACGCGACGACTCCCGAGGTGAGCGCCGAGGTGGTCCGGCGTGCCACCGACGCCGGCGTGAACGTGCTGGTGGCCACGTCAGGGTGGTCCGAGTCGCGCCTCGCGGAGATCCGCCCGCGCGTGGAGGCCTCCGGGATCGGCGTCGTCGTCATCCCGAACTTCTCGCTCGGCTCCGTGCTCGGCACGGCGATCGCAACCGTTGCCGGACGCTTCTTCGACTCCATCGAGATCATCGAATCGCACCGTGACACCAAGATCGACTCGCCAAGTGGCACCGCCGTGCGCACGGCTGAGCTCATCCAGGCCGCCCGGACGCTCCCCGTGGACGCTCCGCACGTGGATCAGCAGGCGCGTGGCGAGCAGGTGGCCGGCATTCCGATCCACTCACTGCGTCGCCCCGGCGTGATCGCCCGCCAGGACGTAGTGCTGTCCGGCCCCGGCGAGAGCCTGACGATCACCCACGACACCGTGGATTCGGCGTCGGCATACGCTCCCGGCATCCGCATCGCCGCCCGCGCCGCCGTGTCGGCCCGCGGCATCATCGTGGGGCTGGATTCGTTCATCGACCTCGGGATCTCCGCCCCGGCGGCCGCGGAGGCGACCGAATGAGCGCACGCATCGGCGTGATCGTCATGACGATCGCCCTGGTGCTGTACTTCATCCTGGCGGGGCAACGGGCCTGGCTGTGGATGATGTCTGGCGAACCGATCGCCGTGGCCATGGGTGTGGCGATGTTGTTCTTCCCCGTCCTCGCGGCGTGGGGGATCAGCCGTGAACTGATGTTCGGCGTCAGCGCGCAGCGCCTGGGACGCCAGCTCGAGGCGGAGGGGGCGCTGCCGGAGGAAGAGGTTGCCACCTACGTCTCGGGAAGGGTGCACCGCGACGAGGGGGATGCGCTGTTCCCGAAGTACCGGGCCGCGGTGGAGGCGGCGCCCGAAGACTGGCGCGCGTGGTACCGCATGGGTCTCGTCTACGACGCCGCTGGTGACCGGCGCCGGGCCCGGCAGGCCGTGCGGCAGTCGATCGCGCTGGAGCGTCGACAGCGACGGGAACACCGAGCCCGCTGAACGCAGGCTGTATGGCTGAGTCGCGGGGTTCTGGCTTCGGTGAACTGTTCAGGGACGCTCGGGACGTGTGATCGCGGCGTGTTGGTGAGCTGTGGGTCGTCGCTCGCGGGGAGTGGAGAGCTGTTCAGCGGAGTTCAGGACGTGTGATCGCGTCGATCACGCGCTCGCGTCCGTAGCGGTAGGCGGCTTCGAGATCGCCTCCGAGGGCGAACCCGTCGGCTCGCGCACGGCTGATGAAGCCGAACAACCAGGACGTCACGGTCCGAGCGGCGTTCAGCGCATCATCGTCGCCGGCCAGCTCCGCACATGCGCTCAGCAGGGGAGCGGCGGTGGACGCCGTGGCGGGGTGGGGCACGGCGCCGGCGGATGCGGGATCGGACAGGGGACGGAAGATCAGATCGTAGGTGTGCGGGCGTTGATCCGCGAACGCTCGGGTCGCATCGGCGAATCCGGCGATGCGTTGCCGGGGGTCGCTCTCCCGGACGGTGAGGAGCACCGCGCTCAACTCGCTGAAGGCCTGAGAGCGCACCAGCGCCACGAGGCCGTCGCGATCACGAACGTGCTTGTACAGCGACGGGGCGCGAACCCCGAGACGGGCGGCGACAGCGGCCATGGTGAGTGATGGCAGACCGCCCTCTTCCAACTGTGCGCTGCCTGCGGCGATCAGCTCGTCGCTGCGGACCTTCGTCGGTGCGGGCATGATTCCTCCGCGATCAGTATAGCTATTGACAGTAGCCATGAAAGCTACGTATCGTAGCTTTCATGGAGATCGCACCTGGACTGCATCGCGTCGGCGACGACGTCATCGCCGCCTATCTCATGGTTGATGACACGGGAGTGACGGTCGTCGACGCCGCCCTCCCCGGGTATCGTCGTGAGCTTCGCCGCGAGCTCGCCATGATCGGACGGACCGAGGACGACATCCGAGCGATCCTGCTCACCCACGCAGACGCGGACCACGTCGGTTTCGCGGAGGCGGTTCGCGCTGCTAGCGGGGCGACCGTGTACACCTCAGCTGAGGACGTGGCCCGTGCGACCGGAAACGAACAGGCGCCGAAGACGCGGATGCCCCGGCCGAAGCTCCTGCCGACACTTCGATTCGTGTGGACCGGCCTCACTCACGATGGGCGTTCCCTGCCCATCGCCGCGGTGACGGCGGTGGCGGACGGAGAGGCTCTCGCGGTGCCCGGCCGCCCGCGGGCCGTCGCGGTGCCGGGGCACACTCCGGGAAGTCTGTGCTGGGTGAGCGAGGACTTCGACGCCGTGTTCGTCGGCGATGCGCTCACCACACGCCACGTGCTGACGGGGCGCGTGGGCCCGCAGGACGCGCCGTTCTCGGAGGACGAGCGGAGAGCTCGCCAGTCACTTGACCGCCTGGGCGAGCTCGAAGTTCAGTATGTTCTGCCCGGGCACGGTCCCGTGTGGTCGAACGGAGTTCCGCGACTCCTGGCAGAGATCGAGGCATCGCGCAGCGCGGGGACGCGCTGATGGGTGCCCCAGCCGCGTCGGCGTCAGCGCGTCGAGGTGTCAGTCGTTCGCTGGCGTGAGCGCATCCCGGACCGCAGACTCCGCGGTCCGATGCCGCCACTCGAACCCGCTGTCCGTGAGAACACCGGGCGCGATATCCGCGTCCACGAGAAGCAGATCCTCGGCCGCCGCTCCGAGCGCGAGACGCAACGCGAACGCGGGAGCGGGGATCAGATACGGGCGATTCAGCTCGCGTGCGATCGCGAACCCGATGTCGTTCTCCGACGCGCGCTCCGGCCCCACCACATTCACGGGACCGGTGAGGTCGTGCTCGATGATGTGGCGAAGTGCCGCAACCGTGTCATCCAGTGACGCCCACGGCCAGCTCTGCCGCCCGGAGCCGAGCGGCCCCGCGACGCCGAAGCGCGCCAGGATCATGAGCGGCTTCAGCACTCCGTCCGGGTGAATCACGGGGGATAGCCGCGCGTGTGCCACGCGCTGCCCCGCGTGATCCGCTGCCGCCTCCCACTCGGCGCACACATCGGCCAGAAAGCCCTCACCGCGCGTCTGTCCTTCGTCGATGCGTCGTCCCGGCCGGCTGCCGTAGTAACCCGACGCCGACGCCGACACGAACAGCGGGGGATCGTCGAGTCTGCGCAGCGCGTCCGCCAGCGTGCGCGTCGGCGTGACGCGGGACCACAGCAGCTCGGAGCGGTAGCGGCGCGTCCACGGCAATCGACCGATCGAGGCGCCGTTGAGCCCCACGACAGCGCGGGCGCCGTCGAGCACAGCGGGATCGAGCGGTCCGGCAGGATCCCAGCGGGTCTCATCGGGGGTGGCGGGCTCGCGACGCACCAGCTGCGTCACCGCAGTTCCCGTCTCCCGCAGCGATGCGACGAGGGCGCGCCCGATCAGACCGGACGCGCCCGCGACGACGACCCGGTCGCCCGGGCCCAACGACTGGTCAGCCAAGCGTGGCTTCCAGGGTGATGTCGATGCCGGACAGCGCCTGCGAGACCGGGCAGCCGGCCTTCGCCTCAGCCGCCAGACGCTGGAAGTCGGCCTCGGAGAGCCCCGGAACCGATGCGTTCAGGTTGAGGTGGCTGCCTGTGATGCCGGTGCCGGGCTGGAAGGTGACGGACGCCGTCACATTGAGCTTCTCGGGCGGGGTGCCGTTGCCGGACAGCGCGTGCGAGAGCGCCATGGCGAAGCACGACGCGTGCGCGGCGGCGATCAGCTCCTCCGGCGTGGTGGTGCTGCTGGAACCCTCGCTGCGGGCCTTCCAGTTCACATCGAAGCTGCCGATGCGCGAGCTGTCGAAGGTGACGGTTCCCGACCCCTCGGTGAGAGATCCGCTCCAGACAGTGGTCGCTTCGCTCGTGACGGACATGGTGTCTCCTCCCGGTGGGTGTTTCGAACGCCAGCCTAGTGTCCGTACGCGCAGGGCGCGACGGTCAGGCCGTGCGCGGCTGGCGCAGGCGAGCCAGCGCGAGATACAGCATGCAGCCGAGGCAGACGCCGAACACCGCGTTCAGGAACGCGGCGGCGAAAGCCGCGGCTGCCGCGATCGGAAGCGCCCACGGAACACCCGACAGGTGCAGCAGGAGTCCGGCTGTCACCACGAAAAGGCCGACTCCCTGTGCGAACCGCGGCGGGCGCGGATCCTCGAGGTCCGTGGGCGGGGCGAGGCGCGGCGCGACGACGCGGCGGTACAGCTGACCCCAGGGCGCGGTCGCGGGCGACACGACACCCCAGAGGAAGAGCGCGGCGATCACGATCAGGAGCAGCGCCCCCGGATCGAGCAGACGAGTGAGGACCGGCACCTCCGTGATCACCCAGACGTTGGGCGAGAACGTCGCTCCGGCGGCCGGCTGCACCGCGAACCAGCCGGCGGTGCCACGCTGCGTCGAGATTCCGAGAAGAGCGAGCACGACGGCGACGGCGAGCAGTACCGCGGTGATCGAGGCCGCGAAGCGCGGGCCCCGCGGATCGATGGGGCGTGGGGTGGGTGCGGACATGGTGCTCTCGATTCTTTGGGCGAGGCCAAGATGCGGGAGAGGGACGGGACGGGAACTGACCTGGGAACAGACGACGATCCTGCTGGGGCTGCGGATCAGGCAGGTAGCGAGCGTGACGGCGGAGACGAGTCCAGCAGCCGGGTGAGCTCCTTGACGTACGACGATCGGGGAGCGGCGCCGCTGAGACGTGACACCGGCACGCCGTCCCGGTCCAACAGCAGCACGGTCGGTGTCTGCAGGATGTGCAACTGCGCCGCGACGTCGGGGCGGTCGGTGATGTCGACCTCGACGTGCACAACACCTGTCCCATCGTCGGCGAGCGCGCTCAGCGTCCGCGCCACGCCCGGGCAGGAACCGCAGAACTTCGTGCTGAACTGGACGAGCGTGGCCGCCTCGCCGCGGGCGTCTGAGGGAACGATCTCGTCCGCTATCGCATCCGCCCGCGCGGCACGCGGTGCCGCGGAACGCGCACGGCCCCAGAGACCGATCACGGTGACGATGGCCACCAGACCGACCAGGATGAGGAACGCGATGAGCGGGGACATGATTCCACGGTAGGCCCGGGGGAGGTGGCGAAGGTCGTTTACGCAATCCGCGGTCACAAAGCCCGAGAGGACTGTGTTACGAGCGCGGGGTTCTTTCGTAGGTGCGGCGGGTGCGCGCCTGCGTGCCGATTCGACTGGTGCCTCGGGTGCGCCGGTGGGCTGTTCGGCTGTGATGGAGGGTCTGGTTGGTCACGATCGATGCACGGCTGTTGAGGCGCTCCGAGAGTTTTCGGGCGACGATGGCACGATGGGATGATGGCGAACCGGCACCGATCCTCCCGTCTGATCGCCGTCGCGGTTGCGGGGGCTTTTCTGCTGACGAATACGGCGTGCACCGCGAGTGACAGCACCACGGAGGCAACGCCGAGCAGCTCGGCATCGGACACGCCCACCCCCACCCCGGAGCCGCAGCCCACCAGTCTGCCATCGCCCACGCTTGCGGCATTCCAGCCCCCGGTGGCGTTCGCCGAGACGGGTTCGGTATTGCTCCTGCCGAGCGGGTTCACCCCCAACACCCGCGGCACCATCGCCGATGCGCCGGTCACCCTGGCGGGGACCAACCTGTTCGTCACCGGTGCGGCGGTGACACGGGTCGATGTGGAATCGGGGCGGACACTGTGGCAGGACGACCTGTCGAACCTCCGTGGCGAGTCGTCCGCGGCACCCACGAAGCCGATCGTCACGGCCGACGGCACGACGGTCTGGATCGCGATGGCGACGACCTCGGTGTCGGCAGCCCAGACGACCGAGGGCGACGAGGCGCACGCCATCCCCGTTGCCGTTCCGGGCAGCGACGCCACCCCCGCACTCACTGAGCCGACTGCGGAGCCGACCAACTCGTCCGCCGTCGACGATCCGGGTGTCGTGCTCATCGGATACAACGCCGTGACGGGCGAACGGCGAACGGTCACAACCGCTGTCCCGACCGCATCGGGTGCGTCGGTTCTGGATCAGCGAGTGACCCTCGACCAGCTCTCCGACGGCTCCCTGATGATCGGTTTGGCGCCGCGCGGCGGAGGCGTGGACTGGACCTGGTCGGTCGACGAGGACGGTGTGACGCGGTGGTCGGCGGACGGGAAGTTCGCGGGCGAGGCCGGTGACGTCATCATCATGCGGCTGTCCGGTCTGGCAGGTGAACCGTATCCCCAGGTGGGCGGTCTGGATCGGGTCACCGGCAAGATTCTCTGGAATCGCGTGGGCGAAGACGAGGCGGCCACCGATGCCTGGGCGTTCCCGGTCGGCGATGAAACCGCGCTGACCACTGTCTCCTATGCGACGACGCGAGCCACGACACGGATGATCGATCCGCGTACCGGTGAAGACCTCGGCGCGGCGGCGAGCACGGTGGAGCTCCCCCTCAGTCAGGGCGGGCGCCTCTACGACGCTCAATCGGGCTTCCGCTCCCTCGACCCGGTGACCTTGAGCACCGAGTGGACACGGCGCGTCTCCGGCTATGGATCTCTGCGCGGCGTCGTCCTGGCGCAGGGCCTGGTGTACGGGGTCGACTCGGCGGACGAGGGCGTGATCCTCGACCCGCAGTCCGGCGATCGCATCGCGGACGAGTTCGCGTGGGAATGGCTGGCGGTCAACGAGTACGGCGCGGTTGTCGTGAACACGGCGGGAACCCTCACCGCGGCCGACGACACCTACTGGTTCCACCCGGCTGTGACGCCTCCGGCAGAGTG
Source organism: Microbacterium gorillae (assembly GCF_050990725.1). Lineage (GTDB taxonomy): Bacteria > Actinomycetota > Actinomycetes > Actinomycetales > Microbacteriaceae > Microbacterium > Microbacterium gorillae_A. The sequence continues at coordinate 1,537,658 of NZ_CP158844.1, forward strand.
AAGCGTGAGCACAACGGGCGTGGTCACGTCAGCGGCCGACGGTGAACTCCACCCCGACGTCCTATGTGAGACGTTGCTGGCGGAGCAGGACGTGTGAACGTCAGCGGCCGAAACTGAACTCCACCATGAGGTCCTGAGCGAGATCCTCGAGGGCGGTCCGCAGTGCGCTCTCGTCGCCGTCGATGCGCACCGTCGCGTTCGCGGTGAACAGGAGGCCTCCCGCCATCGGCGCTTCGGTGACACCGGTGGTCAGGGTTTCGATGCTGCCGCCGCCGCGGTGGATCGCATCCGTCACCTGATGCACGATGCCCGGGTGGTCATCGCCGACGAGGTCGATCTGCAGTCGCTCACCGGTGGGGGCGGCATCCTCGCGGCCGGGCTGAGCGGTGATCTCCAACAGCCCGGAGAGCGGCTCCAGCGCGCGGGTGAGCTCATCGACACGCGAGGGGTCGACCTCCACGAGCACGATGCCGGCGAACTTGCCCGCCAGTTCACTCATCCGCGACGTCGTCCAATTGCCGTCGTGCGCCGCGATCACCTCCGAGAGAGAGCTGACCAGACCGGAGCGATCGTCACCGATGACCGTGAGCACGAGAGTCGTCATGTCGGCGATCATACGTGCCGTGCTCGCTGGACGGGAGAGCAGGGCGGGCGCGTGGAGAAACGGCGCGTCTCGCGACGGGTGCATGATCGTGTTGACAGCGCAACCGCACATGCGCCCCACCGGACGACGCAGGGAGAGACCGATGAGCAAGACCGCCGTGATCACCGGAGCCAGTTCCGGACTCGGAGCCGAGTACGCCCGTCAGCTCTCCGCCGCCGGAGGCGACCTCGTGCTCGTCGCTCGCGACAAGGAGGCTCTCGGAGAGCTCGCCGATGAGCTGCGCGCTCGCGGCAGTGACGTGGAGGTCATCGTCGCGGATCTCCTCAAGCCGCGTCACCGCGCGCGCGTCGAGGAGCGGCTGCGTGATCGCTCTCGCCCGGTGGACATCCTCATCAACAATGCGGGCTTCGGTCTGCCGTTGTCTTTCGCCGACGTGGACATCGAGCGCGAAGTGGATCACCTCCGCCTTCACGTCGAGGTCTCGATGCGCCTGATGCACGCGGTGCTGCCCGTGATGCGCGAGCGCGGTGGACGAATCCTCAACGTGGCGTCCGTGGCGGCCTTCATCCCGCGCTCGACCTACGGGGCGGCGAAAGCATGGCTGCTGAGCTTCAGCCGTTGGGGGAACGGGTACTATCCGGGCGTCACCGTGACCGCGGTGTGCCCGGGCTACACCCACACGAACTTCCACGAGCGGCTCGGCCTTCCGCCCGGCGAGGAGGGCGTCGCCGGATGGATGTGGCTGAGCCCACAGCGTGTCGTTCGGGAGTCGCTTCACGATCTGGCGCGAGGTCGGTCGGTGTCCGTGCCGTCGCGGCGATATCGCGCGCTGACGGCCCTGACGAAGGTGGTTCCGGACTCGGTGCTCGCGCGCATCGGCTCACGCGGGCGCTGACTCGCGGAGCTCAGCGGGACACGGGTGCCGTTCCCGATCTGGAAAGATGGGGGAGTGGCAGCTGTGAACCCGCCGCGCGGTATGCGCGATTTCCTCCCGTCCGAGAAGACCCGTCGCGAGCGCGTGCTCGCCGTGATCCGCGACCGCTATCGCGCGCACGGTTTCGACGAGATCGAGACCCCGGTGATGGAGGATCACGCGCGCCTGCACGCGGGCATCGGCGGAGACAACGAGAAGCTCGCCTTCAACATCCTCAAGCGCGGCCTGGACGCGGATGCTGTCCGCGCAGCCGCGGACGACCAGGCCGCGCTCAGCGATCTCGGCCTGCGATACGACCTGACGGTTCCGCTCGCGCGGTTCTACGCGACGCACCGCGCAGAGCTTCCCACGGTGTTCCGCTCACTGCAGATGGCGCCGGTGTGGCGCGCCGAGCGTCCGCAGAAGGGGCGCTACCGCCAGTTCGTGCAGAGCGACATCGACGTCATCGGTGACGCCACGTTCCGCGCCGAAGCGGAGCTCATCACGGCAACGCTGGACGCGATCGACGCGCTGGGCCTGCCCGGCGTGTCTGTGCGGATCAACGACCGCCGGATCCTCGACAGCCTGCTGGACCACTTCGGTTTCGCCGCAGAGGAGCGTCCCGGCGTGCTCATCACGATCGACAAGCTCGACAAGGTGGGGCCGGCCGGGGTGGCGGCCGAGCTGCGTGACCGGGGCGTGACACCCGCGGCCGTGGACGGGTTTGAGGCGTACCTCGCAGCACTCACCCCCGCAACCGAGTTCTCCGGCGACGCCATCCGTGCGGTGCTTCCGGACGGCGTCGGTGCCGAAGGCGTGGAGAACCTGCTCGCCATCGCCGAGGCCGTGCGTGCGGGACGCGACAGCGTGCCCTTCGAGTTCGATCCGTTCCTGGTGCGCGGCATGGGGTACTACACGGGCACGATCTTCGAGCTCGCGCACCCGAGCGTCGGCTATTCCCTGGGTGGCGGCGGTCGCTACGACGGGATGATCGGTCGCTTCCTGGGTCAGGATGTGCCGGCGGTCGGTTTCTCCATCGGCTTCGAGCGCATCGTGGACCTTCTCGAGCAGGACGCCTCGGACGTCGCGCCCGCCGTGGTGCTGGTGCACGACAAGGATGTTCCGGTCGCCGAGCTTGTGGCGCTCAAGACCGCCCTGGTGGGCGAGGGCACCCGTGTGCGGCTGGAGCAGCGCACGAAGAACCTCAAGGCGCTGCTGGAGCGTGCCGCGGCCGATGGATACACGTCCTTCGCGACGGTCTCCGCGGGCGTCGGTCGCGATGGGCTGGAGATCAAGCCTCTCGGCTGAACCGATACGTCGGGCCTGTGCACACTTCGTCTCGCTGGCGCTCGCTCAGCAATCCCTGATGCGCTCGTGTCACGCGCGGGAGTCGGTGACGCGGCGCTTCTCGCGGATGTAGACCTCGCGCCGGACACGGGCGACGACGTCGCCGGACCGGTCGGTGATCACCGTGTCGAACCATTCGAGCACCTTCGCGCCGCCCTCGGCACGGCGGCGGATGTCGTCGGCGCGCTCGCGGGGCACCTCGAATCGAGCGGTGAGGACGCCGCGGCCCGGATTCACGAACTCGATCTCGCCGCGCGTGTCCCACACCACGTAGTCCCGCCCCAGCTGGTGCATCACCAGCATGAAGAAGTACGGGTCGGTCATCGCCGACATCGATCCGCCGAAGGCCGTCTTCACGTAGTTGCGGGTCAGCAGGTTCACGTGGAGTTCGACGACCGCGACGGTCCAATCCGAGCTGAAGCTTCGGACGCGGATGCCGCTGCACAGATTCGGAAGCCAGAGACTCATGCCCCAAGCGAGGCGACGGGGAGTGATACGCACCAGGCGAGTGTGGACGAGGACTGGTCGCGAAGCGAATCGCTTGGAGGAAGTCACCAAATTCCGCGGGCGGTCGAGGAGTTTAATTCTAATAGAACTAGAATAAGAGCATGTTGGTGACGATAGATCCGGGGAGCGAGGAGCCGCTGTTCGAGCAGCTCGCCGCGGGCATCCGACGAGAGGCCGCGACCGGCGCGCTGCGGCCGGGTGAGCGCCTGCCGACGGCGCGGGAACTGGCCGCATCCCTGGGGATGAACCTGCATACCGTGCTCCGTGCCTACCAGGACCTTCGCGAGGAGGGGCTGATCGACATGCGGCGCGGACGCGGTGCCGTCGTGACGGATGCGGCCGCACACTGGCAATCGCTCAGTCGCGAGATCGACGACCTGGTCGATCGCGCTCGCACCCTCGGCGTCTCCGCCGACACCCTCAGCTCGCTTGTGAAGGAGGCCTTCCGATGACCGACCGACAGCCCGATGAGAACGGTGTCGAATCCGCTGTCCGAGACCGTGCCGCCCTCGAGGCGGCCCAGCGACGCTACCTGATCGTCGGCGTCGTACTGCCGATTGCCATCGCCGTTGTCAGCGGCATCCTCGGGTTGCAGTGGGCTAGCCGACTGCCGGATCCCGCTGCCATCCACTGGGGGTTCTCCGGCATTCCCGACGGATCCGGTGCCGGGTGGGTCCTGCCGGTGTTCGCCCTGGTGTTCCCCGTCGTCTTCGCCCTGGTGCTCTGGCTCGCTGTTGCGATGTCCGCCCAGCGCGGAGGATGGAACGGGAACTCCCGCGGATCCGCGGCGATGGCGCTGGGGCTCGCCGTGCTTCTGGCGACGGTGGCGCTGCGGAGCACCGGAGTCCAGGTGGACGCCTCGGACTGGCGCGATGCGGTCCTGACGCCTTGGGATGTCCCGGCAGCCATCGGTGCGGGCATCGTCGCTGGACTGGCGGGATGGTTCGCGCAGCCCGGCCTGGTGCTTCGCACTGGGACGGACACCGCGGCGAAGGCCATCGCTCTCCCCGAGAACAGTCGCACGCTCTGGACTCAGCGAGCGCGGGTGTCGCGCGGAACGGCCGTCGTATTGGCGATCCTGCTCGGGGTGACGCTGCTCCTGTCGATCCTGATCGCCGTGGCGGGCTCCGCCGTGGCATGGGCGGTGCTGGGCGTGATGGCGCTCGCAGCAGGTTTCGTGGCGGTCGCCACCGACTTCCATGTGCGCGTCGACGGCACCGGATTGACCGTGCGTGCGGCGGCCGGCTGGCCGAAGGTGCACATCCCGCTGGCCGATGTCGCCTCCGTCGAGGTCGCACAGATCAACCCGCTGTCCGATTTCGGCGGCTGGGGCCTGCGATACACCCCGGGCGGGCGGTTCGGCGTCGTCGTGCGCCGTGGGGAGGCGATCGCCGTCACCCGCGCCGACGGACGCGAATTCGTGGTGACGGTGCCGGACGCCGAACGCGGCGCCGCGGTGCTGGCAGCCCTCGCCGACCGGGCGAGCGAAAAAGACAGCTGATACGGAACGAGGAGAGCATGACCGACATGATCCACAACCCCGCAGCGGGCGATTCCGCCGTCCTCCCGCACCGTGTGCCGTGGCGCGCGGTCATCGTCTTCGTCATTCTTGCGTGTGGGCTCGCGTGGGCTGTCGCCCTGCCGCTCTGGCTCGACGGCGGACTCGCCAATCCGATCTCCGGGCTGCTGCTGCCGGTGATGATGTTCACCCCGACGATCGCGATGCTCGTCGTGGTGCTGGTGCTGCGCAGTCCCGCTCAGCACCGGCTGCGCTTCCTCGGGATGTGGCCGCTGCGCCCCGCCGGACGGACGATCCTCTTCCTGGTGCTCGGTCTGTTCGGACCGTGGGTGCTCTCCCTGATCATCGCGGGCGTTTCAGCGCTGTTCGGATGGGCGATCATCGACCCCGAGAACTCGGTGGTCGCTCAGCAGCTCGCGGCAACGCTGCCCGGGGACGTGGATCGCGAGCTCATCATGACCGTGATCATCGTGCAGATCGTGGCGACGCCGTTCAACGCGATCCTGTCGTCGCTGCTGGCGGTGGGGGAGGAGCTGGGATGGCGCGGCTGGCTGACTCCGGCGCTGCGGCCACTCGGCACCTGGGCGACGCTGCTGCTCACCGGCGTCATCTGGGGTCTCTGGCACTCGCCGATCATTCTGCTCGGCTACAACTTCGCGCGCCCCGATCTGTTCGGAGTCCTGCTGATGGTGGTGGGCTGCGTCGCCTGGGGCATCCTTCTCGGCTGGATGCGACTGCGCACGGCCTCGGTGTGGCCGGCGGTGCTGGCTCACGGCTCGCTCAACGCGTCCGCCGCGGTCTTCCTGGCCCTTTTCGATGCCGGACAGCTGGACCTCGCTCTCGCCGGCCCGCTGGGTGCCGCAGCGTGGATCGTCCTTGCCGTCGTGATCGCGATCCTGCTCGTCACGGGTCAGTTCCGGCGCCAGCCGGCGCCGCTGATGCCCGTCGCGTGGAGCCCGGCTCCGGGGGCCGTGCCCGCACCGCCGGCGTCGTCCGGAAGTCATGTTGCAGACATCGGTGACAGCCGATCGGACACGGACGGGCGCGCTGGATAGACTGGCGGCGGACCGACGTCGCTCCACCCAACCTTTTTCCACGAGCAAGGAGCATCCAACGTGGCATTGATCGAGGCTGTAGGCGCCCGCGAGATTCTGGATTCGCGCGGCAACCCGACCGTCGAGGTGGAGGTGCTCCTCGACGACGGCATCGTCCAGCGTGCCGCCGTTCCCTCGGGCGCATCCACCGGTGCTTTCGAAGCGTACGAGCTGCGCGACGGCGACAAGTCGCGCTACGGCGGCAAGGGCGTCCTCAAGGCTGTGGACGCCGTGCTCGATGAGCTCGGCCCGGCCATCGAGGGCATCGACGCCAGCGAGCAGCGCGTCATCGACGAGGTGCTCATCCGCACGGACGGCACCGACAACAAGCAGCGCACCGGCGCGAACGCCATTCTCGGCGTCAGCCTGGCGGTCGCCAAGGCTGCTGCCGACTCGGCCGACCTGCCGCTGTTCCGCTACCTCGGCGGGCCGAACGCGCACGTGCTGCCCGTTCCGCTGCTGAACGTCATCAACGGTGGCGCTCATGCCGACACCGGTGTCGACATGCAGGAGTTCTTCCTGGTCCCGCACGGTGCCGAGACGTTCGCCGAGGCACTGCGCTGGGGTGCGGAGACGTACCACGTGCTCAAGAGCGAGCTGAAGTCGGGCGGCTACGCCACCGGCCTCGGCGACGAGGGTGGCTTCGCCCCCGACCTGCCCAGCAACAAGGGCGCTCTCGAGTTCCTGATGGCCGCCATCGAGAAGGCCGGCTTCAAGCCCGGTGTCGACATCGCCGTGGGTCTGGACGTCGCCTCCACCGAGTTCTTCTCCGACGGCAAGTACGCCTTCGAGGGCAAGCAGCTCTCCAGCGACGAGCTCATCGCGTACTACGCCGACCTGGTCGCGAACTTCCCGCTGGTCTCGATCGAGGACGGTCTGGCCGAGGACGACTGGGAGGGCTGGAAGGCTCTCACCGAGGCTCTGGGCAGCAAAGTGCAGCTGGTCGGAGACGACCTGTTCGTCACCAACCCCACGCGTCTGGCCGACGGCATCAAGAAGGGCGTCGGCAACTCGCTGCTCGTCAAGGTGAACCAGATCGGCACGCTCACCGAGACGCTCGACGCTGTCTCGCTGGCGCAGCGTTCGGGCTACACCGCGATGCTGTCGCACCGCTCGGGTGAGACCGAGGACACGACGATCGCCGACCTGGCCGTCGCCACGAACAGCGGCCAGATCAAGTCGGGCGCGCCGGCTCGCTCGGACCGCGTCGCGAAGTACAATCAGCTTCTGCGTATTGAGGAGGAGCTGGGCGAGGCCGCTGTCTTCGCCGGGCGTTCCGCCTTCCCGCGTTACCAGGGCTGAGTCCTGACGCACTGACGCACGCATAAGCACGAGAGGGGAGATCATGGCCAAACGACCGGATCTCCCCTCTCCGCGTTCTCGCACGACGTCGGCGGCGCGGCCCGGAGCGCAGAAGAAGCCCACGCTGGCATCGGCACGATCGAGACGAGATTCCGGCACCGCGCAGCGCGTGGATGTCCGCGACTGGCTCGGCGGGGTCCGGCTGTCGATCTTCATGATGATCATGTTCGGGCTCGTGATCTTCGCGGTCTTCATGCTGGTGCCCACCGTCGGCACCTACATCGGCCAGGTGCAGCGCATCGACGCGCTGGAGCACTCGGTGCAGGTCGCGCAGGACAAGGTCGATGCGCTGGAGGCCGAACGGGATCGCTGGAACGACCCGTCGTATGTGCTCACCCAGGCCCGGGAGCGGTTGTTCTACTACCGTCCCGGGGAGGTGGTCTACCTCGTGGTGGATGACCTCGACCCCGCGACATTGCCGGGGGAGCAGAAGCCGGTGAGCGACTCCGTCGAGCAGGCTCCCAACGACTGGATGGGCGCGATGCTCCGCTCCGTCACCGAGGCCGGTCTCACGCAGAGCGTCGCGGGCCAGCCCGGGGATGCGCCCACCGACGCGCCCTCCACCGACGCGACCCCTGCGGGCTGACGCGATTCAGCCGCGCGGTCGTCGCGGGTGCTGCGCCCCGGCCGGGGCCGCCATCGCCCGTTAGGCTGGAAGGGTGAGCACGCCGCCCTTTGAACCTCTTCGCCCCACCGATCTCGACGTCATGAGCTCGCAGCTCGGTCGGCCGGTGCGCAACGTGGTGGGCGTTGCCGCGCGGTGCGTGTGCGGAAACCCGACCGTGGTGGCCACGGCTCCCCGACTCGAGGACGGCTCGCCGTTCCCGACCTTCTACTACCTCACCCACCCCGCGGCGACCATCGCGATGTCTCAGCTGGAGGCGGAGGGCGTCATGGCCGAGTTCACCGAGCTGCTCGCCGGCGATGAGGAACTGCAAGCGCAGTACCGGCGTGCACACGAAGCCTTCCTGGCGGACCGCGCGCAGTTCGGAGAGGTCGAGGAGATCGCCGGGATCTCATCCGGCGGAATGCCCACCCGCATCAAGTGCCTCCACGCGCTCGCGGGCCACGCGTTGGCGGCGGGTCCGGGTGTGAACCCCATCGGCGATCTTGCGCTCGAGCGCAGCAGCTACTCGCCGGATCGCTGCCAGTGCGCGCAGCCCGGTACGGCATGATCCGCTCGGCGGTCGGGCTCGTGGCCGCGGCGGTCGCCGTGGCCGGTCTCGCCGTCCTGCCGTCATCGGCCGCCGCGATCGAGTCGTCTCCGGCTTCGACTGCCGTTCTCGCCACCACAGCGACCCCCTCGCCGACACCGACCCCCACGCCCACCGTGGACCCGGTGCGCGCCGCCGAGTACTGGCTGCGCGACTACGGCATCGAGGAGGCGTGGAAGACCACGCGCGGTGCCGGGGTGACCATCGCCGTGATCGACACCGGCATCGCCCGCGTGCCCGAACTCGACGGCGCCGTCATCGACGGCACGGACGAATCGGGGATGGGCAGCGACGACGGTCGCACGCCGGTGGGCGTCGTCGACAACAACCACGGAACCTGGGTGGCCTCGCTGGCCGCGGGCCGGGGGACGGGGGCAGACACCGGCATGGTCGGCGTCGCTCCGGAAGCCGATCTGCTCTCGATCTCCGTGGGCTTCGGTGCCACCGCCACGGTGTCTGCCGTGGAGCAGATCGCATCGGCCGTGCGGTGGGCGGTGGACCACGGTGCCGACGTGATCAACCTCTCGCTCACCACCAACACCCTCACCTGGGACGAGTCCTGGGATGAGGCGTTTCAGTATGCGTTCGATCACGACGTCGTCGTGGTCGTCGCGGCGGGCAACCGCGGCAACGGCACGGAGTCGGTCGGAGCTCCCGCCACCATCCCCGGCGTGCTGACCGTTGCGGGCGTGGACCCCGAGGGTCGCGCCAGCGATCGCGCCTCCACCAGCGGCATCACCATCGCCGTCGCCGCCCCCAGCGAGAAGCTGCTGGGCGTGTCCTCGGACGGCAAGGTGGTGGAGTGGGCGGGCACGAGCGGCGCGGCCCCGATCGTCGCCGGCATCGCCGCCCTGGTCCGTGCGGCTCATCCCGACCTGAACGCCGACAACGTCATCAACCGTATTCTGACGACGGCGCAGCATCCGGCGGACGTGGATCAGGACCCCGACCCGCTCTACGGCTACGGCCTCGTCAACGCGGAAGCCGCGGTGAACGCAGATGTTCCCACCATCGACCACAGCCCGCTCGGTCTGACCCTGAAGGAGTGGGTGCGCCTGTATCGCCGTGGCGCGGATGCCGATCCGGAGGTGTCCTCGTCGCTGGCCGCGCCGGTGGCGATCGAGCCGCTCCCGGCCGCCGACGTGCCGGTCAAGGCGAGTGCACCGTTTCTTCCCACCAGATCCACGATTCTGTACGGTACCCTGCCGCTCGTCGCCGCGACCGTCCCTGCTATTCTGGTAGTGCTCGGCGTCAACGCAGCTGCCCGACGCATCCGATCGGCGCGTTCTCAACGCACGCCGAGACAGTGATCATCCAAGGAGTTTTCTTCTCGTGCCCAAAATCCTGATTGTCGGCGGTGGATACGCGGGCTTCTACACCGCGTGGAAGCTGGAAAAGCACCTTCGCAAGGGCGAAGCCGAGGTCACGCTGGTCGACCCGCTTCCCTACATGACGTACCTGCCGTTCCTCCCCGAGGTCGCCGCCGGATCGATCGAGCCGCGTCACGCCGTGGTTGCGCACCGTCGTCACCTGAAGAAGACCAACGTCATCAACGCGAAGGTCACCAACGTCGACCACGCGAACAAGACGGCGACCATCACCCCCGCCGACGGCGAGTCGTACGAGATGACGTACGACCAGATCGTCGTGACGGCCGGATCGGTCTCGCGCACGTTCCCCATCGGTGGCATCGCCGACCACGCGATCGGCATGAAGTCGATCGAGGAGGCGGTCGCGGTGCGCAACCGTCTGATCGAGAACTTCGGTCGCGCTGCGGCGCTTCCGGCCGGTCCCGAGCGCGAGCGTCTGCTCACGGTCGTGGTGGTCGGCGGCGGCTTCGCCGGTATCGAGACGCTCGCAGAGCTGCGCTCGTTCGGCTCCGCCCTGCTCAAGGACTACCCGCAGCTCTCCTTCGACGAGACCCACTTCCACCTCATCGAGGCGATGGGTCGCATCATGCCCGAGGTGTCCCTGCCCACCAGTGAGTGGGTGCTGAAGGACCTCGCCAAGCGCGGTGCGTTCGTCCACCTGGACACCCAGGTCAAGGACGCCACCGACGGCAACGTGCTGCTGTCCACGGGCGAGGTCATCCCGTCCGACCTCATCATCTGGACCGCCGGCGTCATGGCCAACCCGCAGGTCGTGCGCTCCTCGGGCCTGCCCGCGGACGAGCGCGGCCGCATCACGGCGCAGGCCGACCTGCGTGTGATCGACGCCGACAAGAACGTCGTCGAGGGCGCGTGGACCGCCGGTGACGTCGCCGCGGTCCCCGACCTCACCGGTGGCGGCGTGGGCGGGTTCTGCGTGCCCAACGCTCAGCACGCCGTGCGTCAGGCCAAGCGCCTCGCGAAGAACCTCGTCGCCGTCCTGCGTGGCGACGCTCCCGTGGACTACATCCACAAGAACCTCGGCGCGGTGGCCGGTCTCGGCCTGTACGACGGCGTGTTCCAGTCCGGCAAGATCGCGATCAAGGGCTTCCTGGCCTGGGTCGCCCACCGCGGCTACCACGGCCTGGCGATGCCGTCGTGGGAGCGCAAGTGGCGCGTGCTGTGGGGCTGGTGGCACAACCTCTGGCTGGGTCGCGACATCGCTCCGCTGTACAACCTGAACGAGCCGCGCGCGTTCTTCGAGGAGTTCGCCTCCCGTCCGAAGCCGGCTCCGGTTGAGGCGCCCGCTCCGGCGGCCGAGGCAGCGCCCGCGAAGGCCGAGAAGGTCGACGCCGGCAAGTAAGCCGATGACGAAACGGCGGCGGGTGATCCCGCCGCCGTTTCGCATAGCCCCCATAGCCCAACGGCAGAGGCAGGCGACTTAAACTCGCTTCAGTCGGGGTTCGAATCCCCGTGGGGGCACCGGAGTATCAGAATCACGACGCTCTGCGTTCAGTCCGGGAGCTCGGCGCGGCGGTGCATGCGGCCCTCGCCGTCCAACTCGATCACGACGTCGATGCCGAGGCTCGCGAGGAATGCGTAGTCGTGGCTCACGATGAGCAGCGCACCACGGTAGGCCTCTAGCGCCTCGACGAGCTGCTGCACGCTCGCCAGATCGAGATTGTTGGTCGGCTCATCCAGCACGAGCAGCTGTGCCGGCGGGTCCGCCAGCAGCAGACGAGCCAGACAGACACGGAAGCGTTCGCCGCCGGACAGCGTCCGCACCGGGCGGTCGACGCTGTCGCCGCGGAGCAGAAGCCGGGCGAGCTGATTGCGGATCGTGCCGCTGGGCGTGGCCGGAGCCGTCGCCTGGACATTCTGCATCGCGCTGGCATCCTCATCGAGCCCATCGAGGCGCTGGGGGAGATGTCCCACGCGATCGGTCAACAGACGGCCGCGCGGGCGATCCGCAACCCCGGGCGATCCGTCCAGCAGTTGAGCGAGCAGCGTCGACTTGCCGACCCCGTTGGGGCCGATCAGGGCCACGCGTTCCGGGCCCTGGATCACGATCGACTGATCGCCGTCTTCGAGTTCGGCGATTCGACGACCACGCGGCACCTCCGGATCCGGCAGTGTGAGGTGGATGTGCTCGTCGTCGCGCACGCGGGCATCAGCGGCGTCCAGCGCGGCCTGTGCCGCGGCGACCTTGTCATCCAGCGTGCTGCGCAGCGCGCCCGCCGATGCCTGAGCGCGGCTGGCGCGGTTGCCGGCCAGGATCTTCGGAATCCCGCCGTCGCGCTGCGTGCGCTTGCCGGTGCGCTCCCGCCGCGCGAGTTTCGTCTCGGCCTCGATACGCTGACGCTTCTCGACCTTCAGCGCCTGTTGGGCGGATCGCGCGGCCTGCAGGGCAGCTCCCTGCTCCTGGGCCTGGTACTCCTGCCATGCGCTGTACGGACCGCCGAACGACTCGAGGGAGCCGGCATGCAGTTCGGCGATGCTGTCCATGTGCTCCAGCAGCTCGACGTCGTGGCTCACGATCACGAGCGCCCCGGGCCAGTGATCGATGAGATCCGCGAGACGGGCGCGCGTGGGACGGTCGAGGTTGTTGGTCGGTTCGTCCAGCAGGGTGATCGCGGTGCGACGCACGCGCAGGCCGGTGATGGCGATCAGCATCGCCTCGCCACCCGAGATCGTCGCCACACGACGATCGAGATCCCGCGCGGAGAACCCGATCTGCTGCAGCGCTTCGTCGGCGCGGGCCTCGATGTCCCAGTCCTCGCCGATCACATCGAAGTGGGCCTGGTCGATGGAACCCGCCTCGATCGCGCGGATCGCGGTGAGCACCGGGTCGATGCCCAGCAGGTGCGCGATCGTGTCCTCTCCGCGCAGGGTGAGCGTCTGGGGAAGATAGCCGACCTCGCCGCTGGTGTCGATTCGTCCGGCGGTCGGGTGGAGTTCGCCCGCGATCAGGCGGAGGAGCGTGCTCTTGCCCGCCCCGTTGCGGCCGATCAGTCCGGTGCGCCCGAGGCCGAAGGCGCCGGTGGTGCTTTCCAGGGCGACGGTGCCGTCCGGCCAAGCGAAGCGGACATCGTGAAGGGTGATCGTGGATGTGGGAGACATGAATTCTCTTTCTCCGCCGGTGCACGGCGGAAGGATCGATGGGAGTCGTCGACCACGCAGCATCAACACAGGCATCGGTGAATGACAGCCCCGGCACGGTCAGCGACAGCGTGAGCGTCGAGCCGCACGGCGAGTGACGACGACAAGGGAGCGGTGGCAGCCGATGTGCGGGCGAGAGGAAACATCGCCGGGGGCTGCGGAGTGGGCATCGCCAGCCGCAGCGCGTCATCGTGAAAGCGCCACCGTGAGAGCGGTGGCTAGGCTCTATCGACCTCGATCAGCTCCATCGGACCGACGCTATCAGAATCCGGAGGAGCTCAGCCGAGGGCAGCCACCTGTGAGACGTCGATGAATTGGATAGGATTTCTCTTGTCGCGCACGCAGCGCGGCTTCATCTGAGGGGGAAACATGCGCCGTTCCATCACGCTGTCCATGCTCGCTGCCACCGTGGTGCTCGCAGCCACCGGTCTCGTCGGCTGCACTGGCGGTGCCGCGAACGCCAACCAGTCCGTCGAGGACGCCTGCAAGGTCGTGCAGACCGAGATGACGTCGTTCCAGACCGAGATGGCGGGCCTTGCTGGCGAGCTCACCTCGGGTGACACGGACGCGGCCAAGAAGGCGTTCAGCACGGTCACCACCAAGCTGGACGACATCGCGGGCAAGGTCGGCAACGCCGAGGTCAAGGACGCGATCTCCGGCATGTCGCAGGCTTTCGGGACGGTGGTCGAGGGGCTTTCGGGCTCCACCCCGGATCCGTCGCTGCTCACCGAGCTGTCGGACTCCGCGAGCAAGCTCCAGACGCTCTGCCCCGGGCTCAACTGACCGAAAGCACACAAGCGCCACGGGAGATCCTCGCCGTCATCGGCGGGGATCTCCTCATGTTCGGCTCGCGTGTGTTCGAGGTGCTTCCCAACATGCGGGAGACAGGTCCTAGGCTGATCCCGTGATCCCGCTCACCACCGCATCCCCCGACCCCCTCGCCTGGCAGTCTCCCGACTCCTGGTGGCCCGCACTGTCGCAGGCCACCGCCGGCATCCCCGCCCCTGTCGCCGTCGTGTCGCACGAGGCACTGACGTACAACACCGCCGACCTCCTGGTCCGCTCCGGCGGTGTGCCGATCCGCGTCGCGAGCAAGTCCATCCGTGTGCGCTCTGTGCTGGATGCCGTGCTCGCGATGCCGGGCTATCGCGGCATCCTGGCCTTCACGCTGGCGGAGGCGCTGTGGCTCGCCGAGGATCACGACGACGTGGTGCTCGGCTACCCCACGGCCGACCGCGAGGCCATCGCGCGCCTGGCCGCCGATGAGCGCCTCGCCTCGCGAATCACGCTGATGGTGGATGACGAGGCTCAGCTGGACCTGGTGGACTCGGTCGTCGCCCCAGCGCAACGGCCCGCGATCCGTGTGGCGATCGACGTGGACGCGTCATGGGAGGCCCCCGCTCTCGGCCATCTCGGCGTCTTCCGTTCCCCGCTGTTCACCGCGGGTGACGCCGCCTCTTTCGCGCGTCGGATCGTGGCGCGCACCGGCTTCCGGCTGGTCGGTCTCATGATGTACGAAGCCCAGATCGCCGGGCAGGGCGACAAGACCGGATCCGGTGACGGCGTGATCCGCTGGATGCAGCGCCGCTCGGGGCAGGAACTCCGGGTCCGCCGCGGGGCCATCGTCGACGCCGTGAGCGCCATCACCCCGCTGGAGTTCGTCAACGGCGGCGGCACCGGTTCGCTCGAATACACCTCCGACGACGAAGCCGTCACTGAGGTCACCGCTGGGTCCGGGCTCTTCGGTGGACACCTGTTCGACGGGTACCGCGCCTTCACGCCGGCGCCGGCGGCTGCGTTCGCGTTCGACGTGGTGCGCCGTCCGCGGCCGGATATCGCCACCGTGCTGGGAGGGGGATGGATCGCATCCGGGCCGCCCCTGGCCTCGCGACAGCCGCTGCCCGTCTGGCCGAGCGGATTGCGCATGCAGGCGCGCGAGGGCGCGGGGGAGGTGCAGACACCGCTGCAGGGCGACAACGCCCGCGACCTGCGCGTCGGAGATCGCGTGTGGTTCCGCCACGCCAAGAGCGGCGAGGGATCGGAGCGCGTGCTCCGATACCATCTGGTGCACGACGGGAAAGTCATCGACGAGCTTCCCACCTACCGCGGCGAAGGAAAGGCGTTCCTGTGACACGACTCGGCGGGAGCTGGCAGAACTGGGGTCGGAGCGCGAGGATCACGCCTCAGCGGGTGGAGCGACCTCGAACGCCGGAAGCGGTGCAGCGCGCCGTTGTCGCCGCCGGCCAGCGCGGGTTGGAGCTCAAGGCCGTCGGTGCCGGGCACTCGTTCACCGGTATCGCCGTGGCACCGGGAGTCCTGCTCGACCTGAGCGATCTGACCGGCCTGGTCAGCGCGGATGCCACAACGGGACGCGTCACGCTGCTGGCGGGCACGCGACTGCACCAGATCCCTCGACTGCTGGCACCGTTCGGGCTGGCGATGCAGAATCTCGGCGACATCGATCGGCAGTCGATCTCTGGCGCCATCTCCACGGGAACCCATGGCACCGGTGCCGGATTCGGCGGGCTCGCAACGCAGGTGGTCGGTGTCACGGTGATCACCGCGGCCGGCGAGTTCCTGCGCATCGACGAGGAACACCAGCCGGAGCTGCTGGGAGCTTTCGCGCTCGGACTCGGCGCGCTCGGGATCCTGGTGGAGGTGACGCTGCAGTGCGTGCCCGCGTTCGTGCTGCACGCGGTTGAGCGACCGGAACCGCTTCAGGACGTTCTCGAAACAGTGCACGAACGCGTGGCTGAGGCGGACCACTTCGAGTTCTACTGGTTCCCGCACACCGAAATCGCACTGACCAAGACCGACACGCGGCTCCCGGAGTCGGCGGTGCGCCATCCGCTGCCGACCGTGGGGAAGTGGCTGGATGAGACGGTCCTCTCCAACGGCGTGTACCGCGTGGCGTGCGCTGCCGGCACCGCGGTTCCGGCCGTGATCCCACCGTTCAGTCGGCTGGCGACGAAGCTCACCGGCAACCGGGAGTACACCGATCTGTCCCACCGGGTCCTGACCCAGAGCCGGACGGTTCGCTTCCGCGAGATGGAGTACGCGCTGCCGGACACGGAGGTCGTGCCCGCGTTCCGCGAGCTGACCGAGCTCATCGATCGGCGCGGCTGGCGGATCTCCTTCCCGGTGGAGGTGCGCTTCGCCGCCGCTGACGACCGGTGGCTGTCGACCGCACACGATCGACCGAGCGCGTACATCGCGGTGCACCGTTACTGGCGGGAGGATCCCAGCGCCTACTTCACGGCCGTGGAGGAGATCATGAGTGCTCACGGCGGCCGGCCGCACTGGGGCAAGATGCACACCCGCACCGCCGAGGATCTCCGCGAGGTGTACCCGCGTTTCGACGACTTCGTCGCCCTGCGCGATCGCCTGGACCCGGACCGGCTGTTCCGCAACCGCTATCTGGACCGCGTACTCGGCGCATGAATGCGCGGCGCGGCTCCCGCTGCGCCGCCTTCGAGTGATCTCTGAGAAATCGCGCACGCGCAGTGGGCGCGCGATGCGCCGATAGAATGTCTGTGACCTAAGGGGGTTCAGCAAACATGGACATGCTGGCTTGGCTCGTTCCGGTGCTGGTGATCGTTCTGATCGCCGTCATCGTCGGCATCTATCTGTGGGCGACCTACAACTCGCTCGTGCAGCTCAACGTGCGCGTCGACGAGGCGTGGAGCGACATCACCGTTCAGCTGAAGCGTCGCGCCGACATGATCCCCGGTCTCATTGAAACGGTGAAGGGATACGCCGCGCATGAACGCGTGGTGTTCGAGAACGTCACCCAGGCACGCGCGGAGACGCTCTCCGCGCAGTCGCCCGGCGCTGCCGGCGTCGCCGAGGGGCACCTGCAGAACGCTCTGAAGAGCCTGTTCGCGGTGGCCGAGGCCTACCCCCAGCTGCAGGCCAGCCAGAACTTCCTGCAGCTGCAGCGCGCCATCGTCGACACCGAGGACAAGATCCAGGCGTCACGCCGCTTCTACAACGGCGGTGTGCGGGAGCTGAACACCAAGATCAAGGTGTTCCCGAACAACCTCTTCGCCCGCAACCTCGGCTTCTCCGAGCGGGAGTTCTTCGAGGTCATCGACGGGGCCGGCATCGCCGAGCCGCCGCGCATCCAGTTCTGAATCCGGGGTGTCCGGAGAGAAACGCCCGTCAGTCCGACGGGCGTTTCTTCGTGTGACGGGCTACCTGGTCCCTCGGTCGTGGCGTCCGCGGTGCTCGGGGTGCAGGGCGAGCGCGTCGGCCACGGCGTCGGCGGCATCTCCCCATCGACCCACGCTGATTCGTTCCAGGCCTTTCCAGGTCGCGGCCCGGCGCAGCTCATCGGCGATGCGCTCGACGACGGCCGGGCGCGGCTCTCCGTCCCACCAGGCGGACTGGACCAGAAGCTCTGACCGGGCGCGATCGGCCTTCAGGTCGACGCGTGCCACGAGCTGGTCGTCGATGAGCATGGGAAGCGAGTAGTAGCCGTACCTGCGACGCGGCTCCGGGGTGTAGATCTCGATGCGGTACTCGACTCCGAACAGCCGTTCCGTGCGGTCGCGGAACCACACCACGGGGTCGAAGGGCGTCAGGAGGGCGGCGGCGGACACCTTCCGCGGCACGCGCGCATCGCGATGGATCCAGGCGGGAAGGGGCCGGCCGTTGCGTTCCCACCCCTCTACGCGGACGGGGACGGCGATGCCGGTGTCTTCGAGATCCCGCAGGGCCGCCAGCACCTCGGCACGGCTGAGGCGGTGGTAGTCGGCGATGTCGGCGGCGGTGGCCACACCATGGAATGCGAGCCCGCGCGCGGTGAGCTCGCGGATGGCGTCCGCACGGGGGACGGGGGCGGCGAGAACCTCAGCGGGGATCACATCGGAGGCGAGTGCATAACGTCGTTCGAACCCGCGCCGACCCGCGATCGCCACTTCACCGGCGAGGAAAAGGCGCTCCAGCGCCCGCTTCGTCGCGCTCCAGTCCCACCACGGTCCGCGGGGACCGGTCGCCGCGTCCTGCTCGATCTCCGCCGGGCGCGACGGCCCTCGCTGAGCCAGCTCGGCACGCACCCAGTCCAGCGTCTGCTGATTGGCCTGGGCCCACGGATCACGAGCGGACACACGAGGCGCGTACTCGTCCATACGGAAGCGCCAGAGTCCCCAGTCAGCCGTGGGGATGACGGTCGCGACATGCGCCCAGTACTCCGTGTAGGACGCGTGGGAGCCGAACGCCAGCCGATCGAGCATGGTGGTGTCGTAGGCCCCCAGCCGCGAGAAGAAGGGCATGTAGTGGCTTCGTGAGAAGACGTTGACCGAGTCGATCTGCAGGACGCCCACCCGTCTCATCACGGCGTGCAGCGACGCCGGCGATACGCGCGCCGGGTGTGCGGAGCCGAACCCCTGCGCGGCGAGTGCGGTGCGGCGGGCGGCGGCGAGCGACAGTGTTTCAGGCACGGCGCTCAGCGTATCGCCAGCCTCCGACACCCGTAGAATCTATGCATGAGCGATCCGAATCCTCGTCCCGGCTTCTTCGAATCGCTGCGCACTCGTGTGGAGACGCCCTCCGACGGAGCCCTCGTCCCCAGCGCGCTGCGCGTGACCACCGCGTACGCCTGGCGAATCCTCGTGATCGCCGGAGCCGTGGCTCTCGTGATCTGGCTGGTGATGCAGCTCAAGCTGCTGGTGATTCCGATCCTCGTCGCGCTGCTGATCACGGCTTTGCTGTGGCCGGCGTTCACCTGGCTGATCAAGCGCGGGCTGCCGCGCTGGCTGGCGATCGTGATCTCCGTGCTCGGCACACTCGTGATCGTGGGCGGACTGCTCACGCTGGCCATCTGGCAGATCTCGCAGCAGGCCACGGCCGTGAAGGACCGCGCCATCGAGGGCTGGGAGATGCTGCGCGAGTGGCTCATCACCGGGCCGTTCACGCTCAGCCCCGAGCAGATCGATGCCTTCATGAAGCAGGCGCAGGAGACGCTCGCCGAGCAGCAGGAACTCCTCCTCAACGGTGCCCTCGCCGTCGGCTCCACGGCGGCTCACATCGGTACCGGTGCCGTTCTGGCCCTCTTCGTGCTGCTCTGCCTGCTCGCCGATGGCGGCGGAATCTGGAAGTGGGTCGTCCGCCTGTTCCCGCGCACCGCTCGTGCTGCCGCGGACGGATCAGGGCGACTCGGGTGGCGAACGGTCGTCAATTACGCCCGCACTCAGCTGCTCGTCGCCGTGATCGACGCGGTGGGAATCGGCCTGTCGGCGTTCTTCCTCGGCGTTCCGCTCGCGGTGCCGATCGGCATCCTCGTCTTCCTCGGCTCCTTCGTTCCAATCGTCGGTGCCGTTGTCACGGGGTTCATCGCCGTGCTCATCGCCCTGGTGTACAACGGCTGGCTGATCGCGGTGATCATGCTCGCCGCCGTGCTCGCGGTGCAGCAGCTCGAAGGTCACGTGCTGCAGCCGTTCCTGATGGGCTCAGCCGTGAAGGTCCACCCGCTCGCGGTCGTGCTGGTGGTGGCCGGCGGCACGATGGTCGCCGGAATCCCCGGCGCCCTCTTCGCCGTTCCGCTCGCGGCTTTCATCAACGTGGTCGCTGTCTCGCTCTCCAGCGGAGCGTGGCGCAGCGGCACTCTCAGCCAGGATCAGCTGATCTGGCGTCAGGTTCCCACAGAAAGGCGGGCCCGATGACGTACGGACCCCTGTTGTCCGACATCGAGTCCGCGGCCGAGAGCCTCAAGCCTCATATCGGCCACACCCCGCTCGAGTTCAGCCAGCATCTGTCGGATCTCCTCGGATCGCGCGTGATGCTGAAGATGGAGAACCTCCAGCGGACGGGCTCGTTCAAAGTGCGCGGTGCCACGTACCGGCTCTCTCGGCTGTCGGAGGAGGAGCGCTCACACGGTGTGGTTGCCGCGTCCGCCGGCAACCATGCGCAGGGTGTGGCACTCGCTGCGCGGGAGCTGGGCATCCCGGCGACCATCTTCATGCCGCTTGGCGTCCCGGTGCCGAAGCTCCTCTCCACGCGCGGCTACGGTGCCGAGGTGGTCCTCGAGGGCGAGACGGTGGAGACCCCGCTGCGGCTCGCGAAGGAGTTCGCCGAGCGCACCGGTGCGATCTTCATCCCGCCCTACGACCACCGCGACGTGATCGTCGGCCAGGGAACACTCGGCCTGGAGATCATGGAAGACGCTCCTGACGTGGAGACGGTCATCATGGGCATCGGGGGCGGCGGCCTCATCGCCGGCGTCGCTGCGGCCATCAAGGAGAAGGCTGCCGCGGAGGGTCGCACCGTCCGCATCATCGGCGTGCAGGCGGAGAATGCGGCACCGTTCCCGGTGTCGCTGGAGGCGGGGGCTCCCGTCGAGGTGGTCACCAAGCCCACCATCGCGGACGGCATCTACGTGGCGCGCCCCGGTGATGTTCCGTTCGAGATCATCCGCGAGCTCGTCGACGAGGTCGTGACCGTCTCTGACGACGACATCGCGCGCGCCATCGTGGCGCTGCTTGAGCGCGCCAAGGTGGTCGTGGAGCCCGCCGGCGCGGTGGGCGTCGCTGCCATCATGGCCGGGAAGGTGCAGGCCGCCGGCACCGCCGTCGTGATCCTCTCCGGAGGAAACATCGACCCGATGCTGCTGCAGCGCGTCGTCGCACACGGGTTGGCCGCCTCGGGTCGCTACATGACCATCCGCATCCCCCTGCCGGATCGCCCCGGTCAGCTGTCGCGGGTGTCGGAGATCGTGTCCCAGGCGGGAGCGAACGTGGTGGAGGTACAGCACACCCGCCACGGCCAGGGATTGCAGATCAGTCAGGTCAGCCTGCAGATCAGTGTGGAGACGCGCGGCGAGGAGCACAAGGAGCTCACCCTGCGCGCGCTGCGCGACGGGGGATTCGCTCCCGTCGTCATCAACGAGTGATACAAGCCCAGAGCCCCGCACACGCGAACTGACGCGGTGTGCGGGGCTCTGGGCTTGCTACGGGACTCGCGGCTCTACTGACCGTTGTAGGTCTCGACCTTGACGATCTCCACGGGGATCTCGCGGCCGTTGGGAGCGGTGTAGCTGCCCTTCTCGCCCTCCTTGAGGCCGAGGATGGCGGCACCCAGCGGGCTGACCTCGCTGTAGACATCGAGCTCGCTGCCGGCGGCGATCTCGCGGTTGCCCAGCAGGAAGACCTCTTCGTCACCCATGATGAGTGCGGTGATCACGGTGCCGGGCTCGACGATGCCACGGCTGGCGGGAGCCTCGCCCACGCGCGCGTTCTTCAGCAGCGACTGGAGGGTGCGAATGCGCGCCTCCTGCTTGCCCTGCTCGTCCTTGGCGGCGTGGTAACCGCCGTTCTCCTTCAGATCGCCCTCTTCACGAGCGATCTCGATGCGCTTGGCGATCTCATCGCGTCCCACCGTCGAGAGGTGTTCCAGCTCGGACACGAGCCGATCGTAGGCGTCCTGCGTGAGGAACGTGACCTGTGCGTCATCAGACATGGCGATCCTTCCCAGGGGGAGGTATATGGAAAAGACGCCCAGCGTGGCAGGGCGTCGGTCTGGTCAGTCTACGAAACTCCGTGGCCGAGGGCCAAACCGGGCGGGTGCCGGTCAGGAGGTCCAGCAGCCTTCGACGAGACCGGTCGTCGCCTCTGCGACGGTGCGGATGATCTCCGTATGACGCTGCTGGTGCGACTCACCCGACTCATATCGGATCACGCGGAAACCAACGATGCCCTGCTCCGGATCCAGCGCCTGCAGCGCACAGGTGACGTCCGTGCCCGGCGTCGTGGAGAACTGGAAGTCCACCGACACCGCGTGCGAATCGGTCACCTCGTAGCCGAGGTTGTCGACCGTGACCGAGTACAGCGATCCGCGCACGGTCATCCAGCCGAGCGCGCCCACGATGATCGCGCCCACCACGGCCACCGCGATCCACCACGCCCGCCGACGGGCGGGGGAGCGGGTGCGGCCGTACCGGTCATCGAGCATTGCGGTGGTCGTCATGGCGTCCAATCGAAGATTAGGCTGGAGTTCCAGGCTAACCTCCCGCGAAAGGGAAAGCAGACCCGATGCACGCATTCGAGGCAATCGTTCGATCGACCTCCACCCCCATTCCGACGCCCACGATGACGGTTCCCGCCGAGTCCGTGACGCCGGGAGTCGCTGGATTCCTCGTCATCGCTCTGCTCGTCGTCGGAGTGTTCGTGCTCGTGTGGGACATGCAGCGTCGGATCCGCCGTGCGCGTTACCGCGACGAGGTCAATGAGCAGCTCGATCGCGAGGCGGCGGAGGCGGCGCGGCAGACCGAGGACGACACGAAGTAAGACCCGCTATGCGGGAACGCCGAGCGAGGGACGCAGCGGCTCCAACGCGATGAGCAGGCACGCGGTCCAGTGGCAGAGGAACGCCAGCACCGTGCACACGTGGAAGATCTCGTGGAAGCCGAAATGTCCCGGCCACGGGTTCGGCTTCTTCAGCGCGTAGACCACGGCGCCGCCGGAGTACAGGAGTCCACCGACCACCACGAGCACCATCATCGCGACGTTGGCGTTCAGCAGATCAACGATGTACATGATGGCTGCCCAGCCCAGCAGCAGGTAGATCGCGACATACAGCCAGCGCGGGGCATTGATCCAGAACACCCGGAACAGGATGCCCAGCACAGTGCCGGACCACACCAGGACAAGCAGCAGCAGGCCCTTCTCCGGTGGCAACGCGAGCACGGCGATCGGTGTGTACGTCCCGGCGATCAGCAACAGGATGTTCGCATGATCGATCCGCTTCAGGACCATCTTGGTGGTGGGACCCCAGTTGAAGCGGTGGTAGAGCGCGGAGTTGCCGAACAGGAGCATGGAGGTGGCCATGAACACCACGCTCGCCCACTTCGCCGGAGCTCCCTGCGCGAGGCAGATGAGCACGATCCCCGCAGCGATCGTCACCGGGAAGGTGCCGGCATGGATCCAGCCGCGCCAGCTGGGCTTGATCTCGATGGTCGCGTCGGAGGCCGCGACTTCCAGCAGGGGAAGCTTCGGCACCGGGGGCGGGGTGTTCTCGCTCGTCACGTTCTGAGCGTACGACTCGCAGCATTCCGTCGGCTGTACATATTCACGGTGTGAAGTCGGCTCCGGCCCCGCCGTGCTCATGTGTCATCCATCCGCGAGCGGTAGCGTAGGGGAGTGAGCACAACGGGTCGATCCGAGGGCGCCGGTTTCCTGTACCGGCTGTACGGTTCACGACTCCGGCGACAGATCAATCCCGCCAAGGTCCCGCGTCATGTCGCGATGATGATCGACGGCAATCGGCGGTGGGCACGTCAGCTGGGATTTCCGAGCCCTGCGCACGGCCACCGCGCCGGTGCGGTCAAGATGCAGGAGTTCCTGCGGTGGTGTGACGACCTCGGCATCTCGGTGGTGTCTCTGTACCTGCTGTCGGCAGACAACCTCCGAAAACGTGACTCCCAGGAACTCGACGAACTCATCCAGATCATCGCGGAACTCGCCGATGCGCTCTCGCGGGAGGCCGGATGGCGGGTGCAGATCGTCGGGCGCCTGGAACTGCTGCCCGAGACCCTGCGCGTCGCGCTGACCGAGGTCGCGGAGCGCACCGCGAACAACGTCGGCATGCACGTGAACCTTGCGGTGGGCTATGGCGGACGCAACGAGATCGTCGATGCCGTGCGCAAGATCATCGAGAAGCACGATGCGCGCGGGGCGTCGATGGAGGAGCTTGCGGCCAACCTGACGCCGGAGATGCTGGGGGAGCACCTCTACACGGGTGGACAGCCCGACCCGGATCTCGTGATCCGCACGTCCGGCGAGCAGCGGTTGAGTGACTTCCTGCTGTGGCAGAGCGCGCACAGCGAGTTCTACTTCGTCGAGGCTCTCGGTCCTGACCTTCGCGAGGTCGATTTCCTCCGCGCCATCCGCGACTACGGAGATCGTGACCGTCGCTTCGGCAGCTGAACGTCGGTCACCTTCCGTTCACCCGCCGTCCTCCGACACGCCACGCCCGGATGTAGCGACCAGGGCTCCGGGGCGCTAGCGTCTGAGCATCGGGCAAGGTGCTCGATCGAGTCGGCTGTGATACCGGACTCGTGGCTCTCGGCCGACGCGATTGATCCGGATGGATCCGGGTTGGGGGTCGGTTGTGACCAATGCAACAGGACAGCGGCACCAGCAGCGGACGCGGCGCGTCAGCACGGATGCGAGCGAGGTGCGCCTGCGCACCTACGTGATCGACACCTCCGTGCTGCTCAGCGATCCACGCGCGCTGTTCCGTTTCGCGGAGCATTCGGTGGTGTTGCCCGTCACGGTGATCAGCGAACTCGAAGGCAAGCGCAACGACCCGGAACTGGGCTATTTCGCTCGCCAGGCGCTGCGCCACCTCGACGACCTGCGAATCGAACACGGCCGCCTCGACTTTCCGGTCGAGGTGGGATCCGGCGGGACGCTGCGGGTCGAACTCGCGAACACAGACACCAGCGTGCTTCCCGCGGGCATTCGGCTGACGGACAACGACACGCGCATTCTCGCCGTCGCGATGCACCTTCAGGAGGCGGGCGAGGACGTCACGATCGTCTCCAAGGACCTCCCGATGCGGGTGAAGGCGGCCTCACTCGGGCTGGAAGCCGAGGAGTACCTTGCCGAGCAGGCCGCGCATTCCGGCTGGAGCGGCATGGCGACCATCCACCTGGGTTCCGACGAGATCGCCGATCTCTACGACTCCGAGGTGGGTTCGCACCCGGACGCCGCCGGCCTGCCGGTGAACACCGGGTTGGTGCTGCACTCGGATCGAGGCTCGGCGCTGGCACGCGTGACCGGTGATGGCGAGTTCCGCCTGGTGCGGGGTGACCGCGAGGCGTTCGGACTGCACGGACGTTCGGCCGAGCAGCGCATTGCGCTGGATCTGCTGCTGGACCCGGAGGTCGGCATCGTCTCCCTCGGCGGCCGCGCGGGGACGGGAAAGTCGGCGCTGGCGCTCTGCGCTGGGCTGGAGGCCGTGCTGGAGCGGCAGCAGCAGAAGAAGATCATCGTGTTCCGCCCCCTGTTCGCGGTCGGCGGGCAGGAGCTCGGCTATCTTCCCGGCGACCAGGGCGAGAAGATGTCGCCCTGGGGGCAGGCGGTGTTCGACACTCTCGGCTCCGTGGTCAGCGGCAACGTCATGGAAGAGGTGCTCGAACGGGGACTTCTCGAAGTGCTGCCGCTGACGCACATCCGTGGACGCTCCCTCCATGACGCGTTCGTGATCGTGGATGAGGCGCAGTCGTTGGAGCGCAACGTGCTGCTGACGGTGCTCAGCCGCATCGGTCAGAACTCCCGCGTCGTCCTCACGCACGACGTCGCCCAGCGCGACAACCTCCGCGTGGGACGCCACGACGGTATCGCCTCGGTGATCGAGACGCTGACGGGTCACGGACTCTTCGCACACGTCACTTTGACGCGTTCGGAGCGCTCCGCGATCGCAGCGCTCGTAACGGAGCTCTTGGAAGATGGAGAGCTGGCCTGACGCCTCGCAAAGATGAGAACAGTCTCACGGTGTTGTCACTATGCTGAAGCGCCGAAACAGGGACAATGGAGATGTCGGCTTTTTGCTGACGTGTATCCCATCTCCCCGGGAGTAACAGAATACGAGGAACTCTCACTGCTTCGGGTGCGGTGAGCATAACGAGCGGTTCGGGTCCGCTCACCTCGGCCCCCCGGCACCATGTGCCGGGGGTTTCTGTTTGTCCCGGCGACGATCAGAGCCCAGGGATCCAGGTGAGTCCGAGAGAGGCATCTCGCGGACTCACCCGAATCCCTGGGCCAGAACGCCCAGCGTGAAGTGATCTGTGTCAGAGCCAGCGGTAGCCAGCGCCGCGGACGGTCTCGATGTGCTCTGTGCCGAACTTCGTGCGCAGATAGCGCACGTAGACATCGACCACGTTCGAACCGGGGTCGAAGTCCAGACCCCACACGCGGCTGAGCAGCTGCTCGCGGCTGAGCACGAGCCCGGGGTTGCGCAGGAACTGCTCCGCAAGGGCGAACTCACGTGCGGACAGGTCGACTTCGCGACCGCCCACCGTGGCCCGACGAGCGAGCATGTCCAGCGAGACCTCACGATGGCTGATCACCATGGAGTTGGCGCTGGTTCCACCCTCGCGCAGCCGCACGCGCACCCGTGCCAGCAGCTCGTCGAACTTGAAGGGCTTGGGGATGTAGTCGTTGGCGCCGCTGTCGAGGCCCTCCACCATGTCGCGCGTGGATGTCCGCGCGGTGAGGAGGATCACCGGCATCGTCGAACCGCTGCCACGGAGATGCGCAAGCACATCGAAGCCGTCCATGGAGGGGAGCCCGACATCGAGCAGCATCAGGGCGAACTCCCCGCTCAGCGCCGTCTGGAGCGCCTCGTTGCCGTCTTCGACGACCGCCGTCATGTACCCGGCCGCTTCCAACCCCTTGCTGACGAAAGACGAGATCCTGGGCTCGTCCTCGGCGATCAGGATTCGAGTCATACGGTGTCCTCTCGGAGCGCCACTGTTCCGGCGCGAATCGGTTGGGGCAGGTTCGACCCCGGTCGCCCGAGGTGAGCCGGCACGCGGATCACGAACGTGGCACCGCCGCCGGGGGTGTCCGTAACGGTACAGGAGCCGCCGTGGGCGCGTGCGATCGCATCCACGATCGCGAGTCCCAGCCCGGTCCCGCCGACATCGCGTCGGCCGCTTCCGCGGTCGAAACGACGGAAGATGCGGTGGCGCATCGCCGGGGGGATTCCGACGCCATGATCACGTACCCAGAGGTGAACCTCGTCGGTGGTGAGTGTGCTGCCCAGCTCGATCGGGCTGCCCTGGGGCGTGTACTTCGCCGCGTTGTCGATGAGCGCGAGCCAGGCCTGCAGCAGGCGATCCGGATTGCCGCGCACGATGGTGTCCGCGCGATCCAGCACCCGCCAGGGGTGCCCCGGGATGGCGACGATCATCTCGCCGATGCGCGCCGTCAGTCGACTGACATCGACCATGCCCATCGTGTACTCGTCATCTTCGACGGTGGCGAGGAGGTCGATGTCCTCCACGAGACGCGTCATGCGATCGAGTTCGGAGATGCCGATTTCTCGAGCCGAGGCGACATCGGCGGGATCCGCGGGGTTCATCATCTCCAGGTGGCCCCGGACGATGGTGATGGGCGTCTTCAGCTCGTGGCGGACGTCGTCGAGCAGTCGTCGCTGGACGTCGACCGAGCCCTCGAGCCGGTCCAGCATCGCGTTGACGGAGCGACCGACGTTGGCGAGGTCATCGGTGCCGCCCTCCGGGACGCGCGCCGCAAGGTGGGAGAGCGAGATCTCCCCGGTGGTGCGCTGCAGGTGCTGCATCGGCGAGAGCAGCCAGCGCCCGAGCACCGCCCAGGTGATCAGACCCACGACGATGAGAATGACGAGAGCGACCGCGCAGAACACCAGCGCGGCCAGGTGCAGCGGGTCCAGTGTCTCGTCGAGGTTGATCGCGCGGATCGAGACACCCGTTGTGGCATCACCCTCGACCGAGACGGGAACGGACACCCACCGCACGGTCGTGCCGTTCAGCTCCGCGGTGCCGATCGCGGGGGAGTTCGTCCGGGTGGATGTGGCGGTTGCCGAGGCGACGAAATCCGTATCGGCGGCCATCGCAGCGCTCAGGGCGCCCGCGGAGCGCAGCGCCACCTCTCCATTGATGATGCCGATTGCCGCTTCACCGTGGCCCACGATGCGGCTCAGCTCTGCGCGCAGCAGCGATTCCAGGCTGGTGTATGAGTTTGGGTCGAGCGAACCCGTCACGACCTCGGCCGGACCGTTGTCGTCGGCGTCGGGAGCGTCGGTCGCGTTCCCGAGCAGTGCATCCGCGTGGGAGAGCAGGTGCTCATCGACACGGGACAGCGCCTGGTTGTACTGCATGGTGAACGCGACGCCGCCGGACGCGATCAGGGAGATCGCCGTGACCACGAGGATCACGGCGAGCATGCGGGCGCGGGTGGAGAGCATGGTGCGCCGTGGGCGCGAGGGGAGGCCCCCCGCGCCCACGGTGCGTTTCACACCCGCGGTCACGCTGCTCTCAGCCCGCGTGGGTCATCGACAGCAGATCGAGCTTTTCGTCCAGCTGCTCCTCGGTGAGCTCGCCGCGCGCGACGTAACCGAGGTCGATCACGGCCTCCCGGACGGTGATGCCCTGAGCGACGGCGTGCTTCGCGATCTTCGCGGCCGCTTCGTAGCCGATCAGCTTGTTCAGGGGCGTCACGATCGACGGCGACATGCCAGCGAAGGCGGCCGCGCGCTCGAGGTTGGCTTCGAGGCCGTCGATCGTCTTGTCCGCCAGCACGCGCATCGCGTTGGAGAGCAGGCGGATCGACTCGAGCAGCGCGGTGCCCATGACAGGGATGGCGACATTCAACTCGAAGGAACCGGACGCTCCGGCCCAGGCGACGGTGGCGTCGTTGCCGATGACGCGGGCGCACACCATCAGCGTGGCCTCGGGAACAACGGGGTTGACCTTGCCCGGCATGATCGATGATCCCGGCTGGAGGTCGGGGATGTGGAGCTCGCCCAGGCCGGTGTTGGGGCCGGAACCCATCCAGCGCAGGTCGTTGTTGATCTTGGTGAGCGAGACCGCGATGGTGCGGAGCGCGCCGGAGGTCTCCACCAGACCATCACGGTTGGCCTGTGCCTCGAAGTGGTCCTTCGCCTCGACGATCGGAAGGCCGGTCTCCTCGGCGAGCAGGGCGATGACCTGCTGCGGGAAGCCGAGCGGGGTGTTGATTCCGGTTCCGACCGCGGTGCCGCCGAGAGGGACCTCTGCGACGCGCACGAGAGCTGCCTGCACTCGCTCGACGCCGAGGCGGATCTGACGCGCGTAGCCGCCGAACTCCTGGCCCAGGGTCACAGGCGTCGCGTCCATGAGGTGCGTGCGGCCGGACTTCACGGCGTCCTTCCACAGGACGGCCTTCTTCTCCAGCGCGGTGGCCAGGTACTCCAGGGCGGGAACGAGGTCCTCGATGAGGGCCTGCGTCACAGCGACGTGAACGGAGGTCGGGAAGACGTCGTTCGACGACTGGGAGGCGTTCACATGGTCGTTGGGGTGCACCGGCGAGCCCAGCTTGCCCGACGCCAGCGTCGCAAGCACCTCGTTCATGTTCATGTTCGACGACGTGCCCGAACCGGTCTGGTACGTGTCGACGGGGAACTGTGCGTCATACTCACCGGTGATCACCTGGTCCGCAGCCCACGCGATGGCATCGGCGATGTCACCATCGAGCGTGCCGAGCCCCTTGTTCGCCAGGGCCGCCGCCTTCTTGATGCGTGCGAGAGCGGCGATCTGGCGCGACTCCAGGCCGGAGCCCGAGATCGGGAAGTTCTCCACAGCGCGCTGTGTCTGCGCGCTGTACAGCGCGTCCTTGGGCACGCGTACTTCGCCCATCGTGTCGTGCTCGATGCGGTATTCAGTCTCAGCCACGTTTCTCTCCTTGTGGGTTCGTGTGATCAGGCAGCCGCGTCCGTTGCGGTGCCCACGGTGAAGTGCGCGTCGACGGCTCCGTCGGCGAGGCGGTAGTTGGCGGCCACGATGGCCAGGCGGCCGGCGGCCACCGCGTCGGAGATGACCTCGGACGAGTGCAGCAACTCGGCCACCGTGGACTGCAGGTGCAGCTTGCCGACCAGCTCTGCCGAGACGTCGACCGACGTCGTCCCGGTGTCCGCCTCGATCTTGCGTGCCGAGGGCACGATCGGTGCGATCAGTCGCCAGACGGCGGGCGGGAGCACCGGTGCGTCGATGGCCGTGGAGTCGATCGCAGCGCGCACCGCACCGCAGGAGTCATGACCCAGCACGACGATGAGGGGAACGTTGAGCACCGCGACCGCGTACTCCAGCGAGCCGATCACCGAGGGCGAGGTGACCTGCCCGGCGTTGCGGACGACGAACAGATCGCCCAGGCCCTGGTCGAAGATGATCTCGGCGGCCAGGCGCGAGTCCGCACACCCGAACAGCGCCGCATGCGGGAACTGCGCGCCCATCGTCTCGTGGCGACGCTCGCTGTCCTGATGCGGGTGGCCCGGGGTGCCGGTCACGAACCGGTGGTTGCCCTCCAGCATCTGGGACCAGGCCTGCGTGGGGGTGAGCTGCTGAGTCACTGCGCGGTTTCCTTCTCGATGGTCGTGGCGAGCTGCGTCGCGAATTCGCGGATGAACTCATCCGTGGTCTTCCCATAGAGCAGCACATAGTCGTCTTCGACCTGCGTGCCCAGTGCCTGTGTGACGTTCCCCGCCTTCTCGACGTCAGGGATGGTGAACACGGTCCACTCGCGGCCGCCAAGCGTCTCCGTTCCCTCGGGAAGAGCTCCCGGAATGCGCAGCAGAGCGTACTTCTCGTCGGCGTTGTAGACGTCGTTCAGGCGAACGAAACCCGTGAGCTTGCTCTTCTCCGTGGGGACATAGGAGGCGTTGAAGAGCGAGTAGTTCGCGTAGGAGTCCATGATCGCGACGTTCGACCACCAGTTCTTCGGCGCATCGATCGCGTAGGTGGCTTGACCGCTGGCGCTGGTCTGCATCGCCGCCACCTTCACCGGGTCTGCCGGCTTGATCTCCGGCGCGCTGCCACGCGGCACCACCCACACGATCACCAGAACGATGAGCATCGTGACAATGAGGGCGGCGATGAGGTTGCGGAAAGTCTGCGACCCGCGGTAGGCGGCCGAGGATGCCGCCTTGCGATCCGCCGTTTCCTGAGGGGTCTCGGGGCGGCCGAGTTCGGCCACGATGCGGGCCATCAGACGGCCTCTCCGGCGGGACGAGCAGCGTCGAGGCGAGCCTTCGCGCCCAGCAGCCATTCCTCACAGCGCTGAGCGAGGCGTTCGCCACGCTCCCAGAGGGCGAGGGAGCGCTCCAGCGTCGGCGCGCCCTGCTCCAGCTGAGCGACGACCTGCGTCAGCTCATCACGAGCCTGTTCGAAGGAGAGCTCGGAGACGTCGACGGGCTCGGCAGTGGCGTCGGTCATGGTTCCATCCTAGTTCGGGCGGCGAGGCGTCATTCGGGCAGTGCACCGGTGGAGCGGGCACCGATGGTTCCGTCGGCGAGCAGGACGACGAGATCGGTGCCGTCCGGTGCTTCCGTCGGGGAGCGGACGATGCCATCGCCCGTGCGCTGGACGATGGCGTAGCCGCGCTCGAGGGTGTGCTGGGGGCTCAGCGCACGCAGAGTGGCGTGCAGCCGCGCCATGGCGGTGTGCTCTCGTTCGATGCGGAGCGACGTCGTGGCGGTCGCACGCGAACGCAGCTGCTCCACCTGGAGCTGGCGCTCCTGCAGCATGCGGTGGGGGTCACGCATCACGGGGCGCGAGCGCAGGTGCTCCAGGCTGGTGAGGTCGTGCTGGATCCGGCTGGCGACTCGGCCGATGATGCGCGCTCGCGCCTCGCGAACCTGGGCCAGCTGCTCCAGGACGTCGGGCACCACGCGCTTGGCGGCGTCGGTGGGGGTGGAGGCGCGGAGGTCGGCGACGTCGTCGAGCAGCGGGCGATCGTTCTCGTGCCCGATGGCACTCACCACCGGGGTGCCGGCCGCGGCGACGGCACGCACAAGCTTCTCGTCGGAGAACGTCAGCAGATCCTGAAAGTCGCCACCGCCACGGGCGAAGATGATGACGTCGACCGCGGGGTCCGCATCGAGCCGCTGGAGCGCCGTGAGTAGCTGCGGCACGGCCTGTTCTCCCTGCACGGCGGCATGTTCGACGCGGAACTCCACCTGCGGCCAGCGCAGCTGAGCGTTTCGCAGGACGTCCTTCTCTGCGTCTGTCCCCTTGCCGGTGATGAGCCCGATTCGCTGCGGCAGGAACGGCAGCGCCCTCTTGCGGGACGGGTCCAGGAGACCCTCGGAGCGCAGCTGTCGGCGCAGCACCTCCAGGCGCTCCAGCAGATCTCCCAGTCCGACGTGACGGATCGAGGAGACCACGAAGGACAGCTCGCCGCGCTGCACGCGGTACTCCGGCTTCGCGCAGACGACCACGCGATCTCCGGTCTTCAGGTCCTGGGGGATGCGTGCGCGAATGCTGGACCAGACGACGAGCCGGATGGCGGCATCGCCGGAGAGATCCCGCAGCGTCGCGAACGTGCCGACCGCGCGAACGTTCCACTCGGTGAGTTCACCCTCGATCCAGGGCGATCCGAGACGGGCGATGTAGTCGCGCATATCGCGGGCGAGGTCGCCCACCTGGGTGGGGGAGTCCGGGGTGGAATCACGGGGACGCACGGGGCCGGTGAACGCCGGTTTCGTGCTCGCGTCGGTCATCTGGTCCCTCTCGTGCCGGTCGTGTTTCTGCCCGTCGAGTCATCCGGGCCGCGGCAGCTTTCGTCGTGCCGGTGTCGTACTCGGGTGTTCGGCGCCATCACAGGCCGATCACCCTAGACTCGAAGGGTGAGTTCCCCTGCCGTCCACCTGCCCGTTCCCCGGATTCCCGGCCGTCGCGGACGTCTTCAGGATATCCCCGTCGACGGACACAAGCGGGTGCTGCTCGCGGCCCCACGCGGCTACTGTGCAGGAGTCGACCGCGCCGTCGTGGCTGTGGAGAAGGCGTTGGAGCGCTATGGCGCCCCGGTGTATGTCCGCAAGCAGATCGTGCACAACATCCACGTCGTGACCGAGCTGGAGAAGCAGGGGGCCATCTTCGTCGAGGAGGTCGACGAAGTTCCCGAGGGAGCGCACGTCGTCTTCAGCGCGCACGGCGTCTCCCCGGCAGTGGTGCAGGCCGCCGCGGATCGCGGTCTGCAGGCGATCGATGCCACCTGCCCGCTGGTGACCAAGGTCCATCGGGAAGCCGTCCGCTTTGCGCGTGATGACTTCGAGATCCTCCTGATCGGCCACACGGGGCACGAAGAGGTCGAGGGGACGGCTGGAGAAGCTCCCGACCACGTCACCATCGTCAACAGCCCCGACGAGGCGGAAACCGTCCAGGTGAAGGATCCCTCCCGCGTGGTGTGGCTGTCGCAGACCACGCTGTCCGTGGATGAGACCATGCTGACCGTCGAGAAGCTGCGCGAGCGCTTCCCCGAGATGCACAATCCGCCCTCGGACGACATCTGCTACGCCACGCAGAATCGTCAGGTGGCCATCAAGAAGGTGGCGAAGGACGCCGATCTGGTGATCGTCGTCGGCTCGGCCAACTCCTCCAACAGCGTCCGTCTGGTCGAGGTGGCGCTGGAGTACGGGGCGAAGGCCGCGTACCGCGTGGACTACGTGGACGAGGTGAAGCAGGAGTGGCTCGACGGTGTCCGCACCGTCGGTGTGACGAGCGGCGCATCGGTCCCGGAGGTGCTGGTTCAGGAGGTGCTCGCAGAGCTGGCCGGTGCCGGCTACGGCGACGTTGAGGAGATTCGCACCGCGGAGGAGGACCTGATGTTCTCGCTGCCGAAGGAGCTGCGTCAGGATGCGTCCGGACGTCAGGACGAGCGGGCACGAGGAGGGCGAACACGAGCATGACCGAGTCGGAATCCCGTCCCCGCCCGCAGTACGGCGAATACGCGACCCCCGAGGAGCAGCGCGCGCACATCCGTGAGCCGTTGCCGACGACGGCCCACCCCGATCCTGCCGAGTTCTCGTGGCCCGACGCGCCTCCGACCGCCGCCCCCGCGGTTCCCGAGCCGACACCGAACGTCGCGCCCACGGACCGACTCATCACCATCGTGATGCTGGCGCTGGGCGCCATGCACGTGCTGATGAGCTCGTTCGCGCTGGCGTCGTACTCCGCCACCATGACCGAGGCGCTCATGATGTTGGGCCTCACCCGTGAGCAGGCCGACGTGCCGCGCAGCGATGTGCCCGGCTATGTCATGGCGGCCGTGCTGATCGCGGGCTTCGCTGCCACGGTGTGGCTTGCGCTTCGCCGCCTGCGCGTGCAGAAGCGGAGCTGGTGGGTTCCGCTCGCCGGCTGGGCGGTGACGTGGGTCATCGTGGTGATCGTGCAGACGGCGACCCTCATGGGCGACCCGGCGTTTCAGACCTACCTCGACCTGGCGATGAAGGGGCTCGAGACTCCGGCTCCGTAAGCTGACGCTTCCAACACGACGATGGCGCGCCCCCGGTGGGGACGCGCCATCGTCGTGTCGTGGCTGGTTCAGCCCTGCGACTTGCCGAAGGAACCGAGCTGCTTGGTGGCCTCGATCACGCGAGCGGCCATGGCCGTCTCGGCGACCTTGCCCCAGGCGCGCGGGTCGTAGAGCTTCTTGTTGCCGACCTCGCCGTCGACCTTCAGGACGCCGTCGTAGTTCTTGAACATGTAATCGGCGATCGCCCGCGTGAAGGCGTACTGCGTGTCGGTGTCGATGTTCATCTTCACGACGCCGTTGGCCACGGCCGTCGCGATCTCCTCGTCCGTGGATCCGGAGCCGCCGTGGAAGACCAGGTCGAGGGGCTTCTCGCCGGTGCCGAACTTCTCGGCGATACCGGCCTGGATCTCGCCGAGGAGCTCGGGGCGCAGCTTCACGTTGCCCGGCTTGTACACGCCGTGCACGTTGCCGAAGGTGAGCGCAGCGATCCAGCGGCCCTGCTCGCCGAGGCCGAGGGCTTCGACGGCCTGGCTGACGTCGCCGACGGTGGTGTACAGCGCCTCGTTGGAACCCTCGTGCTGGACGCCGTCCTCCTCACCGCCGACGACACCGATCTCGACCTCGAGGATGGCGTTGATCGCCTTCATGCGCGGCAGCAGCTCACGGGCGATCTCGATGTTCTCCGCCAGCGGCACGGCCGAGCCGTCCCACATGTGCGACTGGAAGATCGGCTGACCGCCAGCCTTGACCTGCTCCTCGCTGGCCTCGAGAAGCGGGAGCAGGAAAGAGGGGAGCGCATCCTTCGGGCAGTGGTCGGTGTGCACCGCGACGTTGATCGGGTAGTTCTTGGCGACCTCGGTGACGTAGCGCGCCATGGCGAGTGCGCCGGTGGCGCGCGCCTTGACGGTGTGTCCGGCGAAGTAGTCCGCACCACCGGTGGTGACCTGCAGGATGCCGTCGGAACCGGCCTCCGTCAGGCCCTGGAGCACCGAGTTGATGGTCTGCGAGCTCGACACGTTGAACGCCGGGTAAGCGAAGGCGCCGGCCTTCGCGCGGGCGAGCAAGTCGACGTACTGATCCGGGGTGACGACGGGCATAGGTGCTCCTTTGATGAAGATCACGAGGTCGATGCCACTCTACCGAAACGCGAGGGATGCCCGCTTTCACCCCCGTCTCGGGCGAAAGCGTGACCGTCCTGATGGAAATCGTAAATAGTCCGATTCCTTCGTTACGAGGCGCGCAGAATTCCATAAATCCTGACGCGGTGAGTGCCATGCTGGCCCCATGGTGAGCCTGACTGACGATATGAGCCCTCTGCACCCCGACCGCAATCTGGCGCTGGAGCTGGTGCGAGCAACGGAAGCGGCGTCGATTCGCGCTGTTCCCTTCATCGGCCGGGGGCAGAAGGAACGCGCCGACGGTGCTGCCGTCGACGCGATGCGCGCCTTCCTGCGCACGGTGAACTTCGATGGGCGCATCGTCATCGGTGAGGGCGAGAAGGACCACGCCCCCATGCTCTTCAACGGTGAGGCGGTGGGCTCGGGCCGGGGTCCGCAGTGCGACGTGGCGGTGGATCCGATCGATGGCACCTCCTTGACGGCGGCGGGGCGTAACAACGCGCTGTCTGTCATCGCCGTCGCAGATCGTGGCACCATGCTCGACGCGTCCAGCGTCTTCTACATGGACAAGCTGGTCACGGGGCCCGCCGGCGTCGGCGTCGTCGACATTCGGCTTCCGATCGGCGAGAACATCCGCCTGCTCGCGAAGGCGCTCGGCAAGCCCGTCGATGAAATCGTGGTGTCGGTGCTGCACCGCCCGCGTCACGAGCAGTTGATCGAGGAGATCCGTGAGGCCGGTGCCGGTACTCGCCTGATGAGCGACGGTGACGTGGCCGGTGGGATCAACGCCGCACGCCACAATGCGCGCACCGACATGTGTGTGGGCATCGGCGGCAGCCCCGAGGGCATCGTGACAGCGTGCGCGATCAAGGCGCTCGGTGGCCACATCCAAGGGCGACTGTGGCCGCAGACCGACGATGAGAAGCAGCGCGGACTGGACGCCGGCCTCAAGTTCGACTACGTCTACGAGGCGGATGAACTGGTCACGAGCAACAACACGATCTTCGTCGCCACAGGTGTCACCGACGGTCAGCTGGTGTCCGGCGTGCGCCGCGAGGGCGGCTACATCTACACCGAGTCGGTCGTGCTGCGCAGCGCTTCGGGAACGCTTCGTCGCATCACCTCGGAGCACCTCGCGTCGAAGTGGCTGTGAGCCGCCTGTTCGCATATCGGTCACGTTGACCATTTCGTGACCGCGCCTCCCCAGCATCTCGTGACTGTCGGTGCGAGAATGGAACGTGGTGTGGGGGCGTCCGTCCTCACCGACACGAGATCGAGGCGGATGACATGACCACCGACACGACGAGTCCCCGGACCGGCGCACACGCTGTGATCGCCAACGCATCCGACCCCGCGCGTCGTGCAGACGTGTTCTTCCGCGTTCGCCGCGAGCCCGGTCAGGCGATGAGCTCGTGGATTCCCGTCGGAGCTTTCGTCGTGGTCAGCCTCGTCGTCGTCGGCCTCATGCGTTTCATTCCTGGGGGCGCGTAACCTCCAAACGTGCGCGTAGCGCACCGATATCGGCGCTCGTGATCTGATCGGTCACGGGCGCCGTTGACGTATGTGCGGGGGACGCAGCCCCAGTGATGGGTGCGGATGCGACGTCAGGCATGGCGGTGTGGTGGTCGGCGCCGACGGATGCGGTTGCGGGGGTGTCGGACGTCCGAGCCGTGACGAACTCCAGATTCGACGCTGATGCCGACGGGATCTGTCCGTCGGTGAGGAACTCGGCCGCCAGGATGCGCCGAGGAGAAGTCTGAATCTCGGCCGGCTCGGACAGGGCAGAGACCTTCGCCGGGTCGATGCCCGGGAAGCGGCGGGCGGTGACCAGCACCCGGCTCTCGAGCGATCCGGCGAAGCGGTTGTAGGCACCGACGGCACGCTCCAGCGCGGCGCGCAGGTCATCGGTGTGCTGTGCGAGGGTGCCGAGCCGATCGTAGAGCTGGGTGCCGAGCGTCAGCAGTTCCTGCGCCTGCTCGGAGACATCCTGTTGGGTCCACGTGTACGCCACGGTCTTCAGCACCGACCAGAGGCTGACGGGTGAGGCGAGCGCCACGCGCTGCGCGAACGCGTGATCGAGCAGCGCCGGGTCCGCGTCGAGCGCTGCCGACAGCATCGCCTCACTGGGGAGGAAACACACGACGAGTTCGGGGCTGGCGGACAAACCCTCCCAGTAGGCCCTCTTCGCCAGCGCGTCCACATGGGAGCGGACCGCCTTCGCGTGCTGGATCATCGCCGCGGCCTGGTCCGAGTCGTCCAGAGCAGTGGCACGCAGAAAGGCGTCGAGCGGGGCTTTCGCATCGACAGCCAGCGCCTTGTCGCCGGGAAGACGTACCAGCATGTCGGGGCGTCCGGTTCGGCCATCATCCGTCGTGATGCTCACCTGCAGGTCGAAGTCGACATGCCGCGTGAGCCCCGCCGCCTCGACGATACGTCGCAGCTGCGATTCGCCCCACGTACCGCGCGCGGTGGTGGATCGCAGTGCACCGGTGAGCGACTCGGTGGCGTGCCGGAGAGACTCGTCCGTCTCCTGCGCGCGCCGCAGCTGCTCGGCCAGGGCACCGAACTGGGCGTGCCGGTCGCGTTCGAGCGCCGTCACGCTGCGGTGCATGAGCTGGAGCGTCTCCTGCACGGGGGAGAGCGCGGAGAGCACGGCGGCATCCTGTCGCTCGCGTTCTCGCTGGGCGGCCATCTCCTCTCGGAGTCGTTCCTGCGCCTCGGCGGCGAGCTGCTCTTCGCGACTCAGCTGCTCGCGCAGCGCCGCGACCGTCGACTCGGTGGCGGCGAGTCGCGCCAGCAGCGCCGCGTCTCCGGTGCCGCTTCCACCGCGCACTCGCCACCCGATGACGAGGCCCAGCAGCAGGCTGACCACGCAGATCAGTGCGATCCAGATTGCGTCCATGACCCCAGTGTGCCGAGGGGGTCGGACATTGGCTGGGACGCGGACGGAAGACACCGGGCCGCAGAGTCGAGGACGCCCGTACGCGAGGGGCCATGCTCAGTGCTTCTGTGCCTCGCGAGCCGTGGTCAGCGAACGCCTCAGACGAGGACGCTGAGCGCTGCTTCGTCCGGGATGCGGGAGATCCGCACGCCGGTCGCGCCGCTGAGGGCATCGATATCCGCGGACCCGGTGCGCCGCGCGGCGTCGATCACGATGTGCGCGCACGCGAGGGCGTCAGCCGAAGCATCATGGTGCTGGAACTCCAGGAAGCCCGCTGCCGCGGCCGCGTAAGGCAGGCTGTGCGACGGCAGCACGTAGACGCTGCGCGAAAGCTGCACACTGCACATGTATCGGTACGGGGCCAGCTCGTCGCCTGTCGCCGCACACGCGCGTCGCATCACGCTCATGTCGAAACCGGCGTTGTGGGCGACCAGCACATCATCGCCCAGGAAATCCCGGAGCCGAGCGAGCTGTTCCGACCATCCCGGAGCCGAAACCACATCCGCGGGAGTGATGCCGTGAATCTCGACGTTGCGCGGGTGGAATTCGTCGTGGCCGGGCGGTGGACGCATGAGCCAGCCATCGGTGGCGACCACCACGCCATCGCGTACACGAGCGAGACCGACCGCGCACGCGGAGGCTGTGGACGAGTTCGCGGTCTCGAAGTCGATCGCGGTGAAGTCCACAGGCACCCCTCCACCATCTCTCTGATCCGCCGCGTCGTGGTCAGGCGCGCCGGGGTGTTGGCGCCTCCACGGCGCGCCCTAGAGTCGGATGATGGTGAGTCACGACGACAAGTCCCGCTCCTTCGGTGTCGCTGCCGATCTCTATCAGGCCGGGAGACCCGAGTACCCGGTCGAGGCGGTCGCCTGGATGCTGGAGTCTGTCGGCGCGAACGCGCGTGTCGTCGACGTCGGAGCGGGCACCGGAAAGCTGACCCGTGCGGTGCTGGCGGCGGGAGCTGCGAGCGTGACGGCCGTCGACCCCGATCCGCTCATGCTCGCCGGCCTCCATTCGGTACTGCCCGCTGTCCCGGTGCTCGAAGGCACGGCGGAGAGCCTTCCGCTGGCGGACGACAGCGCGGACGCCGTCGTGCTCGGCCAGGCCTGGCACTGGGTGGACCCGGAAGCAGGATCCCGCGAGATCGGTCGCGTGCTGCGCGACGGGGGAGTGCTGGGGCTGATTTGGAACATTCGCGATGCCAGCATCGGATGGGTCGCGCGGATGAGCGAGATCATGCACAACTCGAATGCCGAGGAGATGATCTCATCCGGAGGGCCGCGCGTGGCCGCACCGTTCAGCACCCTCGAGTCCCGATCGTGGGAGTGGTCGCGGGGGATGACACGCAGCGAGCTGCTGGCGATGGCACGCTCGCGCAGCTATCTGATCACGGCAGGCCCCGAGGAGCGGGCGCGAGTCGAAGCCGGCTTGGAGGAGCTCTTCGACGAGATCGGCGCCGTCGGAGACGCTGCCGTCGAGCTGCCCTACATCACGACGGCGTTCCGCGCCGTGTTGTGACGTCTCGGGTGTGGTGATCCGCGCTTCGTCGGGGTTCACGCGCTGTCCGGAATCACGACATCGGAGGAGACGATCGGCGCGGCGTGGACATCTCTTCATAACACCCGACACTCGGGTGGGTGAGGGGGGAACGGTCATGGTCGTCATCATCGTGGGAATCGTCATCGCCGGTCTGGCCGGTCTCGCGCTCGCGTTCGTGTTGGATCGACGCATTGAGGACCAGGACTACGCGGATACCTCGCACGGATAAGTCCCGCGAGTGTTCGGCACCGGTGTGTCCGGCACGCGGCTCGGTTCTGGATCCCTGCGCCTCGGCAAGCGACCAGCCTGGAGTCGGTGGCCGACCCTAGACTGATCGGCATGAGAAATCGGCGGCGCAGGGTGCTCGCGCCGTGGTGGCGTGCCGTCGCTTCCCCACGCCGCGTATGACGGTGCGGCTGGAAGTGCTGGGCCCGGTGCGCCTGGACGGAGCGGAAGTCGCCGGTGTGCCGATGCGCCTGCTGCTGGTCTCCCTCGCGCTCGCCGGAGTGGGCGTGACGCGGAGCGTCTCGGCGCTTGCGGAAGATGTCTGGGGAGAGTCGCAACCACAGAATCCGCGCGCGGCCCTGCAGACGCTGATCTCGCGAGTGCGGGCGCTCGGGGGTGCCGATCTCGTGTCGCGTGAGGCGGCCGGATACACGTTGAGGGCCACGACCGACCTGGATGCCGTGCGTCGATGCCTGACACACCGCCACCAGACTGCCGAAGACGCCGTCGCAAATCTGCAGGCATCCGTCTCCTCCTGGCGTCCGGGCCTCGCCGAGGACCTGGGAAGCAGTTCGCTCGCGGGCAGCCTCGCCGCCGCCGCTGCCAGCCTTCGTGGCGACGTGCTTCGCGCGCTTGCGTCGGCGCAGGCCGCAGCCGGCTGTCCCGCTGACGCAGCGCTCACACTGACCGAGCTCGCCGACCACAGCCCGTTCGACGAGTCTGTGCACATCGCTCTCATGCAGGCGCTCGCGGACGATCAGCGCGTCGCCGAAGCGCTGGCCGTGTTCGCCCGGTTCCGAGAAGGGCTTCGGGACGCCTTGGGCACGGCACCGGGCTCCGCGATCACCGAGCTCAACGCCCGCCTGTTGCGCTCGGAGGATCACGGACCGCGGGTGCGCATCGGAATCCGCGCCACTGCGAACGAGCTGATCGGCCGGGACGCCGAGTTGACTCGAGCCCGCGTGCTCCTGCGATCGTCGCGGTTGGTGACCATCCTCGGTGCGGGAGGACTGGGAAAGACGCGGTTTGCGCAGGCACTCGCCGCCGAGTCGACCGCTCCCGTCGTGATCGTGGTTCCGCTCGCGGGTGTGCGCACCGACGACGGCGTTCCGCTGGCGGTTGCAGCGGCACTGGGAATCAGCGAGACGGCGGCGCATCGCCGCCTCGCTGATCCGCTTCCGCGTCCCGACCTCGGTCAGCGCATCATCGGCGCCCTCGGTGACCGAACGACGCTGCTCGTGCTCGACAACTGCGAGCAGGTGATCGATGGCGCCGCACGGTGGGCCGCCGACCTGCTTGCCGCGGTGCCTGAGCTCCGGATCCTGGCTACCAGCCGGTCGCCGCTGGCGATCGCTGGAGAGAGCGTCCTCGCTCTCGAACCGCTGCAGATCGACGCAGCAGAGGAGGCACCCGCCGTACGCCTCTTCCTCCAGCGCGCTCGCGCCGCGCGTCCGGATGCTCACCTACCCCTGGCGACGATCGCGCGACTGTGCACGCGCCTGGATGGTCTTCCGCTGGCGATCGAGCTGGCAGCCGCCCGGGTGCGCACGATGTCGCTCACCCAGATCGAAGAACGTCTGGAGGATCGGTTTGCCCTGCTGACGACGGGTGATCGGTCGGCACCGGAGCGTCATCGGACGCTCCAAGCCGTAATCGAGTGGAGTTGGGAGTTGCTTCCGGTCGATGCGCGCGAGGCTCTGGCGAGTCTGTCGGTGCTCCCCGGCGGGTTCTCGGCAGCGGCCGCGGCAGCGATTCTCGGGCTGCCTTACGCCGACGACGTGCTGGATGCGCTGGCATCCCAGTCGCTGCTCACCGTCAGCGAAGACATGGATTCGGGCGCCTTGCGCTTCCGGATGCTGGAGACGGTTCGGGAGTTCGGTCTTGATCGGCTGGAAGAAGCGGGGCGTGCGGATGAGGCGTGGGAGGCGGTCATCGCCTGGGCGGTCGCATTCGTGACCGAGCACGGCGCTCCCGCACGCGTGTTCCCCTCGGGGCTTACAGCACGCGGACACCGGGCCATCACGGAGGAGCACGACAACCTCGTCCACGTGCTTCGTCACCTCCTCGACGCGCAGCGCGACGACCACGCTGCTGCACTGTTCGGGGTGCTCGCCCAGTCCTGGTTCATCCGCGGCGCCTTCACGGAGCTCCTCGGATATGCACCCGCGATGTCCGTTGCCGCGGACAGAGCCGACCCCGAGCAGGACCAGTCGTTCATTGCGCTCTCGTTGGCGGCCCTGGGATGCATGATCGCCGGTGATCCTGAAGCCACGCGCGCACTGGCGCTCCTGCGCATCCGTCAGCGACGCCTCGGGGACAATCTGCCGCCCGCTTGGCGCCTCGTCGGTCGTGCGCTTCTCGCATCCGGGCGCGGGGCCGGTCTCGGACACCCCGGACCGGTTGGCGCAGATGACCCGCCGACAGTCCAGCTCGTCGCCGACCTACTGCGCTCGCACGCGGCGGAGAACGATGGTGAGCCCGACGAGGCGATGGCCGCGGCGCGCAGCGGATGGGAGCGCGCCCGAACCCTCGGAGAGCGATGGGCCGAGGGAATGGCCGCGGATCTTGCCGCGCAGCTCGCGGCCCAGTCCGGACAGCCGCAGGAAGCGGGAATCTGGCTGGAACGCGCGGCTGCGGTGTTCCGGGAGTATGACGCTCAGGACCAGCTCAACCACCAGGAGTGGGTTCGTGGCGGAGTGCTGTTGTGCCTGGGCCGCGCTGAGGACGCTCGACGGCTCTTCCAGCGCCTCATCGATGAGGGCGGACTCAGTCAGGACGGGTTGGAGTTGACGTCGATCGGCGCTTATGGACTCGCGGAGGCGGACCTGCTGGACGGAGACCGCGCCTCTGCTGCGGCCTCGTTCGATCGCGCGCTGGCCTCGTTCGCTGAACCCGAGACCCGCCGATCACCATGGTTCCTGATGGCGCTTTCCGGATACCTGAGCGCTGCCGTCCGCTCGCTCGAGCTGCCGCGCGACGATCTCGCCACGTGGGTGCGACGCCTGCGCACGCGGACCATCGCCACGTGTCGGCACCGTCGCGACGGCGTTGATCGCCCCGTCCTCGGGACGGCGCTGCTCGGTTGGTCCGCGTGGGCGGTGCGTGATCCCGCGCTGCGTGCGCGCGGTGTCGAGGCCATCGCGCTGGCGGAGGTGCTGGGCGGCCGACAGAACATGCCGACCCTGAGTCTGCCCGCTCATCTGGCCGATGCGGAGATCTTCGCCGGCCGGGAGGCGGTGGCGAGCGCTCGAGACCAAGCGCGGCGTCTCAGCCCGGAGGAGAGAGTCCAGCGCGGTCTGGCCGTTCTCGGGTACACACGCTGACGCGCAGGAGGGCACCGAACTCAGGTGCCCTCCCGCGATCTCATGCCTTTCGCATGTACGCGCGAACGGTCAGCGGAGCGAAGATCGCGACGATGACGGCGGCCCCCAGCAGCGAGATCCAGGCGTCGCTTCCGAACGCGCCGGCGTTGGTGAGATCCCGCACGGCTGTCACGAGGTGCGACACCGGGTTGATGTTGACGAACCACTGCAGCCAGCTCGGCATTGTGTCGACCGGGACGAACGCGTTCGAGAGGAACGTCAGCGGGAACAGGATGATCATCGAGATGCCCTGCACGCTCGAGGCCGTGCGGGCGATCACTCCGAAGAACGCGAAGATCCAGCTCATCGCCCAGGAGCACACGATCACCAGAACGCCGGCCGCGATCACGGCGAGCAAGCCGCCGGCGGGTCGGAAGCCCATGATGTAGCCCATGGTGAACGTGAGCGTCGTGGCGATCGCGTAGCGGATCGTGTCGGCCAGCAGCGCGCCGGATAGCGGTGCGATGCGGGCGATCGGCAGGGAGCGGAAGCGATCGAACACGCCCTTGTCCATGTCCTCGCGCAGCTGCACGCCGGTCACCACGGAGGTCGTGATGACGGTCTGCACCAGGATGCCGGGGATGATGACCGGCAGATACGACGCGACGTCACCGGAGATCGCACCGCCGAAGATGTACGTGAACATCAGCGTGAACAGGATGGGCTGCAGCGTGACATCCATCAGCTGCTCGGGCGTGCGTCGGATCTTGATGAGTCCGCGGCCGGCCATGGTCAGCGTGTTGCTGAGCGCG
This sequence comes from Microbacterium gorillae, assembly GCF_050990725.1. GTDB lineage: Bacteria > Actinomycetota > Actinomycetes > Actinomycetales > Microbacteriaceae > Microbacterium > Microbacterium gorillae_A. The sequence goes on from NZ_CP158844.1 coordinate 1,581,668, forward strand.
AGACCGAGACCTGCCCGACTCTTCAGTGACCGCTCGGCTGCCGGAACGATGGGAGTGGAGGCGACGAGAGTGCTCATACGGAAACCTCTTCACGTGAGGCGGAGGAGTCGGTGTCCTCCGCGGAATGGCCGGTGATGGTGAGGAAGACCTCGTCGAGGGTCGGCTTCTGAACGCTCATCTCCGCGAGGTGGATGCCCGCCTCGCGCAGCGTGATGAGCAGGTCGGCGATGCGGTCGGCATCGGCCATCGGGGCCGTGATGCGTGAGGCTTCGGGGGAGAGGGTGCCGCGGACGCCAAGCGCCTGTTCGACGATGCGGAGCGCGTCCCGGATGTCTGCACTGTCGCGGACCCGGAGTTGCAGCGACGAGGTGCCGACCGAGGCCTTCAGCTCGTCCGCGGTGCCCTCGGCGACGACACGACCGCGATCGATCACGGCGATGCGGTCGGCGAGCTGGTCGGCCTCATCCAGATACTGCGTTGTGAGAAGCACGGTGGAACCCGTGCGAACGAGCTCCCGAATGGTGTCCCACATCTGGCCGCGCGTGCGCGGGTCGAGTCCCGTCGTGGGCTCGTCCAGGAAGATGAGCGGTGGTTGGGCGATGAGCGAGGCGGCGAGATCGAGTCGGCGGCGCATGCCTCCCGAGAAGTCCTTCAGCGGGCGCCGCGCGGCCTCGGTCAGGCCGAAGCGGTCAAGCAGGTCCGCCGCCTTGGTGCGTGCCTCGGCGCGGCTGAGGCCCAGTAGACGGGAGAAGATCATCAGGTTCTCGTTCGCGGAGAGGGCTTCGTCCACGGAGGCGAACTGCCCCGTGACTCCGATCAGCTGGCGGACGATGTGCGGCTCGCGCACGACGTCGTGGCCGAAGATGCGGCCGGTGCCGCCGTCGGGTCGCAGCAGGGTGGCGAGCATGTTGATGGTTGTGGTCTTGCCGGCGCCGTTGGGGCCGAGCACGCCGTAGACGGTGCCGGTGCGGACCTGCAGGTCGACGCCGTCGACCGCTCGGTTCGTGCCGAACACCTTCACGAGGCCGTCGGCCTCCAGGGCCCAGTCGGTGGTGGAATTCGTCATGCCCTGATCGTGCCGGGACGGACTTTCCCGGCACTGTCGTCGCGCTTTCTGGTTCTTTCACGCGCGGACACGGGCGGAACGTCGGCCCCGTAGACTGGTCTCTCGTGGCCCTGACTATCGGAATCGTGGGACTGCCCAATGTCGGCAAGTCCACCCTCTTCAACGCGCTGACCCGCAACAACGTGCTCGCGGCGAACTACCCCTTCGCGACCATCGAGCCCAACGTCGGCGTGGTGAACCTGCCCGACCCGCGCCTGGACAAGCTCGCCGAGATCTTCGGCTCCGAGCGCATCCTGCCGGCGACGGTGTCGTTCGTCGACATCGCGGGCATCGTGCGCGGTGCCAGCGAGGGTGAGGGGCTCGGCAACCAGTTCCTCGCGAACATCCGCGAGGCTGACGCTATCGCCCAGGTCGTGCGCGGCTTCGAGGACGGCGACGTGGTTCACGTCGACGGCGAGGTCAACCCCCGTAACGACATGGAGACGATCAACGCCGAGCTGATGCTCGCGGACCTCCAGACCATTGAGAAGGCCCTCCCTCGCTACGAGAAGGAGGTCAAGCAGAAGAAGATCGACGGCGCCGTGCTGGAAGCGGCGAACGCCGCGAAGGATGCGCTGGAGCGTGGGCAGCTGCTCTCGACCTCGGGACTCGACCTCACGCCGATCCGCGAACTCGGCCTCCTGACCGCCAAGCCGTACATCTACGTGTTCAACGTGGACGAGGCGATCCTCACCAGTGACGAGAAGAAAGCGGAGCTGTCCGCGCTCGTCGCCCCCGCGCAGGCCGTCTTCCTGGACGCGAAGATCGAGTCCGAGCTGATCGACCTTGACCCCGCCGACGCGCAGGAGCTGCTCGAGGCGACCGGTCAGACCGAGTCGGGCCTGGACCAGCTGGCCCGTATCGGCTTCGCCACCCTCGGCCTGCAGACCTACCTCACCGCCGGCCCCAAGGAGTCGCGCGCGTGGACCATCCCGCAGGGCGCCAAGGCCCCGCAGGCCGCCGGCGTGATCCACACCGACTTCGAAAAGGGCTTCATCAAGGCGGAGGTCATCTCGTTCGAGGACCTCGTCGCGACGGGGTCTGTCGTGGAGGCCCGCGCGAAGGGCAAGGCGCGGCTCGAGGGCAAGGACTACGTCATGCAGGACGGCGACGTGGTGGAGTTCCGGCACGGAGGAACGGCTGGAGCCGGGAAGAAATAAGTGATCAGGGATGCGTCGCCGGTTCTCGCTCGTCTGGCAATGGTGAGTTCACATGCCCGAGTTCCAGCAGCCATGGTCGTACCCCGTTCTCAAGGCCATCGCTGACGTACTTGCCGATACTTCCGATGGATTGACTGGCCGTGAGATCGGCGATCTGCTCCTTCGTTTGCGTATGGAGGACCCGATCCCCATGGCGACCAAGCGTGACCGGCTTGCTGAAGCGTTCGTCGCTCGTCAGAACAAAGACCAGAGCTCAAAGCGCATCATTACCTTCATCGTTACTGCGATGGAGCCCGTGCGATACCGCAACCAGCCGGAGCTCTTCACCTATCGTCAGGACCGGCTCAACGAGCACCTCGCCTTCGTTGGTTTGCGGGTTAATGACGAGGGTAGAGTCGCCAAAGGCGCAGTCGCTCGGACGCTTGACGAAGCGTCTCGCCTTGCGACATCGATCCGCGACGAGCTGCGCCGGCGCGGTTGCCATCCTGAAGTGCTCCGATATTGCTCCGTCGAGGTGCTCAAGAAGGCGTACTTCCACGCCTGTCTCGAAGCAACCAAGAGCATCTTCGATCGCCTTCGGCGTCTGACGGGCGCGTCCGGCGACGGGGCTGCGCTCGTCGACGCCGCGTTGGCGCTCGGCAAGTCTGGTGTGCCGATGCTCGCGATCAATTCGTTGCGCACGCAGACCGAGAGAGACGAGCAGGCCGGGCTCGCGAACCTGGTGAAGGGCCTGAACGGTCTATACCGTAACCCGACGGCGCACGACCCACGGCTGAACCGCACGATCACCGAGGTCGAGCTGCTCGAGGTTCTCACGGTGGTTTCTGCGGTCCATCGCAGGCTCGACGGCGTGCCAGCCTCCCGCGGAGGTTTGTCATGAACGAAGACGACGACCTCACCGTCGACCCTGAGGACGAGGAACCTTCGCAGGTCGAAGAAGAGGGGCCGGAGGAACCGGGCGAACGAAGCGACAGGGAGTCGGTTGGCGGCTTCCGCATGTCGGCGAGCTTCTCCCGATCGCTGGCGCCGAACATGGACGACTATGTGGCCAGGATCGTCGCGCCGCTGCAAGAGCACGTGCGCTCGATGATCCCTGACTACAGGGCCATCGCCCGCGAGCTCCTCGCACCGATGACCCAGCGCCTTCAGGAGCAGGTGGCATCGATCGTGGCCGCCGTCCCCAGCTTCTCGATGCCGCCGCTCGATCTGCCCGCGCTGCATGCTCCTGTTCTCAACTCGGCTACCCAGGAGTTGCTCAAGAGCATCTCCGAGCAGCACGCGATCGCCATGGAGGGCCTGCGGTGGGCGCTCGGCCCGCTCTTCGACCCCGAAGCGCTCCGCGGACTTAATCGAGCTCTGCTGCCGCCCAACCTGAAGGACCACGCCGACGAGATCAGAGCAAGCCAGGTCCACGAGTTTGTCGAGCAGGAGGGCATCCCGCTGTATCTCGTGCCGCGGGGGCGGACGGCCCTGCGGTTGCTGCGGGCCAAAGACCTGGCAGAGCGACGACGAGTGCTCGGCGATTGCTACGAGTCGCTCATGGAGGACTGCGCCGCGGTGCTGGAACAGGCAGACCATGAGGTGGTCAGCGATGAGCTGGGCTTCGCTCTCGACGGTCTCGGTGCGATGCGCGCCGGCCACACTCGCTCGGCCCAGGCCATGTTCACTGTCACGCTGGACACGCTGATCTACCGGTTCTATCCCGACCGGAAGGCCCGCGGAGTCATCACGAACCGGAAGAGGGGAGCAGATGTCCCGGATGAGATCGATGAGATGGGAGTTCGAGACGCCTTCGTGTGGTTGCCGATCTGGAACGCGCACGAGGAGTTCTGGAAGCATAAGGGCGACAAAGTGCCGCACTACTACTCCCGCCACGCCAGCGTCCACGGAGTCTCCTCACGCCAGTTCAGCAAGCGGAACTGCATCCAGGTGCTCATGCTCGTCGCGAGCCTCATCGGCTACGCCGACCGGATCGCCCGCGAGTCCGACTAGCGCGTACGAGACCGAGAGCGGCACTTTCCAACTACCGTGTGCCAGCTACCGTGCGTTGCTCACGCCTCGATTCCCTTGAGGTAGTCGCCGTCCCTGAGTTCCTGCGATACGGCGGCCCAGTCTTCCGGGTGGGAGATCGGCAGGAGCCTGTGCTGCTGTTCGCGCGTGCTGTCGTAGGGCATTCCGGCCTCGAGTTTCATCCGGCTGTGGTCCTTGATCAGCAGCATCTCAATGACCCGAGCCGCGGTCCGTAGATCCTCGGCGATGGTCCCCGCCGAGACGTCGGCGGGGGACAGGACCGCTTCGCCCGAGCCATCCATGTCGACGTAGAACCCAGCCATCTTCTCGTCGTTGGCTCGCTTGCCAGCGGCCTCCGCTTCGCTCCTCTTCTTTTCGAAGTGCGCGTCCCAGCCTTCCTGCGACTGGTCCTCCGGGAGATCGTAGGACTCGTAGTCGCCCCAGAACGCGGCGAGCTCTTGGCCGAAGATGAAAGCCTCCATGTATTTGACCGCGTGGCGGCGGCCGTCAGACGTGAGCCGCGGCACCTCGCGCGCGTCCTCGGATCCGGTGCTCCAGGCCTGCTCGAATGTCTGGTAGATCCACAGCGCCTTCCCCAGTTCCTCTTGCGCGAGAACGGTGAGCGAACGTGCGCGGCCGAACGAACCGCTCTCGAGCAGGACATGGGCGTCGGTGATTAGCCCGGAGGCGTTGTCCATGAGCGCCTTCCATAACGTTCGCGCTGTGTTCGGATCCATCTCCACAAGGCGATTCTTCCGTAGAGAAGTTCGAACTGTGGCATAACTTGATGGCGCAATCAGCGGACCCCGCTATGGGGGCGAGTGTTGGGTGCTCGTGCCTGTGGCCTGCCTCGCGCCCGTCTTCCTCAAACCGTGGCACCCTTCTGGTGTGGGGTTGGATCCACGCAAGTAAGTGTTCCGGCACTGCAATGCATCATGGGGATCGGAGTAGAGGATGTCCACCATTTCGATTCGCGCTGCTGTCTACCTCCGCGTCTCCCTCGACCGGAACATGGACGGGCTCGCGATTGATCGTCAGCGAGACGACTGCCTCAAGATCGCGCGAGATCGCGGGTGGCAGGTCATCGAGGAGTACGTTGATCAGTCGAAGTCGGCGACTGACAAGACGAAGAAGCGCCCGGCCTACGACCGGATGGTGGCCGACTATGAAGCGGGCAACTTCGAGGCGATCATCTGTTGGGACCTTGATCGGCTGACCCGGCAACCCCGTCAGCTTGAGGACTGGATCGACGCGGCCAAGGATCGTGGTCTTAAGCTCGTCACGGCCAACGGCGAAGCCGATCTGACGACGGACGGTGGACGCATGTACGCGCGCGTGAAGGCTGCGGTGGCAGTCGGAGAGGTGGAGCGAAAGGCGGTACGCCAGTCGCGAGCTCAGTTGCAGCGGGCGCAGCAGGGGAGGGCGCCCAAGGGAACCCGGCCGCTGGGATATGCGACGAGTGGTGAGGTCATTGCGCACGAGGCTCAGGTCGTTGCGGAGATGTTCCGACTCTTCGCTATCTCGAACGGCACACCGATCGCCGCGATCGCGTCGGCGCTTTCGGGAAAGGCGGGGGCCGAAGCGCCCAGATCCATCCCGCATCTTCCGAAGTTCAGCCGCACACTGATGATCGAGCGTAACGAACGTCGTATGGCGGAAGGGTTGGATCCGAAGCCGGTTCCTCCGGACGGGCCGTGGACGTCCAGCACCGTCCTGGGCATTCTCCGCAATCCGCGATACGCCGGCTACTCGGTATACACGAACCGGAGCGACCGGTCTGACAAGAACAAGCGTCGCAACTGGTATGCACAGATTATCCGCGATGAGGACGGACAGCCGATCAGGGGTCAGTGGGATCCGTTAGTAGACGAACTCACGTGGCTCACTGTTCAGGAGCGCCTGAACGACCAGACGCGCATCACCAACCGAACTGGGTCTACGGCGCGTAAGCACCTCGGCTCGAGCCTCTACCTTTGCGGAATCTGCGATAGGCCCATCACCGCACACTCTCGGGGCTATCGCTGCTCCGAGGGCGGTCATGTCACGCGGTCACGTCCGCACATCGATGAGTTCGTGTTGCAGCTGATTCGCGAACGGCTCGCCAGGCCGGATTTGCAGGACGTGCTACCTGTTCGAGACGAGCCGCGGCTTCTCGCCATTCAGGCCGAGATCAGGGAGCGGCAGGGGCGCATTAAGCGCGCTCAGCACGACTATGACGAAGAGATCACCGAAGCGCACGATTTCCGCCGTATCAGGGACCGGCAGAACGCCGCGATCGCTGATCTCGAAGCGGAGCGACTGCGCCTCAGTGTCGGCAATGACCTGGGTGGTGTTCTCGGTGCGAGCGAACCAGTCAAGGCGTTCGACGATGCTGATCTCGCAGTTAAGCGGCGGGTGATCGACTTCTTTTGCACGGTCCGGCTCCTACCGGCGCCTCGGGGGCGTAAGGGGTTCGATCCGTCTACTGTCGCCGTGGCGCCGAAGTAAAGAAGCCCCTCCGCCGGGAGAAGACGGTGTCCAATAGCTTGACGCTGCGTCATCCGTCGCTGGCGAAGGTCTCACCGGTATAGCTGCTCGCTCACCTCGATACGCAGTCATCCCTCGCATGCGCGTATCCTGCGGTGAAGATGACTGCCGACCGAGGCGCAACGGGGACCGACTGCTCTCGTCTAGGTAGCCAGTTCCTGGCTATAGATGAGCGCTGTATCTACGAGCCGAGGATTGATGTGTTCTTGAAGAATCCACGCAGCCGCTGCGGTCGGGGTGGTCGCCTCGAAAATACCCAACGGTAGACACACGTCTTCACGCGCCTCCCAGTCCAGAACTGAGACGTTCGCGTGGCCCAGTGCCACGACGACCTCCACTCCTAGGTCCCGAACGTCGACGCAGAGCTCTAAGAACCTTTTGCGTCGCGCATCAGGAACATTTGTAGGCGTCCATCGGGGATTCTGTGGAGTCGGGTTTACGCCGCCTCCACGATGGACAAGCAGTATGTCCACTTGGTGGAGGTCGCTTGGGTTCCGCAACAGTTCCTCTAGACGACGTATGAACGGCTTGAGCGGATCCTTGCTGGATTCGTCACCGACCGCGTTCGCGTGGATCGACTTGCCGAGTATCACCTGAGCGCCAGCATGAGCGAAGACCGCTCGAACGTCGTGCGGCGTTGAGCCGGTTCGAGTAGTCATCGGCAAGACGCGAATCGGGTCTCGTTCCGTGTCCACTTCACCCCAGTACGCCGGGTCAAGGCTGCTCGCGGGGTCGGCGTTACCACCCTTCAGATGTTCGCTCACGTGTGTCAGCTTGTGGACCATGTAGTTGAGCTGGTGACCTTCCTGCTCGGCCCAAAGCGTTGTCGTTCGAGTCGTCCAGTAGGCATAGTTCGCGGTTGTGCCTTTCGCCCCATAATCCTGTCCCCTCCTGTATCACAGTCGCCGTAGGAGGATACGGACTTCTGCCCATCGTTCGGCGAGGTGTCGCCAGTCGCTGAGCGGGCGTCTTTCCTCGTCAAGCCAATCGAGCAAGTCGTCCGTAAGGTATCGGTCAAGGCGGAGACCAGTGCCGCCCAGTGTTGACGGACGCTTCGCCCCGAGCCAAGGACTGTCCTTCGCGATGAGATCCATCTTGAGCTGAACGGCTGCAACCCAAATCCCGAATGCGCGAGCAAACCTGACTTCGACTGCGTCGCGGCAGGCGGACACCGCATCAAGGTCGGCTTGGGTGTAGAAGCGAAGGCCAACCTCCACGCCCTGGCCCCCACGAGCTCGCCGTTTCTCAGGAACGCGCTCGAAGGCCACAATCTCGCAACACCGTAGCGACCTTCCAGCTCGACGTTCCAGATCTTCACTTGAACTCGCAAGTGACTCTGCCGCCTGGGAGACGACCCAGGCGGCAGATAGTTGGATCCCTGTCACCTATCTGTCCAATCTTGGTCGAGGCGATGAACGCTGCTCGCACGAAGCCAAGCGCGATCGGACAGAAGATACCAGTCCACCAACGACTCAAGCCTGACGTTGAAGGTGTCGCCTGCAGTTGGGTCTATGCGTCGATTGTCTCGAGCATCTCCGAGGGCTTTACGTCGAGGGCGCGGGCGAGTTTCACGATGACGTCCAACGTCGGGTTGCGGACCCCCCGTTCCAGCCCGCTGATGTACGTCCGATCCATATCGACATGATGCGCGAACGCTTCTTGCGACGTGTATCCGTGCGCCTGACGCAGTGCACGGAGATGCTCTCCGAAGACACGGCGGTGCGCAGGAACGGTCATGTCTCTAAGCGAATCGGTATGATGACTGCGAGTCCACGGACTATGAGTCACATCTGCACTTCGGGGGAAGAGAAATGATCGATAAGTCGAATTGGTCTACTCGACTGGCGCTGGCCGCTGTCATGGCCGCGAGCGCGACGCTCACGATCGCTGGATGTTCCGGCGGCGATTCCGGCGCGACGGCGTCGTCGCCGGAATCAGGCTCGGAATCCGTCGAGCAGCCCACCGCGACTCAGAACATCTACCAGTTCGATGAGGCGCGTGTGATGGACGAGGACGATCAGATCCCGTTCGTCTCGATCGATGCCGACAGCCCGATCACGGTTCGACTGTCGGAGGACCTGGTGGCTGCCGTGGCTGATGGACTCGTCGTCGCGGTAGACCATTTCGTCGTGACCGCCACGGCGTTCTCGACCGGAGTGTGCCGGATCGACGCGGACGTCTTCTACGCAGACGGCGGGCAGGAGGCGCTCTCCGCGCCGACGAGCGAGTACAAGAGTGAACCGCTGCAGAACGTTGCCGCGTCCCTCATCGGCATCTACCCCGGCCGGGAGGATGAGGTGCTGATCGTCGATGCTCCGCCAACCGACGATGAACTCGAGTATGAAGCCAGATACATCACCGCTGACGGTGCCACCCTCACACTGGTCGACGACTGTAGTGACGACCCTCAGGCCACGGACTCGGCGCAGGAGCTCGAGTTCCCGTACACGACGTTGGTGGACGACCTGCCATACCGCACGGGTATCGCCACCGCCTATGTGGGAGTCGCGCCTGGCGGAGGGCAGAGCGGTGGTGTGGGAACGACTGTTGTCCTCACTGGTGAGGTCGACGCTGACGTCAGCCCGACGGGTTCATGGCAGTCGAAGTAGCAACCCGCATCCCCCGGAAACAGCAATCCGCAAGAACGAGATCAGAGAACGGCAGGGACAGTGATGGGGCGCAGGCGAAAACTCTAGGGGCGACGTGCCCCCGGAGAGAACCGAATGGAGCCATCATGGTTACTCGCAACATCAAGGTGTCCGACCTCAGCGGAGAGTCGAACGCCTCCACCATCAAGCTCGGTGCCGACGGCAGCTGGTACGAGATCGACCTCACCGACGACGAGCAGCAGGAGCTGAACCTTCTGCTGAGCGCCTATCTGGAGGTCGGACGTAAGGCTTCCGGGCCCCCGTCGAGGCGCCTCATCCCCAAGACGACCGCTGCAGAGCGTGCTCAGATCCGCGACTGGGCCACGCAGCAGGGCTTCGATGTCGCGCCGCGCGGAGTGATTCCGAAGCGGGCCTATCGCGCCTACATTGCCGCGCACGATGATCGGGCGGCGTGAACTACGCACTGTCCGGCAAATAGGGGCACGCTCGACGGCACCGTGGGTGACGAGGAGTTCTGTGCGGTGCTGCGCCCGACGGCGCGGCACCGCACGAGCTCAATTGGGTGCCGCATGCCGTCCAGCGCTGGGGTGGCGAGCAATGCGTCACGGCGACGCCGGCACGGCAGACGTCCGTCGACGGGAGGAAGACCAGTGATGGGAAGTGATGAAGTGAGCAGACGAGGATCGAACGATATCGATGAGCATGCATTCGCTGGTTGGGATCCGACGAACGAGCTCAGCGAGGATGACCGCGAGGCGATCACGACTCTGGTGACGCTGCGTGCTCGGGATCACACGATGATTGCTGTCATCGACGCAAGGCTCAAGCTGATTGAGGGTGAGCTCGTGCCGATGTGCGAGTGTGGCTGGCGGGGTCGGGTCGAGGGCTGGATGCCGCCCTCTTCGCGCCGGGACTCGAGCCATCAGTTCATCTCGCATAAGAACAACGCCCACGTGATTCGCATTCAGCAAGAGCACGACGCACGCGTCGCAGCGTCTGCGCTGGAGCACGTGGCCGCCGAGTGGACTGGTGAGGTGAGCGTCGCGCAGTGGCTGCGCGCTCAAGCTGACCGCGTCCGCGCGGCGAAGGTCTACGACGGCCAGCATTGGCCCCACGCCTGACGGCGAACGCGTCGAGGGGCTACATAGCGGCGCGAGTTGGGGGAGTGGTTCCACATCTCGCGGGATCGACTCGAGAAGAAGGACGAGCTTCCCACGAATGTCTCTCAATAAGGAGCTAACCTGAATTCGTTGGTCTCCACCGATCCGAAGGGTCGGCGGTACGCGGCAGTGCCGGACCGGCACCGCCGTTGAGCCACACCTTGAACTTTTGCAGCGGAACTACTGATACGAGCGAATCACCGCTCTCCGTTTCGCATGAGGAAGAGGACTCAACATGAACAAGGCTGATCAGGCAGAGATGGTTGTGCTGGAGCAGGCCGCGCACAGCTGGCTGTGCAACGTAACCACGGGAGCGACGGAGCCGTGGCTGCAGCGGATTGAGGCCCAGGACGCCACTCAGTACGAGCCTCAGATGGATACGGTCGTCGAGACGCAGTTGCGCATGCTGGCGGGAATCCGTCTCGGGCTCGACAAGCTCGAGTGGGAGGCGGTCCGTGAGGCGCGCGTGGACGGGTTCTCCTGGGAGCAGATCGGAGCGGCGATGTTCCGGGAACCTGACGAGCTCAAGCAGAAGTACTCCTCAGACTCGATCTGAATAGCCCGTGGCGGCGGACACCTGCAGATCTAGGTGTTCGATGTCGTCGGCTGTCACCTGGAGGGGGTAGCGACATGACGTGTCGCGACCCCCTCCGTCATGTCTGCACGTTCGTCCGCGGCGCCGCACATCGTCGCGCGACGGACAGCGCCGTCCACGCCCGGATAAAAGCCATCATCAGAAACCGGCGAGGATGGTGCGACCGCGCCCAGTCGCCCCGAGGAACTTGTGATTCCGCGGATCTGCCTCGATCCCTGTTGTAGCGTGCGAGTTGGCTCTGCCATCGGAATTGCGGGATACCACCCTGCCAAAATGGGACCCAGAGTCACTCGGCCCTTCCGCGCCTCTCCGCGTCCCAGGTGTCGAACAAAGTTTGTACCTCGGCTGCGGTGAGCGGGCGTGCGGTGCGCGTGACGTAGAAATCAACGAAGCGGCGCACGTCGGATGGGTAGTAGACGGGGCCGGTCGGCGCCATGGCGTGGGCCTTCATCATCATGTACTCGTGAAAGCGCCCCATGTATTCGCCGAGGGCGCCAGCGAGGAGTTCCTCCGAGTAACCGAGCTCGTGATCTGGCTCGGGGAGCGGATCCGCAGCGTGCGTTGCCATGGTCCAATTCTCTCGTTGTCGTCCGGTTGGCGGAAGCTCGGTGCGAGGCCGAGCGGCTCATCTCGGAAGGTAGAGCCGCTCGGCCTCTCGCTACGACGTGCTCGCTACCTCTCGATATCGAGCTGCGGGTATCCCGGACGGTGGTGCACCTCGTCGTCCGTCAGATGGGTGCCCTCGTCGCAGTCGACACAGAAGCGCCAGCCCGCGCCGCCGATGATGTACTGCGCGCCGATTCCGAGGGTCGCCATGATCACATCCCCATGCCGTGCGTCCGGCTCGCGCTGCGCTCCTTCAGGCGCGCGTTCTGCCGCGCCTGAGACTGCTGGCGCTGGGCGATGCGCTTCTGCGCCGCGGTCGGTGCCGGCTTCTGCTCCCCGTGCTTCTGCTTGGCTTCGTCCATCGTCTTGTTCTCCTTCGTCGTGGTCTCTTGCGCGCCTTCAACGCGCGCCGTGCGATGACGGCTCACCGCACGCGCCTGGCCCTGCTGCAACTCGCGCTGAACCTGCTGCATCTCCAGTGAGCTCCCGAACCGGCGCTCGGCCTTCTTCTGCCCCTCGAGCGCGATCGCCGTCTTGATCTTCCGCACCTCGCGCGGGTCGATCCTCTGCTCTGCCATTTCCTCGTCCTCTCACCTGTCTTGCTGGAGCTACATCTCCATGCCCTGACTCTCGGTCTCCGTGGCCTTCTGGTTGTCCCTCCTCTGCCTCATCTGCTTGTCGAGGAGCCGCTGCTGTGCCGCCGTGCGCGATGTCGCAGCCGGCTCCGAGGTCTCACGACTCGGCTCGTAACCGTCGAGCTGCGCGACACGCTGGGCGTTCTTCTGCCGGAGGTGCGCGGTGCGCTCCTGCCCCCGCGAGGTGTAGATCCCCGCGGCGCGATTCGCGTCGATGCGCTCGACGTACCCCGTTTCGAACGAGAGCTCGCGGCGGGCTTCGCGACACTTGTCGGCGTCGCCACGGATGCCAAGCGGATCTGCCTTCGCGTCCCGCTCCAGCGCCGGCATCTTGTCCTTCAGCCGCTGAGCGCGTTCGAATGCCCGCTGGCGTTCCACAGCCTGCTCTGCCCGCTGTGTCAGCCGCGCCTGAAGCTCAGGGTCCAGGTGCCCGTTCACGTACTCGAGGAGCTTCGGGCCGATGCCGATCTCCGTGGCCTGCTGCTCGAATGCAATGCGCTCTTCGGGGGTGTCTGGGAGCTGCTCGCGCCAGCGCTCTTCGAACTCGGCCAGTCCATTGAGGCGACGACGGAGAGTGTCCGTCGTCGCGGGCAGATCGCGGACCTCTGAGCGGAACGCCACCGTCGGGACAGCCGGCGCGGTCGGAGCGGGGGCGACGAAGCGTCGGCGCTTGTAGGGCAGCGGGCGCGGGTCATGCGGGGCCTGCACCGGCTCCAGCTTCTGCGTCGGCTCCGGTGCCTGCTGACTCTGTCCGATTGCCGACGCCCAGGCGGCCTCCGAGGCAGCCTGGAGCTCGACGGTGTGCGCGCGGCGCTGCGCTGCGAGCTCATCGATCCGTCGCAGGTGCTCGAGGTGCATCGCTGACGGCTGCTGCTCAACCGGGCGCTGCTGCGGCTGCTCGTGCGCGCGCACGTTCCGTTTGATCGCTGCTTCGACGTCTCCGCGGCGGAAGCCATCGCCAAGACCCTTGTTCGTGCCGGGACGACCGCCTCGCCGCACGTGGGCACGTGCCGGCTCAGCGAGGGTGCCGTCCGGCTGCAGGAGCATCATGCCGAAGCTGACGTCCTGACCGCGAGCGGCAATCGTGACCCGGTACTCGCGAGCGATCGCGGAAAGATCGTCCCAGGACTGGAAGCGGGGGTCGGAGAGCGCCTCCTTCACGCGTGCTTCCAGCTCGACCTCCGAGAATCGCTCGGCGGGAGGAGCCATGCCCAGATCGGCGGCGATCAGCCGGTCACGCTCCGTGAACTGATAGCGGTCGAACTCGCGCAGCCGGCGGCTCTCGCGTGCCTGCGCGGCCGACGTCGACGTGTCGCGATGCAGCCGCACGGCATTCTCCGCGGCGGTGATCCTCCGCTGGCGGTGGCTCGGCGACAGCGCCGCCGATGCGGGGTCCGCGAGAACGGCGGCACGGGCGGCCGCCATCGCCTGCTCGGCGTTCTGGGACTTGAGTGCCATATCCGCGCGCTGCGTGAAGCCGTTCGCGGCGAGGACGCGATCGTGAGCGATGGCGAGCCGGCTGTGCGTGACGACATTGCTGTCGATGCTCTTGCCGGTCTTCGGGTGAACAGCGCCGACGACGATATGGTTGTGGACGCAGCCGGAGCGGCCGTTGATCTCTGTCGCGATGAGTGCCGGGTGACCCGGGAAGCGCTCCTCGGCCAGCGTCCGGCCCAGTTCCTGAGCTATCGTCCATGACTCCGGATCATGGGGGTCGAGCTCGTCATGCCCGAAGCTCTGGATGAGGCAGTACGCCTGAACATGCGTCGACTGGTAGATCGGCCGGCCGTTCGCATCGCGCGCAGGCACGGGGGTGCCGCTGGCATCGCGCAGGAAGTTGCCTTCAGAGTCCGTCAGCGCGCGCGGGCGCATGCCGTCCTTGCCGTGACGGACTCTGATCTCCTGGAGTCGCTTTTCGAACAGCGGCACCGAGGCGTTGAGAGCTGAGATCGCGACGGCGTCCTTCTTTGCGTAGTTTTGCGCGCGGCCACTCGTGTACGTCGACTGAGACGAGACGTTGACCATCAGAGCACCTCGCCGGAGGCTTCCGCGTCCGCTGCAGCCTCCAGAGTGCTGACCATCTCGACGAGAGCGATCTCCATGCGCTCCAGTGCCGCCTGTGATGACGTCACGGCCTCGATAGCAGAGAGCATCTCCGGGCGGCTGACCGGGCCGTCGTCGAAGTTCACCTTGCGGAGGATGCCGTACATCGACCCCCGCGCGTGCACGACCGCGTTCCGGCAGTCGTTCAGCCCATCCCACAGATCCTGCGGGACATCCACGACGTGCGAGGGCGTCCACGCCTCCGGCTGGCCCGCAAGGATCCGCGCCGCACGCTCGTTGTCGCCGAGGAGCAACCGCAGGGCTTCGGAGAACTCGACGCGATCTACCGCCACACGACGGCTCCTAGCCAGGGCGGAGCGCATTCGATCAACTGCAGCTTCTTCGGCATCACCGAGGCGCACAGCACGCTGACGGGTGTATGTCACAGGCTTCGGACGACGCTGCTTACGAGAGGGAAGAGGAACGACCATGGAAATCCTTCGAGGAGGATCCCTTGCGTCCGGCGTCCGGGAGAGCGGAAGGTCGCCGCCACCCAGAGAGAAACGAGTGTGGACGGTGGCGTTGATACGACCTGCTGTCACCACCAGCCTACGAGCACCCGTACCCCCTCGCAACAGAGACGAGGACCAGTTTGATCCGTATGACAGATACCTCGCATGCTCGGTCATCTGTCCTCCGGATCTGGTCCATCGCGCTGCGCGCTGAGCATGGAAATCGGCTCTCGCCGGACCTCCCCACCTCGCTGCGCTCGGAGGGGCCCCAAGGTCCGGCTCCCACCACAAGGCCTTTGGCGATACCTACGACTCAACGAATGTGACCACTCCGGCGTGCGAGCAGGACCGACCGCAAGGCTGAACATCCCCTGCGGTGCCGCTCTTGTGTCTTGTGGATGTCCTCGCCGGAACACCCACGAGACACAACGGGCAAAGGTATGCACCCCCGGTGCACCAAAGCGTCTCCGAAAAGTCTTTCGGGCGTCTCCAGTGCGTCCGTGAACAGCCCCCGACATGTCTGCGCTGGCTACATCCGTAGTGTGTTCTCGCAGGAACTTCGAGGTGGATGTGCCCCTCGCGTCATTGAAGTGTGCGTGTGGCGTCGCTTGCGCGTCCCTATTGTGCCCCTGATGTGTCCCCGAAGTGTCTCTCTACGGCGCTGCTCACGTCGACGACCACGGCGTACGCAAGACGTCTTGCAGGTGGCTCCGTCGTGTCTCGGTTGTGTCGCTTGGGGTCCCATTACTGGAGCGGGAGCCTTGGCAATTCAGGATGAGCTCTTTGGCGTCTCCAGAGTGTCCGGATGGTGTCCACGTAGCGTCACTTGCGGGACACCGTTGGGCTCGAGTCTTCCTGATCGCGGGCATCGCTACGAGGATTCGCGACACCCGCCCGCGACGTCTTTGAGGTGTCTTCTCGACGTCCTTCAACCGACACATGCGCGACACGATCCGGTTCGGCAACGCCAACGGCAACGGCGACGCATGCTACTAGGCCCGCCGAGAGCGCCCTGAGGCGCACATAGGCGTGCGGAGGAACGCACGACGAGCCTGAGTCCGATCGAGAACCGCGCCTGGATGGTGAGACAGCATCGTCCCTCCAGCGGCGCCGCAACAGGAGGGGACATCGTGTGCGCAGCGTCAGGTCATTGGGGAGGGGATTGAAGGAGCCCCAATCTTGCGCTAGGCCGTTCAACAACGTGACGGCCTCGAGCTCGGAGTGCGAGGGCGGGCGATCGTGGGGGAGTAGGCAACACCGCGGCCCGAGGAGGAAGCTGGATGCCGGTGCCCCGGTCCGCAAAGAGCCGCCACTGAGCGAGTTTCGTGTCGTGCTGCTCGGTCGACAGCTCATGCGTCGTCCCCCAGCGAGCCGCCGCGGGCAGTGGTCATTCTGAGCAAGGCAGAGCTCGCGGTTCTCGACCTCAAGGTGCTGGGTCTTGATATCGATAGTGTCCGGCTGGCCCAAAATTCGCCGCCGTCAGGCGCGTGAGTCGCGTTCGTTGCAGCGACAGTTCTCGCACGATTCGCGCGCGCTCGTCGGTGAGCTGCGCCATCCGCCGCACCTCCTCTGCTCGGAGGGCTTCCGCAGGGGCCTCTCTAATGTCAGGAGGCGAGGAGCTTGCGCAGCTCGTTCTTGCGTTCGGACGTCAGCTGCGGCCAACTCGCGACCATCCTTGCCGCGAGCATCTCGAGGTCCTCCAGATTCGAGGTGCTCTCTCCCGACGGCTGACACCGGCGCTCCTGCAAGACGTTGCGCCGGTGACGTGGCTTTCGCAAGAGCGGGAGATCCGACTCACGAACTGTGACCGTGCCACGACCGTCCACAACTTCGAACGGGACGTGATCTCCACGGAGCCGCTCGCGGATGGTCTGCGGATGCCCGAAGCCCATCTCCGAGAGGTCACGGACCCGGTACACGGGCTCGTCGAACATAGAGCCAGATGCGCTCGACGAAGCGCTCGGCCTCTCGAGTGCAGTTGCAGCGGACATGATAGGGCACCTCACAATGTCGATGTGATGCGCTCTCCTCGTGGAGCAGGATCAGTTCGGTGAACAGATCCATACACGGCAACGCAGTGTCTCAACTGCGGAGCTACACATCGACTCAAGTGCCGCGCCTGTCGACGCGTGTACTCGGCCGCCAGGACCTCTCAATCCCGACGACTGCACTGGTACTGTCACCCAGCTGCTGACCAGCTATCAGTCATGCAGTGGGATGACTCTCGCGAGTCATGGCGACAGACTAGCAACCCTTCGCCAAGTGACATTGCACGTTGAGCGAGACAGAGTGCCTTCTCGAGTTGCGAGTTTTGGCTGTCGATTGGTCAGCAGAAGGCGACTGCCTTCGTCATAAGAGTTCCCGAGTGTGCTGGCGCCTTTAGGCGACCAACCCGACGTCGGTTGTCGCTCGATTGCCCGGAACGACGGGCTATACGCGGATCAGTTGTGCGCGTCAGCTGTCGATGACGGCGCTGTATTCGAACGAGGAGGCAGAGCAAGGACCGACAGATCAGGGACGTCGTGGTCGGGGTCGCGCTCAGGGTGCTCGCGCAAGGCGTGCACTCCGTCGCCAGTGTGAAGACCGCACTTGAGTTCGCATTCCAACCGTGCCTGGCGGTCCTGGCCCGCAGGCCGGGCAGTTTCCGGGCATAGGCGGATACGATCCAGGCAACCTCTTATGGATCGGCATGGGAAAGTCCAAGGGAAGGCACGCGACGTGCGCGCACTTGACCACGGATCTTCGGGCGTCGCCTTCAGTACCCCGGCGTTGGAGATGGCGGCGTGGACCAGCGGCAACATCATGGGCTGGGCTATCACTCCGGCAGAAGGTCGAACTACGTCCCGCTCGTCTACACCGATCGGATCCTCGAGCGCGCCGCGACGTCCTCGGTCGGATCCGTCGGTGACAGTTATAGCTGGCGTCGACGTGCCCCGAGCTAGTGATCCCGGGCTTCGTCCAGCCGCTCGGTTTAGCGGATGGACACGTACTGGTAGCCGCGGTCGGTGCGGTACCAGTTCGTCGAATCACGTGCGGCCACGGTCGATGCGCGAGTCTTCTCGCTGCAACTTGTGCTCGATCTATTTTGCCTGCGAACACCATCGCTGTCTGCGTGCAGCGGCGTGATGGCGGGGACCAGCTCCGGAGGCAAGCGTGAGCTCTGCGAAGTCGATGGCACCGCGTTCCTCGACGGAGCCGACGGTCGTGTTTCGCCCGAGATTCGACAGCTCCAGGGTGAGGGAAGAAGGTGTCCTCAGACGAGCTTCGGCGGTCATCGGTGACTCATTCGTTCCGTTGAGGGGTGTGTGGTCACCCTACGGTAAAAACCGAACAGTTGTCACACATTGAGTGCAGTGTGCCGACGATACGTGCTCGTCATGAACGGGCGGAAGTATCCATCCCCGTCAGCGCCTCGGGGACGGCCGACTCGAAGAACAACACCATAGCGGCGCTCATGTCCGCGGACGGGTCGATGAGCCACTGGAGCTGCACGCCGTCCCACGTTGCGATGAGGAGTCGGCCCAGCAAGTTCGCGTCGCGGTTGGGGGTGATGCGCCCCTGCTTCTGGTCGTATGCGAAAGCGGCCGCAAGTTCCTGTGACTTGCGTTCATAGCGGGTGACGAACCAGTCATGCGCGGGGTGGGTCGGTGCTGACGATTCGGCCGCCAGGATCGCGAACAGTCTCAGCAACTCCGGTCGTTCGACGCTGGAACGCACTCGTTCGAGTGTTGCAGGAACGATGCCGCGCTCGATGCACGCCGCGTTGAAGTCGAAAGCCTCGTTGCCCGAAGTTGTCCCGTCGGACCTCTCCAAGACCGCCTCAAGAAGCTCGTACTTCGTGCCGAAGTGATGGACCACGCTGGTCAGGGCTACATCGAGTTGGCGGGCGATGTCTCGCAATGAACCGCCGTGGTAACCGTGCGTGCCAAACACCCTCGTCGCTGCATCCAGGATGTCGTTGGAGCGCTGCGCGGACTTGGCGTACGGCCCGCGGGTGCCGGCGGATTTCGGTCCAGTCATGAACGCGACCCTACCGACTTCCTTCACCCACGTCACGCCAGCGCGCCCCGACTCGCGCGGCGAAACGAAAATGTAGCACTTGTTCCGAATTCGAGGTATGGTGACCTCACCAAGGGTGGCCCGCGTCCGGGCATGCCATGTTCACAAGGAGGTTGACATGACCACACGCACGTCCCGCGCACGGCGAAGGGTCGTCGTTCTCGGCTCGTTCGTAGCCGCTTCGGCTCTGCTCGCCGGGTGCACCGGTGGAGGTGCCGGAGGGAGCAGTTCCGGAGACACCACGCTCGACGTCATGGTCGGAGCGCAGGATCTGTCTGAGGAGCAGATCGCAGCGTTCGAGAAGGACAACCCGGGCATCAAGATCAAAATCGTGCTGTACGACCTCACGCGCCTGAACACGATGCTCACGTCCGGCAACACGCCGGACATCGCGTTCGGAAACGCGGTCGGTAGCGCGAACTTCAACGCCCGTGGTCTGGCCACCGACCTCACGCCGTACCTCGAAAAGAGTGAGGTGCTGAAGGAAGACGACCTCCAGCCGGTGAACG
This sequence comes from Microbacterium gorillae, assembly GCF_050990725.1. Taxonomy (GTDB): domain Bacteria; phylum Actinomycetota; class Actinomycetes; order Actinomycetales; family Microbacteriaceae; genus Microbacterium; species Microbacterium gorillae_A. The sequence goes on from NZ_CP158844.1 coordinate 1,601,197, forward strand.
ACGCATTCCGTTGGGACGGCTCCAAGAGTGGTGAGGGCCCGATTTACGGCATCGTGAAGGACTGGAGCCAGGACAACGCGCTCTGGTACAACACGGCGCTGTTCGATGCCGCCGGCGTCCCGTACCTCAGCGACACGGAACCGATCACGTACGACGAACTTCTCGACATCTCGAAGAAGCTCTCCAAGTTCGAGGGCGGCACAACCACCGTCTACGGCCTGGGTATGGAGTGGCAGTGGAGCCTCTACGGTCCTCTCGCTGCGATGGTCGAGCAGCAGGGTGAGAGTCTGTTCAACGACGACCTGTCCGAGATCGACTTCACCTCTGACGCCGCTCAGAAGGCTCTCCAGTGGTTCGTCGACTACGGACAGTCCGGCGTCGGCCCGACGTCCCTCAACCCGCTCCCGGACGGTTCGGACTACTCGACCTTCGCCGCCGAGCGCATGGCAATCAGCCAGGACGGCTACTGGTTCGGAGGCAACTTCGCCGGCGACGACGCACTGAAGACGGTGCGCTTCGCGCCCGCACCCACCATGGGGGACACCCCCGCAGCGATGAGCTTCGGCGGCGCGGGACTGTGGATTCCCGAGCAGGCGAAGGACAAGGACGCCGCCTGGAAGTTCATGGAGTACTTCATGGCGGGTGAGCCTGCCGAGGCGCGTGCCTCCAGCGGATGGGGCCTCCCGTCGCTGAAGTCCCTGTCGGACAAGCTGCCGCAGGAACAGCCGTTTCAGAAGCAGGCGTACACGGTCGTGCAGTCGCAGCTCGACAGCACCGTGCCGCTGCCCGACTCGCCCTACATCTCGGCGGGGCTGCTGCAGGACACCATCGACAAGTACCTGCAGCTTGCCATCAAGGGCGATCTCAGTGTCGAGGAGGCTGGCTCGCAGCTGACCGATGAGTTGAACGACGCGCTCGCCAAGGGCGTCGACCAGATCAAGGAGTAGTTTGATGGCTCGCAAGTGGACCCGGTACCCGAAGCGGACGTTCTACGCGTTCGTCGCACCGTGGGCAATTGGTTTTCTGCTGCTGACCGCAGCGCCTATGGTGTACGGGTTCGTTGTGAGCCTGACCAACTTCGATGGAAGCTCGCCCCGTTTCAAGTGGGTGGGGCTAGCGAACTACATCGAGCTGTTCTCCGACAGCGACGTTTGGGCGGCACTTCTGAGAACGCTGGGTTTTGCAGCTCTCGTCGTGCCGCTCACCGTCGGCGGATCCCTGGGCCTGGCCGTCCTCATCAACCGTCGGCTGAGAGCGGTGGGTCTGTGGCGCACCGTCTTCTTCCTGCCCTCGGTTGTGCCGGTGGTGGCGATGGCCATCATGTGGAAACTCGTCTTCAACAAGGACTCGGGCATTCTCAATGCCATCCTCGGGACGGTCGGGGTTGACCGCATCGCGTGGCTCATCGACCCGATGGTGTTCTACTCGCTCATCATCCTCATGCTGTGGGGATTGGGAGGCGGCATGATCATCATGCTCGCAGCGCTCCAGGGCGTTCCCGCTGAGCTCGAGGAAGCAGCCATCGTCGATGGTGCTGGGCGTTGGACGGTCTTCCGTCACGTGACGATCCCGATGATCTCGCCCATCCTGTTTTTCCAGCTTGTCACTGGCGTCATCACCGCACTGCAAGTGTTCGTGCAGCCGTTGCTGCTGACGAACTCCTCCGGGATCTCCGCCGCAGGCGGCGTCCCCGACAGCACCACGCTGTACATGGTGCAGGTCTATCAAGAGTTCTTCCTCAGCAACCGATTCGGCTACGGTTCGGCGATGCTCTGGATCTTCTTCATCATCATCCTCGGCCTCACCCTCGTCCTGCTGCGCTCCAGCAGGTCCTGGGTCTATTACGAAGTCGACACTGAAGCCGAAAGCGAAGGAGCAAAGCGATGACCATGGAAGACACCTCCACGCGAGCGATGGTCGCGCCGGCTGCTCGCCGCACACCTCGTCGGCGTAACGTTCTCACGAACGCCAAGAAGCGACCGACGGCATGGACGTACATCCTTATCCTCGCGCTCACTGCCTTCTTCGTCGGCCCGTTCATCTGGCTTGTCCTCGCTGCGCTGAAGACGCCTGCCGAGTGGGCCTCGCTGCCCATTTCCATCCTCCCTGAGGAGGCGCAGTGGAATAACTTCGTCTCCGCGCTTACCGATATGAACTTCATCGGGTACGCGGGGAACTCACTCTTCGTAGCGACGACCTACTCAGTCCTCATCACCCTGTCCAGCGCCGCCGTCGGGTTTGGGTTCGCCCGTCTCCGCGCGCCCGGCAAGAAGGCCCTGTTCATGGTCGTTCTCGCGACCATGATGATCCCCCAGATTCTCACTCTCCTCCCGACGTACGTGATGTTCGCGCGTATCGGACTGCTGAACACCTACTGGCCGTGGGTCCTTTGGGGTCTGGCTGCCTCGCCGTACATGGTTTTCCTCTTCCGTCAGTTTTTCTCCTCGCTGCCCAAGGAACTGGAAGACGCAGCCATCATCGACGGCGCGGGATGGTTCCGCATCTTTGTGGCCATCTTCCTTCCGCTGTCCCGGCCTATCCTCATCACCTCATTCCTGCTGTCGTTCACGTGGACCTGGGGTGACTACATCGCCCCGGCTCTGTTGCTCGACTTGGACCGAACGACGCTCGCTGTGGCCATCACGGCCTGGTATCAGGACCCCAACGGCAACGTGATTCCGACGATCCAGGCCGCGGCCGCGGTGATGTACATCATCCCTGTACTGCTGATCTTCTTCTTCGCCCAGCGCTACTTCGTCCAGTCGAACGTCTCCTCCGGGATTAAAGGCTGATCCATCTCCCGGCCGGGCCGTATCGACGGCCTGGCCGGGGCACCACCCCGGGCCGCCCGCTACCAGCGGGTCCCTCGGACTCGTCACACAACCGACAGGAACTGTCTTCATGCATGACCACCTGATCCGAAACGGCACCCTCGCGTTCCCGCCCACCTTCACTCTGGGAGCGGCGACCGCGGCGTACCAAATCGAAGGCGGCGCCACAGAAGGTGGTCGTGCGGCATCTATCTGGGACACGTTCAGTCACACCCCAGGGAAGACGGCGGGCGGCGCCACCGGTGACGTGGCAGCTGATCATTACCACCGCGTGACGGAAGACCTAGGGCTCATGGAAGCCCTCGGTCTCGACGCGTATCGTTTCTCCATTTCCTGGTCGCGCGTCATGCCGCTGGGGGAGGGCGACGTCAATCCGGCAGGTATCGAGTTCTATTCCACTCTCATCGACGGCCTCCTCAGCCGCGGTATCGACCCGGTGGTCACGCTGAACCACTGGGACCTCCCGCAAGCGTTGGAGGACAAGTACGGCGGATGGCGTGGTCGGGAAACGGCCTACGCGTTCGAGAAGTACGCCGAGGTGGTCGGCGCGGCGTTCGGAGATCGAGTCGCGATCTGGAGCACGCACAACGAGCCGTGGAACAACTCCTTCTCCGGCTACGGAAGCGGCGCATTCGCGCCAGGAGGCACCAGCCACGAGGACGCGCTTAAGGCTGCGCATCATCTCAACCTTTCCCATGGTCTGGCGGTGCAGGCACTGCGGCGAACCATCACTCGTCCGGATGCTCGGCTGTCCGTTGCGCTGAACATTTTCCGGGTCCAGGCGCAGACGCCGGCCGACGAGGACGCCGCCCGGCGTTTTGACGCGGTCGCGAATCGCGTCTTCACCGGACCGATGCTCCGCGGTGAGTATGACGCCGACCTTCTCGAGGACACACGCATGTTCACGGACTGGGCGTTCGTTGAAGCCGGCGACCTCGAGGTCGCGCACCAGCCGCTAGACCTCCTCGGTGTGAACTACTACGAAGTCATGCATATCCGTCAGGCGCCAGGATTCGTGCCCGGTAGCGAGACAGCTGGAGGCACGGCATTCCCCGGTTCGGAGCAGGTCGAGTTTGTCCGCCGAGGTGATCTCGCGCGAACCGGAATGGACTGGGGTATCGAGCCGCAGGGACTGGAAGAGCACCTGGTGGCACTGTCCGCGCAGTTCCCCGACCTGCCGATCATGGTGATGGAGAACGGAACAGCCTTCCCCGACGAGGTCGTTGTCGTCGACGGCACGCGCACAGTCCTCGACCTGGATCGCACCAGCTACCTTGCAGACCATGCAGCCGCCACCCATCGCGCCCTGTCGCGAGGCGCGAACGTCGTGGGGTACTTGGTGTGGTCTCTGCTCGACAATTTCGAGTGGGCGGCCGGATACGGCCCGCGTTTCGGCATCATTCACGTCGACTACGAGACACTCGAACGCACCCCGAAGCTGAGCGCCCAGTGGCTCACCAGGCTCTGCTCGACGCGCACGGTGCCGGTGTTGTCCTCGTCCGGCTCTCCGGAGCTCGACGCTCAGCTGGCAACGACGTCTGCGGACCGCTGAGGACGAACGAACAGTTGTGACATCGGCGCACCACGGGGTGTGCCGCCTGACCAGGGATAGGGAACCGCAGTGAAACCGACTCAGGCCGTGACAGAAGACGGAGTGGCTTACCGAGACCTCAATGGCAACGGGGTGATGGACCCGTACGAGGACCCTCGGTTGTCGCCTGAGGAGCGCGTCGCGGACTTGCTGCCCCGTCTCTCGTTGGAGGAGAAGGTGGGGCTCCTCTTTCAGACCGTCATCGAAGTCGGCCCCGGAGGAACCCTCCTGGAAACGTCAGGGCACATCAGTAAGTCGCCCACGTCGACCGTGGTTCGGCACAAGCACATCAACCACTTCAACGTGCACAAGCTCGAATCCGCGGCAGAGGCCGCGTCCTGGAACAACGCACTGCAGGCCCTCGCCGAACAGAACCCGCACGGGATCCCGGTGACGATCTCAACCGACCCTCGGCACTCGTTCACAGAGAACAGCGGTGTGGCATTCTCCGCGGGCCCGTTCTCGCAATGGCCGGACGCCCTGGGGCTTGCTGCTCTGGACGACGACGACGCGATCCGTGATTTTGCCCGACGTGCAGGGAACGAGTACCGCGCCGTCGGGATTCGCGCGGCGCTGCACCCCCAGATCGACCTGGCCACGGAGCCACGCTGGGCGCGGCAGCTGCAGACGTTCGGAGCGGATGAGGAGCGGGTGTCGCGATACACGCGTGCGTACCTGTCCGGGTTCCAGGGTGATGCCTTGGGACCGGGCAGCGTGGCATGCGTCACGAAACATTTCCCTGGCGGTGGGCCACAGAAGGACGGAGAGGACGCGCACTTCCCCTATGGCCGTGAGCAGGTCTACACCGCCGAGGCTTTCCAGACTCATCTTCAGCCGTTCATCGCAGCTATCGAGGCCGGCACGGCAGGCATCATGCCTTACTACGGCATGCCCGTCGGATTGACGATAGACGGCGAACAGATCGAGGAAGTGGGGTTCGGCTATAACCGACAGATTCTCACCGGTCTTCTGCGGGAGAAGCTCGGATTCGACGGGGTTATCCTCACCGATTGGGAGCTGGTGAATGATAACTACGTCGGCGAGCAGGTGCTTCCTGCCCGGGCTTGGGGCGTAGAGCACCTGGATGCCCGCGGCCGAATGCTGAAGATTCTGGAAGCCGGCGCTGACCAGTTCGGTGGGGAAGAGTGCACGGACGTCCTGCTTGATCTTGTCCGCATCGGTCTGGTCGACGAACGACGACTCGATCAGTCGGCTCGTCGCCTCCTTCTCGTGAAGTTTCAGCTGGGCCTGTTCGACAACCCTTACGTGGACGTTGATCAAGCGGTTGAAGTGGTCGGCTCTGCGGAGAACGCTGCGGCAGGGCTGCGGGCTCAAGCGCGCTCGCTGGTCATCCTCGAGAATCGCGACCAGTTCCTTCCGCTCCGCGGCACGCCACGAATCTACGTCGAGGGTGTGGATCCGGTTGTCCTCGAAGGACGTGCCCACGTAGTGTCAGATCCGGCTGAAGCAGACCTTGCCATCGTCCGGGTCAGCGCGCCGTTCCAGCCCCGAAACGACCTCTTCCTTGAGGACTACTTTCACCAAGGGGACCTCGAATTCGCTCCCGGTCTCATCTACCGCCTGCAGCAGATCGCACACAGCACCCGCCTTCACGTAGACGTTGCCCTCGACCGTCCGGCAATCCTTGAACCGCTGACGGGGTTGGTGTCCGGACTCACGGTCAGCTTCGGGGTCAGCGACGAGGCACTGTTGCTCGCACTCACCGGGGGTATCGAACCACGGGGGGTTCTCCCTGTCGAGATTCCACGGTCGATGCACGCGGTTCGTGCGTCCCACGAGAGCATCCTGGGCACGGTGAACCCGCTGTACAGCGTCGGCGATGGACTGCGTCTCGGCTCGGACAGCGAGGCAGCTAGTCGGGCCTAAGTAAGTCCGGGTGCCTGCAACCCTGCCGTTAGGCGGTGGGCTGGCCGCGTCCGCCTTGCGGGGGCGTCAGCGAACGCGGCCAGCGGTTCGGGGTGGGGCGGGCGAACAGAGAAAGCCTGCTCGCCCACCCCGCTGATCAGTCCACCGTTACGACTACGGGTTCAGATGAGGTTGAGCCGTTCGCGTTCGTGAACGTCGCTGTCAGCGTGTGCGCTCCGCGGGCGACACCGTCCAACGTGAGCGTTGCGGTCTGCGCATTCGGGGTCGCTGCGCTCAGCTCGCCAGCCCCGACCTCCACACCGTCGAGGAAGAACGCATACGAGGTGGCGTTGGTTCCCCACCACAGGTTCGCGGTCGCGATGAAGTTCCCATCGCGGTCCCAGTTGTCCGTGCTGACCACCGGCTGTGCCGGTGCGGCGTCGGTGACGGTCACCGTGACAGAAGACGTGTGGGTGACGCCTTCTGAGTTGATGAGCTCGGCGCGGTATGTGTACGTGCCGTTCGCCTTGCCCGAGAACTCCGTTGATGCCGTCTGGGACCTGACATCCACCGCATTCAGCTGCTGGCCGTCTACAAGAACGTCGTTCTCGTAGAGCCGGTAGTAGCTGCCGGGCGTCCCATGCCACAGGTTCATCTCGATGTTGTAGTTACCGTCGCGGAGCCCGGTTGCCCACCCTGCAGTGCTCGACAGAACTGCCGCGCTGGGTGCGGAGCCGTTGTGGATATAGGACTTGAGGGCGTCGCGAACCGCTACGAAGGCCGGCTTCGGATTGAACTCCTCGTCGAACATCGTCGGCTTCGCGCCGGGAAGCCAGGTATAAAGGTGCTTGTCCGTGAAGCCCCACACGCTGATGTCGGTCACCCCAGCCGCGAGTGCTTCAGCGACGACATCTCCGTAGATCTGAGCCTGCGAGATCGGGTCGTAGGTGTGCACATCGAGCTCGGCGATGGTGACCTCGAGCCCGAGCGCGCGATAGTCGTTGATGATGTCGGTGAGCACTCCAGGTGTCGGGCCGACATATGTCTCATGCATCTGCAGGGCCACGCCATCGAGGGGGACGCCATCTGCGACCATGCCTGCGACAAGGTCATAGAGCTCCTGCCGCTTGGCGGGATAGAACTCGACCATGTTCTCGTTGATGAAGAGCTTCGCCGTCGGGTCTGCGGCATGCGCGATGCGCAGCGTTTCGGCGACGTAGTCCGGGCCCATGCGCTCATAGAACAGGTTGTGTTCGAGGCCCTCGCCGCCGAAGGTCGTGAACATCTCCGTGACGATGTCCCACCGATCCATCTTTCCGCTGTAACGCTGCATGATGGTCTCGAAATGCTCGACGACAGCGGCCCGGAACTCTGCCGGATCGGTCTTGGCGACCAGATAGTCGGGGTTGAACGACCGGGAGATGCCGCTGTGAGCTTTGACCTCCATGTCATGCTCCTGCGCGAAGGCAACGAGACGGTCGAGGCCGGCGAAGTCGAAGACGCCCTCCTCCGGCTGCACCATGTTCCACTTGAACTCGTTCTCAGGTGACAGGCTGTTGAACTGCTCGGACAGCGTTGCCCCATAACGGGGGTCCGTGAAGTAGTTGGCGGGGCGGTCGTCCGTTGTGGATTCTGAGGCCTTCACGGAACCAGAGCCGAAAAGGATGCCTGCTTGTTCGGCAAGCTCTCGGATGGTTGGTCCGGAATCGTTGGTGTTGTTTGCCATGGCGGGTGCGGAGGTGATAAGGGATGCTCCAAGGAAGAGGGTAGATACGAGGGCGAGCGTCTTGCGTGTTCTCATGAGTCTCTGATTCTTGTTCTCCGCGCGCAAACCAGCGTCTGCGCGCGGTAGGGAAACTGCAGGGAGGGAACTCGAAAATGTGCGTTGCGGGGCGTCGCAGATCCTTTCTGACTCATCTTTGAGTGGGATCGAGAGCCGCCGGCACACTCATCGTGCTGACGGTTGGAGAAAATGTATCAGACGTACGGATTTCAAGGAACCGCCTGTTGCGCTCCCGCGGCACGGAGGATGAAGTCGCGGGCGCTTACGCTGAGTGGATGGATGACGGTGGGGTCGGTGACGCTCAGCGTTCGATGAAAATCCTCATGAACAAGCAGTACGAGGCGCACCAGTTCGCGCTGGTCGACGTCGCTCAGCTCCGCGAGTGGTGGGAGTCGCCGGTGAACGACATCATGCGAGATCTTCACCGATGTCGAGCGGAGTGTGCCGGCCGCCACGACCCTGCCTGTCAATATGTGCAGGGCATAGATGCCCAGGCGGCCGTGGACGATGCGGCAGCGTACATAAGAAGCCTTCGCGGCGAGGGCGCCATCCCGCTGTCCATCGACTCCGCGACCGTCGGTGTCATGGCTCCGGACGGATCGGCGCAAGCGCTTTTGACGCTGTCCTTGATCCTCGACCCTCTTGTCGTAAACGCGGAGGGGCGATTCGGAGAGGGCCGACATCGGTTGCGCACGATTCTGGGTGAGGGTGTCACGGGGGACGTTCCTGTGATCGTCGGGTGACACGCGTCCCGGGTTTGTTTCCGCGACCGGGGATGTGTGCCGCTCGTCGCCCGCGGCTCCGGAGAACACGAGCGAGCACAGCGCCCACGCGACATACGTTTGACGCGCGTCAATATTCGTGATTACCTGACAGAGTCCTCGTGTCGTTCGCGCGGGGATCACGCTACGGCGAGGCGCACAGAAGGGCCCCGACATGACCACGACCCACCCCGTCCTTTCTCCCGAGGCACAGTTCATCTCGGCAGCGAGAGTAAGCGAGGAGGGGGATCCGGCGCCGTACTTCCGCCGAGAGTTCCAGGTGAGCGAGGGCCTGCGCTTGGCCACGTTGCGCGTAACCGCACTCGGGATCGTCACCAGCTTCGTCAACGGACGACGGGTGGGCGAGGATGTCCTCGCGCCGGGATGGACCGCGTACCAACACCGCATCGCCGTTTCCACGTACGACGTCACCGAACACATCACGCCGGGTGACAACGCGCTCGGAGCGATAGTCGCGGAAGGGTGGGCGGTGGGAAAAATGGGGTTCGAGCTCAAGCGCCATCACTACAGTGACCGCCCCGCTCTGTCGGCTGAGCTGGTGTTGGAGTACGAAGACCGAACCGAAAGCATCACGACGGATCAGAGCTTCCGCGTGGGTGAAGGCGCGGTCCGCTCCGCGAGCATCTACGACGGTGAGGTGTACGACGCTCGGCTGCAGCCGACCGGATGGGATCTGCCTGGATTCGATGACTCCGCTTGGGAGCCGGCGACCGTGCATCCGCAGGACCTCTCCGTGGTGACGGCGGACGGCCCACCGCCCATCCGCCGCACCGAGGAGCTGCCTGTTGCCTCCATCATCTCCACGCCAGGCGGTCGCACGGTCGTGGACTTCGGACAGGTTCTCACCGGGTGGGTCCGCATTCGCGTCAGCGGGGAAAAGGGGCAGACCGTGGTTCTGCGCCACGCTGAGCTTCTCAATGCGCACGGCGAACCAGAGTACGAGACTCTTCGCACCGCTAAAGCAACCGACACCTACACGCTCAAGGGCGACGACGAGGAGACCTGGGAGCCGGACTTCACCTTCCACGGTTTCCGATACGTCGATGTCGAGGGCTGGCCTGGTGAGCTCGACGCGACCGCTCTGACCGCGGTGGTCGTCCACAGCGAGATGAACCGCACCGGGTGGCTGGATACCTCGGATAGCCTGCTGAACCGCCTGCACCAGAACGTGGTTTGGTCCATGCGTGGAAACTTCCTTGGTGTTCCGACCGATTGTCCGCAGCGCGACGAGCGACTGGGATGGACGGGTGATCTCCATGCCTTCGCGCCGACAGCCGCATTCCTGTACGACGTGCGAGGAGTACTCGGGTCCTGGATGAAAGACGTTGCTGCGGAGCAACGTGAGAAAGGGTACGTGCCCTTCTACGTGCCGGACGTATCGACGACTCCCTCGGCGCCGACCGCGCTGTGGAGCGACGTGGTCGTCGGGTTGCCGTCGATCCTCTACCGGGAATACGGTGACGTCGAAATCCTCCGCCAGAACTGGCCGGCGATGACAGCCTTCGTGGACCAGGTCGAGGCTCTCCTCGACCCCACGGGTCTGTGGGGATCGGGCTTTCAGTTTGGCGACTGGCTTGACCCGGATGCACCGGCTGACGATGCGAGCGGCGGCAAGACGGACCGGCACTTGGTGGCCTCCGCGTGCTTCGTGAAAACGGCGCAACAGATGGCGGATGCCGCGCGGGCACTCGGACTGGTCGACGAAACAGCGCGGTACACGGAACTGGCCGAGCGCACCCGCACCGCCTTCCGTACCGAGTACCTGGCCCCGTCTGGACGCCTCGTGAGCGACTCGGCAACGGCCTACGCGCTCGCGATTTGCTACGACCTGCTGGAACCGGAGCAGCGAGTGCGTGCCGGTGAGCGGCTAGCGCAGCTCGTTACAAAGAGTGGCTACACCGTGTCCACGGGTTTCGTGGGAACCCCTCTGGTCGCACACGCGCTCTCCGACACGGGGCACGTCGATACCGCTTACCTCCTCCTCACGGAGAAGGAGTGCCCATCGTTCCTCTATCCGGTGACTCAGGGCGCAACGACCATCTGGGAGCGATGGGATGCGGTCCGTTCTGACGGAACTCTGAACTCCACCGGTATGACCTCTCTCAACCACTACGCGCTGGGATCCATCGCACACTGGATGCACCGTGTCATCGGCGGTCTTGAGGCCGTGGAGCCTGGATACCGTCGTATGCGTATCGCCCCGCAGCCAGGTGGGGAACTCACGTCTGCACTCCTTGTGCACGACACCGTCCTCGGCGAGGTCCGCATCGCATGGAACATCACCGAGGGACAGGTCTCGATGACGGCGACGGTGCCCGAGGGGGCCTCTGCGGAGGTCGTGCTGCCCAACCATCCGGATGGTCTCGAACTGGAGGTGGGGGCGGGAACCCACACCTGGTCCTATGACGTCGGCGTCGAGGAGCACGAGGACTATACCTTCGATACGTCCCTGAAGACCTTGGCCGAGGATCGCACGGCGTGGCGAGCGCTGACTCAGGTCTTCAAGAAGCACCTTCCGTTCCCCATCGATGCATCAGGGCCTGACGCATCGCACGTCAATCTCAACATCCTGCTGGCCGCAGTCCCGCACAGCACCCCGGAGCTCGAACGAGACCTCCGTGAGACGTTGGCCGCGCTGTGACGAATCGAGGCGACATCAACGTCTTCTGCAATCCCCTCGATCTCGCATACCGGTACCAGGACTTTGCCCGCGGACCGTTGCGTGCGGTCTTCCGGGAGGCGGCGGACCCCTCGGTGGTGCGGTTCCAGGACCACTTCTATATGTTCGCGTCGATGAGTGGCGGATTCTGGCATTCGGCTGATCTGCGTCAATGGCATTTCGCCGCCGCGCCTGACCTGCCCGCAGGGGACTACGCGCCAGACGTCCGCGAAGTCGACGGGGCGCTCATCGTCACGGCGTCGAGGCGGAAGCCCGGCAGTCCCATCTTCCGGTCGCGCGACCCTCTCGGCCAAGGCTTCGAGCAGATCAGCGAAAGTGCCTTCGCGTGGTGGGACCCGAACCTGTTCCAGGACCTCGATTCTCGAACGTACCTGTACTGGGGGTGCTCGAACAAAGAGCCGTTGCGAGGCGTCGAAGTGTCTCCGGACTCTTTCCGCCCGCTGGGGGAACCCGTCGACGTCCTGTCGGGTGACATTTCTGCGTACGGCTGGGAGCGAAACGGCGAGAACAACCGGATGGCCCCTCCCGTGACGCTGGGCGAGAAGTTCAGTGCGAAAGCCTTCGGTACGCACAGCCCGTCTCCGTATCTGGAAGGCGCGTGGATGACGCGCCACAAAGACACGTATTACTTCCAGTACGCAGGGCCGGGCACCGAGTACAACGTGTACGCCGACGGCTATTGCACCGCTCCATCCGCCCTCGGCCCGTTCACTCCGTCGCCGCACAACCCGTTCTCGTCCAAGCCCGGCGGATTCATCACCGGCGCCGGCCACGGCAGCACCTTCCAGGACGCGTACGGGAACTGGTGGCACGCAGCCACCATGCGGATCTCCGTTAACCACCGGTTCGAGCGCAGACTGGGTATCTTCCCCGCGGGGTTCGACGATGACGGCGTGCTCTTCTGCAACCAGACCTTCGGCGACTACCCGACGGCCGTCCCCGATGGTCCGGCCGACCCATGGGCAGCGAGTATGGGATGGATGTTGCAGTCGTACCGTGCGCGTGTGGCCGCGAGCTCTGCAGCTGTAGGCCATGGGCCGGAACTGGCTGTAGATGAAGACGTTCGCACCTGGTGGGTGGCTGGCGATGAGAGTCCAGGGGAGACGCTCACCCTCGACCTCGAGCAACCGCGTGAGGTGCATGCCATCCAAATCAACACCGCTGACCACCAGCTCGCTCGCCGCAAGCCCCGCCGGCCCCGCCGTGGTCCGGACGAGCAGCCTGTCGCATTGCGGGCCGTGCATCCGCAGGACCATCCGGTGCGGTACACCGTGGAGACATCCGTCGACGGGGAAGCCTGGTCGATGCTGCACGACGGACGCACCGATGCATCGGATCGCCCGCATCGTCTCCTCGTCCCGGAACACCCGGAACAGGTGCGTTTCGTGCGCATCACGGGCGTGTCGTCGCCTTGGAACGCGCCTCTCGCGCTGAGCGGCGTCCCGGGTGTTCGGACACCACACGGTGCCGGCGCCGCCTCGAGCTGAAGCGACCGTGCGACGGACCGGTCCTCTCGACGCTGAAGTGACCTGGAAGGCTGTGCCTGGGGCTGATGGCTACAACGTCCGGTATGGCTTGCGCCCGGACCGGCTGTATCACTCCTGGCAGGTACTCGCGGCCGAGTCGGTCACCCTCTCTACCCTCAACGCTGGGGAAGAGTACTGGGTCGTTGTGGACAGCTACGGCCCTGGCGGCGTCACGCAGGGGGAGCCGATGCACTTGTCGCGGGACACGTCCGGAGCGATACCTGCTGGATCATGATGGCTCCGCTAGCGAGCGCTCAACACCCAGGGACTCGCGGACTTTGAGACTCTAGCCAGGTGGGGGATTGACCTCTACCTGGCTAGAACCACTGGGTGAGAGCCGGTGGATCGCCGGCTACCGAGCTCTCAAACTGCCTGACCATTTCGCTCCGTGCCCCCAGCTTTGATCGCCGCGACAAGCGGCTGCAGTTCGTGCACCCAGGCTTTGTAACCGGGGCCCGTCAGATGCAGCCCATCGATCGTCATTCCCGGTCGCAAGGCTCCGTCGGAGTCGGAGAGCGCCGGCCACAAGTCGATGTACCGAGCCGCGCACCGGTCCGCGACATCGACCAGTGCCGCATTCAGGCGCAGAACGGATGGCTTCCATCTCGCGCCGCGAGGCATCACGCTCTGGACGAAAACCTGCGCATGCGGTGCGAGAGCTCTCACGCGTGCGGCGATCCGCTCGACGTTCTTCGCGATCACGGGTATCGAGTACCCAAGGGTCAGATCGTTCGTCCCGATCAGCAAGAAGACCGCGGCAGGGTCGTTGATTGTCCCGTCGATCCGTTCCAACACCTGCACCGAGGTCTCCCCGCCAATCCCACGATTGACCGAGTGCTCGCCGGGAAACCATTCCTCCCACAGCCCTCCCTCGGTGATGCTATCTCCGAGGAACACAATGCTGTCGGGCGCAGGCAAGAGCAGTGCGAATTGGGTGCGCCGCGTCTGCTGGCCTTTCCCCATCTTCTTCTCAGTCACGTACAGCGCGGCCTTCAGGCGAAGACGGCTCACTATACGGCGGACAGGCCATAACCATCCGCCAACCGTGTGAGGAGAGGCGCTCACGTCTACACCCGATTTCTGCGAGCGACCTCCCCGAGCCAGTCCAGGCTCGGCTTCGGGTGACGCTCGAAGGTCTCCCGGTCTACTGCGACCAGTCCGAACGTGGGACCCCAATGGCCCCACTCGAAGTTGTCGAGCAGGCTCCAGTGGAGGTAGCCGCGTACGTCGATTCCCTCGGCGATGGCCGACGACAGGTCTGCGAGCGCCTGCGATGTGTAGGCAATCCGAGTGTCATCGTGCGCCGTGGCGATGCCGTTTTCGGTGACGAGGATGGGCACGTCAGGGCCGACGACCTCGCGAGCGTGACGTACGGCGATACCGAGAGCGTCGGGACGGTACGCCCAGCCCATGAGAGTGTTGTCGTCGGCTGCCGGGTGCGGAACGATGCCGTCTGCATCCACAGGCTGGCTCGTGTACGACTGTGTCCCGACGAAGTCATCATCGCGAGATACCTCGAGGTACTTGTCCTCGATGAGGTACTGCACCTCGGCGTACTTCTCCTCGTTGCCGGGAGTCGAGGTCAGCGCCTGGTTGCCGATGGTCCATCCAACTCGAGCCTTCGTGAGACGGAGGACCACGGCCTTCGCGGCACGGTGGGCCGCAATCAGCACGTCGCCGATCTCCTGATCAGGGAGACCGTTCTTCGGGTACTCGTTTCCCAACGCGACCTGTCGCTGGCCGCCATGTGTGATGGCCAAGATGTTGGGCTCGTTGATGGTGATGACCCACTCGACGTCCTCAAGAATCGTGCAGGCCTGCTCGACATATCGCTGGAACGCGTCGACAGCGCCTTCCCCCAGCCATGCCCCGCGGTCTTCGAACCACAGCGGGTGGGTGAAGTGGTGAAGAGTGACGATGGGCTCTAGTCCCAGCTTGCGCGCGGTGAGGATCATGCGTCGATAGTGAGCGAGCTCCGCGCGAGAGAACTGGCCAGGGAGCGGTTCGATGCGCGACCACTCGAGGCTGAACCGGTATGCGGTAAAACCGCGGTCCGACAGCAGCTGCATGTCTTCGCGGTACCGGTGATAGCTGTCCAGCGCGTCCCCGCTGGACTGGACACCGTAGTCTGCGGCCACCTGCTCGAGCCGCCACCAGTCGTTGTTGAGATTGTTGCCTTCGACCTGATGTGCGGCGGTGGCTGCGCCCCAGAGAAAGTGTTCGGGAAAATCTGACATGTCGGAACCATCCTTCGTTCTACTCACAGCACTGACGCCATCTGCTTCGCGATGAGGTTCGTGGTCCACCGCGGCGCCAACCTCACCAGCCGGTCGAGGGCCTTCGCGTCATTGCCGACCACGATTCGGAATGAACCGCGCTCGATGCCGCGAACAATGGCGACGCCTGCATCTCGTGGTGTCGTGGCTCGAACCTTCTTCGATCCCGCATCAAGCATGGCTACGCCGGAGTTCTTGCTGATCTCGGTCGAGATGTTCCCTGGGTAGATGGCGCTCACCTGTACGTTCTCGCCGAGGAGCTCCTGGTGCAAGCCCTCGGTGTACTGCTTGACGGCGCCCTTGCTCGCCCCGTAGAACGTCTGACCTGCAAAGGCGACGAGAGCGGACAAGCTAGACATGTTCGTCAGCGAGGCTTCCGGCCGCTGTCGGAGCGTGGGTAGGAACGCGCGGCACATGTTGACGGTGCCCCAGTAGTTCACTGCGAATACACGCTCGTGCTCCTCTTGGGTGAGGTCGGAGGAGTGGGCGAAACGGTGAATGATTCCGGCAATGTTGACCAGGCCATCCACGTGACCGTGTACGGCTTCGATGGCGCCGGGCAGTTTGGTGGCGCGGGCGGCGTCAGTGACGTCGCCCTGGTGGATACTGACGCGGTTGGGCACGATTGCCAACGCCGCAGTTTGGGCGAGTGCCTCTTCATCACGGTCGATAGCCGCGACCCGCGCGCCCTTTCGTACCAGCTCGAGTGCGATCTCGCGTCCCATTCCGTTTCCAGCCCCGGTTACGGCGAATACTTTTCCTTCGATCTGCATGTCAGCTCCGATGATCAGTGTGTACGGTCGGCGAGCAGCTGCAGCGCCTCGAGCGGCACGGGCAGGCCCGAGATGCGGACGAACTGCCGCATCGTCATAGAGCGCACCTGAGCCATCTGTTCAGCGGGCACTTCTACGGACGCGAACCCCAGGGTCTGGTTGGTCTCTTCCCCGATGGAGGGGTGGTCCAGCCAGGTGGCAATCGCGCTGTCGAGCGTGACTGCGCTGGCGGACTTGTCGCCTTCAAGCTCAATCGCTGCTTCTGCACGGACACTGGATGCGTCGTCCGCAAGCTGCACGCGATATTCGCCCTCCTTCACACTCCAGTCGGCGCGCTCCACGTCCCAGTAGGCGAAACTGCGCCTATCGAGTTCGAACCGCACTTCCCGCGACTCTCCGGGATCGAGAGTGATCTTCTCGAAAGCCCGCAACTCGCGCGTGGGCCGGCGCACGTCACCCGCATTGGTGGAGACGTACACCTGCACCACGTGCGCGCCAGCCCGCTCGCCCGTGTTACGAACGCTCACAGTGACGGACGCGGAGTCAGACCCCGTCACCTCGACGGACTCGAGCGAAGAATCGAACGAGCTGTAGGAGAGCCCGTACCCGAACGGGTAGCGCACCGGCGTCCCCGAACTGGAGAAGTAGCGGTATCCAACGAGCACTCCTTCGCCGTACCGAACGTGGCCCTGTTCCCCGGGGAAGTTCACCCACGACGGGTGATCCTCGAGGCGCAGCGGAATCGTCTCCGCCAGCCGTCCGGATGGGTTGACGGCTCCCGAGAGGATGCGAGCAATGGCGCGTCCGCCGCCCTGGCCGAGAACGAAAGCATCGAGGATCGCATCGACGTCGTCGTGCCAGCCCTCCAGGCTTACGACACCTCCATGGGAGAGTACGACGACCGTGCGCGCAGCAGAGGCGGCGACCCGGCGGATCAGGCGGATCTGATCAGCGGGGAGGTCCAGCGTGTTCCTGTCGAAGCCCTCGGACTCCTGTTCTTCCCCAAGGCCCGCGAAAACCACCGCGACATCAGCACGACGCGCTACGGTGACGGCCTCGTCTGCAAGAGACTCGGCGTCCGGGCTGCCGATGAGGCTGTACCCGGCTGCGTAGGTGACGGTCGATCCCTCACGCTCGAGCAGGGTTCGCAGCTCGGCGAGAGGCTCATCAATCTTGGTGGCGTTGACGTTCGCGCTCCCACCGCCCTGGAAACGGGGCTCGGTCGCGAGAAGTCCGATGACAGCGACGTCCACTCCCTTGGGAAGCGGCAGGACGGCGTGTTCGTTACGGAGCAGTACTGGGCAGCCTTCAGCGACGTCCTGCGCGAGGGCATGGTGGACGTCCACGTCAATCTCGACTCGCTCGGGGCGCGGTCGGGCCGCCAGAGCGGTCAAGAGAGTGACGGCAGCATCGACGGCGTCCATGCTGAGCGCCCCGGATTCTGCCGCCGCACGCAACTGCTCGATGTGCTCAGGTTCGGCGGGCATGGCGAGGTCGAGGCCCGCCTGCACGGCGGCGACCGGGTCGGTGACGGAGCTCCAGTCCGAGACGACGACGCCGTTGAAGCCCCACTCGTCACGCAGCACCTGAGTCAACAGCCACGGGTTCGCCCAGGCGTGAACACCGTTGATCTTGTTGTACGACGCCATCACCGAGCCCGGCCGAGCTTCCCGCACCACGCGCTCGAAAGCGGGGAGGTAGATCTCGCGCAGCGTCCGCTCATCAACGTCCGAGCTAATGGTCTGCCGGTTTGTCTCTTGATTGTTCGCCGCAAAATGCTTAACGGACACCGACGGGCCTTCGGCTTGTAGCGCTGTGGTGTACGCAGCACCGAGGACCCCAGAGATGAGAGGATCCTCGGAGTAGTACTCGAAGTTTCGCCCGCACAATGGGGTGCGCTTGATGTTCACCCCAGGTCCGAGCACGACATCCACACCCTGCGCGACGGCCTCGCGACCGACCGCGGTGCCGACGCGTGCAGCCAGCTCCGGGTCCCAGCTGGAGCCGACGGCCACACCAGGAGGGAAACAGGTGGCGGGATCACTCGCGAAGATCGCCAGATTGTCGTGTTGACCGGACTGGTGTCGCAACCCATACGGCCCGTCAGCGAGGAAGAGTGGCCGGATGCCGGCGGAAGGTACCGAGTGGGTCTCCCAGAACGTGGCGCCTGACAGTAGCGCGAGCTTGTCATCCAGCGGGATGTCCGGGGTGGAATCAGACATGGTTTCTCCTGGGTTGTGGGTCACGCGAGGCGTGGCGCCTCGTGGCTGACAGATGCGTCGGATGAGATGGCCCGCAGGGTGACGGTCGTCTCCCCGCGGTGGCGAGAGCGCGCGGTGATTCGCACCTCGCCCGTCTCCCCGGTCGAGCGGACAATCGCAAGCGCCCGCCCTCGGTAGGTCGTCGTGCGCGCCGAGAGGAACGAGTCCACAGGCGCCGGATTCGCAGTGCCAAACCCGACGAGTTCGGCGGGCCCGCTGACTTCGACGTCAACGTGGTCATCGTCGAGCATCTCGACAACACCGTCCGCGTCAGCCAACTCAACGTGCACGAAGGCGAGGTCGTCACCGTCGGCGAGAAGCGTGTTTGCTTCGGGACGCAACTGTACGCTCACGTCGTCTGACGCAGAACTCAGCTCACTGCGGCTGACCTCTGTGCCATCCCGGTAAGCGATAGCGCGCACGGTTCCGCTCTCCCACTGAGTAGTGAAAGAGAAGCGGAACTCTGTGTTCCGTCCGGCACGCCGACGCCCGATAGAGCGATCACCCACCACCAGCTCGATCTCGTCGGCGGTGCTGTACACCGTGATCTCCGCGCGCTTTCCTTCGCTGCCACGCCATGACCAGCTTTCCACCGCGTCGGTGACGCGCCACGCTGACCGGACGTAGGGCTGGCCGGCGCGGTCGAGTGGGCGAACAGTGATGACGGGCGCGTCAAGCACACCCCAAGCCGCCTGAGCGAGGCGAAGAGACGCGTCAGGCCGACCAGTGAGATCGAACATCCCGGGGCCCGCGACAACATACGGGTACGGTTTCGCCAGTCCGGCCTTCTTCCCGGGCACCCACACGGCCACTCCGGCCTCGCCGAGATACTCCCAGCCCGCCCACACGAAGTCGCCGATCACGGCGGGAATCTCCTGAGCAAGGCGCCACGCCTTCGCAACATCGCTCGGTAGTGTCTCCGAGCCCAAGATGACGCGGTGCGGGTAGCGCTGCGCATCGCCTTTGTAGCGTGCGATCCCGTAGTTGTACCCCGCGACGTCGACCGTGGCGAAGGCCTCTCGCGAGGCGCGGTCCGCGCGGGGGAGGCGGGAGACGACGCTCATTAGTCGTCCGATGTGATTGATCATCACGTTCGCTTCGGTGCTTCCCGCCATCGCCTCCTCGGAGCGATCTCCCTTCGCGCTGTAGGGCGACGCGTTCATCGAAACCATCGCGTTCAGGAAGAGATTGATGGCTACGGTGACCGGCCTGGTGGGGTCCGTGGTGTGGAAGTGCTCCGTGATCTCGCGCGACAGCTCAACGCCCGCGGCGGTGGCTGTCTCCGGGATCTCGTTACCGGACGCGTACATGATGACGCTGGCGTAGTTGCGGTCTTTCGCAATGAGCGCGTCAGCATCGTGGCGCCACGTGTCACGGAATCGGTCCGAGTGGTCGAACCGGGACTTGCGCACGAACCAGTAGTCGGCGAGCTCGTCCAACACGTACATCCCGAGTTCATCGCACGCGTCGAGAAGATCCCGCGATAGTGGATTGTGGGCGCTACGAATCGCGTTGAAACCCGCGTCTTTGAGGATACGGATCCGCCGGTACTCAGCTGCGCGATGGGTCGCCGCACCGAGGAGGCCGTTGTCGTGGTGGATGCATGCTCCGGCGAGGAGTACTCGCTTGCCGTTGATGCGAAGCCCCTGCTGAGCGTCGACACTCACCGTTCGAAGCCCGACTCTACTTCTCCACTCGTCGAGCACGTCGTCGTCTGTCTCGGCAGTCACAAGTAGCTCGTAGCGGAAGGGCGTGTCGGCGCTCCACGGGCGCGGATCAGTGACGTCGAGATGAATAGCGCCGGACGCGCCGTGAAGCAGCCCCTGCGCAACTGTCTCGCCGTTCGCGGTCAGTCGAGCGGTCACGCGGGTGGATGCCGGTGCCTCCCCGGACATGCGCACGTCAACTCGCACGCCTGCGCGAGCGCCTTCGATCTCGGTGGTCGTTACTCGCACGGAGTCGGTGCCGAAGTGTGTCAGCGGTCGAGTGACCACGTGGACGGGCCTGTACAGTCCGGAGCCCGGATACCATCGCTCTGCGGGCTGATCGCGATGGTGAACGATTACGCGTATGTCATTGACCTCGCCGCGTCTCACGACCTCAGTGATAGTCAGCTCTGTCTCGGTGTACCCGCTCCGCACGGTCCCGACCTTCTCGCCGTTGACCGTGACATCTGCGTCACCCTGGACGCCTTCGAAGACGAGCACGACCTCCCCGTCTCCGTGTGGGGCGCTCCACTGCGTCACGTAGTCGTAGTCGCCCCCGCGGAACCAGCCGGTCTCGGCGCCGCCGCTCGCTTCCGGGTCGCGCCCAGCTCGCAGCATCGCATCATCGGGGAGGCGGACGGTGACCTCGGTCCCATCGTCCGAAGTAACCCGCCACGTGGACAACAGCGTGTCGGACCGCGCAGCGGTAGGGCGCATCAAAGTCATCGTCGTCCTCAATCTGGTGCGAGGCCGAGGGGCCCCATGTGCATCAAATCACGAAGATTGACGCGTGTCAAAGCGGATAATCCTGCGCGTCCGAGAGGAGTCTGGGGAGTAGCGTCGACGACTCCCTGACGGCTGCTTCGAAGTCGGGCGGTGACGGGGCTAGGATGTTGACACGCGACAATGGGGCGTGGAGATTTTCTCGTAAACTGGCGAAGGCGCCAGAAGGAGACCGACATGACCAACAGTGCGGACGTGGCTGCGAGAGCAGGTGTCTCTAGGTCGACCGTGAGCCAGATTTTGAACGGCCACGGACATCGGTTTCGCCCGGACATGGTCGACCGCGTGCAGTCAGTCGCGCGGGAGCTCGGGTATCGGCCGTCCATCGCCGGTCGAGCCCTCGCCAGGGGCACCAGTGACATCGTCATCACGCTCCTACCCAATATCTCGCTCGGTCCGCGCCTTCGGGAACTGATTGACAGGGTTACTGATGAACTCGCACAAGCAGGGCGCACTAACCTCATCAGGTTGTCCTCCGGCGACGCGCAAATCGACGAAGCCGTCCTTGCGTTACGCCCCGCGGGGCTATGGAGCGTGGCGCCGCTGGCGCCAACCCAGCGCGCTCGTCTGGACGAAGCGAACGTGGCGGTAGTTGACCCTCCGCGCGAGTATCAGGAAGCCATCGACCGTGAAATCGGCGCGATGCAAGCACGACACCTCATCGAACGGGGCTACACAGCCGTTGCTATCGCAACTCCCGAGGCGCTGCGCGAGCAGCCTTACGCGACGGCCCGTGAGCGAGGAGCACTGGAGGAATGTCAGCGGGCGGGCGTCACGGTGTTGCCGACCATCCGCCTTTCCCTGGAGCGGGGGAGTAGCCAGCAGACGGCCGAGATGCTGCGGGGGCAGAGCGTCGGCATTGCGGCGTACAACGATGACGTCGCGCTCGCCATCATGTCGGCAGCCATTCGCGCCGGGCGCAATGTGCCGGGCGATATCGGAGTCATCGGGGTGGACAACACGATTGCGTCAGGGGTGACTGAACCGTCGCTGACCACAATCGACATCGATGTGCGTTTCAGCGCCCACGAGATCGTGCGGGCGCTTCTCGACGGGCCGGAGGTCTTCACCCTCGACGAGCTTGACACCATGAAGTCGTCGGTCTCGGTGGTCGACGGAGGTAGCACGGCGCGCTGACGTCGGAAGGGCTGGGAGATCGAGGCGATCTCCCAGCCCTTCCTCGGCGCGGTTTAGACCTCGGTGACCTGCGTCAGGAGCGTCTGCGGTAGATCGGCTGGCAGAGCGCCTTGGCTATACATCACTAGTTGATCGAGCGTGAGGCCGGTAGCCTGCGCTAGCGTCTCTTCGTCGGCGCCGTTCAAGGCGTCTGACAAAACTGCCCGTCCCCGGGGGTGACTCAACCAGTCCCCGATGGTGCTCGCGGAGGTCAACGCCGGAACCGCCACCTCCACGCGCGCAACCTCGACGACATCGGTCAGCTCGCCACCCACAGTGACGGTGCTCCAGAGCGCTCGGTTACGAGAGCAATGGTGAACTTCGCCACTCAGCTCGACGCTGCCCTTCAAAGGCGTGGACGCGGACGACCCGCCGATGAAGAGGCGGAGTGCTCCCGGTTCGACTACCCAGCCTTCCCGGCGGTCCCACAACGCGAACATCTCCGAGGGGATCTCGACCAGCACCTGTCGCTCCTCACCCGCGCGGAGGAAGACTCGCTGGAAACCCAGCAGCACGCGAGATCGACGAACGACTCGCGCCACCAGGTCGCGACCGTACACCTGAACGACCTCGTCGCCGTCTCGGTCGCTCGTGTTCGAAACGGTGAATGTGCAGCGGATCACGCCGTCGGTTCCAACCCGGGGTGCCTGGAATGCGAGATCACGGTACTCGAACTGGCTGTAGCTGAGTCCGTGGCCAAAGGGGAACACCGCGCGCGCCGAGCCGTCGACATAGCTGTCGTTGCTCTGCAGCGTCCTCCAGTAGGGAACCGGCGCGGAGCCAACATTCTCCAGCATGGCGATAGGGAGCCTGCCGGCCGGGTTCACGTCGCCGAAGAGTACGGCGGCGGTCGCGGCTCCGGCTTCCTCTCCACCAAGCCAGGCAGAGACGATTGCCGGAGCACGGTCCGCGAGCCAGCCCAGCACGTACGGGCGCGCATGGCTGAGCACGACGATGGTCGGTGTGCCCGTGTCCAGGACAGCTTCCACCAGCTCGCGCTGCACACCCGGTAGCTCGCACGTAGCGCTGTCGAGTCCCTCTCCGACTGTCCCGAAGCCGTTGATGCCAGCCTGGTCGCCGACGACAAGAACGGCAAGGTCGGAGCGTCGGGCTGCTTCGACGGCGGCCGGGATGTCTGAGCGATCCATGCGCTCGACCGGGCACCCCACTTCGTGCAGCACGGTCGTCGCATCACCGGCGCGTTCGCGGATTCCCTGGAGGAAGGTGACGAGCGGCACGGTGTCCACGAGGAGGTCGGCGTCGTCTGCGCCGGTCTTGCCACGCAGTTCCTCGACATCTTCCAGACGAGCCTGCGGGTTCGCCGCGAGAGCGAACCGCTTGGTCATGCTGTCGAGGACCTGGTAGGCGTAGTGCCCGAGCTGGCCCATGGGTCTGTCCGCGTTCGGCCCGATGACGGCGATGGTGCCAGGCGTCGTCGTTAGCGGGAGAAGCGGGACGCCGTTGACCGCGTCGTTCTTGAGCAGGACCACCGAGCGTTCGGCGACCCGCCGCGCCAGCCCACGTGCAGTGGAAGAGTCGAGGGTCTCCGGGATTGAATCGATGTCCACGTAGGGGTTCTCGAAAAGGCCCAAGCGGAACTTTGCCCGGAGGATCGCCGCGACGGCACGGTCCAGCTCGCCTTCGGTGAGCAGTCCCGACTCGACGGCCTCCACAATGCGGTCGGTGGACACGCGGTTGTCGAGGTCGATATCCACGCCTGCGCGAATGGCGTCAGCAAACGAGGCCACCAGCGAATCGCTCACACCGTGCTTGGTATGGAGCTGCCCGATGGCGTCGAGGTCGGAGATGACTACTCCGTCGAAGCCGTAGTCCTGGCGGAGGAGGCCGTCGAGGAGTTCCGGTGACCCGGTGACGGGCACGCCGTCGAGGTCGTTGTAGGACGGCATGATTCCATCGGCACCGCCATCGCGGATCGCCATCTCGAACGGAACACCGTAGAACTCGCGCAGGAGTCGGTCTCCTACCTGAGCGGGCTCGGTATTGCGTCCGCCGTCGCTCGCCCCATAAGCGACAAAATGCTTGAGCGCCGCGATGATTGGACTTGCGGGGACGGCGTTCTGCAGCCCCCGAACGAAGGCCGATGCCGTTGAGCCGACGAGATAGGGGTCCTCACCGTAGGTCTCACCGACGCGTCCCCATCGCGGGTCGCGAGCGACGTCTGCGAGCGGAGACAGCGCCATCCTCGCGCCGAGGGCGGCCATCTGAGATCCGATCTCCGCACCCATCTCCCCGATGAGCTCCGGATCCCACGTCGCTGCCTGAGCAATGGCATCTGGGAAGGTGGTCGCTCCCTGGACCTTGAAGCCGAGGAGCGCCTCCTCCGCGAGAAGGACGGGGATACCCAGGCGTGTGTCCTCGATGTGCTTGCGCTGCAGTTCGTTGACACGCGCCGCCGCCTCCCGGGGCGGCAAGTTCAATGCAGCGATGGCGGCGGTCGCGGTACCCCAGCCTGTTGCAGGCGGGTTGTGTGCATCGACAGCCGTGCCGAAAGGTGACGCCGTCTGGGCGGCTTTCTCTTCGAGCGTCATGCGCTCGAGGAGGTCTCGTACTCGCACCCCCACAGGTTGGGTGGAGTCGCGGTAGGGCAGGTAGTCGTCGTTCACAGCAGGTCCGTTCGTGGGTCAGAAGAGGAAGAGGAAGAGGCGCGGCACGCTCAGATCGCGTACGTGGAGAACCGGGTGATTCCCGTCTCTGGGATACGGGTGGGAATGGCGCGGCCAGGCACCAGCCCGCTCCCGGGGAAGGGATAGGGGATCAGCGAGCCCGAGGCGGTCTCATCGCCATTCAGGTGCAGCGTCGGAACAAGCTCGTCGCCCTCGAGCTCGAAAGCGGTCGCGGAAAGGAAGGAAGCGGTCCGTCCGTCCGTGCCTGCCAGGGTGATCCAGAAACCTCTGCCGAGGAGATAGACCCCGTCCGGGCCGTCCTCGATGACGATGGCGTACCCGGGATAGACCGGTGTGACGTACCCCCACTCATCCTTCGTGTGCAAGGTCACCGTCACGTCGCCGAGGACGATCTCCGCACCTGGGTTCTCTTCGTTCAGGATGACGGCGCGCATCTGCGCGTCCGGATTGACCGCGATGACGGCTGCCGCAGCCCGAAGGAGGTGAAAGGCGTCGGCGAGGGGAGCGAACTCAGGATCCGTCGGCGTATAGGAGTCCACACCGAACGGGGAGACGCCAAGCGCCGCGTGGTTGCCGATGGCTTCGAACATCTGCGGGATGCCGGGAGAGTCGCCGCGCAACTCCGGGATGAGCAGGCGCCCCCGGCGAGCCTTGAAACCGGCGAGTACCTCTGTGATGTCATCAACGTAAATGTCAGGTGCGAGGAAATCGATGTCCGGAGCGAGTTCTTCCCAGATCGCGGCGACCGGCAGAACGGGTCCACCACTCGGATACTGTCCAGGCCGTTTGCCCCCGGCAAGGGCGACCGGTCCGTCGAGTACGCTATCGCGGTCGAGCCAGGCGTTGACGAACAGGGGAACATTCAATTCCGCGCGCCCCGCGGCAGCCACGACCTGCGTGTAGGCGGCGAAACCGGCCGCCATGAACGCTTCGTCAACGCGGTCGCCCGCCGGGAAGACCTCCGCCCAAGTTCCTTCCCTCAGGCTGCCGTGGGCGACCCATTCCGCGTGGAGAGGGGCGTCGACGTCACCGGCAACCGCATGAATGACAGCGGCAGGCACACGGTCATTGAACAGGCGCTCCGCATTATTGCTGCGGTCGCGGGTGTCGCCGAGCAACCCGATCTCGTTCTCAACCTGCACCGCGATCACCGTGCGGTCGGCGTCCACCGCGGCTATGTGCTGCATCAGGGCAGCGAACGCGCGCGCATCGGCCTCGCGTGACGTGGACCCAAACGGCGTGAGATGTTCGGCATGGTGACCGGTCGATAGGAGAGAGCGCGGGAAGCGCTCCGCGTCCCGCTTCACCCATGCCGGGACGTACGTCGAAGCGGCGTTCTTCCACGACCCGAACCACAGAGGGATGAGCTTCAGGCCTCGCGAACGCGCTCCCTCAACCATCGCGTCGACAAGGCGCGTGTCGTAGGAGCCCTCGACCGGCTCGAAGAGGTCCCATGCGACAGGTGCAAGAACCGTGTTGGCGCCGAGGAGCGCGACCGTGTCGAAAGACGCGGTGATCGCCCGTTCGGTGCTTGAGCTGGAGTTATGTACTTCCGCTCCGATGACCACGAAGGGTCGGCCGTCCACGCTCAGGTACGGCCCGGTCCAAAGGTCAGTCGTGCTAGGCAACAGTGTCACTCCATTTCGTGGTCGGGTGCCGACGCGAGAGAAGGCGCCCTGGATAAAAGATGCTTCCGTGTGGCCGGAGAGCTGTCACTCGGCCACACGGCGGCACCGGGGAACTAGCGGGTCACCGCACTCCGCGGACGCGGGCTGCGGTGACTGCGGCGCCGAGGGCAAAGACTCCACCCGCGATGAAGAGGGCTGTGTAGTTTCCGGACCCTCCGCCGATGGCGAGAAGAAGTGGCGCGATGACAGGCCCGATAGCGGTCGCCAGAGTGCCGGACACCTGGTAGATCGACATCCACTTTCCGCCAGCGGCAGGGTCGGGCAAGACGTCAGAGGCAAGGGCGAGATCGACCGAGTTGAACGCGCCGGAACCAGCGGAAATGAGCACGCCTCCGATGATGTAGATCCCGAAGTCAGGTGCGATAGCTGCGATGGCCATACCCGCGGCGATCATCCCCGCCGCGATGTAGATGAATGGCTTACGCCGGCGCAACTTGTCCGAAAGGAACCCACCCAGGATCGTGAATCCGATAGTCGCGAGCAGGGCCAGCCCGCCGGCGACAGCGAGCTGCTGACCCGCCTGTTCCGCGGTGAAGCCGAGTCGGTCCAGGAGGAAGTACAGCTGGTAGGTGCTGAAGAATGCCGTTCCCACTCCGATGCACAGCTTTCCGACCCACACCAGCGAGAAATCCGGGTGCTTGAGTGGGTTGAACAGCAGGCTACGCAGGGACGATCCAACCTTGACGGACTGAAAACGCTCCGGTGCAGGGCTGTCGGGGATGACGAGTACCCACAGCAGCACACCGAGCCCGAAGACGGCGACGGGGGCCAGGAAGAGCAGCACCACGTTGTTCAGCAACAGGCTGCCAACCAGGGTGGCGGAGACGCCGGCAATCGACGCCATAACGCCGCTCAGCGCGCCCAGCTTGCCTCGCTGTGCGGGGGGCACGTGTTCGGCGAGGGTGGGGTTCATGGCGACGCCTACGAGGGATGCGGCGAGCTGAGCGATCACGTATCCGACGAGGATGAGAGGCACGTTCGGCGCGATGGCAATCAGGAACGCACTGATGGCAAAGACCGAGAAGCCGAGAATGAGGAACGGCCGGCGTCGCCCCCAGGCGAACTTGCTTCGGTCGCTGAGTACACCGAGTACCGGTCCTGCCGGCAGCAGAACGATGGCACTGATACCGACGACTAGACCGAGCACGGTCTCCTTGCTCGCGGGGTCGACGAGCTGAATCTTGTAGGGGAGGCTGAAGAGCGCGGGCATGAACAGGCACAGGAAGTACCCGAAGTACGCGAAGCTGTACACGAAGACAAAGCCCGGCCCCACCTTCGGAATGCGCAGCTCCGCCGTCGTGGGATCCTCCTCATCCTCCGCCCGCAAGGTGAGCTGAGATACGTCCTCGATAGGTGTGTTGGTCGGCACGATGTTTGCCGCGTCTTTGCGTCTCATGGGTTTGCCTTCATCACGGGCCCGTCATCGGGCGCTCTGGTCCGAGTCGGCTTCGGGGGGGGCCGATATCGATGTTGATAGGTACAGGGAACCACTGTTTTTGACGCGTGTCAATCCGCTGAGCAACTCGGGTCCGACCGCCCGCCATTTATGCACGCGCCTACCGCGATGGCTCGGCGGGCGGAGCGGTGGCGGGCGGCGGGGTCGCCAACGTGAACCGCACTACGCCACTGCGCCGGCGGATGGAGGGGATGTGGTACGCGTCGGATGGCGGTCGCGGTTCGAGAGACGGCAAGACCACAACGCTGCCGCTTTCTGTCTCGTCACCGTTGAGCTCCCGGTAGACCTCCACGCCGCTTTCGTGAACTCTCAGCTCTTCGACCTTGACGATCTCCGCTCGACCTTCTGCGCAGAAGAACGACAGTTCAGCTCCTCTGCCGCATGCGAGGAACGTGTCCTCAGACTCCTGAACGATGAGCCCATAGCCCCACTCGTGGAACC
The DNA here is from genome assembly GCF_050990725.1 of Microbacterium gorillae. Taxonomy (GTDB): domain Bacteria; phylum Actinomycetota; class Actinomycetes; order Actinomycetales; family Microbacteriaceae; genus Microbacterium; species Microbacterium gorillae_A. The sequence continues at coordinate 1,629,461 of NZ_CP158844.1, forward strand.
CGCCAACCCTGTTCGGCTCGCGTCGTGCAATGGCGGTGTACCTCCCCAGTGCAAGCTCTTGCTGCTCGAGCTCGGCATGAAGTCTGAAGCTCCCGATGGGAGGCGCAGAGTTGACCTTTGCGAGGACCGCTAGCGCCCCGTAGGCATCGAACAAGGCCTCACCCTCGGGCAACTCCGTGGTGTCGATGCCGAACGGTGAGACCCCGATGGCGGAGTGCGAGCCCAAGGCGACGAACGCGTCTGCGACACCAGCGACATTTCGGCGCATCTCCGGGATGAGAAGACCGCCACTGAGGCCGATGTAGTCCCTGCAGATCTGGTCGAAGTCCCCGAAGTAGATGTCGGGGACGAGCAAGTCCAGCGAGGGCGCGAGTGCGCTCCAGATCGCTCCCACATGGGGGAGTGGGCCACCGCTGGGGTAGATGCCTGGCTCCTGTCCCCCCGCCGGATTGCCATCTGCAACCTCGAGTTGCGTATACAGCCAGGCGTTCGCGAACAGTGGGAGCGGGTACTGGGCTCTTCCCGCGGCGGCGACTCGCTCGACATGGCGTGCATAGGCCGCCGCCATGAAGGCTTCATCAGTGTCTGTGGTGTCTCCGAACATCTCTGACCACGTGCCTGCTTGGTGTTCACCGCGAGAGCGCCACGACTCTCGAATGCGAAGAGGTGCATCCGTGCGGAGCGCGGCGAGCACGTCTTCCGGGACGCTGCTGCGGTAGGCGTGTTCTGCCGCAGCGCTCCGGTCTCGGGAATCCCCCAGGATTCCGACTTCGTTCTCCACCTGGACCATCACGATGGTTCCTTCGGCGGCATCGATGTCCCGGACGTGCGCCATGAGTGCGGCGAAGGCCCGCGCGTCCGCTTCTGCGGCTTCGGTGGCGAAAGGGGTCAGGCAGTCGCGAGTCTCGTTCGTTCTGATCTCGGCTCGGGGGAAGCGCTCCGGGTCGGATCGCACCCAGTCGGGAACGTAAGTTGAGCGCCCGTTCTTCCATGCCCCGAACCAGAGCGGGATCAGATGCAGATTCTTGTCACGCGCTGTGGAGACGAGCTCGTCGACAAGAGAAAAGTCGAACTCCCCTTCGTGGGGCTCCAGCTGTCGCCACGAGACAGGCGCCAGAACGGTGTTGAGATTCATGCCGTCCAGGGCATCGAAGGCATCTCGAATGGCGGGGCGGCTGCTGCTCGAGGAATTGTGTAGCTCACCCCCGAGGACGACGAAGCGCTGGCCATGGACGTGAAGGTGCTTCACCCCTCCCTCGCTAACAAGCCGGGCGGGCGGGGCTACAGATGGTGTACGTGGCATGGGTCCTCATCGACGAAGTACGGTGGCAAAAATGTAGCAGATGTACTGTTTTCGTTCACGGGTTCAGCGTCGCGTCTACTGCCAACGCAGTACATCGAAGCCTGCGCACGGACCACGCGAGCGCGACGCGGAGAAATCAGAGTTGAAGAAAGCACTCGCGCGCACGCTTATGCGCCTTTCGAAGGACTCTCATGGCTCGACTACTTTCCCGGCTCGGCCGGTTCTCCGCACGTCATCGCTGGGCGGTGCTGATCTCCTGGCTCTTGGCCGTCGCCGTGCTTGCCGTGGTCGCGCTATCCGGGATGAAGTTCGGCGACGGGGGTTTCGATGTTCCGGGCACTCCCTCCAGCGAGGCAATGAGCGTGCTGGATGAGGAATTCCCCCCGGACGACTCGGATGTCGGCTCGTTGCAACTCGTCATCCAGAACCCGGACGGCGACATTGTCGATGCAGAGGCGATGACTAGCATCGCGGATGCGCTCGCCGACGTCCGTGACATCGACGGGGTGGAGTCCGTCTCCGACCCCTTTGACCAGACCCGTCCGTACATCTCCGAAGACCTCTCGACTGCGGTCGCTACCGTGTCCGTGGACAACGCCGCAGATGCAGAAACCGCCACCGAGCGCCTCGCAGAAGTCGCGCAGACTCTGCGTGCTGATGGTCTGAACGCCGAAGTCGGCGGCTCACTCGGTGAAGGGGTGCCGGAGATCCTCGGGCCGAGCGAGATCGTCGGCGCGGCCCTCGCGTTCCTGGTCCTTCTCATCACTTTCGGCTCCCTGGTTGCGGCCGGCGCGAACATGTTCACCGCGCTCATCGGCGTGGCTGTAGGAATCCTCGGTGTGCTGGCGTTCTCCGCGGTGACCCCCATCGGGTCCCTCACCCCGATCCTGGCCGTCATGCTCGGCCTCGCCGTCGGGATCGACTACACACTGTTCATCCTCGCGAGGTTCCGCACCGAGCTTCGCGAGGGGAGAGGCTTGCACAGTGCCATTGGCGTCGCCGTCGGCACTGCCGGGTCTGCGGTCGTCTTCGCCGGAGCCACCGTGATCATCGCGTTGACCGGGCTGACGGTAGTGGGTATCCCGTTCCTTGGAGAGATGGGTCTCGCCGCAGCGTTTGCGGTTGCAATCGCTGTGCTGATGGCGCTGACCTTGGTCCCCGCCTTGCTCTCGTTCATGGGCACTCGGGCTCTGTCGCGCCGGGACCGCAAGCTGGTGGGGACGGACGTCACGGAGAAGAACGGCTTCATCGCCGGCTGGGCGCGTTTCGTCACGAGGCGTCGCGCACTCAGCCTCCTGGGAGGCACGGCACTGCTCGTCGTGGCGGCTGTGCCGCTCATGTCGATGCAGACGGCGCTCACCATGCCGGGAGGAGAGGATCCCGACTCTACGCAGCGCGCCGCCTACGAGATCGTCGCTGACAAGTTCGGCGACGGCGCCCAGGACCCGCTGGTCGTTCTCGTGCGATCCGACAATGTCGAAACGGTGCTTTCCCGTGTCGTCGACAACCTTGCCGAACTCGACAACGTCGACATGGTGATCCCCGCCGCTGTGACGGACGACGGTGACACGGCGATGCTGACGGTCATGTCGAAGTACGGCCCGCTCGATTCGCGCACGACAGACCTCGTGCACGACATCCGCGCCGAGGACGGCGAGATCAGCGGAGCGCAGCTTCTCGTTACGGGAGCAACAGCAATCGGCTTGGATTCCGACGAGCAGCTGCAGTCCGCCCTCATGCTGTACATCGCACTCATCGTCGGACTCTCGCTGGTCCTGATGGTGATCCTGTTCCGTTCGCTTCTCATCCCCCTCGTAGCGACCGCGGGCTTCCTGCTGTCGCTCGGCGCCGGCCTGGGTGCAACGGTCGCGATTTTCCAGTGGGGCTGGCTCGACGTCATCGTCCAAGCTCCGCAGGGGAACCCGCTGCTGAGCCTCCTGCCCATCGTGGTCACGGGCATTCTCTTCGGGCTGGCGATGGACTACCAGGTGTTCCTCGTCTCTCGCATGCACGAGGCTCACGAGCGGGGGCTGGCACCACTGGAGGCCGTGCGCGCGGGTTTCCGACACTCGGCAGTCGTCGTCGTGGCGGCAGCCGCCATCATGGCCGCCGTTTTCGGAGGATTTGCCATGAGCCATTCCTCCCTGGTCGGCTCCATCGCTATGGCTCTCACCGTCGGCGTCATCGCGGATGCGTTCATCGTCCGGATGATTCTCGTGCCGGCAGCGCTCTCGTTGCTGGGCAAGGCAGCATGGTGGATTCCCAAGTGGCTCGACCGCATCCTTCCCGCTATCGATGTCGAAGGGGCAGGTCTTGACCAGCAGCCCGCGCCACGGCCTGAGAACGCCCCGGTTCCCGCGCGTGATGCCGTGGGGGTCGGACGGTGATGGGGCATCAACGATAGTCCGATGGAGCGGGTGAGAGAATCATCCGCATGATGATGACGAGGAGGCGGCGGACAGTGAGCCTGCACCGGTGGGAATGGCCGCTGGACGTCGTCGCCCTCGTCGCCTTCATCGTGGCCGCTGTCACAATCACCGCGGATCGCGCGTGGTGGAAGGTCTCCACGTCGGCTACCGGTGGTACGACGCGACCGAGCGCGAGGTTGCGTTCCCGTTCGGATTCGGGCTCGGCTACACCACGTTCCGCTACGACAGCCTCACAGTCTCCGTCCCGGACGCGGACACTGCCCGCGCGACTGTGCAGGTCACGGTCAGTAACTCGGGGGACCGAGCGGGTTCCGACGTCATTCAGGTCTACGTCGCTGATACCCATGCCTCAGTTGCGCGACCGAAGCGAGAGCTGCGGGCTTTCTCGAAGGTCTGGCTGGAGCCGGGGGAAACTCGGGTGGTGACCCTCGATCTTGACGAACGTGCCTTCGCGTACTGGGGTCGTGGTGGCTGGACTGTCGAGCCAGGGGAGTTCACGATCCACGCCGGACCGAACTCCCGAGACTTGCCGCTGCAGGAGGTCCTGGCGTTCACTATGGACGCGCCCGCCTTTGAACTGGACGACGCGTCAACACTGCTCGAGTGGGCTTCGCACCCAGTAGGGCTGCAAGTCCTGCAGGGCGCGATGGTGAGTATGGGGCAACCCGGTGACGCGCTCACGAACGACGACTCGCTCCCACTATTCGGCACGATGCCCCTGCGAACGATCCTCGGATTCGCGCAGCAGAGCGCAGGCGCCACGCTCGACGTGGAGGCCGTGCTCATGCAACTGCTCGACGCGGTCAAGGAGGGCTGAACGCCTGGGCGGGCGGGCGTCGATGCGAGCGAACGCCCGCCCGCCTGCGTCGCGGTGTCAGTGATGCCTATGACTGGGACTCAGACATCAACGCGTCACGCTGGTGCAAACGTCGTCAGCCCCGGGCGAATGGTCGGGGTTGTCCGGTGATGGACCGGCGTGTCCCGGCCTTTGAGTCTCTCAAGCAGCACGGTCGCGGCGGTCGAACCCAAGTGGACTCCGTTCTGGTCCATCGTGGTGAGTCCGATGAGTGGGTGCGCGGTGATTGGAGCCCCGTCGTAGCCGATGACAGACACCGACTCACGTGTCGCATTTCCCTCGCGAAGTACGGCAAGAACATCGAGCGCGAGGCCGTCATTCGCGGCGAAGACGGCTGTGGCATGAGTCTGGGAGTTGAAGAACTCTGCGATTCCCTCCCGAGGTCGCTCCGGGTCAACCCGTACGACGGTTGGTTTGAGTCCCGCGTTCGTCATGTACGCCTCGTATGCGCGGGCTCGCACATCATGACCGTCGAACGCTGTGTCCAGGCTGCCGGGCAGTGCCAACGTCACATGTGCGATGTTGCGGTGCCCGAGGTCGTGCAGGTGTGTCATCGCGAGAGTCGCGCCGGCTTCGTCATCGCTGCACACCGTGTCGAAGGCATCCGAGCGTTCGTGCCGACCGATGGCAACAATCGGAACACCTGCGGCCATCGCGGTCAGATCCTCGCTGGACACAATGGTTCCAAGCGAGATGACGCCATCGACGGGCCTGTCGATGAGCCGCTCCAAGGCGTTGGCGCTGTCCCAGACGCTGAGAACGGGCAGCGAGATCAGGTCATAGCCTGCGCGCGAAAGCGCCTGAGCGGCGCCGAAGATGATGGTGGGCAGGAAGTCCGTACCGAGGAGCGCCGGCGATTCCACGCCAATCGTGAAGCTCGCCCCGCGCATCGCCCGCGCGGACGCGCGAGGGCGATAGCCAAGCTCCGCGATTGCGGCTTCGACACGCGCCTGCATGCCAGGGCTAACGCCGTACGCGCCACGGATCACTTTCGACACCGCAGCCCGCGAAACACCCGCTCGCGCAGCAACATCTTCGATTCGCGCTCGTCCCACCCTGTGTCTCCTTCTCGAGGTTCACCGCGTCGTGCTCGAAGCGACTCCCTCATCTTAGGTTCGGCCAGCAGCAGCTTCCGAAGCGTGGCTTGACTTATGTAGATTGATCTACATAACATCACTCCTGCACTCACATGTCGAGTTACCAGAACGAAGGAGTTCCCCTTGAAATCCACCCGAACGCGCACCGGCAGCATTCTCGCTGTCGTCGCTGCAGCAGCGCTCGCGCTGACGGCTTGCGCACCGAGCGCCGGCCAGCCCGACTCCGCAACAACCACATTGAAGCTGGGGCTGGCGAACGCACCGCAGTCATTTGATCCCGCTCAGATGGGCGACGCCGGCAACATGCTGCAGTACGCCCAAGCGGTGTACGACTCGCTGCTGTACAAGGCCCCGGACGGCACCATCGAACCGTGGCTCGCCAGCGACTGGTCCTACAACGAGGACAACACCGAACTCACGCTCACGCTGCGCGACGATGTGACATTCGCGAACGGGGAGGAGTTCACGCCCGAGGTTGCCGTCGCGAACCTCGAGCACTTCAAGGCCGGTGGAGGGCCGCAGGGATCGATGCTCGCGGAGCTCGAATCGGTAGCGGTCGCCGGTGACGATTCCATCGTTCTCAAGCTGTCCGCGCCCAACCCCTCGCTGGTGTCATACCTGACGACGGTCGCCGGGCTGCAGGTCAGTCCTGAAGGACTGGCTGACCCCGAGCTGGCAACCACGCCGTCCGGCTCAGGTCCGTACACCTACGACGCGGCGAGCAGCACATCGGGCAGTGTGTACACGTTCGAGAAGCGAGACGACTACTGGAACGAGGCCACGGTCAACTTCGACAAGGTCGAGGTCCGTGTCTTCACCGACCCCGCCGCTATCGCCAACGCCTTCGCATCGGGCCAAATCGACGCTGCCCCAGCGTCGGTCGACACGCTGAGCCAGTTCGAGAACGCAGGCGCCAAGATCGACACTGTTGAAGGCGACTGGTCTGGGTTCATGATCTTCGACCGCACGGGCCAGCTGTCTGAGCCCCTGGGTGAGCTCAAGGTCCGTCAGGCGCTCAACTACGCCATCGACCGCGACCAGGTGCTCGCAACGGTCGTGCACGGCTATGGCACGGTAACCACCCAGATCTTCAGCCCAGAGGATCCCGGATACGTAGCCGAGCTGGACGCGGCCTACAACTACGACCCCGCCCGAGCAAAGGAGCTGCTGGCAGAGGCCGGATACCCGGACGGGTTCGACGTCACGATGATTGTCTTCGCGCAGACCCCCGCAGACACGCTCGCGGTGTACGCCCAGCAGCTGGCCGAGGTCGGGATTCGCGTCACCTGGGAAACGCAGGACCTCAACACGTTCCTTGTCTCGATGACCACAGGCAAGTCGCCAATCAACACCATGCAGTTCGGTGCGAAGGGCGGCTGGGAGATGATCAACCAGCTGGTCGCTCCGACAGCACCGTGGAACCCATTGAACGACCAGGTTGACGAGCTGACCACGCTTATTGAGAGCGTGCGCACAGCAACCGATGAAGCTGCGCAGACGGAAGCCGTCCGGGCTGTGAACACCTACATCGTTGAGAATGCGTGGTTCGCTCCGTGGTTCCGAGTTGCGTCGCCGTATGCGACGAACCCGACGAAGATCTCGGTCGAGATGCAGTATCAGCAGACCATCCCGAGCCTGTACAACTTCTCGCCTGCCGAGTGAGCCTCGGGCGGCCGAGAGTGGCAGTCTCGCTCTCGGCCGGCCGTGTTCAGAGGAACACCATGATTCTTTACTTCGCGAAGCGTGTCGGCTCAAGCATCGTCTTGCTGGTCGTCGTGTCCTTGCTCACCTTCACGCTTCTGAACCTCACCGGGGGAGTGGCGGTTGCGCGCGGCATTCTCGGGCCATTGGCCACCGACGAGCAGGTTCAACAGCGCGCGAGCGAGCTCGGTCTACTCAACCCGTTCTTCGTCCGATTCGGTGAGTGGCTGCTCAACGCAGCCCAGGGCGATCTCGGACGGTCTTGGTTCACCGGCGAGCAGGTGACCAGTGTGCTCACCGCGCGTCTGCCCGTCACCTTGACTATCGCGGTCACCACCGTGCTGGTCACCGCCGTATTGTCGACGGTTCTCGGCGTTGCCGCAGCTGTCTATCGTGGCTGGGTTGACCGGGCCGTCCAGATCATCGCCGTTGTTGGGTTCGCGCTGCCCGGGTTTTGGGTGGCGCTGGTGCTCGTGTCCAGTCTCGCGGTAACTGCAGGACTGTTCCCGGCGACTGGGTACGTGCCATTCAGTACCTCGCCAGGCGGCTGGCTGGCAACAATCACCTTGCCCGTCGCATCGCTTGCCATCGGCTCTATCGCCGCGACTGCCCAGATTCTCCGAGGTTCGCTCATCGACATTCTCGGGTCCGATTTCGTACGAACCCTGCGGGCGGCGGGCGTGCCGGAACGTCGGGTGCTGTTCGTTCACGCGCTGCGCAACGCAGCGCCTCCCTCTCTCACCGTCCTGTCGCTGCAGTTCATCGGACTGCTCGGGGGCACGGTCATCATCGAGAAGGTGTTCGCGTTGCCCGGCATCGGCTCTGTCGCTGAGACCGCGACTGCGACAGGCGACCTGCCGCTTGTCCTGGGAGTCGTCGTGCTCTCCGTCGCGGTCGTCATCATTGTCAATCTCGTCATTGACCTCGTCAACGGCTTCCTGAACCCGAAGGTGCGGATCTCGTGACCTCGCTCACAGTAGTCAACGCTGTCGCTCACACTCCTCGGCGCCGCAATGCGTTCCAACGTTTCCTGCGCGAACCGATGGGAGTGGTCGCGGCTGTCGTCCTCATTGCGATTGTCGCTGTCAGCTTGCTCGCGCCAGTCATCGCCGGCTCCGATCCCAATCAAACCTCGTTGGGTATCACGTTCGCGAGCCCGAGCCTGGAGCACCCGCTCGGCACCGACGGGGTGGGGCGTGATGTCCTTGCGCGCCTCCTCTACGGAGGTCAGGCAAGCCTGCTGTCAGGGCTCATTGTCCTCGTCGTCTCAAGCATCCTGGGTGTGACCTCCGGGCTGCTTGCGGGCTACTTCGGTGGCTGGTTCGACATGGTCGGTGAATGGATCGCCAACGTTCTCATGTCGCTGCCGGGCATCATCATCCTGATGGCAAGCGCCGCCGCGCTCGGCCGGTCCATTTGGATCTCGATGACGATCTTCGGGGTGCTCGTCTCACCGGGCTTCTTCCGCATGACACGGGCGAACGTTCGGTCAGTCCGCAATGATGCATACGTCGACGCCGCGCGAGTATTCGGTCTCGGCACCGGCCGTATCCTGTTCCGCCACATTCTTATCGTCGTCCGGGGGCCGTTGCTGATTCAGATCGCCGGCGCGGTTGGGCTCGCAGTGGTCATCCAGGCCGGTCTGGACTTCCTCGGCCTCGGCGACCCGAGCATCCCCAGCTGGGGAGTCATGCTTTCCGACGCCTTCCGCACGATCTACACCGCGCCGCTGCTGGTTCTGTGGCCTGGCCTGATGATTGGCCTGACCGCGGGCGCTGCGTCGCTCATCGGTAACGCGCTCCGCGACGCGCTCGAGGAAGGCAACGCAACTCGTGTCGCCCCTGGCGCCGCAGCACGGAGCCGGCGTGCACGCGCCGCCGCCGGAACCGCCACAGACCGTGAGCACACGGATACGACGCCGGTCCTCAACATCGAAGACCTCACCGTTGCGTACCAGACAAGTCGCTCACAGGCGGTTGAAGTGGTGCACGGCGTCTCCCTGACGGTGCGTAGGGGAGAAGTGTTGGGGCTTGTCGGTGAGTCGGGCAGCGGGAAGACGCAGACCTCGCTCGCAGCGCTCGGTTTGCTGAGCCCTGGCGGGATCGTCACCGGCGGCAGCATCTACTTCGACGGAAAGCGCATCGACACGGCAACGCCGAAGGCGATGCGGGCGCTACTTGGCAAGCGCATTGCGTACATCCCCCAGGAGCCGATGACGAACCTCGACCCGATGTTCACCATCGGCAGCCAACTGGTGGAGCGCCTCCGCGCGAACACTCGAGTGAGCAAAGCTGAAGCACGTCAGACCGTCAAAGAGATGTTGGATCGGGTTGGCCTCGTTGACGCTGAGCGGGTGATGCGTTCGTACCCTCACCAGATTTCGGGCGGCATGGCGCAACGCGCGCTGATTGCTGGCGCGCTGTCCGCAAAACCCGATCTCCTCATCGCAGACGAGCCCTCAACGGCGCTCGACGTAACCGTTCAGGCCGAGGTCTTGGATCTGCTGCGTGAGCTGCAGCAGGAGATGGGCACCGCGATGCTCCTCATCACTCACAACTTCGGCGTCGTCGCTGACATCTGTGACCACGTCGCAGTGATGCAGCACGGTGAGATCGTCGAGGCCGCCAGCGTGGGCGCGATCTTCGAGAGCCCACAACACCCGTACACGCGCGCGCTCCTCGCCGCGAACCTTGAGGGACGTCCGTCGCGCACGGCACGAGAGGCACACGCATGACCCCCACCCCGCTCTTGTCAGCCCGTGAGCTCATCGTGAGCTACCCGGGAAAGGGATTCCGGTCGAAATCCACGCAGGTGCTGCACGGCGTTTCAGTCGACCTTTTCGCGAAGAGGACGCTCGGGCTGGTCGGTGAGTCTGGTTCGGGGAAGACGACACTTGGGCGCGCACTCGTGGGGCTGGTCACACCGAGCAGCGGCATCATCGAATACGACGGCACCCCGATATCCAGGCGGACGCGCGCAGACCAGAAGCGGCTCTCAAACGAGATCCAGGTCGTGTTCCAGGACCCGTACTCGTCGCTGAACCCGTCAATGACCGTGGCGGACATCCTTGCGGAACCGCTCGTTGCGCGCGGCACCGGGCGGGCGGCAGCACGAAGCAAAGTTCGAGGCTTGCTTGACCAGGTCGGTCTGCCATCGGATGCGTCAGATCGTCTACCCCGTGAGTTCTCAGGCGGCCAGCGTCAGCGAGTCGCAATCGCCCGCGCTCTCGCAGTCGACCCTCGCGTCATTGTGTGCGACGAGCCGGTATCGGCGCTCGACTTGTCCACCCAGCTGCGAATCCTGGACCTGCTCATCGAGATTCAGCGAGACACCGACGTGTCGTACCTCTTTGTCACGCACGACATCGGTGCTGTCCGCTACATCAGCCATGAGGTCTCCGTGATGTATCGAGGCGAGATCCTCGAGCACGGACCGGTCGACCGTGTCATCGACGAGCCCGCTCACGACTACACCAAAAGGCTGATGCTCGCGGCTCCCATCGCCGATCCGAACAAACAAGCAGAACGCCGTGCTCGCCGACGCGAGCTCGCCGCTTCATCAAACACCCCGACGCGCTGATCCATCGACGCGCAGTTCAAAGGACACCAACACATGCACGCTCCTGCCGGCTTCATCGCCGCACCCGGCCCAGCCGACGTCACCGCACCCGCCCCGTACTTCCGCCGAGAGTTCGACGTAGCAGAAGGCCTCGTTCGCGCGAGCCTGTCCGTCACAGCGCTCGGCATCGTGACACCGTTCGTGAACGGCAAGCCCGTGAATGCGGACGACGTTCTCTCACCAGGGTGGACGTCCTACCGCCACCGGCTGAACCTCATGTCGTACGACATCACGGACCAACTGCGCGAAGGCGCGAACGTCCTCGGCGCGATTGTCGGCGAGGGCTGGGCTGTCGGACGAATCGGGTGGGAAGGAGGTCGGCAACTCTACGCAGATCGACCCGCGCTCTACGCACGACTCGAGCTGCACTACGCTGACCGCGTCGACACCGTCGGTTCCGACAGCTCCTTCCGCGTCGGCTCCGGGGCTGTGACAGCGCACAGTCTGTACGACGGCGAAAACTACGACGCGAGACTCGAGCCTGACGGGTGGAACACGAGCGGCTTCGACGCCTCAACGTGGGCGGAGGCAGAAGCCTACGACTGGGACCTCTCGACGCTCGTCGCACCAGAGGGCCCACCGATCCGTCGCATCGAAGAACTCGCACCAATCTCTGTCTCGAGGACTTCGACCGGACGGTACCTCGTTGATTTCGGCCAGAACATCGCAGGGTGGGTTCGGTTCACCGTGGATGGCGACGCCGGCACAACCGTCGTGCTTCGACACGCCGAGCACGTCAACCCGGCAGGCGAACTCGACGTCGAGTCAAATCGCACAGCCGAGGCGACAAACCGATACACGCTTCGCGGCGGGGGAGCGGAGACGTGGGAGCCGAGCTTCACCTTCCATGGCTTCCGGTACGCGGAGATTGAAGGGTGGCCGGGCGAGCTCGCAGCGGACAACCTCCGCGCCATCGTTGTGCACAGCGAAATGACGCGCACCGGCTGGTTCGAAACGTCGAACGCGCTCGTGAACAAGCTGCACCAGAACGTTGTCTGGTCCATGCGCGGCAACTTCGTCGGGCTCCCAACCGATTGCCCGCAGCGAGACGAGCGCCTCGGGTGGACTGGCGACATCAACGCATTCGGACCGACCGCTGCGTTCCTCTACGACGTTCGAGGCGTACTCGGTTCATGGCTCAAGGACCTTGCTGCTGAGCAGTTCGAGACCGGCAACGTGCCCTGGGTCGTCCCGAGCGCCATCCCACAGTGGGAGGGCCCGAACGCACTCTGGACCGATGTCGCGGTGAGCCTGCCGTGGACGCTCTACCAGGAGTACGGCGATCCGCAGATCCTGCAGGACGCCTACCCCTCGATGACGAAGTACGTCAGGCAGGTCGCAGGCTTGCTGGACGAGCGTGGTCTGTGGAGCGCGGGATTCCAGTTCGGCGACTGGCTCGACCCTGACGCTCCACCGAGCAACCCTATGGCCGGCCAGACGAATCGCTATCTTGTCGCGAGCGCGTTCTTCTGCCGCGTGAGCCGAGAGATGGCCGACACAGCAGCGCTGCTCGGAAACGAGGATGACGAACGTGAGTTCACTGCCCTCGCCGACAAGGTCCGTGACGCGTTCCGACGCGAGTACATCGCAGAATCCGGACGCCTGGTCGGTGAATCGGTCACCGCGTATGCGCTCGTCATCAACTTCGGCCTCGTCGAAGATGCTCAGCGTGAACGAGCTGGCGAGCGCCTGGCGGAGCTCGTGGTCGAGCGGGGATACCGGATTTCCACGGGCTTCGCTGGCACCCCGCTCGTGACTGACGCGCTAAGCATGACGGGCCAGCTCGACGTCGCGTATCGAGTCCTCCTCGAGACCGAATGCCCGTCGTTCCTGTACCCCGTGACCATGGGTGCGACGACGATGTGGGAGCGCTGGGACGCAGTCCTGCCGGATGGCTCACTCAACTCCACCGGTATGACATCACTGAACCACTACGCACTCGGCGCAGTATGCGATTGGCTGCACCGCGTCGTGGGTGGGATTCAGCGACTCGAGCCTGGGTACGCGCGCGTGCGCATTGCACCGAACCCCGGAGCCGGACTCACCTCGGCGAAAACTGTCCACGACACGGTTCGGGGCCGGATCGTTGCCGACTGGAGCATCGAGAACGGTCGAGGCACGCTCCATGTTTCGGTACCCGACGGCATGCAGGCGACCGTGCTGCTGCCGGGAGTCGCGGACGCTACCGAGCTTGAGATCACGTCAGGTGAGCACGACTGGGAGTACGCGGTCGACGAGGGATTCGGCGAACCAGCATCGCCCTCGCTCCGATGGTCGATTCGCGACGTCGCTCAGCAGCCCGACGTATGGGACGCAGTTTCCCAGACATTCCAGCGCCACATGCCGACCCTCCCGTTGGACGTCGAATCGAGCCTCGCGACACTGCCATTGTCGTCGTTGATTGAAGCCCTTCCTGGCGTTTCGGACGAGTTCCGAGCGGATCTGGACCGAGCACTCGCGCGGTAACCAACGCATCGCCAGCTCACCGAGAGCGCAGCCCGCGCGCGCCTCGGTGAGCTGGCAGCTGAGCGGAAGCGTCCAATACCGAGTGGTCCACTTCCGTTCCCTGAACAGTGAGGCCTTTCACCTGTCTCGAGTGTCCTCACAGCAGTCGAGACCCCATCAGTAACCCGGTTCACGCGATGGCCCGCGCGGACTGAACTTCGTTCGGTAGGACAGCCGACGAACGAAGAGCCACGTCAAACCCAATGGAGAGTTAGATGCGAAAATCCCTTGTGCGCGCCGCAGTCGCCGCCGCTGCTGCAACCGTCGTCCTGAGCGGCTGCTCAGCGGCAACAGAAACACCCGCGACGACCAACTCGGCGTCGGCTTCGGCCGAGCTTGAGATCGTCGACACCACGTTCGATGGTCCGCACGGCAGCGTGCCGATCCGGATCTATCAGGTCCCCGGCTCTTCACCAGAGAACGGCCTGCTCTGGTTGCACGGCGGCGCGTTCATGTTCGGCGACCTCGAGATGCTCGAAAGCCACTGGGTGGCACAGCAGCTCGCCACCGAAGATCGAGTGGTGATTGCCGTCGACTATCGACTCGCACCGATCCCGGAAGGCCTCGGGCCGGACGCCCCACCCCGAGACGGCCACTTCTTCCCGGTTGCGTCCGAGGAAGTAGCCGCCCTGACAGAAGCACTGATGACAACCGACGACATCTCGGATGCAGACAGCTGGGTCATCGGAGGTGCAAGCGCCGGAGGAAACATCGCGGCCGGGGTGACACTTCGGCTGCGTGATAGTGGCGCAGCTGAGCCGGCTGGACTGTTGATGGCATACCCGTTCCTACACGCAGAACTCCCGGAGTTTCGTCCCGAACTCGTAGACAAACTCGCAGCGCTGCCGGAACCCACCAGCGAGCAGCAAGCGAACACCGGTGCAAGCGATCTCGCCCTCTACTATGTCGGCGGCGACAGCGCCGTCCTGGCAGACCCGTACGCGTTCCCGGGAGGGCACAACCTCGAGAATCTGCCCTCTACGTTCATCGTGAACAGCGATGCGGACTTCTTGCGGGCGTCAGGGGAAGCGTACGCGAGCGAATTGGCAGCCGCCGGTGTGGACGTGCAGGTAGTGCGTGAAACCGGTACCGTGCACGGTCACTTGGATGGGCCAGACAAAGCCGGCTCTTCGGCAAGCATTCACCGGATGGATCACTGGCTCGCTGGCATCGAGTCCGGCACGGCTGATTGAAGTATTCGTGGTTGCTGGTCCCGCTTCATCGCGAGCACGGACCAGCGACCACGAACACTCGGCGAGTGGTAGCCATACATGCACCGATGTGCATGTATGGCTATCTGTATCCCGCTGCCGCCCCTCCTGACGATTCAGGTCTGCACGTCGGTTGAGAACGGGCGGCCATCTCCGCTCGCAGTCAGTTGACGCGGAACGCGTTCTCGTGTCACACGAGTGTTCGCCAAATGTGTGCCAAAAGCGGTCGGCGTTCATATTAGTTGTTGAACGGGTAGTGGAACGGCTTTCACGCCCTCCGCGCGTATTCGCCGACAACGTCAGGTTCGTTCAACTAACGGTCGTTTCTTGAACGCCTGACGAGTGTGTCACTGCGATGTTCGGTTTCGCGGCAGGGGTGCCGGCGCCCGAGCCTCAGCACGTTGTGCCGGAGAACTCGGCGTGTAAGGAACATGTCAGCTGCCGGATCGGCTGAAGCCGCTGATGACCCTGACCCTGACCCTGGCCGCCACTGATGCGCGGCCTTGACCGTACCGGTCGGACAGCGATTGAAGCTCACTCCCGCGCCAGCGCGCGATTCGGTGCTCAAACTCGGGATCGCAAAGCGAACGGTATTAGCGAAAAGCTTGCCTAAGCTCGACGCACGACGTTGCCTTGTGCTGCGCGCCAGAATGGGTTGGCCTGCGATCTGAGCGGGGCCGCCTCTCTCCGCATACGCTGATTGGAATGAACGAGTGAGACGCTTGCGTCATCTGTGGCACATGATCACGTCACGTGCCGAGGAAGCAGATGAAACGGCGGCGCACCGCCGTACGCCGCCCATGGACGAGGACTATGCGCTCCTCCTCGCAGGAGCGGCGCTCGTTGACGTAGTTGCCAAGTGGAACGCCTGGGTCTACCGCAGGGTGGACAGCGTGCATCCACTCACTGGCGAACGCGGCCGAAGGCGTCACTCACTCGACTGCTTGCCGACGCCGGATCCCGCGCTCGCCTTCCATCCTGAGGAACGGTCTTCCCCCAATCCACACGATGTGCGCGGGCAGTTCATGGTTCCGCTCGCATACATCAGGAAGGGGCCGCTTCGCGAGTTCGATGCCCGAGGATCAGACGGAAGTGTCATGCCAGTACTCGGAACACCCGATACCAGTAGGTACGGAGTAGCCATGGTCCGAAGTGAGTTGGCCCGGTCTAGCAGCATTATCCCGCCAGGCGTCATCGATTTGGTCGGAGAAATCGTAGGGCCGACCACTGACGAGGAGGCACTGACCGATGTGGAAACCCTTCTGAGCACAGGGATCTGGCGAGGAACCGAGCGCCTCGACCCGCAGATCTTCGAGGGTAACGACGCCGCTGAACTTCTGCGAACACTCGCCGCTCGATTTCTGCTCATCGGCCTCATCGACGCACAGTGCGCGGGCTCACGTCAGGTCCTGAAATTCTCCTACGACTGGCACGTCGAAGGCTTGCCCCCAAAACACTTCTGGCTGTCGCTTAGGGTCGCGTGCGGGTGGTCCCCGCGAGTACTCGAGGTGCCGCTGGAAGCCGCTTCCGCCGCCGCCAGCTATCACCTCGAGTTCCAGACACCCCCAGAAGCTCGATGCAGACTCCTGAAGTTGCCCGGCGACACTGGCTCATCCGGCCTGTTCGATGACACTCGCAAACCAGTCGCTCACGTTCACGGGCGCTACACCGAGCAGCCGAAAGAAGAAGGGGAGCTTGTCGTGGACCTCCCATTTCGGGGCATGCGTGTAACCGCGACCGTGGCGGCGGCGTTCTCTAGCCTCGTTACTCTCTTAGCGCTTGTGCTTCCTGGCGCAGAGGCCGTATGGCGCAGTGAACCAGAGGGACCTGCGACCGTCCTTCTTGTAGCGCCAGCCGTCCTCTTGGCTCTAGTTGCTTCGCGCGGAGAGAGCGCGCTTGTTCGCGAACCGATGAACATCCTGCGCTTCTTCATACTCTCGTCTGCGGTGAGCCTGTTTCTCGTCGCCGCGAGCTTGGTCGGCGAGCTGCAGGATGGTTGGCTCCACCTGCTCTGGTGGAGCGTGATGGGCTGGAACGGCGTACTGTGTGTGGCGCTGCTCGCCGGATGGTTAGTCAGTGAACGCCGCTAGCCGCTTACCGGCGGGGCTTGCCGACAGCTCAGTCTCGTTGGGTATGCTGAGTCCACGAGAGGAGGGAACGTATGAACGAGTCGTTTAGCCGACGGATCAAGGTAGCGCGAGGTAACGCCGTTCCGGGCGGAAAGATCAGCTCCCTTGGTGCTCGCGGCGCGTCAACCATGGCTGTTTCTTCCAAAGGTTCTGTACAGAGCAACGGCCGCATCTCCTGGGTTGGAAAGAGTCGCTTCGCAGGCTGAGCCGAGAACGATGGAGTGCGGCGTCAGCACGCTGCACAAAGTTGCGAGCAATGCCCGAACGACCGCCGAACGAGCAATCGTCTCTGCTATCAGACGAAGTCCGGGACCGAGCGTTGCGCGCGATTGCTCCAAATCTCATGCCAGGGGTCGCGGCGATTCAAGACTGAATGCTGCCCGAATCGCTACGATGACCGAGCGTCGTCGTCAGTAGCCAGGTCGTGCTCTCGAATCCGAGCAGGCTCCCGTGCCTCCGCTGCCGCCACGTCGTGCATCGCGTTCGAAAAGTCCCAGTCGATGAGCTTCCATGTCAGCCACCATGCGTAGACCGCAGAATCTGAGCCGCGGTTGTCATCTGACACCAACCCGTGGGCATACTCGTTGCGTAGGTTCGGGCCGATTGGGTCGCAGAACAGAGCGCGCAGTTCGAACGCAACGTCTTCGCCGAACACGCGGGTGGCAGCCTCGCGTTCCATGAGCGCAGACAGCCCTATTTCGGTTTGAACGCCGCCCTCGAAGACCCGGGTTTGAACGCCTGCGTTTGTGAGCTGTGTTCGCACGATGTTCTCGATCTGCGGGGCGAGTAGCTGCGCGGCGGTGAGGAAGTCTCCGTCGTATCCGTAGAGCAGAGCTTGCGCGACCATCCGGGCTCGACCTCGGGGGACGAGGGGACTCCTGGACGTGAGATCCAGGAAATGTCCGAGAGTGAGGTGGTGGTTGTTCGTGAGCGCTATCCAGCCAGGCAACACTAGGCCGTTCGTAATCAACCCGATGCGAAGCTCGTAGCTCTCAATCATGCGCCGCCAGGTGTGGGAGGTCACTCCGTGCACCTCGTCATCGGTGCCACCACGAGAGCGCCCAACGACTCTCCCATCCGACGACAAGTGAGTTACGGCCATCAGGGACGTGAGAGGGTTCGTCTTTGAACCCTCTTCTGCCGCGGCCTTCATCGCGTTGAAATCAGCGATCTCGGCCAGGTGGAGGAACTGGTACACGGCTTCGCCGAGAGCGAGTGGCTCGACTGTGGCCCGTGCCGCCCGAGCGATCTCAGTCAGATCGACGGATCTCGACCGAGATCGAAGCAAGCCCATCCCACGTGCATGGGCGGCTGTTATCTCGTGCGCGATCTGCTCTGTTGCCCTTTCGAGGCCGACCGCTGAACGGCGCTCCTTGGGAACAGTGCGCGCAAGCCCCAATGCGCGCTCCAACTCGCTCGCGGCGAACATCGCTGAATCCGGTTGTCCCGTCGCCAGCAGAACCACGGCGTCCGAACGTAAACTCTCGACCACCCACGCGATGTCAACCCATGCATCCTCGTCCGCGCCGCGGACATGATGCCACCTGGCAGCAGCTTCGCGGAACGAGCGACTCGACCCCGGATATTCGTTCAGTTCAGCATGCTGACGCATGGAGCGCGCGATCTGATCGGCGTGCTCGCGCCCGCACCCGTGCTTCAAGAGCAGATCAGATAGCCAGATTGGCTCGAACTCTTCTTGTGGTCGGTCGATTCGTTCAACCATTGCGGCTTCAAGCCGCTTGCCTTGTTCTCCCGTCGGCCCTTTAAAGCGCAGGGCTGTGAGGATGCCCCTGTCGCAATGATGGAGCAGATCAGGCTTCAGTGGCTCGCCCATCACGGCGTCGGCGAGTTCGCCGACAACAGCTGCGTAAAGTTCCGCGCGTTCACGGCCGGTAGATCGAAACGCCAGGACATCCTTCACCCGTATCCGTAGAACTCGGGTCGGAATTTCTGCGGCGACCGCGCTGAGCACGCTCAACTCGTCAGGAGAGAGGTCGTCGGGCACCTTAGTGCGGCGTTGCGCAGTCGCGTAGAAGGGGCCGTACGGGGCATTCCAATCGTCAGGGCGAAGATGAAACGCAGTCAGGTCAGCGAACAGGGAATGCAGAAACTCTGCGTCCGCGCTGCGTTCAGTTTCCTCCTGGCTCAACGCTCCAGGCAGCGCTGCTATCCAGCGCGCAGATGGTGTCGTGTCGCTCGCGGATTCTGTCACCCTGCCATCGTCGCAGATGACACCACGCACGGACTCGCACGTCCCGCCGCGCATGGCTGCCATGTGAGCACGGAGGAAAAAGTCGACGCGCGTGGAGGATCCGGTGTCGCTCAGTCAAGCACGAACCCCGGATTCCCGGGGCAAACGAGCAAACGCGAACAACCCCGAATTGAACAACACCCCCTTCCCCCATGTTCCTGACCGAACAGAGATGACCGCGTCTGGGTACGACGTCGCCGAGATGGCCGTCCGCCCTTTTGCCGGACACCAGATCGTCCAGTGACACTGCTTCTCCTCGCGGAAGGTGTCGCCGACATCGCAAATATCATCCGACCGCAGGCGCGACTGAACACTGATGCCGTCCACACGAGCGAAGGCGAGCTCCGCTTCGAATACTCGGAGCCTCAGCTCGAGGTCATCCTGGACTTGGCTGACGAGCACGGCATCCGCGCCTGGGACGCTGCCGCGTTCATCGCGCAGCAGTTGTTTCCCGACCTCACCATCCTCGACTCGACCAAGGCGCCCGTCGCGACCCTCGACGGGCTCCCGAAGCACAACGGTGTCGACCTGCGCTCCTTCCACGGCGACTCTAACTTCCCGCTGAGCGTCGAGCCGCCGTCCTGGTTCCCGAAGGGCGGGATGCCGAACGTTACGTCCAGCGGGCGCTGACGCCGCGAGGCTGTTGCCCTGTTGACGCCAACTCAGGGCTTCACTCGACCGAGAATTTCGGACCCAGGGATGCCGTCCGTCGCTGCCTGAGATCGAGAAAGCACACACACAAGAGGCCCGGACTACTTTTGCTTCCGTGTGACGCTCATCGTGTCGCCGACGC
This sequence comes from Microbacterium gorillae, assembly GCF_050990725.1. Taxonomy (GTDB): domain Bacteria; phylum Actinomycetota; class Actinomycetes; order Actinomycetales; family Microbacteriaceae; genus Microbacterium; species Microbacterium gorillae_A. Next base: position 1,649,354 of record NZ_CP158844.1, read on the forward strand.
GCGTGATCTTGCGCACGACTCCCGCAGATTGAAGCTCCTCGAGAACATCGCGCGCGTGAGGTGAGTACGGGATCGGAGTGCTTCTGCCGTGGCCAGGGTCTGCGAGCTTTGACCATGGAGCGCCGAGGAGACGGACGATCTCACGAAGCTCGTCATGCGAGACGTTGGACTTGAACTTCGCTAGCAGCTGCAGAGTGAGATCCACACTGAGCCCGCCTTGGCGAGCTCGTTTGATGCCGCCCGCTTTGGGTGTGTAGTTCGCCCCCTTCAGAGCACGTTCGGCGTAGGCCTGGTGTGCCGCGACAGGCAGTTTCGGGTAGGCAGTGAACGTCTGTACTACCGGATAGTGGACCGAAGCCAGCGCATCGTCCGCGAGCAGCAAGGCGACATAGCTCCCGTCGAGGCTCGTTGGCGAGACGAAATCTCCGAACTCTGTCGACCGTGCAACCGCGTATGCCTGCGTCTCCCAGTCGACCATCAGCCTCGATGCGAAGGCATCGGCGTCATCGAAAAGGAGTCCGTGCTCAAGGAGCATGCCGACGAGCTTCCCGGCGCGCGGCTCGATCTCCGCGGTCGGCAGCGTACCGGGATCTAGCGACAGGGCGAGGGTTACTCTTTGAGACGCGGTAAGCACCGAGGACGGCGAGTTGATGATGGCCAGTGCCACTTCTTGACGGCTCTCCTCGTCATATTTGGAGGACTCGGCGAGCTCGTCAACCTTGGTCAGCGGGATCGCTATGTCGTCGTCGACCTCTTCACGGTCATCGACGTAGTCGGAGACGTTCTCGAAAGTCATCTTGGCGTGTCCGTATCGGAAGAGCGGCCCCCAGACAGTGGCAGGGACGGCGTCGATCTTCTCCAACTCGAATTCAGGATGCGCCATGTTGATGATGTCCGAGCAAGCTTCTGCGTCGGTTCCTCCAGCGACGACGAGAAACCTCTTCAACCACTTCGACGAGTGTGCTGAATGCTTCGTCTCCTCAGACTGGCGACAAGCTTCGAGGTATGAACGGGGAGTCTCTGCGACGAACTCCACCATGTCCGCCTCCACAGCACCCAGTGCATCAAGCGAGATGTCGGATCCGCCGATAAGCACTTCCAGGTTTCGCTGGGTGACCAGATAAGAACGCGACCCGCGGAGCACCTCCACCGCCGCCCGAGGTAGGCCGTCCAGGTCGGGGAGGACCGCCTCGAGCTCGTCGATGAACTGAGCAGTCGTCTTGGCAGATTCGGGGACGGCGTCTGCAGTGAGAGACGGCAGCGAACGGTAGTCACTCTCGATCCGCTTTCGCAACGTCGGACTGAGCGGGTACTCGACATTGCCGTCGCGGTGGGCGATGGCCACATCTATAAGCGCCATGCGGTCTTCTTCGTCCACGGCGGGAGTGGATACGAGATGCTCGAAGACTCTCGGCCAGCGCGTCGCTAGCAACGCGATGAACGCCGCCTTGTGCGTACCGGACTCTAGGTAACGGTCGATGAACTCCTCGATATCGGGATCGTTCATGAGCGTGGTCATCACGATCTTTGCGTCGGCCGCTCGCGATTCGAGCAGGTAGTCGACGATGTCGACGTTCAGCATGCTCTTCTCGAAGAGCACGGACGCCCCTTCGCTCCAGAGGATCGCTTCCACGTCGCTGGAATCCAACTCAAAGTCGGGATCCGCTTTGCGATTGTCGACGAAACGCATGACGTATGTAGTCGCGCGGGGCCTTACGAGCGTTCCATAGAACGACGACATGTGCAGGGGGAAGTAGGAGGTGATGAATCCGTTCGTGACGAGGTCCGACGCTAGTTGCGACGGGAGCACGGCCGATGCCCACGCAGCGAAGGCCAGCCCGTCCGGATTGCCTTCCGTCCCGACTTTATAGCCCCCCTCATTCGCCAAGTCGAACCACGTCATCCGGACCAACGAAGCAAGCTCTTCTTCCTTCGCTGCGATGTCGCGCTCTATGTTGGCCACAACGTTCGACTCAAACTTCTCGAGGTCAAGCGGCATCCCCGTCAACGTCTCAACGACGACCGTGGACAGCTGCATCGCCTGAGTACCGGAGTTGTAGCCGGGAACGTAGGCCTGCACAGTCAGCGGCGCCCCTGCCGCAACGAAGGCTCTCCAGAACTCGGGCGATTGCAGTTCCTCATCATCGACGGCTGCTCCGTTGTACGCGAGCGACGTCGTCGCCAGCCCCGACCCCGGGGCATGAACAAGCGCTTCAACTCGGGTCGTCAGAGCGGAACCGAGAATCGCCGCGTAGTCGCGTACTTCTGTGTTCTCGCGTAGCTTCGTTCGCAGTGCACGCGTCTCTCGGCGAAGTCGGTCAGCGTTAACACGGATGATGTCTCGCGCGATCTCCCACAGCGTGTCGAGCGAGCTTGAGCCGTGGCGGATGTTCTCGAAGTCGGCCATGTGCGCATTCTTGAACAAGACGAGGGCGAATAGCCTGTCCGCCGTCAACTCCGGGACGGGGAGCGCAACGTCTAGAAGGCGGTGCTTGAACACCTCGTATTCGTTGATGATGTTGTGTATGAGGCGCATGTCCGCGAGATGGCGGGCGGCGAGGTCTATTAGGTCCTTCGATACTTTATGGCCACGCTCGTCCAACTCGCTCGCCATCAGATCGCGTGCGTTCCGGTGCGTGATGAACGGCACAACGGGAACGACCAGCTCGAAAAATTTGGTGCGGTTCGCTCGAATCAGTTCCGCGCGCGCCTCGTCGGTGACGCCTTCCAGTTCGTCGCGCCCAAGTCGTTCGAAGACGCTGTCGCGCACTGCATAGATGAATCGAACGTCTCTCCCGCCGAGCTGTTTTGCAGCGTTGAGGATCCCATTGAGGGAATGCAGCGATTCGAAGATGTTCGGGTCGTTGAACCTGTCGAGGTCTTCGATGATGACGATGTCGAGATTCTTGTTCGACTCGAAGAAGTAGATGATCTCGTCGAGGTACTCGTCGAAGTAGCTTGCCGACCGGGAGGGCAACGTAATGGTGGCAGGCCCCGCCGTCACCTTGTCGATTGCAATCCGACCGCGAATGAACGCTCGAACCAGCCATGCGAGAGCTGCCGCGAGAGCTGCAAGAACGAGGAACAGCGCGACCACCCCAACCAGATGCGGTCGCTCAGTGAAGGTGATACCGAGGACCGGCGTGGTGACCACGTCGAGCCCGAAGAGAAGCCCCAGCGAGACCGCGATGGCCGCGGCCATCGCCGCCACGCCCGCCTCCGCCCATCGGTTGTGCCGAACTATTCGATGGAATCGTGAGCCGGATGACTTCGTTGGCTTCTGTTTATACAGGAGCTGCTTGACAATCTCCTTCTGTATCCGGTTCGTCTTCGACGCGGCCGCAGGGTTGGTCTCCGCTGTCGGAACTGGCACGTCTTCCTTGGAACCGAGCGTTAGTAGGGACACTTCGACGACCCGATTCGGGAACGTTCTGGCGATCTCTCGTAGCACACTGCTCTTGCCCGCACCGTACGTGCCAGCGAGGGCGATGTTATGCACGTCCGGGCTTGACTCGATTGTGGACTTGAGAATGGTGAAGTAGACGCCGTGCGCAGAGAAGTTGTATCTCGGTGCGAGCGTCTTGAGGTTCGGCGCAGACCCCTCTACGTGCGTGGGTACCAGCTTGCGTGGTGTCATCGTCTCCCCGTTCCGCGCGGCTCACCCTGCTGCCCAATGGCATCGCCGTCGCCCTGTCTAGTGATCTTATGAGCCCGAGTTGACATCACGGCGAGGGCGTCATCGCAGACCAATGCGCCCGCACCGCGGACCGGAATCGGGACTGGGCAAACACGATGCGAGTTCTGCCTCATGTTCACCCAGCCCTCTTGCACGCGCGGCGCCCCGGAGACCTTGGACCGTCGCGCTATGCCTGGGCGACTAGGAAATCGAGAAGCGCGCCGAGGTCCTCCCACTCTCCCGGATCCACGGATCCCGCTTTCGCACGTGCGACCTTGTCGAAGAATCGCGCTTTCACTTCATCCTTCGACACCCCTTTCGACACTGTCTCGGTCTTCGCAATGGCGCCGATGCCTCTCCTAGTTTTTCTGGGATCAGAGCTTGATGACAAAGGGGACATCCGAGTGTCCCGCGCTTCCGCGATGCCGAGGATTTCGCGTGGTGTTGGCGGAGCAGGCCGGGGTCCGATGCGAATTTCGTTGTCGCGACCACAGGCGTTGACGCAACGGCTACGGAGGTCGTGCTCACGGTTAGTGTCTCCGGTGTGGTCGAGCTGAGTGCGGCACCGGCCGCGGTCGCAGGTCTCCCTCGATTGACCCTAACCGTTGACGCGCCAGGGCCCGATGCAATCCAGACGAAGGCCGACCTTGCCGCCTTCTCGCTTGCGTGGAGGTCAGCGCTCGCACAAGTGGAGATCGATTTTCCCATTGTGTGAGCGTATTCGCATGCTGGCAGCTGTACCCGTTGCAGCCGCGATAGCGTGTGGCCAGCATCACATGCGAGACGCTCAGCCTGCGCGCGTCGTGTACCAACTTGCCGAAGAGGGCTATCTCGAGGCGTTGACCGTATGAACCGAACCTAGTGACGCCTGCCGAAGGGCCGCTGGGCATAGAGGTTCCGTTGGATGGCCGCCCGCAGATCCAACGCGACAGTCAGCGTCGTCCTTCCTGCCGATGTTGTCAGGAACGTGGTTGGATCGGCAGTGGGCGACCGAGCGTTCGTAACTGTGGCGACGTGGTGGAATTCAGGTTCAACGTCTGATTTTAGCTCTGACCAGGACTTTAGGGATCGTCTCGCTGGTCGAGTTTTGATTCAACATTACGGCGACGCCTTAACGCCGAGAAGGAGCCAGTGGGCGCTGTTGCGACGGCAGTGGTGCCCGCTCAACGTGCCCTTCAGTCGCGTTGCTCCGCAGTACGGACCCGAGGTGGCGCATATGAACCGGCCCGACCGTGGTATGGCCCGGCGCTCATGAGTCCTCTGTGATGGTCTGACGTGGGGCGGGCCGGTCGGCGGCCCAGGATGCGAGCAGCCGCAGCCGTTCTGCCGATGGCGAGCCGGGCTCCGCGGTATAGACGAGCATGACGTGGCCGGGTTCGGCGGTGATCGCGAACTCTTCGTACGCGAGCGTCAACTCGCCGACGACGGGATGCTTGAATCGCTTGGTCCCTGCGCCGTGGGTTCGTACGTTATGGGCGCCCCACAGCCTCCGGAAGGTGTCGCTCTGTGTGGACAGTTCGCCGACGAGGTCCTGCAGCGCCCGGTTGTGGGGGTCTCGTCCGGCTTCGGTGCGCATCATGGCGACGCACATGTCGGCGAAGAGGTCCCAGTCGGGGTAGAAGTCGCGTGAGGCCGGGTCGAGGAACTGGAAGCGCGCGAAGTTGGGCGTGCGGCCGCCGTCTCCGATCAGCGGTGAGTAGAAGGCGCGGCCCAGCGCGTTAAACGCGATCACGTCCGATTGGGCGTTGCGGACGACGGCGACACCCTCGGTGAATGCCTCCAGCGCCCAGTGCAGGCTCGGCCGGGCGGCGGGGCTGCGGGTCGCGCGGCGTCGCGGCCGACCGGAGGCAGGGATGCCATCGGCGGCCCTGGCGAGGTCGAAGAGATGCGCGCGCTCGGTATCGTCGAGCTGCAGCGCCCGCGCTACCGCGTCCAGCACCCCGGCAGAGACGCCTGCGATCGCCCCGCGCTCGAGCTTGGCGTAGTACTCGACGCTGACGTCGGCGAGCATGGCGACCTCAGAGCGGCGCAGCCCGGCAACCCGGCGGCCCGTGCCCGCGGGCAAGCCCGCCATCTCCGGGGTCAGCTTGGCACGCCGTGACATGAGGAACTCACGGACGTCGGCTCGGTTGTCCATGCCTCATAGGCTAGGCCGGACCCGGTGCATGAGGGATGCCCTGCCAGTACACCTCTCATCAGGGACTCCCTCGAGCCGTTCGCACGCGGTGTCCTGGATGACGTGACAGCATCCCTCACTTCCGGATCCCGTGTGGGCGCCAGCGGTCCACTGGCGACCCTGCTGCTCGTGCTGACCGTGTTCGGTCCGATCTCGATGGATCTCTACCTGCCCGCGCTCCCGGCTCTGACGACCGAGTTGGGCGCGGCGACCTCGACGGCGCAGCTGACCGTGACCGCCTGCCTGATCGGTCTCGCGGCCGGGCAGCTGATCGCCGGGCCGCTGTCCGACCGATTCGGCCGGCGCGGTCCCGCACTGATCGGTGTGACCGCGTATGTGCTGGTCTCGGCGTTGTGCGCAGCGAGCCCGACCGTCGAGCTGCTCATCGCGGCCCGGTTGGTGCAGGGGCTGGCCGGAGGCGTCGGCATCGTCATCGCACAGGCGGCCGGTCGCGACGTGTACGAGGGCGGGAACCTCATCCGGTTTTACGGGCGCCTCACCGTCATCGGTGGGCTGGCGGCAGTCGTCGGCCCGCTCGTCGGCGGCGCGCTCACGACGATCCTGGACTGGCGCGGCCTGTTCCTCGTTCTCGCGGTGGTCGGTGCGCTCATCCTGGCGTGGGCGGCTCTCGGTCTCCCCGAGACGCTCGCCCCTGGCGGACGTACCGCGGCAGGGTTCGCCGTGATCTGGCGGGACATGCAGACCTTGTTCTCGGACCGGCTTTTCGTCGGCGCGGTCGTCGCGCAGGGCTTTGTCTATGCCGCGCTGTTCGCCTACCTCAGCGGTGCGACCTACGTGCTGCAGGGCGTCTACGGTCTCTCGCCGCAGGCCTATGCACTCGCGTTCGGTCTCAACTCCGCCGGCTTCATGGTGTTCGGCTACCTCGCGGGACGTTTCAGCGAGAAGTGGAGCGTGGTCGGCACCCTGGCGGTCGGTCTCGTGATCGTCGCGCTCGGTGCCGTCGGCGTGCTGATCGCAGGCCTCGCATCCGTTCCCCTGGCCGTCGTCATCGTCGCGCTCTTCCTCCTCGCCGCCGGGACGGCCGTCACCAGCCCGCCCTCTACGACGTTGGCGCTGGCCGACTACGCGCAGATCGCGGGCACCGCATCCTCCGTGCTCGGCGCTGCCCGCTTCGCCTTCGGGGGCATCGCAGCGCCGCTGGTCGGCGTCGCGGGCGCCCTCAGTATCCTCCCGCTCGGCCTGGTCACCACGGTCGCCGTCGCGGCCGCCGGGGTCACCGCCGCTCTCCTTCTTCGACGTCCGGCCCAGGTCACCGCCCCCGCCGGGACCACCCACTCCGTAACGAAAGGACCCCTCGCATGCGTGGAGTAATCATGTACGCACCCCGGGATGTGCGCGTCGAGGAGCGCGCCGACCCGGTCATCGAGGAACCCACCGACGCCGTGATCCGGGTCACCGCAGCCTGCATCTGCGGCTCCGACCTCTGGCCCTACCGCGGGACGGACGCCGTCACCGCGCCCACGCCGATGGGCCACGAGTACGTCGGCGTCGTCGAGCAGGTCGGCGAGGAGGTGTCAAACGTGAAGGTCGGCGACTACGTCGTCGGTTCGTTCTTCGCCTCCGACAACACCTGCGAGATCTGCCGCGCCGGCTACCAGTCGCGTTGCATGCACGCGTTCCCGATGGGTGCGATCGGAACCCAGGCCGAGAAGCTGCGCGTCCCACTCGCCGACGGTACCCTCGTCGCCGTTCCCGGCGCCCCCACCCCTGCGCAGGTGCGCAGCCTCCTCGCCGCGTCCGACGTGCTCGGCACCGGCTGGTTCGCCGCCGTCGCCGCGGAGGCCGGCCCGGGCAAGACCGTCGCCGTCGTCGGCGACGGCGCAGTGGGACTGCTCGGAGTGCTTGCCGCCAAGCGGCTCGGCGCCGAGCGGATCATCGCCATGAGCCGCCACGCCGACCGCCAGGCGCTCGCCCGCCGGTACGGTGCGACCGACATCGTCGAGGAGCGGGGGGATGCCGGCGCCGCAGCCATCAAAGACCTGACCGACGGGTTTGGCGCGCACTCCGTCATCGAAGCCGTCGGGACCCAGGAGTCGATGATGCAGGCGATCCGCGCCACGCGCCCCGGAGGGCACGTCGGCTACGTCGGAGTCTCCCACGGCGTCAAGCTGCCGGGGGAGGAGCTGTTCTTCTCCGGGGTGCACCTGCACGGCGGTCCCGCCCCCGTCCGCCGTTTCCTTCCCGAGCTGATCGAGTCGATCATGAGGGATGAGCTCGATGCCGGAGCAGTGTTCGACCTCACGCTGCCCCTCGCGGCAGCGGCCGAGGGCTACCGGGCCATGGACGAGCGCCGCGCCATCAAGGTGATGCTGGAGACGGAGAACGCATGAACATCGAACCGGCCGTATCCACGATGAAGAACCCGGCGGAGCAGTTTGCTGGCGACGTCTGGGCCGAGCCCATCGCCGCCCCGCACGACGGCGACCAGAGGATGACCGTGGCGCTCGTCCGCTTCGCCCCCGGCGCCCGCACCGCCTGGCACAGCCATGCGCGCGGGCAGTACCTCCGCGTCACCGCCGGGGTCGCCCGATTCGGCGACCGCAACGGCAACATCATCGACGTTCACCCGGGGCAGACGCTCTACACACCTCCGGGCCAGGACCACTGGCACGCCGCGGCCCCCGGCTGCTTCATGGAGCACATCGCCATGTTGGAGGCCGCTGACGACCCCGCGGACACCACGATCTGGAAAGAACACATCACCGACGCCGACTACGAAGGACGAAACGCATGACCGACAACACCCGCGACGGCTGGACCGGAGGGCAGCGTGCCTTCGGCGATTTTGCCCCCGGTCTCGTGCACTACACCGATCAGGTGCTCTTCGACGAGGTGTGGGAGCGCCCCGGCCTCTCCAAGCGCGACCGCAGCCTCATCACCGTGACTGCGCTTCTCGTCGGCGGCAACGTCGACCAACTCCGCTTCCATCTCCCCTTCGCCGTGCAGAACGGCGTCACCCAGGAGGAGCTGATCGAGGCGACCACTCACCTGGCCTTCTATGCAGGCTGGCCCAAGGCCATGTCGGCGATGACCATCGCCAAGGAGCTGTTCGGGGAAGGTCAGGAAACGTCTGCGTGAGGCGCGGACTGCGCAGAGTGCTCCCACGCAGCCAGCAGGGCCAGGCCGTCGGCCGTCGGCGACCCGGGGTCCGCTGTGTAGGTCGTGATGGACGTGTGCGGGTCGCCGGGCAACGTGAAGTCATCGTAGGCGAGATCGAGGCGGCCGACCAACGGATGCATGATCGACTTGCGGCCGCTCGAGTGCCGCCGCACCTCATGACGGGCCCACCGGCCCCGGAAATCGGCGCTTCGCGTGGAGAGCTCGCCGACGAGCGTGGATGTGGCGCGATCGAGCGGGTCCCGGCCGGAGGCCGCCCGCAGGACGGCGACCACGAAGTCCTTCGCATCGTCGTGGTCGACGTAGAACCCTGCCGCCCGCGGGTCGAGGAAGACGAACCGCGAAAAGTTGGCTGGCTGCTCCGCGGAGTCGAGCACCATCGCGTACAACGTGCGTCCGAGGTGATTCGCTGCCAGCAGGTCGAGCCGCTCGCTGATGATGACGGCGGGAACACTCATCGAGTCGATGACCTGCTGCACCGAGGCGGTGATCGGAGTACTCGGCTGTTCGCGCACACGGCGAGGAGCGCCATTCGCGTTGCGGGCGAGGTCGTAGAGGTGGGCCCGCTCGTCGTCGCTCAGCTCCAGGACACGGGAGATGGCATCCAAGACGCCGTCTGACGCGCCACCGATGCGGCCTCGCTCCATCCGTGTGTAGTACTCGACACTCACGCCCGCCAGCATCGCGAGCTCTTCTCGGCGGAGGCCGGGTACCCGTCGCGGTCCGCCGACGTGTCTGAGCCCGGCACGCTGCGGAGTGATCCGTGCTCGGCGACTGGTGAGGAAGTCGCGAACCTCCTGCTCGATCTCCATACGACAACGCTAGCTTCGCCGCCCACGGCGTGGGGGGTCTTGTCAGGGACTCCCAGATCCCGCCCGGCGAACAGAACATGGTGGACATGAAAATAGCAGTACTCGGAACAGGCATGGTCGGTCGCGCCATCGCCTCCCGTCTGTCCGGCCTCGGCCACGAGGTCGTCGTCGGAACCCGCGACGTGGAGAAGTCACACTCTCGCGGTGGGGCAGGCGACCTCGCGCACGTGGGAGTCGAGACGTACTCGCGCCTCTTCTTCGAGCTCTACCAGACGTTCGGCACCTTCGACTTCAACATCAACGTGGTCCGCCCACGCTGATCAATCGCAACACGGAAGGATCGGATCAATGCACACACGCCGGCTCGGACAGGGACTGGAAGTCTCGGCAATCGGTCTGGGCGCCATGGGAATGTCTCAAAGCTACGGGCCGAACCCCGGGGACAGGAATGAGATGATCGCCGTCCTCCGCGGCGCAGTCGACCGCGGCATCACCTTCTTCGACACGGCCGAAGTGTACGGGCCGTACGAGAACGAGGAACTGGTCGGGGAGGCGCTCGAGCCGTTCCGCGGTCGCGTCGTCATCGCCACGAAGTTCGGCTGGGACATCCGGGACGGCAAGAGCGTCGGCCTCGACAGCCGCCCCGAGCAGATACGTCGCGTCGCGGAGGCGTCGCTGCGTCGACTGCGCGTCGACGCGCTCGACCTCTTCTACCAGCACCGCGTGGACCCGGCGGTGCCAATCGAGGACGTCGCAGGCACCGTTGGGGAACTGGTCGCGGAAGGGAAGGTGCGTCACTTCGGGCTCTCCGAGGCGTCGGCATCGACCATCCGTGATGCGCACGCGGTCTTCCCGGTGACCGCCGTCCAGAGCGAGTACTCGCTCTGGACGCGAGACCCGGAGCCGGAGGTCCTGCCGACCCTCGCCGAGCTGGGCATCGGTTTCGTGCCGTTCAGCCCTCTTGGGAAGGGATTCCTCACCGGGACGGTGGATACCTCGACGGCCTTCTCGGAGAACGACATCCGCCGTCGCGTTCCGCGTTTCGAGGACGAGCACCTCGCCCGCAATCAGGCGTTGGTCGATCACGTCGCCGGGCTCGCGGAGCGCGTCGGTGCGACCCCCGGTCAGGTCGCCCTGGCCTGGCTGCTCGCCCAGCAGCCGCGGATCGTGCCGATTCCCGGAACGCGTCGACTCTCGCGCATTGAGGAGAACTGCGCGGCGACAACGGTCGGCCTCTCCGCTGACGAGGTCGCAGACCTCGACGCGCTGGCCGCGCGGATTGGCGTGTCGGGCGAACGTTACAACGACGAACACAGAAGCTACCTCGACCGCTGAGGCGGCGGCATCCACCGCTCGGGCCGCCTAAGCCCGGGCAGGTGGCGTTGCAGCCGCGTTCGGCCTCTGCTGCGAGCTCCCACCTTCCGACTACCGTGCTGCCGGCATTCTTTGCGGTATCGCCCTACTCGGCGTCGACTCAGTACGCACCGAGCCAGCGCTGCGCCAGGCGGCCTGGGCGCGGCTGGCGCGCGATCTCGACCCGGTCCACCTGGACTCCTCATCCGCGCGGGTCCACCGTCCGAGGCAAGGACCGCATGGTTGCGCGTATCGAGAGCGGCCGCCGTTCTGTGCGTCTGGAAGGTAGTCGCTATCGCGATAGCCCCTCGGGCTCCGCCTCGAGGGGCTATCGCCCCGCGTGTGACCGGCTACAGCGAGCAAGATTGTAGGCGTGACGTTTGCTAATCGTGGCGACGTGGTGGAATTCAGGTTCAACGTCTGAGCATATGTTCTCGAAAGCCGCACGAGGTTCGCATGACGCGGGTCGCTCGACGGTCGCTAGGCGTGGCGCAACGCCCGCAGCGCGAGCCACGCGGTCGCGCGGTCGTCGGGGCTGGTCATTGACAGGCCCGTGAGTTCTTCCACCTGTCGGATGCGGGCCGCCAGGGTCTGCCGGTGAATTCCGAGATCCGACGCCGCGGTGCCCCATGTGCCGTTCGTTCTCAGGAACGCATGGAGGGTCTCGACCAGGTCTGTACCCCGAAGCGGCGCGAGGAGTGCCGCCAACCGTGTGCTGTCGGCGGGGGAGAGCCGATCCAAGACCAGCGCGACGGTGGGGATCTCGTTGTAGTGAACGACGACGCGGCGTTCGCTCACGGCAACATCTCGGGCACGACGTGACTGTTCCGCCGAGACCGCGAGTGCGTCGATGCTCGCTGGTGCACCGAAGCCCATGTGGAGCGGGATCGCGAGCTCTGCGGCCCGCTGCGCGACGTCGGCGACATGCTCCTCGCGAAGAAAACCTGACGTGACCCCGCGAGACGTCGTCAGTAGGTGCGCGGCACCGAGCTCGTCAAGCCAGCGGATGACCATCCTCTCCACATCGACATCGGCAGAGCGTGCGGAGACGGAGAATGCGGTCAGTGAGCGGTCCCGGATGCCCCAGTCCTGCGCCGTCCGTTCGGCCGACACCCCGCCGTCTTCGAGCACGCGCATCATTGTGGCGCGGCCCAGGCGTTCGGTGCGGCTGCTGTCATGCGTTCGCAGGAGAAGATCGAGGAGCGCGGCCGCCTGCGAGCTGAGGTCACGCACTCGGCTGGTCGAGCCGCTTCGGGCCATCACGACGAGGAACGCGGAGACGTCTTCATTGATGCCAACGGGATGGACCTGCAGGGCTTGACTGCGGACGCGGACCGGTCGGTGAAACGCGACGGCAACCGCGTCCGCGATATGCAGGCTGCCGGCACCAGATGACGCGATCGGCTGCGCCGCGCGGTCGAGCAGAACGGCCCAGCCGTCAAGACGGTGAGCGAGTTCGGCGACGACTCCGGACACTCCGCCACGCCGCGCAGTCAGCGCCAACACCTTCGCGGCCACCAAGACGGCGCGATCCTCAGCGGCAGCGTCGTTAGCGAGCAGGGCCTGCGCAGTGGACAGCACCGCCTCAGAGGGGACCGTGACGTCGATGATTGCGGCCAAGCCGTCCGGCAGTTCCGGAAACGGCGTGGTGGGAACAACGACCGCGTCCCGAAGCGCCGCGCCGCGCTCATCGTCTCGGAGCACCTCAGCGATTTCATGCGCGGTGCCGACGACGAGGGACGCGAAATGGGGGTGAGGAGCCAGGGCGAAATCGGACACCCGGAGTGCGCTACCGACATGACTTCTCGCATCGAATGCTCCGCCAGGCACAAGTGTGCCGCCCAGGGAGTGGGCGATGCTGCGAAGGTCTCGAGCCATTCTGTCAGTGTAAAGAATGATGAAGCGTGCGGTTTGAAACCGACATAACTGTGAATGACAGGACGTCTCGCGGCTTCCTACGATGAGGCGACTGATCCGCAGAGAGGGACCGCATGCGCGCCATCATTTTCCGAGACACTGACAAGCCACTGGAGCACACGGACGTGTCGCTCGCGGGACCTGGCGCGGGAGAGGTACGCGTGAAGATCGCGGCGGCCGGGGTATGCCACTCCGACCTGCACGTGAAGCGGGGTGAGTGGGACGCTCCGGCACCCATGGTGATGGGCCATGAAGGATCTGGCGTCGTTGTCGAACTGGGCGACGGCGTCACTTCGCTGGCGGTGGGCGACCACGTCGTCCTGAGCTGGGTCCCACCGTGTGGCGAGTGCCGGTACTGCCGGTCTGGCCACGAGGCTCGATGCCAGAAGGTGGCCACGCTAGTCGCACCGAAGGGGGTGCTCTTCGATGGCACCTCGCGCCTCCGCAAGGGCGACGAGACCATCCACCACTACCTCGGTGTCTCATCGTTCGCCGAAGAGGTTGTTGTTCCCGCATCCGGAGCGATCAAGGTCCGTGATGACGCGCCCCTCGACGTCATCGCTGTCGTCGGATGCGCCGTCGCCACGGGCGTGGGCGCCGTGATGAACACCGCCGGTGTCGAGCCCGGATCGCTCGTCGCTGTCATCGGTTGCGGAGGTGTGGGACTCAACGTCATCCAGGGCGCGAAACTCGCCGGTGCAGAACGCATCGTCGCCATCGATGTGCGCGAGGACAAGACGCGTCTCGCAGCCCAGTTCGGAGCAACCGATCAGATCGTCGCAGCAAACGGCGACGCGGTCGAGCAGCTCCGAAACCTGCTTCCGGATGGTGTCGACTACGCGTTCGACGCCATCGGCCGGACGGTGACCACGGAGCAGTCGATTCAGATGCTCGGTCTCGGCGGAGCCGCTGTGATCGTCGGCTTGCCGCCGACGGGGGCACGCGCTTCGTTCGAGCCTCTCGTGCTGGCCGAGGCCGATCAGCGCATTCTGGGGTCCAACTATGGCTCCGTTCGCCCGGCCATCGACATCCCGGCGCTGGTTGACCGCTACATGGACGGCCAGCTGATCCTCGATCCGCTCATCTCCTCCCGGCGGCCTCTCGCCGAAGCGGCGGAGGCGTTCGCTGACCTCGAATCCGGTCAGGCGCTGCGCACACTGCTCATTCCTTGACCCGACCTCTCCCGCCCGAGCCTTTCAACGCTGAAGGATTACCCGTGACCTCCACCCTCCCCACATCCGCCCCAACGGACGCCGGCCTCCGAACAGGAGTGATGAGCGGGCCCGAGCTCGCCGCACAGGCCATCGCCAACATCGCCCCGAGTGCAGTCATCGCGTTCACCGCAGCGTCGATCTTCCTCGGGGCGGGCAACGGCACCATCTACGCATTCGCCCTGGCCACCATCGTGATCCTCTGCGTCGGATACTGCGTCGTCGTGTTCGCTCGCAAGCACGCCGCGGCAGGGTCGCTCTACACGTATGTCTCGAAGGGTCTCGGACCGATCGGGGCCTATCTCGCGGGCGTGGCGCTGCTCATCGGATGCTTCGGCATCGCGGCCGCGTCGCTCATGGGGTCTGTTTCCTACGCCAGCCAGTTCCTGACGCTGATGGGGCTCCCGGCATCGGGCCTCGGGTGGAACATCGCCCTCGCCGTTCTTCTGGGCGGGCTGGCCACGCTCTTCACGATCCGCGGGATCCGGCTGTCGGCTCGGGTATCGCTCGTCCTGGAGCTTCTCTCGGTCGCGATCATCCTGGTGCTCCTCATCGCTTCCCTCGTGTGGATGGGGCCCGCCGCCTGGAATCCGGAGCAGCTGTTCGCCGAGGGGTCGTCGTTCCAGGGAATCGCCGCCGGTATGGTGCTCGGAATTCTCGGGTTCGTGGGCTTCTCATCCGCTGACGCACTCGGACGTGAAGCGAAGAACCCGCACAAGGCGATCCCGCGCGCGATCATCTGGAGCGCGCTCGGCGTCGGCGTGCTGTACGTGTTCGCTGCGTACACGCAGATCGCTGTGCTGGGAGATGACCTCGCGACAGCGGCAAGTCCGTTGGAGAGCATGTCCGCTCTGATCGGCATGCCGGCGTGGTTCGCCCCGGTCCTGACACTCGGTGTCGCCGCATCCTTCTTCGCGGTGGTCGTCGCACCCTTGAACGTCATCGGCCGCATTGTCTACGTGATGGGCAAAGAAGGTGTCGTCCACGAACGATTTGGGCGCACCCACGAACAGCACCTGACCCCGCACCGCGTCCTCGTGATCGCCGGCGCCCTGGCCGTTGCGGTCGACATCGTCTTCCTGTCGCTGGGCGCTGCCCCGATGGAGATCCTGGTGTGGGTGAACACCTGGGGTACCTACGGGTACATGGTCGCGTACGCGCTCGTCGCGGTCGCCTGCGTGATCTACACCCAGCGCAGCGGCGTCAAGAACACCTTCGTGTGGGTGTGCGCGACGATCGCCGTCATCACGATGGGTTACGTCTTCTTCGCCAATGTCTTCCCTGTGCCGGCGTTCCCATTCAACGTGATCCCGTACGTCTTCATCGCGTGCGTCCTCCTCGCGCTGACCCGCTACTGGTACCTCTCCGCCCGACAGCCGGAGGTCATCGCCCGCATCGGCAGGACCGAGACGTCCGCGATGGAGGGTGTCGGCTGACACCGCGACCTTGGCGAGCGACGAGGCGGCGGCACTGGGGTCAGCGCCGCCGCCGGGAACTCTGTACGCTTCACCAGTTCAGAACCCGTCCAGCATCAGATGCCTGAGGTTTGGGCCACCTGCATGACACCAGCGTTGTGAGCGAGGTGCGTAATTCCGCGCGATGAGCCAACACAGGGGCGTGCGCAACGGCCGCTGAATGTGCGTGTCAGAGCTCCATCCGTCGATAGCGTCCGCGCAGGAGATCGGTGCCGGACATCAAGCAGATGCTTGCAGGGCCGGCTCCATGATGGCCAGCACGGCCGGACGTGGGGGAAGCCCGGTTTGATGTCTGAGCATTCTTCGACGTCGTCGTGCCTTCGGGCGAGTAGATCACATGGTTGAGTGCTGCTATGCGAATTGAACTGACCCGCTTCCGAGTCCGAGACGGCGCGCAAACTAAGGTTGACGAGTGGATGGAGTTCCTGAATGCGAATCAGGATGCCGTGCGCGAAACTCTCGAGCCCGAGGCGATGTACGTCGAAACGATCTTCCACGAAGTCGTGGACGGCGTGAGCTTTCTCTACTGGTACAGCGTGCAAGGTGCGAGCGGGCAGTCCGTGAATAATTCGGAACACTGGCTCGACCAGCATCACATCGCCTTCTGGGAGGAGTGCATCGACGACACCTATCCCGGCGAGGATCTCACTCTTCGGGTGCATATGCTGCCCCAACGTGTCGCGGCGGCGATGACGCCACTCGCGGAGTGAAACGACGGGGCTCGACGTAAGGCGATGTCGAGACCACTGAAGGCAATGTAATCCGGTGGCATCGCCGACGGGATTGCTAGCGAGGACGACGAACCAACCGATCTGAATCGTCGCAGGCAGCTCAGGTACGGATTCTACGCACGCAGAACCGGCCGTTGTCGGTGCCCCATGGCGCTGCGGGCAACCGGGGCATACTGTGAAGACATGGAACTGCGCACGAGCAGGACCCTTGTGCACTATGTCGAGCACGGGGCGGGGCGCCCGGTGCTCGTGCTGCACGGCGCCGGCGTGGACCACCGCGAGGCCGAGGGGTGCTTCGAACCGGCGTTCGCGGGGGCCGAGGGGTTTCGGCGGATCTATCCCGACCTGCCCGGGATGGGCCGCACAGCGGCCGACGGTCTCGACAGCGCGGAGGATGTCCTCGCCGTTCTGTGCGAGTTCGTCGATCGGATCACCGACGGGGAGTCGTGTCTTGTCGTGGCGCATTCGGCCGGGGCGCACTTCGCGCTCGGGGTGGCGGCCCGCCGACCGGCGACCGTGGCCGGGCTGGCGCTGATCTGCCCGCTGCTCCCGAACGTGCGGGACGTGCCGGAGCATCGGATCATCGTCGGGTCCGGCGAACTCGGCGACGAGACATTCCGGGAGTACTTCGTGGTGCAGACCCCCGAGATGCTCGAGCGATACGAACGCCTTGTTGTACCAGGGATGCGCCTCGCCGACGAGGCGGCGATGGAACGGATCGGCGAGCGCTGGGAGCTCACGCCCGGGCCGGCGTTCGAGGGACCCGCGCTGATCGTGGCGGGCCGGTTGGATGCGACGGTTGGCTACGCCGCGGCCATCGACCTGGTAGACCGGTGGCTTCGCTCCACCGTGGCGGTCGTCGATGGCGCCGGACACGCGCTTGCGCACGAGAAGCCCGAGCTGCTGCGTGCGCTGGTCCAGGACTGGCTGGAGCGGTGCGAGTAGGCGCCCGGTCGTGCGGGCCGACGCCAGCCGCAACAGCGTATGGGAGTGACGGTGGCACTGCCGGCGGGTTGGCCCGATTTCGGGCAGCCCGAGTGACCCTTGCCGTTCGTCCCGTGAGGCGGTGAGCAGCGCGCCATGCCGGCCAGCGATGTCCGAGGCCCCGGCTACTGTCAGCCCATGACGATTCACCTCGAAGGCATTACCGTTCTCGCCGATGATGTTGCCGCGCTCGCGGACTTCTACGAGCACGCGCTCGGCTGGCCCGTAGAGGTCCGCGAAGGGGCATACGTCGCGTTCGGGGGACAGGGGGTGCGGGTTGCGATCTTCTCTCGCCCGCTCATGAGCGGGTCCACCGACGGGCATCCCGCGTACGCCACTCCGTTCACCGGCCAGGCCTTCGAACTGAACCTTCAGTGTGAAAATGCGGAGGAGGTGGAGCGACGCTACGATCAGCTGGTCGCCGCCGGGGCGACACCGGCCGGGCGACCGGCGCTGCGAGAGTGGGGGCAGTTCACCGGCTTCTTCGCGGATCCGGAGGGGAACATCCACTCGCTGTTCGCGAATGTGTAACGCCCCACCGTCAACCGCGGTGCACGTCCACTGGCACGATCATGGGTGCGCCGGCAACAGGGTCGGGCACGACAACCGCTTCCAGATCGAACACCTCGCGCAACAACTCAACCGTCACGATGTCACCGGGCGCACCCTCAGCCACAACACGGCCGTCGCGCATGGCGATCAGGTGATCGGCATACCGGGTCGCGAGGTTGAGTTCGTGCATCACGACGATCACCTGGGTTCCCCGCTCTCGGGAGAGCCGCACCAGCAGGTGCAGCAGCTCCACCTGGTGCGCGAGGTCGAGGTAGGTGGTCGGCTCGTCGAGCAGGAGGATGTCCGGCTCCTGCGCGAGAGCCATCGCCACCCAGGCTCGTTGCCGCTGTCCGCCGGAGAGCTCATCGATGGAGCGGTGTGCGTACTCCGCCATGCCGGTCACCAGCAGGGCGTCCGCGACAACCTCGTCATCGCGGCGATCACGACCCCCGAGCCAGCCACGATGCGGGATCCGTCCCCGATCGACCAGATCGGCGACGCTGATCCCGTCGGGGGCGACCGGCGCCTGCGGCAGGAGGCCGACGATGCGCGCGACCTCCTTGGTGGGGAGCCGTGCGATCGCCTCACCGTCGAGCAGCACGGACCCGCGGCGCGGCGGGAGAAGTCGTGCCAGCGACCGCAGCAGCGTGGACTTGCCGCACCCGTTGCCTCCCACGATCATCGTGATTCCGGAGTCGGGGAGGGAGAGGTCGAGTCCGTCGATGACGGGCCGGTCGTCGTAGCCGACGGTGAGCCCAACCGCTTCGAGGGTGTGTCGGTTCATACGCGAGTGCGTCCTCTCATCAGGAGCCACAACAGGAAGGGGGCGCCGATCGCCCCGGTGACCACGCCGACCGGCAGCGTGATCGGAAACACGTGCTGCGCGACGAGGTCTCCACCCAGCACGATGATGGCGCCGGTCAGGGCGGACGCGATGGGCAGCGCCGCATCCCGGCGAACGAGCCGCAGAGCGATCGGCCCCGCAAGGAACGCGACGAAGGAGATGGGGCCGGTGAGCGAGGTCGCGACGGCGATGAGCAGCACCGCAGTGAAGATCAGCACAAGACGGGCGCGCTGCGGCCGTGACCCCAGTGCAATGGCCGTGTCCTCGCTGAGCCGCAGCGTCGGCAGCGATCGCGCGGCCAGCATTCCCGCCGCCAGGAGCACCACGAGCACCGGTGCGGTCGGGCCGAGCTGATCCCACAGGCTGCGACTGAGCGAGCCCGCCATCCAGACCGTGGCCTGCTCCGCCGCCTTCACATCGGAACGCGTGAGCACGTAACTGATCACCGCTTGGAGTGCTGCGGCAACCGCGATCCCGACGAGCACGAATCGAAGCCCCGAGATTCCGCGCCGGTACGCGAGAATCCAGATGAGCGCTGCCGTGGCCAGTCCGCCCGCGATCGCGCTGATCGACACGACGAGACCGGAGCCGCCCCAGAGCGAGATGACAGTGACCGCTGCGGCGCTCGATCCGGCGCTGATGCCGATCACATCCGGGCTGGCGAGCACGTTGCGCAGCAGCGTCTGAAACAGCATACCGCCCAGACCGAAGGCCGCCCCTGCCAGCAGGGCGCCGACAACGCGGGGGAGTCGGAGTTCCACGACGGCGAAACTCACGCCCGGCACGGTGTCACCCATCAGCGCGCGCACGACGTCCGTGAGCGCGAGCGTCTTCGGGCCGAACACGAGACCCGCCGCGAGCAGGAGGACGGTGAGCGCGGCGAGTGCCGACACGAGCACGACGTCCTGTGCGACGCGACGTCTACGTAGCTGGCCGAGCTGCGCCGCCACCGGGACCACCACTTCGAGCCGGCTCACAGCCCCACCGCCTTGCGTCGTCTCAGAAGCGCGATGAACACCGGTGCGCCGATGACGCCCGTGATGATGCCGACTTCGAGCACGCCGGGGCGGGCAAGGAGACGCCCGGCGACATCACACACCAGCAGGAACACGGCACCCGCGGCCGCCGAGAGGGGGACGATCCAGCGGTAGTCCGTGCCGACCAGGAAGCGAACGGCGTGCGGCACGGCAAGCCCGACGAAGCCGATCGGGCCGGCGAGGGCCGTTGCGGTGCCGCACAGCAGCACGACCGCGAGCACCGCGGTGAGGCGGGAGCGACCCATATGGACGCCGAGTCCTCGGGCGACATCGTCGCCGAGAGCGAGCGCATTGAGCCGGCCGGAGCACGCGATCCCGAGCACGGCACCGAGCGCGAGGAAAGGACACAGCTGCACGAGCGAGGAGGGGGAGGCGGCAGTCAGCGACCCGAGCTGCCAGAAGCGGAAGCTGTCGAGTGTCGACTCGTCGACGATGAGAATTCCGGTGATCACGGCGCTCGCGATCGCGGTGACCGCAGCACCCGCTAACGCAAGCGTCACGGGGGTCGCGCCTCCGGGGCTTGCCGCCGCGGCACCGTAGCCCAGGAGCACCGCCACCGCAGCGCCCGCGAGCGCGCACCAGATGATCGTGAGCGGTGCCTGCCATCCGAGGATCGCCATACCTAGGACGACGAAGAGGGCGGCACCGGAGTTCACACCGAGCAGACCCGGATCAGCAAGCGGGTTGCGCGCCATGCCCTGCATCAGTGCTCCGCCCATGCCGAGCGCCCCGCCCACGAGCAGCCCCGTCACCGTGGTTGGAACGCGCGAGAGGACAGCCGCCTGATCGGTGGAACCGTCGGGGCGGAAGAACGACTCCCAGACCGTCCCGAACGGTACGGCCCGGACACCGAGCGAGAGTGAAAGCAGGACGGCGACGCACACTGCGCCCACGCAGATGAACAGCACAGCCGTCCGGCTCAGCCGCGCGCGACGGACGTCCGCGCCCGACGCCGGTGTCGACGGGGAACTGACCGTCATCGCACCTTCGCTGCGGCCTCGCCCAGCATCTGTGCGTAGGTGGGCAGGGCCCACGGGATGGACAGCACGGTCGGTGCTGACACGGCCATCACAAGGTCGTCGTCAGTGAGGAAGGCGATCGATCCGTTGGCGACCGCGGGGATGCGGCTGAGGAGCGGGTCGTTCTGCAGGGTCGACAGGTTGCCGCCCTGGACGAACGCGACGGCGACATCGGCGTCGAGGCGGTCCGCCTCCTCGGCCGAGATGGAAGCGACGAAGCCCTTCTCGCTCTTCGCCAGCTCCGTGATCGACGCGGGCGTCGTGAATCCGAGGTCATTCAGATACTGCACGCGAGTGTCGGTCGGCGTGTAGTACTGCACCTTGCCGGGGTCCTTGGCATCCACCCAGATCACCATTCCGGTCTTGCCCGTCGCGGCCGGGTACTTCGCCATCTCAGTGGCGATCGCCTTCTCGGTGTCCTCGATCAGCGTCGCGGCCTCGGCGGACTTGCCCAGAGCGCTGCCCACCATCGTGGTCGAGTCGCGCCACGAGGTGCCCCACGGTGCGTCGGGGTACGCGACGGTCGGCGCAATCCGGCTCAGCGTGTCGTACTCCTGCTCGCTGAGACCGGAATTCGTCCCCAGAATCAGATCGGGTGCGGAGTCGGCGATCTCCTCGTAGGGGATGCCGTCGGTCTCGTCGTGCCGTGACGGAAGCTCTGCCCCTGCTGCGGCGACAGCGTCGGCGGCCCACTCGAGATAACCGTCGCCATCCGGGTCGCCGAACGTCGCCGTCGGCACCGTCACCGGGACCGTCCCGAGGGCGACTGCGGCGTCGAAGCTTCCCCATCCGACCGTGGCGACGTTCTTCGGCGCCGCGTCCACCACAGTCTCGCCGTACACGTGCTCGATCGTCGCGGGGAATGCCCCATCGGCGGTCGGGGCGGAAGAGCCCGTCGCGGCCTCGGATTCGCTCGAACACGCGGAGAGGATGAGTGCGCTCGCGGTGATCAGAGTGATGACGGCTACACGGCGGCGCAAACGGGGGAAGGGCATGGTTCTCCTCAGGACGGAGCAGGGGATAGGTAAGCCTAACCATACCAATCGGAAACGGTGGCCTGCGAGTCGGTGCCCCGTGGTGCCGATGCGCAGGTTTCGCGTTGGACTGCCGCGATCCTGCCTTGTTCCGGCATCCGTCATCGCCTGCGCTGATGTCGCTTCCGCGTCTGCAAGTATGACGTCATGTCCCGCACAGCGAAGTTCTCCAGCATCATGACTGCACTTGCACTCGCCGCCATCGGGATCACCGGATGCACGGCCACCCCATCGGCGGCACCTGAGAAGTCTGAGACATCCCCCGCCACAACGCCGGTCGCCGAGGCATCGCCGACGCAGGCAGCGGAGCCGGTCGCCGACGCTTCGCCGACACCCGAACCGACGGAGCCAGACCCTTGCCCTCGCATGTCCGAGTTCTACAGCTCCACCGGCGGACTGTACTGGGAGCGTCGAGGGACTCTCCGTGACCTGGGCGCGCGTGAGTTCGCACAGGGCGAGGTGACCTTCGACGCCGACGGCAATCCAGTGACCTACACGGTTGCATCCGGCGATGTCGAGGCCGTGATCGCTGAGCGGCTCTGCGCCTACCCGAATCTCGGATCCATGAACCATGTGCGGATGATCCAGCCGGGGCAGGTGCTGTGGCTCACCCCAGACCCCTCGATTCCGTGGTTGTCTTCCTTCGCCGTCGATGACGCGCCGGAGGGGTTCCAGCAGCTTCCCTATGAGCAGGCATTCGAAGCCGCCGGTGATGCGGTTGATGCTGGCGACGTGGACGCTGTCCGGGAGATCTGGAACGACACTCTCAAGGGCATGTTCGTGAACCAGGAAACCATCGACGCCGTCCAGCAGGTTGTCGACTCCGGAGACCTCGACGCGCTTCGCCAGCTGTTCTCCTGACGCACATCCGTCGTCTCACTCAGATCCACCCGCGCTCGCGCGCGTGGATCGTCGCCTGCTGCCGGGTTGCAAGACCCAGCTTCCCGAGCACAGCCGAGACGTGATTCCGCACGGTTCCCGGCGACAGATGCAGCGCGGCAGCGATCTCCGTGATCGTCTCCCCGCGTGCGCCGGCGCGGAGCACATCGAGTTCTCGATCGGTGAGCGGACTGCGCTCGTCGCTCAGCGCGTCGGCGGCGATCTCGGGGTCGACATAGCGGCGCCCGGCGGCGACTTCACGGATGACTGCGGCCACATCGTCGGCGGGTCGTGACTTCGGCAGGAAGCCGTGGACGCCTGCGCCGAGCGCCCGCCGAAGCACGCCCGGCCGCGCGTGACGGGTGACGATCACGCAGCGCGTTGGCACGCTTCGCAGGATCTGAGCGGCGGTGTCCACGCCGTCGATGCCCGGCATCTCGAGATCGAGCAGGCACACGTCCGGCCGCACACGTTCGGCCTCTGCGAGAGCGGCTGCACCATCGCGGCATTCACTCACGACCTCGAGGTCCGGTTCGAGTCGCAGGAGGGACGCCAGCGCCGTGCGGATCATGTCCTCGTCGTCGGCGATGAGCACGCGGATCACGCCGTCACCTCCTCGGGCACCGAAACGGTGACACGGAATCGCTCGCCGGCGTGCGCGGCGTTCACTGTCCCACGCACGCCGTTGATGCGCTCGGCGATGCCGGCCAGACCGCTGCCTCCGCCTCCCCGCGTCTCGCGGGCATCATTCTCGACGGTGAACACCCACGCTCCGTCCCGGTGGACGAGCGAGAGGGATGCCGAGGCTCCGCCACCGTGCTTGAGCACGTTGGTCGTGCACTCGCGAACAACCGGCCCCAGGACATCGGCGGGGGCACCGGCGGCGTCAGGAGCGATGACGAGGTCGACGCGGAGGCCGGCCGCGCGCAGCAGGTCGGCGGCGTTGGCGAGTTCATCCGGAAGCGGCACACCGCGGAACCGCGTGGCCAGCTCCCGGGTGCCCCGGCGCGCTTCGTCCACGCTCGTGCGGGCGAGTCGTACCTGCTCGGCAGCAGCTGCGGGGTCGCGCGCGAGCATCTTCTCGGCGAGTTCGAGCTGCAGGGCGATGACCTGGAGGTGATGTCCCTGCAGATCGTGAAGGTCGTTCGCGAGGCGCAGCCGCTCCTGAGCCGCCGCGAGACGTCCTTCCGCACGACGGGCGCGGTCGAGCTCGCGCACGATGTCCCACCACCACAGCGAGGCCGCCGATACGGGCGGAAGCATCGCGACGAGAAGGCCCATCGCCGCAAGTTCGGTGAGGTGCCCCGAGGGATTGACGCGCGTCGCCTCGATCACCCACGCCGCGATGATCAGCGCGACCAGCAACAGGACGAGCCGGAGCCGGATGCGGGATCGCCACCGAATCAGACAGAGAGCCTGCGCCGAAAGCGCCGTGCCCAGCAACAGGGATCCGCCGGCTGCACCAGCGAGGATCGCTGAGGCGACGCCCCCGAGCACCAGTGGCCACACGGGTCGTTGCGTCGTCGCATCGCCGTCATCCAGCGGTTCACGCCAGTAGCGGATGAGGAGCAGGATCGCGGACGCTGTCGAGCCGGATGCGCCGAAGAGGTACAGCACCGTCGCCGACACGGGAGCGTTCGACGCCAGCACGAGAGCCCACAGCGACAGGCCGAACACCTGCAGCACCATGATGGAAGCCACCGTGTACCACCACGTCGCACGAACATCGCGCGCGTGGGTGGTGGATGGATGAATGCTCACCTCGCACACTGTACGGCCATGACATTTGTCATGGCCCTCGCGGCGAAACCTCCCGGCACCTCATGACACGGTGGCACTGCCGCCCGGCAGGCGTTGTCGGTGGGATGGAATCACCGCGGAACAGGCCGCGTACTCACCTCTCGGGAGCAGCCATGTCGAACTTCGTCTCCGACCTCATCCTCGGTTTCCAGAACCTCGTCGCGGAGGTCCCGGACCTGGTCCAGCCCCTCGTCGTGGCGCTGGCCGGCGCCGTGCCCTTCATCGAGGGCGAAGGTGCCGCGGGCATCGGCATCATCGGCGGCATCCATCCGGTCGTTGCTGCGCTGTCCGCAGCGATCGGCAACCTCATCTGCGTCGCGATCGTCGTGCTGGTGACCTCACGCGTCCGCACCGCTGTGACGAAGCGTCGCACGGGCGATGAGGTTCCGGCTACGGCCCGGCGCGAGAAGTTCGAGCGCGCGTATCACCGATACGGAACTCCCGGGGTGAGCCTGCTGGGCCCGCTGCTGCTGCCCACCCAGTTCACCGCCGCGGCGCTGACCTCGACCGGTGTGCCCCCGATGCGCGTGCTGGCCTGGCAGGCGGCCGCGATCGCGCTGTGGACGACGCTGGTCACCCTGATCATCACTGGTGTCATCGGCGCCGTAGCCTGAGCCTCATCGCGCCAGCGGACGCCTCAGCACTCCACGACGTTGACGGCGAGCCCGCCGCGGCTGGTCTCCTTGTACTTGTCGCTCATGTCGGCCCCGGTCTGGCGCATCGTCTCGATGACCGCGTCAAGCGAGACGATGTGACTGCCGTCACCGTGTAGCGCAAGGCGGGTGGCGGTGACCGCGGTGGTCGCGGCGACTGCGTTGCGTTCGATGCACGGAATCTGCACGAGACCCGCGATCGGATCGCACGTGAGCCCCAGATGGTGCTCCATCGCGATCTCGGCGGCATTCTCCACCTGCTCCGGCGATCCGCCGAGCACCGCGGTGAGTCCGGCCGCCGCCATCGCGCAGGCGGATCCCACTTCGGCCTGGCAGCCACCTTCCGCGCCGGAGATCGACGCATTCGCCTTGATCAGCGAGCCGATCGCGGCCGCGGTGAGCAGGAACGTGCGAACACCCTCGATGTCGGCATCCGGCTCGAACCGCCAGTAGTACATGAGCACCGCGGGCAGGATGCCCGCTGCGCCATTCGTCGGGGCAGTTACCACGCGCCCGCCGCCCGCGTTCTCCTCGTTGACCGCGAGTGCGAAGGCCTGCAGCCAATCGGCGGTCGCGGGGCGACCCGCAGCCTCGGCCGCGAGGATGCTGTCGCGCATGGCGCGGGCGCGGCGCGGCACCCCGAGACCACCGGGAAGGATGCCCTGGGCGTCCAGTCCCGCCTCGACGCAGGCGTGCATCGCCGCCCAAATGGCGTCGAGCCCATCGGTGGTGGCAGCGGAGGAGCGATAGGCGGCCTCCGCCGCCCATGCCACGTCCGCGATCGAGCGTCCCGCCCCGCACAGCGCGAGCAGTTCCTCCCCTGTCCGGTATCCCGGAGCACCGGCGCCCGGCGCCACCGGCACCGGGTCTGCCCCCACACGTTCGACAAACCCACCACCGACGGAGAGATAGGTCTCCTCGAGCACCGGCACCGTGGCGCCCTCGGCAAAAGCGCGCAACGTGAGCGTGTTCGGATGCGCCTGCGGGCGAAAGAACGGGTCGAGCACCACGTGCGCGCTGTCGAACGGAACCGGAGTGGTGCCGCCGAGCAGCAACGGCTGTCCCGCCGGATGCCCCGACCAGGCCCCGCGCACGTCTGCGGGATCGCAGGTCTCCGGATCGAGCCCCGCGAGACCGGCGACGAGCGCATCGGGGGTGCCGTGGCCGAGCCCGGTGGCGGCCAACGACCCGTACAGCACCCCCTCGACGCGTGCGGGACCGTCGGGAAGCGCGGCGAGCGCGCGCCGGGCGAAGTCACGCCCGGCGCGCATCGGGCCCACGGTGTGTGACGACGACGGGCCGATCCCGATGGAGAACAGCTCCAGCGCCGACACGTACACCCCGGTGCGATCCTCGGTGCGGGCGGGTGCCGTCGTCATTCGTCGGCCTGCGGCGACGTGGTCGCGCCGACGGGACGCGCGGCCTGTCGTGCCAGCAGGTCCGCTCGCGAGGCCGGAGTGAGCGCCGCCGTGGCCGCCGCCCATGCCAGTCCGATCGCCGCGTCGATGATCGCCCGGTCCGCGGCCGGCGTCGCCGCGTCCGCCGCGAACCCCTCGGTGTGGGGTGCCGATGTCGATCCATGCACGGCGATGCCGGGGTGGATCGAGGGGATGACCTGCGAGACATTGCCCATGTCGGTCGATCCACCACCGAGGCCTGTCACGCTGATCGGGTTGCGGCCGAGCTCGACGAGGGCGTCGTTCCACGGTTCCGCGAGCAGCGGTTCCTGAAGGAGCGGGTCATAGCGCGGCTCGGTGCGCTCCTGTGTCCACGAGCATCCCGAGGCGATCGCGCCGGCCTCGAAGCACGCGAGCACCCGGCGCTTGGCGTCGCGCAGTTCGTCGAGGTCGAAAGAACGCACCTCCGCCTCGATCACTGTGTGCGCCGGGATGATGTTCGTCACCTCTCCGCCCTGGGTGATCACGGCGGCGGTGCGAACGGTGCCGGGCAGCTGTTGGCGCAGTAGGCCGATCGCGGTGAGCGCGACGGTTGCGGCGTCCAGCGCGTTGACCCCCTTGTCGGGAGCAGCGGCGGCGTGGGCGGCGTGGCCGGTGTACGAGATGCGGAACCGATCGACGGCCTGACTGCTGAAGTCGTCACAGCGGAAGTCGACGCCCGGGCCGCCGTGCACCATGAGCGATACGGTGGCGTCCTCCCAGGCGCCGGCCTCGAGCATGAGGACCTTGCCGCCACCGTGCTCTTCGGCGGGCGTGCCCAGGAGCTTGACCGTGATGCCCGCGTCGTCAGCGATCGCGGCGAGGGCCACCGCGGCGCCGAGACCCGCCGCAGCGATGATGTTGTGTCCACAGGCGTGCCCGATCACGGGCAGCGCGTCGTACTCGGCGCATAGCGTCACGACGAACTCGCCGCTGCCGAAGCTCGCCTCGATGGCGGTCGCAAGGCCGAACGCGCCGACGGTCGCGGTGAACCCGGCATCCCGCAGCGCCGTCGCGATCAACTCGGCGGCCCGATGCTCCTCGAACGCGATCTCGGGGTCGGCGTGGAGCTGGTGGCTTACCGCGAGCAGTCGGTCTTCCCACGCGCGCACGGCATCCGCTGCGCGTTGCTTGGCGTCGCCGAGGGGGATCAGGGCGGTGGATTCAGGGGCGGTGATGGTCATGCGGGCTCTCCTTCGAGGGTGGGGGTGGGGTCTGCCGCGCGGGCAGCATCTGCGGTGCGGACGTCGGCGGGTTCGGGCACGGTGCGCAGGAACAGCGAGAGCGCGGCGATCGCGACACCGATTGCGGCGCACACGCTCCACACGGCCACATAGCCGGCGAATGACGTGGTGACGACAGCCGCGTCACCCGTGCCGATCGTGAGCACGAAGCTGGCCATGATGAGGGCGAAGACGGCTCCGGCCACGGCTCCGGCGGCGGTGCGCGAGGTGTTGTACAGCGCCGAGGCGATGCCGACGGAATCGGCCGGAGCGCGCTTGACGACGATGGTGGGAAGCACGGAGATCAGCAGTCCGTTGCCGAGCCCGCCGATGATCATGCCGGCGATCACGGCCGTGGTCGACGACGAGAGGAGGAGGAACGGCAGGTATCCGACCGTCACGAGGAGGCCACCGAGTACCAGCGTGCCCTTCGACCCGATGCGTCCCGCGGTGCGGTCGCCGAGGATCGAGGCGACGAAGGCTGAGAGGGCCGCGGCAAGGGAGATCAGACCGACGCTGGCTGCGGTGAGACCGAGGCCGAAACCGACTGCATCCGGATCGCTGAGCACGAACACACTCGACGCGGACTGGCTGCCGAAGAGCTGAGCACCGAACAGGAACGCGATGACCAGCGGCAGGCCGATGCCACCCTTCGCGAGGAACGTCACATCGATCAGCGGGTGCGCGACGCGCTTCTCGACGAAGATCCAGACGGCGAGCAGGGCGATGCCGCCGAGGATCACGAGCCAGGTCATCGGGTTCGTCCAGCCCCAGGTCGAGGCGTTCGAGATGCCGCCGAGGGTGGCAAGCAGGCCGATGCCGAGCAGACTCGCGCCGAGCCAGTCGGTGCGCCCCGTGGCGCGAACCGTGGATTCGGGCACGAGGAAGGCGACGACGGGAACACAGAGGGCGAGGAAGATCGCGGGGACCCACAGCACGGCACGCAGGTCGCCGATCGCTCCATAGAGCAGCCCCGATCCGAGCGCGCCGATCGCGGCACCGAAGGTGAGAGCGCCGACGAGCTTGCCGATCGAGCGTCCCGCGGACTTCTCATCGCGGTTGCGCACGATGGCGAACTCAAGTGGAAGGAAGGCCGCGAGCGGAGCCTGCAGCGCGCGCCCGATCAGAAGAACGCCGAAGTTCGGGGCGAGGGCGACGACGATCGAGCCCAGGGCGACGAGAGCCGTGGAGATCATGAGAAGTCGTTTGTGTCCGTAGCGGTCGCCGAGTTTCGCGAGGATCGGTACGCAGACGACGGTTGCGAGCATGTAGGCCGCGCTGACCCAGTTGAGTTGTGCGGCACCGACGTCGAACTCGGAACCGATCGCCGCGAGCAGCACCGGGTACCAGCCCTGGAGCATGCCGGAGCCGAGCTCCATGACGACGAGGAATCCGACGACGCCGCGGAAGGCGGTGCGGGAGGGGGTGGTCGTGCCTGGTGGTGCGGTGACGGCCATGACGTCTCCTTGAGGAAAGGGAGCAGGAATGCAGAAACTCTAAGGAATTACGTCGCCACTCTTCGTTTGGATGCAGGAAAATAGATCATGGAGGCCCGGTATGCAGGATTACGTTCTCGACGATCTCGATCAGCGGCTCGTGCACGCGGTGCAGGTGAGTCCCCGTGCCGCCTGGACGACGCTTGCACCGATCGTGGGCGCTGATGCCGTGACCCTGGCGCGGCGGTGGGCGCGCATGCGCGAACGGGGAATCGTGTATGTCACCGGGTACGCGGACGGCACGGCGGGCCTGGTGGCGTTGATCGAGATCGACTGCAGCCCCGGAGAGACCCTGGCGGTCGCCGAAACGCTGGCGCGCGATCCCGAGCCCTTCACGATCGATCTCACGGCGGGCGGGCGCGACATCCTGCTGACGCTGGCCGCGCCGGACGCTGCCGCATTGGCCGAGTGGACGTTGGAGCGCATTCGCGGCATCGCCGGCATTCGGTCGATGCGCACGCATCTGGTGTCGGCCACCGTGCGGGACGCGCGAGACTGGCGGCTGCGCTCACTCTCGGCCGCAGAAGTCGCGGAGGTCGAAGCGACCGAACCACCACCGCCCTCCGTTCCCGTGCGGATCAGCTACGAGCAGCGACGTCAGCTGACGGCAGAACTCGCCGAGGACGGCCGGATCGGCACGACCGAACTCGCCCGACGGATGGGCATGTCGCCCCGGCGTGTGCGCGACATGATTGCCGAGATGCGGTCTTCCGGGCGCCTGGCGATCAGGGTCGACATCGCCCGTGACCAGACGCCGTGGCCGATTTACGCCTGGTACTTCCTGCGTGTTCCCGCGGCCATGGTCGCCCGCATCGGCACGCAGCTGGGTCGTCTGGAAGAGGTGCGGCTCGTGGTCAACACGGTCGGCGAGTACAACGTGATCATGGCCGTCTGGCTACGCACCCTGCAGGACGTGAGCCGGCTCGAGGCAAAGATCGAGGAGCGCCTCCCGGGCGTCGCGATCGCCGATCGATCGGTGGTGCTGCGCACCGTGAAGCACCTCGGACACCTCCTGGACCGCCGTGGCCGCGTGACCGGTGAGACGATTCCGATCCTCTGACACCGCCGGCAGGGCTGATCTCCGCCTGCGAGGGACTTGTGGACGTCATCCAAGAGTTGACACTCACAAGTCGCGCCCGTACGCTCGCCGTCATGGACGGATCATCGGCGACGGGGCTGTCGCTTGCGGAACTCGCTTCCCTCGTGGAAGCCGGCGGGGGAGCGGAGTCGTCCCGCGCGGCTGACGAGGTCCTGATGATCCGACACGCGGATGAGCTGGTGCGTCGTTCCCGTGAGCGTCTGCAGGAGCTGGTCTCCGTCGCGCGCTCGCACGACGTGTCCTGGCAGGAGATCGGCGGCGCCCTGGGCGTGAGTCGGCAGGCGGCATTCAAACGATTCGGCAGCAAGAACGAGGAAGACATGATGACGGCATCGGTGACAGACCTTTCGGATCGCACGATCGAGGTGTTCGCGCACTTGGACGCGGGCGACTACGAAGCGGTGCGCGCGCACATGACCTACGCCTGCGGTCGCGTCCTGACCAAGCGCAAGCTGATGGGCGTTTGGGATCAGGTCCGCAGCGAATCCGGTCGCCTGGACGCGTGCGTCGATGCGACGACGCAGACCGCGGACGGCAGCACGGCGCTCAGCAAGCTTGCCAATCGGCACCTGAGCACCGGCGCGATCGTGCAGGTGACCCTGCAGCACGAGGCCGGAGAGTGGATCGGTCGTGTGGCCTACAACGGCACCGGCAAGATCACCGGAATCCTCATCGCGGCTCCAGGCTCACGCGACCTGCCGTTCTGACTCTGGGACGACGCTGCTGTGTATGCTGTCTGCGGGTTCGGCGTGGAGAGTGACGCGCACCCGAGGGGGAATCGCATGATCAGCTTCGTCTGCAACCGCCGGCACGAGTCCGAACCGGCGGCCGGGGACGAGCTGTGACGTCCGACGCCGTGTTGGTGGTGCGATATCGGGAGCCCGAGCGCACACGGGCGGAGCAGACGCTTCGGCGTCTGATGCGCACGAGGTCGATCCTCATCATGGTGCTCGCGCTTCTGATCACTCTCTTCGGCCCAGGGCTGTTGCTCCTCGCGGTGATCCACACGGGTGATGTCTCCGTGGGCGGCGTTCTCGCCATCGTCGCGCTGCTCATGATTCCGGTTGCGATGTGCGTGTTCGCGGTGCGGCAGCTGCGGCGAAAGGCTCACCTCCCCGAGCTGGCGGTCACGATCACTCCGCACGCCGTGCTCTTTCCCGCGATCGACCGGCTGACAGCGTTCTCCCCCCGCGCTCGTGCCGAGGAGTGGGCCCGCGAAGGAACGCACGTTGAGATCCTCGCCGCGGCCGGTCTGAACGCGGCCCGCGTGGTGTTCACGCGACAAGACAACGGCAAGCGGCGTCGGCGCACGATCGCGGCGGGCAACCTCGATGTCGACCCCCGCCTCATCGTGGACGTTCTTCGCGGCGCGCGAACCTCCGAGCAGTGAGCGTCGCGCGCCTTCCCATGACGAACAACTCCATTGACGTCGTCGCCCATCATCAACTGACGACGGTGGACCTGAGTCGACTCGCGCGACTGTTTGACGGGGAGTACCTGGGCGGCTTCGGGGAGTGGAACCCGGAACAGCCGTACGGATACGCTGCCCACGGCGTTCACATCGTCGCCCGGATCGGTGATCGCATCGTCGGTCACGTGGGATGGGCGCGCCGCCGCATCACCGTTGGAGACGCTGTCGTGACGATCGCCGGCGTCGGGGGCGTCCTCATCTCCGCGGACGGACGAGGGCGTGGGCTCGGAGCCGAACTCATGAGTCGGGCAGCGCAGTCGATGCGGGAACGCGGCGACATCGAGTTCGGGTATCTCGGCTGCCGCGAAGAGGTCGTCCCCTTCTACGCTTCGTGCGGGTGGTCAAGAATCCACGTCGGTGAGCAATCCATCGGGCGCCACGGTGAGGCCGTACACGAGAGTCCGGGCAGTCCGATCCTGGTTCTGCCGATTGCCGCTCCGCTCGAATCCTGGCCGTCGGGCGACGTCGATCTCCGCGGTCGCGCCTGGTAGATGCCGGGGAGCTGGCGCGCCTGGCGGTCGTGTGCGCTGGCCCTGCCCGACCTGACGGTGCCAGGATGGGCGCATGCCCGAATCTCCGGAGGTGCAGGCGCTCGTCGAGTTCGTCGGCGAGCGGGTCGTCGGTCGTTCGATCACCGAACTGGATGTCGCCGAGTTCCGCGTGGTGAAGACACGCGATCGTCCTCCTGGTTCGCTTGTCGGGGCGACGATCAGCCGCGTGCAGCGTTTCGGCAAGCATGCTGGATTCGAGACGACGGCCGGATGGCTGATGGTCGGATTCGGTCGAAACGGGTGGCTCCGGTGGCGCGATGCGGGTGAGCCGGTCGATGAGCCGCCGGTTCCGGAGGTCATGCGGATCGGCTTGGACGATGGCGAGCGGATCCAGGTGATCGACACCGGCGACTTCCTCGCGGTCACCGCCGCGGTTGTCGACGTCCCCGCGGAGGTTTCGGGTATCGCGACGCTCGGTCCTGATCCGCTGGCACTCGAGTTCTCGCGAGAGGAGCTCGAACGGGCGCTCGGGACACGGCGGAAGCAGATCAAGGCGCTGCTGCAGGAGCAGACATCCATCGCGGGCATCGGCAACGCCTACTCCGACGAGATCCTGCATCGCGCGCGACTGCCGCACGACGTGCATGCGGTCGCACTCGATCAGACGGCGCGGGAGCGACTGTTTCACGCGATCGTCGACATCATGCGCGGCGCCCGTGAAGCCCGCCGCGGGGTCGCGCCGGACCGTCTCAAACAAGCGAAAGTGGAGGCGATGGCCGTTCACGGGCGTGGCGGGCAGCCGTGCCCCGTCTGCGGCACGCTGATCGTGGACGAGATCTTCTCCGGAGCATCAGCCCAGTTCTGCCCTCACTGCCAGGCGTGAGCACGGTTCGTGCCGTCGGATTCGACCTCGACGTAACCCTGTTTTATCACCGCGGATCCGCAACGCCGGATTCTGTCGGGGACGGGCCTGGGCGACCACCGGGACATGTCGTCGGTCAGCCCTTCTCGACGTCGACTTCGACGGAAAGCCCGCCGCGGGCCTCTTCGGGAAGCTGCGCGAGCGCGCGCTCCAGTGCGACAGCATCAGCGTCGTTCGCCGCACGGAACACCGTGCGCGTGTCCGTCGTCCACACGAAACGGATCAGCGCGAGTGTGGGTGCATCGAGCTGCGCGAGCATGATCCGCGCCTCGTCACCGGTGCCGTTCCGCCCGATCAGCACGAGGGGACTGGCGAAGGTGACCGGCAGCGTCAGAGGGGGAGTGGAAGCGCGGATGAGCGCCTGCGCCCCGGCGACATCGGACTCGCGCGCCAGAGTGAGGGTGATCCCGTCCTGATCGCCCCGCACACCGGTGACAGGGAACGCGGGACTCACCAGGGACCACGCCGATTCGGTGTCGTCAAGCCAGTGCCCGGGATCCCCCTCGAGGCGGATCGCTGAACCGGTGTCAGCCACAGAGACGTAGACCCCTCCGGGGCCCGCGAGCGCCGCAAGCCGCTCGGGCGCGGAATGCGCAACGGCGAACGCCGCGCCGATGTCCGGTTCTACCCAGACGCTGACACCCGTGACGCGGGTGTCCTGCGAAGCTCCGTGGACGGTGAGACTGGTGACCATCGGGTCAGCGGCGATCTCCGCAGCTGCGCTCACGGCCGCTGCGGTGACCGCATCGTCGCCGAACACGGACATCGTCACGGTGTCGGTGAGGACGCTAACCTGAACGGGCTCGTCACTGTGTTCGCGGATGAACGCGCCGAGCCGGGGCAGCAGAGTGGCGGTGTCCTCATGAGTGAGATCGTGCGAGAGCGTGACCTTCGCTCGCACGCCGTCGGTGAACGGCATGTTGTCGCCCGTCGTGAGCTCGAGCTCGGCGATCGCCGGATCCCCGCGAAACTCGTTCGCGAAATCGGAACGCGCGCCGGTGCACCCGGTGAGCGCGAGTGTTGCCGCCAAGACGGCGGCGATACCCGCCCAGCGCGTTCGTCGTCGCCCCTGTCGCATGCCATCAGCCTAGGTGTTGTTGCACGGAGTCCTCGCGTCATCCCGCCAGCGCACATCGCCCACAACCGCCGTGGGAGGAAACGAAGGGTGCGATTCTCGCCGTCAGTACACGCGACGGATCTGCTGCGGCCAGCCGCACGCCACAGCGAGCTTCCCGCCCCACATCTCCGCGTCTGCGTCATTTGCCACGTCGATGACCGTGAAACCCCCGA
Organism: Microbacterium gorillae; assembly: GCF_050990725.1. Classification (GTDB taxonomy): domain Bacteria; phylum Actinomycetota; class Actinomycetes; order Actinomycetales; family Microbacteriaceae; genus Microbacterium; species Microbacterium gorillae_A. The sequence goes on from NZ_CP158844.1 coordinate 1,684,073, forward strand.
GGTACTGCTCCGTAGGTGCGTAAAGCCCGGACGTCACGACCGTCGCACCGCTCGTCGCGTCGGCCGTCAGCGCGGCATCGACATCTTCCTCGACACCCGCGGCGAACACGAGCACGCCGGCATCGCGCATCTCATTCACGACGGCGTTCGCGAGCGGTCCACGCGAGGCGAACCACTCATCGCTGTGCTCGCCCACCCACTGCTGATTGAAATAGATGATGAACTGGCTCACCATGCTCCCCATTCTCGACCGATGCCGCCGGCCCGCGGACCGTCAGGACATGCTCCCGCGGCGGCTGTCGGTTGGTCAACGGGCTGAGTGTCGATGCCAACCACTAAGGTGTGGTGATGGGGCTGAACTTCTCGTTTCTCGTCTATTCCGTCGACGGCGCCGTCGACCTCACCCGCCCACTTCCGCCGTCCGAGTCGGATGCCGTGATCCGACAGCTCTTCCCACGCACGCCGTATCGACGCACCACCCGGCGTCGGCTGCTGGACTTCGCCTTTCCGGAGCGCACCCTGCCTGTCATCGGCGCGTTCGAAGACGGCCTCCTCGTGATCACACGTGATGCTCACCTCTACGATCCCGATATCCTCCACCAGCGCTACCTGCGGTTCGAGGAATGGCCGGATGTCCGGCTGCTGACCTCGCGTTCGATCAATGACATGTTCGCTTACGGTCACTGGCATGAGGGGCGAATGCTGCGTTGCCTGTCGCTGAACGCGCAAGCGCAGGTGTGGCGGGATCAAGGAAAGCGGGAAGCCTGGGAGACGGACGTCGCGGTCGATCCGCTCCGGTGGTTGGATCTCGCCAATCGTGCGCTGTACAGTGCCCTCCGACTCTCCGGAGACGCGGCGCCCTTCTTCGGGGACGTGGTCGACTGGGAGGACGTACCCGTCTACGAATACAGTCAGCACGTCCGCTTGCGCGAGTGAGCGCCGCCCGGTCCGGAACGACTTCTCCGCGGTAGCCTGACCGCATGACACACGCGAACGCATCGTTCTCGCCCGAAGATCGTGTGCAGCAGTTCATGGTGGACTATGAAACGCAGTGGCACATCGCTGCACCACTGTTCGATTCCCGCGATTCGGCCGCATCGAGGCGACCGTTCGAGGTGTGGAGAGAGCTCATGGAGCAGACCACACGCAATCACTTCACGCTCACGACCACTGTGAATCTTGCGGGAGTGTTCGGGAGACCCGCTGAGTACGGTCCGCAGGCGGAGGTCTTCGTGCGCGCGGACGTCGAGGGCGATACGGCATATGTGATCACCCAGATGACGTCGGGGCTGGAGAGCCTGCACGAGTACGCCCTCCAACGAGAAGGGCAGGACTGGCGGATCGTGTCCATCGCCGATCACTACGACGAACCGACCGCACCGTTCGTCGATCAGCCCACGATCGAGCAGAACCTCACGACCACCGGACCCGCGGCAGAGCTCCGCGAGCTTCCACCGGAGCAACGCGCGCTCGACGAGGTGCGCAACTTCGCCGAACGCGACGTCGTGCGCCCGAAGGATCAGCAGCTGGCACGGGCCGAGGTCTCCTCGCTGGGAACGTTCGTCACGAGCAGTGGTGCGCTCGCGGTGATCGACTTCGGCTACGACAACGACGATGCGCGTCCGCTCGCGCGCACGGTCCCGCCAGGGGCATACCCGGTGGAGCGCGTCACCGCGTTCGGGCGCAACGCCGCGGTCCGGATCCGATTCACCGACGACCAACCCGTGGAATGGCACCCCGCGTCACTCGCCGACAGTGGCCACGTGGTCGGGGTGGACGCCGGATGCGTCTGCATCGTCGACTACGTCGGATACGCCTCGATGTCTCGTCGGTCCAAAGCCGCCGCCCTCACCGCATTCTTCGCAGAGACCCGCCCATGCGCGATGACCTTCGACCTGGCGTCGGGCGGCATCGGCGTCGCGACGGATTCCGGCTACGGCGACGGGAGCTACCCGGTGTACTGGGGTGTCGACTCCGAGGGTCGTATCGCGCAACTCGTGGTGGACTTCATGGTCCTCGTGAATCAGGATGACGACGGAGTTCTGACGACGCTCTGACATCCGATCGGATCGGTCTCACGCTATCGGGCGGGGGCTCGCGGCTCACCGCAGAGTGGATATCGAAGGGAGCCACGATGATCGACATCCTCAACCGCATCGTCGACGAGATCGAGTCACATCTCGGTGACGACATCGACATCGACGCGCTCGCGGCGCGCGCGGGAACCACCGGGTATCACGCTCGGCGCATGTTCTCCTCGCTCGCCGGAATGCCGGTCTCCGACTACATCCGCCGCCGTCGCATGACCGTGGCGGCGGCGGACGTGGTCGGTGATGATGACCTGCTCACCGTCGCCGTGCGGTACGGCTACGGGTCGACCGAAGCCTTCGGTCGCGCCTTCCGCGCCGTTCACGGTGTCAGCCACGGCGACGTGCGCCGAGACGGTGGCCCCCTTCGCAGCCAACCACAGCTCAGGTTCCGCCTGACCGTCGAAGGGAGCATCCCGATGGATGCACGAATCACTCACCGACCCGCTTTCCGCCTCGTCGGCCATGCCGCTCGGGTCCCGCTCATCCACGAGGGCGTCAACCCGCACATTCAAGCCCACATCGCGGGTCTTCCAGTCGAAGAGCACGCACGCCTGAAGGCGCTCAGCAACACAGAACCGCACGGGCTGCTGCAGGTGAGCGACGACGTGGACGCCGACTACACCGAGGGCGCGGAGCTGACCTACCTGCACGGGGTGGCCGTGACGGAGAACGCCGCGGTCCCCGGGGATCTCGATGTGATCGAGGTCACGGACGGATCGTGGGCGGTCTTCCGTTCTGAGGGTCCACACCCCGCAGCCCTGCAGTCGGTGTGGGCCGCCACAGCGACAGAGTGGTTCCCGTCGAACCCGTGGCGCCTGCGTCCCGGTCCGTCCATCGTCGCCGTCATCGACCGCTCGGAGGACTTCACCACCGCGACCTGCGAGCTGTGGCTTCCGATCGAGCGCGCCTGACGTCAGGTGCGTGCCGGTGTGCGAGCGCGGCGCGAATCCGTGCGTGCGACACGCGTCGCGCTCGCCACCGCTCCCAGCACGCAACCTTCAGACGTCACGCGGTAGGTTCCGCACCGGCACTTCTCGTAGCGGATCCACCCCTCGCTCGTGGCGTGCGCTGACTCCGTCGACCAGTCATGCTGGTGCGCCTCGCTGTACATCGTTCCTCCTGCTCGCCGCTGCAGACGCCCGCTGGCGCCGCCCTGTCGACTGTGATGCAATGAGTCAGTGCAGTTCAACCATGACAACATGACGGGTCCACTGCTTGCGGCGGACCTGGTGACGCTGGCGGGTCGCGGGTGGAGTCGCGCGGCCGTTGCCGAGCTGCTCGCCGTTCATGCGATCCGTCGGCGTGAACTGTCGGAGGAAGCGTGCGAGCGACTGCGGCTCTGGGCGGCGAAGTTGCGCACCGCGTTCACGGCCCGTTCCGTGCCGGAGCGGATCGAGGCCATCAACGCGCTTCTGGCCGTGGGCACATCCCACGCGTATCTGACCACGCATGATGAACTCCGCCCGCACCTGCACTTCGCGGCCGAGAACGATGATCTCGTCGCGCGTGTGCAGGCGGTCACGGCCGGAGGCCTGGCGATCTTCTCCGTCGAAGCGGAGGGAGCACGGCTCGGCGCGTGCGAGCGCGACGGATGCCCCGCGGTGTTCGTGGACACCAGCCGCAACGGTCGCCGTTCCTACTGCAGCACCACGTGTGGCAATTACGAGGCTGTGCGCCGTCATCGCGCAACCGCTCGTGCCGGTGGGATCAGCTGATCCGTTCGGCGAGGCCCAGCAGAATCGACTCGGGGCCACGGACGTAGCACAGGCGATAGACGTCCGCGTAGGCGACGACCTCGCCGACGAGTTCTGCACCGTGGTCCCGGAGTCGGACGAGGACATCGTCCAGATCCTCCACCTCGAACATCACGCGAAGATAGCCGAAAGCGTTCACGGGGGCATCGCGATGATCCGCAATCACATCCGGCGCCCGGAATCGTGAGAGCTCGAGGCTGACCTCGCCGCCTGGCGTTCTCATCATGGCGATGTCAACACGTTGATCCACAAGTCCCGTCACACGACCCGCCCACGGGTCGTCGATCGACGTGCGGCCGTCGAGCACCAGGCCGAGCGCCTCGAAGAAGGCGATCGTGGTGTCGAGGTTCTCCACGACGATCCCGATGTTGTCCATGCGCACTGTCATGGCGTCAGGCTACGCCGTGATTCCTCACGCCGGGGGTGGCCGGGGGACGACGATGCGAGGGACCTCAGTTGATGATCTCGCCGCCGTTCGCGTTGACTGCGGCGATGCGGTCGCGCCAGTCCCGCAGCACCTCCGGCGCGAGACGGGTCCAGTCGTCCACCTCCGCGAGCACTCGCAGGGGAGCGGCGCTGCGGTAGGAGCGGGTCGGATTACCGGGGAACTTCTTGTCGGTCACGTTCGGATCGTTCTCGAACTCGCCGGTCGGCTCGACGAGGTAGACCCGCGGGAGACCCTCACCCGCGGCTAGTTCCGCCGCGAGCCCCGCTCCGTCCTTCAGCGCGGTGAAGTAGATGTGGTTCATGACGATCTCTGGCCGGTAGTTCGAGCGGAAACCGGCCGTGAGAAGGTCGCCGACGGACAGCTGGGCCTTGGTCCCGTGGAAGAACGGACCGTCATCGAGGACTGCACTCATCCCGACAGCGTAAGCCCGGCGTATCAGTCGGAGGTCGGACGCCGACGGTTCTGTTTCGTCTCGCTGCGACTGCGCTTGTCCTCCAGGCGGCGGCGCTGGGACGACCGGGTTGGGCGGGTGGCTCGCCGCGGGGTCTCCGGGGCGAGCGCCTCGCGAATCAGCTGAGCGACTCGTTCGCGCGCGGCGACGCGGTTGCGCAACTGCGATCGGTGCTCGCTGGCAGCGACGATCAGGGTGGTGTCGGTGATGCGCGGCGCGAGTCGGGTGAGCACCCGTCCACGCTGCGCGTCGGTCACGGGGAGCAGCGCGAGATCGACGGAGAGTTGAACTCGGGAATCCGCTGTATTGACTCCCTGGCCACCGGGGCCGGACGCGTGGGAGAACTGCTCGACCAGCGCTGCGGCCGGGATGACGAGTCCGCGAGGGATACCCGGACCGGGCATCACGCGAAGATCATCCATGCCTCCAGTGTGCCGTACGGCTCAGCGTGGGTCCTGTTCCTCGCGCAATCGCGGCTCGATGCGATGCTCAGGACGGAGCCCTGCCTTGTCCGCATAGAACGCGCGGATGCGATCCATGTCGGCCGTGATATCTCCGGTGAGCTCCAGCGTGGGGCCGAGACCGGTGGTCATGGTCGTGCGGTCGACGTAGCCGAGCGTGACCGGCATCCCGGTCTCGCGAGCGATGCGATAGAAACCGCTCTTCCAGTGACTGTGGCCGCTGCGGGTGCCGTCGGGTGTGACGACGAGACTGAACACCTCGCCGGAGCGGATGCGGTCGACGACCTCGGAAACGACGCGACTCGGGTCGGAGCGGTCCACGGGGATGCCGCCCAATCGACGCATGATGCCCCCGCGCCAACCGCGAAACAGACTCTTCTTTCCCAGCCAGCGCACGTCGATGCGGAGGGACCAGGCGATGGCCAGCATCAGCACGAAGTCCCAGTTCGAGGTGTGCGGTGCGCCGATGAGGATGCTCGGACGCGTGGGGGCAGGTTCCGTGACCAGTCGCCAGCGAGACAGCGACCAGTACAGGCGTGCGATCAGGCGGGAGAGCATCCTTCCACCGTAGGCGGGGGCATATGCTCGCCATCGTACGTGTATCGCACACGCGCGCTCGGCCGGCGGCCGAGACGTGCGCGGGAACCCGCGGTGCCGAGCGGCGGTGCGTGCTCGATGCGCGCAAGCACGATGTCGGAAGCCACCCGTACGCTCGGACCATGCCAGTGATCGATGACGTGCGCCGAATCGCTGCGGACCTGCCCGGGAGCGAGGAACGCGAGACCACGGCTGGCCCGGCGTGGTTCGTGAGGAACAAGGCCTTCGTCTGGGAGTGTCGCGCCTGGCCGAGCATTCCGGCGGAGCTCCGCGAGATCATCGAGCGCGAGCTGGTTGTCGGAGTGAAGGTCGCCCAATCGATCGAAGCCGACGCCCTGCGGGAGATGCACCCCGACGTGTTCCTGGCGCAGACAACGCGGTGGGGCGAACCGAAGGTGGCGTTCCGCATGGGCGGGATCGATGCAGAACATCTGGAGGAGCTCATCATCGAGTCCTGGCGCGTGCAAGCTCCGCGCTACCTTCGCCGTGAGCTGGATGTGCGGATGGGCTTCGCTGATTCGTGAGGCGTTGGACGGTGTGAGACGGATTCCGTAAGCTGTCCGGAACATTCGAACCCCGTCCCCGGTCCCGACGCGACAGAGCCGTTGCGCGCCGTCCGACCGCGACTCCACCCGAGGGGCGGAGGATTCGGGAGAGGAATCCATGCGGCCCGACGCTCGAAATCTCACGTCTCCGATGCCGACGCAGCAGCAGCGCTCGCTGTTTGCCCGGGTGCCCTGGTGGGCCTGGATCGTCATCGGCGGCGTGACGGTGATGCTAGGTGCGGTTCTGGCACCGCTCATCGTTCTGGTGTCACTCGTCGTCCTCGTGACCGGCATCTTCAGTCTGGTGCGCGGCACTCCAACGTGGTTGGGGCTCGGATCCCGCCGCACTGCGGCTGTCACGGTTGCGGGTGCGGCCGTCGTGCTGGTGATCGCGTCAGTAATCACCTCAGTGACTCAGCACGCGGACAGACCTGCCGCGAGCGCGCCCGTCGGCTTTGCCGCCGCGCAACACACACCGACCGCCCCAGCGCAGCAGGCCGCGACAGCGCCCACCGCGGAAGCGGTGCCGACCCCTGTGGTGGTGGTGAGCGAACAGACGGTCACCGAACCGGTCGCCTTCACCGAATCGGTGGTCGAGGACAACACCATTCCGCGGGGAGAGACGCGAGTCGCAACCGTTGGTCAGAACGGCGAGGTCGCCATCGTGTATCGAGTGACAACGGTCGACGGCACAGAGACCGAGCGTGTCGAGGTATCCCGCACGACGACCCTGGAGCCGGTCACCCAGGTGATCGCGAGTGGCACGTTCGTTGCGCCGCAGACCTTTGTCGGCGATGGAGGCGATCCAGAGGAAGCGGTCGCGGAGAGCGACGGCTGCGACCCGAACTACGCGGAAGCGTGTGTGCCTATCGCATCCGACGTCGATTGCGCGTGGGGAACAGGCGACGGACCCGCATACCTGGACGGCGTTGCCCGCGTCATCGGCTCGGACATCTATGACCTCGATCGCGACAACGACGGGTGGGCGTGCGAGCGCGACTGAGTCGCACGGTCACTTCTTGCGGGCGATCCACCAATCGGTGAACTCCACGGCGCGGCCCTCGTCGTCGAAGCGCACGAGCCAGAGGTTGTCGTAAGTGCCCTGCTTCGGCCCCGTGGGATAAGTGGTGACGCCACGAATCGCGGCGGCATGCGCGTCCTCGACGGCGATGGACCACTCGAACTCCCACGTGCCGGGCTCATCGCGCTCCTCCAGCCAGAACGGGACGATCTCCTCGATACCGGAGGCGATCTGCGACGCGTTCGGGCGCGGGTGGTACACGGCATCCGGAGCGAAGACGGCGGCGATGTCAGCCGGATCGTTGGTCTGCCAGGCGGTGAGGTAACGAGTGACGAAGTCGGTCGCGTTGGTCATGGAGCAAGTCTGCTCCTGACCTCCGACATTGGGCCAGTCGGGTCGGTCAGCTCGAGAGGGCCAGGCGCTGCGCCATGGCCAGGCGCGCGGAGGCATTCACGATGGTGATCGGAAGCCGTCCGTCGGCGACCGCCGCTTCGAGACCATCCAGCAGGTCCGCAGGCGAGATCGGGTGAGGTCCGTCGGCCACGATCACGAGCATCGTCGTGCCGGCGGCCAGTGCCGAAACCGCATTGGTGACACGATCGGCGTACGCAGGATCGCCGGAGTTCTCCAGCATGCCCATGTCGTCCGAGACGATCAAACCGTCGAAGCCCAGATCGTCGCGCAGGATGTCGTGCCAGCGCGGCGACAGCGATGCGGGAAGCGAATCGACCGCCGAGTACACGAGATGGCCAAGCATGACGGCTTCTGCCCCCGCGTCGATCCCTGCTTCAAAGGGCCGGGCTTCGGCTTTCCTCCAGCGCTCGAAATCGAGGTCTGTGTGGGGCAGGGAGGAGTGCGAGTCCCCGGGCGCGGCGCCGTGTCCGGGAAAGTGCTTGAGCGTTGAGAGCACGCCGGCCGAAGCCTCGGCCCTGACGGCGGCGGCGACACGCTCAGACGCGGACCCCGGATCGGTCCCGAGCACCCGCGCGAAGATGAACGAGTTCGGATCAGCAGTGATATCAGCCACGATGCCGAAGTTCGTGTTCAGTCCGGCCCGGCCCACCAGAGCCGCGCGCTGCGTGAAGGCGTCGATCGTGCTCTGCGGCGGCGCATCCGCAAGCTGGTGACCAGCGGGCAGATCGTCCTCGGGCAGCCGCGTGACATCGCCGCCTTCCTCGTCGATGGCGAGGATCAGCGGTGGATCTGCAGACACCGCTCGGGTGATCGCTGCGACGTCGGCGATGCCTGAGCCGATGTTGTCGCCCATCATGATCAGTCCGCCGGGATGGTACGCATCCACGAACGCCTTCATCGCCGCAGGATCAGTTCCAGCGGAGTGAAGGATGAGAAGCGAGGCAAGACGATCGCGCAGGCTCATCGCTGCCACGCGTTCCGCCGCGATATCCGGTGGAGGCGTGGGCGAGGGGGTGATGGAGGGCGACGCCGTTCGCGTCTGCGATGGCGTGGAGTCCGATGTGGATGCCGTCGGGGAGGCGCATGCTGCGAGTCCGAACAGGAGGACGGCCGCCATCACACCCAGGCCACGGCGTATCGGACGGGACGGGGACCGAAGCACAGACACCACTCCACCGTACGTCGGGTCTCCGACGTTCGTCTGGGGCTTAGCTCGAGACAGGATCCGGCCGAACCCTCGTTCCCCACCCACGCCCTGATCAGAACAGTGATCACCCCGGCGCAGGGACGATCAGCACGGCGCTTCTGATCAGTGAGCGTTGCCCTCGGCGGCAGCGGTCTCCATGGGATCGGGGTCGGCGACCTTCCGATCCTGGCGCGGGAAGACCACCTGCTGAAGGATGATGATGACACTCGCCGCGACGGGGATCGCGACCAGCGCGCCCAGGATGCCGCCGATCGCGCCGCCGGCCACAGCTCCGATCACCACGACGGCACCGGGGACGGCGACCGCCTTGGCCATGATGCGCGGGCTGATCACATAGGCCTCGATCTGCATGTAGACCAGGTACCAGATGCCGACGACGATCGCCGGGACATAGCTGTCGCCGCTCGCGAGAGCGCCGATGAGAACGATGGCGGTGTTGATCACGGAGGCGGAAAGCGTTCCGACCAGCGGGATGCACGAGCCGATGAATGCGATGAGGGCGAGGAGGACCGGCATCGGCGCCTGCACGATCAGCATGAGAATCAGCGTGAGCACACCGTTGATCGAGGCGAGGCTCGCCTGGCCGATCACGTAGCGGCCGACCGCCGCTGAGACGTCCTCCATGACGTCGCTGAAACCGGCGCGTTGGTAGGCGGGAACGAATCGCACCGTCACGCGCTTCATGCCGCGCAGCGACGCCATGAAGTACAGCGTGAGGATGAGCACGATGATCACACCGGTCACGCCACTCGCGATGCCGGAGCCCACCTGCACGATGCCGCCGCCGACGGAGAAGATGTTGTTCGGATCCTGGATGAACGCCAGCGCACCGTTCAGAGCTTCCTGGATGTTGGAGCCGTAGCGGGTCGTGATGTCGTGGTACCAGTCGGACGCCTGCACATCCTGGACGACCTTCGGCAGGGTCTGCGTGAGGTTCGCGATCTGCTCGATGATCACCGGCACGATCGCCCACAGGATGCCGGCGAACACGATCAACACGATCGCGACCACGATGCCGACCGCTGCGCCGCGCGGCATACGACGCTCCAGGAAAGAGATGATCGGGTCGAGGCCGAGGGCGAGAAACAGCGCCACGCCCACGTAGACGAGGACCGTGGCCATCTGACCGACGACCACGCCGATCCCGATGGCGACGAGCACGCCCAGGCCTCCCAGCAGGCCCCAGATGAACGGCTGCACTCGGAACGGGCTGGCGGCGACGGATCGCCTGCCGGAAACGGAGAACTCCAGCGGTCGCTTCTTCATTTCCGCTCCCCTCTGCGAACGTGTTCTGACCAGAGTAGTGCGCGGCACGGACAGTCCTCGCCCGACGCCCTCGATGTGCCGCAACGCGAGTAGCATTGCGCCATGACCACTCCGCAGACCACCGTTCAGCCGCTCACCCCCGTCCTCAACGGGCTCAACCTGTTGGGCGATGACGCCGCCGGTGCATCGTGTTGCGGTGGGTCCGCCTGCGGCATCACCGAAGGCTGAACGAAGGTCTGACATGACGAAGGCCCGGGCGATCGCCCGGGCCTTCGTCATGTCATCTGCGCTCAGTGAGCGGGTGCACCCTCGGGTGCGTCCGCCGGCTTGCGGATGAAGAACGACATCACGAAGGTGACGACCGACAGGGAAGCTGCGATCGTGAACGCAGCTCCGGTTCCCGCGGCACCGGCCGCACCCTCCGCTGCACCATGAGCGGTCGCGGATGCCTTTGCCGCCTCCAGGATGGTGATCATGAGGGCGATGCCCGCCGCGCCGGCCACCTGCTGCACGGTGCCGAGCACCGCGCTGCCGTGGGAGTAGTACTTCGGCTGCACCGACCCGAGCGAGGCGGTGAACAGCGGGGTGAACGCCATCGCCAGGCCGATGGACAGCAGCGTCTGGGCGACGCCGATCACCCACACGTTGGTGTCCGCGGTGAGGGTCGTGTAGAACCACAGCACCGCGGCGGCGATGAACGAACCCGGGATCAGCAGCACACGAGGACCACGAGCGTCGTAGATGCGCCCGATGATCGGCCCGAGCAGACCCATGGCGAGCGAACCCGGCAGCAACAGCAGGCCGGAGTCGAGGGCCGAGATGCCCAGCACGCTCTGCAGGTAGAGCGGCAGCACCGTGATCGCGCCGAAGAACGACAGCGACAGGAACAGCATCATCAGGATGGACAGGGTGAAGTTCCGCGAGAGGAACACACGCAGATCCAACAGAGCGTCATCCTTGCGCTGCAGCACCAGCTGACGCCAGATGAACAGCGCCAATCCGATGACACCGACGGCCAGGGATGCGGCGAGCGTGACGCCCGCGAGCGGGCCCGCACCATCGCCGCTTGCCGCTGCCTTCTCCGCGCCACCGATCTGGCTGAGGCCGAACACGATGCCACCGAAGCCGAACGCGGACAACACGATCGAGAGCACATCCAGCGGAGCCTTCTTGGGCTCGCCGACGTTCACCATCCACTTGGCACCAGCGAGCATCGCGATGATGGCGATGGGCAGCACGATGCCGAAGATCCAGCGCCAGCCGATCGAGTCGAGGATCAGGCCTGCCATGGTGGGGCCGATGGCGGGCGCGAGCGACATCACGATGCTCATGCGACCCATGAAGCGACCGCGAGAGGCCGGTGGCACCAGCTCCATGACCGTGGTCATCATCAGGGGCATCATCACGGCTGTACCGGAGGCCTGAACGACGCGCGCGATCAGCAGTACCTCGAAACCGGGAGCGAGGAACGCGATCAGCGTGCCCGCGCTGAACAGCGTGATGGCGGTGAGGAACACCTGGCGGGTGGTGAAGCGCTGGAGCAGGAAACCCGTGGTCGGGATGATCACGGCCATGGTGAGCATGAACGCGGTGGTGAGCCACTGGGCGGCACCGGCGGTGATGTGGAGGTCGTCGATGAGATGCGGGATCGCCACACCCATCGTCGTCTCATTGAGGATGGCGACGAAGGCCGCCGCGAGGAGAAGAGAGAGGAGTCGGTTGGCGTTCGCGGGCATCGCGCCGGAGCGAGTGGGTACGGCGGCGGTGTCGGTCATGAGGTGCTTCCTGATTCAAGTGCTCGAGATGCGAGCTGGTGCGACGGGACGGGTGCGTCCCGAGGACTGCTGGATAAGCGTAACGAGGGGGTCGGACATTGCATTCCCGAGACCGCACAACGCGGGTCGGACGTCGTGGGACGATGGCGCCATGCGTTTCGTGCACATGCCGCTGGTGCGCATCATCACCAGCGCGATCATCGGGGTGGTCGTGGGTCTGTCGGTCGGATCGGTTCTCGGCCCGGCGGCCGGTTCTCTCGCGGGCTGGGGCGCCGCGGCACTGGTGGTCTCTGCGTGGATTCTGCTCGTCGTGTGGCCGATGGATCCGGAGCGAACCCGCACTCACGCGGTGCGGGAGGACCCCGGCCGAGACCTCGCTCGCGCGTTGTCCCTGCTCGGCAGCATCGTGTCGCTCGGCGCGGTCGTACTCGTGGTGCTGCAGAGCAATGCGACCGATCACGCCCGAGCGCGCGTGCTCGCCGCGATCGCCGTCGGCAGCGTTGTCGCCACCTGGATTCTCATCCAGACCGACTACATGCTCCGCTACGCGCGCATCTACTACTCCGAGCCGGTGGGCGGCATCGACTTCAACGAGGACGATGCGCCGCAGTACAGCGACTTCGCCTACTTCTCGGTCGGCCTCGGCATGACCTACCAGGTGGCGGACACGAACGTGCGCACCAAACAGCTGCGGAAGGTCGTGATCGCGCAGACGATGCTGGCGTATCTCTTCGGTGCCGTCATCCTCGGCACCGTCATCAACCTGGTGACGGGTCTGGCCTGATCAGCGCAGGTTGCCGTTGCCCTCACCGTGGACGAGATCGGTCGGGACGGCACGCGGCATGTAGTTCTTCCACAGAACTTCCTCCGGTGCGTCCCGGTCATCGAGCTCGGCGTCGGTGGGACGGCGCGGTTCATTCGGAGTGCTCATGCCGCAACCATAGACCCGGGCATAGGGTGATGGGATGAGTTTCGGCGGATTCGGCGGCGGCATGGGAAACGGCGGACCGTTCCGGGGAGTCGACGCCGATTCGCAGCGAAAGGCCAACGCGGCAGCCCCGCGAATCCCTGATCTGGGTCGACGCGTCGTCGCTCTGTTCCGCCCGTATCGCGGACGCATCCTGATCACCGTGCTGCTTGTGATCGCGGGAGCCGCGGTCGCGGTGGTGCCGCCCCTGCTGGTGCAGCGCGTCTTCGACGATGCGCTCTTTCCCGCGGACGCGCGCCCGCAGCTCTCGCTGCTGATCGCACTGGTGTCGGGGATGATCGGGCTGTTCCTGCTCTCGGCGCTCCTGGGCGTGGCGCAGACGTGGTTCACCTCCACGGTCGGCAACGCGGTGACCGGCGATCTGCGCGTCAAGCTCTTCGAACATCTGCAGTCGATGGAACTCGGCTTCTTCACCCGCACGAAGACCGGGGTGATCCAGTCGCGCCTGCAGAACGATGTGGGCGCGGTGTCGAATGTGCTCACGTCCACCGTGACCAGCATCATCGGCAATACCGTCACGGTCGTCGCCTCGATCGTCGCGATGGTGCTGATCGACTGGCGGCTCACCATCCTCGCGGTCATCCTCATGCCGATTCTGGCGCTCATCCAGCGCCGAGTCGGGCAGGTGCGAGCGCGCATCGCGGGCCAGACCCAGGAGTCCCTCTCGGAACTGAGCTCCATCACGCAGGAGACCCTGAGCGTTTCGGGGATCCTGCTGTCGAAGTCCTTCAATCGGCAGCGCACCGAGTCGGCGCGATATGCCGCGGAGAACACGAATCAGGTGAGTCTGCAGGTCAAGCGGGCGATGAGCGGCCAGGGCTTCTTCGCCGTCGTCCAGGTTCTGATGGCGTCTGTTCCGGCAGTCGTCTATCTCGTCGCGGGCTATCTCATCACCGGGGGTGCGGACACGATCACGGCGGGGACCATCGTCGCCTTCACCACCGTGCAGGCGCGTCTGCTCCAGCCCCTCATGGGTCTGATGCGGGTCGCCCTCGACCTGCAGACCTCCGTCGCCGTCTTCAGCCGGATCTTCGAGTACCTCGACCTCACTCCGGCTATCCAGGACGTCCCGAATGCCACCGCGGTCGCCGATGCGCCCGGTCCGCGGGGCCGGATCGAGTTCCGCGACGTGGTATTCCGCTATCCCGACGCCAGCCCGGATTCCCGAGCGACGCTGGACGGCATCAGCTTCACGATCGAACCCGGCCAGAACGTCGCGTTCGTGGGTCCGTCGGGTGCGGGCAAGACCACGATCCTGTACCTGGCACCGCGCTTCTACGAGGTCAGCGGGGGAGCGGTGCTGTTCTCCGGCGCCGACGTCCGCGATCTCACCCAGGCGTCGATCATCGACAACGTCGGCATCGTCTCCCAGGAGACCTATCTGTTCCACGCGACGATCCGCGAGAACCTGCGTTACGCCAAGCCCGATGCGACCGATGCAGAGCTCGAGGCGGCGTGCCGCGCGGCGAACATCCACCATGTGATCAGCGGCTTCGAGAAGGGCTACGACACCGTCGTGGGCGAACGCGGGTACCGGCTTTCGGGGGGCGAGAAGCAGCGCATCGCGATCGCGCGCGTCCTCCTCAAGGACCCGCCGGTGATCCTGCTCGATGAGGCCACCAGTGCATTGGACACCGTCTCGGAGCGTGTGGTGCAGGAAGCGCTGGACGAAGCATCGAAGGGACGCACGACGCTGTCCATCGCGCACCGGCTCTCCACCGTGATCGGTGCTGACGTGATCCACGTGGTGGAGGCCGGGCGCATTGTGGAATCGGGGACGCATGCCGAACTCCTCGCCGCAGGCGGGTTGTACGCGCAACTCGCCCAGCAGCAGATCGATGCCTCCCGAGTGCTGCGTGAGGACGTCATCCAGGCTCCGGTCGCCCTGGACGCTTCCGTCGTCGTTGACGTCGATGATGATCCCCACCTGGATACCGGGACGATCGCCACCCCGCCGTTGCGATGACGCGTGGCCCAGGCCGCTCGCGACCGCTATGCTGGCCTGACAATCGAACACGACTCATGGTCGCCGCGGGAGAGTCCGTCACGGACACCGAAGGAGCAAGCCTCCCCGCCAATCTCTCAGGTCAACACACCGCGGAGACCCGGTCACTCTGAAAAGCGATCCCACGCGGATCCGCCGACGGTGAAAGCACCCCTGGTGTGAAACTCTCAGGCCCATGACAGAGGGGGAGCTCCAGACGCCGTCCGGCGTCCGGCTCGCCCTTTCGCCGGGAGAATCATGACGGAACCCCGCTACACGCCCCTCCGAGACCGCCACGAGGCACTCGGTGCCGCCTTCACCGACTTCGGCGGCTGGATGATGCCGGTGCGCTACACGTCGGACCTCGCCGAGCACAAGGCCGTCCGCGAGAGCGCTGGGCTGTTCGACATCTCGCACATGGCGGAGTTCCTCCTGGCCGGTGCGGACGCCGCCGCATTCCTCGACTACGCGGTGGCCGGACGCATCTCCACGATGAAGGTCGGCAAAGCCAAGTACTCTCTGCTGCTCGACGAGCGCGGCGGCATCATCGACGACCTCATCGTCTACCGCATGGCCGACGACAGGTTCCTCATCATCTCCAATGCCGGCAACCGTGCCGCGGTGAGTTCTGCGCTCGCGGACCGTGCTTCCGACTGGGACGCGGGTGTGGCCGAGCGCCTCACGGGTGCTGCTTCGCAGCGGGCCGAGGCGCTGGTCGAGGACGTCTCCGACGACATGGCACTGATCGCCGTTCAGGGTCCCGAAGCGCGGGCCATTCTGGAGGCGCTCCCGGGCTTCACCGTGAGCGGCGTGCCGCTCGCAGAGCTCGCTTACTACGCGTGGAGCGAGGGCGACTTCGGTCAGACTCCCGTGTTTATCGCTCGCACGGGCTACACCGGTGAGGACGGCTTCGAGCTGCTGGTGCCGAACTCCGCCGCCGGCGAGCTGTGGGATGCGCTGCTGGCGTCCGGTGTCGGAACGCTGGTACCCGCCGGTCTCGCCGCGCGCGACACGCTGCGTCTCGAGGCGGGCATGCCGCTGTACGGACACGAGCTCTCGCTGGAGACCGCGCCGGCTCAGGCGGGGCTCGGTCGCGTCGTCGCCGCCGACAAGGACGACTTCGTCGGCAAGGACGGCCTGGCGGCGCGGGATCTCACCGACGCCCCCGTGCTGGTCGGCCTCACCGCCGACGGCAAGCGTGCCGGTCGTGCCGGATATGACGTCTACCGGGGCGAGGAGAAGGTCGGGGAGATCACCTCCGGCGCGCTCAGCCCGACGCTGGGTCATCCCATCGCGATGGCTCTCGTCCACCCCTCGGCTGCGGCCGAGGGCACCGAACTTCAGCTGGACGTGCGGGGCACCCGCATTCCGGCCACCGTGACCGCCCTGCCTTTCTACCGGAGGACCAAGTGACCGATCTCAACTCCCTCAAGTACACGTCCGAGCACGAATGGATCGCCCTCGACGGCGACATCGCGACCATCGGCATCACGTCGTACGCCGCGGCGCAGCTCGGCGACATCGTCTACCTCGACCTGCCTGCGGTCGGCACGGAGATCGCGATCTCCTCCGTCGTGGGCGAGATCGAGTCGACCAAGTCCGTCGGCGAGCTCTACGCGCCGCTGAACGGCGAGGTCGTGGAGACCAATCAGGCCGCGGCCGACGAGCCGTCGCTGGTCAACTCCGAGCCGTTCGACGGCGGCTGGCTGATCAAGGTGCGCGTCTCGGGCGATCTGCCCGGTGACCTCCTCGACCACGCCGCGTACCAGGCGCTGGTGGGCGAGGCGTGACCCGCTTCCAGGACCGCCACATCGGGACGGACGCCGCGGCGCAGCAGGTCATGCTGGACGCGCTGGGAGTCACCAGCGACGACGGCGACCTCCTCGGTGCGCTCGTCGAGCGTGCGCTGCCGACCGTCATCCGCGGTGAGCGACCGGAATCCGTGCTGCCGGAGGCGGCATCGGAGGCCGAGGCGATCGCGGAGCTGCGCGCACTCGCATCCCGCAACCGCGTCACCCGTCCGATGATCGGCCTCGGCTACTACGGCACCCTCACGCCGTCGGTCATCCAGCGCAATGTCCTGGAGAACCCGTCCTGGTACACGGCCTATACGCCGTATCAGCCCGAGATCTCTCAGGGGCGCCTGGAGGCGCTGATCAACTTCCAGACGATGGTGTCCGACCTCACCGGCCTCGACACCGCCAACGCGTCCATGCTGGACGAATCGACGGCCGTCGCCGAGGGGATGCTCCTGGCACGGCGGGCGTCGCGCGCGAAGACCGACGTCTTCGTCGTCGACGCCGACGCGCTGCCGCAGACAAAGGCTGTTCTCGCCACGCGCGCGGACGCTGTCGGCATCACTCTGGTCGAGGTCGACTTCGCCGCGGGCGAGGAGATGCCGGCCGAGCTGTTCGGGTCCTTCGTGCAGTACCCGGGCGCGTCTGGTCGCGTCTGGGATATCTCCGGTGTGATCGACGCGACCCACACCGCGGGCGGTCTGTCCGTTGTCGCGGCCGACCTTTTGGCTCTCACTCTGCTGCGTTCGCCCGGTTCGATGGGCGCGGATGTCGCGGTGGGCACCACCCAGCGCTTCGGCGTGCCGCTCGGCTTCGGTGGACCGCATGCCGGATACATGGCGGTGCACTCGGGGCTGGAGCGTCAGCTGCCCGGTCGCCTCGTGGGCGTCTCGGTCGATGCCGAGGGCAAGCCCGCGTACCGACTGTCGCTGCAGACGCGTGAGCAGCACATTCGTCGTGAGAAGGCGACGAGCAACATCTGCACCGCGCAGGTGCTGCTGGCCGTGATGGCGTCGATGTACGCGGTCTACCACGGGCCCGACGGGCTGCGTCGCATCGCGATGGACGTTGCCGGCAAAGCGGCGACTCTCGCATCCTGGCTGCGCAAGGGCGGGTTGGAGATCGCTGAGGACGCCTTCTTCGACACGATCCAGGTACAGGTTCCCGGTCGAGCCGGTGAGGTCGTCGCTGCGGCGCATGCAGCGGGCTACCTGCTGCGTGAGGTCTCGCCTGACGTCGTCGGCATCGCCACTGACGAATCGACGACCTACGAGGATCTGCTCGCGGTGGTCGCCGCGTTCGGCGTTGCATCGCCGGAAGGGATCGTGTTCGGCGCGACTCCGTTCTCGGGAGCTTTCCATGCGCTGGCAGAGGTCTGGGGTGATCTGCGGCGCCAGGAGTCCTATCTGACGCACCCGGTGTTCAGCCTGCACCACAGCGAGACGGCGATGATGCGCTATCTCAAGCAGCTGGCCGATCGGGACTACGCGCTGGATCGGGGCATGATCCCGCTGGGTTCGTGCACCATGAAGCTCAACGCGGCGACCGAGATGGCTGCGATCACCTGGCCGGAGTTCGCGGGGCTGCACCCGTTCGCTCCCGCCGAGGACGTGGCGGGCATTCTGGAGCTGGTGGATCAGCTCGAGACCTGGCTGGCCGACGTCACGGGCTACGACGCCGTCTCGCTGCAGCCGAACGCCGGCTCGCAGGGCGAGCTCGCCGGCCTGCTGGCGATTCGCGGTTACCACCTGTCGCGGGGGGACGAGCACCGCACGGTGTGCCTCATCCCGTCGTCTGCACACGGCACGAACGCGGCTTCCGCGGTGCTGGCGGGCATGAAGGTGGTCGTCGTGGCCACCGATGATCTCGGAAACGTGGATCTCGCCGACCTGAAGGCCAAGATCGCCCAGCATGCCGACGAGCTCGGCGCGCTGATGATCACCTACCCGTCCACGTTCGGCGTGTACGAGAGCGACGTGATGGAGGTCACCTCGGCGGTTCACGCCGCGGGTGGTCAGGTGTACATCGACGGGGCCAACTTCAACGCCCTTGTCGGGATCAGCCGGTTCGGCGATCTCGGCGGCGATGTGTCGCACCTGAACCTGCACAAGACGTTCGCGATCCCGCACGGCGGTGGCGGACCCGGTGTGGGTCCGGTCGCTGCGAAGGCGCACCTGGCGGAGTTCCTTCCGGGACATCCCCAGGCACAGCGCGCTGAGCACGCCGGGGGACACGTTTTCGCGGGTGGTCCGGTGTCGGGCGCGCCGTACGGTTCTGCCGGCGTGCTGCCGATCTCGTGGGCGTACGTGCGCATGATGGGTGCGTCGGGTCTGCGCGATGCGACCGCGGCCGCGGTGCTGTCGGCGAACTACATCGCCAAGCGGCTTGAGGATCACTACCCGGTGCTGTACACGGGTGAGGGCGGCTTCGTCGCTCACGAGTGCATCCTCGACCTGCGTCCCCTCAAGGAGGAGACGGGGGTCACGGTGGACGATGTCGCCAAGCGCCTCATCGACTACGGCTTCCACGCTCCGACCATGTCGTTCCCGGTCGCGGGCACGCTCATGGTGGAGCCGACGGAGTCGGAGGACATCGGTGAGATCGACCGCTTCATCGAGGCGATGATCCAGATCAAGGCGGAGGCCGATCAGGTCGCCGCGGGCGTCTGGCCCGCCGACGACAACCCTCTGGTCAACGCTCCGCACACCGCGGAGTCGGTGATCGCGGGGGAATGGACGCACGCCTACCCGCGCGAGCTCGCGGTGTACCCGGTGCACACCCTGGTGCGCACCAAGTACTGGCCCCCGGTGCGCCGCATCGATCAGGCCTACGGCGACCGCAACCTCGTCTGCGCCTGCCCCCCGATCGAGGCCTTCGCCTAACTCCCGCGTCCTGACCCTCGTGCCCTGACCTGCGTGCCCTGACGCTGGGGCTCGTATCCCGGGCCACCACATCCCGCGAGACTTCCGTCTGTGGGTGAGAATTGCCGCATTGCGGTGTGTGAAGTCTCAGGACATAGTGGACGTTGAGTCTCAGGACATAGTGGACACAGTTATTGGGGCGGTGGGGTGTCGATCTGGCGCGCGAGGCTGGTCATTGGTTTCGTGGTGGGCCAGGTGATTGTGACGATTTGAGTGCCTCGGGAATCGAAGACGGCGACCTCGTCGGTGGTGTGGATCAGCGTGACCCGTTGACCTCTCCATGCTTTGCCCAGAAGGAACTCGCGGCCGAGGTAGCTGATCTGACCCCCGCGACGCGCAACACGATGTTGGACGCTTTCTGAGGGCGCGTCCGCTGTTCGGGCTGCGGGGGCGTGGGGCGCTGCGTGACGATCGGGTCGCCGGGCGGCGCGATCTTTGGCAATGCATCGTAGAGTTCCGCAGGCGCGGTGCGTGGCGGGAGTGCCTGATGCGAGCGGTGATGGTTGTACCAGTCCCGATACTCGTCGAGCGCCCGCTGGAGCTCATCGATCGTCGCCGGATTGCGGGCGGCGATGAAGTTCAGCAGCGTCTGATGCGCTCGCTCGACCTTGCCCTGCGACTTCGGGTGCGAGGGCTTGCCGGTGATCATCTTCACGCCCAGATCACCGAGGAATATCTGCAACGACGTGACCTTGCCCGAGCGTGACATGTTGAATGCCGTCCCGTTGTCCGTGTGTACCAGCACCGGCCGCCCGTACCGGGCGATCGCCCACCGAAATGCGTCGACCACGACAGCCGCTGTTTCCGCCGGCCCGGGGTGCAGAGCGATGTTCATCCGGGTGCAGTCGTCGATGATCTCGATCACCACAACGACGTCACCCGTGGACAGCGTCACCTCCAGCCCGTCGGACTGCCACCGCTGATTCGGGAACTCCGATCGGATCCGCTGGTGTGATCCTTTTGGACGCTTCCTCTTGTTCCGCTCCACCAGGTGCTCACGATCCAGGATCCGCGCGATCGTCGACCGTGAGGGCACCGGGGCGAACCCTGCCCGATCCAGCACGTCCCGGATCGACAACGGCCCGTGATCTTTTCCCTGCTCCTTCAGCTCTCGACGCTTCACGATCACCGCTGCGATCACCGCGTCCGACACCGCGGTCGGACTCGAACGGGGACGCGTGCTGCCCTTGAACAATGCCGCCTCACCCTCGGCCGAGGCCCGCTTACGCACCGCATGGAACCAGGACCGGGAGACCCCGTGCCGCCGACAGAACGCATCAATCGCGCCCCGCCCAGCATCCTCGGGCCACTCCACAACAAGCTGACGAACACGATCAGGGATACGACTCACCCAGCAGATCGTCCACTAAGTCCTGAGACACCAGCATGTCCACAATGTCCTGAGACAGGATCGTCCACTATGTCCTGAGACAGCACATGCCGCATTGCGGTGATTCTCACCCACACACGGAAGTCTCGCGGTGTTTTGCGGTCATGTGGTGCGCTGGTTGAGGAAGAGCCGTCGGAGAGAGGCGAGGCGGGTACCGTCCGCGGCCATGCGCGGGCGCAGGCCCGCTTCGTGCAGCGCACGCTGCAGGCCGTCCACCGTGATGACATCCTCAAGATCCCAGCGCGCGAAGCCTCGTACGCGCGTGCGGATGCGATCCTCCCGTCGTTTCTCGTGTCGGAGTGCCGCCAGGTCATTGGTTTCGACTCGGTACTTCGCGTAGCCGTCGAACTCGCCCCACAGCCGCGCCTGGGGCCACCAGAAGTCGCCGCGGTAGGAGTCGCCGTCGATCGACACCTCGTGCTGGAGAACGGGGGACGGATATCCCAGCCAGGCGATTGCGGCGCGGCTCACGGACTCGCCAGGCGACTCGGCGCGGCCATCCGCGAAGGACGCCAACCACTGGACCTTGCGGACACCCCGTGTCGTTCGCAGCGCGTTGCTTCGCTCCGTGAGCGCATCCGTGGCGCAGCCCACTCGAACCACCGCATCCCAGATCGCCAGCGCTGGCGCCGGTGCCAGCGTCCTCCCGAGATCGACTGCCGTGTCGATCAGGCTGGTGAGCAGGACACCATCGACGTCGATCACGTCTCGCGGAGTCGAACTCGTGTGGAAGACGACATCGCCGCTCCGTGTCGAAGAAGAACGATCGATGGCGAGCACATGAATGTCTCGAGGCTCGCCGAACAGCGGCAGGCCCAGAAGACATGCGGCCGACTCCAGACAGAGCACGGCATCGGGGGATCTGTACAGGAACGCCCGCACGCGCGCTTCGTATCGCTGCCAGGGCGTCAGTTGCCGCCAGGCGTCGGAGCTGATGTAGATGCCGTGGCGTACGCGGTACAGGTCTCGGCGGTCGCGGATTCGTACGGTCTCGTCATGCCCGCGCGAATGCAGCAGGCGGATCGTTGGCTCTTCCATCGCTCCACCCTGCGTGTACGCGCGCCCTCGCACGGCTCGATGCCAGCGGATGTGAATGAACTCCTGTCCTCGAATCGCCTGTGGAGAGCCCGCGAGACTTCCGTCTGTGGGCGAGAAACCCCGCAACGCGCCGATTGTCGCCCACAGACGGAAGTTTCGCGGGAGGTGTATTTGCGGGAGCGGCGACGGCGGTTCGCGTGGGCGGTGACACGAAGGGACGGAGGGTGCCGGAGGGGCGTCGGCAGGGGACAGCAGGGGCGTCGACGGAGGACAGGGGGGGGTGGGGGGGACGGAGGGGGGGTGGGAGGGGGAGGGACGGGTGGGTTAGGAGGCGGGGGCGAAGAGGGGAGCGAGGAAGGGCGAAGCAAGGGCCAGGGGGTAGCCGATGAACGCGATCACGTCGATCAGGGTGTGCGCGATCACGAGGGGCATCACGCGGTTCCACCGCAGGTACAGCCACCCGAAGACGAGGCCCATCAGGATGTTGCCGACCATGGGCCCCTCACCCTGATACGAGTGATAGGCACCTCGGATAAGAGCGGACACCACGATCGTCGCGACGGGCCCGACGCCGAGCCGACGGAACCGGTCGAACAACCAGCCGATCATGATCACCTCCTCCATCACGCCGGATCGAAGGGCGGACAGCGCGAGGGTGCCGATGCTCCACCACGCGAGGGTCGACTCCGACGCCTGCACCGCGACGGTGACGCCGAACATCCGACCCAGGAGGTAAAGACCGATCCCGGGCACCCCGATCACGACGACGAACAGAGCGCCGCGCGCCAGGTCGCTCCCGAAGCGCGTGAAATCGACGCCCATGGCGCGCAGGGCGTTACGTCCCGGCTCCCACAGCAGATAGACGACGAGGCCGACCAGCATCAGATCGAAGAAAACATCGAGGCAGTTGTAAATGATGTCCCACACCGGCACCGTGTCGAGCGTCGGATTGAGCTGTGTGCTCTGCTGCGACAACGGGGTCTCCGACAGCCGACGTCGAACGAGGCGCAGCAGCGAATAGACCGCAGACGCACCGAAGGTGGCACTGAGCACCAGCACCACCTCCCACCGGAGGCGCGTGCGGGTATAGGCGGGGCTCGCGTCGGCAGTCGTCACCTCACGATGCTACGGCTGCCTCCCGCGGGAGGCTCCGTGCTCTTCTGAGCGGTCCAGCGGCCGGAGTGTGCTCATTGCGCGCACCTCGGCGTCGTCGCGGTGCTTCGGGCCGATATCCACGCCGAATCTGCGACCTCGGCAAGCTCGGACCGACGCCTGAGTGAAGGCTGAACGCTGTGCGATGTGATCGTTTCAGTTTGCATTCATAGCCATAAATGCCCACCTGGAACGCCAAGAACCTGGGCACTTTGCCCATCGTCGAGAGGGTTGACATCGGCCTGTCTTGTGTGGCACTTATCACATCGCGCAACGCGGCGGGGTCGGGGTAAAAGATCTGTAACGGTTGGGCGGTGGACTTTGCTCAGATCCCCAGCGGAACCTAAAGTTGCCCTATCCCATTGCGCGTCATCGTTGACGTTGCGTGGATACTTCACCCAATGCACAGGAGGACAAGTGAAGCGCACCAAGATTGCCGTTATCGGCATCGCGCTGCTGAGCGCGGCTACGCTCGCGCTGGCGGGATGCTCGACGGGCGGCGGCTCGGAGAACCCGAGCACCGGCAGCAGCGAATCCAGCGCCAGCGGCGACTCGGGTTCGATCATCCGAGTGATGGGCTCCGAGCCGGAGAACCCGCTCATCCCCACCAACACCAACGAGGTCGGTGGCGGCAAGATCCTCGACTCGCTCTTCGCGGGTCTGGCTTACTACGACGCCAAGGGCGCGCTCGTCAACGACCTGGCTGAGTCCATCACGGTCGACGACGCCTCCACGCTGACCGTCAAGATCAAGGAAGGCAACACCTTCTCCAACGGCGAGAAGGTCACCGCCGACAGCTTCATCAACGCCTGGCAGTACGGCGCGCTGTTCTCCAACACGCAGCTGAACCAGTCCTGGTTCGCTGACATCGAGGGCTTCAGTGCCGACGCGGACTCTCCGCTGACCGGCCTGACCAAGACGGACGACTACACGTTCACGATCAAGCTCTCCAGCCCCGTCGCCGCAGACTTCTCGCAGCGCCTCGGCTACTCGGCCTACTACCCGCTGCCCTCGGTTGCGCTGGAGGACATGGCTGCGTTCGGTGAGAACCCGATCGGCAACGGCCCGTACAAGTTCGCCAAGGAAGGTGCTTGGCAGCACAAGGTCCAGCTCGACCTCGTCAAGAACGACTCCTACAAGGGTGACCGCGTCGCGAAGAACGGCGGACTCACGTTCGTCTTCTACGCCACGCCGGAGGCTGCATACGCCGACCTGCAGAGCAACAAGGTCGACGTGATCGACCAGATCCCGTCGTCGGCTCAGCAGACGTTCGAGTCCGACCTGGGTGACCGCGCCGTCAACCAGCCGGCTGCGATCTTCCAGTCGTTCACCCTGCCCGGCAACCTCGAGCACTTCACCGGTGAAGAGGGCACGCTCCGTCGCGAGGCGATCTCGATGGCGATCGACCGTGCCGCTATCACCAAGACGATCTTCAACAACACCCGCACCCCTGCAAGCGACTTCACCTCGCCGGTCATCTCCGGCTGGTCGGACTCGCTGACGGGTTCCGACGTGCTGAAGTTCGACGCTGACAAGGCGAAGGAACTGTGGGCTCAGGCCGACGCCATCTCGCCCTGGAGCGGCTCCTTCCAGATCGCCTACAACTCCGACGGCGGCCACCAGGCCTGGGTCGACGCTGTGGCGAACCAGCTGAAGAACAACCTGGGCATCGAGGCGTCGGGCAACCCCTACGCCGACTTCGCCTCGCTGCGCACGGACGTCAACGCCCGCACGATCAAGACCGCCTTCCGCACCGGATGGCAGGCCGACTACCCGGCTCAGTACAACTTCCTGCAGCCGCTGTACTCGACGAAGGCTTCGTCGAACGACAGCGACTACTCGAACCCTGAGTTCGACAAGCTGCTCGCCGAGGGTGCTTCTGCCACCGACCAGAGCGACGCCACGGCTGCGTACGCGAAGGCTCAGGAGATCCTGCTGAAGGACCTCCCGGCCATCCCGCTGTGGTACTCGAACGTCAATGGCGGCTACGCCGACGGCGTCAAGAACGTCGAGTTCGGGTGGAACTCGGTTCCGCTGTACTACAACATCACGAAGGGCTGATCAGCCCCGAGGGATACACCCGCGAGGCGGTGACGACAACGTCACCGCCTCGCGGTCTGTGAAAACGGTGTCGTGCGCGTCGAACACGTGGCACGATGCTCTCAGCAGAGGCAACCGCTGCCGCGCACACTCGTGATGGCGTCGGGGCCTCCTCATCTGGAGGGAGGGCGAATGATCGGTTATATCCTCAAACGCCTTTTGCAGGTGATACCCGTCTTTGTCGGGGCCACCCTGCTCATCTACTTTATGGTTTTCGCCATGCCCGGCGATCCCATCGCAGCACTGTTCGGCGACAAGCAGCCGAGCCCCCAGCTGCACGCTGCGCTGCAGGCGCAGTACCACCTCGACCAGCCGTTCATCGTGCAGTACGGGTACTACCTCGCGGGGATCTTCCGTGGCGACCTCGGCACGACCTTCTCCGGTCAGTCGGTGAACGATGTCCTGGCCGCGACGCTTCCCGTCACCGGACGCCTCGCGATCATGGCGATCGGCCTCGAGTTCGTCCTCGCGATCATCATCGGGACGTTCTCCGCTCTGCGTAAGGGCGGAATCCTCGACAACTCGATGCTGATCCTCTCCCTGGTCTTCATCTCCCTCCCGGTGTTCGTGCTCGCGTTCCTCGCGCAGTACTTCCTCGCCGTGAAGCTGCAGTGGTTCAGCCCCACGGTGGGTGCCGACAATGACTGGGGCGGTCTCTGGCTGCCCGCCATCGTGCTCGGCGTCAGCCTGTACGCGGTGAGCATGCGCCTCATGCGCGGGTCCGTCATCGACACGTTGAACCAGGACTGGGTCCGCACTGCGTACAGCAAGGGCCTGCCGCGTCGCCGCGTCATCCCGGTGCATGTGCTGCGCAACTCCCTGATCCCGGTGATCACCAACTCGGCAACCAACTTCGGAGTGCTGCTGGTGGGTGCGACCATCACGGAGGGTATCTTCAACATCCCCGGTGTCGGTAACACCCTGTTCCAGGCCATCCGTCAGCACGAGGGGCCGACGATCGTGTCCTTCGTGACGGTGTTCGTGATCATCTACGTGCTTGTCAACCTCGTCGTGGACATGCTCTACGCTCTGCTCGACCCGAGGATTCGCTATGTCTGACCCCCGCGCGACGCATTACGTCGCTCCACTGCCCGCGGAGACCGTCGCCGTTGACGTGGTCCGCATCTCGGAGAAGCCCTCGAACCTGTGGCGCGACGCGTGGGCTGACATGCGGCGCCGACCCATGTTCTGGATCTCGCTCGTCATCGTCTTCGTGGTGCTCCTGATGGCGGTCTGGCCGACGCTGTTCACCCAGACCCCGCCGAACAACGATTGCCAACTGGAGAACTCCAACGGCGGACCCACAGCGGGGCACCCGCTCGGGTTCACCTTCCAGGGGTGCGACATCTACGCACGCACCGTGTGGGGTGCTCGGACCTCGCTGTCGGTCGGCCTTCTGGCCACCGCCATCGGTGCGATCATCGGCCTCGTGATGGGAGCCCTGGCCGGCTTCTACGGCGGGTGGCTCGACGCCATCCTGTCCCGCATCGGTGACATCTTCTTCTCGCTGCCCTACATCCTCGCGGCCGTTGTCGTGATGAGCGTGCTCGCGCAGTACAAGAACGTGTTCGTCCTGGCATTCGCGATCGGTGGCTTCGCCTGGGCGTCCACTGCGCGCGTGGTGCGCGCAGAAGTGCTCCGCGTTCGTCAAGCCGACTTCGTGATGGCTTCTCGAGCGCTGGGCAAATCGCGATTCGGCACGCTGGTGTCGCACGTCATCCCGAACGCCATCGCTCCGCTGCTCGTCGTCACCACGCTCAGCCTCGCTGCGGCCATCGTGGCGGAGGCATCGCTGTCGTTCCTCGGCGTCGGCCTCGGCAGCGACACCATGTCCTGGGGCAACGACATCAGTCAGGCACAGCAGTCGCTGCGCGTGGCGCCGATGGCCCTCATCTACCCGTCGATCGCGCTGTCCGTCACCGTGCTCGCGTTCATCATGCTGGGCGAGCTCGTGCGAGACGCCCTCGACCCGAGAGCGAGGGCTCGTCGATGACTGATGTGAACGCGCAGCCACTGCTGCAGATTCGCGGCCTGAAGGTCGCATTCAACACGCAGAAGGGTCTCAGAGAGGTGCTTCACGGCATCGACCTGGACCTGTTCGCGGGTGAGACGCTGGCGATCGTGGGCGAGTCGGGTTCCGGCAAGTCCACGACGGCAGCGGCGATCATCAACCTCCTACCGGGTGCCGGCAAGGTGACAGATGGAAGCATCAAGCTCGATGGCGTGGAGCTGACCACCCTTTCGGACAGCCAGATGGTGAAGATCCGCGGAAGCGAGATCGGATACGTCCCTCAGGACCCGATGTCCAACCTCAACCCGGTGTGGTCGGTGGGCTTCCAGGTCAAGGAGGCCATCCGTGCGAACGGACTGGCCAAGGGACGTAAGGAAGTCACCGCACGTGCTATCGAGGTGCTGCAGCAGGCGGGGCTCGCCGACGCCGCCAACCGTCTGCACCAGTATCCCCACCAGTTCTCCGGCGGCATGCGCCAGCGCGCTCTCATCGGCATCGGCCTCGCGGCCGACCCGAAGCTGCTGATCGCCGATGAGCCCACCTCGGCACTGGATGTCACGGTGCAGCGCGTGATCCTGGACCACCTGGCGTCCCTCACGCGTGAGAAGGGGACAGCTGTCCTCCTCATCACGCATGATCTGGGGCTGGCCGCCGAGCGCGCCGAGAAGATCATCGTGATGCAGCAGGGCGAGGTGGTGGAAGCGGGTCCCAGCCGGGAGATCCTGCAGAACCCTCTGCACCCTTACACGAAGAAGCTCGTCGCCGCGGCACCGAGCATCGCGTCGCAGCGCATCCAGGCCGTTGCCGAGAGGCGCGGCATTGAGACGAGCGAGGACATCGCCGGCATCCCGCCGACGGTCAGCGTGCGTGATCTGACCAAGGACTACAAGATCCGTCAGGGGCAGTTCCGTAGCGTTCCGTTCCGGGCCGTCGATTCGGTCTCGTTCGATATCCCGAAGGGCAAGACACTCGCCCTTGTGGGTGAGTCGGGCTCCGGGAAGTCCACGGTCGCGAAGATGGTGCTGAAGCTCGAGGAGCCCACGTCGGGCTCCATCGAGATCGATGGCACCGATATCTCTGGACTGTCGACTCGAGACACGCTTCACCTGCGACGCCGCATGCAGCCGGTCTTCCAGGATCCGTACGGATCGATGGACCCGCTCCGCAACATCGGCAACACGATCTCCGAGCCGCTGGACATCCACAAAGTGGGCGACACCGCATCGCGGCGCGCTCGCGTGCTGGAACTGCTGGATCAGGTCTCGCTTCCGCGAGAGCTGGCGACGCGGTACCCCAACGAGCTGTCCGGAGGTCAGCGCCAGCGTGTGGCAATCGCCCGCGCGCTCGCGCTGAAACCCGACATCGTGGTGCTCGACGAAGCGGTCTCCGCTCTCGACGTGCTGGTGCAGGACCAGATCCTGAAGCTGCTCGCTGAGCTGCAGCAGGAGTTGGACTTGACGTACCTGTTCATCACCCACGACCTGGCCGTGGTGCGCGTCGCTGCGGACCTCGTCTGCGTGATGGAGAAGGGTGTGGCTGTCGAGCAGGGCACGGTCGACGAGATCTTCGCCAACCCGCAGCAGGAGTACACGCAGCGTCTGCTGGCGGCGATTCCCGGTGCCGACATCGAGCTCGGCATCAGCTGAGTCGTCTGTGCACGAGAGGGCGTCCCGCGTGAGCGGGGCGCCCTCTCGGTGTCTGAAGCACACGTCCGGGTAGCATGCTGGAGTGAGCATCGCACCCGATTCCCGTTCCGTCGTCCGTTCCACCTCCGGTGTCATCGCGACGGTCGTGACGGGTGCGCTGGGCGTCTTTCTGTTGGGCGACGCCGTCCTCCGCGCCGGATGGGCGCAGACGATGTCCTGGACGCCGTGGGTGCTTCTGGTGGTCTGGGCGATCTACGTCTCGCTGGCCGCCTCGACGGTGGCTGTGACGGATCACGGGGTCGACGTTCAGAATCTGCTTCGTCGCCACCGTCTGCCGTGGGGGAGCGTGACCGACATCTACATGAAGTACCAGGTCACGATCGAGGCCGGAACCCGCCGGATCGCGTGCTGGGCCGGTCCGTCTGCGAGCCGCCCGCCGCGCGTGCGCAACGGTGCCAGCAGCGTGCCGCGATCGTTGCGTCTCAAGGAGAGCCTGGAAGAGGTGTGGGAGTCGCGTCGACACGACAGCGGCGCCCAGGGGACCCCGGAAGCCAGCTGGGACTGGGTGCTGCTCGGCATCGGTGCCGTGTTGGTCGTCTGGTCTGTGGGCACTCTTCTGTTCTGACTTCGCCTCCGCCACCTCCCGCGACGACACGGCGCCTGACAGAATCATGAGAAACGCCGGTCAGTTGACTGGGCATTCCTTCGCGCAAAATGTTACGTTCGGGTGATCGGCAGTAGTCGGGATGTTGAATTCCCGTGCCCGCGGCTCACCCATGTGGGGTCCGGTGGTGCCCGAGTCCACTCGAGAAAGTGTGCAGGAAAGCGAAATGAGCTCATGACTGCCGAAGCAGGTCTGCGCCGGTGATCTGGTACATCCTCAGGCGCCTGGTCAACTACACGATCCTCACCGTGGTGGCATCGTCGTTGGCATACATCCTCGCAAGCCTCGGGCTGAACCCCGCGCAGAAGTTCCAGCAGCGAAACCCTCCGGTCCCGCCGGAGGTCATCGCCTCGAACCTCGATCGCCTGGGCGTCAACCCCGAGGTGCCGCTCCTGCAGCGCCTCGGCAACTGGCTGCTCGGCATCATCACGCGCGGGGACTTCGGCCTGACGGCCGGATACCAGCCCGTGATCGAGCAGATCGGCGCGCGCGCCGGCGTCAGCCTTCAGCTGCTGCTCGTCGGATCGGTCCTCGGCGCTGTTCTGGGTGTGGTGCTGGGCGTGTGGGGAGCGGTGCGCCAGTACCAGCTGAGCGACCGGATCGTGACGGTCGCGTCGTACATCATCTTCGCGCTGCCCACCATCGTGATGGCGATCCTGCTGATGATCCTCGCGACGTGGTTCAACCAGGCCGTCGGTACGCAGGTCATCCGCTTCACCGGACAGTACTCACCGGGCATCCCGAACGAATTCTGGCCACAGTTCAGTGACCGAGTCGTCCACCTGCTCCTTCCGACTCTCGTGCTCGTCCTGGCGTCGGCGGCGTCGTACAGCCGCTATCAGCGCAGCGCGATGCTCGACGTTCTGGGTGCCGACTACATCCGTACGGCGCGCGCGAAGGGCCGCACGCGCGGCTCCGCGCTGGTCCGTCACGGTGTGCGCGTCGCCCTGATTCCGATGTCCACGTTCTTCGCGTACAGCTTCGGAACGCTCGTGGCCGGATCCACGATGCTCGAGCTCATGTTCGGCTGGCATGGCATGGGTGAGATGAACATCCAGGCCATTCGCCAGAACGACATCAACTCCGTGGCCGGCGCGACCGTCTTCGTCGCCGTGCTCATCCTGTTCTCGTCGACGCTCTCGGAGATCCTCTACGCGGCGCTCGACCCGAGAGTGAGGCGCTGATATGGCGATGTCCGCGAAGAATCTCACCGACCTCGAGGAACTTCCTCTGGCGGCGGAGCAGCGCGCTCCCCGGCCGCAGTCGCGCGGCCGGGTCATCTGGAAGCGCCTGCGGGGCTCCGTGCAGTTCTGGGTCGGCGGCGGCGTGGTCGTCGCGATCGTGCTGTGGGCGCTCATCGGCCCCCTCCTGTGGCCGATCGATCACGTCACACGCGACTACTTGGCGCTCAATCAGGCACCGAGCGCAGCGCACCCGTTCGGCACTGACACGCTGGGATACGACGTCTACGCCCGGGTGATGGCCGGTCTGCGGATCTCGCTCATCGTCGGCTTCGTCGCCGGACCGGTTGCCACGCTGATCGCCGGATTCCTCGGGGCGATCGCCGGCTACCTCGGCGGCTGGTCCGACAAGGTGATCGCCTGGTTCATCGATCTGCTGCTGGTGCTGCCGGCGTTCTTCATCATGGTGCTGCTCTACCCCTTCTTCAGCAAGGCCGGCTGGATCATGATGACCTTCTTCTTCGCCCTCACGGGCTGGATGATCATGGCGCAGGTGATCCGCTCCCAGACGCGCTCGCTGCGTGAGCGCGAGTTCGTGAAGGCAGCGCGGTACATGGGCTTCGGAACGTTCTCCGTCGTCCGCCGTCACATCGTTCCCAACGTCGCGTCGCTGCTGATCATCGACGCGACGCTCGGCGTCGGCGCCATGATCCTCGGCGAGACGAGCCTGAGCTTCTTCGGCTTCGGTGTTCAGGCGCCGGATGTGTCGCTGGGTACGCTCATCGCCGACGGCAACACCGCGGCGGCGACTCGACCCTGGCTGTTCGCCTTCCCAGCCGGCGTCCTCGTCCTCCTCCTGCTCGGCCTCAGCCTCCTGGGCGACGCCCTGCGCGACGCCATCGATCCCACCTCGGGGGTGAACCGTGGCTGACACCCTGTCCGCTGCCGCATCCGAACATTCACAGGCTCGCGCCGGTCGTCCGCTGCTGGAGGTCAAGAACCTCTCGGTGACCTTCCCGCAACGCGGGGGGAACGCCGTGCGAGCCGTCCGCGATGTCAGCTACGAGATCCACGAGGGCGAGTTCCTCGGCATCGTGGGAGAGTCCGGCTCGGGTAAGTCCGTCTCTTCGCTCGCCGTGATGGGACTCCTCCCCGACAGTGCGCAGATCGAGGGGGAGATCCTCTTCCAGGGTCGGAATCTCCTGACCCTCGATGACAAGCAGTACTCGAAGGTGCGCGGCAGCGAGCTGGCGATCATCTTCCAGGACCCGCTGTCCGCGCTCACCCCCGTGTACACGGTGGGAGACCAGATCGCCGAGGCGCTGCAGCTTCACGACCGGTCACTGAGTCGCCAAGCGGCAGCGGTGCGGGCCGTCGAACTGCTGAAGATCGTGGGAATCCCGGATCCCGACCGGCGCGCTCGCGCCTTCCCGCACGAGTTCTCCGGCGGTATGCGCCAGCGCGCGATGATCGCCATCGCCATCGCGAACAACCCGCGGCTGATCATCGCCGACGAGCCCACCACGGCTCTCGACGTGACCATCCAGGCTCAGATTCTCGAGGTGCTGGAGGAGGCCAAGCGGATCACCGGCGCCGCCGTGTCGCTCATCACGCACGACCTCGGTGTTGTGGCGGGCCATGCCGACCGCGTCGCGGTCATGTACGCGGGCAAGCTCGTGGAGACGGCACCGGTGGACACACTGTTCGCGCGTCCGCAGATGCCGTACACGGTGGGCCTGCTGCGCTCCGTGCCGAACATCCGTACGGCCGGCACCGACCGGCTCGTTCCCCTGGAAGGCAGGCCACCGTCGCTGGCCGATCTTCCGACCGGATGCCCGTTCGCGGCGCGCTGCCCGGCAGCCATCGACAAGTGCCGCACCGTGGAGCCCGAGCTCGTCACCACCGTGGACGACGCGACGCACGCGGTCGCATGCCACCGATCTGACGAGATCGCGCTCGGTGTGCTCGCGCGTTCCGACATCTTCCCGCGTCCGGAGCCCCTTCCCGCATCCCAGATCGCCGAGGTGACGGAGGAGCCGATCGTTCAGGTGCGCGATCTGGTGAAGCACTTCCCGCTGCGTCGCGGTGGCGTGTTCCAGCGCCGCGTGGGAACGGTGAAGGCCGTGGACGGTGTGTCCTTCGACCTGCAACCCGGCCGCGTGCTCGCCCTGGTGGGGGAGTCGGGATGCGGCAAGACGACCACGATTCTGGAGCTCATGGAGTTGACCGCTCCACAGAGCGGCCGGATCACCGTCGCGGGCCACGACGTCGCCAAACTCACCCGCGCTGACCGGCGCAGCATCCGCACCGACGTGCAGATCGTGTTCCAGGACCCCGCCGCCGCGGTGGATCCCCGCCTGCCGATCGGCGAGGTCATCGCCGAGCCGCTGCTCGCGCAGGGCGCCAGCCGCGAGACCCGCGACGCACGTGTGGTCGAGCTGCTGGAACTGGTCGGACTCGATCCCGCGATGGCCGACCGGTACCCGCACGAATTCTCCGGCGGACAGCGTCAGCGCATCGGCATCGCCCGCGCTCTGGCCACCAACCCGCGCGTGCTGGTCCTCGATGAGCCCGTGTCGGCGCTGGATGTCTCGGTGCAGGCCGGTGTCATCAACCTGTTGCAGGATCTGCGCGACAAGCTTGGACTGTCGATGATCTTCGTCGCCCACGATCTTGCCGTCGTTCGCCAGTTGGCGGACGATGTGGGGGTGATGTATCTCGGACGGATCATCGAATCGGGCCCGATCGCGGACGTGTTCGACAAGCCGCAGCATCCGTACACCCAGGCTCTGATGTCGGCTGCCCCCATCCCGGACCCCGCCATCGAGCGCACCCGGGAGCGCATCCTGCTGCAGGGCGACCTTCCGAGCCCCGCGGCAGAGATCGTCGGCTGCCGTTTCCGCACCCGGTGCCCGCTGTATGCCACTCTGGACGAGGAAGCGCAGGAGCGCTGCCGTGCCGAGTATCCGCAGCCTCGGCAGTTCGGCTCCGCCGAGGTGGCGTGCCACTTCGTGGAGCGGAACCCATTCGTCGTCACGCCATAAGCGTGACGCCACCCCGTCGCTCGCGACGGACACCAAGAGATGAGGAACACACATGTTGAGAAAGAAAGTGTTCGCCGGTCTTGCCATCCTCAGCGTGGGGGCGCTCGCGCTCGCAGGTTGTGCAGCAGGCGACAGCGGCGGCGGTAACACCAGCACGGGCGGTGCCAGCTCGGCACCCACCGCGGAGGCTCTCCCGCTCGTCGGCTACGAGGCTGTGGCCTACGACGACCTCGCGGACGGCGGCACCCTGAACCTGTCGGTGAACAGCTCGCCGACCGACGAGGGCAGCTGGAACCCGAACCACGCACTGGCGGCCAACGTCGACGTGCAGAACCTTCTGGAGCCGACCCTGGGCAACCTGGGTACTGTGGAGGAAGACGGCTCGTGGGCACCCAACCCCGACTACGCGACCTCGATGGAGCTGACCAGCGAGAGCCCGCAGGTCGTCACGATCAAGCTCAACGACAAGGCCGTCTTCGAGGATGGCACGCCCATCACCGCTGACGACTGGAAGTCCACGCTCGTGGCACTCCAGGGTGCCGAGAGCGGCTACGAGGTCGTCCCGTCGTCGATCTTCGCCGCGATCGGCTCGATCGACGTGGTCAGCCCGACCGAGTTCACCGTGAGCTTCCCCGAGCCCTACGCGGACTGGGGCAACCTCGCGCTCATCCCGGTGCTGCCGAAGGCCATCAACGAGAACAAGGACGACTTCAACACCGGCTACGCCGCGAAGCCTGTTCCCTCGGCGGGCCCCTACGTCATCGACAAGATCGACAACGACGCGAAGATCTACACGATGAAGCCCAACCCGAACTGGTGGGGTCAGAAGCCGAAGCTCGAGTCGCTGACCTTCAAGGTCATCGCGCAGGAGTCGCTGCCGCAGGCCTACGCCAACGACGAGGTCGACGCGCTGGAGATCCTGACCCCCGATGCACTCGAGACCGCGCAGACCAAGGCCGGCGCCGTGGTCGAGCGTTCGGGTGGCGTCACCTGGGCGCACGTGACGTTCAACGGCACGGCTGAGCCCTTCGACGACGTCAACGTTCGTAAGGCGGTCGCCATGGCGATCGACCGCGAGACCATCGCGCGCGTCGCCAACGAGCCGCTGGGCGCCCCCGCCACCGTGCAGGGCCAGTGGACCTTCATGCCCGGCCAGGCCGGCTATGTCGACACCTTCGACGAGAAGGTCGGTTCCGACCTCGACAAGGCGAAGGCTCTCCTGGAGGAGTCCGGCTGGACCAACGCCGACGGCAAGTGGACCAAGGACGGCAAGACGCTGACCTTCGCGGTCACCGTCCCGGCCGGCACGCAGTCCAACATCAACCGCGCCCTGGGCGTGCAGGACTCGCTCAAGAAGCTGGACATCGAGGTCACCCTCAACGAGGTCCCGAGCGAGAACTACTTCACCAACATCGACGCCAAGGACTTCCAGGCCGTGACGTTCGGATGGCAGGGTACCGTGTTCCCGATCGCCTCGGCCGAGACGCTGTACACCCCGGCGGACTCCCCGCAGAACTACCCGGGCATCACGGATGACCGTCTGGCGGACCTGTGGAAGAAGGCGAACGCCGAGCTCGACCCCGAGGCGCGCATCAAGATCGCCAACGAGATCGACGAGGTCATCGCCGACTACATGCCGAGTGTCCCGATCTACCCGTACCCCGAGGTTGTCGCGGTGGACGAGAAGGTCGCGAACTACGGCACGGCCACGTTCCAGTCGAACGACTGGACGCTGATCGGCTACACCAAGTGACATTCACTCTCTGAGTGAGCGTGGGGCGGGATCCATCGGGATCCCGCCCCACGTCGCTTTCCGGCCTTGTACCGTCCAGCCGGCTCGGATGCACGGTGCGGTAGTATTTTCTGTCCGCAGCTCGCGGGCGACTCACAACACAAGGATTTCCCTTCATGGCGCACGCCCTCCGTTCTGACCTCCGTAATGTCGCGATCGTCGCTCACGTCGATCACGGCAAGACGACCCTCGTCGACGCCATGCTGCGCCAGACCGGCTCCTTTGGCGAGCACGCTCACGTCGAGGAGCGCGCGATGGACTCGAACGACCTCGAGCGCGAGAAGGGCATCACCATCCTCGCGAAGAACACCGCGATCACCTACAACGGCAAGCACAGCGACGTCCCGGTCACGATCAACGTGATCGACACCCCGGGTCACGCGGACTTCGGCGGCGAGGTGGAGCGCGGTCTGTCGATGGTGGACGGCGTCGTGCTGCTCGTCGACTCCTCCGAGGGCCCGCTGCCGCAGACCCGTTTCGTGCTGCGCAAGGCGCTGGAGGCGAAGCTTCCCGTGATCCTCGCTGTCAACAAGACCGACCGTCCCGACGCCCGCATCGAGGCCGTCGAGGCCGAGGCCCAGGACCTGCTGCTCGGCCTCGCCTCCGACCTCGTGGACGACGTTCCTGACCTGGATGTCGACGCACTGCTCGACGTTCCCGTCGTGTACGCCTCCGGTCGTGCCGGTGCCGCGTCGCGCAACCGTCCCGCCGACGGCAGCCTGCCGGACAACGACGACCTCGAGCCGCTGTTCGAGGCCATCCTCCAGCACATCCCGGCTCCGTCCTACGATGACGAGGCGCCGCTGCAGGCCTGGGTCACCAACCTCGACTCCAGCCCCTTCCTCGGTCGCCTCGCCCTGCTGCGCGTCTTCAACGGCACGCTGAAGAAGGGCCAGACGGTCGCGTGGGTCCGCGCCGACGGCACCACCAGCAACGCTCGCATCACCGAGCTGCTGAAGACCCGCGCTCTCGAGCGCTACCCCGCCGAGGAGGCCGGTCCCGGCGACATCGTCGCCATCGCCGGCTTCGAGGACATCACCATCGGCGAGACCATCGCCGACCCGGAGGATGTCCGTCCGCTGCCGATGATCCACGTGGACGACCCGGCCATCTCGATGACCATCGGCACGAACACCTCGCCGCTGGTGGGCAAGGTGAAGGGTCACAAGCTCACCGCCCGCATGGTGAAGGACCGCCTGGACCGCGAGCTGGTCGGCAACGTCTCGCTGCGCGTTGAGGACATCGGTCGCCCGGATGCGTGGGAAGTTCAGGGACGTGGTGAGCTCGCGCTCGCCATCCTGGTCGAGAACATGCGTCGTGAGGGCTTCGAGCTCACCGTCGGCAAGCCGCAGGTGGTCACGAAGAAGATCGACGGCAAGGTGCACGAGCCGTTCGAGCACCTGACGGTCGACGCTCCCGAGGAGTACCTCGGCGCGATCACGCAGCTCCTGGCTGCCCGCAAGGGTCGCATGGAGGGCATGACCAACCACGGCACCGGCTGGGTGCGCATGGAGTTCGTCGTCCCCTCCCGCGGCCTGATCGGCTTCCGCACCGAGTTCATGACCACCACGCGCGGCACCGGCATCGCCAATGCCATCTCGCACGGTTACGAGCCGTGGGCGGGCCAGATCGTCACGCGTCAGAACGGCTCCATCGTGGCCGACCGCTCCGGCGTGGTCACGCCGTTCGCCATCATCGCCCTGCAGGAGCGCATGAGCTTCTTCGTGCAGCCGCAGGACGAGGTGTACGAGGGCATGGTCATCGGCGAGAACTCGCGCAGCGATGACATGGACGTGAACATCACCAAGGAGAAGAAGCTCACCAACATGCGCTCCTCCACGGCCGACACGTTCGAGTCGATGACGCCGCCGCGCACCCTGTCGCTGGAGGAGAGCCTGGAGTTCGCTCGCGAGGACGAGTGCGTCGAGGTGACCCCGGAGAAGGTGCGCATCCGCAAGGTGAACCTGGACGCCACCGAGCGCGCTCGCGCCGCCGCGCGTCTGAAGAAGCAGGACGCTAACGCCTGAGGCTGATCGACCGAAACCCCGCGGTGCGCCGCGGGGTTTCGTCGTCTGTGGGCTCAGCGCAGTTCGCTGATGAGCACCGCCATCGTGCCGGGCTCAAGCGCGGTGAACACATGGGGGGCATCTCCGGCGTAACTGAGGTAATCACCGGGGGTCATGGTGACCGGTGCGTCCCGGGGGCCGACGTCGGCTCGACCCGAGATCAGCACCACGTGTTCCGTGGTGCCGCTGAGGTGTGGTCGCGAGTCGCGTGTCCCGCCGGGTTCGGCCTGCAGGAGGTAGATGTCACGGCGTGAGTTCGGGGGAGCGGTCGACAGCAGCGTGGCGCTGTAGGCCGCCGCGGCGGCAGGGACCCCCCTCAACTCGGTCACGCGCAGCAGCGTGGGTCCCGGGGCGGGTTCCGCCACCAGTTCGGCGAACGGAACACCCAGCGCGTCACCGAGGGCCCACAGGGTCTCCACGTTCGGCGTTGTGGCCGCGTTCTCCAGTTGCGAAACGGTCGCCTTGGAAACGCCCGCCCGGCGCGCGAGCTCCGCGGCGGAGAAGCCGCACCGTTCGCGTTCGCGGCGCAGAGCCCGTGCGATCCGTGCGCGAAGTTCATCCATGCGTTCAGTATGACAAACGGTTGCTTCATTTGACTGAACGACCCCGGGCGTTCAGAATGGCAATCGAGCGTTCGTTTGACTGAACGATGGGAGCGAGGATCGGATGGAGCAGGCAGAGCGGTCGGCAGTGCGCCAGGGACTCGCGGTGTCCCTCGCGGTCAGCCTCGACGGGATCACCTTCGGTGCGTTGGCCGTCGCCGCCGGGCTCGACGTCTGGCAGGCTTGCGTGCTGAGCCTCGTGATGTTCACCGGCGGATCACAGTTCGCGTTCGTCGGCATTATCGCCTCGGGAGGCGTTGCCGCGGCTCCGGCCGGCGTCGTCGCCGCGCTGCTGCTCGGCCTCCGCAACACGGTCTATGCCATGCGGCTGTCATCGATCGTCGGCAGGGGTGTGCTGCGGCGGCTCGGTGCCGCTCAGCTCACCATCGACGAGAGCATCGCCGTCGCGGTCACCCAGGAGGAGCCGCGGGCGCAGCGCGTGGGATTCTGGGTGACCGGCATCGCGATCTTCGTCGGATGGAACGTGGCGACTCTTGCCGGAGCGCTGGTGGGTAACCTGATCGGAGATGTCCGTGATTACGGTCTGGACGCGGCGGCGGCCTGTGCGTTTCTGGCGCTGCTGTGGCCGCGGCTGCGCTCCCGGCAGGCGATCGCCGTCGGCGTCGGTGCGGCCGTGGTGGCGACCGTCGCGACGCCCTACGTCATGCCGGGGATGCAGGTGCTGCTCGCCGCCATCGTGGCGATCGTGGTCGGCATCTTCAACCTCTTCGCCGGCGGCGACACGCCCTTCTCCGGCGGCGACACCCGGGCGGTGGCCCGATGACCCTGTGGCAGGCGATCCTCCTGGCGTCGATCCTCTGTGTGGTGGCCAAGATCCTCGGCTACGCGATTCCGCCGCACTGGCTCGAGAAACCCACTCCGGCGCGCACGATGGACCTCACCACGGTCGCGTTGCTCGCGGCACTGGTGGCCTACCTTGCGCTGCACGGCCCGGGACAGTCCTTGCACATCGACGCACGGCTCGCGGCGGTGGGCGTCGCCGCAGTGCTGCTGGCGTTGCGGGCTCCGTTCGTGTTGGTGGTGATCGCCGGTGCCGTGACGGCCGCCCTGCTGCGGCTGTGGGGATGGGCGAGCTGACTCGGGACGTGCCCAGCCCCGGGGAGTACCATCACGGGGTGTCCCTCTCGCGTATCGCCACCTTCGTGATGAGCTTCATCATCGGAGCCGTCTTCGGCACGGCTGGAACCATCGGGTTCTCCTCCGGTGCTGACCTGCTGTATCTGGGGCTCATCCTGGCATTCGTCGGATGCGCCGCGATCCTCGTCTCGCTGCGGATTCTCGCCGAGGACCGGTGGGCGGCCATCGCGGGTGGCGTCGGGATGTACTTGGCCGTGTTCGTGTTCTCGATGCGTGGACCCGGCGGCTCGGTGGTCGTGCCCGACACCGGCCTGTCGCAGGTGTGGCTCATCGGTGTCGGCGTCATCATCCTGATCGTGGCGGCATGGCCGGACTTCCGGCGCCTTCGTGCGGCGGCACCATCGACACCAGAGCAGACGCCGACTCGCTGAGGTCTCGCCACGGGTCCGCGTGCACGGCCCCTCTCCGTCCCGGGACGTAGACTGAGGGGGTGACGTACGTGATCGCTCTTCCCTGCGTCGATGTCAAGGATCGCGCCTGCATCGACGAATGCCCGGTGGACTGCATCTACGAGGGTGAACGCTCCCTCTACATCCACCCCGACGAGTGCGTGGACTGCGGTGCCTGCGAGCCGGTGTGCCCGGTGGAGGCGATCTACTACGAGGACGATCTTCCCGACGAGTGGTCCGAGTACTACAAGGCGAACGTGGAGTTCTTCGACGGCATCGGATCGCCCGGTGGCGCCGCCAAGGTGGGTGTGATCCCGAAGGATCACCCGATCATCTCCGCGCTGCCTCCGCAGGCCGAGGCGTGAGCGTCCGCGACCTCGCGGACTACCCGTGGGACGCCGTCGCTCCGCTTCGTGAGCGCGCGCTGCAGCATCCCGGTGGGCTTGTCGACCTCTCGATCGGGTCGCCGGTCGACGAAACCCCGCAGATCATCCGCGAAGCTCTCGCCGCCGCCACCGAGGCGCACTCCTATCCGCAGACCGTCGGAACGCCGGCGCTGCGTGAGGCCATCGCCGACTGGTTCGCTCGTCGTCGCGGTGTGCCGTCGCTGACCGTCGACCAAGTGCTGCCCACGGTGGGCTCGAAGGAGCTCGTGGCCCTGCTGCCGACGCTGCTCGGCCTCGGGTCGGGCGACATCGTGGTGCACCCCCGCGCCGCCTATCCCACCTACGAGGTGGGTGCTGTCGTCGCTGGCGCCACCGCCGTCGCGGAAGACGATCCCGCCGCGTGGCCGGAGGGCACGCGGCTCGTCTGGCTGAACTCCCCGGGCAACCCGGACGGTCGCGTTCTCGATGTGACCGAGCTGCGCGCCGCTGTCGAGCGGGCGCGTGAGCTGGGTGCCGTGATCGCGGGCGACGAGTGCTATGCCGAACTCGGGTGGGACGCTCCCTGGGGTGCCGAGGCGATCCCGTCGATTCTCGATCCCCGCGTCACCGGCGGCGACGCGTCGGGTGTGCTCGCGGTGTACTCGCTGAGCAAGCAGTCCAATCTCGCCGGCTACCGGGCGGCTTTCCTCGCCGGCGACGGCGATCTCATCGCGCGGCTCACCACGGCGCGCAAGCACCTCGGTCTCATGCTCCCGGCACCGGTGCAACAGGCGATGACGGTCGCGCTGGGTGACGACGCGCACGTCGCGGAGCAGAAGGAGCGATACCGTCGGCGCCGCGAACTGCTCAAGCCCGCGCTCGAGTCCGCCGGCTTCCGGGTGGATCGCAGCGAAGCCGGTCTGTACCTCTGGGCCACCGAAGGGCGCGACGCCTGGGCGAGCATGGATCGGCTCGCCGATCTCGGCATCCTGGCCGGCCCCGGCGTCTTCTACGGACCGTTCTTCCCGCAGCATGTTCGTCTCTCGCTGACCGCCTCGGATGAGCGCATCGCCACCGCGGCCGATCGCCTCCGGGCATCTTCGTAGAGAACCTCCATAGCGGTTCCGCATCCTTTGGCGGGTGCATCAGTAGGTCGCTCGGGCGACTAGGCTGTAAGGACCGGGCGTGCTCGCGCGCGCCGCCGCACGGATCTCTCACGACAGGTCCGTGTCAGACCCCCGACGACCAGAAATCGCAAGGAGGCGCCGTGAACAATGCGGGAGCACAGCCTGAGAAGGCGACGCTGACGATCGGTGAGACCACGGCTGAACTGCCCACGGTGGCAGCGGTCGACGGAGCATCGAGCATCGACTTCGCCACGCTCACGAAGCAGACGGGCTACACGGCCCTCGACTACGGCTTCGTGAACACTGCGGCCACCAAGTCGGCCATCACCTACATCGACGGCGATCAGGGCATCCTGCGCTATCGCGGATATCCCATCGAGGACCTCGCTGAGCACAGCTCGTTCCTGGAGGTGGCGTGGCTGCTGTTGTACGGCGAGCTTCCCACCGCCGATGAGCTCGGCACATTCGATGAGAAGATTCGTCGTCACACCCTCATCCACGAGGATCTCAAGCACTTCTTCAACGCCCTTCCGCACACGGCGCACCCGATGGCCTCGCTGTCGTCCGCCATCACGGCGCTGTCGACCTACTACGAGGGTCAGTACGACCCGCACAACCCGGAGCATGTCGAGCTCAACACCATCCGCATGCTCGCGAAGCTGCCCGTGCTGGCCGCCTACGCGCACAAGAAGAGCATTGGTCAGGCGTTCCTCTACCCGGACAACTCGCTGAGCTTCGTCGACAACTTCCTGCGCCTGAACTTCGGCGTCACGAGCGAGCCGTACGAGATCAACCCCGTGATGAGTCGCGCGCTGGAGCGCCTGCTCATCCTGCACGAAGACCACGAGCAGAACGCGTCCACCTCCACGGTGCGTCTGGTCGGCTCCACGGGCGCCAACCAGTACGCGTCGGTGTCCGCGGGCATCCACGCCCTCTCGGGCCCGCTGCACGGCGGTGCCAACGAGGCCGTGCTGAAGATGCTCGGAGAGATCCGCGACTCCGGCGAGACCGTGAAGCGCTTCGTGGAGCGGGTGAAGAACAAGGAGGACGGTGTCAAGCTCATGGGCTTCGGACACCGCGTCTACAAGAACTACGACCCGCGCGCCAAGCTGGTCAAGCAGTCCGCGGATGAGGTCCTCGCCGAGCTCGGCGTGAGCGACCCGATGCTGGATCTCGCCAAAGAGCTCGAGGAGATCGCGCTCAATGACGAGTACTTCCAGGCGCGTCGCCTGTACCCGAACGTCGACTTCTACACCGGCGTGATCTACAAGGCGATGGGCTTCCCCACGCGAATGTTCACGGTGCTGTTCGCGATCGGTCGACTTCCGGGCTGGCTGGCGCACTGGCGCGAGATGAACCTGGACCCGCAGACGAAGATCGGCCGCCCGCAGCAGCTGTACACGGGAGCACCCGAGCGCCGCTACCCCGGCGCCTGAGCACGGCACAACGCAAGAGAGGCTGGACCGCAACGGTCCAGCCTCTCTTGCGTTGTGCGATCAGGCGTGCAGCGCCTCGTTCAGCGTGACGCCCACACCGGCGCGGGCCACGGCCTCGATGGCGCCGGTGAGCGAGTTACGGCGATAGAGCAGTCCGTCACGGCCCGAGAGATCCGAACCCTTGACGGTGGCGGATGTGCCGCCCTCGGTCAGCACGATCTTCGAACCGGCCGTCACGTACAGACCGGCCTCCACGATGCAGTCGTCACCGAGCGAGATGCCGATGCCGGCATTGGCGCCGAGCAGCGTGCGCGAGCCGATCGAGACGCGGTGCGATCCACCGCCGGAGAGCGTCCCCATGATGGAGGCACCGCCGCCGATGTCGGAGCCATCGCCGACGACGACGCCCTGCGAGATGCGTCCCTCCACCATCGAGGCACCGAGCGTGCCGGCATTGAAGTTGACGAAGCCCTCGTGCATCACCGTGGTGCCGGGGGAGAGGTATGCCCCCAGGCGAACGCGGGACGCGTCGGCGATGCGCACTCCGGTCGGAAGAACGTAGTCGGTCAGGCGCGGGAACTTGTCCAGCCCCTGCACCTGGATGCCCGAGCGCTGCAGCGCCGGACGCAGGCGCGACACATCGTCAGGATGCATCGGACCGGCGGAGGTCCACGCGACATTCGGCAGGTGCGCGAAGATCCCGTCGAGGTTCAGGTCGTTCGGTCGAACGACCAGGTGGCTGAGTGCATGCAGGCGCAGATATGCGTCGGTCGTGGAGCTGACCGGCGTGTCCAGATCGGCCTCCACGCGAACCACCTCGAGGCGCACGCCGCGCAGCTCGTCTTCGTCGGCGTGCGCGTCCAACGCCGCGGTGTCTGTGGTCTCCGGCAGGCGGCCGGTGCGGATCTCGGGGAACCAGGTGTCCAGCACGGTGCCGTCCGCGCGGATCGTCGCGAGGCCGTCAGCATTCACCCATCGTGCATCAGTCATGTCTCCACGCTAGCGGGGTCCGCCGCACGGGCGACGCCGCATGTCCTATCGCGACGTCG
Organism: Microbacterium gorillae; assembly: GCF_050990725.1. Taxonomy (GTDB): domain Bacteria; phylum Actinomycetota; class Actinomycetes; order Actinomycetales; family Microbacteriaceae; genus Microbacterium; species Microbacterium gorillae_A. Next base: position 1,728,001 of record NZ_CP158844.1, read on the forward strand.
GACGCGAAGCAACCGCCGGATACGATGAAGACATGCCGCTGCTCGATCTCACCGCCTCCGCTGTCGACATCACCCGGGCGATCTGCGATATCCCCAGTGTGTCCGGGGACGAGGCGGCGCTGGCCGACGCGATCGTCGCCGCGCTGTCGGAGTACGACCACCTGGAGATCATCCGCGACGGTGACACCATCGTCGCTCGGACGTCTCTCGGGCGTGCCCGCCGCGTGATCATCGCCGGCCACCTCGATACCGTGCCGATCAACAAGAACCTGCCCAGCGAGCTGCGTGAAGTCGACGGCGAGAGCGTCATCTGGGGCCGCGGCACCGTGGACATGAAGGCGGGCGTCGCGGTACAGCTGAAGCTCGCCGTCGATCTCGTCGACCCGACGGTGGACATCACCTGGATCTGGTACGACCACGAAGAGGTGGACAGCTCGCTCAACGGCCTCGGACGCCTGGCCGGGAACCGCCCCGATCTCATGGCCGGAGATTTCGCCATCCTCGGCGAGCCGACCGCAGGTGAGATCGAAGGCGGTTGCAACGGAACGCTGCGGGCCGTGGTGCGCACGCACGGCGTCCGCGCGCACAGCGCACGCGCCTGGGTGGGGGAGAACGCGATCCATGCCGCTGCGCCCGTCCTCGCCCGGCTGGCCGAGTACCGCCCCAAGGAGGTCACGGTCGAGGGTCTGGCCTATCGCGAGGGCCTGAATGCGGTGCGCATCGGCGGAGGTGTCGCCGGCAATGTGATCCCTGACCTCTGCGAGGTGGAGGTGAACTACCGTTACGCCCCCGACAAGTCTCCGGAGCAGGCGGTCGCGCACATCCGCAACGTCTTCGCCGGTTTCGAGATCGAGATCGTGGACCTGTCGGCCGGCGCTCGGCCGGGTCTCGATGCCGAACTCGCCCAGGAGTTTCTGGCCGCGACGGGCGCTCGCCCCAAGCCGAAGTACGGCTGGACCGATGTCGCCCGTTTCTCCGCGCTCGGTGTTCCGGCGGTCAACTACGGCCCCGGCGACCCGAGCCTCGCCCATCATGATCAGGAGCGTGTCCCCGTGGCACAGATCGAGACCGTCGAGGCAGGGTTGCGCGCGTGGCTGAGCTGACCCGCACCGACGAGAGGGCGGCGCGAACCGCACCGCCGACGCGCGTGGTCACCGCGCTGCGCATCACCGGGATCTACGTCGCGGCACGTATCATCACGTTCGCCTTTCTGTTCATCGCCTCCGCGCTGGCAGCTCCCGGATCTCGCTTCGGTCCCGGTCTCGGAATCGAGCGGTTCATCACCGGCTGGGACGGTCAGTGGTACTGGCAGATCGCGTTCCAGGGTTATCCCTCGCCGCTCCCGCTGACAGACACCGGCGCCGTCGCGGAGAACGCGTGGGCGTTCATGCCGCTGTACCCGTGGGTCGCGAACGTCATCGGAATGCCGTTCGGCTCCTGGGCCACGGGTGCCGCGATCACATCGCTCGTGTGCGGTCTGCTGTCCTGCTTCGCGCTCTACCGGTTGATGCGGAACCGTCTCTCGCGCAATGCGTCGATGTGGGCTGTGGTGTTCTTCGCGAACGGTCCGCTCGCGGCGCTATTCCACGTTGGCTATGCCGAGGCGATGTTCACGCTGTTCCTGCTGCTGGCCCTCAACGCGGTGCTGCGCCGCCGCTTCGCCGAGCTCTATGTGCTGATCCCGCTGATGGGCTTCACCCGCCCCGGCATCCTCCCGTTCGCCCTCATGCTCGGTCTCTACGGGATCTGGCGCTGGTTCCGCCGCGATCGGGATCCGCTGCCGCGCATTCAGATCATCCACATCCTCGCCACCGGTGCCCTGGCCGTCCTGGTCGGCTTCTCGTGGCAGATCATCGCGGGGATCGTGACCGGCGACCCGGGTGCCTACCTCAGCACCGAGCTCGCCTGGCGTCGAAACTGGTTGGCGGAGCCTGCGACCGCCTTCATCCCGTTCGAAGCCTGGGGTGCGGCGCTGAACATGTGGTTCGGGCTCTGGCAGGTGCCGGTGTTCCTGGGCTGGCTGACCTTCGGCGTGGTGCTCGCGTTGATCGGGTGGGCCCTGCTGCGCGAACGGCACGTGCTCGCGATGGGCGTGGAGCTGCGCCTGTGGTCGGTGAGCTACATGCTCTACCTGCTCGCCGTGTTCTTCCCGCAGTCCTCCACCCTGCGACTGCTGTTGCCGCTGACGCCGATGGTGGGCGCCGTCGCCATTCCGCGCTCGCCGTGGTGGCGCGGCGGGGTCCTCATCGCTGGCGTGCTCTATCAGTGGTTCTGGATTTACAGCGTCTACGCCCTCGCGGCCACGGTCTACCAGATCCCCTAAGGGGAAATCCCGGGTGACGGATCGCTGTGCATTTCTGGACAACGCCTCAGAACCGATAAACTGATAGCCAGACCAGGATGAAAGGGAGCCGACATGGCAGCCATGAAGCCCAGGACCGGCGACGGACCGATGGAAGCGGTCAAGGAAGGTCGCCTCATCATCGTTCGAGTTCCGCTCGAAGGGGGAGGCCGTCTCGTCGTCTCCGTGAATGACGAAGAGGCCAAGGAACTGCACTCCGTGCTCGGAGGCGTTGTCAACGCCGCGTGACGCACCGCAGACAGTGAAGGCGGTCGGGCAGCAGCCCGACCGCCTTCACTGTTGTCCGGCTCAGCGGTCGGCGAGCACCGTGAGCTGCAGCAGACCCTCGTTCACGGTCGACAGGGCGCCCACGACGGCGGGGGAGGCCTGAACCTCCTGGATCAGGGAGCGATAGGCCCGGGTGATCTCGTCGCGCTGGACCGGATCGGCTACACGTCCGCCGCCGAGAACGCGAGGAATCAGCACGGTGCCGCCGGCGCGCACCAGGCGCAGACCGTGTTCGACGTACGCGATGACGTTCTCCGGGTCGGCGTCGACCAGCACGATGTCATACGATCCCTCGTTCATGCGGGGAAGCACGTCGAGCGCGCGGCCCGTGATGAAGCGCGCGCGAGCAGCCGGAACGCGGGCTTCCTGGAACGACTGGCGCGCGACGCCCAGATGCTCGGGCTCCTTGTCGATGGTCGTGAGCACGGCGTTCGGAGCACCGTGCAGCAGCCACAGCCCGGACACGCCAGCCCCCGTGCCGATCTCCATGATGCTGGTAGCGGCAGTGGTCGCCGCGATCACCGCGGCCTGCGATCCGACCCCCGGCGAGATCGGTGCGGCACCGACCTCCAGCGCGTGCGCGCGTGCGCGCGCGATGTGGTCGGGTTCGATGATGGACTCCCGTGCAAAACGGGCGATCGCATCCAGCTCGCTCATTGCTCCTCCGTATTCAGGCTAGGCGCGGTGTGCGCGACTGTCGGTGAGGCGCGACCGGTAATCTGAATCCATGAACTTCATCCCGGGGCCCGACAAGCTGCTGGTGATCGCGCTGATCGCTGTGGTCCTCGTCGGTCCCGAGCGGCTCCCGCGCTACGCGGAGGGGCTGGCTCGGCTCATCAAGAAGGCCGGCGAGGTGATCCGCGGTGTGAAGGATCGCGCGGCGGAGGAGATGGGGCCGGAGTTCACCGAGACCGACTGGCGCAAACTCGACCCGCGTCAGTACGACCCCCGTCGCATCATCCGTGAGGCCCTGCTGGATGATGTCATGGGTCCGACCCCCACGGCGGCTGCGGCGACGGCGGGCGCGGTCGGGGCCGCCACTGTCGCCGCGCCCGCACCCGCGGCCAGCAGTCCGCACTCCAGCGGGGCGAGTGCGCTGTTCACACGTTCCACCCCGCGCACCTCGAACCGGCTTCCCGCGGGGGAGATCCCGCCCTACGACGCCGAGGCCACCTGAGCCGGTTCGGACTCAGGCCGTGTGGAACGGCAGGGTGCGACGCGCGAGGCCGCGTCCGACGGTGGCAACCCGCTCGGCAAGGCCGATGATCGCGACAGCGGCCGGGTCGGTCGGGTCCGAGACCACCACCGGCTCTCCAGCGTCACCGCCCTGACGCAACGCCATGCTGAGCGGTACGGAGGCAAGGAGCTCGACGGGCTGATCCGGCAGGCTCAGCGCTGCAGCCACGCTCTTGCCGCCGCCGGAGCCGAACATCGCGAACTCCTGACCGTCCGGCAGCGTCATGGGCGACATGGTCTCCACGACGCCGATGACACGCTGCCCGGTCTGACGTGCCACGGTGCCGGATCGAACCGCGACCTCCGCGGCGGCCGGCTGCGGCGTCGTGATCACGAGCACCTCCGCCCCGGGAAGCAGCTGACCCACGGAGATCGCGATGTCTCCCGTGCCGGGCGGCATGTCGAGCAGCAGCACGTCGAGGTCGCCGAAGTGCACGTCCGTGAGGAACTGCTGCACCGTGCGATGCAGCATCGGCCCCCGCCACGCCACGGCACCGTCGCCATCGCGCAGGAACATGCCGATCGAGATCACCTTCACGTCGTGTGCGACCGGCGGCAGGATCATCTCGTCGATCCGCGTGGGAGTGGTCCCGGCGGGAACTCCCAGCAGCCCCGGGATCGAGAAGCCGTGAACGTCGGCGTCGACCAGGCCGACGCGAAGGCCGCGTTGGGCGAGGGCCACGGCCAGATTCGCGGTCATGGTCGACTTGCCCACGCCGCCCTTGCCGCTGGTCACGGCGATCACGCGAGTGAGGGAATCGGGGCCGAACGGCATCGTGCGCGCCGGGCGGCCGTCGCGCAGCCGCTCGGTGAGGGCACGGCGCTCTTCGGGAGTCATCACGCCCACCGTGACATCGACCGACGCAATCCCCGGTACCCGTGCGGCCGCCTCTCGCACTTCACGCTCGATGCGCGTGGCAGCCGGGCAGCCCACGATGGTGAGGGCGATGCCCACCTGGGCGGCATCCTCGGTGACCGTGATGTCGCGCAGCATATCGAGCTCGGCGAGCGTGCGTCGCAGCTCCGGATCGACCACGCCGCCCACGGCGGTGCGGACCTGCTCGGTGAGGCTCACCGCGACTCCTTCTTGGATGCTGTGCTGTCGTGGTGCTCCGCGTTCGCTCGCTCGTCGAGTTCGCTGAGCAGCGCACGCAGCTCGTGGCGGAGCACGTCGCGCGAGACGGACTGCTCGACGAGATCCGTCATCGCCATGCGCAACGCCACGACCTCTCGCGCCAGGTACTCGGTGTCGGCGAGGTTGCGCTCGGCACGCTGCCGGTCCTGCTCGATCTGCACGCGATCGCGGTCGTCCTGCCGGTTCTGCGCGAGCAGGATCAGCGGTGCCGCGTAGGACGCCTGCAGGCTGAGGACCAGGGTGAGCGCGGTGAAGCCGTTGGAGACCTCATCGAAGCGCACCGCGGCGGGCATCAGCGAGTTCCACGCGATCCACGCCGCGCAGAACAGGGTGAGCAGGGCGAGGAACGTGGGAGTTCCCATTGCCCGCGCGATCCACTCGGTGAAGCGCCCGAAGCGGTCGCGGGACTGCTTCGGCTGCGCTCGTCCCCGACGAGCGGGGGAGTCGAGGGCGTTGTCGCGCGCCATCATGCGCCAGACCCCGGAGCGGGGCGGACCACGGGGATCGACCCGGTGGCCTCCTCCTCGTCGTAGGAGCGCCAGTCATCGGGCAGGAGGTAGTCGAGGACATCGTCCACGCTCACGACGCCCACGAGGCGGTGCGCGATGTCGACCACCGGCAGGGACACGAGGTCGTAGGACGCCAGCATGCGCGCGACCTCCGTCGCGGAGGCCGTCGCCTGCACCGGTTCCAGATCGTCCAGGATGGCGCCCAGCCGCTCGTGCGGCGGGTAGCGCAGCATGCGCTGGAAGTGCACCACGCCCAGCAGGCGTCCGGTGGGCGTCTCGTAGGGCGGAAGGGTGACGAACACCGCCGCGGCCAGCGCGGGGTGCAGTTCGTGGCGGCGGATCAGCGCAAGCGCCTCGGCCACCGTGGCCTCCGCCGACATGATGATCGGCTCCGGGGTCATCAGACCGCCGGCGGTGTCGGGGCCGTACTGCAGCAGCGTGCGCACATCCTCGGCCTCTTCGGGCTCCATGAGCTCCAGCAGGTGCTGCAGGCGACCCTCGGGAAGCTGGGCGAGCAGGTCGGCGGCGTCGTCGGGCTCCATCTGGTCGAGGATGTCGGCGGCGCGCTCGTCGCCCAGCTGCTCAAGGATGTGCATCTGCTCGTCCTCGGGCATCTCCTCCAGCACGTCGGCGAGGCGATCGTCCGGGAGCTCCTCCGCGACCTCGATCATGCGCGTCTCAGGAAGGTCAAGGAGGGTGTTGGCGAGGTCGGCAGGCTTCAACTCCGAGTACGAGGCGACCAGCTGCTCGGCGGACTGGGCCTCGCCCGGACGATGCTGCTCGCGTACCTGACCCCACGTCGCGAACGTGGTGGCGCCCTTGGCGAACGGCGACGCGCTGGTCTTCGGACGGCGCAGGAACAGCTGAGTCACGCCCCATTCGCCGATGCGGTTGCGCTCGATGGCCACGTCCTCGATGACCGCGTTGCCGGAGCCGTCGGCCATGTCCACGCGTCGGCCAACCAGCTCGGCGAGCACGCGGACCTCGCCGCCACGCTGTTCGAAGCGGCGGACGTTCATGAGCCCGGTGGTGATCACCTGGCCCTGCGAGATGGACGTCACGCGGCCGATCGAGAGGAACACCTGGCGGCGACCGGGGATCTCGCAGACCAGGCCGATGACGCGGGGCGGGTCGGATTTTCGGTACACCACGACGACATCGCGGACCTTGCCGAGACGATCGCCGGAAGGGTCGAAGACCGTGCAGCCGTGCAGGCGCGCGACGAAAACCCGCTGAGTACTCACGCTCTCAGCGTAGTCGCCGAATGCTGGGCTCCCGGGGGATCGAAAGGTGCGCATGGAAGAATGGACGAAGAGCGCGGTGAGGGCGTGGCGCCACAGCTGTGGTGCCGGTCATCGCGAACGCTGACGGAGGAGAGACAGACCAGTGAGCATGATGGGCCCCCTGGGCGGCAACACGGAGGTCGGCGAGGTCGTCGGGTCGTTCCCCGAGTACACGGGCGCGCAGAAGGCGGTCTCGGCGCTCATCCAGGCTGAGATCCCGGCACGCGAGATCGCGATCGTGGGCCGCGGTCTGCGCTCGATCGAGCGCATCACCGGCAAGCTGGGCTACGCCACGGCAGCGCGTCAGGGCGCTGTGAACGGCATCTTCCTTGGCCTGATCTTCTCGCTGGTGCTCACGTTCGGCGTCGAGCAGAACCTGATGCAGCTGTTCCTCGGCTGCATGGTGGTGGGCGTGGCGCTCGGCATGCTGATGAGTCTGATCGCCTACACGCTCATCCGTCGTCGTCGCGACTACGCCAGCGTCATGCAGGTGGTCGCGGATCACTACGAGGTGACCGTGATGCCCACCAGCATCCACAAGGCACGGCAGGTGCTCGGCACCGCACCGGGTGGGCACCGTCCCCCCGCTCGACCGGCCGCGCCTGCCTCGAACGAGCCGCCGCGCTACGGCGAGCGCGTTGATCCGGCGGCGACGCGCCCCGCGGCGCAGCCGCCCGCGGCTCCGGCATCCCGCCCATCACCGGCGAATGAGCCGCCGCGGTATGGCGTGCGGGTCGATCCGTCGGAGCGTCCGGCCACGGCTCAGCCACCGGCGCCACCCGCTCCCAGCCCGGCCGCGTCCGGGCCGGAGCAGCCGCCCCGCTTCGGCGTGCGAGTGGATCCGGTGACCGGTGCGTCGGCTGACGAGGCTCCGGCCCCGGAGAGCCAGGCACCCACCGAGGCGTCTGCGCCTGCCACCGATGCGGCTCCCGCGGATTCGGTCGGCCCGGCTCCCTCTGAGGCATCCGCCGGCGAAACATCGAACGACGACTCCGAGCGCAAGCCGTGACGCCCAGCGCCACGTCCACGATCCCCGTTCTGCTGCCCGCCGGAACGGAGATCGCGATCCACATCGCCGTCGAACCAGTGGTCGATGCCCGCGCGACGCTCATCCTCGCCCACGGCGCGGGATCGACGATGGATCACGGCTTCCTGGTCGGGATGGCGGCCGCGCTGCGGGGAAGCGGTATCGCCACCGTGCGCTTCAACTTCCCCTACGTCGAGGCTGGTCGGCGGATGCCGGGGCCCGCGACGCATGCGCTCGCCACGTGGGAGGCTGTGGCCGCGCATGTCGACCAGCACCCCGAGCTGTCGGGGCCGACCTGGTTCGCCGGTCGTTCATACGGCGGGCGGATGGCATCGATGGCCGTAGCCGAGGGACTCCCCACGGCGGGCCTGATCTATCTGGGCTACCCCCTTCATGCACCGGGAAAGCCGGAAGCCCCGCGCGCCGATCACCTGCCGAGGATTGCGCAGCCTCAGCTGTTCATCTCCGGCACGCGCGATCCGTTCGTCGATCCTCACTCCCAGCTGGAAGAGGCGGTCGCGGCCTGCATCAACGCGCAGTTGCACTGGGTCGACGGCGGAACGCACGGCTTCGAGGTCAAGGGAAACAAGCGAACGGCGGACGTGATCGGTGCCGAGCTGGCACCAGTCGTGAGCGACTTCATCCTGAGCTGAACGAGGGTCGTCGGCTGACACCGGGGAAGCACGAAACGCCCGCGCGAGGGAACTCCTCGCGCGGGCGTTGTCATGAATGGGCGTTTCAGCCGTGCTGCACGCGTGCCATCCAGGCTTCCACCTCGTCGGCGGTGCGCGGGATCGCGGCCGAGAGGTTCTCAGCACCGTCCGCGGTCACCAGGATGTCGTCCTCGATGCGCACGCCGATGCCGCGGTACTCCGCGGGAACGGTCAGATCGTCCGCCTGGAAGTACAGTCCGGGCTCGATCGTGAAGACCATGCCCTCCTCGATGGTGCCGTCGTAGTACATCTCGCGACGGGCTGCGGCGCAGTCGTGCACGTCGATGCCGAGGTGGTGGCTGGTGCCGTGGACCATGTAACGCCGGTGCTGTCCGCCCCGATCCGCGTCCAGCGCCTCTTCGGCGGTGACGGGAAGCAGGCCCCACTCGGCCACGCGCGCCGCGATCACCGTCATGGCGGTCTCGTGCACCTGGCGGAAGCGGATGCCCGGCTTCACGATGGCGAAGGCGGCATCGGCCGCTTCACGCACAGCCTCGTAGATCTTGCGCTGGATGTCGGTGAAGGTGCCCGACACCGGCAGCGTCCGCGTGATGTCCGCCGTGTACAGGCTGTCGAGCTCGGCACCGGCGTCGACGAGGATGAGGTCGCCGGGACGGACGGCGCCGTCGTTGCGGGTCCAGTGCAGGTACGTGGCGTGGGCGCCCGACGCCGCGATGGTGTCGTAGCCCTCCCAGTTGCCGTCCGTGCGCGCACGCTGGTGGAAGACCCCCTCCACCACCCGCTCACCCTTCGCGTGCGCGATGGCGCGGGGCAGTTCACGGATGATGTCATCGAAACCATCTGCGGTGACTCGCACGGCCTCGCGCATCTGGGCGATCTCGTACTCGTCCTTGACGAATCGCAGCTCGGAGACGAACGAGGTCAGGGCGTCGTCGCTCTCCACGACCAGGTCGCCATCGCGGGCCTCGAAGGAATCGACGTGCGCCGTCCCCAGGCCGAGATCCACTGCGACCGCGCCGAGCGACGGACGAGGGCCGATCCAGAATTCTCCGATCGACGCGTTGGAGTAGAACTCGGACGTGGTGCGGTCGGCGCGCTCACGGAAGTAGAGGGTGGCGGTGTGGCCGTCGTCTGTGGGGTCGAGCACCAGAACGGAGTCGGGCTCCGAGTCGCTTCCCCACCCGGTCAGGTGGCTGAACGCGGAGTGCGCGCGGAAGGGGTAGTCGGTGTCGTTGCTGCGCTGCTTGACGGAACCGGCGGGAATCACGAGACGCTTGCCGGGGAACGCCGCGGAGACGGCGGCACGTCTGCGCGCAGCGAAAGCAGCCTGCTCGCGAGCGGATGCCTGTGCTTCGTCACGCTCGGCCCATCCCTCGGAGATGGTGTCGAGGAACCCCTGCGGGAACGGCTGCTTGCGGTTGCTGACTGCGGGGGTCTCGCTCTCGGCCACGGGGGCCTCGTCACCTGTCGTGCTCATGCCTCCATCCTCTCACGAGGGGGTCGGCGAAGATCAGCCGGTCGGCTCCAGCTGGACGATGAGCGGACGATGATCGCTGCCGGAGTCGTCCAGCGAACGCAGCACCACCGAGCCCGTCGCCGTCCACGACTTCGAGGTCATCACGTGGTCGATTGGAACGCCCGCGAGTGCGGGGATGCCGGTGGGCCAGGTGCCCACGGCACCGTTGCCCGTGACGGCGGCGGCATCGGTGCACTGACCCATCTGCCCCTCACCGGTGCCGAGGGAGGCCATGTGGTCGATCGTGGCGTTGAAGTCCCCGGCCAGGATCACGTTCCCGCCGGCGCACTGATCGGCGATCCACTGCAGATCCTTCTCCCACGCGGACATCTGCGCTGGGCGCGGGGCGACCGCATGGACGGCGACGATCGTCGGACCGTTGCCATCGACGGGCATGGCCACGGCGCTGGGCAGTGAACCCGTGTTGCTGGTGCCGTCCTCCGACGACTGGATCACGGAGTAGTCGCCGAGCTGGGGGGAGATGAGGATGGTGGTCTCCCAGGCCTGCGGACCCTCGTAGTCGGTCTGGTTGAACGAGACGTGCAAGACCCACATCGGGCGGCCCAGGTCGCGCATGGCGACGGCGACGCGCTCGCCCACCGACTCCGCGGTCTCGGGAAGGGAGACGATATCGGCGTCCATGGCCACCGCGGTCTCCGCGATGGTGTCCGCGGGTGTCGCTTCACCCGCCGTGTTCCATGCCATCACGCGCAGGCTCGTCGCGGTCTTGTCCGGCAGCGCCTGCGTGCCGAAACCGCGGACCGCGAGGATCGCACCGTTCGCGCCCGCTCCGATGATGCCGATGATCGCGAGCGAGGCAGCGAATCCGCGGATCGACTTCGCAAAGGAGAGCAGGAGGGCGAGGATGGCCACGCAGACGAAGACGACCGCGAGGAGTCCGCGGGAGGCGACCCCCTGGGCGAACGGGAAGGTGCGCTCGAGATGGAAGAACTGCGGCCACGTCACGATCGCCGTTGCGATCGCGGCGCACACCGTGATCAACAGACCGAGCATTCGCAACACGCTTCCGAGCCTAGGCCGCCCCGCTGAGAGAACGGTCCGCGCACGCCCGCGATACGCTCAGAGGATGACCACCGACGTGCGCTTCCGCGGTCCCGCCGACCTGCACCTGCACTCGTCGCGCTCGGACGGCACCGAGCATCCCCGCGAGGTCATCTCGGCAGCCCACGCGCAGGGATTGCGCACGGTGTCCCTCACCGATCACGACACCACCTCGGGGTGGAGCGAGGCGGCGGCACGCACACGGGAACTCGGCATGACGCTAATCCCGGGCATGGAGCTGTCGACCCGATATCAGTGGCAGAGCATCCACATGCTCGCGTATCTGTTCGATCCCGACGATGCCGACCTTCTCGCCGAGACCGAGCGCATCCGTGAGGACCGCCTCGGACGCGCCGCGCGCATCGTTGGCAACATCGCCGCGGACTACGCACTCACGTGGGACGACGTGCTGGCACAGCGCCTCGAGGATGCGACGATCGGGCGGCCGCACATCGCGGACGCGCTGATCGCCCGCGGCATCGTGCGCGATCGGGAGGAGGCCTTCGCCGGCATCCTGCATCCGCGCACGGGCTATATCGTCCCGCTGTACTCACCCGATCCGCGCGATGCCGTTCGGCTCATCCGCGACGCCGGGGGAGTGCCGATCATGGCGCACCCGGCACCGCACGGTCGCGCCGGCATGCTCCCGATCGCGGTGCTGGAAGAGCTCATCGACCTGGGCCTCGCCGGTTTCGAGATCGACCACCGCGAGAACACCGCCGACGGCAAGCGGGCGCTGCACGCACTGGCCCAGCGACACGGGCTGATCGTCACCGGATCAAGCGACTACCACGGCACCGGCAAACCGAACCGCCCCGGCGAGAACACCACCACCGACGAGAACGTCGTCGCCATCATCAGCCAGGGCTCCGGCACCCCGCCGGTCTATCCACCGGACGCCTGAGTTCGGAATCCTCCCGAATCCGTGCGCTAGGGTCGCCGGGTGCTGAACCCGACGCGGCTCGAAGCCCGAATCGATGCCCGCGCACGCCGACTGCTGGCACGAGCACCACAGACCGGCTGGCGCGGCGCGGCTGTGGAGTTCGCCGTGTTCGTGGCGAAGCAGGCCTGGGCGTGTGTGTTCGGTGCGACGCTGCTGCTGGCCATCATGCTGGTGCGCGTCCTGTATCCGGACGACCTCCCCCTGACGCGCAATGACCTGCTCACCCTCATCGCCGTCGCCATCCAGGTGGTCATGCTGGCCACGCGGCTGGAGGCCGGTCGCGAGGTGTGGGTGATCGTCCTTTTCCACATCACCGGGACGGTGATGGAGCTGTTCAAGACGGACGTCGGCTCCTGGGAGTATGACGCCGGCGGCGTGCTGCGGATCGCGGGCGTCCCGCTGTTCTCCGGGTTCATGTACGCCGCAGTCGGCTCGTACCTGGTGCGCGTGTACCGACTGTTCGATCTCGGATTCGTCCGCTATCCACCCGTGTGGGCGACGGCGATCGTCGCGGCTGCCATCTATGCCAACTTCTTCACGCACCACTGGATCTGGGACCTGCGGTGGGTGCTGACGGCGATCGTCGTGCTGTTGTGGGGCGCGACGGTGATGCACGCACGAGTGTGGCGTCGCACGATCCGACTTCCGCTCGTTCCCGTTTTCCTCGGGGTTGCGGTCTTCATCTGGATCGCCGAGAACATCGGCACGCGGTTCGGCGCCTGGCAGTATCCGGATCAGGCGGACGGATGGCAGCTGGTGTCGCTGTCCAAGCTCTCCAGCTGGGGGCTGCTGATGATCATCTCCGTCGTGCTCGTGACCCTCGTGTACCCACCACGCCCGCCCATACGTCGGCCGATCGCCTGAACGACGAATCCCGCCGTGCAGGCACGGCGGGATTCGATCTGGCTTACTCGGCAGGAGCGGCGGGCGCTCCGCCCGTCGCACCGCCACCACCAGGACGACGACGGCGGCGACGTCGACGCGCGGGCGCGTTGCCGTCGTGATGCTCAGAACCGCCACCGTCGTGGGTACCGGTGCCTTCGGCACGCGGGGCCGCCGCTGTCGCGGTCGCACCCTCGGCGGACGACCCGCCGCTGCGGCGACGGCGACGCGACCGACCCTCGCCGGAGCGGCTCTCACCGCCAGCTGCATCGGAGCGGCGCGGCGTGCGCACGGTGGCCGTCGCCGGTGCCTTCACGATGCGACCCTTAGTTCCCTCGGGAATGTCCAGGTCGGTGTACAGGTGGGGGCTGGAGGAGTAGGTCTCCGTGGGCTCGGGCTGGCCGAACTCCAGCGCACGATTGATGAGGGCCCACTTGTGCAGGTCCTCCCAGTCGACGAAGGTCACCGCGGTGCCGGTGCGGCCAGCGCGGCCCGTGCGACCCGCGCGGTGCAGGTAGGTCTTCTCGTCGTCCGGGATCGTGTGGTTGATGACGTGGGTGACGTCGTCAACGTCGATGCCGCGCGCCGCAACGTCGGTGGCGATGAGAACGTCGCGCTTGCCTGCCTTGAACGCGGCCATGGAGCGCTCGCGCGACTCCTGGCTCATGTCGCCGTGTACGGCCGCTGCGTTGAATCCGCGGTCGCCGAGCTCATCCACGAGCTTCTGTGCTGCACGCTTGGTGCGGGTGAAGATGACGACCTTCTCGCGTCCGTTCGCCTGCAGGATGCGGGAGATGATCTCGTCCTTGTCCAGCGAGTGCGCACGGTAGATGACGTGCTTGATGTTCGCCTGCGTCAGACCCTCGTCCGGGTCGGTGGCGCGGATGTGGATCGGGCTGCTCATGAACCGGCGCGCGAGAGCGACGATCTGCCCCGGCATGGTCGCCGAGAACAGCTGCGTGTGGCGGATCGCCGGAACGCGCTGGAAGATCTTCTCGATGTCGGGAAGGAAGCCGAGGTCGAGCATCTTGTCGGCCTCGTCGAGGACCACCTCGGTGGCCTGCGACAGATCCAGCAGACGCTGGCCGGCGAGGTCGATCAGGCGGCCAGGGGTGCCCACGACGATCTGCGCGCCCGCCTTCAGCTGCTCGATCTGTCCCTCGTACGCCTTGCCGCCATAGATCGCGACGACGGTCGTGGAACGGTTGGAGGTCAGCAGCTCCATGTCCTCGTACACCTGCACCGCCAGCTCGCGCGTGGGAACGACGATGAGCGCCTTCACACCGGGGGTGGGGTCCTGGCCGAGGCGCTGAACCACGGGGATTCCGAACCCGAAGGTCTTGCCGGTTCCGGTCTTGGCCTGACCGATCACGTCTTGCCCGGGCAGGGACAGCGGAATGGTCTGCTCCTGGATCGGGAACGCATCGATGATGCCCTTGGCGCCCAGGGCATCGACGATGTCCTGATCGACGCCGAGATCGGCGAAAGTAGTCACTGTTATTCGAGCCTGTCTGGCAGTGAGCCTGCCGGGATGGAGGTTCCACGCCCTTCTCTCAGCCACAGGCGCGGCGCTCCGATCCGACGCCGGAGCGCATCCAGCCTACCGGAGGCGGCTGCGAGAGCTCCGGATGACGCGCTTCAGGGGCCGGTCCAGCCGGATTCTCTGTCTGCGACGACACTCCCAGTAGGCTGGGCGCGTGGTGAACTGGTTCTGGAAGCGGCGACCCGCCGGGCGCACCCTTCTGCTGCGCGGGCGCGACGAGTTGAGCGATGCGCAGCGCGTCGACTTCTCGGAGCTCGCGCCCGAGATCGATACCTTTCTCGGACAGGCGGCCTACCTGCAATTGGGATACTTCGAGACGCTCAGCCGGCTGATCCGCAACACCCCGGATCTGGACGAGAAGGAAGCACTCTCCAAGGCGGCTGGCGCGGCACTCACCAAGCATCAGGGCCTGTGCGAGGTGATCACCTCCCGCGGCGAAGTCCCCACCGACGTGATGCTCCCCTTCCGCGAGGAACTGGATGCATTCCGCTGGAAGACGATCGGCAAACGGCCCCGCGAGACCATGCTGTCCGTACACATCACCGCGGGGATGCTGGACGACTTCTACATCGCGCTGGCTTCCAGCTATGGCGAGACCGGCCGCCGAGTCGTCCGAATCCTCGGCGCGGACCCCGATCGGGAGGCGATCGCCGAGATCCTCCGGCACACCATCTCCGCCGACGACGAGTGGCGCTGGCTGCTGTCGCTGTGGGGACGACGCCTGGTGGGGGACACCCTGCTCGTCGCCCGCGCCGCGCTTCGACCCGCCCGACTGGACTCAGACGAGGAGAAGCAGGTCGAGCCGGTGTTCACGGCCCTGATGGCGAGCCACGCGAAGCGCATGGACGCACTCGGGCTCGCTTCCTGAACCGCGGATCTCACCGACCCACAGAAAAAGGACCCGCACTTCGGTGCGGGTCCTTCCATGAAGCGTGCTCAGGCGATGCCGAGACGCGCATCCTCCGCGGCGTCGTGCGACAGGCGCTGGCGCGTGAGGATGACCGTGCCGAGGACGGCGACCACGATGGCCGCTCCGAGGCTGGCCACCCACATCCAGACGCTCGACTCCGCCACTCCCGACCAGGTGAGGGCGGTGTAGACGATCGCTGCGGCTGCTCCGCCGAGCGCGCCGCTGACGACGACACCGCGCGATGCGCGCGCGGGAAGCATCGCGTGGGCGGCGGCGCCGAGCAGGATGCCGCCGATGACAGCGAGAAGGATGTACATATCAGGCCACGAACCCGACGCGGCGCGACTCCTCGGTGCCGATCTCGATGTAGGCGAGCGATGCCGTGGGCACGATGTAGGCGTTGCCCTTGTCGTCGCTGAAGTTCACGGAGGCGGCCTTCGACTCCAGCGCCTCGGCGACGGCGCTTCGCACGTCGTCTGCGGACTGGGAGGTTTCGAAGCTGAGCTCGCGACCGATGTTGGCGATGCCGATGCGGATCTCCACGTTGTGTCCCTTCTCTGCCCCGAAAGGGGCGAACATCCACAGCCTATGACACCGGTCGGACCTCACGCCGCGTGCACGCTCAGGGCGAACGCGCGCGTGGTCGATCCGGGTAACGGACGGTGCGGATCGCCGCGCGCGAAGCGGGGAACGGCCCCTTGGGGTCCCGCAATGTCCGACCGTCCCGCTAGCGTGGTCACATGAGCACCGACACCACCACGTCGCCACGGAAACAGGGGGCGACGGTGGGATCGGCGGCCGCGGCAGACGAGTTGGACCCGCGTCAGCATGCGGTCGTTGCGCTGCCCGCGACGGCCGACGCCGTGGTGATCGGCGCTCCGGGCACCGGGAAGACGACCACGCTTCTCGCCCGGGCGCGGCAGCTGCTCGCCAGCGGAGAACGAGGCACTGACGAGCTGCTGGTGCTCACCCCGTCGCGTCTCACCGCCACACGGCTGCGCGACGATCTCGGGCTGTCGGTGGGACGGGCGACGCCGGGTGCGCTGGCACGATCCCTCGGGTCGCTCGCGTTCCAGATCGTTCGCGCGGCGATGGTCCGTGACGGTCGGCCGGCCCCGCAGCTGCTCACGGGCGCCGACCAGGACCGCATCGTCGCGGATCTGCTGCACGGCGATGAACAGGACGCCCAGGAGAGCGGGGGATCATCGCGCTGGCCGGACGAGCTTCCCGCCGCCGCACGCAACGCGAAGGCGTTCCGTTCCGAGTTGCGCACCGTGATCGACGAGTGCACGGAGCTCGGACTCGCTCCGGCGGAGTTGGCCCTTCTCGGGGAGAGGTGGAATCGACCCGTGTGGACCGCCGCGGCGGGGTTCATCGCGGACTACCGCGACGTGACCGCCCGGATGCGCGCCGCGCACCGCGACGCTGCCGATCTGCTTGCTGAGGCGGCGGCCATCGTGCGTGCCGCGCCGTCGGGGTCGGCGGCACTCGCGGCGCTCGGTCCGATCGCGCGGTTGAAGACCGTGCTGATCGATGACGCGCAGGAGCTCACGCGCGGGGCCATCGGTCTCATCGAGGCGCTGCGGTCGCGCGGCGTCGCCGTGGTGGCCTTCGGCGACCCGGACATCGGCTCTGGCGCGTTTCGCGGGGTGACGCCGGAGCTGTTCGCGCAGCTGGCCGTGCTGCTCGGCGACGTTCATGTCCTCGACGAGGCTCATCGAGCGACACCCGCGATCTCGCGACTGGTGCGGGTGGTCACCCAGGCGATCGGAGTGGGTGGTCGCGTGGAACACCGTCGTGCACCGGGGGACGAGCTTGCCGACCCGCGAGTCGGGGCGCTCATTGCGGCCAGTCCCTACGAGGAGGCCGATGCGATCGCCCGCACCCTGCGCGACTGGCATCTTGTCAGCGGAGTCGAGTGGTCGCGCATGGCGGTGATCGCTCACGACACCCGCCAGGTCTCCTCGCTGGAGACCGAGTTGGCGGCCCGTGAAGTGCCCACCCGGGCGGCGGGTGTGCAGCGTCCACTCGGACGTGAGGTCGTCGTGCGTCAGCTTCTCGAGGTGCTGGAGCTCGGCATCCAGGCACCCGAGGACCGTGATCCGGAGAAGCTGGCGGGGGCGCTTCTCTCGCCGTTCGGTGGTCTTGATGCGGTCGGCTTGCGCCGCCTGCGCGCGGCGCTGCGTCATCGAGAGCTTGCCGACGGCGGCACCACGGCGGCGGGAGAGCTGCTGCGGTCGGCGTTCGAGCACCCGTTGGAGTTCGGCCTGCTGGAAGGAGCGGAAGCGTTCGCGGCGGAGCGCCTCGCCACCACGCTGGTGCGCGTGGCCGAGGCCCATCAGCGGGGCGAGACCGTGCACGAGTTGCTGTGGCTGATCTGGGACCGGTCGCGTCGTGCCGGCGAGCGTCTCGCCGATGCCTGGCGGCGGATCGCTACCACCCCCGGTCCGTTCGCCGCTGAGACGGGCCGCGCACTGGACGCCCTGGTGGCGCTGTTCGAGGCGGCGAAGCGTGCCGTGGAGCGGGGAACCGATGCCGATCCCGCCGCCTTCATCCGCAACCTGCTGGGCAGTGATGTCCCCGAAGACACGCTGGCAGCGCCGGAGAGTGTGCAGACCGTCGCGGTCATGACGCCCGCGACCGCCCTGGGCACGGAGTTCGACGCTGTCGTCATCGCGGGCGTGCAGGACGGGGTGTGGCCCAATGTGCGCCTGCGCGGCGGTCTGCTGGATAGCTGGTTGCTGGCGGACGCCGTCGTCGCCGCACGCGCGGGCGACTCGTCCACGAGCGTGCCGCCCGTCGCCGAGCGTCGGCGCTGGGCGCTGCACGACGAGCTCCGCCTTTTCGTTCGAGCCGTCTCTCGTGCCCGCACCCATCTGCTGGTCACCGCGGTCGACGACGATGACACCGGACCCAGCGCGCTGTTCGGGTTTCTTCCGGAGCCGAGGCGCACCGACGATGATCGTGCCAGCGGCCACCCGCTCACCCTGCGTGGTCTGGTCGCCCGCTACCGCCGCGAGCTCACCGCGCCGGCGACCCCGGCACCCCAGCGCATCGTCGCCGCCGGTCAGCTCGGTGCTCTCGCGGCCGCCGGCGTCCCCGGTGCCGCGCCCGCGCAATGGTACGGGCTTGCGCCGGCATCGAGCTCCGCTCCGCTGCGGGACCCTGACCTGGCGCCGGTGCCGGTGTCGCCCTCTCGCATGGAGAACTTCGAGTCCTGCGGCGTGGACTGGGCCATCCGCTCCCTGGGCGGAGACACCCGAACGTCCTCCCAGGGACTCGGGACCATCCTGCATGCCGCGATGGAGGAGGTCGCGGACGGCGACCTCGCCGAACTGCAGCGGGTCGTGGACGAGAGGTGGGGAGAACTGGAGTTCGAGGCGGAGTGGCTTTCCACGAAGGAGAAACGATGGGCGCGCACGCTGGTGGAGCGGCTGCACCTCTATCTGCTGCGCTTCCGATCCGTCGGAGCGCAGCGCGTGGGCGCGGAGGCACCGTTCGAACTGGCGATCCCGCTCGATGAGGAGGCGGGGGCTGAGCACGTGATCGTGCGGTCCCTCGACGCGGAGCGATCGGACCTGAAGCCCGGCGTCCCGTATGCGGTGCTGCGCGGCAGCATCGACCGTGTCGAGGTCTATCCGCCTGGCGTCGGTGAGAACATCCCGCAGGATCCGGATCGTCCCGATGCGTCGCGGGCCATCGTGGTCGATCTCAAGACGGGGCGCAGCGAGAGCCGCGTGCGCGACGACCTCGTCGAGGACGATGCACAGCTTGCTGCCTACCAGCTCGCCGTGGGGGCAGGGGCCATCGCGGGAGCGCACCCCGACGATGCCGCGGGGGCGCGCCTCCTCGTCCTCAGTCAGACGCTCAAGGGCACGCACTGGCGGATCGCGCATCAGGCGCCCCTGGGACCGGAGACCGCAGACGCGTTCGTCCAGCGCGTGGTCGCCGACGCGCGGGGGATGGCGTCCGCGGCATTCACGGCCAACATCGACCAGCACTGCCGGGTCGATCGCTTCGCGATCTGCGGCATTCACACGGTGAAGGCGGTGAGCGCCTCATGACGCTCCTCGGCACCGCAGCGGGTACCGACTGGTCCGGGGCACTGGGGCTGTCGGCGGCCACGATCGCCGCAGCGCTCGGACTTCCCACACCCACGCCGGCACAGCAGGAGGTCATCGAGGCGCCGCCGTCTCCGGCGCTGGTCGTGGCCGGTGCCGGGTCCGGCAAGACCGAGACGATGGCCGGCCGCGTGGTGTGGCTGGTGGCCAACGGGCACGTGCGTCGCGACGAGGTGCTCGGCCTCACTTTCACGCGTAAGGCGGCGGGTGAGCTGGCCGAGCGCATCATGACCAGACTCCACCGCATCGACGCCTTCGGCCGTCGCGGGTTGCTTCCGCATCTGGAAGAGATCGTCGCCACGGGCGTGCTGGCGCAGACGCCCGCGGATGAGCTCCCTGTCCTGCTCGATCGCCTGGCCCGTCGATACGCAACCGGCTGGGACACGACACGCGGGCTCGTGGGCGGAGAAGAGCTGCTGCGACCGCGGGTCGCGACGTACAACGCCTTCGCCGACGCGATCGTGCGCGAACACGCGGCACGGATCGGGCGGGATGCTGAGGCCTCCCTGCTCAGTCAGTCCGGGTCGTGGCTGCTCGCGCGTTCGGTGGTCATCCGCAGCGCGGATCCGCGTTTGGCCGATCGCGACAACGCGCTGTCGACGATGATCGACGCGGTGCAGAAGCTGGCCGACGATGCGCTGGACAACCGCGCCGACCTCGACGAGGTCGCCGCGTACGGATCCGCATTCGCCGACCGCCTGGAGCCCTACATCAAGACGGACGTCACCCCTGCGAACACGGAGAACGCCTGGGCGGCCGGGCGGGGACTGCCCATCATCGCCGGTCTCGCTCAGGACTATGCCCGCGCGAAGGAAGCTCAGGGCGTCCTCGATTTCGCCGATCAGGTGTCCGGTGCGTTGGAGATCATCGAGACCAGTCCGCAGATCGCCGAGGAGCTGCGAGATCAGTACCGTGTCGTGCTGCTGGACGAGTATCAGGACACCTCGGTGCTGCAGACCCGCCTGCTGGCCTCGATCTTCCACGATCACGCGGTGATGGCCGTCGGTGACCCGCACCAGTCGATCTACGGCTGGCGCGGGGCGAGCGCCGACAACCTCGAGGCCTTCGGGTCCGCGTTCTCCCGCGACATCTCGCACCGCACGTATGAGCTGATGATCAGCTGGCGCAACGACGTGTCGATCCTCGCGTCGGCCAATGCTCTCCTCGGTCCGCTGCGCGGACCCGACCGTCTCGAGGTCGGTGAACTGCAACCGCGTCCGGGTGCCGGCGAGGGGATCGTAGACCACGTCTGGGCCGAGACCATCGATGACGAAGCCGAAGCTGTGGCGGAGTGGTTCGAGCGGGTGCGAGCCGAATACGCCGCGCGGGACGGAGATCGCGAGCACACGGGTGCGATTCTGTTCCGAGCCAAGAAGCACATGCAGCTGTTCGCGGACGCGCTCGACAAGCGTGGCATCCCACATCGCATCCTCGGGCTCGGCGGCCTGTTGTCCACGCCCGAGGTCACCGATGTGGTCGCCGCGCTGCGCGTCGTGCACGACCCGTCCGCCGGGTCTTCGCTCATCCGCCTGCTGGTCGGGCCTCGCTTCGCCGTCGGTGTCGCAGACATGGCCGCGCTGCACACCCTGGCCACCACGCTGTCGCGCCGCGGTGCCGACGGGACGCGCTTCTCCGACGAGATGCTGGCTCGCTTGCGGGGGTCAGCAGGGGCGGATGAGCAGCTGTCGATCGTCGACGCGCTGGATGTCGTGCGTTCCCTGCGCCCCGACCACCCGCTGCTGTCAGGTTTCACCGATACGGGCCGAGAACGCCTGCGTGAGGCGGGCGACATGTTCGACCGTCTCCGGCGCTCCAGCGGTCAGTCCGCCCCGGAGCTCATTCGTCTGATCGAGGCGGAGCTGCGTCTGGACATCGAGCTGGCGGCGAACGAGTCCCGCGGCCCGGCACGCGTCGCGTCAACGCAGCTTCGCGCCTTCGGTGACGAGGTTCGGGCCTTCCTCGATGCCGATGAACGGGGAACCATCGGCAGCCTGCTCGCCTGGCTCGCCCACGCCGAGGACACCGATGAGCTCATGCCTCGGCCCGAGCCGCCCCAGCCCGGGGTGGTCCAGCTGCTCACCATTCACGGCGCGAAGGGCCTCGAGTGGGACGCCGCCGCGGTGGTGCGCCTCGTCGAAGACGAGTTGCCGAAGAGCCCACGAACCACCATGGGCTGGTTGTCGCTCGGCACCCTGCCCTTCGAGTTCCGCGGTGACCGCGATGCGCTTCCCGAGCTCGTGATCCCGACGAGCGAGGGTGTCACCCGTACACACATCAACAAGGCGATCGACGACTTCAAGAAGGCGAACAAGGCCTACCAGGAGGAGGAGGAACGGCGCCTCGCCTACGTCGCGGTCACACGCGCTCGCTCCCGCCTGCTGCTGACCGGTGCGGCGTGGGGAGGGCAGACGCGCGCACGCGTTCCCAGTCGCTACCTGCAGACGATGCTGGAGGCCATCGGAGCCGAGGAGCTGCCGACCGAGCGCGCGGAGGGGGAGAACCCGATCCAGCATGGCGGTCGTACGATGACCTGGCCGCTCGACGCGCTCGGCGGCCGGCGGTCGGCCGTGGAGGCGGCTGCGACACTCGTGGCGGCGACACCGCCCGCCGAGCCGTCGCCCGAGCTCGCACGCCTCCTGCGCGAGCGCGAGCTGCGCGCTCAGATCCCCGTCGTCCCGGCCCCCACCCGAATTCCCGCGTCCATGTTCAAGGACTACGTCACGGGGTTCCGTCGCACCACGGATGCCCTCGTGCGCCCGCTGCCCGAACGGCCGTACCCCCAGACCCGCATCGGCACCGACTTCCATGCGTGGATCGAGCACCTCTACGAGATGGTGGGCTCCGGCACGTCACTGGACGATGCGCTCTGGGAGAGCGACAGCGACAACGCTGGCGACATCTTCGTCGTCGACACGGGCGATGACCTGCTCTCGGAAGGCGGAACGTCGGAGTCGGATGCCCTCGCGGGCGAGCGGCAGACGGTTCCCGGAGCCGGGAGCGAACCGAGCGCGGAAGCGGAGCACGACTCGGAACTCGCCCGACACCAGCGTAACTTCCTGCGTTCGGAATGGGCGGGGCTTCGTCCGCTGGAAGTCGAGAGTGAGGTGAACTACGTGATGCGCACCCCCGCGGGTGGCGAGCACATCATGATCTGCAAGCTCGACGCCGTCTTCCGACGCGAGGATCGAGGCGGACGCATCGAGATCGTCGACTGGAAGACGGGACGGCCGCCGGCGACACCACGGGAGCGCCAGGAGCGTCTGCTGCAGCTCGCGCACTACCGCGTGGCGTACCACCACGCGCGCGGGGTTCCTCTGGAGGACATCGACGTCGCACTCTTCTACGTCGGCCACGAGCTGGT
Organism: Microbacterium gorillae; assembly: GCF_050990725.1. Classification (GTDB taxonomy): domain Bacteria; phylum Actinomycetota; class Actinomycetes; order Actinomycetales; family Microbacteriaceae; genus Microbacterium; species Microbacterium gorillae_A. The sequence goes on from NZ_CP158844.1 coordinate 1,750,832, forward strand.
GCTGCGTCCCGAGCAGGTCTACACCGAGGAGGAGCTCGCCGTGCTGTGGGATGAGGCCGCCGCCGCGTCCCCGGACGGCAGCGCCGTGGTCACGAACTGACGGGCGGTGCGCCCGGCGCCGACTGACGCGCAACAGTGCGCGGGTCGGCGTGCGCATCTTCACGGGTGTCTCTGCGGACACGCACCCGTGCGAGGCGGGCAGAGCTCGGGCGGACTAGTCCTCCTGCGCCCAGCGGCGGAACGCCGCCTGCGCGGCGCGCTCGGCTTCCTCCAGATCGCGAGACACACGATCGGCGGCGTCCGGCGGGAAGATCAGGGGACCGGAATCGGTGAGTCTGTTGTCTTCGCGGGCATCGGTCAGCACCTCGTCATCGGAGACCAGGGCGACACTGCCGGTGACTGCCGCTTCCGGGACGGGGCTCAGCGCGGATGCAGCGGTCACCTCATCGCTGCCAGAGGAGCTGCGCGGGGAGGCCGATCCGGGTACCTCGTCGAAGAACGCAGGATCGAGAGCCTGTGTGTCGTTCGGGTCCGCGTGTTGCCTGTCGGAATCGCGCGAGTCCGGGCGGGTTGCATCCGAGTGAGCGTCGCTGCCCGGATCGGCATCGAGTTCAACACGATCGACCCGCACTCGCGCGTCGTCGTAGTAGGACGGATCCAGTGCCTGCGTGGCGTTCGGATCGCCGGCCGTATCGCCCAGTTCAACACGATCGACCCGCACTCGCGCGTCGTCGTAGTAAGACGGATCCAGTGCCTGCGTGGCGTTCGGATCGGCGTCGATCTCAACCGCATCGACGCGGCGGCGATCGTCGTCGTAGTACGACGGATCGAGCGCCTGCGTCGCCTGGGGGTCATCGGCGAAGAAGCCGCCGGACAGTGCCGACGTCTCCGTGACGTTGGAGCCGAGGAAAGCGAGGTCCGCCGGGTCATAGGTGTCCGTGTGCATCGACGTGTCCACGCCGGGCGGGGTCGTCTGCGGAACCGTGCGCAGCGCAGCGAGAGCATCATCGATGTCCGCCTTGGCCGTGCGGGGTCGCAGATCATCGTCTCGGACGTCCTCGGCGAGTGTGTCCAGCATGGCGGCGGCATCGTCGACCACGTTCGCCTCCCGCGTGTCCCGGCCGTGGAGCAGCCATCGCGCCACGTCGAGTTCCGAGTGCAGGCGAGCCCGCGCGAGGATCATCTCATCGGGGGCACGGTGGGAGGCGGCGATGTAGGACTGGTACACCGAGTCGATGGCATCCGGGGCGAACATGAGGAACTGCAGATCCACGGCGGGATCGGTGACCTGAAGGGCATGCCAGTCGATCACTCCCGACACGGTCGGGACACCGTCGCGGTCCTCGTATACGAAGGCGGATGCCGTCGCGCCCCCGAGCGTGACGGCAGGTTCGAACTGCCACATGGTGTCGTCATCCAGGACGTCCCGCCAGCGCACCATGAGTCGCACCGGCACGCGGCCCGTCGCCGAGGACTCGTCGAGGACGCGCCGGGCATCCTGGCGGACCTGTTCCGCCGTGCGGTGGGGGAGTCCGGCGTTGCGGACGAAGGACGCGGGCAACGCATGAACGGCCGCGAGAGTCTCACCGATCGATGCGGCGACGCCACGCCCGGGCGGGATCTCGTCCGCGTCCACCTGGTAGCCCGGGACGAACGAGGTGACGAACACACGACGACCGTCCAAGGGGCCCACACCGAGAAATCGCGGCACCTCGAAATCGAGGAGAGCGCGGACGCCGTCCGTGAGGGCGCGCAACGCCAGCGCCTCCGAGGCGAGCTCGACGTCGACCGCTTCGTCGCGCGGGAGGCGAACGACAGCGCGTGTGCCGTCGGTGAGTGTAACCACTGCGGAGTCGTTTCGGCCCTCCCCGTGGGCGGACAGTGCCGTGGTGCCGACGATCTCGACTCCGGGGACTGCGGCCGTGGCCGCCGCGGCTAGAGTGAGAGGAGAGCGTGCCATGTGCTCAGCGTAGGTCGGCCATCGCGGCCCCCGCACACGCCACGCCCGCGAGAAGGGGAGTAGATGGAAGACGCGTCAGCTCCCGGGCCGGTCACCGTGTTCGACCGCAGCGCCGACGAACGCACCGCCCCGGATCTGATCGCCCGCCTCATCGCCGACACGGAGACGCGCGTCCTGCTCATCGACGCGGATCGCGCGCCCGTCGACGCCGACGGCGAGCTTCTGCTTGTGCCGGTGGACGTTGCCCGCGACGTCGCCGCGCGAAGTGCGGCCGTAGCGTTCGGAGCCGCTGATGTCTCCGGCGACGCGACGACGGGCGAGTCGAAGGCGCGCAGCACACCGCCGACCACCGAGCGATTCGCGTTCCTCGGACGCCGTGACGGTGTTGCACTTCTACTTGGGGTTGTACCCGGTGCGGCCGAGCTCGCCGACCCCACGCCTGGCGCGGCGTTCGCGCCCTCCGTCACGTGGGTCTCGTTGCGTGCGCTGCACCCCGCCCTCGGTGCGGCGGATGGCGCGCTGCTGCTGGAAGCCGTGAGCCTCGGGCGCTGGATCCTCGACGCTGGGCACTGTGCCTTCTGCGGAGCCGTCGCCGAACTCACCACCGGAGGATGGGCACGTCGCTGCACGGCCTGCGCTCGCGAGCACTTCCCCCGTACCGATCCCGCCGTCATCGTCGCGGTGACCGACGGTGATCGCATCCTGCTCGGATCCAACGCCCTGTGGGAGCAGCGCCGATACTCGTGCTTCGCCGGCTTCGTGGAAGCGGGGGAGTCGCTGGAGGAGGCCGTGCGTCGTGAGGTGCAGGAGGAGTCGGGCATCGAGGTGGAGAGCGTCGCGTACGCGGGCTCGCAGGCGTGGCCGTTCCCCCGGTCGCTGATGCTCGGCTTCCGCGCGCGGGCGCGGGATGCGCGAACAGCGCATCCCGATGGCGAGGAGATCCTCGACGTCCGCTGGTTCACGCGTGCCGAGATCCGCGCCGCGTACGCCGGGGACTCCGACCTCCTGCTGCCTGGCAAGCCCTCGATCGCGCACGAACTGATCTCCACGTGGGCGGCCGAACCCGACGATGGTGAGCCGAACCCTCCAGCAGGTGAGCGCGCGTGAGCGCGCTGGACGGACTCGACGAACAGCAGCGAGAAGCGGCCTCGGTGCTGCGTGGCCCGGTGTGCGTGCTCGCGGGTGCCGGCACGGGCAAGACCCGCGTGATCACGCACCGCATCGCGCACGGAGTGGACACCGGCGCATACTCGCCGAGCCGGGTGATGGCGGTGACCTTCACAGCCAAGGCGGCCGGGGAGATGCGGGGACGGTTGCGGGATCTCGGCGTGAGCGGTGTCGCCGCGCGCACCTTCCACGCGACGGCCCTCGCTCAGCTGAACTTCTTCTGGCCGCAGGTGACGGGGGAGCCGGCCCCGAGCATCATCGATAACAAGGTCCGCATGCTCGCGCATGCGGCGGACGGCCTGCGGCTGTCGCTGGACACACCGACCCTGCGGGATGTGGCCTCCGAGATCGAGTGGCGGAAGGTGGCGATGCGCAGCATCGACCAGTACGCCCTGACCGGCCGCACGGTCGGGAGATTGTCGAACTCGGAGGTGGTCGGCCTCCAGCAGGCCTACGAGAAGCTGAAGGACGAACGCCGGCAGCTGGATTTCGAGGACGTTCTGCTCGCGTGCGCGGGGATGCTGGAGGCGGAGCCGCGGGTGACGACGGCCGTTCGCGAGCAGTATCGGCACTTCACTGTCGATGAGTTTCAGGATGTGTCGCCGCTGCAGAACCACCTCCTCGGGCTGTGGCTGGGCGATCGCAAGGACATTTGCGTCGTGGGCGATGCGAGCCAGACGATCTTCTCGTTCGCGGGCGCCGACGCGAAGTACCTCCTGGAGTTCCCGCGAACGTATCCCGATGCCGTGACCGTGAAGCTCGAGCGCAGCTACCGATCGGATCCCTCGGTCATCGCCGTCGCCAACGATCTGATGCGCGGACGCCCGGGGGCGCTCACCCTTGCACCCCAGAGGCCGCCCGAGTCTCCGACGCCCGTCGTCACCACCTACGAGGATGAGCGCGATGAGGCCGCAGGTGTGGCCCGCGCCATTGAGAAGCAGATCGCCAAGGGGGCCGCTCCGCAGCAGATCGCCGTGCTCTACCGGGCGCAGATCCAGTCCACCGCGATTGCGGACGCGCTCGCGGCGCGGGGGATTCCCACCACCGTGCTCGGGGGGAAGCGCTTCTTCGATCAGCCAGAGGTGCGTCAAGCGGTGCTCGCCCTGCGAGCGGCAGCCGTCGCGCCCGGCGACCGCGGCTTCCTTCCTGACGTTCGCACGGTGCTGCGGGAGATCGGCCTCACCGACGAGCCACCGCCCGCCGGCGGCGCGCTGCGCGATGCGTGGGAGGCGCGTGCCTCCCTGCTCCGCTTGGCCGAGGCGGCTCCCGAGGGAACCACCATCCGGCAGTTCGCGGAACAGCTCCTCGCCCGCACGAAGGACCAGCACGAGCCGGTGCTGAACACCGTGACGCTCTCGACCCTTCATGCCGCGAAGGGCCTGGAGTGGGACCACGTGCACATCATCGGCTGGGCCGAGGGTCTGCTTCCGATCGCGTACGCCACCTCCTTCGACGCGGTCGACGAGGAACGACGACTCGCGTACGTGGGGGTCACTCGCGCCGCGCGTACCCTCGCGCTTTCGTGGGCGCGGGGGAGCGGACGGGTCATGCGGAAGCCCTCGCGATTCCTGCAGGAGATCGGCAGCCGCAGTCTTCGTGCGGCCGGTGTGTCCGCCAGAGTCGCCGGCTCTCCCTCCGCACGCTGACCGATCGGCTTGTTCCCTCGCGAAGTCGATGGGCAGCACCCGTGCGGCCCGCGGCTGCGACACCCGTCAGGGGCAGGAGCTCGCGGATGAGACCGATGGCCTCCCCGAGAACGACGGGATCGGGGATGGGAGGCTCGCGCTCGGCGAGCTGGGCGACCAGGTGGGGCCACGCCGGATCCGCGTCCCGTTCGGCGAGGGCGACGCAGGACGTGCACGCCGTGATGCCGGGAAGCACCGCCGGACCCACCCGGATCGCATCGAGCTCGATGACGAGGGGAATGTGCACCACATCAGCAGACATCCACGGCGCCGCAGCCACGGGGAGCACCGCGTGGGCGCTGAGCAGGACCACGGGTGGGCGTCCGCGGAAATCGTCGCGGGCAAGCCCCGGCAGTGCGGACAGACCCGCGGCGACGAAGTCCACGATGTCCAGTCCGCGCAGCGCGGGTGCCACCTGGAGCCGCGGCATGAGCAGGCCGGTATCCACTCGCCGGAGTGCGGGATCGATGCGCGCGAGGAAGCCGTCCAGATCGTCCAGTGGTGCCCCGAGCCCCTGGGCGACCCGTGCGAAGTCCTGCTCCGCGATCCCGTGCTCCAACGCTCGCAGCACACGCTCCTGCCAGCCGGGCGGATCGGGGAGCGAGGGCTCGGCATGGAGCCCGAGCTGCAGCGTTCGGGAGTCGCGCCAGAGCGCGGGTCGGTCATCGTCGAGGCGGAGCATCACGGGTGTCATGACGACATCCTGAAGTGCTCACCGGCGGCTGATACGCCTGTGCACAGGGCCGCCCGGCGTGTCCCGCTCCGGACTCGTTCTGGGGAGGAGCGGACGACAGGACCATCGGCCACTGCTGCACACGGATGCAGCGGTGGCCGATCGTCAGGAGTCAGACCGGACGCGGACCCTCCGGACCTTCCGTGTCGCCCGCGGCGTCATCCGTGCCCGTGAAGTCCTCGCCGGAGAGCAACCGCTCCAGGGCGTCGTCCATCTCGTCCCGGGGGGCCTCTTCACCTCGTGCGGCAGCCTGCAGACGCCCGATGATGGCCGTGGGATCGTCGATGTCCTCCGGCGTGGGCAGGAGGTCGGGGTAGTCCCACAGCCCGTCGCGTGCCTCAGCACCGACGGCAGCCGTGATCGCGCGCCACATGGCGCCTGCTTCGCGGAGTCGGCGCGGGCGAAGCTCCAAGCCGACCAGCGCCCCGAGGGCACGTTCGGCAGGGCCGCCCACCGCTCGGCGTCGCCGTACGGCCTCCGCGATGCGCCCGGCATCGGGCAGACGCTGGGTGGCCTCCTCGGTGACCACCTCGACCCACCCCTCGATCACCGCGAGCACGTTCTCCAGCCGCGTGAGCGCCGCCTGCTGCGCCTCGGAGCGGGGCGGCATCAGCGCGCCCGACTCCAGCGCCGCGCGCAGCTCCTCGGGATTCTCGGGGTCGAATCGATCGGCCATCGACTCCAGAGCGCTGGTATCTACTTCGAGTCCGCGGGCGTAGTCCGTGAGCTGGGACAGGACGTGCAGGTGCAGCCACTTCGCGTGGCGGAACAGGCGCGCGTGGGCGAGCTCACGGGTGGCGAGATACAGCGCCAGCTGGTCTTCGGGGACCTCCAGCCCCTGGCCGAAGTCGGCGAAGTTCTGGGGCAGGATCGCCGCCTCGCCCACGGGGAGCAGCGGGATGCCGACATCGCCGCCGGAGACCACTTCCTTGCTGAGTCGGCCGATCACCTGACCGAGCTGCGCGGCGAACAGCGAGCCGCCCACCGATCGCATGATGCGTCCGGCGCCCTCCACCACTCCGCGCATCTCCTCCGGGGCCTGCTGACCGAGCGCGTCGAGCAGTGCATCGGTGATGCTGGTGGCCACGGGCTCTGCCGCCTCCTGCCACACGGGCATGGTCTGCTCCACCCAGTCACCGCGAGTCAGGGAGCGAGCCGGCTGCGCGAGGGCGCTGATGCTCGTGACGCCGCTCAGCCACAGATCGGCCAGCGCGAAGGCCTGATCCAGATCGGCACGCTGGCCGCTGGTCACGCTCAGACCGTCCTGATTGGCGATGTGCAGCGCCGCCGTACGCGCCGAATCCCAGGGGATCGAGCCGTCCGCGCCCGCAAAGGCGCCCTGCATCTGCTGCATGAGACCGGCCAACATGGTCGGGTCGATGTTCATGCCGGTGAGCTTCTGAATCTGCTCGGGATCGATCTGGCCACCCGCTCCGAAGAGCTGGCGGAGCAGGTCCTGGAAGTCGTCTTCCGGGGAACGGTCCTCGTCTGTCACGTCAGCCGCCTTTCAGCGCTTTGCTGGGGTTGCGTTCTACGCTAGTCGCCGGACGGGGCCCGACGAGCGGGTTCGTGGATTCGGCTGTACGCCGCTCGCGAACGTCCTTCCCGGAAAGGAAATCGTGACGTTCTTCGACCCGAATGTGCCACAGCAGAGCATGCCGACGACGAGCGCATCCGAGGAGCGCTGGCGTCCGTCGCGGCGGACGCTGGTGGGCTACGGAGCGCTCGCGGTGGCCCTGGTGTGCATGTTCGGACTCAGCATCCTGCCGACGGGCTACGTGATCGAGATGCCGGGGCCGGTCGTCAACACCCTGGGTTCTCAGGAATCCAATGGTGAGGAGATCCCGCTCATCACCATTCCGGATGAGAAGACCTACGAGACAGCTGGAACGCTTTCTCTCACCACGGTGTCCGTGCGGGGCAATCGCCAGTCGACGCCCAGCTGGTTCGAGCTGGCCGCCGCGTGGTTCGACTCGTCGAAGGCGGTGCTTCCGTTGGACGCTGTGTTCCCGGCGGGCGTGACCACCGAGCAGAAGCAGCAGCAGGACGCCCAGATGATGACCGACTCGCAATCCGCCGCGACGGCTGCCGCGATGACGGAGCTCGGCCATCCGGTGAAGACCACGATCACCATTCCGGCGGATCCGGCCGAGGGAGCACCCGCCGCCGGAGTGCTGAAGGCCGGCGACGTCATCACCAAGGTCAACGGCGTCGCCCCGTCCGGCTCCAGCGACGTGATCGCGGCCGTCACGGGCAGCGACGGGAAGCCGGTCACCTTCACTGTGCTGCGCGACGGCGTCGAAAGCGACTACACGATCACACCCCGGCAGGGAACCGTCAATGGCGAGACGCGATGGCTGGTGGGCGCCTCGCTCTCGGAGTCGTATCAGTCGCCGATCGAGGTCGACATCAAGCTGAACGACATCGGCGGGCCGAGCGCCGGCATGATGTTCGCCCTCGGCATCATCGACAAGCTCACGCCCGGGGAGCTCAACGGCGGAAAGAACGTCGCCGGAACCGGCACGATCGATGCGGCGGGAAACGTGGGTGCGATCGGTGGCATCGCCCAGAAGATGCACGGAGCTCGCGACGCCGGGGCGGACTACTTCCTTGCTCCCGCCTCGAACTGCCAGGACGTCGTCGGGCACATTCCCGACGGACTCACCGTGATCAGCACGTCCACGCTGAGCGAATCGGTCGACGCTCTCGAGGTCATCGCCTCCGGAACGGGTATCGACGCGCTGCCGGGGTGCTCTTCATAACGGAGATCGATCGGTCTCGCATCCTCAGGGACCTTGCTCAGGCGGCCACGCCTAGGATGAAGGGGTGACCACAGCCTCAGCGCCGAATCAGGCCACCCCCAGCACCGGACGACGCGTCGTCGTCATCTCACTCGTGATCGTCGCGGTTCTGCTCGCAGCCTTCTTCCTGTTCTCCAGCGTCTTCGCTGACTTCCTCTGGTACGGCCAGCTCGGCTTCACGGGCGTGCTGACCACCCAGTGGATCGCGCGCATCGCGATGTTCGCGGTCGGCTTCCTCGGGATGGCCGTTCCGCTGTGGACGGTGATCCAGCTGGCGTATCGGATGCGTCCGGTGTACGCGCGACTCAGCTCGCAGCTGGACCGTTATCAGGAGGTCATCGAGCCGCTTCGTCGCCTCGCGATGTGGGGCGTCCCGATCTTCTTCGGTGTGTTCGCGGGACTGTCCGCCGCCAACCAGTGGCAGACAGCTGCGCTCTGGTTCGCCGGCGTGAAGACGTCCGATGTCGACCCGCAGTTCGGTCTGGACACCGGCTTCTACATGTTCGCGATGCCGTTCTACCAGGCTGTCCTCGCCTTCACCTCCGCCGTGCTGCTGCTCTCGCTGCTGGTCACCGCCTTCGTCTCCTACCTCTACGGTGCCGTGCGTATCGGCGGGGGAGAGCTGCGCATCTCCAAGGCCGCGCGCATCCAGCTCGCGATTGTCGCCGGTCTCTACCTCCTGGTGCAGGGCGTGAGCCTGTGGCTCGACCGCTACGCCACGCTGGCCGACTCGAACGCCTCGGTGACCACCAATGCCCTGAATATCACGGGCCCGACGTACACCGTCGCCAACGTCACCATTCCGGGTCTGACGATCCTCGCGATCGTGGCCATCATCGTGGCGATCCTCTTCTTCGTGACCGCGGTCATCGGCCGCTGGCGCTTCCCGCTGGCAGGGACCGCGGTGCTGATCGTCGCGGCGCTGGTCGTGAACGTGGCGATGCCGTGGGCAGTGACCACCTTCCAGGTGAAGCCGAACCAGATCGAGTCGGAGAGCACCTACTACCAGCGCAACCTCGACATGACGAAGAAGGCGTTCGGGATCGATGCGGTCCAGAAGACCGACTTCCAGGCCGAGACGACCGCTGAGGCCGGGCAGTTGCGTGCGGACGCCGAGACCACCGGATCGATCCGCATCATGGACCCCGCGATCATCAATCCGACGGTCCGTCAGCTCGAGCAGGTGAAGCCCTACTACCGCTTCCGCGACACGCTGGACGTCGATCGCTATCAGATCGACGGCAAGACGCAGGACGTCGTGGTCTCGGTTCGTGAGCTCGACATGTCGCAGGCGCCGTCCAACTGGCAGAACCAGGCCCTGATCTACACGCACGGTTACGGGATGGTCGCCGCGGCGGGTAACCAGCGCACCGATGACGGCAGCCCGAAGTTCCTCGAGCAGGGTATTCCTGCCACTGGCTTCCTCACGGAGCAGAACCCTGACTTCCAGCCCCGCATCTACTTCGGTGAGTACTCGCCGCTGTACTCGATCGTGGGTGCTCCGAAGGACGCGGCCCCGGTGGAGATCGACTACCCGCGCGCGTCCGACGGCGACTCGGTCACCAAGACCACCTTCGAGGGCAACGGCGGTCCGAAGCTCGACAACATCTTCACCAAGCTCATCTACGCGATGAAGTTCCAGGCCGGGGACATCCTGTTCTCGAACAACGTCAACAACGAGTCCCAGATCCTCTACGACCGCGACCCGGCCACCCGCGTGTCGAAGGTCGCGCCGTACCTCACGCTCGACAAGGACCCGTACCCCTCCGTCGTGGATGGCCGCATCGTCTGGATCGTGGACGGTTACACCACCAGCGCCACGTACCCGTACTCCTCGGGCGTGAGCCTGACGGATGCCACGAGCGACACCAAGGCCACGGGCCTGATGATCCCGGACAAGATCAACTACATCCGCAACTCGGTCAAGGCCACCGTGGACGCCTATGACGGTCACGTGACGCTGTACGCGTGGGACGAGGAAGACCCGGTGCTGCAGACGTGGCAGAAGGTCTACCCCAACACGCTCAAGCCGCTGACCGAGATGAGCGGTGAGCTCATGAGCCACGTGCGCTACCCGACGGACCTGTTCAAGGTGCAGCGCAGCGTGCTGGGTACGTACCACGTCGATAAGGCGCCGTCGCTGTTCCAGGGAGACAACCTCTGGTCCACGCCGACCGACCCGAATGCGGCGGAGACCGACCAGAAGCTGCAGCTGCCGTACTACCTGACGATGAAGATGCCGGGTCAGGACGAGCCGACGTTCTCGATGTTCTCGAGCTTCATCCCGCGTCCGATCGACGCCGCCAACGCGCGCAACGTCCTCACCGGCTACCTTGCCGTGGATGCCGATGCCGGAAGCGAGGCGGGGAAGAAGAGCCCGGACTACGGCACGCTGCGCATGCTCGTCATCGACAGCGACACCACCGTTCCCGGCCCGGGCCAGGTGAAGAACTCGTTCGACACCGACGACGCCGTGACCCAGTGGGTCAACATCCGTAAGGTCGGTGGCGGAACGCAGATCCTCTACGGAAACCTGCTCACCCTCCCCGTGGGTGGCGGTCTGCTGTACGTCCAGCCGGTGTACATCCAGTCGACGGGTGCCACGAAGCTGGCGCGTCTGCAGAAGGTCCTGGTGTCGTTCGGTGACAGCGTCGCCTTCGAGGACACGTTGAGCCAGGCACTCGACAGCCTGTTCGGTGGTGACTCCGGTGCACAGACCGGTGACACCGACGTCACGCCGGTGGAGACGGATCCGGATGCACCGGTGACGCCGGAGCCGACCCCGGCCCCGACGCCGACGCAGAGTCCGGGAACGACGACCTCGCCCACGCCGGCACCGTCGATCGACACCTCGACGGTGGAGGGTCAGCGCGACGCGCTGCTGCAGGAGGCCAAGACCGCCCTGAGCGACCGCCAGACGGCGATGGCGGCGGGCGACTGGACCAAGTACGGTGAGGCCGACAAGCGGCTCACCGAGGCTCTCGACAAGCTGATCGCGCTCGACGGTCAGTGAGATCCGCGAAGGGGGCGTCTGCTGCGGCAGGCGCCCCCTTCGCGTTCAGGCTTCGTCGCTCACCCGGTACTTGAAGCCGATGTGGGAGTCGGTGAAACCGAGTCGCAGATAGAAGCGGTGCGCGTCGACGCGCGCGCGGTCGGAGGTCAACTGCACCAGGTCAGCGCCGGTCTGCGCGGTCGCGACGTCCATGACCCAGCGCATCACGGCCTCGCCGATGCCCCGTGAGCGCAGATCACTGGCGACGCGTACTGCCTCGACCAGGAGTCGTGTGGCGCCGCGGCGAGCCAGGCCGGGGATCAGGGTGAGCTGAAGTGTCCCGATCACGCGCCCGTCGCCGTCGATCGCGACCACGATGTCGTTCGACGATTCCTCGATGATCGCGCGAAGTCCCCGCTCGTAGTGGTGCCGGTCCGCTGCGTCGTTGCGGTCACCACGCGAGGCGCTGACCGCGTCATCCGACATCAGCCGCATGAGATCGTCGAGGTCGGCGATCGTGGCCCGCCGCAGCACCATCTCACCGCCGCGGATAGTGAGACTGGTCGGGAGGGCGAGGGAAGACAGCATGTGCCCATCCTGTCAGGCGTGCTGGCCGCGCCGAAGGTCGCCGCGCGTCGCCGCGTTGCCTCGCGTTACCGTGCCCCGTTTTTCTGCGGGGGAGACCTGCCTAGGCTCGCCCACATGACAGCTTCCCCCTCGCTTACGATCACCGATTCCATCCCCGAGGTCACCGCCGATGACCGCGCCGAACGTCTCGCGTCGGCGGGTTCGGCCTGGGCGCAGCGCATCGACACGGACCCGACGACTGCCCGGCTCACCTACCGTGTCCGCGGGACGGGCGCGGGTGCCGTTGCCACCGCGATCCGTGCCGGCGGGCATGAGTTCGTCGTCGACGAACCCGCCGCGCTCGCGGGTGACGACATCGGCGCCAGCCCGGTCGAGTATGCGCTCGGTGCGCTGATCTCCTGCCAGGTGGTGGTCTACCGCCTCTACGCACACGTGCTCGGCATCCAGGTCGATGACATCAGCGTCGATGCGGAGGGCGACCTCGATGCGCGCCGTCTGTTCGGCATCGACGAGTCCGTGCGTCCCGGCTTCACCGCCGTCCGCTTGACCGTCGCGCTGGAAGGTCCGGAGCCGGAGGAGCGTTACGAGGAGCTTCGTCGTGTTGTGGATGCGCACTGCCCGGTGTTCGACCTGTTCGCCAACCCGACGCCGATCGATGTCACCGTGCGCAAGCTCTGACATGGCAGAAGGCCCTCATCGTGTGATGAGGGCCTTCTTCTTGTTGCGGGGACAGGATTTGAACCTGCGACCTCTGGGTTATGAGCCCAGCGAGCTACCGAGCTGCTCCACCCCGCGGCACGGGATTTAGCTTATCGGGTGAAGTGCGTCAAACCCTAAAGCGGCCTGTGAGCGGGCGCGTCGCGGTGGCGCTGGCGGCAAAGCCGAAGGCCCCTGATCGAGTGATCAGGGGCCTTCTCATTGTTGCGGGGACAGGATTTGAACCTGCGACCTCTGGGTTATGAGCCCAGCGAGCTACCGAGCTGCTCCACCCCGCGGCACATCAGTAGCCTAACACGCGGTGGAGGGACGGGGCGCATCGGGGCGCTTCCCGGGCGATTCGCCCTACCGCATTCGACGCCTCGCTAGGCTGGCGGCGACGTGAACGAGAGCCGAACACCAGGAGCGATGCGATGACAGTGACGACGGTGGCGGTAGCCCAGTTTGCGCCCGGGGTGGGGGACAACCTCCCGATGATCACCCGGCTCGTGGGAGATGCCGTGGGGCGCGGCGCTCGACTGATCGTCCTTCCCGAGTACTCCGCCTGGTTCGAGACGCCCTTCACCGACGCGCTGGTGGAGCACGCCGAGTCGCTGGACGGTCCGTTCGTGCGTGAGCTCATCGCGCTGGCGGATCGCTTCGGCGTCTGGATCGTGGCCGGCCTCGTCGAACGCGCGGAGGGTATGCGCGTTCACAACACCGTCGTCGCCGTCGACGCGACGGGCGTGCAGGCGGCCTATCGGAAGCAGCATCTGTATGACGCCTTCGGCGACCGGGAGTCCGATCGCATCGCGCCGGGGGCGCTGGAGGCACCGCAGACCTTCCGGATCGCTGATCTCACGTTCGGTCTCATGACCTGCTACGACCTGCGGTTCCCGGAGAGCGCGCGGGTCCTGATCGACGCGGGAGTCGACGTCATGGTGGTTCCCGCCGAATGGGTGCGTGGTCCGCTCAAGGAGGATCACTGGAGCACCCTGGTGCGTGCCCGCGCGATCGAGAACACCGCGTTCGTCCTCGCGGCCGATCAGACGCCGCCGATCGGTGTGGGTCGATCGATGATCGTCGATCCGTCCGGCATCGTGCTGGCGTCGCTGGGCACGCAGGAGGGCCTCGCCGTGGCGACGCTGGACCGCACAGAACTCCAGCGCGTGCGTGCGGTCAACCCCGCGCTCGAGCTGCGACGCTACCGCGTGGAGCCGAAGAGCTAGAGCGTCGCGGTATAGGCCGCGAGGCGTCGCATGCCCTCGTCGACCACGTCGGGGCGCTTGCAGGCAGCGAAGCGCACCAACGAACTCCACTGACGATCGCCCGAGGTGACGAAAGCGGTCAGCGGAATGCCCACCACGCCACCGTCGACAGCCAGGGTGCGGCAGAACTCGTGAGCGTCGCGAACGCCGAGAGCGCCGGCGTCGGCAACCGTGAAGTAGGTCCCATCCGGGGTCCGGGGCTCAAGCCCAGCGGCGTGCAGGCCATCCCCGAGGATGCGCGCCGTGTGCTGCATGTCGCCGGCGAGCGCGTCGAAGTAGGCGTCGGGGAGCCGCAGACCCGCGGCGATCGCGGGCTGGAACGGCGCGGAGCCAGAGAAGGTGAGGAACTGCTTCACCGACAGCACCGCTTCGACCAGATCGGCGGGTCCCGACACCCACCCGACCTTCCATCCCGTGGTGCGGAACGTCTTGCCACCGGAGGAGATGCTGACGGTGCGCTCCGCGGCACCCGGCCGGGTCGCGATCGGATGATGCGCGCGGCCGTCGAAGAGCAGGTGCTCGTACACCTCGTCGGTGACGATGATGGCGTCATGCCGCTCGGCCAGGCGGACGATCTCGTCGCGTGTCTCATCATCGAGGGCGACACCGGTGGGGTTGTGGGGATCGTTCAGCAGAATCACCCGGGTGCGATCCGTGACCGCGGCGGCCAGCTGCTCGAGGTCCGGACGAAAGTCCGGCCAGCGCAGCGGGACGGTTCGCAACCGCGCCCCGGCAAGGGCGACGCACGCGGCATAGGAGTCGTAGTGCGGCTCGAACACGACCACCTCGTCGTCCGGTCCGTCGAGCAGCCCGAGGAGCACGCTTGCCAGCGCTTCCGTCGCGCCGGCGGTGATGATGATCTCCGTCACGGGGTCCGGCGTCAGTCCGTAGAAACGCTGCTGGTGCTCCGCCACGGCGAGGCGAAGATCTGCGTCGCCCCGGCCCGGCGGGTACTGATTCACTCCGCGGGAGATCGCCTCACGTGCGGCGTCGAGCACTTCGGCGGGCCCGTCGGTGTCCGGGAAGCCCTGACCGAGGTTCACCGCGTTCGTGGTGAGTGCCAGAGCCGACATCTCGGCGAAGATGGTGGGGGAGGGAGCGCCGTCTGCAGACAGCAGACCGGCACCCCGAGCCGCTCGACGCCAGGCACCGGGAATCGTTCGCATGCGGCCCAGGTTAGTCGCATAGGTGGAATCCACCCGCAGCATAAGAAACGCACAGAAACCCGGTGCACTCTGAAAGAGCTTTCGGAGAAGGAGCAATCATGAGCGACAACCGCGATGACCGTCACGACGACGCGTCGAACCCGTACCAGACGAACCAGCCCGTGTCGCCGGTCGTCGGCGCTCCCGAGAACCAGCAGCCGCTGACCTCGGAGCCTGCATCGACCACCCCTGTCGCGCCGGCGACACCTCTCTCCCAGACCGCGCCGACGACGCCCGTGACCCCGGGTGCGCCGGTGGCCCCCGTCGCGCCGATCTCCCAGACCGCGCCCACAGTGCCCCTCGGAGCCGGCAGCGCCGGCGCAGGCTTCCCCGCGCCGAGCGCCGGCCAGACCGCATACCCGAGCGCACCGCAGGGCGCCGCTGCGCCCGCCTACGGTGCGACGAACCCCGCACAGGGCACCTTCGGCGGACACACGCACCACCCGCAGTACGGTGCCGCGTTCGGGTCGCCTACCGCGTCGGCCGCCTCGTACGCGGCACCCACCCCGCTGGGCGTCGCCGCCGAGCCGAAGCGCAAGTCGCGCACCGGCATGTTCGTCGGTGCCCTCGTGGTCGGTGCCCTGGTGTGCGGAGCCGCCGGACTTGGCGGTGCGTGGGCGGGGCAGTCGCTGTTCGCGACGAGCGCCTCTCAGTCCGCCAGCGGCCCGCAGACCGTGACGATCAACAACCCGGACAGTGTGAACCAGGTGGCGGCGGTTGCCACGAAGGTGCTGCCCAGCGTCGTGACGATCTCGGTGGACGCCGGCCAGAGCGGCGGCACCGGCTCCGGCGTGGTGCTCAGCAGCGACGGCTACGTCCTCACGAACACGCACGTGGTGACCCTGGGCGGCCAGACGGCAGACGGCACCATCCACGTGACGACCTCGGACGGACGCATCTACACGGCCACCGTGGTCGGGCTGGACCCGCTGTACGACCTGGCCGTGATCAAGCTCACGGACGCCTCGGGACTGACCCCGGTGACGTGGGGTGACTCGACCAAGCTCAACGTCGGCGAGACCGCCGTCGCGCTCGGAGCGCCGCTCGGACTGGACAACACGGTCACACAGGGCATCGTCTCGGCGCTGAACCGGTCCATCCAGATCCAGTCGTCGGCGGTGCCGGACTCCACTGCTGACCAGTCGCAGCAGGACCAGCAGCAGAACGGCCAGAGCCCGTTCCAGTTCGACCTGCCGGGTCAGCAGACGCAGACCCAGTCGCAGGGCTCGATCTCGATCTCGGTGATCCAGACCGACGCGGCCATCAACCCCGGAAACTCCGGTGGTGCTCTGGTGGACGGCGAAGGCAAGCTGATCGGCATCAACGTCGCCATTGCTTCGGCGGGCTCGTCGTCCGCGTCGAGCGAGTCGGGCAACATCGGTGTGGGCTTCGCGATTCCAGCCTCCGTCGCTCAGCGCGTGGCCGAGGAGATCATTAGCAACGGCTCGGCTTCGCACGGTCTCCTGGGTGCCATGGTCGGCGACGCGTCGGCCGTCGAGGGTGCGACGATCGAGGGTGCCGTGATCTCGTCCGGCAGCTCGAGCGAGGCCGGCATCGTGGCGGGAGGTGCGGCAGAGGCCGCCGGTCTGAAGGAGGGCGACATCATCACCAAGTTCAACGGTGTGCCCATCACCAGCGGCGTCGACCTCACCGCGCAGGTGCGTGCTGCGGCCGCCGGGGCCACGGTCCCGGTCACGTACGTTCGCGACGGAAAGACGGAGGAGACGACCGTCACCCTCGGAACCCTGAAGTAACCGGGCGGACACCCGCCCAACGAAGAGAAGGACCCCACCGCGCGATAGGCTCGCCGGGTGGGGTCCTTCTCATTCGGCGCGGGAAACGCGGCCAAGCTCGCGCGCATCCCGTTGTATGCGCTGGGACGGCTCGCCACACTGGTGATCCCGCGCACCGACTCCTGGGTGTTCGGCTGCGGCGCGGGCATCGGTGACGGACCCCTCGAGCTCTGGCGCGAGGAGCAGAAACACGGCGTCAGCGCCGTCTGGCTGGTGGACAACGATCGGGATGCGCGCGACGCCGCTGCGCAGGGGATTCCGACCCGACGCAAGCGCTCGATCGCGGGGTTCCTCGCCACGGCGCGCGCCGGAGTGATCGTGGTCAGCCATGGTTTCGGGGACGTCAATCCGTACGCGGTGAGCGGTGCCTTCATCGTCCAGCTCTGGCATGGAATCCCTCTCAAGCGCATCGGTCTTGATTCGCCGGAGACGGTGCGCAGCCGCTTTCTTCCCCGGTCGGCGCTCGTCTCGCGTGTGCTCGCCCGCATGTACGGGTACGCGCAGTCACGGATCTCGCTGCTTCCCGCGGCTTCGCACCTCGTTCGCGGCCGGCTCGAGTCGGCGTTCGGGCTGCCCGACGAGCGCATCGTCGTGAGCGGCGAACCTCGCGTCGACGTCCTGTCGCGCGGCACCGCGGAGGAGCGTCTGGCGCAGGCGCGCGCGGTGTTGGAGGCCGCCGTGGGCGAGCTTCCCGAGCGGATCCTGCTGTACGCGCCCACCTGGCGTGATGGCGAGTCGGATCCCGCTGTCCCGACCGCGGCGGACTGGCGAGCACTCACCGACATGCTGCAGCGTCACGACGCTGCGCTTCTCATCCGATCGCATCCGCTGGGCGTGGGGGCATACGCCTCGGCCGATCTGACCGACCGGATCCGCCTGCTCGGCAGCGATGTGCTGCGCGATGTCACGCCAGCACTGCCGGCGATCACCGGGCTCATCACCGACTACTCATCGCTGGCCTACGACGCGGGGCTCGTGCCCATGCCCGTGCACTTCCTCGTCCCGGACCTCGAGTCCTATGCCGCGCGACGAGGCTTCTACGCGCGCTTCCGCGATGTCGCGGGCGACGACTACCAGCGCGGCTGGGCCGGCGTCGCGCGGCAGCTTGACGAGACGCTGTCCGATCCCGATGTGCTCGCCGCGCGGGTGGCGCGCGCCGAGCGACTGTCGGAGAAGGTGCATGCCTTCCGCGACGGCGGAAACACCCAGCGCGTGCATCGCGCGATCGAACGCCGGCGCGCCGCGGCCCGGCGGAAGGGACGACGATGACCCAGGTTGAGCTGGGGGAGGACGCCCTCCTCCTCTCCGGCACCGGCGAAGCCCCGGAGCGGATCGAGCTCGTCGGGGCGCGTGCGCGAGTCGCCGCGGTCATCGAGACCTCAGCAGACTCGTGGCGGGCCACACTTCCGCTGCTCGCTTCGCGCCTGGGCGGGCCCGAACTGCCGCTGCCCTCGGGAAGCTACCGCATCGAGCCCGCCGCCGTTGCCGTCGACCTGCACCTGCCCGTGACGCTCCTGCCCATGCTGCGCGTCCGCATGACCGGGGATGAGGTCGTCATCGCGCCGCCGATCGACCCGGTGTACGACTCCGGTGACGGTCAATCGGCACTCGAGCGTCGCTATGTCTCGCAAGCAGGCGACACGCTGGAGAACGCGGTCTTCTTCGAGAGCTTCTACGGACGCAACGCGAGCTGCAACCCACTCGCCATAGACCGCGAACTCGCCGCGCGTGCGCCGGACGTCACTCGCTACTGGAGCGTGGTGGACCGCTCCGTCGAGGTTCCGGAAGGGGCAGTCGCGGTCGTGGAGGGCACGCCGGAGTGGTGGCGTGCACGGGCAGCCGCGCGCCTGCTCGTGGTGAACGACTGGCTGCGACGCCGATACGCACGGCGGCGCGGACAGCGCGTGCTGCAGACGTGGCATGGCACCCCGCTCAAGCGTCTCGCCCTGCACCGACCGGGGTTCGACCCGCGTCGCGCCGTCGCGGTCTGGCGAGAGGCGCGTCGCTGGGACGCCCTGCTCGCGCAGAACCCGTACGCGGCGCGCATTCTGCGAGCGGCGTATGCGTTCCGCGGCGGCCTGTGGGTGGACGGCTACCCGCGCAACGATGTCCTGGTCACGGGCTCCGGCACAGCGGTTCGCGAGCGGCTGGGCATCGCGGCCGATGAGCGCGTGGTGCTGTACGCGCCGACGTGGCGCGACGACAGGGAACGGATCGTCGACTTCCTCGATCCGGTCTCGCTCGCCGAGGAACTGGGAGCCGTGGTCCTGGTTCGCGGTCACTCCCGCACCCTGCTTCCGGGAGAGGACACCAGCGGGCCGCGGGTCCTTGACGTGACCGGCTTCCCCGACACATCGCAGCTGCTGCTGGCAGCCGACGTGCTCATCACCGACTACTCGTCTGTGATGTTCGACTTCTCGGCGACCGGCAAGCCGATGGCGTTCTTCGTGCCGGACATCGAGCACTACCGCGGTGAACTCCGTGGGTTCTACTTCGACCTCGAACGTGAGGCACCTGGCCCGGTCGTTCGCACCCAGCACGAACTGGTGGCAGCGCTCGCGGACGCCACCGCGGCCGATGACTACGCGGAGAAGTACCGACGCTGGCAGCAGCGCTTCAACGATCGAGACGACGGTCGTGCCGCGGAACGCGTGGTCGCTCGGATCATCGATCGCGGCTGGATCGACCTGGACTGATCGGCGCCGGTCAGGGCAGCGGGGTGTTGCGACCGCCGAGCCGAGAGGTATCCACGCTGGCGTGCGCGCCACGCAGGAAGCCCACGAAGAATCCCACACCCCAGGAGAGGTGCATCGTGGGCAGGACGGCGAGCGTCCAGAGGCGATCTCGTATCGTGTCGCCGCCCAACTGTGTGGTGGCGGCGGCGAGGATGACCAGCACGTAGGCCACAACGGGAAGGTGGACCAGGGAGAGGACGAGACTGGTCACTCCCGTCACGACCCCGCTGAGCTGAAGCCCGGCGACGATCAGCGACAGTGCCACATCCAGCACGAGCAGAGGCGGGGCGAAGAAACGTACCGAGTTGCGTCGGCCGAAGCGTCGGACGAGTTCGCCGCGCCACGTCCCGGTGGCGAAGAACTGCCGCACGAGGCGTGACCAGCTCTCCCGGGGCCAGTAGGTGACGGAGAGCTTCGGATCGAACCATACGCGGTAGCCGGCCTGGCGCAGGCGCAGATTGAGCTCCCAGTCCTCGCCACGACGGATGCTCTCGTCGAACAGGCCGATCTCCTCGATCGCGGCACGCCGCATGACGCCGAGATAGGCGGATTCGGCTTCGCCCTCTTCGCCACCCCCGTGGTAGCTCCCGCCGCCCAGACCCACGGGGGAGTTGTAAGCGCGCGCGACAGCTCCCTGGAACGGAGTGCGCCCGTCCGCGTGCATCACCCCGCCCACGTTGGCGGCGCCGGTTCGAGCGAGTGTCTCCAGAGCGCGGCCGGCGTAGCCGGGGGCCAGCTCGGAGTGAGCGTCCACCCGGATGATGACCGGGAACCGAGCCTGGCGAATCGCCAGGTTGAGACCGACCGGGATGTCGGCTCGTGGATTGTCGACGAGCACGATGCGGGCATCGGCTGCCGCCAGTCGGTGCGCCAACGCTGTCGTGCCGTCGGTTGACGGCCCCAGAGCCAGGACCAGCTCGATCGGTCCGTCGATGCGCTGTTCGAGCACCGTGTACACCGCACGTTCGAGGTAGTCCAGCTCGTTCAGCACCGGCATCACGAACGAGACTCCGTCGGCAGGATCCACCGCTGGCTCTCTGTCGCGCATTGTTCGATCATCCCATGCACACGCCCCGGCGGTGGGACAAGCCGCTCCGGTATTCTGGAGGGATGCCCCTTCTTTCCGATGCCCGCAAGGCTGTCGCCCTCGTTCGCCGTGCGATCGCGTCGCGCAACGCGGTCATCGAGGTGCGTCAGCGGCTGCGCGCGGAAGGAGCGCTTCCGCTGCACCGCTTCCAGGTGGCGGTGTACTTCGCGGACAGTGACGTCAACCTGTACCAGATGCGGCAGTGGTATAAGCCGCTGCAGAAGCTGGCGGAGCGATGGCCCGTGCTGATCCTCGCCCGTAATGCGCCTGGCGCGGCCGCGCTGCTGGAAGAGAGCGGGTTGCCGGTCGCATTCGTGCCGAAGGTCGGTGACTTGGAGACGGTCATCGCGCAGCAGGACATCCGCATCGTGCTGTACGTGAACCAGAACACGCGGAACTTCCAGATGTTCCGTTACGGCCGTCGGTGGCACGTGTTCATCAACCACGGCGAGTCCGACAAGATGTACATGACTACGAATCAGTACAAGGCTTATGACTACGCCTTCATCGCGGGCGAAGCGGCCCGCGAGCGGCTCGGGCGCGTGCTGTGGGACTACGATCTGGATCGTCGGGCACTGGAGATCGGCCGCCCGCAGGCCGATCACTTCAGCGGAACACTCCCGTACACGGCGGACGGTCGCACGGTTGTCCTCTACGCGCCCACCTGGGAGGGCGATCGCCCGACGGCGTTCTACGGCTCTGTCGCCACGCACGGCGAGAAGCTGGTGTCGGCGCTCCTCGCCACAGGCCGGCACCGGGTGATCTATCGCCCGCACCCGCGGTCGGGGGTGGAGAACGAGGCCTTCGGCGCCGCCAACAAGCGCATCATCGCGGCACTCTCGGCGGCGAACGCGGCGGATCCGACGGCACAGCACGTGTATGACGACGGGCCCGATCTCGGTTGGCAGCTGGCGGCCGCGGATGTGGCCGTCGTCGATATCTCCGCCATGGTCTACGACCGTCTGGCCACGGGACGGCCGCTGTTCGTCACGCGTCCGTCGGATCCCCGCGCAGATGTGGACACGGCCGGATACCTCAGCGACTGCGAGTGGCTGACGGTGGATCAGGCCGATGACATCGTCGCTCAGATCGAACGCGTCCAGCACGACGAGACGTCCACGGCGCGTCTCGCACTGTGGTCACGTCACTACTTCGGTGACACCACGCCAGGTGCGTCGACGCGGCGTTTCCACGAGGCGATCGACCTGCTCATGCAGCGCTGGCAGGAATGGAACGACGCTGAGCTCTCGGCGCGCCGGGCCGAGGCTGTGGACGAGCACGACCCGGATGAGGTCGAGCCCGACTGAGTGGGTTTGCGGCGTTGCGTCATCGGGCCACGGAATGGTCTGAGACGGCGCGGGTGTACTCACGCACGTGCGGGGCTCATGCTCAGCGAGAGTCCTCGCCGGTGGTGACCTCCGGAGCAGGGGAGTCCTTCGCCGATCCCCGAGGTCGCCGCAGCGCTTCGATGGCAGCCGAGCCCGCCCGGCTCGCCGCGCGACCGCCCGAGGAGGCGACCGTGCCGAGCGTGCGGGCCGCGCCACGGGCGGCGTGACCCAGATGCGACTCCAGTGGCTGGGAACCGGGCTTGGGCTCGATCTCGGCGGGCATGATCATCGGCGCCGGGCCGAAGGCGGTGCGGGAGGAGGACACCACCCGTCGGCCGAGCAGGTGATTTCCGCCGCCACCCACGACGGCACCGATGCCGAAGGGCATCACCTTGCCGATGACCGAGGCGCCGCCGATCTTGGCCAGCTGCGTCATGGCGAGATGCTTCAGCCGGTCAAGCACGGGGCCCATGGCAGCGCGCGGGATCGTCTTGGTGATCAGGTCGCCCCAGAACGTTCCGCGCGCAGCGGCGCGTCCGCTCGCCTCGCCCGCGAACTGACGGATGAGCGCGGTGCCCTCGCTGCCGAGCATGAGCGTGAGAACGAGTGCCCGCGCACGGTCGGGATCAGTGAGTCGAATGCCGTGCACCTCGGTCACCGACTGTGCGAACAGGGCGGTGGCCTCCAGGAAGCCGACGGTTTCGGCGCCGGAGATGGCCAGCGCGATGCCCGTTCCGACTCCCGGGACCACGGCCGTCGCGCCGGCGGCCGCCCCCGTCGTGGTGACAGCGGCGAGGTAGCGACGTTCGAGAATGCGGATGAGCTGGTCGGGTGTCACGTCCGGATGACGCAGGCGAATACCGCGCAGGTGTGCGAGGACGGCGGGTCGTTGCACGCGCAACGCCACGTCGATCGCACGGATCAAGCCGGATGGATCGACCGTATCGGAGTCAGCCTGCGGAGCTTTGCCGCCCTGCCACGGTGCATCCGCCGGCAGCGAATGGATCGTGTGAACCTTCCGCGGCATTGTCAGACGAAGAGGTTCGCCCGCTCGAGGTCCTCAGCGAAGTCGATCTCCACCGCGTAGAGGTCGGAGATGTCCATCGCCTCGATGCGAATGCCGTCCTCGGCGATCGCGAGTTCGAGACCGCGCTCGAAGTAGTCCTGGTCGTCGACGCGCGTGAGCTGGCGGATGAATGCCTTCTTGTCGGCGGCGGAGATGTAGTTGATACCAACGGCCTCGCCCACGCCACCACGAACGGTCTTCGAAAGCTCGGCAACGGTGCCGTCTGCCGCGAGGGTGTACTTGACCTCTTCGTCACTGACCTTGGAGGTGTTGACGGTGACGAACGACTGCTCACGCTCGATGAGCGCGATGGCTCGACCCAGCACGCGCGGATCGAAGACGACGTCGCCGTTCATCCACAGCACACCGGACTTGCCCGTGGCCTGTAGAGCGCGCAGGAGGCTCTTCGAGGTGTTGGTCTGGTCGTACCGATCGTTGTGCACATAGTCGACCTGCGGGAACGCCTCGACGATGGCCTCGGCACGATAGCCGACGACCGTGGTGATGCGTGCAGCAGAGCCGAAGGCGGCACGGATGTTGTCGTGCTGCTGCTGCATGATGCTGCGGCCGTCGGACAGTTCGGTCAGCGGCTTCGGCAGCGAACGACCGAGACGCGAACCCATGCCGGCAGCCAGAATGACAGTCTGAATCTTCACGCTCTTATCGCTCCTCGATACGGTGTTCACTGCCGGTTCACCGGCAGGACACACCCTCGTGTCTCGACCATGGTACTAAGATTTCCGCGCGATATGGCTGTGAACCCGCCCTGTCTCCCGCTCCGCTGGTCGCGGACTCCGCTGAGTGACCCCAATTTCACCGAACTCTGACCCCAATTTCCCCCATCGCCGCCTGGCGCGGAAACGGTCAGGATCCGGTTGATACGTTGAGACGATGAGCACGGCGCCCGATTCCCCTGACGATGTCAACGAACCGCAGGGCGCCGGGGAAAAACCGCGGGTAGCGCCGCGACGCACCGCCGCGGCAACAGGGGCGAAACGCCCGGCCGCGAAAAAGGCCGCCGCCCCTCGACGCACCGCCACGGCACGAGCTGCGGGTGAGGACACGGCCGCCGACGAGGCGCCTGGAAATGCACAGGCTACCGAGCCGGCATCGGCACCTCCGGCACCCGCGCCGCGCCGGCCTCGTACAACCGGTGCGCGTGCGTCCGACGCGAAGCCGGCGACCGCCGCGTCGACCACACCGAAAGCAACGACGGCGAAGAGCACAGTTGCCAAGACGACGGCTGCGACGGGGACGGCTGCGAAGGCGACGGCTGCCAAGGGCGCGGCTGCCAAGATGACGACGGCGATGACGACGACCGCGAAGGCGACAACCGTGAAAGCCGCAACCGCGAAGACCACGCCGACGAAATCTACGCCGGCCAAGTCGGCGACGACAAAGCCCCCGACGACCCGGTCCACAGCGGCGAAGGCTGCACCGGCGAAGGGTGCAACCGTCACGGACGCCGATGCGGCGAAGACGCCGAAGCGATCGGCTGCAAAGACAACGGCCCCGAGGACGACGGCAGCGAAGACGACGGCCGCGAAGACGACGGCAGCGAAGACGACGGCAGCGAAGACAACGGCCGCGAAGACGACGGCCGCGAAGACAACGGCCGCGAAGACGACGGCTCGAGCGGCCACATCGGCACGAACAACCACGCGTCAGCCGGCCAAGAAGGCAGCATCCCCGTCCACCCCGGCCCCTGCTCCCGCCGTCGGCGTCGGTGGCTTGGAGGGCGTGGATTCCGTAGCATCGTCCGAAGACGCCGTCATCGCGGGCGTCGGTTCGGACAGGGGGACCACTGACGTGACGAATGACGCGGCCGAGACTGCAGAGGGTGCCGCCAACGCAGAGGCGGTGGAAACGTCGTCGGACCTGCGGACGCTCGAGAGCGAGTCGACGCAGAACACGTCCGAGGGGGACCCGAACACCATCGCGGCGGATGAAGCGGTTCAGCAGGCTGACTCCGACGACGCGGGGGCCGGCGACGTGCTCACCGACGAACCCGCGTCCGACGAGCCTTCAGCCGACGATGCGGATGCGAGCAACGAGTCGGCCACCGAGAACGCAGAGGCAGAGGCCGACGCCGAAGCAGAGGCCGACGCCGAAGCAGAGGCCGACGTCGAGTCGGACGTACACGCCGACGTTGAAGCCGAAGCCGGCCCCGACGCCGACGTTGAAGGCGAAGCCGAAGCCGAAGCCGAGATGAACGAGCTTCTCGGGATCGCGTCCGAACCCGATGGCACCGCGTTCGATGATGGCGGCGCCGACACTCCCCGCGATGGGTCGGACTCCGGGGGCGCCCTCGATGAGGCAGCCCACGACACTGCGTCCCACCCCGAGGCGCACCTTCTCGCACCGCTTGTGGGTGCCGCCGCGCGCACCCGGCCCGCCGCAGTGACGGAGACCGCGGAGCCGGTGGATCCGGCAAACGCTGTGCTGGTTGCCCGCGGCCTGGTGAAGGACTTCGGTGGCACCCACGCCGTGGACGAGATCGATCTGACTGTCCCGACCGGGAGCTTCTACGGCATCGTCGGCCCGAACGGTGCCGGCAAGACGACCACTTTGTCGATGATCTCGGGTCTGCTGCGGCCGGATCGTGGCACCATCACCGTGGCCGGCATCGATGCGCGGCAGAAAGCTCGGGCGGCGAAGAAGCTCATCGGGGTCCTGCCGGACCGCTTCCGCACGTTCGACCGCCTCACCGGACGCCAGCTGCTGCACTACTACGGCCTCCTGCGTGGACTGAAGCCGGGAGTCGTCGACAAGCGGACTGCCGATCTTGCGCGCGCGTTCGACCTGACCGACGCGCTGGGACGCGCGGTCTCGGATTACTCGGCCGGCATGACGAAGAAGGTCATGCTCGCTGGTGCCATGATCCACAGTCCGCGGCTCCTGGTCCTCGACGAGCCGTTCGAGGCCGTGGACCCGGTCTCCGCAGCGGTCATCCTCGAAATCTTGTCGCAGTACGTGGCGGGTGGCGGCACGGTCATTCTGTCGAGCCACACGATGGAACTGGTCGAGCGCGTCTGTTCCCGCGTCGCCGTGGTGGTCGCGGGCCAGGTGCTTGCCGAGGGCACCGTCGACGAGGTGCGCGGCGATCTGACTCTTGAGCAGCGATTCGTCGAGCTGTCCGGCGGACTCACAGAGGTGGAGGGGCTGGAGTGGTTGCACACGTTCTCCGACTGAGACTCGCGCTGCTGTTCGGTGCGATCCGCGGAGATCGTGCCCAGAGCGCCCGCAACATCATTGGTGCTCTGCTGCTCATCGCCGCGACTGTCGCCGTGTGCACGGCGATCCTGTCGCTGCGTGCCGACAGCGGTGAGGTCGCGCATGTCGTATCCGTGCTCGGCGGGTCAGCGCTGGCTTTCGGGGCAGCCGTCGGCCCCGCCGTCGCCGGCGTCGAAGACCAGCTTGCTCCGCGACGGTTCGCGGTCTTCGGACTGTCGCCCCTCCCGCTCGCGGGCACACTGCTTCTGGGCATGCTCGTGTCCCTGCCATCGCTGGCGCTGCTCGCGGTGGCCGTCTCGCTGATGATCATGTGGACCAGTCAGGGCGTGTCCGCACTCGTCGCGATCACCACGCTGCTGCTGGCGTATGTGTCCTGCCTGATCGTGTCGCGGCTCAGCATGGCCGTAGCGGCCCGATTCGGACGCGACCGACGCAGCCGGGAGATGACCGGGCTGCTCGTGCTGGCGCTCGTGATCGTCATCGTTCCCGTTGTCGTCTTCCTGGGATCCCTGCAGTGGCGGGGTGTCGTCCCCAGCCAGCTCGTCACGCTCACCGAGATTCTCGCTAACACGCCGTTCGGCGCGTCCTGGGGCATCGCGGGCAATGTTCTGAGCGACCACAGCGCTCTCCTCACCGGCGGCCTCGTCGCGGTGGGAACACTCATCGTGTTGGTGGGCGCCTGGTTCCTCGTTGTGCGTCATGCGCTGATCACCACCGAGCGGCCGCAGACCGGTCGCGAACGCGGCCTCGGCTGGTTCAGCGTGCTGCCGGGCAACGCGATCGGTGCCGTCGCGGCCCGATCGCTCGTCTACTGGACGCGTGATCGCCGCTACATCGTCAACGTCGCCGTGGTGCCGATCGCCTCGGTGATCGCGGCGCTGCCGCTCCTCGTCGCCGGCGTGCCTCCGCAGGTCGTGGCGCTTGTCCCGGTGCCGATCATGGCGCTTTTCCTCGGCTGGATGCCGCACAACGACATCGCCTACGACTCCACCGCGATCTGGTTGCACATCGTGAGCGGCGTCCGGGGCCTGGCCGATCGGATCGGGCGGTTGGTTCCCATCGTGCTCATCGCCCTGCCGCTGCTGGCCGTCGCGATCGCCGTATCCATCGCGCTCTACGGCCGCTGGTCGATGCTTCCCGCGCTGGTCGGGGTGGCGCTGTGTCTGTTCCTCACCGGCCTCGGCCTCTCCTCCGTCTCCTCGGTGGTGTCGCCGTATCCGGTGACCCGACCCGGCGACAGCCCGTTCCAGCAGCCGCAGCGAGCCGGTTCGGGCATTGGCGCGCAGGCGCTGGTGCTGATCGGCGCGATCCTGTTGAGCACCCCCGCCCTCGCCGCCGCGCTGCGCGCCGTCGATGGTGACCTTCCCGCCGCGATGGAAACGCTGTGGATCGGGCTGGGAATGGGAGTGGGCGTTCTCGCGGTGGGTGTGGCGCTGGGAGCACTTCTGTTCGAACGGCAGGGCTCGCGCATCATGGAGTTCGCCGAGGCGATCTGAGTTCGAGCCCGTCCCGCGCCGCCATGCGGGCGGTACGATGGGCCAATGAGCACTCCGCTGGACCACCCCGACCAGGGCGGCATCGCCACTCTCGACCGCGAGCTCGAAGAGCTCCTGCGTGAGGAGCACATCGAGCCCGGAGATCACGAGCGCTTCTCGCACTACGCGAAGAAGGAGAAGATCCTCGAATCCGCGCTGACGGGCAAGCCCATCCGCGCCCTGTGCGGCAAGAAGTGGGTCCCCAGCCGCGACCCGGAGAAGTTCCCGGTCTGCCCCGACTGCAAGAAGGTGTACGAGTCGCTGATGAGCTGACTCGCGCAAACGGCCCGCCGGAGTCCGGCGGGCCGTTCTGCAGAGATCGGGGTTATTCCGCGTCCACGAACACGGTCGGGATGATCGGATCGGATTTGCTGAGGGCGAGCCCGCGCACCGGGAGCTCCTCACGCACCATCGCGTGGTGTTCGCGCGCCGCCGTTGTGCCAGCGGGGCCTTCGAAGGTCGCATCGATCTCACCGTGGTCGACGAGGCGAACTTGCAGGGCCCGCGCATCCGGGTGTTCGCTCGCCGTCTCCACCCTCTCGAAGCCGTCCGACACCACCACGAGCTCGGTGGTCGCCTTCCCGCGCTCCAGTCGACGGAAGGCGGCCTTGCGGCCACCGGTGGACGCCTTGTCCGCGCTCTTCTTCGCGACGGCCACCCACCCGCCATCATCGCCCTGACGCGCGACCAGCTTGTAGACCATGCTCGCCGTGGGGTAGCCGGAACCGGTGACCACAGACGTGCCGACTCCGTAGGCGTCCACGGGGGAGACGGCCAGCGCCGCGATGGCGTACTCGTCGAGGTCGCTGGTGACCGTGATCCGCGTGTCCACGGCGCCCAGGGCGTCCAGCTGGGCGCGAACCTCAGCGGCCACGATCGGCAGGTCGCCGGAATCGATGCGCACACCACCCAGACCGGTACCGGCCACGCGGATCGCGAGGTCCACACCGGCGGTGATGTCGTAGGTGTCGACGAGGAGAGTGGTGCCGACGCCGGATGCCTCGATCTGCGAGCGGAAGGCCTGCTCCTCCGTGTCGTGCAGAAGCGTCCAGGCATGGGCGGCGGTGCCCATGGTGGGAATGCCCCAGCGGCGTCCGGCCTCCAGATTGCTGGTGGCGCCGAAGCCCGCGATGTAGGCAGCCCGGGAGGCCGCGACGGCCGACTCCTCGGCAGCACGGCGCGCCCCCATCTCCGCGAGCGGACGGTCACCCGCGGCGACCGACATGCGGGCCGCTGCCGTGGCGACAGCGGAGTCATGGTTCAGCACGCTGAGCGCGAGGGTCTCGAGGATCACGGCCTCCGCGAACGTGCCTTCGACGGTCAGGATCGGTGAGCCGGGGAAGTACAGCTCGCCCTCGCGGTAGCCGGTGATCGATCCGCTGAAGCGGTAGTCCGCAAGGAAGCGTAGCGTCTCCGCGCTGACCACCTGGTTGTCGGTGAGGTAGCGCAACTCGTCGTCTCCGAAGCGGAAGTCGCGCAGCAGGGTGAGCAGCCGCCCGGTGCCGGCCGCCACGCCGAAGCGACGACCGCCGCTGAGACGGCGGGAGAACAACTCGAACACGCAGTTGCGGTGGGCGGTGCCATCACGCAGCGCCGCATCCAGCATCGTGAGTTCATAACGGTCGGTCAGCAGCGCGGAGGAACCGGTCATGCTCGGAATCCTACTCGCGCGCGGAGGGCGCCCCGTCCAGCGTCCGCCGCGACGAGCCGTGGACCGCTGCACGGGGAGCCCACGCGGCGGCGTAGGCTGGGACGCATCATGTCTGACGCACCGATCGGGATCTTCGACTCCGGGGTGGGCGGGCTCACGGTCGCTCGCGCGATCGGGGACCAGCTGCCGAACGAGTCGTTCGTGTACATCGGCGACACGGCGCACACTCCGTACGGTCCCCGCCCGATCGCCGAAGTACGTCGGTTCTCGCTCGAGGTGCTGGACACGCTCGTCGATCAGGGCGTCAAGATGCTCGTGATCGCCTGCAATACGGCATCGGCGGCCGTGCTCCGCGACGCCCGAGAACGCTACGACATCCCCGTGATCGAGGTCATCAATCCGGCCGTCCGCACGGCTATCGCCACGACCCGCAACGGCCGCGTGGGCGTCATCGGGACCGCGGGAACGGTGTCGTCGGGGGTCTACCAGGACATGCTCGGCATCGATACCCGCCTCACCGTCTTCGCTCAGGCGTGCCCGCGCTTCGTGGAGTTCGTCGAGGCCGGCATCACCAGCTCGCCCGAGCTTCTGCGCGTCGCGGAGGAGTACCTGGCTCCACTGCGTGAAGCCGAGATCGACACCCTGGTGCTCGGCTGCACCCACTACCCGTTCCTCAAGGGCGCCATCAGCTACGTGATGGGCCCCGAGGTCTCCCTGGTCTCCAGCGATGTCGAGACCGCGAACGATGTCTACCGCACGCTCGTCACGCGCGGAGAGCTCGCGTCCCCGGACTCCGTTCCGACCCGCACCTACGAGGCCACCGGCACGAGCGAGGCGGAGTTCGTCGCGCTGGCACGTCGGCTGATGGGAACCGAGGTCAACCGGGTCCAGCTGGTCAACACCGCCGCCATCCGCCTTCCCCAGATCAGCTGACGCGCCGCCACAGAGCGGCCCGCGGCACACCATCCCTTCGAGAGGACGCAGACCCATGACCGAGATCGTTCGCGCCGACGGCCGCGCCACCGACCAGCTTCGCCCCGTCACCATCGAGCGCGGGTGGAGCGCGCACGCCGAAGGATCGGCTCTGGTGAGCTTCGGGGGGACTCGTGTGCTGTGCACGGCATCGTTCACCAACGGCGTTCCGCGGTGGCTGACCGGCAAGGGCAAGGGGTGGGTGACGGCGGAGTACGCCATGCTGCCGCGCGCGACCAACAGCCGCAACGATCGTGAGAGCGTCAAGGGCCGCGTCGGCGGACGCACGCACGAGATCTCGCGACTGATCGGCCGCGCCCTGCGCGCCGTCGTCGACACCAAGGCGCTGGGGGAGAACACGCTCGTCATCGACTGCGACGTTCTTCAGGCAGACGGTGGAACCCGCACGGCCGCCATCACCGGCGCGTACGTCGCGCTCGCGGATGCGATCGAGTGGGGACGCGAGAAGAAGTTCATCGGTCAGCGCTCGCAGCCGCTCATCGACTCGGTCTCCGCCGTGTCCGTGGGCATCATCGACGGCACCCCGATGCTCGATCTGGCCTACGTCGAGGACGTCCGCGCAGAGACCGATATGAACATCGTGGTCACGGGTCGCGGTCTGTTCGTCGAGGTGCAGGGCACCGCCGAGGGTGCGCCGTTCGACAAGCGCGAGCTCGACGCTCTGCTCGAGCTCGGTGTCGCGGGCTGCGCGAATCTGCGCGACATCCAGACGGCGGTCCTGGCGTGAGCGTCGATCGCGTCGTCCTCGCCACCCACAACGCACACAAGGTCGCCGAGTTCCAGGCCATCGTCGCGGCGGTTCGGCCCGACCTCACCGTGGTCGCCTACGACGGTCCCGAGCCGGTGGAGGACGGCACCACGTTCGCTCAGAACGCACTGATCAAGGCGCGCGCGGCGGCCGCACACACCGGACTTCCGGCGCTCGCCGATGACTCCGGGCTGACCGTTGCGGTGCTCGGGGCTGCCCCGGGTGTGTTCTCGGCCTACTGGGCAGGACATCAGAAGGACGACGTCGCCAACCGCCGTCTGCTGCTCGATCAGCTCAGCGACCTCGCCCCCGAACATCGCGCGGCGTTCTTCACCTCGGTGATCGCCCTCGTCACACCGAGCGGCGAGGAGCACGCGGTCGAGGGGATCTGGCCGGGGCGACTCGCCACGAGCGAGAGCGGTGAGAACGGCTTCGGGTATGACCCGGTCTTTCTTCCCGACAATTCAGACGGCACACCGGGCACTCGGTCGGCCGCCGAGCTGAGCCCCGCCGAGAAGAATGCGCAGTCGCATCGGTCGCGCGCGTTCGTGGCGCTGCAGCCGCTGCTCGCCGCGCTCTGACGCTGATAATCGTCCTCATTCCCGACTAGGCGAAACGGCCCCGCGCACCCGTGGGGCCCGCCTAGCCTGGAGGCATGCACGATCACGCACCGTCCACCGGAATCCGAGGCGCAGGGAACCGGCGCCTGCTGGCGATCTCCCTGACCATCACCTCGACCGTCATGGTTGTGCAGGTGATCGGCGCCATCCTCTCCGGCTCCCTGGCGCTGCTCGCCGATGCAGCACACATGTTCACCGACGCCTCCGCGCTGGTGATCGCCCTGATCGCCAGCGCCGTCGCCGCCCGGCCCGCGGATGACCGGCGGACGTTCGGGTACCAGCGGGCCGAGGTGCTGGGCGCGCTCATCAACGCGGTGATTCTGGGCGTGCTCGCGATCACGGTGGGCGTCGAGGGCGTGCAGCGGCTCATCAACCCTGGTGAGGCCGAGGTGCAGGGCGGGCTGATGCTCATCATCGCGGTGGCGGGAGCCGTGGCCAACGCGGTCTCGATGTGGCTGCTGTCCGCGGCGCAGAAGAAGTCGATCAACGTCCGCGGTGCGTACCTCGAGGTGATGGGTGACCTGATCGGATCCGTCGGGGTCATCATCGCCGCCATCGTCATCCTCGCCACGGGCTGGGTACGCGCCGATGCCATCGCCTCGCTGTTCATCGCCGCGATGATCCTGCCGCGTGTGTTCACCCTGCTGCGCGAGGTGATCTCCGTGCTGGCTGAGTCCGCGCCGAAGGGCACCGACATCCCGGACATCCGCACGCACATCCTCGGCTATCCCGGTGTCCGGGCCGTCCATGACGTGCATGTCTGGCAACTCACTCGCGGCGCACCGGTGTTCACCGCCCACGTCGTGGTGGATCCGGACGTGCTGAGCGACGGCGGCAGCGCCCGGATGCTCGCCGATCTGCAGGGGTGCCTGTCCCAGCACTTCGACGTGGAGCACTCCACCTTCCAGCTGGAACCAGACGGTCACGCCGAGCACGACGACGTCGTGCACCGTTGATGGCGCAGGGCATGGGCTCCTACGTCTCGCGCACGACGGAGGAAGGATCGATGTCGGCGCGTAGGCCGCGCCAGCGTGCATGACGGAGGTGCCCGTTCGGACTCCAGTCCGCGAACTCGACCTCGCCCACCAGCTCCGGGCGTACCCAGATGGCATCCGACGCGTCCGCGGCGGGGACATCGCTGAACGCCGGCTCGGCTATTCCCAGCGGGACCAGCCGACGCAGCAGCGCTGCCGCAGCCTCCTCGCTGAAACCCGTGCCGACCCGGCCGGCATAGTGCAGCGTGCCGTCGCTCTGCCAGACCCCCATCAGCAGCGATCCGATGGCACCGGTGCGGTTCCCCTTGCCCGGACGAACCCCGCCGATCACGACGTCCTGGGTGGAGGTGAGCTTCACCTTCAGCCAGGATTCGCTGCGAACGCCGGGGCGGTAGGGCGAGGCGGGATCTTTCACCATGATGCCCTCGAGACTGCGATCGGACGCGGTATCGAGGGTGGCGAGAACATCGTCGAACACCGGCGGCACGATGATGGCGGGACCGGCGTCTGCAGCGATGCGCTCGAGCGCCCGGCGTCGCTCGTGCAGCGGCCGGGATGTCAGGTCCTCATCGGCATGCAGGGCGTCGAAGAGGAAGTACGACACGGGGGTGCGTGCCGCCTCGCGCTCGATCTCGAACGCCTTCGTGAGATGCATCCGATCCTGGAGGCGAGGGAAGTCCGGGCGCCCGTTGGCGTCGAGGGCGACGATCTCACCGTCGACGATGGCATCCGCCGCGCCGAAGCGCGCCGATCCTTCTGCGGCGATCTCGGGATAGCGCGCCGTGATGTCGCCTCCGGTGCGGGAGAACAGCCGCAGGCGTGATTGCGACCACACGCCGATGACGCGGACGCCATCCCATTTGAACTCGACCCACGATCCCCATCGACGCGCCGCTGCCACAGCGAGAGGGGCGGTGCTTCCCACCGCGAGCATCGGCGCGGTGAAGCCGGTCGGCGCCGGCTGCGGTGCGTATTTCACCGTCTGCACGGCGGATCGGGTGCGATGCAGCAGCCACTTCGACTTCTCGCCGCTGCCCTCGGTGCGAAGCAGCGCGATGCGCACGTCGCTCGCCGGGCCGCTTCCGCGCAGCGTCACGATGATCTCGTCGGGTCGCCACTTCTCCAGCTCGTAGGTGCCCGTATCCCAGATCGACATCGTTCCCGCACCGTATGCGCCGGCGGGAATGGTGCCGGCGAAGCCCAGATACGAGATCGGGTGATTCTCGGTCTGCACCGCCAGCACGTTCTGCTCACTGCTCTCGGGAAGCCCCTTGGGCACAGCCCAGCTCACCAGAACCCCGTCGCGCTCAAGGCGAAGGTCGTAGTGCAGGTGTGAGGCGTGGTGCTCCTGGATGACGAAGCGCCTCCGGTCGGTGGGCAGCGCATCGGACGAGGCCGGCAACGGCTCCGGCGTGGGGCGGGTGCGCTTGGCGAGGTAGGCGGCGAGGAGCCCGGGTGCCGGGTCGAGTGCCGCGAGCAGATCACCGTCCTCGGCCACGCGGTCCAGCACCTCGGTGAACTCCAGCTGGCGCAGATCCACGGATCCGAGCTCCTCCCACGTGCGCGGGGCCGCGACGGTGGGGCGGAGGCGCCCGCGGAGTGAGTACGGCGCGATCGTTGTCTTCTTGCCGTTGTTCTGACTCCAGTCGATCAGCACCCGTCCCACGCGTGCCGCTTTCGCCATCCCGCTCACGACGAGATCCGGCCGGTCCTGCTCCAGGGCGCGGGCGAGCGCCTTCGCCACTGCGCTGGTCTGCTCGGACGATGCGGTGCCGTCCAGGTGCGCGTACAGATGGATTCCCGAGCCGCCGCTGGTGAGGGCGAAGGGCTCCAGCCCCATGCCGCGCAGGAGATCGCGCGCGAGGAAGGCCACCTCGGCGCACTGGGCGAGCCCCGCGCCTTCGCCCGGATCCAGATCCAGCACCAGCCGATCGGGGAAGGCCGGCTGGCCCTGAGCGTCGAATCGCCACTGGGGTACGTGCAGCTCGAGACTGGCGGACTGCGCGAAGTAGACCAGCGTGGCGGCATCCGTGACCAGCGGATAGTCCTTGGTTCCCGTGCTGTGGTCGATGCCGCTGCGCGGAATCCACGAGGGCGCGCCGGGTTCCAGGTGCTTGGCGAAGAACGGCTCCTGCGGCGCAGCGGCGGTACCGACGCCGTCGGGCCAGCGCTTGCGCGTGACCGGACGACCGACGACGTGTGGTAGCAGCGCGGGTGCGATGCGTGCGTAGTAGTCGATGAGTTCGGCCTTGGTGGTTCCGGTCTCGGGATAGAGCACCTTGTCGAGGTGGCTGAGACGCAGCGAGCGCCCCTCCACCTGCACGTTCACCGATGCCTCTGCCACCTGGTCAGATTAGGACATCGACCGCTCCGGCGCGCGTTCCGCTCCGGGGTGGCAGCGGGACGTCACCGTGGTGTGTACTGGGGCCATGCGCTCCATCTGGAAGGGTGCCGTCACGTTCGGCCTCGTCAATGTTCCGGTCAAGGTCTACTCCGCCACAGAAGACCACGACGTCTCCCTGCACCAGGTGCACAATGCCGACGGCGGGCGGATCCGCTATCAGCGCATCTGCGAGCTCGACGGTGAGATCGTGCCGTTCTCGGACATCGATCGCGCCTACGACAACGGCGAGCAGACCGTGATCCTGACCAAGAGCGACCTGGACGCACTGCCCGCGGAGCGCAGCCGCGAGATCGAGGTCGTCGAGTTCGTTCCGAATGCGCAGATCGATCCGATCCTGCTCGACAAGCCGTACTACCTGGAACCGGACGGCAAGTCGCCCAAGGCGTACCTGCTGCTGCGCGAGACCCTGGAGCGCAGTGATCGCACAGCCATCGTGCGCTTCACGCTGCGGCAGAAGACGCGGCTCGCGGCGCTGCGCGTGCGCGGTGATGTGCTGGTGCTGCAGACGCTGCTGTGGGCGGATGAGGTGCGCGAGCCGGCGTTCGCCTCACTCACCGACGCCGAGCCGGTGTCGGAGAAGGAGCTGGAGCTGTCGGCTGCGCTGGTCGAGACCTACGCGTCCGACTTCGATCCCGCCGGCTTCACCGACGAGTATCAGTCGCAGCTGCGCACGCTCATCGACGCCAAGCTCGAGCGCGGAGATGCCGTCGATACCGAGGAGACCTTCGGTCCGCGCGGCGACACCGGCGGCGGCGAGGTCATCGATCTGATGGACGCGCTGCGCGCCAGCGTGGAGCGCTCCCGCGCCGCCCGCACGGACAAGGCGGGCGGCGAGGCAGCCGCCGGGTGAACGAGTGATGCCCTGCCGAATCGGCAGGGCATCACTCGTTCACCGCTCTCAGATGGTGGGCTCCTCCGTCGGAGCCGCAGCCTTCTCCTTCGCGACCTTGCGGCGCTCGTTGAGGTAGTGCACCAGCGTGACCAGCGCGGAGCCGGCGACAGCCGCGATCAGGATCACGTCGATGTACTCGGTCACGAAGTCGGCGACCCAGGGGATGTAGGCGATGAGGTATCCGACGAAGGTCAGGCCGAAGCCCCACAGGATCGCACCGATGAGGTTGTAGAGGCTGTAGCGCTTCCACGGCATGTGGCCGACACCGGCCGCAACAGGGGCGAAGGTGCGCACGATTGGCACGAAGCGAGCCAGGATCACCGTGATCGGGCCGAAGCGCTCGAAGAACGCGTTGGTGCGAGCCACGTTCTGCTTGCTGAACAGGCCCGAGTCCTTCTTCTCGAAGATCGCGGGTCCGCCCTTATGACCGATGTAATACCCCACCTCGCCGCCGACGAAAGCGGCGAGACCGATCAGCAGGCTGACCCACCAGATGTTCAGACCGAAAACGTTGACCGTGTGGGTGAGCAGGCCCGAGATGATCAGCAGCGTGTCGCCCGGCAACAGGAAGCCGATGAGGAGACCTGTCTCTGCGAAGACGATCGCGCACACCA
This sequence comes from Microbacterium gorillae, assembly GCF_050990725.1. Lineage (GTDB taxonomy): Bacteria > Actinomycetota > Actinomycetes > Actinomycetales > Microbacteriaceae > Microbacterium > Microbacterium gorillae_A. The sequence continues at coordinate 1,787,622 of NZ_CP158844.1, forward strand.
CGAGCAGTGCCCATGGCCCCGCGGCTTCGATGATGACCTGTGGGTCGAGCCACGGGATGAGTCCGAGCTGATGCACTGGCGGATTCCTGTTCTGGTCTGGCGGCAAGAAAGGCCGTCTGGCCGTGCGGGTGGTGGGACTTGAACCCACACGCCCTGAGGCACAGGAACCTAAATCCTGCGTGTCTGCCAGTTCCACCACACCCGCGCAGAATTGATTCTATGCGTTCACCCCCACGTTCACTCTGGGGAAGTGCCGGGGGAGAACCTGTGATCCTGCCATGAATGGTGAGTGCGCGAATCCGTCGGCCTCGCGTGACTGTGGACAGGGATGAATGCGCCGCGCCTGCTCTCGCCAGGATGTCGCCATGCTGTCCACTCGTGTTGCCGTGTCCGATGTCGCTGAGCGGGTGCGTGATCGCCTGCGCGAGGAGCAGATCGACCCGACGCGCGAGCGTGAGCGAGCCCTCCAGGTGGCGCGTTCCGAGATCCACCGGCACAACGATCGAGCGCTGGCGCGCGGCAGTGGCGTGATCGAAGACGAGGCGGAGAGCGTCGCCCAGGTGCTCGCTTCGGTCGCAGGCTTCGGCGCGCTGGAGCCCTATCTCGCTGATGAATCCATCGAGGAGATCTGGATCAACGCTCCCGACCGGATCTTCGCCGCACGCGACGGCCGCGCGATGCGTCTGCCCCTCGCCCTCACGGAGGATGAGGTGCGCTCCATCGTCGAGCGCATGCTCAACGCCACCGGCCGTCGCGTCGACCTGAGCCAGCCCTTCGTGGATGCGTGTGCGAGTTAGCTGATAGTTGTTCCCTCTATGATTCGCCTATGTAGTAGAAAGCCCTGATCAAGTGACTATTCTACTACGTGGAAAACTCTCGTAGAGGCTGCTATTCTCTCTCGAAACGACATAGCTCCCGGATGCTTCCGGACGTAGCCCTGGTATGTACGAGCAAGGCACAGGGAACGTAGCCGACCGGTCGCTGCCTATCAGGTACCGATCCCTCAGAGGACTAACTGACAACTTCTGAGGAACGGAAATGCAACTTCGGTTCGCATTCCAGCTCGCGGTCAGGCGAACTGGAGTGCAATCGTGTCGTGTTGGAGCTTCGAGCAGTGGCTAGAGGAGTCGCTACAGAAGGCGGGTCTTCCTGAAGGGTTCACTGACGAGGAAGTCGTCGGCCTCGGAGAAGAAATCTCCCTGTTCTACGGCGGCCGGTCGTGACCGACCCTGTGCGCGCCCAGGGCGCGAAGCGAAGCGGAGCGCCAGAAGCGCGCGTCAGGGCCCCGCTTGTTCTATGTCTTATATCTCGTCGATCATATAGATCACTGCCCTCTTCTGTGATGCCAGGGGGCACCGCATGGTGATCATCAGGGCGAAGCGATTTGACTCTCCTGAAGACATCATTGAGGCCGCCAAGGCGTTTGACCGGATTGAGCTTCATCCCGATTCCCTGGATGAAAGAGATATTCGACTCCACGTTTCACCCGGCGTGATCCGTCTATCGTACAGAGATGCAAGTCATGATGAGTTTCGTGACGTGCAGGAGCGGCTACAAGGGACCTCTGTGAAGCCAGCTCTCTCGAATAAGGTTCCTATATCCCATTGGTCATCTGGTTCTAGGCGCAAGCTAATGCTTGCAATGGGAGAACTCGACTACGGTCCGATGTTTCAACGTGAAGGTCGCCGAGTGGGAATGGTCACGTTGACTCTTCCGGGTAACTGGATCTCTGTTGCACCTACGGGGAAGGCCTTCAAGAGGCTCATGGAGAAGTTCTTCGATAGATATGAACGAGCGTGGGGCCCACTCCTTTGTGTATGGAAGCTTGAATTCCAGCGTCGCGGTGCTCCTCACATACACTTCTTCACCGATGTTCCATACGCGGAAGTCTCGGCCGTCAAGTCTCGCACCCGCACCGCCTTCAAGCGATTCGAAGGTCTCATGTTTGGCGACTGGCTCAAGGCCACGTGGGCCGATGTTTGCAGTGCTCCAGATCCTGAGGAGCGTGCAAAGCATGAACTCGCAGGTGCCCAGTATGACTTCAACGACCTCGTAGACCCTTACGACGTGGATGGGCTTCGGGTCTATTTTGTTCGGCATGCCGCGCCTGGGAAGGGAAGCAAGGAATATCAGCATCGAGTCCCAGATGAGTGGATGGCAGAGGGCTCGGGTCCAGGAAGGTTCTGGGGCTACAGAGGGCTACGCAAAGTCACTCAGGACATCCCCCTTTCCGGGCCTGAGGCGGTCAAAATCAAGCGAGTACTGCGCCGTATGAGTGCAGATGCACCTCGGGACACGCGCGCGGCGCACATCGGCGGTCCCAGAGTAATGCGGCGCCGCGTGCCGAGACACCAGATCGATCCTGCGACCGGAGAGGTCAAGACCTCGTATCGAACTGTGACGCGCCGGGCGCATCTATTCACGGGTCATAAGGGGGGAGCGCTCATGGTCAAAAGTGGGGCTTCAATAGCACATGCGCTCGCGAGGTTGTTAAGCCTCGAAAACTAGTACAAGATAGAGAATGGCCTGGTATTCCTCGCTCGAATGAATTACGCTCTTCTTAAAGAGAGCGATACTACATCGCTCTCTTTGTTGTTGAAAGAGTAGTTCTCGGAATAGGAAACAAAATGGCTATCAGTATCTTTCCCGTCGATGCGTCGAAGTTTGATCAGGTAATGGTTCTCGGGCACAGCGAAGTGGTGTACGACAACGAAGTTCAGAAGGACGAGGATGGAAATACACTGTTCAACGTCCAGGTCGCTTTGACCTCACGTGACCAGTTCGGTCGCGTAAATGGCGAGGTGATCCAGGTTCGCCAGACCGGTCGCAAGGACAAGCCGCCGGTCGATTTCGTTGGCCCAGCGCAGTTCCCCAATGGGCTCACCGTCTCGATTCGAGTCAACGACAAGGGCTACCTAAACCAGTACTGGAACGCCGATTTGATCGCCCCGGCGACGCCGAAGATCGCTCAGCCTGGCCCCCAGAACGGCTGAGCATCATGAGGATCGTCCAAACCCTACCGTTGGGCGAACCCCTCTTCTTGCAGGGGCTGGCCACCGGGTTGCTAATCGTGCTCGGTGGCTGGCTCCTGCTCGGGGTGATCGACGGCATCGGTCGAATTATCGATCGACACCAGATTCGGCGCATCGATGCCGATCAGAAGTCGCAGGCAGCGTATCGCCTCGGTCGTCGTGATGCGCAAGGCCAGCAGCGGCTTCAGGACTCAGATCTGATGCTCTCGCACAGGAGGTCATTGTGAGCGCCGCCACTGATCCCAAGCAGGAAGAGTCCGGCTTCTTGATGGTAGTCAAGTGGATACTGCTCCGGCTCTGGGCTTTTCCTACCGTCGCGATCATCGTGATCGGGTCGTGCTTCTTCGTCGGCCTCATTGTCGGTCAGCGATGGGGGCAGCTGGTTCTCTGCTGCATCGTAATCACGGCGGCGTACCTCGGTGATCGGCTCCTTCTCAGCGGCAAGCTGCTTCGCACCTACCGAGCGTGGGCGAACGCACACACGGCGGTCCATCGTGTTCGTCTCATCTGGCCCGACTTGATGCAACGCCTCGGACTCAGCTACCGCACTCCGGACGGCGCGCTCCAGTTCCCTCGGGTTCGGCAGGTCGAGGACAATAACGGTCGGCTGCGCATCGTGTTTGACTCGCTCTCCACGCAGCACCTTGGGGACTTCGACAATCTGGCCGAGCGCTTCCGCACTGCATTTGGAGGTGTTCGCGTCTCCCTTGTCGAGCGCGCCGCAGGGACATACGAACTCAATGTCATACGCACCGACCCGCTCGTAAACGGGTTCACAGTCACCCCTGAAGCTTGCCTACCCGGGGACACGATGTCGGCCCAGTTCGGCATCGCAGAATCCGGCTATCAACTCCGACTTCCCCTCGACCAGAATCACGCGCTTTTTGGCGGCATCCCTGGTGCAGGCAAGTCGGTCGCCCTGAACGTCGCCATGTCCAGCATCGCGAATGAGCCCGCCGTCCAGATCATCGGTATCGACTGCCGACGTGGCATGGAGTTCACCGATTGGAGCCCACGGCTCTCAGCGCTCGCCATTGACCAGGAGTCAGCGCTCGATCTGCTTCGCGATGTCAAGAAGATTGCTATCGCGCGCGCCGATGCCCTCACCGCGTCCGGCTATCGCAAGCAGGCGGACAAGGGGTATACGGTCGACGAACCCTTGTTCGTGGTTGTCATCGATGAATGCGCCGAGTTGTTCGACACGTCAACTCCCGAAGCCAAGAAACTCTCCAGTGAGCTTGTCGGTCTCGTCTCGCAGATCATTCGTGTGTACGGGCGTGCCGGTGGCATCTCGATGGTTCTGGCAACCCAGAAGCCCACTACTGATGCGATCCCGTCGATCATCCGTGACAACGTCTCGTTCAGAGTCGCGTTCCGGTGCAAGACTCCTGAGCAGGCGCGTGCAATCTTCGGTGACTCTGCATCGTCTTCTATCTCCCCGACGCGCATCGGTCATGAGCAGAAGGGCTATTGCGTCTTCGAGGACGAACGTGCCAACCATGTCATGGGTCGTTCTGCGTTCGTGTCCGCCGAGTCGGTGCGACAGATCGCCACTGCATCAGCTTCGCTTCGTCGCCCACTCTCTGACTTCATCCCAACTTCGGACGACGTCTCATGAGCCAGCTCGATACCCACGATCTGCCAGACGCATCGGGTCCGTGTTCGGCGCATGGCGACGCCAGTGTCTCCAATTGGCCCCACGGAGATTCGATGCAGATCGTCACCGACGATTTGCCCACCTACCGCAAGCCTGCTTCTCATCTGCGCGATGCGGCTCCTCCCGACACTCGACGTGACGCAGACGTTCGTCAGAGCGGCGTAGTCGGTACTGCGGTGGAACAGAGGAGTGCGGGCGACGGCCCTCGAATCAGCGAATCCCGCCAGGGATCGGGTTCAGCCCGAGCAGAGGCGAGAACGAATCTGTCCCATCGCGCGTACTCCATCCCCTATCTCGGCATTGTTCAAGTTCTATCGATCAGGAGTGAAGCATGACCACGAAGACCCCGCGCTCACCATTCGCGGGCACTCTCGTCCCCGCCATCGTGACCGTTGCCATCGCGCTTGCGCTCGTTCTTGCGTTCATCGCGGTTTCGTTCACGCAGCGAGACTCTGGCGACCTCGCGGCGACGACTTCCGACTCCACACCGTCGGCGAACGCAGCGACCCAAGACGTTGATGCCTTCAAAGCGCTTCAGACCTACACAGGCACGGAGGCTCACGCGACGGCATATGCCGAATGGCAGACCCGTTGGAATCCTGACTACAGCTACGCGCTGGAACCCTCAACGTGCGTGCCCCCACGGCCGGACGATGTCACCCCGCTCGGTGACGATGCCACAGTGATCGTGTACTGCATCGCTACCGCGACATCGCTCGCAGACGGCACGGAGTTCAGCGCTGTTGCTATGTCTCAACTTCGCTACGACGGCGAAGACACCAAGATCATCGGCGGCGGCCTCGGGGTCGGAGCTGATGGAGAGCACCGTATTGCCGCGACCCCAAGCCCCTAAGGCAGAAGCTCCTGCGGTGGCACGTCAAGGGCCGCGGCGAGCCCATAGAGCGTAGTCATCCTTGGGTTCGATGGTGGACCGGCCTCGGATGCCGAACCCCGCCCGGCTTCAATGAGCTGCATCTGGTTCTTCGAGATGCCGGCTTCGTGCGCCAAGGACTCCTGCGACATCCCAGCTGCAAGCCTTAACTCGCGCACACGTTCACCGAACGCACGCGAGCGACTCTTGTTCCAGACCATCCCTTCGATGCTCCGCGCGCCGAGAGGTGCAGGAAACCATATATACCTGGACTTCCATATTGTGTGCGTCCTATGCGAGGATGAGGCTCGTCTGTAGAGCCTGGGGGTCTTCGTGCGTAGAGCGCTGCTGTGTGGGGTTGTTGTTGCGGTTGGCATCGCCGCTGTCGGATGCGCACCATCGGGGAGCGACGCTCAGCCACCGGTGACCACCCCGAGCAGTTCGGTCATCGAGACAGGTGCCCCGTCGGCGTCAAGCGCTCCCACTACCGCAGCAAGTGACACGGTTGAGCAGTCGGATTCATGGATCGGCATGTATCAAGGTGCCTATGGTTGGGGCATCTTCGAGTACTCGCCGGTTACTGGCAAGGTTGACTACTCCTTGTTTGGCCCAGAGTCCGACATCGATAAGACGCCGCTCGATGTTTCTCCGAATCGACAGTGGGTTATCGTCGGCTCTGACAAGGCGGAAGTGCTCGTTTCGAGGATCGACCGATCTGCTCGCATGACGTACAGCATGTCGATGATCCCGCTCAAGTCGCCAGACTGGGATGTGACCGACACTCGCTTCGACGGAAGGACCGGCGCTCGGTTTGGTGGAACGTCCGGAGCAGAGCTATGGATCGTAACGAGAGCCCGATCGACCCCCGATGCACAGGTATGGGGTATCGACGTTGAGTCAGAGAACCCGACGCCTCGCTTGGTTGCGGAATTCACGTTCCCCGCTGATGGCTCGCAGATGTTCAACTTCGTCACCGGCGAACCGGCTCCCAATGATCAGGCATACGCCGAGTTCCGGAACGACAGCCGCAATGAGGGCCTGTACAGTCACGTGAACCTGCCCGGTGGCGCGCAGATCTGGCTCGACGCATCAGGGGGAGAGGGCTCAACGGTTCTTCGCACTTGGTATCGGTCATCCGAATCTGCGGAGTGGGAGGCAGTTGGAAAGCCTGGAGACTTGGGCGCGTCAGGTGATGTGACAGTGCTCGCCTATCCGGCACCTGAGATGCTTCCGAAGTGAGACGCGAAGCTGTCTCGAGCCTGATTCGGTAGCGCCAGAAGCTCTCAGTGCGATTCTGAGCGCCCGATACGTAATTCGACGCGTATCTTCTACTAGTTCGCTTTCTGGTGCTTCTGGTGCGAAGCAGCGGGTCGGGGCCTTGCCTCGCGCCAGATCACGGCAACTCGCTCCGGGTTGAACCGTGCTCCGGACTTGTTTCCCCGCGGTGCGGGAGCAATGTTGATTCGCTCGATGACTCGTCCGATGAGCGATCGGGCGCTCGCCACCAACTGCTCATCCGGTGTCGCCGCTGAGTCGAGCGTCGCTCGCATATCGGCCCAGAACTTCAAGCCGTCGACGATCTGCTGCTGCCGGATTCTGTCGCGGAGCTGCTGAGCCCGTGTCTCCTCGAGCTCAGCGATTCGAGAGTCGAGGCGGTCCAACTGGCGGATCATCTCTGCCTTCGTGATGATGCCATCACTATGAAGGTCGAGCACTTCAAGCCGCCTGTTCTCGATGGAGTCGAGGGGGAGAGGCGCTTCCTCCTCGATCGGAGTGAGCGGAACGTCGAACTGCTCCGTCTTCGATGCACGAGCGCTGATTGCGTCTTTGATGAGCGTCTCCAGTGCGCGGGTGCTGATCGACACCTTGCCACAGGCCCATTCGGCAGTACCTGCATGGCATGCGTACGTGGTCGATGATCGAGACATGACGCATGTGCATCCTGCGCAGTAGACCAGGCCACCGAGGAGCGCCTTGGCAGGGCGGCCGATGTTTGTTCGACGCGCAGGGTCAAGCAGAATCGCTCTCACCTTGAGCCACGTGTCGTCATCAAGAATCGCGTCCCACTGGGCCTTGTAGGTCGCCATGTTGGGTGGCACATCGCCCGAGACCATACGGCGCGCTCGATGCCCAGCCCACTTATCTCGGGCCTCCTGCGGGATGTGCATTCTTAGACCCGCGACCTTGGGGCCAGTCAGCACGGCTTTCAGACGACCCGAGTCGACGTACTTGCCGGTCTCCTCGGTGAACCATCGTGCGGTCGATGCCAAGGACTGGCCCAGGATGATTCGCTGCGCCGCAGCTCTGAGCGCGGGGGCCTGAACAGGATGGTGTTCGAGTACGCCTTTTTCGCCTGAGCTGGATCGCTGGAAGCCAGTGGGAATCTGACCACCATGCCAGCGCCCTTGCTTTGCGAGTTCGAGATGGGCACGTTGCTGACGCTCGGCCTTGTGCTCGACCTCATTTCGAGCGACAGAACCGAGGAGCCGTGCGACCATGCGACCGGTCGGTGTGTTGAGATCTATTTCGCCAGCCGTCACGGTGTAGATCGTTAGGTTGCTGCGTTCAACCAGCTCGATGATGTCTTCTAGCTGACTCGGGTGCCGATACAGCCTGTCGGTGTGCCACACTACGATCCCGTCGAGGCTTCCCGCGGCGATGAGCTGCTTCAAGCTCTCCCATTGCGGGCGCTTGGCATTTCGCTTGTACGCGCTGCGGTCGTTGTCCTCAAACACCGCGATGACGTTGAGGTGCTGCGCCTGCGCCAGTTGCTGACAGTCGTCGCGTTGACGCGCCACTCCGGCGCCGGTCTTCTGCCGATCGTCGCTGATGCGCGTGTAGATCGCCACTCTCGGTGCTGCCATGAGAGCTATCGTATATGCGCTGCGCGTGGATGCGTCGCTGGTCGACGGGTCACGAGTTCACGTCGTCATTCCGGACGTCGTGCGCGCGCACTGGACGGTGAACATCCGGAAGTTCCTCACCCGATTCCGTGATCTGGACGGACTGGTCGACGTCGGAGCGCTTCCGCCGTCGCTCGCGTACAACCTGACGCAGGCGATGACGCAGGGAGCCAGTGTTCTCGTGTCGGGGGCCACCCATGCGGGAAAGACCACGATGCTGAGCGCGCTCATTGCAGCGGAGCCCTCGGAGCACCGCATCATCACCGTGGAGGAAACCTTCGAACTCGCGGTCGACGCCCTTGACGTCGTGGCGATGCAGGGTCGTCAGCCGTCGCTGGAGGGCACCGGTGAGATTCCTCTTCGCCGACTGGTGAAAGAGGCCCTGCGTATGCGGCCGGATCGTCTGGTGGTCGGGGAGGTTCGGGATGCCGAGGCGCTGGATCTGGTGCTCGCACTCAACACCGGCGTGCCGTGTGCCGCCACGATCCACGCCAACAGTGCGGCGGAGGCGCTCGACAAGCTGATGTCGCTCACGCTGTTGGCGGGGCGCAACGTCGACCGCGCTTTTGTGGCCCCGGCGATCGCCCGCAGCGTGGACCTGGTCGTGCACTGCGAACGGCGCGCCGACGGATCCCGGCGCGTGGCCGAGGTTCTCGCGCCCGAGGTCGATGCGGCGGGGGAGCCTGGCGCGCAGGTTCTCTATCGGGCGGAGCGGGCAGCATGACGGCGCTGTGGGCGATCTGCTTCGCGGCGGGTGTGCTCTGCATCGCCTCCGTCTGGCTGTGGCCTCGTCGGGATGAACCGGCACCGGTCGTCAGCCGCCCCGAGTCTGCCATGCGGACGCTGTTGGCCGAGGCGGGCGCATCCGTGCTGTCGCCGGGGGCGCTCACGATCATCGTGACGACGTGTGCGTTCGTGGCGGCATCGGCCGCATGGATCCTGACGCGGCTGCCCGTGCTTGCCGTGCTCGCTCTCGTCGCCGGTGCCGTTGCGCCGTTCTCGGTGCTGCGCGCTCGCCGCGCCCGCCGTCAGCAGGAGCGGCGCTCGGTGTGGCCGGACGTCTGCGATCTCCTGGTCGCCTCGGTGCGGGCGGGGCAGAGTCTTCCGGACGGCGTGGCGGCGCTCGCGGACCTGGCACCATCGCCCGTTCGTGCCGACTTCCGCCAGTTCCGGGCTGATCTGGCCGCCTCCGGTCATTTCGATTCGGCCGTCCTCGCGCTGAAGGAGCGCCTCGCCGACCCCACTGCCGATCGCATCGTGGAGACGCTCCGGATGGCTCGCCAGGTGGGTGGTACCGAGCTTCCGAGCGTGCTGCGATCGCTGTCGACCGCCGTCCGCGCGGAGGCGGCCGTGCGTGGCGAGGTCACCGCGCGGCAGTCGTGGATCCGCGGAGCGGCAGTCGTGGGCGTGGTGGCTCCCTGGGTGATTCTCGGACTCCTCGTCGCGCGCCCCGAGGGCGCTGCGGCATACTCAACGCCGATGGGCGTGCTGCTGATCGCGGCGGCCGCCGGGGTGTCTTTCGTGGCGTATCGGCTGATGATGCGCATCGGACGGCTGCCGGAGCCGCGGCGGTGGTTCCGATGACGACAACGCTCACCGATGCCGCCATCGCGGTGCTCCTCGGCACGGTGCTGGGATGCGGGTTGTGGTCGATCCTCGCCGCGCTTCCGCACTGGTCGGCGCCGCAGCTCATACGACGCATCGCGCCCTACATCCGCGATGTCACCGACCCCGCGGGGACGAGCCTGTCGGAACCGTCGCTCATCGATCCGGCCGCGGGGCTGACGGCGCTGCTGCGGGCCACCTGGCGAGGCGCTCGACGACGCCTGGTGCCGCTTCTGGGCGGGACCGACGCGCTGGCGGCACGGCTGCGCCGTGCGGGGTGGTCGACCCAGTCCGAGCGATTCCGGGAACGCCAGCTTGCCATCGCGCTGGGTGCGGCAGCCCTCGGAGCCCTCGTGACCATCGGCCTGGCGCTTGCCGGACGATTCACGATCCCCGCGCTGCTGCTTCCCGTCGCCTTCGGTACGGCCGGCTTCCTCGGCGCTGATGTGTGGTTGACACAGGCGGTGAAGCGTCGCCGGCATCGCATCGAAGACGAGCTGCCCACGGTGCTCGAGTTCCTCGCGCTGTGCCTGGCGGCGGGGGAGAGCCTGCACGATGCGGTGAAGCGGACCGCCGCCGTCGGCGTGGGCGCTCTCGCCGGCGAGCTGCGGGCTGTCACCCTGGAAACCGGAACGGGCTCCAACCTGGCCACTGCGCTCGCGGCCGCGGGGGAGCGGATCGACGTCCCCGGTGTGAGTCGGGCCTTCGACCATCTGCTGTCCGCGCTGGAGCGCGGCGCTCCGCTTGCAGCGGTGCTGCGCGATCAGGCGTCCGACGCCCGTGAGGACCGAAAGCAGGCGATGCTCGATCAGGCCGGACGCAACGAAGTGACGATGCTGTTTCCTCTGGTCTTTCTGATCCTTCCTCTCTCCGTCTTGCTCGCGGTGTTCCCCGGCATCCACCTGCTGCGCCTCGGCTGAGGTGCGGTGTGCGGGGCCGGACTCGGGCAGGATAGGGGGGATAACCCCCGCGTCAGTTCGTACGCCTCTCGGATGTCGTGACCGGGCGGGATTCGGGAGCCTGGAGGCATGACACAAATGATGCAGAGCCCGTCCCGGACGAGCCCATCCGCACCCGCTCCCGGTCGGGGGTATCTCGAACTCTGGCGCCGCACTCCGGGAACCTTCGTCGCCATCGCCGGCACCTTCGGTCTTGGGCTCGTGACGATCGTCACGCTGGTCGCTCTCTTCTTCACCGGCCTCGCGCTGTCGATCTTCGGCGTCGGCATCTTCCTCGTGGCGTTGTCACTGATCGTGGCACGGCGATTCGCGCAGCGGCACGTGAGAATGCTGCTGCGGTCCGGACTGCCCGCCATCGCCGAGCCGTATCGAGCCCACGCGCAGTCCGATGTCTCCTCGTGGCGCGCGGCTCGCGAGGAGCTGCGGAGCACCCACGACTGGGCGGCGCTGATTCACGGACTCATCGTCAACTTCGTCCTGTCATCGATCAGCTTCTGCCTCGCGCTGCCGTGGATCGCGCTCGCGGTCATGGGACCGCTGACTCCGCTCTGGGAACCGTTCTCGAGCGTGAGCAACCGCGTGTGGGCAGCAGAGCTGATCGAGAACGTCTCGTTCCTGTCGGGCTGGAGCCCGTCCCTCGTGGTGATGGTCGTCCTCGGGAGCGCGGGACTGATCGCGCTGGCGACTCTGCCGCTGGTGCTGCGCGGCCTCGTCGGGATGCAGTGGCGTGTGGCGCGAGCCATGCTCGGCCCGTGGGCGGGGGATGATCTGCAGGCGCAGATCGACGATGAGCGCGAAGCTCGACAGGCTGCGCTGCACGCCGAGGACTCCGATCTGCGACGACTGGAGCGCGACCTGCACGACGGCCCGCAGCAACGGCTCATCCGCCTCCAGATGGACCTCGGATTGCTGGAGCGCCGCGCCAAGTCGGGCGATGCCGATGCTGCGGCGGAACTGGCGGCCCGTGCGCGCGCTGGTGCCCAGGAGACGCTTGCCGAACTGCGCGCCCTGTCCGCCGGTGTCGCGCCGCCTCTCCTCCAGGATCGTGGGTTCACGGCAGCCGTCGAGTCGCTGGCCGAGGTGACCGGCATTCCCGTGACGCTGGATGTGGACCGATCCGTCGACGATCTGCTCTCTTCAGAGGCGGCGCGGAGCCTGTACTTCGTGACGGCGGAGCTCCTCACCAACGTCGTGAAGCACGCCGACGCCGGTCGCGCCGCCGTGTCGGTGGCACGGACGGGGGAGACCGTGGTGCTTCGCGTGGTCGACGACGGCATCGGTGGAGCCGTGGTCCGCAGTGCGCATGGTCTCGCCGGTCTGCAGGAGCGGCTGCGCGGGTTGCGCGGTCAGCTGGAGATCGAGCCGGCAGCGTCGGGAACAGCAATCCGCGTGACGGTTCCGGTGACCGCGGTCGCCGCTCGGTAGGTTGAGGAGCATGTCAGGGCTGCGCGTCGCCGTCATCGAGGATTCGGTTCTTCTTCGCGAAGGGCTGGTTCTGCTCCTGCAGGAGCTCGGCCACACGGTCGTCGCATCGTGGGGTGACGCGGGGCCTCTGGGAGATGGCAGCTCGCTGGAGGCGGACGTTCTGGTGACAGACGTCCGCCTCCCACCCGACTTCCGTGACGAGGGTCTCGTGGCGGCGAAGAAGCTCCGACGTGATCGCCCCGACATCGCCGTGCTGGTGCTCAGTCAGTATGTCGAGGGTGTGTACGCGCGCGAGCTGCTGGCGTCGGGTGAGGGCAGTGTCGGCTACCTGCTCAAGGACCGCATCACGTCGGTGGATGACCTCGACGATGCGATCACGCGCGTGGTCGACGGCGGCACCGTGCTGGATCCGAAGGTGGTGGCTCAATTGTTCGCAGCGCAGCGTGATCCGCTCGAAGCGCTCACGGCTCGCGAGCGTGAGGTGTTGGTGCTGATGGCCGAGGGACACAGCAACAGCGCGATCGCAGAGCGGCTGTTCGTGGGGACGGGTGCCGTCGAGAAGCACGTGCGCAGCATCTTCGGCAAGCTGGGTCTCGAGGAATCGTCGGCCGAGAATCGTCGGGTGCGGGCTGTGATCACGTGGCTGCAGCGGTCGTGACATCGGGCTTCGTGGCATCTGCGACGATGGACAAGTGACCTCCGAAGACGCGACCGCACGTTTGAGCGCCGTGCTGGCAGAATCCGAGAACGGGGGTCTCGCAGATCGCCTCGCTGAGCTTGCGGTGGATCTGCGTGATCGGTCCGGCATGGATCAGCGCACGATGTTCACCCTTTTCAACCGGGCACTCTCCGCGGCCGACGAGGACGATGACCTCGTGCGGGACGCACTCGAAGTCGTCATCGACCGCGTCAGTGGCTGGTGCGAGCCGCACCGGCGCATCTTCCCCGAGCCGTGAGCGATCCGCGGTGCGTGTCCGTATCCGCCTGCGACTAGTAGTCGCAGGCGGCGGCCTCGAACGCTTCTTCGGCCATGACCGTGGCTTTGCCGCCGTACGGGCTCTCCCCACTCAGTACCTCGCCCGGTCTGAGGGACGCGAGCTGCGACAGCATGATGTTCTCAATCGACGGTGTGCGCGCGACATAGGGGAAGACGAGACTGCCGTTCCCACCGGTACCACTCACCTCGAACCCGCCGCCGGCATCGGAGAGGTCCACGTCGTCCACGGTGAGGTGGAAGACCCCCGCGGTGTGAATGCCGAGGGAGACGTCGTCCCGGTCGCCGGGCCGCGCCGGCACTGATGCGGAAGGCGTGGGGAGGATCTCGGGTTCGAACACCAGGAGCTTGTCGATGTAGCCCTCACAGACGACAAGCATGACTGAGAGGGTTCGCTCGCGCAGGTCGTAACCGGTCAGAGCTATCGCCCCGACGACGGCCGGGGAACACCCGGTCAAGCCGGTGATCGCGACCAACAGACCTCCCAGCGCGATGAAGCGGCTTCTCATGCTCGGAGGGTAGTCCTGCGGCGGGCGAACAGGGCAGATGCGTTGCCGAATCGACTTCTTGCCGCGGGGCGCCAGGTGCATGTGGATTGGTGAATTCTCATGATCCGACGCGATGCCACAGTGTGCGGATGTGGAAGAAGCTGAAGACGCGGGTGAGCACGGCTCTTGTGGAAGAACAGGGAGACGTACCCGGATGGGTGCTCATCACGATGATGACCGCCGCGTTGGTGATGGTGATCTGGGCGTTTGCGGGTGATGCGCTGATCAACCTGGTGGACAGCGCGCTGAAGGGCGTCGTCTTCACGCCATGATCGTCGCGAACCGCGTCTGGCGCGACGAGCGTGGCTCCGCCGTTGTCGAGTTCACTCTGGTCGGGACGCTGCTCACCCTGATGACGGTGGCGGTGATCCAGATCGGCATCGTGATCCATGTTCGCAACACCGTCCACGACGCCGCCGTGCAGGCAGCCTATGAGGCGGCTCTCGCCGACGTCGCCCCGGACCAGGTCGACGAGATCGTCCGCACGGTCGTCAGCTCCTCCGTCGGCGCCGATCTCGTCGGGGAAGTCCGAGCTTCCCGCACCGATGCGCTGGGGGTTCCGACGCTCGAAGTCCGGGTCACGGCCGTGTTGCCGCTCATCGTGTTCCTCGGCGTCCCGGACGGGCTGGAGGTGGTGGGGCGTGCGCCGGTGGAGTCGCTGGTGGTCGAATGACGCCGGGTCCGCGTCACTGGAGTTCATCGTGGCGGGCGTCGTTCTTCTCGCGCCGATCATGTACCTCGGCGTAGCGCTGAACAGCGTGCACAACCAGGCGATGGGTGTTCAGACCGCCGCGCGTCAGCTCACGCGCGTGCTGAGTTCCGGATCCGGCTCACCGGACGTTGTCCTGGCCGCCGTAGCGGCGGAGTACGGGATCGATCCGGACGCGATGCGTGTCGAGATCTCCTGCCTGCCCGTCAGTGACCCCTGCCCGGCACCCGGCGCTTTCGTCACGGTCCGCGTCCGCGCGGACGCGGTTCTTCCGCTCGCGCCACCTGTCCTGGATCTGGCACAGTCCACGGCGATCCCGCTGGAGTTCGTTCTCGTGCATCGCGTGCCCGGCGGCCACTGATGCGACTCCGCGACGACTCGGGAAGCCTGCTGCCGCTGGTGATCGGCTATGGTGCGCTGACCGCTGTGCTCATGGTCACGACCATCGACCTCGCCAGTCTCAACATGGCGCAACGTGGCTTGGATGCGGTTGCCGAGGCTGCGGCCCTGGCCGCCGCGGATACGTTCACACTGAGCGTCGCCGACGGCGAGCCCCGCGCCGTGTTGACGGCGCCGGGGGTCGCGATGGGCGCCGCCGCGCTCCTTGAGGCGACGCCCGGTCAAGCCGTGCTTGTCGCATCCGATACGCCGGATGGCACCAGCGCGGTGGTCACGGTGCAGATGATCTGGCACCCGCCGCTGTTCAGCATCGTGATTCCCGATGGCGTGACGCTGAGGTCGACGGCCATCGCTCGTACCGCGATCGGCTAGCGCCTGTTCATCCCTCGCCGGGATCCGGAGCCGTCGGACCACGCTGGGCCCGCGGAATGAACTTCGGCACCCACCGGATGAAGCCCAGTGCACCGGCGAAGGCCACGACGCTCATCAGTCCTGTGGCCCAGGCCAGCGACAGCAGGGCCGTGATTAGCGAGATCAGCACCGGTGCGAGCGCACCACCGGCATCGGTCAGCGTGCGCCACGAGCCGAGGAAGGGTGCGGGATCGTGCTGGGGCGCGACATCCGCGCCAAGCGTGAGCAGGATGCCGCTGGAGAGGCCATTGCCGACACCGAGCACCATGGCGAAGGCGGCGAACCACATCGCCGAACTGGGCAGATCGTGTGTCAGCGCGAGTGCTCCGAAGCCGAGCCCCATGAGCAGCATCGCGGGCAGCGCGGCCCACAGTCGGCCGAAGCGGTCCATCACCTGGCCGCTCGCGTAGAACAGTGCGAAGTCGATCGCGCCGGACAGGCCAACGACCAGAGCGATGGTCTGAGCGTCGAGCCCGATCGAGACGCCCCACAGCGGAAGGATCGCCTGGCGTGCGGATCGCACCGCCGAGAGGGACGCGGCCGCTACCCCGAGTCGTGCGAGAACACCGCGGTGCCGCCACATCGTGCGGAACACGCCCTCGTGCGTCGGGATGATCGCGATACCGCCCGTGATCGGCTCGCCGGTGTCTGCGGGCGAGGCTTCACGCGCTGTGGGGCGCGTGGGAAGCGGTGCGACCGTCTCGGGATCCGGTCCGAAGACCACAAGCGCCACGGCGGCCAGCAGACAGAGGCCGAGGAACCAGATGCTTGCGCGCTCGTCGCCGAACACCCAGAGCAGCCCGGCAGCCACGAACGGACCGATGAACATCCCGAAGCGGAACGACCCGCCCAGCAGCGACAGCGCGCGGGCGCGAAACGACAGCGGAACGCGGGTCGTCATGAACGAGTGTCGCGCCAGAGCGAAAGCCGCCGCGCAGAATCCGATGACGAGCGCCGCCGCCATCAGCATCACCACACCGGTTGCAAACGCAAGGAGGCCGACACCGACCAGTGCGAGGAGGCCGGAGCTGATCATGGTGCGGCGCTCACCGAAGCGGGCCACTGCCCAGCCGGCGGGAAGGTTGCCGCACAGCTGGCCGACCACGAGCGCGGCGACGATGAGCGAGGACATCGCGATGTCCGCACCGAGCTTCGTGGCCAGCACCGGCAGCAGAGGCACGACGGCCCCCTCGCCCAGGCTGAACAGGACGGTGGGGCCGTAGATCATCGGGGCGAGACGTTTGAGGATCTCGCCGGTGGAGGGTGCGTCTGTCACTGTGCTCGCTCTCCGTCTCCTCAGAGAAGACTCCTCCACCCTACGCCGCTCGTCTCACGCCGCAGAGACGCACCTGCGACCGCTAGGCTAAGGAAGCCATGCTCGATTACGAATTCACCTCCCAGATCGCTGCCGTCCGTTCCACGTTCGATGACATCCGTGCCGTCGTGGACGTCGATGCGCTGCGCGCAGACATCGCCCGCCTGAGCGAGGAAGCCGGTGCGCCCGATCTGTGGGATGACCCGGAAGCCGCGCAGAAGGTCACCAGCGCCCTCAGCCACAAGCAGGCCGACCTCGGCCGCGTCGAGGCGGTGGAGCGCCGGCTCGACGACCTCGATGTTCTCGTCGAGCTCGCCAACGAGATGGAAGACGCCGACGCTGAGCAGGAGGCGCGCGACGAGCTGGCGGCCCTGGAGAGCGTGGTGAGCCAGCTCGAGGTGCAGACGCTGCTCGACGGCGAATACGACGAGCGCTCCGCCGTTGTCACGATCCGCTCGGGCGCCGGCGGCGACGACGCCACCGACTTCGCCGAGATGCTCATGCGCATGTACCTGCGCTGGGCCGAGCGCAACAAGTACTCCGTCAAGGTCATGGACATCTCCTACGCCGAGGGTGCGGGGATCAAGTCGGCGACCTTCGAAGTCGACGCCCCCTACGCTTACGGCACCCTGTCGGTCGAGGCCGGCACGCACCGTCTGGCCCGCATCAGCCCGTTCGGCTCGGCCGACAAGCGGCAGACCAGCTTCGCCGCGGTCGAGGTCATCCCCGTGATGGAGGAGGCCGTCGAGGTCGACATCCCCGAAGGCGATCTGCGCGTTGACGTCTTCCGCTCATCGGGCCCCGGTGGACAGTCGGTCAACACCACAGACTCGGCCGTGCGCCTCACCCACATCCCCACGGGGATCGTGGTCTCGATGCAGAACGAGAAGTCTCAGATCCAGAACCGCGCCGCCGCGATGCGTGTCTTGCAAACGCGACTGCTCCTCCTGAAGAAGGAGGAGGAGGCCGCGAAGAAGAAGGAACTCGCCGGTGTGATCACAGCGAGCTGGGGCGATCAGATGCGATCGTACTTCCTCTACGGCCAGCAGCTGGTGAAGGATCTGCGCACCGGTTACGAGGTCGGAAACCCGGCGAGCGTGTTCGACGGCGACCTGGATGGCCTCATCTCGGCCGGAATCCGCTGGCGCAAGCGCAAGACCGAAGACTGAGAATCGACCTCGGCGAGGCGCTGTGCGCGTGACGTCGAGAGAACAATGTGTCTGGGCGGGTGTCGCTGGGCGGTCCCACCAACCCCGCGACGTAGGCTGATTCGGCCATGATTCGGTTCGAGAACGTCACCAAGCGCTACCGCGGTACGCCCCGACCCGCGCTCTCCGATGTCGACTTCGAGATTCAACGCGGTGAGTTCGTGTTCCTCGTCGGCGCGTCGGGATCCGGGAAGTCGTCGTGTCTTCGTCTCATCCTCCGCGAGGATGTCCCCACTGCCGGTCGCGTTCTCGTGCTCGGCAGTGACACCCGGAAGATGTCCAACCGGCGGGTTCCCTACTTCCGCCGACACATCGGGTCCGTGTTTCAGGACTTCCGGCTCCTGTCCACCAAGACCGTGGCGCAGAACGTCGCCTTCGCCCTCCAGGTCACCGGTGCCAGTCGGGCTTTGATCCAGCAGTCGGTTCCCGAGGCGCTGGAGCTGGTGGGTCTGCAGGACAAGGCGAAGCGCATGCCCACGGAGCTGTCCGGTGGTGAGCAGCAGCGTGTCGCCATCGCGCGCGCCATCGTCAACCGTCCCCAGGTCCTGCTGGCGGATGAGCCGACCGGAAACCTGGACCCGGGAACTTCCACCGACATCATGCAGTTGCTCGCTCGCATCAACGCGAACGGCACGACCGTCGTGATGGCGACGCACGAGGCCGGCTTCGTCGACCAGATGCAGCGTCGCGTGATCGAGCTGCGCGACGGGGCGGTGATTCGCGATGATCGTCATGGCGGGTACGGGGACACGTCCTCGATTCCCCGTCTGGAGGCGTTCACCGAACGAGGTGCTGCCTCCGCCGCCGCACTGACGGCGGTACTCGAAGTGCAGCGCGAGGTCGCGGCAGCGGTCGATGCCGGTGACGCCCCGGTGGTTGTCGCAGCCGCCGTGGCTGTTCCCGTCCCGGAATCCGCCGATGAGGTCGCCCCTCCCGCCACGGAGAGCGACTCGCCATTCGGCACCGGAGAGCGTGAAGCTGATCCGGCGGAGGCCGCGCCGGCCATCACGCGCCCGTCGCCCGCTGAGCCCGTCGTCGACGCCGAGGCGCGGCCGATGACACGACCGATCGCGCTGCCCGACGTTCAGGTGGCCGAGCTCGGGGTCGCCGACCGGCTGGGACTGAGCGAGTATGACGACAACGACGAGGTGGGTCCGACATCATGAGGCTGGGACTCATCTTCTCCGAGGTCTTCCAGGGCTTCCGTCGGAATGTCTCGATGGTCATCTCCGTGATCCTCGTCACGTTCGTGTCGCTCACCTTCGTAGGCGCGGCCATCCTCACGCAGTCTCAGGTGGGCAAGCTCCACGACTACTGGGAGGATCGCGCTCAGGTCGAGATCTTCATGTGTACGTCTACCGCGATCGGTGACAACTGCACCGACGGCAATGCGACACCGGAGCAGATCGAGGACGTGCGGGCACAGTTGGGCGGCGGCACGCTCGGGCCCCTGATCGCCAACGTGCAGGAGATCACGCAGGCGGACGCCTATCAGAGCATCATCGACCAGCGCGGTGAGGAATACGCCAGCGTGTTCGCGCCCGACAGCATCAACGCATCGTTCCGTGTGAACCTGAAAGACCAGTCGCAGGTCACCGTGATCGAGGAGGCCTTCCACTCCACGAAGGGCGTGCAGGAGGTCAAGAACCAGATGAAGTACCTGGAACCGCTGTTCCAGGCGCTTCAGGTGGCCACCTATCTCGCGGTCGGAATCGCCGCGCTCATGCTGATTGCGGCGATTCTCCTGATCGCGACGACCATCCGGCTGTCCGCGGTGGCACGTCGCAAGGAGATCGGAATCATGCGTCTGGTGGGTGCGTCCAACCGCTTCATCCAGACCCCGTTCGTGCTGGAGGGAGTGCTCGCGGCTTTCATCGGCTCCGTGCTGGCTTCTGCAGCGCTGTGGGCGGCGGTGCAGTTCGGCGTTCTCGGCTACCTGACGGATCGCGTGACCTTCATTCAGAGTTGGATCGGTCTGAACGATGTCTGGGTGGTCATCCCGATCATCGTGGGTCTCGGTGTGGTGCTCTCCGCCCTGTCAGCCGGGTTCGCGATCCGGCGCTGGCTGCGTACCTGACGCGTCGTGGTCCGGTGCCGTCGGTTGATAGACTGGTCGGCTGCCGCGCGTGCGCGCGGCGATTGAGGAGAGTGTGACATGGTCCGTGAACGCGGGGAGAAGGTCGTTGCGACCAACCGGCGTGCACGCCACGACTACAACGTCGAGAAGACGTACGAGGCGGGTATGGTGCTGACCGGCACCGAGGTGAAGTCGCTGCGGCAGGGACGCGCCAACCTGACGGATGGCTACGCCTACATCAAGGGCAACGAAGCCTGGATCGACAACATCCACATCCCGGAGTACTCGCAGGGGCACTGGACGAACCATTCGGCCAAGCGCGTGCGCAAGCTGCTGCTGAACCGCGACGAGATCATCAAGATCTCGCACGCGGTGTCGGCCGGCGGCTACACGCTGGTTCCCTTGAAGCTGTACTTCCGGGACGGTCGCGCCAAGCTGGAGATCGGTGTCGCGAAGGGTAAGCGCGAGTTCGACAAGCGCCAGACCCTGCGCGAACGTCAGGACAAGCGTGAAGCGGATCGCGCCATGCGGACACGGAATCGCATGGGGGAGTGATCCCGAAGCGATGAGGCCGGCCCGGAGAGTTCTGGGCCGGCCTCATCTTTTCGTCGTGCTCAGACCGTGACCGGCTGTTCCTGGTCGCGGAAGGCCTGCTTCGGCACGAAGCAGAGGAAGATCGCGGCGACGAGCGCCGTGGCCGAGCATACCGCCCACACCGTCATGTAGCCGCTCAGCGAACCGGCGGTCTGGTCGGGGTTCGCGGCAGCGCCCGTCGCGCCGTGGAGCAGGGCGATGCCGAAGACGCACGATGCGATCGCGCCGCCGACCGTCTTGACGGAGTTGGTGAGGCCCGTCGCGACGCCGGTCTGCGCAGCGGGTGCCGCAGCTGCCGCCGCGGAGGGGAGAGCTGCGACCAGGGCGCCGGAGCCGAGACCCACGATCACCATGTTGATGATCACCTGTGCGTAGGTGCCGTGCAGCGGGAGGAACAGCGCGAAGCCGACGCACACCAGCAGCGCCGCGCCGATGAGCGCGAGTCGCGGTGACAGAAGACGTCCGATCACCGGGAAGAGCAGCGCTCCGGTGATCATCGCGATGAGGTAGATGCCGATGATGAGCGAGGTGGCGAAGCCCTGCGTGCCGAGTCCGTAGCCGGTGACGGTCGGGTCGGTGCGTGCGAAGGTGGAGAGCGGTGCCTGCCCGCCGAGTACGCTCACGCCGAACAGACCTGCGGTGACGAACACCGGGCCGAGCGCGGGGTTGCGGAACATGCGGACGTCGATGAGCGGGTCGTCCTGGCGAAGCTCCCACAGGACGAAGGGGATGACCAGCGCCACGCCCACCATCGTCACGAGAATGGAGACGAGGTCGCCCGGGCCGTTGAGGCGCAGCATGCTGAGCCCGCCGGTGAAGGCGATCAGCGCGACAGAGATGAGAACGAGCCCCACGGTGTCGAGTCGACCGCCGGTGTGCTCGGGCGATTCGGTCACACCGAAGAGGATCACGAAGAAGCACAGCGCGACGAGGATCGCCGGAACCAACAGCACCACGGTGAGGGGCAGCGCATCGATCAGCGCACCGCCGAGGAGGGCACCCAGGATCGCGCCGCCCTCGAGCGAGGCGACCAGGATGCCGGCCGCGCGCGCGGTGATCTGCGCGCGCCCTTCGACTCCGCGGGTACGGCTGAAGATCAGGGCGATCTCCATGGGCAGCCACACCACGTAGAAACCCTGCAGGGCCCAGGCGGTGAGGAAGACCCCGAACGAGTCGGAAAAGGGGAGCGCGAAGGATGCGAGCGCTGTCAGCGCGGTGGAAATCAGCAGCATCCGCTTGTGGCCGAACATGTCGCCGAGCTTCGCGAAGGCCGGAACGACGAGTGCCGACAGCATCAGCTGCGTGCCCTCCAGCCAGTTGACGTCGGCATCGGGGATGCCGAGATGGCGGGCGATGTCGGTGAGCATCGGGGTGTAGTAGCCCTGCAGGACGCCGCTGGTGAACTCGACGAAGGCGAGGTAGCCGACGACGCCGGCGAGTCCTGCCCAGGCGATTCGTGCTTTCACGTGATGCTCCTTCGCATCGCTGCGCACCCGCTTCGGGTGGGTGCGCGGGAGAATCGGGTGCATCAACCCTACTGGGGCAGCTGCATGATGAGCGTGCGGTGGAAGAGCTCGCCGCGCTCGAGTTCGGAGACGGCGACGCGCTCGTTCACGCCGTGCAGGGTGGCGCGCAGTTCGGACGACATCGACAACGGGGCGAAGCGGTACACGGACGGGGCGAACCGGTGGAAGTGTCGGGCATCTGTCGCCGCGAACACGATGTACGGCACGGTCAGCGCCGCCGGGTGGGAGGCGGACACGGCCTGTGTGATCAGCGCGAACGGGGCGTTGTCGGTGGCGGATTCCGGCGATGGCTCGTCGCCATCGATCACGGTTACCGTGACGCTGCGATCGTTGATCCGCTTCTCGAGCCGGCGAACCGTCTGGGCGATGGTGGTGCCCAGTGCGAGGCGGAGGTTGATGGTCGCGGACGCCTGCGACGGCAGCACGTTGTCCGCCGTGCCGCCCTCGAACATCGTCGGTGCGATCGTGGTGCGCACCATGGCTGCGGGCTCGCCGCCCAGGCGCGTGAAGGCGATCGCGCTGAGGCGGGGGACGGCGATGAGCAGACGCAGGAGGAGACGGGGTGCGCCGCTGGTGCCCTGGCTCAGTGCGCTGAGCATCGCGGTGATCGTGCGCGGAGTACGTGAGGGGAAGGTGCCGGGAGTGAGACGTTCGATCGCGCGCGCGATGCGACCGACAGCGGTCAGCTTCGGTGGGGCGGAGGCGTGTCCGCCGTCTCCGCGCGCGGTGAGCCGGACGGAGAGCACGCCCTTCTCGCCGACACCGACCATCGCGGCTGTTCCGTCGACGAAGGGCAGCGGTGCGTCGACGACGGCGCCACCCTCATCCAGCACGAGCCAGGGCACGATGCCGCGTTCGTGCAGCACGCGGGCGCCCTCGCGTGCCGCCGCGCCGTGCGACTCCTCGTCCGGGCCGAGCCAGACATATACGTCGCGCTGTGGCGTGAAGTCTGCAGCGAGCAGGTTCTCGACGGCGTCGAGGATGACGACGAGCGGACCCTTGTCGTCGAGGGCGCCGCGCCCGTGGACGTAGCCGTCGCTGATCTCGCCGGAGAACGGATCGTGTGTCCAGTCGTCGCTGAGGTCGACGGGCACCACGTCGTAGTGCGCCATCAGCAGGACCGGGTCCGCGTCGCCCGCGCCCTTCCAGCGGTAGAGCAGGCCGCCCTCACCGATGACCTCACGGTCAAGTTCGGCGTGCAGGCGCGGATAGAGGTCCGCGATCAGGTCTGCGAAGCCCAGGAAGGGTTGATCGCCCCGCTCGGCTCGCTCCGCCGACACGGTGGGGAGAGTGATCATGCGACTCAGCCGCTCCGCGATTCCGGGGCGGACGGTGACGGTGGTTTCTGTCATGAGACCTGTGTGCCGTTCCTTCGTGGTGGGGTGACGCCGCGGAGGGCCGTCCGTCAGGAAGCGCGGAAGCGTGCTTCGACGGTTGCCGCCACGCCGATCGGTCGCGGCTCGAGCTGGAGGCCGCCGCCTCCAGAGCTGTCGGCGAAAGCGCGCATGGCCATGCCCTGCTTGCCCATGGCCGCCTCGGGGGAGTTCAGCAGGCCGGCGTCGGCGATCTCGACGGGCTGCACGGAGGTCAGTCCCAGTGCCGCCGCGTACGCCGTGGCGCGCTGCAGGGCGACGCCGACGGCGGCCTGAGCGACCTGTGATTCTGTGGTGCGTGCGGTGGCGGGTGTGAGCTCCCACGAGATGCCGTCCACGGCGACGCCCTCGCGCTCGGACACGGCAGTGATCCACTCTGAGAGCGCGGCGAAGTCGGTGAACTCGCTGCGTGTGCTCATGCTGGCGTGGTGCACAAGGGGGAGCTGCGCGCCGTCCTGACTCCACGGACGATCGGACCACACCGAAACACGCTCGCTGGACCACTGAGCGACGGTGCCGCGCGCCTGGGCGTCGGTGAGTTCTGCCACGAGGCGATCGGCCAGGGTGGTCGCCTGGGCGAACACGGCGGCGCGATCGGGCCCATCGAGGCGGACGGAGACGGTGGCGACGCCGAGTTCCGCGGACACCCGCGTCTCGTGCTCGCCTCGGACGGAGATGACGACATCGCTCATGGTCTGACTCTAGTGCCGGGGTCCGACGTTGCGACGGGGTGCGGTTCGTGTCAGTGGGGCACGCGGCGGGGCATCCCCGGGCCTGGCACCTGGCCGGATGCTGTAAGCTGGGATGCTCCGGAGCAATCCGGAACTGGTAATTCCACAGTGCGACAGCGGCCCTCCTGACGGAGGAACACGGGGCTGATCGGTTTCGACAGCGCCTGTGAATCCACGAGAAGCGGGCCGAGGATGCAGGGTTATCTCGTGAACGCTCCCTGCAAAAACATAAGTGCCAACGCTAAGCGCACTGACTTCGCCCTCGCTGCCTAAGCGAGCCCGATAGTCCGTCAGACCGTATGTGATTCCGGTACGGATTCTGGCGTCATCTAGGAATCTTGCTGCGCGGTGGCGTCTGGACGCCGCGCGGGACTCTTCCCAGGCTGGGCTTGTCGACTTAGGTGTCTGTGACAAAGGTCGGAGCCGAGCAGAACGTCTGCACAGACTGCGCCCGGAGAAGGCGTGGAGACTCAGCGTTGGACGGGGGTTCGATTCCCCCCAGCTCCACCAGTCGCTGTCGCGAAGAAGAAGCCCCTCGATCCCGGATCGAGGGGCTTCTTCTCTTCTCGGTCGCCTACGCGGAACGGTCGGCCGTCCATTCGGAGCGCAGGATACCCATCCGGACGATGTCCTCGTAGTGTCCGCGCACCCACGCGTGCTCACGCTGGCGCCCTTCGACGACGAATCCGGCCTTCTCGTACGCGCGGATCGCGCGCGCGTTGGAGGCGATCACCTCCAGGTGTACGCGTCGGAGGTTCGCACGCACGAACGCGAATTCCAGTATTTGGGCCATTGCTGCCGTGCCGATGCCCTGACCGCGGGCGGAGGGCGCGAGGGCGATTCCGACCTCTCCATGCCGCGCGAGGTCGTCGATGTCGAACACCCCGATGTTGCCGACCGCGGTACCGTCCGCATCGACGACGAAGCTCACGCTGCCGTCGGGTTCTGCCTCACGCGCGAGGAGCCGCGATTCCCAGCGCTCGCGCGTCGGAATGGCGGGACGCCCCGGATTGCGTTCCTCCCAGGTCTCCAGATCTGCGGCGATCGCGTACAGAGCGTCGAGATCCGCATCGGTGCGTGGGCGAAGGGTGACGACGGGTTTCGTGGGCATGGTGGCACGATACCGCGCGGGTCGAGCCAGAGGGTCCGGCGGGCGGCTCCGGGCGAGGTCGGTCTCCCGTAGCGGGACCTCGTGAATCAGGCGGATTTGCCGCGGTTCGCGAGTCGGATCTGGCGGGACGGCTTGCCGCCGACGAACGACCGGGCGGAGTCCACGAGGAATCCATTCCGCAACGCTTCCCGGCCGATCAGCATGCGAAAGCCCATTTGCGCGCGGTTCGTGAGGGTCAGCTCCGCCGGCATGTCGATGCCGACCAGACGCAGATCGGCGATTACGACGATCCGCCGCTCCACGTGTCCCGACGAGCTGCGGACATCACGCCGATCGTGGACGGGAAGTTCCACGATCTGAGCGTCCGCGTCGGAGAACTGCCACGGGTGCACGGCGAAGCGCACCCACTCGCGACCGTCGTGATCGAACTCGACGATGTCGAAGGCATGCAACGATGATGTGCGCGCACCCGTATCGATCTTCGCCTTGATCCAGGGCAGATCGATCCCGGGCAGCGACACCCATTCTCGCCAGCCCGTGACGGTGATTGAATTGCCTGAGCCCACCCGATCATCATGACAGGAAAACGCAGTTGAAGATCGCCATCCTTTCTCGTGCGCCGCAGGCGTATTCCACGCAGCGTCTGCGTACAGCGGCCGCTCAGCGGGGGCACGAGGTCAAGGTTCTCAATACCTTGCGCTTCGCGATCGACCTCGCCGGAGAAGCGCCGGACCTGGCGTATCGCGGGCGCCGGCTGAGTGACTACGACGCGATCCTGCCGCGTATCGGCTCCTCCATCACCTACTTCGGCACCGCTGTCGTGCGCCAGTTCGAGCAGATGGACGTGTACACGCCCAACACCTCCAACGGCATCGCCAACGCGCGGGACAAGCTGCGCGCCACGCAGATCCTTTCCCGCCACGGCATCGCGCTGCCGCCCACCGCCTTCGTGCGCAATCGCGCGGACGTGCGCCCCGCGATCGAGAGTGTCGGTGGCGCCCCGGTCGTGATCAAGCTGCTCGAGGGCACGCAGGGCATCGGCGTCATCCTCGCCCCGCAGGTGAAGGTCGCCGAGGCGATCATCGAGACCCTGCACTCCACGAAGCAGAACGTGCTGATCCAAAAGTTCATCTCCGAGTCACGAGGCCGTGACATCCGGGCCCTCGTGGTGGGGGACCGGGTGGTTGCCGCGATGCGCCGCACCGCGCAGGGCGACGAGTTCCGCTCCAATGTGCATCGCGGCGGATCCGTCGAGGCCGTGGAGTTGGACGAGGAATATCAGCGCACAGCGGTACGCGCGGCGCAGATCATGGGCCTGCGCGTCGCCGGCGTCGACATGCTGGAGGGCGTCGACGGTCCGCTGGTGATGGAGGTCAACTCATCACCGGGCCTGCAGGGCATCGAAGCGGCGACGAAGCTCGATGTCGCCGGCGCGATCATCGACCACATCGCCAACCAGGTCGCCTTCCCGGAGATCGACGTGCGTCAGCGGCTGGCCGTGTCCACCGGCTACGGCGTCGCCGAACTTCTCGTGCACAATGGCGCGGGCGTGGTCGGCCAGACCCTCGGCGAGGCGGGGCTGTGGGAGCGGGACATCACGGTCCTCACGCTGCACCGGGGCACGACCGTGATTCCGAACCCCCGCAAGCACGTGATCCTTGAGGGCGAGGACCGCCTCCTCTGCTTCGGCAAGCTGGAGGAGATGCGCTCAATGATCCCCGAGCGGCGTCGGCGCGCTCGTGTGCGGAAGCTGCCGAAGGAACCCATCCCCAAGGACATCGGAGCCGACGACTGAGCGGGCGGCACACGCGACGCCACGCGCGTCGCGTGATGACGTGCGCCGGGATGACGGCGGGCCTTCTGGCGTTGACGAGCTGCGCACCTGCGTTCGTGCTCGATCCCGAGTTCGCGGCACAAGAGATCCCGGTCGGGGCGGCATCGACCGACCCGCTCCTGCACGACGACGACTTCCGCGACATGATGGACGAGTTCCCCATCATGCAGAGGTCGATGGAGCTGTCCGTACCGATTCCGGGTCTCTACGGCGCCTACGGTTTGAAGCGCGCCAGCAGGGATGCGGCATATGAGCTCGTCCTCTCGAAGGGCTTCACACCGCAGGGTCTCGCGCTGAGCGATGACCAGGTTTTCGTCTCGGCCTACGACCACAAGCACAAACTGAACTCCGTCGTCTTCGTGTTCGACTATTCGGGCGCGTTCGTGAAGACCATCTCGCTGCGCAACAAGGCGCACGTCGGTGGGATCGGCTACGACCAGGAGGCGCGGGTGCTGTGGATCGGTGACAGACGCGACGGGCGTGCCGCCATCTCGGGCATCCTGCAAGACACCATCGATGCGTACGACATCCGTGCGCTGACGCCGATCGAGTACGCCGTCTCCTACATCGTCGACAGTCTGGAGGGGGTATCCACGCTCGACTTCCATGGTGACCTGCTGTGGGCGAGCTACTTCACCAACGACCCGCATGAGTCACAGATCCAGGTGTTCAGCCTGGACTACTCCGAACCGGACGCCGAAGGATTCGTCGAGCTGACGGATGTCGGCGACACCGAGCGCTCCTACATCGACAAGGACGGCGAGCATCACATCTTCGCCGATCTCGCGCTGACGGCCCCGAAGGAGGTACAGGGTCTCGCCTTCGACGACACGCACCTGTACGTGGCACAGTCCTTCGGTACGAAGAACTCACGCCTCACCCGATACGACCTTGCGGTCGACGAGGACTCCGCAGTCTTCACGAACGGGGTGTCCATCGAGTTGCCCCCGTATCTGGAGCAGATCGCGCTGTCCGGTGAGGACGGTGTCAGCGACATCCATCCGCTCTTCGAAAGTGCGCAACCGGCGTATCGCAAGAAGGTCGACGTCTTCGTCGATCGGATCGTGACGATCACGCACGATGACTTCGAGCGAGAAGCCACCGAAGACGACGGCGCGCCGGAACTCGTTGAGATCGAGGTCACGGCCGCGGACTGAGGGTCAGGGCGAGCCAGGATGCACCAGTCCCGTCTCGTAGGCGAGGATCACGAGCTGTGCGCGGTCGCCGGCATGAACCTTCATCATCGTGCGGTTGACGTGGGTCTTCGCGGTGTGCAGTGAGATGGTGAGATCGTCCGCGATCTCGGCGTTCGAGAGGCCGCGACCGACGAGCTGGAGCACTTCGCGTTCGCGCGGCGTGAGGGGGATCAGCCGCGGATCTGCGGGCTCCGCAGTCTTCGGCCGCGGATCGGTGACCCGCTCGATGAGAGCGCGTGTGGCTGCGGGGGAGAGGAGGGCGTCGCCGTCATGGATGGTGCGGACGGCATGCACGATGTCCTCCGGCTCAGCGCTCTTTCCGATGAAGCCGCTGGCCCCGGCGCGCAGAGCCGCGAGGACGTAGTCGTCCTCTTCGAACGTCGTGAGGACCAGGACCCGCGCGCTGTCCTCCGTGGCATCCGCTCGGATTCGTGCGGTCGCGGCGATGCCGTCGAGCACCGGCATCCGGATGTCCATGAGCACGACGTCGGGCCGGAGCTCTCGGGCGGCGGTCACCGCTTCTTCTCCGTCTGCGGCTTCCCCGATGACGTTGATCCCACCGTCGGCGAGGATCTCGCGCACGGCTCGGCGGATCAGGGGTTGATCGTCGACAATCAGCACGGTGGTCATCGGTCGCCTTCCGCGGGCAGAGGTAGCTCAGCGCGCAGGACGAACTCTCGTGCGCTCCGGTGCGTGTCGATGTGTCCTCCGGCTGCGGATACGCGTTCGCCGAGTCCGCGGAGTCCGTGGCCGCTGCGGGTGGGTGCTGCGTCGCCCGCGATGGGGTTGGTGATGGTGATCTGCAATCCGCATGTCGTCCGCGTGAAACTCACGTCGGCGCGCGCACCGTGTCCGTGCTTGAGCGCATTCGTGAGGCCCTCCAGCAGCACGAAATGAGCCGCGTGGTCGACAGCAGGCGTGAGCGAGGGCAGCTCGCCGTCGCCCGTCACCGCAACGGTGAGACCGTTGGTCCGGAACCGGTCGAAGAGGCCCGCACGCTCGGCGAGACCCGGTTGCGGACGCAGGGTTCGAAGATCATCCGGGTCATCGGCGCGCAATACCGCGAGGAGCGCGCCGATATCCGTCAGGACGGTTCGCGACGCCGACCGAATCGTCGACAGCGCTTCACGGGCGCGTTCGGGCTTCGTCTCGACAGCCGCCGACGCCACGCCCGCGTTCAGGCTGATGACGGAGATCTGGTGAGCAACCAGATCATGCAGGTCGCGCGCGATGCTCACCCGCTCCTCGGCCACGCGGCGCCGAGCTTCCTCCTCGCGCGAGCGCTCCGCGCGCTCGACGCGTTCGGACATGACGATCGTGTACTCACGGCGCGATCGTGTGGCGGCGCCCAGAGCCGCGCCTACCACGATGAAGGCCAGGAACTGCATGGCTCGGGAGTCGACCGGTTCACCCCCGAGAACCAGTGTGTTAGCAATGAAGACCGCGATGATCGTCCCTGCCACAGACACCACCGCGAGCAGGCGAGGAATCCGATCGACCACCGCGAACGCTGCGATGGCTATCGCCATCAGTGCGCTCGCCCCGACAATTCCGCCGAAGGCGAGCACCAGGTCGCACAACAGGGCGATGCCGAGCACGACAAGCGGGGCACGACGCCGGAATAGCAGAGCACCAGCCGGAATCAGGGCCGGAATCAGCAGCCAGCCTTCGGGATGGAACACGTCGTCGGGAAAGGGAAGGACGCCGAGGAGCACGATCACCGCGACCGCGGAGACATCGCCGAGCATTGTCTGGATGCGGGATGGGCGATCGGTGTTCACGGTTCCAGCATTCCACTCGACTCCGCTGAGCGGATCCTCCGGCCGAAGCAGGGGCGCATACCGCGGATGCGGTACACGGGTGTCCGCGCCCGCGCGATGTGTCGCGAGGTGAACGTCGCGAGTCTGGAGGAACTCCACTCGATCAGGAAGGACAGCATGAAGAAGTCGAGGAAAGCGCTCATTGTTCTGGGCAGCATCGCCGCGGTGATAGCCGTCGGCTTGGCGACCAGCACGGTGGTCAACGTCGTGGCGACGAACGCCGAGACGGACGCCATTGAACCCTATGGTCAGCGTGTGGAGGTCGACGGCAAGAGCATGAACGTGCTCGTGGCGGGCGAGGGCGAGAGCATCGTGCTACTGCCGGGCTTCGGAACCTCGTCGCCGGTGATCGACTTCTCGCCGCTGATCGAGGATCTCGCCGCCGATCACCGCGTGATCGCGGTGGAGCCGTTCGGGTACGGACTCAGCGATGGCACGGACGAGCCGCGGACGACGGCGAACGTCGTCAGCGAGGTGCATGAGGCGCTGCAGGAGCTGGGCGTGACGAGCTACACGCTGATGGGGCACTCGATCGCGGGGATCTACGGCAGAGAGTTCGCCGAGCGCTACCCAGACGAGGTGCGGGCCTTCGTGGGGATCGACAGCAGCGTTCCCGGGCAGCCGAACATGGACATGGCGTTTCCCACCGGTCTCCTCGGTGCGCTGAAGAACCTCGGGCTGGTGCGCTTGCTGTCGGGCGTCGGTGGAGACGGTGGCTATGTGGCCCCGTTCTACGATGACCACGACCGCCAGCAGATCGGCCTGCTGACCAATCGCAACAGTCTGGAGCCGACCTACCTCGATGAGATGGCGCGCATCCGCACGAACTTCGCGGATGCCGAAGGAAAGACCTTCCCGGTCGACCTTCCGCTCTTGCTGTTCGTGCAGAAGGTCAATCCGACGAATGACGACTGGCTGCCGATGCATGAGCGACAGGCCGCGACGGTCACGGACGGCACGGTCATCGCCCTCGACGGCGATCACTACCTGCACCACACACAGTCGCCGACCATCGCGCGGGAGTTCCGGCAGTGGGAGGGGGAGCGCCGGCAGGACTGACGCCGGCTCAGGGCTGGTCGGACGCCAGCCGCTCCAGACGAGCGCGGATGCGGCGTTGCGGGTTGGCGGCGAGCGAGAGGCGGTGTCCGCCGTAACGGATACCGCCCCTCAGTCGTCTGGCGATGGCGATCCACGTGCACGTTCCGCGTTCCAGGAGCCACAGCGGAGCCCACAGGGCGGCGGTAGCCGGGAACACGGTGCGGCCGCCGTGCCGGCGTCGCCCGAACTCCGCAAGGACGACGATCACTGAGACCGCGGCCACCAACACGAGGGGCCGGCGCCGAGCGCAGAGCACAGCGGGAACGACGGCCGCCTCCGCGAAGAGCCACGCCGGTTGGGCGAAGCTCTCGTACGCCTGCCGCACCCGCTGCGCGCGGAAGTGACCGAGCGACGCAGGCCGGCGCGCCACGAACAGACCGGGCAGGTCGCGTACGCGCCCGCCCGCTGCTCGGACGGTGCGTTCGAGCTCGAGGTTCTCGAAGAGGCAGTCCCCGTCATACCCGCCGGTGCGGACGAGGAGCCGGCGGCGGACGGCGTAGGTGCCGGGATAGTCCGAGCCGAACGCACGGTTCAGCAGCGAGCGCGCGGTATCCCACCGGGCATGCCAGGGGAGCGGTTCGAAGACGTTCTGCGGTTTGACCAGCTCAGCCTCGTCCAGCTCGGCGACAACAGCTCGCAGGGAGCCCTCGGTGTAGCGCACATCGTCATCCGCGATCACCACGCTGTCGTGTCGCGCCGCGGCGATACCGGTGAGGACACCGCTGACCTTGCCGTTCTCTGCCGTCAAGAGCCCGGGCGCGAGCGGGACGTGGCGAGCCAGGCCCGCCCACGCGTCGGCATGTGTGGCGAACAGATCTGCCGACGAACCGTCCACGATCGTGACGTCGATCCAGCCGGACAGCTCGCGCAGGTAGTCCGTGAGATCGTCGAGATCGTCATCGGAAGTCCACCGCAGGGGGAGCACGCACTCCGCGGGTATCCGCCGGACGGTCACCGGCCCTCCGTGCGGAACCCTGCCGCTTTGTGGGTGCCATCGCAGAACGGCTTGATGGCGGACAGACCACAGCGACAGAGGGCGCTCGTGCGTCGACGGAGGGGGATCGGCTCGCCCTCGACCGTGAAGAGCTCCACGTCGCCGCGCACGAGGAGGGGGCCATCGGGGTATGGCGTGATGGTCGCCGGTCGGATGCTCATGCTGCCCTCCGCTGGCGCAGCGAGGACTGCCCGGCAGACCAGCGCTCCAGCATGTGAGCGCCCACCATGCTGTCCACGGTGAGGCAGGCCGCTGCTCCGAACATGATGTCGGGAAGCAGATCGGGCCGGTCCTCGCCGAGAGCACCGGCGAGGTCTCGACTGGCGATCTGCTCGTGCACGGCGTCGGCCTCCACATGCTCGTCGAAGTAGTCGGTCACTTCCGGGCCGTAGCCCAGACGTCGCAGTCCGTCCCCGTAGAGCCGGTTGGGAATCGACGATGTCATCTCGAACGCTGCCAGGTGACCGACGATCGCCCCCAGGAGACGCCGATTGAGGCCGAACATCGACATCATGTTGTGCGAAGCGAGAGTGATGGCAGGCACATCGTCCACGTACCTTCCGTAGGTGTCATCGAGCCCTGCGCCCCGCATCGAGGCCGCGAAGATCGCGGCGTGCACCCGATCAGGTCGACCGCCGCCGTACTCGTCGGATTGGATCTCGACGATCGCGGCCTTCGCGCGCCCGTGCAGCCGTGGGATCGCCCACGAATGCGGGTCCGCCTCGCGAAGGGTGTAGATCGATCGCTGGATCAGGAACTCCCGTACCTGCGGGTCGGTGGCTTTGCGGGCGACATAGCGGGAGAGGCTCGGTCCGTCCTCGGCACCGGCGAGATGGAACAGTGCCCGGGCAATGGCGTCCTGCGATACCTCGGGCAGCGGAGGCATGGTCACAGCATCGCGAATCGCACGCTCGAACGCCTCCTCGAGAATCGTTCGGGTGGCGATGGCTCGCGGATCCCATTCCAGCCGTGGATCGAACGCGGTGATCGAGCCGTACGCGGAGGCGTAGAGCGCGAACAATGTGAGCTGGATGTCGTCGTCGTGGAGGACATCGGTGCTCGTGTCGAGAACGAGCCGAGCGAGATCGGTATGCGCGGTCCGTGCCGCGTGGCGGAAGCCGGACAGATGGCTGATGACGGCCTCGCTCAGCGGTCCACGGGCCGTGAAAGGGACGCGGGTCGTGTCGAGCGTGTCTGCGGTGAGGGTCACAGTGTCTCCGTTCTCATCCCTGGAGTCTTCGTGGCGGGCACCTCGCTCCGGAACAGGGTTGACGTTGGGAGGTGCACCGGCTATCTGATGTCGGATGCTCGCGACGCTGTCAAGGGTCTACCCAGCGCAGCGCGCCGGTCGGAGTCTGGCGGTTCGCAGCGAAAGGAGCGAACGGATGCAAGATGTCGATCAGCGAGGACCTCGATTCGTGTTCTGGGCGTGGTTGGTTCTGATCGTCGGCGGTCTCTCCGCGATGATCGCGCTGCCACTGGCGGGCCGTTGACATGGGGCGCTGGATTCGCGACAACGGCCTGAGCCTGGCGTTCCTGGTGATCTTTCTGGCGACGTTGGTGGGGGAGTCGCTGGTCGGGCTGGCATACACGAACGAGCAGCTCGCGCAGCACGGCCAGCCCGCGGTCGGATATCTCGACTACGTGACCTCGTCGGACTTCCTCGTGGATGTGGCCGAGAACTGGCAGTCCGAGTTCCTGCAGTTCTTCCTGTTCATCCTCGCAACCGTCTGGCTCATTCAGCGCGGCTCGCCCGAGTCGAAGAAGCCGGGGGATGAGGGCGTCGGGACCGAGAAGGACCAGCTGATCGGCGAACACGCCACTGCCGACTCGCCGCGCTGGGCGCGCGTTCGCGGCTTTCGCCTGTGGTTGTACTCGAACTCGCTGCTGCTGCTGATGGGGTCGATCTTCCTGCTGTCCTGGTTCGCGCAGTCGCTCGCGGGGCGCGTGGTGGCAAGCGAGGAGAACATGCAGCACGGCCTGGAGGAGGTGAGCTGGCTGGAATACGTGGCGTCGCCCGAGTTCTGGAACCGCACGCTGCAGAACTGGCAGTCCGAGTTCCTTGCCGTGGGCGCCATGGTCGCGTTCAGCATCTTCCTGCGACAGCGCGGGTCGAGCGAGTCCAAGCCTGTCGGTGTTCCCCACCACACCAGCAGCGTCGAGGCCGAATAGCTCGCCGCCCGAGTGGTCCGCGTCATGGATTGCCTCAAACATGTGGGTGATACATATTTGTGCTGTCGGCGGTCCGCTGCCTTCAGGAGGACCGCCTCTGCGTTCATGACGAAGTGGAGGTTGCCCATGGGCAAGTTCATCTACGCGGACTCGGTCAAAGTCGAGATCGAGGACCGCGCACTCGCTCACCTGCAGGTGGTCATCAGCAGCAAGCTGCGTCGCAGTGAAGCGTTCACCTTCACCTGGCGTGAGGATTCCAGCGTCGGCGACGGACGCACAAGCGTCTGGCTTCATCCCGCGGTGCCGATCGTGTATCGCTTCTACGGCAGCAGGCGTCCGAAGCTCAATCCGGCGTGGATCGAAGCGCTGGCGTACACTGCCAACTCGCCCTCAGGCCTGCACCTCGTGCCCGAGCCCGCAGAACCCGCCGCGCCGAACTAAGACGGCTGTGACACTCCCGAGCCGACTCCGATTTCACGTTGGAGGCCTCGCCTGGTAATGTTTTCTCTGTTGCCGCAAGGCGCAAAAACACCAAGCACCTCTAGCTCAATCGGCAGAGCAACTGACTCTTAATCAGTGGGTTCAGGGTTCAAGTCCCTGGGGGTGCACCAGCTCAGGCCCCGGAAATCACCTCTCGACCAGGTAATTTCCGGGGCCTTTGTCGTTCGTGTCGGCCACCACGGCGAGCGCCACGCACCACGGCGACGATTCATCCGCGGGAACCGTCGCGCGAACCCGCGCGCAAAGCCATGCCGAGGCTGGGGGAGACGTCGATGAAGCCCCGAGCGATACAGCCGCTGGCCCGGCGGATCCGCGATGAGGGTGACGTACGCACCCTCGGGCGCGCGAGCCTGGATGTCCGCGATGAGCCACTCCATGACGCGGCGACCCAAGCCCTGGCGCTGGTGAGCGGGATCGGTGGCGATGTCGGCGATATGGAAGTACCAACCGCCGTCGCCGATCACTCGGCCCATCGCGACGACGGCACCACTCGCATCCACGACGTGGCACGCGGACCAGCTGCCCGCGATGGCACCGGCGCCCTGGTCCGCGGTCTTCGGCGACAGGCCGGAGTCCTTTCGCAGTCGGAGGTAGTCGGTCAGGGGAGGTGCTTCGCCGATCAGTGAATAGGCGTCTGTCATAGCTCGAGATTACTGTCGGAACATGACGTCGCACGAGGAGATCATCGTCGGTCGCTGGGATCCAGAGAGCGTCGCGCAGTCCCACGCGTTGTCGGTTCTCCTTGGCGACTACCACCGCCAGACCGAAGCGGAAAAGGGGGCCGCGGTCGACTCCATCGATGCGCTGCCGGCGCGATATCGCAGAGAGGTTCTCGATCCCGCTGCCGCCTTCGCTCGCGATGTCGTGCTGCTGGCACACCAGGGGGACCAGGCGGCGGGGTGCGTCGTGATCACCGATGCAGGGGACCGTCGCCTCGAGATCAAGCGCCTCTGGACCGCGCCGGAGTTTCGTGGACGGCGCGTGGCCTCGACGCTGCTCGCCGCGGTTCACGGGCACGCGGCGGTGGTGGGGGCCGACACCCTTCGACTATCGGTGTGGGAGTGGCGGGCCGACGCGATCGGGCTCTACCGGAAGCAGGGTTTCACCGACGCTCAGAGCTGGGAGACTCGCGACGGGCTCATCTGCATGACGCGCCCGGTGTAGTCGCTTTCAACGACTGCAGTCGGCAATGATCCGCCCCGCGTTGAGCTCGACAACACGGTCGGCCGCGGCGGCGACGCCGCCGTCGTGAGTGATGCAGAGCACGGTCGCGCCGCGAGCGGCCTCAGCCGCGAGCAGCCGCGACAGGTGCTCGGTGCTCTCGCCGTCAAGGCCGGCATCGGGCTCGTCGAGCAGGAGGATGTCGGGGCGCTGAACCAGGGCCTGAGCCAGCAGCGCACGCTGGCGCTGACCGCCCGAGAGTGACGCGAACGGCCGCTGCTCCCACCCATCGAGTCCCGCCTGAGCCAGCGCAGCGCTGATCGCGGCACGGGCGTGCGAGCGCCGCACGCGCGTGCCGGCGCGCCATGTGCCGATCCGCACGACCTCGTCGACGGTGAGGGGGAGTCCCGTCAGCCCGTCGATGCGCTGCACGACGAGCGCGACGCTGCCGCGGCGCCGTATGGCGCCGACGGTCGGCTGGCGCGTGCCGGCGACGATCTCCACGAGGGTCGACTTCCCGGATCCGTTCGGCCCCCGTAGAACGGTGACGGCACCGGGATGCAGATCGAGAGTGATGCCGCGGAGCACCTCGCCGCCGTCGTATGCGAAATGCACGTTGTCGAGAGAGAGGGTGGCGTCGAGGGACCGGGTGAGGTTCGGAAGCGTCATATCCTCATGCTAGCTTGTTGAGAACGGTTCTCATTATCAACAACGAAAGTGGTGAGGCGTGGCCTGGTTGTTCGATCCTCTGTCGGTGCAGTTCCTGCAACGCGCGCTCCTGGGTGGAGCGCTCGTTGCCGTGATCTGCGGCGTGGTCGGCACGTGGGTGGTCATTCGCGGAATGGCCTTCCTCGGGGAGGCGATCGGTCACGGCATGCTGCCGGGTGTCGCGATCGCCACGGTCGCCGGAGCGCCGGTTCTGCTGGGTGCCGCCGTGGCGGCAGCTGTCATGAGCGCCACCATCGGGCTGTTGCAGCGCCGAGGACGTCTCTCGTATGACACGAGCATCGGCCTGCTGTTCGTGGGGATGCTGTCGCTCGGGGTGATCATCGTGTCGCACTCCAGGAGCTTCGCGACCGACGCGACCGCTCTGCTGTTCGGTGACATCCTCGCGGTCGGCGCGACAGACCTGATTCCCCTGGCGAGCGCCGCTGCCGCGACCATTCTGCTCGCCGCGGTCTTTCACCGGTCCTTCGTGGTCGCTGCCTTCGATCGCCGCATCGCGCATGTTCTGGGTCGGCGCCCCACGGTCGCCCACCTCGTCCTGGTGGCGCTTGTGACGCTCGCCGTGGTCGCGTCTTTTCCCATCGTCGGGTCGCTGCTGGTGGTCGGTCTGCTTCTCGCGCCCGCCGTGGCGGCGCGGCCGTGGACGCGGACGATCCCGGCGACGATGGTCGTCGCCTCCCTCTTCGGTGTCTTCGCGGTGTTCCTCGGGCTGTTGGTCTCCTGGCACGCCGGAACCGCGGCAGGGTCATCGATCGCTCTGACCGCGGTGGTGCTGGCCTTCGTCTCCGGCGGTGTCCGCGCGGGGATGCGGCGTCGTCGACCGAATCAGTCCGTCGTGCGCGCCGAGCCGACCATGCCCGCCCACGCCCGCATCGAGGTGATCGCATGACGCGTCGTTCGACATTCGCCGTGTGCCTGCTCGTGGTCGGGGCGCTGTTCACCGGGTGTTCCTCGGCGACGCTCTCCGCGACGACGTCCCCGACGGCGGCGGCACCCACCGGGCACGGCGCGATCGCGGGAGCGGCGGAGGTGGCCGAGCCGCCCCTGCAGCTCTTCACCGTCGACGCCGACGGCGCGACGGGAGTTCTCGACCTCCTCGACGGGACTACGGCGCGTATCGACGGCGTTGCTGCGCCGGAGGCTGTCGCGACCGATGGGCGCTACGTCTTCATCTCCACAACCCAGGGTGTGCAGGTCGTGGATTCCGGGGTCTGGACATGGGACCACGGCGATCACTTCCACTACTACCGCGCGCCCTCGCGGGTGATCGGCGTCGTTGCGGGTTCCGGTCCTGCGACAATCGCCACGGGACCCCTTTCCACGGCTGGTTCCACGTCCATCGTGTTCTCCGGCAGTGGCGAGGCGGTCCTGCTCGACAACGCCTCCCTCGCACGCGGCGAGATCAGGGAGACGTTCCGCATCGATGTGGCCGCCCCCGTCGTCGCGGCACCCCTGGGAGACGGCGCGGTGCTCGCCCGCGCGGGGCGCGTGGAGATCGTCGACTCCGCCGGCGAGACCATGACCGCGGACACCGCGTGCACGACACCGTCGGGATCCATCGCAACGCGCGCCGGGCTCGTGATCGGATGCGCGGAGGGTGCGGTCGTGATCGCCTCCGCCGCAGCGGCCCCCGAACTCGTACCGATCCCGGCCGGTGCGCTGGCGCCGACCGCGTTCGACGGGCGCAAGGGACGTCCGACGGTCGCGGCGATCGCGCCCGGAATCGGCTTCTGGCTGCTCGACGCCCGCGCGCGCAGCTGGGAGCTCGTCTCGAGCGCTGCTGATCTCACGCGCGTGGTGGCCGTGGACGACGCGGAGGGCCATGTCGTCGCCGTCGACGCGGAGGGTCGCGTGCGCGTGTTTCGTGGCACAGCTGAGATCGCGGTCACCGAGCCGCTGACGGCCGATCCCACAGGCGCCTCGATTGTGGTCGACGGACAGCGGGCCTACCTGAACGACGCGGCCTCTGGTGTCGTGCATGAGATCGACTACGCCGACAACGCACGGGTCGCCCGCACGCTGAAGACGCCGACCACGCCCGCCTTCTTCGCGGAGGTGGGACGGTGAAGCGCCTCCTCCTCGCCCTGGCCGCGATCACCGTCGCCCTCACGGGGTGCTCGTCACCGGCGGCGGAGGACCGCCCCCGGATCGTGGTGACCACGAACATCCTGGGCGATGTCGTGCGAAACCTCGTGCAGGACGAGGCCGAGGTCGTCGTGCTCATGAAGCCCAATGCCGACCCGCACTCGTTCGAGATCTCCGCGCAGGAGGCGAAGCTGCTGCACGACGCGCAGCTCGTGGTCTCCAACGGCCTCGGGCTCGAAGAAGGACTGCAGCGCAACCTCGATGACTCGACCGCCGGCGGAACGCCACAGTTCGTCGCCGGGGACGTCATCGACGTCCTCGCGTATGCCGCAGACGACGGAGGATCTCCGGCGGCAGATCCGCACTTCTGGACCGATCCGGGGCGGATGATCGACATGATCGACGCCCTGCAACCGGTCTTGATCGACACCGTCGGACTGCCGGAGACCGCGATCGCCGCCAACGTCGCCACCTACCGCGACGAACTGGCGACGCTGGAAGCCTCGATGGCGGAGCAGTTCGCGACGATTCCCACGGAACGGCGCGCCCTGGTCACGAATCACCACGTCTTCGGATATCTCGCTCAGCGCTTCGACTTCCGGGTGGTAGGCGCGATCATCCCCGGAGGGACCACCCTCGCGGCTCCCAGTGCCGCGGACCTCCGGGACCTGACGGGCGCGATCACCACTGCAGGCGTCCGTACGATCTTCGCCGAGTCGTCGCAGCCGGATCGTCTCGCTCAGGTGCTCGCATCGGAGGCCGGCCTCGACATCGAGGTGCGCGAGCTGTTCACCGAATCACTCACGGAACCCGGCGGCGGGGCCGACACCTACCTCACGATGATGCGCGTCAACACCGACCGCATCACCCAGGGCCTCACTCGCTGAGGCATGACAAGAAAGAAGAAGATGCACAACAAGCACTCCACACGTGTCGCGGTCGCGGCGCTCGGAGCGACCCTGCTGGCAGCACTGACCGCGTGTGCGGGCACCGCTTCGGCGGAATCCGCACCCGCCAGCTCGACACCGGCGGCTGCGGAGACGACCGACCACGCGGACCACGCGCACACGCACGCGGAGTCCGGCCGCGTCGTGGTGACGTATGAGAACGGCATCGCCGTGCTCGACCCGCACACCCTGGAGCCCCTGGCTGAGATTCCCACCGAGGCGTTCACCCGCGTCAACTCATTCGGCGACGGGCGGACGGTGGCCGTCACCACCACCGAGGGCTTCCGCTTCCTCGACACGGCGGAGGGGGTGCTCGCCGATCCGCTCGTTCCCGCCACCGCGGCCGGACACGTCGTGGTGCACGACGGCAAGACCGTGCTGTTCGACGACGGCACGGGAACCACCACGGTGTTCGACACCGGCGCGTTCGACGCGGGATACGACGCGCTTCCGGCGTCGACCAGCTACACCGCGCCGGCCGCCCACCACGGCGTCTCGATCGTCCTCTCCGACGGCACGCTGCTCACCACAGTGGGCGACGAGAGCGGGCGCACGGGTGCCGTGGCACTCGCCGCGAAGGGGGACAGCTGGGAGGAGATCGCGATCACCGATCAGTGCCCCGGGATCCACGGTGAGGGAACCGCGCAGAACGAGGCGGTCGTGTTCGGATGCGAGAACGGTGCACTGGTGTACTCGCAGGGTGCGTTCGAGAAGCTCACTGCGCCGGATGCCTACGGCCGCATGGGCAACGCCTTCGTCTCCGAGACGAGTCCCATCGTGGTCGGCGACTACAAGAACGATCCCGATGCCGAGGGCTACCTGCTGGAAGCCGTGACGCTGATCGACACCGAGAAGGGGGAGTACCGGGTCGTCCCCCTGCCCGACAACGTGCGCTACACGTTCCGTGATATCGCTCGCGGTCCGGACGACCTGGCGTACATCCTCAGCACAGATGGTCAGATCCACGTGCTCGACCCGGAGAACGGCGAGATCCTGCGTGCCTTCTCCGTCGTCGCGCCCTGGCAGGGACCGGCGCAGTGGCAGGACCCGCACCCCGCGATCAAGGTGGACGGCGACATCGCCTACGTCACCGAGCCCGCCACGCGCGCCGTCCACGCTGTGGATCTGGCCAGCGGCGAGACGATCGCGACCACCACTCTCGATCACGCGCCCAACGAACTGGCCGTCGCCTCCGACTGACCCCCGTTCGATCGAGCGCACACCATGAGGTGCGCTCGGGCGGAACCCGCCGATCCTGTGCGAACACTGGTTCATCGCACAGCCGATCGGCGGGTTTCCGCGTGGAAGTGCCGGGTAGGGTGAGAGGCGTGACTGCGTCTGCGACCCCCTCCACACCCGCGTCCGAATCCGACGATCTCGCGGCCGACCTTCGTCTGGCGCTCCGACTCGCCGACGCCGCGGATCGCGTGGCGATGTCGCGGTTCGATTCCGCGGATCTCGACGTGCAGGCCAAGCCCGACGCCACCTTCGTCACCGATGCGGACATCGCCACGGAACGCGCCATCCGCGAGATCCTCGATGCGGAGCGGCCGCACGACGGAGTGCTGGGCGAGGAGTTCGGTGTCAGCGGCACGTCGTCGCGGCAGTGGATCATCGACCCGATCGACGGCACGCACAACTACCTCAAGGGCATTCCGATGTGGGGTGTGCTCATCGCCCTCGCTATCGACGGAGTGCCGCAGGTCGGTGTGGTCAGTCAGCCGGCGCTGGGACGACGCTGGTGGGCGGCGACCGGACACGGTGCGTGGACGGCCGGCGCGGAGGGCGATCGTCAGCTCCAGGTCTCCGATGTTGATGACATCGCAAGCGCCAGCGTCAGTTTTCAGAGCATCGCTCAGTGGGACGAGGTCGGTCGTGCCGATGACCTGCTGCGGCTGACGCGTGCCGTCTGGCGGGACCGCGGATACGGCGATGTCTGGCCCTACATGCTTCTCGCGGAGGGACGCCTCGAGTTCGTCGCGGAGTTCGATGTCAAGGAATACGACATCGCGGCGATCGTGCCGATCGTGCGAGAGGCGGGCGGCCGGATCACCGACATCGACGGCGCGGACTCCATCTCGTCACGTTCCGTGCTGGCCACCAACGGCGTGCTGCACCAGCCGTTCCTGGACTTCCTCGGAAGCGCGGATTGATGGCGGCGCGGTTGCTGCGTGTCGGCGTCCTGGTGGCCGCTGCCGCGGTGCTCGCAGGGTGCACTCCCGCGGCCTCGGAGGGCACCACGGCGGCGTCACCTCCCGCTTCCGCCAACGCGACCACACCGGTGGCCGAATCCAGCGAACCGCCCGCGGAACCGATCGAACTGACCTGCGAATCCATGCTCTCCGACGGACTGGTGGCGGGGTACACCGCGCAGGGCTGGACCGCCGTCAGCAATCCGCTCTACATCGGCTCGACACTCATCCCGGACGGGATGTCGTGCACCTGGGGCAACCATGCCGGGGAAGGCAACGACGTCGCTCAGGTGTTCGGGTACGGGACCCTGACGCCGGAACTTGCGACGCAGGCACAGGCGGACCTCGCGGCTCAGGGGTGGGTCACGGAGGAGGACCCCTCCGGCGTGCTCGTCACGGAACCCCGCGACGGAGCCCTCATCAAGGACGCCGACGGATACGGCATGAGCTACCTCTTCGGCGATGGATGGGTTCGGCTTGCGGACACCCGCGAAGCGCTGATCCTCGTCGTCTGGCCGCGCTGATTCAGACTCGCCCGTGCAGCCGCGCGGTGCGCCAGCGTGAGGCGGCGTGCAGGAGAAGCCCGGCGAGGATCGCGGCGCTGAGCGGCGGAACGGTCGCGGACAGCCCGACGGCCGCAGT
Source organism: Microbacterium gorillae (assembly GCF_050990725.1). Taxonomy (GTDB): domain Bacteria; phylum Actinomycetota; class Actinomycetes; order Actinomycetales; family Microbacteriaceae; genus Microbacterium; species Microbacterium gorillae_A. The sequence continues at coordinate 1,830,438 of NZ_CP158844.1, forward strand.
CGCGAGCACCGGCCCGAGTGTCCAGATCACGCGGTTGGCGGCTGCCATGTCGCCGAACGGCGTCACGATCGGCGCGAGCATGGCCACCGGGAGCGGCGGCTTTCGTGCGTCGGCGATGCGCGCCGTGAGCGCCGCTGCACCTACAAGGGGCACGCAGACGACGGCGCCCACGGCGACGATCCCCGCGAGCACGAGTACCCCGGTCACGACGATCGCAACGACCAGAACAGCCGCGGGCGCAACAAGATGCAGCGCCAGCAGCGCGAGCGGAGATAGCCCGTAGAGCGCTGGCGCGTCGGAGGCCTCGGCGGCGAGCCGCGCCCCGTCGGTGAACGGACCTGCTGCGGCGTAAACGATCACCGCCGCCGGGACAGCGAGCCAGCCCAAGCCCGGAACCGGCAGCGCGAACATGCCCAGAACGGCAGCGCACCCCAGCCCAACCACGGCGACGACGAGACGTCCCGGAGTGCGCGTCCACCCCACAACGTCGCGCCGAAGGAATTGGAGCGACAGAGCGTTCCGGGCCTGCCTCGCGCTCACCGCGAGCCGCCTCCGACCGGCATACGGTATGCCGCGCGTGGCATCCGCCACCGCCGCCGTATCGAGCAACACCGCGCCGTCGATCGCGCTCTCACGTCGTTGGGCCGTGCTCACCAGCGCTGCCGAGTGCAGAGAGTTCAGCAGCGCAGGAATTGAGCTCAGGGCAGCCGCCGCGAGCACCACGGCCACAGCCACGGCGCTCGCCCAGAGGTTGTTGGTTCCGGCCATGAGCGGCGGCGCGGGAACGAATCCGATCCCGATCGCGGCGACCACGATCGCGGCACCGATCAGCGGCGCGGCGCGAACGAATCGCTGACCGGCGAGTGAGCCGACCCCCGAGACCACACCGAAGAGGATCCCGACAACCGACCATCCGATCGCTGGTGCCAGCTCCAGGGCGCCGGCGGAAACCAGTGGCCAGGCCCACGCGGCGGCGACCGAACCGACGATCGCACCAGCGAACGCGCACACGCGCACCACAGGCCCCCCGAACGCGCGTGGGCGGGAGAACGGCGAGTCTGCGAGGAGAGCGGTCATCAGCGGTGTGCGTGCGGCGGGACCCGCGGTGGCGCCGATGATCAATGCCGCACCGACGGCGAGCAGAGCCAGTGCCGGAACGACACTCATCGGTACCGCCGCCAGCATCGGCAGCACGGCAGGATCGACGAGCACGATCCACACTGCGCGCACGGCTGGCGCGGCCACGACGAGTATCACCAGAACACCCAGGTAACCGGAGTAGAGGTGGTCGCCCACGGTTCGCTCTCGCGTCCGCGCGCGACGGAGGACCGGTCGCAGTCGGGCCGTCATCGGACCGGCTCCGCCCGTTGTGTCATCACAGCGCTCATGTCGCGATCCGCACGACGACGTCTGCTGCCTGTTCGACGTCGTCATCGTGACTCGCGATGAGGAACGTTGTGCCCGCGCGGCGACGCGCGTCGATGTTCGCGATGAGCCGGTGGCGCCGGTCGTCATCCAGACGCTGCTCCGGTTCGTCCAGGATCACGATCTCCGCGGGTCGGATCCAGGTGGTCGCCAGATGGAAGAGGCGGCGCTGCCCACTGGAGAGTTCGTGCGGGAATCGGGTGGCGAGCTCTTCGATGCCCCAGCGCGCCAGCTCCGTGTCGGCCGCGACCTCTGGGGCGGCGGAAGCCCAGGTGAGCGCGATGAGGCTCAATTGCTCCCGCACGGTGAGATCGCGAGCGATAGGTGGTGGATCCAGCAGCCCGGCGACCCGTTCGCGGAACTGTCGCGAGCGATCATCGGCTTCCTCGTCGGCAACGCGCACCGTTCCCTCCGTGGGACGGCGACGCCCCGCAACGAGGGTGAGCAGTGTCGTCTTCCCGGAGCCGTTGCGCCCGCGCAGCACGCAGACGGCCCCGCGCGCGACATCCAGGTCGGTCGGGGGAAGGAGGGTGATCCCGTCCAGGGTGACGGTTGCCTGCTCCGCGGTGATCATGTCTCCATGCTGTCATCGGACGCCGCTCGCTGCTCGTGCCCGTCCGGTGCGGCGCGGTTCGGACACGCGGATGGCCCCGACGGACGCGCCGTCGGGGCCATCCGAACACCTCAGTTGGCGTCGCCGATCGCGACGGCCTCCGCCTCCTCCGTGGCGTCGACGCCGCGCATGTCCACACGCGCCAGCCGGGAACGTCCGACCAGCAGCACGAGCGCGGCGATGATCACCACGATGCCGGCGAACACGTAGGGGAGCCAGTCGCCGGCAAGACCAGCGAGCGCAGCCGCCAGCGGCGGAGCGACCGCGCCGCCGAGGAAGCGCACACCGGAGTAGGACGACGAAGCGACTGACCGCGGGAGGTCCGTCGCCTCCATGACGGCCTCCGTGAGAGTCGTGTTGACGACGCCGAGCAGCAGGCCACCGATCACGATCACGACGATGAGTCCCGTCGAGCTCTGGATCGCCAGCGCTCCGGCTGCCAGATCGATCGCGAGCAGCACGAAGGTGGCGATCAGCACGGTGGTGCGGCGGAAGCGCTCCAGCAGGCGCGGTGCGAGCCACACGCTGGTGACGGCGAGGGCGAGTCCCCAGCCGAAGAACACGTATCCCATCTGCATCGTCTCGATGCCGAGAGCGCTCAGTACGAGGGGGGAGAAGGCCAGCAGGATGAAGAAGCCCATGTTGTAGAACAGCGCGGCGATGGCGAGGAGGCCGAGCGCGGGCTGTGCCAGCGCGCGGAAGGGCGCACTGATGCTGACCGGCTTCGGCTTCTCCCCGTCGCCACGCAGCATCGTGATGATCGCGATGAACGCGACAGCCATGAGGATCGCGACGCCGGCGAACGGGCCGCGCCATCCGTAAAGGTGCCCGAGGAGTCCGCCGAGGAGCGGACCGATGGCGATGCCGACGCCCAGCGCCGCCTCGTACAGGATGATGGCCGCTTCGCTGCCGCCGGCTGCGGCCCCGACGATCGTGGCGAGAGCGGTGGAGATGAAGAGGGCGTTGCCCAGCCCCCATCCGGCGCGGAAGCCGATGACGAGATCCACGGTGCCGCTGAGCGAGCAGGCAAGAGCGAACACGACGATCACGGCCAGGCCGATCAGCAGGGTCTTCTTCGCGCCGATCCGGCTGGACACCCAGGAACTGAAGAACATCACGATGCCGGTCACCGCGAGATAGCTGGTGAACAGCAGCTCGGTCTGGACCGGGGAGGCGTGCAGATCGGTGGCGATCGAGTTGAGGATCGGGTCGACCAGACCGATGCCCATGAAAGCGACGACCGAGGCGAAAGCGACAGCCCAGACGGTCATGGGCTGTTTGAGGAGGGACTGCTTGTGAGCAGTACTCATCGATGGGACTCCTGAGTTGATGCGATGCGAGAGGCGAGGATCTCGGAGGCACGGCGAAGCGTCTCCCAGTCCTCGTCGGGAAGATCAGCGAAGAACGGGCTGAGGGCCTCACCGAGCTGCGTCTGCCAGGCCTCGAGCGCGCTGCGCCCGTCGGAGGTGACGGAGATGAGGTTCGCGCGGGAATCGGACGGATCCTCTTCGCGCGCCAGCAGGCCGGCCTCGGTCATCGTGCCGATGAGCCGGGTCATTCCCGGCTGCGTGACGCGGCTGAGGCGGGCCAGCTCGCCGATGCGCTGCGGGCCTTCGCTGATGAGGATCGCGAGGGTGCGCCACTGAGCGGCGGGCGTCTCGTTCTTCGTCGTCACGGCGGCGATCCGCCCGAGGGCGGTGGCCGCACTGACGATGCGGACGATGTCCTGCGTGTTCCTCATCGGTAAAGCATAACAGAGATATATAACGCAGGTATGTATTACGGATGAGGACGACTGGACAGGATTCCGGTGAGCTGATGCGCGTGTGACAGGAGGGCCCGTCCCAGCATCGGAAGGCGATCGGCGCCGAAGCGGAACTGCACTCCCGTCAGACTCAGCGCCCACGCCGGTCGGCCGTCGGAATCGAACACCGCGGCGCCGATCCCGTAGCTGCCCTCCACGATCAGGCCGGGGTTGAGCGCGTAGCCGCGATCACGCGTTTCGGCGATCCGAGTGCGCAGCTGGGCGACGCTGTGCGCGGCTCCGTAGCGCGCACCGAGATCGCCCGCCGAGCTCAGGTACGCCTCGCATTCGTCCGCGGGCAGGAAAGCGAGGATGGCGAGCCCGGCGGATGCGACGCCCAGGGGGAAGCGGACGCCCTCGCTCAGCACGAAGCTGCGGATCGGGAAGCTGCCGTCCTCGCGCACGAGGCAGACGGTCTCATCCCCTCGACGGACGGAGAGGAAGGCGCTCTCCTCGGTGCGCGCCGCCAGGGATCGGACGACGTCACGGGCGAGAGCGGGCACCGAGTAGCGTGCGGCGGCCACGGTACCCATGAGATAGAGCTCCGGGCCGGCGAGCCACGCGCCGGACTGCTCGTGGCGATCCACGAGTCCCTCCGCCTGCAATGCGGACAGCAGGCGATGTGTGGTCGAACGGGTGAGATCGGCAGTGCGAGCCAGCTCCTGGACGGAGGCGCCGCTTTCACCGGCTGCCGTGACGAGGCGAAGCAAGCGCGCCGCTCGGGCTATCGACTGTGTGCCGGGGATGACCGTCTCGGTGTTCATAATGTGGACACTAGCGTCCAAACTCTCCACATGACAGGCGGCCGTCTTTCGATGCGGCCCGGACAGGCGCAGGCTGGAGGGGTCCGCGTTTGCGGTGTGAGGCGAGGAGGCCCGGTGATCGACAAGCAGGTGCCGTCGGCTGCGGAAGCGGTGGCGGATATCACGGACGGTGCGAGTATCGCGGTGGGGGGATTCGGGCTCTCCGGCAACCCGATCGCGCTCATTCAAGCGTTGCTGGCGCAAGGAACCTCTGGGTTGAGCGTCGTGTCGAACAACTGCGGTGTCGACGACTGGGGCCTCGGTGTGCTGCTGAACGCGCACCGGATCCGCAAGATGACCTCGTCCTATGTGGGCGAGAACAAGGAGTTTGAGCGGCAGTTCCTGACGGGCGAACTGGAACTCGAGCTGACCCCGCAGGGCACGCTCGCAGAGAAGCTGCGCGCGGGCGGTGCCGGAATCGCGGCGTTCTTCACGCAGACCGGGGTCGGAACGCAGGTGTCCGAGGGCGGGCTGCCGCGCCAGTACAACGCGGACGGCAGCGTCGCCGTGGCGTCGCCCGCCAAGGAGGTGCGAGTGTTCGCTCCGAGCGGCGTCGAGCGTGAATACGTGCTGGAGGAGGCGATCACGACCGACTTCGCCCTCGTGCACGCGCTGATCGGCGACCGCCACGGAAACCTCGTGTTCCATGAGGCCGCCCGCAACTTCAATCCGCTCGCCGCCATGGCCGGTCGGATCTGCATCGCGCAGGTGGAGCGTCTGGTGGAGCCGGGGGAGATCGATCCCGATGCGGTTCACCTTCCCGGGATCTACGTCCACCGCGTGCTCGAGGTGGGCACCGACATCGAGAAGCGCATAGAACGACGCACCGTCCGGGAGGGGAACTGACATGGCGCTCACACGCGAAGAGATGGCGGCGCGTGCCGCACGCGAGCTTGCCGATGGTTCCTACGTGAACCTCGGCATCGGTCTGCCGACGCTGGTGCCGAACTACGTCCCGGACCATGTCACCGTCGTCCTCCAGTCGGAGAACGGGATCCTCGGCGTCGGCCCCTATCCCACGGCAGATGCGGTCGATCCCGACCTCATCAACGCCGGAAAGGAGACGGTCACGGTGCTCGCCGGGGCGAGCTTCTTCGACTCTGCCACGAGCTTCGGCATGATCCGCGGGGGCAAGATCGACGCCGCGATCCTCGGCGCGATGCAGGTGTCCGCCACCGGCGACCTGGCCAACTGGATGATACCGGGGAAGATGGTCAAGGGCCCCGGTGGCGCCATGGATCTGGTGCACGGCGCCGCGCGGGTGATCGTGCTGATGGAGCACGTCGCCAAGGATGGATCGGCGAAGATCGTGGATGCCTGCACGCTGCCGTTGACCGGCCGTGGCGTCGTGGATCGGATCATCACCGACCTGGCCGTGATCGACGTCACTGCCGATGGACTCATGCTCGTGGAGCTGGCACCTGGCGTATCGGTCGACGACGTCGTCTCGGCGACCGAGCCGCCGCTCATCGTGCCGGAATCTCTGTCTGCCTGACTCTTGACCGCGTGAATCCCTGTTCTTCTGAATCCCTGTTCTTCTGAATCCCTGTTCTTCTGTATCCGTGAGGATGGAATCATGAACCCCACCGATGTCGTCATCGTCGCCGCCGCGCGCACCCCGCAGGGGCGTCTCAAGGGTCAGCTCGCGTCGTTCACCGCCCCGCAGCTGGGCTCGCTCGCGATCCGGGGCGCGCTCGAGAAGGGCGGGATTCCGGCCGACGCCGTCGACGCGGTGATCATGGGCCAGGTTCTTGCTGCTGGCTCCGGGCAGAACGCCGCCCGCCAGGCCGCGGTCGGCGCGGGCCTCGGCTGGAACGTCCACGCCTCGTCCGTCAACAAGGTGTGTCTGTCCGGCCTCACCGCCGTGATCGATGCCGCTCGCATGATTCGCTCGGGCGACGCCACCGTGGTCGTGGCCGGCGGCATGGAGTCCATGACCCGCGCACCGCACCTGCTGATGGGCTCGCGTGACGGATGGCAGTACGGCAGTGTCGAGGTGCTCGATCACATGGCCTTCGACGGTCTCACCGATGCCTATGATCGCGAGAGCATGGGGCTGTCGACCGAACGCCACAACCCACGTTTCGGTGTGGATCGGGAGGCGCAGGATCGCGTGGCCATGCTGTCGCACCAGCGGGCTGCGGCGGCTGCCGATTCCGGGGTCCTGTCTGGCGAGATCGTGAGCGTCGAGGTGCCGCAGCGCAAGGGCGAGCCGGTGCTGGTCACGACGGACGAGGGCGTTCGCCCGGCGACGACGATGGAGACGCTGGCGGGCCTGCGTCCCGCCTTCAGCGCGGACGGGCAGATCACAGCGGGCAATTCGTCGCCGATCTCGGACGGTGCCGCGGCCCTGATTCTCACGTCTCGCGAGCACGCAGCAGCACAGGGGTGGTCGATTCTTGCGGCGGTCGGGGCGAGCGGACAGACGGCCGGGCCGGACAACTCCCTCCAGCTTCAACCGGCGGACGCGATCGCGAAGGCGATGTCGAAGCAGGGGATCACGGCGGACGATGTCGACCTGTTCGAGATCAACGAAGCCTTCGGTGCCGTGGTAGCGGCGTCGCAGCGTGCGTTGGGTGTGGACGAGGATCGCGTGAACATCCACGGCGGCGGGATCGCCATCGGACATCCGATCGGTGCCAGCGGCGCGCGACTCGTGGTGCACCTCGCGCACGAGCTCGCGCGGCGCGGCTCCGGCACCGGTGCTGTGGGCCTGTGCGGCGGCGGGGGACAGGGCGAAGCGCTCATCCTCACTCGCTGAGGGTGCCTAAGCTGAGGGCATGGTGCAGATCCGTGCGGTGTCCCTGATCGATGAGCCCGCGTGGCGTGAGCTGTGGGCGGGGTACCTCTCGTTCTACGAGACCGAGATCGACGAGGCGACCACGGCATCGACCTTTGCACGCGTTGTGGACGGGCGACAGATCAAGGGGGCGATCGCGTGGGACGGGCAGACGGCTGTCGGTCTCGTCCACTGGCTCACTCATCCCGCCACGTGGTCGGTACGCCCCTACTGCTATCTCGAAGACCTGTTCGTCTCGCCGGCTGCCCGCGCCGGCGGTATCGGCACGGCCTTGATCGAGCACGTGACGACGTGGGCACGTTCGAACTCCTGCCACAAGGTGTACTGGCTCACGGCCGAGGGTAACGCCACGGCGCGATCGCTCTACGACCGCGTTGCGCGGGATACGGGCTTCGTCCAGTACGCGATCACGCTCTGAGCCTGACAGTGGGGTCCTCGCGAAGTTCTCCACAGATCTCTGCGAATCGAACAAAAATACGAATGAATGCCTCACGCTGGAGGCATGACATTTGATAGCGAAGCCGATGAACGTCGAGCCGCCCGGGTCAGAGGCGCGAACCAGCCGGCCGCCGAGCGGTCGGGCCGCATGCGTCCTCAGCACACCGCCGGCCACATGCTCGGCCCTTGGCTGGCAACGCCGGAGGTGCTGAACTCCTACATCGATGCGATCGCCGCTGTCACGCGTTCACGCGCCGCCGCCGACGCGATGGAAGCCGCCATGCTCGCGGATCTCGTTGCTCTGTCCGGCGCCTCGGGGGAGACCTCGAACGGCGACCTCGGTCTGCGTGCACTGGCCGCCGAGGTAGGAGCAGTGATCCATGTCAGTGATCGCACTGTTCAACGACGCATGTCAGACGCCTACCAACTCGTGCAGGAGTTTCCTGCGGTGCACGCCGCGCTGTCGGCGGGTGACATCCTGATGGCCCACGCACGAGAGGTTGTCGGTGCCGGCTTGCCGATTCCTGCGGGACCCGCACGCGAGAAGTTCATCGAGCGCGCCCTGATGCTGGCTCGCGTGGAGTCACCGAACCGACTGCGCGGAATGCTGGCCGGTGTGGCGGAGGAAGCGCACGAGGTCGGCATCGCCGAGCGTCACCGTGTTGCCAGCAAAAGTCGAGCGGTGTGGGTCACGGACGACCACGACGGCATGTCCACGCTTCACGCGTGTCTTCCGTCCGTCCTCGCGCACGGCGTGAAGGACCGCCTCGACCAGATGGCGCACGGGCTTCGCACGCAGTATGCCGGTCGGCGCAAAGACGCCGAGCGAGACGCACACGACGATGAAGCCCTGCACCGGGACGAAACTCCGTACGAGGATGTGCGCACCGTCGACCAGATGCGCGCTGACCTTCTTGCAGACCTGCTGCTCACGGGCACGCCGACGAGCGTGGATTCGGCGATCGGGTCGATTCGCGCCACCGTGGCCGTCACGGTCCCAGCACTCACCCTGATGGGCGTCACCGACACTGGCGCAGAGCTCGACGGAGCCATCCCCATCGACGCTGAGACAGCGCGACAGTTGGCTGGTGGAGCCCCTGGATGGGATCGGCTCCTGACGGACCCCATGCATGGCGGAGTCTTAGCGACGGATCGCTATCGGCCCACCGCGGAGATGAAGCGTTTCCTCACGCATCGTCATCAGCACTGTCGGCATCCCGGGTGTCGGGTTCCGGTTCGGTACACGGACATCGACCACAACCAGGAATGGGCGGATGGTGGAAAGACCGACGTTGCGAACCTCGCGCCGTTGTGTCGCCGACACCACACGCTGAAAACCAGCGCCCACTGGAGCATCAATCCGCTCGCGGGAGGCGATCTGGAGTTCGTCACCGCGCTTGGCCGTTCCCACCTGGAGATGCTTGCACCGAGGGCGGTCGGGTTTTCGCCTTGCGGTCCCGAGGTGGATGGCGAGTGGGCAGGAACGGACGAGAATCAGCGCCCGCCACACCCTGACCACCGCGATGAGACGGCACCGCCGTGGTGAGCCGACGCAATGCGAGTCGCTTGCTCCGCGACCGAGGCTCAGCGGAAGCGCTTGAGCTGGCGGCGTTCTTCCTTCGAGGCCTCCGGGTGGGCGACGATGTCGCCGCGCGATTCGCGCCGAACCTCCACGATGGTGCCAATCGCGAGGGCGAGTGTGAGGCCCCACGAAAGCCACGCGACCACCGTGCGCCAGGTGAACTGTTCCTCGCGCGTACCGCGCAGCAAGGAATAGCCGCTCGTGATCGCTCCGATGATCCCCGTGCCGAACAGATACTTGCGCATGCCACAAACTTATCGGCTGAGGCGGGAAATCGGGGCGGAACACCCGCGAGACCGTGGGCGCTGTGCAGGCCTCGCGGGGCAGCAAGGCGAGCACCGGAGTACCCGCGCATGGATGTCGAGATGCGTATGCATAACACAAGTCGGTCGCCGTCGCCACCCGTCCGTGCATCCACCAAACCCTGCGACTCTCGCACTAGCCTGGGGGAGTCCGCGCATCCGAGACCATCAGTCAGGAGGACCGCGTGCCCAAGCCGGAGCTCGTCGTCGTCGCCAACCGTCTGCCTGTCGATCGCATCGTCGAACCAGATGGGTCGACCCACTGGCGTACGTCCCCCGGCGGCCTTGTCGCGGCCCTCGAGCCGGTCATGAAGACCGTGAATGGGGCGTGGGTCGGGTGGCCCGGTCGGGCTGATCTGGACCTCGAACCGTTTGACGCGGACGGGATCCGGCTGCTTCCCATCACGCTGAGTGAGGCGGACGTCGCCGACTACTACGAGGGCATGTCAAACGACACGTTCTGGCCGCTGTATCACGACGTCATCGCCTCGCCGCGATACCGGCGTGTGTGGTGGGACGCCTACGTCCGGGTCAACCGCCGCTTTGCGACCCGTGCCGCTGAAGCCGTCGCTCCCGGCGGCACGGTGTGGGTTCACGACTACCAGTTGCAGCTGGTGCCGCAGATGGTACGGGAGCTGCGCCCCGACGTGACCATCGGCTACTTCCATCACATCCCGTTCCCGGCGAGCGGCATCTACATGCAACTGCCGTGGCGTGTGCCGGTGCTGCGCGGACTCCTCGGCGCCGACGTCATCGGATTCCAACGCCACAGTGACGCTCGCAACTTCCAGACCACCGCGCATCGACTCCTCCAGGTCGAATCCCGCGCGTCTCATATCACCGTCCCCACCGAAAACGGCGGCACGCGCACCGTGCTGGCGAAGGCGTTTCCCATCTCGATCGACACCGCCAGCTATGCGGAGCTCGCGCACCGACCGTCCGTTGTGGCGCGCGCCCAGGAGATTCGCGAGAGCGTCGGCAATCCGCGCTGCATCCTTCTGGGCGTGGACCGGCTGGACTACACCAAGGGCATCCGCCACCGTCTGAAGGCATTCGGTGAGCTCCTCGGTGACGAGCGACTGAGCGTTGCCGATGCGACCCTCATCACTGTCGCCAGCCCGTCGCGCGAGGGCGTCGATGCGTACGCAGATCTGCGGGATGAGATCGAGCTCATGGTCGGTCGGATCAACGGAACCTACGACACCCTCGATCACACCGCCATCCGCTACCTTCACCACTCGTACCCCAAGGAGGAGATGGCGGCTCTGTATCTTGCCGCTGACGTGCTGCTCGTGACAGCCCTGCGCGACGGCATGAACCTCGTTGCCAAGGAGTACGTGGCCGTGCGCGACGACGACCAGGGAGTACTCGTCCTCAGCGAGTTTGCGGGCGCTGCCGATGAGCTCTCCAGTGCGGTGCTCGTCAATCCCCACGACATCGACGGACTGAAGGATGCCATCATGACGGCGGTGAACATGCCGAGCGCCGAGCAGCGGCGCCGCATGCGCTCCATGCGACGCAAGGTCCTCAAGCACGACGTGCAGGCCTGGTCAGCCTCGTTCCTCTCCGCCATGGAGAAGGTGCGCGCGGGAGAGTCGGCATGACGCCGCGGATCATCGAGGAGGTGCGTTCCATCGCCACCACAGAAACGCTCCTCGTCGCACTCGACTTCGACGGCACCGTCTCTGAGCTGGCCGATGATCCGATGTCGGTGCGCGCGATCCCGGAGGCGACGGCGGTGCTCGATGCCCTCAGTCGGATGGACGACACGTACGTGGCATTCGTGTCGGGCCGATCCCTGCGGGATCTGCAGATCATCACCGAACGTCCGCCAGTCTCGCCGATCCTGCTTGCCGGCTCCCACGGCGCGGAATACCTGCTTCCGGCAGCCCTCGCGGACGGCGAGGAGGGCGCGCTGGAAGAGCCGGCGGATGCGCCGCTGCTGCGGGATCGTGCGATGAGCGCTATCGCGGACCTGATGGGGGCCCGCATCGAGGAGAAGAGCGCCGGGTTCGCTCTCCACACTCGGCTTGCGGCACCCGCGACCGCCCACGAGGCCGGGCGCCGCATCGACGAGCTGATGGCGGATTCGGGCTGGCGCCGCCGTGAGGGACACGACGTGATCGAGTACGCGTGGCGAGACGAAGGCAAGGACGACGCCGTCGCCCACCTGCGCGAGCTCACGGGCGCGACCGCCGTGCTGTTCGCGGGAGACGACGTCACCGACGAGGACGCCCTGCGTTCGCTGCGCCCCGACGACCTCGGCATTCGCGTCGGCGGTGGCGACACGGCAGCGCGACTGAGTGTTTCGGACCCGGCGGAACTCGCCGTGGTTCTGAACGTGATCGCGTCCATCCGCGCGCATCGCGACGTCTGACTCTGGTCGCATCCGACGCGGCGGTGCGATGTGTTCGCGCTTGACCGCATGGCACCGCGCGGCCGGTGGCGGGCCGTAGACTCTCCGTATGCCCGCCGCATCGCCCTCGGACGCACCCCGTGCGTCCGATCGATGCGTGCCGTGGGGACGCGGTGTCGGGCAGAACGCGAATCATGTACTACGCTTGATGCACGCTCACCCCGATGTCGGCACAACCGGACCCGGAGCTGGGCGCAGAGCACTCGATCAGGCGATTGTCTTTCCCCTGTTCGTGCGCGATGGTGATCTGAATCGGGTCGATATCGCGGCTCCCTCCCCGGATTCACTCGTCGGGGGAGACGAGCTGGGCTCCGGTGAGTCTCATCGGACGCCGAAATATCCGCGCTCCACCCGACGCGTCCAGGCCACGTCCTCCGGCCCGCCGCTGACTCCGTTCAGCCGCCGCTGCAGCTGACGGCCGCACACTCTTTCTCATCCGCACACAACACACAAGGAATGCATCATGTCCGACGCCTCCGCCTCGGCCGTTCCCCGGCCGCCAGCTCGCACCGCCACTGCGCCCGTGCTCACGGGAGCTGAAGCTGTCGTCCGCACTCTCGAGCTTCTCGGCGTCACGGACGTCTTCGGCCTTCCCGGCGGTGCGATTCTCCCGGTCTATGACCCGCTGATGGACACGACCAAGATCCGCCACATCCTGGTCCGCCATGAGCAGGGTGGCGGACACGCCGCTGAGGGCTACGCATCCGCGTCCGGCAAGACCGGCGTCGCCATCGCGACCTCGGGCCCCGGTGCGACCAACCTCGTCACCGCGATCGCCGACGCCTACATGGACTCCGTGCCCATGCTCGCCATCACGGGACAGGTTTTCTCGACCCTGATGGGAACCGACGCGTTCCAGGAGGCGGACATCGTGGGAATCACGATGCCCATCACCAAGCACTCGTTCCTGGTGACGCGTCCCGAGGACGTTCCGGGTGCCATCTCCGCAGCCTACGAGATCGCCTCGACCGGTCGTCCCGGCCCCGTGCTGGTAGACATCACCAAGGATGCGCAGCAGGCGGAGGCACCGTTCATCTGGCCGCCCAAGATCGACCTCCCCGGTTACCGCCCGGTGACCAAGGCGCACGGCAAGCAGATCCAGGCCGCCGCGCAGCTGCTGACCGAGGCGCGCAAGCCCGTGCTCTACGTGGGCGGTGGCGTGATCCGCGCTCACGCCGCTGAGGAACTGCGCACGCTCGCCGAGTCGACGGGTGCGCCGGTGGTGACCACGCTGATGGCTCGCGGTGCATTCCCCGACTCGCACCCGCAGCACCTCGGCATGCCGGGTATGCACGGCACGGTCCCCGCGGTACTCGCGCTGCAGGAGTCCGACTTGATTGTCGCTCTGGGGGCTCGCTTCGACGATCGCGTCACCGGCAAGGCCGAGCTGTTCGCCCCGCACGCGCAGATCGTGCACGTGGACATCGACCCCGCCGAGATCGGCAAGATCCGTGCGGCCGACGTGCCGATCGTGGGCGATGTCCGCGACGTGCTGATCGACCTCGACGCAGCCTTCCGAGGCCAGTCCGGCGGAGCGAAGCCCGACATCGAGGAGTGGTGGAGCTACCTGGACGGACTGCGCGCGGAGTTCCCGCTGGGATTCGCTCCCACGAGCGACGGCCTGCTGTCGCCGCAGTACGTGATCCAGCGCATCGGAGAGCTCTCCGGTCCCGAAGCCGTGTATGCGGCGGGCGTCGGTCAGCACCAGATGTGGGCCGCGCAGTTCATCAAGTACGAGCGTCCCAACTCCTGGCTGAACTCGGGCGGCGCCGGCACCATGGGCTACTCGGTGCCCGCTGCCATGGGCGCGAAGGTCGCTGAGCCCGACCGCGTGGTGTGGGCCATTGACGGTGACGGCTGCTTCCAGATGACCAACCAGGAGCTGGCCACCTGCATGATCAACGAGATTCCGATCAAGGTGGCTGTGATCAACAACTCCTCCCTCGGCATGGTCAAGCAGTGGCAGACGCTCTTCTATGACGGCCGCTACTCCAACACCGAGCTGAACACCGGGCACGCGAGCATCCGCGTCCCGGACTTCGTGAAGCTCGGTGAGGCCTACGGCGCGCTCGCCATCCGCGTGGAGAAGGAGGACGAGGTCGACGCCGCGATCAAGCTCGCGCTGGAGACCAACGACCGACCCGTGGTCATCGACTTCGTCGTCTCCAAGGACGCCATGGTGTGGCCGATGGTCCCGCAGGGCGTCTCGAACAGCTTCATCCAGTACGCCCGCGAGAACGCGCCTGCCTTCGACGAGGAGATCTGATCATGTCGAGCCAAGCGCTGAATGTCATCCAGTACGCACGCGAGAACGCGCCTTCCTTCGACGAGGAGATCTGATCATGTCGAGCCATGTGCTGAGCCTCCTGGTCGAGGACAAGCCCGGTCTGCTGACTCGTGTCGCGGGGCTGTTCGCCCGCCGCGGCTTCAACATCCAGTCCCTCGCCGTGGGCGTCACCGAGGTGCCGGGCCTGTCCCGCATCACGGTGGTGGTCGACGTCGAGAGCCAGCCGCTGGAGCAGGTGACCAAGCAGCTGAACAAGCTGGTCAACGTCATCAAGATCGTGGAGCTGGAGCTGACGGCCTCCGTGCAGCGCGAGCACATGCTCGTCAAGGTGCGCGCCGACAACAGCACCCGTTCCAACGTGCTCGAGGTGGTCAACCTCTTCCGCGCCCAGGTCGTCGACTACGCGCCCGACGCGGTGGTGGTCGAGGTGACCGGTGACTCGGGCAAGGTGGACGCCTTCCTCCGCGCTCTGGAGCCCTTCGGCATCAAGGAGCTCGCCCAGTCGGGTCTGCTCGCGATCGGCCGCGGTGGCAAGAGCATCACCGAGCGCGTGCTGCGCGGCTGAGCAGCCGACGGCCATCCCACACAACTTCCATCAGAACGTGATTCACGAACAAGGAGAATGCAAGAAGTGACTGAGATCTTCTACGACGCAGACGCAGACCTGTCGATCATCCAGGGCAAGAAGGTCGCGATCGTCGGCTACGGCTCGCAGGGCCACGCCCACGCGCAGAACCTGCGCGACTCGGGTGTCGAGGTCGTCATCGCCCTCAAGGACGGCTCGAAGTCGACCCAGAAGGCACAGGACGAGGGCTTCGAGGTCAAGAACGTCGCTGACGCGACCGCATGGGCTGACCTCATCATGATCCTCGCGCCGGACCAGCACCAGCGCGGCATCTACGCCGACTCGATCCAGCCGAACCTCGCCGCGGGCAAGACGCTGGCGTTCGCACACGGTTTCAACGTCCGCTTCGGCTACATCGACGCGCCGAAGGACGTCGACGTCATCCTCGTCGCGCCGAAGGCACCGGGCCACACCGTTCGTCGCGAGTTCGTCGCCGGCCGCGGTATCCCGGACATCATCGCCGTCGAGAACGACGCGTCGGGCAACGCCTGGGCGACCGCGCTGTCGTACGCCAAGGCCATTGGCGGTACCCGCGCCGGCGTCATCAAGACCACCTTCACCGAGGAGACCGAGACGGACCTCTTCGGCGAGCAGGCCGTCCTCTGCGGTGGCATGAGCCACCTGGTACAGGCCGGCTTCGAGACGCTGACCGAGGCGGGCTACCAGCCGCAGATCGCGTACTTCGAGGTGCTGCACGAGCTCAAGCTCATCGTCGACCTGATGTGGGAGGGCGGCATCGCCAAGCAGCGCTGGTCGATCTCCGACACCGCTGAGTTCGGCGACTACGTCTCCGGCCCGCGCGTTGTGGACGCCAACGTCAAGGCTCACATGAAGGACATCCTCACGGACATCCAGACCGGTGCCTTCGCCAAGCGCTTCATCGACGACCAGGACGCCGGTGCGCCCGAGTTCCTGGCGCTGCGCGCCAAGGAGCAGGAGCACCCCATCGAGGCCACGGGCAAGGAGCTGCGCGCTCTGTTCGCCTGGACCAAGACGGACGACGACTACACCGAGGGTGACGCAGCACGCTGATCCTTTCGAAGGCGGGGCCGGTTTCCGGCCCCGCCTTCGGCGTTCCCGAGAGGCGCCGGCGCCTAGAGCAAGACGTCGAGCTGGAAGGCGCGGGTGTCGCGGCGCAGCAGCGTGGAAAGCTCCCGCAGGCCGTCTGCCACGGGCCCGCTGGTGAGATCAGCAAGCCGGTGAATCGCTGCGGCCGCTTCGGCGGGAGTGTGCCAGATCGGGTTGGGGCCGAGAAGCTCGGCGAGCTGCTCCGGATCGCCCGCGAAGTCCTCGGGTATGTCACGATCGTCGGCGAACGAGCTGAGCCAGCGCACATCGTGCTCGTCCGCGATCGCATCGATCTCGTCGAGTTGGTCGATGAGCAGCTCGCCGTGCTCGAGGGCGGAGGTGTCGCCGTCCTCCCAGCGGATGATGAGTTCCAGAGACATGCCTCCAGTGTTGCAGGCGCGTGTCGTACGCGCGAGGGGCTTCAGAGAGACACACCTCGGATCAATCGACCGCATTTTGGCCCGCAACGCTTCAGAAGGCTCGTATACATCCGATGTCTATGACAGGATGGGAGCAACCTGACCTGGGAGGCGATGATGCGGCAGCAGTGGTTTGACGAGGCGCGATTCGGAATGTTCGTGCACTTCGGGCTGTACAGCGGGGCGGCCCGGCACGAGTGGGTGCAGAACTACGAGCGCCTGACCGATGCGGACTACCGCCAGTACTTCGACAACTTCGATCCGGACCGGTTCGATGCGCGGGAGATCGCCCGCCGCGCGAAGGCGACCGGGATGGGGTACGTGGTGCTCACCACCAAGCACCACGACGGCTTCGCACTCTGGGACTCGAAACTCACGGACTTCACGAGCGTCGCAGCCTGTGGGCGAGACCTCGTCCGCGAGTTCGTCGATGCACTGCGCGCGGAGGGCGTGCGCGTCGGGCTCTATCACTCGGTCATCGACTGGCACCACCCGGACTTCACCGTGGACTGGAATCATCCGCGCCGCGACGACGAGAACGCGCATGCCCTGAACGAGGGCCGCGACATGGCGCGCTACCGGGGGTTCCTGCACGGCCAGGTCCGGGAGCTGCTCACCGCCTACGGCGAGATCGACTACTTCTTCTTCGACTTCACCTATCCCGAGGCCCAGCAGGGCTGGGAGGGCAAGGGGCCGGAGGACTGGGACGCGGAGGCCCTCCTCGCGCTCTGCCGCGAACTGCAGCCCGCCATGCTCGTCAACGATCGTCTCGGAATTCCCGCAGATTTCGTCACGCCGGAGCAGTATCAGCCCACCGCGCCGATCGTCTCCGCTGACGGCACGCCACAGGTGTGGGAGGCGTGTCAGACGCTGAACGGCTCCTGGGGCTACCACCGCGACAACACCGACCAGAAATCGGCCACGCTGCTGGTTCAGATGCTCGCGGACTCGGTGTCGATGGACGGCAACATGCTGTTGAACACCGGTCCCGATGGGCGCGGTGCGATCCCGCCGCGAGACATCGCCACGCTCTCGGCGATCGGGGAGTGGATGCAGCTGCACCGCGATGCGATCGTGGGGGCCGGCCACGCGGACTTCGTCCCGCCACGCGAGGGCGTATACACGCGCCGCGGCGACCGCCTCTACGTGCACCTGTTCTCGTGGCCGCTGGGCTTCGTGCACCTGCCTGAGCTCGCAGGGAAGGTCACGTACGCGCGGCTGTTGAACGACGGCTCGTGGCTCAAGACCTCGGTCACCGATCCGGAGCAGGTCGCGGGACTCATGACGCCCGCCGGCGAAGCCGAGGGCACGCTGACCGTGCATCTGCCGGTTCGTCGCCCCGACGTGCTCGTTCCGGTCATCGAACTGCGCCTCGTCGACGGCGTGTGAGCTGACCCGGCCACCCGCCGACCCCGGCAGCGCGCGGGGTCGGCGGGTCAGCTCTGGGGGATCTCGACGAGATCCAAGGCCAGGTCTGCGGCGCCGAACAGGATCGCGTCTGCCCCGGTTCGCGCGGCTTCGATCCGCAGGGACTTCGTCGCCAGGGGGTGGCAGACCTCGTAGACGCGGCTGCGCACCGCGGCCAGGAACGGCTCCGCAACCGTCAGGCTCCCGGTGAGGAACACGGCGTGCGGGTTGAAGAAGTTCACAACGCCCGCGAGAGCCTGGCCAAGGTGCGTACCTGCGGTTCGCACCAGCGTGGTGGCGACCGGTTCCGCATCGAGGGCGAGAGCAATCACGTCCGCCGGGGTGTGGACGTCCAGCCCGGCGGCCTGCGCCTGTCGAAGCAGGCTGGCACCACTGGCGACCGTCTCGAGGCATCCGGTGTTTCCGCACGAGCACGGCAGGTCGCCGCTGCCGTCGATACGCGTGTGCGTGATGTCACCCGCGGCTCCCGTCGCGCCCCGGTGCACGGCACCATCGACGATGATGCCGGAGCCGATCGCCGTTCCGGCTTTCACCGTGATGCTGTGATGGGTGGCTCCGAAGTGAACCCGATGCTCGCCCAGGGCGGCGAGATTCGCATCGTTGTCCACCGCCACCGGAGCGTTGTAGCGACCGCGCAGGTGCTCATCCACCCGGAAGCCGGGCCAGCCGGGCATCCGTGAGGGTTGTACGACGGTGCCGGTCTCGATGTCCACCGGGCCGGGCAGGCTCACGCCGATCGCACGGATGCGGGAATCGCCGGCGATGCGATCGAAGGCAGCCGTCACCACCGTCATCGTCGCGTCGGGGCCGTCGGCGAGGTTCACCGGCACGCTCATGACCTCTTGCAGGCTGCCGCTCAGCGCGTGGCGTCCGATGCGGGCGTGACCGCCGCCGAGGTCGACGGTGAGAATGACGCCGGCGTCATCGTCGATGTGCAGCGTGCGTGGGCGTCGACCGCCACGAGAAGCGCCATCGGCACCCTCCCGCAGGAGCCCGGCATCGATGAGCGTCTGCACCCGGAGGCCGGCGGTCGAGGGCGCGAGGCCGAGGCGCTCAGCGAGCTGGGAGCGCGAGATCGCCTCGCCATGCGCGACAAGACGGAGCGCATCGCGCAGGGCGGCGTCGTCGGACGGGGCAGGAGTCACGGAAGACATGGGATCTTTCTGTCGAGCGTTCTGTCACGTTACCGGCCCGAGAGCGCGGACGATGCAGCATGACGATTTATCAAGCTTCGGTAAAGGTCCGATGTTCGACTTGTGTCGATCATCGAACTCTGACATGGTGACTTTACACACAACTGCACCAGCTTGGTTCGAGTCTCGAACTAAGTGTCCCCAATCGCCGAGGAGGCATTCAATGAAGAAGTTGCGCGTTGGCGCGGTGGCGGCAGCCGCCGGCATCGCTGTTGTGCTCACCGGTTGCTCCGGCGGCTCCGACGGGTCGAACGCGGGCTCCGGCGGCTCGGGCGACAAGCCCACCATCGTCGTGGACATGTGGTCGGGCAGCGAATCCGACACCAAGGCTCTCCAGGAGCAGGTCAAGTTCGCCCAGGAGGCGAACCCCGACATCAACATCAAGCTGCAGACCGCTCCGTGGGGCGACTACTTCACCAAGCTCACCACCAACATGGCGTCGGGCAACATGGCGTGCGTCTCGGGCATGAGCGGCGCGCAGCTGGGCGGCTACACCGCCGGCTTCCGCGAGCTGAGCGATGAGGACCTCAAGACCGCCGGCCTCGACCTGGCGGACTTCAACGTGGGTGCCGATGGCATCCTCGGCTTCGAGGGCAAGCTGTACGGTCTGCCCTTCGACGTGGCCACCATGCTCGTCTACTACAACCAGGACATGCTGACCGCCACCGGTGCCCCCACGCCGGAGATCGGCTGGACGTTCGACGACTTCGACAAGACCGCCGCCGCCGCCACCAAGGACGGCAAGTTCGGCTTCGGCATGGGCATGGGCGGATACCAGTGGGTGTCGCTGCCCATCTCGATGTCCGGCACCCAGCCGGCGGATGCCGACGGCAAGCTCGAGATCGACAACCCGGACTTCGTCAAGGCCGCCGAGTGGTACGCCGGGCTCGTCACGGACAAGAAGGTGGCCGCCCCCGTGGCCTCCGCCTCCGACACCGGCTGGGGTGAGGACCAGTACTCCAGCGGAAACGCCGCGATGGCCGTTGACGGCACCTGGAACGCTGTGAGCTACCTCACCAACGAATCCGGCTTCGCCGCCGGCATGGCTCCGCTCCCCGCGGGCGCCAAGGGCAGCGTCGGGCCGATCCTCGGCTCGGGCTACGGCATCGCCAAGACCTGCGACAACCCCGAGGCCGCGCTGAAGGTCATGGGCTCGCTCCTCGGCAAGGACGCACAGGATTACATCGCGTCCTCGGGTCGCTCCTACCCGGCGCGCACCGCGTCGCAGCCGCTGTACTTCGAGTCGATCGATGAGAAGTACCGCGACCAGGTCAAGTCCGTGTTCGAGGCCGCCTTCGCCAGCACCACGCCGCTCTACATGACGAAGAACTGGGACAAGCTCGACAACTACATCCAGCCCAACCTGGTCTCCGTCTACAGCGGCCAGATGACCATGGCGGACCTGCTGAAGAACGCGCAGTCGCAGTTCGGCAACTGACGCCTTCGAGCGTCCCGCAGTGAACCGAGAGAAAGCAAGATGACCAAGACGAAGAATCGTCGAGGGTCGCTCGCGCGGGTCGAGTCCCGCTGGGCGCTGGGCTTTGCAAGCCCAGCCCTGGTGGGGCTCGCCCTGTTCACGATCGTCCCGGTGGGACTGTCGATCGTGATGAGCGTCTTCGACTGGCCCGTGTTCGGCGACCGTACCTTCAACGGCTTCGCCAACTACGCGAAGCTGTTCGACCCGAGCAAGAGCCCCGATTTCTGGCCGGCGCTGCGCAACTCCGCGGTGTACACGATCCTCTACGTTCCGCTGAGCATCGCGCTCTCGCTGGCCCTCGCCCTTGGGCTGGGCCCGCGCATCCGCGGTCGCGGCGCGCTGCGCGTCCTCTTCTTCATCCCCGTGGTCACCCCGATGGTGGCCAACGTGCTGGTGTGGAAGATGATGCTGCAGCCGCAGGGCCTGTTCAACGGCGTCTCGCAGTCCTTCTTCGGTATCACTCTTCCCAACTTCCTGGCAGACCCGGCCTGGGCGATGATCATGGTCGTCGCGATGAGCGTGTGGCAGGGGCTGGGGTACAACATGCTGATCTTCTCCGCCGCACTCGAGCAGCTGCCCGACAGCGTGCTGGAGGCCGCTGCGATCGATGGAGCCCAGGGCTTCCGTCGCGTGTGGAGCGTGATCCTGCCGATGATCTCGCCGTCCGTGTTCTTCGCGGCGATCATGACGATGATCACCTCCCTCCAGGTGTTCGCACAGCCCCAGCTGCTCACCGGCGGTGGGCCGGGCAACGCCACCAAACCCCTCGTGATGTACATCTGGGAGCAGGGCTTCACCTTCGGCGACCTGGGCCTTGCCGCGGCCGGCGCCTGGATCCTGTTCGCCATCATCATCGTGATCACGGGACTGCAGTTCACCGCGCAGAAGAAGTGGGTGCACTATGAGCACTGAAACGCTGAGTTCTTCCGTGAACATCGCTTCACCCGCCCAGCAGAACGAGGTGCATCGTGAGCACTGAGACCCTCACTTCTCCCACCACGCGCCTACGCAAGCGCGGGGCGCAAACCACGCCCGCAGCCAAGGTGCGGCTTGTTCTCGCCCACGTGGTCATCTACATCGCGGCGCTGATCTTCGTCGCGCCTCTGATCTACGCGTTCTTCTCGGCGCTGAAGCCGAACGTCGAGATCTTCTCGATGCCGCCGACGCTGATCGGCTCGCAGGTGAAGTGGTCCAACTTCGTCGATGTGTTCCAGTACGGACCCTTCGTGCGCTACATCGTGAATTCCTTCATCGTGGCGATCCTCGGCACTCTCGTCGTCATCATCGTGTCGACAGCGGCCGGCTACGCTTTCGGACGCCTGCGGTGGAAGGGACGAGACGCCGTCTTCATCCTGTTCCTCGCCACCCTGATGGTTCCGGCTGAGGTGCTCGTCATCCCGATGTTCCAGCTGATGCAGAACTTCGGCTGGGTCAACACGATGCAGGCGCTGGTGCTGCCGTTCGCGTTCGGCGCGTTCGGCACCTTCCTGATGCGCCAGTTCTTCCGCGGAATCCCTTTCGAGCTGGAGGAGGCGGCAC
Organism: Microbacterium gorillae; assembly: GCF_050990725.1. GTDB lineage: Bacteria > Actinomycetota > Actinomycetes > Actinomycetales > Microbacteriaceae > Microbacterium > Microbacterium gorillae_A. The sequence continues at coordinate 1,852,657 of NZ_CP158844.1, forward strand.
GCGTGGACGGCGCCAATCCGCTGCGCTCGTTCCTCAGCATCATCCTGCCGCTGTCGAAATCGGCCGTCGCCGTGCTCGCCGTGTTCACCTTCCTGTCCTTCTGGAACAGCTACCTGTGGCCGCTCATCGTGGTCAGTGACACCTCCGCGCTCGGCACGCTGCCGATCGGTCTCGCGAGCTTCGCCGGTCAGAACGGCACGCGCTGGGATCTGCAGATGGCCGCGGCCATCATCTCCATGATCCCCACCACCGTGCTCGTGATCGTGCTGCAGAAGCACCTGGTCAAGGGCATCGCGATGGCCGGCATGGGCGGTCGTTGATCCTTCATGAGCGGTAATGCGCACGCCGTCGATACGGCGTCATACGACGAAGGCGACCTGGTCGCAGGCATCGACATCGGCGGAACCAAGATCGCCGTCCTGGTGACGGGAGCAGACGGCTCCGTGCTCGCGCGCGGCGTCGTCTCCGCTCCCGCCCAGGAGGGCGGCGCAGCCATGGCCGATGTCGCCGCCGAGCTGACGCGGGACCTCGTGAGCCGCGTCGGCGGTCGCCTGCGGGCGGCGGGTGCCGGGGCAGCGGGCGTCGTGGATCCTGTCGACGGGACGATCCTCGCGGCGTCGGCGATGTTCACCGACTGGGTGGGCTTCGGCCTCGCGGCGGCTCTCACCGATCGCCTCGGTGTTCCCGTCGCGGTCGAGAACGATGTCAACGCGTTCCTTCTCGGAGAGGTTGCGGCAGGCGCGGGGCACGGCTCCGATGTGCTCGGCGTGATGCTCGGCACCGGAGTCGGGGGCGCGCTCGTCCTCGACGGCGCCCTCCGACACGGTCCGAACGGCGCGGCCGGTGAGATCGGCCACACCCCGGGCTACAGCGATCGGGTGTGTACCTGCGGTCAGATCGGGCATCTGGAGACGCTGGCTTCGGGCACCTCGATCGCGCTGCGCTATGGCGAGTTGTCCGGAGCGACCGGTCTCGATGGCGCAGAGGTGGCCGAGCTCGCGCGGGGTGGGGACGCTGACGCCATCGCCGTGTTCCATGACGCCGGGCGTGCCGTCGCGCTGGCGTGCGCCAGTGCGGCGACGCTGGTGGACCTGGACGTTGCGGTGATCGGCGGGGGAGTGTCCCATGCGTGGGACCTGCTGGAGCCCGCGATCACCGCGACGCTCCAGACCGATGCGCCCGTGTCGGGTGCCCCGCTCCGGATCATCCCCGCCGCCCTCGGATCGGATGCGGTCGCTCTCGGTGCCGCTGCTGCCGCGCGCTCGCGCGCACTGTCTTTCCTTGAACCATCTCTGTCGGTCGGCAGCCGACCGACAGCCTGAAACTCTTCCCGCGCCTCAGAGAAGGAGCCCCCGTGACCGAACGACCGGAAGCCCACGAGATCTGGATGGGTCCGCTTGCCCCCGTCGCCGAGGGCGGACTCACCCGTCCGCGCATCGGGATCGGCGGCATCTCGATCGAATCCAGCACCTTCTCACCGCACATCTCCGGCGATGAGGCGTTTACCATCCGTGAGGGCGATGACCTGCTGGCGTACTACCCCTTCCTCGATGCCGGGCGTGAGCTGGGGGAGGCCGCCGCGTGGACGCCGATCTCCCACGGACGATCCCTGCCGGGTGGTGCCGTGGCACCGGAGACGTACCAGCGGATGAAGGCCGGAATCGTGGACGGCATCCGCGCCGCGATCGCCGAGAGCGGGCCCTTCGACGGGTTCTTCTTCGACATCCACGGCGCGATGAGCGTGGTCGGCATGGACGACGCCGAAGGCGATCTCGCGGAGGCGGTGCGCCGAGAGCTCGGGCCGGACACCCTCGTGAGCACGTCGATGGATCTGCACGGCAACGTCTCGCGCGTGCTGTTGGACGCCGTCGATCTCCTCACCTGCTACCGGATGGCTCCGCACGAGGACTGGATGAACACCAAGGAGCGTGCTGTGTGGAACCTTCTCGCACGCCTGCGCGGCGAGCACGGTGCCGACCCGCTCGAACGGCGCCCGCTGAAGGCCTGGGTGCCCGTTCCCGTCCTGCTGCCAGGCGAGAAGACGAGCACCCGGCTCGAGCCGGCGAAGGGAATCTACGACGAGATCCCGGGCGTCGAGTCGCTGCCGGGCGTGGTGGACGCCGCCGTGTGGGTGGGCTACGCGTGGGCTGACGAGCCCCGAAACATGGCGATCGTCGTGGTGACGGGCGACGACGCCGAGCTCATCGCGCGTGAGGCCGAGCGCCTGGCGCGGCGGTACTGGGACGCGCGCGCCGACTTCGTCTTCGTCGGTCCGACGGCAACGCTTGACGAGGCACTGGATCGTGCGCTGGCTCCGAGCGCCGCGCGGCCGTTCCTCATCTCGGACTCCGGCGACAATCCCACTGCGGGCGGTGCGGGGGATGTGTCCTGGACACTCGGTCAGCTGGTGGAGCGCGCGGATCTGCAGGAGCCGGGTCGCACCGTCATTCATGCCTCGGTGTTCGATGCCGCCGCCGTCGCGCAGGCCGTCGCCGCGGGCCTTGGCAGCACTGTCACCCTTGAGGTCGGCGGGCGCGTGGATCCCGGTCCGCGCGGTCCCGTCACGATCACCGGCGAGGTCTTCTCGATCACCGACGGCGACCCGGAAGCCGGCACGCAGGTCGTCGTTCGGGCGGGGAGCGTGTTCTCGATCATCACGGAACGTCGGAAGCCGTTCCACCACCTGGACGACTTCCGCATGCTCGGTCTCGAGCCGGAGAGCGCCGATGTCGTGATCGTGAAGATCGGCTATCTCGAGCCGGAGCTTTATAACCTTGCGGCGGACTGGATCCTCGCCCTCACCCCGGGCGGCGTCGACCAGGATCTGCTGCGGCTGGGGCACCACCGGCTCCAACCCGGCGTGTATCCGTTCGATGACGCGGGCATCGAGCCCGATCTGACGCCCGTCGTCACCCGGCGCGGCAACGAATCCGATGTGGCCGACGGCGGAGAGGTGCGCTGACATGATGAACTTCGAGAAGCGCGTCGGTCCTGATTTCGGCGCGGAGGGCCCCGAGTATCCGCTGACCGGAGCGGTGCCCGACTGGTATCGCGATGCGAAGCTGGGCTTCTTCATCCACTGGGGGCTGTATTCGGTGCCGGCGTGGGCGATTCAGCACGGACCCGGGGTCCACATCCCCACGGAGGACGCGTACGCCTACCACCAGTACGCGGAGTGGTACGGCAACACCGTGCGCATCCCGGGCAGCCCCACGTGGCTGCGCCACCAGGAGGTGTATGGCACGGGAACGAGCTACGAGGACCTCGCGGAGCTGTGGCACGCGGAGGCCTTCGACGCCGACGCCGTGGTGTCGGAGCTTGTGGGAGCCGGGGCGAAGTACATCATCCCCACCACCAAGCACCATGACGGCTTTGCGCTGTGGGACACGGCGACCAGCGGCTTCAACGCCGCCCGTCGGGGTCCGCGCCGCGACCTCATCGGCGAACTGCACGATGCCACGCGTCGTCAGGGTGCCCGCTTCGGCGTCTACTACTCCGGCGCACTGGACTGGCACACGGGGGATTTCCCTGCCATCGAGAGCGACACGGATCTGTTCCGGTTCCGTCGCAACGACGAGCAGTACTCCCGGTATGCCGCCGCGCAGCTGGAGGAGCTGGTCGAGCGCTACGCACCGGACGTGCTCTGGAACGACATCGACTGGCCCGATGGCGGCAAGGGGCACGATGAGTTCGCGGTGGCCGCGCTGCTGCGCCGGTACTTCGATGCCGTTCCGGAAGGCGTCGTCAATGACCGCTGGGGCGTACCATACCACGGCTTCCTCACCCGCGAGTACACGCACATCGAGGACGTGCAGGAGAAGGTGTGGGAGTCGACACGCGGCCTCGGCTACTCCTTCGGCTACAACCAGGCTGAGGGGCCGGAGCAGTCCCTGTCCGGCACCGATCTGATTCGGCTGTTCGTCGACGTGGTCAGCAAGAACGGCAACCTACTGATCAACACCGGCCCGCGTGCCGACGGCACGATCCCGGAGCTCCAGCTCGCGGCGATGCGGCAGCTCGGCGACTTCCTGCGAATCAATGGTGATGCGATCTACGCGACCCGTCCGTGGATCCGTGCCGGCGAGCGCCAGGGCACTCCTCGGGCGTACACGTCATCCGTCGTGGGCACCCACGTGCACGTCCTGGATCCTGCAGCCGGGGTTGTGGAACTGCCGACGGAGCTCGCCAGCGGTTCGGATGCGCGGTGGTCGGGGACGGAGGTGGCGACGGTTGTCACTCAGGCGGACGGGACGGCGACAGTCGCGATCCCGGACGCGCTGCGCGGCGCTGCGGTGGCTACGCTGACCGTGCGGGCGTGAGCTGGAGGGAATCGAACCCCCGTCCAGGACGTCGCGAGGAACCTACAGGGTGACGTCGCGCGCCCCGCGCCGTGGTGATGAGGGCGCGCCGCGAGGGACCCGCGTCTCACGACGAAAGCTGTGACCGGATGCTGATGATGGAGACGGACAGATGACCGTGTTGGAGATCGTGGCTCAGTCGCCGCGCGACGCGCGTGTGGCAGTCGGCAACGGCGCGGACCGCGTGGAGCTGTGCCAGGCGCTGATCACCGGTGGGATCACCGCGTCGCACGCGGTGATGGCCGGCGCGGTGGACGCCGTGGGCGGGGAACGCGTGGCGGCGCTGATTCGGCCGCGTCCCGGTGGATACGTCTACGACGACGACGAGATCGACGTCGTTGCGGCCGATATTCGTCACGCGGTGGCGCTGGGCATCGGCGCCGTCGTGATCGGCGCGCTGCGGCCGAACCTCTCGGTGGATGTCACTGCCGTCGAGCGGTGGCGTGAGGCCGCGGGAGATGCCGACCTGGTGTTTCACCGCGCGATTGATGTGCATCCGGACCCGGTCGCGGCAGTGGGCGAACTCGTCCAACTCGGTGTGACGCGGATCCTGACGTCCGGCGGAGCCACGCGGGCGGGCGACGGTGCCGCCGTGCTCGCCGATATGGTGCGTTCGGCCGACGGCCGACTGCAGATCCAGGCTGGCGGCGGTGTGACGATCGACGCGATTCCAGCGCTGCGTGCCGCCGGCGTCGATGCGATCCATCTGTCCGCGCGCATCGCGGTGAGCGACGGGAGTCCCGCCGGCCCCGGCGGCGGTGTCGACGAGTATGACGTCGTCTCCGACGCTCTCGTGCGCTCCGCACGCGCCGCCGCCGACGCCTGACACGGGGTGTTGGCTCCGGTCCCTCGACGTGCGTTGCTCAAGGCGGGTGCCTCGACGTCGGTCCCTCAACGTCGGTCCCTCGACGTCGGTCCCTCAACGTCGGTCCCTCAACGTCGGTCCCTCAACGTCGGTCCCTCAACGTCCGTCCCTCAACGTCGCTCCCTCAACGTCCGTCGTCGTGAGCCGCACACCATTCACCGCGAGACTTCCGTCTGTGGGCGAGAATCCGTGCAACGCGGCGATTGTCGCCCACAGACGGAAGTCTCGCGGGAGATGGGGTGGCGTGAGGGGAGCAGCGTGAGGGGCCGTGGCGAGTGGGGTCCGTAGACTGAGGGCATGAGTACAGAGCCGGACGGCCCGCAGGGCGCTGCCGATCCCGTACCCGACCCCGGCGCAGCCGAGCCGACGCTGGCGCGCGGGTGGCGCGCCGTCGGCAAGGGGGCGGATCGCGTTCACACCGAGGGCGATCCCGTCACCGATGTGCCGGCGGGGGACGAAGACGATGCCGAGGCGCAGTCATTCGCCGGAGATGAGGTCGTTCACGACGACCAGCCCGTCGAAGCGGGAAACGGCGCGCTGCTGGGCATCGGCATCCTCGCCGGCGTCTACCTGCTGTACGTGATCGGCTGGTTCATCGGCGGCAATCGTCTCGACGTGGTCGGCGACCTGCTGCTGGCTAACGGGCCGATCTACACGATTGTCAAGTGGACCGCGATCGCGGCTCCCGCCATCTGGTTCGCGGTGGTGTTCGTGCTCACGCTGCGCAGCCGCACCTGGGTGCGCTTCGTCTGGCTGATCGTCGGCGTCGTCCTGCTCGTGCCGTGGCCGTTCGTCATCAACTGGGAGAGCGCGCTGATGGGAGGCGTCCAGTGAGTGAACCGACGGTCAAGCCGGCCACCCGCGGTGCCGGATCCTGGTTGCGATGGACGGTCGCTGCCCTCTTTGGTCTGATCTACTCCTTCGCGATCTGGGTCGCCGTGTTCGCGCTCGTGCTCGCGTCGCAGGGCAACACCGGGCTCACCCCGGCGGGCGTGGGGGTGGGGCTCATGCCGGTGATCTTCCCCGTGCTGGTGTACGCGGGGGTCGTGCTCGCGGGTCGTCGCCTGTGGGTGTGGAAGCAGGCTCTGCTGTTCCTTGCCGGCTTCGCGCTCGTGGGCGTGTTCTGGTTGGACGTGGTGATGCTGCAGGTCGCCGCGCAGTCGTCGTTGGTCGGCGCCGGCTGATCACGCAGGGCTACGCTCCACACGGAAGTCGTTCCGAGATTCCGCATCACGCACTCTGAACGACGCTTCTGGCAGCGATTCAGCATTCTGCGCGCCTGAGCGCGGGATGCGATCACCGGGTGCTCGATTGCGCGCGCCAAGGGGCGCCCGCTGAATGCGCGTGGAACGTCACGTGAACGGGAGCATCCCCGCCGAGACGGTAGGCTGACACCGATCGCGCCCCCGACGGCGTGCGGCGCATCGGCCCCTCCCATCACGCGAAAAACCGCATCGAAGGATACCTCTGTGACGAAGCCCGTCGTTCTTCTCGCCGAAAAGCTCTCACCCGCCACGATCGACGCGCTCGGTCCGGACTTCGACGTCCGTGACGTGGACGGTACCGACCGTCCCGCGCTGCTGTCGGCCCTGGCTGATGCGGACGCCGTGCTGATCCGATCGGCCACCCAGATCGACGCGGAGGCCCTCGCGGCGGCGCCGAAGCTGAAGGTCGTCGCTCGTGCCGGTGTGGGCCTGGACAACGTGGACATCAAGGCGGCCACCACCGCCGGTGTCATGGTGGTCAACGCCCCGACGTCGAACATCATCTCGGCGGCAGAGCTGACCATCGGTCACATCCTCTCGCTCGCTCGTCGCATCCCGGCCGCGCACGCGTCGCTGTCCGCGGGGGAGTGGAAGCGCAGCTCCTTCACCGGAACCGAGCTGTTCGAGAAGACGCTCGGCATCATCGGTCTCGGTCGGATCGGCGCGCTGATCACCGCGCGCATGCAGGCGTTCGGCATGCGCGTCGTCGCTTACGACCCCTACGTGACCAGCGCCCGCGCGCAGCAACTGGGTGTGGAGCTGCTGAGCCTTGACGAACTGCTCGAGCAGTCAGACTTCATCACCATCCACATGCCGAAGACGCCGGAGACCACCGGCATGATCTCTACGGCGCAGCTGGCCGCGATGAAGAAGACGGCCTACATCGTGAACGTCGCCCGCGGCGGTCTGATCGATGAGGCTGCGCTGGAAGTGGCCCTCACGACCGGTGAGATCGCTGGTGCGGGCCTCGACGTCTTCAGCTCCGAGCCGCCGAAGGAGACCGGCCTGCTCGGTCTGCCGAACGTCGTGGTCACCCCGCACCTGGGCGCCTCCACCGACGAGGCGCAGGAGAAGGCGGGCATCTCGGTCGCACGCTCCGTGCGTCTCGCGCTCGGCGGCGAGCTGGTGCCGGACGCGGTCAACGTCGCGGGCGGGGCCATCGACCCCTACGTGCGTCCCGGGATCGCCCTGGTCGAGAAGCTCGGTCAGTTCTTCTCCGCCCTGGCCAAGTCGCCGCTCACGAGCCTGGACGTGGAGGTGCACGGGGAGCTGAGCGGCTACAACGTGGACGTCCTCAAGCTGGCCGCCCTCAAGGGCGTCTTCACCAACATCGTCAGCGAGTCCGTCTCCTACGTGAACGCGCCGCTGCTCGCCGACCAGCGCGGTATCGACGTGCGTCTCCTCGTGGATGACCAGTCCGACGAGTACCGCAACGTCATCACGCTCACGGGCGCCCTCTCGGACGGCTCGCAGCTGTCGGTCTCCGGAACGCTCACGGGTCCGAAGCAGATCGAGAAGCTCGTCGGAATCAACGGTCTGGCGCTGGAGCTTCCGATCGAGAAGCACCACATCGTGATGGTCTACACCGACCGTCCCGGTATCGTCGCCGTCTACGGCCAGAAGTTCGGCGAAGCCGGAATCAACATCGCCGGCATGCAGATCGCACGTCAGTCCGCTGGTGGACGCGCGCTCTCCGTGCTGACCGTCGACTCGCCGGTCTCGGACGAGCTGCTGGAAGAGGTCAGCTCCGCGATCGACGCCGACGTGTTCCGTCAGATCGAGATCACCGAGGCCTGACCCGGTCGTCGACCGAAGAAGCCCGCCCCGGATCCGGGGCGGGCTCCTTCGCATCTCTCATCGTGCGGGCCGCATAGGGTGGATCGATGGCATCCCCTCGCTTCCGTCCCGTTCCCCACGCCCGCCCCGGCGACCGGATCGCGGTGCTGTCTCCGGTTTTCGCCGCCCCCGCGATCTCCGCCGCGGTTCACGAGCAGGCGCTCCGGCGACTGCAGGACGTCACGGGTCTCATCCCCGTCGAGTACCCGACGACGAGAGTCGCGGACGCCAGCGCGCGCGACCGCGCTCGGGACGTCAACGCCGCCTTCGCCGACCCGCAGATCCGAGCGGTGATCGCGACCCTGGGCGGCGACGACCAGGTGACGATCATCCCGCACCTGGACGCGGCGCTCATTGCGGCAGATCCGAAGCCCTTTCTGGGTTACAGCGACAACACCAACCTGCATTCCTTCCTGTGGGGTCTGGGCGTCCGCAGCTTCTACGGCGGCTCGACGCAGATTCATCTCGGGGCCGGGCCCGCCGTCGACGAGATCCGCGCGCGCTCGCTGCGCGCGGCGCTGCTGGACGGGGGCGACATCGAGCTCACGGAGCCGGGGGAGTCGGAGGACTACGGTCTGGAGTGGACGGATCCGCGCGCTTTGCACGCGTTCGGGGAGCGCGAGACGACGGAACCCTGGACCTGGGCGGGTCCGGCGCGCGTCGTCGACGGTCCGACGTGGGGCGGATGCCTCGAGGTTCTCGACCAGATCGCACTCGCTGACCGGATGCCTTCGGTCGCGGCACTGGGCGGCGCCATCCTGCTGCTGGAGACCAGCGAGACGCTCCCGAGTGCAGATGAGGTGCGCCGCTGGGTACGCGGGCTCGGAGAGCGCGGCGTGCTGGGAGCGGTCGACGGTGTGCTCGTCGCTCGGCCGGTGGTGGCGGAGCGGGGCGTTCCGCTCGCTCCCGCAGCCCAGCGGGCGCGATTGCGCGAGGCGCAGCGAGACGTGATCATCGAGCAGGTGGCGCGATACAACCCGGACGCGGTGGTGTGCGTCGGCGTGCCGTTCGGTCACACCCGGCCGCAGTGGATCGTCCCCCACGGCGGTGTGGTGCGTCTGGACGGGGCGGCGCGCACGGTGACCGCGTCCTACGACTGAGGAAGAGCGGCGCTGCCGCGCTGATGCCGCGCGTGCCGTCCGGGTCTGGCGTGCTGCGAGTCGGTTCAGCCCGTGACGTTGCGGACGAGGGCGATGAGCGCGTCCATGTTGATGGTCTCTGCCACCGAAGCGGTTTCTTCAGCCCGTGACGTTGCGGACGAGGGCGATGAGCGCGTCCATGTCGGTGATCTCGGCCACGGAGCCGATCTCCAGCGCCTGATTGAAGTAGACGCCGTCGGCGACGAGCATCACGAGTGTGAGGGCCGTGTCGTCGGGTACGTGGGGGTCGAGGAAGGCGCGCCAGCTCTCGCGCAGCCGGCGCAGCGCCTCGGTGGCGGTGGGGGAGCCGGAGGTGGCCAGACGTCCCACCGAGGTGATGGCGCGGTCCAGCGGCGAGTTGATGGTGGCGGAGCTGCGGATGAAGGCGTCCACCACGCCGCTGGGTGACGCTGTCATCGCATCGAGGTCCTCGCGCACGAGCCGATCCATGCGCTCGACGAGGGCCTCCTCCATCGCTGACTTCGAACCGAAGTGGTAAAGCAATCCGCCCTTCGAGACGCCGGCGGCGCGCGCGGTGGCGTCCATGGTGGCGGCTCGCTCGCCGTCGTCGATGAGGAGCGCCTCGAAGGCGTCGATCACCTTCTCGCGCGCGTGCGGGGGTCGTGCCATGCCCAGCATCCTCTCATGCGACTTGATTACTATACCGGCTGGACGGTATAACTATACCAACCGGACTGTTGCCCTGCTCCGGTGCGAAGACCGAACAGTTGAGCCTGTTCACGAAACCGAGGAAGAAATGTCTGTCGACACTCACGCCCTGCGTGCCGATATCGAGACCGGTCGAGTCAGCTGGCGCGGCTGGGTTGCCCTCGCGATCCTCATGCTCCCGGTGCTTCTCGTGTCGGTGGACAACACCGTGCTCACGTTCGCGCTGCCGGACATCGCGATCTCGCTGCAGCCGTCGGCCATCGAACAGCTGTGGATCATCGACGCATACTCGCTGGTGCTTGCCGCGCTGCTGGTGACGATGGGAACTCTCGGCGATCGGTTCGGTCGTCGACGCCTGCTCCTCATCGGTGCCCTCGGCTTCACCGTGGTCTCCGCGCTGGCCGCCTTCGCGCCCTCTGCCGGGTGGCTGATCGCCGCCCGTGCCGCCATGGCCATCTTCGGTGCCATGCTCATGCCGTCGACGCTCTCGCTGATCCGCACGATCTTCACGGATGCCGTCCAGCGCCGCTTGGCGATCGCCATCTGGGCGGCGGGGTTCTCCGCCGGCGCCGCTCTGGGGCCGATCGTCGGAGGCTTCCTTCTCGAGCACTTCGCCTGGGGCTCCGTGTTCCTCATGGCGGTGCCCGTCATGATCCCGCTGCTGATCCTCGCGCCGTTCCTCGTTCCCGAGACGCGTGACCCGAACCCGGGTCGGATCGACCCGATCAGCATCGCGCTCTCGATCGCCACCATGGTTCCGGTCGTCTACGGCATCAAGGAGCTTGCGGTGGAGGGTCTGCTCTCGCCGGCGCCGATCCTGTTCGTGATCGGTGTGGGCTTCGGCTGGCTGTTCGTTCGCCGTCAGCTGCGCGCCGACGTCCCGATGCTCGACATGAAGCTGTTCCAGACACCCCGCTTCACCGGCGCCATCCTGGTCAACATGCTCAGCATCTTCGCGTTGGTGGGCTTCCTGTACTTCGTCTCGCAGCACCTGCAGCTCATCCTCGGCCTGACGCCGATGGCCGCTGGATTCGCGCTCGTTCCCGGCCTCGTGGTGATGATCGTGGCGGGGCTCGTGGTCGTGCCCATCGCTCAGCGAGTGGCACCGCGTGTGATCGTTCCGGTCGCTCTGCTGTTCTCCATCGCGGGATTCGTGTTGTCCGCGCTGGCCTCTCAGGAGGGAGCGCTCCTCACGCTGGTGATCGCGTTCGTGCTTCTGGGCATCGGCATCGGCATGGCCGAGACCGTCTCCAACGACCTCATCCTGGCCAGCGCTCCGCCCGCGAAGGCGGGTGCCGCCAGTGCCGTGTCCGAAACCGCGTACGAGCTCGGCGCTGTCCTCGGCACCGCCGTGCTCGGTGGTCTGCTCACCGCGCTGTACCGCACGAACCTCGTCGTCCCCGACGGCGTGGGGGAGCAGGCGGCGGACGCCGCTCGTGAGACGTTGGCCGGTGCGATGGTGACGGCTGAGGAGATCGGCGGCGCTATCGGCGACCAGCTGCGGCATGCCGCGGCGCACGCGTTCGACTCGGGCGTGCTCATCACCGGCCTCATCGGCGCGGGTCTCGTGGTGATCGCCGGGGTCATCGCGGCCACTACGCTGGGAGGGAAGTCCGTCGCACACTCCGACGCGGAGTGATGCCGCCCTGAGGAGAGCAATGTCGCGTGTCGTGAAGCTGGCCGTCATCCCCGGTGACGGGATCGGCCCCGAGGTCGTCGCCGAAGCCGAGAAGGTTCTGGATGCGGTCACGGCCGACTCCGGCGTCACGTTCGAGAAGACCCGCTTCTCCCTCGGCGCCGCGCGTTACCTCGAGACCGGTGACACGCTCACTGACGAGGACCTCGCCGCGATCGCCGAGAACGACGCCATCATCCTCGGCGCGGTGGGCGGTGTCCCCGGCGACCCGCGCCTGAAGGACGCGAACATCGAGCGCGGACTGCTCCTGAAGCTGCGCTTCACCCTGGACCACTACGTCAACCTCCGCCCCTCGCGCCTGTACCCGAACTCCACCAGTCCGCTGGCGAATCCCGGCGACATCGACTTCGTCGTCGTGCGCGAGGGCACGGAGGGTCCGTACGTGGGCAACGGCGGCTCGATTCGTCGCGGCACGCCGCAGGAGATCGCCAACGAGGTGAGCGTGAACACCGCGTTCGGCGTGGAGCGCGTCGTCCGTTACGCGTTCGACCTGGCCGAGCGGCGTCGTCAGAAGCTCACCCTGGTGCACAAGACCAATGTGCTGACGTTCGCCGGCGGCATCTGGCAGCGCATCGTGAACGAGGTGGCGTCGGAGCACCCCGACGTGGCCGTAGACTACTTGCACGTCGATGCGGCAACGATCTTCCTGGTCACGAACCCGTCTCGCTTCGACGTGATCGTCACCGACAACCTGTTCGGTGACATCCTGACCGATCTGGCAGGTGCCGTCACCGGAGGCATCGGCCTCGCTGCTTCCGGGAACATCAACCCCGATGGCACCTTCCCGTCGATGTTCGAGCCCGTTCACGGTTCGGCTCCCGACATCGCGGGCCAGCAGAAGGCGGACCCCACCGCTGCGATCGGTTCCATCGCCCTCCTGCTCGATCACCTGGGGCTCGAGGACGAAGCACGTCGCGTGAACGACGCGATCGAGGCCGATGTCGCCGCACGTGGCGACCAGCCTCGCACCACGACTCAGATCGGCGATGCCATCGCCGAGCGGGTTCGGGCGTAGCCTGATCCCGCGCAGAACGCTTCTTCGAACCAGGATGTGACATGACCACTTCTTCCACCCTCGAATTCCAGGTGACCCGCAACCTCGCGGCCAAGACCGACGCCCAGCGTGACGAGATCCTCGCCAACCCCGGCTTCGGTCAGCACTTCACCGACCACATGCTCGACGTTTGCTGGTCGGAGACCGGCGGCTGGCACCGCCCGCGCGTGCAGCCGTACGGCCCGATCTCCCTCGACCCGGCGGCATCGGTGCTGCATTACGGTCAGGAGATCTTCGAGGGCATCAAGGCCTACCGTCACGCTGACGGTTCCGTCCACACCTTCCGTCCGCTGGAGAACGCGCGACGCCTGCAGCGCTCGGCGCGCCGCATGGCCCTGCCGGAGCTCCCCGAGGAGATCTTCGTCCAGTCGCTGCGCGAGCTGATCGCGGTCGACGGCGCATGGGTTCCCTCCGGTGAGGACCAGTCGCTGTACTTCCGTCCGTTCATGTTCGCCAAGGAGGCTTTCCTGGGCGTTCGTCCGGCGAAGAAGGTGGCCTACTACCTGATCGCCAGCCCCGCAGGTGCCTACTTCTCGGGCGGCGTGAAGCCCGTCAAGATCTGGCTGAGCGAGGACTACGCCCGCGCGGGCAAGGGCGGCACGGGTGCGGCCAAGACGGGCGGAAACTACGCGTCGAGCCTCGTCGCCCAGGCCGAGGCCAGCGACAACGGCTGCGACCAGGTGGTCTTCCTCCGTGACGGCAACGTCGAGGAGCTGGGCGGCATGAACGTGGTCTTCGTCATGAAGGACGGCACGATCGTCACCCCCGAGTCTGACTCGATCCTGCAGGGCATCACGCGGGATTCGATCCTGCAGCTTGCGGAGGACCGGGGGCACACGGTCGAGCGTCGCGACATCTCGCTGGAGGAGTGGCGCGAGGGTGTGCGCAGCGGCGAGATCGTCGAGGTGTTCGCCTGTGGCACTGCCGCCGTGCTGAGCCCGATCGGCCTGCTCAAGGGCGCGGGCTTCGAGGACGAGCAGCCGCTGGGCGAGCTCGCCACGAGCCTGCGTCAGGAGCTCACCGACATCCAGTACGGCCGGGCCGAGGACAAGCACGGCTGGCTCGTGCGCCTCGACGCCTGAGAAGTCAGCGCCGCAGAACGGGGCCCGTGCCACCGCAACGACGGTGGCACGGGCCCCGTCGCGTGCGCGGCGGACGATAGGCTGGAACGGTGAGGATCGCACGTTTCAGCCACCAGGACGCCATCAAGTACGGCATCGTCGACGACACGGATCTCGTGGTGCTCGCCGGCGACCCGATGTTCGCCGGATTCGACACCACGGGGGAGCGGGTGCCCCTGGCTGATGCCGCGCTGCTGGCCCCGGTGATCCCGCGTTCGAAGGTGGTGGCCGTCGGCCGCAACTACGCCGATCATGCGGCGGAGTTCGGGAACGACGTGCCTGCGGAGCCGATGCTGTTTCTCAAGCCCAACACCGCCGTCATCGGTCCAGGCGACGCGATCGTTCGCCCGAACGCGCTCTCGGAGCGCGTGGAGTTCGAGGGCGAACTGGCCGTCGTGATCGGCCGCATCGCGAAGAACGTGACCGCGGAGAACGCGCTGGACTACGTGTTCGGCTACACCATCGGCAACGACGTGACGGCGCGCGACCTGCAGCGCAGCGACGGCCAGTGGTCGCGTGCCAAGGGCTTCGACACCTTCTGCCCACTGGGCCCCGCGATCGAGACCGAGTTCGACCCCACGGTCGGTGTGCTCACCGCCAAGGTCAACGGCGAGATCAAGCAGCAGGCACCGCTGAGCGACATGGTGCACGGCGTGGCCGCTATCATCGCCCACGCCTCTGCGGCCTTCACCCTTCTCCCGGGTGACGTCATCCTCACCGGCACGCCCGCCGGCGTTGGACCGCTGGTCGCGGGCGATGTGGTCGAGGTGGACATCACCGGGCTCGGCATTCTGCGTAACGCCGTGCGCGACGCATCGTGATGCAGGTCCAGGCGCTCCGCGCTGAGCGGCGGGTGCTCCGCACCACGGCATCGGCCACCTCGTGACGGCGTCGGCCGTGCTCGATGAGGCGGCGATCGCGCGGATCCAATCGCGGACCGTGCGCACGCTTGCCGTGGGCCAGGTGCTGGGTGGCATCGCGTTCGGTGCCACGGTGTCGCTCGGCGCCCTGCTGGCGAAGGACATCACGGGGCAGGACGCGCTGTCCGGCTTCGCGACCGCGTTCGTGACGCTCGGAGCTGCCGTCGCCGCCATCCCCCTGGCGCGGCTCGCCGCGCGCCAGGGACGACGGATCGCGCTGACGCTCGGGAACCTGCTCGCGCTGATCGGCATCGTGATCGTCATCTCGGCGGCTTCGTCCGCCACGTTCTGGCTGTTCCTCATCGGTGTCGTTCTCATCGGCACCGGAAACGCAGGAAACCTGCAGTCGCGCTTCGCTGCCACGGATCTCGCCACACCCGCGCGACGGGGGCGTGAGCTGTCCGTCGTCGTCTGGGCGACGACGGTCGGAGCCGTCGCCGGCCCGCTCCTGCTCGGACCGGGGGAAGCTCTCGGGCGCTCGCTCGGGATGCCGGTGCACACCGGCTCGTACCTGTTCTCGCTCGCCGCCCAGGTCGCGGCGTTCCTGCTGTACATCATCGCCCTGCGTCCGGATCCTCTCCGCATCGCCCAGCAGCGCGATGCGGACGCTCCGGCAACCGCCGTCGGTGCCTCCGTGGACCGGCCGCGCGTGGCGCGATATGCGATCTTCGCCGTGGCGGCGTCGCACACGGTCATGGCGTCGGTGATGGCGATGACCCCCGTTCACCTGCAGCACATGACGATGGGCGACGCGACGGTCATCGTAGGCATCACGATCGCCGCGCATGTCGCGGGGATGTACGGTCTGTCGCCGGTGTTCGGCTGGTTGTCCGATCGTTTCGGACGCGTCGCTGTGATCCTGCTCGGCCAGCTGCTCCTTGCGGGCGCGCTGGTGGCCGCATTCGTGGGGAGCGCGTCTCACGCGGGGGTGCTGATCGCCCTCATCCTGCTCGGACTCGGCTGGAGCGCGGCGACCGTCGCCGGCAGCACCCTGCTCACGGAGGCGTCCTCGCTGGAGCGGCGCCCCCGACGGCAGGGCCTCAGCGACTCGCTCATGAGCCTCTGTGCGGGAGTCGGCGCGATCCTCGCCGGGCTCGTGCTCCAGGCGGTCGAGTACCGCGGGCTCGCCGTTGTTGCGCTGGTCCTCGTCATCGCCGTGACAGCGGTGTCGCCGTTCGCCCTGCGCGTTCGCGATCCGCAGGCCTGAGGCCGGACGAGCAGGACTTCGAGCTCGCGCCACGGCTGGAGTGCGTTGAGGCACCGGTGCTCTACTCAGCGATCCCCGAGGCGTCGCGCGGACGTGGGCACGCTGTCGACCGCCGCTTGCGTGCCCGGATGACGGGCTGTGCTGCGGGGGATGGGATCGGCCATTGCCCGAGACCGTCACGGACGGCGGGCGATCGCCTTTCTCATCGGGCGCAGCACAGTCGGCTCAGCCACGGGCAGGTGGAGTCGCAGCGCCCGCGCGCCGCCGACCTCGAAGCTCTGCTCGCTCGGGATCATTCGGCTGTGATCGCGCACCGGATCGGCCGTTCCGGAGTTGCGCAGATACACCGGGTGGGCCCCGGAGGACACCTGCAGTCGCAGCCGGTGACCCACGGCGAAGCGATGGGCGAGAGGTGCGAGTGCGAGCGTCACACTGTTCGCCGCGCCGAGCTCCCGCCGAACGTACCCGTCCGTGACGGTTCTCGAGCGCCCGCGAGCGTCCACATCGCACAACCGGACGAACAGGTCCACGCGCGGATTGGTCGACTCCAGCGAGATCTCGATGCGGGGTTCGCCGATCACCAGGAGATCGTCGGCGAGCGCATCGGAGGTGAACAGGACGACGTCGTCTCGGCGCTCGCGGCGACGCTGGATCCGATACCCCGACTCGAACGGCCCCAGCGTGCGGCCGCCCTCGCTCGGAGTCGGGTCGGTCGGGTCGTAGCGATACGTCACCGTGGCTGCCTGCTTGTCGGCCGCCCCCTCGCGGAGACTGCCTGCCGCGGTCGCCGCCCACACCGTTGGCCGCGCGGGCGGTGGCCACGACTCCACCTCGCGCCAGCCCACGCCACCGGTGACCTCCACGCGTACGTCGGGCAGGTGCTCCAGCGAATCGAAGGCGCGTAGCGCATCACGCACGCCCATCACCGAGGTCTCCGGCGCGCCATGGAGCCAATCACCGATCACGAGCTTTGTGGGCACCCCGCCCGCGACCAGGCCGGCATAGTCCTTCAGCTGCTCCACCAAGAAGAGGTCCTGCCACCCCGCGACCAGGGCGACCGGAGGCACCGTCGCCGGGTCCTGCGCGAAATGCAGCGGCTCCCACCACGGGTCATCGCGATCCGCGTGCTCCAGCCAGTCTCGGAAGAACGGCGGATCCGTTCCCAGTGCGTCCCGGGCTGCATCCGCCGGCGGCACGATGACGGAGCCTCGGCGCAGGGCTGTGGCCGAGCGGAGGATCATCCCGATCCGGGCGAGCAGGGGGCGCTCCTGCATGCGCAGGGCGAAGGTCCACGCGAGCACGGTGTCCATTCCGTAACCTCGGCCGGGATAGATGATCGCGTCATCGAATCGGCGGGCGGACACGGCGATCCCCAGGGCGTCGGGCCGCTCGGGCCCATCGCAGAGAGCCCACTGCGTGACGCCGAAGTAGCTCCCGCCCCAGGCATGCACTCGCCCGGCGGCCCAGGGCTGGGCGCGCAGCCAGCGCAGGGTGCTCTGCCCGTCTGCCGCCTCGTCATGCAGGGGATCGAACGCGCCTCCGGAGCCGAACGTTCCCCGGCAGCTCTGCACGATCACGTGGTGGCCCCGCTCGGCGACGAACTTCGCCACCCCCGCGATGCCCTCACGCCCGTACGGGGTGCGGATCAGCAGTGTCGTGCCGTGAGCATCCGGTGCATGCCAGTGGTCGGTGAGCAGCACCTCGCCGTCGTCGGCGGTCACAGGGAGATCGCGATCCCGTCGAACGTGCGGGTGGGTCGCGGGCGGCATATCGGCTGCCCGCTCGAGGCGCCGATACTCCTTCCGTGCCGCGCGAACCAGCCGTTCGTCCGTCGTCATGTGCTGCTCTCGGGTCACGCGCACGACGATACCCGCCGGGGGCAAGCGTGCCCGTGACGCGCGTCGTGCGGCCGATAGAATACGAGGTGATGTCGACTTCACCTGATCCCCGCACCACGACCGCCTCCGGGGCGGACGTTCGCGTGCGCTTCTGCCCGTCACCCACCGGCCTGCCGCACGTCGGCATGGTGCGCACCGCCCTCTACAACTGGGCCTATGCGCGTCACACCGGCGGCAAGCTCGTGTTCCGCATCGAGGACACCGATGCCGCGCGCGACAGCGAGGAGAGCTACCGCCAGCTGGTGGATGCGCTCACCTGGCTCAAGATCGACTGGGACGAGGGCGTCGAGGTCGGCGGTCCGCACGCGCCGTACCGCCAGTCCGAGCGCAAGCCCATCTACGCCGAGGTGCTGCAGAAGCTGATCGACGCGGGCGTCGTCTACGAGAGCTACTCGAACGCCGAGGAGATCGACGCGCGCAACGAGGCCGCGGGTCGTGCCAAGCAGCTCGGCTACGACAACTACGACCGTGACCTGACCGACGAGCAGAAGGCCGCGTTCCGCGCGGAAGGTCGCGAGCCCGCGTACCGCCTGCGCGTTCCGGACGGCGACTTCACGTATGTGGACCTGATCCGCGGCGAGGTGACCTTCCCGGCGGGTTCGTTCCCCGACTTCGTGATCGTGCGCGCCGGTGGCCACGCCCTGTACACGTTCACGAACCCGGTGGATGACGCGCTCATGGGCATCACGCACGTGATCCGCGGTGAGGACCTCATGCCGTCGACGGCACGTCAGCTCGCGCTCTACGGTGCCCTGATCGACGCCGGCGTGACCGACTTCGTGCCGCGCTTCGGACACATGCCCCTGGTGCTGGGGGAGACCGGCAACAAGAAGCTCTCCAAGCGCGACCCGCAGGCTGACCTCTTCCTGCAGCGCGACAAGGGCTTCATCCACGAGGGTCTGCTGAACTACCTGGCGCTGCTCGGCTGGTCGATCGGTCCGGACCGCGACATCTTCTCGCTGGAGGAGTTCACCGCGGCCTTCGACATCGCCGACGTCAACCCGAACCCGGCGCGCTTCGACCAGAAGAAGGCCGAATCCATCAACGGCGACCACATCCGCCGTATCGATGTCGCGGACTTCACAGAGCGTTCCGTCGCCTACATGACCGCGGCGGGCGTGTGGTCCGAGCCCACGCCGGAGCAGCTGGCGCTGTTCGCGAAGGCGACGCCGCTGGTGCACGAGCGCGTGCAGCTGCTGGGCGAGGTGCCCGGCATGCTGTCGTTCCTCTTCACCGACGCTGTCACCTATGAGGCGGACGCGATGAAGGGCCTCCCCGCGGACGCACCGATGGTGCTGACCGCGTGCGTCGGCGCTCTCGAGGTCGTTGCGGAGGCGGACTTCGACGCCGCCCACATTCAGGACGCGCTTGCCGCGGCCCTCGTCGACGAACTCGGACTGAAGCCGCGCGTGGCCTACGGCCCGCCGCGGGTGGCCATTACCGGTCGCCGCGTGTCGCCGCCCCTGTTCGAGTCGATGGAGCTGCTGGGCAAGGCGGAGACGCTGCGCCGTCTGGACGCCCTCGCGAACGAGCTGACCCAGACCGTCTGACGGCCGTGACGGGCGAACTCGACGAGATCGCGGCCGAGCTCTGCTCCGGTCCGCTCGCCGAGTTCGTCCCCTCGCGCGCGCAGTACGCCGCGCGTGTGGATGACCCGGCGCTGGCGAAGCAGATCCGTGGGCTGCGCAAA
Organism: Microbacterium gorillae; assembly: GCF_050990725.1. GTDB lineage: Bacteria > Actinomycetota > Actinomycetes > Actinomycetales > Microbacteriaceae > Microbacterium > Microbacterium gorillae_A. The sequence goes on from NZ_CP158844.1 coordinate 1,872,375, forward strand.
CCCAGCGTCGCCGCGTGGGTGGTCAACGTCTTCGCCCGGCAGCGCGCCGACCAGCTGGCTGAAGCCCTGCGGCTGGCCGCGGATCTTCGGGAGGCTCAGGAACACCTGGATGCCGCCGCGCTCACCGAGCTCAGCCGTCAGCGTCGGGCTCTGACCAGGCGACTGGCCGAGGATGCGGCACGCTTGGCGACATCGCAGGGGGAGCGGGTCACGGATGCCACGCTCGAGTCGGTCCATCAGACCATCTCGGCAGCGTTCTTCGAGCCGCGGGCGGCTGCGGCAGTGGCATCCGGACGGCTCGTGCGGGCACTGGAGCCCGGTGCCGGTGGTGTCGCAGACCTCGAGGGTGTCGTGGCCGGAAGTCCGCCTTCGCCGCCGGCGGCGGTCGAGGCTCCCGCCGACGAACTCGCCGAGCGGCGCCGTGTACGGGCAGCCGAGGCTGCCGTTCGTGATGCGGAGAAGGCTCGAGAGCGAGCGGATCGCGGGCTCTCGGATCTCATGAAGCGCGCGCAGGAAGCGCACGCGCGCACGGAGGGCCTCGCCGAGCGGGTGGCGCAGCTGGAGGCGGACCTCGCCCGCGTGCGCGGCGCGCTGGATGCCGCGCGTGCCGATGCCGACGCCGCGGATGGGGAGCGCGCGGCGCGCGTGGAGGAGGCCCGCGTCGCTCACGAGCGCGAGGACGCCGCCCGCGCCGCACTGGAGGAGTTGCGGGGCTGACGCCGATGTTCGGCGGGATGGCGGCTCGGCTCCGGTGCCTCAGAAGAGGGTGATGTCGCGAGATGAGGGCGATGACCCGTATGCCAGGCCTATTTTCGGAGCAACTGCCTCATCTGGCGGCATGCCGCTCCAGCGCCTCGAGACGATGACGGGGCAAAGCGAAAGGCCCTCGGTTTCCCGAGGGCCTTTCGTAAGTGCTGGGGTACCTGGACTCGAACCAAGAACAACTGAACCAGAATCAGCCGTGTTGCCAATTACACCATACCCCACCGGTTATCGACCGGCGTCGCAACGTGTTCTAGCTTAGACCACGCGTGCGCACCGGCCAAACTGAGAGCGTATCCCGCGCGCGTCACGGCGTCTAGGGCGCTGTGAGAGGATTGTCGGGTGAGACTCCCCGTATCCCCGGTACTCGTCATCATCGCGGCTCTGGGGGTCGCGACACTCAGCGGATGTTCGGCATCCCCGGAGTCGCCGTCCACCACCGCGACGAATCCTCCCGCGGCGGCGGAGTCGACCAGCTCAACCGAGCCGAGGGCGACGTCCCAGCCGAGCGCACCGGGCGACGCCGAGTCCGCCGCGGCGATCACGTGTGCGGACATCGAGCCGCTTGCCGCGTCGATCACGGGGAACTTCACGTTCTCCGCGGCCGACTCCGTCGAGGCATCGGACGGAACCACCTGTGTCTGGACGAACGACGCGGTCACCTCCGGCTCCACGGATATCGCCGACTACGCTGCGCTGTCCGTCGGCATCGATAGCCTGGCCTGGACCGCGGAGGAGCTCAGCACTCTGCCCGGCGCGACCGACGATCCGCGTGCCGACGCGCTCGGCGGTCGCGTGCTGATCCTGGGCGAAGGCACGACGTTGGGCGAAGTGGGCTCGGTTCAGGTCCTCTTCCCCCGGGGCTCCGTCACGATCGTCGCTACCGGCGCGATGCTGACCGCATCGCCCGACACCGCGATCCCGGTTGATGCAGCGATCGACGTCGCCGCGGCCGTCGCCGGCCTTCGGGGCTAGCGCGCTGCAGGGGCCGCGAACTGCGCGGTCCCGTCCCGATGGATCTTCCTCAAGAACTCGGGCTGAGGCCGCGGGAAGTGACCGCCGTCATCAGCGTGTCGGGCAGGTCTCGAACACGTACTCGCCCGAGTCCGGGGTGCGAAGGTCGCGGTCGCGCAGGATCATGAGCGCAGGCGAATCCGGATCGGCGCACATCTCCTCGAACGTTCGCGGCAGCTCGTCGGTGTACTCGATGTCCAGCACAGCGGCACCGTACACATCGCGATAGGCCGAGCACTCCTCATACGCGGCGCACTCCTCGGTCACCGCGAAGTCGAAGCCTGCATCAGCGCGGAGGCGGGCCGCGTGTTCCGCGGTGTTCTTCTGGCCCACGGCGAGCCCTGCATCGTGGGCGACGTCGGCGAGAAGCCGAGCGAGTTCGAGGTTGTCGTCGAGAGTCATCGCGTCGCCTGACCGGGTGAAGCTGTCGAGATTGTCGAACTCGACAGCATCGAACCCGTCCTCGGCGCAGCCGCGGAGCCACGGAGCGACCACGTCGACGATCGCGGTGCGACGCTCGGCGGACGAGGTGTCCAACAGGATCTCGTCGGGCCACTCCGGGTCATGAACGAGTTCGCCGTCGCGGGTGAGGAGAACGGATTCAGGCCACGACTCCCGTTCACCCGGCTGAGTCTGGAAGGCGTTCACGTAGCAGACCGAATACGCGCCCGGCGCGGGCGGCGCTGTGCGATCCCGCGCCACGACGCCCACTCCGGCGCTCGGCTCGTAGGGGCCGCCCAGCTGGTAGTCGAACGCCGTGGTCGCGGGCCAGGGAGTCGGGCCGTCCGCGGTGGGCGGGACCGTCGGATCGGCGGCACCAGCGCAGCCGGACATCACGGCGACGGTGACGAGCATGACGGCGGCGGTCAGGGAACGCAGGGGAGACACCGGTTCAGCCTATGCGCGCCCGTCATCGGGGTGAGCCGGGGGCCGGGCTGTATCGCGGAGGCGCCGGTAGATTCCGGCCGGTTCGCGCATGAGGGTCGCGTGCGTTCCCTGTTCGACGATGCGACCATGCTCCAGCACCACGATCGTGTCCGCCTGCTCGGCCTGGGCGAAACGATGGGCGACGATCACCGCGGTGCGATCGCGGACGACAGCCGCGATCGCCACATCGAGCGCGTGTCCCGCACCGCCGTGCGCACTGGGCTCATCCAGCACCACGACCAGCGGGTCCGCGAGCAGGACACGGGCGAGCGCTAGCTGTTGGAGTCGCGCATCGTCCAGCTCAGATGTGAGCATCGTCGCCAGACCGTGCGGCAGATCATCCAGCCAGGACGCACCGACGGTGGCGAGCGCCTGGCGCAGAGCATCGTCCGTTGCATCGGGGGCGGCCAGGCGCAGATTCTCGGCGATCGAACCGCCGAATCGGTGCAGCTCCTGCGTGGCGAGCACGGCGCTGCGTCGCCGCTCATCGCCCGCGTGTCGGGCGGGAACACCGCCGAGGCGGACCGAGCCGATCGTCGGGTCGCACACCCCGGCGATGAGTCGGGCGAGAGTGGACTTGCCGGACCCGGAGGCGCCGACCAGGAGCGTCGTGCTGCCCTCGGCCAGCGTGAGCTCCACGGCGTCGAGTGCCGCGGCGCCGCCCGCCGCATAGGAGAACGACGCCCCGCGAATCGTGATGGAGCCTCCCTGCGGCAGCTGTCGTTCGGGGGCAGGCTTCGTCATCTGGAGCACACCGACGAGGCGGCCGAGCCCCGCGCCACCGCGTTGCAGGTCGTCGATGCCCGAGAGCAGCGCGCCGATCGGGTCGAACAGGCGATGAAAGAACAGCGTGGCGGCCGTCACGGCGCCCGCCGTGAGATCCTGCGTGACCGCAAGCCAGCAGCCCACCGCCAAGACCGCGGACAGCCCGAGATACTCGGCGAGATTCAGGCCCACGAAGAACGCGTTGCGTGCGCGACCGGCGCCTCGACCGGTCTCGATGGCGCGATGGCTGCGGTGCGCGATCCGGGCGAGGTGTCGGCGGTGCGCCAGATGAGCGGCGACCGTCTCGGCACCGCGCACCGCTTCGATCACCGCCTGGTTTCGCTCCGCTTCCTCGCGCCGCAGCCGTCGGTAGAGTGGACGTGACCGACGCAGGAATCGCGCGGTCGTGATCGCCTGGATCGGCACCGCGATCAGTGCAGCAGCCGCGAGGCGGAGATCCAGCGCCGCAAGCCCCACCATCGTGAGCGCGATCGTGAACAGCGCGCGCAGGAACTGCGGCACGACGTCGGACACGGCGGCGGTGATCGCCTCGACGTCGCTGGTGACGCGGGAGAGCACATCCGAAGCACCGGCGTCCTCGACGATCCCGGCGTCGATGCGCAGGGCGGCGGAGAGGACATCCTCGCGCAGTTCGGCGAGCGCGCTCTGCAGCACGGACACGAGCAGCGAGCCACCGAAGCGCATCAGCAGCGCCGAAGCGAGCCCGGCGGCGGCGATCAGTGCTCCCCACAGCGCGAGGTGTCCCAGGCTGGCAGCGGCGATGACGGCGTCGACCACGGCGCCGAGCGCTGCCGGAATCACCAGCGCCGCTGCGGAGCCCGCGAGGAGCAGCACGACCGCCCCTGCGAATGCGAGCCGCCGTGGTCGGAGCACGCGAGCGATCTCCCGCCAGCTCTGGGAGGCGTCGGCAATGCGTAGCGTCGTGGAGTGGGTCATGATGTCGTTGATCCGCCTCGTTGCATGGACAGGACCCCGGGTGCGGGCGCCGGAAGCACCTGAGCGCAGGCCGCAAGAAGCAGCGGGCTGGATGTGACCACGACCACAGTCCGACCCAGATCGCGCATCCGGACAGCCACCTGTTGCTCAGTGACGGGGTCCAGTGCCGTCGTCGGCTCGTCCAAGACGACGACGGTGGCGGGTTCATGAAGTGCGCGTGCCAGGAGGACGCGCTGTCGCTCGCCACCGGAGAGACGCAGTCCCGCCTCGCCGATCGGAGCGTCGGGGGAGCCGAGGCGACGGAGCAAGTCGTGGAGCGCCGCCGCATGAACGATGTCATCGTCCCAGCGCGACGGATCATCGACGATGTTCTCGCGCAGCGTGCCGGTGAACAGTGCGGCGTCATGCGGTGGGGCGAGGACGAGTCGCCGATAGCGCTCCACCGCCAGGAGTCGCACGTCGACACCGCCGAGGAAGAGCTCATCCGCTCCCACGGGCGTTCGCAATCCGAAGCGGGCTGCGACGGCTCGCGCCGTCCGCGCGTCCGGGACCGCGATGCCCACGAGCTCCCCTTCGGTAACGGTGACGATTCCCTCCGCTGTGCGCCAGGACAGCGTTGCCGCGTCGGGGCTCACGCCGCGGGACGCGACGACAGATCGACCGACAGCGCACGGCCCGGGTTGATCGGCGGTCCGGAACGGGGCCGTGGCGAGCGCGTGGACACGTACCGCCGAGGCGCGTTTGTGCGACCAGTTGGCTGCGAACGTGCCGATGTGGGCGAGGGAACCCTGCAGGAACTGCGCGAGCGCCACGACCGTCACGAGCTCACCGACCGTGATCACGCCGCGGACGGCCAGCACGGCGGCCACGATGGCGAGCGCCGTCAGAAAGAGCACCGACAGTGCGGAGCTCAGCGCCTGGTACGTCAGCAGGCGCCTCGCCGCGGCCACGGCCGCCCGCAGAGACTGACGAGATGCCGACCGATAGCGCCGCACCATCTCATCTTCCGCGCCGAGCCCTCGCACGATCCGCTGACCGAGCACCGCATCCGTGGCGACAGCACTGGCCGCCGCGACAGCAGTCTGCTCGGCCAATCCCAGGGAGAGGAGCGGGCCGGCGAGCCAACGCATGCCCACCAGGAGCGCGACGGCACCGATCAGCACTCCGATCCCCAGCGGAACCGAGATCAGCATCAGCGCCGTACTTGCCGTGAGCAGCGCCGCCAGCGTGGCTGCCTGCTGCGCGATGCTCCATGACAGACCCGCCAGTCGGTAGGTGTCGCTGGTGGCCGTGGAGACGGCTGCGCCCACTGGGGTGCCCGATCGCGCGCCTCGCGGGTGCAGGATCCGCTCCACCACGAGGTGGCGCAGCTTCTGCTCACCGTGTCCGTAGGTGCGGACCATCCCGAGCGCTGCCCACTGGTAACTCAGCGACATCACCACGAACACCGCGCCCAACACCGCCAGCCAGAACGCCAGGGCGCCTGGGTCGCGGGGAACGATCGCGCGATCGATCACGACGCCGAGGAGGATGGGGACCGACACCTCACCGACCTGATGGAGCATCATCCCCGCTGTGCTCGCGGCCAGACGCCAGCCGCGCCCTTCGTGCCACAGCGCTGCGCGAGTGATCCCGCCGACGCTGGGGGAGGGCGCAGCGGCGTCAGCCGTCACAGCCCGACGTTCTCGTAGAGCTTCTCCACCTCATCGTCGATCTCCTCGGGATCCCGTCCGTCGGCCGAGCGGATCTCCCGCACCCGGGCCGCGAACTCCGCACCGAGCTCGTCATAGCGCGCACGCCACGCCTCCGCACGCTCCTGCCAGTACGCCACGCACTTGTAGTTCTCCGCGGGGAGGCGCCGCTCATGGCGGAGGTGGCGACGCGCGGCGCGGTTGACGCGCCCCTCCGTCGCCACCCACACGTAGGTGTCGTCGCCGGGGGCGAGGCGCTCCAGCTCGGCGACCAGCCGGCTGTCCGCGTGGCCGTTTCCCGATCCCTCGAGCCACACGTACTCCACCCCCTCGACCTCGGCGGTGAGCCGGTGAGCGGGGCTTCGAACCTCCAACACCAGCACCGTCGCCACGTCGGCAGCGGTAGCCTCCGCGATGCGCAGCGCGGCAGGCAGGCCCGGCTCATCGGCCACGAGGACCTGCCGCCGAAGGTGCGCGGGTCGGTCGTACAGTCCGCACGGCGGGTTGATTCCCACCGCGCGACCGGGGCACGCCTGTTCGGCCCATGCGGCCGCGATCCCGCCGTCGTGCACCACGAAGTCCACCACGACCTCCCCGGGGCGATGCGCGCGAATCGTGTACACGCGCATCTCGGACGCCTCGACGCCCTCCGGATACTCCCATCCGCGCAACGAGGTGATGCGCGGCAGGCGCACCTCCTGATCGGGCTCGTCGGGGAAGAACATGCGCACGTACTCGTCGCCGATCCCCGTGGTGGGATAGTCGCGGAGGTCATCCCCACCGAAGCGGATGCGGATGATGCCGTGGTTCGGGCGCTGCACCGTGAGCACCTCTGCACGGTGGATGCGCGGCACGTAGTCGGCCGGGAACGGGGACTCGGCGGGGGTGGCCATGATGTGTTCCTCTCGGAGTCGGACGGGATCGCAGCGGAGCGCGGATCAGAAGTCGTCGAAGTCCTCGACGGCGGAGACGATGCGCTCCACGAAGCTCGTGTACGTGAGTGCGAAGCCGAATCGCTCGGCGAGGTTTCCGTTGATCCAGTGCCCGCTCGCGACCGCCGGGACGCGCGCCAGCAGCGGGTCGAGGTCGGCATCAGCCTCGGCCTTGAACACGAACAGGATGTCGGCGTCGCTCAGGGCGCTCACCGCGCTCTCGAAGCTCAGCACGTGCCCGTTGCCGTTCTGCGTCGCCGGTGCGGAGCTGATCTCCTCGTTGTCGAGGATGGTCAGACCGAGCGCCGGCAGCACGACCTCGAACACCGAGTCGTCGGAGATGACCGTGAAGTTGTCCTCCGGTGCGTGGATGACCGAGGCCACCTTGCCGGCCGTGTAGGCGCCGATCTTCTCGCTCGCGTCCGCGACGGCGCTCTCGTAGTCGGCGATCGCCGCGCTCGCCTTGTCGGCACGACCGAGCAGCGTCAACTGGTCGGTCATCGCCACGAACGGGTCATCGACGGAGGCACCGGCCACGTCGATGCCGTCGTTGACCGCCAGGACGGGAGCGATCTCGTCGAGCTTGAAGTCCTCGCCGTCGTAGTAGTTCCACCACCCGACACCCACCACGATGAGATCGGGCTGGTAGGACGCGACCTCCTCGCGGTTCAGATCGAACGCGGTGTTCTTCAGATGCGCGGCGCTGTCGTCGACCAAGGGAGAGAGGGGACTGTCCTTGCCGTATGCCGTCGCGACGATCGGGTAATCCGCGAGCAGCGCCATCTCCAGTCCGCTGCGGCTGTCCAGCACGACCACGCGCTGCGGGTCCGCGGGGATCGTGGCGGTGTAGCCCTCGTAGGAGAAGTCGATGGTCTCCGAGCTCGTCGATGCGGCGGAGGAGGCGGGCTCGACGGCGGAGCTGGTGGAGCATCCCGCCAGCAGTGCAGCCGAGGCGACGAGCGCTGCGGCCGCGAGAGCAGCGCGACGGAGGAGAGAGGGAGAGGAGGACATGCGATTCCTTGCAGGGCGCTCGGGCGCCGGGTCGAGGGGGGAGGAGGCGGGCCGGTGGCCCATGATCCACGCTAGAAAGCGGCGATGCTGCGTGGGGGACGAGCCGCGTCGCGTTCGGGACATCGGAGGACGCAGACGGGTGCGGACATCAGCGCTCGCGGCCGAGGGGCACCACCATCGGCGTCGCGGTCACGGGGTCGTCGATGATGCGACACCGGAGGCCGAAGACCTCCTCCACCAGCTCCGCCGTGACGATATCCGAGGGATCGCCCTGGGCGACGATGCTGCCGTCCTTCATCGCGATCAGGTGCGTGGCGTATCGGGCCGCGTGATTCAGATCGTGGAGCACCGCCACCAGGGTGCTGCCGCCGCGGTGCAGATCCGTGAACAGCTCCATCAGCTCGATCTGGTGGGCGATGTCGAGGAATGTGGTCGGCTCATCGAGCAGCAGCAGGGGCGTCTCCTGGGCGAGCACCATCGCGACCCAGACCCGCTGCCGCTGACCGCCGGAGAGCTCGTCCACGAGCCGCGTGGAGAGGTTGGTGACGCCGGTGGCGGCCATCGCGGTCAGGACGGCGGCTTCATCGACGTCGGTCCACTGCCGGAGCAGACCCTGGTGCGGATAGCGTCCGCGCGAGACCAGATCGGCCACGGTGATCCCGTCCGGCGCGAGCGAGGTCTGCGGCAGGAGTCCGAGCCGTCGGGCCACGTCCTTGGCCCGATACGAGGCGATCTCCCGCCCGTCGAGGAGGATCCGGCCGTCGAGCGGACGCAGCAGTCGCGACAGCGCGCGCAGCAGAGTCGATTTCCCGCACGCGTTCGGCCCGACGATCACGGTGAAGGAACGGTCGGGGATCGTGACGGACAGGTCCTCGGCGATCACCCGCCGGTCGTAGCCGATGCGCGCGTGTTCTACGGCCAGGCGAGTGCTGGCCGCGCCGGTGCGGTCGGTGAGTGTCATGACTTCTCCTGACAGGGGGACGGAACGGAGCCGGATCAGCGGGACGAGAGGCGCCGCGCTTCGTGGACGAGCAACCAGACGAGGTACGCGCCGCCGAGCACCACGGTGATCGTGCCGACCGGGAGCATGGCGGGCAGAGCGTGCATGGCGAGGTAGTCGGATGCAGCGAGAAGCAGGGATCCGAGCATGGCCGACGCGCCCACAGAGACCCCGGCGCTGCGGGTGAGGCGGCGGGCGATCTGGGGTGCTGCCAGGGCGACGAAGGAGATCGGGCCCGCCGCGGCCGTCACGACGGCGATGAGCGCGACGGACAGGAGCATCAGTCCGAGACGGGCCGGCTCAACGCGGACGCCGAGCGCTTTCGCCGTGTCGTCGCCGAGCTCGAGTTGGCGAAGCGGCCGGGTCATGCCGAGCGTGACCACCAGCAGGGCGGCGGCCAGCACCGATCCCACGCCGGTCTGCTGCCAGGTGATGCCGTTCAGCGAACCGGTGCCCCAGACGGCCGCGACGAGCGCGGTGTCGAGATCGGCCGTCAGCATCAGCCAGGTGTTCACGGAGCTCAGCATCGCCGACACCCCGATCCCCACGATGATGAGCCGGAATCCCTGGACTCCGCGCCGGAAGGCGAGGAGGTACACCAGCGCCGCGGTCGCCACTCCGCCGGCGAACGCTCCTGCGGCGACCTGAAGATAAGTGCCATGCACGACGATCATGACGATGAGCGCGCCCGTGTACGCCCCGGCGGAGAAGCCCACCACGTCGGGACTCGCCAGCGGATTGCGTGTGAGCGACTGGAAGACCGCACCGCTGGCACCCAGTGCCGCGCCGAAGACGACGGCGGCGAGTGCCCGCGGCATCCGCCACTCGATGACGACCGTTCGGGCGAAGTCGTCGGCGGCGCCGAACAACGCGTCCGTGACCTGAGCGAGGGTGAGCGGGTAGTCGCCGCTCACGAGCGCCGCCAGCGTGGTCGCGATGGTGGCGGCGCCGAGTGCCGTGCCAACGAGGAGGGCGCGCAGATCCATCTGCAACCACACGCCACGGATACGCCAGCGGAGTACGCGGCGGCGGCCGCCACCGCGACGCGCGCTCACTGCGGCGGTCACAGCCCGCTCGCCCGTCGTCGGCGGATCAGGGCGATGAGCACGGGTGCTCCGACGAATGCGGTGACGATGCCCACCGGAATCTCGGCCGGGCGCATCACGAGCCGGCCGGCGATGTCGGCGACCAGCAGCAGGATGGGAGCGAGCACGATCGTGATCGCGAGGATCCAGCGCTGATCCGGCCCCACGATCCACCGTGCGACGTGCGGGATCATCAGCCCGACGAAGCCGATGGGACCCGCGATCGCGGTGGCTCCGCCAGCCAGCAGCGTGACGGCGATCACCACCAGGATCCGTGTGCGGAGGACGCTTGCGCCGAGAGCAGTGGCGAGGTCGTCGCCGAGTGCAATGGAGTTGAGCGGTCGGGCCACGATCATCGCGATGAGCAGGCCGGCCACGAGGAACGGAAGCACCGGGAGCACCACGTCGAAGCTGCGCCCCACCACGGTTCCCGCACCCCACCCCCGCATCTTGTCGAAGGCGTCGGGGTTCACCAGGGTCATGGCGCTCGTGAGGCCGCCGAGCACGGCGCCGATCGCCACGCCGGCAAGCACGAGCCGCAGTGGGTCCGCACCACCGCGACCCGCGGAGCCGATCACGTAGACCCCGACCGCCACCGCCAGCGATCCGGCGAACGCGAACCAGACGTAACCGGAGATGGAGCTGATGCCGAAAACGCCCACGCCGAGCGCGACGGCGAACGACGCACCCGCGTTGGCGCCGAGGATGCCCGGATCGGCGAGAGGATTCCGGGTCAGGGCCTGGATCAGCGCCCCTGCCACGCCCAAGGCGACGCCGACGACGAGGCCGACGAGCGTGCGCGGCAGACGCAGATCCCAGATCACGTAGTGCTCATCCTGGTCGGCGGGGGAGATGAGCGCCTCCCATACCGTCGCGATCGGGATGCTGCGCGATCCCACCGAGATGCTGATCAGGACGACCGCGCCGAGGGCACCCAGCGCAACCAGCAGGATCGATGCGCGGGTGAGAGCGCTCCGCCGGGGTCGGGGCATCGATGGAGCGGATGCCGTCGCCGGCGGGACCGGCGCGAGCGGGGAGGGTGCGGTCAACGGGTCATCCTCATGTAGTGGTGCGGGCGCGTCAGTCCGCGCCCTCTTCGAGGCTAGGAAGGCGGCGATCTGCGCGGGGGACATCTCGTGTCCCGTTTCGGACACGGCCACGCCTGCGGTGATGCTCCTCGTGGATGTCCAGCGTTGAGGAGCCAGGGTCGGTAGGCGACTGCAAAGATACGGAGTCAGTCGGACGCTGAATCAGACCCGAACGAGGCCATACCAGTCTCACCGTCCGATGGTGGCGATCAGAGCTGGTCGATGACGTCGCCGGGCGTGTAGCCGACGGTGCGATGGAATGCGGCGACGAACGCGCTCGTTGAGCCGTATCCGACCCGACGAGCCACGCTCTTCACACTCGTCCCGTCCGCGAGCTGCGCCACGGCGGCCCGCATGCGCACGAGGCGACGCCAGCGCGCGAAGCTCATCGCGACCTCCGCGGTGAACGTCCGCGTGAGCGTGCGTGAGGTCATGTTCAGCAGGGACGCCCACTGCTCCAGTGAGCGGTCATCGGCGGGATCGGTGAGCACGGCGTCGACGAGTGGGGCGAGGCGCGCATCGCGGGGTACCGGAACATCCAGCTGTACGGTGTCGGCGGTCTGCAGCAGGTCCATGCACACCTGCTGAGCGCGGAGGCGCTGCTCGATGGTCATGCGGGCGGTGCGCAGGTGAATGAGGAGTTGACGCACCGCCGGATTCAGGCTCACGGCGACCGGACGAGGCCAGGAGCGCGTCCACGAATCGAGGGCGAAGTAGGTCGTGCGCACCGCAGCGTTGTCTCCGACGAAGCCCTCGTGCGCCGTGCCGGCGGGGATCCACAGGCCGACTCCTGGTGTCACCGTCCACCGACGGCCGCCAGCGGACATCGTTACGATTCCCCGGTCGCTCCACACCAGCTCGTGTTCGGTGTGAGTGTGCAGCGGCCAGAATTCCGCCTCATTCGAGGGACGCGTACTCGTGGTGAGCAGGTACGGGCGACGCACTTCGGTGGCGACGTGTTCGACGACCTCCCGCGTGATCGAGGCGGGTGGGGCGGGGGCGAGCAACGTCAACGCGAGACCTCCGAATCGGGTTAGGCAACCCTTACCTTATCAACATCTGATGAACATCGTCGCCTGGCCGGCGGTGGAGAGATGACGCTGCATGACTCGCGGTGTCCGCAGATGAAAGGGAAGCCTGCGCGCGCGGTGGTTCAGGCGCTGTACTGGAGCCCTGCCACCGATCCACCCTCTGAGGAGTCCGACATGACCCGCACCACCCACGCCGCCCCTGCGCTGCTCGACCACATCGTCATCGCCGGCCCCGACCTGAACGAGGTGATCGCCTGGTTCGCAGAGCGCACCGGAGTGACGGCTGCCCCGGGCGGTGCCCACCCGACCGGCACGGCGAACGCCCTGGTCGCGCTCACCGTCGACGGCGAGCGCGTTCCGCACTACATCGAGCTGATCGGTCCGAACCCGGAGGTGGAGCACGAGGCGCCCGTGACGACCTTCGGCATCGATGGCCTCGACGCGCCGCGGATCGTCACCTATGCCGTCCACCCGGAGAACATCGAGGCGACCGTCGCTGAGTCGCGCGAGCGCGGCTACGACCCGGGCGATGTCTGGGACCTGTCGCGTCGTCGCCCGGATGGTGTCCTTCTGGAGTGGCGGCTGACGCGCGGCAGTGGAAACTTCGGGGTGCCTTTCCTCATCGACTGGGGCACGACGCCGCAGCCCGGACTGAGCGACATCCCGACCCTCGAGCTCGTGAGCTTCGAGCGCGTGGTCACCGATGACGCCGAGCTGTCTCAGGTGCACGAGGCTCTCGGTCTTGGCGAGGATGCGCTGGTGCCGCTGGTATCCGGCGACGCCGACGCCTACCGGCTCACCGTTCGCAACGCACAGGGTGACGAGGTCGTGCTGTGACGCTGCACGACAGCGACGTACTGGTCGAGCAGGACGAAGAGGTCTCGGACGCGGTGGAGAATGACGCTGCGGAGCCCGCGGCACCCGTGATCAGCACGTCGGAACGTACCCTCCAGGCAGCGCTCGACTGGCACCTGCGATCCGCACGGCCCGTCGAGGCGGTCACCGTCGTCGAGCAGTCCACGCACGACGGCGCGGGTGCAGATGCGGTCGCGGAAGTCTCGCGTCGGGTCGACGAACTGGACCCGGAGCTGCAGCAGCTCGCAATCGAGCTGCATGACGATCCGGAGATCGGGTTCAGCGAGCGTCGCTCGGTCGCGCGCATCGCCGACGTGCTGCGCCGCCACGGGATCACCGCGGAGATCGGTGCGTTCGGCCTGCCGACCGCGTTCCGTGCCTCGGCCGGCCCCGCGGATGGTCCGCACTTCGCCCTCATCGCGGAGTACGACGCTCTGCCCGGCGTCGGACACGCCTGCGGGCACAACATCATCGCCGGTGCTGCGGTCGGTGCTTTCCTCGCCGCGGCGCCGATCGCGGAGCGCCTCGGTGCACGGCTCTCGCTGATCGGCACTCCGGCCGAGGAGAACGGCGGTGGCAAGGAGCTCATCCTGCGTGCCGGCGGATTCGACGACGTCGATGCCGCCGGAATGGTGCACCCGGGTGCCGGCTCTGCCGTGTCGCCCGTCCTGGCACCGCGGACGACCGGAGTCCGTCGTGTCGCGGTCACCTACCGCGGTCGCGCGGCACACGCGGCAGCGTCACCGTGGTTGGGTCGCAACGCCCTGGACGCCGTCGTGACGGCGTACCAGAGCGTCGCGCAGCTGCGTCAGCACATCCTGCCCATCGACAGGGTGCACGGCATCATCACCGACGGAGGAGCGGTCCCCAACGTGGTGCCCGAGCAGGCCAGTGCGCTGTTCTACGTGCGCTCGGCCGAGATCGAGACCCTCCGTGCTCTGACCGATCGCGTGGTCGATGCGCTGCGAGGAGCGGCACTCGCGACAGGAACCGTTGCGGAGATCGACGTGGACCCCGTGCCCCCGTATCTGCCGCTGCAGCACAACCACGAGCTCACCCGCCGGTGGGTGCAGGCCGTGCGTGACCGCGGTCGCGCCGTTCCGACTTCCCCCGTGGTGCAGGGCCAGGGTGGCGCCTCCACCGACATGGGGAACGTGAGCCACTATGTGCCCTCCCTGCATCCCTCGATCGGACTCGGAGGACCCGACGACGTGCACCCGCACAACGCCGCGTTCGCCGCGCACACGATACAGCCAGCCTCGTTCGCGGCTCTCTCTGACGCTGCCGTGGCGCTCGCGGTGACCGCCGTGGACTTCCTCGCCGACCCGGAGCTGCGCGCCGAGGTCGCGGCGGAGTTCGCGGCTAACGGCGGCCGATTCCGCTGGACGGACAGCGCGGACGAGTGACGCCGTCGGTGTCAGGACTTGTAGCCGTACATCCGCTCATCTGCGCGGCGGATGAGAGCATCCAGGTCATCGTCGGCTGATCGCTCCGCGATGCCGTAGCTGAACGGGACCGGTGACGTGCGGTGCACGCGAGCCATGATGCTCCGGGCAGTGTGCGCGTCGGTCCCGCTCAGCAGGAGGATGAACTCGTCGCCGCCGACGCGTCCGACGAGGTCCGTGTCGCGAACGGCGGAGCCGAGGTGATGCGCGAGCTCCTGTAGCGCGGTGTCACCAGCATGATGTCCGTCCGCGTCGTTCACGGCCTTCAACCTGTCTGCATCGACGAGGACTACCGTGAGTGGCTCACCGCGCCTGTGCGCGCGACGCACCTCGTCGAGGCCCGCACGGCGCAGACCCCGACGATTGAGCACGCCGGTGAGTGGGTCGCCGTCAGAGCGGCGCCGGTAGTAGGTCGAACCACGCATGCCGAGCACCAGGCAGAGTACGGAGAAGATCGTGAACTCGGCGACACCGATCGGTGTGAGTGATCCACCGGCCGCTGGCAGGCCGCGCAGCGTCGCCGCAGCGATGATGGCCACCACGACGGGGTACACGCTCAGCCGAGCGAACCACGACGGATAGAACCAGCCGAGGTACAGCGCGATGATCGGAAACTCGCGCAGACACAGCAGCGTGTGGGCGGTGTCCGTGCCGAAGACGGCGAACAGCGCCAACATGACCCCCGGCGTCAGCGCTCCGATCGCACCGAGCCAGGCGGGCAGGCGCTCACGGAGGGTGACCGCGGCGATCACCACCGCAGCTCCGAGCACGACGCGTGCGGCGGTGTAGATGAGGATGTCGGGCGTCGGCTGCGGCTGCTCGAACATGATGTGCGCGAGTGCGGTCAGAACCAGGGCGCCCGCGAGGGCACCGGTCGCGAAGGCATAGGCTCGTTCGTCGCCGTTGAGGCGCGCGCGCAGCGAACGGCTCGCGCGGTCGACAGCGCCCGATCGGTCATCCGCCATCTCTTCCTCCTTCGCGGGCTTCCCTCGCCGCCTCCGAATGGCCGGTACGTGGTGTTCATCAGAGAGACAGCGTCGAGCGCACTTTATGACGCGAATTCCGGACACAGATGGGGGAACTCGCACTGCTGTGGGATGTGTCTCATGCACGTCGGGCAATAGAGTGAGCACGGCCAGCGAGATGGGAGGTGCACGTGGCGGTCGTGTTCCAGCCCATCGTGGACCTGAGGGACTGCACCCTCGTTGGCTTCGAAGCACTCTCTCGCTTCGCCGACGGACGTCCCCCCGAGCAACACCTCTCAGACGCGCGGGAGCGTGACCGGCTCGTAGACCTCGAACTCGCGCTGCTCTCGGACATTCGCCGCGAGGCCGGGAACCTCCCTGATGGAACCCTGGTGACGTGCAACGCCTCGGGATCCACGTTCGACGCGCTGGAGCGAAACGGCGAGGGGTTCGACCCCCGCCTGCGGTGGGGACTTGAACTCAGCGAGATGTCGGCGCCCGCCGCCTGCACAGCGGCCCGCCGCATCAGTGCCGCGCTCGGCTGTCTCCTTCTTCTGGACGACGCCGGCACCGCTCACTCTACGGTGGAGCGCATCAGCGAGCTCCGCCCCGACATCGTGAAGTTGGACCGGGCCATCGTGGCTCGGCACCGGGACGATGCGAACATCCGGGCGCTCGCCGCTCGTCTCTGCGACGCCGCCCGAGTCGTGGGCGCCCGTGTGCTGGTCGAGGGAATCGAGACGGCAGAGCACGTGACCGTGGCGCACGCTCTCGGTGCCGACTATGCACAGGGGTACCTGTTCGGGCGTCCGGCACCGATCGAACACGTGGGCTGACCAGGGGGAGGCGGGCGCCTCCAGATGATATTCACAGGGCGGAGCACCCGATTCGCCATCGGGGCGTCGTCTAATAGAAGATGCAGGAGTGACGTGGATGTCGGTGGACCCGCGTCCACCGACCACGGTGCACGGATGAAGCAGCGGTGGTCCCGATCCACCTCCTCTCATTCGTTCCCCGTGCGCGTCGGGTATCAGACGAGGGGAGAACTGCTGTGCCCGGGGAAAGAATGGTGCGCAGGTCCGGACTGACAGGCACGCGACGCCTGGCGGGCGTGGTTGTGATCGCGATCACCGTGCTCGCCGCCGCACTGCTGCTCGTCGTGATCACTCTCACCCTGCCGCGGCCCGTGTGGAACCCACGCGAGGGCAGCCTGCTGGGGCTCCAGTTCCGCTACGACGCCGAGGGGCCGACCATCGGCGTGCTGATCGGGGCTGTGCTCTTCGCCAGTGCCGCCGCGGCCGCCGTGGTACTCTACGAGTTGCACGTCACGCGCCGGTCTCGTCGCACGCCTCCCGATGTCGAGGCGCGCCCGCTCGCTCCGCGGCGCATCATGGCGGCCACGCGCGGTGTGTTCGACGGCGAGGTGACGATCACCGCGCTGATTCCCGCCCATAACGAGGCCGACAACCTTCCGGCCACCCTCGCCTCTCTGCGGGCGCAGACCCATCCGCCCGAGCGGATCATCGTCGTCGCCGACAACTGCACCGACGCCACCGTTGCGCTCGCCCGCGCCGCGGGCGTCGAGGTGATCGAGACCGTCGGCAACACCCGCAAGAAGGCAGGGGCGCTGAATCAGGCACTGGCTCAGCTCCTCCCGCAGCTCGGCAACAACGACGGCGTCCTTGTGATGGACGCCGACACACGCTTCGCCACCACCCGGTTCCTGCGGGCGGTGCGCCGCCGGATGACCGCGGACCGCGCGCTGATGGCGGTCGGCGGACTCTTCCTCGGCGAGAGCGGACATGGACTCCTCGGACAGTTCCAGCGCAACGAGTTCACGCGGTACTCCCGCGAGATCCGTCGCCGCCGAGGCAAAGTGTTCGTGTTGACGGGCACCGCCAGCGTGTTCCGCGCACCCGCGTTGCGTGCCGTCGCCGAAGCCCGGGGCGTACTGATTCCTGGCAACGCCGGTGAGGTCTACGACACCGTCGCGCTCACCGAGGACAACGAGATCACCATCGCGATCAAGAGCCTGGGCGGGCTGATCATCTCGCCCGCCGAGTGCGTGGTGGTGACCGAGCTGATGCCGACATGGCGGATGCTGTGGAAGCAGCGGCTGCGCTGGCAGCGTGGCGCGCTGGAGAACCTGGGGGAGTACGGACTCACTCCCACCACGGTGCGCTACTGGTCGCAGCAGATCGGGATCGGATACTCCGTGATCGCGCTGACCTCGTACTTCGTGTTGATCGTCACGATGCTGCTCTCGCTGGACCAGTGGGTGTGGTTCACATTCTGGATCGCGATCGGCCTGGTGTTCATGATCGAACGCGTGGTCACGGTGTGGAGCGGCGGCTGGCGCGCGCGTCTTCTCGCGGCGCTCGTGATCCCCGAGCTGGTGTACGACTTCTTCTGCGACGTGGTCTTCGTCAAGGGCGTCATCGATATGGCCTTCGGACGCGAGGCCACGTGGTCGCATCTGCAGCAGCCCGCCGCGCGTGCGAACGTGGCGGTGCAGGCATGAGCGCGCTGGCGGTGGCGGGAATCGTGCAGGCGGGAATCGTGCTGCCCGAAGGCGTGCTGAACAGCGCTTGGTTCGCGGTGCTCGCGGGCTTCGTCGCCGTCAACACCGTGGTGTACGTCTGTTTGGCGATCTTCAAGATGCTGCCGCCACCGCGGTGGCGCTGGCGCGGACGGTCGCGACGGTCAGAGACGCGGAGCATCCATCCGGACGGTCCTGTCTAGCCCCCGTCACCGGCATCTCCTAGCGTGTTCGCATCCGTCGCGCCACCCCGGTGATCCGGGAGGCACGACCTGCCTACGGTGCCGTCATGACTGAACAAACGACCGTCCTTGTCCTCAACTGCACGCTGAAGCCCGCGCCCGCTGAGTCGAGCACGGGAGCGCTGGCCGGGCTCGTCGCTGGTGCGCTCGCCGACCTCGGGTGCACCGTCGATACGGTGCGGGTCGTCGACCACAGCGTCCAGGCCGGCGTCGAACGGGACATGGGGCCCGGAGACGGGTGGCCGTCGCTGCTGCAGCAGGTGCTGGCGGCAGGCATCGTGGTGTTCGCCACTCCGACGTGGGTGGGTCAGCACTCCAGCGTCGCCCAGCGGGTGATCGAGCGACTCGACGCCGAACTGTCGCAGACAGACGAACGGGGTCGGCCCAGCCTGTACGACCGGGTCGCGATCCCCGTGGTGGTCGGCAACGAGGACGGAGCACATCACATCGTCGGCATCCTCGCACAGACCCTGGGCGACCTCGGGTTCACCGTCGCCGCGCAGACCGGGGTGTACTGGAACGGCGAAGCGATGGGCAAGACCGACTTCATCGCGCTGGACAGCGTTCCCGACATCGTGCGCTCCACCGCACAGACGGCCGCCGTCAATGCCGCCCATCTCGCGCGGTTGCTGCGGGCGCACCCGTACCCCGCTCCCACCCGGTGAAGCCGGGGCGGATGCTGACCCATGACAGCATCCGCCCCCGTGTTCCGTGTTCGCTCCGTCAGATCGGTGTGCCCTCGGGGCGCTGCGGATCCCGGAAGTCGAACTCCGGATCCGTCAGCGGCGCCACCTCCGGATCCTCCTCGGGGGCCGGTGCTCGTTCGGGTTCGGTCGGCGGGGCGATATCCGGATCGCGCTCGGGTACCTGCTCCGGTTCGGGAGCGGGGACACGCAGCGGATCGCTCGCTGCGGCACCGTCGGTCGTGTCCGTGTCCGTGTCCGTGCCCGGCTCGCCATGCAGTCCGTCGTCCGTGCCCGGCAGCTGATCGTCCGTGTCGGCCTCAGGCACCGCTCTTCGGTCGGTCCGGGAAGGGTGGACGTTTGGAGGCAGCAGCCCTTCGTCGTAGATCTCGCTCATGATTTCTCCTTCCGTTCCTCCGAGGTTCGGCGGATCGGGCACGATCGACCACCGGGTTGACAGTCGTCGCAATCGTGCTTTCTACTGTCCGAGCACCACGGAGAAGATGCCGAAGGCACCTGCTGCGCACATGATGACGGCGGTGGTCCAGCCGAGGATGCGCGCCAGCCAGCCGTTGCGGTGCGCGCCCATGAGCTTTCGGTTGCCGGTGATCAGCATCAGCACGATGATGAAGGGACCGGCTGCGATGCCGTTGATGGTGGCGGACAGCACGAGGAGCCCGATCGGATCCACGCCGATGATCGAGAGCGCCACCGCGGTGGTGAGGCCCACCAGCAGCAGCGCGTAGAACGTCCGGGCCTGGTGGGGCTTGCGATCCAGGCTCCAGGGGCGGCCGAGCAGCGCTGCGAAGCCCGCGGCACCGGAGGCGGCGAGGACCAGCACGGCGAGCATGCCGGACCCGATGAATCCGATCGCGAACAGAGCGAATGCGAAATCTCCCGCGATCGGCTGCAGTGCTTTCGCCGCTGCCTCAGCGGAATCGACCTTCTGGTGATGCACGCCCAGCGTCGCCGCCGACGACACGACGATGGCGAACATGATCGCCACGGAGAACAGCATCCCGACGATCACATCGAACCGGCCCAGCCAGAGGTTCCGGCGTGCCTGGGCGGGTGATTCATCATCGAGGGTCAGGGGTTTCGCACGTCCGTTCGTTCCCCGCTGCCGAGTTCGCGCGTCCGAGCGCAGCATCTCCTCGCGCTCCTCCGTCTGCCAGAAGAACATGTACGGGCTGATCGTGGTTCCAAGGACGGCGACCACCAGCCCCAGATACTGCGGTTCCCACTCGAACCCGCGGCCGAGGAGTCCGCTCAGCACGTCGCCCCAGTCGACCGACGCGAACACGACGACGCCCACGTAGGCGAACAGCACCAGGCACAACCACTTGAAGATCCGCGAGATCCACGCGAACGAACCACGCACCACGACGAAGCCGATCACCACTCCGGCGATCAGCGACCATAGGGGCGCGGGTCCCGCGTGCAGCAGGCTCATGCCCTCGCCGATCGCCACGAGATCGGCCGCCGCGTTCACGCTGTTGGCAACCAGCAACGCGGCCAGCAGAACGGTGATCCACGTGCGGGCGCCGCGCTGAAAACGACGACGGATCAGCGCACCGAAGGAGTCGCCGGTGGCCAGGGTCATTCGCTCGCACGCCTCTTGCACGACGATCATGAGGGGTAGCGTGAGAGGAACTGTCCAGAGCAGTCCGGTGCCGTACAGCGCCCCGGACTGAGCGTAGGTGGCGATCCCGGATGGGTCGTCGTCCGCGGCTCCGGTCACGATGCCGGGACCCACCGCCCGCAGGGCGCGGCGGACGCCGCCGCTGTCTTCGCCGCTCCCTGCGGGCTGCTCGTCACCCTCCGTTGTCGGAGAGTGCTCGTCGTGGTGTCGGCCGCTCAATCGTCCTGAACCTCCCAGCGGCCGCTCCACTCCGGATGATCGCGATCGCTGTAGTCCGGGCGGGCGGGCTGCGGCGGCTGATCGGACAGTTCGCCGCCGATGCGACCGCCGAACGGTCGGCCGTGGTCGGCGAACTCGTCGCGCATGAAGACGAACCGCCAAGGCCCCGCCGTGAAACGCGCTCCCGTGCGGAGCACCTCGCTGCGCTCGCCCGGAGGTGAACCCGCCACGTCGCTCCCGGCCGCGGCGGGATTGGCGTTCATCTCGCCCTCGCCGTGCAGCACAAGAACGTACTCGTCGCGATCATCATGGGTGATCGTGGCGTGCAGTGCGTCGATGCCGGGAAGAACCAGCTGACAGCCGGTCGCGGCTCCGATTCGCACCTCGTCCTCGGTGAGCGGGAAGCTGAACCTCTCGACCTCGTCCGTGACCAGCAGGTGCGGGTCACCTGCCCCCCAGGTGGAGTGCGTGGTGGTTGGTGCGGGGCCTGCGTCGGCGTTCGCCGGCATCTCCCGCATGCCCGTGTAGGGGACGTGGGTCTGCTCCGGCTCTTCGGGAACAGCGGTGGCGGGATCCGGTCGCGTCACGCCGGTGGGATCCTCCATTGCTCCTCCCTCGCCGTGCTCAGGCGTGCTGACGCTCATGCCCGCCCTCCCCGATCTCCTCCACGAGCTTGGCGTTGAACGCGGGCAGGTCATCCGGTGTCCGGCTGGAGACCAGCCCCTGATCGACGACGACCTCCTCGTCCACCCAGTCCGCACCCGCGTTACGAAGGTCGGTCTGCAGGCTCGGATAGCTCGTCATCCGACGCCCGTCCACCACACCTGCTTCGACAAGCAGCCACGCGCCGTGACAGATCACGCCTGCCGGTTTGTGTTCCGCGAACATGTCGCGCGCGAACGCGACCGCTTCGCTGTCCATCCGGAGATGATCGGCGTTCACGACGCCGCCCGGCAGCACCAGTGCGTCGAACGAATCGGCGCTCACCTGACCGAGGACGTGATCCACGGGCTGTTCGTGGCCGTTCTTACCCGTGATCGTGCCCGCAGCGGGCGCGAGCATGGCGGGGCTGGCCCCCGCGGCGGTCACCGCGTCCCACGGACCGGTGAGTTCGCTGTCCTCGAAACCGTCCGTCGCGATGAACGCGATGCGCTTTCCCTGAAGCTTCGACATGACTTCTCCTTTCGTTGGACTCGTCATCCCTCCACGGTGCCGAAGGAGAGTGAAGCGGCGTAGGGGATGGCACCGCGGCCGAGGATGTGCTAACCGGTGCGCTGCGCTTGGTCGGACGCCGCGCTCGCCGATGCGCCAGGATGGAACCCGGCGGCGCCGGCCGTCACAGGCGAGCGCGGAGGAAGAATGACCACCGAACAGCACAGGGAGATTCCGCGGCCGACCGCCGCGCAGCTGCGCTGGCAGCGAGCCGGTACCGGCGTCTTCTTCCACTTCGGGATCAACACTTTCGCAGACCGCGAGTGGAGCGACGGCACGCTGCCGGCCGAACTGTTCGCGCCGACGGACCTCGATGTCGATCAGTGGTTGGACGCGGCCGAGCTCGCCGGAGCCCGGTACGTCGTGCTCACCGCTAAACACCACGACGGCTTCTGCCTGTGGCCCACCGCGACCACCGCGTATTCGGTGGCCTCCTCTTCCTGGCGCGATGGAGCCGGCGACGTGGTCCGCGAACTCGCGGACGCATGCCGTGAGCGTGGAATGGGATTCGGGCTGTATCTCTCGCCCTGGGATCGGCACGCACCCGAGTACGCCGATCCGGATCTCTATGACAACCTCTACGCCGCCCAGCTGACGGAGCTGCTCACGGGGTACGGCGACCTCGTGGAGGTGTGGTTCGACGGAGCCGGATCGGAGGGGCGCACCTACGACTGGCCGCGGTTCATGCGGCTGGTGGCGAAACACCAGCCGGAAGCCATGGTCTTCAACATGGGCGCCCCGACCATCCGCTGGGTGGGTAACGAAGACGGTCTCGCGACGGACCCGGTCGACTATGTGGCCGACGCCGTCCCGCTGAGCCAGTACGTCGTGGGCGAGGCGGCGCTCCCGGTGCCACGCTATCTGCCGCCTGAATGCGACGTGTCCATCCGGCGCGGTTGGTTCTGGCACGCGGATGAAAGCCCCAAATCGGTGCCGCATCTCCTCGCGATTCACCAGGGTTCGGTGGAACTCGGCGCCAACCTGCTGCTGAACCTGCCGCCGGATCGCAGCGGTCGCATCGATGCCGCGGATGTCGCGCGTCTCACCGAGTACCAGGCCGAACTGGATCTTCGGTTCGGGCACCCGGTCTCCGCCCGGCTTCACGCTCAGGACGACGGAGTGTGGGAGGCGCAGATCCCCGACGAGATCATCGCGGGTCATATCGAGCTGCAGGAACGGCTCGATGATGGGCAGCGGGTCCGAGAGCACCGCGTCGAGTCCGCGGGGGCGGTGCTGGCCGAGGGTCACACGATCGGTGTGCGGCGCATCCACCGGCTGCCGGACGGCGATGCACGCACGTTCACGGTGACGCTCACCGGCGGTGGCGAACTCGAGGCGGTATTCGTGCACCCAGCGGCGGACACGCGGTATGAGCCGCTGCTGCCGCCGGACTACGCGGCGTCGACAGACGCCCCCGATCGCTGACGGCGGGAGAGGGCATCATCCCGGTATTACCGATAATCGATTACACTCGGAGTGTTCGCTAGCGATTGTCGATTGCAGTTATAGGATCACGCCATGCCCGATGCCCTGGATGCCGTCCCCGAGATTCGTCGCGGACTGCTCTCCGATCAGATCTACGACCTGCTGAAGCAGATGATCAAGGGAGGAACGCTGGCCCCGGGGGAGCAGCTGGTGGAATCCGGCCTCGCAAAGAAGCTGCAGGTGAGTCAGGCCCCGGTGCGTGAGGCGCTGAAGCGGTTGACCCACGATGGACTCGTCTCGCACGTTCGACACCAGGGATCCTTCGTCGCGACCTACTCCGACGAGGAGATCGAGCAGGCGCGCGTTGCCCGTGCCGAACTCGAGACCCTCGCGGGGCGCCTCACCGCGGGCCGGCTCAGCACGGAGACACGCGAGCACCTCGCGGGCCTCGTCGCCCAGATGCATGATGCCGCCGAGGCACGGGAGCTGGGTCGGTTCCGCGAGCTCGACTTCACCTTCCACCGCGCGGTGATCGAGGCGAGCCGCAACGTCTACCTGCCGCGCATGTGGGACATCATCGAGCCGAGTCTGCGCTCGCTGCACCTGCTGGGCGACCCGGACTTCGTCGGCGATTGGGGCATGGTGGCCGACTGGCATGACGAACTCCTCGCCGTTCTCGACGCCGGCGACCCCGACGCTGCGGCAGCGCTGTTCCGCGCGCACGCTGCGGGGACGCTCCGCGACATGGTCGCCGGGTCGCCAGACTCCGCGGACTGAGTCGGTTCGGGCTCAGAAGCCGTAGAGCCTTCGGGCTGTGGCGCCCCAGAAGTCGTCAGCGTCCGCGGCGTCCTCGCCCCACGCTGCCGCGGTCAGCGTGACGATCGTCTCGTGCGGTGCGACGCGGGCCGACATGGGCCAGTCACTGCCGAATAGGAGCCGATGATCGCCGAAGCTCTCGCGGGCGTGCGCGAAGATCTCGCGCACCCTGTCATCCGGCGAGGCGTGACGGATCACGCTGGACACCTTGGCATGGGCGGTCGGCAGGGAGGCGAAGTCCGCGAGCGCTCGGTGCCAGTTCGTGTCGGGCTCGGCGAAACCCAGTCCGAGATGGCAGAGGACGGTGCGCAGTGCGGGATGTCGCGCGGCGAACGCGGTGGCGGCGGGAAGCTGTTCCGGACGCAGCAGCAGCTCCAGCACGAGTCCGTGCTCGCTCAGTCCCTCGGCGAGCTGGTCGAGCCCGGGGATGTCGGACAGATCTGCCCGGGCTGAGCCCGCCGCCAGACGCACACCGGCGAGGTGTCGCCACCCGGGTTGCAACACGCCCGCCCAGCCGTCGGCGCTGGGCTCGTACTGGCCGACTAGGCGCACCGGGCGTGTGGACGTGGAGGTCTCGGCCTCGAGCCACGTGAACTCGCGAAGCGTGTTTGCTGCCTGCACAGCCACGGCGCCCACACCGGCCGAATTCGCCCGCTCGAGATCGCCGATGAGGACGCGAGGCGGAAGATCGAGGTCGGCGCGGAACCACGGGAGAGCGAACGCGTCGACATCCCAGAGGTGAACGTGTGCGTCCAGATGCGCGTGCGGCGAGTGACGCGGTGGGGTGCCGGTCTCTGAGACCCGCGAGACTTCCGTCTGTGGGTGACGATCGGCGCATTGCGTGGATTCTCGCCCACAGATGGAAGTCTCGCGGCTGGTGGGGAGCGCGGTGGGATCAGACACGGGCGAGGTCCTCCCACAGGTGTTCCGGGACGTCGGCGGCGACGTTGGCGACGAACGCGTCGACCTCGTCCGGGGTTCGCGCGCCGACCACCACCGCATCGACGCCGGCGAGCCGGAGGGCGTAGTGCACGGCGGCGTCCGACAGGCGAACGCCCGCGTCGGCGGCGATCTCGGCCATCCGACGCGCACGCTGCTGCATGTCGGTGGACGCTTCGCGATAGTCGAAGTAGGGCGAGCCGATCGGGTCAACCAGGATGCCGGAGTTGAACACGCCCGCGGCGATCACGCCGACGCCTCGCTCCCGAGCCGCCGGCAGCAGCTCACCCTCACCGGTGTGGTCGAGCAGGGTGGTGCGTCCGGCGATCATGACCACGTCCGGATCGCTCTCGCGCACGAACCGCGTCAACGGCTCCGGCCAGACCATACCCACCCCGATCGCCCGAACGACGCCCTCCGCGCGAAGCTGATCCAGCACGGGCATCGCCGTGCTCAGCGCCTCATCCACGTCCAGGGGGTCGTGGAGGTAGAGCAGATCGATCCGATCGGTGCCGAGCCGGCGGAGGCTGCCCTCGACGCTGCGCAAGACGCCGTCCGCGCTGAGGTCCGGTCCGGTGGATGCGCCGACGGCTCCGACCGCTGCGGCACGTCCGTCCTCGTCGAGGATCTCCCGTCCCACCTTCGTGGCGATGCAGACCCGGTCTCGCGCAACATCGGCGAGCGCACGTCCGAGGCGACGCTCGCTCTCTCCCGCGCCATAGTGCGGTGCGGTGTCGAAGAAGCGGACGCCGTGGTCGATCGCGCGTGCCACCGTGGCGGCGCATTGATCGTCGTCCACCGCCGAGAACAGGTTGCCGAACGGCGCGCAGCCGAGACCGACGAGCGTGGCGTCGTCGGCCTCGGTGCGCAGCGGCATCAGCGCTGGGCGGAACGCCACGTCTCGTATTCCTGACGGCTATCGGGGGTGAGCGGGTAGTAGTCGCTGAGCCGGGCGCCCTCGTCGAGACGCATCCGGCTGAAGCTCTCCCACTCTTCATGGTCCACGGCGTCTTCGGCCACGGCGGACACCATCGCCTGCGGAACGATCACGGCGCCGTCGTCGTCGGCCACCACGACGTCGCCGGGCAGACACAGCGCTCCGCCGACGGCCACCGGCACATCGAACGCCCACGGGAACAGCTCCGACTGGGACGCGTAGTGCGGCGTGACTCCGGTGGACCACACCGGAAGGCCGATATCGGCGATCTTTCCGGAGTCGCGAATGCGACCGTCCACCACCATTCCCACGCCGCCGCGGCGCTGGAAGTAGCGGGCGAGGATGTCGCCGACGCAGCCCGAGTGCGCGCTGCCGTACGCCTGCACAACGAGCACATCGTCGGGCTGGATGCTCTCCAGCACCTTCCACAGGGCCGTGTGCTTCTCGACGTACTCCTGGCCCAGACCAGAGGCGAGGTCCTCCCGCTGCGGCATGAACTGGAGCGTGACGGCATTGCCGACGATCCGCTGGCCGGTGCGCAGGGGGCGTGGTCCCTCGATGAAGGAGTGCCGGATTCCCAGGCCGTGCAGTTTCGCGCAGGCGGTGGCGGCGGAGACGCGTTCGAGCGACGCGAGGGTGGCGGCATCGGCGCGGCGGAACTCGGGACCTCGAACGGGAAGCTCGAACTCGGGGCGGATGAGGGTGGCGGTGTCGGTCATGATCATTCCTTCGGTGCGGACGCGTCGGCACGTCCGTCGTGGTGGGGGCGAGTCGTCTCCGACTCGACGGTGAGGGTGAAGCGAGCGGCGTGGGCGGGGGCGAGTTCGACGATGACGGTGCCGCCGGAGACGTCGTCGGATCGAACGGTCAGCTGCTCGCGCGGCGACGCGTAGGCCTCGCTGCGCCCCGGGTAGGCGCTCGTCGCCACACCCTCCGAGCGCACCGCCGTGATGCGCTGGAGCCCGAACGACGACGCGATGATGCGAACCCGGCGAACGTGCACCTGTGACAGGTTGACCAGCTCCACGTCCACCTCGCCCTCACCGAGACGCGTGACGAGCGCCGCCACATCGAGGGGGAGTCCAGGCCGACCCCGGTCCTCATCGCGGTACCGCAGCGCGGTGAGCGGCAGCCCGCCGTTGTAGAGGATCTGCGGCGCCCCCGACACCAGGTGCGAGAGCACTTCGGTGACCACGGGGTTCACGCGCTGCCAGAAATGCAGGTGAACGGTGGTGGGGTCGATGTCGGCGTCCGTCATCAGGGCGACGCGCCGCGACACCTGACCCAGCGCCATCTCGAGCGCGTGCACCGGATAGTCCGGAGCATCGCCCAGGAGGAAGCTCAGCCATGCCGCTTCGTGCCCGGCCTCGGCCTTGTCGCGGAATGCGATCACCTCGGCAGGGTCATGGGGCAGTCCGCGAAGCAGGGTGCGCAGGCGCGCCAGGTCGGCATCGTCGCGGCTGAACCACCACAACCAGAGAGGCAGGTCGAGGCGCGGCGGGCCGTAGTCGAACCACCCGTCGCGACCGTAGCGGTGCGGCACCAGCATGCCGCGCCGGTCGGCATACTCCCCGTACCGCTCCTTCCAGCCGCCCGCGAGACTGAAGCCGGATTCGACCACCGATCCGGAGATCGCGTGAGCGAGAGGGGCGTCCAGAGTCGCCCGGGCCAGATCGAGCGCTTCGTTCGACCCCGTGACGATGGCGTGGTTGATCGCGGCGATCACGGTGGCCATGCCGATGGTCTCCAGACCGTGCGGCCAGGTCCAGCCGTAGTGTCCGCCGTGCCAGGCGCCGTCGTGTAGCCCGCCGACCAGCCCATCGGGGGAGACGTTGTCGGGAATGATTCCGTCGTTGTCGGATGCCCGACGACGCCAGCCGTCGATGTAGTCGATCACCCACTGCGCTGTCGCCGAGTCCCCGTCGTAGAGCCAGCGGTTCACCGCGAGGGTCGTCGCGGCCAGGTTCACGGCCACGTCACCCGCGGCACGGCGCTGCATCTCCTGACCCATCCGGCGAGCGTTGTCCTCGTCGGCGAGGTCATCCCACACCTCGATACCGGGAAGGGAGTCCAGGGGCAGGCCGTACTTGCGCATCTCGGGTTGGTCGGCCCGGTACGCCTGCCACTGCGGACCGAGTCCGGGCAGCGGTCCGAGCGCACCGTTGTGCGGTGCCCGAATGATGTTGTGCTCCGCGTCCCAGTTGCCGTGGCGCGGATCCGTGTACAGCTCCGAGAACCGGCGAGCACGTTCGGCGAATGCCGCATCGTCGGGATCGGCCGCGGAGAGCGCGTACAGGAAGATCAGCGACTCGCCCTGGTGGAACCAGTCATAGCCGTTCTCGTACTCGTCCGTGAGCATGCCGCCCTCGGTGAGCTGGGCGGTCACACCCTCCCAGTGCCGCTTCGCGGACGCGAGGATCTCGTCGCTGCCGCCCAGCGCATAGAAGGTGGGCCAGTTGAAGAAGGGTTCGTACAGGTCGTCCACGCCATCACGGGAATCGAACTCGGGAGTGCGCAGCACGCGACCATCGGCATCGCAGAAGCGGGCGTCGAACACGCGCCACGCCTCCTCCACGGCGTCGAACAGCCGCCGCTCCAGCACCGCCCAGGCGGGGATCCGGGCGAGCGGATAGGTGAGGACACTCATCGGGGGGATCTCCTGGTCGGGGTTCTCGGGGGTCATCGTCGGTTCATCCCTTCGTGGCGCCGGCGACCAGGCCGCCGATGATGTGGCGCTGCATGATGATGAAGAAGATGACCGCGGGTGCGATCGCAAGCAGCAGCGTGGGGAACACCGTGGTGTACGACGTGCTGTACTGGCTCACCGCCGAGTAGACGCCCGTCGTCACCGTGTACAGACCCGAACTCGGTCCGAGGATGATCTGCGGACTGACGAAGTCGTTCCACACGCTGATCGAGTTGAGCACCATGATCGTCGCCACCACCGGACGCATGATCGGGAAGATGCACAGCCAGAAGGCGCGCATCCGCCCCGCGCCATCCAGGGCGGCGGCCTCGTCAATGTCGCGTGGCACCGTTCGCAGGTAGGCCGCGAACAGGAAGATCGTGATGGGCAGCGTCGCGGCGGTCTCGAACAGCAGGAACCCGGGAATCGTGTTGATGAGGCCGAGCACCCGCAGCACGAAGACCACGGGGATCAGCGTCACCTGACCGGGGATGAACATGCCCGACACGAACAGCAGCAACAGACCCAGGTGCCACTTCGATCGGCCGCGGGCGATGACATACGCCACGGGGGCGGACAACAGGATGCCGAACACGTTCACCAGCACCACGAACAGCAGGGTGATGCCGTAGGCCGCCACCACATTGAAGCGCTCGGAGGTGATCGCCGCCCACAGGTACTCGAACGTGAGCGTGTCCAGCGAGAAGCCGAGGGGGTTACGGATGATCTCCTGCTGCGGTTTGAACGCGTTGATGATCATGATGTACATCGGCACGAGCATCACGAGCGCGAGCGCGGACAGCACGACCCACGTCAGCGCGGTGAGCAGGCGTGGACGGCGGATGCGCCGAGGGCCGGAGCGGCGCCGACCGCGACCGTCGCGTGCGGCGAGCGTGCGGGTGTCGGTCGGCTCCTCCGCGAGCGCGACGGTTCCGTCGGTGATCAGGGCCATCAGTCGGCCACCTTCTTCTCGGCGCCACGACGGGCGAGGGTGACGCCGAGCCCGAGCACGGCGGTGATGATGAGCAGCACGACCGACTGCGCGGCACCGAGGCCCAGCTTCGCGTTGGCGAACGAGTCCTTGAGGATCTGGAACACGATGGTCTGCGTACCGGCCGCGGGCCCGCCGTCGGTGAGGGCGAGCACGACGTCGTACACCTTCAGCAACCCGACGAGGGTGAGCACGAGATTCACCGTCAGCACGGGCGCGATGAGCGGCACGGTGACGTTGCGGAACTGCTGCCACGGGCTGGCGCCGTCCACGGTCGCCGCCTCGTAGTACTCCGTCGGCACCGACTTGATGCCCGCGATGTAGAGGATCATGTTGAAGCCGAAGTGCGACCACACGATGGTGGCGATGACGCTCGCCTTCGCGAAGCCGATGTCCGTGAGGAACGGCAGGGGATCCAGTCCGATGGCGCCCAGCACACTGTTGACGGCTCCCTGCGGGCTCAGCATCGCGGCCCAGAGGAATCCGATGATCAGGGCGCTGATGATGTACGGGTAGAAGAAGATGGTGCGAATGACGGTGTTCGCGCGTCCCGGGCCGGAGATGAGAGCCGCGACGGCCAGCCCCAGCACATTGCATGCGATCGTGCCGAAGAAGGCGACCACGGCGGTGAAGATCGCCGCGTCCGTGGTGCGCGGATTGCGGAACGCGTGCGTGTAGTTGTCCAACCCGATGAAGGTGAAGTTGAGGCTGTAGCCGTTCCAGTTGGTGAGGCTCAGCACGAACGCGAGGATCATCGGGACGATGAACATCGCGACGAACACCAGCACGGCTGGCGCGCCCATCAGGAATCCGGGGACGCGCGCACGCCAGCGCATCGCGGGGGAGATTCGCCGCGGCGGCGCGGCAGGACGGTCGAGTGTGACCATAGGAGGCTCCATCACGTGAGCGGGGCGCCCGGATCACCGGGCGCCCCGAGGGTCATTGCGCGTTCGCGACGAACCAGGAGTCCAGCGCGCTGTTGACGTCGGCGGCCGAGGTGCCGCCGAGGAGCGCCTGCACCTGGGTGTTCAGCTCGTCGGCGTATCCGGCGGGCATGGTGCGCTCGCCGTAGCCGTTTCCGGTGGGCGTGTAGCTGGAGGCGGGGGTGTCTGCGACGATCTGCAGCAGCTCCTTGGCCAGATCGTTCATCTCGTACTCGTATCCGTCGCGGTAGTTGCCGTCGACCTGAAGCTGGTCGACGACGGCCGTCTGGTCCGTGGCGAGGTACTCCACGACCTTGAGTGCGGCCTCCTGGTGCTCGCTGGACTTCAGGATCGAGTAGGGGCTCGCGATGTTCGCGCCCATCGCCGGGTTCTTCACCGATGCATCGGCGGGACCGGCGAAGACGCCGATCTCCGGCGGGTTGTCGGCGTTGGCCTCGGCCGCGGCGAACCAGCTGCCCATCGGATACAGCGCGCTCTTGCCGGCCAGGAAGCTCTGCTCGGCATCGGGGTACTTGATTCCCAGCGCGTCGGCGTTGAGATAGCCCTTCGCCACCCAGTCGGCGTAGATGTCCGTGTACGCGCCGGCGGTCTTGCTGAAGGTGAGGTCGCCGGAACTCATCTCCTGGAACCAGTCCGGGTTGTCCGCCACGACGGAGGGGAGTGCGAGCGCCTGGTAGGACATCTGCGACATCCAGTCGCCACCGGTCTGAATGGGCGTCCAGCCCGCGTCCTTCAGCTTCGCCAGGTCGGCGGTGAACTCGTCGAGGTTCTTCGGCGTCTCGGTGATGCCGGCCTCCTCGAAGGCGGTCTTGTTGTAGAACCACAGGCTCTGCAGCTGGATGCCGACGCCGGCCATGTACTGCTTGCCGTCGATGGCGTACTGCTCGGCCAGCGGGCCGTTCGCCGCCCAGTCGTACGCGGACAGGTCGACGAACTCCTGAGCGAGCTCAGGCGTGGGCGCGAGCGACTGGACGATGTCGGGAGCATCGCCGGATGCCAGCAGCCGCGGCAGCGCCTTCTGCACGCCGTCGGCGCCCGGGCTCTGGATGACCACGTCGATGTCGGGGTTGGCGTCCTCGAACGGCTTCACCAGCTCGTTCCACCATTCCTCGGTGAGGTTGGGGGTGATGTTCACGAGGACACGGACTTCGGTCGTACCACCGGCGTCTGCGTCGCCGCCGGAATCACCCGAGCCGCCCGTGCTGCATCCGGTGAGCGCGGCTACGGCGAGCAGAGCGATGCTCGTCGTCGCCAGGGAACGTTTCTTGATCATCGTCGATCCTCTCGTCTTCGAAAGCTCCGGGGGAGGAGGTGAACACGACGATAATCGATAATCGGTAGCGCGTGCAAGACTTTGTCTCAAACATCGGATCACTTCGTGCCCGAGTGGGTGGCGGAGCGTGTTCGTGCCCTAGCCTGATGCGACGAGAGGAACCCATGCTGCACATACATTTCACCGGAGACTCCATCACTGATGCCGGGCGGGATCGCACCGATCCCACTTCGCTGGGCGACGGGTACGTGTCGCTGGTTGCGCGGGCCCCGGAACTGGAAGGCGCCCGTTTGAGCAACTCCGGGATCGCGGGTAATCGAGCGATCGACCTGGTCGAGCGGTGGGAGCGAGACGTGCTGGCGGCGCGACCGGACGTGCTCTCGATCTACGTCGGCATCAACGACGTCTGGCGGCGGTTCGACAGCGGCGACCCTACGACGGACGAGGATTTCGCCGCGCGGCTCCGCGGCGTCTTGGATCGCGTTCCGGCGGGTGTGCGGGTGCTGATGGTCGAGCCGTTCCTGCTGCCCGTGACCCCAGACCAGAACACGTGGTTGCCGGAGCTCGCTGGGAAGCAGCGTGTTGTCGAGGAGCTCGCACGTGAGTACGGCGCTCAGCACGTTCCCTTGCAGGGCCGGCTGACGGAGGCGGCAGGGGAGAGCCCCGCCGCGTGGGCGCCGGACGGAGTCCATCCCTTCCCGCAGGCCTCGCACCTGATCGCCGACGCCTGGCTGGAGGGATACCGCCGACTCACGGTCTGAATCGTGCCGACGCGTATTACGGTGGGGGCATGAGTGGGCGGGACGCGGCGGACAGCGCCGAGCTGAGCCGACTCCAGCGCGCCGTCTATGGTCCCGACGCCGGAGCAGACATCGAAGTCGCACAGGGGCACTTGCTCCAGTTGCAGGCATCGCAGCCGGCCGAACGGGAACCGTTGTGGCGTGGGGAGGCGGAACCTCCCGGGCCGCCGGCGGTTTCGGCGCCGCCACGCCGCGGCGATGGGGCGGGAATGGTGGCCCGCGCGCTGTTCGCGTCGCGACCGGGCTCGCCCACAGAGCGCCTGCTCTGGGGAGGGCTCGGAGCCCTCGCCGTCGTCGTGCTCACGATCGGCGGGTTCTTCCTCGGCGCGCTCATCGCGCCGCACCCCGACCGCGTCCTGATTCCCGTCGTGCAAGCCGATCATGGGGTGGTGGGCAGTGAAGACGTCTCGGACTACCGTGAGTTCGTCGCCGGTCGGTTCAAGATCGGCATCGGCACGGTGACCTACGGCGGTCCCGGACTGCTTCGGTGCCTGTATGTCGGTGGCCCCAGCGCGGATCTGCGCTCGGAGTCCTTGTCGGGTGCGTGCTCACCCGCGAGCGCCTACGGCACCACGTGGGAGATGCAGGGTGACCTGGGAACCGGCAGCTCACTGTTCGGCCTCGGAGTGCGAGATTCGGTTCGATTCATCGAGCGGGACTCCGGGCTCGAGGTCTGGTTGTCGGGGAAGCCAACGTGAGTGCGGAATCGTCGGGAGCTGCGAGCGACAGGAGTCGAGGCGACGCAGGCACTCGCCACGCCGTCGCGGCGGGCGTGAGTCAACCGGAGCTTCGCTTCGGTCGCGTATCTGACCCCGCTCGTGTCGATGCCAGCGGTGGCGACTCCGGTGAGCAGGCGCTGCTCCGTCGAGTGTTCGGGCCGCAGCCGAGCGTGCTCGATCCTGGCGAGGCGGAGGTGGTTGCCAAGGTGATGCGACGACGAGCCGCGGATCAGGTCTCCCGTGGGCCCGCCATGCGGGACCGCCGCCGGCTCACCAGTCCACCGGTCGATTCAGGCGATGGCGTTGCCGGCGATGTGGCGAGCGCTGATGCGAGCCTCGCGTCGACGGTCGACGAATCCGAGGAGGCGGTCGAGGCGGTCGTTGAGGCAGGTCCACGGCGGTCGTTGATGCCGCGCGCTCTGTTTCGCCAGCGGCTGCGGGCGGCGGCCGTCGGCGCGGCGGCAGCGATGGGCGTGGTGGGCATCAGTGTGGTGATCTGGCTCACCTCCCAGCCGCAGCCGACGGTCGTGCTCGCAGGTGAGCCCTTGACCACCGGGGAGGTCGAGGACATCCTCGATTCGGACCTGAACACGTTTCGGGGCTTCGACATCACGGACGGGGTCTCGTTTGGCGAAGCCTACGGTGTTCGCGTGATCGGTGCCACGCTGTCCAACGCCGACTATCCGGGCGCCCTCGAGTGTCTGTGGCTTCTGGGACCCCGGGAGTTCGTCATGCCGCTGTGCTCGGGTGCCCGTGAACGGCCCGACTACCCGCGTCTCCTCGACATCTGGCGTGACGGCGACGCGTTCACCTGGAATCCAACGCCATCGGGTGATCTGCGTCTGATTCGCATCTCGGTGCAGGGTGACCGGCTGGAGATGTGGGAAGAGGTGGTGGACGGATCCGCGTGAGCTGAGCGGTTCATGCCTCAGTTTGCGGCGCGCCCATCCGCCCACTGACTCCGTGCTACGCGCTGCGCTCAGATCGTGATGGAGTCGCCGGGGTCCAGCTCGTGGAATGTGCCGCCGCCCTGTTCCGTGGCCCAGGTGAGGCGTCCGCGATGCATGGTGCGCCCGATCGTCGACAGCGTCATGTCGTGGGTCCCGAACGCTTCGCGCGGTGCGACCTCGAGCACGAAGTCGATCGCGTCGGAGATCTTCAGCCACGGCGCGCCCAGGGGCGCGGCGAGGAGCTTCACGGGCACCCCCGGCGCGGCATAGGAGTCGCCGGGGTAGTAGAACGCATCGTCGACGAGCACGCCCACGTTGTCGATGAGGGGGATCGACCGGTGGATCTCCGCGTGCACGCCGCCGAAGAATCGCAGCACGAAGGGTCCGGCCTGCACCGTGTCGCCCGGTGCGACGACGGTGATGTCGTAACCCGTGGCTGCGGCCGCAACGCCTGCGGGACCGAAGATCGGGATGCCGGGATTGGTCGCCAGGATCTGATCCAGGGTGCGCGGGCTCCAGTGGTCCTCATGCTGGTGCGTGAGCACGATCGCTGCGGTGCGAGGAATCTCGGTGAGGCTGGCGAGGAAGGTGCCCGGATCGATGATCAGCGATTCGCCGTCCTTGT
Source organism: Microbacterium gorillae (assembly GCF_050990725.1). Taxonomy (GTDB): domain Bacteria; phylum Actinomycetota; class Actinomycetes; order Actinomycetales; family Microbacteriaceae; genus Microbacterium; species Microbacterium gorillae_A. The sequence continues at coordinate 1,907,545 of NZ_CP158844.1, forward strand.
CCAGGACGACGGTGGCGTGCTCGTACTTCGTGATGCGCATGGGATGAGTCAACTCCTTTTGCCCGCCCACGCCAAGCGCGGATGACCGGCAGGCGTCACGGGGGTGAACACGCCCGGGATCGACGAAGTAGGGGGCCGATTTGCAGAGCGGTCCTCCTCTCCTGCATACTAAATGAGTCGCAAGCGCGCCGGAAGGCCGCGAGAGACACTCGGCCCCATCGTATAGCGGCCTAGTACGTCGCCCTCTCACGGCGGTAACGCGGGTTCGAATCCCGCTGGGGTCACCGAGTGAGAACACCCCCGGACAGTCGTCCGGGGGTGTTCTCGTTTCCCCGGACCCCGTCGTCCGTGAGACTCGCACCCCATCGTCCGCGAGTCTCGCCCCGCGTCGCCCGCAAGTCTCACGCCCCATCGCCCGCGAGAATTCCGTCTGTGGGCGACACTCAACGCGTTTGCGGTGACCCGCGGATGGTGGAGGCTGTGTCTCAGGTGATTTATGGAAGAGCAGGGGAAGCGTCCTGAGCGGCGCAAGGGTCAGCAGTGGCATCCGGATCAGCGTGCGGAGGCGGTGCGGATCTATCGGGAGTCGAGGGGGCGCACGATTCGTGCGGTCGCGGATGATCTCGGGGTTCCGTTTCAGACGCTGTATCGGTGGGTGCGGACGGCTCGTGATATCGAGCTGGATCCGTCGGGGACGTTGACGGATGCTGCGCGCAAGCGTGTGCGGAAGTTGGAGGAGGAGAACGCTCGACTGCGCAAGGAACTCGACTTCGAGAAAAAAGCGCGCGCCTTCGTTCAGGAGATCTCTCGCCGGCGGAATGGTTCGCGGTGATCGATCGAATGAAGGCTGATTTCTCCATCCAGTACCTGTGCCGCAAGTTCGGTGTCTCCGAGTCGGGGTACCACGCCTGGAAGACGCGACCGCTGTCGGCGACAGCGCAGTGGCGGGCGGTGTTGCACGCGAAAGTGCTCGGCCTGTTCGTGCGGTCCTTGTATACCGTTGGGCACCGCAAGATCGCCGCTGACCTGAGGATAGATCACGGCTTGCCCGTGAACCCGAAGAGCGTCCTGAAGGCGATGAAGGCGATGAAGCTGATGCCCCGAGCCACCGAGGCGGCGTTCGAGCGGGCCGCGGCCCGGGCCCGGGCGAGCGCCGACCCGGAGGACCTCGTCGACCGTCACTTCTCCGACGTGCTGGAGCCGGGAATGGTGCTCGTCGGCGACATCACCTACGTCCGTACCGATGAAGGATGGCTCTATGTCGCCACTGTCATCGATCTGGCCTCACGTTCGGTGATCGGGTGGGCATCGGGTGCCAGACAGACCGCGGAGCTGGTCGTGACAGCGTTGCGACGAGCGTTGCGCAGCGGGCACGTCAAGGAGAACGCGATCTTCCACTCCGATCACGGCACCCAATACCGGTCGAAGCGATTCGCAGGGTTCTGCCGCAAGCACAGCATCCGAAGGTCGATGGGCAAGAACTTCCAGTGCTGGGATAACGCTGTCGCCGAGTCGTTCTTCTCCAAGCTGAAGCAGGAACGACTCCGCTGGCAGCGCTTCACCACCCGGGCGCAGGCCACGAACGCCGTCGCGGACTACATCCAGTACTTCAACACCGCGCGACGACACCAGAGCCTGGACTACGCCACCCCAGCCGAAAAGCTGACAGAACTCATCGCCGCGTAACCGGCAGAAAGGAAACGAGACACCAACTCCACGAAACGCGGGTCACGCTAGTTGCGCTGATTGTCACCCACAGACGGAAGTCTCGCGGGATCAGAGCGGGTGCATAGGTGCGGGCTGGGGGATCCATAGCGAGCGTCCTCACACTCTGAGCATGACGAAGAACTTCCGCTTCCTGCTTCCCGCGGCCGCCGGCGTCGCGTCGCTCCTCGTCTTGAGCGGTTGTGCTGTCACAGAGACGAGTGGCGCTCGGCCGACGAGCAGCTCCACAGACTCGGCGTCGATGAAGACGGCGAGCCTCGACCAGACCCAGGTGCACGAGATCGCGATCACCGTGGATGAGACCGCGCTGACCGAGATGATCCAGACCTACCTCGACACGGGGGAGAAGGAATGGGTGTCCGCATCCGTCACGATCGACGGCGAGACGTTCGACAACGTGGGGATCAAGCTCAAAGGGAAGTCCTCGCTGCGCAGCATCACCGTGGACACTCCGGCGCAGGACTTGCCGCTTCGCATCCGGCTCGACAAGTACGTCGACGGTCAGGAGTTCGCCGGTATCTCGGACTTCACGATCCGGTCGAACTCCAGCGAGACCTCGATGAACGAGGCCGTGGCGCTGGATCTGCTGAGTGAGGCGGGCCTCGCCTCCACGCTGGCGATCGCGACCCGGGTCTCGGTCAACGGGAGCGAGGAGGCGCTGACGCTGACGGTGCAGAACCTCGACGACACCTGGGTGGACGACTACTTCCCCGACGCAGGCGGCGACAGCGTGCTGTACAAAGCCGAGGCCGACGGAGAGTGGTCGTGGCAGGGAGAGGATGCCGACTACAGCGCCTCCTTCGACATCGAAGCCGGCGCGGACGACTATCAGCCGCTCATCGACCTGCTCGACCTCGTGAACAACGGCTCCGCCGAGAAGATCGCTGCCGAGCTGCCCGGCATGCTCGACATCGACTCATTCGCCACGTATCTCGCGTTCGAAGAGGTGATCGACAACTTCGACGACATCGACGGTCCCGGCAACAACGCCTACCTCTTCTGGGACTCGAGCACGGGGCGGTTCACGGTGGTGGCCTGGGACCACAACCTCGCATTCGGTGGCTCGCCGACGGGCGGCGGGCCCGGCGGGCAGAGGCCGGACGGCGAACAGGGCGAACGGATCGGAGATCCGGATCAGGCACCGCCGTTCGGTGGCGGCGCAGGCGCGCAGAATGCCGGTGGACCGGGAGGAATGACGCGTGACAACCCTCTCGTGTCGGCCTTCACAGCCAACAGCGAGTGGCTCGCGCTCTACGAAAGCCGCGTCACGGAGCTGGAATCCTCGCTGATCGACAGCGGGACTCTCGAGGCCAGCGTCGATGAATGGGAGAACACGCTGACCGCCGGTGCGTCTGATCTCGTCGCGGACGAGACGATCACCACCGAGGGCGACGCGATCCTGGCGAGCGCGGCGACAGCGGACTGAAACGCACGTGACCCCGGCCGCGAGATGCGGCCGGGGTCACGTGGCTGCTGGCGTATGTCAGCCCTTCAGCGCCTCGTCGAGTGCGGCGTCGTCCGCTTCGGCCTGCGCTTCGCCGCTCGCTTCCCGCCGCGCCTGACGACGGTTCCGTACGGCACGGATGATGGGCAGCACGATCAGCAGGATCACGCCGATGACCACCAGCCACGGAATCGCGAACCCGAGGGCGATCAGCAGGGCGTTCCCTGCCGCGATCAGGCCGTTCCAGCCGCTCCAGAAGCCGTCTCCGAATCCGGCGGGATCCGCCGTCACGGAGGTGGTCGCAAGACTGAGGTTGACGGACAGCGTCGACATCGCGACCTGATCCTGCAGGCTTGCGAGCTGCTGCTGCAGCGACTCGAGCTCCGCCTGCCGCTCGGCCAGGGCGCTCTCGGCCGCGACCAGGTCGGCCACCGATCCCGATGCCTTCATGAGCTCCTCGAGCCGTGCGACCGAGGTCGACAGCGAGTCCACGCGGGCTTGGAGATCCACCGTCTGCGAGGTGACATCGGTGCGGTTGATGGACTGCGAGGCGATGGTGCCGAGATCGGCGAGGTCCGCGATCGCTGTCGTGATGTCGGACTCGGGAATCCGGAGGGAAACATAGCCGTAGTCGGCGCGCACGTTTGCCGAGGCTGCCGGATCGATCACTCCGCCCCCGTTGCCGACGCTCTGCGATGCGACATAGCCGCCGTGATTCTGAGCGAAGATCGCCAGCTGCGCGGTCGCGGCCGTGATGTCGTCCACCTGCAATCCGACATCCGCCGTGGTGACGATCTGCGGTTCGACAGGTGTGACAGCCGCAGAGTTGGCGCCACCGCTCGCGGCGAGCGAGTCACCGCGAAGGGCCGACGAATCTGCAGCGCCCTCGAACGCCTTGCCCGCGTCGATGGCGGCGGCATCAGGATCGCTGCTGGCGGCCTCGGACCAGCTGGAGCCGGCGGCGGTGTCCTGAGCCACCGTGGAGGCGATCAGCTGTGGGCCGAGCACCGCGCCGGTGGCGACGACCGCGACGGTCGCCGCAGCGGTGGTCCATCCGGCCGTCAGGCGGCGACGATGGCGACGCGCGCGGTCGGTGCGATCCTGCTGCGTCTGGGCCGCGATGCGGGCGAAGACGACATCCTCCATCCGGTCGATGGTGGATTCGTCGAGCTCGGGAAGTTCGGGCTTCGCGAGCGGCGGGGTGGCCTTCATCAGCTCTCCGATTCGGTCAGGGTTGTCCGCAGGCGGGTGCGAATGCGGGAGAGACGGTTTCGGACGACGCCATGACCGACCGACAGGGAGTCCGCGGCAGCCTGATAGCCGTAGCCTTCGACGACGCACAGTCGGAAGATCTCACGGTCAATCTCGCTCATCGCATCGATCTCGGCCGTGATGCGCTCGGCCAGATCGGCGCCGATGACCTGATCCTCGACGCTCACCGTGTCGGGCACGGTCTCATCGACCAGCTCGGAGCGGTTGGCGAGGTCTCGGCGACGGGAGCGCAGCCGATTGGCCGCCTGGAAGCGGCAGATCGTCGCCAGCCACGGCAGCAGAGAAGATCCCTGCAGCTCCAGACCGGCCAGTTTCCGCCACGCCACCACGAACGTCTCCTGGGTGACGTCCTCGGCATCTGCGGCGTTCGACAGCAGTCCGTACGCGATCCAGTAGACCGGTCGGACGTACTGCCTGTACAGCCGCTGAAAGGCGTGTTCGCTGCCTCCTGCGGCCGCAGCCACGAGGTCGGCATCGTCGAGTACTGCCTCCACGCGCCCTCCTTCTGTTGTCTCTCACCTGACAGTGTGCCGGTGGCAGATATCGTCTCAGACTCCGCTGACACGGACCGCACGCGGCCGCGCGGGTCGACGTCGAACTCACGCTAGAATCGACGAAGCGAGGGGGAGTATCCCGGAAACGCGCCATCGTCATCACGAGCTTCGGCTCCGGTTGCGCACCGCTCATCGAGCGGGGGAGAGACTTTCGGTCATTCGTCATATCCCCGAAAGGCCTCCGTGATCTCCACGACCTTCCTTCCCATGCAGAACGCTCTGCTCGAGCTGCCGCCGGTGTTCGAGATCGGCTCGCTCATCGTGCTGGTCCTGATCCTCGTGGCGGACCTGCTGCTGGTGCTCAAGCGTCCGCATATTCCGTCCACCAAGGAGTCGACTCTCTGGGTGGTGTTCTACGTCACCCTCGCGCTGATCTTCGCCGTGCTGATGTGGATCTTCGCCGACGGCGAGCACGCCGGACAGTTCATCGCGGGCTGGCTCACCGAGTACAGCCTGTCGATCGACAATCTCTTCGTCTTCGTGCTGATCGTGACGCAGTTCAAGGTGCCGCGCCGGTACCAGCAGGAGGTGCTGATGGTGGGAATCATCATCGCGCTGATCCTGCGCGCAGCGTTCATCCTGCTCGGTGCGGCGGTCATCGAGCGCTGGTCGTGGATCTTCTACATCTTCGGAGCCTTCCTGCTCTACACCGCCATCAAGCAGGCGCTGGAGAACTCGTCGGACGACGAGGAGGAGAAGGAGAGCGTCGTGGTCCGCCTCGTCCGTCGAGTCATCCCCGTGACGGACGAATTCGACGGTGCGAAGATCACCACGCGCATCGACGGCCGCCGGTTCTTCACCCCGATGATCATCGTCTTCATCGCGATCGGCGTCACGGACCTGCTGTTCGCGATCGACTCGATTCCCGCGATCTTCGGCATCACCACGAGCCCGTTCATCGTCTTCACCGCGAACCTCTTCGCTCTCATGGGACTGCGTCAGCTGTACTTCCTGCTGGGCGATCTGCTGGAGCGACTGCGCTACCTGCACTACGGCATCGCGGCGATCCTGGCGTTCATCGGCGTGAAGCTCGTCTTCCACGCGATGCACGAGAACTCCGTGCCGTTCCTCAACGGCGGGCAGCCCTTCGAGTGGGCCCCGGAGATCAGCACCTGGACGTCGTTGATCGTCATCATCGCATCGATGTCCATCGCCACGGTCGCCAGCCTCATCGCGTCCGGACGTGAGCGTCGCGACGCGGCGCGTAACGTGGAAACGCTGGACTGACCCGCGGTTTCTTCGCACCAGGGCACCCGCCGCGGCGGGTGCCCTGGTGCGTGTCGGTGGTCCATGGTTGGCTTGACCGGTGATCGAATACCGCGCAGTCCACAAGGAGTATCCCGACGGCACCGTTGCGGTCGTCGACTTCTCGCTCGTGATTCCGGCACGCCGCACCACCGTGTTCGTGGGCTCGTCCGGCTGCGGCAAGACCACCCTGCTGCGCATGATCAACCGCATGGTCGATCCCGAATCGGGCACCATCCTGATCGACGGCGAGGATGTCCGTCAGACCAACCCGGTGCGCCTGCGTCGCAGTATCGGATACGTCATGCAGAACGGCGGGCTGATGCCGCACCTCACGGTGCGAGACAACGTCGCCACGGTGCCCGTCCTCAACGGCGTCTCCCGCTCCCAGGCTCGGCTGCGCGCGGGGGAGCTGCTCGAGTTGGTGGGTCTCGACCCCGACCTCGGCTCGCGCTATCCCGCACAGTTGTCGGGCGGGCAGCAGCAGCGCGTGGGCGTGGCGCGCGCGCTGGCGTCGGACCCCAACATCCTGCTCATGGACGAGCCGTTCGCGGCCGTCGACCCCATCGTTCGAGCGGATCTGCAGCGAGAGACCATGCGGCTGCAGCAGGAGCTCGACAAGACCGTCGTCTTCGTCACCCACGACATCGATGAGGCCTTCCTCCTCGGCGACCAGGTCGTGATCCTCCGCCAGGGGGCCGACGTGGCCCAGCTCGGCTCGCCGAGCGAGATCATCGAAGCGCCGGCTGATGATTTCGTGCGCCAGTTCGTCGGCCTCGACGGCGGACGCCGGAGCCTGCGCGCCAAGCACACCCCCGACGGCACCGTCCTGGTGGATGAGGCCGGCCGTGCGCACGCGCGCCTGATCGATGAGCCGGGCGGGAGCACACCATGACCTGGGTGATCGACAACCTCGGGCTCATCTGGTCGCTGACCCTTGAGCACGTGGCACAGTGCGCCCTGCCGATTCTCCTCGGCTTCGTCCTCGCGCTTCCGGTCGGCTGGGTGGCGCACCGCTACACGCGGGTGCGCGGTGTCGTCCTGAGCCTGGTCGGTGTGCTGTACGCGATTCCCTCCTTCGGCCTGTTCGCTGTGCTCTCGAGCCTGTTCGGAATCGAGTACCTGTCGCCGACGAACCTCGTGGTCGCGCTCACGATCTACGCCGTCGCCCTGATGACCCGCTCCGTCGCTGACGCGTTCGACTCGGTGGACGACGACGCGCGACAGGCGGCCACGGCCATCGGCTACAGCCGCGTGCGCCGGTTCTTCACCGTGGAGCTTCCGCTCGCCGGTCCCGTGCTGCTTGCGGGCCTTCGCGTGGCGACCGTGTCGACGGTGGCGCTCGCCACGGTCGGCATCCTGATCGGCGTGGAGAATCTCGGCTACCTGTTCACCAACGGATCGCAGCGTCGCATCGTGGCCGAGGTCCTGGCCGGCGTGGTGGCGGTGGGACTCATGGCCTGGGTGTTCGACCTCATCCTGGTGGGTCTCGGACGTCTGCTGCTGCCGTGGAACAGGCCCGCGCCCCGGGCGGCGCGGACGCGACGGGTGGTGGCGACCGCATGAATCTCTTCCTGGAGGCCTTCGCCTGGATCTTCTCGCCGGATCGGCTGCAGGGCGGCGCTCTGTCGCTCCCGGCCAACATCGGCCTGCACCTCTGGTACACGCTCGTGAGCGTCGTGATCGCGTCTGTGATCGCTATCCCCCTGGGCTGGTGGATCGGTCACACCGGCCGCGGCCGCAACGTCGCCGTCGTGATCTCCGGCATGGCACGCGCTATTCCCTCCCTCGGCCTCGTGATCCTGCTTGTGATGGTGATGGGCGTCGCGCTCAAGGGTCCGGCGGCGATCGTCGCCTTCGTCGTGCTCGCCATCCCGTCGATCCTCGCCGGCGCCTACTCCGGCATCGACGCGATCGATCGGCGCACCCTTGATGCCGCGCGCGCCATGGGAATGAACCCGTGGCAGGTGCTGTTCCGAGTTGAAGTGCCCCTCAGTCTTCCCCTGTTGATCGGCGGTCTGCGTGCCGCCGCGCTGCAGGTCGTCGCCACGGTCGCCATCGCGGCCTACGTGGGCCTCGGTGGCATCGGCTTCTTCATCCTGCAAGGGATCCAGACCCGCCGGTTCGACCAGATCCTGGGCGCGTCCATCGTGGTGGTCGTGCTCGCCCTCGCCATCGACGCGGTGCTTGCCGTACTGCAGCGCGTCGTCACTCCCGCGGGTGTTCGCATCCGCCTGACCCAGGCACGGGCCGCAGCCGTGGCCACGGCCTGACGCAAGACCCGACCAGAAGCAGTTTCGAGAAATCGTCCAACAGATCGGAGCGATCATGAACCTCACACGACGATTCGCCCTCGCCGCTCTCACCGCGGCTGCTCTCGCCCTCGCGGGCTGCGCCTCTTCCGACCCGCTCGGCGGTTCCTCGTCCACCGGTACCGACGCCACCGGCTCGGCCGCTCCCTCGGGAACGATCGTGGTGGGCTCACAGGCGTACTACTCGAACGAGATCATCGCCGAGATCTACGCCCAGGCGCTGGAAGACGCGGGCAACACGGTGGAGCGCAAGTTCAACATCGGCCAGCGTGATGCCTACATGCCCGCCCTGGAGAGCGGCGAGGTGACGCTCTTCCCCGAGTACACCGGAAACCTGCTCCAGTGGCTGGACAAGGACACCACCGCGACCGGCGACGACGACGTGTACGCCGCGCTCAAGGAAGCGATGCCGGCATCTCTCACGGTGCTGGACCAGGCCCCGGCAACGGACCAGGACTCGTACACGGTGACCGCGAAGTTCGCGTCCGAGAACGGCCTCACCACGATCGAAGATCTGGCGAAGGTGCCGAACCTCACCCTCGGCGGCCCGCCGGAGCTGCAGGATCGTCCGTACGGCCCCAGCGGTCTGAAGTCGATCTACGGCGTTGACGTCACGTTCTCTCCGACGGCCGACACCACGGTGGACGAGCTCATCGCGGGCGGCATCCAGGTGGGCAACGTCTACACCGCCGACCCGCGCATCTCCACCGACGACCTCGTCGTGCTGCAGGACACGAAGAGCATGTTCCTCGCCTCCCACGTGGTTCCCGTGGTGAACAAGGACGTGGCCGACAAGGTCGCGGACACCATCAACGCGGTGAGTGCGAAGCTGACCGCGGATGCGCTGCGTGAGCTGAACAAGGAGAGCACGGTCGATCAGAAGTCCGCTCCGGACATCGCGAAGGCCTGGCTCGCCGACGAGGGCCTCGCGGGCTGACGTCGGGAAAGAACCGCCCCGGTGCATCGCACCGGGGCGGTTCTTCGTGCCAGAGAGGGGTCAGAGCCCGGCGAGTGCCTGGTCGAGGTCGGCGATGATGTCGGCGACCTCTTCGAGACCGATCGACAGCCGCAGGGTGCCGTCGAACACGCCGACCGCCGCGCGCTCCTCGGCCGTGCTGTGCACGTGGCTGGTGGTCGCCGGGTGCAGGACGAGGGAGCGGACGTCGCCGAGGTGGGTCATGTGCGTGATCACGCCGACGGAGTTGACCACGTGCTCCGCAGCCGGACGACCACCGCGAAGGGTAATGGTGAAGACGGAGCCGGCACCACGCGGCAGGATGCGCCGGCCCAGTTCGTAATCCGGGTGGGAGGGGAGGCCGACGTAGTCGACGCGTTCGACGGCGGGGTGCGCGTCCAGCCAGGCCGCCACCTCCGCCGCAGCCGCACTGTGCGCGCGGACACGGACCGACAGCGTCTCGGCGCCCTGGCCGATGAGGAACGCGTTCAGGGGCGAGATGGTGGGGCCGAGTCGCGACGACACGACCTCGCGGGCATAGGTGATGCGGGCGCTTCCGCCCGCGCGCTCCGCGATGCTGGGTTCGCCGTGACGGCCGGCAGCGATCAGATGGGGCGAGCGCGCGCCGTCGCGAGCGGCGTCGAAGTGTCCGCCGTCGATCACCACGCCGCCGAGGATCGAGCCCTGCCCGGAGAGGAACTTGCTCGCGGAGTGAATGACCAGGTCCGCACCCTCCTCCAGCGGTCGGGACAGGTACGGGGTGGAGAAGGTGCTGTCCACGATCAGTGCGACGCCGAACTCGCGGGCCACCGATGACACGAGCGGCACGTCCAGCAGCAGGTTCGCGGCGTTGGAGATGGTCTCGCCGATCAACGCCACGGTGTTGGGCTGCACGGCGTCACGCCAGGCCTGCGGGTCGCGGATGTCGGAGACGAAGGTGGTCGAGATACCGAGGCGGGCCAGAAAGTCGAGGAACAGCCCGCGGGATCCCTCGTAGATGTGGTCCGAACAGACCACGTGGTCGCCCGCACCCGCCACGGCGAGCACCGCCGTGGACATGGCGGCCTGACCCGAGGAGACCAGCAGCGCCTGCGTGCCTCCGTCGAGGGCGGCGAGCTTGCGCTCCACGGCGTCGATGGTGGGGTTGCCGATGCGGGTGTAGCCGAAGCCGGCACCGGTGGAGAAGTGCTCCTCGGCGTGCGTGAAGGAATCGAAGGGGAACCCGGCGGTGAGGTGAATCGGCACGGCGCGCGGCGTGGCCGTGGCGACGTCGGATCCGGCGTGTACCTGGCGGGTCGAGAACCCGTGCTGATCGCTCACTGGCGCTCCTTCTCATCGAGCGTGGCTCATCGCACGCACGCCCAGGATTCCAGGTGCCGCGGACAAGCCGATCATCGTGTGACAGCGCGTGACACGAAATGACGGCTTGGCGTCACATGCGCCAGCCGCGGCGCGTTACGGCGGGGCAGCGGTGGGCGGTCCGACGCCGTTCCCAGCGGTGGTAGCCTCAAAAGATGCGCGCGGGACTGCTTCTCCTTCTCCGCCGCGACGAGCCCTCGTTCTAGGCCTGCTCGTCGCGGAGCCGTTTCGTTGGGCCATCCGCCGATTCTGGAGAGACTGCAATGACCACCACTGACACCGCCCGTCCACGGACCCTGGCCGAGAAGGTCTGGGACAACCACCTCGTCGTCGAGGGTTCCGATGGCGAGCCGGACCTCATCTACATCGACCTGCACCTGGTGCACGAGGTGACGAGCCCGCAGGCCTTCGACGGTCTGCGTGCTGAAGGACGACCGCTGCGTCGCCTGGACCTCACCATCGCCACCGAGGACCACAACACTCCCACGTTGGAGATCGACAAGCCGATCGCCGACCTCACCAGCCGCACGCAGATCGAGACGCTGCGCCGCAACGCCGCCGAGTTCGGTGTCCGCATCCACTCGCTGGGCGACGCCGAGCAGGGCATCGTGCACGTCGTCGGTCCGCAGCTGGGGCTGACGATGCCGGGCATCACGGTGGTCTGTGGCGACTCGCACACGTCCACACACGGGGCGTTCGGTGCGATGGCGTTCGGCATCGGCACGAGCGAGGTCGAGCACGTGATGGCAACCCAGACGCTGCCGCTCAAGCCCTTCAAGACCATGGCGATCAACGTCGACGGCACGCTGAAGCCGGGCGTCACCGCGAAGGACATCATCCTCGCCGTGATCGCGAAGATCGGCACCGGCGGAGGTCAGGGCTACGTCCTGGAATACCGCGGCTCCGCGATTCGCTCCCTCTCCATGGAGGGACGCATGACGATCTGCAACATGTCCATCGAGGCCGGCGCCCGTGCCGGCATGGTGGCACCGGACGAGACGACGTTCGCGTACCTGGAGGGCCGTCCCCACGCGCCGAAGGGCCAGGACTGGGACGACGCCGTCGCGTACTGGCGCACCCTGCCCACCGATGAAGGTGCCGCGTTCGACGCCGAGGTCTTCATCGACGCGGACACGCTGGAGCCCTTCGTCACCTGGGGCACCAACCCCGGTCAGGGCGTCTCGCTCTCCGATGTGGTCCCGTCGCCTGACGATTACGCCGACCCGAACGAGCGCGCAGCTGCCGAGCGCGCGCTGGAGTACATGGACCTCGCCCCGGGAACCAAGCTCAAGGACGTCCACGTGGACGCCGTGTTCATGGGCTCGTGCACCAACAGCCGCATCGAGGACCTGCGTGCGTTCGCGTCGATCATCCAGGGGCAGAAGAAGGCGGACGGAGTCCGCGTGATGGTCGTTCCCGGCTCCGCTCGCGTGCGCCTGGAGGCCGAGGCGGAGGGCATCGACAAGATCGTCACCGACTTCGGCGCCGAGTGGCGCTTCGCGGGCTGCTCGATGTGTCTGGGCATGAACCCCGACCAGCTGGCACCGGGCGAGCGCTGCGCGTCGACGTCCAACCGCAACTTCGAGGGCCGTCAGGGCAAGGGCGGACGCACGCACCTGGTGTCGCCGCTCGTCGCCGCGGCCACCGCGATCCGCGGCACGCTGTCCAGCCCGAGCGATCTGCAGACCGCAGGAGAGGTGGCCTGACATGGAGAAGTTCACGACCCACACCGGTATCGCCGCGCCCCTGAAGCGCTCGAACGTCGACACCGACCAGATCATCCCGGCGGTCTACCTGAAGCGCGTCACCAAGACGGGCTTCGAGGATGCGCTGTTCGCCGGCTGGCGACAGGACCCGGAGTTCGTCCTCAACCAACCCGCGTTCCAGGGCGCGTCGGTACTCGTCGCGGGCCCCGACTTCGGCACCGGATCCAGCCGAGAGCACGCCGTCTGGGCGCTGCGCGACTTCGGCTTCCGTGTGGTCCTCTCGCCGCGCTTCGCGGACATCTTCCGCGGCAACTCCGGCAAGCAGGGTCTGCTCACCGGGATCATCTCGGAGGACGATCTGGAGCGCCTTTGGGCCGCGATCGACGCCGAGCCGGGCGTGTCCATCACGGTGGACCTTCCGGCGCGGACGGCGACACTGGGCGAGCTCACGGTTCCGTTTGAGATCGACGACTACACTGGTTGGCGGCTCTTGGAGGGGCTGGATGACATCGGTCTGACCCTCCGGAACGAAGACAAGATCGCCGCCTACGAGGCGCGTCGCGAATCCTGGAAGCCGCGCACCCTACCGGTGCAGACGTCCCCTGCAGAGTAAGGCCACCGCATGAGCATCACCCTGAACGACATCACCGGAACCGGCGGAATCGCACCAGGGGCGGGGGAGATCCTGTCCATCCGTGGCGGTCGTCCGCTGTCGGGTCGCGTGTCCGTGAAGGGCGCCAAGAACCTCGTCACCAAGGCGATGGTGGCGGCGCTGCTGGGCAACTCCGCGAGCACCCTGCGCGACGTGCCAGACATCAGCGACGTGGCGGTCGTCCGCTCGCTGCTCGAGGTGCATGGCGTTCGCGTGGTGGAGGGCGACGAGCCCGGCTCGCTGCTCATGGACCCGCGTGACGTGGAGTCGGCGCACATGGAGGAGATCGACGCCTACGCCGGTTCCTCGCGCATCCCGATCCTGTTCTGCGGTCCGCTGCTGCACCGTCTCGGTGAGGCCTTCATCCCCGACCTCGGCGGCTGCCGCATCGGTGACCGTCCGATCGACTTCCACCTGGACGCGCTGCGCAAGTTCGGTGCCGTGGTGGAGAAGCTGCCGAGCGGCATCCGCCTCTCCGCACCGCACGGCCTGCACGGTGCCAACATCCACCTGCCGTACCCCAGTGTCGGTGCCACCGAGCAGGTGCTGCTCACCGCTGTGCGCGCCGACGGACAGACCGAGCTCAAGAACGCCGCCATCGAGCCGGAGATCATGGACCTGATCGCCGTGTTGCAGAAGATGGGCGCGATCATCTCCTACGAGCCGAACCGGGTCATCCTCATCGAGGGTGTGAAGGAGCTCAAGGGTTACGACCACCGCGCGATCTTCGACCGCAACGAGGCCGCGAGCTGGGCAGCCGCAGCGCTGGCCACCGACGGCGAGATCTACGTCGAAGGTGCCCGCCAGCAGGAGATGCTGACGTTCCTCAACGTGGTCCGCCGCATGAACGGCGACTTCGAGGTGCACGAGGATGGGATCACCTTCCGCCGCGGCACCGGCGCGATGCGCGGCGTGACCGTCGAGACCGACGTCCACCCCGGCTTCATGACCGACTGGCAGCAGCCGCTGATCGTGGCGCTCACCCAGGCCGAAGGCCAGTCGATCGTGCACGAGACCGTGTATGAGAACCGCTTCGGCTTCACCGACGCCCTCGTCAAGATGGGCGCCGACATCATCGTGCACCCGCACGGTCTGCAGGACGGCCCACGCCGCGTCCCGCGTCGTCAGCTGGAGCAGGCGGCGGTCATCAACGGCTCGACGCACCTCACGGGCGCCGACATCGTGGTTCCCGACCTGCGCGGTGGATACAGCCACGTGATCGCGGCGCTGACCGCGACGGGCGAGTCCACGGTTCGCAACATCGGCATCATCCGCCGCGGATACGAGAAGCTCCTGCCGAAGCTGTCCGGCCTCGGCGCGGACTTCGACGTCATCGGCTGATCGCGTGCGCGCCACTTCGGAGAAGTCGCGTCCCAGCTGGTTCTGGCCACTGGGGGCGGTCGTCGTCCCGTTCATGAGTCTTCTCGCGAAGATCCGGTTCGTGCACCCCGAGAAGCTGCCCCGCGAGGGCGCGTACGTGATGGTGGCCAACCACTACTCCGAGATCGATCCGCTGATCGTCGCGGTGGGCGTCTGGCGTCTCGGTCGTGCGCCGCGGTTCATGGCGAAGGAGTCCCTGTTCCGGGTCCCTGTGCTGGGCTCCGCGCTGCGGGCGACGGGCATGGTTCCCGTCGCACGCCGCTCGACCTCGGCCTCGGCGAAGGAGACGCTCAAGGCGTCGAATGACATCGTCGAACACGGCCGTGGCGTGATCGTGTACCCCGAGGGCACGCTGACACGCGATCCGGACCTGTGGCCGATGCGCGGCAAGACCGGAGCGGTGCGGCTGGCTCTGGAGGCGGGGCTTCCGCTGATCCCCGCGGTGCAGTGGGGGGCGCAGGAGATCCTGCCGCGCTACGGAAAGCTGCGACTGTTCCCGTGGCGCAAGCCCGTTACCCTGGCGTTCGGCGACCCGATTGACCTCAGCGCATATGCCGGGCGCGAGCACTCGCAGTCCGCGCTGACCGAGGCGACGACCCTCGTCATGAATCGTCTGGCTGAGATGCTCGGTGAGGTCCGCGGCGAGCAGCCCCCGGCCGAGCGTTGGAATCCCGCACAGCACGATCAGAAGGAGACCGGCCGCTATGACGCCTAAGCCCTCCGTGCGCGCATCTCGCGTGGCAGTGGTCGGTGCGGGCAGCTGGGGCACGACCTTCGGCAAGGTTCTCGCGGATGCGGGTTCCGACGTCGTGATGTGGGCGCGCCGGCCCGAGCAGGCCGAGGAGATCTCTCGCGCCAAGCGCAACAGCAAGTATCTGCCCGGCATCAACCTGCCGCGGAACATGACCGCCAGCTCCGAGCTGTCGACGGTCGTCGATGGCGCGCACGCGGTGTTCCTGTCGGTGCCCAGCCAGTCGGCTCGGCAGAACCTCAAGGCGCTCCGACCCCTGATCGGCAACCTGGACGTTCCGATCGTCAGCCTCATGAAGGGCGTCGAGAAGCAGTCCGGGATGCGGATGAGTCAGGTCATCGCTCAGGAACTCCAGTGCGATCCGGACAGGATCGCGGTGGCGAGCGGTCCGAACCTGGCGCTGGAGATCGCCCGCGAGCAGCCGACCGCGGCCGTGGTCGCGTCGTCCTCGCGGGAGACGGCGGAGGCGATCGCCCGCCTCGCCTCCAACCGCTACTTCCGCACCTTCACGAACACGGATGTCATCGGCACGGAGTTCGGCGGGGTGTTGAAGAACCTGATCGCGGTGGCCATCGGCATCGTCGATGGTGTCGGCTACGGCGAGAACACCAAGGCGTCGATTATCACTCGCGGCCTCGTGGAGATGACCGATTTCGCCGTGGCATACGGTGCGCAGGCCGGAACGCTGCAGGGGCTGGCCGGACTGGGCGATCTCATCGCCACCTGCCAGTCTCCGCTGAGCCGGAACAACACGGCCGGACGCCTGCTCGGGCAGGGGTACGGCTTTCAGGATGTCGTCACGCAGATGCAGCAGACCGCCGAAGGGCTCGCGTCCGTCGGCCCGGTGCTGCAGCTGGCGGCCGAGGTCGGCGTGGAGATGCCGATCGTGCAACAGGTCAAGATGGTGCTGGATGGCACGATGCACCCCCGGGACATCGCCCCACACCTGACCACCGACGACGACACCCCGCAGGGGGAGAGGACGGACAATGGGCAAGCAGCGGGTGGTGGTGCTCTTCGGCGGGCGCTCCAGCGAGCATTCGATCAGTTCCGCCACGGCGGGCGGGGTGCTGCACGCGATTGATCGCGACCGGTTCGAGGTGATCCCGGTCGGGATCACGCGGGACGGGGCGTTCGTCTTGGAGGAGGACCGCCCGGAGAAGTTCGCGATGCTGGCCGAGGCGATGCCCGAGGTGCGCGACAACGGCACACGGGTGCTGTGGCCGGAAGCCGGTGGCGAGCGGGAACTTCGAGTACGTCAGGCGGATGGCTCCATTTCTGAGCCGATGCCGATCGATGTGGTCCTGCCGATCCTGCACGGACCCCACGGCGAAGACGGCACCATGCAGGGCTTCCTCGACATCCTCGGCCTCCCGTACGCGGGCTGTGGCGTGCTGGATTCCGCCGTCTGCATGGACAAGCACTTCATGAAGGTGGTGCTGAGCGCTGCGGGCATCCCGGTGTCTCCCGGATTCACCGTGACCGCCGCGGGCTGGGCTTCATCGCCCGAGGACATTCGCGCGGCCGCCGCACGGTATCCGCTGCCGTGGTTCGTGAAGCCGGCACGCGCCGGCTCCAGCGTGGGCGTTTCGAAGGTGCACACCGCCGACGAGCTCGACGCTGCGTTGAGCGTGGCGTTCGACGAAGACGACAAGGTGCTCATCGAGCAGGGCATGGCCGGGCGCGAGATCGAGGTCGCCGTGCTGAAGGGCATGCCCGGCGAGCCGTCCCGCGCGTCTCTGCCCGGTGAGATCGTCCTCACCCGCGATTTCTACGACTTCGAGGGCAAGTACCTCGGCGGCGACGGCGTCGACCTGGTCTGCCCGGCGGAACTCGACGAGGAGACCATCGCGCAGCTGCGCGAACTGGCCGTGCGAGCGTTCGACGCCGTCGATGGACAGGGACTTGCCCGCGTCGATTTCTTCGTGACCGCCGATGGCCCGATCGTGAACGAGCTGAACACCATGCCCGGTTTCACGCCGATCTCGATGTTCCCGCAGTGCTGGATCGCGACCGGCCTCAGCTACACGGACCTGCTCACGTACCTCGTCGACAACGCGCTCGCTCGCGCGTGAGATGAGGTGTCGCAGATCTGCGACAGGTCTGCGACGGCCCCGCCACCACGTGTGGCGGGGCCGTTCCTAGTCTGAGGACATGAACCCGCAGATGTCCCCGATCCGTCCCGCTCCCGCTGTCGCAACGGCGTCGACGAACGCGGTGGCCGTCGTCGCCTTCGTTCTTTCCCTCCTCGGTTTCTCCCTGATCCCGGTCATCCTCGGGCACATCGCGCTCGGTCAGATCCGTCGACGCGGCGAAGGGGGAGCAGCGTTCGCCGTGATCGGACTTGTGCTCGGATATCTCGAGCTCGTCGCGATCGTGATCCTGCTGGTTGTGGCGGCCGTCGGCATCCTCGTCGCGGTGACGGCCTCGTGAGCGGGTCCGATACGGTGAAGAACATGAGCGCGTTTCGGGGGAGAGCACTGCTGAGCGCGACGGTGCTTGTGACCATGCTGCTGACCGGCGGCTGCAGCGCCACAATCGCACCGGACCCGAACGCCGGCACCGCGAACAGCGCATCGTCGCCGTCAATCCCCGCCGCCGGGACCGACAGCGGAAGTGCGACGACCGACGCGCCACAGCCGAGCACCGGTGCACAGAACACGGCCTCGGGCACCGGTTCGGTGACGGCGCAAGAACACCGCGCGGCTCTGGCGAAGACCGTGGATCAGCAGCTCACCTGTGGTGGCGGCAACCTGGAGATCACGGAGTTCTCCGTGCGCGTCGAAGTGACCGACGACTGCGACACCATCGTGGTGACGGGCAGCTCGGTGATGGTGCTCGCGCAGAATGTGAAGACGCTAGTGGTCGACGCCTTTTCCACGGACGCCCTGGTGGCATCCGCTGATGCGATTCGTGTGACGAGCAACGGCAGCTCCACCACGGTGCGCTGGGAGAGTGGCGCTCCGTCCATCGAGGACGCCGGTTTTGCGTCGGATCTCCGCCTCAGCGAGTTCGCCGAATGAGTGCGCAGGCTGCAGGGGAGGCGAACGATGACTGAGTCGACGGTGCTGCTCGTGGACGATGAAGAGCCGATCCGCGCCACGCTGGCTCCGTATCTGGAGCGCAGCGGATTCCGCGTCCGCACGGCTGCGGATGGCGAAGAGGCTCTGACCGCCGTTGTCGCCGAACCGGTAGACATCATCGTCAGTGATGTGATCATGCCTCGCCGCGACGGGCGCTCGTTGCTGCGTGAGTTGCGTGGTCGACAGGATTGGACGCCCTTCATCCTTCTGACCCGCGTGGACCAGGCATTCGAACGATCCGCCGCGCTGGACGAGGGAGCCGACGACTATCTGGGCAAGCCGTTCGATCCGCCGGAGCTCGTGAGTCGCATTCGGGCGGTGTTGCGGCGAGCGCGACCCGGACAGCGCTCCCTCGCCTCGGCCCAGGTGCTGCGGGCCGGAGAACTGGAATTCGATCGCACGGCTCGGCGAGTCCGACTGCGCGGGCGGGACGTTGACCTCACACCTCGTGCGACGACGCTGTTGGAGTACCTGATGAGCCATCCTGACGAACTACACACGCGGGATCGACTGCTCGCCACGCTCTGGGGGTACGAGTTCGCGGTGACCACCCGCGCCATCGACCACCGCATCGCCGAGATCCGTCGCGTTCTCGGCGACGACCCGCAGGAGCCTCGGTACGTGGAGACGGTCCAGGCGTCCGGATATCGGTTCGTCGCCGCGGTGAGCGGATCATGACCCGCGCTCGGCTCTGGTGGGCGTTGCTCCCCGTGGGCGTCGGGCTGATCGTCGCGCTGGTTCTCGTCGCAACCCGCACGAACGCGACGCTGGTGCTGTCGCTGCCCTTCGCGACCCTGACCCTGACGGTGGCGGTGCTGGTGTCGTTGCTGTGGATCGCGGTCGTGCTGATTCGTCGAAGTCGGGTCGCCCTCGCGGCACGGGCCGGCGCAGAAGCAGACGCCGCCTCGCGAGCGGAGCGCGCACGGTTTCTTCGTCGGCTCGATCATGAGGTGAAGAATCCGGTCACCGCTATTCGGACGGGACTCGCCACCGGAGATGCGGCTGCTCTCACGATCGCACGTGTGCAGTCGGAGCGTCTCAGCTCGCTGGTCTCCGACCTGGCGAAACTCGCCGAGCTGGAGACTCGTGCTCTGGAACGCGAGGCCGTCGACCTCGAGGTGCTGGCGCATGATGCTGTCGAGGCCGTGGCGGTCCGGTATCCCGAGCGCAGCTATCGCGTCGAGTTCGGCCGCGTGCCGTGGCCGGTTCCCGCAGTCTCCGGGGATCCGGACCTGCTGGCGGTGGCGATCTACAACCTCGTCGGCAACGCCGCGAAGTACTCGGATCCCGGTGCGACCATCGAAGTGCGCGGCACCGAACATGACGGGATCGTGACCGTGGAGGTCGCCGATACCGGATGGGGCATCCCGGCCGAGGAAGTCGACGGAGTCTGGGACGATCTCGCCCGCGGCTCCAATGCGCGCGCCGTCGAAGGTACCGGCCTCGGGCTCCCCGTGGTGCGGGTGATCGCGCGGCGACATGGCGGCGACGCCTCGCTGCGATCGCAGGCGGGTCAGGGCACGCGAGTGGTGCTCACCGTGCCCGTACGCTGACCGGACAGGCTGGTGATCCTGAGCGAAGCGGGTAGGACGTCCCGGGACGGGGGAGTCGGCGCCGGTCAGCTGCTCGGGCGTTCGGTGCAGGTGGCGAGCACGCGGGAGCCGAGCATCGGCTTCGCGAATCGATCCAGCACCTCGGTGGGAGAGAGGCCGTCGGTGCGGGACGAGATGTACAGCTGCACCGCGGGCTCGCGACCGAACGTCGTCACGCGATAGCGGTCCTTATCGGTGGAGTCCACGAGCCAGTCGATGCCAGCGATGGTCTGGCACGGCGTGGTCGAGGCCATCGGAACCTCCACACCGCACGCCATCAGGATCTCCGCCTTCGATCCCCAAGCCGCGGTGGACTGCGCATCGGTCCACACTCGGGGCAGACCGGCGATCGTGTCGTACGAGCCTGTCTTGTTGAGCTGGGCCATCATCGCCGCGCACTGCGGGTCGTCGGCGTTCGGGGCGGCCTCCATCGCGATGGTCTGCGAACATCCCGTCAGCGAGAGAACGAGCGCCGCGGTGGCGAGGGATGCGCCGACGAGGGCGCGGAATCGACGGAGGAAGCTCACCCCTCCAGGCTAACCCGGCCGCCTCCGCGTCTGCCGCGTGGCCGGCTGGGCGCTCGGGTAGCGTGGAGGGATGTCTGAGGCCCCCACTCGCGCCCCCGATGCCCCCGATGCCACCACCCCGATCTCGGCGGTGTCGGAGGCGGAGCTGCTGGCCTGGATCACGGGTCGAGTGCCTGACGCGCGGGTCGACAGCGCGACGCGCCTCGGGATCGGAGACGACGCTGCCGTGCTGCGCTTCAGCGGCGACGCGGTGGTCACGACGGACACCCTCGTGCACGGACCGGACTTCCGCCTGGCATGGTCGGACGCAGTCTCACTCGGGTGGAAGGCGGCGGCGGTCAATCTCGCCGATATCGCCGCGATGGGTGCGCGTCCCACGGCACTGCTGATCGCGCTCACGCTTCCCGCGACGCTGCCGCTCGGGTGGGTCGGCGAGTTCTATGACGGCCTCGTTCAGGCGTGCGGTCGATTCGGCGACGACATCCAGGTGGTCGGCGGGGACGTCACGGTTTCGCCGACGCTGACGATCGCCGTCACGGCGCTCGGGGACCTGCGCGGCGCGCGCGCCGTGCTGCGCAGTGGCGCGCGAGAGGGGGATGTGATCGCCCTCGCGGGTGAGCAGGGACCCGCCGCTCGCGGTCTGCGCGTGCTGTTCGAGCGGTTCCGAGATGAAGACGGCACTCCCGTCCCGATCGACGACGCTCGACTCACCGCCGCCGAGCGGTTCGATGTGAGTCGCCAGCTCCGGCCGGAGCCGCCCGTGAGGCTCGGCGAGCAGGCGGCCGCCGCCGGCGCCCACGCGCTCATGGATGTTTCGGACGGTCTCGTGATGGACGCGCGACGAATGGCGCGAGCCTCCGGTGTGCGCTTCGACTTCGAGGCGGCGCTGCTGGGGGACGATCCCGCGTCGGCACTGGCCGGGGGAGAGGACCACACCCTTCTTGCGGCGTTCCCGGCCGATGTCGCGTTGCCGGAGGGGTTCCGTCGCGTCGGTCGGGTGTACGGGGCGCCCGCCGGAGAGGTGACCGTGGACGGAACCGCCTACGACGCACGCGGCGGCTGGGACCCGTACCAGGACTGGGACACCGCGCAGGGCTAGTCGGGGCCTCTGGGTCATCGAGGAGCGTGTCGGCGCCCACCGTGCACGGGGACCGGCCCGTACCGAGATCCGGACACCCGGGCGGGATCGTCGGCGTTGCGAGCTGGTCGGACGCCGAACTCAGTCCTGAGGGTGTGATTCGTCGGTCGCGGGTTCGCCCCACCAGACGGTGGTGTCGCCGTAGGTCTTGTCGCGCATGGCGGACATCCCGGCCGCAGCCCAATCCGGCGCCGGGGAGCGCTTTGCCCGCTCGACGATGACCACCGCATCGGGCGAGAGCCGTGGTGCCAATGCCGTGAGCACGTCGCCGATCTCGCCGTCGGTCACGTCGTAGGGAGGGTCGATGAAGACCAGGTCCCAGGTCAGGGTGCTCGAACGCAGGAACGGCAGCACGCCGGTCTGGTGGACGCGGGCGCTGACACCGGTCGCCTTCGCGACCGCCGTTGCGTTGCGGGTCGCCACGGCCGCCGCGGCGCGGGCCTTCTCGACGAGGTCCACCGCGCTTGCGCCGCGGCTCGCGGACTCGAGTCCGAGCGCGCCCGAGCCGGCATACAGGTCCAGCACGCGCGCACCATCGATGAGGTCGTGCGTCTCGAGGCTGCCGAACAGCGACTCGCGCACGCGGTCGCTCGTGGGTCGGGTTCCCGCATCGGGAACCGCCAGTCCGAGGCCTCGGGCCGCACCCGCGATGATCCGTGTCACGCTCCCAGCCTATCCACGCCCGGGTCGCTGGCCGAGCGGCAGTGTCCGGGGTCGACAGTAGGCTGGAGGGGTGCAGTTCGGCGTGGATACCAGCCTCGAGACCGCGATCGGTGCGAAGACCGCCGGCGTGCTCGCGAAGGCGTTCGACATGCGCACCGTGGGTGATCTCATCGGTCACTATCCGCGACGCTACGCCAGTCACGGTGAGCTGACGCCCATCCGATCACTGCCGATCGGGGAGCAGGTCACCATCGTCGCCGAAGTGCGCAAGGCGTCGGAGCGTCAGATGCAGGCCCGCCGTGGATCCCTCGTGGAAGTCGTCATCGGCGATGGCAACGGCGAGATGGCGCTCACCTTCTTCAATCAGAAGTGGCGGCTGGGAGAGCTCCGCCCGGGCCGCCGCGGGATCTTTGCGGGCAAGGTGGGCCTGTACAAGGGCGGCCTGCAGTTCGCTCATCCCGAATATGAACTGTTCGACGATGAGTCTTCGGTGGACGCCGCGCGCTGGGCGAACACGCCCATTCCGATCTATCCGGCCACGGCCGCTCTGACCAGCTGGCAGATCCGCAAGACCGTCGAGGCGGTATTGGACAAGCTCGGCCCGGTGCCTGACCCGCTGCCGTCGGAGTTCGCGGCGGCACACAAGTGCATCCCTGCGCGCGACGCGATCGAGGCCGTGCACCGCCCCGAGACGGTGTCGCAGGCGCATGTCGCCCGACACACGCTTCGCATGCAGGAGGCGCTGCTGCTGCAGACGGCATTGCTGCAGCAGCGTGCGGAGGTGCGTCGGCTGCATGCCGTCTCGCGGCCGGCGGGTTCCCTCCTCGAGCGGTTCGACGCCGCCCTGCCCTACGCGCTGACGCCGGATCAGGAATCGGTGGGCGCGGTCATCGCCCAGGACCTTGTGGGCGAGTGGCCCATGAATCGGCTCGTGCAGGGTGAGGTCGGATCCGGAAAAACCCTCGTGGCGCTTCGCGCGATGCTGCAGGTGGCGCAGACGGGAGGCCAGTCCGCGCTGATCGCGCCGACGGAGGTGCTGGCGGCCCAGCACCTGCGATCGATCACGAAGATGCTCGGTCCGCAGCTCGCTCCGGAACTGATCCCGACGCTGCTCACGGGGCAGATGCCGGCTGCCGAACGCCGCAAGGCCGCGCTACGCGTGGCCGCCGGTCAGTCCCGGATCGTCGTGGGAACCCACGCGCTGCTCAGCGAGAGCACGACCTTCGCCGAGCTCGGACTCGTCGTGGTGGACGAACAACACCGCTTCGGCGTGGAGCAGCGCGAGACGCTGCGCGCAAAGGGCACCGCACCGCATGCGCTGGTCCTCACAGCCACCCCGATTCCACGCACCGTGGCGATGACCGTGTTCGGTGATCTCGACGTCTCGACCATCCGAACGATGCCCGCAGGTCGGGCGGGTATCACCACTCACGTCGCCCCGCTGGCCGACAAGCCGAGCTGGTTCGGGCGTGTCTGGGAACGCGCGGCCGAGGAGGTGGCGCAGGGACGTCAGGTGTTCGTCGTGTGTGCAGCCATCGACGCGCAGAAGGAGCTGGTCGACGGTGAGCTCCCGCCGCCGGTGGAAGGCGAGGCCACGGGACCGCAGTGGGGCGTGGTGCAGGTCGCGGAGATGCTCGCCGTGCACCCGTCGTTCGCCGACATCAGGGTCGCCGTGCTGCACGGGAAGATGCACTCGGACGAGAAGGACTCGATCATGCGGGCGTACGCCGCCGGCGAGATCGATGTGCTGATCGCCACGACCGTCATCGAGGTGGGCGTGGACGTCCCGAACGCTTCCACGATGATCATCCTCGAAGCGGATCGCTTCGGCGTCTCGCAGCTGCATCAGCTCCGCGGACGCGTCGGACGAGGCGGCGTTCCGGGACTCTGCCTTCTCGTCACGGAGGCGGAAGACGGCACACCCGCTCGCACGCGGGTGGAGGCGGTTGCGGCGACGCTCGACGGCTTCGAACTCGCGGAGGTCGATCTGGAGCTACGGGGCGAAGGCGATGTGCTGGGCGATGCGCAGTCGGGTGTGCGTTCGTCGCTGAAGCTGCTGCGTGTGGTCAAGGACGCGGACACCATCGCTGTGGCGCGCGCAGAAGCCGAGCGACTATTGGAGGCGGATCCGACGCTCGCCACCCACCCGGCACTCGCCGAGGCGGTCGCGCGTCGTGTCACCCAGGCCGAGCGCGCTGCCCTCGGCAAGAGCTGAGCAGAGTCTGTCGAACACCCCATAGGCTGAGAACATGAACAGCAGGATCGCCGTCGTCCCCGGATCCTTCGACCCGCCCACGCTCGGTCATCTCGATGTGATCACACGCGCCGCGGAGCTATACGACGAGTTGCATGTGCTCGTCGTGCACAACCCGGAGAAGCACGCCATGCTGCCGATCGCGCAGCGCCTGAGCCTGCTGGAGCAGTCGATTCGCGATGCCGGCCTCGCCGGGAACATCGTGGTCGCGTCCTGGAGCATGGGGCTGCTGGTTGACTACTGCGTGGAAGTCAACGCGGGCGTGCTGGTGAAGGGCATCCGCTCGCAGGTGGACGTCGCGTATGAGACCCCGATGGCCATCGTGAACCGCGGCCTCGCCGGAGTCGAGACAGTGTTCCTGCTCCCCGACCCCGCGCACGCGCTCGTCTCCAGCTCCCTGGTCCGACAGGTGGCGGGCCTCGGAGGGGACGTGTCCGCCTACGTGCCGCCGGCCGTTGCCGCCTTCCTCGACACCGGGGCGCGCGACCTCTGAGCCCTGGCCGCACGGTAGACTGGTCGGTTGTGAAGACCACCCGACCCGGACCGTTCTCCCTTCCCGTGCGCGACATCGTGCACCAGCCGGGGGAGATGCGTGAGTTCACGCTCACCATTCCCGCCCCTGAGAAGTGGGGGGAGGGTCTCATCGCCGTCCCCGCGGGTGAGGAGCTCGATCTGGATGTGCGTCTGGAGTCCGTTCACGAGGGCATTCTCGTGACCGCGGACATCCGCACGACCGTCGAAGGCGAGTGCAGCCGGTGCCTGACCGAGTTCACTCAGGGTGTCGAAGTCGAGTTCCAGGAGCTTTTCGCGTACTCTGGAGATGAAGAGACTGACTTCGAGGTTCAAGACAACCACGTGGATCTTGAAACTCCGGTCAGGGATGCGATTGTTCTGTCGCTTCCATTCCAGCCGGTGTGTCAGCCGGATTGCCCCGGTCTTGATCCGGCCACGGGCGAGCGGCTGACGACTGCGTCGGCGGAAGACTCCTCAGCCCCCATCGATCCCCGATGGGCTGCGCTTCAAGGACTCACAGACCAGGCAGCCGGAACGACCGGTTCCGAGCTGCGCAACACGGAAGAGAGCTAGTCATGGCAGGTAACCCCCCGAAGCGGAAGGTCTCCCGCTCCAACACCCGTTCGCGTCGCGCGCAGTGGAAGGCCGAGGCCCCCACGCTCGTCAAGACCATCGAGAACGGCAAGGTCGTCTACAGCCGCCCGCACCAGGCGAAGGTTGTCACCGACTCGCAGGGCACGGAGCTGTTCCTGGAGTACAAGGGCCGCAAGGTCGCTGACATCTGAGACACCTCACCGCGGGAAGCACAGTGACTGAACTGACCGCATTGATGCAGAAGCTCGGCGTCGTCATCGACGCCGAGCTTCTGTCACTTGCGCTGACACATCGCTCGTACGCGTACGAGAGCGGGGGAATCCCGCACAACGAACGTCTCGAGTTCCTCGGTGACTCCGTGCTGGGTCAGGCGACGACCGTACTGCTGTACACGCGCCACCCCGACCTTGACGAGGGCTCCCTCGCGAAGCGCCGCGCCAGCGTCGTCTCGACGGTGGCTCTCGCGGAGGCCGCACGCACGCTGGGTATTGGCGAGTTCTTGAAGCTCGGCCGGGGCGAGGAGCAGACGGGCGGGCGTGACAAGGACTCGATCCTGGCCGACACGACCGAGGCCATCATCGGTGCCACGTACCTCTCGGCGGGTCCCGACGAGGCGACCGCGCTGGTGCATCGCATCATCGAGCCGCTGCTCGCGGACCCCGAGCGCTATGGTGCCGCGGTGGATCCGAAGACGGCGCTCCAGGAGGTCGCTGCCAAGCTCGGCATGACGGCTCCGGTGTACAGCATCGAGGCCGAGGGCCCCGACCACGACCGCCGCTTCACGGCGACTGTGTGCGTGGACGAGATCTGCACCACCGGTACCGGGACGAGTAAGAAGACGGCCGAGATGGCGGCGGCTCTCGCCGCGTGGCACGTGCTCAACGAGCGTGCCTGAACTCCCCGAGGTCGAGGTCGTCCGCGCCGGTCTCGCACCGGCGCTGAGCGGTGCCACGATCACCGGCGTCTCGGTGCTCGACGACCGGGCGCTCACGCGTCATCCGGGTGACGCCGCATCGTTCGAGGCGGAGTTGACCGGCGCCGCCGTGCTCGGTGCTGCGCGCCGCGGCAAATTTCTGTGGTTTCCGCTGGCATCGGGTCGTGCCGTCGTCGGTCATCTCGGGATGAGCGGGCAGATGCTGCTTCGCGAAGCGGATGCACCTCAGGAACGTCATGAGCGGATTCGCCTCATCGTCGATCACCCGGAACACGGTGAGCTCGCTGTGGTGTTCGCCGACCAGCGCACATTCGGATCGCTCGCCGTTGACGAGCTGGTCATCACCGCCGACGCGCTGCCTGCCGGCTGGGGGACGCGGGATGCCCTCATCCCCACTCAGGTGTCGCACATCGCGCGTGACCCCATGGACGATGCTTTCGCGCTCGCCCCGGTACGAGCACGACTCGCCCGAACCGAGTCCGCCATCAAACGAGTGCTGTTGGACCAGAGCGTGGTCAGCGGGATCGGCAACATCTACGCCGACGAGTCGCTGTGGGCCGCGCGGATCCATCCCGAGACCCCGGCACGTGCGCTCTCGACGCGCGCCGTGAACCGGTTGTTCACCGAGGTTCGCGCTGTGCTGGAGAAGGCGCTCGCCGAAGGCGGGACGAGCTTCGACGCACAGTATGTGAACGTCAACGGTCAAGCCGGCTATTTCGCGCACTCGCTCAATGCGTATGGACGGCACGGCCAGCCATGTCCCCGCTGCGGACGGCCGATCACGCGCGAGAGTTTCATGAACCGCGGTTCGCACTTCTGCCCGAAGTGCCAGCAGTCTCGGTAGGGGATCCAGCGCTCAGCGTTGACTCTAGGATTGTGGACCATGAGCGAACCCAGAGGGCGACACATCCCACCTCCAGAGTTGCGCGCACTGCTTGTTTCGTCACCCGAGTTCGCGAATCTGGTCTTGCCCGGGACGTACGCGGACGCGGCGAACTGGAGCGCGCTCCAGAGGGGGTATCGCGTGCACGGGCTCTCCGGTGAGAGCCTGGTGTCGGACCGTGCGGGCGAGTGGCATCCCGACTGGTGGGTGTTCGCGACCAACTACTTCGCCGATCCCTTCTTCGTGGACCTTCGCGACGCCGATGCCGGATTTCCGGTCCGATTCGCGTCGGCCGGCGCCGGACGATGGACTCCGATCCTCGTGGCCGATTCCGTCAGCGAGTTCAGCGGATGGCTGGAACACATCGCCGCGCTCGAGAGCGAGCCTCACACGGCCGGGAGGTATGTCGAGATGGAGCTGCCAGACAATGAATTCTGGGAGGAGGTGGCGGCGACATATCGGGAGGACGATGAGTGAGCGGTGACCCCGCTGCTCAGAGGTTGATCGCGACCACCGTGATGAGCGTCACGATGACGACGACCGCAAGGCCGGCGGCGCAGCCGATCGCCAGGATCGGGCCGTAGCCCAGACGTGAGGTCTGTGCGCCGGACTGCTTCGCCGCGGCGAGAAACGCGGGCCCGCCGCGCTGCTGGAAGGCGTAAGCGCTGCCAGCCACGTTGACCCCGCGGGCGAGGTCGACGCCCATCTCGAACCGCGGCTTGTCCAGGATGTCGGCCATTCCACCCGCGATGCCGTACTGGATGCTCCGGCGGACGGTGCGAGGATTCGCCAGAAGCGGGTAGCTCTGACCCCGGACGACCAGCGTGATGCGCTGAGCAGCGGACTTCACCGTCACCTCGTGGGCGGGCACGCTGAACAGCTGCCGCCAGCCGGACGGTGAGGCGACCCAGAGCGATACGAAGCCGCCAGCCACCTCGGCGCGGGCCGGGAGGTAGTGTCCGGTCGCATTGTCACCGAGCGCGGCATCGAACTGCGCGGCGGGCGGCTGATAGGGAAAGCTCATGATCCCCCACACTACGACAGGCGACGGAAAACGCCGCCCGGATCGCATCCGGGCGGCGCTGTCCATCCGCCGCTTACAGCGTCTTCGTATCGATCACGAAGCGGTAGCGGACGTCGGCCGAGAGCACGCGCTCCCAGGCGTCGTTGATCTGATCGGCGGAGACCAGCTCGGTTTCGGGGTGGATGCCGTGCTCGGCACAGAAGTCGAGCATCTCCTGGATCTCGGTGATGCTGCCGGTGGTGGAGCCCGCCAGCGAGCGGCGTGCCGGGATCAGGGAGAACGCGGGGACGCTGAACGGCTCGGACGGAGCACCCACGACGACCAGCGTTCCGTCCACGTCGAGCAAGCTGAGGTAGGCACGGATGTCGATGCCAGCGGACACGGTGTTGATGATGAGGTCGAGACCGCCGCGCAGTTCGCGCATCGCCTCGCGGTCGGTCGTGTCGACGTAGCGGTGTGCGCCGAACGCCAGCGCGTCGTCGCGCTTCGCGGTCCCACGCGACAGGACCGTCACGTCGGCACCGAGCGCGGCAGCGAACTTCACTCCCATGTGTCCGAGCCCGCCCATGCCGACGACGCCGACGCGCGTGCCGGGTCCGACGTTCCAATGACGCAGGGGCGAGTAGGTGGTGATCCCAGCGCACAGCAGCGGGGCGGTCTTTGCGGGATCAAGGCCGGCCGGGATGGCGAGCACATAGTCCTCGTTCGTGACGACGGCCTGCGAATAACCGCCCTGGGTGATCGTGCCGTCTGCGGGATCGACACTGTTGTAGGTCTGCGTGTTGCCTTTCAGGCAGTACTGGTCGTGCCCCTGCAGACACTGCGCGCACTCGCCGCAGGAGTTCGACTGGCAGCCGACACCCACCAGGTCTCCCACCCGATGGCGAGTGACAGCGCTGCCGACCGCGGCCACGTGGCCGACGATCTCGTGTCCGACGACCTGCGGGTAGGTGATCGGACCCCAGTCGCCGCGGATGGTGTGAATGTCGGAGTGGCAGATTCCGGCGTAGTCGATGTCGATGAGCACGTCGTGCGGGCCGACCTCGCGGCGCTCGATCGTCAGTGCAACGAGAGGGCTGGTCGCATCGAGCGCGCCGTAGGCCTTCACTGTGGTTGTCGTCATGACTCCATTGTTCGCCTCGTAGGAGCATGAGGGCTCGGAAACACACCCCGCAGCCGACGGTGCGATGCGTTTTCGATCTCCCGAGATATCAGCTGCGGGGGAGCGGGGCCGTCAGCCCAGGGAACCAGTCTCGAATCGCCTGACGCTCGCCATCGCCGCAGACGTACCCGTAGCCCACGCTCGTATCGCCGTACCAGAGCGACCACTGGTCGTAGTAGGTGAGGGAGTAGCAGTCGGCCATCTTCTCGCGGCTGCCCTCGAAGTAGCCTGCGGCGAGAAGGCGCTCGGTCTCCCCGTTGAAGTCCTCATGCCGGTAGGCATCGGCGCCCTGGTAGACGTGCGCCAGTTCGTGCACCGTGATCATCTGAACCATCCACTCGTTCGCGAACTGGTCGCCGGGCATGAGATGCACCGTGAGCAGATCGTCACCGTTCACGCATCCGAGCGTGCGCCACTCGTCCGTGATGGTGAGCTCGCAGGCGTCGGCGGCATCCCACCGGATATCGATGAACCCGTTGCCTGCAGCGTCCACGAGGCCCTCGGCGATCGTGCCGCTGTCGTTGTTGCGTCGCCCTGCAGCAGCGTCGATGCGCTGCTGCAGGTTCTGCCGCTGCTCGGCGGCCTGTTGCGTCAGCGACGCTGCGTCCACGCTGGTGAGGGTGGGATCTTCCGCCTGCCGTTCCAACCGACGGAAGTCGTTGGGACGAGCGACCAGTGCGGCGACCGGGTTGCCGTCGATGGCGGAGTACAGCGCGTAGTACGCGTCCCGCTCGGCGGCGAAGGCCGTCATCTGCTCGGCAAGTGCGACCGCTTCCGGGTCCACGGTCGGCGTTGGCGTCGGAGTCGGCGTGGACGCCGGCGGCAGCGTGACCGACGGCACGGTGGGTGATCCCGGACCGGCCGCAGAGATCGCTCCACCCAGCCCGCTCAGCACAACCACGAGCGCGATGACGAAGCCGACGACGCCGACACAGCCGCACCCGGCGAACCAGCAACCCCGTCGAGAACGCGGGGGCGGGGAGGGGTAGCCCACCACGCCAGGCGGCGACACATACGGTCCGGATGGCGTCCTCGGCCGAGGCGCGTACGGGGGAGTGCGGGAGGATCCGCGCGCGGACGGTCGGCGTGGAGTGGGCGCGCCGGGTCGCGGCGCGCCCGGAGCGTGGGCACCGGCTGAAGCTGCGCCCGCGACGGGTCGGCCAGGGACGGATGCGCCTGGTGCGCCGGACATCGCCCCCGGGTTCACGCTCGCGATCCACTGACGCAGTCGCGGATACGTCGCGGGGTTGCGCACGATGATCGCGTGCAGGTCCCAGCGCCGCGTCGCGATGTCCGCGAGCACCTGCGGTGGCGTCCGCGGATCCCCGGCCGCGCGACGATCGTGATCAGCCGTCATGCTTCCCCCTGCACTCATGCTAACCGGACGGGGTAGACGCACCCGTCGGCGAGGGATCTGACGGACCACCACGCGACCCCTTGTGCCCTTCACGGATGAGCTGTCGTCGGAGGATGGTCACGGTGTCCACAAGCAGCAGGCCGAGGTGGCGGTGCACGAAGTAGTCGGCCAGCTCGGCGTCATCGATCGCGTCGCCGGCGATGTCGAGCCGGAAGCCCTGCGTCTGCAACCCGCCGCCGTTCACGAACGTGACGTCCGCGTCGAACTCGATCCGCCACTGTTCGTCCATCCAGTGAGCGTATCGCCCGTCCGATCGGGTCCCTAGACTCGGGCCATGCGCATCATCGAAGTACCCGAGTGGGACTCGAGCTGGGAAGGATACGACCCGCGCTTCCGGCTCTACCTCTTCACTCTCGCCCCCGGTGCCTCCTCGGCGGCCGTGTCCACGCACGACATCCTCGAAGCGAATGTGCACGAGGCGCTGGAGGCTGCGCACATGATGTCGCACGGCGACACGCTGCTCTGGTCGCTCGCGCTCGTCGAGAACTCCGATGGCGCGCGCGGGCTGCGGTGGCTGTCGGGAATGGACTACAACAGCGCGCCCCTGAACGCGGTCGAGTGGCGCGCACGCAGGTTGATGCAGGACCGCTATCTCAGTGCGGTGACGCGTGCAGGTCGGGAACCTCGGCTCCCGGACGGACGTCGTGTACTCCGCATGTTCAGCGACCAGCAGAGCGGGTGGCCGCTGTGGGAGAGCTTCACCGACCACTACATCGTCACCTCTGACCACCTCTCCCTCTCGTCCGAGCTGAGCGAGGATCTCACCGCGTGGAACTCGCGTTTCAACGACCGCGCTCTGGATGACCCACTGCCCGAGGGATGGGTCGAAGACGGCGTGAAGCTCTGGGAACGGCTGGTCGCCGAGATCGGTGATGGGGCGGAGGTGCGCCCCGAGTTCCTGGGCTGATCTGCGGCTGATGCGGGACGGGCGTGACTCAGCTGGTGAACCAGGGCACGCTCGCGTGGGTGGGGGCATCCCCGACGTGTGGGCGCACGGTGAGCGCGTACTCCTCCTCACCGATCGCGGACAGCCCCACGAGGTAGGTGCCGGGTTCGACGGCGAGGCGCCGCGCTGAGGACGTCACCGGACCTTCGTCCGCGAACTGCGCGGCCATCGTGAGCTGCGTGTAGTCGGTGAGCCACAGACCGCCCTCGCCCACGTGCACCACACCGCTCGTCCTCCGCGCCGCCGTCTCCGGCTCCTTTGCCACCAAGGTGAGCGCGGCGCCTGCGGCTTCGTCGCCCGGATACGCCAGGAACAACGAACCGGCATTCATCTGCTCGACGAACCTGCTCAGCAGATCGTCGAGTTCCCAGTCCTCGTCGACGAAGCCGGCGTAGCGGTCGGGCGAAACGACGCAGACGAATCCGTCGTCATCGATCTCATACGCAGTCACACCCCCACTCTAGAGTCGGTGTCGGCGCGCCGCTCATCGTTATGCTGGGTGCATGAAGGGCTGGGGACGACGTATCCTGCTCGTGCTGTTCTGGGGCAGCGTGGGTGCCCTGCTCGCGGGCGGTATCTCGTTGATTCTGGGCGCGGGAGAGGCGAGCGTGTTGCCGTTCGTCGTCGGGACGATCGGTGCCAGCGTGATCGGCCCGATCGCCGCCGTGATGGGGGCGAAGACGGTCACCGGGTCATCGCTCGCCGAGTTGGCGAAGCGGAAGCCCGGGGAGCCTATCGCGGCGGACGCGCCACGGACGATCGCACGCATCGAGTCGCTGCGTGAAGCCGGTGTGACGGTACAGAACTTCCACCACCTGTTCGAGATCGACGTCACGATCTTCCCGCGTACTGGCCAGCCCCGTCGAGAGACCGTCTCGCAGTTCATCACGCTGGGTGACCTGCCGAACCTTGCGACCGGGGCGTTCGTCATGACGGCTGCCACCGACAAAGGAACGGTCGTCGACCTCCGACCCGGACCGCAGTGGAGTGACGCGCTCCGTGCCGGCCCGGAGCTCTACGGACGTATCCCCGCACCGGCCGCGAGCCCCGAGCGCGTGACCCCGGCCGTGGGCATCCGGTTCCCCCAGGCTCGTCCCGGGCGCCGTGCCCTGAATCTTTTCCTCGTCGCGTTGTGCGTCGTCGGAGGCTCCTACGGTTCGCTGCTCTACGTGTTCAACGGCGCCGACAGGCTGAACGTCGCTGTCGTCGAGACTCCCGCGCGCTGGTCGGGGCAGGTGCACGGTCTCTGGGATTCAGCGCGCCTCCCGCTGGAAGTGCGAGACATCGAAGCGCAGTTGGGGGATCGGGCGCTGCAGCACATGATCGTCTTCGGCGACTTCGTCTCGCTCGGCGTGCACAGCGAGTCCGATCCGATCGGTCTGGACACGTATGCCGTGCGCAACGGGCGACTGGATGAGCCATGGGCGTCCACGCGCAGCGAAGGCGAACCGGGATTCCAGCTGTCGGAGATCGACCCGGCGCTCATCCGCGAGGTGACTCAGCGCATCTACGCGGAGACTCCCGGCGCCGAGATCAGCGACGTGCAGCTGCGCAAGTCCGGCGGCCGTCTGGAGCTCACCGTATCGATCGACGGCAAGTACCAGTCCACGTCGCGCGTCTTCGACGGTGCGACCGGTGAGGAGATCCCGCAGGGCTGAGGCGCGATCAGGCCGCGCTGCCCGGGCCTTCGACCGACTGCGGTCTACGCAGATCGCAGCGGTCGAAGGCCTCGGAGCGCGTCATCGTGTCGCCGATGTGCGGCGTGAGGCGGGGTTCACGGCGTTCACGGCGTCAGCCGCTTCTGCCATGCGCCAATGTAGCCGGCGGGGACGAAGCCGAGCTCCTCATTGATGGAGAGCATCGGACGGTTCTCTTCGGCGTTCCACGTGAGGATCCGTGTGGACTCTGGGTTTTGCTCACGCCACCGCAGGATGCCGGCCGTCTTCACGAGCATTCCCAGGCGATGCCCGCGGTGCTCACCGTGCACCAGGGTGTCTCCCTGGAACGTCGTGCTGGCCGGATCCGACATCTCGCGAGCGAGCACGTTGAACGCGACGAGCTCGCCGGATGCGATGTGCCGCGCCACGGTGATCTGCGTGTGATCGCCGGAGGCTGCGCGGCGCTCGTCGCGCTGAATGACGCGATCGGCGGTCCACTTCTCCGGGACGAGTTCCAGCGCGGCCGTCGGGATGTCCGTGGACATCCGCTCGTACAGTCGAGCCATCGGCTCGAGATACTCCGCCGGGGTGGCGTCATCCCAGGCCAGCACCTCGTAGCCTTCGGCCGCCGCGGCGGCTCGTGCCTGGTGCTCGCGTACCGGTGACAGATCTGCGGTCAGGTCGAACGTGCTCTTACGCTCCACCTGCTCGAAACTCCAGCCCCGCCCCGCGAGGAAACGCGCGATGTGATCCTCCGGGATCGTTCCGAACCCGGTCGGGGGTGACAACCGCGGCAGGGCTGGGTCAGGCAGGTGCTCGGCCTCGCCGATCAGCGTGAGTCGACCGAGGCTGCGCGCCTCGTCCTCGATCACCCGCAGCGCGAGGGTTCCGATTCCCTTGCTCTCGAACTCGGGCAGCACGAGGATCTCCGCGTAGGAGGAGGTGGCTCCCTCTTCCAGCGGGGCATGCATGCGCGCGATGCCCACCGGGCGTCCACCCAGCTCGCACAGCCAGAGGCGGTGGAGCTGGGTGGTGCCGGTGAACTCCTGGAGGAAGGCCGCCGGTGTGGTGTCTTCCTCGTTCGTACCGGACGGAATCGAATACACCGCGTTGCGAAGCGCTGTTGCGGCCTCGATGTCGGCCGTGACAGCGGTGTCGTCCGGGGCGATCGAGATCTGTCGGATGGTGGTCATGTCTGCTCCTTATCGGATGATCGAGCCGAACACGATGGCGCGTTGGACGCTCAGCTCGTGCTGCTCGCGGACGGTGTTGCGCTCGTCGTCAGGGCGACGCGTGAGCTTGGGGCGTTCAGCGCGCAGAATCAGCCAGAGGCCGATCCGCAGCGTGATCCGATCGACGAGACCCAGACGAGCCAGGCGCTGCGGCGTCGGCAGCTGTTGAGGGGGGTGGGTCAGGCCCTGCGGCCTGGTGAGAAGAGTGTTCACGATGGTGACCTTCGTTAGATGTGCGCTCGACGCGTGCCGGAGCGCGGTGCATGACGATGCGGACGAGTCGATGACTCGGCGGACGGCGAGGAAGCCGGGACAACGCGATCAGCCGAGTCATCTGCGGCGTCCTGCGGACGGCGCGCTGATGAGTGCGTGGATCGACGTGTGTCGGAGGAGGCGGACGGAGGAGCGGTGCTCTACTCCGGGCTTGCGCTGCTACGCCTCGACGTGACCGAGATCACGACGAAGGGATGCGTCGAAGCCTGCTGCGCGGCCAGCGATGTAGCCTGCGGTTGCAAGACGTGTGTTCATGAACATGGCATCCTCCTTTCGTCGTTTCGGGTTGCGACGCTAGCGCGAAATCGCGAAGGAAGTCAACATTCCGGGCGTGTCGCGGCGTGTCGCGCCTCCCGAGCAGGCGCAGAGGCATCCGGTAACGTGGGCAGGTAAGTCAACGGCCGGGAGGGCACGGATGCACCTGAAGAGCCTCACGCTCAAGGGGTTCAAGTCGTTCGCCCAGCCCACCACGTTCGCCCTCGAGCCGGGGGTCACCGCCATTGTCGGCCCGAACGGCTCCGGGAAGTCGAATGTCGTCGATGCCCTGGCCTGGGTCATGGGAGAGCAGGGGGCCAAGACGCTCCGTGGCGGCAAGATGGAGGACGTCATTTTCGCCGGAACGTCCACGCGTGGGCCGCTAGGTCGCGCGGAGGTGGCCCTCACCATCGACAACGCGGATGGCGCGCTTCCGATCGAGTACAGCGAAGTGACGATCTCTCGCACGCTGTTTCGCAACGGCAGCAGCGAATACGCGATCAACGGCGAGTCGGTCCGCCTGCTCGATGTTCAGGAACTGCTGAGCGATTCCGGTCTTGGACGAGAGATGCATGTGATCGTCGGGCAGGGGCGTCTGGACACCGTCCTGCAGGCCACGCCCGAAGACCGGCGCGGGTTCATCGAAGAAGCCGCGGGAATCCTCAAGCACCGCCGCCGCAAAGAGAAGACGCTCCGCAAGCTGGACGCGATGGAGGCCAACCTCACGCGCCTCAGCGACCTCGCCGGCGAGATCCGACGCCAGCTCAAGCCGCTCGGCAAGCAGGCGGAGATCGCGCGGGAAGCCGCGACGATCGCCGCCGTCGTGCGGGACGCGAAGGCGCGGCTGTTCGCCGATGACCTCGTGGCGCTGCGCACCGCACTCGCCGACGCCGCGCGCAACGAGCAGGAGCGTCATGCTGAGCGTGCTCTCTTGCAGGATCAGGCGGCTGGTCTGCGCGCCCGAATGGAAGTGCTGGAGAAGCAGCAGAGCACCACCGAGGTCGACGCGGCCCGCAGCGTGCTGTTCGGGCTCGAGCAGGCGCAGGAGCGGCTACGAAGCCTGTTCACGCTGGCGAATCAGCGGTTGGCTCTACTGGGCTCTGATGATGATGTTCAGCCCGGGGTGAGCGTCACGCAGGCGGACATCGACGAGGCACGGTCTCAGATCGACGAGATCGCTGCGGGCCTCGGCGACGCTCGCGACGCCGCCGCTGCCGCCGCGGCCGATGTCGTGCGTGCACGTGGGGAGCTGGATGCGCTCGACGTGGAGATCGCCGAACAGAGCGCCCTGGTCAGCGAGCACGATATGCGGATCACGAAACTGCGCGGACAGGCGGAGGCGGCGGCGTCGGCGCTCGCCGCGGTGCGCGGTGCCGTGCTTCGACAGCAGAACGCGTGGGATGCTGCCGACGCCCGGCGTATCGAGGCGGCCGAAGCCGCGGAGCAGCTCGCCGATGACGAGGCGCCGGAAGGCACGACCGCATCCCACACCGAGGCGTATGAGCGCGCCCAACGTGCTGTCACGGCCGCCGAGAGCGAGGTCGAGGGCATTCGTGAGCGCCTGCATGCGGCGGAGCGGGAGGCTGAGGCGCTCACCGCGAAGGCCTCGGCGCTGGGCTCGGCTCTCGCGGTGCGCAACGCAGCCGGAGCGTTGGCGGAGTCCGCGGGGGAGGGAGTGCACGGACTGGTGTCGGATGCCATCGGCGTCACCGCGGGCTACGAGACGGCCATTGCCGCGGTTCTGGGCCCCCTGGCGGAAGGACTGCTGGTCGAGTCTCGAGCCGACGCTCTGCGAGTTGCGGAGTCGGTGCGCGATGAGGATCTCGGCGTCGTCGACATCGCCGTCGCGGACGCTGCGGCACCGACCGCCGACCTGCCTGACCTGCCCGCTACGATCGCGGCGACCAGCGTCGTCAACGCACCCCCCGGAATCCTCGGCGTGCTGCGCAGCGTGCTCATCGCCGACGATCTGGACGCTGCCGTGTCCGCTGCGCCGGCCCTCGCCGATCTCGACGTGCCGATCACGATCGTCACCCGTGCCGGTGAGGTGTGGACGCCGTTCACGCTCCGGGCTGGCTCGGGGCAGACCAGCCGTCTGGAACTCGCCGCCGAGCGCGACGCCGCCGTCGACCGCCTCGCCGAGGTGCGCGTGATCGTCGACAGCCTGACCGATGGACGTGAGGATGCCCTTGACGTGCTGGAGCGCGCGCGACGCACCTCGCGCGACGCGCTGCAGACGCTGCGAGAGTTCGACGCCGCCGTAGCCGCACACGCCGAACGGGTCAGCAAGGTCACGTCACGACTGGAGTCGGCAGCGGCTGAGACCGAGCGCCTGGCGGCTGGGCTCGCGCAGGCACAGGCGGCTGTGGCAGACGCGGAAGCGAAGTCGGAGGCGGCCACCGCGGAACTCACCCGCGCACTTGAGGTGCCCCGCCCCATCCTCGACGCCTCTGCACGCGATGGGCTGCTGGCGGCGCTCGACGCCGCGCGCGAGAACGAGGTGCGCACCCGACTGGAGATCGAGACCCTCCGAGAGCGCGTGCGGTCCGCGGAGACGCGCGCGGTGAGCCTGGAGCGACAGCGCGAGAAGGAGCGCGAGGCTGCCGCGGAAGCAGCCCGTCGCGCGGTGATTCGGCGTGCGCAGCGCCAGGCTGCGCAGGGAGTGATCGACGAGCTTCCGGAGGTGCTGTCCTCGGTCGATCGTTCCGTGTCGGAGGCGCGAGTCGCCCTCGCCGAGGCGGAGGCCGCGCGTGCGGCGCAGTCGCAGGAGCTGATCGAGATCCGCGCGCAGGACAAGGGCGTGCGGGACCGCTTGAGCGCCCTGACCGAGAGCGTCCACTCCCTCGAGTTGCAGATGCATGAGAAGCGCCTCCATGTCACGAGTCTCCTGGAGCGTGTGCAGAGCGAGCTGGGGCTGGACGAGGATGTGCTGGTCGCCGAGTACGGTCCCGACCAGCTCATTCCCGATGAGGCCGACGAGACAGCGGCACCGGTGCCGTTCGAGCGTCGTGCCCAGCAGAAGCGCCTGCAGGATGCGGAGCGGAAGCTGAGCCAGCTCGGCCGGGTCAACCCACTCGCGCTGGAGGAGTTCGCGGCGCTCGAGCAGCGCCACAAGTTCCTCACGGAGCAGCTGCACGACCTCACCCAGACGCGTGCCGACCTGATGACGATCATCGCGGAGCTCGATGAGCGCATGCAGACGATCTTCGCGAGCGCTTTCGAAGACACCCGTGTCGCGTTCGACGAGGTGTTCCCGATTCTGTTCCCGGGTGGTTCCGGATCGATCACGCTCACCAATCCCTCCGACATGCTGACGACGGGCATCGAAGTCTCGGTGCGACCGGTCGGCAAGAAGATCGAGCGACTGTCGCTGCTGTCCGGCGGGGAGCGCTCGCTCGCGGCCGTCGCGCTGCTCACCGCCATCTTCATGGCCCGGCCCAGTCCGTTCTACATCCTGGACGAGGTGGAGGCTGCGCTCGATGACGCGAACCTGGGGCGCCTGCTCGGAGTGTTCGAACGGCTGCGCGAATCCAGTCAGCTTATCGTCATCACGCACCAGAAGCGCACGATGGAGATCGCCGATGCCCTGTACGGCGTCTCGATGCGACAGGATGGCGTTTCCGCGGTTGTCGGCCAGCGGGTCGGTGACCGCGCGGCACGCGTGTAGCGACGGCGGCGAGCAGACCGGTCGGTAGGCTGGGGGCATGGCTGAAAAGTGGTCCCTGGGTCGCGCGCTGCGCGGCATCTTCGTCAAGCCGACGATCGACGAGACGACGTGGGAGGACATGGAGACGGCGCTCATCACCGCCGACTTCGGTCCGGACATCACCGAGCGGATCATCGACGAGCTGCGCGAGAAGGTGGATCGATTCCGTACCACGGACCCCAAGGACCTGCAGCGGATGCTCATCGAGACGCTGGAGGAGCACTTCGCCAAATTCGACACCACCCTCAAGCTCACGGAGCGACCCGCGATCGTGCTCGTGGTCGGCGTGAACGGTGTGGGCAAGACGACCACCATCGGCAAGTTCGCGAACTTCCTGCGCCGCTACGGACGCTCTATCGTGGTCGGCGCGGCGGACACCTTCCGTGCCGCGGCCGTCGAGCAGCTCGCCACGTGGGCCGAGCGTGGGGGAGCGGCCATCGTCCGTCCGCAGCAGGAGGGGCAGGACCCCGCCTCCGTCGCGTTCCAGACCATCCAGTACGCGCAGCAGACCGGCACCGAGATCGTGCTGATCGACACCGCGGGACGCCTGCACACCAAGGGCGGGCTGATGGACGAGCTCGGCAAAATCAAGCGCGTGGTGGAGAAGCTCGCTCCCATCAGCGAGGTGCTGCTCGTGCTGGACGCTACCACCGGTCAGAACGGTGTCATGCAGGCGGAGGCGTTCCTGCAGCACGCCGGCGTGACGGGCCTCGTGCTCACCAAGCTCGACGGCTCCGCGAAGGGCGGCTTCGTGCTCGCCGTGCAGGAGCGCACCGGAATCCCGGTGAAGCTGCTGGGCCAGGGCGAGGGAATCGGCGACCTCACGGGCTTCACGCCGCACGTGTTCGCCGAACAGCTCGTTTCCTGACTCGAGGCCGGACTCTGGCCCATACGCTCCGTATGACGATGATCGCCCCGTGGCGACTTCCCTCGCTCCGCGGAGACTGATTACATAGGCCTATGGCGATCGAACACGACTTCTTCGGATTGCTCGAATCGGGCCCGGACGGCTCGATCTTCTGGTCGGAGACGGTGGAATTCGGCGACCAGTCCGTCACCGTCGACCTCACCGCCCCGGACGAGAACGATGTGGCACCAGACGCGCTCAACATCGCCGCGGCGATGATCACCGGCCTGGAGCATCTGGACCTCCGCTGTCGCGAGGCGATGGTGGGCCAGCTGGGGGATCGCACCAGCGAGGTGACCGAGTATGTGATCTCGCAGGAGGAAGCTCTGGGCGACGATCTGGAGGACTACCTCACGGATGTCTCTGGCGACACCGCCATCGACATCATCAAGGCGATGCGTCTGATGAGCGTGACGATCCTTGCCGACGAGCACGGCGGGACGGATCCGTTCGCGGTACTCGAGTACGCGCTGGATGCGGATTCCACCGATGACGTGCTGCTCGTCAACCTGGCATCGGATGCCTCGGTGCTGTCGGTGACGTCCGCAGATTGAGTGCACGACACCGCCGCCCGATCTCTCGGGCGGCGGTGTCGTGTCAGACGGCCTGTGCGAACTCGTCCGCGTCGGCGAGGTGGCGCAGCTGCTCGGGGATGTCGCGTCCCTTCGAGATCATGGAGCGTGCCCACAGCCGACCGGCTCGGTAGGACGAGCGCACCAGCGGGCCGGCGAGAACCCCGAGGAACCCGATCTCCTCGGCCTCCTCGCGAAACGCCACGAACCGCTCCGGCTTGACCCAGCGATCGACCGGGAGGTGGCGTGGGGAGGGACGCAGGTACTGCGTGATGGTCAGGATGTCGCAGCCCGCATCGTGCAGGTTGCGCATCGCCTGACTGACCTCCTCATCCGTCTCGCCCATGCCGAGGATGAGGTTGGACTTGGTGATCAGCCCGGCTGCACGCGCGCGCGTGAGCACGCCGAGCGAACGGTCGTAGCGGAAGGCCGGTCGGATGCGCTTGAACACCCGCGGTACGGTCTCCACGTTGTGAGCGAACACCTCGGGGCGAGAAGCGAACACCTCGTCCAGGAGTTCCGGACGCCCGGAGAAGTCCGTGGCGAGGAGCTCGACGCCGGTGCCCGGATTGTCCTGATGGATCCGGCGAACCGTCTCGGCGTTGAGCCAGGCGCCCTCGTCAGTCAGGTCGTCGCGGGCGACGGAGGTGACGGTGGCGTAGCGCAGCTGCATCTTCGCGACGCTCTCGGCCACCCGTCGTGGTTCATCGGTGTCGTATTCGGCAGGTTTGCCCGTGGCGATCTGGCAGAAGTCGCAGCGGCGCGTGCAGTCCGATCCGCCGATGAGGAAAGTCGCCTCGCGATCCTCCCAGCACTCGTAGATGTTCGGGCATCCCGCTTCCTGGCAGACCGTGTGCAGTCCCTCGTCCTTCACCAGTGACCGCAGCCCGAGATACTCCGGCCCGGTCTTCGCCTTCGTGCGGATCCACTCCGGCTTGCGTTCGATCGGGGTCTCGGCGTTGCGGATCTCCAGTCGCAGGAGCTTGCGTCCGTCCGGGGCGGTTGCGCTCATGCCGCCACCTCCGCGCGGAGGAGGTCGGGGACCACGTCAACCCCGAAGGTAGCCAGCACGGGTGGCACGAGATCCCGGACACCGATGCGCTCGCCCGTCACCTCACTCACACTCGTGACGCCGGCGTCCGTGATCCCGCACGGAATGATGTGTGCGAAACCGGCGAGATCGCAGTCCGCGTTGATGGCGAAGCCGTGCATCGTCACGCCCCGCTCCACGCGCACACCGATGGCGGCCACCTTGGCGTCCCTCCCGGCCTGCGTCACCCAGACGCCGCTGCGTCCAGCGATCTGTCGACCGTCGATGCCGAACACGCGCAGAGCCGCGATCAGGCGCCGCTCCAGTCCCCGGACGTGTTCGACGACGTCCACCGGGTCGGGCAGGCGAACGATGGGGTAGCCCACCAGCTGCCCCGGACCGTGCCAGGTGATCTTCCCGCCGCGATCCACGTCGATCACGGGAGTGCCGTCGTCCGGGCGCTCGTGGGATTCGGTGCGCTTGCCCGCCGTGTACACCGCCTCGTGCTCGAGCAGGATCAGCGTGTCCGGGCGCCTCGCCTCGACCACAGCCGAGTGAATGTCCCGCTGAAGCTCCCATCCTTCGACATACGGAACCGCTTGGGGGGCGAAGCCCGCCACGTACACGTCCATCTCA
The DNA here is from genome assembly GCF_050990725.1 of Microbacterium gorillae. Taxonomy (GTDB): domain Bacteria; phylum Actinomycetota; class Actinomycetes; order Actinomycetales; family Microbacteriaceae; genus Microbacterium; species Microbacterium gorillae_A. The sequence continues at coordinate 1,949,899 of NZ_CP158844.1, forward strand.
TTCTCCTCGTGGGCAGTTGTTGAACTGCGTCCAATAATTGCACAGGATCGGATCGTCACGACGGCGAAGCGGCTCGGTACAGTGGGGTCGTGAGTGTGGAGAGCAGACAGGGCAGGCCGCGGGCGTCGTCTCGGGAGACCCTGGCCGAAGCTGCGTGCGAGCTCTTCCTCGAGCAGGGGTACGAGGCGACGAGCGTCGCGGACATCACTGCCCGCGCGGGAGTGAGTCGCTCGAGCTTCTTCAACTACTTCGCCTCCAAGCACGACGTGCTGTGGGCCGGCATCGATGACGCGATCGCGGCACTGGAGCAGCGTCTGCGGCGCGCGCCCGATGGCGCTGCGGAGGCGCTGCTGGCCTTCGCCGACGGTCTCACCCCGGACTCCCTCGCTCTGGCTATCGCGAACGACGAGGCGATGGGTGCGGTAGCGGATCTGCAGCGCGAGAGCACAGCGCGCGCCGCGCGCATCGGTGCCGCCGTCACGGGTGCGCTCCGCGTCACGGGCTGGGCGCCGCTGCGCGCCCAGGTGATCGGTGCCGCCTATGGCTCTGCCGTCCTCGCGGCGGTGGAGCGGTGGGCTCGCGATGGTTCCGGACGCACCGCGCTCGCGGATCGGCTGCGGGAAGCGCTGGCATTCGTGGCGGCGATGCCGGGTGCGACCGCGATCCGCGGCGACCTCACGTAAACTCATAGCATCATGGCTACTTTCGGCACGCTCTCAGATCGTCTCACCGAGACCTTCCGCAATCTGCGCACCAAGGGCAAGCTCACGCCCGCTGACGTGGATGGCACCGTTCGCGAGATCCGTCGCGCCCTCCTTGATGCCGACGTGGCGCTCGAGGTCGTGAAGGAGTTCACCGCCAAGGTGCGCGAGCGTGCGCTCGGCGACGAGGTGAACCGCGCCCTCAACCCGGCCCAGCAGGTCGTGCAGATCGTCAACGAGGAGCTCATCGGGATCCTCGGTGGCGAGCAGCGTCGCCTGCAGTTCGCGAAGACCGCTCCGACGGTCATCATGCTGGCCGGACTTCAGGGTTCCGGAAAGACCACGTTCGCCGGCAAGCTGGCGAAGATGCTGGAGAAGGACGGGCACACGCCCCTCCTTGTGGCAGCCGACCTCCAGCGCCCCAACGCCGTGAACCAGCTCCAGGTGGTCGCCGAGCGTGCGGGTGCCACGATCTTCGCTCCCGAGCCGGGCAACGGCGTCGGCGACCCGGTGAAGGTGTCGCGTGACGGCGTGGAGTACGCGCGTCGTCAGCAGCATGATGTGGTCATCGTCGACACCGCCGGACGCCTGGGCGTCGACGCCGAGCTGATGAAGCAGGCCGCCGACATCCGCCGCGAGATCCAGCCCGACGAGGTGCTGTTCGTCATCGACGCGATGATCGGTCAGGACGCCGTCAACACCGCGAAGGCGTTCCAGGAAGGCGTCGACTTCACTGGAGTCGTGCTGTCGAAGCTCGACGGTGATGCGCGCGGTGGTGCCGCGCTGTCCGTGGCCTCGGTTACCGGCCGCCCCATCATCTTCGCCTCCACCGGTGAGGGCCTCGACGATGTCGAGCCGTTCCACCCGGACCGCATGGCCAGCCGCATCCTCGACCTCGGTGACATCCTCACCCTCATCGAGCAGGCGCAGGCCGCGTTCGACGAGGCCGAGGCGCTGAAGGTCGCCGAGAAGCTCGCCACCGAGCAGTTCACCCTCGAGGACTTCCTCGAGCAGATGCAGCAGCTCAAGAAGATGGGCTCGATGAAGAAGATGCTCGGGATGCTCCCGGGCATGGGCTCCATGAAGCAGCAGCTCGATGACTTCGATGAGAGCGAGATCGGGCGTACCGAGGCCATCATCCGCTCGATGACGCCCGCGGAGCGCCGCAACACGAAGCTCCTCAACGGCTCGCGGCGCCTGCGTATCGCTCGTGGTTCCGGCATGACCGTGACCGACGTGAACCAGCTGGTGCAGCGCTTCGAGCAGGCCGCCAAGATGATGAAGACCGTCGCGCGTGGCGGTGTTCCGAACATCCCCGGTATGGGTCCCATCCCGGGCGGCAAGCCCGGTGCTTCGGCCAAGCGCGGCGGCAAGAAGGTCAAGGGCGGTGGCGTTCCGCGCTCCGGCAACCCGGCTAAGCGCGCCGCGCAGCAGGCGGAGATCGCCGCGGCCCCGGCTGCTCCGACCGGGTCAGGGTTTGGCCTCGGCGGCAACAAGACGCCGACCGCAGAGGACCTCGCCGAACTGCAGAAGCTGCTCGGCAAGGGCTGATCCCTCTCGGCATGATCGACGACTCCCGCTTCGCCGCCGAATCAGCGCCGCGACTGGTCCCGGAGAGCTATCCGGGCGTGTGGCCGGAGCGATCCGCGCTCGTCACGGCGAGCGGTCTGTGGGAGCTGCGTGATCGGGATGGGGTCCCCTTCGGATCCGATCCCGGGCCCCTCACTCGTCTGGGATTGTGCCGCGTGGCCGTCGACGACGACACGCGGGAGCACGTGACGGACGGTGCTCGCACCGCCCCGCAGCTGTCGCGCGTGCTGGAGGGATTCCACGTCGTCGGCATGGATGCGCGGGTGCCGGTGCTCGCAATCGGCTCGAATGCTGCTCCGTCGCAGCTGCGACACAAGTTCCGGGAAATTCCGGACGCGCTCGTGCTGCCATCCGTGCGCGCGCGTGTCCGGGGTGTCGCGCTGGCGTACGCCGGATTCTTCGCAGGCTACGGCGCGCTGCCGGCGACGATCGTCCCGTCGGATGCCGCGGAGCTCGAGCTCCACGTCCAGTTCACGGATGCGAGCCAGCTCGCCAACCTCGATCGCACCGAGGCCCCGCACTACCGCCGCGTGTGGCTCGACGCAACGTCGGGTGTGCGCATCACGCTGGAGACGGGGGAGGAGCTTCCCGGTGTCTATGCATATGTCGCGCGCGGCGGGGCACTCACCGACAGCGCCGGTGACGTGATCGCCGCAGCGATGCGCCCCGGGGATGCGGGGCTGTCTCAGATCGCGGTGGTCGATCGGCTCTGTGCCGTCGACATGATCGCCGGGGTCTGGGGAACGGACGCCACGGCGCTGCGTGCCACGGCCGGCGCGCTTGCGGATGGTGGCGCCGCAGTCCTCGCGGAGGCCGGCCTGCTTGCCGCACCATCCGCGTTCACTCGACTCGCGGACGAGAGCGGGCGGGCCAGCGTCCGAACGTATGGTCGGATGCTCGCCCCCGCATTAGCGATTCCCCAGCCGCACCCCGGACGCGCCACGCTCGTCGCCACGGTGACTCCGGCCGGAATCGAACGCGGCGGCAAGTCGGTCGTGTCGATCTCGCGCCGAGTGCACGAATCTCTCGGTAGCCCCGCTGTCGTGGAGGTCCGCTCACACGCGCTCCTGGTCGGTCACGGAGCCGCGGCACCGTCCGCGGTCGCCGCCGTGGTCATCCGTCCTGACACCCCGGACGCCGCCCCCGACCACGTGGTCGAGATCGATCACGTGCTGCGGATGGCGTGCGGTGTGGAGAACGGCGAGATCGCGGAACTGCGTCCCGTGCGTCTGGAGCGTGGGACCGCGGGCGATCGAGTCGTCGGCAAGCCCACCTACCTCACCATGCGCACGACGCTCGCCGACCCGGCCTCGGCGGAGCGGGACGTCGTGCTCATGAGCCGACTCGCACTGGACATCCTCGGTGTGGGGCCCGGCGATTATGTCGTGGTCGAGGGTGCAGGCACGGGAGAGGGCGACGTGGCCGAAGGGGAGATCCCGACCGTCATGCTGAAGGCGTTCGAGGCTCCCGGCTCCGTCGAGGACACGCGTCAGCGCATCACGGGTGGTACCTGGGGTGCGCGGTTCCCGGCGGCCGAGGAGACTCTGGGCGTCCGTCCCGATCTGCCGCTCGCGTTCCTGGACTTCGAACTGCGCACTCGTCTGGGTATCGCCGGTCAGACGCTCGCCACCGTTCGCGTGCGGCCCGCGCGCCTGCCGCAGTTCTGGTCGGAACTTCGCGAGATGCTGCTCATCCTCGCCGTGGCCTTCCTCGGTGTCGTGGTGGTGGCGCCCTGGCCGTGGTTGCAGATGCTGCTCATCGTCGCGCTCGTCGTGATGTCGCTCTGGCTGATCGTGCAGCGGTTGCGTCGGCGCCTCACCCACGTGCTGCGTCGCGGTTCGAGCCGCGGCCGGTGACCGACGCCGGGTGCCTTCCGCGACACGGTGGGTCCACGTTTCGCGCACGGCGGCGGAATCTGGCAGAATAGAGCTTCGGATTGCGTGCTCGACCCTCTATCCAGCGCGCATCCACCCCAGAGCTTCCGCCGGGTGTGCACCCCACGCTCCAGGCGATCAGTTCGTTATTCCTCTTCTACATTTCTTGGAGAATTGTGGCTGTCAAGATTCGCCTCAAGCGCCTGGGCAAGATCCGGGCCCCCTACTACCGCATCGTCGTCGCCGACTCGCGCACCAAGCGCGACGGTCGCGTGATCGAGGAGATCGGCAAGTACCACCCCACCGAGGAGCCCTCGATCATCGAGGTCGACTCCGACCGCGCTCAGTACTGGCTGTCGGTGGGCGCTCAGCCCACCGAGCAGGTCGCCGCGCTGCTGAAGCTCACCGGTGACTGGGGCAAGTTCAAGGGCGACAAGGACGCGAAGTCCACCGTCAAGGTCAAGGGCGAGCCCGAGGTCTTCGTGGCGGACGCCGCCAAGAAGTCGGTCATCAAGCCCAAGGCGGAGAAGAAGGTGGAGGCTCCCGCTGAGGACGCCGCCGCTGAGGCTCCCGCCGCGGACGAGGCCGCTGCGGCCCCGGCCGACGCCGAGTAATCGCTGTGCTGTCCGCCGCGCTCACACACATCGTCTCGGGGATCGTCGATCACCCGGAGGACGTGAAGGTCACATCGTCCACCTCGTCACGAGGTGAGGTCCTGGAGGTGCATGTGCATCCCGAGGACCGTGGACGCGTGATCGGGCGCGGCGGACGTACCGCGAAGGCACTGCGGACGCTGATCTCGGCACTGGCCGACGGCGCCCGTGTCCGCGTCGACGTCGCGGACGACTGATGCCCGGGCATCAGGACAAGACGCAGCTCCGAGTCGGTCGCCTGGTCAAGGCCCACGGACTCAAGGGCGCGTTCAAGCTCGAGCTCTACACCGACAACCCGGACCGACGTTTCGTCCCGGGCGCGGTGTTCACCCTGCAGGTTCCCGAGTCCTCTCCGTGGCACGGGAAGACCATCACGGTGCGGGAGTTCCGCTGGATGAACAGCCACGCCGTCGTCTTCTTCGAGGGCGTCGAGGATCGCACCGCGGCCGATGAACTCGTGCGCGCGATCCTCTGGATCGACCAGGATGCGGACGCGGAGTCCGATGAAGACGACGCCTGGTACGACCACCAACTCGTGGGCCTCGACGTCGTGCGCGACGGTGCCATCATCGGTCGCCTCGCCCGCGTCGAGCACATGCCGGCGCAGGATCTTCTCATCGTGAAGACTACGGCCGGCGACGAAGTCATGGTGCCGTTCGTGTCTGCCATCGTCCCCGAGGTGGACGTGCGCGCCGGTCGCGTGACCATCACGCCGCCTCCGGGACTCTTCGAGGAACTCGAATCCGCAGCGGACGACGCTGGTGCGGAGGCCGTGCAGGACGCCGACGGCGAGGACTGATCGTGCGCATCGACGCGATCTCGATCTTCCCGCAGTTCTTCGATGTCCTCGAGGTCTCCCTTCTCGGCAAAGCTCGCCAGAGCGGCATCCTCGATGTGCGCGTGCACGACCTGCGCGACTGGACACATGACCGTCACCGCACGGTGGATGACACGCCGTACGGCGGCGGCGCCGGAATGGTGATGAAGCCGGAGCCCTGGGGCGAGGCGCTGGACGCCATCGCCGCGGACAGCGATACGCGTCCGATCTTCATCTTCCCCTCGCCCGCGGGTGAGGTCTTCACGCAGGCGAAGGCGCGCGAACTCGCGACGGCAGAGCACCTCGTCTTCGGCTGCGGTCGCTATGAGGGCATCGACGAGCGTGTCTTCGACTACGCCCGGGAACTCGGCGACGTGCGACTCATGAGCATCGGAGACTACGTGCTCAACGGGGGAGAGGTCGCCGTCATGGCGATGGTCGAGGCGATCGGTCGCCTCATCCCCGGCGTCGTCGGGAACCCCGAGAGCCTGGTCGAGGAGTCCCACGAGGACGGTCTGCTCGAGTATCCCTCGTACACCAAGCCCTCGGTCTGGCGGGACCGCGAGGTGCCGCCCGTCCTGCTCAGTGGCAACCACGGCGCCGTGGACCGGTGGCGTCACGAACAGCAGGTGGAGCGCACACGCCAGCGCCGCCCCGACCTGCTCCCCGAGGACTGATCGCTCTCAGCTCGGGAGGGTGATGCGCTCCGCCATTACGGGCGGCAGCAGATTCCTGATCCGTCGAAGCACGGCGATGGGCGCGGGGGAGTACTCCGGGTGTCGATGGAAGCTCCGCACCAGCGGGAGGAATCGCTCGTCGAACCGACCCGCGAGGGCATGGGCGAGCAGGCTCACCGCGACTCTCATGCCCGGGGCGTCCGGCCGCGCGAGGGCGTGGGCCAGGAACTGCGATGAGGCGTCCAGATCCCCGCGGGACAGCGCCTCGCCGAGAAGTGAGACGAGGGTCTCGAGCATCGGGTCGTCGGGCACCGAACGCGGCAGACGGATGCCGAGCGTGGTGTGTTCGCTCGAGGTGGTGTCGCCAGCGAGCGCCGCGGTGGTCACCGACCACGGCCCGGACGCCACGATCGTCGCGATCGTGGCGTCTTGCACGTCGCCAGCGCGCAGGTCGGACTCGATGAGCTCCGCCAGTGTGTTCGGGCCGGTCACCAGCGACAACACATCGTCACGGAGCCCGGCCAGCCGCTCGACGGCGGGACGGGTCGCGGGCAGTCCGCGGGAGATCAGCTCGAACGAGCCACCGGCGAACAGGTCCGGTGAGGTGGTGACGGACGCCGCGAGGATCTCCCGCAACTCGGCGGAAACTGCTCGCGCGGGTATGACGAAGTCCGCATCGTATCCCGGAGGCAGAGCCCGGCGGACCCGCTCCTCGACGGCGGCGACCCGCAGCGTTGCCGGCACGTCTGCTCCCGCCAGCTCGTCGTCCGTCGCCGAATACAGCCAGACGCCTTCGGCGAACGGGCCGACGGCCGTGATCCAGGTGCTCGCGACATATTCCTCCGAGTCTGAGAGGTGCGCGAGGAGATGCCGAGCGTAGTCATCCGCGACACCGGTGAAAGCCAGGAAAGCGGACGCGGCAAGGCGAACAAGCAGCGATGAGGACGTGCGCACGAGTTGACGGGCACGCTCGACGCGCAATCTGCATTTCGAGTCCTCACCGGATAGCGCGGCCGCGAACCCCGCCAGCATGAGCCGATCGGCAAGCAGCGAGGGATCGTTCGTCTCGAGATCGATAAGGAGCGTTTCGGGCAGCAGACCGAGCAACGCGAGAAGTCGCCACGCCTCGGAGTCGTCGGTTCGCTCGGCGTGCGCGCGGATGATGTCGCCATGCGCCGCGACCGCGTCGGCGTACTCGGTTCGGGCGTCCAGATCTCGCGGCGTCGCGATGAAATGCGTCTCACCCACCGCGATCCGGGCGAGGTACGTCATCGCGGTGACGTTGTCTCGACCAACCAGTTCGGAGAGGAACGGGATCGCCGCACCAGAGGCGGAGAAGACCGAGCCCTGGTGCGTGGTGGCCGAGTACAGACCGAAGGCTCCGTATGCGACGTCGCCGTCGTCGTCACTGGTGATCGCCTCCAGATACAGCGGCGTCTCCGTCGCCGGGCCGTAGGCATCCTCGAGGGCCGCCCAATCGACGTCGGTCAGCCCCTGCGGCGGTGACGTCTGACCGCGCAATGGCGGGCGGTCCAGGCCGTCATCCGCGATCTCCTCATAGTCCCGCTCCTCGAAGGGTGGCAGGACGGCCGGGTCGAAGGCGTCCACCGAGACCGAGGCGGATCAGTCGACGCCGAGGAAGCTGCGGTCGGTGAGGACGATCGGCCCGTCCGCCGTGATGGCGACGGTGTGCTCGCTGTGCGCACCACGGGACCCGTCGGCGGACTTCAGGGTCCAGCCATCAGCGTCGGTCACGAGCTCGTCGGTGGTGGCGAGCAGCCACGGTTCGATGGCGACGACCAGCCCGTCGCGCAGCGGGTAGCCGCGCCCGGCCTTGCCGTTGTTCGCGATGTGCGGGTCGCCGTGCATGGTGCGCCCCACGCCATGTCCGCCGAAGTCGGTGTTGATGGAGTAGCCCTCTGCGTGGCAGACGTCGGCGATGGCCGCCGAGATGTCGCCGATGCGCTTGTCGGTGGTTGCTGTCGCGATCGCGGCGGCGAGTGCGCGCTGCGTGGTGTCGATCAGTCGGAGGTCCTCGTCACGCGCGGTGCCCACGACGAACGAGACCGCCGAGTCAGCGACCCAGCCGTCGACGGACGCGGCGAAGTCCAGGGAGACCAGATCCCCGTCGCGCAGCGTGTAGTCGAAGGGGACGCCGTGCAGCACGGCATCGTTGATCGACGTGCAAATCACCTTGCCGAAGGGACCGGAACCGAACGAGGGCGCGTAGTCGATGTAGCACGACTCGGCACCCGCCTTGCGGATCATGTCGTGGGCGTGGCGATCCAACGTGAGCAGATTCGTGCCCACCTTCGTCTCGTCACGCAGCGTCGCCAGCACCTCCGCGACGAAGCGTCCGGCCGGACGCATCTGCTCGATCTCGGTGGGCGTGCGCAGTTCGATCATGATTTCCCTTCGGTGTACCTCTCATTCTTCCGCATATCCGCAGGGGGAGTGCTGAACGACGTTCGGATTCCGGCCCCATGTCCGGGGGAACGGGGCTAGCATGACGAAATGGTGATCCGTCGCGCGATGTACAGCTGGTTGCTTCCGGCGGCCTTCGTTCTGCCTGTGTGGCTCCTGGTGGGTTGGGGGATCTTCAACCAGAACGGTCTTGCGCTGCTGCCCGTGCTGCTGATCTTCGCCCCGGCGGTCTTCGTCAGCGAGCTCGTCCTCATGCTCCTGGTGCGCTCGCGCCCGGGCGTTCGAGCTCAGCGCGCGCTGTCGTGGTGGGATGTCACCGGGTTCGGCATCTGGCATCTGCTGACCATCGGCGTCGGCTTCTACGCTCAGCCGCTCTTCGCTCTCAACCTGGTGCTGGCGATCCTCGCTGCCGTGGGTGTGCTGTGGCTGTGCCTCTGGCAGCTGTGGACGACGACCAAGACCGCACGCACGCCGCTGCTCATCCGCGAGACCTTCGACCGCGTTCGTCCCGGTGCAACGACGTCAACGACGGTTGAAGACATCGTCGTGGTCGAGGAGTCGCGTCCCGGTCACCCGGCTCACTCCTGACGCATTTGGCGGCACGATCCGCCGCGTGCGATAATTGACGCTTGTGCCGTGATCATGCACGCTTCGGCGAGCCCACGCGAACACTCCGCCACAGGGGAGTACCGGCTGCAAGGCGCACGAACCAGCAATTCTCATTCATTCTTATGCGGCTGACCTGTGGCGGGCGCAGGAAGTGAAGATCATGCAGATCCTCGACTCCGTCGACGCAGCCTCGCTGCGCTCCGACATTCCGGCTTTCTTCCCGGGTGACACCGTCAAGGTGCACGTGAACATCATCGAGGGCTCGCGCTCTCGTATCCAGGTGTTCCAGGGCGTCGTCCTGGGCCGCCAGGGCGACGGTGTCCGCGAGACCTTCACGGTCCGCAAGATCAGCTTCCAGGTGGGCGTCGAGCGCACCTTCCCGGTGCACTCGCCGGTGATCGACCACATCGAGGTCGTCACCCGTGGTGACGTGCGTCGCGCGAAGCTGTACTACCTGCGCAACCTGCGTGGCAAGAAGGCGAAGATCAAGGAGAAGCGCGATAACTGACTCGCGCCTCCGCACAACACCCCGCGACTCCGGTCCGGGGTGTTGTTGTTTTCCCTCCGCCGCGACGCCTGCTTCAGGGCCTTCACAGGCGCGTCGCCGCGCGAATCGCCAGGACCAGGCGATGGAGTGTGGAACCATTGAGTCGGTGCGCGGTTTCTCGTTCGCGCCATGAAGGATGCCATGTCAACTGCCGAGCCGTCAGCCCCGCTCACCCGTCGAGATGCTCGGCGAGCCGCACGCGATGACGCCGAGAATCGCTCGCGCGGGTGGGGTGTGTTCCTTCGCGACGTCGTGGTGATCGTGCTGATCGCGCTCCTGGTGTCGTTCCTGGTGAAGACCTTCGTGGTCCGGTCGTTCTACATCCCGTCAGGGTCGATGGAGAACACCCTGCAGGTGGATGACCGGATCCTGGTGGATGAGCTCACCCCGCGCTTCACCGACTACCAGCGCGGAGACATCATCGTCTTCCGTGATCCCGGCGGGTGGCTCGAAGGACAGGCTCCTGCGCCGTCGAAGGGCGCATTCGTCGACGGTGTGGAGTGGGTGCTCTCGCTCGTGGGCCTTGCTGCCCCCGACAGCTCTGACCACCTCATCAAGCGCATCATCGGCGTGCCCGGCGATCACGTCGTCTGCTGCAACGCCCTGGAGCAGATCGAGGTCAATGGCGTTCCGCTGGAAGAGTCTGCCTATGTGAAGCTCGCCCCCGGGCAGAGCATGCCGAGCGTCGTTCCCTTCGACATCACCGTGCCGGCCGACTCCTACTGGGTGATGGGGGACAACCGCGACCGTTCTCGCGATTCCCGCTACAACCAGGACCAGCCGGCCAAGGGGTTCGTGCCGAGCGAAGACGTGGTGGGACGAGCTTTCCTGCGTACCTGGCCGTTCGATCGTTTCGGCGGGCTCGGTACGACGGGTGACTCGTTCGCGGGTGTTCCCGATTCCGAGTCCGAAGACGAGCCAACAGACGATCCGAGCCCGGCGGCGACAGCGGGATGAGTCCGGTTCTGCCCACGCTCGATCTCGAGCGGGAACTGCTGCGAGAGCACCGCTGGATCATCGCCTGTGACGAAGTGGGCCGCGGAGCCCTCGCCGGCCCGGTGACGGTGGGTGCGGCCTTCTTCGACGCATCCCGACTGTCGGATCCCATCCCGGACGGCCTTCGTGATTCGAAGCTCATCGTCGAGAAGAAGCGTGCAGACGTTGCGGAGCGGGCGGCTGCGTGGGTCGGGGCGAGCGCGTTGGGTTGGGCGTCCGCGCAGGAGATCGATCGGGTCGGCATCATGCGCGCGCTCGGGCTTGCGGCCATTCGCGCGATCGAAGGACTCGCAGCGCTCGAACTCGACCCGGCCGAGGGCATTGTGATCCTCGACGGTAATCACGACTACATCTCACCGGCTGGAGGGTGGGGTTATCGCGTCCGACCCGTGATCAAGGGTGACCGCGATTGCGCATCCGCGTCAGCCGCGTCGGTGATCGCGAAGGTCGAGCGGGATGCGCTGATGGAGCGCCTGCACGTCGACGCCCCGGTCTACGGGTGGGACCACAACAAGGGATACGCCAGCCAGGCTCATCGCGATGCGATCGAGACGCATGGCATCTCCGCACACCACCGCGCGTCCTGGTCGTTCAGCGGCAACACGCTGTTCTGACCCGGACGGCGCCGCGCGCGTGCCCGCCTCCGTCGCGGCATAGGATGGAGGCAATATGGATGAGGAAGCTTTCGATGACTACGACCGCGAACTCGAACTGGCGCTCTTCCGCGAGTACCGCGATGTGGTCCGTCAGTTCACGTATGTGATCGAGACCGAGCGTCGCTTCTACCTCGCCAACGACGTTCAGCTCGAGCGACGTGACTCCGAGCACGACTTCTACTTCGAGCTCACGATGAAGGACGTGTGGGTGTGGGACATCTACCGTGCCGATCGCTTCGTCAAGTCGGTGCGGGTCCTCACGTTCAAGGACGTGAACATCGAGGAGCTGTCCAGCAGTGACTTCCAGCTGCCGGCGGACCTGTCGCTCGACGGCGACCAGTGAGACGGTGATCAGGCGCCCTTCCGCATTGTGGTGCGGAAGGGCGTTCTGTCTTTCAGATGGCGGGTGGCGCGGTCGACGACCGCACGGCGAGGGTGGGGGCTGTGACCTCGTGCACGCTGCGGCGGCGGCCATCGATGCGATCCAGCAGCAGGTCCGCGGCGACACGGCCGATCTCATGACCGGATTGGTCGATCGATGTCAGGGAGACACGGGGCAGTGCTGAGGTGACCGTATTGTCGTAGCCGGCGACCGAGATATCGTCCGGTGTCGCCAGGCCCGCTTCGGCTAGACCGGTCAAGAGGCCGAACGCGGACACATCGGCGCCGGCGTGTACGGCGGTCGGCCGCTGCGGCCGTGAAACGAGCGTCGCCGCGGCGCGGAGACCTCCGTCGTGGCTCCACTCCTCGCGGATCACGTCGATGTGGTTGGCGAGCCCATGACGCTGCATCGCCTCGATGTACCCGAGCTCGCGTCTGTTCTCGGGACGACGATCATCGGCGCTCTCCGGGTCCCAGTGGGTGACGTAGGAGATTCGTCGGTGGCCGAGTCCCACCAGGTGGTCGACGATCAGGTGCGATCCCCGTTCGTCGTCCCCAGCCACGGTGTCGAAGTGGTCGGCGGGTCCGTGCCTTCCCACGACCACCATGGGGATCTCCGCGGCGATCGACTCGAGGTCGGCTGCGGCGACGTGGGGCCCGATGAGGATGAGGCCATCCATCTGACGATCCCGCATCGCCTGGATCATGCGGGTCTGCGACGGCGCGGTCGCACCGCCCGGCCCGATCAGCGGCTCGTATCCGGTGCCGGTGAAGCGCTCGATGACACCGTCGAGGAGGATTCCGAAGAATGGATTGTGAATGTCCGAGACCAGCACGCCGATCGTGAAGGTCTTTCCGCGCATGCCTCGAGCGGAGGCGAGGGGGCGGTAGTCGAGCTCGGCCATGGCCTGCTCGACGCGTTGCCGGGTCTCGGCGCTTACCCCTGCGGCACTGCGCAGCACCAGGGAAGCGCTCGAGGTGGAGACGCCCGCGCGAGCTGCGACATCGCGGATCGTGATGCGGCGCGCGCCGCTCGCGTGTGTCGTCATCGGATGGTGACCTCCCGTGCATCGCATCGTGCTTGACACGACATCGTCGTGCGCCCTACCGTAGCGGACTAGAACGGTCTAGAAGAACGTTCTAGAGGATCTTACCCCCCTGGACCCGATGGAGTGCCCACATGAAAACCCGCCCGCTCCTTGCCACCCTCACCCTTGGCGCGCTATCCGTCGGCCTGCTTGCCGGCTGCACACCCTCCGCGGACAACGGCGGAGACGTCTCATCGCTGACTCTGTGGCACAACTCCGCCGACTCGCCCGCGCTGCTTCAGCTGTACAAGGACTTCGAGACCGAGTCCGGTATCGCCATCGAGCTGGTCGACATCCCGTCGGACGCGTTCGAGACGACAACCCTCACGAAGTTCGCTACGGGAGACCGGCCCGATCTTCTCGAGTACCACCCGAACATCTCCGCGATGCTCACTCTCAACCCCGAGCAGAATATGCAGGACCTCAGCGACATGGACTTCGTCCACGCCTCGGGCGACACCTACGAGTCCAGCGGTTCTTACCGGGACAAGGTGTACGCGGCGATCCTCGGCTTCCCGTCGATCTTCGGGGTGTTCTACAACAAGCAGGTGCTTGACGAGAATGGCCTCCAGCCGCCGACCAACTTCGACGACCTTCACACGATATGCGCGGCGCTTCGGTCCACGGACGTCGCACCCATCTGGGAATCCGGCGGGAGCGCGTGGCCCACCCAGGTTCTCCCGTTGCTCTACGTGGCGGATGCGAACGACGGGGGCGACTATGGCTGGAAGGTCGCGTCGAATGAGACGGCGCTGAACGAGCCTGGCGGAGCCTTCAGCGAAGCGCTCGATGCCTATCAGAGCCTCGCGGACGGTGGGTGTCTCAATGCCAATGCCACGTCAGCCACATTCGAGGACGGCCTCCGCGCGGTCTACGACGGCGAAGCCGCGATGACGGCGCTGCACTCCGACACCTACGCCGCACTGCTCGGCTATGCCGAGGGCGACGGCGATGCGCTGTCGGCGCGAGTCGGCTTCGTCCCGGTGTCCGCACGCTCGGCCGTTGCCACCTACGCGAGCGGTCCGTTGGGCACGTACTACGCGCCGAAGACGGGTGACCCCGCGAAGGAGGCGGCGGCACGCGAGTTCATCGCCTTCGCCACGGGCGCCGGATATCAGAAGTTCATCGACGATGCGCAGGCGTTTCCCGTGATCAGCACCGCCCAGACGCCTGACGGCTTCAGTGGTCTGCAACTCGACTTCCAGGCAGCATACGCAGGCAAGGCGAACATCGCGTTCAACTCGAACATCGCCGGGTTTGGAGGCTTCGCCGCTGAGACGACGAAGCTGCTCGCCGGACAGGCGACACCCCAGCAGGTCGCGGACAGCATGGTGGCGCAGGTGGAGCAGGCTTCCAAGGCAGCGGGCGTCGACGGATGGTGATGCAGTCCACACAACCCGACGAGACGACGACTCCCACGTTCCCGCGCACCCCGGTGCGCGCGAGCGTGGGAGCGGAGGGGCGCGTCCGGCCGCGTGCGCGAGGAGGATGGGTGTGGTTCGCCCTCCCGTCGATCATCCTGGTCGTCGTCTTCTTCCTCGTCCCCTTCCTCCTCAACATCCCCTTCGCGTTCTCGTCCTGGAGCGGATACACGAACGACGTCTCGTTCGTGGGCTTCGACAACTGGGTGTTCCTCTGGAACTCCGGGGTGCTCGCCCCCGCCACCGCGCTCACCCTGATCTACGCCGTGATCGCGATGCTCATCCAGAACAGCGTCGCGCTGAGCCTGGCCGTGGCTCTTCGTCACACGGGACGGCTGAACTCGTTCTATCGATCCCTGTTCTTCCTGCCGGTTCTCATCTCGCCGCTGGCGGCGGGGTACATCTGGCGCGCCATCGTTCAACCGGATGGTGTGCTCAACTCTTTCATCGGCGTGTTCATCCCCGGTTTCGACTTCGCCTGGCTGGGCGACCCGGTCTGGGCGCTCATCACCGTCGCGTTCGTCGACGCGTGGAAGTGGTCGGGCATCGCCACCCTGGTGTACATCGCCGGGCTGAACGGGATTCCCGCGTCTCTCCTCGAGGCCGCGGAACTGGACGGTGCGAACGCGTGGCAGCGTTTCTGGCGCGTGAGCTTCCCGCTGCTCGCGCCAGCCTTCACGTTCAACGTGGTGACCACCCTCATCGGCGCGCTGAGCGCGTTCGACATCGTGGCGTCGACCACTGGCGGTGGCCCCGGGGTGGCGACCCGGTTGCTCAACGTCGCTGTGCAGCAGCAGTTCGGCCAGTCGTATTTCGGCACGGCGAGCAGTCTGAGCTTGACCGTCACCATGCTGGTGGTGCTCATCGCCGTGCCGCTCGTGGCCTGGTTGCGCAAGCGGGAGGTCGCCTGATGTCCGCCTCCGCGATCCGTCCGCTCGCTGCGCTGAAGTATGCGGTGATCACGCTGTTCGCGTTGCCCTGGGTGGTGATCCCGGTATGGCTCGTGATCGTCAATTCCTTCAAGACCGCGGGCGAGGCGGGCGCACTCTCGCTCGCGCTGCCGGGCCAGTGGTCGATCCTCGAGAACTACACCGCCGTCTTCGTCACCGGTGGCTACCTCACGGGATTGCGCAACAGCCTTCTGGTGGCGGTGCCCACGATCGCCGCGACCCTGCTGCTCGGGGCGATGGCGGCGTGGGCATACGCGCGCAGCCGCAAACGCTCGTTCCAGTTCTTCTTCTACCTCACGTCCCTCTCCGTGCTCCTGCCCCCGGCGATCATCCCGACGATCTACGTGCTGAGCACGCTGCACCTCGATGGATCGCTCGCCGGCTACGCACTCATGATGGTGGGCACGAGGATGGGCCTGATCGTCTTCCTCATCACAGGATTCGTTCGCGGGATTCCCGAGGAACTGGAAGAGGCCGCCGCCATCGACGGGGCGTCGCGAGTCAGGATCTTCCGTTCCATCATGCTGCCGCTGCTGCGGCCGACGCTCTTCGTCGGCGGGGTGCTGCTGGTGATCGGCGTGTGGAACGACTTCTTCTTCGCGTTGCTCCTGCTGAAGACCAGCGCGAACGCGACGCTGCCCCTGACGCTCTACAGCTTCGCGTCAGCGTCCACGACGTCGCTGAACTGGAACCTCGTCTTCGCACACGTCGTCATGACGAGCCTTCCTCTGGTGATCGTGTATCTGATCGCACAGAAGCGGGTGCTCGCCGGGCTCACCGAAGGAGGGGTGAAGGGATGAGTGTCGAGGACGTCTCCCCGGTCTCATTCGAGCACCTCGGAGCGGACGTGTGCGGGATCGGGGTGGCGACTCCACGGCTGTCGTGGACGGGGCCGCGCACGACTGATGGCTACGACGTGGAGGTGTGCTTCGACGACGGCTCGGTCCTCGTGCGCCGCGACGTCGGCGGGACCGCGTTTCGTCCCTGGCCCGCGCGTCCCCTGCGTTCCCGCGAGGGTGCCGTCGTGCGGGTGCGCCCGGTCGACGCGTCGGGTGCTTCGGGGCCCTGGAGCGTGGGGTCACGGGTCGAGGCCGGCCTGCTCTCCGCCTCGGACTGGCTCGGTGAGTTCGTGGGGGACGGGACGACAGACGCGGGCCGCGCACCGGTCGTTTTCCGATCCATTCCGGTCACCGGGGACGTGGTGCGGGCGCGTGTCTACGCCACGGCACGCGGGGTGTACTCGCTGGAGATCGATGGACATCGCGCCGATGACGCCGTGCTTGAGCCCGGCTGGCAGAGCTACGGGCATCGAGTCCGCTATCGAACCTACGATGTGACCGAGCGCATGCGGCCCGGGGCGGTGACGGTCGCCGCGTGGCTGGGCGACGGCTGGTACCGCGGTCGCCTCGGGTTTCCTCTGATCAGTACCCGCGCCGCCTATGGCACCCGGCTCGGTGCCCTTCTGCAGGTGGAGATCGACTACGCGGACGGACACCGGGACGTCTTCGCGACCGACGCCACCTGGCGCTGGACGGCAGGCCCGATTCTCGCCGCCGACCTCTATGACGGGGAGACGTACGATGCCCGCGCGACGCCCCGTCTCGACGTCGAGTGCTCACGCCCCGTCGTTCTCCTCGGTCGCCCGCAGACCGATCTCACAGCGCCCACGGGGCCTCCTGTGCGGGCCACACAGGTCGTTCGTCCGCAGCGGATCTGGCGGTCGCCGTCCGGTGCGCAGCTCGTCGACTTCGGCCAGAACCTCGTGGGCTGGCTGCGGGTGCGTCCCCGCGGCGAAGCGGGGCGAACGATCACGATGCGGCACGCGGAGGTTCTCGAAGGAGGCGAGCTTGCACGTGCTCCGCTTCGCTCTGCGAGGGCGGAGGACCGATACACGCTGCGAGGCACAGCTGATGAGGTGTGGGAGCCGCGCTTCACCTTCCACGGGTTCCGCTACGCGCAGGTGGACGGGTGGCCGGGGACGATCGAACTTGACGATCTGGACGCCGTCGTGATTCACACGGACATGGCTCGCATCGGACACTTCACAAGTTCGGATGCACGGGTCAACCGGCTGCACGAGAACGTCGTCTGGGGAATGCGGGGCAACTTCGTCGACATCCCGACGGACTGCCCGCAGCGGGACGAACGGCTGGGATGGACCGGTGACATCGCCGTGTTCGCGTCGACCGCGGCCTACCTGTACGACTGCGCCGGGATGTTGACGTCATGGTTGACCGATCTCGCCCTCGAGCAGCATCACGATGGCCTGGTGCCGTTCTTCATCCCGGCGCTGACGTTCCCTGCCGACACCGCCCATCTCCCCGGGCTCGCGCTCAGTCATGTGGCGCTCTGGGGAGATGCTGCCGTCCTGGTACCCCTGGCGCTGTACGAGTCGACGGGCGATATCGAGATCCTGCGGGCGCAGTACCCGAGCATGGTCGCCTGGGTCGAAGGGGTGGCGCGGCTGACGGGCGAAGACCAGATCTGGCAGCACGGCTTCCAGTTCGGGGACTGGCTCGACCCCGCGGCCCCGGCAGACAATCCCGCGGCCGGCGCGACTGATCCAGCCTTCGTAGCGACCGCCTATCGTGCTCACAGCGCGCGATTGCTCTCCCGAGCAGCGCACCTGCTCGGACTGGCAGACGACGCCGCGCGTTTCGCGAGCCTCGCCGATGCGGTGGGAGACGCCTTTCGTGCGCGGTTCTGCGATCCGCGCACGGGCGCGCTCGCGGTGGACACGCAGACCGCGCACGCCCTGGCGCTCCGCCTGGACCTCGTTCTCCCCGAGCATCGGCGCGGTGGGAGCTCGTCTCGTGGAGCTCGTCCGCCTCGCCGGACATCACCTCACAACGGGGTTCGCGGGTACCCCGCACCTGCTTCACGCACTCAGCGACGTCGGGGCGATCGATGACGCGTATCGGGTTCTGCTGCAAGAGGACTGTCCCTCCTGGCTGTACACCGTCGATATGGGCGCCACCACGATCTGGGAGCGCTGGGACAGCATGCTCCCGGACGGATCAGTGAATGCGGGGGAGATGACCTCGTTCAATCATTACGCCTTCGGGTCCGTGGCGGAGTGGATGCACCGCGTGATCGGCGGGCTCAGCGCGCTGCAGGCGGGCTACGCGCGCTTTCTCGTCGCCCCGCGCCCCGGTGGGGGCATGACACACGCATCGACGTCTCATCGATCACCCCACGGGCTGATCGAGGTGAGCTGGATGCTGATCGAGGAGGAACTCATCGTGGATATCACCGTTCCGCCAGGCACAGTCGCCGTCGTCGATCTGGGAGAGGCCGTGCCGGTGATCGAGCGCGGCGAGGGACGACACCGCGTGCGTTCGCATGCCATGCGCACGACAGCGGAGGTGGGCGCATGACGTCGGCCGCGCTGTACGACCCCGCTCATGACCTCGGTGCAGAGCAGATCCGCGCACAGATCGCGTGGCTGGAACGGGAGGGACCGATCCCGGATCCTCGCACCGACATCGACACCGCCTCTCTGACCGCTCGATTTCCCCGGCTCCGTCATGTGTGGACCACACCGCTGATCGTGCCGTCCCCGGATGCGGAGCTCCGGGCTCGTGTGTATCATCCCGTGGCCAATGGTCGCGGGGTCGGGCTGGTGTGGATTCACGGGGGAGGGTGGATCGGCGGAGACATCGACCGACCGGAGGCGCACTGGGTGTCGCTCGAGCTCGCCGCTCGCGGTGTCGCCGTTGTCTCCCTCGGATACCGGAAGGCGCTGCACGGCGTGCGGGCACCGCAACTGGAAGATGACGTCCTGCGCGGATGGCACGCGGGCCGAGATGCCCTCCGTGGGTTGGGCATCTCAGCCGAAGCCGTGCATCTCGGCGGCGCGAGTGCCGGCGCGGCACTCTCCGCCGGTCTGAGCCTGCGCCTCCGCGACGATGACAATCCCGCCCCGGCATCCGTCATCCTGGTGTACCCCCTGGTGCACCGAGAGCTACCGCCCGTGACCGCCGAGGTCGCAGGGTCCGTCCGTGGACTACCCACCGAGCGGGTGATCTCCCCGGGAGCGGTCTCCGCCTACACAGCCAACGTGCTGGGCGGGGACGCGGCAGCGAGGTACCTGTTGCCTGGCGATGTGCCTCCGCTCGATGGTCAATCGCCGATACTGATCATCGCCGCCGAGCGGGATCTGCTCCGCGGGTCGAGCGACCGCTACGCCGAACAGCTCCGCGACGCCGGCGTCGCGGTCGTCAGTGAAGTGACCGCGAACGTCGTGCACGGCTATCTCGATGATCCGGGGCTGCCCGAGGCGAGCAGCAGCATCGACCGGATGGTGCGGTGGATGGCGGACCGAACGTGACCGGCGACGCCGCGCTCGCGGCAGCGCTCACGGCCGAGATCGGAACCGTGCTTGCGGCCCATGAGGCTCCGGACGCGCAGTTCGCGCTCGCCTACGGCGGGCGGGTGATCGCGCAGGGCTCGTGCGGGGCAGTAGATGACTCGTCCCTGTTCTGCGCTTTCTCGGCCTCCAAACCGGTCTTCGCCAGCCTCATCTTGCAGCTCATCGGGCAGAAGGAGCTCTCGCTCGACACGCGGATCGTGGACCTGTGGCCGGAGTTCGGTGCGCACGGCAAGGGCGACATCACCCTGGAGCACCTCCTCCTCCACACGGCGGCCATCCCCGGCTGGTTCCCGGTGCCGCCCGCAGTGTTCTCGCGTTCGGAGCGCGCACGTCAGGCGGAGGGACTCGTCGTCGAGTGGACGCCGGGGTACGGCACCGGCTATCACAGTGTCTCGGCCCACTGGGTGATGGCCGAGATCGTGATGCGTGTCACCGGTAAGGACTACCGTGCGGCGCTGCGCCAGCGAATCCTCGATCCGCTCGGGCTGGAGCGGATCCGGTTCGGCGTTCCGGTCTTCGACTCACACCGCCCACGCGCGATTCGGAGGATCGGCGAACCCCGCCCGGAGCAGTTCACGGCCCTGTTCGGCGCGGCGGTTTCTCTTGCGGACGTGATCGCCGCCGAGGAGGCGGCCCTCGCACACGCGGAGAACGCGGAGGTCATCGCGCTCGGGACCCCGGGAGCGGGGATGATCACCGACGCCGCTTCCCTGGCGCTCTTCTACCAGGCGCTTCTGCACGATCCCCGGGGTGTGTGGGACGGCGGGCTCCTCCGCATCGCGACCACGGAGGTCCGCAACGCACTGCCGGAACCATCGCGCGCCGGCGCGTCCGCCAATCGCGCGGTCGGCGGGTTCGTGGTGGCCGGGAACGAGCGCACGGTGCAGACGATCCCGGAGATCGGCATGGCGCGTCCCGTTCGCTGGTTCGGCACACGCGTGTCGGATCGCACCTTCGGACATCGCGGAGCCGGTGGTCAGCTCGCGTTCGCTGATCCGGATCGGGGTCTCTCGTTCGTCTTCCTCACCAGCGACTACGTGCGTGACGTGGTGCAGGACGAGCGGCGTGCGCTGGAGATCGCCGATGTCGTGATCGACGTGTTCGACGCACACTGAGCCTCAGCGGGTCTCCACGGGCGCGCTCGCCGCCGTGATTGCTGGTTGCGGGTGCGCAATGAGTCCTCGCTTCCTCCCCAGGCGCAGCGCACGGCAAAGTGATTCGACATCGGTGCCTCCCGTGCCCGCCGCACTCGCGGATCGACGAGCCTCGGGGAATGGCAGCGAAGGATGAACGTGGTCGGGCGGGCGAGGATCGTGCGTGCGCGTATCTGCAGGCCCAGGGTTTTCGCGTGGTCTCGCGCAATTGGCGAACCGCCGCGGGAGAACTGGATATCGTCGCGGTCCGCGGAAGGACACTTGTCGTCGTTGAGGTAAAGACCCGCCGCACGGTCGACTATGGCGACCCGCTCGCCGCAGTGGACGCGCGCAAGCTCGCACAGGTGTGGCGTCTGGCCCTCGGCTGGGTGCGGGAGCATCCCGAGGCGTCACGCGGACGCACCGTGCGCGTCGATGTGATCGGGATCACGGGCGAGGACCCGGCCACGGCGGATCTCGCTCACCTGGAGGACGTCCGATGAGCGTGGCACGGACGTGGGCCGTGGCACTCAACGGCATCGACGGTGCGATGGTCGAGGTGGAGGCGGACCTGTCCGCGCATACTCCGGGATTCGATCTGATCGGCCTTCCCGACAAGGCACTCGGTGAAGCGGCGAGACGGGTGCAGAACGCCTGCGCGAATCAGGAGCTCGCTCTGCCTCGTCGGCGCATCACGGTCAACCTGTCACCGGCCAGTCTGCCCAAGCGCGGGGCCGGGTTCGATGTCGCGGTGGCGATCGCGGCGCTCGCGACAGAGCTTCCGATGGATGCGGCATCGCTCGCGCGGACTGCTCACGTCGGTGAGCTGGGACTGGATGGGCGCCTGCGGCCGCTGCCCGGAGTCCTCCCCGCAGTGCACGCCGCAGTGCGTGCCGGAATCGAACGCGTGGTGGTACCGGCGGCATGTCGGGCCGAGGCGGAGCTGGTCTCCGGGGCGGATGTCGTGGCCGCGGTGAATCTCACGGATGTCGCGCGCGCTCACGGTGCTCAGGTCGACCCGCGAGAGGAGCAGCCGCTCCCGACCGCCGCCGTCATGCTCGACGACGCCCCGGATCCACCGGACCTGGCCGATGTGGTCGGGCAGCGCACCGCCGTCGATGCGCTGATCGTCGCTGCGGCCGGCGGACACCACATGCTCCTCAGCGGCCCACCGGGTGCGGGAAAGACGATGCTGGCGGCCCGGCTTCCCGGCCTGTTGCCTGACCTTGACGAACATCGCGCCCTCGACGTCGCCTCGGTCAGATCCCTGTGCGGGGAGCCCGTGCTGCGGTTGCCGCGCATCGCTCCCTTCGAGGCACCCCATCACTCCGCGACGATTCCGTCGCTCGTCGGCGGGGGATCGGGCGTCATCCGTCCCGGTGCCATCGCGCGAGCCGCGCACGGCGTCCTCTTCTTGGATGAGGCGGCCGAGTTCGCCTCCTCGGCCCTCGATGCGCTGCGTCAGCCGCTCGAGTCGGGGACGATCACCATTCACCGGACGGGGGCCACGGCCTCCTATCCGGCGCGGTTCCAGCTGATCCTCGCCACCAATCCCTGTCCGTGTGGCAATTACGGTGTTCGTGGTGCGGAGTGCACGTGTCCGGCGGCGGCCGTACGACGATATCTGGCTCGGTTGTCTGGTCCGCTCCTGGATCGGATCGACATCGAGCTGCCGGTGACGCGTGTGACGGTCGCCTCGGGCGGAGAACGTGTGACGACCGCACAGGCGCGCGAGCGTGTTCTTGGGGCACGTGATCGTGCGCGCCGACGCCTGGCGGACACACCGTGGCAGATCAATGCCGAGGTGGCGGGGCCCTGGCTGAGAACGGGGCCGCGACGGCTCGGATCGACAGTGGCGTCGCCCCTGGATCAGGCACTTCGTCGCGGGGCGCTGACGCTCCGCGGCTATGACCGTGTCCTGCGACTGGCGTGGACGCTCGCGGACCTCCGCGGCGTCGACGAACCGGAACTGGATGACGTCGGCCGCGCGCTGGCGCTGAAGAGGGGAGTGGGGCTGTGACTGAGCGAGATAGAGAGGTCGCGACGGCGATGACGCCGGGAGTGGACCGATACAGAGCGAGAGGCGCAGACGAACAAGCGTCTTCGGTGGCGACGGGAGTGGGCTGTGACGGCGTGGGAGGTGGGAGCCGGACCAGAGGTTTCGGCGGAGATGGGAATGGTCGGATCATGAGTGAGCAGGATGACGTGCAGGCGCGGGAGAACGAGCCCATCGCGATCGGAGGAGCGCCACCGGATGGGCGACGTCGTCATCCGTCCGATGAGGCTCCTGCCCGCGTCGCCTGGAGTCAGCTGATCGAGCCGGGCGATGCGGACGCCGGAGTACTGATTGCTCGACACGGTGCTCGCGAGGCCTGGGCGCTGCTGCCCCGTGGTGCGTCCGCTGTCGTGGCGGCGGCACCGAGCAGTGAGTCTGCACGCTGGCGCAAGGCGTACGCCCGGTGGGCGCCGCGCCTCAGCGCCGTGGATCTCGATCAGCAGTGGGAACGAGCCCGCCGATGCGGGGCGAGGCTCCTGCTTCCTGGCGACCCCGACTGGCCGCACGGTCTCGACGACCTTCAGGAGTCACAGCCCCTTCTGCTCTGGGTGCGTGGAGATCCGGAACCGCTGAACAGGGAGCCGCGCGTTGCGATCGTTGGCGCGCGTGCATCGACCGGTTACGGGGAGCACATCACGGCAGAGATCGCGGGGGACCTGGCTGCCCGCGGTGTCGGGGTGGTCTCCGGGGCGGCCTACGGCATCGACGGAGCCGCGCACCGCGCCGCCCTCGCATGTGATGGGGCGACAGTCGCCGTCCTCGCCGGGGGCGTCGACCGCGTGTACCCGGCAGGTCACGCCGCCCTGATCGCCGAGATCGCTCGTTCGGGTGCGGTGGTCAGTGAGGCACCGCTCGGCAGCGAACCCACGAAGTGGCGCTTCCTGGCACGAAATCGACTGATCGCGGCGATGACGGATGCCACCCTCGTGGTGGAGGCGGGCTGGCGCAGCGGCTCGCTGAACACTGCGGGCCACGCGGCCTCGCTGGGGAGGCCGCTCGGCGCCGTCCCTGGTCCCGTCACGTCGGCCGCGTCGTCGGGCTGTCATCGGCTGCTGCGTGAGTATGACGCGGTGTGCATCACCGGAGCGGACGACGTGATCGAGCTTCTGCCGGGTGCCTCGGTTCCCGCTGTTGACGAGGTGCCCAGCGAACTCCCGGAAGCCGGACGCCTGGACGCCGTTCTGTCCACGCGGATCGTCCGCACGACGGAGGATCTGGCAGCTCGTGCCGGCATCTCGACCGCAGATGCGGAGGCACTGCTCGGGCTGTGGTCACTCACCGGCCGCGTGGAGCGAGACGGCGCGGGATGGCGTGCCGTGCGAGCAAGGCAGTGAGGAGCGAAGGAGGGCGAATGCGGCATGGCGCGGCCCCGCTCTGACGGCCAGCCGCGAGGATCGACGTGTGGAACTGAGCGCGGCGACGGAGAATTTCGTCGAGTACCTTGCGCGGGTGCGGCGACTCTCGCCGGCGACCGTGCGGGCCTACCGCAGTGACCTCGCCGATCTTCGCACGGCCGTGGGCGACGGAGAGCTTCGCAGCGTCGGTCTCGAAGAACTGCGCGATTGGCTGTGGCGCGCGAGTCAGCGCGGCGATGCGCGGAGCACGATCGCGCGACGAACCGCGGCGGCACGAACCTTCTTCGCGTGGGCGCTCGAGGAGGGCATCGTCGACCATGACCCCACGCTGCGCCTCGTCACGCCGAAGAAGCCTCAGAATCTGCCCGCCGTTGCCACGGCCGATGGCGTGCGGGAGATGCTCGACGCACTGAGGGTACGCGCGGCCGAGGGTGACGCGTCGGCGCTCCGCGATCACGCCATTCTGGAGCTCCTGTATGGGGCGGCGATCCGCGTATCCGAACTGTGTGGGCTGGATGTGGCGGACATCGATCGCGAACGCGCCACGATGCGCGTGCTCGGTAAGGGATCCAAAGAGCGCGTCGTGCCCTTCGGTGCTCCAGCTCTGGCGGCTCTCGACGCCTATCTCGTACGATCTCGGCCCGCGTTGCAGGCGCGCGCGGAATCGACCGGTCCCGCGCTCTTCCTCGGCACACGTGGCGCACGGATCGGGTCGCGAACCGTGTATTCCATCGTGGCGCGAGAGCTCGGGCCGGTTCTCGGCGAACGAACCGTGGGTCCCCATGCACTGCGCCACTCGGCCGCCACCCACCTCATCGACGGCGGTGCCGACCTCCGGGCCGTCCAAGAACTCCTCGGACATGCGAGTCTCGGCACGACGCAGATCTACACGCATGTCTCCTCGGAGCGTCTCACCGCCGTGTACCGAACGGCCCATCCTCGCGCCTGACGGTCACGTCACGCAGATCTCCACGCACGTCTCACCGGACCACACACATGTCCTTGGAGCGTCTCACCGCCGTGTATCGGTCGGCTCACCCCCGCGCATGACGGTCACGTTACGGCGAGCCGGCGTCGGAGCAGCACGGCAGAAGGATCGCTCGCGGAACTCCTCCGAGCAGAAGCAGAGGATTGATGTACTCGCCGTTCAGACGAACACCGAAGTGCAGCTCGCCATTTGCCGTGTGGCCTCCCGACGCGATGGTGCCGACGTCCTCGGCCGCGCGAACGAGAGCCCCGACCGCCAGATCGGAGCGCACCGGCTCGAGCGTCGTGACGAGCCCGTCGCCATGGTCGATGGTGAGAAGGGGACGGTCGACCACGGTTCCGACGAATGCGATCACTCCATCGGAGGGAGCACGCACGACGACGCCTGAACCACCGGCGAGGGACACGAGATCAATGCCACGGTGCCCCGCACCATAGGCGTGCGGGGGAGCGAGGAAGGGCCGGGTGACGCGCACGGCGCCCTCGATCGGCCAGGACCACCGCTCGTGGCCGGGAAGTGTCACAACCGGGCCGGCGCTCCCGCGCTCGACAAGCCGAAGCGGCTCGAGATCGGCCCGTGCGGGAGTCCCCATCGACGCCGCCATCGACGCACTCGCGTTCCCCACGAGCAGCAGCATGACAGCGATTCCCAGCATGAGCCTTCGTCCCCGGTGCGCACTCGCCGAGGCTCTTCCTGCCGGCACGAGTGTCCGCATCACCCAGTGCTGGGACCGTCGGAGGTTGCCGGGTCGAGGGTCGGAACGGGTGTGGTCACGCTTCATCGCCCCATGCTCGCCGCGTGCGGGGCGTCGCGCTTGCTCGATGCGGGACGAGGGAACAGATGCCCGCTACATCGACCCTGGGGAGGACGCAGCGCAGCATGATCATCGCCCGTCGAACACACAGCACCACGCACCGCGTTCACCTCGCGCACTGCTACACTGGACGAGCACTCCGCATGTCGGAGTGACTTCGCGTGCCTTGCACGACCACGGTCGTGGCACACATCCCCAACGGTCCTTTCGAGGCGGGGCTGTGTCTGGCACCAGGTAGTGGACATCCACACAAATCAACCGCAACCACGGCGCCCCGTGCGCCCAGAAACAGGAGAACGACCATGGCAGTCGTCACCATCCGCCAGCTGCTCGACGCAGGTGTGCACTTCGGACACCAGACCCGCCGGTGGAACCCGAAGGTGAAGCGATTCATCCTCACCGAGCGTTCGGGTATCCACATCATCGACCTGCAGCAGTCGCTGGCCTACATCGACCGCGCTTACGACTTCGTCAAGGAGACGGTCGCCCACGGCGGCACCATCCTCTTCGTCGGCACCAAGAAGCAGGCGCAGGAAGTCGTCGCCGAGCAGGCGACCCGCGTGAACCAGCCCTACGTCAACCAGCGCTGGCTGGGTGGTCTGCTGACCAACTTCACTACGGTCTCCAAGCGTCTTGCGCGCATGAAGGAGCTCGAGGAGCTCGACTTCGAGAACCCGTCCGCTTCGGGCTTCACCAAGAAGGAGCTCCTCCTCAAGAAGCGTGAGCTGGACAAGCTCCACAAGTCGCTCGGTGGTATCCGCCACCTCACCAAGACGCCGTCGGCCATGTGGGTCATCGATGCCAAGCGTGAGCACCTCGCCATCGACGAGGCCAAGAAGCTCGGCATCCCCGTGATCGGCATCCTCGACACGAACGCCGACCCGGACGACCTGCAGTACCCGATCCCGGGTAACGACGACGCGATTCGCTCCGTCGCGCTGCTGACCCGCGTGATCGCCGACGCAGCAGCCGAGGGTCTCATCGCCAAGCACCAGCCGGCCGACGAGCAGGCCGCTGAGCCGCTGGCCGAGTGGGAGCGCGAGCTGCTCGAGCAGGGTGCTCCGGTCGCCGAGGGCGCTGCCGCTGAGGTCGCCGCCACCGAGACCGCTGCGGACGAGGCCGGCGCTGAGGCCCAGGCCGAGGCCGTGGAGACCGAGGCCAAGTAAGCCATCAGCGGGTGGCGCGTGAGCGCCACCCGCTGCCCATCCATTACAGCTGCCACTTACATCACAGAGGAGCCACACAATGGCAAACTTCAGCATCGCCGACATCAAGGCTCTCCGCGAGCAGCTCGGCACGGGCATGGTCGACACCAAGAAGGCGCTGGAGGAGGCTGACGGCGACGTCGCGAAGGCCACCGAGATCCTGCGCCTCAAGGGCGCCAAGGGCAACGCGAAGCGTGCCGACCGCTCCACCAGCGAGGGCCTGATCGCCGCATCCGAGCAGGACGGCAAGGTCACCCTGATCGAGCTCGCCTGCGAGACGGACTTCGTCGCGAAGAACGAGCGCTTCATCGCGCTCGCCGACAAGGTGCTGGCCGCTACCGCTGCCGCCGCTGCCGACTCGGTCGAGGCCGCTCTCGCCGCTCCCGCCGGAGACCAGACGGTCGCCGAGCTGATCAGCGACGAGGCCGCCATCATCGGCGAGAAGGTCGAGCTGCGTCAGGTTCGCACCATCTCGGGTGAGAAGTTCGAGGTCTACATGCACCGCACCAACAAGGACCTGCCCCCGCAGGTCGGTGTGGTCGTTGCCTACACCGGTGACGACGCTGAGGCCGCTCGCGCCATCGCGCAGCACATCTCGTTCGCGAACCCCTCGTTCCTGAGCCGTGACGACGTCCCGGCCGAGGACATCGAGAAGGAGCGCGAGATCGTCACGAAGATCTCTCTCGAGGAGGGCAAGCCGGAGGCTGCCCTGCCGAAGATCGTCGAGGGTCGCGTCAACGCGTTCATCAAGCAGGTCGCCCTGCTCGACCAGGACTACGCCCGTGACAACAAGCTCACGGTCGCCCAGGTGGCGAAGGACGCCGGCATCACGGTGACCGCGTTCGCCCGCTTCAAGGTCGGCGCGTAAGACCTTTTTCGGGGCCCGGATCGTTTCACGATCCGGGCCCTTCTTCACGCACACACACCAGCGCGATACGGTTGAGCGCGACGAGAGGAACAACGTGACCACGACAGAGAAGACCGGACGCCGTCGCGTCCTGCTGAAGCTCTCCGGCGAGGCCTTCGGCGGCGGACAGCTGGGCGTGAACCCCGATGTGGTCAGCGCGATCGCGCGCGAGATCGCCGAGGTCGTCGACACGGTGGAGGTCGCGATCGTCGTCGGCGGTGGCAACTTCTTCCGCGGCGCCGAGCTCAGCCAGCGCGGCATGGAACGCGGGAGAGCCGACTACATGGGCATGCTCGGCACCGTCATGAACGCCCTCGCGCTGCAGGATTTCCTGGAGCAGGCCGGTGCCGCGACGCGCGTGCAGTCCGCCATCCAGATGACCCAGGTGGCCGAACCCTACATCCCGCTGAAGGCCGAGCGTCACATGGAGAAGGGCCGGGTCGTGATCTTCGGCGCCGGCGCTGGTCTGCCGTACTTCTCCACCGACACGGTCGCCGCCCAGCGCGCCCTGGAGATCGGTGCGACCGAGGTGCTTGTCGCGAAGAACGGCGTCGACGGCGTCTACTCCGCCGACCCCCGCACCAATCCCGATGCCGTGAAGCTCGACCACGTGACCTACAGCGATGCGCTGCAGCAGGGCCTGAAGGTCGTCGACTCCACCGCCTTCAGCCTCTGCATGGACAACGGCATGAAGATGCGCGTGTTCGGGATGGAGCCCGCCGGTAACGTGACCCGGGCTCTGCTGGGTGAGGAGATCGGAACCCTCGTCACCGCCTGACGCTCCGCAGGCACCCTCACAGGGACCGGGAAGCGGTCCCACTAGACTGACATCAGCTGTACTCAATGAATGGAGCAGGCATGACCGCCGCCGCTGTGATCGCCGACACCAAGGCCAAGATGGAGCGTGCCGTTGAGGCCGCCAAAGAGGACTTCTCGACCGTCCGTACGGGTCGCGCCAACCCTCAGCTGTTCCAGAAGGTCATGGTCAACTACTACGGCACCATGACGCCGCTGGCCCAGCTCGCCTCGATTAACTCGTCCGAGGCTCGCACACTGCTGGTGACGCCCTACGACAAGGGCGCGCTGCGTGACATCGAGAACGCGATTCGCGACATGCCGAATCTCGGTGCCAACCCGTCGAACGACGGCAACGTGATCCGTGTGACGCTTCCGGAGCTCACCGAGGATCGCCGCAAGGAGTTCGTGAAGCTCGTCAAGACCAAGGGCGAGGACGCGAAGGTCCAGGTCCGTGGCATCCGTCGGAAGGCGAAGGACGAGCTGGACGCGCTCAAGAGCGAGGTCGGCGAGGATGAGGTCGCCCGCGGCGAGAAGGAGCTGGACGCTCTGACCCGCGCGCACACCGACCTCATCGACGAGGCGCTCAAGCGCAAAGAGGCTGAGCTGCTCGAGGTCTGACCCGGCATGACGTCCGATTCCCACGGGAACTCTGAGCCCGAGCAGCCGGCGACCGACGTCTCGTCGGACACCGGCGCTCGGGCCTTCCCGGCGCACCTGAAGGCTCGACGCGAGGAACTGGAATCGCAGGTGGCCCATGCGCGCGAGAACTTCGACAAGCAGGTCGCCCACGCCCGTGAGAACTTCGACGAGGCGCAGGAGCGGATCAAGGCGCGCACCGGACGCGATCTCATCGGCGCGATCCTCATCGGTCTCGCGCTCGGCGCGATCGTGCTGGGCTCACTGCTGTTCCTGAAGTGGATCTTCGTGATCCTCGCGGTGGTGGCGGCCGGTGCCGCGGTCTATGAGCTCGCGCGCGCGTTCCAGACCGCCGGACGTCGCATCGATCTGATTCCCCAGCTCGTCACGGCGGTGGCCCTCGTCGGCTCGGCGTACGTGGCGGAGACCTGGGCCCTGTGGGTGCTGCTGTTCGCGGGAGTCAGCCTCATCGTCGTCTGGCGCCTCATCGCACAGATGAGCGCGCAGGACGGTCGCGTGCGGCGCGCCGTCCTCGACGACATCTTCGCCAGTGTCCTGATCCCCGTCTACATTCCGTTCCTGGCAACGCTGGCACTGCTGGTGCTGCGCGAGGACAACGGACAGAACTGGATCATCCTGTTCCTCACCGTCGTGGTCTCCGCCGACACCGGGGCCTACGCGATCGGTCTGTGGCTGGGCAAGCATCCGATGGCACCGCGTGTGAGCCCCAAGAAGACATGGGAGGGACTCGGCGGAGCGGCGCTGTTCGCTGTCGTGACGGCCACCCTCATCTGCATCTTCCTGTTGGGTCTGCCCTGGTGGGCGGGTCTCGCCTGCGGACTCGCGCTGCTGCTGACGGCGACCTTGGGCGATCTCGGCGAGTCGATGATCAAACGCGATCTCGGCATAAAGGACATGAGTTCCTGGATCCCCGGTCATGGCGGCATCCTGGACCGTCTGGACAGCATCCTGCCCTCGGCCGTGGCTGTCCTGGCCCTCCACCACTTCCTCTCACCTCTGGCGGTTCTCTCGTGAGTTCGACTCCTTTCCCGCGCGCCACCGGTCGCACCAAGGGCTACGAGCAGCGTTCTGTTGACAGCTTCCTCGCCCACGCACGATCCGCGTTCGAGCGGCGCGACGATGCCGTCGCGCTCACGGCGGACGACATCCGCCAGGCCGCCTTCCCGCTGGTGAAGAACGGCTATGAGATCGCTCCCGTAGATGCCGCACTCGGACGGATCGAGGACGCCTTCGCCGCGCGTGAGCGCGACGCCCGCATCCGCGCGGTGGGCGTCGACGGCTGGGTGGAGCAGGCCCGGACGACCGCACAGATCGTGCTGGAGCGGATCTCACGACCCCGCGGACACCGATTCCGTCGCGCCGGCGTGCTGCGCTACGGCTATCGGATCGACGAGGTGGACCTTGTGACCGACAAACTCGTGGGCTACTTCGAACACGGTGATCGCGTGACGCCGGAGCAGGTGCGCGCGGCGGCCTTCCGCATGCAGCGCAACGGTTACGCGGAGGAACAGGTCGATGCGGTGTTGGATGCCGTCGTCGAGGTCATGCTCGCCGTGACGCCCACGCGCTGAGCATCTCCTGATGCCATCGGCGCAGGCTCCGGGTATAGTTATCCCATTGTGACTTCTGCTAACGAGACGAATCCCGTAGAGCGGCGCGGTGAGAAGCGCGCTGCACAGCGTCAGACGAACGCTCCGCAGCTCGTCGTGAAGAAGGCCCGTCGACGCAGCGCGATGGCCGTGTTCTCGGCTCTCGCCGCCGTCGGTTTCGTCGGAGCGACGGTCGCTCCGGTCGCGCTCGCGAGCACTGGTCCGGTGGCAGCTCCGGCACCCACAGCCACCTCCTCCACGGCCTACCAGCTGTCGGCTAGCGGAGCGCAGGCCTTCACGGCCGCGGATGCCGTCGTCAGCGGTGAGGTCTCCCGCGACTCGTACATGTCGTATCAGACGCCTACCCCCACTCCCACTCCGACTCCCACCCCGGAGCCCGCCTCTGTCAAGAACGACAGCGGCAGCGGCAAGAAGAGCAGCGGCGGGGACGCCCCCAAGTACAGTGGTGGCGGATCGCCGTCCGAGTGGATGGCAGCCGCCGGGATCGCTGAAAGCGACTGGGGCTACGTCGACTACATCGTGAGCCGGGAGAGCAGCTGGAATCCGAACGCCACGAACTCGAGTTCGGGTGCGTGCGGCCTGGTTCAGGCGCTGCCGTGCTCGAAGGTGCCCGGCGGAGGGTACGATCCTGTCGCGAACCTGACCTGGGCCAACGGGTACGCCGTGGGTCGGTACGGCTCGTGGGCGGATGCGTACAACTTCTGGGTCAACAACCACTGGTGGTGACGCTGTCTCGCTATGCCCCGATCGAATCGACGTCGACCGGAGGATTCTCGCGCTGAGGATTCCCTTGCCCGCATGATCGCGGGCTTCAAGCGCACCGAGGTGCGTCGCGGCCAGGAATGGTACGTGCAGCCCGTCTCCGAGCGCCAGGCGCAGAAGGAATACACCTGCCCGGGCTGCGGACGCATCGTGGCCGTTGGTGTCGCGCACCTCGTCGCGTGGCGCGCCGACGGCGTCCTGGGCGACACCGCTGATCTGGGCGCTCGGCGCCATTGGCACACGCACTGCTGGAGGATCAGCTGATGGAAATCCGTGGCGCGGTTGAGCTGCCCGCTCGTCGCGAAGACATCACCCTGCGGACGCAGGACGACCTGACTCTCGTCGGCGAACTGGCCGTCCCGCTCGACGGGACGCCGGTCGCCACGCTCGTCACCCTGCACCCGCTGCCGACGGCCGGGGGGTTCATGGACTCCCACATCCTGCGCAAGGCCGCGGCGCGACTGCCGGCGCTGGCCGACCTCGCCGTGCTGCGCTTCAACACCCGGGGCACCTCGTCGCCGCGGGGGACCAGCGAAGGTGCGTTCGAGGAGGGGATCGGTGAGGAAGCCGACCTCGCAGCGGCCATGGACTTCGTGCACGAACGCGGGCTGCCACGGCCCTGGCTCGTGGGCTGGTCCTTCGGGACGGAGCTGGCGCTGAAGTATGGACGCGACCATGACATCGAGGGAATCATCCTGCTGTCGCCGCCGCTGCATCGCGCCACCGCTGAAGACGTCGCAGCGTGGGCGGGTGAGGACTGCCACGTGGTGATCCTCGTCCCGGAGCTCGACGACTATCTGCGACCTGACGAAGCGCGCGAACGGTTCGCGAGCATTCCTGATGCGCGGCTGATCTCCGTTGACGGGGGCCGCCACCTGTGGGTCGGGGAGAACCAGACCTACCGTGTGCTCACCGAGATCGTGAGCGCGGTCAACCCGTCCGCCCTCCCGCTGCCGACCGACTGGGAAGGCTGAGCGCCCGCGAGGTCAGCGCTCGTTCTGGCGCGGAATGATCACCTGACGGTAGATGATCAGCAGGCTCGCGGCCACCGGGATGGCCACTAGGGCTCCGAGCAGGCCGCCCAGCGCACCTCCGGCCAGCGCCGCGATGACCACCACGGCACCCGGAACGGACACCGCGCGATTCATGATGCGCGGCGAGATCACATACGCCTCGATCTGCATGTAGATGAGGTAGTAGACCGCCGCGATGATCGCCGTCGTCGCCGATCCGCCATCCGGGATCAGCCAGCACGCGATGACGATGATCGCCGAGCTGGTGAGTGTCCCCACCAGCGGAATGAGTGATCCGCAGAACGCCATCACCGCGAGAACGGCGCTGAACGGCGCATTGATGATGGAGAGGAAGAAGAAGCTCAGCAGGCCGTTGATGAGACCGAGCGTCACCTGACCCATGACGTAGTAGCCGACCGAGTCGATGATCTGCTCGGCGATGTCGATGAACCGTTCGCGACGCGATGCGGGCACCAGCTGGTACACGGACGCTTTGAGGGCCGGCGTGGAGGCGGTGAGATAGATCGTGAGGATCAACACGATGAACGCGCCGAACAGTCCTTGAATCGCCCCCAGACTCAGATTGACCACCTGCGAGCCGAAGTCGCCGATGCTGGACAGTGCCCACTCCTGTGCCTGATCCAACACGTCCTGCACCCGCAGATTGGGGAACAGGTTCGTCAGCCATTTCTCCAGTTCGCCGATGAGATCCGGCATGGTGATGATGCGGATCACCTGATTCACGAGCAGCGTCACCTGGTTGATGATGAGCGGCAGCACGATGGCGACGATGCCCGCGAACACGCCCAGCACGACCACCACGGTGATCAGCACGGCGGCCCAACGCGGCACACGTCGGCGCTCCAGGAAGGAGATCACCGGATCGAGTCCCAGGCTCAGGAACAGTGCCGTGCCGACATAGAGGAGAACGGCACCGAGGCTTTGGACGCCCGTGATGAGGGCGATGCCGACGCCCACGCCGAGCGTTGCGACCAGGGCGGTGCGGAACGGGTATTGCAGCTTCATGATTCCTTCGCCGGTCGGAGTGCTCCCGAACAACATAGTGCGCCGAGGCCGAATGGCCCGGTAACCCGGCACTGTCGGGACAACTTTCAGTCAGGTTCGCTAGTCTGTTTGGTCGAGTGTCTATCCGCTCCGTGCCCCGCGCGGAGATGTGAGGAGAAATTTCGTGCGTTTTGTCTGGGCTGTCGCATCCTTCGTGATCGCGGCCATTCTCATCGCTGGCGGCATCGCCCAGCGCACCGTGTTCCTCGGTCCCAACACCGAGCGTGCTGAACTCGGCGTCTCCGCCGACCAGCCGTACACGATGATCGATGGCGAGGTCTTCAACAAGCTGCCGGGCGTTCAGACTCTGATGGTCGGGGGCTCAGGCGACATCTTCGGTGCCATCGCGGTCAAGGAGGATGTCGCGGCGTGGCTGGCCGACAGCTCGTACAACCACGTCACTCTCGCTGACGATGGATCGATCACCTCGACGGTGGTCGCGCCCACCGAGGAAGCCCCGGCCGCGGATGAGACCGTCCAGAAGGGGATCGACGCGGCGACCGCTGCGGGACTGATCACTCCGAATTCGG
The DNA here is from genome assembly GCF_050990725.1 of Microbacterium gorillae. Classification (GTDB taxonomy): domain Bacteria; phylum Actinomycetota; class Actinomycetes; order Actinomycetales; family Microbacteriaceae; genus Microbacterium; species Microbacterium gorillae_A. Next base: position 1,984,548 of record NZ_CP158844.1, read on the forward strand.
CCAGCCCGGTCGGATCGGACCTGTGGACCGATGAGTTCACGACGGACACCGGCTCCATGATCCGCAAGATGCGACTGCCGGACACGATGGCCGTGCTGATCGCCACCGACGGCCAGAACCCGGCGCCCAGCGACATCGCCCTGTCCTGGGCGATCGACAATTCCACGCCATGGGCGGGCCCGCTGGTCGTGCTCGGCGGTATCGCCCTCATCGTCGGCATCCTGCTGTACGTTCTCGGGATCCGCCATATGCGACGATCCCGTGGTCCGCGACGCCGCGGAGTTCCACCTCTGCCGGAGACGCAGCCGATCAGTGTGGGCGAGCTGGATGCGGCGGAGAAGGGTGTGATCAGTTCGGGTACGAAGAAGCGTGGTCGCCGCTCGCTCATTGCCATTCCCGCGCTCGTCGTCTCCGGCGCTCTCCTGAGTGGATGCACCGCCGATGCCTGGCCGAAGTTCGACGAGCCCACTACGACACCGAGCCCCACCCCGACGGTGATCGTTCCGGAGGACCAGGAGAAGCCGTCGGTCACCGAGCAGCAGGCCGAGAAGATCCTCGATCGCATTGCGACCACCGCGGCCGCGGCCGACAGCTCGCTCAGTATCGATGTCGCCTCCACGCGTCTGTCTGATGCGGTGCTGGCCGCGCGCGCCACGAACTACACCCTGCGCGCGACGCTGCCGGACGTGCCTGCCCTCACGGCTGTTCCGTCGAAGCCGTATCAGATCATCGTTCCGGAGGCGAAGAGCGGCTGGCCCCGGACGATTCTCGCGGTGTGGCAGGACGAAGCCGACACCACGGTCGCTCCGCGCATCCTGATTGCGACCCAGAACGACGCCTGGAGCCCCTACAAGGTCTCCTACCTGGCCCAGCTCGAAGCGTCGGCGCAGACCCCCAACCTCGCGCCGGCCGAGCTCGGTGCCAACCTGGTGCGTCCGGATTCGTCACTCCTGGTGATGGCTCCGGATCAGGTGGCCGGGGCATACGCCGACGTACTCGACAAGGGCGCCACGAGCGAGTTCGCTGCGAGCTTCAACCTGGACGTCGACACGTTCCTGCCGAAGATCACGGCCGGACGCCAGCAGCAGCTCGACACCTTCAACACGACAGCGGAGGGCCAGACCGGAACGCTGGAGTTCGCCGCTCGCGCCGGCGCATCGGCACCCGTCGCTCTGATGACCGTCGACAACGGTGCCATCGTCGCGGTCAACGTCGAGGAGACGGAGACCTCGAAACCGTCGGTGGCCGACGCGGTGATCAAGCTGGACGGCAACCCTCGGGTGACGGCGCTGACTGGCGTCACGCAGTCGCAGACCGGTTTCCAGACCACCTACTCCGACCAACTGTTCTTCTTCGTCCCCGGCCAGTCGTCGGGGGAGAAGATCCGACTGCTGGGCTTCTCCAGCGACATCCTGAAGGCTGAGGTACTCCCGTGAGCGATGCCCCCGGCGCCGTGCTGCGTGGCGCTGTCGATCTGTCCTCTCTCCGCAATCGTCCGAGCCCCGAACAGACGGCGGCCGCGCAGGGAGCGGCGGAGCTGATCTCGACCGTCACCGAGGCCGACTTCCAGAAGATCCTGGACCTGTCGCGCTCGGTCCCCGTGGTGGTGAATCTGTGGTCCGCGCGCAGCGAGGCCAGCCAGCAGCTGACCGCGACTCTGGAGGCTGTCGTTCGCGCCCTGGCGGGTCGTGTCGTGCTCGGCAACGTCGACGCCGATGCGAATCCCGGAATCGTGCGGGCCTTCGGCGCGCAATCGGTGCCCTTCGTGGTCGCCGTCATCGCGGGCCAGCCGTTGCCGATGTTCAACGGTGCGGCCGATGACCAGCAGGTGCGCGAGGTGTTCGCTCAGCTGCTGCAGGTGGCTGCGCAGAACGGTGTGACGGGCACGATTGAGGCCAGCGCGAGTGCCGGCGATACCGAAGCCGCTGCGCCCGCCGAGAAGCCGCTACCGCCGCTGCACGCCGAGGCGTACGACGCGATCGAAGCCGGCGACTACGCGCGCGCTGTCACCGCTTATGAAGCGGCGCTGGCGGAGAACCCGCGGGATGAGGACGCTCGTGCCGGCCTCGGCCAGGTGAAGCTCCTGCAGCGGGTGCAGAATGCCGATCTGCAGGCCGTCCGGGCCGCAGCCGCCGCGGCACCGACGGATATCGACGCTCAGCTGGCCGTCGCAGATCTGGACCTCGCCGGTGGACACGTCGAGGACGCCTTCGACCGTCTTCTCGAGCTGTTCGCCGCGCTTCCCACCGACGAGCGAACGCCGGTACGTGAACGACTTCTGGAGCTGTTCGGGCTGGTCGGCGACTCCGACGCGCGCGTCATCCGAGCGCGCGGACGACTGTCGTCGTTGCTGTTCTGATTCGGTGACCAACGACAAAGGAGCACCCGTACCGGGTGCTCCTTTGTCGTTCACTCGTGGGTGAACCAGATCGTGCCCAGCGAGGGAACGGTGATGCTGGTGAGGCCCGCGTCGTCGGCGGTGACGCTGCCGAAGTTGCCGACGCCGCTACCGCCGAACTCCGCCGCGTCGGAGTTGAGAACCTCGTGCCAGACTCCCGGCTTCGGCAGGATGAACGGCAGGTTCGCCACCACAGAGCCCGAGAAGTTGGTCGCCGAGACGACGTGACGTCCCTTTCGATCGACACGGTCGAAGGCGACGATGTTCGTGTTCCATGCCGGAGCGCCGAGGAGTGAGAACGCCGAGCCATCACGATCGCGCTCCCACAGCGACGGCTGCTCGCGGTATGTGTGGTTCAGGGCACCCACGAACGACTGCAGCTGACGATGGCTGGGTTGATCCAGCATCCACCAGTCCAGACCGCGTCCCTCGCTCCACTCCGAGAGCTGACCGAACTCCTGACCCATGAACAGCAGCTGCTTGCCCGGATGCGCCCACATGTATCCGAGGAAGGCGCGTGCCCCGGCGAGCTTCGCCGCGTGATCGCCCGGCATCCGGTTGAGCAGGCTTCCCTTGCCATGCACGACCTCGTCATGGCTGATCGGCAGCACGTACTGCTCGCTGAAGGCGTAGTGAAAGGAGAATGTGATCTCACCGTGGTGATGTCCACGCCAGAGCGGATCGCGCGACACATACTGCAGCGAGTCGTTCATCCACCCCATGTTCCACTTGAAGCCGAAGCCCAGGCCGCCGGAATCCGTGCTGGCCGTGACACCGGGGTAGCTGGTGGATTCCTCGGCGATCATCGCGATGCCCGCGTTGCGCTTGTACGCGGTGGCGTTCACCTCCTGGAGGAACGAGATCGCCTCGAGGTTCTCGCGCCCGCCGTAGACGTTCGGCTCCCATTCGCCGTCCTGACGCGAGTAGTCAAGGTACAGCATCGACGCCACAGCATCCACGCGCAGTCCGTCGACGTGGAACTCCTCCAGCCAGTACAGGGCATTGGCCACCAGGAAGCCGCGCACCTCGTTGCGACCGTAGTCGAAGATGTACGTGCCCCAGTCCTTGTGCTCACCTCGCCGCGGATCGGGATGCTCGTACACGGCTTGACCGTCGAACTGGCCGAGAGCAAAGGCATCCTTGGGGAAGTGGCCGGGTACCCAGTCCATGATCACGCCGATGCCGGCGCCGTGGAGTCGGTCAATCAGGTACCGGAGATCGTCGGGCGAGCCGAAGCGACTCGTGGGCGCGTAGTAGCCCGAGACCTGATAGCCCCAGGATCCGCCGAAGGGGTGCTCGGCGAGCGGCATGAACTCGACGTGCGTGAAGCCGAGGGCACTCACGTGCTCGATGAGCGGGTCGGCAGCATCACGGTAGGACAGACCCGGTTGCCAGGAGCCCAGGTGCAGCTCATAGACGGACATGGGACGCACGGACGGATCGGTGACGGTGCGGCGGGCGATCCATTCGGCGTCGTTCCACACGTAGTGCGAGCGAGTGACGCGGGATGCGGTCGCCGGCGGCATCTCAGCGGCCTGTGCCATGGGGTCGGCCTTGAGGATCCAGTCGCCGCGGGCGGTTCGGATCTCGTACTTGTAGATCGTGCCCTCGCCGAGTTCGGGAACGAAGAGCTCCCAGACGCCGCTGCTGCCCATGGAGCGCATCGCATGGCTGCGGCCGTCCCATTCGTTGAACGGACCCACCACACGTATACTCCGGGCATTCGGCGCCCAGACGCTGAACGCGACCCCGTCGACGGCGTCGTGCGTTCGCACGTGGGCGCCCAGGACGCGCCAGAGCTCTTCGTGCCGGCCCTCTCCGATCAGGTGCAGATCCAGCTCGCCCACCGTGGGCGTGTGGCGGTACGGGTCATCCGCGATCCAGGGCGCGCCATCGCGGTAGGTGGTCTCCAGCGTGTAGGCGCGCGGCTCGCCCGAGGCGAATCCCTCCCACACGCCGGCGAGGCGGTGGGTGAGCGGAAGCGACGTGCCATCGGCGAAGCGTGCGGTGACGGTCGCTGCGAGCGGGCGGCGGGCGCGAACCACTACGCCGTCTGAGGCGGGATGGATTCCCAGCACATCATGCGGAGCGTGGTACGCGCCTTCCGCTACGGCGCGCAGTGTGTCGGTCGAAATCGTCTCGCTCATGTCAGCCCTTCACCCGCAGGACGTGCGCGGCGCGCGTGAAAGCGTCCAGGCGCACGTACGCATTGTCCGTCCACTCCCACACCTCGCCGGAGAGCAGGTCCTCCACTTCGAACGGCGAGCCCAACGGCACCCCCCAGACCGTCGTGTCGAGGTGCACGGTGGTCTCCCGTACAGAGTGCGGATCGACGTTGACGACGACGATGATGGTGTCGGCCGTGCCGTCGGGGGAGAGCTCCGCGGGCAGATGCTTGCTGAACACGAGGATCGCGTCGTCGTCGCTGCCGTGAACGCGGAAGTTGCGCAGCTGCTGCAGCGCCGGATGTTCCGCGCGGATGGCGTTGAGCCGAGTGATGAGCGGCGCCAGGGTGCGCCCGGTGGCGTCGGCCTCTGCCCAGTCACGGGTCTTGATTTCGTACTTCTCGTTGTCGATGTTCTCCTCGGCGCCCGGACGAGCGACGTTCTCGAACAGCTCGAAGCCGGCATAGACGCCCCACAGCGGGGCCGCGGTGGCCGCGATGATCGCGCGGATGGCGTACGCGGCACGTCCGCCAAACTGCAGATACTCCGTCAGGATGTCGGGAGTGTTCACGAACAGGTTCGGGCGCATGAAGTCCGCCGTCTCCTGCGACACCGAGGTGAGGAACTCCTCGAGCTCCTGCCGCGTGTTGCGCCACGTGAAGTAGGAGTAGCTCTGTTGGAACCCGGCGGCCGCAAGAGACCGCATCATCGCGGGACGGGTGAACGCCTCCGCGAGGAAAACCACGTCAGGGTGCGTATCGTTCACGGTGCGGATCAGCCACTCCCAGAACGCGAGTGGCTTGGTGTGCGGGTTGTCGACGCGGAAGATCTGCACGCCCTGCGCGATCCAGTGCTCCACGATGCGCAGCACCTCGGCACGAATGCCCAGCGGATCGTTGTCGAAGTTGACCGGATAGATGTCCTGGTATTTCTTCGGCGGGTTCTCGGCGTACGCGATCGTGCCGTCGGGGAGGGTCGTGAACCACTCCGGATGAGCGGTGACCCAGGGATGGTCGGGGCTGGCCTGCAGGGCCAGATCCAGTGCGACCTCGATGCCGAGGTCTCGGGCGGCGGAGACGAAAGCTCGGAAATCGTCGAGGGTGCCGAGGTCCGGGTGAACGGTGTCGTGACCGCCCTCCGCTGCGCCGATGGCCCATGGTGAGCCGGGATCGTTCGGTCCTGCGTCGAGAGTGTTGTTCGGACCCTTGCGGTTGGTGCGGCCGATGGGGTGGATGGGCGGCAGATACAGCACCTGGAAGCCCATCGCGGCGACCGCCGGCAGGCGATCGATCGCGGTCACGAATGTTCCGGAGGACACCGTTCCGTCGGCGTGGCGGATCGCCCCCTCAGACCGCGGGAAGAACTCGTACCAGGCGCCGTAGCCGGCACGCTCGCGCTCCACCAGCAGCGTCCGCTCCTCGGACGCGGTGACGAAGGACTGAACCGGGAAGTCGTCGAAGAAGGCGGCGAGGTCGGGGTCTTCGACCACGTCGAGCGCGCTCTCCGCGGAGGTGCCGGTGGCGCGCAGCGTCTTCGCGGCGGCCTGCAGCTTCGCCTTTGCCCCGCTGGGCAGCTTCTTCTCGGATCGCGCGCGGTCGAACAGCGCCGCGCCCAACTCGCACATCACCGCGACGTCGACGCCGGCTGGGATCTTGAGGGACGCGGCGTGGTGCCACGTGGCCCACTCGTCGGCGTAGGACTCCACGCGGAATCGCCAGGTGCCCTGCTCGAGCGGCACGACGTCGACCTGCCAGTGGTCCAGTCCATCGCCGGTGGACGTGAGCCGGTGCAGCGACTCCTCACCGCTCGGCGACCAGAGCCGCAGTTGGACTCCGATCAGATCGTGTCCCTCCCGGAACGCCGTCGCCCGGAACGGAATCGCCTCGCCCACGTAGGCCGATGGCGCGAATCCTCCCGGAGCGCCGGGAAGCACCTCCTGGACCGGGATGCGTCCCGAACGGGTGTCGGCGTCCGCTCCCGGGGAGACGGCGGGCGGGAGCGAGCGAACCGGCACGGGCCGGGTGCTTCGCCACGGACGGGTGAGAGAGCGGTTCTTGGCAGCCACATGAGCAACCTACCGCGCGCCTCGGCCCCGTCACATCACTATTGCACCGGGGCGTCTTCCTGCCCTGTGACAGCAACGGTCGCAGAATCGGTGACCGGCGTGTCGGAGGACTCGACCCGGAGCGCTGCCGCATCGATCGCGTCATCGGTGAGCTTCTCGTCGTCGGAGTCGACGCCGAACAGGTGCATGGCCGTGCTGGTCAGCGTGACGGTGTCGCCCGGTGCGTACGTGAGACGCTCTGTCTGCGGCACCTCCTCCTCGCTCGACCAGAGCGAACGGTACCTGGTCACACCGGGGATACGGGGCAGACGGACGACGATCGGCGACTCGTTGCCATGGATCATCAGCAGGATCTTGTTGCGCGGATCCCCGTCGTGCAGCGTCTCCGCCGCGAAGTACTGCAGCGTGCGGTGCCCGGCATTCTGCCACCGGTCCGCCGACATCGTCTCGCCGTTCTCGTCGAACCACTCCATCTCGCTGGCGCCCTCGACATGCTCACCGAGCACCGCGTAGCGGCTCGGGCGCAGGGCGGGGTTCTCGCGCCGGATCCGGGTGAGCGTCGACACATGCGCGCGGAGGTCGTGCTGCCACGGTTCGTGCTGCCAGCTGAGCCAGGTCATCGGCGAGTCCTGGCAGTAGGCGTTGTTGTTGCCGTGCTGAGTCCGTCCGGTCTCGTCGCCCGCTGTGATCATCGGGGTGCCGGCAGACAGCAGAAGCGTGCCGAACAGGTTGCGGATGGCCTTGCGCCGCGTCGCGCGGATCGCGGCGTCGTCGGTCGGGCCCTCGGCGCCGTGGTTGAAGGAGCGGTTCTGATCCGCCCCGTCGCGGTTGTGCTCGCCGTTGGCGAGGTTGTGCTTCGTTCCGTACGAGACGAGGTCGCGCATCGTGAAGCCGTCGTGCGCGGTGACGAAGTTGATGCTCGCGAGGGGGCCGCGTTCATTAGAGAACGTGTTCGACGATCCGGCGAGGCGCGTCGCGAATCCGCCGATGCCGGTGGGGGCGATGCCGGCCCGACGGGCGTAGTCGATGTCGCTCAGCCAGAAGTTGCGTACCCGGTCGCGGTAGCGGTCGTTCCACTCCTGCCACCCCGGACCGAAGTTGCCGGTCTGCCAGCCGCCCAGGCCGACGTCCCACGGCTCGGCGATGATCTTCACGTCGGAGAGCGCGGGATCGGTACGGATCGCCTGCAGCAGCGGGTGCTCGGCGGTGAACTCATGTCCCGCGTCGCGCCCGAGGGAGGTGGCCAGGTCGAAGCGGAAGCCGTCGACGCCGACCTCCCGCGCCCAGTACCGCAGCGAGTCCAGCACCAGCCGGGCGGTGGCCGCCTGGGAGGTGTTCAGGGTGTTTCCGCAGCCGGTGGTGTCGATGTATGAGCCATCGTCGCCCTGCCGGTAGTAGGTCGCATCGTCGAGACCACGAAGGCTGGTCGTCGGGCCGCCGGGTCCTTCTTCGGACGTGTGGTTGTAAACCACGTCGAGGATGACCTCGATGCCGGCCTGGTGCAGGAGCTTCACCATGCCCTTGAACTCGCGCAGCACCGCGGCCGGGCCCGCACGGCGCGCATCCGCGGTCGCGTACGCGGCGTGTGGCGTGAAGAAGGAGACGGTGTTGTAACCCCAGTAGTTCGACAGGCCGAGATTCAGCAGACGCGGTTCGGAGCTGAACGCGTGGATCGGCAGCAGCTCCACGGCGGTGATGCCGAGCGAGCGGAAGTGTTCGATCATCGCCGGGTGGGCGAGACCGGCGTAGGTGCCATGAAGGGCCGGCGGCACGTCGGGGTGACGCTTGCTCAGACCCTTGAGATGGCCCTCGTAGATGATCGTCTCATCGAGCGGAACCGCGGGCTTGGCGACGTCCCCCCAGTCGAAGGTCTCGTCGATGACGACGCTGCGGAAGTCCTCATAGCCGTCGCCCGGGATCAGTCCGCGCGAGTACGGGTCGATCAGCATGCGCTCGCTGTTGAAGCGCGAGTCGGCAGGTCCGGTCGCACGCAGCATGTAGGGGCTGCCGACATGCAGCAGATCGGTGGTCGCGCTCCAGACGTCACCCTCCCCGCGCGTCAGGGGGACGGTGTCGGTCACCCAGTCGAGATCGTCGTCATTGAAGACGAGGAGTTCCACCGCGGTGGCATCGTGGGAGTGCACGCGAATCGTGGCGGTGCCATCCGCCAGACGGACGCCGAGCCCGTCCAGGGCGGCGTCGAGGAACGCGGGCGGCTGCGTCGGGTCGGAGCTGTCCATCCCACCAGGGTACGGCGAGATTGCCCTCGCGCGCGTGCATTCATCCACCGTTCTCTCCACGCCCGTCGCCGAGCGGGTGGTGCATTCCGCCGGCCTAGGGGCTGTGTGTGCGTGGGAGAGTGGAAGGGTGAGTGCATACCTGGATCACGCCGCGGCCACTCCGATGCGGCCCGAAGCCCGCGAAGCCTGGATCGCCGCGGTCGGGGAACTGGCGAATCCCTCATCCATCCACGGCGCCGGCCAGCATGCCCGACGAGTGCTGGAGGACGCGCGCGAGGCCGTGGCGCGGGTGGTGGATGCAGATCCGATCGAGGTGGTCTTCACCTCGGGTGGGACGGAGTCGATCAATCTGGCGCTGAAGGGCGCCTGGTGGTCGCGGGCGGCGGATCGCGATGTCGTCGTGCTGCCCGACGGCGAACACCACGCCACGATGGACACGGTCGAGTGGCTGCGCACCGCGCAGGACGCGAAGGTGCGTGCGGTGGCGCTGACGGGCCAGGGGCGCATCGAGCCCGCGACGTTCGCCGCAGCGCTCGGTCCCGATGTCGTGCTGGCCACCGCGCTGTGGGCCAACAACGAGGTGGGGACGGTGAATCCCGTCGCTGACCTCGGTGCGGCAGCGCAGGAGGCCGGCGTTCCTTTGCACCTGGACGCCGTTGCGGCGTTCGGCCATCTGCCGCTGTCCTTTGCTCGGCTGCGTGGTGAGCGCGGCGCGGGAGTCGTCGCGCTGAGTGTGTCCGCGCACAAGATCGGGGGACCACCGGCGACCGGAGCGCTGGTGGTGTCACGATCGGCACGGCTCGCCGCGCTGCATCACGGCGGTGCCGCCCAGCGAGACCTCCGTGCGGGAACGCAGGACGTCGCGGGCGCGGTCGCCTTCGCCGCGGCCGCGGAGACGATGGCGGCACAGCGCGAGACGGAGGCGGCGCACGATGCCGCGCTGCGGGATCGGCTGCGGGCCGGCATTCTGGCCGCCGTGCCGGACGCTCAGGTGCTCGGCGCGGAGGAACGGCTGCCGGGGAACCTGCACGTACTGTTTCCCGGTGCGTCGGGGGAGTCGCTGCTGTACCTGCTGGATCGCGCCGATGTCGCGGTGTCGACCGGCTCCGCGTGCACGGCGGGAATCGCCGAGCCCTCGCACGTGGTGCGAGCGATGGGGCGCGATGAGAGGGACGCCCGCAGCGTGCTGCGCTTCAGCCTGGGTCGCACCAGCACCAACGACGACGTCGACGCCGTTCTCGCGAACATCGCGTCGGCCTATGCCGCAGCGACCGGGGCCGCGCGGCGCTCGTAGACTGGTCGTATGCGAATTCTGGCGGCGATGAGCGGTGGCGTCGACTCGGCGGTGGCCGCGGCGCGAGCCGTCGAGGCCGGGCACGAGGTGGTGGGGGTGCACCTCGCGCTGTCCCGCGCGGGCGGCACGCTTCGCACGGGCAGCCGCGGCTGCTGCACGATCGAGGACGCCATGGACGCTCGTCGGGTGGCCGACAAGCTGGGCATCCCGTTCTACGTCTGGGATTTCTCCGAGCGATTCCGCGACGACGTGATCGCCGATTTCATCTCGGAGTATCAGGCCGGTCGCACGCCGAATCCGTGCATGCGCTGCAACGAGAAGATCAAGTTCGCCGCGCTTCTCGAGCGCGCGATCGAGCTCGGCTTTGACGCCGTATGCACGGGGCACTACGCGAGTCTGCGGGACGGGGATCGCGGTCTGGAACTGCACCGCGCCGCGGATGACGCGAAGGACCAGTCCTATGTTCTGGGCGTTCTCACCGCCGAGCAGCTCGCTCACACGTACTTCCCACTGGGGGATACGCCGTCCAAGGCCGTGGTGCGCGCCGAGGCTGCCGAGCGCGGTCTGCTCGTCGCATCCAAGCCGGACAGTCACGACATCTGCTTCATCCCCGACGGCGACACCCGCGGCTGGCTGGCCGAGAAGGTCGGCACAGCCACCGGCGACATCGTAGACCGCGAGGGGCGCGTTGTCGGGTCTCACGAAGGGGCGCACGCCTACACGGTCGGTCAGCGGCGAGGACTTCACCTCGGCGTTCCCGCGGCGGACGGCAAGCCCCGGTTCGTGCTGGAGGTCCGTCCGGTCTCGAACACCGTCGTCGTCGGTCCGAAGGAAGCACTCGCGATCGGACGGATCTCGGGCGCGCGGTTGAGCTGGGCGGGAGCCGAGCCGATCGACGGCGAGTTCGCGTGCGACGTGCAGATCCGAGCCCACGCCGACCCCGTTCCCGCTCATGCCGTGTGGGGGGAGGACGGGCTGGCGGTGACGCCGGTCGATCCGCTGGACGGTGTGGCGCCAGGACAGACCGCGGTGCTCTATGACGGCACGCGTGTGATCGGCCAGTTCACCATCGATCGCACCGAGTCTGCTGTTCCGGTGGGCTGATCGGCGCGCCCGGAGAACTCGTCCGCGTCGATGTCCGAGGCACCGAATACGCTGGATGCGTGACCGGCACTGCAGATGAAACACCCCGTACCCTCGACGAGGCGCGGGCGGAGGCGGAGCGCCTCACCAGCCTGATCATCGACGCGCGCGATGCGTACTACGGCGCGGATTCCTCGCCCGTTGACGACGCCACCTACGACGCGTGGATGCATGCTCTGGAGGCCATCGAGGCAGCCTTCCCTGAGGTGCAGGGGCAGGATTCGCCCACGCTCAGTGTGGGGGCGGCCGAAGGCAGCATGCTCGCCCCGATCACCCACGCCGAGCGCATGCTCAGCCTTGACAACGTCTTCTCGCCCGAGGAGCTCCGCGACTGGTGCGCCAAGACCGCGCTGGCCGCGGGCGCCCCGGTTCGCTGGCTCACCGAGCTCAAGATCGACGGGCTTGCCATCTCGCTGCGCTACGAGAACGGCGTGCTCACCTCCGCCGCCACACGCGGCGACGGTCGGGTCGGGGAGGATGTCACGGTCAACGCCCTCCGCGTGGCGGGGATTCCGTCGAGGCTGGCCGGAAGCGGACACCCCGCGCTCGTGGAGGTGCGTGGCGAGGTCTTCATCCCTGTCGCCGAGTTCGAAGAGCTGAACGCGCTGCAGGCGCGCATGCGGGATCAGGTGATCGCCGACATGACGCCGCGGTCGGGTCAGGAGAAGGCGGAGAAGAGCGCGCAGCGCCGCTTCCCGGCGTTCGCCAACCCGCGCAATGCCGCCAGCGGAGGCCTGCGCCAGCAGCTCGACAAGAAGGACGGGCTGGAGCTGGCCGCCGGTGAGGCGCGGCTGGCTTCGCTGCGTCTGTTCGTGCACGGCATCGGGGCGTGGCAGAACCCGCCGGTGTCCTCTCAGAGCGAGGTCTACGAGCTGCTCAGCGCGTGGGGTCTGCCCACGAGCCCGTATCCACGCGTGCTGGACGATATCGATGCCGTCCTGGAGTTCGTGGCCTACTACGGTGAGCACCGACACGATGTCGCTCACGAGCTCGACGGCATCGTCGTCAAGGTCGACGACCTCGCGCTCCACGACGAGCTGGGCGCGACATCGCGCGCGCCGCGCTGGGCCATTGCCTACAAGTACCCGCCGGAGGAGGTACGTACCAAGCTCCTCAACATCGCCATCGGCGTGGGGCGCACCGGTCGGGCCACGCCCTACGCCGTGATGGAGCCGGTGTTCGTCGCTGGCTCCACGGTGAGCTTCGCCACGCTTCACAATCAGGACGTGGTCAAGGCCAAGGGCGTGCTGATCGGCGACACCGTGGTGCTGCGCAAAGCCGGTGATGTCATCCCCGAGGTGCTCGGTCCGGTCGTGGAGCTGCGGGACGGCACGGAGCGTGAGTTCGTCATGCCCGACTCCTGCCCGGAGTGCGGATCACCGCTGCTGCCGGCAAAGGAAGGGGACATCGATCTGCGATGCGTGAACACGCGCTCCTGCCCCGCTCAGGTGCGGGGGCGGGTTGAGCACATCGGCTCGCGCGGCGGACTCGACATCGAGGTGCTCGGTGAGGTCACGGCGGCGGCACTCACGCAGCCGCGTCATCCGGAGCGCCCCGTGCTCGACACGGAGGCCGGGCTCTTCGACCTCACGCTGGAACAGCTCGTGCCGATCGTGGTCGACGTTCGCGATGCGGAGACCGGCGAACTCAAGACGGATGAGAAAGGCGAGCCCGTTGTTCGCGCGCCGTTCCAGAAGGTCACGCGCGTGTATCCGCCGGGGTTCGAGAACGCCACCGCTGCCGAGCGGCGCGCAGCGGGAGTCACGAAGAACTTCCCGCTCGTCGAGCCGGGCGCGCAGGCGATCAAGCTCCTCGCCGAGCTGGAGAAGGCGAAGACGAAGGACTTCTGGCGTTTCCTGGTCGCACTCAACATCCGCCACGTGGGGCCGGTCGCGGCCCGGGCTCTGGCGCAGTGGTTCGGATCGCTCGAAGCGATCCGTGCGGCAACGCGGGACGAGCTCGCGGCGGTCGAAGGCGTCGGCGGGATCATCGCGGATTCGCTTCTCGACTGGTTCGAGGTCGACTGGCATCAGGAGATCGTCGCTCGGTGGGAGGCGGCCGGTGCTCAGCTGTTCATCCCCGGTCACCCCGGACCCGGTGCGGCCGTGGTCGAGGGTGGCGTCCTGGACGGCCTCACCGTCGTGGCCACCGGTTCGCTCGAGGGATACACCCGCGAGGGGGCTCAGGAGGCGATCCTCCGCGCGGGCGGCAAGGCGGCATCCAGCGTCTCGAAGAAGACGGACTTCGTCGCGGCCGGGCCCGGTGCCGGATCCAAGCTCGCAAAGGCCGACGAGCTGGGTATCCGCGTTCTCGATGCCGCGCAGTTCCACATCCTCGTCACCGAAGGACCGGACGCGCTGCCGCCGGTGTGAACCGGTTCGGCCATCACGAAAACCCGCGGGGTTTCGTGATGGCCGGAGGGTCAGCTTCCGGTCGTGATCCCGAGGATCTGCTGCTTCACCTGACGGCGCAGCACCTTTCCGATCATCGACTTCGGGAGCTCATCCACGACGAACACGCGGCGCGGCACCTTGTACGGCGTCAGGAGACCGCGGGCGTACTCGCGGATCGCCTCCACGTCCACGGACGCGCCCGGACGGAGGACGATGGCCGCGACGACCTCCTCGCCGGAGTGGTCGCTGGGCAGACCCACGACGGCGGCGTCTTCGACGTCTTCATGTTGGCGCAGCGCGTTCTCGACCTCCGTCGGCGCGACGTTGAAGCCGCCCGTGATGATCAGCTCCTTGATGCGGTCCACGATGCGCACGAAGCCGCCGTCGTCGATGGTCACGATGTCGCCGGTGCGGTACCACCCGTCCACGAACGCCGCCTCGGTCTCCTCGGGCTTGCCGTAGTAGCCGGAGAACACCTGCGGTCCGCGCACCACCAGCTCGCCCTCGGCTCCGGCGGGCACGTCCTGCGTGGGGTTGTCCGGATCCACGACGCGGCACTCCGTGCCGGGGAGGGGGAGCCCGACTGTTCCCGCCACGCGGTTGTCCGCGACCGGATTCGCCATCAGCACGGGCGAGCACTCGCTGAGCCCGTACCCCTCGACCAGGAAGCCGCCGGACGCCGCCTCGAAGGGGACCACGAGTTCGTGTCGAAGCGCCATCGCACCCGAGATAGCCACCTCGGTGCCCCGGATCGAGATCCCCTTCTCGACGGACCGAGCCAGGAGCCGCTCCGCGATCGGCGGCACGAGCGGCAGGAACGTCGCCGGATGCTTCTTCATGACATCGAGCACCAGATCGGGATCGAACTTCGGGAACAGCACCAGGCGCGCGCCCATCGACATCGCGAACGTGAGGCAGAGGGTCAGGCCGTAGGCGTGGAACATCGGCAGCACGGCGTAGACCACGCACCCGTTGCCGCGGGTGATCGAGGGCACCCAGGCGCGTGCCTGCGCCGCGTTCGACAACAGGTTGCGGTGGGTGAGCGCGGCCCCCTTGGGAGCACCGGTCGTGCCGCTCGTGTACTGGATGATGGCCAGGTCATCGGTGGAGGGCTGCGCCCAGCTGCCGGGGAGCCGGCCGGCCGACACGATCTTCTCCCACGGCACTGTCCCGCGCACCGGCGTGTACAGCGCATCCCGCGACTCGCGAGCCTTTGCGACCGGCAGGCGAAGCGCAAGACGCATGGTGGCGGGCATCGCACGGGTCACGTCGACGGAGATCAACGTGGAGACGGCGAGGTCCTGCGGGAAGGCCTGCACGTCCGCCACCACCTTGTTCCAGACGATGGCGTGCTTCGCCCCGTGATCCTCGAACTGCTTGCGCAGTTCCCGCGGGGTGTACAGCGGGTTGTGCTCCACCGCCACAGCCCCGAGCCGCAGGACGGCGTAGAAGGCGACGATGTGCTGCGGACAGTTCGGCAGGATGATCGCCACCGTGTCGCCGGCGCGCACCCCCTGATCGCGAAGTCCCTGGGCGGCGCGCTCGATCTGCTCGAGGAGCTGCGCGTAGGTCGTCTCGCGTCCGAAGAACTCCAGCGCTGGTGCCTGCGGGTAGTCACGCGCCGACGCGATGACGATGTCCACGAGGGAGCCGGAGACGGGTGCGAGGTCCTCAGGAACACCGGCGGCGTAGCTGGCGATCCACGGGCGAGGCGGGTCATAAGTGGTCACCCGCTCAGCCTACGACCGCGACGCGACGCGCCCGGTGCGGATCGCGGATCGAGCGGCCCGCCCGCGCCCGTGACCCGGCTGTGACCTACTATCGGAGAGCGTCGGTGGAGGGAACTAGACTGATCGGGTGTCTGAAATCACCCCCGAACTCGTCCGTCATCTCGGCGTGCTCGCGCGGATCCAGCTCTCCGACGAGGAGGTCGAGCGACTGACCGGTCAGCTCGGCGCGATCGTCGACAACATCGCCAAGGTGTCGGAGGTCGCAACCCCCGACGTTCCCGCGACGAGCCACCCGATCCCGCTCGCCAACATCTTCCGTCCCGACGAGCCGCAGCAGCCGCTGTCGGTCGCGGAGGTCCTGCAGAATGCGCCGGACTCCGATGACGACCGCTTCCGCGTGACCGCGATCCTGGGAGAAGAGCAGTGAGCGACATCATCCGCCTGTCCGCCGCCGATCTGGCGGCGAAGCTGCGTGCCGGCGAGGTGTCGGCCGTTGAGGCCACCCGCGCCCACCTCGACCGCATCTCCGCGGTGGACGGCGACGTGCATGCCTTCCTCCACGTCAACGAGCACGCCGAGCGCTACGCGGCCGACATCGACCAGCGCCGTTCCGCGGGCGAGGAGCTTCCGGAGCTCGCGGGTGTCCCGCTAGCCGTGAAGGACGTGCTGGTGACCACGGACATGCCCTCCACCTCCGGGTCGAAGATCCTTGAGGGTTACATGTCGCCGTACGACGCGACCGTCGTCGCACGCGCTCGCGCGGCCGGCCTCATCGCCATCGGCAAGACCAACATGGACGAGTTCGCCATGGGCTCCTCCACCGAGCACTCGGCCTACGGCCCCACGCACAACCCGTGGGATCTGGACCGCATCCCCGGCGGTTCCGGCGGCGGTTCTGCCGCGGCTGTGGCCGCGTTTGAGGCTCCGCTGGCGCTCGGTTCGGACACCGGCGGCTCCATTCGTCAGCCCGCGCACGTCACCGGAACGGTCGGGATGAAGCCCACCTATGGTGCCGTCAGCCGGTACGGTGCGATCGCGCTGGCGTCGAGCCTCGACCAGGTCGGTCCGGTCACCCGTACGGTGCTGGATTCCGCGCTCCTGCAGGACATCATCGGCGGTCACGATGCCAACGACGCCACTTCGCTGTCGGAGCAGTGGCCCTCGTTCGCCGCTGCCGCCCGCGAAGGTGCGCGCGGGGACGTGCTGAAGGGGCTCAAGATCGGTGTCATCACCGAACTGCCCGACAGCGGTTTCCAGCCCGGCGTTGCCGAGTCCTTCCGCGCGGCACTGGCCACGATGGAGGCGCAGGGGGCGGAGATCGTCGAGATCAGCGCCCCGCACTTCGAGTACGGCGTCGCCGCGTACTACCTGATCCTCCCCGCGGAGGCATCCAGCAACCTGGCGAAGTTCGACTCGGTCCGGTTCGGCCTGCGCGTCACGCCCGACGGCGGCGCAACAGTCGAGGACGTCATGGCTGCAACCCGCGAAGCCGGTTTCGGCGAGGAGGTCAAGCGACGCATCATCCTCGGCACCTACGCGCTGTCCGCGGGATACTACGACGCGTACTACGGCAGCGCACAGAAGGTGCGCACGCTCATCCAGCGCGACTTCGACAACGCATTCGAGAAGGTTGACGTCATCGCGACCCCCGCGGCACCGACGACAGCGTTCAAGCTGGGCGAGCGCATCGGCGACCCGCTGCAGATGTACCTGAACGACGTCACCACGATCCCCGCCAACCTGGCGGGCGTTCCCGGCATCACGCTGCCGTCCGGTCTCGCATCCGACGACGGTCTTCCGGTCGGCATCCAGTTCCTGGCTCCCGCCCGAGAGGATGCGCGCCTGTACCGCGTCGGTGCCGCGCTCGAGACGCTGCTGGTCGACCAGTGGGGCGGTCCGCTCCTGGAGCGTGCACCGCGACTGCCGGGCGAGACGACTCACGAAGGCGAGGCACGCTGATGGCCGACAAGCTGATGGACTTCGACAAGGCTCTGGAGCTGTTCGAGCCGGTGCTCGGCTTCGAGGTGCACGTCGAGCTCAACACGCGCACGAAGATGTTCTCGTCCGCGCCGAACCCCGCGCACCCGGACAACCACGACGCCGGCCCCAACACGCTGGTCGCTCCGGTGGACATGGGCCTTCCGGGCTCGATGCCCGTGGTGAACGCGCAGGCGATCGAGTCCTCGATCAGCCTGGGCCTTGCTCTCGGCTGCTCGATCGCACCGTCCAGCCGATTCGCGCGGAAGAACTACTTCTACCCTGACCTCGGCAAGAACTACCAGATCTCCCAGTACGACGAGCCGATCGCCTTCGAGGGATCCGTCGAGATCGAGCTCGAGGACGGCACGCTGGTGAGCATCCCGATCGAGCGCGCGCACATGGAGGAGGACGCGGGCAAGCTCACGCACGTCGGCGGTTCCACCGGTCGCATCCAGGGTGCCGAGTACTCGCTCGTCGATTACAACCGTGCCGGCGTGCCCCTGGTGGAGATCGTCACCAAGCCGATCTTCGGGGCCGAGCACCGGGCACCCGAGTACGCCAAGGCGTACGTGGCCACCATCCGCGACATCGCGAAGGCGCTCGGCATCTCCGAGGCGCGCATGGAGCGCGGAAACCTGCGTTGCGACGCGAACGTCTCGCTGCGCCCTCGAGGCCAGGAGAAGCTCGGCACGCGCACCGAGACGAAGAACGTCAACTCGATGCGGTCGGTCGAGCGTGCGGTGCGCTACGAGATCCAGCGGCAGGCGGCGATCCTTGCCGATGGCGGCACCATCACGCAGGAGACCCGGCACTGGCACGAGGACACCGGCCAGACCTCGGCCGGTCGTCCCAAGTCCGACGCGGACGACTACCGGTACTTCCCGGAGCCCGACCTCGTTCCGGTGCAGCCGTCTGCCGAACTGATCGAACGACTCCGTGCCGCTCTGCCCGAGGCTCCGGTGGCTCGTCGCCGTCGCCTCAAGGCGGAGTGGGGCTTCACCGACCTCGAGTTCCAGGACGTCAACAACGGCGGTCTGCTCGACCAGGTGGCGGCGACGATCGCCGCCGGTGCCAGCCCAGCCGCCGCGCGCAAGTGGTGGACCGGTGAGATCACCCGCGTCGCCAACGCCTCGGAGCGCGACGCCGCCGAGCTGGTGTCGCCCGAGCACGTCGCGGCTCTGCAGCAGCTGGTCGACGCCGGCACCCTGACCGACAAGCTTGCTCGACAGGTGCTCGAAGGCGTCATCGCGGGCGAAGGCGATCCGCAGACGGTCGTCGATGCGCGTGGTCTCGCCGTCGTGTCGGACGACGGCGCGCTGATCGCCGCCATCGACGACGCGCTGATCGCGCAGCCGGATGTGCTGGAGAAGATCCGCGACGGCAAGGTGCAGGCCGCGGGCGCGGTCATCGGTGCCGTGATGAAGGCCATGAAGGGCCAGGCCGACGCCGCGCGTGTGCGTGAGCTCGTGCTGGAGCGCGCGGGCCAGATCTGACCCGCGCTCACGATGTGGGGCTCGTCCTACGGACGGGCCCCACGTCGTTTCCCGGACGCGGCCCAATGTCCGTGGTCCGCGAGAAGATGGAGACATGGGTCGAGGTGATGGCAGTGGGCGCATGGTCTCGGGGCCCGGCGCCGACGACACCGGTACAGGCATCCTCCATGTCGACATGGATGCGTTCTACGCGTCGGTCGCCGTGCTCGACGACCCATCGTTGGCGGGCAAACCGCTGATCATCGGTGCACCTGAGGGACGCTCGGTGGTGTCCAGCGCTTCCTACGAGGCACGCCGGTACGGTGTTCGCGCAGCGATGCCGGTCGCTCAGGCGTTGCGGCTGTGTCCCTCGGCCATCATCGTGTCACCGGACTTCCATCGCTTCGTCGAGGTCTCGCGTCAGGTCATGGCGATGTTCCGTGACGTCACGCCGCTGGTGGAGCCCCTGTCGATCGACGAGGCCTTTCTTGACGTGCGTGGCGCTCGTCGGCTGTGGGGTTCGCCGCGGGAGATTGCGGAGAAGCTCCGCGCGCGTGTGGAGCGGGAGGCAGGCATCACCTGCAGCATCGGCGTGGCCGCGACGAAGCACGTGGCGAAGATGGCGTCCACGGTGGCCAAGCCCGATGGCCTCCTCGTGGTCCCGGACTGGGCCACAGACCAGTTCCTCGCTCCGCGCCCGGTGAGCGCCATCTGGGGTGTGGGCCCGAAGGCCGCGGAGACACTCGCATCCCGCGGCATTCGAACCGTGGCCGACATCCGTGCGGGCACGGAGCATCAGCTCGTGCGCGCGCTCGGTCAGGCGATGGGAGAGCAGGTCTGGCGTCTGGCTCATGGGATTGATCCACGGCCCGTGTCGACGGAGCGCGTGGAGAAGAGCATCGGGCACGAGGAGACCTTCGAGCAGGACGTCACCGATCACGCGTTGCTGCGCAGCGAGTTCCGTCGCTTGGCGGATCGCGTTGCGGCACGCCTGCGGGCCGGATCCTTCGAGACTCGAACCGTGGCGGTAAAGGTCCGTTTCGACGACTTCACGACGTTGAGCCGATCGCAGACGCTGGCCGAGCCCACCGATGTGGGGCGTCGGATCGGCGAGGCGGCATGCGAGCTCTTCGCCTCGATCGACGCGCGCGCACCCGTTCGGCTGATCGGTGTCCGTGCTGAACGACTTCAGCCAGCCGGTGGGGGAGGCATGGGGCTCTGGGACGACGACGCGGATTGGCGCGCTGTCGACACAGCCTTGGACGGCGCCACAGCCCGCTTCGGGAGTGGCGCTCTCACCCGTGCCTCTGCGCTGGGACGACGTGATCGTTACGCGGAGCCGAAGGCGCGAAGCCTCGACGACGTGTGATCCGCCGCGGGCATCGGCGAATGCTGCGCGCGGCGGTTTCGGCGAACAGACGGCTGGGCGGGGGCGCCAATCCTCGCGTTCGGGGCGGCGAGATCCGCGCTGGCGGGTGCGGCGGCGCCAACCGCGGGGTACGGTGGAGCCATGCCCAACCTCGCACTGGAACTCGGCAAGCTGACGGCCTCCGCAGGCGTCACCAGCGTCTACGGAGAGCAGCAGGACGTCGATGGTGTTCGCGTCATCCCGGTCGCCGCCACGTGGAGTGGCTTCGGCGGGGCCGAGGAAGACGGGAAGGGATCGGGCGGTGGTGGCGGCGGTGTCTCGCTTCCCGTCGGCGCGTACATTCGGCGCGGCGATGACATCCGCTTCGAGGCGAACCTGATCTCTCTGCTCGCCGTGGGTATCCCGTTCGTCTGGGTTGCCGGGCGCTCCCTCGCGCGCATCATCCGTGCGCTCAAGCGCTGAGTTCACCTCCGAGGCATCGGACCCGCTCGATCACGCACTGCGTGACGCGGTCGCGGCCGTGATGAGGATCGTGAGCGATCGGTCACGAGCAACGATCCTGATCGACGGCAGAAGCGGCGCCGGAAAGAGCAGCTTGGCTCGCCGGCTGGCCGATGTGTGGCCGGACCCGGAGCCGACCGTGCTGCCCCTCGATGCGGTCTATCCGGGTTGGGACGGCCTGGAAGCCGGGGCGCAGGCGGTGATCCGCGACATTCTGACACCGCGGGCCGCGGCACGCGACGGGCACGTGAGCGGCTGGGACTGGGTACAGCATCGTCCCGCAGGGCACTCGGCCGTGCCGCACGATCGCGGCCTGATCGTCGAGGGCTGCGGCATCCTGCGGGCGGAGTCCGCGTCACTCGCGGACGTGACCGTCTGGGTAGATGCGCCAGCCGGGGCGCGCCGTGAGCGTGCTCTGCAGCGCGACGGTGATGCGTATCGTCCCTATTGGGACCGGTGGGCGGCCCAGGAGGACGAGCATATTCGCGGCCATCGGCCACAGGCGCATGCGGATCTCGTCATCTCGCTGCCGTAGACGGGGGCGTTATCTCGTGCGCCGGGGTGGCTGACCGGATCACGAGCCGGTGACGACGACCTGCTCCAGGAGGTAGCCGAGCCATTCGTAGATCCCGTATACCGCGCTGTTCTGTTCCGGCTCCGAGATCACCCCGCCCGGGGCTGGACCGCCTACGGCAAGACCGAGACGCGATGCCAGAACGAGGCGCAGACCCGCGAGAGTACGCATCCAGGCGGGTGTCGTGTTCGCGCCCAACGGAATCACGGCGGGATGCTGCCCCGACACACCATCGGCATGTGCAAGAGCATCGGCGACGACCGTCGCATCCGCCTGGCGTCGAGCGATGCTGTCGGCCTCGGTCAGGCGGCGGAATTCGCGGCTGGAGTCCTCGTCATCCGAGTACACGCTGGGTGAGAGTCTCGCGAGTGCGGGATCGTCAGCGGCTGAGCCCTGCTCAAGCACCTCGATGAACTGAGACAGCAGGTCGGAGAGGACCGCGCGTTCCTCCGGAGAGAGGATGAATCGACCGCCGGTCATTGCGGCGCCTGTCGAACGGTCGCCCACAGGCCGTAGTCATGCATCGCCTGGGCGTGCAGTTCCATCTGCTCTCTGGCACCCTCCGCGACGACAGCGTGACCGTCGTTGTGCACTCGGAGCATGAGGGCGTTGGCCTTGTCCGCGCTGAAGCCGAAGTAGTCGCGGAACACCCGAACCACATAGCTCATCAGGTTCACGGGGTCGTCCCACACGACGGTCTGCCACGGGCGGTTCGGCACGGCGTCCTCATCCAGCCGGTGGTCGCTCTCCTGCGCGATATCCGGGAAAGCCAGCGCAGTCATGCCCACCCCAGCTCATGCAGGCGTTCGTCGTCGATGCCGTAGAAGTGCGCGATCTCGTGAACGAGCGTGGTATGGATCTCGTCGCGCAGCTCGTCGACGGACTCGACCGCGTGCAAGTGTGGTTCGCGGTAGACGATGATGCGGTCCGGAAGGTCTCCCATGCCGTAGCGCTCGCGCTCTGTCAGCGCGAGACCGTCGTACAGCCCGAGCAGATCGAGCGAGCCATCCTCGGGGCGATCTTCAACGACAAATACCACGTTATCGAGCCCGTCGACCATGTCGTCGGGAAGGAGATCGAGTTCTTCGATGACGAGTGCTTCGAACGCTGCGGCGTCGAGGTCAATCATCCTTCGAGCGTACCGACTTCCGCGCGCCTGCGTCGGCGTTCGCCGGCGATGGACCTCTCGCCCAGCGTCGATGCCTACGATGGCGTGATGACAGAGCGAGAAGCGGAAGCAGAGGCCGCGGCGGCACTGAGCTCACCGAGCGGCATGGAGGATCCGTATCGCTCGAGGGCCGGTGCGCAGGGCATCACGCCGCGTGTCCTCGTGCTGGGCGCGACCGGATATCTCGGCGGTCGCCTTGTCCCGCGGCTCGTGGCGGCCGGCTACCGAGTGCGCGCGTTGACTCGCGGCGGGTCACGGCTTGTCGGCGCGCCGTGGCATGACCAGGTCGACATCGTCGACGGTGATGCCAGCGATCCGGACGCCCTTGCACGAGCCCTCGACGGCGTCGATGTCGTGTACTACCTGATCCACTCGATGTCAGCGGGGCGCGACTTCGCCGCCGTCGATCGTCGCATTGCGCGAGCCGTGGCGAGCGCGGCGACACACGCCGGCGTGCAGCAGATCATCTACCTGGGAGGTCTCCATCCCCGCGATGTGCCGCTCTCACCTCATCTGAGTTCGCGGCGCGAAGTGGGGGAGATCCTGCTCGCGTCGGGTACCCCTACGCTCGTGTTGCAGGCGGGCGTCGTGATCGGCTCCGGGTCGGCATCCTTCGAGATGGTCCGTCATCTCACCGAAGTGCTGCCCGTGATGCCTGCCCCGCGCTGGGTGCGAAACAGGATCCAGCCGATAGCCGTGCGTGATGTTCTGCACTATCTGTTGGCCGCAGCGCGGCTTCCCGAACCGGTCAACCGGGCTGTCGACATCGGAGGCCCGGACGTTCTGCGCTACGGGCAGATGATGAACGCGTACGCCGTGGTCGCGGGTCTCCCGCAGCGGCGCATCATCGCGCTGCCGGTGTTGACCCCACGGCTGGCCTCCCTCTGGGTGGGGCTGGTGACGCCCGTACCGCAACGCATCGCTCGGCCGTTGGTGGAGTCGTTGCAGCAGGAATGCGTGATGCAGGATCATGCGATCGACGCACTCATTCCGCCTCCCGCTGACGGTCTCACCACCTACCGGGATGCGGTGCGGCTGGCACTCGGCCGCATTGAGATGGACGCGGTGGAGACCAGCTGGGTGGACGGGCGGGTACCGCGAGCTCCCAGTGACCCGATGCCGAGTGACCCGGACTGGTCCGGGCGCACCGTCTTCCTTGACGCCCGCGAGCGGACGACGGCTGCCTCTCCGGCCGCGGTGTGGCGCGTGATCAGCCAGATCGGGGGAGCGCGCGGCTGGTACTCGGCCTCGATCCTCTGGGCGCTGCGTGGACTCATGGATCGTGTGCTCGGCGGCGTGGGCCTCCAGCGGGGACGACGTTCCCGTCTCACCGTGCGCGAGGGCGACGCGATCGACTTCTGGCGCGTCGAGGCGGTGGAGCCCGGTCGTCTGCTGCGGCTCCGCGCCGAGATGCGCGTTCCGGGCGACGCATGGCTGGAGCTGGTGGTCGACGAGTCCGGCAGCGGCGGCGCCACGTACCGTCAGCGCGCCGTGTTCTTCCCTCGGGGGTTGTGGGGGCGGCTGTACTGGCTGTCGATGCTGCCGTTCCACGGTCTGATCTTCGCCGGAATGGTGAGTGAGATCATCGCGGATTCCGAACGCGGCGCAACCGACTCTCGCTGAGGGGATGGGGGCCGACGACGAAAGATCCCCGGAGCCTGACGGCTCCGGGGATCTCATCCGGGTGAGTAACGGGGCTTGAACCCGCGACCTCCTGGACCACAACCAGGCGCTCTACCAACTGAGCTATACCCACCGTGTCCCCGCCTCAGCGGGGCAACTCATCTATTCTGTCACAGGTTCGGAGCGAACGATGACACGACGGCCTCCGACACCGCCTTCGCCTGGTCCGAAGTTGGCCCCGGATCAGGCACGAATACGGCGCGACGGTAATATTCGAGTTCGCGAATGGACTCGAGAATGTCCGCGAGCGCGCGGTGTCCGCCATCCTTCTCGGGTGCCTGGAAGTAGGCACGCGGGTACCACCGGCGGGAGAGCTCCTTGATGCTCGAAACATCGACGTTGCGGTAGTGCAGGTACCCGTCCACGCGAGGCATGTACTTCGCGATGAACATGCGGTCGGTGCCGATGGTGTTGCCTGCGAGGGGGGCCTTGCCCTCCAACGGGACGAAACGGCGGATGTACTCCAGCGACAGGTACTCTGCTTCCGCCACGCTGACGCCGTCGGGGATCTCCTCGATCAGACCGGAGGTCGTGTGCATGCTCGTCACGAACTCGTTCATGTTGGCAAGCGCGGAATCGTTCGGCTTGATGACCACCCGGAAGCCCGGATCGATGAGATTGAGTTCGAAATCGGTGATGACGATCGCGATCTCGACGAGTTCGTCGACCGCGAGGTCGAGACCCGTCATCTCGCAGTCGATCCAGACGAGCCGGTCGTTCTCGGCAGCAGAAACCATGGTCACATCCTAGTCGCGGCATATTCGGGCAGCCGCGGGAATCCGACGCTCAGCGCAGGTACCACTCGCGAGATGGTCCCCCAGAGGTGATTCGAACACCTGACCGGCGGATTAGAAGGCCGCTGCTCTATCCACTGAGCTACTGGGGGTCTACCCACCAGAATATCCGGTCGGGCGACGGGCGTGAGAACCGGTGTGGTCGCGGTGGCAGGCATCGCGAGGAGCAAGCGCGGCATCGGTCACATCCACCGGAGGCAGTCGCAGGCTTCGTCGGGGCTCCAGAACTCGCCGACTTCGCGGAAACCGGAGACGGCCGCATCGAACCGGCGAGCCTGGAAGCGGGTGCCCGCCGCTGAGAGGACGGCACGAATCTGGCCGAGCACACGGCCATCGGCGGCGATGACCCGCCACGTGTTCTCCGACACTGCGAGCAGTCGCTCCCGGGCAGTGGTCTTGAGGTGGGGTGCGAACCGAGCGGTACTGATGGTGATGGACATGTGCGTCTCCCTTCTGACAGGAACGCTAGACCTGGCCACCGACATTGGACGCGGACCGTCCATCGTTCCTCCCCAGGCGCGGTTTCTCGGCGATCGGTTCCTCATCCACGGCTTCCTGTGTCACGGCGTCGCCGGTCGCCCCACGATGGAACCGATCCGGCGTCGACTCGGGCACGACGGCGCCGGATCGCCCGGCGGATGGTCCGCCCAGAAGGGAGAGAAATGACGGAGAACATCACGGTGGTCGGCAACGTCGCCTCAGAGCCGCGCCAGGCGACGAGCGGCGCCGGAGCGACGTACACCTCGTTCCGCCTCGCGACCGACAACAGGAGGTTCGATCGGGCGACCAGGGAGTGGGTGGATGGCACGCCCAACTGGTTCACGGTCTACGTGTGGCGAGCTCTCGGAGAGAATGCGCTCGCCTCCGTTCGCACGGGAGACCGCGTTCTGATCTCCGGAAGACTGCGCTTGCGGGCGTGGACGGACGGGGATCGTCGTGGCACGGCAGCGGAGATCGACGCCGACGCGATGGGTCCGGATCTGCGCTGGGGGACGACTACCTTCCACCGCACACGACGTCTGGCGGCGACAGACCCGGACGAGGGGATCGAGGTGCCGCCCGCGCCGATGGCGTTGACGGACACCGAGGCCCCGCCCCTCGATGCTCAGGACGAGCCGGCAGCTTCCGGCCGGGACGATCAGTGGGCGGCGACGGCGACACCGTTCTGAGGTGATCCCGGTTCCGGTCGCTCGAGTGCATCGGGGCGTCGCCCCGCGGTACCCGGGGCGGCCGCCGCGGGGCAGCGTGTCACCGTCTAGGGTCCGTGAGGGAGGCGCATCGCGTGACGCGGGCGCGGCGGCGCTCAGCAGGTTGCCGGGTGGGAACCATAGACTCGCTGGGTGACTCGTCTCCCGCGCCGAACGCTGACCGCCACCGCTCTCCCCGCCGTGATCGCCATCGCCGCACTGATGCTCGCCGGCTGTACGCCGACAGCACCCGCGGATCCAGGGTCTGCGGTATCGGACACCGCGGCACCGGATGCGGGTGCGGCTCCGGAGACAGACGCGGCGGTGGCACCGAGTGACGGCGCGGCGGCTGCTCCCCAGGAGCCCGCGGCCCCCGCCGCCTTCGTACCGGACGGCAACGCCGCCGCGAATCTGCCGATATTCACCGAGACCGTGAAGAGCGTCTGGGCGTCCGACAGCAAGGATCAGGGGCGGGCGTACATCGATGCTCTCGTGGGAGTCGGCTTCGACAAGGCCGCGATGCAGGTGACAGCCGACCGCACCACAATCGGCGATCAGGCAGAGAGCATCCAGTTCTCGGTCGTTTTCGCGGGGGAGTGCCTCATCGGACAGGTGGGCCCCGCTACGGGAGAGCCGCACACGGTGGTAGCACCCGTGCTGAGCACGGGCGCGTGCCTCGTGGGCGGAACGCGACCTATCGACTGGTGAGCTGACACGGAGACGCGCGTTCATCCGGCCGTTTCACGATCTGCACATGGGTTCGGAGGGGCCGGTTCGGATCCGCCCGGGACTTCGTGCCTTTCGCGGCGACACGGTGGGCGCGGACGCGCGGCGGCTCACCGGGCCTTTCCACGCGCGCGCCGGTAGACTCGAAAACGGTGCTCGGTTTGTCGTGCACACGCGGACTTCGCCGTGACACACACGGCGCGATCAACACCCATCACAACAAGGGACGTGAACCAGGTTTGGCTGAATACATCTACCAGATGGTGCGAGCTCGCAAGGCCGTCGGCGAGAAGCTCATCCTCGATGACGTGACGATGGCGTTCCTCCCGGGCGCCAAGATCGGCATGGTCGGCCCGAACGGTGCCGGTAAGTCGACGATCCTCAAGATCATGGCCGGGCTCGACACGCCGTCCAACGGCGATGCGACGCTGACCCCGGGGTTCACCGTCGGCATCCTCATGCAGGAGCCGGAGCTGGACGAGGACAAGACCGTGCTGGAGAACATCCAGTCCGGTGTCGCCATCAAGGCCAAGCTCGATCGCTTCAACGAGATCTCTGCCCTCATGGCTGACCCGGATGCCGACTTCGATGCGCTGCTGGCCGAGATGGGCCAGCTCCAGGAGGAGATCGACGCCGCTGACGCCTGGGACCTTGACGCACAGCTCGAGCAGGCCATGGATGCGCTGCGCACCCCGCCGGGCGATGCGGACATCAAGAACCTCTCGGGTGGCGAGAAGCGCCGCGTGGCGCTTGCCAAGCTGCTGCTCCAGAAGCCCGACCTGCTCCTGCTCGACGAGCCCACCAACCACCTCGACGCCGAGAGCGTGCTGTGGCTGGAGCAGCACCTGCAGAAGTACCCCGGCGCCGTCATCGCCATCACCCACGACCGGTACTTCCTCGACCACGTGGCCGAGTGGATCGCCGAAGTCGACCGCGGACGCCTGATCGGCTACGAGGGCAACTACTCGACGTACCTGGAGAAGAAGCAGGAGCGTCTGGCCATTCAGGGCAAGAAGGACGCGAAGCTCGCCAAGCGCCTCTCCGAGGAACTCGAGTGGGTGCGCTCCAACGCCAAGGGCCGTCAGGTCAAGTCCAAGGCCCGTCTGGCGCGCTACGAGGAGATGGCTGCGGAGGCGGAGCGGACGAAGAAGCTCGACTTCGAGGAGATCCAGATCCCCGCGGGTCCGCGTCTGGGCAGCATCGTCATCGAGGCCAAGAACCTGAAGAAGGGCTTCGACGGTCGTTCGCTGATCGACGGTCTGAGCTTCTCGCTGCCGCCGAACGGCATCGTCGGCGTCATCGGTCCGAACGGTGTGGGTAAGACCACGCTGTTCAAGACGATTGTGGGGCTGGAGCCCCTCGACGGCGGCGACCTGAAGATCGGTGAGACCGTCAAGATCAGCTACGTCGACCAGTCGCGCGCCAACATCGACCCGGAGAAGACGCTGTGGGAGGTCGTTTCCGACGGCCTGGACATCATCACCGTGGGCAAGACCGAGATCCCCTCGCGCGCCTATGTGTCCAAGTTCGGCTTCAAGGGCCCCGACCAGCAGAAGAAGGCCGGGGTGCTCTCCGGTGGTGAGCGCAACCGCCTGAACCTCGCGCTGACGCTCAAGGAGGGCGGAAACCTGCTGCTCCTCGATGAGCCGACGAACGACCTGGATGTCGAGACGCTGTCCAGCCTCGAGAACGCGTTGCTCGAGTTCCCCGGTTGCGCCGTGGTCATCACCCACGACCGCTGGTTCCTGGACCGCATCGCCACGCACATCCTGGCCTACGAGGGCACGGACGAGAAGCCCGACCAGTGGTACTGGTTCGAGGGCAACTTCGAGTCCTACGAGGAGAACAAGATCGCCCGCCTGGGTGCCGATGCTGCCAAGCCCCACCGCTCCACGCACCGGAAGCTCACGCGTGACTGACAGCGTGCGCCTGCACGTTCCCATCCACCTCCGGTGGGGCGACCTCGACGCCTTCAATCACGTGAACAACACGTCGATGCTGAAGCTTCTGGAAGAGGTCCGGGTCCGGGCGTTCTGGCGCCCGGGCCCGGGCGAGGACGCGCCGGACACCGCGGTGCTGGACTCCGGGATCTCGGCCGGGCTGCTCACGCTGATCGCGCGACAGGAGATCGAGTACCTCGCTCCGGTGCCGTACCAGCGCAACCCGCTTGACGTGCAGATGTGGTTCTCGAAGCTCGGTGGATCGAGCATGGAGATCTGCTATGAGGTCTACTCACCGGCGGATGGCGGCGAGCAGACGCTGTACGCACGGGCCACCTCTGTCGTGGTAATGGTCGACGCCCACACGGGTAAGCCCGTCCGGCTCGACGACGAGCAGCGCCGGGCCTGGAACCCGTATCTCGGCGAGCCGATCACTTACGCGCATCGGCGCTGACACGTGCACGAACCCCCGGATCACGTTGATCCGGGGGTTCGTTCGTTGTGGCTGGTCGGGGACTGTTCAGCCCTCTTCAGCGTGGGGCACGCGCACCATGAGCTCCTGCGCCACGGTGGCGACGAGCAGGCCATCCCGGGTGTAGATGCGCCCGGTCGACAGGCCACGCCCGCCGCGTGCGCTCGGTGACTCCTGCGCGTAGAGCAGCCAGTCATCCACGCGGGCATCGCGGTGCCACCACATCGCGTGATCCAGGCTGGCGACCTTCAATCCGGGCGTTGCCCACGGCACGCCGTGCGCGCGAAGGACGGAGTCCTGGATGGTGAGGTCGCTCATGAACGCGAGGGTCGCTCGGTGCAGCCATGCATCGTCAGGCATGACCGAGCGGACGCGGAACCACAGTGCCTGGTGCGGCACATGGGCGCCGTCGACGCGGAGATGGATCGGCGCGTCGACGTAGCGAGTCTCGATGGGATGCTCGGTGAAGAACCGGTGACGGCCGTCGGCTGGGTTCAGCTCGCGGACCAGTGCGAGGGCATCGGGGAGGTCCTCCGGAGGGGTGATGCCGGTGGGCATCTCCTCCTGGTGCTCGAGTCCGGGGCCTGGGTCCTGGAACGAGGCGATCATGGAGAAGATCGGATGTCCGTCCTGATAAGCCTGGGCGCGACGCGTCGAGAACGACCGACCGTCGTGGATGCGATCGACCGCGAGCGTGAGACCCTGGGCCGCATCACCCGGACGAAGGAAGTAGCCGTGCATGGAGTGGACCGCGCGGCCGGGATCCAGCGTGCGCTGCGCGGCCACGACGGACTGCGCGAGGACCTGGCCGCCGAAGATACGGCCGTGCGGCATCGGCAGCGAATGTCCGGTGAAGATGTCCTCCGTGGTGCGGGCTTCAGAGCCCGCCAGATCCAGCACATCGATCATCGCGGCGACGGATGCCGCCGGGTCGTAATCGCTCACTCGTCCTCCTTCGGAGCCCGTCGTGGGCACCGTTGTTAGTGTAGACACGTGCCCCACAGCCTTCTTCTCGCCGACGTTCAGACCGCCGCGGATTTCCTCACGTTCGCTGGTCGTGCGGCGCGGATCGCGGACGAGGGCATCCGACTGCAGGCGAATGCGGGAGTGCTGCGCATGTCCGCGGCGACCCTCGCACCGCAGGGACTTCTGGATGCAACGCCGACCGTGATCGGCATGCGCATCCTCGCGGCGGACCCGGAGCTCGTCTGCGACATCACCGTTCCCGCGGAGTCGCTCCAGCGGGATCCGCAGAACGAGTCGGCCATCGCGCTCCCGGAGACCGCGCTGAATCCCGCGTGGACCGGAGTTGCGCCGCCGCAGGGCGGGTGGGAGCACGTGGGGACAGTCACTGCCGAGCATCTTTCGGCCCTTGCCGCCCACGGCATCTCGATCGTGGCGGGTCGCGTGCCCACCGGCACCGGTGAGGAGATCGTCCGATCGGTGCGCGCCTCTGTGTGGGGGCCGCTCGATGACACCCTGTTCGACGCCCCGCGCGGCGTGGCCTTCACAGCGGACGCGCTCGGATTCATCTCATCACGTCGTCCCACCGAAGAGGCCGCGGTCTTTCGTGCGGGGCGCTGGACGCGCTTCTCCACGTCGGGTGGTCACGTCCTCTCCCGCGGGCCGGCACGTGTCGGGCTCACCGACGTGCGACGCACCGGCGCCGTGGTGTAACGAAACCGGGACAACGGGGGCGGATCGACGCGACC
Source organism: Microbacterium gorillae (assembly GCF_050990725.1). GTDB lineage: Bacteria > Actinomycetota > Actinomycetes > Actinomycetales > Microbacteriaceae > Microbacterium > Microbacterium gorillae_A. The sequence continues at coordinate 2,015,554 of NZ_CP158844.1, forward strand.
TCACGCTGGAGCGTGCGGGCACCCGGCCGACTTCCGCGCGGGTGACGCGAGCCCTCAAGAGGGAAGGGTGATACGGGTGATCCGTTCGTATCAGCGCTGCGCCAGCGCCCTGCCCACCTGGCGACCGGAGAACAGGCAGCCGCCGACGAAAGTGCCCTCCAATGCGCGATAGCCGTGCACGCCCCCACCGCCGAAGCCACTGGCCTCACCGGCGGCGAACAGCCCGCGGATCGGCTCGCCGTCGGCGTTGAGAATCCGACCGTCCAGATCGGTCTCGAATCCGCCGAGCGACTTGCGGGTGAGCACGTGCAGCTTCACGGCGATCAGCGGCCCAGCGGACGGATCCGTGAGCCGATGCGGAGTGGCCGTGCGAATGAGCCGGTCGCCTCGATACGCGCGGGCCGAACGCAGCATGGCGATCTGCGCGTCCTTGGTGAAGTCGTTGGCCATTTCGCGGTCGCGGGCCTCGACCTCGCGAACCACCTGCTCGCGGTCGAGGGCATCGCCGCCCGGGAGCGCCTGCATCCGGTCGATGAGCCGGTCGAGCGAGCGTTCGACAACGAAGTCCTCGCCCCTGTCGAGGAACGCCTGCACCGGCCCGGGTGCGCCGCCGGAGAGCCGTGTGGTGGCGAGCAGCTTGATGTCCTTCCCCGTGAGATCGGGGTTCTGCTCGCTGCCGGACAGCGCGAACTCCTTCTCCACGATCTTCTGCGTGAGGATGAACCAGGAGTGGTCGTGCCCGGTGCGACGCAGGTGTTCCAGTGTGCCGAGGGTGTCGAATCCCGGGAACAGGGGGACTGGCAGACGATGACCCGTCGCGTCCAGCCACAGTGACGAGGGGCCGGGCAGGATGCGGATGCCGTGCCCGGGCCACACCGGATCCCAATTGCGGATGCCCTCCACGTAGTGCCACATCCGGTCACCGTTGATCAGATTTCCGCCCGCCGCGCTGCCAACGGGACACATGGAGCCGTCGACGTAGGCGGGGACACCGGTGAGCATGTCGTCGGGCGGGGTGCCGAGTCGTTGCGGCCACTGGGCGCGCACAAGGTCGTGGTTTCCGCCGATGCCCCCGGATGCGATCACCACGGCATCCGCCGCGATCTCGAAGTCGCCGACCACCTCGCGCGATGTGGCAACGCCGCGCGCGGCACCGCTCGGGGCGAGGACGTCTCCCGTGGCGCCGGTGACCGCGCCGTCGGTCACGGTGATGCCGGTCACGCGGTGGCGGGGGAGGACCGTGACAGAGCCTGCGATCTCGGCTTCATCCACGAAATCGGCGAACGGCTGAACGATCCCCGGACCGGTTCCCCACGTGATGTGGAAGCGCGGCACCGAGTTGCCGGGACCGAGCGCCGTGTAACCGCCGCGCTCGGCCCACCCGACGATCGGGAAGAAGCCGACGCCGAGCGAACGCAACCACGATCGCTTCTCACCCGCCGCGAACTGCAGATACGCCTCGGCCCAGGCCCGCGGCCAGCGATCCTCGGGGCGGTCGAACCCGGCGGTGGCGAACCAGTCCTGTCGCGCGAGCTCCAGGCTGTCGTGGATGCCCATGCGCCGCTGCTCGGGCGAGTCGACGAAGAACAGGCCGCCGAACGACCACCAGGCTTGACCGCCGAGGTTCGAGCGCGGCTCCTGATCGACGATCGTGACGCGCTTTCCCGCGCGGGCGGCCTCCCGAGCGGCCACCAGGCCGGCGAGACCCCAGCCGATGATCAGGACGTCGGTGCGGTGCGCGCTCACAGATTCTCCTTCGGCCGGGGCTGCTTACCCGACGCTATCGGGTGTGGACCATCCAGGGGAACACGTCCCGCGCGATACGATCGACCTCGTTCCACTCGTCGTCTGCGCCCACCACGCGCTCGCGCCCACGCGCACGACGGACTGTTCACAAGACATGGGAGATGGATGCGGCGATGAAGGCGCTCATCAAGAACGAACCCGGACCCGGGCTGGCACTGATCGAGGTGCCGGAGCCGACGATCGGGGCATCGGACGTGAAGATCCGGGTGCTGCGCACCGGGATCTGCGGGACCGATCTGCATATCGAGAAATGGGACGACTGGGCCGCGAGCACGCTGCGGCCGCCGATCATCCCCGGCCACGAGTTCAGCGGCGAGGTGGTGGAGGTCGGCTCCCTCGTGCACGACGTCGCCGTCGGCGATCTCGTCTCCGGCGAGGGGCACGTGGTCTGTGGCATGTGCCGCAACTGCCGCGCGGGACGAGCCCACATGTGCATCCGCACGAAGGGCGTGGGCGTCAATCGCGATGGCGCGTTCGCGGAGTACGTGGTCATCCCGGGAAAGAACGTCTGGGTCCATCAGCCGGGCACCGATCCGGACGTCGCCGCGATCTTCGACCCCTTCGGCAACGCCGTGCACACCGCCCTGAAGTTCGGTGTGGTGGGAGAAGACGTGCTGGTCACCGGCTGTGGTCCGATCGGCCTCATGGCGATCGCGGTGGCGCGGCATGTCGGCGCACGCTTCGTCGTCGCCACCGATATCTCCCAGCCGCGTCTGGAGATGGCGCTGCGCATGGGCGCCGACGCGGCGGTGGACGTGTCGCGGGAGCGGGTCGCCGACGTGCAGCGTTCGCTGGGCATGAAGGAGGGGTTCGACGTCGGCTTCGAGATGTCGGGATCGCCCGCCGCGCTCGGCGAGATGATCGAGAACATGAACCACGGCGGTCGGATCGCCATGCTGGGGCTGCCGTCGGAGCCGTTCCCGATCGACTGGAGCAAGGTCGTCACCCACATGCTCACGCTGTCGGGCATCTACGGCCGCGAGATGTTCGAGACATGGAACTCGATGAGCGCGATGCTCCAGTCGAGTCCCCAGCTGAGCGAACGGCTGGCGTCGATCATCTCGGACCGCTATCCGGCCTCGCGGTGGCGCGAGGCGTTCGACGTGGCCGCGACCGGCGGCGTCGGCAAGGTCATCATCGATTGGACGGAGATCTGACGTGTACACGAGCATGCGAGCACAGCTCCAGGAGGAACTGGACGGCATCGAGGAGGCGGGCCTCACCAAGCGGGAGCGGGGGATCCGCGGGCCGCAGGGCGCGCTGGTGGAGGTAGGCGGCACCGAGGTGCTGAACTTCTGCGCCAACAACTACCTCGGTCTGGCCGACGACCCTCGGATCGTGGCAGCGGCGAAGGAGGGCCTCGATGAGTGGGGTTACGGCCTCGCCAGCGTCCGGTTCATCTGTGGAACGCAGGAGCAGCACCTGCGATTGGAGCGGTCCCTCTCGGACTTCCTCGGCTACGACGACACCATCCTCTTCTCCTCGTGTTTCGACGCGAACGGCGGCGTGTTCGAGGTGCTGTTCGGCGCAGAGGACGCGATCATCTCCGACGAGCTGAACCACGCGTCGATCATCGACGGCATCCGGCTGTCGAAGGCCGCACGCCTGCGCTACCGCAACCGGGACATGGCCGATCTGGAGGCGAAGCTGCAGGAGGCATCCGGCGCTCGTCGGCGCGTCATCGTGACAGACGGCGTGTTCTCGATGGACGGCTACATCGCACCGCTGCGGGAGATCTGCGACCTCGCGGAGCGCTACGACGCGCTCGTGTTCGTCGATGACTCCCACGCCGTCGGCTTCGTGGGTGACAAGGGCCGCGGCACACCGGAGCTGTGTGGCGTCGAGGGGCGCGTGGACATCACCACCGGCACGTTCGGCAAAGCGCTCGGCGGCGCGTCGGGCGGATATGTGAGCGGGCACGCCGAGATCATCGCGCTGCTACGCCAGCGGGCACGCCCGTACCTGTTCTCCAACACCCTCGCACCGTCGATCGTGGCGGGAACGCTGCGCACGCTGGAGCTGCTCACCGAGTCCGATGAGCTGCGCGTCACGCTGCGTCGGAACGCCGCGCTGTTTCGTGAGCTGATGACGGCGGAGGGGTTCGATCTGCTGCCGGGGGAGCACGCGATCGTCCCCGTCATGTTCGGAGATGCCCGCCTCACGGCTGAGATGGCCGACGAGCTGCAGCGCCAGGGGGTCTACGTCACCGCGTTCAGCTTCCCGGTGGTGCCGCGGGAGCAGGCGCGCATCCGGGTTCAGCTCTCCGCTGCGCACACGGAGGATGAGATCCGACGCTGCGTGGCGGCGTTCAGCGCGGCCCGCGCGGCGGTCAGTTCCGCGTAAACGGGGGCGCTGCTTTAGTGGGTGAGCCCCAGGTCCGTGCGGCCCTGGGATGCCGGACCGACACCGGTGGGCTCGAAGGTGTTCACCATCGCGTGGGCGGCCCGCTCCAGGTAGTCCCAGAGCGCCACTTCATGGATCGGCGCGAGTTCGAGCGCGTCCACCGCCGTGCGCATGTGCTTCAGCCAGCGATCGCGCGCGTCGGGATTGACGTGGAACGGCATGTGCCGCATGCGCAGGCGCGGGTGACCGCGGCGCTCGGAGTAGGTGCTCGGGCCTCCCCAGTACTGTTCGAGGAACAGGGTGAGTCTTTCGGCCGCCGGTCCGAGATCCTCCTCGGGGTACATCGGCTTCAGGACCTCGTCTTTGGCGACTCCCGCGTAGAACACATCGACCAACTTCACGAACGTCTCGTGTCCGCCGATCTCCTCGTAGAGGCTCAGGGGTGCATCGGTCACGGTGTCTCCTCGGGAGGGGTTTTGGGGCGCTTGCGCGGCTTCCAGGACGGACGGCTCGGTTCGGAGTCCTGAACCGGCTGCGGTTTGGTCTTCGGCGGGTTCGCGCCACGGACACGGAAGGCGCCCTCGCTGCCGGTGAGCACGACCGAGGCGAGCGCCGGACGGACGACGCCGTCCTCGGTCTCCGGCAGCTCGAGGCCGTCGGCGGCCGCCAGGAGCCGCGCGCGCAACTCCTGGGCGACGTCGTCACGGGAAGCCGAGCGCGTGCGCATCACGACGCGGATGATGAGGGCATCGGCCGTGGCTGCCTCCAGGCCCCAGGTCTCCGGCTTGCCGACGATGCGCGACCGCCAGCGGGGCTCCTTGGCGAGGGCCGTCGCCGCGTCATGCAGCACGTCCTCCGCCGTCTCGAGCTCGGTGCCGCGCGGCACCGAAACATCGACGATGACGCGAGACCATCCTTGAGACATGTTGCCGATGCGGGTGATCTCACCGTTGCGGACATACCAGAGGGTGCCGTTCACGTCGCGCACATGGGTGACCCGCACGCTGACGTACTCCACGATGCCGATGGCGAGCCCGAGGTCGACGACATCGCCGATGCCGACCTGGTCCTCCACGACGATGAAGATGCCGTTGAGCACGTCCTTCACAATGTTCTGCGCCCCGAAACCGAGGCCCGCGCCGATGGCCGCGGTGAGGAGGGTGAGGGATCCCAGGATGTCGGGAGCCAGCACCTGGACCGTCAGCACGATCGCGATGATCACCAGCGTGATGTTGACGATGTTCTGCAGGATGGAGCCGAGGGTGCGCGTCCGCTGGACGAGCCGGACCGCCGCGAGTGGCGAGCGGTCGAGGGCCTGTGTGTCGTCAACGTTCGCCTTGCTCTTCGCACCGTTGACGATGCGTGAGACGACGCGGCGGATCACGAACTTCAGCAGATAGCCGATCACCGCGCAGACGACGATCGTGACGATCACCCGCACGATGTTCCACCCGGCTGCCCCGAGAAACGCCACGAACTTGTCCCACGTGGGGATCCAGTCCGACCAGTCGGGCGGGGTGGTTTCGGCGAGGGGCATCACCCTTCGATCCTACGAGCCGAATCTCGGCAGAGCATGAGGACGCGATCGGCCCCCGCCGAGTGGGCGGGGGCCGATCGCGCTCATAGCGGTGCTCAGGCGTCGCGGGTCTTCAGCGCAATGGCACCGAGGCTGAGCACCGCCACGACCCAGCCGCCGAGGATGAGAGCGCCCTGCCACACCTCGTCCCCGCTGCCCTGCACCAGCGCGTTGCCCGCGTTGCTCGGGAGGTAGCGTGCCGCTTCCACGACCCACTCCATCCCGGGTGCCATGGCGAGCACCTGCGGGACGATCGGGAGGATGAACAGGATTCCTACGGCGATAGCGATCGCCCCGGCCCCGCTGCGCAACAGGTACCCGAAGCCGAGGCCGAGCAGTGCGGCCGCCACGAGGTAGACGGCGGAGTACACGTAGGGCAGGACCGCGCCGGAGAGGTCACCGAAGTCCAGCGCGACGTCGGTGCCGGCGAACAGCGCACTCACGAGCGTGACACCGAAAACGCTGGTGATGACCGAGACCAGCACGGTGTAGCCGACCAGCACGATCGCCTTCGCGAAGAGACTCCGGAGCCGATCCGGCGCCGCCGTGAGCGTGGAGCGGATCATGCCGGTGGAGTACTCACCCGTGATGAGCATCGACCCCGTGATGGTGACGAGCAGCGCCGTGAACGCGAGGGGCATCGTGACCGCCTGAGCGATCATCGCGTTGCCACCGCCGGAGACGGGGGCCTGATCCAGGAAGTTTCGCAGGGAGATGGCCATCAGCGTCGTGATGCCGAGCGAGATCGCAATGGTCAGCGCCGCGGAGATCCAGGGGGAGCGGAGCGTGACCAGCTTGATGGCTTCGCTGCGGATGACCCGGCCGAGGCTGAGCTGGTATCCGGAAGACGGGAGGACAGGCGCGGCAGCAGGTGCCTGCTGCGGGGCGGTGAGAGTCATGCGAGCTCCTTGGTCTTGTACTCGACGGCGTCGCCGGTGAGTGCCATGTAGGCCTCCTCGAGCGAACCAGTGCGGGTGGTGAGCTGATGGATCGCGATGCCGGCCGCCGCCGCGCGGTCACCGATCCAGGACGCCGGGGCACCGCTCACGGCCAATGCGTTCGTGCCTGTGCGCTGGACGGCGACGCTGTCGCTCGCGAGGGCGGACGCCAGCGCGTCGGGGTGCGGGGTCTCCACGGCGACGTCCTCCTTCGTCCATGCGGCGACGAGCTGAGCGACGGATGCGTCCGCGAGCACGCGGCCGCGTCCGAGCACGATCAGGTGGTCGGCGGTCAGCGCCATCTCGCTCATGAGGTGGCTGGAGAGCAGCACCGTACGGCCTCGTGCCGCGTAGCTGCGCACGAAGTCTCGCACCCAGCGCACGCCCTCGGGGTCGAGTCCGTTGACGGGTTCGTCGAGGATGAGCGTGGTCGGATCGCCCAGGATCGCGCTGGCGATGCCGAGACGCTGTCCCATGCCGAGAGAGAAGCCCCCGGCCCGCTTGCGAGCCACACTCGCGATGCCGGTGATCTCCAGGACTTCGTCCACGCGCGACAGCGGGATGCCGTGCGTGGCCGCCATGGCGCGGAGGTGGTTGCGGGCCGACCGACCGGTGTGAACGGCTTTAGCATCCAGTAGCGTTCCCACCTCGGTGAGTGGGGAGGGAGATGTGGCGTAAGCGCGGCCGTTCACGGTGGCGCGACCAGACGTGGGACGGTCCAGCCCCACGATCATGCGCATGGTGGTGGACTTGCCCGCGCCGTTGGGCCCGAGGAAGCCCGTCACCATGCCGGGGCGGACGGCGAAGGAGGCGTCGGACACCGCGGCGCGTACGCCGTACCGCTTCGTGAGGTTCTCTGCGACGATCATGTACTCAGGCTATGAACTGCCTGTATGCCGCCGAATCCCTCCGAGGTATGGGTTCGGATCGCCGCCGTCATCCCAGAGGATGACGCACCCTCCAGAAACCCAAACAAGTCCGAGAAACCCCGCATCGCGGGGATTCTCGGACTTGGATGGGTTTCTCGCGACGTTACTCGGCGTCGCGCTCCTGGACGGCGAGCGCGCGCTCGACGATGGCCAGGTTCTCGTTCACGAGGCGACGAAGGGCGGCCGGAGCCTCAGGGTTCTCCGCCAGCCAGGCGCGCGTGGCGTCACGGAGCTCCCGGTTGGCGAGCGAGGCCGGGTACAGGCCCGTGATGAGGTAGTTCGCGATCTGGTACGTGCGCGACTCCCAGATCGGCAGCAGCATCTCGAAGTACGCCGGAACGAACGCGGCGAGGTCGTCGCGGGTCGTCGGGTTCACGAAGCCCAGCGCCGCCGAGCGCACGATGGTGTTCGGCAGATCGGCGTTGTCGATCAGCGAGCCCCACGCGGCGCGCTTGGCCTCTTCGCCGGGAAGAGCGGCCTTCGCCTGCGCGGCGAACTCGCCTCCCTTGGCCGTGTTGTCCGCAGCGAGTGCGGCATCGATGTCCGCGGTGGTGACCGCGCCTGCGGCGGCGAGGGCCACCAGCAGCTGCCACGACAGGTCGGTGTCGATGTTCAGGCCCTCGAACACGATCTCGCCGTCGCGGATCGCGCGCACGCGCTCGACCTGCTCGGGAGTCGACGCGTTGGCGGCCAGGGCCTGCACGAACTGCAGCTGGCTGTCACTGCCGGCCTCGGCGGCCTGGGCGAGATCCCACAGACCCTCGCCCACGCGGCTTCGTGCGGCAGAGCGTGTGGTGGGATCCACGTAGGAGTTGGCGGCCAGACGGAGCTGTGCCAGCGTGGTGCGCACGGTGGTGGACTCGGTCTCGCGACCGATGTTGCCGAGCACCAGCTCGATGTAGTCCGTGGCGCTGGATTCGGCATCGCGGGTCTGGTCCCAGGCGGCACCCCACACGAGCGAGCGCGCCAGCGGGTCGGCGATGTCGCCGAGGTGTTCGATCGCCGTCCGGAGCGAGCGGTCGTCCAGGCGGATCTTCGCGTAGGCGAGGTCCTCGTCGTTGAGCAGCACGAGATCGGGCTGCGTGAGGCCCTTCAGCTCCGCCACATCGGTGCGATCGCCGTCGACGTCCAGCTCCACGTGGTGCGTGCGGCGCAGCTCGCCGTCCACGACGTCGTAGAAGCCGACGCCGAGGCGGTGCGGACGGATGGTCGGGTAGTCGGCGGGCGCGGTCTGCGTGATCGCGAAACGCGTGATCTTGCCGTCCACGTCGGTGTCGATGACCGGCGCGAGCGTGTTGACGCCAGCCGTCTCCAGCCACTTCTTGGCCCAGGTCGAGAGGTCGCGGCCGCTGGTGGCCTCCAGCTCGACGAGCAGATCGCCGACCTCGGTGTTGGAGTAGGCGTGCTTCTTGAAGTATGCCGCGACACCCGCGAAGAACTGCTCGATGCCCACCCAGGCCGCGAGCTGCTTGAGCACCGAGCCACCCTTGGCGTAGGTGATGCCATCGAAGTTCACCTGGACGTCCTCGAGATCGTTGATCTCGGCGACCACAGGGTGCGTGGAGGGAAGCTGGTCCTGCAGGTAGGCCCAGGTCTTCTCCATCGCGTTGAAGGTGGTCCACGCCTCCTTCCACTCCGTAGCCTCGGCGGTGGCGATGGTGGATGCCCATTCGGCGAACGACTCGTTCAGCCACAGGTCGTTCCACCACTTCATGGTCACGAGGTCGCCGAACCACATGTGGGCGAGCTCGTGCAGGATCGTGACGACGCGACGTTCCTTGACGGCGTCGGTCTGCTTGCTGCGGAAGACGTAGACCTCGGTGAAGGTGACGGCACCGATGTTCTCCATCGCACCGGCATTGAACTCCGGAACGAACAGCTGGTCGTACTTCGCGAACGGGTACGGGTAGTCGAACTTCTCGCCGTAGTACGCGAATCCCTCGCGGGTCTTCTCGAAGATGTAGTCGGCGTCCATGTACTCCCACAGGCTCTTGCGGGCGTAGATGCCGAGCGGGATGGTGCGTCCGTCGCCGTTGAGCAGCTCGGAGTGGGTCGACTCGTACGGGCCGGCGATGATCGCGGTGATGTACGAGGACATCTTCGGCGTGGGCTCGAAGCTCCAGGTCGCGATGCCGTCGCCCGCGGGCACGGGCTCGGGAGTGGGGGAGTTCGAGACGACCTTCCACGCGGCAGGCGCCGTGATAGTGAAGGTGAACTCCGCCTTGAGGTCGGGCTGCTCGAACACCGCGAACACGCGACGGGAGTCCGGCACCTCGAACTGCGAGTAGAGGTAGACCTCGCCGTCCACCGGGTCGACGAAGCGGTGCAGGCCTTCACCGGTGTTCGTGTAGAGGCAGTCGGCGTCGATGACGAGCTCGTTGTCGGCGGCAAGACCATCGAGCGCGATGCGGGAATCCGCGAACGCGGTGGTCGGGTCGATCGCGCGGCCGTTCAGCGTGATCGAGTGCACCGTACGGGCGATCAGATCGATGAAGGTCGAGGCGCCCTCGGTGGCGGTGAAGCGCACCGTCGAACGGGAGCGGAACACCTCCGCTCCGGTGGTGAGGTCGAGGACGATGTCGTACGTCTGTGTGTCGACGATCGCGCGACGCTCCTGCGCCTCGATGCGTGTGAGGTTCTCTCCAGGCACTGGGTTTCTCCCGTGTTGTGGGGTTCTGCGGCGACCGCCGCTCGGATGCGCCCGGCGCGGTGGCGCGGGCGGAGACGAAAACCAGCCTACGCCCCGCGGCCTCTCTAGGATTGAGCCATGCGCATCCACATCGCCACCGATCACGCCGGTCTCGAGTTCTCCACCCGTCTGCAGGAGCACCTGCGCACCGCAGGCCACGATGTCGTGGACCACGGACCGATCGAGTACGACGCCGTCGACGACTACCCCGCCTTCTGCATTCGCGCGGCCCAGGCCGTTGTGGCGGACCAGAGCGCCGGCGTCGAGGCACTGGGCATCGTGTTCGGTGGGTCGGGCAATGGCGAGCAGATCGCCGCGAACAAGGTCGCCGGCATCCGCGCGGCGCTGGCCTGGAACGAGGCGACCGCCAAGCTCGCCCGAGAGCACAACGACGCCAATGTGATCTCCATCGGCGCTCGCCAGCACACCTTCGAGGAGGTCGTCTTCCTCATCGACACGTTCATCGCCACGCCGTTCAGTAATGAGGAGCGCCACGTTCGACGCATCGCCCAGATCGCGGACTTCGAGCGCGACGGATCGCTGCTGCCCGACCCGCGCGCAGCACAGGAGAACTGATGCCGGAGGGGCACTCCGTCCATCGCATCGCACGCCAGCTCGACCGCAACTTCGTCGGGAAGGCCATCACGGCCTCTTCGCCACAGGGACGCTTCGCCGAGGGTGCTGCGCTGCTGAACGGTCGGGAGATGGTCGGCGTGCAGGCTGTCGGCAAGCAGATGTTCACGGAGTTCGAGGGCGACCTGTGGCTTCGCGTGCACCTCGGTCTCTACGGCGCCTGGGACTTCGCCGGTGAGATCCTGGTCGACCCGACCATCGCGTCCGCGAACGGGCGCATGGGGCAGACGAATCAGCGTGGCACCGATCTCGACGCGATCTTCGACGACGCGGGCGAGAACTCGCTGAACTCCATCGGGGCGCCGCGCCGTGCTCGTGTGAACGTCCGCATGTCGGAGCAGACCAAGGGACTCGCGTCCGAGCTCACCGAGTGGCCGCCTCCGCCCGTGGGTGCCGTCCGCCTTCGCCTGTTGACGGATCTCACCTGCGCGGATCTGCGGGGTCCCACCGCGTGCCAGATCCAGACGCCGGACGAGATGCTGGCCACCGTCGCGAAACTCGGACCGGATCCGCTCGTGGGGGACACCACGGAGGGTGAGGAACGCTTCGTGACCGCTGTGCGCCGCCGCAATGTCTCGATCGGTCAGCTGCTGATGGACCAGGCTGTGGTGAGCGGCATCGGCAATGTCTACCGTGCCGAGCTGCTGTATCGCGCCGGCCTCAACCCGCATAAGCCTGGCAAGTCGATCCCGGTGGAGAACCTTCGGGCACTCTGGCGGGACTGGGTGCAGCTCCTGGATGTCGGTGTCGAGACGGGTCAGATGATGACCATGGACGATCTGGATCCGGAGGCGTACCGGCGCGCGATGGCGAGCCGTGATGATCGCCACTGGGTGTACCACCGGGAAGGACTCCCGTGCCGCACCTGCGGCACCAACATCGTGATGGAGGACATGGTGGGCCGCAAGCTGTACTGGTGCCCCACCTGTCAGGCCTGATCACACGAGAGGAACGCCGATGAGACAGAACCCGAGCTTCGCGATGACGGATGTCGCCGAGCTGCGTCGTGTGATCGCTCGCAATCCCTGGGCGACGCTGATGAGTGACGGTCCTGACGGACTGATCGCATCGCACTATCCGGTGCTGCTTGACGACGCGAGAGACGATCTGACGGTCGTCACCCATGTCGGTCGGCCCGACGACCTGCTGCACGGGCTCGGGGAGCGGGAGCTGCTCATGGTGTTCCAGGGGCCGCACGGCTACATCACCCCGCGCTGGTATGGCGACACGCCGGCGGTTCCGACCTGGAACTACGTCGCGGTTCATCTGCGCGGCGTCCCCGAGATCCTGAGCACCGAGGAGAACCTCGCCGTGCTGGATCGGCTGGTGGCGCACTTCGAGTCGGCCGAGCCGAACCCGCGCGGCATGTGGCAGGCACCCAATGACGAGGCCTTCGTGCGTCGCCTGGAGCGCGGCACCGTCGGCATCCGACTCACGCCGACGTCGGTGACGGCCAAACGCAAGCTCAGCCAGAATCGCACGCCGGAGATCATGGAGGCGATCCTCACCGGGCTGGAGGGCGACGGACCCTACGGGAACGCGGAGCTGGCGACCGAGATGCGTCGAAGCGAGGCGGCGCGGCGCGCGGCGGCGGAGAACGCGTGAACGTGCACATCGGATCTCGGCCGTCCCTGCTCCGAAACGTGCGCATCAGCGGGCCGAGTGCACGGTTCATCCCCGTCAGCGGTCCGCTCGACGTGCTGCTGGACGCGGGTCGGATTGTCGACATCGCACCTGCCGGGGCGCTTCGCCCGGTCGGACCGATCTGGGATGCCGAGGGGCGCTGGGCGATTCCCGGCCTCTGGGACCACCACGTTCACGTGAATCCGTGGGCCCTGTTCGCCGTGCGGGAGAACGTCCACGACGCGACGAGTGCGCATGAGGTCGCGGTCCGCATGGCAGCGGTCCCCCCTGATCACCGCGGCGTACGGGTCGGTGTCGGCATGCGCGACGGCCTCTGGCAGAGTCCGCCGGTGCTGACCGAGCTCGATGCGATCACGGGGGACGTTCCCACGTACGTGGTCGGCGCTGACCTGCACTGCGTGCTCGTGAACTCCGCCGCAGCGCGTCGGGAGGGGATCACGGCACCCGCCGACGGCATGCTGCGCGAGGCGCCGGCATTCCGCGTCCATGCCTCACTGGACGCCATCAGCGACGACGAACTCGATGCCGCGGTGTCGGCCGCCGCGGCGCGAGCGGCGCGCCAGGGAATCGTCGGCGTGGTCGATTTCGATATGGCGTGGAACATCGGCGCCTGGCAGCGGCGCGGTGCGGCAGGATTCGACACCTGGCGAGTTCGTGCCGGTGTGTATCCGCAGCACCTCGATCGCGCCATCGCGGAGGGCTGGGTGAGCGGCGACCTCCTGCACGACTCCGGCCTGCTCGAGGTGGGTTCCGTCAAGGTCATCACGGACGGATCGCTCGGAACGCGCACCGCCGCCTGCTCGGTGGCCTACCCGTCGGGAGGCCACGGCGAACTGACCGTGCAGCCCGAAGCCCTTGTCGGGCTGCTCACGCGCGCCACCGGTGCCGGTTTCTCCGTCGCGGTGCACGCGATCGGTGACGTCGCCAACGCCCGTGCCTTGGACGCGTTCGCGATGAGCGGGGCGCACGGTTCTCTCGAGCACGCGCAGCTCGTGGGGCGCACGGATCTCCCACGCTTCGCTCGGCTCGATGTCACGGCCAGTGTGCAGCCGCAGCACGCGGTGGATGATCGGGAACTGGTCCGCGCCGAGTGGGCTTCCCAGCTCGCGGCCGCGTACCCGCTGCGCTCCCTCGTCGACGCCGATGCCAACATCACGCTGGGATCGGATGCCCCGGTCGCGCCGCTGGATCCGTGGGGTGCGATCGCGACAGCCGTGGGGCGCTCGCGCGCAGGGGAGGCGGAGCCTCAGGACGGGGAAGGCATCGATGCGATCACCGCGCTCGGCGCATCCACCGAACGCGGCTCGCGGGCGGCTGCCGAGCTCCTGCCGGGTTCGCTCGCGGACATCGCCTTCTGCGACGCCGATCCGTTCGCCTCTGATGTGGAGGGTCTGCGCACCATGACTGTCGGGGCCACGATGCTGGGCGGTCGTTTCACCCACCTCTCCTGAGTCTCACCCACACGAAAGGGCGGGCCGCTCGGCCCACCCTTTCGTGTTGTGATGCTGCGACTCAGTGCGCGACGTGCGCGGTGAGGAACCAGCGGTCCTTCTCCAGACCCCGACGGATCTCGATGGCGACGTCCTGGCTGGTGAGGTCGATGTCGTCCAGCCCGTCGATCGCCTCCTGCGTCTGGGCGAGGACGGCGTCGATGTCGGCGACGATGGCCGCGATCATCTCGTCGGACTGGGCGAAGCCGTCGCCCACCTGGGTGTTGGCGGCCTTGGCGGCCACGGTGGCGGCGCGAGCGTCGACGGGCAGGCCGAGGGCGACGATACGCTCCGCGGCGGTGTCCGCCCACTCGCTGGCGTGTGCCACGACGGTGTCGAGAAGCTCGTGCACGCCGATGAAGTTGGCGCCGCGGACGTGCCAGTGCGCCTGCTTGCCGTTCAGGGTGAGGGCCTGCAGGCCGATCACCAGCGGCGAGAGGAACTGCGCGGCGGCAGCGGCGACGGTCGGGTCGCTGGCAGTGGCGGTGACGGTGGTGGTCTTGCTCATGATTGCCTCCGATGGGGTTCGTCGTGTGAAACCCACGCTACTCATCTGACATTCCCGCGCAAGCAAGCTGAGGCTGGGCTTACCGCGCGTTAGGGTGAGGGGCCCGCGACGGCGACGACTCCTGTCGTGCGCGTCGATCACATGCCGATCGCCTGAGACCGCGCGATCAGATCGGCCATCGCGTTCTGGAAGTCCTCGCGTCGTCGAGTACTCCATCCCGCGGTCAGCTCGTCGAATATCCGCTCTTGCCATGCGTGAGCCTCCTGCAGGGCGGCACGACCCTGCGGAGTGACGGCCACTTCACGCCTGCGCCGGTCGGACGGGGTGCTGGTCAGCGTGACGTAGCCGGCATCGATGGCGCTCGCGATCAGACGGGATGCACCGCTCTGGTCGATGGCGATCTCGGCCGCGACCGCGTTCACCGTCGCTGGCACCTGGCGCTCCGCCAGAGTGGAGATCGCTTCCGTCACCAGAATTAGCCGTCCGTTCTGCGCGGTGGCGGTATTCCCCGTCGCCGACCGCCGCGACCAATATCGCACGAAGCCGAACAACAGGCGTCCGGGTCCCAGTGCGTTCATTCTGTTGCGGCCAGCTCGCGACAGATGTAAGCGAGATCGAGAGCGGCTCTCAGCTCCGGTAGCCGAAGGGCCGCAGTGACCTTTCCCTCTGAGACTCGGAACACGGTGGCTACGCGCGTCGGCTTATTGTTCGCGGGCCATGTCGCGTCCTCTTCGACCACGATCAACCGTTCACTGATCGGATGCCACGAGCGTGGGACGAGGCGAATTCCCGACCGCTCCACCCACTCGGCGAACTCCGTCGGCGTGATCGGCCCCGCTCCCTTCGGGCCGAGAACGACGATCGGATTGCCGACGGCCGCCGCTGAACGACGGAGATCTCCGCTGAGCACGGCCTCATGCCATTCGTTGACGGCATCTTCCAGTTTCTCCTGCATCACGCGAGTATATGCGACTCGCATACATTTTACGACCCGCGGGAGCCTTACGTCTCGGAGCAACTAGGGTGAGGGTCATGACCGTCAGCGAAGCAGCTCAGATCCTCACCACAGCAAGCGGAACGCCTCAGCTCGACGACAGCGCGTTTGTCGCCGGCGGCGCTCGTATCATCGGCAACGTCGTCATCGAGGAACGCGGCAGCGTCTGGTACAACGCGGTGGTGCGGGGCGATCGCGCTGAGATCCGGATCGGCGCGCGGAGCAACGTGCAGGACAACGTGTCGATCCATGTCGACGAAGGCGCTCCGGTCAGCATCGGTGAGGACGTGTCGATCGGACATAACGCCGTGGTGCACGGGTGCACCATCGAGGACGGATCACTCATCGGCATGGGCGCAGTGGTGCTCAGCGGCGCGGTGATCGGCGCCGGCAGCCTGGTCGCAGCCGGTGCGATGGTCCTCGCCGGCGATGTCATTCCGCCGGGATCCCTGGTGGCGGGTGTGCCGGCGAAGGTGCGTCGTTCGCTGTCCGACGACGAGGCCGCGGGATTGCTGCGCAACGCCGCGGTGTACCTCGAACTCTCCGCGGAGCACGCCGACGCTCGCTGATCGCACGAAAACGGCGCCCGGCTGCAGCCGGGCGCCGTTACGTGGGGCTCAGGCCCCGGGGAGCGTCAATCGTCGGTGAGGTCCACGTTGGTGGGATCGAGCACGCGACGCAGGAAGTTCTTCGTGCGCTCGTGCTGCGGGGCGCCGATGACGTTCTCCGCGGGTCCTTCCTCCACGACCACACCGCCGTCCATGAACACGACGCGGTCGGCCACCTCACGTGCGAAGCCCATCTCGTGCGTCACCACGATCATGGTCATGCCCTTCCGAGCGAGCTTGCGCATGATGGCGAGCACATCGCCGACCGTCTCCGGGTCGAGCGCGGACGTGGGCTCATCGAACAGCATCAGCCCCGGATCCATGGACAGCGCTCGCGCGATGGCCACGCGCTGCTGCTGCCCGCCGGAGAGCTCCCCGGGGTAGCGGTGGCTGAGGTCGGCGAGTCCCACCGAGGTGAGATGCCCGTGCGCGATCCGCTCCGCCTCGGCGCGGTTGCGCTTCAGCACGGTCCGCTGTGCCACGGTGCAGTTCTCCAGCACGGTGAGGTGCGGGAACAGGTTGAACTGCTGGAAGACCATGCCCACGTGACGGCGCATGTCGTCGACGTCCACATCGGGATCCGTGGCGACGAAGCCGCCCACCTCGATGGAGCCGGCGTTGGGCGTCTCCAGCAGGTTCACGCAGCGCAGCAGGGTGGACTTTCCCGAGCCGGACGGGCCGATGAGGCAGACGACCTGTCCCGGCGCGACGTCCAGCGAGATGCCCTTCAGGACTTCGTTGGAGCCGTACGACTTGCGCAGGTCCGTGATCGTCACGCCGGCTGCGGTGGCGATGGGGGCGGTGATTGGTGCGCTCATGCCGCGACCTCCTTCTTCTGGCGGCTCGGTCGCGAGACCTGTGCGGTGCGCTTCTCGAACCAGCGGGCGAGGAACGTCAGCGGGATCGTGATGCAGAGGTAGAAGAGGCCGGCCACCAGCAGCGGCGTCATGCCTCCACCGAGAGAGAGCATCCCGTCACGGCCCATCTTGGTGAGGTCGACGACCAGGGCCGTCATCCCGAGCACCTGCACCAGTGACGTGTCTTTGGTCAGCAGGATCAGCTCGTTCGTGAGCGGTGGAAGGACGATGCGGAACGCCTGCGGGATGATGATCGAGATCATCGCACGCCACTGCGGCATGCCCAGCGATCGTGCGGCCTCCATCTGGCCCTTCGGAACCGCCTGGAGGCCGGCTCGCAGCGTCTCGGCCATGTAGGCCGCGGAGACGAGGCCGAGCGAGACCATGACCGTCACCCAGAACTCCCACTTGAGTCCGGAGAACGCGAGCGGAAGACCGTAGCCGAGCGCCAGTAGCACGAGCAGCGCCGGGATGCCACGGAAGAACTCGATGTAGATCGTCGCGACCCACCGGTACGGGGCGAACGACGCGGTCTTCATCAGCGCGAGCACGAGGCCCAGCGCGAGCCCGAAGATGAACGAGGTGATCGTGTACAGCAGGGTGTTGCGAAGACCGACCAGGATGATGTCCGGGAACATCGGCAGGGTCTTGTCGAACTGGAAGAACGAGTCCGCGACCAGCTTCCAATTGACCAGGAGAGCGAGCAGGACGATCGCGAGCACGAAGACGAGGATCTGGATCCATCGGCTCACCGTGCGCCGCTGACGGGCTGTCATAGCCATACAGCTGTGCCTTTCTGAGAAGAGGGCCGGTCCGCGCCATTGCGGACCGGCCCATTAAGCGGTCAGTTGCCGAACCACTCGGCTTCGAACTTGTCCAAGTCGCCGGAGCTCTTCAGCTCGCCGAGCGTCTTGTTGACCGCTGCCAGCATGTCCGCGTTGCCCTTGGGGACCGCGATGCCGAGCTGCTCACCCGTCTTGATCTCCTCGACCACCTCGAAGTCGCTCTCGCCCTTGATGGCGAACTTGAGCACCGACTGGTTGCCGAGCGAACCGGCCGTGGCACCCGACTTCAGGGACTGGATCTGCAGACCGGAGTCCTCGTAGCCGATGGTGGACAGACCGTTCTCCTGGCCGTAGGCCTCACCGGTGGTCGCGGTCTGGACGCCGATCTCCTGACCCTTCGCGGTCTCGATCGACGTGATGCCGGAGCCCTTCTTGGCAATCAGGACGAGGTCGTCGTCGTAGTACGGGTCCGAGAAGTCGACATTCTGCTTGCGCTCGTCGGTGATCGAGATCGACGACGCTGCGATGTCGCAGTCGGTCTTGAACAGGCCGGACGTGATGGCGTCGAACGAGGAATCGACCACATTCAGCTCCAGGCCGAGATCCTCGGCGATGGCCGCGGTGATGTCGATGTCGAAGCCGACCGCCTTGCCGTCCTTCATGGACTCGAAGGGCTCGTACGGGATGTCGGAGCAGACCGTGAGCTTGCCGTCGACGACGGTCTTCAAGCCGGTGTCGGTGCCCGAGTCGGTGCCGGACGATGCGGTGGATCCGGTGTCGCCACCGGCATCGGTGCTACCGGTGCTGCAACCGGTGAGGGCGAGCGAGCCGGCTGCGGTGAGCACGGCGATCGCGAGAAGGGACTGACGCAACTTCATGGTGTACCTCTTGGGTGATCATCGGGAGATTTGTTGCCTGAGCATAGCGGCACCCATCGCCCGCACACGTTACGCGTGTGTCTCGATCCGGTTTCGGTCCACCCGAGGAGGTGCTTTTCAGCGAAGTTCCGCGCGAGGGCGCACCCACACCTCGGTGATCTGCGTGTCGGCCGGTGCGTCGATCACGTGACGGACGGAACGGGCGACCGTGGCGGGCAGGATGCGTCGGCCGTCCTCATCGCGCGTAAGGCCCTCGGCGGCCAGCGCACCCGAGGTGGCCGTGGGACCGGGGGCGACCGTGCTGACGCGGACGCCGTCCGGTTCCACCTCCTGGCGCAGTGCGTCGGCGAGGGCCTGGAGCGCGTGCTTGGTCGCCCCGTACACGACGTGACCGGCCGCGGCGCGTCGCGATGCGCCGGAGCCGATGAACACCACGGTCCCGCGTGCGTCACGCAGCCGGGGAAGAAGGACACGCGTCAGTTCCGCCGGTGCGACCACGTTCACGTCGAGCATCTCCCGCCACAGGCTCACGGTGGCCGTTTCCGTGGTGGTGTGGGGGAGCAGCGCCGCAGCATGGACGACCGCATCGACGCGGGGCAGTCCCGCCAGGGCGGCCTCGATGGCCGTCGGATCGGCCAGGTCGAGGACGACGGGAACGATCGCCCCGTCCGCTGCGCGCGAGGCGACATCGGCGAGTCGCTTCTCGTCGCGGCCGATCGCAACCACGGTGCGGTCGCTGGCGAGGTCCACCGCGATCTCCGCGCCGATGCCGGATGAGGCTCCCGTCACGATGACGAGCGGGATGGAGACATCGATGTCGGTGAGGGCGGGCATGCCTCGACGCTAGCGCTGCCCTGTGGTCTTCGTGCCTCGTTGCGTCATTCTTCGTGATGAAACGAAGAACGCCCCGATCCGGGTGGAGCCGAATCGGGGCGAAGAGGGGATGACGGGAATCGAACCCGCGTGACCAGTTTGGAAGACTGGGGCTCTACCATTGAGCTACATCCCCGCACTGCATGAGCAGCGGGACCACTCTACCCGATCCCGATCGATGCTCCCGCACATGGCTGACGGCCGGGCGCGTCGGACTGAGAATCGCCCGGCAGCAGGGGTGTGAGCCGGAAGCCACCTCGTCGGCTAGACTTTTGGAGGCCGTTTCGTGCCCACGCGCAGGCGTGGAATCCCGGGGCGTAGCTCAGCTTGGTAGAGCGCCCGCTTTGGGAGCGGGAGGTCGCAGGTTCAAATCCTGTCGCCCCGACCAACGGCCCCCTCAAGACTCAGCACGAAGAACCCGCACGCCCACGCGTGCGGGGACGCTACAAGGAAGAGACGCACAAGCATGGTGAAGAGCACCGTCGAGAAGCTCAGCCCGACCCGGGTGAAGCTGCACATCACGGTCACGCCCGAGGAGCTCCAGCCCTCGATCAAGCACGCCTACGAGCACATCGCCCAGGACGTGCAGATCCCCGGCTTCCGCAAGGGCAAGGTGCCCGCCCCGATCATCGACCAGCGCATCGGACGCGGCGCCGTCATCGAGCACGCTGTCAACGAGGGTCTCGACACTTTCTACCGTGAGGCCGTCACCGCTCACGAGGTGCGCATCGTCGGTCGTCCGGCCGCGGAGATCATCGAGTGGCCGGCTGAGAAGGACTTCTCCGGCGACCTGATCGTCGACGTCGAGGTGGACGTCGTTCCCGACTTCGAGCTGCCGGACCTCTCGGGCATCACCCTGACGGTGGACGCTGTCGAGGTCGACGAGAACGCCGTCTCCGAGGAGCTGGACCGCCTCCGCAGCCGTTTCGGCACGCTCGTGACGGTCGACCGCCCCGCGAAGACGGGCGACTTCGTCGAGCTCGACCTGGTGGCCACCATCGACGGCAAGGAGATCGACCGCGCCGAGGGCGTGTCCTACGAGGTCGGCTCGGGTGAGCTGCTCGAGGGCACCGACGAGGCTGTCGAGTCGCTCACCGCGGGCGAGGACACCACCTTCCGCTCCAAGCTGATCGGTGGCGAGCACGCCGGCTCCGAGGCCGAGGTGTCCCTCACCGTCAAGGCCGTCAAGGAGCGCGAGCTGCCCGAGGCCGACGATGACTTCGCACAGATCGCGAGCGAGTTCGACACCATCGCCGAGCTGCGCGAGAGCCTCAAGGAGCGCGTCGCCTCGCAGGGTGCGTTCTCGCAGGGCTCCGCCGCGCGCGACAAGCTGGTCGAGGCGCTCATCGAGGCCACCGACATCCCCGTTCCCGCTGCCCTCGTCGAGGACCAGGTTCACCAGCACCTGGAGC
The DNA here is from genome assembly GCF_050990725.1 of Microbacterium gorillae. Classification (GTDB taxonomy): domain Bacteria; phylum Actinomycetota; class Actinomycetes; order Actinomycetales; family Microbacteriaceae; genus Microbacterium; species Microbacterium gorillae_A. Next base: position 2,036,517 of record NZ_CP158844.1, read on the forward strand.
AGGAGGGTCGCCTCGAGGACGACGAGCACCGCGCCGAGGTCACCGAGGCGAGCGAGAAGCAGTTCCGCACGCAGGTTATCCTCGACCGCATCGCCGAGAACGCCAAGGTTCAGGTCTCGCAGGACGAGCTGACCCAGTACCTCGTGCAGTCCGCCGCTCAGTACGGCATGGCACCGCAGGAGTTCGTCGAGATCCTCCAGCAGGGCAACCAGCTGCCCTCGCTGATCGGTGAGGTCGCCCGCAACAAGGCGCTCGCCGTCGCACTCGGCAAGGTCACCGTCGTCGACACCGACGGCAAGGCCGTCGACCTGAGCGACTTCGTGGCCGTCGAGGATGAGGCTGAGGCTGACGAGGCTGCGGCCGAGGAGGCTCCGGCCGAGGAGGCTCCGGGCGAGGAGAAGCCCGCGAAGAAGCCTGCTGCCAAGAAGGCTCCGGCGAAGAAGGCCGCGGCTGACGACGCTGCAGCGGACGAGAAGCCCGCGAAGAAGGCTCCGGCCAAGAAGGCTGCGCCTAAGAAGGACGCCGAGTAATCACGAACGAGTGATCGAGGGGTGGATGACATCGTCATCCACCCCTCGTCGTATCTGGAGGAGGAGACATGATCTCGATCGATTCGGCGGAGTTCGCCGCCTGGCAGACCCGCGTCGACGACGTGTGGCAGGATCGCTCGCTGACCGACGACGAGCGCACGGAGCGGATCGATGCGCTGGCTGAGGAGCTGGGTTCCGACCACCCCGTTGCGCTGTTCGAGCGCGCCGGAGCCCGAGACAGCGCCGGCCAGGAAGACGCGGCCGAGCCGTTGTACCGCGCGGCGCTCGCCGCGGGCCTCGATCCTCGCCGGCGCACCCGCGCCGTCATCCAGCTCGCAAGCACGATTCGCAACCTCGGGAAGATCGATGAGGCGCTGGCGCTGCTGGCGGCCGAACATGACCTCACCCGTGACGGCGAGCTGCACGATGAGGCCTCGGCGTTCTACGCGCTCGCGCTGGCTTCCGCCGGCCAGCCCACCGATGCACTCGCCGTCGCACTCACGGCTCTCGCACCCCATCTGGAGCTCTATCGACGCTCCGTCACGGGGTATGCCGCGGAGCTGCGCGAGGCTCCGCGCGACTGACCGCGCCACGCACGTCTGCCGACGGCGAACACGGCCGGTGCCGCCCGAGCGCGCCGGTAGATTCGTTATCACCAACACGAAACGGGAGCACTCATGGCTGAACCCCTCATGGCGACCAGCGTCTTCGACCGGTTGCTGAAGGACCGCATCATCTGGCTCGGCGCCGAAGTCCGCGACGAGAACGCCAACGAGATCTGCGCCAAGATCCTGCTGCTCGCGGCCGAGGACCCGAACAAGGACATCTACCTCTACATCAACTCGCCCGGTGGCTCGATCACCGCTGGTATGGCGATCTACGACACGATGCAGTTCGTGCCGAACGACATCGTCACCGTCGGCATCGGCATGGCGGCGTCGATGGGCCAGCTGCTGCTGACCAGCGGCACCAAGGGCAAGCGGTACATCACCCCCAACGCCCGCGTGCTGCTGCACCAGCCCCACGGCGGCTTCGGCGGCACGGCCAGCGACATCCAGACGCAGGCGCAGCTCATCATCTCGATGAAGAACCGCCTCGCCGAGATCACCGCGGCGCAGACGGGCAAGTCCGTCGAGCAGATCAACGAGGACGGTGACCGCGACCGCTGGTTCACCGCCGAGGAAGCACTGGAGTACGGCTTCGTCGACCACATCCGCGAGCACGCCACTGACGTGCACGGCGGCGGTGGAACCCAGGCCTGAGACCGAGAGAAGGAACACTCCTATGAACATGCCGACCTTCGGCCTCCCGCAGGGCGTGGCGATGCCGTCCTCGCGTTATATCCTCCCGCAGTACGAGGAGCGCACGGCCTACGGCTACAAGCGCCAGGACCCGTACAACAAGCTGTTCGAAGATCGCGTGATCTTCCTCGGCGTCCAGGTGGATGACGCGTCCGCCGACGACGTCATGGCGCAGCTGCTCGTGCTCGAGAGCCAGGACGCTGACCGCGACATCACCATGTACATCAACTCGCCCGGTGGCTCGTTCACGGCCATGACGGCCATCTACGACACCATGCAGTACGTCGCGCCCGACATCCAGACCGTGGTGCTGGGTCAGGCGGCGTCGGCGGCGTCCGTGCTGCTCGCGGCCGGAACGCCCGGCAAGCGTCTCGCGCTGCCGAACGCCCGTGTGCTGATGCACCAGCCCGCCGTGGGTGAGGCCGGACACGGTCAGGCCTCCGACATCGAGATCCAGGCGGCGGAGATCCTCCGCATGCGCACCTGGCTCGAGGAGACGATGGCTCGTCACACCGGGCGCGATGCCGCAGAGGTGCACAAGGACATCGACCGCGACAAGATCCTCTCCGCGCAACAGGCGCTGGAGTACGGCATCGTGGACCAGGTCCTCACGTCGCGCAAGCGCACGACGCCCGCACTCACCAAGTGAGTCACGACAGATGCCCGGCCCGCGTGGCCGGGCATCTGTCGTTTCGTGTCGGATATCCCATCGGATGTCCGAGGGTGCGGTTAGGCTCGAATCAATCGTTATCAGGGAGGCGACATGGCACGGATCGGTGAAAGCGCCGATGTCTTCAAGTGCTCGTTCTGCGGAAAGAGCCAGAAGCAGGTGCAACAGCTGATCGCCGGTCCCGGCGTATACATCTGCGACGAGTGCGTGGAGCTGTGCAACGAGATCATCGAAGAGCGCATGGCGGAATCCGCCTCCGGAACGGTCGCGGAGTTCGACCTTCCCAAGCCGCGCGAGATCTTCTCGTTCTTGGACGAGTACGTCATCGGTCAGCTGCAGGCCAAGCGGGCGCTGTCGGTGGCGGTCTACAACCACTACAAGCGCGTCCGCGCGCGCGGCGCGCTGCAGCCGGCCGAGCAAAAGGCCGACGACATCGAGATCGCCAAGAGCAACATCCTGATGATCGGCCCCACCGGCTGCGGCAAGACCTACCTGGCGCAGACACTGGCGAAGCGGCTGAACGTGCCGTTCGCGGTCGCGGATGCCACGGCGCTCACCGAAGCGGGCTATGTCGGCGAGGACGTCGAGAACATCCTGCTGAAGCTGATCCAGGCGGCCGACTACGACGTGAAGCGCGCCGAGACAGGCATCATCTACATCGACGAGGTCGACAAGATCGCGCGCAAGGCGGAGAACCCGTCGATCACCCGGGACGTGTCGGGTGAGGGCGTGCAGCAGGCGCTGCTCAAGATCCTCGAGGGCACCGTCGCATCGGTTCCGCCGCAGGGCGGCCGGAAGCACCCGCACCAGGAGTTCATCCAGATCGACACCACCAACGTGCTGTTCATCGTGGCGGGTGCGTTCGCCGGCCTGGAGGACATCGTGTCCTCTCGAGTGGGAAAGCACGGGGTGGGATTCGGCGCTCCGCTGCAGGACAAGAGCGCGACGCAGGACATCTTCGCCGATGTCCTTCCGGAAGACCTTCACAAGTTCGGCCTGATTCCGGAGTTCATCGGTCGTCTGCCGGTCGTGGCCTCCGTGTCGCCGCTGGACCAGGAGGCGCTGATGGAGATTCTCACGGTGCCGCGAAACGCCCTCGTGAAGCAGTATCAGCGCATGTTCGAGCTGGACGGCGTCGAGCTCGACTTCGATGATGACGCGCTGCGCGCCATCGCCGATCTCGCGGTGGAGCGCAAGACCGGAGCTCGCGGGCTGCGCGCCATCCTCGAAGACGTTCTCGGCCCCATCATGTTCGAGATCCCCTCGGCCGACGATGTGGCGAAGGTCATCGTCACCCGCGCCGCTGTTGAGGAGGGTGACGCTCCCACGGTCATCCTCAAGGAGAATCGCAAGAGCGCGTGAGCGATCGATACGCGGTCATTCGCGAGCTCTGGGAGATCGATCCAGACGTGCGAATCGGCTACCCCGGCGAGGTGCTCGACGACTGGCGAGAGCGCTTCGGCGACGTGCCGGGGGCACTTCGCGATTACTACACCACGCTCGGTGCGCACGTCGAGCTGAACCACACGCAGGATCAGCTTGTCGCACCGGCGGACACACCCGGCACCGCGTATCGGATCGACGGCGACGACGCGACCGACGTTCTCGTGTTCTACGTCGAGAATCAGCTCGCGCTCCAGTGGGGGGTTCTCGCTGCCGACTGCGGTGACGACGATCCCACGGTTCAGGAGCTCGTCGGCGAAGAGTGGCAGCCCACCGCCGACACCGTGAGCTCCTTCCTTGTGGCTCAGGCACATCTGCAGCGCCTGTACGCGTACGAGGACTGGAGTGAGGAGTTCCTGTCGATCGACGACGAGGCACTGGCACGGCTGCGTGACTTCCTTCCGTCGCGGAACGTCACCTCCGACCTGTATGGCGGCGTCGAGTTCTTCGGGGGTCCCGGCGTGGTGCTCGCGTACTTCCGCGACAGCTCATCGGTGGTCTTCGGGTGCGCCGACGAGCACCTTCTGGACTCGCTCTTCGCGTACTTCGCCCGCAACGGCTGATCGCGTGGGGCCGGACCCATGAGAGCCGCCCGCGTCTCAGCGCAGCGGCATCATGAGGTCGGTGCGCAGCTCGTCCGCCGGCGTTGACGAGGGGTCGCTCACGTAGACCTCCGTCCAGTCGCCGCGAGGCTGACCCTGCGCCGACGCGAAGTCGGCAAGAGTCGCCCACGCTGCCGGCAGACGGTCGAACGATCCGATCGCGGTGAGGACCGCCGTCCGTGCGGCGGGGATCGCACCGGTGGTCACGATGAGATCGCCCGCCGCGTACGTGGTCGGCATGCCTTCCACGGGGAAGCCGACTTCGAGATCGAACTCACCCTGCGGATCACCGATATAGCGCCCGAATGGCGCGCCGTTCGGCGTGATCGCGCCCTCCGCGATCGCCTGCCGCAGCGCACCGAACGCTCGGTCGTAGACCGAGGAGAGCGCCGCCATAGTGATGCCACGGAAGCGCACAACGGCGGTGGCGATCTCGGACACCTCCAGGATCGTGGGGGAGGCGAAGGGTTCGCGGGAGGCGGGCAGCAGGGTCATCGTCGTCCTTTCTCAGCGCCTGACGTTACGGGATCACAAGCCGAGGCGGAAGCCTCAGTCTCCAAGCCCGCGTCGGGCGAGGAGCGGGCCGATCTCCGGGTCGCGACCTCGGAAGTCTCGGTAGGCCTCACGCGGATCCCGCGCACCACCCACGCCGAGCAGGCGTTCACGGAAGCGGTCGCCACCCGCGCGGCTCAGGCCGCCGTTCCCGGTGAACCACTCCACGGTGTCGGCGTCCATCACCTCTGACCAGATGTAGGAGTAGTACCCGGCGGAATAGCCGCCGGCGAACACGTGGGAGAAGTACGCCGTGGAGTACCGGGTCGGAACGGTGTCGGACGCCAGCCCGATATCAGCAAGCGCTGCGGCCTCGAACGCATCGATGTCCTCGACCCGCTCCGCTTCGGCGGAGGTGAGCGAATGCCAGGCGAAGTCGAGCCACGCCGCGGCCAGGTATTCGGAGGTCTGGAACCCCTGGTTGAACGTCTCGGCCGCGTTCAATCGGCCGACCACCGCGGGATCGATCGGCTCACCGGTCTCGACGTGACGGGCATAGTTGTCCAGTACCTCGGGCCAGAGCATCCACATCTCGTTCACCTGGCTCGGGAACTCGACGAAGTCGCGGAACACGTTGGTCCCCGAGAACATCGGATAGCGGGTGCGCGCAAACAGACCGTGCAGCGCGTGACCGAACTCGTGGAACAGGGTCGACACCTCATCGAACGTGAGCAGCGTCGGCCCTTCGCTGGGCTTCGGAACGTTGAGGTTGTTCATGACGACAGGCAGCGTGCCTTCCAGCTCGCTCTGCTCGACGATGGGGTTCATCCAAGCACCACCGCGCTTGGTGTCGCGGGTGTAGAGGTCCAGCGCGTACACGCCAACGACCGTGCCGTCGTCGTCGCGGACCTCGTACACCTCGACGTCCGGGTGGTAGGTCGGGAGATCGTCGCGGCGGTGGAAGGTGACGCCGTACGCTCGGGTTGCGGCGTAGAACACGCCGTCGTGCAGCACACGGCTCGCCTCGAACCAGGGCCGAAGCGCCGCCGTGTCCACGTCGTACTCCGCGGCACGGACCTTCTCGGTGTAGTACGCCCAGTCGGATGCCTCCAGCGGCCGTGGCGACTCCGTGGTGTCCAGCATTCGCTGCAGCCGTTCCTGCTCCGTCCGTGCGTTGCGGGCGGCCGCGGGTGCCAATCGCCGCAGCATCTCGGTGACGGCTTCGGGGGAGCCGGCGGTTTCGTCGGCCGTGACATAGGCGGCGTGGCTGGTGTAGCCGAGGAGCTCCGCACGACGCGCACGAAGCCGCACGATCTCCAACACGATGGCCGCGTTGTCCCAATCATTGCCGCGGTGCCCTCGCGAACGCGAGGCCGCCATGATTCGTCGGCGCGTGTTCGCGTCCGTGAGAACGGCCAGCGCCGGGTGGCCGGTGAAGTTCATGAGGTTGAGCAGGTACCCAGACAGGCCGCGCTCCTTCGCTGCGGCGTTCGCGGCAGCGATTTCGGCGTCCGTGAGCCCGTGCAACTCGGACGCATCCTCGAAGTGAACGGCGAGGTCATTCGTGTCGGCGAGGAGGTTCTTCTCGAACTGCGTCGTAAGAACGGAGATACGAGCGTTCAGGGTCGTCAGCGTCGCCTTGGCTTCGTCGTCGAGCGCGGCACCGGCGTGAGTCATGGTGCGGTAGCGCCGCTCGAGGAGATAGGCGTCCTCGCCGGCGAGGCCCAGCGTCTCGCGCTGTTCCCACACTGTGCTGACACGCTGGTACAGCTGGGTGTCGAGGGTGATCGCGTCGAAGTGCGCGGACAGCATCGGAGCCAGCGTCTCCTCGATGGCCTGGATCTCGTCGGTCGCGTCCGCGGAACTGACCGTGAAGAAGGCGTGAGCGACGCGCCGGAGGAACGCGCCGCTGCGCTCCAGCGCCACGAGGGTGTTCTCGAACGTGGGCGTCGATCGCACGCGCGTGAGGGCGTCGATCTCAGTGCGATGCTCGGCGAACGCCGCCTCGAATGCCGGGAGATAGTGCTCCGGGCGGATCCGGTCGTACGGCGGCACACCGTAGGGCAGCGATGACGGAACGAGCAGGGGATTGGCGCCAACAGTCATCTGCCCACCCTATCCACCCCAGGCCGACCCCATCATCCGCGAGACTTCCATCTGTGGGCGACAATCCGCGCAACGCGGCGATTGTCGCCCACAGACGGAAGTCTCGCGGGCTATGGGGTGACGTGAGGGGGTGTGGGAGGGGCGGCTCAGTCCTGCCAGGGGCGGGCGATGACCGAGCCGTCGGGGAGCTCGACCACCTCGATGCCGGCATCGAGTTCGGCCAGCGCGCGACCCTCCAGCCACGTGAGGGTCCAGTGCGAGCCGGCGGGGGCATCGGCATCGGCCTGGGCGATCGCGTCGCGCAGCTGCGCGGGCACGCTGGGCGGCGGGACCGTGCCCGCCGCCCAGCGCGTACCGAGCTGCATCATGCCTCCGCGGCGGGGGCGAGCTCGATCTCGACCACGGCCAGCTCTGCGCCGTCGACGAACTGCAGGTCGTCGATGCGTCCCACGGCGGCGAGATCGGCAGCAGCGCCGGCGAGGGCGGCGCGGACGTCTGCGGGAGCAGCCACAACGGCGCGCGCCACCGGCGTCTTCTGCGAGGCCTTCGCCTCGGTCTTCGCCCGACGGATGCCGATCAGAGCCGCGCTGGTGGCGGTGAGCACGGCGGTGTCCCCACCACGCTCGCCCGGCGCGGGCCAGGAGGCTGCATGGATCGAGCCCTCGTTGAACCAGGACCAGGCCTCCTCGGTGGCGAACGAGATCACCGGCGCCAGCAGACGCAGCAGCGTAGACAATGCGGTGCGCAGCGCGGCGATCGCGGAGGCGCCGGCCGCACCGCCCGCGTACGCGCGCTCCTTCACGAGTTCCAGGTAGTCGTCGCAGAACGTCCAGAAGAACGATTCGGTGACTTCCAGAGCACGGGCGTGGTCGTACTCGTCGAACGCGCGGGTGGCATCGGCGATCACCGCGTCCAACGTTGCCAGCATGCTGAGATCGAGCGCCTCGGTGACCGCAGCATCGCCCGGGTCGCCGAACGAGAGGACGAACTTGGCGGCGTTGAGCACCTTGATGGCCAGGCGACGACCGATCTTCACCTGCGTCGGGTTCTGCGGGTCGAAGGCTGCGTCCGCACCGAGGCGGCTCGAGGCCGCCCAGTAACGCACCGCGTCCGTGCCGTGCTGGGTCAGGATGTCCGCGGGCGTGACGACGTTGCCCTTCGACTTCGACATCTTCTTGCGGTCGGGGTCCACGATGAAGCCCGAAATGGCGGCATCGGTCCACGGGGAGCGGTTGTCCTCCAGCGTGCTGCGCAGCATGGTGGCGAACAGCCAGGTGCGGATGATGTCCTGCCCCTGCGGGCGCAGGTCGAACGGCGACACGAGATCCCACAGCTCGGTGTCACGCTCCCAGCCGCCGGCGAGCTGCGGGGTCAGCGACGACGTGGCCCACGTGTCGAAGATGTCCATCTCGCCGTCGAACCCGCCGGCCTGGCCACGCTGGTCCTCGGTGTAGCCCGCGGGAACATCGGTGGTCGGGTCGATGGGCAGCTGCGCGATGTCCGGGACCAGCACGCGGTCGTAGTCGCGCTCACCGTTCTCGTCCAGCGCGTACCACACCGGAATCGGCACGCCGAAGAAGCGCTGGCGTGAGACCAGCCAGTCCCCGGTGAGCCCGCCGACCCAGTTCTCGTAGCGCACGCGCATGAAGTCCGGGTGCCAGTTCAACTCGCGGCCCAGCTCCACGAGGCGCTCACGAAGCTGCGGGTCGCGGGCCCCGTTTCGGATGTACCACTGGCGCGTGGAGACGATCTCCAGCGGTCGGTCGCCCTTCTCGAAGAACTTGACCGGGTGGGTGAACGGACGCGGGTCGCCGATCATCTCGCCGGAAGCCTGCAGCAGCTCCACCATCTGCTTCTTGGCGCTGAACACCGTCTTGCCGATGAGCTCGCCGTAGGCGGCGATGCCCGCTTCGGACGTGATGGCCTCGGGACGTTCGTCGACGATCCGGCCGTCCTTGCCGATGATCGTGCGGTTCGGAAGATCTAGCTCGCGCCACCAGATGATGTCGGTCACGTCACCGAAGGTGCAGACCATCGCGATTCCCTTGCCCTTGTCGGGCTGTGCCAGGTGATGCGCGAGCACCGGGACCTCGACGCCGAAGACCGGGCTGGTCACGGTGGTGCCGAACAGGGGCTGGTAGCGCTCGTCGTCGGGGTGGGCGACCAGAGCGACGCACGCGGCGAGCAGCTCCGGACGCGTGGTGTCGATCTCCACGTCACCGTTCGCGCCGTGGAACACGAGCGTGTGGTAGGCGGACGGCTGCTCACGATCCTCGAGCTCCGCCTGCGCGATCGCGGAGCGGAAGTCGATGTCCCAGAGCGTGGGGGCCAGATCCTGGTAGGCCTCGCCGCGCTCGAGGTTGCGCAGAAACGCGAGCTGGCTGGTGCGGATCGTGTCGTCGGAGATCGTCCGGTAGGTCTGCGTCCAGTCCACCGACAGGCCGAGCTGACGGAACACGGCCTCGAACTGCTTCTCGTCCTCGACCGTGAGCTCCTCGCACAGCTCGATGAAGTTGCGGCGCGAGATGGGCTGCTGATCCGCGGCCTTGGACGACTTGTTGTCGCCGCCGCGGAACGGGGGAGTGAAGTCGGGGTCGTACGGCAGCGACGGGTCACAGCGCACGCCGTAGTAGTTCTGCACCCGGCGCTCGGTGGGCAGTCCGTTGTCGTCCCAGCCCATCGGGTAGAACACGCTCTTGCCGCGCATGCGCTCGAAGCGCGCCTTGATGTCGGTGTGCGTGAACGAGAAGGCGTGGCCGATGTGAAGGCTGCCGGAGGCGGTGGGCGGCGGGGTGTCGATGGAGTACACCGATCCGCGACCCTGCGCGGCTGCGGCCGCGCGATCGAACCGGAAGACACCGGTCTGCTCCCACTGCTCGGACCACTTGGCCTCGAGACCTTCGAGGGCGGGCTTGTCGGGAATCTGCGCGTCGGCCATGGGGTCTCCAGAGGCGATATGTGCGGCACCGTGTGAGCGTGCCTGAGTGTTTGGGAGAGACCAGTCTACGTGCTCGCCGTTCAGTCCCGAACGTGGACCCCCAGCGCCGTCGCGAGAGCCGCTGCGGCCAGCTGAGCCTGAAGGGACGTGATCGTCGCGCCGGCGAGACCGCGGGGATCGAGATGGTGGGCGATGTCCAGACCCCGCAGATCGACGTCGGTGTTGCGGCTCTCACGCAGGTCCAGCTCGTCGACGCTGGACGACACGAACCGAACCCGCGTGAGGGTGGCGGCCGGCGCGTCGAGTGAACCGAACGTGGTGCGCGCAACGTCGACGTCTGCGGCGGACGCGCGCCCGGCGCTGAGATAGTCGACGCGCGAATCCTCGATGATCAGCTCGGCGACCTCCGCGTCCGCGAGATCAAGACTGCCGATGCGGCTGGAGTGGACGTGCACCCGCCGGAGGTGCGCGCCCCGCAGAGAGAGGGAGGCGATCTGCATCGTGTCGAACTCGATGTCACGCAGAGTGCCGTGCGCGGCGTCGAAACGATCCAGCACGCCGCCGGTGAAGCGGGAGCCGGCGAGATCCGCGTACGGCGCGTCGAAGGATCCCCGTGCATCGACCCACTCGACGTCCTCCGCGGTCACACCCCGCCGCGGCTCCGGTCCGGTCGAGAACTCGCGGGGGAGGTCGGGGGTGTCGGCCTGAGGCGGACGAAGGGTGCGGGAGGTGCGGGCCATGTCGGAAGTCTAGGCAGGGCCTCGGACGTTGACCTGAGGGGGTGTCGCGCCCGACCCGAACGGGCGCGACACCGTGCCGCGGAGATACTCACGCGACAGCCGGCCGCTGGAGGGCCGAGGCGGTAATTGCACCGCGTCCAATAACCTACCCGATGCGGTAGATTGGATTCATCCCTGACCCGCACATCCGAGGATCCCGCATGTCTGCTCGTTCCGTCGGCCGCCGAATGCTGGCCGCACTCTCTCTGACTGTCGCTGCGACGATCGTCCTCGCCGGCTGCGCCGGATCGGACGCTCTGGCCTCGGGCGGGGGCGACGCCTCCGGCGGGTCCTCCGGAGAGCTCACCTGGGCGATCGCCGGCGCGACGCTGTCCGAAGGCCACATGGACCCGCAGACGAGTCAGATGGACGTGACGGCGATGGTGCAGCGGGTCGTGTTCGACTCGCTCGTGTTTCAGAACGCCGACGGATCGTTCTCGCCCTGGCTGGCGACCAAGTGGGACGTCTCCGCGGACGGCCGCAGCTACACGTTCACCCTTCGTGACGACGTCACCTTCACCGACGGCGAGGCGTTCAATGCGGAGGCCGTGAAGGCGAACTTCGACCGCATCATCGCCCCCGACACCGCCTCCGCCCAGGCGGCGAGCATGCTCGGTGGCGACAACTACGCCGGCACGACGGTCGTCGACGACACCACAGTGCGCGTGGACTTCCACGAGCCCTACGCTCCCTTCCTGCAGGCCGCGAGCACGCCCCTGCTCGGCTTCTACTCGCCGCGCGTGCTCACGGAATCCCTGGACAAGCTGAAGGCCGGCGGGCCTGATGTGACGGTCGGCACCGGCCCCTACATCCTCAGCGAGTACACCGCGGATCAGGAGATCGTCTACACCGCGAACCCCGATTACGCGTGGGGTCCGCAGGGGCAGAAGACGCCGTCGATCCAGACGCTGCGTGTCGCCCTCGTTCCTGAGCCGTCGGTGCGCACCGGAATGGCGAACTCGGGTGAGGCGCAGCTGGTCAGCGAGCTGCCGCCGAGCTCCGTCGTCGAACTGAACCCGGATCTCACCGTGGACACGAAGGCTTACCCGGGCATGCCGTACTCACTGTTCCTCAACGAGAAGTACGGAGTCTTCGCCGACCAGAAGGTACGTCAGGCATTCGAGCTCGGAATCGACGTGGACAGCGCGGTCGAGTCGATCTTCGACGGACAGTTCGAGCGTGCGTGGAGTGTCCTCGGACCCACCACGCCGATGTACGACGCGGCGATCGAGGGCACGTGGGCGTTCGACTCGAAGAAGGCCGAGGCCCTGCTCGACGAGGCCGGCTGGACCGGCCGCGACGCCGAGGGATACCGCACCAAGGACGGGAAGCGGCTGAGCGCCCGCTGGATCGCCTGGACGCCCATCCCCGATGACCGCACGGCTCTCGGCAACGCGATTCAGTCGGATCTCAAGAAGATCGGATTCGAGGTGGTGCGCGAGGCGCTCGAGCCCGGTGCCTACAACGAGCAGTACGGTCCGAAGACGTATGACATCACGGACTGGGGCTTCTCCGGCGTGGACCCCGACTACCTCCGCTCCCACCTGGCGACCGAGGGCTTCCAGAACGCCTCCCAGGTGTCCGATCCCGCTGTCGACGCGCTCGTCACGAAGGGCGCCCAGACGGTCGACGCGACGGAGCGCGCGGCCGTGTACACCGAGCTGCAGGAGTGGAACGCCGAGCACGTCGCCATCGTCCCGCTCTACGTCCCCGCCCTCATCAGCGCCAGCGCGCCCGAGGTGACCGGACTCGCCTTCGACCTCTACGGTCGTCCGCTGTTCTACGACGCCTCGATCGACTGAGGTGGTCCGAGCGACCACGCCGCGGCGGCGTGACGGAGTGATCCGGCGCGCCGCCCTCGGCGTGTCCGGGGGAGTGCTTCTGCTGTGGGCGGCGGCAACGGCCTCGTTCCTCTTGATGCGCGTGATCCCGGGGGACCCGGTCGCCGTGATGCTGGGGCCGCAGGCGAACGTATCGGAGGACGTGAAAGCGCGTCTGCGCGAACAGCTGGGGCTCGATCGACCGATGCTGCAGCAGTATGTCGACTACCTCGGCGGCCTGGTGCGCGGTGACTTCGGGGAGTCGTTCCAGTTGCGCCTTCCGGTCACCGAGGTGATCGGACGTCAGCTCGGCGCAACGCTCCAACTCACCCTCGCGGCACTCGGGATCGCGCTGGCGCTCGTGCTGATCGTGGCGATCGTCGCGCGCACGCGGCGGACTCGGACGGTGGCGGCCGCGATCGAGCAGGTCGTGCTCGGGATGCCCGTGTTCTGGATCGGATTGATCCTGCTGTCGGTCTTCGCGTTCGGTCTCGGCTGGTTCCCGGTCTCCGGGTCGCGCCCCGGGGCGCTCGTCCTGCCCGCGCTCACGCTGGCGCTGCCGACGGCGGCGCTGCTGGGGCAACTGCTTCGCGACGGGTTGGAGCAGGCAGAGCGCTCGAACTTCGCCGAGACCGTTCGAGCGCGCGGAGCCGGCGAGATCCGACTGCTCGCCCACCACACCCTCCGGCACGCGACGGTCGGCGTGCTCCCGATGGTCGCATACCTGATCGGTTCTCTGCTGGGGGGTGCGGTACTCGTCGAGACGGTGTTCGCTCGTCCGGGCCTGGGCCGCGTGACGCTGGCCGCCATCACCGACCGGGACGCTCCGGTGCTGAGCGGTGTGCTTCTGCTGAGCTGCGCGGTGTTCGTTGTGGTCTCGGTGCTGTCCGATCTCGCGATTCCGCTCCTGGATCCGCGACGACGGGCTCGCACCGCGGCGCCCCTTCCGGACAGCAGGGAGTCCGCATGATGCGGCGCGTGCTGCTCGTCCTCGCCGGCGCCGTGCTCCTGGTGCTCATCGCCATGGCGGTGGTGCCTCAGGTCTTCACGACCGTCGATCCGCTGCTGGCCGACGTGTCCTCGCGTCTGCAACCGCCGAGCGCTGGGCACCTCTTCGGCACCGATCAGAGCGGACGCGACGTCTTCGCGCGCGTCGTGTACGGTGCACGCGCCTCGCTGGGGGTGGGCGTCAGCGCGGTGATCGCCGCACTCCTCGTCGGCACCGTGCTCGGCTGGCTGATCGGAAGCGCGCCGCGAGCTGTCGACGCCGTGACGATGCGGGTCGTCGATCTTGCGCTGGCGGTCCCGGAGTTCCTGGTCGCGCTGGTCGTTGTGGCCCTCCTCGGTCCGGGCTCCGGGAACGTCGCTCTCGCGGTGACGTTGGCGGTGATTCCGATCTACATTCGCTACGCGCGAGGACATACTCGCGCGATCGCGGCGGAGGAACACGTGGAGGCGGCGCGCATGCTCGGGCTCCCGGCGGTGACGGTGTCCCTGCGGCATGTGCTGCCCGCGGTCGCCCGGCGGCTGACCGTGCTCGCAACAATCGGCATCGGCAGCACGATCCTCGCGGTAGCGGGCCTCGGTTTCCTCGGCCTCGGCGCGGGGGAGCCGGCGCCGGAGTGGGGACTGATGCTCGCGGGCGGACGCAACGTGCTTGCGCGAGCCTGGTGGGTGACGCTGTTCCCCGGCCTCGCGATCACGCTCACGGTGGTGTGTGCGAGCCTGATCGGTCGGGCGCTGCGGGACCTGGTCGAGAGGGAGGACGCCCGATGAGTGGGATCGTGCTGCGCGACCTCGTGATCACGCACGGATCCGGATCGAACGCCCGTGAACTCGTCCGGATCGACGACCTGCGGGTGGACCCGGGGGAGTGCGTTGCGGTGGTCGGCGAGTCCGGCGCAGGGAAATCCCTGTTCCTGCGCGCCCTGCTGGGTCTCGTGCCGCGGCCGCTGCGCACATCCGCGACCCGGCTGGACGTCGATGGCGTCGACCTCACGACGGCATCGGGGCGGGATCTGCGGCGACTGCGCGGCGCGCGGATCGCGCTGGTGAGCCAGGACGCGCTGGTCGCGCTGGATCCGATGCGACGGGTGGGGGCGGAGGTGGCCGAGCCGCTGGCGATCCACACCCGCCTCTCCCGGCCGGCGCGACGTCAGCGGGCTGTGGCGTTGCTGGAGGATGTCGCCGTTGATCGGCCGGCGTTGCGAGCCGAGCAGTATCCGCATGAACTGTCTGGCGGGATGCGTCAACGGAGTCTGATCGCGTCCGCACTCGCGGCGGATCCGCCCGTGCTCGCACTCGACGAGCCGACCACCGCACTCGATGCCACGGTCCAGCGCCACGTGCTCGAGCTGGTGCGCTCACTGGCCGACGACGGGCGCGCGGTCGTTCTGATCAGCCACGACATTGCCGCGGTCGCCAGCGTCGCGGATCGGGTGATGGTGATGCGCGACGGTCGTGTGGTGGAGAGCGGGGAGACCTCCGACATCCTCTCGGCCCCGGCGCACCCGTATACGCGAGAGCTTCTGGTCGCGGCGCGGCGGTCGGCGCCCGCTCGGCGGACGGTGGGCGATCGGGTGCTGCTCGATGCTCGCCATCTGACGCGGCGTTTCGCTGAGACCACGGCGGTGAACGACGTCTCGCTGAGACTGCACACCGGCGAAGTCGTCGGAGTGGTCGGCGAGTCCGGTTCCGGCAAGTCCACCCTGATTCGGATGCTGTTGGGCGCGGAGAACCCGGACGAGGGCGATGTCACCCTCGACGGCGCGCCCTGGTCGCCGTTGACGGAGGCGGCGCGGCGCGGGCGGCGCACGCGGATCCAGCTGGTGGCGCAGAACCCGCGCGCGGCGTTCCTGCCGACGTGGACGATCGGGCGGACCCTCGCCGAGGCGTTGGAGGCGGCCGGCACGCCGCGTGCCGAGCGCCCGGATCGCGTTGCGCAGCTTCTCGCGCGGGTCGAGTTGGACCCTGCTCTTGCCTCCCGCCGCCCGGGCACGCTCTCGGGCGGACAGCTGCAACGCGCGGCGATCGCCCGCGCGCTCGCGACCCAGCCCGACGTGCTCCTGCTCGACGAACCGCTGTCGGCGCTCGATGTGTCGGTGGGGTCGCGGATTCTGGCACTGCTGCGGAGGCTCCGAGACGAGGGTGTGGCGATGGTGCTCGTGTCCCACGATCTCGCCGTCGTCGGCGAGCTGGCGGATCGGATTCTGGTGATGCGGGGCGGGCACATCGTCGAGGAGGGATTCTCCGGCGACGTCTTCGGATCGCCGAAGCATCCGTTCACCCGTGAACTGCTGGCGGCCCGCGCCGCTCTCCCCGCGGGACCGTAGAAGCGGCGGCTCAGTCCTGGGCGCGGTATGATCGACCGACATGCATCGATCCGGCATCACCGGGGAGCATTCGGAAGAACAGGCTGCGGCCCCAGTAGAACCGAACGGGGCAGGCCCGTCACAGCCGAAGTACGAAGTGGTCCACCGCTCGCCGGGCGGAGGGCAACGCGGGGTGGTACCGCGGTCGAGAGATCGTCCCCGCAGGAGCGAATCACGAGCACCTGCGAGATGAGATGACCTACCCACGATCCTCCTTCGGACCAGCCGCCGATCAGGCAGCGTCCGTCACGCCGAGCCCGCGGTTCCCGGAGATCGAGCGCGAGATCCTCGACTTCTGGGAGAGCGACGACACCTTCCGAGCATCCATCGCCCAGCGCGACGGCTCCGATGAGTGGGTGTTCTACGACGGCCCGCCCTTCGCCAACGGTCTACCTCACTACGGCCACCTCCTCACCGGCTACGCCAAGGACCTCTTCCCGCGTTTCCAGACCATGCGCGGCAAGAAGGTCGATCGTGTGTTCGGATGGGACACGCACGGCCTGCCGGCAGAGCTGGAGGCGATGAAGCAGCTCGGCATCACGGAGAAGAGCGAGATCGAGGCCATGGGCATCGACACGTTCAACGCCAAGGCTCGTGAGTCCGTGCTCACCTACACGCAGGAGTGGCGCGACTACGTGACGCGCCAGGCCCGCTGGGTCGACTTCGAGCGCGGGTACAAGACGCTGGACACGTCCTACATGGAGAGCGTGCTGTGGGCGTTCAAGACGCTCTACGACAAGGGTCTGGCATACGAGGGCTACCGTGTGCTGCCGTACTGCTGGCGCGATGAGACGCCGCTGTCCGCGCACGAGCTGCGCATGGACGACGACGTGTACAAGGAGCGCCAGGACCCGTCGGTGACGGTGAGCTTCCCGCTCGTCGGCGCCAAGGCGGAATCTCTCGGGCTCACGGGTGTGCGGGCGCTGGCCTGGACCACCACCCCGTGGACGCTGCCCACGAACCTCGCCCTCGCTGTCGGACCCGACATCGACTACGTCGTGGTTCCGGGTGGCCCTGCGGGCGCTGCCGATGTCGTTGCGGGCGATGACACCGAGTCCGCGGTGGCACATCGCTACCTGCTGGCAGGCGCGCTGCTCGGAGGCTATGCGAAGGATCTCGGCTACGCGTCGGCTGAGGAGGCCCAGGCGGCGGTGGAGCGCACGGTGCGCGGCGCCGAGCTCGCCGACGTGCACTACGACCGCCTCTTCGACTACTACGCCGACGCGGAGGCCTACGGCACGAGCACGGCGTGGCGCATCCTCGTCGACGACTACGTCTCCACCGGTGACGGCACCGGCATCGTGCACCAGGCCCCGGCCTATGGTGAGGATGACAAGCGCCTGGCGGACGCCGCCGGTCTTCCCACGATCCTCTCCCTGGACGACAGTGGTCGATTCCTTCCCGCTGTCACGGATGTCGCCGGCGAACTGTGGATGGACGCCAACCGTCCGCTGATCCGCCTGCTCAAGGCGAACGGTCGGCTGCTGCGCGAGGCCTCCTACCTGCACTCCTATCCGCACTGCTGGCGCTGCCGGAACCCCCTGATCTACAAGGCCGTGTCGAGCTGGTTCGTGCGCGTCACGGACTTCAAGGACCGCATGCTGGAGCTCAACCAGGAGATCACCTGGGTGCCGGAGAACGTCAAGGACGGCCAGTTCGGCAAGTGGCTCGAGGGCGCGCGCGACTGGTCGATCAGCCGCAATCGCTACTGGGGATCACCCATCCCGGTGTGGAAGAGCGATGACCCGGAGTACCCGCGCGTGGACGCGTACGGATCCTTCGAGGAACTGGAGCGCGACTTCGGTCGGCTGCCCCGCAACGAGAAAGGCGAGCCGGACCTGCACCGTCCCTACATCGACGAGTTGACCCGGCCGAACCCTGACGACCCCACCGGAAAGTCGACGATGCGCCGCATCGAAGACGTGCTGGATGTCTGGTTCGACTCGGGCTCGATGCCGTTCGCGCAGGTGCACTACCCGTTCGAGAACCGCGAGTGGTTCGACTCGCACTCGCCGGCGGACTTCATCGTGGAGTACATCGGCCAGACCCGTGGCTGGTTCTACCTCCTGCACGTGCTCTCCACCGCGCTGTTCGATCGTCCCGCCTTCACCGGTGTGTCCTGCCACGGCATCGTGCTGGGCTCCGACGGGCAGAAGATGTCGAAGTCGCTACGGAACTACCCGGACGTGTCCGAGGTGCTCGACCGCGACGGCTCCGACGCCATGCGCTGGTTCCTGATGTCCAGTTCGGTGCTGCGCGGTGGCAACCTCTCCGTGACCGAGGAGGGCATCCGCGGTGGTGTGCGTGAGTTCCTGCTGCCGCTGTGGAACTCGTGGTACTTCTTCGCGACGTACGCCAACGCCGCGCAGCCCGGCGCTTATCAGGCGACGTGGCGCACGGACTCGACCAACGTGCTCGATCGCTACATCCTCGCGTTGCTGGGAGACCTGGTGACCGGCGTGACCGCGGACCTCGAGGGCCTGGACTCGACCAGCGCCACCGAGAAGCTCCGCGACTTCGCGGAGGCGCTGACCAACTGGTACATCCGCCGTTCGCGTGACCGGTTCTGGGTGGGTGTCACCGAGGACGACAGCTCGCGCGAGGCGTTCGACACGCTGTACACCGTCCTCGAGGTGCTGACGCGCGTCGCCGCTCCGTTGATCCCGCTCGTGTCCGAGCGCGTGTGGCAGGGTCTCACCGGTGGTCGCAGCGTCCACCTGCAGGACTTCCCGGACCCATCCGCATTCGCCCCGGCCGCCGACATCCGCGCCGCGATGGACGCCGTGCGCGAGATCTCCTCGACCGCCAACGCGCTGCGCAAGCAGCACGGACTGCGTGTGCGTCTGCCGCTCGCTAAGCTCACGGTCGTTGCCGCCGATTCCGCCGGTCTGGCACAGTTCGAGGGCATCCTGCGCGACGAGCTCAACGTGAAGGCGGTCGAGCTGGTCGAGGCCGAGGAGGGCATCGGCGAGCGGTACGGCATCAGCCGTCGCCTGGTGGTGAACGCCCGGGCCGCGGGTCCGCGGATCGGCAAGCAGGTACAGCAGGCGATCGGCGCGGCGAAGAGCGGTGACTGGTCGGAAGTGGACGGGGTGGTCACCGCCGGTGGCATCTCGCTCGAGCCCAACGAGTACGAACTCGCGCTGGAGGTGGCAGGCGGCGCCGAGGGCACCGCGCTGGCGCTGCTTCCCGGCGGTGGCTTCGTGCTGCTCGACACCGCGACCACGCCCCAGCTGGAGGCCGAGGGCCTCGCTCGCGACGTGATCCGCGCCGTGCAGGACACCCGCCGCGCCGCTGACTTCGACGTCAGCGACCGCATCCGCCTGCAGCTCGCGTTCGCGAGTGCGGAGGAGGCGGCGGCAGTCGCCGGCGCGTTCGAGGTGGCAGACGTCGCGGGGGAGACCCTGGCGACCAGCTACACCGTCCTCGGCGATGGTGCTTCGGTGCTGGCGTCGGGGGAGGCCGGCACCTCCTTCGAGCACACCGCCGATATCGTGGCGGGTACGTATGCGAACACCGCGGCCTTCACGGTCTCGGTTGCGCGCACAGGTGAGCGAGGAGAGCGCTGATGAGCGATCGCGACAGGGCCGACGCCGTCTACGCCGAACTGCTCACTCGCCAGGGCGAGCAGTGGGTGCAGCCCCGTGTCGAGCGCACCGCCCGTGTGCTCGAGCTGCTGGATGACCCGCAGCGGACGTACCGGGTGATCCACATCACCGGGACGAACGGCAAGACCTCGACGGCTCGCATGATCGAGTCGCTCCTGCGTGCGCACGGACTGCGTACTGGTCTGTTCACCAGCCCGCACCTGGTGCGTTTCACCGAGCGCATGCTGGTGGACGGTGAGCCGATGGCCGACGCCGCGGTGGCGGACGCGTGGGATGAGATCGCGCCGTTCGTGGAGATCGTCGACGCCGAGCTCGCCGCGAAGGGCGATGCCGCGCTGACCTTCTTCGAGCTGCTCACCGTGCTGGCCTTCGTCGGGTTCGCCGACGCTCCGATCGACGTGCTCGTCCTCGAAGTCGGTATGGGTGGTTCGTGGGATTCCACGAACACCGCCGACGGCGACGTTGCCGTGTTCACGCCGATCGACCTGGATCACGCCGACCGGCTGGGCGACACGATCGAGAAGATCGCCACCGTCAAGGCCGGCATCATCAAGGACGGCGCTGCGGTGGTCTCCGCGCGCCAGACGCCCGAGGCCGAGGCGGTACTTCGAGCCGCCGCCTCCGCGCACGGCGCGAGCATCGCGTTCGAAGGGGCAGAGTTCTCGCTCGTCAGCCAGCAGCTGGCCGTCGGCGGTCAGCAGGTCACCGTGCGTGGTGTCTCCGGATCCTACGAAGACGCCTACCTCCCGCTCTACGGCGCCCATCAGGGCCAGAACGCCGCCCTGGCGATCGCTGCCGTCGAATCCCTGATCGGCGGCGGAGAGCAGTCCATCGCCGAGGACATCCTGGCCGAAGGTCTCGCGGAGGCGACGTCTCCCGGCCGGCTGCAGCTCATCGGGATCGAGCCGACCGTGCTGGTCGACGCCGGGCACAACCCGCACGGAGCCCGTGCACTGGCTGCGGCGCTGCGCGAGTCGTTCGACTTCGATGAGTGGGGCCTCGTGCTCGGCGTCCTCGGCGATAAGGACGCGGCGGGCATCATCGACGCCCTGCGCGAGATCCCGGCCCACGTGTTCGTCACGGAGCCGGAGTCGGATCGCGCCCTGGATGCCGACGCGCTGGCCGATCTGGTGGAGGCGGCCGGCCTGCGCGCCAGCGTTCACCCCAACCTGGACGACGCGGCCGAGTCCGCTCGCGACTGGGCGGCCGAGGCACCTCGTCGCGCGGTGATCATCGTCGGCTCCGTCGTGCTCGCCGGTGAGGCGATCCGGCTGGCCGAGGATGAGGACTGGAAGGGGAGCACCGCCCGATGAGCGCCTCCTCACGCACCCCGTCCCTCATGGCGCGACTCGGCTCGATCGTGCTGATCTTCGAGGCGTTCGTCGCCTTCCTGGGCGGGCTGGTGATCTACGGCCTGCGCGCTCTACCCGAGACCATCGCCCCCTGGTGGGGGATCGTCGGCGGTGCCGTGGTGGCGCTGCTGATGGTGATCGTCGCCGGCTGCACACGATTTCGGTGGGGGATCGCCGCGGGTTGGGCGCTCCAGTTCGTCGTCCTCGCCGCCGCGTTCCTGAATCTCGCCTTCGTATTCGTCTTCCTCGTCTTCGGCGGGATGTGGGCGTATGCGATGATCACGTCGGCTCGTTTGGTCCGCAAAGGGCCCGGCCGCACCCTCCACGACAGAAAGTGACTGACATGGCAACCGAAGAAACGCTCGTCCTGGTCAAGCCCGACGGCGTCGCTCGCGGACTGACCGGCGCGATCCTCGCGCGCATCGAGGCGAAGGGCTACGCGCTCGTCGACCTCAAGCTCGTGCAGCCGGATCGCACGCTGCTGGAGCAGCACTACGCCGAGCACGAGGGCAAGCCCTTCTACGAGCCACTGCTCGAGTTCATGATGTCCGGTCCGTCGGTGGCGATCCGCCTCGCCGGCAACCGCGTCATCGAGGGCTTCCGCTCGCTCGCCGGCACCACGGATCCCACCACGGCCGCACCCGGGACGATTCGCGGCGACTTTGGCCGCGACTGGGGCCTGAAGGTGCAGCAGAACCTGGTTCACGGTTCGGACAGCGTTGAGTCCGCTGAGCGCGAGCTCGGCATCTGGTTCAGCTGAACGACATACGACAGCGGCGCCGCCCCACCGGGGACGGCGCCGCTGTCGTATGTCGACGGTCGGAAGCGGTGGGCCGACTTACAGCGAACCGAGCACGTCCAGGCGGACCTGGGCGAGGACCGCGATGACCGCCAGGATGACGACCGCGAAGACCGGGGTCCAGCCCATGAGGCGTTCGCCCAGATCGATGCCGCCACGACCGAAGGCACCCTGCTTCATGGCGGTGAAGGTGACCACGAAGAACGACGGGATCACCATCACCCAGGTGACCATGCACCAGGGGCACAGCACGTTGAGGGCGAAGATGCTCTGGAATGCGAGCCAGAACACGAAGCCGATGGCGAAGACGTAGCCGAGCCAGAAGAACGTCCAGAACCACCGGGCGAATCGCGCGCCGGCGAGAATGGCGAAGCCCACGACGATGGGCGCGACCCAGGCGGCGATACCGATCAGCGGGTTCGGGAAACCGAAGACGCTGCCCTGCCAGGAGGTGAGGTTCGTGCTGCACTGCACCAGCGGGCTGATGTCGCAGGAAGCGATCGAGTCCGGGTTCTCCAGCTTCTCGAACTTCTCGATCGTCAGGGCGAACGCGGCGTACCAGCCGATGATGCCACTGACGATCAGCCAGATGGCCACGCCGACGGGACGCTTGCGGGTTTCGGTCATGTCCTCAGTATGCCCGCCGGCTCATGCGACAAGGCCGGAGAAAACCTGGGAGCAGCCATATGCCGACATGCGTATGAATGGCTACTGGCCCATTTCCGGCCGATGGTGCGATAATGAAGGTCGTTGCACCCACCGGCCGCGCCGGTGAACGCAATGGAGAAGACTTCGAGGCCAAGACGGCCTCCGCGACCAGAGCCGCTGAGCCGGTCGCAGACCGAGTGAGTTCGCGGCACCGCCAGGTGCGGCGCCGCACGAGAATTTCGCCGGGCGACGCGCGGTGTTGCCCGCAGGGAGTGCGCCAGAAATGGCAGAGACGAAGAGCGAGAACGACCGTACCTCCGATTCCGGAGCGAACGACGACCAGCACGGACTGCCCGCCGGGGGCGATGGGGAGCTGTTCGGTGACCACACGGCACTCCCGGCATTCGGTGGCCCGGCCGACGACGCCGACGCTGACCCCACGGAGCCCGTAGGGGAGCCTGATGCTGACCCGTCGGCTGGCGCGGAGACGGGTGCAGACGACGGCGAGACGGTCATCGAGTCTGACGCGGGAATCATCGTGATCAGCGATGAGCCCGCGACGAGCGACGACACGGACGTAGCGGCCGACGCCGAGGCAGCGCCCGAATCGCAGGAAGCGGCAGCCGCCGGCGATGAGGCCGCAGCTGCGACGCTGAACGCCGAGAAGGAGCCCTCTTCGGCATCCGAGGACCAAGCTTCGGACGAGCAGGCTTCTGACGTCGACGCGGGGGAGAGCACTGCTCCCGAGCAGGCCACCAGTGCCGCGCCGAGCAACGCCGGTGCCAGCTTCGGCCTCGGCGACGACGTCGTCGTGCTCCGCCAGCCCGCCCCGGAGGCGGAGCCCGAGCCGGAGCCGCTGCCCACGGCGGTGAGCCTGGGGCTGCTGCCTGAGGTGTTCGTCTCGCAGGTGTCCACCGCGCTCCATTTCTATGCACCGGAGATCGTCCCGCTTCCGGCGCTGCCCGCTGACGAGGACGAGGGTGGGTCCTCCCGTCGTCGTCGCCGTCGCGGCGAGTCGGACGATTCGGGCGACGTCCGTCGTCGCACCCGCACCGTGGAGTACATCACGGAGCCGAAGGCGATCAAGGGCTCCACGCGTCTGGAGGCGAAGAAGCAGCGCCGCCGTGACGGTCGCGAGGCCGGTCGTCGGCGCGCCGTGGTGACGGAGGCCGAGTTCCTCGCTCGCCGCGAGGCCGTGGACCGTCAGATGATCGTACGGTCCAAGAACGGTCGCATCCAGATCGGCGTGCTGGAGGACAAGGTGCTCGTCGAGCACTACGTCGCTCGCAACCAGGACGCGTCGCTCATCGGCAACGTCTACATCGGACGGGTTCAGAACGTGCTGCCCTCTATGGAAGCCGCGTTCGTGGACATCGGTCGTGGTCGTAACGCGGTGCTGTACTCCGGCGAGGTGGACTGGGATTCCGTCGAGACGGGGAACCAGCCGCGCCGCATCGAGCTGGCACTGAAGACCGGCGACAAGGTGCTCGTCCAGGTGACGAAGGACCCGGTGGGCCACAAGGGCGCGCGTCTCACCAGTCAGATCTCGCTGCCGGGCCGCTACCTCGTGTACGTGCCGAACGGCTCGATGAACGGCATCTCCCGCAAGCTCCCCGACACCGAGCGTGCGCGCCTCAAGCGCATCCTCAAGGAGGTTCTCCCGGAGTCGAGCGGCGTGATCGTCCGCACGGCCGCCGAGGGCGCCACGGAGGAGCAGCTCACGGTGGACGTGCGGCGCCTCACCTCCCAGTGGGAGCGCATCGCGGCTCAGGCAACCTCCGGTCACGCGCCGCAGCTGCTGCACTCGGAGCCGGACCTGCTCGTCAAGATCGTGCGAGATGTCTTCAACGAGGACTTCCAGAAGCTCATCATCCAGGGCGACGAAGCGCAGCAGACGATCGAGAGCTACCTGCGTGGTGTCGCGCCCGACCTGCTGGAGCGCGTCGAGCGCTATGAGGGCGACCGGGACCCGTTCGACGAGTACCGCATCACCGAGCAGATCGAGAAAGCTCTGGACCGCAAGGTCTGGCTGCCTTCGGGTGGTTCGCTGGTGATCGACCGCACCGAGGCCATGACCGTCGTCGACGTCAACACCGGCAAGTTCGTCGGCTCTGGTGGCAACCTCGAGGAGACTGTCACCAAGAACAACCTCGAAGCGGCCGAGGAGATCGTGCGACAGCTGCGACTGCGCGACATCGGCGGCATCATCGTGATCGACTTCATCGACATGGTGCTGGAGTCCAACCGCGACCTGGTGCTCCGCCGACTGGTCGAGTGCCTGAGCCGCGACCGCACCAAGCACCAGGTCGCCGAGGTCACCTCTCTGGGGCTCGTGCAGATGACCCGCAAGAAGCTGGGCCTTGGCCTGCTGGAGACCTTCTCCGAGCCGTGCGAGGTGTGCGCGGGCCGTGGAGTCGTGGTGCACCACGACCCGGTGGTCAAGCACCGTGCGCCGGTCTCGAACGGGAACGGCGGCGGAGGCGGCAACGGCTCGTCGCGTCGCTCCCGCGGTGGATCGAACGGCGGAGGCGGTGCCTCGACGCCCGCGCCGCAGGTCTCGACCCACGTGATCACCGAGGGCGCGAAGTCCGCTCTCGCGCAGATCGCCGCGTCGACTCGCACGGGCGTGATCGCTGAGGCAGCGCCGGTCGACGTCACCGATCTCGTTCTTCCGGAGGCGCCGACCCCCGAGCGGAGCGAGCGGTCGGAGCGCACGAAGCGTCCGCGCAAGAAGCGCAACGGCTCGAACGGCAACAGCGTAAACGGTGCAGACAAGCCGAAGAGCGAGAAGGAGCAGCTTCTCGAATCCGTGCTCGACGCCCTCCCGGAGCCGAAGGCGCCGGGTCAGGGGCGCGGCCGTCGTCGCGTCACCACGGCCGCTCTCACCGGTACTCCGGTGTCGACGACACCTGTGCTGGGTGCGGTGGCCGAACCGGCCGGGGAGTGACCCCGCTCACGAGGTCCTGAACCCTTCTCGAATCACCGCCCGCGACGTTCGCGGGCGGTGATTCGCAATCCGGACGCGATGAGCCGGCGAACCAGCTCGTGTCCGTCGACGGGGGTCGCTCCCGCAGCCACGAGCCGGTCGATGATCTCCTCCGGCACGTCGTAGTGATCCAGGTCGAACGATCGCTCGGGCAGCCCCTGGGCGCGCGCAAAGGCGTGCAGTTCCTCCAGGTTGCTGTCGCTGACGAGGTGCGCCCACAGGCGGCCGTGGGCGGGCCAGCGCGGGGCATCGACGAGAACGGTCATTCTGCCGATGCTACGCCGCCGCCGGTGCGGTTCGGTCCTTCGCATCGGGCAGAATGGAGGACACGGAAGACGACACGCAGCGGTTCCTTTTGCCGCTACACAGGATCATCCGGTAAAGTGGTCCCTTGGTGCGCATCCGCGTCGCCCGCCCCCGGGCGGCGTCGAGAGACTTGCAGCCGCGCCGGCCCCTCGTGGGCGTCCCTTTCCGGGAGTGCAAGCACAGTCTTTTCAGACGTTCCGGAACCCGACACGTGGTTCCCCAAAGAAACAAGGTGGCAAGTGGTTTACGCAGTTGTGCGCGCCGGTGGACGGCAGGAGAAGGTGGAAGTCGGCACGATCGTGCAGCTCGACCGTGTCCAGGCCGCCCAGGGCGAGAAGATCGAGCTCCCCGCGGTTCTGTTCGTTGACGGTGACACCGTCACGACCGACGCGGAGAAGCTCGCGAAGATCACGGTGACGGCCGAGGTTATCGGCAACCTCCGTGGTCCGAAGATCGTCATCCAGAAGTACAAGAACAAGACCGGTTACAAGAAGCGCCAGGGTCACCGTCAGGACCTCACGCGCGTCAAGGTCACCGGAATCAAGTAAGCACCGGAGGCAGCAGAGATGGCACACAAGAAGGGCGCAAGCTCCACCCGTAACGGTCGTGACTCCAACGCGCAGCGCCTCGGCGTGAAGCGCTTCGGCGGTCAGACCGTAAACGCCGGCGAGATCCTCGTCCGCCAGCGCGGCACCCACTTCCACCCCGGCGTCAACGTCGGTCGTGGTGGCGACGACACGCTCTTCGCGCTGTCGGCCGGCGCTGTCGAGTTCGGCACCAAGGGCGGCCGCAAGGTCGTCAACATCGTCGCGGCTCAGTAAGTCGCAAGCTTTCTGATCGGGGCGGGCTTCGGCTCGCCCCGACCTGTTTTATCCGGAGGATTCCGATGGTCACGTTCGTCGACGAGGTCACCCTGCACCTGCGCGCGGGAAAGGGCGGCAACGGCTGCGTCTCTGTGCGCCGTGAGAAGTTCAAGCCGCTCGCCGGCCCAGACGGCGGCAACGGGGGGCACGGCGGCGACATCGTGCTGGTCGCAGACCCTCAGGTGACCACGCTGCTGTCCTACCACCACAGTCCGCACCGCAGTGCCGGCAACGGCGGTTTTGGCATGGGCGATCACCGTTCGGGCGCGCTCGGAGAGCCGCTCGAGCTTCCGGTGCCCGTGGGAACCGTGGTGAAGGATCCCAACGGCGAGGTGCTCGTCGACATGATCGAACCGGGCATGCGCTTCGTCGCGGCTCCGGGGGGTCAGGGCGGCCTCGGGAATGCAGCGCTGTCCAGCCAGAAGCGCAAGGCCCCCGGCTTCGCGCTGCTGGGTACGCCGGGCTGGGAGGGCGATGTCGTCCTCGAGCTGAAGACGGTCGCCGACGTGGCGCTGGTGGGCTATCCCTCCGCCGGTAAGTCGAGCCTGATCGCGGCGATCTCCGCCGCTCGGCCCAAGATCGCGGACTACCCGTTCACCACCCTGCACCCCAACCTCGGTGTCGTGCAGTCCGGTGATGTCCGCTACACGGTCGCCGACGTCCCCGGGCTGATCGAGGGTGCCAGCGAGGGCCGCGGCCTCGGCCTCGAGTTCCTCCGTCACGTCGAGCGCTGCTCCGCACTGGTGCACGTGCTCGACTGCGCCACCCTGGAGCCCGGCCGCGATCCGCTCAGCGACCTCGACGTGATTCTCGCGGAACTGGCCGCGTACCCCGTACCGGAGGGCCAGATTCCGCTGCTGGAGCGTCCGCAGGTGGTGGCGCTCAACAAGATCGATGTGCCCGAGGCGCGGGATCTCGCCGACCTGGTCCGCCCGGACATCGAGGCCCGCGGCTTCCGCGTGTTCGAGATCTCCACCGTCGCCCGCAAGGGCCTGCGGGAGCTGAGCTTCGCCCTCGCCGACATCGTGGAGCAGCACCGCGTCGAGACGGCGGCAGCGCCGGCTCCAGAGCGCATCATCGTCCGCCCGCAGGCGTCCGAGAAGGAGTTCTCCGTCACGGTCGAAGGTGGCACCTACGGCAACCTCTACCGCATCCGCGGTGCGAAGCCCGAACGCTGGGTCGCGCAGACCGACTTCACAAACGACGAGGCGATCGGCTACCTCGCCGACCGACTCGAGCGCCTGGGGGTCGAGGACGAGCTCTATCGTGCCGGTGCGACGGCCGGCTCCACCGTGGTGATCGGTGGCGACGGGGGAGTCGTGTTCGACTGGGAGCCTGCGCTCTCGTCCGCGGCGGAGCTGACCGCGGCCCCGCGTGGCACCGACCCGCGTCTGTCGGGTTCCTCGCGTCGTACCACGTCCGAGCGTCGCGAGCAGTACCACGACCGTATGGATGCCAAGGCGGAGGCGCGTGCTGAGATGGAAGCCGAGCGCGTTGCCCAGAAGTACCGGGACGAGCAGTATCTGGAGGAGCGGTGAGCGCACGTTCGCGCGCCGACCTGCCCGGCATTCGTCGGCTGGTCGTCAAGGTGGGATCGTCGTCGATCTCTGGCGAAGGATCGTGGCGTATTCCGATGCTGGTGCACGCCCTCGCTGAGGCGCACCGTTCCGGCACGGAGGTGGTGCTGGTGTCGTCAGGTGCTATCGCGACGGGGATGCCGTACCTCAATCTGGAGAGCCGTCCCACTGACCTCGCGACCCAGCAGGCGGCGGCCGCCGTGGGCCAGAACGTCCTGGTGTACCGGTATCAGGAGGCCCTTCGTCCGTTCGACATCGTCGCGGGCCAGGTGCTCCTCACTGCCGGTGACCTGGAGAACCCGGTTCACCGTTCCAACGCGCGCCGGGCGATGGAGCGACTGCTGAGCCTGCGGATCCTGCCGATCGTGAACGAGAACGACACGGTCGCAACGCACGAGATCCGCTTCGGAGACAACGATCGGCTCGCTGCACTCGTGGCGCAGCTGGTGGGTGCCGACGCTCTCGTGCTGCTCAGCGACATCGCGAACCTCTACACCCGTCCTCCGGGCGAACCCGGGGCCGAACCCCTCGACGTCATCGCCGCGGGCGACGATCTGGCCGGCCTCGAGTTCGGCGCGAAGGTCGTCAACAGCGTCGGCACCGGCGGGGCGGCCACGAAGGTGTCCGCCGCACGGTTGGCTGCCGCAGCCGGAATCGGCGTGCTGGTGACCTCCACCGACCAGGCCGCACAGGCTCTCGCCGGCGCACACGTCGGCACCTGGTTCGAGCCCGCCGATGTCACACCGCAGGCGGCGACCGACGCCATCGCTAAGGTGGAAGCGTGAGTATCCCCGACGCACTCCTGGACCGCTTCCGCGCCGCCAAGACGGCCTCGCGGGAGGTCGCTCGTCTCACAAGCGGCGAGAAGGCGGAGGCGCTGCGCGCCATCGCCACGGCGCTCGAGGCGGCGGCACCGCGCATCATCGAGGCGAATGCCGTCGATCTGGAGCGTGGGCGCACCGAGGGCATCGCGACCGGACTTCTGGACCGGCTCCTGCTCGACGCGGGGCGTATCTCGTCGCTGGCGACAGCCGTCCGTGATGTCGCGGCACTGCACGACCCGGTCGGCCAGGTCGTCGGCGGTCACCGCCTGCCGAACGGCGTCGCCCTGGAGCAGATCCGCGTGCCGTTCGGTGTGGTCGCGGTCATCTACGAGGCGCGCCCCAACGTCACCGTCGACATCGCCGCGCTGGCGCTGCGCTCCGGCAACGCGGTGCTGTTGCGAGGCGGATCCGCTGCCCGGGAGTCGAACATGGTGCTGGTGGAGGTCATGCGCGATGCGCTGGTCGGCCGCGGCATCACGGCGGACGCGATTCAGTCGGTGGACGACTTCGGACGCGAGGGAGCGAACGCCCTCATGAACGCGCGCGGCTACGTCGACGTCCTCGTCCCGCGCGGCAGCGCTCAACTCATCGAGACCGTGGTGACGCAGTCCACGGTTCCGGTGATCGAGACCGGCGCGGGCAACGTGCACATCTTCCTCGATGAGACCGCCCCCGCCGACTGGACGAACGACATCGTGGTCAACGCGAAGGTGCAGCGTCCGAGCGTGTGCAATGCCGTCGAGACCGTGCTGGTTCACCGTGCCGCCGCTGATCGCCTGGTGCCCGATCTCGTCGCAGCGCTGCAGGCGCAGGGCGTCACCGTCCACGGCGACGACGTGGTGGGCTCGCTCGGCAGCGGCATCGTTCCTGCCACGGAAGCCGACTGGGCGACCGAGTACCTCGATCTCGACATCGCGATGCACGTCGTCGCTGATCTCGACGAGGCGCTGGAACACATCCGCACCTACTCGACAGGCCACACCGAGTCGATCATCACCACCGACAGCCGCAACGCCGACCGCTTCCTGGCCGAGGTGGACTCGGCCGTCGTCATGGCGAACGCGTCGACGCGTTTCACCGATGGCGGGGAGTTCGGCTTCGGTGCCGAGGTGGGCATCTCCACCCAGAAGCTGCATGCGCGCGGCCCGATGGGCCTCGCGGAGCTGACGAGCACCAAGTGGCTCGCGCGTGGCTCTGGCCAGGTTCGCGGCTGACCGCAATAGACTGATACCTGTTACAACCCGATCGGAGTTTCCATGTCTCTCTCCACGCTCGTTCTCGCAGCCGCAGAGGAGCACGCCGAGAACGTCATGCTGCACACTTTCCCGGCAGCCATCATCGCCGCGTGCGTGTTCTTCCTGCTCGCGATGGTGACCCTGTCGTACCGCAACGTGGCCAACCGTCACGCGGACAAGGCGGAGAAGTTCGCTCACGAGAACCCCGAGTCGGGCCACGGCGCAGGACACGGAGCCGGCCACTGAGGCCTGCCGCATGACGAGCGAACGGCGACCGCGGATCGGCGTGATGGGTGGAACCTTCGATCCCATCCATCACGGCCACCTGGTTGCCGCGAGCGAAGCGGCACAGTGGTTCGACCTCGACGAGGTCGTGTTCGTGCCGACCGGTCATCCGTGGCAGAAGTCTGACGTCACGGGCAGCGAGCACCGCTACCTGATGACGGTGATCGCCACGGCCTCGAACCCGCGCTTCACCGTGAGTCGCGTCGACATCGATCGCGGCGGACCCACCTACACGATCGACACCCTCCGCGACCTGCACGCCCAGCGCCCGGATGCCGACCTGTTCTTCATCACGGGAGCAGACGCCATCGCTCAGATTCTCAGCTGGCGGGATCATGATGAGCTCTGGGACCTCGCACAGTTCGTCGCGGTGTCTCGGCCGGGCCACGTGCTCAGCACCGAGGGCCTTCCCTCGGAGGTCGTCAGTCAGTTGGAGATTCCGGCGCTGGCCATCTCGTCCACGGACTGTCGCGAGCGTGTTCGTCAGGGACACCCCGTGTGGTACCTCGTTCCCGACGGGGTCGTCCAATACATCGCGAAGCATCACCTGTATCGGAGCACCGCATGACTACCACTGATCACTCCGGGGAGCAGTTGACCCGACGCCAGTTGCGTGAGCTGCGGCTGACCGGCCAGACCCCCGTGGTCGCCGACGAATCGGCTGTCGAGGACAGCGCGCCGGCGGATCCGGTTCCGCCTCGTCGCGACGCACCCGTGAACAACCCGCTGCCACGGGCCGCCGAGCCGATCATCGTCGCGGCCCCGGACACCCCCGCTCGCCCTGCCGCCCACGCGGCGGAGCACCGCCTCACACGGCGTGAGCTGCGTGATCTTGAGCGCGTGCGCACCGCTTCCGTTCCGGTGGTTCGTCCCGCGGGAGATGACACGTCTTCGGTGGCGGAGGATGTCGCTCCGGCCGTGGAGACGGCTGTTCCAGCCGCCGAAGAGCCAGTGGCGGCGGTCGACGAGCAGCAGGAGTCCGCTGCACTGGAGGCCGGCCAGGAGCCTGCGGCCGACGCGGATCACGCAGAAGCTGCGGAGGACGTCGAGCCGACCCCCGATGCATCTGTCGGGGCCGAGTCGTCCGCCGTCGCGGAGCCGTCTGCGCAAACCGAGTCATCTGCCGACGGCGTTGCTTCGTCCGACGCGGATGACGCACCGACGAACGCTGTCGAGACCGACCGCACGTCCGCGGACCACCTCCAGCCCGCGGTCCCTGCAGCCGAGGAATCTCGTCCGGCATGGGCACCGCCGGCGGAAGCCGTGACTCCGCCCCCCACGTTCGAAGCTCCTGCGAAGCTGAAAACCGCCGAGAAGCACCGGGTCGAGCAAGGCGCTGCGACCGACGGTCCCGTATTGAACGCTGCCTTTGGTGCGCAGGTCGCCCCGGGCGTCACGTCGGGCGAGCAGTCCTTCGACGAGCTCATCTCCCGCGACAGCGGAGGATCCACGGCGGCGGGCCATTCGCTCGTGCTCCCGGACTCCGCCCTCCCGCCGCTGACGGCACCGGTCACCTCGACCGGAGCCATGCTCGTCACTGGCACTTTCAACCTCCCCGAGCTCGGCTCCCAGGGGCACGCGCCCGGAGTCGCCGACGGCAAGGATGTGGACGCCGTCCTCATCGACGGAGAGCTGCCCGCCGCGTCATCGCCTACGCCTATCGCCGCCACCGCGGCTGTGAGCCAGGCGAAGGCTCCCGGCGAGATCATCAAGCCTCCCGTGCCGGAGAAGAGCAACAAGCTGATGCTGGTCCTCGCGATCACCGCGGGCGTTCTCGCCCTGGCCCTGGTGGGCGTGATCGTCGGGGCAGCCCTGACAGGAATGATGCAATGACCGCAAGCGAACAAGCTCGCAAGATGGTGCAGATCGCGGCCGTGGCCGCGGACGCGAAGGGCGGCGAGGACATCGTCGCGCTGGACGTGTCTGAGCCGCTTCCGTTCGTCGACGCCTTCGTGATCGTGACGGGGCGCAATGAGCGCAACGTCGCGGCGATCGCGGACGAGGTGGAAGAGAAGCTCCTCGAGGCGGGCCACAAGCGCCTGCGTCGCGAGGGCCGCCAGGATGCCCGTTGGGTGCTCAGCGACTTCGGCGACATCGTGGTGCACGTCTTCCACGAGCAGGAGCGGGTGTACTACGACCTGGAGCGCCTCTGGAAGGATGGCGCGACCATCGACTTCACCCTTCCGCAGCCGGCGTCGATCTGATCGATCCGGCAGGATGGTCGGCAGCACCCTCACGGGTGTTGTAGGCTAAGGGGGTTGGTTCACCAACGCCCATTCCGGGCCTGTGGCGCAGCTGGTAGCGCACCTGCATGGCATGCAGGGGGTCAGGGGTTCGAGTCCCCTCAGGTCCACTCAATGAGGCTCCCGCTCAGCGGGAGCCTCTTCTCGTTGGTGCGTACCCGTGTATCGCGGGTGCAGGCTTAAGCGGTGAACTCGGCGAGAGCTTCGCGATAGCGTTCCGGATCATCGCGGGTTTGAGCGGTGACGAGAAGCGCCCGCGGGCCGATCGTCCGCGTGAAGGAGCCCTCGCAGGGGATAACGACGATCCGCGTCAGTCCTCGCTTCCACGCAGGAATCAGCGCGTCCAAGCTTCTGCGCTCGGGGTTCTCGTTCGCCTTGTGCCGTGCGTGCATCCGGTCGATGAGTCGCCCGGTGTGACGGGACTGCCACGCCTGGAAGGCGTCACCGAGGCCAGCGTCGTCGAACCGGTCGCCCCACGTCGGTCCGGTCAGCTGCTGTAGCAGCTCTGCGTGCTCGGTGGGATCGAGATCCGATCGCATCAGTCTCTCCAGCAACAGGGGACTCTGCTCCTCCGCGGCATGTGCCACCGCACCGCTCCATAGCTGTGGCCAGGCGTGTTCCCACACGGTGACATCCTGCGCGGCGCGGGCGTCGGGGGCTTCCGCCTTCGGCGGATCGATGAGCGGTCCTGGGGCGTCAGCCGTGACCCTCAGGCCCCACGCGTCACGAACCCAGAGCAGTTCCAGGAGAGTAGCCGGATTGTCTTCGACGGTGATGGTCATCTCATGGGGCCAGGGGTTGCCTGGCATCGGCCAGAGGGAGCGCATGGGCGACATGCTACCGCCGACCCGTCGGGGTGCGTCGGCTCGTATGGCGGCTCAGCGGACCTGTTGGATGAGCTCCGTGAGCCACTCGGGCTGGGGGAGCGGCTCGGACTCGAGATACACTTCGCGGCAGCCGCCCACGGGCTCCTCGCCGTCTGCGAGGATCGCGCTGGTCAGCTCGTTCCATGCGCGACCGATGCCAGCCATGTCGCCGCGATAGGGGAGCACCGCGGCGCGCTCGATCGCGGGCAGCGTGATGACCTCCCACGCGGGGTCTGTCTGGGGGACCGGGCCGGCGATCCACGAGACCCAGACGCGCAGATCGTCGGTGCCGGCCACGTTCTCGTACCAGAACACGCCCGGCTCGTGATATTCCACGCCCGACGACTGCAGCGCGTCGTGGAGCGGCGGGAGAAGGCGATCGACGAGGGCGCTCACATCCTCGCCGCCGGGAGCGACGCCGCTCGCCGCGTAGACGGTGACCTCTTCGATCCGGCGGTACTCGATGGCGGGGGTGTCGACTTCGGGCATGGGGTGATTCCTTTCGAGGCCGGAGAGTCGCTGTTCCACGCGTGCGAGCCGGGCCCGCTCCTGGTCGATCGCGGTGTGTAGCTCGGAACGCCGACGCGCGAGCACGGCGATCAAGGCCGCGCGCGCATCGTCGGCGCCCAGTACCGCTGCGGCATCGTCCAGCGAACAGCCGAGGTCGCGAAGCTCCACCACGCGCAGCAGGTCTTCCAGCTGTGCCGGTTCGTAGCGTCGATACCCGCTGAAGGGATCGACCTCGGCGGGGCGCAGCAGGCCGATGGCGTCGTAGTGGCGAAGCATGCGGACACTCACGTGCCCGAGTGCGGCGAACTCTCCGATGGTGTACATGATGGAATCACGCTCCACCCTGACACAGTGGCAGGGTCAAATCGTCGGATCAGGTGTCGTACTCGCCGCTATCCCATGGGCTGTAGAAGGCCATGAAGTCGCCGGGCTCGATGGTGACGTTCCAGTACCACTCATCGTCTTCATCGTCGTCCTCATCGGGCCCGTTAAGGATCATGCCGAATTCCACACCGTCGTACGTCAGGCGGAAGGGGGCGATCGTGATGTCAGCGAACGTGACGGGACCGATCTCCTCCAGCAGCGCTTCCACCGCGCTCTGCTGTCCGGCGAACGCGGAGACGTTACCCGGCATGCGGCCGTCCCCCGGACGCTGTCCGAGCGGGATGATCGTTGCATCGAGCAGCACGCCATCGTCGTCGAACAGATAGCGTGCGGCGAACTCACCGCCGCCCGCCGATGAGTTCGCCCACACGAAGGGCGTGGTCACGAAGAACTGCCGTCCGTCGGCCGTTCGCCCGACGTGGCGCGCGTGGTAGTCATCGTGGGCGATGAGGAAGCGCTCCGGTGCTGTCTCCCCGTTGGCGTCGCGCAGCTGCGTGTTGCTCATGCGATCAGTATGCCGGGAGCCCCGATGGCACGCCGCCGACGCGCGCGAGATGCGGGTCGATTGTGTACCGACCGGCCAGTTCGCTTAGAGTATTCCTGTTCGGTTCGCCGGACGAGATGGGCCTGTGGCGCAGCTGGTAGCGCACCTGCATGGCATGCAGGGGGTCAGGGGTTCGAGTCCCCTCAGGTCCACCACAAGATGAACGTTTGAACCGTGCCTCATTTCATCGTGGGTGCTTTCTGTTTGTGTGTGGTCTGGGGTTGGTTGCGAAGATCATCTCAATCGGCTGAGTGCTCGGGGCTGGTGGATGAGGCTGGGCGCGGGCTTCAGTCTGCGTGCGGTCCAGTCAGTAGCATCAGTGAATGGCCCTCAGTACACGCGACCGCAGATGGAACGACCTTGCGACGACGGTCCCATCGCTCCCAGGCGGGGCAGATTCGCAGTTCACGGCTTTGGTTGGATTGCTCACGCAGTTGCGTGACGGCGTCGACGTCGAGCTGGTGGCGAATGCCTCTGAAGCTGACAAGCTTCAGAGGCAGCTCGGAACGCTCAAGTTCACGAAGCGTGAGGGCCAATCCCTCACACTCACCGACGAGGGACGCGCCTGGCTCGCTGTTGGATCGCCGGAAAGCCTCGCGGCGATCTTCCATGACCGCTACGCCTTTTTTGGCGAGATCGTAGACTTTCTTCAGCGCGAACCCGCGGACGTTGAGGCCATCCGGGCGCACGCATCTGACGTGTTCAAGGTTGGCTGGAGGTCGCTCGATCAAGTTCGGCGTCGTCTCGCGTGGCTGCGCGTGCTAGGCCTCGTTGAGGAAGGCGCCCACCGTCGATATCGGACTACGGATGCCGGAGCGACGTGGCTCGCGGGCATCGAGGTGCTCGGCGCTGTGCCCGATTTGGTGGACAAAGCTGTGTTCGTACCGGCGCCACCGCTTCTCGGGGATCGCCTCGCGAGCCTCGACCACGAAACACGTGTCCTCTCCTGGGATTACCTGCCCAAGGGCCCGGTCGAGGCAATGTCATTCCTGCTTGGGCAAATTCAGGAGCCGCGGCGAAAGAGCGACGTCATCGTGTCTGTCAGTCAGGAACTCGAAATCGCCGCCAGCTCTGCGAAGTCATTCATCGATGGGACAAGTCGGCTTGAGCTTTTCGAGTACGTTGGCAAGTCGGAGATACGCGCTACTCCGCTCGGCTTGGAATGGCTAGCTTCCGCGTCCTCGCTGAATCTCGTCCGACTCCTGCACCGTCGTTTTCTGGGGCTTGGTGAGGCACTCACTGTCACCGATGACGAGCCGCGAACAGTGGGTGAGCTGCATCGGGCTCTCTACGTAGGAATCGAGAGCCCACCGAATCAGAGCCGCACAGCCTCGATGTTCAAGCTACTCACGGACGCTGGGGCGGTTGCACACGTGGGACCCATCCGTTACGTGATTACGGAGGTTGGAAGGAATCTCGCGATTGAGTTGCCGCTCGCAAAGATTGATACGGCTGCTGTTGTCGACTATGAATTGCCCGCGGCTGAAGCGCGAGTTGAGACGGTCGAGGGGGTCGTGGAAGAGCTGATCACCGCCTCGCGGTTTGCCTCTAACCCTGCACGGTTCGAGGCGGCCTGCGCTGCCGCTTTCGAAGCGCTTGATGTGTCCGCGAAGCACCTTGGCGGTCCGGGACGCACCGACGTTCTTGTGACGATCAACTCGAACTTGAGAGTCATAGGGACGGCAATTGTTGATGCGAAGGCCGCGTCGGGACAACTGAACGAGAAGTCGGTGAACTTCGAAGCGCTCAAGGAACATGCACGCAAGGCGCACGCAACGCTCATGGCGGTAGTTGCGCCGACTTATGAGGGTGCCGGACGCATCCGTGAGTGGGCGACTTCGAATGGCGTTGTACTGTTTACCGCCGACGAACTTGGCGAGCTTGTTCGGTCCCATCAGGTATCCCCGTTCTCTGCAGCTGACATTCGCGATCTGCTCACTGTGGAAGGCCACGCCGCCGCGCTCTCGCGTCAACAAGCCAACGTCAACCATCTCGGGCTGGTCGCCAGCGTTGTCGATGAGTTGACGCAGGAGGAAGACGAGCCGGTGTCTGCTCGCGATATTGCGCGCCTCCTCCGCCGCAACGGCCAGAGCACGACAGACGCTGATGTGTCCTCGGTTCTCGAGTTCCTCGCGCTTCCGCAGGTTGCCGCAATCGATGGCGATCCACGAGGCGGATACACGATGCCCTCGTCGCTGGCCGTCGCGGCGAAGCGCCTGCGAGCGATTGCCACAGTGCTAGACGAAGCTTCCGTATAGATCCGACGTAAGACGTTGATCAGCTTGCGCTGTTCATTAGCGCACCTGCATGGTATGCAGGGGGTCAGGGCTTCGAGTCCCCTCAGGTCCACAAACACGACAAAACCGCCGGCATCACGATGTCGGCGGTTTGTGGTTTCTGGCCTTCAGCTATCCGTGGTCAGGGCAGATCCCAGGGCGGCGT
Organism: Microbacterium gorillae; assembly: GCF_050990725.1. Classification (GTDB taxonomy): domain Bacteria; phylum Actinomycetota; class Actinomycetes; order Actinomycetales; family Microbacteriaceae; genus Microbacterium; species Microbacterium gorillae_A. Next base: position 2,074,041 of record NZ_CP158844.1, read on the forward strand.
GACGGCCAGCTTGATGGGTTCGCTGCGTTCGAGCCCCGCGGTGAACTCCCCGAGCTCCTGTTGCGAGATCACGGACTGGACATCGTACGGACGAGCTCGCAGCCCGGCCAGAAATGACCTTGTCGCGATGTCGCGCGCTGCCCAATCGGTCAGCGTAGCCGCGACGCCGCGAGGCAGGAACGGAGCCGCCTGTCGCAGATCCGTTCGCACTGCCTCGAGAGCACGCCCCTCGGCGACACGCTCGATGACGGCACCGAGGTCTGTCAGAGCCTCGGCGAAGGCGATCGCCGCCCAGGTCTCGAAATCGGGGTACGCGAACTCGCTCGTCTCCTCGTCGTGCCACACCAGGCCGCAGCCTGTTCGGCCATCTGGCGTGCGAACGAGGGTGTACATATCGCCGGCTCCGGACCGCGCGAAGGGCAGAAAGGCGGCGCCGTTCTGAGCCTCGGCGAAGAGCCACTCATCAACGGTCTCGGTTGCCTCGGCCAACGAGAGCCATTCGAGATCGGGATGACCCACCAGCGCGAGCGGGTGGTCGGCGAGGAACTCGCTGAAGGTCGTCTCCAGGGCCGGTGGCAGGCTCGTTCTTCCAGCTTCGATCCAGGCGCGAAGCAGATCGGGAACGCCGATGCCTACGCGCGCCGCGAGGTTGGAGAATCCAGCGAGGTCATCGGGAGCCATGGCGGCGATCCTAGCGGGCACCGGCTACAGGGAGCCCAGCACGTCGCGAGGTTCGGCGTCGAGCGCCAGCGCGTCCAGGACGCTGATCAGTTCGCGCTCCTCGTAGCGGAAATGGGACTCCATGATCGCGGCGATGCCGTCCAGGTGGCCACCGATGTCCTGTGCGGAAGCTGACTCGAGTCCACTGATGAGCATTGCGATCATGGCGTGATCCTGCTGGAGTCGCGCGAGCGTGTCGCCGAGTTCCGGATGGGCCGCGGCGATCGCGGGAAACAGCTGCCGATCCTCGCCCTCGTGGTGCTGGGTGAGGGCGACGCAGAATCCGTGACAGACCAGAAGGAGGTCCCGGGTCACCACAGCATCGGACCCGTCCGCCTCCCTGACCACTGCGAGGGCTGCGCGCAGTCGCGCATGCACAGCGCGCAGCTCGGCACCCCAGGCCACGAGTCGCGCCGATTCATCGGGGATGTTCATCGCCCCCATCCTGCCAGAGCTTCTCCGCGCCGCGACATGCCCCGGGGCTGGAGCATCGGAGCATCGCTGGCGCCGCGAGGCCAGGCTTGAGTGACCAGCTTGGGTACGATGAGCGCGATGAAGGTGGCTGAGTTCGTGGGAGTGCTCGCCGAGGTCGCGGGCCGCATGGGCACCACGCCGGCGTTCACGACCCGCCGTCGTACCTGCCTGGCGGCGTATGAGGAGTTCTTGATCGCCACAGAGTCTGACCCGTCGGCGTTCCTGGTGCATGAGTCGCAGGGTGTCTTTCGCGTGCCCGGGCTGACCGACGAGCCGCTGTTGATTCCTGGCAGCCAGGCACGAGCTGGGGACCCGGAGCTGCTGACCTATGAGGCGGGCAGCATCGTGGAGTTCGGCGGGACCGCCGCCGCAGTGCTCGCCAGCGAGTATGCGTTCCGTCGGGTGGCCCGTCACCCGTTCCGCTTCGCGACGCAGTTCGACGGATACGGGATTTACCAACCGATCAAGGCGCACTGGGAACTACTGTTCAACCCCACCGGATATCCGAACAAGATCTGGGCGTCGGAGAACACGGTCCTCGTGATCCTGAACGAGCTGTCCTGCATTGTCGCCGCTGGTCGGACGCTCACCGATATCGCGTGGGCCGCTGATCAGCTCGGTGCGTCCGACCTCGGGGACGAGTTCTGGGCGCGGTACTGCTCATGAGCGATGCGCGACCATACGGGCCAGGCATCGGGGCCTCCGAGCGGTGACACGCCTCTAGGCTGAAGCGGTGGAGCATCGCTGGATCGTGGGACCGATCGTCGTGGCGATGCGAGAGCACGGGAGCGGTCGCCGGAGCCCGACCGCTCGTGGCACGGGTGAGGAGATGCTAGCCCAGCTCATTCGTGAGTTTGTCGGCGTGGACCTTCCGGTTGGGCGTCGCTGCCCGAACTGCGGGGCGGCAGATCACGGCCGCCCGACCGTGCAGGGGAATGTCCTTACCCTCTCCGTCTCGTACGGATCGGGAGCGGTCGCTGTCGCTGCTGCGCCGAGTGCGGCGATCGCAGCGCTCGGAGTCGACATCGAGGAGGGAGCAGCAGATGTCGAGGCGATCCCCGGAATCACCCTGCGCGACTGGGCTCGCGTGGAGGCCGCCATGAAGGCGGATGGACGGGCAGCACTTCTGGACCCGAGTGCGGCGCTGCTCCATCCGGACGGCGTCCGCTTTCCCGGAGCCCGTGCCTGGGTCAGCACCGTGCTCGACGCGCCGGCCGGGTTCCAACTGGCACTGGCCCATCGCGCGCTGTGATCCGCGAGGAAGTTAGAGACGCCCCTCAGGATCGTCCGAGATCCCGCCGCGGGGGAGCAGGATCACCTCGGTGAGCGGCGCCGGCTCGTGCGCACCAGGAGCTGGCGGTAGCGAGGGGAGTGCCTTCTGCTCCAACCAGGCCTGGAAGAGACCCGTGAGAGCAACGCCGGACACGTCCTCGGCGAGAGCGATGAAGTCCTGGGTCTTCGCCGTCGCGTGAGCAAAGCGACGGGTCCAGGCGCGGAGGAGCTCGAAGAAGCTCTCGTCACCCACCGTCTGCCGCAGCGCATGCAGGGTGAGGGCGCCACGCTTGTAGACGCGGTCATCGAACATGGCGTCCGGACCCGGATCGGAGATCACCAGATCCTGCGCTTCTGTCGCGAGGCGGCCGTGATGTGCGAGCGCCTTACTGTGAGCCGTCGGTCCACCGGAGGCTTCGGACCAGATCCACTCGGCGTAGCAGGCGAATCCCTCGTTGAGCCAGATGTCGCGCCAGCGTGCGAGCCCCACGCTGTTTCCGAACCACTGGTGGGCGAGTTCGTGCGCGATCAGGCGTTCCAGTCCGCCCTCGCCGTCGATGTGGTTGGCGCCGAAGATCCCCATCGCCTGCGCTTCCAGCGGGATCTCCAGCTCGTCGGGCGTCACAACGACGGTGTACCGGTCGAACGGGTACGCGCCGAAGAGCGTCTCGTACGTGCGCATCATGGCATCGAGGTCCGCGAAGTCGCGGGCGACCCGGTCCTGCAAGAGCGGCGGGTACAGGATGATGCCGGCCGTGGAGCCCAGCCGCACGTCCGTACGCGCATAGCGGCCGATCTGCACGGTGGACAGGTACGTGGCCATCGGCGCCGCCTGGGTGAAGGTCCACTCGGATCGGCCCTTCACCAGCCGACGAGTAGCGGGAGCGCCCGTGGCCACGGTGTACAGCGGGTCGGTGGTGAGCACGACCGTGTGCTGCGCCTTATCGGCAGGAACGTCGTTGCACGGAAACCAGGTGGCAGCGCCGATGGGCTGAGAGGCCACCAGCACGCCGTCCTCCAGCTCCTCCCAGCCGAGGGTGCCCCAGCGGGTGCGACGCGGACGCGGCGACCCCGCATAGGAGATGCTCACCTCGAACTCGTCGCCCCGCTCCCGCTCCGCGCTCAGGGCGATCTTCACCTTGCGATCCGACTGGGTGAACGTCGCTCGTGAATCTCCGGCCACCTTCACCTTCGTGACCGCGAGACCGACCAGATCGAGACTGATCGAACGCGACGGTCGACGGAAGCGTCCGCGGATGAGAGCCGTTCCGCTCAGCCGATTGGTCGACGCCTTGTAGTCCAGCTCGAGGTGATACGTCGACACCCGCAGGGAGGAGTCGCCGGAATGGGGTGTGTAGTCGTCCGCGATCACGCGTCGGCGTCCTGATACGACCGCACACGGACAGCGCGCCACGGACCGATCGGGTTGCCGCTCCACCGGCTGCCGACAGGGACCGTCTCTCCGCGCATCACGAGCGACGCGGGACCCACGGTGGCGTGCTTGCCCAGCGTTGCGGCGGGCAGGACCACGCTGTGCGGGCCGAGAGTGGCGCCCTGCTCCAGGGTCACGGTGTCGAGGCTCATCACTCGATCATGGAACAGATGCGTCTGAACCACACATCCGCGATTCACGACGGCACCGTCCCCGAGCCGCACGAGGTCAGGTTCGGGCAGCCAATAGCTGTCGGTCCAGACGCCACGACCGATCTTCGCTCCAAGGGAGCGCAACCAGATCGCGAGGGCGGGAGTCCCGGCCGCAGCGTTAGCGAACCACGGGGCCGCGAGCATCTCCGTGAACGTGTCGGAGACCTCGGTTCGCCAGACGAAGCTGGACCACAGCGGATGCTCGCCGGGACGAATCGGGCCGACGATCATCCACTTCGCCGCCGTGGTCACGGCTGCCGCCACCGCTCCAGCCAGGAGAAGAACCGGACCCGACACCAGGACGGCCACCCAGAGCGCGCTGCTCTCGATGACCCAAGCGAGCGCGATCAGCACAGCCAGCCCCAGCGCGCACGACACGATCACCGGCAGGATGCGGCACAGCTCCCAAGCGGCTCGCGCGTATCGCAACGCGGGACGCGGGCGGTAGGTGAGTTCGAGATCCGCGCTGTTGACGACACGCCGCAATCGTACGGGTGGGGATCCCAGCCACGACGAACCGGCCTTCGCCTTGTCGGGAGCCACAGACAGCACCGCCACCAGAGAGTCCTTCGGGACCTTGTGGCCGGCTCCCGCCATGCCGGAGTTTCCGAGGAAGGCCCGCTTGCCGATACGCGCGGGTGCCAGCCGCATCCATCCGCCGCGCAGCTCGTAGGTGGCGACCATGGTGTCGTCGGCCAGGAAGGCGCCGTCATCGATCGTCGTGAGCGACGGCAGCAGCAACACGGTGGACGCCTCGACATCCCGACCGACCCGAGCACCCAGCGCGCGGAGCCAGACGGGAGTGGCGAGGCTGGAGTACAGCGGGAACAGGATCGTGCGGCTCGCATCGAGCAGGCGCTCGGTCGTCCAGGCCTGCCAGGCGACCCTGCTTCGCACGGGATACACTCCGGGCTTCAGTCCGATGGCGAGCAGGCGAACCACGCCGAGCACCAGCAGGGCGATCGTCAGCCCGACGCTCAGCACCGCGGGAACCACCCAGATGACGAGTCCCGGGATCGCATCGACGATGCGATCCGCTCCGCGTGTTCCCGCTGCCAACACGAGGCCACCGACGCCGAACGAGACGAGCGGAAGCAACCCCAGCAGGGCGGACGAGGCCGCATAGGCCCACAGCCAGCGACGTCGGACGGGCGGTCGATCGGCTGCGAGCGGCCGAGACTTGCCACCAACGCGAACGGCGGGTGATCCGGCCCAGCGTTGTCCGGCGCGCACGCGACCGAAGACGGCGGACCCGGGTGCCACCTCCGCGCCGCGGCCGATGCGCGTACCCGGGGCCAGAGTGCTGCGGGCCCCAATCGTCGCGCCGGCACCGATGCGGATCTCCCCGATGCGGACGGTGTCGCCGTCGATCCAGTAGCCCGCGAGATCCACCTCCGGCTCGATGGCTGCACCTGAACCCACGTGGAGGAGACCCGTGACGGGCGGGAGCGTGTGCAGATCCACGTCTCGCCCGATCTTCGCCCCGAGCGCTCGAGCGTAGTAGCTCACCCACGGAGCACCCGCAAACCCGACGGGGTCGATCTGCTGCGAGATCTGCTCTGCCAACCACAGCCGGATGTGCACGCTTCCCCCGCGCGGATAGTCGCCGCCGCGCACGCCCGCGAGCAGGATCCGTGCGGCGCCCGCGGCGATTGCCATTCGGCCCATGGGAGTGGCGAACACGATCAGCCCGAGGATGAGTGCCCACACGGGAACATGCGGCAGGAAATCGAAGCCGGGAACGAGTCGGAGCAACCACGACGCAGTGAGCAGCCACAGGAGCCATTTGATGCCGCTCAAGACGAAGAGCGGACCGCCGGCAAGAGTCTGGACGATTCGCATCGTGAGTGGAGTGGGTGCAGCGGCTGAGAACGAGACCGCTGTCGATGTCGCGTCGTCGTCATCGATCGCGTCCGCCATGCGGCCCAGCCGCGGGAGGTCGTATACGTCGGCCATGGTGAACTCGGGAGCGCGCTGACGGATGCGTGACACCAGCTGCGCGGCCGCGAGCGACCCGCCACCGAGCGCGAAGAAGTCCGCATTCTCGTCGGTGGGACGCTGGCCGAGCACGCCGAACCACTGCTCGGCCAACCAGGCGGCCGTGCCCGTGAGCCCCGAGTCCGCCGCGTCACCGTCGTCGAGCGGCCAAGGGAGGGCCGCCTTGTCGACCTTGCCTGACGTTCGTACGGGAAGATCCGTCATGAGCGCGAGGAGGGGGATCAGGGGAGTGGGCAGCGTATCGGCGAGGCGCGCGCGTGCCTGCTGGCGGTCGAATCCCTCGGCGGGAACGACGTAGCCGACGAGAAGCGGAACCCCCGCATCGGTGTGACGCACGGCAACAGCGGCGGCGGATACATCGGGCAGATTCTGCAGCGCGGCCTCCACCTCACCGAGCTCGATCCGCCGCCCGCCCACCTTGACCTGATCGTCAGCGCGCCCGAGGAAGACGAGTCCCTCCGGATCCGCGCGGGCGAGGTCGCCGGAGCGGTAGGCACGGTCCCAGCCGAGTGTCGGCATGGGGGCGTACTTCTCGGCGTCCTTTGCCGGATCGAGATAGCGCGCGAGCCCGACGCCCCCGATGATCAACTCGCCCGCTTCGCCGTCGGGCACGCGCTGTCCGTCCCCATCGACCACGGCCAGGGCCCAGCCGTCGAGGGGGAGACCGATGCGGATCGGAACCGTCCCGTCCATGAGCGCCGCACAGGCCACCACGGTCGCCTCAGTCGGTCCGTAGGTGTTCCACACCTCACGATCCGGTGCCACCAGACGGGCGGCCAGTTCGGGCGGACACGCCTCGCCACCGAAGATCAGCAGACGGACGTTCTCGATGGCGTCCTGCGGCCACAGGGCGGCGAGCGTCGGTACCGTCGACACGACGGTGATGCCGTGCCCGAGCAGCCAGGGGCCCAGATCCGAGCCCGCGCGCACCAGGGCACGCGGTGCCGGGACGAGACACGCGCCGTGACCCCACGCGAGCCACATCTCCTCGCAGGACGCGTCGAACGCGACCGACAGCCCGGCGAGCACGCGGTCGCCGTCACTGATCGGCGCAGACTGCAGGAAGAGGCGGCGTTCCGCATCGACGAAGGCGGCCGCTGACCGGTGCGACACCGCGACGCCCTTGGGCACTCCGGTGGAACCCGACGTGAAGATCACCCACGCATCATCGTCGAGGCCCGGTGGGTCGAGGACCGCGAGTGGTCGCGTTGCGGACTGCGTCCCGTCGCCGGCGAACAGGGAGTCCGCCGCGAGACGATCGCCCTCGGCGCTCTGGAACACGCCACCGGCGACCACGACCCCGCGGACGCCGGCTTCGGCGAACACCAGCGCGGCACGCTCGTCCGGATCATCCACGTCGACAGGAACGTACGCGGCACCGGCCGCCAAGGTGCCGAGGATCGCGATGTACAGCCATCGCTCTCCCGACGGCAGCCGGATCCCCACGCGATCGCCGCGGCGGACGCCGGCGTCCCGCAGGCGTTCGGCCGTGCGCCAGACGTGGGCGAGCAGCTCGGTGTAGCTCAGCGACACCTCACCGTCGTCGATGGCCGACGCATCAGGGTGGGCGGCGGCGGAGGCCTGGAGGATGTCCAGCAGGGTTCGCGCTGGTGCTGCTTCCGCTTCGCGGTCGAGAAATGCCTGCATGTCAGGCGAAGAGTGCGATCAGCTCGGCCTTGGACAGTCGGCTGTAGCCCACCCGGCCCTCGGCCTTCGCCCGGGCACGCAGCGCCGCCACCGTGAGGTTCTGGAGCACGCTCGACGTGGCGGCAGGGGTCGCGATACGTGCGCCAGCGGGACGCGGTGAATCGGCGGCGGGGGAGGATGCGAGCACGGCAGGTACGGGGGCGGATCGCTTCTTGCGTGCGGTCTTTTTCGTTTCTGGCTTCTTGCCGGACTTCTTCCGGTCCGACTTCTTCGGGTCCGGCTTCTTCGTGCTGGACTTCTTCTCGCTGGACTTCTTCGCGTCGGACTTCTTCGCGTCGGACTTCTTCTCGCTGGACTTCTTCGCGTCGGACTTCTTCGCGTCGGACTTCTTCGCGTCGGACTTCTTCGCGTCGGACTTCTCGGCATCGGATCGCTTGGCGTCGGACTTCGTGAGGTGGGATTTCTTCGCGTCCGTCTTCTTTGTGCCGGTCTTCCTCTCGCCCGCCTGCGTCTCTCCAGACTTCTTCACGTGCGCTTTCGTCGCCAGGCGCTGCTCAGCCCTCGCGGTCGCGTCGGCGAGCGCCAGGATCGCTTCTGTTGCCGCGCGCTCGATTCGGCGTGGCTTGTCCTCTAGCTGCTTCTTCGTGACGGTGCCCGCCTTCTTCGCGTCGGTGATGAGCGGTGCGAGTTTGGCGGCCTGCTTGTCGGGGAGCGTCTTCGAGAACTTCGCGGCCTTCCGCGCGGCGGTCACGGCGGAGTCCGCTGCCGCGGCGGCGCGGCGGGTCTTGTCCTGGGATGACATCTGTTCCTCACTCGGTCGAAGGCGCGAGAGCGCTGCAGTCCCCGGACGGTAGTGGGCGCGAGCAAACAGCGGGTGTCCGACATAAGAACGAGGGGGGCACGCGTCTCAGGAATCCGCGGGGTGGCACCCATCGCGTTCCAGGGAGGCATGTCTAGGCTGACGTGATCCCTTCGGAGGCCATATGAAACACCGGTCCTCGACATCGATCCCCCTGACGTCGGCGGCACCCCTCGCAATCGCGACCGCGGTCCTTCTCGTGTTCGTGATCCTCGGTGCGACCATGATCGGCAACGGCGAGGCCGGCGCGGCGGTCGCTCCGTCCGTCCAGGCCTCGGCACCGAGCTCGCCGAGTCCGCGGAGCACCGGCGCGGCTCCGACCGCGCGGGTGTCGCCGAGCACGCCGGCACCGTCCGCAGCAGCACCGCCCAGCACGACGGCCGCGCTCGACCGTCTTCATCCGGTCACATCGGCCGCGGGGTTCGTCCATCCCGGTGTGTTCGTCGATCTCGCCGACCTTGCCGCCACCCGATCACACCTTCGCGCGAAGGATGCGCCCTGGACCGCCCTGTTCAACGATCTGAAGTCGTCGCCGTATCTCAGACTCGGCGCACCGGACTTCACATCGTTCGCGCCTGCCGGCTCCGCGACCCTCGGCGGGTCGTGCAACACGTCGAGCTCCGCGGGGTGTGTGTCCTTCTGCGGCTCGTTCAACAACCCCGACGTGGGCTGCTCACAACAGCAGGCCGACGCGCGAGCGGTGTACGGCCAGGCGCTGATGTACTCCTACACCGGCAAGAGCGCGCACGCCCAGCGCGCGATTGCCATCCTGAACGGGTACAGCGCGCACTATCGCGGCAGTGGGGGATCGAACGGACCCCTGGTGACCGCGTGGATGGCGGAGCAGATGATTCGCGGTGCCGAGTTGATCCGCTACACCTACACCCCGGCGAAGGGACAGCCGGCATTTGACGTCGAAGCCTTTGAAGCGATGCTTCGGACCAGCGTGATTCCGACGCTGACGACGTTCGACTACGGCCGAAACAACGGCAACTGGAAGCTCTCCGCAGCAGACGGACTGATGAACGCCGCCGTGTTTCTCGACGACCGCGCGCTGTACGACCAAGCGGTGAGCATGTGGCGGGAGGCGACTCGCGCCTACATTCATCTCACCTCCGATGGTCCCATGCCCGTCGTTCCCGAAGGCGGGGATGGACGGTTCGAGTCTGCGCCGATGCTCAGTTGCCGCTGGCTCGCGGACAAGCCTGCCGCGTGCCAGACGCGCCCGAAGACAGATCCGCAGTTGGCCGTGCAGAACGGGCAGAACCAGGAGTCCTGCCGGGACTTCGGGCACGCATCCATGGGTCTCGCCGCGATCATCAACGGCGCGGAGACCGCGTCTCGTCAGGGCACCAATCTGTACGGCGAGGAGCAGGAGCGGATCATCACCGGTGTGCTCTATACGGTGCAGATCGCGCAGAACCACTCGAAGTACGGGTGGCCGGCCGGCTTCTGCGCGGGGATGACGGAACCAGCCGCGGGGATGGGGCTCACCGAGCTCGCCGCCACTACCGTGTATGACGCATATGTGGTTCGCCGTGGTGTGGCCATGGCTCCGATTGACATCCCCGGCTATCCGGCATCCGGTGATTCGGACCCGCTCCGAACGTTCATCGCCGCGCACCGTACCGCGACCAGCCCCGTCCGAAACGTGAGCGCGTGGGAGGCTCTGACGTCCTACGACGAGAAGATGACGCCTCGGCGGTCCCGCTAGGCCAAGACCTCCGTCACCGGGCGAGCGCGCTCAACCGCACCGATCAGATCATCGCGCAGCCGCTGCCCGCGGTCGGCGAACGCGCGTTGCTGGCGTACGTACTCCGCCTTCCCCTCCGCCGTCTCCACCGGAACGGGGGAGAAGCCCCAGTCGCTCAGGTCGTAGGGAGAGGCGCGCATGTCGAGCTCGCGGATGTCACGAGCGAGCTCGAAGCTGTCCAGCAGTACCGATCCGGGAACGACAGGTCCGAGTTTCAGCGCCCACTTATAGAGATCCATCCCGGCGTGCAGGCAGCCGGGCTGCTCCGATCGGGGTTGCGAATCGCGGGTCAGCTGTCTCTCGTTGCGGGGCTCCGCTTCCGGCGTGAAGAAGCGAAACGCGTCGAAATGCGTGCAGCGAAGGTCGTGCGCCTCCACCACGTCGTCGGTGCCCGCCTGACCCAGGCGCAGCGGCACGGGATGACGGTGCTCGGTCTGGCGATACACCATCGCCCACTCGTGCATGCCGAAGCACCCGAATCGGGCCGGACGAGTCGAGGTCGCCGACAGGAGAGCGCGCACATGCTCGGTGCCGTCGCCACGGTCACGCCAGAACGCGTCGACGTCCACGCTGACCTCACCTGTCTCGCGCAGCAGTCGGTACCAGCGCCAGGTCGCCTGGGGAGCGTCGGCCGCGTCCGCCAGCACCATGCCGGCACCGGGATGCCAACGACGAAGCACGGCGGGTTTGTACGAGTAGTAGGTGAAGAGGAAGTCCCAGACCGGGTGCGTTTCGCGTCGTGCGATACGTTCGCGGTGCGCCGCCGTGAGCTCGTCCGCTCGAGCGATGTGCCGCTCCTGCAGGTCCTGCCAGCGTGCGCGGGGGAGCACAGCAGCCTGAGAGGACGACACCATGAGTCAATTCTCGCGCAGTTTCTGGGGCGGTACGCGCGTGTCAGTAGCATCGACTCATGCATTCATACCCGACCAGTGGGGCTCCAACGGAACGCGTGTTCCGTCAGTCCCAGACGCGAAAGATCATCTCCGCGATCTTCGTGATCGCGATCATCGCGGTGCTCGCGTTCCTGTTCATCCCGAAGTTCCTCCCGAACACCATGACCCACGCGCTGCGCTTCACGGTGGCAGGCGCGGTGGTCGCCGTGGTGGCCGTCCTGATGTTGGGCTCCGCGCTCGTGTGGACGAACATGCGTGTCGTCGTCACGCCGACCACGGTCGAGGTGCGTCGGCCGGGCAAGGTGCTGCACAGCTGGGATCGCGCCGTCACAGGTTTCTCGACGCATGTCGTCAAGCACAGCACGAACGGCATTCCGACGAACACCGAGCGGACGCTGATCGCGCACTATCCCGGGGGTGAGACGAAAGTCACCTTCAGCGCGATGAGCCGTAACGCGTTCAACGAGATGTATGCGCTCCTGACCGCGGAGAGCCGGGCCGCGATGGCGCAGGCCGAGGCTGAGGCACGTGCTCTGGCGGGTCAGCCCGCTGTCGACCCCTCGGGCGCGCCGCTGACGCAGCAGTTCGCGACGACTCCGTCGGCGGCCATCGGGCTTCCGCGCACGTTCACGGTCAACCTGGCACCGATGCGCAAGCGGGGACGGGTCGCGCTCATCGTCGCGGCGATTGTCGCGGTGATTGCGGCGGGTCTGACCTATCTGGGAATTCGGTCGCCGGATGAGTTCACGCTGCTGATGGCCGCGTTTGTCGCCTGGTTTGTTGCTGTCGTCTGCGTTCTGGTCTGGCTTGGTACCGTCACCGAGTCGCGCAAGTACCCGAAGGTCACGGAGATCGGCAGCGCCGGCATCACCATCGACGGCACGGTCTACCCGTACTCGGGCATCAGCCGTATCTGGCTTACGCCAGAAACCTATCAGCAGCGCCGCCTGCAGCTGGTGGGGCCGACCGGTGTCCGCAAGAAGTTCTCCTACGGGGCCGCGGTGGGCAAGCCCGACGCCCAGCCGATGCCGCAGTGGCCTGATCTTGTCCGCACGCTTCAGGCAGCTACCGCCCACAACCCCGGCCTGGTGTCTTTCGATCTCAACTGATGTTGCGCGATCAGGGGCGACGGACGTGGTCCGTCGCCCCTTTTGCGAGCTCGCCCAGGGACTCACCGCGGTGGCTCCGACATGTCGGCGCGGACGAGCTGCCACGCCCGAGGGGAGAGAGGGCGATGTGCACTGCTCGTCTCACCGCTGCCGCGAAGGCCGTCTCTGAGTGAGGTCAACGTGGGGCAGCGAGTGCCCACGTGCGGAAACGGTGAAGGGCCCCGACCGAAGTCGGGGCCCTTCACCGCTGTGCTTACTTGTGCTCGTCGCTCGCGCCGATCGCGGCGTGCTCGTCGCCGTGCGATCCTTCGACGCCGTGTGCGGCATGAGCCTCCGCGGCCTCGACCTCGGCCTGCGTGACAGGAGCGAGACGGTCCTCGAAGAACCAGCGCGAGAGCGATGCCCGCAGGTTCTGCGTCCACGGGATGCGACCCTGAGCGTTGGGACGCACCACGAGGGGGGCGTAGGTCTCGTAGTCCACCAGCTTGACGCGCTCGTAGGCGTCGACCGGCTTGTGGACCTCGATGAACTCGCCACCGGGAAGTCGCACGATGCGACCCGACTCGTAGCCGTGCAGGGCGATCTCGCGATCCTTCTTCTGCAGTGCGATCGCGATGCGCTTCGTGATGAAGTACGCCACGATCGGACCCAGAATGAGCGAGGCCTGCAGGAAGTGGATCACACCCTCCATCGTGAGGTGGAAGTGCGTTGCGATGAGGTCGGACGATGCCGCCGCCCACATGACCGCGTAGAAGGTGACACCGGCGGCGCCGATCGCGGTGCGCGTGGGCGCGTGGCGCGGACGCTGGGCGATGTGGTGCTCGCGCTTGTCGCCCGTGATCCAGGCCTCGATGAACGGGTACAGCGCGACCAGCACGATGAATCCACCGAGGACCACGAGCGGGATGATGATGTACCAGGTGAACGAGTAATTGCCGATGATCGTCTCGAGGTGCGGCGGGATGAGACGCAGCATTCCGTCGGCGAAGCCGATGTACCAGTCGGGCTGGGTACCGGCCGACACGGGGGACGGGTCGTAGGGTCCGTAGTTCCAGATCGGGTTGATCTGGAAGAGCGAGGCCACCAGGACGATCACACCGAAGACGATGAAGAAGAAGCCACCCATCTTCGACATGTACACCGGCATCATCGGGAAGCCCACGACGTTGTTGTTCGTGCGGCCGGGGCCGGCGAACTGTGTGTGCTTGTTGATGATCATCAGCACGAGGTGCAGACCCACCATGGCGATGACGAGCATCGGCAGCAGGAGGATGTGCAGCGTGTAGAGGCGGCCGACGATCTGGTCGCCGGGGAACTCGCCGCCGAAGAGGAGGAACGAGGTCCAGGTACCGATCAGCGGGATGCCCTTGACCATGCCGTCGATGATGCGGAGACCGTTACCCGAGAGCAGGTCATCCGGCAGCGAGTAGCCGGTGAAGCCCTCGGCCATGGCCAGGATGAACAGCACGAAGCCGATCACCCAGTTGAGCTCGCGCGGCTTGCGGAAGGCGCCGGTGAAGAACACGCGCAGCATGTGCACACCGATACCGGCCACGAAGACGAGGGCGGCCCAGTGGTGGATCTGGCGGACCAGGAGACCACCGCGGATGTCGAACGACAGACGCAGCGTGGAGTCCATCGCCGCGGACATCTCGACGCCGTTCATCGGGAGATAGGCACCCGAGTAGTGCGTCTCGACCATCGAGGCCTGGAAGAAGAACGTGAGGAAGGTTCCGGACAGGAACACGACCACGAAGCTCCACAGCGCGATCTCACCCAGCATGAACGACCAGTGGTCGGGGAAGATCTTGCGACCGAGCTCCTTGACGAAGCCCGAGAGGCTCGTACGTTCGTCGAGGTAGTTCGCGACGCCGCCGACGAACTTGCCGCCGAGAGGCTTGTTGGCGTTGGCCTTCTGCTCGAAAGGCTCGCTTGCGGTGCTCAATGACGCTCCCAGAAGCTCGGGCCGACGGGCTCCTGGAAGTCGCTACGCGCGATCAGGTATCCCTCGTCGTCAACGGTGATGGGCAGCTGCGGCAGCGGACGAGCCGCCGGGCCGAAGATGACCTTGGCGTGCTCGGTGATGTCGAACTGCGACTGGTGGCACGGGCACAGCAGGTGATGGGTCTGCTGCTCGTACAGGGCGACGGGGCAGCCGACGTGGGTGCAGACCTTGGAGTAGGCCACGATGCCCTTGTACGACCAGTTCTTGCGGTCCTCGGCCTCGATGAGCTGCTCGGGGTGCAGACGCACCAGGAGCACGATGGCCTTGGCCTTCTCCTCGAGGTAGCCGTCGTGGTGCGAGACGCTGGCGAGCGACTCCGGGATCACGTGAACAGCGGAGCCGAGCGTGAGGTCAGCCGCACGGATGCGGATGCCTTCGGGGTCGCTGGCGAGGTACTCGCCTTCCTTCCACATGGTGTGCTCGAGCAGCTTCACCGGGTCGCCCTTGATGGGGTCGTCCTCGGTGGAGTGCGGTGCGAGCCCGCGGAAGAGCGTGATTCCCGGGATGATCGAGGCCGCGACCGCCGCGATGAGCGAGTTGCGGATCATCGTGCGGCGACCGAAGCCGCTCTCCTCGTTGGCGTCCGCGAAAGCCTGGACAGCGGCCTCGCGGGTGCTCTCCGTGCCACGTGTGGTGTGCCGGTCCTCGACGAACTCCCGGTCGGACATGAGCGCCTTCGACCAGTGGATGGCGCCGATGCCGATCGCGAGCAGCGCGAGGGCGATGCCGAGACCGATATAGAGGTTGTTGTGGCGCACATCGATGAGGCGCCCGCTCTCGATCGGGAACAGCATGTAGGCGGCGACCGCCCAGATGCTGCCGGCGAGAGAAAGGTAGAACAGGGTGTAGACCGTGCGCTCCGCAGCCTTCTCGGCCTTGGGGTCCTTGTCCGTCATCCGCGCCCGGTGCGGGGGGAGCCCGGGGTTACGGGCAGGGTCAGAGACCTCGACGGCGAGACCCGCTGAGGGCTGGAATTCCAGCGCCTTCGAGTCGTCCTCGTGTGCCATTGTGCTCCTCGTACGTGACTTCTTCTGCGGACCGGGTCAGTTGGACTTCGCCGTGATCCACACGGTGATGGCGACGAGCGCGCCGATACCGAAGATCCAGATGAACAGACCCTCGGAGACGGGGCCGAGCGAACCGAGCGTCGCGCCTCCCGGGGAGACCTCCTGCTGCGTGTAGAGCAGCGAGGAGATGATGTCGCGCTTGTCCTCATCCGTCAGCGTCATGTTGTTGAACACCGGCATGTTCTGCGGACCGGTGACCATGGCTGCGTAGATGTGGAGGGCGCTGGTGGACGTCAGCGGCGGGGCGAACTTGCCCTCGGTGAGCGCACCACCTGCGGCGGCGACGTTGTGGCACATGGCGCAGTTGATACGGAAGAGCTCCGCACCGCGCGCAACGTCGCCTTCGCCGTCCAGGACGTGATCGGCCGGGTAGGTGGCACCCGGAGCGACGGACTGCACCCAGGCCGCCATCGCCTTGATCTGGTCCTCGGTGAACTGGACCGGCTTCTGCGGTGCCTGCGGTCCCTGGAACTGCAGGGGCATGCGGCCCGTGGAGACCTGGAACTCGACCGACAGCTCGCCGACGCCGACCAGCGAGGGACCGCTTTCGCTGCCCTCGAGGTTCATGCCGTGGCAGGTGGCGCAGTTGGCCTGGAACAGCTTCTGGCCGTCCTCGATGGTCAACGTGCTCGCTGCACTGGTGTCGGTCGTCGCGGCGACCGCCGCGGATGCTCCGGCGTAGACGCCGCCCGTGACGATGAGGCCCAGGCCGATCATCGCCACCGCGGCGAGGCGGGAACGACGACCCTTCGCGCGAGTCTTCTTCTCTCGTGCCATGTCGGTATCAGCTCCGGTTCTTACTTGAGGAAGTAGATGACGATGAAGAGTGCGATCCACACGACATCGACGAAGTGCCAGTAGTAGGAGACGACGATCGCGGTGGTCGCCTCCTTGTGACGGAAGTTCTTCACGGCGTACGCGCGTCCGATGACGAGGAGGAACGCGATCAGGCCACCCGTGACGTGGAGGGCGTGGAAGCCGGTGGTGAGGTAGAAGGCGGACGCGTAGGAGTCGGCCTGGATCGGCATACCCTCGGCGACGAGGGTGGCGTACTCCCACACCTGGCCGGTCACGAAGATCGCGCCGAGAACGAAGGTGAGCCAGAACCACTCGACCATGCCCCAGCCCAGGAGGCCGCGCTTCTTGGTGGAGTAGGGCTGCATGCGCTCTGCGGCGAACACGCCCATCTGGCAGGTGACCGAGGAGAGCACCAGGATGGCGGTGTTCACGAACGCGTACGGCACGTTCAGCATCTCCGTGCGGCTACCCCAGAGATCGCCCGAGGTGCTCCTCAGGGTGAAGTAGATCGCGAAAAGGCCTGCGAAGAACATGACCTCCGAACCGAGCCACACGATGGTGCCAACGGAGACGGGGTCGGGTCGCTTGATGGTTCGCGCCACGGGGGCATGCGTCACTGTGCTCGTCACAAGTCCCATTATTGCCGATTTTCTGTCAGGGTTTTCGCAGTTGACGCCTTTCAGACGATGGGGCGACACTCAGGCGGGCGTGCGCGCACCCTGGGAACCAGCAGAGCATCAGGGGCGAAGCAGCGGAAGGCCCGCGGGCAACCCGGCAAAGATGCCGACGCACTGTCGGCGTGTCGCTCGCTTATAAGATCGGCACATGACCGAAACGCTCACCTGGCCCGACCTGCTGACCGCCCTTTTGGAGCGTCGTGACCTCAGTGTGTGGGAGTCCACGTGGGCGATGCGACAGGTCATGGCGGGCGAGGTCAGCGACGCTCAGCTGGCTGGCTTCCTGATCGCCCTGCGTGCTAAGGGGGAGACCGTCGACGAGATCGTCGGCTTCCGTGACGCGATTCTGGAAGCGGCCCTTCCGCTGCCCGTGCCGGTCGATGTGCTCGACATTGTGGGTACCGGTGGGGATCGTCACAGCACGGTGAACGTCTCGACGATGGCCTCGATCGTGTGCGCCGCGGCGGGGGTCCCCGTGGTGAAGCACGGGAACAAGGCGGCCAGCTCGTCGTCCGGAGCCTCCGACGTGGTTACCGCCCTGGGCGTCGACCTGTCGCTGTCGCCGGAGGGCGTCGCCGAGGTGCTGGCCCGCACCGGGCTCACGTTCGCGTGGGCTGCAGCCTTCCACCCCGGGTTCCGCCACGCCGGCGCGACCCGCAGTCAGCTCGGCGTGCCGACGGTGTTCAACATCCTGGGCCCGCTCTGCAACCCTGCGCGTGCCGAGGCCAACGCCGTCGGCGTCGCGCAGCTGGATCGCGTTCCGCTGATCACGGGCGTTTTCCGCACGCGTGGTGCCACCGCCCTCGTCTTCCGCGGGGATGACGGTCTGGACGAGATGACCACGACCGGTCACAGTCGTGTCTGGGAGGTGACCCGCGGCGACATCCATGAGCACGACATCGACCCGCGCGATCTGGGCATTCCGTTCGCACGCCTGGAGGATCTCCGTGGCGGTGACCCGCAGCACAACGCCGGAGTCGTTCGCTCCGTGTTGGCCGGCGATGTCGGTCCTGTGCGCGACATCGTGGTGCTGAACGCCGCAGCGGGTATGGTCGCTCACCGTCTCTCGCAGGATGCGACGCAGGTGCAGCGGCCGATGGTCGAGCGTCTCGCCGAAGCCGCGGCCAACGCGCGTGAGGCGATCGACAGCGGTGCGGCCGAGGCACAGCTGGCCTCCTGGATCGACGTCACGCGGGAACTCGCCACCGCCTGAGCGGTGCCAGGGAGCGGACATGGATCCCGTCGCTGCTCTGACTGAGATCGCCACGCTGCTCGAACGGGAGCGGGCATCGAAGTATCGTTCGAAGGCGTTTCGCTCTGCAGCGGCGGCGATCGCCGGACTCACGGCCGACGAGCTGGGCGACCGGCTGCGCTCCGCACACATCGCGGGTGTGGGTGACACGAGCCGGGCGGTCATTCTCCAGGCGCTCGACGGACAGGTGCCCGACTACCTGGCTGAGTTGCGTGCACGATACTCCGTGACGGAGAGCACGCTTCGGCCCCGGCTGCGCGGCGACCTGCACGCACATACGGACTGGTCGGATGGCACCGCCGGCATCGAGGCCATGATCGATGCGGCGGCGGCTCTGGGACACGAGTACCAGGCCATCACCGACCATTCGCCTCGCCTGCGCGTGGCACGCGGACTGACGGCCGAGCGTCTGGCCAGCCAACTCGATGTGATCGACACGATCGAGGCGCCGTTGCGGATTCTGCGTGGCATCGAGGTTGACATCCTCGAGGACGGCACGCTCGACCAGACAGACGAGATGCTCGCGCGCCTGGACGTCGTCGTGGGGTCCGTGCACTCCAAGCTGCGCAGCTCGCGCGAGGACATGACGCGACGCATGATCCGCGCCATCACAGCCGGTCACATGCACGTGCTGGGCCACGTCACGGGACAGCTGGTGTCCGGGGAGCGGGGCACGCGCCCACCCTCCGAACTGGACGCTCGCGCCGTGTTCGCAGCGTGTGCGGAGCACGGCGTCGCGGTGGAGATCAACTCCCGCCCGGAGCGCGCCGATCCGCCCGACGATCTCATCGGTATCGCGATGGAGGAAGGCTGCCTGTTCGCGATCGACTCTGACGCCCATGCGCCGGGCCAGCTCTCGCTCCTGGATCATGGCGCGGCGCGCGCGGAGGCGTGCGGTGTGCCGGCGCAGCGCATCGTCACGACCTGGCCGCTCGCGCGCCTGGAGGCCTGGTTGGCGCGCGCGTGAGCCGAAACGGTGCACGCCTAGACTGAAGTGATGTCCTCCTCAGCCGTGCGCCGTTCCCTCCCTTGGCTGGCGCTGGCGGGCGTGCTGGTCGCAGCGCTGTCGATGCGGTCGCCGATTGTGGCTCCGACGCCGGTGATGTCGCGCATCACCGCCGACCTCGGGATCGATACCGGCACCGCGGGACTTCTCACCACGGCTCCGATTCTGATGTTCGCGCTGATGACGCCCGTCGCCGCGCTGGTGATCCGTCGCCGGGGCGCCGAGTTCGCCCTGATGACCACGCTCGTGGGCGTGCTCGTCGGGACCTTCGTGCGCGGGTTGCCGGGGTTCGGCTGGATGCTCGTCGGGATGATCATCATCGGCGGCTCGATCACGATCGGCAACGTCGTGGCACCCGTCATCATCCGCCGAGAGGCTCCACCGGCGCGCGTGGCGACCATGACGGCCGCGTATACGGCGATGCTCAACGTGGGATCGCTGATCACATCGCTGGCGACCGCTCCGCTGGCGGCAGCGATCGGCTGGCAGTGGGCGCTGATGGCGTGGAGCGGTCTCACGGTGATCGGGATCCTGCTGTGGAGCGCGCACATGGCGCGCCATCGAGCGGCTGCCCCCGTCTACGTCGATGCGCTTCCGGAGCGAGACGCGGTCGCAACGATCACCGGACCGACGCCGGTGGTCAGCGCGGGGTCCCAGAAGAAGAGGATTCGACCGATCACGGTGCTGCTCATGTTGGCCTTCGGCTGTCAGTCGGCGGCGTACTACGCGCTCACCACATGGCTTCCCACGATCGGTGCCGATCGGCTCGGGCTGGATCCCACTGCGGCCGGAGCGATGTCCTCGGTGTTTCAGGGTGTCGCGGTGCTCGGTGCGTTCCTGGTTCCCGTGCTCGCCCGTTACACCCCTCCGATCGTTCCCGTCGTCGTGGTCGGCGCGACCTGGGTCACCACGACCCTGGGTCTCGCGGTTGCCCCTGAGCTGATGCTGCTTTGGATGTGCGTGGGGGCAGTGGCGCAGGCGGGCGGCTTCGTCGCCATCTTCGCGATGATGGTGCAGATCTCCCGCTCCGACGCGGAGGCTGCCGGCATGAGCGCACTGGTGCAGGGCGTGGGGTATGTGATCAGCTCCCTCGGAGCGCCGGTGACCGGTCTGCTCCACGACCTCTCCGGTGGGTGGACCCTGCCGCTGTGGACACTCGTCGGCGTCACCGTGGCATACGCTTTCATGCTCATCGGGGCGGGGCTCACCGCCCGACGCAGCTGATCAGACGTTCACAACCGTGAGGTACCTCTCCAGTGCGGAGGCGTAGCCGTACTTCTCTGCCAGCACTCGTGCTGCGGCGGCTCGGTCTTCGCTCATCGGCGCGATCGTTCCGGGGGTGACGTCGACGTCCACGCCGCGAGCCACGGCGACGACGGTGGGAGCGACCTCCAGATACACCGCTGCCGCCAGGATCTTCTTCTGCACTCCGGCGCTCATGCCGGTCCCGTTCTCCGCCGCGGTGAGAATGCCGGCAAGAGTCTCGTGCTGCTGAAGGAGTGTGGCCGCGGTCTTCTCGCCGACGCCGGCGACACCGGGAAGCCCGTCGGATGCGTCGCCGCGCATCGTGGCGAAGTCCGCGTACTGGTCAGGACGGATCCCGTACTTGGTGATGATGGTCTCGTCGGTCACGACCTCGAGGTTGCTCATCCCGCGCGCCGTATAGATAACGCGCGCGCCGCGGGAGTCGTCGACGAGCTGAAACAAGTCACGGTCACCGGTGACGATGTCCACCGGGTTCGCAGCGCGGGTGGCCAGGGTGCCGATGATGTCGTCCGCCTCATATCCGGGAGCCCCGACGATCGGAATGCCGAGGGACTCCAACATGGCCCGGATAGCCGGAATCTGAGCGGTGAGATCGTCGGGTGTCTCCTCGACGTCGGGTTCGCCGGCGCGCTCCACGACAACGCGATGTGCCTTATACGTCGGGATCAGGTCCACGCGCCACTGCGGCCGCCAGTCGTCGTCCCAGCACGCCACGATCTCATCGGGTCCGTAGGTGCTGACGAGCTTGGTGATGATGTCCAGCAGTCCGCGCACCGCGTTGGCGGGGGAGCCGTCGGGAGCGCGCACGGTGTCGGGGACACCGTAGAACGCGCGGAAGTAGAGCGAGGCGGTGTCGAGAAGCATCGTGCGGGTCACGAGCCCATCTTGCCCTGTCCCCACCTCGTGCGCACGGACACACCCTCGGGAAGCGGCGTACGTTGGTCCTATGGCGAATCGTGACCCGGGTGCGGTGCTTGCGGCACGTCGCACGGCCGCAGAGTCGCGTGCCCAGACAGCAGCCGATCTGCTGGCGCACGTCGGGTCGATGCGCGACAGTGCGGGAGGGGATGACGAGCACGACCCGGAGGGCGTCCCGCTCTCCGAGGAGTGGTCGCGGCTCGACGCCCAGCGCGCGGCGGCAGAGCAGGAGCTCCGCGAGATCGCCGCCGCTGAGACGCGGATCGCAGACGGCCGATACGGCATCTGCGCGGACTGTGGCAAGGTCATTCCTGCAGCACGGCTCGAGGTTCTGCCCTTCGCCCTGCGATGCGTGCCGTGCGCTGAAAAATCGGGTTCGCGTTGAGCGATCACCGACGCGCGCGGGCTACGTCGTTCTGATAGTGTTGACTGTCACGGTTTTGTGGCGGTTTCGCCGCGCCGTGATCAGCAACACAATCATCCAATCGCCTCGCGGCTGAGACGTGCTCGCACGTCGTCGATGTCGCGCGGCCCGAGAAACATCCACACAAGGACAACCCACTACATGACTAACGCAAGCGCCCCGGCCACCAAGCAGGTCGCGATCAACGACATCGGATCTGCGGAGGACTTCCTGGCCGCGGTCGAGAAGACGCTCAAGTTCTTCAACGACGGCGACATCATCGAGGGCACGATCGTCAAGATCGACCGCGACGAGGTCCTGCTCGACGTCGGCTACAAGACCGAGGGTGTCATCCCCTCGCGTGAGCTTTCCATCAAGCACGACGTCGACCCCAACGAGGTCGTCAGCGTCGGCGACCAGGTCGAAGCCCTCGTTCTCCAGAAGGAGGACAAGGAAGGCCGCCTCATCCTGTCGAAGAAGCGTGCGCAGTACGAGCGCGCGTGGGGCGACGTGGAGAAGATCAAGGAGAACGACGGCGTCGTCACCGGTTCGGTCATCGAGGTCGTCAAGGGCGGCCTCATCGTCGACATCGGTCTGCGCGGCTTCCTCCCGGCGTCGCTCATCGAGCTGCGTCGCGTCCGCGACCTGACCCCGTACCTGGGCCAGGAGATCGAGGCCAAGATCCTCGAGCTGGACAAGAACCGCAACAACGTCGTGCTCTCGCGCCGCGCTCTGCTGGAGCAGACGCAGTCCGAGACCCGCACGCACTTCCTCAACAACCTGCACAAGGGTCAGGTTCGCAAGGGTGTCGTGTCCTCGATCGTCAACTTCGGTGCGTTCGTCGACCTGGGTGGCGTTGACGGCCTCGTCCACGTCTCCGAGCTGTCGTGGAAGCACATCGAGCACGCTTCCGAGGTCGTCGAGGTCGGCCAGGAGGTCACCGTCGAGATCCTCGAGGTCGACCTTGACCGCGAGCGCGTCTCCCTGTCGCTGAAGGCGACGCAGGAGGACCCGTGGCAGGTCTTCGCCCGGACCCACGCCATCGGCCAGGTCACCCCGGGTAAGGTCACCAAGCTCGTTCCGTTCGGTGCGTTCGTTCGTGTCGCAGACGGCATCGAGGGCCTCGTGCACATCTCCGAGCTCTCCGGCAAGCACGTCGAGCTCGCGGAGCAGGTCGTTTCGGTGGGCGAAGAGGTCTTCGTCAAGGTCATCGACATCGACCTGGACCGTCGCCGCATCTCGCTGTCGCTGAAGCAGGCCAACGAGTCCGTCGACCCGTACGGCACCGAGTTCGACCCGGCCCTCTACGGCATGGTCGCGGAGTACGACGAGAACGGCGAGTACCAGTACCCGGAGGGCTTCGACGCCGAGACCGGTGCCTGGAAGGAAGGCTTCGACGCCCAGCGCGAGAAGTGGGAGCAGGAGTACGCCGCTGCCCAGGCTCGCTGGGAGCAGCACAAGGCTCAGGTCATCAAGGCCGCCGAGGCCGAGGCGCAGAACGACTCGTTCGACGCGTCCTCGTCCTTCACGAGCGACTCCAGCTCGTCCGGCACGCTGGCCGACGACGAGGCTCTCGCGGCTCTGCGCGAGAAGCTCTCGGGCAACGCCTGATCCAGCCCTTCATGCAACGGGGTCGGGACCTTCGGGTCCCGGCCCCGTTGCCGTTTTCAGACAGGACCGGTGGCAGGATGAAGGCATGCCCCTGATCGCACTCACCGGCGGAATCGCGTCCGGGAAGTCCACTGTCGCGGCCCGTCTCGCCTCCCACGGGGCCATCATTGTCGACGCCGATGCCATCGTGCGTGAGCTGCAGGCTCCGCATCAACCGCTCCTCGATGAGATTGCGGCAGAGTTCGGAGCCGACATGGTCGTGGACGGTGTGCTCGATCGGGCGCGACTCGGGCAGGCGGTGTTCGGCCGGCCCGAGCGGCTTGCGCGGCTCAACGCCATCGTCCATCCGGCTGTCAAGCGTGAGTCGCATCGGCGATTCGCGGAGGCTCGCGAGGCGGACCCGTCGGCAGTCATCGTCTACGACGTTCCGCTGTTGGCGGAGGCGCGAGGCACGGGGGAGTGGGACTTGGTGGTCGTCGCCGACGCGCCTGCCGCCATCAGGGCAGAGCGTCTGGTCACGCTTCGCGGTCTGTCGCCGGACGACGCCGATCGTCGCATCGGATCGCAGGCGAGTGATGATGAGCGTCGCGCCCTCGCGGACGTCGTGATCGACACCGGCGGAACGCTCGAGCACACCTGGGAGCAGACCGACGAGCTCTGGGCCCGTCTGACTCAGCCGGCCTGAGCCGCCCGCTGTTCGCGGCGTCGCCGTCGGCCGCGTCGGATCAGCATCACGCCACCGATCACGAGAGCGACAACGAGCACGATCGCGAGGATCGGGAGCAGGATCGCGAGCACCGAAACGAGGACGGACACGCCATCCTCGATCGTGCTGAGGACGGGCGCAGCCACCCCCGCGGTGGCGAGGTTGGCCACCGGGCGTGCGGTGGCCTTGATCCCGTGCACGACCAGCGCGATCACGACACCCGTGATGATGGGACCCCAGTCGATCGCACTCCACGACGAGGCATCCTCGAGAGTCACGGCTTCGGCACTGGCGCCGGCGCCGAAGACGATCCCGCCCGCGGCGGGGCGGATGGCAGTGTGGATGATGTCGTTCACGGTGTCCAAAGCGGGGATCTTGTCGGCGATCACCTCGACGACGAGCAGCACGCCGATGATCCACAGCGCGACATCGGACGACAGCCACTGCCAGGTTTGCGGCAGCGGCACAAGATCGGTGAAGCGCGACAGCAGGCCCAGCACGAGCAGCGGAATCCAGGCGTTCAAACCGGCTGCGGCGGCGAGCGAGGAGCCCACGAGTGTCTCGATCACTCGGACAGCCTACCCAGCGTGAAGGCGCTCTCATGAGCGTGAGAGAACCCTCATCCCGCTGACCGTGGTGCCTCATCGCGCTTCGTTAGCCTCGAATCACCTCCCTGCGTCCCCGCGTTGAATTCCATTCAGCTTGCAGAGGTACGCCACAATGCACCCCGAAGCGGATGTTCCCGACGACATCCTCCCCGCCACCCGTCGCGCCTCTCGCCGGACGAAGGAGAGCTCCGCGCAACCGGAATCGCGCCAGGACGACGAGCCCACCCCTCGACGCCGCACAGTCATGCGACTCGGCGTCGCTGCCGCTGGCACGGCCGCCCTGGCGGCTGTTGCTGCCGTGATCGCCCCGCGCGGGGGCTCTGCACCCGTGAGCGCGCCATCGCCGAGCGCCTCGCTGATACGCGGCAGCGGACCCGGTGCTGTGCCCACGTCCACGCCCGTACCGGTGCCGCAGCCATCTCAAACGGCAGACTCCTCGGTCTCAACGCAGTCGACCATCAGCCCCGATGAGAGCGCCGACCAGGATCAGGGGGTCGGCCCCGACGCCCCGAAAGACCGCGATGATTCCCTCACGCAGGCGGAGCCGCAACCACCCACCCCGCGGCCCGTGGACCCACCGCTGCCGCGCGAGCCTGACCCCGTTCAGCCCGCGGAACCCACGGACCCTGATGCTCCGGAGACGCCGGATCCTGTCGAGCCGGCGCTGCCTTCCGAACCTTCCGTGCCCTCCGAACCCGCGCTGCCTGCGCCACCGCAGCATCCGATCGACTCCCTGCCGATTCCCGTTGCCGATACCCCCGACGCCCGTCGTCATCTCCTGCGTCGTGCCGGACTCGCGGTGGGCGAGGCCGCGCTGCGGGAGATCGAGACTGTGGGGCTGCGTGCATGGGTTGCCCAGCAGCTCGACCCGGAGGTCGAGGACGCCATCGAGCCGGTGCTGCGCTCCTGGTATCCCGCGTCCTACTTCTCGATCGACGAAGCACGCGCCGCTCTCGCAGACGACGTCGATCCCCGGGCGGCGAGCGAGACCGAGCAGTCCACGTTGGCGCGGCGCCTGTTCGGATCGCGTCAGATCTTCGAACAGATCGTCGACGTCTTCGCGAACACGCTCAACGTGCCGCCGATGTACGGCGACAGCATGACCTGGAGTGTGGCGGACTATCACCGCAGCGTCATCCGCGCTCATGCGCTGGGCAGGTACGCGGACATGCTGCACACGGCCGCCCGGCACCCGGCGATGATGGTCGTGCTCGACAATCGGCGCTCCACGGCGGCGGACGTCAACGAGAACTACGGTCGCGAGCTCCTGGAGCTACACACCGTCGGGTACGGCGCGTACACCGAGGCGGAGGTGCGCAGCTCGTCGATCATCATGTCCGGCCGTCGTATCGCGGATCAGGCCTTCAGCTGGGAGCCCGAGCACCATGCCCTCGGCCCGGTGAGCGTTCTGGGCTTCACCGACCCCAACACGGATGCCGCGGCGGGACTGGAACTCGGCGATCGGTACATCGCCCACCTGGCACGTCATCCGCGCACGGCCGAGACGATTGCACGCAAACTCGCGGTTCGGTTCGTGTCCGATCGCCCGTCTGCCGACCTCGTGGCGAGACTCGCCGACGTCTATCTCTCGACCGACACGGACATCCGAGCGGTGATGGTGGCGCTCATCTGCAGTGAGGACTTCTGGAGCTCGCAATCCACGAAGCTACGCCGGCCGACGGACGATCTCAGCGGAGTGATCCGCTGCATCGGCATGACGATCGATCGAACGAACATCGACGAGGTTCGCCGCATGTTCTGGACGACCGACAACCTCGGCGACGCGCCGCTGCGCTGGGGGCCGCCCAACGGCTATCCGGATGTGGCGGAAGCCTGGCTCGGCGCCGGGCAGGTTGCCGGGCGCTGGGATCACCACCGGGAACTCGTCAACGGTGACCGTCTGACCTTCTCACCGTCCGAGGAGTTCCTGAAGAGCGTCACGCCGCCCTCTGGCCAGACAGCCGCGGGCTGGGCGGATCAGGTGAGCCAGGTTGTGCTCGGCGCTCCGGCTGATGACCGCGACCGCGCCGGCGTCCTCGCGTTCCTCGGCGTCTCTGCAGAGACCACGCTCGATCCTCGCCACGTCAATCAGAGGGCGAGCATTGCGGCGCTCTTCTTCGATTCGCCCCGTTACCTCCTGCGATAGGACCCCGATGAACAACGACTTCATGCCGCACCCGGACTGCCCGGATTGGCGCGACCTCGGACCCAATCACGACGAGGCGATGATCCGCCTGATGGGAGATGCCGTCCGGGCTGACGCCGACGAGCGTCCCGAACAGTGGCGGCGTGGCTTCACGCGTCGCCAGGTGCTCGCGGGCGGGCTCGGCCTGGGTGTCGCCGCACTCGGCGCTCAGCTCGTGACCACGCGCGTGTCCTATGCGCAGGCTGCGGACGACACCGAGCCGAACGGAAACCGACGCACACTGGTCGTGGTGTTCCTGCGTGGCGGGCTGGACGGGCTCTCCGTCCTGGTGCCTGCGGACGACCCGCAGCTGATCGCCTGGCGGCCTGACATCGCGGTCCGCCCCGGCAACCTCATGCGGATGGACGAGCGGTTCGGTCTGCACCCGGCTCTGGGGGCTCTCAAGCCGATGATCGACCGCGGTCGCGTGGCGGCCGTTCCCGACATCGCGACGCCGCAGCTCACGCGCAGTCACTTCCAAGCGCAAGATTGCCTCGAACGCGGCGGGTCCGGCGGGGCGTCGTCTCGTGGCTGGCTGGATCGCGTCCTGGAGGCGAGTGGGGAGGGCACGACCTTTCGGTCGATGTCGATGACGTCCAATCTCACCCGTTCTCTGGCCGGTGTGAGCCGTTCCCTGGTCGCTGAACAGCCGTCCGACCTGACGTTCCGATCGCCCAGCGAGTGGGGTGGCGCCACTCGCGAGGCCCTGTCGACGCTTTACACCGGGCTGGACCATCCGATCGCCGTGCACGCGCGGATCGCACTGGACGTCGACGCGCAGGCGGCGACCATCGCCGCATCTCAGGATTCACGTCCCGACATCTACCCCGAGGGCGAGTTCGGTCAGCAGCTGCGCATGCTCTCCACACTCATCCGCGACGACATGGGTGTGCGGGTCGCCACCGTGGACCTCGGAGGCTGGGACATGCACACGGGCGTCGGTGACGAGGGCAGCGGAGACATGAAGGACATGTTGACCGCGCTCGGCGACGGGCTCGCCGCGTTCTTCACCGACCTCGGCGACAAGGCGGACTCCACCACCGTGATCCTGATGAGCGAGTTCGGCCGCCGCGTGAACCAGAACGCCAGCGGCGGTGTCGATCACGGCCACGGCGGCCTGGCCATCGCGCTCGGCGGCGGCGTGCGCGGCGGCGTCTACGGCGACTGGCGCGGGCTCGACAGCACGATGCTCGAGACCGGAGACCTACCCGGAACCAACGACTTCCGCGACTTCCTCAGCGAAGTCGTGCAGGGCACCGTCGGGCTGAGTTCCGCTCAGACATCCGCCGTGTTCGACGGCTGGCGGCCCACCTCGATGGGTTTCCTCGCGCCGGTGTGAACGCCGAACGTGCGCCCAGAGCGGACGACGAGCTCAATGTCGGTGCCCCGTTCTAGGCTGGAATCATGCAACCAACGCGTGCCGTTCGTCCGTTCGAGGTCGTCAGCGAATATATGCCGTCGGGCGATCAGCCCGGGGCCATCGCCGACCTGGCGGCGCGTATCAACGCGGGTGAGACCGACGTGGTGCTTCTGGGTGCCACCGGTACCGGAAAGTCCGCCACCACAGCGTGGCTCATCGAACAGGTTCAGCGGCCCACGCTGGTGCTTGCCCACAACAAAACACTGGCCGCACAGCTCGCCAACGAGTTCCGCGACCTCATGCCGCACAACGCAGTGGAGTACTTCGTCTCGTACTACGACTACTACCAGCCCGAGGCCTATGTACCGCAGACGGACACCTTCATCGAGAAGGACTCCTCCGTCAACGCCGAGGTGGAACGGCTCCGCCACTCCACCACCAACTCGCTGCTGAGCCGACGCGATGTCGTGGTCGTGTCCACCGTGTCCTGCATCTACGGACTCGGTGCGCCGGAGGAATACCTCCGCGCGATGGTCGCCCTGCAGGTGGGGGAGCGCTACGACCGTGACGCGCTCATCAGGCAGTTCATCGCGATGCAGTACAACCGCAACGACGTCGACTTCTCCCGGGGGAACTTCCGGGTGCGCGGCGACACGATCGAGATCATCCCGGTCTACGAGGAGTTCGCGATTCGCATCGAGATGTTCGGCGATGAGATCGAGGCGCTCTACCGTCTCCACCCGCTCACCGGCGACGTGATCGACAAGCTCGATTCGGTCCCGATCTTCCCGGCCTCTCACTATGTGGCGGCGACGGACGTGGTGCAGCGCGCGATCGGCTCCATCGAGGAGGAGCTCGCGGAGCGACTGGCTGAGCTGGAGGGGCAGGGCAAGCTGCTGGAGGCCCAGCGCCTGCGCATGCGCACCACCTTCGACCTGGAGATGCTGCAGCAGCTCGGCTTCTGCTCGGGCATCGAGAACTACTCTCGGCACATGGACGGCCGTGAGGCGGGGGAGCCGCCGCACACGCTGCTGGACTTCTTCCCCGACGACTTCCTGCTGGTGATCGACGAATCGCACGTAACGGTGCCGCAGATCGGTGCGATGTACGAGGGCGATGCCTCTCGCAAGCGCACGCTGGTGGAGCACGGATTCCGCCTCCCGTCGGCGATGGACAACCGCCCCCTGCGCTGGGACGAGTTCAAGAACCGCATCGGGCAGACCGTGTACTTGTCGGCCACGCCGGGCCGCTATGAGATGGGCATCGCCGATGGCGTCGTCGAGCAGATCATCCGACCCACGGGTCTGATCGATCCGGAGATCGTGGTGAAGCCCTCGAAGGGCCAGATCGACGACCTCCTGGAGCAGATCCGGATGCGGGTGGAGCGGGACGAACGTGTTCTGGTCACCACGCTCACCAAGAAGATGGCGGAGGAGCTCACCGACTTCCTCGGCGAGCACGGCGTGAAAGTCCGGTACCTGCACTCGGATGTCGATACGTTGCGACGTGTCGAGCTGCTGACCGAGCTGCGAGCCGGCGTCTACGACGTGCTCGTCGGCATCAACCTCCTCCGTGAGGGTCTGGACCTTCCGGAGGTCTCGTTGGTGGCCATTCTGGATGCGGACAAGGAGGGATTCCTCCGCAGCGGCACGTCTCTCATCCAGACGATCGGTCGTGCTGCGCGAAACGTGTCCGGTGAGGTCCACATGTACGCGGACGTCATGACCGACTCCATGAAGTCGGCCATCGACGAGACCACGCGGCGCCGGGAGAAGCAGCGTGCGTACAACCTGGAGCACGGTATCGACCCGCAGCCCCTCCGTAAGCGGATCGCGGACATCACCGAAGTCCTCGCTCGTGAGGGCGCCGACACCAAGGATCTGCTGGAGCGCGCCAAGAAGGGCAAGAGCGGTACGAAGTCCAAGCGTGCGGGCATCGGCGCTGAGGGTGCAGAGCGGCTGGAGCAGACCATCGCCGACCTCAGTGACCAGATGCTCACCGCCGCGTCCGAGCTGAAGTTCGAGCTCGCCGCGCGCCTGCGCGACGAAGTGCAGGAGCTGAAGAAGGAGCTGCGCGCCATCGAGCGCGCCGGTCACGCCTGACCTCCGGGCAGGCCGTGACGTCAGGTACACTCGGAGCGGCTGGGGGAGCCGAGCGATCGTCCAAGGGGGACAATATGACGAATGCTGGTTGGTATCCGGATCCGAGCGGTCAGCACGAGCTGCGGTGGTGGGATGGGGCGCGCTGGACTGACCACGTCAGCTCGCGCCCGGACCGAGCGCCGCAGAGCGCGGCGTCGCCCGACGCGGGCGCGCAAGGCGCGGTGCCGTCGGGCACGGCCGGGCAGGGCGTTGTGACGCCGGGTGCGGGCGGAAGGAGCACGGCGCCTCAGGGCTCCGTACCGCACGGCTCTCCGCCTCATGGTGCCGTTCCTGCGGGCGTCAGCTCCCACGGCGTTCTCGCTCCGGGGGGCGGAGCGCCGTATGTCGCCTCGGCCCCGAGCGCGCCGCAGCAGGCCGTGTCGGCGCCTGACACCGCGGCACCGAAGCGGAAGCGCCGCCGGGGCCTTATTGCCGCACTCAGTGTCGTGGCGCTGGTGGTCGCCGGTGGCGGGACAGCCGGTGCGATCTTCCTGACACAGGCCAACCAGACCAACCAGGCCAACCAGGCCAACCAGGCCAACCAGACCAACCAGGCCAGCCAGACCAACCAGGCCAGTGCCACCGTGATCGACGGGCGCCTCTGGCTTCCCGAGATCACCGTGGCGGCCGATCATGAGTTCGCCCTCGACTTCGATACCTCGGTCGATCCATCCTCACTCGTCCCCGAGGAAGCGAAGCTCGACAACGTCGCCAACGGGATGTTCGAGGTCTTCGTGGATTCCGCGCTCACCCGACCCGCAGAGAGCTTCGTTCAGGTATCGTCTCCCGGGTCGGCCTGGAGCGTACGCGGACATAACAACGCCATCCGGATCTCGTCCGGTGAATCATCCGTGGCTCAGATCCCTCGAGGCGACGGGACGGGCGAGGACGTCATCCTGAAGCCGGGGACCGAACGCACGACCGACGACGGTCTCGAGTACAACTCCAGCACCTGGGGCTACTTCTCGCGGTACTACCTCCTGACCTCGGTGGACGATCACGGCCGCCCCCTCGACCAGCCGATCGTGCAACCGTTCCGCACGGAGGAGACTCGTCTGGATCCGGTGCGAGCAACCATTGACCAGACGGCGTCAGAGACCGGCGATGTGGAGATTCGCTGGGATCCGGTCGACGGTGCCACGGAGTACGTGATCGTCCTCAGCGAGCCGTACGCCTCCGGTCGCAGCCTCCAGACGGTGCTGGGTCAGACGACCGAGACACGCTGGTCCAGTGCCGACGCGATCAGCCTGTCCGAGGACTCGGCCATCAGGCAGAACGATGCGCTCCGAGCGTTCGCCTTCAGCGACGACGATCTCAGCGGGGATACCTTCGTCCGGCCCGATGAGCCTCTGCGCGAGGAAAACCACATCGCGATCATGGCCATCTCCGACGACAATTACTCGCCGAAGACCGAGTGGAACTTCGCCGAGACGTTCGGGCTGCTCCCTTATGCGACCGCGTACAACGCGTGGGAGGAGGTTCAGCTTGCCACCGTGAGCGCCGACACGCTGCCCCTGGCATACCCTTACACGACGGTGGACGGCAGGACCGTCACCGCTCCCATGCAGATCCGCCTCGACACCCTGAGGGCGGGCGACACGAACTGGAGCTTCGAAGTTGGGGCGCTCGGAACGAAGCTCACCCAGCTGCTGTGGTTCCCGGCCCTCGCGGGTGTCGACCCGGTTGCCTGGGCCACCGACTTCAACGCCCGGGCGGTTGCCGCAGCGCCCAAGGGCGGCGCGGTCGTCGTCCGGCCTGTCCCGGCGGACGCCGTCGCCAAGCAGGCCGAATGGGCCGAGATCATGGCGGCGGAGCCCGTGTCGACATCCGCTGACGTGGACTATCCCGTGTTCGGCAGCAGCGACTATGCCACCTTCCTGGCGAGCAACCTCATCGCCCGAAAGCCCGCGATCTCTCTCGCGATGTTCGACGACTCGGCGGCAGCCCCCGACGTCTACGACGTGCTGGAGGAGGTGCTCGTACAGAACCCCTACATCCTCGACCTCGACACGTCGATCGGCAGCGACCGAGTGCTGCGGGTGCGGTACACGATGCCCGCGGACGAGTACGAGGCGACGCAGCGCGCGATGTTGGACGCCGCCACGCAAGTGGCCGAGACGCTCTCCGACGAGAGCGATACCGCGAAGGTCACCGCGATCAACCAGTGGCTCGTCGAGAACGGCGAGTACGACTATGCGGCACTGGAGCGGGGCGCAGCCGTACGGCATTCGCCCGAGTACGCCTACGCCTGGCGGGCCGATGGCATATTGCTCGATGGCCGCGGGGTGTGCCAGAGCTATGCGATGGCGTTCAATGCGCTGGCCGCCGCCGCAGGTCTCGAATCAGTCGTTGTCACCGGGCACACCACCGGCGCCTTCGTCGGTCATGCGTGGAACCGTGTGCGAACGGACGGCACGTGGCTGAACGTCGACCCCACCTGGAACGACGGCTCCGACCCATCCCGGTACCTGCTCATCCCGGACTCGGGATTCGTGGACCAGGCAGAGCGGACGGCCGACACGTCGTGGATAACCGACTCGAAGCTGGGGGAGTTCGCCACACCGTGACCTGATGCACTGCCCGTGGCCGCGGTCACGGGCAGTGCATCAGGGGCTTCGGGCCCGTCCGATCGAACGTGTGCTCCGACATGGGGTGGCCGCACAGGGGGCAGGGCGCGCTCTGGCGCGGAGCCGGCGGCTCGGTCTCGTATGGACCGACTGTTGCCGGTCCGGCAACCCGGATCAACGAGGAGTTGAACCAGGCATAGAGACCCCCGGCCTCGCGGATGCGGTCACGCAGACGCTGTTTGTCGCTCATATCATTAGTGTACTAAGTATTTGTCCACGTATGATCGGATCATGGCGGAAAAGGATGAGTATCTGAAGCTCGATGCGCAGCTCTGCTTCGCGCTGGTCACGGCGGCACGCAACGTGGTGGCGATCTATCGCCCGATTCTGGAACCGCTCGGCCTCACCCATCCGCAGTACCTGGTCATGCTTTCCCTGTGGGAGCAGTCGCCTCAGACTCTGGGGGAGCTCGCCGACTCTCTCGCGCTGGAATCGGCAACGGTTTCGCCGCTGGTGAAGCGTCTCGAGGCCCAGGGCCTGGTGCTGCGGCAGCGAAGCGCCGAGGATGAGCGACGCCTCGAGATTGCGGTCACGCCGGAGGGGCAGGCGCTTCGAGAGCGCGCACTCGACGTCCCACCCGCTGTGATGAAGGCCGTGCACATGGATGTGGACCAGGTCAGGGAGCTCCGGGAAGCGCTTCGCCCCTTTGCGGGCGGGCACGACCGCGTCGCCTGATGCCTTCTTCCGTGTCGGCGCGCACAGGGTGAGTCGCTGACATAGGGTGGGCGCATGCGCAGTCCCCGGGAGTCCCAGGATCCTGCGCGATCCCGGTTAGTGGGCGTACCGGGAATTGCTGTGGTCACGTCGATCATCGCCTTTGTCGCCCTGGCCAGCTCGGTCCAGGGCGTTCCGCGCGTGGATCCACCAGACTTCGCCGCTGCCTCGCCGCCGCCGATCACCGCACTGCCGGCCCCGTCCACGGCTCCCGGAGAGGTGCCGACGCCGTCACCCGTTGATGCGGGAGTGTCCGCGACGATCCAGATCGTGCTGGCGGTGCTGCTCGCGGCCGTCGCCCTGGCGCTGGGCATCTGGCTGGTGCGTCGACTGCTCCAATGGATGCGCGAACGGCGCGTCCACGCGCGCGCCGGTGTGAGCGTGAGCGAGAGCATCGGCGGTGTTGCCGAGGCCCAACCCGACGCCCAGGTGATCCGTCGAGGCATCGCCGCCGCCCTCGCGGAGATGGACGCCGAACGTGAGCCCTCTGACGCCGTCGTCGCGGCGTGGGTCGGCCTGGAGGAGTCGGCAGCCGACGCCGGGCTGCGCCGTGAGCCGACCGAGACGGCAGGAGAGTTCGTCGTGCGTATCATCGCCCGGGACGCCACCGCCACCGCCGATGTCGTGGCCCTGCTGCGGCTGTACGAAGACGTGCGCTTCGGCGAACGGAGCATCGACGATGCTGAACTACGACTCGCGCGCGCGGCTCTGCAGCGCATTGAGGCGGTGTGGTCGTGAGACGCCCCACCTTCGGATCGATCGCCGTCGCCCTGCTCGGTGGCGCTGCCGTCTTTGTGGCATGCGCGTTCTTCGGCGTCGAGACGCCGTTCGCGCTGGCGTGGGGTCTCGCTGTGAGCATCGTGATCGCTGCCGCCCGCGTGGTGCAGACAGACGAACTGCCGGTGTGGCCGCCACAGGTTCCCGCCGACGATCGGATCGGCGTCTCCGACGTCGCGCGATTGGCGTGGGTCATCAGCCCGACGTCCGGACATCCGGGACGTAGCGCGGTGCTGCGCGTCACGGATGTGCTGCGTCGCCGCCTGCGGGCGCGCGGTCTGGAGCTCGATGACCCGGATGATGCGGCCGCGATCGACCGCCTTCTGGGCCCCGATGTGCGAGCGGGACTGCTGGCACCGCGCCCGACCGTGAGTGCGCTGGAGGCCGCTGTCGCGGCGGCCGAACGACTTTCACCCGATACACAGGAGAACACATGACGGATGAGTCGACACCGCTGCGAGTGGCCGATGTCGCCGATGCCGGTGCCCGGATTCTCGACCAGGTACATCGGGTCGTGGTGGGGATGGAGGACAGCCTCGAGATCGCACTCGGTGCGGTGCTTGCCGGCGGCCACGTGCTGTTCGAGGATGTGCCCGGTCTCGGCAAGACCGTCGCAGCGCGATCGCTGGCCGCAGCGCTCGGTCTCGACTTCCGCCGCCTGCAGTGCACCCCCGACTTGCTTCCCGGTGACGTCACCGGATCCTTCGTCTACGCCCCCGACACCGGCGAGTTCCGGTTCCGGCCGGGTCCGATCTTCGCCGGACTGCTGTTGGCGGACGAGATCAACCGCACCACGCCGAAGACCCAGTCGGCGATGCTGGAGGCGATGGCCGAGCGACAGGTCACGGTGGAAGGCACGCGCTACCCGCTGGCGGAGCCCTTCCACGTGTTCGCGACCTCCAACCCGATCGAGTTCGAGGGCACGTACGCGCTTCCCGAAGCGCAGCTCGATCGCTTCATGGTCCGCCTGGGAGCCGGCTACCCCAGTCCGGAGGGAGAGACCGAGATCCTGCTTCGTCGTGTGCGCCGTGGGCAGGAAGCCACCAGCGTCGAGCCCGTGACGACCGCCGAGCAGCTGCGTTCGCTCCAGCGAGTGGTCGAGGCCATCCACATCGACGAGGACGTCGCCCGCTACTGCGTCTATCTGACGCGCGCGACGCGATCGGCGCAGCACGTGGCGGTGGGCGCCTCCCCGCGCGGTTCGCAGGCCCTGCTGTTGCTGGCGCGTGCGCTGGCGGCGCTCTCCGGGCGAGAGTACGTCCGCCCCGATGATGTCAAGCGCATCGCCGTTCCCGTGTTGGCCCATCGACTTTCCCTCTCGCCGCAGGCCTGGGCGCAGGGCGTGTCGCCGGAGCGAATCGTGCAATCGGTGGCGGCGCAGGTGCCGGTGCCACCGACCGTGGGCGCACCGCGATGAGTGATCGCCCGCGGGCCACGATGTGGCACCCCAGTGCGGCGCTGGGAATCGCGGCGGCGGGCACCGTGCTGCTCGTTGCGGCGGGCGCCGTGCTCGCTCGCCCCGATGTCGTGATCCTCGGACTTCCCCTCGCGCTGTGGCTGGTGTTGGCGCAGCGTCAGCGCCGGCGATCACCGGGCGTGCGAATCGAGCTTCGGATGGATGAGGCCGCCACCCGTGACGGAGAGCCGCACTCGCGCGTGCGTGTCCACGCCGACGCGGAGGTGGTGGATGCCTGGGTGCTGCAAGGGCGTCGCTCGGTCCGTGAGGTGATCCTGACGCCGGACCAGGAGCTGCGGGCGCGGAGCACGCTGGTCCACTCCGGGCCTGCGCGACTCTTGGATGTTCAGGCACGGGCGCTCGGGGCTGACGGCAGCCTGGTATCCGACACCGTCGACACACGTCCGCTGGACTGGAACGCTGCTCCTCGCCGGAGGCAGATCGGCGAACTCGCCCTCGGTTCCCGCCTCGGTGGCCTCCACGGCGCGCATCCGGGTCGCCGTCCCGGCACGGGAGGCGATTTCCGTGACATCCACCCCTTCGCGCCCGGTGATGAGCTGCGCCGTGTCGACTGGCGTGCGACGGCTCGCCTGGCGCGACGTCCCGGGGACCTGTACGTTCGGCGCACGCAGGCCATGAGCGAAGCCACGATCCTGGTGGTGTTGGACATCGCCGATGATCTCGGTCAGGTCGTCGCCACGTGGGGAAGCGGCGATGAGGAACAGAGCGGCCCGACGTCGCTGGACCTCGGACGCCAGGCCGCGCGTGCCATCGCCGAGTCAGCCCTGGATCGGGGCGACCGGGTGCAGTATCAGGAGCTCGCGGCGGCGGGCCGACTTGTTCGTACGGGCTCCGGGGCGCGTCAGCGAGCGCGCGTTCTCGCGGCGATCAGTGCGGCGCACCAGCGTCCCGCGGGGGAGCGGTATCGACGTTCACCCCTGACGCCGCCGGGCGCGACCGTCTATGTGCTGTCCACGTTCTTCGACGGATCGGCTCCGATGCTCGCGGCTCAATGGCGAGCGGGCGGACACCGCGTCTTCGCCGTCGACATTCTGCCGCAGCCGGACCTGTCCCGGTTGTCGTCGGCACAGCAGCTGGCGGCGCGGACGCTGTTCCTGGAACGTGGGAACACGTTCGCCGAGTTCGCCCGGGCCGGGATCACCGTGCTGGCGTGGTCGGATGACGACTTCGCGACGGACCTCGCGGCGGCACGACGAGATCGGTCGATGACATGAGACCGCGTCTGCATCGGCTGCGAGTCGGACTCGTGGTGCCGGTCGTGGTGCTTCGTGGTCTTGTCCTCGGTGTGCTGTGCGCCGCGGTGTGGTGGATGCCGGGAGGACCGGTGCTCGGGTGGCTCGCCACGGCGACGGCACTGGCCGGGGCCATCCTGCCGCGCTCTCTGGGTACGTGGATCGCTCTCGGTGCCGTGATCGCGGGCAATCTTGTCGTGTCGGCAGAACCCGTCCGCACCGCGCTGCTGATCCTGGTGATCTCGGCAACGCACGGGTTCGGCTCGCTGCTGCTCGTCGCTCCCTGGCGTGCCTGGATCTCGGTGCGCGCGCTCCTTCCCACACTCCGACGCATGCTGCTGATCCAGGTCCTCGCCCAGCCGGTCGCGCTGCTCGTGGGTCTGGTTCCCGTCGTGCGCACGACAGGCGCTGTGCCTCTGGCGGCGGTGGTCGCGGTGCTCGGTGCCGCGGGTCTCGCGGCGCTGCTGTACCGGCTCCTGCTGCCGTCCGAATCCAATGTCCGAGGCCCCGCCTAGACTTGTTCGGTGCCTATCGTTCCTGTCTCCGCCCCGGGAAAACTCACCGTTCGCGGTGCTCGTGTCCACAATCTCCGCAACGTCGATCTTGATATCCCGCGCGACTCACTCGTCGTCTTCACGGGCCTGTCCGGCTCCGGAAAGTCGAGCCTCGCGTTCGACACGATCTTCGCCGAAGGACAGCGTCGCTATGTCGAATCGCTGAGCGCCTACGCGCGCCAGTTCCTCGGTCAGGTGGACCGACCCGACGTCGATTTCATCGAGGGCCTCAGTCCGGCAGTCTCCATCGATCAGAAGTCCACCAATCGCAACCCGCGTTCCACGGTGGGCACCATCACGGAGATCTACGACTACATGCGTCTGCTGTGGGCGCGCGTCGGAGTTCCGCACTGCCCCGAGTGTGGTGCCGTCATCGAGCGACAGACCGTACAGCAGATCGCGGATCGCCTGATGGAGCTGCCCGAGCGCACCCGCTTCCAGGTGGTCGCACCGGTCATCAGCCAGAAGAAGGGCGAGTTCGTCGACCTCTTCCGCGAGCTCGGCGCGAAGGGATTCTCGCGTGCCATCGTCGATGGCGAGATGATCCAGCTGGCCGAGCCTCCGACGCTGAAGAAGTCGTACAAGCACGACATCGCGGTGGTGGTCGACCGTCTCGTGGCCGGGCCCGACATTCTCGGACGCGTGACGGACTCGGTGGAGACGGCTCTGGGTCTCACCGACGGCATCGTGGCGATCAACTTCGTCGACGAGGAGGGCGATGCCGCCTGGACGTCATTCTCCGAGAAGCTGGCGTGCCCCAACGGCCACGCGGTCCAGCTCACCGAGATCGAGCCGCGCACGTTCTCCTTCAACGCACCGTTCGGCGCCTGCCCGTCGTGCTCGGGTCTCGGTACGCGCATGTCCGTGGACACGGATCTCATGCTGGGTGACGAAGACCTCTCGATCCGCGAGGGCGTCATCATCCCGTGGACCACTCAGGGCAAGGGCCTCTACCAGTACTACGAGCGCCTCCTCGAGGGCCTCTCCGCCGACCTCGACTTCTCGCTGGACACGCCGTGGAAGGACCTCGACGAGAGCGTGCAGGAGGCGGTGCTGCGCGGTGACAACTACAAGGTGACCGTGCGGTGGAAGAACCGCTACGGGCGGGAGATGAAGTACTCGTCCGGCTTCGAGGGTGTCGTGCCCTACATCGAGCGTCAGTTCGCCACGGCAGACTCGGACAGCGCACGTCAGCGGTGGCAGGAGTACCTGCGCGAGGTGCCGTGCCCGGTCTGCAACGGCGCGCGTCTCAAGCCCGAGGTGCTGTCCGTCCTGGTGGCGGGCCGCTCGATCGCGGACATCACCTGGCTCAGCCTCGCCGACGCCTACGAGTACTTCCAGACCGTGCAGCTCACCGAGCGCGAGGCGAAGATCGCCGCGCAGGTGCTGCGCGAGATCCGGCTGCGGCTGGAGTTCCTGATCCAGGTGGGTCTCAACTACCTGAACCTGGCGCGGTCGGCCGGCTCGCTCTCCGGTGGCGAGGCGCAGCGCATCCGCCTGGCCACGCAGATCGGCTCCGGCCTCACCGGCGTGCTCTACGTGCTCGACGAGCCGTCCATCGGACTCCACCAGCGCGACAACCGGCGCCTCATCGAGACGCTGGCGAAGCTGCGCGACCTGGGCAACACGCTCATCGTGGTGGAGCACGACGAGGAGACCATCGAAGCCTCCGACTGGATCGTCGACATCGGTCCGGGTGCCGGCGTGAACGGCGGGACCGTTGTGCACTCCGGCCCGTACGCCGAGCTCCTCGCTGAGGAAGAGTCGATGACGGGCGACTACCTGTCCGGACGCCGCAGCATCGAGACGCCGAAGAAGCGCCGCAAGCTTGACAAGAAGCGTCAGATCAGCGTCGTCGGCGCGCGGGAGAACAATCTCAAGAACGTCACCGCGACCTTCCCACTGGGCGTTCTCACGGCCGTCACCGGTGTGAGCGGTTCGGGCAAGTCCTCGCTGGTGAACGACATCCTCTATCGCGTGCTGGCGTCGCGATTGAACGGCGCGCGCACCGTTCCCGGCAAGCACACGCGTGTGACCGGGCTCGACAACCTCGACAAGGTGGTCCACGTCGATCAGGCGCCGATCGGTCGCACCCCGCGGTCCAATCCGGCCACCTACACCGGCGTCTTCGACCGCATCCGCACGCTGTTCGCGGAGACCACCGAGGCGAAGGTGCGCGGCTATCAGCCGGGTCGGTTCTCGTTCAACGTCAAGGGTGGGCGCTGCGAGGCGTGCTCCGGTGACGGCACCATCAAGATTGAGATGAACTTCCTCCCCGACGTGTACGTCGCCTGCGAGGTGTGCGGTGGCAAGCGCTACAACCGCGACACGCTGGCCGTGCACTACAAGGGCAAGAACATCGCCGAGGTGCTGGAGATGCCGATCGCCGAGGCAGCCGAGTTCTTCGAGCCGATCCAGGCGATCCACCGCTACCTGCAGACGCTCGTCGACGTCGGCCTCGGCTATGTCCGTCTCGGACAGTCGGCCACCACGCTGTCGGGAGGTGAGGCGCAGCGCGTCAAGCTGGCCACCGAACTCCAGCGCCGCAGCAACGGCCGCAGCATCTACGTGCTGGACGAGCCCACCACCGGACTGCACTTCGAAGACGTTCGTAAGCTCCTCGAGGTCCTCAACGGACTCGTCGACAAGGGCAACACCGTCATCGTCATCGAGCACAACCTCGACGTGATCAAGTCGGCGGACTGGATCATCGATCTCGGCCCCGAGGGCGGTTCCGGAGGTGGCGAGATCATCGCCACCGGCACTCCCGAGCAGGTTGCCAAGGCGGAGGGCAGCCACACGGGCGCCTTCCTCGCCGAGGTGCTCAAGCGCGACGGCGAGCGCGCGGGTCGCTGATGGCCGACGAACTGCCGTACCGGCCGAAGGCGGGGGAGATCCCCACGAATCCCGGGGTCTACCGATTCCGGGATTCGTCCGGTCGTGTGCTCTATGTGGGCAAGGCGAAGAGCCTGCGGCAGCGGTTGTCGAACTACTTCGCACCGCTGCGCACCCTGCACGAGCGCACCCGCCGCATGGTGACGACCGCGTCGAGCGTGGAATGGACGGTCGTCGACTCCGACGTCGAAGCGCTCCAGTTGGAGTACATGTGGATCAAGGAGTTCGATCCGCCGTTCAACGTCCGGTACAAGGACGACAAGTCGTACCCGTTCCTGGCGATCACGCTGGCGGATGAGGCACCACGTGTGATCGTGACGCGCAACCACCGGATTCCCGGTGCGCGATATTTCGGCCCGTACCCGAAGGTGTGGGCCGTGCACGACACGATCGATCAGATGATCCGGATCTTCCCGATCCGCACGTGCAGCGATGCCAGCTATCGGAAGGCGATGCAGACCGGTCGTCCCTGCTTCCCGGGCCAGATCGGCAAGTGCGGCGGTCCCTGCTCGATGAAGGTGACCATCGAGGAGCATCGCGCGGTCGTCGACGAGTTCATCGCCTTCATGAACGGGGGCGATCAGCGCGTGCGTCGTGACCTCGAGGCGAAGATGGCAGCGGCTGCTGTCGCCATGGACTACGAGTCCGCCGCGGTCTACCGAGACCGCATCGCCTCGGTGGACGCCGTGCTGAGCCGCAGCTCTCTCGTGCTGGCCGAGAACGAGGATGCGGACCTGTTCGGGATCGCGGAGGATGAGCTGTCGGCGGCGGTGCAGCACTTCATCGTGCGGGGTGGACGTGTGCGCGGTGTGCGCGCGACCACGATCGAGAAGGAGATCGACATCTCCGGGGCCGAGCTGGTGGATCAGCTCCTCCAGCGGGTCTACGGCGACGCAGCGGCCGCCGACATCCCCCGCAAGGTGCTCGTGCCGGAACTGCCCGAAGACGCCGAGCAGCTCGAGCAGTGGCTGGAAGAACGACGCGGGAAGCGTGTCTCCCTGAAGCTCGCGCAGCGCGGACGGATGGCGGATCTGCTGCGCACGGCCACGACCAACGCGCAGCAGGCGCTCATCCTGCACAAGACCCGGCGCACGAGCGACTACGTGGCCCGAACGCAGGCGCTCACGGATCTGCAGGAGGCGCTCGGCATGGCCGAGGCGCCGCTGCGCATCGAGTGCTTCGACATCTCGCACCTCTCGGGTACCAACGTGGTGGCCTCGATGGTGGTGTTCGAAGACGGACTGCCGCGCAAAGACCAGTACCGCACGTTCTCGATCACCGAGACCACGGACGACACCGACTCGATGTATCAGACCCTGATGCGTCGCCTTGCTCGGCTGGACGAACCGGTGGAGGCAGAACCTGCGGGCGAGGAAGGGGTGGAGGCACCGCGCAAGCGCCGTCGTTTCTCCTACCCGCCGCAGCTGCTGATCGTGGATGGTGGTCAGCCTCAGGTGGCCGCGGCGGCTCGCGCTCTGCGCGATTCGGGCCGGACCGACATCGCGCTGTGCGGGATCGCGAAGCGGCTGGAGGAGATCTGGCTGCCCGACGATGACTTCCCGGTGATCCTGCCGCGTACGAGCGAAGCCCTGTATCTCGTGCAGCGCCTGCGCGATGAGGCTCACCGATTCGCCATCACCCACCAGCGCCGCAAGCGCAAGCGTGGGATCGCCACAGTGCTGAGCGAGATCCCCGGGCTGGGGGAGTCGCGCATCAAGGTGCTCCTCAAGCACTTCGGTTCGGTGTCGCGACTGCGCGCCGCGACGCCGGATGAGATCGCGGAGGTGAACGGCATCGGCCCCGTGCTCGCCCGCACGATCCACACGCACCTCACCCTGGATGCCCCGAGCACCGCGACGATACCTGAAGAAACCGCGTCCGCTGAGGAGTCGACCGCGGATCGGTAGCATGGTGGTGAGCGAAGGAGAACCCGTGGCTGATCCCCAGGCCGAACACGCGAGCGCCGCCCTCCCCGGCGCCGCGGACTCCGAGGAGGAGCCGGGCGGCCAGAGCGAGGTGCTCATCGTCACGGGAATGTCCGGCGCCGGGCGCTCCACCGTGGGCAACGCCCTGGAGGATCTCGACTGGTACGTGGTCGACAACCTGCCGCCGCAGATGCTCAAACCGCTGCTCGACCTGTCCCTGATCGGCAACTCGGGACTGCCCCGTGTGGCCGCGATCACGGACGTCCGGGGCCGGGATCTGTTCCGCCAGCTCCCGGAAGTCATGCGCGAGCTTCGCAACCGCAGCGACGTGCGCCTGGTGTTCCTGGATGCGTCCGACGAGGTGCTGGTACGCCGGTTCGAGTCCGTGCGCCGGCCGCACCCGCTGCAGGGCGACGGCACACTGCTGGATGGAATCCGGCTGGAGCGGGAGCGGCTGCAGCCCATCCGCGAGGCTTCGGACATCGTCATCGACACCTCGGCGTTCAACGTCCATCAGCTCGCCACGCAGGTCTCGGACCTCTTCAGCGAGGAGGGGAGCGCACGACACACGCTCACCGTGATGAGTTTCGGGTTCAAGTACGGCGTACCCACGGATACGGACTTCGTCGCGGACATGCGGTTCCTGCCCAACCCGTTCTGGATCGACGAACTGCGTCCGCTCACCGGTGAGGACCCGGCCGTCGCCGAGTATGTGCTGAGCCAGCCCGGTGCACAGGAATTCATCGCCGCGTACGAGAAGGCCGTGACGATCGCGCTGGAGGGCTATCAGCGTGAGAACAAGTCCCACTCCACGATCGCGATCGGCTGCACCGGAGGCAAGCACCGTTCGGTGGCGACGGCGATCGAACTCGCCCGGCGGCTCTCCACACACCCCGGTCTGGCCGTGCGCCTCAAGCATCGAGACCGGGGTCGCGAGTAAGCTTGATCCTCTGCGCCACCGCGCAACCCTGAACCATGATTTCTTGACCGGAAACGGTCGAATGTGAGGATCACATCGTGTCATTGACCGCCGACGTCAAGGGCGAGCTTGTCGCCATTCGCGATCCGCGGCCGACCGTCCGGGCAGCCGAACTGACTGCCATTCTGCGCTTCGCAGGCGGACTGCACTCGATCGCCGGTCGAGTAGCCGTTGAAGCCGAAGTCGATGCCGAAGTGCTCGCCCGTCGCGTGACCCGCGACCTGGTCGAGCTCTACGGCGTTCGTCCGGACGTCGCCCATATCCAGTCGTCGAGTGCCCGTACGGGCAATCACTTCGCCGTCCGCGTCATCGACGGCGGTGAGACGCTCGCTCGCCAGACCGGCCTGCTCGACCAGCGTCGCCGCCCGGTGCGCGGGCTGCCGAACCGACTGACCACCGGCTCGCGCGCCGATCTCGCCGCCATCTGGCGCGGCGCGTTCCTCGCGGCCGGCACGCTCACGGAACCCGGTCGCTCCGCGGCTGTGGAGATCAGCTGCCCGTCGGGCGAGGCCGCCATGGCCCTGGTCGGCGCTGCCGGCCGGTTGGGCGTCACGACGAAGGCGCGCGAGGTGCGCGGCGTTCCTCGTGTGGTCGTCCGCGACGGTGAGGCGATCCGTGCGATCCTCGCGATCATGGGCGCCGAGCGCACCGCCGCCGCGTGGGACGAGATGCGTCAGCGCCGTGAGGTGCGCGCCGGCGTGAACCGCCTCGTCAACTTCGACGATGCCAACCTGCGCCGCTCCGCACAGGCGGCCGTTGCCGCGTGCGCCCGGATCGAGCGCGCGCTGGAGATCCTCGGCGACGAGGTGCCCGACCACCTGAAGCAGGCCGGTGAGCTGC
Organism: Microbacterium gorillae; assembly: GCF_050990725.1. GTDB lineage: Bacteria > Actinomycetota > Actinomycetes > Actinomycetales > Microbacteriaceae > Microbacterium > Microbacterium gorillae_A. Next base: position 2,118,433 of record NZ_CP158844.1, read on the forward strand.
GTCTCGCGCACCGCGACGCCAGCCTCGACGAACTCGGTCACCGCGCCGACCCGCCGCTCACCAAGGATGCGGTCGCCGGTCGCATTCGTCGCCTCCTCGCGATGGCCGACAAGCGTGCGGAGCAGGACGGTGTGCCCGGAACGGAAGCCGCCGTGCCGACGGGCGCCGTCGACTGAGACACGTTCTTCGCGAACCCCGCCGATGCTGCTTGCAGCGCCGGCGGGGTTCGTCGTTGCGGGGCGTCATCTGGCGGGAAGCGGCCCCCGTGTCGGTGGGCTTTCACTAGGATGAGAGAGTCCGGCCCCGGCCCTTTCCGGTCTCCCGGGGCGAATAAGCGCCCGCGTGGTGCAGACAGGAAGAAGTGAAGAATGGCGACGTACACGCTGCCCGAGCTGACCTATGACTACTCGGCTCTCGAGCCCAGCATCAGCGGGGCGATCATGGAGCTGCACCACTCCAAGCACCACCAGGCGTACGTGACGGGCGCGAACACCGCGCTCGAGCAGTTGGCGGCCGCTCGCGAGAAGGGCGACTTCGCGAACATCAACAAGCTCGAGAAGGACCTCGCGTTCAACCTCGGCGGTCACACCAACCACTCCATCTTCTGGACCAACCTTTCGCCCAACGGCGGCGACAAGCCGGTCGGCGACCTCGAGGCTGCGATCACCGACCACTTCGGCTCGTTCGATGCCTTCCAGGCGCACTTCACGGCTGCCGCGCTCGGCGTGCAGGGCTCGGGATGGGCTGGTCTGTTCTGGGACTCGATCGGACAGAACCTGATCATCCAGCAGTTCTTCGACCAGCAGTCGCAGTTCGCTGCCGGCTCCGTGCCGCTGCTGCTGCTCGACGTCTGGGAGCACGCCTACTACCTGGACTACAAGAACGTCCGTGCCGACTACGTCAAGGCGTTCTGGAACATCGCCAACTGGGAGAACGTCCAGCAGCGCTTCGAGGTCGCGCGCACGCAGACGAACGGCCTGCTGGTACTGTCGTAAGCGGCGCGGCGTCCCGACGGGGGCGACCCCGTCGGGACGCCGATGTCCCCGATCTGAATCCATCAACGCGCGCGAGCGCATTCATCTCTCAGGGAGACCTACGTGTCTGTCAAGATCGGTATCAACGGCTTCGGCCGTATCGGGCGCAACTACCTCCGCGCGGCTCTCGCGCAGGGTGCTGACCTCGAGATCGTCGCGGTGAACGACCTCACCGACAACAAGACCCTCGCTCACCTCCTCAAGTACGACTCGATCACGGGTCGACTGGACCAGGATGTGACCTACGACGAGACGTCGATCACCGTCGGTGACCGCAAGATCCTCGTCTTCGAGGAGCGCGACCCCGCGAACCTCCCCTGGGGCGAGCTGGGTGTCGACATCGTCATCGAGTCGACGGGCCGCTTCACGAAGGCGGACGACGCCCGCAAGCACATCGCTGCCGGCGCTAAGAAGGTCCTGATCTCCGCCCCCGCGTCGGGCGAGGACCGCACCATCGTCATGGGTGTCAACGAGCACACCTACGACGCTGCCGACGACGTCATCATCTCCAACGCGTCCTGCACCACGAACTGCCTGGCGCCGCTGGCGAAGGTGTTCAACGACGAGTTCGGCATCGAGCGTGGCCTGATGACCACCGTTCACGCCTACACGGCCGACCAGAACCTGCAGGACGGCCCGCACAGCGACCTGCGTCGTGCCCGCGCCGCCGCCGTCAACATCGTTCCGACGTCCACCGGCGCCGCCAAGGCCATCGGCCTGGTCATGCCGGAGCTGAAGGGCAAGCTCGACGGCTTCGCGCTGCGCGTTCCGATCCCCACCGGCTCGATCACCGACCTCACCATCGAGGCCTCGCGTGAGGTGACCGTCGAGGAGATCAAGGCCGCGTACAAGAAGGCTGCGGAGGAGGGGCCGCTCAAGGGCATCCTCAAGTACACCGAGGACGAGATCGTCTCCAGCGACATCGTCACCGACCCGCACTCGTCGATCTTCGACGCCGGTCTGATCCGTGTGATCGGCAACCAGGTGAAGCTGTCCAGCTGGTACGACAACGAGTGGGGCTACTCGAACCGTCTCGTCGACCTGACCGAGTACGTCGCGGAGAGCATGTAATCCATGGGCCTGCGAACCCTCTCCTCGCTCGGCGACCTCGCCGGCAAGCGCGTCATCATCCGCTGCGACCTCAACGTCCCGCTCAAGGACGGTGTGATCACCGATGACGGTCGCGTGCGTGCATCCCTGCCTACGCTGAACGCTCTCATCAACCAGGGGGCGCGTGTGATCGTCGCCTCCCACCTGGGACGCCCCGAGGGCGCGCCCGATGAGCGCTACAGCCTCGCACCCGTCGCCCAGCGGCTGTCTGAGCTGCTCGGCAAGCCGGTGGCGTTCGCTCGCGACACGGTGGGCGAGTCCGCCTCCGATGCCGTGGCGAGCCTGTCCGACGGCGACGTCGCGGTGATCGAGAACCTCCGCTTCAACCCGGGGGAGACCAGCAAGGATGCCGGTGAGCGAGAGGCGTTCGCGGGCCAGCTCGCGTCCCTCGCGGACGTGATGGTGTCCGACGGCTTCGGCGTCGTGCACCGCAAGCAGGCGAGCGTCTACGAGCTCGCGAACCTCCTTCCCTCGGCGGCGGGTCTGCTGATCGAGAAGGAGTTGGAGGTGCTCGACCGTCTGACCGAGAACCCCGAACGCCCCTACACCGTGGTGCTCGGTGGATCGAAGGTCAGCGACAAGCTCGGCGTCATCGATCATCTCCTCCCGCGCGTCAACCGTCTGCTGATCGGCGGCGGCATGCTGTTCACATTCCTGAAGGCCGAGGGCCACGAGGTCGGTGCCAGCCTGCTGGAGCAGGACCAGCTGGACACCGTGCGCGGCTACATCGCGAAGGCGAAGGAACTGGGCGTGGAGCTTGTTCTGCCGACCGATGTCGTCGTCGCCGAGAAGTTCGCCGCGGACGCGGCCCACGAGATCGCAGCGGCAGACGCCATCGAGTCGACCAGCTTCGGTGCCGCAGGCATCGGTCTCGACATCGGACCCGACACCGCAGCGGCCTTCGCCGCCGCCGTTCGCGGGTCGCGCACCGTGTTCTGGAACGGCCCGATGGGTGTGTTCGAGTTCCCCGCCTTCGCCAACGGCACCCGTGCCGTGGCCGAGGCGCTGACGGCCGTCGATGGCCTCAGCGTGGTGGGTGGTGGCGACTCCGCCGCCGCCGTGCGCCAGCTCGGCTTCGCCGATGACCGGTTCGGTCACATCTCCACGGGTGGCGGTGCCAGCCTGGAGTTCCTCGAAGGCAAGAAGCTTCCCGGACTGGAGGTCCTCGGATGGGCGTGAACGCTCGTACCCCGCTCATCGCGGGCAACTGGAAGATGAACCTGGATCACCTCCAGGCGGTGGCGTTCGTGCAGAAGCTGCACTGGACTCTCAAGGACGCGAAGTTCGAAGAGGGATCGGTCGAGGTGGCGGTGTTCCCGCCCTTCACCGACATCCGGAGCGTGCAGACGCTCATCGATGCCGACAAGATCCCCTTCGCGCTCGGCGCGCAGGATATCTCGACGCATGACTCCGGCGCCTACACCGGTGAGGTCTCCGGTGCATTCCTGTCGAAGCTGCAGTGCGGCTACGTCATCATCGGGCACTCCGAGCGGCGTGAGTATCACAACGAGACCGACGAGGTCGTCGCTGCCAAGACGCGTGCTGCTCTGAAGCACGGGATCGTTCCGGTCATCTGCGTCGGCGAGACGGCGGAGGACCTGGAGAAGCACGGCGCCTCTGCCGTGCCGGTGGCGCAGCTCGCCGCCGTCCTCGACGGTCTCGACAAGAAGTCCGACATCGTCGTGGCGTACGAGCCGGTCTGGGCGATCGGCTCGGGCCAGGCAGCCACCCCGCAGCAGGCTCAGGATGTCTGCGCGGCACTGCGCGGTGTGATCGCCGAGAAGCTGGGCGCGGATGCCGCGGCTCGGACGCGTGTGCTCTATGGAGGATCGGTGAAGGCGGCGAACATCGCCTCCTTCATGCGCGAACCCGACGTGGACGGCGCGCTCGTGGGTGGCGCAAGCCTCGTGGTGGACGAGTTCGCCGCGATCGCTCGCTACCAGAAGCACGTCGGCGTCTGACGGCGCGGGCTTCGCGCCCGCTCCGCTCCGCCCCGTATACTGAACGTTCATGCGGTGATTCGTGCCGCGCTCGAAAGGCTGCAACCAAAGTGGAAATTCTCCAGTTCGTGCTGCAGGTGGTGCTCGGCATCACCAGTCTCGCGCTCACCCTTCTGATCCTGCTGCACAAGGGTCGCGGTGGCGGTCTGTCCGACATGTTCGGCGGCGGCACAACGTCGGCGATGGGTTCGTCCGGGTACGCGGAGCGTAACCTCAACCGCCTCACGATCATCCTCGCGCTGGTCTGGTTCGGCGTCATCGTCGCGCTCGGTCTGCTGACGAAGTTCGGTCTCTGATGGCTACCGGAGGTAACGCCATTCGGGGCAGCCGCGTCGGCGCCGGCCCCATGGGCGAGCAGGACCACGGATTCCACGCGGAGCGCGTCGCGGTGTCGTACTGGGATGCCCTCGGCAACGAGACCGTCCGCTACTTCGCAGCGGGCGTCCCGGACGAGGAGATCCCGGAGACGATCGACAGCCCGCACTCGGGTCTGCCCGCGGGTCGCGACAAGGAGAACCCTCCGATGATCGCGAAGCCCGAGCCGTACAAGACGCACCTGGCCTACGTGAATGAGCGTCGCACCGAAGAGGAAGCGGTTTCGCTCCTGGACGACGCCCTCGCCGCTCTGCGTGAGCGTCGCGGTCAGTAACAGCATCACGAGGAAGGGGCGGTCACCGAATGGTGACCGCCCCTTCCTCGTTGTCTGACACGAACGTCGTCTGACAGAGACGCGTTCCGACACAAACGCGATGCCCCACCGAGACGTATCGGTGGGGCATCGTGTTCGTGGTTCAGAACTCCGGATCGATGAGCTCCGGTGGCACCTCGCCGGCCGCAGACTCGTCGGTGATGATGATCGTCCGGTGCGTGCCCTTCGCTCCAGCAGCGGGCACGCTGGCGTAGCTTGCGCCCGCGAGGATCAGACCGAGCGCGCCGGCTTTCTCCGCGCCGGAGATCACCATCCACACCCGGCTGGAGGAGTTGATGACGGGACGCGTGAGCGTGATGCGCTCGGGCGGCGGCTTCGGCGAGTCACGTACGGGGAGCACGGTGCGATCCGTCACCCGCACCTCATCGCGGTCTGGGAAGAGGGAAGCGATGTGCCCGTCCGGTCCGACACCGAGAAGGGTCACGTCGAACGTCGGCCAGGGTCGCTCGTCGGTGCCGAACCGCGCGAGCTCCTGCGCGTACCACTCGGCCGCGGCGTCCAGGTCCAGGCCGTCGTCGGTCGAGGGCATCTCATGCACGTTCGCCGCGGGAATGGGCAGCGCGTCGATGAGAGCCGCCCGCGCCTGCACCGCGTTGCGATCGGCATCGGTGCGGGCGACGAATCGCTCGTCGCTCCACCACAGGTGAACGCGATCCCAGTCGATCAGGGAGACGGCCGGCTGCTCAGCGGCAGCGGCCAGCACCGCGATACCCATGGTGCCGCCGGTCAGCGACACGTGGACCTCGCGGTCCTCGGCGAGACCGAGAACGATCTTGCCGAGGAACCGGCTCGCGACGCTGGTCGCGAGTGTCGACGGATCGGGAGCGACGACGACTCTCTTCTCGGACATGTGCCTACCTCTGCGCGGTGGCGGCGGGCCCCAGCTGGGCCCAACCGTCGCTGATCACTCGACCATACAAGACGTCCGCGTCGAGGCGACGCAGCTCCTCGGCGAGGCACTCGCGCACCGTCCGACGGGGCAACAGCAACTCGTGGTCGGGCTGACCCGGCTGAGTCAGCACGGCGACACCCGGCTCGGGTCGCTCCAGCACGATGTCACCGGAGGCGCGCGTGAGACGGACGGACTTGATGCCCTCGCCCCAGCTGTCGCGTGGCTGGTAGTGCCAGACGACGTCGCACTCCAGCTTCAGCTTCAGCCAGGCGGCCAGCAGACCGGTGGACGGCGAGTCATCTGCACCCTGCACTTCGACCGCTGTGATGGCCTCGTACGGCGGCTGATCGAGCACCGCGGCGAGCTGCTCACGCCAGTGCGTGAGGCGCGTCCAGGCCAGGTCGGTGTCGCCGGGGGCGTAGGACGGACCCAGGAGCGAGACGCGGTCCACGTCCTGGGGCAGCGTCGATGCGTCGGTGATGCGTCGCTGGGCGATGCGACCCAGCGGGGACTCCGCGGGGGCAGCCGGCGGGTTGTCCGGCCACCAGACCACAACCGGGGCGTCCGGCAGCAGCAGGCCCGTGACGAGGCTCTCCTCGTTGGATGCGGCAGCACCAGAGGCGGCGAGGACGATGACCTCGCTCGCTCCCGCGTCGCCGCCGACGCGGATCTGCGCGTCCAGGCGTGACTCGGCCTCCGGAGCTGTGGTGACCACGATCACGCGCATGGGGTGCTCACGCGACGCATCGTTGGCTGCCTCGATGGCCTCCTCCATGACCTCGGCGCGCGTCGCGATGATGAGCGTCAGCACACGACCGAGGGCGACGGCGCCACCCTCTTCGCGCACCTTCACGAGGGTCTTGGCTACAGCCGAGACGGTGGTTTCGGGCAGATCGACGATCACGGGCGCCTCCAGACACGTCCGTCACGGGCCAACAGGGCGTCGGCCGATGCGGGGCCCCAGGATCCGGGACCATACTGTTCGAGCGGGCCGCCCTCAGCAGCCCAGAACTCCTCGATCGGGTCGAGGATCTTCCAGGAGAGCTCGACCTCCTCGTGCCGCGGAAACAGCGGCGGGTCGCCGAGGAGCACATCCAGGATGAGGCGCTCGTAGGCCTCCGGGCTGGCCTCGGTGAAGGCGTGGCCGTAGCCGAAGTCCATCGTCACGTCGCGCACGTTGGTGCCGGCACCCGGAACCTTCGAGCCGAAGCGGATCGTGACACCCTCGTCGGGCTGGATGCGGAACACGAGAGCGTTCTGACCCAGCTCGGCGCTCTGCGCGCGCGAGAACAGATGCTCGGGCGTGCGCTTGAACACCACGGCGATCTCCGTCACGCGGCGACCGAGACGCTTGCCCGTGCGCAGGTAGAACGGAACTCCGGCCCAGCGGCGGGTATTGATCTCCAGCTTGATGGCGGCGAAGGTCTCGGTGGTGGACTGCGGGTCCATGCCGTCTTCGTCGAGGAAGCCGCGCACCTCCTCGCCGCCCTGCCAGCCGCCGGCGTACTGACCGCGTGCTGTGGCCTGTCCGAGGTCTTCGGGAAGGACGACGGCGGCCAGCACCTTCTCCTTCTCGGCGCGCAGGTGCTCCGCCTCCAGGCTGATCGGCTCCTCCATCGCGGTGAGGGCGAGCAGCTGCAGCAGGTGGTTCTGGATGACGTCACGCGCGGCGCCGATCCCGTCGTAGTAGCCCGCGCGGCCGCCGACGCCGATGTCCTCGGCCATCGTGATCTGCACGTGGTCGACGTAGTTGCGGTTCCAGATCGGCTCGTACAGCTCGTTCGCGAAGCGCAGCGCGAGGATGTTCTGCACCGTCTCCTTGCCGAGGTAGTGGTCGATGCGGAAGATCGAGTCGGCTGGGAAGGCGGACTCCAACGCCTCATTGAGGGCGCGAGCTGAGGCGAGGTCGTCACCGAACGGCTTCTCGATCACCACGCGTCGCCAGTGGTCGGGGTCCTGCGTTCCATCGACGAGACCGGACTCGCGCAGCTGCGTGGTGACGACGGGGAAGTCCTTGGGCGGGATCGAGAGGTAGAACGCGTGGTTGCCCATCGTTCCGCGCTCGACGTCCAGCGCGTCGACGGTCGCCTTCAGCCGGGCGAATGCCTCTGCATCGTCGAACGTTCCCTGCACGAAGCGGATGCCCTGCGACAGCTGGTTCCACGTGTCTTCGCGGAACTCGGTGCGCGCGCCGGCCTTGACCGCGTCACGCACCACCTGTGCGAAGTCCTGGTCCTCCCATTCGCGACGGGCGAAGCCGACCAGCGCGAATCCGGGCGGCAGCAGACCGCGGTTGGCGAGGTCGTACACGGCGGGCATGAGCTTCTTGCGGGACAGGTCGCCGGTCACGCCGAAGATCACGAGGGCGCTGGGCCCCGCGATTCGGTTGAGGCGCCGGTCATCGGGGTCGCGCAGCGGATTGTGCCCGCGCGAGATCGATGCGGTCATCGGGGGAAGAACTCCTGTGTCAGTCGGCGTCGTCGAACAGGTCGACGACATCGTTCTGGGGATCGGTGAGGGTGAGGGTGACGACGGGACGACCGAGCGCTGCGAGGACGCGGGCATCGCCCGCTGCCTGTGCGTTGATCAGCTGCCCGAAGGTGTAGGGGCGACCGGGGATCTCCAGGTCGACATCGGTGCTCTCCAGAATCTGGAGGAACACGCCGTTCGCGGGTCCGCCCTTGTGGTACTGACCCGTCGAGTGCAGGAAGCGCGGTCCCCACCCGAAGGTGACGGGGCGTGCTGACGCCGCGGCGGCGAGTTCGCGGAGCCCGACAAGCTGGGGGAGTGCCTCGCGATTGACGTAGGCCTGAATCGCGATGTATCCGTCATCCGCGGCCTGCGAGAACAGCGCGTCGAGTACTCCACGCACGGAACCCGCCGTGACGAGCGTCGCGTCCGAGGAGCGCACCTCGATCCCGCCTTCTACAAAGGCGGGCGCTTCGATCGGGGGGCGCTCGGTCAGGAGGTCGCGAGCAGCGGCCTTGGCCGCTTCCACGTCCGGCTGATCGAAGGGGTTGATCCCGAGGATGCGACCCGCGATCGCCACGGCGTACTCCCACACGAGGAATGCGGAACCGAGGCTCGCGCTGATGAGGATCTCGTCGTAGTGGTCTTCGAAGATGCCGACATCATCGACGTCCTGCACGAAGCGAACGCGCTGCAGGTCGTCCTGCGGCTCCTCCGCCTCGAGGGAGACCTCCGTCAGCACGACCGGAAGGATTCCCGTGCCGTCCTTGCCGGTGGATTCGGCGACGAGCTGCTCGATCCAGTCCGCGAGACCATCCAGGCCCGCGTCCGGTTCGACGATCAGGCCCAGCTTGTCCTTGCGAACGGCGTCGGAGGTGGCACCGGCGATCGCCGCTCCGAGGATCAGAGCGGGATTGTCGGGGCTGTCGATTGCGACGTCCGCGAGAACCGCGTCGGCCTCGTCGAGCACGGCTTCGATATCCGCGCCGGCGAGACCGGACGGGACGAGCCCGAACGCGGTCAGGGCCGAGAAGCGCCCGCCCACGGTCGGCTGCGCAGTGAAAACCCGGTAGCCGCGTTCCGCGGCACGTGCCTCGAGCGGGGAACCGGGGTCGGTGACCACGATGATCCGCTCCGCAGGGTCCAGCCCCAGGTCTGTGAAGGCGGCCTCGAACGCACGCTGCGCCGAGTCCGTCTCCACGGTGGAACCCGACTTCGACGACACCACCAGCACGGTGCGGCGCAGGTCGTCCTCGCTCTCCCCGTCGATCGCGGCGAGCACCTGGCCCGGTGCGGTCGAATCGAGGATCACGAGGGGAGCGTCGGCGCCGCGCGTGATGACTTCCGGAGCGAGCGATGAGCCGCCCATTCCGGCGAGAACGACGCGGTCCAGCCCCCGCCGACGGAGGTCGTCGCGCAGCGCGACGACCTCCGCGACGAGCGGTCGGGAGATCTCGACGGACTGGACCCAGCCCAGTCGGATCTCGGCGTCGGCCTTCGCGACAGATCCCCACAGCGTGGGGTTCTGATCCGCGATTCCTGACGCCACCAGATCGTCGACGAGGGCGGGAACGACCGCCTCGGCCACCTCACGCGGGTGGCCGGAGAGACGCAGTCGGAAGGTCACCGTGCGCTCTCGAGCGCCGTCTGCACGGTGCTCTTGAGGTCCTGCCAGGAAGCGATGAACTTCGAGACGCCCTCATCCTCGAGCAGCTGCGTGACGTCGGCGAAGTCCACGCCGACGGCGGCGAGGCGAGCAACGACGTCGTGCGCGGCGGGGATGTTCGGCGTGATCGTGTCACCGGTGATGACGCCCTCGGCGAAGGTGGCCTCCAGGGTCTTCTCCGGCATGGTGTTCACGGTGTCGGCGGCGACGAGCTCGGTGACGTAGAGCGTCGCCGGCAGTGCGGGGTCCTTGACACCCGTGGAAGCCCACAGCGGACGCTGCGGGTTGGCTCCCGCAGCGGCAAGCTGCTGCGCGCGCTCGGTGGCCGACTTCTGTCCGAACAGCTCGTAGGCCAGACGTGCGTTGGCAAGGCCCGCCTGGCTCTTGAGCGCCAGCGCGTCTTCGGTGCCGATCTCGGCGAGACGCTTGTCCACCTCAGTATCGACGCGCGAGACGAAGAACGAGGCGACCGAGTGGATGCGGCTGATGTCGTGACCGTTGGCCTGTGCCTGCTCGATGCCCGCGTAGTACGCGTCGATCACGTCGTTGTAGCGCTCCAGCGAGAAGATCAGCGTCACGTTGACGCTGATGCCCTCCGCCAGGGTTGCCGTGATCGCCGGGATGCCGGCCTTGGTCGCCGGGATCTTGATGAGCGTGTTCTCGCGGTCGACAGCGGCCCACAGCTCCTTCGCCTGCGCGACGGTGCCCTCGGTGTCGTGCGCGAGGTCGGGGGAGACCTCGATGGACACGCGACCATCGACGCCGCCCGTGGCGTCGTACACCGGACGGAAGATGTCCGTTGCGTTGCGCACGTCGTCGGTGGTGAGCGCGAAGATCGCCTCGTCAACACTGGCACCGGCCTTCGCGAGCTCCTCCAGCTGTGCCGCGTAGTCTCCACCGCCGTTGCTGATGGCGCCCTGGAAGATCGTGGGGTTGGTGGTGACGCCGGAGACGTTGCGCGTCTGGATCAGCTCGGCGAGGTTGCCGGACGTGATGCGCGAGCGCGAGAGGTCGTCGAGCCAGATGCTGACGCCGGCTGCAGTGAGATCTGCCGTGGGGGTGGTCATGAGTTCTCCTTAACGGTCTCGCGGGCCGCCTGCACGACGTGGTCGACAGTGAACCCGAAGTTGGTGAACAGCGTCTTCCAGTCGGCGGAGGCGCCGAAGTGGTCGATCGCAACGGTGCGTCCGGTGTCGCCGACGATGCGGTACCAGCTGGCTGCGGAGCCGGCCTCGACGGAGACGCGAGCCTTGATGCCGGACGGGAGCACGCTCTCGCGGTAGTCCTCGTCCTGCTGCGCGAACCACTCGAGCGAGGGAGCGGAGACGACGCGGGCGTTGATGCCCTCGCCACGCAGCACCTCGCGGGCGCCGACGGCCAGCTGAACCTCGGAACCGGTCGCGATAAGCAGAACGTCCGGGGTTCCGCCCGGGGCCTCCTGCAGCACGTAGGCGCCGCGCGCGACACCGTCGGCCGAGGCGAACGCGTCGCCCGTGGCGGGACCGTCGACGCGCTCATACGTCGGAACGTTCTGGCGGGTGAGGGCCAGACCGATCGGACCCGAGTGGTGACGTAGCGCCTGCAGCCACGCGACGGCGGTCTCGTTGGCGTCCGCCGGACGAACCACCGTCATGTTGGGGATCACGCGCAGCGAGGCGAGCTGCTCGATCGGCTGGTGGGTGGGGCCGTCCTCGCCGAGCGCGACCGAGTCGTGCGTCCACACGAAGACCGGGGCGATGCCCATGAGGGCTGCCAGACGAACCGCCGGACGCATGTAGTCGCTGAAGATCAGGAACGTGCCGCCGAACGGACGGGTGAGACCCGACAGGACGATGCCGTTCAGGATCGAGCCCATCGCGTGCTCGCGGATGCCGAAGTGCAGTACGCGGCCGTACGGGTTTCCGCTCCACTCGTGGGTGGACCACTCGGTGGGGATGAAGGACGGGGCGTCCGTGATGGACGTCATGTTGGACTCGGCGAGGTCCGCCGATCCGCCCCAGAGCTCGGGCAGACGCGCCGCGAGGGCGTTGATGACCTTGCCGGAGGCGACACGCGTGGAGACTTCCTTCCCAGCCTCGAACACCGGCAGGGCGTCCTCGATGTCCGCCGGGAGCGCCTGTGCCTCGAGGCGGTCCAGGAGCTCCTTGCGCTCCGGGTTGGCCTCGGCCCAGGCGTCGAAGTCCCGCTGCCAGGCCGCGTGAACCTCGGCGCCGCGAGCAACCAGGCCGCGGGCGCGCTCGATGACGGCATCCTCGACGGCGAAGTGCTGCTCGGGGTCGAAGTTCAGGACCTTCTTGACGGCGGCGAGCTCGTCGGCACCGAGCGCGGAGCCGTGGATCTTGCCGGAGTTCTGCTTGCCCGGCGACGGCCAACCGATGATGGTCTTCAGGATGATCAGCGAGGGCTTGTCGGAGACGCCCTTGGCCGCTTCGATCTCCGCGTACAGTGCGTCGACGTCCTCGACGTACTCACCGGTCTTCTTCCAGTCGACGACGCGGACGTCCCAGCCGTACGCCTTGTAGCGCGCGGCGACGTCCTCGGTGAAGGCGACGTTGGTGTCGTCCTCGATGGAGATCTGGTTGGAGTCGTAGATGGCGATGAGGTTGCCGAGCTGCTGGTGACCGGCGAGCGACGAGGCCTCGCTGGTGACACCCTCCTGCAGGTCGCCGTCGCCGCAGATCACGTACACATTGTGGTCGAACGGACTAGTGCCCGCTGCGGCCTCGGGGTCGAACAGTCCGCGCTCGTAGCGCTGCGCGTAGGCGAAGCCGACTGCCGAAGCCAGGCCCTGGCCGAGCGGTCCGGTCGTGATCTCCACGCCCTTGGTGTGTCCGTACTCCGGGTGACCCGGCGTGAGGGAGCCCCACGTGCGCAGGCTCTCGATGTCGTTCAGCTCGAGGCCAAAACCGCCGTAGTAGAGCTGGATGTACTGCGTCAGCGACGAGTGGCCGACCGACAGGATGAAGCGGTCGCGACCGATCCAGGTGGGGTCCGACGGGTCGTGACGCAGCACACGCTGGTAGAGCAGGTACGCCACCGGCGCGAGGCTCATGGCAGTGCCCGGATGGCCGTTGCCGACCTTCTCCACTGCATCTGCTGCCAGCACACGCGCGGTGTCCACCGCGCGCTTGTCGACGTCATCCCAAAGAAGTTCCGGCACCGGATCACCTTCCGCGAAGTTGGATGCACGCATCAGCGGTCCGCAGGCCGCATCAGCACGGAAACGGTTCGCACATGCGCACGTATGGTTCCCTGCCAGCATAGTCATGTAGGGGATTCCCGGCGCCGAATCGAGAGTTTGTGACGATTCACTGCGCTGTCGTCTTGCGCGGCTCGGGCCCGTCTGACAGTGCGATGCGATGCCATAGACTGAAAAGACCCGTGCCGACACGTCCGAAGGGGGCGATCGAACTGACTGCGACGTCCACACCGACAGAACAGCTGACCGAGAAGCTGGGAATCGGACGAAAGATCCGAGCCTACGTGGCGCTCACCAAGCCGCGCGTGATGGAGCTCCTGCTGGTCACCACCGTTCCGGTGATGTTCCTGGCGGCACACGGCATGCCGGATCTGTGGCTCGTCGTCACGACGGTCATCGGCGGCGCGATGAGCGCGGGTTCCGCCGCCGCGTTCAACATGTACATCGACCGCGACATGGATGCGCACATGAAGCGCACCAAGGATCGCCCGCTGGTCACGGGGGAGCTCACCCCGCGCAATGCGCTCGTGTTCGCCTGGGTGCTGGCCGCGCTCTCCACGGTGTGGCTGGCCGTGTTCACGAACTGGGTGGCCACGATCTACTCGGTCGTCGCGATCTTCTTCTACGTCGTGATCTACACGCTCTGGCTCAAGCGCCGTACCGAGCAGAACATCATCTGGGGTGGCATCGCCGGATGCTTCCCCGTGGTGATCGGCTGGACGGCCGTGGACCCGACCTTCTCGTGGGCGCCGGTGATCCTGTTCATCGTCGTGTTCCTCTGGACCCCGGCGCACTACTGGCCGCTGTCGATGAAGTACAAGGACCAGTACGGTGCCGTCTCGGTCCCGATGCTCGGCGTCACGCGCGGCACGACCCAGGTCGGGCTGCAGGTGATCCTTTACACGTGGGCCACCGTCATCTGCTCGCTGCTGCTGATCCCCGCGGGGCCGATGCACGCGATCTACACCGTGTCGGCTCTGGTCTCGGGCGGCTGGTTCGTCTACGAGGCGCATCGTCTCTACAACCAGGCTGTGAAGGGAAAGCAGGCTCCCGCGCCGATGCGTGTCTTCCACGCATCGATCACCTACTGCACCATCCTCTTCCTCGCGATCGCGCTGGACGCCCTGTTCCCGATCGCCTTCTGATCTCGAACCGCGAAACGCCCCGGATCATCCGGGGCGTTTCGCATGTGTGGGGGAGTCAGCGGGTGAGGCTGGGCTCCGTCGTGCTGGCGGACTGCTCGCCATCGGCGCCGGTCCGCGGTGTCTCGGACGCTGTAGCGGGCTCCGACTCTGTAGCAGGCACCGACTCCGTGGCGGGCTCCTGGGCCGGGTGGGCCTCGGCGCTCGGCTGTGCAGCGACAGTCTCCGCAGCACCGGTCTGCTCGCCCCAAGCCGGCTCCGGCAGTGGCTGGACGTACTCGGTGGCGGGGGCAGCCGGGGCGGCCGTAGCGACGACCCGCGGCCCCAGAGCCCACACGGCCAGTGCGACCAGCACGCCAACGATTCCTGCGCCCGCCAGGATGGATTCCAGCACCACCCACGACTGACCGCCGTAGACCTGCGCAGTGGTGGCCGAGCCGTCGGTCAGGCCGGCCTCCATCGTCGTGATGCGGCTCACCGCCGCCTGGACACCGTAGGCGGCGACGCCCGCAGAGGCGACCAGCAGAATCCAGAACGGTGCGCGCTTGAGGGCGCTGGGGTTCTTCATCAGTACAAGCTCCTTGTTCGAACGGAGAGACTCTCCGTTCGAACAAGGGTGACAAGCTCGTATCCGAGCCCCCGATGCGCGAGCTATGCCTGTGCTGTGAGGGTCTTCGTCGGCTGCTTGAGAGAGAGGACGACGCTGACCATCGCGGCAGCCGTCAGCGACGCGAGCACCATGTGGATGCCGACGGCGAGTGGCGGCAGGCCGTTGCGCGCCTGGTAGAGGCCGACCGCGATCTGGACCAGTTCGACGGCGAGAAGCAGAACAACCCAGCGCAGGGTCGGCAGCTTCTGGCGCCAGGCGGCGATCGCAAGCACGAGCGTGAGTGCGAACAGCACGTACCCGGGCCAGGCGTGGATGTGTTCGAGGATCGTCGCGTCGAACCCGTTGCGACGCAGCACGTCGTCATCGCCCGAGTGCGGGCCGGCGCCGGTGGTCAGGACGCCGAAGATCACGCTCACGGCCATGGCCAGTGTCGCCACGTGGGTGAGGATGAGGTACCACGTCGGCACTACTCGCTGACGCGGCCCCGTGGGGGAGTACACACGCCACAGCAGAACCGCGGTGATGCACACCAGCGTCAGCGATGCGACGTAGTGGAAGCCCACGATGAAGGGGTTCAGTCCGGTCCACACCGTGATCCCGCCGACCACGGCCTGCGCGAGGATGCCGCCCATCACGATCCACGAGAGGGTGAACAGGTCGCGTCGCTCCTGGCGCATGCGCCAGATCAGCACGAGCAGCAGCAGGGCGAGGATACCCAGCACGGGGCTCATCAGTCGGTTCCCGAACTCGATGTACTTGTGGTACCCCTCCTCCATGCCGGGGACGGGGACGAGGGAGTCCGCCGTGCACAGCGGCCAGGTGGGGCAACCGAGTCCTGAGCCGGTCAGACGCACAGCGCCACCGGTGGCGATGATCACCACGTTGCCGATGAAATTCAGCCACGCGATCACCCGGACGCGGCGATCCGGGACGGCGGGCAGCCACGCGGCGAAACGCGCGAGCGGCGAGGGGGCGGAGGTGGTGGACGCCGACATGCGCAGCCTTCCGGACGGGCGGTGCTGATCGGTGACGGCACCGCGGCAGGTCCGCCCAGTGTCCGAGCAAACCTGTAGAATCGAGGGGTCGAGATGCGGCGTTCGAAGACGCGGCATCCCTACACAGTCTAGGCGTCGGAATCCCGGCGTCTGAGAAAGGCCCGAAGCGGCATCCCCACCCCGTCCACCTCGTCGGGCGTCCGGAATGCCGGGACGGATGAGACCGTTTGGGCCAATTGAGGAGAGTGTGACGCCATGTCTGATGTGCTCATTGACCGACCCGAGCTCGAGGGGCTGGGGGTGTACGAGTTCGGCTGGCACGATCCCGATGCCGCCGGTGCCAGCGCGAAGCGCGGCCTGAGCGAGGCCGTCGTCCGCGACATCTCGGCGCTCAAGAGCGAACCGGAATGGATGCTCAAAACCCGGCTGAAGGGCCTGCAGCTCTTCGGTCGCAAGCCGATGCCCACCTGGGGCGCCGATCTGTCGGACATCGACTTCGAGAACATCAAGTACTTCGTGCGCTCCACGGAGAAGCAGGCGCAGTCCTGGGAGGACCTCCCGGAGGACATCCGCAACACGTACGAGCGCCTGGGCATCCCCGAGGCCGAGCGTCAGCGTCTCGTCGCCGGCGTCGCCGCGCAGTACGAGTCCGAGGTGGTCTACCACCAGATCCGCGAGGACCTGGAGGCACAGGGCGTCATCTTCATGGACACCGACACCGCGCTGCGCGAGCACCCCGAGTTCTTCGAGGAGTACTTCGGCACGGTGATCCCGGCCGGCGACAACAAGTTCGCCGCACTGAACACCGCCGTGTGGTCGGGTGGCTCGTTCGTGTACGTGCCGAAGGGCGTTCACGTCGAGATCCCGCTGCAGGCGTACTTCCGCATCAACACCGAGAACATGGGTCAGTTCGAGCGGACCCTGATCATCGCGGACGAGGACAGCTACGTCCACTACATCGAGGGCTGCACGGCCCCGATCTACAAGTCGGACTCGCTGCACTCCGCCGTGGTCGAGATCATCGTGAAGAAGAACGCCCGCGTTCGCTACACCACGATCCAGAACTGGTCCAACAACGTCTACAACCTGGTGACCAAGCGTGCCGTCGCCCACGAGGGCGCCACCATGGAGTGGGTCGACGGAAACATCGGCTCCAAGGTGACCATGAAGTACCCGTCGATCTACCTGATGGGCGAGCACGCGAAGGGCGAGACGCTGTCCGTCGCCTTCGCGGGTCCCGGTCAGCACCAGGACGCCGGCGCGAAGATGATCCACATGGCGCCGTACACGCAGTCTTCGATCGTGTCGAAGTCGATCGCTCGCGGTGGCGGCCGTGCCGGTTACCGCGGCGAGGTCCGGGTGGATGCCAACGCCCACCACTCCGCCAACACCGTGCGCTGTGACGCGCTGCTCGTGGACACGATGTCGCGCTCCGACACGTACCCCGCGATCGACATCCGCGTGGACGATGTTCAGCTCGGTCACGAGGCCACGGTCTCGAAGGTCAGCGAAGAGCAGCTCTTCTACCTGCAGAGCCGCGGCCTGCCGGAGGACGAGGCCATGGCGATGATCGTCCGCGGCTTCATCGAGCCCATCGCCCGTGAACTGCCCATGGAGTACGCCCTCGAGCTGAACAAGCTCATTGAGATGGGCATGGAAGGATCGGTCGGCTGAGATGACGACCAACACTGAGGCACCCCAGGTGGTGCCGGGTTCCCTCGCGCACAGCGACGGCCCGTTCGTCCCCGTTCAGACGCGTTCCGAGCGTCCCACCTCGTTCGTCCCGGATGAGCTGCCCATGCCCACCGGGCGTGAGGTCAACTTCCTCCACACCCCGGTGGATCGCCTCCGCGGTCTGCTGATCGATGAGCCGGGCGACGAGGGCGCCGTGCAGTACGACCTCGACGGCGTCGAGGCGCACCTGTCGGCCGACGAGGTCGCCAGCGGCGACGAGTTCTTCCGCCCCGAGGACCGCATGGCCGCCATCGCGTTCAAGCAGGCACCGGGCGTGATCCACCTCAGCATTCCCGCGAACGAGGAACTCGACGCTCCGCTCGTGCTGCCCATCCTCGGGACGGGTGCGGACAAGCGCGCTTTCGGCCACATCGTGATCGAAGCCGGCGCGAACGCCCGTGGCACCGTGGTGCTGGATCACAAGGGTTCGGCACAGTACGCGCAGAACGTGGAGATCATCGCTCGCGACGGATCCGACCTCACGGTCGTCTCCGTGCAGCGGTGGGATGAGAACTCGGTACACGTGGCCGCTCACCAGGCGCGTGTCGACAAGGACGCCACCCTCACGCATATCGTGGCCAGCCTCAGCGGCAGTCTCGTGCGCGTGAACCCGTCGGTGGAGCTGTCGGGCTCCGGATCCGAGGGCAAGCTGTTCGGCGTGTCCTTTGCCGACCCGGGCGAGCACCTGGAGAGCCAGGTCTACCTGCACCACAAGGGCCCGCACACCACTGGCGACGTGCTCTACAAGAGCGCACTGCAGGGCGAGACCGCCCGGACCGTGTGGGTCGGCGACGTGCTGATCGGCCCGGACGCCGTGGGTACCGACTCGTACGAGGCGAACCGCAACCTGGTGCTCACCACCGGTGCGCGTGCGGACTCGATTCCGAACCTCGAGATCGAGACCGGCGACATCCAGGGTGCCGGTCACGCATCGGCCACCGGTCGGTTCGACGACGAGCAGCTGTTCTACCTGCAGGCTCGTGGCATCGATGAGGAAGAGGCGCGCCGGCTGGTCGTCGTCGGCTTCCTGGGTGAGATCGTCCAGAAGATCGGCATCGAGTCGCTGGAGCAGGAGCTCTTCGACGCCATCACGGTGGAGCTGGACCGCGGAGCGGACAAGTGACCGCATCCCGCGCCTGCTCCGTGAGCGAGCTGGAACAGGACACCGCGCTGCGCGTCGTGATCGACGACGTGGCGATCTGCATCGTGAAGGATGCGGATGACGTGATCCATGCGATCGGCGACACCTGCACGCACGGCGACATCTCGCTGGCGGACGGGTTCGTCGAGGGCGAGACCATCGAGTGCTGGGCCCACGGCTCGGCCTTCTCGCTCACCAGCGGCAAGCCGCTCACCCTCCCTGCTTTCGAGCCCGTCCCGGTTTTCGACGTCGTGATCGACGGCGACGACGTGCTCATCGACCCGAATGTGAAGAAGGAAATCAACTGATGGCTGTTCTCGAGATCCGCGACCTCCATGTGACCGTCGAGACGGAGGAGGGCACCACGCCGATCCTCAACGGCGTCTCGCTGACGATCAACACGAACGAGACCCACGCGATCATGGGTCCCAACGGTTCCGGCAAGTCGACGCTCGCGTACACGATCGCCGGTCACCCGAAGTACACCGTCACCGGTGGCACCATCACGCTGGACGGCGAGGACGTCCTCGACATGACGGTCGACGAGCGTGCTCGCGCCGGCCTGTTCCTGGCGATGCAGTACCCGGTGGAGATCCCGGGCGTGACCGTCACGAACTTCCTGCGCACCGCCAAGACCGCCATCGACGGTGAGGCTCCGGCCATCCGCACGTGGACCAAGGACGTGAAGGAGGCCATGAAGGGCCTGCGCATGGACCCGAAGTTCGCGTCGCGCAACGTCAACGAGGGCTTCTCCGGTGGCGAGAAGAAGCGCCACGAGATCCTGCAGCTGGAGCTTCTGAAGCCGAAGTTCGCGATCCTCGACGAGACCGACTCCGGCCTCGACGTCGACGCGCTGAAGATCGTCTCCGAGGGTGTCAACCGTGCCAAGGAGAAGACCGGCATGGGTGTGCTGCTCATCACGCACTACACCCGCATCCTCCGCTACATCAAGCCCGACCACGTGCACGTGCTGGTCAAGGGCAAGGTCGCGGAGGAGGGCGGCCCGGAGCTCGCCGAGCGCCTCGAGAACGAGGGCTACGACCGCTTCTTCGCCCCCGGCGAGATCATCGAGGCGTAAGGTCGAATCATGACCGCGACACTGACCCCCGAGAAGTACGACGAGGTGACCGAAGCGCTCAAGGACGTCATGGATCCTGAGCTCAACGTCAACGTCGTCGATCTCGGCCTGATCTACGATCTGGGCTGGGACGAGGAGAACGACGCTCTGGTCATCCACATGACGCTCACCAGTGCCGGGTGCCCGCTGACGGATGTGCTGGAAGCGCAGACGGGCGAGGCCCTGGACGGAGTGGTCGAGCAGTTCCGCATCAACTGGGTGTGGATGCCGCCGTGGGGTCCGGAGCGGATCACCGACGACGGCCGCGACATGATGCGCGCCCTCGGCTTCGCGATCTGACGATTCACCGCAACGAGCCCTGGTCAGGAACTTCTGACCAGGGCTCGTTCCGCCCACGGCACGCACGCGTTCACGCGCGCGGATTGGATACATGACATGACGGACCCGATCGACGCCCTGCCGATCGAGACACTGCGGAGGCGTGGCAGCACCAAGTGGGCGAAGTATCCCGACGACGTGCTGCCGCTGTTCGTCGCGGAATCCGACTTCCCGCTGGCGCCGGCGATCACCGAAGCCCTGGCCGACGCACTCGCCATCGGCGACACCGGCTACACGCCGCCGACGCACCCGCTGCAGGACGCGTTCGTCGACTTCTCGGCACGGCGCCACGGGTGGCAGGTCGACGCGTCACGCGTACGCACGACCGGCGACGTCGTGATGGGACTGGTCGAGATCATGCGCGGCGTGATCGCGCCGGGCGACGGCGTCATCGTCACTCCGCCGGTGTACCCGCCCTTCTTCGACGCCGTTCCGGAGGCCGGGGGCGAGGTCGTGCAGGTGTCGCTCGTTGCCGACGAGGACGGCTGGCGCCTGGATCTGGTCGGCATCGATGCTGCCTTCGCTGCGGGGGCGCGCGCGATGCTCCTCTGCAACCCGCACAACCCGACAGGTACGGTGCACGATCGCGAGACGCTCGTCGAATTGGCCCGTATCGCTCGCGCCCACGGCGGCTTCATCATCAGCGATGAGATCCACGCGCCACTGGTGCGCGAGGGCGTGATGTTCACACCGTTCCTGACGGCCGGTGACGATGCGCGTGAGGTGGGCTTTACCGTCACCAGCGCCAGCAAGGCTTACAACCTGGCCGGCCTGAAGTGTGCGCTGATGGTGACGGCGTCGGACCGCACCACCGATGTCGTGAATCAGCTTCCGGTCGAGGTGGAGTGGCGTACCGGGTGGTTCGGCGTGATCGCGGGTGTGGCAGCGTATGCTCCTGCCAGCGATGCCTGGCTGGCCGCCGTGCGCGCACGTCTGGATCTCAATCGTGAGCTGGTGGCTGACCTCGTCGCCCGGCACTTGCCCGGCGCACGCTATGTCGTCCCGGACGCGGGCTACCTCGCCTGGATCGACGTCCGGCCGCTGGGCTGGGGCGACGATGCGGCCGAGTGGATTCTCGAGAACGCACGCGTCGCGGTCAACCCGGGGCCGACGTTCGGCGAGGAGGGGCGCGGTTTCATCCGTGTGAATTTCGCGACCTCTCCCGAGATCCTCCAGGACGCTTTCGCGCGCCTCGGCGCTCTCGCGTGAGCCGCCAGCAGCGTCCGGTGTCCATCTGGTCGCCGGAGTACGTGTGGACCACGGCGGGTGCCGTGGCGCTCATCTTCCTCGCAGCGTTCGAGTCGCTCGCCGTGACAACCGTCATGCCCGTGGTGAGCGAGGATCTCAACGGCGCATCCCTCTACTCGGTGGCCTTTGCGGGCACGATGGCGGCCAGCGTCATCGGCATGATCGTGGTGGGCATCTGGTGCGACCGCGCACGGCCGCTGTGGCCGGTTGCGACCGCGGTCATCGTGTTCGTCGCCGGCCTTGTCATCGCGGGCGTCGCCACCGAGATGCCGACGCTCGTCGTGGGGCGACTGGTGCAGGGGCTCGGCGGTGGTGGCGAGACGGTCGCGCTGTATGTGGTGGTGGCGCGCGCCTACCCGGCCGCGCTGCACGGCCGCGTGTTCGCCGCCTTCTCCGCCGCGTGGGTGGTCCCATCGCTTATCGGCCCGTTCCTCGCCGGTTTCGTCGCGGACCAGCTGCACTGGCGATGGGTGTTCCTCGGCGTCGCAGTGCTGACCGGGCTCGCCTTCGTCATGGTGTTCGCCCGCCTGCGCACGATCGGAGGGCCGACCGAGCGCGCCTCGAACGAGGGGATCGCCGGTCGGGTCGCCGCCGCGGTCGTCGTTGCCGTGGCAGCGACGGCGCTCAGCATGCTCGGAGATTGGAACCTGCCCGCGCCGGTGCTGGTGATCGGAGCGCTCCTGCTTCTCGTGCTCATCGCTGTCGTCGTGCGTCCGTTGATTCCGGTCGGGACTCTCCGCGCTCGTCCCGGACTTCCCTCCGTGGTGTCGATGCGCGGACTGATCGCCGCCGCGATGCTCGGTGCCGAGGTCTACGTGCCGTACGTGCTCCGTGAGGACTACGGCTTCACGCCTACACTCGCCGGGCTCGGACTCACCGGCGGCGCGATCCTCTGGTCGCTCAGCTCTGAGCTGCAGGGACGCTTCGGGGACCGGGTGGGAAATCGGCGCACCGCGCTGATCGGGCTGACGATCCTGGCCGCATCGATCGGCGCCGTCGCACTGGTGGCGCTGGTCACGGCCCCCGCGTGGCTGATCATTGTCGCCTGGACGGCGGCCGGGGCGGGCATGGGCTTCATGTACCCCCGGCTGAGCGTGCTCGGGTTGGCGTACTCCACGCCTCAGACGCAGGGCTTCGTCTCCTCGTCGTTGACCATTGCCGACTCGCTGACGACGGCATCGGCGATCGCGATCTTCGGACTCATCGTTGCTCTCGGCGGCGGGTTCCCCGCGGTGTTCGCGTTTGCCATGATTCTCGCGCTCGTCGCCTTCATTCCCGGCACTCGGCTCGGACACATCCGCGAGACCACCTCGAACGGCTGAGGCCAGGGGCGTACGTCGCCATGGCCCTGCGTCTCGTCGGAAGCTCCTTGGCGAGAAACCAGACTGGGTGTGCGCTTGATCCGTGCGCGTCAGGGGCGGCGGCGCACGCGATCCGTGTGCGTCAACGTTGGCCGTCGGCCACACGGTGAGCGACACCCGCGAGGAGGGCGTCGAGGCCCACGGTGAACTCGGCGTCTGACGCCGCGATCATCGCGTGCTCATCACCCGTCAGAGCGCCGAACCGGAACGCCGTGAGTCGCTGCTGCAGCACCGAGGCGTTGCCCAGCACGAACTGCAGCACAGCGGCAGCCACCGTGGGGCGCAGTTCCGCCGCCACGGCGGGGCGAAGGGCCGCCTGCAACGCGGCGGCCGCCGGGCTCGTCCCGAGGGAGAGCGCGTAGGTGCTCAGCACGACCTCGGCGCCATCGCGATGGGCGAGTAACGCGGTGCGCAACCGCCGGGCGACGGCAGCGGGGGAGAGGTCCTCGCCCAGCAGCTCCGGCGCCGGCGGCACGATACGGTCGGCGACCGCGGCAAGAAGTTCCTGTTTGTTCGCGATGTGCCAGTAGAGCGCGCTGGGTTGTACGCCCAGTTCGCTGCCGAGGCGGCGCATCGACACGTCAGCCAGACCCAGCTCGTCCAGCAGCCGCAGCGCCGTCTCGACGATGGTGTCTCTGTCGACACGCGGCGTGCGCGAGTTGCGTTCCATGGCCATCTGATCACTATAGTGAACACCGTTCAATGAACACCGTTCAGGAGGCAGCATGACCACCCCATTCGAGACGCGAGACCTTGCTCGCATCGCCGTCTTCGCCGCGCTCATCGTGGCCCTCGGACTCGTCGGTCCGATTCCTGTGCCGGGTCTCGTCCCCATCACCGCGCAGACGCTGGGCGTGATGCTCGCGGGCCTCGTGCTCGGCGCGCGGCGCGGCGCGGCGGCTGTTGGCGTGGTGATCCTCCTGGCTGCGATCGGTCTGCCGGTTCTCTCCGGCGGCCGCGGCGGGCTCGGGGTGTTCTTCGGTCCGACGGTCGGGTATCTGCTCGGCTGGCTGTCCGGCGTCATCATCGCTGGTCTCATCGCTCACTCGGGCCGTCGCACGTGGTGGCGCTTCGGCCTGGGAGCCGTGGTCGGCGGGATCCTCGGCGTGTATGTGCTCGGCATCCCGCTCCAAGCGCTGATCACCGGCGTTCCGCTCGCTCAGACCGCGCTGACGAGCGTCGTCTTCCTGCCGGGCGATCTGATCAAGGCAGCAGCGGCGACGATCATCGCGACGGCACTGCTGCGCGCGTACCCCGCTGCTTTCGCACCGCCGCGATCCCGTGCTCTCGAGCCGAGCGGCGCGCCGGCGAACGCGTGATCGAGACGCGAGACCTCGATGTTCGCGGTGAGGACGGCGCCCTCGTCCTCACCGCGGTATCCGTGCGGCTCCCGTACCGGCGGACCGCTGTGATCGGGGCGAACGGATCGGGCAAGTCAACCTTCGCGCGCGTGCTGGCCGGCCTCGTCAAGCCGTCGCGGGGGTCTGCGTCGGTCACGGGCGTCGATGTGCGGGATCGGAAGCTGCGCGAGATCGTCGGCATGGTGTTCTCCGATCCTGACGCGCAGATTCTGATGCCGACACCGCGCGAGGACATCGCGCTCACCGCGGGCGCCCTCCGCATTGCCGGCGATGAACGTCGCGGGCGCGTGGAAGCGGCCGTCCAGCAGTTCGAGCTGGAGGAGCTGGCAGATCGCTCTGTGAGTGTCCTCTCCGGGGGCCAGAAGCAGCTCCTCGCCCTCGCGAGCATCGCGGTGCGCCGACCCGCGGTCCTCATCGCGGATGAACCGACCACGCAGCTGGACCTGCGCAACTCTCGACGCGTGGGCGCGCTCCTGCTCGGCGATGAGACGCAGGGCACTCCAATGGTCACGGATCGGCTGGTGCTCGTCACACATGATCTGGCGCTGGCGCGTCGGTGTGATCATGCCCTGCGTTTCGAGCGGGGTGAAGTGGTAGACCAGGGCAGCCCGGATGACGTCGTGGCGCGCTACGAACGGGACTGCGCGTGACCGGCGCGGCAAGCACAAGACGCGCCGCGCTCCGCCTCGTAGCGCTGGCACTGCTGGCTGTGGTCGTCTCGCTGATACCGCCCGTTGCCGGTGCGGTCGTGGCGATCGTCATCGGCGGTGGGGCGGTCTGCGTGGGGTGGCGAACGCCTCGACACCGCTCCGTCCTACGCGTGCAGCTGCGGTCCTTCCTGTTCGTCGGAGCGTTCGTGCTGGTGTCGGTCGGCGTGTTCTCCGGTGTCGCGGCAGCGCTCATCGCCACCGGTCGCGTCCTGGGTCTGCTGCTGGTCGCGGCCGTCCTCGCCGTGAGTACGTCGCAGACCGACATGATGGCCGTCATCCGCGCTCTGCTCAGCCCGATGCGTCGATTCGGAGTGAACCCGGATCGTGTCGCCCTGGCACTGTCGCTGACGATCACCACGGCACCCGTGCTGATCCGTCATGCGCGCAGGATCCGGGAGGTGCAGCGTATGCGGGGTCTGCGTGTCGGACCGCGGTTCGTGCTCCCGCTTCTCGTCATCGCGCTCCGCCATGCCGACACCATGGCCGACAGCCTGACGGCGCGGGGCCTGTGACGCCACCGTGATCGGGAGCGAAGGCTGCTCGCACGCGAAGGCGATAGAGTAGGAGGCTGGCCAGTCGGCCGCATCCCCTCACAGAAGGAGCTTCGTCGTGCTCGCCGTGCAGAACCTCGAGATCCGCGTCGGCGCACGCGTGCTGATGGAGGGCGTCTCCTTCCGGGTCAGCCCCGGAGACAAGGTGGGTCTGGTCGGGCGCAACGGTGCCGGCAAGACCACGCTCACGAAGGTGCTCGCCGGAGATCTGCTTCCCGCGGACGGCAACGTCACGCGAAGTGGGGAGCTGGGCTACCTGCCGCAAGATCCGCGCACCGGTGACCCGTCGATGCTCGCCCGCACCCGCATCCTCGATGCCCGTGGGCTCGGCACGCTGGCGCTGGGTATGAAGGAAGCAGCGCTGGCGATGGCGTCGGATGATGCCACGGTGGCCGAGAAGGCGATGCGCAAGTACGGCAATCTCACCGAGCGCTTCGAGTCGCTGGGCGGCTATGCCGCCGAGGCGGAAGCGGCATCCATCGCCCACAACCTGTCGCTGCCGGACCGCATCCTGGATCAGCCGCTGAGCACGCTCTCGGGTGGTCAGCGTCGTCGTATCGAGCTGGCTCGCATCCTGTTCTCCGACGCGGACTCGATGATCCTCGACGAGCCGACCAACCACCTCGACGCGGACAGCGTCGTGTGGCTGCGCGAGTTCCTCAAGAACTACAAGGGTGGCCTCATCGTCATCTCCCACGACATCGAACTGGTCGGGGAGACCGTGAACCGGGTGTTCTATCTGGACGCCAACCGCCAGGTCATCGACGTCTACAACATGAACTGGAAGAACTACCTCCGCCAGCGCGCCGCCGACGAAGAGCGTCGCAAGAAGGAGCGCGTCAACGCGGAGAAGAAGGCCACCCAGCTGCAGCTGCAGGCTGCACGATTCGGCGCCAAGGCTTCCAAAGCCGCTGCCGCGCACCAGATGATCGCGCGTGCCGAGAAGCTGCTCTCCGGTCTCGAGGAGGTCCGCCAGGAGGATCGCGTGGCGAAGCTGCGCTTCCCGAAGCCGGCTCCCTGCGGGAAGACGCCCCTCATGGCGAACGGCCTGTCGAAGTCTTACGGGTCTCTGGAGATCTTCACCGACGTCGACCTCGCGATCGACCGCGGCTCGAAGGTGGTGGTGCTCGGGCTGAACGGCGCAGGCAAGACCACACTGCTGCGCATCCTCGCAGGCGTCGACAAGTCGGATACCGGCGCGATCGAGCCCGGCCACGGCCTCAAGGTGGGCTACTACGCCCAGGAACACGAGAATCTGGACGTCAGTCGCTCCGTGCTGGAGAACATGATGTCCGCTGCCCCCGACATCAACGCCACCGAGGCGCGCAAGGTGCTCGGCTCCTTCCTGTTCACCGGTGATGACGTGCTGAAGCCCGCGGGCGTCCTTTCCGGCGGCGAGAAGACGCGTCTGTCGTTGGCCACCCTGGTGGTCTCGAGTGCGAACCTGCTGCTGCTCGACGAGCCCACGAACAACCTCGACCCCGCGTCTCGCGAGGAGATCCTCGGGGCGCTTGCACATTATGAGGGGGCCGTCGTCCTCGTTTCGCACGATCCGGGAGCCGTCGCTGCGCTGAACCCGGAGCGGGTGCTCATCCTTCCGGACGGCGTCGAGGACATCTGGAACCAGGAGTACCAGGACCTCATCGAGCTCGCCTGACTTGAACGTCAGAACACCCCCGCTGTCTCGGCGGGGGTGTTCTTGTCAGGCGGAGAGGATCGCGTCCTCTTCTTCGGCGTCTCGATCACGCCGCTTCTTCTGCTGTCGCTTGACGGGCGCACGTCCCTCGGCCAGCGCGGCCGCGTCTTCGGCATCCTCACGGCGATGCCGTACCTCGGTGCGGATCATGTAGAAGATGAAGACGAACCCCATGATGGCGAACAGGATCCACTGGATCGCGTAGCTGAGGTGGGGGCCGGGGTCTTCGGTGGGCTTCTCCAGAGCGTGCGGACGCTCGGCGGGCGCCGGCGACTCCTCCGCCATGAGGCCATAAGCGGACGTCTCCACGGCCACACCGCTGACGTCGGCGACGGCCGGCAGGTTGATCGTCGGTACCTGCCCCTCGGGAGCACCACGTCCGGAGGCGGGGAGCATCTCTCCGGGGCGCAGCCGGACCGTCACCGTGACGGTTCCTGCTGGTGGCGCGGGGATGGCGCTGGGGGAGGAGTCCTCTGCGGGCGGGATCCACCCACGGTCGACCACGATGATGCGGCCGTCATCGGTGGCGAACGGCACGAGCACCTCGAAGGCGCTGGTGCCACCCAACGGGCGATTGCGCGCCAGTACAGTGTCGTCTGCGAGGTACTCGCCCGTCAGCAGCACGGGAGCCCACTCATCAGCGGGGTCGAACGCGGCGCCGCTCGGGATGCGTTCCGCCAGCGGCACCGGGGTGGCGTCGTAGTTCGTCTCGATGAGCAGGTTCGCTCGCGCGCGCTCCTGGTTGCGGTCGAACTGCCAGTGGGACAGGAACGCGCACACCACGGCGAACACGATGGCGATCGCGATGTAGATGCTCCAGCGGGCGACGGTGTTCGTGGGCATCAGTCGGACTCGTTCACATCATTCGGTGGGGGAAACTCGCGGGCGGCCGCGCTGTGCGCCTCGACACGCACGGGGAACTCACGCGCCGCGAGGAAGTCGCGCAGATAGGCGACGTGGTCGTCGCAGGCCAACCAGATCTTCTGACGATCCGCCGCGTGGATCCGCGGATTCCGCCAGATCACGCGCTGCGTCGCGGGGGCGGAGCAGCCGGTTCGCGAGCAGGTGTCGGCTCCCGCGCCACCGCCGAAGGTACCGAGGATGTCACCGAGCATCAGACACCTCCTGCAGGCTCATGGCGTACCGCGCGAGTCGGACGCGGTTCCGGTCTGCGGTGGTGTCTCAGTCAGCCGGATGACGCTGGGCCGCACCTCAGCCTCCACAACGTCCGCTGGCGGAGCGTCCAACGACAGCTCGGGAGACTCCACGCTGCGTGCATCGCTCTCCTCACCGGCGTTCGCACGGACGACCGCAATGTAGGGCAGGAAGATCGCGCCCGCCGCGAACACCCAGCTCCACCAGCCGTACGGCTGAATGAGGACCATGAGCAGGAAGCATGCGATACGAATGCCCATGGTGATCGCGTAGCGCTTCAACCGCGATGCCGCCTCATCCTGAGGGGAGCGCGGGAGCGAAGTCGCAGAGTGGGAGGGACGGTTCTTGTTCACGGCCCCTCCAGCCTACGCCGCCGATCGACGACCGGCGGCGTAGGCATGGATCAATAGCCGCTGTAGGTGCTCGCGGCCGCGATGCCGATCACGAGCGCGATGATGCCGAAGACGATCGCGACCGCCCACAGGCCGATCGCGATGTAGCCCATGATGAGGCCCGCGGTGGCCATGCCGGATCCGCCCTCGTGCGTCTGCGCGATCTGCTTGCGCGCGATGTGACCGCAGATGACCGCGACGATCGAGCCGATGAACGGCACCAGCGTCCAACCGGCGATGCCTGCGATCATCGAGACCAGCGCCATGGTGTTGTTCTGCGGCGCGGCGGGGTATCCGTACGCCGGAGCTGCACCGTACGCGGGAGCCGCGCCGTACGCGGGCTGACCGTACGCCGCGTAGGCGTCCCCGGTCGGTGCACCGTAGCCGCCGGCGGTCTGCGTCTGACCGTACGGGTCGGCCGCGGGTGCCGCGTATCCCTGGCCGGCCGACGGGTCGGTGTAGCCGGGCGCCGCATACGGGTCAGCAGGTGCCGCGTACGGGTCGGATGCGGGCGCCTGACCGTAGGTGCCGGCGGACGCGGCATACGGGTCAGCTGCCGGGGCCGCGGGTGCCTGACCGTACGGGTCGGCCGGTGCCGCGTACGGATCGGTCGCGGGTGCCTGACCGTAGGGGTCGGCCGGTGCCGCCGGGGCACCGTAAGGGTCGGCGGGGGTGGCTGCGGCGGCAGCGTACGGGTCGCTCGGTGCGCTGGGTGCGGCCGGGTCGTAGGGGTTGGTGCCGTCGGGCGTGCTCATGAGAAGTCCTTTCAGGGCGTGATCGCCGGATTCCAGCGTGGTCTGGGCGAGCGATCCTGTCAATCCGGCGCCGATAAGCTGGACTCCCGCTCACAAGATTATGGAGGCTCCATGACCACCGATTCCGCTCCCGCACGCGTCGTTCTGGTGACCGGCGGAAACCGGGGTATCGGACGCGCCATCGCCGAGCGCTTCGTACGCGACGGATACCGGGTCGCGGTGACGGCACGGTCCGGGGAAGGCCCGGAGGGCACCCTGACCGTTCGAGCTGATGTCACTGACGCGGCGGCTGTGGATGCTGCATTCGCTGAGGTCGAGGAGAAGCTCGGCCCGATCGACGTGCTCGTCGCCAATGCGGGCATCACGAAGGACACGCTGCTGCTGCGGATGAGCGAGGATGACTTCGACTCGGTGGTGAACACCAACCTCGGCGGCACCTTCCGTGTGGTGAAGCGAGCGTCGAAGAACATGCTGCGACGCAAGTACGGCCGCGTCATCCTGATCTCGTCCGTCGTCGGGCTCTACGGTTCTGCCGGCCAGATCAACTACGCCGCCTCCAAGAGCGCTCTCGTCGGATTCGCCCGTTCGCTCACACGAGAGCTCGGCGCGCGCAACATCACGGCCAACGTCGTGGCCCCAGGCTTCATCGAAACCGACATGACGGCCGCTCTTCCGGAGGAGACGCAGGCCGAGTACAAGCGCAACATCCCCGCGGGTCGTTTCGCCGCGGCCGATGAGGTTGCCGGCGTGGTCACCTGGCTCGCATCCGACGATGCCGCCTACATCTCCGGCGCGGTGATCCCGGTCGACGGCGGCCTCGGCATGGGGCACTGACGGTCTCTCGCCGGCGCAGATCGCTCCGCACCCTTGAGGTGTGGGGCCATCTGCTCATCCGGCGGGATTCAGGGCAGAAGCGGAATCACCTCGGCGAGTGACAGGGGACCGATGACGAGGTCCGCTTCGGCGCGGACACGCGGCTTGGCGTTGAACGCGAGACCAAGATCGGCCGCCGCCATCATGAGCAGGTCGTTCGCGCCATCGCCGATCGCGATGGTCACGTCACAGCCGTGCTCGACCGCCCACGCTTGCAGGCCATCCGCCTTCGCCTGCGCGTCCACGATCGGACCATCCACCTCTCCGGTGAGGGCGCCGTCGGCGACGGAGAGACGATTGGCCCGCCAGACGTCGACGCCGAGAGTCGGAGCGACATGGTCGAGGATCTCGTGGAAGCCGCCGGAGACGACGCCCACCACCCCTCCGCGCTCGTGCACGGCGGCGATCAGGTCGCGAACACCCGGCGTCGGCTCGATGCGCGCGAGCACGCGCTCGAACGCCGTGACGGGAACACCGGCGAGCTGTTGGACGCGGGACCGCAGACTGGCGGCGAAGTCGACCTCGCCGCGCATGGCCGCCTCGGTGGCGGCCGCGACCTCGGCACCGCGACCGGCCTCATCGGCGATGAGTTCGATCACCTCGTTGCGGATGAGAGTGGAATCGGCATCGAGGACGACGAGAACGCGCGGCATACCGCGAGCCTATCGGCACCGGACGGACGCCCCTGCCCGCATGACGACGCGTGAACGATGAGGGGCGGAGAACGCGTCTCGCGCTCTCCGCCCCTCATCCGTGCACTCGTCAGCGAGTGACCCGGACACCCTTCCCCACGACGGTCAGTCCGCTGTCGGTGACGGTGAATCCGCGAGCGATGTCCCGCTCGCGATCAACACCGACGGTGGCGCCGTCTTCGAGAACGACGTTCTTGTCGAGAATCGCGCGATTGACGCGCGCCCCGAGGCCCACCTCGACCCGATCGAACAGCACCGAGTCGGTGATCGTCGAGCCGCCTCCCGCCAGGGTCCACGGCCCGACGACGCTGCGCTCCAGATGGGTGCCGGACAGCACCGACCCCAGCGACACGATCGAGTCGATGGCGTTGCCGATGCGGCCGACGCCGTCCCGCACGAACTTCGCCGGCGGCGAGTTCAGCGCCTGCGCGTAGATCGGCCACTCGGTGTTGTAGAGGTTGAAGATCGGCAGCGTGGCGATGAGATCCATGTGCGCGTCGAAGAAGGAGTCGATGGTACCCACGTCGCGCCAGTACCAGCGATCGCGCGGTGTCGAACCGGGCACCTCGTTGCGCACCATGTCATACACGCCGGCTTCGCCGCGATTCACGAAATAGGGGATGATGTCGCCACCCATGTCGTGGCCGGACGTGGTGTCCTCTCCGTCGGCCTCGACGGCTTCGATCAGGGCGTCCGCGTCGAAGATGTAGTTGCCCATCGAGGCGAGCACCTCGCCCGGCGAGTCCGTGAGCCCGACGGCGTCGTTGGGCTTCTCCAGGAACTCGCGGATGCGGTCGTTCTGCTCAGGCTCGACATCGATCACGCCGAACTGATTGGCCAGCGCGATGGGCTGGCGGATGCCGGCCACGGTTGCTCGCGCTCCCGACGCGATGTGCGCATCGAGCATCTGGCGGAAGTCCATCCGGTACACGTGATCAGCACCGATCACGATGACGATGTCGGGCTTCTCGTCGTTGATGAGGTTGAGGCTCTGCAGAATGGCGTCCGCGGAACCGGTGAACCACCGTTTCCCGAGGCGCTGCTGCGCCGGCACGGACGCGACGTACGAGTTGAGCAGAGCCGACATGCGCCACGTCTGGGAGATGTGACGGTCGAGACTGTGCGACTTGTACTGCGTCAGCACGACGATCTGACGAAGACCGGAGTTGATGAGGTTGGAGATGGCGAAGTCGATCAGACGGTACTGACCGCCGAACGGCACTGCGGGTTTCGCCCGGTCGGCGGTCAGCGGCATCAGCCGCTTCCCCTCACCACCGGCAAGGACGATTCCCAAGACCTTTGGAGCTGCTGGCATGACACCAACCTAGGGGTTGGGGCCGGTCTGTACTAGCGTTCCTCACATGCGCGTCGACATTGTGACGAAGGAGTACCCGCCAGCGATCTACGGAGGGGCGGGGGTGCACGCCACCGAGCTGGTGAAATCGCTGCGAGACGGCGGAACCGAGGTTCAGGTGCGCGCGTTCGGCGCGCCGCGCCCGGAGGCCGACACGACGTCATACGACACGCCGGTGGAACTCGCGGATGCCAACGCGGCCATCCAGACGCTCGGAATCGACCTGGAGATCGTCGGCGATGTCGCGGGTGCCGATGTGGTGCACTCGCACACCTGGTACGCCGGTTTCGCGGGGCACATCGCCGGGCTCTTGCACGGCATTCCGCACGTCACCACGGCGCACAGCCTGGAACCGCTGCGCCCGTGGAAGGCCGAGCAGCTCGGAGGCGGCTACGCGGTGTCCAGCTACATCGAGAAGACGGCGATGGAGGGTGCCGCCGCCGTCATCGCGGTGAGCGAGGGCATGCGCCAGGACATCCTGCGCTCGTACCCGACGCTGGATCCGGCGAAGGTCCGCGTGATCTACAACGGCATCGACGTGGACGCCTGGCGTCCGGTCGATGACGCCGCCGTCCTGGCGCGGTACGGCATCGATCCGAACCGCCCGTCCGTGGTCTTCGTGGGTCGCATCACTCGTCAGAAGGGGCTGCCGTATCTGCTCCGCGCCGTCGCACAGCTGCCGGAGGACGTGCAGGTGGTGCTGTGCGCCGGAGCTCCGGACACCGCGGAGATCATGGAAGAGGTACGGGCCCTCGTCGCGGGCCTGCGCGAGGCCCGCGAGGGCGTGGTCTGGATCGAGGACATGCTGCCGCGCGATGAGCTGTGCGCGATCCTGACGAGCGCCACCACGTTCGTTTGCCCCTCCGTGTATGAGCCGCTCGGGATCGTCAACCTGGAGGCGATGGCCTGCGGTGCTGCTGTCGTCGGCACGGCCACGGGAGGCATCCCTGAGGTTGTCGTGGACGGCGTCACCGGGCGGCTGGTGCCGATCGAGCAGGTGCAGGACGGCACCGGTACGCCTGTGGATCCCGACCGCTACGTGGCCGATCTCGCACGCGTCCTCACCGAGGTCGTGTCCGATCCCGAGGCGGCGCGTGCGTACGGCGAGGCGGGGCGCCGGCGCGCCACCGAGAGCTTCAGCTGGGCACAGATCGCCGCCGAAACGCGGGCGCTGTACGCGGAGGTCATCGCCGCCAGCCGATAGGCTGAGAGCATGTCCCGCGTTCTCGAATTCCGTGACGTCGTCGTGCGTCGCAATGGTCGTCACATCGTCGACGCTTTCGACTGGTCCGTCGAAGAGGACGAGCGCTGGGTGGTGCTCGGCCCCAACGGCGCAGGTAAGACCACCGTGCTGCGCATGGCCGCCACGATCGATCACCCCACGACCGGCGAGGTGGACGTGCTGGGGGAGACCCTCGGTCGCACGGACGTGTTCGAGATCCGTCCCCGCATCGGTTTCGCCTCGACGGCGATGGCCCGGCGTATCCCGGGCGACGAGACGGTGCGCAACGTGGTGATGACCGCGGCGTACTCCGTGCTCGGTCGCTGGAACGAGCAGTACGACGGCATGGACACCGATCGCGCCGACGAGGTCCTCGCCGACTGGAAGCTGACGGAACTCGCCGACCGAGCCTTCGGAACGCTGAGCGACGGCGAGCAGAAGCGCGTGCAGATCGCGCGCGCAGCGATGACGGATCCCGAGATGCTGCTGCTCGATGAGCCGACCGCGAGCCTGGACCTCGGCGCCCGCGAGGAGCTCCTCGCACTGCTGTCGCAGTATGCCCAGGAGCCGATGACTCCGGCGATGGTGATGGTCACCCATCACGTCGAGGAGATCCCGGTCGGCTTCACCCATGCTCTCCTGCTGCGTGACGGCCGCGCCGTCGCACAGGGGTCCATCACCGAGGTCCTCACCGAGGCCAACCTCAGTGAGACCTTCGACCTCCCGATCCGGCTGACGTCGTCCGACGGGCGCTATGCCGCTCGGGCGAGCTGAGCCCCGAGTCTGATAGACTCGATCTTTGGCGCTCGTCGCCACAGACTTTTCTTCCGCACACATCCCATCCCGCAAGGAATCCAATGAAGACTGACATCCACCCCGACTACAAGCCCGTCGTTTTCCGCGACCTGGGTTCGGGCGAGACCTTCCTCACCCGTTCGACCGTGTCCTCGGACAAGACGATCGAGCTCGACGGTGTCGAGTACCCGGTCATCGACGTGGAAATCTCGTCGGCTTCGCACCCGTTCTACACGGGCAAGCAGCGCATCATGGACTCGGCCGGTCGCGTCGAGAAGTTCAACCAGCGCTTCAAGAACTTCGGCAAGTAATCGCCGCAGCGAAGGGCCCGACCAGGTGGTCGGGCCCTTCGTCGTATCCGATGTGCGTCAGGAGCGAACCGCGGTGACGAGCGCCTCCGTGAGTCGCTCGGGCGCCGAGAACTGTGGCCAGTGGGCGGTGTCGAGCTTGACGACGGTGCGGTCGTCGATGGCCGTGTACTCGGCGGCATACGGGCCCCACTCGGCCAGCATCTCCTCCAGGGCATGCTCATCGAGCGATCCCATCAACAGCGTGACGGGCACGCGATAGCGTCGCTCGTCTGTCAGTGGCAGGGGATCGGTGGCCACGCGCGGCGGGATGGAGCCGACGAGATCTGCCGTGGCGGCGCGGTGCTCCGGAGTGAGGTCATACACGTCCTCGTCGGGGAAGAAGTTCCACCCCGGGAAGGGGATGACGCCGTCGACAACCGGGAACTCGCTGATGCCGCGATCGGGTGCCGGGGGCACGGTGTCGACGAAGATCACGCGCGCGACACGCTCGGGTCGGCGGTCCGCGGCGCCCCAGACGACGTTACCGCCTCCGGAGTGACCAACCAGCACGACCGGCTCGCCGGCGGTGTCTATCACTGCCACGACAGCGTTCACCCAGTCCTCGATGCCGATGTCAGCCACCTCGTCCGCCGGGCGGCCGGTGCCCGGCATCGTCTGGGGATGGGCGCGGAGCCCTGCCTCGCGAAGGCCGGCGAGCACCGGATCCCACGAGCGGGCGTCGAGCCAGAGGCCCGGTACCAGAATCATGTCCATGTCGGCACGCTACCCCGCGGCTCCGACATCCGGGAGTCCCGCAGGTGCCGCCGTTAGGATCGACAGCGTGTCATCCCCGTACGCCGCGCAGCTCTCCCGCATTCCCGTGACGCGTCACGAGGCGCCCGCTGCCGGGGGAACCACCGCGTACTGGACGTACGGGCCGGAGGACGCCGACACCACGATCATCGCGGTGCATGGCTTCCGCGGTGAACACCACGGTCTGGAGCCGGTGTTCGCCCAGCTTCCGAACGTCCGCTTCATCGCGCCGGATCTCCCGGGCTTCGGGGAGACCGCACCGCTTCCCGGGCGACGCCACGATCTGGATGCCTACGTTGACTGGCTGGCGGACTTCGCACGCGTGGCCCCCGGCGCGATCATTCTGGGGCACTCGTTCGGATCGATCGTCGCCTCCGCCGCTGTGGCGCGCGGGCTCCAGACCCCGCGACTGATCCTGGTGAATCCGATCGGTGCCCCTGCCCTCGAAGGCCCGCGCGGCTTCATGACCCGACTGGCCATCTTCTATTACTGGGCCGGCGCGCATCTGCCCGCGCGCGTGGGGACGTGGTTGCTCCGCTCTCGCGTCATCGTGCGCATCATGAGCATCACGATGGCCAAGACGCGCGATCCGGCGCTGCGCCGGTTCATTCACAACCAGCACGACACCTACTTCTCGCGGTTCGCTGATCGCGCCCAGCTACACGACGCCTTCGTGACGAGCGTGTCGCACGACGTTCGCGAATCCGCCGCGCGGATCACCGTGCCCACGCTGCTGGTCGCCGCGCAGAAGGACGACATCACGCCGATCGAGAAGGAGCGCGAGCTGGTGCGGATGTTCCCGGATGCCCGACTGGTCGAGATTGCCGACGTGGGTCACCTGATCCATTACGAGACCCCAGAGCCGGCGGCCCGGGCGATTCGGGAGTTCCTCGCGCTGCCCTGAGCGTCAGGCGTCGCGACGCGCCAGCTCCATGAGGCCACCCAGGCGGTAGGGGATGACCTCGCCCATGACGAGCGACGTCTCGGTGCGCTCCACGCCCTCGATGGCGAGGATGCGGGCGTCGGTGTCGAACAGGTGACGGGCGTCACGACACGCGACACGGATGAGCAGGTCCACCTGTCCGCTCAGACCGTGCCCCTGGACGACCTCGGGGATGCGCGCGATCTCGGAGATGATCCGGGGAAGCTCGCTCTGACGCACGCCCACGCTCACGACCGCTTCGAGCGGGAATCCGAGCGCGGTTGAGGAGATCGACCGCTGGAACGAGAGGAAGACGCCGCCGCGTTCGAGCCGCGTCATACGGGCCTGCACGGTGTTGCGCGACAGCCCCAGCCGATCCGCCAGCGCCACCACGGTGGCACGGGGCTCATCCGACAGCGCGGCGAGCAGTTCCAGATCGGTGCGGTCCAGGGTTGTCATAGTGCGCAAGATTAGCAGGATTTCGATCGCACGCATGGCGCATGTTGCTCATGCCGGTCAGATTTGGTTGAGCGAGGTGATGAGCGCGCCTACGCTGGCCACAATCCGGCAATGTCGCCGGTCGACGCGCAGAGCTCACGAGGCGAAGCGCGAAGGAGGCACACAATGGTGTACACGCTGGGAGCAGCGGCCGACCCCGCCACCGGGACCGGGCGCATTCATACGCTCATCACCGCCGAAGGCACGCGCGTTGCGGATGTGAATCTGGATTCGTACGTCGCGGACCTCACGGCGAACGATCTGCGCGAGCTGTATCGCGACATGACGATGGTCCGGCGGATCGACAGTGAGGGATTCTCGCTGCAGCGTCAGGGGCAGTTGGGCCTGTGGGCACCGGTTCTCGGTCAGGAGGCCGCCCAGCTCGGGACCGCGCGAGCACTGCGTGGCGATGACTTCGTCTTCCCCAGCTACCGCGAACTCGGTGTGGTGTATGCACGCGGCGCCACGACGAGCGACCTGGTGAACACGTGGCGTGGTGAGCGCAACTCCACCTATGACCCGTACGAGATCAACACCGCCACGATGCAGATCATCATCGGCGCGCAGACGCTGCACGCTGTGGGCTACGCGATGGGCATCCAGCGCGACGGCCAGGATCAGGTCGCCGTGGCGTACTTCGGTGATGGGGCCACCAGCCAGGGGGACGTGAACGAGGCGATGGTGTTCGCCGCCTCCTTCGCGGCGCCGGTCATCTTCGTCTGTCAGAACAACCAGTGGGCCATCTCGGAGCCGGTCGGGGTGCAGGCCGCGGCGCCGATCGCGGGACGTGCTCCCGGTTTCGGCATCCCGAGCGTGCGCGTCGACGGCAACGACGTCCTCGCGTGCTTCGCCGCGATGCGCTGGGCGCTCAGCCAGGCGCGGTCCGGTCAAGGCCCGGTGTTCATCGAGGCGGTCACCTACCGCATGGGACCACACACCACCTCCGACGACCCGACCAAGTACCGTGACGAAGCCGAGCTGGAGCTGTGGCGCACGCGTGACCCGCTGACGCGCGTCGAGGCCTTCCTCCGTTCGATCGGCGAGTTCGACGACGCCTTTGCGGCCGAGGTCGCCGCTGAGGCGGATGCGCTCGGTGCGGACGTGCGTGCCGCGTGCCTGAGCATCGAGAAGCGCGCCCCCATCGAGGTGTTCGACCACGTGTACGCGGAACCGCACTCCGCGCTCGACCGTGAGCGCGCGCAGTTCGCGGCGTACCTCGCCGGGTTCGAGGAGGACGCACGATGACCATGATGACGATGGGCAAGTCGCTGAATTCGGCCCTGCAGAGCGCGATGCGCCGCGACGAACGCGTGCTCGTGATGGGCGAAGACGTCGGGCGTCTCGGCGGGGTGTTCCGCATCACCGAGGGACTCCTCGATGAGTTCGGGGCAAAGCGCGTGATTGATACGCCGCTCGCCGAGGCCGGGATCATGGGGACCGCGGTCGGGCTCGCGATGCGCGGTTTCCGCCCGGTCGTGGAGATCCAGTTCGACGGGTTCATGTACCCGGCTTTCGACCAGCTGGTGTGCCAGGTGGCGAAGCTGCACTACCGCACCCTCGGGCGCGTGAAGATGCCGCTCACCATCCGCGTGCCGTGGGCGGGTGGTGTCGGCGCCGCGGAGCACCACTCCGAGTCTCCCGAGGCGTACTTCGTTCACACGGCGGGTTTGCGGGTGGTGGCGGTCTCCAATCCGCAGGACGCGCACGTCATGCTGCAGCAGGCGATCGCCAGCGACGACCCGGTGGTGTTCCTCGAACCGAAGCGGCTCTACCACACCAAGGGCGAGGTCGATGTCGACGCGAACCTCGCCGATGCGGCACCGATGGGGCTGGCCCGCGTCGTCCGCCCGGGCACGGACGTGACGCTGGTCACCTATGGCGCGCAGGTGCGCACCGCGGTGGATGCGGCGATCGCCGCTGAAGACGAGGGCGTCTCGATCGAGGTCATCGACCTGCGGTCGATCTCGCCCGTCGACTACGACACGGTTGACGCGTCGGTGCGGCGCACGGGCCGGCTCGTCGTGACGCATGAGGCCGGGCGAGAAGCCGGCGTGGGTGCTGAGATCGTCGCCTCCGTGACGGAGCGCGACTTCGAGTACCTGGAGTCTGCGCCCGTGCGTGTCACCGGACACGACGTGCCGTACCCGCCGTCCAAGCTGGAGCACAGCCACATTCCGGATCTGGATCGGATCCTCGACGGTGTGGACCGTGCGCTCGGGCGCCCGAACAGCCTGACGGGGGTGACCCTGTGAGCACCACCACCGACTTCCGTCTTCCGGACCTCGGGGAGGGGCTTCCCGAAGCCGAACTCATCCAGTGGCACGTCGCCGTGGGCGACATCGTCACCATCAACCAGCCGATCGCCGAGGTCGAGACGGCCAAGGCGGTCGTCGATCTTCCGTCTCCCTACGCGGGCACCGTTGCGGCACTGCACGCGGAAGCCGGCGCGGTCGTCGAGGTCGGGGCGGTGCTGATCACCTTCGATACGGGCGAGGGTGCCGCCGAGCCGAGCGCAGACGCGTCGACAGATGAGGTGGTGCCACCGAACCTCGTCGGATACGGGGCCGCGCCGACCAGCACATCCCGTCCGATGCGCAAGCGACGTGGCGGCGACTCCGCATCGTCGGCGGGCACGGCGACGATGACGGCTCCAGCTCCACCCGCCCCGGCCCCACCGGCGCCAGCGGAGCGCACCGAGCGCCCCCGATCCACCCCGCCGGTTCGCAAGCTCGCTCGTGATCTCGGCGTCGATCTGGCGCAGCTCACCGGCACCGGACCGAACGGGCTCATCACCCGCGATGACGTCTCGGCCGCGGTCGGAGCCCCGACTGAGGTGGCGGCACCCTCACCGGTCGTGTCCGACGGCGATGAGATCCGCATCCCGATTCGTGGCGTGCGCAAGCACACGGCGGCCGCGATGGTGCGCAGCGCCTTCACCGCACCGCATGTCACCTGCTTCCACACGGTCGACGTGACCGAGACCATGTCCCTCGTGCGCCGGCTTCGGGATGATCGCGAACTCGCCGAGCACCGCATCGGACCCCTCGCGATCGTCGCGAAAGCGGTGTCGCTCGCGCTGCGTCGCACTCCTGAACTGAACTCGCGCTGGGATGAGGAGGCGCAGGAGATCGTCCAGCCGCGGCGTATCAACCTCGGCATCGCCGCAGCAACGCCGCGCGGTCTTGTCGTCCCGGTGATCCGCGATGCCGGCTCGCTGGCCCTTCCCGCGCTGTCCGACGCGATCCGAGACCTCGCGGCGACAGCGCGAGAGGGGCGCACGACCCCCGCGGACATGACCGGCGGAACCTTCTCGATCACGAACATCGGAACCTTCGGGATCGAAGCGGGAACGCCGATCCTCAACCCCGGTGAGGCCGGGATTCTGGCGGTCGGGGCGGCGCTCCGGCGTCCGTGGGAGTACAACGGGGAGGTCGCCCTTCGTGAGGTGATGACCCTCAGCCTGTCGTTCGATCACCGCCTGGTCGACGGGGAGCAGGGAGCACGGTTCCTGGTCGACGTCGCGCGGATCCTGGAGGACCCGGCGCGCGCGCTGCTCGTCGCCTGAAGGACGGGGCCGCGGACGATCCGTCCGCGGCCCCGTCTCTACCGTTCGCCGAACAGGCCGTGACCGTGCTCTTCCAACAGAGCGAAAGCATCGGCGTACGTCCTCGGTGCTCGCCCGTCGCCCAGGCCCTCCCGTGCCATCAGCAGCCCGAGGAGTCCGCGCGCGGGTGGGGTGAGCGCCGTCTTGCTGGACTTCATCGTGGCGCGGTCCAGAGTCGCATCGGGGTTGGGCGGTGTCCACATCGGAGTGACGGACGGCCAGGTCGCCGGGTCGCGTGGCGAAGAGAGGTTGAGCGCCACCCGAAGGTCGCGCGCGTCCGCGTCTCGATCGGTGAGAGGTGCCAGTCCGTGCTGATGGCAGAGGGTGGCGATGACGGCAGCGTGGTGCAGCTCATCGTTGACGATCGTGCCGGCGGCCGTGTACGCGGACACCAGGATCGCGGGAACCCGCAGCCCGAGTCGATCGAACCCGAAGTCCATTTCGGTGTCCTCGCGATGGTCGGGCGGAACGGCAGCCGGAGGGGGAACGTGGTCGTAGGTGCCGCCGTGCTCATCGAACGTGATGAGCAGAGCGGTGTTGCGGGCATGCGAACCTGTGGTCGACGCCGCGGTGCGAACGGCGTTGTACACGTCCGCGACCAGCGCCTCGCCGGCGCGCACGTCCGACACTGCGGAGTCGACCAGCGTGGTGTCATCCGCCTGGGCGGTGCGGTACTCGCCGAACGGCGGATGGAAGTCGTTGTGGTTGTAGATCATTCGCGGCTCGATGAAGGCGTAGGCCGGCAGCGTGCCGTTCGCAACGTCGGCATAGAAGTCGCTCATCACGGCGAAGTGCTGTGTCTTCCAATACTTCTCAAGCACGGGGGCATGCAGGAAACCCGTCAGAGAGAGCAGCTGGTCCTCGTCGAAGTAGATTCGCCAACTCAGACCGGCCTCTTCCAGCCTGTTGAAGATCGTGGGTGCGGGGTCTGTGTCCAGCCACTTCCGATATCCGCCGCCGTGGTTAGTCACGAAGCCGTGAGAGGTCGATGCGTGGAAGAACGAGCGGTTGGCGTAGGTCTGCGTCGGCACCGCCGCGTACCAGTTGTCGAAGACAGCGAACTCGCGCGCGAGCGTCGACAGCACCGGGAGCATGTCGGGGGAGAACCCACCCATGATCTGGTCGACCACCTCCGGCGGGGGCGGTGATCCGACCTCGCGCGTCGCGGTGTTGACGTAGTCGGTGATGAATCCGGACATCGTCGGCACACCCGGGTGCGGTGGCAGGTTGTACGGGCTCGTCATCTCCTCCACGCCCCGCGTCGCGTTCGAGGCCGGGAGGACCTCGCCCCACAGCTGGGTGTTGACGTGCGGATACTCCTCACCGGGATCCGGCGCGGGCATGCCCATCACCTCGTCCGTGGTCCCGGTGTACACGTGCGCCGGCACCCGTCGTCCGTCCGGCGTCACATTCGCGTAGGTGCCGAACGCGAGACCGTTGAACCTGCTTCCCGACGGCAACGTGTCGCGGTCGTAGAGAAGCCCGAGCAGGTTGTCGAACGAACGGTTCTCGCCCATCAGGACGATGAGGTGGTCGAACGCGCTCGCAGGATCGGCGGGTGCCGGCGCGAACGCGTCCTCCTCCGTACGAGCGCCCCAGGCGTAGCCGGCGATGCCACCGAGAGCGGCACCCGCCACGCCGATCGCTCCACCCTGCAGGAACCGGCGACGTGAGGTGCCTCGAGTCCGGGGCGCGGTCGGATCGTCCTGCGGCGGCGTGGGGGAATCGTTCGCGTGCACGCCCCGAGCCTACGCGCCGGGCACCGCTGTGGCTGGGGCCGACGAGACCGTGAGTGCCGCCCACGCCGCCGCGGCCAGCTCGGTCGCCGCCACGGCGCGGTCGGCACGCGATCCCCGCAGGGCGTGGGGCGTCGAGTTCAGCAGTCCGAAGACCGCATGCACGCGCAGTCGTGCGACCGCGTCGGAGAGTGCGGGGTCGACGACGCGGAGGGTGCGCACCCAGTCGTCGACATAGGCGCGCTGCAAGGCGCGCACGCGGTCCCGCGCGGCCGGGTCGAGGGATGCGAGGTCTCGATCCTGAACGCGGATGACGTCGGTCTCGGCCAGGGCGAAGCGCGTGTGAAACTCCACCAGTGCGCGCAGTGTGTCGGTCGGCGGCGACCCGGCGGCGCAGACCTCGCGCCCTCCGTCGTGCAGCCGCGTGCTGACTCCCACGAGGAGCTCCTCCAGCACCGTCTGCTTGCCCGGGAAGTGCCGATACACGGCGGGACCGCTGACGCCGACCGCGGTGCCCAGCTGATCGATGGTGACGGCGGCGTAGCCGTGCGCAGCGAACAGTCGCGCAGCGGCGTCGACCAGCGACGAACGTCGTTCGGCCTTCGCGCGATCGCGGGGCGTGGCGGGTCTTGTCATCGTGCGCCTTCCGCGTTAGCGTTCATTTCAGTTAGTAAACACTAACTGAAATCCCGACGACACCGGCAGAGCCGCCACGATCGCGAGGACACATGACCCGGCTGACCAGCGCAGTGGTTCAGGACGAAGCGTTCCACGAGAACGCCGCAGCACAACGCGCACTGCGCGACGACCTTGTCGACCGCCTCGCTCGCGTCGCGCGCGGAGGTTCGGAGCAGGCGCGCGAGAAGCACCTCGCGCGCGGAAAGCTGCTTGCGCGAGACCGCATCGAGCGGCTGCTGGACGTCGGCAGCCCGTTCCTCGAGGTCGGCGCGCTCGCGGCGGAGGCCCTGTATGACGGGCACGCGGCCGCTGCCGGGGTGGTGGCCGGGATCGGCCTTGTGCACGGTCGACACGTCATGGTGATCGCCAACGACGCCACCGTGAAGGGCGGGACTTATTACCCGCTCACCGTGAAGAAGCACCTGCGCGCGCAGGAGATCGCCGAGGAGAACCGGCTGCCGGTGATCTCACTCGTCGATTCCGGTGGGGCCTTCCTGCCCCAGCAGGACGAGGTGTTTCCGGACCGCGATCACTTCGGCCGGATCTTCTACAACCAGGCCCGCATGAGCGCGCAGCGCATTCCGCAGATCGCCGCGGTGCTCGGCTCCAGCACCGCGGGCGGAGCCTACGTTCCGGCGATGAGCGATGAGACGGTGATCGTGCGTGGGCAGGGAACCATCTTCCTGGGTGGTCCGCCCCTGGTGAAGGCCGCGATCGGTGAGACTGTGACCGCCGAGGAGCTCGGCGGCGGTGAGGTCCACGCCCGGCGCTCCGGGGTCGTGGACCACCTGGCCGAAGATGACGACCACGCGCTGGAGATCGTGCGTGACATCGTCGCGACTCTGCCGGCGCCCGCGCCGCTGGCGTGGGAGGTCGTCGACGCACGGGAACCGGAGGTCGCGCCTGACGAGCTGTACGGTGTCGTACCCGTTGACGTCAATCAGCCCTATGACCCGCGCGAGGTGATTGCGCGCCTCGTGGACGGCTCCGACTTCACGGAGTTCAAGAGCGAGTACGGGACGACGCTCGTGACCGGCTGGGCTCGCATCCACGGCCACCCGGTCGGCATCATCGCCAACCACGGCGTGCTGCTCAGCGAATCGGCGCTCAAGGGAGCTCATTTCGTGGAGCTCTGCGACCAGCGAGGGATCCCGCTGCTCTTCCTGCAGAACATCACGGGATTCATGGTGGGTCGTGACGCGGAGGCGGGCGGCATCGCCAAAAACGGGGCGAAGATGGTCACCGCCATCGCGACCTGTCGGGTGCCGCGCCTGACAGTGATCGTCGGGGGATCCTTCGGCGCAGGAAACTACGCGATGAGCGGCCGGGGCTACTCACCGCGCTTCCTCTGGGCCTGGCCCGGCAGTCGGATCTCCGTGATGGGCGGGGAGCAGGCGGCGCGTGTGCTCTCCACCGTGAAGCGCGACCAGATCGAAGCCGGCGGGGGAGAGTGGAGCGACGCCGACGAAGAGGCCTTCCGTGCTCCGGTGCGCGAGCAGTACGAGCGTCAGGGCAATCCCTATTACGCCACCGCCCGACTGTGGGATGACGGCATCGTGGATCCGCTCCAGACCCGCGACCTGCTGGGACTCGCCCTCGACGTCGTTGGTCGAGTGCCCTTTGCTGACAGCCGCTTCGGCCTTTTCCGGATGTGATGGACATGACGACACTGACTTCTCCGCCCTTTCGCACGGTGCTCGTCGCGAACCGCGGTGAGATCGCCCGACGCGTGATCCGCACGCTCCGCCGCCTCGGCATTCGCTCGGTTGCCGTCTACAGCGACGCCGATGCCAACGCTCCGCACGTGCGTGAGGCGGATCATGCCGTGCGCCTGGGGCCCGCGCCCGCCGCAGAGAGCTATCTCAACATCGACGCGGTCATCGCCGCCGCCCGTGAGAGCGGTGCCCAGGCGATC
Organism: Microbacterium gorillae; assembly: GCF_050990725.1. Classification (GTDB taxonomy): domain Bacteria; phylum Actinomycetota; class Actinomycetes; order Actinomycetales; family Microbacteriaceae; genus Microbacterium; species Microbacterium gorillae_A. The sequence goes on from NZ_CP158844.1 coordinate 2,163,211, forward strand.
CACCCCGGCTATGGGTTCCTGTCAGAGAACGAGGCGTTCGGTCACGCGTGTGCTGCCGCTGGGCTGGTGTTCATCGGCCCCGGCGAGAACGCACTGGACGTGATGGGCGACAAGATCCGTGCGAAGGAGCATGTGGCCGCATCGGGCGTGCCGACCGTCCCCGGCTTCAGCGCCCGAGACCTCTCGAATGACGAGATCCGCGACAGAGCGGCGGACGTCGGCTTCCCGCTGCTGGTGAAACCCTCTGCCGGTGGCGGGGGGAAGGGCATGCAGGTGGTCAGAGCCGCCGCCGAACTCGATGACGCGCTGGTCACCGCACGGCGTGTGGCCGCGGCGTCCTTCGGCGACGACTCACTGCTGCTGGAGCGGCTGATCGAGCGACCCCGTCACATCGAGGTGCAGGTGTTTGCCGACCAGCACGGCACGGTCATCCACCTCGGCGAACGCGAGTGCACGCTGCAACGGCGGCACCAGAAGGTGATCGAGGAAGCGCCGTCGCCGCTCATCGACGACGCCACCCGTGAACGCATCGGAGCTGCGGCCTGCCGAGCAGCGGCAAGCGTCGACTACGTCGGTGCCGGCACGGTTGAGTTCCTGGTCGCCGCCGACCGACCGGACGAGTTCTTCTTCATCGAGATGAACACCCGACTGCAGGTGGAGCACCCCGTGACGGAGATGGTCACGGGGCTCGACCTGGTCGAACTCCAGCTCCGCGTGGCAGCAGGTGAGCCGCTGCCGCTCCAGCAGGAGGACGTCACCCTCACCGGTCACGCGGTCGAGGCGCGCGTGTACGCGGAGTCACCCGCTCGCGGTTTCCTGCCCGCGACGGGCGATGTGCTCCTGTGGCAGGCTGCCGTGGGCGCGCGCACCGACTCCGCGGTGGAAACCGGCTCCGTCGTCACGGCGGACTACGACCCGATGATCGCCAAGGTCATCTGCTGGGCCGACGACCGCGACACTGCCGTCGCCCGCCTGGACGCGGCGCTCGCCGAGACCGTGCTGCTGGGCGTCGACACGAACATCGGGTTTCTGCGCTCGCTCCTCGACGACGAGCGCGTGCGCGCCGGCGACATGGACACGGGGCTCATCGATCGCCTGCCGGCATACCGTGATCCGGAGCCGACCGCCGCGCTGCTGAGCGCCGCGGCGGCAGCGGTTCCCCGGCACGAAGATGCTGCGCCGACGGGACCGTGGCAGTCGCTTCGCGGCTTCCGCCTCGGTGCCCCCGAACATCGTGGGGCGCTCGCACTGATCGCGGACGACGGCGTGGTTCACACCGTGACCCTCACTTCCGCAGCTCCGGATGACAGCGACTCGGCGACCGACGCGGACGGCGCCGTCTGGGCGCACGCAGACGGACTCACCGCGCGATTCACACCGATCGGACGTCGTGAGCTGGGGGAGAAGCGTCGTCGTGAACGCGACCGCGTGGCGGGCGCTGTCGACCCCATTCTCAAAGCGCCGATGCCCGGCAACGTCGTGGCCGTCCACCCCGGTGGGGCCATCGCGGCCGGAGAGCGGGTGGTCGTCATCGAGGCGATGAAGATGGAGCACCCCGTGCTTGCACCCGCGAACGGAACCGTGATCATCGATGCGCGTGTGGGCGATCACGTGCGACGCGACCAGACCGTCGCCCACTTCACCCACGAGGAATCAGAGGAATCCGCATGACCATGGAACTCACCGACGAAGAACGCGAACTCGCGGGTCTGGTGCGGGCCTTCACCGAGGAGGTCGTCGCACCGGCATCGTACGAGGCGGATCGCACCCACACGCTGCCGCTCGACGTCGTCGCGGCGATGGGAGAGCTCGGGCTGTTCGGGCTGCCGTTCCCGGAGGAGGTGGGTGGCCAGGGCGGCAGCTACTTCGCCCTGGGACTCGCGATCGAGGCGATCGCTCGCGCCGATCAGTCGCTGGCCATCACACTGGAAGCGGGAGTGAGCCTCGGCGCCATGCCGATCTTCAAGTTCGGCACTCCGGAGCAGCAGGCAGAGCTGCTTCCCGAGCTGCTGGCGGGGCGGGCGCTCGCCGGCTTCGGTCTGACGGAGCCCGAAGCGGGTTCGGACGCGGGGGCCACACGCACCACCGCACACCTGGACGGCGACGAGTGGGTGATCGACGGCAGCAAGCAGTTCATCACGAACTCCGGCACCGCGATCACCCGCTTTGTCACCGTCACGGCGGTCACCGGGACGGCGGCCAACGGCAAGCGCGAGATCTCGACGATCATCGTGCCGAATGGAACGCCGGGTTTCACGGTAGAACCCGCGTACGACAAGGTCGGCTGGCACGCGTCCGACACGCATCCGCTGACATTCGCATCGGCGCGGGTTCCGGCCGGCAACCTCCTCGGCGAACGCGGCCGCGGATTCCGCAACTTCCTGGAGATCCTCGACGAGGGACGGATCGCGATCGCCGCGCTGGGCACCGGTGCTGCCGAGGGGTGCCTGGAAGCTGCCGTCGACTACGTCGGCAAGCGGAACGTGTTCGGCTCCGCACTGTCGACGCGCCAGCACGTGCAGTTCCTCCTCGCCCGGATGCGCACTCGTGTTCACACGTCTCGCCTGGCGTGGCAGCACGCAGCACGGCTACGCGATGCCGGGCGTCCGTTCGGCGAAGAGGCGGCGATCGCGAAGCTGGTCTCGAGCGAAGCCGCGATGGACAACGCCCGCGACGCCACCCAGCTGTTCGGAGGCAACGGCTTCATGAACGAGTATCCGGTGGCGCGCCACTATCGCGACTCCAAGATCCTGGAGATCGGCGAGGGCACCAGCGAAGTGCAGCTGCTGATCATCGCGCGGGCGCTGGGGGTGGCGTGATGAGCGACGAGCGCATCGTCGAGCAGCGCGGACTGTTCTTCGAGGAGTTCGAGGAGGGCGTCCGCTACGTTCATCGTCCGGGACGAACCGCGACGGAGGCCGACAATGTGCTGTTCACGACGCTCACCATGAACACGCAGGCACTGCATCTCGACGCGCAGGCTGCCGCGGAGAGCGGCTTCGGCCAGCGATTGATGAACTCCATGTGGACGCTGTCGACGATGGTGGGACTCAGCGTCGCGCAGCTCACGCAGGGCACGCTGATCGCCCAGGTGGGGCTGAGCGACATCGCCTTTCCCGCGCCGCTGTTCGCGGGGGATACGCTCACCGTGTCCTCCCGGGTGACCAGCAAGCGCCCGTCCGCCTCTCGTCCGGGTCAGGGACTGGTGAGCATCGAACACACCGGCACGAATCAGGACGGTGTCGTGGTGGCGACCGCGACGCGCACGGTCCTGGTGCGGATGCGGGATGCCGTATGAGCGCCGCGGTTCTCGACAGCGGTCCTGCGGTCCTGTTCTGTCCTGGCGATCGACCCGATCGCTACGGCAAGGCGCTGGAACGCGCGGACGCCGTCATCCTCGACCTGGAAGATGCCGTACTGCCAGCGGCGAAGCCCGAAGCGCGCATCGCGATGGCCGCCGCTGACCTCGACCCGGAGCGGGTGATCGTGCGCGTCAACGCGACCGGCTCGGAGTACTTCGCCGATGATCTGGCGGCGGTGCGGCGCAGTCCGTTTCGAACGGTGATGCTCGCGAAGGCCGAGTCGACGGCACAGCTGGATGCGATCGGGGACGGGCTCAGCGTGATCGCGCTGTGCGAGACCGCTCGCGGCGTTGTGATGGCCGATGCGATCGCCGCTCACCCCGCCGTTGTTGCGCTGATGTGGGGTGCCGAGGACCTTGTCGCTTCTCTCGGCGGATCATCGAGCAGGAGCGAGGACGGCGGATATCGGGACGTCGCCCGGCACGCGCGATCCCGCGTGCTGCTGGCCGCGGGGGCTTTCGGTCGCCGCGCGATCGACGCCGTCCATGTGGACATCCCGGACCTTGCGGGCTTGGAGGCGGAGTGCCGTGATGCCGTCGCCAGCGGCTTCTCCGCGACCGCGTGCATCCATCCCTCCCAGGTGGAGGTGGTGCGGCGGGCCTATCGTCCCGCGGACGCCGATGTCGCGGCGGCCCGCCGCGTGCTGGACGCGGCCCGTGGTGAGGCCGGTGCCTTCCGCCTGGACGGACGCATGGTGGACGAACCGGTGCTGCGTCAGGCCCGCGAGGTGCTGCGGCGCGCCGGAGGCTGATCGGGAGATTCAGGCGACGGGCAGCAGGTGCGGCTCGTGGACGAGGAGCGTGCCGTTCTCGACGCGCAGCGTGTGGGCCGAGCCGTTCGCGATGCGAAGCCCCGGCAGCGGATCGCCCGTCAGATGGCGCAGCAACGACCCGATGACGCCGCCGTGCGACACGGCCACGACGTGTGTGCCGTCATCGACTCCGGCAGCGATCTCGGCGAGGGCCCGGAGCGCCCGCTCAGCGACCTGCTCGCGCGGTTCCGCATCCGGGATCTCCGCGGTGTGCCAGGAGCCGAAGCGAGTGACCAGTTCGGTATCGGTCATTCCCTCGGCTACGCCGTAGTTGCGCTCCCGTAGTGCCGTGAACGTCTGGGGTCCGGCCCAGCCGCGTTGCGCGCCGATGATCTGGGCGGTTTCCACGGCACGTGCGAGGTCGCTGGAGACCAGCAGCACCGGATCTGTCACGATGAGATCGGCAGCGGCCTCCCGTGCCTGGCGGCGACCGGTGTCGTTCAGCGGAATGTCGGTGGAGCCCTGGATACGGCGGGCGAGGTTCCAGTCGGTCTGACCGTGGCGCACGAGAGTGATGAGAGTCACCGTGCGAGCGTAGCGCGCCGTCGCTGGGACTCCGCCGCGATGAGGGGCGTCAGTCCAGTAGCGCCTGCGTCAACGCCGGCAGGATTTCACCGATCGCACCGTCCAGCTTGAGAGACGCGCGATCATCCCAGCGCGTGAGACCACGGTTGATGACGACCAGCGGCAGATTCCGGCGACGCGCGCGTTCGAGCAGACGTGTCGCCGAGTTCACGACGAGCGAGGAGCCGGCGACGAGCACGGCGTCGGCCGCCGCCACGATTCCCTCCGCAAGACGGAACGTCGCGGTTGGCACGAACTCCCCGAAGAACACCACATCGGGGCGGAGGAGCCCACCGCACACCGTGCAGTCGGGAACGATGAAGTCCGTGGTGTCGGCGGGAATCGCGTCGCCGTCCGGTCCGAGTTTGACGTTCGTGGTCTGTCCAAACGAGGGATTATCGCGAAGGATCCGAGCCGAGACGGCACGCCGATCGAACACCTGGCCGCAGGACAGGCACCGAACCCGGCGCCCGGTGCCGTGCAGCTCCACGACCCGTCGGCTGCCCGCGGCCTGATGGAGACCATCGACGTTCTGTGTGACGACGCCGGTAGCCAGCCCGTCGCGTTCGAGCCGAGCGACGGCGCGATGTCCGGCGTTCGGCTGACGAGTGGAGAAGTCCTTCCAGCCCAACTCGCTGCCAGCCCAGTAACGGCGTCGGTCCGCATCGTCCTGCGCGAGGAAGCGCTCGTGCGTCATCGGCGTCCGCACCGGCGCGCCCTCCCCGCGGTAGTCCGGGATACCGGACTCTGTCGAGATGCCGGCACCCGTGATGATCGCGATGCGATGACCCGCCAGCAGATCCGCCGCGCGGAAGACGTCGGCGACAGAGAAGGAAACAGCGTTCACCACTTCAGCCTAGGCTCGTTCCACCCTGTCACGGCGGGTTCGTGGTCACGGGCGTGCGGCTTCTGTCAGCGCCGTGTCACGGTGTGCCGCTGGGGCGCCCATCGCCGGTGTACCCGTCACTCGCGGTGGGCGGCGCGGGAGTCGGTGGCTGCGCCGCGTCGCCACCCTGACCCGGGTGCGGCGCTGTGCCCGGGACTGGCTGCGCCGGATGGGCCGAGGTTGCGGGCGGGTTCGCGAAACTCGTGGGTGCCGACGGACCCGCGGGCTGCGCCGGTGCGGCCGGGTATCCCTGCGCGGCGGGATACCCCTGCGCTGCGGGGTACGGTTGCTGCCCCGGGGCCGGATAACCCTGCTGCGGCAGGTATCCCTGTTGTCCCGGTGCGGGGTAGCCCGGCTGCGGAGGGTATCCCTGTTGCGCCGGATACGCGGGTTGAGCGCCATAGGCCTGCTGCTCGGGGCGTGGCTGCTGTCCGGGAACCGGGTAGCCCTGCTGCGCGGGATAGCCCTGCTGCGGCGGGTACGCCGGCGCCTGGGGCGGATAGACCGGCTGCGCGTAGCCCTGCGCGACATGCTGCGGCGATGCATCGTCGCGGGGCTGGAAAGCCCGGATGATGAGCGGGATGACGGTGAGCACCACGGCGATCAGCGCGGTGGCTCCGGCCACACGCCACCACCAGTCCGGGTAGTCCGGGGCGGGGAACGCCGCGGGGATCGCGAGCACCAGCGCGGTGAGCCACCCGAACGCGATGGCACCATACCCCGCGATTTTCGACACCTGCGGAGTCGTCACCTTCCGCGTGAACGGGATGTAGAGCTGGGTGATGCCGAGCGCGGCGCGCAACAGCAGGAGAACGCCGATCAGCCGGAGCATCTGAACGGACCACACACGCTCATCGGCGGTGTCAGCAGGCTGACCCCAGCCATTCCAGATCTTGAGGAGCCCGACAGCCACGATCACAACGTTCACCACCGTGGAAGCACCCAGATACCAGGGGTCTTTGCCTCGTGTGATGGCCGTGTCGATGAGAACAGCTCCCGCAAACGCGGCTACCAACAACAGCGTCAGCCAGGCACGACCGGCCACGTTGGACTGGTCGCCGACGATGATGAAGAAGCCACCGAGCAGGGCGGCCGCGACGAGCATGCCGATCGCGAGCCACATCGCGATCCTGCTCACGTTAAGACCGGAGGTCGGTGCGGGACCGGGCTGTTGTGTATGAGACATGAACTCCCCCTTCTGAGTGAGCCCACAGTACCGCGCGGTGCCCGCGAATGCTGGGCCTCAGGGCGCATGTGAGCATCGCGTCGAGGCACCTGTGGACAACCTGCGCGATGATGGAGCGATGCCCGTCCACGAGCACTTCGACCCGACCGACGCACGACTCGCGCCCCTGCGCTCGATGACGGACGCGGCCCACCGTCGCGCGTCCGATGCCGCTTACGGTACCTACGTCGCCGAGTCCCTGCCCGTGCTGGAGCGTGCCATCGCGGTCCGACACCGCGTGCGATCGGTGCTCATCGCACCGCGCTGGCTCGAGCCGGTGCAGGAGGTCGTCGATTCCGACGTCGACATCTTTGTGGGGGAGCCGGGCGAACTCGCCGCTGTCACGGGGTTCGACATGCACCGCGGCGTGATCGCGGTGGTCGAACGTCCCGCGCCCCGCACGCTCGACGCCCTGCTCGACGGGCGTCCCGTGGTGGTCCTGGAGAACATCACCGACCAGGCCAACATCGGCGCGATCTTCCGCAACGCCGCGGCTCTGGGTGCGGCCGGCGTCCTCCTCACGCCGAGCACCGGCGATCCGCTGTACCGGCGCAGCGTCCGCGTGAGCATGGGCACCGTCTTCCAGGTGCCATGGGCACGCGCAACCTCCTGGCGTGAACTCCGCAGCGCTCTCTCCGCCGCGGGATACACGCTCGCGGCGCTCGCGATTGATCGGCGCGCGATCGAGCTGCAGGACTATCACCCGACCGAGCCGGTCGCCCTCATCCTCGGAGCCGAGGGGCCGGGTCTCGCGCCGGAGATCGTCACCTCGGCGGACGACGTCGTGATGATTCCGATGTCCGCCGGTGTGGATTCGCTCAACGTCGCCGCCACCAGCGCCATCGCGCTCTGGCATCTCGGAACAGCTGCGCGCTGAGCGGTTCAGTCCGGGCTGTCGCCCACGGTGCTGACCGGCAGCGGCTCGGGACGCTTCGCGGTGACGGTGTCGCCCGACGACTGGTGACGCAGTCGACGCAGAACCCAGGGGACCAGATGCTCTCGTGCCCAGGAGATGTCGCCGACGCGGGCCTCGCGCCAGGTGCGGGGCACGATCGCGTCCGGTTGCATCGGCACCAGGTCGTTCGGAACGTTCAGCGCACGCAGCACCATCCGCGCCACTTCGTGATGGCCAAGCGAGTTCATGTGCAGCCGATCCTCGGCGAAGAACCGCGCGTCCTGGATCTCCTTGAGCGCCCACTGATCCGCCACGATGCAGTCGTACTTCTCCGCGACCGCACGCACGTTCTCGTTGTAGATGGCGATCTTCCCGCGGAACGGTCGGAAGACCGGGGTGAAGGTGACGTCGATTCCCGTGAACACGACGATCGTGGCGCCGTCGCGGCTCAGTCGCGCAATGGACTCGTCGAACAGCTCCGCGATGTGGTCGGGATCGGTGCCGGGGCGGATGACGTCGTTACCGCCGGCGCAGAAGGTGATGAGGTCGGGCTTGAGTTCGAGAGCCGCATCGATCTGCTCGTCCATGATCTGCTGGATGAGCTTTCCGCGGACCGCGAGGTTCGCGTAGGCGAAGTCATCGACGCCGGAACCCAGGACCTCGGCCACACGATCAGCCCAACCGCGCAAGCCGTTGGGAGCGGACGGCTCCGGGTCGCCTACGCCCTCCGTGAAGGAGTCCCCGAGAGCCACATAGCGCCGCCAGGGGTGGTGTCCGTCGTTGTCACGGGCGGTGTGCGGCAGGGTGTGTCGCATCTCGTCCGGCTGCTCGTCGCGCTTCGTCATGATCGCCTGCTTTCCGCGTCGGGCCGCGCCCACCGGCGGGCCACCCGGAAGCATAACAGCGGTCTCCGATGGTGTCCTCTGCATCGCGCGGAGCAGTGTCGGTGGACGCGACTATCCTTGACCGAGTGCTGTCACCGTCCTATCCGCAGAGAGCCCCGTGGGGTACCGCGGGCAAGCTTCGAGCGTGGCAGCAGGAGGCCCTGGAGCAGTACTTCGCGCAGAACAAGCGGGACTTTCTCGTCGCCGCCACCCCGGGTGCAGGAAAGACGACGTTCGCGCTCACGTTGGCGCAGGAACTTCTGCGCACGGGCGTCGTCGACAAGATGATCGTGGTGGCGCCCACGGAGCATCTGAAGACCCAGTGGGCCGACGCCGCGGCTCGTCTGCACATCCGCCTAGACCCCGTGTTCCGCAACTCCCACGTCGCGCCGGCGCGGTACTACCACGGCGTCGTCGTCACCTATGCGCAGGTCGCCGCCCGTGCTTCTGTGCACCGTCGACTCACGCAGTCCGCCCGCACGCTGGTTGTCCTCGACGAGGTCCACCACGGCGGTGACGCGCTCAGCTGGGGTGACGCGATTCGCGAGGCCTACGGACCCGCCACCCGCCGGCTGTCGCTGTCGGGTACGCCGTTCCGATCCGACACCGCGCCGATTCCGTTCGTGGAGTATCACCCCGACGAGTCGGGCGGACGCGTGTCCACCACCGACTACAGCTACGGGTACGGTCGCGCCCTCGCCGACGGCGTCGTGCGGCCGGTGCTCTTCCACGTATACGCCGGAACCATGCGCTGGCAGACCAGCATGGGCGACGAGCTCGAGGCCAACCTCGGCCAGGAGAACACCAAGGACGTCAACGCCCAGGCGTGGCGCACGGCGTTGGATCCCGAGGGCGAGTGGATGCAGGTGGTCCTGCGATCCGCCAACGACCGCCTCACGGAGATCCGCAAACACGTCCCCGATGCGGGTGGCCTGGTGATCGCGACCGATCAGACCGTGGCGCGCGCGTACGCAAAACTGCTGCAGGGAATCACCGGCCAGCACCCCACCGTCGTTCTCAGTGACGAGAGCGATGCTTCGGCCCGCATCGAGAAGTTCGCGGAGTCGACCAGTCGATGGATGGTCGCCGTTCGCATGGTGTCCGAAGGCGTCGATGTGCCTCGGCTTGCGGTGGGCGTCTATGCCACCTCCTCCTCGACGCCGCTGTTCTTCGCGCAGGCGATCGGTCGCTTCGTGCGTGCTCGGCGTCGGGGCGAGGCGGCCAGCGTGTTCCTGCCGAACGTGCCGCCGCTGATGAAGCTGGCCAACGAGATGGAGAAGCAGCGCGACCACGCACTGGATCGCCAGACGAAGGACGACGACGGACTCGAGGATTCGCTGCTGGATTCCGCGAACCGCGAGGAGAAGGCGGAGGACGCCCTCACCGAGGAGTTCCAGTACCAGGCGATCGCGTCGACAGCGCACTTCGATTCCATCGTCTTCGAGGGCCAGCAGTTCGGTCAGCTCGCCGAACCCGGAACGGCGGAGGAGCTGGAGTTCATCGGCCTGCCCGGACTCCTGGAGCCGGAGCACGTGCACGAGCTGCTGATGCAGCATCAGGCGAAGCAGGCCAAGCATCGCGAGGCCCGGGAAGCGCGTGAGAAGTCCAGCGGCGAGCGGGAGACCTCCCTACCGGAACCGCTGCACCGTACGCTTCGTGAGCAGCGCCAACTGCTGAACACTCTCGTGGGGCTGTATGCGCGCCAGAGCGGCGAGCCACACGGCGTCGTTCACGCCCAACTGCGTCGCGAGTGCGGTGGCCCCGCCGTCGGAACGGCAACCGTGGCGCAGCTGCAGAAGCGCATTGAGGTGATCCGCCGCCGCGTGCGGTCCTGAGCTTCTCGGGGGCCGTTCGGCGGCCCGAAATGCTGGCAATCCGCGAGATTCCGCGGTTTTCGGGCGTGCCGAGACCTACGGTGGAAGCTGCCGTCCCGAGGAGAACGATGTCTGCGCCCGCCCCCGTTGCCCCCACCGATGCCGATCGTCGCCGCTGGGCGAAGTACCTCGCTGACGAGCGCGCCGAGGCTCACGTCTACCGCCGTCTCGCCGAGCGTAAGACGGGGGAGGAGCGTGAGATTCTGCTGGCGCTGGCCGAAGCGGAGGGGCGTCACGAGTCCCACTGGCTGGCGCTGCTCGGAGGCGAGCCCTCCCGGTTGCCCCGCGCCGGTGTGCGGACGCGGATGCTCGGTTGGATGGCGGGGAACTTCGGATCGATCTTCACCCTTGCGCTCGCGCAGCAGGCCGAGGCCCGCTCGCCCTATGCGGACGAGGAGTTCGCCACCGCGGCCATGGCGGCGGACGAGAAGGTCCATCACGAGGTGGTTCGTGGCCTCGCCGCTCGGGGCCGGCGCCGGCTCGCGGGCACGTTCCGGGCGGCCGTGTTCGGGGCGAATGACGGCCTGGTGAGCAACCTGGCGCTGATCATGGGCATCGGCGCCACGGGGGTCGCTCCGCAGTTCGTACTCTTCAGCGGTCTGGCGGGTCTGCTGGCCGGCGCGCTGTCGATGGGTGCGGGAGAGTTCGTCTCCGTGCGCTCGCAGCGTGAGCTGCTCGACGCCACGCAGCCGAGTGATCTCGGCGACGATGCCTTCCTGGATCTCGACCTGGACGCGAACGAGGTCGCGCTCATCTATCGCACGCGCGGCGTTCCGGAAGAGGAGGCGATGATCCGGGCTCGCAGCGTGCTGGAGGCGTCTCGTGCGGGCACCAAGCCCCAGCGCGAGGTGCAGGAGGATGACGAGGTGATCGGCTCCGCCTGGGGTGCGGCGATCTCCAGCTTCCTGTTCTTCGCGTCAGGTGCCATCATCCCCGTCTTGCCGTGGCTGTTCGGCGCGTCCGGTCTGCTCGCCGTGGTGCTCGCCCTGGTGCTGGTCGGCATCGCCCTGATGTCGACGGGCGCGATGGTGGGAATCCTGTCCGGTGGCGCTCCACTCCGTCGCGCCCTGCGTCAGCTGCTGATCGGGTTCGGCGCCGCCGCGGTGACCTATGTGCTCGGCCTGGTCTTCGGCGTCGCCGTGGCCTGAGCCCCCAAGACGGTGACCATGTCTGTCGCTCGCTGTCAACCCGGTTGCTCGCCGGATTGCACGCGGGTGAGCGTGGATTGTCGGCGCGTTCATGCGTCGGCGATCGACGAAAGGACACCCCATGGCTGTTGGAGACAAGGCACAGCACAAGGCTGAGGAGCTCGCCGGCAAGGTGAAGCACGCTGCCGGCAAGGTCACCGGGAACGATGACCTGGAAGCGCGCGGCTTCGCCGAGGAGGAGAACGCCAAGCTGAAGCAGGGCGTCGACAAGGCCCACGACGCTGCGGAGCACGCGAAGGACGAGATCGAGGATCGTCTCGACGACAAGTGACGCCGCGTGCATGGCACCCGCGAGGCATGGAAGTCAACCCCCTCCGGCGCGGATGCACATGACCGTAGCGTGAAGTCCCGGTCGCACCCGCGACCACGGAAGGAGTCCCTCATGAACATCCTGTTCATTGTGATCGTGGTGATCGCGATCGTGCTCGCCATCACGGGCGGACTGGTGCAGTCCCTGAACTTCCTGCTCTGGGTCGGACTGGTGCTGCTGGTACTGGCTGTGATCGCCTGGCTGATCCGGTCGATGACGGGGCGCAGGACGCCCTGATCGGTTCCCGGCGGGAGGGGCGTACGTGCGCAGGCCCCTCCCGCCGGTGGGTCACCGCTCCGATAGGTTGGGGAGGTGACACTGCGCCGCTACACCGAGGTGGACGTCTTCTCGCCCGTGGCGTATCGCGGCAACCCGGTGGCCGTCGTGCATGATGCCGACGACCTGACAACGGAGCAGATGCAGCGTTTCGCGAAGTGGACCAACCTCGCGGAGACGACTTTCCTGCTTCGACCCACGACCCCGGCAGCGGACTATCGCGTTCGCATCTTCTCCGCCTCGCAGGAGTTCCCGTTCGCCGGGCACCCCACGCTCGGTTCAGCTCTCGCGTGGTTGCACGCGGGTGGCGTTCCGCAGCGCTCAGGCGACGTCGTCCAGGAGTGCGGGGCGGGGCTCATCCCCGTGCGCGTCGAGGACGCCAAGCTCGCCTTCGCAGCACCGCCGCTGACGCGATTCGGTCCGGTCGACGAAGCGGAGCTGGGGGAGGTCGCCGAGATTCTCGGCATCGATCGTGCGGCGATCCAGGACGCCTCCTGGCTGGTGAACGGCCCGGAGTGGATGGGCGTGCGACTTGCGAGCGCCGCTGACGTTCTCGCGCTGCGACCGGATCCCGCCGCGCTCGGGGCGCGCTGCATCGGTGTGATCGGCGAGCATCCTCGCGGGAACGAGGTCCGATTCGAGGTGCGTGCGTTCGTCGGGAACGACCCGGTGTGGGAGGACCCGATCACCGGTAGCCTCAACGCCGGACTTGCACACTGGCTGCGGGAGTCGGCCATGGTCACCGACGGATATGTTGCCGCGCAAGGCACGGTGATCGGCCACAAGGGCCGCGTCCACGTGAGTTATGACAACGGTCGGATCTGGGTCGGCGGGAACGCGTTCGTCTGCGTCGACGGCCGCGTCGAGCTCTGATCGCCATCATCAGAGGGGAGAAGGAACATGCTGGTGAAGACCACGTACCGTACGGTGCTGGAGGAGGGCGTTGTCGAGGCAGCGCCGACGGAGATCTGGCGCGTGCTGACCGATCCTGTGGCCATGGTGGCCGTGGACGATCACCCGGTCGAGGTCGTGGAGCTCAGCGGAGCCCCCAGTGTGGCCGGGTCGCGCTGGGTGGAGGTGCACGAACCGTCGTGCGGCAACGACCGCGTGCGCGTGCGGGTCGCTCGATCAGACGAGAACACCCATCAGGTTCTTCAGCTGTGGCAACGCGGAATCCGTATGACGATTGATCGCCGCCTCGAGCAGGTCACGGCTGAGACGACGCGTGTCGTCGTGACCACGAGCTACCAGCCGGCGCTCGCCGGTCGGCCAGGACAGCAGATCCTGCCGTGGTTGTTGCTGGCGATCGGGGTCATGCCGAAGCTGGCTGCGGACTCCGACGACGCATGGTTCGATCGGCTGCGAGAGGCTGCACACCCGAGGTCGGTAACCGCCTGATCAGGCCTCAGCAGCGTCGTCGTGACGCGCCGCGCGCAGCGGTGAGAAGAGCACGATCGCCGCAGCCGCTGCGAAGACGACGGCGCCGATCCCCAGGGTCGCCGCGAATCCGAGCCAGGTCATGAGCCCGCCTGTGAGCAGCGCACCGACGAAGAAGACGACACGATTGACGGTTCGGATCGTGGCGTTCATGCGCCCCTGGATCTCATCCGGTGCCACAGCTTGGCGGTAGGAGATGTCGTTGGTGTCCTCGATGCCCATGGCGAGGCCGTAGACGAACTGGGCGGCCGCCACGACCGGCAGCGCGAGCGCCAGCGCGGTCGCAGGGGAGAGGGGCACCAGCGCCAACGCAAGCCACGGCAGGACGATGAGCGCCCGCCCGAACAGGATCGCCCGTCCGGCTCCGAGCATCGTGCCGATTCGTGGGGCGATCACAGCGCCGAGAAAGCCGCCAACGCCTCCGGCCGCGAGAGCGACGCCGAACGCCCAGTCGGGCAGGTCGAGGTGTCGCAGCGCGAAGACGCCGAAGGTGGTCGTGACAATGCTGTTTCCCAAGAACCAGACGTGCACTGAGAACGCCAGCGGCCTCAGCGTCGGATGCTGGTAGGTGAAGCGCATGCCCTCGGCGATGTCGCGACCGATGTGGCTGCCCGTGTCACGCGGCGCGGGGCGCGGCTCATCCACCCGGATCCGCGACTGCAGCACCGCGGCGACGGCGTTGACAACCGCATCGACCGCGAACAACCACGCCGGCCCGATCAGCCGGAGCAGGAGACCACCGAGCGCCGGACCCGCCGTCGCCGCGACCGTGTTGCTCTGTCCCAGCCGCGCGTTCGCCGCAACGAGGGATTTGCGCGGCACGATCCGCGGGAGCAGCGGCTGCGCGGCGGAGTCCGCGAACAGCGTCAGCACGCCGAGCGCGAGGGTCACGGCGGCCAGCGTCCAGAAGTTGAGGGTGTTCGTAAGGAGCAGCACCGGTACTGCAGCGAGAACGAGGGCTCGTCCGATGGTGGTGATGATGAGTGTGCGCTGCCTGCGCCACCGGTCCATGAGCGCGCCGATGATGAGTCCGAGGAACAGGTACGGCACCACGCTCAGTGCCGCCAGGACGCTGATCTCCGTTGCGTTGGCGTCGAGAACTGTCACGATCAGCACTTGGAATGCCACGCCCGCAACCGCTCCACCGAACGCACGGATAGTGGTGGCGCTCCAGAAGTAGGCGAAAGCAGGTTCTTGGAGGATCTCGGTCCCGTGCTTCGCCACGTCGCGCATGCTCCGAGCGTATCGGCTCGCTCACGCCGGCCGTCACCGAGTGGGTGGGCGCCGGCGTGTGTGTATGGACCTCGCCCCTTTCCGTGTCCTCGGTAGGCTGCCACCATGTGGACACCGTGGTCGAAGTCGCGTCGGGTGAAGAGTCCGGAAGCGCGAGTGCTGGCATTCCTCACCGACTATCAGGATCAGCACAAGACAGCCGCGGGACTGTACGCGCAAGCTCAGCGGCGTGTTGAGTTGCTGGACGAGTTCTTTCGTCAGTGGCGGAGTCTTCTTGAGCCGGTGAGGCAGCGACATTTCGCCGCAGCATCTCCCGTGCGATTGGGGGAGAGCTTCAGTTCTTCTGCCGCGTATGGGTCGCGTCGGGAGGACTACATTCGCACGGACATCGTCGGCGCTGCTGCATATGTGCTCTTCGACAACGCGGGAGGACCGCACCGGGGACTACACGAGTACGTGGTTGAGAATCTCGAGGGCGAGTTCAAGATCGTCGACATCCTCACTCACTACAGCGACCCGGCTTTGCCCTCCGTGGACGCGGCAACCATCGCCGAACTTCAGCGCGATTGCGCCTCCGATGCCGCGTTCATCGCCGTACCGGAGTACGAAGCTTCCCTGGATGAGAACCGAAATTTCACCGATCGAGAGGTGCGCGATCCAGACGACGGGGAGATTTCTCAGGCATCGGTGACTCGTGTGGGCGAGCTGTCCACTGCGACCGGCATTCTCACCATCACGGACTTCGGCTGGGACAACCACTACGCTCGTCCCCTTGCCCACACCGTCGTGCCGGGAACGTACCCCGTGGACCGGGTCACTGCGTTCGGTCGCAACGCGGCCGTTCGCGTCGTGTTCGGCGAGAGGCGTCCGGTCTCCTGGAAGCTCGCGAACTGCGCCGGAGGAGAGAACGACACCGTCGGCGTCGACCACGGTTCCCTCTGCATCGCCGACTTTACGGCGTACCTGTCGATGACTCCACGAGACAAGAACGTGGTGTTCGCGCGGTTCGCGGACGCCCCGAAACCGGCCGCGGGTTCCTTCGGCCTCGGGGCCGGGAACGTGGGCTTCGCTTGCGAAACCGGCTGGGGCGACGGCCGGTACCCCGTGTACTGGGGTCTCGACGAAGACGACCGGATCGTTCAGCTTGTCGTCGACTTCTTCGTACTGGTGAGGAAGGTCGACGGCGAAGATCGCCACATCTGATCACAGAAGGGACAGGGCAGGCTCATTGGTAACACGGCGGTGTGGGGTCATGTCCGATCTGCGGAGGCCGCGGACCATGTCATCTGCGGTCTGTCCTGATCCTGCCAGCCCGGAACGACAGTCACCGGGATACCTTCTGCTTGCCACAGTTCGACGACGCTGGGGTTGTCGTCAATCGCTGCGACGATCTGGAAGCCACGACGGCGAATCGTCTGAAGGATGTCGGCCTTCACCTCAACGTCCGCGCGGTCGTCGTCGTCCGCGCGCATCAGAAGGTGCTCATACGAGACTTCCCATTTCCGCAGCCACACACGCGTCAGGTACTCCCAACGCTGGCGGCGTGCCGTCACGACGAAGACGGTGTGCCCCTCGGCTCGGCGAGCGCCAACCCAGGCGAGCGTGTCCGGCACCGGCGGGCACAGCGCGCTGGCGCGGTGGAAGGCATCGAAGTTGCGATAGCCGTGCTCACCCGAGACGTAGTGACGTACGCCCGCGACGTCGCAGAGAGTTCCGTCGACGTCGACGATCACCCCCGTGCTCGTCACCTCATCCATCTCGGATCCCCCCATCTACGCAAGGAACCGATCCTACGCCCCGCGTGCCGGGCGCCGTGGTCAAATGGACCGATGATCGGCAGACTTCGCGAGGCAACCGGCGCCGACGCCAGCGCGATCACAGCGGTGCACGTCGCTTCGCGTTCGTTCTCATACGGAAGCGCGCTGGACCCGGAGGACGCGCGGCGCGATCGCCTGCCGATGTGGTCTCGCTTCCTCGTGGACGCGGATCGCACGACGCTGGTGATCGAGTCTCCGTCGTCGTCGCTGCTCGGCTTCATTCACTTCCGCGAACCTGCGGATCAGTCGGGGCCGGTTCAGGTTGTGGGGCTCTATGTCGTGCCTCCGGCCATCGGGACCGGGATCGGCGCCCGCCTGTACGAAGCGTTCGAAGCCCGTCGCAACCGTCGTGCCGCCGAGCTCGAGGTGTGGGATGGAAACGAACGTGCGAAGTCTTTCTACCGTCGTCGCGGGTGGGATCCGACCTTGCGGATACGCGAGGGCGTCGCGGGGCAGCCGTTTGTCACCTGGGTTCTCCAGCCCGCAACAGGCCAGCACGGAGCGCGAGCAGGGTGACAGTTGCGAAGAGAAACCGAACGCCGAGAAGACAGATCCAGATGCCGACGGCGGTCGGCAGCGTGAATCGACAGATCACAAGAACGACAGGCGCGACGATCACGTAAGAGACGATCAGGCCTGCAAGTCCTGACCGTGAGCCGAACGCCACCCGCAGGAACGAGAACAGCGAGCCCGCACAGGGCTCAACGAGAAGCTGAACCGTAACGAGAAGTGTGAGCACCGCATCGGACAGCGGACTGTGGCCCAGCGACGCCGACACCGCGAGGAGACCAGCCAGTGGCACCACGATCACCGCGGTCGCAGAGATCGACGCGCCGGCTAATGCGCGACGCGCGCCGGGCTCGCGGAGACTCAGGCGTCCCGCCGTCACTCCGATCATCTTCAACGGAATGATGACCGTGCGGCAGAACGCTACCGCACCCGCGACCTGCGCTCCCACCTCCACCGAGATGCTCGCGGCGATGAGCTGCGCCACAATGAAGAGCAGCATGAACACGGCACCATCGAGCGAGTTGACCGCCCGATCCCAGATCGCTCGGCCGTCGAATGCGGGTGGCGGGAAAACACGCGTGTGGATGTTCGATCGCACAAGTCGGCGTCTGCGTTCGGCGAGCATCGTTCCGGCCATGACGGACCCCACCACGGCCTGCAGCCCGATCGCGGTCAGATCGTCATCGACGAACAACACCACGACGACACCGACGGCGAGGGCGACGGCGCTTCTGCTCAGCGTGATGCTGAAGTTCTCCTTCTCGCGGTCGAGATGCTGGAACACCGACGAGAGCACACTGATGTGCGGGCTGATGAGGTAGCTCGGGATCTGCAAGAGGAAAGCGATCAGGATGCCCGCTCGCGCCAGGGATCCCTGCGGGAGCACCAGCCAGAGCGCCACGGTCGTGATCAGGCTCACCGACAGCGTGACAGCGGAGATCGCAGACGCGATACGAAGATTCCAGGACAGAGCCCGCGCGATCTTGTCGGCATCGTCCCCCGCGTGCGCAAGATCGCGAAGGGTGGCGATGGCAACGCCGACAGTGATCAGCGCGCCGAGACCGGCGATCGTTGCGGACATTCCGGTGACGGTGACGAAGTTGTCCCGA
Organism: Microbacterium gorillae; assembly: GCF_050990725.1. GTDB lineage: Bacteria > Actinomycetota > Actinomycetes > Actinomycetales > Microbacteriaceae > Microbacterium > Microbacterium gorillae_A. Next base: position 2,181,612 of record NZ_CP158844.1, read on the forward strand.
CCCAGACTGAGCGCGAGTGAGACGATGACAAATCCTGAGGCGAGAGGAATGAGTTGTGCGAGCATCATGGGCATCGCGTGCCGCATGACCACCCACGTCCGCTTCATATCCCCGTTCCGATCGGGAGTCCCCGACGACCTCGTCCCCGACCGCTCCGGCCCGAGCCTAGCCGGATTTCGCCGCGCAGAAGCCTGACGTCGGTGACTGTGGATTCTCATCGCGCACGAAGGCGGCGGACGCACTGCGCCCGCCGCCTTCGTGCGTAGTCATCGCGACGTGCCCTGGGACACGGATCCCTGCAGCTGACGCTGGAAGAGGATGTACACGACGAGCACTGGGACGATGGTGATGACGACGGCAGCGAACATGGCGCCGAAATCCACCTGATATCCGGCCGCGGATGCGAAGGTCGCCATGCCCTGAGAGAGTACGTAGTTGTCCTGATTCGTGTTGAGCGAGATTGGGAGGAGGAACTGGTTCCAGAGTCCGAGGAAGTTCATGATCGCAATCGCCGCCATACCGGGCTTGGCCATCGGGAGCATCACCTGGAAGAATGTGCGCCATTCACTGGCGCCATCGACGTAGGCGGCTTCCTGGATCTCGTATGGCAGTGATTTGAAGAACGAGAACAGGAAGAACACGGTGAACGGGAGAGCGAACGCCACGTACGTGATGATCAGTCCGGGGAGGGTGTTGAGCAGACCCATGCCCTGCAGGATGAAGAACAGCGGCACGATCGCGAGGAACACCGGGAAGGTGAGACCGGCGAGCATCAGGTAGTACACGACGCGACTTCCCGGCAGGGAGAAGCGCGCGAGCACATACGCGCACATGGCACCCAGGACCATGACGAGCGCCAGGGAGACCCCGACCACGATGATCGTGTTGAGGAACATGCCGCCGAAGTTGTTCTTTACCCACGCGTTCACGTAGTTGTCGAAGTTCCAGCTGGCCGGCAGGCCGAACGGTGACGAGAAGATCTCCGGCGTGGTCTTGAAGGACCCGATGACGGTCCAGATCATCGGGAGGATGACGACCAGCGACCACAGGCCGAGCACCACGTGCGAAGAGATGCCGACCGCACGATCGCCGCGAGTGGTCCCGATCCGTCTGCGTCGCGGAGCCGGGACGGGAGCGGTCGCCGGTGGCGTTTCCTGCTGAACGGTCGTGTCGATCGCGGTCATGCTTTGTCTCCATCATCCTTGCCGCCCAACAGTCGGAACACCCCGATCACGAGCGCGGCGAACACGAGAGTGATGGCCGCGAGAACCACGCCCATGGCACTTGCCAAGCCGAACTGACCCTTCTCAAAGGCGGTACGGAACAGATACTGGCTCATCACGAGCGTGCTGTTGCCCGGCCCGCCGGTGGCATTGAGGCCCGCCATGTAGACGAAGGCGTCCAACGCCAGGATGCCGAGGTAGATGTATGCGGTCTGGACGTTGTCGCGCATCTGCGGCAGCAGGATCGAGACCACGGTGCGGAAGCGACCGGCTCCATCCAGTCGCGCGGCTTCGAGTGTCTCCGCGGGGATGCCTTTGATGGCAGCCACGAAGAGGACCATGTAGAAGCCCACCATGCTCCAGACGATCACGAAGATCGTCGCGCCCATGGCGGTGCGTTCATCACCCAGCCAGGAGAATTCGTTGGTGTCGAGCCCGACCAGGGCGAGCAGTCCGTTCAACAGACCGTTGGGCTGGTAGATCATGTTCCAGAGGATCGCGATGACGATCGCCGGGATGACGTAGGGGAAGAACGAGATCACGCGGTAGAAGCTGGAGCCCTTGAGCCCGCGGACCTGACCGTGGCTCGCGCCGCCCACCGTGATCATGCTGGCGAACACCAGCGCGATGGCGATGGTGATCAGCGGCACCACCACCGCGAGCACGATGTTGTTGCCCATCGCCTGGAGGAACGACGAGTCCTGAAAGAGACGGACGAAGTTGTCGAGCGCGACGAAGTCCATCGCGGGGGAGAAGCCGGTCCAGTTGGTCATCGAGTAGTAGACGGCCTGGAGGAACGGCGAGATGACGAAGATCAGGAAGATCGCGAGCGGCAGCCCGAGGAAGACGAGCAGGAAGGACACGTAGTCGAGCGTGAGCTTGCGGGGCATTCCCGCCCGGGGCGCGCGACGACGCCTCGGGCGGGGTGCCTCGATCTCTCGACCACGCGTCGTGGTCGAGACGGTCACTTGATCTCGATCTTCTCGACGGAGCTGTCGTTGCGGACTTTGTCGACGAGGGCTTGGAGTTGCTTGGTGATCTCTTCGACGGTCATCTTGCCGTCCAGGAACGAGTTCCAGATCGGGAGCTGATCACTGTTCATGCCGTACAGGTTGGTGGACTTGATGGTGAACATGCCCGAGCCTGCCGCGTCGATCATCTCGACCTGCGAGACCAGGGCGGTGGATCCGAACCCGTCGTCCGGGACGGTGCCCTTCACGACCGTGGGAGCGAGCTTCTCCTTCGAGAACGCCGACGCCGCCTCCTTCGACAGCATCGTGCGCAGCAGCTCCTTCCCACCGGCGGGGTTCTTGCTGTTGCTGGGGACCACGAACGGCTCACCGGCCTCGGCGCGCATGTACCCGGCGGGGGTGGTGGCCTTGTCGTCCCAGGGCAGCTCACGCACACCCTTCATCTGGAAGTTCTCGGCCGTGGTCTTCTTCATCTCGTTCTCGATCCACGACCCCGACGGGTACAGCAGCGCCTCCTGGTCGAGGCTCCACTGCGACTGCGCCTGGGTGAACTGCGTTCCACCACCACCTGGCTTGACGTAGCCCGCCTGAATCAGCGCGTGCAGCTCGGTGAGGATCGCCTGCAGCGTGGGGTGGGACCAGCAGTTCTCGGCGAGGTTCTCAAGCGGCAACCGCACGTCGTCACCGGACTGGATGACGGCGGAGTCGATGACGAAGGTCTGGTAGTAGGTCGCGGCCTCCTTGCCCCACAGGAAGAGATACTTGCCCTTCTCCTTCGCGGCAGCACCCAGAGTCTTCAGGTCCTGCCACGTCTTCGGCGGCTCCCAGCCGTTCTCCTCGAACAACGACCCCGAATACCACAACCCATACGTCGTGAACACATAGTTCAACGCCGCGAACTTGTCACCGAACGTGCCCGGAGCCTTCACACCGTCGAACAGCGTGTCGGCGATCTTCTCGCCCTCCAGGTTGTTCGCCTCGAGGACCTCGCTGAGATCCTCCAACTGGTCAAGGATCGTGTTCCAGCCGATCGAGTTCGCACCAGAGTTGTCGATCAGATCCGGCGGGTTCCCACCCACGAACCGCGGCTGCAGCTCCTGAGCGATCTTCGTGGAGGCCGAGACCTTGACCTTGACGCCGGAGAGGCCCTTGTTGCCCTCCATGATCTTCGCCGCGTTCTCGACGTAGTCGACGCCATAGCCACCATCGAAGATGACCGCGTCAACCGTCGAATCCGCAGCAACGCCAAACGGATTATCCGCAGTAATCTCACCCGCCGGAGCGGACGAGCCACCCGTCCCACCGCTTGGCGCCGCACACGACGCCAGAGACAACCCGAATGGCACCAGGACCGCTGTGGCGGCCGCACCACGCAACACCGTACGACGACTGAGGAAAACTTCTGTCTGGTTCATTGCACGACTTCTTCCGATGCGGGGGCGAGGCCGCCGGCGCTTCCGATTCGTGGATCCGAACCCGCCCGCGGCTTCCCGCCCCGATCAATGTGAGAACGAGGAAATGCTCACACGCGCGTGTTTCGTCGGAGTTTCGTTTGGATTCCAAACAAACTCCGCCTGTCGGCGTTCTTGTTCGCGCAAACACCACGGGCGGTGTCCGACCTGGTCGAACACCGCCCGGAGCCTGCTCCTCGGGCTTATTGCTGGATGAAGGCGAGGATGTCGGGGTTGATGACGTCCGCGTTGATGGTGAGCATGCCGTGCGAGTAGCCCTCGTAGATCTTGAGGGTGGCGTTGCTGAGCAGCTCAGCCTGCTTGAGCGCGGCGTCCTGGTAGGGGACGACCTGGTCGTCGTCGCCCTGGAGGACGAGGACGGGGACGGTGATGGCCTTCAGGTCTTCGGTCTGGTCGGTCTCGGAGAACGCCTTGATGCCCTCGTAGTGGGCCTGTGCGCTGCCGGTCATGCCCTGACGCCACCAGTTCGCGATCACCGGCTCGGAGACCTTGGCACCGGGACGGTTGAAGCCGTAGAACGGGCCGGACGCGACGGCCTGGAAGAACTCGGCACGGTTCGCGGCGAGAGCCTCACGGAATCCGTCGAACACCGCGATCGGGGTGCCTTCCGGGTTCGCGTCGGTCTGCACCATCAGCGGCGGGACGGCGGAGACGAGGACGGCCTTCGCCACGCGTCCCTGCGGCTGACCGTACTTCGCGACGTAGCGGGCGACCTGACCGCCGCCGGTGGAGTGGCCGATGTGGATCGCGTTGTGCAGGTCGAGGTGCTCGACCACCGTGTTCACGTCGCTGGCGTAGTGGTCCATGTCATGGCCCTCACCCGTCTGCGAGGAGCGGCCGTGGCCGCGACGGTCGCTGGCGATCACACGGAACCCCTTGCTCAGGAAGTACAGCATCTGGGTGTCCCAGTCGTCCGAGGACAGCGGCCAGCCGTGGTGGAAGAAGATGGGCTGGGCGTCCTTCGGGCCCCAGTCCTTGAAGTAGATGTCGGTGCCGTCTTCGGTGGTCACAAAAGGCATGAGAACTCCCGTTCCTGCGGAGCCGGCTGGTGTGTCGACTCTCGTGGTATCCCGCAGCGTATGTCGGAATACCCGTCCCAACCGCGGCTCCCCGTGGAGGATTCCCGGAATGGATCCCGCGCGTGTCGAACGCGTCCATCTGCGTGCATTCTGCGATCGGGAGGTGTCGCCCCCTGACATTCCTGATGGGAGACGTCTACGGTTGGGGCATGCACACGACCTCAGCGATGCGACTCAGGTCGGCAGCGCGCATTCTCCTCGGCACCACGCTCGCCGTGGCGGGCGTGAGTCACCTCACCTTCGCCCGATCCGACTTTCGAGCTCAGGTTCCGGACTGGGTGCCCCTCAGCAAGGACACCACCGTGGTGGCCTCCGGCGTCGTTGAGATCGCGCTCGGTGCTGCGTTGGTGAGCGGCTGGAAGCGTCGCGCCGTAGGAGCGATTGTGGCCGCGTTCTTCGTCGCGGTGTTCCCGGGGAACGTCTCGCAATGGAAGAACAAGCGCGACGCCTTCGGCCTCGACACAGATCGCAAGCGGCTGCTTCGCTTGCCGTTCCAGATCCCGCTGATCGGTCTGGCGCTCTGGTCTACCTCGTCGCGCCGTCGAAGGTGACTCGCGCTGACGCACGGCGAGAGACGAAACGAATCGCCACACCGTGGTCCGCTGTGAGTTCTACGCTGAGCTGAAAAGCCGACTCGGACAGCGAGCAACGAGCGGGGGCCGCCGGTGGTCGGTCGGCCCCGCCATGCATCGGCTACACGGCCGAACGAACCCACATTCCGTCCTCCAGCGAATATCGGAACCAGCCGGAAATACGCTTCATTTCGTCGACGTTTTTCAGGTCGTAGATCGGACCCTCATAGACCAGAATGTTGGTTCCATCGAGCCACGGCATCTCATCTTCTCGGAGCGAGATGTACGCCGACACCTCGCCTTCGGATGAATCAAGCTCTTCGCCGTCCAAGGGCTGGCCGATGAGAGTCGGATCGCCGCTGGATACGTCGAGCGCCACGATAGTGGTTAACACTGACGCTCGGCCGGCGCAGCAATGCGCAACAGGTGTTCCGGTACAGTCGATTGCCAGCACCGCATCCTCGCTGCCATCTCCGTTGAGGTCAGCCTTGCCGATGAACTTGGTTTCTACGATGCCAGTACCTCGCTCATCGGCGTCGAAGTTCTCTCCCTGCCCGTTCTTCAGCTGAATCGGCTTCGATCCCTCCCACTGCGGGCATGCTCCGGCAGGTATCAGATAATTCGCGACGGCCTCCGGCGAGATCGGCTTGGATTCGAAGGCGTTCTTGTTCAACGAAATGGTCAGAGCTCGCACATTCCGCGGGAAGTTGACCTCTGCGGCGTAGTCGAACGACGACACGATCGCTGGCATGAACGCCAGGACCAGGGAGAATCTCGCTACGAACTTGGCTGCTTGAGCTGCTGCAGCCTTCTCTGCCAACCCGTGTTTCAGCAGCATCGTGGCGTACATCTGAGCGATCTCCGTATCTGCGCCGGACAAGCACTTGAGCACGGAGATCGCGACCTTCGAAGCGTTGTCTGACGAGGCGAAGTCGCTCCAGCAACTCGCGACGGCGATGCTCGCTCCCAGCATCCCGCTGACGTTGTCGACTCCCCACGCAAGAACCAGTTGCGAAATGGTCGAGACGACAAACTGTGCTCCTGTGGGCGCTGGCAGCTCGATCAGGTACTCCGCGTCGTACCCCTTCATCGCGCTCGCCGGGATGCCGTAGCTGATCTCTTGACCAGCTGCCACGAAGCGTCCGTTGTTGAGGAGCTGTCCCATCGCTTTCCCGACCACCTCATCGATGTGCCCGAGCATCTCGATATCAGCCCCGAGCGTGTTCTCCGATGACGAGTTGTACTGCCACGTGGGTTTCACAGCGAGTTCAACAGGGAAGCCGTACCCGCGGTTCGAGCGAGCATTCACAACCAGCAGCTGAGGCTGCGCTTTGTCGTACCCGACGCAGAATCGAACGGGGTCGTCGACGTCCGTGCGTACGGAGATCTCCTGCACCCAGTTGGGCGTCGGAAAGTCACATTCGGGAAGTTCAACGCGGGTTGAGAAGATGTTTCCCACTCCCCAGCGGAGTCCTTCAGCGAAGTCTGTCGCGGAGTCGTTCACCCATTCGCCCACGGCCTGGCCAGCATTCTTCGCCCCTTCGACAATCTCGTCGATGACCTCTTTGCCACCGGCGATGAAGTCGTTCCACCACGACAGATGGTGTACGACCGCGGTGAGGGTGCGCCGGTCGTCAGAGAGTGTTGAGGGGACCGCCTGCCACGATTCAACTTCCGCGTTCCAGAATGCGAATGTCGCCGCAGCAGCCTCCGGGAGGGGAGTCGCGTAGGTGCGGGTGAGAGTCACGCCCGTGTTGGGGATCTCGCCCGCGAGCTCAACGCTCATCGGTGTTCCGGCGACGAAACCGGTGATGGCACCAAGATCCGTGATCCCTTGCCGGGACGGCGCGTCGAGCGGGGCGACTTCGACAGTAGGTTGTGTGTCCGCCTCGACACTGGCGACAATCGCCGTTGGTCTTTCGGGCTTGGCCTGCTCTTCAGGTGCGCAGGAAGCCAGTGAGCTTCCGAGTATCAGCACCGCCGCCAAGGCGGCGACGGCTCGAATGAGTCGGGATCCGGTGCGGGTCGGGTGCATGGCGTCAATCTATCGGGGTGCACACCGGGCGTACACGACGACTACTTCGGGAAGGTACGGACCGCGTAAACCCGAAACATGAACCGCGATCTGCTGTGGTGTGGATGATCCTCGAACGAGGAGTCGATGGTCTGACAGTGGCGCCCGTCGACCGAGCGCGCGGGCCAGAAGCGTGTCATAGGTGTGTCATGAGTTGCACCCAGGAAACAGAAACGGCCCCGAAAAGTCCTGTATGACCAGGACTTTTCGGGGCCAATATCACGTGCGCGAAGGGGGACTTGAACCCCCACGCCCTATCGGGCACTAGCACCTCAAGCTAGCGCGTCTACCTATTCCGCCACCCGCGCGTGATGTTGTGTTGTTCGTCTTCCCGGCTTGTTTCCACGCCGTTCCGACAAGAGTCGACTTTAGCACGACTGTTCGTGACGTCGCGAACACGGGGCGACCTCGGGCGTGCCGTACCGTGGAGACATGGCCCAGGATGAGACTCCCGAGGTCGCGCGCATCGCCGCCGATCTGATCCGATTCGACACCAGCAACTACGGCGAGGGCCGTGCCAACGGCGAGCGTGAGGCCGCCGAGTATGTGGTCGCGTATCTCGGCGCGTTGGGATTGCAGACCGAGACGTACGAGTCTGCGCCAGGGCGCACGAGCGTGATGGCCCGCATCGCCGGACGCGACTCCTCCAAGCCCGCACTCGTCGTGCACGGCCACCTCGATGTCGTCCCCGCTGTCGCGGCGGACTGGAGCGTCGATCCGTTCGCCGGCGAGATCCGCGATGGCCTGCTCTGGGGTCGCGGCGCGGTGGACATGAAGGGCATGGACGCCATGATCCTCACCGCGGTCGCCGAGATCATCCGCGCCGGCGCGAAGCCCGAGCGTGACCTCATCGTGGTGTTCTTCTCCGACGAGGAGGCCGGCGGCGAGTACGGGTCCGCGCGCGTCGTGGAGGAGCGTCCCGAGTGGTTCGCCGGCGCCACCGAGGCGATTAGCGAAGTCGGCGGATACTCCGTTGATGTCGCCGGGCAGCGCTCCTACCTGCTTCAGGTGGGGGAGAAGGCGCTGCTGTGGTTGCGACTGAGCGCGTCCGGCACGGCGGGTCACGGCAGTGGTTACCACCGCGACAACGCCGTCACGAAGTTGGCGCGTGCTGTGGCACTGCTCGGTGAGCGCGACTGGCCGGTGGTTCTCACCGATACGACGCGCGAGCTGGTCGCCCGCATTCGCGAGATCGCCGGCGCCGACACGAACGACCCCGACGAACTGGCCGCGTTCGCCGGTGCTGCACAGCGTTTCCTGCGTTCGTCGTGGCGCACCACCACGAACCCGACCGGTCTCACCGCCGGCTACAAGCACAACGTCATCCCGGATCATGCCGAAGCGCTCATCGACGTGCGTGTCCTTCCGGGTACGGAGGAGCAGTTCCTCGTCGAGCTGCGCGAGCTGCTGGGGGAGGACATCACCGTCGAGACGGTGGTCGGAGACGTCGGGCTGGAGACGCCATTCGCCGGCGACCTGGTCGAGGCAATGGTCGCTGTCCTCGGTCGCCACGACCCGGGTGCTCCCGTGCTGCCCTACCTGCTGTCGGGTGGCACCGACAACAAGGCGCTGGGTCGGCTCGGCATCACCGGATACGGTTTCGCCCCGTTGCGCCTCCCGAGCGACCTGGACTTCACGGGTATGTTCCATGGAGTCGACGAGCGAGTGCCTGTCGACTCACTTGTGTTCGGTCAGCGGGTGCTGATCGACCTTCTCCGGAGCTACTGATACATGCACGTTCTCGAGGCGATCATCCTGGGCATCGTCCAGGGTCTCACCGAGTTCCTTCCCATCTCCTCCAGCGCGCACCTCCGCGTCGTGGGGCTCATGCTCCCCGGCGGAGCCGACCCGGGAGCGACGTTCACCGCCGTCACCCAGCTGGGCACCGAGCTCGCCGTCATCATCTTCTTCTGGCGCACGATCGTCCGCATCATCTCCCGCTGGGCGCAATCGCTCACCGGGAAGGTTCCGCGCAACGACCCCGATGCCCGCATGGGCTGGCTCGTGATCATCGGAACGATCCCGATCGGCGTGATCGGCTTCGTGGCCCAAGAGCAGATCCGCGGACCGTTCCGCAACCTGTGGCTCGTCGCCGGCGTCCTCATCGTGTTCGGCCTGATTCTCGGACTCGCCGACTACCTGGGCAAGAAGAACCGGGAACTGCAAGACCTCACGTACCCCCGCGGACTGGCCTTCGGTCTCGCACAGGTGCTTGCGCTCATCCCCGGCGTCTCGCGCTCGGGAGCCACCACCACGATGGGCCTCGCGCTCGGCTTCTCCCGGACCGCGGCGGCCGAGTACTCGTTCCTGCTCGCCATTCCGGCTGTTTTCGGATCGGGGCTGTACGAGCTCTACAAGAGCTTCGACGAGACCGGCCAGACCTACTCGATGGGCGACACTGCGATCGCGACCGTCGTCGCATTCGTCGTCGGCATTCTCGTGATCAAGTACCTGATGCAGTACCTCAAGAAGGGCAGCTTCCTGCCGTTCGTGATCTATCGCGTGGTGCTGGGGGTCGTCTTGATGATCCTGCTCGGCTTGGGTGTGATCCCGGCGATCTCAGCCTGATTCCGCCCGGCTTGATGGCCCGCCGCGTCACGGACGCTGCGGGCCATCTCCGTCTCGTCGTAGGTACCGCTCGAACTCGCGCGCGAGCGCATCACCCGTGGCGTCGGGGGAGTCCCACTCGTCTCGGGCGCGCTCCAGCTCGCCGACGTAGGCGGCGAGTTCCTCGTCCTCCGCGACCGCGGCGTCGACGGCCGCCTCCCAACGACGCCCTTCGGCATCGAGAGACCCGTGCGACGGCTCCGTTCCGGTGATCTCACCGATCGCGGTGATGAGAGCGAGCGCTCCGAGCGGGCTCGGCCCCTGCCCTGCGGTGTAGTGCGGCAAGCTCGCCCACAGGCTGAGCCCCGGGACCCCGACGCCCTCCATGGCGAGAGACAGGACGGAGAGAATCCCCACGGGCCCCTCGTACTGCGACCGCTCGAACCCAGACTCTCCGCGGATGTCCGCGTTATCGCTCGACGCGTGGATCGGAACCTTCCGAGTGTGCGGCACATCGGACATCATGCCGCCCAATGTCACGAAGCCGGTGATGTCGGCTGCCAACGCCTGGTCGACGATCTCCGCGGCGAAGCCCTGCCAGGCTCGAGCAGGCTCCGTGCCGGACAGCAGCCAGACCTCGGGAAGTCCGTCGCCGAGAGGTCGCCAGAGCGACGCGCCCGGCCAGGTGAGGACGCGCTCGCCGCTCGCCCCGTAGGAGACGGCGGGGCGGGTGTACTGGTAGTCGAAGTAGAGCTCGGGGTCTACCGACCAGACCTTCTCGTACGAGCCAGCCTCGCGCAGTGCGGAGAGCGCGGTCGTCGCAGCCTCGCCCGCATCGTTCCAGCCGTCGAACGCGGCGACGAGGATCCGGGATCCGAGCCCACGGAGCGGGCCATGCCTGTTCGTCATCGCTCCAGCTTAGGCAGGTGCCGGGCGGCTGGGGCGGCAACAGCTAGGCTGGTTCAGTGACTGCGCCCTCTCTCTCCGCTGTGCTCTGGGATATGGACGGAACGATTGTCGATACCGAACCGCTCTGGATGGCGGCGGAGACGGCGCTCGTCGGGTCATTCGGAGGCAGCTGGGACCACGAGCAGGCCCTGCAGCTGGTCGGCATGGGGCTCGACACCTCGGCGCGTATCCTGCAGGACGCCGGCGTGCGCATGTCGGAAGACGCGATCATCGACCACCTCACCGACGCGGTGATGGAGCAGCTCGGTCAGGGCCACGTGGTGTTCCGTCCGGGCGCTCGGGAGCTACTGGCAGCGAATCGTGCCGCCGGCCTCCGTAACGCGCTGGTCACCATGTCGCACCGCCGGATGGCGCTCGTCGTCGCGGGTCTACTTCCGGACGGGACCTTCGACCTCGTCGTCGGCGGAGACGAAGTCCCGCGACCCAAGCCGTTCCCCGACCCCTATCTGCAGGCGGCCGAGACTCTGGGCATCGCACCGGAACAGGCGGTCGTGATCGAGGATTCCCCGGGCGGCACGCGCTCGGGCGTCGCCGCAGGAATCGCCACCATCGGCGTTCCGCACATGGTTCCCCTGGAGGGGCTCGGTGCCACCGTGCTCTGGCCCACTCTCGCTGACCGCACCCCGGATGATCTCCGTGATGTGCACGAAAGGTTCACCCGATGACTTCCGCACGCCCCACCGGCCCGTTCCGCCTCGGCGATCGGGTGCAGCTCACCGGCCCGAAGAACCGGATGCACACCATCACCCTGAAGGAGGGTGGTGAGCTGCACACCCATCACGGCGTGCTGGCGCACAAGGACCTCGTGGGATTGCCGGACGGCTCCGTCGTGCTCAACAGCAATGGCCACGAGTACCTGGCGCTGCGACCGCTCCTGCGCGACTTCGTGATGTCCATGCCGCGCGGCGCCGCGATCGTCTACCCGAAGGACTCCGCCCAGATCGTGTCGCAGGCGGACATCTTCCCCGGCGCCGTCGTGGTGGAGGCCGGCGTCGGCTCCGGCGCGCTGTCGCTGTCGCTGCTGCGCGCGATCGGCCCGGAGGGACGCCTGTACTCCTTCGAACGTCGTGAGGAATTCGCCGATGTCGCGCGTGCGAACGGCGAGACCTTCTTCGGTGCGGTTCCCGAGAACTGGTCGATCACCCTGGGCGACCTCGCCGAAGCGCTGCCGGAGACGGTGAGCAGCGGTTCTGTCGATCGGGTCGTGCTCGACATGCTCGCACCGTGGGACTGCATGGATGCCGTGGCCGAGGCTCTCGCGCCTGGTGGCGTGGTGATCTGCTACGTCGCGACGGCGACACAGCTGTCCCGAGTGGCCGAGTACATCCGCGGCATGGGCGTCTTCACCGACCCGGAGGCGAGCGAGACGATGGTGCGCGGCTGGCACGTCGAGGGTCTCGCGGTCCGCCCCGACCACCGCATGATCGCCCACACGGGATTCCTGTTGACGGCTCGTCGTCTGGCACCGGGAACCGTCGCTCCCGAGGTTCGTCGTCGGGCTTCCAAGTCCAGCTACTCCGATGAGGATGTGGAGCTCTGGACGCCGGGCGCCGTCGGAGATCGCTCGATCACCGACAAGAACCTTCGCAAGCGCGTGCGTGAGGCGGAGAAGGGCGCGGCCGGTGCCCGCATCGCACGCGGTGAGGGCACCGACGCGTCGAGTGAAGCCTGAACGGGATCGTAGACTGACATGGTGCGCAAGATCTCTGCCGTCATCCCCGTCATCGCCCTGACCGCGCTCGCTCTCGTCGGCTGCGCCCCCGCAGCCGGCACGGCGAACTCATTCGGCTGCACGCCGACGAGCGCCCCCGGCCCGATTGCCGACGCGGTCTCCGTGAGCGGTGAGTTCGGTGTGGATCTGAAGATCGAGGCACCGAGCGCCATGAACGTGACCGCTCAAGAGCGTGACGTTCTCATCGCCGGCGACGGCCCACAGATCGTGTCGCCCAATCAGGTGGTGACGCTCAGCTACGCTCTCCTGCGCTCGACGGATGGAGCCGACGGTCCGGCCCAGCCGGTCGGACCTGTCGTCGTGGCGAACCTCGCGCAGGCCGTGCCCACTCTCGACGAACAACTGCTGTGCGCCCGTGAAGGCGACCGCATCCTCGCGAGCCTTCCGGCCAGCGCACTCGACCCGGCCGTCGCGGCACAGAACGGGGTGGGGGAGAGCGAGGGATATCTCATCGCCATCGACGTCACCAAGGTGTTCCCGGACCGCCCGCAGGGGACCGACGTCTTCAACAGCGGCTGGGGGCTCCCCTCCGTGGTGCGCGCCCCGGACGGACGTTCGGGCGTGATCGTTCCGGACGGCAAGGCTCCGGCTGCCACCACCGTCGAGACGCTGGTGCGTGGTGACGGTGCAGCCGTCACCGCAGACGACGCCGCCATCCTCAACGTGCTCGGGGTGGGCTGGAACGACAAGAAGCAGTTCCGGTCGTCGATCGACTCGGGCACCCCGTCGGTCTCCTCCGCAGGGGATCTGCCGAAGGCTGTCACCGACGCCATCACCGGTGCCACTGTGGGCTCGCAGCTGCTCGTGGTGATCCCCGCAGCGGATGCCGCGAGCGAGACGGCGGACACCATGGCACCGAAGGACACCGCACTGATCTACGTCATCGACGTCCTCGGCACGCTGCCCACGTCCTGACAGCGGCGGGCGCTGACGCGCCTCCCGCACCGACGCGTGCAGCGACCATAGGATGTTCTGGTGGCTGAGAAGATTCCCCCGGAGGAGCGTCTGACGAATCTCGTCGTCGCTCTCATGGCGACCGAGATCGGCCTGACCAAGCAGCAGATCCTGGAGTCCGTGTCGGGCTACCGCCAGCGCTACGAGCAGGGCGGCGTGACCACCGCCCTGGAGAAGATGTTTGAGCGGGACAAGGATGACCTGCGCGCTCTAGGTATCCCGATCGAGACGCTCGGCGACCTCGCTGATCCCAACGACCTGCGCGAGGCGCGCTACCGTGTCCCGCAGGCGGAGTACGACCTCCCGGGCGATATCACGTTCACGCCCGCTGAGCTCGCGGTGCTGAGCCTTGCCGGAACCGTGTGGCGCGAGGGATCGTTCTCCCAGGACGCCCGTTCCGGGCTCCGCAAGATCCGTGCGCTGGGCATCGACGTCGACGAGCCGATCATCGGCTTCGCGCCGCGCTTGGACCTCACGGCACCGGCGTTCGCACCGCTGCAACAGGCGATCGAGAATGCAGACGTCGTCACCTTCAGCTATCTCAAGCCTGGCGATGCCGCAGCGCGCCTGCGCAGGATGAAGCCACTCGCGCTCATCGACGCGGAGAACCGCTGGCACGTGTACGGCATCGATGTGGACATCGACGAGGAGCGCACGTTCCTGCTCTCGCGAATCGTGAGCGACGTCACGCCCACGGGGGAGCACTTCGACGCTGATCTGCGCGCGGGTGCGGGCGAGCGCGGACTCGCCGGCCTGCTCGAGGTGCTCGAGCGCAACATCGCACACCTCGAGGTGAACCCGGGTACGGAAGCCGCTCTTCGCCTCAGCCGGCGATCGCGACCCGCCGCGCGGGGAATCGATGTCCCGTATCTGGACGAGTCGATCTTCGCCGACGAACTCGCCTCCTACGGCCCTGAGGTCCGGGTGATCGCCCCCGAGCGGCTGCGGGATGCCGTCATCGTGCGCCTCCGTGCGGTCCTGGAACTCCACGAGGCGGTGAACTGATGGCACGTCGCTCCCAACCGCTGCTGGCGCCGGATCGCGTCAAGCTCTATCTCTCCCTGGTGCCATACCTGGCCGAACGCGGCCAGGTGACCGTCACCGAGGCGGCGTCCGACTTCGATGTCAGCCCCGAGGACATGCGCCGTATGGTGCAGAAGCTCACGGTGATCGGCTTGCCCGGCGAAGACGGATACTGGCAGCTGGACCAAGATCTCTTCAACATCAACTGGGATCTTCTCGACGGCGAGGACGTCATCGAGCTGACGAACACCGTGGCGCTACGCCGGGTTCCGCGCTTCACGGCGCGCGAAGCCGCCGCGCTGCTGTCCGGCCTCCGCTTGGCCCGTGATGTCCCGGGCATGGACGACGACGGAGTTGTCACGGGGCTCATCGAGAAGCTGTCACGCGGTGCATCGGCTGCCCCGGCCGATGTGATCGTCGCCCCGTCGACCACCGATGACGTGCGACGCGTGGTAGCGGAAGGCCTCCGCACCCATCGCGCGGTCCAGTTCACCTACCGCGCCCCCGATGCTGATCCGCTCGTACGCACGGTCGACCCTGTCAAGGTCCATATGACCAGCGGCGAGTGGTACCTGCAGGGTTGGTGCCATCTGCGCCGCGCCATGCGGACGTTCCACCTCGCCCGCGCCAGCGATCCCGTGCTGCTGGACCTTCCGGCAGAGCACGGTGCTGAGCACGCCAGCGAGCTGTTCGGAGGGATGAACGCCACCCCGTCCGCCGCCCCGGAGGACGTCGCGGCCACGATTCGCTTCGCCACGGATACAGCACCGCTGGTCGGCGACTATCTGTCCCGCGCTGAAGCGACGAGCGAAGCGGGTGTCACCACCGCCCGAGTCAACGTGGGAGATCCGCGCTCCCTCAAGCGCCTCGCCGCTCGTCGCGGCGGAGCGGTCGAGGTCGTCGCGCCGCCGGCTGCACGCGCCGCGACGGCGGAGTGGGCGCGCGCCGCGCTCGATCAATACGCGACGTAGTTCCTTTCTGTCTGCCCGCTCCGGGCATGTCGGCGAGGATGCGGGTTAGACTGCACACAGACTTCACGAACGGAGACCACACATGCTCGGTAACCTCACCGGCTGGCACCTGCTGCTTGTTCTCGCCGTCATCCTCCTGTTGTTCGGTGCTGCGAAGCTCCCCGCGCTCGCCAAGAGCATGGGTCAGTCTGCGCGCGCATTCAAGGGCGAAATGAACGCGATGAAGGAGGACGACGCACAGCGCGCCGCCTCCCAGACCGACAACACGGCGACGAACGCGACCCCCGGCGTCACGCTGAACGGCGTATCCGACGGCACGGTCATCAACGGAACGGCTGCCAAGCCCAACGATCCCGCGGCCTGACGCCCTATGGCGACACCGCCCATCGACGACCCCACCGTCGAGGTGCCCCCCGGCGAGAAGCGCATGTCGCTGGGGGAGCACCTCCGCGAAGCGCGTCGTCGCATCATGATCTGCGCTGCGGCGATTCTCGTCGCAGCGGTCATCGGCTTCATCTTCAGCGGCCTGGTGCTGGATGTGCTCTCTCGTCCCATCGAGCTCGTGCGTGAGAACCGTGGCGACACCGACCCGGGCTCGACCGGACTGATGATCCAGACCGTCACCGGTGCGTTCGATCTGCGCATGAAGGTCGCCTTCTCCATCGCCATCTTCCTTGCTGCGCCGGTCTGGCTCTGGCAGATCTGGGCGTACATCATGCCGGCGATGACCAAGAAGGAGAAGCGCTACACGCTGGGCTTCACTCTGGCTGCCGTGCCGCTGTTCTTCCTCGGCTGCTACGTGGGGTTCACCATCGCTCCCCACGTCGTGGAGATCATGGCGTCCTTCCTCCCGGAAGGCGTGAACGCCCTGTACGACTACGCGTACTACTACGACTTCATGTTCAAGCTGCTTCTCGCGGTGGGCGTCGCCTTCGTGATTCCGGTGTTCCTGGTTGCTCTGAACCTCACGGGCATCATGAGCGGACGGGACATCCTCAAGGGATGGCGCGTGGCGATCCTCATCGCCACGATCTTCGCGGCGGTCACCACTCCGGGTGCCGACGTCACGTCGATGCTGCTGCTCGCCGGCATCCTGATCGTGCTTTACTTCCTGGCGGCGCTCGTGTGTCTGCTGTTCGACCGTCGCAAGCGCAAGCGGATGGACGCGTTCATGGCCGCGGAGTCGCCTGCGTGAGCTCCCCTTCGGAGAAGATCCCCGAGGAAACCCCGACTCGGCCCCACCCGCTGACGCGTTCGTTCGCCCGGCTGCAGCGTTTCGCGCTGGATCCCTTCCAGGTCGCAGCGTGCGAGGCGCTGGAAGAGGGCCACGGCGTGCTGGTCGCTGCCCCCACCGGCGCGGGTAAGACGATTGTCGGCGAGTTCGCGATTCACCTCGCGATGTTGACGTCGCGCGACAAGGCGTTCTACACCACGCCTATGAAGGCGCTGTCGAACCAGAAGTTCCGCGAACTGCAGGACGTGTACGGCCCCGAGAACGTGGGCCTGCTCACGGGTGACACCAACATCAACGCGGGTGCCCGTGTGGTCGTGATGACCACCGAGGTGCTGCGTAACATGCTCTACGCCGATTCGCCGGCGCTGCAGGACCTGCGCTACGTGGTGATGGACGAGGTGCACTATCTCGCCGACCGCTTCCGCGGTGCTGTGTGGGAAGAGGTGATCATTCATCTCCCCACGGAGGTGAAGATCGTCGCGCTCAGCGCCACCGTGTCCAACGCCGAGGAGTTCGGCGACTGGCTCGACACGGTTCGCGGCGACACCGAGGTGATCGTCTCGGAGATCCGGCCCGTGCCGCTCGAGCAGCATGTGCTGTTTCGCGGCGACCTGATCCCGCTGTTCGACGAGCGCAGCTCCGCGGCCGCCCACGAGGTGAATCGCGAACTGCTTCGTCAGGGCCGAAGCACTCTGTACGAGAACAACCGCCGGACGCTGCACGGCAGGTCGGAGGGGCGTCGCGGCAAGCCCTCGTATCAGCGCCACGGGACGGCGCGCGCCGATCGGCTGGATCGCTCCGATGTGATCCGGCTGCTCGAGCGCGATTCGCTGCTGCCCGCCATCTTCTTCATCTTCAGCCGCGTCGGCTGCGACGCGGCTGTCGCTCAGACCCGTCGCGCCGGAATCCGGCTGACCACGGGGGAGGAGCGCGCGGAGATCCGCCGCATCGTCGAGGCGCGAACCCGCTCCCTTCCCGACGAGGATCTCAGCGTCCTCGGCTATTTCGAGTGGCTGAATGATCTCGAGCGAGGCGTAGCCGCCCATCACGCCGGAATGCTACCGGCGTTCAAGGAGACTGTCGAGGAGCTGTTCCAGCGCAAGCTCGTGAAGGTCGTGTTCGCCACCGAGACTCTCGCGCTGGGCATCAACATGCCGGCGCGCACGGTGGTGCTGGAGAAGCTCGAGAAGTTCAACGGCGAGGCGCGCGTTGCGATCACCTCGGGGGAGTACACCCAGCTCACGGGTCGTGCCGGTCGCCGCGGCATCGACGTCGAAGGGCACGCGGTCATCCAGTGGAGCGACGCACTGGACCCGCAGTCCGTGGCGGCTCTCGCCTCGCGGCGCACCTACCCGCTGAACTCCTCGTTCCGACCGACCTACAATATGGCGGTCAACCTGATCGACCAGTTCGGACGCGGCCGCGCGCGCGAGATCCTGGAATCCTCGTTCGCCCAGTTCCAGGCCGACCGTTCCGTGGTCGGCGTCGCAGCGAAGGTGCGTGATGCGGAGGAGTCCCTCGCGGGCTATCGCAACGCGATGACGTGCGATCGCGGCGACTTCCTGCAGTACTCGTCGATCCGCCGCGAGCTGAGCGACCTCGAGAAGCAGAACCGTGCTGATGTCAGCGCGCCGCGGGGAAAGCGCGAGAAGCGACTGAAGCGCATTGCGACCCTGCGGACGAACATGCAGCGGCACGCCTGCAACAGCTGCCCCGACCGAGAGGCGCACGCGCGCTGGGCGGAGCGGTACTGGAAGCTCAAGCGTGAGGTCGATCGCATGCGCAAGCAGATCGCCACCCGCACGGGGACTGTCGCTCGCGTGTTCGACCACGTGGTGGACGTGCTCGAGACGATGGACTACATCCGCACCGGCGACGACGGCCAGGCTGCCATCACGGAGGCGGGCGCCCGGATGCAGCGCATCTACGGTGAACGGGACCTGCTGGTGGCGGAGTGCCTGCGCACGGGCCTCTGGCGCAACCTTGATGCGCCCTCGCTCGCAGCGCTGGCCAGCACCCTCGTCTATGAGCCGCGGCGTGGCGAGGACGGCGGCTCCGAGCGCGGCCTGCCTCGCGGAGCCTTCCGCATCGCGCTCTCGGAGACACAGAAGCTCTGGGCCGAGCTCGACGATTTGGAGCGAGACCACCAGCTGCCCGGATCCGAACCGCCCGCCACCGGTATCGCGCAGGCGATGCACTCGTGGGCGCGTGGTTCGCTGTTGGATCGAGTGCTCGACGAGGCTGATCTCGCGGCCGGCGACTTCGTGCGCTGGACAAAGCAGACCATCGATCTGCTCGATCAGATCGGGATGGTGGCCGACGGCGAACTGGCCACCACCGCCCGCCGTGCACTCGACGCGATCCGCCGCGGGATCGTGGCGTACACCGGTCTCTGAGCGGCACCGGCCTAGGCTGATCCAGTGCCCGAGACTGCTGCGCCTGCACCCACCGTCCCGGATCGCTCCGCGCGCAGAACGGAACGTCGAGGCATGCGACAGGCACGTCTGGGACGACCGGTGCTTCCGCTGTGGGCTGCTCTCCTCATCGCGGCCCTCGCGGGTCCGGTTCTCGACGCGGCATACCCCTCGCTCGGCATCTGGCCGCTCGCGTTCCTCGGCATCGCCCTTTCGCTGATCCCGCTGATCGGCCGCAGCGCCTGGTCGGCGCTGCTGGTCGGGTTCGTGTTCGGCGCCTCCTTCTTCCTGATCCACATCATTTGGATCACGCGCTACCTCGGGCCCATTCCGTGGCTCGCGCTGGGCCTGCTGGAGGCCGTGTTCATCGCGCTCGGCTCGGTGCTCATAACCCTGGCCTATCGGTGGCTGCCGCGGGCGCTCCCCGGTCGATGGGCGCGATTGATCGCGCTGCCGCTGCTGGTCGGGGGGATCTGGACGACGCGCGAACTGTTCCAGGGGTCATGGCCGTACACGGGGTTCCCGTGGGCGCGCATCGGGATGAGCCAGTCCGAGAGCCCTCTCGCGCACCTGACGAGCTGGATCGGCGTGAGCGGGCTCAGCTTCGTGATGGTCGCGGTGATCGCGGCTGCCATCGAGGTGGTGCGCATGTGGCGCGGCAGCGGATTCCGACCGATCTCCCTGGTGCCCGTGGCCGTCGGTCTCGTCGTCCTGTTCGCCATCCCGCAGTTCCCGACCACCGACGCGGGAACGATGCGCGTTGGCAGCGTGCAGGGCAACGGCCCGGCGGGGTACTTCGACACGCACACGCCGAACGCCAACATCCAAGCCCAGCTGGACGCCACGGCGCCGGTTCTGGACGATGATGTGGATGTGCTGCTGTGGCCGGAGGGCGGCATCGACTCCGATCCGCTGAACAATGAAAACACCGCCAGAACCCTCACCCGTCTCAGCGAGCGCATCGACGCACCGCTGCTCGTGAACGCGGCGACCACGCGCGGCGACGACATCTTCAACACGTCGATGCTGTGGGATGGCGCGTCGGGGGCCGTCCAGCTGCACGACAAACGCAACCCGGTTCCGTTCGGCGAGTACGTCCCGGATCGGGAGTTCTACGCGGCGATCGTGCCCGACCTGATCGGACTGATCGGTCGCGAGTACACCCCGGGAACAAACGCGCCGTACATGAACGTCAACGGAGTCGGCGTCGGCCTCGCCATCTGCTTCGACGTTATCTACGACAGCGTGATCTGGGAAGGTGCCACCGACGGTGCAGAGGTCTACATGTTCCAGACGAACAACGCCGACTTCCGCGACACCGATGAGAATCTGCAGCAGCTCGCCTTCGCGCGTATGCGGGCACTGGAGACGGGCCGCAGCGTCGTGAACATCAGCACCGTGGGCACCAGCCAGGTCATCTCACCGACTGGCGCGACGATCGACGAGCTTCCGGCGGGCGAAGCCGGAGCCATGATCACCGACGTTCCGCTGCGGACGGGACTCACTCCCGCGGTTCTCTTCGGTTCGACGATCCAGCTGGTGCTGTTCGTCGGCAGCCTGCTCGGCCTTGTCGCGGCTGGCGTCGCCGCGATGATCCGCCGCCGGGCATGAGAAGAGGCGCCGCCCATTGGGGCGACGCCTCGTGTCTTCTCTTCTCGGTGCGATCCGATCAGATCGGTACGCCGCTCAGGCGGCCGCACCACCGCGACGCTGACGCACGAATTCCAGGCGCTCAGCGAGCACCTCTTCGAGCTCTTCGATGGTGCGTCGCTCCAGCAGCATGTCCCACGGGGTGCGCACGGCCTTTTCATCGGCCTGCTCCACCTCGACGTCCTTGCCGTTGACCTGGAGACGTGCCTCGGCACCACAGGTACGGCACTCCCACGTGGCCGGCGGCTCAGCGTCGGCGGCGAAGGTCAGAGTGGTGTCACGGTCGCACTGCGTGCACTTGTAGGTGAACTGTGCGCGGTCCATCAGCACGACGCCGTCCTCACTCTGGAGGCTCTGGGCGCCGAGTCGGATACCGCGAAGGCTTCGTTCTGCCATGGTGAATCCTCTCCTCAGCACTCAGGTATAGCCCTTCAGCCTGGGCGGATGGTCGGAAGGAGAGGAACCGAGCAGGAACTCCCAGCGCACACCCAGGTACAACGACCGATGTTCGGGGTATAAGCGCGCAAAAGCCCGGATGTCAGCCGAAGGCGCGTAGCCCGAGATCCGCTCGGTCCGTCACGATTCCGTCAACACCGAGCTCCACCAGACGCCGCATCTCTGCGACGTCGTTGATCGTCCAGATGTGCACCTCGACGCCCGCTGCGTGCGCGGCGCGCAGGAGTCGCGGCGTGAAGACGGCGATCCCGCTCATGCGCACCGGGATCTGGAGGGCGTCGAGACCCGTCAGAATGCGTTGGACGCGACCGCTCTGGCGGAGAGCAAGTGCCAGCACGAGTTGGATCATGACGCTGCGCCCCGGGGAAGTCGCGGGCTGGCCGCCTGCCGCCCGACACGCGGCCAGCGCTCGAAGTCGTGCAGCATCGTCGAAGCTCGTCAACAGCACGCGGTCGGCGTGTGGCGCGATGATCCGTCCGGCGGGCTCGGCAGCCTCCGGCACCTTCACGTCCACATTGAATCGGAGTTCCGGGAACGCCACCAGCAGGTCGGCGAGGGTGATGAGGCCGCCGCGGTCCGCCATGATCGCAGTGAGCTCGGCGAGAGTGACATCGCGCACCCGCCGCTCGTCACCCGTCACACGGGTGAGCTTCTGATCGTGGAAGATCACGACCTCGCCATCGGCGGTGAGGTGACAGTCGAGCTCGACGTAGCGAGCGCCGGCGGCATCGGCGGCAGCGACGGCCGCCAGAGTGTTCTCCGCAACACCGGCCGAGGCCTCGTCGGGTGTGACGAGGCCTCGGTGGGCGAGCACGCGCGGGTGAGGCGCGAACTGCAGGTACGGATGAGTCATGCCGGCGGGTTCTGACCCGTGCCGAAGTCGATGGCGGGCGGCTCGTCCAGAGGCGGAATGACCTCGGGTTCCGGGATCACCGGATCCTGAACGACACCATCGATGACAGCCGACGACGGCGGCACCGCCGACGGAGGCACGACGGGCGCGTCCGCCGCGGCCTGCGCCGCGGCTTCGGCGCGCGTGGCCGGGGCAGGGGAGACCGGGTTCGGAGCCTTCGGCTTCGGGGGAGTCCACGTCGATGGCGATGCACCACCGGTGAATCCGGAGGCGATGCCCTTGACGGCTTCGGTGAGCTCGCTCGGGATGATCCAGAGCTTGTTCGCCGAGCCCTCGGAGATCTTCGGCAGCGTCTGCAGGTACTGGTAGGCCAGCAGCTTGTCGTCCGGCTGGCCCTCGTGAATCGCGTTGAACACGGTCTCGATGGCCTCGGCCTCACCCTGTGCACGAAGCACCGCGGCCTGCTTGTCACCCTCCGCGCGGAGGATCTCGGCCTGGCGAGCACCCTCGGCCTCGAGGATGGCCGACTGCTTCGTACCCTCGGCCGTCAGGATCGCCGCACGACGGTCACGCTCGGCGCGCATCTGCTTCTCCATCGAGTCCTGGATGGATACGGGCGGATCGATGGCCTTCAGCTCCACACGCGACACGCGGATGCCCCACTTGCCGGTGGCCTCGTCCAGCACGGCGCGGAGCTGGTCGTTGATCTGGTCACGGCTCGTCAGCGCCTCTTCGAGGTTCAAACCACCGACCACGTTACGCAGCGTGGTGGTGGTCAGCTGCTCGACGGCACCGAGGTAGTTGGCGATCTCGTAGGTCGCGGCGCGAGCGTCGGTCACCTGGAAGTAGACGACGGTGTCGATGGAGACGACCAGGTTGTCCTCGGTGATCACGGGCTGTGGCGGGAACGACACAACCTGTTCCCGGACGTCGATGAGTGGTCGCAGGCGATCGATAAACGGGACGAGCACGTTCAGACCGGGGCTGAGCGTCTTGTGGTAGCGGCCGAGCCGCTCCACGATGCCGGCGGTGGCCTGCGGGATGATCCGGATGGATCGGGCGATGATCACGATGACCACGATGACCAGCACGATGCCGACGATGATGCCGACGACCGTGCCGACAGAGATGTCGTTCATGAGTGCGCCCTCCTTTCCTCGGGGTCTTGCCTCATCGGAGGAGACGAGGCGCTGTTCGGGACGAGTGATATCGGGGCGCGGCCTCAGGCGTAGGTGCCTTCGATGCGAGCAGGAACGACCTCGGCGAGAGCGCCGCGGATGACGGTCACTGTCACCGGCGTCTCGGGAGCCAGTGGCAGCCCGTGCGTGCGCGCCGTCCAGACGTCGCCGTTGCTGAGCTTCACGCGGCCCTCGGTGGCGGTGGTGGTCTGCACGACGATGCCGGCCATGCCGATCAGCGCGTCCACATTGCTCTTCGCCTCATCGGCTCCGCGTCGCAGCCGCCGCAGGAGCGGCGGCTTGAGCAGGAAGATGAGCAGCACGCCCGCCACCGCGGCGAGCACGAGTTGCAGCCAGAGCGGACCGCCGAACAGCGCCGTGACAAGGCCCAGCAGACTCGCGATACCCAGCATCAGGAACGTGAACTCGAGCGTGAACATCTCGATGACGAGGAAGAGAACGATGAGCACGAGCCAGGCGACCCAGACGAACTGGAGCAGTGTGGTGATGTCCATGGGAGAACCCCCTCTCCTACAGGAAGCTATCAGATGCCTGCGCTCCCGGAGGGGGACGCGGCCACTTGATAGCGTGGTGTTCACGCGCGATCGCGCACCCGCACACGTTCAAGGAGTACTCGTGTCCCAGATCCTCGCCCCCGGCTCTCTCGATGGGAAGACCGCCCTGGTCACCGGGTCGTCCCGCGGCATCGGAGCCGATACCGTGCGCTACTTCGCCGAGGCCGGCGCGAACGTCGTCATCAACTACCGCAACAAGGCCCCGCGCGCCCAGAAGCTCGCCAACGAGCTGACTGAGCTCGGCGTCGGCACGCTGGTCGCCGGAGCCGACCTGACCGACTCCGCCGCGGTCGCCGACATGCTCGGCGCCGCGAAGGATGTCTTCGGGGGGATCGACATCCTCGTGCTGAACGCCTCGGGCGGCATGGAGGGTGGAATGGCCGAGGACTACGCCCTCACGCTGAACCGCGACGCGCAGGTCAACGCCCTCACCGCCGCCCTGGACGTGCTGAACCCGGGCGCGCGCATCGTCTTCGTCACCAGCCACCAGGCGCACTTCATTCGCACGACGCCCACGATGCCGGAGTACGAGGGCGTCGCCCTCTCGAAGCGTGCCGGCGAGGACGCTCTGCGCGAACTCATCCCGGCGATCGAGGAGCGCGGCTTCTCCTTCGTCGTGGTCTCGGGCGACATGATCGAAGGAACCATCACCGCCACCCTGCTGGAGCGCGCTAACCCGGGGGCCATCGAGGCGCGTCGCGAGTCCGCAGGCAAGCTGCTCAACGTCGCCGAGTTCGCCGCCGAGGTCGCGCGTGCGGCCGTGGAGCCGGTGCCGGCCGACCACACGCGCCTGACGGGCGACGTCAGCGGCTTCGTCGCGGAGTAGTCCACATAACGAGAAGGGCGCTGTCACCGCACGGTGACAGCGCCCTTCTCGTTATGTGGACTCAGCCGCGTCCGAGCGTGAACGCACGCACGAGCTGGACGATGCCCATGACGATCAGCGTGATCGCGATCCACAGCACGATCACCTGGAGTCCGATCAGCGGCGAGAACAGCAGCGCGATACCACCGAGGATCGACACGATCGCGTAGAACACGGTCCAACCCTTCGCCGGCGAGAGCTTCAGCGAGGCGAGTGCGGCCGCACCCTCGAAGATCCACGCGATCGCGATGAAGGTCACCACCATGACACCGACGATCACGGATGTGGTCGACGGGTTCAGGAACGCCACGATGGCAGCGACCACGAAGAGCACGCCGACGAGGACGTGACCGATGCGCGACCAGACGCCTGCGAGCGGTGCCGTGATGCCGATCACCGCATACACGATGCCGGTGAGCAGGGTGTAGAAGGCGAGCACCATCGTCGCGGCGACGACGGCGCTGCCCGGCCAGATCAGCATGATGATGCCGGTGATGAGCGAGAGCGCGCCACCGATACCGAGCCACAGGCGAACCCGCTTGGCCGTCGACTGCACGGCGTCGGAGAGAGTGTTATCAGACATGTTGCGTCCTTTCCGGGGGATAGCACGCACGATACACTCCCAGCCGACACACAGGTACGGGGCTGGCCGTGTTTTGTTTCAGCGCTTCCGGTACAGGTTCTGCGTCTGATACTCGGGCTCGCTGGTGACGTTGACGCCCAGGCTGCGGAAGATCCCTTCATCCACGGAGCCCAGAATCACCGACGTGTGCGCTTCGCAGCCGTGCAATCGCGGGAGCTGATCCAGCGCTGCACGCGCCGCGGCGTTCGTGGTGGCGCCGACGGCCAACGCGATGAGGACTTCGTCGGTGTGAAGCCGCGGGTTGCGACTGCCGAGGTGGCTGGTCTTCAGGGTCTGGATGGGTTCGATCGTCTCCGGCGCCAACAGTGCCTCGGCGTCATCGAGGTTCGCCAGTGCCTTGAGCGCGTTCAGCAGAACAGCGGAGCTCGCTCCCAGCAGCGCGGATGTGCGGCCGGTGACGATCGTGCCGTCCGGAAGCTCGATCGCTGCCGCGGGACCCCGCGAGCTCTTCGCCAGGTCGCGGGTCGGCTGCACCACCGGGCGATCCGTCTGCGCGATTCCGAGCTGCCCCATCAGCAGCGCGATCCGATCCGAGGCATCCGGGTCGAGTCCCTCACGGCGCTCGGTGACGAGGGCCTTGAAGTGGCGACGCAGTACCTCCTGGCGGCTGGCTTCCCGGCACGCCTCGTCATCGCTGATGCAGTGGCCCGCCATGTTCACACCCATGTCGGTGGGGGAGCGGTAGGGCGAGGAACCGGTCAGTTCTTCGAACAGCCGGTTGAGAACAGGGAAGACCTCCACGTCCCGGTTGTAGTTCACGGCTTGTTCGCCGTATGCAGCGAGGTGGAACGGGTCGATCATGTTCACGTCGTCCAGGTCGGCAGTCGCCGCCTCGTAAGCGATGTTCACCGGGTGGTTGAGCGGGAGGTTCCAGATCGGGAACGTCTCGTACTTGGCGTAGCCGGAGTTGATGCCGCGGGCGTGGTCGTGGAACATCTGCGAAAGACAGGTAGCCATCTTGCCGGAGCCGGGTCCGGGTCCGGTGACCACGACGACATCACGCGTGGTCTCGATGTAGTCGTTTCGTCCGAAGCCCTGATCGCTCAGGATCATGCGGACATCGTTCGGGTACCCCTTGATCAGGTGGTGGCGATAGACCTTGAGCCCGAGCCGCTCCAACTTGCGTTTGAAGGCGGTTGAGGCACGATCACCGTCCCCGATCTGCGTGATGACGACGCTGCCGACGAACAACCCCTTCGCTCGGAACTCGTCGACGAGGCGCAGCACGTCGGCCTCGTAGGAGATGCCGAGGTCGGCGCGAACCTTGCTGGAGGCGAGGTCCTTCGCGGAGACGGCGATGACGATCTCGACCTCATCGGCGATCGTCATGAGCATCTCGATCTTGTTGTCCGGGGTGAAGCCGGGCAGCACGCGGGAGGCGTGGAAATCGTCGAACAGCTTTCCGCCGAATTCGAGATAGAGTTTCCCGCCGAACTGGGCGCGTCGGGCATTGATGTGCTCCGACTGCATCCGCAGGTATTCATCGCGGTCGAATCCGATGGTCTGTGGCACGTCGTGATCTCCTCTTCGCCAGCGAGAAGCCTATCCGTCGCCCGATCGGAAGACCGGGAGAGACCCGGCCCACACCGGTTCGTCGAGCGCTTGCTCAGAGACGACTCATAGGGTCGAGACAGCGGATCATCGCCGATCCCGTCCCCACCGTCGACCCGCAGGAGCCGACCCATGAAGACGTCCACCAAAGCCGCCCTCATCTCGATTGCGGTGGTTGTCGTTCTCGCCATCGCCGCGGTGTTCGTCGTTCTTCTCACTCGTCCGTCCGCGCCGCCCTCAGCCGAGACGGAGGGTGCGCTGCCCGGCACACGCGCGAACTCTCATGTGATCGATCGCGCGGGGGAGGACGCCCCAACACTGGTGGAGTACCTGGACTTCGAGTGTGAGGCGTGCGCGGCCTTCCATCCCGTGGTCCAGCAGCTACGTGAGCACTACGACGGTCGTATCAACTACGTCGTGCGGTACTTTCCGCTGGCTGGGCATTTCAACTCCATGAACGCGGCGCTTGCCGTGGAGGCCGCCGCGCAGCAGGATCGATTCTTCGAGATGCATGACAAGCTGTTCGAGACCCAGGCGCAGTGGGGCGAGCAGCAGGTGTCCGCAGCCGACACCTTCCGCGGCTACGCCGAGGAGCTCGGACTTGACCTCGCGGCGTACGACGCTGCCGTCAGTGATCCCGCGACCCAAGCGCGGATCGAAGAGGACATGAACGACGGAAAGCTCGCGGGAGTTCGCGGAACCCCGACGTTCGTGCTGGACGGCAAGCGGCTGCAACTCACGCAGCCCACCGATCTCACGGACGCGATCGACTCCGCGCTCGCTCATTGATGCACGAGCAGTGGGACACGTCACACCGGGCGTGTCCCACTGGCTCAGTTACGGTCGGCGATACAGCGACTCGTAGCGCCAGCCGGTCTTGCCGTTCACGGTGATCTTCGTGCACTCAGAGCCGCCGTAAAGGACGTAGCCCTGGCGGATGAAGTCGCGCGCCTTCACCCAGCTCGCTGTGACGCACTGGCTCTTGGTCGCATACAGCGGACTCCGGAACACGGCGGCCTGCGCGGGCGCGGCAGCGATGACGCTCCCGCCGACCAGCAGGCCAGAGACGAGCAGGACACCGGCGATGCGTTGCTTGAGCTTCATGATGTTTCCCCCTTGCCGCGGGCTAGATCACCCGCGAATACGGTCCACCATAGCGAACCGGCGCGTCTCCTGGGGCGCAGTCCTGCCCATCAGTGGGGTGCGCGCAGCTGGTCCTCAGGGCGCAGTGCAGTGGCGGGGGAGCAACCGAGCTCGCCGGGCTGCAGAAGGATCTTGGGCACGTCAAGCACCGCAACACCCTCCTCGGTCCGCTTCACGAGGAGACAGTCCGCCGCATCGCCCATCGCAAATCCGATCCGGCCGTCGGCGACCAGCGCCCGAGGGTCGAACGCGACTTCGCGTTCTCCGGTGGGCTGTGTCATGCGCCCCGCCACCTCGGCCTCGATCTGCTGGGCGGTGGCATCGTCGGGCGCGGCGGTGAGGATCTCGACGACGAGATCTTCAATACCGTCCGGAACGACCGGCACGGGACGCGTGTCGGCGGGCGGGTTGATCCGCGTCGCGTGAGAGGGGCACTCGATCTCAGGCGCGACCTGTTCATCAATGCTCCAGCCGCGGCGCTCGGGCGTGGACACGCCCCAATAGTCGACAGTCGACTCGAAACACGCGACGTACGTATCCCCGGTCAACACAGCGCGCACGCTGACTCGGTACTGCAGGACGCCGAGCGGCTCGCCGTGCACAGCATCGGGATAGACCTCGTAGCCGACGAGCTCGACGTCATGACTCTTGCGCGTGTCCTCGTCAGCCCAGCGCACGTAGTCATCCATCAGGTCTGTGCCGTGGCGGTAGAGCCCGCGGGAGATGTCTGCCGCGGCGGATTGCGCGGCTTCATGAATCGCCGAACCCGCGGACGGCTCGCTGGTACATCCCGTCATGATGAGCGCCGCAGCGACCACCACGAGGCTGCGCGACAGGGTGAGAAATGGACGCTGCATTCCCTCAGCCTGGACGACGCGGTGTGCTCGGGCAAGAATACTCAGAGCCCGAGCCAGGCCTGTCCGTCTGCCAGACGCCGGATCGTGGCCGGGACAAGCGCGTCCATCACGGCTGTCAACGCGGCAACCCGAGCATGGCGATGCGAAGGTCAAATGCACCGGACAGCAATCCCACGGAGGACAGCCTCGCGAGGAATCCGGTGTCAGTGGGCGGTGCGCGAGCCCGACCAGCTCACGCGTCGTGACGGAGCTTCGCGCTGAGTCGGATCGCCGACACCAGGAAGAAGATCGCGCCGACGGCGGCGTAGCCCGCTGCTCCAACGATCGCGGAGCCGCCCTGCAGCCCCTGGAGCAAGAAGGCCGCGCCGGCGAAGACGGAGATTCCGCCCGAGAGCATCTGTGCAACCTGACCGCGCGTGCGGCGATTGCGGATCGCGGTGATCAGCTGCGGGACTCCGGCGACGATGGCCCATGCACCCCAGACAGCGAGGGCGGTGGACAGGGAGAACGACGAGGTGATTCCGAGAATGATGGCGACCGCCACGCTGACGACGATGCTGACCAATTCCGAGGCTCGCGACCGATGAGCGTCCGGGGTCGCGCGCAGTTGCCACAACACGGCACCCGCATCGAAGAGTGGATAAATGACGAGCAACGCTGTGAGAACGGGGGAGGGGGCGGCAAGGGATGTCGCCACAGCAGCCGTCACACCCACCCAGATGATTGCGAAGGCGAAGCGGACGAAGTAGAGGCTGCGCAGCGATCGGCTTTGCGCGAGCGCGGTTGCGCCATCTGTGGTGGTCATGATTTTCCTGTCCTGTGGGGTTGTTAAGTGCGGAAGTAGAGTTACTAGTTCGTCTACATGATTGAAGGTAGACTAGTTCGTACACCAACGCAACCGGTGGGGAAGATCTCGAGGTCCGCATGAGCGCAGAAACGCCAACAGAAGCAACGCAGCGCCGCTCAGCCGGGGCGACGCGCGAGCGAATCCTTGAGGCGAGCAGTCGACTGTTCTACGCGCAGGGAATTCGGGCGACAAGCGCTGATCGCATCATCGAAGATGTCGGCATCACGAAGGTCACGTTCTATCGTCATTTCCCGACGAAAAGTGATCTCACCGTGGCGTATCTCACCCAACAGGCCGCGATGGAACGGGGCTGGTTCGAAGGCGCGCGCATCCCGGGCGAACCAGTCGCGTCGCTGCGTGCCATTGCAGCCGGAATCGGCACGGCGAGTTGCAGTCCTGGATTTCGAGGATGCGCGTTCATCAACGCCGCCGCGGAGTTCGCCGACGTCGAGGATCCGGTGCGCACCACAGTCGACGCGCATCGCACGTGGATGCTGAGCGAGTTCGCCAGCATCGCCGCAGAGGCCAACGTGGATGACCCCGAGCAGGTCGCGCGCACACTCATGATGCTGCGCGACGGTGCCATGGTGAACGGCTACCTGGGCGACGCCGATCACGTCGCAGAGTCGCTGACAATCGGGTTCACTACTGCGCTGGGAGCATGAACGCCTGGTTGACCCTGGACAGTGTGGCGACTGGCAAGCACCCGTGTCACGTCGTACTGAGTTAGGTGACGCGTGAGCTCCATGGTCCTGACATCGACTCCTCTTCGGCTCAGCTGAGCCTCAGAAATTTGTTCGATTCTCGTGGGTGTCGTGGTGGTCGTCGTGCTCGTCCTCGAGGAGCATCCCGACGGATGTGGCGCAGGCATCGCCCTGCCAGGCATCGATGCCCTCCCGGATCGCGAATGCGGCGATAACTAGGCCCGCGACTGCGTCTGCCCACCACCATCCGAACAAGCTGTTCACGATGAGTCCGATGAGCACTGCGGCGGACAAGTAGGTGCAGATTAGGGTCTGTTTCGAGTCAGCGACCGCGGTGGCGGATCCCAACTCGCGTCCGGTCCGGCGTTCGGCGAGGGACAGGAACGGCATGATGATGACGCTGAGCGCAGTGACGACGAGGCCGAGGGTGGAGTGCTCGACGGCGGCTTGACCGATGAGCGCGAGCACGGACGTCGCTGTGACGTAGACGGCCAGAGCGAAGAATGCGATCGCGATGACGCGGAGCGTGCCCTTCTCCCAGCGCTCGGGGTCGCGTCGGGTGAATTGCCAGGCGACCGCGGCGGCGGAGAGGACCTCGATTGTGGAGTCGAGTCCGAAGCCGATGAGCGCGGAGGACGACGCGACGGTGCCAGCGGCGATCGCGACGATCGCCTCTATCAGGTTGTAACCGATGGTCGCAGTGACGATCCAGCGGATGCGGCGCTGGAGGACGTGCCGGCGGCCGTCCGCCAGCGGGGCATCCGTCGTGGTCATGCGCAGGTGCAGCTTTCTCCGGCGCAGCAGCCGGGCTCGACGTAGAGGACGACGCGCAGCAGCTCGTCGAGCGCCGGGGCCAGGTGGGGGTCGGCGAGCCGATACCAGGTGCGGCGACCGTCTGGCATTGCCTCGACGAGCCCGCAACCGCGAAGGCAGGCGAGTTGGTTCGACATCACCTGGCGGGAGACGCCGAGCGCGTCGGCCAGGTCTGAGGGGTAGGCGGGCGCCTCGCGGAGGGCGAGCAATACCCCCGTGCGCGTGCTGTCGGAGAGTGCGTGCCCGAGTCGTGCCAGCGCTGCAGTGTGGGTGGCTGTCGCGGTTGCCGTGAGGGTTGCCATGCGACCAACAATACAGCGTTCCATGAATTAACGGAAGCGTGTACTAACTGGTGTCGGGTGAACATGCTGCGGCTTGGCGGGGGAGGGGTTGTTGTCTCATCGCCTTCACGTTGGCGATGTATTTGGCGTAGGTGGCGCCGGAGTCGACAGAGTGCCGCTCAAGGGGTTGTCGGGGCATAGCCGAGCGCTTCCGCGGCGATGGTGACGGGGGCGAGCTTGGTGAGTTCATTGATGGTGCCCAGTCGCGCGGCGCGGACTTGAAGATGCTGTCGCAGTCGATTGGCGAGATGGTCGGGATTGACTGGCTGTCCCGGCTTCTGGCCGGGGAAGACCCAGGTGCTGTTCGGGTGTGCGGCGGTCTGCTGATTTCGTGGTGTCTGGCGCAGCTGCCAGTTGTAGCCGATGCGGCGGTGCTCAGGCACTTCGGCCCTCCTGCAGCTGTGCGACGCGTTGCGCGATCATCCGGTGGATCTCCTTCTGCTTGAAGTCGGCTGAGACGCTCGTGTAGATGCCAGTTTTCGAGGCGTTCTGGTGTCCAACCTGTGTCTGAACGAACGTCGGATCGTAGCCGGCTTCGAGGAGGTGGGTGACATACGAGTGGCGCAGGCAATGGAGCGACGCGTGGTTGACGTTCGCTGGGCCATAGAGTCGCGCCGCCCTCAGCCTTCGGAAAGCGATCTCGCTGACCAGGGGAGAGCCAATACTCGAGAAGAGGATCACCCACTCGAACTCCGGGACAGTCAACACTGTGCGCCGTCGCGGGCCTGACCCGGCAGTGCCCTTGCCCCAGCGAACCGTCAGCGCGCCGTAGACGCCGTAGGCCGGGACGTGAGGATTGGGCCCGAAGTCCACCAGTTCGAGCATCGTGAGCTCGCGTTTACGAAGGCCGAAGGCATAGCAGAGCTTGAACGCCACGGAGTTCCTGAGCAGACTCATCCAGCGTCTCGAGCCGGCGGCATACTCCCTGTCGACCGCGTCGTCCATATGGTCGAACAACGCCTGAAGTTCCGGACGAGTCAGAGCCCGCCGCGACGCCGGGACCGCGCTGTCGGACGTGTGGTGCGGAGAGTTCCAGTCGAAGACAATCTGAGACGGGACGTCGCCGAACGTGCCCTCGCAGTAGTCGACCCAGCCATAAGCAGGATTGGTCGCATAGCTGCAGAACTCGCCGATGCCGCCGGCATACATCCTCACCGTCGACCGTGCGCGGGGCTCACCATTGGCCTTCGGCTCGCTCGCAAACTAATGCACGAAACCGACGCCGGTCTGGTGATGACGTGCAAGCACGGGTTCCTAGCGGCGTTCCTCGCGTTCCTGGAATCCGCGTTCGATCGGGACTTCCTTACTGGCACGCTTGAATACTGAGTGATTGCATCTAATGCGACTCAGGTAGTCTGTTGCCGATAATGCACATTATGTCAGATCGTAACGGGTACATCTGCGGAACTTGCAGATGTACCCTCCCCTGATAGCCGGGTTACCGAGTTCTCGAATAGCACGCGGATCAGGACTATTCCGGTCAGTCTGAATGTGGTTGGTGGCGCTCGGGGTGCCTCGCTTGTGCGGGCGCTGAGATGTGCTCTGAACTGGGATTCTCTACGCGCCTCTTGCAGGTTCTGCATCTTCTCTGCAAGATTTGCACTCGATGGATGGGGTTGGTGGTTGGGCGGCTGAGCTGGCTGCCAGTGCCCGACATGCAGGCGGATCCGGATGCCTTTCTGAGCGAAGTCTTGACCGGGTGGAAGCGTCAGCAGCTCGCGCGCTTCGTCGTTGGAGCGTTCGCGAGGCGACCTCGTTGCGGACTGCCTGGACGCTACCGCCGGCGTCGAATGACGACGAATACCACCACCATGACAACGAACAGAGTAGTGAGAACCGCGACCAGGGCTCCGCTGCTGATTCCCATCCGGTCCTCCTTCGGCATCCGCGGGCCTTGTCAGTGGCGCCAGTTTCTCACACAAATGAGGGTTCTCTGCAGCGATAGCTACAAGATCGAGGGCTGAGCTGAAATGACGGCCTCACAAGTCGGTCGCTCAAATCCCCGAAGCAACCAAGCCCTGATCGCAGTCCCCCGTTACTCTCTTTGTGGCCCTCTCGGCGGCCATGCTGAGCGGTGACGGCCTGCCGGGCTCGGCATGAGTTCTGCCCCCCTGTCCTTGATGATCCGTACGTTCGCCTGAACGAGGAGAACTCCGCCCCCGAACGCAGCGGCTCGGTCGCGACGGGCGCCGCGCCTCAGCGCGCCTCCCACTGGAACCAGCGGATCCCGATCCCCGCGAACACGACCAGGTAGCCCGCGACAGCGACGATCGCCCATCCGTCGTCGCTCGTCCACGCAGCGGTGCCCTGCGCCGCGGTGAACAGCGTCATCAGGGCGCCGACCGGCGACCACTTCGCGATGTTGGTGAACGTGTCGCCGAGCACGCCGGAGATCCCGAGGATGCCGAGCAGGAGCAGGACGACGTAGAGCACCCTGCCGAGGGCGTTCACGGCCGTCGACGAGCGCAGCAGGCCCACGACCGCCTGCCCGATGCCGAGGAACATCGCGGCTCCGTAGAGGGCGACAGCGAGGATCAGCAGGTAGGTGCCCACCCCGTAGCTGAGGCCGTGCATGATGCCGCCGACGACGATCACGACGATCGCCGTGACGATCGCGGCCGCGAACTGCACGAGGAGTCGGCTCAGCATGATCGCCCAGGTCGGAGTCGGAGTCACGCGCAGCCGCTGAAACACGCCCGCCTCGCGATCGCGCGCCACGGTGATCGAATACCCCAGCAAGGCGGACGACAGCAGTCCGTAGCTGAGCGCCAGCGCGATCATCATGGCCGGACCCGCCGCACCGAATCCTGCGCCGCCCCTGCGCGTCGCCTGATTCGTGATGATCAGCATGACGATCGGCACGGCGAGGTTCAGGATCAGCGTCTGCCTGCTGCGCAGGAGCACCATGAAATCGGCGGTGAGGAGCGAGCGCAGGGTGAGCCCGATCGGCGGCCGGGCGACGGTGGCATCAGTCACGGAGATCACTTCCCGTCAGGGCGATGAACACGTCTTCCAGGGTCGGGTCGCCGTGCGCGATCGCACGCACGCGCCGGTCGTCCCGGTGCGTCGCGATGAGCTCGGCGGGGCTGCCGGTGGTGACGATCCTGCCGTGGTCGATGATGACGATGCGATCGCACACGGCCTGAGCCTCCTCCATGGAGTGAGTCGTGAGCAGGATGCTTCCGCCTCGTCGTCGAGAGGCCTCGATGCGCTGCCACAGGCTGCGACGGGACTGCGGATCCAGGCCGCTCGTCGGCTCGTCCAGCAGGAGCAGGAGCGGATCGTGCAGAGTCGCTATGAGCAACGAGAAACGCTGGGCCTGCCCTCCGGACAGTCCTTTGAGCCGCTTCGACGCCTCCTGCTCGAGCCCGATCCCGTCGAGAGCCTCCCGTGCCGCCGTCCGCGTCAAAGGCACGCCATAGAGTCCCGCGTACAGACGCAGGAGCTGCTCGATGTTCAGCTCCGGCTGGAACCCGGAGCTCTGCAGCTGCACCCCCAGCCGGGCGCGGGCGTCGATCGGATGGCGCAGGGCGTCGATCCCGTCGACCAGCACCGAGCCGCGCGATGGTCGGCGCAGACCCTCGATCACGCTGAGCGTCGTGGTCTTTCCTGCGCCGTTCGGCCCGAGCAGCCCGAGGATCTTCCCTCGCGCGATACGGAGGCTGATCCCGTCGACCGCGATCCGCGCGCCGTAGGACACGACCAGATCCTCGACCTCGAGCACGGCGCCGCTGGTCGCCGTCTCATCGGTCCTCGTCTCCCCTGATGGTGTGGACATGACTCCCCCCTTCGAGCAGCAGTCATCCTCCAGCCGTTCGCTATCAAACACCCATGAACATCCGGGGATGTTGCTGCCGGGCGTCGAGGCCGACGTATCTACCCGGAACTGATAACCCCGTTATCCAGTCGTAGTCTGATTGCTCCCCTATTTCGCGCGTCACAGCCCCTCCGAGCATTTAGTCGAAGGTGTACGCACCAGGCGACCATCCAGTGACGTCTGCGAGCGTGCCGCGCCAGCTTGAGACCTTCAGAACCTTCGGTCCCGTAAGGATGACGACGTCACGCATGTGAATGTAGCGACGAGCCAGCAACGGTAGATCCTTCGCGATGCGCTCCGCCCGCCACTTGTTCACGTCCTCTCGGAGCATCTGGGTGGCTAAGGAGAATCCCCGCGCCATCGCGTGCTACCTCCGCAATGGATTCAGGTTCGACGGTGTTGAGCGTTCTGACCCCACGGTGCCCGCGATCACTGACGCCCAGATGGTGCGCTAGAGCTCTTCTCCCCCGTGTACAGTCGGGGCCATGACGGCGGACGTGGAGAGCACAACGGCAAAGCCGTGGTTCCTCCGCCTGGTCGTCGGGCTCGTCCTCGACGTGGGCATCTGGCTGGGCCTGTACTACCTGGTTCTTGCGCTCGGCGGCGGTGTGATCGGCGGCTTGATCGCGGCCGGCAGCGTCGCCCTGGTCCGCGCGATCTACCTCGGCATCCGAACGCGCACCCTCGACGCCTTCTTGGCCCTGGTCGTCCTCTCCTTCATCGCGTCGATCCTTCTCGCGCTCCTGACGGCCGACCCACGGGTGCTGCTGTGGAAGGGCGTCCTGATGACGGCGGTGTGGGGCATCACGACGCTCCTGACACTCAGGTTCGCGAAGCCTCTTCTGTTCAGCATCACGCAGCGATTGGTCGCTCCCGGCCCTGACGGTTATCGCGAATGGTCACGACTGTGGGCAACAAGCACCCCCTTTCGGTGGCTGTACCGCCGGTTGACGCTTGTGTGGGGCGCCACATTCCTCGTTCTGGCGGTGGTCCAATCGGCGATGATCATCATGCTGTCTGCGCAACTCGCCGCACCCGTCGGCGCGGCTGTCTCCCAGGTTGTCTACATCGGCCTGATCGCGTGGACCATTGCATATTCTCGATACGCCGAACGGAGCCTCAACCGCCCACTTGTCGACGACGACAACGACCCGCACACGGCGTCCGACAGTCCGCAACTGGCGTCCAATCCAGCAGTGCACGGCCCTCTCCCTCAGCGGGACGCGCCACAGTGAGGTGAGAACGAGGATGAGGCCGCCAGGTCGTCTCGCGAACTGGTGCTCTGGGGTGAGTCACTACCCAGACCCGTGTCCGATCACGGGCCGATGCCCCCGACTCCCTACAGGAATCGGGGCCATCGGCCGGCGCACTACGGCAGCGGTGCGGAGTCGACGACCTCGTACGTGTAGGTCTGTCGGCTCTGCCACTCAGGCAGCCCCTCAAGGGTCGGCTCGCCCCCGGTGAGTGCGGGCGACGAGGTCATCCCCAGCACAAGACCGCGCGAGGTGTCGATGTCGATCAGCGTCCAGGCCGTCCACCACTCGGTCGACCAGGTGAACCGGATCGTCGTCACGCCACCCTCCACAGATTCGACTGTCGACCCAGGGAGCAGTCCCAGCACCCGCAGCCAGGCGGCGCGTCGCTCGGGCGGCGCGGCACCGTCCGTGAGCCGCGCCGTCAGCGTCTCGACGATGGAGCTATCGGATTCTGCACTCTGCGCATCCTCGGCGCCCACAGACAATCGAAGTGATGCGAGGAGCTCCTGCGGGTCGGTCGGCTCGTCTTCCCAGGACTCGCGACCGTCGAGCGTGTAAACCTGGTCTGCTTGACCGCTGTCACCAGGCGCGCTGTAGGTCCCGCCGGGAGCCGCCAGTATCGAGCCGAAAAGCGCGACATGCTCGGCAGCGGCTTGGTCCGCATCAGGCCCGTAGGTCACCACGAGCTCGTCCGGAGCAACCGCGACCACCCAGTCCTGGCTCTGATCCGCGGGAACATAGAGCTCCCTCGTCTGCCGTACCTGGAGGGCGGCCTCGGCATCCGCGGGGTCTCCATTGTTGAAGTGCGACATCTCGTCCGGCATATCGATGTCCCAGTACGCGAATCCGTCCACGCTGCTCGTGATCTTGAGGTACTTCCCCGCCGGCACGTCGAACGCTTCTCCGATGACAGCGATCTCCGCCGCCTTCTCGAACACTGCGGCCGCCGCCGGTGCCAGCACCGACCCGGCCACGATCGCCCCGGTCACGCATGCGGTGACCAGACCTCCCGCACCGATCCATGCCGCGCGGCGCCTTCGGGCCGGTTTCCGCACGGAGCGGGTGATCTCCTGCAGCAGCACGCGACGTGCGGCCGCTACCTGCGAATCATCCACGTGCTCATCGGCGCGAATCTCACGCACTCGTTCCAAAAGCTGCATCGCTCTCCTCCTTCGCCATCCAGGTCAACCGTGCCGCGCCGTGGGATCCGGGCGGCGCGAGCTTGCGTCGGACGCGGTTCAGTCGCGATCGGACGGTACCGACCGGCACATGCAGTGCCTCCGCGATCTGCTCGTAGGTGAGATCGCCCCACGCATACAGCAGCAGCGTGTCTCGGTCCTTCGACGAGAGCGCCGCGATGCGCGGACCCAATGCCCGCACCGCTGCGGACGCGTCGAGCCGCTCATCAGCTTCGCGATCGTGGGATCCGGCGAATCTGTCCTCGACGACCGAGGCGCGATCGAACGCCTTCCACTGTGCGGCTTCACTCGCGCGGTGGCGTTTGATCACCCTCGTCGCGATCCCCAGAAGCCACGGACGCGCCGAGTCATAGCGACGATCGAACGAGGTCCTCCGTCGGAATGCGATCAGGAAGGTCTCGCTGAGGACGTCGTCCACCGCCGCGCCTCCGACACGTCTTCGCGCGTAGTCACCGATCGTTTTCGCATGCCGATCGAAGATCTCCGCGAACAGCGCGGGACTGTCCGTGGAGGCCTCGATGATCTCACTGTCTGTGCTCACACTAGGTATTCCTCATTCCCGGCAACGTGGTTCACACTTTTCCACGCCGGTCGATTCGAGGGCGGAGGCGTGAGCGGTGCCGCTCCGCGGCGGGTGATTACCGAGAGCGCATCGCGGGCCGACTCGATGAACCGCCCACGGCGGAGTGGATGCGCATCAGGACTGCGGACTCGCGCTCATCGACTCCCCTATGACGGTGACGCCGCTCCACGTCGCCCGCGCGCCGGCATCGGGTCCCGCAGCAGCGCCTCGATGGCCTCGACCACCTCATCGATCGGCCGCTGCGCATCCAGTTCGACGTCAGCACTGGCACGCAGCAGCGGCTCGATCTCCGCGGTGTGCTGACGGATCAGGGCTTGATCCCGCGCGGATTTCCCGTACGGGTTGTTGATTCGACGGATCACGCGCTCGATGAGCACCTCTACGGGAGCGCTGAGCAGCACGACGACCTCGAAGCGGTCGGAGAAGCGCCCCTGGTTCTCGACGGTGCCCGACACGACGAGCTCACCGTCGGATGCGAGGAGGTCGGTCACGCGTGCCTCATCCCACGTCCCATCGGGGAGCACCCAACCGTCGTAGTCGGTATCCACCGTCCGATGGCCGCGCTTGCGCAGTTCAGCCAGCACCGTGCTCTTGCCGGTGCCGGACATCCCGGTGATCAGGACTCGCGCGCCGCGTCGCTCAGCGGTCATCGACAGGGAGACCGGACTCATCGAAGCTGACCCCTTCGGATTCGAGTCGCTTGCGCGCAGCATGGTGAACGACGCCTCGCTTGCGCGGATCCGGCTCCAGCAGGCTCAGCAGGGTGGCGCGGGAGGCGTTCGGGTGCGCGGCCACCTCGATCCGCGCGCCCCAGAACCGATCGCGCGCGAATCGAGCCAAAACCGCATCGTCGGCGTCTGGGTTGGCCGCGGCGACCGCCCGGATTCCCTGGTTCGGATCTGCCAGCAGCGCCTCGAACTCGTCTGCCGTGTGCGCGCCGCTCGCCAGCACATAGCGGCGCTGTTCGTCCGCGATCTGCTCCGGTGTTTTCCGCTTGCCCATCGTTGCCTCCCGCTCTCGTGGCCCACGCTACCGTCACGGGCATATTGCGGCCGCCACTTTCCATGTTGGAAAGTAGGATCTATACTTTCC
Source organism: Microbacterium gorillae (assembly GCF_050990725.1). GTDB lineage: Bacteria > Actinomycetota > Actinomycetes > Actinomycetales > Microbacteriaceae > Microbacterium > Microbacterium gorillae_A. Next base: position 2,221,270 of record NZ_CP158844.1, read on the forward strand.
AACATGGAAAGCTCAGAAACCCCACGGACTTCGGCCGCCGCCGATCTCGCATTGGTTGGACAGACGCGAGCAGGCCTGCTGCCGCCGCGAGGTTTCGCCCTCGCGTACGACTCACTGTTCAGCGTCATGTGCGGCGCGTTCGTCGCCGGCCAGGCACTGCCACTAATCCCGCGAATCTCCCTGACTGTGGGCGTTCTCCTGGCCGCCGTCGGGTTGATCACCTGGTGGCGAAATCGGATGGGGTGGTGGCTCAGCGGCTACTCGCCGCGCGGAGCACGCTGGGCGAGCATCGTCCTCGTCGTCGTACTGACGGGGCTCGCCTTCTGGGTGATCGCCGTCCCAGAACTCAGCACGAGCATCACCGCGGGGGTAGCGGCAACCATCGCGGCCTTTGCCGCCAGCCGATTCTGGGCGAGAGTCTGGCGCCGCAAGAACGCTGGCGGGAGGAGTACCACGTGAGCGGTCTGGATGAGCGCGTTCACCACCCGGTGCGACTTCAGTTGTGCGCGCTGCTCAACGCGGTCGACGAGGTTGAGTTCGCGTTCGCGCGCCAGCAGATCGGCGTGGCCGACTCCGTGCTGTCGAAGCACGCGAAGGCACTCGAAGAGGCCGGGTACCTCATCGCGCGCAAGGGGCTGAGCGCCGGACGCCGCCGCACCTGGTTCGCCTTCACCGCGACGGGACGTCGAGCGTTTGCCGAGCACATCCAAGAACTGCAGCGTCTCGCCGGAGGCAGCATCCCGCGATGACCGCGGGCCCGCCTGCCGACACCGACGTCCAGATCGGACGATCGACTGCTCCCGTTGCGGCGTGACGGCCACCAACGAGTCAGCGCGTGCCGCCGGGCGGGCGCAGCGCCTCGCCCCGGGGCGCGGCCAGCGACGCGCCCGCGACATGACGACACGCTACGAGATTCTGCGCGCTCGGGGCGACGACACCTCGCTCGAGCACGTCGATCAGCGCCGCCACCCCCTGCCGACCCAGCTGCTCCCCCGGCACCGCCCAGACATCCAAGCGCGGGTCGATCATGGAGGCGATGTCCGCCGTCGAGTCGATCAGTCCCACGGAAAGATCCTCCGGCACCCGCACACCGAGCGCGCGCAAACCCGCGACGAACCCGGCCGCAAGCAGTTCGTCGTGGACCAGCACGGCGGTGGCGGAGCCATGCTGGGCCACCACGCGTCCGGCCGCGGCGAACCCCGCGTCGGCGGTGCGCGCGGCGCCGAAGGCCGCCGTGCGCATTCCGAGATCCCGCCCGATCCGCTCGAACGCCGCGCGGACCCGCAACGGCGGCGCATAGCCTCCGACGTCGTCCGCGTCGGTCACCGTATCCAGGAGGAGCACGTCGCGATGCCCCAGCGCCTGGAGCCGCGCGAGCGCGTCGGCGACGGTTGCGTCAAAGTCGATGTCCACGTATGCGATCCCCGTGACATCCGTCGTCCGCCCGACCAGAGCGAAGGGCACCCCCTGGGCCTGCAGGAACCGGACGCGCGAATCCTCGGCGTGAACCTCCATGACGACCAGCCCCTCGATGAGGCCGGCACCGGTCAACTCGCCGAGCTCGGCATCGGAGCCCACTGTGGGCGAGACGACGAGCGTGTATCCCTGAGCCTGCGCCTCCGCGGCAGCGCTCGTGAAGAACTGGAACGCGGACCCTTGAACGGCCCGCTGCGCCGTCGGATACAGCAGACCGATCACGCGCGTGCGTTTCGAGGCGAGAGCCCGCGCGATGACGTTGCGACGATAACCAGCCTCGGCCATCGCACGTTCCACGCGCTCGCGCGTCTCATCCAACACAGGCTTCGAGCCGTTGATCACGAAGGAGACGGTCGCGACGGAGACGCCGGCAAGGCGCGCGACATCGCGCATGGTCACCGTGTTGGCCGTCATGTTCTCCACCTGCCCGACGTACGCGGCCACGTAGGCCGCTCCCCCATCATGCCCTACTTCCGGCACGAGCATTTAACCGATTAACTGCGGGTTGACATTTGGCGATCACATCGCCACACTCGTTACCAGTAGCCGCGGTTAACCGGTTTACTGACCATCCGTATCGGCAAAGGAGCCCGTGATGAAGAAGTCCACAGCAATCGCATCGGCCGCGATTCTCGCCCTCCCGCTCGCCCTCGCGAGCTGCAGCGGAGGCCCATCGACCAGCAGCGGAGATGCCGACACCATCACGGTGATGGACTACTACAACAACGAGCCGGACAAGACGATGATCGGCGACGTCATCGACGAGTGCGCGGCCACCATCGGCATCACCGTGAAGCGCACCACGGTGCCCGGCAAGGATCTCATCCAGAAGGTGCTGCAGCAGGCATCCAGCAAGACCCTGCCTGACGTGCTCATGCTCGACAACCCCGACGTCCAGCAGATCGCGGCGACCGGTGGCCTGACCCCGCTCGGCGATCTGGGGCTGGACGCCGCGGGCTCCGCGCAGGGCATGGTCGATGCCGGTACGTACGACGGTGAACTGTACGGACTGGCACCCACCGCCAACACGTTGGGCCTGTTCTACAACAAGAAGCTGCTGGAGGAGAAGGGCATCACGCCGCCCACCACGTGGGAGGAGCTGAAGACAGCGGCCGCCGCACTCACCGCGGGCGACCAGTACGGCGTCGCATTCTCAGCCATCGCGACCTACGAAGGGTCCTGGCAGTTCCTGCCCTTCATGTGGACCAACGGTGGCGATGAGACGGATCTCACGTCACCCGAAGTGGCGGAAGCTCTGCAGCTCTGGGTCGATCTCGTCGATGCCGGTTCGGCCTCCGACAGCGTCATCAACTGGTCACAGGGAGATGTCAAAGACCAGTTCGTGGCAGGCAAGGCCGCGATGATGATCAACGGTCCCTGGCAGATTCCATCGCTGGACGCAGAGACCGATCTGGAATGGGGCAGCGTGCAGGTGCCGGTGAACACCGCCGGCCAGACGCCGATCGCCCCGCTCGGCGGCGAACTCTGGACCATCCCGCAGACCGGAGACAAGGCCAAGCAGGCGAACGCCGCGAAGCTCGTCGAGTGCCTCACCACCGATGAGACCGAGATGAAGCTCGGCACCCAGCGATTCACCGTGCCGGTCCGCACGAGTCTCGCTGCCGACTACGTCGCCGAGATGCCCACGATGGAGGCTTTCGCCACGCAGGTGGAGAACGCGCGCTCGCGCACCGGCAAGCTGGGTGAGGAATGGCCCGAGGTCGCGACGCAGATCTACACCGCGATCCAGCTGGCGCTCACCGGCCAGGCCAATGCCGAGGACGCGTTCGCGCAGGCAGCGGCTGGCTGATCGTCCGATGACAAGCGCAACACTTCGGGTCGCTCCCCCGCGCCGCCGCAGTGGGCTGCGGGGTGAGCGCCTCGCGCAACTGCTGTTCATCGCTCCGGCGGTGCTCTACCTCGTGCTGTTCTTCGGCTATCCGGTCATCAAGAACATCACGATGAGCTTCCAGGACTACACGCAGAAGACCTTCTTCACCGGTGAGGCGCCCTGGGTCGGCATCACGAACTATGTCACCGCGATGTCGAGCCAGCTCTTCGTACCCGCGCTGTGGAACACACTCCTGTTCACGGCCGGCTCCATCGTCGGTCAGCTGATCATCGGGCTCGCACTGGCCTCGTTCTTCAAGCGGCGCTTCCCGCTGTCGGGGCTGCTGCGCTCGCTCCTGCTGCTGCCGTGGCTGCTGCCTCTGATCGTGTCCAGCGCCGTGTGGCGCTCGATCCTTGACAAGGACAGCGGGATCCTGAACCAGGTGCTCTCCGCGACAGGGTTGGAAGCCGTGCCCTGGCTGACCAGCACCCAGTTCGCACTGATCGCGGTCATCATGGTGAACATCTGGATCGGCATCCCGTTCAACGTCACGATCCTCTACGGCGGACTGCAGGACATCCCCGAGGAGCTGTACGAGGCCGCCGCGCTCGACGGAGCCACGAGATGGAAGGCGTTCTGGCACATCACCCTGCCGAACCTCCGGCCCGTGCTGAGCGTGGTGCTGGTGCTCGGCGTCGTCTACACGATCAAGGTGCTCGACATCATCCTCGGTCTCACCAACGGCGGTCCGGCCAATGCCACCCAGACCATCGCGGTGCGTTCCTATCAGGAGACGTTCGTCAACTTCGATTTCGGTGTGGGAGCCGCGTTCAGCAACATCCTGATCGTCATCTCGCTCGTCTTCGCCGTCATCTACCTCCGGGCCTCGCGTCGCCCGGTGGACGAGTAAGGAGGTCGTCATGTCCGTGATGTCCGCCGCCACGTCCCGCGTGGTGCTACCTGCGCGTCGTCGCACCCGCGCTCCGCGATCCGCGCGGTCGTGGGTCTACACCGCCATCGGCATCGTAATTCTCGCGGTCATGCTGTTCCCGGTCTACTGGATGATCAACATGTCGTTCCAGCCCTCCGGCAACACGCTCAACAGCGAGTTCTTCCCCACCCAGCCGAGTCTTGACGGCTACGCCATCGCCATCCGCGACCAGGGCGTCAACCTCCTCACCAGCCTCGTGATCTCCCTCGGTGTGGTGGTGGTGAGCCTCGCGATCGCGGCGCCCGCGGCCTACGCGCTCGCGCAGTTCCGTGGCCGCTGGGTGGACGGGGTCCTGTTGGCGATCCTGATCTCGCAGATGATCCCGCACATCGTGATCGCCAACGCGCTCTACACCGCGTACAACGACCTCGGCATGCTGAACTCGATCCTCGGCCTGATCCTCGCCGACTCCACCACCGCGATCCCGTTCGCGATCCTCATCCTCCGAACCGCGATGGCCGCGGTCCCGGTGTCGATCGTGGAAGCAGCCCGCGTGGACGGGGCGGGCCTCTGGCGTGCGTTCGTCTCCATCGTGCTGCCCGGGGCCCGCAACGGCGTCATCACCGCCGCGCTGTTCTCCTTCCTCTTCTCGTGGAGCGACTTCCTCTTCGCCCTCACGCTGACCACCACGGAGGAAGTTCGTCCGGTGACGCTCGGCATCTACACCTATCTCGGAACTCAGGTGGCCAATTGGGGTGCGGTGATGGCAACTGCCGTCCTGTCCTCGATCCCCGCCATCCTGCTCCTCGTCCTCGCCCAGAAGTTCGTCGCCGCCGGGGCCGCCGGCGGCGCCGTGAAGTGAAACAGAAAGCACCCCTCATGACTCAGAACAACCGCCCCGTCCGCGTCCTCGTGTGGGGCGAGAACCGCCACGAGCAATTGGAACCCGAGGTGGCCGCGCGCTACCCCGACGGCATGCACGGCGCCGTCGCCGACGGCATCCGCGAGAACCTCGGCGATGGAGCCGCCGTGGCTACCGTCACCCTCGATGATCCCGAGCACGGCCTCACCGAAGAGATCCTCGCCGGCACCGACGTGCTGGTCTGGTGGGGTCACGCCGCGCACTCCGAGGTGGCGGACGAGATCGTCGACCGCGTGCACCGACACGTGTTGGAGGGGATGGGCCTCGTGGTGCTGCACTCCGGCCACTGGTCGAAGATCTTCCAGAAGCTCATGGGGACCACGTGCACGCTGCGGTGGCGCTCCAAGCACGATCGCGAGATCGTTTGGACCGTCGATCCGACGCACCCCATCGCTCAGGGCGTGCCGCATCCGTTCATCATTCCGGAGCAGGAGATGTACGGCGAGTTCTTCGACGTGCCCGCACCCGACGAGCTGGTGTTCCTGTCCACCTTCTCCGGCGGTGAGGTGTTCCGCAGCGGTATGACCTATCGACGCGGGTACGGCAAGATCTTCTACTTCTCCCCCGGTGACCAGGACTACCCGGTCTACTTCCACGAGCACGTGCGTCGCGTGATCGCGAATGGCGTGCAGTGGGCGCAGACGCTTCGTCCCGAGCGGGAGATCCCCGTGCTGCTGCGCTACGAGACCGAGGACTTCTGGAACGGACAGGGCTACCGCGGAGCGATGGCGCGATGACGGCAGCACCTCTCCGCCTCATTCAGGTGGGCGCCGGTGCGATGGGGCGCGCCTGGCTGAGGACGATCGCCGACAACCCCGACGTGGAGCTGGTCGCGCTCGTCGATCTCAATACGGCGGCCGCGGAACAAGCGGCCATGGAGCACGACGCCGCGGGTATCGTGATCACCGATTCTCTCGAGGACGCCATCACCCGCACGGCACCGGACGCCGTGGTGGACGTCACGGTTCCCGTCGCCCACTCGGTGGTCAACATCACGGCGCTGCGCGCGGGACTGCCCGTGCTCTGCGAGAAGCCGATCGCTCCCACCGTTGCGGACGCACGGGAACAAGCGCGGGTCGCCGAGGAGACCGGGCTGCTGCTCATGACCAGCCAATCCCGTCGCTACTACCGCGCGCTGTCCCGATTCCGCGACCAGATCCGCGCACTCGGTGCGGTCGGCTCCGTGTCCACGAGGTTCTTCAAGGCTCCGCACTTCGGCGGGTTCCGTGAGGAGATGCGGCATGTGCTGCTGGTGGACATGGCCATCCATGCCTTTGACGCGGTGCGCTACCTCACCGGTAGCGATCCGATCGCCGTGGTCTGCGTCGAGTCGAATCCGCCATGGAGCTGGTTCGCTCACGGAGCCAACGCCGTAGCGGTGTTCGAGTTCGAGGACGGCAGCACGTTCACCTACGACGGCAGCTGGTGCGCGCCGGGTGACGAGACCAGCTGGAACGGCTCCTGGTTCGTCAGCGGCGAGCACGGCACCGCCACCTGGGACGGCGACGGCGACCCGGTGTTGACCGGCTCTGTTGAGCTCGCTCACACTCCTGCCAGCGGCCGTGAGGAGATCGCCGGGGCGCTCGAGGACTTCGTGGACGCGGTGCGCACCGGACGCACACCCGACACGGAAGTGCACGCGAACATCGTGAGCCTCGCGATGGTGGAGGCCGCCGTGCTGTCTGCGGAAGAGGGCCGTCGCGTGCTCCTCGCAGAGGTACTGGGTTCCTGAACCGTGGCGATGGGCCGCCGTCACGCACCCGCGCGAGGGCGGCCCATCGGCGTTCCCCCGCAATTCCCTGGAAAAGCCGGTAAAGTCGGCTGGTGACGTCTGACACCCCCACGACCGAATCCACGCCCGACACCGAGGGCGAGATCCTTCCGACCTTCGCCGACCTCGGCATCGACGGCCCCGTGCTGCATGCCATCCGCGACCTGGGCTACGAGCGCCCGTCACAGATCCAGGCCGCCACCATTCCGGTGCTGCTGGAGGGTCACGACGTCGTCGGCATGGCCCAGACCGGAACCGGCAAGACCGCCGCATTCGCGCTGCCGGCGCTGCAGAACCTCGACCCGGCACAGAAGACGCCGCAGATCCTCGTGCTCGCCCCCACGCGCGAACTGGCGCTCCAGGTGGCCGAGGCGTTCGAGAGCTACGCCGCGCGCATGAAGGGCGTCCACGTGCTGGCCGTCTACGGCGGTCAGGGCTACGGTGTGCAGCTGTCCGCCCTCCGTCGCGGCGTGCAGGTCGTGGTCGGTACGCCCGGTCGCGTGATGGACCACCTCGCCAAGGGCACGCTCGACCTCTCCGAGCTGCGGTACCTCGTCCTCGACGAAGCCGACGAGATGCTCAAGATGGGCTTCGCCGAGGACGTCGAGACGATCCTCGCCGAGACGCCCGACACCAAGCAGGTCGCTCTCTTCTCCGCGACGATGCCGCCGCAGATCCGCCGGATGTCGCAGAAGTACCTGAACGAGCCGCGCGAGATCACGATCGCCGGCAAGACCACGACGAACACGAACATCACGCAGCGCTACCTGATCACCTCGTGGCAGCGGAAGGTGGACGCCCTCACGCGCATCCTCGAGGTCGAGAACTTCGACGCGATGATCATCTTCGTGCGCACCAAGAGCGAGACCGAGGGTCTCGCCGAGAAGCTGCGCGCCCGCGGCTACAGCGCCGCCGCGATCAGCGGTGATGTCACCCAGATCCAGCGTGAGAAGACTGTCAACCAGCTGAAGTCGGGCAAGCTCGACATCCTCGTGGCCACCGATGTCGCTGCTCGCGGTCTGGACGTGGAGCGCATCAGCCACGTGGTCAACTACGACATCCCCACCGACACCGAGTCGTACGTGCACCGCATCGGCCGCACGGGTCGCGCGGGTCGTTCGGGCGATGCGATCAGCTTCGTCACACCGCGCGAGCGATACCTGCTGGCGCACATCGAGCGTGCCACGCGTCAGGCACCCACCCAGATGCAGCTGCCGGGCCTCGCGGAGATCAACTCGACGCGACTGGAGCGTTTCGACGACTCGATCACCGCCGCACTGGAAGACGCCGGCCGTGTCGAGCGGTTCCGGGACATCATCGCTCATTACGTGCGCAACCACGATGTGCCCGAGGTGGACGTGGCAGCAGCACTCGCCATCGTGGCGCAGGGCGAGACTCCCCTCCTTCTCGACGAGGACGAGGACCGTGCGTTCCAGGACGAGCTGGCCTCGCTGGAGCGCGGCAAGCAGCGCACCCCGCGCGAGGGCGGCGACCGCGGCACACGCGAGCCGCGTCGCTCGCGTGACGCCGGCGACTTCGCCTCCTACCGCATCGAGGTGGGACGGCGCCACCGCGTCGAGCCGCGTCAGATCGTGGGTGCCCTCGCCAACGAGGGTGGCCTGCGCCGCGACGATTTCGGCGCGATCAACATCCGTCCCGACTTCTCCATCGTGCAGCTGCCGGCGAACCTGTCGTCCGACGTGCTCGACAAGCTGCGCGACACCCGCATCTCCGGTCGTCTCATCGAGATCAAGCCGGATCGGGGCGCCCCGAACCGCCGGCGCAATGACGATGGGGACGACCGCCGTGGCGGGTACCGTCGCGATGACCGTCAGGGTGGCTACGGAGACCGTCGGGAGAATCGCGACGACCGCGGTTACGGCGATCGCAAGCCGCGGCACCGTCGCGACTGAGCGTTTTCGTGCTCCCGCGCCATGCGCGGGAGCAGGACGTTAGCCGCGCGATTGCGGGCGCGGGCATAATCGATCTATGCCGAAGATCTCCGCCGCGACCGTCGCAGAGCACCGCACCGCGCAGCACGCGGCGCTGCTCGCTGCGGCTGAAGAGCTGCTGCTGAGCGACGGCATCGACGCAGTGACCCCGAGCGCCGTCACGTCGCGTGCCGGCCTCGCGCGGTCGACGTTCTATGAGTACTTCCCGTCGAAAGACGACCTTCTCGTCGCCCTCGCGCGTGAGGCGTTCGAGCTCTGGACCAAGGAGCTCGCCGAATCTGTCGCTGTCGCCGAACCCGGCCGCGAGCAGCTGCGCGCGTACATCGCGGCGACCATCCGTCTCGCCGCCGACGGCAAGCACGACCTCGCCACGGTCCTGCGAGGGGTTGCACTCTCCCCCAAGTCCCAGGCGGATATCGTCGCCCTCCACACAGCACTGGATGACCCGCTCGGCGCAATCCTGCGCACTCTCGTCGGCCCCCACGCCCGCACCGCGGCGCCGCTCATCCACGGCCTGCTGGGAAGCGCGATGAAGCTGGCCACGGCGGGACGGCCGGCGGAAGAGGTGACCGACATGGCGACGCGGATGGTGCTCGACGGCATCGGAATCACCACCGAGTCCTGAACCGACTGTTTTCCCGACACAGTGTCGGATAAACTGCGGACATGGACATCCTCATGAACATTCTGCTGGCGCTGCACATCATCGGCGTCGCCAGCCTCCTCGGCGGCATGCTCGTGCAGATGAAGAAGATGAAGACCGGTGAGACCACGATCCTTCCGGCCATCATGCACGGTGCCTGGACGATGCTCGCCACGGGATTGATCATGGTCGGCATCGCGGAGATGAAGTGGCATCCGGGGGCGGCGTTCCACATCTGGCTCGCGATCAAGGTCGTGATCCTGCTTGTCATCGTCGTGATCGCGCTGATGAACCGAAAGAAGCCGAAGCTCGCCGGATGGGTGCTCCCCGTGCTCGTGGTGCTCACGGTGCTCAACATCTTCGTCGCCGTGTTCCGCCCCCAGGGCAGCTGAGACACCGACACGAAGCGCCGGTTGCGCGAGAGGACGCCGAACCTCTCGCCCGACCGGCGCTTTGTTGTTGCAGACCCCGCCCGATCAGACCGCGGGACTCACGGTGATCCAGTCACCGAACTTCGGCGCTCGACCGTCCCCTGAGCTTGTCCGGGTCAGGCGCCGCTTCACCCACGGCAGCACGTGCTCTCGATAGTAGGAGGCGTTGCGGAGCGCCGGCGCGGTGTCGACGACGGGAAGCGACCACCACCCGTCCGGAACCTGCTCGCCGAGCGCACGGAGTACCCGCGCGGCAACGCGGTGGTGACCCCGAGCGTTCATGTGGAGCCGATCCTCGGACCAGTACCCCGGCTGGGAGAGCTCGCGATCCGGCCAGTTCAGCGCCCGGATGACATCGGGCCGGTGTGCGAGGCGCGAGATCACAGCGTCGGACAGCAGATCACCACGGCGTTGGATCAGCGACGACAGCGGGAGCCCGGCGGAGGGGTTCGCACCGGAGAGGATGATGAGCTGGACACCCTCCTCGTCGCACCGACGCAGCACTCGGGAGAACGCATCCGCGATGTGCTCGACATCGGTGGACGGGCGGAGCATGTCGTTGCCGCCGCCATTGAAGGACAGGTGGGTCGGCTTCAGTGCGAGCGCGGGCTCGAGCTGCTCCTCCACGACCGGCCACGCCAGCTTGCCGCGGATGGCCAGGTTCGCGTACTCGATGTCGGCGCCACGCGAGCGGGCCCAGCCCCGCGCGACCAGATCGGCCCAGCCGCGTGGAACGCCGTTCGCATCCTCATCGCCGACTCCTTCCGTGAAGGAATCGCCGATGGCCGCGAACCGGATCTGAGTCACCCACCCAGCCTACGACCGTCAGCGATTGTCGAGCGCGCGACCGCGGAGGTCGCTGAGTCCCCACGTCGCGATGGCCGCGATCGCGAAGAACACCGCGAACACGACGAAGAGAATGGGCACGCTCCCCCATCCCAGCACCCACGGCACCACCAGCGGCGCCACGATTGAAGCGATCCGGCCGACGCCTGCCGCCCAGCCGGATCCGGTCGCGCGGAGTGACGTGGGGTAGGTCTCCGGCGAGACCGCGTACAGCGCACCCCAGGCACCCAGGTTGAAGAAGGAGAGCAGCATGCCGGCGATGATGATGCCCGTCGGGTCGCCGGCCGTGCCGTAGAGCACTGCCGAGACGGCCGAGCCGACCAGGAACACCGACAGCGTGATGCGCCGCCCCCACACCTCGATGAGCCAGGCGGCGACCGCATATCCGGGCAGCTGCGCGAGGGTGATGATGAGCGTGAACTCGAACGACTTGACGAGCGTGTATCCCTGCGCCACTAGCAGCGACGGAATCCAGATGAACGCGCCGTAGTAGGAGAAGTTGACGCAGAACCAGACGAGCCACAGCGAGAGCGTGCGTCCGCGGAACTCGGGTGCGAACAGCGCGCGGAGTCGTCCGCGAATGTTCTCTCGCGGCTTCACGTCGGCGGGCGGCGTCGCCACGGGAACCGTCCGCCCCTTCGCGGAGACCTCGAACTGACGAACGATCAGATCAGCCTCAGCGTGACGGCCGCGCGATTCCAGCCAGCGCGCGGACTCGGGCAGGCCCCAGCGCACGATCAGTGCGTAGATCGCCGGGATCGCACCGAGAGCGAACGCCCAGCGCCAGCCGTCTGGCGAGCTGGGCACGACGAACACGCCGATGACGGCCGCGGCGAGCCAACCCACGGCCCAGAACGCCTCCAGGAAGACAACGACGCGGCCGCGGATACGGGCGGGCGCGAACTCGCTGACGTAGGTCGACGCCACCGGGAGCTCCGAACCGAGTCCGAGACCCACAATGAATCGCAACACGAGCAGGAGTGCAAGTCCGCCGACGAGCGCACTGGCGCCGGTCGCGAGGCCGTACACGAGGAGCGTGATCGCGAACACCTGTCGGCGACCGAACTTATCGGCCAGCAGGCCGCCGAGGCTGGCACCCACTGCCATGCCGACGAAGCCCACCGAGCTGATCAGGCCCAGCTCTTCCTTGCCGAGCTGCCACTGCACGCCGAGCGCGGCGATGATGAAGGAGATCAGTCCCACATCCATGGCGTCGAGCGCCCATCCGAGACCGGATCCCGTGAGGACTCGACCGAGTTTAGGGGTGAACGGGAGCCGATCGAGACGCGTCGCAACGTCGTCCTCGCGGGGGGCTGAGGTCATTCGCTCATCGTATCGGGCGCCCGCGGAGCGAATGAACCGCCGGGCGCCCATATGACGCTGCGCGACTCAATCGGCCAGCAACGCCCGCACGCGCGGAATGACCTCGGTGCCGTAGAGCTCGATGCTGGTCATCAGGTGCTCGTGCGGCGTGGTTCCGGAGGCGAACTTCATGTCGAAGCGCTGCGCTCCCAGCACCGAGATCGTGTGCGCGATCTTGCGCGCCACGGTGTCGGGCGAGCCGATGTACTGCGACCCGTCGGGTCCCACCTCCTGCAGGAACCGAGCCCGCGAATAGGGCGGCCAGCCGCGCTCCGCGCCGATGGTGTTGTTCATCGCCTCGAGGCCCTCGTAGGTCTGCTCCTGGGCCTCCGCGTCGGTCGCGGCGACATGACCCGGAGAGTGGACGCCGACAGGCAGAGGTGCATGGCCGAACTCCGCCACAGCGTGATGGAACAGGTCAACCAGCGGACGGAAGCGTTCGGGGGCGCCGCCGATGATGGCGAGCATCAGACCATAACCGTACCGCGCGGTCCGCACGACGGACTCGGGCGATCCACCCACACCCACCCAGGCACGAACGCCGTTCGTCGTCTTCGGGAACACGTCCGCGTTCACCAGCTCGGCACGGGTGCGTCCGTTCCACGAGACCGGCTTCTCCTCGCGCAGCCGCGAGAACAGCTCCAGCTTCTCCTCGAACAGCGTCTCGTAGTCGGCGAGGTCGAAGCCGAACAGCGGAAACGACTCGATGAAGCTGCCGCGGCCGAGAATCACCTCGCTGCGGCCGTTCGACAGCGCATCCAACGTGGCGAAGCGCTCATACACGCGCACGGGGTCATCGGAGCTCAGCACCGTCACCGCAGTTCCGAGCTTGATGCGCTCGGTGCGTCCCGCGATCGTGGCCAGCACGATCTCCGGCGCCGAGACGGCGAACTCCTTCCGGTGGTGCTCCCCCACGCCGAAGAAGTCGACACCGACCTTCTCGGCCAGGTCCGCCTGGGCCACCACATTGCGCAGCGTCTCCGCATCCGAGAGGAGGTTGCCGTCCAGATCCCGGCTGATGTCGCCGAAGGTGTCCAGACCGAGTTCGATGTCAGCCACGGGGGCTCCTTTCATCCATGTGAATGCAACGTCGAGGCGCTCACGACATTCCCGAAACGACGAAACGGGCGGGATCCGCAGACCCCACCCGTTTCGTCGTTTCGATATCAGGAACCGAGAATCGCGGTCCGCAGGGTGTCGAGGCCGACGCCGCCCATGTTGAGGGCAGTCCGGTGGAACTCCTTGATGGAGAACGCTTCGCCGGCACGCGCCGCAGCCTCGTCCCGCACCTGCTCCCAGATGCGCTGGCCGACCTTGTAGGACGGAGCCTGCCCCGGCCAGCCGAGGTAGCGGTTCACCTCGAACTTCACGAACTCGTCCGGCATATTGACGTTGGCGCGCATGAAGTCCAGCGCGTAGTCGGCGTCCCAGGTACCGGTGCCATCCAGGCGCGGCTTGCCCAGGTGCACGCCGATGTCCAGCACGACGCGCGCGGCGCGCATCCGCTGACCGTCGAGCATGCCGAGGCGATCCGCCGGTGCGTTGAGGTAGCCGAGCTGCTCCATCAGACGCTCCGCGTACAGCGCCCATCCCTCGGCGTGGCCCGAGGTGCCGGCCAGGAGACGGCGCCACGAGTTGAGTTCGGCCCGGTTGTACGTGGCCTGCGCGATCTGCAGGTGGTGACCGGGAACGCCCTCGTGGTAGACGGTGGTGAGTTCACGCCACGTGTCGAAGGTGGTGACACCCTCGGGGACCGACCACCACATGCGTCCGGGTCGCGAGAAGTCATCAGTGGGACCCGTGTAGTAGATCCCGCCCTCCTGCGTCGGCGCGATCATGCACTCGAGCTTGCGGATCTCCTCCGGGATGTCGAAGTGCGTGCGGCCGAGTTCGGCGACCGCCTGGTCGCTGGTGCGCTGCATCCACTCCTGGAGCGCTTCGGTGCCGTGCAGTTTCAGCGACTCGTCCTGCTCGAGGAAGGCCACCGCCTCCTCCACCGATGCGCCAGGCAGGATCTCGTTCGCGATGGCGGTCTGCTCGGCCACCATGCGGGCGAGCTCCTCGCGCCCCCACTCGTAGGTCTCGTCGAGATCGATGGTCGCGCCGAGGAACGAGCGGGACATCAGAGCATACAGATCGCGACCCACCGCGTCGTGCTCGCTCGCGCCGGCCAGCAGGTCACGGGAGAAGAACTGTCCGAGTTCCTGGTATGCGACGCGCGCGGCGTTGGCGTTGTCTGCGATCTCACGCGCGAGGGATGCGGGAAGCTGTCCCTCGGCGGGCTGCGCGTTACCGGCGAACTCCGCGAAGAAGCCGGAGTCCGCCTGAATGCGATCGATCTGGCCGATCGCCTCGATCACCTGGCGACGCGCAGGGACGATGCCCTGGCGCAGTCCCTCACGAAGCGTCTCCTCATACCCGTTGAGCGCACCGGCCACAGCGGCGAGGCGGGTGGAGATCACCGACCAGTCCTCGACACTGTCGGTGGACATCAGGTCGAACACCTCGCGAACGCTCTGCACCGGCGACGCGATGACGTTCACGTCGCGCAGGTGCCAGCCGGCGTCGCGGATCTCCAGGTCCAGGTCGAGGGAGCTGAGCAGGTCGGTCTGGGTGACGCGGTCGATCGCGTCGACGGGCTCCAGGGCGGCGAGGGCATCGCGTGCGGCGCGCGTCGCCTCCGCGGCGCGCTCGTGTCCGGCCAGGCTGAGGTCGTCCAGACGCGCGTTGTGCTCCGTCCGGCCGATGTAGGTCGCGATCGAGGGGTACAGATCGGCGACTGTGTCTACCCAGGCCTCGGCGACGCCGTCGATGGGCGTGGGGTTTCGGGGGTCAGTCATCCCTTCAGTTTAGGACGTGACCACCCGATCCCGCCTCCGCTCTGCACAGAGCCCCGTACGCGCCGACTCAGTGAGCCGCCTCGTCCCAGTTGGATCCGCGGCCCACCTGCACGTCGAGGGGCACCGAGAGCTCCGCCGCATCGCCCATCCGTGCCCGGACGATCGCCTCCGTGGCATCCCACTCGCCTGCGGCAACCTCCACCACGAGTTCGTCGTGGATCTGCAGGAGCACTCGCGACTTCATGTCGGCTGCGCGCAGATCCTGATGGATGTGGAACAGCGCGATCTTCATGATGTCGGCCGCGCTGCCCTGAATCGGGGCGTTCAGCGCCGCACGTTCTGCGTTCTCCCGCAGCACGCGATTGGGGCTCGTCAGGTCGGGGAACGGCCGGCGACGACCGAAGATGGTCTCCGTGTACCCGTCCACCTTCGCCTTGCCCACGGACTCGCGCAGATAGTCGCGCACGGCTCCGAAGCGCGCGAAGTAGTCCAGCATGAGCTGCTTGGCCTCCGCTTGCTCGATGCGCAGCTGCTTGGACAGACCGAACGCGGACAGACCGTAGACCAGGCCGTACGACATCGCCTTCACCTTCGAGCGCATGGCGCTGGTGACATCGGCCGGCTCAACCCCGAAGACGTGCGCCCCGACGTACCGGTGCAGGTCCTCGCCGGTGTTGAAGGCCTCGATCAGCCCGGGGTCGCCCGACAGGTGCGCCATGATGCGCATCTCGATCTGCGAGTAGTCGGCCGTCAGCAGCGTCTCGTAGTCGGCACCCACCTCGAAGGCAGCACGGATGCGACGGCTCTCCTCGGTGCGCACCGGGATGTTCTGCAGGTTGGGGTCGGTGCTGGAGAGCCGGCCCGTCTGGCTCCCGGTCTGCACGTAGGTGGTGTGCACACGGTGATCGGGCCGGATGGCCACGTCCAGCGACTCGATGATCTGACGGAGCTTCGTCGCCTCGCGGTGCTGCGAGAGCAACTCGAGGAACGGATGCGGCGCCTTCTCCTGGATGTCGGCGAGGGAGGCTGCATCGGTCGAGTAGCCCGTCTTGGTCTTGCGCGTCTTCGGCAGCTCGAGCTGTTCGAAGAGCACCTCCTGCAGCTGCTTCGGTGAGCCGAGGTTCACCTCACGTCCGATAGCACCATAGGCGTCCTGCGCGATCACCTCTGCTCGAGCGCCGAGTTCTGACGAGAAGGTGGAGAGCTTCTCGTGGGAGACCTGCACGCCGGAGAGCTCCATGTCCGCCAGCGCGGCGAGGGTGGGCAGTTCGATGTCCTGCAGCACCGAGACGACACCCTCCGGCATCTGCTCGCGGATCGCCTCGGCGGTGCGCAGAGTGAACCACGACAGCTGTCCCGGTGTGGCACCCTCCGTCTCGGGAACAAGTTGGCGCGGGTCGGCCTCGGGGAGCTTCTCGCCCAGATACCGCTCCACCAGATCCGCCAGGGACTTGTCGGGATAGCTCGGACGCACCAGCCATCCGGCGAGGTTCGTGTCGAAGACGATCCCGGCCAGGTCTCCGCCCAGCGCTCGCACGGCCTTCAGCTGCGGCTTCGCGTCGTGCAGCACCTTCTCCGCCGGCGAGGCGAGCCAGGCGGCGAGATCGGCGTCATCGCTCCAGTCGAACTCGACGGATTCGCTCGCGTCGGCCACGCCCACCCGCGAGGGCGTCAGACCGTTGACCGTGATCGTGAGCGCCAGTGGCGCGTCCTCACGAGCGCGAACCCATGCGACGGCCTCTGCCACACCGACCTCGCGCGCGGGCGGAACGTCCACCGCCGTGTGCGTCTCCGCCTCGCCGGCGTCTCCCCCCGCCGCCTCGAACACGCGCGGCAGCAGCGTTCGGAACTCCAGACGGCCGAACACATCGCGCACGGCCGGCCCATCAAGCGGACGGACAACCAGGTCACCCGGCCCGACGGGAAGCTCGACATCCGTGACGAGACGGTTGAGCTTGCGGTTGCGCCGGACGTCGTCCAGGTGCTCGCGCAGATTGCCGCCCACGACACCCTTGATCTCGTCCGCACGCTCCAGCAGCGCGTCCAAGGAGCCGAACTGCGTCAGCCACTTGACCGCTGTTTTCTCTCCCACCTTCGGCACACCCGGCAGGTTGTCGCTGGTCTCCCCGACCAGAGCGGCGATGTCGGGATACTGCTCCGGCGGCACGCCATAGCGCTCCACCACGGTGGCGGGGTCATAGCGCTTGAGCTGGGAGACGCCTTGAACCGACGGGTACAGGAGGGTGACGTCCTCGTTCACGAGCTGGATCGAGTCGCGGTCTCCCGAGACCACGAGAACCTCGTAACCCTGCTCCCGGCCCTGCACCGAGAGGGTGGCGAGGATGTCGTCGGCCTCGAAGTCCTCCTTGGTGATCACCGTGATACCCATGGCGGCCAAGGCCTCCTGGATGAGCGGGATCTGACCCGAGAACTCCTTCGGCGTCTCCGCCCGGGTGCCCTTGTACTCCGCGTACTCGCGCGTGCGGAACGATTGCCGCGAGAGGTCGAACGCGACCGCCATGTGGCTCGGCTGCTCCGCCTTGATGAGGTTCACGAGCATCGAGAGGAAGCCATAGACGGCGTTGGTGTGCTGCCCGTCTTTCGTGGTGAAGTTCTCGACCGGCAGCGCGAAGAACGCGCGGAAAGCGAGCGAATGGCCGTCAACGACCAGGAGGGTAGGCTTTGCGGAGTCCGTCACCCCTCCAGCCTAATGAGGGGCACCGACATGGAGCGAGGAGAGCATGAGCGAAGGCGCCGCGGAGATCGAGAAGAGCCCCCTGGAATGGGCGCGCGAGCGGGGTCTCGGAGCCCTCGCGGACAAGATGGGCATAGAGCTGGTCGAGTTCACCACCGAGCGTGTCGTGGCCACGATGCCAGTGCTCGGCAACACCCAGCCACTCGGGTTGATGCACGGCGGCGCGTACGTGGTGCTGGGTGAATCGCTCGGTTCGATGCACGCGACCCTGCTCGCAGGACCTGGGCGTTACGCCGTGGGAATCGACATCAACGCCACACACACGGCCTCCATCACCGAGGGTTTCGTGACGGGGGTGTGTACGCCAGTGCACGTGAGTCGCTCGCTCGCGGTGCACGAGATCGCCATCACCGATGATCGGGGCAGGCGCAACTCCACCCTGCGGATCACCAACATGCTGCGCGACGTCCGATAGCAGTGAAACGACGAAGGCCGCCCCGAGGGGCGGCCTTCGTGATGTCGGGGGTTCAGGCCTTCTTCGGCGCGAGCTGGTCGATGATGGCCTTGGCCACGTCCTGCATGGTGAGGCGGCGATCCATCGACGCCTTCTGGATCCAGCGGAACGCCTCGGGCTCGGAGAGGCCCATCTTCTCGTTCAGCAGGCCCTTCGCCCGGTCCACGAGCTTGCGGGTCTCGAAGCGCTCGACCATGTCAGCGACCTCGGCCTCGAGCGTGATGATCTGCTCATACCGCGCCAGGGCGATCTCGATCGCGGGCAGCAGGTCGTTCGGCGTGAACGGCTTCACGACGTAGGCGAGCGCACCGGCCTCGCTTGCACGCTCGACGAGCTCCTTCTGGCTGAATGCCGTCAGCAGCACAACGGGTGCGACGTGGTTCTTGCTCAGCTTCTCGGCAGCCGTGATGCCATCCATCTGGGGCATCTTCACGTCCATGATCACCAGATCGGGGCGCAGCTCGGTCGCGAGGGCAACAGCCGTCTCGCCGTCGCCGGCCTCACCGACGACATCGAATCCGTTGTCGCGCAGGATCTCGACGATGTCGAGACGGATGAGCGATTCGTCTTCCGCAACAACCACACGACGAGGCGTGGGAGCGGCCGGAGTTTCGGTCTGGTCCTGATCGGTCACCAGCCGATTCTATGGCATACATCCGTGATTCACCCGGACAGCCACGCTTCGCGGGAGCCGTGGCCGGAGAACCGATCTGGTGCCGGTGGTGGGACTCGAACCCACACGCCCTTTCGGACAAAGCATTTTGAGTGCTCCGCGTCTGCCATTCCGCCACACCGGCAAGTGCGTTGAAGACCACTCGACACTACCGCACGACTCCGCCGCTTCGCGCATCGCCTGCAACGCGCGCTAGGCTGACCGGCGACACGGGGTGCGCCCACCAGGGCGCTGAGATCACACCCGTCGAACCTGATCTCGTTCACACGAGCGGAGGGATGTCACCATGACGTCGTTCGTCCATACGTCCGTTTCCGTCGAGGACTGCGCACTGCTTCTCGATCGTCTCAGGGAGCGCGCGCCGCTGGTGCAGGCCATCACCAACGGCGTCGTGACCAACTTCACTGCGAACGTGCTTCTCGCCCTCGGCGCGGCACCCGCGATGGTTGACATCCCGGTGGAGTCCGGAGCGTTCGCCGCCATCGCCGACGGGTTGCTGGTCAATCTCGGAACGCCCCACGAAGAACAGCGCCGGGCGATGCGCGAGGCCGCAGAAGTCGCACGCGCCTCGGGCGTGCCGTGGGTGCTCGACCCGGTCGCCGTCGGCTTCCTTCCGGTGCGCACGTCCCTCGCGGCGGACCTGCTCTCTTTCGAGCCCACGATCATCCGGGGCAACGCGAGTGAGATCCTGGCGCTCGCCGGCGTTGGTGCCGGTGGGCGCGGCGTCGACGCGTCGGATGGCGTCGAAGCCGCGAGCGAGACCGCAAGCCAACTCGCGCTCCGCACGGGCGCGGTCGTCGCCGTGAGCGGGCCCGTGGACCACCTCACGGACGGTCGGCGGCGGGTGCGCGTCGGAACAGGGACCCCGCTCCTCACCCGCGTCACCGGTGGCGGGTGCGCCCTGGGCGCCGTCATGGCGGCGTTCGCCTCGCTGACCGATGACGCGCTCCTCGCCGCCACCGCGGCGACCACCGCTTACACGATCGCCGCGCAGACAGCGGCAGCTTCGTCGAGCGGCCCAGGCAGCTTCGCCGTCGCCTTCCTTGACGCGCTCTCGACGCTCACAGCCACCGATGTCCGCGAGCTGGGAGCGGTGTCATGACGATCGCGGGCATCTACCTCGTCACGACCGAGCCCCCGGCGGGAACCAGCCTGCTGGACGTCATCGATGCCGCCGTTGATGCAGGCGTCGAAACCGTGCAGCTGCGAGCGAAGCAGTCGG
The DNA here is from genome assembly GCF_050990725.1 of Microbacterium gorillae. GTDB lineage: Bacteria > Actinomycetota > Actinomycetes > Actinomycetales > Microbacteriaceae > Microbacterium > Microbacterium gorillae_A. The sequence continues at coordinate 2,241,379 of NZ_CP158844.1, forward strand.
CGACGCGCGACTTCCTGGACCTCACCGCAGCAGCGTCCGACGTGATTCGTGGGCGGGCGCGGCTCCTCATCAATGATCGGGTGGACATCGTGCTCGCCGCGCGTGCCTCGGGCATTCACGTCGACGGTGCCCATCTGGGACAGAGCGATCTCCCGCCCGCGATAGCCCGCACACTCCTCGGCGACGAGAGCGTGCTGGGGCTCACGGCGGACACGCGCGCACATCTCGCAGCCCTGGACGGCGAACCATCGAGTGCCGTCGACTATCTCGGCGTCGGTGCCATCCATCCCACCAGCACGAAGCCGGATCATCCGCGGCCGCTCGGTGTCTCCGGTTTCGCGGAGTTCGCAGAGAGCGCGCCGCTGCCCTGCGTCGCGATCGGGGGGATCACCGTGGCGGACGTCGCGGCGCTTCGGCGAGCCGGTGCGGCGGCGATCGCCGTGGCCTCAGCGATCTGCGCGGCAACGGATCCCGGCCGCGCCGCCGCCGACCTGGTTTCCGCCTGGACGTCTGCCGAGGTGACGCGATGATCCCGCGCGTGCTCTCGATCGCCGGATCGGACCCGAGCGGCGGAGCGGGGATCCAGGCCGACATCAAGTCGATCAGCGCACTGGGCGGCTACGCAATGGCGGCCCTCACTGCCCTCACTGCGCAGAACACGCGAGGCGTCACGGCCGTGCACGCGGTGCCGCCGGAGATGGTCCGCACTCAGCTCGACACGCTGTCCGCTGACGTGACGATCGACGCCGTGAAGATCGGCATGCTCGGCACCGAGGCCAGCATCGGCGTCGTCGCCCAGTGGCTGCGCGCCCACCGCCCGCCGATCGTCGTCCTGGATCCGGTGATGGTCGCCACGAGCGGTGATCGACTGCTGGAGGCGCCCGCCGAGGCGGCGCTACGCGCCCTCAGCGCCCTGGCGGACGTTGTCACGCCGAATCTGCCGGAGCTCGCCGTACTCGCCGACGAACCAGCGGCGGCGGACTGGCCTGCGGCGCTGGACCAGGCACGACGTGTCTCGCAGCGCGACGGTGTCGTGGTGCTCGTCACGGGTGGCCACCTCAGCGGCGATCGATCTCCGGACGCTCTCGTTGACGCGAGGACCGATCGGGTGATCATCATCGATGGCGAACGCATCGAAACCCGCAACACGCACGGCACCGGCTGCTCCCTCTCCAGCGGCCTGGCCACGATGCTGGCACAGGGTCGGTCGGTGGAGACCGCGCTGCGGGAGACGAAGCACTGGCTCAGTCTGGCGATCACAGCGGGGGCGGCCCTCCAGGTCGGCGGCGGGCACGGACCGATCGATCATTTCGTGCGCTCACGCCCGTTGGACGATCCTGCGCGCTGGTGGTCGCTCATCAAAGACGTCCGCGGGCAGATCGATGGCTGCGCGTTCGTGCAGGCGCTCGGCGACGGAACGCTCGATCCCGCCGCGTTCCGGCACTACGTTCGCCAGGATGCGCTGTACCTGCGCGACTACGCGCGTGTGCTCGCCCGTGCCAGCACGCTGGCTCCCTCACGCGAGGAGCAGACGTTCTGGGCGGATGCGGCCAGTGCGGCGATCACGGGTGAGCTGGAACTGCACACCCGATTCCTCGGTGAGGAGCCCGACGTCGGAGAGATGTCCGGGACGACCCGGGCCTACCTCGACCACCTGCTGAGCGCCGGCCCGAGCTACGCGGTGGTGGTCGCCGCCATCCTCCCCTGCTACTGGATCTATCAGGATGCCGGCGAACGACTCGCCGCCCGAAACCGCGCGGATCATCCGTACGTGACCTGGTTGTCCACGTACGCGGACCCGGCCTTCGCGAACGCCACGCGTCGAGCGGTGGAGTACGCGCGGATGGCGTGTGCGGCAGCGGGACCGGACGAACGGGCGGCCGCGGAACGGGCGTTCATCCGAGCCGCCGAGCACGAGCTGGCATTCTTCCGTCAGCAGGATCATCTGGTGGACCGCTGAGTCGGATGCCGAGACCGCCCCGCCGGACGCCTTCGGATCGGCGATCGGGCGGTACTCGGCTCCTGGCCGGCTGCGCTGGTCGGGACGATCCGCGTCCGATCTCGGATCCACGGTGTCGCCCTTCAATGGTCGCGCGCCACCACAGCACCAGGAGGGTGACCAGCCCGGTGAGCGCGATCACGACGATGGCCCAGGGGGCACGGCCTCGCTCTGCACAGGCGTTGTCAATGATGCGGCGATAGAGTTGCAGCGTCAGATCGCGATCGGGACGACCCGGTCGAGCACGATGTGCGAGGACGACCTCGCGGAAGCACGGAACGCTCGTGACCGTCTCGCAGATCCGTCGGATTCTCTCCCCCGCAGCCCTCTTCCGGCTCGTACTCCCCTGGGCCGCGGTGGTCGCCACCGCCCTCCTTCCCCACGAACTGCCGCTGCCCGCCGTATGGCTCGTGCTCGGAGCCATCGTCGCCGTGATCCTCGTCGCCGCGTTCGGCGTCGTGCACGAGGCCGAAGCGCTGGCACATCGTCTCGGCGACCCCTACGGAACACTGGTGCTCACGCTCAGCATCGTGCTGATCGAGGTGATTCTGATCTCCGCCGTCATGCTCGGCCCCGGTGAGCACGCGACCATCGCCCGAGACTCCGTCACCGCGGTGATGATGATCATCCTGAACCTCGTGGTCGGCGTCTGCCTCCTCGTGGGTGGGCTGCGGCACGGGGCGATGCGCCCGAACCGCTCCGGGTCGAGTGTGTACGTCGCGATGATCGCCGTGCTGTCGGCGACCGCGATGATCATCCCGGCCGCGCTGCCCGGCGGCGCATACCCTGCTGCCGCAGCCGTCGCGGTGAGCGTGATCACGATCGTGCTGTACGGCTTCTTCCTGTGGCGTCAGACGGGTGTGCAGGCGGACGATTACCGCGAGGTCGGCGAGGTTGCGCAGACGCAGCGGGCACCGCTGGCTGACACGGTCCGGGACCACGGGCGCGAGCTCGCTGTGCGTACGGCGCTCCTTGTGGCGACGATGGTGCCGATCGTGCTGCTGTCTCACCACCTCGCGACGCTGCTCGATGTCGCGTTCGACGCGATCGGCGCGCCGACCGCACTCGCGGGCGTCGTGATCGCGCTGATCGTCTTCACGCCGGAGACCATCACCGCGGTGCGGGCCGCCCGCACCGGCGAGATCCAGCGTGTCGTGAATCTCTGTCTCGGTGCGTTCGTGTCCACGGTCGGCCTGACGATCCCCTCGGTGCTGGTCATCGGCTTGGTGACCGGACAGTCGGTCGTTCTCGCCGAGTCGCCGATCATGCTGGTGCTCGTGGCAGCCACCATCGTCACCACCGCCGTCACGTTCCTCGGCAAGCGCGTGACCGCCACGCATGGCGCCGTCCACGCCGCCCTCTTCGCCCTCTTCGCCGTGCTGCTGTTCCTCTAACCCCGCCGAACTCACCCCAACACAATGGCCGGCCCCGAAGGACCGGCCATTGTGTTGCACGAGGGAGTCGTGCGGGGCTGCTTATGCCTCGTAGGCGGGGGCGGCGCCGTGAACGGCGTCACCGACCTTGTGCACGCGCAGATCGTTGGTGGAGCCCACGATTCCGGGAGGGGAACCGGAGATGACCACGACCTTGTCGCCGGGCTCAGCGAGACCGGACGACAGCAGGTGCTCGTCCACCTGGGCGAACATCGCGTCCGTGTGCGACACGAAGTCGACCAGCGTGGTGCGGATGCCCCAGGTCAGCGACAGACGGCGACGGATCGCGGGGTCCGGCGTGTACGCCAGCATCGGGATCTTCGAACGCAGGCGCGACATGCGACGAGCCGAGTCACCCGACTGCGTGAACACGCAGAGGAACTTCGCCTCGACGAAGTCCGCGACCTCGGCGGCCGCCAGCGTGATGGCGCCGCCCTGGGTGCGGGGCTTCGTGCCGATCGGCGCGATGCGCTCCAGGCCGTGGTCCTCAGTCGACTCGATGATGCGGGCCATCGTCTGGACCACGATCACCGGGTAGTCGCCCACGCTGGTCTCGCCCGAGAGCATGACAGCGTCGGCACCGTCGAGAACGGCATTGGCGACATCGGAGGTCTCGGCGCGCGTCGGCACCGGGCTGGAGATCATCGACTCGAGCATCTGCGTGGCCACGATGACCGGCTTCGCCATACGACGCGCCAGCTCCACGGCGCGCTTCTGCACGATCGGCACGGCCTCCAGGGGAAGCTCGACACCGAGGTCGCCACGGGCCACCATGATGCCGTCGAAGGCGTCGACGATCTCTTCGAGCGCATCAACGGCCTGCGGCTTCTCGATCTTCGCGATAGTGGGCAGGAACTTGCCCTCCTCTCGCATGATCTCGTGCACGCGCTCGATGTCGGCGGCGTTGCGCACGAAGGACAGGGCGATGAGGTCCGCGCCCGTCTTGAGAGCCCAGCGCAGGTCCTCCTCGTCCTTCTCGCTCAGCGCGGGGACGTTCACGGCCACGCCGGGAAGGTTGATGCCCTTGTTGTTGGACACGTTGCCGGCCACGATCACGCGGGTGGTCACGGTAGTCCCGTCGGACTCCACGACCTCCACACGGACCTTGCCGTCGTCGATCAGCAGGTGATCGCCCGGCTTCACGTCCTGGGGCAGGCCCTTGAACGTGGTGCCGACGATCTCCTTGGTACCGGGGACGTCTTCGGTCGTGATCTTGAAGATGTCCCCGACTTCGAGGTAGTGGGGTCCGTCCGCGAACTTCGCGAGGCGGATTTTCGGACCCTGCAGGTCCACCAGGACGGCGACGGCGCGACCAGCGTCGTCAGCGGCCCGACGCACGTTCGCGTAGTTCGCGTCGTGCACCGAGTAGTCGCCGTGGCTGAGGTTCAGCCGGGCGACGTCAACGCCCGCGTCGATAATGGCGCGGACACTCTCATAGGTGGATGTTGCAGGTCCCAGGGTTGCGACGATTTTCGCGCGTCTCATCCGTATGTGCTCCGGTTGTCTGGGTGGGGGTTTTCGGGCCGAGGGCCGGTGCCAGCCTACGCGGTGGGCAGACCGATGGCGACTTCGCTCGCCCGGACGGGCGCGGCGAGCGTCGACGTTCCCATCAGGTACGCATCCACGGCTGCTGCCGCGGCGCGTCCCTCCGCGATGGCCCAGACGATCAGGGACTGACCCCGACCGGCATCGCCGGCCACGAACACCCCGGGTGTCGTGGTGCTGTAGTCGTCCTCGCGGGCGAGTGCGCCTCGCTCCGTGAAGACCGCGTTCAGCTGCGCGTCGATGCCGGAACGCTCGGGCCCGGTGAAGCCCATCGCGATCAGCACGAGGTCGGCGGGGATCTCCCGCTCGGTTCCATTCTTGGGCACGCGACGGCCGTCCACGAACTCGGTCTCGGCGACACGCAGAGCGCGCACCTCTCCCGCCTCGTTCGACAGGAACTCGACGGTGGAGGCCAGGAAGACCCGCTCACCGCCCTCCTCGTGCGCGGAGGAGATCTCGAACACGGTCGGGTCCATCGGCCACGGCTGGTGCTCCGGGCGCTCGGTTCCGGGCTGGCGGCCGATCGCGAGGTTCGTGACGCTCAGCGCGCCCTGGCGGTGGGCGGTACCGATGCAGTCCGCACCGGTGTCGCCACCGCCGATGACCACGACATGCTTGCCCTCGGCGCTGATCTGGTTGGCCACGGTGTCGCCCGCAACCACCTTGTTCGACTGCACGAGGTAGTCCATCGCGAAGTGAACGCCCGCAAGGTCGCGGCCGGGGATCGGCAGGTCGCGCGGCACCGTGGAACCGGTCGCAACCACGATCGCGTCATAACGATCCTGCAGATCCGACCAGGTGATGTCCCGACCGATCTCGACGCCGGCGCGGAAACGCGTGCCCTCGTCCTGCATCTGACGCAGGCGCGTCTCGAGGTGGTGTTTCTCCATCTTGAAGTCCGGGATGCCGTAGCGCAGCAGGCCGCCGATGCGGTCGTCACGCTCGAACACCGCCACGGTATGACCGGCGCGCGTCAGCTGCTGGGCAGCGGCGAGACCGGCGGGGCCGGAGCCCACGACCGCGACCGTCTTGCCGGTGATGCGTCCCGGCGGCTGCGGCTGCACCCAGCCGTTGCCGAAGGCCTCGTCGATGATCGTCTGCTCGATCGACTTGATCGTGACGGCGGGCTGGTTGATGCCCAGCACGCAGGCGCTCTCGCACGGTGCCGGGCACAGGCGGCCGGTGAACTCCGGGAAGTTGTTCGTGGCGTGCAGGCGATCGATCGCCGCGCGACCCTCGCCGCGCCACGTCAGGTCGTTCCACTCCGGGATCAGGTTGCCCAGCGGGCAGCCCTGGTGGCAGAACGGCACACCACAGTCCATGCATCGACCGGCCTGACGACGCACGACCGCCGTGTCACCGGGCTCGTACACCTCCCGCCAGTCCATGATCCGCACCGGGACGGGGCGGCGGCTGGGCAGCTCGCGCTGCGTGGTCTTCAGGAATCCCTGGGGGTCAGCCACGGGTCACCTCCAGAATCTGGTGCCAGACGACGTCGCCGTCGGGGTCGAGCCCCGCGGCCTCCGCGTCCTGGCGGGTCTTGAGAACGGCCGCGTAGTCGCGCGGCACCACGCGGGCGAACTGCGGCGCCTCGTCGTGGAAGTTGGCCAGCAGCGAGGCGGCACGGGTGGACCCGGTGCGCTCGACGTGCTGCGTGAGCAGGTCGCGAAGGATCTCCTCGTCCGCGGCCCCCAGCGACTCGACGCGCAGCTCACCGCTGCGCAGGGCGTCCTGGTTCACCAGTTCGCGGCGCAGGCGATACACGTACGCCGTTCCACCGCTCATACCGGCACCGAAGTTGCGTCCGGTGGAACCGAGGATCACGGCCAGACCGCCGGTCATGTACTCGAGCGCGTGGTCACCCACACCCTCGACGACGGCCGTCGCACCGGAGTTGCGCACGAGGAACCGCTCCCCCACGACGCCACGCAGATACAGCTCACCCGACGTCGCACCGTAGCCGATGACGTTGCCCGCGATGACGTTGCGGGAGGCGTCGAAGCGCACCGCCGCCGGCGGCTGCACCGTGACGATCCCGCCGGAGAGGCCCTTGCCCACGTAGTCGTTGGCGTCGCCGGACAGGTTCAGGGTGATGCCGGAAGGCAGGAACGCCCCCAGCGACTGACCGGCGGAGCCCTGCAGGTTCACCGTGATCGAGTCGGCGGGCAGACCGAACTGCCCGCGTGCCTTCGTCACCTGATGCCCGAGCATCGTGCCGACCGCGCGCTCCGTGTTCCGAATCGGCAGATCGATCGTGACCGTGCCGCCATCAGCGATCACCGCGCGGGAGCGGTTGATGAGCTCGACGTCGAAGTGCTTCTCCAGCTCGTGGTTCTGCTCCCGACCGTGCTTGCGCGGCGCGTCTGCGGGCAGGTCCGGGCCGGCGAGAATCGGCGTGAGGTCAAGCCCCTGCGTCTTCCAGTGGCGAACGGCGTTCTCCACGTCGAGCAGCTCGGCGTGGCCGACCGCCTCGTCGATGGAGCGGAAGCCGAGCTTGGCGAGGTACTCGCGCACCTCCTCGGCGATGAACTCCATGAAGTTGACGACGTACTCGGCCTTACCCGTGAAGCGCTCGCGCAGCACCGGGTTCTGGGTGGCGACACCCACCGGGCAGGTGTCCAGGTGGCACACGCGCATCATGATGCAGCCGCTGACCACCAGCGGAGCCGTGGCGAAGCCGAACTCCTCGGCCCCGAGCAGCATGCCGATGATGACGTCGCGTCCGGTCTTCAGCTGACCGTCGACCTGAACGACCACGCGGTCGCGCATGTCGTTGATCATCAGAGTCTGCTGCGTCTCGGCGAGGCCCAGCTCCCACGGAGTTCCCGCGTGCTTGAGCGAGTTCACCGGGCTGGCACCCGTGCCGCCGTCGTGTCCGGAAACGAGCACGACGTCGGACAGCGCCTTCGCGACGCCGGCCGCCACAGCACCGATGCCGGACTGCGACACCAGCTTCGTGTGGATCCGCGCCGACGGGTTCGCCCGCTTCAGGTCGAAGATCAGCTGCTTGAGGTCCTCGATCGAGTAGATGTCGTGGTGCGGCGGCGGAGAGATGAGGCCGACGCCCGGTGTGCCGCCACGCGTGCGTGCGACCCACGGGTACACCTTCTCCGGCGGCAGCTGACCGCCCTCGCCGGGCTTCGCGCCCTGCGCCAGCTTGATCTGGATGTCGTCGGCCTCGGTCAGGTAGAGGCTCGTCACGCCGAAGCGGCCGCTGGCGACCTGCTTGATGGCGCTCCGACGCTTCGGGTCGAGCAGTCGCTCGACGTCCTCTCCACCCTCACCGGTGTTGGACTTGCCGCCGATGCTGTTCATCGCGATCGCGAGCGTCTCGTGGGCCTCGCGGGAGATCGAGCCATAGCTCATCGCTCCGGTGGAGAACCGCTTGACGATCGACGACACCGGCTCCACCTCGGACAGCGGCACCGGCGGACGCATGCCGAAGCGCAGTCCGAACATGCCGCGCAGCGTCTTCAGTTCCGCCGCCTGGTCGTCAACGGCCTTCGTGTACTCGCGGAAGATGTCGTAGCGACGCGTGCGCGTGGAGTGCTGCAGCCGGAACACCGTGTCCGGGTTGAACAGGTGCGGCGGGCCGCTGCGGCGCCACTGGTACTCGCCACCGGTCCACAGCCGCTCGTGCACGCGCGCGGCTTCGTCCTTGGGGTACGCGAAGTCGTGACGCTGCTGGTTCTCGGCCTCCAGCACGGCGATGTCGACGCCGCCGAGCTTCGATTCGGTGCCGACGAAGTACGCGTCGATCAACTGCTGCGACAGACCGATGGCCTCGAACACCTGGGCGCCCGCGTAGGAGCGGACGGTGGAGATGCCCATCTTCGACATGATCTTCAGCACGCCCTTGCCGAGCGCGTGGATCAGGTTGTGGACGGCCTCGTGCTCGGTCACGCCCTCGATGAAGCCGGTGCGCACCAGGTGCTCCACGGTCTCCATCGCCAGGTACGGGTTCACGGCAGAGGCGCCGTAGCCGATCAGGGTCGCGACGTGGTGTACCTCACGAACGTCACCGGCTTCCACGATCAGTCCCACCCGCATCCGCGTCTCGCGACGGATCAGGTGGTGGTGAACGGCGCTGGTGAGCAGCAGCGACGGGATCGGCACCAGGTCCTTGTCGCTGTCGCGGTCCGACAGGATGAGGAACTCGGCACCCGACGCGATGGCGGCGTCGACCTCGTCGTAGATCTCCTCGATGCGCTTCGCGAGCGTGCCGGGACCGGCGTCGAAGTGGTACAGACCGCGGATGGTCGCCGATGAGCGACCCGGCAGCGCCTTCGCGATGTGCTGGATCTTGGCCAGTTCGTCGTTGTCGATCACCGGGAAGTCGAGCGTGACGCTCTGGGCGTGCTCGGGACCCCAGGAGAGCAGGTTCTTCTCCGGACCGATGCCGATGCGCAGGCTCGTCACCACGGACTCGCGGATGGAATCCAGCGGCGGGTTGGTGACCTGCGCGAACTGCTGCGTGAAGTAATCGAACAGCAGGCGGGGGCGGTCGCTCAGCACGGCGATCGGGGTGTCCGAACCCATCGCGCCCAGCGGCTCCGCGCCCGTGCGTCCCATGGGGGCGAGGATCTTGGTGACCTCTTCCTCCGTGTAGCCGAAGGTGCGCTGGCGGCGCGTGATCGACGCCACGGGGTGCACGATGTGCTCGCGGTCGGGAAGGTCGGCGAGGCGCACGGCGCCGGTCAGCCACTCCTCCCACGGCTCCAGGTTGGCAAGCTCGGTCTTCACCTCGTCGTCGCTGATGATGCGACGCTGCTCGGTGTCGACGAGGAACATGCGGCCCGGCTGCAGACGACCGCGGCGCTTGATGCGCTCCGGCTCGAACTCCAGCACGCCGGTCTCGGAACCGATGACCACGAGACCGTCACGCGTCTCGGTCCAGCGTCCGGGGCGCAGTCCGTTGCGGTCGAGCGTGGCACCGACCAGCGTGCCGTCGGTGAACAGCAGCGCGGCCGGTCCGTCCCACGGCTCCATCTGCATCGCGTGGTACTCGTAGAAGGCGCGGAGCTTCGGGTCGATGTCCGACTGCTTCTCGTACGCCTCGGGAACCATCATCATGATCGCGTGCGGGAGGCTCCGACCGGTCAGGGTCAGCAGCTCCAGCACCTCGTCGAAGGAGGCGGAGTCACTCACACCGTCGGTGCAGACCGGAAGCAGGGGTGCCATGTCGCCCAGCAGCTCGGACTCGAGCTGGGACTGACGGGCGCGCATCCAGTTGCGGTTGCCGCCCACGGTGTTGATCTCGCCGTTGTGCGCGAGCATGCGCAGCGGCTGCGCGAGCGGCCATGAGGGGAAGGTGTTCGTCGAGTAGCGCGAGTGCACCACGGCCAACTTCGAGGCGAAGCGCTCGTCCTGCAGGTCCGGGTAGAACGGCTCGAGCTGAAGGGTGGTGACCATGCCCTTGTAGCCGATGGTGCGCGAGCTCAGGGAAACAAAATACGCGCCCTGCTCGGTGCGGGCGCGTGTGCGAAGGCGGTAGGCGAGACGGTCGAGTCCCAGGCTGCTCATGGCCGGAGCGCCACCGATGGCGGGGCGCGACAGGAACAGCTGCTCCACCTGCGGGCGAGCGTTGAAGGCGAGCTTGCCCAGGTTCTCCGGAGCGGTCGGAACGACACGCCAACCCAGCACCTCCAGGCCCTCGGAACGGGCGATGTCCTCGATGGCGGCCTTCTGGGCCAGGCGCGGCTCCTCCTCCAGCGGCAGGAAGGCAGCACCGGCGACGTACTCGCCCACGGCGGGGAGGTCGAAGTCGACGACGGCGCGGAAGAACTCGTCCGGCATCTGGGTGAGGATGCCTGCGCCGTCACCGGTTCCCGCGTCGGAACCGATGGCACCACGGTGCTCGAGGTTGCGCAGCGCCTCCAGGGCGAGGCTCACGATGTCGTGGCCCGCTTCACCGCGAAGGGTCGCGACCATGGCGAGGCCGCAGGCGTCCTTCTCGAAGCGCGGGTTGTACAGGCCCTGCTGGGCCGGGAAGCCGGCGAGGCCGGTGGGAAGGGTCGATGACATGGCGTCGTCCCCGGTTTCTCTCAAGGGGTTCGTGGGACGACGTCGGCCCGCGAGGAGGGTATTAGGCGCCGGCAACCTTCGTGGTTTCGGCGGAGGGTCCGCTCGTGGCGGCTTCGGAATCGTCCGTGGACTGGGCGGGTGGCTCGCTCACGTCGACGTATTCCGGGGTGGCTGCGGACGAGCCTACCGCATTCTGCGGACCACGGCCGACAACGTACGGCGAGGGTTCCTGTCCCTTGTGGCGCGACTGGACGATCAGGACGACCAGACCGATCACGATTCCGAGGATGGCGGACCACACGTTGGTGCGCAGGCCCAGGATGATGTCGCTCGGGTCGATGCGGATCGACTCCCAGACGACACGACCGGCCGAGTACCAGATCAGGTAGACGGCGAACAGGCGGCCCCACTGCATGGCGATCTTCTTGCGCAGCATGAGCAGGACCACGACGCCGAGGACGTTCCAGATGATCTCGTACAGGAACGTCGGGTGGAACAGCGTGTCCTCGCTGAGGCCGACCGGAATGGCATCGTTCGGGCGCGGGATCTCCAGTCCCCACGGCACATCCGTGGGAAGACCGAACAGCTCGTGGTTGAAGTAGTTGCCGAGGCGACCGATCGCCTGCGCGAGCAGCATCCACGGCGCGATCGCATCCGCAAAGGTCCAGAACCGCAGTCCCGTCCACTTGCAGCCCAGCCACGCCCCGATGGCACCGCCGATGAGGGCGCCGTAGATGGCGATGCCGCCCTCCCAAATCTTCAGCCACGCGAGAGGGTCGGTCTGACCCTCACCGAAGTAGAAGCCGAAGTGGGTGAAGACGTGGAACAGCCGCGCACAGATGATCGAGATCGGGACAGTGATCAGCAGGACGTCGACGATCACCCAGGGCTCCGCGCCACGCTTGGTCAGCGTGCGGTTGGCCGCGACCGTCGCGATGATGATGCCCAGGATGATGAACAACGCGTAGAACTTGATAGAGAACGGGATGCCGAACATCGTGAAGTCGAACGAGTTGATCTCCGGGCTCGGAATGCTCGCGGGCAGGGCCAGGGCGGAAAGCAGCATGGTTACGAGTCTACGACGCCCGAGGACGCTCCCCCGTCACCGGCGACGTAACCCGCGGTCAGCGGCGCGTTCCCGCCGACAGGGCGCGTGCCTCCGCGGCGAGGCCATCGACGCCGCCGTCGCGCAGCGCACGGACGAGCGCAGTGCCCACGATCGCACCATCGGCGTATTCGAGCACCCCGGAGACGTGGTCCGCGTTGGAGATTCCGATGCCGACGCAGGCGCGACGGGCCCCCTGCTCACGCAGACGTGCGACCAGCGTGCGCGCCGCCGAGTCCAGCGAGGCGCGCTCTCCCGTCGTTCCCATCGTCGACACCGTGTAGACGAAGCCCGTGGACTTCTCGATGACCATGCGCAGACGCTCGTCGGTGCTGGTGGGTGCCGCGAGGAAGACCCGGTCCAAGCCCGTGCGCTCCGACGCCGCGATCCACTCGCCCGCCGCCTCGGGTGTGATGTCCGGGGTGATGAGCCCGGCGCCGCCGGCAGCCAGGAGATCGTCCGCGTACCGGTCGACGCCGTACTGCAGCACCGGATTCCAATACGTCATGACGAGGATCGGCACGTCGACGCGGTCGGCGATCGCGCGAATGATCGGGAACAGCTGCTTCAGCTTGAAGCCGGCCGCCAGCACCTGCTGCGTGGCCTCCTGGATGACGATGCCGTCCATCACGGGATCCGAGTACGGCGGCCCGAGCTCGAGGATGTCCGCGCCGTTCTCGGCGAGGGCGACGGCTGCCTCCACGCTCGTCTCGATGTCCGGGAATCCGACCGGCAGGTACCCGATCAGCGCTCCGCGTCCCTCGGCTTCGGCACGTGCGATGGCGTCTTCGACGCGGCTCATTCCTGCTCCCCCGCAGCGTCGTCGTACAGCCCGAAGTACCGGGCCGCCGTGTCCATATCCTTGTCGCCGCGACCGGACAGGCACACCGCGATCAGCGCGTCGGGCCCGAGCTCCTTGCCGAGCCGGATGGCGCCGGCCAGGGCGTGCGCCGACTCGATCGCGGGGATGATGCCCTCGGTGCGGCTGAGCAGGCGCAATGCCTGCATGGCCTCGTCATCGGTCGCCGGGATGTACTCGGCGCGTCCGATGGACGCGAGCCACGAGTGCTCCGGACCGACACCGGGGTAGTCGAGTCCGGCCGAGATGGAGTGCGACTCCACCGTCTGGCCGTCCTCGTCCTGCAGCACGAACGTCCTCGCACCATGCAGGACGCCGGGGCGACCGCGTTCGATAGAGGCGGCGTGCTTGTCGGTGTCGACGCCGTCACCGGCCGCTTCGACGCCGTAGAGCTTGACGGACTCGTCGTCCAGGAACGCGTCGAACATGCCGATCGCGTTGGAGCCACCGCCGACGGCTGCGACCACGGCATCGGGAAGGCGTCCCACCTGCGTGAGCAGCTGATCGCGGGCCTCCTCCGAGATGACCTTCTGGAAGTCACGGACGAGCGCCGGGAACGGGTGTGGACCCGCCGCCGTGCCGAAGATGTAGTTGGTGTTCTCGACGCTGGCGACCCAGTCTCGGTACGCCTCATTGATCGCGTCCTTCAGGGTGCGCGATCCGGTCGTCACGGGGATGACCTCGGCGCCCAGCAGCCGCATACGGGCGACGTTGAGCGCCTGACGCTCGGTGTCCACCTCGCCCATGTAGATGGTGCAGTCGAAGCCGAACAGTGCGGCAGCCGTCGCCGTCGCCACACCGTGCTGGCCCGCACCGGTCTCCGCGATCACGCGCGTCTTGCCGAGTCGCTGCGTGAGCAGCGCCTGGCCGATGACGTTGTTGATCTTGTGAGATCCGGTGTGATTGAGGTCCTCACGCTTCAGGAAGATCCGCGCACCACCCGCGTGCTCGGCGAACCGCGGCACCTCCGTGATCGGCGACGGACGACCCGCGTAGCTGGTCAGCAGCTCGCGGTACTGGGCCCAGAATGTCTCATCCGCCATCGCGGACTCCCACACCCCGGTGAGCTCATCGATTGCGGCGATCAGGGATTCCGGCATGAACCGGCCCCCGAAGTCGCCGAAGAACGGACCGTGCTGATCGCGCAGACTCACGGCGTCTGGCTCCCGTCTGCCGACGCGACGAACGAGCCGGCCTGAAGGTACTGGGTGAGGGTCGCCACCGGATCACCGGTGACAAGGGCTTCTCCGATGAGCACCACATCGGCACCTGCGGAGCGGTAGTGACGCACGTCCTCGGGAGAGAGGACCGCGGATTCGGCGATCTTGATGACGTCGGCCGGGAACATGTGCACCAGCGAGCCGAACAGATCGCGATCGAGCTCGAACGTGGACAGATTGCGCGCGTTGACTCCGACGAGCTTCGCGCCGAGTGCGAGAGCGCGCTCGACCTCCTCGGCCGAGTGCGTCTCCACCAGCGGTGTCATCCCGAGCGAGAGGATCAGCTCGTAGAGGTGACGCAGCGTGTCGTCGTCGAGCGCCGCGACGATGAGCAGGACGAGGTCAGCACCGGCGGCGCGCGCCTCGTACACCTGGTAGTCGGTGGCGATGAAGTCCTTACGCAGCACCGGAAGGGTGACCCTGGTGCGGACCGCCTCCAGGTCGGCCAGGCTGCCACGGAACTTGCGTTCCTCGGTCAGCACGCTGATCGCAGATGCCCCGCCCTGCTCGTAGAGAGCTGCCTGGTGCGCGGGATCGGGGATCTCGGCGAGGTGTCCGCGCGACGGTGACGCGCGCTTCACTTCGGCGATGATCTTCACGCCCTCGGCAGGGGCGAGGGCCGCCAGCACATCGAGGGCAGGAACGCGGTCTGCGGCGTCCTGACGGACCCGGTCCAGCGGGCGAACGAGCTCACGTGTGCGGGCATCCGCCACGGAGCCGGCCGTCAGGTCGGCGAGCACCATCAGTGCTGCTTCGCGACGTACTTCGGGCCCTTCACGCCGTAACCGGCCTTCGCCATCGCCCAGCCGACGATCCATCCGACCACCAGGAGACCGGCCGACGCCCAGACGCCGACAGGCACGTCCAGTGCGAAGAAGATGGTTCCCAGCGTGAAGGCGAGGAGCATGATCACCACTGCGGTCCACGCCGCGGGCGAGTGTCCGTGGCCGGGGTCAGCGATGGGGTTGCTCATGGAAATCTCCTCCAGGAAAACGGGTGTTCGGTTCAGTGTATCGAGTCCCCACCAGCGAACAGGAATCCGCGGTGGGTCGGTGGATCAGGACGTGGGGTCGTCTCCGCGGCTCAGTTCATCCCAGCTGTCGACCGCGTCCAGCGGTCCATCGCCGTGGTGCTGCGCGCCACCGGTTCGGTATCGCGAGCTCCCGGTCCGCCACCGCGACGCGGTGAAGAGCACGAAGCCACCCGCCACGACGAGCAGAATCCACGCCGCGAGTGCCACGATCGGCCAGGCCGTGAGGGACACCGAGCCGATGAGTGTCGACACGGCGTCGTCACCGGAGATACCGGTGGCCTTCGTGATTGCGGGAGCGACTGCCGCCAGCGGCACACCGGTGAGGAGGGGAACGGTCTGCGCCAGCAGCGCAGCGCCGATGAGCACGGCGATGACGCCGAACACGTAGCGCAGCACGCGCCCGGCCAGCGAAAGCACGACGCCCAGGGCCATCGCGGCCAGGCTCAGCGGAGTCAGCAGCGGGAGCGCCGCTGAGCCGGTCACCGCCAGCGCCTGATTCGCGCCGTCATCGACGATCACGTTCAGCCATGTCTGGGTCGCGGCGATCAGTCCGAGCGCGCCGCCGAGGAGGATCGCGAGCACAGAGGTCGAGCGCGCGCGCTCGATCATGACGCCGCTCCGGACGTCAGGGGCAGGAACCGGTCATCGAAGCAGGTGCGCGAGCCGGTGTGGCAGGCGGCGCCGGTCTGGTCGACGAGCATCAGCAGCGTGTCGCCGTCGCAGTCGTAGGAGACGGCGTGCACGGCCTGGGTGTGTCCGGACGTGTCACCCTTGCGCCACAGCTCCTTGCGGGATCGCGACCAGTAGACGGCGCGACCCTCGGTCAGCGTGAGCTGCAGCGATGTCTCGTTCATCCACGCCAGCATGAGCACCTCGCGGGTGTCGTACTGCTGCACGATCACGGGCACCAGGCCGTCTGCGTTGAAAGCGACCTGGGGATACAGCTCGCTCATCGGACCAGCACTCCCTCGGAGCGCAGCGCGTCCTTCACATCGCCAACCGTCATCGCGCCCGTGTGGAAGACGCTGGCCGCGAGCACGGCGTCCGCGCCGGCCCGCACCGCGGGTGCGAAGTGCTCCACGGCACCTGCACCGCCGGAGGCGATCACCGGCACCGAGGACAGCTCACGCATGAGGCGAACCAGTTCGAGATCGAAGCCCTCGCGCGTGCCGTCGGCATCGATCGAGTTGACCAGCAGTTCGCCCGCGCCGCGTTCGATGGCTTCGCGCGCCCAGGCGAGGGCGTCCAGGGTGGTCTCGGTGCGACCGCCGTGGGTCGTGACGACGAACCCCGATGTCGTGGCCGCCGAGCGCTTCACATCCAGCGACAGGACCAGCACCTGCGAACCGAAGCGGTCGGCGATCTCGCTGATCAGCTCGGGACGCGCGATGGCGGCGGAGTTCACGCCGATCTTGTCGGCACCGACACCCTGTAGACGTGCGACGTCCTCCGCAGAGCGGATACCACCGCCCACGGTGAGCGGGATGAACACCTGCTCAGCCGTGCGACGCACCACGTCGTAGGTGGTGGTGCGCTCGTCGACGGTCGCCGTCACATCGAGGAAGGTGATCTCGTCGGCGCCCTGCTCGAAGTAGCGCGCGGCCAGTTCGACCGGGTCGCCCATCTCGCGGAGGTTCTCGAAGTTGACGCCCTTGACGACCTTGCCGTCAGCGACGTCGAGACACGGAATGACGCGGGTGGTGACGGTCATCAGAGTCGCGCCGCCTCGATCGCGCTCACCAGGATGGCGCGCGCGCCGATCGCGTAGAGCTTGTCCATCATGAGGTTCATGCCCTTGCGCGGCACCATGACGCGCACGGCCACCCAGGCGGGGTCCTGCAGCGGGGAGATCGTCGGGGACTCGCGTCCGGGGGCGATCGCCACGGCCTCGTCGACCAGGTTGGCCGGCAGGTCGTAGTCGACCAGCACGTAGCGACGCGCGATCATCACACCGCGCAGGCGACGAAGCAGCGTGTCCACTCCCTCTGCACCGGCGGGTGAGGAGATGAGGACCGCCTCGGACTCCAGCATGACGGGACCGAAGATCTCCAGGCCCGCCGCGCGGAGCGTGGTGCCGGTCTCGACGACGTCCGCGATCGCGTCCGCCACACCGAGCTCGACGGCGGACTCGACGGCGCCGTCCAGCGGGACGACAGTCACGTCGATGCCCTTTTCGGCGAGGTACGAGCGCACCAGGCCCGCGTAGGCGCTGGCGATCCGGACGCCGTTCAGGTCTTCCAGCGTGGTGAAGCGCCCGGGGCGTGCGGCGAAGCGAAAGGTGGAGCGGGCGAAGCCGAGCTCCTGGATCTCGGTGGCCTCGCTGCCGGAATCCAGCAGCAGGTCACGACCCGTGATGCCGACATCGAGGGCACCCGATCCGACATAGGTGGCGATGTCCCGCGGACGCAGGAAGAAGAACTCGACCTCGTTGTCCGGGTCGATGAGGTGGAGGCTCTTGGGGTCGCGGCGACCGGCGTACCCGGCCTCGGCGAGCATGGCGGATGCGGTCTCGGACAGTGCGCCCTTGTTGGGCACGGCGATGCGAAGCATGAATCGCTTTCAGGTGGGGAGGTTCAGAGGTGGCGGTAGACGTCGGCCAGGGTGAGCCCCTTGGCGATCATCAGGACCTGCGCGTGGTACAGCAGCTGCGAGATCTCGAGCGCAGTGTCGTCGTCGGATTCGTATTCGGCGGCCATCCAGGCCTCCGCCGCTTCCTCGACGATCTTCTTGCCGATGGTATGGACGCCGCCGTTCAGAAGCTCCACCGTGCGCGAACCGGGCTCCCCCGCCTCTGCCTTCGCGGTCAGTTCACCGAACAGGTCGTCGAAACTCTTCACCCGTCCAGGCTACCGGGTGCGCGAGTGCGTGTGACGCCCCGCGGCGGTGCGGAGGGCCGCGATGGCGTTCGCCGGGTCGTCTGCGCCGAAGACCGCGGAGCCCGCCACGAACGTGTCGGCACCGGCTGCCGCCGCCTGTTCGATGGTGGATTCAGAGATCCCACCATCCACCTGCAGCCACACCTGGGATCCTCGGCGACCGGCTTCGTGCGCCAGTCGCGCGAGTTTCGCCATCTGATCGGCCATGAACGCCTGACCGCCGAAGCCCGGGTCCACCGTCATGACGAGGATCTGGTCGAACTCGTCGAGGACGTCGAACAGGGGTTCGACCGGCGTGGTCGGCTTCACCGCGACGCCGGCGCGCGAGCCGATGTCCCGCAGCCGTCGTGCCAGGGTCACCGGCGCACCGGCGGCCTCGAGATGGAATGTGACGCTCGCAGCTCCCAGCTCGGCGTAGGCCGGGGCCCACCGATCCGCATCGCTGATCATGAGATGCACATCCAGCGGCACGGGGCTGGTGGCCTGGATGCGCTCCACCATCTGCGTGCCGAAAGTGAGGTTCGGGACGAAATGGTTGTCCATCACATCGACGTGCACGAAGTCCGCAGTTGCGATGCGGGCGAGCTCGGCCTGCATGTTCACGAAGTCGGCGGCCAGGATGCTGGGGTTGATACGCACGTCGCTCACCGTCCCATTATGTCCAGCACTCATGCGCGGCGACGCAGGAGGGCGAGGAACATGCCGTCCGTGCCGTGACGATGCGGCCAGAGCTGCGCGTGACCGGAGCCGTCGGCCGGTGCTGGCAAATCGAGTTCGCCCCGCGAAACGTGCTGGAGCGCGGCACGGGCGTCGAGTTCCTCCACGGCCCCGCCCCAGGTGCGCTGCACATCGGCGACGACTCCGGCCGTTTCCGCGAGATGCGGCGAGCAGGTGACGTATGCGACCACACCGCCCGGCTTCAGTGCGCGAAGCGCGGCATCCAGCAACTCGGTCTGCAGCGGAACGAGGTCTCCGACATCGGCCGGCGATTTGCGCCAGCGCGCCTCCGGACGACGCCGGAGGGCGCCGAGCCCGGTGCACGGCGCATCCACGAGAATCCGGTCGTACGTCTCGGCGTGCGCGGCGGCATAGTGTCGTCCGTCCTCCTCGTGCACCATGACGCCGAGCGGAACACCCGCGATCGCCTGGCGCACGAGTCCCGCGCGCGCCGGCGTGATCTCGTTGGCGTCCAACGTCGCGCCGACCTCGAGCGCCCGAGCGGCGAGCAGAGCCGTCTTGCCACCGGGCCCCGCACAGAGGTCCAGCCAGCGCTCCCCCGCTCCGGATCCCTCCAGCCCGGCCAGTGCGAGCGCCACGAGCTGCGAGCCCTCGTCCTGCACGCGCAGTCGTCCCCCGGAACCGCGCACGATAGGATCCGGCGCACCACCGGCGTGACGGAATCCGATCGGCGAATACGGCGTCGGCTCGGCGTCTGTGGGGATCTCGGCGAGCCCCGGCAGCGCGGACAGCGTGACCGCCGGCGAGGCGTTATCTGCCGCCAGCAGGTCGAGAAGCTCGTCCTCGCGTCCCTCCGCCTTCAGCGCACGACGCATCGCGCGGAGAATCCACACCGGATGAGAGCTCGTGACCGCGAGACGCTCGTCGTCGCTGCGTGACCGATCCTCCAGTCGCGCAATCCACGTCTCGGCGTCGTCGGCGGAGATGCGCCGCAGCACGGCGTTCGCGAACCCGGCGGCCTTGGGCCCGCCGGCGGTGCGGGCGATCTCCACCGACTCGTTCACGGCCGCATGCGTCGCGACCCGCGTGGCGAAGAGCTGGTGCACGGCGAGGCGGAGCGCATCCAGCACCTCAGGCTTGATGTGGGTGACAGAACGATCCGCCGCGATCTCGATCACCGCGTCATAGGTTCCCTGACGGCGCAGCGTGCCGTAGGTGAGCTCTGTCGCCAGTCCCGCGTCCGATCCGGACAGACCGGCGCGGGAGATCGCGGTGGGCAGCAGCAGGTTGGCATAGGCGTCGGAGCCGGAGACCGCGCGAAGGACGTCATATGCGACGAGTCGAGCGGGTGAGATACCAGTCATCGCGTGGTTCCTTCGGTTTCAGAGTCGGTGTCCATGGTGGCCGGGTCTACATGGAGCTCGTCGAGGCGCAGACCTCGCCACCAGTCTCCGGCCGCCATCTCCTGCTTACCCGCCGGCTGCACGCGCACCAGCTGGACGGGTCGGTCCACAGTGCCCAGAAGCACCCGCTTCGCCTCCATCCGGATCGTGCCGGCGGGGATCTCGATATCGGCCTCCACTCGCGCCAGCTCAGCGACCTTCAGCGTCGCGCCACCTACGCGAACGTGGGCACCGGGCTCCGGGGTGACTCCGCGGTAGCGTGCGAAGACTGCTTCCGCTCCCGCGTCGGGATCCAGGAGGCCGTCCACCAGTGTGAGCTTGTGCGCGTAGCTCGGCTCGCCGACCTGCTCCACGGGCGTGGCGCCCTCGCCGATCGCCGTGACGATCTCCGGCAACGCCTCGGCGCCGATCTCGGCAAGCGCGCGCAGTGCGTCGGCCGCGGTGGCGTCGGGTTCCGGCGTGTACGGCTCCTGGCGGTAAACCGCCCCAGCGTCGAGTTCGGCCACGAGCTGGAACACCGCCCAGCCCAGCTCGGCCTCGCCGGCGATCAACGCCCGCTGCACCGGCGCAGCACCGCGCCACTTCGGCAGCAGGGAGAAGTGCAGGTTCACCCACCCGGCGCCCAGCCCCGTGAGCAGCGGCTCGCGCACCAGGCCGCCGTAGGCGACGATGACGCCGAGGTCGGCGGCCGTCGCGAGGATCGTCGCCGTGATGTCAGCATCCAGGCGCGCGGCCTTCAGCACCGGGAGGCCCAGCTCCTCCGCCACAGCGGCCACGGGCGACGGCGTGAGCACGCGCTTGCGTCCGAGCGGCGCATCGGGGCGCGTGACGACGAGCGCGACCTCATGGTCGGATGCAGCCAGGGCGCGAAGGGCGGGCACGGCGGCCTCGGGTGTTCCGGCGAAGACGATGCGCATGGCGTTCCTCACAGTTGGGGATCGGCGACGTCGAGTCGCACACGGAGAGTGGTGGCACGGATGTTGCGGTTCCGACCGCGTCGGCCGCGAAGTGCTGCACTGACGACGCTGCCGCGCAGCGAGGCGGCGACGGCGGCTCCGACACCGTACTCGAAGCGCAGTAGG
Organism: Microbacterium gorillae; assembly: GCF_050990725.1. Classification (GTDB taxonomy): domain Bacteria; phylum Actinomycetota; class Actinomycetes; order Actinomycetales; family Microbacteriaceae; genus Microbacterium; species Microbacterium gorillae_A. The sequence goes on from NZ_CP158844.1 coordinate 2,262,636, forward strand.
GCGCGCGAGCGGGGGGTGTCGTCTTCATCGGCTCGCACCGGACCGATCACCGCGTCGGGGGGCAGCGTGGGGACTTCGTCGCGAAGCACGCGCAGAGCCTCATCGACGGCGTCCGGATCCCCCTCGATGACCGCGACGCGCGATGCGGGCGGCATATGCAGCGGGACGCGCTCGGCGATCTCCGACCGCGCGAACGCCGGTTGGGTCCACGTGGCCAGTGCCCGCGCGACAGCGCCGGTGACACCGACGAGGTGAACCGGTGCGCCGGGGGCGGCGAGGGCCGCCGCATTTGACCACCAGCGCAGACACGACTCCGCGATCCGGAGGTCATCCGCCATCAGCATGCGGTCGCCGTCCAGCAGGAGCACGGCGGCGTAGCCGCCGTCGGCACGCGGTTCGGCACCGCGAGTGGCCACGACCAGCGCCGGGCGAGAGTCCACTCGCTCCACGAGATGATCACCGTCGGCGATGATCACCCGCGTGTCAGCGAAGGCTCGCCCCAGCTCGTCGGCGGTGCGCTCCGAGCCGGACGATGCGAGACGCACGCGGTCCGAGTCGCAGTTGCCGCAGCGCCAGCCGTGAGCGGTGCGACCGCACCAGCGACAGACCGGGGCTGCTCCGCGGGACGCGGCGAACAGCGGACCGGAACAGTGCGTGCACCGTGCGGCCGTGCGGCAGTCCGCGCACACCAGCACCGGCGCATATCCGGGACGGGCGACCTGCACCAGTACCGGCCCGTGCTCCAGAGCCTCGCGGGCGGCGCGGAAGGCGGCCGACGGCACGCGCGTCCCGGGCCGCTCCCCCTGCGTCGTGGAGGACAGGATCACTCGTGGTGCGTACCGCCGCGCAGCGACGATCTCGCGCAGATAGCCGAGTCCGACCAACCGCTCAGTGTCCGCGGATCGGGTATGACCGATGAACAGCAGCCCATGGCCGAACAGCTCCTGCCGCACGAGCGCCGCGTCTCGGGCGTGCACATACGGTGCCAACGGCTCGTCGAGCAGCGCATCGCCGTCATCCCAGATCGCGACGAGACCGGCCTCCACCGGGGCGTAGACGGCCGAGCGATTGCCGATGACGATGCAGGGAGCTTCGTCCAGCGTGCGAAGGAACGCGCGATAGCGCTCGGGCCCCGTCTGGCGTGCATCCACACGCACCACGAGTTCTCGGGGAACGAATTCCGCCAACGCCAGTTCGAGCGCATCCTGATCGCGGTAGTCGGGCACGACGAGCACGCTGCTGCGCCCGGCGGCGAGCATCTCTGTTGCGGCAGCCGCGAGCAGCACCATTCCGGCGGAGACCGACTGCCCGCCGGCGACGGCTTCCGGACGCGCCGGTGCGTCGACCACGATCCGCTGCTGCTCTCGCAGACCCTCGGTCAGACCGGGAAACGCGCTCAGGATCTCCGTCGCCCGAGCCTGCGCGCCAACGGAATCCCAGCCTGCGGAGTATTCGTCCGCAGGAGCTCCGGGCACAGAATCCGCGCGATTCGCGAGCCACGCCTTCTCCACGCGCACCTGCCGCTTCGGGATCGCCAGCCGCAGGATGTCGCTGACGGATCCCGCTGCCCGATCCGCCACGCGTCGCGCCAGAGCGTACAACCGCGCGGGCATCACAACGGCGTCGGAGACGACCTCCTCGATGTCGGAGAGCGCGCGTTCCGCCGCCTCCTCCACGCCCAGCTCCACGATGAAGCCGTCGACCACTCGCCCGACCGAGCGCAGCGGGACGCGCACCCGCACTCCGGGCCGGGCGGCCTGCTCCAGTTCCGACGGAACGGCATAGTCGAACAGCCGATCCAGCTGGGGAAGCGGCGAATCGATCAGCACCCGGGCGATCGGGCGCGGAGCGCTCCGGGTCATTTCGGCTGCGCTCAGAGGCCGGCGGCGCGACGCAGGTCGTCCACCCGGTCGGTGCGCTCCCACGTGAAGTCGGGCAGCTCCCGACCGAAGTGACCGTAGGCGGCCGTACGCCGGTAGATCGGACGAAGCAGGTCGAGGTCCTCGATGATGGCGGCGGGACGCAGATCGAAGGTCTGCGAGATCGCGCGGGTGATGACGTCGTCCGCCACTGCGCCGGTGCCGAAGGTCTCGACGTACAGACCCACGGGAGCAGCCTTGCCGATGGCGTAGGCCACCTGCACCTCGAGGCGCTCCGCGAGACCCGCAGCCACCGCGTTCTTGGCCACCCAGCGCATCGCGTACGCCGCGGAGCGGTCGACCTTGGACGGGTCCTTGCCGCTGAAGGCGCCACCGCCATGGCGAGATGCTCCGCCATAGGTGTCCACGATGATCTTGCGTCCGGTGAGACCGGCGTCGCCCTTCGGGCCGCCGATCACGAACGGACCTGCCGGGTTGAAGTAGAGCTGGTAGTCGGAGATGTCGAGTCCGGACTCGGCGAGCACGGGATCGATCACGTGCTGCTTGACGAGGTCGCGGAGCGCCTCCTGCGAGATCTCGGGGCCGTGCTGGGTGGAGAGCACGACCGCCTCCACGGTCTTCGGCGTGAAGCCGTCGTATCCCAGGGTCACCTGGGTCTTGCCGTCGGGGCGCAGCCACGGGATGAGCTCGCCCTCGTGACGCACCGCCGCCAGTCGCTCCGCCATCCGGTGCGAGATCCACGAGGCGGCCGGCATCAGCTGCGGCGTCTCGTTCGTGGCGAAGCCGAACATGATGCCCTGATCGCCCGCGCCCTGCTCGTCGCGGAGGTCCCCCGAGCCCTCGCGCGCCTCCAACGCCGTGCTCACCCCGGCGTGGATGTCGCTGGACTGCTCGCCGACGGAGATCGAGACGCCGCACGAGTCACCGTCGAATCCGGTGTCGCTGGAGCGATAGCCGATGTCGGTGATCACCTGGCGCACGATCCCCGTGATGTCGGAGTACGAGTCGGTGCGCACCTCCCCCGCGACGTGCACGAGCCCCGTGGTGACCATGGTCTCCACCGCGACTTTCGCTCCCGGATCCTGGCGCAGCAGGTCATCGAGGATGGCATCGGAGATCTGGTCGCAGATCTTGTCGGGGTGCCCCTCCGTGACGGATTCCGAGGTGAACAGGCGAAGGTCGGTCATCGTGACTCCGAGCGGTCGGGGGGATGGGAAGGGTCGGGAAACGAGTATGCCCGCCGTCACGGACATTCCGAGACGGCGGGCAATACGATGACTTACTCAGCGGCGCGCAGGCGCAGCTTGTCCTCGTTGATCTCGTGCAGGGCGATGGTGAGCGGCTTGTCCTCCACCGACGAGTCGACCAGCGGGCCGACGTTGTCGAAGAGGTTGCCCTCCTGCAGGTCGGAGTAGTAGTCGTTGATCTGACGCGCGCGCTTGGACGCGTAGATCACGAGCTGGTACTTCGAGTCGACCTTGTTGAGCAGGTTGTCGATGGGGGGATCGATGATCCCGCCGTTGTGTCCGGCCATGGCAAACCTCCTGGATGCGGCGACGGATGCGTAATGCGTTGGTGGGCGCGCGAAAATATCAGCGCGCCGGTGCCTCGTACAAGTCTACGACCTCGCGCGCCGCCGTGGCGACATCCTCGTTCACGACACGGAAGTCGAACTCATTCTGGAAGGCCAGCTCGGTCTTGGCGGTGCGCAGTCGACGGGCGCGTTCCTCGGCGTCCTCGGTGCCGCGGCCGACCAGCCGGTTCACCAGCTCGTCCCACGACGGCGGCAGCAGGAACACCAGCGTGGCGCTGGGGTCGTTGTCGCGCACCTGGCGGGCGCCCTGCAGGTCGATCTCGAGCAGGACCTTGTGACCCTCTGCCAGCGCCTTCTCGATCGGACCGCGCGGCGTTCCGTAGCGGTGCTTGTTGTGGACGGTGGCCCACTCCAGCAGCTCGCCCGCCGCGATCATCCGGTCGAACTCCGCGTCGTCCACGAAAAAGTAGTGAACTCCGTCCTGCTCCCCCGGGCGCGGAGCGCGGGTGGTCGCGGACACCGACAGCATGATGTCGGGGTGATCCTCCCGGATCTTCGCGGCGACCGTGCCCTTGCCGACGGCGGTGGGGCCGGCCAGGACGAGCAGCCGGCTTCGTCCGTGCCGTGCACGCCCCTGCGGAACGCGCCAGTCCAGCCACGTCTGCAGCTCGCGCTGCTGACGCGCGCCGAGTCCGCCCAGGCGCTTGACCGGGGAGATGCCGAGTTCCTCCAGAATGCGGTCGCGCTTGCCCACGCCGATCGCGGGGATCGCCGTGAGGAACTCGGTGACGCGCATGGTTCCCGAGGGCGTGGTCGGATCCTCCAGAGCACGCCGCAGCACCTCCTGCGGCGAGACCACGCGTGAGCTCAGGTCACGTTTCAGCGACGCGCGAGCGCGCCGGGCGGCCACCGCCTTCTGCGATGCCGCGATTCGATCCACCTCGGGGGGACGCTGGCCTTCAGCCACGAGCGATCTCCAGTTCTTCGTTGCGCGTGCGGATCGCGGGGATCAGGCCATGAGGGCCGGCACGCAGGATGCCGCGGCTTTCGCTCGCGATGACAGTCGGCGCCAGGGCGCCGAAGATGTCCCCCAAGTCGCGCAGCAACGCGCCCTGCGCACCGAACCCGGGCGCCAGAATCGGCGCGGGCGGGTCCAGGTGCGCGGGAACGCCGCGCGCGGCCAGATCCACGGTCGCCCCGATGACGAAGCCGAAGCTCCCCCACCCCCCAGGCTCCGTAGTCCGTCTGTTGCGCTCGGACACCTCGTCGATGACCTGCTCGGTCACCGTGCGGGCGTCCGCGTCGAACGCGCTCTGCAGCGCGATCGCCTCCGGGTTGCTGGTCGCTGCCAGCACGAAGAGTCCCTTGCCGTACTGCGCCGCCGCCTCGAACGCGGGCTCCAGAGCGCCCACGCCGAGGTAGGGGCTCACCGTGAGAGCATCGCTCTCCAGCGGCGCACCGGGAGCCAGCCACGCCTGGGCATAGCCCTCCGTGGTCGAGCCGATGTCGCCGCGCTTCGCATCGGCGATCACCAGCAGACCGGCTGCACGCGCCTCACGCAGCACCTCCTCCAGCACGGCGAACCCGGCAGCACCGTATCGCTCGAAGAACGACACCTGCGGCTTCACGATGCCGACCTCGCCCGCACTCGCCTCCACCACGCGCAGCGAAAACTCCCGCGCTCCGGCAGCGGAGACGGGCAGACCCCATTCGGTCAGCAGCGCGTCATGCGGGTCGATTCCCACGCACAGCGGTCCCCGCGTCGCGATGGCATCGCGAACGCGGGAACCGAAGGACTGTGTGGTGGTCACCGGGCCGCCCGGTCGGTCGCGTACTCCTGCAGGCTGCGCACGTCGAACGGCGTGCCCATGGCGTCCAGCGCCGTCACCGCGGCACCGAGGACCGCCATCGTGGTGAAGAGCGCCTTGTCGGCGGCAACGGCTGCCGCGCGAATCTCGTAGCCGTCGGCACGAGCGGAGATCCCGGACGGCGTGTTCACCACGATGTCGATCTCACCGGCGTTGATGAGGTCGACGATGTTGCGCTCGCCGCGCTTGTCGCCGCCGTCCTGCGTCTCGCTGTACTTGGTGACGACCTCGACGGCGATGCCGTTGCGGGCCAGCACCTCAGCGGTGCCTTCCGTCGCCACCAGGCGGTAACCCAGCTGCTGCAGGCGGTGTGCCGGAAGCAGCACGGCGCGCTTGTCCGAGTCGGCCACCGAGATGAAGACGGTGCCGGTGCGGGGAATGCCGCCGTAGGCCGCATCCTGGCTCTTGGCGAATGCCGTCGGGAAGTTGCGGTCGATGCCCATGACCTCGCCGGTCGAGCGCATCTCGGGACCGAGGACGGAGTCCACGGTGTGGCCGTCCTTCGTGCGGAAGCGCTTGAAGGGCAGCACGGCCTCCTTCACCGACACCGGTGCGTCCAGGGGAACCCGCGATCCGTCGTTCTGCGGCAGGAGACCCTCGGCCTTCAGCTCGGCGATGGAGGATCCCGCCATGATGCGGGCCGCGGCCTTGGCGAGCGGAATGCCCAGAGCCTTCGACACGAAGGGAACAGTGCGGCTGGCGCGCGGGTTCGCCTCGATCACGTAGAGCACATCTGCGGAGATCGCGAACTGCACGTTCAGCAGGCCGCGCACGCCGACGCCCTGTGCGATGCCCAGCGTCGCCTCGCGGACACGATCGATGTCCGAGCGCCCCAGCGACATGGGTGGCAGGGTGCAGGACGAGTCGCCGGAGTGGATTCCGGCCTCCTCCAGGTGCTCCATGACGCCGCCGATGTAGAGCTCCTCACCGTCGAACAGCGCGTCCACGTCGAGCTCGATGGCGTCGTCGAGGAAGCGGTCCACGAGCAGCGGGTAGCCCTCGCCGATGACGACCTGACCCTCGTTGCGGACGAAGTAGTCGCGCAGGCTCGGGGTGTCGTAGACGATCTCCATGCCACGACCACCGAGCACGAAGCTCGGACGCACCAGCACCGGGTAGCCGATCTCCTCGGCGATCTTCACAGCGCCCGGGGCGTCGACGGCGGTGCCGTGACGCGGAGCCACGAGCTCGGCCGCGTCCAGGATCTGGGAGAACAGTCCGCGCTCCTCCGCCGCGTCGATGGCGGCGGGGCTGGTGCCGAGGATGGTGTAGCCGGCGGCCTCGATCCCCTTCGCCAGGCCCAGCGGCGTCTGTCCGCCGAGCTGGCAGACGACGCCGAGGATGGTGCCCGACTGTGACTCGGCGTCCAGGATCTCCAGCACGTCCTCCAGCGTCAGCGGCTCGAAGTACAGCCGGTCGGAGGTGTCGTAGTCCGTGGAGACGGTCTCCGGGTTGCAGTTGACCATGATGGTCTCGTAACCGGCGTCGGCCAGGGCGAACGAGGCGTGAACGCAGGAGTAGTCGAACTCGATACCCTGACCGATGCGGTTCGGGCCGGAGCCGATGATGACCACCTTGGTGCGGTCGGACGCGGCCACCTCGGTCTCGGTGTCGTACGACGAGTAGTGGTACGGCGTGAGCGCGGGGAACTCGCCGGCACAGGTGTCGACCGTCTTGTACACGGGGCGCAGGCCGATACTGTGGCGGTGCGCGCGCACGTCCGCCTCGGCGAGACCGCGCAGCTCCGCGATCTGGACGTCCGAGAAGCCATGGTCCTTGGCCAGACGCAGCGTCGCCTCATCCAGCTCCGCCGCGGCGGCGACGTACTCGGCCACCTCGTTGATCAGGACGATCTGGTCCAGGAACCAGGGGTCGATCTTGGTCGCCTCGAACGCCTGCTCCGGCGTCGCGCCCTTGCGCAGCGCCTGCTGCAGGGTCACGATGCGACCGTCGGTCGGGATCTTCGAGATCTCCAGCAGCTCCTCGACGGAACGCTCCTCGGTGCCCCAGTGGAACGCCGAGCCACGCTTCTCCAGCGAACGCAGGGACTTCTGCAGGGCCGTGGTGAAGTTGCGGCCGATGGCCATCGCCTCGCCCACCGACTTCATGGTGGTGGACAGCGTGGCGTCCGCCGCCGGGAACTTCTCGAAGGCGAAGCGCGGAGCCTTGACCACGACGTAGTCGAGGGTGGGCTCGAACGATGCCGGCGTCACCTGGGTGATGTCGTTGGGGATCTCGTCCAGGCGGTAGCCGATGGCGAGCTTCGCGGCGATCTTCGCGATCGGGAAGCCGGTGGCCTTCGATGCCAGCGCGGACGAACGCGACACACGCGGGTTCATCTCGATGACGATGATGCGGCCGTTGTCGGGGTCCACGGCGAACTGGATGTTGCAGCCACCGGTGTCCACGCCGACGGCGCGGATGATGTCGATGCCGATGTCGCGCATCTTCTGGTACTCGCGGTCGGTGAGCGTCAGCGCCGGAGCCACCGTGATCGAGTCACCGGTGTGCACGCCGACGGGGTCGACGTTCTCGATGGAGCAGATCACCACGGTGTTGTCCGCGGTGTCACGCATGAGCTCGAGCTCGTACTCCTTCCAGCCGAGGATGGACTCCTCCAGGAGCACCTCGTTGGTGGGCGAGTCATGCAGACCCGCGCCACCGATCAGGCGCAGGTCGTCCTCGTTGTACGCGAAGCCGGATCCGAGGCCGCCCATGGTGAAGGACGGGCGCACCACCAGCGGGTAGCCGAGCTTCTCGGCACCGGCCAGCAGGTCCTCCATCGAGTGGCAGATCACCGATGCCGCGACGTCGGCACCGGCCTCGATCACCAGCTCCTTGAAGATCTGGCGATCCTCACCCTTCTGGATCGCCTCGACCTTGGCGCCGATCAGCTCCACGCCGTACTTCTCGAGGATTCCGAGACGGTCCAGGGTCATCGCCGCGTTCAGCGCGGTCTGACCGCCGAGGGTCGGCAGGATGGCATCGGGCTTCTCCTTCGCGATGATCGACTCGATGACCTCGGGGGTGATCGGCTCGATGTACGTCGCGTCGGCGAAGTCGGGGTCGGTCATGATCGTGGCCGGGTTGGAGTTCACCAGGATGACGCGCACGCCCTCCTCGCGCAGCACGCGGCACGCCTGGGTTCCGGAGTAGTCGAACTCGGCCGCCTGGCCGATGACGATGGGCCCCGATCCGATGACCAGGACGGAATTGATGTCTTCGCGCTTCGGCATTACTCGGAGTCCTTCGTGTTCAGGTGCGCGATGACCAGGTCGCGGAAGCGGTCGAACAGGTAGTTGGCGTCGTGGGGTCCGGCGGCCGCCTCGGGGTGGTACTGCACCGAGAAGGCGGGGATGTCGATGGCGCGCAGGCCCTCGACCACCTGATCGTTGAGCCCGACGTGGCTCACCTCGACCTGTCCGTACCCGTTGGGGCTCTCGAACGTCCCCTCCACGGGGGCGTCGACCGCGAAGCCGTGGTTATGCGCGGTGATCTCGACCCGGCCGGTGGCCTTGTCGAGCACGGGCTGGTTGATGCCGCGGTGACCGAAGGTCAGCTTGTAGGTGCCGAGACCGAGAGCGCGGCCGAACAGCTGGTTGCCGAAGCAGATGCCGAAGTAGGGCAGACGCGCGTCCAGCACCTCGCGGAGCACCGCCACCTGGGCGTCCGAGGCGGAGGGGTCACCGGGGCCGTTGGAGTAGAACACCGCGACCGGGTCGATCGCCTGGATGTCGGCGAATGTGCTCGCCTGCGGCAGCACGTGCACGTCGAAGCCGCGCGCGGCGAGGTTGTCCAGCGTCGCCTGCTTGACCCCGAGGTCGAGCACGGCAAGGTTGCCGAGGCGCTCCCCTGTGGCCGGGATGACGGTCGGGGCCGTCACCGAGACCTCGGCGGAGAGGTTCTGCCCCGCCATCTCGGGGGCTTCGCGGACGATGCGCAGCTGCTCCTCCGGCGCGAGGCCCGCGGCCTCACCGGAGAAGATGCCGCCGCGCATGGAGCCGGCCGAGCGGATGTGGCGGGTCACGGCGCGGGTGTCGATGCCGGAGATGCCGACGATGCCGTCGCGCTCCAGGGAGTCGTCCAGCGAGCCGGTGGCGCGCCAGTTCGACACGACGCGCGAGGCGTCGCGCACGACGTAGCCCGACACCCAGATGCGGCGGGACTCGTCGTCCTCGCCGTTCATTCCGGTGTTGCCGATGTGCGGTGCGGTCTGCAGGACGATCTGACCCGCGTAGGAGGGGTCGGTGATCGTCTCCTGATATCCGGTCATTCCGGTGGTGAAGACCACTTCACCGAGGGTCGTGCCGCGCGCGCCGTAGGCGTTGCCGGCGTGGCGGGTGCCGTCCTCGAGAACGAGGACGGCCGGGTCGAGGGCGAGCAGGGTCATGCTTCTGTTCCAGTCGATGCGGGGGCCGGGATCAGGGAGTCGATCGCGGCGATGAGTTCTTGGGGTGAGGTCTGCTGGAGGCGGATGTAGGAGTCCACCGGCTGACCAGGGGCGATGAGCCAGACCAGGCGCACCAGTCCGTCGCGCTCCACGACCTTGTCGATCGTGACCGTGGCGGTGCCGACGGACACCAGCGCGGTGCGCGGAATGGAGACGGTGGGCTCACCGGTGAGAGCGAGTCGCACGCCATCGTCGAGCACGCTCACCGTCACGCGAGCGCGGTAGGCGAGGTGCTTGATCGCGAGTCGGTTCAGCGCATCGTCGTGTGCCGTGGTGGCCACATACAGTCCCGATGCCTGATACCGCTCGGCGCCGCCGATCGCGGTGACCGGCGCGATGAGCGCGGCGTCTCGCCGCGTTCGTCGTCGCCAGCCCCAGAGCATGAGGCCGATGAGGAGCACGGCGACCGCGATCATCACCAGAAGGGCGCCCTCGCGGCTCACGCTCCGACCTCCCGCAGCACGCCGTCCGCCACTGTGGCAGCACCCTGGTGGATGGTCCACCGGACGCTGCCGGGCAGCTCGCGACCGAGGTAGGGCGAGTTCACGCTGCGACCACGCAGATCGTCGGTGGTGAAGGTTCCGCCGGCGCTCGGGTCGTAAAGCACGAGCTCGGCGGGCTCCCCCGCCGCGATCGGCGTGCCGTGTCCGCTCAGACGTCCGATGCGAGCCGGCGTGCGGCTCATCACGCGCGCGACATCGTCCCAACCGAGCAGGCCGGTCTCGACCATCGCGAGGTGCACGACACGCAGTGCGCTCTCGAGCCCGACCATGCCGTTGGCTGCTGCTGCCCATTCACAGGACTTGTTCTCGGCGGGGTGCGGAGCGTGGTCGGTCGCAACGATGTCGATCGTCCCGTCGGCCAGGCCCTCGCGCACCGCGAGGACGTCCTCTTCGCGACGCAGCGGCGGATTCACCTTGTAGCGCGCGTCGTAACCGCGCACGAGGTCGTCGGTCAGCAGGAGGTGATGCGGAGTCACCTCGGCGGTGACGTTGATGCCCCGCTTCTTGGCCCAGCGGATGATGTCCACCGACCCGGCCGTCGACAGGTGGCACACGTGCAGACGCGAGCCGACGTGCTCGGCGAGCAGAACATCGCGAGCGATGATCGACTCCTCCGCCACCGCGGGCCATCCGGCAAGGCCCAGCTCGGCCGAGACGACGCCCTCGTTCATCTGCGCGCCCTCGGTGAGGCGCGGGTCCTGCGCGTGCTGCGCGATGACGCCGTCGAACGCCTTCACGTACTCCAGGGCGCGGCGCATGATCAGCGGGTCGAACACGCAGAAGCCGTCATCGCTGAAGACGCGGACCTGTGCGCGGGACTCCGCCATCGCACCGAGCTCGGCGAGACGCTCGCCCTTCTGGCCGACTGTAACAGCCCCGATCGGCTGCACGGTGGTGTAGCCGGCGGCCTCGCCCAGGGCGAGCTCCTGCTCCACCACGCCGGCGGTGTCGGCCACGGGCGAGGTGTTCGGCATCGCGAAGACCGCGGTGAACCCGCCGGCCGCGGCGGCGCGGGTTCCCGTGAGGATCGTCTCGGATGCTTCGTAGCCGGGCTCGCGGAGGTGCGTGTGCAGATCGACGAGACCCGGGAGTGCCACGAGGCCGTCGGCGTCGATGCGCTGCGCACCGGCCGCGCTGAGTCCGGTGCCGACCTCGGTGATGCGTCCGTCTGACACGAGGATGTCGGTGCGATCGCCGCCTTCCAGCGACGCTCCGACGATGAGCAGGGCGTCGTTCATGAAAGGTCCTCTCGTTCGTCGCCGGGGCGTTCTCCGGCGAGCAACAGGTAGAGCACGGCCATTCGAACGGCGACGCCGTTCGCGACCTGCTCGAGGACGGTCGATCGGGGTGAATCGGCCGCCGCGGCGGAGATCTCCAGGCCGCGATTCATGGGGCCGGGGTGCATCACCATCGTAGCCCCGGGAAGCTGCGCCAGACGTTCCGGATCCAGTCCCCACCGCCGCGAGTACTCGCGCTCGTTGGGGAAATATGCAGCATGCATGCGCTCCGACTGGATACGCAGCATCATGAGGGCGTCGGGCGCGGCGGCGATGGCCCGGTCGAGGTCGTACTCCACCGTCACCGGCCATGCGGACACGTTCTGCGGGAGCAAGGTGGGCGGGGCGACCAGCGTCACCTCGGCACCCAGCGTGTGCAGGAGCCAGACATTCGAGCGCGCCACCCGGGAGTGCAGGACGTCACCGACGATCGCGACACGGACCCCGGCGAGGTCCTTACCCCGGCTGTCGGCGCCGAACGTGCGCTTGCGGATGGTGAACGCGTCCAGCAGCGCCTGGGTGGGGTGCTCGTGCGTCCCATCACCCGCATTCACCACGCCGGCGGAGATCCATCCGCTGGTGGCGAGCGTCCGCGGTGCACCGGAGGCGCCGTGGCGGACTACGACGGCGTCAGCGCCGATGGCCTGGAGCGTCTGCGCGGTGTCCTGCAGGCTCTCGCCCTTGGACACCGACGAGCCCTTGGCCGCGAAGTTGATGACGTCGGCGCTCAGGCGCTTGGCTGCAGCCTCGAAGGAGATGCGGGTGCGCGTGGAGTCCTCGAAGAACAGGTTCACCACCGTCTTGCCGCGCAGGGTCGGGAGCTTCTTGATCTCGCGCGACTGCGTGTCGGACATGTCTTCGGCCACATCGAGGATGCGCAGAGCATCCTCGCGAGACAGGGACTGCGTGTCGAGAAGGTGCCTCATGACTCGATCGTCACCTCGTCCACGCCATCGATCTCGGCGAGCCGCACGTGCACGCGCTCCTCGCGGGCGCTCGGCAGGTTCTTGCCGACGAAGTCCGGACGGATCGGCAGTTCGCGGTGTCCACGGTCCACGAGGATCGCCAGGCGCACCGCCGACGGACGTCCGATCGACTGCAGCGCGTCGAGCGCGGCACGGATCGAGCGTCCCGAGAACAGCACGTCGTCCACGAGCACCACGGTGCGACCGTCGACGCCGCCGGAGGGGATCTCCGTGGGGCCGGGCGAGCGCGTGGGCTGGCGGGCGAGGTCATCGCGGAACAGCGTGACATCGAGGGAGCCGACCGGAACGGAGACTCCGGCGATGTCGCTCATGATCGCGGACATCCGCTTCGCCAGCGTGACGCCGCGGGTGGGAATACCCAGAAGGACGATGCCATCGACGCCGCGATGCGACTCGATCACCTCGTGTGAGATGCGGGTCAGCGCCCGCGTGATGTCGGCTTCGTGGAGCACAGTTCGAGTGCCCATGGCCGCTCCCTTCTCCGCCTCTCTGGACGGTGTTAAAGGTTGCTTTCGACTGAGACGAGTCTACCGCCGGTCGCGCGCGCCATCGAACCGATGACGCCTGGTGTCAGGCCTCGCTGAGGTCAGCGGGCGCGGTGGCCGCGAGCGTGAGGTCGTCCCCGGCCTTCGACGCACGGATCGGGTGGCCGAACGAGGTGATGCACTTCCCGGTGTTCAGGTCCCACTTCCAGTCGTGCAGGGAGCAGGTGAGAACGCCGTCCTCGTCGATCTTGCCGGTCTTGGTCAGGTCGGCCCGCAGGTGCGGGCAGCGCCGCTGCACCACCCAGTCGCCGATCTGCGCGTCCTCGGTCTGGTCGGACTGCTCGGCGTACCAGTTCTCCGTGTACTCGATCCGGTCCCGCGACAAGCACTTCATGAAGGTGTAGATGAACTCGTTGAACTTGCCGATGCGGGCTGTCTGGAACTGCATCGAGAGGAAGATCGAGTTGGACCAGTCGATCTCGCCGTCGGCGATGTTCGTGGAGACCAGATCGGCGGGGATGCGGAACCAGAAGTTGCACTCCTCCCCCGCGTACTCGCGCAGCTTCGCCTTCGGGAAGTCGACGACCATGTCCAGCTCGCCGATCGTGTAGCGGACGGGTCCGCCCACGCCGTTTCGCATGATGCGTGCGCGGCGCAGCAGCGGCTCCCACCACTCCTTCAGCTTCTCCAGCATCTCGGCAGGCTCCAGCACGGCGGCGCGCGAGGCCTCCTCGTCGCGGATCTCCTGCTGACGCGACGCGCGCTGCTCCTCGAGATAGCCCCACTTGTCGGCGAACATGCGGTCGATCTCGTCCTGCGTGTAGAACGTCTGCTCGACCGAGACATCACCGTCGACGATCGTGACCACCGTGCCGGGGATGAAGACGTGACCGTCGTACTTCGGCGCCTCCTCCTTCATGCGGGCGATGAACTCGACCTGGTCGGTGAAGATGCCCACGGACTCGTTCCGGCCGAGTCCGTTCGAGTCGAACACGTCGTCGCGCAGGAACATCGGCGGCCCCGCCATCGGGAAGACGTGCGGCGCGTCGACCTTGTCGATGTAGAACATCGCGCGCTTGTGCTGCGCCTCCCGCTTGAGGTGCGCGAAGTTCTGCTTCGCGTCCAGCGGCAGGTCGTAGACCATGGGCCACCAGATGGCGCCGGAGAACTGCGTGAAGTAGGCGTCCGGCTTGCCGAACGACAGCAGCGCCTCCAGGTCGAGGGGGTGCGAGTCGTTCTGATTCAGGATCGATGCGGTGCCGTCGTCCAGCGACAGGGACGAGTCGCCGATGGGGCCGTCGCTGGGGGCACGCAGCGGTGTCACCATGATCTTCAGCGGGCCGCGCTCGATCACCTCGCCGGCCTGCGTGTAGGTGATGTTGTGGTAGCCGAGCTTGCGGAGATCCTGCTCCAGATCGTCCGTCGGGTAGTCGGGCAGCAGCACCTCGATGTCCTTGCGGACGTAGGTCTCCAGCAGCCACGGGTCGAAGTGGTCGCGGTGGCGGTGGGAAACGTAGAGGAAGTCGGCCTCGCGACCGAAGCGCTCCCAATCCAGCCCGCGGTTGTCCGGGAACGGGAACCAGGATCCGAAGAACGCCGGCTTCACCCAGGGGTCGCAGAGGACATTTCCCCCGGTGGTCTCGATGAACATGCCGGCGTGGCCCAGTCCCGTGATCCGCATGACTCTCCTTCTCCATGGAACCTGTCGATTCTACGGGGCCGCACCCGGGGGCCACCTGTGGCCCGCCGTGAGAAATGCACCCCTGACCGCCGTCACGTGGCGGGCGGGCAGGTGTCACGCCCTCTAGGCTGGAGGCACGACCTCCGCCCGCTCCGTCGAAGGATTCCCGTGCAGTACATCTCCACCCGTGGCACCGCTCTCGGCCAGTACACCGATGTCCTCGTCGCCGGCCTCGCGCCCGATGGCGGGCTGGCCGTGCCCGCCGAGGTTCCATCGATCTCGGCGGAGACGTTCGAGTCCTGGCGCGCGCTGTCCTACCCGGAGTTGGCGACCGAGGTCATCGGTATGTTCGCCACGGACATCCCGCGCGAGGATCTCGCACGCTTGACCGCCGCCGCCTACGAGGGGTCGAAGTTCGAGGCAGAGGACATCGTCCCCCTGACCGACATCGGCGGGGGCATGACGCTGGTCGGACTGTCCGAGGGCCCGACGCTGGCCTTCAAGGACATGGCGATGCAGTTCCTCGGCGAGGCGATGGAGTACGCCCTCGCGAAGAACCAGGACATCCTCAACATCCTCGGCGCGACCTCCGGCGACACCGGATCCGCCGCAGAGTACGCTTTCCGCGGCCGGGACCGCATCGGCATCTTCATGCTCTCCCCGCAGGGACGGATGAGCGCGTTCCAGCGGGCGCAGATGTACTCGCTGCAGGACGAGAACGTGCACAATATCGCGGTTGAGGGCGTGTTCGACGACTGCCAGCACCTCGTGAAGACCCTCTCGGAGGATCTCGCCTTCAAGAACGCGCAGCACCTGGGTGCGGTCAACTCCATCAACTTCGGCCGCATCTCGGCGCAGATCGTCTACTACGTATGGGCGTGGCTGCGCGCGACGGACGCTGTGGCGGCGGATGATCGCGCGACGTTCGCGGTGTCGTTCGCGGTCCCGTCGGGCAACTTCGGCAACATCCTCTCGGGCTACTACGCCAAGCTGCTCGGCGTTCCGGTGCGTCGTCTGGTCCTCGCCTCCAACGAGAACAACGTGCTGGACGACTTCTTCCGCACCGGCATCTACCGTCCGCGCACCTCCGCGGAGACGCTGGCCACTTCCAGCCCGTCGATGGACGTGTCGAAGGCCTCCAACCTGGAGCGCTTCGTCTTCGACCTGCTCGGTCGCGACGCCGAGCGCACCGCGGGTGCGTGGCGGACGCTGGCGGAGACCGGTTCGTTCGACCTCACCGCCGAGCAGCCCCGCCTGACTGCCGAGTTCGGCTTCGCGTCGGGCACCTCCACCCATGAAGATCGCATCCGCGTGATCCGTGACGTCTTCGAGCGCAGCGGTGTCATCATCGACCCGCACACGGCCGACGGAGCCGGTGTCGCGGCGGAGTTCGTCGAGGACGGCGTTCCGATGCTCGTGCTGGAGACGGCCAAGCCGCGTAAGTTCCCGGAGACGATCGCCGAGGCCCTCGGTGAGACGCCCGAGCCGCCGGCCGCGGTGCGTGAGCTCATGGACGCACCCCAGCGCGTTGTGCGCATGGCCAACGACGAGCAGGCCCTCCGCGAGTTCATCGAGACCCACGCCGTCCGCTGAAACTCGCGTGCGTTCACGAGATGAGGGGAACGTCGCGGAGATAGGGCTCAAGCTACATGGGGCAGCCGCACCGTGACGCCCGCACCGTGACGCCCGCACCGTGGCAGGTCCGCCGAAGCACGCGTGAAGCGCCGTGCGGGCACGAGATGAGGCCAGCGTCGCGAAGATAGGGCCCAAACTGCCCAACACCCCTACTCCGGCGACATCCTCCTACTCCCGTGACGCCCTCCGGGGCCGTCGCACGTCCCGGGGCGGCTCGATGTCAGCGCCGTCGGTCATACCGGCGGGCGCGCACCGCGGCGACGAACGTGACCAGCGGGCGCTCACCGAAGCGCCACTCACGTCCTCGCACGAGCCGAGCACCGAGATCAGGCGTCGCGGCGAGGAGCATCGCCCGCGCGCGGACGGCGTGAACCGGGTCGGAGACGATCGAGATCAGATCGTCCGGTCGCAGCAGGGGCGTCGTGAAGGTGATGTTCTCAACGGTGCTGCGGCTGTCGCCTTCTTCGGTGATCGCGCCGCGCCATCCCTGACGTCGCGCCTCCGCGGCCAGAATCGTCGCCTCGGGCGTGTCGGAATGCACGCGTCCGCCTGACACGATGAGCACGCGTGGAGCGGGCATCGCCCGGAGCGTGCGCAGTCCCGCGCGCACCCGCCAGCGGTTGATGAGGTTGGCCCGGTCTCCCCTGTTGCCGAAGCCCAGGACGACCACGACCGATCGCGTTCCGTGCTGCGCGGCACCGAGGTTCTGGCGCGTCGCGCGCCACGCCTCCCACTGCCCCCAGCTCAGCGCGGCCACCGCGATGAGCAGCGATCCCGCGCCCAGGAGCTTCCATCCCCGTCCCACGCCTCCACGCTACGCGTCAGGTATGCGAAACGCCCGTCCCTGCAGGACGGGCGTTTCGGACGTGATCAGCTCGAGCGGGCGATGCGAGCCAGGACACCGTGCACGAACGCGCCGGAGTCGTCCGTGGAGTACTCCTTCGCAAGCTCCACGGCTTCATCGATCGCGACCGCGGCGGGTACCTCATCGTTGAAGAGGATCTCCCAGCTGGCCATGCGCAGCAGAGCGCGGTCGATGGCCGGCATGCGGTCGATCTTCCAGTCGCGCGCGTGGGTGACGATCTGCTCGTCGATCTCGTCGCGGTGATCGAGCACGCCGTCAACGATCTCGCGTGCGTACAGCCACGAGGCCTCGCGCGCAGGCTCGCCGGCGGCGCGCTGTGCCTCCGCCGCGAGCGTCACCTCAAGCGCGTCGCCACGGACGTCGGACGAGAACAGGATGTCGAGCGCGCGCTTGCGCGCCTTGGTGCGTGCAGACATTCAGCGAATCAGTCGTTGACGCGGCCGAGGTAGTCGCCCGTGCGCGTGTCGACCTTCACCTTGGTGCCGGTCTCCAGGAAAAGCGGGACCTGGATCTCGTACCCGGTCTCGACGGTGGCGGGCTTGGTGCCGGCCGAAGAGCGGTCGCCCTGCAGGCCCGGCTCCGTATAGGTGATCTCCAGCACGACGGATGCGGGGAGCTCAACGTACAGCGGGTTGCCGTTGTTGAGCGCGATCTGCACCGTCTGGTTCTCGAGCATGAAGTTCGCGGCGTCGCCGACCGTTGCGGCGGCGACGGTGAGCTGGTCGTAGTCGTCGACGTCCATGAAGACGAAGTTCTCGCCGTCGTTGTAGAGGTACTGGAAGTCGCGGCGGTCGACGTTCTCGATCTCGACCTTGGCACCGGCGTTGAAGGTGCGGTCGATGGTCTTGCCGGTGACGACGTTCTTGAGCTTGGTACGAACGAACGCACCACCCTTGCCCGGCTTGACGTGCTGGAACTCCACGACGCTCAGCAGCTGGCCGTCGATCTTGAGGACGACGCCGTTCTTGATGTCCGCGGTGGATGCCATGGGAAGTGATTCCGTTTCGTCTGTGGGAGTGGCCGGCGGTGGCCGACTCGTCATTCTATCGGACGCGCCCGGTGATCCCCTGGGTGACCCGGTCCCTCAGCCTTCCGACTGTCCCGTGAGCACGTCGCAGAGGCGCTCGACCGCGCGTGCGTAGCCGGCGACACCCTCACCGATCACGTGCACCGCGGCGAGGTCACGGACGTAGGAGAACTTCCGGAAGTCCTCGCGATTGTTCACGTCCGAGATGTGCACCTCAGCGGTCGGCAGATCGACGCTGGCGAGGGCGTCCCGGAGGACGACCGAGGTATGCGTCAGTCCTCCCGGATTGATGACGATGCCCGCGCAGTCAAGCCGCGCCTCATGGATCGCGTCGATGATCACACCCTCGTGGTTGGACTGCATCGCCCGAACCTCGAAGCCGCGCGCCGCCGCCGTGGTGCGCACGAGGGCTTCGACGTCCGCGAGGGTGTCCGTGCCATAGACCTCCGGCTGGCGCGTGCCGAGGAGGTTGAGGTTGGGTCCATTCACGAGCAGCAGTCGGCGCGGTGCAGTCATGCTCGGAGGCTATCAGCGCGGGCGTCGCCCCCATGTCACGTAGCCTCGAGGAATGTCCCCAACCGCAGCCGAGATCGCCGCCTTCCACGAGGAGGATCCGCCAGCAGGAGCGGATCCCTTCGTCGTCCGCCGCCCCGTCAGTCCGATCGTGATCGCTGAACCGGATCCGAACTGGCCGCTGGTCGCCGAGGGGGTCATGGCGACCGTCCGCGGCGCTCTCGGGCCGCGGTGTCTGCGCATCGAGCATGTGGGATCGACAGCGGTCCTCGGACTGCCCGCGAAGCCGCTGATCGACCTGGACCTCATCGTCGCGCGACCGGACCGGGAGACCGACTACCTCCCCACGCTGACAGCGGCGGGTTTCACCCTGTCGGTGCGCGAGCCCTGGTGGCAGGAGCACCGCATGTTCATCCACGACACCCCCGCGGTGAACCTTCACGTGTTCGGTCCCGCCGCGCCGGAGCCCTGGAAGCACGTAATTCTGCGGGACCATCTGCGCACCGACGCGGCCGATCGACGGCGATATGCCGAGGCGAAGCGCACAGCGGCGGCTGCCGCCACCGCCGCGGGCGAACGCGTCATGGACTACAACGCACGGAAGGAGAGTGTGCTCCGGGAGATCCTGCACCGCGCTCTCACGGCGTCCGGCTGCGCCACGGATGATCCGTCGGGCTCGTTCGCCTAGACACACTCGGCGACGGATCCATAGGGGGTAACCCGGGACTCCCACTGAGGCTCGCGATGCTCTCGCCCGCGCCGTAGCGTGTTCACATGCGAATCCATGTGCACAGCACGGGTCGCGCTGGCTCGTGCGCTTGGCCTTCGGCATCGCCGGACGCGACCTTCATTGCTGTCCGGTCGGATGTGCCCGCCACTGACGCGGCGGCAGATATCGCGGAAGCGATTGCCCCGATCGCACCGGACGCGGTGTTCGCGCACTCGTACCTCGCGATCCCCGCTGCCCTCGCCGTCCGGAATATCCCTGCTACCCGATTGGTGCTGGTGGAACCCGCGTTCTACGACATCGCACGGGGATCACACGATGTCGACGCTCACATAGCCACCGTCGAGCGCGCCCGAGAGCACCTCGCCACAAGCGATCTGTGGGGCTACTGGTCGATCATCCGCCCCCTGATGTTCGGCGGTCCGGCAGAGGAGAACGCCTGGCCCGAGGAGCAGTCCCTCGCGGCGCAGTTCGCACAGCGCACACTCCCCTGGGGCCACAACCTGAGCGCCGACGACCTCGCCGCCGACCGCACGCTGGTGATCACGGGCGGCTGGAACGCGGAGTACGAGGCGATCGCCTCCCGCCTCGTGGCGGCGGGCGCCACCCACGTCGTGCTTGCAGGTCACGCTCACCGTGCGCAGGACCACCCGGGCTTCGCCGAGGTGGCAGCCGCATTCCTCGGCGGGTGAGGCAGGACTCCTACTCCAGCAGTTCCCAGCGGTCTGGTGAGAGCCGCTGGGCGGTGAGATCCGTGATCGCCGCGGACACTTCGGCGCGACTCAGCACATACTGACGCGGGTAGTCGACGGCCTGTCCGCCCACGGTGAGGTCCACGGTGTCATCGTCATCGTCATCGTCATCGTCATCGTCATCGAGCGCAGAATCGCTCGGGGCGAGTGGGCTGAGTGCGTTGGCGATACGAGCGCCATCCGCACTCGTCGCGGTGACCACGAACTCGTCCGGCCCGCCGCCGACCATCACCTCCCATGCTCCGACCCGGCCAGCCACGAGGGAGCGCTCCGCGCCGTCGAGCTCGTCCACGTCCCTCATCAACTCGACGGTCATCGTTGCTCCTTCGTGCTCGCTCCGCCCGAAGCGCCCTCCGGCGGCGTCCGCCGCAGATGAAGTATCGGATAGGGGCGGCCATCACCGTCGGTCTCACTGCGGCCGACCACCTCGAACCCGCGGCGCACGTAGAAGCCGAGGGCCGCGGGGTTCTGCTCGTTCACGTCGACGCGAGTGACGCCGTGTTGATCGACGACGTGCTGGAGCAGCGCCGAGCCCACCCCATGCCCGGCCGCTGCCGGAGAGACGAACAGCATCTCCAGGCCACCGTCGAGCACGCCGGCGAAACCCACCACTCGCCCGCGGTGCTCTGCGACCACGAGTGACACCGCCGGAAAGTAGACGCTGGTCAGGTTCTCCTCGATTCGCGCAAAGTCCGCGGGGTCGAGGAAGTCGTGTGTGGCATGCACCGCGTCCGCCCAGATCTCCGCGAGGACGGGAAACTCAGCTGCCCCGGCCGCAGGACGCACAACAACGGGAAGGGCATGGTCGGCAGTCATCCCTCCATCCTCACATCCCGCACCTCAGAAGTCGGCGATGACGAGCTTCTTCATCTGGAGCATGTGGGCGAAGGCATCCGGACGCTGCATCAGCTCGCCCATGTTCTCCGGAACGATCTGCCAGCTGACACCGAACTCATCGGCCAACCAGCCACATTGCTCCGCTTCCGGCACGGCGCTGAGTGCGTCCCAGTAGGTGTCGATCTCAGCTTGATCGGCGCATCGAACCTCGAGAGACACGCCGCAGTCGAAGAACCACTCGTGGTCAGTGGCGCCGCCGTCCATCGCCGTGAACCACTGGTCACCGATGCGGAACTCGCTGAACATCACGCGCTCCTCCCCCGGATACGGCATCACCGTGCCGACGGCCGCATCGGGGAACAGCGAGGTGTAGCGTTCGACGGCCTCGCGGGCGCGGCCATCCGAGCGGCCGACGAAGGTGAGCGACGGGATGATGAACGGCCGAGGATCGCCCGTCGGATCGGTGAGGGAGAGTTGCCAGGTGAAGCCGAACTTGTCCTGGACCCACCCGTAGCGCTGGCTGAAGGGGTACTCCTGCAGCGGCATCAGCACCTCTCCGCCGTCGCTGAGATGCGCCCATACCGCGTCCAGCGCGTCACGCGCCGCCGCAGGGTCGCCGTCGAACATCAGCGGATCGAAGTTGACCATGAAGGAGATCGAGGGATTGGGACGGAACTCCGGACCCGCGTTGATCAGCGTGAAGCGGAAGTCGCCGATCGTGACGTCGACGGTCAGCGCCTGGCCGGCCAGCGGCTCCTGGAAGTCAAGAAGCCCCTCAGTGGGGTATCTGCTGGTGACCTGCGCCACACCGCCCGGAAGCGCGTCCGCGTAGAAGCGGCCCGCCTCCTCCGCCGTGCCGTTGCACCAGATGTTCGGAATGATCTTCTGCATGGTGGCCTCCCGCCCTTGGTGGGTACGAGAGTACGCCGGGCCACCGACATTGAACATCCCCACCGGGGGACGGAGGGATCAGCCAGAGATCTCCTGATAGGCCGCGAACAGCAGCGACTCGTCAGGCGCCTGCAATACGGTCGGGCGGGCGATGTCGTCCAGCACGATGAAGCGCAGCATGCCGCCGCGAGACTTCTTGTCGCGCTGCATCGTCGACAGCAGCGACGGCCACCGACCGGCGAGGTATGTCGTCGGCAGGCCGAGGCTCTCAAAGATGTCGCGATGCGCTGCCACGGCGTCGTCGCTGAGACGACCGGCCAGGCGCGACAGCTCGGCGGCGAACATCATGCCCACCGAGATCGCGGCACCGTGACGCCAGCGATAGCGCTCGGCGTGCTCGATGGCGTGGCCGAGAGTGTGGCCGTAGTTGAGGATCTCCCGGAGCCCCGCCTCGCGGAGGTCCTCCCCCACGACATCCGCTTTCATCTGGATGGCGAGCTCGATCGTGCGGCGGAACTCGGCGCTGGTGACATCTGTGGCCCGCTCCGGGTCGGCGCGCACGATGTCCAGGATCTCCGGATAGTGGATGAAGCCCGCCTTGACGACCTCGGCGTAGCCGGCGACCGCTTCGTTGCGACTGAGCGAACGCAGCAGCTCCAGATCCGCGACCACGGCGTAGGGCGGCCAGAAGGATCCGACCAGGTTCTTGCCCTCGGCGGTGTTGACGCCGGTCTTCCCGCCCACGGACGCATCCACCATGCCCAGCACGGTGGTCGGCACCTGGACCACCGGAACGCCCCGCAGCCAGGTGGCCGCGACAAAGCCGGCG
The DNA here is from genome assembly GCF_050990725.1 of Microbacterium gorillae. GTDB lineage: Bacteria > Actinomycetota > Actinomycetes > Actinomycetales > Microbacteriaceae > Microbacterium > Microbacterium gorillae_A. Next base: position 2,285,376 of record NZ_CP158844.1, read on the forward strand.
AGATCGGTGACGGCACCGCCGCCGAACCCGATCACGGCGTCCGTACGGGTGAAGTCGCTCTGGCCCAGGATCTGCCAGCAGAACGCGGCCACCTCGATGCGCTTGCCCTGCTCTGCATCGGGGATCTCGGCCAGCAGCACCTCGCGATCGCTCATGAGCTGCTGACGCAGATTATCCGCCTGCGCGCCCAGCGTGGGCGGGTGGATGATGAGCACCTTGCGGGCGTTCGGCGGCAGCACCGCGCCGAGGTTCGCCAGCAGACCTTCACCGATCGAGATGTCGTAGCCCGGCTCACCGGAGACGTGGATCGTGGTGGTGCTCATGAACGGTTTCCTCTCACCCAGTCGGCGATGCGCTCGACGACGGCCTGGATGCGCCCCGTCGAGGTGTCGAAGGTCGCATCGGCGACCTCCTCGTACAGCGGTCGGCGTTCGTCGCGGATGCGCAGCCAGCGCTGCACGGGATCCTCACCGGTCAGGAGCGGACGCCCTCCACCCGCGATGCGACCCGCCACGACGCGCGGTTCGACGGTCAGCAGCACCACGTCGTGCTCGGCGAGCAGCTCTCTCGTCGCGGCGGTCAGAACGGCACCGCCGCCCAGTGCCACGACTCCGCCGCCCGCGATGGCATCGGCAACCGCACGTCGCTCCAGCTCGCGGAAGTGTGCTTCGCCATGCTCGGCGAAGATCTCCGGAATCGGCCCGTGCTCGCGAGCGATCACGGCATCCGTGTCGATGAACGACCGCTCCAGCACCTTGGCCAGCTTCTTGCCGATGCTGGATTTCCCGGCACCCATCGGGCCGACCAGCACGACGGCGCGAGGGGTCGGCTCAGACACCGCCGGCCAGCGACGGGTCGCTCGCACCTGCGGTGCGAAGGTTCTCCGGGATCGCCGCGAGGTAGCTGTCGAGGTTGCGACGGGTCTCCGCCACGGAGTCGCCGCCGAACTTCTCCAGGACGACATCGACCAGGGTGATGGCCACCATGGCTTCGGCGACCACACCCGCCGCCGGCACCGCGGAGATGTCCGAGCGCTGGTGGTGCGCGGAGGACTCCTCACCGGTCGTGACATCGATCGTGTGCAGCGCGTGCGGCACCGTGGCGATGGGCTTCATTCCCGCGGTCACCCGGAGCACTGTCCCGGTGGACATGCCGCCCTCGACGCCGCCGGCCTTGTCGGACGTGCGGGTGATCCCGTCCGGCGCGGCGCAGAGCTCATCGTGAGCGGCGGAGCCACGACGGGTCGTCGTGACGAAGCCGTCGCCGATCTCCACGGCCTTGATCGCCTGGATGCTCATCACCGCCTGCGCGAGCTTCGCGTCCAGACGACGGTCCCACTGGACGTGAGACCCGAGCCCCGGCGGGAGCCCATAGGCGAGCACCTCCACGGTTCCACCGACCGTGTCGCCCTTCTTCTTCGCGTCATCGACCTCGGCGACCATGCGCTCGGAGGTCGCCGCGTCGAAGCACCGCAGCGGATCGGCGTCCAGCGCGTCGACGTCATCCGGTGTCGGCAGCGGGGCACCGTCCGGAACGCGAACCGGGCCCATGGACAGCGTGTGGCTCACCAGACGGATGCCGAGCTCCGACAGGAAGGACTTCGCGATCGCGCCGAGGGCGACTCGTGCGGCCGTCTCACGGGCGCTCGCACGCTCAAGAATCGGACGCGCCTCGTCGAACCCGTATTTCTGCATGCCGACCAGATCGGCGTGCCCCGGGCGCGGACGCGTGAGCGCAGCACCCCGTCCACGTGACATCTCGGTGAGTTCGACCGGCTCGGGGTTCATCACCTCGGTCCACTTCGGCCACTCGGTGTTGCCGATCCGCAGCGCGATGGGGCTGCCCAGCGAATAGCCGTGACGCACGCCGCCGGACAGGTGCAGCTCATCCGCTTCGAACTTCATGCGCGAACCACGGCCGTAGCCGAGCTTGCGACGGGCGAGATCGCCGCGGATGTCGTCCAGATCGATGCGGACGCCCGCGGGCAGGCCCTCCATCATGGCGACGAGTTCAGGACCGTGGGATTCACCGGCGGTGAGGACGCGAAGCATTCCCCTAGTCTCCCATGAGCGCCGAGCGCATCGCGTCCAAGATGACGCTCTCCGACTCCAGCGGCTCGACAACCTGCCCCGTCACGAAGATGCGCACCTGGAGCAGAGCCTGATGCAGCAGCATCTGCACCCCGGACGCCGCCGGTCGCCCCGCCGCGATCCACGCCTCACCCAGTTGCGTCGGCCACGGCGCGTACACGGCGTCCACGAGTGCGCCGCCGTGCTGCGCCAGGTCCTCGGCGACGGCGTCGTCGATTCGGGTGCCACCCGGAAGGGTCGCGATGGTGGCGTCGACGTCGGTCAGCCCGGCCTCGCTTCCCAGCGCACGCACCGAGACGGACAGACCGAGATCGGCGGCCAGATCCACCAGAGCAGCCGCCTTCTGCGGACTCCGCGCGACGATCTCGAGCTCCCGCACACCGGTCTCAGCCAGCGCGATCACGGCAGAGACCGCGGTGGCGCCGGCACCGACGATGCGCGCACGCTCTGGCGCCTCGACGCCGTTCTCGCGCAGCGCTCCGATGAAGCCGCCGATGTCCGTGTTGAACGCGGCGGGCTCGTCTCCCGTGAGCAGCAGGGTGTTTGCGACCCCGGTGCGCAGGGCGCGGACATCCCGCCAGCCGGCTACCTGCCACGCGGATTCCTTCAGCGGCATCGTCAGCGACAGCCCACGAAGTTCACGACGTGCGGTCACCAGCTCTCGATCGAAGCTGGCCTCGTTGACCTGTCGGCGACCGTACTCCCAGTCCAAGCCGAGCGCCCGGTAGGCGGCCGTGTGCAGCCGGGGCGACCGGCTGTGCCCGATCGGGTCACCCCAGACTTCCAGGCGCTGCATCAATAGCACCCGCTGTCGGGGTTCGCCTCACACCACTGGTGCCACTTCTCTTCGTTGGCCTGCTGCTCGGCGTACGTCTCGGCGAATAGCGTCTCGCCGGTGTCGAGGTTGACCGTCACGAAGTAGAACCACGGGCCGTCCGCGGGGTGCAGTGCTGCCGCGATGGCCGCGTCGCCGGGGCTCGAGATGGGACCCGCGGGCAGACCCGGATGCAGGTACGTGTTGTACGGGTTGTCGTTCTTGCGGTCGGCGTCGCTGGTGGACACCACGCCGAGCGTGAGCTTGCCGACGCCGTACTGCACGGTGGAGTCCATCTGCAGAAGTCCGTGCGTCTCCATGTTCGACGGATCGAGGCGGTTGTAGATCACGCGCGCGACCTTGGCGAAGTCGTCGGTACGGCCTTCGCGCTGGACGATGGAGGCGATCGTCAGGATCTCCTGACGCTTCTCGACCGGGACTCCGGCCTCGTCCAGCGCCTGCACCATGCGGTTGACGAGCGTCTGGATGGCGTCGTGCGCCGACATGCCAGGCTCGAGCGTGTACGTCGCCGGGAACAGCCATCCCTCGAGCGAGGAGGCGCTCACTCCGAACTGCGAGGGGTCGGCGGCGGCGGCCTTCACGTCGTCGACGCTGATCTCCAACACCGTCGCGAGTTCCTCGTAGATGAGCCCCGTGGGCTCGCCCTCGCGAATCAACAGCGTGTTCTCGCGCTTGTTCGCGGGGTCGATGAGCGCTTCGTATGCCGCTTTCGACGTCATGTGGCTGTTGAGCTGGTAGAGCCCCGGATAGAAATCCGCGGGGCTCGACAATCCCCGCACGTAGTCGTAGAACGCCTCACTGGTCTTGGTCACGCCCGCGGTGTAAAGGGTGCCGGAGATGTCCAGTCCGCTATCCCCGGGTCCGATGGTGACAAGGACCGGATCGCCCTCGGTGCCGGCCTCGAAGTCGGCCGGCTCACTCATCCCGAGCACGTCGCGGATCTGGTCACCGAAGACGTTGTACACCGTGACCACGGCGGCCGCGATGCCGCCGAGCACCACGAGCATCACGATGAGTCCCACCAGACAACCGCGACGGCGCTTGCGGCGCTTCTGCTTCACATCGGCCGCAGGGACAGGCTCCGCCGCGAACAGGTCAGCCATATCGGTGAGCCCGTCAGGCGCCTCAGACGTCTCGGCCGCGGCGCGGCGGGTGGGCTGAGCCGCAGCTGCAGCCGCCGTCGCCGAGGCTGCCGCGGCATCCTGCAGCGGAAGCGCGACAGTCGCTGGCGGATCCGCCGGCGGCACCGCATTCCCTGCATCAGAAATCCCTGCATCGGGGCCCACCGCAGCAGGCGCCCCGTGATCGGGCCTCTGCGCCTGCCCGGACGCCGGCACCCCGGTCGGCGGCTGAGCCTCCGAGCCGTTCTGCGATTGCGCCGCAGCGGCACGCGCCTCACGACGCGACATCGGAGCGGATTCGGGCTCGTGGCCAGCAGGATCAGTCACACAGACTCCTGGGGACGGGGTACAGGGATTCCGGGAAGCGCGCCAGAGCGCTTCTCGGTGTCGATCGCCTGCTGCAGCAGCACCACGGCGGCGACCTGGTCAACGATGCCACGGGTATCGCGTTGCTTGCGACCCGAACTGCGCAATTGGCTGTGCGCGGTCACCGTGGTGAGGCGCTCGTCGATGAGACGAACGGGCACCTCACCCGCGGCCAGCGCCGCGGCGAACTCGCGCGAATCCGCGGTCGAGGGGGTGTCCTCGCCGCGCAGGTTGAGCGGCAGACCGACGACGATCTCGATCGCGGACAGCTCTTCCGCAATCGCCAGCACCCGCGAAACGCTGTGCTCGTCGCGCACCACGGTCTCCACCGGGGTGGCAAGCATGCCATCCGGATCGCAGCGCGAGACGCCGACGCGGGCTCGGCCCACGTCGACGCCCACGCGGACGCCGCGACGGAAGCCGGTCATGCCCGCCCGAGCTGGTCGCGAATGCCCTGCAGAGCCGCCGGCAGCGCCGAAGCGTCCGTCCCGCCACCCTGGGCCAGGTCGTCGCGTCCGCCACCGCCACCGCCGAGAACACCGGCAGCCGCCTTGGCGAGCACGCCGGCCTTTGCACCGGCGTCGCGGGCAGCCGGGTTGGTGCCGACGATCACAACCGGACGCTCGCCCGCGATGCCGCCGAGCGCGACGACGGCGGGCTCGGATCCCAGACGCTCACGCACGCTGTTCACCAGGGCACGGACGTCGTCAGCAGAGCCGACGGCCCCGACGTCAGCGGTCACGACGCGGTAGGAACCGACCGAGGTGGCCGTCTCCGCCAGAGCCGGGACGCGGTCGGCGAGTGCACGGGCCTCGAAGGCCGCGATCTTCTTCTCGGCGGCCTTGAGGCCCGCCGAGAGCTCGGCGACACGGGTCAGCACCTGATCGCGCGGAGCCTTGAGCGTGCTGGTGAGTTCGGCGACGAGTGCACGCTCGGCCGTCAGCTCACGGAACGCATCGCGTCCGACGAGCGCCTCGACGCGGCGGTTCGATGCACCGACCGAGGATTCTGCGACCAGGCTGACCAGACCGATCTCCGCGCTGTTGGAGACGTGGGTGCCGGCACACAGCTCCCGCGACCACGGTCCGCCGATGTCGACCATCCGCACTTCGGAACCGTACTTCTCGCCGAACAGCGCCATCGCACCGGCGGCCTTGGCCTCATCCAGCGACATGATGCGCGTGGTGACCTCGAGACCGTCGCTGATGGCGTTGTTGGTGATCTCCTCGATCTCCGTCTTGGTCTCGGCGGAAAGCGCCTGGCTCCAGGAGAAGTCGAAGCGCATGTAGCCGGCGCGGTTGAGGGAGCCGGACTGTGTGGCGGTCTTTCCCAGGGTGTCGCGAAGAGCGGCGTGGACGAGGTGCGTGGCGGAGTGTGCCTGACGCGCGGCGCGGCGGTTCACGGCGTCCACGACGGAGGTCGCGGGCGCGTCGAGCGAGACCTCACCGGTGACGACCTCGACCGTGTGGCTGATCAGGCCGGGAACCGGCTTCTGCACGTCCAGCACGTCCAGCTCGTAACCGGGGCCCACGATCGTGCCCTTGTCGGCGACCTGTCCGCCGGACTCGGCGTACAGCGCCGTCTCCGCCAGGATCACCTCGGCGATCTGACCGACCGATGCGCGGTCGACGCTCCGCCCGTCCACCAGGATGCCGAGCACGCGGGACCCGGTCTCCATCTCGGTGTAGCCCGTGAAGACCGTCTCGCCCTGAGCGCGGTACTCGCGATACACCGACACATCGGCGATGGCGCGCTTGCGCGACTTCGCGTCCGCCTTGGCGCGGGCGCGCTGCTCCTGCATGAGCGTGTCGAACGCGCCACGGTCGACCGTCAGGCCCGCCTCTTCCGCGATCTCGAGGGTCAGATCGATCGGGAAGCCGTAGGTGTCGTGCAGTAGGAACGCCTCGTCGCCGGCGATGGCGGACTTGCCGGCGCTCTTGGTCTCGGCAACGGCTTCGTCCAGGATGGCGGATCCGGCCGCGAGGGTGCGCAGGAACGTCTCCTCCTCCGCGTAGGCATAGGTGGAGATGCGCTCCCAGTCGCTCTCGAGCACCGGGTAGCCCGCCTTCATCGCATCGCGCGAGACCGGGAACAGCTCGGGGAAGGTGGGGCCCTCAACACCGAGCAGGCGCATGGAGCGGATGGTGCGGCGCATGAGCCGGCGCAGGATGTACCCGCGGCCCTCGTTCGACGGGGTGACACCGTCGGAAAGCAGCATCAGGGCGGAGCGCACGTGGTCGGCGACCACACGGAAGCGGACATCGTCCTCGTGCGAGGCACCGTAGGCGCGGCCGCTCAGAGCGACGGCCTTGTCGAGCACGGGACGGACCTGGTCGGTCTCGTACATGTTCTCGACGCCCTGCTTGATGAACGCGACACGCTCCAGGCCCATGCCGGTGTCGATGTTCTTGTGGGGCAGTTCGCCGACGATGTCGAAGTCCACCTTCGAGCGCACGTTCGCGATGAGGTCCTGCATGAACACGAGGTTCCAGATCTCCAGGTAGCGCGTGTCGTCAACGAGCGGACCGCCGTCGGGGCCGTACTCCGGGCCGCGGTCGTAGTAGATCTCCGAGCACGGACCGCCGGGGCCGGGCTGACCGGTGTGCCAGTAGTTGTCTTCCTTGCCCATGCGCTGGATGCGCTCGACCGGAAGACCCGCGATGCGCTGCCAGAGCTCGGCGGCCTCGTCGTCGGTCTCGTACACCGTCACCCACAGCGAGTCCGGGGCGAAGCCGAGGCCACCGTCTTCCTCGGCGGAGGTCAGCAGCTCCCAGGCGAAGCGGATGGCCCCCTCCTTGAAGTAGTCGCCGAAGGACCAGTTGCCGAGCATCTGGAAGAAGGTGCCGTGCCGAGCCGTCTTGCCGACCTCTTCGATGTCATTGGTGCGGATGCACTTCTGCACGTCCGCCGCACGGGGGTACGGAGCCGGCACCACGCCGGTCAGATACGGGATAAACGGCACCATTCCCGCGATCGTGAACAGGATCGACGGGTCGTCGCTCACGAGCGACGCGGACGGAACGATGGTGTGGTTCTGACGCTCGAAGTAGTCGAGGTATCGCTGGGCGATCTCAGCGGTCTTCATGGAAAAGGGCTCGTCCTTAGTTCTTCAATGGGAAAGTCTGCGTCGGCCGAAGCCGAATCAGTCCGCGTTGCGCTTGGCCTCGTCGACGATGGCTTCCAGCGACGCCTCCTGCTCGCGGTACGCCTCGGTCATGCGCTCGGTGAACTCGGTGATTCGGGCGTCGAGCTCGGCGAGTGCCTCGCGTCCGCGGGGGTCCTTGTTGACGAAGTGAGCGGCCACGAAGCCCGCCGCGATTCCGACCAGGAACCAGAGCAGCTTCTTCATGTTTCGCCTTTCGATGTGTTCGTCCGTGCGCGATCGCACGAGGAGCGGGTGATCCGCGGCATCCCTCCATCGTAGACGGCGATGGCCCCGGGGACGACGAAGGGGCACCGGGATATCCCGATGCCCCTTCGTAGGTGCTGTGATCAGCGAGCTGCGTAGTACTCGACGACGAGCTGGACGTCACAGGTCACGGGAACCTCAGCGCGCTTCGGGCGACGCTCGAGCTTCGCCTGCAGCTTGTCGAGCTCCACCGAGAGGTAGCCCGGAACCGGGGGCAGAACGTCGGCGTGACCGCCGGCGGCTGCGACCTGGAACGGCTCGAGGCCTTCGCTCTTGGCCTTGACGTGGATCGTCTGACCCGGCTTCACGCGGAAGGACGGGCGGTCGACGAGCTTGCCGTCGACAAGGATGTGACGGTGTACGACAAGCTGGCGAGCCTGTGCGGTGGTGCGGGCGAAACCGGCACGGAGCACGAGCGCGTCCAGACGGACCTCGAGGAGCTCGACCAGGTTCTCACCGGTCAGACCCTCGATGCGGCGAGCCTCGTTGAAGGCGATGCGAAGCTGCTTCTCGCGGATGCCGTACTGGGCACGGAGACGCTGCTTCTCGCGCAGACGGACGGCGTAGTCGCTGTCAGCCTTGCGCTTGGTGCGGCCGTGCTCACCGGGAGCGTACGGACGCTTCTCGAGGATACGGGCGGCCTTCGGGGTGAGGGCGATACCGAGCGAGCGCGACAGGCGCGCCTTGCTGCGGGTACGGGACTTCGTCGACACGAAGTCTCCTTTCCTAGGACGTGGTCGCGACGTTCACGACTCACGGACGTATCTCCACTCCCTCGCCCGCCTGGTGCGCACGCCGGGGCGCGCCATACGGTGATGCAGAGGAAGGGGATGCCCGATATCGGTAGATCGAGCCGATCAAGCTTACCAGATCAGCACTCTCCGCCATGGGGCGCCGCGTCAGCCCTCGAGGATGCGGCGGATCCGCTCGAGCCGAGCCTGAACGTCCCGCTCCGCGCCGAGCGCCTTCGGGTTGTAGTAGCGCTTGCCGACCAGCTCGTCGGGCAGGTATTGCTGAGTGGCCACGCCGATCTCCATGTCATGGGGATACACGTAGCCTTTGCCATGGCCGAGGCGTTTGGCGCCCGCGTAATGCGCGTCGCGGAGATGCTTGGGCACGCGGCCGAATCCCCCACCGCGCACATCGGCGATTGCCGCGTCGATGGCCAGGTAGGCGGCGTTCGACTTCGCTGTGGTGGCCAGATAGATGGTGGCCTCCGCAAGTGGGATACGACCCTCCGGCATACCGATGAAGGAGACGGCATCCGCCGCGGCGACCGCGATCTGCAACGCCTGCGGATCGGCAAGTCCGATGTCCTCCGCTGCGGAGATCACGAGACGCCGGGCGATGAAGCGCGGGTCCTCCCCCGCCTCGATCATCCGAGCGAGGTAGTGGACGGCGGCATCCGGGTCGGAACCCCGGATCGACTTGATGAACGCGCTGATCACATCGTAGTGCTCGTCGCCCTGGCGGTCGTATCGCAGCAGCGCGCGGTCGACGGCCTGCGCGACGATGTCCGCAGTGACGACGGCGGTGCCGTCTTCCCCGACCTCTGCCACGGTGGCTGCGGCTTCAAGTGCGGTCAGCGCGCGACGAGCGTCGCCGGAGGCGAGATGCACCAGGGCCGCGACCGCGTCGTCGTCGATGCGCACCGCATCCGCGAGACCGCGCGCGTCCGTGACAGCACGACGCACCAGCAGGGTGAGGTCATCGTCGGTCAGTTGCTGCAGCGTGAGCAGAAGAGATCGAGAGAGCAGCGGCGAGATGACCGAGAACGACGGGTTCTCGGTCGTGGCGGCGATGAGGATCACCCAGCCGTTCTCGACGCCGGGCAGTAGCGCATCCTGCTGCGCTTTGGTGAAGCGGTGGATCTCATCGAGGAACAAAATGGTGGTGCGCCCGTAGAGATCGCGCTGATCGAGCGCCTCCTGCATAACCTCGCGCACGTCTTTCACACCCGCCGTGATGGCGGAAAGCTCGACGAAGCGGCGGCCGGAGGAACGCGCGATCGCCTGCGCGAGCGTGGTCTTTCCTGTCCCCGGCGGCCCCCAGAGGATCACCGATACGGCTCCCGGACTGGCGTCCGGATCTGCCAGCTTCACCAGGGGTGAGCCGGGACGCAGGAGATGCTGTTGACCCGCGACCTCGTCCAGCGACGTCGGACGCATCCGCACGGCCAGCGGCGTCTGCCCCTGATGCAGCGCGGTGGGTCGGTTCATGCTTCCAGGCTAGTCCGGGTCTCCGACGTTGCGACCGGCGATGGTTCGTTCGGACCCGGTTTTGCCGCGTCGCCACGCCACTCAGTAGGCTCATCCGCAGTGCGCCCGCACGGGGTGCCAGCTACAGGAGGTGGCGCGTGGCGTCCGGAGGCAAGTCTGCTCGCGAAGAGCGTGACCGTCAGCGCGCAGCACGTGAGCGCGCACGTGTGTACGAAGCACGTGTGCAGGTTCACCAACAGCGCGCCGCTCGTCGCCGTCGCGACAACATCATCGCCGGCATCGTCGGCGGCGTGATCGTGCTCGGCGCGTTCGGAGCGCAGGCGGCCTACTTCCTCGCAGGTCCGGGCGTTCCGGCGCCCGCCCCCTCGCCAACGGTCACCACGGCTCCGAGCAACACGCCCGCTCCGACGGCGGTGCCGAGTGATTCGGCGACGCCCAGCAGCAGCCCCGAGGCCAGCGCATCGCCGACGGCCACAGCCACGGCGACGCCGAGCCCCACGGCGACCGCGACGCCGACGGCCTCCGCAAAGCCGACCGCGAGCCCTTCGCCGACGAAGTAAGTCGTTCTCGCGGACGCGCTTCGTCACGACGCGCCCGACACCCTGCGCTCAGGTGGGCGCTCGTATTAGGCTGGTGGGGTCCTTTCCGCCTCCACACGGCACAGCCGCGCAAGGAGTTTCACGTGTCTGCCACAGATTCCGCCAACAACGAGACCCCGGTCACCGACGCCGCCGACGCAGCCGTCGAGAACGCCTCGGTCGAAACAGACGCGGCGGTCACCGCCGAGGTCGACGAAGCCGCCGTCGAGGCTCCCACCGAGGAAGCCGCCCCTACTGAGGACGCCGCCCCCGCTGAGGACGCTGCACCCGCTGAGGACGCTGCACCCGCTGAGGAAGCTGCACCCGCCGAGGACGCTGCACCCGCCGAGGACGCTGCACCCGCCGAGGACGCTGCACCCGCTGAGGAAGCCGCCCCCGCTGAGGACGCCGCTGCCACCGATGACGCAGCAACCGCCGCCGACGCAACGTCGACTGACGACGCCGCACCCGCCGAAGAAGCCGCGCCCGCTGCCGACGCAACGCTGACCGAGGCAGACGACGCCGCACCCGCTGCCGCCATCCCGGCTCCCGGCCCGCGCGCCGTTCCGTCGCCGGCGTCGATCCGTCCGCGTCCGGTCGCTCCGGCCGGCTCCGACTCGTCCGAGTTCGGTCGCGCGGAGGCCGACGGAACCGTCTCCGTCCTGGAAGGCGAAGTGTGGCGCGTCGTGGGTCAGTACCCGGACGGCACGCCGGCCGAGGCGCTCGCGTACTTCCGTCGGAAGTTCGACGACTTGGAGTTCAAGGTTCGCAACCTCGAGCAGCGTCACGCCGGTGGAGGTGCTGCCGCGTCTGAGCTGACCGGTCAGTCCCGTCACCTGCTCGGTGAGGTTCGTGGCGCGGACGCCGTGGGCGACCTGCTCGGCCTCGCCGGCCGTCTGGAGTCGCTGATCGCCGCGCTCAGCGAGGCCAGCGCCGAGGAGGCCAAGGCTCAGCGCGAAGCCGTCGCCCAGGCGATCGCCGACCGCACCGTCGTGGTGGAGAAGGCCGAGGCACTCGCTGCCCGTGACCCGCAGACGGTGCAGTGGAAGCAGACGTCCGCAGATCTGTCGGCCCTGTTCGACGAGTGGCAGGCGCAACAGGCCAATGGCCCGCGTCTGCCGAAGAACACCGCCCAGGAGCTGTGGAAGCGATTCCGCACCGCACGGAGCACGGTGGAGAAGCACCGCCGCGAGTTCTTCGCGAAGCTGGACGAGACACACAAGTCCGCCCGCGACAGCAAGACCAAGCTCGTTGAGCGCGCCGAGGCGCTTGTCGCGCGCGGTGAGGAGGGCATCCCCGCCTACCGCGCTCTTCTGGACGAGTGGAAGAACGCCGGTCGTGCCGGCCGCAAGGTCGATGACGCCCTCTGGGCTCGCTTCAAGGCGGCGGGCGACGCTCTCTATGGCGCACGCACCGAGCGCGACGCCGCGGAGCAGGCGGAGTCGCAGCCGCGCATCGAGGCCCGTCAGGCGCTGCTCGTCGAGGCGAAGGCGGTCGCAGACGAGTCCGACCTCCGTAAGGCACGGCAGCTTCTCACCGGTATCCAGCGCCGCTGGGATGAGGTCGGTCGCATCTTCCCGCGCGACAAGGAGCGCCAGCTCGACGACGAGATGCGTCGGATCGAGCAGGCCCTGCGCGCCCGCGAGGACGTCGACTGGAAGAAGAACGACCCGGAGACACAGGCTCGCGCCGATGGCATGAACCGTCAGCTCCTGGACGCCATCGAGAAGCTCGAGGCCGAGGTCGCTGCAGCAGAGGCTGCCGGCAACAAGAAGAAGGCTGCTGAGGCCCGTGAGGCGCTCGAGGCGCGTCGTGCCTGGCTGAAGGCCATCGGCGGCTAACGTCGACGACCAACGATGAAACCCCTGTGCTTCAGCGCAGGGGTTTCATCGTTCCTCCCCAGGTTGCCGGCTGTGGACGGCAACGGCATCGCGGCGACCCGTCCCGGCACACTCGGGAGATGCCACGGTTCCACTACTTCCCCGGCGATGGTCTGAGCACAGCTGAGCTCAGCGCCGCATGCCTGGACGGTCATCTCATGCCCGTCGGCGAGGGCTACATACCCGCCGATGTGCCCGAGACCGCGTGGATGCGTGCCCGCTCGCTGGCCCCGCTCCTCGGCATAGACCTGGCGGCCACCCTGCGCACTGCGGCGTGGGTGCACGGAGCCATCGACACTCCCCCCGCACGCCTGGAGGTACAGCGCCGAGTGTCGCGGCGCGGAAAGGTCATTCCGTCGCGACGTGTGACGTATCGGGATGTCCGCATCCCGCTCGTCGATCTGGATCTGTTCGGCGACGTCGCCGTCTCTACTGTGGCGCGCACCATCGCGGATCTCGCCCGCGAGGCGCCGGATGACCCGGCGCTCGCCGCACTCGTTGCCGAGTACCCCGTGGCCGTGCACGCCGCCGTCACCTGGCTCAACACACACTCGCACCGCCCGGGTATCCGGGCCGCACGCGCACTTCTCCGCGAAGCCGCATAGCCGCCTAGCCGCAAGACAGCCGGTCCGACCCGTGCGTGCGGTGATCGCATGCGGAATTGCACGCAGCGCTCAGACCAGCCCGAGGTTACGCCGGCCCGCTCAGCCCACCAACACCGCCCCGCTCAGCCCGAGGTGACGCGGTACACGTCGTAGACCCCGTCGATACGCCGCACCGCGTTGAGGACGCGGTCCAGATGCACGATGTCGCCCATCTCGAACTGGAACCGGCTGAGTGCCAGGCGCTCGGTGGTGGTCTGCACGGTGGCGGACAGGATGTTGACGTGGTGCTCGCTCAGCACGCGGGTGACGTCTGAGAGCAGCCCGGAGCGGTCCAACGCCTCCACCTGAATCTGCACGCGGAATACGCTCTTCGTCGTCGGCGCCCACTCCACCTCGATGAGGCGGTCCTTGTCGGCCATGAGCGACTTCACATTGGTGCAGTCCGCCCGGTGAACGCTGACGCCGCTGCCGCGGGTCACGAAGCCGACGATCTGGTCTCCGGGAACAGGTGTGCAGCACTTCGACAGCTTCACCAGGATGTCCGGCGCGCCCCGCACGAGAACGCCCGAGTCAGCGTTGCGCGGGGTGCGGTGATGCCGGCCCACCGTCGGGAGCTCGATGGGCCCCGTGGTGGTGTCATCGGCGTTGATGAGCGCGGTGACCTTCTCCAGCACGGACTGCGTGGAGATGTGGCCCTCGCCGACGGCGGCGTAGAGCGCCGAGACGTCCTCGTATCGCATCAGACGTGCGACCTCGGCAAACGACTCCTGGTTCATCAGGCGCTGCAGCGGCAGGTTCTGGCGGCGCATCGCACGCGCGATCGCTTCCTTGCCCTGCTCGATCGCCTCTTCGCGTCGTTCCTTGGTGAACCAGCCGCGGATCTTGTTGCGGGCACGGGACGACTTGACGAAGGTGAGCCAGTCCTGACTCGGACCCGCATCGGGGTTCTTCGAGGTGAAGACCTCCACCACATCGCCGGAGTGCAGCTCGGACTCGAGCGGAACGAGCCGTCCGTTGACCTTCGCACCCATGGTGCGGTTGCCGATCTCGGTGTGCACGGCGTAGGCGAAGTCCACCGGGGTGGCGCCGGCAGGCAGGCCGATCACGCGCCCCTTGGGGGTGAAGACATACACCTCCTTGGCACCGATCTCGAAACGCAGCGAATCGAGGAACTCGCCGGGATCAGCGGTCTCCGCCTCCCAGTCCGAGATGCGCTTGATCCAGGCCATGTCGGCGTCGCTCGCCTTGACATCGCCCTTGCCACCGCTCATCCGCTCCTTGTACGCCCAGTGCGCAGCGACACCGAACTCGGCCTGCTCGTGCATCTCGTGCGTGCGGATCTGGATCTCCACGGTGCGGCCGCCGGGACCGATCACCGTGGTGTGCAGCGACTGGTAGAGATTGAACTTCGGGGTGGCGATGTAGTCCTTGAAGCGTCCGGGAAGGGGCGTCCAGCGCGCGTGAATCGCACCGAGCACGGCGTAACAGTCGCGCACGGTGCCGACGAGGACGCGGATTCCGATCAGGTCGTAGATGTCGTCGAAGTCGCGCCCGCGAACGATCATCTTCTGATAGATCGAGTACATCTGCTTGGGCCGGCCCATGACCTTGCCCTTGATGCGCAGGCCACGCAGATCCTCGTCGACCGCCGCGATGACCTGACGCACATACTGCTCGCGCTGCGGAGTGCGCTGCTTGACCAGTCCCTCGATCTCGGCGTACACCTTGGGGTGCAGCACGGCGAACGAGAGGTCCTCCAGCTCGCTCTTGACCGTCTGCATGCCGAGTCGGTGCGCGAGCGGCGCGTAGATCTCGAGGGTCTCGGTCGCTTTCTTCGCCGCCTTCTCCGGCGGGACGAAACCCCACGTGCGGGCGTTGTGCAACCGGTCGGCCAGCTTGATCATCAGCACGCGGATGTCCTTGGACATCGCCACGATCATCTTGCGGACCGTCTCGGCCTGGGCCGCGTCGCCGTACTTCACCTTGTCGAGCTTGGTGACGCCGTCCACGAGGAGCGCCACCTCGTCGCCGAAGTCCGCCGTCAGCTGCTCCAGGCTGTAGCCGGTGTCCTCCACCGTGTCGTGCAGGAGTCCCGCCGCGACGGCGCGTGGTCCGAGGCCCAGCTCAGCGAGAATCTGCGCGACAGCAACGGGGTGCGTGATGTAGGGCTCGCCGCTTTGACGTTTCTGCCCCTCATGCCACTTCGTCGCGGTCGTGTACGCGCGCTCGACGATCGTGAGGTCACCGCGCGGATGATTCGAGCGCACAGTGCGCAGGAGGTGCTCGAGATCGTCGCGACGGACCGATCGGGAGAAGATGCGGGGAACCATCCATCGGAGGCTGCCCGGTTGATGCGATGCAGGGGGAAGCGTCTCGGTCACCTGCTCACCTCCTGCTGCGTTCAGATAATCCTACGGCGTGCGCGGCCGCAGCCGCGCACGCCGTAGGCAGTGCCGTATATCGATCAGGCGTCGACGGTGTCGAGCTCGCGCGCGCGTGCCACCTTCGCGTCGTGCGACTTGATCTTGGGCTCGTTCTCGCGGAACAGCGAGTACAGCGGAGCAGCGACGAACAGCGTCGAGTACGCGGCCACGACGATACCCACCGTGATCGACAGCGAGATGTCGGCGAGCGTCTGCGCACCAAGTCCCAGGGCACCGATGAAGAGGATCGCGGCCACCGGAAGCACGGCCACCACTGAGGTGTTGATCGAACGGATGAGCGTCTGATTCACACCGAGGTTGACCGACTCGCCGAACGTGCGGTGCGAGGCCGATCCTTGCTCGGACGTGGTCTCGCGGATCTTGTCGAACACGACGGTGGTGTCGTAGAGCGAGTAGCCGAGGATCGTCAGGAAGCCGATCACCGCCGCCGGCGAGATCTCGAAGCCGCACAGCGCATAGACGCCGAAGGTGATGACGAGCACGTCGAGCAGACCGATGATGGCTGCGGCCGACATCTTCCACGTGCGGAAGTACAGCGCGAGGATCACGAACGCGAGGGCGAGGAAGATCCCCAGACCCCACAGTGACTGGCGGGTGACGTCCGCACCCCAGCTGGCACCGACGCTGGAGGACGAGACATGCTCGTCGGCGTCCACATCGTAGGCCGTGGCCAGCGCCTCGCTGATCTGCTGAACGGGCGACGCGCCCTCGGAGCTGTCGGCGTCGAGCGCCTCCGTCTGAACACGGATGCCGTCCGCGCCGACGGTGGTGACCTTCGTGGCGACGTCAACCGCGATCGAGTGCACGGCCTCCGTGGCCTTGCCCTGATCGAGGTTCTCTGCGGCGATGCCACTCACCGTGAACTGCGTACCGCCGGTGAACTCCATCGAGAACTGCGGCGGGCGGATGAAGACCACGAGGATCGACAGGAGCACCAGAAGTCCGGCGATCAGGAACCACAGGTTGCGCTTGCCGACGAAGGGGACGCTGGTCTTGCCGGTGTAGAGATCGTTACCGAGCTGGTTCATCGAAGCCATCAGGCGTCGCCTCCCTTCGAGTCGGAGCCACCGGATCGGGCGGCAAGTGCCTCAGCCTGCTTGCGTTCGGCGATGGTCTGGCGTCGTGCCGCTTCACCGCGGCTCTTGGTGTCGCGTGCCGCCTTGCCGCGAACGGGACCGGTCGTCTCGACCGTCCTGAACTGCGCGCGGCCGGCGTAGACGGCGCCGAGCGCCTCGGAGTTCATGCCGGAGAGCACGTGGCCGCCACCGAAGAAGCGGGTGCGCGCCAGCAGCTGCATCACGGGGTGCGTGAAGAGCACGAAGATCAGGATGTCGATCAGGGTGGTCAGGCCCAGCGTGAACGCGAAGCCCTTCACGGTGGCGTCGGCCAGGATGTAGAGCACCAGGGCGCAGAGGATGTTGATCGACTTCGAGATGTAGATCGTGCGCTTGGCGCGATCCCATCCGTCCTCGACGGCGGCGATGACGGACTTGCCGTCGCGCAGCTCGTCTCGTATGCGTTCGAAGTACACGATGAAAGAGTCGGCCGTGAAACCGATCGTCACGATCAGACCCGCGACACCCGCGAGCGACAGGCGGAAGCCCATGCGCCACGCCAGGATGCACAGCACGATGTAGGTGATGACCGCCATCACAGCCAGCGAAGCGATGATCACGAAACCGAGGGCTCGATAGGACAGCAGCGAGTACAGCGCCACGAGTGCGAGACCGATGAGCGCGGCGATCAGACCGATCTGCAGCTGCTGGGTACCCAGCGTTGCGGAGATGACGTTGTCGGATTCCACGCTGAACGACAGCGGCAGAGCGCCGAACTTCAGCTGGTCGGCGAGAACCTTGGAGGTCTCCTGCGTGAACGTGCCGGAGATCTGCGGGCGACCGTCCGAGATGATGCCGTTCATGGTCGGGGCGGAGATCACATCTCCATCGACCACGAACGCGAAGCGGTTGCGCTGCGTGTCACCGGAGGTGGTGTACCCGTACAGGCGCTTGCTCACCTCGGCGAACTTGGTGGCGCCCTCGCTGTTGAAGTTGAGCTGGACGATCCAGAGACCGCGCTGCTGGTCGTAGCCGTTGCTCGCGTCGGTGATCTCGTTGCCGGTGAGTTCCACGGGACCGAGGATGTACTTCTGCTGCTGGGCCACCGCGACCGGGTCGTCGCTATCCGCGCGGTCACAAGTGACGAGCGGCTGGTCCTTCGGGGCGTTGGACAGATCGGCCGGCTTCGAGCAGTCGTACGCGAGGAACTCCGCCTGCAGCTTCGGCGTGAGCCAGCTGTTGTCGGACCCATCGGTGGGCGACGCGGTGGGCGTCGCTGCCAGAGTCGGGTCGGACGGGTCGGGCGTCGCCTTGCCGTCTTCACCGATCGAAGTGGTGGCGGCCCCCGTGGAGAGCAGGACCGAGCGAAGCTCCATCTGAGCGCTGGACTCGATTCGCGCGCGCTGGGCCTCATCCAGCTTGCCGGGAACGGCCACCACGATGTTGGCGTTGCCCTCGGTGGTCACCTCGGCCTCGCCGACACCGGAGGCGTCGACGCGCTGGCGGATGATCGTGACGGCCTGGTTCATCTGCTCGGAGCTCGGCTCACCGCTCTCGGTGTTGGCCTTGAGGATGACCTGCGTCCCACCCTGCAGGTCGAGCGCGAGCTCGGGCGTCCAGGAGCTCTTCTCGAAGGCGTACACGCCCAGTGAGTTGATGCCGAACAGGACGGCGATGATGGCAAGAAGTCCGATCAGTGCACGCCATGCGTGCCGGACGGGCGTTGATGTGGCCACGGAGTCGGGTCAGCTTTCTCGTTACGCCTCGGTCGTCGAGGCGGCGGAATCAGTGCTTGTCGTTGCCTTCGAGACGGCGGCGCGTCTCCTCAGCGGTCTCGATGCGCGGAGCATCGTCGTCGGCCGCGGGCGGGGTCAGCGAGGAAGCGTCGTCCGGGACTTCGACGTTCTCGTACTCCGACACCTCGGCGGTCTCCTCATCCTCCACCTCGGACGGCGTGATGATGCGCGCGATCGCCTGCGTGTGAACGCGGATGACAACGCCCGGCGCGACCTCGATCTGAGCCGGCTCGTCCAGGTCATCGGCGTTGTAGCTGACGATGGTGCCGAAGATACCGCCGTTGAGCATCACCTCGACGCCGGGAACGGTCTGGCGGGCCTTGGCCTCCTGCTCCTCCTTCATCTTCTTCATGCGCTTGCGGGAGTTCCAGAACATGAAGACGACGAGCGCCGCAAGGACGACGAGCAGGATGATGTCCATGGGGCAGACAACCTTTCGGGGAGGAGCGCGCGGGGCGCGAAGAGAAGACCCGGAGGCCTTCAGCGATTATAGGTCATTGAATCTCAGGGCCACGTCGGCATGCGGGACATCGAGGTGCGCGTATGCATATCCCATGTGATCACAGCTCATCGAATCGCAGCGCCACGTCGGCATGCGGGATGCCGAGGTGCGCGTACGCCTCCGGCGTCGCAATCCGCCCACGCGGCGTACGCCCCATGAAGCCGATGCGAACGAGATA
The DNA here is from genome assembly GCF_050990725.1 of Microbacterium gorillae. Lineage (GTDB taxonomy): Bacteria > Actinomycetota > Actinomycetes > Actinomycetales > Microbacteriaceae > Microbacterium > Microbacterium gorillae_A. Next base: position 2,304,454 of record NZ_CP158844.1, read on the forward strand.
GGGCTCCACGACGCTTTCGATCGTGTCCGGCTCCTCACCGGCGGCCACGGCGAGGGTGTTCAACCCGACCGGACCCCCCCGGAACCGACGCACCAGCATGTCGAGCACGGCTCGGTCGAGTCGGTCCAGACCGATCGGATCGACGTCGTACAGCTCCAGAGCGGCGCGAACGGCTGCGACGTCGGTGGTCCCCGTGTTGACCAGCAGGTAGTCGCGCACGCGCCGCAGCAGACGGTTCGCGATGCGCGGCGTGCCGCGCGAGCGTCGGGCGATCTCACCTAGCGCCTGGCTCGACAGCTCCACGCCGAGGACCAGCGCCGAGCGCTCGACGACCTGCTCCAGTTCTGCGGCGTCGTAGTACTCCAGGTGCGCGGTGAACCCGAAGCGGTCACGCAGCGGGTTCGGCAGCATTCCGGACCGGGTGGTGGCACCCACGAGCGTGAACGGCGCGAGCTCCAGCGGGATGCTGGTGGCGCCGGCGCCCTTGCCGACCATGATGTCGATGCGGAAGTCCTCCATCGCGAGGTACAGCATCTCCTCGGCGGAACGGGCCATGCGGTGGATTTCGTCGATGAAGAGCACCTCACCGGGCATGAGGCTCGACAGCAGCGCCGCCAGATCACCAGCGTGTTGGATGGCTGGGCCACTCGACATCCGCAGGGGCCGACCGCTCTCATGGGCGATGATCATGGCCAGCGTCGTCTTGCCGAGTCCGGGAGGACCCGACATGAGGATGTGGTCGGCCGAACGCTGTTGAATCCGCGCCGCTTCCAACAGCAGCTGCAGCTGATTGCGAACCTTCTGCTGGCCGATGAAGGCGTCCAGCGACTGGGGGCGCAGCGCTCCCTCGATCGCCAGTTCGGTGGCATCCTGCGGGGCGGCGTCCAGCGGAGACTCGTCAACCACGGGCCGCTCCCGGGCCGAGGGCGGCGAGCGTGCGCCGCAGCAGTGCCTGCACGTTCGCGCGTTCGCCTTCGGTGGCGGAGACCGCGACCTGCGCGACAGCATCCACCGCGGTGCGTTCGTTCCAGCCGAGGCCCGTGAGAGCCGCGACGACCTGCGTGGTGACATCGGGCGCGACGGATCCGCCCACCACGGCCACCGGCGAGGGCGGGGCGATCTTGCCCGCCAGCTGCACGGAGATGAGCTTGGCCGTCTTCGGCCCGATGCCGGACACCTTGCGGAACGGGGCATCGTCGTCGTTCGCCACGGCGATCGCGATCTGATCCACGGTGAGCGCCGACAGGATTCCGAGGGCCGACTTCGGCCCGACCCCGGTGACACCGATCAGGATGGTGAACAGCTCCAACTCCTCGCGCGTGGCGAAGCCGAACAGGCTCAGCGCGTCCTCGCGCACGACGAGGTGCGTGTGCAGGGCGATGGTGTCGCCGCGATGCGTGGTGCGCGCGACATCCGGTGGCACCGCCACGGAGAAGCCGACGCCCCCCACCTCGACGACGAGCGAATCGGAGGCGATGTGGAGCACGGCACCACGGAGGGAGGAGATCACCTCTCCACCCTAGCGGGGGCATCGTACAAAGTTTCGAGCGACACTCCCCCGCCTACCGACGACTGCGCTTCTCTGCCTCGGCCCACGCTCGCTGCGCCGGCGTGAGCGCACGCTCCGGCGCCCCCGCTGCCACGGGACCACCCCGCCACGCGTGGCAGAGCGCGATCGCCAGCGCATCCGCAGCATCGGCGGGTTGCGGCAGTGCGTCGAGTCGGAGGACGCGCGCCACCATCGTCTGCACCTGCAGCTTGTCGGCGGATCCGTAGCCCGTGATCGCGGCTTTCACCTCGCTCGGCGTGTGCGTGGCGGTCGGCAGACCACGCTCGGCGGCCAGCATGAGGGCGACACCTGAAGCCTGGGCCGTCCCCATCACGGTCGAACGGTTCTGCTGGGCGAAGACCCGCTCGACGGCGACGACGTCTGGGCGATGCGCGTCCAGCACCTCGCGGATTCCGGCGGCGATGCGCGCCAGACGCATGCCGGGCTGCTCGTCGGGTGACGAACGAACCACCCCCACATGCACGAGCCGTGCCGAGCGGTCTCGTGCCACATCCACCACGCCGACACCGCAGCGCGTGAGGCCGGGGTCGATGCCGAGGACACGCAGCTGAGTCACCCGTCTACGCTACGCCGCCGATCCCGGAAACGAGGCAGCACACGACGAAGCCCGCATCCTCACGGGATGCGGGCCTCGCGACGTGACGCTTCTCAGTCCTCGTCGGACTCGAGCTCCGCCTGAACCTCAGCGGAGAGGTCGAAGTTGCTGTAGACGTTCTGCACGTCGTCGCTGTCCTCGAGCGCGTCGATGAGACGGAACACCTTACGGGCGGTCTCCGCGTCGATCTCCACCTTGAGGTTCGGCACGAACGCCGCGTCGGCGGAGTCGTACTCGATGCCGGCCTCCTGCAGCGCGGTGCGCGTGGCGACCAGGTCGGTGGCCTCCGTGATGACCTCGAACGTGTCGCCCTCGTTGGTGACCTCTTCGGCGCCGGCCTCGAGGGCCGCCATCATCACGTCGTCCTCCGTGGTCCCCTCGGCGGGAACCACGATGACGCCCTTGCGGGAGAAGTTGTACGCCACCGAACCGGGGTCTGCCATGTTGCCGCCATTGCGCGACATGGCAGTGCGCACCTCAGCGGCGGCACGGTTCTTGTTGTCCGTCAGACACTCGATGAGAAGCGCCACGCCGTTGGGTCCATAGCCCTCGTACATGATCGAGGTGTACTCGACCGACTCGCCGCCGATGCCCGCACCGCGCTTGATGGCCCGGTCGATGTTGTCCTTCGGAACCGAGGTCTTCTTCGCCTTGAGGACGGCGTCGAACAGCGTCGGGTTACCGGCGAGGTCGGCTCCGCCGAGCTTCGCCGCGACTTCGATGTTCTTGATGAGCTTGGCCCACGACTTCGCACGACGCGCGTCGATGACGGCCTTCTTGTGCTTGGTGGTAGCCCATTTGGAATGCCCTGACATATGTCTCCCGCTCGTTTCGCGCGATTTGCGCCCTCAAGTCTACGCGTTTTCGAGTTCCGACCTGCGGAACCCGCGTCAGCCTTCGCCGCTGGTGCGGCCGGATCGCGCTCGCGCCGCCGTGATCGACGGAGAATCCGGCAGCCGCGCGGGCATGTCCATCGGGCCGTCGGGGACCCAGGTTCCCCACCCCTCATCCAGCGGCCAGCCGCCGGGGGCGATCACTCGCTCGCTCACCTGGTCGGCGAGAGCACGGACGGCGTTCGCCTGTTCCGATGTGAAGCGTCCCTGCTGGACGGCTTCGATGAGTTCGTCCGCGTCCTTCAACCACACGTCCTCGGAGCCCGGATGATCGGCGTCGATCCAGAGGTCCAGCACGAGGTCGCGCGTGAACACCGCGCCTCTGCCCGCCTCATCCACCGCTCGGCGATGCGGGAGCTCGAGGTTCACGTACACACCGTCCGCTGATCCGTCCGCCCGCCGGAAGAACCAGAACGACCACGGCATCCCGGTGGGTGCGACACGGACGACTCCCGGACCGCGCCACGCGGACTCTCGCATCCGCCACGGCACGCTGAATCGCTCTTCGATCGGGATGTCACGCACGCGCCGACCATCCGTGGGTGCCGCTTCCAACCGCGCGGAGCCCGATGGAATCCACACCACGAGAGCACGGTCATCGTCACGGATCACCCGCACGGCTTCGATGTAGCGGTCGTACCGCCACAGGCTCGTGGCACCTGCGGCGAATCGCGGAGCCCCCGCCTGGCCCGCGGGCACTGAGCTGTGCGCGAGGGCGTCGGCGTGCGCGTCCAGATCCCGCTTGCGACGCAGCCGAGTGAGTGCGTCCTCCAGGGACAGCGGCTGGTCGGCGGCCTGCTGCCACCCCTCACCACGACGCCCGATGAGCTGCATCGTGCCGCCACTCGCGCTGACATCTAGGGATCCGATCGGTCGTCGCATCCTCATACGCTAACCATCGTGACGGGCGACCTCCGCGAGGAACTGCCGATGGACACGATCATCGCCGGTGACCTCCGGATGGAAGGAGAGGCCGATCACGTTCCCCTGTCGCACGCCGACAATGGCGTCACGGACGCGCGCGATCACCTCGACTCCGGGCCCATGGGAGACCACGATCGGCGCCCGGATGAACGACACGTCAATCTCGCCCTCGACCCCGGCGACCGGGATCGACGCATCGAAGGAGTCGCGCTGGGATCCGAACGCGTTGCGACGCACCGTGACATCCAGTCCCCCGAACGTCTGCTGGCCGGGTGCCGGGTTCTCGAGCCGCTCGGCGAGCAGGATCAGCCCCGCGCACGTGCCGAGCACCGGCAGCCCCGCCGCGATGGCTTCGCGGATCGGCTCGGCCACCCCGAAGGACCGGGCGAGTCGGTCGATCACACTCGACTCCCCACCCGGCAGGACAAGTCCGTCGAGCCCATCGAGGTCCTCGACCTTCTTCACCAGCCGCACGGCCGCGCCGAGGCCCTGCAGCATCGTCGCGTGTTCGCGGACGCCTCCCTGCAGGGCCAGCACGCCGATCGTCGTCATCGCCGGGCTCGTTTCACCAGCCGCGCTCGGCCAGGCGGTGCGGCGCCGGCACGTCGGCGACGTTGATGCCGACCATCGCCTCGCCGAGGCCACGGGAGACCTGCGCGATGAGGGCCGCGTCCTGGAACGACGTAGTCGCCTTCACGATGGCGGCAGCCCGCGCGGCCGGATTGCCGGACTTGAAGATGCCGGAGCCGACGAACACACCATCCGCGCCCAGCTGCATCATCATCGCCGCATCGGCGGGGGTCGCGACGCCGCCGGCGACGAACATCACGACGGGAAGAGCCCCGGTCTCCGCGACCTCGCGCACCAGGTCGTAGGGGGCCTGCAGCTCCTTCGCGGCGACGTACAGCTCGTCGGTCGTCTTCGCCTTGAGCGCGTTGATCTCGGCGGTGATCGTGCGAATGTGGCGGGTCGCCTCCGACACGTCGCCGGTGCCGGCCTCACCCTTGGACCGGATCATGGCCGCCCCCTCGGTGATCCGGCGCAGCGCCTCCCCCAGGTTCGTCGCGCCGCACACGAACGGCACCTCGAAGTTCCACTTGTCGATGTGGTTGACGTAGTCCGCGGGTGAGAGCACCTCGGATTCGTCGACGTAGTCCACGCCGAGACTCTGCAGCACCTGCGCCTCCACGAAGTGGCCGATGCGCGCCTTCGCCATCACCGGGATCGAAACTGCCGCCTGGATGTCCGTGATGAGGTCGGGGTCGCTCATGCGTGCGACTCCGCCCTGGGCGCGAATGTCTGCGGGCACCCGCTCCAGCGCCATGACCGCGCTCGCTCCGGCATCTTCGGCGATGCGTGCCTGCTCAGCGGTGACGACGTCCATGATGACGCCGCCCTTCAGCATCTCGGCGAGGCCGCGCTTCACGCGCGTCGTTGCAGTGCGGTTCTCGGTCATGGGGACTCCTCTCGCGGCGTCGTTCGCCGCACGAACATGACAATACACGTTTTGGCATAGGCCAATTGCCCAAAGGTGGTCGGACGATAGGATCGAGCCGATGGACGACCACTTCAGCGGCCTGCGGGGCGCTACCGCCGCGGAGCTCGCGGACGAGCTGCGAACACTCATCGAACGTGGTGCCCTCGCCGCTGGTGACGCGCTCCCGCCCGTGCGCGCGCTGGCCGACCTCCTCGGCATGAACCGCAACACCGTGGTGGCCGCCTACCGTCAGCTGGCGAGCGCCGGACTCGTGGAATCACGTGGCCGAGCCGGAACGCGTGTGAGTGGGTCTGCGCGCTCTGCCCAGGAGGGTTTCGCACCCGACAGCGTTCTGCGTGACATCGGCTCCGGCAACCCCGACCCCGCGCGCATCCCCGATCCGTCGCGTGCTCTGGCCCAAGCCGTCGGAAGACCGATCCTGTACGGCGAGGCCGTCGTGGATACCGATCTCGAACGCTGGGCGCGCGAGTGGGTGGGAGCCGACCTGCAGCCCGAAGGGTTCTCGCTGACGATCACCAGCGGAGCAGTCGACGCCGTGGAGCGCCTGCTCGCGCAGGCGCTGGTGCGTGACGACGCCGTCGGACTCGAGGATCCGTGCTTCCTCGCCAGCATCCATACGGTGCGCCTCGGCGGCTACCGCGCGGTCCCCGTGCCCGTCGATGATGAGGGAATGACGGTCGCGGGACTGCGCGCGGCTCTGGATGCGGGTGTGCGCGCCATCGTGGTGACTCCGCGGGCACAGAATCCCACCGGGGCGAGCCTCAGCCCTCGTCGCGCCGCGGAGCTTCGCAGGGTGCTGGCGGATCATCCCTACGTCCTGATCGTGGAAGACGATCACTTCTCGATGCTTTCCCGTGCGCCGTATGAGTCGCTGATCGGACCCGATCACCGCCGCTTCGCTCTCGTCAGATCCGTGTCGAAGTTCCTGGGTCCCGACATGTGCCTCGCGGTCACGGCATCCGATCCCGACACGGCCGCACGCCTCGGGCTCCGCCTCAGCCCCGGAACGACCTGGGTCAGTCACATTCTGCAGCGCCTGGTGGTCGGGCTCATCACCGACGTAGAGGTACGGGAGGAGATCGCAGCGGCCGCCGACCACTACGCCGCGCGCAATGCTGAGTTCGCCGCGGCGGCGGCGTCCGCAGGGTTGCCGGCTGTCTCCTCTGACGGTCTCAACGTCTGGCTCCCGCTCCCCGTCCCCGCGCGGGCTGCGGCCGAGCAGCTGATGCGGCGCGGCTGGCTGGCGCGTACAGGTGACGAGTTCCGGCTTGCACCGTACGCGCCCTCTCACCACCTACGCCTGACAGTGCATGAGCTCGACGACGATGAGCGATCCACCCTCGTCAGCGACCTGGTGGCGTCCATCGCCGCGGCGAGCTGACCGTCGTGCAGCTCTCGCTCTGGGTCACCCTGCTCCTGGCCTGTGTCGTCATCAGCTTCACGCCGGGTGCCGGCGCCATCAACACGATGGGCAACGCGCTCAGCCACGGACACCGTCGCGCGATCTGGGGAATCCTCGGGCAGCAGGCCGCTCTCGTCGTGCACATCGCCATCGTCGCAGCCGGTGTCGGCTTGCTGGTGGCCTCCTCGCCGATCGCCTTCGCCGTCATCCGGTACGCGGGTGCCGCCTACCTCGTGTATCTCGGCATCCGGCAGATCCTCGCGAAAGTCGAGCCCGTCACAGACGAAGATGGGGCCGCTACGACACCGGCCACGCGCACCGAGTCGCGCTGGGCGATGTTCCGGCGCGGGCTCTGGGTGAACCTGCTCAATCCGAAGGCGATCGTGTTCTTCCTCGCGTTCCTGCCGCAGTTCGTCAAGCCCGACCAGCCTCAGCTGCCGCAGTACGTGATCGTCGCCGTCACGTGCATCGTCGTCGACATCGCGGTGATGTGGGGGTTCTTCGCCGTCGCGGCCCAGGGCTTCCGCCGCTTCACGCGCACCGCCCGCGGTCAGCGCACGCTGAACCGCATCTTCGGGGCGCTCTTCATCGCGGTCGGCGTGCTTCTCGCCGTTCTGCACTGAGCAGCAGCGTCACCCGTCGTAGGCCTCGTCCCACAGCGTCGACCACTGCGCTCCGTCGCTCGGGCAGATGTAGCCCATACCGAACACCATCGTCTGCGCGAGGTTCGGCTCCGCGTCGGGGTTGTCGGATTGGGCGACGAGGGCGCTGATCAGCGGTGACGTGCTCACGTGCATCGCGAAGATCGACGAGTCGACATCGTGCGCGTTCAGGATCGCGGTCTCGCACCCGTCGATCGCCAGCGCGAGCCAGATGCTGACCGCCTGAGACGTGACGGTCCCACCCTGCTGCTCGACCCAGGCCGTCTGGTCGTCGATGAACTGCTGCTGGTCCGGCGTCTTCGGCGTCAGCTCCGATCCGTCCATCGGCTGTTGCTGAGCGGCAAAGAACGCGTCACGCTCGGCGAAGACGGCGGCCATGTCGTCCTCCGCGGGGGTCGACTCCGCAACCGTCGACCAATCGCTGGGCGTGCCGGGATCCGCCGTCGGGGAAGGATCGGCCGGGAAGATCGTCACATCGGGGGTGGCAGCGATCGGGCCGCTCGGTGGTGCCAGCAGTGGCGGGATCGTCAACGCTGCGATCAGCCCGATAGCGACGACCGCTCCGCCGCCCACGAGCCAGGGCCACACCGGGCGGCGTGGTCGCGCGGCCACCGCGGTGGACGGCACCACGCCCGGCTGAACACCGTTCGGATGTCCCGGCGGGTACGCCCGCGGCACCTGCGGATACGGCGGCTGCTGTCCCCGTGGATCCTGTGCCCGCGAATACTGCGGATACGGAACCTGCGGCACCTGCCCCTGCGGATTCTGTCCCTGCGGGTACGGAGCCCGCTGCCCCTGCGGCGGATACGACCCCTGCGGATACGGAGCCTGCGGTCCCCGCGGGTACTGCCCCTGCGGATGAGGAGCCTGCGGCCCCCGCGGGTACTGCCCGGGAGGGTACGCAGCCCCCTGTCCCTGTGGGTACGGAGCCTGCGATCCCTGCGGATACTGCCGAGGCCCGGGAACCGGCGGATTCCCCTGCCCCTGCGGTGGATACTCCCCCCGCGGAGACTGCGCCGGGTTCAGCTGTCCGTCCCCCGGCTCCTGCGGTGGATACTCCCGCTCCGACATGTCGCTCCCCTGACGTCGCTGCGCGAAGCCGCGCGCAACGAATCTACCGCTGCGCGGCTCCGTGCACGAGGGCGGGGTCAGTCCTTCGGCCACCCGAGGGCGATCGTCTGACGCATCTCCCCGAGCAGCTGCGGCAGCGCCTTCGTCTTGGCGATGATCGGCAGGAAGTTCGCATCGCCGCCCCACCGCGGCACGATGTGCTGGTGCAGGTGTCCGCCGACGCCGGCGCCGGCGATCGCGCCCTGGTTCATACCGAGGTTGAACCCGTCGCAGCGGGCCACCTCACGCAGCACGCGCATCGCCGTCTGGGTGATCGCACCGATCTCCGCGACCTCTTCCTCGGTCGCCTCGTCGTACATCGCGATATGCCGATACGGGCATACCAGCAGATGGCCGGAGTTGTAGGGGAAAAGGTTGAGCAGCGCGTACGCGGTCTTGCCGCGGTGGACGATCAGCGTCTTCTCGTCGGGCCGCGTGGGCGCGTAGCAGAACGGGCAGTCCGCGACATGCGGCTCGGGTCCCGCCTCGATGTACACCATGCGGTGCGGGACCCAGAGCCGCTGGAACTCGTCGGGGACACCGACGAAGTCGGCCGCCAGCTCGAGTTCCGGTTCGTCACTCATGCGAAGTCGGACTCCGTCATGATGCGCGCGTGGTCGGCGATCGCCTTCGTGATGCGGGCGACAGCATCAGCCACCGGAACGCCGTTGAGCTGCGTGCCGTCGCGGAAGCGGAACGACACGGTTCCGGCCGCACGGTCCTGCTCACCGGCGATGAGGATCAGCGGAACCTTCGCGGTGGTGTGGTTGCGGATCTTCTTCTGCATGCGGTCGTCGGAGTGGTCGACCTCCGCGCGCACCCCGGCGGCCTTCAGCGTTCCGATGACCTCTTCGAGGTAGTCGGCGTACTGCTCCGCGACCGGCACGCCCACGACCTGAGCCGGAGCCAGCCAGAGCGGGAAGTCGCCCGCGTAGTGCTCCAGCAGGATCGCGAAGAACCGCTCGACCGAGCCGAGCAGGGCGCGGTGGATCATCACGGGGCGGTGCTTGGCGCCGTCGGGTCCGGTGTACTCCAGCTCGAACCGCTCCGGCTGGTTGAAGTCCAGCTGGATGGTCGACATCTGCCAGGTGCGACCGATCGCGTCGCGTGCCTGCACGGAGATCTTCGGCCCATAGAAGGCCGCACCACCCGGGTCGGCCACGAGCTCCAGTCCGGATTCCAGCGCCACCTCGCGAAGAGTCTCGATCGCGGTGGACCACTGCTCGGGCTCCCCGAGGAATTTCGGGTTGCCCTCCTCGTTGGTCGACAACTCCAGATAGAAGTCATTGAGACCGTAGTCGCGCAGCAGCGAGAGCACGAGGTTCAGGTTGGTGGTGAGCTCCTCGCGGACCTGATCCTGGGCGACGTAGATGTGTGCATCGTCCTGGGTCAGTCCACGCACGCGGGTGAGTCCGGACAGCGTTCCGCTCTTCTCATAGCGGTAGACGGTGCCGAACTCGGCGAGGCGCAGCGGCAGCTCGCGGTACGAACGTCCACGGGCACGGAAGACCAGGTTGTGGAACGGGCAGTTCATGGGCTTCAGGTAGTAGTCCTGGCCCTGACGCGTGATGTTGCCCTCATCGTCGACGACCTCGTCGAGGTGCATCGGGGGGAACATGCCGTCCGCGTAGGTCTGCAGGTGACCCGACGTCATGAAGAGATCCTTCTTCGTGATGTGCGGGCTGTTCACGAGGTCGTAGCCGTTGCGCAGCAAGTGCTTGCGCAGGTTCTCCTCGATCTCGTACCGGATGATGCCGCCCTTGGGGTGGAAGACCGCGAGCCCCGATCCGATCTCGTCCGGGAACGAGAACAGGTCCATCTCCACACCGAGCTTGCGGTGATCGCGACGCTCTGCCTCAGCGATGCGCTCCTGGTAGGCGCGCAGCTCGTCCTTGGTGGGCCAGGCGGTGCCGTAGATGCGCTGCAGCTGCGGGTTCTTCTCGGATCCGCGCCAGTAGGCGGCGGCCGTACGGGTGAGCGACCAGCCGTTGCCGACCATGCGCGTGTTCGGCACGTGCGGACCCCGGCACAGGTCTTTCCAGGCCACCTCGCCGTCCTTGCGGACGTTGTCGTAGATGGTGAGCTCGCCCTCGCCGACCTCGACATCGGCACCCTCGGCGCCACCGCCCTTCAGGCCGATGAGCTCGAGCTTGAACGGCTGATCGGCAAGCTCAGCGCGCGCCTCGTCCTCGGTGACCACACGGCGCACGAAGCGCTGGCCCTCACGGATGATGCGCTGCATCTCCTTGTCGATGACCTTGAGATCCTCGGGCGTGAACGGGTTCTCCACACCGAAGTCGTAGTAGAAGCCGTCGGTGATCGGCGGGCCGATCCCGAGGTCCACCTGCGGGTTGAGCTTCTGCACGGCCTGCGCGAGAACGTGGGCCGTCGAGTGCCGCAGGATCGCGAGGCCTTCGGGGCTCGAGATGATGATCGGCTCGACGACATCGGTCTCGGTGACGACCGTGGCGAGGTCCTTCTGCTCGCCGTTCACGTGCATGGCGACGACGGAACGATCGGTGAAGAGGGCGAATCCGTCACAGGGATAGGACGGCTGGGGGTTCTCAGACACGAAGATTCTCCAGTTAGCAATGGATGTCGGCAACTCAGCTTCGGACGCTCCCGCGCCCCGCCCGCTCAGGCCTGGGTCGTTCGCGTGCCGGTGACCGCGAGCACGACGAAGTCATCGCTCGTACGAGTCAGCCGGGCGAAATCCATGCGACGAGTCTACGCCCCGACGGTTCGCCCCACTGCCACGGCACGACGCAGCTGGGCGTCGACGCCGCGCCACCCTCCGGTCTCGTAAGCGATGACGACGCCGACGGGCCCTGCCAGCAGGACGAGCAGGCACAGCCACAGCGGGAGTCCGGCGACGGCGAGGACGATCGCCAGCGCCGGCAGCAGCACACCCGGCAGCTGCAGTCCGATGTTCTTCGTGGGCTCGCGTGTAAGCCAGGCATGGAGGCCGTAGAGGGCGAGGCTGTAGACGATGACGGAGACCGCCAGAGCGACGATGACCGTGACCGTCGGCATGTGCACTTCGGGATCGAAGACGTACCCGATCAGGTGAAGGCTGGCGCCGACAGCGGCGATCGCAAGGAAGATGATGGCGTGCGCGTAGCCCCACACGAAGGCGCGCTTGCGATGCACCTCCAGGATCGGAGCCGACGGCAGCAGGAAGTAGGTCCACCAGAGGGCGAAAGTCATCGCGATTCCCGCCGCGATGACGACGATCGAGTTCGCGCTCCAGCCTTCTTCGGCCGTCACCTCCTGAGCCGCGGCGATGGTGCCGATGACGGTCTCACCGAGGGTGATGATCGCGAGCAGGCTGTACCGCTCGGAGATGTGGTGCGGGTGCCAGGGAGTGCCGCCGTTCGCCGACCGGCGCTCGGCGACAATCGGTCCCCCGAGCTCCACGACCCAGCACAGTGCTGCGGCGATGAGGGTGGCGACCAGCGTCATCGGAACCCAGGCGACGATGATCCAGCCGACCTGGGCGATCGCGATGAAGACCACATACGTGAGCGCAGTGGTCCGGTGTTCCGGGTTGCGTGCGGCGCGCAGCCACTGCCCGATCATCGCCACGCGCATGACGATGTATCCCGCAACGAGCACTTGGTTGTTCAGCTGCTCGCCGTGCTCCAGGGATTCGAACATCGGTGCCAGGCCGATCGCCAGCACGATCACGCCCGCCATCTGCAGCATGGTCATCAGGCGGAACGCCCAGTCATCCGTGTCGAAGGCGGATGCGAACCACGAGTAGTTGATCCAGGCCCAGATGATCGCGGCGCCGCCGAAGGCGAATGCACCGAGCGCGGGCATGACCTCCCCGATGGCGATACCGTGCGCGAACTGTGTCCCCAGCACGCCGAATGCGGCGGCGAAGACCAGGTCGAACAGTAGCTCCAACGGCGAGGCCACCCGCCCGTGCTCCGTGGTGCTGCGTCCCAACATCCGGCTGAGGCCGTGCCGGTAGAAACCCTCAGTGTGATCGCTCATGCGTCCCCTCCCGGCGAATATCGTGGCCTTCCGCGAACCACCGCGCAAGGCGACACGGGCATTGTGATCACACTGGTCCCGGTTCAGAGGTGCTTGGACGCCTCACGCACACTGAGCGGACTCAGCGCGGAATGTTCTGCGAGGAACGCTTGGACCCACTCCGGATCCACCCGTGCCGCCTCGCGCAGAGCCCACCCGATCGCCTTGCGGATGAAGAAGTCACGATCGGCGACGTTGGCCTCGATCGTGTCCGCGAGCAGCTGCCGGTCCACCCGCTCGCGTCGGCCCAGCTGGCTGAGGATCGCCAGCCGACGGATCCAGAGGTTCTCATCCGCCATCCACTCGCGCACCACCGCGGACATGGCAACAGCGTCCGCGTCCAGCAGCTCGGCGACACGGTGCGCCAGCTCGTCGGTGATGTCCCGCCACTGGCCGCTGCGCACGAACTTCTCGACAAGAGGAAGGATCACGGGATCGCCGCGATGGGGCCGAAGCGCAAGCAGCGCGAGAGCGGCGTACCACTGCTCGCGAGCGACAGCCCCGTCCCAGAGCCGTACCGCCGCGTCGCGGAGAACAGCAGAATCGCGAGTCCCTCGCGCAGCGTCAGTGGCGATGCGCCGAGCGCGCGGCACGGGAACCCCGAAGAACGGCAGCGCCGATTTCATGTACTCCTGCTGCCGCGGCGCACGCTGCGGATCGCTTTCGGCCCGCAGTGCCGCCGTGATCGCTGCGGCGAGCTCCGCGCCACTCATACGACCTGCTCGACGGCAGCAGCGTCGGGTGTCGTGTCGCGCACCAACGCGTCGATCGCGCGAATCAGGAGCAGGATCCACGTGAACACCAGCCCGCCGGCGACGATCTCCACCGCGGTGAGGGTGTAGTAGCCGACGACGAAGAAGAGCACGAGGCCTGCGCTGATCCCGAGGAACGTCCATCCCAGTACGACGAAGGAACGCGCGATACCGGGAATCCACCGGGCGATCATCACGATCATGCCGGCGAACACCACCAGCATGCCGCTCGCGAAACCCGTGTGCACGAGGAACGAGACATTCACCGGGATGAGCCCGACCACCATCAGACAGCACCCGATGACGATCAGCCCGATGCGCACGTTACGGGTGCCGCGCGGGTCGCGCGCCCAGAGTCCGCGCGTCGCATAGCGGGCGAGAGCGGTGACGAGCACACCTGCCACGATCACCGTCAGGTTGAACAGACTCGACGACGTCTCTCCCACCATGCCGAGCGCGGACAGATTGTCCTCCCACCAGTGCGGATCGTCCGCGGACAGCGTTGCGGCCAGCACGCCTTGAACCAGGAACACGGCGAGGATCAGAGCGAACTGGGTGAGATCGAGCTGTGATGCCGAGATGAAGACGACGTAGCCAGTGATCGCCGCGACAGATGCGGCGATCAGCGCGGACGGCACCGTGTAGACATCCGCATCGACGAACCCGCGCGCCAGGATGTCGGCGACGAGCGACCATGACAGCGCGGCGATGACGCCATACGCCAGTGCGAGCGCGATGCCGTCCACGATGTCGAGGAACCTCGGGCGCTCTCGGGTACGGAGGTAGTCGAGCCACGATGCCAGAGCGAAAGCCAGGACGGCGACCACAGCTGCTGTCACCGCGGCGAACTGACCGATCGAATCCGCACCGGCGATGGGAACGGTGCGGAAGGCGAACGTCACCAGCGCCAACAGCCCGGCGATGACTCCGCCGCTCGCCGCCGCGAGCAGCGCGATGGCCTCGATTCGCTGCAGACTCGGCTCGGCGATGGCCGTTCGAAGCCAGCGCCAACCGGCTCGGATGCGCGTTCTCACACGACGAGCGTACTGGCGCGATTTCCTGGTATGGGACGCACAAACCTGCACCCGGTAGACTGGTGCCGTTGCATCCCCCGCGGCCATGCAACCTGACACCCGGTGTATCTACCTCCGCCCCTGGCGGCACGGCGGCACAAGCCGCGCCGAAACTCCCAGGAGAAACGATGTCAGACACGGCTCAGCCGGCGTCCGCGCCGTCCGATGCATCCACCACTGCCCCGGCAGCCAACCTGATCCGCGCTGCGGGGCTGGCCTACTTCCCCGTCGCCTTCCTCGCACGGCTTCCGTTCGCGATGAACGTGGTGGGAGTCCTCACGCTGGTCGTCGCCGCACGCGACTCCCTCACCCTCGGCGGGCTCACCTCAGCGGCGGTCGGGCTCGGCACCGCCCTCATCGGCCCCCTGCTCGGTGCGGCAGCCGATCGCTACGGCCAGCGACCGGTGCTCCTGGCCGCCGGCATCGGCAACAGCCTGGCGCTGCTCCTCATGGCGTGGGTGGCGTTCGCTCCGGTGGCCGATCCCTGGGTGCTTGTCGTCGCGATCCTGGTGGGAGCCACCGCCCCGCAGGTCTCCCCCATGTCCCGTAGTCGACTCGTCTCGATCATCGATCGTCGAATCGAGCGCTCTCGTCGTGCGAAGACCCTATCGGCGACGCTCGCCTACGAGTCGTCCGCCGACGAGATCGTCTTCGTCTTCGGGCCCGTACTGGTCGGGCTCCTCGCCACGACGCTGAACCCCGCGGCACCGATGATCGGCGCAGCAGTCCTCACCCTCGTGTTCGTGGGTGCGTTCGCCCTGCACCCATCCGGACGAACCTCCACGCACGTCGACGCCGACGTCCCCCTCGTGCAGGCACCCGTCGCGGAGTTGTTCCACCCGCGCGTTCTCGTGCTCGTGGCGGGAGTCCTCGGCATCGGCTTCTTCTTCGGCTCGACCCTCACCTCCCTCACCTCGTTCATGGTGGACGCGGGCAACAAGGAGGCCGCCGGCCTGCTCTACGGCGTGATGGGCGTCGGCTCCGCGATCCTCGCGCTCGCGGTCGCGGTGTTCCCCGCGCGCTTCACACCCCGCTATCGCTGGCTGGTGTTCGCGATCATCCTCGTGGGTGGCGCAGTGCTGATCGCGTCGGCACGCACGGTGGAGCAGATGATCTGGGCGCTTGCCGTCACGGGCATCGGGATCGGCCCGCTCATCGTCACGGTGTACACGTTCGCGGCAATGCGCACTCCCGTTGGTCGCAGCGCGACGCTGATGACGATGGTGGGATCGGGAGTGATCGTGGGTCAATCGTCGTCGTCCGCCATCGTGGGGACGCTCGCAGACGAGCAGGGCACGGCTCTCGCGCAGTGGTCGCCGTTCGTCGCCGCCGTCCTTGTTCTGCTGTGCGCGCTGGTGAACATGGCGCTGTCGCGCGGCGACCGACGCTGACACACCCCCGCAGCACACCTGATTTCGTACAATGGGCGCATGAGTCAGCACGGTGAGCTCCTCGCCGCCGACGATGCGCTGCGCGAACTGCAGCACGAGGCGGACTTCGCGCACGCGCGTCATGGACGGCTGTACGCGGACGCGCTGATGCACTATCACGATCAGCTCTCGGCGCTGCTGACCCAGGCGTTCGACGAGCAGGCGCGGTCCAACGACCTCTCCCTCCCCAAGCGCGACCGACTGGGCTTGCAGCGTCACGCAGCGGAGATCGCGCGCGTGATCGTGACCGATGTGGAACGCGTTCGTGAGGAGTACCGGAAGCTCAGCAGTCGCGCCGTACCGTCGGATTCCAGCGGTCGCGCTCTGGTCGACTCCGTGGTGGTCACCGGCCGCATGCAGGTGTCGGCGTGGTGGAACGGTCACGCGCACCTCGCGACTCCGGCCGCGACGGCGGTCGCCGCACAGAAATGGGAGAGCTTCCGCCCGGTGCCGCGATGGGTCCCGTACGCGGCGGGTGCCGGAGTCGTCGCTGCCGGCGCTTTCCCCATCGCCTCGATCTTCCTGCTCTGATCAGGACGTCGACACAACGAGAAACGGCCCCTCATCTCGAGGGGCCGTTCTGCTGAGCGGATGACGAGACTCGAACTCGCGACCCTAACCTTGGCAAGGTTATGCGCTACCAACTGCGCTACATCCGCATGCCGTCTTGCGACGACTCCTCGAGTTTACCCGATCCTTGCGACGGGAGCGGACATCGTGGGTTCCCCGAGCGTGTCGCACACGCGGCAGTGATGCCCCGCCGATCATCTCGACGGGACATCACTGCCCGGCGCATCAGCTCTGGTTGACGCGCCGGCGGGCGATCATGACGCCCCCGCCAACGGCAAGCACCAGCAAGCCGATCGCCAGCGCTGGGAACGGGTCGGTACCGGTCGCTGGCAGCGAGCCCGTGGCGGACGGGACCGGAGCCGGCGTGGTCGGACCGGCCGTGACAGTCGGCGTCGGCGTGGGCATCGGCGTGGCCACCGCGATGGGCAGAGCGAACACCGTGTCACCAGCGGTGACGACGAGCTCCTGCGCGCCGGAGACGCCCGCGGGGATGCTGACCGCGACGGTGGCGCGACCGACCTCGTCCGTGGCGTCCACCGGGGTGACGTCCACCTCTGCGGCTCCGACGACATCGTCGCCCAACGAGATCTCGACCGTTGCCGGCTTGGTCTCGGTCGTGCTGAAGGAGAGCGACGACAACGCGATATCGATGACGTCGCCCGGACGGTACCCGTCGGCGGGCGCCGTGGGCATCGTGACACCGACCGCACGCTGAGCGAGATCCGGCGTCGCCGTCTGGTGCTCGGCGAACCAGTCGACCATGGACTGCAGATCGGTCCGCCCCGTGTCGGCGGCACCGGTTCCCTCGGCAAAGACGGTGAAGTTATCGCCGCCGGACGCCAGGAACGCGTTGACAGCCACGAGGTAGTTCGCCGACTCATCGAGCGGCTCCCCGTTCAGGAGGATCTGCCCGATGTGCGAACCGGCCGGTGCCGTCGGATCGTACGTGTAGGTCAGCTCCTTCGAGACGCCCAGCTTGAGGTACGGACGCGATGCGGTCTCGGGCTGCCACTGCTGCTCGAGCACCGCACGCACCTGAGCGCCCGAGAGCGTAAGGGTGACGAGAGTGTTGGCGAACGGCTGCACCGTCGCCACCTCGCGGTAGGTGACGTTGCCGTCGGCATCCCCCGCGCCGCTGGAGGCGTAGCGCAGATCGGTGCGGAGCCCACCGGGGTTCATGAAGGCGATGTCGGCGCCGGTCGATTCCCGCTGGACGTCGGCGACGAAGTTCCCGAGCGTGGACTCGCCACCGCGGTTCTCGGTGGTGCCGTCGGACTGCACGGCACGGTTGAAGTCCGCGGTGATCGATCCGATGGTGACGGATCCGAGCTTGTCGGCCTCCGCCTTCGCATCATCGACGATCTTCTGGACCTCGGGATCCGGTGCCGCGATCGGCACACCATCCTGCGTGAGCGCACGGATCTCGTTCGTGATCGACAGCAGTTCCTTCGTGGTCGGGTCGACCTGGAGCTGCATGACGCCCATGTTCTCGCCGTACTGCCCGGCAGAGATCACGGGGCGCCCGTCGATCACGTGGTTGTAGGCGAGGTGCGTGTGCGCCGAGACGATCGCGTCCACCGCGGGCGTGACACCGTACACGATGCGCCCGAGGGCGGATTCCGGCGTGATACTCGTGACATCCGTGGTGGTGGCACCTTCGTGCACCAGGAGGAGGAGCACGTCCGCCTCCCCGTTGCTGTCGTCGCCATCGGTGAGCTCGGTGGCCACGGCGTTCACGGAGTCGACAATGCCACGCACATCGAGCTCCGCGATGCCCGCGGGGCTCACAAGGGTGGGGAGATCCTCCGTGACCGCGCCGATGAATCCGACCCGGACACCGTCGATCTCCTTCACCCAGCTCGGGGCGAGCGCGTGCTCATCGGTGCCCTTGAGGAACACGTTCGCGTTGATGTACTCCCAGTCCGCCCGATCCTGAATGCGGTCGCGAAGGTCTGCCCACCCCTGGTCGAACTCGTGGTTGCCTGTGGCGCTCACGTCCAGGCCGGCGGCGTTCAACGCGTCGATCGTCGGGTTGTCGTTCTGGATGAAGGAGGTGAACGTCGAGGCGCCGATCAGGTCGCCGGCGGCCGCGAAGATCGTGTTCGGGTTCTCCGCGCGCAACTCCTGGACGGCCGTCGCGAGGGAAGCCGCGCCAGCGGACGCGCCGCTCGCTTCGATCCGGCCGTGGAAGTCGTTGATGGTCGCGATCTGGATGTCGACGGGAGCCGTCACCAGAGTCAGACCGACGAGCGCCGGGTCGTGATCGCTCGAGCGGAACGGCGTGCCCGCCTCCGCGGCCGCGTAGTTGTACGCGCGGTCGCCCCACTCCGGCGAGTTGATGCTCCACACGCCCGCACCGGAAACCGACGACGCCAGTGACGGGGAGGCGAGGATGTGATCCAGCGAGCCCAACTCACCGTTGAAGGTATAGGTGTACTGCGAGGCGTCGAATGCCGGAACGAGGTCGGTCCACCCCGCGTCCGCGAACACCTGGATCGGGTCCTCCTGTGCGTAGGCGTTGAAGTCGCCGAGCAGCAGGATGTCGGAGCTTCCCGACGCGGCGGTCACCGCGTCCGCGAGCCTGAGCACCTGCTGCGCCTGCGCGACGCGGTCGGCGTTGAAGAAGCCCTGCTCGTCCGCGGGCTCGGGGGTGGTCTTGTCCGGCGGGCTCTTAGACTTGAGGTGATTGACGATCACCGAGAACGTCTTGCCGTGCGCTTCGAACGTCTGCGCGATCGGCTCGCGGGCGTTGCCCCACACGGTTTCGTCAACCGGAACCGTGGTGCTGTCCCCTACCGGGGTGACCGCGGCCTTCTTATAGATGATCGCCGTCGTGATCACGTCGGTAATGGCAGGATCCTGCAACGCGGTCGGCGTGGACACGAAGGCCCACTCGTCCGATCCGGCGGCCTCGTTGAGACCGGCAACAAGATCGGCTACCGCGGTGTCGACGGGCTTGCCGAACTGGATGCTGTTCTCGATCTCCATCAGCCCGACGATGTCGGCGTCCAGACCCACGATGCCGGCGATGATCTTCGATCGCTGGATCTGGAACAGCTCCGCAGTGGCGGCCCCGCGGGCGTTCTCGTTCTCGCTGCGGAGGGTGGTGAAGTAGTTCAGGACGTTGTAGGTGGCCACCTTCACGTCTCCGCCGACGCTGGGCGGCGACGCTGGCCGCTCATTCCTCGGCACGAATGTCGGCTTGTGCGATGCGTCGCTGCTGTCATCGATCGGGACCACCGGCTGCAGCCGCCACTCGTCGAACCCGTACTGCAGGATGAGGCCCTCAGCCGGGAACTGCACGGCATCGCCGTTGCGGACAACGTCGTCCGTCGTGAAGTAGGGCTGCTCGCCCGGATGGGTGTTGTTGGTGACCTGTGCCGACCAGCCGTCGTCGAGGAGAATCCGATGCGCAGCGTTCTGTGCGGTGATTGCAGCCGCGTCCGCGCCGGGGCGCAGGATTTCCGTGGACTTGACGGCGAGGTCCTCCCCCGCGCTCAGCCAGAGCGTGCCGTAGTTGTAGAGCTCATGGCTCGACGTGAGTCGGTAGGTGCCAGTGGGCGCGACGAGCATGTTCTCGTACTGTTCGCGATCGGTGCCGAGGACCGACTCATCCAACGCAACGGGCTCGGGAACGCCGACGCCCGCTTCGACAACCTCGATGTCGGCAGCGGCGGCAACCGAGACCTGCGTCTGTTCGAAGTACTCACCCACCGTGCCGGTGACGGAGACGAGGTCGCCGCGCTCCAGGGTGACAGCGTTGTTGCCGAGGAACACGAAGATGCCATCGGAGGCACCTTCGCTCTTCGTCTCGCCGCCGGTTCCCTGCGTCTGAATGACGATGCCGCGATACCCCCCGTCGCGATAGTCGCCGGTCACGATGCCCCGCACCGTGACGGTCTGGCCGTCGAGTGGGGAGACATCACCGCTTCCCTGCACCTCGGCGATGGTGTGCGTGGCCTCCGCGGCCAGCGCGGGACCGGCCGCCAGGCCGCCACCGAGACCGGCGACGAGCGCGGTCACGGTGGCCGCGGTGAACAGCGTCAGACTGCGGTGACGTGGACTTGGCGGCGCTTCCAGCGCACGCCGAACGTCGCCCGTTTCGGGGTGATTCACGTGTTCCTCCATGGTTCGGTGGGCGCACCGATCGGTGCACGATCGCGCTGCTGCGAGACAGACACGACCTGCCTTCGACCGTAGAAGAGGAACACGATTCGCGAAAGAGACCTGCCCGGCGTTCTCTCAGCGTTCACCCAAACGCGCGTACGCACCCAGGTTCTGCGCTCAGATGCGCGATCGCTCGGTAACACCCGCGGCGGGAGACAAAGAAGGTGTCCGGGAACACGAAAACCCCCGGAAAACCGGGGGTTGTTCTGTGCGCGATACTGGGATCGAACCAGTGACCTCTTCCGTGTCAGGGAAGCGCGCTACCGCTGCGCCAATCGCGCCCGAGGGCTGTTCAGTTGTCGGGGATCTCTCCCACCGAGCGGATGACGAGACTCGAACTCGCGACCCTAACCTTGGCAAGGTTATGCGCTACCAACTGCGCTACATCCGCATGCCGCCTCGCGACGACTCCTCCACTTTACCCGACGATCGGCACACCGCCGAACCCGCGACCTTCCCGGGTGAGTCGATGTCGCCCTCGCGAAACGACGAGGCCCCCACGATTTCTCGTGGGGGCCTCGTCTCCTGTGCGCGATACTGGGATCGAACCAGTGACCTCTTCCGTGTCAGGGAAGCGCGCTACCGCTGCGCCAATCGCGCCCAAAGGGCTGTTCAGTTGTGGTGGAGGTGACAACGGGATTCGAACCCGTGTAAACGGCTTTGCAGGCCGGTGCCTAGCCGCTCGGCCATGTCACCATGTGGCTCAAGCCACGTGAGGGGATCCATCACAGATCCATCCCACTCGAGCGGATGACGAGACTCGAACTCGCGACCCTAACCTTGGCAAGGTTATGCGCTACCAACTGCGCTACATCCGCGTTGCCGCTCGGTTGCCCTTGCGACTCGGACAACACTACCCGAGACCCGCGTGCAGACCAAACTGGAACCGGTTCGCGCGTGTCGCCCGTTTTGGTCAAACCGCCCCAAATGATCCGCTAGTATCGAAGAGTGCTCGCGAGAGCATGAGGGCGATTGGCGCAGTTGGTAGCGCGCTTCCTTCACACGGAAGAGGTCATCGGTTCGAGTCCGGTATCGCCCACTGAAAGAAAGCCCCGTCAGGACGCAATTCCTGACGGGGCTTCTTCATTGCCTCCTGTCGGCGTGGGGCAAACCTAGGGCAGCCCTCCCCTGCATCAGCTCATCACGGCGGCAGCGCCACTATTAGTCGGCTTGGTGACCACCCCGCGAAGCGGGATCCGGCCGCACGTGGTGGCTCATGCGCGGGGCACGCGGAGCATGACGGCTGCGAGTCCCACGCTCACGCGCGCTCGCAGGACGTGACCGAAGTGGTCGCCATCCAGCTCGACAGCGTGCGGGGTGTCGAATCGGACATCGAACTCACGACCCTGCACATATGCCAGTGCCTGGGTGCGCCACATACCTCCGAATACTCTTCGCCGCCGGGGTGAGCACTGCACCATCTTCTGCATCGTGAGCTGCGCCGCGATCTTCGCCCACCCGAATCGACTCGCTGGCCGCATCATGACAACGTCGAGAAGTCCGTCATCGATGACGGCGTCAGGTATGAGAAGGAAGCGACCCGCGAGTGTGCCGCAATTGCCAACGATGATCGTGTGAGCGCGGGTCGATCGGCGCGGGCCGCGATCGACCTGATAATCCGCGTGAAAGAGGCGGTTGGCGATGATCGATCGAGCTATGGGCGTCACATAGGCGAGCCAGCCGAGACGACGCTTGCCGCCGCGCTCGTGCTTTGCGCCATCTCGGCATCCAGACCGATGCCAGCCATGACTACGAAGACATGTCGCCGCCGACGCTTGTCTGCGCCTTCGAGTTCCGCGATACCCATGTCGATGGCCCGCTCTTGGCCCGAGAACGCCGCAGCCAAGCACGTGGCGACGTCCCCGAGTAGCAGACCCAGGTCCCGGGCGAGGAGGCTTCCCGTGCCGACTGGCACCAGCGCCAACGGAATGGGGCTGCCTTCGAGCTCTTCGATCACGCTTCGCACCGTGCCGTCGCCGCCCGCGACGACGATGACGCGCGGGATGGAACTTATGGCACGCCCGGCGGCGCTTCTGCCGCCGTCGTCCGGGCTTGTGCCGAACCACCGAGTCGGCGCCCACCCGTGCCTGCGCTCTTGCTCGTTGGCTTCGGCA
The DNA here is from genome assembly GCF_050990725.1 of Microbacterium gorillae. Lineage (GTDB taxonomy): Bacteria > Actinomycetota > Actinomycetes > Actinomycetales > Microbacteriaceae > Microbacterium > Microbacterium gorillae_A. The sequence goes on from NZ_CP158844.1 coordinate 2,327,252, forward strand.
CGCAGCCGATCGACGGACACCGCGCGCGGGTTGTAGACGACAGCAGCGTGCCGACGCCGTAGGTCAAGGTCTTCAGGCATGGTGTGTGTCTGAAGGGACAATCGCGCGGCGCTGCTCGATGAGCGGACAGGCGAACACATCACGTTCACCAAGGCCCACTCGATTGATGTAGCGCACAACGATGGCGTACGAGGCGAACAGTCCCGTCTCGGTGTAGATGACGCCATGATCTCGGCAGTACGCGGCGATCATGGGAGCAGCACGGCGCAGATGAGGTCGAGGCATGGACGGAAACAGATGATGCTCGATCTGGTAGTTCAATCCGCCCATGGCGACATCGAGAAGACGACTCCCGCGGATGTTGCGACTCATCATGGTCTGGCGCCGCAAGAAGTCCAGGCTCGCGTCGCGCGGCACGATCGGCATGCCCTTGTGATTCGGGGCGAACGAAACACCCATGTAGAACCCGAACACGCCCAGTTGCACAGCCAGGAACACGACGGCGATTCCCGGCGACAGCACGAGGAAGATCAGCGCGGGATAGGCCAGGAGTCGGACGGCCAAGAGCGCTATCTCAACCCAGCGTCGAGGAAGCGTTCCCCGCCCGAGGACGCGTCGCACACCCGAGGCATGGAGCGAAACGCCTTCGAACAGCAGGATCGGAAAGAAGAACACCCCTTGGTGCGATCTCAGCCACCGAGTGGCGGCATACCGGGGTTCAGCGCCTCCGGGGGCGACGACGATCACCGGCAACTCGATGTCAGGATCAGCGCCGATCTTGTTCGGATTGGCATGGTGACGTGTGTGCTTGTGCTGCCACCAGCCGTAGCTCATCCCCACGAGCAGATCTCCCAAGAGCAGGCTGACCCAGTCGTTCCACCGTCCGGAAACGAATATCTGACGGTGTGCTGAGTCGTGTCCGAGGAACGCGATCTGGGTGAAGATCACGGCAAGCACCGCTGCGGTGAATAGCTGCCACCAGGTGTCCCCGATCCAGACGAAGGCGACTAGCGTAACGCCCAACGCCGCGGGGAGGCCGACGATCTTCGCCCAGTAGTAGCCATACCTCCGCCGAAGCAGACCGCTCGCTCGCACGAGGGCCGCGAGCTCAGTGAAGTCGCTGTTCTGATCGCGGTTACGCCGCGGTGTCCGCCCTGTCATGTTCATGATGCTCACGCAGCATCCTGAAGTCGCGGGCGCTCAGCGCCCGTGGCCTCCTTCAGCAGCCCAGTTCTCCAATTGGGTACGATCATCAAGCTCGACGACGTCGGGATCCGAAGGCAGAAACGCCACCGATTCCGCCAGCGCTGTGACCGCAGCGACCCGAGATTCCTCGATCACAGCCGCCTCACGCCAATGCGCTGCAGCAGCAGCGCGCAGATCTTGGATTTCGGAGCTGATCTCCGCGAGTCTGTCAGCCAGAAGGCTCGCAAGCCCGTCACGCAGTTCCTCCAGCGTCGTATTCGAGATGATGAGCCGTCGATCCGCAACGGCCAGCCTGACCTCCGGATATCCCGCATCGGCCAAGACCTCCAGAGTCCTGGTGCCGAGAAGACCCGTGACCTCATCATGATCCGGCTGCCGCGTAAAACTCGTTTCGACCGAGTATCGAGACGGTGAATGGTCTGTCATCAACGTGGCAGGCAACGAACCCACCAGCACCGATCTCAGGCCCAGCGTGGCGGTGACAACACCGCTCGTTCGTGTCTGCATGTCCATACCACAACGCTACGCACCCAGGATGTGAGCCTCACAGGTTCGCAGCGAGCACCCGAACGGCAGAAGACCAGCACCCGAGACCCCGTTCGCCGTGCGGCATCCGGGTCAGGCAGGATCACACGGGCTGACGTGATGCCCTCAGATGTTCTGCTTGCGGTTGACAGCTCGCCGGGTGATGCCGAAGGTCAGCGTGGCGACCATGAGGACGATGCCGACGATGGCGAGCCAGAGGAGGCCCGGGAACGCGAACCCCACGATCGTGAGGACCGCCCAGATCGCGAGGAGGATGATGATGGCGGTCATGTTCTCTGTGTCTTTTCTCGAAGAGGCTGAGGGTGTTCTTGAGGCTGGGCCGGGGTCGTGTCCGCTGCCGGTCTCGCCCGGTTGTTGCGCGCCGCGTCCCGATCTGTCCGGCGCGCAGCGCGCAGCGCTTTGCGGTCTTTGACAGCGGCCGGGTCAGCGATCGTGTTCGCCGTCTCGACATCGCCGGCGTCATCGCGTTCGGCCGACGTGATCTCCACCCAGGAGTAGCTGTGTCCTCGTCGATGCGACCCGCCTGCTCCAACGAGCTCGGTGAGATCGGTGAGATCGTCGTTCTGAGGAAGATCGACACGTGGCGACCAGCGCCTGATGTTCATGATGCTCACGCATCCTGAGGTCGCAGGCGCTCAGCGCCCGTGGCCCCCTTCATCGGCCCAGTTCTCCAGCTGGACGAAGTCATCCTCGAGCTCGACGACGTCCGGGTCGGACGGGAGAAATGTCACCGACTCCGCCAGGGCCGTGACCGCGGTGACTCGAGACTCCTCGATCACCGCGGCCGTCCTCCATCGTGCCGCCACGGCGGCACGGACGTTCTGGACTCCAGAACTGACCTCCGCAACCCGGTCAGCCAGAACGTGCGCAAGCCCGTCGCGCAGTTCCTCCAACGTCGTATTCGAGATGATGAGCCGTCGATCAGCAACGGCCAGCCTCACCTCCGGATATCCCGCGTCGGCCAGGACTTCGAGCGTCCTGGTACCCAGCACACCCTTCACCTCGTCGTATTCCGGTCGCCGCGTGAAGACCGTTTCGACCGAGTATCGAGACGGTGAGTGGTCTGTCATCAGGGTGGCAGGCAACGAACCCACCAGCACCGATCTCAGGCCCAGCGTGGCGGTGACAACACCGCTCGTTCGTGTCTGCGTGTTCATACCATGACGCTACGCGCCCAGGATGTGAGCCTCACAGGTTCGTGCAGAACGCGTGGACGGCAGAAGACCGAAGGGACGAACTGCGGTGTTGAGCGAGAGCCAGACACTCCTCCACCGCGTCGCCATACGCGACGATATGACGAAGCGACCGCAACGAGGTGCGAGCATGGAGCATTATGGCCCCTGAGATCCAGCTTCGTCCGTACACGCGGGAGCACGCGTCGATTCTGGCGTCGTACGCGTTGGACGAGGTCTACTGCGCGCACGAAGGATGGCCCTATCCCAGTGACCCAGCCCGAATACTCGCCTGGGCCGAACATCTGGCCGATTCCCCCTCCGACGACCTCATTCGCTTGATGGCCTCTGTGGGTGATGTTCCGGTGGGCTATGTCGACTTTCAGAGGGACGACGCCGGCGTGCGAGAGCTCGGCTACGCGATCGCACCATCGCGTCTCTGGGGCCAGGGGCTCGGCACCGCCGCCGCGCGCGCCGCGCTCGACTACGGCTTTGTCGACATGCAGCTCAATCGGATCTGGGCGGAGGCCGTCGAGGCGAACGCCGCGTCGGTGCGCGTGCTTGAGAGGTCAGGGATGACGTTCGTCCGCTACGGTGACGATGCCCGGTGCCTTGACAGCCGCAGGGCGGCAACGGTCCACCGGATGAGACCGACAACACGGCGCTGAGGACGAGACCTGCGACGAAACGCGCGTCCCGTGATTCACGAGAACACGAAGTTCCGCGGTTCTCGTCCATCACACCTCGGTCGTGGCGGGCGAATTCACACCGACACCGCCCACCCGTAGCGCTCGCGAAGCACCACGGCGACATCCGCGAACCGTCGCCGATCCAGCACGGCCGCCTCCCGTCGAAGACCGCGCTCGTGCACTTCATAGAGCTGATCGACGTCCACCCAGCTGGGGCGGCTCTGCCCATCCCAATCCCCACTGCCGATGGAGACGAAGTCGCGGTCTCCGTCGTGGGACTTGCTGGTGAGCCGCACCGCGTAGACGTGCTGGGCATCACAACGGCCGATGATGAGAACCGGACGATCCTTACCACGCCCGTCGGCCTCCTCGTATGGAATCCAGGTCCAGACGATCTCGCCTGCGTCTGGTGCGCCGTCCTTCTCCGGCGAGTACGACACGGTGATCGCGCCCACGCTCCGGTGCAAGACCTTGAACGTCGCTGTCGCGCCCAGCTGTCCCGGGCTCGGCTCTCCGTCCAGCAGACGTTCACGCGCCACCAGTTCGGTGCGTCGCGCCGCTGACAACGTGTCACTCGAGGACCCCGCAGGTTTGTCCGTGGCCGGGTGCTGGGCCTTCGTCGCCGGTCGCGGGGCCGCAGTGCCGGGGCGCGTCTTGTTGCTTCCGGACGGCTGCGTCTTGATGGTGGGTCGCTTCGTGGTCGGTCGCGGCGACTTCGCCGTCGACGGACGCGGGGACTGCCCCGACTTCGCGACGCTCCCACCGCCGCGGTTCAGCAGGAGCGCACGCAACACCTGCCCGACGACGTTCGCCACCTCGACCAGAAACCCGCGACCAGAACCCACCACGCCACCCTATCCGCACGACACAGCGGGCCGACGTCATCGTCGGCCCGCTGTGTCCATTCATTCGCTCAGACGCGAGCGTCCAGCAGGTATCCTTCCTCGCCGTGCACGACCGTGTCGATGCCGGCGATCTCGTCTTCCTTCGTGATCCGGAAGCCCATGGTCCGATCGATGACCCAGCCGATCGCATAGGCGGCGACGAAGGAGTAGACCAGCACGGCCGCAGCCGTGACGAACTGCATGAACAGCTGCGACAGGTCACCGCCGACGAACAGGCCGGTGCCGGTGGCGAAGAAGCCCAGGTAGAGCGTTCCGAGCATGCCGCCCGCAAGGTGGATGCCCACGACGTCCAGCGAGTCGTCGTACCCGAGCTTCCACTTCAGCTCCACGGCGAAGCAGCAGATCACACCCGCGAGCAGACCCAGCAGCAACGACCATCCGGGCGTGAGGTCAGCACAGGCCGGAGTGATGGCGACGAGTCCCGAGACCGCACCAGAGGCGGCACCGACGCTGGTGGACTTCCCGGCCTTCACCTTCTCCACGACGATCCAGCCGAGGATGGCGGCGGCGGTCGCACCGATGGTGTTGATGATGATCAGTCCGGCGCGGGAATCGCCCGTGCCCAGCAGCCCTGCCGTGCCCTCGGCACCGGCATTGAATCCGAACCAGCCGAACCACAGGATCGCGGCACCGAGCAGCACGAGCGGGACGTTGTGGGGCTTGTTGATGCTGCGGTCGAAGCCGACGCGCTTGCCGAGCAGCAGGCACAGGGCGAACGCGGCCGCACCGGCGTTGATGTGCACGGCGGTACCACCGGCATAGTCGATCACCGTGTGGTCCAAGCCCAGCATCTCGCCGAGCTTCATGGCCCAGCCGCCGCCCCAGACCCACGCGGCGACGGGGAAGTACACCAGGGTGCCCCAGACACCGACGAACACCATCCAGGCTCCGAACTTCGCGCGATCCGCGATGGCACCCGAGATCAGGGCGACCGTGATGATCGCGAACGTGGCGCTGAACGCGGTGGTGACGAGTCGATCGTTATCGGCACCGGCAAGGCCCAGGTCGCCGAACGGGTTCCCCGCGAACTCCCACGGCGAGCTCACGCTGCTCATGCTCGCGCCGTACAGGATCCAGAGCACGGCGATCAGGGCGATCGCTCCGAAGCTCATCATCATCATGCTGATGACGCTCTTGGCACGCACGAGGCCGCCATAGAAGAAAGCGACACCCGGTGTCATGAAGAGGACCAGTGCGGTGGCGGTGAGCGCCCACGCGAGGTTGCCGCTGTCCATTCGAGGCTCCATTCGTGAGAGCCGGCGACGTTCGTGCCGGATTCCCCCACGATGCTGGATCGGCGTTTCCGTCGATGACGCTCATCGTGTCGCGGAGGTTACGAATTGGCCCCTTATGTGAACAGCATGTTTCCGATCAGCTGTGAGTCTGGGCGTTCAATCGGGACACCGCGCGCAGGTACTTCTTGCGATAGCCACCCGCCACCATCTCCTCGCTGAACACGTCGTTCAGCGCAAGGCCGGTGGCGCGGATCGGGATCTGAGCGTCGTAGATCCGGTCCACGAGGGCGACGAAGCGGAGTGCCTCCGACTGGTCGGTGAGCTGGCGCACGTTGCGCAGACCGACCGCGTCCAGACCGGTGACGAGGCGCACGTAGCGCGACGGGTGAACCGTCGCGAGATGGCGGATCACGTCGTCGAAGTCGTCGTCCGAGGCGGTGCCCACGGCCGCCAGCGCGGATTCGTATGAGGCGTCATCCAGGGTGACCGCTGTGCCATCGAGCGCGCGCTGGCGATAGTCGACGCCGTCGATGCGCACCGTTTGGAAGCTGTCCGACATCGCCTGGATCTCGCGCAGGAAGTCCTGGGCCGCGAAGCGTCCCTCGCCCAGTGCGTTCGGGGGCGTGTTGCTCGTCGCCGTCACCCGAGTACCCGCAGCCACCAGCTCGCCGAGGAATCGGGTCATCACCATAGTGTCGCCCGGGTCGTCCAGCTCGAACTCGTCGATGCAGAGCAGGCCGGTGCCGCGGAACAGGTCGACGGCATTGCGATAGCCCAGTGCACCGACGAGGGCCGTGTACTCGATGAAGGACCCGAAGTACTTCCGGCGAGCGGGAAACGCGTGGAACACCGATGCAAGAAGATGGGTCTTGCCGACGCCGAAGCCACCGTCCAGGTAGACGCCCGGCTTCAGCTCCGCCTCCTTCGGCGCCTTCCGCCGCGAGAACAGCCCGCCGCGTTTGGCTGTGGATGCCGGGGAGCAGAACGCCATGAGGAGTTCCTTCGCTTCGCGCTGCGACGGATAGGCATCGTCCGTTCGGTAGGTCTCGAACGTCGCCCCGTCGAACTGCGGCGGCGGCACGAGGCTGGCCACCATCTCGTCGCCGGTGAGCTGAGGGTTGCGGTCGGTGAGGTGCACGACTGTGCTGCTCGCGGCGGACGTCATCGAAATCCTGGTCTGTGTCGTCGAAGAGGAGGCAAGTGGGGAACTGACATGTCGTTGTCTTACGAAACGACTCCCCCGTCCGCATCCCGCAATAGGCTGGAAGGGACGGTGAATACCCTACGCCGTCAGCACCCAGCCCGCCCGCACGAAGGAGAACCCGTGGCCGTCGAATTCGACACGTCGTCCGAGAAGATCAGCGAGTACGCACACCCGGAACGTCTCGTGACGACCGAGTGGCTCGCCGCGCACCTGGGCGAACCCGGACTCGTCGTCGTCGAGTCCGATGAGGACGTCCTCCTCTATGAGACCGGCCACATCCCGGGTGCCGTGAAGGTCGACTGGCACACCGAGCTCAACGACCCCGTCGTGCGCGACTACCTCACGGGCGAGCAGTTCGCCGCCCTCCTCGGTGGCAAGGGCATCTCCCGCGACGACACCATCGTGATTTACGGCGACAAGAACAACTGGTGGGCCGCCTACGCCCTCTGGGTGTTCACGCTCTTCGGTCACGAGGACGTCCGTCTCCTCGACGGCGGTCGCGACAAGTGGATCGCCGAGGGTCGCGAGCTGACCACCGAAAAGCCGGTTCGCGACGCCGTCGAGTACCCCGTCGTGGAGCGCGATGACTCCAGCATCCGTGCGTTCAAGGAGGATGTCCTCGCGCACTTCGGCAACCCGTTGATCGACGTGCGCTCCCCCGAGGAGTACAGCGGCGAGCGCACCCACATGCCCGCGTATCCCGAAGAGGGCGCCCTCCGCGGCGGTCATATCCCGTCGGCGCAGAGCGTCCCGTGGGCGAAGGCTGCAGCCGAAGACGCGACCTTCCGCAGCCGCGCCGAGCTGGACGCGCTGTACCGCGATGGTGCCGGCCTGAAGGAGGGCGACGACATCATCGCCTACTGCCGCATCGGCGAGCGTTCGGCGCACACGTGGTTCGCGCTGACGTACCTCCTCGGTTTCGAGGGCGTGCGCAACTACGACGGTTCTTGGACCGAGTGGGGCAGCGCCGTGCGCGTCCCGATCGTCACGGGCACCGAGCCGGGCGAGGTCCCCGCGCGCTGACACCCGCATCCGATGCCCCGCTGGATTCACCTCAGCGGGGCATCGTCGTCTGTGAGCGGGCGGATCCGAGACGCTTCTCACGTGGGAGGATGGAGGGGATGAACGCTGCAGAACTTCCCGCCACGCTCGCCGAGATCCGCGACGAGTTCCTCGAACTCGACGAGTCCGATCGCCTCGAGCTGCTGCTGGAGTTCTCGAACGATCTTCCCGAACTCCCCGCGGAGTACGAGGGACATCCGGAGCTGGCCGAGCGTGTGATCGAGTGCCAGTCACCGGTGTACATCATCGTCGACGTCGATCAGGACGACGTGGTGTCGATGCACGCCACGGCACCTGCCGAGGCGCCGACCACGCGTGGTTTCGCCAGCATCCTCTCGCAGGGCATCACGGGTCTCTCCGCCGACGAAGTGCTGTCGATTCCCGACGACTTTCCGCAGACCATCGGTCTCACGCGCGCCGTGTCGCCGCTGCGGATCGCCGGCATGACCGGCATGCTCATGCGAGCGAAGCGCCAGGTGCGCGAGAAGCGCTGATCACAAGCACCGGTGTGACGCTGTCGTGATCGCGGCAGCCAGCACATGGGGCTCGCTCAGCGGACGGATCAGCTCGGGTCGCTCAGCTCGTGAAGCCCTGCTGCGCGAGCCAGGAGCGGATGTCGCCGTCCCAGCGACTCTGATCGTAGTTCCAGAGCTTCGTGTGGCGTGCCACCGTGAACGTGTCCATCTGCACGATGTCCGGTCGTGCTTGGGCCAGGGCATGGGCGCCGTCGGACGGGACGAAACCGTCGTCATCGGACGCGAGGATCAGCACCGGCACCTGCAGCCGATCGGCGCCGGCCACCATGTCGAGCCGGTCGAACGGAATCGGATCACCCGCCCCCAGCGCGCGTGCGCTCCATCCGCCTTCCAGCGAAGACACCGCGAGGTTTCCGAGCGGCGCCGGGATGCGGTTCTCGTGTGCCTGATAGGTGAGAACGCTCCGCCAGTCGATGACGGGAGACTCCAGCACGATGCCCGCGATCAGCTCGCGATATGCGGAACGCGTTGCCGCCTGGAGCACGATCGCTCCGCCCATGGACCAGCCCATGAGGATGACGCGAGCGGCACCGTGACGCTTGGCGTAGCCGATCGCCGCGTCGACATCGCGCCACTCCGTCTCCCCCAGCGCGTACATTCCGGAACGGCTGCGCGGGGCTTCGCCGTCGTTGCGGTACGAGACGATGAGCGACGTGACGCCGGCATCATGGAACACGGGCACCGCGCGCAGGCACTCCGCGCGGCGCGTGCCGCGGCCGTGTACCTGGATCACCCAGGTGTCTCCGCCGGGGAAGATCCATGCGGGAGCGGGACCGGCAGCCGTACCGATCAGCTCGGGCTGGTACGGCAGCTGCAGCTGATCGGGACTGTCGAAGTACCAGCCGCTGAATGCAGCATCACGCCCCAGTCGCATCGCGCCGTCGACTTCGGTGAGGAGCTTTCGAGTGACGGTGTGCTCATCCTGCGCGAGGACGGAACCCAGCTTGATGTAGTCGACAGTCCCCGTGGTGAACAGCCCGTACCGCCCGGGCAGGCGCGTATCAGGCGTGCTCTGCAGCGTGATGGTCTGCGCCTTGAGATCCAGCCCGACGATTCGGGTGTCGTTCTCGCGGCTCGCCGGCACGACGACTCGGCGCGCGACGGTGCGCACCAGGGCGAACAGCGCCCCCAGCACCACGGCCAGCGTCCCCGCGAGGATCGCAATCAGAACGCGGAGGACAGTGAGGGTACCGGTTGGGACGGCGCGCCTGGGAGTGTTCATCGCCCACTCACTTTAGTCTGTCGGCGTGGCGGGAGACTCACCAGTAGACGCGATCTTCGCGCAGGCTCAGGAGCTGCTGCGTGCAGTGACGTACCGCGAGGACTTCGTCGTCCGCGAGATTCCGGCGCCGCAGGGGCTCGCACCGTATGCGATCGCCCTCGCCGGCGATGTTCGCCCCAGCGACGAGGGTGAGTCCGCCTATGGCACCGGACGCTTCGTGCTGCTCTTCGACCCGTCCTCGCCCGACGCGTGGGACGGACCCTGGCGGATCGTGTGCTTCGCACAGGCTCCGATGGAGCCGGAGATCGGCGCGGATCCCCTCTTGGCAAGCGTCGCCTGGACCTGGCTGCGTGACGCACTCACGTCGCACGACGCCCAGGCGCACGCCGTCTCCGGAACGGCCACGAAGACCATCTCCACCGGCTTCGGATCGCTGGCTGCGGAAGGCGACGGCGCGCAGATCGAGTTGCGAGCGTCGTGGTCTCCGTCCGGAGCGGTGGACGGACACGTGCAAGCATGGGCTGAGCTGGTCTGCATGCTCGCGGGACTCCCGCCGGGCTCGGAGCAGATCGAGATTTTCGGAGCGCGGAATGTGCGGAGCACAGCGGAGTGAGTGTGACTGAGTACCAGGTGATCGACACCTCGGCGGGGCTGGACGCCGCCATCGAGCGGCTTCGTGCGGGCGCGGGCCCCGTGGCCGTCGATGTGGAGCGGGCCTCGGGCTTCCGCTACTCCCAGCGCGCCTACCTCATTCAGGTGTATCGCCGAGGCTCAGGCGTCTTCCTGTTCGATCCGCCGCCGATCGGCGACTTCCAGGCTCTGCAGGATGCGATCGGCGATGTGGAATGGATCTTCCACGCGGCGAGCCAGGATCTGCCGTCGCTGCACGAGCTCGGGCTCTATCCGGCCACCCTGTTTGACACCGAGCTGGCCGCGCGTCTGCTGGGTCACCAGCGCGTCGGGCTCGGCGCGATCGTCGAGGAGGAGCTCGGCATCGTGCTGGAGAAGGCGCATTCCGCCGATGACTGGTCGACGCGTCCCCTTCCTCAGTCCTGGCTGGAGTACGCGGCTCTCGACGTGCTGCACCTGGTCGATCTGCAGGAGAAGCTGCTGGTCGAGCTCGAGGAGCAGGGCAAGACCCGCTTCGCTCGGGAGGAGTTCGACGCCGTGCGCGACAAAGCTCCGAAGCCGGTGCGCGAGGACCCGTGGCGGCGCCTCAGCGGACTGCACACGGTGCGCGGTCGGCGCAACCTCGCCGTGGCCCGCGAGCTGTGGCAGGTGCGCGAAGCCTACGCGCAGGAGCAGGATGTGGCGCCCGGACGACTGATTCCGGACCGGTCGATCGTCGCGGCAGTGCGTGCGGAACCGGCGACGAAGCAGGCACTCGCGTCGCTCAAGGAGTTCACCGGTCGCGCCAGCCGCACGCAGCTGGATCGCTGGTGGTCGGCCATCGAGGCGGGTCGCGCCACCACCGAGCTTCCGCCGGATCGCGTCGCCTCGGACACCCTCCCGCCGCCGCGTGCGTGGGCGGATCGGAACCCGGACGCAGATCTGCGGTACAAGGCGGCGCGCCCCGTTCTCGAAGAGCGCGCACGTGAGCTCGGCATGCCGAACGAGAACCTCCTCACACCCGATTTCCTGCGTCGGGTGTCGTGGGATCACCCGGGCGACGATGTCCCGGCGATCTCCGCGGCGCTGCGCGCGCTGGGAGCTCGAGAGTGGCAGATCGAGGAGACAGCGCCGCTGATCTCCGCGGCGTTCATCGCCGGGCCGCCGCCGGAACTGCCTGACCCGCCGCTCACCGACTGAAAGAACGCCACCCACGGATTCGCGGGTGGCGTTCTGTGTTCCTTCTGCGCTTCCTCCCGCACACTTCCGACCTCCGATTGTCGAAAGCGTGCAAGGCTCGGAGAGCAGTCGGAAGACGATTCGTAGAAACACCCCAACGGCTTCCGATGAACCTGAGTTCCACAATATGCTGGACTCAATCTCACGACATTGGAGGCAGAGTGGCCGAGAACTCGGACGTCTACTTCATCGACGGCATGCGTACGCCCTTCGGGCGAGCCGGCGAGAAGGGCATGTACTGGAACACCCGCGCGGATGACCTCGTCGTCAAGGCGATCATGGGTGTGATGGAGCGCAACCCGCAGGTGCCGGGCGAGCGCATCGATGACGTGGCGATCGCGGCCACCACCCAGCAGGGCGACCAGGGCCTCACTCTCGGACGCACGGGCGCGATCCTCGCGGGCCTGCCGCTGTCGGTTCCTGGATTCGCCATCGATCGCATGTGCGCCGGTGCGATGACCTCCGTCGCCACGATGGCCGGGTCCATCGGCTTCGGCATGTACGACCTCGCCCTTGCCGGCGGCGTCGAGCACATGGGGCACCACCCGCTGGGCGTCGGCGCCGACCCGAACCCCCGCTTCCTCACCGAGAAGCTCGTGTCCGCAGATGCGCTCAACATGGGCATCACCGCCGAGCGCCTGCACGACCGCTTCCCGCAGTTGACCAAGGAGCGGGCCGATCGTTTCGGCATGCAGAGCCAGCTCAAGGCGGAGGCCGCCTACCAGGCCGGCAAGATCCAGCCCGATCTCGTCTCGGTCGCCACACGCGACGCCAACGGCGCGTGGGGTCTCGCCACGGTGGATGAGGGTCGTCGCCCCGAGACAACAATGGAGGGCCTTGCCAACCTCAAGACGCCGTTCCGTCCGCACGGGCGCGTGACGGCGGGTACGTCTTCGCCGCTCACCGACGGCGCCACGATGAGCCTTCTCGCGGGTTCGCACGCGGTTCAGGAACTGGGCCTCCGCCCGAAGATGCGCCTCGTCTCCTTCGCCTTCGCGGGTGTCGAGCCCGAGGTCATGGGTATCGGCCCGATCCCGTCCACGCAGAAGGCACTGGACAAGGCGGGGCTGACGATCGACGACATCGGCGCGTTCGAACTCAACGAGGCGTTTGCCGTGCAGGTCCTCTCGTTCCTCGACCACTACGGCATCGCGGACGACGACCCGCGCGTCAACCCCTGGGGCGGCGCGATCGCACTGGGTCACCCGCTCGCCGCATCCGGTGTGCGTCTGATGATCCAGCTGGCCGCTCAGTTCGCCGAGCACCCGGAGGTCCGCTACGGCTTGACCGCGATGTGCGTGGGTCTGGGCCAGGGCGGATCGATGATCTGGGAGAACCCGAACTACACCGGAAAGAAGTGACCCGATGACCAACTACGACGCCATCGACTTCTCGCCTCTGCAGGCCTTCGCCGCCGATGAGGTGGTCACGCACTCCCCCGTGCGCGACGTCACCCTGCCGTCCGGCAAGGTGCTCGCCCTCATCACGCTCGACAACGGGCGCGACCACACGCGCCCCAACACCCTGGGTCCGGTTTCGCTGACGGAGCTCGGCGAGACCCTCGCAGGACTGAAGGCCCGCGCTGCGAAGGGTGAGATTCAGGCGATCGGCATCACCGGCAAGCCGTTCATCCTGGCGGCCGGCGCTGATCTGTCCGAGGTCGCCAACATCCCGAACCGCGAGGCCGCGCTGCTGATCGCCCAGCTCGGTCACAAGGTCCTCGGCTCGATCAGCGAGGTGGGCGTGCCGTCGTTCACCTTCGTGAACGGCCTCGCCCTGGGTGGCGGTGTGGAGATCGGGCTGAACTCCCACTACCGCACCGTCGATGCGTCCGCGGCCGCGATCGCGCTTCCCGAGGTGTTCCTCGGCATCATCCCGGGCTGGGGTGGTGCGTATCTGCTGCCGAACCTCATCGGCATCGAGAACGCTCTCGAGGTCGTGGTCTCCAACCCGCTGAAGCAGAACCGCATGCTGAAGCCGCAGCAGGCGTTCGATCTCGGCATGATGGACGCGATCTTCCCCGCAGCGAATTTCCTCGAGGATTCGCTGGTGTGGGCGGATGGTGTCCTGAGCGGCACCATCAAGGTGGAGCGCAAGAACGAGCCCGGCAAGATCGAACGACTCACCAAGTGGCCCATCGCGATCAAGATGGCCAAGGGGATGCTGGAGTCGAAGATCGGCACCATGCCTCGCTCGCCCTACAAGGCGCTGGAGCTGCTCGACAAGGCCAAGTCCGGATCCCGGGCAGAGGGCTTCGAGCGCGAAGACGAGGCGCTGGCGGAACTCATCACGAGTGACGAGTTCGCTGCGTCCATGTACGCGTTCGATCTGGTGCAGAAGCGCGCCAAGCGACCGGTCGGTGCCCCCGACAAGTCGCTGGCGAAGAAGGTGACGAAGGTCGGCATCATCGGCGCCGGTCTGATGGCCAGCCAGTTCGCCCTGCTGTTCGTGCGCAAGCTGCAGGTTCCGGTTCTCATCACGGACCTCGACCAGGCCCGCGTCGACAAGGGCCTCGCGTACATCCACGAGGAGATCGCGAAGCTCGAGGCGAAGGGCCGTCTGGATTCGGATACCGCCAACAAGCTGCGTGGCCTGATCCACGGCACCACGGACAAGAGCGAGTACGCGGACTGCGACTTCGTGATCGAGGCGGTGTTCGAGGAGGTCGGCGTGAAGCAGCAGGTCTTCGCGGAGATCGAGCCGATCATCGCCGAGGACGCGATCATCGCGACCAACACCTCGTCGCTGTCGGTTGCCGAGATCGGCGCGAATCTCGCTCACCCGGAGCGTCTGGTCGGCTTCCATTTCTTCAACCCGGTCGCGGTGATGCCGCTGATCGAGATCGTGAAGACGGACACCACCAACGAGCAGGCGCTGGCCACGGCGTTCGTTGTGGCGCGAGGCCTCGGCAAGAACGCGGTTCTCACCGCGGACGCACCCGGCTTCGTGGTGAACCGACTCCTCGCCAAGGTGATGGGTGAGGCCGCCCGCGCGGTCTACGAGGGCACGCCCGTTGAGAAGGTCGAGAAGGCGTTCGGCCCGCTCGGCCTGCCGATGGGTCCGTTCCAGCTGATCGATCTGGTCGGCTGGAAGGTGGCCGCTCACGTGCAGGACACCATGGTGCGCGCCTTCCCCGACCGTTTCTACGCGAACGAGAACTTCCACCAGCTCGCGGAGCTGTCCGACATCGTCGAGAAGGACAAGGGCGGTCGCGTGACCGGCTTCACGAAGGCCGCGGAGAAGGTCCTCAAGCCGGCCGTTGGGAAGACCCCGACAGATGACGCCACGATCCTGCGCCGCGTGCAGGACGGCCTCGCCGAGGAGATCCGGATCATGCTCGACACGAAGGTGGTCCCGGAGGTCGAGGACATCGATCTCTGCCTGATCCTTGGCGCCGGCTACCCGTTCATCGACGGTGGCGTGACGCCGTACCTCGACCGCGAGGGAGCTTCGGCTCGGGCAGCGGGTGGCGCGTTCCACTCCCCCGAGATTCGAGGCATCGCACACCGCTGAGCACGGTGAATCGACGGCGGGCGGTCTCTTCGGAGGCCGCCCGCTGCGTTTTGTGCACGCGAGTCTTAGAGTGAGCGCATGGAGCGAATCACCAATGCTCAGCCCGAGGACCTGAAGCTTCCCCTCGGCGGGCTGGCCGCCGAGCTGGAGGCAGAGGTTCGCGACGCGGCCTGGTCCCAGGTCGTTCGAGGCGAGACAGATCCTGAGCTGTTCGTCGAACTCTACGAGGATGAGCTCGCGGAATGGGACATCGCGAAGGATGTCGCCATTGCCGCGTTCAACCATGTGGTCGCGGCGCGTCGGGCGCAGCAAGCCGCATGGCCGGCAGACGCACACACGAATCTCACTGACGCCTTCGAGGCGCTGAATCGCGCGGGAATCGTCGCCCGGGAGAACTTCAGCTGCTGCGGATCCTGCGCCGCCGCCGAGATCTGGGACGAACGCGACGACTCACGATCCTCGCGCGGCTACGTGACGTACAACCAGCAGGACACGGAGCAGTTGATCGAGCGTCAGCGCGTGTATGTCTCCTACGGCGCCTTCTGGGATGCCTGGATCGCCGAGTCGGAGTGGACGGATCTCAGCGACGAGGCGAGGGAGTCTGCCTATGCGGACATCGTCATAAAGTTGATGATTGAAGAAGTTGTGCCTGTGTTCGAGAAGCGCGGGATCACGGTGACGTGGAATCGCGACCTCGGCACGCGCATACTGCTGGAGAACGCCGACTTCGCGGTGAGGCTCTCGGGCATGTCTGACACCTGAATCGCTGGTGCGCAGAGTATATTGGTGATGTCGCGGCTCCACGCGTGCTCGCGGATCCTCAGGGCTGACCTGGACCGAGGTCGCGAGCACCTTCACGTTGGCCCCACGCTCATCTCCTGCTGCACCGAAGTCGCGCTCGCGCCCCCCGGCTTCTTGGCCCAAGGCATCTCGACCGCAACGGTGTCTGCATAGTGGTCCACGAATTCTCGGCCCTCGGCGGATCCGCGTGAGCCTTGACGGGGCGCCTCAGAAGGGTGGTGGGGTATCTGGCGGTATGCGTCGGGAGGTGCCCGCGCCGAGAGCCGGCACCGGGTCGTCTGAGCTTGCGGGCGTGAATTTCACGGTGTGGTGTGGTGGGGTGTCGATGTACTCGTAGCCGAGCGGGCTGGTCCAGCGAAGGACCCCGCCGCCCAGGTTCTCGACGGTCCAGGCGGAGTTGTGCTTCAAGACGTGGTGTCGCCGGCAGAGGTGGGCGAGGTTGTCGATACAGGTCTCGCCGCCGTCTTCCCACGCTTGCGTGTGGTCGAGGTCACACTGGTGTGCCGGGCGGCGACATCCAGGGAAGCGGCAATGCTCATCGCGCGCGGCGAGCAGACGCCGCATCCCCATCGACGGGGTATACCGATCAACGGCGAGGATCTCGTTGCTCACAGTGTCCGTCATGATGCGCTCCCAGCCCGGCTGGTGTGCAGCGAGAGCGCGCACGGTCTCGGCATCGGCAGGGCCGACACCGGCGAGAATCGCGCCGGTGTCGGTAAGCCCGGCAAGCGTCGTCACGGGGACCGTCACCTGCACCCGACCGCGGATCGCCGCGACGGCGTCCGACGTCGTGGTCGGCGCAGCCCCCAGCAGGAGATCGCAGAGCACATCGACCGCGATCTGCGGCAACGTCCGCGAATCAGCCTCACCGCCCACACCGCCAAGCCGTGAGTCGGCCGCACCAGCCACGTTCTGATCATGAGTTACGCCGTCAGCGGAGGCGTCGGCCGAGGCATCAGGAGCGCCGGTGTGGTCACTGGTGGTGGCGTCGTCCGGTCCGTTTTTGATGGCGCGTGCCATGCTCATGATCCGATCCAACGCACCATGCGCGAGCAGAGTCGGCAGGAATACCGACAGGTTTGACATCCCGTCACTGTCGTCAGTGAGGGTGATGCAACGCGCCTTACGAGCCTCACGGTGACGCTCATCCAGCGTGATGGGCATCACCTGCTCCGCCAACACTGTGAGGATGCCCTTCAACCGCCACGTCGTCGTCGACTGAGCCGTCGCCACAGCCGCCTCCTCGTAGGCGTCACGCGCCACGTCATCAACGATCCCCGCCCCGGCCTGCACGATCACCCGTGCGTGCGCGGCCGTGATCAGCCCGCCATCCAACGCGGCATGCGTCGCTGGGAAAGACGTCACCAGCGTGTACGCATCATTGAACTGACGCAGCACCTGCTGATCACTCAGATTCAACGCTGCACTGAACTCGGCGGCCACCGATCGCACCGCCAACTCCGACGACGACGATGACCGCGACACTGACGACCGCGACCCCGACGAATCGGAGTCCATCGCCCAGGCCAGAACACGGGACCACAACGATGCCTGGACCGCCGCCAGCATCGCTGTCACCCGCTGCAACCGACGAGCCTGCTGCAACAACCCCGCCAACTCCCTCTCACGCCCACCCATCCCGGAGGCGGCGTCGGGCGTCTCCGATGCAACGAGCGCACCCGGCCCACCCCATGCGTCAAGGGCGGAAGAGGCGGAGACGTCAGCGTTCGCAGGAACCCCCGCTCGAGTCGCCGACATCCTGGACACCATTCCCGACACGTCAACAACCAAGAGAGCGCTCATACCGTCGTTCTCCGCTCGAGGTGTCGTCGTTGAAATGGTCATGTTTCATTCTCTCATTCTTCGAACTTATGTTCGAGGCTTTTGGATGAGAAACAAATGAGACCGCGTCACGACCCTCGCGCCCAACGTCACGACACGACGCGCCCGCGACCCCGCGACGCACCGCGCCGCCGCCTCGGCAACTCACCACCCCGCGCGCCCGCCGCCGCACCGGCCCGCCCCGGCGGCAGCACCCGAAGCAGGCATGCCACCGCACCCAGCACGAGACCGATCACCACCGGCACCGTCACCGCGTCGCCAAGCAGAACCCACGCCGCAACCGCAGTGACGGCAGGGATCACGGAGAACACGATCGACGCCTCCCCTGCGCCGACAGTCCGAACGAGCCACGAGTAGCAGGTGGTTCCCGCCGCCCCGATCAGCCCGATCACCAGAATCAGCAGCCAGACACTCCAGCTCGTGGGCATCGCCGGCGGCGCGACGAACAGGAACGGCGCGAGCAAAGGGAGCCCGACACACGCACCGATGGCGTTCAGCGCGATCGGGCTCTCACCGCGCAGACGCTCGCCCTGCCAGAGCGATCCCAGCGACAGCCCGAGCAACGCGAGCACCACGGCGACGAGCACTGGACCGACACGCGGATCTGCCGCGATCTTCGGAAGACAGGCGAACATGACCGCAACGGCGCCCACGAAAACAGCCCACCACGCAGTCGCTCCCTGCCTGCGTCGAAGGATCAACGACGTAGCGACGGCGGTCATCACCGGATTCATGGCGATCACCAGCGCCACCACCCCGGCGCTCGCGCCGTGGCCGAGAGCCCAGTACGACGCGATGAACTGCGCTCCCTGGGTCAGGACGTTCACCCCGATCGCTTCCCACAGGGCGCGGCCGCGCGGAAGTCGAATCCTCATGGTCAGCACAGCGGCCCAGAGCACGATGACGATGACGGCCCACCGCAGCGCCAGCACGAGAAACGGCGCCGCCGAGCGAACCGCGACGGCGCCCAGCACGTAGTTGAGCGCGTACAGCACCACAGTCGCGGCGGCAGAGACGAGCACCGAAGGTTTGAGCATGTTTCGACCGTGCACCGCGACACTGCCGAACAGAATTCCGCATCACGAATCGTGATGGATCGCCCTCAATGCAGGATCCCGACGGCAGACTAAGGAGGTGAGCACACTCGGCATCCCGGAGCTGCGGAGCCTTCTCGCGGTGTCCGCGTTCGCCGGTGTGGGGCGCGCAGCCGAGGCGCTGCACCTGTCCCAACCCGCGGTCACGGGACACCTGCGACGGCTGGAGCGGGAGATCGGCACGCCGTTGCTCGTGCGGCGAGGACGCACGATCGCTCTCACGGCGGTCGGAGAATCCCTCGTGGCCGACGCCTATCGGATCATCGCGGCTCACGACGACGCGCTGGATCGCGCGCGTGGCCGCATCGACGCTGATCTCGTCGTCGCGTCCACGAACATGGCGGGTGTCGGAACCTTGCGCACTGTCTCACGCGTGCTTGCCGCACACGCCCCGGAGCAGCGCCTGTCCATGAGGTTTCACCGCACGGTGCACCTCGAGAAGTTCGCACGCGCCCGCACCGCGGATGTCGTGCTCGGCTATGGCCGATTCGGAGCGGACAGCGTGTCCATCGGGCGAGTGGCTCTGGACTGGTTCACCTCCGCCACACAGCCACGCACGGATGCCCTCGTCGCGTTCACGGCCCCGTGCCTGGTCCGAGAGACGCTGCTCGGCTCCCCCGTCGCCCGCGGCCTCGACCTCGTGCGCGAGAGCATCGACCTGACCGGCCTGCTCATGGCGGTCCGCGCGGGCGAGGGCATGACGGCGCTGCCCCGATCACATCGCGGGGAACCGGGACTCGCCCCGGTGCCTGGGTTCGCGTCGCCAGGAACGCTGCAGCTGAGCGCGGTGTTCTCCGAGCGAATTCCCCGCGATGTCCGCCACGAACTCATCCGCGATCTGCGCGCTTCCCTCGCGGCGGACGTCGCCTAGGACTGGGGAGGCCGGGCGTCCCTCTCCCCCTTGACCGGCCAGAACGACATGGCGCGTTCGGCGAGAGCAGTGATCGTCAGCGAGGGATTCACCCCGGGATTCGCGGGAACAGCGGAACCGTCCACGACAAACAGTCCCGGATGCCCCCACACCCGGTGATACGGATCCACGACACCGTCCGCCGGTGAGGACGAGATCACCGCACCACCCAGGAAGTGCGCCGTGAGAGGGATTCCGAACACCTCCGGCCAGCTGCCGCGTGCTTCCGCGGGCACCCCCGTGTGTTTCTGAATTTGCGCCGCGATCGCCGCCGTCGCGCGATGCGCTTCGGGCAGATAGGACGGATTCGGCTCGCCGTGACCTTGCTCGCTCGTCAGCACGGAGCGGCCGAGGCGGCGGCGTAGCGACAGAGTGAGCGAGTTGTCGGCGGTCTGCATCACGAGCGCGATGATTCCCCGCTCGCTCCAGCGATGCAGGGAGGCGAGGCGGAGCTCCCGGATCGGATGGCGCAGCACCTTTCCGACGAACGACGCGATGCGTCCCGGCAGCCGACGATCGCCAGGAACCAGCACCGTCGCGAGCATGCCCATCAGATTCGATCCGGGCCCGTAGCGCACGTTCTCCACGTGGGTGCGGTCATCGACGTGGAAGGACGTGGTGATGGCCACGCCATCGGCCAGCCCCGCACCGTCCGGGACACGGGTGGTGACCGCGCCGTCCAGCGCTTCCGAGTTGGTCCGTGTCAGTCGACCAAGGGCGGCCGACAGGCGCGGCAGAGATCCCGACGCCCGCATGCGGTGCAACAGCTGCTGCGTTCCCCACGTCCCCGCCGAGACCACCACGTGCTCCGCGCGGATGGTGCGGCGATCGCGACCGAACCACGCGCCGGTGCGCTGCGTGGTGACCACGAAGCCACCGTCCGGATGCTCCCGCACGTCGACGACCGTCCGCAGAGCTTCGATTGTCGTTCCGCGCCGCTCGGCGAGCGCGAGGTAGTTCTTCATCAGGGTGTTCTTCGCACCTACCCGGCAACCCACCATGCAGTTCCCGCAGAGCGTGCACCCCGTGCGATCCGGTCCGTCGCCGCCGAAGAAGGGATCGGGAACCCGGACACCGGGCATGCCGAGGAAGACCCCCACCGGCGCGTGCCGGAACGTGTCGCCAACCCCGAGATCTCCAGCAGCACCGGCCATGATCTGCTCAACCACCCCGGTGTGGGGATAGTGCTCGACAACCCCGAGCATGCGTCGCGCCGTCGCGTAGTGCGTCTCGAGTTCTGCTCCCCAGTCGCGCCCGTCGGGCCACTGCGGATCGGCGAAGAAGGCTGCCCCCGGCTGGTACAGCGTGTTCGCGTAGTTGAGCGACCCGCCGCCCACTCCCGCGCCTGCGAGCACCATGACATGCGGCAGACGATGGATGCGCTGAACTCCGAAGCACCCCAGCCGCGGCGCCCAGAGATATCGCCTCACATCCCAGGAGGTCTTCGCGAAATCCTCGTCCTCGAAACGCCGTCCCGCCTCGTAGATCCGAACGCGATACCCCTTTTCGGACAGTCGCAAGGCGCTCACCGCACCGCCGAAGCCCGACCCGATCACCACGACATCTTCATCGAACCCGTTCATGCGGCCTCCTCTGGGATCAGCATCGTCAGCGCTCCCGGACGCACGCTCACCTGACAAGAGCCCTCGGCGATCCTCTCACCGTCCGCATACACGACCAGATCAGGTGCTGAAACCTCCACCGCCTGCGCCCGCTGGCGCTGGGCTTCCGGGCGATCCAGGTGGGTACCCGCCAGAAGCCGGGGCAGCAGGAGGATCAGCCGAAGCGGCGACAGCGGCGCGACATGCACCACGTCAAGGAGACCGTCGGCCGGATCGGCTCCGATGCACATCGGCATGCCGCCGCCATAGCTGGCTGTGTTGCCGATGGCGATGAGGGTGCCAGGCCGGTGCGTCGCCTCGGCACCGTCGAGCCCCAGACGGAACCGCATTGGGCGAACACGAAGCACCTCGATCGCGATCGCAAGGAAGTAGCGAGCCCGACCACGCGGATACCGCAGGCGGTTCGTCCGCTCGCTGACCTTCGCGTCGAAGCCGAGCGCCGCAATCGTCAGGAAGAGACGCATACCGTCCGCCACGGCGATCGCGCCCACATCGATTCGTCGCACAGAGCCGCTCAGCGCCGCCTCGGCCGCGTCCTCCGGCGCATCGCGCGGAATTCCCAGCGCGCGAGCAAGATCGTTCCCGGTGCCAGCCGGCACCAGCACGACCGGCGTGCCGGCAGACACGAGCAACTCCGCCAGGGCGGACAGCGTCCCGTCGCCCCCGACCACGACGACGGCATCCGGCGCCTCAGCGAGCAGTTCACTCAACAGGCTCACGGCGTCGGATGCGCTCTCGCCCCGCCGATCCGCCACGACGGCACCCCGTCCACGCAGATGAGCGATGGCCGCGTCGCCGATCGCCGCGCCCCTCCCCTTGCCCGCATGCGGGTTCACGAGAACCGCGATCCGGCGTGCCGATTCAGTCACGGTCGGGCACCAGCACACCGGGGTTGAGGACGCCGTGGGGGTCGAGTTCGCGCTTGATCGCCCGCAGGATGCGCACGCCCGTCTCTCCGATCTCGTCGACCAGCCACGGCGCATGGTCACGCCCGATGGCGTGATGGTGGGTGATGGTTCCGCCCGCGGCCATGATGGCATCGCCGACGCGCTGCTTCACCGGCTCCCACGCCGCCAGCTGGTCGCCGCGTACGCCCGCGAGCACGGTGAAGTACAGCGATGCGCCCGTGGGGTACACGTGGGACACATGGCACATGATGAAACTCTTCGCTCCGGCGGTGCTGAACCCCTCCCGAAGAGCAGTGGTGACCGCGTCTCGCAGGTGATGCAGGTTCGACCAGGTGGTCGCGGTCTCCAACGTCTCGCAGAACACACCGGCCCCGAGCAGAGCGTCGCGGAGGTACGGACCGTCGAACCGGCCGTCCATCCACTCCTGGGCGGCGGTCCTCCCGGTGCTGGTTCCCCCTGCTGCAGAGAGCAGCGCCGCTGTCCTGTCGCGCTGAGCTTCGCTTCCGTCGCCCTCGAACACCGTCACGGCGCTGGCCCCGCGCGCGAGCACGCGACCGATCTTGCCCACCTGCGCCAAGCTGACCCCGGTCTCGACCTCGTCGGACAGGCGGATCACCGTGGGCTGTTCGCCGCGCTGGACCACCTGGCGCAGCGCTTCAACACCCGTGGCGAAGTCGGGGAAAGTCCACGACTCCACGATGCGCTCCGTCGGCCGCGGATGCACGCGAACGCGCACCTCGGTGATGACACCGAACACACCCTCGGAGCCGAGGAACACCCGGACGAGGTCCGGCCCAGCGGCCGATCCCGGAGCGCGCCCCAGGGTCAGCTCTCCCGTGGGCGTTGCGACCCGCAGGCCCATCACCATTGTGTCGAACCGGCCATAGCCGGCCGAGTTCTGTCCGGACGAGCGCGCCGCAGCGAAGCCGCCAATGCTCGCATAGCGAAAACTCTGCGGGTAATGGCCGAGCTCGAAGCCGTGTTCGGCGAGGAGCCGCTCGGCCTCGGGTCCGCGTGTACCCGCACCGAGCGTCGCTTCCCCGCTGACCGCATCCAGCGTGATCAGCCCGCTCAGCGACGCAAGATCCAACGCGATGACGGCGGCATGCGCGCCGGGTTCCGGATCCAGGCCGCCCACCACGCTGGTCCCGCCACCGAACGGCACGATCGCGACATCGAGCCCCGCCGCTTCCCGCAGGATGCGGACGATCTGGGCGTGGTCGGCGGGTCGCACGACCCCATCGGGCACATCCTGCTCGCGGGCGCGGCGGCGCAGAAGATCCGGCGTGGACCGTCCTCCCGCATGGCGCAGGCGCGCTTCGTCGGTCACGTCGACTCGATCCGCGCCCGCGATGTCTTCCAGCGCAGCTCGCTGAGCGGACGACAGTCGCGAGGGCCGCACGACGACCTCCGCCAGCTCGGGAGCCGTTGCGGGACGCTGCACACGGCCGAGCAGCGCCGGCAAGAGCGCGCGCACGGCGAGCGGGAGGGTCGTTGCCCGCCCGGGATCGCCCCAGCCGTTCCAGAGCATCTGCGGGTCATCCGGGGTGGTTTCGCGACTCTGCTTCACGGGTTACAGTGTGACACATCATGGAAAAACGTCAACCGCTGCTTGATCCGGCACCGACCCGCTGGGACGACACACAACACCGGATCCTGGACGCTGCCGAGACGCTGATCACACAACGAGGTGTCGGCGGCCTCACGATCGCGGAGCTCGCGCGAACCTCGGGCTTCAGCCGTCCGACGGTGTACCGCAGCTGGCAGGGCGCTGACGACGTGGTCCGGGCAGCGCTGCTGCGGCGTGTGATGATCCTGCTGGCGGAGTTCCCGACCGCATCCAACCGCGACGAGCTGGTCACCGATGTCCTCGATTTCGCGACACGGTTCCGCGAGGACGCGATGTATGCAGCGCTCTTGGAGCGCGAGCCGGAGGTCTTCACTCGATACACCCTGCAGCGATTCGGCAGTAGCCAGCGCGCCATCCTCGATTGGCTCGCGGAGTCGATCTCGCGGGCTCAGCAGCACGGATCCATCAGGCCCGCCCCTCCGGCAGAGATCGCCACCATGCTCCTCCTCATCACACAGTCGGCGATTCTCTCGCACGGAACGGTCACAGCTCTGCTCGATGCCGAAGCCTGGCGGCGCGAGTTGCGATTCGCACTGGACGGCCACCTCCGACCATGACGGCTGCCCGCTCCTCTTTCCTGCCGGACGCGGTGACGCGGCGCGGCGCGCTCGAACATGCCGCCGACGGCATATGCGATGTCCTCGTGATCGGCGGCGGCATCACGGGAGTGGGTGTGGCTTTGGATGCCGCCGCGCGCGGTCTGAGCGTCGTTCTCATCGAGGCGGAGGATCTCGCCTTCGGCACGAGCCGCTGGAGCTCGAAACTCGTCCATGGCGGTCTGCGCTATCTGGCCACCGGTGACTTCGCGACGGCCGTGGAGAGCGCGCGGGAGCGGCACCTGCTGATGACGCGGATCGCACCGCATCTGATCCGCTCGCTCCCCCAGCTCATCCCGTTCGTCCCAGCCGTGGACTGGCGGCAGCGATTCGGCGGGACGGTCGGAATGGCGATGGGCGACCTCCTGCGGATGCGCGCGGGAACCCCGCGCAGCGTACTCGCGCGTCCACGCCTGGTGCGTGCCGATACGGCCCAGCGTCTCGCCCCGGCGCTGGACTCACGGCTCCTGCGCGGTGGCGTGCTCGGCGCCGACGGCCAGCTCATCGATGACGCTCGTCTGGTCGTCACGGTCGCACGTACCGCAGCCGCGCACGGGGCCACGATTCTGACGCGCGTGCGCGCAGAGCAGCTGCGCCGCGACGGTGCCACAGCGGTCGACCAGCTCACGGGCGAGCGAGTCGACATCCGAGCGCGCGCGGTGATCAACGCCACCGGCGTGTGGGCGGGCGCTCTGGATGACAGCATCCGCGTGCGCCCCAGCCGCGGCACCCACCTCGTGGTCGACGCGGCGGCGCTCGAGAATCCGACCGCCGCCGTCATGGTGCCGCATCCGGGTTCGCTGAGTCGCTTCGTCTTCGCGCTGCCGTCTCAACTTGGACGGGTCATCATCGGCCTGACTGACGAAGACGCTCCCGGCCCCATCCCCCCAATACCGACGTCCACCGAGACCGAGATCGATTTCCTGCTCGACACCGTCAATCAGGCGCTGCGGACACCTCTGACCCGCGAGTCCGTGCTCGGTACTTTCGCCGGCCTCCGCCCCCTGATCGACACTGGTGCCACCGAATCGAGCGCCGACATCTCCCGGCGTCATCTCGTCACCCTCTCGCCCGCCGGCTTCGTGAACGTGCTCGGCGGGAAGCTCACCACCTACCGACGCATGGCCGAGGACGCCGTCGACCTCGCGTGCCGGAGCTTCGCACTCCCTGGCGGGCCCAGCACGACGGCAACGCTCCCCCTCGTCGGTGCTGAGGCCCCGCCCCCGGAGACCGCACCGACGGAACTGAGACGGCGATTCGGTGCGGACGCGAGCACCGTCCTCACGTCGGCCCGCCTCGGCGATCCCTTCTCCCCGATCGCCCCGGGGATCGACATCCTGCGATCCGAGATCGAGTTCGCCGTGCGCGCGGAGGGAGCTTTGAACGCCGACGATGTCCTCGACCGCCGTACCCGCATCGGCTTGGTTCCCGCGGATCGCGCCGCGGCCGCTCCTGCGGTCTCGGAGCTCGTGCGGGAGACGCTCGCGTCACTGACACGCTGACCCCGCACGCACAGCACATCCACGCACTGCCATCTTCCCCGGCAGCGAGTGGGGGTGCGCGACATGCGTGGACACGCGCGAGAACCGTAGGCAAAGCCCTCCGTATCGTCGTCGCTCAGTCCACCGCCCTTGCATCCAGAACCTGCCCGCGGTATTTTTTGAACATGTTCGATTCAACAGGTTCCCGATGAACGCCCCGACGCCCGTGGCACCCGAGGATGTGTTCCCCCGAATGTCCGCCACGCCGCTCTGTCGAGCCTCGGCACGCGCACTGCTCTACTTCTCAGTTCTGGTGTCCTTCTTGATGGTTGGCTTCCTGATGAGTTCGAGCGGCGCCGATTTTCTGGCTTTGATCGGCCCGCTCGCTGCGACGGCGTTCATCGCAGCCATCATCGGCACCGTCCCGACGATGATCGCGTACCTGCTCGCTCTCGTGCTCCAGCGCACATTGGACCACAGCCTCCACCGCTGGGTTCATCGGCTGACCGCCGGTGTTCTGGCTGGAACCGTTGCGCTCGGTGTGATGGCGCTCTTACCATCTCCGTTCTCCTGGCCATACCGGCTGGGAGTCGTGGTCATCGTCGTTCTCAGTGCTTCCACGGCTGCGGTCCTTGCCTGGGAGGTCACCCGGCGAAAGATCGACCGGGCCGCGCTCCGATACGGCGTTCATGGCTGAGATCTCTGCCGACAGAGCGGTGATATTTTGAACATGTTCGATAGACGAAGGAGGGAACGATGGCACGCCCGACCACACCCGTGGACTCCGATGACGTGTTCCCCCGGATGTCCAACACCGCACTCTGGCGCGCATCGGTCCGCGCGTTGCTCTACTTCGCAATCACCCTTCCGACCACGAACGCACTGATCGGCGCGATCCTCAGCCCCGTCGAAGCGAACGGATTCTTCTTCCTCACCGGGCTGGTCATGTTCGCCTTCTTCGGCGTGATCTTCGGCGCGATCCCGATGGCGGTCGGCTTTCTTCTCGCGACGCTGATCCAACGGTCACTAAACCGCACCACCCACCGCGGCCTTCATCGGCTTGCCGCGGGTGCACTCGCTGGCTGCGTGGCCGGTGGTCCCGTCGTGCTGTTCCTGCCCGGATATGTGTCCCCCGGCTTCGCGATCCCCGTCGCCCTCGTCGCCGCGGGGTCCGCCGTCGCCGCGTGGGAGGTCACGCGCCGACACCTCGACCGAGACATTGCACGCTACGGCGTTCGCCAGCCCACCCCCGAAGGAGCCCGTTGATGTCCACCCCGAAGAGCGAACGCACCCGCACGGCGATTCGCGATGCGGCGATCGCCTCATTCCGTCAGCGCGGCTTCGACGCCACCACGATTCGCCTGCTCGCCGATGAGCTCGGCATGTCCGTCGGCAGCGCCTACTACCACTTTCCCAGCAAGAGCCACCTCATCCAGGAGCTCTACGTGCAGGTTCAGGCCGATCATCGCGCCGTCCTCACGCCGCTGCTCGCGCGCGAGACGAAACTGGCCCCGCGCCTGAAGGCCTTTCTGCACACGGGTCTCGATCAGCTGGAGCCCTTCGGCGACCACGCCAGCGAGTTCGCCCTTGCGGCGCTGGCGCCCGGATCCGATGCCAGTCCGCTGTCTGCGGAGTCCGGCCCCGCCCGGGACAGCGTCATCACCCTGCTGCGCGAGACCATCGACGGCTCATCCGACCGCCTTCCCGCGGAGGTCGCACAGCTCGCCCCGGAGGCGCTGTACCGGATCTACCTGGCGCTCACCCTCGCATGGGTACAGGACACTTCCCCGGGACGCGAGCGGACGCGACGACTGATCGACAACGGAACCCGGCTGCTGTCGGTGGCACTGCCGGCGCTCAGACTTCCGCCCGTGCGCCGCGCGATCCTGCCGTTGATGGCCGACGTGGCGAAGCTCGGCGAGTGAGGCGAACACTCACCCAACCACAGGTGAACGCTGCGTCGAAAGGCCCGGATCCGCGTCGCGATCGCTGAACAGGCCGAGATGATGGTGCTGTGCAGCAGCCCACATCCGAGGACACCGCATGTTCGACGCGCTGAACGGACTCCTGTCCGGTAGCGGAATGGCCAGTCTCCTGAAGACGGGTACCGCGATCGCGGGCACGCTCCTGGTGATCCCCGCCCTGATCAAACTGTTTCTCGTGACGGTCGATGAGGGCTCGGCCGCCATCCGCACCCGCAATGGGAAGCCGATCATCCGTCGCGCCGGCACCCGGCGGGGATCCGCCGGCGATGTCGTCGTCCTCGCACCCGGCAGCCATGCGGCGTTTCCGCTGCTGTGGTGGTACCGGATGATCGACGTGCGCACCCGGTCCACCGACCTTCCCGTCCGCGAACTCACCGGAGCCGATGACACCCAGCACCGGGTCCACGCCTCTTTCGACTGGCGGCCGCTCGTGACCGGCCATGACCTGCGCGTGTTCGAGCTCGATGTGGTCAGCGTGAAGGAGCGAGCGGGCAACATCGTCAGCGCGGCGCTGCGCGACATCGTGCGAAGCCTTCCCGGGTCTGCGCTCCCGGTGAACGATCTGCTGTCCCCCGCTGTGGTCGATGCGTGTCGCGAGCGAGTGCGCACCGAGTGCGGCATCGAGCTGCTCCGCGTGATGGTGACGGGTGATGCGCTGACCGACGGTTACCTGCTCGCGACAGCGCTGCGCGACCGCGCGGAAGGTCCCGGTGCGATCGCGACCGCTCTGCTGCCGAGCCTGCGCTGATCAGCGGACGATGCCGGTCGAACCCGTCTGCGTCGTGATCTGTCCCGTCCACAGCGCCCCATCCGGGTGCGGACGAGCCATCGGCACGCGGGTTCCCAGCACCTGGGAGACCACATCCTGCGCGATCTTGGTGGCAGTGAGTCCGGCATCCTCGAGCACCTGCTCGCGCGTGGCGTGGTCGATGAACTCGTCAGGCACACCCAACTCGTCGACCGCCGTATCGATGCCGGCTTCGCGGAGCACCTGACGGATGCGTGTGCCGATGCCGCCGACGCGGATGCCGTCTTCCATCGTGATCACCAGACGGTGACGCGCGGCGAGCTCCACCAGAGACTCGGCGACCGGCACCACCCATCGCGGATCGATCACCGTGGCCCCGATGCCCTGCGCACGCAGGCGCTGTGCAACATCCATCGCCAGGTGCGCGAACGGACCGATGCCGACGAGCAGGACGTCCTCGGACTCGGAGCGCGCCAGCACGTCGACGCCGTCGGCCAGCCGCTCCAGCGCAGGCAGATCGTCCGCGACGGCGCCCTTCGGGAATCGGATCACTGTGGGCGCGTCGTCGATGGTTACAGCCTCCCGCAGCGCTTCCCGCAGGCGGTCAGCGTCACGCGGAGCGGCGATGCGAATGTGCGGGATGATCTGCAGCATCGCCAGATCCCACATGCCGTGATGGCTCGGGCCGTCCGGACCCGTGATACCGGCGCGATCCAGCACGAACGTGACGCCTGCCTTGTGCAGCGCCACATCCATGAGCGCCTGGTCGAAGGCGCGATTCATGAAGGTCGCGTACAGCGCGACCACCGGGTGCAGGCCGCCATAGGCCATCCCTGCCGCGGCGGCGACCGCGTGCTGCTCGGCGATGCCGACGTCATACACGCGATCCGGGAATCGCTCGGCGAAGGCCGCGAGCCCCGTGGGACGCAGCATCGCCGCGGTGATCCCGATGACGTTGGACTGATCCTGACCGACGTTCACGAGCTCTTCGGAGAACACATCCGTCCACCCCGTCCGCGCCTGCTTCAGCGCTTCGCCGGTGCGCGGATCGATCGGGTTGACGGCATGGAACTGATCCGCCTCGTCGTTGCGCGCGGGCGCGTAGCCGCGTCCCTTCTCGGTGATGACGTGCACGATGACCGGCGCGCCGAAGGACTTCGCCTGCTCCAGGGTCTCCATCAACATCGGCAGGTCGTGTCCGTCGACAGGGCCGAGGTACTTGATGTCGAGGTTGGAGTACAGGGCGACGTTGTTCGTGAAGCGCGAGAGGAATCCGTGCGTGCCGCCGCGGACACCACGGAAGACGGCACGACCGACGGGCCCGAAAGCCCGGAACAACCGGTCCGACTTGCGGTGCAGATCCTTGTACGCCGCCGCCGTTCGCACCCGGTTCAGGTAGCGCGACATGCCGCCGATGGTCGGAGCGTACGAGCGGCCATTATCGTTGACGATGATGACCAGGTTGCGGTCGTTGTCGTCGGAGATGTTGTTCAGCGCCTCCCACGTCATGCCGCCGGTGAGCGCGCCATCGCCCACCATCGCGACGACGTGTCGGTCGGCGCGGCCCGTGCGAGTGAAGGCACGGGAGATGCCGTCGGCCCAGCTCAGTGAGCTGGACGCGTGCGAGGACTCGACGACGTCGTGCTCGCTCTCGGAGCGCTGCGGGTAGCCGGCGATCCCACCCCGCGCACGCAGCTCGGAGAAGTCCTGGCGTCCGGTGAGCAGCTTGTGCACGTAGGACTGGTGGCCGGTGTCGAAGATGATCGGATCCTGCGGCGAATCGAAGACCCGGTGCACGGCGATCGTGAGTTCCACGACCCCCAGGTTCGGCCCGAGGTGCCCGCCGGTGCGAGCGACGTTCTGCACCAGGAACTCGCGGATCTCAGCGGCGAGTTGGGCGAGTTCGCGCGAGCTCAATCGGTCCAGATCACGAGGTCCGGAGATGGAGGGCAGGATCGCCATGCTTCACTCCTTCTCGGGACGCAGGAAGCGTCCCGTACACCCTCTCAGTCTAAACGGGTGGATCCCAGTCCGTCTGGGAGCACGCGGTCATCACGTGCCTGTCACTGGCCCCGGGGAGCCGCGCAGCAACGAGACGAAGTACGGCGCTCCCACCAGCGCCACCATCCACCCCGCCGGCAGCTGCGACGGGACGATGAGGGTGCGCCCGAGCGTGTCGGCGATGAGCACGAGAAGCGCGCCGACCCCTGCGGTGAACTCATCGCCGCTCCAGCAGCGTGACGACCTGCTCGGCGAACGGGTCAGCGCCCTCGTGATCGTGCGCGGTGATCGTGACGACGGCGTTGCCGTGGAAGATCAGCAGCTGACCATAGGCCCCGTGCAGCCGCCACGCGGCACCGGGACCATCCCACCCGCCGAGGGCATAGCGACGGTACGAGGGGTCTTCAGCATCGTGCTCCGACCACTCGGCGTGCAGGGTGCGCACAGACTCGGGCGAGACGAGCTGTTCACCGTTGTGGCGCCCACCATCGCGGATCAGCCGTCCGACGGCGGCGAGCTCGTCGAGGGTCAGCTCCAGCCCGCCGCCCGCCTCGATGAACCCGTTCGGACAGCGCTGCCACGCCGGTGCCGCGATACCCATGGGTGTGAACAGCCGGTCCTCCAGCCAGGAGCCGACGTCGCCCACCACGGCCGCAAGAGCACGCATCGCGGTGTAGGTGCTGGCGTTCGAGTACTGGAACACCCGGCCCCGGGAGGGTCGGGAGAGGAACTGCACCGCCAGGTCCGGCCAATCAATGAGCAGTGTCGGCGACCAGGGGAAGTCGACGCCGCTGATCATGCCGAGCAGGTGCCGCACGGTGACGTCGCTGGTTTCGGGCGCGGTCGCCAGGTCCGGCAGGTAGTGCGCGACCGGGGCGTCCAGGTCGAAGACACCGTCATCGACGGCGATGCCCGCGGCGAGCACACAGATCCCCTTCGCCACCGAGTGGACATCGCGCCGCTCATCGTCGTCCCAGAGATACCTCGCCGCGTCATCCCCCACGCGTACATGGATGCCGTGTGCACCGAATCGGTCTTGTTCCACCAGCCGGACGAGATGATCGAGAACGTGCTGCGCGGATGCCATACCCCGATTCTTTCATCGCAGCCCGCGAGGCACCCGCCGGCCGGGGCCCGCCGAAAACGCAGACATCCCGCCAGGCCGAAGCCTGACGGGATGTCGGAGCGATCTGGATCAGACCAGCGAGCGCAGCACGTACTGCAGGATGCCACCGTTGCGGTAGTAGTCCGCCTCACCGGGGGTGTCGATGCGGACGACCGCGTCGAACACGACCTCCTGCTTGCCCTCGGGCGAGAACTCGCTCGGCGAAGCGGTGACCTTGACCGTCTTCGGGGTAACGCCCTCGTTCAGCGCCTCCAGGCCCTCGATTGAGACGATCTCGGTACCGTCCAGACCCAGCGATGCCCAGCTCTCGCCCGCCGGGAACTGCAGCGGAACGACGCCCATGCCGATGAGGTTGGAGCGGTGGATGCGCTCGAAGCTCTCGGTGATGACCGCCTTGACGCCCAGCAGGCTGGTGCCCTTGGCAGCCCAGTCGCGCGACGAGCCGGAGCCGTACTCCTTGCCGCCGAACACGA
This sequence comes from Microbacterium gorillae, assembly GCF_050990725.1. Classification (GTDB taxonomy): domain Bacteria; phylum Actinomycetota; class Actinomycetes; order Actinomycetales; family Microbacteriaceae; genus Microbacterium; species Microbacterium gorillae_A. The sequence goes on from NZ_CP158844.1 coordinate 2,359,607, forward strand.
CGAGCGGGGTGCCCTGTGCCTGGTAGTTCTGCGACGCGTCGTAGATGTAGGACTGCGGACCACCGGGCTGGGTGAAGTCGCGGGTGAAGCCACCCTCGACCTCGGCACCGTCGTTGACCGCGCGGACCAGCTGGTTCTTCAGGCGGATGTTCGCGAACGTACCGCGGATCATCACCTCGTGGTTACCACGGCGCGAGCCGTACGAGTTGAAGTCCTTCTGCGCCACACCGTGCTCGGTGAGGTACTGCGCGGCGGGGGTGCCGGCCTTGATGTTACCGGCCGGGCTGATGTGGTCGGTGGTGACCGAGTCGCCCAGCGTCGCCATCACGCGTGCGCCAGTGATGTCGGTGACCGGGGTCAGCTCCATCGTCATGCCGTCGAAGTACGGAGCCTTGCGGACGTACGTGGAGTCGGCGTCCCACTCGAAGACCGGACCGGTCGGGGTGGGAAGGCTCTTCCAGCGCTCGTCACCGTCGAACACCGTGGCGTACTGGGTGATGAACTGCTCGCGCGAGATCGAGGAGTCGATGATCTCCTGGACCTCCTCCGGGGCGGGCCAGATGTCCTTCAGGAACACGTCGTTGCCGTCGCCGTCGACACCGAGCGAGTCGTTGTCGAAGTCGAAGTGCATCGAGCCGGCGAGCGCGTAGGCCACCACCAGCGGCGGCGAAGCCAGGTAGTTCATCTTGACGTCGGGGCTGATGCGACCCTCGAAGTTGCGGTTACCGGACAGCACGGCCGTGACCGCGAGGTCGTGGTCGTTGATCGCGCCCGAGACCTCGGGGATGAGCGGACCGGAGTTACCGATACAGATGGTGCAGCCATAGCCGACGGTGTAGAAGCCGAGGCCCTCGAGGTCCTTATCCAGACCCGACTTCTCGTAGTAGTCGGTGACGACCTTCGAGCCCGGGCCGAGCGTGGTCTTGACCCACGGCTTCTGCTTCAGACCCTTCTCGCGCGCCTTACGTGCCAGCAGACCCGCGGCGATCATCACCGAGGGGTTGGAAGTGTTGGTGCACGAGGTGATGGCGGCGAGGGTGACGGCGCCGTTGTCGAGGATGTACTTCTGCCCCTCGGGCGTGGTGACCTCGACCGGGTTGGACGCCTGCGGCGCGGCGGAGGACGCGAGCACCTTGGGTGCCGTCACGGCCGCCTCGATCTCGACCTCTTCACCAGGAACCGAGCCGGCGTCCGAAGCCGGGAAGGATCCGGCGTCGGCCACGTCCACCGGGGTGGCGTCGGCGTAGTTCAGGATGTCCTGCTCGAACTGGGTCTTCGCTTCGGAGAGCAAGATGCGGTCCTGCGGACGCTTCGGACCGGCGATCGACGGAACAACCGTCGACAGGTCGAGCTCCATGTACTCGGAGTAGGACGGCTCGTTCGTGGCGTCGTGCCAGAGCTTCTGCTCCTTCGCGTACGCCTCGACGAGGGCAACGGCGTGCTCGTCGCGACCGGTGAGGCGCAGGTAGTCCAGCGTCACGTCGTCGATCGGGAACATCGCCGCGGTGGAGCCGAACTCCGGCGACATGTTTCCGATGGTGGCGCGGTTGGCCAGCGGCACGGAGCCGACGCCCTCACCGTAGAACTCGACGAACTTGCCGACGACGCCGTGCTTGCGCAGCATGTCGGTGATCGTGAGCACCACATCGGTGGCCGTCACGCCCGCGGGAATCTCACCCGTGAGCTTGAAGCCGACGACGCGCGGGATGAGCATGGACACGGGCTGGCCGAGCATTGCCGCCTCGGCCTCGATGCCGCCGACGCCCCAGCCGAGCACGCCCAGGCCGTTGACCATCGTGGTGTGCGAGTCGGTGCCGACACACGTGTCGGGGTAGGCGCGCAGCACGCCGTTGACATTGCGGTCGTAGATGACCTTGGCCAGGTGCTCGATGTTGACCTGGTGGACGATTCCGGTTCCCGGGGGGACGACCTTGAAGTCGTCGAACGCGGTCTGGCCCCAGCGCAGGAACTGGTAGCGCTCGCCGTTGCGCTCGTACTCGATCTCGACGTTGCGCTCGATGGCGTCGGGACGGCCGAAGAGGTCGGCGATCACGGAGTGGTCGATGACCATCTCGGCCGGCGAGAGCGGGTTGATCTTGTTCGGGTCGCCGCCGAGGGCGGTGACGGCCTCGCGCATGGTGGCGAGGTCGACGATGCAGGGCACGCCGGTGAAGTCCTGCATGACCACGCGCGCCGGCGTGAACTGGATCTCCGTGTCGGGATCGGCGTCCGGATTCCACGAACCGAGGGCCTGGATCTGCTCCTTGGTCACGTTCGCGCCGTCCTCGGTGCGCAGGAGGTTCTCCAGCAGCACCTTCAGGCTGAAGGGGAGCTTCTCGTAACCCGGGACCTGATCGATCCGGAAGATCTCATAGTCGGTGCTGCCGACTGTCAGGGTGCTCTGTGCACCGAAGCTGTTCACCGTTGACACGAGGTTCTCTCCTTAGCGTCTTTCGTCACCGCTGCGTTCCATCTTGGAGCGCCGAACCGATCAGGGCTAGCAAGGCCCGCCTAACCAGTGTGCGCCGCGAACGCCGCTCGCAACAGCAGGGAATTTATCTTGACGTCAAGATAAATCTACCACGGTGCGCGCACCCGGTCCGTCGGCACGCCACAACGCGGCGGCGGGTGTGGCGAAGTCGCCACACCCGCCGCCGCGCGTCGCTGTCTATTCAGTCAGCGGAAGGAGTCGGAGCAGGCGAATCGGAGCCCGTGACAGCGTCGGTGCGGCGGTACAGCGCGCGAACGGTGAGCCACGTGACGGCCACCATCGGCGCGAACAGCGGCAGGCCCATGACGAGCTTCAACGTGCCAAGAAGCGCCACGGCGCTGGACTCGTTCCCGGGCTGCAACGAGGTCAGATAGACCGGGAACTGCACGGCGAGGCGAAGGAAGAACAGCGCGGCCCACGCGATCGCGAGCCAGAAGAACACGCGGCGCTTGCGCTTGGACTGTCGCCACGCGGTGCCCTCCCCCATCAGGTATCCGGCGGCCAGTCCGATCAGCGACCACCCGATCAGCGCGGACACCAGCAGCGCCACACCGTAGGCGGCATTCGTGATGAGACCGGGGACGAAGTTGTTCGACGCGTTCTGGGTGAAGAGCGCGAGCGCAGCGGCGACCACCGCGGCCATCAGCCCACCGATCGCCGCGGTCGGGGTCGACCGAGCGATCAGACGCAGAACCGTGAACACCACGGCGAGTCCGACGGAGATGATGAGAGCCGGGATCAGCTTCTGCATGCTGTCGCCGGTCCACAGCGTGAAGGCGAGGATGAAGGCGAGACTCGGCAGCACCGACTCGGCGATGCCGCGCCAGCCGCCCATCGCGGCCCAGACCACATGTCCAGTAGTCGCCTGACTCGAGGGATCCATGCCGGCCTTGCGGGCAGCGTTGCCGAGAGCGGCGCTCAGCAGCTCGGACGCGGACGGCTCCGGCGGGGTGAGCGCGGCGCCCTCGGCGTCGGGAGCACTCGCCCGCTCGTCGGTCACGCCGCTCCCGGCGCGGCCGGCATCTTGAGCGGAATCAGATCGCGCGGCGGCATCGGAGTCCCACCGCGCACCACGACGATCGACCGGAACAGGTCCTCGACCTGCTCGGCCGCAGCGGTGTCGTTCGTCGCGGCACCACCGATCACACCGCGCAGGAACCACCGCGGACCGTCGACGCCCACGAAGCGGGCCAGCCGCATCTCGGCAGAGCTGCCGGCGACGACCGGAACCTCGGCAAGCAGCTCAGGACCCAGCGGCCCCTCGCGCTCCTCCACCCGACCGCCCTGCTGGCGGACCTGCTCGCTGATCTGTGCGCGGGTCTCCTCCCAGAGTCCGGTGGTGCGGGGAGCCGCGAACGGCTGCACCTGCAGCGACGAATCGGCGTAGTCGAGTCCGACTGCGACGATCCGCTTGCTCTGCTCCTCGACCTCGAGGCGCAGGTTGAGCCCCTCGCGCGGCAAGACCTTGATGCCGCCCAGGTCGATGTACGGACGGACGGGGTTCGCTTCCGACTCGTCGAACGGGCCGCTGGTGGCGCGGTCCTCGGGTGCCGACTTCTCGGCGGGCGTGGGCGTCTCGTCGCTCATGCGTTCACTCCTGTCTGTGTGCCGTAGCCGGTGGATCCGAACCCGCCCTCTCCGCGTGCGGATTCGGGAAGCTCCGCCACGGGGATGAAGGTGGCACGGGTGACCGGCATGACGATGAGCTGAGCAATCCGATCGCCCACGGCCACGTCGTAGGCGGCCTCGCGATCGGTGTTCAGCAGAGAGACCTTGATTTCGCCGCGGTAGCCCGCATCGACCGTCCCGGGCGAGTTGACGATCGTGATGCCGTGCTTCGCGGCAAGTCCGCTCCGGGGCACCACGAAGGCGGCGTAGCCGTCGGGCAGCGCGATCGAGACGCCGGTGGGCACGAGCGCTCGCTCGCCCGGCTCCAGTCGCAGAGCGACCGCTGAGCGCAGGTCGGCACCGGCGTCACCGGGGTGGGCGTAGCTCGGAGGCTCGGATGCGACAATGAGGACGTCAACGGAATCGGTCACCCCACGAGGGTAATGCAGAATGCAGGGCGAAGAATGACCTCCACCCCCACATACCGCGAGCGTCTCACGCCCTCCCTCTGGATCCTGCTGTCCGCAGCGGTGGTGGCACCGATGGTGGCACTGGTGTTCGTCCGCGTCGAACCGACCATGGCGCTGGCCATCGGAGCGGTGGTCGGCTTCGCCATCATCTGCGCGCTCATCGCGCTGTCGCCGCGCATCGAGGTGTCCGGCGGCGAGCTGCGCGCCGGTCGCGCTCACATTCCCGTGGACTTGCTGGGAACTCCGACACACGCGGTGAACGACGAAGCCCGCGCTGCTCGAGGTCAGGGCCTCGATGCGCGGGCTTGGCATCTGATCCGGGGCGGAATCGACGGCATCGTCACGGTTCCCGTGAACGATCCCGCCGACCCGACGCCGGTCTGGGTGGTGTCCTCCCGGACACCGGATCGCCTGGCTGCGGCGATCGTCGCTGCGCAGGTTACGCAGCACACTCCCGACAGATAGGACCGGAAGCGGTCTCGTGGTCCAGCTGGGAACGGTGCTTCACCAGGAAGCAGCTCACGCAGGTGAACTCATCCTCCTGGGGCGGAAGCACGACGACATCGAGTTCGAGGTCGGAGAGGTCGGCACCGGGGAGCTCGAACCCTGACGGGTTGTCTGCATCCTCGGAATCGATCGAACCGGACGCCTTGTCGGGTACGCGTTCCTTGAGGGCCTCGATCGACTCGCTTTCGTCCTCGTTCTTGCGGGGTGCGTCGTAATCGGTGGCCATGACGGGTATATCTCTTCTTCCGTAAATGTGGGGGTCACCTGTGTGAACAGGCGGCGATAGTTTGCATGACCGTGGGAAGTTTCGCAAATGGGTGTTTTCCCAGGTTTGCCATGCATCCCTCGCAGCCGATCAAACTCGCGGCACGCCCACGGTATTCCCCGCCTCCGCCGGTGGGCGTGGGAGCATGAATCGAACCCACACAGCGGAAGAGGCGTGGCGAATGGAACAGCTCACCATCATCGGTACCGAGGGCGATCAGCTCGTCCTGGTCACCGAGGCCGGCGACCGTTATGCGCTCGTCATCGATGACGTCCTGCGGACCGAGCTGAAGAAGGCCGCGCGTCGGGAATCCGCGCCGGAGGCTCCGCACGCGAGCCCCCGGGACATCCAGACGCACATCCGCGCGGGACTATCCACCGCCGAGGTGGCCGAGCTGCTCGGCACCACCGTGGAGGCCGTACAGCGATACGAGGGTCCGGTGCTGGCAGAGCGCGAGCACATCGTGAGCCAGGCACTCGCCGTCCCGGTTCTGGTGGGCAGCGAGGTGGAACCGGATGGAACGCTGAGCTTCGGTATGGCCATCCGCGCCAAGCTCGCCGAGGCGGAGGCGTCCGGAGAGCGCTGGACGAGCTGGAAGGGCGAAGAAGGCTGGATCGTCAAGCTCGAGTTCGTCTCGGCGGAGGTCGAGCACGACGCACGCTGGGGCTTCGATCCGCGCCGCAGCACCCTGTCGCCGCAGAATTCCGCCGCCACCCAGCTCTCCCGCCAGGGTTCGCTCCCCGAGGGGCTGATCCCCCGTCTGCGCGCGCTCGACACCACTCCGGCGGCCTCGGCGACGCCGTGGAAGGACGAGTCCCGCTTTGACAGCGGCGCCTTCGGTCCTCGGCGCCTGCCGGATCCCGCGCCGACGGACGCGGAGACGAACGGGGAGAACTCCCAGCGTCCGAGCACCGCGGCCGACGCGGCGATGAACCGTGCCCCCGAGCCGGATCGCCCGACGCACCCCGACACCGCAGACCTGCTGGAAGCGTTGCGCCGCCGTCGCGGACAGCGCGAACCTGCTCCGGCACTGGAGGATGAGGCGGCACCCGGACTCGTCACGGCACCGGCGCCGCTCGCACGTATCGACGCCGCACCTGCGGCGACCCCGGCACCGGCGGAGACCGGCGACGACGCGGAGATCGTGGCAGAGAAGCAGGCCGCGGCAGAGCGCGACAACGGCAAGAGCCGACGCGGCCGTCCCTCGATGCCCAGCTGGGACGAGATCGTCTTCGGCGCACGCACCGAGGACTGAGTCCGGGCTCAGGCCGCGAACGCACCCGCACGGATCAGGGGGACGATCGTCTCCTCCGGCGTGATTCCACCGTGCTGCCCGATCATCTTCTGCGGGCGCGTGTCGGTTCCCCGATCGTCGTAGTACGCCCAGATGCCGCGACTGACGACGAGCAGATCACCGATGCGGGGCGCGACGTCGGGGTGAACCTCGCCGAACAGACCGAGAGCGATCGCCTCATCACGGGTGAGGACATCCGCGGTGTTCTGCGCACCCGCCGCCCAGCGGGCATGGACGCGCAGTGGATCGGCGCCCTTGTCCGTGTACACGTGCAGCATGCGCGGCTCCCCGCCGACGTGCGCCACGCCCTCCCATCGCGGGTCGTCCTCACCCAGGAGGACGTGCCGGAAGCGCGGCACGTCGATCATGCCGTGATCGGCCGTCATCACCAGCCCGATGTCGTCAGGGATCGGCACCATGAAGGCACCATCCACGTCTTCCAGAGCTGCGCGCCACTGCGCCGACGCGACGCCGAACTTATGGCCGGCCTTGTCGACCTCGGGAAGGTAGCAGTACACCAGCGCCCCGTCATGCTGCGCGGCGAGGCGCACGGCAACGGAGACGCGATTGGAGATGTTGTCGACCGGGACGTACTCGCTGCCGCGCAGGATCGCACGAGTGAATCCGGAGTCGGCGTACTCCCCCGGACCGACCGCGAAGGAGGGGCGTCCCTCTGTGGCCGCACGCTCGAACACCGTCTCGCTGCGCTGCCAGGTGTGCGGATCGACACCCTCGCGCTCCCAGCCGCTCAGCTGGTTCACGAGGACGTCGGCGTCGGGATCGAGCACCTTGTAGCCGACGAGACCATGCTGACCAGGATCCGTGCCCGTCAGCAGCGATGTCAGCGCTGCGGCCGTCGTGGACGGGAAGACCGACCGCGCCACATCGCGTCGACGCATGAGTGAGCCGAGGCGTCGGGCGTGACCGGTGTGCGCGCGCAGTTGCAGCGCGCCCAGACCATCGACGACGCAGAGCACCCCGGAGCGTGCGGTACCGAAACGTCCTTCGCTCCCCAGCGATTCCAGGACATCCGACGCCACCCCGGTGATGCTCCGAGCGTGCGCGGGCGCGGGCGGTAGCATGAGGGACATCGGGGCCAGTTTCGCACATTTCACCCGATGTACCCCTGCTGTCAGGGCGTTTCCCTCCACCCGAGTCTCCGGAGATCCACACCGCATGGCACGCAAGTCGACCGACATCGAGCCCGTCGTCGAGCGCATCGAAGACGTCGATGTCTCGGCCGAGATGCAGGGATCGTTCCTGGAGTACGCCTACTCGGTCATCTACTCCCGCGCCCTGCCCGATGCACGCGACGGCATGAAGCCGGTGCAGCGACGCATCCTCTATCAGATGGCCGAGATGGGTCTGCGCCCCGACCGCGGGCACGTCAAGAGCGCCCGCGTCGTCGGTGATGTCATGGGCAAGCTGCACCCGCACGGCGACTCCGCGATCTACGACGCTCTGGTGCGTCTTGCTCAGCCGTTCTCGCTGCGCGTGCCGCTGGTGGACGGGCATGGCAACTTCGGCTCCCTGGACGACGGTCCCGCCGCGTCGCGGTACACCGAGGCGCGCATGGCTCCTCCCGCCATGGCGATGACGGAGAGCCTCGACGAGGATGTCGTCGACTTCATCCCGAACTACGACGGCCAGTACCAGCAGCCCGCCGTGCTGCCCGCCGCGTTCCCGAATCTGCTGGTGAACGGTGCGAGCGGCATCGCGGTCGGCATGGCCACCAACATGGCGCCGCACAATCTCATCGAGGTCGTCGCGGCCGCCGTCCACCTGCTGGAGAACCCCGACGCGACGACAGAGGACCTCATGGAGTTCGTGCCGGGGCCGGACTTCCCGTCCGGCGGCATCGTCATGGGTCTGGACGGTGTGAAGGACGCCTACGCCACCGGGCGCGGCGCGTTCAGAGTACGAGCGAAGACGTCGATCGAATCGCTCGGTCCTCGCAAGACCGGCATCGTCGTCACGGAGCTGCCCTACCAGGTGGGGCCCGAGCGGGTCATCGAGAAGCTCAAGGACGCCGTCACTGCCAAGAAGCTGCAAGGCATCAGCGACGTCCACGATTTCACCGACCGCAACCACGGTCTCCGGATGGTCATCACGGTCAAGACGGGATTCGATCCGGCGGCCGTACTGGAGGCCCTCTACCGCTTCACCCCGCTGGAGGACTCGTTCTCCATCAACAACGTCGCCCTCGTCGACGGCCAGCCGCAGACCATGGGGCTCAAGGAACTGCTCCGGGTCTACCTCGACCACCGTATCGAGGTGGTCACGCGCCGCAGTCAGTTCCGACTCGATCGCCGGCGCGAGCGCCTGCACCTCGTGGAGGGTCTGCTCGTCGCAATCCTCGACATCGACGAGGTCATCCAGGTCATCCGCACCTCCGACGACTCGGATGCGGCCCGCTCGCGACTGCAGCAGGTGTTCGACCTCTCCGAGCGCCAGGCCGAGTACATCCTCGAGCTGCGTCTGCGTCGCCTCACGAAGTTCTCCCGCATCGAGCTGGAGGCAGAGCGCGACAAGCTGCAGGCCGAGATCGAAGAGCTGGAACGTCTTCTCGGCGACCCGGTGCTGCTGCGCAGCCAGGTGGCACGCGAGCTCGATGCGGCGGCGGAAGCCTATGGCACTCCGCGTCGCACGCTGCTGCTGAACGCCGCTCCGCCGAAGGCGCGCACGGCACGGGCCGCGGCCGCAGCCGACCTGCAGTTCGCCGACGCCCCCACCCTTCTGCTGTTGTCGGCGTCCGGTCGTGCGGTGCGTGTGGACGGCGACGGTGAGACGCCGCTGACGCCACCGTCACGGCGCAGCAAGCATGATGCCGTGCTCGCTCGTCTGCACACGACGACTCGGAGCGAGATCGGGGCGGTGACCTCACACGGTCGGGTGCTGCGCTTCTCCCCCGTCGACCTACCGTCGGTCCCACCGGCATCGGTGCAGCTGGCTGCGGGCGTGCCGCTCAAGGACTATCTCGGGATCACGGATAAGGCGGAGCGGATTCTCGCACTCATCCGTTTCGACGATGACACCCCGCTTGCGCTCGGAACGCGTGACGGCGTCGTGAAGCGCGTCGTCCCGTCCGCGCTTCCCGTGCGACCGGAGCTGGAGATCATCTCGCTGAAGACGAAGGACATGGTCGTCGGTGCGGTCCCCGCGCCAGACGACGCCGAACTCGTGTTCGTCTCGAGCGACACCCAGCTGCTGCACTTCCCCGCCGAGAGCGTCCGCCCCCAGGGTGCGCCGGCAGGCGGCATGGCCGGCATCAAGCTGGGTGCGGGCGCTGCGGTGATCTTCTTCGGCGCCGTGGCTGCCGGCGCGCAAGCGCAGGTGGTCACTGTGTCGGGCTCGGATACGATGCTCGCCGGTACCGACACGGGCCGCGCCAAGGTCAGCGACTTCGCGGAGTTCCCGGGCAAGGGACGCGCCACGGGCGGCGTCCGCTCTCAGGCGCTGCTGAAGGGTGAGGACCGCCTCACGCTGGCATGGGTCGGCGAGGAACCACGTGCCATCGGGGCCGATGGTGCCGTGCGTCAGCTGCCCGCCGGAGGCGCGAAGCGCGATGGTTCCGGCGTTCCCCTGGAGGCCGTCATCGCCTGGGTGGGCACCGCCATCGCGTGACGGCGACCTACACCCACGGGATGGTGTGAGCCGGCACGGACGGATCAGCCGTCGGCCGCGAAGTCGGTGCGATCGCGAGGGTGACGCGCGGAGACTGCTCATACTGCGCGATCGTGACGAGGTACCGGCCGACGGGGCGAGCGATCCGCGGCGTGACGTCCGTCACCAGTCGCCGGCTCGCAAAGCCCGCAGCGCCGGTGAGTTCCTTGAATGTGGGCGCGGCCAGCACCCCGCGGGAGGCGATGACGCTGTGGAAGAACGTCCGCACCGGTCGGTCCGTGCGCGGCGTGGCCGGCGCAAGCACGTCGAGTGCCGCATCGGGACCCAGGTGGATCACGAGGCCATGCTCGCGCTGGCGCTCCGCGGCGTACCGGGTCAGCTGGTCCGCGCGCGTCGGAGCATCGCTGATGTACGACGCGAACGAGTGCGGATCGATCAGACAGAACCAGCCATCGAGGTCGAGCTGCAGGCGGGTCATCTCAGTCACGGTTCCCACCGTAACCGTCCGACGGGGATCAGGCGTCGATCGACTCCCGCGATAGGCGATCCGACGAGTCGATGATGAACTCCCGACGCGGGGCGACATCGTTGCCCATCAGCAGCTCGAACACCTGGTTGGCGGCGTCCGCGTCGGCCAGCGTGACACGACGCAGCAGTCGGCCCCGCTTGTCCATCGTGGTCGTCGCGAGCTGATCGGCATCCATCTCGCCGAGGCCCTTGTAGCGCTGCACCGGTTCCTGCCAGCGCTTGCCCGCCTTGGTGAGCTTTGCGAGCAGCCCGTGCAGCTCAGCCTCGGAGTACGTGTAGATGGTCTCGTTGGGCTTGGAGCCGGGATTCATCACGATAACGCGGTGCAGCGGTGGCACCGCCGCGTACACCCGGCCGGCCTCGACCAGCGGCCGCATGTAGCGGAAGAACAGCGTGAGCAACAGGGTGCGGATGTGCGCGCCGTCGACGTCGGCATCACTCATCAGGATGATCTTGCCGTAGCGCGCCTGCGTGAGATCGAACGTCCTGCCGGAACCCGCACCGATCGACTGGATGATGGCCGCGCACTCCGCGTTGCCGAGCATGTCCGACACGGACGCCTTCTGCACGTTGAGGATCTTGCCGCGGATCGGCAGCAGAGCCTGGTGCTCCGAGTCACGGGCGAGCTTCGCCGTGCCGAGCGCCGAGTCACCCTCGACGATGAACATCTCGGACTGCGACACGTCACTGGAACGGCAGTCGACGAGCTTGACCGGGAGCGACGAGGACTCCAGCGCGTTCTTGCGTCGCTGGGTCTCTTTGTGAGCGCGCGCGGAGATGCGCGCCTTCATCTCGGAGACCACCTTGTCCAGCAGCTGAGACGCCTGGTTCTTGTCGTCGCGCTTGGTGGACGAGAAGCGTTCGCCGAGCTCTTTGCCGACCACCCGGGCGACGATCTGGCGCACCGCGGGCGTACCGAGGACCTCCTTGGTCTGTCCTTCGAACTGCGGCTCAGGAACGGTCACCGTGAGCACGGCGGTGAGACCGGCCAACACGTCGTCCTTCTCAGGCTTGTCGCTGCCGGACTTCAGCCGGCGCGCGTTGGTCGCCACCTGAGCGCGAATGACCTTGAGGAGCTCCTGCTCGAAGCCCTGCTGGTGTGTTCCCCCCTTGGGCGTGGCGATGATGTTCACGAACGACCGGACGGTGGTGTCGTAGCCGGTACCCCACCGCAGCGCGATGTCGACGGCGCACTCGCGCTCGACGTCGGTGGCTTGCATGGACCCGTCCGCCTGGAGCACGGGCACCGTCTCGTGGAAGGATCCCGATCCCTGCAGTCGCCAGGTGTCGGTGATGGGCGCGTCCGAGGCCAGGTACTCGACGAACTCCGAGATCCCACCCTCGTACCGGTGCAGCGTCTCGTTGCCGCCCTCGGCGCGCTTGTCGGTGATGCGGATGCCGAGGCCGGGGACGAGGAAAGCGGTCTGCCGGGCGCGCGTCTCGAGCTCGGCGAGCTGGAAGGCGGCGTCCTTCGTGAAGATCTGGCGGTCCGCCCAGTATCGGACACGCGTGCCGCTGACGCCCTTGCGCACCTTGCCCACGACCCGCAGCTCGCTGCCGTCGGCGAAGGGAGTGAACGGCGCGTCGGGACGGGGTTCCCCCTTGTCTGCGAAAGTGCCCGGCTCCCCGCGTCGGAACGACATCGCGTAGGTCTTGCCGTCGCGGTCCACCTCGACGTCGAGGCGCTCGGACAGCGCGTTGACCACGGAGGCACCAACACCGTGCAGACCGCCCGAAGCGGCGTATGAGCCGCCACCGAACTTGCCGCCGGCGTGCAGCTTCGTGAAGACGACCTCGACGCCGGTCAGACCTGTACGGGGCTCGACGTCGACCGGGATGCCGCGACCGCGGTCCTGCACCTCGACACTGCCGTCGTCACGCAGAACGACGTCGATGTCGGTGCCATTGCCCGCGACCGCCTCGTCCACCGCGTTGTCGATGATCTCCCACAGGCAGTGCATGAGGCCCGGCGAACCGTTGGATCCGATGTACATGCCGGGGCGCTTGCGGACAGCCTCAAGCCCTTCCAGCACCTGGAGATGATGAGCGGAATACTCGGCAGTCACGATTCCCATCGTAATTCGAGCCACCGACACCGCCCGCCAGGCGCGCGGTTCGTCGTCTCCCCCGCGTATTCCCGCGGAATGCGCCCGTACGCGCTGAGCGAAACACGCGGCCGGACGGGCCGCGTGAGCGCTGTACGTGGTTGACTGAAAGCAGTCTTCAGCCGCGTACCCGATCAAGGAGGCACCCGCGATGAACACCACGCTCACCCCCGCCGAGCCGACGGTCTTCCGGCTCACCGCGATGGACCGCTGCGATTCGTGCGGCGCCCAGGCCTACATCGCCGCCGAGGTCAACGGCTCCGAGCTCCTCTTCTGCGCTCACCACGGGCGCAAGTACGAGGCGAAGCTCCGTGAGGTTGCGACCTCGTGGCACGATGAGACCGCCCGACTCGCCGAGGCCAACTGATCTACCGAAAAGGGGCTCCCGCCGCGGCGGGAGCCCCTTTTCGTGCCCGCGGACGTCAGCCCACGTAACGGCGCGGCAGGTCGGACGCCAGACGCAACACGACCTCCTCGCCGATCGTGCCCAGTCGCTCCGCGAGGTCGGTGGCCGAATCAGCGGGTTTCGCACCGAACAGCGTGACGACCTGTCCCGCCTCGGCGTCGTCCCAGTGCGGGATGCGCAGTGTGTCAGCGGCGATCTCGGTGACGGGGAGCCGGCCTCCGGGCGTCGCTGCCGTCAGTGAGCCGGCAGCAGTCGACATGAGTCCGCTGACGTAGCCGGTGCCGATGATCGTGTCCTTGCGACCGACCTTCTCCACTGCGGCCTGGAGTGAGCCCACGACGGCCAGCCCCAGCTCCTGCTCAGACGGACCGTCTGCGGAGCGGATGCCGTAGTGGAACGCGCCGATCCGCACCATGTCGTAGCGGAACTCGGGACGAGCGAAGGCGGCGGCACTCGCCGCGAGGTGGAGCTTCTCGGGTGTGAGCCCGGCCTCGCGCGCCTGCGAAACAGCAGTCTCGAACACCGCGCGCGAGTCGTCGTCATCCGCATCGGACGCCTCGCCGATGTGCGACCAGATTCCGACGACGTGAATGACACCGAGTGCCTCCAGCTGCACGGCACGGTCGACGAACGCCGGCCATTCCTCCGACCGGACCCCGTTGCGGTGCAATCCGGTGTCGATCTTGAGGTGTACGTCTGCGGTGGCTGATTGCGCTTGGGCGACGGCGGCGACATCCTCCAGCAGCTCTGCTGATCCCACACCGATGTCGAGTCGTGCCGACAGCGCGTCCGCCACATCGTCGCGGCCGGCCAGCATCCACGCGAACACGCGCGCCTCGGGCGCCAGCGCGCGCACCGCCACACCGGTGCTCACGTCGAGAGCTCCGATCCACCGGACGCCCTCGGCGATCGCGCGAGGCACGACCGCGTCGAGACCGTGCCGGTAGGCATCATCCTTCACGACAAGCATCGCCTCGGCCGGCGCGACGCGCTCACGCACGGCACGGATGTTGTCGGACAGCGCTGCCAGGTCAACCACGAACTCGGCACTCATGCCACGACCTCCCGCCGCGCCCGATTGCCGATCGCCGGCAGCAGCTCTTCCAAACCGAGACCCGTGAGAGAGATCCACTCCGCCCAGGCGGGCTCTCCAAGATCCGGATCCCCGAGGAACACGACCTCATCACCGATGGCGGTCTCTCCCGCGCCGATGTCGACGACGCAGACATCCATCGCCACGCGACCCACGATGGGACGACGCACGCCGTTCACCGTGACAGCGAGGCGGTTGCCCAGCGAGCGCACGATGCCCTGCGCATAGCCGCCGGTCACCAGCGCGACGCGGGTGTCCTCCGTCGCCGTGAAGGTGTAGCCATAGGACACGCTCTCCCCCGCTCTGAGGATCTTCACGCCGAGCACTTCACCGCAGAGCGTCACCGCCGGCACCGTCTGTGGCAGAGCTCCGGCGGCGACGGCCGCCGTCACCACCGCGAACGTCGGCGGAACCTCGCCCGTGAAAGCGACAGGCCCGTCATCACCCACGACGCCCGCCAGCGACTGCTCACGAGCAACGGATGCGATCAAGTCGGCCCCCAGCCCCCAGCCGTCATGCCGCGCGTCGGCGTAGACCTCACGCGGGTGGCCCGAGAGGTTGCGGGAGACAGCGGAGCGCGACACGCGCAGCGTGGGGTGTGTGCGACCGATGAGGTCGTGCGCGGCGGTCATCGCGTACGGCCTTTCGTGCGTTCGAGCGGGACGTTGTCGTGCATGGGAGCCTTTCGGATGCGCTTCGGGTCCAGCCTCTGAGTGTCTGCAGGCTGGTCCGTCCGCCGGGCGGACACCGCCGTCGATCCTAGCCGTCGCGGCTCCGGAGGCTCTGTGCATCCTGCCTGGACGCACAGGAGCGTTCCGTGCCCGCCGGTAAACTGAGGCGAGAATCAAAGGAGCACCATGGCCTCGTCTGCCTCATCCCTCCCGGTGCGCGTGAAGTACGCGGTCGATCGCGCGCTGCGCATCAACACCGGATCGCTGATCGCGCGCGCCAAGGAGACCGCCGCGCACCACCACCGCGCCGTCCCGGCCGTGGTGCTGGACATGCTGTGGTCCGCAGCTCGTCACGACGTGGGCTTCCAGGACTACGTCGACTACGACTTCGCGATCCTCAGCCGCGCTGAGCGGGCCACCTACATGACGCACCCGATCTCGAATCGCATGTCGCAGCTGCTCGACAAGCCCGAGGGGCGCGCAACCTTCCACGACAAGATCGCTTTCAACCGGGCCTTCGCTCCGTACCTCGGTCGCGAGTGGCTGGTGCTGGGCGAGAATCCGGCGTCTGATGCCGACGCGCTGCAGGCGTTCGCCGAACGACACCCCACCTTCATCGCGAAGACGCCGCAGGGCTCGGCTGGTCTCGGGGTGCACCGCTACCAGGCCGCCGAGGTCTCGGACTGGAAGACGTTCACCGCGGAGCTCGTCGGTCGCGGGGAGCTGCTGATCGAGGAGGTCATCCTCCAGCACGACGACATCGCCGCCTACTGCCCCGGAACGGTGAACACCACGCGGGTCACGGCCTACTTCGATGGCACCAAGACCCACATCCTCGCCGCGGCGCAGAAGTTCGGCCGCGGTGCGGTGAGCGACCAGATGTCGTTCGGCGGCTTCTACACGATGCTCGACGACAACGGTCACGCGCGGAGCGCGGGATACGACTCGCACGAGAACGTGCACGAGCTGCACCCCGACACCCACAAGCGCATCGCCGACTTCCAGCTGCCGATGTGGGATGAGGTCGTGGCGTATGTCGACCGCATCGCGCGCGTCATCCCGTCGATCCCCTACGTGGGCTGGGACATCGTCGTCACCCCGAACGGCCCCGTCGTCATCGAGGGAAACTGGGCGGCCGGCGTCTACGAGAACAAGCCGAGCGTCAGCGGAATCCGCACCGGCCACCGGGAGCGCTACCGCGCTGCCACCGGCATCTGAAGCCTCGCACAACGCGAAAGGGGCTCCGTCAGGAATGACGGAGCCCCTTTCGCGTGTCGGTCAGGCCTTGCGGATCACGCCGAGCGGCGTGGACTGATGGCCCTGTCCCAGAGGGTTGTCCTTGAGAATGCGGACCAGCCGCTGCTCCCCCGCCTTCGACAGCGTGGAGCCCAGGATGTTGCCGCCCAGGTCGTTGATGTCCACGACGGCCACATCGGCCGACGTCTTCAGCAGCGACTTGAGGTGCGCGGCGACCTCAGCCGGACGCTCCGGTCCGAGCACGACCGCCTTGTTGTAGGGCGGGATGGTGCCGCTGGTGGGTCCGTCGATCGCGCGCGCCTTGTCGCCCGCGATGCGATAGAAGTCGCCCTTGCGCCCGAATGCCTTGGTCACGGCGGCCACGGCCGCCGCGAACAGGATCTTCGGGGTGCCGCACTCGCGCAGCGCCATCTCCATGGTCTCGGGCATGCCGAGACCGATGCCGTACGGGGTGCGGGTGACGTACTTGGAGAGGAAGTGCGCCAGCTTGCGCGGCGTGATGTCCTCCACCAGATACGAGCGACCCTGCGTGATCGCGACGATCTTCTCCGTCACGAACAGCGTGTCACCGGGCACCAGCGTGCCCTCGGTGACGTACTGCGTGATGAACGCGTCCAGGTCGTCTCCCGGCATGACGACGTGCGTCTTGATCGGGAGTCGCTGGAACTGCTCGCCGTCGACCTCGATGAGGAGGTTCTTGCCTTCGTTCGCCTCTGCCATGCTCTGTCCCATCACTCCAGGTAGTCCCGGAGCGACTGGGAGCGGCTCGGGTGGCGAAGCTTCGCCATCGTCTTCGACTCGATCTGACGGATGCGCTCACGCGTGACGCCGAACGTGTCGCCGATCTGGTCCAGCGTCTTCGGCTGGCCATCGCCCAGGCCGAAGCGCATGCGGATCACGCCGGCCTCACGCTCGCTGAGCGAGTCCAGCAGGCTCTCCAGCTGACGCTGCAGCATCGTGAAGCCCACCGCGTCGGCCGGAACCACCGCGTCGGTGTCCTCGATGAGGTCACCGAACTCGCTGTCGCCGTCCTCACCGAGAGGCGTGTGCAGCGAGATGGGCTCGCGGCCGTACTTCTGGACCTCGATGACCTTCTCGGGGGTCATGTCGAGCTCGCGCGACAGTTCCTCGGGCGTGGGCTCGCGGCCCAGGTCCTGAAGCATCTGGCGCTGGACACGGGCCAGCTTGTTGATGACCTCGACCATGTGCACCGGGATGCGGATGGTGCGGGCCTGGTCGGCCATGGCGCGGGTGATGGCCTGACGGATCCACCACGTGGCGTAGGTCGAGAACTTGAAGCCCTTGGTGTAGTCGAACTTCTCCACCGCACGGATGAGGCCGAGGTTTCCCTCCTGGATCAGGTCCAGGAACTGCATGCCGCGGCCGGTGTACCGCTTGGCGAGCGACACCACGAGGCGGAGGTTGGCGCCGAGCAGGTGGCTCTTCGCGCGCTGACCGTCGCGAGCGACCCACTGCAGGTCCAGGCCCAGCTGGCTGGACTTCTCTGCCGCGGTCATCTTGGACAGCTTCTCCTCGGCGAACAGACCCGCCTCGATGCGCATGGCCAGTTCGACCTCCTGCTCCGCGTTGAGGAGCGGGACCTTACCGATCTGCTTCAGGTAGTCCTTCACAGGGTCGGCGGTAGCGCCGGAGATCTGAGTGGAGTAGACGGGGACGTCGTCCTCGTCCGACGAGGTGATGACGATCGCGCCCGTGGGCAGCGGCTCGGCGGCGACGGGCTTCGTCGCGCCATCCTCGTCGTCCTTCTCCTCCGTCGTGTCGTCCGACTTGTCGTCGACGAGCTCGACATCGATCTCGACGTCGTCCTCCTCGTCCTCGTCGGGTTCGTCCTCTTCGGACTTCTTCTTGCGTCCGCCGGCCGCCTTCGCGGTGGTCGCGCGAGGCTTCTTGGCCGCGGGCGTCGCGGCGGCCTTTCCGGTCGTCTTCGCAGCAGCGCCGCGCTTGGCGGCGGGCTTCGCTGCGGCCGCAGCAGTGGCGGTCTCGTCCGTCTCGGTGTCCTTCGCTGCGGTCCGCGTGGTCTTGGTCGTGGCAGGGGTCACGGTTCACCTTTCACCGGCGTGCTCCGGAGGTTTCACACACACGTAAGACCCTTGTCAAGTCCCGGAGCCTTTCAGCTCGTAGGGTCGACAACGGGTCGGTCCCCTATTGTCTCACACGTCGGCGCGGGGAAACGCCAATTGACGCGTTGATGAAAACGCGTTCGCTGGCCCCGGTATTCCCGGGGTCCACCGTGGTGCTGCGGCGTGTCGGCGATCAGCCGAGACCCGGAGCGCCCTTGTCTTCGTCGCCCGGCCGATTCGCAAGGAATCGCTCCAGCTCGGCGGCCAGTTCGTCGGCGCTCGGAAGGGGCGCACCGTCCAGCAGAGTCTCACTCGTGTACTCGCCGCGCTCCATCTCATGGAACTGCCCGGCACGGTACGCGTCGTAGCGCGTCTCCAGGGCGGCGATCATGCGCTGCAGTTCTTCGTTGTCGGCGATCTGCTCCTCGACCTTGACGAGGAACTCCCGGTTCGCCTCGACGATCGGATCCGTCGCGAACACGAGTCCGGTGGCCGCCGTCATCTTCTCCAAGGCGACCAGCATGGCACCGGGGTACTCGGTGTCCGCCAGGTAATGCGGGACAAGTAGCACGAGTCCGGCGATGGACGTGCCGTTCTCGGCGAGCCGGTACTCCAACAGGTGTCCGGCGGTCGCCGGCACCTGGGTCTCGGGCTGCCAAACGGACAGCGACGCGATGAGATCCTCACGGTTCCCCGAGACGGTCACGCCGATGGGCCGGGTGTGCGGCACCGGCATGCCGATGGCGTGGACCCAGGTGACGCCCGATACGCGGTGCTCGGCGGCAAGACCCAGGACGACATCCGCGAAGGCCTCCCAGGCGAAGTCCGGCTCATAGCCGGACAGGAGCAGGAACTGCTGTCCCAGCACGTCATGGGCGAGCGAGAGCTCCAGCCGCGGCGGCCGATAGTCGGTGAGGTGATCGCGCACGAAGGTCACGATCGGACGCCGCGCACGGTAGTCCAGCAGCACATCGTTGGAGAACCGTCCCAGCACGTCGGCGGTCCCGTCCTCACGGAAGCGGTTGATCAGCCCCGCGACGGCACCGCCCGCATCGGTGAAGCCCGTCATCAAGACGACCAGCGGGAGGCCGGCCGGAACGGCACGCGGCGGAAGAACGCGTTCGAAGATCTCGGAGGGCTGGGGCATCCTTCCATGCTACGAGCGCCACGAGCAGCGAGGGCCGACCAGGCGACCGCTGTCAGCGAACACGCCGATCCGCGCAGGCCACGTCCTCCTTAGGATGGGGGCATGTCGGTTCCCGAGATTCAGCTCTCTTCGTCCCTGTCATTCGATCCGGAAGCCGAGGCGACTCTCGTGCTCGTTCCGGCGCTCCCAGCCCCCGACGCCCTGACCGCGTGGCCCGGGCTCGCCGAGGCGCTCGCGGCCGTCGGCTTCACCGGCTCGTTCGGCGGCTTCGCCCGCGTGCCGCTGCTCTCGCTCACCGACAAGCCGGTCGCGGTCGTCGGTCTCGGCGATCGCACCGACGCCGCAGCTGTGCGTGACGCGGTGGGAGCCGGCGTGCGCTCTCTCACCGGTTTCTCCGCCGTGCACGTCCACCTCGATGGCGCACCCGAGGGGACCGCTGCGGCGGGCGTGGAGGGCGCCCTGCTCGGCGCGTACACGTTCGACTCGTACAAGACGTCGGGCCGCACGCAGCGAGCCACCAGCGTGACGGTCCACACCACGGAGCAGGTCGACACTGCTGCGGCAGTCAGCGTCGCCGAGGCCGTCGCTCTGGTGAAGGATCTCACCACCACACCGGCCGAGTGGCAGAGCCCGCAGCAGCTGGCCGAGGCCGCACTGACGGCGGTTGACGGCCTCCCGATCGAAGTGACGGTGTGGGATGAGGAGCGTCTCGCGGCCGAGGGCTTCGGGGGAATTCTTGGCGTGGGGCAGGGATCGGACCGTCCCCCGCGTCTCGTGCGCCTCAGCTACGCTCCCGCGGATGCAGCGCGTCACGTCGCCCTGGTCGGCAAGGGCATCACCTTCGACACGGGTGGTCTGTCTCTGAAGCCGGCGTCTTCGATGCTCGGGATGAAGGATGACATGTGCGGTGCAGCCACCGTGCTCGCGGTGGTCCGCGCGGCCGCGCAGCAGCAGCTGCCCACGCGCGTCACCGCGTGGATGTGCATCGCCGACAACATGCCGTCCGGGCGCGCGATCCGCCCCGGTGACGTGCTGCGCATGTACGGCGGCCAGACGGTCGAAGTGCTCAACACCGACGCTGAAGGACGCCTCGTTCTCGGTGACGGCCTGGTGGCTGCCAGCGAGGAGCACCCCGATCTCGTCATCGACGTCGCAACGCTCACCGGCGCGATCATGGTGGCCCTGGGCAACCGCCACACCGGCGTGTTCGGCGACGACGACGCGGTGGAGGCTTTCCTCGACGCCGCGGCCGCCGCGGGCGAGGATGCCTGGCCCATGCCGCTGCCGGATTTCATGGAGAGCGACCTCGACTCCCCCATCGCGGACATGCGCAACGCCAACATGAGCAACCGCAATGGCGGCGCGCTGTTCGCCGGACTGTTCCTGCGTCGATTCGTCGGCCGCGTGTCCGACGAGGAGAACGCTCCGCGCATCCCGTGGATCCACCTGGACATCGCCGCCTCCGCCCTGAATGACTCCGCCCCGTTCGGCTACACCGACAAGGGCATCACCGGAGCGACCGTCCGGTCGATCCTCGAACTGATCTCGCGCTAGCCACAAGCCGCGCGAATCCGAACTGGAGATCACATGACAACCCACACCTTCGACGTCGTCGTCCTCGGTGCCGGCAGCGGCGGATACGCCGCGGCGCTGCGCCTCGCGGAGCTCGGCAAGACCGTCGCGCTCATCGAGCGCGACAAGGTCGGCGGCACGTGCCTGCATCGCGGCTGCATTCCCACGAAGGCGCTGCTGCACGCCGCGGAAGTCGCCGACACCGTTCGTGAAGCCGCGCAGTACGGCGTCACGGCGCAGCTCGACGCCATCGATCCAGCGGGCGTGGCGGCATACCGTCGCGGCATCGTTGCGAAGAAGCACAAGGGGCTGGAAGGGCTGCTGTCAGCCCGAAAGATCACGACCGTCAGCGGCTCCGGGCATCTCGAGGGCGACCGCACCGTCCGCGTCGGCGACGACCTGTACACCGGTACGGACCTGATTCTGGCGACCGGTTCCTACAGCCGCACGCTGCCGGGCGTCGAGATCGGCGGTCGTGTGCTCACCAGCGAGCAGGCGCTGGAACTGGAGGTCATCCCGGAGCGCGTGCTGGTGCTCGGCGGCGGCGTCATCGGCGTCGAGTTCGCCAGCGTCTGGCGCTCTTTCGGGTCCGAGGTCACCATCATCGAGGCCCTCGATCACCTGGTTCCCAACGAGGACCTGGCGGTCAGCAAGGGCTTGGAGCGGGCGTTCCGCAAGCGCGGAATCACGCAGAAGCTGGGTGTGCGCTTCCAGTCCGTTCAGCAGTCCGACGGCGCGGTCACGGTGACGTTGGAGGACGGGAGCACTCTGGAGGGCGACTACCTCCTTGTCGCCGTGGGTCGCGGCCCCGCTACCGCGGATCTCGGCTTCGAGGAGGCGGGGCTCACGCTTGATCGCGGGTTCGTGATCGTCGACGAGCGCCTGCACACGAATGTGCCGGGCGTGTGGGCCGTGGGCGACATCACTCCCGGTCTCCAGCTCGCGCACC
This sequence comes from Microbacterium gorillae, assembly GCF_050990725.1. Lineage (GTDB taxonomy): Bacteria > Actinomycetota > Actinomycetes > Actinomycetales > Microbacteriaceae > Microbacterium > Microbacterium gorillae_A. The sequence goes on from NZ_CP158844.1 coordinate 2,381,675, forward strand.
GCGGCTTCCAGCAGGGCATCGCCGTCGCCGAGCGCATCGCGGGACTCGACCCCGTGGCCGTTCCCGACTCTCAGGTGCCGAAGGTCACCTACTCGCACCCCGAGGTCGCATCCGTCGGTCTCACCGAAGCACAGGCCGCAGAGAAGTTCGGCACCGATCGCATCCGCGCGTACGAGTTCAATCTCGCAGGAAACGCGAAGAGCGAGATCATCGGAACGGGCGGATTCGTGAAGGTCATCCGCGAGATCGACGGCCCCGTCATTGGCGTCCACCTGCTCGGCGATCGCGTCGGCGAACTCATCACCGAGGGACAGCTGGCCGTCGCATGGGAGGCCTTCCCGGAGGATCTCGCCCCGCTGCTGCACGCTCACCCGACTCAGAGCGAAGCCCTGGGAGAGGCGTTTCTTTCGCTCTCCGGAAAACCGCTCCACGCCCTGTGAATGGTCGCCGACTGCACCGGCGCATCACTAAGCTGGGTATAGACGTTCTGCATTTTTTGAAGGAGAAATCGACATGAGCACATCCGTCGTCCTCCCCGCTCTCGGTGAGAGCGTGACTGAGGGTACGGTCACCCGCTGGCTCAAGAAGGTGGGCGACACCGTCCAGGCGGATGAGGGTCTTCTGGAGATCTCGACCGACAAGGTCGACACCGAGATCCCCTCCCCCGTCAGCGGTGTGATCGAGGAGATCCTGGTTCAGGAAGACGAGACCGTCGAGGTCGGTGCCGTTCTGGCGAAGATCGGGGACGGCAGCGCCGCACCCGCTGAGGCTCCGGCGCCTGCCGCTGAGGAGCCTGCTGCGGCTCCGGCTCCCGCCGCTGAGGCTCCGGCGCCTGCCGCCGAAGCTCCGGCCGCGCCGGCTGCTGCGCCCGCGGGCGACGCCACCCCCGTCAAGCTCCCCGAACTGGGTGAGAGCGTGACCGAGGGTACGGTGACCCGTTGGCTGAAGCAGGTCGGTGACGATGTCGCCGTGGACGAGCCGCTGCTGGAGATCTCGACCGACAAGGTCGACACCGAGATCCCGTCGCCGGTTGCCGGCACCCTGCAGCAGATCCTCGTGAACGAGGACGAGACCGTCGAGGTGGGCGCTGTGCTCGCTCTCGTCGGCAGCGGCGCACCCGCTCCTGCTCCGGCACCTGCCGCCAAGGCCCCCGCGGCTGAAGCGCCCGCCGCTCCCGCACCCGCCGCCTCGGCACCCGCCGCCGCTGCTCCCGCACCTGCCGCTGCTGCTCCCGCTCCTGCGGCCGCCGCTCCGGCACCCGCTGCCGCTCCGGCGCCCGCCGCTGCTGCTCCGGCGCCCGCCGCCGCCCCGGCATCGTCGGGCGAGGAGAAGGTCTACGTCACCCCGCTCGTGCGCCGTCTGGCCGCACAGCAGGGCGTTGACCTCGCCTCCGTCACCGGCACCGGTGTCGGCGGACGCATCCGCAAGGAGGACGTGCTGGCCGCTGCCGCGGCTCCCGCCGCCGCTCCGGCTGCTCCGGCTCCCGCCGCCCCCGCGGCAGCTGCCAAGCTGGAGACGTCGCCGCTGCGCGGTACCACGGCACCGATGACGCGTCTGCGCAAGGTTCTCGCCCAGCGCGCCGTGGCATCGATGCAGGAGACCGCACAGCTGACCACCGTGGTCGAGGTGGACGTCACCAAGCTCGCGAACTACCGCGACCAGGTCAAGGGCGACTTCCTCGCCAAGACCGGCGACAAGCTCTCGTTCCTGCCGTTCTTCGCCCTGGCTGCCGCCGAGGCGCTGAAGGCGTTCCCGATCATCAACTCCACGGTGAACGAGAACAACGAGATCGTCTACCCCGCCACGGAGAACCTCTCCATCGCGGTCGACACCGAGCGTGGCCTGCTCACCCCCGTGCTGCGTGACGCCGGCGACAAGAACATCGCTCAGATCGCCCACGAGATCGCTGACCTCGCCGGTCGCACCCGTGAGAACAAGCTGAAGCCGGACGAGCTGTCGGGCGGCACGTTCACGTTGACCAACACCGGTTCGCGTGGCGCGTTGTTCGACACGCCCGTGGTGTTCCTGCCCCAGTCCGCCATCCTCGGCACCGGCATCGTGGTCAAGCGCCCCGGCGTTGTCACGGTCGACGGCAAGGACGCGATCTCGGTCCGTTCGTACGTCTACCTGGCGCTGTCCTACGACCACCGCACCATTGACGGAGCCGACGCCGCCCGCTTCCTCGGCGCGGTCAAGGCTCGCCTCGAGGACGCGAACTTCGCGGCAGACCTCGGCATCTGATCCACGATGAGGGCCCCGCGGCGATTCGCCGCGGGGCCCTCATTCGTTCACGGACCGAAGACAGAAGCTGGGCCCGTTCCTGAAGAACGGGCCCAGCTTCGGTGTCTCAGCGGGAGTACCCAACGGTGAGGTCGCCCGCTGCCACGCTCAGTTCCAGTGAGTTCGGCGAGGAGGGCGCGGTGTCCACGTCCACGCTCAGATCACCGAAGGTGGCGTCCCGCTCGACCTCGTATGTCCCCTGCGGGAGACGAACTTCGGCGTTACCCGCGGTCACGCTGACACTCGTCTCGCTGGGTGCCGTCCCAGTGACGTCGGCGATGAGTCGTCCCGCGCTGATCGACAGGTCCAGGCTGTCCGCGTCGGTCACGGCGACGTTCGCCTGGCCCGCGTTCACAGTGGTCGAGAGCTCGCGCGAGGTCCCCTCGTAGCTGAGCTCGCCCGCGTTCACCGTCAACTCCAGATCGTTGAATCCGCCGGCCACGGTGGCACGACCGGCGTTCAACGTGACGGAGGCGTCGACCTTGTTCTCCAACGATTGCGGAAGGACGATGTCGGCGCGCACCTCTCCGTCGTTGCGGAAGCCGAACCATCCCCAGCCCCAGCCGCGCCACCCTCGATCCTGAGAAATCACGAGTTCGCCGTCGCGGACGTCCATGCGCCAGCCGTCGGCGGCACGAGAACCGTTCGATGACACCTCGAGCGTCGCCTCACGAACATCGCCGAATCGAACGTCCACTGTTCCCGCGCTCATCTCGATGTCGATCTCCTCGACGCCGTCGACGGCCGCGCTGGTGGAGTAGGTGCCGGCGCCCGCGGGGGCGGCGACAGCCGCGACGGCGCTTCCGCCGATGGTGCCGGCGACGATCACGGCGCCGACGATGCCCACACCGATCGCGAGTCCACGTCCGCGTCGCGTGTTCTGTGGCGGCTGCGCACCCGGCGTGGGCGGAGTGGGTGTGTGAATGAAGTCAGTCATGATCTCTCCTTAGGAGGTGGCGTCGAGATGGGCGAGCACGGCCAGGACTCGGCGGTTGCCCGCAGCGTCCTGGTCGAGGTCGAGCTTGGTGAAGACCGCCGAGATGTGCTTCTCGACGGAGCCCTCCGAGATGTGGAGGGTGCGAGCGATGGCCTGGTTGCTGCGTCCCTGGGCCATCAGCGCGAGAGTCTCGCGCTCCCGATCGGTCAGCCGGTCGAATCGACTGTCCTGGCGCCGACGGGTGAGCAGCTGTGAGACCACCTCGGGATCGAGGACGGTACCTCCCGCGGCGACGGTGGCAGCCGACTCCAGAAAGTCGGCCACATCTGTGACGCGGTCTTTCAGGAGATAGCCGAGACCCCCGGAGCTGGAGGCGATGAGATCCGTGGCGTAGCGCTCTTCGACGTACTGGCTGAGCACCAGAATCGGCAGCCGAGGATCGCGGGCTCGCAGACTGATCGCAGCGCGGATCCCTTCATCGGTGAACGTCGGCGGAAGGCGGACGTCCAGGATGACGAGGTCCGGCGTGCCGTCCACGACGGCGTCTTCCAAGCCGTGCGTGTCCGCCAGAGCAGCCACCACGGTGTGTTGGGAGTCCTCGAGGATACGGATCAGGCCGTCACGGATGAGGCCCGAGTCTTCGCAGATCAGAATGCGCATAGCGGTCTCCGGTTGCTGAATGCGGTGGGTCAGGGCTGCCACGGCAGGCTCACATCGATGGTGGTGGGCCCACCGACCGGGCTGCTCAGAGTGAGCACGCCGCCGGCCGCGGCGATCCGGCCGCTGATGCCGTCGATGCCGCCGCCCGGCACCCGACGCGCACCTCCGCGGCCGTCGTCCTCGATCCGCGCCCAGAGCATGCCGCCGGGTCGCTCCAGCACTGTGACCCGGCACTGGGTGGCGCCGGAGTGCTTGGCGATGTTGGTGATGCTCTCCGCCACCGCGAAGTACAGCGCGGATTCGATCTGCGCCGGGTATCGATGAGGCGCACGGACATCCAGGGTGACCGGGATGGGGCTGCGGGCGGCCAGCGCCGAGAGCGCGGCATCGAGGCCCCGATCCTCCAGCACGGCCGGGTGGAATCCGCGCGCCAGCTGGCGCAGTTCGGTCATCGCTGCCTTGGTGGAGGTATGCGCTTCATCGATCAGACCGATGGCGGCCTGAGGGTCGGTCTCCACTTTGGCGCGTGCCAGTCCGAGCGTCATGCCGATGGAGACGAGGCGCGGCTGAACCCCGTCATGAAGGTCGCGCTCGATGCGGGTGCGCTCGATGCTCGCCGCGCTCACGGCGTCGTCGCGGCGACGGGTCTCGGTGGCCACGGTGCGCTCAAGCTCACGAATGCGCGATGGAGCCAGCATGGCGCGGGAGATTCCGCGGTGAGCACGGGTCAGTCCCCAGACCCCGGCGAGGCACAGCAGAATCGCCAGGAGGCTGATCAGCGCGGCGGCCCAGACGGGCGGATTCAGCGTGCTGTACGGGAGCATCAAGGGTTCGGCGGCGAATGATCCGCGGATCGCGTACACGAGGTATGACGCCACCGCTCCCAGCAGCCAGAGGGCCACACCACCGAGGCAGGTGATGATCAGGAAGTGCAGGAGGGCGAGCCAGTTACGACCGTCCGTGAGCTGCAGCCACAGCGTGTGGGGTATCCGCAGCCAGTCGGTGCGAGTGGAGCGCCGCAGCGCGCGGGTGGGAAGATCGAATCCGTACAGCCCGCTGACCCGCAGCTCCTCGAAACGTGCGACCCCGGACAGGCTCACCGCGAACAGAGCGAGGAACAGCAGTCCGATTCCGAGGAGCAGCAGGAACCCGACGCCCAAGCCCACGAACCCGCCCAGCAGGGAGAGCACGAGCGGTCCGATGAGGCCCAGCGCGGCCAGGTGGCCTGCGGCCAGGGCGTCTTGCGCGAGTCGTTTCTTCATATCTCCACGCTAGGCGGCACTCGGGTCTCGAACAGCCAGGGAATCCCGAACAGTTGCGGGGGTTATCCCCCACAGGGTTCCCGTCAGCGCCGCGACATCCACTCACCCCGGCATCGCGGTCACCTCCCGGATTCGCCATGCGCCATCCACCTGCTCGATGCTCAACAGGCTCGTCTCTCCCTGGTCCTCGATCACGCGCATCACCACGACGCCGCCGAAGTCCTCGACCAGCTCAATGGCCCCGCCTGCCGGGACGTCGGCACGACCGACGCCGTCTGCGACGAGCGGCCCGCAGGTATCCTGCTCGCCGCATGCTGCGACCGCTCCGAGCAACGCAGCCGCTGTCGCGATGATCTCCGTTTCGCGAGACGACGGTGATGCGACCCCCTCCGCCGGCGCAGGAGTCGCCGGATCCGCCGGATCCGGAAGGTCCGGGGTCGCAACGGGCTGCGGGTCCGTCCGGGTTGGCTCGATCTGCCCCGGGTCGGTTGCGGCGAGCTCCCCCGTCGGCGCAGGCGTCGCGGGTGGCATCTGCGAGTCACCCGACGCGCCGCCGCCATTGACCACGTCGTCGGAAGCCGGGGGCGACGAGGTCGCGCCGACAGCCGCCGGGCCATCACCGTCGGGCTGCGGCCACAACAGCCCGACGGTGAGGATGACGGCGGCGAGGGAAGCCCCGAGCAGCACGGGCGTCCGCCGTGAGTGCTTCCGCGGCGCGTCCTCTCGCCCACCACGAGACATCACCAGCTTGCGCGCTGTGCTTCGCAACGCCTCCGCCCAGGCCCCGCTCGAACCGCGTCGGGGCTCGTCATGTCGCCCCGCTCCGATGAACTGCGTCGTGCTCCGGTCTGACTCCCCGTCGCGAGAGCGCAGCTCTCGCGCTTGCATGGGCCGCAGAACCGACGGGTCCGCGACCCGCACGAGGAGCGGGCGAGGAGCGCAGGCCTCGAACATGTCCTCCTCCAGCCGCACGAGGACGCTGGCCGGGGATCGGACCCTGATCGAGTCGGCGGCCTCGGTAGCGAGGCGCACCACCACACGGTCTGCGCAGGAGCCGGCCAGCAGGCTCAGCAGCTCCGCCGTCTCCTCGCGCGCCGGCGCGCCTTCGCCGACTGCGAAGAGCGGACGTCCCTGATCCGTGAGCCACCAGCGGCCGTGTGGAACCGGGACCGGATCATCACCGAAACGGGCGGGCAGGGCTGCCTCCGCGCAGCCACGCATCAGACTGACAGCGAGAGTGACTCCTTCGCCTCCGGACAGCGGCTCGTCTGCTCGCGCGCGGAGGTACGAGCCGACGGTCACGACGCACCACGGCAACACCGCGTCATGGCCGTCCGCTCGACGTGCGACATCCACGGGCGCGAGCAGGTGCGCCGCGGGATCGTCACGCCACCACGGCGACGGGACGGCATCGACGTCGGCCAGAAGCACCGTGTGATCACCTTCCGCGGCAAGCACACCGGCGATCGGCACGTCCGGTGGCGCGACACGACGGATCGGCCGGTACGTGCTCTCCAGAGGGTTCTGAGTCATGTCCTCACTGTGCGCTCGCGCCGGAAGTCGGATGGGCCGAATCCCGCGCGCCGTGGACGAACACGATCAGACGCGAGAGTGGGGAGGAACCGGTGCCGCCGCCCGGTATTCTGGGAGTATGGCCGCACGCAGCACAGCCCCTGAGAAACGTCAGGGCTTCTTCTCCCAGATCAAGACGCTCTTCACCTTCACGAAGGACGTCTTCCCCTGGCTGCCGTGGGTTCTCATCGGCATCCTGGTGCTCGGCGCGGCAATCGGCGTCGTGGTGGGCTTCCTGATTCCGCCGGTGGCGATCTGGAGCATCATCCTGTGGGGCATCACCGGCCTCATGCTCGGCGTGCTCGGCGCGATGATCACCCTGACCCGCTTCGCCACGCAGGCGATGTACCGCAAGCTCGAGGGCGTCCCCGGTGCCACGGGCCACGTCCTCAGCACGGGCCTCGGCCGCTCGTGGACCGCCAGCGACGAGCCGGTGCAGGTCAACGCGAAGACTCAGGAGGCGGTCTACCGCACCGTCGGCAAGGGCGGCATCGTGCTCGTCGGCGAGGGAAGCCCCTCGCGACTGACCCGACTCATCAACGAGGAGCGCAAGAAGGCCGACCGTGTGGCGCACAAGGTGCCCGTGCACGTGCTCTACGTCGGTCAGCACGAGGAAGGCCTCGCCCTCAAGGACCTCGCCAAGGCGATCAAGTCCCTGCCCAAGTCCATCGACAAGGCCACGCGTGTTGCCGTCATCCAGCGACTGGCGTCCATGCAGACGGGTCTGGCTTCGATGCCGATTCCGAAGGGCATCGACCCTACGAAGGTCCGCGCGCCGCGCCCACGCTGATCCGATGACATATGACGATGCCCGCACCGATTCGGTGCGGGCATCGTCATATGTCAGCGCGTGCAGATGAGGATCGTGCCTGCTGCCTTGTCGTGCAAGCCGCGCTGATCCGCATCCCAGATGACCGCGGGAATCACGAGCACCAGCAGAATCGTGCGGACGATCGGACGCCACAGCCCCGTCCAGGCGCCATCGGCGCGGATCAGACGCATGCCCATCACCCGATGCCCCGGGCTGCCGCCGAGGGTCGGAATGAAGAGAATCTGCACGACGGCGAAGATCGCCATGACGATCGACGGGTTGAAGTCCAGAAACGGGATCGGCTCGATGCCCGGTCCGCGATCGAGGGGCGGGAAGAACGCGATGGTGATCATCACGGCGCAGAGGTAGTCGATCAGCAGCGCCACGAGCCGACGACCGGCGCGGGCGATGCTCCCCGGCCCCTGCTGCGGCATTCCCAGACGTTCGCCGGGATAGGTCTGGGGGGATGCACTCACCCCTCCAGTCTATGAAGCGCTCTGTAACAAGCCGGAAACATCCGGGATACGAGTGAGCAATCCCGGACCGCTAGCTTCGTCTCAGCTCCCCTCTCAGGGCCGCTCGAAAAAACGAATCTGGAGTGCGCATGTTCCGCGAACCATCCGAGGTACTGGCTTACATCAAGGAGAACGACGTCAAGTTCCTTGACATCCGCTTCACCGATCTCCCGGGTGTGCAGCAGCACTTCAACATCCCGGCGGCCACCGTCGACGAGGACTTCTTCGTCAACGGTCAGCTGTTCGACGGCTCCTCGATCCGCGGTTTCGCGTCGATCCACGAGTCGGACATGCAGCTCATCCCCGATGTCACCACCGCGTACATCGACCCGTTCCGCGAGGCGAGCACCCTGGTCATGGTGTTCGACATCTACAACCCGCGCACGGGCGAGATCTACAGCAAGGACCCGCGTCAGGTCGCCAAGAAGGCGGAGAAGTACCTCTCCTCCACCGGCATCGCTGACACCGCGTACTTCGCCCCCGAGGCCGAGTTCTACATCTTCGACGAGGTCCGCTACTCGGTGACCGCGGGCGAGAGCTTCTACAAGGTCGACTCCGAAGAGGCCGCGTGGAACAGCGGTCGCAAGGAGGAGGGCGGAAACCTCGGCAACAAGACCCCGTTCAAGGGCGGCTACTTCCCGGTCGCGCCCGTCGACAAGACGGCTGACCTGCGCGACGACATGACCCTGCGCCTCATCGACGCCGGCTTCGAGCTGGAGCGCTCGCACCACGAGGTCGGCACGGCCGGACAGCAGGAGATCAACTACCGCTTCGACACGATGGTGTCCGCCGCGGATGACATCCTGAAGTTCAAGTACATCGTCAAGAACACGGCCCAGGAGTGGGGCAAGACGGTCACGTTCATGCCGAAGCCGCTGTTCGGCGACAACGGCTCGGGTATGCACACCCACCAGTCGCTGTGGCTCGACGGCAAGCCGCTCTTCTTCGACGAGAAGGGCTACGGACAGCTCAGCGACATCGCACGCTGGTACATCGGCGGTCTGTTGAAGCACGCCAACTCGGTGCTCGCGTTCACCAACCCGTCGCTGAACTCCTACCACCGCCTGGTCAAGGGCTTCGAGGCTCCGGTCAACCTGGCGTACTCCGCCGGTAACCGCTCCGCCGCCATCCGCATCCCGCTCACCGGTTCCAACCCGAAGGCCAAGCGCATCGAGTTCCGCGTTCCGGACGCATCGGGCAACCCGTACCTCGCCTTCGCGGCGCAGCTGATGGCCGGCATCGACGGCATCAAGAACCGCATCGAGCCGCTCGAGCCGATCGACAAGGATCTCTACGAGCTTCCCCCCGAGGAGGCCGCCAACATCCCGCAGGTTCCGAACTCCCTGCTGGACTCGCTCGAGGCACTGCGTCAGGACCACGAGTTCCTCCTCGAGGGCGGCGTGTTCACGCAGGAGCTGATCGACACCTGGATCAACTACAAGATCGAGAACGAGATCAAGCCGATCGCCGCTCGCCCGCACCCGTACGAGTTCGAGCTCTACTACGGCGTCTGAGCAAGGCAGTTCATGAAAGAGCTCGCCGCAGCATTGCTGCGGCGAGCTCTTTCGTGCGTTCGCTGCGCGAAGAAGTCACAACGACGGTGGAAACTATGGCGTTGTCGCGTAAGCCATCGTGTGCGAACGTGAGGTTGTGAGTTCAGTCCCCTAGCGTGAAAGCTGGTGGTTGCGGCTCGAGCGTAGGAACTTCGAGGGAGAAGACTCGTCATGGGAAAGGTCACGTGGGGGTTCACAGCGTCCATCGACGGGTTCATTGCCGGGCCGAATCACGATATGTCCTGGCTCGCCGCCGCGGAGCCGCTCGCGGAGGGCACCACCGCGGAGATGGCCGCGAAGGTGGCCGTCATCATCTCGGGCCGCGATGGGTACGATGCGGCCACGGCGCAGCGGGACGAACGCGACGAGCTGACATCCGAGGCGTACGGCGGCGCGTGGTCGGGAACCGAGTTCATCCTGACCCATCGGCCGGAAGAGCTGGCGGGCGACCCGAACGTCATCGCCATCACCGCCACCATTGAGGAAGCGATTGCGCGGGCGCGAGAGATCGCCGGGGATCGGGACATCCAGATCATCAGCGCCGACATCGCCCGCCAGGCGCTCGAACACGACCTGATCGACGAACTGCAGGTGTTTGTCGCGCCCGTCTTCCTCGGCGATGGGACGAGGATCTTCGACGTTCCCGGCGGGCGCCGCTACGACTCGGAACTCGCCTCGATCGACGAGTCCAATGGACGAAGCTTCGCCCGCACCTATCGTCCCAGGCGCAGGCAGGACGACCAGGTCCGCGGTGCGGAGAGCGGCGGCTGACGCACAGCGGGTCACGCGCATCCGCGGCACATGCCCGTGCCTTGCGCAGAACGAGAGCTAACCCAGCAGGCCATCGTGCAGCGCGCGCAGCACCGCATTCGTCCGGTCGCGGGCGCCGAGTTTGGTGAGCAGCGCCGAGACGTGGTTCTTCACCGTCCCCTCGGACAGGAAGAGAGCGTCACCGATCTGGCGATTGCTGTACCCGGAGGCGATGAGGCGCAGCACCTCCCGTTCCCGCTCCGTGAGCTCGCGAGCGACCTCAGCCGCGTCGTCGGGCAGCGGCTGGGACTGCATGGCTCGCAGCATCCGGTCCGTGATCGCCGGGGCGACCAGCGTTCCGCCGGCTGCGAGGGTCTCGACGGCGGCGGTGAGCTGTTCGAGCGTGATGTCTTTCAGCAGGTAGCCGCGGGCGCCCGCACGAACGGCATCCAGCACAAGATCGCCCTCGTCGAAAGTCGTGAGCACGAGGACCGGGGTGTCGATATCGTCGGAGCGGAGTCGACGAAGGGTCCACAGGCCGTCGAAGCGCGGCATGCGCATGTCGAGCAGCACCACATCGGGGCGGGTGCGAGCGATCACCTCGATCGCGGCCGCTCCGTCCGCCGCCTCGCCGACCACCTCCATCCCCGCGATCGCGAGGAGACCCGCGAAGCCCTGCCGCACGAGCGCCTGATCATCGACCACGACCACACGGATCATGCGGGCACCCGCACGGTCACCTCAAAGCCGGAAGCGGAATCCACCCAGAGTGCGCCATCCAGCTCCTCGAACCGCTCGCGCAGGCCGAGCAGCCCGTTGCCGAACCGCACGGGCGAGGTGCCACGGCCATCGTCGCGGGCGCGAAGAGTCACGGAGTCCGCGTCGGTGGACACCGTGATGCGCAGCTCCCGCGCCTCGGCGTGGCGCAGCGTGTTCGTCACGATCTCCTGCGTTGCCCGGATGAGCGCCGTCGTCTCGCGTTCCCCCACACGCACTTCCGGCGCGACATCGATGATCACGTTCAGGCCGGGCAGCGCGTCGGTCATGTCCCGAAGAGCGGATTCGAGATCGGGAGCCTCAGTGCGCAGCCGGCCGACGGTGGCCCGCACGTCCCTCAGCAGGCCCCGCGCGACGTCGTTCGCCCGTTCCGTGTGTGCCCGCGCCTCGACTCCATCCAGGTGACGGGCCGTCTCCAGCTCCAGCGTCAGAACCGTCAACTGGTGACCGATCAGATCGTGCAGGTCGCGAGAGATCCGCAGACGTTCGGTGGTGCGAGCCGATTCGGATAGCAGCACGCTGGCGGCCTGGACACGCACGTGTGCCGCTGCGAGCTCGCGGCGAGCCGTCTGCTCGCGGATCAACGCGGTGGTGCTCAGAAGGGTGGCGAGCTGGATAAGAAGGTAGAAACCCGTGAGGATCCCACCTTCGACCACGTCGCGATCGGTCAGCACCGCGATGATCGCGATCACGGCCGTGTTGAGGACGATAAGCACCAGACCACACCAGAGAGGCACGACATAGACACTCGTCGCGGCGGCCACCACCAGCAGGATCAACAGGATCCCGGTGCTCTGGGCTGTGAGCACAAGGGCCCAGACGGACACCACCGCGACCACCAGAGCGGCGTATCGCAAGGAACGGCGTCCACTGGCGGTGGCGACGATCAATCCGCCCAGGAAGCACAGGAAGATCGCCGTCCACCACAGTCCGGGAATCGTCAGAGGATCCGCCACGAGAAGTGCCGGAGCCGCGACGCCGATGGACACGACCAGCATGGCCACGCCCGCCCATATCTCGGTTCCCCGACCCCGCATGACTCCACCCTAAGCGGCGGACAGCGCTGAGTCCCGTGCCGAAAGTCATGGGCGACAGAGATGACTTCTCGCACGCGCGAGCGTCGCCGTCACAGATCTACCGTGAATCCATGACGAAACCTCCCGCTGCCTTCACGGCCCAGGACGTGACGAAGAGCTACGGCGGAAGACCCGCCCTCACCGACCTGACGCTGCAGGTCGAGGTGGGCGAGACCGTCGGGATCCTCGGCAACAACGGCGCCGGCAAGACCACCGCACTGGAGCTGTTCGCGGGCCTTCGCTCGCCTGACAGCGGCCTCATCGAAGTCTTCGGTCTTGATCCGCGGCGCCGCCAGGACGAGATCCGGCAGGTGCTGGGCGTCCAGCTCCAGCAGGCGAACCTGCACGGCGCGCTCACCGTGGGCGAGCTGGTCACCCTCTACCGCAGTTTCTATCCGAATCCTCGGAGCAGGGACGAGCTGCTCGATATGGTGGGCCTTCGCGAGAATCGACACACTCGATTCGAGAAGCTGTCGGGAGGCCAGCAGCAGCGGGTCTCGATCGCGCTCGCGCTGGCGGGTCGCCCACGCGCCGTGATCCTCGACGAGCTGACCACGGGTCTGGACCCGAGAGCACGGCGACACATGTGGGACACCATCGAACAGCTCAAGGACGAGGGCGTCTCGGTCCTGCTGGTCAGCCACACCATGGAAGAGGTGGCGCGGCTCTGCGACCGCATCGCGTTGCTCGATGCGGGCAGGGTCATCGCGACGGGCACGCCCGGCGCGGTCATTGAGCAGGCTCACGCCACTACGTTGGACGACGCCTTCGTCGCACTGGTGGGACGAGAAGCGGGTGCCCACGAATGACGACCACCGCACGAATCCGCCGGCCCGGCATACGGTCCCTCGGCATCCTCGTCGTCTCCGAGGCGAAGATGGTTCTCCGCGACACCGCCGGCATGATCGTCCCACTGGGGCTGCCGCTGCTCGTGCTCCTGACCAGCGCGGGCTCCGCCGGAGATCTCGTCATCGTGGACGGCCTGACGGCACTGGATCTGTATGTGCTCCCCCTCGTGATCGTCATCATGATCGCCACGATCGGCGTGATCAACATGCCGAGCTTCCTCGCCTACTACCGGCGGGCGGGCATCCTGCGCCGCCTGGCCGTGACACCGGCCTCGCCGTTCCTGGTGCTCGCAGCGCAGGCCATCGTCAGCGCCATACAGATCATTGCGGGCATCGCACTCGCGTTCACGGTCGCAGCGGTCGCGCTCGGTGCCCAGGCACCGAGGAGCATCGCCGCTGCTCTCGGAGTCCTCGCGCTGGTGATCGCCGCGTTGTACGGCGTCGGTCTGATGGTCGCCGCCATCGCGCCCACGCCCAACTCGGCCGTTGCGCTCGGACTCGTGGCGTTCTTCGCCCTCGGGGCGCTCGGGGGGATGTTCGGCGGTCCGGACTCGCTCCCGTCAGCGCTGGCCGAGTTCGGACGCTGGCTGCCCTTCGGTGCGGCGGTCGAGTGCCTCACCATGGCCTGGGCAGGCGACACCATACCGATCGGGCAGTTGTTTGCGCTCCTCGTGACCGTCTGTGTAGGAACGGCGACCGCAGCGGTCCTCTTCCGCTGGGAGTAGTCCTCGCCGAGCGAAATCGGCGTCGCCCTCACAGGGTCAGAACGAACGTGCCCGGCTCCTCACCGACTGCCACGCGGGCGGAGGTGAGATCCGCGACGCGGGGAGCATCCACCGCAGCCCGGAGGTTCGTCTCCCCCACCACGACCAGCTGAGCGCCCGCAGACTGCACAGCGGCAACGCCGGCGTCGGCGTCCTCGAACCCGATGCAGTCCTCTGCGGCGAGGCCGAGGAGTGAGGCTCCGAGGAGGTAGCCGTCGGGGTGCGGCTTGCTGTGCTCGACGCGCTCGGCGGTGACGATCGCGTCGGGCATCGGAACACCGGCCGCGCCCATGCGCGCGAGTGCAAGCGGCAGGCTCGCGCTGGTTACCAGAGCGACGGGCGCGCCGAGCTCCTGGAGGGCCCGGAGCAGGGCCGCTGCACCCGGGATCTCCACGACGCCGTCGAGTCGCGTCTCCTCCTCCGTGTCGACGTACCGGAGCGCCTGCGCGGCCACATCGCCACCGCGGTCGCCGAGGAAGTGGTGAATCGTCGTGCGGGACTGCCGGCCGTGACCGAAGGCGTGCAGCTCCGCGAGGTCCAGACCGTACCGAGTGGCGAGCTCCGCCCAGACCGCCTCCACAACGGCGGTGGAGTCCACGAGGGTTCCGTCCATGTCGAACAGGAAGCCTCGGGCGGTCAGGGTGGTCATGGTCTCTCCTCCATGGGTACGCGGGCGGAGCTCACCCGTAGAACAGCTTCTCGAACACCCGGCGTGATCGACGCGTCGTCGCCAGGTAGTCCTCTTCCACCTGCGAGGCGGATCGCGGCGGGTATCCGAGCAGGCGCGCGATGCCGTCGAGTTGGCGTCGATCGGTCGGAAGCACGTCACTCGTCCGTCCGGTGAGCAGCGTGTTGGCCGAACGGAGCCTGCTAGACAAGAGCCACGCCGCACGCAGCCGCTCGGCGTTCGCATCGTTGACAATGCCTTCCGCCCGCGCCACCTCGAGCGCATCGAGGGTCGACGTGGTGCGCAGCCCAGGAACTCGGTGCGCGTGCTGGAGCTGCCACAGCTGGACCAGCCACTCGACGTCGCTCAGCGATCCGGGCCCCAGCTTCAGGTGGCGCTTGCGGTCGACGCCCTGCGGCAGCCGCTCGTTCTCCACGCGCGCCTTGATGCGCTTGATCTCGCGTACCGCCGCGGGCTCCGCTGTTGCGGGATACCGCACCTCGTCGGCCAGCGCGAAGAACGCCCCGATCAGGTTGTGGCTGCCAGCTGCTCCGCGCGCTCGCAGCAGCGCCTGCGCCTCCCACGGATGCGACCAGCGGCCGTAGTACTCGCCGTACGCGTCGAGCGAGCGGGCCATCGGACCATTGCGCCCCTCCGGACGCAGGTCGGCATCCAGATCGAGCGGCACGCGCGGATCTTCGCTCAACCGACGCAGCTCGGACACCAGTTTCAGGGCGAGCTGCGTGGCCCGCTCCTCCGGAACGTCCTGTGCATCGAACACGAACATGATGTCGGCATCCGAACCGAAGCCCAGTTCGCGTCCGCCGAAGCGGCCCATCGCGATGACCGAGAAATCCAGTGACGCATCTTCCGGGCGCACCACCTCACGGCGTGCTGCGCGGAGCGTCGCCTGGATCGTCGCCTCGGTGATCGAGGTCAACGACTCCGCCAGCTCGGTGATGGTGGTGACATCGAGCAACGCGGCGATCGCGGTACGCAGCAGTTCACGTCGGCGCAGCGCGCGCACCGATTTCATCGCCTCTTCGCTGGTGCTGTGGCGGTCCTGGATCGCCCGCGCCTCATCGAGCAGGGCCGGTACCGTGCGCGGGCGGAGCATCTCGGGATTGTCGAGCCAGGCGACCGACTCAGGAATCCACTCCATGAGCTCACCCGCATATCGCGAGGAGGTGAGCACACGCGTGAGGTGCTCCGCCGCCTGGGAGGAATCGCGCAGCATACGCAGGAACCAGGGCGTGTTACCGAGACGCTCCGAGATGCGTCGGAAGGCCAGCAGGCCGTAATCGGGGTCGATGCCCTCGCTGAACCAGCGCAGCATGACCGGCATGAGGTGTCGCTGAATCGTCGCCTTCCGGCTGAGCCCGGAGGTGAGCGCACCGATCGTCCGGAGCGCGCCGGCGGGGTCGCGGAAGCCGATCGCGGCGAGGCGGCTGTGCGCCTCGTCGGCGGTGAGCGCGCGCTCGTCCTCGCTGAGTCCGGCCACGGCACTGAGCAGCGGTCGGTAGAACAGGCGCACGTGGATCTCCCGCACCTGGCGCCCCAGCTGCTCCCACATGGCCTGGATCTCCTCGCCGGTCTCGGCGAGTCGTGAGGCGCGAGCGAGAAAGCGCAGCCCGTCGGGCGTGCGAGGCATCAGGTGGGTACGACGCAGGCGGTGCAGCTGCAAGCGGTGCTCCCACACGCGCAGCACACGGTACGCGCGGGCGAACGCGGCGGCATCGTCACGTCCGATGTAGCCCTCCGTCACAAGCGCGTCGAGGGCGGCGACCGTCCCCCGCTGACGCACCGCGTCATCGCTCAGGCCGTGCACAAGCTGCAGCAGCTGCACGGTGAACTCGATGTCGCGCAGTCCCCCGGCCCCGAGCTTCAGCTGGTAGCCCTGATCCTCCGCGGGAATGTGCTCCATCACCCGCTCTCGCATGCGCTGCACGCTCTCGACGAAGTTCTCCCGTGCGGCGCTGCTCCAGACCTTTGGTGCCAGGGCGGCGACGTACTGCTCGCCCAGATCGAGATCGCCGGCGATCGCACGCGCCTTCAGCAGCGCCTGGAACTCCCAGCTCTTCGCCCAGCGCTCGTAGTACGTGAGGTGCGACTCGAGGCTGCGCACCAGCGCGCCCTGCTTGCCCTCGGGACGGAGGTTGGCGTCAACCTCCCACAGCGCCGGCTCCGCCTCGGTGCCGGACAGTCCTCGCATGGTCTCCACGGCCAGACGCGTCGCGGCATCAATGGCGCGGGACTCGGAGATCACCTCTTCGTCGGTCGTGCCGCCGACGAAGATGACGTCGACGTCGCTCACGTAGTTGAGTTCACGGGCACCGGTCTTTCCCATCCCGACGATCGCCAGTCGTGTCGCGGCGATCTGCTCTCGGCTGAACGCGGCGAAGGATCCGGCGCTCACGCGCGTGCGTGCGACCGCGAGCGAGGCCTCCAGCGCCGCCGCTGCCGCGTCGGCCAGAGCCGCCGCGACCTCATCGAGCACGGCGACGGCGTCGGGGGCCGCGAGGTCGAAGGCCGCGATGCGTGCCAGCATGCGGCGATACCGAACGCGCAGGTCGATCCACGCCGACTCATCGCCCCGAGCGGCGAATCCATCGACCGCACCGACCGATTCGAGCAGCTCATCACGGAGCTCGGCGGCGGTGGGAAGGCGCTGAGGAACTTCCGCGAGGCCGGTGAACTCGGCGGGCCGACGGAACACGAAGTCGCTCAGCCCCTCGGATGCGCCGAGCACTCGCCAGAGCGCCTCGATGCTCTCGGGCGAGCGCGGAGCTCGACGGGCAGCGTCCGAGTCGCGACGCGCGACGCGCAGAAGGCCCCGCAGTGCCGCGTCTGCGTCGGCCGCCACTCCTGCCGATGCAGCCAGGTCCGCCGTCTCGATCCCCGTGAGATCGGAGAGTTCCACGAGGGCATCGCGCGCTTCGCTCAGCTCGGTGAACCCGCGTCGTGCCAGTTCTGTCAGCGACAGGGCGCGTTCCCGCTCCACCGTCACCTCAGAGCATCTCGAGGTTGGTCTTCAATTCGAACGGCGTCACCTGGGCCCGGTAGTCGGCCCATTCCTTACGCTTATTGTTCAGCACGTACTGGAAGACCTGCTCGCCGAGAGTCTCGGCGACCAGCTCGGACTCCTCCATGTACTCCAGCGCGTGATCGAGGCTCGCCGGCAGCGGCGTGTACCCGAGCGCACGTCGTTCCGCGTCGGTGAGGGACCACACGTTGTCCTCGGCCTCCGGCGGGAGCTCGTACCCCTCTTCGATGCCCTTGAGCCCGGCCGCCAGCATGAGCGCGTACGCGAGATACGGGTTGGCTGCGGAGTCCAGCGCGCGGTACTCGACGCGCGTGGACTGCGTCTTGTTCGGCTTGTACATGGGCACGCGAATCAGTGCCGAGCGGTTGTTGTGCCCCCAGCACACGAAGCTCGGCGCCTCGTCGCCGCCCCAGAGCCGCTTGTAGGAGTTCACGAACTGGTTGGTGACAGCGGTGATCTCGTTCGCGTGGCGCAGGAGCCCGGCGATGAACTGCCGCCCGACGCGCGAGAGCTGGTACTGCGCGCCCTCCTCGTAGAAGGCGTTGGTGTCACCCTCGAACAGCGACATGTGCGTGTGCATACCCGAGCCGGGATGACCTGACAGCGGCTTCGGCATGAAGGTGGCGTAAACGCCCTGCTCGATGGCCACCTCCTTGATCACCGTGCGGAACGTCATGATGTTGTCGGCTGTGGCCAGCGCGTCCGCATAGCGGAGATCGATCTCGTTCTGACCGGGACCACCCTCGTGGTGGCTGTACTCCACCGAGATGCCGATGTCCTCGAGCATGCGCACCGAACGACGACGGAAGTCGTGCGCCGTACCACCCGGCACGTTGTCGAAGTAGCCGGCGGAGTCGACCGGCACAGGTACGCCGTCGGGACCGAGCTGCGAAGACTTCAGCAGGTAGAACTCGACCTCGGGGTGCGTGTAGAAGGTGAAGCCGGCATCCGCTGCCTTCGCCAACGCCCGCTTGAGAACGTGGCGCGGGTCGGACACCGCAGGACGGCCGTCCGGCGTGGTGAGGTCACAGAACATCCGCGCGGTCGGATCGGTCTCGCCGCGCCACGGCAGGATCTGGAACGTCGCCGGGTCCGGCTGCGCGAGCAGATCGGACTCGTACGTCCGCGTCAGGCCCTCGATCGCCGAGCCGTCGAAGCCCAGTCCTTCGGCGAAGGCGCCCTCCACCTCGGCTGGTGCCAACGCGACGGACTTCAGCGTCCCGGTGACATCGGTGAACCACAGGCGGACGAATTTGACCCCGCGCTCCTCGATGGTGCGAAGAACGAAGTCGCGCTGCTTGTCCATTAGATCCTCTCCTGGCCTGGTGCCAGACTACTGGGCTGCCGCCCTGCTCCCGCCGTTCGCGACGCTGGAGTTCACGAACCCCAGGAGTCCTCCTGCGCTTCTTCCTCCGCCCAAGCGCGCGAGCGTGCCTGCAGTACCTCGGGGGCGTTCGCTGCCTCGGCCGCTGAGTGGAACGGACCGATGCGGTCGTATCCCGGCGATTCCATGCCTTCCTCGACGGCACCCGTCTTCGGGTTGAACCAGAACGTGCCGGCTTCGGCGGGATCGGGCAGATTCGTCTCGGACATGGGTCCTCCTTCGTCGTGATCAGCCTACGGTCGAGACCCCCTCTCGACCAGCATCGGGCGGCGCGTCACGCCAGTAGGCTGAACGCATGACTACTTCGCGTGCGATCGGTGTCGATATCGGCGGCACCGGCATCAAGGCCGGCATCGTGGACCTGGAGAAGGGCGAGCTGATCTCGTCCCGCGTTCGCGTGTCGACGCCCGAGGGCGCCGAGCCGAAGGACGTGCTCGCGGCCGTCCAGCAGGTGCTCGAGACGCTCGAGGTCGCCGACTCTGATCTCCCGCTCGGTGTGGCCTTCCCAGCCATCGTGAAGCGCGGGATGACGCTGTCCGCCGCCAACATCTCGCCGCTGTGGGTGAACTTCGAGGCCGAGAAGTTCTTCGAGAACGGGCTCGGACGAGACATCACCTTCGTCAACGACGCGGACGCGGCCGGCGTGGCAGAGGTCCGTCACGGGGCAGCGCGCGGTCAGGAGGGTCTGACGATCCTCACCACGCTCGGCACGGGAGTCGGCTCCGCCTTCCTCTACAACGGCGTGCTGATTCCGAACACCGAGCTGGGTCACCTCAAGCGCAAGGACAAGTCCATCGAGAAGTGGATGGCGTACTCGGCGAAGGAGCGCGACGAGCTGTCGTGGAAGCAGTGGGCCAAGCGCCTGCAGGAGTTCTACGCACACGTCGAGTTCATCTTCTCCCCCGACCTGTTCGTTGTCGGCGGCGGCGTCTCCAAGCACCCGGACGAGTTCCTGCCGCTCCTGGATCTGAAGACCCCGATCATTCCGGCGGTTCATCGCAACGCCGCGGGAATCATCGGTGCCGCCAGCCTCGCCGGCGACGGACACTGAGACCGACGGAAAGGAGCCTCGTCGCGTGACGAGGCTCCTTTTCCATTCGCCAGGGGGTGAACGGGCCGGCCGATACGCCGGGTTCTGTCCGGTGATGAATCACCGTGACGGCCATCTCTCTCGGCGACACGTTGCCGTGCCGCTCCAGCGACCTACCCGAGGACTCGGCGAGCCGCGTCAACATCCTCTGTCTGGTCTTGCTCCGGGTGAGGTTTACCGAGCAGATCGTGTCACCACGACCCCTGGTGGTCTCTTACTCCACCCTTTCACCCTTACCGGGACGGATCCCGGCGGTCTTCTCTCTGTGGCACTGTCTCGCGGATTACTCCGGGTGGGCGTTACCCACCACCCTGCCCTGTGGAGCCCGGACGTTCCTCGGTGCGGTTTCCCGCCACGCGACCGTCTGGCCGACCCGTTCTCCCCCAGTCTACGCCGGGCATCGCGCTACTTCGACGCGTCCTCGCCGATGCGGAGATCGAGACGGAAGTCGAGCGGGAAGTCGCCGAACAGCAGGCGCCCGGCGGCATCCGCCGCATCTGCCACGATCTGTGCGGTGGTCTCGGCCAACGATGCCGGGACGTGCAGCATCACCTCGTCGTGCAGGAAGAAGGCCAGATGTGCGCGACGGCTGAACACCGGCCCCGAGGCGGGCGCGACCTCGTCCGGACGTGCTTCCGGGAGCGCCTCCAGGCGCGTGCGGATCTCCGCCAGCCACACCAGGGCCCACTCCGCCGCCGTGCCCTGCACCACGAAGTTGCGGGTGAAGCGGCCGCGATCCTTCGCCCAGCGCCGCGCTCGTTCCTCGTCGCTGCCGCGCGCGTCCGCATCGGACGCGCGGCGCTGAACGCCGATCCACTCGTCGCCGGGTTCCGGCGATGTCCGACCGAGCAGGGTCGGCACCCGGCCCCCGTCCTCCCCCGTGCGCGCGGCCTCGTCGACGAGTGCCATCGCCCGCGGAAAAGCGCGACGCAGGCGCGGTACGAGCCGCCCCGCTTCCCCGGTGGTCGACCCGTACATGGCCCCGAGCACAGCGATCTTCGCCTCCTGGCGGGTGGCGACGATGCCCGCCTCCACCAAGCCGGTGTAGAGGTCCCGACCGCGCGCCGCATCCGCCATCGCCCGGTCCCCCGACAGCGCGGCCAACACGCGCGGTTCCAGCTGCGACACATCCGCAAGCACCAGCACCCAGCCCGGATCAGGACGCACGACGGGACGGAGCTGACGCGGCAGCTGCAGCGCCCCGCCACCCGCCGATGCCCATCGCCCGGTCACGACGCCGCCGGGAATGTAGATCGGACGGAAGCGCCCATCGTGCACCCACTCCGCAAGCCAGGCGCGACCGTTCGCGCTCTGCAGGCGCGTGATGCGTCGGTATTCCAGCAAGGGCTCGATCGCGGGATGATCGATCTCGGCCAACTCCCACTTGCTGGTGGACTCCACGAGGATGCCCGCGCGGTGCAGTCCGCGCAGGAGTTTCGGCTGGCTGTCCAGACTGAGCGACGGATCGCCCAGCAGCTCACGTACCTGCGCGCCGAGCTCAGCGATCCGACGCGGGGTCCCCGTCGCGTCGCGCGGGCCGAGTTCTGTGTCCAGGATGGCCTCGTGCGTCGGAACGTGCCACGGCAGGCCCGCCGCGCGCAGCTCCGCAGCGATGAGCGCCCCCGCCGACTCGGCGACTGTCAACAGGCGCAGCCGACCGTCGACCGAATCGAGGATGGCGCGCTGACGGGCGAACTCGGCCAGAGCGTCATCGAAGCCGTGCGAGACGCCGCGCGGCGCGTCGTCGAGATCGAACAGGGCGTCCACGCGAGGTGCTTCGAGATCCACCCCCGCGTCCCACCCTGACGGTGTGCGCAGTTGCTGAGCGTGGGGATCAGACGCGGGAACCAGCGCGGAATCCCGCAGAATCACGTGACACAGGCGGAGATCCAGACAGCGCTGGACGCGCACACCGGCGGAGAGAATGTTCGGATACCAGTGTGCGGTATCGCTCCACACCCACCGGGGCCGGATCGTTCGCTCCTGCTCCGCGATCCACCCCGGCAGGTCAGCGCGAGCGAGGTCGACGCGTTCGATCTCGTCCTGATCACGGAGGGACACCTCCACCCTGTCGCCGCGCGAACCGACCACGGCCCACACGGTGGCAGCGGGTGCGGTCATCGCCGAACGCGCGTGGTCACAGCCCTGACTCGTCGGTACGGACGAGGATGGCACCGCACTGCGGGCAGAACAGGACATCATCCGAAGCAGCCGCAGCCACCTCGGCCAGATCGCTGCCGGAAAGCTCCATGCGGCAGGCCTCGCACATGCGGGCACGCAGCAGGCCCGCGCCGTTGCCGGTCCGAGCGAGCCGGTCGTACTGTGCGAGCAGCGCCTCGGGCACCGTCCCAGCGACGGCATCGCGATCGCGGCGCAACTGCTCCACGGCGGTCGTCGCGTCGGCGACCTGTGCCTTCGCCTCCGCTGTCAGACGGGACCCCTCCGCGTTCGTCTCGGCGATCACCGCCTCCTGCTCGGCAACGCTGGCCTCGGCGGTCTCCAGCTTCTCCATCGCCTCGAGTTCCGCATCCTCCAGGTCGTTGAGACGCTTCGCGAGGTTGGTGATCTCGTTCTCGAGCGCCACGGCCTCCTTCGCCGACGCGCTGGTGAGACGCTCCTTGTCACGCTCGCGCCGGGCCCGGGCGGTGGTGACGTCCGATTCGATCCGGCCGATCTCGGCCTTCAGGTCATCACGGACGCCGATGCGCTGCATCAGCTCCTGCGTCTGGGTGGCGCGCTGTGACGTGAGCTCGGCGATACGTGCACGATGCACCGGATTCGTGCGCTGGTGCTCAGCGTGCTTCAGGCGACGGTCAATGTCCGCCACGTCGAGGAGGATGCGCTGGTCTGCCTGGCTCGCTTTCACTCCACCAATCTACCGTGCGGTCGCGGCTCTCACCGGTCGGCGAGAATCTCGTCCACGCTGCCGAGGATCGGCTCATCCTCGTCGATCACCGCGCGCACGATGGCGTTGATCGCGAATGCGGTCGCCCGCCCCAGATCGACATCACCCGGGGCGTGCAGCCACTGCACCTGAAGTCCGTCCATGACACCGAGAATCGCGACCGCGGCATCGGCGATCACGGAGGCGTCGGCGACACCCCGCTCTGCGCACATCTCCGTGAACGCGTCCGTGATCTCGTGTCGCAGCGTGCTGTATCGCCCAGCGAAGTAGTCGCGGGCGGGGTGACTCTCGGTGACCGACTCCCCCGACAGAACGACGAAGGACTGGACGATCCCGGCTCGTCGCGCGTTCGTGAACGCGGTTCGAATGAGGTGGCGGAACAAGTCCGCTCCTCCCGGAATGTGCTGCTCGGCCAGGTGCTCCACATCCGTGCGGTCCCGGAAGGTGAGCACGTCCAGCAGCAGCTGATCCTTCGAGCCGAAATGATGCAGGATGCCCGCGTGGGTCATCCCGACCTGGTCAGCGATGTCCGAGAGCGTGCCTCCAGCAAATCCCTTCGCACCGAACACCTCCGTCGCCGCGCGAAGAATGTCCCGTCGCTTCTCCAGGGTCTCGGGACGCGGCTTCGCCGCCCTGCTCATTGCCGACATCGAGATCTCCTTCGGCGCGAGTTCTTACTTACTCGTCAGTAACGTTAGCATTCCAAGCAGCCGTACCCGGTTGCACGGGAGCACCGAGAGGATTCGCTATGACCACGAGGCCGCCCTATCAGGACGCGACCCTTCCCATCTCCGACCGCGTCGACGACCTCGTCTCGCGAATGAGCGTGGAGGAGAAGGTCGGGCAGATGATGCAGCTCGATGCCCGCGACGACATCGAGGACCAGGTGCTGCGCAAGCACGTCGGCTCGATCCTGCACGCCTCGCCGGAGCGCCTGCAGCAGGCGCATGAGCTCACCGACAGCACACGGCTGCGCATCCCGCTCATCGTGGGCGAGGACTGCATTCACGGCCACTCCTTCTTCGGGGGCGCCACCATCTATCCCACCCAGCTCGGCATGGCGGGATCGTGGGACGCACAGCTCATCGAGCAAGCCGCTCGCGCGACGGCGGTCGAGGTCGCGGCGACGGGCATCCACTGGACCTTCTCCCCCGTGCTGTGCATCACGCGCGACCTCCGGTGGGGTCGGGTGAATGAGACGTTCGGGGAGGATCCGTACCTAATCGGCGAGCTCGCCTCCGCCATGGTGCGCGGATATCAGGGCGAGGGACTGACCGATCCCACGGCGATTCTTGCGACGGCGAAGCACTTTGCCGGCTACTCGGAGACGCAGGGTGGCCGGGATGCCAGCGAAGCGGACATCTCCCGTCGCAAGCTGCGCTCGTGGTTCCTGCCGCCGTTCGAGCGCGTCGCGCGCGAGGGCGCGCGTACCTTCATGCTCGGCTACCAGTCCACCGATGGCGTGCCGATCACGGTGAACGACTGGCTGCTCACCGAAGTCCTCCGTGGCGAGTGGGGCTACACCGGTACTCTCATCACCGACTGGGACAACGTCGGCCGCATGGTCTGGGAGCAGCGGGTGCAGCCGGACTACGCGCACGCCGCCGCTGCCGCGGTCATCGCGGGCAACGACATGATCATGACCACACCCGGGTTCTTCGAGGGTGCGCTGGAGGCGATCGACGCGGGCCAGCTGACCGAGGCGGACCTGGACCGCGCGGTGCGACGCATCCTCACCCTCAAGTTCGAGCTGGGGCTGTTCGAGGATCCGCGCCGTCCCGATGCGGATCGGATCGCCGCCGTGCTGAACACGCCGGAACACCGGGCGCTGAACCTGGAAATCGCACGGCGGTCCCTCGTGCTGCTCGAGAACGACGGGGTCCTCCCCCTCACGGGCCAGACGGCTCAGCCCGCGCGCCGCGTTGCCGTGGTGGGACCGCTCGCGGACGACGCACAGACCCAGCTGGGCGACTGGGCCGGAAACTCCGGCCAGGCCGGGTGGCTGCCGGACGGCCAGCCCCGCGAGCTGATCACGACGGTGCTGGATGGTTTCCGCCGGTTCGCACCCTCGGGCTGGGAGGTCACCTTCGGTCGCGGTGCAGATGTGCTCACGCTGGAGGCAGACCCGGCCGGCGAGTTCTTCCCCGACGGTCAGCCCCGCCCGCAGGTCGTGGTCCCGGCCGAGCCCGATGAGGCGCTCATCGCGGAGGCGGTGGCTCAGGCCGAGGCCGCCGACTGCGTGGTCGCCGTGGTCGGCGACGTCATCGATCTCGTCGGTGAGGGGCGTTCGACGGCCACGCTGGAGCTGATCGGCGGGCAGATCGCCCTCCTCGACGCACTGGCGAAGACCGGAACGCCGATGATCGTGGTGCTGCTGGCGTCCAAGCCCCTGGTCCTGCCCCCGTCCGCACGCAACGCGGCGGCGATCATCTGGGCCGCATCTCCCGGTATGGAGGGCGGACGCGCGATCGCGGAGCTGTGCCTCGGTCTCATCGAGCCCAGCGGGCGGCTGCCGATCTCGTTCGCGCGGCACGTGGGCCAGCAGCCCACGTACTACAACCAGATCCGCGGCCAGCACGGCGACCGCTACGCCGACCTCACGCAGGCACCGGCGTGGCCGTTCGGGCACGGCCTGTCCTATACGACTGTCACCTACGACGGCATGGTTCTCGACGCCGAGTCATACACGCGCGACGAGACCGTGCGCGCCCGCGTGACGGTCACGAACGCGGGGACGCGACCCGTCCGGGAGACGGTGCAGGCGTACGTGAGCGACACGATCACGTCGGTCAGCTGGGCGGACAAGGAGCTGAAGGGGTTCGTCCAGGTCGATCTCGCGCCGGGTGAGACGCGCGAAGTGTTGCTCGAGGTGCCGGTGACCGACTGCACGATCGTCGACGCCGAGGGGCACCGCATCGTCGAGTCGGGTGCGTTCGAGCTGCGCGTCGGCCCGTCGAGTGACGAGGCGCGATTGCTGCGCGCGACCTTCACCGTGAACTGACGCGATTGGCCTCAGTCGATATCGAGGAATCCCAGGGTGGCGCCGCAGTGCAGGCACCGAAAGCCGAACACGGCGAAACCGGCCTCCTGCTGCGCCACCGCCTCGATCGCCTCCTCGCTGATGCCCAGCTCCTCCCGGCGCTCGGGAGCGAGCAGGCGCAGACCGTCGGCATCAAGCTCTCCGATGAAGGCGGCCGCGTCGTCGCAGTGGGACTGCCACTCCTCCGGTTGATACGTCGAGAAGCCGGGTGTCCGCGTGGCCACTTCGTGTTGGATGTCCTCGGCGATGCCTGCTTCGTCCAGGGCCCAGGTGTCGACGAAGAGCGCGCCAGCGCGAGCGGCAGATCCGTCGGCGATGCACCACGGGCAGATGTGTTCCGGCTCCCCGCGGCCGTAGGGGCGTGAGGCGTACTCCCATCCGCGGGGACGCTCGCAGAGCGAGCAGACGTTCGGTGACCGTCGGAGAGATCCGGTCGCAACGGGGTCGGGGTGATAGCGGAACGTGGGTAGTTCCTCGCCGGTGTCGAACGCCATCGGATCGGGAGCGAGCTCGTCGAGCCGCAGTCCCAGCGACTCGATCGGCGCGAACTGCATCTGCCGGTACAGCGTCAGACCGAGCCGTCCCGGGTCCACAGGGTCTGGGAGCAGCGTCAGGCGTTCGAGTTCGGTCCAGCCGACACCGATCACCACGCCATCGGCGGGGAACGGCTGCCCTGGTTGTGGTTCTCCGAACCCTGCGGAGGAGACGACATCGACCGCGCGTGCGGTGGCCGTGGCGCGGGCGATGTCCTTCGCGGTGCGCATCATGCGCTTGCGGTCGCCGTCGTCGCGCACCGGCAGGATCCGCCACGTGCGACCGGTCCTGCCGGCGGTGTCGTCGAGGATGAATCCGTTCTCGGCGAGGAGCCGATCCCGCAGCCAGTCGGGGAATCGAGCACCCACGGCCGTCTCAACGCGGACGATGTCCTGCTCGCGCGCACCGCTCACGCGAACGCCACCAGCGCGGCGCCGGCCCCGGCGAGGCCCCAGCTGATCAGGCTGCCCACGAGAAACTCCTCTGCTTTTGATCCTTCGCCCGCGTTCTTCGAGATCTCAGGAAAGCGGACGATGCCCTTGGCCGCCATCAGGGCCGCGATGATCCCCTGGGCTCCGGCGAGAGCGAGCGCCAGGATGATCCATCTCTCAAGCGGACCGATCAACCGGCCGCCACGCATCTCGCCGGGGCGCAGCGGTTCGGTGAGCCAGCGTGTGCGCAGAGCGTCCGTCATGCGAGCGCCGAGGGTCGGTGCCCCCTGCTGGGTGTGCCCGGTCGCGGTGATGAGCGACGGCTCCTCCGCGACGCGAGCGCGACGCAGTGCACCACGGCAGACAAGGTTCGCACTCAGGCCGAGGAAGAGCGCGACGCCGACCATCGCCACCGGTTTGCCGAGCGGGATCGAGGTTGTCGCCACGTACCCGAAGGTGCCGAACGTCCCAATGAACGGGAGCCCCGTTCCTCCGGCGACCAGGATGCCTGCGATCACGGCGATGTACCCGAGCACCGATGCTGCCCAGAGGCCCGCGAGCACCGGCCAGACGAAGGTGAGAATGGCGAGCACCGGGGCGTAGGCCACCGGGGCCTGCAGCGGCACCGCTGCAACCGCGACGAGGAGCGACCAGACGGCGATCGCGAGGACCCGCGCGGTGAGCGAACGATTCCTTCTCTGCGCACGCGTGATGAGCCAGCCGATGATGTCGGCGCCCGCGATTCCCACCACGAGCAACCCGGCGATCACGTTCACGCGCGTCCTCCCGTCCACAACGACTGCACCGTGACCAGCGTGGCGGCCCCGGAGCGGCGTGCGCTCTGCGACACGGCGGATTGGGTGATCCCCTCCGCTTCCGCGATCTGCGCCTGGGTTCGCCCCTCGATCATCGCGCGGGCGATGCGCACCTCGCGCGGCTTCATCGAGCCGATGAGTTCATCGCGCAGAAGAAGAGCGGCGTTGATGTCGGCGGGTTCATCGTCGTTGTCCACGACCCAGGTTCGCGCGGGTCCGGTGCGCCCGGCGAGCCGGTGCACGGTGTCGATCGCCCGGCGCGCC
The DNA here is from genome assembly GCF_050990725.1 of Microbacterium gorillae. Classification (GTDB taxonomy): domain Bacteria; phylum Actinomycetota; class Actinomycetes; order Actinomycetales; family Microbacteriaceae; genus Microbacterium; species Microbacterium gorillae_A. The sequence goes on from NZ_CP158844.1 coordinate 2,409,653, forward strand.
GCCCACCACGCGCTGCCGTCGTAGATCGGAATCTCATCCGCTGCCCCGGAGACGATGCGGGACTGCCCCTTGCCGATGCCGAAGCGCACGTCGGTGCCGGCGTCGACCGCGGCCAACCGGACCAGGGTCGTGGCGGCGCAGGCTCGCGCCACAGAGGAGTAGGCGACCTGAAACTCATCGCCTGCCGTTGACCAGAGCGGCAGGACGGGCGTCACCACTTGCTGCGCCTCCTGGAACATGGCGTGAACGCTCGCCTGCACCGCGGCGCGATCCGTCGCACGACGTGACGCGACGATGTCAACGATGACTCCGACGATCTCTGACATGCGAGAAGTCTATAGCTTATATTTCCCACATATAAGCCCTTTCGGGCTATCGCGCCGGAATCCGCGCGTCGTAGTCCGCTCGCGAGGTTTCAATGCCCTCGCGGTTCTCGATCGCCCAATCCGCGAGAGCGATAGCGAGCTCCACGAAGCCGCGCCCTCGATCCGTGAGCTCGTACTCGACGCGTGGCGGCACTTCGGCATGGACCGTGCGCGTGAGCAGCCCATCGCGTTCCAGTTGACGGACGGTCAGCGTCAGCATCCGCTGCGAGATCCCCGGAATAGCATGCATCAGCTCGGTGAATCGGAGGCGCTGCTCGTGCAAGGCGCCGATCACCAGGACCGACCATTTGTCGCCGACCCGGTCCAGCACCTCGCGGATGACTCGGCCATGATCGGTTGGCCCGCGCCCGTCGCACGCCGTCTCGTATGCGCTGGGTTCGACGATCGATGTCACCTGCTTACCTCCGTGTGCCTTTTGCATGCGTTCGGATAGTGACGCATCATGAGGTCTGTTACCTATCGTAACTCTGTTCAGAGAAGGAACCTCATGATCATCGCCCTCTGGGTCGTCAACTCCCTGCTCACCCTCGCCTTCCTCGGCGCAGGGGTCAACAAGCTCGCGAAGTCGAAGGATGCCCTCGTCGCGTCCGGCATGGCCTGGGCGAAGGGATTCCCACCCGCCGCGCTGAAAGCGATCGGCGCGGCCGAGGTGGTCGGCGCGCTGGGCCTGATCCTGCCGCTCGCCACGGGGATCGTCCCCGTCCTCTCCCCCATCGCCGCGTCGTGCCTCGCGATCGTCATGATCGGCGCGGTCGTGATCCATCTCCGTCACCGGGACCCGGCGAAGGCGGTGCTGCCGTCCGTGGTGCTGGGCGCGCTCTCCATCGTGAGCGCCGTTCTCGGTTTCGTCGCCCTCTGACCCGCGTTTCCTGTCGGGTGCTCGGCGACCACCGCGCACCCGATAGGATGGACCACGAGGGCCTTTAGCTCAGCTGGTAGAGCGCCACGTTTACACCGTGGATGTCGTCGGTTCGATCCCGGCAGGGCCCACCAGATTTGCGCGGTGTGATCCGCCTCAGATCAGGAACGCATGAGTTCCGTGAGGGACCATTCCTTGCACCTCGACCGGTGCGTAGGACTGGACACATGACTCTTACAGAGATCCTGCCGACACTCAGACGAAGCATTCCCCTTCATTGCGATGCCCGGTTCTGGCCCGAGCACACCGTACCCACTGTCACCGACGTCATTGTCGGCGGGGTGTATCTCACGCGGCTCGTAGAGATCACGGGCACACCTGCGGTTCTCTCGGGCGACCTCCCTCACTCGACGTCGGCTGTGGCACGCACCCCTGGCGCTGGAAGCGATGTGACTGTCCTGGTCTTCCGCATCACCCTCCGCATCGATGACGAAACAGGAAAGCACATCGCCCTCACCGATTGCGGGCTCGAGCACATCAGGCCATGGTGGAATGAGTGCCGGCTCATCGGCCGGGCCTCGACCGCTCAGAACACAGTCATTGAACTGATCCCGGGTGATGCTGGTGCCGCACCCTGGCCTCACCCGCTGGTCTCGCTCCCGGGCGATCTGCACCAGGGCGACGTCCTTGCGGTCCCGTGCTGCGGCACTGTCGCGTTGAAAGATGTACGCCCCAGGCCGCCGAGAGCGTCCGCTATGAGCAACAATCTTGCACCGGTGGCCAACTCATGAGCATCACCCACAGTCTGATCTCCTCCCGGACGATGGCACTGGCTGCTCTCTACCAGGAACCGCGGCTTTGGCCCGCAGAAACAACGTTCACCGACCATGACATCGTCATCGGCCACCAATCCCTCTGCGCACTCGTCGAGGAGAGAGGCGCTCCGTGTCTGATGATTGCGCCGACCGGTGAGGACCCTCGAAGTGATGATTTCCGCACCGTCGTCATCACCAGAGTGTCGGCCTACATCCCAGGCCACGGCCTCCGCCGCGGAGAGGTGAGCGTTGACTGCAATCTCGATCCGCTCGAGTCTCGCGTCCTCGACGTACGACACCTGCGCGACCCCAACGCACCCCGCAGACGGACGACGCTCCTGAGCTCGCGCGCTGGACAGGTGACGATTCGAACCGCGCTCGCCTCGGCGTGCCGGCCGGGCGACCTCCTCGCGCTGACGTGCCTTGGCACGGTCGCACTCGGACAGATCGCCCGACAGGACACGTCCGATTCCGATACTGACGATGATCCGTGGCTGGGCAGATGTCTCAAGTGAACCTTGCTCGCTCCTTACGGCCCCGATGGCTGCAAGCCCAGCAATCCTGACCGTCAACGCGGCGCCCACCCGTGACGCATGTCACGGGTGGGCGTGACATCACGACACTTCTGCGCACCGTGCCGCGCCGGTTGGCTGGAGATATGCGAAAGCCTCTGAAAATCACCCTGATCACCCTCGGCTCTGTGCTGGCGATTCCGGTTCTCCTGCTGGGAACCACGTTCGCCGTCAATGCCGTGGCCACGCGGCAGGAGCTGGCCAGCATCGAAGACTACGGCCAGCGCGTGGACGTCGACGGGCACCAGATGAATGTCGTGATCACGGGCACGGGTGACGACACCATTGTGCTGCTCCCGGGACTCGGCACGGCGTCGCCGTGGCTGGACTACCAGCCGCTGGTCACGAAGCTGGCGGAGGATCACCGCGTGGTGGTGGTCGAGCCGTTCGGATACGGACTCAGTGACCAGACCGACGTCCCCCGCACCACGGAGAACATCGTCGAGGAGGTGCACACCGCCCTGCAGGAGCTGGACATCACGCGCTACACGCTCATGGGCCACTCCATCGCGGGGCTGTACGCCCTCACCTACGCCGAGCAGTATCGGGATGAGCTGCGCGCTTTCGTCGGCATCGACACCAGCGTGCCCAACCAGCCGGGATGGGACGAGCCCGTATCGACCGCAGGGATCGCGGAGCTGCGAGACCTCGGCATCACGCGAGCACTCGCGGCGCTGAGCGGCGATCCCTACGCGGGCCTGCCCTACACCGACGAGCAGAAGCAGCAGATGGGGTACTTCACGACCCGCAATGCCTCCGCCCGCACCGTACTGAACGAACTCGAGACCGCGTACACCAACTTCGTCACCGCCAGCGCCGCAACCTTCCCGAAAGACCTGCCGGTCCTGTTGTTCATCGCCACCCAGGACGAGGACTTCGACACCTGGAAGCAGCTCCACGATGGACAGGTCGCGCAGCTCGAGAACGGCACCGCGATCCCGCTCGACGGGACGCACTACTTGCATCACACACAGTCGGCGACCATCGCAGCGGACACCAACGAGTTCCTCGCGACCCTGCCGGTACGCTGAGCGGATGACGCAGCCCGCGGACCCGGCGACGCGAAGCTCGCGCGATGCCGTGTGGGCACGCCGATCGACGGCTGTGAGCCTGTACGCGATCATCGTCGTGAGCGCCGGCGTCGCCATCGTGGCGGAGCTCATCCCGAGCGATCCACGTTCGGTCATCCTTGCGGTGCTCACGATGATCTCAGCCGTGGCGATGATTCTCGCCGTCCCGGCGGTGGTGCGCCGCCCGAAGCCCCGCAGCGCCAGACATCCGGCGCTCCTGACAGCCGTCGTCGCCGCGGGTGTCGCCTGGATCGTCGCCATCGCCCCGCCGTTCGCCGGGTGGGGGTGGGCGTTCATCCTCGCGGTGTCCGGCGGATTGCTCGCGAGCATTCTGCGGGCACGGTGGGCGGCATGCGCGATCCTCGCCACGGCGAGTGTGATCTCCACGGGGGCCATCACCGCTTTCACGGGCACATCGACATCCGAGACGGCCACTGCTCCGTTCGAAATGCTGGTAACCCTGGCGATGTTCGTGGTCCTTCCGACAAGCGCGATGTGGGCATTGCGCGTCGTGCTGCGCCTCGAAAACGCACGTCAGGTCGCCACCGAGCTTGCGATCGCCCAGGAGCGCCTGCGATTCGCGACCGATCTGCACGACATTCAGGGACACCACCTCCAGGTCATCGCGCTCAAGAGCGAGTTGGCGGAGCGGCTCCTGGAACAGGATCGCGAGCGAGCTGCGGACGAGATCGCGCAGATCCGAGTGATCGCACGCGAGGCGCTGGAAGACACCCGTGCCGTCGTGAATGACTACCGCTCGGTGACCCTCACCGTCGAAGCCCGGAACGCGGCGGCCGTTCTCCGCTCGGCGGCCATCGACTGTGAGGTCGCGCTGGAGACCGTCGGCCTCGAACCCTCGCTGGAGACGCTGTTCGCGGTGGCCCTGCGCGAGGCCACCACGAACATCCTCCGCCACAGCACCGCCACCCACGCGGCGATCCGACTCCAGGCGGTGGGTGGCGCATGGCGACTGACCGTCGCCAATGACGGCGCCGGGACGACGAAGACCAGCGGCACCGGGTTGAGCGGTCTCCGCGACCGTGTGGCACCCCTCGGCGGCAGTGTCACCTCGAGTCGTGACGGCGCATGGTTCGAGCTCACCGTGACGATTCCCGCTCTCGCACCCTCGGAGGTGAACAGATGATCCGTCTTGTGATCGCCGACGACGAGCAGCTCATTCGCGGAGCCCTCGCCGCCCTGCTCGCTCTGGAACCCGATATCGACGTTGTCGGCGAGGCTCAGGACGGGGCAGGTGCCGTGAGCGCCGCCCTCGCTCATCGCCCGGACATCGCCCTTCTCGACCTGGAGATGCCCGGCATGGACGGCGTCGACGCGGCACGAGAGATCATCGCGCAGTCGGACGCGGTCGTCGTGATCGTCACCCGACATGCCCGACCCGGCGCGCTGCGACGGGCACTGTCCGTCGGCGTTCGCGGATTCGTCCCGAAGTCGACGCCCGCTGGCGAGCTCGCCGACATCATCCGTCGCGTCGCGGCCGGCGAGCGCTATGTCGATGCGAGCCTCGCAGCCGCCGCGCTGACGGAGGACGAAAGTCCACTCACCCCGCGCGAGACGGACGTGCTGAGACTCACTGACCAGGGGCTACCGCTGAAGCACATCGCGCGCGAACTAGGTCTGGCGTCGGGCACGGTGCGCAACCACGCCTCGTCGGCGATCATCAAGCTCCACGCCGACAGCCGCCAGTCCGCGGCTCGGATCGCGCGCGAGCGCGGGTGGATCTAGCGTCTCACGGGCCCTTCCAGCCGATACTTCCTTACGCATCACCTCTTGACTTTGTGGCACAAAGTTGCTGTCATTGCAAAGTAGTTGGTGTTGCAGATCGCAGCACCACACGAGTACGGAGGTATGTCATGAGTGCGGAGAGCAGGGCTGTCGATCCCGCCGCGATCCTGCGGGCGATTGCCGACGACAGCAGTAAGGCGAAGACAGCGATGGCGCCGAGCGCACGCCTGTTGTACGTGGCGTGGGGCGCAGCGTGGATCGTGAGCTTCGCGGCACTCTTCCTCACCTTCGCCCCGACCGGCCTCTCCTTTCCGCTCGTGGCGGCTCTCATCATCGCGGTCGTCTGCGTTGGGGCGGCCATCGTGATCTCGACCGTCCACTCGGTTCGCCGCGGGACCGGCACGCGCGGACCCTCCGTGGTTCAGGGGGCGATCTTCGGCAACATCTACCCCGTGGCGTTCGCCCTCATCGGCCTGCTCGGCTGGCGGTTGGCCAGCACGGGAATCCCCGTCGACGTCATGCTCTCCTACTGGATGGCCGGCCCCTGCCTGGTGATCGGCGCCTTGTCGGTCGCCGGTGCCGTGCTGTGGAACGACAGGTCCCAGCTCGTCTTCGGCGTCTGGATCCTCGTGGTCGGCCTCGGATCACTGGCCGTGCCGCCGCCATACAACCTTCTGGCGGGCATTGTCGGAGGCATGGGGTTCCTCGGCCTCGCGATCATCGAGACGGCGAAGCCCGCCCTCATGTCCGGCCCGATCACGGCTGCCGTCCATGGATGAGCTGGATCCCGTCATCCACGTCCAGGCACGACTGCGAATCGTCACGATCCTCGATGCGCTCGGCGTTGGCGACTCGCTGTCTTTCCCGCGGCTGCAGGCTCTCCTCGGCACGACATCAGGCAATCTCGCGACTCACTTGCGCAAGCTCGAGGACTCGGGCTACGCGATTGTCGAGAAGGTGCTGGAGGGCCGGAATCCCGTCACTTACGTGAGCTTGACCGACGACGGCCGACTCGCGTTCCGCGTCTACAAGAAGAACCTCCGCGCCCTGCTCGACGGCGCCACGACCTCCGACATCAGGAGCACATCGTGATCACGACCGCCGAGATCGCCGCCCGCATTACGGGTGACCGGCTTCCGCTGCTCACCCTCGGCGAGTTCTTCGACGGCAATGTCGCGGAGGACTCCCTCGCGCCGAACCGCTGGGGATTCGGTCGACCGACGCTGGCGGAGATCGCTGAACGACTGCGCGCAGTCGAGGCGCGCGATGACGTCGCATGGATTCGCGTGGGGCTTCACGAGGACACGGAGCTGGACGAGGCGATAGGAGACGTCATCGCCGAATCCATCCTGCTGGCGACGACACTTCCGGCAGCCGTGCTGGAGGAGATTCTGGACATCGCGTGGCTGCACAGCGACGGCATCGTCGAATCAGACGAGTCATCGATGGAGGACTACACCGACATTCCGCCCGTCATCGGGCATCACCGCGTCGTGTTCCTCGTCTGGGACTGATGGCTGCAGTTAGAGACCGGCAGCCTTCAGCGCCGCCTCGACATGCAACGCGGTCGTCGGGAACACCGGCACGGGTGCGTCCTGCTGCGTGATGAGCAGCTCGATCTCCGTGCAGCCGAGGATGACGCCCTCGGCGCCGTCGGCGACCAGATGGGCGATGACGTCGCGGTACTTCTGCCGTGACTGCTCGGTGACGATGCCCTGCACGAGCTCGTCGTAGATGACGCCGTGCACCGTCGCGCGATCCTCGGCGCTCGGAATCACCGCGGTGATGCCATGCTGTGCGAGGCGGTCACGGTAGAAGGTCTGCTCCATGGTGAAGGCGGTCCCGAGCAGACCGACCGTCGTCAGGCCCGCTGAGCGGATCGCCTCAGCGGTGGTGTCTGCGATGTGCTGGAACGGAACGTTGATCGCCTCGGTGATCCTGTCGGCGACGAGGTGCATCGTGTTCGTGCACAGCACGATGAGTCCTGCCCCCGCTGCCTCCAGCCCGCGCGCATGGGCGGCGAGGAGCGCGCCCGCTGCTTCCCAATCGCCGGAAGCCTGCATCGCCTCGATCTCGGCGAAGTCGAGCGAATCCAGCAGAATCGGTGCCGAGTGGAAGCCGCCCAGCTCCTGGCGGACCCGCTCGTTGGCCAGCCGATACCAGTCCAACGAGGACTCCCAGCTCATCCCGCCGAGCACGCCGATCATCTGCATGCGTTCACGCTACCGATGAAGCCCGGAAACCTCGGAGACGCCGACGGTCTCCCGAACACGGAACCACAGGGTGAGCTCCCCCAGCGCCCGAGCCGTCGTCGAAGCATCGGTCGCCGATTCCAGATCAGCGAACGAGTCTCGGAACCCCGTGGGGGCCGCTTCGGTACCTCGACGGAACGATCGGTAGCCCATGCTCCAATCGGGGAAGCTCCGCTCTGCGATGGGCTCGGACAGCAGGATCCGCATGTCGTGGTGTCGCGAGTCGCGGCCGATGCGCTCGGCCAGATGCTCGACCGCCGCGCGCTCACCCTCCAGCACCTGAATGAAGCGACCATCCCGAAACAGCAGCATCCCGGTGATCTCGTTCGCCGTGTTGAATCGGCGGAACTCCGCGAGGAGCTGCTCGAGAGCCGTCTCCCGGAACGGCTGCGATGCCGTGCTGACGTAGACGAGGGTGATGAGGGGCTCGCTGGTCGCGGTCACGAGGTCGCTCCTGGGACGTCAGTGGTGGGGTGGATCGGCGTGCCCGGCTGCGCCCGCGTCACCGCTGCCGTGGCCTCACGCAGCGACGGATAGTCCCCCACCGTCTGAGAGCGCGAGTCGTAGGCGCGATAGCCGCCGTCGGGTCTGCGGTCGACGAATCCGAGGAAATCACCGCCGCGGCTGCCGACGTGGAATCCGTCTTCGACACATGCCCAGAGGACATCGGGTTGATACTTCTGTGCATCTGCCACACTCCGATCGTATGGCCCGCGCACCCGGCCGGTCCGCACCGAGCCTGCGACACATCCATAGGATCGGATGGTGAGTGATGCCGAAACCCAGATCCCGAAGCCGGGGGCCGTCTACTACTTCGGGCGCGCGGTGCTGCGCCCCCTGTTCGCGGCGGTCTACGGCGCACGCACCAGCGGACGGGAGAATCTCCCCGCCACCGGGCCGGTCCTCCTGGTGGCCAATCACCTCTCCGGCTGGGACACCGTGCTGATCCCGACCGCGGCATCGCGCCCCGTCCAGTTCCTGACGAAGGCGAGCCTCTTCACGCGCCCCGGTGTGGTCGGCCGCTTCCTCGGCTGGTTCTTCACCTCCATCGGCGGAGTACCGGTGCTGCGCACCGCGGGCCAGGCGGCACAGGCAGCCCTGGAATCCGGGGCGCGGATCCTGCGGGCCGGCAGCGTGTTCGCCGTGTTCCCCGAGGGTACGCGCTCCCGCGACGGCCGGCTCTACAAGGGTCGCAGCGGCGCGGGATGGATGGCGCTGGAGACCGGCGCGGCCGTCGTGCCCGTCGGCGTGATCGGTACGGCCGAGATGACACCGTTCGGCACGCTGCGCGGGCGCACCCGCCCCGAAGTGCGGTTCGGCACCCCGTTGGATCTCAGCGATCTCACCGGCATGCCTCGAGGTGCCGCTCGTCGCATCGCGACCGAACGGATGATGGACGCGATCGCCGCCCTCACCGGTCAGGAGCGGGCCGATGAGGTGAACGGCTCCAGCCGGGACGCCGGCGCATAGGCATTGCCGACACGAATCATGCGGCCTAGCGTGATCGCATGCGCACTCTCCGCTATTACATCAACGTCACCGTCGACGGCTGCGTGGATCACCGCGAGGGCGATCCCACCGAGGATGTGAATCGCGCGGCGACAGCGAGCATCGCGCGCGCCGACGAGCTCCTGTTCGGTCGGATCGTCTATCAGATGATGGAGGAGGCCTGGCGCAATCCACTTCCGGCGGACTCGCCGGCCTGGGAGATCGACTTCGCGGACACGATCAGTCGCGCCCGCAAGACCGTCGTCTCGCGCACCCTGGAGAGCGTCGACTGGAACGCCACGCTGCTTCGTGGAGACCTCGCCGCGGCCGTCACCGCGATGAAATCGCAGCCGGGCGGCGAGATCCTCGTCTCCGGCGTGACATTGCCGACGGCACTCGCTGAACTCGACCTCATCGACGAATACGAGTTCCTCGTGCAGCCGCACGTCGCGGGACACGGGCCCTATCTGCTCGCGGGACTGACGACTCGGCGCCGCCTGGAGCCTGTGTATCGCGAAGAGTTCTCCTCCGGAGCCGTCCTCACCCGCTACCGACGCGTTGGCTGACCGCCGCGAACCTCCTGCTCGCACTGCCGCACGACGCTTCGCGGAATGTGGGTAGGCTGGGGATGCGCATGCCGTGTGATGTCTACAACACCTCCCCGTGCGCCGATCCGCCCCTTTGGCATGATCTGCCAGTACGACGAAAGGTCGCCCGGTGACTGTTCACGACCAGGATCCCTACAGCCAAGAACCTCTCGACAGCGATCCCGAAGAGACCGCGGAGTGGCAGGAATCCCTCACCGATCTCGTTGATGCCAAGGGCCCGCAGCGCGGCCGGGAGATCATGCTCAGCATGCTCTCCACCTCGCGCGAGCTGCACCTGGGCGTGCCGATGGTTCCCACCACGGACTACATCAACACGATCGCCCCCGTCAATGAGCCCGAGTTCCCGGGCGACGAGGAGCTGGAGCGGCGCTACCGCTCCTGGATCCGCTGGAACGCGGCCATCATGGTGCACCGTGCTCAGCGCCCCGGCATCGGCGTCGGCGGCCACATCTCCACCTACGCCGGAGCCGCCACCCTCTATGAGGTCGGCTTCAACCACTTCTTCCGCGGTCACGGCCACCCGGGCGGCGGCGACCAGATCTTTATCCAGGGCCACGCCTCCCCCGGCATCTACGCCCGCTCGTTCCTCGAGGGTCGCCTCTCCGAAGCCCAGCTGGACGGCTTCCGCCAGGAGAAGTCCGCCGGTGCCAACGGTCTGCCCTCGTACCCGCACCCGCGCCTCATGCCGGACTACTGGCAGTTCCCGACGGTCTCGATGGGCCTCGGCCCGATCAACGCCATCTACCAGGCGATGACCAACAAGTACCTCACCAACCGCGGCATCAAGGACGCCAGCGACTCGCACGTGTGGGCCTTCCTCGGCGACGGCGAGATGGACGAGGTCGAATCGCGCGGTCAGCTGCAGGTGGCGGCCAACGAGGGTCTGGACAACCTCACCTTCGTCATCAACGCCAACCTGCAGCGCCTCGACGGCCCCGTGCGCGGAAACGGCAAGATCGTGCAGGAGCTGGAGAGCTTCTTCCGCGGTGCCGGCTGGAACGTCATCAAGGTGGTCTGGGGCCGCGAGTGGGATGAGCTGCTCGCCCGCGACAAGGACGGCGCACTCGTCAACCTGATGAACGTCACCCCCGACGGCGACTACCAGACCTACAAGGCCGAGTCGGGTGCGTTCATCCGCGAGAACTTCTTCGGTCGCGACCCGCGCACGCTGGAGATGGTCAAGGACTACACGGACGACCAGATCTGGGGCCTGCGCCGCGGTGGTCACGACTACCGCAAGGTGTACGCCGCCTACAAGGCCGCGATGGAGCACAAGGGTCAGCCCACCGTCATCATCGCGAAGACGGTCAAGGGCTATGGCCTGGGCCCCCACTTCGAGGGTCGCAACGCCACGCACCAGATGAAGAAGATGACGCTGGACGACCTGAAGCTGTTCCGCGACACTATGCACATCCCGGTGTCCGATGCACAGCTCGAGGCCAACCCGTACCTGCCCCCGTACTACAACCCGGGCGAGCAGGACGAGACCACCCAGTACATGCTGGAGCGCCGCCGTTCCCTCGGCGGCTTCCTCCCGGAGCGTCGCACCACGCACGTGGGCCTGGACCTGCCGGGAGACGACGCTTACAAGCTCGTCAAGAAGGGCTCGGGAACGCAGGAGATCGCCACGACGATGGCGTTCGCGCGTCTGCTCAAGGACCTGCTGCGTGACAAGAACATCGGACACCGCATCGTTCCCGTCATCCCCGACGAGGCGCGCACGTTCGGTATGGACGCGTACTTCCCTACCGCCAAGATCTACAACCCGCACGGCCAGAACTACGTCTCGGTCGACCGCGAGCTGCTGCTGGCGTACAAGGAGAGCCCGCAGGGCCAGATCGTCCACGTGGGCATCAACGAGGCCGGCGCCACCGCCGCGTTCACCACGACAGGAACGTCGTACGCCACGCACGGCGAGCCGCTGATCCCCGTTTACATCTTCTACTCGATGTTCGGTCACCAGCGCACCGGCGACGCTTTCTGGGCAGCCGGCGACCAGATGGCGCGCGGTTTCGTGATCGGCGCCACCGCCGGTCGCACCACGCTCACCGGTGAGGGACTCCAGCACGCCGACGGACACTCGCCGCTGCTCGCCTCCACCAACCCGGCCACCATCGCCTACGACCCGGCGTACGGGTACGAGCTGGCGCACATCGTGCAGGCGGGCCTGGACCGCATGTACGGCGGAAACCACCCGGACCCCGACGTGATGTACTACATCACCGTCTACAACGAGCCGATCGTCCAGCCCGCCGAGCCCGAGGGCGTCGACGTGGATGGCATCCTCCGCGGTATGCACCGCATCTCCGAGGCCACCGGCTCCGGACCCCGCGCACAGCTGCTCGCCTCGGGCGTCGGTGTGCCGTGGGCGCTGGAGGCGCAGCAGCTGTTGGCCGACGACTGGGGTGTGTCCGCAGACGTCTGGTCGGTCACGTCGTGGGGTGAGCTGCGCAAGGACGGCCTGGCTGCCGACGAGCACAACTTCCTCCACCCGGAGGAAGAGCCGCTGGTGCCGTACGTCACCCGTCGACTGAACGAGACCGAAGGTCCCGTGACCGCGGTGAGCGACTACATGCACGCCGTGCAGGACCAGATCCGCCAGTGGGTTCCGCAGCGCTTCGCCTCGCTCGGCGCCGATGGCTTCGGATTCTCCGACACCCGCGCGGCAGCGCGTCGCTTCTTCAAGATCGACGGCCCGTCGATCGTCGTGCGCACGCTCCTCTCGCTGGCCGAGGACGGCAAGATCGACCGCTCGGTCGTGAAGGCCGCCATCGACAAGTACGACCTGTTCAACGTGAACGCCGGGACCAGCGGAAACGCGGGCGGCGAGAGCTGAGAGCGGTGGCGAACGCGCCGGCCGGGGACATCCCCCAGGACAAGGCTGAGACTCTCGCGTGGTTGCGCAAGATCTCGGGTGACCTGGCGACGGTGACCACGAAGCGTCTCGAAGAGAGGCTTCCGTGGTACGCCGAGATGCCCCCGGCACGGCGCTCGTCCGTCGGTCTGGTCGCCCAGGCCGGCATCACCTCCTTCATCCAGTGGTACGAGGACCCCACCTCCACCCCCTGGATCGCGGCGGACATCTTCGCCGCCGCACCACGTGAACTGCTGCGCAGCGTCAGCCTGCAGCAGACGCTGCAGCTCATCCGCGTCACCGTCGAGGTGACGGAGGAGCGCGTGGCCGGCCGCGGCGGTCACGTTCACGAGGCGATCCTGGAGTACTCCCGGGATCTCGCGTTCACCGCCGCAGACGTCTACGCGCGCGCTGCAGAAGCGCGCGGACTGTGGGATGCGCGTCTGGAGGCCCTCGTCGTCGACTCGATCCTCACGGGCGAGACCGATGACGAGCTGCCCAGTCGCATCGCGGCGCTCGGCTGGCACGGGCACGGCGAGGTCAGCGTGCTGGTCGGCACAACGCCCCCGATGTTCGACGTCGATCAGGTGCGCCGCACCGCGCGCAAGCTGGGCGTCGACGTCCTCGTCGGCGTTCAGGGTGCCCGGCTCGTCCTGGTGATCGGGCGTGCACAGGATCCCGCCGCCGATTCCGAGCCCGTCGAAGGGCGACCGTTCGTCGACATCGCCCGGGCGATGGAACCGTGCTTCGGCGCAGGACACCTGGTGCTCGGTCCCACGGTGCCCGCACTCGTCGACGCCAGCATGTCGGCGCGCGCAGCTCTGGCCGGCTTCGCTGTTGCGAGCGGCTGGCGCCACGCGCCGCGTCCCGTCGAGGCAGACGATCTGCTTCCGGAACGCGCGCTGGCCGGCGACCCGCTGGCTCGCACCACGCTGGTGGAGCGCATCTATCGCCCCCTTCTGGCCCACTCCGCAGATCTCGTCGCCACGCTCTGGAGCTACCTCGACAACGGCCGCTCGCTGGAGGCCACCGCGCGCGAGCTCTTCGTGCACCCCAATACCGTCCGCTACCGGCTCAAGCGCGTCAGCGAGATCATCGGCTGGGACGCGACCGGGCCGCGCGAAGCTCTGATCCTGCAGACCGCGCTGATCCTCGGTTCGATCGGTGCCGCTGACGGTGTGCGACGACGCCCGACACGCCGCAACGGCCAAATCCTGTCGACCTCGCACAAACAGTGATCGATTTCTTGTGAGGAGTATGCCAGCGCCTGGCGAGATTCCTTGGCAAACTGAATCAGTGATCGTCCTCGCATGCCCTGGTCAGGGCTCACAGACTCCCGGATTCCTCACCCCCTGGCTCGAGCTGGCGGGCGCTCGTGAGCGTCTGGAGGCCTACTCCGACGCAGCGCAGGTCGACCTGATCGAGCACGGCACACAGTCCGATGCCGACACCATCCGCGACACGTCCATCGCGCAGCCACTGATCGTGGCGGCGAGCCTGCTGGCATTCCACGCGCTCGGCGACGCGGCTGATCGCGCCACCGGTGTCGCGGGTCACTCGGTCGGCGAGGTCGCCGCGCTGGCGGCAACGGGCATCGTCTCGGACGAGCGCGCGATGCACCTCGTGGGTGAGCGCGGTCGCGCGATGGCAGCAGCAGCGGGTGAGGCAGCCACCGGCATGGCCGCTGTGGTCGGCGGAGTCGAGGACGATGTTCTCGCGGCGATCGCCGCTGCCGGTCTCGAACCCGCCAACTTCAACGGCGGCGGACAGATCGTGGCCGCCGGCTCCCTGGAGGGCCTCGCCGCGCTGGGCGAGAACGCCCCGCGCGGAGCTCGCGTGATCCCGCTGCAGGTGGCCGGTGCCTTCCACACCCGTTACATGGCGTCCGCACGTCCTGCACTGCAGACCGCCGTGGAGACTGCATCTGCGGACGGCGTGCAGGCTCCCGATCGGACCCTCTGGACCAACAGCGACGGATCCACCGTTTCTGACGGCGCACGCGCGCTGGAGCTGATCGTGCACCAGATCACCTCCCCCGTGCGCTGGGATCTCTGCATGACGTCCTTCGCCGATGCCGGAATCACCGGCATGATCGAGCTGGCTCCTGCCGGTGCCCTCGTCGGCCTCGCGAAGCGTGGACTTCGTGGCGTGCCGACGGTGGCTGTCAAGACCCCGGACGACCTGGAAGCGGCCGTCGCGATGCTGAACGGAGACAACGCATGAGCGTCACGCTGACCCAGGGGCAGGGCCCCGCCTTCACCCGCATCTACTCCTATGGAGCCGCCCGCGGCGAGAACGCGGTGACCAACGACGAGATCATCGAACCGATCAACTCGTCGGACGAGTGGATCCGCCAGCGCACCGGTGTGATCACCCGCGTTCGCGCGGTTCCGACGACGAGCGCCACCGACCTCGCGACGGCAGCCGCCGAGGAGGCCATCGCGAAGAGCGGCGTCGACCCGTCGGAGATCGATCTCGTCATCTGCGCCACCATCAGCAACGTGCAGCAGACTCCCTCGATGTCCGCCGTGGTCGCCGACCGTGTCGGCGCGAACCCCGCTGCCGCCTACGACAGCAACGCGGCGTGTGCGGGCTTCACCTACGGCGTCGCACAGGCCGACGCTCTCATCCGTGCGGGCGCTGCGAAGTATGCCGTCGTCATCGGCGCGGAGAAGCTGTCCGACGTCATCGACCCCACCGACCGGACCATCTCGTTCCTGCTCGGCGACGGTGCCGGCGCCGTGGTCATCGGCCCGAGTGACACCCCCGGCATCTCCGCCACCGTGTGGGGTTCGGACGGCTCCAAGGCCGACACCGTCGGCATGGACCACACCCTCGTGGAGTTCCGCGACGGCGAGGCGAAGTGGCCCACGCTGCGTCAGGAGGGCCCGAGCGTGTTCCGCTGGGCCGTCTGGGAGATGGCCAAGGTCGCCAAGCAGGCCCTTGAGGTCGCTGGTGTCGAGGCGTCCGACCTCGCCGCTTTCATCCCCCACCAGGCCAATATGCGCATCATCGACGAGTTCGCCAAGCAGCTCGGTCTGCCGGAGAGCGTCGCGATCGCCCGCGACATCGAGACGACCGGCAACACGTCGGCTGCGTCCGTGCCGCTGGCCACGCACCGCCTGCTCGAGGAGCATCCGGAGCTCAGTGGCGGACTCGCGCTGCAGATCGGCTTCGGAGCCGGACTGGTCTACGGCGCGCAGGTCGTCGTTCTCCCCTGACGACTCCCCCATAAACTGTTTCCCGCCCATCCAACAACAAGGAGAAATCATGGCATTCACGAAGGACGAGGTCCTCGCTGGTCTTGCCGAGCTCGTCACCGACGAGACCGGCATCTCGGCCGACGAGGTCGCGCTGGACAAGTCGTTCACCGATGACCTCGACATCGACTCGATCTCCATGATGACGATCGTCGTCAACGCCGAGGAGAAGTTCGGCGTCAAGATCCCGGACGACGAGGTCAAGAACCTGAAGACCGTCGGCGACGCCGTCGACTTCATCGTCGCAGGCCAGGAGTAATTCCTTCGGCGTGCCGCAGCCCTGTGCTGCGGCACGCCGCCCTCTGATACGTCCCTCGCGGACTCAGGTCCCACCAGGACCGCCCCACGCTTTTCGCACAAACCAGGAGAGAGTGCATGACCAAGCGCATCGTCGTCACCGGAATCGGTGCCATCTCCGCGCTCGGCGCGACCGCCGAGGAGAACTGGAAGAACCTTCTCGCCGGAGTGTCCGGTGCCCGCACGCTCGAACACGAGTGGGTGGAGAAGTACGAGCTTCCCGTCACCTTCGCGGCAGAGGCCGTCATCCGCCCCGAGGACGTGCTGCCACGTCACGAGGCCAAGCGTCTGGACCCGTCATCCGCGTTCGCCCTCATCGCGGCCCGCGAGGCCTGGGCCGACGCCGGCTCCCCCGAGGTCGCCCCCGAGCGCCTCGGCGTCGACTTCGCCACCGGCATCGGTGGCGTATGGACACTGCTGGATGCCTGGGACACGCTCCGCGAGAAGGGGCCTCGCCGCGTTCTGCCGCTGACGGTTCCCATGCTCATGCCCAACGCCGCAGCCGGAAACCTGTCGCTGCAGTTCGAGGCGCGCGCTTACGCCCGCACCGTGGTCAGCGCCTGCGCCTCCAGCACCGAGTCGGTCCTGAACGCCTACGAGCACCTGCAGGAAGGACTGGCCGACGTCGTCATCGCCGGCGGTGCCGAATCGGCCATCCACCCGATCACCGTCGCCTCCTTCGCCTCCGCGCAGGCGCTGTCCCGCCGCAACGACGACCCCGCGCACGCCTCGCGCCCGGGTGCCATCGATCGTGACGGATTCGTCATGGGCGAGGGCGCCGCGGTTCTCATCATGGAGACCGAGGAGCACGCGAAGGCCCGCGGCGCGAAGATCTACGGCTACGTCGTGGGTGGCGGCGTCACCGCCGACTCGTACCACATCACCGGCAACGACCCCGAGGGCTCGGGTGCCGCCCGTGCCGTGGAGCAGGCGCTGGCGATGGCCGGTGCGAGCGCGGACGAGGTCACCCACATCAACGCGCACGCCACATCCACGCCGGTGGGCGACCCGAACGAGTACGTCGCCCTGAAGCGCGTCTTCGGTGACCGCATCGACGAGATCCCCGTCTCCGCCACGAAGGCGTCCACCGGGCACCTACTCGGAGGCACCGGCGCGCTGGAGGCGGTGTTCACCATCCTCGCGCTCCGCGATCGGGTGGCTCCCCCGACGATCAACATGACCGAACCGGATCCCGCCGTGCCGTTCCGCCTTTCCGGCGAGCCGCAGCCGCTGGGCGACGGCCCGCAGCTGGCGATCAGCAACTCGTTCGGCTTCGGCGGCCACAACGCCGTCGTCGCCTTCCGCAACGCCTGATCCGATGTGACGAAGCCCCGCCGGTGAACCGGCGGGGCTTCTGTCGTACTGGGCGAAGGATTCGTTTTCACAGGCTCCGGGAGCGGATCACCGGTTCCCGTTACTCGCGCCTCCTCCGCACATCCTGTTGGTGTCGGCCGTTCGCTGATCGTCTCACGAACGACCGACACCGGGCTCTGATCTGACCGGGGGGACTATCCGACCTTGTGCAGCCAGACCACGCGGGAGTCATCCCCGGCGGTGCGGAACGGCTCCAGTTCCTCGTCCCACGCACTGCCCAGGGCGACATCGAGTTCGCGCTGCAGTTCGAACGCGTCCCCCGCGGCGATCTCCATCGCATAGCGGATACGGTCCTCGCCGAGCACCACGTTGCCCGCGGTGTCGGTCTGCGCGAAGTGGATCCCGAGATCCGGGGTGTGCATCCAGCGCCCGCCGTCGCTACGCGGCGTCGGGTCTTCGGACACCTCGTAGCGCAGGTGCTCCCAGCCGCGGATGGCGGTGGCGAGAGCGGCACCGCTGCCGGCGGGACCCTCCCAGTAGAACTCGGCTCGACGAGCACCGGTGAGCACCGGCTGGTCACTCCAGTCGAAATTGACGGCGCGCCCGAGGGCACGGCCGACCGCCCACTCCAGGTGTGGGCACAACGCGCGTGGCGCCGAGTGAATGTAGATCACTCCGCGCGCCTGTGGTGTAGCCACGATCTCTCTCCGTTTCGTCAGGTGCGTCTTCCCCTACGACCTGATCCGAGCGATCTGCTACGAGCTGTTCGTTTCGGCAATCATCTCAGTTCGATCACGAAATGACAAGCGTGTGATTTCGCGATCAGCGCCGACGCGGCTTGTCTTCGCCTGCGGCGGGCGCATCCTGGGAGACATCGACCCGGTCCAGCCCGCGATGGCTGGTCCAGATGAGCTCCTTGCCCTCCGCCGCGTGGTGCGAGGCGCGGACCGCGCGGTTGTCCGCCCAGCCGTTCAGTCGGTGTCCGGCGTGGCCGCGGACGTGCTGGAACTCCACATCGTCGAGGCCGGCCGCCTTGCGCTCTGCGCGCGCCTGCATCAGCGCCTTGAGAATGTCCACGTTCTTGGTCGGCTGCTTGGACGAGGTCTTCCATCCACGCCGCTCATGTCCGTCCATCCACTTCGTGTAGGTGTCGATCGCGTACATGGAGTCGGCTTCGATCACGAGGTGCTGGACGTGCTGGTGGTCTCGGATCGCGTAGAGCACCGCCAGCAGCTCGCCGATGTTGTTGGTTCCGGACGGAATCGATCCCGCCGACCAGTGACCGTCTTCGCCCACCCACGCCCAGCCGGCGGGTCCGGGGTTTCCCTTGCAGGCGCCATCAGTGGCCACGGTGTACCGATCGATCTTCGTCACGCTCATCCTTCCGACGTGTTCACCTGCACACGTTCTTCCATCCTCGCACCGCCGGACGCACACCCTGCCGCAACACAAGTGGGACACCTGAGACAGGTACGATCCCCTCACCATCAGTGGCACGACAAAGGAGCGTTCGTGAGCGACACGGCCGAGAGCCGACGGGCGAACGGGAGCGCAGGCGAGGTCTTCCGTGCGTTCTTCATGCTCGGTCTGACCTCCTTCGGCGGCCCCATCGCCCATCTCGGGTACTTCCGCGCGGAATTCGTGCAGCGCCGCGCATGGCTCGATGACGCTTCCTATGCGGATCTCGTCGCGCTGTGCCAGTTCCTTCCTGGCCCCGCATCCAGTCAGGTCGGCTTCGGCATCGGACTTCACCGCGCCGGGATGCGCGGCGCGCTCGCCGCCTTCATCGCCTTCACGTTGCCGTCCGCCGTGCTCATGACCGCGTTCGCGTTTGGAGCATCGCTCTTCGGCGGAGCGCTCGGTACCGGACTTCTCGCCGGGCTCAAGATCGTCGCCGTGGCAGTGATCGCACAGGCCGTGCTCGCCATGGCTCGCACTCTCACTCCGGATCGACCTCGCGCCGCCATTGCCGTCGTCGCTGCGACCGCGGCCCTGCTGCTGCCCGGGTCGCTGGGCCAGCTCGCGGCCATCGTGGCAGGCTCTGTGGCGGGATGGCTCCTGTGTCGGCCCGCGGTCGGCGAGACGGCGTCCGTCCTACGCATCCCCGTCCGGAAACGCACCGGTGTCGCCTCGCTCGCGATCTTCACGATCCTGCTTCTCGGCCTGCCGGTCCTGGCCATCGCCACCGGGTGGAGCATCGTCGGCTTCGTCGATGCGTTCTTCCGCTCGGGGTCATTGGTCTTCGGCGGCGGACACGTGGTCTTGCCGCTGCTGCACGGTGCGGTCGTCGACACCGGCTGGGTCGCGGAGGCGGAATTCCTCTCAGGATACGGTGCTGCGCAGGCGATGCCCGGACCGCTGTTCACCTTCGCCGCCTTCCTCGGCGCCGTCGCCTCGACGGGCCCGGGTGGTGTGCTCGGCGCGGCGATCGGGTTGCTCGCGATCTTCCTGCCCGGCTTCCTGCTCCTCATCGGTGTGCTGCCGTTCTGGGATGCGGTGCGCGCGCGTCCCCGCGTGCAGGCGATGATGAGCGGCGCCAGCGCTGCGGTGGTCGGCCTCCTCGCTGCGGCGCTGTACTCCCCCGTGTTCACCTCCGCCGTCCTCGGTGCCGCCGAGTTCTGCCTCGCCCTGTTGTGCTTCGTATTGCTGGTCGCCTGGCGCACGCCGCCGTGGATCGTGGTGATCCTCGGCGCTGCGGGCGGTGTGGTCATCGCTCTGGCGGGGTGAGCGAGCAGAGCGGGCGCGTCGCCTACAGTGAAGCCATGACCGCCCCCGAGTCCACGTCCCCCTCTCCCGTGCCCGCCGCTCCGGTGGAGGCTGCGGAGGACGCTGTCGAGACGGCCGAGGATCAGTCCCGCGACGCCGCGCTGGTTGAAACCGCAGACGACCAGGCGGCGCTCGCCGCTGCGGAGCCCCGGCGGCGACCACGATGGACCCGGATCGATCGGCCCTTCGCCTTCGGCTTCCTCGTGACGCTCGGTGCGCTGGCGGCGGTGCTTCTCGGTCTCGCACTGTCGAATCTGTCCACCATCCTCATCTACATCACCTTCGCCCTGTTCCTCGCGCTGGGACTCGATCCCGCGGTGCGGGCATTGGAGCGGCGCGGACTCGCGCGGGCCTGGGCCGTGGTCATCGTGATCGCCGGGCTCGCGGTGGTTCTCGCCGTGATCGTGCTGGCGATCCTGCCCACCGTCATCGATCAGATCAGCTCGTTCGTCGCTTCGATTCCCGGGACCATTCAGGCCTTCCTGGCCAGCGACTTCTACGCGACGCTGGAGGATCAATTCGGCGTCGGGCTCAGCGACGTGATGACCGAGGTGCAGAAGTTCCTCAGCGACCCCTCGCGCATCGCACAGATCAGCGGTGGCGCGCTGCAGATCGGCGGTGCCGCCCTGCAGGTCGGCGCCGCGATCGCCAATGGACTGTCCGGGGCGCTGATCGTGCTGGTGCTGACTCTCTACTTCCTCGCCACGATGCCTTCGATGAAGGCGGGGCTGATCACGCTGGCACCGGCGCGCGACCGTCGCCGGATCGATGACATCTCCTCGCAGATCACCGACTCCGTGGGCGGATACGTGATGGGAATGGTGTCCCTCGCCTTCATCAACGCCCTGTTGGTGTTCGTCGTCTACCTGGTGCTCAAGCTTCCGTTCCCGCCGCTGATGGCGACGGTCGCATTCCTCATCACCCTGATCCCATTGGTCGGCTCTCTGCTGTTCTGGGTCATCGGCACCGGTATCGCCCTGTTCACCTCACCCGTGCTCGCGCTGATCTTCGCGCTCGTCTACTTCGTTTACATGCAGGTGGAGGCATACGTGATCACACCGCGCGTGATGAATCGCGCCATCGCGATCCCCGGCTCCCTCGTGGTGATCGGCGCACTGGTCGGAGGCACCCTGCTGGGGCTGCTCGGCGCCCTGATCGCCGTGCCAGTGACCGCCTCGATCCTCATCATCATCACGCAGGTGTGGGTCCCGCATCAGAATCGGAAGGTGTGAACGGACCTCGCAGCCCGGTCAGGCGCGCACGAGGCGTTCGTACAGCGTGACGACGCAGGCGCTGCCGAGCCCCAGGTTGTGCTGCAGCGCGAGCGTAGCTCCCTCGACCTGACGAGCCCCCGCTGTGCCGCGCAGCTGCCACACCAGCTCGGCGCACTGAGCGAGGCCCGTCGCGCCGAGCGGGTGTCCCTTCGACAGCAGCCCACCGGAGGGGTTGGTCACGGTGCGGCCACCGTAGGTGTTCTGGCCGTCGGACACGAATCGGTCGCTCGTCCCCTCCGGCGTGAGGCGCAGCGCCTCGTAACTGATGATCTCGTTCGCCGTGAAGCAGTCGTGCAGTTCCACCACCGGGACATGCCGCGGATCGATTCCGGAGGCTTCGTACACCGCGTCCGCGGCTCGTCGGGCGATGCCACTGCCGACCAGCTCGATCGCGTCGCCGGCGAAGGTCGTGGCGGTGTCGCTCGTCATCGCCTGCGCACGGATCACGATCGAATCGTCCAGCCCGTGCGAGCGCGCGAACTCCGGTGTGCACAGGATCGCAGCCGCCGCGCCACACGTCGGCGGGCAGCACTGCAGTCGCGTCAGCGGCCCGTAGACGTGAGGGGAAGCCAGCACGTCCTCGACCGTGATCGGATCGCGGAAGACCGCGAACGGGTTGGCTCCCGCATGACGGCGAGCCTTGACGGCCACCTCCGCGAACAGGCGCACATCGACGTCGTACCGGTCCAGGTACGCCTGCCCGGCATCACCGAAGTAGCGCGCTGCGGGTGGCGCGTCGGATGGCGGTCGGTGCGCATCCCGTGTGGCCGCGAACCGCCAGAGCGACTCGGGGCGGTCGGTGTACACACTGCCGATCGCTCCCGGGGCCATCTGCTCGAATCCGACCACCAGCACGCACTGTGCGGCGCCGGATTCGATCGCCTGCCGGCCAAGCCAGAGCGCCGTCGAGCCACTCGCGCAGTAGTTGTTCGTGTTGATCACCGGAATGCCGGTCGGAGCCACGCCGTAGAGGGCGGTCTGGCCCGCTGCGGATTCGGCGTAGACGTAGCCCGCGTACGCCTGATCCAGGTCAGTGACATCGAGTCGGGCATCGCCCAGGGCCGCCCGAATCGCCTGCTCCCCCAGCTTGTCGTAGGTCTCGCTCTGCCGAGGGGTGCGGAAGGGAACCAGCCCGACACCGGCGACGACGGTCGTCACGACGTCTCCGCCAGTCGACGACGCAGTGCAGGTTTGTCGATCTTGCCGACGGGGTTCTTCGGCAGCTCTGGCAGGAGCAGCACTCGCTGCGGGCGTTTGAATGCGGCGAGTGTCTCCGCGACGCGCTCGGTGAGATCGGCCACCGACACGGCAGCCCCGTCACGAACGGCGACATACGCCACCGGAACTTCGCCCAGTACCGGATCGGGGGCGCCGACGACAGCGGCCTCCACGACATCGGGATGGGTATAGAGCGCGTTCTCGATCTCCTTGGGATAGATGTTCTCCCCGCCGCGGATGATCATGTCCTTGATCCGGTCCACGATCTGCAGGTAACCGTCGGCGTCGAATCGTCCGATGTCGCCGGTGTGCAGCCACCCGTCCATGATCGTCCGCGCCGTCTCCTCCGGCTTGCCGAGGTAGCCGGCCATGACCACCGGTCCTGCGATCACGATCTCGCCGACGGCTCCGGCGGGCAGCAGCTGCCCCTGATCGTCCATGATCGCGACCCGCTGGCCCGGTAGCGCAAGCCCCACGGTGCCGGGCTTGCGAACGCCACGCAACGGATTGATCGTGGACGCCGTCGTCGTCTCGGAGAGGCCGTAACCCTCGACGATCGTCACGTCGAATCGCTGTTCGAACCGCGTGATCGCCTCGGCGGGCATCGGCGCCGCGCCGCAGACGGCGAACCGCAGGGAAGACGTGTCCGGTTGGACGGAGTCGTCCAGGGACGATAGCAGTGCATAGATGGCGGGGACCGCGGAGAAGTAGGTGGGGCGCAGCCGTTCGACGTCGGCGAAGAAACGATCGCGGGCGAAACGGCCGGTGATGGAGACCTGCCCTCCCGCGCGCAGGGGCGAGAGCGTGCCCAGGACGATGCCGTTCGCATGGAACAGCGGGAGCACGAGAAGGCTGTGGTCACGAGCGTCGAGTTCGAACCAGGAGATGAAGGAGGAGGTCATCGCGTCGAGGTTCCGATGGGTGAGCATGACGCCCTTGGGTGTCCCCGTGGTGCCGCTCGTGTAGATGAGCAGCGCGAGCTGCTCATCGTCGAGATCGTGTACATCTGCTGCGGCGTCGGCGGTGGCGTCGCCGTCCTCGTCGAGGGCATCGAGACCGATGAGGTCCACGTCCAGGCCCAGGTCGGTGTCGGAGACGATAACCCGCGCACCGGAATCTGCCACCTGGTAGCCGACCTCCGCCGCACCGAGCACGGGATTGATCGGTGTCACCGCCGCCCCCAGCCGCCAGGCGGCGAAGAGCGTGACGATCAGTTCGACGCGGTTCGGGAGCAGGATGGCGACCACGTCCCCCCGACCGACTCCGCGTGCCGCGAGAGCTTTCGCGGCACGATGAACACGATCCCGAAGGTCACGGTTGCTGAGTTCGCCGGCGTCGTCGCGGATCGCCGGAGAATCCGGGGCGACCGCGGCGCGCTCGTCGGGGAGGGTGGAGAGATGCATGGAGACCTTCGCTTGCGGGCGTGCTCGGCGCCAAGAGGAAGCCGTGGTGCTGCCTCACCAGAGGCGGCACCACGGGGTTTAGGAACGGGTGATGACGGGAGCGGCCACGAGTCCGAACGCGCGCAGCTGTCCGAGCAGCTCCTCGTGTCCGAAGGCCTGGCATGCGGATGCGAAGCCCACGCGGCGCGGCGCCTCCTGGATGAGTGAGAACGCCGCGAAGGCCTGCAGCAGACCGGTCTGCTTGTAGTTGCTGTTCCCGTGGATCACCACGTGCGAGCGACGCAGCGGACCGGACGCGTGCACGGAGTCCACCGACCTGTTCAGGCGCGGGTTCTCGCGCGGCGGCATGTCGGCCTGGAGCGATGCGGCGATATCGCCGAGCGCCTTCTCCTGCGCGGCCGGGTCGAGGGGGCGGATCTGGTCCTCGAACATCTGGACCGTCTGACCGACGCCCTCCATCACGGCGCGGTTCAAGACTCCGCCGATGGCACGGACGTTGCCGACCCGTGGGTCGCTCTCGAACCAGATCGGGTGGGACATGCCACCCCACGGCACCGCGATGGCCATCTCGTGGTAGCCGGGGACGGTCACGTCATAGCGCGAGGTGTGGTCCCATTCGACGAGCTTGTTCTGCTCCAGGTAGTACCAGTTGGCCTTCAGGATCGTGAAGATCGTCTGCGTCGAGGCGAAGGTCGGCAGGCCCTTCCACAGGACGAGGATGTCGAGCGTGTCGTAACCGCCGCCCTCGAGCGCGATGTTGGCTGCGATCTCACTCACCGTGTACATGTGCGCGATGCCGGGTGAGAGGAGAAGTCCGGTCTCAGCGAAGGCAGCGCCCCAGGTCTCGCGGGCGTGCAGCACCCAGTCCTGCTCCCCCGTGGTGTCCGTGTAGTGGGCACCGATCTTCAGCGCCGCCTCCACGACCTCGGGACCGAACTTGATGAACGGTCCCGCGGTGTTGCAGATGACCTTCGCGCCCTCGAATGCCGCCGCGAGTGCCTCGGCGTCGTTCTCCACGCCGATCACCTCGTAGTCGGCGGTCTCGATCCCGGGGATCTTGTCGACCACGGCCTGGACGCGCTCCGCGTCTCGTCCGGCGGCGACGAAGGGAACTCCGAGCTCTCGCAGGTACTCGCAGATCAGGCGGCCGGTGTATCCGCTGACGCCGTAGACGACGACGGGCTTGGTTGTGCTCATTTTGGGTCCCTCACATTCCCATGGCGCCGTCGACAGACAGCGTCACGCCGTTGACGAAGGCCGATTCTTCAGACAGCAGGAAGACGACGCCGCGAGCGATATCGTCTTCGGTCGCCAGTCGACCCGACGGGGTCAGGGACACCACGGCTCCAACGGCCGCGTCCACGGAGGGGAACAGTCCAAGCCGCTCCATGTCCACGGCCAGCTGACCGCCCATCGCGTTGGGCACGAGACCCGGACACACGGTGTTCACGCGTACGCCGTAACCCAGGCGACCGGATTCGGCGGCGGCGACCTTCGTCAGCCGCTCCACCGCGGACTTCGAGGCCGAGTACGCCGCGATGCCTGGGAACGCGATCGTCGCAGCGACGGACGCGATGTTCACGATGGCGCCGCCGCCACCGGCTCCGCCCTCTGGTCGCATGGCCCGGAACGCGTGCTTGATCCCGAGCGCGGTGCCGACGACGTTGACGTCGAAGATCCGCCGCATCGACGCCGGGTCGAGGTCGACGAACAGGTCGGAGATCTCGATGCCGGCGTTGTTGACAAGTCCGGTGAGTCCGCCGAGTGCCTCCAGCGCCGCCGGAATGGCTCGGCCCCAGGATTCGTCGTCGGTCACGTCGAGCGGGATGAAGACCGCGGTCCCACCTCCCTCGGACAGCTCGGCCGCGGCCGCTCGACCCGCCGTTTCATCGATGTCCGCGATGGCGACCGCGCCACCGCGGGCGACGATCTCACGTGCTGTCCTGAGTCCGATGCCGTTCGCTGCCCCCGTAAGGAGGGTGCGAGTGCCGGCCATGTCAGAGGTCATGGGTGCTCCAGTTCTTTCGACGGTGAAAGTGGTGCGATCAGTACACCGCACATTTGGACACCTGACAAGGAAAATTTGGACAGCTGTTCAAAACTCGCGATCGCCCGCCACAAAAGCGCGTATCATCGAGGAATTCGGGAGGGTCGAGTATGAGCACCGCGATGCAGCGCGCCGAGCGAGCGGGCACCAACAAGTTCGAACAGCGCCGTCAGGAGCTGGCGGCGGCAGCCCTGGACGCCATCGCTGAGCAGGGCTTCGCACGCACGGGCCTGCGCGACATCTCCG
Source organism: Microbacterium gorillae (assembly GCF_050990725.1). Lineage (GTDB taxonomy): Bacteria > Actinomycetota > Actinomycetes > Actinomycetales > Microbacteriaceae > Microbacterium > Microbacterium gorillae_A. The sequence continues at coordinate 2,436,125 of NZ_CP158844.1, forward strand.
CGCGCACGAACCTCTCCACGGGGATCCTGCACTACTACTTCACCGACAAAGACGACCTCATCGCCCAGGCCATCTGGCAGTACAAGTCGGAGTGCGCCCGTCGATACGACCCGATCGTCGCCACCGCCGTCACTGCCGAGGAACTCGCCGTGCGGTTTGGCGAGGAGATGTCACGCACGCTGCGCGATGAGGCGGACATGCACCGCCTCTGGTACGACCTGAGAAATCAGGCGCTCTTCGACGACGGCTTCCGCGACACGATCGTGGCGATCGATGATCTGCTCGCGGACATGGTGTGGGCGGTCGTGGTCCGTCATGCGGAGTTGCGTGGCGTCTCCCCCGTCGTCGATCGAGAAACCGCGTACGCGCTGTTCGACGGAGTTTTCTTGAACGCGCTGATCGCGTACATGCGTGGCGACCTCCCGGTGTTGAACGACCTGCGGGTCCGCGTCGCCGCCCTCCTCTCGACAAGCGCGCCTGAACGCGCGTAGCGCACTCGCTCACGCGTGCTGAGCCGCGCGCTCACACGTTGCTGACGGGCGCTCTCACGAGTGCGAGCGTGAGCGACGAGTCCGCAGGAACGCTCCGAAGCCGAGCGTCAACAACAGCAGAGCTGCGGTGAGGAGCGCCGTCGGGATCGCAGATCCGGTTGCGGGCAGATCGGGGTCGCCGGCCCCGACCGCTCCTGCCGAGGTGGACGGACTGCCTGTTCCACCCGGGACGGGCACGGGGGAAGTCTCCGTTGCGGTGCGAGTCGGCGTTGCCGATGCCGTGGATGTCGGTGACGGAGATGCCGTCGAGGTCGGGGTGGCGGTCGCGCTCGGTGTCGGCGTCGCGGTCGGCGTGGCGGTGACGCTCGGCGTGGGCGTCACGCTCGGTGTCGGGGTCGACGTAGGCGTAACGGTCGGCGTAGGCGTAGCGGTCGGCGTAGGCGTAGGGGTCGGCGTGGGCGTAGGGGTCGGCGTCAGCGTCGGTGTACCCGTCGGCGTCGGCGTGGGAGTCGGCGTCGGAGTCGACGTCGGAGTCGGCGCAACCTGCTGCTCGTTGACGAAGGTGCAGTCGACGGCGGAGCCTGCCGCAACGTCCACAACGGTGGTCTGCGCCGCCTGCTCCACCTCCACCGGAGCACCCTCAACGGTGCAGGTGACGGAATCGAACGTCCAGCCGTCCTGAGCGCGCTCCGACAGAGTGAGATCGAAGGACCCGCTGCCTGTGGTCACGGTGGTCGTGGCGCTGCCCTCGGAATCCGTGGTGAGCGGTCCGTCCGGGGCAAAGGACGAATCCGCGGCATCGACCGCTGCGTCGAACACCCATCCGACTCCGGGCCGCTGCCCGCCAGCAGCGTCCTCGATCTTGTGAACCGTGACTGTGGATTCAACGGGATCGTCGCGGTTGAGGAAGGTGCACTCCACGCTCGCCCCCGGCACGACCTGTGGAATGCGGACGCCGGTCTGAACTCTCACATCGATCGGGATCCCATCGACCATGCAGGTCACGTCTTCGAGAAACCAGCCGTGGCGCCACTGCTCGGTGATATCGATGTCGAAGGGCGACGGTCCGTTCGTGGTGATCTCGGCAGTCGCCGTTCCGTTCACGTCCGTCACCACCGTGGCATCGGGCGCGATCGCGGCCGCCGCGGAAGTGTCGAGATCGAAGCTCCATCCCTCCCCCGCCGACACCGTCCCGGTGTGTGAACGCTCCTGCTTATGGATCACCACGTCCGTGCGGCAGACCATGGCGTCCACCAGCTCCGAGGTGAGCGATACCAGACGGTCCCAGTCCGCGCTCGCGTAGTCGGCCAGCGCCGCGGGAGTCGCGGGGTATTCGGCGGGGCCGCTGATGGCCTGAATCGATGTCTCGGGTTGCGACGGCACAGAGGTGGCGCCGTCCAGGTTGATTCCGATACCGAAGACGCGCGTGCCCTCGGCCTTGAGCTGATTGGCCGAGTACCGACCCTGGTCGAGCTCGGCGAAGCGCTGCGGGAACGTCGAGGAGGCAGGCATGTACGGCGCCCCCGACTTGTCGGGAAGCCCGTCGGTCAGCACGAAAGCGATGTCGTAGTCGACGTCATCCTCCGCCACCGCCGCAATCCCGCGATCCCAGTTCGTGCCGCTGGAGGTGACGTATGAATCGATGTCGGCGATCAGTTCATCGCGGCCGCTGTCCACGGGTGTGAGCGGGTGCTGGGAGGTGTTGCTCGACGGGGCATAGCGGGAGAACGTGAACAGCGCGGCCGAGGATCCCGACCCGACCAGCCCATCCACGAGCACGCGTCCGGCTTCCTTGACCAACGGCAGGTTCGCCTCTCCGATCGACGAAGACAGGTCGAAGACGATCGCCACGTTCAGCGGACGGCACTCCTGCGTGAGCACCGGGTTGTTGAGCGACAGGCCCAACGTACCGAAGGTGTCGCGCTGAGTGAGATCCGTGTCCGCGCTCGGGTCCACGGCCTCGGGCAGCTGGATCAACGCACCGCCGACCACCTGTTCGGCAGGCACCGGCACGCTGTAGGGAATCTGCCCGCGCTGCCCCGTGCGGTTCGAGGTGTAGAAGGAGTCGACGACGTAGGTGTTCTCGGCCGCTGGGCTGCCCGGCACCGGCTCACCGAAAACCACCCAGAAGTCCGCACCGACGTTCACACCACCGGGCTGGGTGTCGGGGATCACGAATTCGCACATGCCGGCGTCATTGCTGCCGACGGTGCACCGAGCCCAGTCACCGGCTACCGCCTGGCTCCCGTCCGCATCCGCCGCGAGATACAGTGTCTGGCCCTCTGTGAAGCGATGGTCGACGGCCGCGGGGGTGAGTCCCGGGGACACCCGGACGTCGGCGAGCTGAACTCGAACCACGGTTGTCGTAGCCGTCGGTTCCGTAGCGGCCAGCGCGGGAGAGGACCCTGCGGATACGAGCCAGCCAACTCCGATCGCCACCACCGCCGCGAAAGCCAGGCCGCGCCGCGACTGCCGTCGGAGAACTTTGTCGCGGAATGAGCGAAACATCCAGGCCCCCTTCTGCATAATGCATGCCTACCGGGCAGGATACGCAGATCACCGCGGCCGAGGGAACCGATGTGGCACAGAAAGTATGCAGGGCGAGCGATCGGATCCGCCGCGGACCGGGCGGTCTGGGTATCCGGAACCGGCTGACGTCAGCGCTCTGCGCGGCGAGGGAGACCCCGGGCACCGGTGACGAGCGGAGCGGCCACGACATCGAATATCTCCATCGAGTGCTCGCGCGAGAGATTGCAGCCGCTCCCTCGACGGCCGCGAGAAGCTGGGCCGCGACCTGCGAATCCGGGAGCGCTCCCGTCTCCGGATGAGTCAGGCGATATCGTCGCTCCATGAGCGCCAGACAACACGCTGACTTCTCGGGCATGGGAATCGGTGGCGAGAGGTGGCTGACCTCCTCAATCCCCTGTTCATCCGCCGCAGGAACATGCTGCCGGCCTCCGGTGCCGCGCTAGCGGCCCTTCCCGCACCGCGGCGCGAGCGTGTTCTTGTCGCGATCGAGCGCGCGCGGCCGGAGACGGCGAACAGCGTGCGGGAGCTCATCGCTCAGAACGAGTGATCTCAGGCGGACGACAGTCCCCTCCAGCACGATGTCAGGACGGTACACGAGGCAGACCTGACGCACTGCTCACGAGCTGCACGGCCACGACATCGAACACCTCGATCGAGTGCTCGGCGCGAGAAATCGCGACCGCACCCTCGACGGCCGCGAGAAGCTGGGCCGCGAACCCGGCCGCCGCGGACTGATCCACTCCCCCGCCTCCAGCAGTTCGGCGAGCAGGGCGCGCCAATCACGGAACAGCTCGCCGGTCCGGTCGCGCAACTGCCCCGGCCCCGCCGACGCCGTCACGGCCAGGAGGAAGCATCCCACCGCGAAGTCGGTGTGGATCAGCCCCTGCCGCCACGCACCAGTGAATGCGCGGACGATGTCTTCTGGCCCACTCCCCCGCAGCTGCCCCAGGTGCGCGAAAGTTCGCTCAGCATGCGTGTTCAGAGCGAGTTCGATCAGCTCATCCTTCCCGCCCGGGAAGTGGTGATAGATCGACCCGCGAGGGGCACCGGATCGCGCGAGCACGGCGCTGAACGAGGTCGCCTGATACCCCTCCTCCGCCAGAATCCGCACGGCCGTATCGACCATCGAGGTCTTCGCGCTGGCCGTCATCGCTTAGGCACCTTGGATCGCCGCGATCTGCGCACGCGCGGCCTGAACGAGCTCCTCGTTCGTGTGCGCGTGCCCCCACAGCCCCCAACCGCCCTCCGCGGCCTCGGTGAGCATCACCCACGTGCGCTCGACGAGCGTCGGGTCCCCCGCCGCCTCCGCGACAGCCGCGGTCAGCTGTGCCACGACAGCCACCTGCTTCTCGCGGCTCAGAGCGCCCGCGTTGGTCAGAACCTGGACGCGGACGTAGTCGCTGGCTCCATCGACGTTCTGGATCCGACCGGCTGGAACTTCGTGAACTGAGCGTGACGCCATCCCCCAGGGGCCACAACGACGCTGGTCAGAAGGCTTCTCGCCACGCGCGGGACTCTGCCGCGAGAGACGGCTCGCTCATGAGGTACTCGATACTCAGCAGCTGCAGCTCGTCGCGCAGCGGACGACCATCGGCAGCGTGCCAATCCGCAAGGAACGCCCGGTAGCCGGTCTTGTCGTCGAGTGCGAGCCGAATCGCACGCACGTAGTACGCCTGCGCACGAGGGGCGCCGACGGCGATCAGCATGTCCTCGATGTCGGCAAGCCCCTCGCCTCGGGCGTTGAACAAGACCTGAGCGAAACCACCCTGCCGCAGATCCCGCTCGAAGACGGAGAGCCGGCTCTCCAGCTCTCCTCGGAGTTCCGAATTCCCCATAGTCCGCCGCGCTTCGATCGACCGGATGTCAGGCACCGCGACGGGCGCGATAGACGGTGAGTGCCCGGCGAGCCGATCGCACGTGCAGCACGTCAGCGAGCTCCCCGACCTCGCCATCACGGGCGACGCGAGTCGGTCCATTCGGGAGCGCGATCTCCAGCTCCGGCGCGGACACCTCGTGATACTGCTTCACTCGGCCGAGCTGACCGGTGAGGGTGGCGAGCAGAACCACCACCCGCGATCCGCGCGTCGAAACATCGAGGATTCGGAGGTCCAGCAGGCCATCCTGCAGATCGTCTCGCGTGCTCGGCGCGAAGCCCTGGGGCTGGTACTGGCCGTTGCCGAGGAACAGCAGGCTCGACTCCCGCGTCCGACCGTCGACAGTGACGGCCACCGAACGGTTCTTCGCCATCACACGCCACCCGGCCACCAGCGCGGCCAACGGCTTGCCGATGCGCTTCTCCAACCGCTCCCGAATCCGCACGAAGTCGGTGTACGCGCCAACACTCGCGGTGTTGAGGAAGATCTCGTCGTTCGCGTACGCCACGTCGACTTTGCCAACCGTGCCCCGCTGAATCGCCTGCACCGTGCGAACGGCGGAGGCGGTTCCCACAGCTCGGGCGAAGTGGTTGAAGGTGCCGGCCGGGAACACCGCGAGCGGCACGTCATGATCGATCGCCGCCTGGGCTGCGGCACGAACCGTCCCATCGCCGCCGGCAACCGCGAGCACTTCGGCCTCCGAGGCCGCGGCATCCATCACGGCGGATACGTCGTCGTCGGGACCGATCTCGACGACACGCATGTGCGGAAGCCGCCGTCGCAAGGTCTGCGACAGCGCGGCACCGCGTCCGCTGTGCGACGCGGGGTTGACCACGAGGGTCACGCCGGCGCCTGTCGGGCGCGGCTCGACCTGGTCCAACTCCTGCGGCTGAGATCGGGTGGGCGACGGCACCGGCGGTACCAGTCGACGTCCGATCGCGGCCACCGTCCCCCCGAGCAGGAAGCCGGCCGCCACATCCGACGGATAGTGTGCTCCGGTCGCGGTGCGGGAGAAGCCGACCAGACCCGCGAGCACCTGCAGCGGGATGCCGAGTGCCGGGAGTTCGGTCGAGACTGCCGCCGCGAACGCTGCCGCACTCGCGGAATGGCCGCTCGGGAAGGACGACGAGGTCGGAACCCGTCGGGAAAGCCGACCGAGGGGAATCAGCGAGCGCAGCGGCCGTTCCCGGTGATGCAGGCGCTTGGCCAGCTGGTTGGCGATCAGGCTCGTCGCGCCCAGGGTGACGACACCCCGCAGCGCTGCACGCCGCGTTCGACCGCGATTGATGACGTAGAGCCCACCCGCGATCGCGAGCCAGAGCACGGAATGGTCGGCGGCGTTCGTGAGCTTCGGCATCCAGCGATCCAGCACCGGGCTCGGCGTGGTCGCGACGGCGGAGTACACCGCGCGATCGAGCGCTCGGACCTGCGTCCGCGTCTCCGCGGCCGCTCGCCGGATTCTGCCGACGGACTTCTTGCGCAGCATCGGCCACCTCCCCCCTTCACGTTAGCGAACAGCCACGAAACGGGCTGCGAATCGCCGAGACGCAGTGACGGTGTGGAGGGCGTCGATCATGCGCACTGCGAGTCGGTGGGTGACGCGGGCGCGCCTCCCCCGCGATCCTCGTGGCCTGCTCCCCAGCGCGCGAGCGCGGCGATCGCATCGCTCAGCTCGTGGCCACGATCGGTCAGCGCATACGCACGCGTGTTGTGGCGGAGCGGGAGACGTGCGAGGACGCCGGCCGCCTCGAGCTCCCGCAAACGCGTGGCGAGCATGTTCGTCGGGACACCGAGCTCACGCTGCAGATCGCCGTAGCGCTGCGGGCACTCGAGGAGCTGTTCGACGATCAACAGGGCCCACCGCGCCCCGACGACATCGAGTGCCGCGGCGAGGTCGCTCACGCGGTCGCGTCGGCGTCCGGCTTCATCCAGAACGGCGAATAGTGGTAGCCGTCCGGGTCGTCGAACTGGCGCTGGTACATGAACGGGTAGTCGTCGATGTCGCCTACCCGGCCGCCGGCTGCGGCCGCACGTTCGACGAGGTCGTCGACTGCCTCGCGACTTTCGAGGTCGAAGGAGACGGTCACCTTCGAGGGAGTGTCCGCATTGCCGACCAGCTCCTCGACGCCACCGACGCTGGCGTACATCTCTCGGCTGCCGAGCATGACGTACTGATCCGGTGCGATCGCGAAGCACGACACGTTGTGGTCGGACATCTCCGTATTGAGAGTCCAGCCGAGGGCGGTGTAAAAGGCCGTCGAGCGCTCAACGCTCTCTACCGGGCAGGTGATGAAAAGGCTCATGCGGACACACTTGCAAAATGCAAGCGACTCGTCAATAACTTGACCACAACTCCAACACCACGGACGCGGTGCTCTTCAGGTACCCGCATGCGGGTCAGGCGCCATTGGACGCATTCCGAACTTCGATGCGTTCGCAAACACACTTCAATATGCAGTGCTCAGACCACAGCCACATTTCCATCTCATAAAGACCCGACGGTAAAGTCTCTGTGTAGACCTCGGCAACGTCGGCATATGTCCAGGGTTCTGGAATTGAACTGTTGAACGTCAATGCGCTCACGCAAGAACACGTGAGATCAAAGTGAGTCGTGTCATCAACATGGTGGACCCTGATCCGCAACCGAAGGTCATGCAGGACCGGATCGAAAACGAAGCTCGTTAGCTGCCCGCCCCACAGATCATTGACGGTGGGCGACGCGCCCCTCCGAGACCGTCCAGATCCTGCCCCACGTATGCTCCGCATGGGAGTCATTGTAGGGACGACACGCATTTCTGGCGCGTGCATGACCCCCACCGACACCGAGATCACGGCAAGCTGCTGATGGATCTCCCACCCCGGCTGTCCGGACTCTCTGCAGCGCGACTATCGAAGTAGTGCCAACACCGCGTCAGCGAAGGCTTCTGGCTCTTCCTGCGGCACGTTGTGACCGGCGTTCGGGAGCAGACGGTGTTCGTACTCACCGGTGAAGAAGTCGCGATCGTCCGCCGCACTACCGCCGCCGACCCCGTCCGATCCGCTTTCGATGACGATCGTCGGAACCCCGATTCGCGGTTGCTCCGCAAGCCGCCGCTCCAACCGGTCATAGCGAGGATCACCGTCGACGAGCCCGAACCGATGACGGTAGGAGTGAATCACGACATCAACGAAATCGGGATTGTGCAGGGAGATCGCGGATGCGCGGAAGGCCGTCGTCGCCTCCGCCCAGGTGGGCGACCAGTCGCGCCAGAGCATCTCGCGTATCGCCTCGCGGTTCTGTTCAAGACCGCTCCGCCCGCGGGCGGAGTGGAAGTAGTACTGGTACCAGGAGGTCTTCTCCCACGCGGGTGGCGCCGGGTCTCCGGCGTTCGCGATGTCCTGGATGTTGTAGCCGTCGACCGTCACGAGACCATTCACGCGCTCGGGAAAGAGCGCGGCGACGATGCACGCGGCGCGGCCTCCCCAGTCGTAGCCGGCGAGAACCGCCTGATCGATGCGCAAGGCGTCGAGGAGGTCGACGAGGTCCTGTCCGAGCGCCGCCTGCTGTCCCGACCGCATGGTTCCTTGGTCGCAACCGCGTTCGCCCGAAGCTCCGGAGATACGGCGCGATGATGTGCGCTCCTGCGCGAGCGAGCAGCGCCGAGACCTCGTCATAGGCGCGTACGTCGTAAGGAAAGCCGTGCAGCAGGACGACCGTGGGCCCAGCTGGATCACCGATGCTCTCCTAGTCGATCGACAGTAACGGCGTGGAGATCGCTCCGCGATGGCGACAGTACATAGTCATCGTGCTTCCTGTCCCGGCATGCGACCAGCCTGATACAACCCCGTGCACAGTCAAGCTTCTCCGTGGGATTGCTGGGCGACGGGAGCCGGCGCGCCGGTCCGTCGACGGCTCCACAGCAGCAGCAGCGCGGCGCTGACGGCGGTGCCGAGCAGCACGAAGAGCCCGGTGTCGCCGGCCAGATACTCGTTGACGAGGACGGGGTCGGACGCGACGACGAGGTTGGTGCCGATCCAGGCGAACGCGGCATTGTGCCCGAAGTGCGCGAGGACGGCGACCCACACGCTGCCAGATCGCTCGCGCAGCAGGCCGAACAGAATCGAGAACGCGAAGACGCTGCCGGTGAACAACAGGAGCACGATTACGCGGCTTCCGTCGGTGTGGTAGTCGGGGGTCAGCAGGATGTATGGCAGATGCCAGCAGACCCAGACAGCTCCGATAACGATCCACGACCACACCTGCCCCACGCGCCGGGCCAGGTGGGACTGCAGATAGCCGCGCCAGCCGACCTCCTCCGCGAAGGCGAGGATCGGTCCGGTGATGCAGAGGCTGAGAAGGTCAGCCCCGGCCGTCGGCGCCAGGGTGAAATGGGCGGCACCCACTCCGACCACGGCGGCGAACGACAGGAAGCTCACCCCCGCGGTGACGAGCAGGGTGATCGGCCACCAGCCTGCGCCGAGCCGGGTGAACCCGATGGTGCGCCACCCTTCCTTCCTGTAGCCGTCGCGCGTGACGACGAACATCATGAACATCGTCATGAGCAGCGGCGACACCGCGAGAATCAGACCGCCGGCGATCTGCGCCGTGGTGAGGGAGATCAGAAGGACACCGGCGATGAAGATGACGGCCCTGGCTGTGTCGGAGAGAGTACGAAACATCGGCTCGCTTTCGCGTTCGGGATGGGATCTCCAGACACGCTACGAGCGGGCTGGCTTCCGACGCGTCCGTCCAGGGATGCCCGAAGAGTCATCGAAAGTTGCACGATCTCTCGACCCTCGAAGATCGCCTCCGGCGTCGAGCGCTACTCGCTCAACCCGTGCTTCACCGCGAACAGCACCAGCTGGACGCGGTCGCGAAGGCCGAGCTTCGCGAGGATGCGCGACACGTACGACTTCACGGTCGTCTCACTCAGAAACAGGGCGGCTGCGATCTCACTGTTGGTCATGCCCGAAGCCGCACGCAGGAACACACCCCGCTCACTCGCGGTGAGCAGCGCGTACTCATCGGGAAGCGGAGGCCGCGCAGGGTGCTGAAGCGGCGTCGATCGCGCCAGGACCGTTGTGCCGTCGGCGACCGAGCGGATCGCCGAGATCAGGAGCTCCGCACGGGCGTCCTTTAGCACGAACCCGCTGGCGCCTGCGGAGAGCGCGGCCCGTGTGTTGGGGTCATCGTCGAAGGTCGTCAGCACCAAGACGCGCGGCGGATCCGGGAGGCGAGTGATCCGTTCCGTCGCGGCAAGACCCCCCGCTCCGGGCATCTGCAGATCCATGAGGACGACATCGATGCCGCCGTCCTCTTCGACCACGCGCACCGCGTCTTCGCCGGATGCGCACTCCCCCACGATGTCGAGGTCGGGCTGGGTGCTCACGATCATCGCCACACCGGCGCGGAACAGGGCTTGATCGTCGACGATCAACAGACGAATGGTCACGCGGTCCCCCGGCGATCGAGCGGAAGAAACGCTGTGAGGGTGAAGAAGCCGAGCAGGGCGGATGTGCGAACGGTGCCGCCGACGTGATGGGCGCGCTCGTGCATGCCGACGATGCCGTGACCGCCCCCGCTGGGTTTGACGCCTGGGGTGACGGGGTTGGTCACCGTCACCTCCAGCGCCTCCTCCGCCCAGGCCAGGTGCAGCGAGATCTCTTCTGCTGCCCGCCCGTGGCGTATCGCGTTGGTGAGCGCTTCCTGAACGATCCGGAACGCCGCGGCATCGACCTGCGCGGCGAGCGTCCGACGATCGCCGGTCTCGGTCATCGTCACCCTCGCACCAGAAGAACGCAGTTGGGTGAGCAGGCCCTCCAAGCGAGCAAGCGATGGTTGCGGGCTGTCACGTTCCCCTTCGCGCAGCTCCGCCAGGACGCTGCGCACCTCGGCCAACGCGGCGCGCCCCGTCTCGGCGATGGTGATCAACGACCCCGCATCCGCGGTGCCACGCGTCTCGGCGATCATTCGGACGCCCTCGGCCTGCGCGATCATCACCGTCAATGAGTGCGCGACGACATCGTGCACGTCCCGTGCGATCCTCGCCCGCTCCTCCTCGACAGCGATCGCGTGCCGCGCCTGCTCGGCAGCGATGCCTGCGGCCACGCGCTCCCGCGTCGCACGGGAACTGACGACTCGGAGCGTGCCCAGGAGCCACGCGACGAAGAGAATCAGCACGCACAAGGTGGCAAGGAAAGGCACAGAGCCCGGCGCGCTGCCCTCCGCGCTGGGGACCGCGATCGCGAGGAACCATCCGGCGAGCAGCCCGCCGATCACCGCCGAGATCAGACCGAGGATGCTCACGACGCGCGAACCGTACGCTGCGGTCGAATACAGCACCACCAGGATCGCGACGCTCTCCGGCCCGACCTCCTGGACGAACGCCACCTGGATCAACGCACCGGCCCAAGCCAGCACCAGGGCCAGGAGCGGCACGCTGCGTCGGAAGACGACAGCGCCGCACAGCAGGATCGCGACCACCGGCCACGATGAGATGCGCAGCGACTCTGTCGCCTCGCCACCCCACAGCACGAGCGCGCCGCTGACCAGAAACAACCCGAGCGCGAGTGTTCCGTCGATGATCTGCGTTGCCGCCAACGCAGGGCGACGCACAGACGGTGAGTCACGGTGCGATGCAGTCATCCGACCATCATCGACCACGGTGCGGCGAAAATGCCGCGACACAGTGGTCGCGCGACGCAGCGCAGCTCTGGCCGTCGGCGCTGGCACGCCACTGCGGCGGGATGGCGGGACGAACAAGGACGATGACGCCGCCGACGCTGAGTTCTGGACCGCCGTGACCTGCTTCAGTCAGGCCCGCTGGTGACGATGAGCCCGGTCAGCGCGATAGTGAAACAGGTCGTGATACGTATCCTGGACGATGCAGCCATGATCGCATCGCCGACATCCGGCAGGATCCTCGCACCCCCTGGTTGCACGATCTATGTCTCCAGCGTGAGATCAACCCAAACGCTGTCCGGCCACGATTCCACTACCTCGGAAAGCGTACCTTTTACGTTACTCACGTCCACGGCATAGATCATGTCCAGTTGAGGCCAGATTTCCTTTCCCCGCAACTCGAACCCTTCTGCACCGAGAACTCGAATGTTTCTGCGAGTCAGCTCCGCCAGGACATCTCGGACGTAGCGCTTATCAATAGTCATCGTTCCGGGACTAAACCACACAAACGCAGCGCCGAGATCCACACAGATCTGAGCAAGAGCGGCATGGTCGAGAGTCAATCGATTCATCTCGTATCCAACAGGCGTGCTCTCCGCAACATCCAATGTCAGATCAATCCACACATCTTCCGGCCACGCTTCCAGCATCGCAGAGATCGTGCCTTTGGGGTGCTCTGCGTCGATATCATAGATCATGTCGAGCCGCGGCCAGATATCCTTTTCATACAGCTCACATCCTTCTGCGCCGAGAATGCGAGCAGCGCGACGATTAAGTTGCGTGATGACTTCTTCGATCCGAAGCTTCTCGATGGCCAGCATTCCGTGATCAAGCCAAATGAATGAGATTCTGCGGTCGACGCAGATATCGAGCAAAAGAGCCTGTTGTCGGTTCAATCGAATTATCGCATGAATGTCCTGCGGCTCGGCACGACTGGTCGGGACGTTCCGAGTGATGCCCGCGGAATCTGATCGAGAATGGAGCTTTTTAACCGCCCACGCCCAAAGCTCAGTAACTATCGGCGACACGCCCCCTCCTAGATCCCCCAAGCAATGCCTCAGAATATACTCCGCATCGGAATCGCAAGAGGGGAATCTTGGGCCCGCTGCCTGCGGCCGTTCGGACGGACACGCTGGCTCCGATGGCTGTGCAACCGAATGGCGCGAAGTGTGAGCGAGTGACCGGAGAGTCGGCGACACCCCGCCCGTTCGGACAACTGCCCTGATGTGCAAAGACCCCTGAAGGGGCATACGGTAGGGCGGGCGGGACTTGAACCCGCGAATCGTTGGGTTATGAGCCCAGCCTCCTGGACCCCCTGGATGCCTTGATCCTACTGGGATTGAACCCGCATGGCACGTGTTGCTACGGGTGACAAACAGGACTATTGCGGGATAAGTGGACTCATTTGTGGACTATTTTCGGTCGTGGGCTCCCCCGTTGACCGAGGCGCGCTCGCACCGTGATGAGGCGACGCAGTGACGGTTGCTACCGCAGCCGGCCTCGATCGTGATCGGCCCACCGCACGAAGAAGGGCGGTGCGAGCGCCCATCGTCGCCCGCACCGACCTTCTGTGCCGTCAACTGTTGGGTGGTGTCCAGCCGGAGCGGATCGCGTTGTGGACGCAGCTGTCGCACATTTCGTTCTTCGTGTCGACGTAGTTCATCTCGTCGTTGTCGACACGCTCCCCACAGTTCGGGCAAGCGGTCGTCGTCTCCAACTCTTCGACGCATCCGTCGCACAGCCCGTCCGAGCTCAGCGAGTGCACGTCGTCGCCGCAGCGCGAGCACTGCTGGTAGTCATCGTCGGCCGTCGCCGCGATCGCCGCGTTTGCCTCGAGATCGTAGACGCCGTCCGCTTCTCGGTAGCCCTCCGGTGCATGCAGGCCTGCGTTCTGCGCAGCGAGAGACGGAGTGGCCGCGATAGCGGCGGCGATGTCGTTGAGCTCCTTGACCTGGTCAGTTATGTCGACGGCTGTGCCGTTCTCGTCGAATGCCCCGACCAGTGTGAGAGTTCCCTGGTCCCGATCCGATTCGAGACGCAGACGCGTCGCACCACCTGGCATGTGGTCTCGGAGCTCCTGGACGACCGCGAGCTCTACGGCTGCTTGAGCTTCGCGGGTGCGCTCGTTGATGGCATTGAGCTGCTCAATGGTCGTCCCGCGCGGGCGGGACCGCGTGAGATCCAGGTGGAGGGTCGCGCCGTCGTCCTCGGTGCTGAGGCCACGTTCGAAGGGGCTCTCCACGTTCATCGCCGCGCTCGACATGTCCTCGTAGAGTTCGACGTCGAGGTCGTGTTCGTTGTCTCCCCAGATGACGTCTTCGACGCTGATTCGGCGTCCGCCTTCCATCTCGAAGTGGGTGAGCTCGATCCAACTGCCCTCGTCAGACCAGATGAAGGTGGCACTCACGGCGCCTTCGGGGGCAGTCGTGTGGATGAAGTCGAGCGCAGCTTCCTCCGACTCGCGGAACAACGTCGCGTGAGTGAGCTGGAGATCCCCCCGCGTGGAGTTTCCGCTCGGCACGGCCTCTGTCGCGCCTAGGCCGGTCGCGGGAGCGGAGTTGATCTTTCCCGCGAACCGGCCCTTCGTGTCATGGATGTTGTGGCTACGGTCAATCGTCGTCATACCCACATGAGTGCGGCAGACGGCCAAGGCTGACTGGCAACGGCCGCCATCAGCGGCGTCGGTACCCCATGTCATACATCCAGATCGCCCGCATGCAGAAAGCACAGCTGCACCACGTGCTGCCTGACCCCTTTCGACCACCGTTGCAGCGCGCGCAGGAAGGGACAAGGTTCCACCAACTATTCACACCGCCACGTGTCTTTGCGACGATGTGGTCCCGCGTGGACGCAGGACGCTGGCAATAGTGACACTGCGCCCCGCCGGGGATCGGCTTTTTCAACGACACGATTACGACGCCCGCCTCTATTGCCAAGGGATCGTTCTCTCGGAGAGGCTCGGCTACGAGTGGGATCGGAGAAGGCTTACGCATCACACAATTCCTCTCGTCCTTTCCCGCAGACGTCTGCCTTTTGCATGGCGAGCTCCGATGCAAGATGTGGTGCCCTTGGTCGGCACATGCACGGCTCGCGCAGCGTTGCATCGATCGGGCCGTGCACGACGGCGCCGATGTCAGCGCCGCGCGAGTATCTCGATCGGCACGTTGTTCGCGACCTGCGTTGTGATCTCGTCCGCGGCCCGCGGCGCGTCGCTCAACCCTCGACTCGCGTGGGCGTTGAGGGCGCGGAGCAGCTCTGCGCAGTCCTCGTCCCGGCTCATGTCCCAGCGCGGGAACATCAGATCGCACGGCCCGCGAACGCCACGTACGGTATCGATGATCGTGTAGAACATCTGCCCCTTGGGACGGAAATCAGCTTGCCGCGTGAGGATGCTGAAGCGCTCATCGCTCACACGCACGGTCCACCAGCGGGACTCGTTCGAGTCGTGCGCGAGACGCACCTGTTCCCTGACCCTCAGTACCTGGTGGTCGAGAACTTGCGCCTGCCGCCAGCTAACCCCTCCGCCGGATGGCTCACTGCACCCGCCGCACACAACACTCCCATAATGCCCGAACACCCGCACGTGGTAAAGGAGGTTCAGCTCGGCGGGTGTGGGTGCGGCGAACCGCACTGGCCAGACTGCCAGGTCTTTCCGCACGACGACGACATCGCTGTTGAGGACGGTGCGGACGATCGTGGCATCCACATGGGCGAGCTCCCCCGGCCGCTCCTCCGTGGTCACGATAAGAGCCGGCCCAGAGGCGCCGAACCAGGACACGAGCTTCGCAAGTGCGCTCGGCGACGCGACGTCGTCTACGACGAGGGGAACCCCGAGCTTTGCGGCTTCCGCGGCTGCATGCCTCAGCGCCGCGGCGGTACCTTCTGGCGACCACAGAGCGTCGGGAGCGAGCCGGCGAGCCAGAAGCGACTTCCCGGATCCCCGGGGCCCCGCGATGATCGTCACTCCCACCGAGTCATACCAATCAGAGGGACGGACGCCAAGATCGGTGGCGGACCGATCGCGCTCGACTGCACGCAGCGCTGCTGTGTGCTTCCCGCCGGCCTTCTTCGCTGCGTTCTTGCGCGCGTGGTTCTTGACCATGATTCTCCCTGGCCGGTCCCGCGCGCCGACCTGAATCAGGTGGTGTGAGTCGTGCTGAGGGCTCTCCCCAGCTCCGTACGTGATGCGGCGCACCTTGTCCTCGATGCCGGCGGGGCGCGGGCCACACGAGCTCGGAGACGAGAACCGTACGGGCCCTCACACACCACATGCGCGGCAACCGTTACAGAATGTGCACGCGTCCCGAGTCGACGCTCGGGGGCACCTGGCTGGTGTAGTCCGACCAGAGATCCTCGACACTTGCGGAGAGCACTGTCGCACGATCAACGCACGTCTCGGCATGTTCAGCCTCGGTGACGTCGAACGCAGCGAGCGCATCAACCCGGTCGAGCAACCACGCTCGGTACTGCTCCGCATTCATGCACGTGCGCCGCGGTTGACGATGCGCAGATCGTCGACTGAGCCGATTGACCTGCCGCTTGGTCTCGGCGGAGGCCTCGATTACGTGGAACTCGCCATCCATGATGAGAAATTCCTTCGTTTTCACCCGCATCTCTCTGCCCGCATTCCTGTCCGGGGAGGTGCCTTGCCCACTCATGCAAGCACCACAGCATGCTCGTTCGCGTCTTCGGCGATCTTTGCCTCCACGTGAGCAAGCCGTGAGAGCGCGTCCTGCAGTTTTGCCTCATCGGGGAAGTAGGACGTCGCCGCGGCGAATCGGGCCTCATCTGCCTGCGTTGCGCAGTCTTCGGCCGCCTCCGTCCACTCTGTGACGCGTTCTGGAAGCGCATCCAGAACCCGATCGGTCGTGGCAGCGATCAGGTCCGCGACTGGCCGCCATCCGCGCCGGATGAGCTTCGGCGGCACCTGGATGCTCTCGATCGTGTTGTAGTCGACGTCGATGTCCACATGCACGAGCCGTCGGCTCTCGTGTTTCGGGCGAAGCGCAATCCCACGCCAGCTCGCACGCTGAGTGGCTGTGTACGCGAGCCCGTACCCGCCGCCGTTCAACTGGGCGGTGATCCACCCCTCAACGGCCCGTTCAAGGTGCGTGCGCTCGTCATCGGTCGCCGCCTCAGAGATGACCCTCAGCGCTCCCTTCGCCCTTTTCGCAGCCCGACGCAACCAATCAGCGCGTTCGTCGAGCCGCTTGGCGGACTGCTCCGCTTTGCGGATGGACTGAAGGTGGACAGAGCGCATCAGCTGGAGCTTCTTGACTTCGGCTCGGACGGTTGCCTGCTCCAGCAGCAGCGGGTTACCGGACGCCAGCGCCTTGACCTCGCCGTAGCTGATGGACGCAGCCGAGATGTCCTCGATTTCGCGCGCTGTCGCCCCGGTGGCGTACAGCGCATCGAACGAGCGCGACTTCCGCTCCAGCGCCTGCCAGGTGTAGGCATCGAACGTCCCCTCGGTGACGAGCCGCGTGATTCGCACGTGTCCGGACATGTTGCCGGGGCGGATGGCGCGGCCATCGCGCTGAATGACATCCGACGGCAGCCACGGCGCATCGGCATGCCACACATGCGTAAGGCGGGTCTGGACGTTCGTCCCCATACCGGCCTTCGACGTAGACGCGATGAGCACCGACACCTCACCGTCACGGCAGGACGCGAACAAGGCAGCCCGCGCCTTGTCCGTCTTCGCGTCGTGCACGAAGCGAACCTGTGCGGCAGGCACCCCCTGGTCGACGATCGCGCGTCGCAGACGACCATAGGTCGACGAGTCCGAAGGCTTCGGGGTTCCCAAGTCGAGGAACACGAGCTGGAACGCACCGCGCGTCGGGTGAGATCCGAACAATAGCCCCTCGTTCTCGCGGTACGCAGCGCCGACAAGCTCGGCGAGCTTCTGAACCTTTGACGAACGTTCCGAAACGTTCACGAGCTGCGGATCCAGTGCCACTTTCCGCCCGTCGGTGCAGACGAGGAGCATGGAGTCATCCGTCTGACCGCCGGTCACATTGGATCGCCGCTGGGCGGTCTTGTTGCGGATCGCGTCGGCGCGGTTCGCAAGGTCGTGGACGAATGAACGCTGCCCAGGTGTCGGGTCCACGACCACCGTCTCCACAGTGTGCTCCGGCCGGTCGAGCCCGAGCTTCTTGGGGTCGAGAATGTCGGCGACTTGGGCGAAGAGCATCTTGAACTCCGGCGCGTTGATCATCCCGACCGGGCGTCGCTGCAGACGGAATCCGCTGCCGTCCGGCGCGACCTCGATGTTCGTCTCGTAGCGAACGAATGCACTCACCCAGGCGTCGAAAGCGATCAGATCCAGCTCGTGTAGCGCGTCCGGTTGAAGGTAGCGCTGCCATACCCAGGACTCCGACAACGTATTCGACCACGGCGTGCCAGTGAACAAGGAAACGATCGGTGCGCCCGCGGGGCGGCGGGCGGCGAGCGTCTCGATCTTCACGAGAAGGTCAGTGGCACGCTTCGAGGCTCCGGAGCCGAACCCATTGTCACGGCTGGTCGAGTTCGTCGCCAACCGGCGGAAGAGATGGGCTTCGTCGACCATGATGTAGTCGACGCCGAGCTGTTCGAAGAAGATCGCATCGCGGTCCGTGAGCGCGTTGTCCCGCAGCTTCCAGATCCGTGCTTCGAGGGCGCGAATGGCGCGGGAGATCGCTTTCGGACCCTTCTCCTTCCGACCGCCTTCAGTGGTCTGGAGCGCACATCGCAGGTCGAACGTCTCATCGTTCAGCCAGCCGGTCTCCGAGTCCGGGTGCACGGGAATGGACGTGAAGGCACTGTGCGTCATGATCACGGCGTCCCAGTCCCCTGTCGCGCATCGCGCTGCGAACAGCCGGCGGGCGTCCCGTGCCAGGTCCTCCTTCGAAGCCACAAGGAAGCGCCCGGTCGGGAACGTCTGCTGAGCCTCGCGGGCGATCTGGTCCAGGAGATGATTCGGGACGACGATCAGCGGCTTGTTCGCGAGACCGAACTGACGCAGCGTTCGCGCGGCCGCGATCATCGACTTCGTCTTGCCGGCACCCACAGGGTGCGCGATCATCGTTCGCGGAGTGCTCACGATCCGCTCAACCGCTGCTCGCTGATGGGGCCAGAGCGTGAAGTCGACGCCGATGCCAGGAAAGGTGAAGCCGGCACCGGTGTAGACACGGGGAACGTGAGAATTCAGCTTGTCGTTGTACTCGCGGCAGATCCGCGTTGCGCGCTCCTCGTCTTCCCACACCCAGGTGGAGAACCGATCGCGAATGAGTTCCAGCTTCTCGTTCGCCGCAGCGCACTTCTGGGGGTTGCGGATCTGCACCCAGGCCTGTCGATCGCTGTTCCACTCGCGGTCAGTGATCTCGGGCATGCGGGAGTTCAGCGCACATTCGACGAGGTACCACGGGGCTGCGTCTGCGGTGCCGTACTTCAGCTGCGCTGCGGGATCGGACTGCGCATCTCCCACCTCCCAGACGCCGACCTCCGCTGCACGGTGAACGGACGCCCAACGCACACCCATCTCCTGCTGCAGGAACGCCTCAACGTCCGCCGGCTTCACGATCGGCGATCCGAGCCCCATCCTGATTTCCAGCGGTCCCAGATCAGCCGGGGTGACCGAACGCAGCGCAGCGGCAGCGCGGTCATCGCCACGCTGCTCAGCTTCAGCGATCTTGCGTCGGATGTTGCCGGAGAGGAACTGTGCGGCTGGGACCAGCCGCTCCCCGTCATGGAAGACCAGGTCGCCAAGGGCTGCGCGAGCCTCACCGTCGGAGGCAAGGCCGAGCAGGCGGGTGATCACGGACAGGTCCACGCGGCCCGTGGTGCCCATGCTAACGGCGAGTGCTTCAGCGGGCTCGTCCACGCGCTCGATGGGCTTGGGGGCGCGGTTGACGCGGTGCAGGAGGATCGGCGCGGGCCCAGCCTCGCCGGTGTCCTGATCGAAGACCTCGAGTGCCATCACGAGTGGCGCGTCCGGGTCGCGGCGGAAACCACCCATGGGTGGGCGACGCCACGACAGGGCCGGCAGCCCCGTCTCCTCATCGGTGCGCCCTTCGACGAGAGTCCCCCGGTTCAGGTTCCCGAACCGCGACACGTAGGCCGTGTACGCGGCGCGCGCCGAGTCCCGCAGAGGCGCGATCTCTTCGTCCGGGGTGTGAGGGTTGGATTCGGCATCCAGGAGCTCTACGGCGAGGTCGCGGAGTTCGACGAGCGCGGTGAGCTCCTTGTTTGCGCGGAGAGAGACGAGAACGCCGCGCTCCACCCGGAACAGCTGACCGTCCAGGGCGTGGATGGACCCTTCCTTGCGACCCTCAGCGTCTACCAATACGACATCACTCAGGTCGGCGATGTCCGTCCGTTCCGCCATCGGCGGCATCAACTCAATGAGAGCGCCGATCGACCTCGCCACATCCCCTGCCGGGTCCTCAGAGCGGACGACCAGCGGGCTTCGTGTGAACGTTGTGGAACGCATCACCCCCGCCACGTGAGCAGGGTTCAGCTCCCAGTAGCGGGAGACGATAGCCGGCTCGGAGATCTCCTGCCCTGGAACGTCGGGCTCGGCGATCACGACACGAAGATCGCGCGTCTCACGGCGCGGCCGATAGCCGTACGAGTCCCACCCGAGGTCGACCTGTTCGAAGTCCGCGGGACCGGCGTATGCAGTTCGCGTGCACGTCGGGTCGTTCCGGCGGATCACGACGATGTCGGTCACCGCGTCCGTTCCGGACTCCGCGAACGCACCCGACGGCAAGCGAACGGCGCCGATGAAAGCTGCCCCCTGCATGTCGCGGATCGATTCCAGGATCCCGTGCTGTGAGTCGATCGTGTGCCGGCTGGTGACAAGGATGATGTACCCGCCCGGACGGACCGCGGCGACAGCCCGTTCGATGAAGTAGTTGTGCAGCGCCCCACTGCGACCCTCGCTGTCTCGCACGCGGACGGACGAGAATGGGACGTTGCCGACTGCGGCGTCGTAGTGCTCGTCACGAAGAACCGTGTTCTCCAGCTTCCCCACGATGATCTCCGCGGACGGGTGCAGGATGCTGGCGATCCGCGCAGACGTGGGGTCGACCTCCACCCCAGTCCAGTCGATGTCGAGATCAGCGGGAGCTGCGGACATGAACGCCCCTGACCCGCACCCCGGCTCAAGGACACGCCCGCTCGTGAAGCCGGTCGAGCGCAGAAGGTCGAAGACAGCATCAGTGATGTGAGTCGGCGTGAAGAACGAAGTGTCCAGCTGCTCCCCCGCGCGCAGCAGCGCGTCCGCAGGCACAACCTCGTCAAGAAGATCAGCGGCTTCCAGCCACTGCCCCTTCGGCTCCTTCGCGAAGGCACGTGCGAGGGCACCCCAGCCGGCGAACTGGCGAAGCGTGGACTGCTGATCAGCGGTGACGGATCCGCCGAGCATCAGTGTGTGAGCGAGCTTCACGGCGGCGAGCTGGGACGTGATGTGGGAGGAGTGGGCCATGCCTCGCACATGCGCGGCGCATCAGCCACTGCTGCCGCACTCATGTAGGCATGAGCACCATCGACAGAAGCGGCAACATCCACAAGGGCGCCGGCGCCCCGGGAGCGGGACGGTTCGACGGGCGTGTCAATGTCGCCCCGACGGGAACGCTCGTCGAAAACGGATCGATCGAGATGCAGATCGGCCGGTTGACTGCGCACCTGTCCGGCAACCACGGCTACTACAGCGAGGAAACAGCGAGGAGTATCGCCGAGCATCAGATCATTGAAGCCACGGAGTCGGGATGTGATCCTGCATTCGCCGCCGATGTGATCATCCGGTTTTCCCTGGACGCACGCGAGCATCTGAGCCCCTCAGACTTGTGGGCAGCGGGCTATCGGACCCCGGCCGATATCGCGGATGTGATGGAGGCGGTGGAGAAAATGAGCCGCGGCCGTGCGCTCAGGGAAGGCCTGACGGTGGGTCGACTCGCAGAACTGAGAGAGCTCGGGATTCGCAACGCGACCGTCGCTGTCGTCCTCCACCGGGTGGAAGACGACACTCTCGCCGAATGGGTGTCAGCGGTTCAAGGCGATGCGGAGTTCTCGAAGTGGCTTGGGCCCGATCCGCAGAACCTTCTGGCACTCATCGACAGTGGTGTGGAACCAGCACTCGCGAGACGATGGGCGGACGTCGGGGTGAGTTCCGCGAAACTAGGCGCGGTGGGCCGATCTGCGTTGCCAAATGCGGAGTCGGTGGCGGATTTCGCGCGTAGCTCCGGCCTGAACGGAGATCTCGCACTCGACTACGTGCGAAGTGGCGTTCCTGTAGACCCGGAGCTGGCGAGAGCGTTCGGGCCGAGCATCAGTCCAGCCGACGCAGCGACGCTCGTGAGTAATGGGGTGTCCGCGAAGGCCGCGAGGAGCTTGCGTAGCGCTTCCAGCACGTTAACCCCAGTCGATATCGCTGAGCTCGCGAAGGGCGGTGTGACGACAGCTGCTGACTTCCGTGTCTGGCGGAGCGTCTGCGAGCCGAAGCCAGGCGGGCTGTACGGCACGGGATCGGACATGAACCCGCTGTCGACAGGGAACATGATTCGCGACATCGTTGCCGTTCGTGCACGGACCAGCGCACCAGCCTCCGCGGTGATCGAGTACGTGCGTCGCGGCGCGAAAGACCCGCGTGCGTGGGAGGCGCTGTACGGTGCGGGAATCACGGATCTGCAACCGTGGCTGGCACCGATCCGTGACGGCCGCCGTGTGAACATCGACGGTGATCCACAGGCCGCGATCGAGGGGCTGGCCGCGTGGGTGAGCGCGGGAGGAAGCCCAGAGCGTCTCAGGGCGGCGCAGCGGGCGGGGATCCCGATCACTCAAGCACACGAGCACGTGAACGATGACGACCGCACGATGTGGGCTGTAGGTGAAGTGCACAGAACCGCTGCGGTGGGACGAGCGGTCGCAGCAGGATCGAGGGAGGACCAGTCTGCCGCCTGGGAGTGGACGCAGGACACATTCGCCATGTGATGGCGTGCACGGGACCGCCCCCGCCGCACTCATGTGGGCATGACCACCATCGACAGAAGCGGCAATATTCACCGGGGCGCCGGCGCCCCGGGCGCGGGACGATTCGACGGGCGTGTCAACGTCGCCCCGACCAGCGGCCTTCTCGCCGCCCCCGAGAACCAGAAGGAAGCACGCGAGCTCGTCATCGGAGGCGAGAGCCTGAGCATGATCAGCGCAGCGCAAGCTCGACGGGAACTGCCTGTCGGGCAGCGAGTTCAGGTCGTCTACCTCGGTGGGCACCGCAAGGATGACGACGGCACCCCGATCATCCGGACTGTTGCGAAGCAGACACCGTACGACATGACCACGTTGGACGGCAACGGCCGTGGCGTGCACCTGGACTGGGCGCACAAGAGCGCGCGCCAAGACGCCAACGGAAGCATCATCGTGCTCGACACGGACGGGATCCCGATTGTCGCCTACGTTCCGATCGGTGATGACTCCGAAGCCATCCACTCCCCCACGATCGATCTGAAGGTCAGCCGCGACTACGCCGAGGCGAAGATGACCGAGGATCCGAGGGCGCTCGAGCGGCTCGCCAACCACCGAGCCAGCGGCGTGCAGCTCGCGGTCGCGAAGAACCCGAAATCGCCGGCGGACGCTCTCACCTTGATCGCACAGACGTCAGGCGACAACGAGCGGACCCTGCAAGCCGTCGCGGAGCATCCGAACACCGGCTCTTCCACGATGGACATGCTCGCTGAGAGCAACCACCGATCGGTCCGATACGCTGCAGCGTCAAGCGTCAAAACGGACCCGCACACGCTGATTGGGTTGGCACGCGATGGCGATTCGGGCGTGCGATCTGCGGCGGCGCAGAACCCGAACACTCCCACGGCGCTCCTGGATCAGATGGCAGGCGACCGTGATCCGTATGTCCGTCAGTGTGTGGCGTCCAACCCTCGCACAAGCCCGGAAGTGCTCGATCGTCTCGCCAACTCCAGCGGCTACTGCATGGCCGAGGTGGGCGCGAACACGTCGACAAGCCCCGAAACTCTTCGCCGGCTCGCGGATGACACGTCGACGGGCAATCAGACGCGCGCGATGGTGGCGTCGAACCCGGCCGCGCCTCGCGACATAATCGCGCGTTCGGTTCGGGACGCTGATGATTGGGTGCGCGAGCACGCAGCGAAGAACACGAACCTGACGGTTGACGAGATTGCGGCGTTGGCTTCGGATGCGTCCTCGCGGGTGCGCCGAGCTGTCGCCTCGAACCCGCGAGCAGCGGACGCGACCGCACTCGCAGACGATCCCGACCCGTTCGTCAGGCACGCGTTCGCGAAGAACCCGGCCCTGCCGGCCACGATTCTCGAACGCCTTGCTGGCGACGAGCTCCACGCCGTCCGCACTGCCGTTGCACGCAACCCGAACACTCCGGAATCCGTCCTGCGGCGCCTTCGGGGATGACGCCTGTCCGCCTCAACGCCCCAGGTTCACTGTCGCATCGCGACGAGACAACGCGGAAGCTAGCCAGCGTCTGACCATGTGGACTCATTGACGCGCGGGGTAGGCTCTGGGCGCGAAGACCCGCGCACCAGCTCGTCACACCACAGGATAGACGGTGCACAGAACAAGTTCGCCGACAGATGGGTTCAATCTCAACTTTCGCTTTCCTTCATGGCGATCACCCTGCTACCTTCCTCACAGCCGGTACACAGACGGGGATGTCTGAGTTGCCGTTTGATCTGGGGGTTTCAATGAAGAAAGCTACAAGACTCGCGCTCGCATTAGGCATCGCGTTGGCTGTAATCGCACCGTCGGCTGCGGTGGCGGACGAGGGACAATCGAGCAGTCCACCAGGGGCGTCCGAGGCCGCAGAAGCAAGCTCGAGCACAGGTTCTGGCAGTTCGTCCCTGGTAAACAGCAGCGACCTTTCCTCATATGGTCAACCTGAGGACGCGGTTGCGTACGCCGAGCCAGCTGACAAGTCTTTTCCACCCCCGCCCGATATCGACCTCACGACAAAGTTCGTGGGCAGCGACGGGCAGGTGGGCTATCGCAACCCGTTGGCACCGGAGAAGTCCCAGCCACTTGAGCCCGTAATGGATCGCGCATTTCTCTGGTCGGGGAACGGCAGCACGCTTCCTGCCGATGTCAAGGCAGAGCTGCAGGGCGCGGGGATCTCGGCACAATCACTCCAAAGTGGGCCGGTTGGGTCCTGGGCCAGTGAAGTTACAGACTCCCTTCTACTAAAGGCAGGCAACTGTCCCATGGTGATCGGTGACATCTATTTAGCTCGATTGAAGCAATGTGCGCAGGCCGCCTCGTCCGCTCCCGCAACGCCCACGCCGGGCAGCATGGGCTGGGGAACGCCATTGTCCACGGCGCTGCCGACATACACACCGCCCCCACCAATCACAAGCTTTATGGCTGTAGCACCACCGCCCGCAGAATGCGTAACCAAGAATCTGTACATCGTAAACAGGGGTCGCTACGGGGCCTGCGTACTGGATGACAGTACGGGCAAGATCGTGATTCCAAAAACAGGTGAGGTCCTCGGCACCTTCTCGGTTCAGCAGGTGACCATTGTGAAAGGCGCCAAACTCAGCGCTGGCTACGACAGCACCTTCTACATTCGTATGTATCATTCTACGGGAGTGGGTCGAACCAGTTCATATGGCTTGCAAGCCGTGCTCATGTGCTACGTGCCTAAGAACACCTGCGCGGGAACAGAAGGACAACTAAACTCAACGCTCGGAAGTTCATGGCTGAAGGTAACCGGGAAAGTGAAATCGAGTCTCGGCATGGGGACGAAGGGCACCTTGAGCAGTGTTTGGGGCGCCTACATCAAGCCATCCGCTTCGTCCACGATAGCCGGCAGATCAGCCGCTTCACCTCAGTTGCGCTGCGATAACAATGTGGTCTGGGGCATGGGCCACGGATGCGTGAATGATGCAGTGATTCTTGCTCAGACGTGGGATACGCAGAACTGGCCCACCGTCGCAGTCCACATTGACAGGGCCCAAGAGACTGGTCTTGATTACTGGCTAACAAGGGCATGGCCGACCGAGGCCTCCGCCAACCGCGACAAGGCGTGCGACCATGCCCCCCAGGCGAAGCCGCTTTACAGCTGTGACGAGTATCCGTACGCGTCCACCAAAGAAGGCGCATCAACAGGTGGCGGGCCCATGCGGGTACTGAGCGGGTGCGGCTACAAGCAAGTCGCTGGCAGCGGCCCTTCCGGGTGGAGTAGGTGCCAAGTCATTGCCACCGACAATACGAATCATGGCAACTCCCTCAGCAAGTTCTACAAGGAAAACCGCATCATCCCCGGCGACTACTTCGGCGCTGGCGTAGTGGGTCTACCATGAGCGAGGTGCCCCTCGGAGCGATGTACTCGATGATAAACATCCAGCCAGAAGGCGGATCCGGAATGCCCATTTATCCCACAGTTGGAGGGCTGATTGCTCGCATGGATGAGGGCGACGGCGGCGTCGTTTTCACAGGCATAGACACGGGGAAGGTGATGGTTGAAGTCTTGTCCCACAAGGTTGAGCCGGATTTCGACAATTTAGAGGACTGGGAGGACATCGCATGGTTTGATGTTCTTTGCCCGTCCGGCGGACTATATGGGGTCGGGTTTTTTGGAGACGGTCACACCGAGAACTTCGCCCCCGGCGCGGGACGAGTTCGAGTACGTTGCTCCGCGCGCGGCCGGGACATTGACCACCGTGGGTTTGTGCAGTCTAGCCAGGAGCACTACCGCTTCGACGCGTGGCTCATTCCGGACGACGGATCGGAACTTGCGAGCGGGGTAATAAAGGCGACATCGAAAGCGTCGGCGTATGTGATGGACCTCTACACCTAAGGGCAGAGGACGCTGCTAACCAGGTGTCTGCGCTCGGGCTCGCTCGAACACGTCACGAGTGCCCTCTGGGCGACTTGCGTGCACGACTCCTCAGGTTAGCTGACACTGCTTCAAAAGGGCATTGGGCCTATCGAACAGCCTCTGACGCGGTACGCAAGGGTTGCGCGCCTCGTCAGAGGCCTTCGCCATTATCGCCGACGCTCGATCCAGAACCACCTCGATTTTCGAACTAGACGCGCAGCGTCTCGAAGTGACGGCGCGTACTCGGCATGGCCGCCGGCGGTTGGGATCATCAGGCGGATTGGCCCTGGCGCGACCGTCCGGAACTTCGCGTGCAGTGATGCCGGGCCGGAGCCTCGCTGCGCTTCAGTGACGATCTTCTCCCCCGGCGGCAGGAGTCCGGGTCGCGCCTTGTAGATCTCATCCACGGCTGCGAAGAGCTGCTTTTGCCCGAGCACAAGGCCGCCACGAGATGCCTCAGCGAGGACCGTGTTGGCGACATGGATGGGGCTGATCTCATCAATCATGCTGCCTCTGTCTCCAATAGGCGGGCGTGTAGTAGACGTACATGGATCCGTCGGCGAAGAACCATAGGCTGCCCATCCGTTTCAGCGGCTGGGCGACGCCTGCTGGACCGATGGTGTCGACGACAACCCCTTCGGCAGGCAGCGAAGTGCTCGTGCGCGTCCACTGCTCGCTCATTCGCTCCCCCAATCAGTGGTGTTCTTCGCTGCCCGGTACGCGAGTGCTTGGACAACATGCTGCGGGAGCGGCTCAGGGTGCGACCGGATCTCAGCCTTGCGGGCAACTTTCACCCGGCCAGCATCGTCGACGGTCCAGATGCCGCAACCTCCCACGTCGAGCCGATACTCGGGGATCCGATTCGCGACCTTCTCGTAGAGCTCGGCAGGCACTGCGTAGACGAAGCGATTCGTGACGGCGGCCCACGGCGCGCGATTCTGGTGCGTGTCACGTCTCCAGTCCTCGAGCGTGACCTTCACCTCGATTGCTGTGCGCTGCAGGCCGTTGAACATGAGCACGTCAATGCGCCAGGTAGGCGCAGATTCGGCGGTGCGCTCATCCCACAGGTGGTCAGCGATGACGACCTCATGCACGAGCGCGGCGCCCGAGTGATGCGAACGGAGCGCGTTCACGATGAACTTCGCGTCCATCACGACACCGCTGCTGGTTGATTCAGTGTCCACCCACTGTCCGGGTGGAACGTGTGAGTCTCGACCAGCTCGCCACCCCGCCACCGCTGCGCCTCGGTGATGCGATCCGGATACCACAGATACGCTGCCGCGCACTGCGGGTACGGCATGTGACGGAAGCGCGGGAGTGCGGCCTTCGCGGCAGCGAGTGTCGAGTAGACGCCCAGGATCGTCAGCGATTCGTCATAGTCCTGTGCGGGGTCCACGAGAATGACCACCTCAGCGGCGTGCTTCATGTCCATCACTCGCGCCCGCCAGTCGACTGGTCTGGACGCTCAAGCGCTCGACGACGATCTTCACCGTTCACATATGCCTTGATGCGCGTCGCTTGGTGCATCGCTTC
Organism: Microbacterium gorillae; assembly: GCF_050990725.1. Classification (GTDB taxonomy): domain Bacteria; phylum Actinomycetota; class Actinomycetes; order Actinomycetales; family Microbacteriaceae; genus Microbacterium; species Microbacterium gorillae_A. The sequence continues at coordinate 2,464,052 of NZ_CP158844.1, forward strand.
TTCAGCTGAGAAGACGTGTCCGTCAATTCGGACGGCGTAGCCCGCGTCGGCTCCGTCGCTCTGGATGAGCGGCACAATCGTGATGTCGAGTTGATCGCTCGTCACCTCCGCCATTCTGCTGGCTGCGGCGACTCGATGCCCGCGCTCGTAGGCGTCCGCATATGCCTGACGCATGTGGACGTGGTGCCGCTCCGGGTAGACACGCAGCGCGACTGCCTCGGCCTCGCGTCGAACCGCGTCAGGCATCGCGTCCGCTCGGTCGCGCTGTGGGGTTCCATGTGCTTCGAGATAGTGCGCGACGAGATCGCGGGCCACCATGTCGAGACAATGGATCCCGCTCTCCCAGAAGCACCCCATCTCGCCGCACTCGGTGAAGTACATCCGCTTGCCCTCCACGCGCTTCGCGGGGTTGTAGTAGCCGAAGTTCCAGTCCGTCGCTTCGTCATGGACACCATGCAGGCCGTTACGAGATAGCCGGTATGTGCGGTCTGCGCTCATCACTCACCGCCAGTCGACTGATCTGCGCGCGCTCGAGCGGCGCGCAGATGGCGATCTCGGGCAGCCGCCGCCTGGCGTTCGGTCATGCGAGTGGATGAACTGCTCGTTGCCCCGCACGCGCAAGCCCACACCCAGTAGCCAGTGCCTCCGGCGGAGACGCTGGAATCCTCATGGCCGGCGATGCGCAGATAACTCATCACGTCCTCCAATCGGCGGATCCGTGACGCCCGCTTCCTCGCGGTGGCTCAGGATGCGACAGTCGAGCACGCAGCCGCAGTCGCATCCATCCCAGCAGCAGTGGCAGAACTCCAGGAAGAACGCCGCGCGCAGCCCGATCACGACGCGCCTCCAATCGACTGATCCGTGCCGTGCACCAGGCGCATCGGCTTGCTCGGAGCGCAGGACGGGCAGTACGTCCGCTGACCGCGACCAGCCATGTAGATACGCCAGCCAACGGCCAACGCCTCGCGGATCATCGGCACCTCGTCGCCCCACCGCTGGGGTTCATAGAGGCGAGATTCCCATCGGTTTCCGCACTTGTCGCAGTACAGCGTGGCCTTCGCCGTCACCGGCTTGACGTTGATCCCGCTCATCACTCACGACCACCAATCGACTGATTGGCGAGCACGTTGCAGATTTCGCGATGCTCGCGCAGGAACTTCGCCGCCTGCTGAGGCGTGCGCCCGACGCATTCCTCGCCGCACGCATCGCACTCGCAGATCCAGTCATCGATGCCCCCGAATGCCATCACTCACCAGCACCAATCGACTGATCCGCGTGCACCACTTCGATGGTGCTTGGCAGGACGAGGCGTGGATCACCGCCGTGGACGCGCGCGGTGTGGTGCACCATGTCATCCACCGCGGCGTCCGGGTCTTCCTCGTACACGGGCTGCTCGAACCCGCAGAGCGTGCATCGCAGCTTCATGACTCACCACCTCCAATCGACTGATCCGCGGCTTCAGCGGCCCTGATGCGGTCAGCGATCTCGAAATACTTGGCCGCTCCCTCGTCTGTCGGCAACGCCGTAGCGATGCACTCAGCGATGAACTCAGCCTCGTCCGCAGTCATCTCCACCAGCTCAGTCATCGCGTCCACCAATCGGCTGATCCGCGGTCTTGTGGACCGGGCAGAAGTCCGTCCCGTACACCGTGCCGTCAGGGTCCGAGTGACGACCACAGACCGAGTGATTCGGGCACGGCATCTTCTCCCCGTTTCCGTCGCTGCGCCGGCGAGAGGCACCGTGCTTCCTGGGCTTCGCGCCACACTCGCACCGGCACCAGCCCTCGTGACCGACTGGCTGCACGCAGCGGTGCAGGTAGTCGAAGTGGCCAAGCGAGCCCCACCAGGAAGCGCAAGAACCGTCCGGGAGCGTGACTACGGGCAAGGGGGTCGGAGCACGCATCACACACCATCACCAATCGGCTGCGCCGGTGCCCGGAATCGGCACCGGCGCCCGCAGGCGTCGAAGTCGTAGCAGGCCGCGCAGTAGATATCGACGCGCTCCGCTCGGGGTTCGTTCATCGCTGCAACCATGCGATCCAGGCGGCGCGATGCTCGGCCAGCGGCTTCGTCAGCGCGGCGCGTCACAACCTCGTGCAAGGCTGCGAGCTGCACTGAGGGGTCAGACATCCGCCCTCCGCCCGCAGCAGCGATCTTGAGCGCCGCGGCGTCGAACGCGTTCATCACGACAGCGGGAACAGTCGGCGCATCCATGAAAGCTTCCTTGCCCACGAAGATGGCGGTTCCACGTGTAGCGGTCGGGGACTCGATTACCGGGATGGTGGACAGGATCCACTGCTCCATCGGCGTCCGGTTGGTCAAGTCGAGTTTGGGTATCACGTTCACTCCGCGCCTCCCATCGGCTTGGCCCGCAATTGACGCTGCGCACACCTGGTCGCGGCGGCTTCGGTCTGGTGCTTGTGGAAGCAGCGCCACCGCCGCTCTCCCGTCGTGACTGGCCCGAGGGCGCTCATGCGCTCATGAGTCTCGTCGATGACGCCGCGCCACGCGCCGTCTTGGCCGGCGCCCGGCCAAAGGACGGCTGCAGCTCGGATCTCGCCGTCGCTCACCGTGTACTCCACAGGTGATGGCGCTCGGGCTCGCCGCAGTAGGTGGTGTCGGTACCGTCCGCTCGGTGCGCGCACTCGGGGTCGTCAGGATGCCCAGCAACACCGATCCAGGGGTGGTCGATGATGGTTCCAAAAAGGCGCACCAGATACTCCATTGCAGCGCGCTGCTCGTCGGACGGATGGTTCTCGTTGCCCGAGTTCCACGCGACGTCGCGCGCCCAGTCGTCGAACCCTTCCTGGTTGATGCCACTGTCTTCGTAGTAGGTCCAGGCGTGCACGTACTTCGCCGCGTTGCGACAGGCCTGGCATGTGTCGCCCGCTGCACTGCTGGAGTTCTGGCCGCAGCATGCGCAGGGCGCAGGCACTTCCTCGCTGGTTGGTGCGTTCTCTGCCCCAATGGCGCGGACGAACTCGATCGCCAGCGCGGTTGCCGTGAAGAGGGACGTCACTCGATAGAGGTGAGCGCCCGAGGTGACGCCCTCGGCCACAGCGAAGCGAGCGACGGTGTCTCGGGTTCCCATGGCTCGGGTGATCCTGAAGGGGTAGGCGCTGTCGCGCTCGAACCACGTGTCCACCGGGATCTCACCCTCGATGGCGGGTACTACCGGAAGCATCAACGCCTGAGAATCGTCGGCGACGAGGATGGCGCACAGCGCGCACGGGGTCCGATGCTGGGGCCTGCCGATGACCGGGTCCACTTCGGTCGTGAACGTCTCGGGGTCGAACCGCAGCGCCCGTGGTGGGCGAGTGTGCGCACGCATGCAGACGGACAGCTGCTCACCCTGCGGGAAGAAGTGCACCCGCCGTGCTTTACGCTGCCGCCGCGGAAAGCCGTCAGCCAGCCACTCGCCTGCTTCCAGTGCAGCGAGCGATGTCACGGCGGCGTCGCGCATTACACGCCCACTGCCGTTCAGCACGACGGACGCACGGCTCGTCTCGTTAGTGCCCGTCAGCGCGGCGCGGGTCTCATCCGGATTGCTGTGGCTCATGCGCTCCACATGCGCGGCAGGCGGCGTGGATGGCTGGACGGAGCGCACGGGGACGAGTCGTGAGCACCATGTCGGGTCGTATGTGTGCGGAGGTCCGTCACAGTTGCACCTCACCATGTCGGCGACCTCATTCCCGCTCTCCGGTGGCACCGTTGGCTGGCATTGGCCGCGATGCATCCGACTGGCGTGCTCGTGCAGCGTCCACGGCTTCCTGCCAGCGGACCCATCTGTCGTTTGCGGCCACGTAGCCGACGTACGCACCGACCAGGGCTACGACGACGTAGCCGGCGATGAGTAGCAGGGCCATCATCCCGACACCTCGACATCTGGACGAGAGACCTGTGCAGGCTGCGGCTTCTTGGCAGCGACCAGCGTCGCGATCGGCCCTCGGAGCTCGCTGAGGGGGCGTTCGAACATGCCGATGGAATGGCTCTCGTCGGCTGAATCGTCGTAGCGCGTTCGATCCTCACCGGGGTCCGTGAGAAATGCGGCGCGGGTGGTGTCGCCTTCATCGATCAGGTAGGCGATGCCCGCCACCTGTCGTGCGTCGCGGAACGCGATCTCGGGCATGTGACCTGCCTCGTTCAGCGAATCGAGCATCTCGTGCAGCGCATCACCATCGGGGACGAAGTACCGGACCACCTGCTCAGGCTCCGGGCCAGGGGCGGCCGCACCTTGGTATGAGCGTCCGGTAATGTCGGGCTCGGCGCGGTTCAGCAAGCCTGCTTGTGCGAGGGCGGAGATCGCCGTCTCGGCGAGTGATCGCCATGCCCAGTCGCCTCCCCCGCTGCGGATGGTTTCGTTGTCGTTGGACCAGCGCGCCATGACGACATCAGTCACAGCGGGTACGGGCCACCCTTCCTCATCGATCAGCGGCGCTTGGCCAACTGGTACAACGCGACTTGCAGCGTCATCGCGCGCTTCCAAGCCGGTCGCCTGGTTCGTTGGAGCGTCGCTCGGTTTTGAGCTCCGGAGCACCGCCGCAACCTCACGCCGGAGCTCCCGGTCTGCAGCTGTCATGCGCTGGCGGTGCGGCAGACGCTGGGCACCGTTCCGATAGCACGCGGCACCCGGCGCTGCGCCGCAGGACGGGCATTCCACACGGTACGGCGAGCGGCCGTTGAGGATCTCCTCGATCAACGACTCGCGCTCGGGTGCAGGAACCTCGCTCGCCCCCTCGCTGCTCATGCCCTGGCCACCCCACCGTCAGCAGCGCGCAGGGCAGCCCGCATGCGTTCTACCACTTCGTCGTCCCAGGAACTCAGATCAGGTGCCGCCAACTCCGGCAAGATGGTCGCGTTCAGAGCGAGGAGCACGCGCGCGTCTTCCGACGACGCCTCTGGCTCACGTTCTTCGGATGCTTGGATCGCGAGTGAGCGCGCGAGCTTTCGGGACAGGGCCTCGGCGGTGGCGCGCCCCTCGCCTGCGTCGCGGAGTGCCCAGTACAGGCGATCGGTCGTGACATCGCCGGTCATGCCAGCGGGGGTCCAGTGAAGACACTCGGATCGAGCGCAGATCGCGTCGGCGATCATCTCGGCCTCACGCGTAGGAAGCGATCCCTGGGGCATGGCGACAGACTCGATGATCTCCACCATCTCGGCCCAGCGTGTCGTTGCATGCTGTCCGACCAGCGATGCCGGTTCAGCATGGTCGGATCCGTCACTGGCGCCGCGCAGAGCCGCGAGGCCCTCTGCGTCCGGATAGTCCTCAGTGGGTTCAACCCCCGCTGAAGGTGAAACGGGTCCCGGTGCAGGCGGAACCGTTTCACTTTCGAGCTGCACGGCCCACCCGAGACCGACTGCGAGAAACGAGGAGACGATCCTTCGCCCTGCGCGAAGGTCGACTGGGTTGTGCCATTCGGTGGGCTGCGGATCGGGGGTCATCTGTCCGCCGTACCGACCTGCTCGGATTGCGCGCGCTGCGATCTCTGCCAGCATTTCGCGTTCGTTGTCGGTCGGGGCGAGCAACGCACCAACTCGGGTGCTTGCGGCTCCCGAGGACCTCTGAGGGATGTTGTCGCTCGCGTTCTCAAGTACCGCGGCGACGGCGCGCGCCGTGTGTAGCGCAGCGCCTTGTCGCTGGCCCTGACTGCCGGCGCTCCAGCCGGGGAAGCCGCCGTACTCCTTGCGGAACTCGTCCTTCGGAAGCCATGCGTCGGGGTCGATCACCTTCGCTGCTTCAACAATCACTTCGTTCGATGTTGCTGTGTCCATATGGAACACATGCGCGGCCAAGCAGCGGCCGACGTCATCATGTTGATGGAACGTCCTGGATCGTGAGCACGAGCTCAAGCCCGAGGGCACCGGCGATCTGCGTGAGCGTGAGAAGCGCCGGATACGATTGCCCGCGTTCGACTCGGCTGATCTTCCCCTGCGGCACTCCTGACGCGAACTCGAGCTCTCGCTGCGTCATGCCGAGCGCGCGACGCCTGTCGGCGAGCATCCCACCTAGTCCGCGTCGATCTGTGGCGGCGATCGTGATGGAGCTCGTGCTGGTGTCAGGCATTCATCTATCGGACCATGCGCGGGCGGGAATGTTCAACGTAGCGGCCCGCTACGCGCCCGCTGCACGGGGATCCGGTGGCTCCGGCCACCTGGGATCCATTGCTGCTGTCAGAGAAGTCCGTGGCCGCCAGCGCACACCGGCGGCCACGGACCTGGTTCAACGTCGCTTCAGCACTCGGTATCGCGACTTCACTCTCATGATGCGATGCGTAGAAGGCGCGCAACCATCGCGGCGCCGGTGAGGAGCGGCGAGGCCGAGCGGCACGATGGGTGCGCGTTCCGAACCCGTCCCGGCCAGCGTCTGCGACTCCGAGTCGGGTGATGCCACGGCGCGCAAGCAATGACCGCCCTCCCGGGGTGGTGGGGAGGGCGGTCATCGCTTGCGCTTCACTGGTTGCGTGCACTGGTGCGTCCCACATGGGCGAGTGATCCCAGAGCGCCTTCTTCACCACATGCGCGGCGGCAACACCACTCGACGTATGACGACGCTGGCATGAGACTGAGCGGTCACCGAGGATCGTCTCGTGTTTCGGCGTCGTTCGCGGCTGAGACTGCAGTCGCATGCCGGATTCGGTTTCCTGGTGGCGCGATCAAGCCCAGGAAACCAATGTCTCGGATGCGGCGCATAGGCCCTATCGCGAGCTGCTGCGCCGCATCCTCTGTTCCGTCGGCACGGCTTTGCAGCGGATCCGCCGCTGAAGTTGCGGTTTCTGTGGATCCGCTGGGCTCGGCGAAACCCATCGGACGAATGGGGTTTTCCCTCAGTGATCTTCCAGAGCGCGTCGAGCTGGGCTCGCGCGGCGCAGACGCGGTGCGGGTGGCGCTGAGGGGCGTCCCCCTCCCGGTGATGGCTCGGGGGCGACTATGGTTGCCGTGAGGGGTGTCACCGGGCGGTGACACCCCTCACCAATGCTCCGGGTGCAGGAATCGAACCCGCGAATCCAGGGGCCAAGACCCTGTCGGCCATGCCAGCAGACCAACCCGGACCGGACAGAAACGCGATCGTGCGGGGCTTCGTCGGCGATCAGTGAGCGGCGCGAGCCACGATGCTGGCGGCCGACTCTCGGCCTCCTGCTTCGAGCACGATCCGATACGCGATTGCGACGTCTGATCCGTCGTCGACCATCGGATGACTCCCGAGCACGGGCGTGCTCTCGGGGAGCCGGAGCACGTTCAGCACGTGAGCAACCACTTCTTCGTCGCTCGTCGGTTCCCACCCTTCTGATGCGTCGGCGATGACGAGGGCGACTGCGCGAGAGATGTCCATGCTCATCACATGCGCGGCGCCGGGCTCAGGGCTCGTCTCCCCCGTCGCCTGGCTCGTCGTCAAGTACGCTGGCGGCGTTCCAGTGCGGGGTATCCCCGATCCGGTGCCCGTCGTCGTGCGCGGCGATGTCGTCGTGGCAGGGACAGTCGCAGGCGAGCTGCATCGCATGACAGTGGACGTGCGAACCGGGTGATGGGTGCTGGCAGAACCCGCTGCGAGTCATGGGGTGTTCAAGCGTCGCCATGATGACCACACGCGCGGCCGCTGCCCGTCGCACTGCAGGGGCTCAAACCGACGATCTCCGGCTCTCGATGCCGGCGTTCCGCTGACCGCGTCAAGTACGTGCGTCTCAGCCGAGGAGGGGGCCGCGCAGGCCCGTGTGGTGCAAGACTGATCGGCATGTGCGGACGATTCGCCCTCGATGCTGAGACAGACACACTGATCAAGGAGTTCGTCGCCGCCGGAGGCGACTTCCGCGAGTGGCGGCCGAGCTATTCGATCGCGCCGACTAACGTGGTGCCGATCGTCCGAGAGCGTGCAGACCGCTCTACGGGTGAGGTGCAGCGCACACTCGATCAGGCGGTGTGGGACTTCCATCCCGCGTTCATGAGGGACTCGAAGCGCCCGAACTTCAACGCGAGGATCGAGACGATCGCCAGCAACGGACTGTGGAAGAGTGCATTCGCCACCTCACGAGCGCTCGTTCCGATGCGCGGGTACTACGAGTGGACGGGCCCAGCCGGCGACAAGCAGCCGCACTTCCTCCATTCCGAGGACGGTGCGCTCCTCGCTGCGGCAGGGATCTACACCGCTCGCAAGGTCGATGACGAGTGGCAGCTCTCAACCGCGATCATTACGCGGCCGGCACGAGACGCTTCCGGCGAAATCCACGACAGGATGCCCGTCTTCCTGGAGACCGACGTCTGGGACGAGTTCCTGTCCCCCGACAAGCTCGACGACGATGGCAAGGCCAACATGATCGCTCTTCTCACCGCGGAATCGAACAGGGTCGCCAGTCGGATCACGAGCTACGAGGTTGATCGGAAGGTCAACAACTCGCGCACGGCAGCACCGAACGACGCATCGCTGATCGCTCCGGTCGGTTAGCTGACGAGCACCAGCTCATCCCAGTGGGTCGTGGCGCGAGGCGTCAACATCTCGCGCTTCATCGACCAGTCCGGGCCCGGTCGCAGGCCTGCCCACCCAAGCCCAAGCAGATCGCGCCCGGCTCTCTTCTGCACGCGGTCGATGAGCTCTGCGACATTGGCCTCCTCATGGGCGTGCCGAAACATCTCCAGTGGCGAGTGAACGCCCGCCGGGCGCAGGTCCGTGAGCATGATTCCGGCGCGCGCGTAGCGGACGCCGTCTTCTAGTTGCGGCAGCAACGAGTACGCAGCCTTGGTGAGCTCAACGGGATCAGCCGTCGGCGACGGAAGCCTGGCCGTCGATGATGGGAAAGACCGCTTCGCGCCTTCTCCCGCATACGCTGCGGTGCCGGCGAACGCGGTGAGCAGTTTCGCCACCTGGTTGTGCTTAACCAGACGAGTCGCCGCTTGTTGCGCGTACACGGCCAGCGCCTGGCGCATCTCGGTCACGGTCGTGATCTTCTTCGAGAAGGATCGACTGACGATGAGCTGTTCCTTCCGTCCCGTGCGATCCTCTTCAGCTTCGATGCAGGCGACGCCGCGAAGCTCGAGCGCCGTGCGCATGACAACGACGTTGAAGTTCTTCCTGATGAACACCGGATCTGCTGCGGCCAGGTCCGCGATCGATGTGATGCCGAGTGCTGCAAGACGTCGTTCGAGCCGGCTCGCGATCCCCCAGACTTCAGAGACTGGTAGCCGGGCCATGAGTGAGTCACGCCAGTCCTGCCGGGTTGCGGGCCAGACGCATACCCCGTCGAAGACGGGGATCTTCTTGGCCGTCCGGTTCGCGAGCTTCGCGAGCGTGCGAGTGGGGGCGATCCCCACGCAGACGGGTACGCCGACGTACCGGCGGAGGGTGTCCTTCATCTCGCGGCCGAGTGCGGTCATCTGATCCGGGTCGTCTTGGATCCGTTTCGGGATCCGCAGGAATGCCTCGTCGATGCTGTAGATCTCGAGGTCTGGGGTGAATCGGGCGAGCACTTCCATGACGCGCCTGGACATGTCGCCGTAGAGCTCATAGTTGGAGCTGAGGGCAGTGAGGTTCAGCCGGTCGGCTTGGGGTCGCAGCTCAAACCAGGGCCTGCCGAGGTCCAGTCCGAGGGCCTTCGCTTCTCGTGAGCTGGACACGATCATGCCATCGTTGTTCGACAGTACGACGACGGGTTTGCCCTCCAGGTCGGGGCGGAAGACGCGCTCGAAGCTGACGTAGGCGGAGTTCACGTCGACGTGGGCGATCATGCTCATCCTGCCTGCGTCAGTCGTGGCATGGCCATTGACCACCCCAGCGATCCTGGGGGTGGACGGTGCCAGCGGAACGAGACGGTGGAGACACCCCAGATCAGCGCTTCTGACCATTCATCGATGACGATGTCCGGCATGTCGGGGTTCTCAGGGTGCAGCACCCAGTCGTGATGGGTGCTAGCTCCTGGGCGGTGAAGGAGCCGTTTGATGGTGAGCTCGCCGTTGATGATCGCGACGACGACGTCGGTGTCGGTGGGGGTCTTCGCGCGGCTGACGATCGCGACGTCACCGGGCCAGATCCCGGCGCCGATCATGGATTCCCCGACGACTCGGACGAGATACGTTGCCGCGTCGTCCTCGATCAGGATCTTCGTCAGGTTGATCGGACCGTCGTACCAGTCTTGTGCCGGTGACGGGTATCCCGCGGGGACCGCCGTTGGCGCGAGCGGCACCATGATCTCGCTCAGGTTCTCGGGGTCTACTTGTTGGAGCACCACTACCTCATGTGCGATGACTCATCACCTCTTCCAACACTGCGGGGACCTTGTGGGTCACGCCCGAAGGCCATCAGAATATCTCTTCGACTGTGGACACGCCCAAATAGAGCACGCATCGAAGATTAGTTGCAGTGTCGGACAATGAGCAGGCCGCCGGTTCGCGATACGGTCAGAGAATGACCACCGTGACCGGCGCAATCCGACCGCGCACCGAGCCGCGCGAACCACTCGGCACATCGACACCGATCAGCGCTGAGGGATCAGACTTCGCAAGCGCGTACCGAGCTCTCCAGGAGCTTGTGCCTGCGGACCACCTGCTGCTCTACGTTCTCGTCGACTGATACCGGCACCTGGCGGACGATCCCCTCCGGCTCGACGTGTGCGCGAGCGGACGAGCGTTGATGCCGAGCGGCTGATCGGCTGCTCGGCCCCGATCATCGGGCGCCGGCGGAGCGTTTTGAAACTTTCTCGTCACGTGTGGACATGACTCCATGAATGGGTCAACGCGATCCATAGAGGAGACAGAATGAAAAACCGCTCGCGAGCAATCACTGTTGCTCTCGCTTCAGCAATCGCTATCGTCGCTGGCGCGCTCACCGGGACTGGCGCAAGTGCTGCAGAGGACGTTGGTTCCGCAGAGGCGCTCTGCGATCAGTACGTAGCCGAGGCTCTTGAGGAGACCGGTGTGGACGTCACATCCGGATACACCTTCGCCTGCACTCCTGGCACTATCTACGTGGAACCAGAGGGTAACGCACCGGTCGAGGTGGCTACCGAAGACCTGCCTTCCGGCATGCAGGAATCGCCGGCGCTCACAGGAACGGAAGCATCAGCCACTTCACGTGCGGCAGCCGCGATCACGTGCCCAGCAGCTCCGATCCGCACGATCATCAGTGGACTCCAGGTCAACATGAACTGGTGTCTGACCTACGGCCAAAGGAATCACGCACAGAACGGGTCATGGACCCACCGCGTTGGCGTCGAATGGAAGCTGTTCACAGGCTGGCCGAAGAACGAGAACTACATCCGCACCACTTCGGGAGACATCGGCGTCGGCCAGGCACAGGTGTGGGGTCGGCTCACGCTCCAGCGACAGCAAGGCATCATTCCGCCACTGGACCTCATCTCGAGTGAGTGGCAGTCATCCGTTGGCGTCACTGGCTACCCGCTGTGGATCGGTGGAACCACGTACATCCAGCAGGGGACGTATGCCGAACGCGTCGACAAGGTGAACGTCACCGACTTCACGAAGAATGTGAGCATCGAGATCCAGGACCCCGCGATCTTCTCGCCCCGCTACTACTGCAACGGGAAGACGAAGCGCTGCTCGTACCCGAATGGCCAGGAAGCCCCGGTTCTCTAAAAGACAAGCAGGCGGCCACGGCCCGGTTCGACGTCCCGGTACCTGATTTCCAGGTTCGGGAGGTCGAACTCCGTCACTAGCTTCAACGCGGGGTCAACGACCAGACGCCCCCGCCCCTCGCGGTCACGGTTGGGGGCGAGAGCCACAAGGATCCTTCCGTCGTTCTGCATCTCTGCAGCATCCAGCCGGTGGCTGTCGTCAGGTCGTCCCCAGATCGGAAGTTCAAGCGGGAACGCGAGCCTCGCCGGTAGTGCTCGCCAGACAACACCACGCGGATCGTACGGGAAGGTTTCTCCCCCGTCGTACACCAGACCACGAGACGCAACGTAAGAAGCCACCACCTGCCCCTCGCTGCTCGAAACTTCGTACGAGTCGATCGATGGCTCAGCATGCAGCCCATAGATCGTGAGACCGTCACCCAGCCTGACCTCAGCTCGACAGTCGAATGCCCGCACGGACCGGTAGTCCGTCAGGATTGAGACGACGTCGAAGAGTGCCTGATCCATCTCACGATCGTAACCCTCAGAGCATCCTCACTCCCCGGCAGCTTGGGTTCGCGCTGCAATGTGGTGTCGCCCCCGAGTTTCCAGGCCGGGACGGACAAGAGCTCGTGCCCACCATGTCCTGAACCCGGGAGTGGCAGCACTACCGAGCAGGATCCGAGTCTTCCCGAACCCGATGCAGGGCCGCGGTGACCGCCCCACGAGGCAATCGTCGCCCGCCGGCCGCCGCGTTCCCTTTCAGCGGCATCGCGTGCTGAAAGCTCGGCACTCCTCTCGTCGAATACCGCCATCTTCCGACGCGAGCTCACTCATGTCATATGCACGAACGGTTCGTGCGGCTGCAGTGGCGAGGGGGGCGGTTGGAATGCGCGCGTATGACGAACTATCGGACGTGGAGCTGGTTGCGGCCACGCGCGAAGGCGACGCTGAGGCATACGGTGCCCTGTGGCTCCGGCACGGCAAAGCCGCGTACCGTGCAGCGAAGTCCGTGACGAACCAGCTCGACGCACACGACATCGCGCAAGAGGCCTTCGAGGTGATCTTCGCGACAATCGGCCGCGGAGCGGGGCCGACATGGGCGTTCCGGCCGTACCTGCTTGCTGCCGTTCGCAACCTCGCGGCCCGCTGGTCGAAGGGTCTGCGCGAAGTCGCCGACGACGAGCTGGACTCCGTGGTCGATCCGGATTGGAGCGACACGGTCGTGGAGGACGCCGTCGACAAGTCGTTCACCGTGAGTGCGTTCCGATCCCTGCCGACGCGGTGGCAAGAAGTGCTGTGGTACACCGTGGTTGAGGATCTCAAGCCGGCCGAGGTGGCGCCGCTTCTGGGCATGCAGCCGGCAGCGGTCGCGCAGCTGGCATTTCGAGCTCGCGACGGTCTGCGGGACGCCTGGATCCAGGCTCACCTGGCATCTGTGCCCCAGCAGTCTGAATGTGGATGGGTGGTCGAGCGCCTCGGCGCCTACGCCCGGCGGACGGTCTCGAAACGAGACCAGAGGCGGGTCGAATCGCATCTCCCAGGGTGCGAGCAGTGCATGAAGGTCGCCGAAGAGGCTGACCAAGTCAGTTCCCGGCTCATGCTCTCGTTAGTCCCGGCACTGGTGGGCACGAGCGGCGCGGGCGCATACCTCCTGCAGCTGCGGAAGCCTGTGACATCCTGCCCGGCCTCAGGCCATGGCGAAGGACCAACGGTCATCGCCCACGCTGCCCGTGGCGTGGGCGTGCCGTCCTCTCGCGAACTGGCAGCCCTGCTGGGCCGTGTCTCGCGCGCCGTGGGCGTCGTCACTGCCCGCGGGATCCGCGTAGCTGTTGGAGCCACGCTTGCCCTCACGATCTCCGCCGAGATCGTTGTCGCCCTCGACAGTACAAGCTTGGCTGATCCGGCACCCGCCTCCAGCTCTGGTGGGTTGCATCGTCTCCATGCCGTCTGGGTGGGCAGCACCCCAAAGCCCATCGAGGCCAGGGCGGCGGCTTAGCGGAGGTTCGAGCCTCCGGCTGGCTTTGAACCGGTCACCAGCAACGTGGTCGCGGCAGGACTTGAACCTGCGGCCTCCTGCACATGGACAGGCGCTCTACCAACTGAGCTACGGGACCGGATGGAAGCCGCGTACCCTACGCTCCATGGCCGGATTCGAACCGAGCCACGTCGGGGACTTGAACCCCTCTCTTCCTCGGGCAAGCCAGCCCGCTTGACCTCTTCACCACCTCGGTTGGGTGGGGGCGGTCATCGCCCATCTCGGCTCCCTGTCGTTGTTGTCGAGCACTCCTCTACGGCCAGGTCGTATGCATCCTCTCCGGCGGCCGGCTCATCCTTAGATGTCTTCAGGACTACGGCTCGTCATCTCCCACATGCGCGGCGCGCGCCCATTCTGTGCACCGTGTGGAATCGGCTCGCTGAAGCTCACCTTCGCGTCGCGCACAGAGCGTTGAGGGCTGTGCCGGCCGTTTTCAGGTCGCTGCTCGCAGCGATCATCTTCGAAGACGCGTCAGCGACTTCCGCCGCATCGCTGAGCGCCCCGTCGGCTTTCAGCTGCGCGAGGGCGTCTGAGATTGAGCTGATCGGTGAGAACATCTCGGCGAACGCGGCCTTGACCTTTGGCTCATCGATCAAGGATTCGACGGTCTGCACGCCCGTGACGATGCTCGCGTACGCTTCGTCGGCGGCCTTCACGTCTCCGGCGGTCATCTCCGTCAGCACGTTGGACACCTGGGCGCTCAGCGTCGCGGTTTCGGTGGAGACGATCTGGCAGGCTTCCGCGACGGTCTGGCCTTCCGGCGTGTCCGAGCATGCGGCCAGCGTAAGCGCACTCAGGGCGATGACGACGGCTGTCGCGGCTCCACGACGAAGGGCATGGAATCGTCGCATGGTGCACCTCCTGTTGGTCATACCCCCACCCCTGCGGCGATTTGAAGTGTGGCAGGTGGGAACCGCGAGACTTCTGCGTCCCTCAGGCCGCGCGGTAGCGGATCATCCGGACACGGGCTCCGCTGCCATAGCTGCCCATGACGATGAAGCCGTGGCGCATGTACCAGGCCACGAGGCTCTGGACAGGCACGCCGAACACTCCGTCGGCCATGAGTTCGATCTGCCAGCCGCGTTCGTCGGCGATCGAGATCAGTCGTTTCAGCTCTCGTGTGCCGAGGCCTCCACGACGATGCTCGGCTGGGACGTAGATCAGGGCGATCGACATGATGCCATCGTTGACGATGTAGTCGCTGCTGACGCCGGCCTCGAGCCGACTGATCGTCGCTGCCATCACGGGCCAGGCGTAGCGACGGTGCCGTCCGATTCGTCGGCGGCTGGGCCAGCGATGATGTTCATCGCGCGGACCGTCTTGCAGGGGAAGACGTCACCGTCTTCGACGCAGTCTCCGTAGATCTCCTTCTGGTGGATCCCGCGGAGCGCTCGCACGAGCAAGGTGAGGCGATCGTCGGACGGAGCTTGGGCGGCCTGGCCCGCGGCATATCCGGTCGCTATTGCGCTGGCGATCAACTGCAGTAACGCGCCCCCGTTGCCGGGCGAGACGACGTTCAGTGCATCGACGGGATCGGCGTGCTCGGCCGCGTCTGACGCGAAGGCGGCGCTGACGAACTCGGAGGCCAGCGTCTGTGCGTGTTCAGGGGAAAGGTCCATGCCCTCCACATGCGCGGCACAGATGCCGAGGATCGCCGACGACGGGGCGCCTTCTTGAAGTCTTCTGAACCCACCCGTCTCAGGAGTAATACTGCAGAGGGTGCCTCCGGCCGCTGCGCCGTGAACTACGCCGGCGGGCGTCGGTGCAGCTCAGGTGTGGTGTCGACGATGACAATGCGGTCCGCGCCGATGCATCGTGCTATCCACGCGTTGATTCGTGCCATCAGGAGGGTCCTGTAGGTCAGGATGCGGTCGCGACTGTCCGAAGCGTGGAGCCCGTACACCTCCACGCGATATCTCCGCGCCTCCCGCAGGTGCCGGGATTCGGCGAAGGCGTGGCCGCGCTTCAGTTCCCACTCAGAGATCACCTGAGGAGTAGCTTCGTCGGGCTCATTCATGCGCGCACATGCTGTTCGCCGCGAACCTGCTTGCTGCTCGCTGATCGCCACTCACCGAACACCTGCTCAGCGGCGTTCGCGCTGATCGCCTCTCGCAGAGCCCAGTCCGTCATTCGATTCGTCTGCTCTCTGAAGGTCCCGGCCCCTGCGAATCGCGGTGCGTATCCGCGCAGCAGCAGTGTCTCCGCCTGTCGACGCAGGTCCCGCCGAATGTCCTTCAGCCGAGGCTCCTCCCCGATGGGATGGCGCACCGCACCAGCGGCTATGAGGACGAGAGAAAGCTCCGCTGCAAGCTCGTCCTCGCCGTCGGGAATCCCGAAGATCACAATGACCTTGCGGCCGTGCCGGCCCACGTCGCTGGTGATGAGGTGAGGCGCGCCTCGGGAGTTGAGATACACGGCGGCAGCATCGGTGTGGCGCCCGATGTCTACGACGTGCCGAAGCGTGGCCATGCACGGGGTGAGTCCCGTGCTCTCGATCGCCTCATAGGCGTGCTCCCGGGCCTTGGCGTGGAGCATGTTGATCGTGATGGACGTTTCGTCTCGCACTGAAGAACTCGACCACCACTGCCGAAGCGAGAGTGCAGCGATTCGGCACTGCTGAGCCCAGCGGGCCTTTCGAGTCTCAGCCCGCTCGACGCTCGCTGCGCTCATCAGTGCAGCGAACGTCGGTGACATGGGAACGTCGAGTGCGCGTGGGTCTGTGGCTCCGAGCGTTGCCAACTGGGCGGAGAGCTGATCCCGTTCCTCGTTGATCCGCTTCACCGCTGTGCGCGCCGGCAACGCGTCCCATGAGTCGATCGCTTGAAGACCGGCGTGCAAGAC
This sequence comes from Microbacterium gorillae, assembly GCF_050990725.1. Lineage (GTDB taxonomy): Bacteria > Actinomycetota > Actinomycetes > Actinomycetales > Microbacteriaceae > Microbacterium > Microbacterium gorillae_A. The sequence goes on from NZ_CP158844.1 coordinate 2,480,485, forward strand.
GGACGCAGCGGCCATGAGCGCGACGCCAACCATGAATATGACCAACCACCAGACCCCGATCCATACGAGCACCTCTCCGAACTGGAGATCGGGGTTCTCAGCGTCCCGGAGCGGCGGGTACCATTCACGCGCCGCCGTGATGTCGAGGATTGCTCCCCGCCAGGGCGGCGTCACCCCGACGGCGACGAGTGCAAACGGGATCAGCATCCCCCACGTGAGTACCTTCATCACACTGCGCACGGCGGCTCCCTTGATCGAATGGGCGCGGAGCACGAAACGATCGTTCGCGCACAGCCCACAGGCACCACATGCGCGGCGAGAGCCGACTATGCGACCGAGCGTGGGATCTTGCCCAGGTTGCCTATTCGGCGGCGAATCCGGAGAACAGGTACTCGCCTACAGTGACGATGCCGTCGGAGAGATCCAGGACCCATCGTGGGTTCGCCCAGGTGAGCACGACCAGCGAGAGCCCGAAGATGCCGAACAGCGCGAACAGCGCGACACTCCTCATCAGGGCGTCGAACTTGTCCTCCGCCAACTGGTCTTGTCGGGCGATGACAGTGTCGAGAATGCGGCGTGAGGTATCGCGAGTCTGCCCGGGAAGAGAGAACTGCGGGTCATCGTTGAGCCGGCTCCGCAGCTTCTTCGCATCGCTGAACAATGCCCGCGGTGCGCCGCTGATCATGGACGCAGTGAAGGGCAGTCTGTTCAGTAGGTCGATCTGTGAAGCGGCATCAAGCCCACGAAGTCGGCTGATGACATCCGGGGTCTCCCCACTCATGTTCCGGCCCTGATCGTGTGACTCATCGGAGCCCCACCATCCCGGCGAAGTCGTCCGGTGAGACGACCTTGACGCCCAGCTGTTCGGCCTTGGCCAGCTTCGACCCTGCACCCTCGCCAGCGACGAGCAAAGAGGTCGACTTCGAGACCGAACCGGACGCTCGTCCGCCGTTGCGTTCGATGAGCTCGTTCATCTCGTTGCGGCCGAACGCCTCCAACTTCGTGCCCTTCGTGGAGCCCGTGACCACGACAGTCAGGCCGGTAAGCGGGGACTCTCCGGCTGCCTGCTCGACACGTGGGTCAATGCCCAGGGCGATGAGGCGTTCGATGACAGGCTTCTCACGCTGGAGGCCGCGGAGGATCGTGGCGGCGCGCTCAGGGCCGACGCCCTCCACCTGCAGCAGACCAGCTTCGGTGGCGGCGCTCAATGCGCTGAGCGAGCGGAAGTGCGCGGCGAGCCGGCGACCGAACGTGCGACCTGTCATGCGGATGCCGAGCGCAGTGATGACACGGTTCAGCGCTTGCGATCGTGCGGCCTGGATGTTGGCGTGGACCTTCGCGGCATTCGCTTCGCCGAACCGGCGGAGACCTCCAGTTGAGGTCTCGCCCATCGGGAGGGTTGACAGCTGCTCCTCGGTGACCTCGAACAGATCGGCGAGGTCGACCACGTCGCGGTGTTCCACGAGCGCGTCGGCGACGGAGCGACCGAGTCCATCGATGTCGAGCACGTCACGGGATGCCGCGTAGGTGAGAAGGGCGCTGGTCGAGTCGGCCGGGTTCGTGCTGACCCAGAACTTGCCGCGCTGCTCGTACGGGAACCCCTCAGCGTCCTCAGTCGGCGGCACCCACGCCTCGGTGCTGTCGTCGTTCGTGACAGACAGCACCTGCGGGATGATGTCGTTCGCCTTGTAGACGATCGCCTTCGACCCGATACGAATGTCTTTGCTGGCGATGAGGTCTACGTTGTGCAGCGACGCGCGGCTGATCGTCGATCCGTCGACGAGTACCGGGTCGAACACCGCGGTGAAGGACAGGTTGCCGGTGCGGCCCACCTCGATGATGATGTCGCGGATCACCGTCTCACCGGTCTGGGCCTCGTACTTGTAGGCGATCGCCCACTTCGGAGCGCGTGAGCCTTCGCCCAGCAGCTCGCGGACGCCGCTGGCCGCGGCCTTGATCACGATGCCGTCGGTCGGGAAAGCGTAGTCGGCGCGCTGCGCACCGAAGGCTTCTACGGCGGCCAGCACTCCTTCGACGCCGTCCCCGGGGAGGACACCGTCGGCGATGAAGATGCCCGCGCCGGGCAGCTCGTCTGCGAAGACGAATCCGGCAAGACCGCCGGTCTCCTCCATCGCGTTCTCTGCACCGATTGTGTGGTCGTAGGCGACGAACGTCATCTGAACGTCGTAGTCAAGCGTTTCGGCGCGGACGGAACCGGCGGTTGCGTTGCGGGGGTTGGCGAACGCGGGCTTGCCTGCAGCGATCCGGTTCGCGTTGCTCAGCTCGAAGTCGGATCGGCTCATCAGCAGTTCACCACGCACCTCGAAGGCGACGGGTGCCGACGTGCCGATCGTACGCGGGAGTCCAGAGATGGTCACGTTGTCACGGAGGACTCGGCTCGTGACATCCTCACCGGTTCGTCCGTCGCCGCGGGTGACGACCTGAACGAGCTTCGCGTCTTCGTAGCGCGCTCGGATTGCCATGCCGTCCAGCTTCGGCTGAACGCTGACTCTGGCGGACCATCCGGTGCCTGCGACGCGGGCGAGGAAGGCAATGATGCCCGCCTCATCGGTGACCTTGTCGAGGCTGAGCATCGGGGTCGGGTGCGGAACGTCACCGGCTGCCAGGGTGCCGGCGGCGACGGCTGTGAACAACTCGTGCTCGATGATGTCGCCCGGCGGGATAGACACCATCTCTGCCGAGGCGATCTCTTCCAGCAGCGCGTCGTACTCGGCGTCCGTCATCAACGGCTCATCACCGGCGTAGTACGCTGCGGCCGCCGCCTGGGCAGCAGCAACAGCTGCCTGGTAGTCCTCGATCAAGGTGGGGCTGTCGTACGAGAGGTTCACGGTCATAAGTCTCCACATGCGCGGTCATCCCGTGGGCTGTGACACGAATTTGCTCAACTCGTACGGTCAGGGACCAGCTGGAGCACCCCAGTGTGTGAGCGGCCAGTACACCCAGACGACTCGCCCGACGATGTCCGGTGAAGGGACGGTGCCATGCACACGGCTGTCGGCGGAGTTGCCGCGGTTGTCGCCCATCACCCACACCTCACCGGCGGGAACCGTCACGTTGAATGGGTCCTGAGTGCTGTGGTGGGCCCAGGGCTCGACGAGTATCGCGCCGTTGATGGCTACGGTGCCGTCAGCGCTCCCGGTGATGGTGTCTCCGGCGACGGCGATGATGCGTTTGACGAGGAAGTCCTCTCGGCCCGCGGCGCCGAGCCAGCCACCGGGGTCGCGGAACACGACGATGTCGCCTCGCTGGTAGTCGGTGAAGTGGGGTGTGAGCTGGTCGACCACGATGCGATCGTCGATGTTCAGGGTCGGTTCCATGGACGCGGACGGCACCCAGAAGCCACGCACAACGAACGCCTGCAGAGCAGAGACCACGAGCAGACAGACGGCGGCGAGGGCGATGAGCTCACGCACTGTCCGCCAGCGCCGTCGCCGCCGGACTCGGTGCCGCGCTGCCCGAAGGTCGCGGCGAAGTGGCGCGGCACCGGTGGTCATCGGGAGGGAGAGACCTGCCCGGCGGATCCTGCGGCCGCACCGGAACGCTTCATGACAGCCGCCCGTCCACGGAAGGAGACGCCGGGTGCTTCGCTCAGGATCTGGACCAGAGTCTGCTGGATTGCTTCGAGTGCGGAACGATCGGCAGACTCGGCCGCGACCCGCACCATGCTCTCGATGTCGGCAATCTGCCCGTCTCGCACAGCCGACCTCTTCGTGTGGCTGGCTGCCTTTCGAACCTTCGCGGCCGCCCTGGTCCTGCACGCTTCGCGTTGTGCCGCGTCGGCAGCATCAGCCGCCTGTAGTTCTCGGAGACGTCGAACGATCGGCATCCTGTCGAAGATCTCGTCGTCAGTGAAGTGGTAGACCTCGTCCGCGCCGGTGTCGTCGGGTTCCGGAAGGAAATGGAACGAGCGTCCGCTCATGTCGTCGCGGACACGGCACGTGCTCCGTGACGTGATCATCCTGAGGATGCGGTCGCGATGGCTCGGGGTGAGGTCCTCAACGGGGATGACGACGCCCTCCCGTGTCGTCCACGTCTGGTCGTTCTGCCACCAGAAGTGGGGCATCGTGAATGCGGTCATATCTGCCACATGCGCGGCCCCGCCTCAACTCGCCTCCGCATCCCCCACACCGTTGTCTCCGACGGGCTCGACTCCATGCTCCAGAGCGTGCTCCCGCGAGACATGGAGCCGCCAGTCGATGGTGGTCTGTTCGAACCCTGCCTCGCCGAGCAACTGGATCATTCCTGGCAGGTGGGCGGCACCCCAGAGCAGAACAACGTCACCGTCTTCCTGGAGCGCAGCGTTCACTGCGTGGAGGTTTCGCGCGTCGAGGACGACGGCCTGGTTGAACAACGCTGCAAGGCCGGTCTCTGGCTCGTCATTGCTGCTCTCAGTCAGAAGCTGTGTCAGAAATGCCGTCGTCATGATCTTGCGGAAAGGGCGCGACGTCACCAGCGATACGAGGAGCCGGAGTCTCAGAAGGTGCAGGTACCGGAAGGCCGCGAACACCGTCGTACTTCCCAGGTCATGGTGCTTCCATCGGGGCGGGTAGCTGAGTGCTTCTGCCTGATTGACGAATCCCATCGCGTCAAACACCAGATTCATCCGCCGTGACATCGCCGCGAAGAGCCGCATCTTTCGACGAGCGTGCCATGGCGCTGAGGCTGCGGAATTCAGTCCCTCGAAGTGCACGACGCTGCCACCGGCCTCCAGGCGGTCCAGCAGCCGCTGAACGTCGGCCCATGCCTGCTGTGGACCGGTGTGCATTACCCCGATCAAGGTGATCGTGCGTTCTGCATGACGCATCGTGACGGTGGGAAGATGCAGTCCCCGGTCGGTGACTCGCCTGTGCCCGTCGTTGAGCGACTCCCTGCCGGGGACGCCGATCTGCTGGTTGGATGCTGACGAAGGCGCGGAAGGGTTGGTCATGCGGACCACATGCGCGGCGGCCGGCTACCGTGGCCGCGAGGTTCGGGCCTTCTCCTGCGCCATCCGCGGGGCGTCCTCGCTGACGTCCAGGATGGGGCGCCCTTGACGGGATGACCAGATCAGCTCCCGACCATCGGCAGCGTGGTGCGATGCTCGGCCGGCGCGCTCATCGGCCCAGCCGTTCAGCCGGTGCCCCCTGTGCCCGCGCACATGAACAAAGGTGACGTCCTCGAGGTCGGCTGCGCGGCGTGCTTGCCTGACGTTCATGAGCGCGCGCAGGATGTCGACGTTCTTCGTCGGTTCGCCGGCGGCGGTGGTCCATCCTCGCCGAGAGTGGGCGTCCATCCATCTCGTGTACATGTCGATCGCATAGGTGGAGTCGGCGACCACCGTGAGCCGGGTCACGTCCTGGTTGTCAGCGATGGCGTGAAGAACGGCGAGGAGTTCACCGACGTTGTTCGTGCCTTCGAGCACGGACCCTGCTGCCCATTGGCCGTCTTCTCCCACCCACGCCCAGCCGGTCGGGCCGGGGTTCCTGCGGCATGCGCCGTCCGTGGCGACGTTGTAGGTGTCGAGCAGTCTCATGCACGGCACATGCGCGGCCCGTCGAAGGGAGAGGTCAGAGGTCCTTGATGGCGTCCCGGATCACGCGTGCAGCTTCGGCCGGTGTCACCTCGATGATGCACTGATGCCCGAGGGCAGCTTCCCACTCTGCGTCCGTGGGGATTCGGGTGAACTGGATGCTGCGCGCTTCGGTAAGTGGCCCGAGCCGCCCGAACACGCGCGCTGCCTCCCCGCTGATCGCGCCCGATGACGCGAGTGCCCAGAGGTCGTAGAGGTCCCGGGGCGCGGCTCGGTCATGCCAGGCGGCAAGTTTCGCTGCGACCTGCGCTGCCGGTGTGAGCACGCGGACCCGCGCCGGTGGGGCGTCGCTGTAACGCTGCTCGATGTCGATGACTTCGGTCGGCCACGCCGGCTGATCAACGCCACGCAGGAGCTGGATCTGGAACCGAGAGGTGCCGACGGCGAGCACTGACGGTTCTGACCCCTTGGTCGCGCTGAGGGGTGGCTCGAACGTGACCGTGCCGAGCGACCGGCCAAGTTCGCTTTCGATCGCGGACTCGATGCGCTCGGCCACGGATCGCCGGTTGCCGCGGGCGATCAGGTCGATGTCTTCGGAGAGCCTCAGATCGGGGAGTTGAGTGCGCGATAGCGCGGTGCCGCCGAAGAACACGACATCGTCTGCGCCGACCGTGGCGATCGCCGCGAGTGTGTGAGAGATGGCGTGATCGCGGAGAACCTGCTCGGGGCCGACGCCGAAGACCTCCTGGACGGCAGCTTGCTCCGTCGGTTCGAGTACGCCGCGGACCGGCCGGCGGAGCACGTCTTCTGGTGGGCTGTTGGGGGTGCGTGCGAACTGCCCGGCGCGATCGCGGCGATACTGTCGAGCTCTCTCAGCCATGCCGGCCCTCACGTTCCAGAGTGTCCAAGGCTGCCCGGAGCGTGGCGTTGGCTCGTGTGTGCCTGCTCATGATCTTCCTCAGGTCCTTGGCTGTGATGGTCGCGAGCAGGTTCTTGATCGCGGCTGCAGCCTCGTCCGGCATGCCGCCCTGCTCTGGCTTCATGGCCAGGTCGAACAGCGTCTGTGCCCGCGTGGTCACGAGCGCTGGACCGAGCTCGGTTCGCTCGAGGACTGCATCGATCCTGTCGAGGTTTCGCGGGATGAAATGAGCACTCCCCCCATGGTCGAGCTCCACGGGCCCACGACCTGCCTCGGGAACGGCGATAGTGGTGACGCCGATCGCGCGCGGGATCGCGGCCCACTGGCGTGCAGCACCGATACCCATGAGGATCGCGTTGCGGTTGCCGAATCGCGCGGTGCCGACGGCGAGGCCGGCTGCTTCCAGCGTGGGCTTCCAGGTTCGTCCGTCGTAGCCATCGGGCGGTGCGGTGTAGACCCCCTTCGCGATGCGCGTGAGCGCACCGTTGTCAACCAGGCGGCCGAGAGTCCGCCGAGGGTGCGTGAGAAGGTGGTCGAGGTCCCGCGCGCGTACCGTTCTCATCGGGGCGCGCGCGATTACCCGAAGTGCCTCGATGTCGTTGCTCATACCCAACACCTCCTTCGCTGAGCATAGCGTGACACATACTGTCACGCCAGGCTCAGCGAACACATGCGCGGTTACCGCGCTGTCAGCAGCTCCACGCTCAGCGCGTGCTCCGCGGCCACCGCGCGCACCCGAGGCAGGGTCACGAGCTCATGCACTCCACCTTCATCGTTCGTGATGAGGATCGCACGGCGCTCGCCGCCGTCGGTGGCGTTCAGCTCCGCAACGGCTTCCAGTGTCGTGCCGGATCCTGCGAACGGATCGAGGATCACAGCACGCGGCCGGTCGCCGGCAAGCGCGGTGAGGATGTCCCGAATGAGCGGGACAGGTTTCGGATACGGGAAGTGGTGACGACCGATGAGGGCCGTGAGCCGAGCAGTCCCCTTCGCGGTGTGATGTTCCTTCCGGCTCCAGATCGTCGGGATCTCCGCCGAAACTGGCACAGCCGAACGCAGGATGAGTGCACCATTCGCGTCGAAGCCGAGCACTTCGATTTCGCCGGCGTCGATCCGCTTCGCGGCGCCGGCGGGGAGATACTTCACGCTGAACGGATTCGGGTTGCCAGGCATGTGCGTCGGGTCCACCTTCACGTGCCCTCTCCCGAGGGCGGCAACGAACGCCGCCCGCGAAAGACGCCAGGAGCACTCCTTGCCGTGACGAGTCACCGGCCACAGTGCGACAGTCTCCTCCTCACGAACGTCATCCTGTGTCAGAGGGTAGGTGTACGGATCGAATTCCTCGCCGGCATCCAGGAGGTCCTGCAGCGACGCACCCACATCGACCACTCGCCTTGTCGAGCGATCAACGATGATCGGGTACACCTGGTTCGGCCACCGCCCCTTCGCCGCGGTCGACAACGTGAGGCCCTCCCAGGGCTGCCGCGCCTCAGATCCGGCCTGCACCCATGGCATCGGGTGAGGGGTGAACCCGTCGGGCAGGGCCAGCAGAAGGTACTCCTCAACCCGTTTCACTCCCCCGCCGGGCTTGCCACCTGACACCTCGACCGTGATCGTGTGCACCTGATGCTGAGGGAACACCTCAGCCATCAGCAACGCGAGGTGGTGCACGCGCTGGTAGCCGATGCTCGCGGCAACCACGCCGCCTTCGGCGAGCATGCTGCTGACGAGCAGTAGCCGGGCACGCATGAAGTCAACCCAGTCCCCACGAGCATCCCCGTACATCCAGTCGGTTTTCCCGGTGTCATATGGCGGGTCAAGGTAGACGATGTCGGCCCGGCCGACATCTGCGGCCACGAGTGGTAGGGCAACGCTGTTGTCACCTTCGATGAGCAGGTGCACCACCTCGCCGCCGCCGCCGATCGCACCGGAAGGTATGAGTGTCGAGGTCATGCCCACATGAGGGCGGCGACGCGGCTCCGCTGCGCAGATCAGGCTGCTGTGCGGCGCGCGGCGACGTGCTTGCGCTTGACGGGTTGCTGCTTCCGTTCCGGCTGCTTCACCACGGTGAGAGTCCCTTCACGTTTCCGTGGCCGCGCAGCACTGCGGATCCCGGCTGGTGCCCCACGCTTGAAATCGATGGGCTCGGCAACATCCCAGAGCCGCTCGAACTCGTGGAAGAACTCGCGGGCAACGGCCTTGTCGTGGATCTCCACCGCGTTCTCCAGGTTGCCGGCGGCACCGGTCGTGAAGTTGAGCGACCCTGTCCACACGGCGACGGGGCGACCTCTCTCCAGTCGGATGAGGAACTTGTGATGCATCAGCCCCGTGAAGCTTCCGCGGGAGCAGTCGCCGATGACGCGGACGGGCGCCTTGGACAGCGAGTACCGTCGCACCCCGCCGCGCAGCGGCCTCAGAGCAAGTCGCTCCTTCGACTGTTGCTGCCGGAGCGCGAACTCCTTGTTGACGATCAGCGCCACGGGGCGATCAGCCAGCGCTCGGATCAGTCTGGGAGATCGCACCCATGCGACGGCGCCGACAACCTGATCGGACTGCCGAATGAACTGCTCGCATGCCGCGGTGACGTCGCCAAAGTGGACGACGGTCGGGCCAACTACAGATGACCTCACCGACGGGTTCAGGAGGTCGTTGATGCCGGTCGAGTACCCCCACTGCGGTTCGAAGCTCATACCCTCCACCCCTGCGGCGCAGCGGTCGCGCGAGCGGGCAAAGTGCGGCATCGCCGTCAAGGATCCTTCTCTTGCGCTGAGCTCCGACGAAGCAGCGGCAGTCACTGGGTCGAGATCATCCTGGGCTAGCGGTCCCGAAGATCTCCAGATGCAGCCGCTTCAGGTCTGGATGGCCCAGTACCGATGCCATCGTTGACCGATCCTCGCTCGTCCAGCCGAGACCCGGGAAATGGCGGCGGAGGGTGTCCACGTCGACTCCGAGGGTGCGGGCCGTTTCGAGGTAGCTGGTTCGCTCCTCCCGGAGCATTCTCTCGGCCCGCATGAGCACCTCTTCGGGCACTCTACGATCGGTGACCTTCTCCCGCAGCCCAAGGACTTGCTGGTACCGGCGCACCGTGTGGACCTCGACGTTGAGGCGGCTGGCGATCTCCTCCATCGAGGTGTTGGCCAGAGTCATCTCCGTGAGTGCATCGATGTCGTCGAGGCGGCGGTATGCAGGCCTGCCGATACCGAGCGCATCGCGCCGACCCCGGATCGTGGGGGTTGAAACCCCGGTCTCGCGAGCGATGGCGGAGATGTTTCGCTCACCGGCGACGAGGAGCTCATCCACGCGGTTGATGCAGGGTGTGCAGATACGGCGCCGGTCGATGGTGCCGTGGCCAGGATCGATTGCTTCGAACTCTTCGATAGGGCGAAGCGTCTTGCAGGATGCGCAGGATCGCGTTGTCTCGGCCGTGATGTCGGTTGATCGGGTGACGGTGCTCACATAGGACCACATGCGCGGCCTGACACCCGCGATGGGCGTTCAGCTCTGTCAGCAGCAGACGGCGACGGTGACGGCCCGTGGGTGGGGCGCCACCGTCGCCGCGTCTCAGCGGTTCGAGGTGCGACGTCTCGCGACGATCAGTACCGCTACGCCGACCGCGCCGAGGATGCTTGCGATGATGCCCCCAGCCGACATATCGGGGCTTCCTGTAGTCGGAAGCGCGCGCGGCGTGCCTGTGTCTGCGCTCTTACCTGGTGCGACCGCCGCCGTCGACGACATCGGAGGTGTCGGTATGACGGTCGTCGAGGACTCCGGAGTCGGGGTCGGCTCAGGTGTCGACGTGGGCGTCGGCTCAGGTGTCGACGTGGGCGTCGGCTCAGGTGTCGACGTGTCGGTGGGCGTGGGCTCCGGCGTCGGCTCGGAAGTTGGCTCAGCCGTGGGCTGAGGCGTCGGCTCCGGCGTCGGGGTCACCGACGGCTCAGGTGTCGGCGTGACCGTAGGCTCCGGCGTCGGCTCTGGGGTCACCGTGGGCTGAGGTGTCGGCGTCGGCTCCACCGTTGGCTCTGGCGTGGGTTCAGTCGTCGGTTCCGGAGTCGGGGTCACCGTGGGCGTAGGAGTCGGTTCAGGCGTAGGTTCCGGAGTGGGCGTAGGAGTCGGCGTGGGCTCAGGGGTGACGGTCGCCGTGGGGGTCGGTTCCGGCGTGGGAGTGGGCGTAGGAGTCGGCGTGGGCTCCGGGCACGAGACCACGGCTGGGATTTCGAACGACCAACTAGCGCGCACCCCGTCCGGGATGTAGTAATCCGTGCTGTGGATCGAGGCATACACGTCCAGCGTTTGACCGCTGCGATACACGTTGTACTGCCCCCACCAAGGGTTCGGGGGTAGGACGACCGTGGCCTCCTCGCCGCACGCGACGTCCGTGTTCAGCGTCGGGGCGACGGGGATCCACTCGGTCATCGGCGTGCCTGGCAAGACGTTGTCCGTATAACCACCGTCAGCCGCAAAGGCGCTCGAACTCATCGGCGTGCGGGTCAGGCACTCGCCCTGTCCCTCGCCGCCGGCGGACCAGCACAGCGAGATCCAAGCGTCCTGCCGAGTGGTGAAATCGACCAGCTCCCAGGTCCAACTCTCAAGACCATTCACCGCCCCCACAGGAGGCTGGTAGTCGTAGTCGAGCTGCAGTCGGGCACCCGACGCCCAATCGGCCTTCCATGTTGTCGAGCGAGACTGCCCAGGCGTCATCACCGATCCTGAGATTTCGATGCCATCGCCGTGACCCAGTTCATAAGCCGTCGTCGGCGCGGGGCCCTCGTTGCCAATCGTGGCTCGATAGACCGGGTGGAACAGGGGGGTCCACGTTGTGGTGTACCTCTGGACCGAGTCGATAGAAACCGAGGTCGTCGGTCCTTTGAGCCACAGCTCATCGACAGCGCCTTCGGGGAGCAATCCTCCGAACTCTCGCTCAAAGGGGAGCACGATCCGCGACGTCAGATCCACATCTGCGCCGTCGAACCACTCCGCGGACGGATCGTCACAGTCAAGCGCCACCGGCGCGTGCCAGGTCTGCATGTACTGCTCGTACCCCTCGTTCACCTCCAGACAGAACTCGATCACGCCGAAGCCCGTGTTCGTGCCATCACTGTGCGTGACGCGCGACGCCGGCTGTGCGGCCGTGCCTGCCGCGAACGCGGTTGCTGCCAACGCGAAAGACCCGGTCGCCACAACGGCAACAGTCGCAATCGCGGCAGCAATCAGACCTCGTGATCTGGTTGTCCTCGTGGCCATTCAGGCCACCTCCCTGTCGTTGTCGCACAGCGGAGAATCTGAGGCGATAAGCCGTTCCCGTTGCTGTGTTGGATTCGATGTACTGACGCTGAGGGGCGGATTCGCGTGCGAACCCGCCCCTCGTTACCTCAGTGGTTGGCGTGCTTGCGGTTGCGCGCCAGACGAAGCGCTGCGCCAGCGACCAGAAGCACGGCGCCAGCGGCGCCGATCATCAGGCCGACGCTGCTGTCCTGGCCTGTCGTCGGCAGCGTGGCCGCAGGGCTCGTGCTCGCAACGGGGACCGTCGGCACACTCGAAGCGGACTTCGTCGGCACCGGCGTCACAGTCGGCTCCAGTGTCTGTGTGGGAGTCGGCTGCGGCGTCTGCGTGGGAGTCGGCTCCGGCGTCTGCGTCGGACTCGGAGTCGGCTCTGGCGTCTGCGTGGGGGTCGAGGTCGGAGTCGGAGTCGGCTCTGGCGTCTGCGTGGGAGTCGGCTCCGGCGTCTGCGTCGGAGTCGGAGTCGGCTCAGGCGTCTGCGTGGGAGTCGGGGTCGGAGTCTGCGTCGGTGTCGGGGTGGGAGTCGGCGTGGGCGTGGGCGTCGGGGTCACCACGGCACACGGATTCTCGATAACGGCGCCGGTCGTGGAGACGAAGCTCGCTCCCGAGAAGACGTCGAGCGACTCGCCATCGAGACTGAGCGTTGCCGGTCGATCCGCCGCCGGGTTAGTCCATCGCACCGGCAGATCCGCGATCGTCAGCTTCAGCTCGGGCGCAACCCCGTCGGCAGGCCAAGGCGCCTTGACGTTCTGGGGATCCACCAGATCGACCATGATGCTGTTCTTCGGGAAGTAGCTCGGGTCCTTGGCGTCCATCCACGTCGGGTGCGACTTGGTGATGCTCGTGAGGTGCGTGAAAAGTTCCTCGGCCACGTCGTCCGTCTTCCAGCCGGCCGCAATCGGCTCAAAGTCGGAGGAGTCCGGCACCAGCTGGACGCTGCTGGCGAGGCCGGCAGCGATGCTCCACATGACGGGTTCCTGACCGTCGTACTCCGGAGACGCGATGAACTCACGAATCGTGTTGGCCCACTTGATGGCCTGCTCGGACGGCGTGTAGCTGACTGTGAAGGTGAGGTTGCCGGTGGCCGCGCCCGCCTCGCATGCGGCGCTGTCCGGATCGATCACGGCGTCGACGATCGTCGTGTTCCACGAACCCGTCGGCGTACCACTCCAGGTGGCCTCGACATCGCCCTTGTCGGTCTTCAGAGACCAGGTGTAGTCGGTCGGGACGTCGTAGTCGGCGGGGTCGTCGAACACGAGGTTGCCGAAGCTCAACGTGTTCGGGCGCAGCACGATGAATTCATCCGGCTTCAGCGTCGTGTCGCTCCACGCGCCTTCACCGTTCCACGCCAGCGTCTCGCCGGTGTTGTGGTTGAGCAAGGTGGCGTTGTTCGGCATGTCCTTGAGCGTGATGGTCGCAGCGGAGTCGTTGCGGACGACGATCAGCACACCGTTCGCTCCCGAGCTGATGAACGGGGCGTAGTCCCCGTCGTACGCGGAGTCCCAGTCGGGCAAGGTGGACACGTCGATCGGATCGAGCTTCGAGCTCAATCCGCCGAGCATGCCGGCGCACTGGACCGACGAGAAGCAGCTGCCGACCTCGACGGTGAGTCCCTTCGGTGCGGTCACGCCATACGCAGGCGCTGCCGCTCGCGGCTGCGCATCCACGCTCGCAGTGAGCGGTGCCGCCGCGGCCGCGGAGATCGGTATGGCCGCGAGAGCCAGCAGCGCGACGGGGGCTGCAGCCGCTGCGAAAAGTCGCTTCGTATTACGGGGCTTTGTGGCCATTCAGGCCACCTCCTTGGGGTGTGGTGACGGAATCCGTCGTGATGTGCTTCGGGTCTGAGGTCGGGCTCACGACGACCCGATGGGACGCACAATGAGCGGGTCGAGTTCGCCGGGCTCGGCGCTGAGCGAGAACATGCGGCCGCCGAGCCGGTCGACGACGGTGGTCATGGGATCGGCCGCGTCGATTACGAACGGCAGATCGTTCGGAGCGCGGCGCTGAAGCGCGTCGAAGAGGGGCGTATCGCTCATGCTCACCATGTGAGCGGCTGCAGGGGTGTCCGTGCACACACGCGCGCAACTGCACCGGTCGGACGCCATCGCCAGGACGTAGAAGCGAGGGCACGGCCACTGATGACCTGTCCGTGAGACCGGGCCTGGAGGCAGCACACGCGCGGTGACACTCATGCTTCGCGCACCCATGCGTCGAACGCCTGGTGATACTCAAGTCGGCCGATCTTGAGCTCGCCCTGGTGATCGACGGGGTCGAGCAAATCCAGCCAGTCCGCGAGCCTCACGCAGACAGATCGGGTGCGGATCGATTCGAAGTGCCGAACGGGCGTCGCTCGCTTTCCCGTGCCGACGTGAAAGACATCCACGGTGCCCCGATGGTCGCTTCCGCGCAGATCGACAACGGCGAACGTGCCGCGTGGGGATACATGCAGGACGGGCAGTGTGGCGATCGCCCCGTTCGGGCCAGTCACGGTAGCGAGCTCAGTGAAGGTCATGGCTGGCCCGCTTCCTTCAGCGCGGCCTCCGCGGTGGTGACCCTGTCGATGAGGGCGAGGACGACGTCAGGTGACGCCGTCTCGAGGTACGCGCGGTCCTCCGGAGAGATCTCAAGCGTGAGCGTGCATTCGGCACGGCATCCGCATCCACCGGTATGGCTCGCTTCGATCACCTCACGGTCGTGCTCGTAGATGCCGACCTCACCGGCACGGCCAACCAGATTCGGAGGACCGTAGCGGAACTGCTCCCACCGCCACGGGCCGCGTGTTGCGGCGCCCGCAGTCGCGGCCAGAGTATCCAGATCGATCGTCACCTGAACCACATGCGCGGTCATCGGCCGTATAGGTCATCTGTCTCGCCGAGCAGCCAGCGAAGTGTGTTGTCCATGACTCGCCCCCGCTCCTTGGTTTTGGGAGTCAGCCGCGGAACAGACTGCGCGGCGGCGAGCTCAGCGCGGATCTCGTCAGTCGACCGGAGCTTGCCTGTGCCACCGGTGAACTTGATCGCCCACCAGAGCACGGCGCGAATCTCATCGATGTGCTGGGGCGCACCCTCCGGGACCGACGACCCGATGCGGCCAGCGGCCCGGGCAGCGGTCATCACCTCGCCCCTGCGGCGACCCCTCGCGAGGCGATCGGCGGGGGCCGAGTTCACTCGTCCAGCGAATCGACCTCCGGAAGGTGTTCCCGCGCCGTGGTGATGATTGCCGCGCTCGTCGATGGTGCCCATACACACCATGAGGGCGGCTTCGCGCTGGCGATGCTCAGGTCATGGGCGGAGTCAGTTGGGCCGGCCCGACAAAACCAGTCCCCGGCCCGGCACTCTCCGGGCCGGGTTTTGCCTTACTCCCGACTGGGATCGAGGGTCCAAAACAGGGGGTGGCCCGACGGCCCGACACTTCCAGAGCACATACATACATGAGACGGAGACATATATCAGCGTCCCCACACCGACATATATCTCTCTATCTCTAGAGGAGATCCTCTTCTACTCACTACTACTACAGGGGTGAACCCCTCCGATCCCAGTCAGGAGTAGGTCAAAACCCGGCCCGACTGGTGTCGGGCCAACCCGGGCCACCCGCGGAATCACGCGGGAAAACTGTCGGGCCACCCGTCGGGCCACTCGGGCCGACCCCACCCCGAAACACGGGAAACTCGCAGCATCCAGACACGCCGAATGCCCCTCAATCTCTCCTCTTTTCAAGCGAACTCACCCTCAGCACATCAGCCAAGGAATGCTGTCCTCGAAGGTCTCACCAGAATCGATCAGGGGCAGGTTTCACGGGGTGCAGCGGTGCCACCAACAGGTGTCAACCATCCCGGAGCCACGATTTTCCAAGGGTTCCGCGTCTTCTCTGGTTCCGTTCCGCACTCAAGGTTCCGCTCCAGCTCCGGGAGGTCAGCGGCAGAGAAACCTGACGCCTGACCCGTGAAGTGCACCACCATCATCACACGACCCCGCCTGACAAGGCAGGTCACGTACTCCGCGTCGGTAGCCTGGCAACTATGCCCATTTCGCAGAGAACGGTCGGACTGCTCATCGACTACGTCGCCAGCACTTCGTCCCAAGGCAACCTCGCCAGCACGCTGATGAAGCACAACCTCAGCGCGGGCGACCCAGGTCCAGATGACCGGCCTTTCTCGAGGATGCCCGTGGTGAAGCGAGTCACCACGGCGCTGGAAGCGGCGATGAAGGCTGGACAGGAGGACGACTTGCTCTCGCTCGCGCAGACAGCGCTGAGAGATCGCGAGGAGAACGACGGCGCTCCCGAATGGGTTCGGGAGCTGCTGGTCTCGCTGCGCGCGGACGGCTTCACTTGCACGCCACGCACCACTGAGGTCCCGGCTGCGTCCATGTGGGCGGCGCCGACGACGGAGACGCGGTGGACCATCACCCCACTCGGATACAGCGAGCTCCCTGTCGCGACGCTTTCGTCTGACCTGTCCCAGCAACTCGTCAACGAGGGTTTCGCCGTGGCCGCCGGTCACTACGATCAGGCGCTTGCCGCGTTCCACCGTCAGGACTGGGCGGCCTCGAACAGCCAGCTCCGAACGACGTTCGAATCAGTCGTGAAGGAGCTTCTGACACGACGAACAGGCGCCGTTGCGACAGGAGGTGGCGCGGCAATCAACGCCCTACAGACAGCCGGCGCGCTCGTCCCCGGACAGACCGAGTACCTCCGCGGGCTCTGGTCCATGAGCCATCCGCAGGGGTCCCACCCCGGGCTCAGCAACGAACAGGACGCACAACATCGCGTGTACGCCATCAGCGCCGCGGTTAGCTGGCTGGTACACACCCTCGCGTGACCGACCCCGGCCATTGACCTACCCGTCGACTACGGGATCCAGCCCGATGAACTTCATGGGAACGTCAGTGCCGCCGTAGTAGCAGGACTGCAGCACAACGTCGCCCTGCAGCCCGATGAGCGCTTCGGTGGTGACCCACACCTTCGGCGTCTCTCGAATGTCCACGACGTTGTATCGGTTGACGATTCCGCCTTGCTCCAGGTCGATCACATCACCCAGCTCGACGGGCAGGATGACGTCCCCGCCGCAGTTGTTGTGGGCTGCCCAGATGGGCGGCATGTCGTGCCGCCGGTACGATCGCATCTCCGTGAACGTGCCGTCGCAGTAGTCCAGCTCAGTCTGCCCACCGGTGGCACCCAGATGCGCGAGCGGGACCTCCTGCAAATTCTGGACGCGCCACTCCCCCACGTCCTGCTGGATACCCCCGTAGACTTCCTCGACTTGGTCGGGCCACACGAGGACGGCGGTGCCCGTGCTGAGGCCGCCCGCGACCAGTAAGCCGCCGAGCATGCCGATGGCCACCCGGCCGGCACTCCGGCGTTTCCGCGCGTGAGTGTGGGCCAGCATTGTTGCCTGATCGCTCACGCTGCACCACGTGACGAAACGCGGTCCGCGTCGATCGCTGCGTCGATTCGATCGGTGAGCCGGGCCCGCCAGTTCGTGACGGAGCTGGTGGACAGGCCGAAGCGTTCACGGATCTCGTCAGCGAAAGCTCCTCGAGCGAACATCTGCACGAGCTCTTCCTGTTCAGCGACGCTGAGCTTCACGTACGAGCGTTTCGTCGAGGAGATAGTGACGGCCGTCTTGCGTGCAGGCCGCGTGATCGCCCCTGCGGACACCAGCTTCCTGCGCCATGCCAGCGCGGACGCCTGGGAGGTTCCGAACCGGTCCGCCAGAGCATCTCCCGTCGCACCCTCGGCAGCAAGCCGACAGAACAGTTCCTGATCGTCTTTGCTCAGCTGGTCGAACCCGCTGGAGCGGTGTCGCTTGCGGGCGATCACCGTGATCGTTCCTGACTGGACGAGCTTCGACCGCCACGAGAGAACGGTGGACTCCGATGTGGCGAACCGGGCGGCCAGTTCGCGCGCCGGGGTACCAAGGGAAGCCAGGCGCCGGAACTCCGTCTGCTCAGTCGGTGCGAGAGCGTCGTACCCGGTGGGCTCCTTGCGAACGATCGTTACGGTGACGTTCGGATCGTGATCAGCATCAGGCCGCACACGCTTGCAGATGAACGCCGAGAGCAGCCGGCCGGCGCCAAGGTTCTTCGCCGTCGCTCTCTTCTCCACCGCCAGGTAGACATCGATCGGAAGCTTCAGCCGGACCTCGACAAATGCGATCGGCGCAGTGTTCGTCATGGGACGCTCCCTCGAAGTGGTGGACTCACTTCACACATGCGCGGCCGCCACGGTGCGCCGCGAACGCCCGCCCACAGCCCTCAGCGCCCGGACAGGAGACGGTCGGTCTCGTCATGCCATCGCGTCGATGCCGCTCGCAGGACCTGCTCATACTCACGCCCGTGGTGAGCGCAGTACAGCAGCTCGGTTCCGTTGACGGTGGCGGCGATGTAAGCCTGAGCTCTGCATCTGTCGCATCGATCCATGGCCGTCAGCCGATGGGGCGGGTGCGGGATTGTCGTGCTCGTTGAGGTTGTCATGGGCGGGCACATGCGCGGTCCGCGCACCAGACCGCGAACAGTGCGTCGGGGTCGCCATCGGAGTACACGCCGCCGTAGAAGAGCTCCTCCCGCACGACGAACCCCGCCTGCTGCAGTTGCTCTGCAGTGATGACCGTCCGGTGCGTTCGATCGATGCCAAGAACATCAACGGTTCGGGGATTCGGCACCGACACAACGATCGTGTTCACCGCCCGTTTCAGACGGGAGACCAAACGCCAGGGGTCGGATAGGTGCTCCAGGATCTCGAGTGCCACGGCGTGGTCCGCCGGTCGGGGCGGGTGCCGGTCCTCCAGATCATGCCGTACATCTACACCGAGGTCGACCGGAATGTACCGTCCCCGCCACGCTCCATCAACGCGAAGGACGACATCCAGTTCCGTCATCCCTGCCCCGAGGTCGTACAGCGTGTGCGAATCATCCAGACCGATCGAGCGCAGCGCCTCGAGGGCAGCACGGTAGCGAACAGCTCGATGCTCGAAGGAGCCCGTCCGCTCGGCCAGATACGCATCAGCTTCCTCGTGAGTGGTCACGCCAGCCACATGCGCGGCGGCCCATTGCACCGACACGCGCTCCCTAGCCGAGGCTGCTCAGCGAAGCCCAGAACAGCAGTGACGGACATCGTCGCGGGTGCCGCAACCGTTCCAGTCGACGTCGGCTCATGTGTGCCCTACCCTGACGCGGCACTAGGAATTCCGGCCCCGGCCCGGGGCGGTGATCTGTCCACGCGCCGTCGGGAATGGAGGTAGCTGTGGACCAGCGTTTCCTACCGGGCGTCGAACTCAGCTTCGATGTGGGCGGGGATACGACCTCGGTCCGAGACCGTGTAGCCGTTCTCGCGTGCCCATGCGCGCACCGCGGCAAGGTCGTTACGACGGGTGCCGGTTGAGCGCGTGAGCTTCGTGCCACCACTGATCTTTCGGCCAGCCTGGATGTAGGGCGCGAAAGCACCGCGGAGTATGGCCGCATTCTCGACCGTGAGGTCGATCTCGTACTGCCGGCCATCGACAGCGAACAACACAGTCTCTCCTTCTCCAGGCTCGAGGACGGTGTTGTCGAGGTCGTCAACAAGCTGGTGGATGATCTTCTTT
Source organism: Microbacterium gorillae (assembly GCF_050990725.1). Taxonomy (GTDB): domain Bacteria; phylum Actinomycetota; class Actinomycetes; order Actinomycetales; family Microbacteriaceae; genus Microbacterium; species Microbacterium gorillae_A. The sequence goes on from NZ_CP158844.1 coordinate 2,499,796, forward strand.
GCCATGCGGAACACGATAGCGGCGATTCCACCGATATCCACGATTTCCCGCGCTGAGATTTAGAGCACCTGATGCATCCGGATGCGGACGGTTTTGATCTCGAAATCCGGAACGACTTCAGTGATTCGCCATCGAGCGAGCGGCGGAATGATCACTTGCCCGTCGGCACCACGCAGGTAGTGGTCTGCATACAAGTGACTCCTGAGGCGAGGCGTGCGATAGATCTGGTCGGGGACACAGAGGCCACGCCTGATCTCCATCGTGCAAATAATCAGCCATTCCGGGTCAACGTTATGAAAGTCAGCCCCGTCGTAGTGATGCGCGGTTGGTTCGGAGGGAGTGGCAAATGCGAAGCCGCGATCCTCGACGACGGTCGTGTGCCAGGGCTCGCCTGAGTCGAGGTGTTCCCGGATTCCCCAGATGTCCGACGATATCCGGTCAGTGGCGGGCGGCATCCCTAACCCGCGAAACGCGGTGATCGGCTCGTCTAATTCCAGACTCGAACCCAGTGTCGAGAACACCTTCCGTGCATCGTCGACGAACTGCTGATAGGACACATAGCCGTTCCAGTCCATCATCGGCCCCGGCTCGCCGTGTAGGGGTGCGCCGGTCCGCAGGCACCGATTCAGTCCGTAGACGTCGTTCGTGAGTAGCAGCCCGACGACACTGTGCCACTCGTGTAGGCCGAGGAGTTGACGCTCACCGTTTCGGTTGAGGACGGTCTCGTTTCTGTCGGTCGGGTACTGCTGCACGTAGCTGCTAAGGGCGGCCGCCGCCTTTTGCTCTTCCCTCTCCTGCATGCTGCGTTCCAACCACGACATGTCGTCGGGCCAGTCGGTGCGGTCGCTGACGGTGAGGATCGAGCCCCGAAAGAGGGCGTCGCATCGCTCCTGACTGGCGGAAGTCCAGTGGTGCCGGAACCGTTTGTGCTGCTCGTTCGGGCACCGTTGAAGAAATCGCATTGCGTCTGCTCAGAGGGCTTCGCTGTAGTACCTCGGGACCTCCTGAGTGACCGTTGCGATCATCTTGGCGACATCGACGTTGGGGAATTCGATTTCGTTGATGGCCAGTGGAAGGCCACTGGTGATCTTGGCAAGGCCTGGGCGGGGTGCATCAAGGCGGTCACACTCATGGTTGAGCGCAACCATGTATGCGGCGAGTGCGAGGCCAGCCGATTCGGGGCTCACGGTCCAGACCTGACAGAGAAGCCGACCGATGTTGTCGCCGGGGTGGATGAAGTGTCCTGAGGAAGCTAGGGAGCGGGCCGTGATTTCGCCGAAATGGGCGGCAGAGTTCTCGAAGAGGGAACGATATTCGGCGCTTGAGATCGTGATGTCGGTCATTCCGTAATACCCCGTTCAGGTATGGGTGGAGATCTGCCGGACGGCGAGGATGAGGGTAGCAGGAACCATGCAGGGAGCGAACGCGGTCTAGACACCGCAGTGGAAAGCGACCCGAGCCCTCGTCTGAAGGCGCGCGAGCGGGTACACCTCGGCCCGCCGAGGAGGGCGCTGAATGTCATGAATGGTCACCGCCAACTCATGTGGAGCAGCACGCTATCCAGTTCCTGCTTCCGGGCCGAAGCTGCTCAGCGGCGTCCTGCGTCCTTTCGCGAACATCGCGTCCGCGCTCCGCTCGCTGACCCCGGATCCGACGTAGAGCACGGCTCGATCAGCCGCAACGTAGAGCTGAGCTCCGCCCTTGATGCGCTCCACGACGACGATCGCGCCGTCGTTCAGCGGTATCACCGAGAGATCGGCGTCGACCCCAGACCCTGTGCCCCGCGCGAGTTGGCGCAGTAGAGCGGCGCCGTAGTCCGCCAACTCCTGTTCACCCGAGGACAACGCGCCTTCCGGATAGAACATCAGGCTTCCCATCAGCGCTCCCGTGGTTCCGCTGCCTGATCCCGCACCAGTGGCGCGTCCGCACGGAGAAATGCGGCCACTTCAGGGTGCCGCCTTCGCTCCCCGACGAGTCGGAGCCGCCGTTCCAAGGACGCTGCCGTCCAGCAGTCGTCCTCATCAGCGGCCGCGGCCTCCGGGTACCGGTCCAGGAGCGTCCGATCTTCGAAGAGATCGGGGTACCACTCGCGGGCCCTCCGAGGTATCTGACGCCATGCCCACGCAGCAGCGATGGCCTCCGCCAGGACAGCCGAGCTCGCCACGAGGATGATCAGGATGGACCTGATGCAGAGGCCCGCCATGAGTGCTGTCACCGACAGTCCGAGGCCCCAGAGCATTCCCACGAACAGCTGGCGCACATGCCCCACAGCGTCATGTGCCTCACGGCGAGCGGCGGCAGGGTTCAGGATGAGCGAATGCGGGACGATCACGATTGTTCCGATCCAGTGAGCACCCGCGGCTCCCGTTCTCGGCCGACCACTGCCTCCGATGTGACCGACGACCCAGCTGCGTCGCGGACCGCAGTTGCCGTCGTGCGGAGCCATTCCGACAGGGGCGCTACGCGCAGTCCGAGAGTGGCTGCGACGTTGACTTCGAGTCGCGCACCGCCGGACGCTTCCCAGCCCGGGAGAAGCGCGACCGCATCACAGCGGATCAGCTGCTGCAGACCAGCCCGAAGCCACCCGTGGTAGTCGCCCGGTGTCGGATTCACGTTCGTTGACGGGTCCTCGACGCTGTACCCCCGCTCCCTCAGCTCCTGGGCCGCAGCTCGGAACGCCGGGTAGTTGAGCTCCGGCAGGCCGGTCATCGGTCCGGCGACGTAGATCCGTTCGGTCGGCTGTGCTCCATGCTCGCTCATGGTCAGTCGTTCCACGCTTCTTCTGCGGATGCGTTCTGTCGCGGAGCGGGCAGCTCGTGCTCGCCCGGCCACCCGGCGCCCCAGATCCATGCAAGCTCGGCCGTCGCGGAAAGCTGCCGCTCCTCTGCTTCGGTGAGCGCAGCATCATTCTCTGTTCGAAGCCAACCCAGTCGTTCCAGCATCTCCTCGGCCCGTGCGTTGGCGCGGGCGTGGCCGTCGGATGCGTTTCGGTGCTCCCTGACGAGATCGGACACTGGCACATAGGAGTGCTTCACCTGACGCTTACGCCGGCCCGTACCCTCAGTCGCGCTGTATGTCTTGGGATCTCGTTCCCCGATGAGGAACTCTCGAAGCGCACCGTCAGGGAGCGCGTGTGCGGCGTCCAGGGCATTCTGCAGCTGCGCGAGCAGCGGAATGTACTTCGTGAGGTCGCGAGCGATGTCATTGACGGTGTCGACCCGAACCGCACGCTCGTGCACGCGATGCTTCTCGTCACAGCTCAGTGGAGCTATCCCTCGCGCGTAGCCCACCGCAAATGGAAACTGGCCCTCCGCAGCGTCGCTGATGAGCGTGCGGGTCTCGAGGGTGTGCTGGAGAGCGTCAATGCGAGCTGCGCGCTCAGTGAGACGCGCAGCCTGGGCCACAGCTGCGTCCCGTTCGTGGATCATGCCCCGGCGGCGCTGGGGAACGTTTCCGCTGGCCAGAAGCCACCAGATTGGATGAGCGCCAGTGGAGTACGCCTCAGCGCAATGCTGAAGCCGAAGGAGACGGGTTCGCTCCTCATAGCTCTCACGCGCCATGAGGAACGCGACGACATCCTCCCCCGCGACGCTGACCCACTCATAGTCCTCGAGGCCATCCGCACGCTGACCCAAGACCCGGACAGCCAGGCCACCGTCCGGCTGAGGCGTGAAGTCATCAAGGTTCAGTTCGGTCCACGAGGCGAACTTGGGGTGCAGCCGGACGATCACGTCGCGAGCGGTCTCCGGCATCGGCTTATCGAGGTCCCCGAACTCTCGCGCCCAGGCGTCCTCGATGCCAGGAAGGTCTTCACGTGTGAGCTGATACGCGGCGAGGGCGGCGTCGAGAAGCTTGGTCATGGTCACCACATGCGCGGCCTTCGATCAGCTTTGCCGAATGACGCTGCCCAGTGCCTCATCTGTTCTCGCTTGCACGGCTCGCTGGGCGATCAGCATCACTTCGACCAGGATGAGGATGGTCATTGCCCACACCGCCGCCGGTCGGAAGAGGAATGCTGCGAACAGCGCCGCGGTGCCCCACACCGGGACGGTGATGGCTTTGAGCGTGTCCGCGAGCCTCGATCTGGTGATCTGACCCACTCCAACGAGAAAGATGATGACGGAGAGCGACACAGCCGCGCTCAGCAGGACGCACTCCGCTGCGCTCAGTCCGGCGACGTCGATCGGCACCGCTTCGGCACGCGAAACGGGCGTCAGCTGCACGACGACGGTAGTGTCGGACGAGTCAGTCATGGCCGAGTCCGAGCGCTGAGGGGCCGTGGGTGTGCACCTCGTCCGGATGCCAGATCATGTACTCGTTGACGAACCGTTCGTAGTCCTCGGAACTGTCTCGCAGCTCCATGAGCGTGTATCCCGCGAACCGATCCCGGTTCGTCTTCACGAATCCGTGTGCCTCGTACAGTGCGATGGCGCCATGGTTGTCGTCAGCTACCTCCAGCCAGTAGCCGCCCTGTCGCTTCAGTTGGGTGACGAGTGTGTGGCCTTCGCCTGCTCCACGAGCCTCTGGCCTGACGAACAGACACTTCAGGTTGCCGTACGGGGTGAGCAAGCCGACGCCGTTCGTCGTGCGCGTTGTTCGCCAGGACCCCGTCCCAACGTTGAACCATACGAACGGGTCGACGGTCGAGCTCTTCAGGAGCTCGATCGTTTCCCCGTTCATCAACACGTCCGCCATGGATTTGCAGCTCAGGCGGCGGATGATTCGAGCGGACGGTAAATCGCGGCAGCCAGCTCGCTGTCAAGGCGGGCCAGTTCGCTCTCAGCGCGGGCGAGGGCCAGCTGGGCGGTACGGACTTCGTCGCGGCGCTGAGAGACAAGCGCACGCGCGTTCGCTACCTGTGTTGCGAGGTCAGGTGTTGACCCCTTTCGCACGAAGTAGCGCATCGTGCGTCCGTGCTGCATGGGGATCTGCGCGCGATCAGCCTCGGCATAGGTCGCCCAGGTCGTCGGCGTGGATCGGGCGTGCCGGTCCAGCTCGTCATAGTCGTCGGTGTTGAACAGGAGTTCGGCGTTGGCGACTTCATCGGCGGTGAGTACGTAGGAGAGATCGTCGTCACGCAACCAGTACGTGTCGCGGAGGACCAGCTTGCCGTTCCGGAGTCGGGCGACCGCAACACCCTCGCGACAGTAGCGTGGAACGGCGTACTTCACGACGTCGTTCGCCTTGAACGAGGATCGGGTCTGCGGTGCGTGGGATGAGTCTGTCATGCCCACCACATGCGCGGCGGCCTCATCACTAGCGTTCGGAAGTCACGCCTTCCCAGTTGCACGACAGGCCGCCCTGCCGACTGCCGAGCAAGGCGACGCACTCGACTGACCTTCCGCCATCCAGCTGGACTGTCACCGGGACGAGATCAGAGTGGTCGCCCCAGGCGTCCCCGATCTGTTGACGGTCACCCGTCTCGGCTGGCGATCCGCATTGGGTCAGCCCTGGTGCCGCTGCGGCTGTGATCAGGATCCCCATCATCAGCCGACCAAGATTTGCACGCATCATCGTTGCCTTCTGTCTCTGGTGCGCACGCCGGTCGCGTGCCGCACCCAGCACATGCGCGGCGACCCCAATCAGTCAGGCCACCATGCGGAGAACAGCCGCGGCTATCGGTGGTGGGACGACGTTCGCGATCTGCAGAAACTGTGACGACCTGGATCCGGTCCAGGGATAGTCAGCACGGAAGCCGACCAGCTGCCCGGCCTCCGCCGGTGTGAGGAGCTCGCCATCTTCCCGTTTCCAGGATCGGCTGGAACCCGTCAGGCACCATGATGGCCGATCAGCTGAGAATTCGTTGCCACCGGAGCGGCGGGCGCCGCGCGTGTTGATTCGGTGGCCGCCCGCCCATCCGAGCGCTTCGGCCATGTTGACCTGTTTGTCTTCCAGCTCGATCGGCCGCCCCGGGGTGAGCCGGCGAGCGACGAGGAACACACGGCTCCGTCGTGACGGCAGGCCGTGCTCTTCTGCATTGACCCGAACGACGTCCGCCCATTCCCACCCGGCGCTGAACAGTTCGGCGGCGAGGTCTTCCCAGGCGAACTCGACCTTCGGCACCTGCTCCATCACCAGCCAGCGGAGGCCGGCAAGGGTCAGTGCCGTCGCGCCCGCCCAGGCCAGCATTGCGGTGCGAGGATCCTGCACGTCCTCGACGGCACTCATAGCCTCGGCGGCGGGCAGTCCCCATCCGATCCCTGTCCACACATCGAGCACCTTCTGGTAGTCGGCCCAGCCGGTACGCAGCCCGCCCCGACTGAAGGTCGGACACGGCGGCGACATGATCGCCCCGGTGTACCCCTCGAGAGCTGCAGACGACAGGTCACGGACGTCCTGATGCTGGCGGCGATGCCCGGCGGTAATGGCCGTGCGGCACGCGTCACGGGAGTAGTCGACCCCGGTGATGTCCAATCTCTCGTCGAGGAGTCGAGCGCCCTCATCCCACCCGCCGGGACCTGCGAAGAGGTCGATCACACGCTCCATACGGGTCACATGCGCAGCCGGGCTCAGTCATCCGATCCGCTGGCGCTGTTCGCCGCAGGGTACCCAGCGACTCGGCTGCCCGAGGCTTCATCCGTCGCCGCAGGGTATCGAGCAACTCAACGAAAGGCATCTCATGTCCGATGCAACCCTCGTCGCCCTGGCGACACTCATCGTCACCGTCCTCATCTGGTTGATTGACCACATCATCTCCGGCAGGCCCCGTGTCCGGGTCGGCGTCTCCGTGGGCGCGGCTGTCGCGCTCGGGAGTTACTTCCTCGGCGCGACACCCGTGTTGGCCTTGATTCTCGGCATCGGCGCGCCACTCTGGTGGATCGCTGGGACCGACAAGGACGATGACACGACCGTCGCTGAATTCTGGTCGGCCGTGATTCGCTTCATCATCCACGGACCAGACGGCGACTGATGAGCTGGGGCCGGGCCGGAGCGCATCCGGTCCGACCCCAGGCTCACCGTCGCTCTGCGCCCGCGTGTCGACGGATCAAGGACAGGTCAGCGAAAGACTCATACGTGCGCTGCTCTGCGCCCGCGTGTCGACGGATCAAGGACAGGTGCTGCTCTGCCTCAGCGACAGACTCGTACGTGCGCCGCGATACCACGATGTCCATGCCGCCAGCCGGTGCGTCCGCGCTCCTCGCCCAGGACAACGTCCAGCGCAGGTCCACCTCAAACCGTTCCGGGAGGGGAACACCACCGCCCTGATGGCCGGCAACTGCCGCCCGCATGCGATCGATCCCCACTGACAATGCCTGTTCCTCAGTGGAGAACTCGTCCCCGATCGAGTAGGCCGTCGGCAGCGCCCAGTAACTGCGGTCAACTCGGGCTCCGGCTGGGATCGTACGCGCGGTCACATCATCCATGACGACCACATGCGCGGCACTCCGATCCCCGGCGCTCGGAAGAACCGCGAGACCTCCAGCTGACGGTCGACGTCGAACGAGTCAGAAGGCCGCCCATGAGCGCTTGCTAGACGCGCCTGACACGGCCCTTGCCCTGGTGTCCGTAACGCACCACTAGGCCTGACTCCGCGGGATGCGCGCCTCGATGTCCGGGTACCTGTAGCTGACGACTTCGCGAGCCTCGTCCTCAACCCAATCGATGCCACAGCTCAAGAGGCGCTCAATCCAGGCTCGATCCGCGCCCCGCGCCGGCACCAGGGACGCCAGCAAAAGCTCGTCACGGTCATCAAGTCTTGCCGCAGCCAATGCCAGAAACACATCGACGTAGTCCATACGTGCCTTATCCGAGATCTCCCGGATGGCCAGATCGAGAGTCGGTTCCATGACGCTCAGTGCAGGCGGCGCGTTCCCGTCAGTGCCGTTCCTCCACAGGTACGCCCACACACTCATCGTTCCTGAGTCGGTCCCCCAGATGCTCTGCTGCTCATACCCCGGCAGGCTCAACGCATAACGGCTCACATCCACCCCGATCCTTTTAGCCCACACCATCAGGTGTGGTTCGCTCCCCGTGAGATGGCCCACGCGAATGTGCGATGGCTCCTCACATCGACGCCACCCTACAACCGATCGGGTGCCGATCACAGCGATCCTGGGATTATCCGACAATCGATCTCATGTCAACTTTACTAGGCATCGCACAAGTGGTGCGTCATAGGCATGAGGCTGTGGGCCGCTCCCCTTGAGGTCATAGGCGAGCGACCCACAGTCTCAGATCAGCAGGATGTGTAAAGGATGTCCGACATGTTGCCGTTGCGTGGACCGTCCGAAGCGAGCACTTCTGCAGCGAAGCTCAGGGGCGCACCCTTGATGATGGCGCTGAAGGTGCCCTTCATGTGCGTGAACAGGCATGTACGGTTGAGGCGGTATTCCAGGCGGGTGTTGATGTGCGAATACACGAACACCGAGATTCCGGTCCCGTACGAGTTGCCGTTGAGGGTGACGCTGTTGATCGTGTTCCCAGTGAAGTTGACGGTCATGTCCTGGTTCACCCACGCGACACCGATCGACGGGAGGGCGGTGAGCTGATCCGCCGTGTAGTTCTGAGTCTTGGACGCCCGAAGCGCTGCCGACGACGAAGGCGCGAGGTTCCGTGCTTCGCTGCCGGCAGACAACTGTGCGACCGCTTCCCCAGAGGCCGCAACGCTCTGCGCCTCACTGAGAATATACGTCGCGATCACGTCCGGGTCAGAGCTTCCGGCAGCACTCACGAGCTCAGGGCTCACATCCACCGTCACGTCGCTGATGGTAACTGTGCCGCCTGACGCAGCAGAAGCCGCCTGCAACTCTGCATTCAGAGCAGCCGACACGCTCTCATCCGAAGGCAGTCCCGTTGAGGCCGAGGCTGCTGTCGGGAACGCTAGCGCGAGAGCGAGAACGGATCCCGCTGCCGCCCAGGTGATGGCACGTCGCTTCCTGCTGCCAAACATCGTGAAATTCATCTTTGAACCTTTCTTGTTGGGTTGTCAGACCGGCGTTGCAATCAGCAGAACCCCGCTCAAGCCGATGTACGCGGCGATTACGAACGAGATGTACCGAAGAACACGCAAGCGACGCTCCTTGATGAGCAAGCAGCCCACGAGGACGAACATCGCTGCCACGAACAACATTGGCACCCCATAAGTCGTACCAAGTTGCTGTGCGATCCAACCGAGCGCATCTGCGGGTGGAAACCGAATCGTCAGGATCAAGGACGCCACGGCGAAGATGACGATTGCAAGCCATCGCTGCCATGCTGGCGCCTTCCAGCGATCGTTCGACGAAGCTACGGCATCTCCCATGTTGTCCTCCTCGACAGTTCGGCTACCTCGGCGGATACACCGGTCACAACAGGTATGTCCGGTCAACTCTGAAAGGTTCACGCCGATGCAGGAGCTTTCCTTGATCACATCAACTAGCCCCTGGTGTCAAGATACTTCTTGGCTCGCGACCGGAGGGGCGCCGGTGCTCGTCATGATCTGCGAGCGAGACGACGCCTGCACGCATCTGAGCATGTGCGACGCAGGCGACCCGTCGACAGTTGCACGATAGGCGTCCCGCAGCTGGCGCAGCGTAGGTCAGCTGGCAGCATGTGCAACTCGACACCGAGCGTGACCGCACCGGATCCGGCGAAAAGGATCGTGGAGCTTGTCACCGTTCTGATAGCCGAGCATGTCGAGTACCCAGTGCGTCCACGGGTAGGGCTTGGACCCGACATAGTTGTGTCGGTGGCTGATGCCGGCGACCAGGACATCGTTGACGGCCGCGCCGGTACGGTGCACCGATCGCCCCTCGGGGATCTCCACGTACACGGGCTCCCACTTGGCCACGACTCGGGATCCGAACGGGATGGGGTTCAGCTTCACCAACACGCAGCAGAGCGCGCCTGCAGGAAGCGCGGCCCCGTACACGCGGGAGCTGACGTCGTCCGATGATGCGGCGCGCGCAGCGACTTTCGAGCTCGGCTCGCCGAGCCCTGGTTCGTCGGTCATGCTCGGAACTCATCGGGGTGCCATGCGTGCATGAGCACGCCGTTCTCGCCGGCGTACCGCACCGCGTGTCCTGTTCCGCTCGAAGAGCCATCCCATACCGCCAGCAGAAGGTTGGCGGCTCGGACCATGCCCTCGTTGCGCAGCTGCATGGCGCGCGGCGAGTACTCGGAAGCGTAGACGTTCACGGCATCAGCGGACGCCATCTGTTGACGCCAGAATGCCTGGTCGCCTTCATGCCAGCGCCCTGACTGAAGCATCGTCGGCACCTCAGCCACGAATGCCACACGACCAGGATGAGCTGCACGTGCTTCCAGGATCATGGTCGACCACACAGTGTCGGCGCCCAACGCCAATCCGCTGTGCAGAGTCACGTGCTCGTGCACGTCCAGGGCACCGGTGATCGCTGTCCGGAGCGTCTGCCGAAGCAGGTCGTAGAAGGGGGTGGACAGGTCATACCCGTCGAGTTTGTTCGGCCGATGGCCTGTCAGTGACATGTGGAAGCTGGTCATGAGGGATCCGAGAAGTTGCGGACGAGTGCGCCCGGGCTGACGATGCCGCGCCGACGGCTTTCGCGCGGGAACTCGCGCACGGTGATGTAGTCGGTGGCGACGCGCGTGAGCTGGCGGGCGATGGGCAGGGTGAGCGTCTCCAGCGATGGGACGGCCAGTGCCATGACGTTCGATCGGCGAACAGTCCGAGCGCCAGGTCGCAGCACCCAGGTCGGCTCTGCGAGGTCCGGCAGCACGACCACGATGTGCTGGTTGAAGGGCTCGATCGAGTCGTAGGCAGCGACCAGGTACTGATCCCGATCGATCGCTCGAGTCACCGAACCGATCCGCATCGTGGCCGAGATGGAGCTCACCGCGCGAACTCGACGTCTCAGGTGCGCCAACTCAGCCACGCAACCTCGGTCCAGTATTGGTTGCACTGCGGGTTAAAGCCGTCGGGAAGCCGGCCGATCAGCGCAACCTTTTCAGGATCGAGTACATAGGCCTGAGCGACGTACTGTTCGCCGGCGCGCAGCCCAAGGCGCTCGTCGTCGTGGAGGATTTCGACGACGAACCTTCGGCGTCTCAGGCGCATCCGGTACGCGTTTCGCCTCCCGTCGTGCAACGAACGGGAGTCACGCCCCGACGACGTCTGGCACCTGACGCCTTCATCGGCACCGCAGTATGGGCACGGAACGCGGAGTGGACCGCGCGGGATGTCAGCCTCAGATGTGGTCATTTACAGCACATGCGCGGCCGTTCGTGGCGACGCGGAGCGATGAAGAACGATCCACAGAACACGCCCACGGGGGTTGCTGTCCGCTGGCGGCTGACCTTGGCGCGGGGCGAGGCGGGACTCGGACCGCAGTCGTGCCGACGGCATCGCCTCATCCACCTCATCAGGCGCCTGGTGCGGGTGATCGACGCCGCGGAAACCCGAATGCCTGCCATTGCTCCAGGTAATCGTTGTACAGCAGACGGCTGTTGAGCTGGAGGGGATGGCTGTGCTAATCCAGGCGGGTATGCCTATTGGACAACCGAAGGTGGCGCAACATGCTGTAGCCACGTCATGTGTCGGTCTTTGCCTGCCGTCGCCAAAACACTCGAAGTTGGCGGACGTCACGCCGCGCTAGCCAGTAGTCCTTGAGCCAGACCAGGTCTCTTGATCTCAAACTTGCCTGCGCTGCCTCGACCGAAAGGAATACTTGCGCCCACAAAACCCCTCGGACACGAGCAAGCTCGTCAAGAGAGAATGTCCCGCGTTGCACGGAGAATACGATCGCCCTCGCGGTTGCGCGTCGCCCCCGGAAGGAGTCCTCCAACTCCAGAGGAACTGGCAGCGGCGAAATTACAAATCCCTCGATTCGTCCGATATCGATGTGCTCTTGGAGGGCTGCGGCTAGGGCCTCGAGGAAACGAGTTGTCGAGTGCGGGTGCAAAACGATCGTGAACCACTCCACGTCACCATCCGTGCCCGAGCTTCGCATGCGGCGAGTGATCGCAGGGTTGTCATCGGAGTCGCCCTCGTCAGGCTGCGGCGGCGGTGGGCTTTGCGGCTTCTGACTCACGCAAGCCGCCAAACCAAGAGACCCCAAATGGCGAGAGCAAGAGTCCCGCAAATCAGAAGCCCTATGTGCCAACGCCGCAAGCGGATGAGAACATCCTCGTTCTTCCTGGTCATTTCTGGCAACACAACAGTAGCAAGTCGCGCTCGCGCCGCCTCGAGTGAACGCCTGTGCGGGTACTCGTGCGGTCGCTGCACCCAGTCCACAAGCAGCGTGGCGCTCAGAACATTGGAGAACTCACGGCGTGGGATGGTGATGACGATGACACAAAACACCATCGCTGCGACGGCGGCCGTACCGGAGATCGATACCGCGTAGAACCAGGCCCCTCTCGACTCGGAAGGGATGGAGACCGCAGCGCTGACAAGGAACGCACAAGCCGTTCCGATGAATGATGCGAACAGGATTGAGCGATCTCTCAACCTGGTGAACTCGTCAGTCTGGTCGCGCAGATACCCGAGTCCGGCGTCTACAGCCAGCGCAAGCCACTCTGCACGCTCACTGCGAGACCAATGGACCCGATTGCGCCAGGCCTGAAGCGGTGCCCACCGCCTTCGAGACGGGACCGGAGCCACGATAGGAACGACCATGCTCGGGGTCGGCACCGGTGGTGTAGTGGCGGAGGTCACGCTTGCATGCTATTCGATTGTCAGCGTCCCAGACGTCCGGTCGCGGGACGCGACTGATCACGCGTGCGGGGTGCGTCCACTGCGCTCGCGCTCGACGCAGCTCAGCAACGTACGGCACGCCTCTGCCGCGCGCGCCCGTCGCGCTGCGCGACAAGGCCGGTGAGGGCGATCCTCGAGGGACATTCAGCGTCGGCGCTCATCGGACAGTTCTTTCGTCGTTCGACTAGGACAAGAGTCATCGTCGTGATGATCAAGGAAGGCAGCCGCCAGAGCCACTCCGCGAGGTCCTCCCAGGTCACGTCGGCTCGAAGCTCAATCTCCTCGCTCGTCCCGTCAGCGGTGCGAGCCGTGACAGTGCGGCCGTTGACGCTCAACGCGAACTCACCATCGCTGTGGCGCACCCGATGAACGCCCTTGGTGGATCCCAATCGCACCAGGCCGGCTTCCGGCAGGAGACCCACGAGTCCCCCGCCCAGGGTGTAACGCTCGGTATCCAATGCCGATGCCGGTGCCGTGCCGTCGAGCACGGGCGCGAACACTGCGTCGAACTCGGCGACGACATCGGCCCACGGTCTCGCCGTCTGCTCGGCCACGGGCATCCACCGCTCCCACTCGACCATCGGCAGACGATAGCGGCCAAGTTCCTAGCTGACTACAAGGTACCTCCGGGGAAGCAGCTTCGAGGACGCGTGAACGTCGTTGCCCCAGGTGAACAGCCCGACGGTCCCGTCCGATCGGCGGCCACTGATGAACCCGGGTTCATCGAGTAGCTGGTATCCGTGGGACGTCAACAGGTTCTGCATTCGCAAGACGCTCATCGTTCATTCCAATCGTCACGGCTCCACCCCTGCGGCAGTCGCGCAAGTGGTGAGCACGGTTATCACCATGCTGGATCCGGCCCAGTTTCGTTGAGCGAGGTTCCCTCGATGGCCGGGTGCGATACACAACGGCTCCGGCGCCAGTTCACGAAGAGCATCACCGAGATGGTGACAGAACCGACGATGGTCACTGCAAGCGGGAGTACCACCGCCGGGCTGAACGTCGTCAGGACGACGACGTTCAGAACGCCAGCGGTAGCGGTCAGAGACCACGACAATCCGTCTTCGCTTCCCGGATGGGCAGCGAGCTTCTTGATCGTCGTGGCGTAGGCAATTGCGGCAACCGCCGCGCTCACCAGCAACGTGGCTACCGGAGTCTCCCAGGCGAGCCAGACGACGCCGCCGCCTACCGCAGCGACGAGTGCACACCCCTCGAAGCGGGTGAACGGAGTGCGGCGTCCCGTGAAGACCGCGAAGAACAAGATCGTGACGCTCGTCACAGCGAACGCGATTCTCGGCCATGAAACGGGCGCGAGGCCAACTGAAGCGACGAACGCCGCAGCCTCGAGCACGGCAATCGCAGCCCAGATCAGATAGCTCGTCACGCTGGGGCGTGTTCGGCCCCGAAGAATGCTCACCAGATACGGGAGGGCCTGGGCGAGAGCGAGAACCAACGAAATGCCACCGAGAACGTCACGCCACATCAACGCTCGGTTCCCTGCTCCCCGCCAGCGGACAGCCGACGCAGCTGTTCGTCGAACATCAAGCCGTTCAGTACGGCCCCAGCAAGACCAGTCAGCACGCAACCCGCCAGAGCGATCGAGAACAGGTCCCAATCGAAAGACGCAACGGCCTCGCGACCTGCTTGGTCCGGTACGGTCGCGATCAGCGGCCACAACGCGGACGCGGCTACTGCTCCAAGCACGAATGACCCGACCCTCAACTGCTCGACGGCACGGTCCGAGAGTTGAGCGATCTTTCGGTGCAATGGATGAGGTTGTTCAGCGCGGTGCAAGGGGCTTCGAGCTCGGAATCCCATCGTTCTTTCCAATCGTCACCGCTCCACCCCTGCGGCAGCCGCGCATGTGGTGAGCATGGTCATCACCTCCCCCACTGAGCTCGACGTCATCACGCACCGCCTTGATCGCATCGGACGCGACAGCATCCGAGTGGAAGCGATCGTCCGCGGCGGCGTCGACTCCCCCGCGATCTACCGCAACCGGACGCTCACTCGCTTGATGGAGGACAAGATGCTCCTCGGCGCTCACATGCCGAACGTGCTCGAGCGAATCGCTCACCTCCCCATCGACGAGCAGCGCGAACACGTCGCCCAGGCTCTGCGCCCCATCACCCTCGCGATCGAGCAGGCGAACCTCGCGATCGCGCGTCTTCACCACCTCGCCCAAGCCGACTGACCACACGATGCGGCGAATGACAATCGCGCGCCGCAGTCATGACGAAACGAGAGACACATGATCATCACCAAGCACGGCCGCCGAGTGGTCAACGAGACCATCTCCCTGAAGGACACGAAGGTCGTCGACCCCGCCCACATCGCAGAGGCAAACGCCCTCATCGATCAGATCGATGCGAACTGGATGGCGAACGTCGGCAGAGCCACAGCCATCGCCGCGGCGCGAGCGTTCAAGGTCGCCCGCGTGACGATCTGGGATGTCATCTACCCGATCACCGTGATCCTCGTCATGTTCGGGCTCGCCGCCCCTGCTTTCGGGGATGTGCTGAAGGTCGTCGGGGGCGTCGTCATTTCAGTGCTTCTGATCGCTCTGGCATGTGTTTCGCTCGGGTTCGGAGCCGGCATCATCCTGCAGTCCATCGGTATCTCCCGCAACGAGCGGTTGTTCCGACAGCTCGACAAGATCACGAAGCCGACCGGCCTCCGCGGCAAGTTCTATGTCGGCGCGCACTCCGACAAGCTGGTCTGGCACGCCGTCGAGCCGTTCACCAAGACGCAGGCTGAACTCACGACCAGCCTCACGAAAGCGCGCGAATCACGGAACGCCCATGACGCATGCGAAGCGGCGCAGAAGCTGGAGGAGCTCCGCCACGACTTCAGCCAGATCCTGGCGAAGGAGGACCACGCTCACGTTCAGCGTCACGACCTCAACGACCGGCCCACACCATGACCGGGAAGCCGCAGATGTGCACCGCGGACGGATGTGAACGGAAGCCAGTCGCGCGCCGCCTCTGCCGCGCGCACTACCAGGCAGCGTGGAAGGCCGGAACCCTCGGGCAGCACCAGAAGCTCCCGCCCCGAGCACGCAACCGTGTGATCTGCCCGCCGGAGCACAAGCACGCGGGGTCGCTGGTCTGCTACAACCTTCACCAGTGCCGCTGCACTGCCTGCTCCAGGCACCGGGCCGAGAGCGACACGCGCGTCGCGAAGCTGAAGGCCTACGGTCGGTACGACGCCGGACTCGTGGACGCTGAACCGGTTCGGCAGCATCTGCTGATGCTCGTGGAGTTCGGCATCGGCTACAAGCGCGTCGCCGCTCTCTCCGGGGTCGGCATCACCGGTGTCCGGAACATCATCTGGGGTCGTCAGGATCCTGGTCCGCGGAAGGGTGAGATCCCGAAGCGCATCAAGCGAGAGAACGCGGAACGAATTCTCGCGGTGAAACCCAACCTCGCCTCCCTAGCGGAAGGCCGGTCGATCCCATCCCGTGGCGCACATCGACGGCTGCAAGCTCTCGTCGCCCGCGGCTGGTCGCTCAAGAAACTAGCAGCCCGGATCGGTGTCTCCCCGTCGAACATGACCTCGCTGATGAAGCGAGACCGTGTGACCGTCGCCACGCACCGGGCTGTCGCGGCGGTGTACGACGAGTTGTGGGATGTGACTCCGCCGAAGGACGAATGGCGAGACAGCATCGCGTACTCACGAGCGCTCTGCTACGCGCGAGACCGACGCTGGCTTCCACCTATGGCATGGGACGACATCGACAACGACGCGGAACCGCCGGCAGCCGACGATGACGACGATGACGACATCGACGAGACCGCAGTGGAGCTCGCGGTCGCCGGTGAACGAGTGCGGCTCAAACCAGCGGAGCGACGGGAAGCCGTCACCCGTCTCCACGCACAGCTCTACTCCGACCAACGCATCGCCGAGACACTGCACTGTGCCGACAAGACCGTCTTGCGGATCCGCCAGGAGCTCAACCTCGAAGCGATCGACTTCAACAGTCAACGCCAACGCCGAGCCGCCTGACCAACCGCGCCCCAGAGCATAGAACGCTGAGCGACCCTCCGTCGCTCAGCGTTCGTCGTTCCCCGTGCTGCCGGCGCCGATACGAAGCAGCAACGCCCCGCGGAGCCGCGCATGTGGAGAGCATGTGCACCATCACGGACGAGCTGGAACAGTGAGCCGAAATCGCCCACTGTCTCCGATCCTCCGTGATGCTTTCGCGGAGCAGAAACGCCTGCGTGACGAGTTCAGTCTCGTACGCACACAGAGCTACCTGGACGCGGAAGCAGCAACCAACGGCGCGCTCCTGAACCCCGAAGCCATCCGCCGCGGCATCGACCCACTCACCCTGTTCACCAGCAACCGCTACTACGCACGCCGATGGGCCAGCGAAGAGCTCCTCGAATGGTGGGAAACGCATCCCCGGATGTCATTCCCGGAATACGAGCGTCAGGTCTACGAACCTGCACCCGACGGCTACTACGAGCAGGCATACGACTTCGACCAGGAAGCCCTCATATGAGCACCCCTACTGACATCACCATCACCGCGCACCCCGGACAGGTTGCCCTGCAGCTGCACACGCCACGCGTCGAGCTGCGCATCACCAGCAACGACGCGCACCGCATCGCAAGCGAACTGGACAAGCAGATCCGTGAAGAGGGCAAGGCCAGCGTTCACACGATCCACATCGACGAGCACAGTGCTGTCGAAGTGGACACCGCGACCGCCCGCCGACTCATCATCGAACTACACGACAAAGCGACCGCCGCCGACGACCTCCGCCGCGCAGCAGAACCCCGACGCCGTGGACGGAAGACCGACAAGGAACGGGCGTACATCAACGACTCGATCGCCCTCAGCCGCGCACGCACCGCACCGACCGCCATACGCATCGCCGCGAAGATGATCGCCGACGGTCAAGAGATCCCCGACGTGCTCAATCGACTCTGGACCGCAGCACACAACCGAGGATGGCGCGCCGGCATCGACGACGCGTTCGGGGACGACTGAGCGCACCCGTCAGATACTGACGAGCGCGTCCATCAGGACCGTGTTCTGGCCCGTCAAGTTCGACGCGCGCTCCGCACGCTCTGCCAACACACTCGCGAACACCGCAACACCACGACCGATCATCGGCGGCATATGAGCGGAAGCATCAGCCCACGACACCGCCGTCCCACTTCCATCCGGCCGCTCCAGCAGCTCCACCGGTTCGAACAGCGCATCACCAACAACCTCAGGAACCATCACAATACGGCGTACCCGCACCGCCCCCGCCGGCAGCACCAGCGCGTTCAGCAGCAGCCAGAGCGCATCCCGCACCTCACCATCAGCGACCACATCACCCGCAGCCAACCGATCCAGTACATACTCTGCCGTCACAGCGGACAACGGCTCGCTCACTCGAACGTTCAGCAGCACCGAACCAGACGTCTCCGTATCGGCATCCGGGAACGCCAACCGAAGCGCCTCCTCCGACACTGGGCGAGCGATCAGACTCGTCAGCCGCGCGAGCACATCCGGCTTCACATCCAACAGCGCACCCTCATCATCGAAGAGCCCCATCACCGCGCACTTCTGATGCGACCTCGCCCACGCGACCTGAACGGTCGCCGCATCCGGGACGTTCAACTCCAACGACCCGATCACGTCATCGAAAGAGGCGATAGCCACACGAGTGGTCACTGACATTCAGGAGGCCCCGTCGAAAGAAATTGGGAGAAGAACAGGGGCCACCATACCAGCCGACACGCCGCCGCATCAGGGCTTCCCAGCCGCACCCGACAGGAGCGAAGCGACCCGAGCGAGCCCCGCGAGCGACAGCGCGGCGATAGCCGACCAGCCCGCAACCGACCAGCCAGCACGCATCCCCGGGCCCCGAACCGTCACATAAATATGAGCTCGGGCCTGGCTCGCTTCGCTCACCGGCCCTCGCGATGCTGGCGTTGTGCTGCATTGTGTGGCTTCTTGTTCGGTGTGCTGCGTTCTGCTGCGTCTTGTTCTCGTTCTGCTCCGTGTCCCTGCCCTCTGGGTTCTGTGGCGTGTGCCTGTGCCTGTGGCAGCGTCCGGTGAGCGCCCCGGTGTCGTGACGTACGTCTGGATGGTGACCATCTTGTTCACGCGCAGCGTGAAGCAGCATGCTGCGCAGAACGTGTGCATCATGCCCCCTCCCCCTGCACATAGTGAGGTCCGCTCCGGACTGCACCATGACGCGCTGCGCGCAGCGAAGCGAAGTCCATCAAGCCCCCAGCATGGGTTCCCCGAAGCAGGGCACTGTCACAGCCGAAGGCAACACCAGGTGACAGTGACCTGCGAAGCCTGAGCCGAGACGCGGCATCAAGCCGCGGCACGCACAGGACGCCTCGCACCACGACACGGAACGACACAGAACGCCGCAAGCCGAAGGCCGAAGGCGTGCCGTGAAAGAAACGTCAGAGAGGTGCCCCAGGAGGCGGGGGAAACTGGGGCGCGCTTTTCGCGTCGATCTTGGGCGTTTTGCACGCCTGGGACGTTTCCTCTGAGCATTGTGCACGGCCCGCTTTTCGGCCGTCTGATTGCCGCAGGGGTGGGGTGGTGTGAAGACCTCCTCGAAGCGCGGTTCGCGCGCATTCCGCATGACGAAGTCGGGCACTCTTCAGCTGTCGCCGACGGACTTGGAGAACGCCGCGGCGTCCGCTCTGGCAGGGGCCGCTGACGGGGCGACCTTCGTGACCTTGGCCACAGATGGCGGCCTGGAGCACCTGTTCGTTGTCGACGACCAGCCCGGCCAGGAGGGCGTCGCGTTCTCCGTTGCGCGCGCGATGGCGGCGCACTCGGAAGAGCTGGAGACCATCCCCGATCTGACGCAGGTTGGCGGCATCGCGAGGCTTCATTTCCGCACCGGGACGACACCCCTGCAGGACACTCAGGCGGGCGCGGACTTCGCGGCGCTGTCGCACATCATCGGCGACATGCTGATGCCGGGCGAATGGCTGGCGGTGTCGACACGGAAAGCGAAGCAGCGCACTGAGGTTCGCTGGCAGGCGCAGTGGTTGGACTACCACGGGATGCGCACCCACCACTCAAGGAAGTCAGGCGCTCCGGTCGCTCAGTTCTTCGCGGGCGCGCGCACACCAGCGCGTGCACGGGAGGTTCTGATCCGTGCCGCGTCCGCCATTCCCGGGTTCGGTTTGAGTGTCGTGTCACGGTCGGTGTCGACGTCGCAGCCTGCGCTTGTCTGGCTGGCGATCGCCGCTGTCACTGGCGCGATCTCGTGGGCGTCGTTCGCGGTACTGGCGGAACCGTTGATCGGGTTGGCTGCTGCAGCCGCGTCGGCCGGCTTGGCGGTGTCGTCGCTGCTGACATGGCGCGGCTTCCTGCCGTCACTGTGGCGCACGATTCAGCTCGGCCTTCCGGACGGACGTCTCCCCCGTGCGCCCGTGAAGATGAACCGACCGCGCCCGCCGAAGGCTGCCCGCAGCTCCACAACCATCGGCCGCGATGGTCAGACGGTCGTGACCGAGCAGGGCTCATTCGATGGCGACTACCCGCTCGCGCCGACCGCGTTCCTTGTCGGCGCTCACATCCCGCTCGCGTTCGTCGCACCGCACGCGGGCGCGGCCTCCGGCAACGCGACGACCCGCCTCCGCGTCGCGCCGGCGGAGCTGCGCGAACGCATCGGACCGTGCGCTGGCTACAACCATGACGTGATGACATACCTGTCCGCGGGTGACCTGTGGTCCGGGCTCGGGATCCTCGGCCAGGCCGGTAGCGGCAAGACCGCGTTCATGGAGCATCTGTGGGGTGTGATGAGCGCGGAGCGTGTGCGACCGTCTGGTGCGTTCGGCTTCCCGGCGCAGCATGCACTCATCGCGTTCGACACCAAGGGTGATGGCATGGCCACCCGCGAGTACGCGGCGTGGTCGGCGTTCGTCGGTGACCGGGCCTTGGTTGTTCAGACCGCTGATCCCACGGATCCGGTCGGCATCGATCTGTTCCCGGATCATGGGCTGAACGCGACGAGTTGGGCTCGGCAGGTCACGAACGCGCTGGTGTACATCTGGGGCGCCGATTCCATCGGCCCGCGCTCGTTCGACACGCTCACCCGTGTGCTCGCTGCGGCGAAGCTTGTCACGCCGGAGATCGCACGTCGGGTGACGGTCCGCGCCCTCCGTGCTGACGCGTCGCCGTTCTACTTCGCGAACGTGCTGCTGACGAACCTCGGTGATGACGCTGGTGTGGAACTCGCCGCGGCTATCGCTGACGCGGCGGCAATGCCGGGTGCTGATCCGGAGCTTGCGGAGGCAGTCGCGCAGTTGGCACCGGTGTACGGCGGTGGTCGCACTCCCGCGCAGCGCAACGGCCTGGTCGATGCACCCCGCACGAAGGTGGCCGCGCTCATGGAGGCAGAGCACTGGTGGTCTCGCCCGAAGCAGACGACGTGGAAGGCGCTGCTGGAGAACAACATCGCGGTCATCGTGAACACGGGCGCTTCCCCGTCGGGGCTGCTGCCCGATGACAAGCTCCGCACCGACCTGTCCGGGCTGCTGCTGTACACGCTGGCGGAGGAGATCAAGCGCACGTGCATCGGCTGGTTCGAGCAGGGGCGAGCGGTGTCGATCTTCTCCGATGAGGTGAAGCACATCGCCGCTGCCAGCGCGGAGGTGATCACGTGGATGCGTCACGACGCTCGCGCGAATGGTGTCCGGGCGGTGTTCGCCACCCAGACTCCGGACACGTTGATCCCCGCTGTCCGAAGCGCCGTGCTCGGGTTCGGGACACTCATGCTGTACGCGCAGAACGAGCCGACGACGGTGCGCGAGCTCGTCGCCGATCTCACGCTCTCCGGTGGGCAGTGGGATTCGTCCGACATTACGAACCTCGACCGGTACGAGGCGATCATTCGGGCGACCTCGAACGGTCGCAGGCTGGAGCCGTTCACGGCGAAGGTGCCCGACTATCGTTCGCAGCGAGACGCCGGTACGTGGGAATGGGCTCTCGCAGCATGAGGTTCGCGGACCTCCCGTCAGCAACCCCGTTCGCTCCGCATCGGACGGCCGAAAGGCTCGACCCGTACTGGGACGGTGTGTGGCAGTTCGGCTCTCACGCACAGTGGGTCTCGCGGGAGCATCTGGAGCGGTTGGAGCGGGCAGGTCTTGCCGGCCGCCGACCTGCAGCGCTCCGCGCGGATCCGGCGGTTGCTTCAGCGCGGATCGGCGCCGACTGGGACGCGAAGCTTGACCTCCTCGGTCAGCTCTCGGGGTGGCGGACGGTCACAGCTGAGCAGGCCGCGGCGTTCAACGGTGCGTCGGTGAGCTCAGCGCAGCATCGGCGCGTCATCGCCGATCTGTTCGCGCTGGAGCTGATCGATGCGGGAGCGATCGGTGCCGCGCTCGGTGGTCCTCAGGCTGCTCGCGGTCGGATGCTCCGGCCGTCCGCTTCGAAGGCGTTTGACCGGCTGATCAAGCCACGCTTGTCGTATGCGGAGTGGGTGTCGGTCACCGGTGGGCTGAAGTTCCTGACGGGTGGTCAGTACGACCGACATAACGTTCTCACCACTGAGCTCGGGTTGCGGGTATCGGAGTTCCTTCGGGTGGGAACAGTGCTCGGTGAACGGCAGGCGCATGTGAACACGCTCGCGTATACCAGCGTCGGCCTGCCGGAGCCCCCGGGCCGGTCCCAGCAGACAGCGGATGCGGTCATCGTCCGTCATGATGGTGTGCGCATCGCCGTGGAGCTGACAGCTTCTGTTGGAACGAGTGGGTTCCAGCGGAAGGCGGAGATGTGGGCGCGCCTTCTGGAACGCCGCGCGTACGACGATACGGGTCTGGTTGTCGTGTTCATCGTCGCCGACCGCGCAGCTGGTGCGGTGACGGACAGGAACAACGGCGGCCTGCATCTGACTGTCCGCAAGCAGGTTGCTCGCGCCGCGCGCCTGTATCCCGGGACGTCCCTCAACCGCACAGCGGATCGGATGTTCGTCATCGACTGGCGGGACTGGTTCCCCGCACGCGGCGAGGCTTCCGACGACTTCCTTCGCCTGCGCGCGCAGCGGCCAACAGGCACGCAAGGCGAGTGGATTCCCGCTGATCTCCTGGACGAGTTCGATGTGCCTGCGCCGACCAGAATGCACGACCCGCTTGCGGTCATCCGCAACTCCAGCGGCCTGCGATCAGTACCGGAGCACATCAGGGAGATGAACCCGAGCCGGCCGCCTCTTCACGTGCTCTCCTTGCGGCGATCGGGGTACGGAAAGCTGAAGCAGGTCCGTGTGAATCCACGCACCGGTGAGGTCCGAAAGTCCACTGGCCGTGCGCGCGGAAGCGCACCTCGAGTGACCATTCCCGAGCGACTGCGGTACTGACTCGAAACGTGTCCCCGCCCACCTTCCTGCCGCAGGGGTGGTGGGTATGAGCGACAACCACAGCCAACCCAGCCGGTCCGAGCGAACGGCACGGGACGCTGACACGATCAACGGCTTCTTCGGCACTCGTGCCGGCGCCATCACCACGTCCGTTCTCATCGGAGGGGCACTCGTCCTCGCCCTCGTCGGATGGCTGATCAAGGTGCTCGGATGAGCGTCCCGGGCGCAATCATCGGCACCGCCGGCGGCTCCCTTAACGCGGGCTCCGCCGGATGGGCAGCGAACGCTGACGTGGCACGAGTCGGGCAGCGGGGCGAGCAGCGCACCGCTCGGATTCTGAACGCTCTCGCGCTGCAACCAGGGGGTCCGACGGTGCTGCATGACCTGCGTATCCCGATCCCCGGGTTCAGCGCGAACATCGACCACGCAGTCATCTCCGGCAACGACGTCACGCTGCTCGACTCGAAGTCGTGGAAGCCCGGGTTCTACTGGACCCTCGGCACCACGCGTCGCGGACTGGCCCGGTTCCCGTTCGCAGACAAGCGCACTCTCCCGACAGCGGTATCGGCGATCGCCAAGCACCTTCAGCGTGCTGGCGTGTCCGCGCACTTGCGACAGTCGTTGCTGGTGATCTGGCCGTCATCTCCGAACGGCTCGACGGCGCTGTGGGCGTACCACCCACAGTCAGCCGTAGCGGTCACCGGTGACGCATTCGAGCGCTGCGCCGCGCGCCGTGTAGGCACCCGTTCCGCTGACCCGCGAGTCGTCGCTGCCCTGCGTTCTCTCGTCCACTGACTCGAAGGGCCACCCGACATGGCCGTCGCCGCTGCACCCACCCCTAACCTCGCGCCGCTACTCGCTGGCCTCGCCGTCGCCGCCGGCATCGGAGCGTCACTGTTGCGTCTGCCCGGTGTCGCTGTCGCCCTGATCATCCTCGTGATCGCAGCGTGGATGTCCACCCCGCCACAGATGACGGGCAAGAAGGACGCCGCCGGGTATCCCACCATCGGCAACCCTGGCGAGGAGCGCGTGATGCTCCGCCATCGAACCTGGGCATCGCTGCGCTGGAAGCTGTTCATCCCGTCGACGGACTGGCTGCTGAACGACCCGTCCGAGCTCCGCGACATCAACGATCGCGCCGACAAGGTCGCGGCGATGCTCCCGCCGTTGAAGAAGGCCGTCGCCGTCGTGAAAGTGGTCTTCGCTGGCGCGTGGCTGGTCGTCCCCACTCGCTTCATGTCGTTCATCGCGATCGGAGCGGCGCTTGTCGCATCCACGCTCCCTGTGGACGCGTTCGACATGTGGGGAATCCTCCCCGGGGCTGGCCAGTGGCTGATGTGGCCGAACGCTATCGCCGCCTACGTCATCGTCGTGCAGATCGCAGCAGCTCGCCGTCGGTTCGCGTCAATCAGCGACCCTCGTCCGAGCGTCAACGTCGGAGACTTCGTCGCAGCGAGCAAGAAGCGCGACCGGCCCGTGCTCGCTGTCCTGTCCGGTGCCGCCGGCATCGCCGCCGTGACGGTGACGGCAACCCTCGTGATCCTGAACGCGCTGAACATCACGTGGCTCATCACGCCCCCTCCGCTCACAGCTGCTGGCTTCGCGCTCATGGCTGCCGCAGCGTTCCTGCGCGGCCAATCGCTTCCGGAAGCTCACACCGACTGGGTGAACACAGTCGAAGCCAGAGCAGCGTGGGCACCGAGGTGGCAGACCCTGAAGATCGACCCCGCCCCATTCCTCGTCTCACACACCCGACTCGGCCACGATGACCAGCTGCCGGTGCACGTCGACACGTTTGATGCCCCCGCGACACTCGGCTCCGCCGGAGCTCTCGGCATGCTCTCGAAGATCGCACCCACTCTCGGCGCAGGAATGCGAGTGAGCATCCTCAACGAACCCGATGTCGACAGCAAGGGGCAGTCGATACCCGGGTCCAAGCATCTGCTGCGCTTCACTGTCGTGGCCTGGCCCGTCGACACTGTCGTCGATGTCACGGACCCTGATGCTGACCTCGACATGGTTCGCATGCTGGTGCGAACCGCGGCCGCAGCGAACACGGGTGGTTGGCCGCAGCCGATGCTGCTGGAGCTCCAGCCAGCTTTCGCCCGCGGCGCGGCCCGTATCGATGCCTCCGGGGAGGAGATGGATGGTGTCGTGTCCGCTGCAGCGTACGAGACCATCTGGGGCGCTCCGGATGTCGATTGCACTGATCTGATGCCCGTGGTCGCAGGCGGAGCCGCGGGCTACATCGGCGCGGAGGTGATCGCCGACAAGTCCGCGGGTGCCGTCATGTACGTTGGCGCTCTCACCAACGGGGAGACCGTGTTCGCGGACCCAGACCTCGGCGAACGGTTCGAGGTTCTCGCGCGTGAAGTCGCGTGGGACGGGCGGTGGACGAACGTCCTGAAGATGGGTGAACAGAAGCCTTGGATCCAGTCCGCGGTGTACAAGGAAGCGAACCTCGACAGTGGACAGCTGATCGAGTGTCAGCCGTTCATGACCCCGCAGGGAATCCAGTCCGAGCTGTACATCACGGAGGAGAAGGAGCGGAAGCTTCAGTCGACGCTGAACAACGCACCGTTCGTGTCGGTGATCGGCTGGCCGATCAGCGGCGACCGCCCGGGCGAACGTCATCCTGGCGCGTTCCAGGTGCTCTGGTCCATGTCACCGATTCCCGCGAACCCAGCGATGATTCCGCCTGGAGGACGTGGCCTTTCCGGTGAGGCAGTGAAGTGGGCGCTGTCGGCATCCGTGAACCGCGGGTTCGATTCGGCGAAGCTCCCGCGCCCCGAGATCACGAGCTCGATGGTGCTCACCAGCCGGCAGTCCCGTCAGCACATCTGGGATCTGACGCTTCGCCTGTATGGGGGCGTGACGCTGCTCGCCGTCAAGGCCGCGGCCGAGAAAATCCGTCAGGGCATGGGCGCAACCGAATGGCTCCGAATCACCTCCCATCCGGAGGGTGCGCGCATCGTGGTCGGTGCGCCACCGAACGCTGCCGGCATCCAGTTCGCGCGTCCCCGGAACAAGGCGGTGACGACGGCGTTGGACTGGGAGCAGGTGTTCATCGACGCGAAGCTCGTCTCCCCCGTCGACGGCAGCGCGCCACGCCTTTTGGATGAGAGCACGCTCGACACGAACGATCAGGTCGACGCTCTGGTGTTCACCATTCCACGCGGCATGTCGATCACTGATTTCCAGGAGCCGAAGGCCGTCGACAAGATGCGGGTGAACGCCAGCAAGGTGTTCATCGACGTCCGTCACACGGACAACGCGGACACGATGCGGCTACTGGTGTGCGACGTGGACCCGATGCCCATGCCGGCGCCGTTCATGTGGGACTCCATGGGGAAGGAACCGCGTTCGTCGTCGTTCGGCACGAACGTTGAGGGAGCCCCGGTCACCTGGGATCTGGATCTCGACTCGCACCTTCTCATCCTCGGATCGAACGGTTCAGGTAAGGGCATCGCCGCGACGTCGCTGCTGACGGACCAGCTGATGTCCATGTGGGACGTGTACGCCGCCGACCCGAACAAGGGCTTCAACGACTTCGCGTTCGCAGACCCGTGGCTGAAGTACCGTGCCACGACGTACCCGGACACGGTCGCAGTCGCCCGGAAGATGGTTGAGCTCCTGGAGGAGCGCAAGCAGCTGAACAGCAAGTACGGCGTCTCGAATGTGAAGGATCTGCCGGAGGAGGTGCGTCCGCGCATCACGTGCATGTACATGGACGAGTTCACCTCGCTAATCATCCCCGAGGTCGTCCCGAAACTGGGCGAGAACCCGACGGAACAGGACCTGCGGGAGCATGCGGAAGTGCTCGCGATCAACGCTGCGAAGGCGACGATCGGAGGGGCGCTGGGCCGCATTCTTCGAGAAGGTCGGGCGACCGGACTGGTGATGGTCCTTATGGGCCAGAAGCTGACGGCCGACATCCTGAAGTATGTCCCGGGCGGCTCGACGCTGAAGTCGCAGATGTCTCGCCTCGCGATGGGCAAGATGAACTTTGGCGACATGATGTCCGCGTTCAATGACGCTGCCGGTGCCATGGGGTTGCTTGGGCCAGCGGTACCTCGAGGGCGGGGAATCTTCGAGTCGACGGCTCAGGCCGCGTTCGCGGTGCAGACCTGGTGGGGCGGCGGTTCGCAGACGGAGCACTTCCAGGCCATGGTCGACCACATCGCGGCGAAGCGGACGCCACTGACAGATGATGAGCGTCTCGACCCCGCCCCGTACAGGCCTGCGGTCATCGATACGACGCCAGTGTTCGGCCGCCGGATCGACGACGAGGACGACGACATGTTGGATGTCGGGATCGTGGACCTGGGAGAGATCGATCTCGGCCTGGCTGAAGGCATCACGTTCGATGACTTCGACTTCGATGACGTGGACGCCGCTGGAGTCGCCGCCGTCGAGACGGCTCATGGCGACGACGGACTGACGATTCGAGCTGTCGAGGAGATCGTCGGCGCGGTACCCGACGTTCATGAGCCGGACAGCCGGGCCCACAGGGTGACTTTCGTCGGTCCGGGGGTGTCCTCCGATGATCCAACGACCGTGGATGTCGACGAGCTCTCGGCCGGGCCTGTGGTGACGGGCTCACTCGCCGTCGACGCGATTCTCGCGTGGGTGGCAGCGCGTCCTCACATCCACGCGGTCCGGTGGGAGTCACCATTGGTTGAGGTGCTCGATGACATCGGGCTCACGCACGGCGAGCTCGCTGAGTTTGCTCTTCGCGAAGCCGGCGTAATCGAGGTCGAACTCGTGGTTGGCCTCTCGGCGAGCGTGGAGCCTCCGACACAGTCGGCACCGTCGCACGCGCCGGTCACCGCGCTGGCAATAGAGCACCCGGCGGCCGACGCTCCGAGCGCCCCTCAGGACGAGCATTCCCTCCCCACGCCCCCACCGAAAACCTCCCCTTCGTTCGCGATCGACGACCTCTTCGACTCCCCCGCCACTCCCGCTCCCGTGCGCGTCACGGATGACCTCTTCGACTAGGAGCCGCCAACATGATGGGAACATCCCACGCAATCTCGGGATCCGCGTCCTGGGTCGCAGTGACGTCGACAGCTGTGCCTGCACTCGGGCTCTACCCGCTCGGCCCCTCAGCCGTTGTGCTGGGCTCCGTCATCTGCGCTGGCGCTGCGCTCCTCCCCGACGCCGATCACCACAACGCGACGATCGCCCACTCCGTGCCAGTTGCCGGTCGGGTCGCAGCAGGCGCCGTCGGAAAGCTCACCGGCGGACACAGACATGGCATGCACTCGTTGCTCGCCGTGGTCGGAATCGTTGCTGGCACAACCGCGCTGTCCTACCTCGAATGGACACCGAGCGGGTGGGATCACGCCCTCCAGGTGGGGTCGGCAGCAGCCGCAGCGGCCTGCGTGACCTTCGCGGCCAAGGTCCTCAAGCTCGTGAAGACATGGCCGATGGCATGGCTATTCGGTCTACTCATGGCGGGAGCTGTGCTGCTGTGGGCACCGAGTGAGTTCGCCTGGTTGCCGGTGTGCATCGGCATTGGGTTCCTCGTTCACCTGCTCGGCGACGCTCTCACGATCGAGGGTGTGCCGTTCCTGTGGCCGCTCAAGCCCCGAGCACCGAAGTTCGTCCAGGCCCTCCCCATCATCAATGTGATGTGGAAGGTGAACGGCTACTTTGCCGTGCCGATCCTGGGTCACGCGGGGTCTTGGCGCGAGTGGCTGCTCACGATCCCGCTGACGGCGTACGCGTTGTGGGGTGTCGGTGAAGCGGTGGTCGACCTTTTCCGCGGTGTCACAGGCTGAATCAGTGCCCGACCACGGCTCGGGATCCTTGTGGCCACTGACCTCGAACTGTGGAGAGCGCGATACCCCAGGAAACCGTTCCTGGGGTATCGCGGGCCCAACAGGTTCCTCAGCCGACAGGCTGAGCTGACTTGTTCAATCGCACAAGGCGCGGTGCGATCTCGGCACGGTTGGGCTTGAAGTCGTGGGTCCAGTTGATCTGAGCCGCGCCCTGCAGAAGGTTGAGCGTGGAGCCGCCCTGCGCGTCACGGAATCGCTCATCGACGCCGCGGTCCTCGTAGGCAGCGAGGATGCGATTGTTGACGCCGTTGCCCTTCTCGATGCGGAGCGTGACTGCGACCCGATGCCCGATGAGCGAGGTAAGCGCGGCGGCCTGTGCCTTCACCTGTGCACCTTGATGCGAGTCAACGCGATCGAGACGGAAGTGCTCGATTCCATCTCTCCAGTGTTCGCTCGGCTCCGTCTGCAGGAACACGATCGGGCGGTTGCTGGGATTCTTCCCGTTCGATCCATAGCCCTCAAGATCGACGTAGAGCACTGTGCCGACGAACGGCTTCTTGGTGTCGACGATGTTCTCTGCGCGCTTCTCGGCGTACGTGAACGCCGCCATGGCGGGGCTGCCATCTTGCATGAGGCCGATGATTCGGCTGACCTGCGATGAGACGGTGTTGTCGTCCGCTCCAGGACCGGCCGCGCCGACAGCGGACAGGATGATCTGCGCCTTGAGTGAGTCGGTGATTTCGATGGACATGGGTCTGCTCCTTGCGGGTCAGTTCGCGCCGACGTCGGTCGCGAAGTACAGGTGGGAGTCGTTCTGGACAGGTGTGCGGTCGTAGAGGTTCATTGCCTCGGTCAGGCCGATCACGAGGAAGCGCTGTGCCCCTGCGAGCCACTGCTCCCAGACGGCCGCCGGCTGCCCGAATGGAGCGGGACGATGCTCCAGGTGCGTGCGGAGAAGGCCTCGCAGCCGTGTCTGAGCACCGCGCTGGAAGTTGACCTGTCCGGTCAGTTCGAACTGGGCGCGCAGCACGATCCCGGCGAGAACGTCCGCGAATCGGCTGAGGGACGTGGTGCTCACGACTTGGCCATTGCTCGCGAGGTGGGCGTACGCTTCGCCGACCAGGCCGGAGACAGCCATCGCGGCGTAGGAGTTGAGATTGAGGGCCCCGTTGACCGATTCGTCGTAGACCGGTCCCTCTGCTCGTACGCTCATGTTCTGATCCATGGGTTCAGCTCTCGTTGTTTGCTCCGTCGGAGCGGTTGACTGTGCTGTCTCCCACATGCGCGGCGGTTCGAAGTCCCGTGCGCTGGGAAGGCCAAATGGGATCGGCTCATTCAGCGAGGGCTCGTCCGGCCAGGGGACGTCCGCGAAGGGATCAAATGCCTCAGGAGCTGTTGTGGCCGCCTCTGACACCTCGGCGGGCGTGGGAGCCGGCTCAACTGCGGTTGGGGCGTCCTGGACGTGCTCCTGCCCCTCCTGCGATGTCTTGAGGTCGCCAAGGGTCACTGGGAAGAGGTCATCGCCGTCCGGCTCGATGTTCTGTGGCTGTTTAGGCACGGTCACCCCAGGGGCGGCGCCGGTACGTGCTTCGGCAGGAGCTGCACCTGGACGCAGCGTGGGAATCCCCAGCTGCAACGCAGACGGCTGCCCTGAGGCCGCGGCCAGTTGCTTGTCGATTGAGGCCTGTCGTTTCAGTGGGTCACGTGAGGGGCTGAAACCGACTGCGGCCACAGGGCAGGAGTTCACGAGCAGGCACCAGGAGCAAAGCGCGCTCGGACGGGTCTCAAACTTCTGCCGATCGGCAGAGGCGTTCATGAGGTCATAGGCGTGCTTGTAGGCGATGAGTGTCTTGCGGATCTCCGGCTCGGAGATGTCGATGTTTCGAACGCCGTTCATTGCGCCGCGGTACTTGCCGGCGAGGAGCGGGTAGATCAGCGAAGCGCGCTTCGGCCGGACCCCCGTCTCCGCTTCGATACCCGCTACGTAGAGCCGCTGCTGGTCGCCGTAGTCGTCGCCGTACCGGGGGTTCGGCTTCGAAAGCGCCTTCTTCGCGGCCTCTTCGTCACCATCCTTGAACTTGAAGTCGTCGACCTCATGCCCGCCGTCCTCACCGATGACGACGCGGTCGATCTTCAGAATCGATGGAACCCCGTTTGGATCGCCGGGGCCCTTGCCGAGGTGCGTGAAGATCTTCCACTCGTTTTTGTGAACGTTCACCCTCGTCGGGTCCTCGACGTTGAAGATCGCGCGCGAACCGACCGTCACTTCGTCGACCCAGCGCTGCCGGAGGTTGTTGTTCGCGGCCAACGACTGCTTGTCCTGCCGGTCAAGCTTGTCGATGGACCACTCCGTGGCCGCATGGTCGGCGATGATGACGTCCATTGCGGCGAGGGTGCGTTGGCCCCCGGGAAGGGTGTAGAAGTCCTCCATGACAGCGTGACGTGCCGTGCCCAGTTCGCGGTTACCGAACGGGTCTTCGATCTGTCCGATGAGGCGAGTCGCTGCCATGGACGCGGGGCATTGCAAGGTCTTGCTTGCGACGGATGCGGAGAACCACTTCCGACGGACTTTGGCGACAGCGGCTTCGTCTGCGAGGAGCAGGTGCCCGCCGCTCCAGGCGGCGTCGGGCAGGTGGAAGTCGGGCTGAGCCATACAGGCCACATGCGCGGCGATGCCTGCTTTCGCGGCCGGGTGCCCGGCCCGAGTGGCCCGACACCCGGCCCGACAGTTCTCCCGCGGAAAATCAAGGGTGGCCCGGGTCGGCCCGACACCAGTCGGGCCGGGTTTTGCTCTACTCTCCGTTGGGATCGGAGGGGTTCACCTAGTAGTAGGTAGTAGAAAGAAGAGGATCTCCTATAGAGATAGATAGATATATGAGTGTCGGATCTCGTTGATTGATATCTCCGTGTCTCTATGTATGTCCTCTGGAGAGCCGGGCCACCCGGGCCGACCCCATTTTTGGGGGTCCGATCCCAGTCGGGAGTAAGTCAAGACCCGGCCCGACAGTTGTCGGGCCGGTGTCGGGCCGGACGGGGGTCGGCCCGACTGATCAACCCGTATTCGAGCATCGATGTGCCTCGCGCACGTTACACGCGCCCGCGCGCGCACGCGTAGGTGCGCGCGACACACGCGTGCGCATGCGCGCGCACGCGCGAGAGCCCGGCCTTCGTAACCCGCCTTCTGGGTTTCGGGGCGGTGCCGTCGTCCCTGCCGCAGGGGTGGGGAGATGACCACCCCGACAAGGAGATCCGATGGCCGACACCACGTACACCGACGGACGTTACGAGCAGCCCTCCGCTACATCTTCGACCTGGCCCGATGACATCGACGCCATCGAAGACGAGGAGGCAGTCACAGACGACACGAGCGAGGAGAGCGCAGACCTCGACGCCGACAGCGACGCCCCTGACGACAGTCGCCTGGGAAGCCGTCCGCGCAAGCCGATCACGAAGCAGTCCGCCGTGAAGGTGATCGCGAAGTATGCTGAGCTCGCCGCCGCCCCGAACAAGCATCTCGAGTTGCTCGCCACGGCCATCGGTGTGAAGGCCGATGCCGTGGATGTGGCTGCCACCATCGCATCAGCGAGCCGACTCTCCCTTGGCGCCCTGAACGACATCGCCCCGATCGCCGAGGCCGCGGCTGAATCGCCGTTCGCTGCGATGCACTCCGTCTTCAAGCTGGACCGCGATCAGGTGAAGCAGGTCTGGGCACTCCTGTCTGTGGCCGGCATCGTGGAGGGCGCACTGACCTCGAAGGAGCAGGCGGCCGCGGTGATGGTTGCCGAAGCGGCAGGGAAGATCAGCGACGACGATCTCGCACTGTTCGAGGCTGCCCGGCAGCTCGCGCGCAAGTAGGCCCGTTCGATGGGCCGTACATGCAAGTCGTGGCGCTACCACGCGACCTCGGGGCACTCAGGCCACCTGCCCGGTGGCAGGTGCCGGCAGTGCTGGACACCGTGTCGCAGCAAGCTCACGAAGCCTGAATGGCAGGCGGGGAAGCGCCGCTGTGAAGCGTGCGTTGACGCGATTCTGCAGTCCCCCGAGATTGCGGTCCGCCGAGCGCTCCTCGACGAACCTGATCTGGACACATCCGTCCTTCGTGTGCTCGTCACTGACCCCAACGGGCCGATTGCACTCGCCGCCGAGCGAGCACTCGAAGCACGCGGAATGGACACTTCGCCGCACGACTTCGCCGCCGTCCCG
The DNA here is from genome assembly GCF_050990725.1 of Microbacterium gorillae. Classification (GTDB taxonomy): domain Bacteria; phylum Actinomycetota; class Actinomycetes; order Actinomycetales; family Microbacteriaceae; genus Microbacterium; species Microbacterium gorillae_A. The sequence goes on from NZ_CP158844.1 coordinate 2,532,761, forward strand.
CGTTCGAGCGAATCCGGCCGTGAGCGATCGGACGTCGAAGCCCCTCACACGCCCACTTCAACGAGGAGTGTCTGGTGATGGCACGAAAGTCTCCCCGCACATCTCGTTCAGTCTGGGAGGACCAGACCACCGAGTACAACCCTGACGCTCCCGCTGTGCAATCCGCGATCCGTAGCGAACGGCTCAAGCGGCGAGCACTGCTGTGGATCGCTTGGGTCGTTGTCCCGTTGTGTCTCCTGGTGTCCCTCGGCCTGGCCGCGAGCAACACGAGCAATCAGAAGCCGACCGACCTCAGCAAGGCGAGCACAGCTGCCAACGCTTCGCCCGGCAAAGCGGCAGCGTTCGCTGCGGTACAGCAGTGGCTCGCTGGTGACCCATCTCCACTCCCCGGGGGCGCGCTCATCTCTTGGAACGGCTTCACCGTCGAGGACCCCCCGCCGGCGGATCCCGACAGTGCAGCGCCTGCCCCCACATATCGGTTCGAGTCGCACGTGTTCACCCTCGCCCGCGGCGCACAGATGTTCACCGCGACCGTTCAGGTCGCGGTCGATGGACCGGCCAGCGCGATGGCAACGTCGAGCCCCGCCTTGTCCCCAGTCCTCAACGCCCAGCTGACAGACACGGTCGTCCCGTGGTTCGGCGTCAAGACGACGACCGCGACCGTACCTGTACAGGACGCCGTGAAGTCCTGGGCTACGGCCTACGCGTCTGGTGACCCGAACGCTCTACGGCGAGCCGTCCAGGACAAGGACGTTGACCACACCTACGTTCCTTTGTCCGACGTCGCATCCGTCGCGGACGTACGAATCACGAGCGCTGCCGACGTTCCCACTGACGACAAGACGAAGAAGCCGACGCAGATGATCGTTCGGGTTGAGCTGAGTTTGTGGTGGAACGGCTCCCAGCCGCCGGCGGACGCTGTGGAGAATCGCAAGCCCGCTCCGATCACATACGACCTGCTGATCGACGATGCCGATACCGCGTCACCCTTCGTCGTCGCGTGGGGTCCCGCGGGAACGGGCACCACGCTCAAGGCCCAAGCGAATGCCCTCACCGGAGTCGACCTGCAACAGCTGAAGGCACCCACCACGACTGTCCCGTCACCGACCTCCACCGAAGGCGAGGAGGGGGAAGGCGAATGAGTAAGTCCCAGGACATGAGGATCCCTTCGAAACCTCAGTGGGAGACTCGAGCGAAGCGGCCCTTGGGAGGCGGGCTGTGGCCCGGCACCGACAACAGCCTCTGGCTCTGGCGGGCCGTCCCGATGGCGTCAGTGACCGACGCCCGGTCTCCCGAGGATGCACTGAACGTCGGCGTGCCCCTGTTCAACGCGTACGAGGAGCTCTCTCGGCTCGCGGGGCGCGGTAAGCATCGACGGCAGGTGAAGGGCACCTACCGAGAGACTCATGCGCTCCTGCTCAACATCCCTACGCGGTTCACCCCGAACCCGCGTTCGGCGATCCGTGATCATCTGACTCGCGAGTTCGGCGGCCAGGAAGTCCTGAAGAGGGCGGCCCTGTTCGGAGTGAAGCTTCGCCCGACGTACGGCAACGGTGGATGGCGGGCCGCCATCGATTCGGTCGTGGAGACGCTGCAATACGGCGGGGCACCGCTGAGCGACTTCGACAAGGACCGCGATGAGGTGGACTCCGCACTCAGCCGCGCTGGTTTCTCCGTCCCCGCGGCAACCGACCTGCACATGGCTGACTCGTGGTGGAACTTCGGTCATTCGGCTGGGGTGCCTGTTCTGCCCCACGAAGAGCACATCCACTACTTCCGGACGGTCGCAGCGGCGCACGCCGCACACAACGTCGACCCGTCAGAATGCTCGGATTGGCCCGTCCAGGATGCCGAGCATGCGATCTCGTTCGCCTCGGTCGAAGAGTTCGATCTGCACTACATCGACGCGAAGGAGGCCGACGCGCAGTGGGTAACTCCTCTGCTGGATCAGGGAGCTCGCGTCATCTCCATCCGAGCACTGGTGGAACCGGCGGCAGTCACGCGCGAGGAGCTTCGCGGCCAGCAGCGCAGGTACCGTCAGGACCTCGCAGCCCTGGCCGAGCAAAACAAGATGGACCGCCAGGAGCTCTACGAGCGTGAGGCGGAGATCGGCAGTGTGGAGAATGCATATGCGAAGGGCGGCCCTGCGACCCTCACCGAAACCAGCGTGATCGTCGGCTTCTCCGGTGTGATCGAGGACATCGAGAAGCTCGCCCCTCCCGGACTCGTTCTGTCGAGCATGGTGAACCGCCAGCCGGCCGCCTGGCACGAGACGATGGTCTGTTCGAACGTGCGCGCGAATCCGCACATTCACGATCTGCCTTCGACGACGGTCGCCTACAGCGCGTTCCCGTCTGTGTCTCGGGTCGGTGACGAGGATGGTGCGCTCATCGGACTGACGGAGCGCGACCGCCAACCCGCATACGCGAGCCACCGTGCCGTCGCGGATGAAGGTACGTACCCGCTGTTCCCGGTGTACGCGGCATCCGGCAGTGGCAAATCGGCCGTCCTGCAGCTGCTCGCTGATCAGTTCCACCGTGCGGGCATCTCGCAGCTCATCGTCAACCCTCAGCAGGGAGCCACCCTCGCCGGCGTGGCCGAGTACAGCGGCTGGCGGCGACAGACGCTGGACGCATTCGTCTCCTCCGACGGTGTGCTGGATCCGATCCGGATCATCCCGCCCGATGAGGAGACGGGCTCCCGTGCCGAGGCTGTGTCCAAGGCGCAGTCGATGATCGCGAACGTCATCCCACCGCGAGACCCGTTCGATCTCAACCGGATCGGGTACGCGATCGACTGGGGTGTGAATCACGGAGCGACGGCGACCGGTGAAGCCCTGATGCTCGCACGCGAAGCAGGCAAGATCACGGCGGAGATCACCGACCCGATCTTCGAGTTCGCGGAATACAACCCGATGTTCCGCGCCACCTTCGGCATGCACCCCGCGTCCGAGGTGTTCTCGCTGTCGAATGGCACCACCCTCATCGAGGTCGGATCCACCAGCCTCACTCTTCCCCCACAGGGCTGGGTGGGTGAGGCTGGTTCGCTCAGCGACCCCGGTATGCGCACGTCGATGAACCTGATCCGAATGCTGATCTGGGGCGGAATGAGTGCGCTGCGCGGACGCAACGGAGTGATCCACTTCGACGAGTCCTGGATCCTTGAGAAGGCCGCACCGGCGGACCTCGACATGGTCGGGCGTCTCGCACGCAAATGGCGTGTGCTGCCGTTCCTGTACACCCAGAAGCCATCGGGTCAGCGAGACATCGGCCTCAAGGGATATGTGTCTCGAGCGTTGATCGGCCACATCAAGGATGAGAAGGAAGCGCGCGCCGCTCTGGAGATGTTCGACCTTGAGGACAACGTCGACTATCTGCGTCGCATCACGGCGCCGCGGTATCTCGCTGATGGCGCCGGCGTGAACTGGGACAGCCTGCAGCACCTCCCACGAACGGACGGCGGACCCGGCGTGCTGCGGGGCTCGGTGTTCTACTACGCCGACCTGCGCAACCGTGTTGCCCCTGTCGAGGTGATCCTCAACGAGGAGTTCATCCGCATGCTGCAGGTCACACCGGAGGATGTCGCTCGGAAGAAACGAGAAGCGCAGCTGAGCGCAGTATGACCGCCCGCCAGCGTCGATTCGTCCGCTGGCTGGGTGTTGAGGGTGGGCCGCGCGGAAGTCGGAGCCGCGCGGCCCACCCGTGATCTTTCCTACATTCGTCGGTCCGTCTGCCGCAGGGGTGGTGGGTTGAGCGCGACCCGACCCGCGCTCGGGAAGGTCACTCATGGCGATCGAGCGAATGCAGGTTCCAGTCGGCGCGAAGTTCGATTCGAAGAACCAGCAGCACATCGACGTCGTGATGCGGAAGGTCGCTGAGTCTGGCCACGGTGCGGGGTGGGAGATCCAGTCCTTCGACCCGGCTTCAGGCCTGCTGACCCTCACGCGGAAGAGCCTCCTGACGCAGGTCGCGAAGGATGAGAACCCGAAGTCCGATTCGTATCAGGTGGAGCTCGGCCCAGACGCGAAACCGACGGACGGTGCGAAGTTCGCTGCGAAGTTCGAATCGGACCCGCGCTTTGCCGGCTACTTCATGACCAAGTTCGATCCCTACTTGAACCAGGCGACACTGTCAAAGCTCACGAACGCTGAACGCCAATGCCGGAGCGCGGTTGCAGTTGCGTTGAATGTGAAGCCGTGGGAAGTCCAGGTGTCCTCGCGCCGCGGCGGTGGGTTCGATGTCGTGCTTCCTCTGCAGTACGTCCCCTCGAAGTTCGACGTGAAGCTTGACGAAGTAGCAGCCACGATTGTAGGACGCCCCGGTTGGTACTGGGAGGGAGAGCCCTCCGCTCACCCGCCTCGCGGGCGGATTCTCCCCGGAGACTTGCCGACGTTCGAGCCGGTTTATCATTTCGACTTCGTCGCCAGCCGCAGCGCGAAAAAGAGCGACAAGGACCAGTGGCGTTTCCCTCTTGGCGTTGCACTCGGCGGCCGGGGGCAACCCAATCAGCCGCTGATGTTGGATCTCGGCGACTCCGTCGGATTGCTGAAGGTCGGCCTCGCTGGTGCCGGAAAGTCGACCAGCACTCAGGCTGACATCTACAACGCGCTCGAGCGAGGATGGCAGCTGGCGCTGATCAACACGGCCGACAAGGCAACCGACTTCGCCTGGGCGAAACCATATGTCCGCGAGAACATGTGGGGTTGTGACTCTGTAGCCCAGTCGCTGACCGTCGCGAAGCTCGTGATGGAAGACGGATCTCGCCGCGGTGCGCTCCTCAGCGAGTACGGGGTCTCGAAGCATCAGGACCTGCCCGCTGACGTGCGCGAGGAGAACCCGCCGCTGCTGCTTGTGGCCGATGAGCTCGCCAGCCTGCTCACCGCCGATCCGCTCCCGCCGGGCCTGCCGAAGGAGATGAAAGAGCTGCCGGAGTTCGTCAAGATGCAGCAGGACCTCCTGGAGGCGAAGCTGCTTGCGAACGCACTGTCAACGATCCCGGCCCTCTATCGTGCTGCGGGCTTCCGTTGCGAGTACATCACGCAGCAGCCGTCAGAGCGATACGGCTTCTCAGCGAAGCTGAAGGGGAACCTGCCACACCGCATCATGCTCGGCACCAACCCCTCCGAGGGTGAGAAGTCGAACGCCTTCCGCACGCCAGAGAAGATCCCGACGGTGCCGGCGAACATCGCAACGGACAAGTTCATCGCACGAGGTGTCGGACTCGCGCACCTCGACGGGACTGAGCCCGCGATCTTCAAGGGCTACTACGCGTCCCTCGACGACTACATCGCAGCTACGCGACGACTCGGCGCGCCCGTCACCCTCAACCCCGAACCGACGCCGCGGCAAATCGCGCGCCTCGTGCCTCGTGTCGACGGTGGGGATGGTGACGCCGAAGACGAGCCACGATTCGGCAAGGGTCCGCGCAAACACGAGGAGTGGGAGCTCGACCCTGAGACCGGCAAGCCCCTGGAAGGGTTCGCTCGCGCCAATGCGGCGCGCGCCGCGGCGACGAGAGCAGCGAAGAGCGCCTGAGCCCGCGCCGCACGGCCGCGCATGTGGGGCATCCAACAGACATCGGAAGGACAACACCATGACCGACATCGAACAGGCGGCCTTCGCGCTGCTGGATCCGGCATCCGGGCACATCGCCTACGCCGACACCGTCTCCGAGCTCGTCGACCAGCTCATCGACGGCCATGGAGGTGCTGACGAGGACACCCAGCTCGGCCTCCGCGTCGATGCCCTTGCCCATCACGCAGGCCAGGCTCAGGCCGTGGTGCTCGCGGCGGCCGGGGACGCATCTGCGCAACTCGATGAGGATGCGCTGACCGTGATCCTCCACGATCGGCACTCTGAGGCGCCCGTGTTCGACTCATGGGAGTCGGATGCTCCCCTATTCCTGATGGCCACGAGCTTCGCTCCGTACACCGACGTTCCGTGCCCGTCGGGCGACACGATCGTGTGGCTCGACCCGAGTACCGAGCGGTCATTCCTGGATGCCCTTGGCGCCGTCGGCGTGGCCGAGTTGATGGTGCGCAACCCCGACTGATCCGGCAACGAGAAGTTCTCCGACACCGCGCATGTGTCGAGGAGCGGCACTCGCTCGAGCAAGTGTCGCCCCTCGTTCCCGACGTCGGAGGGCTAGCCGTTGAGCCTCGTAGCCACAGATCTCCGCCAGGCCACCAACGATGTGGTGAAGGCGGCAGCCGAGCACGCACTGCGGCGGCCAGCAGACGAGAAGCCTGAGCGACTTCGCATCCTTGGTGTGCTCCTCGATCCTCATCTCGGGGCTGTCGAGCGGGCCATCGCACGGTACGAGCGTCGCAACCCGTTCTCGACGACCGAGCGGGAACGCATCGCGGCCTACGTCACTCGGGCGATCGACCGGAAGGTCCTCGGCGCCGACGGCTCCACCGACATCCTGGATCTGTCGGCGCTTGCCGGCGGGAACCCCGTCGCTTGGGTCGACAGTTTCGCTCGCGCCTGTGTCATCCACGGCGTCACCGAAGTGCGACGCGACCGTGGGAGGTCGATCTGGTCCGGCACAACCAGCGACGAATGGCTCCCGGCCGTGCACAGCGCGGAGGACATGTTCCTGCAGGGCCAGCGCGCCGACGTGATCAACATGGTCGCTGATGTCGTGGACACCTGGGGTGATCGCACGATGACGAAGCACGAGCGAGATGTCGAGGTGGCCGATGCACTGCGCGCACTCCGAGGCGTACCTCACCTGCACCTTCGCGATGCTGCCGATCGCCGCTGGATCGCCGGGCTCATGCAGTCCCCCGAGGGCGAGGGCAGGATCTTGGAGTCCCTTCATGTCTTCCGTGATCTGGCGTCCGGCTCCGCGGACTGGGGCAGCAGCGATGTAGATGATCGCCTGCTGGACCTCTGGATCGACTTCACCGCAGACCAGGCCGACGCCCTTGTTGCCGGCGGAGACCGGGTTGTCCTCGCGATCGTTCGCGGCGCCGTCGTGTTCCCTCCTCAACCGCAGGATGCGCAGCGCGTCGCCGTTCGTCGGATCGCGAAGGGCATGAGCACTGCACCTGGTTGGTCCTCTCTGGTCATGGAGCTGGAGCGGGCATGGGTGGGCGAGCATTTCGGCCCGCGCCGTCTTCGCGACAACATGGACCGTCGCTCTCACGCTCAGGCCGAAGCAGAGAGGCAGGAGTTGGCTGCTGGCTGGCCGCACGTGGCCGCTCGCGCTCTTGAGTTCCCGGGCCGACCGCTCGGACCAGCTGTCCGCACTGTCGATGACGTCGCTGCCTGGCTGCACGACGTGCTGCAGCTCGCTGTTCGCGACTGACGTGCCGCAGGGGTGGCGTGGTAGCCACCACGACGCCAGCACGTCTACGCTCGTTCTGTTCGGAACCTGTTGAGGGGCAGGTGACGCAACACGTGTGCACACCGCGCATATGGGTGGCAGTAAGAGCCGGTGACCCGACCGGCCCACCACACACTGGGAGCGAACATGGACAGCAACGAGACGCCGGCACCCGAGCCGACCGAACCGACGACGGAGATCGTCGAAGCCACCGATGAAGCCGAAGACAACTCGACCGACGCCAAGGAGGTGGCAACGGCGGCGGCCGAGGACACGGCACCCGCAAAGCCCGTCGAGGGATCCGAAGCGGCCACGGCGGTGAGCAAGCCTCGGCGCCGCTGGGGCGCGAAGGCCTGGATCGCCGCAGCCGCCGCAGTCGTCGTCGTGGGCGCTGCATGCGGCATCGGGATCCCGATGGCCGTGCACGCGAATGAGGTATCGGCCGCTCAGGCGAACTTCGATGCTGCGGTTGCGGAAGCGGCAGACGCAGCGTCGGCCGTGAGCGCCTCGAAGGCTTCACTCGATGTTCGCGCCGGCGATGCACTGGAGCAGTACACCGCGCTGAAGGCTGCGTTCAACGTCGTCCCTGCTGATTTCGTCGCCGACGCGAAGGTCCGTGACGCGCTGAGCGCAGCCGCGGATGCGCTGGCGAAGGCCGCCGGGCTCACGGTCGCGAAGGACGGGAAGGCTACTGCTCCAAGTCCGACCCCTGCCCCTACGTTCGCGGCGCCGCAGCGCACCGACGACCTCACAGACCTGCGCTCTGGTGCGGAGGCGGCAGAGACTGCTACTTCGACGCTGGCCGACGCGAAGGATGCCGACGAGGCGAAGTCGGCTGCCATCGACGCCGCATACGCCACTGCCCTCGCTTCGCTGGACAAGGTCGTCGCATCGGCCGCGAAGAAGGGCGCGGCCCTCGTTTTTGACAAGGCAGGCGCCGGGGAGCAGAAGGCTCTGAAGGATGCAGTCGCTGCGCTCACCGCGAGCGGCAAGGCGCCCAGCACGAGCGCCGACACCCCGACGAAGCTGATGAAGGCATACGTCGACGCTGCCGGCGCGGCGAAGAAGTCTCACGATGCCGCGGTCAAGGCCGAGGCAGACAAGAAGGCCGCTGAGCAGCAGCAGCAGCAGGAGCAGCAGCAGTCTGACGCGGGCTACGACAGCGGAGACGGTTCGTGGTCGGGCGGCGATGACAGCGACGGCAGCTGGTCCGGCGGTGACTCCGACTCGGGCAGTGGTGGGCAGAGCGACAACGGAGGTTCGCAGCCGCAGCCGCAGCCCCAACCTCAGCCGCAGCCCCAGCCAGAACCCGAGCCTGAGCCTGAGCCCCAGATCCCGTCACGGGGTGGCATGGTCCGTGGCGGCAGCTCGTGCGTTGGAACGGGCGGCAGCAGCTGGGCGAACTGGACATCGAACCTCGTCTACCCATCCGACGCCGTCGATGTGTGGGTCGAATACGAAGACGCGGGCGTGAGCTGGGGCATCGGCTGGTCTTGCACCAGTGACGATTGGAGCTAACCCTCCAAGCACTGCATGAAGCGGCGACGAGCAATTGCTCGTCGCCGCTTCATGTTTCGGCCTCAGCCAGCGGTTTGCCCGAGTGGCTCTGAGCGCTTGCCGCAGGGGTGGCGTGATAGCAGCTCCGCGCTGTCGGCGCGCCGCAGATCCGGCGGCAGCGTCCCACCCCCGCTTCGGGTGTGCACGCCCGAGATTGAGGAAACAATGACCGATCAGACAACGCGAAGCGGAACACGCCGCCGAGCGCGTCTGCGTAACCGATGGGTGAAGGGCGCGGCATCGATCGTCGCCGCCGCCGTCGCCATCGGTGTCGCAGCTGTTGCCACGGCTCCGGCCATGGCCGCGACAGGAGGTGTCGGCTACGGAAGCTTCGACGACTCCCCCTGGAGCCCCTACAAGGGCACGTTCATTCAGGACAACCTGCGCATCATCTGCGCCGAGTCCGGACGCCCGCTGCCGAAGGGGAACTCCCTCGCAGCTCCCGAGATCGTCGGACTCGCCCAGATCGCAGCTCTTTCCAGCTCTCGCGGCGAGCACCCCGCCATCTCGGAGAACCAGCTCGCTGGTATCAACCGAGTGCTGAACGAGCACGTCAACACCGGTGACCCCGCGGAGGCCGCTGGTCTCGAGTACGCCGTCGCCAGCGTGCTGTACCCGAACGACTCGCGCTACTCGATCGACGGCCAGCAGTGGGGCTCGATCGACGAGGTGATCAACCAGGACATGTACTCCCCCGCCGGTGGTGGAGCGGGAGTTTCCGCGATCCAGTCTTGGACGCACAGCATCATCAACGACATCAACTCGACGGTAGCCGGCGGCAACGCTACCGGGTCGGGTTCCCTGTCGTTCACGGTCGATCTGGGGCTTGTGCCCCCGACCGGAACCGTCGAGATGGACGGAACACCCGGATCGACGGGGTCCATCGATCTCGTCAACGCTGTCTTCAGCAACGGCTCCACCCACATGGACGGAGTCACCGAGGGCCAGGTCCTGGACATCGTCGCCGTTCCGCCGGCCGATGGCTCGCAGTACCAGGTCAGCGGCTCTGGGACGTTCACGCCGCCTGGCGGTGGCGGTTGGCTTCCGCAGGTGACGCTGCTGCGTGCTATCGGTGACGTGCAGTCTTCGATCGGTGCGGCTGGCCAGGGCTCTTCGACTCCGTTCAGCGTCGCCGGCATCGACCCTACAGTGATCTCGCAGACGTTCAACCCCGTGCTGACTACGCAGGCCGTGCAGTTCGTTGAGCGGGGCGACAAGCCCACTGACGTGCTCACGTTCAGTGCGGCGGCCGGTGAGGATGGCGTGGTCCGTCCCTGGACGCAGTCCCGCACTGGCAACTACGCTCCCGTGCTCGCCAAGGGAACTCTGTACGGGCCGTTCGCTTCGGAGCCTGCCCAGTCGCCCGATGTGCCCGCCGGCGCTCCGGTAGCCGGTCACGCAACGGTGACGACGTCGCAGAGCGATGGTCCCAACGTCCCGTACACGGTGACGAGCGACACTGCGGTGACGGCCACCGGCTACTACACCTGGGTGTGGGAGATCAACGCGGCTGACCAGTCGGATGCCGTGAAGCGCGCGCTGCCCGCGGATTACGCATGGCGTGACGCTTTCGGCCAGAAGGTCGAGACGTCGCTGACGCCGATGTACCCAGCTCTGACGTCGAAGGTGAACGAGAAGATCGTCACCGTCGGTCAGGAGACTACGGACCACCTCACGATCACCAACACCGGTGGCGACTGGCTGACGGGTGTGAGTGCGAAGTTCACGGGCCGTGCGTACTCGGTCGAGTCCGGTGCCGCGCCCAGCACGGGCGCCTCGGTGCCTGCGGGCCTGTCCCCGTTCGCGACCGTTGAGGTCACCGTCGACAAGCCTGGCGAGATCGACTCCCCCTCCGTGACTGTTCCCGCGAACGCCGGCCGAATCGTGTGGGTGTGGTCGTTCGACGCTGCCGACCAGGCGGATCCGAGCAAGTTCGGCGCCGGCTACACGTGGCAGGACCAGTGGGGGCTGGAGGCTGAGACCAGCCTGGTCCAGTTCAAGCCGGTCATCACCTCGAAGGTCTCCTCTGCCGTTGTGCAGATCGGCGACAAGCTGAATGACACGCTCACGACATCGGTCGTCGAGGGCCAGTGGATCGACGGAACGAACGTGGTTGCCAACGGCACCCTGTACGGTCCGCTGACCAAGCCGGCCACCACGAGCGCCACGGTTCCGTCGGGCACCCCGGTGGCCGGAACGGCTTCGCTCACCCTGACCGGGATCGGCACTTTCGAGACCAACACCGACATCGTCGCCAGCGCAACCGGCTACTACGTGTGGGTGTGGTCGATCGAGCAGTCAGCTCAGAGCGGGTCCGCTTCTCAACTGCTCCCGAAGGGATACAAGTTCGTCGACCAGTACGGTCTGAAGGACGAGACGTCGGTCGTACCGATGCGTCCCGAGCTCACCTCCAAGGTGAACGAGGAAACCGTCGTCGCCGGGCAGAAGGTCACCGACCATCTCACCGTCCGTAACGCCGGCGGAGAGTGGCTCACGGGCGTCGCGGCGAAGTTCTCGGGCACGGCCTACAGCGTGACATCTGGAGACGCACCTGTCACGGGCGACGCGATCCCTGCCGACGCAGTGCCGATCGCCACGGTGGAGATCACGGTCACCAAGGAAGGCGAGATCGACTCCCCGCCGGTCACCGTCCCCGCGGATGCCGGGTACGTCGTGTGGGTGTGGTCCTTCAACGCGGCCGACCAGGCTGACCCGTCGCTGTTCGGTGCCGGATACACCTGGCAGGACAAGTGGGCGCTCAAGGACGAAACGAGTGTCGCCCAGTTCAAGCCTGTCGTCACCACGCAGGTCTCCAGCAAGATCGTCCAGCTGGGCGATGAGATCAACGACGTCGTGACCACGAGCGTAGTTCAGGGTCAGTGGATCAAGGGCACGAAGGTGACCGCGAGCGGCACGCTGTACGGCCCGTTCCTCGCCCAGCCGGACCAGTCGAGCACGGTGCCTTCATGGGCCCCGATCGCTGGCACCGCTGAACTCACCTTCGATGGTGTGCAGAAGCGTGAGACGAAGTCCGGTATCACCGCGACCGAGTCCGGCTTCTACACCTGGGTGTGGGAGATCCACCAGGACAAGCAGAAGGGGCGTGCCGCTGAGCTCATCCCTGACGGCTACTCCTTCGTGGACGACTTCGCACAGGTGCCGGAGACGTCGATCACCCCGTCCGGCATCATCGCCGAGTCCGCGGTGACGAAGTCCGAGGTCGCACTCGGCGAGAAGATCCAGGACACCCTGTTCGTTCGTCTCAACGGCGACGGCGGCTGGCTGCAGTCCGGCCGTGAGCGTATTCCCGTCGTCTTCCGAGGCACCGCCTACTGGATCGCCGGCGACAAGGCACCTGCCGTGTCCGACACGGTCCCGGAGGCCGCGGAGGCAATCGGCACGACGTTCATCACCGCTGACCGTCCGGGCGAGTACAAGTCCGAGCTGATCGACGGCGAGGACTACCGAGCGGGTCACATCAGCTGGGTGTGGGAGATCCGCGAGGAGGATCAGCCCGAGGCTGTCCGCGGCATGGTCGCGGAATGGCACGACGCGTTCGGTCTTCCGAACGAGACGCAGCGGATCCTCATGCCGAAGGTGACCACCAAGGCTGACCAGACCGGCTACATCGGTGTGGGCTTCCAGGACACCGCAAAGGTGACGGGAACCCTTCCGGTCACTGGCGCCGATCTCCACTTCGAGCTGTACGCAGCCACGAAGAACGAGAACGACGAGTGGATCTGCGAGGCAGGCAACCTGCTGTGGACGAGCGAGACGACGCACGTGGAGACCACGGGTGAGTACGTTTCGGGCGTCGGCCCCGGCCTGGCTCCGGGCGAGTATCACTGGGTCGAGGTGCTCACGAGCACGAACGGCAACGAGATCTCGCGCGGCATCTGCGGCCTCCCGGACGAGACGACGAAGGTCGTCCCGCCGAAGGTGACCACGAAGGCGCAGACCAACGTGGCGGTCGGTGACCCGTTCACGGACACCGCCGTCATCGAGGGCAAGCTCCCCGCCACCGAGGATCAGGCCTTCGACCTTCACTTCGAGCTGTACGCAGCAACGAAGAACGAGGACGGCCAGTGGATCTGCGAGGCAGGAAACCTCCTCTGGACGAGCGAGACGCAGAAGGTGTGGGGAACCACACTTGAGTACACGTCGCCGGAGGCGCCGGGTCAGCGTGAGGGTGAGTACCACTGGGTCGAGGTGCTGACCGCACCTCAGCTCGACGGTGCCGAGATCCACCGCGGTGTGTGTGGCCTTCCGGACGAGACCACGACGGTCGTCGCGCCGACGGTCTCCACGAAGTCGCAGGCCGGCGTGAAGCTGGGCGGAACCTTCAATGACACCGCCATCGTTGAGGGGCTGCTGCCGTCCAACGGTGTGGAGCTCACCTTCGAGGCATACAAGGTGCCGATGAAGGACGACGGCACTGGCAAGTGGGTCGTGGCGGCGCCTGAGGCGGACGCTGAAGGAAACCCCATCGAACCGGGTGACCTGTCGTGGGTGTGCACCGCAGAGAACCGGGTGTTCTCCAACGTCGGCGACGGCGAGATCGTCACGAAGGCCGGGGAATATGTCGGCCCTGATGCGATCGCGGAGACGCACGGTAAGTACCTCTGGGTCGAGTCGCTGTACACGGTGCCGCGGAACGAGGGTGACGAGGCGATGCTGATCACTAGCGGCAAGTGCGGCCTGTTGAACGAGACCACCTTCGCGGTGGACGTGACCACGAAGGCTCACACGTCGGATGGCACGGGCACCGCCGCGTTCGGTGAGGAACTGTGGGACACCGCAGAGCTCACCGGCTACGTTCCCGAGGGTGGATCGGTGGAGTTCGAGGTCTACCAGACCAAGAAGGGCATGGCCCCGGTCTGCGACGCGGACACTCTGATGACCACGCTGAAGTCCGCGGATGGGCAGCCGCTTGCCGGCGGCCTGTACACCAAGGACGCACCGCTCGCTGTGGTCAGTGAGCACATGAAGAACGAGGTTGACTACGACTCCGATGTGTTCTTCGTCGAAGTGACGAAGGACTCGTCGGGCCGGGAGGTCAGCCGAGGTGAATGTGGTGACGTCGATGAGACCGTCGCGGCAAACGCGGCTGTCGCTGCCGTGGCTGCGACCGGCGGTCCGATCACAGGCGTCATCGCTGGCGGGGCAGCGATCGCTCTCCTCGCAGGACTGGGCGCACTGCTCCTGATCCGCCGACGTCGGTCCGTCGGCTCGGTCACCGCGGAGTAGCCCTCCAACTGGAAGCCCCGCAGCGCCAACGTCGGGTCATGCGCTGCGGGGCTTCCCTCTGCTTTCCGGCAGGGTGGAGCCGCGCATGTGGTGAGTATGGACCTCACCACGTTTCCGGCTCACCCGGTCACCGCGCCGCTTCCTCGGCCGCCGGTCGTATCCGCTCCCGGGGCGATGGTCGTTGACCTCGTCTCGGCCGCGGACAGCCACGGATGGGCGTGGTCCGCCAGGGTCGACCATGCCGAGGTCGTCACGCGGGTTCATGCCCGCAAGCGCAAGCACCAGCAGGAGCACACGGTCGTTTCCTCGCTCGCAACAGAGGTTGGTGAGTTCCTGCGATCCCTCACCTCCGATGCTCCGATCACTGTTCGCTGCTTCGTGCCCATCGTCCGCACTGCGTTGATCTCGAAGCTGGATCCCCAGCTGTTCGCGCTCCCCGATGGTCTCGCCCTTGGGCCGGCCGCGGCGTGGGCGGACGCCGCGAAACGCGACCTATGGACCCGGCTTGGCGAGCAGGAAGAGCAACTGCGGGCGGGCCGCACCCTGTATGGCGCCTCCGATGGCTCAATGCACCCTGTGTACGGGAACCCCGCGTACGCGTGGGTAACGGAACACGGTCGGTTCGGGATCGGCCAGACCAAGCGGAACAGTCGCGGTGACGTGCTCACCGCTGAGCTCACCGCGATCGTCGAGTTCGCCAAGAACGTTCCGTTCGACACGTTCGGGAAGGCAGTGCTCTTCGTCGACAGTCTCCGCGCGATCGAGATGTTTCGCGACCGGGATCCCCGACTGTGGCGTCTTCCCGACCCGCGAGGCGTGATGCTCACGATCGCGCTGTTGAGCAGCCGAAGACTGGAGCTCGTCTGGGTGCGAAGCCACAACGGTCACCCGTTGAACGACCTCGCTGACCGGCTGGCTCTCATGCGTCATCGTGCGATCCGAATGCGTCTGGATCAGAAGACGATCCACGCGAACGCCCAGGGCATCATCCAACAGGAGATCGAAACGCTCCTGGCCACGAACTGGGCGACAGCGCACGCGGAGGCCGTGAAGAACTACCACCGCTTGCTGTCTGCGCGCGCAGCTTCACGCACGTTCACTCACCAGAAGGAGTCAGCATGAGTTCGATCGACAGCCGAGGGAACCTCCACACCTCTGCCGGCACCCCGGGAGGCGGACGGTTCGCGCAGAAGACGAACAGCGCCCCCAACGGAGGGTTGACGTCCCAGACACCGGACCTCTCGGAGCAGCTCCCATCGCAGGTGGATGATGCACTGGCGGATCTGTACTACGAAGAGCTCCGAGTGAGTTCCAAGATCGCCTCTCACGAGAATCGCATCAAGATGTACCGCGGGTTCCTGGAGAACAACCCGTATGACGCGGAGCGGTACGAATCTCGGATCACCAAGGAGCAGGAAGCGGTCGCAGCGCTCACCGCTGAGCTCCGAGACACGAGGGGGCAGATGGCTCCCCTCGAGGCCGAGTATCGGCGCCGGGGTGGGTGGACCCGCGCGTTCCTCGTCAGTGGCGGTCACCTCCACAACACCATGGAGTGCTCAACCTGCAACCGGATGGGCCAGCCCACACGGTTCGCCTGGATGCCTCAGTTCTCCGGCGCCGATGAGGCGGAGATGATCGAGGCAGCTGGCGATCGATGCTGCACCGTTTGCTTCCCCGCGGCACCGGTGGCCGTATTGAAGCGGCCGTCAACGCTCCTCACCCCGGATGAGGAGGCGGCGGCACGAGCGCGCGTTGAACGCGAAGCCGAACGAGCCCGCAAGGCTTTTGCGAAGGAGGCCAAGGCGATAGCCAACCCCGACGGAACCGAACTGAAGCATCCCGGACGGTACGGTCGAGTGGTGAGCACGCTCGTGACCGCAGAGCGGGAGTTGACCGATGCTCTGCTTTTCGTGTACCTCGACACTGTCGAAAGTCCGTGGGCGAATCGGGAGATGGTTGCTGAGCACGAAGAGTGGGCATCACGGCTGGTAGCGGCGATCGCGGCCAAGAAGGGCATGACCGAAGCTGAGGTGCGCGCAGCCGCCGACGTGAAGATGCAGGCGAAGTTCAAACGCGAGTATCGCCGGTAGCCCGCTCAGCCATGTGCGTGGGTCGCGCGTTGTCCCCAACAGGTGAGCGCTGCATGGATCGTGGGTGTACCGTGGGCGCATGGAAATCCGGGGGGACTTCCAGGCGCTGAATTCTGAGGGGAACCGCCTGGATCGAATTGCTGATGACGTCGATACTGGCCTCACGCGAGTGATCAGGCACGTCCGAGAACTCCTCACCGGCGGATGGTCGGGAGCCGCCGCGTCAGAGTTCGAAACAGCCTTCGGGCACTGGGAGCAGGCTGCCACGAAGGCTTCAAGTGACCTGCACGCACTCGCGCAGGCTGTTCGTGCAACAGCTGGAGACATGGCCGCCGCCGAACAAGGTCACATGGACCGTGTCAGGCAGACAGGAGCAGCGTTGGACGCCGGTGGTGACACCCACCGTGGATCGACTCCGCCGACGTTCGGATTCGGCCGCCTGATGGGTGACAGCTGATGGGTCACATGGTTCGGCCTGATCAGCTAGACGAAGTGGCGTCGGCGATCGTCGGCATCACGAAGGAACTGGTTGATGCGCTCGAGGAAGCCGACGTCGTGGCCCGACGCATGCAGAGTGTGTGGGCGGGAGACGCCGCGAATGCTCACCTGGATCGGCATGAGGTCTGGCGGGATGATGCCGACCTGATTGCCAGGGCGCTGCACGACCTTCATCATGTGCTCTCGTCCGCTCACGCGAACTACGTGGCCGCGGTGGCCGCTAACACGGCGATGTGGGGCTGACGTATGCAGCTGAGTGTCGACCCGACCGCGTATGCCTCGGCCTCGCAGACCTTCGGTGAGTTTCTCGCCGGCGATATTGCCGCAGTGCAGAAGGCGCTTAATGAAGGGCTCGCCGCGACCACGATGTGCGCCGGCAACGATCCGGCCGGCATGACCTTCGGCGACGCGTACGACCTTGCTGCGGGAGAACTCGTACAGTCGCTGGACGACCTGCGTCGTGGGAGCATCACGGTGGCCGCTCTCCTTCAGCAGTCCGGGTTCAACCACGCCCGCTCTGATGCGGCGTCCACAATCTCAGGCGGCGAGGTCCTCTCCGAGGATGAGCAGACCTACGACCCCGGGTTGGGCCAGTGCGTCGTACCGCCGTCGATCGCGGGTGGTGCGATGGGCGATCCGCCCGAGGGGTGGGAGATTGTCGCAGCCGCCGCCGGAATGGTCTGGCCAGACGGGGACACCGGCAAGCTCCGCGCGATCGGTGCCGCTTGGAGAGGCGCGGCTCAGGGGCTGAACGCCACGTTGCCGTTGATCAGCACCGGACTTACCGCGCTAGCCAGCCAGCAGTCGCCGGAGCTCGACGATGCGCGCACCATCTGCATCTCCTTGGGAAACGTCGTCACAGCTATCGCAGACCAGGCGATAGTGCTGGCTGAGGCCGCCGAGTCACACGCGGACGAGATCGATCAGGCGCACTCCGACATGATCGGTGCCCTGAACGAGTTCCTCATTGCGACGCTGGCGATCGAGGCCGCAGCAGCAGCAGCCGGAGCTCTGACAGCAGGCGCCGGGGCTGTAGCCATGCAGCTCGCTGAGGCGGCAGCGATCGCTCGCACCGCGGAACGTATCTCCCTGATTCTCGCTCGCGTTCTGGCTGCCGTGAGCCTCACCGGCGGACGAATGGTCTGGCAGAGTCTCGATGTCGTCGGGGACGGCCTCAAGGCAATTCTCGCCCGCACACCGAAGATTGCAGAGACGGTGCCAGTGTCTGGTGCGCTCAAGGCGATGGACGACCTCGCCAACAAGCTGTCCAGCTCGCCATGGCCGCTGGGACCTGGCCCGCGAGGTCTCGAAATCGAATGGTGGCATGGTGGGAATCTGCCGCCTGGGTTCCCGACCATTGATCGATTCATCGATGGGCTCGCGATTTCGATGAAGACTATCGACCTCACCGCACCGACGTATCGGTCCGCGAGCGGGATCCGCAGCGTTCTTCGTGGGTACATCCGAAAGCTGGCTGCATTCAAAGGTGGATCTCTCAGCGGTAGGACCATCGATGAGCTTGAGATCGAGGGAAGGATGCTGTACGTGGTTGTTCCGCGCAAGTCACTCATGTCCCCCGAGCAGCAAGCAGCCCTCGCTGAAATGGCGGCGTATGCTCGTGAATTGGGCATTGAATGGCGATTGGAGTTCCAGCGGTGACTGCTCATCTTGTTGAGGTGATGTTGCGGCCCACAGGCCAGCTCTATGTCCAGGTCCTCTCTGCGTCCGCTAATCGCATTTGGTCTGTCGATGGGCTGCCAACGGTCCTTGATTCAGGCACAAGCTCGATTGATCTCGGCGCCGCAGTCCTCGGCGCACTGGAGAAATCTACCTTCGGCTTGGTTGAGGATCCGACTCCATTCGACCTGCCCTCGCAGTCGCCGTTGCTGGCATGGGCGGGCGTGAAGACGTGGTCAACGTACAACCGAGACTGCCGCATCATCCAGGTCCGTGCGGACTACGACCATGGATCCCCGACGACCGTGATCTTGACGCCACAGGCGCGCGACCGTACTGGCGGCTACTCACCGCTGTCTGGGCTTCGCAAACGTGACGTTGATGCAACAGATCCGGCGGAACTAGGAACCGCCATTCTTCTCTCACTCCAGGACGCGACTGCGTAGACCCATGCCGTGACCCCGAGCAACCCGCATGACGTGGATCATGAAGGTAGAGCCATGACTCCGCATTCCGCGACCGCCGAGCTCCGCCCCGATGGGCGGGTTTTCGTTCAGGTCTACTCCCGGCCTCAGAGACAGACGTGGATCGTTGATGGGCTCCCGACAGTGCTGAGTGATGTTGACGATCCCGAGGCGCTCGGTGAGGCCGTCATTGCTGCGCTCGGACGGTCGACCGTGGACGTTCTTCCTGCCCGCGACTTGCACGCGAACCCTCCCTCGTCCGAATTGTTGGCGTGGGCTGGAGTGCGTAGTTGGGCTGCATACACGCGCGGGGTTCGCTCCGTGGATATTGATGCTCGGTACGACTCCGAACTCACAGCCGTGGACATCACACCAGAAGCGCGCGAGCGAACCGGCGCCACGGTGCCGGTGATGGAGCATCGGCGTCTGGGCGTGATGGTGGAAAGCCCTGCCCAGCTCGGACGTGAGATTTTGGCGGCGCTCGCTTTTGCCACGGCCTAACCCCTGAGATGGGTACTCGCCGAACATGTGCAGGACGAAGCGTTACGTGAACAGGTTGCTGACGGCATGCGCACTGGATCGTTCCAGGCGGCCGCGTGCTCGGTCGTAGCGACGAGTGGTCCGGGGGTCGGCTTGGCCTAGTGAGTCCTGCAGGTCGGCCAGACTGACGCCAGCCTCCAGCGCGAGCGTCGCGTGGGTGTGACGGAGCGAGTGCGGCGAGATGATTCCCGGGATGCCAGCGTTCGCCGCGATCCGCCTGATCGTTCGATAAGCCTCGGACTGCTGCCACCTTCTGCCTGTGGAGGTCGTGAAGATCGGGTGTGAGGTGTCGGCCGATGTCCTCGCGAGCTCGGTGCCCTCTGCGGTGCCCTTGCCGAGGTACTGCGCGAGAGCGTCAACGGCGAGTGGGGGCAGAACGACTCGCCCAGCCCATCCGCCTTTGCGCGTGATCGCCAGCACCCGATGCCCGGACTCGAAGCGCAAGTCGTCGGTGTCAGTCCTCAGGGCCTCGCCCACTCGGATCCCGGTGAGGAGAAGAACGTTGCTGAGCGCGTCTGACCGCGGACCGTCGGCGGCTGCCGCGGCAAGGAAGTCTTCCGCTTGCCGTCTCGTCAGCCCCTGAGTCTTCGTGAAGTCCGGGTCGATCTTCGGGCGGCGTACTCGCGTGATCGGGTTGTACTCGATGGCGTCGACTTCCATCGCGTAGCGGTAGAACGACGATGCAGCTGACAGCTTGCGGGCCACGGTCGTTGTTGACCCCGTCATCGATCGGCGCCATGCATCGAGGTGCTTTCGGCCAGCCATGAGCACGTCGACTCCGCCGAGGTCCAGGAAGTCGAACAGCTCCATCAGGTCGCGCCGATACGCCCGGACTGTGTGATCCGAGAGGAGGGACGCCAACCATGCTCCTGCGAGCTCCCCGTGCCGTTGAGCGTTGCTGCCCGACCGCAGTTCGAGGGTGTCCATGCCCACAGGATAAGACGAGTTATCGTGTGGGCATGATTCGCTGGGCATCAGAGCGCTCAGCTTCTGCTCGATGCCGCACATGTGGTGAGCATGGGAACCACATTCGATCAGCGCGGAAACGCCCACCATGGGGCCGGCACTCCGGGTGGGGGTCGCTTTGCTCGCAAGACGAACTCGCCGCCGCCGTCCCCGCTCGTCGAGATCGATGACGAAGAGGACTGGCGTCAGCGGATGGAAGCGGTCCTCAACGATGGCGAGCAGGAGCCTGTGTCCTTCGAGGGCCCTGAGGTGAACCTGCTCGATCGTGACACGTGGGGTGACGTCCCGTTTTGAGCACCACGGCTTTCTGGATCGATGGCGTCGGCGCGCACGCGCAGTCGATCGGTTCGCCAGCGAGTATGCGCGAGCTCATCGCGGCGATGTACACGAACGGACCGCTCCGGATCGATGTCGCGGACCTGACCAATCGATCCGCCGTGCTGGTTCGTGCGGAGGCTGCACCGGCGTTGTTCACCGTCGAGCTGTTGTCCGGCTCCGACCGGCATCTGCTTCGCCCTGCTGCTCGACGCGCGACACATTGCTGGGCCAGCGGGCAGGACGGCGCACTCCCCTCGGATGCGGCTTGGGACGCGGCGGCTGCAGCTGACGCCGTTATCAGGTGGATGTCCAATGAGTCCGTCTCACCAACGGTGAACCTTCAACGTGTGGTTGAGAGTGATGTGGCGCAGCGCCACTCGGAGAAGCGCGTCCGCATGTACGAGGCAGTCGAACAGTACCGGAGGCTCGGTGGGCGCTGGCTCGTCGACCCCGCCGATCTTCATGCTTTCCTGTTGGGCGTTGTCGGCGTGGCCGGGGCAACACGGATGCCGCTCGTCGACGTCGTCAAACGTGCGGACCCTCGCGGGACGTTCGCCGGCGAGGCTCACGACTTCGCAGCGCAGATGGATCTCGATCATGAGACAGCTCACCGGATCCAGGAGCGTTCCAGCCGCGTCCAGTGGCTGACGGGACGCATCCGTACGGCAGTCGCGACCTCTGTCGCCAGCGAGCACGGACCCGAGCTGCAGCGGAAGATCCTCCGATACCTGGAGTGCGAGCTCGGCCGCTCCCCCGTCAGCGCTCGCTGATCCGATACTGTTCGGCAGCCGCACTCATGTAGGCATGAGCACGATCGATAACCTCGGCAACCATCACATGACCGCGGGCACGCCCGGCGCAGGCCAGTTCACGACGAAGAGCAACTCTGCGCCATCCGAAAGCCTGCAACCGTCGGAGGGTGGACGCCAATGCTCCATGTGCAGGGCATCCCCGGCCACGTTCAGGGTTGGCGGGGTCAACCGTGGCTACCGAGCGGCGGACGAGCCGCACTACTGCGTGAGGTGTGCCGCGAGTGAAGCGGCTGAGGGGACGTCTATCGAGTTCGCGCCTCTGCCGCAGCAGCGTGATGAGCGGCTGACCTGGCTGGTCGAGGGTGACGATCATGAGTACGTCACCGTCGAAGCCCTCACAGCCGACGATGCTCTGGAAGAGGCGGCGATGGTGTTCACTGAGCGGTACGACGAAAGGTGCAACGCAGACAGCCTTGAGCTCATCGCTGGATTTCGAGACGAGGACGGCACCGGGTACTCGGATGGCCTGAAGTGGGTGCCTGGCACCGGTGTCGGTGAGAACGACGCGTACAAGATCATCGACGAGGCGAACCTCTGAGCATCCCGCCTCGCCTGCCGCCCTCATGTAGTCATGAGCACTATCGACGACCACGGCAACCATCACGCCAGCAAAGGCACAGCCGGCGCCGGGCAGTTCACGAGGAAGACCAACAGCGCACCCGCGTCCGGGCTCGAGGCGTTGCCAACTGCGGCGCCGACGCCTGAGGAAGTGCGCTCTCCCGCGTTCGCCCTCGAGTCGCTGGCCACGGCGGCTGGCGTCACCGGTGAGCTGATCACCTTCGCCCCTGATGCCGATGGCCGCACGCGCGTCGGCTGGTCGACGGCGGGGTACGGGGATCCGATCACCTCGCGAGCGACGATCGATGACAAGGGCGACCTCGTTCGCTTGGAAGTCGACTGGTCCAGTAACGGTCTCTTCGTTGATGCAGGCGATGACGACCGCGAACTGCATGAGCTCCGACACAAGGTCAACATCGACCGCCTGGTATTCGCTGGCATCCGCGTCCACGGCACTGACAACGACGGCGGGGCATACGGGAATCGATTCACCGGCGGCCGATCAGATGAGCGGCTCTACGACGCGGCCGAGATCTCCAAGCGGATCCGTGAAGACCTGAAGAAGGCGCAGAAGGTTGGCGCTCTCCCCGACCACCTCACGTACCGGGTCCACACGAGCAAGTTCGCCGGCGGCCAGTCGATCACCGTCTCATGCGAGGGCATCACGGACGATCAGCAGTACGTGATGACTCACGACGGATTCCGCGGCCGACATCCCTGGGCTCACGAGCTGAACCGGACAATCTCCATCATCGGAGAGCAATGGCAGGATGCCGAGGTCGAGTCGCAGACCGACTACTTCAACGTCCTCTATTACTTCCAGGTCGAGCTGCCTGATGAGCGCACGCAGCAGTGGCGCGAGGAGGAAAAGGCCCGTCACGCTCAGAAGCGCGCGGCCAGGAGCAGCTGAGCTCCAGGTCGCCACCGCCTCAGGCCGCCTTCCCAGGCGTCGACAACGCGCGTTTCAGGTTCGCTCGCGCGCGGGCGACCACGTTCGAGACGGCGTTCGGGGTGATCCCCATCAGCTCACTCACCTCCCGTGTCTTCAAGCCTTCGACTTCCATCAGCCACAGCAGGTCGCGATGCCGAGGTGGTAGCTCCTGAAACGCTGCCTGAAGCACCACCCGAGTGTCCGTCTCCTCGAATCCATCGTCGAAAGCTGGGGGCATCTGCCAGTCATCCATCTCGTCCAGCGACGCAAGAGGCGCGCCCTTCCACTGCTTCGCGGCAAGATTCCTGATCACGGTCAGCACATACGCGCGGAATCGATCATCGGGGCCACCGCCACGAACGATCGCCTGCAGCGTTGCGGTGAACGCCTCGGCAACCATGTCGTCAGGGTCCGCCACCCGAGCGACGACTCGCGCGCACTGCTGCGCGGCGTCCGCATAGCGCGTCCAGAGGATCCCGTACGCATCCATATCGCCGGCTCGAACGGCGCGAATGAGCTCACCGTCAGAGCGTTCGTGTACTGCCTGCATAGCGCACTCCCCACACTCGCGTCCGCACGTGAGAGTGCGTGACGGATCGACGAATAGCGGGTCGATTCCCACGCCTTCCCGCATCCCAGGAGCGCGCCATTCCCGTGGCGCGATCTGCAGATCGGGTCTCTGCATACTCCCGATTCGAAACGTACTCCCGGGATTCCAGCGCGCTCGGGAGGCTGAGGTTACAGTTCAGCCACTGTGATCACAGCCGCGGCAAGCACGCGACCGGAGCCCCATCAGGGACGTGCTTCGAGCCACGCGATCGCCTGATCACGGGCCGCGAACTTCTGCCCGAATGGGTACAGGGCCTCCATATAGATCTGCCTCGTCGGCTCGGGGTACGTGATCGGGCCCGGCTTGCCACCAGGACCCTTCAGCAGACGCGGATCGAGGACGGCGACCATCCCGCGGTCCTCAGTGTGCCGAATGAGCCGGCCAGCTGCCTGACACAGCAGGAGGGCTGCGTCCACGGCGTAGACGAAACGGTCCGCCGCCCAGCGGTCACCGGTGCGAGCCTCAAGCTCCTCAACCCGAGCATCATCGATCGGGTTCGACGGGGAACGAGGGATCCGGTCGACGATCACGAGGCTGTTGCCCTCGCCGCTCACGTCGACACCAGTCATGAGGGACTTCGTCCCGACCAGCACTGATGCGACATCCTCACGCCAGTCCGTCACGAGCCGTGACGTCGTTCCACCATCCCACTGCGAGTGGATCGTCAGGTGCGGGAGCGCTCGGCGGAGGTGCTCGGCGTACATCTTCCCGTCAGCCGCTTTCGCAGCCAGCACGAGGGCCCGTCCCCGGTTCGCTCGCACGAGATCGGTGATGATCTTCATCGCCCATGCGGGGTGCTGCGACGAGTCGAATGAGCGCCGGTTCCGATACCCCTCTCGGGTGAGGACGTGCAGCTCGGCTTCCGATTCCAGCTGCGGAATGAACAGCGCGCTGCCGGCGTAGGCGTCCTCGAACGGTGATGGGTACGTCCGACGTTCTGCGGTGAGGCCGGCCTGCTGCGCGTAGTTGATCGGGAGGGTCGCGGACAGTGCTGTCACCGACAGGTGGTAGGTCTCGCCATTCTCATCGGTCGTCGTCCAGAGGTTGTCGTTGAGCATCCACCCAACACTGATCGGTGAGATGTTCGCGGCAGCCCAGACACTGCCGTCGCTGCGGGGCTGTTCACGCTCGATCCAGCGAGCCCAACCCGTTCGATGCTTCGTGAGGGACCGGACCGTTGCCCGCATCTTTTCGATTCGGTCAAGCACAGCAACGGCCTTGATGCGCTTCGAGACGTCGCTCTCGTCCGCAAAGGGCGCCAGCGCTTTCGCCCCGATCTCCGCCCACCCCCGGACGACTTCCTCGATCTCCCCCACGGGATTGTCGTTTTCGCCAAGTCGTCGGACGCCATCTCGCTGACCCGCGAGGAACTTCGACAGCGCCTGATCCACGTATCGAGCGACCGTTTCGGCTTCATCGTTCCAGCGCTGCAGGCGACCTGACGGTCGTCCGGCCGCTCGGTATGCCTGGCGGGCGATCGACAGGATCTGCCCTCCCGAAAGCTTCGTGGCGCCCTGAGAGCGAACATGACCAGGAAGGGTGTGGGCCTCATCAACGATGATGTGGTCAATGGGTCCGAACTTCGAGGAACCAACGATGATCGGCAGGCCGAGCGCAGCTTGGACAGCGAGGATCGAGTGGTTCGTGACGATGATGTCAGCGTTCGCCCCCTGGTCCTTGGCGAGTTGCGCCTTGCTGATGACCCCGTAGCGTGAGCCGTCGTCTGCCTCCGAGGATGACGACGACACGGTCTGCCAGGCAGCGACGGTGTGCTCGATTGGGCAGGAGTGGCGGTCGCCCACATCGAGTGCGTGCTGGGCCGTGTACTGTCGCAGCGCCCACACGACGAGCTTGCGGAACGCGGACTCGCTGCCCGCATCAGGGAACTGATCAAGCCCTTTCAGGCGGCGCCCATCGGTCAGCTCCTCTGCCAGCGTGGTGTACGAGGTGGCGTTCGTGTTGCCGGTGAGGGTTTGGGCGGTAGCGATCACCTTCGCAGGATCGACGTAGTTCGCCACGCCCTTCACGAATGCGACCGTGACGGGCCGCTCCGGGTACAGGGCCGCGGCAGCTGCCTGGACGGTGTGGACATCCTTGTCCTGCAGCTGCCCCATGAGGGCGAGCGAATCGGTGGAGAGGACCGTACGCTCGTCATGCTCGATCGCTGCCGTGAAGGCCGCAGTGAGGGTTGCCAGCGACTTCCCTGAGCCCGTCGGGGCGACCGCGACGCACGCGGTGTGCGTGCCGATCGCCGCATCGATGTCTCGCCGGAGACTCGCCTGCCCAGGGCGAGGAAGTGCCTCCGGGTTCCCGGTAGCGACCCTCACCGCGGCGGTGAGCAGTCCGAGCGGATCGGCGGTCAGGTCGCCCCGAGATTCAGTAGGGATCAGCTCAGCGATGGCGGCAACGGTCATGCTCACCACATGCGCGGCGGTACTTCCGACCGCTTGACCATGTGCGGGCTTCGCCGCCGAGTCAGCGACGACGCGGGTGGTTCTTGTGCTTGCACGCTGCGGAATGCGCACGCGACGGGTTCACGGCAGTGAACTCGCGTGCCCGAGCTGCGTCAAGGGTGCCGTCAGACGCTGCGGCTCGCTGTGCAAGATCCCAGTTGTACAGGAACTGCTCGAACTTGTTCCCCGTGCCATCTCTCGGGGCGCAGCCGCCGTTCGACTCCACGAACTTGGCGTAGCGTGCGAGCCTGCCATCCCATGTCAGGTCGACGTGCGCGGACCAGCCAGGAACCGCGCGGTCCAGGGCACTGATGCGGTCTGCGGCCAACCGGTCCAGGTTGAGTTCGTCGATCTGGCGGTAGAGCCACTTTCCCAACGACGCCTCGCTTGCGGCGGTCGAAGTTGCATCGGGCGCTGAGCCATGAGCTGTGGTCCAGGCAACGTACTCGGAGAGCCGACGCTCCCAAGCCGTCCACCCGTTTGTTCAGCAAGGACGGGATCCGCTTCTGCAGGATTCTCGCTCGAACGTTGGGGTTTCGGCAGCCCTGGTCTTGCGCGCGGAGCGTGCGCCGCTGGTGGCTTGCCCACATCCCGAGCCCTCGTTCGTATGGCGTGGTGCCGATGCCGTTCATCCGTGGATGCTCGCCATCATGATCCTTCACCCACAGCTCGTACTCGCGCAGCCGATCGAACCAGCGTCGGTCGTGGTCGTGGCTGGCCCATCCGTCGATCAGGTTCAACGCCGCAGCGGTGTTCGGGTCGAGCTGGCCCGCCTCCTGCAGCGCTCCTGTGTTCTGCATCCACAGGGCAAGCTCGCGCTCTTCGGGTACGTGAGCACGCGGGTATGCGCCATCGTGGGTTTCGACGAAGTGGCGGTACTGAGCGATGAAGTAGTCCATACCTATCTCATGCGCGGCACGTGCGCGGTGCGGACATGATCGCGGGCCACCTCGCGGATGGGGTTCTGCGATCCACGCGGGTTCTCGCCGCAGGGGTGGGGTGTGAAGGAGGCGTAATGAGCTTGCCGACAATGGATGCCCAGGGGAACCTGCACCGATCGACGGGGCCCGGCGGCGGCCAGTTCGCTGCCCGGCCTACGCCGCCTCCGGCTGGAACGTTGTCGGGGGCTGCGGAGCTCCTCAGAGCCAAGGTCCGGATCAACTGGCGTCAGCTACTGTCTTCGGCGTTGCACGGCATTCCGGAGAGTGCGGAGCGTCTATCGCCGGCGGCCCGTTCATCTGCGTCGAGCCGGTCTCGAGCCGATACGGTGCCGAAGCACCGGGAAGGTGGTGTTCCGGCCTCGTCACCGACTGTGGACGCTGCGGCTTCTCCGATCCAGTCGTTCATCACGAACGTCTCGATCCCTTCCTACACGTCTCGTCAAGCGCCCATCTCGATCGTGGTCTCTGGTGCCGCGTCGGCGTCCGGCGACGAAATCGCACGCGAGTACCGGCAGGTCGACGGCCAGCTGTTCCGTCAGGTCTGGGGCGTTGAGGACCGCGAATCAGGTCGGGTCATCCCTGTCGCCCCGCAGGCCGCAGCCTGGGGCGAGGGATCTGAGCGTGGAGCTGCGGGCGGAGCGCTGGCAGGTGGCAGGCCGGAGAACCAGCAGCGACCGGTGACCGCTTCCGGGGAACATCGTGGCGACGAAGCTGCGGTGGGTGCGGATGCGGGCACTGGCGGGAGTGCAGGTTCACCGGTCTTCGCATCCCCTCAAGTGTGGGCGCCGTTCGAGCCCGGCCGGGTCTACGAGCTTCGCCCCGTACCCGCCGACGAGGAGTGGCTGCGTCAAGAGGCGGAGCGCTCCCCTGCCGTATCGACCGCGACAGCGGAGGAAGCCGCGCGGGCTGTCCAGGCGCGCATGGATCAGTTTGCCGCCATCGACGGTGCCGTCTGGCAGGTCACGCCGGAGCCTGTGTATCGCGCGCCGGTGGTCGACGACGCACCGTTCACCGAGCCGCTCACCGTCGCTGTGTTGCCGGCACCTGACACCTCGATGGCCGCCGCGGATGTCGGCTATTTCCCGGCCGACAGTTATGCCGAGGCGATCCTCACCATGCACGAAACCGCGGCAGCGGTGGGAGTGTCCGTCGCTCCTGGGCAGAACACCGAGGATCCACCCATCCGATGGCTTCGAGAGCTCGGGCTCATCGACTCCCCGCTGACGGACGAGCACGAGTGGCGCAGCGGAACCCCGCTGACCATCGAACCCAGCGAAACGCTCACAGAGGGAACCTTCCGCGATCGACTCGCTTCATTGAGGGAGCAGATTGTCACGATTCCAGGTGCGGTCACGGGGGATGTCGGCTCGTTCCTGGTGGTCGGGGACTGGAAGCTCGACTTCGCTGCCCTCACGCGCCAGCAGCAGGACGAGTACCGCCGCTACATCATCTACGGGGTTGAGCATGGCCTCATCTGATCGGAAGGGCACCGTGACACAGCCCATCCCTAGGAGCCGATCCATCAGTCAGATCCTCTGCCGGGCAGGTTTCACCAGCGCCGGCATCCGCCATCGCGCGTGCAGGTTCGTTGTCCCGGTCGACGCGCACGGCTTCGGGTGCACTGAAGTGACCTGCAGCTGGCCAGGCACGCTTCGCAGCTGGAGCGGAGTCACGATCAGCTGGTACGGCGACAATGAACCTCCGTTTGCTCAGATCACTGAGCTGCTCACCGCCCGTGGCTATGAAGTCAGCGAGCCGGACCCCCGCAACCTCATGACGGGACGCCCGAGCATCTCGGCGTGGTTCTCCGGCGCTGACCTTGCTCACGCTGCCGAGTAGGCATGGCCGGCGCGTCTATGGTCTGCTTGACCAGTGCGCATCGAACGTCTCCGACCTTCTGACCGCCCCCAGCTTGTCGCAATGCTCGGGCGCGCAGACGACCTCGACGCGGTGGCGCGGGGCTGGTACCGGGTACCGCACCGGCCGTACGTGGACCTACTGGCCTGGGAGGGCGACGACATCGTCGGGGTGATAACTGGCACCTTCGGGAACGACTTTCGCGACAACAGGGCATTCGACTCCCTCGACCTTCCGGCTGGGCAGCATGCGTTTCTGACGCGCCTGTATGTCGACAAAGCTGCTCGCGGCGACGGGATTGGCGGCAGGCTGGTGCGAGCGTTCGCGGAGGAGGCGGAAGGTCACCAATGCACATTCATCGCAGGCGAGCTCGACATGTCGTCCGATCCGCGCGATCGGACCGCGTTCTTTGCCGCGCACGGGTTCACGATCACAGACGCGGACCTGTTCGGAGCCACGCCCAGAGCCGTCATCGCTGCAGTGGAACAGCAACGGGGCTGACCTACCTGATCGCGTCAGCGAGAAGCACGGAGACGCCCACGCCAGGTCCGCGGGTCGCGATGTCGCTCACCGTCGATTGCAGAGCCGTGTCCGGGCGTCCGGTCACCGATGACAAGCGGGTCACGCCCCCTTCGATGACGAGAGTGACCGCCGGGCCCGCCGCACTCTCGCGCTTGTCGACGATCGCAAGCACCCTGCGTGCGACTTGCATGGCTTGACCGTCTGTCGCGCCTGCCGAGACGGTGAACACCTGACCGAACCCGCTGTCCGCTTCGAACAGGGGAGTGTGAACTGCGAAGTCGACAATCGGCTGAGGGAGAGTAGGAACGGGGAACCGAGTGGACACGGCCAGATCGAGCGGCTGATCCGCCCAGGTCTCGTCCTCAGTCAGAGCGAAGACGCTGATCACAGCGCCCGCGCCGGGAAGCTCCCACGGGTGCCCGAGGGCCGGGTCTTGAACGACGTACCTCTTCCTGGTGGTGATGTCGGTGACCAGTGCATCATCGCGGTAAACCCCCGCCGTCTTCAGCGCATCTCCAGTGGCGCGGACGAGCTTGTCAAGGTCTGGCGACGTGATCGGGAGTGTGCGGCGGGTTCGTGGCTGAGACTTCGGTCGCGGCAAAAAGAACTCGATCACGATGTGCACGGGGCCGGTCAGTGCCCGCCAGCTCCCATGGCCGTCCATCGCGTCAACGGCGGCTACAGCAACGTCCTGCCGCCAGGGTTTCACCAGCTTCGATGACTCGACGAGGATGGCATGGCCAGCGCGGCTGAATCCCTTGAAGTCCTTCGAGCCCTGGGGGCCGGGGATGCCGCGAACGGCGAAGCGCAGGTCCGGTTCACGTGTGCGGTCCACCGCTGTGGTGGCCGTAGTGACGGTATCCAGGGCGGTCACGCGACTCCCCCGACCACGTCATTCATCTGGCTCCAGCCATGGGAGCAGCGTGGGCACCGCACGCGTAGCGCCGGTCCATGCCATCGGCGTACCAGGAACTTCTCTTCGCACACGGGGCACTCGAGCTCGGTGCGGCCGAAGCTCGGGTTGGTGGTCGGCGCCGGCGCCAGAGGAGTGCTCGGGTCGATGCGGATCACGTTCGGCAGCGCGAGCGGCATGATGACCACGTCGATGTTGTCGTCGACGTCAGCGGGCTCGGCGTCCGGCTCGCCAATACAGGACGAGCACAGGTCGCGCGACTCGTTCACCCACGAGCAGCCGCCGAAGCACGCATCATCGTCCGTGCATCCGCATCGCCGGCAGACGTCGATGGACTCGACCGCAACGTCCACCTGGTGATCGCGGCTCATCTGAACCGCGAACTCATCCAGTCGAGTCTTCACATCCTCAGGGATGTCGGCGCGGTAGGTGATGACGACTGAGATGGTGCTCATGGACTCCACATGCGCGGCATCTGACGTCAAGAGCGCGGGGTTCCGGCACCGACTGTCAGCTCGGTAGCGGCGAGGAGTCGTACCCATTCCTGCCGATCGGCGTCACTCCCAACCCGACCTGCGTCGACGGCGTCCTTGACGTCGCGCCGTATCACTTCCCGAGTTCCCTCAGTGAGATTCGGCCATGCCGCGATCACGTTCGTAACGATGACGTGCACGATGTAGCTGGAGCGACCGAGCCCGTACCGTACGGCGCTGCTGAGGATCACCGGGTCGACTGCGATGTCGCTGGGGTTGGTCGATGTCTGGAAGTCGTAGCCGGTGCGTTCGCGGTCGTACGCCGCGCCCCGCAGGCAGGTCGCCACGTGCAGCTCCTGGCCGTTCGGGAGACGGCGCAGGACGAAGCATCGGTGGTTGCAGAACTGGCAGTATGCGCCGGCCATCAGCGATCCTCGCTCTCGGTTGCGTCGGCCTCACGGTCGTGCGACTGTGCGTCCGTCATAGCCATGGGTGGCGCGAGACCGGGTTGCTCGTCGGCTGCCCGCTCGGGGTCGACGACCGGGACATCTTCTTCCAGCCGGTGCCCCTCGCAGACCCAGATCCGCCTCCCCAGGGCTGTGTCGACGAGTGTGGCGTTCTCGTCGTCGCATCGGCCGTTCCGCGTGCCGTCCAGGATGATCTCGCAGCGCATGGCGGTCACCGAGAACCAGCGCGAACGTCAGCGTCTGCACGGCCCCGCCAGAGGACTGCGAGTCGCCCGATGCCGCGTCTGGGTGTGGCCTTGTGCCGACGTGCGGCTCTGCCTTCGGTCTGCACGGCGTCCGTCGGGAGCGGGATGAATGTGCTCCGACGCAGGGGGATGTTGCTGGTCATGATCAGCACATGCGCGGCCGATAGCTCTGAGCTGCCCGCTGGAGCCGTCTTTCAGTGCTCGGCGCCACGAGATTGCCGCAGGGGTGGTGAAGTAGACGACAAGATCATGAGGAGATCGAAGTGAGCGAGATCAAGCGGCGGACGTTCCTGAACGGGCCCGGCGAGCAGCTGCTCCTGACCAGTGACCCGATGGAGTACATCACCCGCTTCGACGCGTTCGTGGACGCATCCGGGCTGCCACCGGAGAAGGTGCTTGCCACTCCCCTGTCCGCAATCCCGTTGCCCGTCGCCTCGAAGGGTGCCTTCGGCATGCCGGAGCGCTGGGCCAGCGCTGATCCGTCGTTCATGTGGCACCCGCTGATGTGGCTTCCTCCGCACCTCGCGCTCCGATACCGGTACCGAGTCATCGATGAGGACCACGGCGGCACGGTCGAGGACACAGACATCGAGTCGGACGCGATGTGGGCAATCCGGGTCGCGCTCGAGCTGGTCCACTCCGGGCTCTACAACCCGGACGACGGCACCTGGCTGGACGTCCTCGCCTACCATGGCCTCGACGCGGACAACCCCGTCGACCAGGCAAGGGTCGAGATGTGGCTCGCCGGCGGCGCGGACATCACCCTCGACCAGATCGATCTAACCTCGATCGTGGCCGTCCCCGAGGATCAGGAATGGGCTCTGCGCGCCGCCGCTGACCTCGTGGAGGTCCTGGTTCCCGCTCAGTGGTCGATGATCGCTGCAGGCATCGTCGAGACGGTTGAGTCGCAGCTGGAGGCGAACGGGCGCTCGGAGGAGACTCTTCGAGCTCTTCTGAACATCATGGGTCAGGTCGCCGCCCAGGCGCTGCATGACGTTCCCGCCGATCCGGACACCGGCATCGACTACGTCGACCTGATCGGCGTGCTCACCGAGGAGTCGCAGACCCGCGGTTCGGATCCGGACTACCTGATGAACACGTTTCTGGAGGCGATCGCCGAGGTCGCTGCCGACTACCTCCCGTCCCTGCAGGCGCTGAGCGACCAGCAGACGCTCGCTCTGGACGCTTGAACTCACCCCGTCCCGCGCGTCGATTCCAGGGTGGACCAGGGATTGTCGGACCCGGGTCGTAGAATCTGATGTGAGCCGGGGCGTCTCGGCGGATTGGATGCGGGGCGAATCGATGGTGTCGAAGACGACGATCCTCACCCGTCATGACGTGACCGTCGACGGCAGCGATTGGTGCGCGTCGATGATGCTCGACGACACCGGATCCGGACACGTCATGTTCTCCACCGCGGCGGGGCCGTCCTTCAGCATGGACGTCTCCAAGATGTCGCCCATGATGGAGCTCCTCGCTGAGTGCGAAGCGATCCGTGTCAGCATGAGCAACGGCCCCGAGCTGTCGCCCACCGCGTTTGTCGACCAACCGTGACCGCGCAGGAGCGTCAGCAGGCTGCCAGCGCTTATCGGGATTTGCTTCTGCAGATCGAGACCTGCACTCGATCACTTCACGAGCCGCGGGCATCTTGGCTACGGCCAATCTCGCGTGTCCGCCAGCGTCGTGCGCTTGGCCAGCTCGCTGATGCTCAGGCTGCTGCTTCTCACCTTGAACGAGTGATGGTCGGTCTCGGCGTCGGTGCCGGCGAACAGTGGGGCCTTCTGAGCGTACTTCCCCCTCTCCCACAGGCCAGCAATATGCCGCGGCCTCCGCGCAACGTCGAGGAGGTCCTCCAAAGTGGGCTATACGAACAGGCGGGAACGCTTGTGTCCATCCTGGCTCGCGCACGTGCACACACGGAGCTCGGCACAGGCGCAAGCGACCTTGCGCACGCTGAAGCAGAGGTTGGAGCTCTCGTGGGTCGGATTCGCGGGCTTCGCGACTTCCTACCCGTGCACGCCCGCCCTCCGATCACCACCGCAAACGAGCTTCATCGGAGTACGAGCCTTCTGACATTTGAGGTCGACGAGAACAACGACACCCGGGGCATTCCGTACCGCTTCATCAGGCTGAGCGGCATTGTCTCTCGTGCCCGTGGCTATGGCGTGGGTACCGCAGCGTTGCAGGAACTCTGCGCCTACGCAGACAGGAAGCGGCTTCTCATCACTGCCACCTTCGGTCCAGGGTTCGACTTCGACGACAAGGATGCTGTCCGGCTCGCCCACTGGTACCACCGGCATGGCTTCCGTCAGGGCAACCGGCGACCTGACGAATGGGGTGATCGAGATGAGATGCGGCGGGAACCATCCCCAGTTGAGGGGTGTCCGGCGCAACCGATCGCCACGCACCATAGTCAGGTGCGTGGCGATCAGGACAATTCTACGTAGCCACGTCAGCATCAGTGGACCCCTCGCGGAGCGTGGGATTCGCTTGCGAGCCTCTGCAAAGTGTCGGACCGCGACCTACTTGCTCGTAACGTTGTGTGAACCGACGTCGCAGACCTAGGGGCCTTTCGCGACGTGGGGCGCATCACTATCGTGGATTTGGAAGGGCAGGTGTTGAGATGAAGAAAGCGCACGCAGTCGCTGCACTGGGGGTAATCATCGCCGTGGCTTTGACGGGATGCACGGCTGAAGACCAGTTCGGTCAGGCGGAGAAGGCTGAGTTGCCGTCCTTTGTGACAGTGAAGGATGCCGCACCGCTGGAGGGCTCTGTCCGGCACCTTGGCCGGGATGAATCTGGCGTCGACTATTACGTCGGGAAGTGGTCTTCAGAGAACGGCGATGAAAGCTGCTTCGTCGCCGTAAACGGGGAAGATTTCGCGAGCGCCTGCGGCAATCAGATGCCACTTGCTGTAAGTCTTCAGGGAGCCAACGCGACTCTTTCACCCACGCGCATTGGCGACGTCGAGACAGGAGCCGAAGCGGTCGGCCCATACGTAACCGTCCGGCGGTAATAGCCGCCGGACGGTCATTCGTAGGTTGGCACCTGTGGCTACTGCCATCTGGAGTAGCACTGCGCAGTTGCGGCGTTTCCTCCGTTCCCACCGTAGATTTCCTGCCACCAGCACGACGCCCATGTGTTCACCGTCGCGCTGTGCGACAGCGAGACACCCATTCCGTTCGCTTGAGCTTGGAAGTGCGCTCCGGCCGCGGTGTCGTTGGCGACGTATGACGTTCCGTACGCCAGCCCCATCCCTGTGGCGAGGACGATGTTCATGTCGCCTCCAACTTCGGTACGCCAAGAGCTCTCGGACGCGACTGAGTTCGGCGGGATTGGACCGTCCAAGAACTTGTTCGTCGAGTAGGCGAATGCTGGAGCCGCCGCCGCGGTTGCGATGAGGAAGGCAGCAGCCGTTGCGGCCGCGATCTTTCCTATTGACTTCTTCATGATCAGTCCCACCAACTGCAGACGGTCCATGCATTGTCAGCAGCGGCGTCCTCCCACGGCGTGTAGAAGCACCTGGAGTCGATGGTCACTGAGGAGTGCCACACCTCTGCGCCAGTACCGTTCCCGGTCGCGGACGCGTACACGCCATATTGAGTCACCGACTGTGCGTAGGTGACCATCTGGATACCGATGTTGCCTCCGATCTTGACTCCTGAATGGGTGACGGTGCCGCTGTACTTCGGCTGGTACGTGTCAGACAGGCCATCCCAGAAGGTGTGCCCCGAGGCGAGCGCCGCGAGGGGAGCCGTGCAGATCACCGCGACAACGCTCGCGGCAGCGATTCCCGCCGCCGCCGTCGCGAGCTTCATTTCGGCACCTCGGTCGTGAACGCATCGGGGAACACCTGAAGAGTGAATTCCCCATCGCCCGACGAGAGCACGCGATCGAGCGCTGCGGCCCGCCGGTCCGCAGACGCGTATGGATCCCCGACGTACAGGTTGGCCGCGACCGCGCTGACCGGGGCCTCCACGGCGGCTCCGTCCGGTACGAGATACGCTTCGCTCAGCCCTTCCGGGCCATAGAGACGCAGGCCAGTCCCGTGAGCGAGGAACATTGTTGCAGTGGTGCAGGAAACTCCCGCCACCCACTCCTTGTCTCCGATCTGGGCGAGAAGGCAGAGATCCCCCTTCTCGTTGAGGCCCGCCCAGTAGGAGGCGTTGCCATCGCTTGCGACGAACCTCACGCTGTCGAGGTTCAGGCCATCTTGTGACTCCAAGATGGTTGCGGGCAACGCGTCCTGCTCTGACGCAGGGGCCGTGAGCAAACCCATCTTGTAGTCGCTTGCCTGTGCAGGGCTTTCTGCGCTCGCCATGGCAACTCCGCCAATGAGCGCGCCTCCGACTCCGAGTCCGAGGGCCGTGAGAACCACCCGCTTACGCATGCGGTGAGTCCCCCTGGCGTCGGAATTTTCATTTGACATGATTCCTCCGTTCAGACCCACAACTCTGTGGGGCTGATGAATATACGCTCGGCCCCCAAATCCTCAAGAGCCGGTCCGCTCCGCTTTTCATTGCTCAGCGCAACGTGAGAACGAAGTTCAGGCCGTCAGCCCGCAGAGTTCGCAGGAGAACCTCTAGGGTTCTGGATACGTCCGTGAACAATGCGTGAGGACATTCTCACAACATGCACCATGCATTATGTGCTCTACACAGAAGCGATTGTGGCTATTGCGCAATGTGACTGCCACTCGAGAGGTGAATTTCGCTTGGAGCCCCTTTGAGCGCACCTGTAGTGGGTACGCGACGCCTTGACGGTGACTGTCGACGTGTGACTAGGCCATGAATCTCATGTGAGGGACCATCAACCAGGGGAGCCCGAACGAGGTCGATTCTCATTCCGGTACCCCGAAGCCACAAGCGAAGTGCAGGTACCGAGGATCATGATCTCTCAGGAGCTTGCTGGGCGGAGAGGTGTCCGGAGCCTCGCCAAAGCCCAGCGCGCGTCACTCTGTTCCCTCCGCACTGTCCTGCCGTTCGTTAGGTGCTGCGTCTCATAGGACGCTCACTGCGGTGAGGGGAACTGCCGGGACGCCGCGGTCACCAGCGCCGAACGAAAGGCGACGTTCAGTGGATCGCGGGCATCGAACCAAGGGAGTGAGTCGAGCTCCTCGACATTCGCTACGTACATCTGATGCCAGTCCTTGCCGAGAAGCGGGACCGATTCCGGGGTCACGTAGTCGAGCACGTCGCTCTTGATGGGAACGAGTCGGGTGCCGAAGTGAGGCATCGTGCCCCAGAGGCGATGGCGACCGCTGGTCAGTGGCTCGAACCAGGGGTCGAACCGAACAGGCTCCGCGATCCCGAACCACCCCGATACGATTTCTTGCTCCGTGCTCGTCAGGTCGCCAGGGTAACCGTCGACGGTCACGAAGCCCTGCCCCGGATAGCCTTCGTCCGTGTCCCAGTTCCCTGCCGCGAGGGCATCGCCGACACGAGCCACTATGTCGGCGATGAGCGCCCAACGTTGATCGTCATGGTCCGGATGCCGGACATGACCATCCTCGACGTCAGGGTCCGCCGGCACCCACGCACGAACATGCGCCGCCGTCGTTCGCCACCTGAATCGCGGGCCTGAGACCTGGATCTCCATCTTCTAGAGCACCGTTGAAGTTGGCGCGTCGAGGGCGCAGTCGTCCGCTTTGCTGACAAACACGTGGCTCTCATAAGCCTTGCCATCGAACTTGAATTGCAGCGTCACATCGTAGGCGTCTGCTTTTCGGTCACCGCTCGGGCTCGACCAAGCGACGTCTTCTGAGCCGACAACGGTGATGGATTCTCGCGGGACTTCAACGGCTGTTGTGCTGAGGAAGTTGTTCTGCGCGCCATCGCAGAAGAGGGTCTTCCAGCCGTCCGAGTCGTGCGCCGCATCAGCTTGGAACGCTCGGATGGCAAGGTCTTCATGCTCAGCTGAAGATGCGCAACCAGCCAGCGCAGCGACTACCGACGCGCTGACGAGCACTCCCGCCGCCACTCTTGCGACTTTGATGAACTTGGTCATGTCGATACCCCTCTGTTCCCCAGTACATGCGCGGTGCGCACGCGTTTTGCGACACCAGGCTAATGGGACTCAGGCGGCTGCTGTGAACCTCAAGGTCCCGCTTGTTCTTCGAGGGCCTGAGCGACACGGTTCATCGCATCGACGGCGGCGAGGTCCGAGTCGGTGAGCGCACGCTCCAGCCACTCGCGCGTCGAGTTGCTCTCAACGACCTGCACGATCGTGAAGTCGCTCCCCTGTGTCTTGTACTCCAGGACCTCGCGTTCCTCGTCCTCGGTCGGGAGTGTGCCAGAGTACGCCCAGATCTGGTGTGCTCGGAGTACGTTGCGGAGACGGTGCTGGTCGATGACCCGGACGGGCCGTTTCGCATCGGCCTCGCGTCGCACCTTGTTGACGAAGATTCGTGCTTCTCGCTCGCTGTTGATGGGGTTCTCGCGCGCGCCGGCAACGATCTTCGGGTCGTTGCCGTAGACGTCGTAGGCGGCGCGCACTTCCTCGTTGATCTGGTCTTCACGCCACTTCCGGTAGGCGTGATCAGCGTTGGACAGGATGCGGTCAGAGATCGGGGCGGACTCGAAGAAGTCAATGAGTTCTTGAGCGGATCCGAAGCTGCGTGGCGGGAACGCAAAGCTCCCAGTAGCGCTCTCAGTCAACAGCCCCTCCGAGGGTGCGGAATTGGCCCGAGAGGCGAACCGCCCACCTTCCGGGGCCCCGCCCGGCAGGCGAGGCTGTTGCGACTGTACCAGCGACATGAGGTCCTCCTAGGTGATCGATCGCGTCGGCGGCGGACTCGGGCGTCGCCGGCTGGGCTGGACCTTCGCGCCCTCGGTGGCCGCACCGATGGCCTTGGCATCCTTCTCTCGCTGGACGGCCATCGCGGCTCGATATTGCTCGATGACGGCTGCATTCTTCGCGGAGCGCGTAGCAAGGACCTCAGCCCCCTTCGCTGCGACGCGCACGGACTTGACTCCGTGACGCGCGACGACCGCAGTAACCTTGGCAACTCGCGAGTCGGCGACCGTCTTCGCGGTGCTGCGCAGATTGTCTGCCGCAAGTGCCCCGTTCAGACGTGCGGAGATGACAGTCGGGCTGTTCCACACCTCATCCGCCCGCCGGGTAACGCCTTCCCTCACCCGCTCCGTCCGGGCTTCGACACCCAGCCGCGCGCGAGCAGCGACCGCAGCAGGTGCATCAACAACCGCGGCGATACGTCGGACAGCAGACGTGGCACGCTTCGCCTGACTCTGCCGAATCTCGTGCACGGCCTGGGTCACGCGCGCCGCCTTCTCGCGGTCCTCATCAGTCACGGCATTCGCCTGCAGCTTCCGCGCCTGACGCACCCGGTGCCGGTAATCCTCACGACTCCGAAGCTCCCGCGCGATCGGCGACGAGGCGATCTTGTCCTGCGTCTGCTTCGCGAGCTCACGCGTTCGCTCGACGGCGCGGTCGCGCACATGACCGCCGAGCTCACGAAGGTTGTTCCGCAGGTCGCCGGGCGCGGCCTCTCCGGTCGTCTCCTGATGCCATGCCCGCGCCTCGGCGAGCTCCTTCTTTCGGGTCTCTGCTGCCTTCCGCTTGATCTCGAAAGGCTTGAGCTTGTCGGTCGCTGCGTCGGCCTCAGCGTCGCGAGCTCGGGTACTCGAGCCTGCGTTCATGGCGCTCCGGCGCGTCTGAGCGAGCGTCTGTCCGAATCGACCTCCGGTCGCCTTGTACAGCGCTGCGCTTCCTGCCCGCTTGCTCTGAGCCTTCGCAGCGTCACCAGCCTTGTTGCCCAGAGTACGGGCACGATTGGTGAGCGCGGCACCGACGCCCGCGCCGACACCGCCGGCGGCCGCGGCGCCCAGCGTGCCGGAGGCGCTGGCCTTCGACCATGCACGAACGCCGCTGACGGTCACGGGGGACGGCATGCGGAACACCTTTGTGAACATGAGGTGCACCAGGATGAGGGCAGTGATCGGGGCGAATCCTGCCCAGAGCATTCCGAACAGGGACCCTGGGCCGAACATGCCGTTGCCGAGGCCGATCAGGATGCGCGAGAAGATCACGATGAATGTCATGATCGCCGTCATCATGGACGCGAACACTGTGACGCCGAGGAACTTGTTGAACGACTTCACGATCCGTTCCTTGAACGGGTTCCGGCTGAACAGAGCACCGAGCAGAACGAACCAGATCGCGAACGTGAACATCGAGTTGAACAGCTTCGCAATGACAGTAACCACGTCGAGGGAGCCGAACGCCAGGAACTGCATGAACGAGCTCACGGCGTACGCGCCGGTCGCGGTTGCCCCGCCAGTTGCGTTCACCCCGGTCAACGCGTACAGAAAGTCACGAACCTGATCACGGCCCGCACCCTCGATGTTCTTCGTCCGGTCGTCAATCCATCCAGCCTCACCGCTGATGTCGAAGATGTTGGGGATGTTCTGCTCAGCCCCGTCAACTGAGACCGCGTTCCACCACGCCTTGCAGTTCTCGTCCGCGTTCCCCGCGTCCATCGTTGCTTCGGGTGCGCCACCAATGCCGTTCACGCCTCCCTGGAAGCCGACCCACCCGTCCGTCCACTTCCACCGGATCTGCGCATCCACCACCTCGGTAGGAGTGCACGCCGCCCAAGCCACGTACGTGGCAGCGGTGTTGTTCGGGGTGTTCGGGGCGAACGGCGCATTCTCCCCGACGTGCGTGCTGAACACGGGCTGCATCCAGCCAGTGCCTGCGCCGCCGCCGGTGAGGTATGCGGACCAGAACGGGGTTGAGGCGGTCGATCGTTCTTCGAGGATGCGGCAGTAGACGTTCTCACCGAAGGGGTTGTTGAACCCGGTCTGGATCTTCTTCCACGTCTCCAAACCTGTCGACTCTGACAGCTGGTCCATCACCGTGGTGATCGCGACCAGTCCGCCGCTGCCGGCGTTCGTCGCGGATTCCTGCTGCTCCGTCAGGCGTGTGTTCATCGCCACCTGGAAGTTGGCGCAGGAGAGGTTGTTGCCTGCCTTCTCATTCTCGGTCGCCCCGATCGTCTGGATGCCGTCGACGAAGAGGCTCGCCGGCACGTTCGCGATCGACCCGACGGTGTCGTTGACGGACTTGACCACCCAGCCGGGGCTGAGAATGACGGGGTGGTACCCCTTCTCGTCTGTCGTTCCTCCGCCGCTGAGCGCGGCGTTCGCCATAGCGAACAGCATCGCGAACACAAGGACGAGGGCGGTCAGGCGCCTGGCCATGACAACGGCTCCGCCGTTGCGTGCGGACTGCCACATGATGATGAGTACGAGAACCAGCATCAGCCCCGTGATCAACGCGGAGCCGACCGCTCCCCCGCTACCGTCCATCGTGAACAGCGCGCGCACAATCTGGCCGGTGATGTCGTCGATGCTGGCGCCGAGAGTGTCGATGGCGCTGAAGGACACAGCCCACTGGGTGAAGTTCGACGTGGCGTTGCTGAAGAAGTTGCCCACTGACATCGCCAGGGACTGGTTCAGTCCGCGCTGTGCCTGGTCGATCAGCTGCGTGCCAACGAACCCGTCGTACTTAGTGAAGAAACTCGTCGTCGCATCTCCCCACCGGTTGATCGACCGGTACTGCGAGTCGTAGATGCTTTTCTCCGCGTCTTCCTTGTTCGGCGGGGTGTCGAAGTCGATGCGTGTCGGGGCGTGCTGGGCTTGCGCGAGCAGCAGTGGGGACGGTGCCGCGGCGTATGTGAAGCTCGATGGCGAGGTCACCGGCGCTTGGATGGCCGCCGGAGTCGTGGTGCCGGCGGCCGCCGTCTGAGCGATAGCTGGCGTGGCCGATGCACCCGCGAGCACAAGCAGCCCAGCGAGCAGGCTGACTGCGACCAGCAGCAGACGCAGCGGAGTCCGCCGGTGACGACCAGATGTCGATCGTGCCGTGTTCACTCGAGCAGCTCCTTCGCGTGGACGCCACGGCGTCGCCGACTGGTTTCTGGCACCACAGGTGCGCTCGATTCAGGGCGGGCAGGGATCACGACCATCTGGTGCATCACCAGCTCCGGCGTCACGATGGGGTTCCCCGATGCATACAGCACGCCGATTTTGGCCTTCTTTCGGTCGAGGATCGCCTGGTAGTTCTTGAGCTTCAGGCCTGACCGCTGTCGGGTGTCCCACAGGACGATGCCGGCGCCGACGAACAAGGCCGGCATGGCGAGCGCGAAGGGACCGAGGATCAGGGTCGCCAGCAGCGTCGGGAAAGCCGACGCCAGGAGCGACATGATCACCACGATGAACGTGTACCGGCGGACCTCGAATGTGAACACGACAGTCCGCCGGTCCTCGTTCCTCCGAGCACCAGTCAGGTGGGTGAGGCTGTAGACGTGCGGCATGGCGCTGCGTCAGGCGATGAGGCCAGTGCCCCACGTGATGAGCCCCACAACGATGATGACGAGCGCCTGAAGCAGCAGCAGCACAGCGGGGACGAGAATCTGAGGTCCCATGAGGGCCGCACCGATGATCGTCATCGTCCACGGGAAGTCCTTCATGCTGATCCCGCTGCCCTTGCGACCCTTGATGGCCCAGATGGCCAGGAACACGATGACGATCGCCACGCCGATGACCGACATTGCGAGCAGCACACCGGGCGGAAATGCCGTGAACAGCCGGTTCCATGCGCCTACGAAGTCCATGTGGTCTCTCCCTCTTCCACTCACCCACCACCCCTGCGGCGGGTTCTCGCTCTAGTCGGTGATTTCCACCGATGGGTCTCTCAGTCGCACCGCCGACTCAGCGACGCGACGCCGCCTTCAGCGCCTCACCCCAGAGGTGGTCAGCAAAGCCGGGGTGGTCATCGAGCACCTCGGCGACCTTCTCCCGGGCGGCGTCATCCAGCTCGCCGTAGGGTGCGAACAGCGCGTCTTCCTGCGCATCGGTCGTGAGCCCGTCAAGCCACTTCTGAGTGAGCGCGTGTGCCCCGCCAGCGGCGTCGACCAGCTTCCGGTGCTCGCGAGCGG
Source organism: Microbacterium gorillae (assembly GCF_050990725.1). Classification (GTDB taxonomy): domain Bacteria; phylum Actinomycetota; class Actinomycetes; order Actinomycetales; family Microbacteriaceae; genus Microbacterium; species Microbacterium gorillae_A. The sequence goes on from NZ_CP158844.1 coordinate 2,575,189, forward strand.
CGTTGCCGCTGACGCTTCGCGGCACGACCTGGGGTGCACCGTTGCGGATCGACACGATCTTCCAGACGTCGCGACGAACATCGAGCTTGCGGGCGTTGCCGTTCTCCACCTCGTGGAGCGCCATCGCTGCTGCATCCTCCTGGTCGTCGAAGCCGAGGGGCTCCGCTGCGACGAGCGTGTCTGCGAGTGTTTCCCCGCCGTCCTCGCTCGAGATGTCGATCGGGACGCGCTTGTACTCGACGTGGAAGTCCTCGCGCGGGCGGCGCTGCGGCGCGAACGCCGTCAGGCGGATCTCGTTCGCAGCGGCCACTCGCTCGTCACTGGTCATCTTCCGGCCGCTCTGAGCGATGAACTCCGCCTCTGCCTCCTGCAGCATCCGACGGGCACGGAAGTCCTCATGACGCAGCCCGTCGAAACCGCCGAGCGTGTAGTCGCGCTTCGCGATCGTGCGGGTGATCAGCATCAGCAGCTTCGGGTCCTTCACCAGGTCGCGCGGCGTGACGTCTTCCTTCTGGCGCGTCTGTGGGTTGGTGCGACTCTTCCGCTTGAGGAGATCGACCCACGCGTCCTGGGCGACGTCCTCGGCGTTGCTCGCATCGATGCGGAAGCCTCGGACCACCGCCTTCGCCGTGCGGGTGATGATGCCGTTGGATTCCAGGACCTCTTCCCTGGTGAGAGTGCCGGCGGGAGCCGAGTTCAACTTCTCGCTGAACTGGCCCGCGCCGACGACGCCGCTGTCCTTGTGCAGGTTGCCGTGAATGTCGCTCGTGGTCATACGCACATGAGGGCGGCTGCGACCTCCGCGTGTGCACAGGTGCCTAGGTAACCTGCAGAGCCGCAGCGATCGTGAAGACCTTCATCGCCACCGCATGTCACACAGTGGCGGACGCTGACACCTAGTCGATACCGTCAGGCCATGAAGAAGCCCGATGAGAAGAAGAACAAGAAGTTGCGTCTCTCGCCGTCATGGAACCGATTTGTGACGTTGGATTCTCGGGTGCTCCATGCCGTTCGATCAGCCGATATGAAACAGGCGCGGGAGGTCCGGTCAGTGCGACCCCCAGAAAACGAGGCGGCGCTTCAAGCAGCGCTGGGGTCGTACAAGTGGCACATCGCCCTCCGAAACATCGGATACCACTTGGTGGTGTCGGCCATATTTAGCGTGCTGCTATCGCTGGCGTTCGAGGTCGCATCCACGTCGGAGGATTTCTCCAATGCGACCTTCAGGATGTCCGTCAAGGCGCCCGTGCCGTACCTGATGCTATTCGCGATCTTCGCGGCGATCTCCGGGGTTGGGCTCTATCTGATCGTGGCTCGTGTGGATCCTGCCACCACCTTTTCGCGTCATGTCCGCGAACTCGAACGTGTGAGCAGACCGGACACTAACGGGTTGAACCGCGCGAGCACCACCCTCATCATGCAGGTTTCTGGAAAGGCGGCTCGTGCGCTCTTTCGATTGCTTACCCAGCGGACGATCAATGTAGGCGTGCGGCCCGATTTTGCCGATGAGATCGCTCGCATCAGCGAGAGCATCTTGCTGGCGACGCCGGCCGGCCCGGGCGCGAGTTACAGGGGGCAGGAGGCAGAGATCGACGAATACGTCAGATTCCTTCGAGAAGTGGTCGCGCTCGTCGTGCTCGATCGCATGGACTTGCTGCCCTATCTGCGCACCGAGAAGCGCACGAAGGTGTTGTTGGCCCCTGACGCCACCGAGTCACGTGCTCTGCGCGAGTATCTGCAGCCGTTCCACGGCGATACGAGCCTTCGAGTGCTCCGCCAAGACGTCCTTCCACTTCTGACGCTGGCGATCGCCCTCGCGGCGCTCATCGTGAGCCTCGCGAAGCCATGAAAGGCACACGGCGACAGCTGCTTCTTCGGACGAATTTTGGTCGCATCATCGATGACGGCGACCACCATCTCCCGCGGCAAGGAGGAAGACATCCTCTTTGGATAAGACCTGGACGGCACGCACGGCCGAAGTTATTCACAGGCCAAGAACGACGGTGAGTCACCATTGCTAGTCTCCAAACCCCCGGCCGCCAGGGCGGCGGCCGGGACCAAGGAGGAATGATGGAAACCAACATCGTTGCAGAGTCAGCGCAACTCACCACAGCGCAGAGGGAGGTGGGGAAGGCAGAGCTGCTGAAGTTCTTCCAGCTCGTCGACCCCGCTACCATCGACCAGTTCAAGATGTTCAGTGGAGCTGTCGACGCTGTCTGGCACGACCTGCTCCATGAGCCGGCCGAGTACGAGAAGTTCCTCAGCGAGGGGTCGATCGACACGGCGATGGGGCATGCCCCTGGTGACGGCTACGGGATCATCCAGTGGGTCGGTGCCTACCACGAGAAGTTCGGCCAGCTCGACCCCATCTGGTTCACGGCCGCAGACGGTACGGTCGACGAAGCCAGCTACCAGGCGTACCTGTCGACGAACGTCGTGGTCACCGCCTGGGACTGCGGCCCAATCCTTCCCAAGATGGCGTGACCAATGGCATCGTCGCCGCCTTCACCATCGTTGCTCGCGCCATGGCGAGGCGGCGACGATGCCACTGTCACCTTCCGCATCCCTGCCGGGGCCCAGGCCGCCGAGCTGACGGGCTACTGCCCGTTTGTTCAGCCCAGCCTCCAAGCGTCCGCCCTTCAGTACGGGTCATCGTCAGCAGATGCAGTGTGGGACACATTTCGGGATCTCATGATCACGACTCAGCAGTTCCAAGGATTCCACGATGGGCTACCGCAACGGGCGAGAGGGCTAGCTTGTCTCGTTCTTTCCTTCGAGCGCGAGACTCCCACGGCCAAACTCAACCAACTGTTCTCTTGCGTGCGTGTGTTGGCAGCGGAACAGGCCATCACGATGGGGCTGATCCCTGCAGGTTCCGCCGTGAAAACCGGAGATCGGCTACGTACTTCGAACACCATGCCAACTATCGTCGTCTTCAGAACGGCATTGGCGCGCGACTCGAAGTTCCGAACATCTCCTCGGTTCCAAGAAGCAGCAGAGGCACTGAAGCGGGCGGCACCGACGGAGTTGCTCGACGCGGATCAATGGCCCTCTCAGACCGACCGCACGGGATGGCTCACAAGCCTCAACAAACTGACATCGGCACTGAAAGGTCAACTATGAGCGCTCATGCACTCCCTTCGACGGCGTGGCCGTCGTTCACAGAACTCCAGCGCATCTGCGTCTACCGGTCTCTCCCCAGAAACGACACGCCGACCGTCCGGGTCGTTTCCGTGCGCTCGGGCTACGTGCTTCTCCTCACATACGACGATGGATCGAAGTACATTCTGAAGGTATCCGGAGACGCTGGCACTGAGGAGATCGAAAGTGAATTTGCTGCGCTCGGAGCACTGGGAAGCCGATACTCCCATCGCGTCACTGCCTTCACGTCCGAAGAGGACACGGCAGCCATTTGCCTGAAGTGGGTAGATGGCACGAGCATCAGCACGCGATGGTTTGAAGGGCCGTCTCTCGACGCAGCACAGCGACGCATCGATCTCAGGCTCGCCGCCCAGGAGTTGAGTCTGGTCCACGATGCAGGATGGGTGCACGGAGACCTCCAGCCGACGCACGTCCGCTTCGACAATGACTCGGCACTGTTGATCGATTTTGGTGTCGCCGGCTCGCACGGTAGCCCGTATGGCGGCGGACTCATCCACTACCTCGCTCCCGAGTACGCGTCCGCTTTGTTGAGCGGGGAGCCCGCGACTCGCACCGCTGCGGGCGATTGGTACGCATTGCTGGCGAGCGCATTCGTTTCAGCGACGCGAACGACGCCTGTCAGCTATCCAGAGGGTGCCGAACGTGCAGACAGGCTCAGCGCGATCGCGCGTGGGAGCATCGACCCTTCTGCATGGGATGACCCGTACGCCCGCGAGCTGGCTCACGCTCTTCTCCTCCCTTCAGAGGACCGCCGCGAATGGGTCATGTCATGAGCGGTACACCATCGAGCACCGTCGTCCTCGGGCTCAACGCCTTCACCCCGAACTCGTCTGCATCGCTCTTCGTCCAGGGTCAGTACATCGGCTCAGCCGAGGAGGAGCGCTTCGCCGGACCAAAACGCGCGGCAGTGTGGCCGACGGAATCGATACAGTTCCTGCTCGCGAAGGGCGGAGTGAACAGCCATGACGTTACGGACGTTGCTCTCAACTTTTCCCCTGACGCTTACAGCAGGCCAGTTCACGACGACAGCTTTGCGGCCAGTGTTGTAGAACAGCGTGACCTCGCATTCTCAGCCGCGCGTGGACGCCTCGATGACCGGTTGTCGCATGCTGAGCTGCTCTTCCCCACCGCGCGCGTGGTGGGCATACCGCACCATCGTGCGCATGCCGCGTACGCTTTCGCTGCATCCGGCTTCGAGGATGCGGCGGTGCTGATCTTGGACAGCGTCGGCGAAGTGACGGCGTCCTCGATCTGGGACAGCAACCATGGCGTGCTCGGGAAGGAAGCGACGTGGTCCGGCCCGGACTATTCATCGGTTGGCTACTTCTATGGTGCGATCACAACTCATCTGGGGTGGAAGGCCAATGATGAGGAAGGGACGGTGATGGCCCTTGCCGCGCTCGGCGACCCGGTCCCTTACCGTTCCCTTGTCAACCAGTTGATACAACTTCGAGATGACGAGCTGTGGATCGACCCCACACTGCTTCCAACTCGAGTACGACGGGTTCGCTCGGGGTTCACCGACGAATTCATCTCCCAGAGTTGCCCGCCACGTGCCGCCAGCGACCCCATCGACGCCTCGCATCGTAACCTTGCCGCGGCCGCCCAAGAGCGGCTGGAGGATATCGTCACCCAGCTCGCCGAGCTTGCTCTGAGACTGACAGGCAAGCGACAACTAGTCTTCAGCGGCGGAGTTGCGGAGAACTGCGTGGCCAACGGCAAGCTCGCAGATATGCCTATGATCGATGCCTTCTACGTACCCCCGGCACCGGGAGACGCAGGAACCTCCCTTGGTGCAGCGTTGGCACTTCGCCTCACCCCCCTCGATGCAACTGCCCTGGAGATCAGCAACCCGCTCGTCGGCGCAAGCATGGACGCAACGGCACTCAACCGCTTCTTCGTCCGCACAGCCTCAGCGCTGGAAGTTGGCGAGGCCGCAGCCCAACTGGTTGAGTGGTGCGATGAAGGACTCATCGTTGGCCTCGTCCGAGGACGATTCGAGTTCGGGCCACGAGCGTTGGGCAACAGAAGCATCATCGCATCGCCGGTGGTTGAAGGCGTCACGGAACGACTGAACCGGATGGTGAAACACCGCGAGCCATTCCGACCATTCGCGCCAGTAGTTCGGCTCGAGTCAGTGGAGTCGATCTTCGAGCTCCCACACGCGACCGTTGATCTGTCCAGCATGTCTCTGGCATTGCCTGTCAAGAAGGGATTGGACCGCCTCGGCTCCGTCACACACGACAACGGACTCGCACGTGTGCAGACGGTCACCCGATCCAGGAATCCTGTTCTGTGGGAAGCGCTGCGAATCATGGACGAACGTGACGGGCTCGGAGTCCTCATCAACACCAGCTTGAACGTGAAGGGACAGCCCATCTGCGGCACCCCCGCTCTCCTCGAGGAGTTCGCTGCGGAGAGCGCCGTTCAGCACTTCCTCATCGACGAAACCATCTACATCTACAGGCAAGGATGACCAGTGAGCTTCTTCGCACATCTCGGCATCGATCCAGAAGAAGTCGTCCGGCTCGCCGCCCGACTCGACCATTCCCGCACCTTCGACGTGGACCAGCACATCTCGACGAGCGAGACCCTGACTTTGGCACAGGTATGCGAAGCCGTATCCTCGGCGAATCCGCCGCGTGAGAACCTCGAGCTCACCACGCGAGACCGCCAGCTGGTTCCCCAAGATGAATATCTTCCCGTTGAGGCGGGGCGCATCGATCCTGGGACATTGGAAAGAGCTGTCTCAGCTGGCGCGACGATGATGATCACTAATGTGGCCCAGTGGAGCGACGAGCTGAACAGATTTCCCATGTCGCGGGATGCCTCGTTTGAAGTGAACCTGTTCTTGTCGGGCCCACTGTGCCAGGCTTACCCAGCACACTTCGACCTTCTGGACGCTGTCATCATCCAGATAGTCGGCAGCAAGGGATGGCAGCTCTGGAACACGCTCGAAGGCGGCGCTGTCGATACTTCCACGTTCCGAACGGACCAGTTCGGACCGCCCACCACATCGACTCTGCTCGCCTCTGGCGACGTTCTCCTGATGCCAGCTCGAACCCCACACCTGGTCGCATCGACATTCTCTCCGTCCGTACACCTCGCCGTTGCGATGCGGGATACTGATGCTCGATGACAGCTGCACAACGACCCGGGACTGAGAGCTACTCGCGCGCTGATTCGTCAGACAAGGCTCAGGTCACCCGTTATCCGGTCACGGTCACGCAGGTGTGGGGCCTGTTCTCTCCCCATCGGCAACTCATCATCCTGCTGATCCTGCTGACTTCTCTCTCCGCCGTTCTCGGCCTCGGCCCGCCGCTCCTGATTCGGGAGATCATCAACAAAGCGATCCCGGACGCTGACCTGCCTCTACTCACGGTCCTCACAGCCTCGATGGTGGGAATCGCCGCGCTGCTTCAGGCCACGAGTCTTGCTCAGACCGTCCTATCCGCTCGCATCGGAGAACGGGTCGTCGGGAAGCTGCGAGCCCAGCTGTTTTCTCACGTCCAGCGTCTTGAACTCGCCTACTTCATGCGACGCGGTGAATCGACGCTTCGCGCACGGTTGAGTAGCGACGTCGCCGGCATGCGAACACTCGTGACAACAACGGGTGTCGCAATCGTCACCAATGTCGCAGTGACGGTCGCGACCATCGTCGCGATGCTCGTGATGTCGTGGCAACTCGCAATCGGGAGCATCATCGCCATTGCCCTCGCCATCTGGGTCGCACGTTCAACGGGGCGTCGTCGCCAAGATGTCCAGTACCGAGTGCAGGAGCTCAACGAGGACATCGACCGTCAAGTCGCAGAGGCCCTGAGCGCGGACGGCATGCTGCTGAACCGAGCCACCGGCATGAGCTCGGAAATCGACAAGCGGTTCACGTCCACCGCAGATGCCCTCACGACCGCGGAATCAAGACTCCAGCTGGTCGGTGGCGGGCGGCTCGCGCTGATTAGCTTGGCCTTCGCTGCGCTTCCTGCAGGGATCTACTGGTTTGGCGGCTACCTGAACATCACAGACGAGGCTTCACTCGGCACGCTCGTCGCCTTCGCCTCGCTGCAGTTCTCTGTCATGCGCCCAGCTATGGGCGTCCTGAACATCTCAACCCAGATCATCACGTCCCGAGCACTATTCTCCCGAGTCTTCGAGCTGCTCGCGCTGCCGACAGAGTCCGAGCGGACGCTCGTACTCACCAACACAGAGGTAACGTCACTCACGATCACGAACGTGAGCTACGCGTACCAACAGGACCGCGAGATCCTAACGAACGTCAGTCTTACCGCGAAGCGCGGAGACTTCGTCAGCATCGTAGGTCCGAGCGGCGTTGGCAAAAGCACCCTGGCAAAGCTCTGCGCCGGCCTCCTTGCCCCATCCAGCGGGAGCGCAAGCGTAAACGACACCGAGCTCAGCGAGCTGACATACGAGTCCCTCGCCAGCTGCGTGAGACTCGTTGCACAGGACACGTTCATCCACGACTCGACCCTCCGCGACAACATCACCTGGGGATCCAACACTCACACAGTAGAACTGCTTGATGAAGCACTGGAAATCGCGCAACTCACCGAGTACGTTGCATCGCTCTCAGACGGACTGGACACGCAGGTCGGTCCACGCGGCGCAACGATGTCTGGCGGTCAACGACAGCGAGTGGCGATAGCCCGTGCTGTGCTCGCGAATCCCGACATTTTGATTCTCGATGAATCGACAAGCGCCCTTGACGCCGAAACCGAGCAGAGACTCCTCGCCGCCGTCAAGCGCAAGTTCGCGACACGAATCGTCGTCCTCATCACGCACAGGGCCCAGGCTGCGGCTCATGCCGACCGCACTTTCGAGGTACGTGAAGGCACCCTCGTCGCTATCGGCTGACGAACATCACCTCCACATTCGGCAAGATATCGGGATACCGCCTGTCGGGATCCCTACTCTCGTCTGCGGGTCCTGATCGCTTCATCGATGACGGCGAGCATGATCTCCTGCAGTCCGGAGGCGTCGGATTCCGCCATGACCGCCACGGAGTCGTCCGTGTTCCCGAGCGCCGCCTCGAGGACCGCGGTCTTTCGAATCAACACCTTCTGGATCGGCTCATCGAGAGTGCCCTTCGCGATGAGCGAGGTGTACAGGGCGGGGTTCACCGCCCCGACGCGATGGAGCCGCCCCGGCCCACGCGGCAGCGGCGCGGCAGCTGTCGAATCGGGCACCCGGCGACTCCGACAGAATGAGTCCTATGTCATGGCGCCCAGCATCATCTCCCTCCACTCAACTTGATGTTCTCTACCCGGGAGTCCCCGCCTGGTTGGAAGCGCCGCTACTTCGGTGGGTTCAGCAGACAGTGCTGACGTTCGGAGTTCCACGACCATCCGTCGTACCCATGCCTCAGCTGGCGACTGGGCAAGACCTCCTCTCCAAGCTCTTCGAAGACTTCGACATGGCGACGCGTAGGGAGGTATCGATCGCGTCGATCTGGAATCGTCAGCACTTTCGAGATGTGCTGGCGAGCATCAGTGTTGACGGTTGGCTGGAGTTCGTCGATTACCTTGTTTACTCGCTCCCGCCAGGAACCTGGCATGCTCAGCGGCGGGTCGATGAGCTCAACGACATTCTTGCCCTCGCGGGCTCCGAATTCACCGTTGGTGAACGAGACGGGAGTAGAGGGCTCGTGAAACGAGTGCCCGAGGGCGTTGCAGGCGCTGTGTCCGCAATCATCGGTTCGACGTCATCAGCTGGCTTGTTGCTCGCGGAGGCCTGGCACGCGATGTTTGGCCGAAACCCGGACCCCGAAGAGGCGTACGAGAAGGCAATCAAAGCTGTGGAGCAGGCGGGTGTGAGTGTCGTGGCGCCGAAGAACTCACGAGCAACCTTGGGCACGATGATCGCAGACATGTCGAATCAGGGCGGCTGGGATCTACCGGTAGAAACCGTAGGGGGCAGTCTGGCGATTGGCATGGCTCGCGCGCTGTGGCAGGGTCAGGAGAGCCGGCACGGGGGCAACGGCTACCGAAAGCCCAGCCAGGAAGAAGCAGAAACGGCGGTGCTTCTCGCGGTGCCTCTTGTGCAGTGGTTCACGTCTGGAACCCTTTCGCGGCGAGCATGAACCTGAGTGGATGAGTAGCTCTGAGCAGCACGATACGTCTCCCTGAAACGCCAGGGACACCAATCGCATCCGCGAACGTCATGAACCAAGCTGTCACGCATCGCCGAGGTACACACGTGTGAAACGCGTCAGCCGGAGCATCAGTTGGTCGATACTCTTCGACCCATGAACAATTCGACGCGCCACGCTCGTTTTCACCCGTCGTCGAGATGGGCTCTCTTCGTCGCCCTCGACGCCACCGTGCTTCAAGCGGTCGACGCGGCCGGACGAGCGAATGCTCGTGACAATCGCGCGGGTCACCAGCCGTTGTCCCATCAGGAGCGGGAGCGAGCGTTGAAGACATATGCGCGGGCGTGCGCGCTCCGAACGATCGGCTACTACGCTGGGAGCCTCGCCGTCGTCCTGGCGTTCCTGGCGTTCTGCGCGAGTGTTGTTGCCGGGATTCTTGGCATGCTTGACGATCTGTCAGAGCCAGTTGGACTCTGGGTTGGCGTGGTGTTCGGGGCACTCGTTTTCGGAGGGGCTGCGCTGTATTGGTTGACGCCACTCGTTGTGCCGGCGACTCGAATCTCGCGCCACGTTGTTGAGCTCGAGGGCGCAAGCAGGCCCGGAAACAGTGGGCTGAAACGCTTTTCGACTATCTCGATCATTCGCACGTCCGGCAAGGTCGCACGATCCGTGTTCCGCATCCTCACACAGAAGACCGTCAACATCGGCGCCCGTCCCGACTTCGCCGACGATGTTGCTCACATCTGCGAAAGCGTCATGATCCGCAAGCCATCAAGCTCTGGTGCAAGCTACAGGGGCATGGAGCCCTCTCTGAACGAGCACGTCGTCTTCCTTCGCGAGGTCGTAGCACTCGTCGTCCTCGATCGGCTGGATCTCCTCGATCAACTGCGCACACAGAAGCGAAGGGAGATGCTGCTCGAGCCCGAGGCCGCGGAGAGCGCAGCCATTCGCGAGTACCTTCAGCCGTTCCACGGCGAGAGTATCCTCAGGGTTGTACGTCAGGACGTGCTGCCACTCCTTAGCATCGCGATCGCTCTGATTGCCGTGCTCTTGACGATCGTTCTCCCGAAGACGTGAGCCTGAGCTGACGACTCTGCGGACCGCTGACCACCACGATCTCAAGCAACCCCGAAGTGCTTGACCCTCCGCCAGAACTAGGAGACCGCCCCGCAGATGAGAGCCCCGTGCAGTTCCAATGTCGTAGTGAGCCATATCTCGCGCCGAACTGTTGGACAACGCTAACGTTGACGCGACTTGATCGCCTGATCGATGACGGCGAGCATGATCTCCTGCAGCCCGGATGTGTCAGATTCCGCCATGACCGCCACCGAATCGTCCGTGTTGCCGAGCGCCGCCTCAAGAACCGCGGTCTTTCGGATCAGCACCTTCTGGATCGGCTCGTCGAGGGTGCCCTTCGCGATAAGCGAGGTGTACAAGGCAGGGTTGGTTGTCCCAACTCGATGGCAGTTGTGGACGGCGACAAAACCAACCACGTACGACGCATCCCCCTCCACCGTCAAATCCCATACCCGCTCGCCGTGCTTTGCGAACCTCGTTGAGACTTCTGTCACAAGCTTCCAGATCGCACGGCCTTCGGCTACGTCCACTCGCGAAGCCTCGCCGATCCATTGCACAACCGATGACGTCTCGTGTCCCAGGATGACCTGGTGCGACCGCGCACCTGCGGACCGCGTCGACACCCGATATCCAAGTCGGGATGCAATCAATGCCACCTGGTCTCGGAGTGAGCGTGAGGCGGAGGACCAGTACACGATCGGCGTACCGCCGCGATGGTTCGGTCGCTCGTACCCGTCTCCTTGAACATAGGCTTCAAAGAACGCGCGAGCCTGGTCAACGTCCAGATCACTGAACCACTCAGGAAGCGCTTTGTGACGCGCGCCGTGACCGAACTGCGCCTTGAGCCAGCTCGCGAGCTCATACCCGTAGGCGCGCAGCTCGATTCCCCTTGAACCTGGCACTGAGCGCGTCGTTGAGCTAATGCCGAACCTGCTTGAGAGGAAGTCCGCGATCCTACTCGCGATGGCCCGCTCGTCCTCGTGGAAAGCCAGTGAGACGAAGGAGCCCTTGCCGCCCAGCACAGACGAGAATCCTTCCGCGAGGTACCAGCCGAGGAACTCCATCATCGGGAGATCGAGGTCAATGAACTCAGGCATCGACACATATCGACCGTTCGGAGCCCGATCGTATGGAGGCAGAACCGCTTCGGGACCGTTCTCCGCACGGTAGGTCCTCACCCAGCGACGGTAATGAAGCGGGCAAAGGCCGCGCGCGAGCGCCGGGCTCTCACACGTTCGGCACGATCGGTCGGCAACGTCCGCTGCTGCCCAACGGCGGTGCTCGGCACCGATGTTGATCCGGGGCAAGCCCGAGCCTTTGGGAACCGGAGTGCAGACTTCGTCGCCGGGCCGCAGGTCACCTGCTTGCACCCATCCAACGGCACCACGCCGACGCGTCCACACCTCGTGGTCAGAGGTGCACACGAGCTGCTCTGAGCTTGAGCGTGACTTCACAGTCGTGATGAGCTTGTCACGAGTACGAGACTTGGCGGGCCGCGACCACTTGTCGGTCACTCGTTGCCAGTTCCCAAGGTGAGTGAGCACACGGTCGCCGACCTCGACATCTTCGATCGGGACAGGCCCCCGCAGGGTCTGGACCATCTGCCCTTCCAGGATGCAGCGATCCTCGGCCTGGAGGACTTCCGCCGGCACCCAGCTGAGCTCCGCGAACAGGGCATCAGATGACCGGGTCAGGGTGAGCCCGACTCCAGCCTTGGTGATCCCGGCGACCAGAACCGGGATCCGACCGGCTTGGAACAGCTTCACGATCTGGTCGCGTTCGTTGTCTGTAGTGGATCCGACGATCATGGCCACGGAGCCGAGCTTCTCGGCCACCATGTCGGCGATCGGGTGAAGCACGTCCAGGTGGTGGCCCCAGACGATCAGCGGACGATTGTAGGTGCGCCCCTCTGGTGTCTCCTCGATCCCGGTGGCTTGGATGTGCTCGGTGATGACGTCGCCGAGGGCATGGAGCTTGGCGAGCCCTGCAGCACGGCGCAACTGTGAGACGAGTTCGAAGCCGCTCGTCTTCGCGTAGTTCTCCTGCTCGGAGATGTCTGGGAGCCGCTTGTAGTGATCCTCGAACCACGTCACCCACGCCTGCACTTTCGCGATGACGTCCTTGTGAGCTTTCCGGTACTCGGTCAGTGGGACGTCGATCAGCATCTCCATGCGACGCTTCGGCGGCAGCTGCGGGAGCACTTCGCGTTTCCGCCGCCGGACCCAGACATGGGCTTTCAACAGCGCGCGGAGCCTGGGGAGCGCCGCCTTCTTCGCATGCCAGCCACCGAACTGGTCCTGCTTGCAGAAGTCATCGAGGAACTGGGCCCGCCCGCCGAAGACAGGCACGAGCATCCGTGTGAGCTCCAGCAGTGGGATGAGCTCGTGGGGTGAGCCGAACAGCGGGGTGCCCGTGATCGCGACTGGCGCGTGTTTGACGGTGATCCCGAGATTCAGGACGGCTTCCCCACGCGCGGATCCGATCGTCTTCGATCTATGAGCCTCGTCGTAGGCCATGAAGTCCGCTCGCCATTCTCCGAGCCGCGCCGCCGTCTCCGGCCGTGATGCGAGCATGCTGTCGGCAATGACGACGACCCCCTTGTCAGGCAGCTTCGGCTCCTTCCGGCCGGGCCGGAACACGAACACTTCGGAGGGATCATTCACGACGCCGGCGAGGGCGAGTTCGTTCGCCCAGTTGGTGTTGAGCAGCGGTGGACAGACGATGATGATGCGTTCGGCGCCACGGACCCGTGCAGCGGCTGCAGCAGTGGCGGTCTTCCCGACCCCCGGTTCATCGAACAGGCAGGTGCGTCCTGCGGCTACGGCCAATGTCCCCGCCTGCTGGTAGGGGAACAGTGGCCGCCCGTCTGCCGGCAGGGTGCCGATCATTGCGAGATGCTCCGGCGGGATGCCGTCCAGGTTCACAGCGGAGCCGAGGTAGGCGGCCAGTGAGGCGAGGTTCGGGTCGACGGGGACGTGGGCGGCAAGCTCGTATGCCCTGTCGATGGCGTCCTGCGGCCAGTGCACCCCTCCGCGCACCAGTCCACCCTTCAGCACGTCCCCGACGTGGGTGTGAAACAGGCGGCGGTCTTTGTCCCAGACGGCGCCGGAGCCGATCAGCGTTTTCGTGAGGTCGTAGCCGGCGAGTCGGTGGCGGACCATCACGGTGCGGCCGTTTTGCGAGAGTTTCGCGATCGGCACCGCGAGCTCGTCGAGTGTCTGCACGGCAGCGAAATCTGCTGGCCGGTTCTCCCAGTCGAGGATGACGCCGGCGTCAGCGAGGACCGCTGAGGGCGTGAGACTGTTGAGCCCGAACACGGTCCAGGTCTGCGTTGACGGGTCCCAGCGGGATCCGACGGACTTCACCCAGTCGACCATGAGCATGCTGCGATCCACGGGGTGCGGGATCCGCGGGTGGATGCTGAGCTCCAGGCGTGGTTCCCGGAACGTTCCGGAGAGCGTGGCTGTGCCGGAGGTGACCGTGAGAAGCGCAGGGGTGGTCATACTCCCCCACATGCGCGGCGCGCGGCCTCAGTGGCAGCCTTCCAGCGCGCGGTCGATCGCGACTCGGTCGTCCTCCGCGATCGCGAGGTTGTACTTCGCGCTGACTGCGACGTAGGACGACACATACTGGCAGACGTAGGCCGCGTTCGTTGGCATCCAGGTGGCCGGCCCCTTGTCGGACTTGCTGCTGTTCGTGGGTCCGTCGACGGCGAGAAGCACCATGGGGTCGTTGGCGTACTCGAGGCGCCGTTCGTCCGTCCATGTCCATGCGCCTGCGGACCAGGCGTCGCTGAGCGATCGGACGTGATCGATCTGAACCGCAGCGGAGGTTTTCTCTCCTCGCTGGAATGCGATCGTGGTGCCGGTGTACGGGTCGGCGAGCGTGCCTGTCATCACCGTGCATTCGCCCTGCTTCGTGATGTCGGTGAGGTCGCGGGCGAGGATGTCGTTGCGGGTGTCGCACCCGTTGTGGTCGGTGTCCGTCCACGGCTCGCCGAAGTTGGCGCGGCGGTACTCGGGAATGCGCTGGCCGGGCTTGAGGGGGTTGAGCGTGTCGAGGAGCTCACCAATGGCGGGGTAGTTGATCTGCGTGTACTCGCCGTTCTGCGCCGCGGTGTACGCGTCAGAGATCTGATCGCTGATGTCCTTCGACGCCTGCCCGAAATCGTCCACCTTCTCGGCGGCGTCGTGGCCGAAGGCGACGCCGACAGCTTCGACGATCTTCGGCCAGGCGCCGGTGCTGATCGCGAACACCGCCATGAGGCCGAGGACGATGACGCAGATGACGACACGAAACAGGAATGCTCGCATGCACACCACATGCGCGGCTTCAGCGCGGGAGTGCGCCGTCAGTCGTACAGACCATCCGCACCAGCCGGTGGCGCAGCCTCAGCGACGTCCGCCTCTGCGGGGTCGGGGACGTCGCCAGAGCTGTCATCCGGCGGCTCCGCTTTCGTCCTCGTCTGCGCCTTAGGAGTGGAGGACCCCTTCACCGGTTTCCCGGGGCAGCGCATCGTGAATATGCAGCGTGAGCCGGCAGAGCGTCGATCCTGTAGCCCGTACCTGCCGCACAACGGGCAGGCCACGACGGTCACTAGTGGGCTGGTGCTGAGATAGGGAATGATGTCCGCGTACTCATCGATGAGCGCTTGCTGCTCAGGGCTGAGGATGACTTTCGTTCGAAGGTCCGTGTTCGAAGCCTTCTCGACGACGTCTTTCCATGTCTGGCAGCCGACCTTCTTCATCACCAACAGCGCGATCTGCGCGGCTTGAGCGGGCCCGGGCACCGATTCGTCATGGCGGATCGGTTCGGGCGGCTTCGGCGGCTTGGCTACGCGGACCATGGCAACCACATGCGCGGCACTGCGTCAGTCACCGCCAGCGACGAGCGGCTGCTGGATATCTGATCGGATGACGACCGGCGAGGCTTCGCCGTCTGCTTCCCCACGGACCTGCACGGCGTTGAGCCACGCGGACGGGTTGAACGAGATGTCTCCGATCACGTATGCGCAGACCTGAACAGTATCGTTCGTCTCCAGGCTGTGTCCGTCGAACGGGTAGCTCGCTCCGTGGCAGGCGAATGGGGACTCATCGTAGGGGCGCAGCAGCATGGCTTCCCCGAGGTTGTTCAGAGGAACGAGTGTCGACGCGGGACTCCATGTCGCCGTGGCTGTTCCATCTGTGGCGACCTCGCGGAGGCGGTAGATGATCTGCTGCACGACGACATCGCCAGCGGGGTTGATGCCTTCGTTGTTCAGCACCCAGTTGCGTTCGTCACCACTGATCGGTTCCGTCACCTGGTCGAGGGACAGCAGGACGACGGGTGTGCCGGCGCCGTCTGTCCCCGGCAGTTGTACGGTGACCAGTGTCCGCATGGCCGGCACACTGCCTGTCGTGGTCAGCCATTGCCCGGGCACCTCAACGTCAGTGCCGTGAGGCATGCCGTCGGGGACTGTCAGGGGCTCGAACGCGCCACCATCAGCTGGTTGCCCGACGGGGTCGAAAGGATCCACCGGCGTCGGCTCTCCGATAACCGCGGTCGCCTTCGGTGTTGGGGTCGGCTCCGGCTCAGCGGGGCCCGTGCAGCCCGCCAGCATCGCGACGCCGGCCAGCGCGGCCGCGGCCGCCAGGTGTTTGCGCACGGTCATGGCGTGGTTCCCTTCGTTTTGAACGGTTCGTCGTTCTTCCCGACTTCGAGGTGGAGGTGGTTGCAGCTGTCCTCGAACTCGCGGAAAGTCGTGAGGACAGGGCGACCGTCGCAGCCGAGCTGGCCGACTCCGGAATCAACGTTGGCTACTTCACCGAACGCCTTGATCATGCGGATCGAGTTTGCATCGCCGCCGGTCGTGTAGGTCCCGCCGAGCGCCCCAAGGTCTACGGCCATTCCTGACCAGTGGTACGACGCCTCGCCGAGTCCGACGGTCGACCCGCTGCAGCGCCGGTTCAGGGAGTTGACGGAGAGGGTGTCGAAGAGGTCGACGGCGATGAGGATCGTCTGCATCACTCGCGGGTCGTCGGTGCAGTCGGGTGGGATGGGCTCACCGTTGGCGTACCTGGTGATCTGGTCGAGGGTCTCCGTCAGGTCGCCCCACCAGATGATCTCGCCTCGATCGGTGGCTGCGATGATCTGGGTCGCGAGTGTCTTCTCATCCCCCGTGGCCAGACCGAATCCGCTGTCGCCTTCTCCGCAAGCGCTGACCACTTTGCCGTTGCCGTCCTTGTCGCCGTCGATTCCGCCACCTTCCGAGCCACCCCAGTTGATGCCTGCGGGGATCGGGACGGTGGGTGCGTCTGCTCCGTATTGCGCCCAGATCGCATCGGCCAGTGGCACCTCTTGGGCGTACGCGTCAGGGAATGCGGAGATCTGGACGCTCTGCGCGACATCACCCGGCTCCACCGTCGCCCAGTCGTCCACGTCCTTCATGCGCTCGTAGAAGCGTGCGATCGCGAACGCTGGGTTCATGATCCGCTTCATGACGCCCTCGGGGTCCGTCGCCCAGGTCGAGCCCGTGATCGCGCCCCAGCCGTAGGTTGCCTGCTGCTGAATGATCCCCATGCTCGCGTGGTCGCTTCCCACCGCGTCATGGTCGAGCGTGAGGCTGAACTTCAGCTTCTCGTAGTCCGCACGTTGTGATGCTGACAGGCTGCCGTCAAGGTCGGTGATGATCCCGTCGTTCGCGTAGTTCTGGAACCGGGACTCCACTGCGGTGGTGATGAGCCCGACCGTGGCGGCCTGCTTGGTTGCCGTGGGGTACATGCTCTTCGCTACCCCGATGACAGTCTTCATGATCGCAACCTGCTTCGCGTTGTAGGTCACGTCGCCGAAGACGAAGGAGTCACCGTCTACGACGCCGGTGCCACCGGTGGTGCCGGTGCTGGTGCACTGGATCTCTCCCAGCGCCCAGGAACGTGCCTGGGTGAACACCTTCGTGGCCTCAGCTTCGCTCAGGCCGGCAGCCACCAGCGCCGCGATGGTGAGTTCCAGGACCTTGTCTGCGACCGCTTTCCGTTCAAAGTCATTGGAAAGTGCGAGCGCGCGTTGAGCGTACTGGTATTCGGCGCCGGCGGTGAGGTCTCGGTACTGACCGTTCGGATCGAGTTCGTCGAGCTTGCTTCGGACTGTCTGCAGGTTGATGTCCTTCTTCTGCTGTTGGGCGGCAAGAGCGAGTGGCCACGGGAGCTTGACCTTGTCTGCGGCGGCCGCTGCGGCTTGGACGGACTGGTTATCCACTCCTGACTCGTTCGCCGCGGCGTTGGAGTTCTCGTCCTTGCCGTCGATGATCGCTGAGACGAGCACCGTTGCGATGACTGCGTTGCTGACCGGGATTGCGATCACGATGGCAGCGATGATCGCCACGATGATGAGGATTGCCTTCCGGGCGCGCTTGTCGCTCGCGAGCCCCATCGCAGCACCCTTGAGCGCGCCGACGCCAGCTCCCGCGGCGCCGCCGACCATGGCGCCTTGTGCTGCACCCTGAGCTGCGCTCGAGAGTGTCTTGCCGGCGATGTCCTTCGCGGTTTCCTTCGCAGTGGGCTTCGGCTGCTGCCCGGGTTCGGCATCGGTTTCCACCGGACTCGCTTCAGCGGGCCGGACCGCACGCTCGGCCGCGCTTCTCACCGCTCGTTTCGCGGTGTCCGCCGCGCCCCGCTTCGCTGCGTCGGTTGCTGCCTTCTTGGCCGTTTCGCCGGCTGCCTTGTTGGCTGCGCCTCCGACGACCTTCTTGATGATCTCCTCGCCAGCCATCAGCGCGCGCCCCTTCCGGCCCATTCACCAACGTCGACAGGTGTGCCGGCCGGGAAGTAGCGGGCACGTCGGGCTCTGATCCGGGCTGCTTGGAGGGTGCTCGGCATGCGGGCGCCCTTCGTGGTGTTGCACCGCGGGCATGCAGACACGAAGTTCCGCATGCTTGTCGCGCCACCCTTCGACCAGGGGTAGAAGTGATCACCGTGTTCAGCGGTGCGGGTACACCTGAACACCATCCACCGGTCGTATTCGCATTGGCCACCGGAGCGCGCGAAGCCAGTGAGTCTCTCGTCGGTTGTGAACATGCGCCGACGGTCTTTCGCCCTGCGGCCACGGACGTGAAGGAGGCTCCAGATGCCGGCGATCATCAGCCCCATGAGAAGCGCAGCGACGAGAAGCACCCAAGGCTGGTCAAACGCCTCCGAGATGTGGTCCACACTCACCACCCCTGCGGCACGCTCATGCGCTGAGCAGGTGGCCGTGCTCCCAGAACTCCTCGCTGCCGTCGTCGTGAATCACAGCGGGAGCTCCATCACGGTGAAGCTCGCCATCCACGCGCCATTCCTGGGTACCGTCAAGACCTTCGTAGGCTGGGCCATCTTCTCGATGGGGATGTCCGCCCCGGAGATAGTAGCGGCCTGTCGGCGCGTCGACGGCCACGTCGAATCCGCCGGAAGGGTCCGCTACGTCGAAAAGGATGATCGCGGGTGCCTCGGGTGCCGGGCTGAGCGACTCGGCAGGGCGAGAGTTGGTTTTGGTGGCGAACTTCCCGGCTCGATCGTGGAGGTTGCCTTGGACATCACGTGTGCTCATGCCTACACGTGGGCGGCTGCTGGGCGTCGGTGTTCCGTTTACCCGCAACTACCGGAAATTGCTACAGAACCTTCAGCTGATGCACTGGCGCTGTATGTGCCTCCAGAGCCGGTGACGACAACGGTGGCGCTGCCGCTGCCGCTGTTGGAGCCGCCGGCGGGTCCGGAGACACTGATCTGCACATTGCCTCCGCCTGATGCGGTGAACGTCACGCGAACGGTGCCGCCCTGGCAGGTGAGTGACGAAGAGGTGGTGGCAACCCCACCGCCGCCACCGGTGGGGCTCTCGTTGCCCCCTGTGTTGTCGGAGCCGCCTGTGTTGGCGTCGTCGAAGCCGCCGTTGCCTTCTGAGCTTCCTTGGCCCTCGGAGCCGCCGTTGCTCTCGGTGTCGATGGGTTCGGTTGGCGGTACGACGGGCGTCGGCGGGGGCGGGGGCGCCTTCTCCGCGGTCAGTGCCGTCGTCGCGGCCGTCAGCCTGTCGAGTCGTTCGGTGAGGAGCGGCACCATTCGAACGCCCTTGTCGAGCGCTTCCTTGGCGGATGCAAGTGCCGCCTGCGTCGGGGCGATCTTGTCGGCCGGGACACCTTCCGCGGCTTTCGACGTGATGAGAGTCCCGGCGGATCCCACGGCGAAAGTGAGGTTCTCACGGAGCTCGTCGACGCGGCTGGCGACCTCGTCGCTGACGGACACGCTGAAGTCGACGGGAATGTAGGGAGGTTGCTCTGGTTGGAATGCGCTGGCGACCTTGTCGTACGCCCAGCTAACCGCCGGCCATTGCCACACGACACCAGCTGCGACTGCCGTGACGATGAGCGTGATGAGAGCTGCACGGAACGGCTTGCCTCGGAGCGTCCACGCGATTGACTGTCGCGGTGTACGCCACAGACTCACGGGCTGCTGCGAATTGCCGCGCTTCATGGTCGCCTCTCACGGAGATTGGGGCGACCCGGCCAGTCGGGGGGGGGTGACTGACCGGGTCGCCGGTTTCAGGTCGGACGACTCAGAAGATGTCGTCCGGGGCCGCCTGAGCGCCAGCCACAGCAGGAGCGTAGGCAGGCTGTGCCGGTGCGGGCACCTGCGGAGCCTGGTACTGCGGCTGAGCGGGTGCCTGCGCCTGAGCCTGGTACGCGGGCTGAGCCTGCGGCTGGCCCTGGTACTGTGGCTGGCCCTGCGGAGCCTGGTACGCGGGCTGCGCCTGTTGCGCCGGGTCCTGGTAGCCGCCGTTCACGGCCGCCGGCTGCGCCTGCGCAGCCACCTGAGCAGCAGGCTGCGTGGCCTGCCCCTTCGACGCGCTTTTGGTGAACACCGTGGTGCCCCACCGGAGCGACACACCGATGTCCTCCAGCTCCAGCTCGTAGGCGGTCCGCTGCTGCTGCGTGTTCGCATCCAGGTACGAGCGCTGGGACAGCTTGCCGATGGCGACGACCTCCTGGCCCTTCACCAGCGACGCCGCGACGTGCTCAGCGAGCTCACGCCACGCGGAGGTACGCAGGAAGATAGCTTCCTTGTCCTTCCACTGGTTCGTGGCTCGGTCGAACTCTCGCGGCGTGTGAGCGATCGTGAAGTTCGCGACAGGGATGCCGTTCTGCGTGTAGCGCAGCTCGGGGTCCGCCGTGAGGTTCCCAACGATCGGGAGGGGGATTCCGTTCATCTTCTTGTTCCGTTCCGAGCCATGGGGCTCATGTTGCATCCGGCGCTGTGCCGGATGTCGAGGTCGCGGGGTGCGGCCTCTCCTGATCACATGCGCGGCGCATGCGAGTTCTCTGCCGATGTTCGAATCAGCTCGCGGCGTGCGGACTGCAGAACGTCGTCGACGGTGATGCCGGATCGAGCGGCGAGGATCGTCACGAGGTGGGACGCGATGGCGGTCACTCCGGCCAGCGCATCCCGTTCATTGACGCCGTCGAGTGCCGCATCGATTCGCGCACGCCCCGCCGCAAGGTCCAGGTCGTCCGACGCGGTGTCGAACGCCTGGATGATCTCTGCCCCCGCCAGCACTGCCTCTCGCCCGTCAAGGCTCGGCGCGCTGATCTGGGCGTCGATCATGGCGAACAGGTGCCAGAACTGTCGCGCACGATCCAGGTCTTCCCGGATGTCCGCCTCAGCGCGGTGAGCCTTGCCTGTCTTCTCACCGAACAACTTCGAGCCCGTGGCATCGGTGTACGCCTGCGCGACCTGGCTGATGTCCAGCGGGCGGTAGTGCAGCAGGCTTGCGAACTTCGGCGTCCAGTGCTTCAGGTAGGGGGAATCGAAGTGGCTCACTCCCCCGCCTGCCAGACGCACAGGAGGCGCAGACGGATCACGGTGGCGCTCCAGCAACGCGATGAGTGCATCCCCGATCTCCCAGATCGCCGGAGCTTGGGTGCCACGCTCGCTCTCAAGGTCAGCGAGCAGGCCGCTGCTCTCGTGCATCCGGAACACGATGTCCTTGGATGCGATCTGGACGAAGGTCGAACGAGTCGGGCGCACCAGTGTAGTGAAGGTCTCGAGCTCATTGAGATCCTTGTCCGTCGCGATGACGGAGACCTCGAGCAGATCGTCGGTCAGCTCCAGGCCGGTGGTCTCCAGATCCGTCCACAGGTAGGCCAGCGGCCCGGGGGTGCGCTCAGATGTCATAGGCACCACATGCGCGGCGATCGCCCCTGTTCGACAACATGTCTGGGCCGTGCTCACCGCCGCTGGCCGGCGGCCGCGAGCACGTGAGCGCGAACTCGACTGTTGAAGGGCTTCACGGTGCCCGTGGCGGCACGGTGACGCATGCACGTGTGCCCGGCCATGACGTTGAACCAGCGCCCGCACACCCCGCATTGATCCACCTCGACGCGTGGGGATCCCTTCACCAGCTGGTTGTACGCCGAGCCCGCGCTGAATGAGTTCTTCACCCGCTGGAAGACCTGCTCGGAGACCCGATACCCGTACGTGCGGGTGCCGAGCGTGATGACCATCTCCCCTGCCGCGGCGTTATAGCCCATCGCGGACACCCAGGACGAGTTGTCGGCGGCCGTCATCTGGACGCCCGCTCGGGCGACGCGTTCGCGTCGGCGCTGCAGCAGATCGCCGATGTCCTTGAGCGCGCGGGAGGGGCGCCGGGCTTCGAGAACGGATGCGACCGACTCGCTGACCTTCCATGCCACGTGAGGCGGCATGCCGAGGGCATCGACGGACCACTTCCCTGGCGCTTCCTGCGTGACGCGCACGTAGCCCGACACCACCTGCCCGCCCTGCCCTTCCGCTTCGACGGGGACGTCGAAGGTCTGGTGTCCTTGGGCGGCGGAGAATCTCCGGATCGCGGTCGCCGAGGGCATGCGTAGCGCGATCCCGGCACCTTCGTAGAGGATCCGGTGGGTGCGCCGCTTGCCGCTGAGCGCGTTCCCGCTGCTCGATCCGGGGTTGTAGTCGTCAGGCATCTGCACGTAGGACTCGTGATCGTTGACCTCTGCGCGGCGGAAGTGCTCCTCCCACCAGGTGGTGATCCCTGCTGTGGAGCGGGGAACGGTGCCAGCGGAGGGCCCCGCGGTTGCTGGCGCATACCCGGCGGCGATGAGCTCTGTCCGCCGGCGGAGGAGGGCGCTGATGGAGCCGGGGATGTTCGGGGCGAGGCCATCCGTTGGCGGTGTGTTGACACGGCCGTCGAAACGTCCTGCCCCGGGGGCACCCGCGCCCTTGTGGATGTTGCCGCTGCTGTCGATCGTGCTCATGCGTACATGAGGGCGGCAGCGGGCCACCGGTGAGCGTGCTATCCGACAGCGAGCACGAACCCGTCACCCGCCTCCCGGTTGACGAGGACGTGAACGATGTCCGCGTTGGACGTGTCGGTAGCGATCGTCGCTTCGATTCGGTCTCCCAGCCGCAGGTCAGAGCCCACGCCTGGGAAGCTCTCCCCCGCCTCGATGAGGGCCATGCCGATCAGCCAACCGCTGTACGTCGGGAACCCGTCTACCGGGCCGGGGACCAGCTGCACGTCCCACTCACCAGATCGAGTTGGGGCCGTGGCCGCCGAGCGGGGATGTGTAGGAAGCGGTGGGGCGTCCATCTCGAAGATCGCGGGGTGGGCAGGTGCGACATGAGTGACCAGACCGACGCCGCCATGAGCGAGATCAGCGTCGACGAGGAGACCGGCGATCTCCAGTTCACGAGTACCCGGGGCCGCAGCCGCATGCACCACCGGCGGCGGCGGCGGCGGCGGCGAGATCAGCGTGGTCGTGACCTGCGAAGTCACCAGATCATCAGAGCCCGATCCGCCCGTTGACATCGGCGCCGCCGCCGCCGTCGTCGTAGGTGGTGCAGGCGGAGCAGCGGCAGAGGCGACGTCGTAGGAGGGGTCCAGCACCATTGGCACATCCCAATCGAGCGGATCGCTGAGAAGCTCGGTCATGTCGCTCTGCGGCATGGCAGGCGCTTCCGGCTCCTCTTCGAACGGGGCCGCTTCGCTCGGCTGAACCACAGCAGCACCCGATGTCGTGACGCCGGACGCCGTCAGGTCAATGCGCGGGAGCGTTGTGGCCGGATATCCGCCGAACGGCGGGTCCGCGATCTGGACGGCGCGGATGGAGGAGACCGACAGTTCCTTGACGCTCATGTCTTCCGAGCCCGGATCCTCGGGGTCGGCGGCGATCACATTGAACCGGACCTTGGCCTTCACGATGACGATGTCGCCAGGTCGCGGGACTTCCCCGCCCTCGCGGATCTCCGTCAGCGCGCTGTCCCAGATCGTTCCTGTAATCGTCGCGTTCGAGCCTTCCAGCACGATGTTCGCGAGCCGCCCCTTCGAATACTGGCGCTCGGACCATGCCGCGAGGACACCGAGGGTGCTGACCATGGTCCCGTTCGCATCCGGGATGCGAGCGACGGGGACCGGCACCAGCTCCAGCTCTCGGCGCCCGGTCAGGGAGGGGATTCGAACTTGAGACACCTGGTCGCGGAGGGCGACGAGCGGGTGCTCCCCGAGCGGCGTCAGCAGAGCTTCGCGCTGGCGCGCGGATCGTTCCAGCACGCCCCACTCGATCGCAGGGACGGGGATCTCCTTCGCAGGAATCGCTCCAACGATGCTCATGTGACCGAGGCGAGGTCCGAACTTGTCCGCAGCGCCTGAGGCGATCAGTGCCTTCAGGTGGCTGGCGGTGACGGCACTGCCGCTGCCATCCGGTTTCTGCACGCGGGTGTAGACGTCGCGCAGTGACACGAACTCACCCGAGGCGCGGCGCTCAGCGGCGATCAGCTCCCCGACGGAGCCGAGGTCCTTCACTTCGCTGATGCCGAACGTGATCGCCGCTGGGCCCGCCGGCACAGTCAACGCGCTGGTCGAGTTGACGTCCGGCGGCAGCACGGTGATGCCTTCATCGCGGAGGGTGCTCAGCACCTGCAGCCGCTTCTCGGGCTTGTCAGTGACCGACAGGTTGGCGGCGGCGTATGCCGCCGGCCAGTTCGCCTTGTAGAAGGCTGTCATGAACGCGAGGTACCCGTAGGTCGCCGAGTGCGCCTTGTTGAAGGCGTACTCGGCGAACACCAGCAGGGTGTCCCAAACTGCCTGAACCGTCACGGGCGAGAACGCGATGGACGTGACGGTGCCGTCCTGGTCGCAGAGCTCACGAGTCGCTTGGTCGAAGAAGATCGGTTGGATGGCTTCCAGGTCCTGCTTCTTCTTCTTCGACACAGCCTTGCGTAGCTTTGATCGTCCGACCGCGTCGAATCCAGCCATGAGGGTACCCAGTGCCATGACCTGCTCCTGGTAGACGATCAGCCCGAACGTCTCGTCCAGCACCTTGGCCAGCTCGCGTTCCTCCCGCGGATCGCTGGTGAAGACGGAGTAATCAGCGTGCTCGATCCCACGCTTCCGGTTGGCGTATGCGCTGTGGGCTCCCATGCCCATGGGCCCCGGGCGGTAGAGCGCCACGATCGCGGACTCTTCCTCGAGACGTTTGGGCGCGACCTGCATCGCGAGTTCGGTCATCTTCGGGGACTCCATCTGGAATACGCCAGCAGTATGCCCGTCGGCGATCAGCTTCCATCCGGCGGCGACACGCGACGCTTCCACTCCCACGGCGGGCTGATCCGGGTCGGGGATCCGCAGCGGGTCGACATACTCGCCGGTGGTGTCCTTGATGTACTCCACGGCCCGGTCGATGATGTCGAGGTTCCGGAGGCCGAGCACATCCACTTTCAGCAGACCGAACTGCTCCGCCTCGGGTCCGGACCACTGCAGCACCCAGATTCCCTTGTCCTTGCGCATCGGCACGAGATCACCGAGAGGCTCTGCGGAGACGATGATTCCGGACGCGTGGATACCGAACCCCGACACCACGTCTTCGAACGTCGCCGCGATGCCGTGCACGCGCCGCACGACGTCGTCCTTGTCGTAGAGCCGTCGGTACTCAGCGGTGGCGGGGATGTCGGCGTCGAGAAGGTGTCCCATCGGCATCGGCTTGGCCGCGACGTTCGGCACGAGCGTGTTCATCGCAGCACCCGACTTCGATGCCCCGATCACACGGGCCGCATCGTTGATCGCCTGCTTAGTGCGCTCGATGCGGAATGTGCCGATGGATGCCACGTTCTCGGAGCCCCAGCGGTCACGAAGATACTGGATGACCTCCTGACGACGCCCCTGCGGGAAGTCGATATCGATGTCGGGCGGTTCGCTGCGCCCCAACTCGTAGAACCGCTCGAAGAGGAGGCCGTAGCGGACTGGGTTGATCTGGGTGATGCCGAGGAGGTAAGCGACCATGGATCCGCCGGCGGAGCCGCGGCCGGGGCCGACCAGGATCGGCTTCTTCTCGGGCCCACCGGGGCGAGAGGGCCGCGTGGATCGAGCCCATGAGATCAGATCGTGGACGACGAGGAAGTAGTCGGCCATGCCTGCGGTCTCGATGACGTTCATCTCGGCCATCACGCGATCCCGAAGTGCAGCGTCGATGCCACCGAAGAGCCGTGCAGCTCCGTCACGAAGCAGGTGGAAGAGGTAGTCGCGGTTGCTGGAGTAGCCCTCCGGCGTCTGGAACCGAGGCATCAGGTTGCGCGGCGTCGGCAGCACGCGGTCCTCGCAGCGATCGGCGATCAGCTGTGTCGTGTCGCACGCCTCCTGCCACCATGCCTCCGGCCGAAGCGCACGCATCTCCTGCTCGCTGCGCAGCCAGTAGCCGCGCCCGTGGAACTGGTACTTCGGGTTGTCGACGGTGGACTTCGACTGCACGAGCAGCCATCCGGCGTGAGCTTCCGCGTCCGACTCGTGTGTGTGGTGGGCGTCATTGGTCGCGACGATCCCAACTCCGAACTCGCGGGCGAGCTCGGCCACGTCAGGCAGAACGGCGGACTCGTTGTCGATGCCGTGTTCCATCACCTCGACGTATGTGTTCTCCGCGCCCACAGCCGTGATGATCGCCCGCAGGTTCTCCCGCGCCGCCGCGTACTCGGCTTCAGCCATGCGGGCAAGCTCGGCCTTGCGTTCTTCGAGCAGCTGCTCCTCGAGCGCGTGGGAGCCCGATTCCGACTCGTAGTTGGCCAGGTCGGCCTCGCGCTTCTGGCTGATCAGGGTCGCCAGCTCGCTGACTTCGTCGTTGCTCGGGTCCGGGACTCCATCGCTTGCGAGTTGTGCTCGCGCCGCTTCGACGCCGAATGGGTCAGCCTCGATGAGGTCCTTCAGGTTCCTGACGACGGTCGCTGCTTCGGTCGTTGCGTAGTCGGTCGGGATCGTGTCGACGGCAGCCTTCCAATGGGCGCGGCGTGTCATCGGCCCGAGCACCGGACCTCCCAGGCATCCGGTGAGGACGATCAGTCCTTCTCCGTGCTCAGCGAGCAGCTCGAAGTCGATGCGGGGCTTGTGCCACACGGATTCCTGAGCCTTGTTGTTCAGCTGAACGAGGTTGCGCCAGCCCTGCGCGTTTCGGGCAAGGATCGTGAGGTGCATGTACGGCTTGCTCTTGAGACCGTCGACCTGCTGTGTGTCCGCCTTGTCCTCCGAGCGCTCGGAGTCCTCGTCAGTCGAGTTGTCGTCGGCGGGAACCCAGATGCTGTGCTTCTCCAGCCGCGAACCGATCGCGAGGTATGCCTCATACCCCGCGATGAACTTGACGCCGGCGGCGTCGGCGCTCTGTTGCGCGGTCCATGCGGCAGCGAGGTTGCCGTGGTCGGTGATGGCGAGTGCAGCCTGCCCGACTTCGCGAGCAACGTTGAACGCATCCTTGACACGGATCATGCCGTCCAGCGGGCTGTACTCGCTGTGCACGTGGAGGTGGACGAAAGCCAACGCTCACTCCTTCGATAGTTGCTGTACTCACCACATGCGCGGCCATGAATGGCCAGTGCCCACCGCGGTCGGGCACGCGGTGGGCACTGGGGTCTAGTCGCTCTCGGGCGGAGGGACGATCTCGCTGAATCGGACGGGCGCGCCACGAAGTCGGCTCACCCTCAGCGGGGCACCGGGCTCTGCCTGAGTGTTCCCGCTCAGTCGGGCCTTCACCGTGTACTCGCGCCCAGACCCGGGTCGCTGATACCTCGGGTGCACCATCGCGCCCTCTTCGTCCTCCCACACCTGATTCCAGGTGTCGCCTGCTTTCTGCCCAGGCGGAACGAGGGTCGGGTGCTCTCGCTGGGCGAGGTTGAATGCCGTGGCGGTGGAGATCAGTGCCACGAAGTCAGTCTCGTCGTCGGAGTCGCTCGGGACTCCGAGGTATCCGATCGGGGTGCCGTTGGGAACCCATTCGCTCGATCGCGGATCGATTCGCCAGCCGGCGGCACGGTTGTAGAAGTCAGCGTTTTCCCCAGACAGGACAGGTCGGGAACCGGAAAGCGTCGGGTGCTCCAGGTGCGCGCGACCCGCTTCGAGGAGGTTGCGGATCGCTTCGAGGAGATTGCGGCTGTTGGATCGCTGACGGAACTCGGCGAGATCCTGCGCAGCCAGTTCGATCATCGCCCCACGGAGGGTACCGATCTCGGCTGGCTTGGCGAAGAACGGCTTCATCGCTTCGTCGCTCGGTTTCATCCCGGCCCACAGGGCGAGGGACTGGAGAACGTCGAGCGTGAAGAACAGTTCACCGAACATGCCTGCTCGGCGGGCGCTTGACCCGGTGTTGATGTCGTAGCGCTCGTGGAGCTGTTCCTGGATGAGCTCCTTCGCCTTGCTGATTGAGGCGTGCGCGAACGCGTGCTTGCCCGCCCACGTGTCGAGGTTCGCTGATTCGACGTCCCGGCGAAGCATCGGCAGCGCGGTCTCCCGAACGTCGATGTTGAGCCAGAACCGGATCATCGCGGCTGTCAGACGGGCGAAAGGGTTGCCCTTCGCGCGCGTCAGATTCTCGATGTGCTTCGGACGGTCCTCGGGCTCGGAGACGATGTCGCGCTTGCTCCCAAAGTGGATGCTGACCATGCGCTGCTGGATCGAGAGGGTGTCGCGGCGGTTCTCGGCCGTGTAGATGACGAGCGCGCGTGGGTGGGCAACCTGACGCTGATCTCCGTCGGCGGTGCCTCGCCGCTTGGGGTTGTTGTTGAACTTCGAGCGCACTGCCTCGTCCACGCCGGATTCCTGGCGCTCATTGACCTGCCGGGATACGTTCGGGGCGAGGTCATCGATCACGTAGATCGGGGTTCGCGCGACGGAGTGCTCACGAGCTGCTGGCGTGTCGTTTGCCGATCCCGGGAGCCCCTGCACTGTCCATGTACCCGGCCTACAGCCGTAGAACGACATCACGAACGATGCCGCGTGCGACTTGCCTGTTCCTGGTGCACCGGAGATGTAGAGGTTGATGGAGGTGAGGCCGGGTACCGTCGGTCGGAGCGCGCACGCGAGCAGCGTCGGCCCAATGGCAGGCTGACGCCACGCGGAGTTGGTGATGAAAGCTTCGACCACCGTGGAGAAGTCCTCGCGGATCTGAGCCTTCCAGCCGTCGAGGTCGTCGCTGTCGTAGAACTGCCAGTACGTGTCGTTCACACCGTACTTGCTCGCCATCGGCATGATCTCTTCGGTGACGCCGGGACGGTTCTCCTTCTCATCCTCCCGAGTGGCACCCAATGACTGCTCGCCGAGGACGTACACGGGGCTACCGGACGTGCTGGGTACGTATCCCATCGTGTCCCAGCCGTCCAGAATCTCCTGCTCCGAGTACCTGTTGGCCTTGATCGCGGCAAGGAACCCATCCCCTAGCTTGTTGCGCGGCGGCCACGCGGGGTGGCGGAGGATGTCGGTGTGGATGAGAGCGCCCTTGCGGCCCCATTCAGCGGGAGGCGATTCGAGGATGGATCGCGGCCCCGTGATCTCTCGTGAGATCGTCTGGCCCGTGGCATCGTCAACCCAGGTGAGCTCGATTGTGCTGGCACCCTTGGCGGAGTCGATGACCGCACCCGGGCGGATGAACCCGTCGCGGACCTCGACGTCAGCGAGCGTGCGCAGGCTGGTCACCTTCTTCACGCGGCCGCCGATCGCCACCCGCTCCTCCCACGTGTACGACGTCCCCCCGCCGAACATGTCGCCGGACTCTTGCTTCACGTACTCGAGCACGGAGGTGCCCTCTGGCGAGACGCGGTACTCGCCCGGCTTGGCGTCGACCGCTGCACGGTCGGGTTGCGCGGGAAGGTTGTCCTCGACAAGCTTCAGAAGGTCGCCCCATGTGCCGACGTGGGAGAGGTAGTCGTCCAGGCCCACCTTCTTGCCAGCCGGGTAGCCAGCGACGGCCTTGTCCTTCTCCGCATTCGGTCCACCGAGGTCCAGCAGCTTCGGAACGCCGTTCTTCGATTCCTCGATGAACTTCCACATCTTGTCCGTCTGGCCCCACACCTGCCGGTTCTCTCGCAGGTCCCCGTCGAAGGCGATGAGCACATCCCGGTCGCGAAACACGATGGAGTTCCACTCCGGGTTGTGGTGCCAGTTCCCCACCCCGATGAAGGACAGGACCGGCACACGGTCGACGACAGGGATGCGCAGCATCATCTGCTGCAGCTGCCCACGGGCTTCTTCGATCGTGGCGCCAGCCACCGCGAGGAGTTCATCGTGCGTGACCCCGGCCGCGATCAGCTGTGCGCTGAGTGCGGCGTCACCTTTCAGGCATCCCTCCGTGACGAGGAACCGGCGAGTCTTGTCGAACCACTCCGCTGGAGTTCCAGGGTTCACGTCGACGACTGATGCGTGCCCGGAGAGCATCTCGTACTTGGCCGGCTTGCCCTTCCCGTTCGGGAGAGGCTCAGCTGGGCGAACTTGCGTGGTCGACGATTGCGCGGCTGCACCGTCACGGATCACGTTCGAGGCCTTGAACCAGGGGATGACCATGAAGTCGTTCCCGCCCTTGACCATCGACTTCAGTCGCATGGTCACCTTGCGTTCCTCGGCGGTGTACGTGGCCTTGGCCACCGCCTTGGCGCCGTCTTCGTCGGTGACGGTCGAGTATCCTCGGGCTTGCGCTACGAGTGGCGCGACTTGTGAGTCGGCGAGCTTCTCCGCGCCAGAGAACGTGACCACATCCGTGTAGTCCTCAATGCCCCACCGGCTCCTCTTCGGGTCCTTCTTGCGGTCCTTCGCCATGGTGCCTTCCCGTCGTGAACGTACGCCACCCGCAGTGAAGTAGGCGCGTCAACCACATGCGCGGCGATCCAACGGGAGTGCGCCGCGCATGTGGTGGGTATGGAAACACTCATTGCTGTCGCGTCGGAGGGCTCACCGGAGCAGGTCACCCCGTTCCTGGTCGTGTCCGCGATCGTGATGCCGCTGCTGTGGTTCGCGTTGATGTTCTTCGATCACCGAGCGAAGGTTCGCGCTCGTCGCGACGAAGAAAATCCCGAGTGACGGGCCAGCTTCGCCCCATACAGGACATGACCGATGCACCGACCATTGGCGTCGTCGGCTCTCCCGACGTCGCGTCTGCACTCCGATCCATTGGCTTCCAGGTGATCGCTGGGGCTGATTTCCGATCAACCGCTACCGAGATCAGTCAGCGCTTGGCCCGCGGCGATGACTTCCCCGTCATCGTCGCCGATCAGGTTGCGACGCCAGCGCTGAGTCCATGGACGACCAAGACAGCCACGCAGACTCACCTCGTCGTGCTGGGCACCACCCCCGGGAGCGGCCTGTTCGTCGGGCGCCCAACGCGTTTGGAGCTGCCGGCGACGGTGAACCAGTTGCTGGGGATGCTTCGGTATCAGGGAACCACCCGACCTGTTGGCGAGTTCCTCATCGATGGGGAGGGATCAGTCACTGATCCCTCGGCGGCCGCTGTCGCTTCTCTGGTTGAGCCTCTGCCCTTGCCGCTGCCTGAGCCGGTTGAGGTCGAGACGGTCATGTTCCCGGCCCCAGGGCCTGCGGAGGTCAGTGCGGAGTCGTCCACGCAGGGATTCCCGGACGATCTGTTCGGGGGCGGTCCCAGCACCCATGAACGAGTGGCGGTTCCGCAGGTGCCGACACCGCAACCTCAATCCGTGGCTCACCCGGTGCTGCCGCCAATCGCCTCGCGTGACGTCCCTGCTGGCGCTGCGCAGCCCGACTACATCGTGCAGCCCGACGAGAGCTATCTTCCCGCCGCTCCGTCCCCGCGTCAGGTGAATGACTACCCGGCTACAGAGGCCGCGAACGCCTCAGGGCCGTGGCCGGCCCCTGCACCGCAATGGCACCCGGATCCGCCCCAGACGCCGCACTCCCCTGCGCAGAGTCAGGACTTCTCGGATGACGAGCGCGTCGCACCCGCATGGGACGAACCAGCTCCAGGCGCGATCCAGCCGCGACAGCACCCTCAAGCATCGACGGCATCGAACGCCGTACCGGTCGATGACGCGGACTTCTTCGCGCGTCGCGCAGAGACGACGCGCCCTCGCGCTGACGAGACATCCCGCCGCCCGTCTGGTGCAAAGGGCCAGGTGATCATCAGTGCTGCCGGCAAGGGCGGCGTTGGGAAGACGACGACCTCGCTCTCGCTCGCAGAGATGGGATCGACAGCGGGACTCTCCGTTGTGGTCGTCGACGCCAACCGGGGTCAGGCGGATCTGCGCAAGTACCTCCGACTCGGGAGCGCTCCGCTGCGGACCGTGTACGACGCGTACACAACGGGCGACCCATCTGCTGGCATCCTGCGGCCGTCCGACTACGGCCATCTGCGGCAAACCGCCCGCCTCGACGTGACGGACTTCGCCATCGTTCTCGGCCCACCGGCGGATTTGGCCGATCCGGCTTACGCTTCGGCGGCGGTGTACGGGCAGATCATCGATTACGCGCGTTCGATCGCCGATCTTGTGATCATCGACACCCAGATCATCGAGGCGCACAGGACCGACCTGTGGGATGACCTGCTCGTCCCGCTCCTGCGCGGCGATGCCTGGCTGGTAGCAATCACGGACGAGTCAAGCCCTGGCGTCGCGAACCTGATTGAACGGCTCGGCGAGCTCCGTCAGGCCGGCGTCAGCAACGCCCGCACACTCGTGCTCGCCGCCCAGTACGACAACTTCTCCGACGAGGACTCCCGATTCTTTCAGGCGAAGTTCCAGACGTTCGGGACGCTCGTCGGGGCGACGGGCGTGGACATGAACTTCCACGACCAGATGAACAAGGGGCGCATCGTCGGCGACTCCCCGGTGATTCGCCCGGCGGTCGCGTCGATCCTGCTTCGTGTCACTGGTCGCAGCGACCTATTCGCCCCTGCGCCGGCAGTCGAAGAGCGCCGCAAGGGGCGGTTCCTCGGTGGGCTGTTCGGAGGCCGGAAGTGATCTTGGAACATTTTTCAGCGAATCGCGTAATGAATCCACAGGTTTTGCCTATCTCCATGCAAGGGCGTGCAGAGGCAGGCCACATGCTCCGGTTCGTACGGGTCGGTCAGCACCGCAGTTCCGGCCAGGCCGGTCACATTTCGAGGGGGAAGGTACGCGCGTGAGCACGAGCATGTCAGGATCCATGCGGCAGTCCTTCCCTACCGGGCGGACGTTCGCCACCACGCTCACGGGCACAGCACGATTCGTGGCGGCCGAGAAGCTGCTCGAAGACGTCGAGGCGATCCCCGCCTGCGGATCGATTGTCGCCCTGCCGCAGTTCGCGATCGTGGACTTCGAGGGCCGGGAGTCCATCAACCGGATCCAGTGGGCGGGGGCTTCGTGCGTCCGCACAGTCGACGATCATGTGTCGCTGTCATTGCACTGGAAGATCGAGGACTCCGCCCTTCCGACCCAGTCGGGCACGCTCATGGTCGAACCGCAAGCGGGCGGTGGGCATGTCTGTGCAGGCGAGCTTCCCCACCTGGCACCAGGCACCGAGCCACGAGTCCTCTCTGGGTGGTCACGCCACGCGCTGGAGCGGAGCCTCGCCACGGTTCGAGACCAGGGCAAGCAGGAGATGTTCTCTCTGGTCATGTCCCTCCTGCCGTACGTTCGGCAGTCGGTCGACTCGGCTGCCCGCCGGATCTATCGGGAGATCCACGACGTTCCCGCCTCACAGGACGTCGCCATCATCCCCGTCATCGATCAGGTAGAAGCTGACGTCGTCATCGACCGCATGCTCTACGGAGATGACAGCAGCAACTGGTCGATGGTGACTCGGCTGATTCGTCGAGTCGCAGCGACCGATGCGGTCGTGAAGAAGTCGGTGATGCAGTTCATCTCGACCGCCATCTGGTCCAGCGCCGAGACGCACGTTCGCGCCGCCATCGGCGACCCCCACACCGGCCGAGTGATCCGCCGGCTCGCGCGACTGATCCGATCCGCTGAGCCGCAGGTCGTGCTCGACGTATTCAGGGAGACCTACCCGGAGGCCCAGATGGGACTGAACCGGGTGAAGGCAGCGCTCACGGCCGGGGCGACAATCGGCGCCCAACAGGTCGCCTGGGACACCGTGTCCGACGATGAGAGCGAGCCGTCAACGTGGCCGTGACGCTCCCCAGCCTCGCAGTCGCGAACGAGTCAGCCGAGCACGCGCGCCAGGTGCGTGCCGACTGGCTCTTCAGCCTGCAAGACGGGGTCGTCAGCATGTTCGACATCATCACCCAAGCCTGCGAGCCGGATGGCCGGCCGCTATTGCGTATTGGGCTGGTGCGGCTGCTCGAACACCAAGACGGGTGGTCACGGCACGCCGCGATCACCACCATCAACCAGACGTTGCGCCTGCTGAGCCTTCCCGAGCTCAGCGCACGGGGTGCAGCGAAACTCACCGTCCAGTGGCTTGTCGACGCCCGATCTGGAGGACGTCGACAGCTTGCTTTCGCTGATGCGATGGACAGCAAGACGCAACTGCCATGGCCGGGATTTCCGTACTCACCGCAGCAAGAAGGGGCTACTGCATGAGCGTCCACATCGACGACCAGACATACCGGGGGTATCTGACTCGCATCATCTCCGCACCGGACGAGGCTTCCCGAAATGAGGCAGCGGACGCCATGATCGTCGCGCTTCACAAGGCCGAGGTGCTCGAGATTTGGGGCCGAAACCTGACTTCACGGTACGGCCGCCCGCATGATGAATGGGAGGAGATCACAGCCGTCCTCACCGAAGCCATCCTCCAGCACATCCGATCGTTCACGGCCGATGACCTGGCCAAGGTGCGCACCGTCGGATCCCACCTGTTCTTCCGCGGCAAAGAAGCTGTCACCCGATGGCTGGACTCCCCCGCGGTGACCTTCGCATCGGAGATGAGCGGCATCAGCCGCCGCAACCGAATCGCCGGCGCCGCGATCCGTGAGCTGCGATCCAGCCTGGGGCGTGAACCAGAAGTTCAGGAGGTGGTCAACTACGTGAACAGTCGCGCCCTGGAGAACCGGAAGAACGCGGTCAAGCAGGGAGCGCTGATCACGGCCGCCGACGTTGACGGGTTCATGCTTCACACGTACTCGATCGATTACTCGTCGGACGAGGGGAATCTAGCGGACTCCTTCGGCACTCCCGATGATGGGAACGTCACCGTCCAGGCTGAGGTAGCTCTGACCGTGTCGCAGCTCGGGGCGCTGGCACGCACGCTGTTCGGGCCCGAACGATCCGCCGAGGTGCAAGCAACGCTCACCTTGTGGGTGAGTCATGTCCTCGCGCAGGAGCCGGTGACCGCCGTTGCCGTGGGCCTGAAGTTCGGGATCAGCCGCAGAGCCGCGGTGGCGAGACTGAGCGACGTCAACAAGCTGATGGAGGCGTTCCGTGCTGCCCACGACGAGTAGGCGTCACGCTTGGTTCGCGGGGCTGAAGTAGCAGGTGCCGGCGACTCGAACGATCGGACCGAGCCGGCCTTCCGTGATGCTGTCGCTCAGCGTGGCGGAGGCGGCAAACCAGTCGATATGGATGAACGGCCATCCATTGAGATCTACTTCCGGCGTGCCAAGGAATGACTGTGCGGTCACTGCTCGGGCGAGGTCCTGAACGGTCGTGAAAGTGCCGAGGTGCTCAGCGAGTACGTCCATCAGCAGATGCCGGTCAACGATCCGGTGAGGGTGCGCGATCGCGATGTACTCCATCGTGGCGTTCGATTCCAGGGGCCAGGGGCCAGCGTGCAGCTCATAGTCGAGCCGCGCGAGGGTGAGCTGGTCAGTCATGCTCATCGCGTCTTCCTTCACGTCGTCCACGGCACGATGCTGCCGGCCGGAGGCCCGTCCGGCAGCATCAACTCATCCGGCAGCGGCGGAACGTCAGGCATCGAGACAGTATCGTGCTCGTTCAGGTCAGGCCCACTGTGAGGCAGCTGAGGCTCGATTCCTGGCAGCTGGTCGATGCCAAGCTCCGAGCGCATCATCTGATCGACCTCCGCGGGCCACGAGCTTCGATCTGCTGTGAGATAGGTCAGGATGCTCTGGGCTCGGATAGCGCGCGCCTGAGCGAGGCCCGATCGCACTTCGGCGGCCTGCCGTGCTGCGGGTTCGTTCCGCCACCGTTCGGGGTTGCCGAGAAGCTGACGGGCGACAGCCTCATCCTCGGAGGGCATCATGGACATCAGAACCCACCTCATCCCGGGATTCGATGGCGAGGGTGTAGTCGACGGGGTGGATGATCTCGGCGAGTTCACGTTCGAGTGAGTCGAAGGACGCGGTCGCGGTGGAGCTTCGCGTGGGCGCACCGCGCGTGACCGCTCCGGCGATGACGTCGTCAGCGGCGGCTTGCTGGCCGCCACTTTTGGGCTTGGCGAACGCCAACCGCACCACCTCCTCGGACGACGCAAGAGCAGCCAGCGGCGCCGCAACTGCCATGAGGGCACCGAACCAGGCCTCCATCTTCGTGTAGTCCCACTGCCAGTAGGACCCTGTGTGCGCGAAGTTCAGAACGACGGACGCGCACGTGAAGGCGTAGAGGAAGAACCTGGTGCGGCGAAGCCCTCGACGACTCTCAGCACGGCGTTCGAGGATCACGAGGGAGACCGTGTACGTGAGGATCGGGCCGTCGATGAAGACCGCCGCGAGCCATGCGAGGGCAAGCGGGACTCCCGTCCATCCGCCGGCTTCTGCAATCGCTGCGAAGCTGAAGATGTACGAAGCGAGCATGATGATCGTGACCAGGACGATCGCGAGGATCCCGACCCAGAAGCGATCGGGGTTGATCTGAGCGGCTCGGGACTCAGCGGCGGCCATCGGTCACCTCCAGCATCGGCGCAGCGAAGCGCTCCATGTTGTCGCGCACGACGCGGCGCGCGGCAGCCTTCGCGGCCTTCTGCTCCTTCGATGCCGGGTAGGCGATGTTGGTGGTCGACGGGTTGCTCAGATAGGCGTAGTCGATGACCTCACCAGTAGAGGCCCGCACGAAATCGCCGTCCCCAAGATGAACGACGTCGCCTTCGAGGGTTGCGCGGTAGGAGTCGATGACGGACTCGTTGATGACCGTGGTTGTCTCCACCATGTCCGGTGCGACCCGCTTCACGTACTCGAGCAGCTTGTCCTGATCGATCACGACGCGGCGCTTGCCGGGCTGGAAGGAGATGTCCCCGAACGGCGTGTGCAGCGATTGCGTCTCCGTGGCCCCGGTGAGGGTCTCGATGAGTGCCTTCTTCTCCACGGTGACGCGCGCGTCGATGGCGTCCCGCAGCGCGATCAGCGCGGCGATGCGCCCCGCCGGGGTGAGGCTGGACAGTCCGCTCGGCGGGCGCATCACCTCGGGGGTTGGGGCGTCAGCGGTGGTTGCGACGTTGTCGGACGGGATCATGATGCCTCCGCAAGGATCGATGTGTCGTCATCCACATGCGCGGCGTTACCTTCGACCCATCCCCCTCGTGCAAGGTAGTCAGGAACCCAGTCGAATCCCCGCCGATCGAGATGCCGGAACGCACGGGTGACCGCAACGTAGGCGAGACGCGCCTCCTCAGCGGGGAGCGGCTTCGGCACGCCGCGACGATCACCAGGGTCGCGGAAGTCGTCGCTGATGCGCACCTGCTTCCACTCGAGCCCCTTCGCGACGTGCGCCGTGGACACAACCGTTCGAGCCTGATCCGTTGGCACACACGAGTCGATGACCCGGACAACCTCTCGTGCGCCGACCTTCTCCACGATGTCAACGAGGGGTTTCAGGTCGGAGCCGTCCTCGGACTCTGCGTAGGCGACGACCTCACCCCAGGTGTTGAACGAGTCGAGCTCCGGGTGCTTGGTCCAGCGCTTCTCCTGCAGGTCGTGGGCCGCTTGGGCAAGGTCGCGGAGCTCGCGGGCTTTCCGCTCCCCAGCGATACCGGTGGGCGTCCCGGACATCTGCGATTCAACGGCCTCCTGTAGCGCGCCACCGTTCGTGCGTGTGAGGACCGCCTCCGGGACACGCTCGGAGTTCCAGACGCTCGCAGGCTTCCCGGGAAGACCCTGAACCCGCATCGCCGGGTTCGTGCCGAGCATGTCGAGCCATTCGTTGGCGACGTCCGCGATCTCTTGCCCGAACCGAAAGGACATCGTCAGGGCCGTGTGCACCCCACCGAACGCGTCCATCGCGTCCTCGGCGCCACGCCAGCCGTATATCGCCTGGTTCCTGTCTCCGACGGCGACGATCTGCGTGTTCGTCTGCCGCCGCAGAACGTCGACCATGAGCGCGTCCGCGTCCTGCGCCTCGTCGAAGAGAATGAAGTCGTAGGGAAGCATGGGCTGCGACAGCTGCCACTGCTTCAGGTACGCGTCTGCGGTGTAGCGAAGGCCGCCGTGAGGGTTCTGCAGGTCCTCCCAGTACCGCCGCGCGAATCCGAGGATCGTGTCCTGGAGTCGGGATGCGGCGGCCGGCTTGAGCGTCCCAAGCTCCGGTGGGATCAGCACCATTTCGGCGGTGAGGTCCTCACCAGCGCTCTTCAGGAACAAGTTCACCGTCTCGGTTGCATGCTTGACGAGCTGCTGGCGGCTGAGCGCTGCGGTGCGTGCGCCGTCGGTGGGAGCGAACATGTACTTGTCGTTGATGCCGAGGATCTTCGCCTTGTCGGCCCACATGACAGGTCGCTTGTTGTTCAGCCGATGCTGCATGGGGTGGCCGAACGCGGCGAACGCAAGGGCGTGGACGGTCTTCGAAGTCACCGTCGTTCGCGCGAACCGGCGTTGCGCATCCTGCTGCACCGACTTGTTGAACGCCGCGTAGAGCCCTCGCCGGTGCGGGGACACTTCGGCGATGAACTGCAGGGTTGAGGTCTTGCCGGTGCCGGCGAGGGCTTCGATGACCAGGTTCTGTCCGGTCAGGTACAGCTCGATCGAGCGATGCTGTTCAGGTGTCGGCGGGTAGTCGGGCACGTGCGGTTGCCTTCCGTGTGAGTGTCAGCGAGCGACTTACGCCGCATCTGACACATGCGCGGTAGATACCGTCCCGGCCATCATCAGGTCAGTGAGTTTCTCGCACCGCGTCTTCCGCCAGGCGCTGGAACAGGTCGTATTCACGCTGGTCTGCGATCGCAGACTCGTAGCCCTCAGCCTTCTCCTCCAGGTAATAGGACCATGCTCGGTCGGCGTGCGCTTCCGTCACGACTACGGGGTTGCCGCGCTCGTCTTCGCGATCGCCGATGGCGGCGTCGAAGTCTGAGCGAGTGCGGAGCACTCCTCGCGCACCGAGCTGATCACGTGCAGCGAACCAGACGTCGGTTACGTTCTTCTCGGTCACATGCCGAAAGTCGACGACCTCCAGATGGCTCGTGTCTTCTGCCGGCAATTCGTCGAGCTCATGCATGTAGTCCTGCAGGCGGCTCGCGGCCTGGACGGCCTGAGACAGCAGGTGCCGGCGCTGTCGGGGTGTCATCGCCCGGATCTCGTCCCCGCCCATCACGGTGACGTCACGGATGGCGAACTGATTCACCGCGCCTGCGGCAGGGGTGTCCCGCCAGCGTTCTGCGACGATTGCGTCCTTCACCATGGCGGCGATCTGCTCGGCGTTGGGGTTGTACACCCGGAAGTCGATGCCCTGCCGCTCCATTGCTTCGATTGCACGCTGGAGGTCAGCATCCGTCTTCAGCTGCTCGGCGAACGACTCACGCAGACCGGTAACGTCGTCTGCGTCGCCGTCGACAGGGTATGAGGCTGGGTCCAAATGGTCACGTGGCTTCGAGTTGACGCGGCCGGCGAACCGCCCCGTGCTGCCGTGGATGTTGCCTCTGCTGTCAATCATGCTCATGCGTACATGTGTGCGGCAGGGTGCAGCGGGTGACCGGTTGATGAGCTCACAGCGACCGGTTCCAGACCCGTCGCCGTCACAGTCCGGGATGCCCTTCAGCTCTCCGCTCTCAACAGAGCCCATCCGGCGTTGCTGATCGCGTCGTTGACCTTCTCGTGAAGGTGATCGCCGATAGTCTCCCGGAACGTGAACCATGACGAACTGCCAGCGATCGCTTTCGCCGCTTTCTTCTCGTCGCCGTACTCCGCGACCAGCGCAGCAGCCAGTTCCGGGACGGTCTGGGCGATGTCACCGTCAGTCAGCTGGTACGCAATCTCGGAGGCGCTGACGATCGACGGCATGCGTCCGTCCCGCTCAGAGAGTTGGAAGTACAGGTCGTCCCGTTCCTGCTCATCGAGCTGGTCAACGGTGTAACCGCCGGCATCCACCAACGCAAATGTTGCAGACAGGTCGAGATCGTACTCGTGCCATCCCTCGTGATCCTCGTCGCTGGGTTCCACGTAGGCGGAGACCTCGTCGCCCATCTCCTGCACCCAGCGTCGCGCGTTGTCGAGCGCGCTAATCTGCTCGCGTGATGCTGTCTCGGCGAACCTCTCCCAGGAGTCATCATCCTCCAGATCGAGCTCACGATTGGCCCCGAGCAGTTGCGAGAGCACGATGCGATCCTCCGGATCCTCCCAGGCCCGCGTGAACACCGCGGTCGTCGCCCACGGGAACTGCTCTCGCAGTGCGACCCTTGCTGCGTCGCGGTTCGCGAGGAAGTACGTGTTCCGGGCGGAGAGGTACATGGAGGCCGCAGCCTCCCGCTGGCGGGTGAACGCGTCCAAGCCAGGGTGAGCAGGCTCTGCGGTCAGACCTTCCGTGGGCGCGGTGTTCCGCTTCACCGCGAATCGGCCGCCGTCCGGGGTTCCGGCGCCGTGGTGGTTGTTGCCGTGCTTGTCGATGGTGGTCACAGGTTCCGATCCTTGTCGATGTCGTAGTCGGTGATCGCGCCGTACGGGTCGATCGTGTACTTCTTCGCGCTGCCTTCGCCGCCGTCGAAAGCGATGATGTCCACGTAGCCTTCCTCGGGGTGACCGTCGACAGGCTCGTAGAGGGTGGCTTCCGACGACCATGTCTCGTCTACTCGTGCTTGGATCGCGGCGATTTGTTCGGGAGTTGCCCGCGGGCCTCGAGGCTCGAAGGGCGTTGTGTTCGAATCGGCGGCTGGGATCGGGATGAGGAAGCGTTCCTTGCCATCGCGGAGGAAGCGAGTTTTCATGTCCTGCCAGTCCGTGAACGATTCGATCTTCTGATGGATGAGACCATCACCTCCCGCGTCCACTTCACCGCCGTCATCAGCGAGGAGCGCTTCGACGTACGGCTGGTCGACCTCGTCATCCCAGTAGACAACGATCGTTCGCGCCGCCGGCGCCTGCTGGCGAGCTCGCGCGAACAGCACCCCCAGCTCGGCATCCTGGACACGTGACTCGGACAGAAGGAACTCAGCGACCGCCCGCTCATGCTCTCGGACAGCGATGTCGACCTGGCTGTCCTCAGAGAGGCTTCCAGCGGGTGCGGTGTTCGTCTTGGTCGCGAAACGGCCGCCGTCTGGAGTTCCGGCGCCATGATGGTTGTTGCCGTGCTTGTCGATGGTCATGATCGGCTCCGGTCGCTGGAGAGGGTGATGTGGTTCGCTACGCCGTGCATGCTGAATGCGGCGCTGTCGCTGATGGTCTGGTAGCCCCGGCTGTCCGGGGACGGGTAGAAGTCGACTGCGGACCCCGGTTCCGCGGTGATGCTGGTCTTACTGCCGGGACCGGAGATGACTGTGGCTGTCGCGCCGTCGCCGACTTCGATTCCGTACCCGGAGCCGTTGTCGATCACGATGGCGTGGCCCGACACGATCCGCATTGTCGGGCACCCCGAGACGACGTCAAGGATGATCGGGGCACCGTTCGCGGAGCCGGTGACTTCCAGTGGGTCGCCCGATGAGGTTGCTGGCACGGATTCCCAGGTCAGGGTAACGAGCCTGATCTCCTGCGGGCTGCGACGTGATGCTCGCACGGTAGCCCGTGTCTGGGTGAGCCCAACGGGACTCACCGTCCGGGTCGCCTTCGCGCGGGCTTCGGCGGCGACCTCCGCCGCGCTGCGCTGGTCATGTCCAACGTGGCGCGGGTCACGTTCCGGGTGCCTGTAGGTGCCCGCGACGGCGTTCAACTCCTCGGCGAACTCCTCCGCGTAGGTCCGGATTGTCTGGTTGATCGGTGCTGGATAACGTGCGGCGTGCGCTGTCGCCGAGTCCGCACGGATGTTCGCCAGGTGCGCGAGGTAGCTGAGCGGCTGCATGCGCGCCTGTTCAGCGAAGTTCGAACGAACAGATGCCCAGATCTCCTTCTCGTCCGCTGTGGCACCCTTCGGGGCTGGACGGTTGATGATGGAGAGCGCTTGGTCGAGCGGCGTGGGAGAAGCTTCCGCGAGGCTGTGAGCCGGAGCTGCGTTCGCGCGGCCGGCGAACCGCCCTCCCTGTGGGCTTCCCGAGCCGACATGGCGGTTCCCGTTGATGTCGATGCTGGTCACAGGATGACCGCCGGGTAGTCGTCGTCGCCCGGCTCGAGTTTCCTGTCGGAGATGAACCTGTTCAGCACCTCTCGCGGCGATTCCTCCGGCGTCCGGCGCGGGGTCTCCCACGCGAGCCGGCGCGCAAGTTCGCGCTCTGTCATCTGCTCGCCTCGGAACGTTACACCTTGGACCGGCAGAACCGTACCCGTGGGGACAACAATGGGCCGGACCGTGTTGCTGAGAGCCACAATCGTCTCCCCTTCACCGGTCTCGGTTGGGTAGCCCGCCACGATCCCGAACTGGGCGGACGCGAACTCCACCTCCTCCGTGGTCCCATCTGCCCACAGCCGGGACAGGTCGACGCGGTCACCGTCTCGGAGGTCGCCGGCCTCGGTGAGGATTCCAGCTTGCCCAGCCGCGAGCCTGGCAGTCAGCGCGCTCACGGCCGCTCGTCGCTCATCACCGTCGAACACCTGGATCTCCTCACCGTGACGGTCCAGGACCCATTCGCCGGGGACGGCTTCCAGCCAGGCTCGGTACTCCCCTGCTGTTGCGTGCGGGTGCTCTTCCTCGAACGTGGCGATGAAGTCGTTGTTGGCCGCGGTTCGAAAGCGCCCTTCGACGACCGCGGCCGGATGCGGGCCCGGTACGAGGCTCTCGGTCGGTCGTGCAGGGGAACGCCCAGCGAACTGGCCGGCGCCGGGCGCGCCGCGGCCGAGGTGTTTGTTGCCGTGTGCGTCGATGGTGGTCATGGGTACATGAGTGCGGCTGTCGTCCATCGTGTGCCTCAGTCGTTCACAGGGCGCACCGGCAGCTGGCCTGTCGACGCGTACTGCTTCTGCGCCTGGTCACGGTACTGGGCGATCCCCGCAGCCATTTCCTTTTCGACGGTGCTGGGCTCGCGGAGCGCCTTCACGGCGTTGTCTCGCAGCCATGGCGGCGCGGTGGAGAGTCGGCGCCATACCCCGCCATCGGCGCTGTCCGCTTTCAATTCAGTAGGAGGCGCGCCGACGGTGATCGTCATGATGGGCACGGGCGTGAGCGTGCTCGATTTGTCAGGCTCTGTGAGTGGTCGCCCGTAGGCAGTCAGATGCCAGACTCCCCCGGCCGGGTTCGCGATCGAGGGGCCCTCCGGGTTGGGCTTCCAATGCAGGTGCACTTCGATCTCGTCAGCGCTTCGCCCATCGCGCAACGGTGGAAACTCGAACCTGGCTGCCGGAGTGAGCCCGTGTGCGGGTGCCGGGTTCGCGCGTCGGACGAACTGCCCACCGGCGGGTGATCCGGCTGGACGGTGAATGTTGCCTGCGCTGTCGATTGTGCTCATGCCCACATGAGTGCGGCGGTCGACGTCTCGCGCGACACCTACGGCTGGTTCAACAGATGCGAGCCTCATAGTGATCGGAGCGTTCCGTCGGAGAGTACGCCGGCGAGTTTCCCCGCGACCCTGCGTGCGTGCGCGATTTCCGTGTCCGTCGCTCCAGCTCCCCATGTCTCGCTCCGTGCGTCGCCGGCGAGCTGATGAGCGACGATCGCGGGGTACTCGAGCCCGCTCGTGACCTGCTCTGCCCAGATGCGACGGAAAGCTGCCATGGCGGAACTCAGCGGCAGGATCGTCACCCGTGTGAACTGCGGTCGGGGGCTGTAGACGTTCACGGGGTTGTAGCGTGCCCGTTCCATCCGCTCCTCTGTCGCCGGGTCGTAGTATGGTTCGGGATCGAACCCGAGTTGGTCTTCCGTGACCGATACGAAGCATGAAGTGAGAGCGTCCATATCTCCCACATGCGCGGCACCCTAGAGCTCGAAATTCCCGCTGATCCGCTGAGCGTCCAGCTGGATGCGAAGACGCTCGGCGACCTCGTCGTCGATCATGATGCGTTGATCGTTGCTGTCGAACAGGTACGGGAATGCGTGAGGGTTCACGACGGCGGCGCGGGCGTCCGGCACTTCTGCGGCTACTGCTGCTGCCACGTACTGGCTCTGAAGCTGGTGCTTTCGGCCCGCGAGCTTCTGGGCGTCGCGGCTCACCTGTGAAAGGTCCTTGCTCACGTCCTCCAGGTCGCGGAGGATGGTGGCGCGCCGAGGGAGCTCACGGTCCTCGCCCTCTCGCTCAGAGATGTACTCGTCCAGTTCGTCCCTGTCGATCTCGACATC
This sequence comes from Microbacterium gorillae, assembly GCF_050990725.1. GTDB lineage: Bacteria > Actinomycetota > Actinomycetes > Actinomycetales > Microbacteriaceae > Microbacterium > Microbacterium gorillae_A. The sequence goes on from NZ_CP158844.1 coordinate 2,619,256, forward strand.
GAACGGGCCGTTGTGCTGAACCAGACCATGCTCGCGAAGAGTCTCGAAAAGCGGGTCGTTGTCGGCAGTGTCCCCGAAGGAGCGCACGTCGTCGAGTGGCAACGTGTCCAGCGCCGCGGCGACATCCAGCCGCAACGATTCGACCTCGATGATCTGGTCGTTTCGAGGACCGGCCCACCGTTGCAGACGAACGACGCTTTTCACTGGAGCCCCCGCAGATGCGGGTGGGACCAGTGCTGCAGTCGGTGGGGCGTTCAGCTTGCGGGTGAACTCGCCGGCTCCTGGCATTCCCGCGCCCAGGTGATGGTTGCCCTTGCTGTCGATCGTGCTCATCGTTCGCTCAGGCCGTCTTCTCAAGAGCGCGGCCGTCGGCGCCGGTGCATGTGGTGCAGGTGGCATCTCCGCCCCAGGCACCACCGTGGGTGGGGCAGACGTCCCGTGGCTCCTGGCCGTACTCCTCGCGGTTGTAGATCTCCAGAGCAGCGATGAACGCCGCGGAGCGTGTGTCGAGGCGAGCGAACGCGGGCGCGGGGGTGTCCATCGCGTCGAACAGGTCCGCGTTGGTGTACACGCGTCCACATTCCGGGCAGATAGTGAACTCATCTGGGTCGGACGAGCCGGCAGAGTCGGCGCTCATCTGGCCGTTCCGGTCAGCAGCGACCCAGTCCTCGGTGTAGGTGTTGTTGCCGCATTCGCAGATCTGGTTGTCGCCGTCGTCCTCGACTGTTGCGTGCCCGTCGACGTCTGCGACGGTGGGGTATGGCGGTGTCCACGCCTGTGACTCTGGGGTCAGTTGCTCTGCTGGCTGGGCCGGAACTCGACCGGTGAACTTGCCGGATGCCCCGTGGACCATCCCGTTGTCGTCGATGACCATCGTCTGTCTCCTCACGTGCGCGCATTGATGCGACACGTACATGAGGGCGGCTACGCGGTGCTCGTGATCACTCAGACGTTCAAGGCCGGGGAGACTGGCTTGAGCTCTTCACCGTGTCGCCGGCGGGTACCGCGGGTGATGAACGGGTCGCGACGGTCGGCGAGGCTCGCGAGGAACGCATCGATCGTCTCGTGCTGGTCGTCACCCCGTTCGATGGCAGAGGCGATGCGCTCCGCCTGGTTGACGCAGACGGCTGTCATGCGCTCAAGGTCGGAACCCGCTGGAGTGTCAGTAAGCACGCTCCCTTCCTCGACCCAGGCGTCCGCGCCATTCGCTTCACCCAGGGCATCGTCGCGAAGCAGAGTGGTGACACGCAGCCGGTCTGTGGCGGGATCTCGGTCGTAGACGACCTGGACCTGGCCGGCGGTTGCTCGGGTGAGGGTCGTGGGGTTGCTCCCGGAGAGTCCATGTCTGGGCGGGGTGTTCACCACACCGGTGAACTGGCCGCCGCCAGGTGTGCCGCTCGGCCGGTGTACCTTGCCGCTGCTGTCGATGGTCATGTGAGCCTCCTCGGCTCTCCACCCCTGCGGCAGGTCTCATGAGATGAGGGGCGACCGGTGGGGATCCGGCCGCCCCTCTGGGGGACAGGGAGGGGAAGGGCCCTGCACTCTTCATATGCGCGGCGCATCGCGCTTTCGTGTCCGGCGGTCCGACGCTTTCGCTGCTCGCTCCATCAGGTCGTACGGAACGGACATCAGAGGCTCGTCTGCGTCTCCGAGGATCAGGTACGAGCCCTGCTCGATCTGACCCCACAGGACGCGAGTGACTCGCGAGTCACTGTCGAGGTGCTGAAGCAGCGTTCGCGTCTGCGATCCTTCCGCGACGATGTCTTCGACGAACCAGGCGTCCACGCCCTGAGCGTCCAACGCGGCCCAGAAATGGTCGGCGGCTGCGAGGGAGAGATCGGTGAGCTCGTTGGTGATCGATCGGCGGATGATGAGCCCGGTCGTCAGTGCGAGGGCGAGCCAGCCGGCGGTGAGTGGGGCGAGTGAGGGGGAAGCGAAGCCCAGGGCGGCAGTCGCAACGAGGAGGAAAGCCAACGGCTTCATCCAGCGTGCCGCGGTCGCCCAGACGATCGCTGATACTGAGAGAGCCAAGAACAACATCAGTTGCGGCCGGTCGACGCCGTTGAGCATCGCCAGGACGGTTGAGCTGGTGATCGCCATTAGGAAGACAGCTCCTGCGACGAGCGTTGCGCGTCGCTTCCACCACCGTTTGACGACCGAGGTGGCGAACGTCGATGAGGTCGACCCCGCAGCGGGAGCGGATTGGCTCGGCAGTGGCGGCTCCGCACGCTTGACCGGCTCCGAGTTAGCCTGCTCGCGGTCGTAGTTCGCGCGGGACAGGGGGTCTGAGAGCACGGAGAAGGCATCGTTCACTCGCTGCGCGTCGACCGCGTCGCCGCCGGCATCCGGGTGTGCCTGGCGGATCCGTACTTTGTAGGCGGCGCGGATCACTTCATCGGGTGCGGTGTGGGAGACGCCCAGCGTCTCGTAGTGGTCGGTCACACTCACCATGAGGGCGGCTTCACGTCGGCGATGCTCATGCCACCGGCGGGGGTCAGTCGGGCCGGCCCGACAAAACCAGTCCCCGGCCCGGCACCTTCCGGGCCGGGTTTTGCCTTACTCCCGACAGGGATCGAGGGTCTGAAAACAGGGGGTGGCCCGACGGCCCGACACTTCCAGAGCACATACATACATGAGACGGAGACATATATCAGCGTCCCCACACCGACATATATCTCTCTATCTCTAGAGGAGATCCTCTTCTACTCACTACTACTACAGGGGTGAACCCCTCCGATCCCAGTCAGGAGTAGGTCAAAACCCGGCCCGACTGGTGTCGGGCCGACCCGGGCCACCCGCGGAAACACGCGGGAAAACTGTCGGGCCACCCGTCGGGCCACTCGGGCCGACCCCAGCCCGAAACACGGGAAACTCGCAGCATCCAGACACGCCGAATGCCCCTCAATCGCTCCTCTTTTCAAGCGAACTCACCCTCAGCACATCAGCCAAGGAATGCTGTCCTCGAAGGTCTCACCAGAATCGATCAGGGGCAGGTTTCACGGGGTGCAGCGGTGCCACCAACAGGTGTCAACCATCCCGGAGCCGCATTTTCCAAGGGTTCCGCGTCTTCCTCAGTTCCGTTCCGCACTCAACTTCCGCTCCAGCTCCGGGAGGTCAGCGGCAGAGAAACCTGACGCCTGACCCGTGAAGTGCACCACCATCATCACACGCACACGCCGCACGCAGGTGTGAGCGAGGAAGCTGCCGCCTTGGTCGAATAGCGGTGCCGCTGAGCTCTTCCGAGCGTCCGCCGGCTCACCTGTGGCACCGGTGGCTCAGATCGTCACTCCTCGGTAGAGCGCAGCCGGTTCGCGTCGTAATGAACAGCGTCGCCCTCACGCAGGAGACTGACGTCGATGATCACGACCTTCGGAAGGTCGAACATTCCCTCTCCCACGAGCTCCAACGTCTTGTACGGGGCAAGCCATGCAACGCAATCGACACCTGAGGCGATGATGGCCTCGATGAACGCCGCGTCGCCGAACCACATGTGAGGCCTACCCCACATCTCCCGGCCGAAGGAGTTCAGCGATTCGAAGTACCCCGTGGAGAGGTCCAGAAGGAGGTAGGCGAGGTCGGCGCCCGGGAGCTGGCTGCGATACTCGGCATCGTTTCGAGCATGGTGTGAAACGACCTTCTGGAAGTGACTCAGGTAGGCGGCGTAGCTGTGGTCTTCGTCTGTTGGCAGGCCACTGCTCGTGAGCACGGACAGCTTTGCGTTCGGGAGCATCTCTGCGAATACGGACCTCTTGAGCTCGCGCTGCACCTCAGCTTCCCGCTGCCTGGTGAGGTCCTTCCCTGTCGATCGAACGTGGTCATCGATCGTCATGGCTTCAATCAGCAGTGACGTGCGATGGTCCCAGAGATCCGGCCGCTCCCTCGACTCGATGGTGCTTCCACGCAGCGAGTCGAGCAGCCGCAGCCCGAGGTCACTCTGCGCAGGGAAGAAACACACCTCACGATCGGCGGCACGTGCCGCTTCGCTGACAATGTCAGCTTCATCCTTGTAGGTGAACTCGAGCGGGCGTGGGTCCATTCCGCGATCCTACGAGGTCGCCGCGCCGCACCGGAAGCGACCTCTGGTGATCCGGCATCAGCGCTGATTCACGGTTTCGCGGGCTCGGCATCCCACCCGGCGATGACCTCGGCAGGCGGCACCAGCTTCGCCCGGGTGATGACCGTCTCCCAGTCACCGTTGTAGTCGGAGACGCGATTGTCCTTCACTGTGCCGCCGGCGATGACGACCCGAGAGCCATCGTCCGGAGCCCACTGGACGAATTGGCCATCCTTCGTCTCAATCGAGCCGCCGAGTATGCCTGAGCACTTCCAGTAGATGACGTGCCCATCATCGTCCATCATGCTGACGTGCAACGGCGCACCATAGCCGTAGTCCTGCCCGAGACGGACGGAGAGGATCGTGGCTTCGATGTCCCGCCCCTTGAGGGACTCCCCTGGCGCCGCGAGATATGCCTGAGCCTTCGACGTGTCCTGCTTCGCCCGGGCCTCCTCTCGGAGCTTCTTCTTCAGCTCGAACGCCTGATGGGATCGGAACGATGGGATCGCGGAAGCGACGAGAGCCACATGCTTGCGGTCGATGCGTCGCTGTCCGTCGCCGTCGGCGGCAAGCGCCTGATGCAGGTTCCGTTCGTACTCGCCGGCCTCCGACGGGTCGATCTGGTCGACGTAGGCGAGAACCGCGGCGACCTCTGCCTGTTCTGTGTCCGTCAGTTGCGGGCGCATCGCGGACCGTGCGCCGATGCGCTCCAGCACCTTGTCTGCGGTTGGCGTTTCGGTGTAGATCGCTTTCGCCTTCGAGAGGTACCCGCCGTCTTCGGCGATGACCTGCAGCGTGACGGCGAGGACGTCGTCAGCGTCGATGATGCCGGCTGAGGGGTTGCGGAACGTTCCCAGGTCATCATCATCGACCTCAAGGTCGTCCGCTCCGAAGTTCTCGTCCAGCGCCCACAGACCCTGAGGCTTCACGCCGAGGAACAGCCCGAGGCAGTTCGTGCCGACCTGCTTTGTCTCACCGGTGGAAGGGTTGGTGACGACCATGACTTTGGTTCGCGACCGGCGATGGCCACAGTGTTCGCAGACGAGCAGATCCTTCGATTCGTCAAGGATCGCTTCAGCTCCGTGGGTGAAGTGGCTGATGACCCGCCCGTTCGCTCCCAGTTCATGGACACCGTCGAATCGCCAGTCGCCAGCGCTGATCCTGGGGGTGTTGAGCGTTACTTCGTTGGTGGTGTGCTCCTGCCCGGTGCGCTCGTCACGCACGATGCGGCGCTCCGCGGTGAAGGTGAATCGCTCATCAATGCCCGCGCGCTGCAGGCGCTTGTTCGCCTTGTCGATCCGTTCCTGCAGGATTCCGAGGTTGCCGGTTGGGATCCGGTAGCTCGGACGCTCCCACTCCCATCCAGCTTCTTCGGTCTGTTCGTTGAGCCCTGCCGTCGGAGCGCTGTTCAGCTTGCCGGCGAACTGACCGCCGTCAGGGGCGCCGGCGCTTCGATGCTTGTTGCCGACGCGATCAATCGTCGCCATGATCGGCTTCACTTCCTGCGCTCACCTGACGGGCGCGTTCGAGCGCGAGATTCCGCACGTGCGCGTCGGGGTGACGATCAAGATCGCGCAGTGTGGAGACGGTCGTGTTCGGGTGCTGGGTCACTCCCACGGCGACAATGACGGGCCAGCTGCTGTCGTCATCGTCCAAGAGGTGCTCGCTCGTCGCCGCGAGAGCGGAGCGCAGCTGCTCGTCGGTGAGCTTCGGGTTGCGGATCACCAGGTGTGCGAGTTCAGCATCGCGGACCCACGCGTCCAGCATCGGGCCGGGGAGGTTCGGGTGGGCGCCGGCTTCCTCGGAGTAGCGGTCCCGAAGAAGCATGGCCAGCATGGGTCCGGTGGCCTTCGGGACTCGCGCCATGTCCTCACGAATCTGGTCGATGTAGGGGTCGTCCTTCTGGGTGCGAGACCACAGCAGTTCGAGGGTGGCCACATCGATGTTCGGGTGGCTGATCGCTTCGAACCGGTCCTGGTACTTCCGATCCCAGCGGCGGTCCGTTGCGATGTCGTGCAGCACAGGTGCCGGGGTGGCGGGGTTCGTGGCAACGTGATGGCCGACGTCGCCCCTCAGGTCACCGGTGAGCGCCGCAAGGAGTGCGGGATCCGTGGTGGTCCGCGCCAGCGCCTCGCGGTCCACTTCCGGCCGGCTGAGCATGCCTTGCGCGTCAGCGCTGATCCACAGCTGGTGGTACTCCTCACGCAGCTCGGTGACTCGTGGAGATGTCGCGGCCAGCTGGCTGAGCGGAGCACTGTTCGCTTTGGGGGCGAACCGGCCGCCTTCAGGAGTGCCGGCGGTGTGGTGAGAGTTGCCGTGGCTGTCGATGACCTTCATACCCACCACATGCGCGGCTGCGCAGTCGAGCTTGGCAGACGCACAGACGCGCAGCCGCGCATGTGGTGGATATGCGATCCAAACGTCATTCGGCCGACTGCTCACGCCGCTCGACCACTCACGTCGTAAACCTTCCCGTCAGGCGTGCCGCATGAGCATGATCGCCGGCATCGTCTTGGATCGGATGGCTGCGTACGTCATCGCGTCCAGCTCCTCTGAAGGACCGGACTTCATGCGGCATGCGCTCCGGGAGTACGGGAAAGAGTGGGCGGAGTCCGATATCGACAACCTCCTGCGGGAAGCTCGACGGCTCGCTGACGACTTTCACTGCCGATGTGGTGTCGACCGACGGAATCCAGAATGGGCTCGGATCGATTCAAGAATCAGTCTCGCCTCTTCGAATGCGGCTAGTCTTCGCGTGTACGGAGTGACTCATGCGGAGGCGGACATTGCGCTGCTGACCGCTGACATCGAGCAACTCGAAGAGGACCTGATGATGCTCCAGCCGCGCCTGTGAGGGGAACATGGACATACGGCTACACCCGATCGACGCGTTCGCGTTGAAGCTGCCGGCAGCGCGCGCAGCCCGCCTGTTGCGCCGGTACCGGGATGCCGTGACCGAGGACGTTGCCGCGGCAGACTCACTCGCCCCAGACATGCTGAGGGTTCTCGGGGATCTCATCGCCATCACCAGCGTCGACGCCTTCCAAGTCGCTCCGGGTGGGCGACACATCGTTCTGACGCATCGGTCAGTCTCGGACCGCATGCAGCGCGCACAACGTCACGCTGCCGCGGCCGCACTCCCCCAGCCGTTGGCGGAGTTCGTTGCCTCAGGTGTGGCCGGTCAGGTCCACAGGCTCGCTGGCGCAATGACAATGGCTTTGCGGCTCATCGGCATGGAAGAAGATGTCCGCGTCATCGACTCCGCGGTTCGGGCACGTTTCCACCACTCGCGGCTGCGTTTCGAGGTGATCGAGACGTCCGGTGCGCTGCAGATAGTGATCGGATGCCAGCACCCTGACCCCACCGGCGATATCCTCATCGCCGCCCGTGACCTTGTTGCCGCCTACAGGGCAATGCGCTGGGCGGGGTTCGTTGACGACGGTGGAATGCAGCTGGACCTCGCCGAGCGGGAGATGCGAGCCGCTCTGGACGTACATGGCACCCACATCGACGCGATCGTCGCCGCCTACGACCTCGAACAGTATGTTCCAGCCCTGTTGCCACCGTCGATCGAGATCGCGCACCTTGCTCCTGAGGAGGAAGAGCGCGCACGACTCGTCAATGTCGGCATCCTCCTCGAGCCCGTCGTGGCCGCTTGGGAACGAGATCTGATCCTCGCCACGCTGTAGGTCGGTCGCCGCGCATGTGAATGAGCATGGACGCCGACTCCCCCGATGACAGCTCAGCACTGATCCCGTACACCGGCGCTGATGCCCTGGCGACTCGCAGCGCTGTTGTCCACGCACGCACAGAACTCGCCCGGCGCCGGGCAGAGCTCGAGCGCGTTCAGGCCGAGCAGCGCGCGGACCTCGAACGGCAGCGCAAGGAGCTGGAAGAGAAGTTCGCTCAGGCTCACGCTGACCTGATGGCTCGCATAGCGCCGCTCGAAGCGCAGCTGAAGAAGATGGCCGAGGTCCTCTGGACCGTTGACCTCTACCTTGGCCGGGATGAGACGCTGCAGCTCATCCGCGACGGCAAGCCTGCCAGCGCAGACACGCCCATCACGCTGAGGCAGAAGGTCCTCGTGATGGCGGAGGAGTCGCTCATCCTGATGGGTGGCCGGAAGACCGGGATGACCAGCGACAACATCCCCGAGTTCGTCGACTGGTTGTGCGCGGATCCAGAACACCTGGATCGCGTGCTTCCGGAGCAGAAGGGTGTTGTCGTCCTCATCCCGACGCGTGTCGCGAGCCGCAGCGGGAACATGTTCGAGGACGCGTCGCGCGACGCGAGCAACCAGCGCTCATACTGGCTGCTGCGCAACGGGGAACGCCTGTACCTCCTGACCGTCGATCCTGACCTGCGCATCTTCGACCGGGTGCTGCCCCGGCGGCGGGAGTTCGTCGAGGTCTTCGACAAACGGCTCTTCGGCTTCGGCGGCACGTTCGGGGAGCCGGTGCGCCCAGGCTCGGACGAGTGGTTTGAGCTGGAGAAGATGGCGGATGCCCGCCGCCGGCACTACATGCGGATCATGCTGGTACTGCAAGGCATCGTCGACCGGACCCCGGTCTGGCATCCACTCCCGGCGGCCGGGGTGAACTTCATGTCTGTGAAGGATCAGGATGCCGGCCGCATCGAGCTGATCCAGGACGACGAGGACTCCATTCAGCTCGGCGAGGGAGGTGAGACGTTCGCAGCTTGGCAGCGACGCCTCAACGGCCTGCTTCGTCCCGGTCTGCGGGTCATCGGCAACTGGAACACCCTGGAGTTCAGCGAGAAGTACATCGAAGGTGACCGGTGGACGCGCGGGCGACACCCGAGGATCCATCCGGGCAATGCTGAGTACCCGGACTCGAACGTCCCGCACCTCATCGAGGGTCGCCGTGACGGTGGCTTTGTGATCCGGTACGGGCGCGCGGAGAAGATCTACAAGCGGAACCAGCCTGTCCCCGGGAAGCCCGGGTGGGTGTACCGCGGCGAGACCGCGGTGGAAGCCCAGCAGCGAGCATCGTGTGTGGTGAAACCGGATGACTCGTGGGTGCTGCCGTTCGACCTGGTCACGACAACTGAGCTGGAGAAGTTCCTCTATTCGCGACAGGAACGCTCAAACCACTTCCTGTCTATGGTTCCCACCGTTCGTGCCGCACTGGAGGCGAAGAAGGCCGAGGCTGACCAGGAGGTCGACTTCCGTGATCTGATCGGCCGCCTCCTGATCATGGAGGGTGCTGACGCTGACGGCATCGGCGAGGTTGTGGACGATCTCGTGCACTGGTGGAAGCTCGCGCACACGTGGACGAAGCCGTTGAACGGTTCCGGCGCGCACGAGAAGAAGGCGGCGGACCAGATCGTCGCAGAGTTCCGTTCCCGGGAGCGAGTGAAGGGCGATGCGTCGACAGACGTGGCGGTGGCAACTGGCATCCAGATCGAGGGCGTCATCGCGATCGCTGCGGACCGGCAGGGCCGATGGAACGCCTACGTCCCATCTCCGGGCGCTCATGAGCCTGGAATCTATCTCGACGTCACCCGCATCCGACGCAATGGCACGCTTGGGAAGACGACCAAGTGGCAGGCGCTGACGCAGCGGACCGCCAGCATCTTGAACGTGGCTTGGTCAACGCCGGAATGGGATGGGTGGCGGTTCGGCGCGAACCCACGCCAGCACCTCACCGAACCGGAACGCGCCGAGCTCATCGAGGAGGCACGGCAGCGTGCGGTGGGGGTGCCGATCGTGGTGATCGAGAAGTGGGATCCGCGCTACCCCGCCGACAGAGCACTGGTCACCTACTCCTGGACGAAGGATGGAACGCAGAGCCCCAGCGACGCGGAAGCTGTTCCGGCCCGTGACATTCTCTCCTGGCACCACGAACGTGACGACGTCACCGCGGCCCTCTTCAGGGTCGTCCGAGATGATGACGGGTCCCCGGAGCTGACCGTCGGCGACTTCAACGACTTCGGCGTCTCTTCGTCGTTCTCGCACTTCAGCGGCGGCTCGAAGTGGGGTGACACTCCCTGGTGGCCGGACGACGCCAAAGACACCTGGGACTCACGCCCACGCCTCGTCTGGTCGGATGAGGCGATGCTGGATCAGCTGGCCGACTATCGGAACCGCTGCGCGGCCCTCGCGAAAGAGCAGGACGATGCACGTCGCGAGTTCGAGGGCGCGGCTCAGCGGTACGTTCCGGCAGTCCTCGAGCTGATTCGGGCTCGGCAGCTCGCCAAGGTGCGTGAGCGCTTCGAGGAGGACTTCGGAACGAACGCCGACGATCTCTGGGATGCGCACGTGAAGTCGCTGCAACTTCGGGATCCGCTTCACCAGCGGGAGATCTGGGGCATCGTCGCAATCGCCCTCAAGCATGGAGAGCCGGTCGTTGGTCGAACGCTGCAGGAGCTGTCCGACAGTGCACGAGCACATGGCAACCAGGCTCCTGGCGAATGGCATCCGGGGCCCGGTGGCGTGGTTCCCGGTGAGTATGGAGATGTCACGGTCCCGGAGCCGACGGCAGAGAACGATGAGGAGATGGGTTGATGACCATGAGCGACATGCCGAGCGACGGGTTCGAACACCCGAATCCGACGATCACGGACCTCGATCTTGCGTTCCCCGCTCGCGGCGCCGACCCTGACGTCCTTCCCCCGATGAGCATCATCCCGGATCGTTACGACGGCAAGGAGGATTGGGACGCGTTCCACCGAGCGTGGTTCTACACCGGGCTGCCGGAGACGGTTCAGCTGGATGTTCGTGCCGGAATCGATCCACGACAGGCATGGAACCATCTGCGAGTCGTGCAGGGGTGTTACGGGTCCAAGCACGAACACAAGATGGCGGCCCTGGCTTGGCTGTCCTCTCGCTGGTTCGCGGGGTACCAACTGTGACCGTTGACGTCCTGGATGACACGCGGATCGTTCCGATCAGCAACGGTTACCGGCTCCAGGAGACGGACACATACGTCGTCGAAGTCTGGCATTACCTGTTCAACTATCGCCTCATCGTCAGGCTCAGCGACGATCCCGTGAGCGTTGAGCACGGGTACTGCTACTTCGGCCGCGGACTCGAGTCGCTCGCACAGGCTGTGGCCGCCGGGCTGGAGTGGACCAACCCCTTGCACACTCACCCGCACGGTTTCGACAAGCAGGCGTTCTGACCGGCAGGGGCTTGCCCAGTTGACATTCGCGGAGGTTGCCGCGCATGTGGGATACGTGGAAGATCTCTTCAATCCGGCCGCCGGCCTTGACGCCATGATCCCGGTTCTCCTCGGGGTCTTCGACGCGATCGTGCCTTGGTTCGCGGGACTCATGGCGCTGATCGCGCTCGGGATGGTCATCTACCGTTCCCTGGACCGTTTTCGTTCCGAGCACACGAGCTTCACTGCCCCGATCGCCCGGATACGCCTCGAGGAGGAGTGGCAGGCCGTCGTCGAGCAGCACGAATCGCTCCTGCGCCAGTACCTGCACGCAGAGACAGACTGGGACATGCTGTTCAACTACCCGGCATTGATCGACGTCACCGTGCCTTCGACATCGCGGATGATCAGCGCCATGCACGAAGCGGGGCAGCTGAGCCGTTCGTTCCCTGCCGCGGAAATCACGGACACCACGAACATCGCCTCGCTGCAGTACCCGCGCGCGGTGGCCCAGTTCCAGCTGGCCTGGGATCAAGCTGAGGCCTACGCCAGGAAGGCGGGGCAAAGCATGCTGCCGGCCGCAGATCGCAAGACGATCCGAGAGATCCGGATCTGCCTGGACATGGCAGAGGACCCCGCGGCATCGTCGCAGGAACGCCTCCTTGCCGCCCGCCGGGCACGCTCGCTCATGGACTCGCTCACGTCCCTGAACGTCCCTCTCAAAGCACTGGATGCGATCGAGAGCGTGCAACGCCTGAGCATCGAAGCCGCCGCCCGATAGCGCGTTCGGCGTGGCAGCACCTCTCAATGGCCGAGTCGACTCACAATCGCAGCATGCCCTTCCCACCAGTCAGTCCGATCATGTTCGTCATGTATGACACGGACAACGATGTGCCGAGGGTGCTCGAGGCGAGGATTGAGAACCTTCCTCACAGCACGCTTTTGACCGCTTCCTCCCCTGGGCATCTGGCGGAGCTACTGAGGTCGTGCACGAGTGACCAGATCGTCATCGTCATGACGCACGGTGACAGCAGCCGCCAGTTCACAACCGGCCCCGAGGACACGTCCCCGGGCCTGGCCTATGACGATGTGCCTGTGATGACCTGTCGGACGCTCTACTCGTTCATCTGCTACCAGGACGGGGATGGCGAGACCGCCTGGCGGGAACGGGACTACGAGCTCGTTGCCACAAGAGGCATCGCGTACCCAGACGACATCGTCGCGCTCATTCGCGCGATCGCTCAGGCAGAGAACCCTGCTGATGGCGCAGCTGTGCTTCGATCCGCAGCTATCCGGACAAGGGGCTGGAAGGCTTACCCTCCGAAGGTGTGAGGGAACAACCGAGGTCCTGGCGGTCACGTCACTACGATTCGCACATGAACGGTGAAGCGACGGCGCCGCCGGTTCCGAGCCACGGCACGGACGAGATCTCTGTCTGGGGCGACGTGAACTGGGTACCGGCGTCTGAGAGTCGCCGGTACTTTCTGCACACCGTCCTGCTCCTCGTGCCGTTGGCCGTTGGCGGGGCCCTGATGGCGGCCGGCGCCGTGATGCTGGGGCTCAAGCAGATCAGCAGCGTGTGGCTGCTCGGAAGCGGACTGCTCATCCTCGCACTGGTGGCCGCCCTCGCCCCCCTGTGGAACACATACCGCCGGGCACCAGCGTCAACGGTGGGGGCGACGGTCTTCCATGTGACAGCGGCGGAGTGGGCCGTTGGTGATGTCGTCACGATGAAAGCGCATCGCGGCCGTCAGTACGTCGCTGATCGGGCGTGGGGTCGACGAATGCCCCTCGTCTATGTGTTCCCCGAGCGCCCAACGATCCATCATGCGAAGGGACAGACCCTGCATGGTAGACGTCGCTCGATCCGATACCTCTACGAGCTTGAGGTTCAGAACCCGCCGGCGGCTGTGTATCGCCGCAGCTCGGCTGTGGCGATCCCTCACGATCTTGTGGTGACTGTGCTCAGCAAGGAGAAGATCCCCGAGCAGCGGAGACGTCGCCGGCGGGGAGCCTAGGCCGGGTAGTACGAGCGGATCTCGGTGGGTCCGAGTCCGTGTGCGTCAGGCTGCTGCAGGCGCTTCCTCACTGCGTCCCGGGCAGCGTGGGAGCCGATGTCCTTCTCCGGGACGAAGACGAGGGCGCCTGGGGCGTCTGGACCGGACGTCGTCAGGTGGGTGAGCTCGTTGACGAACGAGTCCTTCTTCATGAACCAGTCGTTGACGATGACAACGATCGCATCATCGTCGGGCCCAGACCAATCCGGCATCAGCACCAACGCATCAGCATCGGGCACCACAGTCGGGTCAACCGACTCTGTCCCGTCATCGGGATCCAGTGTCTCCTGCCATGCCGGCCGCAGCCGGTACCGCCAGCCGAAGTCGTACGCGCAGTGGATGGTATGCCCGTCAGGCAGCACCACGTTGAGCTGGTCGGCGGTCATCTCTTGGTATCGGATTCGTGTCATGACGCGAGCGTAAGCAGCAATACGCAGACATTCGCCGAGCACGCTCCGTGTGGTTTGGCGTGATCAACGTCGGCCACGTGTTCGCCGCGCATGTGAAGGTTGCATGGGCTGCGAACGAACCCCGAGAGGCTAGGACACCTGATGAGGAAGACCGCGACTACTGAGCCGTTGTGGCGTGTTCATGTCCACCGCCCATGGTGGACGCGGACGGCTCGCACGACGATGACCCGCAACTCCCCGATTGGTCGGCTTGCCGCGGTGCTCACGCTCGGCCGGATCCCGTACGAGCTGGAGCAGCCGGTGCTGGATCTCTCCTCACGTGAAGGGCTGCGCTCCCCCGACAGCGCGGACGCGCTCGTTCGTTCGGAGACGGCTCGGCGAATCTTCGCTGCTGTCCAGACGTACCGGCACTCGCAGCGGTCGAAGAAGGAGGCCGACATGTTCGGGCCGTTCGAGGCGGGTCGCCCGGGTCGCATCATGACGTCGCACGATCGGATGACCGATTCGATCGTCAGCCTCTTGGAGCCAGCATGACTGCCCGTGCTCGCGTCCTCGACCTGGGCGGGATTCAGCTGCCCCTCGACCTGGTCACCGAATCGAACGCCATCCTCGGAAAGAAGGGGTCCGGCAAATCCACTGCCGGGCTTGACCTGTTCGAGGAGATCTACAACGTCGGCGTGCCGGTCGTCTCGATCGACCCGAAGGGCGACCACTGGGGCGTGCGCTCCGGCGCCGATGGCACTCCGGATCAAGGTCTGCCTGTCCCGGTCTTCGGTGGCCTCCATGGCGATCTCCCGTTGGCAGCGGACAGCGGTGAGTACATCGCGGATCTGCTGCGTAGCCGGAACCTCAGCGCCGTTCTCGATGTGTCGGAGTTCTCCGCTGCTGAGCGCCGGAAGTTCCTCACAGCGTTCACGAACCGGCTGTACCGGCGGGCTGAGCGTGCGCCGATGCATCTGCTGATCGAAGAGGCGCACGAGGTGATTCCGCAGCGCGTGGACTCTGGTGATGCGCCCATGGTGGGTGCGTTCGAGCGTCTGGTGAAGCTCGGCCGATTCAAGGGCATCGGTGTCACGATGCTGTCTCAGCGGAGCGCGTCGCTGAACAAGAACGTGCTGACGCAGGTCGACAACCTCTTCATGCTCCGCACCGTGTCGCCTCAGGATCGAGCGGCCGTTCGGGCGTGGATCGAGACGCACAGCGAGTCGTCGGCGATCATTGACAGCCTCCCGTCGTTGGCGACCGGTGAGTGCTGGCTGTGGCAGCCGGAACGTGGCGAGCCGGTGAAGTTCCGTTTCCGCCCACGCCGCACGTACGATGCCGGCACCACGCCGAAGGTGGGCGAATCGCCGCGGCCGCCAGCGACGCTCGCGGACATCAATCTTGCCGCGATCCAGTCGGAGATGGCGGCGACGATCGAGCGTGCGCGGAACGACGATCCGAAGGCGCTCCGCCAGCGCATCGTCGCTTTGGAGCGACAGCTGGCCCAGCAGACCGACTCGGGCGTCGCGGAGCCCCGGCTTGTCGAGGTTCCCGTCCCGGTGATCACTGACGACGACCGCAAGGCCCTCGAGGGGATGATCGACCGGTTCGAGCATCTGGTGGCGGATGAGGCCCGCGGGCTTGTCCGTGATCTGCAGGAGGCAATGGCAACGGGTGAGGCTCTCGCTGAACGTCTCCGCGCCGTCGTCCGCGACGCACCGCCAGCCCGGAGCGGCCAGACGTCGCCCGCTCGCAACGCACCGCGGGTAGCGCCGCAACGAACGCTCTCCCCAGAGATTCGTGCGAAGCTTCCCCGCAATGTGGTTCTTCGGCCGGCCGCCTCCACGGACGGGGACCTGAAGCTCAGCAAGATGCAGAAGGCGATCGTCACGACGCTGGCTGCCCATGGCGAGCTCTCAACCCGTCAGATCGGGTTGTTCACTGGCTACGCCCACAAGTCAGGGTCGTTCGCGAACAGCCTGAGCGGTCTTCGCACACGGGGACTGATCATCGGCGGAGCGCAGGCCATCTCAGTCACGCCGGAGGGCTTGACTGTTCTCGACGCCAACGGCGGCTTCGAACCGCTGCCGTCTGGTCAAGCACTCGTTGAATGGTGGCTTGCGAAGCTACCCAAGGCGCAAGCGGCCATGCTCAGCGCGCTCCTCGAGGTCTATCCGGAACCTCTCAGTGTCGACGAGCTCGCGGCGCGCACCGGTTACGCCGCAGGGTCTGGATCGTTCGCCAACAACCGTTCGAGGCTCAACGTGGCCGAACTCATCCACGGAACCCGGGACGCGCTCTACGCCGCGGACACTCTCGGGATCGCCCATCGTCAGCGGTAACAGCCCACTACCCACGTGACGGCTGTTGCTACTGGGCTGCGCGCTCACCCAGGATCTCATCTAGGACCAGGGCAGAACCTACAGTGAAGAACGCCTCTCCGAGGTAGGCCTGCTTGGTGGTGCTTGCGTGTGCGTGTCCCAACAACTCCTGCGCATTGATGATGTTCCCGGTGGCTGCTGCGACCAAGGTGGCTGCAGTCCGGCGGAGCAAGTGTGGCGTGAGGTCCGTGGGCTTGAGGCCGGTGACGGCGAGAGCTTCGACGAGGCGCGGATGCTCACGAAGCTTGATCAGGGCCTTCCTGACCTTCCGTGGATCCAGCGTGTTGCCTCGTCGCCCGTGGAGGGCTGGAGACTGCGGCAGTCGGCTGGGGATGGTCTCTTGGGCGGACCGCGCTTCGTGCAGGACGTTGCATCCGTACTGCGGGAGCTTGATGATCCGTGCCTGATCGCGGGCCTTCAGTTCGTCCTGTCTGACGAGGATGTAGTGCTCGTCCTCGATCATGGTCCCGGTGATGGCGATTGTCCCTGCCTGCAGGTCGGCATCCATGTTTCGCAGCGCGCACACCTCGGAGATTCGCAGGCCGGATGCGAGCATGAGCTCAACAACCCAGCGGAGGATCCTGGCGCCGGCCGGTCCGCCGTGCTTCGCAACACCAGCCTCACGCTCTAGGATCACCTCCCGGAGGACCCACACCTGGGCGACGGAGAGTGCTTTCGGGCGTCCGCGGCGAGGCTTCTTTCGCCGCAAGCTCGCGATCGGGTTGTGGAGGATCGCGTCCAGCTCCACAGCGATTCCGAGCGCGCCGTTGAGAGCGGTTCGAACCTGATGAAGATCTCGGGTCTTGCCAATCTCCTTCAGGATGCCTTTGAGCCGAGCGGGCGTGAGCTCTTTGACGGGGATCGCACCGATGATGCCTGTCAGGTACTCGGCAGTCGACCGGTAAACCCGCATCGACTGGACTTTCACTTCCTCCTGTCGATCCTCGATCCACAGGGCGAGGAAGGTCCCCAACTCGCTGTCGCCGTCAACCACCCTCACTGCGATGGCCAGCTCGTCCGCTTGCTCCTGGAGAAGTTGCTTGACCTTCTCTGGTGACGTCGAGGTGGCCGTCAGCCGGCGAACGATACCTGCGGCGTCGCGGGTTCGAGCGCGGCCTCGGAAGCGTCCGTTGACCTCAACGCACTTCACCGATCCGAGCTCTCCGACGCCCAGGGCCGGGCGTCCAGCCATCAGGCGACATCCTGGACTGGGTCGTCTGCAGTCTCCTGGCTTTCCAGCCAGGCGTCGACGGTCGCACGGCGATACCGGATTCGCTTGCCCAAGCGGATCCACCGGGGGCCCGTCTTGCGACGCGGGCTGCGCCAGTCTTCGAGGGTGCGAACCGGGATCTGCAGGTACTCGGCGAGCTGCTCGGTCGTCATCAGGTCAGGCATGGTGTCAGCACTCATACCCACCACATGCGCGGCTGCATCCCGTCCCTGTGCACGGTCTGCCCGTAGGACCCCGTACACCCTTCCTAGAACAGGGTCTGACGGGGCAATAAGTGGACTATTTGTGGACACATTGCTGATTCCAGCCAACTGCTGCGACATGGTCGCCCTCCCAAGAACCGCGGAATTACGCTGTTCCAGAGGAGTACACGGTAGGGCGGGCGGGACTTGAACCCGCGAATCGTTGGGTTATGAGCCCACTGCCTTAACCAGCTTGGCCACCGCCCCGTACGCGACCAGCCTACCCGGTCGCGGGTCAGCGATCGGGGTGGGAGAAGGGTCGGTCGTGGGATCCGGCGACGGGGCGCGGCGCGGGGTCCGCGGCGATGCCCGGGTCGGACGCGTTCTCGACGAGGTCGTCGGTGCTCGGCAGGTCGGCCGCATCCGGTGCGTCGAACGACACCGTCGGCCCAGTGGGGGGCGGAACCGGTCGTGAGTCGCCGGCCGGACCACTGCTTCCGCGCTGGATCGGCAGCTCCTGGCTCTCCTCGATCACCTGCGGATGGTAGCGAGTGAGCGCGACCACCCCGAAGGTGGCGATCGCGCCGGCGATACCGAAGCCGACGTAGATCCAGGTGGGAGCGGACGTCGCCTCACCGAGCACCAGGAGACCGATGAGCACCGCGACGATCGGGTCCACAACGGTGAGCCCGGCGATCACGAGGTCGGGCGGGCCGGAGGCGTGGGCGGTCTGCACGAAGTAGCCGCCCAGCAGGGTGCCTGCCACGAGGGCGATGAGGCACACGAGCGTGAGCCACTCGAAGTCCTGCTCCTGGATGCGCTTCAACACGACCTTCGCGAGCGTCGCCACGAAGCCGTAGATGATGCCGGCGCCCATGATGTAGAAGAGCGCCTTCATGCGGTTGCGCAGCAGCACCCACAGCCCGCCGAGCACGATGATGACGACCAGCAGAATGCTGAGCACCGTCCCCAGTTGCGCATCGGTGACGGGTTTGTCCTCGGCGTACATCGCGGCGAGGAAGACGAAGAGGAACGTGCCGCCCACACACAGGCCGATGGCGATCAGCGACTGGCGCGTCGGCGTGAACCCGGTGATCCGGGCGTTCAGCAGCGTGGTGATCACGAGCGCGACCGCACCGAGTGGCTGCACCACGATGAGCGGTGCGAGCCAGATGGCGGCGAGCTGACAGACGATCGCGAGCCCCAGCATGAGAGTGCCGACGATCCACGACGGACGAGTCAACAGCTGGGCGAGCTGACCGCGGCTCAGTCCCCCGGCGGCGTCCTGGCCGCTGAGTTTCTCCACCTTCGCGACACCGCGATGCTGGTACTGCGTTCCCAGCGACATGAAGACTGCCCCGGCGAGCGCGAGCGGGATTCCCAGAAGAATCTTGGGGTTCTGCAAGAACCCAATGAGGTCGTTGACGTCTGGCGCGGCCGCAACAGTCCCCCACATCACCCCCTGAGCCTACCTGCTCGGTGCCGCGGACTAGGCTTCTGACGTGGCCGTACTTCCGATTCGCATCATGGGCGATCCCGTTCTCCATGCCCCCGCTTCCCCCGTCGGCGAGATCACCGACGAAGTCCGCACGCTCGTGGCCGACATGTACGAGACGATGGATCTCGCTCCCGGCGTCGGTCTCGCCGCCCCCCAGGTGGGTGTCGCACTACGGATTTACGTCTACTCCTACGAGGACGACGAGGGCCAGCCGTGGCGCGGGGAAGTCATCAATCCTGAGCTCTGGATGCTGTCGCCCGAGCCGGGAGCACCCGACCCCGACGAAGAATCCGAAGGGTGCCTGTCCGTTCCGGGCGAGCGATTCCCGCTGCGCCGGTCGGATCGTGTTCGCGTCACTGGCACTGACCTCAGTGGAGCACCCGTCAGCATCGACGTCAGCGGATGGCGGGCGCGGATCATGCAGCACGAGTTCGACCATCTGGACGGCGTGCTGTACGTCGACCGCATCGATGACGGCGACTGGAAGACCGTGCAGAAGATCGCCAAGAAGCGTGGCTGGGGTCGCACCGTGACCAGTTGGACGCCTGGGGTGGACGGTTTCGAGTCGTAAGTGCACAAATGAGCGTCGTCAGTGATTACCGCTCTCGGCGGACGCTCAGGTAACATTTTTTCAACCACCGGACTCGCACCCGGTGTTCTGCACGCGCACTCTCTGTCCCGGATGGTGCGCTCCATCATCTCGTGGGGAGAACGCATGAAGACCACCGCAGCGCGCCGCACCCTGGCCGCAGCATTCGCCATCGCCGCCGCTGTGAGCCTCACCGGCTGCAGCATGTTCGCACCGAGCGCCACGCGCGACGAGGACGGCGCGATCACCGAGGCCGGCCAGCAGGACGCGTTCAGCCTCAAGGTTGGCGACTGCCTCCTCGCGCAGGAGGCCACCACCATCACCGAGGTGCCGGCAGTGCCGTGCGACCAGGAGCACGACGAAGAGGTGTACTTCCTCTTCGACATGGAGGGCACGGACTTCCCGGGCGACGACGCGATCACCGCTGCCGCTGCAGAGAAGTGCGAAGCCGAGTTCGTGAACTACATCGGCCTCGACTCGAACACCTCCACGTACACCTGGTACCCCATCACGCCGACCACCGAGTCGTGGGAGCAGGGCGGAGACCGCGAGGTCGACTGCGTTGCTTACCAGGACGACCTGGCCAAGATCACCGGTTCGCTCAAGGGCATCAACCAGTAAGCACTCTGACTCGAAGCGGGCGCCATCCTCGGATCGCGCCCGCTTCGTCGTTTCTGGCTGATCATGTGAAGATTCTCAGGATCCCTGGTTCCGGCCCCGACCTGCGTTTTGTGCCATGCACATGCCGCAGATCATGCCTCCCCCCTGTCAGCGCCGATTGCCGTGTGCCACCGTGGAAACACCTCGCCGATCGTTCGAAAGACGGCGAACCCCCCACAGGATCGAGGCCCGCCATGGGCAAATTCTTCTATTCAGACACGACCAAAGTTGACATCGAGGACCGGGCACTGGCTCACCTGCAGATGGTCATCGGAACGAAGCTGCGCCGCGGCGAGGCGTTCCACTTCACCTGGCGCGAGGACGCCAGCCTCGGTGACGGCCGGACGAGCGTGTGGATGCACGCGTCCATTCCGGTGGTCTATCGCTTCAGCGGGAGCCGACGCCCGCAGCTGAACCCCGAGTGGCTCGACGCCCTCACCTACACTGCAAACTCCCCGACGGGCCTTCACCTGGTTCCCGAGCCCCAGGGCTCGGGCCCCAGCACAGGCGCGGTTCGAACGATGAGAGGTTGATCATGGGAGTGCTTTTCTATGGCGGCCCTGCCGCACCGATCGAGATCGAGGACCGGACGCTGGCTCACCTGAAGCTGGTTGTGACGGCGAAACTGCGCCGGGGTGAGAGCTTCACGCTGTCGTGGGTTCACCCCGAGGGACAGCCCGGCGGGCGCAGCACCCTCTGGCTGCACCCGTCCATTCCGCTGCGGTTCGTGTTCGACGACCCGAACCCCGCAGACATCAGCCCCGAGTGGATCGACCAACTGGCACATTCGGCGCACTCGACGGGCGGCATCCGGCTCACGGCGGAGCCCTTTCACGAGCAGTCGACCACCGGCCACGAGTGGCCGGCCAACACCGCCGCGACGCCGGTGGCGAAGGAAGAGGCCCTGAGATGAGTGTTGAGATCCACGAGTGGTGGCCGAAGCTGTCCATCCAGGCGAAGCACGCGCTTCGAGCGTTGGATGACGAAGCCATTCCCGCAGAGGTTCGAGACGAAATCGCGGAGATCACCGGCACTGCCGTTCCCGAGGGAACACGACTGACACCGGCGGACGCGGATTTCATTCGCACCCAACGCGAGATCGTCGACTGAAGCTCGCTGTCGACCGCACCCGTCGATGCCGGAACACCGGCGATCGACGATCTGTCATGACTCAACGACCAGAGACGGCACGAATGCAAGGCGGCCGGCGGGCCGCCCTGCATCCGTGTCCGGAACCGTCAGAGGTGCTTGCCGCCGGTAACCGCCAGAATCGCGCCCGAGACGTAGGACGCCTCTTCGGAAGCCAAGTAGACGTATGCGCCGGCAAGTTCTGCCGGCTGTCCCGCTCGGCCGAGCGGCGTGTCCTGCCCGAACTTCGGCAACTTGTCCGGCCAGCCGGTCGCGGGAATCAGCGGCGTCCAGATCGGGCCCGGCGCCACACCGTTCACCCGGATGCCAGAAGGCCCCTGCTGCTCTGCCAGAGCCTGTACGAACGCGGCGAGCGCCGCCTTGGTCATGGCGTAATCGAGCAGTCCCGGAGACGGCGAGAATGCCTGGATGGACGTGGTCACGATCACGGATGACCCCGGCTCCATCTCCGGCAACGCCGTGCGCGCCATCCAGAACGGGGCATAGAGGTTCGTGTGCATGACCCGATCGAACTCGCTCGTCTCGATCGCCGCGTCCTCATCTCGCTGCTTCTGGTACGCCGCGTTCAGGACGAGGATGTCGATGTCCCCGAGCGCATCTCGGGCGTCCTTCACGACACCAGTGGCGGCCTCTTCCGTCGTGATATCGGCCGGCAGCAGAACGGCGGTCACGCCGGCGTCCTCGATCTGCTTCTGTGTCCGACGGGCGTCCTCCTCCTCTTCGGGAAGGTAGTTGATGGCCACATCGGCGCCCTCGCGCGCGAACGCGATGGCCACGGCGCGCCCGATGCCGGAATCACCGCCGGTGATCAACGCGCGCCGTCCGCGGAGGCGATCCGATCCGCGGTAGCTGCTCTCGCCATGATCGGGGCGCGGCACGGTGTCACTGGTGAGGCCGGGCTGTTCCTGGTCGTCTGCGGCGAACCCGCCCGTCGTGTACTTGGTCCTGGGGTCGGTCAGTCGGTCAGTCATGTCTGCAGGCTAGGTCGACTGATGGGCTGGAGCGAAGGGCCTTGACAGGAACGTCGGGCCCGCCCTACGCCTGTCGGGCGGTAGCAGCGGCCGATTGTTTCACCGCCCCTCGACCTTGTGAACCCCCTCCGGTTTCTCGTCCCGGGCGCCTTGCATGGAGTCACGGAGACACCGGCCGGATTCCCGGCACGAACCCGTCTCCCTGAGTCCGCCCACCAGGGCGAGGAAAGGATCATCATGGCTGATCGCGAGAACGAAGGACAGTTCGGAAACCGCTCCGATACGCAGGAGCAGGCCCGGAAGGGCGGCGAGGCGAGCACCGGCAAGTTCGGCGCGGAGCACGGCGCCGACCCGCACGAAGCGGGCCGCAAGGGCGGCGAGGCGAGCACCGGCAAGTTCGGCGCCGAGAACGGCGCCGACCCCCGCGAAGCCGGCCGCCGAGGCGGCGAGGCCAGCGGCGGACAGTTCGGATCCGAAGGCGGTGCTGACCCGAGCGAGGCCGACCGCAAGGGTGGCCAGCACTGAGATGCACAATCGACACGGGGCGAGGGACGACGCATCGCGTCGTCCCTCGCCTGTTGCTGTGTCCGTCAGATGCGATGCACCATCGTGGCCTCTGTGGCCGCGCCGTGAACGCGTGCCACTCCCGCCAGCAACACGGACTCCAATGATGAGAACTGCTGCTTCGACAGACCGCCGACCAGCCAGATCACCTCGTACACGCCGTCTCCTATGCGCTCGACGCACCCGAGGATCGCATCGGCGTTGCCCCGGGGCACAGCCCGGTCCGTCAGTCGCCAGCTTGACGCATCCAATGACTCCAGAACCAGCTGGTGGACCCCATCGTTCATCACTTGCCTCCTTCGAGCCCCGCGCCGCTCCCCGAGAGCGCGCCGTTGCTGAAGTGTGCGGCAGGAGGCGGCTCTCGCCGCGGGGATTGACATAGCGGCCCGGTCACGGCATAAGTGGGGCTCGTCGATGGTCACCGATCGAGGACGGCGCGGGCGGCGCGCTCCGGACGCAGGTCCAGTCGGCGCAGCAGCTGTGCGTTCAACGCCACCACGATCGTCGACAGAGACATCAGGATCGCCCCCACCGACATCGGCAAGACGAAACCGACCGGAGCCAGCACACCCGCCGCCAGCGGCACGGAGAGCAGGTTGTACCCGGCCGCCCACCACAGGTTCTGCTTCATCTTGCGGTACGAGGCGCGCGACAGCTCGATCACCGACAGCACCGAACGCGGATCATCGCCGGCCAGAATCACTCCGGCGGACGCGATCGCCACGTCAGTACCGGCTCCGATCGCCAAGCCGACGTCGGCCTGCGCCAGGGCGGGTGCGTCGTTGACACCGTCACCGACCATCGCCACCCGGCGACCCTCGCGCTGCAGTTCCTGCACCTTCGCCGCCTTGTCCTCGGGACGCACCCCGGCGAACACCCGATCGACCCCCAGCTCCTGAGCCACGCTGCGGGCGACGGCTTCCGCATCCCCCGTGATCATCACGACTTCGACTCCCAGCGACTGCAGCGCGGCAACGGCCTCCCGAGACTCGGGACGCACTTCATCCGCGAGCTTCAACGCACCGATCACCGTACCGTCGCGCAGCACGTGAAGGATGATCGCTCCGTCTGCACGCCAGTTGTCGGCGACAGCGAGCTCCGTCGCGCCCTCCTCAGCGAGCAGGTGCGGCCCACCGACCCGAATGGTGGCCGCTGCGACGGAGACGGAGACGCCGACGGCGGGCGACGATGTGAAGTCGCGAGACGCTGGCACCGTGAGCCCCCGGTCCCGTGCAGCACGCACGATGGCGCGCGCCAGCGGGTGTTCACTCGCCGTTTCCGCGGCTGCGGCCAGCGCCAGCACCTCGTCGTCGGTCACTCCGTCGACTGACTCCACGTCCGTGACAACCGGCTCGCCGCGCGTGAGCGTTCCGGTCTTGTCGAAGAGTACGGCGTCCACGGTGCGCATGGTCTCGAGGGCGAGACGGTCCTTCACCAGCACGCCGCCGCGCGCCGCACGCTCGGTGGCGATGGACACCACCAGCGGGATCGCGAGACCGAGCGCGTGCGGGCAGGCGATCACCAGCACCGTGATGGTGCGGATGACGGCGTCATCACCGCGCCCCAGCAGCGTCCAGGCGATCGCCGTGATCGCGGCGGCTCCCAGCGCGAACCAGAACAGCCACCCGGCCGCTGTGTCGGCCAGCCGCTGCGCCCGCGATGAGGAGTTCTGCGCTTCCGTCACCAGGCGCTGGATCCCGGCGAGCGTGGTGTCGTCGCCGGTGGCGGTGATCTGAATCCGCAATCCGGAGTCCGTGGCCACGGTTCCCGCCGTGACGGCGTCACCGACACCGCGCTCCACCGTGCGCGACTCCCCTGTCACCATGGATTCGTCCATCGACGCGCGCCCCTCGACCACGCGACCGTCGGCTGGCACGCTGCCGCCGGGTCGGATGATCACGATGTCGTCCACGCGAAGATCGGACGGAGTGATCCGGACGATCTGTTCGCCCTCGACGCGCTCCGCCTCATCGGGAAGGAGTGCGGCGAGGGAGTCGAGCGCGGAGGTCGTCTGCGCCAGCGACCGCATCTCGATCCAGTGACCGAGCAGCATGATCACGATCAGCAGGGCGAGTTCCCACCAGAAGTCGAGCTCGTGATGAAGGAACCCGAGACTCGCGCCCCACGAGGCGACGAACGCCACCGTGATCGCCAGACCGATGAGGAGCATCATGCCGGGGCGACGCACGCGGATCTCGTCCACGGCTCCCGTGAGGAACGGCCGGCCGCCCCATACGTACATGACCGTGCCGAGCACCGGTGACACCCAGGCGAGCCCCGGAATGTTCGGGAGGGTGTAGCCGAGGATCATGGCGAACATGTCGGAGAGCGCGACGGTAGGCACCGCGAGGACCAGCATGATCCAGAACAGGCGGCGGAACTGTCCGACGTGATCTCCGTGCCCGGCATGGGCATTGTGATCGCCGTGGCCGGCGTGACCCGGTCGATTGTCGTGGCCGGCGTGACTGTTCTGTCCGCCGTGGCCCATGTGACCGGCGTGATCTTCGTGGCCCGCGTGAGCATCGTGGCCCACGTGAGGATCGTGACCCGCGTGAGCATCGTGACCGCCATGACCCACGTGCTCCTCGTGTGCGTCGTGACGGTCGTGCGTGGAGTGGGCGTGGTTATGCGCGTGATCGACGTGGTCGCCGTGGGCCGGACGCGCCCCGTCTGCTTCCCTCATGTCAGGTTCGACGGAATCCGATGCAGGATGCTCGGCGCGGTTCATGTCCACTCCTTCGGTTGGTGACCGGCACGACGTGCCGCACGGCGATACCCCTAGGGGGTACTGCTATCATCAACTATCCCCACACGGGCGATATTCCTGTCAAGAGGAGGGCGATGTGAACAGCACCGTGGTGGGCTGGTTGCGGCCGGTTCTCCCCCTCCTGATAGCGCTCGCCGTTGTCGGGATCGTCGGGATGCACGCACTGTCCAGCGACCACGCCGCCCACGGCACCACGCCCGCGATGTCGATGCACGCTGGCATGGAGGCGGCGAGCGCAGAGGCTGCGGAGGTCGCCGGCGGATCGGTCGACCGGGCCGAACACCTCGGGGGTTCGCCCGCACGCGGCACCGTTACGCCGCCGTCGCACCCTGCCGGCGCTTCGGACTGCGTACCGGCGCTACTCAGCACCGGCCCCTCGATCAGCGCGCCCGCTGTGGCCGTCGCGATCGTTCCGCCGCCGATGTACCGCACGGGTGTCGCGCTCACCGCTCGAGAGATCACGCCCCCACGCCCCTCTCTCATCGTCCTGTCCATCAGTCGGACGTGAATCGCTCGGGCGCCGCACGCCCGCTCGCACTCACACACCGATACAGACAGGAACAGAAGAATGAAGAAGCACATCGTCGCGCTCGGAATCGGCGCGCTCACCCTCACGCTGGGCATCACCGGCTGCTCGGCCGCATCATCCACCGCACCGTCGCCGTCCGCGAGCGCGAGCTCGTCGGCGATCGGAGCGGCGGACGTCATGTTCGCCACGATGATGATCCCCCACCACCAGCAGGCCATTCAGATGGCCGACATCATCGGAGACAAGACCGATGTCGACCCGCGCGTATCGGCGTTGGCGGAACGGATCTCACAGGCGCAGGGACCGGAGATCGAGCGGATGCAGGGTTGGCTGTCCGCCTGGGGCGTTGCGTCGGATGCCGACTCCGCCAACATGGGCGGCATGCACCACGGGATGTCGGGCATGCTCTCCGAGGATGATCTCGCCCGCTTGGAGGCTGCGCCGGGCTCGGAGGCGGGGCGGTTGTTCGTGGAGCAGATGATCGCACATCACGAGGGGGCGATCGAGATGGCCCGGACTGCGCTGGACGGCGCGCAGTCGGTGGAGGTGCTCGAGCTTGCGCAACAGGTGATCGATGACCAGACCACCGAGATCGACGAGATGCGCGAGCTGCTCGGCACGCTGTGACGGAGGGGCCGGGCGGGCCCCCGCCCGGCCCTCCGTAGCGCGCCGTGCCGACGGCCGTCAACCCCCGTGTCCACCCTGCGGCGTGCTTCTAGCGTCGAAGGCCAGACGAAAGGGAGGACCATGGTCCAGCAGACACTCGATACCCCCGACCAGCTGATCCACTTCCAACTGCGCACAGCGCTCACCATGGAGCACGACTCGCTCGCGGCGGTGGAGGAGCTCGCGGGGGCGGCACGCTCGAGCGACATCAAGAAGCTCTTCCGTCACCACGCCGACGAGACGCGCGAGCAGATCGAGAACCTCGGCAAGGTGTTCGAGGTTCTCGATCTGAAGCAGAGCACGTCACCGTCGCCGAGCACGAAGGGCATCTCGAAGCAGGCCGGCTCTCTCATCGAGCGGTCGGCGCCGAAGCTGCGCGATCAGGTGGCGCTCAGTGCTGCGCTCGGCAACGAGCACTATGAGATCGCCGCCTACACGTCGTTGATCGTGCCACTCACGGCTCTCGGTGCTTCCGAGGCTGTGACGCTGCTGCAGGCGAACCTCGATCAGGAGACCCACACGAGCGAGGAGCTGCTCTCCGCGCTGCGGAAGCTCGCGGGCGAAGGCTGACAATACGACAACGTGGGCCGTCCCCTGTTGGGGCGGTCCACGTTGTCGTCTATGGCATCACCAGGTTCCCGTCGGCGTCCACGCGGATGGCACGATCGGCGAAGTCGCGCCGTCCGCGCTCGTCCATGACGCGCGCCGCGGTGCCGGACGGGTCCGATACCGGCGCGCCGCCCTCCTGCTCGAACCGCACGGACTTCACCGTTCCGGCGAGGAGTGAGCCGTCCGACCGCAATCGGAGACTCAGATATGCACCGCGACGGGTCTCCTCTTCGGCGCCGAACACGCCTCCGCCCCCGAAGTTGCCGAGGCTGTAGGCGATGAGCCGGCCACGGTACTCCTCCATTCCCCGCAGCACGTGGGGTCCGTGTCCGATCACCACGTCGGCACCCGCGTCGATCGCCGCGTGGGCGAAAGCCACGGGATCGCCGCGGTTCTCGCCGTACATCGTCTCCGTACCCGGACGGACGACGTCGGCGCCGGGTCCCTCCGCCCCCATGTGGGCATGGACGAGAACGATGTCAGCTTTCGACGCGGCCGCACGAACGACCGCGCGCACGTGACGAAGGTCCGTCACTCTGTTGAATCCGTCGTACGGTGCAAACCCCACCACGGCGACGATGCTGTCGCCTACCGCGATCCAGGCGATCTCGTCGCGCTCGCCAACGGCGCGTATCCCGGCATCGGCGAGCAGATCGCGGGTGTTCGCGAATCCGTCGTCGCCGTAGTCGCGCGAGTGGTTGTTCGCCAGGTTGAGGAGGTCGAAGCCTGCGAGTGCCCTGACCGCGTCAGGGTCGCTGCGAAACGCCAGGCACTCCCCCTGACCGCCACACTTGTCGTACCCGGTGTCGGCCGTGATCGCCTGTTCCAGGTTGCCGGTCACGAGATCCTCGGTGAACCACGAGCGCACCGCATCGAAGTGGTGGAGCCCACGATCATCCGGCACTCGATGCCCGGTGTCGTACACGAGCACATCGCCCACCGCGCCGATGCTCACCTCTCCCGCCCGCACGGCAGCGACGTGGGGTGGCGATGCGGGCGGGCCGGGGATCGCAGAGGCCGCCACCGCGACCACGCCGACGGCACCCAACACCGCTGCGGTTCCGACCACGCGCCACGGCATCCGTCGTACACCGGCGGTGCGGCTGGGGAGATCGAACAGCCACCGCGGTCCGTCCTTCTCGATCCAAGAACCGAGCAACGCACTGATCGCGGTGATCCCGCCTGTCAACAGCACCGGAAGCAGCACCGCCGCCACGAGCTGGACGACCCCGCGGCTATCCGACACCCAGCCGACCACCAGCGCGTCCACGATCACCAGGATCGGCATGTGCAGCAGGTAGACCGGGAGCGTGTGACGGCCGAGACGCGCCAGCCACCCGCCGAGCACGGGAACCTTCGGCAGCAGCGGCGCCAGCGACAGCCCCATCGCCACTCCGACCGCAGAGACGGCGGGCCAGACGCCGGGCACCGTCGCCGCATCCAGCAGACGCATACCGCCGTAGAGGACGCCGTAGCCGACCACCAGCAGCACCGCGAACGTCGGACGCGGACGTGCAGCGAAGCCCCGGATCGCCGGCGCGAATCGTGCCCCGATGAGGAAGAAGGCGAGGTTGTACAGCATCGAGCCTCGGTTGCTGACCACGTCGATGAGCCCCGCAGCAACCGTCACCGACAGCGCGATCGCCGGAAGCAGTACCGCCCACGTCGGCACCCTGCGCAGCGCCCGCGCCAGCAGGAAATACAGCGCCAGCGCGTAGAGGTACCACGTGTTCGGCGGGCTGATCGTGATGGCCTCGAGGAACTCCCCCACGCCGCGCGGCACGAACGTCGGGAAGTCGGGGAACGCCCACATCGCCGCTGTGTGGATCAGGGTCCAGAGCAGGAAGAGGTAGAGGAAGCGCAGCACCCGGGGCCGCAGCACACGCGCCCACGGACGGGAGAGCGCCTCAGCGGCGAACACCCCGGAGACCAGGAGGAAAAGCGGCATGAGGAAGGGCCAGATGATGTCGCTCAGCAGTCCCCACACCCCGGGGATCGGGATGCCGATGCGCCAGTCAACCTGCAGGTAGGTCTTCAGCACCACGTGCCAGAAGACGACGAGCAGGATCAGCGCTCCCTTCAGGGCGTCCGCCCACGCCAGTCGCGCGTGGCCGGGCGACATCATGCCGGGATGCCGATCGGCTGCGCCACGCGTGCTGCCTCGACGAGTTCCGCGATGAGCTGCGGATACGGCAGACCGACCGCCGCGAACATGCGCGGCACCTGGGATTGCTCGGTCATTCCCGGTGAGGTGTTCACCTCGTTGAGCACCGGGCCCGCGTCGGTGACGAAGAAGTCGAACCTCGCCACGCCACTGCACTCCATCGCCTCGTACAGCGCGGATGCGGCCGCACGGATCGCGGCGTCCTCCGCCCCCGAAATCTCCGCCGGCAGGGTGAAGCGCGCCGAGCCGTCGTACTTGGCATCGCGGCCGAAGACGTCTCCGTCGTCCACGCCGATCTCCAGGGTGGAGCCGAGGCGCAGCGCGCCCGCCGCATCCCGGAACACGGCGATGTCGACCTCGCGCCCGCGCACATACTCCTCCACCAGAACCGTCGCGCCTGACTGGCGAGCGAGAGCGATCGCATCCGTGAGGTGAGAGCTGTCCGTCACCACGGAGACCCCGTTGCTGGAGCCGCCGGTCGCGGGCTTGACCACCGCAGGCAGCGGCATCGACACAGCCGCGGGCGCATCGGGCGTCAACAGCACCCCGGCGGCCGTGCGGACGCCGAGTGCTGCGGCCACCAGCTTCGTGAGCCATTTGTCCATGCCGATCGCTCCCGCGCGCACCGGCGAGCCGACGAACGGGATGCCGCACAGGTCGAGCAGACCGGCGACCGCCCCATCTTCGCCATGCACACCGTGCAGTGCGGGGTACGCGACATCGCACGCGCTCAGCAGCTCGATCGCCCGCGCGGCCGACAGCGCGGTCCCGCGTCGGTCGCGCCAGGTGCCGTCATCGTCGATGGTGAGCGCCACGCTCTCCCACCCCAGCAGCTGCACGGCGTATGAGACCCCTGCGGCTGACGCGAGTGAGACGATGTGCTCGTCATTACGGCCGCCGCCGATCACAGCGATTCTCATGATGGGACTCCCTCCGCGCGGTGCGCGCGTTCGATGGTTCGATGCACGCGCGCCACTCGGCTGCCCACGTGCGTCACGATCTCGTGCTCGATGGTGTGCGACCACGCGGCCCACTCGGCCACGGTCGGCTCGCCGGCATCGCCGGGGCCGAACACCGTGACGCTCTCCCCCGGCTCCAGACGGTCATCGCCGGTGTCGACGACGAGCATGTCCATCGAGAAGCGCCCGACGATCGGTCGACGTCGGCCGCGCGCGAGCACTTCGGCCTGGCCGGACGCCTCGCGTGGCAGGCCGTCGCCGTACCCGATCGGCAGAAGTGCCAGGTGGGTCGCCTGGTCAGCGACGAAGTCGTGACCGTACCCGACTCCCGTCCCAGCCGCGGCGTCACGTGCCGAAACCACGGGTGCCGTCAGCGTGAGTGCCGGGCGGAGAAAATCTGTGGTGTGCGAGGGGTCGATCCCGAAGGGCCCGGCACCGATTCGATGCATGTCGAAGCCCGCTCCCACGCCGGTGAGCGTGGCCGCCGTGCCCGCCAGGTGCAGCAGGCGGGGAGCCAGCGCCCGGCGCCGTGCCGTGCGCACGGCGTTATGGAAGAGGAGTCGCTCGCGCGCGTTCTGCGGATGCTCGGGAACATCTGCGCACGACATGTGTCCCATGACGCCGACGACACGGACGGCACCTGTCACCTCGTACTCACGAGCGAGAGCGCACAGTGCCGCCCACTCCGACACGGGGCAGCCGTCGCGCGAAATCCCGAGATCGACGTGCAGGTGCAGGCGAGCGACACGTCCGACCGCGCGTGCCGCCGTCGCGATCGCGTGCAGCAGATGAGCGCTCGACACGGCGAGTTCGATCTCGGCTGTCACCGCGGCGACGAAGTCTGCGTCCGGCGCGTTCAGCCAGCTGAGGATCGGAGCATCGATCCCCGACGCGCGCAAGGCGAGTGCCTCCGTGACGGATGTCACGCCGATGGCTCCCGCGCCCGCCGCCAGCACCGATGCCGCGATGGATCCGTGCCCGAAGGCGTCGGCTTTCAGCACGGCCATGACCCGGCCATCGGTCAACTCGGCGAACCGGGCCGTGTTCTCTCGGATCGCCTCGTCATGCACGACGAGTTCAGAAACGCATGAGGACATGGGTCCAGCGAACACGGGCGCGTGTTGCCCCGTCGTATGCGGTTTTCGATATGCGGACGATATGTGACGGTCGTGTCCCTGCGACGGGCCGAGGCGTGCGCCCGCGGGGTTACACTCAAAACGACACACGTGCTCCGGGGTCGGTGAGAATCCGAACCGGCGGTGACAGTCCGCGACCCGCAGAGGCTTGCTTCTGTGGTTGACCCGGTGAAATTCCGGGACCGACGGTGATGGGTCTTCGCTTGCGAATGACTCGAGTCCGGATGGGAGGCAGCACGGGTCACAGATGGATGCGCCGAGCGCACCCGTCGGTGATCGCGCGTTCCCTCTTCGCGCACCCCGGACACGGCTGACAGCAGCCGGAGCCGCAGGCGTCCGGGAGAGGAGAACCATGTTCACCGGACTGATCGAGGAGATCGGCGAGATCGTTCGCGTCACCGCGGGCCCCGAGGTGGTGCGATTCGCGGTGCGCGCACCGGGGGTGGCCGGCACGGCGGGCCTCGGAGATTCCATCGCGACCGACGGCGTCTGCCTCACCGTCGTCGCCACGGCTCCGGGCGGGGCCGCCGACGAGTACGAGGTCGAAGCCATGCCGCAGACGCTCCGCGTGACCACCGCAGGCGACTGGGAAGTTGGCTCGCGCGTGAATCTCGAGCGCGCGCTGCGCGCGGACGCGCGCCTGGGCGGGCACATCGTGCAGGGACACGTGGAGCAGACCGCCGAGGTGCTGTCGGTCACCGATCACCCCGACTGGCGCGTCGTGCGCATCGCCCTGCCTGCTGAGGCAGCGCCACTCGTGGTGGACAAGGGCTCCATCTGTGTGAACGGCATCTCCCTCACGGTGTCTGCCGTCTCGGCCGCCACGGAGCCGAACCCGTGGTTCGAGGTGTCGCTGATCCCGGCGACGATCGCAGCCACCACACTCGGGGCTGCCGCCGCCGGCACGCGCGTGAACCTGGAGACCGACATCCTGGCGCGCCACGTCGCTCGCCTCGCGGAGTTCGCGGGAGTCTCGCGATGACGGGGATCCCTGCAGCACTGACATCACTGCGCGCCGGACGACCGGTGCTGGTGGCCGACGACGAGCGGCGCGAGAACGAGGGCGATGTGATCCTGTCCGCCCAGCTCGCCACGCCGGAGTGGATCGCGTGGACCGTCCGCCACACCAGCGGATACCTCTGCGCTCCGCTGCCCGCGGAGCTGGCGGATCGGCTCGATCTGCCGCTCATGGTCGTGCACAGCCAGGATCCGCGCGGCACGGCATACACGGTGTCCGTCGACGCCGCGGTGGGTGTCACGACCGGGATCAGCGCGACCGATCGGGCCCGCACGTTGCGCACTCTGGCCGACCCCGACGCGACGGCGGCGGATCTCATCCGCCCCGGCCACATCCTGCCCCTGCGTGCGGCCGCCGGTGGCGTTCGCGAGCGCGCTGGTCACACCGAGGCTGCCGTGGATCTGATGCGGTTGGCTGGGCTCTCCCCCGTCGCCGTGATCGCCGAGGTCGTGCGCGACGACGGCGAGATGATGCGCCTGGCCGAACTGCGCGAACTCGGCGCCACCGAGGACATCCCCGTCATCACCATCGAAGAGCTGCGCCAGTTCCTGGACGCGGCGGAGCACGAACTGAAAGGACACGCGGCATGAGCGGTACCGGACCCGAACTGGAGGTGGACGGCGCAGGTCTGCGCGTCGTCGTCATTGCGGGGAGCTGGCACACCACGATCTCCGAGGGTCTGATCGCCGGAGCAGCGCGCGTGCTCGACGGTGCGGGCGCAGACTGGTCACTCGTGCGCGTGCCCGGCAGCTTCGAGCTGCCGGTTGCGGCGCAGGCAGCGTTCGCGGGCGGTGCCGACGCGGTCATCGCGCTGGGCGTGATCATCCGCGGCGGCACACCGCACTTCGAATTCGTCTCCGCCGCCGCCACCGACGGGCTCACGCGGGTGGCGTTAGACGCCGGCCGTCCCGTGGGCTTCGGCGTGCTCACCCTGGACGACGAACAGCAGGGCCTCGATCGTGCGGGACTGCCCGGTTCCCAGGAGGACAAGGGCGCCGAAGCGGCGACGGCAGCACTCAGCACCGCACGCACCCTGGCGCAGCTGCGCGGGTGACGAGCGGGCCCGGCGGTCGCCCGACCGCCGGGCCGCCTCACCGGGGAGGCGCCGTGGTGGCCCGAGGGATGAACTTCGTCGGAAGAATGAGGTGCGTGCGCTCCAGGGTCTCCCCCGCCATCAACGAGACCAGCATGCGGGCGGCCTCGGCACCGAGCCGTTGGATCGGCTGCCGCACCGTGCTCAGCGGCAGCGCAGAGCCGTGGGATGCCTCGGGAACATCGTCGAAACCCACCACCGACAGGTCGCCAGGAACGTTGAGCCCCAGCTCCGTCGCGACCTCGATGAGCGCGAGCGCCGACAGGTCGTTCGCCGCGAACACCGCGGTGGGCGGCTCGGGCTGCAGCAGCAGCGGACGCGCCACCGATCGCACCGTGTCGGCGTCATACATGCCTACCGCGCTCAGTCGCGGGAGGTAGTCGATGCCGGCATGGCTCAGCGCGCGCCGATACCCCGCCTCCCGCATCGCCGACGAGCGCAGGTCGGGCCGACCGGCGAGGAAGCCGATGCGACGATGCCCCAGGCTGATCAGCGAGGACACCGCCTCGAACGCTCCGGTGAAGCTGTCCGACTCCACGGCGGGCAGATCGGCACGACCCGTGTGCGGATCGACCGCCACGATCGGAACGTCCGCGGTGACTCCCACCACGGTCGGCGTCACCATGATTGCGGCGTCGATCAGGGTGCCGCTGAGGCGGCTCAATGACCGGCGCTCCCATCCCTGCTCGCTCAGTCCGCTGTAGGCGAGCAGTTCGTAGCGGTAGTCCGCCAGCGCCGTTCCCACGCCTTTCAACACCTCCGCGCTGAAGGGTTCGAAGTCGGCCACGAGCACACCGATCACCCCCGTGCGGCGCGAGCGCATGCTGCTGGCGACGAGGCTCGACTCGTATCCCAGCGCCTCCACCGCGTCGAGCACGCGGGCCACCGTCGCGCTGGCGACGCCGTAGCGCCCGTTGACCGCCTTGGACACCGTGGCTACGGAGACCCCGGCAGCCGCCGCGACGTCGTGGATGGTTGCTCGTCGTGCCATCCCCCGAGCGTACGCCCTTCGAAAAGGTTATTGAAAACGTTTGACGACGTTGTAGAGCCTTCGCAGACTGAGTGCGTTCCGAATGCACCGACCGGAGCGGGCCTCGCAGTCGAGGCACAACTCAACGAGGAGGAAACAACCACATGAATGCGAAGAAACTCCTGGCGCCCGCCGCACTGTTGCTCGCCGGGGCGCTCAGCCTCAGCGCCTGCAGCGGCGGAGGGACGGACAACGCCGCCGGCGGCAACGTCGAGATGACCCTCTGGCAGAACTCGACCACCGGCGCCGGCCAGCAGTTCTGGAAGGACGCCATCGCGGCCTTCGAGAAGGCGAACCCCACCGTGAAGATCACCATGCAGTCCGTGCAGAACGAGGACATGGACGGCAAGCTGCAGACGGCGCTCAACGCCGGCGACGCCCCGGACATCTTCCTGCAGCGCGGCGGCGGCAAGATGGCCGCGATGGTCAACGCCAACCAGCTCATGGACCTCACCGACAAGATCAGCGACAGCGTGAAGTCGGAGATCTCCGAGGGGTCGTTCAAGGCGGAGACGTACCAGGACAAGGTCTGGGCGATGCCACTTGCGGTGCTGCCGAGCGGATTCTGGTACAGCAGCGACCTCTTCACGCAGGCGGGGATCTCCGCCGACCCGAAGACGATCGACGAGCTGGAGCAGGCGGTCGACAAGCTGAAGGCCACCGGGGTCGCGCCGATCGCGCTGGGCGGCAAGGACGCGTGGCCGGCGGCGCACTGGTACTACAACTTCGCGCTGCGCGAGTGCAGCCCGAAGACGATCGAGGCCACCGGCGACTCCAAGGACTTCAGTGACGAGTGCTGGCTGAAGGCCGCCCAGGACCTCAGTGACTTCGCGGCCACCGAGCCCTTCAACGACGGATTCCTCACCACCTCGGCGCAGCAGGGGGCGGGTAGCTCGGCGGGACTGGTCGCCAACCACCAGGCCGCCATGGAGTTGATGGGCGCCTGGGACCCGGGCGTGATCGCCTCGCTCACCCCGGACGAGAAGCCGCTGCCGGACCTCGCCTGGTTCCCGTTCCCCGAGATCGACGGCGGTGCCGGCGAGCCCGGTTCGATGATGGGTGGCGTCGACGGATACTCCTGCTCGGCCAAGGCGCCGAAGGAGTGCGCGGACTTCCTCAACTTCATCGCGAGCGCCGAGCAGCAGAAGGCCTATTACGCCGCGTTCAACGCCCCTCCCGTGAACACTGTGGCGCAGGAGGCCGTGTCCGAGGACTACTTGAAGGCCGTTCTCGCCGCGTACAACGAGGCCCCGTTCGTCACGCAGTGGCTGGACACCGTGCTCGGCCAGAACGTGGGCAACGCGCTCAACGTCGCCGTGGTGGACCTGCTCGCGGGCAAGAGCTCGCCCGACCAGATGATCGAGTCGGTCGCCAGCGCCGCGAAGAAGGGCTGATCGGACATGTCCGTCAGCGAGACCCCTCGGATCGCCGCCGAAGCGGATCTCGCGCAGCTGAGCGGGGACGGCGGCACGCCGTCCCCGCTTCGGCAGCGCCGAGCACCGCGAGGTGCGAACTGGACCCGCACCCTCGAGATCGCGATCCTCGTGGGCCCCGCCCTGGTGATGTTCCTCGGTTTCGTCATCTTCCCCGTGCTGATGGCCGCGTACTACGGCTTCTTCCGGTGGCAGGGCTATGGCGCACCCACTGACTTCGTGGGGCTGCAGAACTACATCACGATCCTCACCGACCCGCCGTTCCTGGAGGCACTCGGCCACAACGGGTTCGTCGTGCTCGCCTCCCTGGTGCTGCAGGGGCCGATCGCCGTCCTGCTCGCGCTGCTGCTGAACCGTCGGATGCGGGGGCAGTCGATCATCCGCGTGCTGATCTTCGTCCCCTACGTGATCGCCGAGGTGGTGGTCGGCACCGGCTTCGGTCTCATGCTGCAGACCAACGGCGCCATCAACGGCCTGCTGGAGAGCATCGGTCTGGGAGGACTGACCCAGGACTGGATCTCGGACCCCTCGATCGCCATCTGGACCCTCATGGGGATCCTGGTCTGGAAGTACGTCGGGTTCGCGGTGATCCTGTTCCTCGCGGGTCTCCAGGGCATTCCGGAGGAGCTCTACGAGGCCGCCTCTCTGGACGGAGCCGGATACTGGCAGACGCACCTGCGCATCACGCTCCCGCTGCTCGCGCCAACGCTGCGCATCTGGGCGTTCCTGTCCATCATCGGAGCGCTCCAGCTGTTCGACCTCGTGTACATCATCTGGGGCCAGTACGTGGCCTCCACGGCGGGCACGTCCACCATGGCGACCTACATGGTGACGAACGGCCGCAACGCCGGCAACTACGGCTACGGCAACGCCGTCGCCGTCGTGATCTTCGTTATCTCCCTGATCGTCGCGCTCGTCTACCAGCGCTACGTTCTGCGTCGCGACACCGCGGGCGCCATCACCGAAGGAAAGAACCGTTGAGCGCCGCCACCGCCACCGCCCTGATCACCACCCGTCCCCGACGCGGACGCGCGAAGGCACCGCTGCCCTGGGGCAGCCCCGTGGTCTACTTCATCGCGCTGATCGTCATCGCCGTGATGCTCGCCCCGGTGCTGTACATCATCGTGGGCGGCTTCCGAAGCAACGCCCAGATCACCGTCGACCCTTCGGGTTGGCCCGCACCGTGGAACCTGGAGAACTACATCACGGTCCTCACCGGCGGACAGTTCTGGCAGCAGGTGGGCAACTCGCTCATCGCTGCCGGAGCGACCGCAGCCGGTGTGGTGGTCCTCGGCTTGATGGCCAGCTACGTCCTCGCGCGGTACCGCTTCCGCGGCCGGGGTGTGCTGTACGCGCTGTTCGCCGCCGGACTGATGTTCCCCATCACCGTCGCCATCACGCCGCTCTACATCGTGATCCGCGACCTCGGTCTGATGAACTCGCTCGCCGGTGTGATCCTCCCGCAGATCGCGTTCGCGCTTCCGACCACGATCATCATCCTGGTGCCGTTCCTGCAGGCGATCCCCGACGAGATCGAGGAGGCCGCTTTCATCGACGGATGCTCCCGCCTCGGCTTCTTCTGGCGCATGGTGCTGCCACTGTCGGTTCCCGGTGTGATCACGGTGAGCATCCTCGCCTTCATTGGCAGCTGGAACAGCTATCTGCTCCCGCTGTTCATCCTGAACAACGAGGCGACATTCACGCTGCCCCTCGGTGTCCAGGCCTTCTCCTCCCAGTACTCCGTCGACACGGCCAAGGTGCTCGCCTTCACGTCGCTGTCCATGATCCCCGCACTGGTGTTCTTCAGCCTGTTCGAGCGACGCATCGTCGGCGGGCTCACCGGCGCAGTGAAAGGTTGACCCCCGTGCCCGTTGTTCCCGCCGCTGTTTCGACGAACCTCTCCGCTCGCGTCGCCGACCTGATCGCGCGGATGACCCCGGACCAGAAGCTCGCCCAGCTCGTGGGCTTCTGGGTGGATCAGGGCGACGAGATCGTCGCACCGCTCGCCAACGAAATGGCGTCGTCGACGCGCTACGAGGAGGCCAGCGCGAACGGCATCGGTCACCTCACGCGGGTCTACGGCACTCGGCCGGTGGACGCCGTCGAGCGCGCCCAGTGGCTGTGGACGGAACAGCAGCGACTGCGTCGCGCGTCCGGTCACGGAATCGGGGCGATCGTGCACGAGGAGGCGCTGACCGGCCTGGCCGCATGGCGCGCCGCCACCTTCCCCACCCCGCTCGCGTGGGGTGCGACCTTCGACCCCGAGCTCGTCGAGCGCATGGCCGCGAACATCGGCGAGACGATGCGGGAGCTCGGTGTGCACCAGGCTCTCGCTCCAGTGCTCGACGTGGTGCGCGATCCCCGATGGGGTCGGGTGGACGAGTGCATCTCCGAGGATCCCTATGTCGTCGGGACGACGGCCACGGCCTATGTGCGCGGGCTGCAGTCCGCCGGGGTCGATGCCACGCTCAAGCACTTCGTCGGGTACTCGGCGTCACAGGCGGGGCGCAACCACGCGCCGGTGCACGCGGGGGCGAGAGAGATCGCCGACGTCTTCCTTCCGCCGTTCGAGATGGCGGTACGCGACGGTGGTGCGCGCTCGGTGATGAACTCGTACACCGACATCGACGGGATTCCCGTGGCAGCCTCCCGCGAGCTGCTCACCGACCTGTTGCGGGACCAGTGGGGATTCGAGGGTGTGGTGGTCTCCGACTACTTCGCCGTCGCCTTCCTGCAGAGCATGCACGCGGTGGCCGGCGACCGCGCGGAGGCCGCCGCCCTCGCGCTTGCCGCCGGAATCGACGTGGAGCTCCCCACCGGCGATGCCTTCGCCGAGCCGCTGGCCGCGGCGGTGGCGGACGGTCGCGTGCCAGCCGAACTCGTGGATGTCGCTCTCGCACGCGTGCTGACCCAGAAGGAGCGACTCGGACTTCTCGATCCGGACGATACCGCTCCCCCGAGCTCCATCGATCTGGATTCGTCGGCGGCCCGCGGGATCGCCCGCGAGCTGGCGGAGAGCTCGCTCATCCTGCTCGCCAACGACGGCGTCCTCCCGCTGCAGCAGCCGCGCCGCATCGCGGTGATCGGTCCGAACGCGGATTCCGACGCCGCGCTCATGGGCTGCTACTCGTTCGCGAATCACGTGCTGGCACACCACCCCGACGTGCCGCTCGGCATCGACATCCCGACCGTCGCCACGGCGCTGGCGGCCGAGTTCACCAGCACCGAGATCGTCTCGGCGCGAGGCTGCGACGTCGAAGGCGAAGACCGGAGCGGGTTCGATGAGGCCGTGACGACGGCCGCGAGCGCGGATGTCGCGATCCTCGTGATGGGCGACCGCGCGGGCCTGTTCGGGCGGGGAACCGTCGGTGAGGGCAACGACGTCGAGAGCCTGGACCTGCCGGGAGTGCAGCGGGAGCTCGTGGAACGGGTGGCGGCGACGGGTGTGCCGGTCGTGCTCGTCCTCGTGACGGGTCGTCCGTATGACCTCTCGTGGGCGCTGGATGAGCCGGGCGCCCCGGCCGCGGTGGTGCAGGCGTTCTTCCCCGGCGAAGAGGGCGGCACGGCGATCGCGAGTGTCCTCTCCGGGCGGACGAACCCGTCGGGGCGTCTTCCGGTCTCCCTGCCGCGGTCCGCCGGGGCGCAGCCGTTCTCGTATCTGCATGCTCCGCTCGCGGGTCCGTCGGAGGTCACCAGCGCCGACAGCACGCCGGTGCGACCGTTCGGGTTCGGACTGAGCTACACGACGTTCGCCCGCGAGGGTCTCGTGGCGCCGAGTCAGGTTCCCACGTCCGGATCGTTCCCGGTGGAGGTGACGGTGACGAACACGGGCGATCGTCCTGGTGTGGAGGTGGTGCAGCTCTACGGACACGATGTGATCGGATCCGTCGTCCGTCCGCGCGCTCAGCTCCTCGGGTACGCACGTGTCTCGCTCGGCGTGGGTGAGTCGGTGCGCGTGAGGTTCCTCGTTCCCACGACGCGCCTCGCGTTCACCGGACGGGATGGTGCCCGCATCGTGGAGCCGGGGCGGGTGCGCCTCTGGGCGGGCGCCTCCGTCGCGGGCGACGAGACGCAGACCACGATCGAGCTGACCGGCCCCGTCCACACCGTCACTTCCGCCGACGCTCGACTGGTGGAGACGACGATCATTCGATGATCGCTCCCGGCGCCGGCCCCGTCCGGCGCCGGGACCGCGCTACACGCGCGGGTGTACCTCGCGAAGTCGTTTCCCGCAAGCCGGTATGCGCCCCTGGGTAGACCTGCCTAGGGTGCAGTCATGAACCCCCCGCACCCTCAGCCCGACCTGCCTCGTCCGTCCCCTCCCGCACACAGCGAACCTGCTGAGCCGACATCGGCCGAGCGCAGCCGGGCGACGAAGCCGATCCCAATCCCCAGCTTTCAGCCTGTCCGCACCACGCGGCGATAGCCCGGTCAGCGTGGTTGCTCGATCGCCGAGGGATCCACAACGTCGATGACGTGGACGCCGTCACCAATGCCGGCGGCCATCCGCCATACCCGGACGGGCTGCCCGATCCCCGGAACCTGTGACTGCAGGATCGCTCGACTGCTCGCCTTCGGCCTGCTCCAACGGCCCCGCAGCTCGGTGCCTTCGTCCAGGAGCACAGTCACCTCGAACGATCCGACCTGTCCGTCCTCCTGTGTGGACACGTCCCGCGAGATCACTCGTGCGTGCTCCACCGCGCGCTTCGGCGCAGTCGACCACAGATCGCGCGCCTCGGCACGGGCACGCCCGTCCCGCACGGCACCGATGTACGCGAGCACCAGCGCGGCCACCAGTCCCGTGATCATCACCGTGAACAGGAGTGAGAACCACGCTCCGGGAGTGGGCTCGGTCCACAGCAGGAAGATCGCGCCGCCCGCGACGAGTGCGGCGATCACCAGCAGCACCGCAAGAGTCACGCGAGCGGGGCCGCCGAGCGGTCGGACGACGGGAAGCACTTCCGGTGCCGATGCCTCGCTTCCGGGCGGGACGAAACGCACCACGTGGCCGGGCAGGAGAATCGATGCCATGGCGGCACCATATGTCATCAGCGCCAAGGCGTCACCCTGCACGAGGTGACCAGCCGGTGACGTCTCTCACCGCGGCGGCAACACCGGCCGTGTGGGCAGCGGGGACGAGTAGGCCACGCTCGTCGTCACGTTCCCCAGGGTCCCGATCCGTCCGCTGATCTGCTCCAGGTGCTTCATGTTCGTGGCGAGGACCTTCATGATGAAGCAGTCATCACCGGTGACGTGATGCGCCTCGACCACCTCGGGGATCTCGGCGAGCAGGGAGTGCAGCGGCTCATAGACACTGCTCGGGTACCGCAACCGGAGGTAGGCGAGGATCGAGTACCCGAGCCGCTCGGGGTCGACGGTGGCGGCATAGCCGGTGATGACCCCGCTCTCCTCCAGACGGCGGAGCCGTTCGGCGGTGGCGCTGTGGCTCATCATGATGCGTCGTGAGAGGTCGGCAACGCTCAGCCGCCCGTTCTCCTGGAGGGCGACGAGGATCGCCGTATCGACGTTGTCGGGCTCAAAAGGGGAAGCAACGGCCATGACAGCAGATTGCCACGAAAATCCCGTTGCATCCCGCGATCTACCGTGATTCGGGCCTGGATTCGGCTCTGGCGCGCGAATAGCGTGGGCGGCATGACCACAACCGCTGTATCCCAGGACGTTCTCGTCGCTCACTTCGCAGGCAAGCTCGCGTTCGAGACGGACCCGTCCGATGTCCGCGCCGACCAGCAGACCGGCACCACGTTCGTCCTCGTCGACTCGCGGGGCGACCAGGCGTGGGCCCAGGGCCGCATCACCGGTGCCGTCCACCTACCCACGGCGCAGATCGCCGCCCGGGCGCAGACCGAGATCCCCCTCGACGTTCCGGTCGTCGTCTACTGCTGGGGTCCCGGCTGCAACGGCTCGACCCGTGCCGCCCTCGAGTTCGCGAAGCTGGGCTACCAGGTGCGCGAGATGATCGGCGGCTATGAGTACTGGGTGCGCGAGGGATATCCGGCCGAGGACGATCGAGGCGCGCTGGCATCAGCCATCGACCCGCTGACGGCTCCGCGGGGTGCGCTCAGCTGCGACTGCTGAGCGCGAGACGGAGCCCGGGGACGGCCCCGGGCTCCGTCTCGTTTCGGCGTCACACCAGCACGGGTTCGCGCGGAACACCGATCGTGCGTGATGCCAGTGCACGGCGCACCTGCCAACCGGCGCTGTAGGTACGATTCGGCAGGCTCCGGATCAGCTCTCGATCCCGTTCGGCGAGCGCCTCGCGGGCAGCCTCACGCAGAAGATCGTCCTTCGTCGCCGGGTACTCCATGTCTCGCAGGAAGCGATCGATCGCGAACGGGACCATGATCATCCCTCCTCTGCGCCGACGGCCGCGCTGATCTCCGGACGCTGTCGCGGACCCTGAACCGTGATGCGGCGAGCTCGAGCGCGCTCGCTGACCGGGATGATCACCGACAGCACACCGTTGTCGTAGGACGCGCTGATCCCGTCGAGATCGACTCCGTCCCCGAGCGCGAACTGGCGGAGGAAGGACCCCGCATCTCGCTCTCGCGAAAACCAGCGGACGCCTTCCGGCGATCCCATCGTGCGCTGAGCCCGGATCGAGAGCTGACCGCCATCGACATCCACGTCGATCGATCCCGGATCCATTCCGGGTAGATCCGCATGGAGGATGTAGCGATCGCCATCGCGGTACAGATCCACGGGCATGCGCCGCGGTCCGCGGGGAGACTCGAGCACGCTGGCCGCGAGCCGATCCAGCTGACTGAGGGTGTCGAAGGTGAGTGCCATTGTTGTTCTCCTTTCTTGCGGCCCGACTGGGCTGTGGTATCGATGCAGGTTATCTGCATCGGATGATGTAGATTTTTTATAGATCAGATCCGCAAAAATTTCAACCGGGAGGAACAATGACCGGTCGTGATGGCACGACCCCGGTGTACGGCATCGCGGTCGCCGCTCAACTCGTCGACATGAACGAGGCGAGCCTGCGGCTGTTCGAACGCCACGGCATCCTCACCCCCGCGCGCAGCGACGGCGGGACCCGCCGATACAGCGACGACGACATTGCGCGCCTCCGCCGCGTGAGCCGGCTGCGTGACGAGGGCATGAACCTCGCCGGCATCGGCCGCGTCCTCGATCTGGAGGACGAGAATCAGGTCCTGCGAGATGAGCTCGAAGCAGAGCGCACGGATCGCGCAAGCCGGCCGGAACGGTGATGCGTAGACTCCGCACATGCTGATCGTCGTCTCCGGTACCCACGCCAGCGGCAAGAGCACCCTGATCTCAGACTTCGCCCTCCACCATCCGGAGGCCGCGGTCGGCGGCGACGTGTTCGATCTGGTCGCGCAGGACGACGACCATGCCAGTGCGCGGATGTTCGCGACGCAGTTGCGAGTCGCGGCCGATCGGATCCTGGCCACCCCTGCCGGTGAGCTGACCATCCTCGAGCGCGGCCCCTTGACTTCCTGGCCTATCTCCTCGCTGTCGAACAGAGGGGACGTGATGGGATCCGGCACCGTCCTCGAGCTCAGCGGCACGCCGGAGATGCGCGCTATGGCGTTGGAGAGCGCAATGGCCCATCTCGCGCGGTGAACTGCCAATCACGCATCACTGCGGTGCCAGCGCGGCAACCTGTGCGGCGCGAAACATGACCCCTGTTCTGGGGTCATTTCGACCTTTTCCCGTCCAGCACGAACGTTTGCCCTGCTGCCGACGGGGGCAAACGAACGAACGGTAAAGCCCCGTGAGGGCTGAAATTTACGGGCTTCACAGACCACGACGACCCGACGGTGACCGTAGACCGTGAAGCGCCCGCCCCACGTCTGTGAATTCTGGGTGCTGACTGACCGATTCCTCTCAGGCCGCTGTGCAGATAAGTTCAAAGTGCTGACCAACCCCCGGTTCAGCTGCCCGCGCGCCCGGGTTCCCCGTCAGGCGCGGTGCACTCTGCGTG
Organism: Microbacterium gorillae; assembly: GCF_050990725.1. GTDB lineage: Bacteria > Actinomycetota > Actinomycetes > Actinomycetales > Microbacteriaceae > Microbacterium > Microbacterium gorillae_A. The sequence continues at coordinate 2,663,478 of NZ_CP158844.1, forward strand.
CGCGGAAACGCGCAATCGAACAGGAGTGATCTGTGAGAAGGCTCATCGCAGGAGGTGCGGTCGGTGCTCTGGCCGCCACTCTGCTGACCGTGGGAGGGGTGAGCCCCGCCGTCGCTGCGACGGGCGACGGCACCATCTCTGTCACGGTCGTCCAGGATACGAACGTCAATAAGAGACACGATCCCGCCGATGTCCCACTCGACAACGTCGAGGTGCGCATCACGGATGCCGCGGGTGACTCGCTGACCGTGCGCACCGACGCCACCGGGGTGGCCACACTCGCCGCGGCTGAGAACACCCTTGCGGGCGGCCGCTACCGCGTCGAGGTCACCAACCCGAACGTCTTCCGGTTCTCCGAGGCCCAGGTCGCGGACGACCACGCAGACGCTGCAAGTCTCGACCCGGCGGTCTCGTTCGTAGACGTGCGGGATGGCGCGGATGCAAACGTGGCAGTGGGTTACGTCGACTACTCCACGCTGGGCGTCGACGGTGCACGGATCTTCTCGGCCGTTCAGCCCGACGACGCCGGTGCCGGCGGTACCGGCACCGGCGTCTACAACGTGAAGTACGACCTCAGTGGTGGGGTTAATGCGCTGACCGACCGCAGCGAGCTCGGCGCCGTGTACGGCATCGGCATCGACACTGAAACGGCGGAGCTCTACGTCGGCGCATACGCAAAGCGCGGATCGCTGTACGGCCCCGCAGGCGCTGGTGGCATCTACCGTGTGAACAGCGCGACCGGCGCCTGGGAGACCTACGCCGTCGTCGCCGACGCCGGCGACACGGAGCACGTCATGGAGCCCGCCGGCAGCCCGTACGTGCAGCAGGACTACGCGTTCCGCACGGCAGTCGGACGTGAGTCGCTCGGTGACGTCGAGGTGTCCGAGGACAACAAGTTCCTCACCACCGTGAACCTCAACACCAAGTCCCTTGTCGTGTTCCCCGTGCAGGAGGCGCTGGACCCGGCGCCGATCCAGACGCTCGCCGTGGCAGCGCCCGAGGACTGCGTCAGTGACTGGCAGCCGATGGGCCTCGCCGAGCGCGGCAGCAGCCTGTTCGTCGGCGCGGTCTGTGGTAGCGACCTGCGGGCATTCGTGCTGGAGTACGAGCGCGCCGCCGACGGCACGCTGGGAAGCTCCCCCGTCAAGACGATGTCGGGTGACGTGACCGAGACGACGCCGCGCGCTGGAGAGGCCGGCCCCGGTATCGGTTTCGGCCTTCACCTCCACGTTGACTGCGTCCCGGTCGACTGGCGTGTGTGGACCGATGAGGTGCCGCAGGCCTGCGTCGACAACGGCCGGACCGTTCCCAGCACCGCCCCCGGTGTGCAGTTCGTGGTCCCGCAGCCCATGCTCGGCGACATCGAGTTCCTCGAAGACGGTCGGATGGTCCTGAGCTTCCGCGACCGCGGTGGTGACCAGTACGGCCTGGCGCTGTACATCGGCCAGAAGTCGACCGATGTCCCTTCCTATGCGGCTCTCGTCGCTACGGGTGACATCGTGACGATTCCGAGCGGAGCGACATCGCTGGACTTCGCGACTGCGACGAACAACTTCGACGACAACGGCGGCGGGCACAACCAGGCTGCATACTCGGGTATCACGCACGTTTCCGGCAGTGACACGATCGTTGGCAACATGGTCGACGCGAACAACACCTGGGGCACGAACGGTCTGCGCGCCTGGGATGCCGAGACTGGCGAGTACCGCGGAGGCAACATCGTCACCGTCGACTTCAGCAAGGGAATGGGTCTTGCCGACGTCGAGTCGTTGGTGTTGGAGCAGTCGCAGCAGATCGGCAACCGGATCTGGTCCGACCTCAACCAGGATGGGATCCAGAACCCGAATGAGGGTGGCATCGCCGGCGTCCAGGTGAGCCTGTACGACGCCGACGGCGAGGTCATCGCCACCACGGAGACGGATGCGAACGGTGAGTACTGGTTCGACACCGCAGATGGCGTTCTCCCCCGCACGTCGTACGAAGTGCGTCTGGATCGCGCGGCCGACTTCGAGGCCGGTGGACCGCTGGCCGGTTACACGCCGACCGAGGCGAACCGCGGCTTCAACCGGGGCGTTGACAGCAACGGCGAGGTGAACGACGCAGGCGTGGTGATCGCCGACGTGACCACCCCCGCCGCGGGTATCAACGATCACTCGATCGACTTCGGTTTCGTGCCGACGCTGGTATCGGTGGGCGACTACGTCTGGTTCGACGCGGATCGCGACGGCATCCAGGACTCCGGCGAGACCCCCATCGAGGGTGTCGAGGTGATCATCTTCGACCGCAACGGTGTCGAAGTTGCACGCACTACGACCGACGCGAACGGTTTCTACGCGTTCGGCGATCTGGTGGCCAGCAGTGAGTACACGATCGAGTTCCCCACCACCGTTGAGGTGGATGGTGAGCAGGTTCCGCTCACGCGCGCCAACCAGGGAAGCGACGACGGGCAGGATTCCGACGCTGACCCGGCAACGGGCCGCGTGACCTTCACGACGACCGCCGACGGTGACAACTCCATCCTTCCGGGTGAGGTTGACCTGCCGACGATCGACGCCGGCTACACCAAGCCGATCCTCGTCTCGATGGGCACCTACGTCTGGTTCGACGCGAACAGCAACGGCGTACGCGACGCGGGCGAGGCACCCATCGCGGGCATCGAGGTCATCCTCTACGACGCGAACGGTGTCGAGGTTGCTCGCACCACGACGGATTCGAACGGGTTCTACGCGTTCGGTGACCTGGTCGCTGGTGCGGAGTACTCGGTTCAGTTCCCGACCACTGCTGAGGTGGACGGCAAGCAGATTCCGCTGACTCGTCCGGGTCAGGGCACGGACGGCACGAAGGACTCGAACGCTGACCCTGAGACGGGTCGCGCGACGTTCACCGCTCCGGCGGACGGCGAGAACTCGACCCTTCCGGGCGAGGTCGACCTGCCCGGAGTCGACGCCGGCTACGCGGTTCCCGTCACTGACACGCCGGTGTCGGTGGGTGACTACCTCTGGATCGATGCAGACCGTGACGGTATCCAGGACTCCGGTGAGAATCCGGTGGCGGGTGCCGAGGTGATCCTCTACGACGCCGAGGGTGTCGAGGTCGCTCGCACCACGACGGACTCGAACGGGTTCTACGCCTTCGGTGACCTCGACGCGTCAACCGAGTATTCGATCGCGTTCCCGACCACGGTCACCGTGGGCGGTGCGGAGTACCCGCTGACGCGCCCGCGTGCCGGCTCGGATCGTGGTGCCGACTCGAACCCGGGCGCGGATGGGCGGTACACGTTCACCTCCCCCGCAACGGGTGACAACTCGACCGCTCCGGGCGAGGCCGACGACCCCACCATCGACGCGGGTTACGCTCCGCTGCCCACCGAGGAACTGGTTTCGATCGGTGATTACCTGTGGCTGGATGCGGACCGTGATGGTGTCCAGGACTCCGGTGAGAAGCCGGTGGCTGGTGCCGAGGTCATCCTGTACGACGCCGAGGGTGTCGAGGTTGCTCGTACGACGACGGATGAGGACGGGTACTACGCGTTCCCGGATCTGACGCCGGGTGCGGACTACTCGATTCAGTTCCCGACCACGGTGACCGTGGGTGGCAAGGAGTACCCGCTGACCAAGCCCGGTGCCGGTTCGGACCGTGGTGCGGACTCGAACCCGGGTGCGGATGGCAAGTTCGCGTTCACTGCTCCGACGTCGGGTGACAACTCGACCGCTCCGGGTGAGGCTGACGACCCCACGATCGACGCGGGCTACGCTCCGCCGGTTCCGGCACAGCCGGTCTCCGTCGGTGACTATGTCTGGATCGATGCAGACCGTGACGGCATTCAGGACGCGGGCGAGAAGCCGGTTCCGGGTGTCGAGGTCACCCTGTACGACGCGGACGGCGTCGAAGTTGCACGTACCACGACCGACGAGAACGGGTTCTATGTGTTCCCGGATCTGACGCCGGACGCGGACTACAGCATCGGCTTCCCGACCACCGTCGAGGTCAACGGCACCACGGTTCCGCTCACGAGCGCGAACCAGGGTGGTGACGACGCGAAGGACTCCGACGCCGACCCGACCACGGGCCGGGTAGAGTTCCGTACCCCCGCGTCGGGTGAGAACTCGACCGCTCCGGGTGAGGCGGACCTGCCGACGATCGACGCCGGTTACGCTCCTGCGGTCGCGCCGGTGCCGGTGTCGGTTGGTGACTACGTGTGGGTTGATGCTGACCGTGATGGCATCCAGGACAAGGGTGAGAAGCCTCTTCCGGGTGTTGAGGTGAAGCTGTTCGATGCGGACGGCAACCTGGTCGGTACGACGAAGACGGATGAGGACGGGTACTACGTGTTCACCGATCTGACTCCGGGTGCGGAGTACACGGTGCAGTTCCCGACGACGGTCACGGTTGGTGGGGTTGAGTACCCGCTGACCACGCCGGGAGCCGGCAGCGATCGTGGTGCGGACTCGAACCCGGGTGCGGACGGGAAGTACACGTTCAACGCGCCGACGTCGGGTGACAACTCGGCTGAGCCGGGCCAGGCGGATGACCCCACGATCGATGCCGGGTATGTGATCCCGTCGGTGTCGGTGGGTGACTTCGTGTGGCTGGACACGGATCGTGATGGTGTGCAGGATGCGGGCGAGCCCGGCATCCCGGGTGTCACCCTCACGTTGACGGGTCCGGATGGCAAGCCGGTCACCGACGTGTTCGGTAACCCGGTGGGTCCGGTCACGACCGACAAGGATGGCAAGTACTCGTTCGAGAACCTGCCGGTGCTGGCCCCGGGTCAGGAGTACACGGTCACGGTGACCCCGCCGGCCGGGTACCTGCCCACGCTGCCGGGTGTGGGTGAGCCGGGAACGGACTCGTCCACGGGTTCCGCGTCGTCGGGTGACCTGACCACGGATGGTGCGCGTGATGACACCCTGGACTTCGGGTTCTACCCGAACCTGGTGTCGATCGGTGACTACGTGTGGCTGGACGCGGACGGTGACGGTGTTCAGGACCCGGGCGAGAAGCCTCTCCCGGGTGTTGAGGTGAAGCTGTTCGACAAGGACGGCAACCTGGTCGCCACGACCACCACCGACGAGAACGGCTTCTACGTCTTCACGGACCTGAAGCCGGGTACCGACTACTTCCTCGAGTTCCCGACCACTGTCACGGTGGACGGCGTGGAACACTTCCTGACCCGCCCGGGCCAGGGAACCGACGGTACCGACTCGAACGCTGACCCCGCGACCGGACGCGTCCCGGTCACCACGCCGAAGACCGGGAACAACTCCGCCCTGCCGGGCGAGGTCGATGACCCGACCTACGACGTGGGTTACGCGCTCATCCCGGTCGTCACCCCGACCCCGACGCCGACGCCGAGTGCGCTGCCGTCGACCGGTCTCGGTGACATGACCCCGCTCGCGGGCCTCGCGGCCCTGCTGCTCCTCGCCGGTGCGGGTGCGTTCATCGCACGCCGCCGCACCAGCCAGCAGTAACCCGAGCAACACAAAGGCGGGCCCGTCGCGAAAGCGACGGGCCCGCCCTCGTATGCCAGACTCTTCTGCATGGGTACATTGATCTGGAGCGCGCAGTACGGCGCGCCCTCTGCCATGATTCGTCAGCGCCGCGCCTGACGGCGCGCTGACGCTCACTTCGCGCGCCGTCTCCGGTAGTCCTCGCACCCGGAGGCGCGGTTTCTGTACGCTCTCTTGCGGTCGGCGTTCGCCGACGCCCGCCTCGGGTGCTCCTCATCTCTCTGGAGCGACCCATGCGATCCCTGCACGGCGGCCGACACGAACTCGGCCAGAACTTCCTCATCCACACGCCTACGGTTCGGCTCATCCGCGACCTGGTCGACCGAACCGAGGGCACGATTCTCGAGCTCGGTGCCGGCGACGGCGCGCTCACCGCGGAGCTCCTTACCCTTCGACGCCCTCTCACGGCGGTGGAGATCGACGAACACCGCGCTCGCCGACTCCACGACCGATTCCCCCGCGCGCGGGTGATTCACGGCGATGCCCTGCGCATCCGCTACCACCATGCCGTGGTCGTCGGCAACATCCCCTTCCACATCACCACGCCCGTGCTTCGGCGACTCCTGACGAGCGACGGCTGGCACCGCGCGATTCTGCTGACGCAATGGGAAGTCGCACGCAAACGCGCGGGGGTCGGGGGCGCCACCATGATGACGGCGCAGACGGCTCCCTGGTTCGCGTTCGAGCTGCACGGCCGCGTTCCGGCCCATCGGTTCCGTCCGATCCCGTCCGTCGACGGTGGGATCCTCTCCGTCACCCGTCGGGGTGATCCGCTGGTCCCGGTGGCGGAGCGCGCGCCGTACGAGCGGTTCGTTCGTGAGGTGTTCACCGGCCGCGGCCACGGTATCGAGCGAATTCTGCGAGCACGGGAGCGCGCCTCCGGTGTGCGTGCCGCCGTGAATGCGGCGAGCATCGATCCGCAGGCGCTCCCCCGTGACCTCACTCCTCGGCAATGGGCCGCCCTCTGGACACGGCTGCGGCAGGGGTGAGATCGCATGCGTGGTACAGGTTCAGCAAAGTAAGGGTTGCCTTACCTAATCTCCGCGACTAGGGTGAACCTCGACCTCTGCCCCCTCAGACGCACCAGCGTGCCCTCCGGTGCGCCTGAGGCAACCCCACGAAGACAGGAGCACACCGATGCCTCACGGATTCGACGGAGCGGTACTCCGCGTCCTCGGCGCGAAAGAGCACGCCCTCACGGTGCGCGGCGTCACCCGACTCGCCCCGCACTTCACGCGGGTGCACTTCGACGCGCCCACACTGTTCCAGCAGGCCACAGACTCCCCCGCGGCGTGGATCCGGCTCTGGATCGAGGATCCGATGACCGGCGTCGACTTCCAACGCGCCTACACGATCGCAGCGGCGGACGTTTCCGAAGCTCGCCTTGAGGTGGACTTCCTGCTGCACGAGCCGGCGGGCCCTGCGTCGGCATGGGCGTCGTCTGCGAGCGCGGGGGATCGGGTCGTCGCCCAGTCGCTGGGGTCCACCTCGTTCACACCAGCGCCTGACACGTCGGGGCTGGTGCTGATCGGCGACGCGGCAGGGGTGCCGGCGATCAACTCGATCCTCCGCTCGCTTGACCCGCAGATGGAGGTTCGCGTGCTGCTGGAGCGCTCGCACGAGGAGGACGAGCTGATCCCGCTCGCCTCGCATCCGGGTGCTGTGGTGAGCTGGGTCCCGCGTGATGGATCGGGGTCGCTTGCCCTGGCGGCAGCGGAGATCCTGTCTCCGGGCACGCAGGTGTGGGCTGTTGGAGAGACGGGTTCTCTGAAAGCGCTGCGTCCGGCGGTGAAGGAGCGAGCCGCGGGTAACCGGAAGTCGATTCACGTCCAGGCGTACTGGATCGAGGGCCGAGCGATGGGCAAGGAGCGGCGCGTCTGATGCGGGAGTGGGTTCTGCGCGATCAGCTACGCTGATGCGCGTGCTCAGCTTCCGCGTCGGGCCGATCGCCTATCCGGTCGGTACCGCCTCGTTCCTCGGTTCGTTCTTCGACACCATCACGGTGCGGCTCGAGGGCGGCCGGCGCGGTCGCGACTTCCCCGCCCTCGCGGTCCTCTTCTCGTCGGGCGAGCTGGCTCCCGAAGACGCGGCGCGCGCCCGCAACGAGCTCGCGGATGTCGCCACGCGACTGCAGGCGCTCCCGGTCGCCGACGTCGTATGGGACGCTGAACGCCCGGAGCAGGCCCCTCCCTGGGGTGACGACATCGCCGACACCATTCGCAACCTCCGCGACTACCACGTCACCGCGGATGGTCGTTCCCTGATCGGCGTTCTGGACGAGGCTCTCGCCACCTCAGTGACGATCCAACGACCGCTGCGCCTGCAGTAGACGCACTCCGGCCGACGCAACCGGCGACCGACCTCCACACCGCAGCCGCGTGCCCGCAGCGCGATCGGATGCCAGGCCATTAGAGCGTTGCCGCCCCCTGACGCTCATCGAGATCCCAGCGCTCGGTCGCCGCCAGATTCGCGGCCGCACTCGCGCTGGCCGCGTCGGGGTCGCGTCGGATGATCGCCTCGAGAACCTCCTCGTGCCCGCGCGGGTCATCCATCTGGAAGCCGGAACGGCGGATCGCCGCCTCAACCGACTCCTGCAGTCGGGGCAGCAGAGCGGCGTAGACCTCGAACAGGATCGGGTTGTGGGCTGCGCGAGCGACGGTCTCGTGGAAAAACGCGTCGGAGGAGGCCCAGTCGTCGGGATGCGATCGCGCGCGCTGCGCCAGCGCCGTTTCAATGAGGGAGATGTCGTCCGCCGTCGCGCGGACCGCCGCTAGCCGCGCCAGCTGCGGTTCGATGGCGGCGCGGGCCTCCAGCACGTCCGCGAGCGTGCCGCCGGAGCGCGCGAGAGCGCCCGGTACCTCACTGCGCGCGTTGACGAATGTCCCGTCCCCGCGTCGGATGTCCAGCATCCCGCTGTACTGCAGCGCGCGCAGCGCTTCGCGCAGCGTGCCGCGAGCGACGCCAAGACTCTCCATCAGCTCGGGTTCCGGCGGGATGCGCTCGCCCACCGGCCAGCGCCCCTCCACGATCTCGGTGCGAAGTCGCTCGACGACCTGATCGCTCAACGAGCTCTGGCGAACCGGGGTAAGGGTCATGCATGCAATGATAGTACGGCTCAATGATTAGACGTTAGACGTTTGGATGAATATGACCGATGCTGCTGTATCCGCACCGAGCCGGAGCCGGCTGACCTTCATGGTCGTGGCTCTGGTCCTGGTCGCCCTCAATCTGCGACTGGCGATCACGAGCACGTCCGCGCTCCTCACCGCGCTGACACAGAGCGGTGCGCTCACCGACATCACCGTCGTGATCGTGCCCGCCGTTCCTACCGCCGTCTTCGCCATCGCGGGTCTGAGCACGGCGTGGCTGTCGGCGCGTCTCGGCGTGGAGCGAACCATCGGGCTCGGGATGGTCCTCCTCACCGCTGGGTTGTTGGTTCGCGCGATCCCGTCGCCCTGGATCGTTGTGGCAGGAACCGTGATCGCCACCTCCGGACTTGCGGTCGTCAACATCCTGCTGCCGGCCGTCGTCCGCGCGCACTTCGGTCGTCGCATCGGGCCCGTCACGACGGTCTACTCCACAGCCATGTCGATCGGTGCCGCGCTCGCCGCCGCTGTAGCCGTTCCGATCGCGACAGCCGTCGGCAGTCCTTCGATCGGCCTGGCCGTGTGGGCCGCGCCCGCAGTCGTTGCGATGGCCGTGTGGGCGTTCGCCATGCCGCTCGGCTCGTCGCGCTCGGCAGCGGAAGCACCCATCTCCGCGAAGGTCGCCGAATCTCGTCGGCCCCTACCCCACGGAACCTGGCTGCTCGCAGGGTTCTTCGCGACGCAGTCGCTGCTCAGCTACATCCTCATGGGCTGGCTGCCGAGCATCGCCACCGGTTCCGGAATCTCCGCGGAACGCGCCGGTATTCTGCTCGGCGTCATGATGGCGGTCGGCGCCCCGGCCACAGTTCTCGTCGTCCCGCTCACCCGCACACGGGCACGGATGCGTGCGGGATTCACGCTGATCGCCGCGGCCACGATCGTCGGCGTCGCCGGTCTGACGTTCGCGCCGACCGCGCTGCCCGAGGTGTGGGCCGCCTGCCTCGGCCTCGGCATGTGCGCTTTCCCGTTCGCTCTTGTGCTGATCGCCGGACTCGGCCGCGATGCGGCGGATTCCGCGCGGGCATCGAGCGTGATCCAGTCCGTCGGCTACACGGTCGCCACGATCGGACCGCTCGCCGCCGGCGCGATCCACCAGGTCACCGGCTCGTGGACCCTCGTCCTGGGGGTTCTCGCGGCGGGTGCCCTGGTACAGCTCGCGCTCGGTCTCCTGCTCACGCGCAGCCACGGCTCTCGAGCGACGGTGCGGACAAGCTGAGGTATCGCTGCGCTGCTGGCATGGCATCATGGCGAGGGCGTGGTCCCGCCAACCTCAGGAGGTGATCCATGGATACGCCGTCACCAGAACGACTGGACGAGAATGCCCGGGCTCTCCTCACGGCCGCGTGTCACCATCTCGGACCGCAGGGCCAGATCCTGATGCAACAGGCGCGACGCGCGCGGGTCGTGGCGTCGTCGCCGACGATGATCGATGTGGACGTCCCGACCACGGAGCCCCTCCTCGATCTCCCCGACGGCCCGATTGCCGGACGACTTCTCGTCGTCACCGCCGACGAACTCTCGGGCGAGATTCTTATCTGGGTGCGCTCGGGACGACTCATCGGTCTGGAGCAGGCTTGGTACACGGATTCTGCTCCGGCCGGATGGCCTCAGCCGTCACAGCTTGAGTGGACCCACCAGAACCGACCGACGAGCGGGGACGATGCGAGGTGAGTGCGCACCCTCCCAGTCGCGCCGTCTCGGAGCGGGACCGCGCGCGGAGGGATCGATGGCGATGACAACCAGGGAGCCGGTGCCGGCCGCGAACTGCCGCTAATCGCCAGGCTCGTCGGAGGTCGAGTCCTGAGCATCCACGTACCGTGACGAGGGACTTGCTCACTCCGCGGAGGCAGTGCCCAGCATCACGCGGTGAATTCCGCCGCTGCCGCCGGGCGCGGTGCCGAGGTACAGCCAGCCATCCCGCTGCACGGCCGTGGTGATCCCGAAGGTGTCACCGTCGGGGTCAGCCAGGGTGCGCAGAACCTGACCGTCAGGCCCGAGTTGCACGACCACGCCGGTGCCCGTGGGAGCCGACATTCCGTTCAGCACGTCTTCGGGGATCTTCGCCATCGTGTTCTTCAGCCACGGCGTGCCGTGGAGTGCATCGACCAGGGGCACCCGCTCGGTGAACATGCCGACGAAGAACGTGCCATCCGCATTGGTGGTGATGTTGTCGGCGAAGCCGCCGAGATTCTGCGCGAAGACCTCCTGCTCCCCCGCACGTGGTCCGGAGAGCCAGTAGCGAAGGATGTCATAGGAGTAGGTCTCCACGACGAGAACGGAATCCTCGCTCGACGTCAGTGTCACGCCGTTCGCAAAGTAGAGATCGGTCATCACCACTTCCGTGCTGCCGGTCGTGGGGTCATAGTGCAGCAGCCGACCGTGCGGCCGATGCTCGAGCACCTCGATGAGCGATACCGAGGGATACGTGGTGGTGTCGGTGAAGTAGACCTGCCCCTGTCGTGTCACCACGACTTCATTCGCCTGCAGCACCTTCGCGCTGCTGTCGCGGTCGACCAGCGTCGTCACCTGACCCTCCGTGTCGACGGACAGCAGGCCCTTTTCGATATCAGCGACATAGAGGGTGCCATCCGGAGCAAAAGCCAGGCCGTTGGGACGACCGTCGGTCGTTGCGAATACGGTCGTCGAGACCGGTTCGTCGTCCGCATCGAAGGTCGTCTTGAAGATGGAGCCGGTCTCGTCCCCCGCGTACAGCGCGCCATCGGCATCGAAGGCCAGGAACTCCGCGTGGACCACCGCCTCCGTCACGGTCTCGGGGTCGCTCAGTGAGCGGTCGTCACCCGGGGTGGGTGCCGCGGCGGGGCTCCAGGCGATCGCGTTGATCGGGGACGGGATGATCGCAACGGTGATCACGGCAGCAGCGATCACCGCGGCGGCTATGACGCCTGTGCGACGGGCGATCCTGCCGCGCCGACGACGGCGCGACTGCTTATCGGTGGACTGAGGTGTGGTGATGTTCATGACATTGGTTCCTGACGTGAGTTACGGGCGGACGCTACGTTCGGCAACGGCGATGAGTGCTCGCTTGGGGAGCAGACGCGTGGCCAGGCGCGCGACAAGGGCATTCACCGCACCGTCGACGACGCTCGGTTTGCCGCTTCGCAGAGCGGCGAACGCCCGCGCGACAACCTGCTGCGGCGTGCGCTTCGATCCGGCCGCGGCCGCCTCGCCCGCCACCTCGAAGAACGGCGTGTCCGTCGCACCCGGGCACACCGCGAGCACCCGGATTCCGTGAGTCCTCACCTCGCCCCAGAGCGCTTCGCTGAAGGACAGCACGAACGCCTTGGTTGCGCCGTAGACGGCCATGTGAGGCACCGGCTGGAAGGCTGCCGTCGAGGCGACATTGATCACGGTGCCCTGCCCACGTTGCTTCATCTCGCGGAGGTACAGCGTCGTGATGGCGACGAGGGTGCCGCAGTTGAGTTGGATCTGTGCCCCGAGTCGATCCGCATCGGCGTCCGCCAGATCTCCGTGTGTGGCGAACCCCGCGTTGTTGACGAGCGTGTCGATCTCGATCCCGAGCTCAACCGTGGTGCGGTGCAGCTGGGCAGCCGCTCCCGGCTGCGCCAGGTCGAGCGGCACGACGGTCACAGCGATCGAGTGCTGCGCGCGCAGGCGCGTCGCGAGAGCTTCCAGACGGTCCCGAGATCGCGCCACGAGGACGAGATCGTGTCCGCGTGCCGCGAACTGCCGAGCGAACTCCTCGCCGATTCCCGATGAGGCACCCGTGATGAGCGTATGCATGTTAATTCTCCAAACCGCATAGATGGTTTATTTTATGGATAGCGAAAAGGATGACGATCGGGCGGCGTGCTACGCGCGCAGCGCGCTCTCCAGCGTGTCGACCAAGGCCTCTGCTCGGCGGCGGAACTCGGTCATATCCCCCGGCGAGACGGCATCAGACGCCGTCTTCAGCCCGTCGAAGGCCGAGACCGCGATGAATCCGAGATCCGCTGCCGGCTGCTCTGTCCGGAAGATTCCGCCGTCCTGCCCGCGCTGGATGATGCCCGCCATGAGTTCGATCCAGTCAGCCAGAGGGTTGCCTGTCCGCGCATCCGCGGGTTCACTCGATGCCGGCAGCTGGTCCGCCAACCGCACCACGCTCCAACCAGCGGCATCGGACGCCGACAGCGTGATGAGCAGGCCCGCCAGCTCCCGGAACTGAACAAGTGGATCACTGTGGCGAGCCACCTCCTCCTGCCCCACGGCCAACCAGCGCTGCTTGTGATGCTCGACCACCGCCCGCGCCAGGATCTCTTTCGAGGGGAAGTAGAAGTACACCGCACCCTTCGTGAGACCGACCGCCGCGAAGACATCTTCCATCCGCGTGGCGGCATAGCCGCGGCGTGCGAACACTTCGCTCGCCGCCTGAAGGATGCTCTGTCGAGTATCCTCACCCTTCGCCGTGCGACCAGTCATGTGCACCTCCCCACGCAACAATAAAACCGCATGCGCGGTATGTCAAATGTTCACGCGTCGTCGAACGCCGCGTCCGGGGCGCTGATCCCCCACTCGTTCATCGCGTCCAGAACGGGACGAAGCTGTTGACCGCGCTCGGTGAGCTCGTACACCACGCGCGGCGGGATCTCTGCGAACGCAGTGCGCGTCACGATTCCATGAGCCACGAAGCCGCGGAGTCGATTCGTCAGCGTGTGCGCGCTGATCCCCGGTAACGCCTCGCGCAGTTCCGTGAATCGCTGGGGCCCGTGGAGCAGCTCGCGCACGATCAGCGTGGCCCAGGGTCCGTCGAGCAGGATCAAAAACCGGGCGACACCACACTCGGGAAGAGGATCATTTCTCACAGTTTGCAGAGTACGCCAATAGTGCAGTTGCTGTAACCGGTGCATCACATGCACTAATGGATCCATGACCTACATCGTTCACGGCGCCACCGGCGCCCAAGGTGCCCCTGTTCTCTCCCGTCTCCGCACTTCCGGCCACTCCGTGACAGCGGCGGTGCGCACTGCCGCGTCCGTGCCGGAGGGCGTGGACGCCGTGTCTGTGGATCTGAGTGATGCCGCGTCACTGGTTGCGGCCTATTGCGATGCCGAGGGTGTGTTCGTTCATCTGCCACTCGGCAGCCCCGAGCAGATCGACGCCTACGCCGACGCCATCGTCGCCGCGGTGCGCGATGCCGCCCCGCGCCGCGTGGTGATCTCCACCAGCGGGCAGATCGTCGACGACCCCGCATCACCGCTTGCCGCTCCCCCCACCAGTCCGGTCCGCAAGCTCATCGACGGCATTGCCGATACGGGCGTATCGGTGGCCGTCGTCGCCCCGCGCCTCTACGTCGAGAATCTGCTGCTTCCGATCATCGCCGGCCCGGCTCGGGAGGAGGGCGTTCTGCGCTACCCGCTGCCCGCGGGCTATCCCGTGTCCTGGAGTTCGCATGCCGATGTCGCCGATGTCGCAGTGCGACTGCTGACCGATTCGACCACCACGGGAGTGGTGTCCATCGGTCACCTTCCGGCGCTCACCGGCGATGACCTCGCGAGCGCGTTCGCAACGCTCCTGGGGCGCGATGTGGTGTACGAGGCGATCACACCGGAACAGTTCGGGTCTCTCATCCTGCCGCTGTTCGGTCCCGCGAGCACGGGTCCCGTCGTTGGTCTGTACCAGGCGCTAAACGGTCTCTCGGGCAATGTGATCCCGGCCGAGCGAAGTGCGCAGGAGCTGCTGGGCAGCGCGCCCGCTGCCGTGGCCGATCGTCTCGCGCAGGCCATCGCGCTCGCCTCGAACGCGAGCGTATAGCGCCTGTATGCGTCGTGGAAGCGCGGCCCTGATGCACGGGGACTCCGTGCAGGGGCCGCGCTGCCGAGGAGGATGCAGAGCCCAGTACTGTGGAGGTCGCTGGGGCGCACCCGCCCGCACCCACCGCCACCGAGCGAGGAATGATCGATGAGCCCCGAATCCACCGCGCGCCGCGCTCTCGCCTCGGACCTCGACGAGATGACGCGCATCGTGACGTCGGCTTTCCTCGATGATCCGGTGTGGGGTCCGTCGTTCCCCGATCCCGCCACTCGTCCGCAGATCGCCGGCGCGTACTGGCGGTTCATGATCGAGGAGGCTCTTCGCTTCCCAGAGTCGCGCGTGATTGATACGGCCGATACGGGGGCCGACACCCTTCGCGCCGTTGCCGTGTGGTATCCGCCCGGCGAGGACGAAGTCTCTCCCGAAGCCCACCCGGCGTACGACGCGCTTGTCCACGAGCTGCTTGGTTCAGACGCGGCTGCCGCCCTGGATCATGCCGGTGCTCAGTTCGTCGCCGCCCGTCCGGCGGAACCGCACGCGTACCTCACCCTGCTGGCGGTTGCGCCGGAGGCACGCGGCGGCGGGTACGGCATGGCGCTGCTGCGGTCGGCACTTGCCGAGTACGACACCGCCGGCATACCGACGTACCTGGAGTCCTCGAACCCCGCGAACGATGCTCGCTACGAACGGCTGGGCTACCGACCGCGTCAGGTCGTCCACCTCGCCACCGGCGCCGCTGTTCAGACGTACTGGCGCGACGCCGCTGCGTCGGACTGAACGTCTCGGCTTCGATTTCACACGAAAAACTCCCCGAAGCGTGAGCTTCGGGGAGTTTACTGCTCCCCCACTTGGACTCGAACCAAGAACCTATCGGTTAACAGCCGATTGCTCTGCCAATTGAGCTATGGAGGATCATCACCACCGTGGCGGCGACAGATCAACTCTAGCAAAGAATTCTGTCGCCTCAGAACACGAGCCGAGGCCCGGGAGTGTCGCTGATTCAGCGCGCGGGGATAGTCGAAATCGCGGAGGTCGCCGGCGGCCGTGGGATCGCCGTGTGGTCACCGACAGCCACGACCGAGCCCGCGCGGAGCGTCATGGTGTCGGCTGCGAGCTCGCGCGCAAGGTCGGGATCGTTGGTGACGAGGAGCGAGGCCATGCCCCAGGCCCGCTGACGACGTCGGATCGCGTCGTAGACAACGTGGCGCACTTCAACGTCCAGGTTCGCCATGGGCTCGTCGGCCACGAACACCTTCGGGTCCAGCACAACGGCATGAGCGAAGGCGATGCGCTGCAGCATTCCGGCGCTCAGCTCGTAGGGATACTTGTCGGCCGCGCCGAGCGGAAGGTGCATCTCGTCAAGCAGTGCGGCGATGCGCACCGACAGCGCGGTGTGGTTGACGTTGCGATCGCGGCTCGTGATGGGAAATGCGATGTGCTCCCCCACGGTGAGTCGCGGCGGCATCGCCGTCCCGGCGCCCTGCGGCAGATAGCCCGTGCGGAAGTCCCATTCACGGCGCCCTCGACGCCCCGGACGTCGAACGTTCACGCCCGCGACCTCGCCGGAGCCGCCGATCACGCTCACGCCGTCCGCCGCTTCGCCGGCGAAGACGCTCGCGAGCGTCGACTTGCCGGAGCCGGTCGGGCCGGACACCACGAGGGTGCCGGCGGGCGCTACGGAGAAGGAGACCCCATCGACAATGCGCAGACCCCCGGGTCCCCCGATGCTGAGATCATCTGCGCGGATGGCTGCGGACTCGTCCTGACGTCGTGCCATGGATCCATCCTGACCTACGAACGAGGTCAGCGCTACTCGCCGCGCAATCGACGCGTCTCAATGTCGAGGTCGCGCAGTTGGACGCGCAGCGCGCGGCCCTCCTCCGAATCTGCCGGCACACGCTGCACGGCGCTCAGCAGCTCAGTCTTCTCCGCTCGCAGCTGACGCTCGACCAGTGCCAGGGCCAGATCGTTCGCGACCGCGAGCGCGGACTGCTCGTCTCGCGCCGGGAACTCGGCCGCGAGCATCTCGCCGGCGAGCACGCGATACGGCTCACGGACGGCCTCGATCGCCGTCAGCGCCCATCCGGGACGCGACCGATCCGGCACGGACAGGATCCCTGCACGAACGGCCTCGAGTCCCGGGTGCTGCAGGGGGCGACTCAGCGCACGCACGAGCAGGGGCGTGTCCATCTGGTGCCCGTACTGCAGGAACGCCATCAGCGCATCGCGCTCACGCATCACGTCACCCGTGCGCGGGAGCGTCGCCAGCGTCACGCGCTGGATCGGCTCAGCAGCCGCCTCGGGCGCAGGCTCCACTGGACCGCTCTCCTCACGCTGCTTCTCCCGACGCGCGGCCGAACTCACGGCACGGTGCACGTCGGTGAGATCGCTGCCCAGCCGTCGAGCCAGCACGTGCTCGTACCCGTTACGCACGGCGGGGTCGGAGATCTCGCCGAGGATGGGTGCTGCGGCGCGCAGGCCGGCGACGCGCCCCTCCACGCTCGACAGGTCGAAGCCCTCGAGCTTGCGGTCGATGACGAACTCGAACATCGGCACCTTGGTGTCCATCAGGGCTCGCACGGCTGCGTCGCCGCGCTCCAGGCGCAGATCGCACGGGTCCAGACCGTCCGGCGCGACCGCCACATAGGTGCGCGCCTGAAACCGCCGCGCCTCTCCGAAAGCACGCAGCGCCGCCTTCTGGCCGGCGGCATCCGGGTCGAAGGTGAAGACCACCTCACCCGCCGCGGACTCATCACCCATCACGCGCCGAAGCACCGTGATGTGATCCGTGCCGAACGCCGTTCCGCAGGTGGCGACGGCCGTGGTGACGCCCGCGAGATGCGCGGCCATCACGTCGGTGTATCCCTCGACGACGACCACGCGCTTCGGATCGCCTCGCGAGATGTCGCGCTTGGCCAGGTCCAGCCCGTAGAGCACCTGGGCCTTCTTGTAGATCGTGGTCTCGGGGGTGTTCAGGTACTTGGGACCCTGATCGTCGTCGTACAGCTTGCGGGCGCCGAAGCCGATGGTCTGGCCCGTGACGTCGCGGATCGGCCAGATGACGCGACCACGAAAGCGGTCATACACACCGCGCTGGCCGGAGGACACGAGTCCTGCAGCGCTGAGCTCGTCGCGCGTGAATCCCTGGGCCAGCATGGCGTCCAGCAGACCGTTCCAGCCACGCGGCGCATACCCCACACCGAAGTGCGCGGCCGCTCCCGCATCGAATCCGCGCGAACCGAGAAAGCGACGACCGGTCTCCGCCTCAGCGGTGCCCAGCTGAGCGCGGAAGTACTCGGCTGCGGCTGCGTTCGCCGCATACAGACGCGCCCGCCCGCTGGTCTCAGGGGCGGGCCCGCCCCCCTCCTCGTAGTGCAGCGTGATGCCGACGCGTGCCGCCAGTCGCTCGACGGCCTCCGTGAACGTGACGTGGTCCATCTCGCGCAGGAACGTGTAGACGTCGCCCGACGCGCCGCACCCGAAGCAGTGGTAGAAGCCGACCTGCGGGCGCACGTGGAAGCTCGGACTCTTCTCATCGTGGAACGGGCACAGCCCCTTCAGCGAACCGACCCCGGCGGAGCGCAGCGCGACGCGCTCCCCGATGATGTCGCCGATGTTGGTGCGCGACTTGACCTCTTCGACATCCGCCTGCGAAATGCGCCCGACCATCAGTGCCGCCGCTCTCCGATGCCGAACCCGGGCGACCAGATGCCGACGTCCGCGGGGTCGATGTCGCCGACATAGCGGCGGTGCCAGGCGAGCGCGGTCTGGTCGGTGAGGCTCGCGACCTGGTCGACGATGATCCGCTTGCGCTCGGTGTCGTTCGTCGCGTCCCGGAAGTCCGCGGCGAAGACCGGATCCAGCGCGTGCGCGCCGTCCTGCCAGAGCGCGGTGGCCAGGCGCTTCAGCACCCGCCGCTGCTCCTTGTAGATGGACTTGCGACCCTCGATGGACACCACCGTGGCGCCGATGATGCCCTTCAGCACGGCGACCTCCGCCTCGACGACACGGGGCACGACGACGTGCGCGTGGTAGCGCGTCATGACCTCGACCGGGTACGCCTCGCGGGTCGCGGCCGTGGCGGCGCGCGCGAATCGGCCGATCAGCTCCGATGTGAGGTTCTTCAGCCGCGCCAGGGCAGCACGCGAATGATCGAAACTGCGCAGCCACACCGGCAGACGGGTGAGCCGGTACAGCGCGTCATCCAACTCGTCGCGCGTGAAGTCGTAGCCCACCCACGACTGGATGGCGCTGACCAGGGCCTCGTGCTCTGCCGGGTCGGACAGCCGCGCGGGGTTGAGGTAGCCGTTGACGACCGCGTCTTCGAAGTCGTGGACGGAGTAGGCGATGTCGTCGGAGAGGTCCATGACCTCCGCCTCGATACAGCGCACGCGCCCCGGAGCACCCTCGCGCATCCAGCGGAACACCGGCTCGTCATCCGGATAGACGCCGAACTTCAGCCGGCCACCGGGGTCGGGAACAGGGGCATCCACGGTCCACGGGTACTTGCACGTCGCGTCCAGGCTCGCGCGCGTGAGGTTGAGCCCGTAGGCATTCCCCGCGTCGTCCATCACCTTCGGCTCCAGGCGGATGAGGATGCGCAGCGTCTGCGCGTTGCCCTCGAACCCGCCGATGCCCGACGCCCAGTCGTTCAGGGCGCGCTCGCCATTGTGACCGAACGGCGGGTGACCGAGGTCGTGGCTGAGGCAGGCGGTGTCGACGACGTCCGGGTTCAGCCGCAGGTTCGTCGCCAGTTCGCGACCCACCTGGGCCACCTCCAGCGAATGTGTCAGTCGGTTGCGGGCGAAGTCTGCGGGGCTGGCCGGGCTCAGTACCTGGGTCTTTGCGGCCAGCCGTCGCCAGGCAGCCGAGTGCAGCACCCGAGCACGATCGCGTGCGAAGTCGTCGCGTTCGGATCGGTGGGTCTCTCCGTGGAATCGCTCGACGTCGGCGGAGACATACCCCTCGGAGATGCGCCGGCCGGCGCTCGACCTCTGCTCAACCGCCACTGGTGTCCGCTTCTCCCTCGGTCAGGTTGCTCCGGTGGTCGGCCGCAATGTCGTGCGACTCCAGCCACCCGTCGGGAAGGACGGTGCGCTTCGGCGTGCCTGCACGTCCACGCTGTCCTTCGGCACCCGCGCCCGGGTAGGGCGCTTCGAGGTCGAGCGTACCGAGCAGATCATCGATCTCCTGCAGGCTCGACGCGGTCGCCAGCGCCGCGCGGGTGTCGCCGCCCACGGGGTATCCCTTGAAGTACCAGGCGACGTGCTTGCGGATGTCGCGGCAGCCGCGACCTTCGTCCTCGAAGAACTCCACCAGCAGCTCGGCGTGGCGCTTGAAGGCGCTCGCGACGAAGCCCAGGGTGGCGTCAACCTTGGGGCTCGGAATGTGTCCCAGTTCCTCCGCGAGCTCACCGAACAGCCAGGGTCGCCCGAGGCAGCCGCGACCCACCACGACGCCATCGCAGCCGGTCTCCGCCATCATGCGTCGGGCATCCTCGGCAGACCAGATATCGCCGTTGCCGAGCACTGGCACGGACGTGACGGTCTCCTTGAGCTTCGCGATCGCCGACCAGTCGGCATGACCAGAGTACATCTGGCTCGCGGTGCGGCCGTGCAGTGCCATCGCGGCCACACCCGCGTCCTCAGCCATGCGTCCCGCATCGAGGTAGGTGAGGTGGTCGTCGTCGATGCCCTTGCGCATCTTCACGGTGAGCGGGAGGTGCTCGGCGGCGCGCACGGCCTGCGTGACGATCTCGTTGAACAGCGAGTGCTTCCATGGGAGCGCGGAACCGCCGCCCTTGCGGGTGACCTTCGGCACCGGGCAGCCGAAGTTCAGGTCGATGTGGTCTGCACGATCCTCGGCGACAATGATGCGCACGGCCTCGGCCACGGTCTTCGGGTCGACACCGTAGAGCTGAATCGATCGCGGGGTCTCGGACTCATGGTGCGTGATGAGGCGCATCGTCACGGCATTGCGCTCCACGAGTGCGCGCGAGGTGATCATCTCGCTCACGTATAGACCGGCACCGTACTCGCGGCACAGGCGCCGGAACGCCGTGTTGGTGATGCCGGCCATGGGTGCGAGGACCACCGGAGCATCCAGCTCGATCGGTCCGATGCGCAAGGCCGGCGCGGCGGCGGAATCCGCCGTGTTCTGTTCTGCCAGCATCGTGTTCACTCCCCTATTCTTCCAGAGTCGCGGGCCAGGAGCGCCGCCGGTCCCCCGGACGGTCGTAGGCTCAGAGAATGACCGAAACCGCCACAGATCTGCGCGCGATCCCGTTCCTCGCTGCCGACGGCAGCGAGCACACTCTCTCCGAGTTCGCCGATGACGTCGTGATGATCGTCAACGTCGCCTCCAAGTGCGGGCTGACTCCCCAGTACGAGCAGCTCGAGCAGCTGCAGCGCGACTACGCCGACCGCGGGTTCACCGTTCTCGGCTTCCCGTGCAACCAGTTCCTGGGCCAGGAGCCGGGCAGCATGGAGGAGATCCTGGAGTACTGCTCGGTCACGTGGGGAATCAGCTTCCCGATCGAGGACAAGGTCAAGGTCAACGGCCCCGGCGCCGCACCGCTGTACAAGGCGCTGAAGAAGGCCAAGGACGAAGAGGGCAAGCGTGGTCCGGTGCTCTGGAACTTCGAGAAGTTCGTCCTCACGCCCGCGGGCAACATCCACCGCTTCCGTCCCCAGACGCGTCCGGATGACCCCAGCATCGTCGAGGTCATTGAAGCAAACCTCCCGCGGTAGGCGTCCGTCGTCTGGCCGGCGCGATCGTCCGCAATCGCGAAGCGAGCCGACGCGCCATCCAGGATGCGGGACGAAGGACGTTCAGACACCGATTCGAACACCCGCGGGAGACTGCTTGTTTCATCGCCGAGCTCTGACCGGCACGCTTCGGCAGGATTCCATCGTGCGATGTCGGATTCCCGCCAGCATTCCGCGCGGGGCGCCGACAGACTGGGGCTATGAATCGACGCGGCATCGGAATCCTGGCCCAGTTCATCGCGACCGCGTTGATCTGGGGCTCCAGCTTCCTCTTCATCGCCGAGGCGGTGCGCGGCCTGAGCCCGGTGCAGGTGGTGCTGGGGCGCGTCGGCATCGGCGCGATCGTGCTGCTCGCCGTCTGTGCGCTCACCCGGGCGCGATTCCCGCGCGAACCGCGCACCTGGGCTCACCTGAGCGTTGTCGCGATGCTGCTGTGCGTCATCCCGTTCCTGCTCTACGCCTGGGCGGGTCAGTTCGTCGACTCGGGGCTGGCGAGCATCTACAACGCCACAACGCCCCTGATGACGATGCTCGTGGCCCTGGTCGCGCTGCGAGAGGAGCGGCTGACCGCTCCTCGACTGATCGGTCTGCTGCTCGGCTTCGCCGGTGTCATCTTCGTCCTCGGCCCCTGGCACGGCTTCTCGGGTGAGAACGCCGTGCTCGCGCAGGCCGCATGCCTGGGTGCCACCCTCTGCTACGGCATCGCCTTCGTGTACCTCCGCCGTTTCGTCACACCGCTGGGATTGCCCGCTGTGCCCGTGGCGACGATGCAGGTGGGTATCGCTGCCGTTGTGATGATCCTCATTGCGCCGTTCACCGCCCTCACCCCCGTCACCCTGACGTTGCCTGTCGTCCTGAGCATGCTCGCGCTCGGGGCGCTGGGCACGGGGCTGGCGTATGTATGGAACACAAACGTCGTGACGGCCTGGGGTGCCACGAACGCCTCGACGGTGACCTACCTGTCGCCCGTGGTCGGGGTCGCCCTGGGCGCGCTGGTCCGTGGCGAGGCGATCACGTGGAACGAACCGGTCGGGTGCGCGATCATCGTCGCGGGCATCCTGGTCAGCCGTCGCAGCCCTCGGCGCGTCGGCGCCGCCGTAGGGTAGACACACAGCCACTCGCACACAATCCTTTCGATTGGCTGTGCGAGGATGCTGAGAGTGCTATCAGGGGGAGATCGGACCGTGAGGACCGGCGCGTCAGGAAGAGGACGAATTCGTGGAGCGATACGAGCGGGTTTCGGCACAGCGGCCATCGTCGCAGCCCTCGTCCTCGGCGGAT
Organism: Microbacterium gorillae; assembly: GCF_050990725.1. Taxonomy (GTDB): domain Bacteria; phylum Actinomycetota; class Actinomycetes; order Actinomycetales; family Microbacteriaceae; genus Microbacterium; species Microbacterium gorillae_A. Next base: position 2,685,951 of record NZ_CP158844.1, read on the forward strand.
GTGCGACCCCGGCGAGTGCGCCCGTGATCCCGCCGCTTTCCCCCGCCGCCCCCACGAGCACTCCGACACCCACGGTCGAGGTGACGCCGACCGAGGCACCGCAGCCAGTGTCGCCCCTCGCCGCTCCCTGCCCGGATGGCGCTCCCACGACCGTGTCGATCATGGCGCACTACGACGACGACCTGCTGTTCGCCAACCCTCAGCTCATCACGGCTCTCCGTTCCGGCGAGTGCGTGCACACCGTCTTCCTCACCGCCGGGGACGCCGGCAAGGGCATGGGTTACGTCGAGGGTCGCGAGCGCGGACTCCGCAACGCGTACGACGCGATGCGCGGGGTGTCGGGGGTCGAGTGGACCACGCGCGAGGTCACGCTCCTCACAGGGATGCACGCCACGGTCATCGCCCCCGCCGACGATGCGCGCCTCACCATCACGCTCCTCCGCCTCCCGGACGGCAACCTCAACGGGTCGGGCTTCGACGCCACCGGGCGCGCGTCACTGGCGTCCATGAACGCGGGGACGATCTCCGAGATGACCCAGGTGGACACGGGCGCGGTCGTCACACGCGATCAGCTGCTGGCAAGCGTGCAGGAGATCATCGCCGCCTTCCAGCCGAGCCAGCTGATCACGCTCGTGCCCACGGAGGCGACGATGCACGTGGGCGACGACCCGCGTCGCCCGGATCACTCCGATCACGGTGCTGTCGGATCTCTCGTGCGCGCCGCGTGGATCGGCATGGGCTACGACGCCAACGCGGTCCGCTACGCGGTGGGGTACCCGGGTCGCGATCTGGACGCCAACGTCGAGGGTCAGGACCTCCGGCTGAAGATCGACGCATTCCGGATCTACTCCGAGGATGACCCGGTGTCGCGCTGCACCACGGACGAGTCCTGCCTCGCGCTCAAGCCCTTCGGCACGTCGCTGCAGCGACTGTACCTCTACACCGACGCCGAGCTCGTCTTCCCCTGAGCCCTCTCCCCCGTCAGGCGGAGGCGTCCGGGGCGTCGACGGCACCGCCGAAGCGGCGGTCACGACCGGTATAGATGTCGATCGCGCGCCACAGGTCGCGGCGGGTGAAGTCGGGCCACAGCGTATCGAGGAACACCATCTCCGCGTACGCGGACTGCCACAGCAGGAAGTTCGACGTGCGCTGCTCGCCCGAAGAGCGAACGAACAGGTCGACATCGGGCATGTCCGGCTGATACAACCGCTTCGCGATCAGCTTCTCCGTCACGGCGGAGGGTCGCAGCCGCCCGGCGGACACGTCATCGGCGATCGAGCGCACCGCGTCGGCGATCTCGACCCGGCCGCCGTAGTTCACGCACATCGTCAGGGTGAGCGCCGAGTTGTGCTTGGTGAGTTCCTGGGCGTACTCGAGCTCGGAGATCACCGAGCGCCAGAGTCGCGGCCGACGTCCCGCCCAGCGCACGCGAACTCCCCACTCGTTGAGCTGGTCGCGCCGACGGTGCAGCACATCACGGTTGAAGCCCATCAGGAAGCGGACCTCTTCGGGCGAGCGCGCCCAGTTCTCGGTGGAGAACGCATAGACCGACAGGTGCTTCACACCGGCTTGCAGCGCACCCGCGACCACATCCAGCAGCGCGGCTTCCCCCGCTTTATGCCCCTCGATCCGAGACAGCCCGCGACGATTCGCCCATCGGCCGTTGCCGTCCATCACGACCGCGACGTGCTGGGGAACACTGCCCTTGGCATACGCGGGCGGGTATTCACCCGTCCAGTCGACCGGACGATACGCGACGGCGTCGCGATGCGTGTAGGGCTTCGGGGTCACGGAGTCTCCACGTGTGCCAGGGAGCGGATTCCACGCTCCAGATGCCATTGGGTGTAGGCGGCCACGAGCCCAGCGGCAGCGGCGTGCTCGCGGTGGGAGGCCGCATCGATCTGCTCCCAGTCGCCGCGGATGAGGGCGCGCAGCAGGTCGATGGTGGCAGGCTCCACACGCGCGGCTCCGGCCGGCGCGCAGGATCGGCACACCATGCCGCCGGCCTGCGCCATGAACATCTGGTGCGGGCCCGGATCGCCACAGCGGGCACAGTCGTCGAGTCCCGGTGCCCATCCTGACAGGGACATCGCGCGCAGCAGGTAGGAGTCCAGGATCGATCGCGGGGCGTGTTCGCCACGCGACAGGGCGCGGAGCCCGCCGACAAGCAGCACGTACTGTTGTGCGGTGGCTTCGGCATCCCCCAATCGGTCAGCGGCCTCCACCATGGCGTGCGCGGCAGTGTAGCGGTCGTAGTGCACAGCGATCTCTGCGCCATAGGATCCGAGGGACTCCGCCTGCTGCACGGTGTCGAGCGAGCGCCCGACGTAGAGCTGCACGTCGGCCACCATGAACGGCTCCAGACGCGCACCGAACCGCGACGACGTGCGCCGAACGCCTTTGGCCACCGCGCGGATCTTGCCGTGACGGCGGCTCAGCATCGTGACGATGCGGTCCGCCTCACCCAGCTTGTGGGTGCGCAGCACGACGGCTTCATCTCGATAGGTGGGCACAGTCCATTATCGGTCGCACCTCCGACAGTGAGGCCGCAGACACGGGTCAGTCGTCCGCCGCGACGAACGTGGGCAGCCCCTTCTCCGTGTCGAAGCTGTCCAGCTTCACACGAATGCGCGCACCGGCCGGCGCGGTGACGCGGGCGTCCGTCTCCAGCGGCGGGGCCACCAGTTCGATCCGCGCCGGCTTCTCACCGCGCTGTTCGATCACGATCGCGTCGAAACGATGTCCCACCAGCGGGGCGAGAATCGCGTCCGTGACCACGTCGAGGGACTCGCGCTCGAGTCGTCCCGCGAGCTGGCCGGTGCGCTGCATGATGCCGGGGAGCTCGGCGAGCCCTGCCGTGGCCCAGACGGGGACCGGAGTCCCGTTCGCCTGTGCCTCGCAGTGCGCGAGGACGTAGCGATCCACCAGGCGACGCAGGGGTGCGGTCGCGTGCGCGTAGGGCGCGCCGATCGCCGCGTGCACGGCGTCTGCTTCGGATAGCGGTCCGTCGATCACCCGGTATCCCGCGCCGCGGAAGAGTCGCCGGGCCGCGCTCAACACCGCGAGCGTCGTGGGCCGCTCACGATCCAGTCCGCGCAAGAACTCGCCGTAGGTCTGGTTCGCGGCCCACACCAGCCCGAGAGCCGCCACCTGGGCGCGGAAGAGGTCGACATCCGACTCCGCCGGACGCGGCATCGTTCGGATGATGCCGGCACCGGCCGCGAGCTGGATGTTCGCGGCCTCCATGCCGGTCATCAGCGAGATCTGGGCGTTCCACTGCTCCACCGGCAGGAGGTCGCGCCGCTCGATGCGCCAGAAGCCGTGCGCGTGGACGATCTCCTCCTCCGGCATGTCCAGCGATGCCCCGCCGCGCGCCGTCTCCAGCTGCAGGCGTCGCTCCCCCACGGTTCGCAGTGGTGCGAGCAGTCCGTCGCCGGCCGCGATCCGCTCTTGCGCTTCGCGATACGACAGCTGGGACCGGCTGCGCACGCGCGCCCGCCGCAGCGTGGTGTGCGTGGTGTTTCCGTCGGAGTCGAGCTGCATCCGCCAGACGTACGCGGAGCGCACGCGCCCTTCCCGCAGACTCGCGCCGTCCTCGCTGATGATGCGCGGGTGCAGCGGCACGGAGCCGTCGGGTGCGTAGAGCGTCTGCCCGCGCAGATGGGACTCGATGTCGACGGCGCCTCCGGCCGGTACGACCGCGGGGAGATCAGCGATCGCGTAATGGACGACGTGCCCGCCGCCGTCCGATGCGATGTGCAGCGCCTGATCGAGATCGCGCGATCCCTCCGGGTCGATGGTCACGAACTCGATGTCGGTGAGGTCGGCGTCCGGCAGGGCGACCGACGCGACGGAAGCAGCCGCCTCCTGCTCGACAGCGTCCGGGAATCCCTCCGGCAACGCCAGCTCGGTGCGGATCCGTTCGAGTCCCGTGGTGATCTCGGTGCTGGTGTCGGAGAGTCTCGTGTGGCGCATCGGCATGCGCCCAACCTATCCCCGCCTGCCGGACACGGTCGGACGCAGGGCCGCACGCGTGCCCGCAGAAGGCGAGAATGGAGGAGTGACACCGGATGCGTTCATGATCCCGCTGTGGGCGGACCTCACCGCCGTCGGTCTGGGCGGCCTGCAGGGGGCGATGTTCGCCGCCGGCTTCCAAGGTCAACGTCGCCTGGACCTGCTGGGCGTCGCACTGATCGGCGTGCTGGTGGGCATGGGCGGCGGTCTCATCCGCGACCTCATGCTGGGAGTACCGCCGGCCACCCTGCAGAGCAACTGGTATCTGATCGCCGCCAGCGGTGCGTCCCTCGTCGGCATGCTGCTGGCCGGCCTCCTGCACCGGGCGAATGCCATCATCGTGGTCCTCGATGCCTTCGCGATCGGCATGTTCGGTGCCTTCGGAACCACCAAGGCGCTGGGGATGGGCCTCCCGGTCGTCCCCGCGATCTTCGTCGGCGTCTGCGCCGCGGTCGGCGGATCGGTGCTGCGCGACGTGATCATGGGACTCCCGGTGGCCGTGATGCACGTGGGGTCGCTCTACGCGGTCGCGGCCGGCGTCGGATGTGTCGCGATCGTGGTCGCCAACGCCTTCGGCATGGCGTTCGCTCCCGCGGCGATCCTCGGCATCGTGGTGACCGCCGGCGTGCGGCTGCTCGCCGTCATCTTCGACCTGTCGCTTCCCGAGCAGCGGATGCTCCACCGCCGCAAGGTCGCCGCCGAGACGGGCGTCATCCGCATCGTGAAGCCGACCGACGACTGACGCACACGAGAACGGGCCCCGGCGATCGCCAGGGCCCGTTTCGTCTCGAATGTCAGACCAGTGCTGCCGACAGCTCGCGCGTGCGGATCGAGCGGTTCACGGCGGAGACGATCGCCTTCAGCGATGCCGTCGAGATGTCGCCGTCGATGCCCACACCCCACAGACGGTCGCCGTTGACGGAGAGTTCGACATAAGCCGCTGCCTGAGCGTCGCCGCCCGCGCTCATCGCGTGTTCGACGTAGTCGTACAGCGTGATGTCGAAGCCGGCCTCGTTGGCCACCGTGAGGAACGCCGCAACCGGGCCGTTGCCGACGCCGTGGGCCTCGATCTTCTCGTCGCCGTCACGCATCGTGACGTCGAGGATGACATCACCGGTCATGTCGCTGGCGGTGCGGGTGGCGAGCAGCTCGAAACGTCCCCACTTCTGCTCGGCGTCGTCGGCAGGCAGGTACTCGTCGGAGAAGATCTCCCAGATCTGGTTGCTGGTGAGCTCGCCGCCCTCTTCGTCGGTCTTCTGCTGCACCACACCGGAGAACTCGATCTGCAGCTTGCGCGGCAGGTCCAGTGCGTGGTCGGTCTTCAGCAGGTAGGCCACACCGCCCTTGCCGGACTGCGAGTTGACGCGGATGACCGCCTCGTAGGAGCGCCCGAGGTCCTTCGGGTCCACCGGCAGGTAGGGAACGGCCCACTCCAGCTCATCCACCGACACGCCGCGCTCGGCCGCCGTGGCGGCCATCGCTTCGAAGCCCTTCTTGATGGCGTCCTGATGAGATCCGCTGAACGCGGTGAAGACCAGGTCGCCACCCCACGGGCTGCGCTCGGGCACGGGCAGCTGGTTGCAGTACTCCACGGTGCGCTTGATGCGGTCGATGTCGCTGAAGTCGATCTGCGGGTCGATGCCCTGCGTGAACATGTTGACGCCCAGCGTCACCAGGTCGACGTTGCCGGTGCGCTCACCGTTACCGAACAGGCAGCCCTCGATACGGTCGGCGCCAGCCATGTAGCCCAGCTCCGCTGCGGCGACGGCGGTGCCGCGGTCGTTGTGCGGGTGCAGCGAGATGATGACGTTCTCGCGGTGGTTGATGTGTCGGCCCATCCACTCGATGGAGTCGGCGTAGACATTGGGAGTTGCCATCTCGACCGTGGCGGGCAGGTTGATGATCACCTTGCGCTCGGGGGTCGGCTCGAAGATCTCGATGACCTGGTTGCAGATGTCGACCGCGAACTCCAGCTCCGTGCCGGTGTAGCTCTCGGGCGAGTACTCGTAGTACACCGCGGTCTCGGGGATGCGCTTCTCGTACTCGCGGCACAGGCGTGCACCTTCGAGGGCGATGTCGATGATGCCCTGCTTGTCCTTGCGGAACACGACGTCGCGCTGCAGGATGCTGGTCGAGTTGTAGAGGTGGACGATGGCCTGCTTCGCCCCGGCGATCGCCTCGAACGTGCGGGAGATCAGGTGCTCACGCGACTGGGTCAGCACCTGGATGATGACGTCGTCCGGGATGAGGTTCTCCTCGATCAGCTCGCGGACGAAGTCGAAGTCGGTCTGGCTGGCCGACGGGAAGCCGACCTCGATCTCCTTGTAGCCCATCTCGACGAGCAGCAGGAACATGACCTTCTTGCGCTCGGGACTCATCGGGTCGATCAGTGCCTGGTTGCCGTCACGCAGGTCGACCGCGCACCAGCGCGGTGCCTCCGTGATCTGCTTCGCCGGCCAGGTGCGGTCGGGCAGATCGACGTTGATGATCTCGCTATACGGACGGTACTTGTGGATCGGCATGGACGACGGCTGCTGGGTGTTCTTCATGGCTTCGCTTCTCTCTTGCAGATGTGCGGGCCAACGCCAGACTCCGCGACGAGGAAGGCCCTAGATCAAGGTCTCGTCGCGGCGGCTAAGAAGGAGCACACCCATGCGCATGGAGCCATGCTAACACGCACTCTTTTCTCCGCGACACTTCCCTCTGTGGGCGACAATCGGCGCGTTGCGGTGTTTCTCACCCACACACGGAAGTCTCGCGGGATCCAGACTCGCGGATCCACACGCGGATCGGAGAACGCGGGATCCAGAGCCCCGGGTCCAGGCACACGGGATCCACACTCGCGGATCGGGACGCGGCGTGAGATCTGCGGTGGGCGAAGTGCCCCGGAAAAAGTTGAAGCCGGGGCTTTGGAAGATCATCCTCCGCCCCGGCGTGACGAGACACCCCCAGCGTCCCCACGCAATATGCGTCTCGTCGCCCCACAGCGAAGCGGCAGATGCCCTCCGGTGTGGAGTGATCTCACACTATCCGACGCAGTGTCGGCTCACCAACATTTTCCACGATCAAATTTTCTCGTTGTGATCACAACTGCGAGCGAGGGCTCAGAAGCCGAGGCGACCGAGCTGCTTCGGGTCTCGCTGCCATTCCTTGGCGACGCGCACGTGCAGCGACAGGAAGACCCGCGTTCCGAGCAGCGGCTCAATCTGTGCGCGGGCGCGGGCACCCACGTCTTTCAGCCGCGAGCCCTTGCGACCGATGATGATCGCCTTCTGACTGTCGCGCTCCACGACGATGTTGGCGAACACGTCGGTCAGATCGGAGTCCTCCCGCTCGGAGATGTCCTCGATCGTCACCGCGATGGAGTGCGGCAGCTCGTCACGCACGCCTTCGAGTGCCGACTCACGGATGATCTCGGCGATTCGATCCTCGATCGCCTCGTCGGTGGTCATCCCCTCGGGATAGAGCGCGGGACCCTCCGGCATGAGCTGGAGGAGCTCGTCGGCCAGCACGTCGAGCTGGTCGCCGCTCACGGCCGACAGCGGGATGACGGCCGCCCAGTCCTCACGCAGCGAGTCCACCTCCATCAGCCGCTCCATGATCTCGTCCTTGGACGCGTCATCGGTCTTCGTGACGATCGCGACCTTCTTCGCCCGCCCGTAGCCGTCCAGCGACGCCGCGATACGACGATCACCGGGGCCCACCTTCTCCCCCGCCGGCACGCAGAGGGCGATCACGTCGACATCGCCCAGCACCTGCTCCACGAGGTCGTTGAGACGCTGACCGAGCAGGGTCCGCGGCTTGTGGATGCCGGGGGTGTCCACGATCACGAGCTGGCCGACGGGGCGGTTGACGATACCCCGGATGGCCCGACGCGTGGTCTGCGGCTTGGCGCTGGTGATGGCGACCTTCTCCCCCACGAGAGCGTTGGTGAGAGTCGACTTTCCGACATTGGGACGTCCGACGAACGTGACGAAACCGCTGCGCATCACTCGGCCTTCCTGATCACGGGGGTGTCGCGCGTGCGCGGCTCCGCCTCGATTGCTGGTTCTTCTGCGCGTTCGACGATGAAGGTGGCAAGGTCTCGGGGACCACCGCGGCCGTGCTCGGCGGTGATCGTCACGCCCTGCACGGTGGCCGAAGCACCGGATTCCGGGACGCGACCGAGCTCCTTCGCGAGCAGCCCGCCGATGGAGTCGACCTCGTCGTCCTCGATCTCGAGGTCGAACAGCTCGCCGACTTCCTCGAGAAGCGAGCGACCGCTGACGCGATATCGGCCATCGCCGAGATCCGTGACCTCGCTCCACTCCTTGTCGTACTCGTCGGAGATATCGCCCACGAGGTCCTCGATGAGATCCTCCAGCGTGACCAGGCCTGCGACGCCGCCGTATTCGTCCACCACGATGCAGACGTGAATCGCATCGCGCTTCATCTGCTGCAACAGGGTCTCGGCCTTCATGGACTCCGGCACGAACACCGCACGCCGCGCGAGGGGGCGAGCGGAAGCATCCCAGACGTCGGCACCGTCCTGACCGTACGCGGCGCGCACGAGGTCCTTGACGTACAGCACGCCCAGCACCTCGTCGCCGTCGACGACAGGGACGCGCGAGACACCGGTCTCCAGGAACAGGTCCATCGCCTCACGTGCGGTGGCGCCGTCCTCCAGCGTCACGAGGTCCGTGCGCGGGATCATGAGGGCGCGGACGAAGCGGTCGGTGAAGTCGAAGACCGAGTGGATGAGTTCGCGATCATCCTCTTCGATGAGGTCATGGCTTGCGGCCTCGTCGACCATGCTGAGCAGCTGATCCTCCGAGGTGAAGGATGCGCCGCGGGTCACCCCCGGAGTCACGCGATCGCCGAAGGCGACCAGCGCGTGCGAGAGCGGGCCGAGGATGATGCGCGACAGACGGACGACACCTGCGGCCGAGCGGAGCAGTCCCGTGGCGTGCTGTCGGCCCACGCTGCGCGGCGAGGTGCTCACGAGCACGAACGAGATGAGCGTCATCAGCACTGCGGCCGCCAGGATCGCCCACCAGATGTTGTCGAACAACACCATGAACGCCGCGGTCACGAGCACCGCGGCCGCGGTCTCGGTGAGGATACGCAGGAACACCACGGCGTTCGCGTGCGTGGGCAGGTCGTCCGCGATGCGCCGCAACGCGTCACCCCGCCGACCCTCGTGGCTCCATTCGATCAGTGCCGAGCGACTGGTCACAGACAGCGCGGCGTCCAGGGCGGCCATCAGACCGCCCACGGCGACCAGGACGACCGCCAGCGCCAGGAGGATGAAGGGGGTCATCGGTGTCGTCGTTCGGCGGAGTGGAATGCGGCGATGAGCTCGCGCTGCAGACCGAACATCTCCCGCTCCTCATCGGGCGTCGCGTGATCGAAGCCCAGCAGGTGCAAGGTGCCGTGCGTGGTGAGCAGAATGAGCTCGTCCATCAGCGAGTGCTTCGCCTGCGCGGCCTGCGTCTCGGCCACCTGCGGGCACAGCACGATGTCGCCGAGCAGCCCGGGGTCCGTGGGACGATCCGGCGTTCCGGGGCGCAGCTCGTCCATCGGGAAGCTCAGCACGTCGGTGGGGCCGGGTTCGTCCATCCACTGCACGTGCAGGGCCTCCATGGCGCCCTCGTCCACGAGGACGATGGCGATGTCGGCGTCCGGGCTGATGTGCAACTGCGCGAGGTTGTTCTCGGAGAGGCGCAGCAACACCGTCTCGTCGATCTCGACTCCGGATTCGTTGTTGATCTCGATCATGTCAGCCTCGCTTGGGGAGTCGGTCTCGGGGGCCCGCCGGCCGGGTGCCGCGGCGCTCGGCGCGGTTGGCGAACTCGGCCGCCTGCTCGCGCTCGTGACGCGCGGCGGTGCGCTTCTCGTCGTAGGCGCTGTACGCGTCCACGATCCGGCCCACCAGGCTGTGACGCACGACGTCGTCGCTAGTGAGGCGGGCGAAGTGGATGTCGTCAATGTCAGCCAACACGCGGGTGACCACCCGCAGGCCGCTGGTGCCACCGGGGAGGTCTACCTGAGTGATGTCGCCGGTGACCACCATCTTCGTGCCGAAGCCGAGGCGTGTCAGGAACATCTTCATCTGCTCGGGGGTGGTGTTCTGCGCCTCGTCGAGCACGACGAAGGAGTTGTTCAGCGTGCGGCCACGCATGTACGCCAGCGGCGCCACCTCGATCGTTCCCGTGGCCATGAGCTTCGGAAGGATCTCCGGGTCGATCATCTCGTTCAGCGCGTCGTAGAGCGGGCGCAGGTACGGGTCGATCTTGTCGGTGAGAGTGCCGGGCAGGAAGCCCAGTCGCTCGCCGGCCTCCACCGCGGGGCGGGTGAGGATGATGCGATCGACCTCCTTGCGCTGCAGCGCCTGCACGGCCTTCGCCATGGCGAGGTAGGTCTTTCCGGTTCCGGCCGGTCCGATGCCGAACACGATGGTGTTCTCGTCGATCGCGTCGACGTAGTCGCGCTGGCCCAGTGTCTTCGGACGGATCACACGTCCGCGCGAGGAGAGGATCGGCTCCGAGAGCACTTCGGAGGGACGTGGTCCGCCCTCGGTGTTCATCAGGCGCGCCGATGTGGCGACGTCCGAGGGTGCCAGGTCCTGTCCATCGCGGGTCATCGTGAGCAGTTCGTCGACCAGCCCCTTCGCCGCGGTCACGGCAGCGGGCTCGCCGCTGAGGGTGATCTCGTTGCCGCGCACATGCACGTCGACGGAGGGGTGCTCCTTCTCGATCATGCGCAGCAGTCGGTCCTGCGGTCCGAGAAGTCGGACCATGGCGACCCCATCCGCCAGGATGCGTACGGTCGCGGTGTTTTCGTCAGCCAACGAGGCTCTTCTCCTCCAGGTCTCCCCCGAGCACGTGCGCGTGCACGTGGAAGACGGTCTGTCCGGCATTCGCGCCGGTGTTGAAGATGAGGCGGAACTGCCCGCCGCAGCGCTCATCTGCCAGGTTCTTCGCCACGGCCACCAGCTCCGCGAGGAGGGCAGGATCGGCGGCGGCGAGCTCGGTCACGTCGCGGTACTCCGCCGTCTTCGGAATCACGAGCAGGTGCACGGGCGCCTGCGGAGCGATGTCCTGGATGGCGAACACGCGATCGGTCTCCGCAACGATCTCAGCGGGGATCTCGCGGTTCAGGATGCGGGTGAAGACGGAGGGCTCGCTCATGCGGTCAGTCTAACGGCCGCTCTCACCAGCGGCCCAGGGAGACGGCGGCCACGGTGAGGGCAGCGGGACCGGCGGTCGACGTACGAAGCACCGTGTCTCCCAGCTTCACGATCTGCGCGCCGGCATCGCCCAGCGCCGCGAGTTCCTCAGGTGCGATGCCCCCCTCGGGACCGACAACAAGGACGACTTCCCTCGCACCGGCGAGGTCGACGCCGGTCAGAGGGGCGTCGGCGCTCGGCTCCAACACCACGATGAGCGCCTCATCGGCGCGACGGGCGAGTTGAGCGGTGCTGATCGGATCGCTCACGGAGGGCAGCCACGGGCGATGCGCCTGCTTCGCGGCCTCGCGAACGATGCTCGCCCATCGCTGGACGCCCTTCGCTGCTTTGGCCGCATCCCAGCGTGACACGCTGCGCGCGGCCTGCCACGGCACGATCTCGTCGACACCGAGCTCGGTGGCCGCCTGGATCGCGCGCTCGTCTCGATCGCCCTTCGCGAGAGCCTGCACGAGCACGAGGCGCGGACTCGCGGCGGGCACCGTGGACCGGGACGTCACGCGCACGGCGACGCGTTTCGGCGCGACCTCGGTGACCTCGCCGGTGTGCCAGGCCCCCTGACCGTCGCCGATCGTGACCGACTCACCGACCCGCACCCGCCGCACGGTCGCGGCGTGATGCGCCTCGGCACCGGTCAGCACGACATCATCGCCCGCGAGCTCGGCCGGATCCTCGACGAGGAAGTGTAGAACCATCAGTGGGACCGGAAGCGATCGCGGAGCTTGGAGAACAGGCCCTGCTGGAACTCGGCCAGCTTGGGGGTCGGCGCCTTCGTGCGTGCGGCGAAGTCTTCGATGAGGGCACGCTGCTTCGCGTCCAGGCGCGTCGGCGTGACCACCTGGACGCCGACACGGAGGTCGCCTCGTCGGCTCCCACGCAGCGGGGTGATGCCGCGCTCCTTGATGGTGAGGACGTCCCCGGATTGCAGACCCGGACGAATCTCCAGGTCGACGGGACCATCGAGGGACTCGATGCGCGTCTCGGTGCCGAGAATCGCATCGGTCATCGATACCTCGAGTGTGGCGAGCAGATCGTCGCCATCACGGGAGAACGCCGCGTTCGGGGCGACAGTGACCTCGATGTAGAGGTCCCCGTTGGGGCCACCGGCGGGACCGACCTCGCCGGATCCCGGAAGCTGCAGCCGCAGTCCGGTCTCCACGCCCGCAGGAATGTCGAGTCCCACCGTGCGACGCGAACGGACACGCCCCTGACCGGCACAGGTGGCGCACGGGCTCGGGATGGTGGTGCCGTAGCCCTGGCACACGTTGCACGGCTGGGTGGTGAGGACGTTGCCGAGCAGGCTGCGGACCTGTCGCTGCACGTGGCCGGTGCCGTGGCAGATGTCGCAGGTCTGCGGCGAGGTGCCGGGGGCGCAGCAGGAGCCCTGGCAGGTCTCGCACAGCACGGCGGTGTCCACCTCGATGTCGCGATGCACACCGAAGATCACGTCACCCAGCTCCAGCGTCACGCGCACCAGGGCGTCCTGGCCCCGCTCACGACGCGACCGCGGTCGTCCGCCGCGTCCGCCGCCGCCGGCGGCCGCGCCGAAGAACGTCTCGAAGATGTCGCCGAATCCGCCGAAGCCACCGCCGCCGAAGGCGTCATCGCCGCCCATGTCGTAGCGGCGACGCTGCTCGGGGTCGCTCAGGACGTCGTAGGCGTGGGTGACCTCCTTGAACTTCTCCTCCGCGTCCGCGGACGGGTTCACATCGGGGTGGAGCTGACGCGCCAGACGTCGGTACGCCTTCTTGATCTCCTCCGGGCTGGCCTCTCGCGAGACGCCCAGGACTTCGTAGTGGTCGGCCACAGTCACCTTTCTTGGGGACGGTCCCCGTGCGCCTCAGCGGCGCGATTCGTCTTCGTCCAGCAGTCGCGTGAGGTAGCGGGCCACGGCCCGCACCGCCGCGAGGTTGCTCGAGTAGTCCATGCGCGTGGGGCCCATGAGTCCCACGCGCGCGCTCGATCCGGAGGCGTCGTAGTCGCTGGCGACCACGGCTGCCTCCGCAAGTCCGAAGGACGCGTTCTCGCGTCCGATGCTCGCCGCCAAGCCGTTCTCCCCGGCCGTCATCTCGCCCATCAGCCGCAGCAGCGTGACCTGCTCCTCGATGGCCTCCAGCAGCGGATGGATGCTGCCCCGGAAGTCCTGCTCGCGGCGAGCGAGGGTCGCAGCACCCGCCATGACCAGGCGATCCTGGCGGAACTCGTCCAGCTCCTCCGCCACGAGCGCGGCGACGTCGTGATACACCGAGCGCAGTTCGGCGGCCGCCGGAGCCTCTGCCGCGAGCCGCTCGGCGGCGCGGCCGACGGAGTGCCCGGTGATGAGGGTGTTGAGCCGGGCGCGAAGCACACCGGTGTCAGCCTCGTCGATGTCCTCGCTGATGCCACCCACGCGCTGCGAGACGCGTCCGGTATCGGTCACGACGATCACCAGCACACGACGTTCGGCGATGCGCACGATCTCGACGTGCGTCACCGTGGCGCGGGCGAACGAGGGGTACTGGACGAGCGCCACCTGCCCGGTGAGCTGCGTGAGCAGGCGAACGGTGCGCCCGAGGAGGTCGTCGAGATCCGCGGGGTCGGAGAGGAAAGAGGTGATCGCCGTTCGCTGGGCGGCAGTGAGCGGCCGCAGCTCCGCGAGGTGATCGACGAACATCCGGTAGCCCTTGTCGGTGGGCACGCGACCCGACGAGGTGTGTGGAGCCGCAATCAGCTCCTCCTCCTCCAACAGGGCCATGTCGTTGCGGATCGTGGCGGCGGAGACGCCGAAGTGGTGTCGATCCACAATGGACTTGCTGCCGACGGGCTCGTTGGTGTCGACGTAGTCCTCGACGATGGCTCGGAGGACGCGCAGGCCGCGTTCGGTGACCATGTCGCCTCCTCTGTTGCTGGCACTCGAATGCTCTGAGTGCCAATTCTACCGACTTCGGCTGGGTGCGCGCTTCGACTCGACGGATCACGACTGACGCGTGTCGCACCTGTGCAACTAGCATGGCGGAATGAGCGACCTCGATGTCACCCGAGTCATCAGCGCCGGAGCGGTTCGTGGCGCCCGCACGGGCGACGTAGAGCGGTATCTGGGCATTCCGTACGCGGCTGCACCCTTCGGTGCGAACCGCTTCCGCCTCCCCCAGCCTGTTCCGGCGTGGGAGGGCGTGCGCGATGCGCTCGCCTTCGGACCCACCGCACCGCAGGCGCCCTATCAGGGGGCGACCGCGGAGCTGCTGGGTTCCGTCGCGATCCCTGGAGACGACATCCTGACCGCGAACGTCTGGCGACCGACCGACGCCGATGCCGCGCCCGTGATCCTCTGGATCCACGGGGGTGCCCTGGAACGCGGCACCGCCGCGCTGTCCACCTATGACGGCACGCCCTTCGCCCGCGACGGAATCGTCTTCGTCTCCATCAACTACCGGCTCGGCTCGGAGGGCTTCTCCGTGTTCGACGACGACGCCCCGCTGAACCTGGGGGTCGCAGACGCCGCCGCTGCACTGCGCTGGGTGCACGACGAGATCGCCGCATTCGGCGGGGACCCCGCGCGCATCACGCTGATGGGTGAGTCAGCCGGCGGAGCGCTTGTCGCGGCTCTGCTGTCGATGCCGGACACGCGACAGCTCGCGGCCGGCGCCATCATCCAGTCCGGGCCGCTGTCCGCGCAGAAGCCGAAGAAGGCGGGGCGCGTCACGCGCGCCCTCGCGAAGCGCCTCGGCGTGGCGCCGACGAGCGCGGCGTTCGCCGAGCTGGAGCCCGAGGCGATCGTGGCCGCGCGAGTTGCACAAGCCGCCGGGTCTTCCCCGCTCGGCGGCGCGCCGGCCTTCGCCCTCGCGCTGTCCGACGAGATGCCCCGTGAACCGGAAACCGCGATCGTCGACGTGGACGTCCCGCTACTGATCGGCACGAACACGGACGAGTACCGTCTCTGGTTCCCGCCTGCCGCGCTGAAGACGATCACGGCCACCAAGCTTCTCCTCGCCCGCCTCGCCCTGCGAATCCCGGGGGCCGCCGTCGCCGCCTGCCGCAGGGTGTGGCCGAACGCGTCCGTCGGCGAGGTGTTCGGACAGATTGCCACGGAATACCTGCTGCGCGCGCCGATGCTCCGGGTGGCCGCTGCCCGGCCCGCTCCCACGTTCGTGTACGAGTTCGCGTGGCAGAGCCCGGTGCGGGATCTGCGCGCCGCGCACGCTCTCGAGCTGGGTTTCGTCTTCGACGCGCTCGACGACGAGGAGACGCAGCGCATGGCCGGTCCCGACGCACCGCAGTCACTGGCCGACGAGATGCACGCCGCGTGGGTGGCCTTCTCGCATACCGGTGATCCAGGCTGGCCGGCCTATCGTGCCGACCGCCTCACGCGCGTCTTCGACACCGACTCGCGCACCGAGCCGGTGCGTCGCGCTGCCGTGGTGGACGCGATGCGCTGAGCCGCGCTCAGGAGCGCGCGGCGTACTCCGCAAGGATCGTCGACATCTCGGACTGACCGAACTGCTCGGCGATCTGCGCGGCGGTGCGGAATCCGACGTCGGGATTCGCTCCCGCATCCAGCAGCAGACGCAGAATCTCGGCGTCACCGCGGAACACCGCGCACGACACCGCGGTCTGCCCCATGGTGTTCTCGATGTCCAGCGCGGCCCCGCGCTTCAGCAGCTCGCGCACGACCTCGGCCTGGCGCGCGTAGGCGGACACGATGAGAAGCGTGTCCGATCGGGTGTTGCGCGTGTCGATCGGAACCCCGGCATCGAGCATCTCGCCGAGCGGACCCACGCGGCCCTCGCGGGCCAGGTCGAACGTGCCGTCGATCACTTCGGCGCTGAGGCTCGATCCGGGGTTCTCATCCATCCGGCCATTCTCGCAGGTCAGCATCGCGCATGACATTCGTCACCTCCAGCTCATGACATCGCCCTCCTGACTCGCGCACCACGCGGCGCTTGGCTGGAGTCATGACTCTCCACACCGCCGCCGGGTCCAGCAGAGAACGGACCGAAACAGCGCCAGCTTTCGATGTCGTCGGAGCAGTACGACGCTTCGGTCGCGGCCCCCAACTCATGACCGCCGTCGACGGCATCGACCTGCGCATCGAGCGCGGTGAGGTCACGGCTCTGCTCGGGCCCAACGGCGCAGGCAAGACCACCACGATCGACATGCTGTTGGGTCTCAGCGAGCCCGATGCCGGTCATGTCCGGGTGCTCGGGGCCAGCCCCCGCACCGCCGTCCGCGGCGGCCGGCTGTCCGCGGTGCTGCAGACCGGCGGCCTGCTGTCCGACCTCACGGTCCGCGAGACGGTCAACGTCATCGCCGGGCTGCACGGGGTCGCGGCGCGCGCGGGCCAGGTGATGGATCGGGCCGACCTCCTCAGCCTCGCGAAGCGGCGCGTCGGCCGGCTGTCCGGTGGCGAGAAGCAGCGCGTCAAGTTCGCGCTCGCGCTGCTTCCTGACCCGGACGTGCTCGTGCTGGACGAGCCGACTGCTGGCATGGATGTCACGGCGCGCCGCCGCTTCTGGGACACCATGCGCGCCGATGCCGACGCCGGCCGCACCATCGTGTTCGCCACCCACTATCTCGAGGAGGTGGAGCAGTTCGCCCGGCGCACCGTGGTGATGAATCGAGGCCGGATCGTCGCGGATGGGCCCACCGCCGAGCTGCGGGCGTCGCTCGGCGGTCGCACGGTCTCGGCAACCGTCGCCACCGATATCGCCGCGCTTGTCGACCGGCTTCGCGCCGACGACGCCGTCTCCGATGTGACCGTCGACGCCCACCGCCTGACGGTGCGCACCACGGCGTCGGACGAACTGGCCGGCCGCCTGCTCGCACTCGGCGCGACGGACCTGGAGATCGCCGCGCCCACCCTGGAATCCACCTTCACCTCGCTCACGGAGGAACCGTCATGACCGCCATCGTCGCGCCCGCGCTGTTTCGCACCGAGCTCGTGCGTCAGATTCGCAACCCCTACACGCTCGCCTTCACCATCGGCATGCCGGTGGCGATGTACCTGCTGTTCGGCGCCAGCATGTCGTACGCCGCCGAGAGCGTCGGCCAGGCGAACGTCTCGTTCTACGTCATGGTGTCCATGGGCGCCTATGGCACCGCCACGGCCATGAGCTCACTGTGCTCGCTAGCAGCGTCGGAGGTCGGTCAAGGATGGGGTCGGCAGCTTGCGCTGACACCGATGACCATGTCGACCTATGCACTCACCAAGGTGCTGGCCGCGGTCTCGTTCGCCGCGCTGTCCACGCTGCTGGTCTTCATCGCGGGCATCGCCACCGGCGCCGAGGCGGCGGACACCTGGCGCTGGCTGGCCGCGGCGGCACTGGCACTGGGCATCGGTCTGATCTTCGGGCTCTACGGCCTCGGCGTCGGGCTCGCGTTCAACTCGGACTCGGCCGCCGCCCTCGCGTCGATCTCGATCACCTTCTTCGGCTTCTTCGGCAACGTGTTCGTACCGCTGTCGGGCGTGATGTTGGACGTGGCGAAGTGGACCCCGATGTACGGCTACGTCGCCCTGGTGCGCTGGCCCGCCACCGAGGGGGCGCTGGTCGCCGGTGGCGAGGATCCGCTCTGGGCGCTGCTGCTGAACATCGCCGCGTGGACAGCGGTGTTCGTCCTGCTGGTGCGGTTCGGCGTGCTGCGCTCGCGGCGCCGTCGGTGACGCTGAGTAGGGTGGGGCACATGACGAACGCCGAGCCGGGCGCCCAAACGCACACATCTCCGTGGGAGCGGTGGGGCTGGCTGATGGCGATCGTCTGGATGGTGTTCCTCATCTATCCGGTGCTGTCACTCATCTCTTCCCCCGCCGCACCGGGGTGGATCGCGGCGGGGTGGGTTGCGACCATCACCTTCGCTATCGTCTACGTCCTGGGATTCATGGCGGGAATGCGCACGGCCTGGGGGCCACCGGGGCGCACGGCGATCGCGCTGTTCGGCGTGCTGATCCTGTGCGCCCTCATCACGCTGCCCGCGATCGAGACGCAGGCGCTCAGCTTCGTTCCCTACCTGATGGCGTACGGTACCTATGCGCTGCGGGGGCGGTGGCACCCGGTCACGACGGTCTGCGCCGTCCTCATCACCGTGCTGGTGTCGACACTGAGCGGACGCGTTCTGGAGCACGTTCAGATCCTGATCGTCGTACTGCTGATGGCCGCGATCAACAGCGTCACCAGCTGGCTGATCGGACGCTCCATCGCCTCCGACAAGGCGCGGCTCGAACTCGCCGCATCCGATGAGCGCGTCGCCATCGCCCGCGACGTGCACGACCTGTTGGGCCACACGCTGACCGCGGTGAAGCTGAAGGCGGAGCTCGCCGAACGCCTCATCACGAGCAACCCGGAACGCGCTCGCGCGGAACTCGAACAGATCGTGGCGCTCACGACGGATGCCATCCAGGGCGTCCGCGCCACGGCGACGGGACTGCGAGGAACAAGACTCGACGAGCAGATTCGCGAGAGCGCGGCGACGCTGGAGTCAGCCGGGGTGAGTGTGTCCGTGACCGGAGAGCCCAGCGCCCTCTCGCCCGCGCAGGCGATCCCCGCCGCCTGGATCCTCCGCGAGTCGACCACGAACATCCTGCGGCACGCGCAGGCCGGCACTGTCCGCATCCACTTCGAACCCGGCGTGCTTCGCGTAGAGGATGACGGACGCGGGATCCACGCCGCGGCCGGCAACGGCGTGCGGGGAATGCAGGAGCGTGCGACGGCCGCCGGTGCCGCTCTCACCATCGAGGACGCACCGACCGGCGGCACACGCGTGGGAGTGGTCTGGTGAACGCTCCGATCCGCCTCCTCCTGGCCGACGATCAGGCTCTCGTCCGCGGCGCGATGAGCGCGCTGCTGGATCTCGAGGACGATCTGACCGTGGTCGCCGAAGCCGCCACCGGTGCGGAGGCCGCGCAACGCGCACGGGAGCTGCGCCCCGATGTGTGTCTGATGGACATCCAGATGCCCGGCATGGACGGCATCACCGCGACTCGACTCGTCATCGACGCGAGCCCGAATACCCGAGTGTTGATCGTGACGACCTTCGCCCGCCCCGGCTACGTCCGCGAGGCTCTGGAGGCGGGGGCATCGGGACTGCTCGCCAAGGACGTGCCCGCCGCTCAGCTCGCGCACGCGGTGCGTCGCGTTCACGACGGTCTGCGCGTGGTCGACCCGGCACTGGCCGAGGCTTCCCTGTTCGAGGGCGCCAATCCCCTCAGCGAGCGCGAGCAGGAGGTGCTCCGCCTTTCCGACGACGGCAGCGCGATCGCGCAGATCGCCGCCGAGGTCTACCTGTCGGCCGGCACCGTGCGCAACATCCTGTCCTCTGCCATCGGCAAGACCGGCACGCAGAACCGCGCACAGGCGGCACGGGTCGCGCGCGACAAGGGCTGGATCTAGCTCCTACTCGGTGAGGGCCCGCACCACGGCGTCGGCGAGCAGCCGACCAGTGCGCGTCAGCACCACGCGCTGCTCACGCAGCGCCGCTGCGGGCTCGATCAGTCCATCGGCGATCAGCCCAGCGACATTCGCGCGGAACTCCGGCGCGATCTCGGCGAGCGGAAGCCCGGAGCGGATCCGCGACTGCAACAGCACACGCTCGAGCCGAGCTGCTTCGGCATCAGGCTGCTCCCGGGCGTGAGCGGGCGAGAGCCCGGCGTCCAGGCGCTGCGCGTAGGCCGCGGGGTGCTTCACGTTCCAGAAGCGCGTGCCGGCGATGTGGCTGTGCGCCCCGGGCCCGTACCCCCACCAGTCCGTGCCCTGCCAGTAGGCCAGGTTGTGACGGGAGCGGTGATCATCGCCGCGCGCGAAATTGCTGATCTCGTACCAGTCGTAACCGGCCGCACCGAGGCGCTCATCGACCAGCTCGTACATATCCGCCTGCAGGTCATCGTCCGGCGCAGGCACCTCCCCGCGGCGGATCTGGCGCGCAAGCTTCGTGCCGTCCTCGATGATGAGGGCGTACGCGGAGATGTGGTCCGGTTCGAGCGCCAGCGCGGCCTCGACCGAGCTCCTCCAGTCCTCCAGCGACTCACCCGGTGCGCCGTAGATCAGATCGACGCTCACGTCCAGTCCCCCGCGACGGGCGGCAGCCACGGCGGTGCTCACGTTTGCGGGGTCGTGCGTGCGTTCCAGAGCCGCAAGGACGTGCGGAACCGCGGACTGCATCCCGATCGACATGCGGTTCACGCCCGCCGCGCGCAGCTCGGCCACCATCTCGTCGGTGACCGTGTCGGGATTGGCCTCCACGGTGATCTCCGCGCCCTCTCGGATGCCGAACGCCTCCCGCACGCCGTCGAGCATGCGTGCCAGATCTCCCGCCGGCAGCAGCGTGGGCGTGCCGCCCCCGAAGAACACGGTGCTGATCGGGCGCAGCTCCCCGACACCCTCCAGCACACGTCGTGAGAGTGCCACCTCCTGCAGCAGGGTGTCGGCATACGCGTCCTGCCGCGCCCCGCGCAGCTCGGTCGCGGTGTAGGTGTTGAAGTCGCAGTACCCGCAACGGACGCGACAGAACGGGACGTGCAGGTACACCCCGAAGTCGATATCGCTCGACGTGCGCGTGCCACGCGGCAGCGAGCCGTCCGACGGCACGGGGTCGCCGTCGAGGAGGGGTCCGCCCATCAGGACGTGGTGGTCGCGTACAGCGGCGAGATGGCGCGGAGGTACTGCGTGAACAGCGCCTTGCGACGGCGCTTGGTGAGGCCGGGGATGGTGCGATACAGGAACGCTCGTGGGCTGTCGAAGGCACGCACGGTGAACCACACCTCGTCGTTCGAGAACCACTCGATCATGAAGGACTCCTCACCGCTGACGACCGAGTCGCCGACGGTACCGAGGCCAAAGCCCACACGCCGCTTGTCCTCGACGACGAAGATCACGCGGTACTCGCCGTCGGCGCTGTGTCCGCCGACGCGTCCGTGGGCGCGCACGGTCATGCCGGCGCCGACGTACGGCGTGCCGTCGGCGTCGTAGCGCTGCTCGGCCTCGGTGCGACTGGGGGTGATCGGGTGTCCCTCATCGTCAAAGCTGACGCCCTGGTAGACCGGTCCGGACGCCGGGCGGATGTCCTCCAGCTGCATCCCGGCGGCCTTCTGCGCCACCCAGCTCAGCAGGTCCTCCGACGCGGACCGGAAGCGAGCCTCACCGCTGCCGAGACGCCAGGACTCCTCGGCGGGGATGCTCTTCTCCGGCGGATACTGCATCAGATCCGGTGCCTGCGTCGCTCCGACGGCGGCATAGTCCACCGTCTCGTCCCTGAACGTTCCGCGCCGCATGAAGTACAGCCTAACGTGACCTCGGCTGTGGGAGGCATCCATGCCGGTCGCGTGCCCCCGCCCGCGACCCGCTGCCGGAGACGCCGAACGCGCGCCCACCGAAGTGGGCGCGCGTTCGCGAACTCTTACTTGTCCTTGCCTTCGACGTCGCCGGAGAGGGCGGCGATGAACGCCTCCTGCGGGACCTCGACGCGGCCGACCATCTTCATGCGCTTCTTGCCCTCTTTCTGCTTCTCGAGGAGCTTGCGCTTACGGCTGATGTCACCGCCGTAGCACTTGGCGAGCACGTCCTTGCGGATGGCGCGGATGTTCTCACGCGCGATGATCCGCGCGCCGATCGCGGCCTGGATCGGCACCTCGAACTGCTGGCGCGGGATGAGCTTGCGCAGCCGCTCGGTCATCATCGTGCCGTAGGCGTACGCCTTGTCGCGGTGCACGATCGAGCTGAAGGCGTCGACCTTCTCCCCCTGCAGCAGGATGTCCACCTTCACCAGATCGGCTTCCTGCTGCCCGGCGGGCTCGTAATCCAGCGAGGCATAGCCCTGCGTGCGACTCTTCAGCTGATCGAAGAAGTCGAAGACGATCTCGCCGAGGGGCACGTTGTAGCGCAGCTCGACGCGGTCTTCAGACAGGTAGTCCATGCCGAGCAGCGTGCCGCGGCGGGACTGACACAGCTCCATCACGGTGCCGACGTAGTCCTTCGGCGTGAGGATCGCGGCCTTCACCATGGGCTCGGCGACGGAGGCCACGCGACCGTCGGGGTACTCGCTCGGGTTGGTGACCGTGACGTGCTGGTTGTTGTCGGTGGTGACCTCGTAGATCACGCTGGGAGCGGTGGTGATGAGGTCGAGACCGAACTCGCGTGCGAGACGCTCCGTGATGATCTCCAGGTGCAGCAGCCCCAGGAACCCGCAGCGGAAGCCGAAGCCGAGCGCCACGGACGTCTCCGGCTCGTAGACCAGCGATGCATCCGACAGCTTCAGCTTGTCGAGCGCTTCCCGCAGCTCCGGATAGTCGGATCCGTCGATCGGGTACAGGCCGGAGAAGACCATCGGCTTCGGGTCGGTGTAGCCGGGCAGCGCCGACTCCGCGGGCTTGCGCGCGTTGGTGACGGTGTCACCCACCTTCGACAGACGCACATCCTTCACACCGGTGATGAGGTAGCCCACCTCACCCACGCCGAGCCCCTTCGTGGGTACCGGTTCGGGGCTGGAGACGCCGATCTCCAACGCCTCGTGGTTGGCCTTCGTGGACATCATCTGGATGCGCTCGCGCGGCTCCAGCTTGCCGTCCACCATGCGGACATAGGTCACCACGCCTCGGTAGGCGTCGTAGACCGAGTCGAAGATCATGGCACGCGCCGGAGCATCCGGGTCGCCCACGGGAGCCGGGATCTGCTGCACGATCGCATCGAGCAGCTCCTCCACGCCCACGCCCGTCTTGCCGGACACCCGGAGCACGTCCTCCGGCTTGCCCCCGATGAGGTTGGCGAGCTCCGCCGCGAACTTCTCCGGGTCGGCCGCGGGCAGGTCGATCTTGTTGAGCACCGGGATGATGGTGAGGTCGTTCTCCATCGCCAGGTACAGGTTGGCGAGCGTCTGGGCCTCGATGCCCTGCGCCGCATCGACCAGCAGAATCGCGCCCTCGCATGCCGCCAGCGACCGGGACACCTCGTACGTAAAGTCGACGTGACCGGGGGTGTCGATCATGTTCAGGGCGAACGCCTCACCATCGCGCGACCACGGCATGCGCACGGCCTGGCTCTTGATGGTGATCCCGCGCTCGCGCTCGATGTCCATGCGGTCCAGGTACTGCGCCCGCATGTCGCGGTCGGAGACGGAACCGGTGATCTGGAGCATGCGATCGGCGAGGGTCGACTTGCCATGGTCGATGTGCGCGATGATGCAGAAGTTTCGGATCTGCTCCGGCGGCGTCGCGGCGGGCTGGAGCGGCTTCAGGGCGCGTGGTGACATATCCGGACGAGTCTATCCGGTCCGCGTCACGGTCACAGACCCGCGAAGATGTCGCGCGTCTCGTCGGCGAAGTCCACAGTGCTCCAGGTGACGCCGTCCAGCCGCATCTCCAGGCGTATCAGGGTGCCATCGGTGGTGATCCAGTAGCGCAGGTTGGACTGCGTGGCTCCCTCGCTGCGCACGCCCGCGAACACTGTCACCGGTGTCGAGCCGACGGTGTCCTCGCGCAGGAACTGCGCTCCGCCCTGCGCCACCAGCTGCGCGTTGTCGGGCCGGTCCGTGGCGATGCTGGCCAGGAGCTTCTGTCCCGCGGCGAGCGAGGAAGCGGAGGCGTCGAGCGCGGTGCTCTCCCACCCGGCAGCCGGGATGGGAAGCGGTGGTGCCGGCTCAGCGACATCCTGTGCCGTCACCTCGGACGCCGTCCACAGTGAGAGGAACGAGGCTCCGGATGGAGTCGTGATCGCCGCGTAGGCCTGGTGCGTCTGCGGCGAGAGCCACCCGTTGATGGCCACGCCTCCGGTCTGGTCCACGATGGTCCCGGCGATGGCCACGACCTGGCGCTGGCCGAGTCGGAACCCGACCGAGGCGAGCAGGTCCGCCTCCGCCGATGTCACCGCTCGGGGCATCTGCGCCGACGCCGAGGGCACCGGCGCAGCATCAGTCGGCGTCGTGCATCCAGCGAGCACCAGGACCGTCAGCGCACCGAGCACGAGGGCGGTCGTGCGACGCGGACGGCGTCGGGGCACGGCTGAGGCCGGGAGGGGCGTGCTGCCCCTCCCGGCCTCGATGTGCGGATGGTCCGTTCCCGCGCTCACGCTCGCAGCTTATCCGCGCCCGTGCGCCGACGACGCACCACGAGCAGACAACCGCCGATCAGCAGCATCAGCGCCAGCGCACCGGCCACGAGAGCGGGGGTGGTGTCTGTACCGGTGGTGGGCAGGGGTGGAACCACTCCGCCCGGCGTCACCGCGGTGAACGGGTCGTCGTCTGCCACCGTCCAGGGCTCGCCCGTGGCCGGGTTCACCGCGGGAACGGGCTTGCCGTCCGGACCGAGCTGCGGCTTGCCGGTCGGGTTGCCGTCCTCGTCCACGGCCGGAACCACGATCGTGCCGGTGACCTCCACGTGATCGGCGTGTGCGTCCTTCTCCCCCATGACCAGGGTTCCCTGGCAGAAGAAGGATGCACCCGGAGCGAACAGCGCACCGTCTGCGGACGACCAGGTGATCGATCCGTCGACGACCTTCCCGAGTGTTCCACCGGGGAACACGCAGGTGATGGAGTTCGGGTCGATCGCCGGTCCGAAGTCGGTCACATCCGTGATCGTCAGGTCGGTGAGCCAGGTCTTGCCCGTGTTGGTGATCACCCAGCGCACGATGTTGGCGCCGGTGGACTTCTTGCCATCCAGCAGCTCGAACGTCGCAGCCTGATCCGCCGCGTTGGCGTCCTGACCGGCATCCGCGAGCGGCTTTTCCGGGGTCATCCAGGCACCGTCCTCACCCACCTCGGGATCGGGGCCGCTGCCGTCGTACTTGATGACCTGGATGTCACCGGAGAAGGCGTTGTACGGGTTGTCGTCCGTGACCTTCTCCCCGCCAGCCGTGACCGCCGCCACCTGCACCACGTCGCGATGCGGGTCGGATGCGCCGTCCAGCGTGAGCTCAGAGGTGCAGGTGATCTGCTCGTCCGGGTTCCAGGCGGTGGTGCCCGGCGCGAAGGTCGCCTCCCAGCGCACCGTCCACGTCTTCGACGCTGTGTCGTAGACGCCGGCGGCCGTCGAGCCATCGGGGAAGACGCACGCCATGCCGAGCGGTGCGGTGCCCGCCGTCGTGACGTCGGTGAGAACCACGTCGTGCAGCGGGTTCTGGGACGGGTTCGTCGCGATCGACACGATCTGACGCGTCTCGCCCTCGGACGCGTACACCGCACCGTCGGACATCGTGTCGGCGTCGTTCACGATCGCACCATCCGCACCGTCGCCCTTGACGACAGTCACCTGCGTGGTGGTGGCGTGGAACTGGTCGTCGTCCGTCACGACCTCGGTGCTGCGGGTCGGCTGTCCCTCCTCGTCGGTCTCGTAGACCGGGAGGCCGTCGTCACCGATGACCGGCTTGCCGTCCTCGCCCAGGACCGGCGGCACCACGGTGCCGGTGACCGACACCTCGTCGCCGTGGCGCTCGTTGGCGGCCAGCGTCAGCGGACCCTCACAGAAGAACGAGGCGCCGGGAGCCAGCGGGCCGACCCACGGGCCGGACGCCGCGAACGAGTAGTCCGCGGGACCGCCCACGGGCGACAGGTCACAGGTCCAGGAACCGACCGCAGGACCGTTCAGCGTCGAGTCGACGACGTTGACGTCCGTCAGCCACGTGGCGCCGGTGTTGGTGACCACCCAGCGCACCGGCTGAGCCGCGCCGGCGGGATAGTCCACGGCACCCCCTGCGGTGTTCGCGTCCTGGTCGACGTTCGCGAGCGGCTTGCTCGGCGTCGTCCACGATCCTGCCGATCCCACGGCGGGGTCGGCGTGGTTGCCGTCGTACTTGATGACCTGGATGTCGCCGGAGAAGGCGTTGTACGGGTTCTCCTGCGTCACCGTCTCTCCGGCCGGCGTGACCGCCGTCACCTGGACGACATCGCGGTGCGGAGCGGACTGGCCGTCCAGGGTCAGCGTCGACGAGCAGGTGATCTCCTCGCCCGGGTTCCACGTGGTGGTTCCCGGCGCGAACGTCGCCTCCCAGCGCACCGTCCACGTCTTCGACGTCGCGTCATAGTCGCCGTCGGCGGACGTGCCATCGGGGAACTCGCACACCATGCCGATGGGTGCGTCGCCCGTGGTGGTCACGTCGGTGAGCACCACGTCGTGCAGCGCGTTCTGCGACGGGTTGACCGCCACCGACACAATCTCCCGCGTCTCCCCCGCCGAGGCGTAGGTCTGACCGTCGTGCATCGTGTCGGCGTCGTTCTCGACCACACCGTCCGCGCCGTCGCCCTTGACCACCGTGATCTCGGTCGTCGTGGCGTGGAACTGGTCCTCGTCGTCCACCGTGAGATCCGAGCGGACGGGAGCGCCGCCCTCGTCGGTCTCGTAGACCGGGAGCCCGTCCTCACCGAGGACGGGGGTGCCGTCCTCGCCGAGCACCGGCGGCACCACGGTGCCGGTGACCGACACCTCGTCGCCGTGGGTCGTGTTCGCCGGGAGGGTCAGCGGACCCTCGCAGAAGAACGACGCGCCGGGGGCCAGCGGCCCCGTCCACGGACCGGAGTCCGCGAAGGAGTACGCCGAGGGGCCGCCCACGGGCGACAGATCACAGGTCCAGGAACCGACCGCCGGGCCGTTCAGCATGGTGTCCACGACGTTCACGTCCGTCAGCCAGGTCGTCCCGGTGTTCGTGACCACCCAGCGCACCGGCTGCGCGGCGTCCGTGGGGTAGTCGACGGCGTCGAGCGCGGTGTTCGCATCCTGCGACGAGTCCGCCAGCGGTTTGCCTGGCACCGTCCACGAACCCGTCGATCCGACCGCGGGGTCGGCGTGGTTGCCGTCGTACTTGATCACCTGGACATCACCGGAGAGGGCGTTGTACGGGTTGTCCTGCGTGATGGTCGCGCCGGCCGGCGTCACCGCCGACACCTGGACCACGTCACGGTGCGGAGCGGACTGGCCGTTCAGCGTCAGACTCGACGTGCACGTGATGCTGTCGCCGGGGTTCCACGTGGTCGTTCCCGGCGCGAAGGTCGCCTCCCACCGCACGGTCCAGGTCTTGGTGGCCGCGACGTAGGTGCCGGTGGTGGCGGATCCGTCGGGGAACTCACACACCAGGCCGATCGGTGCGTCACCCGTGGTGGTCACGTCCGTCAGCACCACGTCGTGGAGTGCGTTCTGCGACGGGTTGACCGCCACCGACACGATCTCCCGCGTCTCCCCGGCGGGCGCGTAGGCCTCGCCGTCGTGCATGGTGTCGGCGTCGTGGATGATCTCTCCGTCCGCGCCGTCACCCTTGACCACCGTGATCTCGGTCGTCGTGGCGTGGAACTGGTCGTCGTCATCCACGGTGAGGTCGCTCCGCACCGGAGCGCCGCCCTCATCGGTCTCGTAGACCGGGAGTCCGTCCTCATCGACGACGGGGGTGCCGTCCTCGCCGAGCACGGGCGGCACGACCGTGCCGACGACGCCGACCTCGTCACCGTGCGTCTCGTTCGCTGCGAGGGTCAGCGGACCCTCGCAGAAGAACGATGCACCCGGCGCCAGCGGGCCCACCCACGGACCGGAATTGGCGAACGAGTAGTCGGCGGGGCCGCCGACAGGCGAGAGATCACAGGTCCAGGAACCGACGGCCGGGCCGTTCAGCGTGGTGTCCACGACGTTCACGTCGGTCAGCCAGGTCGCGCCGGTGTTCGTGACCACCCAGCGGACGGGCTGTGCCGCGCCCGTCGGGTAGTCGACGGCGTCCAGTGCGGCGTTGGCGTCCTGAGACGCGTCCGTCAGCGGCTTGCCGGGAACGGTCCACGATCCGGTCGAACCGACCGCCGGGTCGGCGCGGTTTCCGTCGTACTTGATGACCTGCACATCCCCCGAGAAGGCGTTGTACGGGTTGTCGGCGGTGACCGTCGCACCTGCCGGGGTGACAGCGGAGACGGTGACCTCATCGCGGTGCGGTGCGGACGTGCCGTCGAGCGTCAGCGTCGACGTGCATGTGATGACGTCCTGCGGGGCCCACGTCGTGGTTCCCGGAGCGAAGGTCGCCTCCCAGCGCACCGTCCACGTCTTCGACGCCGCGTCGTACACGCCGTCGGCCGACGAGCCGTCGGGGAACTCGCACGCGAGCGCCAGCGGCGCATCGCCTGTGGTCGTGACATCCGTCAGCACCACATCGTGAAGTGCGTTGGGCGAGGGGTTGGTGGCGATCGACACGATCTCTCGCGTCTCAGCGTCGGCGGCATACGCCTGGCCCTCGTGCATCGTGTCGGCGTCGTTCTCGATCACGCCATCGGCACCGTCGCCCTTGACCACCGTGATCTGCGTCGTGGTCGCGTGGAACGGGTCCTCGTCCGTGACGGTGAGGTCACTGGGCACCGGCTGGCTGCCTTCATCCGTCTGGTACGCCGGCTGACCGTCGTCGCCGATGATCGGGCCACCGTCAGGACCGAGCAGCGGAGGCACGACCGTTCCACTCACGTCCACGTTGTCGCCGTGCGTCTCGTTGGCGGCGAGCGTCAGCGGACCCTCACAGAAGAACGATGCGCCAGGTGCCAACGGGCCGGTCCACGCGCCCGAGTCCGCGAAGGAGTAGTCCGCGGGGCCGTTCACCGGTGACAGATCGCAGGTCCAGGCCCCGACGGCGGGCCCGTCGAGCGTGTCATCGGCCACCAGCACGTCCGTGAGCCAGGTGGCACCTGTGTTGGTCACCACCCACCGCACCGGCTGCGCGACTCCGACGGGATAGTCCACCGCCGTGGCCGCCGCGTTCGCATCCTGCGCGGAATCCGCGAGCGGCTTGGCGGGCACCGTCCAGGAACCGACCCCGCCGACCGACGGATCGGCCTTCGTGCCGTCGTACTTGATGACCTGAACATCGCCGGAGAAGGCGTTGTAGGGGTTCTCGTCGGTCACCGTCGTGCCGCCGGGGGTCACGGCCGTGACCGTGACGGCATTGCGGTGCGGCGCGGACGCACCGTCCAGCGTCAGTGTCGAGGTGCAGGTGATCTCGTCGGCCGGCGACCAGGTCGCCGTGCCCGGCGCGAACGTCGCATCCCAGCGCACCATCCACGTCTTCGACGCCGCGTCGTACACACCGTCGGCCGAGGACCCGTCCGGGAACTCGCAGACGAGCCCCAGTGGTGCATCGCCGGTGGTCGTGACATCGGTGATGACGACATCGTGCAGCTCCCGCGTCGAGGGGTTGGTCGCGATCGAGACGATCGTGCGAGTCTCACCGTCGGCGGAGTAGCCCTGACCGTCCAGCATGCTGTCGGCGTCGTGCTCGATGGCACCGTCTGCGCCATCGCCCTTCACCACCTCGACCGTGGGCGCCACGGCGTGGAACGGGTCGTCGTCATCGACCGTCACATCCGACACCAGCACGTTGCCGTTGTCTCCCGTGGCGTATTCCGGAACGCCGTCGTCGCCGATGACCGGCTGACCGTCCTCACCGAACAGCGGGGTGACGACCGTGCCGACCACGTCGACCTGATCGGCGTGGCTGTCATTCGCCGTGAGGGTGAGCGCGCCCTCGCAGAAGAACGAGGCTCCGGGAGCGAGCGGGCCCGCCCAGGGTCCCGCCGCGGCGAAGGAGTAGTCGGCAGGACCGCCCACAGGCGAGAGGTCACAGGTCCACGCACCGATGGCGGGCGTGGTGGTCGTCGTGTCCGTCACCGAGACGTCCGCCAGCCAGGTGGCACCGGTGTTGGTGACCACCCAGCGCACCGGCTGCGCGATACCGGCCGGGTAGTCCACAGCGTGGGTGGCGTCGTTCGCGTCCTGCGCGGCATCGGCCAGCGGCTTCGTCGGCGCCGTCCAGGCACCGGTTGCACCCACGGCGGGATCGGCCTGGTTGCCGTCGTACTTGATCACCTGGATGTCACCGGTGAAGGCGTTGTACGGGTCCGCGGCGCTGGGGCCGTTGGGCGTCGCGGGCGGGGGGTTGTCCGGGTCGCCCGGAACGCCCACCGGCGAGAGGTTCGTCGTGACCTGCGCGACGTCGGTGTGCGGCTCGTCTGCGCCGGACAGCGTGAGGGTCGCCGTGCAGTCGAAGCTCGCTCCCGGCTCCCACGCCTGCGGCTGGGTGCCGGCGAAGCTCGCGAGCCACGGCACGTTCCACGTGGTGCCGGTGAGCACACCCGCGGTGGCGGAGTTCTCCCCCGGGAACACGCACGCAAGGTCGTCGATCGTGGTGCCGCCCGCGGTGCGCTCGTCACTGACCGTCACGTTGTACAGCGGGACGTCGCCGGTGTTGGACATGGTGATGACGATGTCGCGCGTCTCGCCCGGAGCGTACGCCTCGCCGTCATACATGATGTCGGCGTCGTTCACGATCACGCCGTCCTCGGCGTCGCCCTTCTCCAGGGTGATGGTGGGGACAGTGGTGGTTGCGAAGAACGGGTCGTCGTCGGCGGGGTGCACGTCGGAGAGCACCGGGTTTCCATTGCCGTCCGTCGCGGGCTCGTCCGTGAACGGCTCCGAGGTCGGGTCGCTCGGGTCGTAGTCCGGGTTCGCCTGCGGCACGATGACCGTGGTTGTCACGCTGGCAGTGTCGGAATGCGACGCGTTCGCTCCCGTGGCATCGAGCGTCAGTGTGCCGGTGCAGAAGAACGTGGTTCCGGGCTCCCACGGGCCCGTCCAGGTGGTCCCGGTGGCCGGTCCGCCCAGTGGCGAGAAATCGCAGGAGATGTCCGTGAGGTCCGGACCGCTCACGGTGTCATCGGCGATGGTGATGTCGCCGAGCCACGTGGTTCCGGTGTTGGTGACCGCCCAGGAGACGGGCTGGGGTCCGGTGCTTCCCGTGACCGGTGAGGCCGTGTACACCACGGCCGTCCCGTCGCTGTTCGCGTCGCGCTCGCTCCCGTCCACCAGCGGCTTCTCGGGGATTCCGGCGGTCTCGGTGGGGGTGAAACCGCCGCGCGAGTCGTACTTGACCAGCTGCACGTCGCCCGTGAACGCGTGGTAGTCGTCACGATCGGTGACCGTCACGCCGGTGGCCGTGGACGTTCCCGTGACCGTCGCCGCATCCGCGTGCGGTTCCGCGTCGCCATTCAACGTGAGTGTCGCCGTGCATGTGAAGGTGACCTGCGGCTGCCAGGTGGCGGTCGGCGATGCACCCGTCGTCTCGGCCCAGGTGACCGTCCAGGTGCCGTCGACCAGAGTGCCGGTCGCCGCGGACGTCGCACCGGGGAAGGTGCAGGCGAGAGCCGCGATGTCCCCGCCGGTGATGGTGCGATCGGTGAC
The DNA here is from genome assembly GCF_050990725.1 of Microbacterium gorillae. GTDB lineage: Bacteria > Actinomycetota > Actinomycetes > Actinomycetales > Microbacteriaceae > Microbacterium > Microbacterium gorillae_A. Next base: position 2,717,333 of record NZ_CP158844.1, read on the forward strand.
GGTCACGTCGCGCAGCGGATCGGTTCCGGTGTTGGTGACGTCGAACTGGATCGTCCGTGTCTCCCCCGCGGTGTATCCGAGCGCCGTCTCCGGCGTGTCCGCATCGCCGTCGACCGGACCGCCCACGGTGTCGTACTTCTCGATGTCCACCTCGGGCGCGTGCTGGATGAAGCCGAAGTCCAGGCTCGGGTCGTTCTCGCCCGGCCCACCGGTCGTAAGCGTCACCTCCGGATAGGTGCCACCGGAGGGCACCACACCGTCGGAGTCGTGGTCGTCGTCTCCCTGATTCGCCGTGGTGGGCACGAAGCCGTCCAGCGGACCGCCGGCGGCGTAGTCCTCCGGCTTGTCGACCTTCACGGTGTACTGCGTGCCTGTCTTCAAGCCACCGGTGACGTTCGAGTTGTCGAACAGGTAGGTGCCGTTCGCACCCGTGACGGCGGTGCCCACGACAGCACCCGTCTCATCCACGAGGTGCACGGTCACCCCCGCGGCGGGCGGCTCGCCCGCGTCCTGCACGCCGTCTCCGTCGGTGTCCTTCCAGATGCGGTTTCCGATCTGGATCGGCGCCTGGTCGCACATCACCTCCAGGTCCGCGAGGCCGGAGCCTTTGAGGAACGATGAGGTGGCCGGCTGCACCGCCAGACCGTTGCCATTGCTGGTGCCGTCCCGGTTGATGAGACCGACACCGGCGGTCCACACGTTCCCTGCCGGGTCGACCGCGTCGGATGCCAGCGTGGTCTCCACCCGAGACAGCGCCTGCCCCGAGTAGAAGGACTCCTCGTGGAAGCCCGTGCGGAAGTCACCGGTGTAGTACTCACGGAACGTCCGCGACTGGCCGCCGTTCGTGCCTGAGACGTTGTTGTCGGTGCAGATGCTGCCCGCGGCGAGCGTCTGCGACGCAGGGTCGAAGTTCGGATCGAGCACGAAGGTTCCGTCATCGAGCCGGCATCCGCGCAGGATGTCGGATCCCGAGGCGGGCTCTGTGTTGGTCTGCCATCCACCCGTACGGTTCGGGTTCTCCGAGTTGTACGGCGTCTGGTCGCTGAAGCGGTCGCGGAAGCTCACGACGAGATCGCCGTTGGTCTCCTCGATGATGTCCGCGAGAATCGGCTGGGGGTACGACGCCCAGCCGCCGCCGTAGCAGCCGTTCACGTTGTTCGTCGCAAGGTTCGCCGCGTTCGGGAAGTCCGCGATCCAGGGGAACCAGGCTCCCTCTCCGGTGGCGACGGCCTCGCCGGTGCACACCGTGCCGTTGTAACCATTGCCGCGGCCGAAGTCCAGCGGCTGGTTCATGACGATGTCGCCGAAGTCGCCCGTCGCGGCGTCGAACTCGTAGATGACCGCCCGCATGTCGGCGGGATCCTGCGTGGACTGGGCGGAGCAGACGCCTCCGACGTACTGGGTGAACAGGCCGACGCCCTCTCCGAACGGCTGCCAGTCTCCGGGCACCGCGCAGGGGTTCGGGATGTCGTACGAACCGATCGGACTGTTGTTCACGCCCGTGGACATGCCGTCGTAGACGTAGACCTTCTTGTCCTCAAGGTTCGTGACGAAGAGGTACTTGTTGTCGTTCGTGATCTCGAGCTCGCCGAGCGACTTCTTACCGACCTGGTCGTAGAAGCCGTAGTCCTGCCGGGTCGCGAAATCGTGGGAGTCGGGTCCGACATTCGGAACGGTTGCCCACTGCGTCGCACCGCCGGTCGCCGGGTCGGTGACATAGATGGCACCGGGGCCGCCGGGTCCGTAGGCGGAGCTGCGGTGCGCGACGGCGCTGGAGAACACCCGCTTGGTGACGTTGTTGTAGGCGATGCCGTAGAGCGATCCGGTCTGCTGAAGCTGAGCCACCTGTGAAGCACCACCCGCGGCGTTGTACTTCATGGTGAACAGGCTCTGTGCGGTCGGGGACGTCTGGTGCCCGATCGTGCTGTTGGGCAGACACGCGCCGATGAGGTCCGCGTTCTGCTGGCAGTAGTAGGGCGGGTACCAGAACGCCGCGTTGACGTACGCGGGCGCACCGCCTCGCACATCGACGAACTCAGTCGGCGTGGAGAGCTTCTTGTTCGTGGAGCTGGCCAGGTCTGCCGGTGTGACAGGAGCCGACGCGCCGGTGCCGTTCGCCGCGAAGCTCGGGAAGAACGTCCCCGGATGCGGGTTGGCGACATCCACCCGGTACTGACCCCCGACGAGCGCGGAGGTCGCCGGAGTGAACACCGCGTTTCCGTTCGCGTCCGTCTGGGCCGTGATCGAAGCGCCGCTGGCGTCGGTGAGGGTGACATCGACACCGATGAGCGGCGGCTCCAGGACCGTGGAGTCCACGAGCCCGTTGGCGTTCACCTCCTGCACCACGTGAACGGTGACGGTTCCGTCGCCAACGTCCGCGAGCGCGGCATCCACGGCGGGAACGAGCGCCAGCACGGAGGCGACGACACCGGCTATGGCCAGTGCTGCCGTGCTTCGGGTGAGCCGGCGCGTGCCGACGGGGCGGGAGGTTCCAGCAACTCGAGTTCGAGGCACCGACTCGTCCTTCCAGACGAAGCTGCCGCGGGGGTGGCAGCGAGCTGTGGGCGGGCGTTGGCCGGGTGTGCCGCGCTGAGGGGTCAGCTGACGCTCGTCCGTGGGGGCTGATGCACACGCTAGCGGAGAGCCTGGGAAACCGCTATACAGAACCTGGGTCTTTCATGTACGGCCAGACGGCGTTCTCCAAGACCGCTGTCCGCCTCCCTGACTACGCTGGCGGCATGGCGACGCAGGTGATTCTCGTTCATGGCATTCGCACGTCGGCTACGATGTGGCGCGCGCAACTCGCCCACCTCTCCGAGCGCGGTGTGGACGCTGTTGCCGTGGACCTGCCCGGCCACGGGACCCGGATGAACGAGCAGTTCACCTTCGACGAGGCGTGGCGCACGATCGACGAGGCCGTGCAGCGTGCAGCGGAGCGCGGACCCGTGCTGCTGGTGGGGCATTCCATGGGTGGCCTGCTCACCACCGCGTACGTCGGTGCCGAGACCACTCCTCCCGTGACCGCGTTCATCGGTGCGTCCTGCACGGCGCTCCCCCGCGGCGCGGGTCTTGCGACCTACCGGCTGCTTGCCGGCGGGTTCAACTCCCTGCCCGATCAGGGTGCCTGGTTGACGCGTCAGGTGCTCGCCGCCACGCTGCCCGACGAGACCCGGGAGGATTTCGGAGCCGGCGGGTACGCCCTCGCCGCGCAGGACGCGGCCCTGCGATCGCTCGCCCGGCTGGATCTGGTCGCGGCGCTGCCCCGCATCGCGATTCCGACGTGGTTCATCAACGGGCAGTTCGATCAGCTTCGACTCAATGAGCAGCTGTTCGCGCGACTCGTGCCGCATGCGGAGCTCATCGTGGTGCCGAAGACCTCGCACCTGGTCACCGCGATGCGCCCGCGAGTCTTCAACGCCCTGCTGGATCTGGCACTCGCGACCATCGCTCAGGGTGTGCGCGCCACGTGAGGCTCTCGCGCGCCGGCCGTCATCAGCCCGCCGAGGACCGACAGGATCGCCCCGCCCAGGAACAGGAGCCAGAATCCACCTGCTGCGGCGACCAGCGCCGCCCCGATGAGGGGCCCGAGCAGCTGCCCGAGTGCCGCGGATACGGTCACCAGACCGAGGTCGCGGGCGTGCGCCGTCTCGTCCGGCAGGAGGTCGGTGGCCAGAGCGAGGCCGGTGGTCATGAACGCCCCGTAGCCGATACCGAGCAGCGCTGCTGCCACAAGGGTCATCTCCCAGCTGGGCACGAACGCGAGCAACAGCGACGCGAGAGCCTGGATCATGGCACTGACTGCTGTGGGCATCCGGCGTTTCCCGGTGCGATCCGACCACCAGCCCGAGCCGAACGAGGCGATCACGACGAACACGGTGTACACGACGATGGCGATGAGCAGGTTGTCCTCGGCGGCCGCGCCCTGATCCAGCCCGTACATCAGGAAGAACAGCAGCAGTGTCGTGCCGAGGGCGTTGCCGATGTTCACGACGAGCCGGCCCGAGATCATCCACCCGAAATCCCGGTCGCGGAGTGACCGCAGTACCCCGCCGTCGGCGCCGCGCGTTGCTGCCGCGGGTCCCGGCGGGTCGGGAAGCACGAGAGCGGCGATCGTTCCCATCACGGCGATGAAACCGCCGAGGACGAGGTACGACACATCAACCGTGAGCGCCAGCACCACCACGGTCCCGACTCCCACGATGATCCCGACGGCCTGGGCGGAACTGGCCAGTGAGGCCGCGGTCCCCCGCTGCGCCTCCGGCAGCTGGTCGGCGATCATCGCGGTGAGCGCCGCGGACACCACCGCGATGCCGATGGAGACGCCCGTCCATGACGCCCCGACGGCGATCGGACCGGAGGCGAATCCCGTGACGGCCAGACACACGGCGGCGATCCATGTGCCCGCCAGCGCCCACGGTCGTCGCCGCCCCCAGCGCGAGCGCGTGCGGTCGGACATCGCGCCTGCCAGCGGCCCGGCGATCACACCGGCCAGACCCCCGACGCCGAGCACGACTCCGGTGGACACGACACCGCTGATCCATCCGTTCGCGTCGTCCGGAGTGTCCAGCTGCGTCGGCAGCAGCAGCTGCACCGGAGTAAGCTGCACGGTCCAGATCGCAAGCCAGGCGATGGCGAACAGCACCATCCACCCCCGCGTCACGGGCGTCCGTGCCTCCGTGATAGTCATGCCCGGCTCCGAGCGATGAGGTCGCGGTACCAGCGATAGGACGCCTTCGGGGTGCGGGTTCCGGTGGCGACGTCGGTGTGCACGAGCCCGAATCGTTGGGTGAAACCATCCGCCCACTCGAAGTTGTCCAACAGCGACCACACGGTGTACTCGTCGACGACGACACCCGCACGGATCGCCTCGCCGACCGCGGCGATATGTCCCTCGAGATAGGCGATCCGGTTCTGATCGTTCACGGAGGTCGGCTCGTCCGGTTCGGGGAACGACGCTCCGTTCTCCGAGACCACCACGGGCGGCAGAGTCGAGCCGTATCGCTCGCGCAACTGCACCAGAAGGGCGGTGAGGGATTCCGGCACGATGGGCCACTCCTGGCCGAATCCCGTCACCGGCGCACCCGGCGTGGGCACGATGGCGAAGGGCACGGGCCCGGAGTCAGCCGTCACCGTGGTCGGGTTGTAGAAGTTCACGCCGTAGACGTCCAGCGGAGCCGAGATCAGCTCCAGATCTCCGTCGCGAATGGGCAGGTCCGGCAGTCCCAGCGCAGCGAAGTCGGGATAGTGCCCTGAGAGCACCGGATCGGCGAAGAGGCGGTTGTGCAGGACGTCGTAGACGGCGGCGGCTCCCGCGTCCTCCTCGGTGTCATGCAGCGGTCGCACGAACGTGTGGTTGTTGGCGATGGCCACCTCGTGAGCCCCCGCCGCACGCAGGACGCGCAGGGCGAGTCCGTGCGCGAGCAGCTGGTGGTGCGCGGTCGGAAGCGCATCGAAGAGCATCGTCCGCCCCGGCGCGAGAGTGCCCACCGCATACCCCTGCAGGGTGGTCATGGCGGGCTCGTTGATCGTGTACCAGTGACGCACCCGGTCGGCCAGCCGATCGGCGACCAGCCGGGCGTAGTCAGCGAATCGGAGGGCGGTATCGCGGTTCAGCCAGCCGCCCTGTGCCTCCAACGGGCTCGGGAGGTCCCAGTGATACAGCGTCGGGAAGGGCGTGATGCCGGCATTCAGCAGGTCATCCACCAATCGCGAGTAGTAATCCAGCCCCGCCGCGTTCACGCCGCGCAGGCCGTCGGGCTGAACACGCACCCACGAGATCGAGAACCGATACCGGTCCGCTCCGAGCCCCCGTAGCAGGGCCACATCCTCGCCCCAGCGGTGATAGCTCTGCGGCCCCTCCTCTGCGGTGGTGCCGTCGATGATCCTTCCGGAGTCCACGAAGTCGTCCCAGATGCTGCGACCCCGACCCCCGATGTCGCGTGCCCCCTCGATCTGGAACGCGCTGGTGGCGGTGGACCACCGGAAGCCGGGTGGGAATTCGGGAAGCGGATCGGCGGTGGGGCGAAGGTCGGACATGCATCTCCTCGGACAGCGTCGTGCGAAGTGAACTCTGGTGTCTGTTCGGACGATACTCCGCACCAACGGTGCCGCGTCAAGCGTTCATGTCGGCGCGGTCGGGAGCATGCGCGTTGTGCTGGTAAGCTTGGCCTTTGACTTGTGTGTGGGTTCGCCCTCACATCGTCGAGGACAGCCCTCTCTCTGTCGCTCGACAAACCTCATCCCATTCGGAACGAAAGTCAGACCACACGTGGCAAACATCAAGTCGCAGATCAAGCGCAACAAGACCAACGAGAAGGCCCGCGAGCGCAACAAGGCCGTCAAGACCGAGCTGAAGTCCGCCGTGCGCCGCACGCGCGAGGCCATCGCGTCGGGCGACAAGGCTGCCGCTGAGGCCGCACTGAAGAACGCGTCCAAGAAGCTGGACAAGGCCGTCGGCAAGGGCGTCATCCACGAGAACCAGGCTGCAAACCGCAAGTCCTCGATCGCCAAGCAGGTCGCCGCTCTCTGAGCCTTCGACAGGATGCCCGCCCCGTTTCGGGGCGGGCATCCTGCGTTTTACGGCGTCATCCTCCGGCGAGAGATGGAAAACGCCGCTCCGACAGGCGTCGGAGCGGCGTTTTCGATCTCTCAGCGGCTCAGAGTCCCTGGGCCAGGCGGTAGTACGCCTGGTTCCAGCGCACCTGCTGCTGGAACGCCGGGAGCGTGGTGTCCTCGTCGATCACGAGGAGCTCGACCCCAGCCATGTCGGCGAAGTCGCGGAACGCCTCCAGCCCCACGGCGGTCGACATCACGGTGTGGTGCGCCGCGCCCGCAGTGAGCCAGGCGGCGGCGCTGGTGGTGAAGTCCGGCGCGGGCTTCCATACCGCGCGTCCCACCGGGAGGCTGGGCAGCGGCTGGCGCGGCTCGACGTTCTCGACGACGTTCGCGGTGAGGCGGAAGCGGTCACGCATGTCGCTCATCGCCACGACGACGGCGGGGCCGGGATCAGCCGTGAAGACGAGGCGCACCGGGTCGTCCTTGCCGCCGATGCCCAGCGGGTGGATCTCCAATGTCGGGCGCGCGGTCGTGAGTGAGGGCGAGACTTCCAGCATGTGCGCACCGAGGATCAGCTCATCGCCCGGGGTCATATCGTAGGTGTAGTCCTCCATAAGGCTCGCACCGCCGGGGAGGCCGGCGCCCATGACGTTGGCGATGCGCACCAGCACGGCCGTCTTCCAGTCGCCCTCGGCGCCGAAACCGTAGCCCTCGGCCATCAGTCGCTGCACCGCGAGTCCGGGGAGCTGCTTGAGCTCACCAAGGTCCTCGAACGAGGTTGTGAAGGCCCCGAAGCCGCCCTCCTCCAGGAACGAGCGCAGGCCGATCTCGATCGCGGCTCCGTCGCGCAGGGACTGGTGGCGCTCGCCACCGCGACGCAGCTCAGGCACCACATCGTAGAGTTCCTCGTACTCGGCGACGAGAGCGTCGATCTCCGACTCCTCCGCGGCGGCCACGGCCGCAGCGAGGTCGTTGACGCCCCACGTGTTCACCTGCACGCCGAAGCGCAACTCTGCCTCGGTCTTGTCACCTTCCGTGACGGCGACGAACCGCATGTTGTCGCCGAAGCGCGCCAGCTTGAGCGAGCGCGCGGCCGCGAGGCCCGCGGCGGCGCGCTGCCATGTGGTGATCTCGGCGCGCACGCGGGCGTCACTGGCGTGGCCGACGACGGTCTTGCGCGGGACGCCGAGGCGGGTCTGGATGTAGCCGAACTCCCGGTCGCCGTGCGCGGCCTGGTTCAGGTTCATGAAGTCGAAGTCGATATCGGCCCACGGCAGCTCGACATTGGCCTGCGTGTGCAGGTGGGCGAGCGGCTTCTGCAGCGCGTCGAGACCCGCAATCCACATCTTGGCCGGACTGAACGTGTGCATCCAGGCGATGAGGCCGATGACGTTCTCCGCAGCGTTCGCCTCGAGCACGAGCGTGCGAATCGACGCGGAGTCGGTGAGCACCGGCTTCCAGACGATCCGCACCGGAACGTCGTCGGCCGCGTCCAGGAGCGCGGCGATCTGCTGCGACTGCTCCGCCACCTGGGCGAGCGTCTCGGGACCGTACAGGTGCTGGCTGCCGGTGAGGAACCAGACCTCGTAGGCGTCGAGCGTGGTGGAGAGGGGCGTGCGGGTCATGATGTCCTTCCGGGATTCAGAGCGCGTCCACCGCGGCGACCTCGATCGCGAGGCCCCGGTGGTAGCGGTCGAGGTAGGTGGCGAAACCGGCGACATCGTCGGCCTCGGGTTCGGTGACGCGGGTGTCGGCGGCGGCGAACACCGCATCGTTCAGATAGTCGCGGAGCGCGGTGGTGTCGGCGTGATCGAGGTACGACGCCAGCACCGCGATCCCCCACGCGCCGCCCTCGGCCGCAAGCTCACCGACCGCAACGGGCGCGTTCAGCGCGGCGGCGAGGAAACGCTGCGCCACCCCGGCCGTGCGGAACATCCCGCCATGGGCGAACATGCGATCGAGCTGGACGTTCTCGGCGTCCAGAACGCGCATCCCGAGCGCGAGTGTGGCGAAGACGCCGTAGAGCTGCGAACGCATGAAGTTGGCGAGGCTGAAGGAGCTGTCGGGCGTTCGCGCGAACAGCGGACGCCCCTCCGTCAGCCCGGCGACCGGCTCACCGGCGAGGTGGTTGTAGGCCAGGAGGCCACCCGCATCCGGCTCGCCATCCAGGGCCTCGCGGAAGAGGGTCTCGAAGACCGCATCTTCATCGACGGACTGTCCGGATGCGGCGGCGAATCGCGTGAAGAGTCCGGTCCACGCGGCCAGTTCGCTCGCGCCGTTGTTGCAGTGGACCATCGCCACGGCATCGCCTGCCGGGGTAGTGACCAGATCCAGTTCGTGATGTGCGGACGCGAGCGGTCGCTCGAGCACCACCATGGCGAAGATGCTGGTGCCGGCGGAGACGTTGCCGGTGCGCGGCGCGACGGAGTTCGTGGCAACCATGCCGGTGCCGGCATCGCCCTCGGGCGGGCAGAGCGGGGTTCCGGCGCTGATGCCACCGGTGGGATCCAACAGCAGAGCGCCCGCGTTCGTCAGCGAGCCGGCGGCAGCGCCCGCGGGAAGTACGCGCGGAAGCAGGTCGCGCACGGCGCGGGGAAGGCGTCCGGCGGTAACCCGGTCATAGGCATCGAGCATGTCGGCGTCGTAGTCGACCGTCGCCGAGTCGATCGGGAACATCCCGGACGCGTCGCCGACACCGAGCACGTGCTCCCCCGTGAGACGCTCGTGCACGTAACCGGCGAGGGTGGTGATCCGATCCAGCGCGGGGAGGTGCTCCTCCCCCGTGAGCACGGCCTCGTGGAGGTGCGCGATGGACCAGCGCAGCGGGATGTTCACGCCGAACAGTTCGGTGAGCTCCGCTGCCGCCGCAGAGGTGTTGGTGTTGCGCCAGGTGCGGAACGGGACGAGGAGGTCGCCGGCCGCGTCGAGTGCGACGTACCCGTGCATCATCGCGGAGATGCCGATCGCACCGAAACGGTCAGGGCGGACACCGTGACGCGTCTCCGCGTCTGTGAGGACTCCGGCGACGGCCGCCTGCACGCCGCGCCACACCTCATCGATCGGGTAGGTCCAGAGCCCGTCGACCAGGTCGTTCTCCCAGGCGAAGGATCCCACGGCGATGACGTCGGACGGGTCGGGCCCGATCAGACACGCCTTGATCCGGGTCGATCCCAGCTCGATCCCGAGACTGGTGCGGGCTGCGGTGATGTCGGAAGCTGCGGTGCTCATGTTCGCTCTCTCACCGACGCGCGTCGGTGTTCTGCCCGTAGACGTTCTGGTAGCGGTTGTAGAGCGCGTCAATCGCCTCGGGCGCGATCGGGATGAGCGGACCGGCCTCGCGGGCGAGGTGGACGGTGCGCGCCACGTCTTCGACCATGACCGCCGCCTTGACCGCGTCGCGGGCGTTCACACCGATCGTGAACGGGCCATGGTTGCGCATGAGCACCGCACGCGAGCGATGTCCTCGGAGCGTCTCGACGATGCCGCGACCGATGGAGTCGTCACCGATGATCGCGAACGGTCCCACCGGAATCGGCCCGCCGAACTCGTCGGCCATCGCCGTGATGACGCACGGGATCTCCTCGCCACGCGCCGCCCACGCCACGGCGTAGGTGGAGTGGGTGTGCACAACGCCTCCGACCTCCGGCATGTTGCGGTAGACGTACGCGTGCGCCGCGGTGTCACTGGACGGTGCCCGCTCGCTTCCGGGAGCACCCGGGATCGCGTTGCCATCCAGGTCGCAGAGGATCATGTTCTCCGGAGTGAGATCGTCATAGCTGATCCCGGAGGGTTTGATGACGAAGAGATCCGCGCCGGGGACACGTCCCGACACGTTTCCGCCGGTCCAGACGACCAGCGAATATCGCACCAGTTCGGCGTGCAGACGCGCGACGTCCTCACGAACGATTCGGATGGCCGCATCGATCTCCGGGCCGAAGGTGGGCTCTGTGCTGCTCACGGTACCTCGCTGTCACGTGGTGGGCGGGTCACGGAATGTGACCGGTCACAGAAGTGTGTCACATGGACGAATGCACCGTCAAGGAGGCGACGTCAGTCGCGGGCTGCGATGGAGTCGCGAACCACCAGCACCGGCGTCACCGGCGCGGCCGGAGTGCGGGTGTCGGAGGACCCGACGAGGAACTCCACGGCGCGGCGCGCGATCGCCGTGAAGTCCTGGTGCACGGTCGTGAGCTTCGGCCAGTAGTAGGCTGCATCGGGGATGTCATCGAAGCCCACGATGCTGATGTCCTGGGGAACGGCGACGCCGGCCTCATGGAGCCCACCGAGCAGCCCGAGCGCCATCTGATCGTTGGCCGCGAAGACCGCGGTGACCCCGGCGTCGACGATCGTCCGGGCTGCGGCATAGCCCGAGCCCGCCGACCAGTCCCCCGTGATGATCGGTCCGATCGGAAGCCCGCGGTCGGTGAGTTCCGCCGCGTAGCCGTCTGCCCGGGATTGCGCTTCCAGCCAGTCGATGGGACCTCGAAGGTGCGCGATTCGCGTGTGTCCGGCGTTCGCGAGGGCGCCGACGGCCAGTCGCGCGCCCGCCACCTGGTCGATGGACAGCCCGTGCTCGCCGTGCCCCGACGAGTGCAGGGTGATCATGGGGACGTCGACGTTGAGCGACGAGACGGCGTCGAGGGTCGCGGCGTGCGGCGCGACCACGACGATGCTCTCCACGCCCTGCGCGAGCAGGTGTTCGATCGCCGATGTCACCGACGCGGCATCATCCGCCTCCGCGAACGCGGCGCTCACCCAGTACCCGGCTTCCCGTGCAGACGCCTCGATGGCCGCGATGCTCTGCGCTGGGCCGAACAGAAGCGCGTCAGAGGCCAGCACGCCGATGGTGTGCGAGCGGCTGGTGCCGAGGGCCCGCGCCGCGTTGTTGACCCGGTATCCGAGCTCGGCCATCGCCGCGAGCACCCTCTCCCGCGTCTCCGGTGCCACATCCGGGTTCTCGTTGAGCACGCGGGACACCGTCTGGCGCGACACGTCCGCATGCGCCGCGACGTCGCGGACGCCCACTCGCCGCCCTGATGCACCCTTCGCGTCGTTCACGCCGTCGAGTCTATGGCTCACGCAACGACTCGCTACACGTGCCGCACCGGAGCGCCGCGCCCGTCACGCGAAGGGGCGCCGTCCAATGCCGCTCTGCTTCGTGGTGTCAGGCCTGTGAGGCGTAGGGCGCCCGCGTGGCGATGACGGTGACGAGTCGCTCGAGCGCGAACACCGGATCCCGTGAGGCGCCCTTCACCTCGGCGTCGGCGCGGGCGGCGGCCTGGATCGCGATGGCCAGCGTGGTCTGATTCCACCCCGCCAGGTCGCGCCGTGCGCGGTCGACCTGCCAATCCTTCATTCCGAGCCGACTCGCGATGGCCTGGTTCGACTCTCGTCCGGCACCGGCCACTCGCGCCATCGTGCGCAGCTTCATGGCGATGGCGGCGACCATCGGCACCGGGTCGGACCCCGACGCCAGCGCCTGCCTGAGCGACACCAGGGCTTCGGCGTGCTTTCCGGCGATGGCCGTGTCGGCCACGGTGAAGGCCGTCGTCTCGACGCGGCCGCCGTAGTAGCGCGCAACGACCTCGTCGGTGATCTCGCCGGAGACGTCTGAGATGAGCTGCTGACACGCGGCGGCCAGCTCCGTGAGATCGTCCGCGAACGCGCTCACGAGGGCCCGGAGCGCACCCGGCGCGATGCGACGACGCGCTGCCTTGAACTCCCCCGCCGCGAAGTCGAATCGGTCGGAGTCACGCTTCACCGCGGGACAGGCGATCTCGATGCCGCCACCGGCACCAGCGCGGATGGCGTCGAGGAGCTTCTTGCCGCGAACGCTCGCACCGGTGTGACGCAGGATAAGCGTGGCACCATCCTGCGGGTTGTCCAGGTAGGCGACAGCCTCCGTGAGGAACGCGTCGGAGCACTTCTCCACACCGGACACCCGGATCAGGCGCGGTTCGCCGAACAGGGACGGCGATGTGAGCGCCAACAGCGTGCCAGCCGCGTAGTCGTCGGCCCGGACGTCGGACACCTCCAGCGACGGATCCTCCGCTTTGAGGTAGGCGCGCACCCCGGCGATCGCCCGCTCCGCGCACACTTCCTCGGGCCCAGACACCAGCACGATCGGTGCCGGCTGCGGATCGCGCCAGGACACCTGCGGGATGGCCGAAGTCGCCTTCTTCGCGGGTGCTCGACGTGCCGTGGATGCCATGATTCCAGCCTACCCACCGCCTCCGACGTCAGCCCGACGCCGCCGGCCCGGCGGCGCTATGGTGGCGGGTGCTCGCGCCACAGTCTCAGCTCGCCGCCGACGGGTTGCGCCAGGAGCAGTCCTTCCTCATCGGTCCGCGCGATCACGGTGCCGAGCGCCGCGAGCAGGTTCAGCGTCTCGTCCCGGGGATGCCCGTAGTCGTTCCCGCGCCCGACACCGATCAGGGCCAGGCGCGGATGCAGCGCGGCGTACAGCCTCGGCTCCTGGTCAGCGCTGCCGTGGTGACTGACCTTCACGATGTCGTACGCGGATCGGAGACCGCCGGCGCGCAGCAGCCCGCGCTGCGCCTCGGCGTCCAGATCCCCAAGCAGGAGTGTGGCGGGGAACCCTTCACCCGTGACCTCCAGCACGACGCTCGCGGGGTTGCCGGCAACCCGGTCGGAGGTCGGCCACAACACACGCCACCGAGCATCCCCTAGATCTCCGGTGAGACCACGCCGAGCATCCACCACGCGCGCTCCATCAGCCTCGAGCCGATCGACCAGCTCCGCATCCGCGTCTCCGTCGGGCAGCCCATGCAGAACCAACCCCACCCTGCCGATGACCGCAGCCGTGCCGCCGACGTGATCCAGGTCGAAGTGCGTGAGAACCAGCAGATCCACCCGTGTGATGCCAAGTCGCTGAAGGCAGTTATCCAGCAGTGCGGCGTCAGGCCCGGCGTCCACGAGCGCGACATGTCCCGCGGCACGCAATACGGTTGCATCGCCTTGACCCACGTCGCACATCGCGACCGACCACGTCGACGGCGTCGTCAAGGGCACGACGGTGGTGCGCACCAGCCAGCCCCCCACGCCGATTCCGACGCTCACCAGGACGATGCCCGCCGCCCCACGACGCAGCGCCGGAGACCGCGCCCGAACGAGCAGGACCGCGATCGCCCCACACACGATCCCGAGCGTCAACGCTCCGAGCAGCCCCTGCTGCCACGGCAGCACGCTCTGCGGCAGGGATGCGGTCAGGCGCGCTGTGCTTCCCACCCACTGCGCCGGTACCCAGGCGATCGCGATCACAGCCGTGCCGAGCACGGGCACCCCGGCGAACAAGCAGCCGAGCATCCCGGCCAGGGTCGCCACGGGTGCGGCGGGCGCCGCGAGCACGTTCGCCAGTACGCCGGACAGCGACACCGCCGGGCTGATCAGCACGAGAATCGGCGCACAGGCCAGTTGAGCCACGATCGGTGCCGCTAACGGCAGCGCCATCCACATCGGCAGCAATCCCGCCACCGTCCGCGCCGCCGGTGGGCCCAGCACGAGCAGGGCCGCGGTCGCCGCCACGGAAAGTGCGAAACCGATCTCCGACGCAAGCCACGGATCACTGCACAACAGCACGATCACGGCGACGCTCAACACGTGCAACCCGATCTTCGCACGACCCAGGAGTATCGCGAGCATCGAGACGGCCGACATCGCAGCGGCGCGCACGACGCTCGGCTCGGGCGTGACCAGGATCACGAACGCCGCGAGTCCGCCCAGCGCCACAAGAACCCGGATCGCTCGCGGCAGCCGACACGCCGCCGCGAGAGCGAATCCCGCTCCGACCACGAGCAGACAGTTGGATCCGGAAACGGCCAGCAGGTGCGCAAGACTGCTCGCCTTCATCGCCTGGTCCAGATCCGCATCCACGCCAGTGGTATCACCCACGGCCATCCCCGGGATGAGCTGAGCACCGTCTCCCGGGAACGGGCGGGTCTGTTCGAGCAGGTCCTGGCGCAATTGCGCGGCGACAGCGAGAGCGCCCACCGGCGCCGCGATGAGGTCCGGCGGCCGCGACGAACGCAGCGCGACGAGGGCACGATCGCCGGGTTCCGCAGCTTCCACCTGCCCGGTCACCGACACCACCGCGCCGAGATCCACGCCGGCCGGACGCTCCCCGCTGAACAGCACCTCGGCAGGCGCGGTGAATCCGCCCGTGGTGAGGGATCCGCTCAGCCTCCAGGCGCCGTCCCACGCCGGGGTCGGTTTGGACAGCACGGTGAGCGTCCCGCTCACACGGGCGGGCAGCTCCGCGACCGCCTCACGCATCGGCGCCTGTAGCGACACGTGCATGCTCGCCACCGCGATCGCAGCGGCGATGAGCACCGGCAGAGCAGTCCCTCGACGCGCAGCCAGCATCACCCCGACGAGCATCAGGACCCCGGCGATGACAGTGACGGGAAGCGCGAGGTCGACGAACGTCGTCACCACACCGGCGCATACCCAGACTCCGACGACGACAGGCACGAGACGCAGATCACGCGCACGCAGGGAGAGTCCGCGGGAGGAATCCTCGCCGCCGCTCGGCACCGCGGTGGTCTCCGCGCCGTGCCGAGTCATACGCGCACCATCGGCTCGATCGCGGCGAACATCTTCTCGCCGATGCCGGTGACCTCCAGCAGATCCTCCACGGCGGAGAATCGTCCGTTCTCGACTCGCCAGTCGAGGATCCGCTGCGCGAGCGCCGGACCGATGCGCGGGAGCGTCTCCAGATCTGCCGCGGTGGCCGTATTGAGGTCGATCAAGCTGCCGGAAGGCGCCTCCCCTCCCCCGGTGGCCGCCGCCGGAGCTTCGCCCTGCGCGGACACCACGATCTGTTCTCCATCGGCCACCACTCGAGCCAGGTTGAGGGCGTCCGTGGCTGCTTCCGCGACGAAGCCGCCGGCGGCCGCCACGGCGTCCATCACGCGGGATCCCGGCTTCACCGCGTACACACCGGGAACGGCGACGGCACCAGACACATGGACCGTGAGTAGACCCTCCTGCGGCACGACTTCGGAGGCGGACGGGCTCGGCGCGGCGACCTGCTGCACGGTGCCCGCCTGCTGCAGCACGCCGGTGGCGACGGTGGCTGCAACGGCGACCACGGCGACGCCGACGGCTGCCGCGACGCCGATCCGCCAACGACGTCGAGGCTGGTCGAGGTATGCAGAGCCTTCGGTCATCCCGCGAAGCTAGATCCACCGCGGAACGCAAGACCGCCTCAGCCCTCAGTCGTTGAAAAGGTTGGCCCCGGCCAGCGCCTGGGGAGGAATCACAGACCCAGGTTTGGCGTGCGGCCCACACCCCCCGGCGCAAGCCGCACGCCCGCCCCGAAGGGCAGATCGACAGCGCCGATTTCTCGACGGGCCTCACCGGCATCCGACACGCCGACGAGACCGAAACAGCGCGACTTCCCGACTCGGCTGCTCGACGATCCGCAGCGAGAGTAGCCTCCCATCCCGGTATCCAGACAGCCTTTGCCTCAGAGTGACCCCACTGCAGGGGTCATTACCCGCTTCCCGCCGCTGGGCAGCACTACTGGCGCATAGTCTCTTTGATGGGAGATCGGTGCTTTCTCATGCACGGATACCACCAGGGGGAGGCGGATCGTGGGTAATCGACGCGCGCTGCTGTCGATTCACACGCTCGATCGCGCGGGCACACGGCGAGCGGCGTGCGTCGAAAAGCTCGCGTCTCATCGCGAGCGACGGCAAGCTCCGATCAGCCGACTGCCGAAGACGACGACTCTCCGCTCCTCGCTTTCCACCACGATGACAGCTCGGCCGCTCTCACATGACAGTCGACCGATAAGCTGAGGGTGAAAGATCTCTACTTCCCCCCGAGTCAGAGGCACAATGCCGTGATCATCACAGATCCTGCGAGGGTCCGATCACTGGTAGGTGACCTCGTGGCCCGGGTGTTCGACACCGCGTCCGACAGTGCGACGGGATGGGCTTCAGAGACGCTGCTCACGTCTATTCGAAGCGTGGTTCTTCTCAGCGCTGCGGGCTGGCAGGCGGTCATGATCGCCACGACGGCCCTCGCTGTCGGTTGGACGGGTTGGATGCCGATGGCCGGCATGGTGGTGCTTGCGCTTCTCGCCGTGGGCGCACTGCGCGGCATGTTTCCCGACGCCGCCATCCCCGTGGGTATGGCGGCGATCGGCATCTGGTGTCTCCTCCTCGCCCCCGATGTGGAAGCACCGCTCACGCTGGCGGCCTGCTGGCAGATGAACTTCGCCACCTTCTTCGCGGGGCTCTTGGTGAGAGACCGGCGCATTGTCGCCGTGGTCATCGGCTACACGATCGTGACGACGGCCGTCGTGCTCATATTCCGGCCAGACTGGGGACCGGCGTTCGCCATCGCTGTACCGGTAGCGCAGACCTCGATCATCGTCGGTCTTCGACTCGGGCTGCCTGCGCTGCTGCGCATTGGCACCGTTGCTGACCTCAGAGCGCGCACCGCTGAGAATGCCGCCCGCCGAGCCGTCCTCGCCCGCGAGTCGAGCGCTCGCATCGCCGAGGAAGCACGTGTTCTTCACGACACCGCCATCAATACCCTCGGTGCCGTCGCTAACGCGGGTGCGGGCGTCACCGACCTTGCGCGAGTACGACAGCAATGTGCCCGAGACCTCGTGTCGCTGGCGGCACTGCGAACCCAGCACCCGCTGCCGGAGGCCACCTCGCTCCTGGACCTCTTCGGCCAGCCGGGTCTGCCGACCCGACGTAGCGGTCTCACCGATGAGGAGATCGAACGCGTCGGAGCGCGCCTTGACGCGTCTGTCGTGACGGCGCTCCTCGGTTGCGTGCGCGAGGCGGTCACCAACGCCACAAAGCACTCCGGGGCGGACTACGTAGTCATCACCACGGAGGTGGACGGGGACACTTTCAGCCTCACTGTCGCCGACGGCGGAGTGGGATTCGACCCCACAGCCGCGTACGGCCGTGAGCGCGGGCTGATGAACTCGATCGTCGCGCGGGCGTCCGACGCGGGGGTTGCAGCCCAGATCGACAGCGCGATCGGCGTTGGCACCAGAATCAGGTTGACCGCTCCTCTGGACGCCGCACCGCACGATGAGCCCCTCCCGCTGACGGCGGACATCGGGGCCTTCCTGGCCTCCGCTCGTCTTCACGCCGCCACGATGTACGGCCTCGGCGTCACGATCATCGGCGTTCTTCTCACCGTGATCGGCGGCGCCAACGCTTACGGCGCCCACTACCTGATGCTCGCCGTCATGGCTGTTGCCTGGTGGGCGTTCCGTTCGCCTGGCGCCAGGGTCCATCGCGCGGCACTGGCCGTCGGTCTCGTCACCACAGCGCTCGTGGCTTTCATTCTGTCGGCTGCCGCGACCGATTTCGGCTCGCAGGGCGTCGCCCATTGGCAAGCCCTCGCACCCACGGGGCCGCTCATCATGGTGTTTGCGCTCTTCCCCTCACGGCGCTTCATCGTCACTGTCCTGAGCATCGTCGCCACGGTGATTGCGGCTCTCGCCGTCGTGGTAGGGACCGGCGGCCTGGCCCCCGCCGAAAATATCGCCGTCGCGGGATGCGTGACTGTGGGCTTCTCCGCTGTCTGGGCACGATTTCAGATGCTCGTGGAGCGTGTTGGCGAGCGTTCGCTGCGCTCGCGGCAGGAGACATTCGTCGCCAACCTCGCGTCCGAGGTGGCCGCCGCGGCGCAGGCTCACTATCTGCGATGGATGGATGCCGGCCTGGATGACGCGATCGCGCTCCTCCAGGAGCTCGCCGACGGCACCTGCGACCCGACGGACGATACGACGCGCGCGCGATGCGCGGACGAGGAGCGCTATCTGCGCCAACTCGTCCAGATCAGTCCCGAACTCGTGTATCTGGGGCGCGAGATGATGCCCACCCTGCAGTTCGCACGCGACCGGGGCATCGCCTACTCGCTGCGTCTTGGCAGCACAGACACGACGGACGAGACCAGCGCACGACTGCTCTCACGAATGGTGCTTCACAACCTTGCGACGACGCCGCCCGGCAGCAGCGTCCTCGCTTCGGTCTTTCCCACCCAGGACGGCTTGCAGCTCACTCTCGTAGGCTCAAGTCTGTCCGTTCCTCCGTCGCCATTACCGTGGCCGACGGAGACGACTGTCTCGCACGGTCTCATTGAAATGGTCACCCGCGAATCCGACCGCGCCGTGGCCGACGCACGTACTGGAGGTTCGTAATGGAGAGCAGCAAGACGCGACGGGCACGGATCGCCATCGTCGAAGATCATCTGCTGCAGCGCAAGCGCACGGAACAGCTGTTGAACGACACGGGTGAGTTCGAGATCGTGTTCAGCGCTGTGTCGGCCCCGGAGTTCGTCGAGTGGGTGCAGACCGCACCACGATCGGTGCGCCCGCACCTGCTCGTGCTGGATCTGATGGTGGATCGCGAGCCCTCCGTCGACGTCGCCGTGGTCGAATCCCTCCTGCAGGCCGGCCTGAAGATCGTGGTGCTCTCCGCGCTCGCCTCTCCCCCGCTCGTGCGCAGCATCGTCCGCGCCGGTGTGAACGGCATCGTCGGCAAACGTGACGCCGAAGAGGACATTCTGGACGCGATCCGTGCCGTCCTGCGCGGTGAGGAGTGGATCACGACGGAGCTTGCCGCCGTGATCGCCGGCGACCCGAATCGTCCGAAGCTGAGCATTCAGGAGGAGCGCGCGCTCATCCTCTACGCGTCGGGCCTGACCATCGCTGAAGTCTCCACCGCGATGAACATCGGATGGGAGACCACCCGCCAGTACCTGGACCGGGTGAAGAGCAAGTACACGGCGGCGGGGGTTCCGGTACGAACGAAGGTCGATCTCGGCCGCGTGGCCGTGGCGGACGGATACATCGATCCAGCGGACAGCCCGCGCGCGATGGACGCTCCCGCGTCCTGACGCCGTCGCAACGTCGAAGCCCCTCCCGAACGGATGATCCGGGAGGGGCTTCGACGTTGGCGTCTCGACATCACTTGGTGGCGAAGCTCACCACCTTGGGTGCGCGGACGATCGCGCGAACGATCTCGCGACCGTCCAGGGCACGCTGCACCTTCTCGTCAGCTCGGGCGAGTGCCTCGAGCTCTTCGGGGCTGATCTTGGCGGACACTGACAGGGTGCCACGCACCTTGCCATCGATCTGCACCACGGCCGTGACCTCGTCTTCCACGAGCAGCGCGGGGTCGGCGTCGCGCCAGGAGGCGAGGCCCACGAAGGAGTCGTGGCCCAGCACTGACCACATCTCCTCGGCGACGTACGGCGCGACCAAATCCAGCACCAGCGCGACGGCCTCCGTGGCTTCGCGGACCGCGGGGTCCGCGGCACCCGCACCGGAATCGACGGTCTTGCGGGTGATGTTCACCAGCTCCATGAGGCGGGCCACGACCACGTTGAACTTCGTCTGGTCGACCAGCCCGGGCACTTCGGCCCACAGCTTGTGCGTGGCGCGGCGCAGCGTGGAGTCGCCGCCCGCGAAGATCACGTCCACCGGGCTGGCCACGTCGTGCGCCAGGCGCAGGGCGCGGGAGAGGAACTTGTACGCGCCCGTGGTGGACACGTCGTTCCAGTCCTTGTCGTCTTCCACCGGACCCGCGAACGCGAGCGCGGTGCGCACGACATCCGGGCCGTGCTCGCCGAGCTCCTCGTTGAACAGCACCAGATTGCCCTTGGACTTGCTCATCTTGGAGCCGTCCAGCAGCACCATGCCCTGGTTGATCAGACGGGAGAACGGCTCGGTGAAGTCGATCAGTCCCATGTCGTAGAAGACCTTGGTGAGGAAGCGCGCGTACAGCAGGTGCAGGATGGCGTGCTCCACGCCACCGATGTAGCTGTCCACCGGCGCCCACGCGCTGGCCTCCAGGCTCGGGAACGCCTGGAGGTCGCTGTTCGGGTCGAGGAAGCGCAGGAAGTACCACGAGCTGTCCACGAACGTGTCCATCGTGTCGGGGTCCCGCAGCGCCGGCTCACCGGTTTCCGGATCGGTCGTGGTGACCCAGTCAGTGGCAGCGCCCAGCGGCGAGGAGCCCTTCGGCTTCAGATCCAGCCCCTCGGCCGACGGCAGGCGAACCGGCAGCTGGTCCGCGGGCACCTTGACGATGCGCCCGTCCTGGGTGTGGATCATCGGGATGGGCGTTCCCCAGAAGCGCTGACGCGAGATCAGCCAGTCGCGCAGGCGGAAGGTGGTCGTGGCGCGGCCACGCCCGGTCGCCTCGAGCTCCGCCGTGACGCGCTCGATCGCGTGCTTCTTGCTCAGCCCGTTCAGCGATCCCGAGTTGATCATGCGTCCCTCGCCCGTCAGGGCGATGCCCGTCTGTGCCGGGTCGATGGACGCCAGCTCGACGGTCTCGGCTTCGGGGTCGACGACCTCGATCACACCGGTGGCGGATGCCGTGGTGTCGACCACCACGGAGATCGGCAGACCGAACTTCCGTGCGAAATCCAGGTCACGCTGATCGTGCGCGGGCACGGCCATCACCGCACCGTGTCCGTAGTCGGCCAGGACGTAGTCGGCCGCCCAGATCGGCAGACGCTCGCCGTTCACCGGATTGACCGCGTACCGTTCCAGGAACACACCGGTCTTCTCGCGATCGGTGGACTGCCGCTCGATCTCGGTGGACCGACCGACCTCCTCGAGATATGCCTGGAAGCGCATACGAGCCTCACTGGACGCGCCGGCCACCAGCTCCGCAGCCAGATCGGAGTCCGGGGCCACCACCATGAACGTCGCACCGTGCAGGGTGTCGGGTCGCGTGGAGAAGACCGTGACCTTCTCGTCACGACCCTCGATCTCGAAGTCGATGTCGGCACCCGTCGAGCGACCGATCCAGTTGCGCTGCATCTGCAGCACCTTGCTGGGCCACGCGCCTTCCAGCTGGTTCAGGTCATCCAGCAGCCGGTCGGCGTACTCGGTGATCTTGAAGTACCACTGCGTCAGCTTCTTCTTGACGACGGTCGCGCCGCAGCGCTCACAGTGCCCGTCCACCACCTGCTCGTTCGCGAGCACGGTCTG
This sequence comes from Microbacterium gorillae, assembly GCF_050990725.1. Classification (GTDB taxonomy): domain Bacteria; phylum Actinomycetota; class Actinomycetes; order Actinomycetales; family Microbacteriaceae; genus Microbacterium; species Microbacterium gorillae_A. The sequence continues at coordinate 2,738,889 of NZ_CP158844.1, forward strand.
GTCGTTGGGGCACCAGTTGACCGGCGATTCCTTGCGATACGCCAGACCACGGTCGAACAACTGCTGGAAGATCCACTGGTTCCAGTGGTAGTACTCGGGGTCCGACGTGTGCAGCTCGCGGCTCCAGTCGAACGACATCCCGTACTGACGGAAGGCGTCACGCTGCTGGTCGATGTTGGCGTAGGTCCACTCCAGCGGGTCCGCACCGCGCTTGATCGCGGCGTTCTCCGCCGGCAGACCGAAGGAGTCCCATCCGATCGGGTTCAGCACGTTGTGGCCGCGGTGGCGCCAGAAGCGGGCGACGATGTCGGAGTACAGGTAGTTCTCCGCGTGGCCCATGTGCAGGTCGCCCGATGGGTACGGGAACATCGCCAGGATGTACTTCTTCGGACGTGTGTCCTCATCGCCACCGGCGCGGAACGGGTCGTGCTGGTCCCAGAGCGCCTGCCACTTCGCCTGAAGCGCGTGCGGGTCGAACCCGCTGGCGTCGGGAGAATCGGACTGCGTGACCTGGGACACGGATGACACCTCACTGAATGGGACTCGTGCGCGATGCGCGCATCCATCCAGGTTACCGCGCCGGGCGGGTGCTCCCGCCCCCTTACCAGCCCGCGGGAAGCGTCGCGCCGAGCGCCGTCAACGGCGTCCGGGCCTTGATGCCCACCTCGGCTACCTCGTCGGCGATGATCGACCCCCACGTGATCCCGCCGCCGGCACCCACCGTCGCGTTTCCGGGTCCGACCACGATCGTGCGGATCGTCATCGCCAGATCCAGCGAGCCGTTCGCCCCGATCCAGCCGAAACAACCCGCATACAGGCCGCGCGGCCGGCGCTCCAGACCCGCGAGGATCGTCATCGCGGAGAGCTTCGGGGCACCCGTCATCGAACCCGCCGGGAACACCGCTTCCAGCACCTCTCCGACCGTCAACTCCGGTCGCAGGCGCCCCTCGACCGTACTGACGAGCTGATGAACGGTGGGATAGCTCTCGACCTCCCAGAGACCACGCACCCGCACGGTGCCTGTCTCACAGACGCGCGACAGATCGTTGCGCATGAGATCGACGATCATGACGTTCTCCGCGCGCTCCTTCTCCGAGGCCTGCAGTTCCGCCGCGAGCTGAGCGTCCTGATCCGCATCCGCTCCGCGCGGACGCGTTCCCTTGATCGGTCGTGTCGTGATGACGCCGCGCTCGATACCGAGGAACTTCTCCGGGGAGATGCTCACCAGGCTCGTCTCCCCCACGCGGAGGAAGCCGCCGTGGTGCGAGGCAGCAGCACGGCGGAGGCGTCGATGCACGGCGACGGGGTCATGATGACCGGGCACATCGAAACGGGTGGTGAGACAGAGCTGGTACGCGTCACCGAGACGGATCGACTCGCGGCACTGCGCCACAAGGTCTGCGTACTCGTCGGGAGCCGTGCGCGCCCGAGCGACAACGGCGATCCCGGCTTCCGGAACGGCCGCCGGGGTGCGTGCGGCCAGCACCCGGGCACGGAAGTCGGCTGAGCCGCGAAAGCGCATCGTGTGCTGTTCGTGATCGAAGACGACGGCGTCGGTCACACGCAGCCATAGTGGCTCCTGCTCGGGAACCACATTCGGCACGCCCGTCCACCGCGCACCCGACTCGTAGTCCAGCGCGCCCACCCAGGTGGGACCGTCAGATTCGATGTCGGCGACGATCCGCGTCCGTGCGACCTCGTCCCAGCTCACCGCGATTCCCCGACCTATCACCGATCTGCCCGTGACGGCGTCGGGGCCCGCATCGAGCCAGAAGAGGTCGCCTCCCGTGCTCGCGAGGTCGACGAACACCGCCTCGGGGTCGATCCACGGTTGCGTCACCGCTCCACCCTAAGCGCTCCAGAAGTGTCGTCTGCGAGTCTTCAGGTTGGGTGTTCTAGGCTTCCTCTGTGAACGACGTCGTCTCCGCGATCCTGGAGTGGGTGCAGTCGGTTGATCCCGTCCTGCGCACCATCATCGCGGGCGTCGCCATCATGCTCGAGACCAGCGTCCTGGTCGGGCTGATCGTTCCGGGTGACACGATCGTGATCGTCGCTGCCTCCGCCACCACCGGGCTTGTGGAGCGCGTGGTGCTGACTGTGGTCATCATCATCGGTGCGCTCATCGGTGAGAGCGTCGGCTATGCTCTCGGCCGCTGGCTCGGACCGAAGATCCGCCAGTCGTGGGTTGGTCGCAAGCTCGGTGAGAAGAACTGGACTCGGGCGGAGCGCTACCTCAACCGTCGTGGCGGCCCTGCCGTGCTGCTCAGTCGGTTCCTGCCCGTGCTGCACTCGCTCGTTCCACTGACGGCCGGCATGAGCGGGTTCGGCTACCGTCGCTTCCTCGCGTGGACGCTCCCGGCGTGCACCATCTGGTCCGCCCTCTACGTCACGATCACCGCGGTGGCCACAGAGACCTACAAGGGCCTCAGCGATCGCATTCACGGCGCGGGCTACATCTTCGTTGCAATCATCGTTCTCTTCCTCGTCGTCGTCTTCGTGGCGAAGAAGGTGATCGAGCGCAACGAGCGCCGTCACCTGCAGGATGACGCGCCCGCGTCCTCCGACCACGACTGAACCTGTCTGCGCGCCGATCACATGACAGACTGGAGCTGATGGCCTCCCCCGATTCCGACCTGCCCGCGAAGATCCACCCCTTCGCGCGCGTCGAGTACCGCTATCACGCGTGGCGTGAGCGGCGGGCGCGCGAACGAGGTCTGCGGGCGACGATCACCCCGTTTCCGGGATACGGCGGTTCCGGGTGGGTGCGCGTCCTCGGACGCGTGCTGATCCTGCCGAAAAAACGACCGAGTGACTCCGGCGAGTTCGCCAGCGTGCGCGGATGGCGCAGCTTCGTCGGCATCCCCGTGGGGTTCGCCCAGGTGCGCATCACGATCGGCGGCGTCAGTCACGAGATCGTGACCGATCGTGGAGGCGTCGTTGACGTCGTCATCCCCGCCGATCTGGAGCCGGGCTGGCAGCGATTCGAGATGTCCGTGGAAGACGGCTCCCCCGTCGATGCGACGGCGTTCATCGTTTCGGCCGACACCGACTTCGGCGTGGTGTCGGACGTCGACGACACGGTCATGGTGACGGCGCTGCCGCGTCCGCTGGTCGCCGCGTGGAACTCGTTCGTCGTGAACGAGCACGCGCGCCTTCCCGTGCCCGGCATGGCGGTGATGCTGGAGCGGCTCATCCGGACGCACCCCGGAGCTCCGATGGTCTACCTGTCCACGGGAGCCTGGAACATCGCGCCGATGCTCGCGCGCTTCCAGAAGCGTCACCTCTTCCCGCGCGGGTCCATGCTGCTGACCGACTGGGGCCCCACGCACGACCGGATGTTCCGTAGCGGCCAGCAGCACAAGCGCGACAACCTGGAGCGCCTCGCACGCGAGTTCCCCCACATCCGCTGGCTGCTGATCGGCGATGACGGTCAGCACGACGACGCGATCTACACCGCGTTCGCGAAGGAGCACCCGGAGAACGTCGCAGCCGTTGCCATCCGCCGCTTGTCCGCGACCGAGGCGGTGCTGGCCGGCGGTCGCACCGTCGTCGACGACCACTCCACGATCCCGTGGATCAGCGCGTCCGACGGCGCCGGCCTCCTCCAGCAGCTCCGCGAACACGGCATCGCCCCCTGACGCACCACACCACCCGCGAGACTTCCCTCTGTGGGTGACAATTGCCGCGTTGCACGGATTCTCGCCCACAGACGGAAGTCTCGCGGGCCATGGGGAGTCCGGTGTCGGTGCCCGGCCCTAGGCTGGGAGCATGTGCGGACGTTTCGTCGTAGCTGAAGTCGGATCCGAGCTGGTCTCGGTTCTCCGTGTCGACCTCGTGGCAGAGAACCTGCCGGCGCCGTCGTGGAATGTGGCACCCACCGCGCAGGCGGCCATCGTGCTGGACTCGGTGAAGACCGAGCCGCCCACGCGTCGTCTGGAGAGCGCACGCTGGGGCCTCGTCCCGTCCTGGGCGAAGGATCCGTCCGTCGGTGCACGCGCGTTCAACGCACGTTCTGAGGAACTCGAGGACAAGCCGATGTTCCGCAGCGCCTTCGAGAACCGTCGTGCCGTGATCCCCGCGAGTGGCTACTACGAGTGGCACACCGCGCCGGATGGCAAGCAGCCCTACTACATCCACCCCGCCGATGATCAGCCCCTGTTCTTCGCTGGGCTGTACGAGTGGTGGCGTGACAAGTCGAAGGCCGACGACGACCCGACACGGTGGCTCCTGAGCTTCACGATCCTCACGCGGGCTTCCGCCGGTCCGCTCGCCGACATCCACGACCGCATGCCCGTGGTGCTGGACGTCGACTACGCCGACGCATGGCTGGATCCCACCGTCGACTACCAGCGCGACGTCCTCCAGGCCGCCTACGACGCCGCACCCGAGCTCTCCGACACCTTCGAGATCCGGCCCGTCGGTTCTGCCGTGGGCAACGTCCGCAACGACTCGCCCTCGCTGATCATCCCGCTGCCCTCCTGATCTCAACGCCCGGAAAACAAGAATGGCCGCCCCGAGGGGCGGCCATTCTTGTGTGCGGCTTTCGGCTCAGCGAGCGAAGTATCCGCGGTAGTACTCGTAGACCCACCCGACGATGGCGACCGCGAAGATCGCAACACCGACGGGAAGCAGGAACTGCCCCACCGCGAGGCCGACCATGAAGACGGCGGCGGAGAAAGCCAGGACCAGCGGCCACCACGACCACGGGCTGAACTCACCGAGCTCCGGGTCACCATCGTCGATGTCGGCCGTGAGCGAGTCCTCCGGCAGCACGCCGCCCGTCGACTTGTTCACCCGGCCGAGATACCAGGCCACCATCATCGCCATGAAGAAGGAGAACACCAGCGCAACGGTGCCGACCCACTCCACGCCACCGTGGTCGAGAAGGTTCCAGACCGTGTACGTTCCGGCGACCACCAGGAAGAAGGCGCCGAGGATGTACCAGAGGTTGACGTTGGATTTCACGTTACTTCGCCTCTCCGTCGGTGACCGCGTCGGCTGCCGTGGGGACGAAGCCCTCTGCCGCCTCCGGGTGGTTCAGGTCGAATGCCGGACGCTCCGAGCGAATGCGCGGGATCGACGTGAAGTTGTGACGCGGCGGCGGGCAGGACGTTGCCCACTCGAGCGATCCGCCGTAGCCCCACGGGTCGTTGACGGTGACCTTCGGAGCCTTGCGAGCGGTGATCCAGACGTTCAGGAAGAACGGGATCATCGACGCGCCGAGGATCACGGCACCGATGGTGGACACCTGGTTCTGCCAGGTCCAGCCGTCGAACTCGGAGTAGTCGGCGTAGCGGCGGGGCATGCCGTCGACACCCAGCCAGTGCTGGATGAGGAAGGTCATGTGGAAGCCGATGAACAGCAGCCAGAAGTGCACGTAGCCAAGGCGCTCGTTCAGCATGCGTCCGGTCCACTTCGGCCACCAGAAGTAGAAGCCGGCGAACATGGCGAACACCACGGTTCCGAACACGACGTAGTGGAAGTGCGCCACCACGAAGTAGGAGTCACTGAGCGCGAAGTCCAGCGGCGGGGAGGCCAGGATGACACCGGTGAGACCACCGAAGACGAAGGAGACCAGGAAGCCGAGTGCGAACACCATGGGTGTCTCGAAGGTGATCGAGCCCCGCCACATCGTTCCGATCCAGTTGAAGATCTTCACACCCGTCGGCACCGCGATGAGCATTGTCATCAGGGCGAAGAACGGCAGCAACACGGCACCGGTCACGTACATGTGGTGAGCCCACACAGCAACGGACAGCGCGGCGATCGCGATGGTTGCGTAGATCAGCGTCTTGTAACCGAAGATCGGCTTGCGGCTGAAGACCGGGAAGACCTCCGAGACGATGCCGAAGAACGGCAGCGCGATGATGTACACCTCGGGGTGACCGAAGAACCAGAACAGGTGCTGCCAGAGCAGGACTCCGCCGTTGGCCGGGTCGTAGATGTGCGATCCGAGGATGCGGTCGGAGGCGGCGGCGAACATCGCAGCGGCGAGGACCGGGAACGCCATGAGAATCAGGAGGCTGGTGACCAGCGTGTTCCACGAGAAGATCGACATGCGCCACATGGTCATACCCGGGGCACGCATCGTGATGATCGTGGTGATGAAGTTCACGGCACCGAGGATGGTACCGAAACCGCTCATACCGAGGCCGACCATCCAGAGGTTTCCTCCGGCGCCGGGCGAGAACGAGGCGTTCGCGAGCGGCTGGTAGGCGAACCATCCGAAGGAGGCTGCACCCTGCGGGGTGAGGAAGCCTGCGACCGCGATGATCGAGCCGAACAGGAACAGCCACAGCGCGAAGGCGTTCAGACGCGGGAAGGCCACATCGGGTGCCCCCAGCTGCAGCGGCAGGATCGCGTTCGCGAAGCCCGCGAACAGCGGCGTCGCGAACATCAGCAGCATGATCGTGCCGTGCATCGTGAACAGCTGGTTGTACTGCTCCTTGGTGGGCACGATCTGCATACCGGGAGCGAACAGCTCGGCGCGGATGATGAGTGCCATCACACCGCCGAGGAGGAAGAAGATCACCGAGGCGATGAGGTACATGTACCCGATCGTCTTGTGGTCAGTTGACGTGATCCACTTGACGAAGATGTTGCCCTTCTGCTCCACCCGGGTGCTGCTCATCAGTGCCGCCTGACGAGGCGGCATCGTGGTGGGACGGACGCTCTCAGCCGGCGTGGGCTCGACGGTCGTCGTCATGTCAGTGTTCCTCCTCGCTGGAGTGCGCCCCGGTACCGGGGAGGTTGGAGAGGCGGTCGTACTCGTCCTGGATCGAGCCGGTCTGGCCCTTCGCCTCCAGGGATGCGAGATAGTCCTCGTACTCGGCGTCACTGACGACCTTGACGTTGAAGAGCATCATCGAGTGGTACTCACCACAGAGCTCGGCGCACTTGCCCTGATACGTTCCCTCACGCGTAGGGGTGAACGACCAGAAGTTGTCGCGACCGATGTAGAGATCCTTCTTGTACAGGAAGTCGATGATCCAGAAGGAGTGAGCGACATCGCGCGACTCGAGCTGGATCTTCACCGTCTTGTTGACGGGAAGGTACAGCGTGGGAAGTGCGTCCTGGTCGACGTTGCCGTCCTTGTCGGGCTGGGCCTGAACGCCCATGCTCCAGACATCGTCCGATCCGTCGGCGGCGTCACCCTGGTACTCGAAGTCCCAGGCCCACTGCTTTCCGGTGGCGATGACCGAGACATCGGGGTCTTCGTACTGCGTCTCCAGGATGGCCTGATCGCGTGCCGTGAAGAAGAAGAAGCCGACGACCAGGATCAGCGGGACGATCGTGTAGAAGATCTCCATCGGCATGTTGTAACGCATCTGCACCGGCAGGCCGGTCTGGCCCTTACGGCGGCGGTACGCAATCGCGGCGAAGAGCATGAGCGCCCAGGTGATCGCACCGACCACGAGCAGGACGATCCACGAGGTGGTCCAGAGACCGGACACCATCTCGGTGTGGTTGGTGGCAGGAGGCAGCGCATTACCGCTGTCGTCCATGAAGCCGGGCAGGAAGCCGTTGAGCTCCTGCGGCGTGCAGCCGGCAAGGACGAGGGCGCCTGCGCCCAGCCCGACGGGGAGGGCGGCCCAGCGGAGGTGACGTTTGGACGGCACGATGCACCTTTCGGATCGCTAATCAGTCAACTCTCAGTCTAGAGCAACCTCACACGCTGTTCAGGCCATCCATCCAGCGGTTCGCCGTTTTACCGACATCCTGTCGGCGTGTTTCGCGCAGATCCGAGCGCACTCCCCCGGCGCGTCGCGCGCGTCGCCTCGTCGCGCCCGCAGAATCGCGCTTCCCGTCACGATCGGATAACGCGCGCCCGTGCACGAAATGACGATCGGCGTCGACCCCGCACGGGGTCGACGCCGATCTCAGAAGCGCGGATCAGTGGAAGCTGTCACCGCACGCGCAGCTGCCCGCTGCGTTGGGGTTGTCGATCGTGAAGCCCTGCTCGCTGATCGTGTCCTTGAAGTCGATGGCCGCGCCGTCGAGGTACGGCACCGACATGTTGTCCACGATGACCTCGACACCGTCGAAGTCGACGGTCTCGTCGCCCTCGAGGTAGCGCTCATCGAAGTAGAGCTGGTAGATCAGGCCGGAGCATCCGCCGGGCTGGACGGCGACGCGCAGACGGAGGTCGTCGCGCCCCTCCTGCTCCAGCAGGCTCTTCACCTTGGCGGAGGCCGCCGTGGTGAGGGTGACGCCGTGCGCCGGCGCCTGCGTGTCCAGGGTGGTGTCCGTCATGGTTCCTCCAAAGCGTGTCGCCGCGTTCGGGCTGTGTCGATTCTACCGGCGCGTTCGCGGCTGCGGGTCGATTCAGGCGCTGCGTTCGTTCAGACGATTCAGCAGCAGAGCCTCGGTGGCGATCGCGTTGCCGAACGTCTCCAGGTGCAGCGATTCGTTCGGGCTGTGCGCGCGAGCGTGCGGATCCTCGACACCGGTCACCAGGATCTGCGCCTCGGGGAAGTCGCGAACGAGGTCGGCGATGAACGGGATGGACCCGCCGACGCCGAAGTCCACCGGAGCTTCGCCGTAGCCGTCGTGCATCGCGCCGCGCGCGATGTCGACCGCGTAGCCGCTGGTGTCGACGAGGAAGCCATCGCCGCAGTCGATGTCGCTGAAGGTGAGTTCAGCACCGAAGGGGGCGTGAGCACGCAGGTGCGCCTCCAGCGCCGCATAGGCGTCCTGCGCGCGCTGTCCGGGCGCCACCCGCGAGGAGACCACCACGGTGACCTCGGGCGAGATCGTGTTGGAGGCGTTGGCGACCGAGGTGAAGTCGATGCCGGTCACTGTGACCGACGGCTTGTTCCAGATGCGGCTGAGGATCGTCCCGTCGCCGATCGGCGAGACGCCCGGAAGGAGCCCCGCCTCATCGCGCAGAGTCTCCTCGGAGTAGTCCGGCGTCTCCGCGTCACGGACCGTGAGGCCCTCCACCGCGACCGCGCCGTTCTCGTCCCAGAGCGTGGCGAGAAGCTTGATCGTGGCGAGCATCGCGTCGGGCACCGCTCCCCCGAACATTCCGGAGTGCGATGCGTGCTCCAGCGTGCGGACGGTCAGCGTGAAGCGGGCGTTCCCGCGCAACGAGACCGTCAGCGCCGGCGTGCGTGAATCCCAGTTGCCGGAATCGGCCACCACGATCACGTCCGCGCGCAGTGCGTCGGCGTTGTCCTGCAGGAACTGGGCGAATGACCGAGAACCGTACTCCTCCTCGCCCTCGATGAACATCGCGATGCCGAGATCGAAGTCCTCGCCCGCCGCTTCCACCAGCGCACGGATGGCGGCAATGTGAGCCATGATGCCGGCCTTGTCGTCTGCGGCACCGCGACCATAGAGACGGCCGTCGCGAACGGTGGGCTCGAAGGGCGGGGTGTCCCAGAGCGCCTCATCCCCCGGGGGCTGCACGTCGTGGTGGGCGTAGAGGAGGATGGTGGGCTTGCCGTTGCGGGCGGCGCGGGTGGCGAGCACGGCGGGCTGACCATGCTCGTCCGTGCCGGGGATCGCCGCCGTGGTGATGCGAACCGAATCGAACACGCCGGTTCCCTCGGCGAGTGCCGCGACGGCCTCGGCGCTGCGCTGCAGCTGCGACTGGTCGAAGGCGGGCCACGCGATGGACGGGATCCGAACCAGCCCACCGAGGTCGGCGAGGGCCGCAGGGACCCCCGCGCGCGCTGCGGCGAGGATGGCGGAATCGGAGTCGGACAGCGTTTCGGGGTGCGGATGCTGCTCAGAGGTCATGCGGGTAATCTTAGAAGGGTTACCGAAGACGACGAGAGGTCATCCGTGGCGCAGAAAGCCGAAACCCCCACCCCTGACGAGGCAGCGACGCCCGCCGTCGGCAAGGGGCGCGCGACGCCGTCCCGCGCCGAGCAGGAGGCCGCACGCCGTCGTCCGCTCGCCCCGGACACCAAGGAGGCCAAGGCCGCGGCGCGTGCCCGGCTGAACGAGCAGCGCAACCGCGCCCGCAACGGCATGGCCAACGGCGAAGAGAAGTACCTTCCGGCTCGCGATAAGGGTCCCCAGAAGCGCTGGGCCCGCGACTACGTGGATGCCGGCTTCCACCTCGGCGAGTTCGTGATGCCGATCATGATCCTCGTGCTGCTGACCTCGATGATCCCGGTGACCGAGGTCTACTACATCGCGTTCCTGGTGCTCTTCGGCTACGTGCTGTTGATGATCGGCGACATGCTGGTCCTGGCGCGCAACGTGAAGAAGAAGCTCACGGCGAAGTACGGAGCCGACCGCCTCGAGCGCGGTCTCGGCTGGTACTCGGCGATGCGTTCCATGCAGATGCGTTTCATCCGCCTGCCGAAGCCGCAGGTCAAGCGCGGTCAGTACCCCGCGTAAGCCCCAACGACGAACGGCCCCGATCCGAGGATCGGGGCCGTTGTCATTTCGTCAGCGCGCCGCCAGTGCGCGGTTGAGCTTGCGCGCCCAGAACGGGCCCTCGTAGATGAAGCCGCTGTAGCCCTGCACCAGCGTGGCACCGGCATCCAACCGCTCCTGCGCATCGGCGCCGGTCTCGATACCGCCCACGGAGATCACGCAGAAGTCCTCCGGGACCGCGGCACGCACTGTGCGGAGGACCTCCAGCGAGCGGGCCTTGAGCGGTGCTCCGGACAATCCCCCTGCCCCGGCTGCCTCGACCACGGCGGAATCGGTGCGCAGCCCCTCCCGCGAGATCGTCGTGTTGGTCGCGATGATGCCGGCCAGCTCCTCGCGAACGGCGAGCTGCGCGATCGCGGTGATCTCCTCGTCGCTGAGGTCCGGCGCGATCTTCACAAGCACGGGGGTCGTGCCGGCGGCCTCACGCACCGCCCGCAGGAGCGGCGCGAGCGTCTCGACGGCTTGCAGGCCGCGCAGGCCCGGAGTGTTGGGCGATGACACGTTCACAGCGAGGTAGTCGGCGAGCGGCGCGACGAGGCTCGCGCTGCGGACGTAGTCGGCGGTGGCGTTCTCAACCTCCACCACGCGGCTCTTTCCGATGTTGGCGCCGATCACGATGTCCGGGTTGCGTCGGCGCAGCTTCGTCAGCTGGGCTGCGGCGGCCGCCGCGCCGTGGTTGTTGAAGCCCATGCGGTTCACGATCGCGCGGTCTGGGATCAGACGGAACAAGCGCGGTCGCGGGTTGCCGTCCTGCGGGATCGCAGTCACCGTTCCCACCTCGACGTGACCGAAGCCGAGGGCCGCGAGCCCGCGCACCATCCGCACGTCCTTGTCGAAGCCGGCGGCCATTCCGAAGGGGGACGGGAACCACAGACCGATGGCCTTCGTCCGGATCGACGGCGCGGGGCGAGTCAGCGCCCGGGCGATCCAGGAGAACGGCGGCACCCCGATCAGACGAATGACCCAGGCGACGAGATGGTGCACCGTCTCGGGGTCGATTTTGGAGAAGAGCACGCGGAAGACGAAGGCATACATCGCCTTCCAGGGTACCGGGCGTCAGTCGGCGGCGCGGACGGGACGCAGATGGTCGGCGCGCAGGTCCGTGATGGCCGCTTCGAAGTCCTCGAGCGACTCGAACGCCTGATAGACGCTGGCGAAGCGCAGGTACGCCACCTCGTCGAGCTCACGGAGGGGCTGGAGGATGGCGAGGCCGATCTCATTGGCGTCGATCTGGCTCTGCCCGGTCTGACGCACCGACTCTTCAACCCGCTGCGCGAGAAGCGCCAGATCAGCGTCGGTGACGGGCCGGCCCTGGCAGGCCTTGCGCACACCGGATACGACCTTGTCGCGGCTGAAGGGCTCGATGGCACCGGAGCGCTTGATCACACCGAGGCTGGCGGTCTCCAGAGTGGAGAAACGGCCTCCGCATTCGGGGCACTGACGACGACGACGAATCGAGAGTCCGTCATCGCTGGTACGCGAGTCGATCACACGGGAGTCGGAATGGCGGCAGAACGGGCAATGCATGGCCTCCACAGGATACGGCACACACGGCTGCGCGCCGTCCCACCCGGGACGGCGCGCATGTAACTGCCAGGATCGGCGCGTCAGAGGAAGCGCGCGGTGACCGCTTCGCCGTGCGCCGGCAGGTCCTCAGCATTCGCCAGAGCGACAATCTCGGAGTGCACAGCCTCCAGCGCGTCGCGGGAGTACTCGATGATCTGCTGCGGACGCAGGAAGGTGTGCGCACCGAGGCCCGCGGCGAAGCGGGAAGAACCTGCCGTCGGCAGCACGTGGTTGGAGCCGGCGAGATAGTCCCCCAGGCTCACCGGCGACGACGGGCCGATGAAGAGGGCGCCGGCGTTGGTGTAGCCGGCCGCTGCGTCGGTGGCGTCACGGATGTGCAGCTCGAGGTGTTCCGGACCATACGCGTTACTGACGTCGCGCGCCGCTTCGGGCGAGTCGACCAGCACGATCGCCGACTGCGGCCCGGCAAGGGCGGCACGGACGCGCTCCGCGTGCTTGGTAGCACCCACGCGAACCTCGATCGCAGCCGCCACCGCGTCCGCGAGGGCCGGGGAGTCCGTGACCAGCACCGCACCGGCCTGTTCGTCGTGCTCGGCCTGGCTCACCAGGTCCGCTGCGACGAGGGCAGCGTCAGCGGAGTCGTCGGCCACCACGAGGATCTCGGTGGCGCCGGCTTCCGCATCGATGCCGACCGTGCCGGAGACGACGCGCTTGGCCGCCGCGACGAAGTTGTTGCCGGGCCCGGTCACCACATCCACCGGATCGAGCCCGAGGGAGGCGACACCGTGCGCAAGAGCGCCGATAGCCCCCGCACCGCCGATCGCATAGACCTCATCGATGCCGAGGAGCGCGGCGGCAGCCAGGATCGTCGGGTGCACGCGGCCGTTGTGCTCGCGCTGCGGCGGGGACGCGAGCGCCACGGAGGTGACTCCCGCAACCTGTGCCGGAACGACGTTCATCACAACGCTGGATGAGAGGGCCGCCTTACCGCCGGGAACGTAGACGCCCACACGATTGACCGGCTGCCAGCGCTGGGTGACGCGGGCTCCTTCGGCGAGCTGAGTGACCTGCGGTGCGGGAACCTGCGCGGCAGAGGCCAGTCGAACGCGGCGAATGGATTCCTCGAGCGCCGCCCGCACGGCGGGATCGACGGTCGCCAGAGCCTCGTCGAGCTGCTCCTGCGGCACGCGGATCGCGTGTCCTTCTGCCCCGTCGAAGCGAGCGGCCTGCTCACGCAGCGCCTCTTCTCCGCGAGCTCGCACATCGGCGACGATCTCCGCTGCGACGACCTGTGCGTTCGCATGCGCGTCGGTGCCCCGGGGGACGACGGCGAGAAGTTCTGCGGGCGAGAGCTGCTGCCCGCGCAGGTCGATGGTGCGCATCAGTTTCTGATCACTCCGGTCAGGTCGGTGAGGAAGCCCACTCGTCCGTCCGCAGAGCGGACCAGCAGGCGGTCCCCGCGGTCTTCGAGGGCGAGGGTCCAAGCGGACGGGTCCACGGGGAACATGGGACGACCCAGGGGGTCGACCGCGATGCGCGCCTCGGGAACCAGAATCCAGAATCCCCGATGTGCCGGCGCTTCGGATCCGCTTCCCGCCCGGTCGTCGTCCGCCGCTCCCGGATCGGCACCCGCAGCAGGTGCGAGGGCGTCCTCGGGAGATTCGACGGTCGGGGCGACCGCTCCCATGCTATCCGCCTCGTGCACAGGCTCCGCACGAGGAACGTCATCGTCCGACGCAGAGCCGAAAGCGGACGCGAGGCCGTGACCGACCTGAGCCTCGTGCTCGGGTGGTGTGACGGTTCCCGCGGCCGAATCGGCCCCGCTCACGCGGGGTACCGGGTGACGGAACGGACCTGCAGCGGGGAACATTGTGACGGCGCGCACCGGAGCCGCTGCGGACCGGATCGCGTCCGTCGCGCTGATGAGCACGGCATCGGTTCCCGCGACTTCCCGCTCCCCTGCCCGAGGTCTCAGCGGTCGGTCCGACGGATGAGCGAGCGCCGCGGGGCGGGTGGTGAAGTCCTCCCGTAGCCCCGGGATGAGGGATCCGGCGAGGCCCACCACCACGAATCCGACAGCAAGCAGGCACCCGAACCATGCGACGGCGCCCAGTGCCATCACGTTGAGCCACCCGAGCAGTGCGCTCACCGAGGCGGCGGCGATGAACGCGTCGGCGCTGAACATGCCGACTCGCAGATGCGGAGCCCAGCAGCGGCGCACGATGGCGATGATGACGGCGATGCCCGGGATCGCGATGATCATGACCCACAGCGCTGCGAGCGCGACGACGGGGTGGTAGGCGCCGGGTGAGACGGAGATGAATCCGGCCGCGAGCTGAGCGAGACCGAGAATCACGATCAGCACCTCGCGGAGCGTGAAGACGCCCACCTGCGGCGGCTGCCGCGTCACGGTGGGAGCGGTGGCGCCGAGCGCGACGATGTCCTGCCAGGGATCGCCGGTCGCGGTCTCGCGCGCGGGCCACGCGTCGCTGGAAACTCGCTGATGCGACTGTTCCTCTGCGGGTCGCCCGGTCCGGGCCGTTGCTCGCCGCCGCGTGCGTCGCTCCTCATCCCGCGATGCGTCCTCGGGACGACGGGATTCCGCGGAGGCGCCCGCATCTTCTGCCACTGCTGCAGACCCTGGCACGGGCGCGCCCGTGGGCACGACCTGCGGCAGAGGTGCGTAGGGATTGCGGAACTCTCCGCCGGGGGCATCGGTCATCGCGTCGTCACCCCAGGCACTGCGGGCCGAGCAGCGACTTCAACTCGCCGAACAGCTCTGCGGTGAGTCCGACGGAATACGGGAGGTCGAACACCTTCGCGCTGCGACCCCGGTGCATCTTGAGAATCACGTCGGTGTCCCCCGCGTTTCGCCGCAGGATCTCGGCGAGCTCCATCATCGCGCGCTCCGTCGCTCGTGCTTCCGAGAGGACCAGCGTGAGCTCCGAGCTGGCGTCCAGCGAGCCCACGTCTGGCGTCATGGCGGACTGCGCATGAATGTTCATGCCGTCGTCGCGACGGGAGACACGACCCCGCACCGCGAGGATCGAATCCGGCTGCAGGGCGTGCTGGAACTCCAGGTACGTCTTCCCCATGAACATGACCGTGATCTCACCGGAGAAGTCCTCCACAGTGATCATGCCGTAGGGGTTTCCGCTGGCCTTCGCGACGCGGTGCTGCACGCTGGTGACAAGACCCGCCACGGTCACCTGATCGCCGTCGTTGACGTCTTCGCTGCTGAGGAGGTTCTCGATGCCGGTCGACGCATGCTTGGCGAGCGCCATCTCGAGGCCCGCGAGCGGGTGATCGGAGACGTAGAGACCGAGCATCTCGCGCTCGAACGCCAGCTTGTCCTTCTTCGTCCATTCGGGCCGGTCGGGCACATAGGACGTGGTGGAGGTCTCGTCCTCCCCGAGCAGGCTGTCGAAGTCGAAGCCGATCGCGCCGGTTGCTGCCTTCCTCTTGTCGCCCACGGCCGCGTCGACGGCGTCCTCGTGGATCTCCATGAGGGCGCGACGTGTGTCGCCCATGGAGTCGAAGGCCCCCGCCTTGATGAGGGATTCCACGGTGCGCTTGTTGGCGACGTGCGCGGGTACGCGCTTGAGGAAGTCGTGGAACGAGATGTAGGGGCCGTCCGCGCGCGCTTCGACGATGCCGTCCACCACGTTGGATCCGACGTTGCGGACCGCACCGAGACCGAAGCGGATGTCTTCACCGACAGCGGCGAAGTATTTGATGGACTGGGACACGTCCGGCGGCAGCACCTTGATGCCCATGCGACGGCACTCGTTCAGGTACAGCGCCATCTTGTCCTTGGAGTCGCCGACACTGGTGAGCAGCGCAGCCATGTACTCGGCCGGATAGTGCGCCTTGAGGTAGGCGGTCCAGTACGACACCAGGCCGTAGGCGGCGGAGTGCGCTTTGTTGAAGGCGTAGTCCGAGAACGGCAGCAGGATGTCCCAGAGCGCCTTGATGGCCCCCTCGCCGAAGCCGCGTTCCACCATGCCGTCGTGGAAGCCCTCGTACTGCTTGTCCAGCTCGGACTTCTTCTTCTTGCCCATCGCGCGGCGGAGGATGTCTGCCTGTCCGAGCGAGAAGCCGGCCACGCGCTGGGCGATGGCCATGACCTGCTCCTGGTAGATGATCAGACCGTAGCTGATGTCCAGGATGTCCCGCAGCGGTTCTTCGAGCTCCGGGTGGATCGGGGTGACCGGCTGCAGGCCGTTCTTGCGCAGGGCGTAATTGGTGTGCGAGTTGGCACCCATCGGGCCCGGTCGGTACAGCGCGATCACGGCGGACACGTCTTCGAAGTTGTCCGGCTTCATGAGGCGCAGTAGCGAGCGCATCGGTCCACCATCGAGCTGGAAGACGCCGAGCGTGTCACCGCGTGCGAGGAGTTCGTAGGACGCCTTGTCGTCGAGCGGGAGGTGTTCGAGATCGAGGGTCTCACCGCGGTTGGCGGTGATGTTGTCCAGCGCATCGGAGATGATCGTGAGGTTTCGCAGCCCCAGGAAGTCCATCTTGATGAGACCGAGGGACTCACATGCCGGATAGTCGAACTGCGTGACGATCTGGCCGTCCTGCTCGCGCTTCATGATCGGGATGATGTCGATCAGCGGATCGGACGACATGATCACACCGGCGGCGTGCACGCCCCACTGTCGCTTCAGGTTCTCGATGCCCAGCGCGGTGTCGAACACCGTCTTGGCCTCGGGGTCGCTGTCGACGACGGCACGGAACTCGCTCGCCTCCTTGTAGCGGGGGTGCTCCGGGTCGTACATGCCGGTCAGCGGCATGTCCTTGCCCATCACCGCCGGCGGCATCGCCTTGGTGAGCTTCTCGCCCATGCTGAACGGGAAGCCAAGCACGCGACCGGCGTCCTTCAGAGCCTGCTTGGCCTTGATGGTGCCGTAGGTGACGATCTGCGCGACGCGGGCATCGCCGTACTTCTCGGTGACGTAGTTGATCACCTCGGTGCGGCGACGGTCGTCGAAGTCGACGTCGAAGTCGGGCATCGACACACGATCGGGGTTCAGGAACCGCTCGAAGATGAGGCCGTGCGGCAGGGGGTCCAGGTCCGTGATGCGCATAGCGTACGCGGCCATGGAGCCTGCTCCGGAACCACGTCCGGGACCCACGCGGATGCCGTTGTCCTTCGCCCAGTTGATGAAGTCGGCGACCACGAGGAAGTAGCCGGGGAACTTCATCTGGGTGATGATGCCCACCTCGTAGTCGGCCTGCTTGCGCACGTCGTCGGGGATACCGTCCGGGTAGCGGTAGTGCAGCCCCTTCTCGACTTCCTTGATGAACCAGCTCTCCTCGGTCTCCCCTTCGGGCACCGGGAATCGGGGCATGTAGTTGGCTTCAGTGTCGAACTCCACGTTGCAGCGCTCCGCGATGAGGAGCGTGCTGTTGACGGCCTCGGGGTGATCCCGGAAGAGGTCGCGCATCTCCGCCGCGGACTTGAGGTAGTAGCCGTCGCCGTCGAATTTGAATCGCTTCGGGTCGTCGAGAGTGGAGCCGGACTGCACGCACAGCAGAGCTGCGTGAGCGTCAGCGTCGTGCTGGTGCGTGTAGTGCAGGTCGTTCGTGCCGACGAGCGGGATGTTGAGGTCCTTCGCGATCTTCAGCAGATCGCCCATGATCCGGCGCTCGATGTCCAGGCCGTGATCCATGATCTCGGCGAAGTAGTTCTCCTTACCGAAGATGTCCTGGAACTCCGCGGCGGCCGCCCGCGCCTCGTTGTACTGCCCCAGTCGCAGACGCGTCTGGATCTCCCCCGACGGGCAGCCGGTCGTGGCGATGAGGCCCTCATGGTAGGTGTTCAGCAGCTCACGGTCCATGCGGGGCTTGAAGTAGTAGCCCTCGATGCTGGAGAGCGAGCTCAACCGGAACAGGTTGTGCATGCCGGTGTTGTTCTCGGCCCAGATGGTCATGTGCGTATAGGCACCGGACCCGGAGACATCGTCGGACTGCTGCTCGGCAGTGCCCCAGCGGATTCGTGTCTTGTCGCTGCGGTGGGTGCCCGGGGTGACGTACGCCTCGATGCCGATGATCGGCTTCACTCCGCCGGCCTTCGCGGTCTTGTAGAACTCGAAGGCTCCGAACGTGTTGCCGTGGTCGGTGACGGCGATGGCCGGCATGCCCTGTTTCTCGGCTTCCGCGACCATCGCTCCGAGGCGCGCCGCCCCGTCCAGCATGGAGTATTCGCTGTGGACGTGGAGGTGCACGAAGGAGTCGCTTGTCACCCTTTGAGCCTACCCGCCACCGCAGACACCAGCGGTCGTATCGCGGGTGCGCGTGCCGGGCTGTCAGGGGTTCGCGAGAACGTCCAGGGCGTGCTGCAGGTCCGCGGGATACGGCGATTCGAACGTGACCCAGTCACCGCTGCCGGGGTGCTCGAACGCCAGGCGATGCGCATGCAACCACTGCCGGCCGAGGCCGAGCCGCGCGGCAAGCTTGGGGTCCCCGCCGTAGAGCGGATCGCCCACCAGGGGGTGTTTCATGGCCGCCATGTGGACGCGGATCTGATGCGTGCGACCGGTCTCCAGGTGAATCTCCAACAGGGATGCGCCGACGAACGCCTCGAGCGTCTCGTAATGCGTGACGGAGTCCTTGCCCTCGGGGCGGACGGCGAACTTCCAGGAGTGCGCGGGGTGCCGCCCGATCGGGGCATCGATGGTTCCGGCCAGCGGATCGAGGTAGCCCTGTGCGATGGCGTGGTAGATCTTCTCGACCGTCCGGTCTTTGAACGCGCGCTTCAGCAGGGTGTAGGCATGCTCCGATTTCGCGACGACCATAAGCCCGCTGGTTCCGGCGTCGAGACGATGCACGACACCCTGACGCTCGGGTGCACCGGACGTCGCGATGCTGAATCCGGCCGCAGCCAGCGCCCCCACGACCGTCGGTCCGTCCCATCCCAGCGAGGGATGTGCGGCCACACCCGCGGGTTTGTCCACGACGACGATGTCGTCATCGTCGTGGATGATGCCGAGTTCCGGGACCGCCGTCGGAACGACCTCCAGGTCGCGCTTCGGCTCCCACGCGACGTCCAGACGCGCGCCGCCGGACACCCGATCCGACTTCCCCACCGGACGACCGTCCAGGAACACCCCGCCGGATTCCGCGATCTCCGCGGCGAAGGTACGAGACACATCGATCAGACGTGCCAGCACCGCGTCGACGCGCGATCCATCCGCTTCACCGTCGATGACGAAGGAGCGCGACTCCACGCTCACGCGTCGTGACGGGCCGGAAGGGTGTCCGGGTTCTCGGGGGCGCTCTCCGGCGCATCGTCAGCGGCGTCGACGTCTTGGGCGTCGGCGTCCGACAGCTCCTCGGCGACCGCGGCCTGCTTCTCGGCGAGAGCGTCGGCTTCTGCTTCTTCGCGGCGGTTCTCCGTCATGCTGTGCGTGGTCCCTTCTGATGACGACTGCGCGGCCAGGCGGTCACGGCGTTCGCGTCGACTCTCATAGCGATCCTCCTCGTCGATCGCACCGAGCACCACCCCGGCGCCGGCGGCCTCTGCGGTCGCCGTGGTCGCCTCCGGCTTCGCCTCGCGCGTGCCGTCCATGCGGATGCCGACGAGCACGATGATCGCGATTGAGATCATGCTCGTCACGATGAACATGTCGGCCACGTTGTAGATGGCCGGCATCATCCACGGAGTGTTGATGAAGTCGACCACGTGACCCACGAGGAATCCGGGTGCACGGAAGAGACGATCGGTGAGGTTGCCCAGTACCCCGCCGAGCAGAGCGCCGAGCACCACAGCCCACAGGCGCGACTTCACGCGCGTGAACATCAGGACGATGATCGCGACGGCGACGGCGGCGAGTGCGAGCGAGAAGATCCAGGTGACGCCCTCGCCCATCGAGAACGCGGCACCGGGGTTGAAGGTCAGCGTGAAGCGGAGGAACTCACCGATGACATTGACCCACACCCCCTCCTGCAGGTTCTGCAGGACGAGGTGCTTGGTGAACTGGTCGGCGGCCAGGGCCACCACCGCGATACCCGCGATGATGGCACTGGCCGCCGCCCGAGCAAGTGGCTTCCTGACGGTCATCCGTTCAGGATCAGAGGCCGACGGCGGACACCGGCGTGGTGCCGGAGGCGCTGCCAGAGGCGTCGAGGTCCTTCAGCTGGCCCTCGATGTACTTGCGCAGGTTGGAGCGGTAGTCGCGCTCAAAACCGCGGAGCTCGGTGATGCGGCCTTCCAGGGTCTTGCTCTCCTCGTTGAGGCGCGCGATCTCCTGGCGGCTCTTCTCCTCGGCATCCGCGACGATCTTCGCGGCCTGCGCCTGGGCGTCCGAGATGAGCTGGTCGCGCTGGGCCTTACCCTCGGCGACGTGCTCGTCGTGCAGACGCTGCGCGAGCTCGATGATGCCGGCGCTGGCCGCGGCGGGCTGAGCCGCCGGTGCCTCGACGGGAGCGGGCTCGGGGGTCGGCTCGACGACGGGAGCCGGCTCCTCCACCGCGGGAGCAGCGACCGGAGCGGGCTCGGCCGGAGCGGCCGCAGCAAGCTCACCGGACTCGTACTTGGCGAGCTTCGCCTTGAGCTCGGTGTTCTCCTCGATGGTCTTGCGCCACTCGACGACGATCTCGTCGAGGAAGTCGTCGACCTCGTCCGGGTCGAAGCCCTCCTTGAACCGGACGTGCTGGAACTGCTTGGTGACGACGTCATCCGGGGTCAATGCCATGATGGCTCCTCTTTCACTTCAGGAAGGTCAAGGTCCAGGTGCGATTCCGTGGGACGCTCGCTCCGAGAATTCAGCATAGCTCCCCCACCCGTCAACCAGCCAAGACATCCCCGAGCACGCCGACGAAGGTGATCAGCACCAGGCACAGGATGAAGGTGACGGTGAAGGAGAGGTCGATGGCGACGGGGCCCAGACGCAGCGGCGGGATGAACCGTCGGAAGAACTTCAGCGGCGGATCAGTGATCGTGTAGACGATCTCCGCCAGCACGAGACCGAAGCCTCGCGGACGCCAGTCCCTGTTGAAGCTCGGAATGAGATCCAGCACGATACGAGCGAGCAGCGCCAGCAGGTACAGATTCAGGGCGAAGACGATGATCTTCGCGATGAGAGAGACCGCGAAACCCACTACGAACTCAGGACTGCGAGAAGGCGTCGGCGTCGGCGTGCGCGATGCCGCCGTCACCCGAGATCGCGATGTTCTCCGGAGAGAGCAGGAAGACCTTGTTGGTCACGCGCTCGATTCGTCCGTACAGGCCGCTGGCGAGGCCACTCGCGAAGTCGATGAGACGACGAGCCTCGGCGTCAGACATCTGCGACAGGTTCATGATCACCGGAACACCGTCACGGAAGCTTTCCGCGATGCCCTGGACATCCTTGTAGGCCTTGGGGTGCACGGTCAGGATCTCGCTGACCGGACCGGCAGCGGGCTGACGCACCACGGCCGGACGACGAAGCGGGGTGACGGGTGCGGTGACGCCTGACTCTTCCACGGTTTCCTCCCGGACGACCTCACGCGGACGCTGACGCGCGGGCGCCTCCGCAGCGGGCTCCTCGTAGACTTCTTCCTCGTCGGCAAGACCGAGGTAGACCATCGTCTTCTTGAGCGGGTTCGACATCGCGTCCTCCGTGATTGTGCTCGTCTTGTTGCAGGTTATCCCCGGGCGGGTCGCTCGCCCGTGATTGCGGAACCGATCCGCAGGTGTGTCGCGCCGCAGGCGATGGCCTCGGCGAAGTCGTGGCTCATTCCCGCGGAGATCCACCTCGCGGTGGGCTCGATCGCTCGAACCCGCTCGGCGTACCCGGCGAGACGCGCGAAGGCAGAGGCGGGTGCTTCGTCCAGCGGCGCGACCGCCATGATGCCGCGCAGACGCAGCGAGTCGAGGGAGAGGATGTGCTCGGTGAGGGCGTCGAGCTCTGCGGGAGCAACACCACCGCGTCCCGGGTCGTCCGTGAGGTTGACCTGGACCAGCACCTCCAGCACGTCGTCTTCGGCGGGAGCCGCGGCGTGCAGCGCATCAGCGAGCCGGAGCCGGTCCACGGAGTGAACGATGGACGACGCAGCGCGCACCTGACGCGCCTTGTTCGTCTGCGCCTGTCCGATGAAGTGCCAGTGCAGATCGTCGAGATCCGTGAGCTCGGCGCGCTTGGCGGTGAGCTCCTGCTGCCGGTTCTCCCCCACGTCTCGGACGCCGAGTGCGGCGAGGTCTCGAACCAGAGACGCCGGATGGAACTTCGTCACCACGATGCGGGTGACTTCGTCCGCCGAACGCCCGGCGTCACGAATCGCGGCGTCGATCCGCTGATCGACGTCCGCGAGTCGTGACTGCAGCGTGCTCACTTGAGGAAGTCAGGGATGTCGATGTCGCTGTCGTCGAACGCGGAGTCGAAGCCGCCGAGGTCCGGCAGGACGGGCGTGGCCGCAGCCGTGGTCGCAGCAGCGGGTGCCGACTCGGCCGGAGCCTTCTTCTCCTCTTCAGCCGGAGCCTTCTCCTCCTCCGCCGCCGGACGCTGAGCGACCGTCGGCAGCTCGAGGCGGGGGGTGGGCTCGCCCGCATCGAAGCCAGCGGCGATCACCGTGACGCGGACCTCGTCGCCGAGTGTGTCGTCGATGACCGTTCCGAAGATGATGTTGGCCTCGGGGTGCGCGGCCTCCTTGACCAGTTGCGCCGCGTCGTTGATCTCGAAGATGCCGAGGTTGGAGCCACCCTGGATCGACAGCAGGACACCGTGCGCACCCTCGATCGATGCCTCCAGCAGCGGCGACTCGACGGCGAGTTCGGCGGCCTTGATGGCACGATCAGCACCGCGGGCAGAACCGATTCCCATGAGGGCGGAACCAGCGCCCTGCATGACGCTCTTGACGTCGGCGAAGTCGACGTTGATGAGACCCGGCGTGGTGATGAGGTCCGTGATGCCCTGCACACCGGCGAGGAGCGCCTGGTCCGCGGTGGCGAACGCCTCGATCATCGAGATGCCGCGATCGCTGATCTCCAGGAGGCGGTCGTTCGGCACCACGATGAGGGTGTCCACCTCCTCCTTCAGGCGAGCGACGCCCTGCTCGGCCTGCTGCTGACGCCGGCGGCCCTCGAAGGAGAACGGCTTGGTGACGACACCGACGGTCAGTGCACCGATCGACTTCGCGATCTTGGCGACGACGGGGGCTCCACCGGTGCCGGTGCCACCACCTTCACCGGCGGTCACGAAGACCATGTCGGCACCGCGCAGGGCCTCCTCGATCTCGTCGGAGTGGTCCTCGGCGGCGCGACGGCCCACCTCAGGGTCGGCACCGGCACCCAGGCCGCGGGTCAGCTCGCGCCCCACGTCCAGCTTGACGTCGGCGTCGCTCATCAGGAGCGCCTGTGCGTCGGTGTTGACCGCGATGAACTCCACGCCGCGCAGGCCGAGGTCGATCATGCGGTTGACGGCGTTGACGCCACCACCGCCGACGCCGACGACCTTGATCACGGCGAGGTAGTTCTGGTTCTGGCTCATGCCGGCCTCCGTGTCGTGTGAACCCTGGGTTAAACCTTCACCCTCAGGTAGAAGGTTAAAGTATTGCTGGGTATACATTTACCAGTCCTGACGGTATGCGCCCGGGGCCCCTGTTGCCGCGATGCCACGCCGCGTGTCGGCCAGAACGCCTGCAACACGCGCGTAGACAACCCGCCGGCGGTGGCGCGAGTTGATGACCGCCGAGCCACGTATCGAACGCCCGTTCATGGATGCGTCGCAGGTCGCAACCCGGCACCCGCCAGTGCGAAAACGTCAGCGAACCACGACGGCGCTGGGCGTGGAGACGTCGTACGTCGACACCGGACCCGGAGGGCTTGCCGTCATGGCGGCCGTCAGCACCTGCGCCTTCTCGACCGACTTGTCGCTGCTGCCCCAGATGACGGTCACACCCGAGTCGGCGAGGGTCAGCGTGACATCCTGCGCGGTGGTCGCGGAGACAGCGGTGACCGCCGGGCGGATCGTCTCGGGCAGCGAGCGGATCACGAGACCCGCGGCGATGAACGCCTCCGAGCCGGCACCGCCGGTCGCCGAGATCACGGGCTGCCCCGCGGGGACATCGGGGGTCGTGGACAGCGCGACGCCTGCCGCATCCACCAGCGTGAATCCCGCGTCCGATGCGATCACACCCACCGGCGTCCGCTCGACGATCCGGAGCACCATCTCGTGGGGTGGGCGCGCCTCGATGGAGTAGGTCTCCACCATCGGAAAGCCGACCAGCGCGGCCTTCACCTCGCTGGTGTCGATCGCGGCAAGGGGGCGGCCGAGCTGAGACTGCAACGACTGCTCCAGAGCCGCGGGATCGACGGCGCTGGCACCGACGACAGTCACCTTCTCGATAGCGAACAGCGGGCTGTACGCCGCGGCGTAGGAGCCTCCGGCCACCACCACGAGCACCGTGAGCGAGATGATCCACGCGAGCCGGCGTCGCCTGCTGCGCACCGTGAAGCGACGCATCTCCGATCGCAGAGCACGGCGACGCGCTCGCGTGGCACGCCAGACGTCACGCCAGCGACCTCCACCCGCGCTTTCGGATGGGTCTCCTCCGGACGAGTCATCGACAACCGGGCGACGCGCACGGCGCCCGAAGCGTCCGCGAGGCCGCTCATCGGTCGCAGTCTCGGACTCGAACTCGGACTCTGCGGCATCGTGGCGGACGGCGTCGATCTCGACGACCGCAGCCTGCCCGAAACGACGCGCGGCCCCCGTTCCGAAACCGGCGAACTCGTCATCCGATGAAGGAACCAGATCGTCGAGTTCCTGCGTGGGTTGTTCGTCCTGAGAGGTGGGGGCTGACCCAGCCGAGATGGGAGCGCCATCGTCGAGGCTCACCCATCGCCGAACGTCCTCATAGTCGACGGCGGTGTCCACGTCGTCGGGGTTCGCGGGAGCGTCCGTCTGCGACCGTGCAACCACGACGACCGCGTCATCGATGTCGGGCACTGCGGGGCGCTCCGGCTCGCGACGCGGTGGTCTCGGCGGCTGCTGCGGTCGACGCACGCTCAGTCCGCGTTCCGGCCGAGCGACTCCAGCACCTGCGGAATGATGAGGTTGACGTTTCCGCAGCCGAGGGTCACGACGATGTCGTCCTCGCGTGCGATCTCACCGATGTAGTCGGCGGCACGCTGCCAGTCCGGTTCGTAGTGCACGTGGGTCGGGTCGGCGAAAGCCTCGCTCACCAGCGCGCCGGTGACGCCGGGGACCGGATCCTCGCGCGCGCCGTACACGTCGAGCACCACGGTCAGGTCGGCACGGCTCTCCAGCACCTCCGCGAACTCGGCGAACATGAGCTGCGTGCGGCTGTACGTGTGAGGCTGGTGCAGTGCGATGACACGCCCTGAACCGACTACCGTGCGCGCCCCGGCGAGGGCCGCATCCACCTCGGTGGGATGATGCGCGTAGTCGTCGAACACACGCACGCCGCGCACCGTGTCGTGGAGTTCGAAGCGCCGCGCGGTTCCCTGGAAGCCTTCCATCGCACGTGCTGCGGCGGTGAACTCCTGCCCGAGCGCCACGAGAACGGCCACGGCACCCGTGGCGTTGATGGCGTTGTGGGCGCCGGTGACGGCCAGCCGCACCGACACGGTCTCGCCGGCATGAGTGATGGTGAACGCCACACCCTGCGTCGTATCGACATCGGCGATTCGGAAGTCCGCGTCATCAGCGAACCCGAAGGTCAGCACTCGGGGGTGGCTGACGCGTGCACGCACGGCGACCGCTCCCGCGTCGTCCGAGGAGATCACGACGGCCTCCCGCGCCTCATCCGCGAAGCGCACGAACGCGTCGTCAAAGGCGGCCCGCGAGCCGTAGTGGTCCAGGTGGTCGGGGTCGACGTTCGTGATGAGCGCCACGGAGGTGTCGTAGAGCAGGAATGTGCCGTCAGACTCGTCGGCCTCGATCACGAAGAGCTCATCGGCTCCGCTGCCGCTGGAGACACCCAGCTGCGCGATCACGCCGCCGTTGACGAACGCGGGGTCCTCCCCCAGGGCCTGCAGCGCCGTGACCACCATGCCGGTGGACGTCGTCTTCCCGTGCGCTCCGGCGATGGATACCAGTCGACGGCCACCGATGAGCCAGTGCAGTGCCTGAGACCGGTGGATTACGTGGAGACCGCGCTCCTTCGCCAGCACGAACTCCGGGTTCTCGGGCCAGATGGCACCCGTGTGCACGACGGTGTCGACGTCGTCGGCGAGGTTCGCGGCATCGTGGCCGACATGCACACTGGCACCGGCGTCTTCCAGCGCGCGAAGGCCGGGGCTGTCCGCACGGTCGGATCCGGAGACGCGAATGCCGCGGGCGAGGAACATGCGTGCCAATCCGCTCATGCCGGATCCGCCGATGCCGATGAAGTGCGCGGCACGGATGTCACCCGGGATGGGAAGGCTGAGATCGGGTCGAATCATTTCCGCTCCAGTCTAGATTCGCCCCTCCCCACACGAGCTGAACGGCACACCCGCGGCGTTTGTGTTGACACAGACAGGCGGACGTGCCTAGCCTTTGTGTTGATACAGGGAGGGCTGATGGACCTGACGGGATTCGTCATCACCTGCGGTGCCGCTGCACTGGTCGCCGTGTTCGCGACGCTGGGGACAGCACGACGCTCGGTACAGCGCTTCGGTGACCGACGCGCCCTGCCGCCGCTGACTCCGGCCGCCTTCGCAGCCGTCGTCCGTCAGGTTCGCACGAGTACCCTCTGGGCCACGGTCGCCATCGCCGTCTGCATCGTCGTTGCGGTGAGCGTCGGCCAGCATCTGGCGACGGGGATGTTCGCCGGTTGGGCGCTCTTGTTGCTTATCTACCCCGCGGTCGCGGTCGCGTCTGCGATCCACTCCGCCACCCACCGGACTTTCCGCCCGGCCCCGGGCGGCCCACGGCTGGCACCCACCCGATCGTTCCGAATCGAGGATGCGGTGCCGGCGCCTTATGCCGGCTTCCCTGATCGTCTGCTCTGGGTGGTCGTTGCCGCAGCCGTTGCCGCCACGATCACGTTGGGCGTGACCTCGGCATTCTCACTCGTCTGGGCGGTCGGAACGATCATGGCGACGCTGGCGGCCATCCTGCTCGGCTTCCGCCTTCTGGAGCGTGCCGTCCTGTCCCGACCGCAGCCGCTCCAGAACCGGAGTGAGCTGGCTTGGGATCGTGCGCTTCGCGCCCAGACCCTCTTCATGCTGCGCCAGGTGCAGGCTGGGATCGTGATCACCGCCATCGGAGCGATCATCGCCGTCCCGCTGGCCGGTCTCTTCGGCCCGGATGCCGTGCCTGTATGCATGACCTTCAGCGCGGCCGGCGTGAACTTCGCCATCGCCGCGTATGCCCTCCGCATCGATCAGCACACGCCCACCACGACCGCTCCAGGAGAACAACCCGCATGATCACCATCGATCCCGCCGCAAGCGCTCCCCCCTTCGAGCAGCTCCGAGTGCAGATCATCGACGCCATCGCCTCGGGTGAGCTTCCCGCCGGCGACAAGCTGCCCACGGTACGCCGGCTGGCGGCGGACCTGGAGATCGCGCCGGGAACGGTCGCGCGCGCGTATCGCGAGCTGGAGACCGCGGGATTCATCGAGACCCGCGGACGCAACGGCACATTCGTCCGTGCTCAGGGCGATGTCCGGATGCAACAGGCCCAAGATGCCGCCGCCGGCTTCGCATCACAGGTGCGGGCGCTGCGTCTGGATCCCGGGGACGCGCTTGAGCTGGTCAAGCGCGCGCTCCACCTCTGAGTCAGGGAGCGAGCGCGGCGTCGATCAGTTCGATGACGTTCTCGGTCCCCGAGCGGGTGCCCACCATCTCGGCAGCGGCCACCATACGCGCCCGTGCTGCCTCGTCCTGCAGCAGCGGCACGATGCGCGACCGCACCGCCTCCGGGGTGAACTCGGCGTTCTCGATCAGGATGGCGGCGCCGGCGGAGACGGCCGACGCTGCGTTGAGGCGCTGCTCGCCGTTGCCGACTGCATAGGGCACGTACGCAGCGGGGATGCCCAGGGCGCTCACCTCGCTCACAGTGGCCGCGCCCGAGCGCGACACGATGAAGTCGGCGAGGGCAAAAGCGAGATCCATGCGGTCGAGATAGGGAACAAGCACGTAGCCGGGAGCATGGGGGTCGTCGAACGTCTTCCCCTCGCCCGTGGCGTGGAGCAGCTGCCACCCGGCATCCAGGACCGACTGCCAGGCACCTTCGATCGCGGTGTTCAGCTGAAGGGCTCCCAGCGATCCGCCGAAGACCAGCAGGGTCGGCTTGTCCGGATCGAGGCCGAAGAACTCCGCCGCCTGAGCGCGAGCGGCGACACGATCCAGCTCCACTACCTCGCGACGTAGTGGCATGCCGACGAGGGCGCCGCGCTTGAGCGGTGTGCCCTCGAACGCGACACCGACGCCGGCCGCTCGACGCGCTCCCAGCACGTTCGCGAGGCCGGGCTTGGCGTTCGCCTCGTGCACGACGAACGGCACACCCGCGCGTCGCGCGGCGACGTAGGCGGGGGCTGAGGCATAGCCGCCGAACCCCACCACGACGTCGACACCGTGCTCACGGATGTGGGTCCGCACCTGCGCGACAGCGCGCCGGAATCGCGCGGGGAACTTCACCGCGGCACCGTTGGGGCGGCGCGGAAACGGCACCTTGTCGACGATCAGGAGCTCATATCCGCGCTCAGGGACGAGTCGGGACTCCAGCCCCTCTTTCGTCCCCAGCACCAGCACCTCGGCCCGTGGATCGCGCGCCCGCAAGCCATCCGCAACGGCGAGCAACGGGTTCACGTGTCCGGCGGTGCCGCCGCCGGCGAGGAGGTACGTCGTCATACTCCGATCCTCCCATGGCGAGCTGGAGGAACCCGCGCGCGGTCAGTCCAGACGCTGCACCGGCGTGCGGGGCTTGCGCGCGTTCCGGGGTGTCCCGGCTTCGCCGCGCAACGGGAGAGTCCGGGCGAAACTCAGCAGCACACCGCACGCGATCAGCACCGACAGCAGAGAAGTGCCGCCCTGGGAGAGGAACGGCAGCGGAACGCCCAGCGCTGGCCCCAGGCGCAGCACGACGGCGATGTTCACGAGAGCCTGCCCCGTGATCCACACGATGACCGCCCCCGCGACGATCCGGATGAACAGGTCATCCGTGCGACGGATCATGCTGATGACGGCATAGGTCAGGATCCCGAACAGCACGAGCACCACGATGCACCCCAGGAGTCCGAGCTCCTCCCCGACGATCGCGAAGATGAAGTCGTTCTCCTTGGCCGGAAGCCAGCCGTACTTCTCCGTCGAGTTGCCCAGTCCCACTCCGAAGAACCCGCCATTGGCGAGCGCCCAGAGGCCGTGGACCTGTTGATAGCACAGGCGGTCGTCCACCCCGCACGTGGGGTCGAGGAACGCGGTGATGCGGTCGATCCGGTCGGGCTTGATGATGGAGAGCGCCGCTACCCCGGCCCCGGCGAGCAGCACAGGAACGATGAGGATCCGCAGCTTCACACCAGCGAAGTAGAGCGCCCCCAGAACGACCATCATGATCACCATGGCCGTACCCAGGTCGTCGCCTCCCAGCACACTCGCCAGGACGAGAACCACCACCGGCACCAGAGGGATGAAGAAGTGCGACCACCGATTCAGCAGGGTGTGCTTGCGCGCCAGGATGAATCCGAGCCAGAGCGCAGTCGCGAGCTTGAGAAACTCCGAGGGCTGCGCCTGCATGAAGCCGAGGTTGACCCAGTTGGTATTGCCATCGGCATGGATGCCCATCGGGGTGAAGATGAGCATCTGGAACGCGACGGCGATGATCAGGATGGGCCACGCCATGCGCTTCCAGAACACCACGGGGAAACGGCTGAGAACGAACATCAACGGAATGCCAACGGCGGCGAAGAGTCCTTGCTTCAGCGCCGTATCGAGGTCCTTCTCGCCACTGCCGGCGCTGGTTGCCGAGAGCACCATCACCCAGCCGAACACGGCGAGAAACAGCGATACCGCTGCGATGAGCACGAACTCGGTCGCGACCGGCTGGAAGATCCGTCCCAGACGCACACGCGCCGACAGCCCGCGCGGCCCATCCCCGGAGGGCGCCTGCGGCAGCCGAGTGGTCGCCATGCGCTCCTCCTGGTGTTCGTCTACTGGCTGTCTGCGATCCCGAGGCGGCTGCGCACCGCCGCGGCGAACTTCGCGCCACGGTCGTCGTAGCCGCTGAACTGATCGAAGCTGGCCGCTGCGGGAGCGAGCAGAACGGTTCCGCCCTCCTCGACCACCCCCGCAGCCAGTTCCACCGCGCGCGGCATGACCCTCTCAGTGTCCGTCTCGTCCACTTCGAACACGGGCACGTCGGGCGCGTGTCGTGCGAACGCCGCCACGATCTCCGACCGATCCGCACCGATCACCACGGCGGCGGCAGCAGCGGGACCGCGCAATGCGACCAGCTCACTGATGTCGACGCCCTTGAGCAGCCCGCCGAGCACCCACACCGCGCCCGGGTAGGCCGCCAGCGAGGACGCCGCCGCATGCGGGTTCGTGGCTTTGGAGTCGTCCACCCAGGTCACTCCGGCGAAGCGCGCAACCACCTCGATACGGTGCGGGTCGAGGCGGAACGACAGCAGGGCATCGTGGACCTGCTCCGGCGTGACGCCCAGCGAGCGAGCCAGCGCCGCGGCGGCAAGCGCATTGGCGACGATGTGCGGTGCACCGAGGTCGTGCTCGATGAGCTCCGCGACCGTCGCCAGTTCGAGTGCCGAGTGGCGACGGTCGTCGGTGAAGGCGCGGTCGACGAGGATCCCATCGACCACACCCAGATCGCTGAGCCCGGGAACGCCGAGATCGAAGCCGATCGCTCGCGCTCCCTCCACGACGTCGGCGTCCTCCACCATCTCCCGCGTGACGATGTCAGCCTTGTTGTAGACGCAGGCCAGGCGCGTGTTGCGGTAGACGACGGCCTTCGCGTCGCGATACGCCGCGAAGGACCCGTGCCACTGCAGGTGATCGTCGGCCAGGTTCAGGCACACGGACGAGTGCGGGACGGGAGCCCCGACTCCGTCGTTCAAGCCCAGGTACCACAGCTGGTGGCTGGAGAGCTCGACGACCAGCACGTCGAAGCCGGACGGATCGCGCACGGCGTCGAGGATCGGCGTACCGATGTTGCCACAGGGTGCCGCACGCAAACCACCGGCGACGAGCATCGTCGCGGTCATTCGCGTTGTGGTGGTCTTGCCGTTGGTGCCGGTGATGAACACCCAGTCGGCAGGGATCCCGCCGTCACGCGTGACCTTGTCGCGCACGCGCCAGGCGAGTTCGATGTCGCCCCACAGCGCGATACCGCTCTCCTGCGTCCAGCGGATGACGGGGTGATGCGGCGGGAAGCCGGGCGAGGCGATGACCACCTCGGGCGCGAAGTCGACCAGTTCCGCTGGCGGAGTCTCCAGGGAGCCGACGTGCAGCCGCGCCCCGATGACAGGAACCAGCCGGGCGTATTCTTCCGCAGCCGCCTCGGTGACGACGAGAACCTCCGCGCCGAGCTCCGTGAGCGTGTCGGCGACGGAGAAACCCGTGTCCGACAGGCCCAGCACCGCCACCCGGAGTCCCTTCCAGTCCGCGTACCAGCTGGTGAGGGAATCCAGACGACTCATGTGCGAGACAACCATTCGACGTAGAAGAGACCGATGCCCGACACCGCGAGTACGCCCGCGATGATCCACATCCGCACCACGATGGTGGCTTCCGGCCACCCGCGGAACTCGAGATGGTGGTGGAACGGACTGTTGAGGAAGAGACGCTTACCGCGCGTGAGCTTGAAGTACACACGCTGCAGGATCACCGAACCCGAGGCGAGGACGTAGACGCCGGCGATGAGGATCGACAGCAGCTCCGTGTGCGTGAGGACGGCCATCGCGGCGACGACACCGCCGATGGCCATGGACCCGGTGTCCCCCATGAAGACCTTGGCCTTCGGCGCGTTCCACCAGAGGAAGCCGGCCAGCGCGCCGATGAAGGCCGCCGAGACGATAGCCAGCTCCATCGGGTCGCGCGTGTTGTAGCACCCGGGGTACGATGCGGGATCGAGTTCGGCGACGCAGCTCTGTCGCGCCTGCCAGAAGGCGATCAGGCTGTACGCGCCCACGACGAAGATGCCGGAGCCCGCGGCCAGGCCGTCGAGACCGTCGGCGAGGTTCGCGGAGTTCGACATGGCGATGCCAATCACGGAGATCCACAGCAGGTAGATGATCCAGCCGAGCGCGACACCGATTCCCAGGACCGGAAGCCAGGTGCCGAGTGAGAAGGGATCCAGCAGCGGCAGGTCGCGGAAGAGCGACACGGCGGTGGAGCCGGGAGTGACTCCCCGGCTGTTCGGGAAGTTCAGCGCGCCCACCGCGAAGACGACGGCGACGAGCAGCTGAGCCGCGATCTTGCGCCACCCGGAGAGTCCGAGGCTGTTCTGCCGCTTGACCTTGAGGTAGTCGTCGATGAATCCGACCACCCCGAAGCCCACCATCATCCACAGCACCAGCAGGCTGGACGGCGTGGGTGGGAAGTCACCGGCGTAGCTGCCGACGAAGTACCCGACCAGCGTTCCAAGGATGAAGATGAGGCCACCCATCGACATCGTTCCGCGCTTGGCAGCGTGCTGCGGATTGTTCATGGCCTCCGGCGTGCGGATGACCTGACCCCATCCCCAGCGCTCGTACCACTTGAGGAACACCGGCGTCAGCAGCAGCGTGAACGCCATCGAGATGGCGGCAGCAGAGAGCAGTGACCTCACGAGAACAATTCTCCCATGCGGTCGCCCAGGAAACGCAGTCCCGCCGAGTTGGAGGACTTGACCAGCACGCGGTCGCCGTCGCGGAGCTCCGTGCGCAGATATTCGTAGGCTTCATCGGCCGTTTCAAAGAACACGGCTTCGCCGTCCCACGAGCCTTCGGCGATCGCGGAGAGGTAGAGGCGACGGGCGTCGCGACCGACCACGACGATGCGCTCGAACCGCAGCCGAACGGCGAGAAGTCCCACCTCATCGTGCGCGTCACCGGCGAACTCGCCGAGCTCGCTCATCGCGCCGAGCACAGCGACCTTGCGCTGACCGGGCTCGGCGATCTGTGCGACGGTGCGCAGAGCGGCGGCCATGGAATCGGGGCTCGCGTTGTAGGCGTCGTTGATGATGCGGACGCGGTCGCTTCCCATCGGCTGCATGCGCCACCGCTCCGCGATGCTCACTGTCTGCACTCTGGCGATCGCATCAGTGACTGCGACTCCCAGCGCCCGCGCCGCGGCGATCGCGGCCACCGCGTTCATCACGTGATGGGCGCCGAGCACCTGCAGGTGCACGCGGTGCTGCTCACCATCGACGGTGATGGTGAAGTCCGTGCCGTTCGCGGTGACCTCGACGTCGGAGGCACGCAGCTCGGCGTCGGCACCATGACCGAACCACACCACGCGCTCGTCGTTCTCCGCAGCGATCTCCGCCATGGTAGCCACACGCGCATCGTCGATATTCAGCACCGCCGTGCCGCCCGCCCGCACGGCCGCGATCAGGCGACCCTTCTCGTAGACGGTGCGCTCGATGCCGCCGAAACCGCCCGCGTGCGCCATCCCCACCATCAGGACCACGCCGACATCGGGGTTCACGAGTCCTGCAAGGCGGGCGATCTCGCCCGGACCGGACGCACCGAACTCGCTCACCAGGAAGCGGGTGGTGTCCCGTACGCGCAGCATCGTCAGCGGCGCGCCCACCTCGTTGTTGAAGGAGGCGATGGGAGCGACGGTCTCCCCCTCGTCGGCGAGGATGCGCGCCAGCAGGTTCTTCGTGGTGGTCTTGCCGTTGGATCCGGTGATCCCGACGATGCGCAGATCGCCGTGTGCGCGCACACGTGCGACCACTTCACGCGCGAGATCGGCGAGCGCCACGACGACATCGGCGACCACCAGCTGGGTGATCTCCTCCTCAACGACGTGGTCGACGATGGCGATGGCCGCGCCGTTCGCGCGGGCGGCACCGACGAAGTTGTGTCCGTCGGTCTGCTCACCGGGCTTGGCGACGAAGATGCCGCCCGCCGCGATCAGCCGGGAGTCGGTGTCCACCGCTCCCGAGACGACGGTGGCTTCGGTGTGCTCACCGTGAAGATGGAGAGCGGCGCCGATGGCGTGCGCGATCTCCGCGAGCGTGAGTGCGATCATGTGAAAGAGGTCTCCGAGTGGCGGAGCGGCTCAACCGAACTTGGGAAGAAGATCGGTGAACGGCGTCTGAGACGGCATGACCCGGTAGTGCTTGAGAACCTGGGTCATCGCCTTCTGGAATGCGGGCGCAGCGGCCGTAGACGATCTTACCGTCGTGGGCTCCTTGAGCGTGACGATCACCACGTACTTCGGGTCGTCGGCGGGTGCGTAGCCGACCACCGACACGTCGTACAGGTTCGACTTGTACGACTGCGTCTCCGCGTCATAGGTCTGTGCAGTTCCGGTCTTCGCGGCGATGCGGTAGCCGGGGATCTTGATGAGGTCCGCGACGCCACCCTGCTCAGCGACGTTCTCGATCATCGTGCTCATCTGAGCCGCGTTCTGCTCGCTGAGCAGCCGCTCGTCGGGCGCGACCTTCGGCGTCGTGACGGTCCCGTCGGCGGACGTGCAGCTCTCCACGAGCTGCAGCGGCTTCTTGACGCCGTCGTTCGCGATCATCTGGTAGAAGCTCGCGACCTGCGGGGCGGTCACCTGGAAAGCCTGACCGAACGTGGTGGCGTAGCGGGTCTGGTTGTCCCACTCGGCCGCCGGGTGGAGGACTCCCGCCTGCTCACCATCGAAGTTGACGTTGGTCTTGGAGCCGACACCGAACTTCGCGAGGAAGTCGTGGCGGGCCTCAGGCGTCATCAGGTCGCCGAACTTGGACAGAGCCACGTTCGAAGAATCGATGAGCGCGCCGGCCAACGTGTAGTTGTAGGTGTCGTGCGAGAACGAATCTCCCACCTGAGCGCCGTTCGGGAACTCCTCCCACCCGGCGGCGGGCATGGTCGACATCGGGGTGGCCGCACCCGACTCGAGCAGCATCGCGGCCGTGGCGGCCTTGAAGGTGGAGCCGGGCTCGAACAGATCCTTGAAGATGTGGCCGTACCAGTCGTTGGGGTCGGAGGCGTCGATGTTGTTGGGATCGACGGTCGGCCACTCCGCAGCGGCGCGGATCTTGCCGGTGCCGACCTCGACGACGGTGACGCTCCCCCGCTGTGCGCCCTTGTTCTGCACCTCTTCGGCGATCATCTGCTGCAGGTACCAGTTGAGGTCGCGATCGATGGTGAGCTGCACGGTCCCGCCGTTCACCGCGGGGGTCTCCGACATGGAGCCCGGGATGATCTCTCCCCGCGAGCCCCGCTCGAACGTCTGGGATCCCGCGGTTGGGGTCAGGCAGGCGTCCTCCATCGCCTCGACGCCGGCCTGTGCGAACACTGTCCCCTTCTCCGGATCCGTTCCAGTGAAGCCGACGATGCTCCCCGCCACAGCCCCATCAGGGTACGTGCGCGACTCGTGCGACGGCATGGCGAGGTAGGGAATCTCCAGCGCCTTCAGCTTCTCCATCTGCGCGGTGGACAGTCCGGTGGTCAACAGCGCGTACTGACTCGACGGGTTGGCGGCGGCGTTGTCGGCGACGATCGTTCGGATCTCGTCTCCGGTGAGGCCGATGATCGCCGCGATCTTGTCGGCGACCCCGTTCCACTCCTCCTTCAACGGGATCTTGTTGCCGTCCTTGTCCAGACGCTCGATGGTGTTGAGGTAGTGCGGGTCGATCACCGCGTCGTAGGTGACGTTGCTGATGGCGAGGACGGCGCCGTTCGCATCGACGATCTCGCCGCGCGTGCCCGCGATCGGCCGCGACTGCTGAGTGCTGAGCTTGGACTCCGCGACGTACTCCGCCGCGTTGACCACCTGGATGTCCACCAGGCGCACGCTGAACGCCACCATGAGCACACTCACCGTGCCGAAGACCGCCACCGTGCGTCGCCGACGGATCCGTGTGTCCTTGGGGGTCATGCTGCCTCGTCTGCTCGCGTCGTTGGCGGGTGGATGGCTGTCAGTGGGTCTCGGGGGTGGGGAGCCCCTCGCTGATAGCGGGGGGCTGCTGCGGGAGCTCGGGCTGCGTGGCTGTGGACTCCGGCGTCGCGAGCTCGGTGGCCGTGCCAGCGGCCCCGGCTGTCGATTCTTCCGGTGCTGTCACGGGGGCAGTCTGCCCCGTCAGCGTGGACGACGGGTCGATGACCAGCGGCGTGTTCTTGATCAGCTCATTGCCGACGGCCGCTCGTCCCTTCGCGTCGATGCTGGACACCGCCGCAGCGGACGGGGTTCCCAGCAGAGCGGCATCGCTCAGTCGCAGATATGCCGGGGCTCCCCCCACACTCATGCCGGCCGCCGTCGCGTTCGCCGCGAGGTACTGCGGAGAGCTGAGCCCCGCCACCTCGTCGAACAGCGCCTGAGCATCGACCGTGAGCGAACGCTGCTGCTCGGTGAGATCGACGATGCGGTGCGTGGTCTGGGTCGACGCGATCGAGAAGAACAGCTGCGCGGCCACGATCAACACCACGCCGATGATCGCCGTCAGACCGTAGACGGTCTGTGGCCGACGACGGCGCGCGGGGGCGTCGAGCGGACGCAGGTGAGTGCGCGGTGCGCCGACCTGCCGCGCGGGCCGGGGCTGGATGCGTGGCGCGGCGCTCAGTGCCGACGTGGCGCTCATGCGGACTCCCGGATTCGTTCGACGGCGCGCAGACGCACCGGTGTGGCACGGGGGTTGCGCTCCCGCTCCTCTTCGGAGGCGAGCTCAGCCCCCTTCGTCAGGGTGCGGAAGCGCGGAGCGTGCTCTTCCAGCTCAACCGGCAGCCCACGTGGAGCGGTGGACGCGGTGGCCGCGGCGAAGGCGCGCTTGATGATGCGATCCTCCAGCGACTGGTACGACATCACGACCAGCCGCCCACCCACGGGCAGCAGATCGAGAGCAGCGGGGATGGCGGAACTCAGCACCGACAGCTCGCTGTTGACCTCCACCCGCAGCGCCTGAAAGACCCGCTTGGCCGGGTGTCCTGCTCGCTGTGCGGCGGCCGGCGTTGCGGCGGTGAGGATCTCCACCAGTCGACCAGAGGTCTTGATCGGAGCCTCCTGTCGTGCAGCGATGATGAACCGCGCGTACCGACCAGCGAGCTTCTCCTCGCCGTAGATCTCGAAGATCCGGCGCAGCTCCCCCTCGCTGTAGGTCGCGATGATATCCGCCGCGGTGCGTCCCGCGCTCTGGTCCATCCGCATGTCCAGCGGCGCGTCCTTCGAGTACGCGAAACCGCGCTCCGCCTCGTCCAACTGAAGGGAGGAGACGCCCAGGTCGAACAGAATCCCGTCGGCGTGGTCGAACCCGCTGACGTGCACCGCGTCGGTGATGCCGTCGTAGACGGTGTGGACGAGGTGAACGCGTCCGGCGTGCGGTGCGAGCCGCTCCCCCGCGATGCGCAGGGCGTCGGTGTCTCGGTCGAGTCCGACGAGCTCCACATCGGAGAATCGCCCGAGGAGCGCGGAGGAATGACCACCCATGCCGGTGGTGGCGTCGACGAGGACGGCTCCCGGGTGCGCGAGCGCCGGGGCCAGCAGCTCGACGCAGCGCTCGAGGAGGACGGGGATGTGGATGTCTTCGATGCTCATGATCTCTTCGGGTGGGGCCTGGGCTCTGATTCCCCTCCGACCCGACCTGCCACCGGGGAAGTGGCGTCAGGGCGAGTCAGCTGGGAGTCGGAACACAGGCTCAGAACAATCCCGGAATCACCTCCTGCTCCATGTCGGCGTAACTGGATTCATTGGCCTCGACGAAGTCGTTCCAGGCCTGGGCGTTCCAGATCTCGGCGTGTGCGCCGACTCCGGTGACCACCAGTTCCTTCTCCAATCCCGCATACGCGCGCAGGCTCTGCGGGACCGTGATGCGGTTCTGGCTGTCGGGCATCTCGGCGCTGGCGCCGGAGAGGAACATGCGCATGAAGTCACGCGCCTGCTTGTTGCTGAGCGGGGCTTGCCGGATCCGCTCGTGCACCGACTCGAACTCCGCGGTGGAGAACACGTAGAGGCAGCGCTCCTGACCACGGGTGATGACGACACCGCCCGCCAGATCCTCGCGGAACTTGGCGGGCAGGATGATGCGTCCTTTGTCGTCGAGCTTTGGTGTGTGCGTACCCAGCAACATCGGCCGTCACCCCCTCTGTCGTCCGGCCCGTCAGAAGTTGGCTCCACAATACTCCACTTCCCTCCACTTCCCTAGGAGTTCTGTGTTCTCGGGCCGGGACTCTGCTGAGAGAACCGCAGAATTTCGCGGTTCGACGCGGTGGAGGGAATTCCGTCGACACCGGTGGCGCGGACGGCGTCGTTCAGCAAGCGGACTCGGCGGCGCGCGCGGAATTCCGCGGATCTTCGCCCCGGGGAGGAAAGTGGAGGACGAATGGGGAGCGAAGTGGAGGACGACTCAAAGGACACAAAAAAGGGCGCCGACCCGAAGGTCGGCGCCCGAAGACTGCGGCGTGTTCTAGTCGTCAGAATCCTGGCGACGCTCCCAGCGCTCGTTCATGCGGTCCATGAACCCGGCACTACCACCGGTCGAGGAGCGGGGACCGGAGGGACGCGAGGACTCCCGGTGGAGTTCCTCCTCGTCGAACTCCAGGGTCGGCTCACCCCGACGCGCTCCCACCATGATCCCGATGAACATGAGGGCGACGCCCACAACGCCGATGATGATGCCG
Source organism: Microbacterium gorillae (assembly GCF_050990725.1). GTDB lineage: Bacteria > Actinomycetota > Actinomycetes > Actinomycetales > Microbacteriaceae > Microbacterium > Microbacterium gorillae_A. The sequence goes on from NZ_CP158844.1 coordinate 2,777,502, forward strand.
ACGGCGGCGATGTTGCGGAAGAGGGAGACGCCCGCGATCAGCGCCCCCAGACCGGCGACGACGAGCAGCGCGCCGAAGACCAGATTGCGGTAGGTGAATGGACGACCGGCGGAGTCGGCACTGACCACGTCAGCGTCGTTGTGGAGCAGGTTGCGCTCCATCTCGTCGAGCAGTCGTTGCTCCTGTTCGGAGAGTGGCATTGTGCCCCCCTTGCGTCGTCCTGATGGCGGGCCAGATGTTGTGCTTCGCCTGACTCCCCAGTCTAAGCCCGTCCGCCGGAACTAGGCTAGGTCCGTGACCTCTTCGCACTCCGTTCCCGAGGCCGTTTCCCAGCGTCTGCTGAGCTTCGTGGCGGCGCGTCGCGAAGCCGCCCTGGTCGACAGCCCGGAGGCGTCGCTGGTGATCGACGCGGCCGCCTCGTCGCTGACCGGGGGAAAGCGCCTGCGGGCACGATTCTGCGAGACCGGATGGCGCGCTGTCTCCCCCGCCATCGGTGCAGCCAGCATCATCGATGCCGCCGCGTCGCTGGAGATCTTCCAGGCCGCCGCTCTGGTGCACGACGACATCATCGACAACTCCGATACCCGCCGAGGCCGCCCGGCGGCGCATCGAGCGCTGGAGGGCATGCACATCGCACGCGGTTGGACCGGCGACGCTGCCGCGTTCGGCCGGTCCGCGGCGATCCTGCTCGGAGACCTGCTGGTGGCGTGGAGCGACGACCTCTTCGAAGACGCGCTGGGGTCACACCCCGCACCTCGCCTCGCGCGCGAGGAGTATGCGCGGATGCGACGAGATGTGACGCTCGGCCAGTTCCTCGACATCGCGCAGGAGTCGGCCTGGATCACCCAGCCGGACGACGAGCACGCGGACCGCGCTCTCGAGGTGGCCTCGCTGAAGTCGGCCCGATACAGCGTGCTGCAGCCGCTGGTGATCGGAGCATCCATCGGCGGAGCGAGCGACGAGCAACTCGATGCGTTGCGCGCGTTCGGGCTCCCGATCGGGCTCGCATTCCAGCTGCGCGACGACGTACTCGGCGTGTTCGGCGACACCGCCATCACCGGGAAACCGAGTGGCGATGACCTTCGTGAGGGAAAGCGCACCCTGCTGATCGCCTATGCGCGGGAACGGATGGATTCGCATTCGCGTGCCGCGCTCGACACGGATCTCGGCCGCGCCGATCTCGATGACGCCGACGTGGCCCGGCTCCAGGCGGCGATCATCGCGACCGGAGCACTGGACCGCGTCGAGCAGCGCATCACGGCGTTCACTGCCGATGCGGACGAGGCGCTGGCTTCGGGCGTGTTGGCGGCGGACGCGGTGGCCGATCTGCGCACGCTCGCCCACGCCGCCACCGCGCGCACCTCCTAGAAGGCGGCGCCTGTCAGCCGAGGGCGACTGCGACCCGACGGACTTCGCTCTTGCGTCCGGCGAGCAGCGAGTTGATCGGCGCGTCGCCGATGGTGGGCTCCTCGTTCAGGAGCCAGTCGATGATCTCGTCGTCGGAGAACCCGGCGTCGCCGAGCACGATGATCGTGCCGCGCAGCGACGACAGCGGACGACCGTCGACGATGAAGATCGAGGGCACCTGGAACACGCCGTTGCGCTTGCTGCCGACGAGGGCACGCTCATCGATGAATCGTCGAACACGGCCGAGGGATTCGTCGAGCGCCTCGACGAGGTCGGGCATCGCCAACCAGTCGGTGGAAACGGGGTATTCGCCTGTGGCAGTCACCCCTCCAGTCTCTCATCCGCAGACGCGCGGCGCTCCCGGGCTTGAGCAGAATTGCTCCGTAGACTCGATGGGTGACCTCTCACCAGACCGCCGACCCGCTGATCGGGCGGCTTGTCGACGGTCGGTATCGGGTGCGTGCGCGCATCGCGCGCGGCGGAATGGCGACGGTCTACGTGGCCACGGATCTGCGTCTTGAGCGTCGTATCGCGCTGAAGGTCATGCACAGTCACCTCAGCGACGATTCGGTGTTCCAGAGCCGGTTCATCCAGGAGGCGCGTGCCGCGGCTCGTCTCGCCGACCCCAACGTTGTCAATGTCTTCGACCAGGGTCAGGACGGCGAGCTCGCCTATCTGGTGATGGAGTACCTCCCGGGAATCACCCTGCGCGAGCTGCTGAAGGAGCAGCGCCGACTGAGTGTCTCGCAGGCCGTCACGATCATGGACGGCGTGCTGAGCGGGCTGGCGGCCGCGCACCGTGCCGGCATCGTGCACCGCGATGTCAAGCCGGAGAACGTGCTCCTCGCCGAGGACGGACGCATCAAGATCGGCGATTTCGGTCTCGCCCGCGCCACTACGGCGAACACGGCGACAGGCCAACAGCTGATGGGCACCATCGCGTATCTGGCACCGGAGCTCGTCACCCGCGGCACCGCGGATGCCCGCAGCGACATCTACGCCCTCGGGATCATGCTCTACGAGATGCTCGTGGGCGAGCAGCCGTTCCGCGGCGAGCAGCCGATGCAGATCGCCTTCCAGCACGCCACGGAGTCAGTGCCCCGCCCCAGCGTTCGCAACCCCGGTGTGCCCGAGCAGCTGGATGAGCTGGTGCTGTGGTCGACCGAGCGTGCCGCGGATGATCGTCCCCTGGACGCGCAGGTCATGCTCGATCGGCTGCGCGAGATCGAGCGGGAACTCGGAATCACCCCGGTCATCACGCGCAGCGAGCCGTCCTTCACCGCCGGTCTGGCCATTCCGGAGGATCAGGGCTCGAGCGGCGGGTTGACCGCCGTCCTCCCCCGCGAGTCCGCTCCGGTCCTTCCGCTTCCCGCCACGGACTCACTCGCCCCGGTCGACAACTCCGCACGGCTGCGTGCGGTCACGCGTCGCAACCGTCGGAAGGGCGGCTGGCTGCTGCTGATCACCCTTCTCGTCGCGGCGGTCGCGGGCGGCATCGGGTGGTACTTCGGATCGGGTCCCGGGTCTCAGGTCGTGATCGCCGACGTCGCCGGTCTCAGCGAGCAGGATGCCCGGGATCTTCTCGCCACCCAGGACATCGTCGTCACCAGTTCGCAGAAGGCGAGCCTCACGGTCCCGGCCGGCAGCGCGATCGGCACCGACCCGGCCGGCGGTGAGCACGTGGACAAGGGCACGTCCGTCGATCTCATCATCTCCAGCGGTCCCGCCCCCACCCAGATCGAGGATCTGTCGGGCGCCAACGAGGCCAGCGCCCGGGAGATCCTCGGGAATAAGAACATCACGGTATCGACCGTCACCTATCAGTTCACCGATGATCCCGCGGCGGGTCAGCTGATGAACCTCACGGTGGTCCCGGCGGCGGGAGATCCCTACGACTGCTTCACCGGCTGCGACGCCTTCGAGGGCGACAGCGCAACGCTCCTGGTCTCGAAGGGACCGATTCCCGTCGTGGCGGGCATGACGGTGGACGCCGCAACCACGGCATTCACCGATGCAGGCCTGAAGGTCAACACCGATCAGGTCAAGATCTTCACCGACGAGCAGCAGGCGAACATCGTCGTCGGCATCATGGATCGCGACGGCGGCGGCAACTGGCAGCCCGACGAGACGGTCACGCTGATCGTCTCGGCCGGAACCGTGCCTGATGTCTCGGGGCTCTCCGTCGGCAAGGCGACCGAGACTCTCACGGCCGTCGGGCTGCAGGTGGCGCCCAGCACCGTCGAGGAGTTCTCCAGCAGCATCGCCAAGGGTGACGTCATCCGCATCGAGGATCGCCAGGACGAAGGTCACTGGCGGGTGAACGACACGGTGACGCTCGTGACCTCGAAGGGTCCCGAGCTGTTCGCGATCCCCGATGTCGCGGGCATGACGCGTGATGAGGCGGCACAGGAGCTGCGCGACGCCGGCTTCAACCCCATCTACAACGGCCTGCTGAACCTGCTTCCGGACAGCTCCACCGAGGCGGTGGCCACCACGCCCGGTGCCGGTGAGATGCGCCCCAAGGGCACCGACATCACGATCACCATCCGTACGGTCCTGTAGCGCCCGCTCCCCTGCGTCGGCTGCCGAGCGCCGCGGGCGAAGTGCCACGGTGATCGACGTGGGAATCCGGAGCACACGCAGAAGCGGGGGTGCGGATCGAAGTCCGCACCCCCGCTTCGCGACGACGGGTGTCAGCGCGTCTCGAGCTCCTCGGCCACGAGGAACGCCAGCTCCAGGGACTGCATGTGGTTGAGGCGCGGGTCGCACAGCGACTCGTAGCGCGTGGCCAGGGTGGCCTCGTCGATCATCTCCGAACCGCCCAGGCACTCGGTGACGTCGTCGCCGGTGAGCTCGACGTGGATGCCACCCGGGTGGGTACCCACGGCGCGGTGCGCCTCGAAGAAGCCACGGACCTCGTCCACGACGTCATCGAAGCGACGCGTCTTGTAGCCGGTGGGCGTCGTGATGCCATTGCCGTGCATCGGGTCGGTGACCCACAGCGGCGTCGCGCCGGATTCCTTCACGGCCTCCAGCAGCGGCGGCAGGGCGTCGCGGATCTTGCCCGCGCCCATGCGCGTGATGAACGTCAGACGTCCAGGCTCACGCTCGGGGTCGAGCTTGTCGATCAGCGCCAGCGCCGTCTCCGGCGTGGTGGTGGGGCCGAGCTTGACGCCGATGGGGTTGCGGATCTTCGAGAAGTAGTCCACGTGGGCGCCGTCCAGCTCACGCGTGCGCTCGCCGATCCACAGGAAGTGACCCGACGTGTTGTACGGGGTTCCCGTGCGGGAGTCGATGCGCGTGAGGGGCGCCTCGTAGTCCATCAGAAGGCCCTCGTGGCCCGTGTAGAAGTCGACGCGACGCAGCTCATCGAAGTCGGCGCCCGCCGCCTCCATGAACTTGATCGCGCGATCGATCTCGGTGGCGAGACCCTCGTAGCGCGCGTTGGCCGGGTTCTTCGAGAAACCCTGGTTCCAGCCGTGCACCTCGCGCAGGTCGGCGAAGCCACCCTGCGTGAAAGCACGGATCAGGTTCAGCGTGGACGCCGCCATGTGGTAACCCTGCAGCAGTCGCTGCGGGTCGGCCGTGCGCGAGCCTTCGGTGAAGTCGTAACCGTTGACGATGTCGCCGCGGTATGCGGGCAGCGTCACGTCACCGCGGGTCTCCATGTCGCTGGAGCGCGGCTTGGCGAACTGCCCCGCCATGCGGCCCATCTTGATGACCGGCATGGAAGCGCCGTACGTCAGGACGACGGCCATCTGCAGGATGGTCTTGATGCGGTTCTTGATGTTCTCCGCGTTGGCACCGGCGAACGTCTCGGCGCAGTCGCCACCCTGCAGCAGGAAGGCCTCACCGGCAGCGGCGCGACCGAGGCGATACTTCAGGTCGTCGACCTCGCCCGCAAACACGAGCGGGGGGAACGAGGCAAGCTGCGTGGAAGCGGCGGCGACGGCATCTGCGTCGGGCCACTCCGGCTGCTGCTTGATGGGAAGCGAGCGCCACGAATCCAGATCTGCAAGGGACATTACTCGATCGTATCGTCCCCGCGAGGGCCCTCAGACCACCGTGACGCTCGGCGTCGAGCGCCGCTCAGGACGCGGGCTTCAGGCGGTCCTTGACGGTCGACGCGTAGACGTCCTCGTAGGTCTGCTCCCCCAGCTGTTGGATAGCGACCATGATCTCGTCCGTGATGCTGCGCAGGATGTACCGGTCGGATTCCATCCCCTCGAACCGCGAGAAGTCCAGCGGCTCTCCTATCACCACGCCGACCCGCATGATCCGCGGCATGCGTCGCCCGATGGGCATCATGGTGTCGGTGTCGACCATCACCACGGGAATGACGGGAACGCGTGCCTCCAGCGCCATGCGCGCGATACCTGTCCGGCCGCGATAGAGGCGGCCGTCGGGGCTGCGGGTGCCCTCCGGGTAGATCCCCAGCAGGTCACCGCGACCGAGCACCTGCAGCCCGGTGTTCAAAGACGCCTCGGATGCCTTACCCCCCGAGCGATCGATCGGCAGCTGCCCGGTTCCGATGAAGAACAGCTTGGTCAGCCAGCCCTTGATGCCCTTGCCGGTGAAGTAGTCGCTCTTCGCCAGGAAGGTGACGGGCCGATCGAGCATGAGCGGCAGGAAGATCGAGTCGGCGAAGGACAGGTGATTGCTGGCGAGAATGGCGGCTCCTGAGGCCGGGACGTTTCGCCGCCCCGTGATCCAGGGCCGGAACACGGCCTTGACCACGGGTCCGATGACCACGTACTTCAGGAACCAATAGATCACTCGCTGCCCTCCCTGGCGAGATCGGCGACGCCGATCACACCGGCATCGTTGACCAGCTGGGCGATGGTGAAGTCCCCACCCGGGCGGTTGCCGTGCGCCGGCAGATACTGATGATAGGCCTCGCGCATGGGAGCGAGAAGAACCTCGCCGAGCTGTGACACACCCCCGCCGATCACGAACACGGCGGGATCGAACGCCGCGGAGAACGTGCCACAGGCTTCGCCCAGCGCGGAGGACACGGCGCGCAGCGCCTCAAGGGCGCCCGGGTCTCCCTCGAGCACCAGGCGCGAGATGGTCGCGCCCTCGAGAGAACCCTCGGCGGCGCGTGCCGCGGCGAGCCCGCCGCCGATGCCGCCCGCGTCAGCGAGTTCGCCGGCGACGCGCTGCAGCGCGCGTCCGGAGGCATACTGCTCGACGCAGCCGCGCTGACCGCAGCCGCACATGAGACCGTCACGCTGGAAGCGCATGTGGCCGAGCTCGGCGGCGGCACCGAAGCCACCGCGGAACAGCTCGCCGTTCACGATGACCGCACCGCCGATGCCGGTTCCGATGGTCAGCATCATGAGGTCCTTGATGCCACGACCCGCGCCGAAGCGGTACTCCGCCCAGCCGGCCGCATTCGCGTCGTTCTCGACGACGACGGGAAGATCGAGCCGCTTCTCCAGCCGCTCCTTCAGCGGCTCGTTGCGCCAGGCGAGGTTCGCCGCGTACGTGACCACGGCACGGCCCCGGTCGATGAAGCCGGCTGCGGCGACGCCGACCGCGCCCACCTCGTGCTCGGTGCGCAGATCTGCCACCATCGCCGCCACCGCGTCTTCGATGCCTGCGGAGTTCTCCGGGGTGGGGGTACGTCGCGGCGAGAGCAGCTCACCGTCTTCAGTGACCACGCCGCCCGCGATCTTGGTTCCGCCGATGTCGATGCCGATGGTGAGCACGCGTTCGTGGTCCTTCCCGCACGCACCCGCGTGCGCACGATCAAGAAGTCTACCGAGCGCGGTGGTCGTGATGACGCCGCAGAACTCCGCACGAAACCCGGTTTCGCAAATGTTGGCACTGAGTTCCAGGCCAGGGGGAACCCGTGCCCTAGAGTGGAGATACGACCACCCGGGTCGTATCCACCCGTCCGGTATCGAAGGAGCTGCCGTGGTTGCATTCGAAGTCCCAGCGATCGTTCCCGCCGCCCCGCAGGACAACATCACCGACCTGCTCGAACAGCGTGTCGCGGCGACACCCGATCGCGCACTGTTCTCCGTTCCCGAGCAGGGGCGGTGGCGAGACATCACCGCGAGGCAGTTCCGGGAACAGGTCGTCGCCCTCGCAAAGGGCTTCGTCGCCGCCGGTCTCGAGCCCGGCGACAAGGTGGGCTTCATCGCCCGCACCACCTACCAGTGGACCCTCGTCGACTTCGCGCTCTTCTACGCGGGAGCGGTGATGGTCCCGATCTACGAGACCAGCTCCCCCGCCCAGATCCAGTGGTACATGGAGGACTCGGGGGCGGTCGCGCTCATCGCGGAGAGCGGCGATCACTTCGCGCGGTTCGATGAGGTGGCCTCCGACCTGCCCAACATCCGCACGGTGTGGCAGATGCACCTGGGCGCACTCGACACCCTGGTCGCCGGCGGCACGGGAGTCGCCGATGAGGAGATCGAGCGTCGCCGTACGATCGCCAACGGCGCCGACATCGCCACGCTGATCTACACCTCCGGCTCCACCGGCCGCCCCAAGGGCTGCGTGCTCACACACAGCAACTTCGTGGAGCTGGCGCGCAATGCGGCACGTTCGCTCGACGAGGTCGTCAACATGCCGGGCGCGTCGACGGTGCTGTTCATCACGACTGCGCACGTCTTCGCGCGCTTCATCTCCATCCTGGACATCCATGCCGGTGTCCGCACCGGGCACGAGCCGGACACTCGCAACCTGGTTCCCACGCTCGGCTCGTTCAAGCCCACCTTCCTCCTCGCGGTTCCGCGCGTGTTCGAGAAGGTGTACAACTCGGCCGAGCAGAAGGCGGAGACCGGTGGCAAGGGGAAGATCTTCCGCGCTGCGGCCGCTGCCGCGATCGAGCACTCGACGCTGCTCGGCGAGGGCAAGAAGATCCCGTTCGGACTGAAGCTGCGCTTCGCGCTGTTCGACCGGCTGGTCTACTCGAAGCTGCGCGAGGCCATGGGCGGCAACGTGAAGTACGCGGTCTCCGGATCGGCACCGCTCGGCGCGCGCCTGGGACACTTCTTCCACAGTCTCGGCATCCACATCCTCGAGGGCTACGGACTCACCGAGACCACCGCTCCGGCAACGGTGAACCAGGCCACCAAGTCCAAGATCGGCACGGTCGGTCCCGCCCTTCCCGGCGTCGGCATCCGCCTCGGCGAGGACGACGAGATCCAGGTCCGCGGCATCAACGTGTTCAAGGAGTACTGGAACAACCCGGAAGCGACGGCGGCCGCCTTCGACGACGGCTGGTTCAAGACCGGCGACATCGGCTCCTTCGACACCGAGGGCTTCCTCACGATCACGGGGCGCAAGAAGGAGATCCTCGTCACGGCCGGAGGCAAGAACGTCTCCCCCGCGCCGCTCGAGGACGTCATCCGTGCGAATCCCGTCGTGGGTCAGGTCGTCGTCGTCGGCGATCAGCGTCCGTTCATCGGCGCGCTGGTCACGCTCGACCCGGAGATGCTGCCCACCTGGCTCGCCAACAACGGCCTGTCGAAGGACATGACCCTGGCGGAGGCGGCGAAGAACGAGCGCGTCATCGCCGAGGTGCAGACCGCCGTGGATCGCGCGAACAAGAACGTGTCGCGCGCCGAGTCGATCCGCAAGTTCACCATTCTCCCCACCGAGTGGACCGAAGCGAGCGGGCACCTCACGCCGAAGCTGTCGATCAAGCGCAACGTGATCATGTCGGACTTCGCATCCGACGTCGAGGAGCTCTACGCAGCTCCCGGAGCGCAGACCACGAACGTCTCCGTCGCCGGCTGATCAGCTGAACGACGAGTGGCCCGGAGGATACCCTCCGGGCCACTCGTCATCTTGGCTCAGAACCAGTCGCTCTCGCGCACCTCGCGCATCGCGATCTTGCGATCCTCGGGAGCGAGACGGGAGAGGTAGAGCATGCCGTCGAGGTGATCGGTCTCGTGCTGGAGCGCCTGGGCCATCAGTCCGGTGCCCTCCAGAACCACGCGCTCGCCGTTCAGGTCGATGCCCTCGACACGCGCATACGGGTGGCGCAGCGCCGGGTGCCAGAGCCCGGGGACCGACAGACAACCCTCTCCCGTCGGAACGGGCTCGCCGCGCACCTCGACCACGACGGGGTTCAGCACGTAGCCGACCTCCCCGTCCACGTTGTACGAGAAGGCACGCAGATTCACGCCGATCTGCGGCGCAGCGACGCCGGCGCGACCGGGCTCGCGCACAGAGTCCAGCAGGTCCTCCACCAGGGAGCGCACGCCGTCATCGATCTCGGTGATCGGCTCGCTCGGCTGACGCAGGACGGGGTCGCCGAAGAGGCGGATCGGACGAACCGCCATCTCAGGCGCTCGTTCCGCGCAGGCCGTTGACGACCAGAGCCGCGAGTTCCCGCGCGGCGACGCGGGTCTCGGGCTGCAGGTCCCGGAACGTGATCGCGCTGCCCGAGGCGATCATCGGGTCGTACGGGATACGGACGACCTCGCTGACGCGGGTGCGGAAGTGCTCCTCGACCTCGTTCATGCGCACTACAGGAGCGCCGGCGGAGGTCTGGTTGAGCACGACGATGGCACCGCGCGCGATGTCGGAGAAGCCGTTGGTCTCCAGCCAGGTGAGCGTCTCCGATGCGGCGCGAGCCTCATCCACGCTGAGCCCGGCCACGATCACTAGCTGGTCGGCCAGATCGAGGGTGGCGCCCATCACGGAGTGCACGATGCCGGTTCCGGTGTCGGTGAGCACGATGGAGTAGTACCGGCTCGCCACATCGGCGACGTGGCGGTAGTCGATGTCGCTGAAGGCCTCCGCGACGCGCGGGTCGCTGTCACTGGCGAGCACGTCCAGACGCGTCTCATCGCGCGACACGATGCTCGAGAGGTCGTTGTAGCCGCGGATCTCGTCGCGGACGCGCACCAGATCACGCACCGTCTTCGTGCTGGAGCGCGAGATGCGCTCGGCGAGGGTGCCGCGATCGGGGTTCGCGTCCACGGCTACCACGCGGTCGTCGCGGGCGTCGGCCAGCGCCATGCCGATCAGCGTGGTGACGGTGGTCTTGCCGACGCCTCCCTTACGCGAGAGCACGGGGACGAAGCGCGAGCCGCCGGCGATCGGCGCAGCGATGCGGGCGGTGAGTTCCTTGCGCTCACGCGCACGCTTGCCATCGCCGAGGTTGATGCGCTTGCCGGAAACCGTGTACACGAAGTGCTGCCAGGCACCCTCCGGTTCCGGCTTGGGCTTGCGGTGCGGGTCGAGCAGACGATCAGCAGTGAGCAGGTCCGGGGTCTCCCGGGACGCCCCCTCCCCGACCTCGCCCAGTCGGCGCGGCGCAGGCGTGGTCTCCACAGCGCCGGTACGAACGGTCACGCGTTCCAGGTCGTGGATATCGCGAGTCTCGGACACGGGGGGCTCCTCGTCGGCCTTCCGCTCAGCGGGTGCCGGATCAGTCTGAGTGGCCGTTATCGCAGCGGCCGCAGCGGCGGCGATCAGCGGGGCCTCGACGGCACTCGCGTTCTCGACCGCGGGGGTTTCGGGCGCGGGGGTTTCGGGCGCGGGGGTTTCGGGCGCGGGGGTCTCCCCCTCCGCGAGCAGGGCGTCGGCGTCGACACCGTCCGACTCGAGGTCAGCGACGTCCGCAGTCTCATGCGTGTCAACAGTCTCGTGCGTGTCGACAGTCTCTGTGTCCGCGACAGGGGCGGACGTCTCCACGTCCTCGTCGGCGGCGTCCCGATCGAACTCCTCTGAGTCGGCGGCGTCCGCGTCGGGCTCTTCGTCCTCGGCTGCGGCGGCGCGCTCGGACTCGTCTTCGTCAGACTCCCCGCCGTCAGGTCCCTCGCCTTCAGCTCCCTCGTCCTCGAACTCGCCGTCCTCAGACTCTTCCGTGTCGAAGGCGACGTCCCCGGCGTCGTCCTCCGAGGTCTCCGACCCGGAAGGCTCGTCAGACTCGTCGTCGGAGGCGATCTCATCCGAGTCCTTGCTCACCGCGGAAGCGTCTTCGGCTTCCTCATCTTCGTCGAGTTCGTCGTCGTCTTCGTCGAGCTCGTCGTCCTCGGAATCCTCGTCAGAGACGTCCTCGGCAACCGCGGTCGCGGATGCGACGTCAACGGCTTCCGGCTCGGGCTCCTCGTCGGGGTGATCGACGGGTTCGTCATCCACGGAGGTGTTGGCAGGCTCCGCCTCGCCGTCCGATTCACCCTCGGGCTCGTCGTCGAGGTCAGTCTCAGACTCCTCGGACTCGTCCGCGAAGTCATCGTCAGAGGCGTCCGCGGTCACAGGTGCGACCTCGTCCTCGTCGTCAATGATCTCGGCCTCGACGACATCGAGCTCATCATCGATGTCCACGGAAGTCGACTCGTCGGGATCGGACGTCGACTCGTCGGAAGCGGGCTCCTGCGCGAGATGCTCCGGTTCGATGTGCTCCTGCTCCGCGACGTCGTCCGCGTCGATGACGACCGCGGCGACTTCCTCCTGCTGAGCGGTGACCGTGTCACCGCTCAGCAGCGAGTCAAAGAGGATCGAGATGTCGTCATCGTCCACAACGTCGTCATCGTCCTCGTCCTCCTCGGTCGGCAGGATCACATTCACGTGCGCCGTGTTCGTGGTGAGCAGACCGAGATCCGAGGTGTCGATGGCACCGGTCTCGGCGAGAACGCCGTTCTCCGGCTCATCGGAGGGCGCGTTGATACTGGGATCAGACGTCACTGAAACATCACTTCCGTACTGCTGGCGAGGCTGTCCCGCCCACCCAGGTTACTGGGCGGGCCGGACGACGACCAAAAGATCGCCTGCTTCGACCTGCTGCGTGCCCGCGATCGCGATGCGCTCGATGACGCCGGAAACTGGCGAGGTGATCGCCGCTTCCATCTTCATCGCCTCGATCGACGCGACCGGCGCACCGGCCTCAACGGTGTCGCCCACGGCGGTCTTGATCGTCACGACACCCGAGAACGGAGCCGCGACCTGACCGGGCTTGGATGTGTCGGCCTTCTCGGCGGATCGCGCTGCCACCTCGATGCTGCGGTCGCGGACGAACACCGGACGCAGCTGGCCGTTGAGCGTGGTCATCACCGTCCGCATGCCCTTGGCATCCGCCTCGCCGATGGCCTCCAGGCCGAAGTACAGGCGCACACCGCGGTCGATCTCGACCATGTGCTCGGCGCCGGGGACCAGACCGTAGAGGTAGTCGGCGGTGTCCAGCACGGACAGGTCGCCGTAGACCTCACGGGTCTCCTCGAAGATTCGGGTGGGTGCCGGGAACAGCAGGGTGTTGAGCATCGCGCGACGCGTGGCCGAATCGCCGTTCAGCGCCGCCTCCTGCTCCGCGGTGATCGGCGTGACACCGATCTTCACGTTGCGACCGGCCAGCACCTTGCTGCGGAAGGGCTCGGGCCAGCCACCGGGAAGATCTCCCAGCTCGCCCGCCATGAAACCGACCACCGAGTCCGGAACGTCGTACTTCTCCGGGTTGGCGGCGAAGTCCGCGGGGTCTGCCTTGACCGCGGCGAGGTGCAGGGCGAGGTCGCCCACCACCTTCGACGACGGCGTCACCTTGGGCACGCGGCCCAGGATCTCGTTGGCGGCCGCGTACATGTTCTCGATGAGCTCGAAGTCGTCGGCAAGACCCAGGGCGATGGCCTGCTGGCGCAGGTTGGAGAGCTGACCACCGGGGATCTCGTGGTGGTACACACGACCTGTGGGGCCGGGCAGACCGGACTCGAACGGCGCGTACAGGTGGCGCACCGCCTCCCAGTACGGCTCCAGATCCGAGACGGCCTGCAGGTCGATGCCGGTGTCGCGTTCGGTGTGCGCGAGGGCCGCGACCAGCGCGGACATCGAGGGCTGGCTGGTGGTTCCCGACATCGGCGCCGAGGCCACATCGACCGCATCCGCACCGGCCTGCGCCGCCGCCATGAGGGTGGCGAGCTGGCCGCCCGCGGTGTCGTGCGTGTGCACGTGCACCGGGACGTCGAAGCGCTCGCGCAGCGCGGAGACGAGCTTCGCCGCGGCCGCGGGGCGCAGGAGTCCGGCCATGTCCTTGATGCCGATGATGTGGGCGCCCGCGGCGATCATCTGGTCGGCGAGGTTCAGGTAGTAGTCGAGGGTGTAGAGGTCCTCGTTCGGGTTCAGCAGGTCGCCGGTGTAGCAGAGGGCGGCCTCGGCCACCGCGGTGCCCGTGGCGACGACCGACTCGATGGCCGGACGCATCTGTTCGACGTCGTTCAGCGCATCGAAGATGCGGAAGATGTCGACACCGGTCGCGGCGGCTTCGCGAATGAAGGCGTCGGTCACCTCGGTCGGGTACGGGGTGTAGCCCACCGTGTTGCGACCACGCAGCAGCATCTGGATCGCGACGTTCGGCAGCGCCTCACGCAGCTTCGCCAGGCGCTCCCACGGATCTTCGCCGAGGAAGCGCAGCGCCACGTCGTAGGTCGCCCCGCCCCATGCTTCCACCGACAGCAGCTGCGGCAGCATCCGTGCCTCGTAGGGCGCGACGGCCAGCAGGTCCTTGGTGCGGACGCGGGTTGCCAGCAACGACTGGTGAGCGTCGCGGAACGTGGTGTCGGTCACGGCGAGTGCGGTCTGCGCCCGCAGTTCCTTCGCGAAGCCCGCAGGTCCCAGCTCCTGAAGGCGCTGGCGGGATCCCGCCGGAGCGGGCTCGGCCAGGTTGATCTTCGGCAGCTTCACGACCGGGTTCACCGACAGCGGGTTCTCGCCGTTGGGCTTGTTGACCGTGGTGTCGACCAGCCAGTTGAGCACCTTGGTGCCGCGGTCCTTCGACTCGCGACCACGCAGCAGCTGCGGACGCTCGTCGATGAAGGACGTCGATACGTCGCCGTGGACGAAGTCAGCGTCATCCAGCACGGCCTGCAGGAACGGGATGTTCGTGGAGACACCGCGGATGCGGAACTCGGCCAGCGCGCGGCGTGCGCGCGAGACGGCGGCCTCGAAGTCGCGGCCACGGCAGGTGAGCTTGGCCAGCATCGAGTCGAAGTGGGGGCTGATCTGCGAGCCTGCAGCCGTGGTTCCGCCGTCGAGGCGGATGCCGGCGCCACCGGGCGAACGGTAGGTGGTGATCTTGCCGGTGTCGGGACGGAAGCCCTGCGTCGGGTCTTCGGTGGTGATGCGGCACTGCAGGGCGGCACCGCGCAGGTGGATGTTCTCCTGCTCGAGGCCGAGCTCGGCGAGGGTCGCGCCGGCGGCGATCTTCATCTGCGTCTGGACGAGGTCGACATCGGTGACCTCCTCCGTGACGGTGTGCTCCACCTGGATGCGCGGGTTCATCTCGATGAAGACGACCTCACCGGTCCGCGGGCCCGCGGTCTCCAGAAGGAACTCGACCGTTCCGGCGTTCTGGTAGCCGATCGACTCGGCGAAGGCGACCGCGTAGCGGTGCAGGTCGTCCTTGATCTCCTGCGCGAGGTTCGGCGCGGGAGCGATCTCGATCACCTTCTGGTGACGACGCTGCACCGAGCAGTCGCGCTCGAACAGGTGCACGGTGGCACCCTGCGAGTCGGCGAGCACCTGCACCTCGACGTGGCGCGGACGAAGCACGGCCTGCTCGAGGAACATCCGAGGGTCTCCGAAGGCGGAGTCCGCCTCACGCATCGCCTCGGCCAGCGCAGGGGCCAGCTCCTCCTTGGTCTCCACGCGACGCATACCGCGTCCGCCACCGCCGGCAACAGCCTTTGCGAACAGCGGGAAGCCGATCTCGTCGGACTGCGCCACCAGCGCGTCCACATCGTCGGAGGCCTCGGTGGAGCGCAGCACCGGCACGCCGGCGGCGATCGCGTGCTCCTTGGCGGTCACCTTGTTGCCGGCCATCTCCAGCACGGACGAGGGCGGGCCGATGAAGGTGATCCCGTTGGCCGCGGCCTTCGCCGCGAGGTCGGGGTTCTCCGAGAGGAAGCCGTAGCCGGGGTAAATGGCGTCAGCGCCGGACTCAATGGCGACGCGGATGATCTCATCGACATCCAAGTAGGCGCGCACGGGGTGGCCGACGTCACCGATCTGGTACGCCTCATCCGCCTTCAGACGGTGCAGAGAGAAGCGATCCTCATACGGGAACACGGCGACGGTGCGGGCACCGACTTCATAAGCGGCGCGGAATGCGCGGATGGCGATTTCACCACGGTTGGCTACGAGGATCTTCGAGAACATGACACCTCTGTCTTCTGTGAGACGTGTGGGGGAATAGCCCTTCCACCCTACGGGACGGTAACGTGGTTGATTGTGCACGTACTCAGCGTCAGCTCTTTGAAAGGCGGAGTCGGCAAGACGACAGTGACTCTCGGACTTGCCTCCGCGGCATTCGCGCGCGGCATCCGCACACTCGTCGTGGACCTCGACCCGCAATCCGACGTCTCCACGGGGATGGACATCCAGGTGGCCGGGCGGTTGAACATCGCCGACGTCCTCGCCAACCCGAAGGAGAAGACGGTCCGCCAGGCCATCACGTCCTCGGGATGGGCCAAGGTTCACCCGGGAACCATCGACGTCCTGATCGGCAGCCCGTCCGCCATCAACTTCGACGGTCCACACCCCAGCGTGCGCGACGTCTGGAAGCTCGAGGAGGCGCTCGCCACGATCGAGGCGGACTACGACCTGGTCCTCATCGACTGCGCCCCTTCCTTGAACGCCCTCACGCGCACGGCGTGGGCGGCGTCTGACCGCGTGATCGTCGTGACCGAGCCCGGACTGTTCTCCGTCGCCGCCGCCGACCGCGCCCTGCGCGCCATCGAGGAGATCCGTCGCGGTCTCTCGCCCCGCCTGCAGCCGCTCGGAATCGTCGTCAACCGCGTTCGTCCGCAGTCGATCGAGCACCAGTTCCGCATCAAGGAGCTGCGCGACATGTTCGGCCCTCTCGTGCTCTCGCCTCAGTTGCCGGAGCGCACGTCGCTGCAGCAGGCGCAGGGTGCGGCCAAGCCCCTGCACATCTGGCCCGGCGATTCCGCCCAGGAGCTGGCCGCGGACTTCGACGCGCTGCTGGATCGGATCATGCGCTCGGGTCGTATCGCGGCTCCCGGCGACGAGGCGGCACCTTCCGCGTGAGCGGATCGGTCATTCGACTCATCGAGGTCGGCGATGCGGAAACGCTCGCCGACCTCGCCTCTTCCAACGCGGACTTCCTCGCCCCGTTCGAACCGTCACGTGCGGTGGACTGGGCGACACCGCGCCGTCAGCGTGTCTCGATCACGGCGCTGCTCGATCAGCCTGACGTCGTTCCGTTTGTGATCTTGGACGAGGATGGCCAGGTCGCGGGCCGAATCACCCTGAACACCATCCAGCGCGGTGTGGCTCAATCGGCGGCGCTCGGATACTGGGTGGACCGGGATCACAACGGACACGGGCTCGCCACGGCAGCCGTCGCGGCAGCTGTCGCGCATGCGTTCGACGTGCTCGACCTGTACCGCGTGGATGCGGCAACCCTGGTCGACAACATCCGCTCGCAGCGCGTGCTGGAGAAGAACGGATTCCAGCGCATCGGCCTCTCCCCCGCATACCTGGAGATCGCCGGTCGACGGCAGGATCACATCCTGTTCACGCGCGTGCGCTGACGCAATCGTGATCGAACCGTCACCGTCACATTTCGTCACGGAGCCGCGGGAGGGTCGTTCGCGACCGCCGGTTGCCACCCCCGGTCGTCGTCATATGTCCAGTCCTGCGGTGGTTCGTCCTCACTCAGGAGGGTGTTCGTGAGCCAGAAGGTGGCGTCGGGATCCCATCCCGCGATCACGGACGCCCGATCCTCATCCACCGTCAGTGCACGACCCGCCCCGGCCAGATAGGCGGCCACGGTGAGGTGGACCCCGTCCCACTCCTCGGCCACCGCAGCCCAGTCCGGTAGCACCCACTCGCCGACCCGACCCGTCGTGCGGAACCAGTCGTGACGACGCGACGCGGACACATCGACCGAGAACCGGCGGCAGAGGTCTACCCAATCCTTCGGGGTGCGGATCTCCAGCACGCGCGGTCCGCCGCGCACGGCAAAGGTGCGCGCGATTCTCAGCCCGTAGATGTCCTCCATCAGCGCGAGGGCGTCCGGCAGGTGGCTGACGGTATGGCGGTGCGAGGCCCCCAGCGACCACCAGGATCCCGTGATGCGGTCGGTGGGATCGGCAGGGCGCTCGCGCCGTGCGGTCTCCTCCTCTTCGATGGCGGCCTTCCGCCAGTCGCGGATACTCTCCCGGATCCCGCCAACGTCGGCGACCGTCTGGAGCGCCGTGCCATCTTCGGCACCCCACGGCGGGGCGTACTCCACAAGCCAATGCTGCGCCGGAGCCTTTGCCCACCACGCGATACCCGGACACGATGCAGCAGCCTCCGCCACCGGCTGTAGCGCCGCGATCACGCTCTCCTGGCCGGCGACGACATCGCGACCATCGGGCTCCTGCCAGTACCGCGCACTCCCGACGCTCTCTTCCAACGCACGGCCGAGAGCGGGGACGTCTACCGGCACGGGTGCCGCCGAGATCAGCTGCGCGACGTCGTCAGCGGAGAACACCGGGTCCGGTTCCGGCTCTCCTTCCCCGATGCGGATCAGCACGCCAGGATTCGAGTCATACGCGTGTCCCGCCCAGAACAGGGCGTTGCTCACCGTGTCGTCCTGAGCGGCGAGCTCCAGACACAGACGGCGCCCGCGGGGTCCGCGCAGCAGTTCCTCGGCCGTCAGTTCCATGGACGTCACCCCTTCGCCGCTGCCACGACCTCCGCCTTGAAGCCGTTCGCGTTCTCCAGCCATCCGGCATAGTGATCCGGCCCACCCGCGTACGGATAGCGATCGTGGTACAGCGGCGTCCAGCCATGGCTGGTCGCGTCCGTCATGATGCGATCCACGTCGCCACGCGCGCCGCCCAGGAAGGCAAGGTGGTTGAGACCCGGGCGACGCCGATCGTGCGCCTCATCACGGAGGTTCGGCGAGCCGGTGAACGTGAGGTACACGCCGTCAGCAGACCACGTCTCCCCCTCAGGCCACGTCGCCGTTCGCGACCAGCCCAGCACGGCCAACAGCCAGCGCCAATCCTCGAGACCGTCAGCGGTGTCCGCCACCCAGATCTCGACGTGATGGAGACCGGGCATCGCTCAGTGAGCCGTAAGCTCAGGCGGTACGCCGAGCGCGGCGAGCGGCGAGCTCGTCCACGGGGTCGGGAGCGGTGGCATCGAACTGCACGAGCGTGGACTCCACCTCGCGCAGCACCTTGCCCACGGCGATGCCGAACACGCCCTGACCGCGGCTGACCAGATCGATGACCTCGTCATTCGACGTGCAGAGATAAACCGATGCGCCATCGCTCATGAGCGTGATCCCGGCGAGATCGCGGATGCCCTGAGCGCGCAGCTGCTCGACCGCGGTACGGATCTGCTGCAGCGAGATTCCGGTGTCCAGGAGTCGCTTCACCAGCTTGAGAACCAGGATGTCGCGGAAACCGTAGAGCCGCTGCGATCCAGAACCCGACGCACCGCGCACGGTGGGCTCGACGAGCTCGGTGCGAGCCCAGTAGTCCAGCTGACGGTAGGTGATGCCTGCGGCGCGGGCGGCCTGTGCTCCGCGGTAGCCCACCTCGTTACCGAGCTCGGGCATGCCGTCGGTGAAGAGAAGCTCAGCGGAGAACTGCGCCTCGTCGCCCTCGTCGAGCATTGCCCGCACCTCCTGGTAGAAACTTTCAACTTCTACTCCAAAGTTAGAGCAGGAGTCGTCCTCTCGCCGAGACATTCGCGTGAGCGATTCGGCGTGTCGCTCTCAGGACGAGAGCATCCGCTCCAGGGCGGACTTCACGAAGATCTGTCGCACCTCATCCAAGCGCGCCGCGAGCTCCGGGGCAACCTCATCGGCTCGCGCGCGCGACGGCGCGTCGGTACGGCGAAGCAACGGGGTGAGGGCGGATTCGATGAGCGCCACCTCGCGCTCAGCCGACTGCCGAAGGCCGCGCACGTGACGCGGTTCGATGCCGTGCTGGTCCAGCGCGACCAGAGCGCGGAGCATCGTCAGCGCCTGTTCTCCGTATGAGTCACCGGCAGAGATGAGGCCGGTGCTGATCGCGTCATTGAGGAGCTGTGCACCCGAGCCGCTCGCCGCCAGCAGCTCGGCGCGGTTGTAGCGCCGGGCCGTGGAGTGGATGGTGAGCGGGACCGGAATGGCGGGCTCGCGTCCGGCGTCGATGTCGTCGAGGTAGTCGCGAATCACCTGGAGGGGCAGATAGTGGTCCCGCTGCAGCGTGAGCGCGAGCGTGAGGCGCTGCACGTCGGCGGGCGAGAACTTCCGGTACCCCTTCGGCGTGCGCGCAGGGGTGACGATGCCCTGAACCTCAAGGAATCGAAGCTTCGAGCTCGTGAGCGCCGGGAACTCCGGCGATAACCTCCGCAGCACCTGCCCGATGCCGAGGAGAGAACCGGAGGCCGCCCGTGCGTCGGCGGCGGCTGCCATCAGGCGTCGGTTCCGAGATCAGCGGGCGAGGCGAAGAAGTTGAGGCGGAACTTGCCGATGCGAACCTCGGCGCCGTTGGTCAGCACACCGCGGTCAGCACGCTCGCCGTTCAGGTAGGTGCCGTTGAGGGAGCGCTGGTCGATCATCTCGAACGTGCGTCCACTGCGGACGATCTCGGCGTGACGACGCGACACCGTCACATCGTCGAAGAAGATGTCCGCCTCCGGGTGCCGACCGATCGTGGTGACGTCGCCGTCCACGAGGTAGCGGGCACCGGCGGTGGGTCCGGAGCGAACCAGCAGGATCGCGGAGCCGGACGGCAGGGCACCGATGGCGTCGACCTCGGCCTCCGACAGCTCTGCTCCGAAGGGCACGAACGAGAGGTCGGAATCGTGACCCCCGAAAGTCTGGGTGTTGTCCGATCCCCGGTCGTACCGGTCACCCTCGCGGTGGACCTGGCTCAGGCCGTTCTCATCTGCAGACACGCTCGTCCTCCTTCGTCTGACCAGCCTATCCGAATCACCTTTATGACAGGCAATCCAGATAGCGCTATCTGAATGGTCTGTCGTGATTGACGCGATCGTCCGTCAGCTGCGGACCGTCGCCTCGATCATCGCCCGCAGCGGCGCATGCAGTGCCTCAAGCGGCATCCCTTCCGCGACCCCCACCACCGCCCGTTGCACCGCTCCCGCGAGAAGCAGCGAGACCACGGCGCGCTTCGCTGGCTCGACCTCCGCACGATCGAGCGCATCCGCGAGCAACGAGGCGGCATACTCGCGCTCCAGTGCGACCCATCGCGCACGATCGATCACCGCCGGACCGTCGACGAGCAGGATGCGCCGATGACGATGGTCCGCGCACGCGGCGACATAGGCGAGTGCTCCGCGCAGGAGCACCTCGATCGGATCGTCGATCTCCGCCGTAGCAACGGCAGCCTGCTCGGCGGCATCGGCGTGGGCGTGCTCCACGACCTCGGCGAACAGGGCCGTCTTGTCTGCCCAGTTGTGATAGACCGCTCCCCTGCTGACGCCGGCCGACCCCGCGACATCGACGACGGAGACGGCGTGAAAGCCGCGCTCGGCGAACAGCATGGCCGCCGAGGACAGCAGTGCCATCCGGGTGCGCTCGGCGGCGTCTCGTGTGGCACGAGGCATGCGGAACTCTCCCATCCGGAACGGCTTTACGTACACAGTGTACGTAAAGCTTTTGTCGTTCCACACGCGGGCAAGGTGGGCGCCGTGGAGCGCTAGGCTGGACACATGCCTCACTATGACGTCGTCATCCTCGGCGCGGGCCCCGGCGGATACGTCGCGGCCGTGCGAAGCGCTCAGCTCGGACTGTCCACCGCGATCATCGAAGAGAAGTACTGGGGAGGCGTCTGCCTCAACGTCGGGTGCATCCCGTCGAAGTCGCTTCTGAAGAACGCCGAGCTCGCCCACACGCTGAGCCACAAGCTGGACTTCTTCGGCATCTCCGGCCAGAACATCTCCATGGACTACGGCGTGGCCTGGGATCGCTCGCGCGAGGTGGCCGACGGCCGCGTCAAGGGCATTCACTATCTGATGAAGAAGAACAAGGTCGCCGAGTACGACGGCCGCGGCACCTTCGTCGACGCCAACACCATCTCGGTCGCGCTCAGCAAGGGCGGCGAGGAGACGGTCACGTTCGACAACGTGATCATCGCCACCGGCTCCACCGTGCGCCTGCTTCCGGGCGTGCAGCTCAGCGAGAACGTCGTCACGTACGAGAAGCAGATCCTCACGCGTGATGTCCCCGACTCCATCGTCATCGTCGGCGCCGGTGCCATCGGCATGGAGTTCGCCTACGTGCTCTCCAACTTCGGCGCCAAGGTCACCATCATCGAGTTCCTCGATCGCGCTCTCCCCAACGAAGATGCGGATGTCTCGAAGGAGATCCAGAAGCAGTACCGCAACTACGGGATCGACATCCTCACCTCCACCAAGGTCGAGACGATCACCGACAACGGCGGCAATGTCACGGTCACTTACACGGGCAAGGACGGCCAGGCGGGCTCCATCGACGCGTCGAAGGTTCTCATGTCGGTCGGCTTCGCCCCGAACGTCACCGGCTACGGCCTGGAGAACACCGGTGTTGCCCTCACCGAGCGCGGCGCCATCGACATCGACGACTACATGCGCACGAACGTGCCGCACATCTACGCCATCGGTGATGTGACCGCCAAGCTTCAGCTGGCGCACGTGGCCGAGGCACAGGGTGTCGTGGCCGCCGAGACCATCGGCAAGGCCGAGACCATGGCCCTGGGCGACTACCGCATGATGCCGCGCGCCACGTTCTGCCAGCCGCAGGTGGCCTCGTTCGGTCTCACCGAGCAGCAGGCGAAGGACGCGGGTCATGAGATCAAGGTGGCGACCTTCCCGTTCATGGCCAACGGCAAGGCACACGGTCTCGGCGAGCCCGTCGGCTTCGTCAAGGTCATCGCTGACGCTGAGCACCTGGAGCTGCTCGGCGCTCACATGATCGGTCCGGACGTGTCCGAGCTTCTCCCCGAGCTCACGCTCGCGCAGAAGTGGGATCTGACCGCCTGGGAGCTGGCACGCAACGTGCACACGCACCCGACGCTCTCGGAGGCTCTGCAGGAGACCTTCCACGGCCTCACCGGCCACATGATCAACTTCTGAAATACAGAGAGAATGACCCCCGAGGCGCTGCCTCGGGGGTCATTTCCTTGTTACCGCCCTGTCTCAGATCTCCGAGCGGTGCGCGAAGGTCGCGGGATCAACGGGTCGATCACGCCGAGGAATGCCCTCAAGCACCAGCAGGTAGGACTCCGTGACAAGCTCGCGGACGAGATCCGCATCGATATCGCCGCCGGCATACACCGTGATCCAGTGCTTCTTGTTCATGTGATAGCCCGCCGTGATGTCGGCGTGGGACTCCCGCAGAGCGCGTGCATCCTCCGGAGCCGACTTCAGGGTCAGACGAACGTCGCCACCGTATTCGGCGTGCAGCATGAACACCTTGCCGCGCACCTTGTAGACGTCCCGCTCCGGACCGAAGGGATGGGTCATCTCGGTGCCCGGCAGCTCATCCGCCCGGCGAGCCGCGGTCTCAAAGAGTTCTTCCGCACGCATGGCTACTCCTCCTCGCGCGCCGTCTGGTCAGTGACCGAGCGCGCGGGCGAGCTTAGATGCGGAAGATGCGGGTCGCGCGCCTGCTTGGTGAGCGAGCAGGGTGGCCGCGGCGAAGAAGTCGTCCCGCGCGCCGCGATCCACGGGAGCGGCCGATCCGAGTTCGACCTCCCACTCGCGCCACGCGCGCGCCTGGCCCGATCGGAGATCCTCCGCCTCGACATGGTCGTCCACCATCTCGGCGATGACGCCACCGTCGGCATCGCGCAGTTCGAACGCATGCCGTTCGTTACGGATGCGCGCCAGCGGAACGAGCGGCTCGTCGGTCCACTCCGCGGCCGCCTGTCGCACCGTGTCGGGGATGTCGATGCCGGGAGTGATGGGCCAGTGCAGCTCCACTCGCCCGCCGTCGACGATCGGTCCCTTCAGGTGCCAGCCCTCGTCTGGCCCTCCCGTCCGGCGGCGGATGGCGACGCCAGACTGTGCCAGTGTTCCGGAGGCGGTGTCGAGATACAGCGCATCCAGCGGCCGAATCTCGGGACCCACCACGTGACGGACACCCGGCAGCGCGCTCCAATCGGGAAGCGGAGTCGTCGTGTCCGCGTCGAAGGTGATCTCGATCTCGAAACTGCGCTGCGGACCGGTCACGTCAGTCGTCGGTGGGGTTGATCGGCTCGGTGTCCTCGACGAAGTGGAACTCCGCCGTGGTGGCACCGTCCGCGGACCCGGTGTTCTCCAGCGCGCCGGAGCGACGGTAGACCACCTGCCCTTCCGTGTACGGCAGGATCAGCTCGTCCTGGTTTGCATCGTCAAGGGGCAGGAGCTGGCCGTCGAGGGGGCCGCCGGAGAGTCGTGCAATTGCCATGGCCACATGCTACTCCCGGGGTCGGACATCGCACGGGTGATCACTCTCACGACTCGGCGAGCCTCATCAGCAATGCCGCCGCCACGTATCTCGCGCGCCCGAGCGGTGTGCGCGGGTCATAGCCCAACGTCTGAGTGAGTGCCTCGTGTCGCGCCTGGACACTGGAGTGATGCATTCCCAGCGCCGCCGAGGCGGAGCGCATGCTCTCCGCCTCGGCGAGGGCACGCAACACGTGGCGTGAGCGCTCATCCAACGCCGACAGCGCCACCACATCGGCCGGCGGGTGGTCGGGGTCGAAGGCGCGTGCGAGCAGGAGGAACGAGCCGAGCTCCGAGGCGTCGACGACGCGGTCGCGTTCGTCCGTGAGCCGCAGGGCGATGAGCGCGGTCTCCAGCGATTCCGGCGCTCGATCAGCGCGCACCACCGTTCCGAGTCCCCACGGTCCCGGTTTCTGCGGCGGCACCAGCTCGCGGTCCAGGCGCACCCGTACCAGCGCTCGGCGCGTCGGGAGGATGACGGCATCATCCGCCCCGGACAGGGCACCGGCCGGTGATGCGATCACTCGTACCAGGGCGCCGGGATCGATGCGCATTCGCGCCAGCACAGCGACGCGCTCCGCCTCCCCCATGCCGGCGTCGATGATAACTTCCACGCCACCGGGCAGGCGACGGCGTGATTCGATGAGCGCGATGCCGAGCGCCAGCCGCTCCAGGATGACATCGTCAAGCGGAGCAGGCACGCCGGGACGCTCGATCCACGCGGTCCACTCGCCGCCGTCGATGCGCGACGACGTGGTCGGTGTCTCCTCCCGTGGTGTTCGCCCGTCGGCATCTCGACGGATGGTGCGGCCGCGGACCGTTGCGCCGACGACGGCGCTCGCCATCACCGCGGCACCGCGCAGAAGCGCGTCGACAGAGGCCCCTCGGGAGATGAGCACGTCGAAGT
This sequence comes from Microbacterium gorillae, assembly GCF_050990725.1. Taxonomy (GTDB): domain Bacteria; phylum Actinomycetota; class Actinomycetes; order Actinomycetales; family Microbacteriaceae; genus Microbacterium; species Microbacterium gorillae_A. Next base: position 2,802,202 of record NZ_CP158844.1, read on the forward strand.
ACGAGACGATCCGCAGGCTCTCGCTCGCCTCGGGATCGATCGTTCGGAGGTTTCCGGCCAGTCGCTGCATCTGCGCTCCCTCGCGCTCGCATGCCAGTCTATCGATCCGCCATCCCTCGATTCGGGCGGATCAGGCTCCGATGAGTCGCGCCACCCAGGCGTTCCGGGCCGCCGTGGCGGCTTGCGCGAGCGCGGTGTGACCGGCCATCATGTCGAAGCCGTGGAAGCCCCCGGCCCACACGTGCAGCTCGGCCTGCATGCCATCGCGCCACAGTGCCGTGGCATAGGCGACGTCCTCGTCACGGAACACCTCGGCCGAACCGCAGTCGATGTAGGCGGAGGGAAGGCCGCCGAGATCGGTGGCGCGCGCAGGCGCGGCATAGATCGACACCTCATCGCTCCCGCGACGATCACCGAGCAGCGCAGACCAGCCGGTGATGTTGGCCGAGCGAACCCAGGTTCCGCGGTCGGGGTACTGGTGAGTGGAGGTGGTCGCGTCCCGGTCGTCGAGCATCGGGCAGATCAAGAGCTGACCGATCAGCCGCGGCCCCCGCCGATCACGCGCCAGCAGCGCCATCGCCGCGGCAAGGCCTCCGCCGGCACTTGCACCGGCGACCAGAATCCGCTCCGGATCGATCCCCAGCTCGCCTGCGTGGGCCGCTGTCCAGACGAGTGCGGCGTACGAGTCCTCGGTGGGATACGGGTCGGGATACTCCGGAGCGAGGCGGTACTCCACCGTCACGGCCACCGCGTCGTGTTCCACGATCCAGGGGATCAGCTGTTCGACGCCCAGCATTCGGTCGCCGACGATCATGCCTCCGCCATGGGTGTGGAAGATCCCGGGCCCAAGCCCGGTGTGATCTGCTCGTGCCAGCACCGTGACCTCGATCTCATCACCGTTGTGCCCCGGAATCGTGACGTCTCGGCGAGTGATCCCGGCCTGTTCGAGGGCGTCAGCGATGGGGCTCGCCCCTTCCAGGAGAACTCCCTGACGCATGAGGGCGATCGTCTCCGGCGTGACGGGCGGGAGCTGCTCCTGCATGAGGGCGAGCACGGCCTCGGACTCCGCATCGAAGGGAGGGCGGATCAGGGTATCGGACATGGGAACTCCTTTGTTCGCGGGGTGGTGCTGAACGCCGCGCGGGCGCTTCCTCATCATGAGTCGCGTTCACGGTGCACGAGAACCGCCGAATGCGGCAGACTCGACGCCCCGCGTCCGCCATGTGCGCGGCTCACGGCAGAAGCAGTCCGCACCAGCCTCCGAGGATGAGGAATGGGCCGAAGGGGACGGCCTGGGTTGTTCGTAGCCGGCCGAGCATCAGGCCGGCAAGCGCGAACACGCCGGCACTGAGGAAGGCCGCGGCGAAGCAGACCACGAGCGACTCCCACGACGCCCACGCGGCGAGTCCACCGAGCAGGCCCGCAAGCTTCACGTCGCCCCCTCCCATCCCACCCGAGCGTAGGACCGAGAGTACGAGGAAGGCGAGGAACGAGAGGAGAGCTCCCATTCCGGCCCGGAGGGCGGCAGTGCCGGTGCCGTCCTGCACCCAGGCAACGAGCACACACGTCAGCAGTGCTCCGAAGCTCGGGAGCATGAGGGCGTTGGGGAGGCGGTGCTCGGTGATATCGATCACCGTGAAAGCGGTGCCTGCCGCGGCGAAGACGACAAGCGCGGCGAGGCCCACCAGAGGAGATCCCGGAAGCGGCAGCCGATCGCGCAGCATGGCATCGAGCGCGGCGAGGAGTGCTCCGGCGCTGAGCAGCACCGTGCTGATGACGACGACGGGTCGTGGCCGCGTGCGCCTCTCGGTTCCGGTCATCTCGGGATGATAGGCGGCTGCGTCCACCCGCGTAGCCGCCTGTGGACAACGAAAATCGCCCGTCCGGAGCCGAGGGGGTCGGCATCGGACGGGCGAAGCCGGGAGGAACGATCTCGGCCTGACCGTCACTCCTGCTATCGCCTTTCGGGTGGCGACTCTCGCAGCGCAGGAGAAACGAGTACTCCTCTGAGTATGAGACTTTTCTCATGAACTTGCAAACGCTCCCAGCGTCTTCAGACGAAGCGCTCAGTTCACAGCTGAACGAGCTCGATCGCCACGCGGATCTCCGCCCCCGGCTCCAGCTTCTCAGCCGCACGCACCGCCTTCTTGACGGGAAGCACATACTTCTGGCCGACGCCTGGAACCTCCTGCTGCGGGAAGATCGAGGTGCGCCATCGTGTGGCACCGATGGTCGCCTCGACCTTGACGGCGCCGAATCCTCGTCTCATCCGAGGCATCTCGGCGATGTCTCCGCCAAGCTCGGCAGGGATCGTGACGAAGTACCAGTCTTCCGTGCGTGCCTCCCAGCGGCACAGCGGACCGTCGAACTCAAATCGCATCCTCCGATCCTGCCGCACGCCACCGACACCGACATAAGCTCGGCTCATGCGTGCAGGAGCTGTGGACAGGGCCGTCCAGGATGCGGTGGACGACGGTATTCCCGGAGTCATCGCGGGGGTGACGGGGGTTGACGGCATTCACCGTCTGATCGCCCGGGGACGGCGCAACGTGGATGATTCCGAACCCCTGGACGCGAGCGGAATCATCGCGCTGTACTCGGCGACCAAGCAGGTGACGGCCACGGCCGCCCTGCAGTGCCTCGAAGACGGGCTGTTCGAATGGGACACCCCTGTGGCCCGGTTGCTTCCGGAGATCGAGAGCATCGGCGTCCTGGAGGGCATCGACGAGGATGGAACGGCGCACACACGCCCGCCGCGCACCCCGATCACCGTGCGCGATCTGCTGCTGCACACGTCGGGATTCGGATACGACATGTTCGATGAGCGCCTCGCGCTGCTCTCCCGCTCCCGGCCGCGGACCGCCACTCCCCTGCGCGATTCGCTGTTCCAGCCCCTGCTGCACGACCCCGGCGAGCGGTGGACGTACGGCGTCTCGATGGACTGGCTCGGCCTGGCGATCGCCGCCGTGCGCGAGCAGCGACTCGAGGATGTCTTCCGCACCCGGATCTTCGAACCCTGTGGAATGACAGATACGTCTTTCGACATGCCGCCCGAGCGTGTCGCACGACTCGTGCCGGCGCATCGACGACGAAGCGACGGCTCACTGCGCCCCTCTCCCGCCCTCCCGCCGGAGGCCCCGGAGGTGGACATGGGTGGGCAGGGGCTGTTCGGGACGGTCGCGGACTATCTGGCCTTCTTGCGCGTTTGGCTCGGGGATGGCGCCGCTCCGGGAGGACGTGTCCTGCGCCCCGAGACGGTGACCTGGGCCACACAGGCGGCACCGGACGTGGTCGTGCGACCGTTCCCGTCTGCGATTCCCGCACTCACGCGACCCGTGGACTTCTTCCCCGGTCGGGCGAAGTCCTGGGCGGTATCGCTGCTGCGTCTGGAAGAGGATCTTCCCGGCCGGCGCCGAGCCGGCTCACTATCATGGGCGGGGCTGGCCAACGTGCATTTCTGGGTCGATCGCAGCAGCGGCATCGCCGCCGTCTGGAGCGCGCAGCTGCTGCCGTGGTTCGATGAGGCCGCGGAGCGAGGACTGGACGCTTTCGAGCTCGCCGTGTACTCCTGACACACATCTATCCACAGCCGGGATTCCACCGTCGGCCACCAATGTCCGACGTTCGAATTAGTGTGCTCGTATCGCGTTGCGATATTCGAACATACTTTCTAGGATCGATCCATGGCACTGGCACGAAAAAGCGATCTCGGCGATCTCGCCGCCGAGATCGAGCGCCTGCAGGGCCGCATCGACACGATGCAGCGCCGTCGTGCCGACACCGCACTGGTCCCCGTCTCCGAGGAGCTGTCTCCGCTGTTTCCCGGGGGCGGTCTCGCGCCCGGTTCCGTCTACGCCGTTGAGTCCTCCACCAGTCTGCTGCTGGCACTGCTGAGCGAGGCCTCGCGTGCCGGATCCTGGTGCGCGGTCCTCGGCATCCCCGCTCTCGGCACGGAGGCGGCATCCGCTTACGGGATCGCTCTGGATCGACTCGCCCTCATCCCGCACCCCGGCGAGCGCTGGATGTCGGTCGCGGCCGCCGTCTCCGAGGTGATGCCGCTGATCGTCGTCCGTCCGCCGACGCGCCCCCGCGATGCCGAGGTCGCCCGGCTGAGTGCCCGGCTACGCGACCGCGGCAGCGTCCTGGTGATCGATGGCGATTGGTCCGGTGCAGACGTGGCATTGCGACTGGACGATCCCCGGTGGGAGGGACTCGGCACCGGATACGGCCTGCTGCGCTCACGCACCGTTACAGTCACCGCCCGAGGACGCCGCTCCGCCGGCACACGACGCTCCCGAGTGCAGCTTCCCGGCCCCACGGGCGGGCTGTTCACCCCGCGGTCGCCTGCTCCGACCCCTTTCCCGGCCTTCCCCGCCGGCTCAGACGAACTCGCCCTCCGGCGCGATGAACGCGCACTCGCCTCGCTGGGGGCATCATGAGCACACCCGTTCGCACCCTCGTGCTGTGGTTTCCGGACTGGCCCGTCACGGCGTACTCGCTGAGCCTGCCGCAGCCCTGGGACCCCGCCTCACCCGTCGCGATCATCCGAGCCAATACCGTCATCGCGTGCTCGGCCTCCGCTCGTGCGGAAGGTGTACGACGAGGGAGTCGTCGTCGCGACGCCCAGGCCGCCTGCCCGTCAGTCCATCTCGTCGCCGACGACCCGGATCGTGATGCGCGTTTCTTCCAGCCGTTCATCGCCGCAATCGAAGAGCTGTCCCCCGGCGTCCAGTTGCTGCGTCCCGGTCTGTGCGCACTCCGTGCCCGCGGCCCCGCCCGGTACTACGGCGGAGAGGACGAGGCAGCTCGTGTTCTCCTTCGAATGCTCGCGCAGCACGGGGCACCCGGAGTTCGCGCCGGAGTGGCCGACGGCCCCTTCACCGCCGAGCATGCGGCACGGGCGGCAGCAGCGGACGACGTTCGCATCGTAGCGCCGGGCGACTCCGCCGCATTCCTGTCCCCCCTCCCTGTCACCTCGCTCGAAGATCCCGCACTCGCCGATTTCCTCGCTCGCCTGGGAGTTCGAACCCTGGGCGAGTTCGCCGCTCTCGATCCCACCCGCGTCCACGATCGCCTGTCCGAAACCGGTGCACGGTTGCAGACGCTGGCCGCCGGGGCGGATTCGCGGCCGGTGACCAGTCGCACCCCGCCGCCGAAGCTGTCGCGTGAGATCTCCTTCGAACCTCCCGTGGAACAGGCGGATCAGATCGCGTTCGCGGTACGCACCACGGCAGACGCGGTCATCCGGGCGCTGGCCGAGGTGTCACTGGTGTGCACGGAGCTGCGCATCGAACTGCACGACGACCGCGGCCACATCGCGGAGCGCATCTGGTTGCATCCCTCCTGCTTCGATGCCGGCGGGATCGTGGATCGCGTCCGATGGCAGCTGCAGAGCTCGTGGGAGGCAGCCGAGCCGCTGCTGGCGGGAGGCGTCTGTCGGGTGAGGCTGATCCCCGAAGCCGTGGATGATGCCGCGCATCATCAGCCGGGTCTGTTCGGCCAGGGCACCGATGCCCGATTGCACCATGCGCTCTCGCGCGTGCAGGGGATCCTCGGGCATGAGGGCGTGCTGGTCGCGGCCCCCTCCGGCGGTCGTCTGCTCGCTGACCGACAGGCCCTCATCCCCTGGGGAGATCGTGCCGTCCTCGCTCGGGATCCGCACCGGCCGTGGCCGGGCCGGATGCCGGATCCGCTGCCGGCGACGGTCTTCCGAGAGCGTCGCGCCGTCCGTGTCGTCGGGCACGACGGCGAGCAGATCGAGGTGGACGAGCGTGGTGCGCTGAGCGCGGAGCCCGTGATGCTCCTCGTCGACGGCTCCTCACGTCAGGTGGAGGGCTGGGCCGGTCCGTGGGCGCTTCGCGAGCGGGAGTGGGATGCCGAGAACGCCGTCCGCGCTCATCGCCTGCAACTGCTGTGCGGCGACGAGTCCGCATGGCTCGTGTTGCGAGACGAATCCGGATGGTGCGTTGAGGGGAGGTATGACTGATGGGATTCTCGAACCCGCCGATCTCGTGGTCGAAGCTGGAGAAGGTGCTGAGCGGAACACGGGAGACGCCCGTCCCCGCCGGTGCCGACGGTGGAGACAGCCCCGCGTGGAGCAGGCACCGGGGTGCCTATTCCCCGCCGCCACTGGTTCGGCCCGACGATGCGCTGCCGTATGCCGAACTGCACGTCCATTCCTCATTCTCCTTCCTGGACGGTGCCTCCTCCCCCGAAGAACTGGTCGAGGAGGCGGAACGACTCGGCCTGCATGCCCTGGCCATCACCGATCACGACGGCTTCTACGGCATCGTCCGCTTCGCCGAGGCCGCCGAGGCAACAGGCGTCAACACGGTGTTCGGCGCGGAGCTCTCCCTCAGTCTCCCGGGTCCGCAGAACGGACAGGCCGATCCGGCGGGAGCACACCTGTTGGTTCTGGCACGCGGCGAAGAGGGGTATCACCGGCTCGCGGGAGCTATCACGCGAGCACAGCTGCGCGGCGGCGAGAAGGGGCGCCCGCTGTACGACCTCGACGAGCTCGGTGCCGAGTCCGGCGGCGAGTGGGTCGTGCTCACCGGATGCCGCAAGGGTCTCGTGCGCCAAGCACTGGAAGGCCCGGATTCCCCGGTGCTCGGTCGGCTGCTCGGATCGTCCTTCGCCGGAGAACCCGGTATCGAGGGAGCATCGGCGGCGCTGGAGCGGCTGACCTCGCTGTTCGGACCCGACAACGTGTACGTGGAGCTCACTGATCACGGTGAGCCGGAAGACACCGTGCGCAACGACACCCTCGCTGCCCTCGCCGCTCGGCACCGGCTTCCCACCCTCGCCAGCAACAACGTCCACTACGCGCGTCCCCAGCAGTCTCGCCTCGCCTCCGCCGTGGCCGCGGTGCGGGCGAACCGGAGCATGGACGATCTCGACGGCTGGCTTCCCGCGCACGGCGGGGCGCATCTGCGCTCCGGGGCGGAGATGCACCTGCGCTTCGCCCGGTATCCCGGGGCGGTGGCACGCACGGTGACCCTCGCCGACGAACTCGCTTTTCCCCTGCGCCGCGCCCGTCCCGCACTCCCGAAGCAGGAGGTTCCCGAGGGGCACACTCCCATGAGCTACCTCCGCGAGCTGGTGCATGCCGCCGTGCCGGAGAAGTACCCGCATGCCGATGAGGCGGTCATGCAGCGCATCGACGATGAACTGGCCGTCATCGAGCAGAAGGACTTCCCGGGCTACTTCCTCATCGTGTACGGCATCGTGAAGCGGGCACGTGAACTCGGGATCCTCTGTCAGGGGCGCGGATCGGCCGCCAACAGCGCCGTCTGCTATCTGCTGAACATCACCGCCGTCGATGCGATCAAATACGACCTGCCCTTCGCCCGATTCCTCTCCTCGCTCCGCGACGAAGAGCCCGACATCGACGTGGACTTCGACTCCGACAGGCGTGAGGAGATCATCCAGTGGGTGTACAACGAGTACGGCCGCGAGCGCGCGGCACAAGTGGCTAACGTGATCCAGTACCGCCCGAAGAACGCGGTTCGGGACATGGCTCGGGCGCTCGGTTACTCTCCTGGGCAGCAGGACGCCTGGTCGCGTCAGATCGAGCGGTGGGGTGCCGATCTGTCCAGCGAGCAGAACCACGACATCCCCGACCAGGTGGTCGAGTACGCCACAGAGCTGCTGAAGGCCCCCCGGCATCTCGGCATCCACTCCGGCGGGATGGTGCTGACGGATCGTCCCGTCGGGGAGGTGGTTCCCGTCGAGCACGCACGCATGGCGAAGCGCACCGTCATCCAGTGGGACAAAGACGATGCCGCCTGGATGGGGCTGGTGAAGTTCGACCTGCTGGGGCTGGGGATGCTGGCGGCCCTGCAGCATTGCTTCGATCTCATCAAGCAGTCCACGGGTGAGGTGTGGAAGCTGGAGACCATCCCCAAGGAGGAGCCGGCGGTCTTCGACATGCTGTGTCGGGCTGATTCCATCGGGGTGTTCCAAGTGGAGTCCCGAGCACAGATGGGTCTGTTGCCGCGCCTGCAGCCACGGCGGTTCTACGATCTCGTCATCCAGATCGCCCTGATCCGCCCGGGCCCCATCCAGGGTGGTGCCGTGCACCCGTTCGTGCGTCGCAAGATGGGGCTGGAGAAGGTCACCTATCCGCATCCCAAGCTCATTCCCGTCCTGGAGCGGACGAAGGGGATCCCGGTGTTCCAGGAGCAGCTGATGCAGATGGCGATGGCCATCGGCAACTGCACGGGAGAGGACGCAGATCTGCTGCGGCGCGCGATGGGGTCCAAACGCGGGCTGGAGCGCATCGACTCGCTGAAGGAGAAGCTCTACGCCGGTATGCGCGAGAACAAGCTCAGCGAGGAAGCCGCCGACACCATCTACGCGCAGATTCAGGCCTTCTCGAACTTCGGCTTCGCGGAGTCGCACTCCATCTCGTTCGCCCTGCTGGTCTACGCCAGTTCCTGGATCAAGCTGCACTATCCGGCGGCGTTCCTGGCCGGACTCCTGCGTTCCCAGCCGATGGGCTTCTACTCCCCGGCGTCGCTGGTCTCCGATGCCCGCCATCACGGCGTGCAGGTACTCCGCCCTCATCTGGAGCTGTCCGGGGCCACCGATGGCGTGGAGCTGATCGGCGAGACTCCCGCCGCCACGGGCCTCGACTCCTGCCGGGAGTTCGCTCAGCCTCCGGTCGGCCCGTTCGATCGCGAGGCACCGGATCTCTCCGCCGCGCATCGCCGCGACGGAGCGTGGGCGGTGCGGTTGGGTCTTGCCGGGGTGAAGGGGATCGGCGAGCCCACCGCACGTCGCATCGTGGCAGAGCGTCAGGCACGCGGGAGCTTCGCCGACCTGCACGATCTGGTGCGTCGCACCGGCATCACTGCGGTACAGGTGGAGGCGCTGGCCACCGCCGGTGCGTTCGAGCACCTCGGCATGAGCAGGCGCGAGGCGCTGTGGCAGGCGGGAGCCGCAGCGGAGGATCGTCCCGAGTACCTCCCTGGCACGGCGATCGCTGTCCAGCCGCCTCTGTTCGCCGATCCCTCCGCGTACGAGACTCTGGCAGCCGATCTCTGGGCCACGGGAGTCTCCACGGATGATCATCCGATAACGCACTTCCGATCGGCGCTGAATGATCGTGGCGTGCTGCGCTCTTCGCAGCTGCGCATCCACGAGACCGGTCGGCGTGTGCTCGTGGCGGGACTGGTGACGCACCGCCAGCGCCCCGCGACCGCCTCCGGCATCACGTTCCTGAACCTGGAGGATGAGGACGGCCTGGTCAACGTGATCTGTTCGCAGGGGGTGTGGAGTCGTCATCGCCGCGTGGTGCGCGACTCCCCCGCTCTCATCATCCGCGGCATGTTGGAGCGTTCGCCCGAGGGCGTGACCAACATCCTCGCCGACGACTTCGAGGATCTGAGAGTGGGCGTCTCCCATGCCTCCCGTGACTTCCGCTGAACAGACCGTTACTCCACCTGGTCAGCCCGTCGCCGCACAGCGACAGGCCCGGGCGCGTTCACGGGGGAACGCGCCCGGGCCTGGCACGCAGCATCCTCAGAGCGCGCTCGTGGTCACCACCGACCCCGACTCCGCCCTGCGTTCACTCGCCGTAGGAGTAGAAGCCCTCGCCGGTGGCGATGCCCAGCTTGCCCTTGTCGATGTAGTTCTCCTTCAGCCAGGCGGCGATCTGCTGCCCCTTCTCATCCCCGTGGCTGGAGATGTTGTAGGGGGTGGTCAGCCCGATCACATCGAGGATCTGGAAGGGTCCCATCGGCGCTCCGGTCGCGATCCGCCAGACCTTGTCGACGTCAGCGGGCTCCGCATACCCGAACGCGGCCAGCTCCATACCGGCGTCCAGGAACGGCACGAGCAGCGAGTTCAGCACGTAGCCGGCCTTCTCCTTGCGGATCGGAATCGGCACCATGCCGATCTCGGCGGCGAATTCGACCACCCGGTCGAACACGGCCGGGTCGGTGTCGGGCGTGGACATGACCTCACCGGTGTTGAACTTCCACACCTGGTTGGCGAAGTGCAGTGCCAGGAAACGGTCCGGTCGACCGGTGTAGTCCTTGATGTCGCTCGGCAGCAGCGTGGAGGAGTTGGTGGCGAAAATGGTCTTCGCGGGTGCCAGCTCACCAAGCTTGCGGTACGTGTCCTGCTTGATGGACAGCACCTCGGGCACCGCCTCGATCACGAGGTCGGCGTCGGCTACGGCGGTGGCGAGATCTGCGCTGAGCACGATGCTGTCACGGGTCGCGTCTGCCTTGTCTGCGCCGCCCTCGACATCGGTGCGGTAGGTTTCCGCGAGCTTGGCGAAGCGGTCGCGAGCGGCGGTGAGGGCTGCCTCGTCGATGTCGTATGCCGTAACCTCGAACCCGTGGAAGGCCGTCTGGAAGGCGATCTGCGAGCCGAGCACACCGGTGCCCAGAACAGTCACCTTGCGGATGTCACTGGTCATGTCTGTGTCCTTTCCTGTCACGCGGTCACGCCGCGCACGATCTGCTGGATCTGGAGCCGGACCGAGCGGGTTCGCTCGACCGGAGTGAGAGACGCGCTCACGAGCGCGAGATGGAGCACGGCGAAGATCGAACGCGCGGCCAGTTCCGCCGCGGTATCGCCGGCGGGCAGGAGGGCGGCGACAGCTTCTTCGAGACGCGTGATGACGGCGATCCCCTCCTGGCGGTGCGGCTCCTCCGCACTGCCGAAGAGGAGCTCGCGCTGGTACGCAGTCGTGTTCTCCGGGTGCCGTTCGGCCAGTGCGAGTACGGGCTCGATGAGGGCGAACACCGCCTCGGCAGGATCGTCGATCGCGCGTGCGCGCGCGATTCCGGCTTCGACTGACGCCGCGAACGCCTCGTTCTCCACCATCAGGATGAGCTCTCCTTTGGTGGCCGCGTACCGGAACAGCGTGCCGGCGGCCACGTCGGCACGCTCGGAGATCTGCTGGGTGGTCACTCCCGAGAAGCCGCGTTCGACGAACAGGTCGCGCGCGGCCGCCATGATGCGCTCCCGCTTGTCCTGCTTGTTGCGGTCCCGTCGCCCGTTCATCGCCACTCCTGAGTTTGCTCATTTATGAGTATACTCACTTTTCCGGATGACGGGGTCTCATGCGAAAGGATGACGCGAATCAGCCCGCGGGCCGACGCATCCGCCGCTCGGATTGCCGAGGCTGGAAACATGAACTCGATCATCCGCGCAGACAACCTCGTCAAGACGTACGGTGCCACCACCGCCCTGGCGGGGGTGAGCCTGTCCGTGAGCCCGGGCGAATCGGTGGCCATTATGGGTGCGTCCGGATCCGGCAAGACCACGCTGCTGCACACGCTCGCCGGCGTGATCACCCCGGACTCCGGATCTGTCATTCTGACAACGGGCGGTGGTTCACAGGACGTCGCCCGAATGAGCGACAGCGAGCGCTCTCGCCTGCGTCGGGAGTCGTTCGGCTTCGTGTTCCAGCAGGGCCTGCTGCTGCCGGAGCTCACCGCCCTGGAGAACGTCGCCCTCTCCGCTATGCTGGCCGGCGCGTCTCGCACGGACGCAGAGGCCCGGGCTCGCACATGGCTGGCCCAGCTCGGCCTCGGGGGCATGGAGGAGCGTCGGATCGGCCAGCTGTCCGGCGGCCAGGCGCAGCGCGTCGCGATCGCCCGCGCCCAGGTGACCGGCGCGCCTGTGGTCTTCGCCGACGAACCGACCGGAGCACTGGATTCACGCACATCGTCCGAGGTGATGACGGCCCTCATCGCGGCCACCGCCGGTCAGGGCCGCACACTGATCGTGGTCACGCACGATCGCACGGTCGCCACACGCTGCAGCCGGATCATCGAGATGCGCGACGGTCGCATCTCCGGCGCCTGGGCCGCCCCGCAGGCAGAACAAGCTCCAGCTCCGGCTGATCGCACTGACGTGACATCCCACCCGGACGCCCTCCTGGCTGCCGTCGCCATGCCGACCTCCGCGCGATCGGAGCACGGACGATGAACGCGCGCATGATCGGGCAGGTGCTGGCTCTCTCGCTCCGCAACGAGAAGGGCAGCCGATCGACGGTGATCCTGCCGCTCGTCGCCTTCGCGATCGTCACGGCGCTGATTCTGGTGCTGTTCGGCGGGGCGCAGACCTTCTGGGCCTACCAGGACGATGTGTCCCTGATGTACCAGGCGCTCGCGGTCATCGCCCTCGCGCTGCTCCTGCCACCGATGCTCTCCCTCGGCGGCGCCGCCGCGCGCCTGTCCGCGGGACGGCGAGATGAGCGACTGTCAACGCTGCGTCTGCTCGGCGTGCCGTCGTCCGTGATCCAGGTGGCGACCGTCGTCGAATCTGCCGCCATCGCCTTGCTCGGTGCGATCGTCGGTTCGATCGGATCGTTCGCTCTGCTCCCCCTGATCGCGCTTGTCCCGTTCCGCGGGGCGCCGCTGGGATTCGCGGCCGTCGTTCCTCCGCTGTGGGGCTTCGCTGCGGTGGCGACGACCGTGGTTCTGATCGCCGCCATCAGCTCCATGCTGAGCCTGCAGCGTGTCGTGCTCTCCCCGCTGGGGGTTCGAACCCGTCAGGATGCGCCGCGTCTGTCGTGGCTGCGCCCCGTGATCGCCGTCGTGTTCGTCGCGATCGCCTCCACCGTCGCGGGCGCCATCGGCGGCGTCGCGGCAGCGCCGTTCATCATCCTCGGCATCCTCGCCCTGTGCTTCGGTGGCACCCTCGCGCTCCTCAACCTCGTGGGTCCGTGGGTCCTGGCAACCGTGGCTCGCAAGCAGGCCCGGCGCGCCGCGACACCGGCGAAGCTCCTCGCCGCGCGACGCGTGACCGAGGATCCGAAGGCGGCATGGCGGCAGATCTCCGGCATCGCCATGACGAGCTTCATGTCCGTGTTCGCCGGCGCCGGCGTCTCGCTGCTCGGCATGATCGGTGACGACGCGGGATCCGCCGCTGACCAGTTCCTCATCGCCGACATCCGAACCGGCCTGATCATCACCGTTGTGGGTTCCTTCATCATGGTCGCGTGCGCAGTAGGGGTCTCGCAGTCTGCGGATGTGATCGACCGGCGCGAGCTGTCGCGCTCGTTGACCATGCTCGGCACCGAGGTCTCCACGATGGACGCTGCTCGCCGCCGCTCGGTCATGTCGCCGCTGCTGCTCACCAGCCTGGGTTCAGCTGCCATCGCCGCCATCGTGCTGTTCCCGCTGGTGGGCGCGAGTCTCATCATCGCGCCACTCACGTTCGTGGTCATCGGCGGCGTGCTGCTGGTGGGTGCCGGAATCGTGCGCATCGCCCTCATGACCTCGCGACCGCTCCTGGCAGCCACCGCGCGTATCGGCTGACGCCCTTCCGAGACGCATGACAAGGAACCTTGACATCCTTCCTCCCATGAGGGACAGTGGTGTCAAGGTTCCTTGTCATGCACGATGGGAAAGGGGGTGTCATGCCTCGCCTCGATCCGGGACGTCGAACGCGCTCGTTCTCGCAACTGATGGCGCTCGATGCACGAGAAATGGTCCGCTTTCCCCTGGTCGGCGTGTCCATGCTCACCATGATGCTGATCCTGCTGATCATTCACACGAGCCTCTGGTACGCGTTCACGATGATGGGAGCCGCACCGCGCGTCCTCGTCACCGGTTCTGAGGCGCCCATGATCTCGGCAGAACTCTCCGGGCACGATGCCATCACGATCGTGACGGAGTCGGGCACGCCTGCCGCCAACGCACAGATCGCTCTGGAATCGAGTCGTGCCACGGTGACGCTCCGGGAGAGCGGCGTGGCGTGGGACCCGATCTGGCAGGCGCTGCGCGCTGCAGACGTTCGCGCCGACCACATCCGCGTCATCGACGCCGCCGGCGACGACGTACCCGACTTTCTCCAACTGAATCTGGGGACCAGCCTGCTGGCCGGCATCGCCTCGATCGCACTCCTCGGCACCGCTGTCCCGATCGTCGGCATGCGCGAGCGCGGTACCCTCCGCCTCATCGCCACCACGCCCACCCCTCGCTGGCTGTACCTCGTCTCGTTATTGCCCCTGCGGCTCGCTCTCGTGGCCGTCACCAGCACCGCAATTGCGCTGATCGCAATTGCGCGCCGCTACGCTGACCCCGGCTCGATGGGCGTTCTGACGATCACGATCGTGTGCGGATCGGTGATGCTGTTCGGCGTCGCGGCGCTGGTCGCTGCGCGCGCCCCGAACACCGACGCGACGCAGCAGACGCTGGTCACGGTCATCCTCGCCCTCGTCTTCAGCGCCGGTGGTGCCGCACCGCTCACGTTGTTGCCGCAACCCGCACAGGTCGTACTCGGGCTTCTTCCCGGCTCGTGGTTCGTCGGTGCTGTGAATCAGACCATCGCTGGAGTCCCCACCACCATCCCCGTCTCTGTGGCGTGTGCGTTGATGCTCCTCGTCGGCGGGGCTTGTGCGCTGACCGCGACCCGCCGGTTCCGTTGGGACGAGCCGGGCGTTCGACCGGCGGATCGCCTGACCGCCGCACGCGTTCCGAGACCCGCTGACCCGCTGCCCCTGGAAAGGACGATGTCATGAGCGAGAGAACTCCGCGCGAGCGCGCAGCCGCGCGCCGCTACCTCTGGGAACTGATGATTCCCACGGTGCTCTTCGTGGTGCTCATCGTGGTCGTGCCGATCATGATCGCCCCACCGGAAGGCTCACCGCCGGCGATCGTCATCGCCCTGCTGCCCCTCATCCCCGCCGTGTGGATGCTCATCGCCGTCGTGCGCTTCACCCGAACGTTCGATGAGTACATGCGCGGGTTCGCGCTGCGCGCCTGCGCGGTGGGATTCGCCGCGGCGATGATCACCGCCGTCGCCGTGGGGATCATCGAAGGCGCGGTCGGACCGCTGCCCAACGTGGTGTGGGCCGTGTTCGTGGTGGGCATGTCCGCGTGGGGTGTCACGCTGGCCGTGTCATCGACGCGAGACGCACGATGAACAACACGATCCGCTCGCTGCGACTCGCTGCGGGTCTGTCCCAGGTGGAGCTCGCCGAGACACTCGGAGTGTCGCGACAGACCGTGAACGCTTTGGAGACCGGTAAGTACGATCCCTCGCTGCCGCTCGCGTTCCGTATCAGCGCGACATTCGATCGGCGCATCGAAGACATCTTCTTTCCCGGCGCCGAGGATGCGCCGCCGACGGGAGGTCGGCGATGAACGCGGCGATCCTGGTGGAGAACGCAACGCGTCATGTCACCGCAACGCGAGCACCTCGCGGGCGTCACAGCAGAGCCGAACATCGCTCGCCGCGCACGATTCTGGATGATGTCTCGTTCGCGGTGCGAGAGAACGAGATCACCGCGTTGCTGGGGCCGAACGGCGCGGGAAAATCGACGACCATCGAGCTCATCGCCGGGTTGGAACGCCCGTCGTCCGGCGAGGTTCGCGTGTTCGGACTCGATCCGTATCATTCGCGTCGAGAGATCACACGGCTCGTCGGCGTCCAACCGCAGTCCGGCGCGCTGCCGCCGTTTCTCACCGTCGATGAAACGCTCCACCTGTTCGCTGCGTTGCGTCACGACTCGTCGAACACCGATGGCCTGCGCGGGCGACTCGGTTTGGACGCGGCGAGGAACACGAGAGTGAAGCATCTCTCGGGCGGCCAGCGGCGGCGTCTCCTCATCGGCGCCGCTCTTCTCGGCAGACCCCGCCTTCTCGTCTTGGACGAGCCGGGGGCCGGACTCGACCCGGCGATGCGGCGGGAGGTCGACGACCTGATTCTGGAGATCCGCGCCGAGGGGACCACCGTTCTGCTGACCACGCATCACCTCGACGAGGCCGAGTTCCTGTGTGATCAGGTGGTGATCCTCGCCGGGGGCCGTGTGGTGACCGCTGGTTCGCCGGCGGACCTCACCCGCGATCTCGCACGAGACGCAGAAGTCTCATTCACCGTCGGATCCGACGTGGATGAGGGTCGCCTCCGCGACGTGATCGGTGGGGACTGGCACGCCCGTCCGATCCCCGGGGGCGAGCGGATCAGCGTGTTCACCTCCGATGTCGACACGCTCCTGCGACGGCTGACATTCGCTCGGGATCTCAGCGCCACCGGGATCAGCGTTCATCAGCCGACTCTGGAAGACGCCTACCTCGCGGTGACGTCATGACCGCGATCTCCTCGCGGGAGCTACCTGCCACGACCGCCGACCGCACCAGCCGACCGATGCGCCTCGATGTCTGCCGCGGCGCACCGGAACTGATGGCCCTCTACCTGCGAGAGCTGCAGCGATCCCCGGCGCTCTGCCTGACCGTCGTCGGCACGGCGATCGGGCCCACCGCCGCGGTCCTCGGGTTGGATCTCCTGCTGCGCGGAGATGGGGCCGTGTTCGCCGCCAGCGCTCCCACACTTACGGCGCTCATCGGATTGATTGTTCCGATGTCGCTGCTCACGCTTCCGCTCGTGCGCCTGCGTGACCGGGGAACCCTCCGGTTGATCGCAACGACAGCGGCGCGCCAATTCTCGGCGATGCTCGCGGGACTCACCGTCGCAGCGCTCGGCACCGCGACAGCCATGACGGTTCTCGTCGGCGCGCTCGTCATCTTCGCGCCGCTCGGACCTCGCACGCTGGTAGGCGCTCTGACCTCGGCCGTGTTCGGCATCGGGGTCGCGTCTCTCGTCGGCGCATGCGTTCGGCAATCGACCACAGCCCGTGCGTTGGCCGTGGTCGTCCCGGCGGTCGCCGTTCTCGCGAGCGACGCCCTCCCCTGGGGTCGCATCTTCCCCTCGCTGACCGCCCTGACCGACCTGCTGCCGACTGCGATCATCGGGCAGGCCGTCAGCGCGGGATCGGCATCGGCGTCACCGCCTGACCTCGCGCTTCTGTCCGTCGCCATCGTGAGCATCGTGGTATGTCTCGCCAGCGTTCGATGGTGCCGCGCCTGAGGTGCGCCGCGCCGCATCTCCGCGGCCCGACGTCTTGCCGTAGACCGGCGCGGAATCACATTGCGGTGTGGGGAGTCCGCGCCCGCCGCGCCACCGGGGGCTCTCCCACACGAACTGCACCGACAAACGAAATCGGCTTGCCCGCGGCAGTCGCGTGGTCGATCTCACGTTGCACCGACGCCCCGATGTACCCGTTGGGGCAGACCACAATGACGCGATCCGCGAGCTCGATCTTGCGCAGATGCAGCGCGTCCAGCGCCGTCTTCTCCTCGTCAGTGACCGGGCCATCCGCCTCCGCGGGCGCCAGCACGATGATCCCGGCGAACGTCAGCTGACGATTCACTGCGCGCATCAGATCCGCGAACCGAGCCGAACCGCAGATGCAGACGATCTCCGGACGGCCCTCCGGCTCGCGAACGTCAGACATGCCTCAGCTGGCGAAGGCCTGCCGCGCTTCCCACGCGGAGCGGACCATCTCGTCGACGTCGTGACGCATGGCCCAGTCGAGGTCGCGCGCCGCGAGCTCACCCGTGGCAACGATCCGGTCCGGGTCGCCCGGACGACGCGGGGCGATTTCCGGCGTGAAGTCGATACCGGTGACGCGCGCCATCGCATCCATGATCTGCTTGACGGAGAGGCCGTTCTGCGAACCGAGGTTGTACGCCGGCTCCACCGGCTCACCGGCATCGAGGCGACGGGCTGCAGCCACGTGCGAGATCGCAAGATCCGAGACATGCACGTAGTCGCGTACGTTGGTGCCGTCGGGGGTGTTGTAGTCGTCGCCGAAGATAGCGGGGGTGCGTCCGTCGAGCAGACGGTCGAACACCATCGGGAACAGATTGTGCGGGCTGGTGTCGGGCAAGCCCTTCTCCCCCGAGCCGACCACGTTGAAGTATCGCAGCGAGGTGTGACGCAGCGGCTTGTCGCTGTCGGCCGTGGCCACCGCCTGATCACGGATGAGCCACTCACCGATGAGCTTCGACTCTCCGTAGGGCGAAGCGGGTGCCTTCGGCAGATCCTCGGTGACGAGGTCCACGTCGGGGGTGCCATA
Organism: Microbacterium gorillae; assembly: GCF_050990725.1. Lineage (GTDB taxonomy): Bacteria > Actinomycetota > Actinomycetes > Actinomycetales > Microbacteriaceae > Microbacterium > Microbacterium gorillae_A. Next base: position 2,820,089 of record NZ_CP158844.1, read on the forward strand.
CACGGCGGCAGACGAGGAGAAGACGAGCTTGTCGGCACCGGTCTCCGCCATCGCGTCGAGCACGACACGGGTGGCCTCGACGTTCTGCTGGTAGGTGTGCAGCGGACGACGCACCGATACTCCGGCGTACTTGTACCCGGCGACGTGGATCACGCCGCTCACGCCGTGCTCGCGCAGCACGCTGACCAGGAGCTCACGGTCCAGGATGTCGCCCTGGATGAAGGCGACACCCTCCGGCACGAACGACGCGTGCCCGCTGGAGAGGTCATCGATGACGACCGGAGTCATCCCGGCGCTCTGCAGAGCGCGAACGACATGGGAACCGATGTAGCCGGCGCCGCCGGTGACAAGCCAGGTGGTCATAGTTCCATCCTGCCAGCCTCAGCTGGTGTGCCGTGCCCGTTCCGCACGCGCCGACCATCGACCGCCCTCGTATCCCACGGTGATCGGATGCTCGAAGGCCCGCGAGATCACCTCGGTGGTGACCGTGTCCACGGCCGCTCCGACCGCCACCGTGGCGCCGTGCGAGATCACCAGCGCATGCGTGGTCGATTCCGGAAGCTCCTCCAGATGATGGGTCACGAGCACCGACGCCACCTCCGGGACGTCGCGGGCCAGGTCATCGATGGTCTCCAGCAGCTGTTCGCGCGCGGCGACGTCGAGGCCCGTGGTCGGCTCGTCCAGCAGGAGGAGTCGCGGTTCGGCGATCAGGGCTCGCGCGATCAGCGACCGGCCGCGTTCGCCCTGCGACAGGTGCTGCCACAGCCCGTCGCGCTGAGCGGTGAGGCCGACCAGGGCGATGAGCTCGTCGGCTCGGGCGATCTCTGCCGCGCTGGGCTCCCACCGCATCGGTCGTTCGACGGTGCCGGTGATTCCGGTCAGGACGATGTCCTGCACGGAGTGCGCCGTGCGGATCGGGTGCCGCGGATTCACGTGTCCGATATCGCGCCGCAGCACGGCCAATTCAACACGGCCGAGGCGCCGGCCCAGCACGTCGACGGTGCCCGACGTGGGAAACGTCTGTGCACCGCAGAATCCGAGGATCGTGCTCTTGCCCGCACCGTTGGGGCCCAGCAGTGCCCAGTGCTCCCCCGCACGCACGGTGAGGTCGATACCGTGCAGAATCGTCCGTCCCTCGCGACGGAAGACGATGTCGCGCAATTCGAGAACGGCTGGGGACGATTCGAGGGCGGTCATGAGAGTGCTCCTTCACGACAGGTGGCGGGGGCGAATACGCGGACGACCTTCACGACAGGAAGTCCTTCAGCGCGGTCAGGTGCGTGCGGCTGGTCGCGGCGGAACGCGGCGCGTCGCGATCGATGATCGCCTCCGCGAGCGCGACGTGATCATCGTGATCTGCGTCCGAACCGCCGGTGGGGCGTCGTCGCACCATCTCCTGCATCGATTCACGCAATCGAGGCGTGAATCCGTCGAACAGCTCGAGCAGGATCGGATTGTGGGCGGCCGCGACCACCGTGCGGTGGAAGGCGAGATCCGCCACGACGTACTCCTCGCGGGTAAGCGCGTCGTCAGCTCGCGCGGCCAGAGCATCACGAAGCGCACGGATGTCGGTGCGCGTGCGACGTTCCGCGGCGAGTGACGCGGCTTCGGTCTCGATGGCGATGCGCGCCTCGATCACGGCGGTGAGGTCCGCGCGCCGCACCACGTCGTCCCATTCCTCCGCCACGTCCAGCGCCGTGACAAAGACGCCGGCTCCTTGACGGGCGGCGAGCACACCACGACCGGCGAGCAGCCGGATCGCCTCGCGCACCGTGGAGCGACCGACACCGAGCTGCGGAGCGAGCGTGGTCTCGCCCGGGAGCTTCTCGCCGAGTTCCCACTCCTGCGCACGCACGCGCTCCAGGAGGAGACGCGCGGCTTGATCGGCCAACGGCTCACGTCGTACCTGGGCCATGCCCACCTCCGCTCTCGTGTCCGTCCAGTATCGCTCGGATCCAGGAAGCATGTCTACTTGTCTGAGGAGTGGTGTACAGTCGACCTCATGACTCGGCTTCTCCTCCTTCTTCGCCACGACGGGCTCTGACCGACCGGTACCCGTCGTGGCTCGCGTGCACCGGTCGATCACGCTCAGAAGAAGAGGAAAAAGTCATGACCGCCACCGCCATCCGCACGGCCCCGTTCTGGAACCGCCAGCAGCCCTCCCCCATGCCGTCGCACCGTTACACCGACGTGTTCTCCCGGGTCGAGGTGCCGCTCACCCAACGCTCCTGGCCCGATGCCCGCATCACCGAAGCCCCGCTCTGGGTCCCGGTCGACCTCCGTGATGGGAACCAGGCGCTGGCTGAGCCGATGGACCCCGCCCGCAAACGCCGTTTCTTCGAGATGATGGTGCGCATCGGCTACACCGAGATCGAGGTGGGATATCCGTCGGCGTCGCAGACGGACTACGACTTCGTCCGGCTCATCGCCGAGACGGACATCGCGCCAGAGCACGTCACCATCGTGGTGTTCACGCCGGCCCGGCGCGATCTCATCGAGCGCACCGTGGAGTCGATCCGCGGTGTCCGAAACCCCGTCGTGATCCACATGTACGCGGCGACAGCCCCGATGTGGCGCAACGTGGTGCTGGGTCGCGATCGCTCCGAGCTGCGGGAGCTGATCCTGAGCGGCGGACGAGACGTCCTGGAGTTCGCCGGCGACCTCCCCAACGTGCGGTTCGAATTCTCACCCGAGGTGTTCAATCTCACCGAGCCGGACTTCGCCCTGGACGTGTGCGACAGCATGACAGCGCTCTGGGAGGCGTCCGAAGATCGGCCGGTGATCCTGAACCTGCCGGCCACCGTGGAGATCGCAACGCCCAACGTCTACGCGGATCAGATCGAGTTCATGCATCGCAACCTGGCGCGTCGGGACGGGGTGATCCTGTCCGTGCACCCGCACAACGACCGCGGCACCGGGATCGCGTGCGCAGAGCTGGCGGTTCTCGCCGGAGCGCAGCGCGTCGAGGGCTGCATCTTCGGCAACGGTGAACGCACGGGCAACGTCGATCTCGCCACGCTCGCCCTGAACCTGCACGCGCAGGGCGTCGACCCGATGATCGACTTCTCCGACATCGACGAAGTGCGCCGTGTGGTCGAGGACAGCAACCGGATCGAGGTGCACCCACGGCATCCGTACGTCGGCGACCTCGTGCACACCGCCTTCAGCGGGACGCATCAGGACGCGATCCGCAAGGGCTTCGCCGAGCACCGCGAGCGCGCGGCAGCAGAAGGCATCGACGAGCGCGAGGCGGCCTGGCGCGTGCCGTACCTGCCCGTGGATCCCGCGGATCTGGGACGCTCGTACGACGCCGTGATCCGCGTCAACTCGCAGTCCGGCAAGGGCGGCATCGCCTATCTGCTGGAGACCGAGTACGGCATCGAACTCCCGCGCCGCGTCGAGGTGGACTTCTCTCGCCACGTCCAGCGGCATGCGGATGCGACGGGTGACGAGGTCTCCGCCGCGGACCTCTGGGACGTGTTCTCCGCGACGTACTTGCGCCCGACTCCCTACGGCGTACGGGAGATCGACACGGATGAGAACAGCAGCACGGCGCGAATCGTGGACGGCAACGGATCCGAACTGAGCGCCACCGTGTCTGGGGGTCCCGTGGAGGCGGTGCTCGCCGCGCTGGGTTCTTCGGTGACGGGGATCGAGGTGCTGAGCCTGCACCAGACCTCGATCGGTCGCGGCGCTGACGCGGATGCCCTGACGCTGATCGAGTACCGCTCCCCCGCCGGCGTCCGCTGGGCCGCGGGCCGCCACCGCTCCACGGTGACCGCGACCGCGCGGGCCGTGCTCGTCGCCGCCGGTTCCTGAGCAGGCGAAGCGAGACGAAGGACCTCCATCGTTCGTGAGGCTCCTTCGTCTCGCTCGCGCTCGCTGCGCAACCGAACGCGGTGCGCGAGTTGCCCCGATAGCATGCGGGACACAGAGTTGATCCATGACCAATGCACTCGATCGCGCCCGGGGTGCGCTCACGGGTCTCGCCCTCGGTGACGCGCTCGGCATGCCGACGCAAGACCTGGCGCGGGATGTGATCCTCGCCGACTACGGCGACATACGGGAGCTTCGCGACGCGGGCCCGCATCAGCTCATCGCCGCGGGACTCTCGGCCGGCACGATCACCGACGACACGGAGCAGGCGGTCCTCCTCGCCGACATCCTGATCGACGCCGGTGGAACGATCGATCCTCATCGTTTCGCCGAGGCGCTCCTCTCCTGGGAACAGCGCATGATCGCGGCTGGGTCGCTCGACCTCCTCGGCCCGTCCACGAAGCGCGCGCTGTCGCGGCTGCAGGCGGGCGAGGACCCGACGGTCACCGGAACCCGTGGTGCGACGAACGGCGCCGCGATGCGGGTCACACCCGTCGGCATCGCGTTCGCGCCTGACTCGCGGACCTCGCTTCTCGACGCCGTGCACGCGTCCGCGCTCGTGACGCACAACACCTCGATCGGGCTCGCGGCAGCGACCGCCGTGGCCGGAGCGGTCAGCGCAGGCATCGACGGCGCCGATGTGCGCGAGGCGGTGCTGTTCGGCGCTGACCTCGCGGATGAGGCTGAGAGCCGGGCGCCGTGGATCGATGGTGCCCGAATCGGACCACGCGTCCGCTGGGCCGTCGAGCTGCTGCAGGGCGCTCTCCCCGCCGACGCGACGCGTCTGTGCATCGATCTCATCGGCACCTCGGTCGCGGCGCAGGAATCGGTGGTGGCCGCACTCGCCCTTGCAGCAGGGAGTCTGGACCCGTGGAGCGCGCTCGGCGTGGCAGCCAGTGTCGGCGGCGACACCGACACCATCGGGGCCATCGCGGGAGCGGTGCTCGGGGCAGGGTGGGGAATGCAGGCGTGGCCGACAGACGCCGTCGCGCTGGTCACGAGCGTCAACACGCTGGATCTCACCTCCCGCGCCTCGGCTCTGCTCACGCTGCGCGACACGGGTTCCGCGGCGTGACCGTGTCGCGTCCGCGCGGGCCGTCGCGCGGTCATTCGCCCGCGGAGACGGGCTCACCTAGGATGCGGGCATGAACTTCTCCGCCGGGTACATTGCCATCCTCTACGTCGTGCTGGCCACCCTCATCGGCCTGGCCATCGCCTATGCCGTGATCTTCCTCGCCGTGCGCCAGGCGCTGCGTTCCCACGCGGTGTGGGTGGCCACCGGCAAGCTGGATGCCGTGGTCAACGGGCGCCCGTACACGGAGCGGCCGAAGGGCTGACACGCCCTCCCCGACAACACGAACAGAGAGCACATGACCGTCACGCCACAGTCCGGCCGTCTGGTGTACGCCGGAAGTGTCATCGTCGACATCGGCGTCGCGGTGCCCGCGGTTCCCCGTCCGGGCGCGGAGGTACTGGCGACGCACGCTGAGATCACGGCGGGCGGAGGAGCCAACACTCTCATCGCGGCCGCGCGCGACGGCGCCGCCACGGTGTACGCGGGCCGGTACGGCACCGGTCCGTTCGGCACGATCGTCGCGGATGCGCTGGACGACATCGGGTGCGAGACCCCGATCCCCGCCGTGGCGGAGCGCGACAGCGGCTACTGCGTGGTGATGGTGGATGACAGCGCCGAGCGGACGTTCATCACGGTCGACGGCGCAGAAGCCGGCGTCTCGTCGAGCGAGCTTGCGGCGATCGACGTGCGCGACGACGACCTCGTCGCGGTCACGGGGTACGTGCTAACACCAGCGACCGGTGCGGAGTCCGTTCCCGCCTGGCTGGAGTCACTGCCATCCACTCGTGTGCTGTTGGACCCCGCCCCGGTGTTCGGCAGCGTGTCAGCAGACGTGCGTCGGCGCGTCCTCGCCCGCACCGACGTCCTCACCGCGAATGCCACCGAGGCCCGCGAACTCGCCGCGGCCGACGAGGATGCTCCCCTCGTCGACGTCGCAACTCGCCTGCGCGGGATGTTGCGACCCGAGGCCGTTGTTCTCGTCCGTGACGGTGGTGCGGGCTGCTGGGTTGCAGATGGCGCGGGCACGCGCGCGGTGGCGGGGTTCCCGCAGCGCGCCGTGGACACGACGGGGGCCGGCGATACGCACCTCGGCGTCCTGTGCGCGGCGCTGTTGCGCGGCGACTCGATCGATGCCGCCGCGCGCCGCGCGAACGCCGCCGCCGCAATCTCCGTCACTCGTCGCGGGCCCGCGACCTCCCCCGATGCGCGGGAGACGGACACGCTGCTGGCGACGCATCTCCCCGCGAGCGATGATTCCGATCGTCGCCTCGAGACAGGCAATCCGAACTCCGACGCCACGGCGGCGCCGCGCAGCGAGCGGGCCGAATGACGCGTTACCCCGACAGCATCGCGGCCGCGGTCGAGCATGAACTCGTGATCAAGAAGTCTCGGTTCATCGCGCAGGCGATCCCCGTGCGCTCCGTTCCTGAAGCGGACGCCGCCATCGCGGCCATCCGCACGAGGTACTGGGATGCACGCCACAACTGCACCGCGATGATCACCGGCCTGCTGGGCGACCAGGCACGCTCGTCCGACGATGGCGAGCCGAGCGGTACGGCCGGGATGCCCATGCTGGAGGTGCTCCGTCGTCGCGAGCTCACCGATCTCGTGGTCGTCGTCACACGATACTTCGGCGGCATCAAGCTCGGTGCGGGCGGCTTGGTCCGCGCGTATTCCTCGGCTGTTTCGGAAGCGCTCGACCGCGCGGCGATCATCCGCCGCCGGGAGTTGGTCGCGGTGTCCGTGGAGGTGGCCCACGCGGACGCCGGGCGATACGAGAACGTGCTGCGCGACTGGGCGGGCCGCCACGATGCTGTCATGGATGAGACGCGGTACTCCGCGAGTGCCGTGCTCGGGTTGCGCGTGAGCCCCGATGCGCTGGACCGATTCGACGCGGACCTCGCGTCGGCCTCAGCCGGGATGGTCGTCGCTCATCGCGGCGAGGTGTCGGTGATCGACGTTCCCGCGAGCTGACCGAACCTGTCGCCGGTGGCGAAGCCGTCATGACTCGGCACCGTCCGTAGACTGGATGCCTGCCGCACGAATCAGTGCACGACGGAGGCGGGGAGGCGCGATGGCGGACGATGTAGCGAGCGTGATGGCGGAGCTCGCCGCGCTCGAGGACCCGCGGATGCGCGCCGTCAACGAACGGCACGGCGACGACCACGGAGTCAACCTCACCCAGCTGCGCGGCGTAGCCAAGCGGATCGGAGCGCAGCAGCCGCTGGCGGACGATCTCTGGGCCACGGGCGACACCGCGGCCCGGCTGCTGGCGCTCCTGCTCATGAAGCCGAAGGACCACTCGGCCGACGAGCTCGACGCGATGCTCCGCGAGGCACGCGCACCGAAGGTGATCGACTGGCTCGTCAACTACATCGTGAAGAAGTCTCCGCACGCGGAGACACTGCGACAGCGGTGGTTCACTGATTCCGATCCTGTCGTGCAGGCGGCCGGGTGGGGGCTCACCTCCGAGCGCATCGTGAAGAGGCCGGCGGGGCTGGACCTGGCGCACCTGCTGGACCTGATCGATCCCGCGATGCGCGATGCCCCCGAACGACTGCAGTGGGCCATGAACGACGCGCTCGCCCAGATCGGCATTCACCACCCCGAGTACCGCGAGCGCGCGCTGGAGATCGGCGAACGACTCGAGGTCCTGAAGGACTATCCCACCCCACCGAACTGCACGTCCCCGTTCGCTCCGCTCTGGATCGCGGAGATCGTGCGCCGACGGGAAGGCGCGTGAGCGCGCGCTTCACCGACGTGTGGTTCGATTTCTTCGGCACCCTCGTCGAATATCAGCCGAGTGTGCACACGGGGGATGGCACCGCCCTCACGGCGCCGCAGGCCTTCGCAGCTCGCCACGGCTCGCGGGCCGACGCCCGGACCGCGTGGGATCGAGCCTGGGCTGAGCACGAATCCGATGCGGTCGCCACAGGTCGCGAATACTCGCTGTCACAGGTGGCAGCGCGGTTCGCTGCGCTGATCGACGTGGACGCTTCCGTCTCGGACCGCGAGCTGCTGATCGACGAGTACCTCAGGGACTGGATCGTGCCCGTCCGAGTACGCGACGGTGCGCGCGAAGCACTCACGACCCTGGTGAAGGACCATCGCGTGATCGTCGTCAGCAACACGCACCACGAGCGCCTCGTCCCCGACCTGCTCGCCCGGTTCGATCTGGACGCCCACGTCCACGCCACGGTGCTGTCCGTATCGGAGGGATGGCGGAAACCACACCCGAATCTCTTTGCGGCGGCGCTCGCGAAGTACCCCGTCGACCCGTCGCGCGTCGCCTTCGTCGGCGACACCTGGGACGCCGACGTCGAAGGACCGCGCCGCGCCGGCATGTCGGCGTTCTACGTGGGCGCACCGGGCCCGAGCCGTCCGGCGCTCGCCCTACTTGATCTTCCCGCGCACCTCAGCGCCTGAACCCGAGAAGGACCCATGACCACCACGTCAGCCCCCGCACAGCACAGTGTCATCCTCGATGTCGACACCGGCATCGACGACGCGATGGCCGTGCTGTACGCGCTGCACCACCCCGACATCGACGTGCGCGCGATCACCTGTGTCGCCGGCAACGTCGACCTGCCGCAGGTGCTGGACAACACGCTCGCCCTGCTGGAGCTCGCGGGTGCCCCGCAGATCCCCGTCGCCGGCGGTGCCGAGCAGCCGCTCATCGGCGAAGCACGTTCTGCGGCCTGGATCCACGGATCCGACGGTGTCGGCGGCATCGCACTGCCCCGCGGCGTCCGCTCGCCTGAGCCGGTCCGAGCCGTGGAGCTGTTGCGACGCACGCTGATGGAGTCGGAGAAGCCGCTCACGATCATCACGCTCGCTCCCCTGACGAACATCGCGCTGCTGCTGCGCGCTCACCCCGAAGTGACCCCGCGCATCGCGCGCATCGTCACGATGGGCGGATCCGCGTCTGTCGGCAACGCGAGCGCCACCGCGGAGTTCAACGTGTGGCACGACCCCGAGGCCGCGCACATCGTGTTCACCAGCGGCATCCCGCTCACGATGTACGGCCTGGATGTCTTCGACCGTATCCGCGCCGACGACGCACATGTGGCGGCGCTTCGTCAGGACGACCCCGTCCAGCGCGCTCTCGCCGGTCTTCTGTCGTTCACGGTGACCGTGCCCGGCGGCGACACCATCGTCGACAACCGCCGCATCGGCGACGCCGGTGCCGTGATCGCGCTCACCAACCCGGAGCTGTTCACGTTCGAGTCGTATCCCGTGCATGTCGAGCTCGCACCGAGCGCGAGTCGTGGAGCGACCATCGTGGACCGCCGCCCGCACGCGGCCGAGGACGCGGTGCACGGTGCGCAGGGCGCGTGGCCGGTGCTGGACATCGCGCTGCAGGCCGACATCGACGCCGTGCTGTCCACCTTCTTCGCCGTCTTCCCCCGCTGACACCACCACCCCGGGGCGACCCACCAGCCCGCGAGACTTCCCTCTGTGGGCGACAATCAACGCAACTAGCGTGACCCGCGTTTCGTGGAGTTGGTGTCTCGTTTCCTTTCTGCCGGTTACGCGGCGATGAGTTCTGTCAGCTTTTCGGCTGGGGTGGCGTAGTCCAGGCTCTGGTGTCGTCGCGCGGTGTTGAAGTACTGGATGTAGTCCGCGACGGCGTTCGTGGCCTGCGCCCGGGTGGTGAAGCGCTGCCAGCGGAGTCGTTCCTGCTTCAGCTTGGAGAAGAACGACTCGGCGACAGCGTTATCCCAGCACTGGAAGTTCTTGCCCATCGACCTTCGGATGCTGTGCTTGCGGCAGAACCCTGCGAATCGCTTCGACCGGTATTGGGTGCCGTGATCGGAGTGGAAGATCGCGTTCTCCTTGACGTGCCCGCTGCGCAACGCTCGTCGCAACGCTGTCACGACCAGCTCCGCGGTCTGTCTGGCACCCGATGCCCACCCGATCACCGAACGTGAGGCCAGATCGATGACAGTGGCGACATAGAGCCATCCTTCATCGGTACGGACGTAGGTGATGTCGCCGACGAGCACCATTCCCGGCTCCAGCACGTCGGAGAAGTGACGGTCGACGAGGTCCTCCGGGTCGGCGCTCGCCCGGGCCCGGGCCGCGGCCCGCTCGAACGCCGCCTCGGTGGCTCGGGGCATCAGCTTCATCGCCTTCATCGCCTTCAGGACGCTCTTCGGGTTCACGGGCAAGCCGTGATCTATCCTCAGGTCAGCGGCGATCTTGCGGTGCCCAACGGTATACAAGGACCGCACGAACAGGCCGAGCACTTTCGCGTGCAACACCGCCCGCCACTGCGCTGTCGCCGACAGCGGTCGCGTCTTCCAGGCGTGGTACCCCGACTCGGAGACACCGAACTTGCGGCACAGGTACTGGATGGAGAAATCAGCCTTCATTCGATCGATCACCGCGAACCATTCCGCCGGCGAGAGATCTCCTGAACGAAGGCGCGCGCTTTTTTCTCGAAGTCGAGTTCCTTGCGCAGTCGAGCGTTCTCCTCCTCCAACTTCCGCACACGCTTGCGCGCAGCATCCGTCAACGTCCCCGACGGATCCAGCTCGATATCACGAGCCGTCCGCACCCACCGATACAGCGTCTGAAACGGAACCCCGAGATCATCCGCGACCGCACGAATCGTGCGCCCCCTCGACTCCCGATAGATCCGCACCGCCTCCGCACGCTGATCCGGATGCCACTGCTGACCCTTGCGCCGCTCAGGACGCTTCCCCTGCTCTTCCATAAATCACCTGAGACACAGCCTCCACCATCCGCGGGTCACCGCAAACGCGCCGATTCTCGCCCACGCACGGAAGTCTCGCGGGTCAGCTTTCGTCGAGGGTGGCGGCGTGGCGGTCGAGGAACTCGTACACCGCGACGGTGTCGATCCCCGTGGTGCTGCCGTCCGGCATCGCGGCCAGCAACGATGAGTTCAGCCGCGCGCTCGGGAACGCCTGCCCACGCCAGTGCGCGGCCGCCTCGGCGCGGGGTTCGCGACAGCACGTGGGGTCGGGACACGTGGACGTCATGCGCCGGCGGGTGTCGCGACCACGGAACCAGCGCGAGTCGGCGAATCGTGTTCCCACGCTGAGGGAGAACTCGCCGTTGCTGGCGCTCACGATCGCCGAAGTGCACCAGTAGGTGCCCACCGGCTTGTCCGTGAGCTGATGGTACGGGGTGAGCCGATCCTCCACCTCGAATACCTGCCGAGCACTCCACCAGCGGCACACGCGCTGACCCTCCACCGATCCCAGCGCATCGGTCGGGAACTGCACGTCGTCATTCTCATACGCCTTCGAGATCACGCCGCTGGAGTGCACCTTCGTGAAGTGCACGGGAATCCCGAGGTGGCGCGTCGCGAGATTGGTGAACCGATGCGCCGCCGTCTCGTAGCTCACCGCGAAGTGGTCACGCAGGTCCTCCACGGAGAGCTCGCGCGCCGCCTTCGCCTCGGTCAGATACGGAACGGCGCTCGACTGCGGCACCATCAGCGCACCGGCGAGATAGTTGGTCTCGACCCGCTGCCGGAGCAGATCACCGTAGTCCTGGGGTTCGGGCTGACCCAGCACGTGCGCAGCAAGTGCCTGCAGCAGTGCTGATCTCAGATCCGTCCCGCGCTGATGCAGTGGCAGGTAGATCCGTCCGTGGCGGCGATCCGTGATGCTGCGTGTGCTGCCGGGAAGATCACTGACATAGTGCAGCGAGAAGCCGAGATGGGTCGCCAGCTCCCCCGTCTCGCGCTGTGACAGCGGACCGCCGCGATGCCCGATGGCACCGAGGAGCTCGGCCGCCGAATTCTCCAGCTCCTCGTAGTAGTTGTCGCGGCGACGCTGTTGGGCCCGCAGTTCCGTGTTGGCGCGTCGGGCCTCTTCGGGTGTGGCCGCGCGCTGTTCGTGCAGACGGCCGAGTTCATCGTGCAGGCGGAGGATCGTCTCGATCGCCTCGTCGCTGAGCGAACGACGAATCGGCAGGGCTTCCAGCCCGAGCGAGCGATACAGCGGCCCACGCTGCGCCCGCTCCAGGGCGATCTCCAACTCGTCACGACGTGAGAGCGGTGCGGGCTCGAGCAGCGCATCCAACGTGGTGCCGAGCGCCTTCGCCAGCCGCTGCAGTTCGACCAGACGCAGCTCCCGCTTGCCGTTCTCGATGACCGACACCTGCGAGGCGGCACGATCGATCGCGCGCCCGAGGTCCTCCACCGTCATCGCGCGTTCCTGTCGCAGCGCGCGGATCCGGCGGCCAATGGTGAGGGAATCGAGCATGTCTTCATCGTCGCCGTGCGCGCGTCGTTGCATCGCCATGCCGACAGCATGACACGGCCGATCGTTCCGATGCTCAGAAATTCGGCCATATTTCTCCCAGGATTTGGCCTGAGAAGGCCGAAAGTGCGGCGCAAGCTCGTCTCAGAACCACTCGCAGAACTCAGCGAAGGAGCCGACATGACCGAGTACGCAGACCTCCCCGGCCAGCAGAACCAGACCGCCACCGATCTCGAGGCGGAGTGGATCACCGACCCGCGATGGGCGGATGTCCGTCGCGACTACACCGCCGAGGATGTCGTCCGCCTGCGCGGTCCCGTCCGTGAGGAGGCGACGCTCGCCCGCCGCGGTGCGCAGAAGCTGTGGGACCTCATCCAGCGCAACAACGACGACCGCGAATCCTGGGTGTACGCGCTCGGTGCGCTCACCGGCAATCAGGCCGTCCAGCAGGTGCGAGCCGGACTCGAGGCCATCTACCTCTCCGGCTGGCAGGTGGCCGCCGACGCCAACCTCTCCGGGCAGACCTACCCTGACCAGAGCCTCTACCCCGCCAACTCCGTCCCCGCGGTCGTCCGCCGGATCAACAACGCGCTGCTCCGCGCCGGGCAGATCGAGTTCGCCGAGACCGGGACCACCACCCGTGACTGGCAGGCGCCCATCGTCGCCGACGCCGAGGCCGGATTCGGCGGACCGCTGAACGCCTACGAGCTGATGCAGGGCATGATCGCAGCGGGCGCCGCGGGTGTCCACTGGGAGGACCAGCTCGCCAGCGAGAAGAAGTGCGGCCACATGGGCGGCAAGGTCCTCGTGCCCACTTCCCAGCACATCCGCACCCTGAACGCGGCACGCCTCGCCGCCGATGTCGCCGGAGTCCCCAGCGTGATCATCGCCCGCACCGATGCGCTGGCCGCCACGCTTCTCACCAGCGACATCGACGAGCGCGACCGCCCGTTCCTCACCGGCACTCGCACGGCCGAGGGCTTCTACGAGGTCACCGGAGGGATCGAGCCCGTGATCGCCCGCGGCCTCGCCTACGCCCCGTACGCGGATCTGCTGTGGGTGGAATCCAGCGAGCCCGATCTGGAACTGGCCCGCCGCTTCGCCGAGGCGATCCACGCGGAATTCCCGAACCAGAAGCTCGCCTACAACTGCTCCCCCAGCTTCAACTGGCGCCGACACCTCGACGACGACACCATCGCGCGATTCCAGCGCGAGCTGTCGGCGATGGGGTACGCGTTCCAGTTCATCACGCTCGCCGGGTTCCACTCCCTGAACTACGGCATGTTCGAACTCGCCCTCGACTACAAGCAGCGCCAGATGTCGGCGTACGTCGAGCTGCAGGAGGCCGAGTTCGCCGCAGAGGCTTGCGGCTACACCGCGACCAAGCACCAGGCGGAGGTGGGCACCGGCTACTTCGACCGGATCGCCACCGCGCTGAACCCCGAGAGCGCGACACTCGCTCTCGTCGGCTCCACCGAATCCGCCCAGTTCCACTGATCCGCACGGATACAGAAAGGCCACGATCATGACCACCCATCCCCGTTTCGAAGTGCTGGGCGAGCTCGAGCCCCGCTTCGACGAGATCCTCACCCCCGAGGCCCTCGCGTTCCTCACCGCACTGCACGACCAGTTCGCGGCGCGCCGCCAGGACCGGCTACGCGAGCGCTACGAGCGCCAGAAGGCGATCAACGCCGGCTACACCCCCACCTTCCGCGACTCCACGGCACCGGTCCGCGAGGAGCCGAGCTGGCGGGTGGCGGGTCCCGGCCCCGGTCTGCACGACCGGCGCGTCGAGATCACCGGGCCCACCGATCGCAAGATGACCGTCAACGCGCTGAACTCCGGCGCACAGGTGTGGCTCGCCGACCACGAGGATGCCACGAGCCCCACCTGGCACAACATCATCGGCGGTCAGGTCAATCTGTACGACGCGATCCGTCGCCAGATCGATTTCACCAGCGACGAGGGCAAGGAATATCGCCTCGGCGAGGAGACCCCGACGATCGTCTTCCGCCCGCGCGGCTGGTTCCTCGGCGAGAAGCACTTCCGCTACACCACCACGGCCGGCCGGCAGGGATCGGTCTCCGGCGCCCTGGTGGACTTCGGGCTCTACTTCTTCCACAACGCGAAGGAACTGATCGCCCGCGGCCGCGGACCCTACTTCTATCTGCCGAAGCTGGAGAGTCTGGAGGGAGCCCGCCTCTGGGACGACGTCTTCACGTTCAGCGAGAACTGGTTGAACTTGGCGCACGGCACGATCCGCGCCACCGTGCTCATCGAGACCATCACGGCGGCGTTCGAGATGGAGGAGATCCTCTATGAGCTGCGCGACCACTGCGCCGGCCTCAACGCGGGCCGCTGGGACTACCTGTTCAGCATCATCAAGAACTTCCACTCCCGTGGCCGGTCGTTCCTGCTGCCGGATCGCTCCCAGATCACGATGACGGTGCCGTTCATGCGCGCTTACACGGAGCTGCTCGTCCGCACCTGCCACAAGCGCGGCGCATATGCCATCGGCGGAATGAGCGCCTTCATCCCGAACCGGCGCGATCCGCTGGTCACCGCGGAGGCGTTCGAGAAGGTCGCGGCCGACAAGCGTCGCGAAGCAGTGGACGGCTTCGACGGCACCTGGGTGGCGCACCCGGACCTCATCCCCGTCGCGAGGGCCGAGTTCGACGCCGCGATGGCCGGGCGTACCGACCAGACGCACCGCCTCCGAGAGGACGTGACGGTGAGCGCCGAGCAGCTGCTCGACCTGCGCATCGAGGGTGGGCGGGTCACGCGGGAAGGCATCCGCCAGAACGTCTCGGTGGCCCTGCGCTATCTGGATTCGTGGCTGCGCGGCACGGGTGCCGCAGCGATCGACAACCTCATGGAGGACGCAGCAACCGCGGAGATCAGCCGCGGTCAGCTCTGGCAGTGGATCCACCAGGGTGCGCTGACCGAGGACGGTCTCCCGGTGGTTCGCGAACGCGTGGAGTACGCGATCGACCGGGTGCTCGCGGACCTCGACCGCTACCCGGACGACCGGCTGGACGACGCAGCCGAGATCCTGCGTGAGCTGGTGCTCGGCGACGAGTTCCCGCTGTTCCTCACGGTCCACGCCTACGACCGCTTCCTCATCGACACCCCCGCGCGCGAACCCGCGTTCGTCGCCTGACGTCCCCCCACGTGGCCCGTCATCTCGCCCCCAGCGAGACGACGGGCCACGTCGTGTCTCCACCCCATAGGCTGAAGGGGATGTCGAACACGACCCCGGGCGGACTGCTGCACCTTGCAGCCGCCGCCGGCGCGCACCTGGAGAACCGGCGAACGGGTCGCTTCCGCCCGAAGCCCGAAGCTCGCCCGGCTGCTGTGCTCATCCTGTTCGGACGAGCTCGCGACGAGGACACACGCGGGCTCGAGGAGCTCACCGCCAACGATCTGGACGTCGTGTTGGAGGTGCGATCCGGCGCGCTGCGCTCGCACGCCGGTGAGGTCGCGTTCCCCGGTGGCGGTGCCGAACCCGAGGACGCCGATATCGTGGCCACCGCACTCCGCGAAGCCCGGGAGGAGATCGGTGTCGAAGCCACAGACGTCGATATCCTCGCCGAGCTTCCCGAGGTGGGCACGGTAAGCGACTTCCGCGTGACCCCGGTGATCGGCTGGCGCATCGCGCCCCGCCACTACGTCAGCGTCGATGAAGGAGAGACCGCGGACGTGCTCCGGGTGAGTGTGGCCTGGCTGCTGGACCCCGCGAATCGCTTCACGTCGGTCTACCGACACCCGCTGGGCGCGTTCCATGGGCCGGCCTGGGATCTGGACGGCGTCATCCTCTGGGGTTTCACCGCTTTTCTGCTGAACGACCTGTTCGATGCCGCCGGCTGGACGATCCCGTGGGACGAGTCGCGGACGCGCGACCTGTAGATCAGTAGATCAGAAGATCAGTAGCTGGAGTGCCCCGACCACGGTGAGCACCAGCACGATCGTGTCGAACGCCTGCTGCTTGATCCGACCGGCGATCCAGCGCCCGATGAGCGCGCCGATGATGACCGCGGGTGCGAGCACGAGATCGGTGAGCGCCACCTGTGGCGTCAAGAGGCCGAGCCCCAGCATGAACGGCACCTTCACCAGGTTCACGATCGCGAAGAACCAGGCGGCGGTCCCGAGGAAGGCCTGCACGGAGAAGCGCGCCGCCAGGAAGTACAGCGACATCACGGGTCCACCCGCATTGGCCACCATGGTGGTGAATCCGCCGAGCAGGCCGTAGCCCGAGGCGAGCGCGCGCCCCGTGCCCACGTCGGCGCTGGATGCTCGCCGCCGCAGCAACGTGATCAGCACCAGCAGAAGCAGGATCGCTCCGATCGCCTTGCGCACCCACCCGTCGGATGCCCACCACAGGAACAGAGCACCGAGGAGGATTCCCGCGACGACGGCGGGGGCGAGCTTCAGGATGGTGCGCCAGTCCGCGTGGCGGCGGTACATCGCCAGCGCCATCATGTCGCCGACGATGAGCAGCAGCAGGAGCGCCGCGGTGGACGTGCGCGCCGGCAGCACCGTGGCGAACACCGCCACCATGAGCGTGCTGAGGCCAGGAATGCCGGTCTTCGAGACACCGACGATGAGCGCTCCGAGCACGAGCAGCGCCCACGATCCGGCTTCCAGTTCCAGCACTCCCCCATCCTTCCCGATCCACGACACACCGAGAAATCGCACAACAACGACGGCGGCGGCGGGACAAACCCACCGCCGCCGCTGTGTCGCTCGTGGTGTTGGTCTGGTCTCAGCTTCGACCGGCCGCGCCGCCACCCGCGACGCCCGTGAACGTGAAGCGGAACCGCAGCGGTTCGTCCGTGGGCACCAGGAACTCCGGGTGGGTGCGCGCGCCCCAGGAGTTGTCACCGGCGACTCCGCGACGCATCAGCGCCGGCCGCAGCACGGTGTGGCGTGTGGCGGGGAGCTCGTTCGGGTGGTCGGCGTTCTCGATCTCGAACGGCGTCCAAGGCAGCGCCGAGAACTCCATCCCGTCCGCGCTCTCGACACGGATGCCCCAGCCGCGACGATCGGTGACCTCCGCCCACGTCACACCCGTGCGGCTGCCCGCCTCCTGCGGTCGCAGGTACGGCGTGAGCTGATCGGCGACGCTCGCTGCGAACACGTCACGACGGGTGCCGAGGCGGCGATCCACCGCGCTCTCCTCCGGCCCCTCGCCGTACCAGCGCAGCCGGTCGTGATCCGGCGAGGTCTGCAGCATCATCCCGAACTCGGGCAGATCCGGCAGCCCCTCCGGCACGGTCAGCGACAGGGTCACCTCGATGCGCCCGTCGCCCGTCACCCGGTAGTCCACATCGCAGGACGATGCGGGTCGGGTCGGCAGATCGTAGGTGTATGACACGGTGACGGACTCGTCATCCGTGCTGACCCGCGCCGTCCGCAGGGGCTCGCCGGCCGCACGCGCATACCGGCTCGCCAGCAGCCACTGACCGTCCTCGAAGGGTGCTCCCCAGCCGCGCTCGTTCGACGTCGGCGCGTGCCAGAAGTTCGGCTTCGGCATCGCCGACAGCAGCTCCCGCCCGCCGTCGCGGGTCTGCCCGAACCGGTAGGAGACCAGTCCGCCATACAGCTTCGAGAAGAGGGCCTCGAAGTGCTCACCGCGCACACCGACGTTGTGGATCCCGTCGACCACCTCGGGACGAGCTACCGGACGAGGCGTGACCGGAGCGCCCTCGACAACAACCACGCCCTGCCCCCGCGCCACGCGCGCGCCGGCCGGGGCCCACGCCGTGGCGTCACGGTGGAAGAACTCGACATCGATCGTGTACTCCCCCGGCAGGTTCGGCACGTCGAGCGCAAACGGCACAGAGCCGCGCTCTCCCGGAGCGATGTCGGAGTCGATCGCGACCGTCCGCAGCGTGCGCCCGTTCGTCCGCAGCGTGGCCACGCCCGAGTACGCCGCCGTCGAGGTGAACAGGTTGCGGTTCTCGATCGTCACGCCATCGCGGTCGATCACGAGCTTCAGCGGCTGGTACAGGAACGACACTTCCTGCACGAACGGCTTCGGGGTGTGGTCGGCGAACAGGATGCCGTTGCCGCTGAAGTCCGAGTCGTGCGGTGCCTCGCCGCTATCGCCGCCGTAGCCGAAGTAGGTGTTGCCGTAGCGGTCGGTGAGCTCGATCGCCTGGTCGGAGAAGTCCCAGATGAACCCACCCTGGAACAGCTCATCGCGATAGGCCAGATCGATGTAGCGATCCACCGCACCGAACGAGTTGCCCATCGCGTGCGCGTACTCGCAGAGGATGAAGGGCTTCTCGCGGTTCGTCGCCAGGAACTCCTCGATCTCGGCGGCCGGCGTGTACATCCGGCTCACGATGTCGGTGGTCTCCGGATACCGCGGATCCCAGTCGACACCCTCGTAGTGGACCGGCCGGTCATCCGCGGTGCGGAGGTAGTCCGCCACGTCGCGGATCAGGGTTCCGCCGAACGATTCATTGCCGCACGACCAGATCACCACCGACGGGTGGTTGCGGTCACGACGCAGCAGGCTGGTCGCGCGATCCAGCAGCGCGTCGCGCCACTCGGCACGGTCCCCGGGCAGCGCCTCGGACACCGGGAGATCGAGCGCCCGGATCGAATCCCAGATGCCGTGCGTCTCCAGGTTCATCTCGTCGATCACCAGGAAGCCGAACTCGTCGGCCAGCTCGTAGAAGAACGAGTTGTTGGGATAGTGGCTGGTGCGAATCGCGTTGACGCCGATGCTCTTCAGCAGTCGGAGGTCCGCGATAGTCTGCTCGCGCGTCATCACGCGACCCTGCAGCCCGAACTCGTGCCGGTTGACGCCGAAGAACACCACGCGCTCACCGTTCAACCGGAGCACACCGTCCTCGATCGCGAACCGACGCACACCGACACGCTGGCGGATCACCTCGACCAGTTCGTCTCCGTGTCGCAGGTGCAGCACGAGGTCGTAGAGGTGAGGGTCCTCGGGGCTCCACAGCCGGGCGTTCTCGATCCGCACCCGGAACGATCCGTCTTCGGCGCGGGCGAGGGCCGTTCCGTCCAGCTGCGCCGTGAGCTCGGCGTCGCCCTCGATCTCCGCGGTCAGGATCACCTCTGCGGATGACCCGTCGATCACGGTCCGCACGTGCAGGTCGGCGACGTGCGCCACCGGCAGGTGGGTGATGACGACGTCACGGAAGATGCCCGAGAAGCGGTAGAAGTCCTGGTCCTCCAGCCACGATCCGCCGCTCCACTTGAAGACCTGCGCGGCCAGGCGGTTCGGGCCGTCGACGAGAGCATGGGTGATGTCGAACGAGGAGGGCGTGAAGCTGTCCTCGGCATAGCCGATGTAGGTCCCGTTGACCCACAGCGCGATGGCGCTCTCCGCGCCGTGGAACGTGATCACCACGCGCTCCCCCGGACCCGACGCGCGCTCCAGCACGACGTCGGTCACGTACGATCCCACCGGATTGAACCGCGTGGGGACCTCGCCCGGAACGATCTGCTCGTGGCCGTCCCACGGGTACTGCACGTTGGCGTACTGGGCGCGGTCGTAGCCGTGCAGCTGGATGTGCGCGGGAACGGGAATGTCGTCCCACCCGCTCACATCGAACCCGGCCTGCTCGAAACCGGTGACGGTCTGGTCCGCGTTGCGGGCGTAGTGGAACTTCCACAGCCCGTTCAGGTTCTGCTCGTACGAGCTCGTCCCCGCGAGAAGTTCGTCTTCGCTGGCGAACCAGCGATGGTCCGAGCGCGCAGGCAGGCGCCCGTCGGCGAAGAAGGACGGATCAGCGATCCGGGAGATATCGAAGGTCACTGGTCACCCGTGGCTTTCTGCGCGAACCGCGCGACAGGAATCGAAAACGAAATCGGAGACGAAATCGGAAACGAGAGCTGGGACGTCACTGGTCACCCGTATCACTTGATCGCTCCCGTGATTCCCTGCGCGAACGCGCGCTGCAGGATCAGGAAGATCACCATGGTGGGCACGGAGGCGAGCAGCACGGCCAGCATGAGAACGCCGTAGTCGGTGACGTAGCCCGCGCTCAGGTTGGAGATGAGCATCGGCATGGTCTGGAACGCGTTGTTCACCAGGATCACCTTGGGCCACAGGAAGTTGTTCCAGGCGGTCATGAAGGTGATGACGGCCGCTGCCGCGTAGGTGGAACGCATCGTCGGGATGTAGATGCGAGCGAAGATGCTGAGCTCGCTGAGTCCGTCGATGCGCGCTGCCTCGATGATCTCGTGCGGGAAGCCGCGCGACGCCTGTCGGAAGAGCAGGATCAGGAACGGCGTCGAGATCGCGGGGATGATCACCGCGACCAGCGAGTTGACCAGCCCGACGCGGGAGAACAGCTGGAACAGCGGCACCATCGTGGCGGCGAACGGAATCATCATCGCCAGCAGCAGCACCGCCATCAGGCGATCCTTGCCCTTCGAGTGGAACACCTCGAAGCCGTAGCCCGCGATCGAGCAGATGATGAGCGCCAGCACGGTGATGCCGACGGCCACGATGAACGAGGCCGACATCGCACCCCAGAGGTTCTGCGATCCGGTGAGCTTGGCGAAGTTGGCGAACAGCTCGCCACCGGGCAGCAGCCGCGAGTCCAGCACGTCCTTGCTGGTGTTGGTCGCGGAGACCGTCATGAAGTAGAGCGGGAAGATCGAGAAGATCGCGAAGATGCCGAGGAACAGATACTTCGGTCCCTGGCGCAACAGCTTAGTCACGCTTGTCACCCACCTTCATCTGGATGAACGCGAGCACGGCGACGAGGATCAGGATCACGTAGGAGATCGCTGCGGCGTAGCCGAAGTTCGGGTTCTTCAGGAACGAGACCTCATAGAGGTAGTGCGACATGGACATCGTCGTGTAGGCGGGACCGCCGCGCGTGAGCGCCCACGACTCATCGAAGAGCTGGAGCGTTCCGTTGGTCGACATGATCGCGGTTAGCAGGATCATCGGCTTCAGCTGCGGCACGGTGACCCGCCAGAACGTCTGCCAGGCGTTGGCACCGTCGACCTTCGCGGCCTCGATGCTGGAGTAGTCGATGTTCTGCAACGCGGCGAGGAAGAACACCATGTTGTATCCGGTCCAGCGCCACAGCAGGCCGAGGATGATCACGAACCGCGCCGTGTTCGCATCTCCCAGCCAGTTGATCGGTGAGTCGATGAGGCCGAGGCCGCCGAGCATGTCGTTGACGAATCCGTCGGTGGCGAACATCGTCCGGAACACCAGCGAGTAGGCCACCAGCGACACCGCACACG
Source organism: Microbacterium gorillae (assembly GCF_050990725.1). Lineage (GTDB taxonomy): Bacteria > Actinomycetota > Actinomycetes > Actinomycetales > Microbacteriaceae > Microbacterium > Microbacterium gorillae_A. The sequence continues at coordinate 2,841,515 of NZ_CP158844.1, forward strand.
GCAGGAAGATGGCCGTGCGCCACAGCCCCTTGAAGCGCAGGTTGCGGTCGTTGAGCAGGTTCGCCAGCACCAGAGCCAGGATCAGCATGATCGGAACCTGGATGATCAGGTAGATGAAGGTGTTCTGCAGGGTGAGCTTGAAGGTCTCGTCCTGCATGAGGCGCGCGTAATTGGTCCAGAGGGGGTCGGCGAACTTGAGGCCGGCACCGCGTCCGGTCTGCAGCGACAGGAAGAAGGCCTGGATCATCGGGATGAAGCTGAACACGAGGATCAGCAGGGCGGCGGGGAGAAGGAATCCCCACCCGGTGAGGCTGCGGCGGCGCTCACCGGTGAGCCACGGCCGAGGGCCGTTGACGGAGGCGCTGAGCGGTGGCTCCTTCCGGGTTCGCCCGGAGCGGCTGACGGAGATGGTCACGTCGTTCTCGCTTTCAGTGCGTGGATGCGGATCACGATCGGCGGGGTGCCGAGGTGCCGGTCGGCGCTCGCTCGCGAGGAGCGAGCGCCGACCGGCGGGTGATCACTGCATCGCGAACTCGACGTTGGCCTGCGCCTCGGCGAGCGCCGAAGCCGTGTCGGCTCCGCCGATGACCTGCGTCAGCGCAGCGCTGACGGCGTCACGGCCCTCGTAGTAGTACGCGCCCGTGTTGTTCGAGGGCACGTCGGCGCCGAACTTGACGACGTCGGCGAAGATCGTCTGCCCGCCGAAGAACTCGGACGGCTCGTTGTAGACCTCCGAGTCACCCGCGGGGATCCAGTTCGCCACGGCGCCGGCCTTCGGGAGGATGGTGTCGTAGAGCTCGGTCGATCCCGCGAACGTGGCCGCCAGGAAGTCGGTGGCGAGGTCCACGTTGGCGTTCGAGCTGATCGCCCAGGAGGAGCCGCCGTTCGCGGAGTAGTTCGTCGCCCCGGACACGCCGTCCAGCTTCGGGAGGTTCGTGATTCCCCACTTGCCGGACTGGTCTTCCGCCGTCTGAATCGACCCGACGATCCAGACGCCGTTCACGGTGGCGGCAACCGTGCCGTTGACCAGGGTTCCGATGTACTCGTCCCACGAGTTGACCTCGATGAGGATGCCGTCCTTCACCAGCTGGGTGTAGACCTTGATGGCGGCCTCGAGCGTGGCGTTGTCGGTGATGGTGGGCTTGCCCTCGTCATCGAACAGGCTGGCACCGGCGCTCTGCAGCATCATCATGATGAGGTCGGAGGACCCCGCCTGACCCGACAGGAGCGGCTTGCCGGTCTTGGCGAGCACGTCCTTGCCCTTGGTGATGAAGTCGTCCCAGGTGATGTCCGTGAAGTCGGAGAGCTTGTATCCCGCTTCCTCCAGCACGTCGGTGCGGAGGGCGGTGACGGCCGTTCCGGCGTCGAAGGGAACGCCGTAGTTGGTGCCGTCGATCGTGGAGTACGCGGTCACGGCGGAGGGGAACTCCGAGAAGTCGACCGCGTCGGTGGAGATCGGGCTGAACAGCTCGGGGTAGTTGATGCCGTTCTTCTGGAACGCGTTGTTCTGCATCAGGAAGATGTCGGGCAGCTCCCCCGTCTGGCCCGACTGAGCGAGCGTGGTGAGCTTGGTCTGCAGGTCATCCCACGGCGTCTCGACGATGTCGAGCGAGAAGTCCGGGTGATCCTTCTGATAGATCTTCTCGGCCTCCTCCATCGCGAAGATGTTGAAGTTCGGGTCCCAGGTCCAGACGGTGAGCGTGTTGTCGTCTCCTCCGCCGGATCCCGCATCTCCCGTGCCGTCGCCGCCGCCGGAGCAGGCACCGAGAGCGAGGGACAGGGGCAGAACGACCGCGAGCGTTGCGATCGTCCGCTTCGAAATGGAGCGCATGAGTTTCCTTCCGGTGCTGTGATGCGGACGGTGCTTCAGCACGGTCCGCGGTGTCGTACCTCCCGCTCGGTGGTGGGCCGGTGCGGGATCACCGGAGGTCGTTCTCCGGTGAGGACTGCGGATGTTACGAGGGATTCGCCTGACGGGGTGATCGTGTCCGTCATCGGCCTTCCGCGGGGGAAGTGCCTACCGTCGTCGTGCGTTCCGGGCGCGACGGATCGGTGCGTGTCTGGCCAGTCTCTCCTTCATTGCAGTCTCTGGTACAGCGCTGTACCAGGAACGATAGCGCACGATTCCCAGCTTCGCACCAGCGAATTTCTCGGAAGCTATGAATGCCTGATCACGCACGAGTCTTGAGCGTGAAATCCGCGATAGCGAGTCCTATCGCGTGGTCGATCGGACCACAATGTCCGACACCGCAAGGTGAAGCGAGGGGTCCGCTTCGCTGCCGTCGATGCGCGCGCTCAGCAGATCGATCGCGGTGGGCGCGATCCACTCCAGCTGGGAGCTCATCGTGGTCAGGGGCGGAACCAGGTACGCGGATTCGGCGATGTTGTCGAAGCCCATCACCTGGACGTCGTCTGGTATGCGAATGCCGCGCTCGCGAAGGGCGAAGACCGCACCAATGGCGATCGTGTCGCTGAGGCAGATGAGCCCGTCGAAGGGAATCCCCGAGTCGATGACGGCCGTCGCGGCTCGGAATCCCGCGCTGATCGACCAGACATAGCCGCTCACGCCGACGAGACGGCCGTCCAGCTGGAGCCCCACGGAGGCGAGCGCTTCGGAGATGCCCCGCAGGCGCTGCTCGGCGTTGCCCTCCGTGGCGGCGCTGATCTTGACCGGGTCATACGCGTGGTGCGCGCCGACGACGGCGATCGATGTGCACCCGCGCGACAGCAGATACTCGGTGGCCGCACGCGCATCGGCGATGTCGTCGGTCGTGACGTGGTCGGCGAGGCCGAAGGTGTCGCGCGATCCGAGGCACACGAGCGGATAGTCGACGTCCAGATCGGCCGGTGTCAACTGCTCGTGCTCGGCCATCGAGAGCAGCAGACCGTCGGCGAAGTGCACGTTGAACTGCTCCAGATAAGCGCGCGACGTCATCGGGCCGAATCCCTCGCCGAAGGTCGTGACGTACGCGGTCAGCCCCCGTGCGCGCGCCGCCTCGACCACGTTCTCGGCGAGTTCCGCGAGGTAGGGCGCCTTCAGCGTGGGAACGGCCAGCGCGATGGCGTCCGTGCGCCCGCGGGTCAGATTGCGCGCGGCGACGTTCACCTTGTAGCCGAGTTCCTCGACGGCGGCCAGCACCTTCGTGCGGGTGTCCTCCCCCATGCGCCCCGTGCCGTTGACGGCATTGGATGCGGTCTTCAGGGAAACGCCCGCATGTTCGGCGACGGACTGCAGGGTCACCACCCGGTTCGGACGTGGCATGGGGGCCTCTCTCATGTTCGGGTCGAAGATGCCGGGCGCGACAATCACGGGGCATCACCACTCCCGGACGAGCGGTTCTTCGCGTGGAGCTCGGTCTGCACCGGAACAGCAGGCCACGTCAGTGTGACGGCCGAGCGTTTGCGTCCACCATACGCCACCTGTCCGGGCGAGACTCCCTGTTCCGGCGCGTGGAAGGGGCACGGCGCGATTCCTCACGACATGCCCCTTCCACGGGTCAGTTCAGCATCAGACCTCGGCGCGCCGCGGCAGCACCCAGCCCGGACGGGCGAAGTGGCAGGTGTACCCGTTCGGGATCCGCTCCAGATAGTCCTGGTGCTCAGGCTCAGCCTCCCAGAACGCTCCCGCAGGCTCGATCGTGGTGACTGCCTTGCCCGGCCACAGCCCCGAGGCGTCGACATCCGCGATGGTGTCGCGCGCGATCTGCTCCTGCTCCTCATTCAGCGGGAAGATCGCCGAACGGTAGCTGGATCCGATGTCGTTGCCCTGACGGTCCAGCGTCGACGGATCGTGGATCTGGAAGAAGAACGCCAGCAGGTCGCGGTACGTCGTCTTCGTGGGGTCGTAGACGATCTCGACCGCCTCCGCGTGACCGGGGTGGTTGCGGTACGTCGCGTGGTCGTTGCTTCCGCCGGTGTACCCCACACGCGTGTCCAGCACGCCGGGCTGCTTGCGGATGAGGTCTTCCATGCCCCAGAAGCACCCGCCCGCGAGAACTGCCGTGTCCGCACCCTCTCGTGTCGTGATGCGGCCGTCGTCAGCGATTCCGTGGACCATGATTCTCTCCTCGCTCCTGCTCTTTTCGCAGGTTCAATCATCTCAACGCGCAGGACCGCGATTTTGGTCCCACGTCCGCGAATCTCCGATGGAGTTATCGAGATCGCTCGTGCACCGGCCCGCTGAGGCGGGAGGACAAGACCACATCAGCGTCGACGATAGACGCCGGACGCACAGAGATCAGTGTGTGCGATGCGCCGGCCACGCACTCCAGCGCCGGAAGATTCGCCGCGAGCACGTCCTCCAGCACGGGGGCGAGACCCGCGGGCCCGAGGATCAAGCACACGGGTCCATCAGCCTCGGAGAACAGGCTGACGATCACCTGGTCCGACGCCCCGCAGAAATCCAGCACGGTGAGCAGCACCTCCCCCGCCAATCGAGCGGTGGCCGGGTCGGAGCTGTCGACCGTGCCGCCGCGCACCTCCAGTGAGACGGACCGTGAGCGCGCCTTCACCAGTGCGAGCGCCAGCCACGGGCTGAGGTTGAGCACGGTCGGGTCGATGAGCAGCAGCTGACGCAGATAGCTCTCCTCATCGGCGCATCGGCGTTGCACCGCAGGGTCGCGCGGGTCCGCCGCACCCATCGCGATCTCGTCTAGCAGCGCCACGGAGGTTCGCGTCCCCACACGGATCCATCGCTCGCGGGCGGTGGTGAGAGCGTTCTGGGCTGCGGTACCGACATCCAGCTCGAAAGCGGTCCACAGCTGCTCGCGATACGCCCCGACGGCGCGCGTGAGCACGGGGACGAAGACTCCCCAACCGGCGAACAGTCCCAGCTGCGGGGCTGCGGCGACGATGGCGCTCAGGAACGAGGAGTGCTGGGTGGTCGCCATCGTCAGCGAGACCGCCGTCACTGCGACGCCGAGGCCCACCAGGGCGAGGGTGAGCGGGATCCCGGATCGATGCGTCATCATCAGGATGACCAACGGCACCGTCCCGACGAGAGCGGGGAAGAACAGCAGCGGCTGCCCGGCGTCGATGATCGCCAGGATCGGCGCGAGATATGCGGCGGGCACCGAGAGCACCATGAGGATGGTCAGCCACAGCGGCGCGGCGCGACGGCGGCGGGCGAACGACCACGCGATCGCGGCCAGCACGGCCAGCGACATCGACACGGCGATGGTGGAGACGGCGATCGTCGACGGGCGGAAAACCGAGAGCACCAGGTCCGCACTGATGATGATCCCGGCCCAGATCCAGCAGCCGGCGACCGCAATCGCCCGGGCATTCAGGTCGGCGCGCTCATCCGGCATCGGAGCCGTGCGCTCCTCGCGCTCCATCCCGTAGACGAGCGTCACTGTCGTCCCCTTACCCGGGGCGCTTCGAAGCGACACGGCGACGTTCGCGTCCTCACACCGGCGAAACACCGACTCGGCCAGGCCACGACCGGGGACCGGCTCACCAGCGAACCCAATGCCGTCATCGCTCACGGAGATCACCACACCCACCGGCTGCAACTCCAGCCGCAGTCGCACGCTCCGAGCCCCCGAATGCTTCGCTGCGTTGGTGACCAGCTCGAATACCGCGCGGACGATCGCACGCGACGCTTCGACCGGCAACAGGGAATCGAACCGCTCGAGGTCTTCCGGTGGGGGGCCGTCGTAGTCGATCGGGAGCGCAGCGTGGTGCCCCACAGCGGCGACCAGCTGTGCCAGCCCACCGTCCTCATCGGCGCGCTGCGGCTCACCGTCTCGAGAGAGACGACGGATCACGGCCGTGTCGTGCGCGGCGCGTCGTCGCACCGCGTCGAGGTTGAAGTCGGCACCCGGGCCGCGGGCGACCAGGCTCAGGGTGTTGATGATCGTGTCGTGCAGCACGCGCGCATCCTCCGCGATCTCCCGTCCCGTGTCGCGTGCGATCCGCTCGGCGCGAGCGCTCTCGCGCGCCCGTTCGGCCTGTTCATCCGCGCGACGAGCAGCACCGTCGATCGTGCTGCGCATGGCTCGGACACCGACGAACAGGATGACGCCGAGCACGATCACCATGAGCCGAACGTGCAGCGGCCAGTCCGGGTGCAGCGTGATCTGCAGCACGAGATGTCCGCCCAGAGCAGCGGCGCCCACGAGGATCGCCGCCCGGGGTCGGAGGATGAGAACCGGCGTGGCGCACGTGATCCCTGCGGTCCAGATGGCCGCGAAGACCATGGTCGACCGCCAGTCCGATACGGCGAGCAGATCAACAGCGATGGCGACGAACGTTGCGATCAGGCACGGGAGCGCGGGAAGCCGCAGCACGGCGCAGAGGAGGCAGGCGACCGCGACGACCGCGTGCACGCCGACCACCCACACCAGCGCGACACCCACCAGCCGGTGGTTCATCAGAGACGCGAACGCCGCCAGAATCACGAAACCGTGCCACACCGCCACGCCGCCCAGCACGGAATGCTGCAGCGTCGCGCTGACGAGTCGGGTCGTGGCGCGCTCGATCGGCACCTCGGCCGTAGGCTCGGTCACCCTTGGGAGTCTAGGCCGGTTCGTCGCCGCGTCTCAGATCGCGCGCATCACTCGAATCCCGTGATCTGCTCATCGGAAGCACGATCCGGGCTCGCGGATTGTGCCGTTGATTTACGCAGTTTGCGTCAAAACAACGCATGACGCCCGTAGCGTTGGTAGTGCATCCACCTGGCACCAGAGCACTTCGTGCAGTAAGAACGGAAACATGAGCGTTGTGATTCGCATGCTGCGCGTGCTGTTCACCCGCTTGCATGTGGAGCGCTCGGAGGCCCTCGACACGGACCCGGACATCTGGGCAGCGGGGGCGTTCATGCGTGCCGTTTCCCGCGTGACGCTGATCGGATGCGCTGCGCTCGCGTTCACGATCGCGCCGCTGGCCATCGTGCGGTTGGGCACCGCAGGACAGGCGTTCGCGACGGCCGAGGTGATCCTTGGCGTGACCATGCTCCTCGCCCTCGTCACACCGATTCCTCCCGCTCCGATCGCGATCGCCGCCTTCGGTCTGGGCGCGATCATCCTGACCCGCGCGCCGGAGCTCGCCGCGCTGGCCTCGGCGACGACGTGGCAGATGAACTTTGCGAGCTTCATGCTGGGAGCTCTCGTCCTCAGCGCAGTCGCGGTGCCTCTGGGCTTGGCCGCGACCTTCCTCTGCGCCATGCTGGTCGCGGCATCTCCCCACGGCGCCGACCCCCGGTTCACCACCTCGCTCGTCCTCATCCAGGTGCTCATCGTGACGGTCACGCGTCTCGCACTCGCTTCCCTCCTGCAGTACGTCAACAACACCGACCGAGCGATCGCCGACAGCGAGCTGGAGCGGAAGGAGGCCATGCTCCAGCGCCAGGCGATCGCCCAGATGAGCGAGCAGATCCGCGTGCTGCACGACACCGCGATCAACACGCTCGGTGCCATCGCAAACGGCAACTCCGGCGTGAGCGACATGGCCCAGGTGCGGGCTCAGTGCGCGCGGGACGTCACGCTGCTCCGCCAGCTGCGCGGAGAACGTCTGAGCGTCCCGGACGATGACATCCTCGACCTGTTCCGCCAGCCCGGCCTGCGCGTCACGCGGAGGGGTTTGGACGACGACGAACTCCGCGCCGCAGCGGAGCAGGTGGGACCGGACGTGACTCGTGCTCTCGTCGGCTGCGTCCGAGAAGCGCAGACGAACGCCATGAAGCACTCGGGTGCGGATGAGATCGAGATCACGACGTCGATCGTCGGCTTGACGCTGCGGATCGCCCTGCGCGATGAGGGCCACGGGTTCGATGTGGCAGCGGTGCTGCACGGAACGACGATCCCCGGCGAGGAGGGACCCCGCGCACGCAAGACGACGGGGTTCGTGTCCTCCATCCACGAGCGCGCCCGAGCGCACGGATTCTCCGCGCGGGTGACGAGCGTTCTGGGCTCGGGGACGACCGTGCTGCTCACGGTTCCGCTGCGCTCCGCGGCGACGGGCGGATTCACCGTCGATGAAGCCGCCGTGCCTGCCTTCCCAGCCGTCGAGTCCGCGGCGCCGCGCAGCACCACCCCTCGCGACGCCGCGACCGTCCTCATCAACCGCGCGGGTGTGTTCTGGGCCACGGGAGCCACCATCGGCAGCGCGGTCCTGCTCATCGCCGGCAGCACGAATCTGCATTTCGCCCTGTTCCCGATGATCGGGTTCATGGTGCTCGCGCTGGTGATCTTCCTGCGAACGCCACCGGGCGCCGCACCAGCCACGACCACGCTGTGGCTCACGCTCTGCGCGTGCGCCGTGTTCCTTCTGTCCGGCGCCGCGAACGAGTTCGGCATGCAGGGCTGGACGCAGTGGAACGCGATCGCCGCGACAGCACCGTACGTGCTGCTCCTCGCTCACGGCGTCGCGCCCCGATTCCTGGCCGCAGCCGGCGCAGCGTGGGCTCTCTGCATCGCCGTCACGGTGGCAGCAGTCGCCGCCGCCTCCACGACCGCGGCACTGGTGACCCTGACCGCGGGAGTCATCGCACTCGCGGTGAGCGCGATGTGGAGCGCGATCCAAGCGCAGGTCCTCCGTCTGAACCGCCAGGCGTCCGCCGCACGAGACACGCTCTTCCACACGCGGATGACCACTGAACTGGCCGCGGGAGCGCAGCGCATCCATCGGCGATGGGTGGACGCGGGTCTGGACAACGCGGTTCGTCTGCTCTCGGCGATCGCGAACGGTGACATCGCCGCCGACGATCCCGTCTCCCGCCAGGCGTGCATCGTCGAGGAGCGATACCTCCGCCAGCTGTCTCAGATCGGCCCTGACCTGGTTCACCTCGGACCGGAGCTGGTGCCCACCCTGCAGTACGCCCGGGCACGCGGCATCGACTACACGCTGCGTGTCACCGGTGCCGACGCAGAGGACGACGCCGCTGCCCGGCGTATCTCGACCCAGATCATCGAGGGACTGCAGCTGACATCTCCCGGCCAGCGCTTCACGGCTTCGGTCTTCCCGACGCGCGACGGCCTGCAACTCACCATGGTTCACGCGACCGAGCAGGATCATCACCCGCTCGACGTCATGGAGCTGGTCTACTCCGGCTCAGACGCCGAGCCCGTCGTGCGCTGACCCCGAGAGCGAGCGGCGAAGCAGCCACACGTTCCCGGTCTCGGTGGCTTCATGGCTGAGTTCGTCCAGAACGGCGACGGCGATCGCGAGGCCGCGGCCGGACACCGCCTCCTCCGATGGCAGCGAGACGCTGTTCCAGTCGATGAGGGCGGGCGGTGCCGTATCGTCGATGCGCGCCCGCAGGTCCTCCGCGTGGATGCCGACGTCCAGCGTGAGCGTCGCCCCGGGTCCGCCATGAGTCACGATGTTCGTCGTCACCTCACTCACCGCGAGGAGAAACAGGGAGCGATCCTCATCGCCGACGCTCGGGTCGTCCATCAGGAACGCGTCGAGATCATCCAGCAGACGATCGAGAAACCGGAGATCGGCCGCACCCGTGCGGTGCAGCGTGCGTGGTGGCTTCCCTTCACGACCCAACGAATGCGGCTTCCACTGACGGGTGGTTGAGCAGCACCCGGTCGAGATTCGTGAGGCGGAGCACGGCCAGCACCGTATCCGGGGCCCCGGCGATGCGCAGGTCTCCCCCGGCCACCCGCGCGCTCTTGAGCCCGCCGATCAACGCACCGAGACCGGATGAATCGATGAAGGTGGTGTCGGACAGATCCACCACGATGCGGGGCGAATCGGCCTCAATCGCATCGGTGACGGCGTTGCGCAACAGCGGCGCACCCGACGCGGTGAAGCGGCCGTCGATGCGGATGACGACGAAGCCATCCCTCGTGGTGCTCGTCAGATTCATGGGCGTCCTTCCGAATTCGAGGTGAGCGTGGCAGCGGGTCCGCGATATCGCGCCGCCTGAACGATGACGCTGAGCACGACGAGGTCATAGAGGACCCAGGCGGTGTTCACGAGAGTACCGGTGCCGTCCGCTGTGCCCACGGCCAGTCGGCTGAGACCGATGACCAGCGCGACCGCCAACAAGACGATCGCCGTGAGCTGCGGCCAGATCCGCCCCCACGGGACGCCTCGGTCATCGCGGCCGTCCTTCTTGGTCACGGCGAACGTGAGCGGGCGAGCGAACCACACGTTCATCGCGGCGCTCCAGCACGCCTGGATCCAGACGGGGAACAGCGCCAGCGAGTACTGCTGCCCTCGCCACGTGCGCATGCCACGGCCCACCACGAGGAAGAGGAGCTGATTCACGAGGAAGTACGGGAGGAATCGCGCGAAGAAGTCCACGCTCCACGCGGAGACGGGAAGCACGCCGGCCACGAGGTAGAGCACGGGGGCCACCAGGTAGATCACGGCGGCGAAGCCGGAGAGGTAGCTCCACATCGTCGCGAAGTACATGATCCGCTGCCCGAACGACAGGCCGCGCTTCACCAGCGGATTATCGCGCAGCATCACCTGCAGGGTGCCCTGTGCCCAGCGCAGTCGCTGGGTGAGCATCGTGCGCAGGTCCTCCGGCGCAAGGCCGTGCGCAAGGAGTTCGTGGTGATAGACGCTGCTCCAGCCGAGCGAGTGCAGCTGCATCGCGGTGGCCATATCCTCGGTCACGGAGATCGTCGCGATGGGCTGGATGGGCTGCGCCTCGTCCGCCCGATCGATGTTCAGGGCAGAGAGCAGGGCTGCCACCGCCTCGATCGCCCCGAGCGGCGAGAGATCGGCGGCGGCGAGGCGGTCCAGGCCGGCATCGTCGACCACGAGAACACCCAGCTCGGAATCGCGCTGCAGGGGAAGCTCTGCGATGACGTCCAGGTCCGACTGGATCGCGGCGAGATCGCGCGACACGACCGACCGGGACGCACTCTCGACGGCTTCGCGCACTCGATAGGTCGCGTCGGCGATCGGGTGACCCCCGGCGATGTCGCGACGGGCGTCGCGGATGTGGCCGAGAAGGTCGGTGAGCTCGCCACGCAGCGCGGCGTCCTCGGTGGTCTTGCTCTCGCGCGCGATCAACTGCTCGGCGGTCCTCAGCGCGCGCCGGGTCGAGTCTGTGACCTCACGCACGTAGCCGATGATCCCGAGTTGCATCAGAGCCTCGCGGCGCAGCACCGCGTTCGAGCCGCAGAAGAACGCGGCGTTCCACCCGTCCTTGCCCTGCTGGATCGGACCGTAGAACAGCGGAGCCTGCGCGCCCAGCGGATCGGCCTCGTCCACGTTGGTGAAGAACTGCGGCGTCTGCACGAGCGCCACCGTGGGGTCATCCGCGAAGTACCCCAGCGTCCGATGCAGGATGAGCGGATCGGGAACCTGATCGGCATCCAGAATCAGCAGGAACTCGCCGTCGGTCTCGAAGAGCGCACCGTTCAGATTTCCGGCCTTCGCGTGGCGTGGCTTGCCGACCCAGTCATCAGACCGGGTGATGTACCCGATTCCGGCCTCCGCCGCCGCAGCCCGCAGTTCCGGTCGCGCCCCGTCGTCCAGGATCCACGTCTCATGGGGGTAGGCGATGCGCTGCGCCGCACGTGCGGTGGTCATCACCAGCTCGAGCGGTTCGTTGTACGTCGTGATGAACACGTCCGCGGTTCCCTGCGGAGCCGACACCGGCAGAGGGCGCTCGCGCGCCCGCCACATGGTCAGGCAGAAGAAGAACGTGTCGATGAGGCTGTACGTCTCGGCGAGCACCAGTGGTACGGCGATCCACCACGCCTCCCAGTTGATCGACGCGAGCCAGCGCCATACCACGTAGTTGCTGCCGAGGATCACGGAGAGCACGGCCAACACGCGGATCACCGCGAAACGCGCGCTCGGTCGTCGGTGCGCGGCAGCGCTCATGCGTCCCTCCGCACGACGAGTGCCGTGATGTCGTCGGTCGCTCGCGGATCGCGCGATCGACGCACCGCTTCCCGCACCGCGCCGTCCGGTCCCAGCTCGCGGAGAATTCGCGTCACCTCGGTGATGGGATCCTCCGGATCGACGACGTCCAGCAGCCCGTCGCTGCAGCAGATGAGGCAGTCACCCGGTTCGAGGATCGTCGCCTCGGGTCGTCGCTCCTCGACGTCACCGCTGCCCATACCGATCGGCAGCCCCAGTGAGCGCATACGCTCCCAGCTCCCGTCCGCACGCACCACGAACGCCAGTCCGTGCCCCGCGTCGACCAGATCGAGGCGTCCGTCCGCGGACAGCTCCGCGTGCACGGCCGTCACGAACATGCCCGTGTCGCCGAGATCGGCGTCGATCAGCCGATCGGCCTCCGCGATCGCCTCCGCGAGGGAGCGCTCGGGTGCGGTTCGCAGCGACGCGCGCAGTCCCGCTGCCACGAGCGCCGGCCCTGTGCCCTTGCCCATGACGTCGGCGAGCGTGATCCGCAGCCGTCCGTCGCGCAACGAGAGATCGAAGAAGTCCCCGGAGAGCTGGCCCCGAGCAGTGCCGGCCGCGGCGATCGTGAAGCCGGGAAGCTGCGGCAGCTCCCGGGGACGCATCGCCCGCTGAACCACCGCGGCGTGATCCAGTTCCTGGTCCTTGGCCAGTTCCGTCTGCACCCAGAACGCCAGGTCCTTGAGCAGCGCCGCCTGGCCGTCGGAGAACGGATGCGGCTGCGTGTCGACGATGCAGAGCGTCCCGACCGGCTCGCCTCCCGGGGCGTACAGCGGGTGCGCGGCGTAGAACCGCAGGTGCGGGTCGCCGACGACGAACGGGTTGGCAGCGAACTCCGGCAGGGCGGTGGCGTCTTCGATCACCACCGCGCGGTTCTCGCGCACGGTGTAGTCGCAGAACGAGTCGGCCCGCGGCGCCTCCGGCCCGTCGAGCCCGATCTGGGATTTGCGCCACTGTCGATCCCGATCCAGCAGCGAGACGCTCACCATCGGAACGCCGAACATCTCCTTCGCCAGCCGCGCTACCCGATCCACCCGCTCATCCGGTGGCGTGTCGAGGATCCCCATCGCGTCCAGCGCCGCCTGTCGTCGCCCCTCATCGATCATGGCGTCCGCCTCGGCAGGCGGGCACCCGTGCACGGGCGAAACCTCTCGTCAGTCACGGAGTCCTCCTCGATGGATCGCTTCGGAGCAGTCAGGAGGATCCTATGCGCTGATGTGCATGAGGCACACCCGCATAACGCGCGGCGCGTCATCCCGCGGCGAAGCCGCTGTCCGGCGCGACGGGAGCACAAGCCGCGCCGAACAGCGGTGCGTGATGCGGAGTCAGAGGTCCTCGACGCGACCCCGCCACGCGCCAGTGGCCTTCCCGCGCTCCTCCATGAACTCCTTGAAGCGCTCCAGGTCCTTCTCCGCCGCGAACTTGTCCAGCTTCAGCATCGCACCCGTGGACTCCACGAATCCCTCCGGCATCCACTCCATCGCCAGCGAGACCTTGGTGCCCTCGCCGGTGGCCATGAAGGTGACCTCACCGTTGTGCATCTTGTCGCCCTCGCTCTCCCACCGGATGAGGCGATCGGGTTCCTGCTGCGTGATCGTCGCGTAGAACGAGCGCTCCACGCCCCCGACCTCCACATCCCAGTGGGTGCGGACGTCGTCGATCTGCTCCACTCTCTTCACCGCGGACATGAATCGAGGAAAATCCTCGAACTGCGTCCACTGGTCGTACACCTCATTGATCGGCACGTCCACGACAGTCGACGCCGACACCTGAGTTGTCATGATGATTCCTCTCGTCGTTCTTCGGACTTCGACGATAGGCAGCGCTCACGGATCCGCGTCTGGGGGTTTCCGACACTCGAAGCAGAAGCTATCCTCGGTTGTCTGTCTCTCGATCCCGGTGATGTGGCAGCGCTCCACGATCGAACACCCGGCTATACAGTGCATCGGCCTCTTCCAGGAGCGGGTCCGCGATCCGTGCAAGCGGCACGACGTCGACCACGAGGGGTTCGCAGTCCGGGCCCCGACCCACCTCACGCCCCGTCAGCACCCACCCGAACGCGCCGTCCCGCTCCCCGAGATGTTGGTACTGCATGAGTTGGCGCGCGAGCCAGTGCGCCAACGGCCGCGACCACCACGCTTCCGGCGTGAGCGGATTGACCGAGAGACCGGGCAGCTCCAGTCCGCTCTCGCCATCGACACTCAGTTCATCCGCGTCATGCCGGGGTCCCGCGCTGTAGCGGACATAAACGCCCGGGTACGCGCGCACAAGAGCCTCGAGGTCATCGAGCGTGCGACAGAGAGTGAGCGCCTCCATGAGTGCACCCTGCCGCAGAGAGCGCGCCGCAGGAACCGGGTTGACAAAGACTGCCGCTCAACACGCAAACCACCGCGCGAACCTCAACCGTCTCGGCGAGCACATCCCGGGAATCAGTCGGCGTGCGCGCCCTCCTGCGCCCACGCCTCGTCACGCAGCGTGATCTCCTCCGTCATGTCGCGGAGGAAGCGGATAACCACCTCACGCTCGGCCGGAGTCAGTCGCGCGGCCGCGTAGAAGCGCTTGGACTGCTGCCGGCCGACGGTCTCCATGGCGGCACGGTGCGTTTCGGGCGTAATGGAGATGGTCAGTGCTCGTCGGTCGGTGGGATGGGGCGACCGCACGATGTGCCCACCTCGCTCGAGGCGATCCAGCAGCTTTGTGGTGGACGCGGACGAGATGCGCAGGTGGTGCGCGATTGCGCCCGGGGTGGCGAACGTGTTGGTGTTCGAGCACACGATCAGGTAGTGCAGCGCCCGCATGTCGGTCTCGTTCAGCTGCATGTAGCGGCGTGACACCTGGGACAGGTGCTGCTCCGCCTCCCGAAGAGAACCCAGCGCCTTCATCAGCTCGGTGATCTGCTGAATGTCCTCCGCGGACACGCCGGATCGATCGACCAGCGTCTGGCGCGGATCGCTCGACTCGATGTTGTAGATGCCGCCGTCATCGGGACGTTCGGCTGCAGCAGTCGATGGCCGTCCCGCCGAGGACGCCCCGAAATCATCCAGGCTCCCGCCCGGCTCTGTGACCATACGGTTATTTTACACAGAAGATGTTTCACACGAGCTTTATTTCTTACCTAGCTAGCAATATGCTTTGTTGAATGACAGCCGGGACGGAGATTCGATGGAACTTGTGACACTCCTCAGCGAGGACGGCACCGAGCTCGGCTCGGCCCGGAAGGAAGACGTGCACACGACCAGCACGCCGCTTCACCTCGCGTTCTCCTGCTATCTGCTCAACGATCATGGCGAACTCCTGCTGACTCGTCGCGCCCTGAGCAAGCGCACCTGGCCGGGCGTCTGGACCAACAGCTTCTGCGGTCACCCGGCCCCCGGCGAGGACATGGCTGATGCCATCCGGCGCCGCGCCGAACAAGAGCTGGGAACGCGGGTCACCGATCTACGGGTCGTTCTGCCGGACTATCGCTACCGCGCGGTCGACGCCAGCGGCATCGTCGAGAACGAGATCTGCCCGGTCTACGTGGCTCGCATCGATGCGAGCCTCCAACCCGAACCCGCCGAGGTCTCCGAGCATGCCTGGATCGACGTCGACGGCGCGACACGGGCGGTGCGTTCCGCCCCCTTCGCCTTCAGCCCCTGGCTCCAGGAGCAACTCCCCCTGCTCGTCCAAGCGAACGGATTCCCACCATGCCCGTCCTGACCGTCGACGAGGATCTTCGCGCCCGCATCGAGGCCCGACTCCGGGAGCAGTTCGCCGCGCGCACCGCCGCAGCCGAGCGCTACGGCGTGGAGTTCGCCGGGCTTTGGCGCACCGCCTCACTGCACGTGCTCGGCGGCAAGCTGCTGCGCCCCCGACTCCTCGTCGCCCTCTACGATTCCCTCACCGACACGTCGGCGGAGTCGGCCTCCACCGCGACCGTGCTCGACCTCGCGGCCGCGATCGAGACGCTGCACTACGCCTTCCTCCTGCACGACGACGTCATCGACGGCGACGTGCAGCGTCGCCACCGACCGAATCTCATCGCCTCATTGCGCGACGAGCACCCGCACCCGTTGTTGGCCCCGCGCGAGGCACTGCACTGGGGACAGACCGGTGCGATCCTGCTCGGCGACCTGTTGCTCTCGGGGGTTCACCAGAGCTTCGCGCGGGCGGATCTGCCGCACGCGCAACGGCTCCGGGCTCTCGATCTGCTGGAGCACACCATCACCGAAACCGTGGCCGGCGAGCAGGCGGACGTCGCGCTCACCGACCAGGTGGTGCCGGCCGATCTCGCCACCATCCTCGCGATGTCGGCCGACAAGACCGCCACCTACACGTTCGAACTCCCCCTGCGGCTGGCCGCGATCCTCGCCGGCTGCTCGCCGAGCATCGAAAGTCACCTGTCGGTGATCGCCCGCCACCTCGGGCTGGCCTTCCAGCTGCAGGACGATCTGCTGTCCGTGTTCGGCGACGCAGCGCGTCATGGCAAGGACCCCCACTCGGACCTTCGCGAGGGCAAGCGCACGGCCCTCATCGCCTATGCCCGCATGACGAGCGCCTGGCGTCGGATCGAGCCGCGCCTCGGGCGATCGGATCTCACGGAGAGCGACGCGCTTCTCATTCGCGCGCTGCTGGAGGAATGCGGGGCACGCACCTTCGTGTCCAACCTCGTGGACGAGCACATCCACGCGGCTCGCAGCCTGATCAACGGCGTCGACAGCGGTGGGCTCCTGCCTGGGGCGGCTCAGCGAGTCCTGTTGGCGATCCCGGAGCGGCTGGAAGGACGAGAGTCATGAGCGGCACCCGCGTCAGTCCCTCCGAGCGCGCCGCCCTGGAGCGGTTCACCGCCACTGCGGAGAGCGCCGCCTCCGGTGTGATCCGCAGCTACTCCACGTCCTTCGGACTGGCCTCGCGCCTGCTTGGTCGGCGGCACCGCCAGCATGTGCGCAACGTCTACGCGATGGTCCGCATCGCGGACGAGATCGTCGACGGCGTCGCCGCGGAAGCGGGGCTCACCCTCCTCGACCAGCAGGCGGCTCTCGCCGAGTACGCGGAGCAGACGCACCGCGCGATGCGCACCGGCTACAGCAGCAACATCGTGCTGCATGCGTTCGCCCGAACCGCGCGGGAGAGCGGCATCGGCACGGATCTCACGGAGCCGTTCTTCTCCTCGATGCGGGACGACCTGGGCTCGGCGGACACGTCGCCGGCGCAGCTGCGCACCCACGACGCCGATTCGCACGCCCGCTACGTCTACGGTTCAGCCGAAGTCGTGGGTCTGATGTGCCTGCGCATCTTCGTGCGGAACTCCCGTGTCTCCCAAGCCGATGACGCGACCCTTCTGCATGGAGCGAAGCAACTCGGCGCCGCCTTCCAGAACGTCAACTTCCTTCGCGATCTCGCCGACGACACCGACCGACTGCGCCGCGGTTACCTCTCCAGCGACGGACGCCTGACACCGGCACAGCGGGACGAATGGGTGCTCACCATCCGCCAGCAACTCGATGACGCCGACCAGAGCATCCCGCTCCTCCCCCGTGATTGCCGGGCGGCGGTGCGCAGCGCTCACGGGTTGTTCGCCGCCCTCACCGATCGCGTCGCTCGCACCCCGATCGAGGTGCTGTACCAGCAGCGAGTTCGCGTTCCCGACGCGCAGAAGGCCGCCATCGCGGCTCGTGCCCTCATCACCACCAGCCTGGAGCGATCATGAACCGTCACGAACACGATCTCCGTCGATGCGTCACGACGCCCCCTCAGGACGGAGCCGCGCGATGAGCCGCATCACGATCATCGGAGCCGGAGTCGCGGGACTCGCGACCGCGGGGCTGCTCGCGCGCGAGGGACACGACGTCACCGTCCTCGAGAAGAATGCGGTGCTCGGCGGCCGTGCCGGCTCCCTCGAGCGCGACGGATTCCGTTTCGACACCGGGCCCTCGTGGTACCTGATGCCGGGGGTCTTCGACCATTTCTTCGAGCTGATGGGCACGTCCACCGCGGAGCAGCTCGAGCTGGAGCAACTGCGTCCGGCCTACCGCGTGTTCCGTGAGCCCTCCTCGCCCGATGCCCGCGCGGAAGAGATCACCGTCCCCGCGGACAGTGCGGGCATCGCCGCGCTCTTCGACGGCCTCGAACCGGGATCCGCCGCACGTCTGGAGGAGTACCTGGCATCGGCCCGGCACGCCAACGACATGGCCGTGCGCCACTTTCTCTACAACCCGTTCACCTCGGTGCGCTCGCTGCTGAAGCCGGAGATCCTGCGGGCGCTCCCGCGGCTCGCGAGCCTCCTGCTGGGTCGGCTCGACAGTTTCGCGGCCCGCCGCTTCCGTGACCCTGCGCTGCGTCAGATCCTCGGCTACCCCGCGGTCTTCCTCGGGACCGATCCGCGGCAAGCCCCCGCGATGTATCACCTGATGAGCGCACTCGACCTCGATGAGGGAGTGCGATACCCGCAGGGCGGATTCGCCCACCTCGTGGACCGTATCGCCCAGCTCGCGGCATCGGCCGGGGCGGGGATCATCACCGGTGCGTCGGTGGAGCGGATCCTCACGGACGCGGGCGGGAGCACGAAGGCGCATCGAGCGCACGTCACCGGCGTGCGCTGGGTCGACGACGCCGGGATCACGCACGAGCACGACGCCGACATCGTCGTGTCGGCGGCAGACCTGCATCACACGGAGACGCGCCTCCTGCCCGAGGCACTGCGCACCTACCCGGAGACCTGGTGGCGCAAGCGCACGAGCGGCCCGGGAGCGGTCCTGGTCATGCTCGGCGTTCGTGGTCAGCTGCCGCAGCTGCCCCATCACTCGCTGTTCTTCACCGAGGACTGGGACGCCAATTTCGACGCCGTTTTCGGTCAGCGCGGATCGCTGCCGGATCCGGCCTCGCTCTACGTCTGCCGTCCGTCCGCGACCGACGCGAGCGTGGCACCGGAGGGTCATGAGAACCTCTTCGTGCTCGTGCCGGTGCCTGCCGACGTGCGACTCGGCCACGGCGGTCCCGACGGTGCCGGTGATGAGCGCATCGAGGCGATCGCCGACATGGCCATCGACGTCGTCGCCCGATGGGCCGATGCGCCCGATCTCCGCGAGCGCATCGTGGTGCGTGAGACGACCGGTCCTGCCGACTTCGCCGACGATTTCCACTCCTGGCGCGGCGGCATGCTGGGCCCCGCGCACATCCTCTCGCAGAGCGCGATGTTCCGCGCACAGAACGCGTCTCGCCGCGTCGACGGTCTGTACTACGCGGGCGGCACGGTGGCTCCGGGTGTCGGGGTGCCGATGTGTCTGATCAGCGCGGAGATCGTCCTGAAGCGCATCCGCGGAGATCACTCCGGCGGCCCGCTGCCCACCAACGCGCGCGCACATGTCGCGGAGGCTGTCCGATGATCGGCCGCACGGGAGCGGAGGGGTGATGGGGCTGATCTACCTGGCAGCTCTGCTCGTGTCGCTCGGCTGCATGCTGCTCCTGGACTGGCGGTTCCGGCTCTTCTTCTGGCACGCCCCGCTGTCGGCGGCGATCGTCACGGTGGTCGGCACACTGTTCTTCCTGTTGTGGGATGTCGCCGGGATCGCCTCGGGGATCTTCCTGCGCGGCGACAGTGGCTTCGCGTCGGGGATCGTGCTGGCTCCGGAGCTGCCGCTCGAAGAACCGGTCTTCCTGGTGTTCCTCGTGGTGTGCACGATGGTGGTCTACACCGCAGCGGCGCGGCTGGTCCGCCACTGGGCGGGGCGGCGCGCACCGGCGGAGCAGATCCGATGACGTACGCCGCACTGGCGGGGCTGTTTCTGCTCGCCGCCGTCCTGGTCGCCCTCGTGCTCCGCGTCGCGGCTCGCCGGACGATCGTGCCGCTGGCCGTCGTCGTGACGATCGCCGTACTGACCATCCTCACCGCGGTCTTCGACTCGGTGATGATCGCGGCCGGCTTCTTCCACTACGAGCCGAGCCAGCTTCTCGGTGTCGTGATCGGTCTGGCCCCTCTCGAGGACTTCGCCTACCCGCTCGCCGGGGCGATTCTGCTTCCCGCGCTGTGGGTGCTGCTGGTGTCGCGGCGAGGGCGGACCGAGCGCACCGCACCGGACACCTCAGGAGATATCCGATGACTCGCACTCCCACCGTGTTGAGCCAGATCCTGGTGGCGTCGCGCCCCATCAGCTGGATCAACACCGCCTTCCCGTTCGCGGCCGCCTATCTGCTCACCACGCGAGAGATCGACGTCACCCTTGTGGTCGGAACGCTCTACTTCCTGATCCCGTACAACGTGGCGATGTACGGCATCAATGATGTGTTCGACTACGCCTCCGACCTCGCGAACCCGCGCAAGGGCGGGATCGAAGGCGCGCTGCTGCAGCCGCGTTTCCATCGCCGGGTGCTGTGGGCGGCCGCGCTATCGAACGTGCCGTTCCTGGTCTTCCTGGTCGTCGTGGGGACACCGGTGTCGTGGCTGTGGCTCGCTGTCAGCGTCTTCGCGGTGATTGCCTACTCCGCCCCGGGTCTGCGGTTCAAGGAGAAGCCGTTCCTGGATTCGATCACGTCCAGCACCCACTTCGTGAGTCCCGCGATCGTCGGGTTCTCCCTCGCCGAGGCCGACATCACTGCCGGGATCATCCTCACGCTGGCGGCGTTCTTCCTCTGGGGTATGGCCGCGCACGCGTTCGGTGCCGTGCAGGATGTCGTTCCCGATCGGGCCGCCGGTATCGGCTCGGTCGCCACGGTGATCGGTGCACGCGCCACGGTGCGCTTCGCGATCGGTCTGTGGGTGATGGCGGGCGCGCTGATGACGTTCACGCCCTGGCCCGGCCCCCTTGCGGCGGTCCTCGCCGTCCCCTACATCGTTAACGCCGCCCCCTGGTGGAACGTCACGGATGAGACCTCGCCCGACACGAATCGCTCGTGGCGTCGATTCATCGCGCTCAACTACCTGGCGGGCTTCCTCGCCACCCTGCTCCTGATCGTCGTCTGGCTGCGCTGAGTCACACGTCTGCCGTCGATCCGCCCCGATCTCCCCAGAAAAGGTCACCATGTCAGAACCCACTTCCGCCCCGCACCGGACGCACGAGCGGCATCGCCGCTCGTGGCTGCGCGTCTTCCTCCCCGTCGTGCTCATCCTCGCGTGGCTCGTTGCCGCCGGCCTCGGCGGACCGCTGTTCGGCAAAGTCTCCGAAGTCTCCTCGAACGACCAGACCACGTATCTTCCGGCCTCCGCCGAAGCCACCGAAGTGCAGGCGCTCCTCGGTGACTTCAACGACAGCGAGGCGATCCCGGCCATCGCCGTGTTCGTCGGCGATGCCGAGCTCACAGACGATCAGAAGACGGCGATCGCCGACGCGGTGACCGCCGCTCCCGACACCGAGGGCGTCAGCGCCGAGGTGTCGCCGGCGCTATTGTCCGAGGACGGCCGCGCGATGCAGGCCTTCATCCCCATCTCCAGCGACGCCGACCTCGGCGACACGGTGGACGCGCTCGGCGAACAGCTGCGTGAGGCGGCTCCCGCAGGCGTGACCGTCTACATCACCGGACCCGCTGGATTCAGCGCCGACCTGGTTGCCGGCTTCGCGGGAATCGACGGCCTGCTCTTGGGCGTCGCGCTGCTGGCGGTGCTCGTGATCCTGGTTCTCGTTTACCGATCCCTGCTCCTGCCGGTGGTGGTGCTCTCCACGAGCCTGTTCGCCCTCTGCGTGGCGCTGCTCACCGTGTGGTGGCTCGCGAAGGCGGGGGTCCTCCTGCTCAGCGGGCAGACCCAGGGCATCCTGTTCATCCTGGTGATCGGTGCGGCGACCGACTACTCGCTGCTGTTCGTCTCGCGCTTCCGCGAGGAGCTGCGGGTCACGCACGACAAGGGCGCCGCGGTGATGACCGCATGGAAGGGCTCGTTCGAGCCGATCGTCGCCTCCGGCGGCACCGTGATCGCGGGTCTGCTGTGCCTCCTGCTCAGCGACCTGAAATCGAACAGCACGCTGGGCCCTGTGGCCTCCATCGGTATCGTGTTCGCGATGCTCGCGGCGCTCACCCTGCTGCCCTCGCTGCTGCTCCTGTTCGGACGGGCGGCGTTCTGGCCGCGACGTCCGAAGTTCGAGCCGGAGGTGGTCGCCGCAGAGGACGGCATGCCCGCGCGCGGCGTGTGGGCGAAGCTGGCTCAGGTCATCCGTCGTCGCCCGCGCCTGATCTGGGTCCTCACCACGGTGGTGCTGCTGGCCGGAACCGTCGGGGTCACCCAGCTGAACGCATCGGGGGTTCCGCAGTCCGACCTCGTGATCGGCACCTCGCAGGCTCGCGACGGCCAGGTGGCGCTGGGCGAGCACTTCCCCGGCGGCTCGGGAAGCCCCGCCTATGTCGTGGTGCCCGAGGGATCGCTGCAGCAGGCGGCGGACGTCCTCCTCGCCAGCGACGGTGTTGAGTCGGTGAGCGTGACCGCCAGCGACTCTCCCAGCGGCTCGGCCCCCGTCACCGCGGATGGCATCCAGGCCGTCGGCGCCCCCGGGACGCCCGCTCCGGAGCCCACCGTCGTGGACGGCGATGTGCTGCTGCAGGCCACCCTCACCGACGCGGCGGACTCCGATGCGGCCGCAGCCACCGTGCGCGACCTGCGGGTGCAGCTCGAGACGGTGGACGGACTCGATGCCCTCGTGGGTGGCGTCACCGCCACGGCGGTGGACACCAACGACGCCTCGATCCACGATCGCAACCTGATCATTCCGCTGATCCTTGTGGTGATCATGCTGATCCTCATGCTGCTGCTGCGTTCCGTGCTGGCGCCGGTGCTCCTCATCGTGACCACGGTGCTCTCCTTCGGCACTGCGCTGGGTGTGTCCGCCCTCGTGTTCAACGGGATCTTCCAGTTCCCCGGAGCCGACCCCGCCGTCCCGCTGTATGGCTTCGTCTTCCTCGTGGCGCTGGGCATCGACTACAACATCTTCCTGATGACGCGTGTGCGCGAGGAGTCGCTCAAGCACGGCACGCGGGACGGGGCGATGCGGGGATTGGCGATCACCGGAGGCGTGATCACGTCGGCCGGTCTCGTCCTGGCCGCGACGTTCGCGGCGCTGTCGGTGATCCCGATCCTGTTCCTGGTACAACTCGCGTTCATCGTCGCGTTCGGTGTGCTGCTGGACACGTTCGTGGTCCGATCGCTGCTGGTGCCCGCGCTCACGTACGACCTCGGTCGCGTCATCTGGTGGCCGTCGAAGCTCTCCCGTCGGAACGAGGAGACGCGGCGCTAGTAACCCCGCGGAGCGGGGATAGGAAAGGTGCGGCGTCAGCCGCCGGCGCAGGTGGCGTTGTCAGCCGTCTGACCGCGCACGTCAGGACCGAGGGTCACGGCGGGATCTGTCGCCGGTGTCGCATCCGTCTCGGGTGCCGTCGTCGTCTCGCCCCCGTCAGCCTCACCCTCACCCCCGTCTGCCGCGTCATCCCCCGGTTCTGGAACCACGGCATCGGAGACGCCCAGCCGCACCGGTTGATCGGCGCGAAGCGCGGCCCACAGGGTCTCCGCCTCGGGCGACGGCTGCACCCGATTGGTGTCTTCCGGATAGTCCTCGGCCGGCATCTGCAACAGCGTCATGTTGCCGAGATCCACTGTCGCGAGCGTGCTCGCGAGCCCGACCAGCGTGCTGGTGTCGCTGAGACCGGAGTCGACCTGGATCGAACGCGTTGCAGCATCGGCGAGGTTGAACAGCGCGACCGGGTTCGCGAGGGTCCCCGCGCTCTTCACCTTGCGAGCGAGCGCAGACAGATAGACCTGCTGGGTGTGGATTCGACCAAGGTCGGAACCGTCACCGATGCCGTAGCGGGTGCGGACGAACGCGAGGGCCTCCGCCCCCTGGATGGTGTGGGGACCGGCCTCGAGGAAGAGCTGGGAGTCGGGATCCGACACGGGCTCGGCCAGACACACGTCCACTCCGCCCACCGCGTTGGTGATGTCGATGAAACCGTCGAAGTTGACGACGACGAAGTGATCCACGTCGATCCCGGTCATCTCTCGCACGGTGTCGAGCGTGCAGAACGGGCCCACATCGAAGGCGCCGTTGATCTGCGCGACGTCCTGGGCATCGGAGGTGGAACCGTCCGGGTACGTGCACTCGGGCCGCGCCGTCATGGTGTCGCGAGGGATGCTTACCAGGGTGGCATCCGTGTGCGCGGCGTTCACATGCAGCAGCATGAGGGTGTCCGATCGCGACCCCTCGACGTCGTCATCGCCGTAGGTGCCGCTGGTGAGATCAGCGCGGGTGTCGGAGCCCATGATGAGCAGATTGACCGGCCCGTTCCAGTCCGGGATCTCGACGGCCGCACCGTCCGGACGCTCCACGATGTTCGCCGCGATGTTGTCGGAGACGCGGGCGAACAGCGTTGCGACATAGATGCCGCCGGCCGCGATCACCAGGACGGCGACCACCGCGAACGCTACTCCGATGCGCCGACGACGGTACTTCCGTCGCCGCGCCGCATCGGCACGTGCGGACGCGCGCGGGCCTTCCGCGTACTCGACCGTGTCGTCCGGTTGTGGGCTGCGTGTCGGGTGCTGCGGACGCCGCATGTTTCCTGCTTCCGTCGGGTCCATCGGGGAACCGTCAGTGTCCGATACGAACCTGCGGCCCGCTGGCCCGCCACGCTCGCTCCCACGAAACCCTCAGCCGATGCCCACGGCTGCGCTGACCGTGACGATGCAGCGTCGTGCTCAGCGCACGCGCAGCGCCGCGGGCTGAACGCGGATCTCCACGCGCGTGGCCTCGCCCACCGTGTCGCCATCGACCTCGAACATGCGGGGCTCGGCCAGATCGACGGTGAGCGTTGTCAGCCGCCCGCGGATGGTGCTGGCGCTCCCGGCGTCATCGGATGCCGCGTCGGGGGCGAACAGCCGCTTGATCCCGTGGTCCCACATCATGTTGCGCATGGTGTCGAGCCAGCCCGCGACGCCGTCCGCCTGCAGCACGAGCAGGTCGAGCGCACCGTCCGAGGGGTCTGCGTCAGGCAGCAGCGCGATCCCGCCCTGCAGCATGCCGCAGTTTCCCACCAACAGCGTGTGCGCCCGGTCCTCCACCGCGTCTTCGCCGTCCACGCTGAGCCGAATGTCGATCACGCCACTCGCGGAGAGGGCGCGGCCCAGTGATTCGACGTAGGCGAGCCACCCCGCACGGTCCTTCAAGTCGTCGTTGGTCTCGGTGATCATGTGAGCGTCGATGCCGAAGCCGGCCATCACCGCGAAGGCTCGGCTTTTCACCTCACCGGACAGGTGAACATCGGCCCAGCCGATGTCGATCGTCGTCGTCTGGTTCTCGAACGCGCGCGAGACGGCTGCGGAGATGTTGTTCAGCGGGACCCCGAGATTCCGCGCCAGCAGGTTGCCCGTTCCCAACGGCACGATCCCGAGATCAGCGGAGGCTCCGGTCTCGGCCAGGTACTCGGCCACGGCGCGGATGGTTCCATCGCCGCCCGCCGCAAGGATGAGTTCGGCTCCCGCGGCCAGCGCGCTCTCCGTCGCGCCGCGACCCGGGTCGTCCTCGGTGGTCTCGAACCAGGAGACCTCAACGTCCTCCGGCAGTGCCGCTTCGAGGGCCTCCCGCGTGGTCTTGGAGGGGTTCCACACGATCGCCGTGTTCTCGCTCATAGCCGTCCCCTTCCTCCGCAGGCGTGATGATCCGCCACCACCCCATCGTGCCGGAACTTCGCCGTGATGGCATCATGCACACGTCGAGGGGGAGCACGCTCTTCGCGTCTCACAGGCGCGCCCCAGCTTGCGACCGGTCTTCTTCCGGTTGACATCTGCACCCTGCATATGAGT
The DNA here is from genome assembly GCF_050990725.1 of Microbacterium gorillae. Lineage (GTDB taxonomy): Bacteria > Actinomycetota > Actinomycetes > Actinomycetales > Microbacteriaceae > Microbacterium > Microbacterium gorillae_A. The sequence goes on from NZ_CP158844.1 coordinate 2,867,106, forward strand.
GCATGGCGACATGACGGAGCGTGCGGGCTGGCGGCGGATTCGGCGCGGGCGCGGCTTCGAGTATCGGGACGAACACGGACGACGAATCAGCGACGACGTGGTCCTCAGTCGCATTCGCGCACTGGCGATCCCCCCGATGTGGCGCGACGTGTGGATCAGCCCCGATCCCGACTCAGACCTCCAGGTGACGGGTGTGGACGCGGCGGGTCGAACTCAGTACCGGCATCACGAGTCCTGGACTCAGCAGGCGTCGCAAGAGAAGTTCGACCGGGCACTCGACCTCGCCGATGCTCTCCCCGCACTCCGCCGCTCCGTCACGCGGGATCTGCGCGCGCCGGGTCTGGAACGCCCGACCGTGCTGGCCGCCGGAATCCGGATGCTCGACACCGGGTATCTGCGGATCGGGTCGGAGGCTTATGCCCGCGAGCACGGCAGCATCGGCCTCGCCACCCTCCGCTGCCGGCACGTTCAGGTGGCCGACGGCGTCGTCACTCTCGCGTTCCGGGGCAAGAGCGGGATCCCCTGGGAATCGCACATCTCCGACCCCGACCTGGCCACGGTTCTGGAGGAGCTCCTGACACGGGGACCGCGAGCGCGGCTGCTCGCCTGGCGTGCCGGTCGTGGCTATCGTCCCGTGCACGCTCCCGATATCAACGACGATCTCAAAGCTCGCACCGGTGGGGATTTCACGGCGAAGGACTTTCGGACCATTCACGGCACCGTGCTCGCCGCGGCGGCGTTGGCCCGCGCCGGAGTGCAGCCGGATGAGCGGGCCCGAAAGCACGCCGTCGTGGAAGCGGTGCGTGAAACGGCGGCCGCTCTCGGCAACACCCCCGCGGTCGCGCGGTCCAGCTACATCGATCCTCGCCTGCTGGAACTCTTCGATCAGGGACGCGTGGTGCAGCTCACCGGTCGCAGCGTGGAGTCGCAGTTGCGAGACATGTTGCACGATGTCGAGTGGGCTGAAAGCGCCTGAGCTCGCCTAGCGCGCCAGAGTCGCTCCGTCAATCCCGTCCCCAGTGGCGGGGCACCCACATACGGTCACCTGAACGCTGCACCGCAGCCGACAGGAGGACGAAATGGAAGATCAGACGAACCCCGTGTTCCCGGTTGGTGGAGAGGCCGGCGAGACCGACCCGCTGATGGCGGACGCACTGGACGGCGCAACCACGGACGGAAGCGAGGCCGACGACGAGGAATCGGCGGACGGCGGTTCCGGGGACCCCAATGACGACCGCGCGTTCCTGATGGATCAGGCTCCGGCCGGATCCGAACGGCAGGAGGCGGACCGCGCGGACGTTGCTGAGGCGCTCGGGCTCGGCGTCGATGACGGCGACGACCCGCTCGACGACGGCGCCTCACGATGAGCGGAGGGGTGTGCGAGATCTCGCCTCGCACACCCCGACCGGCTCAGAAGTGCGTGCCGCCGTCGATACGCACCTCGGTGCCCGTGATGAACTTTCCGTCGTCGCTTGCGAGCATCGCGACCACGCCGGCCACGGTCTCGGGTCCGGCGAATCCGGTCCCGAGCGCCGGCTGCAGCTTCATGAACAGCATCATGTCGGCGTCGTCCGGCAGGCCCGGCCCCTGGCTCTGCTTGCTCGCACCGGATCCGTCCGTCATGCCCGACGAGATCGAGCCCGGCTGCACGGCGGTGAAGCGGATGCCCTGCTTCGCGTACTCGGCGGCCAGAGCGTGCGTCATCGACTGCACGCCACCCTTGCTCGCGGCGTAAGCAGCCATGTACGGGTGGGCGAACATCGCCGACGTGGAACTGAAGTTGACCACGGCCGCGCCGTTTCCTTCCAGCAGCGCGGGGATCGATTCGCGGATCATCAGGAACGTGCCGACCAGGTTGATGCGCAGCACCTGCTCGAACGACTCCAGGGTGGTCTCGTGCGTGTGGGACGAGCGCAGGATGCCGGCCGCGTTGACGAGCGCGTCGAGGCCACCCAGCCATGCGACAGCATCTGCCACGGCGGCCTGTACCGACCCTTCGTCGGCGATGTTGACGACCACGGTGTGCAGGCGCTCGGCTGCGTCGCCGGCCTTCGCCACCGTGTCGGCGAGTCCCGCCTCGGACACATCGGCCGCGACGACGCGGCCTCCCTCGGACAGCATGCGCAGCACGGTGGCCTGTCCAATGCCGGACCCTCCGCCGGTGACCAGCGCACGACGACCTTCATAGCGGTTCATGTTCAACCTTTCGCTCGGTGAGAGACTGCACGACGTGTCAGCTTGGCAGATCGTGCCACATAGTCCAACCGTGACACTACACTCGTTGTTCCCTCGTAGGCTGAGAACATGGATTCCGCGCCCACGTTGACCGAGAGGCGTCGTCTGGCCACCCAGCTGGAGATCGCCGAGGCTGCTGCTCGCTTGTTCGGCGAGCGAGATGCGAAGACGGTCACCGTGGAGGAGATCGCAGCGGCCGCCGGCGTTTCCCCGCGCACCTACTACCGCTACTTCCCCACGAAAGAGGATGCCGTCGCGCCGCTGTTGAGCGTCGGGGCTGCGGCCTGGCGGGCCGCCATTGAAGACGCTGACGATCCGGACGTCCGAGACTCGATCGCGCGCACCATCGAGAAGGTTCTGACGCCCCTGGCGGATACGAAAGATCCCGCCGTCTCGCTCACTCGCGGACTGCTGCGTTCGACGCTGCAGGATTCCGCGCTGTGGGCGGTGTGGCAACGGGTGAACGCGGACTCCGAGCGGCTCCTCGCATCCGTGATCGCCACGCGGCTCGGCACGTCAGAATCCCCCGCCGGCCACGATCTCACCGCGGCTCGCTTGCTCGCCGCCGCTGCCACGGCCGCGATCCGCCTCAGCCTCGAATCCTGGTCCTCGGACGACGCGGCGGGAACACCACCGGCCCAGCTGGCCGTGACGGCCTTCACGGAACTGACCGCCGGCGTAACCGGACTGCACGGCAACCACTGACCCGCACAGCAGAAGAGCGCCCAGACGCGCGTCACGCCCGCGGAGACACCAGCCACACCCCCAGCCAACGGGCCGTCACCGCCTCCACGGAACTGACCGCCGGCGCAACCGGAGTGCACGGCAACCACCGACCCGCACAGCAGAAGAGCGCCCAGACGCGCGTCACGCCCGCGGAGACACCAGCCACACCCCCAGCCAACGAGCCGTCACCGCCTCCACGGAACCGACCGCCGGCATAACCGGACAGCAGCCACCGCCACCCCACAGGAGACGAGCCACTCGGACCCGAGGAACTCCCGCTGCGTCAGAGACTCATCCGGCAGTACATGTTCTCGCCGCGCTCTCGCGCGGTCCGGGCCAGCATGCGCCACTCGCGAAGCATCTCAAGCAGCTCGGCAGGATCCTCGCCGCCCCAGAACTCCCCAGGCAGCGAGACGATCCAGGCGGATTCATGATCTGGCTCGGTGATCAGTCGCGCCCAGGAGCGGTCGGTGATCGCCTCCTCATAGCTCTGCTCGGTGAGGAGAGCGAAAAGGGTGCCGCCCTGGACGGTCGCCTCCACCGCATCCAGCACGGGCGCGAATGACACGGGTCCTTCATCCACTGCCGCTGCCGCGGTCGCATCGTCGGGGGCGGCGAAGCAGGTGTTGATGGTGCCCATGCGGTGGTCCTTTCGAGAGCTGCGCCACCGCGCCTGCCGTGCGGTGGCTTGGGTCCTCGGCTATGCGAGGGGTGAGGAGATCCGCGCGGATCGGTAACCGTCCCCGCGGGTGGGTGACCATCGACGCCAGTGTTTCGCCGACAGTCGCACTGGTGCGTGTGCCTGGACATGACCCGCTGCCGATGCCAGTCGCTCATCACCCGGAAAGCTGAGCCAGAGCGAGATCGTGGAGGCTGCCGAACCGAACGTCGCGCGAACGCCGGAGGCGCCGAGGACTCTCCCGTAACCGTCCGCGGCGAAGCCGCCGGACGCAGCCGCGTCCACATCGACGTAGGCTTCTCCGGTCGCCGGATCCCGTAGACGCACCGCGGTGCTGCGCGACAGGGCGACGAGCGATCCGCCATGCCGAGTCACGTCTTCCGCGTCCGCGGTCGCCAGTTCCTCAAGGACGGTCACAACGTCGTCCGCACGGACGTTCCATTCGCGATAGCTGGGCTGGGTCCGACGAACGCCACCCAGGACGGCGGTCGCCCATTCCTGCCACCGTGCGGTGCGGTCTGCAGTTCCCCCTGCCCACAGCCGAAACACGAATGACGTGTCGCCCTCTGGCAGCGTGCACTGCGTGACGAACGCGTCCACACGCTCGTAGGCGGCGGCGGGTCGACGCATACGAAGCGCATGTGCCCCGCCGGATGCCGCGGGCAACCCGTCGTACGTGACGAAGTCCGGACGAGTCATGTTTCCGATCAATTCTCAATGGTGGCGAGTCGATTTCGGTCGCCGCTGGGATCGAACGATCCGTCACGGGCGGCGGCGCGGTCGATGAGCTCGGACATGCCGTTGTGCAGGGCCGGGCGAAGCACCGTGCGCGGATCTGGGAATGCCATCACGTCGGTGCTGTTGATGCGGATCTCGCCGGTGGCGAGGTGCTTGGTCACCGAGATGCGCGGTCGCACGAGGCGCGTGGGCTCGTCGACGACCGTGAGGTCGCCGCCGACCGTGACGAAGATGTCGTAGGTGTAGTCCCAACTGAGGGCTCGGAGTTCATGCTGCATTCCCTTCAGCTCCTCGACGAACGCGCCGGGGATTCTTGGACCACCGAACACCGTGCGAAACGACAGCGAGCCGGACGATGTGTCAGTCATGATCCTGGTTCTCAGGTGCGCCGCCAGCAACGAGCCGTCGGTGGGAACAAGACGGGTGGCGGTGGCCGTGCAGAACGTATTGGTCATCGGTGGCAGACTACCCGCCGGCGCCTTGAGAAGCCGGGAGTGGGCGTGGGGCGGAGTGCCGGCGCCCGCAGGGACGGGACGAACGCGACAGCAGTAGCGCGGCCCGCGTGGGTCATCGGCGGCAGACCACTTGCCACTGTCTCAGAACGGGCCGCCGAGCCGAGCTCCCAGTCTCGCGTCCGGCCGCGTCCGTAAGGTGGTCGCTATGACGCCGAGTCCTGCCGTGACGGTCCGCCCGATGGTCGCTTCGGACTGGGACTGGATCCAGCAGTGGTTCCAGGATCCGGTGCTGAACGACGAGCTCGGACCCGTGGATACCGACTGGCGAGACCATGTGTTGGCCGATCGTGGAGGCATCGAGCTCGTCGCGGTGCCCGCCGACGCGCCTGTTGCGCTGATCGGGTGCGTGTGGGATCCGGCCGGCGCGGAACACGGCGTCACCGACGTCGCAATCCATCCCGCTCGGCGGGGCGAGGGATGGGGTCGCAGCGCGCTGGCCGCGGCGCTGCGCTGGCCCGGACACCCCGCAGCACGGCAGTGGGTGGCCTACGTCGATCCCGACAATGCAGCGGCCTTCGGCTTCTTCTCGGCGCTCGGGTGGCGCTTCGAGGGCCGCGACGATCTCATGGAGCGATTCACGCTGCCCTCGCCGAACGGGACGGAACCCGCCTTCTGGGAGGGATTCGCTCTGCGCTAGAAGGGTGGTGAAGTGTCTGGCGGTATGCGCTGGGACCCACCCGTGTCCAGTGCTGGCGAGGGGTCGTCCAGCGTTGTCGGGGTGAAGATCACGCTGTTGCGTGGTGGGGTGTCGATGTACTCGTAGCCAAGGGGGCTGGTCCAGCGCAGGACCCCACCGCCGAGATTCTCCACCGTCCACGCCGAATTGTGCTTCAAAACATGATGACGACGACACAGGTGAGCGAGATTGTCGATACACGTCTCGCCGCCGTCTTCCCACGCCAGCGTGTGATCAAGGTCACACTGGTGCACGGGCCGGCGGCATCCGGGGAAGCGGCAGTGCTCGTCACGTGCGGCGAGGAAACGTCGCATCCCCGCGGACGGGGTGTACCGATCCACCGCCATGAGATCACCGGTGACCGCGTCGGTCATGAGGCGATCCCAGCCGGGCTGGTGCGCGGCAAGGATCCGAACACTCTCTGCATCCACCGGACCGACACCCACGATCATTGCGCCAGTATCGGTGACGCCGGCGAGAGTGGTCACCGGCACGGTCACCTGCACCCGCCCGCGGATCGCGGCGACCGCGTCCGACACCGCCGACGGTGCCGCACCGAGCAGCAGATCACACAGCACATCAACCGCGATCTGCGACAACGTCCGCGCATCCCCACCGCCTCGAGATCCACCGGCCGCGTAGGTCACACCACTCGCCCCGGTCACGTCCGGCGCGTCGATCATGCCGAGCGCGTAGGTCGCGTCGGGCTGACCAGTCATACGGGTCCCGCTGGTCGCCCCGGTCGCGCTGGTCGCCCAGCCCACGCCGGATGGATCGGACCCGCCGGACGGATCGGACCCGCCGGACGGATCGGACCCGCCGGACGGATCAGACCCGCCGGACGGATCAAACCCCCTGGTCGTACTAGTCGCGCTGTGCGCTCCCGCGGGATTCGCGTCGTCCGTGGTGGCGGTGTCGGGTTCGTGCTTGATGGTGCGGGCCATGCTCATGATGCGATCGACAGCACCATGTGCGAGCAGCGTCGGCAAGAACACCGACAGGTTCGACATCCCGTCACCCTCATCCGTCACCGTGATACAGCGTTGTTTGCGTGCCTCACGATGACGCTCATCCATCGACACCGGCATCACCTTCTCGGCGACCGTGTCGAGCATGCCCTTCAACCGCCACGGCGTCGTCGACTGCGCCAGCACGACAGCTTCCGCCTCATACACGCCCCGAGCCGTGTCATCCGTGATCCCGGCGCCTGCGCGCGTGATCACCCGTGCGTGCGCGGCCGTGATCGACCCACCATCCAACGCAGCATGCGTCACCGGGAAACACGTCACTAGCGTGTACGCATCATTGAACTGACGCTGCACCTGCTGATCACTCAAATTCAACGCGGCACCGAACTCCGCCGCCACCGAACGCACCGCCAACTCCACCGACGACGAAGAGGACGGCACCGAAGACCCCGGCACCGAAGACCCCGGCACCGACGTGCCCTCATCCATCGCCCACGCCAACACACGCGACCACAACGACGCCTGCACCCCCGCGAGCATCGCGGTCACCCGCTGCAACCGACGAGCCTGCCCCAACAACCCCGCCAACTCCGCTTCGCGCTCACCAACCTCGTCGGGCACGCCACACACCTCGGACCCGGCCAGCGCACCAGCCCCACCCTCTGCGCCCGGAGTGGAGGTGCCAGCGCCCGCCGCAAACCCCACTCGAGGTACCGACATCTTTGACACCATTCCCGACACATCAACAACCATGAGAGCACCCACGATGTCCTCCCCCGGTCGAGGCAATGCCGCTGAAATGGTCATGCTCCATTGTCTCATTATTCGAATCTATGTTCGACTGATTTGGGTGAGAAACAGATGAGATGTCCGTGAGATCGGGGACGTAGGGGCCGACACACGAACACCCGCGACGTCGATACGTGACGCTCCAGCGAGAAGGTGTCCTCGCTGTCATCCCTGGTGAGGCGTGATCGCGGCCGAGGTAGCCTCAGCTCTGGATTCCCCGACTCAGCGATGGGCGTTGGGCGCTCCTTCACGTTGTCGAGCAGTCGCGAGACATCTCGCTTCGTTGCCTTCTTCGTGACCCGTTCGGCAGCCATGCTGGGCGGCCGCATCCACTCAACGGCCGCCATCTGAGTTCGTCGCCGGCGGATGTCGCCCTCGGTGGACACCACCGGCGGGACCATACCCACGCCGCAACCATCGCGGCCTCCGCAGGGGAAGCACCCGCGGCATTCGCGCGCCAACCGGCAACGGCCGAGCCTCCCAACGTCGAGCCGGCTACGACCGTCCCCCGCTGGTCGCCCCCTCACCGGTCGTAGTCGACGGCCCCCAACGGGATCGGCGTCGGGTTCTGCCGCACCCACGCCACGACGAGTTCGCTGAGTCGCGTCACGCCGTCGCCGTCGTCGTTTCCACCCCGAAGTTCATGAGCCAGCCGACGCGCCTCGTGGATCTCGTCCTCGGACAGCGCCACACCTGACGCGAGACCGACGGGGATCGCCTGCAGCATCTGCCGGAAATCCGGCCCCCAGTTCGGGCTTCCATTGTCCAGGATCTCCCGCGAGAGCTTGCCGCTGATGCGCACGAGTTCTCCCTGCAGCGTCTGCGCTGGTCCGGACGATGGCACCAGGAGCTGCCACAGCGCCTCGTACTGTTCCTGCCAGCGCCCGTCGGGCACGATGATCGGTGAGACGCCGTCATGCATGTTTCGGCGCGGCACCGGCTCGACGTCGAAGAGCTCGTACAGCGTCGTCAGCCCGGCATCGACCTCCGGCAGGAAGTCGCGATTGAACCCCTCGCGGTGGAACTCGAAGCCCTCGCCGATTCGCGTGACCTGTGCCCGTTCCTCGTCGGTGACCGGCACCCCGGCGTCGAGGAGGAGTCGGGCGATTTCCGCCATCGCGCCGATCCCGATGTTCGCCGTACGCCGCAGGCCATGCAAGAGAGGCGTGGCGCCTCGCTCGTTCGTGCGATACGGGTCGGCTCCGTGGCTGAGCAGGACGCGCGTTGCAGCGAGTCGCTGATTGCCCACCGCCGCGTGCAGCGGTGTGTCGCCGTACCGGTCGGGACGATGCACATCCGCCCCCAGAGAGAGCAGCAGCGGAATCTGGGCGTCACGGCCGAGGGCGGCGCGCTCCCACAGCGGCGAGCGATCGTACGAGTCTGCGGCATCGACGTCGAGCCCGTGCTCCACGAGCCAGCGAACCAGGTCATCCGGACAGTCGACGAACCCGATCGCCGTTCCCTTCGCGTATCCGCCGCGGGCATCGATCAGCGTCTTATCGAACACGGCGATGAGCTCGGCGATGGTGGCCGACGAGAGCAGGTCGTCAAAGTCCTTCGGCAGGGTCTTGCGCTTCGCCATCATGCTCCTCACACCGGTCGAACAGGTAGGGGAAGGATACCGAGGGGGTCAGACATCCCGACGCCCGTCAACCGGCGCTCTTGGCACCGAACTTCCCGAGATACGGCAGTCCGTTGAAGAGACGAGCGGCATCGGGGACCACGAAGCTCGGATCGGCGTAGACGAATGCGGCGTTCGCTGTTGTGATGCCTCGTGCTTCGCATGCCGCCACCACCGCGTCAGTTGCAGCACCGGAATCGATCGTGCTTTCGTCGATCGCCGTTCGCACCGGAACGGGATCGTCGAACCAGATCACCTGGAGCAGATCCTCGTCATAGAGGAACTTCATCTCCGTGTCGATGCAGAAGCCGCAGCCGGTGACGTCCTGCTCCGCCGCCTCCACCTCCTCGACCTCGAGATCCCAGTAGCTCTCAGCGTGATCGAAGTAGCGCCAGAACTCGCCTTCGGTCTGCTCGGTTCGTCCGATCCAGAAGTGCAGCGACGAGAACGGCGCCTCCCAGGTGGGACCGAGCTCCTCGACCCAGTCGAACAGTGTGCCGGGCTTGAGGCCCTCGCGCCTCTCCAACTCCGGAAACCCGCCCGTCGGGGTGCGGGTCAGCGCCTCTCGAACGAGCGCGCGACGAAACTCCTCGCTGTACGACCGCTCAGCGTGCATCGGTGAAGATCTCCTCATACAGTGCGCGCAGTTCTTCCGGTGCGGAAGCGATGACACGCTTCCCCCGCTCCTGCTCCGCACGCGCTCCCCAGATGGCATACCGCGCTGCGCGGAAACCGGGGTCGTCTCGAGTGTCGCCGATCAGGTTGGCGCGCAGCGCCAAAATCGACGAGGGCGCCGTTCCCTCACGCGTCGCGCGGAGGTGAAGCAGCGTCTCCAGCGAAACGCGGTCGGCGATCAGTGCGGGGTAGATCTTGCGATGCCGCAGATGCTGGATGTTGCCGGCGACGGCGATCAGGTACGCCAGCGCCTCCGGCGTGAACCCCTGAGCGTCGATGTACGCCTCGATGAAAGGTCCGTGCATCGACTGGTGCTCGCCATCGACGAGGGCGAGATAATCCAGCACGAGGGGCGCGTGCTGGGCCCCAGCGAACGCCAGCGCGAACACGGCGAACGTCCCGGGCATCGCACAGTTCACATCGTCCAGGTTCTGATACCAGCTGTACTCCTGCATCGCCGCACGCGCGTACTGCTCGAGCAGTGGATGCAGCGCGGGGTACGCCACGGCACTTGCGAAAAGCTGGTGCACGCCCTTCTTCGGCAGCCCGGGAATCGGAAGGTACGCCTTCGTGGGGCCGCGAAACTCGATGGCGTAGGTGCTTGGGAAGTCGCTGGTGGCGAGGAGTCGGGTGAGGTAGTCCAGCGCCTGCGCGTACGCCCGCTCAGACTCCTCTCTCACGACGATCCGCACCACCGCGAGCGCGTCGTTCGCCTTGGCCGAGACGCCGTCGCCACGGAACTCGGCGAGCTCCTTCGGCAGCTCTCCTGTTCCGCTTTTTCGCAGCCGCGCGGGCAGGTCCGATCCCAGACTGGTCACCCAGTCGAAGATCCGGTTGGCTGAGACGTGGGCATAGCTCGGCCCGTACTTGAGCTCCCCGATCGCGATGTAGCACGCGAACACGAGAAACTCCGCCGGCACGAGGGTGGGATCCGCATCCGTGCGCAGCACCCAGTTCTGGTCCCACTCGCTGCTCTCATTGACGAAGTAGGGGTCACGCAGTCGGGATTCGGCCCACAGGCGCAGGGTGTAGCTGATCTCATCCCAGCCGAGCAGGCCGCGCATCCGCTCCGTGAAGTCCCGCGCCTCTGCCGCGTCGAACTCGCTGGCCACGCGCCGACGCAGCCCATAGTCCATCAGGGCTGAGCCGAGGATCTTCCGCCCGTCCGCCACGAACCCGCGTGGATACGTGGTGTCGACGTCGCGTGGGGTCAGCTCGCCCGCGTCCACCTGCGCGACGATGCGATCAAACAGCGCGCTCACCCCAGCATCGCGCTGGGCGTCTTCCAGGATCAACCAGTCACGAGCCATAGCGATCCTTCGCATTCGGGTCCGCGTCATCGGGCGACCACGGACGTGGCAACAGCGTAGCGGCGGCCTCCGACGCTGCTACGCCTGTGCTTCCCGCGCCCGCATCTCCAGCTGATCAAGGATGAGGTCGAGCCCCTCCTCGAACTGCGCGGAGAAGGAGTACTCCCCCGCTCCGGTCAGGTGCACGGCGAGTTCGGCGAGGTGCGGGTAGGCGGCAAGCGCCGGCAGCATCTCCGCCGCGAGGTCCACGGCGCCGTCCGTCGAGGTCGGATCGAACGGGAGATTGCGCTCCGTGAGCGCGAAGCCGTAGACGTAGGCGTCGAGCACGGAGAACGCCTGCGCCACGAGGTCGAGGGAGAAACCGCCGCTGAGCAGGCATCCGATCACCGCGTCGTGATGCCGGAGCACGGCGGGCCCCGGTCGGGAACGTGATTCGACGAGCGTCAACGCCCACGAATGCTCGACGAGCACTCTCCGGGCAGAGCGAGCTTGCACACGCATCCCCGTCCGCCACGACATCTCGGGCGTGGGCAGCTCGATCTGCGCGAAGACCCAGTCGACCAGCGCATCGAGCAGGGCCTCCTTGCTCGCGACGTGATGGTAGAGCGACATCGCTTCCACCCCGAGCTCGCGCCCCACGTTGCGCATGCTGATCGCGCCAACCCCGCCTAGATCAGCAACGCGTGCGGCTGCCTCGACGATGCGGTGTTCGCTGAGTGGCTCCCGCACGTTCATCGTTCCCCCTTGTCCAACTTACGCTCGTAAGGTTACTCTGATTCCGCAAACTTACAGGCGTAAGGGGAATCATGAACGGACAGATGCGGGCAGCGATCGTCGACCGATACGGACCACCGGAAACCGTGCGCGTCACGACCGCACCGATACCGACACCTCGGGCGGGCGAGGTGCTGGTGCGTGTCGAGGCAGCCGCCGTCACGTCCGGCGATGCGCGTCTGCGGGCCGGCCGATTCCCGCGCGGGTTCGCGTTCCCCGCGCGCTTGGCGATCGGCGTCCGCGGCCCGCGGCGGAAGGTTCCCGGTGTCGTCTTCGCGGGCGAAGTCGCATCCCGCGGTGACGGCGTCGATGATCTCGCGGTCGGTCAGCGCGTCGCGGGGCTGACCGGGGCTCGGTTGGGTGCGCACGCCGAGTATGTGGCGGTGCGCGCAACCGCTGCCGCGACGATCCCGGAACGGGTGACGACTTCGGACGCCGCGGCCGCTCTGTTCGGCGGCAGCACGGCGCTCAGCTTCCTCGTCCATCGCGCGCGGATCCGGGAAGGTCAGACACTGCTGGTGAACGGCGGATCAGGTTCGGTGGGAACCGCCGCGATTCAGCTCGCCGCGCGCGTCGGGGCCACCGTGACAGCGCTCAGCACGACGCCGAACCATGAACTGCTCAGGCGCCTCGGGGCCGCCGAGACCATCGACTACCGCGAGACGCCCGTCGAGGCACTGCCGCAGCGCTTCGACGTCGTACTCGATGCCGTCGGCAACCTGCGTCGCGCGGATGGCCTCCGACTCGCGGCCCCGACCGGCCCCGTGATCCTCGCGGTCGCCGGGCTGTGGGACACGGCGACCGCTCGCGGGCGCGTCATCGCCGGACCGATCCCCGAACGTCGCGAGGACTTCGCAACGATTCTCGACCTCGTTGCGCAGGGAGAGTTCGATCCCCTGACCGAGGTCGTCGGCGGCCTCGACGCGCTGCCCGAGGCTCACCGGCGCATCGACACCGGGCGCAAGGTCGGCAACCTTGTCGTCACGATGTAGCGAAGGGGTCGCCTCAGCCGGCGGCGATCCACGGACGCGTGAATCCCAGCACCCTGCTGCCGTCGGTATCGGCGAGCGAGGCTCCCACGAACGCCGTGGCACCCTCCGAACTCTGCCACCGGAAGCGATACTCGTCCGCGAGCGCCGCATCGGCGATCGCGGCTCCCGCGGATTCGGGTGTCTGCGCGTTCGCGAAAGCACCAGCGGTTCGGGCGATGTAGGCGTCGAGCAGGTCCGCGTAGGGTCCCGTCCCCTCGGGACGAACGGCGTTGGCGACGAAAGCACTCGCGACGGCGGCCGGCTCCATCACGCTCACCCGAACGCCGAACCGCTCGGCGACCACCGCGAGCGACTGCATGAAACCTTCGACGGCGAACTTCGCGCCGCAGTACGCGTCGGCGAACGGCTGACCCACCGCGCCGCCCACGCTGGTCACCGTGAGGATCCGGCCGCTCCCGCGCTCACGCATTCCGGGCAGCACCAGCTTGGTGAGGTTCACCGGTGCGAGGTAGTTGACGTCGAGCTGGTCCTGAATCTGTTCGATCGTCAGCTGCTCAGCCGTCCCGACGGACCCTGCCCCGCGTTATTCACGAGCACCTCGATGCCGCCGAACTCCGCCTCGATCTCGGCGACGAGGCGGGCCGCGGCCGCGTGGTCGATGACGTCGAGAGCCCGGACATCGACGTCCACTCCCGCGGCAGCTGCGGCATCTTTCAGCGGAGCAGCTCGACTCACATCACGCATCGTGGCGACGACGTGAAGCCCGCGACGAGCGAGTTGCACGGCGGCGTGCAGGCCCATGCCCGAGGAGGTTCCGGTGATCAGTGCGACATCAGTCATGCGTGAACACTATGCCCTGCGGGATCGAAACAGCCGACTACCGCTGAACCTCCGCCCGCTGCGCAATCCCGCGCCGCTCCCCCAGGCCGTAGTAGTGGCGGAAGCTGTAGATCAACGGCCGCCACCGGCTCGGATCGATGTGGGACGTATCAGCGACGGCGAGGGGATCATCGACGTGCACCGCTGTCGATCGCGCGTGGACGACCGCCAGTCCCCCGTGCTCGTCATGGATGTGGGTCGCGCGGGCCTCGATGTGCACGGGTAGCTCGGATACCCGTGCGGCGGCACCGGTGGTCGAGGCGATCGGCTGCCATCCGACCGCATCGAACTTGTCGCGAACATGCGTCACGTTGGCCGGCTTATCAGCGGGTACGGGTGAAGCTCCCGTCGTTCGTCCCAGCATCTCGATCTCCCGCCACTGCGAGTCATCGGGCAGGTTGATCACCAGATCCGGCCGCGCACGCAGGTTCGCCACGGTGTGCCCCGTCGCGCCGAGGCCGAGCACGAGGAGGTCATCGAGCGCCCAGTAGGACGAGATCGGTGCCAGATTCGTCGTTCCGTCCGCATTCACGGTGGAGACCACCGCGACAGGCGTGCCGAAGTAGAGCACCGTTGGCGTGATGGTTCGGTGGTGTCGCATGCCTTCATCGTCGCCCGCGATCTGTTCGGCGGCGACCGAACGATTCTCGCGCGACACTGGTTTCATGACGGATCGGTCCAACGGAGAGGCGCTGGCGAGAGTGGCCGCGGTCATCGCCGACCCGAGTCGCGCGACGATGCTGCTCGGGATGCTGGACGGGCGCGCGTGGACCGCGACCGAACTTGCAGTCGCCGCGGGCATCGCCCGATCGACGGCCACGGAGCACCTTCACCAGCTGGTCGCCGCTGGGCTGGTGGAGGAACGCCACCAGGGCCGGCACCGCTATCTGCGGCTGGCGGATGCGCAGACGGCCGCGCTGATCGAACAGCTCGCGTCCGCCACCCCGATGGCGGCACCGTCGTCTTCGCTGCGGGAGGTTGAGAAGGATCAGCGTCTTCGTGCGGCACGCACCTGCTACGACCACCTCGCCGGAAGCTTGGGCGTCAGCCTCTGCAAGACCTTCGTTGATCGCGGCTATGTCGATGTGACGGCCTCCCCCCGTCTGACAGAGCGCGGGGAGGCAGCGTGCGCGCGGCTGGGCATCGAGTCCGATTCGTGGGCCAAAACTCGACGTCCGCAGGTGCTGTTGTGCCTCGATTGGACGGAGCGCCGTGATCACCTCGCCGGCGTGCTTGGCGCTGTCCTCCTGCGGGCGTTTCGGGAGAACGGCTGGGTCAGCGGCGACGCATCGTCCCGTGCGATCCGCGTCACACCGGCCGGGCGGGACGCACTCGCGGAGCATTTCGATCTGGCTCAGCCCGGTGCCGTCGGTTCCTGAGCCTCCGCGCTCCTCAGTCCTCACCCTCGGCGGCGTCCTCCGCGATGTGAACGCGGGTCCCGTTTCGGTCGAAGAGGCTGAGGATCTCGGCAGCCTCCGGACCGATGCTGCCGAACCAGTGCGGCACCCGCGTGTCGAACTCCGCGACCTCGCCCGCCCCGAGCACGAGGTCCCGCCCGC
Source organism: Microbacterium gorillae (assembly GCF_050990725.1). GTDB lineage: Bacteria > Actinomycetota > Actinomycetes > Actinomycetales > Microbacteriaceae > Microbacterium > Microbacterium gorillae_A. Next base: position 2,882,242 of record NZ_CP158844.1, read on the forward strand.
CCACGATCAGACGCACCCTGCCCGTGAGCACATACATCCACTCCGAGCCGTCGTGGGTGCGCAGAGTCCCTGGTGCGGCCTCAACGGGCAGCACGACTTTCCAGGCTTGAACGCCGCCGGGATTGCGAGTGAGCGGAATGACAACGCGGCCGTTTCGTGTCCGCGGTCGTAGTTGCACGCGCGGGTCTCCGAACTCCGGCGCACCGACGAGCTCGTCCAGGCTGAGCCCATACGCCCGCGCCAGGGGAAACAGCAGCTCCAGGCTTGCTCGTCGCTGCCCACTCTCCAATCGTGAGATGGTGCTCGCCGACGTCCCCGCCATCTCGCCAACCTCAGCGAGTGTCAGCCCTCGCCGGGCACGGATCTGCTGCAGTCGCGGCCCGATGCCCTCCAGCGCTGCGGTCAATTCTTGATTCGCGTCCACGAGGGTGAGTACACCAGTCATTTGCGATTACTGCAAGCATGTTTGCGTTTCTATTTCCGGCCTTGGCATCGTGAGACACATGAAACAAGACCAGTGTGATGTCGTCATCGTCGGCGGCGGTGCCGCCGGACTCAGCGCGGCGCTCATTCTTGGACGATCGCGACGATCAGTCATCGTGCTCGACGCGGGTGCGCCGCGCAACGCTCCGGCAACCCACATGCACGGATTCCTCAGCCGCGACGGATTCTCGCCATCAGAGCTTCTGCTCGCAGGGCGAAAGGAAGCCGCCGCATACGGAGTCGAGTTCTCTGCGCACACCGCCACGCACGCGCGGAGGACCAGCGACGGCCGATTTGTCGTGACCACTGATGCGGGAGATGAGGTCGCAGCGCGCCGGATCATCCTCGCCACGGGCGTTGAGGACAACCTCCCCTCCATCCCCGGCGTCCGCGAGGCGTGGGGAAGAACCCTGCTGCACTGTCCCTACTGCCACGGTTACGAGGTCCGTGATCGCCGACTGGCGATCTTCGGGGGCCTGCCCGGAGCCGTCACCCAGGCCGTCCTCATCCGTCAATGGAGTGCCGATGTCACATATCTCACCAACGGAGTGCCGCTTACGGAGGACGACCGGCGCACGCTCGCGGCCCGGAGGATCGGGATTCGTGAAGGTACGATCACAGCTCTCCTGACCGCGGGCGACCAGCTCGACGGTGTTCAGCTTGACGGCACGCAATCCCTCGACGTCGATGCCGTCTTCATCCGGCCCGTTGCCCGGCCTCGTACGGAGCTCGCCGTCGAGCTGGGTGCCACGCTCGCTGCCGGCGGGTTCGCCCACATCGACTCCAGCGGTCGCACGTCGATTCCGGGGCTCTGGGTGACGGGCAACCTCGTCGATCCGCGCGCCCAGGTCATCACGGCGGCTGGACATGCGAACGCCGTCGCGATGGACGTGAATGCCGAGCTCACGGACGATGACCTTCGCGCAGCCCTCGATTCCTCTCACACCCCACACACCATGACAGGCCGCCCATGACCGTCAACACACCGTCCGCTCCACCACGGCCGCCCACCCAGCACCAGCTGGCCGTCATGATCTGGCTCGCCGTTGCCCCCACCCTGGTGCTCATCAACGTCTTCCTCGGTCCGCTCCTCGCGCCCGTGCACGTGATCCCTCGCACGCTCATCGTTGTCACGATCGCGGTCCCGATCGTGATCTACGGGCTGATGCCCGTTCTCCACAAGATTCGTCGCAGGATCCTTCAGGCGCAGCCGGCGATGCGCCGGCGAGCTGAGTGAGAACAGCCGAGCGGGGCGAGTGGTTCGTGATGTGTGGACCCTCGCCTCGCTCACCGCGACACGGCAGGCGTTCATCGGACAGCGCGACGGACGTCTGCACCTGATGAGTGATGGCCCCGGCCGGCCGTCCTAGATCCGCCGCCCGCTGTCCGCCCAGTACTGATCGCGCACCACGCGCTTCAGCACCTTCCCGGTGCCGCTGCGCGGAAGCTGCGTCACGAAGTCGATCCGCTTCGGCGTGCGCACGCTCCCCAACCGCTCTTTCGCCCATGCCATCAGCTCGTCCGCCGATACCCGCTGCCCCGGCGACAGCTCGACGACGGCGATGACCATCTCACCCCAGTCCTCGTGCGGAACGCCGATCACCGCGCAGTCGCTCACGGCGGGGTGGCTCCAGAGGACCTGCTCCACCTCGCTCGGGTACACGTTGTATCCGCCCGTGATGATCAGATCCTTCTTGCGATCCGTGACGGAAAGGTAGCCTTCGGCGTCGAGGAAGCCGATATCGCCTGTGTGCAGCCAGCCGTCCACGATGGTCTCCGCCGTCTTCTGCGGGTCGTTGTAGTACCCCCGCATGACGACGTCCCCACGCACGCAGATCTCGCCGGTGACGCCAATTCCCACGGGTTGGTCGTGATCATCACGAATCTCGACCGAGATCAGGGGGCTCGGTCGTCCGCAGCTGTTCAGGCGTTCGTCGGGGGCCAGCCGCCCGTTCTGGAACCGATCCTCCGGCATCGCGAACGAGATCGCGGCAAAGGCCTCCGTCTGTCCGTAGCCTCCCATGAGCACCGGCCCGAAGACCTCGATCGCCCGCTTGAGCTTCTCGACCGACATGGGAGCCGCGCCGTGGGCGAGGTAGCGCAGCGAGGAGAAGTCGCGGGTCTGGCCGTCCAGCCAGTCCAACATCCGTGGTGCGGTTTGTGGAAGCTCGGGATGCGCAGCGGTGCGTGGAGTTCCTACGCACGCACATCGAGGCGTCACGGCAGCGGGTGCTGGGCACACTCGCACGCTGGCCTTCCGTGAGCATGTCGGAGATCACCGTCCTGCGGTGATTCGCGCGCCGCCCCTCGAGCCCTGCGTCAGTCGAACGCCCTCCCCGAGCGCTGCACTTCGACCGCTCGCGCGAAGGGCGTGCCATCTTCCACCCATCGGGCAAGGGTCGCGGGATCGAAGGGGTTCTCCGGTTCATTCCACACTGGATCCCCAGTCGGCCTCGAGCCTGCGCGGGCCGGGTCCGTCGGACGCGAGCCGGTCCTCCGGGTTGAGGATGCGACAGGTGTTCAAGGACAAGCAGCCGCACCCGATACACCCCACGAGTTCCTCCTCGAGTCGCTCGAGTTCACGTCGACGCCGTGCCAGCCGTTCGTGCCACCGTTGCGAGATCTTGCGCCAATCACCCTTCCCTGGCATTCGGTTGTCTGGCAGCGCTGCGAAGACCTCCGCGAGCTCTGACAGCGGAATGCCGAAGCGTCGAGCAGCGCTGATCACCCCGATTCGCCGCAGCACATAGCGCGGGTAGCGACGCTGGTTCCCGGATGTACGGATGGATGAGATCAGGCCTTGATCTTCGTAGAAGCGCACGGCGCTGGTGGCAATGCCGGCGCGCCTTGCCACCTCCCCCACCGTGAGCAGGTCGGTTGGAGCGTAGGCCACAGCGCCTCCTTGACTTGAAGTTCACTTTAAGTTTTAAGGTACCACCATGATCTCTCCCCCACCGAACACCGGTCCGGTCACGCCCGCGTCGCCACTCCCTGACAGTCCTGCACCGCAGAGTCCGCCCGATGCCGGCTGGTCGGCTCTCCTCTCGGCGAAGTACCTGTCCGCGCTGATCGTGATGGCCAGCGGCGTCGGCCTCTACGCCATGAACCTCTACTTCACCGCGGCGCTCATGCCGACGGTGATCGGCGAGCTCGGCGGGCAGCAGTATTTCGCGTGGGCTGCCACGGGATACCTCATCACGGCGGTGACCGCGACGATGTGCGTCAGCCGGATGCTCGCCGTTCAGGGCCCGTCCCGTTCGTACATCACCGCTTACCTCCTGTTCGCAGCCGGAACCGCCCTCGGCGCGGCCAGCCCGTCGATGGAGGTCTTCATCGCGGGAAGGGCCGTACAGGGCTTCGGGGCGGGGCTGCTGACGGGGCTCGGCTACGCCGTCATCCGCGGAGTGCTCCCCCCACACCTCTGGACACGCGGCACCGGGCTCGTCTCTGGCATGTTCGGCGTCGGAACCCTGCTCGGGCCGGTGCTCGGCGGACTCTTCGCCGAGGCGCAGGCATGGCGCCCGGCATTCGGTGTGCTTGCCGGGTTGGCCGTCATCCTTGCCCTCGTGACCCTGCGGGCGCTGCCCAAGCGAAAGCCAGAGCCTGGACAGCACCATCGGGCACCGATTCCATCGATCCTCGCGCTCGCGCTGACGGCCGCAGCCCTCAGCCTCAGCTCCACCGTCACCGGAATCGCCGCACCCATCATGATCGGTGCCGGCCTGGTGCTGCTCGTCGCGTTTCTTGTTCTCGATGCGCGCGACGCGAACGGAGTGCTCCCGAGGCTCACCTATCAACGAGGCAACGGGCTGAAGTGGATATATCTGACCGTCGCCGCGCTCTGCGCCGGAGTGATGACCGAGAACTTCATCCCGCTCTTCGGACAACAGCTCGCGCACATGTCTCCCCTTCTGGCGGGACTTCTCGGTGCCGTCCTCTCGTTCGGCTGGGTCGCGTCGCAGTTGTTCAGCGCAAACGCCTCAGCTCGTGGCGCGCGCATCCTCGTCCCGTGTGGCGCGATTCTTCTGACGGCGGGGTTGGCGACATATGGGCTCCTCCTGGCCACCGACGCCTCCCTTCCGATCGTGGTGCTGTGGGCCGCCGCCCTTCTCGTTTCCGGGGTGGGAATCGGGCTCGCGTTCCCCCACCTTTCGGTGGCGGCGATGAGCAGCACCTCCGACGATGCAGAAGGCGCGAAGGCCGCTGCAGCGGTCAGCACCACCCAGCTGATCGCGTTCACTCTCACCTCCGCGCTCGCGGGTAACCTGCTCGCACTGGGTGGTACCAGCGAGGTGGCCTCCGCGCGCTGGCTCACGCTCGGTATCGCCGCCCTCACGCTCATCGGGGTGGTGACGGCGCTCATGGTTGCGGCGCGCAGACGCACCTGAAGCGCTGTACGGCACGATGCCGGCACCAAGCCCTGGAGGCACGGGTGCCGGCATCGCCGCAATGGCGAGCGCCGCGCGCGCCGAGCACCCACTCCCCTGCACGCGTCGCACCGGGCGGTCGTGCGGGCTGATACGATTTCCGCATGGGTTTGATTGAGGTAGACAGAGCCTAGCCACCGAACTGCCGGTGGCTTTCACTCGTGGGCGCTGGGCTCCCGCCAGTGAACGATCGTTTTCCACACATCCGCTTGCGTCCGTCCCGTTCGGGATGTTGACACTCGTGCGGCCCTCACCGGCACGTTCGCATCGCACCGACTTCGGTTCCGAGTGCACGAGCGCGAACGCGCGGTCCCGCCTTTCCATGCGCATCCGTCTTTTTCTCGGCACAGGGCACTGACTCTGCGTCGTCGAAGCCGTCTTGCGCAGCCACCGGCATGACCTCTCGCAGTATCGGCACAGTTCCGTCGTCGGTTGTTCTGCCAGCTCCGCTGGCGTCTGCAACCTGCTGACGAAAGGCACCGCCATGCAACACCGCACGTCCCGTTCCCGTACCCGTCATCGCCGCGCACACGGAAAGATCTCAGCACCGGCGCTGACCACCTGCTCGAATCCCACCTGCCGGAAACCTGTTCCTTCCCACCACGCCTGCCCGAATTGCGGCTTCTATCGCGGCCGTGAAGTCTTGCCCCCGTCTGGCGGCGAGAGATGAGCACCGCACTCACCACGAGAAGCCGATGGATGCGCATCCGGGATCACCTGTCGCATGCCGGCGAGCCGGCCTTCCGCTTCCACCAGCTCATCACGGCATGGCAGGCGTCAACGGCCGAGACGTTCGCCGAGGTCGACGCCCTTCCGAAGCGCCTGCGCGACCAACTCGCGGAGCAGTTCGGCCCGCGACTGCACCCGCTCACGGCGCTGGAAGTCCAACGCGATGAACACGTGGAGAAGGTGCTGTTCTCCTCGGACAGCGGCGCGCGCATCGAGACCGTCGTCTCGCACTACCGGGCCGGCTGGGACTCGATGTGCGTGTCGTCGCAGGCGGGGTGCGGGCTGGGATGCACGTTCTGCGCGACCGGAGCGGTCGGGCTGATCCGCAATCTCAGCGCGGACGAGATCGTCGCGCAGGTGATGCACCCGCGGTGGACCCGCGCCGGACTGGCGCGGCCCGCGAGCGTGGCCTTCATGGGCATGGGCGAGGCGCTCGCCAACCCGCACGTGTTCGATGCGCTGACTCTGCTGACCGACCGAGAGTACGCCGGCATGTCGGCGCGCCGCGTCACGGTGTCCACGGTCGGATTCGCGCCGAGCCTCGAACGCCTCGTGAACCAGCACCCACAGGTGACCATCACGCTTTCGGTGCATTCGCCGTTCTCCACTCAGCGCAGGCAGATCATCCCTCTCGAGGAGCGGTTCCCGCTCGCGCGGAATCTCGACATCCTGGACCGCCACACCGCGGTGAGCCGCCGGAAGGTGTACCTCGCGTACCTGCTCATCGCCGGTGTCAACGACGGCGACGATCACCTCGCGGCGCTAGCCGAGCTGGTCCGCGAACGCTCCCGCCCGGAGCTGTTCCACGTCAGCGTCATCCGATACAACGAAGCAGCTGGAGCCGCTCCCGAGTATCGGGCCCCGTCGTCGAACCGCGTGGACGAGTTCGTGCACGGATTGACCGCGCGCGGCATCCATGCGACAAGGCGGCGCCAACTCGGCTCCGGCATCGACGCGGCCTGCGGTCAACTGCACGCGAAGTACCTCGCGGGACGTGCCCCCGGTGCCGCACCAATCGCCACGCTGATTCCCGTCAGCCCTGCCAGCCGTTGAACGCAGAGCGAGGATAGGAACACGCTGCACGGTCATTCTGTGTGATCTGGCCGCAGCATGGCGAGGGTGCCCTCGTGCTCACCGGCATCGGGGGCACCCTCGCCACGACCACTCAGCCCTTGAGCCCGGAGTGCGCGAGCCCCTCCACGAACTGACGCTGCGCCACGATGAACACGATCAGCATCGGCACCACCGTCATGCTGGCGGCGGCGAGCTGCGTGTTCCACATCTGCCCGCCGTAGGCGTCGGTGAACCGCGTCAGCGACTGGGGCAGCGTGAACAGCTCGGGCGATGTGAGGTACACGGTCGGCTCGAGGTAGAGGTTCCAGGACGCCAGGAATGTCAGGATCGCGACCGCGGACAGCGCGGGCTTGGACAGCGGGATGCAGATGCGCCACCAGATCGCCGGACGACCGAGGCCATCGATGCGCGCGGCCTCCTCCAGCTCCACGGGCAAGGAGAGGAAGAACTGCCGCATGATGAAGGTCGCAAGCACGCACGGGGCCGCGAGCGCGGTCACCAGGATCAGCGGCCAGTGGGTGTTGATCATCCCCCACTGCTTGAACATCTGGAACAGCGGCACGATCGTCACCTCCCCCGGCACCAGCAGCCCGACCAGCACGACCAGGAACAGCAGGTTCGCGCCGCGGAAGCGGATGCGGGCGAACGCATAGCCGGCGAGGCTCGACACGACCATCACGATCACCGTCACGACCACCGCGATGTACACGCTGTTGAAGTACTGCCGCGCGAACGGCTGGAAGGTGAACGCCTCGACGTACGCGGCGATCGTCGGATTCTCCGCTAAGAGCGCGGGTGGCGACCGGAAGATCTCGGCGAGCGGCTTGAACGACGACGTGATCATCCAGATCGTCGGCACGGCGAACGGCACGGCGAGGACCAGCAGCGCGGCGATCAGGATCACCTGACGGATGCCGCGGTTCCTCGGCACGCGCCGGCTCTCAGTCTTCATAGAACACCCACTTCCGGCGCAGCTGCCACTGCAGCAGGGTCAGCAGCATCACGAAGGTCAGCAGCATGAGGGCCAGGGTCGAGCCGTAGCCGATGTCGTTGAACTCGAACGCCTGCTGGAACACGTAGTAGACGAGGACCGTGGTGGACAGCCCGGGCCCGCCGCCCGTGAGCACGGCGACGTTGGCGAACGCCTGCAGCGCGCCGACGATCGTGATGACGGCGGTGAGCATCAGCGTCGGCGAGATCAGCGGCAGCGTGATGCGGAAGAAGATCCGCCCAGACCCCGCACCGTCGATGCGCGCCGCCTCGTACAGCTCAGACGGCACACCCTGCAGCGCGGCGAGGAAGAGCACCATGTTCACGCCGACGCTGCGGATGACCTGCGTCACGATGACGGAGGCCATCGCGGTGTCGCCGGAGAGCAGCCAGTTGGGTCCGTCGATGCCGAAGACACCGAGCAGGGCGTTGATGCCGCCGTTGTCCTGCAGGAGGAATCCCCACACGAGCGTCCACGCGACCACCGACACCACGACCGGCGAGAAGAAAACCGTGCGGAAGAAGGTCACGCCACGGAAGCGCCGGTTCAGAAGCACGGCGAGGCCGAGGCCAAGCGCGAGGTTCAGCACGACGATCCCGAGCGAGAAGATCGCGGTCGCTCCGAGCACGGCCGGGAGCTGCGGGTCGCCGAGGAGGGCGGCGTAGTTGTCGCCTCCGACGAACGTGAGCTCACCGCGGAAGATGTTCCACTCGTTCAGGCTGTACCAGATCCCGAGGCCCACGGGCACGAGCACGAACAGGACCACGCCGATCAGCTGGGGCGCGATGAACAGGTAGCCCGTAAGCTCGTCCCGTCGCCGCATCGTCCAGAACGCGCGACGAGGGACCGGGGGCGCCGGAGCGCCCCCGACCTCGATCGCAGTGTCGACGGCAGTCACTTCGACAGCAGCGGGGTGATGGCGTCGCAGGCCGCGGCGAGCACGGACTTCACGTCGGCATCCGCCGTCCACATCGCATCCAGCGCGGTCTTGCCCGCGGCCTTGATCTCCGCCGGACCCGTGTGGTTCGGAAGGGTGACCGCGTCCGGAAGCTGGTCGACCACCACGGTCTGCAGCTGGTCGGCGGTGAGCTTGGGGTTGTTCTCGGCGAGCTTGTCACCCGTGAGGAGCGACTCGCGGGGCGGCGGGAAGTACTGGGCGAGCTTCTCGGCGTTCTCCGGGTTCGTGAGGAACGCGAGGAAGTCGGTCGCCTCCTGCACGTGCGAGCCGGACGCGAGCACGCCCACTCCGGCCTGCCCGATCACCGAATAGTGTCCCTTCGGGCCCTCCGGAAGCGGGATGACGTCGTACTCGAACGATCCATCGAGCAGCGCGGCCCGCGACACCTGGGCCACGGTGAACGCCGCGTCTCCGGCGAAGAAGTCGGCGGTGGTTCCCGGTCCGGGCATCGACTGATTCACGAAGGCCGCGTCATGCAGGAAGGTGAACGCGTCGACCATCTCGGGACTGTCGAGGGTGCAGGTCTTGCCGTCCTCGCTCCAGGCCGAGGCTCCCCAGCCGGTCCACACCGTGGCGAGCTGGCCCCAGTTGGCGTAGTCGAAGTCGCGGACCACGAAGCCTGCCTTGCCCGTGGTCTGGTGCACGGCGGCGCCGAGTTCGCCGATCTTCTCCCACGTCACGTCGCCGTCGAGCGCGACTCCTGCCTGGGTGAGGAGGTTCTTGTTGACGTAGAGCGCGAACGGGGAGTTGGAGAACGGATACGCATACAGTTCGCCGTCCGCGCTGAACTCGGCCGTGACGCTGTCGAGCAGATCGTCGTAGCCCCAGCCCTTCGTGGCCTGGAGCGGATCCGTGAGCGGGACCAGCGCGTCGGCAGCGATGAGGTCGCGAGACAGATCACCCATCCACGCCAGATCGGGCGCGTTGCCGCCGGCGATCTGAGTGGTGAGCGTGGTGTTGTAGTCGGCGAAGGGCAGGGATTCGTAGGTGATGGTCCCGATCTCCGGGTGGTCGGCCTTGTACGCGTCGGCGATCGCGGTGAACAGCGCGAGCTGGTCCTCGTTCGAGGTCCATACCGACATGCGCAGGTCTACGCTTCCCGGCGCGGCCGTGGTCGCCGCGGGCTCAGGGGCGGATGCTGCGGCGCACCCCGCCAGCGTCAGGCCCAGTGCGGCGACCGCGGCCGCCGCACCCAGCTTCTTTGCTGATGTCATGCTCTATCTCTTCTCTAGTAGCCGATGATCTCGGGCCAGTGGATCTCGATACCCGCCTCGGTGAGACGGGATTGGAATGCGGCGACGAGCTGCTCGTCGCCCGCAACGTCGCGGGGTTCGAGCCCGCGCTCGGCACAGAACGCCGCGAGCTCGCCGGCGGATTCGCCGATGTTCCACTCCACGGGATGCAGCCGGTAGGCGCCGTTCGTGATGTGGGTGGTGCCGATGTTCTTCGCGGCGGGGAGCAGGTTGCGCATCCGCACCGGGATCAGCGCGCCGAGGGGGATCTCGAACGGCGCGCATTCGACGTCGATGTAGTTGTCACCGCCGGTGGAGGGGTGGATGTCGATGCGGTACATGCCGACGCCCACCGTGTCCGCGAACGTGGCGGGTCCGCCGTGTCCGCGCAGGCGCACCGAGATGTCCTGCTCCACGATCGTCCGCCGCGCGACGATGCGGCGGGACTCGCGGATGTACGGCGCCTGGGCGAAGCCGTCCGCCGTCCCCGCGATGTCCGGTCGCAGCCGGAGTCCGGGGAACCCGGTGCCTCCGTCAGGGCGCGGAGCCTCGGTCTGCAGCCAGTACACATAGGACCGGGCGAGCTCCTTCGCTCCGGCGAGGTGCGTTTCTGCGTCGTCGCTGTCGATGATCGACCCGTCGAGGTAGTCGAGCATCGGCCAGTTCGCGATCACGACATCGCTGTCGAGGAAGCCCTCGCGGAAGTTCTCGCGGGCAAGGATGCGACGGAACTCCCACAGGTCGCGGTCCCCCGCGTCCGTGCGCTGATCTGCGGCTTCGTGTCCCTTGAGCGGCGGGTTCACGCGCATGGTGCGGGTCACGGGCTCAAGGGTGCGCGGATCCGGTGCCGTGAACGACAACAGCGGTGCGCCCCAGAACTCCGGCTGCATCGCGCGGAAGTGGTCGTACCCGGCAGGGCGGGCGATCGTGTGGTCGGCGCCCTCCTCGTGGTCAAAGGCGAAGCACCAGGTGATGGCCTGCACGTTCCGCGGGTCGGCGGTCTCGGCGGCGCTCGGCTCGCCGGTGTCGGCACGGGACTCTGCGCCGACCACGTACTCGGTGCCGGTGAGCGGCAGCAGGTCGCCGGTCTCGGTGGCGTCCAGGACGAAGGACGCTGTGATCTCCGTCAGCACCCCGCCGTGGTCGACCGTGACCGAGGTGACGACATCGCCATCGACGGAAGCTGCGACCGGAACGGCCGGCTGCAGCACGATGAGCCGTCCGCTCGCTCGGTGCGGCGCCAGCATGGCGTCGATCACAGCGACCGCGACGCGCGGCTCATGACACAGCCTGCTGACTCGGCCGAGACCGGGGTTGAGCTCGCGGGTCGCGCGGGCTCGATCCGTGAGGGGATAGTTCTCCCGGTAGTAGTCGCGGATGCCGTCGCGCAGTGAGCGGTACGACGCCGTGATCCCGAACTGCTCCACCCAGTACGACTCGTCGGGCGGGACGATCTGCGAGGTCAGCTGTCCGCCGAGCCACGCGTACTGCTCGGTGAGCACGACGCGAATCCCGCGACGCAGAGCGGCAAGCGCCGCGGCCACACCGCCGAGCCCTCCCCCGACGATGAGGACGTCGGTCTCCAGGCGCGTCACCGGCGCACCTCGCGGAGAGTTGCGCCTTCGACGATCTCGCCCGAGAGGAGAACCTGCTTCTGGAGGGCGGCATGCTCGTCCGGCTCGGCGAGCACGATGTCCTGCAACAGAGACAGCGCGCGCGACGCCACGGCCTCGCGGCGCAGGTCGAAGCCGCTGAGCGGTGCGCCGTCGATCGCGTGGCCCGCGACGTCGGCAAGCGCGACGTAGCTGAGGTCGGCATCCGGCGCGGCATCGCGGAGCGCGGCGGCAGCGCCCTCGGCGAGGAACGAGTCCTCCGCGATCACCGCGGTGACGTCGGCGTCGAGCACGCGGCGGGCGATGGCTTCGCGGTCGAGTCCGGTGACGTCGATCGAGGTCACGGCGATGCGCAGACCGGAGGCGGCCTGGGCGATCCCCGATCGACGGTCCGCGGCCGCGGGGGCGATCGTGCCGTGGTGCAGGTAGGCCGCGCGCTCGTGTCCGAGCTCGTCCAGGCGGCGGATGATCCGGCCGGTGAGGGAGAGGTAGTCGATTCCGACGTACGGCACGTCCGGTTCGTCCCGGCGACCGACGGCCACAAACGGGAAGTCCTCGGCGACCAGGCGGGCGAGCTCCGCGCTGTTCATCTGCTGTCCGAGCAGCAGGCATCCGTCGGCGAGCCGGAAGCGGGTGTTCTTGTGGAAGAGGCTGCGCGAGCCGTCGACCAGCGGCGACGCCGTGAAGAACAGCAGGTCGCAGCTCAGGCGCTCGGCGGCGCGCTCGATGCCGTTGAGCAGAGGTCCGTAGAAGTCCATGCTCTCGGCGGACAGTGCCGGCTCGTACGTGAAGATCCCGAGGATCTTGTTGTCGAGTCCGGCAAGGCGACGCGCGGCGGGGTCGGCGACGTACGTGGTCTGCTCGATCGCCCGCAGCACGCGCTGTCGGGTCGCCTCGGGTATGCGGACGTTGGAGTAGTCCTTGTCGTTCAGCACCATCGACACCGTCGCCTGGCTCACTCCGGCGATCTTCGCGATCTCTCGCTGCGTGACTCGCCCGTTCTTGTTCGTCGTCATCGGCCTCTCCTGATAGTTCGGATTATCAGAAATCCGAACACGACCATAACAGACCGGATCGAATGCTTGTCAAGCTCTTGCACCGGAATGGTGAGTCGAGGCATAGTGCTCTGATAATCCCTATCATCATGGAAGGACGATGATGTCCCCTGATCCTCTGCACCTCACCCTGTCCCGTCGTCACTTCCTCGGCGCCGCTCTCGTCGCGGGCGCCCTGGTGGTGCTTCCCCCGAGCGTTGTCACCGCTACTGCCGCCACCGGCGACGTGACGCTCACCGCCGACGGGATCCGCGTGGTCGCGTCCGTCGGCGGGCGCATCGCCGTGTACTCCGGCACGGGCGCCCTGCTGATGGCCGGCTCCCGGTTCCAGACGAAGGACACCGTCTACGGCATCCAGACCTCCACCGGAGGCACGCCGTCGCTTGTCACCTCGAACGGCGAATCCGCGATCCGCATGGACTACACGATGCCCGCAACTGCCGGCGGCGTCGTGGTGAGGGCGCTCATCACTGTCCAGACCGCGCAGGTGCATCTGGAGTGGACCGTTTCGGGATCGAGCACCCTGAACCCCGCCGGCTTCATGTTCAGCCGCGCGGTGAACGCCCCGGTCTCCCCCGACGAGTACATCCCGACGTCGGAGTGGCAGCGCGACGCGACGAACGGCATCCCGTACGAGGTCCCGACCGGGGTCGTGTATCGCTCGTCCTGGGCATCGGGGCACGGGCTCCTGCTGCTCGATTCCTCGCGCAAGGCATGGACGACGGCCACCTGGGTGCATGCTCCCGGCACCCAGGTCGATCCGACGACGGCGGTGACCCGGGCGAGCCTGGTGCTGACCGAAGCTCGCCCGGCTTCGGGCGCCGCCATCGGACGCGGAGACGGCATCGCGGTGGAGCTTTCCACCGCGCGCCCGTACAACGTGTGGGATGCGGCGGGAGATGCCACGGCATCGGTCACCGTCACGAACGCCGGCACCGCCACCGAGACCTACACGGTGAGCTGGTGGGCGCGCAGTGATCAGGGCGCGATGGTCGCCTCGGGGACGACGCCGCTCACGATCCCCGCGCTGTCGACAGCCGACACGACGATCACCGTCCCGCTGGATGCCCAGGGCATGATGCTGGTCGAGGCCACGGCGACGGCGGCTTCCGGAGACGCAGCGTTCGCCCGCACCACGATGGCGGCGCTCGCCCCGCACACGTACACGGCCGGGTCGGCGAGCATGTTTGGGATCGCGAACTACCCGTGGCTTCTGAACGCCGGCGAGCAGGCCACGCTCGATCTCTGGCAGAAGATCGGAATCCAGTGGGTCCGCATCGCGTACGACGGCGGACCGGGGCTGCCCCCGTCGGCCTACGACGCGCGGGGCATGAACCACAACCTGGAACTGCAGCCCGATGTCACAGCGTCCGATGCGGCCTTGGTGTCCTGGGCATCGTCGAGCTGCACCACGGCGACCGCCGCGGGCGCGTCCTGGTTCGAGATCGGCAACGAGCTCAATCGCCCCTTCAACACCGGCGACGCCGCTCCCGGCTACGTGGAGCGGATCCTCAAGCCGGTGCACGCCGCGCGTGCTGCTCAGGGCGGCACGTTCCAGCTCATGAACAACGGGCTCGCCGGCATGGATCGCCCGTGGATCGAGGCTTTCCACGCCGCTGGCGGCTGGGACCTGGTCGACGGTATCGCCTTCCATCCCGGTCGCGGCAACTTCGCGCCCGACTTCATCCCTTCTGGTGACGGCGGCGAGTGGAGCCCCGGCGCGACGGGGACGTACTGGAACTTCCTCGGCGGGCTGCGGCAGCTGAAGGAGCTCATGGCGGAGTACGGGGAGAAGGAAATCTGGCTGACGGAGGCGTACGCGTGCACGCGACCGAACGCCTGGTGGAACGACACGTATCGGCACGCCGCCGAGAACGTGCTGCTCACCCTCGCACTCGCGAAGGCGGAGGGTGTGAGGGCGGTGTGCTGGTACCAGTTCTTCGACTCGTACACGATCAGCCCGATGGGCGCCGACCCCGAAGACGTCGAGTACCACTTCGGTCTCGTGAACCGGGACCTCGGGCCCAAGCCGTCGCTGCTGGCGTATGCGACCGCCGCCCGCGCGCTCGACCAGGCCGTGTTCGACCGCTGGGTGCATCTGCCCGACGGCACGACTCACGGCCTGCTCTTCACCACGCCCGACGGCCCCCTCGCGATCCTGTGGAACCGCGCTGACGGCTACGTGCTGAACACGACCGGCACGAGGACGGACTGGCGCTTCCCCGCGCCGGAGCTCTGGGAGGACCCGTGGCCGACGAAGCCTTCGGTCTCGTTGCCGGCATCGGGCACCGTTACCGAGACCGACTCGTTCGGCCGTACAACGGAGCACGCCGTGAGTGGTGGACAGGTGCAGCTCACGCTCGACGGGGCGCTGCGGCTGTACCGCGGGCTTGTCTTGGACGGGGAGACGCTTGGGCCGGTGCAGACATCCGGGAGCTCGTCGGTGCAGGCGCAGCGTGTGGATGGGCGGGCGGTGCTTGTGGTGAGTGTGCAGGGGGACGCGGAGCGGGAGAGTGACGTCCGGGTCACCACGCCTTTCGGAGTGGAACGGATTGCACGGTTGGGTGCCGGGGAATCGCGGTCGCTGACATTTGCGGCGGAGGGGCTTGCGATCGCGGCGGGCGAGGTCTCGGTCCGGACGCACGCGCGTGGGTCGGGGAAGCCTCAGACCCGGACGATCGCGTATCCCGCTTTCGACGGGGGTCGTATCGGGTGAGCGCTGTTGGCGGCGGCTGTATCAGGACGTGATGCGTCGCCTCGGCAGCAGAGCTCCCGACGAGGGCGAAGAGGCAGGGCCGTGGCCCGGGCGCATGATGATCGTCATTGCAGAGCTTCCCGGTGCTCGGGCGAGGAAACACCGCTTTGCTCTGCTCGGGCGACCAGTGCCGTGATCACTCCGATCATGTCGAGGTCTCCCCGTCCGGCCGCAGCCGCTTCCTCGTACAGCTCTCGGCTGGCGGTGATCAACGGATGTGCTGATCCGGCCGTGTGCGCGGCGTCTTCGGCCAACCGTGCGTTCTTGAGCACGTCCGCGATCGCCGCCTGAGCCGACATGTCGTCGTCGGTCAGTTTCTGCACCTTTCCGCGGGAAACCACCGATGCCATCGGACCGGCCGCCAACACCTCCCGCAGCACGTCAAGATCGACGCCGCTGCGGGAGGCGAAGTGGAAGGTCTCCGCCAACCCTGTGACCATGGTGATGAGGAAAGTGTTCACTGCCAGCTTCATCGACAGTGCGGCGGGGATCTCTCCGCACCGGAAGACCTGCGCGCACATCGCTGCGACCACCGGCTCCGCCTCAGCGACCGCGCTCGCCTCTCCTGCGAGCATTCCCACCAGTTTCGCCTCGACGGCAGGGCCGCGAGACCCGGAGACAGGCGCCTCGACGTACTGCCCTCCGGCAGCGGCCACCTCTGCTGCGAGCGTGCGAGAGAACTCCGTCGTGAACGTCCCCATCTGAATCACCGTGTGATGTGCCACCAGCCGGGAGAAGCGCTCCGTGCCACGTGCCAGCACGGCGTTGACGCCTGCCTCATCGCGCAGCATGAGGACCACGGTCCTCGTGGCATCGAACACGCCCGCGACATCGGCTGCCGCTCGCGCGCCGGTCGCAACCAGTTCGTTCATGGGATCAGCAGAACGCGCCCAGACGACCACATCGAATCCGGCCCGGACGAGGTTAGTCGCCATCGGAACGCCCATGATCCCGAGGCCGATGAAGCCCACCGTTCTGGAGGTCATTTCTCTTCTCCCTTTCCGCATCGTGTGATCCCCGCTGGACCCAGCCGGTTACGCCGCACGGGCGTGAGCCGCGGAAGCGGTTGGGTCGTGGGCCGGTCGAACTCCCGGCCGGCGTTGCCAGTGCCGCTCGCCGAGCAGCAGGCGAACACCGCCTCTGCGCACGCGTGATTATTGTCGCTCCCAAGGCAGCTGGGCGATTGCCGCGACATACCAAGCACAGAGGGACTAGAACCCGTCGCCAGACGCGACAGAGCCCCGATGAAAGGAAGTTTCATCGGGGCTCTGTCGGGCTGACAGGATTTGAACCTGCGACCCCTTGGAAAATCCGTGGTCAGAACGGATTTTTTCGAGAGCCTTCGATCGTTTTGGGTTCCCTTGTATTGGGGAGGAATCGGGTGATTCGCTTTGGTCCGAGTTTAGCCGGTTGGTGGCAGACCACGGCGGGTGACTCTGATGGATTCTTGATGACCTACGAGACGGGAAGTGTGATACGGCCGCAGGCCTCTTGCCCGTGTCGCCAGATCCTGTCTGTGCGATAGACCCGCCCGCCTGCCCTGAGCACGCGATCACAAAGTCGGCACTTGTTCCAACGCCTCATCGAGCGCGTGAAGCGCGCGCAGCACGATCATCGATCCTGTGAAGACCCGGCTTCCGAAGATGGCATCGTCGTTCTGTGGTTCGACCGATCTCGATACAACCCAGGCCGCTGCCGACTCAATTCCGTTGTCGTCGCTGAACATGTGCGCGGCAACCTCGTTACGGATATCGATGAGGTCTTGCATGAAATCCCGATCATCGGAAACTTCTCGAACCGCCTCTTTGTAGGTCTTCTGGGCTGCGGTCAGCGACTCGAGATCGATGAAGTCAGAGAACAAGCCCATCTGCTGACGCGCCGTCCTTTGGAGCTCACCCAGCGCCTTGAACACCCCCGTGATGCTCTCTCGAAGCACCAGCGCGAGTAACTTCTCGTTCGTCACGCGGGCAACGGGCTCCGAGGCCATTGCCCGCATGAGAATCCGCATGTCGAGGTCGATCTGTCCGATGAGAAACTTCATTGCCGCGAATGACCGAACGACCGTCCCTTCGTCGCCGGTCTCAGCCAGACTCACGACGTCTCGAGCCCGGAGCTCGAGCGAGGTCAGCGACAACGGAATCGTGCGATTGAGAGCCGCGACCGAATCTGCATTGGTCGGTGGATGGCTTGGCTGATCACTCATGGCGCCGTGAAACCTATGCCGCTCGACGCCGAAGCTCCGGCGAATGCGGTGCGGGCATCCCACGAACTCCTCTGAAACGATCTTCGTCGCAACCTGGTGGCCGGGAAAGCGGGACAGGCTCCCGGCCCGTAGAAGCTCCATCCTCCCATGAAAGCGTGCTGAACTGGCGTCGGGCATAGTGAAGGGTGGTGTTCGCGTTCGGCTACGGGCCAGGATGGAGTATGCCTGATCCGGAGGAAGTTGCTCACCCGAAGCCAACATTGGCGACGATTCGTGAGCTGTACTCGCATGCGTTCACCTGTGCACAGCCGGAGTGCCCGGAATGGCTCTACCGGCAAGAATCGGGCGTTGCGCGGCCGGTGCTGAACAGTCGGGTCTCGCACATTCATGCGCGGCAGCCGGGCGGACCGCGCTGGAAGCCGGGGATGTCATCGGAAGATAACCGGTCGGTCGAGAACCTGCTCTTGATGTGCATCCCGCACTCGTACGAGATTGATGAGCACGAGGCACGGTTCTCGCCAGAGTTGCTTCAGGAGTGGCGACTTGGCCAGATTCAGGAGTATTTCGACCGCCGTCATGGTTGGCCGATCAACGAGGACGAGGCCGCTGAGGTGTTGGCGGTCTCATTTGACTCTCCGACGATCGCGGCGCCGGTGCTGATGTCGGTCGTCGCGGCTGCAGAGTTATACGCGCTCAGGGCCGTGAGCACCCGACCTGGGCCGGCAGCCGCTGCGGCGGCCTGGCGGAGAACGCGCGCCGACGCGAACGCGATGATGCTCGCGTACGACCACGAGGGTAATCGTGTGTTCGTCGAGCCGTCGAACATGGAGCGGCAGCAGCACGAGCGAGCTGTGATTGCCGCGCTGGATGAGGTGCGGGCGGTGTTGGAGCCGATGTACGAAGACGTCCTGGCGAAGATCGCGACCGCCCGTCACACGTCGGTGCGGTCGGCTCCGTGGTGCGACTGGGTGACACATACTGCCGACGAGCTCCTTGCTGCTGCCTCGACCTGGCCTTGGGAACCGCCGTACGAAGATACTGACCGGCTGGGCGACGCTGCTGCCCAAATGCGTGCCGCGGTCGGCGGGCTCGCCTCATCCCTTCGTGGAGAGAACCCGCCGCCGCCTCCGGCTGCGCCGGAACCGGTTGTCGGCGAGGCGGACGAAGCGCCTGCGGCTCTCGCTGAGGCGATGGCGGCCCACAACGCCCTTCTGGAGCGGGCCCGACCGTGGGCCCGAGTGAAGACAAAGGCATACGACCCCGACCTGCGCTCCGAGCTCGTTGTGGCAGCCGACGAGGTGACGCTGATACCGGAAGTGCTTTCCACCTACGCGTTCGCGTTGAGTGCAGTTGCCAGCCTTGCGGCATCGGTCCCGCGGAACGCCACCGATGAGGAGGTGGCGGCACTCATCGGGGAGGACCGTGCGCGTCGGCCGTTGGTAGTTGCAGCGGCGCTATTGGTGGGGCTCTGGCGAGAGATGAGCGCCGCCGAACGTGGCGACCTGGCCGACCTTGCCCGCGACAGTCTTCTCGAGGAGATCACCGCACAAGACTGGTCGGTCGAGCACGCATGGGTCGGGAACTACGTGCATGGGGCGAAGGTATTCACGCCGTGGTCGCATTGGATGTCAGCTGAGGTGGTGAAGGCTGCGCTTGCGAATGCGCTGGCCGCCGCCCCCGCGCGTCTGGATGATGTCGTGCTCACATGCGCCCCCTGGCTAGAACGTGAGAGCAGGGCCGATGGGTCGCGGCAAGCTGCACGTTCGTACCGTGAACTGCCGCCTTGGTTTCCGACCGAAGCCATCGTCCGTGCCGCTGCGGTCCAGTATCCACACGTGGTCGCCACGACCTCCGACTACGACGACGGCGTTCCCGAAGGAACCCCCGAGGTAGAGCATCACCTGAGCCACATCCTTCGCCTGGCAACCGGACCTACCGCGCAGGCTGGTGACGATAGTTAGGCACGCAGCCCGAGCGACCCGCGCGACCGAGATGAAGGCGCGTCTCCGATGCGTCTCAACGTCAGTTCCGCAATGAGTATGGACATGGCAAGGAGTCCAGTCCGGGCGCTCAGACGCATCGAGACGACAGCGAAAAAGGGTGATAGCGATGGACGGCTGTCTTGACAAGTGGACGGACCCGACACCGCGGGTCGGGCTTCGACGCGAGATCGACGCCATAATCTGGGACATCGACGAGCGTCGCTTCTTGATCCGGGTGAAGGACGGCCGGATGTTTGAAGCTGTCGCGCGTCAGACTTAGTGGCAGGGGTTGTTAGTTGCTGAGGCAACGCCCCTACTGGAAGGTCTAGGAACTATGAGTCGTCCCCCGGTGATCCCGGTGGAGAAGAAGATCCGCATTGTGTTGAGCGTGCTTCAGGGTGAGATCTCGATCGCGGAAGCTGCGCGTCGGGAGAAGGTGTCTGAGCCGGCGATCGGGAACTGGAAGCGCCAGTTCCTCGAGGGCGGGAAGGCGGGGATTGAGACGGGCAAGTCGAAGCCCACGTCCCGCGAGCAGCAGCTCGAGGACGAGGTCGCCGAGCTCACCCGAGCGCTGGGTGAGGCCGCCGTCGAGATCCGGGTGTGGAAGAAGTCAGCTGAGGGCCGGCTGGGCCCTTCGAGGACCTCGAGGTGATCCGCACCGAGGCGGGCATGCCGACCGCGAGGTTCGTGGACTTGATCGGCGTGCCCGAGCGGTCGTATCGGCGGTGGCAGGCCAAGGCCCGTGCCGACCGCCCGCCGAAGGGTCCGTGGCCGCAGCCGGCGCGCACCGCGGTCCGCGACGCGGTCGTCGCTCACGCGAAAGCGCACCCGGCCTGGGGACACCGGAAGGTCTGGGCGGTGACCCGTCACGACGGGTACCCGGTGTCGCAGGCGACCGTGTTGCGGCTACTGCGCGATGAGGGTCTGATCCTGGGCGCGAACTACCAGCGGGAGCGGCGCCGCCTCGCCGAGCGTCGAAAGGCTGCCTTCGCGAAGGAGCCGACGGGCCCGAATCAGGTCTGGCAGCTCGACTTCTCCGAGTACGAGACCACGACCGGCGGCACCTGGCGGATCGCGTCATGCCGGGACTACTGGGCGAAGTATGAGTTCGACGCGCACGTGTCCCCGACCGCGAACATGCACGACGCCGTCGCCGCCGTCGAGCTCGCCCTCGCCGAAGCAGAAGCGCTCCTCGGTCACCCGCTGATCGACGACTGTCAGATCGACGAGGCGACCGGCGAGATCCTCCCGGTCCTGACGATCGTGACCGACAACGGCGGCCCGTTCCGCTCGTTCACGTTCGAAGCGTTCATCGCGACGCGCCCCGAGCTGCGGCACGTCCGCACGCGGGTTCGAACGCCCGGGCAGAACGGATCACGCGAACGCGGGTTCGGGACGATGAAGTACGAGTGGCTGTTCCGAGAAGAGATCGACGACGGCCTCCAGCTCGTCGAGCACGTGAACGCCTACCGGCACGACTACAACCGCGTCCGACCGTACGAAGCGATCGCTTGGAACCGACCCGCTGACGTCAACGCCGGCATCGTCGACCCCACCATCCCCAACTTCGAAACCAAAGAAATCCTGCCAACTCCTTGACGCGGGACACGCTCACGCTCACACGATGCTGGCAATGCCCCACTCGCGACCACGTCCATGCCTGCGTCCCAGTGAGGCTCGGCTAGGGCGTAGCCGCAGAGCTTGGCCGCCGCGTTGCACCCTCGAACTCAGCGCAGGTAGTTCGCATGGTCCCAGTCGAGATCCGGCGCGAATTCGATGTAGACGAGCGTCGCAGTGAGCACCAGGTAACTCAACGCCTCAAGGCCAAGTTGGTGCCAGCCCCGATGCCATTCGTCCATCGCCGAGGCCCGCATCGCGCTGCGCCACAATCCCCCGCTACTGCTTAGATCCAAGCCACGGAAAAACACGAGGACACTCACGTCGTCGGCGATAGCTGCCCTGACGATGCCAGACACGGCTTGGGCCTCCTCTTCATCGAAGGCACGTCGTTCCTGGGCGGAGTCGAGCACGACGTAGACGTCACCGAACGCCTGTTCGGGCGCAGGCTCGTCGCGAACCTCGTCGGGACTGTACCGGTACCCATACTCTGCGAATGCAGGCGACTGCCACAGCAACGTCTGCGCGAGGGCACCGCGAATGACCGTCAGCTCACCGACGCGATCCCGCGAGGCCTCTCGAAAATCATGGACTCCAAGAATCCGAGTCACCATCTCGCCCCATACCTCGGCCGACGGACGCGCGAGCACAGATCTGAGCGGATCAATCCGGTGCCCGAGCGGGCGGCCTCGGAACGCGGGGCCGTCGATACGCATGCTCCGGTGGTCCACTAGCGCCGCCACTCGATCGGGATTCATCACCGCGATAGTCGGTACGTGCACCGTAACGTCGCCGGTGCGGTCGCGCATGGACGCGTAAAACGTCTGCTGCCACTTTTGCTCAACCAGCTCGCGGACGTCGATACCGATGAAGGTGTCGACCGATTCGACGTACACGACAAGGTAGA
This sequence comes from Microbacterium gorillae, assembly GCF_050990725.1. GTDB lineage: Bacteria > Actinomycetota > Actinomycetes > Actinomycetales > Microbacteriaceae > Microbacterium > Microbacterium gorillae_A. Next base: position 2,904,268 of record NZ_CP158844.1, read on the forward strand.
CCGGTTCGGGCGCGGCGAACCAGAACTTAAGATGCTCGACACCCACGGAGACTGCGACATATTCGGCGCTATCGAACACGTCCGCCGACATCGTCGCTGCGTGGACACCTTTGAGCTGGAACCAGACACGACTGGCCAGCGCACGCCAATACGGCCGCTCGTCACCCTTCTTCGTAGTCTTCTCGTCACGCGCGAACAGATGAAGTCCCGTGTCAACACCGGCCCGGTCGCGGCGATATCCGACCATAACGCCACTCTGGCTCAGCAGCGCCTCGAACTTCGGCATGTACCGGTTCTCAAGCTCGTCGTGCTCTCCCATCCCCACCATGCCACTGAGTATGGCAGTGTCGTCCACATACTGCTCGCTGAACGGACAGTGCGTCCTAACTTCCGCGCAGGAGACGTGGACGATCCAATTTTCCTTCGCCGACGACGCCCGCTTGTGGAGACTAGACCGCGGCGACGGCGATATCGCTACATACCCAAACGCGAATTCTCGCATTCAGTACTACTGAGCTCCACCGTCACTGACCCGCCTGGCGTGCCGCCGCGCAGCCGTTTGCACACTCGTGTCCGTCGGCAATCCAGTAGTAGCCCCCGCTATCACCGGGCCACGCGACTCATGCGCGCTCGATCCCTAATCCGTATCGGCCACAACGAACCCGGCTACCCCGTACGCAACGGGCAGGCTTCGGGCTCTGCTCGCACAGTGTCCGTGGCCCGCGGGACACTTGGCCCATGACTAGCCCAACAGAACTTGAGCGACGCATCCGATTTGGGCTGGGTACGCTCACTGAGACCAACTCACACCATGACTTCGAGACGATCAGCTTAGGACTCGCTAGAAGGCGCATCGCGACCAACCTCATGCCAGCAACCGGGCCCGTTGCGGCCGGCGGTGACCAAGGACGTGACGCGGAAAGTTACTGGACCAACCTCACCAATGAGGAGGGGCTGACGTCGCTCTTCATCGTCGGCGCCACAGACGAGAACGTCGTCCTCGCGTGCACGACGCAGCAAGCTGACGTCACCACCAAGATCCGGTCCGACATCCAGTCGATTTGTGGCCGCGGTGAGATCGTCAACCGCGTCGTGTATTTCACCCTGGCACCGGTCGCCGTCGGGAAGCGCCACGAACTTCAGGAGCAAGCACGCGCTGATCACGACGTCGCGCTCGATATCTGGGACGCCGTCGCGATCTCTAAGGAGCTCGCAGAGCACGACCTATACCACCTCGCCGTCGACTATCTCCACCTGCCAGCGGAGCTTGCCCCCGAACGGCCAGCATCCGCCACGCCGCGACCCGAATGGTATGAGAACGACTTGACTCGATGGCTAGCCAGGACGCTCCCCGCATCCAGCCTGGGAGACCTCATCGATCTGCGTGACGGACTCCGATCTGCAAGCACAGACCCGGCGCTCATGCCAGATCTGCCCGAGTGGCTCGCTTTCGCAGAAACACTTCTTGAGCATGCCGACAGTGACGAAGTAGCTATCCGCGCGCAGTTCGAGATCGCGTGGGCCACGATGCGGGGCACCAAGACTCTGCGCCCGGCAGACAGACACGTACGAGCATTCTTCTCGCTTGTCCCCGAGACACTCGATGATCCCGGAATTCTTCGCGACGCGACAATGCTGCTGGATCTCGGCTACGGAGCCATGCTCCGGGGCATCACGGACATCTCACGCTCCGAGCTAGAGGCCTGGCACCAGACCCTTGTCAAGAGCATCGACGATCAGCTCGCTGCCGACCCCTACCCGAACATGCGGGCACTCCTGCTGTCGCAGGAGGCATACCTAGCGCTGCACCAGAAGTATCCAGCTGACCTGCGTCATGAGGATGGTGAGGTGATTCCGTTCTCCGGAACCAAGGCTGCGCTTCTTGACCGAATCCGATCGGCAGACATGTCCAGCGTCGAACTGATCGACATTGACAAAGGCATGACCGCGCTGCGCGCTCTCGTCGACATCCTCGAAGACACGCCGCTGTTTCCGGTCAGGGACACCGCGGAGATCTTCGGCCTTTACACAACAAAGCTGGCGAAGCACCCCCATTACGAGCACGTGCGTGACGGTCTCGACGCAGCTATCGAACGGGTAGAGGGCGAAGGAGCGCGTGGCGACCGGGCTCTTGATCGCGCCTTACAGTTCCACGGTGAGGGACAGCTCCTCGACGCGCTCCACGAAATTCACGCAGCAAAGATCAACTGGTGGCACGGCGACACAATCGAGGGCGGAATCAACATGCTGCTGCTCGCAGCGAAGATCTACTACCAACTGAACCTCCCGCACGCCGCCAAGCAACACGCGCTCGCCGCCGCTGTCGCAGCCCGTGGCGCGACCGACGCTTCGCTGAACCGGTACACGGCAGACGGGCTACTCATCGCGGCCACCTGCGACCACCACGCTGGCCAGTCTCTGACAGCCACACACACGTTCTATCTAGGTGTGCTCGCCCAACACGCTTACCTCGAAGACCCAATGAGCCTCAGCAGTCATCCAGCGCTGATGAACATGCTGCAAGACCAGTGTCATATCCTCCGCGCTGCCCATACGGTTCGCCCAACCCTCGTGCCGCTGCTCGAGTCAATCCTCGAGCCCTCCGGGCTGATGCCAGTGATCACAGGCATGCTCGACGCTGTCAGCGAACTCCCCACGTCTACGGAGAAGGAAATCGCTGAGATCACCGACAGATCCGGGATGGGCCGGCTCTTCAGCGATGTTGGTCCGGGGCGCAAGTATCACTGGAGCGCGCTCGGATTGACCTGGGCGGTTCGATGCCCGAACGCTCGTGAGGCGGTCCTAGTCACTGAACGTTTCATCGCCGCAGCTCAAGTTGTCCTCGCGGACTTCGCTCGGCACGATCCGCACTTCTTTCGCGGGACTCTGAACATCGAAATCGACGCCGACGCGATCAACGGTCAGGGCGGTGCCGGCACCATCGAACAAACATCAGATGGAGCATGGAAGCTGCACCTCACCCCCGCTGCTGATTGCGACCCCCAAGCAATACACCTCGAGACCGTCGGCGCCGTCATGCACTTCCTCGTCAGCCAATCCCTGCTCTCGCAACAAGACTTCTCATCCCTCATGGAGACCGTTTTCGCTAGCGGCCTTATGCACAAGTCCGCAATCGTCCGCCCCTATGACGAAATAGCCGACTTCCTCACCGCCGAACAGATCCAAGTCTTGTCCGAACGCCCCGAGCTTCCCATTGGCTGGAGCACCCCAGTCGAGCTCGTCAATCCCAGCCCCGAAACGCAATGGCCGAAGAATCTCGCGTCAACTTACGAGAAGAACAACGAAAAGATCCTTGAGAACATCGCCTACCGCTACAAGACACTCCCGGCGGTGATCGGGCCAACACTCGCATCCTTGCTCGCCGACGCGGAGTTCAACCGCACCGCAAGACGCCTCCAGTCGGAAGGGTGGCTCGACTGGCATTTACTGATCGCCATCGCAAACGTCGTCATCAACCACCGCGCGGCATCGCGAGGAATGACTCTGACTCGGCAGATGACGGACGCCCAACGAGAAGCGTTCATCGCCCTGGCATACGCGCCCGCACTCGCCACCGATCCATTGCTTTCACCGGAGATCTTCGATGAAGATACACTCCGACTCCACCTCGCGTCAGCCGCCGGAGCTGGCGTGGCAACCCTTGGCCTAACTATCCATGTGGGCCCAATACCTTCGGACGCACTCTTGGAGTTTCTCGGCGAGCGGTATCGCTACTGGGAGGACGACACCCCACACGATCCGCTCATCGCTGAGTCTGATCCGGATCTCACCTCAGCCAGCCACTGAGTCCGGCCAATCCGGGAATTCGACTCGTGCCGCAGTTAGCACATCAAGAAGCGTCACCACTGACATCAAGATCCCAGATGGCACCGTCCATCCGCGGAGCTTGCACGGAGCCGGCGACAGCGCAGCCCCAATCTAGCCCCCGTCAGCATTGCGTTCGATGGTCCGCGTCAAGTCGCGCAGCCACGCTGCCGCTTCGCTCAATCGCTCCGAAGGTGCGTCGGCCCCCCTCCCATGAATGACTCGATTCCGCAGTTCGCGCATCATGTTCAACTCTGTGTACTGCTCAGGCGTGATCAGTTCTCGCGCAACAAGCTGCCGAAACAGCACTGGCAGCGGTGGCAACCTCGCCTCGTCTGATTGCGCAAGATCCTTGAGCAAGGTCTCTAGCAGCACCCAAGCGGCCACGAACTCGCCCAGAGCCAGCGGCTGCGGGGCGTCAGCTTTCAAACTTGCGACCGTAGTGCGTCGACGATTCGACGGATGACGCGAAGTTGACATTGCTCTCAGATACGCGTTGTAGCGCGACTCGTTCCCGGACAGCATGAGATCTGCCAGCTGCGCGGCTACCGGTCGGCGCTCAAAGTCTCGCTCAAGCAAATCGAGATAAGGCTCGACCGAGGAGGCGGTTGCTGAGTGCTGTTCAGCGAGGTAATCGAAGAGCACGTCAACCTGTCCTAGAGTCGCGTCGGTAAGGTCCACGTCCCGAGCCGACAGCCGGGAGCGGAGGAACTCAGCCAGTTCGTAATGGTTCCGGAACGGTGTTTCAGCGACCGTTACCCGCGCGTCGCCGGCCTTCTGAAGCTGCTCAAGGGCGATCTCACCAGCAAGCACGAGTCCATTGAGCTGGTCAAGAAGCGCGTACTCCGATGATGACAGCTCGCCCTCCAGCGGCTTGTACACGAGGTCATGCTCGACCTCGGACCAGGCATGCATGAGCACTGAAGCCACCTGGACCTCGACGAGAGCTGACGCGTAGCGATCTTCTCCTGGGCCTAGACGCGAGTCGGGAATGAGGGCACGGAAATGTCGGGCACCGTAGCCGGAGAACCGCTGCCGGTGAACCGACGTACCGGACGAGGGTGGCTGCTCACCTGTGGCCGTGACGGTCTCAGGCGTGCCCACCCCCGAGCCGACTGACGCACCATCGGGCGGAAAGCGCTTGTCCTGCTGCACATCGAGTGTTGCTCTGATGACTCGTTCCGCCTCGTCCATCTGGCCGGGGAAGTAGAGCGCCACCCGAACGCCAGCAAGATCAGCAATGTCTCTTCGGATCTGAGCAACGGATGTGTACGGCTTCTTACGACTACGCGCGTGCAGCTTGTCGGCCAGACGGTCAACAGACTTGGCCCGACTCGTAACTATGGCGCGCAATCCCGAGCTCGCGAGCGCGGACTCCAACAGGCCACGAGCCATGCGCGCCGACGCATCCCAGAAGTCGAACTGCCGCTCATACTCGCTTACGAAGTCGTCGATAACGCCCACGCCTGCCCCTTTTCGTGCCGCCTCCTTTGGCGAAGTATACGGTCAGTGAAGCAAACGCCGCGTCGACCTTGATCACACGGATGCTGCACGCCGTTCTAGCGGATAGCCTAAGTCCCCAAGCACACACAGCCTGGCCACCAGGGCTAGATGTACCGTATGGTAGCTGTCACAATCCCAACTACGTTTTGGTCGAGAATTACGTGCCTGACCCCAAATTTCACGGCCTCCGCGCGGGTCCCGAGGCCCGTGACCTGCGTCCATTAGACCGCTGACCGATCGAAGCAGGTGAGCCGCGGCCTCGGACGCATCAGTGACCCGCGATAGGTTTCTCGGAGTCAGAAGTCGAGATCGTACCCGCGCACGACGGCAGCAATTTCGGCCTCCAGCAGCGGCCCCTCAGTGCGCGGCGGGACGGAAAGCAGCGGAACTCCTTCGGGCCTGATCTCGGCGAGCACCGCGGCGGAGAGAGCGAACACGACATGTGGGATGCGGGCTCTCCCGATGGCGTCCGTGCACATGGCGCACAGTTCGCAACTGGTGTACATCGTGATGCCTGCGCACTGCTCACGAGTGAGGTTCTGCGCGGCCCACCGTGCGAGCTTCAACTCGAGATGGGCGGTGATGTCATCATCCGTGTGCGTAGTGTCGTCTCTTCCGCGATGATGCCGGCGCTGTCGGCGAGCAACGACCCGTACGGCGGGTTGCCCGACTGCTGCGCGGTGAGGGCGAGCTCGATCGCACGGCGAAGCAGTGCTTCTTTCGCAAGACCGGTGGTCATAGGAACAGCGTCCCTTCAGCAGCGATAACGCCAGATCCCGACAGTTCGACAACATCCCCCGCGACGTGCAGGTCCAGCAGGCTCCGGCGGCCGATCGCCGTGCCCTGTTCGATGCGGATGTTCGTCTTCGATCCGACGTGCCCGCCGCGCACCAGCAACGCGGCGAGCGGTCCAGCCGCCGTTCCCGTGGCCGGGTCCTCCGCAATGCCGACGGTGGGGTTGAAGAACCGCGCATACGCATCCGGCGCATCGCTGTCCACATCGTGCATCAGCGCGTAGATGTAACACCCTTCGGTGCCGACCGATGCCAAGAATCGCTTCAGGACAGTGGGCTCGGGCACTGCCCGGTCCACGGTCACGACAGAGTCAACCGCCACCAAGAGATGCTCCGCTCCTGTGCTGACGACCTGCGTGGGAACATCACGGCGCACCGTACCCGACCCGAGGCCCAGTGCCCGTTCCAGATCTTCGCGTGCGTCCGTTGTAGCGAGAAAGCGCGGTGCAGACTGGCGCATCGTCACGCGAAGCCCGCCCTCTGTCGACCGTGCGATTCGGACAGAGAGGCGATGGCCTGGACGTACTGCGCGGGTTCGGCCTCGATGAACTCGCGCGTGAGCGCGCTGAAATCCCAGGTAGGCGCGGTCGCTTCGACGGGCACAGCGTCGCGCCTCACTTTCTTCTACTCTGCAATAGCCTTTCGAACTCGCTTGATCAAGCCTGCGCTCCGATCAGTCCCCGCACCTCGAAGAGCAGGATGTCATTAACGTTCGCCGACTCCATCGCCTCGAGTAGACCTAGGCGAAGCTCGATCGTGTTCGCAGCAGTATCCGCTCCAACGAACTCCCGATAGGATTCTGCGATGAGGTGTGCGAGCTCAAAAGACATACCATTGCGCAGAAGCGCAATCACGTAGCGATCTGCGGTGCCGTACTTCAGCTTGAGGTAGAAATTCTCCTCGACCAGGTCCATCGAGAACAGTATCTCCAGGTATTTCATGAGGTTATAGTCGAGAAAGTCGAGTTCGGCCTTGATCCGCACGATCGCGAGGTTAACGAGCGCGCCGCGCGATTTCATTGAACGGTTCACGTAGGAACTCGTGTGTTCTGTCGCGAAGCGCTTGACCTCACCCCACTTCGACCCTACCCAGATCAGATCGTCCTGCTGACGGCTCCAGTGCGTCAGATAGCGCCCAATCATGAGCTTCAGAGGATCGCCTTCTGCTCGCCAGCCGAGGAACATGGCATAGAAGTTGCGCGCTCCCTGCTGGTCTCGAAATCGTTCGAGGTCATCTGTGGGACGGCCAAGCTCGACACCCGTAAGGAAAATATCGACGATCAATGCAACCAGGTCGTCGGTCGTGGAGGCTGCACTGCCGGCGCGATCCGCCACCCGATCCTGCATCAGGAGCTCATAGCGGAACACATCGAAGTCATGGACGCCGTGCTGGAAACAGAGACGGCCGAGCTCGGTCTGCGCAGTCCGGGCCCCCTCAAGGCCGGACGCACCCGGCTCAATGTTCTCCAGCCGTTCGAGTGCTTCGATGCGCGGCTGATCGACCGGACCAGACTCAAGAAGTGGATTCTCCACCGGATCAGACGCCGACTTCGAAGGGTCAGCTCGGTCCTCGAGCCAGCTCAACGGGTTCCAGCGCTTCGGCGCGTAGGAACTCTTGAGGACGTATATCTTCGGAAGCAGTAGCTCGAGTTTTGGCGTGTCCCGCAAGAAGATTTGGCTGAACCGGGCCACGCGACCAACAAGATTCCTAAAGGACGATCGCGCTAGGTAGCCACGTCCCCGATCGGGTGACAACAAGACCATCGTGTCCGCAGGCGTGTTCACACCCTCCAGCAAGGTTGACGTCGTCACGAGGAAGCGATTCTCCGAAGACTGATCTTCCCGGAAGAGGTTCTCGACATACTGTCGCAGCACCTCGGGAATCTGTCCGTGGTGGAAGAGGACACCGCTCCGGATTACGTCGACGAGGAGGTAGTCCTCGTCTACGAGGTCGCTGATCGCCTCGATGGCCTTGGCAGCTGCAGGAGTGATCGTGTCGCTCGCGAAACTCACCTTGCTTGCGATACGGCGCGCCAAGTCCTGAGCATCGCGAGGCCTGTTCAGGTACACAATAGTGCGGGGACCGGCGAAGGCGATTACCGCGTCGGCATCATCCTCCGGAACCGTCTGCGACGACTCGAACGGACGAGCCAAGAACTGGTCGAAAACGAACAGGGGTTCTCCGGGTGCACCCACGAAGAATTGCTCGACTTTGACCTGTTCGTTTACCGTGCGAGCACGCACCAGCTCATCCGCACCATTGACGTGTCGGAGCGCTTCAGGGTTCTCGAGGAACGGCGTGTAATAGGCGACCTGCATGTCGCCCTTACGGGCACGCGCCATGAGAATCACCTGAGAAAGCTCAAGCGCACGAGGGTCGTCTGACAGAACATTCTGCGCCTCATCAATGAGCAGTTGATCGATCTTGAGTCCTCGATTATCGACAAAAAGCTTGTGCAGCCGCTCCTGCGTGAGGATGGCAACGAACGATGACTCGCCGTTGTACGCCTCGGGATGAGAAATAACGCGCGCCGAGACGTCGCGTTGGCGCATGAGATGGACCAGTTCGGATTTTGTCTGCGCGATTAGCGCTTTTGATGGCACCACTATGCAGACCGCACCAGGGAGGGAGGCAAGGGCGCGATCGGTCATCATCTCGGACTTGCCGTATGAGGTTGGCGCGATGATAGCGGCGTGCGAAGCGACCTTGTTAAACGCGCGAAGCGCCAATTGTTCGCGGGTACGAGTGATTCCGTCCGATGTGAAGTTCTTGCTGTGAGCGACGCCGAGCATACGGTGGAACGAGTTATCTTCGAGCACTTCGGGGTGTGCTGCGTGGATCGCGACGATGACGGGCATCAGTTCACGGTGATCCGCGATGTCCAGCAGCGGCTCGAAGTCCGCGGTGTCAAGCGAGTACTGCAGCGCGATGCGGTAGCCAAGTCGCTCGACGGTCGCGTCGCCTTGACGAAGGAAGATCACGGCATACGAAAGCAACTCCTGGTACTGGTCGTCCGAGATCGTCTGTCCGAGGCTCATGCTCGTGTAGAGCTCAAGAAAGCGCGACTCTTCGAGGTTCGCCTGATTTCGGAGTTTCCGATACGTAATGTCCACGGCCATCAGTCCGGCGCTCCGACCAAGGCACGCAGGACTTCGATTAGGTCCTCGAGGTCCGACTGCTGGATGAGCAGCAACCGAAGATCTGCAAAGCGACCGCGCCCCTTAACACTTTCGATCAGCGCCGTGCCAGTCTCTGAGTCGATCTCGTCGAGTAGGAAGTCTCGCACTACGACCCCGCACAGGAGCGCGCGCACCTTCGCGGTTCCGCCTCCGCGGACGGCCTTGAAATCCGCACGAAGGAGCTTCTTGACGCTCGATGCGTTGGCGCTCTGCAACGTCGCGTCTGCGTCGAGGAGCGCTGCATCCCAGCGCTTCTTGCGAACGTCAGACGTGAACATCTCGTGCAAGCTACGCTCGGCAACGCCGATGAGGTCGCGCACCTTGCTGTCTGCTGTCTGAGTGTCAGACACCTTCCCCGCCTTGACCTCGCCGTACCAGAGGCCCCCATCGTGGTCATCGTAGAAGGTGAGGTCGAATCCCTTCTTGATCGCGCGCTCCTCTTTGTTGAGGTAAAGCGCAGCAGACACAAGCTTTTCGTGAGCGTGAGGGACGAGAAGGTGCACTATCAACTCCCCGGCAATGCCGAGCTTAGTGTTCTCGCTCTTCGTGTCGTATAGCTCGAAGAACTCGTCGATTGTCAGGTCGAGCGAGTAGTAGTCGGGATCTTCAGCCGCCTTCACACGCCCATAGCAGTACTCGACAAGCCTCATTTTAAGCGTGTCTTCGATCTCCTGGGTCACTTCTTCGAGCACCAGGATGCTCGCGTCGTCGACGGCGATGACTCTCACTCCGTCCATGCGATTCCCTGAGTCGGAACGCTTCTCCCCAAGCGGTTCATGGCCGATGCAATCTCCTTGCAGATGATAATGTCGGGCTACTGATCCCACAGTATCGGTCCGCTACGCCTTTGCAGCCGAGGACGCCTCGCTTGATACCTCACGCCGCAGTCTGCCCCAGTAGGCGGGCTTGCTCAATCTGACGCGAATCACCGCCTTCGGAATTGTGGTCGCTTCGAGGTAAAGTCCAAGGTTGCGATCGACCTTGACAGGCGTCGGCTGGGCCCAGCATTCGTGTTGCGCTCTGGCGCTGAGACGAGCATCAGCGTCAGCTCCCCAACAATCGAATGCGGGCAGTTACGCACCATCTCCCGTTGCAGTTCCGCAATCGCATCGCCGTCCGCGACCGACACCGGCACCGGCGCCGGCGCCGGCGCCGGCGCCGAAGAAAGTAGCTCCCATCGGTCGTTAGCGAGCTTTCCGCGCCTGGAACATCGGGCGGAAGTGGTACATGATCCGTTACGACCGGCGCATAGGAGGCGCGCTGCTGCTCGATCGAGCGCTGCATACCTCCCAGCGCGGCTGCGACCACCCACGTCGAGCAGCGGTTCCATCTTCCAGGGGTAAGCGAATAGGTACGTAACTCCCCACCAGCGGGAGCGGTACAACGGCCGGAAATGCCTGTGAGAGGGCCGAGTGATGGGTTATCGATGACCGCACCACATCCACCTACAGAAAAAGTCCCGGAAACCCTTGAGTTTCCGGGACTTCTCGGTCGGGCTGACAGGATTTGAACCTGCGACCCCTTGACCCCCAGGTAGACGGTTCGACCCGAATCCTTGATTTTCCGGGCCTCTCTGCCCTTCCGAGGGCCTCATTTCACTTCATGGATTGCATGGTTTGCATGCATCAGGTCCCGGCCAGGTCCCGGCGCTTGATATCGAGTTGAGTCACCATCCGAGATACCCGGGTGCGCGAAAAGGGGACGACCTGTCGAGAAGGTACGAGACGGCGTGTGCCGCCCTGGTCAACATTTCATCGACACAACCAGCTTTCGCACGCGAAACCTTTCCGAGCGCCAGCGAAAGCGCGCAACCGCTGCCACCGGCTCCGAAGTCGTCATACGTTGGGCATCGTTTCGTCAGCAATGACGGGCGACTTGCGCAGGATATTCTCGAGTTCCTCGCGAATCTCTTCCGCTACGTCTGCCAGAGCAAGCATGGCATCGACGTCGATTGCTTCGAGTTCTCCGGTCGGAGTGAAGCTGAGGTATCTGGCATACGTCCCGGTGAGGTCGAGTGCGACGCCACGGGAGAAGCCGACTTCCTGCAGGTTGATGACGCGTGGATCACTCGATCCGTACTCGACGAGCTTTGCCACGTTGATACCGGCGCTGTCTGTGCCCATCGCTTGCACGGCGAGGTCGTAGTAGTTCTCGAGGTAGCTGATGATCTTGAAGCGGAGCCCGGTTTCGAGGTCCCGCATGGTCTTTTCGATGATGAGGTTGATGTGCTTTGGGTCGCGAGCATTGAAGCGCTCGACTACCAGCGAAGGGTCTCGTGACCAGTCGCGGTAGGTGATCGTGCCTTGCTCGGCGTGGTACGCGATCGTGCGACTAAGCACAAGAACGAGCGGGTCGCCCTTCACCCAGTACGACATCAACATCGCCCAGTACCTCAGGCGTGCACTGTACCCAGGCTCTGTGGCAGGCACGAGCCGGTCGTCGTTGCCGCCCGACTCCTCGACGATCCAGTTGTACGAGGTGCCGAGGCGGATCAGCACCTGCTCGAACAGCGTGTAATCGAGATCAACCGTGTCGCTGGATACCAATGCACCGGCTCGACCTTCGATGAGATCGTCCCACACCGCGTTCTGATACTTCGGTTGGATGCCAGGTGCGCGGCGCAGCACCTCCTCCGACCCCGTAAACGACGCGACGGCGCGGTCGAGCAGCTTGGCACCGTCTTTCACCTTTTCCAGGAACAGGGCGCGCAATGGTGTCTGCTGCCTGCCCAGAACGTGAAGCATCAGAATCGACGTGTACTGCTCGACAGTGCGCTTGGCATCGTTGGACGGGTTACTCGGGATGGGATCGCCGCGCAGCACATGTCCGATATCGGTGAAGTCCTTGCGCTTGTTGCCAGGATTGACAAGGAAGCTCTCCGCGATGATCGGCTCGCCACGCGGGATCAGCTCGCGTTGCGTTTCGCTCCACCCGTTCGACTCATGGCGTACGCAGATGACGTTGCCGGAGAAGTCGTATGTGAGTCGCCCGGCACGGCCGGCGAGGTTCTCGAAATCGATCTTTCCGAAGCCGGCCGGGCCGTGCTTGTCATTGAGCACGAAGATGTTCTTGGCCGGGAGATTGACGCCCTCTAGAAGGGTGGATGTGCAGACGACGTATTGCAGCTGCGACTTCGGATCGGAGAAACAGGCCTCGACCTTCTCGCGTACCTCTTGAGGCATCTTTCCGTGGTGGAACGCGACTCCGTGCTCGAGGGTCTTGACGAGGAAGTAGTCTTTGTGGATGTGCTCCTTCACGAACTTGATCAGTTCGGTGATGTTGGGGTCCGTGACCTTCGGCAGCGTCTTAGCCAGTTCCAGTGCGAACTCGGCAGACTTCGCCGAGCTGTTGATGTAAACGATTGACTTCCGCTGACCGCTCAGAGAGGTCACCAGGTCGATCGGGGTGCGGGCATCGGGTGCCGCCTGCAGCTTCCCTTCCCCGCCGCCGGCTGCGGATAGGAAGTACTGCGCGCGGTCGACCAAGTCCACGAAGTAACGCTGCTGGGCGACGGTGCGTTCGCGCACTGCGAGCGCACCGTTGGTCGCCTTCCCGAACAGTTCAAGAAACAACTCTGGGTTCTCAATGCTCGGGGATGCGAAGATCAGCTTGGTTGCGAATCGGCGGGTCGTCTCCACGATGGCGTGGTAGTAGATCGACGAGCGTGCGTCCTTCTTAGAGATGACCTTCTGGGCTTCGTCCACGATCAGGTAGTCGATATCGCGTACGGCGTTTGACAGGTAGCGGAGCAACCGTTCGGGGGTGAGGACGAAGACGGTGCGAGGGTAGGTACGGCGCAGGAATAGCGGGAGCGTCGGGAAGGTCGCGATGTTCACCTCCGGGACGTCCTTCAGCAACTCCCGAAGGTCAGCGGCGGTTTGCCCGATGAGCGCCTTGGTCGGGACGAGCACAACGATACAGTGCTGGTCCAGATCGGAACGGCAGACGATGTCGTAAATCGCGTCCTTCAGAATGAACGACTTGCCGAGAGAGGTTGGGCCGGAGAAGCTGAAGAAGTCCTCCCCGCGCATGCGCTCAGCGATTTGGAACTGGGTGTCCGTGAGCGTCGCGGTGCCGTGCTTGGTGGCCTGCATCACCTCCTTGGCGGCGCGCAGTATGCCCCGTGAAACCGGCAGTACGTAGGTCGAGTCCGTTGCGTTGGACAGCGTTCGAAGGCCAGGAAAGTTGCCAAGTTCGATCAGCACTGCTGTCGCGACCGCTGCGGCGCGGGTGCTCACCTGATCCGAGAGCCCGACGAGCTCCTCGTATTCCCGTAGCAATGCAATGCTGGTGTACGCGCTCTCGCGGTAGCTGGGCTGCGTCGAGTGCGACATGATGTCAGCGAATCGAAGCAGGCGAGTCACCTGCTCATCGGTGAGCTCAGAGGATGTGCCTCCAGTGAGGAAGGCTTCCGAGACGGCGGTCTCGATGGCGGCGAGGTCCTGTTGGTAGTCCTGCCGGGCGACAATCATGTCCGACAGCGCGTCGGCTGCGATTTGACCAGGCATCTACTTCTTTGCCTCGTGGTTTCCGAGCTGCGCTGCCAGGTCAAATCGGATCTTTTCAATGCCGTGAGCCTTGTCTCCATCGCCTCGCTTTGCGAACGGGACGGCATACATGTGGATCGGGTACACCCCGAGTCCGCGATCCGTGATCTCTTGCTTGATGAGGTCGTGTTGTGCGACGATCGCGTCGGTCGCCCGCTTGCGGAGCTCGTTCTCGATTGCGTCCAACTCCATGTCCTCCACCTTCAGGTCGCTCACGTCGACCTCGTAGCCCACGAAAATGCCGAAGGCGTTGTGCTTCTTGATCTCGTCGTCGCCACCTCCCGACGACGGGAGCAAGATTGCTGACAGCAGCGCCAGCTTCTCCTCGTCAAGCTCCTCCTTGAGCAGCTCGGACTGCACCAACCAGGTATCGAAGTCGAACCCGTCCTCGTGTACCTTGCCGACGGAGGTGAAGGCGGCTTTGATCCCGCGCTTCGCGCTCGACCCGACCGTACCGGCATCCCCGTACATTTTGGATTCCCCGAAGATCAGCTGATAGCTGTTTTCCCCAGTTCGCAGAAGATGCACGCCGTCCGACCCGTGAACGTAGTGTTCGCTGCTGGTCTTGACCTCCATCTTCGAGAGGATCTTCGGCGCGCCCAGGTGCCCCTCGAGTAGGGAGTACAGGATCACCTCTCCGCCCTCGCCCGCCTTGTCGTCGGGCGTGCGGAACTGCGACTGCACCTTCGTCGCCACCTCCATCATCCGCCCCGGATCCTCCAGCGCCTTCTGATAGTTCAGGCGCGAAAGCACATATGCGACGCTGTTGTTCTTCAATACCCGGTACAGCGCGGCGAGATCGAAGTCGCCGTTCTGTACCCGCAGCACATGTAGGTGCAGGTTGGTCTTCGTCTGCAGCGCGACCGTCACTGGCTCGTAGAAGACGGCGTTGAACTGCTCTCGGTTCGAGGCCAGCAACGACAGCGGCAGTATCGGTTCCGGTGTCCCCGTCATTGGCAACTCCCCACTTCAGCAAGAACCACGTCAGCTCCAACAATGGCGGATTCCCCAGCAGAAGGCACCGCGACGCGTCGACAACAACTCACATGCCCCGTGCGCCCCGACGAGGCGTAGCCGTGGGACATGGTTACGGCGGCACAGCCACGGTGAGTTGCAACATGCGCGACCCCTGCTAGCCCAGGCTTTCGTCTGCGAGGACGAACGGGATCACCTTCCGGTTGAGGAGCACAGCGATCTTGGCGCGTTGCGGCCGGGTGATCTCGTCCTTCTTGCGCTTGTTGAACATGTCGAGCATGAATTCGTACCCGCCATCGGCGTCCCACCGGTCGGGGGTGAAGGCACCTTGATCGTTGAGGTACTCGATCATCGCTCGGGAGAAGTAGTCGCTGGTGAGCGTGATGGGCGTGTTATTGAGGATGGCGGCGCGCAGGCGGAATAGGTCGCTGTAAAGGGTGACCTGGCGGTTGAGGTCGGTGCGGCCGAACTTCTGTACACAGGTGCTACCGATCGGGTACAACCTGGCGCCGTTGTGCTTGTTCGTGATGGTGAACAGCAGCACCAGCTCCTGCTGACCGCAGGCACATTCCCCGCTCCCGGTGGGGTCTTCTTCGAGTTCGGTGACGTCCCACTCCAAGACTGCTGCGGCCCACGCGTTCGCAACGGACGCAGCGATCACGGCACTTGTCAATCGATGGAAACTCTCGGTCGTCATGGTCCCCTCCGTTCTGCACTGTATAGGGCGGGAATCGGAAACGTCGATGCTCGGTTGATCGTGTCGTGCCGACCGGATCAGTTCGCCTCCGGCGAGTGAGGCACGCGCGAGGCCGCGATCGCGTACAGCTCCGCTGACAACCCAGAGCCGGATAAGAACTCGCTATCTCCGATGCCAGACTCCGTGAGCACCTCGCGCGCCCGGGGAAGCATCGATGGCATCTCTAGAGTCGAGATACGACCCGGCTCCGCACGGCGCCAGCCATTCTGCGACATGCGAACCATGGCGTTCCGATAGGACACATCGCCCATGACGCCGAGCGCTCGTGCTCTGAACAGAAGCGCGGCAAGGCTGACGCCCCAATGCTCTTTGAGATCAGCGAGTTGGTTCCACGCGCGACCCGCCGTTGAGCCCGGCAGGAACGGCGCGATCTGCTCCGCTGGCATCAGGAACTCCGATGCGAATCGGTTCGCTTGTTCTTCCGCAGTCTTCCCGCCGGGCTCGGCATCCTGATGCATGACGAGGTGGCCGAGCTCATGGGCGACATCGAAGCGCTGCCGGTAGTAGTCGTCCTTTACTGGGTTCAGGACGATGATCGGTCGCGCCCCAGTGTGGAGGGAGTACGCATCAATCGCGGCAACTCCGGGCTCGCTGAACACGACAACAACGCCCGCTCTCTCAGCGAGCCGAATGACGTGTTGCACCGGCCCGGGAGCGACGCCGAAGAAGTGGCGCGCCTGCTGAGCGGCTTCTTCGGGTGTCAATGATCGCTCGTCAGCATCGACTGGAAGATCGGGAAGGAGGGAGTCAGGGAACTCGACGGCGTTCTCAAGCATCCCGGCGATCTCAGCAACGAACCGACCATAGGCTTCCGCTTCATCCTGGGCGATCTGCGGTGTCGACCGTAGCGATCGGAAGTGCGGCCTATTCACTCGTGGAGGCGGACCACCACTGAAGAATTGAGGCTCGACGCGCAGCGCAAGCGCCAACTTCGCGACGGTTGCGCGATTCGGTTGCTTCGTCCCGCTCTCCCACGCGGTGACTGAGGCCGGCGACATCTCTATGGCAGCTGCGAGGTGCGACTTCTTCAAACCCGCGAGTTGGCGCGCCATCGTGAGGCGTTCGCCGTTGAAGAACGAGGCGGCGGCGGCGAGCGTCTGTGATGGTCGACGCCCGTCAACCATTCGCGGCGCCTGCCTCTTCAGCCTGACGACGCCCCTTGATGCGGACAGTGACGTCATCGACCTCGGTCGAAGCTGCATCGCCAGGAAGTAAGGGAGGAACAGCAAGTCCGCTGCCTCCAATCGGCGTACCGCCGAACAGGATGCGTTTCTTCCAATGCCAGCAGGAGTCTTCCTTGTGCTGGGGGTTCTTGCTCTGGCCGACGTACAGCTCGTACTGCTTGGTGACTGGGTTGAATGCGTGCGCCGCGATCAGGGTGATCCCTTCGAACTCATCGTCATCGGGGATGCCCTGGACCGACTCCAGATCGAAGTCTTCGTCGGTGAACAAGGCCTCTGCAGCGACATACTGCTGCGTGGCCACCTTGCGCTTCGCGTCGCTGCGCTGACCCCAGTGGATCTGGTCAACTTTGCCGAACGAATAGGACTGGAGCAGGATTCGGTAGCCCTCTGCCACCCAACCGGGAGACCGCTTGTAGTCCCGCCGCATGATCGCGTTATCTTCGACAAGAGGCATGGATTTGAAGGCGTCCGGGGAGATGCCGCGCTTCACGGCGTCCGCGCCGAGCCCATGGAGACCCTCACCGACCTTGAATCGACCGTTAGCGGTCGCACGGTCGAGGAGGTCGCGCAGATGAGTGAAGTTCAGGATGCCAATGACCATCTGATCGTGACCAGCGTCCTCGTCGTAGAGCTGATCTGTCGCAGCAAACGCCACCGGCGCCGCCCAGATCAGCAAGTCGAGTGTCTGGGAGGTGCGGAGGGCCTTGAGGGCTTCGTCTTCTGCGGTCACACTCAGAACCTAGCGCATACTCAGTACTTAGCGCACATATTTTTACTTTTGGCATGTCGTGGTTGCTTTGGTTTCACTCAGGGCGTGATCGCTGGTCGGTGCCATCGAGTTCTTCGAAGCCCGCGAGTGAGACCGCGCCGAACTGAGCCGCACGGAGCTCCTCCTCCGCAGATTTCGCTGATGTCGACACCTGATCCGCGTAGGGGTCGGGCACCAGACCATCAATGAGCCCCCCGGCGAGTACACGATCGAGCGCATCTGCCTGACTCGGCTCAAGGTCGACCAGGAGGCCGATCACATTCAGCAGGTCGATGAGATCCGCCGTGTACTCGGGGAGCCAGGTGTTTGGTTTGAAGCCATCGAGTTTCGATTCGCGTCGGTTCTGCATAGGCGGCTTCGCGCGATCCGACTTGCGGCTGGAGAACCATCTGTCGATGATCCGTGTGCCATCAATCTCGAAATCGCGGATGGCTGGCGTCACGTTTCCGATCCCGCCCTTACCCACGTACAGGATTTCTGAGGCGGCGTCATACGTGAGCTCGTTGGGAAAATCCTCCGCAGCCGACGGCATCGGCGCGGCCGCTAGTGTGTGTGGCGCACGATCCGCGGGCAGTCGCGGGGAACCTCCGCTTGAGGTCGCGTAATCACTCTTCGACCCGCGTGTTCCGTAGGTATGGAGGAATGACACCTGTCGCCCAAGCGTCGCCACCTCGTTGAACAAATCGACGTCGACCGTGAACGGCACGCGCACTCCGGGTCGTGACAACTGCGCCTTGAAACGGCTGACGTAGCCCGAATGACTGACAATCCCCACTGCGTAGAAGAACACGTCATCGGGGTCAATTGCCTTCCCAAATGCCGACTCGAGCGCAGAGAGCAACTTGGAACGAATGTTGCTCGTCTCAGCGTTCGGGAACCGAAGTGGGTAAACACGCCCGCCGCGGTTTCCGTAATGATCCATATCCGGCGGCGAGGCCGCTAGCGAAACCGCGGGGCCGCCGTGGGGAGCTTCAACGCGCGGCGCCGTCATGTAAACCTGCGAGCGGCCTGCAGCAGCCCACAGTGAAGGATTAGGCCGGTTGATCAGACGCTTGTCTGGAATTACCCACTGCCGATCAAGTGATCGAAAACTGTAACGGACTGGCGCCTCGAGCGAATCGGACTCGCTAATTGACTCCTGACGGTCTGCGTAGCCGGGCAGCCCGCCGACATTTCGCTTGTCGACCCGCCGGTCTGTCGGATGCTCGAGGAACAGTCCTCGCTGCACGTCAAGATTCTCGGCGGCCAGCAGGTGTTTGACTCGCGCGGTGAGCGTCTCAGCGTCTGGAGCCACCGGCCAAGTGCGGCCGATCATCACGCCAGATCCGTCATACGTGAACAAGTCACCCATCGCAGGATAGGTCGACCAGTCTGACGTGTCGAGCGCGACGTAGGGAGCGCGTGGGTGATCCGAGGCAGCCGTCCACCCGCCGTCGTCGAGCCGCACGTCGAGGAGCTCAGCAAACTTCTGCTTCCGTGATCCTGCTGCAAGCGAGCGCGTGAGTACTCGTGCGACGCCGGGCGCAGCATCTGGGCGACGGACCGCCATGACAATGCACACAGCGTGCTGAACCTGCTGGAAGATCCGCGTTGAAACTGCTGCCTGATGGCCTTCCGGAGAGCACTCGATCACATAGATATCGGTCGCTTGCTCCCGGAGCCTGGCGCGCATCTGCTGGAAACCGTCGCCATCGAGCCATCCGGCAGCAGTGATGAAGCTGATGATCCCCGGCTTCTCACGCGGCACGGAATCAAACACCTTCCAGGCCGCCCAACGCCAGAAGAAGACGTAGAGGTTCCGAAGGTTCTTGACGTGCGGCCCCACGCCCCATGACTTCGGCGGAGTGTAGTCGAGAAGCGGCGCCGCGCCACTAACCCCGCCGGTCTCGATCCACCCGCCGAGCCCTGCTGCCTTCTCCTTGTAGGGCGGATTCCCGAGGACGACCATGATCTGTTCGTCGCGCTTGATCTTGTCCGCTGCGCGCCGCGATGCTGCGATCGGCTCATAGAACTGCCCGAGCTGTCCGAAGAGCTCGCTCTCTTGATACGGATTCGACAAAGTGTCGGCGACGTAAGTGCGCAGGTCGCCCGTCGAAGCAGTGCTGCCCAACGATTCAAGCTCGGCGAGTAGCCGAAGCTGCGCAACGGCGAACGGCCCCAACTGAATCTCAAATCCGATGACCCGAGAGAGCAACGCAGTAACCGCCGGCCCTCGTCCCCCAGTGCCGTAGTCTGCGGCATAGCGTTCAGCGACGACGCGGAGCACCTCGAGGAGGTAAGTACCAGTCCCCATGGCAGGGTCAATCAAGCGGACAGCCGGTTCGGCCAAGCCACCCCCGAGCTCCACGAGGTCACGCAGCGCCTCGTCGGCCAGGTTGGTCATCGCGCGCACGACTTCTGGCGGGGTGTAGTACGAGCCGGTCTTTTTCCGAAGGTCCGGATCATACTCGGCGAGGAAGTGTTCGTAGAAGTACAACCACGCATCGGTATTGCCACGCTCAAGCAATTGCCACTTCACGGCCGAGAACACGCGCTTCATCGTGTCGATCGCGCCGATGAGGCTTGACGTCTTCTCAGCAGCATCGCCAAGAATCAGAAGCGCTCGACCGATCAACGAGTTGGAATCACCCAGCTTCTTGGCGACCTGATCGGTTGACTGTTCAAGCGAGATTCCCTTCGCCTGGGCTATGAGGAGGCCGAAGGTGACCGCTTGCGCGTAGCCGTCTGCAAACTGATTGTCGGTCGCATCCGGGAAGAGGAGATGACGCCAATCCTTCGCGGTCTTCTTGAGCGTGGCGTCACCACCGGTCAGCTCGAACTCGACATCCTCACGAAGAAACCGGCACAGCCTCGCAGAGGCAGACGCGAGCTCCGAGGCCGACTTCGGCGCGATCGGCGCCCACGAAAAGAACTTATACAGCAGCGACTCGAGCCCCACCGGAGCCGTAAGCGAGGCCCCGGCCGTCTCGACGTCGTCGTCGAGCGTCAGAACCGAGTCAATCCGCTCGCCGTTTTGCCACAGGCTCCATTGCTGCCCGTCCGTGTAGAGCACGTTGGGGAGCAATCTAAGTCGCTCGAACTGATCGACGTCGTGCTTCGCCTTGAACCGCCGAGGATCCGCTCCTTTGCCCAGCGCCTTCACCTCGACGAACCCGACAAGAAGACCAGCCAGGTCGACCGCGAAATCGGGCCTCGAAGCTACCTCCGGCATCTTCACTTCACCGACGACAGCGACACCTCCAAACCCGAGAGCCGCCGCGCTGGCAGTGAGGAAGGCTTCGATCGGCGGCCGGAGCTGCTCCTCAGGCTCGCCGGAAACCGCATGCACGGCAAGCTTCGCCTTGAGCCCAGCGCCTAACGCCGATACCGATTCCCGGAATGTCGACACAACTGTAAACGTACCGGCTGGTCCCGGCCGTGGCCCTCGAGGCCGCGCCCGGGCGTGTCCCCCGGACGGGTCGATGTCGGATCCCCTCGGTAGAATTGAGGCGACAACAAGTAGTGCTCGGCGAACAACACGCCGCGACGCCCCTCCGCTAGGGCAGCTCCCGCTAATGCAGGGCGACGTCCCGGTCATGTCATACCGGGCGTGGCTGCGATGGAGCTCGCACGAGACCAGCGCGATGACGAGCTCCACACCGAGTGCTGCATGGCGCGGTAGCGGCGGATCTGATGCGAATAGCCGACAGGATGATCTGGTAACTATGAAGCGAAGAATCGCGGTACTCCTCGGCGCGGGCGCGTCATTCGACGCGGGCATTCCGCTGACAGCCGACCTCACCGAGCAGGTTCTGGCATCGGTCAACCGGCCGTCAGGGGCCCGCGAGCCTTGGGTCAAGGCACTCAACTTCGCCCATGCAGCAATGTTCAGCTACGCAGCCAGGGACGGCAGCAACCCCATCGGAACGGTCAACATCGAGCGGCTGATCTCCGCGTTGCGTCTTCTTCGCGGACGGGAAGGCCATGAGGCGGCGCCATTTGTCAGTTCCTGGCGCGACCCGGTGCTTCCGGAGGGCAGGGTCTACGCGGACAAGTGGAACTCCGAGCGGTTTGTCCGGAACCTCTCACAGGCCTTGGGCCTTAACGGGAGCGACCGCGGCGGACTTGCGGCAGCTAGCAAAAAGTCCGCGATCGAGAACATCGGATACTTCGTCGCGGAGTTCGCCGACGGCGCCAAGAAACCCGTGCGCCGCAGCGACTATCACGATGCCGACCAGCAGGTACTGCGATTGCTCGGCACGCTGCTTCGGGTGCGAGAGCCCGTCGACTACCTATACCCGCTGGTTGACCTCGCGCTGACGCAGCAGGACGGCCTCGACGTAGTAACGCTGAACTATGACCTCGCCATCGAGCAGGCCGCCGGCGAGCGATCGGTGCCGATAGATCGAGGAGTGGGTGATTGGCCTCGTGAGCGGATCGGGTTCGACGCTTCGGCGCAGGCACTCCGCCTGCACAAGATCCACGGTTCTCTCGACTGGGAGCTGGAGACGCACAGCCCGTCGTTGACGCAGCTCAAGGTTTCTGACCGAGCAGTTGAGCAGCCCTGGATTGTGGTCGGTGACAGGGAGAAGCTCGCCACCGACGGCCCGACCCTCGAACTGCTTCACGCCGCAGAGGAAGCGATCGAGCGCGCGGACCACCTCGTGATCGTCGGCTACCGGTTCGCGGACGCGCACGTAAACCACGTCATCCGCAACTGGATGCTCCGGTCAGCGGACCGGACCATCGGCGTCATCGAGCCGTTCTGGTCGTATCCGCAATCCGGGTCCTTCTTCGCCCAGCTGATCAACGAGTACGGCGGATCATGGCGATACGACCTTACCGACCACGCTCAGCGGGTCTTCGGATACCAGGGCGGCGCAAAAGCCCAGCTCCCACACGCCCTTTCGGCGGAGCCGCCCGTGGCGGACACCATCGTGGTCACGAACGTAGGTGCGACGGTTTCTGACAACGGGGCGATCTTGGTCAGTATCAAGCACGGCGGCCGGCCGCTGTCCTACGTGGGGTTCCGCTCCAATGCCGGCCGCGTGACTCCCGAGTTCGAAGACGGGGACGGGTCCCGCGTTACGTCGTACGACGGCATCCCGTCAAGAGTGAACTCGTGGCCTGCCGGCGAAATGATCTCGCTCCGAATCTGGCCAACTCAACGACCCGAGACGCTCACGCTCGAGATCGAGGGCCACACGCTGACCTCCGAGCTTCAGACCAAGGTGGACGTCCCGATAATGACGTCTGCAACCGGAGAGAATTGAGGCGAATGGCGCTGGCTTTCGGCCCCTTCCTGGTTCGACGCGAGGATCGGCCCCTCGACAACGCGCTTGATGCGCCATTCGGTCGCGCGAAGACGAGTGCACCGAATTGCAGGACACCCGCCCCAACGCAGTGGCGTTCGCCTTCAATCCCCTCTCGCGAGACCTTGTTCTTCCGCTGGGTGCCCTCCACCGTCGCCACCCGATGACAGAGGTCGGGCACTCGTCACCCAACTCGCCCATTGGCCGTACGATCATCCGCACCTGATCTTGGCCTCGAAGCCAGAGAGGCCGCCGCTCGAGCGCCGACCGGGAGAAGAGTGCGCAGCACATCCTCCGCCTTACCGGTTCCCCCGGAACCCCCAACGGCATCCAACTCGCTTTGCGCTCGAGCGACGAAGCGGATGCCGCTGCCTACGTCAACCCTCGCGAGCTCGCCACTCCTTGGTGCGATAAACAGGACTCTGCACCCCGGCGCCGCCTCCTCCACATCAAGCTCGTGGCACCGACCGCCGCTGGGTCAACTCGCTCTCCCGAACGCCTGCTCGAGGAAGTCGGCTGTGGCGGGGTTGACGGTCTCGTTGCGGCGAATGTAGTGCTCACGAGTGATCGCCGGATCGCTGTGGCCGAGGAGCTCGGAAGCGAGCTGCAGTCCCCCGACATCGTTGATCGCGGTGGCGGCGGTGCGCCGGAACCGGTGCGGGGTGACGTCTTCGATGCCGGCTTGCTCCATGACGTCACGGAGCTGGCGGCGGACGTTGTTCGTCGTGTGCGGTGTCCCGATACGGGTGGCAAACAACAGCGTCCCGGGACCGACGAATCGAAGGCTTCGGAGCCGCGCACGCACCGCGCGCAGCGCGAATCCGGGCAGCGCGACGCGACGGACCGAGCGTGCGGTCTTGGGATGGTCCTGACGGTGCGTGGGCTCGCCTTTACGGCTGACGATCGTCCCGGCGATGCGGACCATCGGTACGGGTGCGTCGAGGTCGAGGTCGGCGACGCGGATCGCGAGGACTTCGCCGATGCGGGCGGAGGTGCCGAGCATGACTTCGACGATCTGCCCGAGTTGTCCGTCGGGACGAGGACCGGCGAGGATGGGCCGGTTCTCCCAGTCGCGGATCGCGGCGCGGATGGCTGTGATCTCGTCCCAGGTGAACACGTCGGGACTGCGGGTCGGTCTACGTAGGCGGGAGACGTGGTCCATGGGATTGCGGGGCAGGATCTCGTGGCGGACGGCGAGTCCGAGTGCGAGGCGGAGGACGACGCGGGCTTGGCGGGCACGGTTGTAGCTCTGCTTCGCGAGTTGCTTGAGGAAGTAGTCGCAGCGGGCCACGCCGATCTCCCGGAGCGTGACGTCTTGGAAGAAGGGCAGCACGAGCGTGCGCATGTTCCTCTCATACAGTTGCCGGGTCGTGCGGGAGAGGCGGTCTTCGAGTTCCATGTCCTCCAGCCAGTAGTCGACAAGGCCGGTGAACGCGCTGTCGGCGCTCATCCCGGTGAACCCGGGGTGGAACAGCGAGCGCTCGGCGAGCTTCTTCTTCAGCTCACGCTCCGCCGCTGGCCTCGTGGCGGCGGTGGATTGGACCTCTCGGCTCTTGCCGTCCCAGTCGCGGTAGCGGGTGCGCGCCGCGTACCGGCCGCTGGGCTGGCGTCGGATGGAGATGGTGCCGTACGTGCCGATCGGGGTGCGAGGTCTAGCCACGGAGCGTTCGCGCCCCCACTTCGGTGAGAACGCAGGTCAGGTTCGGTGGGGCTACGAGGCTGTGGTATCGGCTGCGCTGTTGAGAGGGCATCCCTCCAGTCTGCCGAGCATCGATGCTCGCGACTCATGCTCTCGGAGCTCCGCGCGCGCTACGCGGCCACTGCATCCGCGGAAGAGCGTTGGAGATGACGCTTCGCGCGGTGTTCGTGGACGCGTGCCCTTGCGAGAAGCAGCAGGCTGATTGGGCCGAAGAGAAGGAACTTCAGCGCGTTCCACAGGCACACGGCGAAGACGATGTAGAGCCCCTGAGACCAGCCTCCGTTGATGAGCGTGATGCTTGCCGCGGAGATGAGCAGGTAGACGAGACCGAGCACCATCGCGGGGACTCCCCACTTGAGGCCGCGTCGAGTGCGGAGCTTGTCGAGCAGGATGTTGGTGGGCATCCATCGGCGCAGGAAGGTGCGGGTGCGGACGCTGAGCGTCCAGAGGGGGCGGATGAGCATCAGGGGTCCTCGCTTTCAGGCCAACACTGTTGGTGCGGCGTGGTCCTGAGCTTTGAGGTCCCCGAGGGGTCTGCGTCGCCCGCCGGAACGGGGTCGGCCAACGATTGTCCTGCCGCTGCGCCCAGATTACGCTCGTCGGCCGTCGAGCGGAAGGGAGCGCAGGCCGTCAGCGGGCGTCTCGGGAGACACCCGGGTGGAGGGACTGCTCTGCAGCGTCGGGCTGTGCGTCTCGCGCGTTGCGGAGAGCCGCGAGTGCAGTGCGGGCGCGTTCGTAGTCCACACGTTGCGCGTCGGCATCCGGGACGGCGCCGAGTGGGTCTTGACCGGTGACCGCGTAACGGTCGCGATAGGCGGCGACGACCGTCAACTGCTGGAGAGCGTCATCCGGCAGCGGGTGGACGTTGGACGGAAGTGTGCGCGCCGCCCAGGAGCCGCTCTCCCCCGCGGCCCGGCGAGCGAGCGCGACCGCACGTTGCGTGATGAGCTGCTCGCGCTCGGCGAGTGCTCGTGCCATCTCGGGTTCCATGTCTCCGCTTGCTTTGGGGATGATGCCGGCGATGAGCTGGCGACGCCGAACCGCCGGAGTGAACCGGGTTGCGACTCTCTGCATCCGGTAGCGCAGAAGCGAGCCGAGATCGTCGATGTCCTCGAGGTTTCCGGCCGAGACGACTCGGGGCAGCAGGGAGTCGACGTCGTGCCCTTCGGCGTCGAGGCGCCGCAGTTCGGTACTGAGGATGCCGTACGCGTCGGTGGTGGCGAGTTCATCGATGGTGGTCTCGTCGAGTCCGCCTGCGCGGAGGAGTCCGAGCCATCGGTCGTGTTGCGCGGATTGTGCGATGGTCTCGTACTCGGCGGCGAGCTGTCGGATCGATGTCCATTCGTCCTGCTCCGCGGTGATTGTCTCGCGGGCGGACAGTTCAGCGCCGGCGTGTTGGAGGATCCCGTACAGGATGGAGCGGGCGTTGTTCTGCAGGTCGTCGCGGTGCTGGTGCTGTTCGAGGTGGTGCTGGTCGGTAACGACGTATGCCGTGTTTGCTTCGCGCCCTCGGGTCATGGCGACGTAGAGCGCCTCGCGGGTCATCTCGGGGCTGGCGACGACCGCGTGAGCGGTGTCGACGGTCGCGCCCTGTGCGCGGTGGGCGGTGATCGCGTAGCCGAGGTCGACGTGCTCGGCGACGTAGGTCGCGGGCAGGGTGATCGTGCTGCACCAGCGCGACGTCTCACGCCGGACGGTGAGCGAGCCGTCCTCGTGCGCCCCTGTGACGTGCCACCGGTCGTTGTTCTTCACCCATCCGCGGCCGAGGGCGAGGCGGCGGTCGTTCTGTCTGGTGATCACGACATCACCGGCGGAGGCGCGGGTGCCGTCGTGCAGGCGGACTCCCCCGTCGCTGACGAGTCCGGCGAGGATCCGTTCCGATCGTGCCCGTTCGTTGAGGTCGGTGACCGTTTCGATGGTCTCGGCGATCAGCACTGACACCTTCCCGGCAGTCTGATCCTGCATCCATGCCTGGTAGGCGGCGTCGAGCATCTGGTCATGGTCCCCGCCGGCGACGCGTTCGTGCTCCAAGTACGTGTCGATCACCGCGGTGTCACCCAGGCGCAGCTGCAGGGAGGCGTGCTTCTCCCAGTCGTTGCGGAATCTGCGTACGTCGACGAGCTCCGGTGCGTCATCTCGATCTCGGACGAGCATCCCGAACGCTCCACCCGCGTCCACGGCCTGCAGCTGAGCGTGATCGCCAACCAGCAGCACCTTCGCCCCAGCCTCGGCGGCGTGAGCGGTGATGCGGTCCAGCGCGAACGTGCCGGCCAACGACGCCTCGTCGATGATCAGCAGCTGCCCGGCGCGCAGATCCCATCGGCCCCGGTCGTGCTCGTACAACCACTTCGCCGTGTTCTCCGTCTGCACGTCGAGCTCTTCACCCAGAACCGCCGCTGCTGCCGCCGCCGGGGCAAGTCCCACCACCGACCCCTTGCCGTACCGCGCTTCCCAGGCCCGCCGCAACGCACGCATCGTGGTGGTCTTCCCCGCGCCCGCTGGCCCGACGAGCACATCCAGCACTCGTCCCGAGACGGCGATCTTCCCGATCGCATCCTGCTGGTCCGCGCCGAGTGCGCGCTGCCCAGGGCCGTGCGAGCGAGCAGCCCGGGCGATCAGGTCCAGATCGACAGTCGGCGCATCACGGCGGCCGGCCGCCTCCCGCAGCCGATCTTCGGCTGCGAGCACCGCCTCTGACGAGTACACGGTGGAGGCTTTGGGGCGGAAGACGCTCGAGCCATCGGGACGCTGGAACACAGGTGGACTGCTCGCCAGTTCCGGCGGTGTCAATCGCAGCGACCCGGCCTCCGCGGCATCGACGATCAGCCCCACAACCGCATCCCGGTCGGTGGCCGACGCGAACCGGTACGGCATCGTCTGACGCACGGCCTCGGCATGCAGGTTCCACCGGCGCCACGTCGACCGGCGATCCGAGACCTGCTCCACAACGGCCGATGCCAGCTGCTCTACGTTCTGCAGTGGGATGTCGTCCGCACGCAGCAGCGCTTCACCAGATCCGGTCGTGGCCAGTTCGCGAGCCCAAGTCACCGCGTCCCGTTCGAGCACGTCGGACGCGCGAGCACGCCACTTTTCGGTCAGCTCTCGCAGAGAGCGCAGCTCCTTGGGCGGGCGCGTCTCGAGCGTGGCCTGTTGACGGATCTGCCACAGCAGCGCGCGAGACGGTTGACGCCCGTGCTTGGCCACATACTCCTCGACGAGCCGCTCCTTGACCCGCTCGATCTCCTTCGTGCGCGAGGAGAACTCATCCATCAGCCCTTGCGGGACACCGGTGACCTCCCACCTGTCCATCCGGCCTGTGCCACGTCCGCGGACCTCCCACGTGATCGACAACAGGCGCGAGAGGTGATCCGAGAGGACCGCGTTGTAGTGCTCCGAGAGGCCGGTGACGGCAGCATGTAAAGCGCGCGAGTCCAAGGTGCGCCACTTTCCATCATGGACACCCTGTACTCGGTTCGCGACGACGACGTGGGTGTGCAGCTGCGGGTCGGAGGCGCGTGAGTCGTAGTGGTCGTACGCAACCGCAACCACACCGCGTACCTCCACCTGAGCGACCGCCCCGCGCGGGCCCCCCGTGCCGACCCTGGTCATCGCTACGTCGCGCTCGACCAGATCGAGCACGTCCTTCATCGCTTGATGATGAGCGGCGGCGATTAGCGCTTGTGTACCCGCGTCGGAGACCGCCCACAATGTTGAGACAGACTTCGGCGCTGAGAACGTCAAGTCAAACCCGGCAACTGGAGCACTGGTGGGCTTCGCTGCCTCTTCGGCCCTGACCGATGCGATCTGGTATTCACGCTCGGACTTATCGAGGCCCTTCGGAAGTCGTTCCACGCGACGCTCGATGCGTTGGCCCACGCCGGCGAAGTGGCGGTATGGGCGGCCAAGGAGTTCACCTGTGTCGGGGTGTCGCCCGTGCCCCATCAGCCGCCGAAGCTGGTCCTCGGAGACCTCGTCGCCCTCTGCGAGCGAAGCGAAGCCGGCCACGCCACTGCCTGCCCAGGTACCGGGCGGAGTACCCGCATTCGCGTAGTACCGAGTCGGCGCGGACGCTGCGTCCCGATGCCCGTCACCGGCCACGACGGAGTGCAGCAGATATCGGTATCCCTGGCCCGCACTCATAACTCGGATCGAGACCGTCACGCACGTCAGGTATGGCAACACAGCTGGCCCGTCTTCCAGGGCGAAGCCTCCAGAAGCGCTTCGAGCTGAGCCTCACAGCGGCGCCGCCGCATCGGCTGCGGCGGTGAGCTTCGCCTGCACCGTGTCCCAGGTGCCGGCGGTCGCCATCCGGTGATGCCGCGTCCATACCGTCTGCCAGGCCCGAACACCTCCGCCAGATCCCGCCACGCGGTCCCGCCCCGATACCGGTAGATGATCGCTTCGACCATCAACGTCGCGTCAGAGAACTCCCGCCCAGGCTGAGCACTCGACCGAGGCGACATGTCCTCGATCAACGACCGCTGAGCATTCGACAGCAACCGAGTCGCGACATCCATTCAGGCTCAGCCAGACACCTGAATCATTGTCAGCCACGCCCTAGATGAGGGGCCTCGCAGCAGCGACCGATCGCTGATAAGACAAGACTGATCTACACAATGGCGTCGCGGATCACTTGTGCGAGCTGTTGCTGAACGTGCAGCGGTGCGAATGCGGCATGCGCTGCGTTGATCTGGAACTGTGCGGCGTCGGCGATGTCGTAGTCGAAGGCCCGCGAAAGGCGATGAAGCTCGGAGGTCAGGCTTGTGTTGCTGACAGTACGATTGTCGACGTTGACGGTGACGAGAAAGCCCAGTTTGTAGAGCACCGCGAATGGGTGAGCTGCCATGCCTTCGCCCCACGGTTGAGTGGCGCCGGTCTGGACATTCGAGCTCGGAGAGACTTCGAGCCCGATGTGTCGGTCGCGCACCCACGCGGCCGTTTCGCCTAGGAGGAGCTTGGCGCCGTCCCGCGAGATGTCCTGCGCGAGCCTGACGCCGTGACCGATACGGATCGCGCGTCCGTCAATAAGCGCTGAGCGGATCGACTCGACCCCGGCAGCTTCACCGGCATGTACCGTGACGGGGAAGAGGTTCTCGGCTAGAAGGTCAAAAGCGGCACGGTGCCTGGAGGGCGGGAACCCCGCCTCCGGCCCGGCAATGTCGAAGCCTACGACGCCGCGATCGCGGTTGGTAAGGGCGAGCTGCGCAATCTCCATGGACTGGTCGAGGTTGCGCATTGCACACAGGATTTGGTGCGCCTGGATCGAGTGCCCGCGGAGACGTGCTTCCGCCACGCCTCGGTTGAGTCCCGCCTGGACTGCGTCCACCGCTTGCTGAAGAGTCATGCCGCCTTGGAGATGCTGATCGGGTGCCCAGCGGACTTCGCCATACACGACTCCGTCGGCCGCGAGGTCCTCTACGAACTCGGCTGCAACTCGTTCCAGAGCGTGTTCTGATTGAAGCACAGCTCCCGATAGTTGGAATGTCTCGAGGTAGTCAACGAGCGATCCCGAGTTTGCCTTTGCGGAGAACCAAGTCGCCAGCTTTGCCTCGTCCGGCGCGGGGCTCGGTACGCCAGCCTGGTCTGCCAACTCGAGGAGTGTGGTGAGGCGCACGCCGCCGTCAAGGTGATCGTGAAGCGAGATCTTCGGAAGTGATCGGAGCGCGGCGATATCGACGGCGGGTGTCATGGTGTCCTGTCAAAGGGTTGAGGCGGGTCAGTGTGCGTGTACGCCGCACGACTCGCGGACTACGAGCGTGTATGGGACGATTTCCTGCACTGGGATGTCGCTGGTGTTGGATGCCAAGATCTCGATCGCTCGGTCTGCGATCTCCTGGATAGGTTGCGCCACGGTGGTCAGGGGTGGTGTGGAGTAGCCGGAGTGCTCGGTGCCGTCGAAGCCGCTGACGGCGATGTCCCGCGGGACCGCAAGCCCTAGGCGATGGCAGGCGAACAGCACGCCGTACGCCTGCTCGTCGGTCGAGCAGTAGATGGCGCGCGGTCGCTCGGGCCTGGCGAGTCGATCGAGCATCAGCTGCGCCGCGTCCGCGCGCGCGAACTCGCTGTGTAAGTGCTCGATCACAACCGAGCCGGACTCGGCGGCTGCACGGGCCGCGCCCTGCCAGTGCTGTTGGGCACCGGCGGACTCTGAAGGTCCGTTGAGGACGGCAATCGTCTCGTAGTCGTGGTCGATCAAGTGTCGCACGGCGGCGTATGCGGCGGCCTCGTAGTCGATCGAGATAGTGGAGGCGCCGATCGTCTCGGGGACTGGGTGAAGGGCGACGACCGGGATTTCGGCGGCGTGCAGCGCGGATAGGTCTGGTGAGTCCTGGAGGGAGACAACGACGACCGAATCGACTCGGCGGTCGACGAACGCGGCGATGTGGGACTTCTCGCGGACTAGATCGAGCCCGGAGTCTCCGATGAGGAGCAAATTGCCGCGCGCGCCGGCCGCCTCCTCGAGGGCGCGAGCAAGTTCGCCGAAGAAGCGGTTCGCGATGTCGGGAACGACCAGGCCGATAGAGGAGGTGCGTCCGTGACTGAGCGCGCGCGCCAGAGCATTCGGTCGATAACCGAGCTCAGCTGCCGCTAGCAGCACGCGGTCGCGAGTCGCCGGGGAGACATTACGGGGCCCATTGTTGACGACATAGCTGACGACCGCGGTAGACGTCCCCGCGCGTTCCGCCACGTCTCGTGCTGTGACCAAGTCATCATCCCTTCTACACGCTTAGCTTCAGAAAAGCTACCAGATCCTGAGCGCGCGTCTCTCTCGCTTGATTCTGGGGAACGATCTCACTAGGGTTCATCTAAGCGGGTAGTCTAACCGCGTAGATACGACGTCAGAAGACATGAGTTGATGTCGGATTCAAAGGAGAAGTTGACTATGAAGCGACAAGTCGCCCTGATCGCTGGAGCGATCGTCGGTGTTCTCGCACTTGCTGGCTGCACCGGCGGTGGCAACGGCGCGGCCACCTCCGATCCGGGCACGGGGACCGTCCAGTTCGTCGGGCCCGAGGATCCGGCAGTGTTTGCGCCGGTGATCTCGTCGTTCGAGAAGAAGTACCCGGACATCGCTGTTCAGTACACGCAGGTCCCGTTCGACACGTATGCGACGACGATGCAGCAGCGTCTTTCAGCGAAGGACTCGACGATCGATGTGTTCGCCGTCGACCAGCCGAACCTCGCGCAGATCGCCGCGCAGGGTTTCCTCGAGGACCTCAGCGACCTGAAGGACAAGGCGAAGGCGGCCACGTCCGAGGCGCAGTACAACATCAACATCTACCAGGACAAGATGTACGCGCTGTCGATCTGGAACTCCACCCAGATGCTGTTCTACAACAAGGACATCCTCGACAAGGCCGGCGTCACCGTGCCCCCGGCAGACCCGGCCGACCGGTGGACCTGGGAGCGGGTCGAAGATGCGGGCAAGAAGGCGCAGGCCGCCGGCATGGAGTCCGGTCTCCTGCTCGAGCAAGTCGAGTCGTACTACCAGCTGCAGCCGCTCATCGAGTCGCTCGGCGGCGGATCGGGCATCTCCGGTGACGACATGCTCACCGCGGACGTGACCAACGACGGGTGGCAGAAGGCCATGCAGTGGTACGCGGACACGTTCGCGTCCGGCCTCTCGCCCCGCGGAGTCGGCGGCTTCCAGACGAGCGCAGTGTTCACCGACCAGAAGACGGCGTTCTTCGTCGGCGGGCCGTGGGACATCGGCAACTTCGCCACCAACGCGACGTTCAACTGGGGCATCGCGCCGCACCCGTACTTCGAGGGCGGCGACGCCGTGACCCCGACCGGCTCCTGGTCGTGGGGCATCAACTCGGCGTCGAAGAACAAGGACGCCGCACGCACGTTCCTCGAGTACGTGGCGCTGGACCCGGAGGGCAACCTCGCGTCCACCGAAACCCAGACGATCATCCCGGCGAACACGGAGGCTGCGCAGGAGTACCTCCCGAAGCTGGAAGAGATGGGTGGAGACCACAGCGCCGGCGCTGCGGACCTGATCAGCTACGAGATCGACAACACCGCCGTCGCCCGGCCGGTGTCCGTCGGCTACGTGCAGTTCGAGTCCGTGATCAACAGAGCCTTCGGCGACATCCGGAACGGATCCAACGTGAAGGACAGGCTCGCGCAGGCTCAGCAGCAGATCGAGGATGCCTGGAGCCAGCTGCGATGACCATCCACGCCCGTGGTGCGGGAGCGGCGGTCCGCCGCCCCCGCACCCGCGGCGGCCTCCGGTTCCTGACCGGGCCCGCCCCCGTTGCCCTCATCTTCCTTCTGCCCGCGCTGATCGCGCTCCTTGTGCTTCGGCTCGCTCCGGCGGGTGTGGCGTTGTACGACAGCCTGTTCCGGACGAGCCTGCTCAGCGGGACCACCTTCGTCGGCTTCGGCAATTACGCCGATCTGTTCGCGAACCCCGACTTCCAGAACTCCCTCGCCGTCACTCTGCTGTTCACGGTGCTCGTGAACCCACTTCAGGTTGCGGCCGCGTTCTTCCTCGCGGTGCTGTTCACGCGCCGCGCCGCTGGATCGCGCTTCTGGCGTTCGATGGTCATCGTGCCGATCGCCGTCCCGCCCGCTGTGTCAGCCGTCATCTGGAGCGTCATCTACCGCCCCGATGGGCTCGGCAACGCCTTCCTCGCGGTCTTCGGCATCCCGCCGCAGCCGTTCCTCACCTCGCCCGACCAGGCTCTGATGTCGATCATCGTGCTGCTGTCCTGGATCGGCGTCGGCTACTGGATGATGTTCCTCATCGCCGGCATCAACGACATTCCCGGCGAGTACTACGAAGCCGCCTCCCTTGACGGTGCGTCCGCATGGCGCCAGCTCTGGCAGATCACCTTTCCACTGGTGCGTCGCCCCCTGGCCTTCGTGCTCGTCGCCGACACCGTGTCGAACTTCCTGATCTTCGCGCCCATTCAGATCCTCTCCAAGGGTGGACCGAACGGGTCGACCAACCTGCTGATGTACGACATCTACACACGCGCCTACACGTTCGCCGACATCAACAAGGCGCAAGCAGAAGTAGTGATCCTCGTGCTGGTCACCGTCGCGATCGTCGCGATCCAGTTCCGGATGCTGCGGACGGAGAGCTGAGATGACCACCCTGAATCCCACGCGTCGACGCTTCTCGCGGCGCACCGTCCTCTACATCTGGACGACGCTCCTGGCGATCACCGTCGGCATCGCGTTTCTGACGCCACTGTGGTGGTCGTTCATCAACTCGCTGCGTCCCGGCGCCGAGACGTTCAGCTACCTCAACCCGTTGCAGTGGCAGACCTTCTTCACGACCACTCCGACTCTCGACAACTACATTGCACTGCTGGACACCGACCTCTGGCGGGCAATCGTCAACTCGTTGATCGTCAGTCTGGTCACGGTCGTCGTCGGTCTCGCCGTGTGCGCCAGCGCCGCCTTCGGGCTCTCCGCGTTCCGGTTCCGCGGTCAGGGGGCCCTGTTCTCGGTCATCATCCTGTCCTTCCTCATCCCGTTCGACGCGATCGCGATCCCGCTGGCCGACATGTTCCGCGACTGGAACCTGCAAAACACGTTCGTCGGACTCATCCTTCCCGGCATCGGGAACGGCATGGCGATCTTCCTGCTGCGCACCTTCTTCCTCGCCATCCCCGAGGAGATCGTGGAAGCCGGCCGACTCGACGGGCTCGGCTGGTGGGGGATCTTCACCAAGGTCTATCTGCCGCTGTCGCGCCCCGCTCTCATCGGCGCCGGACTCATGCTCTTCCTCTTCCAGTGGCAGGCCTACGTCTGGCCGCTGCTCATGGGAACCGACAAAGAACACATCCTCGGCCCCGTCGCCCTGTCCAACCTACAAGGACAGTTCCAGGTCGACTACGGCGTGCTGTTCGCGGCATCCATGATCCTCGTCCTCATCCCGCTCGCGATCATCCTCGGATTCCAGCGGTACTTCATCCAGTCCGTGGCCACATCCGGACTCAAATAACGGCTTCAAGGAGAACACCCATGACTTCCCTTCACCGCGTCATCCTCGACACCGACATCGGCAGCGACGTCGACGACCTGATGGCACTCGCACTGATCCTCGGTACCCCCACGGTCGACCTGGTGGGCATCACCACCGTGTACGGCGACACCGCGCTGCGCGCACGCCTCGCCCAGCGCGTCCTGACGCTGGCCGGCGCGGACGCGCCCGTGCACGCGGGCATCCAGAAGCCCCTCTCCGGACGTGACGTGTGGTGGGCCGGCCACGAAGGCGACCTCTACCCCGAGCTGGAGAAGGACACCTACGACTCGGACGACGCCGTGCGCTTCCTCGTCGACACCGTCACCGCCTCGCCCGGCGAGCTCGACGTGATCGCGATCGGACCGCTCACCAACATCGCCGCGGCCATCACCGCCGACCCTGCCTTCGCATCCTCGGTGCGCCACCTGTGGGTGATGGGCGGCGACTTCGCAGCCGGCGAAGCCGAACACAATTTCGTGTCCGATGTCGACGCAGCGACGATCGTGTTCGACGCGGGCATCCCAACGACGATCACAGGCCTCGAGATCACGCGACAGCTCCAGATCGCACGCGACGATCTCGACCGGATCGCCGCCGCCGGCGACCTGGGCGCAACGATCCGCGCCGAGATCGAGCAGTGGTGGGCGTTCTGGAACACCGAATGGAACGTTCCCCACGACCCGATCACCGTGCTCACCCTCACCGAACCCCACCTCTTCACCCTGTCCAGCCCCGGACACGTGAAGATCGGCAGCGGCGACACCCTCGGCGTTAGCACCCTCAACCTCGAACGCGGGGCGACACGAGTCGTGACCGGCATTGACATCGACGGCACGCGAACTCAGCTCGTCGACGGAATCATCGAAGGCAGCACCCGCACCGCCGTCGCCGGGAGCGCCGGATGACCACCGGACCCGCGCTCACGGTCCTCGGTTCCATCAATGTCGACTTCATCGCACACACCGTCCGCGCACCTCGACGCGGCGAGACCGTCGGAGGCGCCACCCTGACACGCGAAGCGGGCGGCAAGGGCGCCAATCAAGCCATCGCCGCAGCACGCCTCGGCGGTGACGTCCGACTCGTCGGCGCAGTCGGCGCCGACTCCGACGGGCAGCATATGATCGAAAGCCTCTCCCGCGCCGGGGTGGACGTCGCACAGATGCAGACCGCGGCCG
The DNA here is from genome assembly GCF_050990725.1 of Microbacterium gorillae. Classification (GTDB taxonomy): domain Bacteria; phylum Actinomycetota; class Actinomycetes; order Actinomycetales; family Microbacteriaceae; genus Microbacterium; species Microbacterium gorillae_A. Next base: position 2,939,948 of record NZ_CP158844.1, read on the forward strand.
CCCCCACCGGCACCGCGCTGATCGTGGTAGATGCCGAGGGCGAGAACTCGATCGTGGTGTGCCCGGGGGCGAACGAACACGTCGCCCCGGACGCCATCGCCATCGACCCGGAGTCCGCCGTCCTCGCGCAACTGGAGATCCCCGTCGATGTTGTCACCGCCGTAGCCAATCGAACCACGGGCTTCTTCGCGCTCAACGTCTCACCGGCACAACCCCTCCCGGCTGGCCTCGCCGAGCGCGTCGACCTCGCGATCGTCAACGAGACAGAGCTCGACGAACTCCCGGAACTCCGCAACGCGCGCATCCTCGCACTCACGCTCGGTGCACGCGGCGCAGTGCTCTACCGAAACGGTGTCGAGACCGCACGCGCCGCCGTCGCCGCCCCACGCGTCGTCAGCACTGTCGGGGCAGGAGACGCTTTCGCCGCAGCGCTCACCCTCGGACTCCTCCGCGGAGATGACGACGCCACCGCGCTGCACCGCGCCTGCGCCGTCGGCGCGGCCGCCGTCACCGACCCCGGATCCCAACCGCTGCTCGAATCGCTCGACACCTACGCCGCGCACCCCTAGCGACACCCGACCTCCCCGCGACTCACCCCAGCCCGCACGTCTCACGTGACCGGGGCGACGCGCCATGCCCAGATCGACTTCCAGGAGCGAGACCATGACGAACGACACCACCGCTGCGCGGGAGCATCCCCTCGCGCATGCACTGCACGCAGCCGATGAGATCCGGCAGATGACCGGCGTCACGACCATCGACGCGTCAGTGACGCTCGGAAGCGGGTGGAAGTCCGCCGATCAGCACCTCGGCGAGCTGGTCAGCGAGATCGACGCGGCCACAGTGACGGGGTTCCGCCGCGCCGCAGTTCTCGGACACTCCGGCGCCCTCCGCATCTACCGCACACCGCACGGGACGCACGTGCTGGTCATTGGCGCGCGCACCCACCTTTACGAAGGCCACGGCATCGACGCCGTCGTCCATGGCGTCCGCACTGCGGCGCAGTTGGGCGCGAAGACGATGTTCCTGACCAACGGCGCCGGCGCCGTCACCACCCGCCTCTCACCGGGGCAGCCTCTGCTCATCGCCGACCACCTTAACCTCACCGCCCGATCGCCGCTGGTCGGCGCAGACTTCGTCGATCTGACCGACCTGTACACCTCGCGCCTCCGCGACATCGCACGCAGCGTCGCCCCCGATTTGCAGGAAGGCGTGTATGCGCAGCTTCCCGGACCGCACTATGAGACACCCGCCGAGGTGCGGATGCTCGCGTCTCTCGGCGCGGACGTCGTCGGCATGTCGACGACGCTCGAAGCGATCGCCGCGCGTCACTCGGGCATGGATGTCTGCGCGCTGTCACTCGTCACCAACCTCGGCGCCGGGCTGCAAGGGACGATCCTGAATCACGAAGAGGTCCTCGAAGCCGGACGCGCCGCCGAAGCCACCCTCGGCCCCCTCCTCGCCCGCGTCGTCGCTGCTGCGACCAACCCAACCGAAGGGACCGACTGATGACGAACCTCAAATGGACGGCGATCGACCGGCGCTCGGTGGATACCGCGCGTGTGCTCGCGGCGGATGCCGTCGAGAAGGTGGGCAACGGCCACCCCGGCACGGCGATGAGCCTGGCTCCCGCGGCGTACCTGCTGTATCAGCGGGTGCTGCGCCACGACCCGGCCGATACGCACTGGCTCGGCCGCGACCGGTTCGTCCTGTCCGCGGGCCACTCGTCGCTGACGCAGTACGTGCAGCTGTATCTGGGGGGGGTTCGGGCTCGAGCTGAAGGACCTCGAGGAGCTCCGCACGTGGGGGTCGCTGACGCCGGGGCACCCCGAGTACGGACACACGAAGGGTGTGGAGATCACGACGGGCCCGCTGGGTCAGGGCCTCGCATCCGCGGTCGGGTTCGCGTACGCGGCCCGATACGAGCGCGGCCTGTTCGACCCGGACGCCGCTGCGGGCACATCCCCGTTCGACCACTTCGTCTACGTGATCGCCGGTGACGGCGACCTCCAGGAGGGTGTCACGTCGGAGGCATCCAGCCTCGCGGGCCACCAGGAACTCGGGAACCTGATCGCGATCTACGACTCCAACCAGATCTCGATCGAGGACGACACGAACGTCGCTTTCACGGAGGACGTCGCGCGCCGGTACGAGGGGTACGGCTGGCAGGTCCAGGTCGTGGACTGGAAGAAGACCGGCGAGTACGTCGAGGATGTCGCCGAGCTGTACGCCGCGATCGAGGCCGCGCAGGGCGAGACCGGCAAGCCGTCGCTGATCATCCTGAAGACGATCATCGGATACCCCTCGCCGGGCAAGCAGAACACCGGCAAGATCCACGGGTCCGCCCTCGGCGCGGACGAGCTCGCTGCGACGAAGAAGGTCCTCGGGTTCGACCCCGATCAGCACTTCGCCGTCGCCGACGACGTCATCGCCCACACCCGCGAGCTCGGCGATCGGGCCACCCAGGCACGCACGGCGTGGCAGGCGGACTTCGACGCGTGGGCCGCGGCGAACCCGGAGCGCAAGGCGCTGCTGGACCGCCTCGAGGCGGGGCAGCTGCCCAACGACCTCACGGCGCCGACGTTCGAGGCGGGCAAGGACGTCTCGACCCGCGCCGCATCGGGCCAGGTCATCAACGCGCTCGCTGCGCGGCTCCCGGAGCTCTGGGGGGGGTCGGCCGACCTCGCCGAGTCGAACCTGACGACTATCAAGGATGCCCAGAGCTTCATCCCGGCCGAATGGTCGACCCACGAGTGGTCGGGTGACCCCTACGGGCGGGTGCTGCACTTCGGCATCCGGGAGCATGCCATGGGCGCGATCGTCAACGGCATCAAGCTGCACGGGCCCACCCGGCCGTTCGGCGGCACGTTCCTGATCTTCTCCGACTACATGCGCCCCCCGGTGCGCCTGGCCGCGCTCATGGACATCCCGTCCGTGTTCGTGTGGACGCACGACTCCGTCGCGCTCGGCGAGGACGGCCCCACCCACCAGCCGATCGAGCAGCTCTCGACGCTGCGCCTCATCCCGAACTTCACGGTCGTGCGTCCCGCCGACGCGAACGAGACCTCCGCCGCGTGGCTCGAGATCGTGCGCCGCACCACGGGCAGCCCCACCGGCATCGCCCTGACTCGCCAGAACATCCCGGTGTTCCCGCGTGGCGAGCAGGGCTTCGCGACGACGGACGGCGTCGCGAAGGGCGCGTACGTCCTCATCGACGCCCCCGATGCCGAAGAAGGCGCCGACGGCACCCCCGACGTGATCCTCATCGCGACCGGTTCCGAAGTGCAGCTCGCCGTCCAGGCCCGCGAGACCCTCGCCGGCGACGGCATCCGAGCGCGCGTGGTGTCGGCGCCCTCGCTCGAGTGGTTCGCCGAGCAGACCACCGAGTACCGCGAGTCGGTCCTCCCGGCGGCCGTGAAGGCCCGCGTCTCCGTCGAGGCGGGCTCGACCCCGCTGTGGCGGAGCATCGTCGGCGACACGGGCCGCACCATCGGCATCGACCACTTCGGCGCGTCCGCCGACTATAAGACCCTGTTCGAGAAATTCGGCGTCACCGCCGATGCAGTCGTGGAAGCGGCCCGCGAGACCGTCAAGGAGAACAACGCATGAGCACCCCCACGCAGGACCTCGCCGCCGCCGGTGTCAGCATCTGGCTCGACGACCTGAGCCGCAAGCGCATCGACTCGGGCAACCTCGCCGACCTCATCGAGACGCGCAACGTGTCCGGTGTGACGACGAACCCGTCGATCTTCCAGGCCGCGATCGGCAACAAGGACGACGACTCGTACGACGCCTCGCTGGCCGCGCTCGCGGCGCGTGGCGTGTCGGCCGACGAGGCGATCTTCGAGATCACGACGACCGATGTCGCGGATGCCGCCGACATCTTCCGTCCCGTCTTCGACGCGACGGGCGGCGTCGACGGGCGCGTGTCGATCGAGGTCTCCCCCGACCTCGCCCACGACACCGCCGCGACGGTCGCCGAGGCGCAGCAGCTCTGGGCCAGGGTCGACCGTCCCAACGCGCTCATCAAGATCCCCGCGACGAAGGCGGGCCTGCCCGCCATCACCGCGACGCTCGCGGCCGGCATCTCGGTCAACGTGACCCTGATCTTCTCGCTCGAGCGCTACGGCGAGGTCATCGACGCGTACCTCGCCGGCCTCGAGCAGGCGAAGACGAACGGGCACGACCTCGGCGGCATCCACTCCGTCGCGTCGTTCTTCGTCTCCCGCGTCGACACCGAGGTCGACAAGCGCCTCGCTGCGATCGGCACCGACGCGGCGCTCGCGATGACGTCGCAGGCGGGCCTCGCCAACGCGCGCCTCGCATACGAGTTGTTCGAGCAGCGCTTCGCCGAGCCCCGCGCTCAGGAGCTCGTCGCGGCCGGCGGCAACGTGCAGCGCCCGCTCTGGGCCTCCACCGGCGTCAAGGACCCGGCGCTCCCCGACACGCTCTACGTCACCGAGCTCGCCGCTCGCCACACCGTGAACACGATGCCCGAGAAGACTCTCGAGGCCACGTTCGATCACGGCGAAGTCGCCGACGACACGATCACCGGCACGTACGACGCGGCGCACAAGCTCTTCGCCGACCTCGCCGCCGTCGGCATCGACCTCGCCGCCGCCACCCAGTTGCTCGAAGACGAAGGCGTTGACAAGTTCGTCACTTCTTGGCACGACCTCAGGCGTACTGTCGCCGAAGCCCTTCTCCGCACGAAGGATGCCTGATGCCCCTTATCGAAGCTGTCGGCTGGGCCGGCTCTGCGCTCCTTGTCATCTCCCTCCTTCAGGGCGGGATGATGCGACTCCGCATCCTGAATCTCATCGCCTCCGTCATCCTTATCGGCTACAACGCCCTAGTGGAAACCTGGCCCATGGCCGCAGTGAACGCCGCCGTCGCGATAATCGACATCTTCTACATCGTCAAGATCGCGAAGACGGATCGTCGCCGCCGCGCCGATCACGCTGAAGTATCGACGGGCTAACTGGGCCCCATCGAGCAGCTTTGGTTCCCTCAAGGTCGGGCACGCGGTCTCAAACGCTGGCCGGGCGGTGACAACTGCCGAGCCAGTCAGAGTTTGCGCTCCTCGAGCGTCTCACCAACACCACAGATCGGTCGCAACCGGCGGCTGCCACAACGGCGACTTTGGCCAGAGTCGCGCCCATGTTCGCAGCGTCATCCAGGCCTTAGCCGGCGGCGCCTACGTCGAATCCTCGCTCGTCGCGGCGCAGGACAAGGGCACCGACCAGCTCGTCGCGCACAACGACCACGACAACCAGATAGGGACCGCACACCCACCATGAGCGGCGCAAACTCCAAGCATTGGGGGTCTGCCTTGCTCACGAAAGGCACATCCATGAGTTGGGTAGTCACCGGCGGCGGCGTGTACATCGGTGCTCACATCGTAGAATCGCTCGCGGGCTTCAGGACTGCACACGATCGCGCTGGACAACCTGTCGATCGGCCACGCACACGTCTTTCCCGAGACGCTCCGCTTATCCAAGGGGACCTACTCGACACGGATCTCAACGAGAACACACTCCGGACGAACCACGCCTCCGGAGCCATCCACGTCGCCTGGTACAAGTACGCTAGCGAATCGGTCACTACGACTCCTGTCCGTGCCCCGCAGGCCACACGAGCCCTGAGATGAGGGCTGAACCAAGAACCAAGACCAGCGCTCCGAAGGCATGCCACTGCCCATTCGCCGGCGACCTGCCTATGAGATTCAAACTCGTCTTGAACTTCGATTCTCATCGGCGTAGTCCGCGCAGCTCCACGTCCATCTTCCTCGCGTCACGAACAGCGAACAGTGCCTATCGCGGGGCGTCCTGGGCATCACAGAAGCAGGGCCCTCGATATCGACGCATTGAGCTCGCGTCTCCGCATCGATCGCCTGACTGGCGGAATCGAAATCGGTCACGGTGATTGTCTCAGGCGGAGAATCCACTACCTCCGCAAGACCCGAGGATACGCGACGACCCCTGGTGGTGCACGAAACGATGACAAGCCGTTCAGGGATAATCGAGGCGTCGTCGTTCCTCCTGGTGTTCGTAGTCTCCGGGCAAGCGATCGTTCGTCTCGCCGACGGCACTGTGCTCGCGCGCGAGGGGGTCGTGTTCGCCTTGCCCCGAGGGACGCAAGCGACACATGAGACGCTGCGACCGATGCGTGCAGTTTCCTGGGCTATTGATGAGGAGTTCGCCGCATCTCACGCAAAGTGGATGCCACCGACGAATATCTTGAGCCCGGCAGTCGGATCGGCGACTTCATCACCGCCGCGTCCGGCAGCGGCGTATGTCGGCGACGAGGGCCTGCGTTCCATCCGCGAGCCCTTGCTCGAACTCGCTGCGCTCGAGCGACACAATTCCCTTACACACTACGACCGGCTCGCCCGCGCGTCGGAGGTCCTAGACCTCCTCGACCCGCGCCACCGCTCTCCCTCAGGGCCTCGGTTGGTTAGGTCCGGGGCGCACCTCAGGCCTGAGGTTTCCAAAGCGCAACGTCTGGTAGAGGATTCAATCGCCCACCCCTGGAGCATCCACGACCTCGCTGCATCAGTCGCTCTGTCGCCTTCACAGCTGTCTCGGCTGTTCCGGTCAGCATTCGGCGTACCCCCAGGGGCCTACCTGTGGCGCAGGCGCACCGAGGTGATGGCCGAACTGCTCATCACGTCGGATATCACTGTCGCGGAAGCCGCACAGAAGACCGGCTGGCGTAGCCGATCAGCTGCCAGTCGCGTTCCCGCTCCTCCCAGGAGACGGCGATAAGACGCGTCAGATGATCGGAGAGCACGGCGTTGTAGTGCTCCGATAGCCCTGTTACGGCGGCATGCAGCGCCCGGGAGTCGAGAGTGCGCCATTTGCCGTCGTACACGCCCTGCACTCGATTGGCGATGACGACGTGAGTGTGCAGCTGCGGGTCCGACGCTCGCGAGTCGTAGTGGTCGTAAGCCGCAGCGACGACCCCACGAACCTCGACCTGCGCGACCGCCCCGCGCGGACCCTCCGTCCCAACCCTAGTCATCGCCACATCACGCTCGACGATTTCCAGAACGTCCCTAATCGTTTGGTGGTGCGCGTCGGCGATGAGTGCTTGGGTGCCCTCGTCGCTGACCGCCCAGAGCGTGGAGACGGACTTGGACGCGGAGAACGTGAGATCGAAGCCGGCTACTGGCGAGCCCGTCGGCCTGCGGGCCTCTTCAGCGATGATCCTCGCTCTCTGCGAGCCACGCGCGACCTCATCAAGCTCCTTCGGCAACCGGTCGACTCGACGCTCGATCCGCTGGTCGACCGTCGCGAACTGTCGGTAGGCACGGCCGAGCAACTTTCCCGTGTCCGGATGTTGCCCGTATCCGATCAGCCGGCGCAACTGCTTCTCGAGCACGCGGTCGCCCTGGGTGATGGTGCGCAACCCCTTAAGGCCGACGCCCATCCATGTACCCGGCGGTGTCCCCGCCTTCGCGTAGTACCCGCTCAGCGCTGACGCTGCGTCGAGGTCCCCGTCTCCGGCGACAACCGAGCTGAGCAGATATCGATATCCCTGCCCTGCACGCATCACACGGATTAAGACTGTCACATGAAGGAGGTGGTGTTGCGGTTTTGATGGTTGGGGGCCAGATCGTCCGTCGCTCAGCTCGGCGCGTCGGTGGAGCTCGCGCGTCTTACTGCGCACCGACATCCCACCGCCGTCCGGCAGAAGGGAGTCGTCGATCGTGATGAGGGGAACGGCCGGTGGTCAGTCGGTACCCGACTCCACCGCACGGGTTCAGCAGCGTCGAGGTCTGACGAGGCCGCATTCTCCCGAGACGTCCTCCAGGTTCCTGCGGCGCGAACCGAGAAATCGCGTTCATCTCGGCGCAGGGCGGGGACGAGGCTGTGTGCCGCCGGCGAGAGGGCGGCAGCTCGCCGATCCCGCCTTCGTCCTCGGCCTGGGCCCGCGCTACCTGCTCGATGTCCTGGCGCCCGACCTCGCGATCCCGGTACTCCCGACTCGCACGATGTGGACGCGTATCTCGCCCGGGTTACCGAGCTGACCGCGTCCCTCGTTTCGCGCGCACCGAAGAGGGTAGAGGGAGATCGCCCACGCCTCCGGTCAACGCAGAACCTCGGCTACTCGGTCGACCCGGGGCTCATGCTCGAGTGAGATTGCGGAGTGGGCGGCGCTGTGTTCAACCGTCGCGAGCCGCGACGGGCGCTCATCGCATAGTCAGGCTGGGGCGCGTCCTCCTCCCTCACGCGCAGATCTGATGATACGCAGCGTCGCCAGCAGAAGAGCCGCTCGTCCGCCAAATGTGGCACCTGCAGCAACACCTCGTCGCGACCAAAGGCATTACGGGGGCCCGCTGAGGCCTGCTCACCCTTCGCAACCCTTGCGCAGCTCGCAGTGACGGCCCGGCCGCCAGGGTGATCGAACGGTGCCAGACGGAGCGTGAAGTTGAAATGAGCGAGAAATATGGACCCTCACTCGACGTCCTTGAACTCGCTTCGTCCGGTAGACGCTAGCGAAGCGCTGGGCGTGATGACGGCTAGAAGATCTCCTGCTTCGACTTGATGCGTGGTGTCGACGGCAAGGCGGCTGACGGTGCCGGTCACCGGGGTGGTGATGGTGGCCTCCATCTTCATGGCCTCGATGGTGGCGATGGCCTCGCCCGAAGCGACGGTGTCTCCGACAGCGATCTGGAGCGTCACGACGCCGGCGAACGGCGCGGGCACTTGGCCCGGCCGGCCGGTGTCTGCCTTCTCGGCTTGCTTGATGTCGACCTCCACGGAGCGGTCGCGCACGAACACCGGCCGCAGCTGACCGTTCAGGGTGGTCATCACGGTGCGCATACCGCACTCGTCGGGTTCTGAGATCGCCTCGAGCCCGAGGTAGAGCTTGACGCCCGGACTGATCTCGACGACGTGCTCCTCACCTTGCCGAAGGCCGTAGAGGTAGTCGACAGTGTCCAGGAGCGACAGGTCGCCAAACAAGTCTCGATTCTGCTCGAAGGCACGGGTCGGGGCGGGGAACAACAGCAGGTTCAGCGTGTGCCGGCGCGTCGCAGAGTCCGCATCGAGGCTGAGGTTGCGGCGGTCGCGGTCGGCGATGGGAGTGATGCCGACCTCGATGTCGCGGTTCTGAAGGACTTTGGTGCGAAATGGCTCGGGCCATCCGCCGGGCAACTCGCCTAGTTCGCCGGCCATGAACCCGATCACGGAGTCGGGAATGTCGTAATTCTCGGGCTTCTCACTGAAGTCGGCGGGGTCGGCTTTCACGGCCGCAAGGTGGAGGGCGAGATCGCCGACGACCTTCGAGGACGGGGTGACCTTCGGGATTCGGCCCAAGATAGTGTTCGCCGAAGCGTATAGGTCCTCAATTAGCTCGAAATCGTCGGCGAGGCCGAGGGCCAGGGCTTGCTGACGCAGATTTGACAGTTGTCCGCCTGGGATCTCATGGCGATAGACACGGCCGGTGGGGCTTGGAAGGCCGGACTCGAACGGAGCGTAGACCTTGCGGACGGCATCCCAGTATGGCTCGAGATCGCTTACTGACCGGAGGTCGAGACCTGTGTCGCGGTCGGTGTGCGCGAGAGCGGCGACCAGGGCGGACAAGGAGGGTTGGCTTGTGGTGCCAGACATAGGTGCCGACGCAACATCCACCGCATCCGCCCCCGCCGCGGACGCGGCCAGGAGGGTGGCGAGCTGACCACCGGCAGTGTCGTGGGTGTGCACGTGCACGGGAACATCGAACCGATCTCGGAACGCAGACACCAACCGCGCGGCCGCGGCGGGGCGCAACAGACCCGCCATATCCTTGATCGCGAGGATGTGGGCACCGGCCTCGACGATCTGCTCGCCGAGACGGAGATAGTAATCGAGGGTGTAGAGGTCTTCTGCAGGATCCAGAAGGTTACCGGTGTAGCAGACCGCGACCTCAGCGACGCTTTTGCCGGTAGCGAGGACCGCGTCGATCGCGGGACGCATTTGCGTCACGTCGTTCAGCGCGTCGAAGATGCGGAAGATGTCAATGCCCGTTCTCGCCGCTTCTGCGACAAATGCATCCGTCACCTCGGTCGGGTAAGGGGTATAGCCGACCGTATTCCGGCCGCGCAGCAACATCTGGATTGCCACGTTCGGCAATGCCTCTCGCAGGGCGGCGAGACGCTCCCACGGGTCCTCCCCCAGGAAGCGGAGCGCGACATCGTAAGTCGCTCCGCCCCACGCCTCCACGCTCAGCAATTGCGGCGTCATCCGCGCCACGTGCGGCGCGACCGCGACGAGGTCCTTCGTGCGCACGCGGGTCGCGAGCAAAGACTGGTGCGCGTCGCGCATCGTCGTCTCCGTCACCGCCAGCGCGGCCTGAGCACGGAGCGCATGCGCGAAGCCTTTCGGGCCTAGCTCGCGCAACCGCTGGCGGCTGCCCGCTGGGGCGGGCGCCTTAATGTCAATCTGCGGAAGCTTGTCGACCGGGCGCGCGGCCGTGATCGGTGTGCCGTTGGGTTGGTTTACGGTTACGTCCGCGAGCCAATTCAGGATCTTTGTGCCGCGGTCCTTCGACGCACGACCCCGGACCAGCCACGGCCGTTCCTCGATAAAGGATGTAGACAGATCACCCGCGGCGAATGCCGGGTCATCCAGGACACCCTGCAGGAACGGAATGTTCGTGGAGACACCGCGTATGCGAAATTCTGCTAATCCCCGCCGCGCCCGCCGCACCGCGGCTGGGAAGTCACGGCCGCGGCACGACATCTTCGCGAGCATGCTGTCGAAGTGCGGACTGATCCGCACCCCTACTTCTACTGTGCCGCCATCCAGGCGGATCCCCGCACCTCCCGGTGACCGATATGCCGTAATACGTCCCGTGTCTGGACGGAAGTTGTCGGTCGGGTCCTCCGTCGTGATTCGACATTGGAGCGCCGCCCCGTGCAAGCGGATCCGGTCTTGTGAGAGGCCGATATCGGCCAGCGTGCTCCCGGAGGCGATGAGCATCTGCGATTGGACCAAGTCGACATCCGTGACCTCCTCCGTCACCGTGTGTTCCACCTGGATTCGCGGGTTCATCTCAATGAACACGTGCTGGCCCGCACGCTCCCCCTCCGTCTCGACGAGGAACTCCACCGTCCCCGCATTGACGTACTCGATCGAGCGGGCGAACGCGATCGCGTCCCGGTGCAGCGCGTCTCTCAGCTCATCGGAGATGTTTGGCGCCGGAGCGATCTCCACGACCTTCTGATTGCGTCGCTGCACCGAGCAGTCCCGCTCGAATAGATGTAATGTCGTGCCCGCCGCATCCGCCAGGATCTGCACCTCGAGATGGCGAGGCCGCAGTACTGCCTGCTCGAGGAACATTGCGGAATTGCCGAAGGCGGCGTTGGCTTCGCGCATCGCCGCCTCCAGAGCGGGACGCAACTCTTGTTTGGTTTCGACGCGGCGCATTCCGCGTCCACCGCCGCCCGCGACCGCCTTTGCGAAAATTGGAAACCCGACTGCATCCGCGCCGGCGAGAAGCTCGTCAATGTCTCTTGATGCTGCCGTCGAACGCAGCACGGGAACGCCGGCGGCGATCGCATGTTCCTTGGCGGCGACCTTGTCTCCTGCCATCTTCAGGACGTGGGATGCAGGGCCGATGAACGTGATGCCATTTGCTGCGGCGGCGGCCGCAAGCTCTGGGTTTTCCGACAAGAATCCGTATCCCGGGTAGATCGCATCCGCGCCGGACAATAATGCCACGCGGACAATCTCCGCCACGTCCAGGTAGGCCCTTACTGGGTGCCCCTGCTCACCGATCTGATAGGCCTCATCCGCCTTCAGTCGATGCATCGAATTGCGATCCTCGTAGGGATAAACGGCCACCGTCGCCGCGCCCAGCTCATTTGCCGCCCGGAAGGCCCGTATCGCAATCTCACCGCGATTGGCCACGAGTACTTTGGAAAACACCGTGTCGTATCTTTCTAATTGAGTCGAGTGGAACCCTGTCGGAGTCCGTGCACCGGTACGTGATTCGGTGGTCGTAGCTGCGGTCCTCGTTGCTGCAGCGGGCCCCCTGAGCTTGGCTGATTCGACCGGGCTGGTGACCGGAGGACGGATAATGGTCTAGCGCGTTTGGTCGGGGGGCGCTAGGCGCTCTTCCGGGTCCAACGGGTCTTCTTTCATTGCCCTCATCTCACCCTTGAATAGCCGCGCGGACTGTCCCAGGCTTTTCGCTAGGGCCGGCAGCTTCGCCGCACCAAAGATGAGCAGGAGGATTGCGAGGATAATCAGCCCGTGCCATCCCGTTAGATTTCCAATCACTGCGATTCCTCGCCTCGATCGTCTTGACGCTGGTCAATACTCGAATATGCCGACCTCGACAACACGTTCGCTGAACGTGATGCGACCCCTCGCCCGATCTCGATTCCTTCCTGACGCGTTGCCTCGATAAGATCTGCGCGCCGCCGTCGGGCGCGGCGGTGAAGCAAGGCTGCGCAGTAGACCGTCACGATCGTCAGGGCTATGGACGCCAACTGAGGCCACGGCATCGCGAGAGCGGTGGAGCCGGATGTCAGCGTGAATCGTTCTCCTCCATTGACCACATCGGTTGCGACAGCCTTAGCTTCAACGTCATAGAGAAGGAGGGGCCAGACGTTCGGGATGGAGATCGCGCCCTTCTGAGTCTGCCCTATCCCCAAGTCCTCTATCTCCTGCGTGGGTAGCTGCAGCGCAACGAGGCCGAAGAGTGCCCGGGCGGTGACGTTGAGTGTGATGTGGAGCCTTGCGTTACCGGTGTTAGTGGCCTGATAGCTGACCGCCATCGCCCCCGTACTGAGCGGATTGAGGGAGCCGAAGTACTCGGCGCTTGAAGAGGTGGTTGCGGCCGGATCGAGTTCTCCCGCAACGCGGATCATCACGCGGAAGCCCACCCGCGATTCAATGCCAAGGCTCGCGTTTCCGGTGCTCCTGATGCTTGCAGCGATTCCGGCGAGGTGGTCGCCAGGCTCCGCAGTGGCGGGAACAGCTACGGTGTACGGAACTACGGCTTCCTCTCCTGCGGGCACCGTTATGCTCGCTTGAACGTCTACCCACAGGCCGGCATCTACAGAGGTCTGATCCGCGGTGAGCATGTTAAATCTGCCCGCCTTAGTGAAGTACCCGTCCGCCGCGCCAAGGCTGAAAACGACATCGCGTTCACTCAAGTTTCGAACGGATAGGTATTCATGAACGCTCTCCCCAGGATCAAGCTGGTGCTCGACCCGAGAGCGTCCGTCGGCGCCCTCGCTATCAGCGGGCTGCACGGTCCAAGTGACTGAGTCGGTGCCAGCTGCGTGGGCGGCGCCATCGGCCGGTAGGTAGGGTGCGACTTGAAGAGCAATCAGGGAAAGGAGAATGATGACGCCCGCTCGAGTGCCCATTTCGAATCGGATTCACTCGAACAGGGACAGGGTGATTACCGATGTGTATGTTCCGGGCGACAGATTTGCAGCGTCGACTCGGAGCTGCAATCCGGCCGTAGCGGTCCACGATCCCGGCTCGTAGGTGTCCAGCTGATCCCAGTTGACGTAGAGAAGCTCGCCGTCAGGTGATGATAGGCCGCTGCTGTCCGGGTCGTCGATTACCGCTGCTACGTCGAACCCGGCTTCGACTACGCTGCCGTAGTCCTCCGCGAGCGACGGCGTCCACCCGAGATGATCTGCTGAGATCACATTCGCGCCACTCACAAAATCCGCCGCTGTTCCGAGAACGTACCACGGCGTCTGCGGAACGTCGCTGCGTGTGTCCGTAACTGTCACCGCAGGGAGTGCACCTACAAATTCGCGAAGGGTCGGATCAGCGGTGTTCACTTCGGTTAGCGCGGTCTGATTGCTCTGGACAGTGAGGGCGAGAATACCGGACGGATATCGATCGGCGACAGAGACGGAGACCTCAACATCGTTGTCGTCAATGATCTCCTGCCCATGAGCCGGGGCGGCGCCGACGGCCGCGCACAAGAGGGCCGCGAGAGCAGCGACCGTCATGTGATGCTTGTGAGCTGGCATACAATATTTCCTTATCTACGTGTAGTTGACTTGTCTCGGCACATCCTTGGTCCGAGGCGTGCGGTCTTACGCTTCTCCACCCGTATGACCGCCGAAAGTGCATCAGGAGGTGGCAGAATACCCCTCGTAGTGAACGGTCTTTGTCGAATCGATAGAAGCTCCGACACCGCGCACCACGACTTCTCCTGCCGGAATAGAAGTCAGCTTCGAACTAGCCGATGCGCTTACGGTGCTTCGGGCGGCGACATTCGAGAATGACTTGCTGCCGTAGTCAGTTTTCACCGTCACGTTGAGGGGGACGTCGGATTCGTTGGTCACCGCGACGGATAGATTCACCTTCCCGGCCAGGGTACGAGGCGTGATCAAAACGGAGACTTCGGGTTGTGCGATCTGAAGGAACTGGGCGTCATCTACGAAGACGACACCGTTGGACTCGGAGATGACCTGGCATGTGACGCGCACCGCACCTTCGGGGACGATCTCTGCCAGTACTGCCGATCGCCAACGTCCTATCGCAGCGTCGAGGGCTACGCGAGCAGAGCGGTATTGGCGCACGAGTTTGCCGTTTGCATCGAGGAAGTTGCAGGCGACGAATCCGCAGTATCCGCTCGGTGGCCTTTCCGTCGAACTCCTGAACCAGATCGAGAATGTAAACGGCCCAGGAGACACATCGAACGATTGAGTGAATGCGCCGGCGTACCCATCCCTCAGTTGGAGCACCTTACTTCCCTCGTGGGCTGGGACACTCTGAGTAAGCTGCGAGCCGTCGTTCTGAGTCCACGGGGCGATAGTCGTCTCGAAGGACATGCTCTCACCGCGTGCAACGACGCCGTCCACGGCAGCCTGCAGCCAGTTTGCATAGGCGCGTTGATTGTCGGTGCCTGTTCCGAGAAGACGTCGCACCTCACGGCGGACGGGACCGTCTGCTGGCTCGTGGGTTTGGATGTACTCGCGAATCGCCCACATCGTGTGGAAGTCCCAACCGGACCATATGAGCGACCACGCCGCTGGCTCCGGGTTGTGGAACAGGAGCGGGTCGCTTGCCACCTCTCGGACGATGTCCATCCGTCGTGTCCCGAGGGCAACACGGCGGTCGACCTGCTGAAAGGATGACTGAAGAGCGCCCAGGGCCGCGGACTCGTTGACGATGGGTTCGACCGGCTTCGGGTAGCTAATCGCGCTGGCTTCGTAGTACTCGAAAGCGCGCTGCAAAAGATCGGCTCTCTGCTGGGCTTTTCCCGCAGGGGCTGTTGCTACGACGGAGTCGATCAACTGGCGGGCACGGACAATTGTCTGCGGGTCGAGAGCGATCAGATAGCCTGCGTCGTTGAGTTGCTGATAGATGCGGGTGTTGCCGAACCAGTCGGTCTGCGGCACATCTGTGAGCCAGAAGTGCTCCCAAAGCTCGTAGAACTCGGCAAGCGCAGCTCCCGCCTGTGGGCCGACCGCCCGCTCGCACCATTCTCGGACGAGTTCCCCGGGGTCTGCGTCGGGGTCCCAGAGTAGTTTCGAGTACACCCAGGGCTTTGGGCCCTCTCCCCAGTTGGGATAGAGCTCGGAGTATTGATGCTTCACCCCCGCGGATTTCGCGTACCTCAGCGCTTCGGCGGTAGTTGCGAGCTGCATGCGCGGTACGCAGTAGGGTGCACCGTAGACGTAGTCGTACCAGGCGAGTTCGACGCCTTTTGTGGCCCACTCCGCCGTCCAGTCTCGGTCCTCTTGCGCATCGGCTTCCTTTGCCCACACCCCCCGGTCGCGCGCGAGGTAGGGGACGATGTTGGGATGCAGATCGAATGTGGGCGGGTCCGCGACATTCGTGTAGGCAAGGAGTCCGATCTTCAGATCGGGACGTACACTCTCCAAGCGCTCCGCCACTGCATTGACGAAGCGGTAGTACGCTTCGGAGGCGTTGGGAAAACCGAAAGAATTAAGAGACGTTTCCATCTCATCCTCGCTGAACCCAGCGGAATCATTTACCCCCAGCGAGAATGACGTAGCGTCGGGGCTCAGCAGACCAAGGATCTGCTCGGCAGCTGCGTCAGCGATTCCTGGAGCGCCGAATCTTGGCTGCCACCCGACCTGCACGTTGTCTGCAGGAATGAATGGAACGCCACCCCTTAGCGGGAAGAACTCGGGATGGGTGTTGCGAAACTTTGCCGGAGGAATCACGTTGAAAAGGTTGTGATGGAATTCCACTCTCCTGGTGACGATTCCCATGCGCTCGCCCCAAGCGGCCCATTCTCGGGTGCGAGGAACTCCTTTCTGAAAGAGAGGGCTGACCTGGCGAGTGCCAGTCGCGGGTTCCTTGCGCAGAACTATCTCCGGGATGTGAACGTCGGCCATCGATGGAGTGTCGATGCCGATCTCGGTGGGCATAAGCCAGCGCACCGCGAGGAACTGCTCGAGGAAGTTTGTCACTCCGAGTTGGGTGCCGGGATCGCTAGGCCCGACGATTGAGATGACCCGGTCGAAGACGTGGATGACGAACCCCTCGGGATCGAGACCGTCTGCGAGCGGCGGTTGCCCATTTTCAACCGTTGCGGCGCTCCCTAGGCGAATCTGGGCGATCGAGGGGTCCGAGGTGACCAATGATGCGGATCGGATTGGCAGGACCGCCCCGGAGACGCGTTGGACGTACGAAACAAGGTCCTGCGCGGTGGCCTGGAGCGCTGCGCTCGTGTTGTCAGGAACGACGACGACGGCGCGCGCCTCCCCACCGATGACGATAGACACTGGCTGCCCACCTGCGGCCTGCGTCGCATTTGCTATCTCGGACTGAATGAGAAACGGAGCCACGGCCACACCAGCGGCTAGCCCTAGGAATGAACGACGGGAGAACCCGTGCATGCTACCTCCTGGTTAGATCCGGACCTTTGTCTTAGGTCCTAGGACGGTACCATCGATCTTGCCTGGACCGCTAGAGGCGATGTGTCTTGCGGAGGGCCACGCGATATCGTCACCCCGGCGTTGGGCCTCGGGGCACGA
Source organism: Microbacterium gorillae (assembly GCF_050990725.1). Classification (GTDB taxonomy): domain Bacteria; phylum Actinomycetota; class Actinomycetes; order Actinomycetales; family Microbacteriaceae; genus Microbacterium; species Microbacterium gorillae_A. The sequence goes on from NZ_CP158844.1 coordinate 2,956,923, forward strand.
CCAGCGCGCCCAGCCCACCTAAGGCCGCCACAATCGACGTTGGGGCTTCCACCGGGCAGGCACCCTAGTACCAGAGCCATTCTCGGACCGCATAGCGCATCGAATCGGTCCGGGCGCGTCAGCGAGGCTCCTCCAGCGGGCTATCCCGCTCGTCCATAATCGGAAGAACCTCGAACCAGGAGGACGACGAGGCGGGACTGGGCTCTAGCCGACTAGACGCGGCGACCGAGGCCGGCCGGCGTGTTGAAGTCGCTGTCGCGCTCGCCAGTCATCGCCGCGCCGTCGCCGAATCGAGTAGCTCCAGCACATGCCGGTATTCTTCACCTGTGGCTCGGCTCATGCCCAGCTCACAAGTGCGGTTGCACGAAACGTGTGCGCTCGCGCCGATCATCATCACTTCGGCCGCCTCCGCCCGCGTCGCCGATGCAGTGAGCTCTGCGTACAGCATGCCGCGGTCACCTGCGAACGCGCAGCAACCCCAGCCCTCGGGTATGTGCACGTTCTCGGCGACGGCCTCACTGATGCGTTTCAAGTCTGCGTCTAGTTCCAGCTGGCGCGATGAACACGTGGGGTGCAGCACGACTTGCTCAACTCGCTCCTCGATACTCACCCGCGGCAGGATTTCTCTAGCAGCAAAGGCTACCGCTTCCTCGATCCCGATTCGTGCTCCGCCGAGGAGTCTGGTGAAGCCCTCTGTGCAACTCGAGGCGTCACATACAACCGCACGGTGCGGCGCATCCGCACCGGGGTCGAGGAGCACGGGCTGACGCTCGTTGATGACTGCCGGCCCCGCTGTGATGCCTTTCGACGACCAGGGCCGTGCCACAGCAGACAGATTCGATGCCGCCCGGAACGATCATGCGCAGGCCTGCTCGTAGCCCATGGTGTTCCTGAGCGAGAATTGGCGTCGGATGGAAGCCACCGAAGCGGCGTTGCGTTGGACTAGTCGCTGCAGTCGCTCGATTCCTTCGACTAGCGCGGGCTCGAGTGCACGCAGCTGGCGATCAGCTTCAGGATCGGCTGTGTCAAGGGTGGTTCCCGAGGGGAGCACGATCACCATCGACTCGAGGGTCCGGTAAGCGTTCTGGTCGACGCCGCAGGCCATGCCGCTGGAGTTGTTAGTGATGACGCCACCGATGGTAAAGGCTGTCACGCTCGCTGGGCGACGGTGGCACCAGGCTGTACTCGGACGCGGCGTCCAGCGTCCAGCACCTCAATGCCGCGGGATCGCTGTCGTGTGTCGATGATGATGCCCGCGCCGGAGGATTGCCCCGAGAGGCTGGTACCTCCGGAGCGGATGGTGACGGGGGTTTCCGAGCGGCTGGCGGCACGTAATATGTCGACTACCTCCCGCGAGGAATCGGCCACGCCGGCTGCAGCCGGTGTGAGTAGGTAGTGCGAGGCATCACTCGCGTAGGCGGCCAGATCGATGGGCCGGGTGTGGATGCGAGAGACATCCCCGACAGCATCGACGATTAGTTGCGATACAGCGAGCGGATTGTTCACGTGTTCCTCCTTGATTCGCCGAAGCGCGTCGATGAGCGCTCAGCTGGTCCTTGAGTGCTCCATGCTGAGGAGCGCGATGCGAGCTGCGCGACGACAGCACAGATGTGGGCTGGGAGGGGCGGGTGCACGTGGGAAGGTACTTGCGCGGAGCCAGTGCCGCCGAGTTGACGGTCGTCCGATTACTGCACGCGTTCGCCGACGGCCCAGCCGAGCAGCAGTCACACGCATCTGGAGTTGCGGCTCGAGAATTTACCCCCGTTGAGTACCGGGTCACTGTCGACAGTCGTGCGGCTAGTCGGAAACGTCGGGAAGGCCAGCTAGTTGGCGCAGTACATCAATCGTCCGCGTGTTGGTCGAGACTATCCCAATCTCTGCAGCGAGATTGAGCGCAAGCGCCGCGTGCCCCGCCGCATTGGGGTGAATATCATCGCTCATCATCGATAGCGGTGCGCCCTCCATGGCGAGTCCCGTTAGGAAAGAGTACTGGTCAATCAGGAGCACGGATTCCTGGGCAGCGACGTCTCGGATCGCCTGCGCGAACAGCTCGATGAGAGTGTGTTCCGTCGCCGATGCTGCGTCGACTGGCGGCGGGGTCTGAAGAATCGGGGTCGCGCCAAGGTCTCGCACACGACTGACGAATTCTGCGATGGACTCTGGGAACTCGCCGAGCGCGATTGGCGAATCCCGACCTCGCCTCGCGCAGTCATTGGTTCCGATCATTAGCACGACGATGTCAGGGCCCCATCGTCCAACTCTGTGATCGAAGTCGTCGAGAATGTCAATGATGCGGTTGCCGGTGACAGCTGTGTTGACGATCGTGTCGCGCGTTCGAAGCAGGTCTCCACGTAGAATCTCGTGAATGTGTTCCGAGTAGCTTCGCACACCCACGGTATGTTTCAGCCCGTGGGTGATGGAGTCGCCTGTAAAGATCCAAGTCATCGGTGCGTTAGCGGTAAGGCGGTCACCGAGCCAGGTTCGAGGGTCGCCGCTCGACGTCATTGTCCTGGTACCGGGTTCTCGGTCGCACCAAGCGATTGGGCACGGCGTTGCGACCAATGGCGGACCGTTTGTCGTTGTTCGCCCAGGCCGTCGATTCCGAGCGCGATCTCGTCGCCGGCGTTAAGCCACACCGGAGGCGTGAGCCCCATACCAACGCCTGGCGGCGTTCCTGTGTTGATGAGATCACCGGGCTCCAGCACCAGGAACTGGCTGATGTAATGCACGAGGAAGAAAGGGTCGAAGATCATCGCCGCCGTGTTCCCCGTTTGACGTCTAACCCCGTTGACCTCAAGCCACATGTCGAGGCTACTCACGTCGCCAATTTCATCGACAGTTGCGAGGAACGGGCCGGTCGGATTGAACGATTCCGCCGATTTACCTTTCAACCACTGGCCGCCGCGTTCGAGCTGAAACTCGCGCTCACTCACATCGTTCACCAGGACCCACCCGGCGACGTGCTCTTTCGCTTCAGTGATTGAGGTAAGGTATTGGGCCCGCTTTCCAATGACAATTCCTAGTTCGACCTCCCAGTCAAGCTTCGAAGCCCCAGGGGGAATCAAGATGTCATCGCGAGGACCCACCATTGTATTCGGTGATTTCGTAAAAAGAATTGGCTCGCTGGGAACTTCCTGCGCTGTCTCCTCAGCATGGTCAGCGTAGTTCAAGCCGACGCAGATGATCTGGTGCGGGCGGGATATCGGTGAACCGATCCTTTCGCCGTCGAGGGGAAATGTGTTCCCCGCCTCAACTCGTTCCTGCACAGTGAGCGACAGATCGTTCAACATTCCCGACCCAAAGAAGCCTTCGTCGAAGTCGTCGACAATATCGGAGAGATCGACGTAGAGGCGATCTTCCACGAGGGCCGCTGGTCGTTCCTGTCCCGGGGTGCCGATACGAATGAGTTTCATCATTTCCTTCCATTTCGCCGGCTCGTCAAGGGCGTCCGTCCAGGCCGAGTGGATGCTAGGTCGACGGATTTGTTGCTGCGCTCCAGCGATGTCAGGAATTCTTCAACCTTGTTCAGGGCGTAGCGTTGCGCGTCCCCATCAGGATTGTAGAGAAATCCGTGCTCGGATCCCGGCACTACCTCCACCATCGTCTGTGTACCGTTGGCGCGTAAAATGTCTGCCCACGCGTATACGTAAGCGTGTGGAAACACTTTTTCTGTTTCGGCAAGCAGAATCAGGAACGGGCTCAGGGGAGCATCCGGAACCAAGTTGTGCGGCGAGATCGCTGAGAATGGTTCGGTCGTTTCTCCATAGGACGCGCCGCACATGTCTTCTATCGCCTCTTGAATGTTGGGATGAATGCCGTCCCAGTATTCAAGTGTTCCTGGACCGTTAACGGGAATGCAGGCGGCGGGTGGCACCCATCGGTGTGCCAGTTCCGGCGCCCATTTACCGGGTCCGGCTTCTGCGATGAGCGAGACCAGGTGGGCTCCGGCGGAACTGCCCATGAGCACCGGCGCGCCAAGATTGCGCTCAGCCAGCGCGTCTTGAAATCCGAGGTAGCCCGTGCTCACATCTGCGATCTTCTGTTCGATCGACGTTCCGCTGGCCGTTCGGTATCCGATCGTCGCGCACGGGTGTCCATGGTCTACGAACCAGCGAAGAAGCGGATGATACGCGGATCGATCACCAGCGTTCCAACCTCCGCCGTGCACGAGGGCGATTGGGTGACGGCTCACCACATCTGGAAACGCCAGGTCGAACGCTCGGGGCTCTGCTCCGGCGTCGTCGTAGTAAATCGTCTGCATAGGACTCCTGGTCGAGTTAGCGAGGCTGGTGCTTGGTCGCGGGTCGCAAGTCATGTAGGAGCGCACTCGTGCCCGCATCTACAGTTAGTTCGGTCCCGGTGATCATGCGGGCAGCGTCGGACGCGAGGAAGGCGACGGCGTTCCCGACGTCGACGGGGCGAATGGGCGAATGAATCACCTGGCGGACTTGCGCGAAGGCAGCGTGTCGTTCACGGACTTCAGGGTCACCCGACTCTGGATCGAGATCTTGCTCTCGGCGCAGCGCCCCGGGATGGACAACATTGCAGCGGATACGGTCGTCGCCCAGCTCGACAGCCAACGCTCGACTCAAGCTGACCAGGGCGGACTTTGAAGCAGAGTAGAGGCCGTAGCCTGTAGCAGTGCCGAGCGCATGCACGGTTCCGATGTTGACTATGCTGCCACCACCTTGCGCTGCCATGACCCGGCTGACTGCGCTCGCGCACCACATCGCACCTCGTACATTGACGTGCATCAGGCGGTCGAAGTCCAGCGAAGTAACCAATTGAATCGGCTTGTCGAGGCCGATGCCGGCGGAGTTGACGAGCGAGTCGATTCGGCCTAGCCGTGTCTCGATCTGCTTGATCGCCTCCTGGACGCTGGACAGGTCCGTGACGTCCAACGTGGACGGCGTTGCGGAGAATCCCATTTCTCGCAGTAGCGACGTTGCCCGACTTGCTGCTTCAGGATCGGCATCAGCGACGACGACGTGGTTTCCGTGTTCTGCCAACGCGAGGCAGATTCCCCAGCCCAGCTGCGGTCCGCCTCCGCCCGTTACGACAGATATCGGTTGAGTCATCCGATCGGTTCTCCCGCCGTTAGCGACCGCAGAATGCCGGCGACAAGACGCTCCTGGGCCTCGGAGCGAGCTCCGCTATGCCACGAAAGTATGCCCTCGCCTGCTTTCGCCCCAAGCCGTCCTTCAGCGACCGCATCATCGACCAATACCGGGGCTCCCCCGTTGATGGCGAGGTCGGGCAATACATAGTTCATGATGGCTTGAACCAGGTCGAGCCCGATGAAATCCGCGTTTTCGATCGGCCCCATCGATGACAAGCGCAGCCCAAACGTGTTTCGCGCAACCGTGTCAACGGACTGGGCATCGCAGACGCCGTCCTCCACGAGCTGCATAGCTTCTCGCCAAAGGGCAAACTGAAGGCGGTTCCCAATAAAGCCGGGCACATCCTTTCGTACGAGAATCGCGGTCTTCCCGACAGCTTCCAGCCACTCAATAACGGCAGCTGTGATCGCGGGCGCGGTCTCTGTGCCTGGTATGACCTCGACGATGGGGATGAGGTACGGCGGGTTCCACCAGTGTGTTCCGATCAGGCGCCGTGCGCCGGGATTGCCAGCGGCGATGTCATTAATGCGGAGAACGGATGTATTGCTCGCGACAACAGCCTGATCATTAAGACGATCGACATCGGCCAGGAGCCGCCGCTTGAGCTCTAGGGACTCGGGCGCGGCCTCGAAGATCAAGCCCGCCGCGGCCACCGCGGAGGCTAAGTCATCGTGCGCTTCTATTCGATCAATGATGTCGTCGCTTGCCGTGGGGAGCCTTACGCCGTGCGAAACCAACAGCTCGATGTTTTCTCGCACCCTCTGGTGCAACGAGGCGAGAGCGGCAGCGCTCGGGTCCCACACTCGGACGCGTGAGCCAGCTGTAGCGAAGACTTGAGCGATTCCGTGGCCCATGAGACCTGCGCCGAGAACTGTCACGTTGTCCGGCACCGCGACTTCGTTCGACGGGTTTGGCATGCCGTTCACCTTGTGGCTGTCTCTCGGAGGGCTTGAATGTCGATCGCGCACGCGCCGGGGGTGCTGACTTCGATGACCGATTTGGCAATGGACTCATAGGCGGAGCGCCATGCTATCGCTCCTTTCGCGATGATCACCTGCGCTCGTGTCGGATCCACTCCTGCGTGCGTGAACTGTTCTATGTGAAATGGGGGCGTTGGTCGCGTCGTTACCAGGATGGTGGCTGCGCCGTCTCCGATGTCGAGAGCCGCGGTTGGGCCCATGTTGAACGTTTGGCCTGTCATGTAGGTCCCCGCCGATCGGTATACGCCGTCAGTGATGGCGGTGATCCGGGCGTCGGTTTCGATGGGTCGACCGTGTAGCTTGTCGAACTTGCCGCCGATCGCGCACGAGATCACGGCGCCCTCGCCGCTGGCGTGGGCGCGCGCAGCAGTTTCCGGGTCGGCAATAATGCCAAGAACACCGCGAGCGTTCCGCGAGAGCAGTTCTGCTAGCAGCGCTGTTCCGTCGCCCGCCGAACCACCCCCGATGTTGTCCGCAAGATCGGCGAGGACCACAGGTTTAGCGGTTGTCGTCGCGAGTGCGGCGCTGACGGCGTCGGAAACGCTAGGCCGACGCACTTCGAAGTCGTCAGCGTGGAGATCAATGTCTGCTACGACGGCATCGGCGATACTTGATGCCTCGGCCGAGTTCCTCTGGTCGTGCACGATCAGTGCCGAGAGCCCAATCCGCTCGGGGAGCGTATAGGCGAAACCTGCGGCGATGCTGATCCTTCCGACGCTGCTCGCAGCGCCCGCGGCGCGAGAACGGATGCCGACCATCGGCGCATCGTTCGTGCCTTGCGCTGAAGGAAGGGTGAGTAACGGGCTTTTCCTCAGGGTGGTCTGAAGTTTGCGTCCGCGCACGCATTGGCTGATGAGGGTAGCGACCTCGACACCCCGCTCCCACATGTCGACATGGGGGTAGGTGTCATAGCACATGACCACTTGACACGCGTCGACGAAGGCAGATGTCGGGTTTGCGTGCAGATCAAGCACAGCTCCGATGGGTAGTTGGTCGCCAACGACGGTGCGGACAACTCGTACTACCTCCGCCTCCGCATCTGGCGCATTCTCCGCGGTCATCGCGCCGTGGAGGTTTAGGAGTACGGCGTCGAGAGGCGCTTCAGTGTGGGCTGCGGCGAGCTCGTCGCCGAGTTGCTCAAGTATTCGGCCAAAGTCTCTCGCCGGCGCTGGACCACCAGGCCAGGCGCCAGCAGAGAATACGGGAACTGCGTCCACGTCGGCCCAGCCGAGTCCGTCAAGGAATCCTCCGATGACCGTCTTGACGTCGTGATGCCTGTCACGGATCTCGCCCCCGGAGAGCAGCTCGTACTCGCGGAATCGATCGAGAGTGGCGCGGTGGGGTCCGAACACATTGGTCTCGTGCCAGACCCCGGCAACCGCGACGCGTGGTCGAGTCATCGTGCGCTAACCTCAGCAAGCACGTGCTCGAATGCCCGCGATGCAAACGCGATGTCAGTGTCGTCGTGCGCAGCCGAGACGTACCAGACGCCCCGCCCCGCCACCCAGAGACCTGCCCGCGCGAAGGCGGCGGTTAAGTCTGAGTAGCGAGCAAGATCCAGAGATGCGAGATCTTGATATGTGCTCACTTTCGAGTTGGCGCTCGGGTCCTTCGCGATCCCTACGTGGAATGCGGCATCGACGCCGTGGATGCGTAGGGAGATGTCATGCCTCACCGCGATATCCGTGAGCGATGCCTTGAGCTTCTCACTATGCGCCCGGATCCGCTCGTAAGGCGGATCTTCGCGGAGGACTCGTTGAGTGGCGATGACTGCCGCTGCCGCCATCGTTGACGCATTGAACGTGCCTGAGTGATTCACGGTCCCGGATGCGATAAGGCTCATGAGGTCGCGGCTGCCAGCCATCGCCGAAACTGGCCACCCTCCTGCGACAGCCTTTCCGTAGACCGCAAGGTCCGGAACAACGCCGTATACCTCGGCAGCGCCACCTCGGCTTAGTCGGAAACCCGTAATCACTTCGTCGAAGATCAATAGAGCGCCGGCTTTCGTGCACAGATTGCGAAGAAGATCTAAGAAGCCGGGTTCGGGGGGAATGACTCCGTTGTTGCACATCACCGGTTCGACGATGACCGCAGCGATGTCGTCACCGTGGTCCGTGAAAGCCTGCTCGACTGCCGTCTCATCGTTATAGGGAAGCACGATCCAGTCAGACAAGCTCTTCGCTGGCTGACCGGCGGAGGCCGGGCGAGGCCGGGCAGCCTGGAAGTCCATTAGGACGTTGTCTAGCCAGCCGTGGTATGAACCGCTGAATCGAACGATGCGATTACGTCCTGTCGCAGCGCGCGCCAAACGCAGAGCGCCCTGGTCGGCTTCTGTTCCAGAGACGCCGAAGCGCACCTGCTCAGCCCAACCCACCGCATCGAGGAATGCCTCGGCTGCCTCGATCTCTAGGGTGTGCTGGGCGCCGAACACCATTCCGCGCGATGTGGCTTCCGATACGGCTGCTGTCACCTCCGGATGACCGTGCCCCAAGAAGGCGGGTCCCTGTCCGAGCAGGTAGTCGACATACTCTTTCCCGTCGACATCAAAGAGTCGCGATCCCGCACCGCCCGTGAAGCAGACCTTCGGAGCGCTCAGTCGGACGTTGGAGGACACACCTCCGGGCAGAACGGCCTCCGCTCGTATGTTCCACGAATCGGTGATCATCGCGCCGCCTCGTCAAGGTCACTATCCCCTGGAATCCACAGGACGGCATCGATTTCGATTGCGAATCCAGGAAGCGGCACCGGGACCGTAGTTCGAGCCGGGTAGGGTTCTGACAGACGGGCCCCGCACGCTGCGTTCCACTCGGCGAAGTCGTCAAGGTTATCGAGGTACCCGCAGATGCGCACAGTGTGGTCGAGGCTTGTGCCGGCTTCAGCCGCGATCGCGGCGAGGTTGTCGAACGTGGCGTCGGCTTGCTCGGCGAATGTCTCCCCTCGTCTCTTTCCATCCGGTCCGAATGGGCCCTGTCCAGAGACAAATAGAAGATCACCAACACGGATTGCGGGAGAGTACGGACCCGCCGGGGGGCCGATCCGGTCCGATGTAACGCGCTGCGGGGCAGAGGACTTCGACATGTGATTGTCTCCTATGGTGTGATGTGCGTTTTAACGAGTGCCATTGCGGTCATAGTCATATCGCGGGGGGAACTTCTTGATCTCTTCGACGCGAAGACGCGTTCCGAGGCCGGGTGTCTCCGTAACATGCCAGTGCCCGTCACGCACCTGCGGTGGGTTCTCGGTGTAACGATCCCAAAAGACCATCTGCTCGGGTGTGATCATCGATTCCGAGATCAGGAAGTTGGGAAGCGTCGCTGCCAAATGCCAAGTTGCGGCGCTCGCGAGAGGGCCGAATGGGTTGTGAAACGCCATCGAGATACCTTGCGTTTCAGCGAGGGTCGCGATCTTCTTGGCCGCAGTGATCCCCCCGCACCAGGCCACATCGGGCTGTGCGACGCTCACAGCTCGCTGTTCAAGGAAGGGAGCAGCTCCGTAATGGTTAGCCCACCTTTCGCCAGAGGCGATGGGGGTCGTGGATCGGGCCGCGACTTCTCGCATCCAGTCCGCTCGCTCGTAAGGTACGGGCTCTTCGATGAAGGTCAGCCCAAACGGCTCGAGCGTCTCCGCGAGCTTCAGAGCATTCGCGACGTTAAGCCGCCCGTGGCAATCCAACATAAACTTGACGTCAGGTCCTGCCTCCGCGCGAGCTGCTTCGAAGTACTCAGCAATCAGTGGCCAGACCCAGTTGGGAAGCGCTTCGGTTTCGGTCAGACGCGCGGGAATCGCAGCGGGAACGTCATGGTGAACACTGGACACCTTGGTGTAGAAGGCAGGGAGCGTCGTTTTGATCGCAGAGAAGCCCTTGTCGAGTCTGTCTCGGATCTCCGCAGCAAAACTCTCCGGCGTCTCAGTGGCGCGCGCATGCGTGTATACGGGTACGGCATCCCGAAACTTGCCGCCGAGGAGGCGGTGGACGGGAACACCCAGCGCACGTCCGTTGAGGTCCCAGAGCGCATTGTCCAATGCTGAGATGCCGATGGTCAGCAACGTGCCTCCGAGAAACGAGTCTCGATAGAGGCGCTCCGAGTGCTGTTCGATACGGGTGGGATCTTTACCGACGAGATACTCCCCTAGCTCTTCGATTAGTGCAGCTACGGTGCGCGAGCGCCGTCGCATACCAACCTCCGACTCGCCTACCACGCCGTCGTCGGTCTCAATCCGGACATAGTGGGCGTTGTAGTAGCCGAATTCTGCGACCCACTGCTTTACAGCCGTGATCTTCACGAGCGATCCTCCATTACGTGTTGCGAGTCTGTTGAGATTGACGCGTGTGGCCCCGAGCGCTCGTCCTTCTGAGCGGGCCGCCCCTCGACGAATTGGCGCGCGAACGCTAGCGCGTTCGATGCGACTGCATCGATAATTCGTGCACCACGGTCGACGGATGCGCGAGTCGGATCGCCCAGTGACCCAGAAGCGGTCCACGCATCGAACCAGATCGGGAGGTCGACGTACGCGTTCGTCGGTTCTGTAAAGGCATCCCGCGGTGACTTCAGCTGCGCGGGGACGATTTTGTCATGACGAACCAGAGAGTCGTCTAGGACCATGGCAATGGACGTTTCGATTTCGCACGCGTGGTTTCGTCGCCAGCTCCCCCCGGCTTCGCGCGGTATTACATCCTTGCCAAGCTGCGCCCACATCAGTTGGGCCACGTGCATTTCGAGGTCGCGCAGTGCTTCTCGCGCGGCGAGCCGTACCGCGTCTATGTTCCCCCCGTGCCCGTTGATCACCATCACTCGCTGAATACCGTTGACGCGGACTGATTCAAAGATGTCAAGAAGCAGGGCACGCAGTGTCGAGGGACGCAGCGTCAACGTTCCCGAGAAGTCGAGGTGGTGCTCCGAGAGGCCGTAGCTCACCTCCGGGAGAAGAACGGCGTCGCGTCCGAGCGCCTCGGCAAGACGACACGCGAGGCGTGAGGCAATTGCGGTGTCGGTCCGAAGCTCAAGGTGCGGTCCGTGCTGTTCCGTGGCGCCGATGGGAAGAATGGCCACTCTTGCCGTTCGGAAAGCATCGCGCGCTTCGACGGTCGTCATCCGCGCAAGCTCATTCATCGTTGGGCCCTTCCGCGAGGCAAGTGGACTCCGCTATGAAACCTAGGGAGGTTGTGCCCATGATCTTCGGGATATCGCGCTGCTGGACGAACGACAACTGGTTCTCGACGTAGTGGAGGGCCTGCTCGAAGTAGTTTGAGGGGCGACCGGGATCGAGGTCGTTTCTGTTCCAGTCGCCGGACCACATGATCTTTCCGGCTCCGAAAGCTCCCAACGTCGCTCGCAAGAAGGCATGCGAATCGAGATGCGGATACTCGAGCCGGCTGAAGTCGTAGTATCCCGACCACATCAGGTATGTGCGGGGTCGGTCCGAAAGTGCGAGCAGGGCGTCCAAGTGGGTTGACGTGTGTTCCCCAAATCGGAAGAATGCTCCGTGCTCAAGCCGAACTGGCAGTTGGGGAAGTTCATTCAATAGATCCGTGAATGAGGAATCCAGTATGTCCTCCAGGGGCCCTCGGACGGACGCGACCAGACCTGCATCTGCGATCGATCGCCACAATCTGTAGGGATCACCGCCTTTCGATCGAGTGCGCGCCTCAAGTCGTATGCCGGCGAACGTGCCTTCCGAGGCGACTCGGTCGATATCTGCCTCGGCCTCCGGCTGAGAGACGTCTACGATGGCGATTCCGACATACCGGTCTGGTGCACGCCGCACACACGACGAGAGATACGTGTTGTCGAAGTTGCCCATGTACTGAACGAGGATTGCGCGGTCTACTGCGTGTGCTTGCGCGTCACCCTCGAACTGCTCCATGCTTCGATACTTGTCGAGGCCCACGTGTACATGGGCATCAACGATCGGCGACCGCGAGTCGTATCGAGAGAAGGTGGGGGTCACGTCGTCACCGATCCCCATGGCGCAGTCCCGACCGGGCACCGATGAGTTGTGTCCCAACGTCGCCGCCTCGAAGCGACTCGGCCTCTAGCGCCGCGTCACGGGCCATCTCCGCAAGCGGCAAAGTCAGTTGCTGGCGTTCGGCCTCGTCGAGCAACAGAGTGAGGTCTTTCCGCAGGTGGCTGATCTTGAAACCGGGCGTTGCGTCGTCGCGGCCTAGGCGGTCAAAGAGGAATTGAGCGAGCGATGAACCTGCTGCACCCGCCGCGATGGACTGAGACAGCTTCGAAAGGTCCAGCCCAACTTCCCGAGCTAATAGGTGCCCCTCAGCGCATGCCTCGGTGACCGCGGCGACCATCAGTTGGTTGACCAGCTTTGCCGCCTGTCCCGATCCGTTGCCGCCGTGATGGACAACAACGCGTCCGAGGTGCTCAAAGAGTGGGGTGGCGCGCTTGAAGCCGGATACGGAGCCGCCGACCATGATCGACAATGTTCCGGCTTCCGCCCCGTAGGGTCCACCACTCACGGGAGCGTCGAGCATTTCCACACCGCGTTCCGCCGCTGACGCCCCCAAACGTTCGGCAAGGCCGACAGAAGACGTGGTCATGTCGACGAAGAGCTGACCGCTATCCGCCGCCGCAAGCAAGCCCTGCTCAGAGAAATAGAGATCTTGAACGTCCTGAGGACCTCCGACGATCGTGACAATCACATCGCTATCGCGGACGAGCTCGGCAAGGGTCGACGCCACTTCGACCTCCGCTTCGAGCGTTGCAGGGTGCCCTGAACGGGTAAAGAGAGTAACCTCGTGCCCCGCGTTGACTACACGCTCGAGCATCGGATGGCCCATCAGGCCAACCCCGATCCATCCAATCCGCACGCCTGTCTCCTAACCTAGGTCCTAGGACAGAGCATACGGTAAAGTAGCTAGTAATAGGTAGTCGACCCAAGTACAGGAGCAGACATGACTCGAACGAAGACTGCATGGGGCGGCGTGTACCCGGCCGCGCTGACCCACTTCACCGCCACAGGGGAGCTGGACGAGGCAGCGACGATCGACCACATTCAGTGGCTCATCGCGCAAGGTGCTGACGGAGTCATCGTTGGCGGTACAAGCGGCGAGTTCATCGGCATGACGCTCGAAGAGCACGCCAGACTGATCGAGCTCGCTGTTGACGCAGGAGAGAATCGGGTTCCAGTCATCGTGGGATCGGGCCGCTACACCACTGCCGAGTCGATTTTCCTCACCGAACACGCGCAGCTCGCCGGCGCCTCAGGGGGCCTTGTCGTACAGCCCTACTTCCAGCGCCCAAACAGACGCGAGATCCTCACCCACTATCGATCTGTCGGTGCAGTAGGGCTGCCACTGATGGTTTATAACATTCCGGCCAATTCCGCTGCGGAACCGGTAAGCGTCGAGGACCTCGCACAACTTCACGCGGACGGAGTTGTGCATGCCGTGAAAAGCACCCTGCCGACAGTCAATCAGGTCCATGAGCTGCGTTCTGCTACCGACGACTCGTTCCGTATCTTCTATGGAGGGATCTCCAGCCCACTCGAAGCGCTCGCAGGCGGAGCACACGCTTGGGTGAGCGGCCTGTTGAACATCGCCGTACCCCAAGCGCTAGACCTGAAGCGCGCGATACAGGCATCCGACCTTGAATCGGCCCGCATCGCGTGGGAGCCTTTGGCTCAACTCGCACGACTCGTCAACATTTTCCGAGGCCAGGCTGGGGACCTGGCTGTCTACCGGGGCCTGCTTTCAATCTTCGGGCGGCCACCCGGCCACTCCCGCGCACCATTGTTAAGCCTCACCCCAGAACAACTTCGGACTCTCGAAAACGAGTTCGCCGCCACCCAAGACCGAACGATTCCGGTTTCGCCGGACCGATAGGAGAATTCCTGACGTGTCTATCCACTCATTGAAGATCGTCGATGTGCGACGGACCATGATCCATCTCCCGTTCCGGGAGCGCGTAAAGCCCTGGAACGAACTACTCATCTCCAGCTGGGGATTCATCGAGGTCCTCGAACTAGTCACCAATGCCGAAGGCGTCACGGGAGTCGGAGAGACGCTCGTGGACTACACCTGGCAGCGCGTAACAGAAGAGAAAATCCAGTCCATAATTGGGACCAACCCGGCCGAACACATCTTCGACGACTCCCTCGGTGCTGGTTTGCAGATCGCTGTGCTCGATGCAGTCGGTCAAGCTCTCGGCGTTCCCGCTCACCGCCTTCTCGGCCTGCCGTCCGTTCGAGAATGGTGCCCAATCTCCTGGTGGAACACAAAGATGCCTGCTGAACTGCTCGCGGTGGAAGCTCAGCAAGCCATCGCCGAAGGGTATCTGGCGACGAAGTTCAAGGCCCGGCCATGGTTCGACGTACGCGAACAGGTACGTGCAATCGCAGACGTCACGCCCGACGATTATCTGATCGACATCGACTGGAACGGGATGCTTCGAAGCCCAGGCGAAGCCATCCCTGTACTGACAGAGCTTGACGATCTCCCGAAGATCGGTCTCTACGAAAGCCCGATCCGTCAGGACGACGTCATCGGGCATAGAGAGGTTCGTGGTCGCGTCCGCCGGCCCATCGCCGAGCATTACCGCAAGGATCTGTTTCCGATGTGGATGCGTGACGACGCGCTCGACGCGTTCGTCGCGGTATGCACCCCGGGCATGAGCGGGATCCTTGCACAAGGGATAACTGCCGCCGCCTTCAACAAGACCTTTTGGCTGCAGGTGGTAGGAACTGGGATCACAACGGCCTTCACTACCCATCTAGGCGCCGTCCTCACCCACGCCTCCTGGCCTATGGTCACGGGAATGAACACGTTCATCGATGACCTGATTATCGATCCCCTCCGCATCAGCCACGGTCATGTCAAAGTGCCGACGGCTCCGGGCTTGGGAATCACTCTCGACCGCGAGGCCGTCGAGACCTATCGAGTGCCTGACACCTATCGCGTGGAGACGCCCCGCAGTCTTCTCACCTTCCACATGGGCAGCTCAGGAAGCAGGACCTACGCCAGCATGCCTCAGATGTGGGAGGACAGCCGAAGAGATCGAAACACGCCGGTGCAACCGATTGGCGCGTCGCTGGATGTGCGTCGAGACGATGGTTCAGCCGAGTTCAATTCTGTCTGGCAGCGTGCACGAACGGCGCCAATTGTTGGATTTGACTGACTCCCGCGCTCGAAGACGGTGGCTGCCTCGGTGAACATCATCTTCGAGCGCGTCCCGTTGCATGCGCTTTCACAGGCAGAGAACGCGCGGATCTCGCAACCAAGGCTCGCTGTCGTCTCCGCCTCAAGCGCGTCTGGCTATGTCAACTTGAAGTGGCCCAGGGGTGACGGTCTGATCTGGCCCAAGGCGGAGTCTGGTCGGGCGCGGCTCGAGGTCAGATGAGCGGGCGGAGCACGCTGGTGATCTGCTCGGTGGTGGGTGTGCCTTTGAGTCCGTGCGGGGTGGCGTAGACGCGGCAGGCGAGGTCAGTAGTGCGACCGTCGGAGGGGAAGATGTCGACCCCGTTGAGGGTGATCGTCGGGGAGCCGGCGAACGGGGTTTCGGCTGCTTCGTCCGGAGTGCGTAGCAGTCGCGTGGTGACGGGGATGTCGGCCCGCCCGAGCGCGTCCAATGCTTCTCGTGTGTGGGCTTCCGCGGTCTCCCAGCTGGGGCATTCCTCGATGTGCAGGATCTCGATGGTCATCTCCATATTCTCCTCTCGCGCCGACGCTGGAGCGCTGGTGGTGGGGCTGGTCGATCGATCACCTGTCGGTGCTCGGAGATGCGGTGGCGCGGGTGTGGGCGAGCCGGTAGCTGGTGGTGCCGGTCTCGATGATGGTGCCGTTGAACGTGATCCGGTCGATGATCGCGGCGCAGAGGCGCGGGTCGGTGAACGTGTCCGTCCAGCCAGAGAAGGACTGGTTCGACGCGATCGCGACGGAGTTCTTCTCCTCCCGCTCGGTGAGGACCTGGAAGAGGAGTTCGGCTCCGCGGCGGTCGAGTTCCATGTAGCCGAGTTCGTCGATGCAGAGCAGGTCGACGCGGCCGTAGCGGGCGATGGTGCGGGCAAGTTGTTTCTCGTCGGCGGCTTCGACGAGCTCGTTGACGAGTTTCGTCGCGAGGGTGTATTTCACCCGGTAGCCTTTCTCAGCGGCGGCGGTGCCGAGCCCGATGAGGAGGTGGCTCTTCCCGGTGCCGGAGTCCCCGATGAGGCAGAGCGGGTCACCGCGGCGGACCCAGTCGCCGGTCGCGAGGGTGTGGATCGTGGCGGCGTTGATGTTCGGGTTCGCGTCGTAGTCGAAGTCTCCGAGCCATTTCTGTCTGGGGAACCCGGCGGATGTGACGCGGCGAACGGTGGAGCGGCGGTCCCGGTCATCGCATTCCGCAAGCAGCAGTTCGGCGAGGAATCCTTGGTAGGAGAGCTGCTCGTGCTCGGCGACGCGGATAGCTTCATCCATCACGGCCCGGATCGTCGGCAGGCGGAGCCGCCGGCAGGCTTGGTCGACGGCGGCCGCGGCGGCTTCCTCGGTCATTCCGCGCTGGCGGCGCAGGGTCGTGGTCACGGCGGTTCGGGTGCTCATGTGTTCGTGGTTCCTTCTCTTTCATCGGTGGCCTGGACGCGGCGTCGCAGCAGCTCGTCGTATTGCGTAACGGTCGGCAACGGACGCCGATCCGGCGGGAGGTCCGCGATTACCGCGGCCGGGTCACGGAGCCGGCGTTGGGTGAGGCTGACAACGCGTTGCTCGACGTCGTTGTCGTGAGCAACAGGATGTCGGTGCAACGTGGCCCCGCCCGCGTGCAGGCGGGCCTCGACCGCGACAACGTCCGCGGTGACCGCGCCAACCGAGAGCGCGGCCCTGATCCCCGCGATCACATCCGCAGCGCGCATGCTCCGGTGCAGGAGCAACACCTCGATCAGCTCCCTCGTGCCCGCGGCGTCGCCGTTGACTTTCCGCGTCTCCTGCCAGAACGCCTCGTGCGCTGCGGTGAAGACCCCGGCCTGCCGGGCGGCGGCCAGAGCGGTGGATCCGGGCAGTGCGCCGGGCTTGTGGCGCAGGACCTCGAGATAGTGATCCAACTGGATCGATTCCCCGCCGCGGGCGACGACCCGCTCATGCCGGGCCGCCTCCTCACGGCCCTCGAAGATGACGACCTCCGACGCGCGCAGCGAGACTCTCACCTGGCGTCCGATCAGCCGGGCTGGGACGGAGTACTTCGCCATCCGAACAGTGACCAGGCTCGACCGGTCGACCCGCGGGTGCAGCACCAGTCCGGGATCGAACCGTTCGACCGGCAACGGTCGCAGCAGGGGCCTCTCGGCGGCGAAATCGTCGCCGACGGTCGTGCGTCGCTGGTTGATGCGACGATCCTCGTCGCGGGCATCCCAGCGGCGGATCATGTCGTTCAGCTCGGCGAGCGTGTCGACCTCGGGCATCGGGGACAGCCAGGTGCGGCGGAACCGGCCGACCTCACCCTCGACACCGCCCTTCTCGTGCGCACCATCGATGCCGGGCTGGCAGTAGAACGCGTCGAACCCGTAGTGCGAGCGGAACAGCACCCACCGGTCGTTCTCCACCCGCGCCCGGTCACGACCGTGCAGGACGGCGGTGACCGCCGAGGTCAAGTTGTCGTATTTGATGTGCAGGGCCGGGACGCCGCCGATCTCATCGAACGCGTCGATATGCCCCTCCAGGAACGCTTCCTGCGACTGCGTCGAATAGACCCGGTGGATTGCCTTCCCGGAATGAGAGAGACGGAACGTGAACATGTGGCACTTCGTCTTCACCCCGGCCAGGATCACCCAGACCTCGCCGAAATCGACCTCGGCCTCCGCCCCGGGCGCGTGCAGCTGCGGGACGAACACCTCCGGAACCCGGCCCGCCTCGACCAGGATCTCCCGCCGACGTTTCGCAACATAGTCACGGACCGCGGCATACGAGACATCCGCGTCGTGCTCGTCGAGCAGGCGGGCGTGCATCCTGGTCGCCGTCATCCGCTGCTTCTTCGGCGCGGTCAGGTTCTCCCGCAACCACCCATCCAGCAGCGGCTTGAACAACTCGAGCTTCGGCGCCCGCCGCTCCGGGACCTTCCGCTCCGGTGGAACCGGTGACGCCAACGCCTGACGGATCGTTCGACGATGTACCCGGAACCGTTTCGCCAACGCGTTTACCGACAGGCCCTCGACCCGCGCCGCGCGCCGGATCTCCGCAAACAACTCCACCCTGGACCCCAACTGGCCCTCCTCACTCGCAATGACTACGACTGAGGACCACGCTGACGGGGGTGGGCCAAATCAAACCGACATGAACACCCCGGCGCGTCGCAACATGGGCCAGATCAGACCGTCACCCCTGGGCCAAATCAGAGTGACAGAGTCACGCGTCTCCAGCGCCGGCTTTGTCACCTGCCCAGCGGGCCGACCGGCCCGACGAGGCTGGCGCCCTATGCGAGCATCTGCTCGGCCCGCTGTTTCATCGAGATGATCACACTGGTCGCACGATCGATCTCTCGACGGCCTGGCCCATTGTCCGTCCTTCCCGTCAGACCAGTCACAGATGCACCATTCTTTCGAAAGTCCCCCATCTCGCTGAGCCGGCTTTTCCTCAGCGCACAGATAGTCGAGCGGCGGCTGCTGGCATTGTTGCTAGCGGGGGCCGGTATCGGAGTCTTTTCAAGGCCCACTCCGCTTCGAACCAAGCCCCTATCGTGACGACCGAATCATCGAATCTAACGTTCGGCGAGTGATTGTCTGGTTCTTGACCCTCATGGTCGTCGCTTACTCCGGCGCCAAGGAAGGCGAAGACCCCGGGAAACTCATCCAGGATCCACGAAAAGTCGTCGGATGCGGGGCTCGGGAGTGGCAGGAGGGCGACGCGATCCTCGCCGCAAGCGTCGGCCACGATGCGCATCGCGAAAGCTGTCTCCTCATCATCACTGATGACAGGCAGAGTGACGTCCTCGAGATCGACGTCAACTTCGACGCCGTGGGCCCGTGCGACACCGTCCGCGACCCGGTCTATGAGTCTCCGCATCCTCTCTTGCAGTGAGCGATCCACGGAACGGGCTGTGCCGCGGATCGTCGCGGTCGTTGGGATGACATTGCCGACGTCCCCGGCAGCAAGATGCCCGATCGTCACGACTGCTTGATCGTGCATCCCGAACGTTCGGGTGGACGCCGTGTAGGGCGATGTCACGAACGAAGCAGCCGCGGGGATGGGATCAACCGCCTTTTGCGGTGATGATCCGTAACGACCGGCTCCCCTGAATGTGACATCGAACGCCGTAGGTGCGGAGATAACGAGAGCCGGTCGAAATGAAAAGGTCCCGGAAACGAAATCGGCAGCGAAAACGTGAATCCCCAACGCCGCGCAGATTGGAACCCCCGCGGCATCAAGGAGGCCTTCGCTAAGCATGACCTTCGCGCCACCCCAGTTCTCCTCGCCGGGTTGGAATGCGAATACTACATCGCCCTCGAGTTCAGCGACTCGCGCCGAGAGTAGGCGCGCCGCTCCGATCAGCATAGCCATATGCAAGTCATGGCCGCACGCATTCATGGCAGGACTCGTCGAAGCCTACCGCCATCCCGTCGTCTCCGTGATCGGAAGTGCATCCATATCTGCACGCAACAGAACGGCTATTCGTGCCTCATCGTTATGTTGCTTCCTCCCGCGACGTACGGCCGTGACGGAGCTGGAGCCTTGCCCGTCTGGATATCCAGACCGACCCTCGAGGTCTTCTAGGATTGCTGCTTGCGTCGCAGGTAGATCCAGGCCAAACTCGGGAATCTGATGCAAACGCCGACGCAATCGCCTGAGGTCACGTGTAAACACGCGCGTCCTTTTCCAGTCAGTTGGATCTTCGTCTGAAGACCAAAGGCCAGTCTTCGATCTCGCTGCGCGCGTTGCACGTCACCATAATCGGCCCGGTGAGGCGGTCCGCGCGCACCCGCGGCCTCTGGCTGCGGTAATCCGTCTCACCTCCGTGCGAGCGGCACCCACCCGAGGTGGTCGCGCGCCGGAGTAAGGTCGAGCGCTTGATGATCGAAATCGCCCGCGATCACATAAGTCGCCGCTCCGCTATGCGGTTGGCGGAGCGCCGCAGCTTCGAACGCACGCGCTACATCAGAGCCAGCCGTTACGACATGCGAGTGAACCGAATCACGGGCTGCCATCCATTCATCGTCCGCCATGGGACCGACTAGGCGGAGAATGTTGACGGTTAGCCCGGTCCTGACTGCAACCGCCTCAGCAGCCAATTCCCCCAGTCGTTTTGTGAGACCATACACATCTGAGGCGGCGGGCGGAAGCGAAAGCTGTCGAGGGTCCAGGTAGTCATCGAAGACTGACATGGAGCTCGCTAGCACAGCCTTTGAACATCCCACTTCAGCAGCTGCGTTGAGGGATGTGTGGACGCCTTTCACGTTGACATCGAACTGGGAGGCCGCCCACGTCGCGGTCGTATTCCAGCCGGCTTTTGCTCCCATTGCCATATACATCACCACGTCGCAGCCGTCCGCAGCGGCACGCACCGCGTCGAAGTCGGTAACGTCACCGCGACAAAACTCGAGACTGGCGGTGTCGGGGGGCTCTCGGAGATCGAAGACTCTGAGATCGAAACGCCCCGCCAGTCGTGGAAGTATGAGGCGTCCTACGTCACCGCTTCCCCCAATAGCAAGGATCCTCATTAGGGCTCCTCCTTCACTTTGAAAGCGCTCAGCTGAGCAATTCCCCGTCGCGCGGTCCACCGAACCCCTCGGTAGACCGCACGACGCGGCTGCTGAGTTCGTCAGTTCTCGACGCTCACGCCCTTGAGCGTGTACACGGAGCCGTAGTACCAGGGCTCCAGATTCTTGACGGTCGGCTTGACCAGGAGGTTGTAACCGCCCCACAGCACAGGGATCGTGTTGTAGGTCGCGTTCCGAGCCTTCTGAGCTTCAGCGAGCAGCTTGAGCTGGGCTTCTGGGTCGGTTTCCGACAGTGCAGCGTCGGTCAGCGTGATGACCTCTGCATTTTCAGGCAGACGCCCGGAATTGACGATCGCGTCGAGCGCAGCGGCGTCCGCACCGCCTTCCTTCGCCGCGAGATACTCCCTCGCGGCGTCAACCTGGAGCATATTGATCCCGTCGAGTGCCGGCGCCGAGACACGTGCAATCAGTGCGTTCGAGAGGAGGGTGGGGGGGTTGAAAGCGCCGGTCTGGACATAGAAACCCACATAATCCGCTCCATGCAATTCTGCCCGCTTCGTTCCATAGACGCCCACCTCTTGGACGTCGATGACAACGTCTAGTCCAAGATTGTCACGCCACATCTGCGCGACCGCCTCAACCCAAGGGCTTCGCTGATAGTCGAGCAGGGTGATAGTCGGCATACCCTCTCCGCCCTCGTACCCCGCCTCGGCCAACAGCTCTTTCGCACTGTCAACGTCGGACGGAATGGGCGCGAAATCGCTGCTCTGTTTGACAGCGGCGGGTACGAGTGAGGTACCAGCGACCGCTGGCTGGGCGACCGCAGCCACGGCTTCGCGATCAATCGCTTCCGCTAGCGCCTGGCGCACCCTAACGTCTTCGAGAACCGTATTCTCACTCGTCATGGCCACAAGCTGACGGACTTGGTTCGTGGGTGAGCTCACGAGCTCTGACCCCACATCTGACGATGTCACAGCATCAAGGTCGTCCTCAATTCGTCCGGTGATGTCGAGCTCCCCCTGCTGGTATGCCAGGAGGTCAGCTGTCGTCCCGCCATCGTTAAAGGTGACATCGACCTCGCTGATTGGGTATTCGCCAGTGTCCCAATACTCATCGTTACGCACCATGGTCGCACCCTGGTTTACGGTGAAGCTGGACAACGTGTAAGCACCATTGCTTACCCAGTTCTCGGGCTTCGCCCAGTCATTGCCGAACTCTTCAACAGTTCCGGGATGCAGCGGGAGCGCCCAGTACTGCGCGAGCTGAATGAGGAGGTCGGCGTTCGGCTTGTCCAAAGTGATTTCGAACGTGCCCTCGTCAACCGCCTTGGCCCCGACTGTTGAGAAGTCGTCGGTGGCGCCGCTGAGGTACGACGCGGCGCCTGAGATGCCGATGGCCGAGTTATAGGACGGAGCGCCTTCGCCTGCAACTCCTGGAGTGAGGATGCGCTTGAAGTTCCACTCGAAGTCTGCAGCCGTTACGGGGTCACCGTTTGACCACTTCGCCCCCTCGCGGAGATGAAATGTGTAGATCAGGCCGTCGTCGGAGACCTCCCAAGACTCAGCTGCGCCAGCCGCGACCTGAAGCGGATTTTCTTTATCAACGACGACCAGCCCCTCCCAAAGCCCGATCATCATGATCTGTCCGAACGACGAGTTTCCGGCGATCGCTGGATCCAGCGTTGAAACGGGAAGCATCGAAATTCGGATGGAATCGCTGGTGGTGGTTGAATCGTCCGAACTGCCGCCAAAGCTACAACCCGCCAAGGCGCCAATCAGAACTCCCGCGGCTACAACGATTGAAGCTCGTCGCCAGCCCTTTCTGTTCTTGTGATTCACTGCTGATCCTTCCTATTGATGCGCACCCAGTGTCCAGGGGCGACTTCTTCAAGTTGTCCGGAGTCTGTCTCCAAATCAACGGGGTTCTGCGAGGGAAGCGCGTCGGAGCGAAGCGGTAGGACTGCCGCGATGAGCGCTTCTGTGTAGGAGTGAAGAGGATTTCGAAACAGCTCATCGCTCGCAGCCGACTCGAGGATCTGCCCTCTCCGCATCACTGCGATGCGATCACTCATTCGTTGTGCAACCGCGAGGTTGTGTGTAATAAAGAGCATCGACAAATTGAGTCTCGTCTTGAGCTCTTCGAGCAAGTCGAGGACCTGAGCCTGGATCGACACATCCAGGGCTGAAGTGGGCTCGTCACAGATGAGTAGAGCTGGTTCGAGTGCGAGCGCACGTGCGATGGCGATTCTCTGTTGCTGCCCACCCGAGAACTGACGCGGATAGTCACTTGCGCGGCTGGCCGGCAATCCGACCAACTCCAGAAGCTCGAGAGCGCGCAGGTACCGTCCCTGCTTGGAGCCCACACGATGAACACGCATCGGTTCCGCAATGTTGTCAGCCGCGCTGCGATGTGGAAGCAACGACCCGAATGGGTTCTGGAAGACCATCTGTGTCCTGCGCCGGAACCGTCGGGTGTCCGCTCTCGACAGCTTCGCGATGTCGAGTCCATCGACGGTGATGGCCCCCTCGTCGAGGGGAATGAGCCCCATGACCATCCGCGCGAGCGTCGACTTCCCACTGCCGGACTCTCCGACTACAGCGACAGTCTCACCACGCGCAATAGAAAGGTCTACAGACGCTACTGCCTGTATTACGTTCCTACCCCTGCCCTGGAATGTCTTACTCACACCGCCAACGCGCACGATGTCACTTTCGCCGCGCTCGTGCGTAGATCGAGCCGATTCCTGAGCGTTCGTGGTGGTTGTGATCTCCGGCGATGCGTCCAGAAGCGCCCTGGAGTAGTCAGCTCTCGGATTGGTGACGAACCTGAGTACCGGCGCGGCTTCCACGACCCTGCCGTGTCGCATCACGACAACGTCATCACAGAAATAGCGTGCTACCCCGAGATCGTGGGTCACCATCACGATGCCAAGACCGTCGTTTCGAAGTTGCTTGAGCACATCAAGGACTTGTCGCTGCACTGTTACATCGAGGGCCGTCGTGGGCTCGTCAGCGATGAGAACTGTCGGATTCGTGACGATGGCCATCGCAATGGTCGCCCGCTGCCTCATCCCGCCTGACAGTTGGAAGGGGTACATATTGATTCGACGATCAGGCTCCGGAATCCCAACACGTCGAAGGGCCTCAATCGCACGGGCTGTCGCCTCACGAGGACTACAGATCTTGTGCCACGCCAGATGTTCTGTCAGCTGCACTTTCAAAGTGCGGGTCGGGTTCAATGCCGTCAGTGCGTTCTGGAACACCATGCCTACCTCGTTGCCCCGTACGCGACGACGTTCGGTTGGGCTGAGAGATAGGAGCTCTCTACCGGCGAGCCGCGCCGAACCCTCGACACGCGCGTTTCCGGGGAGAAGTCCGAGGATCGATCTCATGGACACGGTCTTGCCGGAACCAGATTCACCGACCAGAGCGACGGCCTTCCCTGGCTCAAGAGTCATCGAGAGTGAATGAACTGCCGTCGTCGTTTCGCCCTCATTCGTGAACCGCACCGAAAGGTCCTCTATTGCGAGCAACGGCGCCTTCTCAGTGGGTAGATCAACCCCCCGTTCCGAGTTTCGCGTACGTGTGCGTGACGTTTCCATTACTGCCCACCCTCCTCATTCGAATCGAACGCGTCCCTGAGCCCGTCGCCAACCCAGGTGAAGGCCAGGGTTGTTAATGCGAGGAGGAATACCGGAGCCGCGATCAGGTAAGGACTTGAGAGAACGTAGGTGTAGCCGTCGAGAATCATCCCACCCCAAGACGGCGTAGGCGGCGCGACGCCCAAACCAAGGAGTGCCAGACCGGACTCCGCGATAATCGCACCTGGGATCCCAAAACTCGTTGCCACAAGCAACGGGCCCACCGCGAGCGGCAGGATGTGGCGCGTGACGATGGCAGGACCGGGCGTGCCGATCGCTTTCGCAGACTCAACGAACTCGAAGTTCTTTATCCTTAGCACCTGGGCACGAACCAGCCTGGCTTGAGTCACCCATGATGCGATGCCGATTGCAATGATGATCGACAGTGGCGACCGACCGAGGACGACCACCAACAGGACAGCAAACAAATAAGTAGGAAAAGCGAACATAATGTCGATGAACGCTCCGAGTATCTGGTCGACGCGGCCACCGCGATATCCAGCCCAGAGACCGATTATGAGCGCTACGATAAGCGCGACCGCCTCGGCGCCAAACCCGATCATTAGAGCCGTCCGGAGGCTGTATAGCAGTCGGGAAAGAACGTCTCTTCCCAGTTCATCCGTCCCAAGAAGATGGCCGGGCGATAGCGGTGGCTGAAGACGCGCGAGCAAGTCCTGTTCGGTATATGAATACGGCGCGAGGAGGGGCGCGAAGAACGCGACTAGGACCAGAATGGCGATGAATACGAGCCCGCCCATCGCGAGCGGTTGCCTCCTGAATCGGAGCCATCCACGGCTGAACTCGCCCCGAGGACGCGATGCGACTTTTGTCCCTGGCCGGATAAGGGTGCCGGTCACGATTCTGCGCCTCTCTTTGAAATTCCATTCGAAGTCACGTCAATCCCCGGTGACCGTCCAGGCGACGGCGAGGGGGCATCAATGCTGCGGCGACCGATGGCACGCTTGCGCGCTGCTACTTCCGCATGCCGGATGCGTGGATCGAGCAACCCATACGCCAGGTCAACGAGGAGGTTAACGATCATGAGGATGGCCGCGAATACAAGAGTTGTGGCCATGAGAAGGGGCATGTCGCGAGTCCGAGCAGCCAAGGTAAACAGCCGCCCGATACCTGGAATGCCCAGGAGCACTTCGACAAAGACAGTACCGACCGTCAGCCCTGCGAAGATCGGACCTACCGCAGTCACAAGAGGAATGAGGGAGTTGCGAAGCACGTGTCGCACCACAACCGTTGCTGGTTTTCCGCCCTTCGCCAATGCGGCCGTGACATACTCCTCGCGCAGGGACTCCAGCATCGAAGATCGTACATATCTGGCGAGGATCGCGGTGGGATACGCAGCTAGCGCGATAACCGGGATCACGAGATTAGCGGGGCTTTCCCACCCTCGAAGGGGTAGCACTTTCAGCCAAACTGAGAAGACGAGAACCAGGAGTAGCGCAAGGAGGTACCCCGGTAGAGCCTGAAGAAGCGTCACGACGAACATTGTGCCGGTGTCGACAATCTTTCCTTTGCGCAGGGCGGCAACGACGCCGATGGGGACCGCGAGGAGAAGTGTCAGAACTATCGCGAGCGTAGCTAGGGTGAGCGAAACCGGGAGGGCATCCGCGATCAAGCTCTCCACCGAGTTCTGCGGGTACTTATATGAAGGCCCCATATCCCATGTCACGAACCCCCTCATGAAGGTGAGGTATTGCAACCAAGCCGGAACTTCGTTCGCCCGGTTCGCGGATGCCTCCGCATCGACCGAATCCGAGCCGAGCGAAGTCGAGCCGAGCTGAGATAGCTGAGCGAACGACCCTGGCACGAGTTGGAGCAGTCCGAAGGTGATCAGAGATACTGCGGCAAGCGACCCGATCAGGCGGGCAGCCCGTGCAAGGGCGTAGCGGATCAATGTTCGCTCCTCTCGACTATGGGTGATTTAGTCACATCTGCCTTCCTGCCAGGCCACCGTCTGGCAGTTTCGCCTCTTGTAGACCGCGCTGCGTATCCTCTTGCGGATCAGGGATGCATCGTCGCACCTCCCTGACTGTCTAGGTGCTGTTCTTTGGCGGCCCGCGGGTATCGGACGCTTTCCCACATCACCAAGCTAGGAGCACATAGGTCCTAGGTCAAGTGTGTCGGGTTACGACGGTGTTACGATTGCCTACGCAGGCTAGAGTCCGATGCTCGCCGGGAAGGCAAGGGTGAGCAGAACCGGGGACGGTCGTTCGCACGAATGACCCAGGGCTTGCGGCTGTGACGTGTTGCTGCTGTCGCGCGGCCTTTGGGCAACAAGGCCGGGGTGCGCAGCTCCTCGGCCACGAGGAACGTGGCGTCCGCGCCGGCACTTCCGGGCTGACTACGGCAGCATCAGTCGACCCCAGCAGGGCAGGGACCCACGACAGGCCGGTCTCACATCGAGCGGACATAGTCAGCGGGGGATCTCGCCGGCAAGGCTAGCTCGCGGTCCGCTCGCCTTATCGAGGACGTTGCGTTGTTCGAGGCCCGAGATGCGGCGAGATCGTCGTTCTACGCACTGTCGCCCTCAGCTGCGCAGATCGCGCCGACGTCGCCCGGGCCAGACACGAGCGCGTGGGCGATCAGCGTGAATCGCCGAGGTGAGTGTCGCCCCGCCCCCCCCCCCCCCCCCCCCCCCCCGAGTTTTGTCCGAACCGGCGTCCCGGGCAGTGTGCTGGACCAATGCGCGGACCGAAGCCTTGCGCGCCTTGGCGTTGGCGCTAGAGCCGTCGGCTTCGCACCGGCTGCCAGTGCCTTGCGAGGGCATCAGTCAGCTCGGCGCGAAGTGCGTCGACGTCGGCGGCCACGGTGTCACGCATCGCTCGGAGACAAGAAGAACGCTGGCAGTGTCAGATGGGATCGCGGAGAGGGGCGCTTCGTCAACTCACGCGTTGCCCGCCTCATCGCTGAAGATCACCTCGCCCGGTTGATCGGAGGATTGGGTGGCTCTGCCGAAGCTGGGGCAGTCCTCAGTGCCGGTTGCGTGCGTCACAGTGAGGTCATCGGTTACGTGGCGAGGACGAATACCGCGATGGGGATCGAATAGGCCACCGATGTCGCGTCGCCGAAGTCACCTAGAGGATGAATCGAGGGCAGTTCGCCGCTTTTCTTGAGGCATCGGGGCATCGCTTCCGACGCGCACCGGTATTGGGTGGATGGGTGCGGCGGCGACACCGTCGATTCGCAGGGTCGCGACGGCGCGCTGGGGGATCTTGGTGCGCAGGGTCGGACCGTGGGTGAAGCGCATCGACGGTCATCGGGATTCGAGGGCGAGTCGGCCGGCGACAAGCACATACGCGGCCGCGAAGGAGCGCCCAGCCACGCCATCACCTTGGGCCGCGTGATGACCTGACTTCGCATGGTCGCGGCGAAGACCCCGTAGAGGGCGAACACTACGAACTTCAGCACCATGAATCGGCCTGACCTTCGTTCCGTTCTTCAAGCAAGGATGGAACATCATGAACAGGAGGTACTCGCCGGAGATGCGTGAGCGCGCGCTGCGGATGCTCACTGAGATGCGACCGTCGCACCCGACGATGATGAGCGCGGTCCGTCACGTGGCCGGGCTGCTCGGGATGAGCCCGGAAATGCTGCGGCTCCGGCAGCGCCGCCATGAGGTCGACGCGGGCGTGAAGCCGGATGTGACCACCGATGCGGCGGCGGAGATCAAGCGGCTGCAGAACGAGAACGCCGAGCTTCGCAAGGCGAACGAGATCCTGAAGGCTGCGAGCGTGTTTTTCGCGAAGGAGCTCGACCGCCCCTGACCGAGATGATCCGGTTCATCAACGAGCACAGGGATCGTTTCGGGGTCGAGCTCATCTGCCGTGTCCTGAGACCGGCAGTTCCAGGGTTCCTCACCGGGCGCGGGTACCGCGCGGCGTCCAGCCGTGTGCCATCGGCACGGCAGTTGAGAGACGAGCTGCTCGTCCCGGAGATCGCGAGATTGCACGCGGAGAACTACGGCGTCTCCGGGCGACGGAAGATGCACGCGCTGATGTGGCGGCAGGGCTGGGGCGTCGGCCGCGACCAGACCGAACGCCTGATGCGACTGGTAGGGGTGCGTGGCGCGAGGAAGTCGAAGCGGGTGTTCACAACGAAGACTGATCGGGCGCAGGCGTGCCGCAGGATCTCGTGAACCGCAGATTCGCCGCTGACGGTCCGCGCCGGCTCTGGGTCTGCGAGGTGACCTACGTCGCGACCTGGTCCGGGTTCGCCTACGTCGCGTTCGTCACAGACGTCTACTCCCGACGCATCGTCGGCTGGAACGTCGCGGGAACCCTGAAGGCCGAGATCCCGCCGATGCCGGCGCTCGACATGGCCGCGTGGGACGCGGGTGGCGACCTCACCGGTCTGACCCATCACTCGGACCACGGGTCGAGCTACATGGCGATGGTCTACACCGACCGGATAACAGAACTCGGGGCGGTTCCGTCCAGCGGAACCGTCGGCGATTCCTTCGACAACGCGATGGCCGAGGCGATCAACAACCTCTACAAGACCGAGCTGATCCGCCAACGCGGACCCTGGCGGACGGTCGAGCAGGTCGAGCTCGCGACTCTCGAGTGGGTGTGGTGGTGGAACAACTCCCGCCTCCATGGCGAGCTCGACATGCGCACCCCCGCCGAGGTCGAAGACGCGTACTACGCTGACCGTGAATCAGCCAATCCGGCACCCGCCAGACAAGGCTCCCGATAGGAACGAAAGTCAGGCCGATTCAGTCGGAGCAATCGGACACGCCTGGCGTCTGTCAGACATCGACTAGCGCAAGAGCAGTCGGACGATCCGCTCGAATCGCAGCAACGGGGCTATCAAGGAGACCCTGATCGGCATCCATGGCAAAGACGTTAACGAGGTTCGACTCGCGGCACGCAACGTACAGAAAAGCCCCGTCGGATGCTAGCGAAGCCGGCCAGGCACCACCGCACGGGATCTCGCGTACGGGCCCCAAACGTTCTAGATCAGCGTCGAACACCGTGATGGTGTTTCTGCCGCGATTCGCCGCGTAGAGATATCGACCGTTCTGGGAGTGAATGAGATCCCCGGGATAGTTCACAGATCGAGACGTAGCATCGCTTGCGGGCCACGTGTGTGTCCATTCCGCGAAGGAACTTCCTGAGCTTCCGGTAGTGTCGGAGTGTCTGATGTGCAGCCGACTGACGGTGGCGGACTTCTCTTCCGTGCACCACAGGTGACCGAACCGGTCTAGCGAGAGCGAGCGGGGGCCGCGGGGTTGGATCGCGGGATCCGCAGCTTTCGTTATCGCACCTAGCGTGCCGTCTGGCTTGAGCTTGATCCGGAGGATTGCGTCGTGTCCGAGATCTGCGACCAGCAAGGCGCCTCCATCGCCCCCCTCAAGTGCGATGTGGTGGGGTTTGGAGAGACTCCCATGCACCCGTCCGGGAAACCGCTGAACTTGAAGTCGTCGGGTGATGTGGCCGCCAGGGTCCAGACGAAATACGGATATGGAGCCTCCTGCATAGTTCGCACTGTAGAGCGTGTTGCGGGTGACGTCGACAGCAAGGTGACACGGGGCCTCTCCCCCGGTGGAGAATACCTGCTCGGAGTCGCCGCTGTGACCGATGACTCTGACCGCACCCCGCGCCTCCGCGAGGTATACAACGGCTCGGGTGGGATGGGCAAGCGCGTACAGAGGCGAATGGGCCCCGGACCAAGATCGAACGCTCGTTACAGTCCCCGCGCGGGTCACGGTGCACGATATATCCGGAAAACCGTACTCACTCGCTGAGGCAACATATAGTCGGTTCATCAGACCTAGGACCGATGCTTGAGGTAGATTGGAAACGTGGTCGTAAATGATGGCTTGACGACGGGACACCTATGAATGCTCTTCGAACGCCTTCGCCATCGAAGGCGCGCGGCGACAAGATTTTGCTTGGCGCCCGAGTTGCGGATGAGATTCGAGGCATGATCCGCTCCGACGGACTCGAGGATGGTGCGGTTCTTCCCTCTGAGACCACTCTGGCGGATAAGTTCCAAGTCAGCCAGCGCGTCGTTCGTGACGCGCTTCGTGCCCTGAGCCAGCAAGGCATCGTGCGTACGCAGCAGGGTAAGCCTGCGATGGTCATCGGGCGACGACCGCTTGCCATCCAGAACTACTTCAAGCTTGCACTCGAGGACGGCTTGGGCTCGTTCGATGAGCTGATCGAGTTGAGACAGGCTCTTGAAGTGCGCGCGACCGGCCGCGCCGCAGCGGCGGCCTCGGCTGAAGAGATCGAGGCCCTTCGCGCGATGCTGACTGCGTCCGAAGAAGCCACGATCTTGGAGAGGCGTGTCGACGCAGACCTGGCGCTGCATTCGGCGATCATCACGCTCGGACGGAATCGCTTTTTCGCTGCGATCTTCGATTCGGTGGCGACATTTCTGGCAGAGGAGCGACGGCGCGGCCAAGAGATGACCGAAGGCACGGGAGGAGACCACGCACGGAGTCACCGGGAGCATCGGGAGATCGTCGACGCGATCGAGAACGGCGATCCCGAGCGAGCGGAACGAGCCATGCGCTCGCATCTGGATCGAGTGCAGCGGGAGTTTGAACGCAACTCGCGGTCGACGTCCGCGGGGGCGTAACGAAGGAATCATCCCTCTTGTACCAGAGCCTGGAGAACGTGCATCGCGGGCAGAATATCTTTGATGGAACTTCGCGGTTGCCGCCCTTCAGAAATTGCGCGCAAGAACTCGGCGTCCTGGGCCCGGATGGCTTGCTTCTTGAGGTCATCCAGCCTCGACGCCGGTGATCCTTCAACGTCTCTCTGTACGCCGGGTGAAATGTGTCTCGAAAACGAATCTCGCTCTGACGCCGACGTACTTCGCAGTTGACCGTTAGAAAAGACGTAGGTCCGCTCGTCACCTATGATGAGCGCGTCCTCGACGTCCCTGGAAGAGTTGTACGAGAGCGAGAGCGAGACGAGCCCGCCATCCTCCACGCCGAGGACCGCTCCCAGATCGAGCGGCTGGCCCGCTATGCTCCGTTGAGATCCGACCGATCCGTGGACTGTGATCTTTGTGAGATCAGCCCGCTCCCCTTGCAACAGCCACAGCGCGAAATCCACCTGGTGTGCACCGTGGTGCCAAACGATGCTGTCGACCCACGCGCGAGGCTGACCGCTCCATCCTGCGTTCGTGCGGCGCATCGTTGTTCGCCGGAGGATCACATGCCGTGGCGTGAAGCGAGACTTCGCGATGTCGTCTCGTAGGCGTTGCATCGGTTCGAGAAACCTGAGTGTATGCGCCACCATCACGGTCACGCCTGAGCGTTCCGCTTCGTCTTTAACAGCCACAGCCTCGTTGAGCGACACTCCTGCGGGTATCTCACAAAGCACGGGGACCCCAGCCCGGACAGACGCGATTGTCTGGCCAGCATGCTCCCCGTTCGGAGTAGCGATGACGACTGCGTCGACGCGTTCGAGGAGAGATTCCGCACCTTCGAAGGCGAGCTCAATGTCGTGCTCCAGCGCGAACGCTTTCGACTCTCGTTCGCTCAGAGCCGAGACCGCGACGACGTTCCCTCCGGCGGCACGAATTGCCCGAACATGCACCCTTGCAATGTCGCCGGCTCCGATGATCCCTACTCGGATGGACATATATATCTCCTTCAAGCAGGACGGTCGGGAGCTGCAGGTCGGCCGCGCGAGGGTTCGCGCAGCCAATGGCGCAAGCCACCCCATCCTACGCCCCAAGCATAGGACCTAGGCCCTATGCTTAGACTATACCGCTGTCTGAGAGAAAGTGGATCAATGAGCAACGACGTAAAGATCGGCCTCGTCGGGTTTGGCATGCGCGCCCGCAGCTTAACGAAGGTCGCACATCGTCCGGGATTGGGAGCGGTTGTCTCGGACGTCTTCGACATCGATCAGGACGCAGCGCGAAACGCTGGCCAAGAGCTTGGCTTCCCAGTCACCGCCCATGCGACCCTTGAAGCACTGTTGGCCGCAGACATAGATGCAGTCCTCATCGTGACTCCAGATCACTTGCACGTGGAGCATTCGATCGCCGCGTTGCGGGCCGGCCTCGCCGTGTACCTCGAGAAGCCCATGGCGATCTCGGCGGAACAGTGCGACCAGATCTTGGACGAGGCCCGCCGCAGCCGCGGGCGTCTCTACCTCGGGCACAACATGCGGCACATGCCTTTTGTGCGAGCAATGAAGGAGATCATTGACAGCGGAGCGATCGGAGAGCCCAAGGTTGCATGGTGTCGGCATTTCGTCGGGCACGGAGGCGACTACTACTTCCGCGACTGGCATGCCGATAGACGATTCTCGTCCGGCCTACTCTTCCAAAAGGGAGCTCATGATATCGATATCCTGCACTGGCTCATGGGCAGCTACAGCTCACGGGTGGCGGCGATGGGGCAACTCATGGTCTACGGCGATAACCCTCGCCGCTCTGTCGAGGATGTCGAGACTCCGTGGCGACTGGACGACAATCCGCTCTCGGCCTGGCCTCCAGCCGCGCTGCGCGAGCTAAACCCCGTAGTCGACGTCGAGGACTCCTCCATGGTCATCATGACTCTGGACAACGGCACAATGGCGTCGTATCAGCAATGCCATTTCTCACCAGACTACTGGCGGAGTTACACCATCATCGGCACCGAGGGCCGTATCGAGAACATTGGTGATGTCGAAGAAGGCACCGTCATCAACGTCTGGAACAAGCGCCACTACGGGTATGAGCCAGCGGACCTTGTCGTCCCCGTGCACCCCGAGCCCGGTGGTCATGGCGGAGCCGATGCGCGGATCATGGACGAGTTCCTTGGGTTCGCTCGATCGGGCGGACCAGTCGAAACGTCCCCGATCGCAGCACGATATGCGGTGGCTGCGGCGGAGGCTGCCACGCAGTCACTCCGATCAGGAGGGGAGCCACGGCAGGTACCGCCAGCGCGCCAAGAAGACGTCAGCTACTTCGCCGACTAGGACGTGTCTGACAATGCCTTGGTCCAGGCGATGATGGCGTTGAGGACGACGGCGGCGCGGTAGTTCACCGCGTGCTTTTCGTACCGCGTGGCGAGGCCGCGCCACTGCTTGATTCGGCAGTATCCGCGCTCGATCACGTTCCGGTTGCGGTTGCGGTAGTCGGCGGCGTCGAGTCCGACCGGCCTGCCGACGCGTGATCCGCGGCGCTTGCGGCGGCCCTTCTGGTCGTCGGGCTCGGGGATCACGGCTTTGATCCCGCGGGCGCGCAGGTGTCCGCGGATCGCGCGGGACGAGTACGCCTTGTCGCCTCGGATCGCATCGGGGCGAGTCCGAGGCCTGCCGGTGTGACGGCCGACCCGCCGTTGTGCCATCAGCGGCAGGAACATCGGTGAGTCACCTGCCTGCCCCGGGCCGATGAGCGTGACCAGCGGGAGCCCGTTGCCGTCAACGAGTTGGTGAATCTTCGTCGACAACCCGCCACGGGAGCGACCGATACCGTGGTCAGGCGGCTCGACGCGCGGATTCGTGTAGTTCGATCCAGCCCCCTGTGAGGCGGGTCGTGTTCGTCGCGTGCTGATGCGCGCGGGCAATCGTGGAGTCCACCGACAGCGACCAGTCGACCATCCCCGCCGCGTCCGCGGCAGCAGTGACCTTGCCGAGCACCCAATCCCAGGTTCCGTCAGACGCCATCCGGTGATGCCAGGTCCACACCGTCTGCCACGGCCCGGACACCTCGGGCAGATGCCGCCATGCGATCCCGGCCCGGGTATCGGTACACCTTGCCCTCGACCATGGTCCGGGCATCAGAGAAGCGCCGGCCCGGCCGACCCGTCGGACGCGGCAACATCCCCTCGATCAACGACCACCAAGCATCCGAGAGCATCTGAAACCGTGACACCCGTCGAGACTCTCACCCCACGCCATCAACCGTTGTCAGACACGGCCAAGCTCCCGAGCGGAGCGCTGTGAACCGCGGAGGTAAGTGGCGCGTTTCTCGCGTCGGATGATGTCCGAAGCCGGTGCCTCGTGTGGGCTGGCCCGGCGAGCAAACCAACCCGGGGTCGGCCTTGGTTCAAGGATCGTTGGTTTCGTTCCGCTTACCAGTGCCTCGCGAGGGCATCCGTCAGCTCGGCGCGGAGGGCGTCAACGTCGGCGGCCGCGGTGTCGTGCATCGCCTCCGAGACGATCAGGACGCTCGCCGTCTCGGAGCGGATCGCGGAGAGGGCGCTTTGCCGGTTCACCCAGCGCCGAGCGTGAGCGTTGCCCGCGTCGTCGCGGAAGATCACCTCGTCCGGTTCGGGTGTTTCGGTGGCTCCACCGAAGCTGAGGTAGTTCTCGGTGCCGGTTGCGTGCGTCACGGTGAGGTCGCCGGTTACGTGGTCGAGGTCGAAGACCGCGATGGGGATCGCATAGGCCACGGATACCGCGTTGCAGAGGTCGACCAGAGGATGGATCGAGGGCAGTTCGCCGTCTTTCTTGAAGCGTCGCAGCAGCGCTTCCGACGCGCACCGGTACTGGGTGGGTTTCAGCCCCATCTGACTGTATGCACGGCGCCAGGCAGCGATCTCGGGTAGCTCGCTCTCGGATCGGTCGACCAGTCGTGCGGATGCGCGTTCGAGGAAGGGGGCGGCCGTGGCGGTGACGTCAGGTGCGGCGGTGACACGGTCGAGTCGCAGGGTCGCGACGGCAAGCTGAGGGAATTCGGCACGGAGGGCCGGATCGTGGGTGAAGTGCATTGACGCTTATCGGGTTTGGAGGGCGAGTCGGCCGGCGAGGAGCACGTACGTGGCGGCGAAGGTGCGGCGCAGCCACGCCATGACCTTGGGGCGGGTGATGACCTGGTTGCGCATCGTCGCGGCGAAGATCCCATAGAGGGCGAACACGACAAACGTCAGCGCCATGAAGACGAGGCTCAGCCAGACCATTTGCCAGGTGCCGTTGGCCTCGCCCGCGGGAACGAATTGAGGGAGGAACGCGAAGAAGAAAATCGTCAGCTTCGGGTTGAGCAGGTTGATGAGGATCGCGGCGCGGATGACGCGCCAGAAGGAGACGGGCGCGGTGTTCGCGTCGACGTCGATCATCGACTTGTCGCGAAGGGTCTGCCATGCGAGGTAAAGCAGATAGGCGACGCCGAGCCACTTGATCGTCTGGAACGCGATGGCGGAGGCGTTGAGGATCGCGGCGAGTCCTGTGATCGCGGCGACCATGTGCGGGATGACACCGAGGGTGCATCCGAAGGCGGCGATGATGCCAGCTTTAGTGCCGCGGGACAGGCCCGCAGCGATCGAGTAGACGGCGCCAGTGCCGGGGGTGGCGACCACCACGAGAGTGGTCAGCAGGAATGCAATGCTCATCGTCGCTCCTTCGAGAGTCGTTGCTTCCGCACAGTACCGTGTTTGCGACGCACCCCGTAACCCGCGCGAGGGCCGGCGACATCGTTCTGCGGCCTCGGCCGCGCCTCTCGCGATCGGTCGTCCATGGAACACCGCAGCGCGTGAATCGCGAAACGGCGTGTCTGTGTTTCACAGGCCGTGTCCGAGACCTATGTACCGCGCGCCTCACCGCGGCACGCGCCCGTGGCCGCAAGGGGGGGCGGGCGGTTCAAGATGACGCCGACGAAGGCGAAGCAGGCACGCGCGATGTATGAGCAGAAGAGCTACACCGTGCAGCAGATTGCGGAGACGTTTGGTGTTTCCCGCGGCACCATCTACCGCCACCTCACCGAGGACACCGGGCCCGCGTGAGGCGGTGACATGCGATGGCGCAGTGGACGGTCGACGCGAAACTCGCTCTCCTACGCCAACACGACGGAGTCCCCTGGACCCGTCTCGCCGCCACAGCCGGTGTCCCGGCGCGGACCCTGAGCCGGTGGGCGCAGCAGTACCGGATCCGCCCCACCAGCGCTGGACTCGAGCGGCTTCCGCGCGCCGACAAGGGGCGACAGCGCACGTCGCAGGAAATCGTCGAGGCGATCCAAGCGTTGGCGTTACGACACCCGGAACCGACCGCTGCCTTCATCCACCGCCGTGTGAGTGGGCTCGCTCAGGATCGAGGGGTCCCCGCGCCGAGCTATTCCACGGTCCGAGCGGTGATCGCCAGGATCGACCCGGGACTGCGGACCCTGGCGCAGCACGGCGAAGCCGCCTGCCGAGATCGGTTCGAGCTGGTCTACCGCCGCACCGCATCTCGACCGTATGCACAGTGGCAGGCGGACCACACGCTCCTGGACCTCGCGATCCTCGATAGAAAGGGGGAACCGGTTCGGCCGTGGCTGACGACCGTGCTCGATGACTTCTCTCGCGCCGTCGCCGGCTACTCGCTCTTCCTTGGCGCACCGACCGCGGAGCGCACCGCTCTGGCCCTGCATCAGGCCATCAACCGTAAGACCAACCCGGCGTGGCCCGTGATGGGCCTCCCTGATGTGCTCTACAGCGATCACGGCTCCGACTTCACCTCGGCTCGGCTCGAGCGGGTGTGCCTGGACATGCACGTCCGTCTGATCCACTCCCCTGTCGGTGTTCCGGAGGGTCGCGGGAAGATCGAACGGTTCTACGGCACGATCACCACCGAACTTCTCCCGCACCTACCCGGACACATCCCTCATGGCACCAATGGCACGCCGACATCTCCTCCGGTGCTGACGATGGAGCAGCTCGACGCGATCCTCGAGCGGTTCATCGTCGAGGAGTACAACGCGCGGCCGCACTCCGAGACCCGCGAAGCTCCGGCGACCCGGTGGGCCGCGTCCGGGTTCATCCCGCGCACCCCGGCCAGCTCCGACGAGCTCGACCTGCTGCTACTCACCGCCGCCACGACGCGAAAGGTGCAACGCGACGGGATCCAGTTCGCCTCCACCCGCTATGTGTCACCCGTCCTCGCCGCGTACGTCGGTGAACAGGTCACCGTGCGCTTCAACCCGCGCGACGTGGGCGAGATTCGCGTCTACTTCAACGACGCGTTCCTCTGTCGAGCGATCGCCCCGGAACTCGCCGCCGACGAGATCTCCCTCGAACAGCTCCAGACCGCCCGGGCGCAGCGCCGCCACACGCTAAAGCAGCAACTCCGCCAGCGTCGCAGCCTCGCCGACGCACTCCCCGACGACACCCGCTACCTCCCGCCCACCGAGACCACTGACCCGGAGCCGGCGCCGGCGTCGGCGTCGGCGTCGGCGTCGGCGTCGGCGCCACCCGAACTCACTCCACCAAGACACGGACTCCGGCTCTATGCGACCGATTAATCCCAAGCACACCCTCATCTCCCAGAAGGGCGATGACGGACGCCGCTTCCTCACCGGCGAGTTCGGGGAGATCAACGACAGCGCCCCGCCCCGCCCCGAGCTGCCGCTCTTCCACAGCACCCGAGAACACCGCCGCTTCACGGAGTTCGCGGACACCGTCCGCGCCCATCGCTGCATCGGCCTCTGCTGGGGACCACCCGGCGTCGGCAAGACCCTCTCCGCACGCCACTACGCCGGCGCCGACGACTGGGAACAATGGCAAGCGTTCGTCACAGACGACCTCGGGCCCCATACCCCCACGCGTGCTCGAAGCGCGCACCGCGATCTTCACCCCCACCGGCGCCGCGACGGTTCGACAGATCGACGTAGGCCTACCGCGAGCCTGCCAAGCGATCTCCTACGCACTCGACTACGCCGAACACGGACTCGTCGACCCCTACGTCAACGTCGAATCCCGATCCTCCGGCCGCACCGAACTGCTCATCATCGACGAAGCAGACCGCCTCAAAACCACAGGCCTCGAACAAGTGCGCGACTACTTTGACCGCCACCACATCGGCGTCATCCTCATCGGCATGCCCGGCATCGAGAAACGCCTAGCCCGCTACCCCCAGCTCTACAGCCGCATCGACTTCGCCCACGAATACCGACCCCTCACCCCCGACGAACTCACCGCCGTCCTCACCAACCGCCTCCCCGCGGCCGCCGACGCAGCGGACGGTGGCATCGCCCACGCCACCGCGATCGCCACGATCGTCCGCATCACCGCCGGCAACTTCCGGCTCGTGGACCGCCTCACCACCCAGATCGAACGCATCCAATGCCTCAACAACATCCCCACACTCACCCCCGAGGTGGTCGACGCCGCCAGAGAAGCGCTACTGATCGGCCACTAACCGCCGCGAACTCACGGACAGATACCGATGGGGCTCACAAGCTTCACCGAGGCAGCCTGCAACTGTCGGAGATCTCGAGTCAGCACTCTGTAACGTTGACAGCAAGACCGCCGAGCGAAGTCTCTTTATACTTCGTCTTCATGTCGGCGCCGGTCTGTCTCATCGTTTCAATCGCCTGATCCAGCGTCACCAGGTGGCTGCCATCTCCGTTGAGAGCCATCCGCGCAGAGTTGATTGCCTTCACGCTCGCGAGGGCATTCCGCTCGATGCATGGAATCTGCACAAGACCAGCCACCGGATCACAGGTCAAGCCCAGGTTGTGCTCCAGCGCTATCTCCGCAGCATTCTCGACCTGCTCAGGTGTTCCCCCTAGCACTTCGGCCAGACCCGCAGCAGCCATGGAGCATGCCGAGCCAATTTCGCCCTGACAGCCCACCTCCGCACCCGATATCGATGCGTTCCGCCTGAAGAGCGTTCCTACGGCAGCTGCTGCAAGAAGGAATCGCGAGATCCCCTTCTCGCTGGCGCCAGGCACGAAATTGCGGTAGTACGAGAGCACGGCAGGCACCACACCGGCGGCCCCGTTCGTTGGCGCCGTAACGACGCGCCCACCGGCCGCGTTTTCCTCGTTCACGGCTAGCGCGTAGAGGTTCACCCAATCCATCGCGTGCAGAGGATCACCACTCGCGTCTTTCGACTTGAGAATACGATACATCCGCGGGGCCCTCCTACGAACGCGCAGTCCGCCCGGCAGCGTCCTCTGTGTACTGCTTACGCCGTTACGAATACACTCCGACATTACATGCCATACTCGCTCGAGATGTTCGTCGAGGGCCGCTTCGGCAGCTTGAGAGAGCTCATTCGCACGCACTACCTGTGCGACCGACAGCCCGCTTTCTGCGCACCTCATGAGCAGCTCGGCCGCGCTGTTGAAGGGATACGGCATGTCGGCCGCATCGGTCGATTCCGGAGAACTGCGTGAAGATTCATCGACTACAAATCCGCCCCCAACAGAGAAATAGGTCCTCTGACCGAGAGTCTGGCCATGCGCGTTCTCGGCGGTGAATACCAGAGTATTCGGGTGCTTGAGATGGCTTCTTCCAGTGCGAAAGAGAATATCCCGGGATGGCTCAAACTCGATCCTTCGTTCTCCCTGCAATCCAAGGAGCCCCGAGGTTTTCACCTCGTCGAGACGAATCGCCGCGCGCGCCGGGTCGATTGTCTCTGGATCCTCACCGAGGAGGCCGAGCACCACGGCCCCGTCGGTGCCATGACCAGCTCCGGTAGCAGCGAGTGATCCAAAAAGCTCGACTCGAATCGAGGCGACGGCATCACCGAACTGACCCGCCAGAAGCCGAAACATCATCGCAGCTCGCATCGGCCCTACGGTGTGGGACGATGAGGGCCCGATGCCGATGGTGAAGAGTTCGCGCGCACTCGTGAATGACATCTTTCAGCTCTCCCCTGAGTGGAACACTTGAGCAGCATCGCGGTGCGGCACACCCCCGCTGAGCAGCTGGAGGATATGGTCGCCCTCGTGAGCGATCGCCTGTCGCGCGGGTGCGATGTACTTGCGCGGATCTGTGACAGCCGGCAGTGATACCAGACTCTGGCGAACGCTCGAAGTGAAAAGACCGTTCAGATGCGTTGACACGTTGACCTTTGCGATTCCTGCCCTCACTGCCAGCATTAGCAGTTCCTCACTCACCCCGGACGAACCGTGAAGGACGAGAGGCGCGTCAACCGCGGCGGCGAGTCGACGGATAAGGATGAGATTCACTGTTCCGGTCCGCTGTTGCATCGCGTGTGACGTGCCTACCGCGACGCCAATGCATCGACGTTGATCTCGGATACGAACGAGGCCGCCTGAGAGGGATCAGTCCGAGCTCCCGGCGCATGGACTCCGTCCTTGACGCCGATCTCTCCTGGTTCGGCTTCCAGTGATGTCCCGGCGCTGTGGCCCACCTCCGCAGCGAGACGAACGGCGCGAGTCCACGTCGCGGGTTGGGTGTTTATCTCGGCTGCAACATGCGTGGACATCGACTCTTCTCCCGATTCGGATACTGGCCAGCGTGGGGACACACCAGGTAACAAGCCGCCCCGCTCGACCTTTGCCCGCCGCGTTGCCATACCGTAGACTGAGCTTAGGCCCTAGGACCCAGGTTTCAAAATTCAAACAGTTGAGCGCTATCTGACCTAACAGGGCGAGGAGCTGTCTATCCGAAGATGCTGCGCGAAAAGCGTCAACGGCCGGGTTGCGATATACATCGCCATCAGGCAATCCGCGCCCACCTTTCATGGCTGATGCGCAGTCGGAAGCAAAGTAGAGGCCTCTCATTCCGGTGACCGTTCGAGATCTATTCGCAGTCGCGCAAACGTCCCATCTCCCCGCGGCGAGGTTGACGATTGCGTTCGTACTCGACGGATGGGGTCAGTTTGAGAGCAGCGAGGTAGCGTTTCAGCTGCGACCAGGAAATGTGGTGTTGCTCCCCAAAGGAAGATCTTGCACATGTCAACCTCGCGGCTTCCTGAGGTCGATCTCATTTGAGCTGGATGACGAGCTTGCAGC
The DNA here is from genome assembly GCF_050990725.1 of Microbacterium gorillae. Taxonomy (GTDB): domain Bacteria; phylum Actinomycetota; class Actinomycetes; order Actinomycetales; family Microbacteriaceae; genus Microbacterium; species Microbacterium gorillae_A. Next base: position 2,997,938 of record NZ_CP158844.1, read on the forward strand.
GAGCTGGTCGCGCTGGTTGCCTGAAAGCAACGTCATTGGCGGGCGTCTTCGAGGTGCAATCTCGCACCGTGGTTCGCTTGGCCTTCTGGATATCGGGATGGAAGGGATGCGGCATATCGGGCCGCGGCTCGCCTTCATGGCTCAACGCAAGCGGCAGGCCGGAGATGCGCTCGCCGTGATAGCCGACGCTGCAGATGTGACCCATACTGTCGGGATGATGTGTGGTATTCGGCACACCGCTGCAACCGTCATAGGCGGAGCACGCGCACGTCTCCCCCGAAGAGAGGTCGCCACCGCCGTACGGCTGATGCGTGAGGACCTCACACGCAGGTGGACCGCCGGCGAGCTCGCCTCCGCCGTCGCCATCTCGCAGTCTCAGTTGGGCCGACTGTTCCAGGCCGAGTTGGGATTAAGCCCAATGAGCTATCTGTGGCGCATGCGGGTGGACAGAATGGCTGAGCTCTTGGCGACGAAGGCCATGAGCGTTGCGTCCGCAGCCGCGGAGGCGGGGTGGTGTCACCCATCCACGGCGAGTCGCGCCTTCCGTCGTCGGTTCGGGGTAACGCCCCTGCAATTTGCAGCGCGTGTCAGGACTGTCGGGGTCGCCCGACAGCTGGCGGGGGACACCGCTGCGTTTGTCGCTGTTGACCGTGATCTCTGCGAACCGCGGTGACACCGGCCGTGTCACGACCTCACCACTCTTGGCCACGCGCACCTCGCGTGGAATCCCTCGCTGCTCCCCGGTCACCGGATCGCGGCAGTCCACCCAACCCTGATAGGTCTCGCCGTCCGGTGCCGCCTCCGCGCGCACCGCACCGGTCGAGTCCAGCGCGGTCCACTGAGCGACCGCCTCCCCGTTCTCCAGGTAGTGCTCGTCAGCGTGGGAGTGATCCGATTCGAGGTGAGCGCGCGGTGCGCGTCGAATAGCGCGTTCGCGCGATACGCCTCCACGACCTCCCTCGGGGCGATGGAGTGAGCGAGCCAGCGGTAGTAGGGCTTGCGGGCGAGATTGAGGACCCGACACGTTACCACGACGGAAGTCCCGTCAGCGGCGAGCTCTTTCACGAGCGGGGAGCTCATTCTCCCGGCAGATGCGCCTGCGCGAAATACGCCGCCGCGCGGCGCAGCACCTCGTTCTCCTGCTCCAGCAGCCGGTTCCGCTTGCGCAGCTCACGCACGTCGGCCGACTCGGCGACCGTCACGCCGGGGCGGGCATCGTCTTCAACATGAACCTGGCGCAGCCAGTTTTGCAGACACGTCTCGCTGATACCGAAGTCGGGCAACAGCCACGACATCATCACGGAACTCGAGGGGATGGGGCTCGAGCACAATGACATCTTTTCAGCGGCACCCCACGGCACCACAGATCAGATGTCACCTACTCGAGCAGCAGACCCCCTACACCGCGCCAACGGACGCAGGGTCCCGACACGACACATTCACGGCCCTGCGCGTGCCTGAGATGTCAACTCAGGGTTTACTCGCGGCCTTCTCTCGTCGATTGCCGATCGTGTGGAGCACTTGGAGTGGCCCGGGCGTCCGCTGGATCGACGGCGGAAGGCGTGCTCGGGAAGCGTCGGCATGGGTGCTCGGCGAGCGTCCCGGGGCGTACCTGGCTGGCACGGGTTTCGTCGGGCAACGGCGGCGAACATGCTCTGAGAGCAGGTACTCTATGTCGCACGAGGTTCCGCATGCTTACGGGGCCGGTGATCTTCCTGTCGAGATCGACCGGGACGGAGCGGTCATCCTGGGTGGGGACTCTGTCGCGGTCCTTCCCCGACTTGCCGCTGGAGTGGCGGATGCGCTGGTGACCGATCCGCCCTATGGTCTGGAGTTCAACGGGCACGCGTGGGACGGCGCCGCGGGGTTCGCGGAGTCCTTGCCGGACCTGGACGTCACGGCGATGACACCCCCGGAGGTGTTCGAGGCGTGGTGCGCGGCGTGGGCGCGCGGCGCATTGCATGCGTTGAAGCCGGGCGCGCATCTGGCGGCGTTCGGCGGCACCCGCACGTGGCATCGGATGGTGCGCGGGATCGAGGACGCGGGGTTCGAGGTGCGCGATCAGATTGCGTGGCTGTATTCCTCTGGGATGCCCAAGAGCATGGATCTCGCGTATGCACTGGACAAGCGCAACGGGGTGCTGCGCCCGGACCGGGTGGTGCAGGAGTCGGAGCGGGAGGGGGTGCTCGGGGCGACACGTCGTGTCGTGCAGCAGGGCGCACCGGTCAGCGAGGACGCCAAGCAGTGGACGGGCTGGGGCACGGGGCTGCGTCCGTCGTTCGAACCGGTCATCATCGCGCGCAAGCCGATCGCGGGGACCGTGGTCGATAGCGTGCTGACGCATGGCACTGGGGCGTTGCACATCGACGCGTCACGGTTCGGTGAGGGCCGGTGGCCGGCCAATGTGGCGTTGGATGGCGCGCAGGCCGAGACGCTGGATCTGCTGACCGGCTCTTGGCGAGGAACGCCGGCCTCGAGCCGGTTCCCGATCTTCCGGTACGAGCACAAGGCGCCGGGATCGGAGCGGCCCCGCGCGTTCGGTGTCTCGCACTCGACAGTCAAGCCGCGGTCGTTGATGCGGTGGCTGGTGCGCCTGCTCACCCCGCACGGCGGGCTCGTGTTGGAGCCGTTCGCCGGCTCGGGCGCGACGGTGGAGGCGGCGCTGGAGGAAGGGATGCGGGTGGTCGCGATCGAGAAGGACCCCAGCTTCGTCCCGCTGATCGCCTCACGCATCGATCGCGTCGCGATGCGGCACAACGCGTCCTGACCCGCCTGTCGACCGGGTGGCGGCCGGGGTGGTTGAGAAGACCACGGAAGGAAGCGACCATCGAACGCTCGTAAGCGGCGCCTACCTCTGTGATGCGCGCGAGGCGTGCGCACCGGAGAGGTAGGAGGGACCATCATGGCGGAGCTTCCCGACGACGGTGACCGCGGCGAGCTGTGGCGTGTGCGGGTACCGGTCGTGTTCGACATCGCCGCACGCTCGTGGGCGCACGCTCGCGGGATCGTCGATCAGGCGCTCACCTCGCGGTCTATCGGAGCGCTGGCCGCGCCCGAGGGACGCGAAGGCATCCGCGGCTGGTCGCATCAGGAGGACTCCTACCCGGGGTTGAACACGTCGGCGTCCACGCAGCAGACGTTCCTCGCAGACCTGACCACGATTGAGGTGCTCCGCACTCTCGTGGAAACCGAGGCGCAGGTGCCGGGAACGCTGCGCGTGCTGACCGATGCGGAGCTGCAGCAGCTGCGCATCACTCTGGCGGCGGCGGACCGGTACGTGGAGATCCCGAACCCGGAGTACCCCGAGTCCGATCCGCTGTTCGCCGGCCACGCCAGCGAGGCGGCACCCGAGCTGCCCGACGGATTGTACGAGGGCAAGGACTTCAGCGGGCGGCCGGTCCGCCTCGCCGTGGGTCCGTCCCGCCTGAGCCCGCTCGGGCGCACAGCCGCAGCCCTGCCGGTGGGCAACGTGGACTCCCGTGCCTTGGCCCAGATCACCGAGGCGCTGCAAGGCTACGACCGCACCCAGCACCCGTCCGCCGCACTGGAGCAGATCTCCCACCTGGTGCGGGCCGCAGGTCACGACGGCCTGGACTCCCGGGAGCTGCTCGCCAACCGGGCGGCGAGGACGCGGCCGCAGGTCGTCACGGTCGGGGTGATCACTTGGTCCGACGACCCCGACGTCGAGCCCTCGATCCTCATCGGCTCCCGCGGCACCGATCTCGCCCGCCGCGTCGCGACCCAGCTGTACGAGGAGCTCGCAGAGTCCGAGGCCTTCGCCGGCGGCCGCGAGTTCATCGACAAGCACACACCGATCCAGCAGTGGAACACCCCCGAGGATGTCGATCAGTGGCTCGAGGCTCTCGCAGAGGAGACCCCGATGCCGCGGGCGACCATCACCCAGCTGCCCGTCGCCGATCTGACCGGTCCCGGTGGGCAGTACGAGCGGGACCTGTCCTACGCGCTCGCCCGCCGTGCCTCGCAGCTCGCCACGGGAGACGCAGCGTCGTCCCGATCGGACACCGGGTCGGCACACGAGCTGTGACCTACCTGACCCTCAGCACCCACGGCAGGACGAGGAGCACACCATGACCGACGCAGAGCAGAAGTTCACCATCCCGGTCGTCTTCGAGGTCGCCGGGACGACGCGGGAGCAGGCGGCACAGGTGCTGCACGCGCTGCTGTCCCGAGCGGACCGCTTGTTGACCGACGCTGCACCCCTGCGCGAGCTCGGCGACGTCTTCTACCCGCTGGAGGATCGATGGTTCCCCGAGGCCGGGCTGAAGCACATCGACGGGAACAGTCACGCCGACCTGCGGCTGCGAGAACCGCACGCGTTCGCCGACACCTATGCGGAGACTCCGGTGTTCGACATGCTCGCCGAGATCTTCCCCGAGGAGCCGGACCCGGATGCGTTCCGTGATGAGCACGGTGTGGTAGATGAGAACGCGTATGGTGCGGCGTTCGACGAGTTCACCGAGCAGGCACTGGATATCGCCATGTACCTGCGGCGTCCCACCTACCTCCTCGAACGTGTCGAGGAGATCCAGCGGCTACGCGAAGGCATCGCGGCACTGCTCGAGGAGCAGCCGTTGCCGGCGGAGCCGCGCCGCCAGGACTACCTGGTCACGATCGCACCCGGCTACGAGGGTGAGATCGAAGGAGCCCGTTACGCCTGGGACCACGCGCAGTGGCAGGCAGACTTCAACCGGATCGCAGGGGCCCGCGAGCAGCGGCTGCGCCACCTCCTCGACACCGACACCGTGACCGCGACTTCGTCACCGCGCGAGCACCGCGCGGTGACGTCTCGGCAGGGTGAGGGAGCCGAGCCAGAGACGTACGAAACAGCGCGGTCTGCTCGATTGACCTCACCGGCCGTAGACGCCTCACCCGCGCAAACCCAGCCACCCGAAACGAAGGAGCTGTGGACCTACCGCGTTCCGGTTGAGTTCGAGGTCTCCTCGCACACCGCAGACGAGGCGCGCACGTTGGTCGACGACGGCCTGACCGGCGACGCTCCCCCAGGAACACCCGCGGCCGTCCAGCGGCGGCAACGTGTCCTGGCGGATGGCGACGTGCACGGAGTGCTCGGCTGGCGCCACCTCGGAAACCACGACACACCCCCGGCGCCCTCCTCACGCCTCGAGCGGGGAGCACTGCTGTCAGACCTGCTGCGCGATCGCAGTCACCGGCTCACCGGGCACGAGGCCACCGGAGACCCGGAGGCAGACGGCCGCGGACTACACCCGGATCTGCCCGGCCGGTGACCGGCTACGTGTCCGGCCACTCGACGTCGCGTCCGGACGGGAGAAGTTCGGCAACCTCAAGCTGGAGTGCCTGCGCCAGGCGCACGAGCATCTTCAGCGAGGGGTTGGCCGGTGACCCCGGCTTCCAGAACCCGCGCTCGAGCTGCTGGTAGTGCGTGCGCGTGAGACCGGCCCGGTGGGCAAGGTTCTCCTGCGTGATATCCAGCGCGATCCGGCGACGTTGCAGTTCGATTCCGAGGTCCTTGGCGTACTCCTCCCAAGACGAAGGCGCGGGAGAGGAAGGCATCCCCTCTACGCTGACGAGATCCACCTCTATCGTCAGCCAGAAATATCCGGCATAATCTATCTGGCTTGAGGTCTCGAGCCTCCCGCCTGCGCTCAGCACCATCGGCAGCGCTGCGATCGCCCGCTCCCCCGGCGCATCGGACGCGAGTGGTGCTCGACTCGCGCATCTTCGTTGCTCAAACGCGCATGTTGCATCGAATCGCTGGACGGAACTTGACCCGTCGCGTTCGGATCGGTAGACGCCGCACCTGCGTACTCGAAGCAACCAAGGCCCTGCGTCGAGGCCAGGTTAGCGGCTCCGGTTACCGACTGATGACGCGCACCTGACTCTTGCAGTTCGGCGCTCGTCGCCTGAGCTGCGGGAGGAGGCGAACATGATCGAGACGCTGCACGAGACCCTGAGCGCCGTGCGTGCGCACGACGGCACCATGCGGGAAGCCGCCCTGATATATGCGGCCGCCGGCCTGGACGTGTTCCCCTGCGTCCCGGGCGGCAAGCAGCCGCTGACCACGCGCGGATACCGAGACGCGACCACCGGTGCACGCCGCATCCGTGGATGGTGGGCATGGAAGCCGCAGGCGAACATCGGCATCGCCACGGGACACGGGCTGGACGTGCTCGACATCGACGTGCATGCCGGCGGCGACGGCTACCGCACTCTCGAACGCCTCCACCGGACGGGCATGGTCCCCGGAGCGCTCGCCGCGGTGCGCACACCGTCCGGCGGCACGCATCTGTACTTCCCTTCCGATCCTGACCGGCCGCAACAGACGTGGTCACGCGGCACACGGCACGTCGACTTCCGCGGCACCGGCGGCTACGTCCTCGCCCCACCCTCGACGGTGATCGACCAGGGACAACGAACGGGATACACGATCCTCACGCTCAACGCGGAACCGCGCCCGGTCGACGGCGACCGGATCCGCGAGCTGCTCACCCCCATCCGCCCCCGCGTCACCACACCACGAAGCGACGCAACGTCACGGGGCGGCGAAGAACTGACCCGCTGGCTCTTCGGCGCGGTCAACGGCAACCGGAACGCCAGCCTGTTCTGGGCATCATGCCGCCTGGCCGAGCAGGGCTACGACGAGCAGGGCATCCACGATCTGCTCGACCGGCCCGCGCTCGCCGTCGGTCTCGGTACCCGGGAGATCGAGGCGACCATCCGATCCGCCTGGCGCACCATCCAGCTCACACCCGCTGCCGATGACGGGGGCCGGTCGCCCAGTGCGATCCGGGGAGCCGTGCGGCGATGAGCACGCCCGCCCCGCCCCGCACCGCCCCGCCGGCGGATGCAGGCGTGGCCGGGCCCGGAAGCGGTGTGCCGCGCCTGGTGATCGCCAGCAGCGTCACCGGCACCCTGGTGCTCGCGCTGGGCGCGTTCTGGCTGTCCTTCACCACGCTGCAGGACCTGGCGATCATGGCCGGTATTCCCGCCGGGCAGGCGTGGGTGTGGCCGCTGATCGTGGACGGCGTGATCCTCGAGGCCACCATCTCCGTCGTCGCGCTGCGCAACCAAGCACCGGCCGCGCGCCGCTACGCCTGGCTGCTGCTGGCCTCCGGCGCCGGCGCGTCCGTCGCGGCGAACATCACCCACGCGATCGTCGCCGCCGACGCCCGCGTGCCCGCGGTGGTCGCGGCACTGGTCGCCTCGGTGCCACCGCTGGTGCTGTTGGCGATGACACACCTCACCGTCGAGCTCACCCGCAACGCCGCCCCCACCCGCAGCGACGCGACACCGCCGGCTCGTGAGGACGAGCGCGCCAAGCCGCGCGCCGAACGGACGCGCCCAGTGTCCGCGGGGCGGGATCGAGCACGCGGCGATCGGGAGACACGAGAACAGGCAGCGCGGCTCGCAGCCGACGGGATCTCGCAACGGCAGATCGCAGCGCAGCTGGGCAAGCACCCGACCACGATCGGCCGGTGGCTGGCCGTACCTGACGAGGACACGGAAGGAGACCCGTCATGACCGACCCCACACCCTCTGATCCCGCAGGCAGCGGGAACCCGCCCGACGCGGAGCGCCCAGGTGCGGAGCGTGCCGACACCAAGCGCCCCGATACGGAGCGCGCTGATACGGAGGGCGCGCACGTGATCGCCCGCCACGGCGACCCGAGCGTGGGCCGCACGCCCGCACCGGCCGGACACCCGGACACCCATGTGGAGTGGGTGCGTCCCACTGACATGGCCGCCCGCGCCGGCGCGCGTGTCATGGAGAAGACCGCGGACGTGAACCAGGACGTCCACGAGCTCGTCCGCCAGGCCTCTCGCGACGGCGCCGCCCGTATCCGCCGTGCGCTGTCGCACCGCGAGGCGGATCTGGTCCCTGATGTACCGACCAGCCCCGCGCAGCCCGTGCTGGGCAGGCAGGGGGTGAGCCGGTGACCTCTGCCTGCCCGGGCAGCCACCCGACGCCCGGCCCCGCATCCACCACCTGACCGACCACCCGCTGCCGCGACTCGCGGCGGCCCCGTGCACCGCGACAGGACCGTGTGCGTCGCGGCGCGGCTCAGTGACGCCTGAAACGAGCGCCCCGCCTGGAGGCACACGCCACCGGTGAGGGCGCGGCGGGTGTCTCGCGGATGCGGGTTCATACCTCGCTTACACCCAGATCCGCCCAGGGAGTCGCTATGCACGATCCATCCGTCCCGGACCAGACGAGTCCGGACTTCACTACCCCGGAGGGCCTGCGCCAGGTCCTCATCGACCTGAACACGCACAACGCATGGGCGACCAGCTCGGTGGCCGCCGAGCTCATGGTCTACGCCACCGCGAAGTACACCCCGGTCGCCCGCGCCTGGCACCGCGACCCGGCCGACGCCGCCTACGAGGCCTTCATCGCCATGCGCCAGTCCACGACGGTGAAGGCCGACGACCCATGGGCGGTGGTGACCCGCGCGGTCGCGCTCGGCATCGCCGCCGAGGCGCACGCCGATCGGGACATGACCAGCCAGGACAAGGCCCGCCGCCCCTCCAAGCGCCCGAACGAAGAGCCGGTACGTGCGGGGCACTACGAGGAGTTCTTCTACGACGTCCACCCTCACGCCACCGGGCTCGTCGGCGGCGCCGGCCGTGACGATGACGGCTCCGCGGACCCGGTGATCCGCACCGTGTGCGTGTTCCTCGTCGTCGCCGGCTGGCCCGCCCGACAGGTCGAGCAGGCCGTGGACTACATCGCCCACCGCGTCGCGTCCCTGTCCTCGGGCGGGTCCGCGGTGGAGATCGTCTCGAAGGACCTCAGCATCGCGGTGCGGTTCGGGTACCGGCGGGAGGAGTGGGCAGAGCTCGTGCGCCTCCTCGTCGGGATCCCTGCCGGGCGCCGCCGGGCCGGGCGGTACGGGCTGCTGGCGCGCGTGCTGCTCGGAGACGACGTCGCGGACCTGCTCTCCGATACGGCGCTGGTCGACGTGGTGCGCCGGATGGCGCCCGTACCTGGCGTGCGGGAAGGACGGTGAGCCGAGGTGGCGCGCGGGCATCTGGTGCTGGAGCAGGCGATCGACCAGATCCGTCGCGGCTCGCAGTACCGGCGCGACCCGGACGAGGACCTCGACGAGCTGTGCGGGTCGCTGGAGCGGGTCGGGATCCTCAACCCGCCGGCGATCACCGAGGACGCGGTGCTGATCACCGGGAACCGGCGCCTGGCCGCGATGGAACGCCTGGGCTGGCGGGTCACCCCGGTGTGGGTGGTCCCGGACGTGTCCGACAAGCTCTCCTACGTCCTCGCGATCCGCGACGAGCAGACCCTGCAGAAGGCCCTCAAACCGCTGGAGCAGGCGGAGCTGTACGAGGAGCTCAAGGCCCTCTACGCGGAGGACGCGCAGCGCCGCGACGCCGCCACCCGGTTCGGGTCCCCGGACCGTGACGCCCGCGTCGCCGAAGCGCGGGACGGGGGTGCCGAATCGGCACCCCCGTCCGGCGGCGGCAAAGCCAGGACGCAAGCGGCCCGCGCGGTCACCGGGCGGGACTCGCGGACCATGCTCGAGCAGATCAACGAACTGCGCCGCATCGCCGCCGACGACACCGAGGACCCGTACGTGCGGCAGGAAGCGGCAGAGGCGCTCATCGAGCTGAACACCGACGGGAAGGTCAACGGCCGCTACCTCGCCGTCAAGACCGCGCAGAACCTCGCCGGCATCCGCCGTGCCGCTGACGACCCCGACGCGCCCGAGACGGTGCGTACGTCGGCGCGGCGGGAGCTGCAGACCCTGGAGAAGCTGGAGCGACCTGCCGAGGTTGCCAAAGAGTCCGGGCTGGCTCTGGCCCGCCTCACCCAGTTGCGCGAGAGCGCCGCTGGCGTGGAGCGGGTGGGGTGGAAGGATGCCGATCCGCTGCTGCGGGAGAAGCACCAGATCCGCAAGCTCGTCGATCTGCTGCGCCGCGAGCACGGCTGGTGGGACCGGTTCGACCCGACCGACTTCGGCCGCCACGCCGACCAGGACCAATGGGAGCTCGTCGACACCTACATCACGGCGGCGGCGACATTCCTGGACGCAGCGCGCACGGCGCGGGAGGAGACAGCCGATGCCGACGTTTGAGGACCCAGCAAAGGACGCCGACGAGCTCGGCGAGGCCGCTCGCGGGCTGGCCTACGCCACCCGCCGCATCTCCGTCCCGGACGACACCTACCGGGTGCTGGGCTCGATGCACTCCGCGCTCACGAGCGTGCAGCAGTCCCTTCGGCAGCTGGCGGACTGGCACGAACGGCACAGCCCGTTCGCGGCGACCGATGATGGAGACCGAGCCGCGGGCCAGGAGCAGGCGGCCAAGGCGTCGGGCTGGCTGACGATCGCCGCCGCATCGCTGGACCAGGTCGTCCAGCTCGTCATGACCGCGCACAGCGAGAACGGCCGGATCGCCTGGCACCCCGAGCCCAGCCCGCTCGATCAGGCCCTTCAGGAGCGTTCCGCAGCCCTCGACGCGGACGCCCCGGCAACCGAGCAGGCGCGTGAGGACATGGGGCGCCGGTTGGAGTGACCTGCGTGGGTGCGCACCTGTGAGGTGCCAGACGACTCGGACAGGAGGCACCTCGTCATGACCGACCCCGCCCGCAACGGCCCCGACCGAACCCGCCGGCTTCGGCTGATCATCTCCCTCGCTGCCGCCGGCATCATCCTGGCCGTACTGACCGGCGTCGGGATCTACGGCCTGGTCGCAGGCCCGCCCAGCCCGCGCCCGGGACCGGCCGACCCGACGGGATCGTCGACGCCGGACACCATCGCGCCGACGTCTCTGACACCCGGCGCTACGGAGCTGGAGCCGCTGCCGGAGACGAGGAGCCCGGAACGGTTCGCCGAGGCCGTGACGGAGGCGCTGTTCGTGTGGGACACGTTCACCACCTTCGGCCCCGACGATCACCGGGCGGTGCTGCTGGACGCTGCGGACCCGTCCGGCGCGGAGACGCCGGGACTGATCAGCGACCTGTCCCGCTACCTGCCGTCGGATGCGACGTGGCGGGACCTGCAGGAGTACCGCACGGCGCAGTGGATCGACATTGACCGGCTCTACGTCCCCGACCAGTGGTACGAAGCGGTCGCCGCCGCCGACGGACAGCTCGCCGACGGCCTGGTCGCCTACACGGTCGAGGGCACCCGGCACCGCATCGGCGTCTGGTTCGACGAGCAGGTCACCTCGGAGCATCCGGTGGCGTTCACGATGTTCCTGTCCTGCCCGCCGGCCACCGACCGGTGCGTCCTACTGCGCCTGTCGCAGCTGGACAACCCGCTGCGCTGAAGCAGGGGGCGGCGTGATGAAGAAGGCCCTGGTCGCCCTCGTGGCGTGGGTGATGCTGGCACCGATGCTGGCCCTGGTCGGGGTCGCGGTGCTGGTCAACCCGGCGGTGACAAACCAGGCGATGTGCATCGCCAGCGGCGTCGTGCTCGGACCCGTCCCCGACGAGCTGGAGGTCTCCACAGCGGACGGGGCGACGTTCACCCTGAACCGTCAGCAGCTCACCCACGCGGCCACGATCATCGAGACCGGCGCCCGCACGCCCGGGGTCGGACGCGACGGGATCCTCATCGCGCTGATGGCCGCCCTCACCGAGTCCACGCTGCGGCAGCTCGCCAACACCGGCGCGTACCCCGAGTCGGGCGAGTACCCCAATGACGGCAACGGGTCAGACCATGACTCGCTCGGGCTTTTCCAGATGCGCCCCGCATCCGGGTGGGGCACGGTCGCCGAACTGATGGACACCGGCTACCAGGCGCGCGCGTTCTACGGCGGACCGGATGGCCCGAACTATCCGTCGCCGCGGGGGCTGCTGGATATCCCCGGGTGGCAGCAGATGGACAAGGGCGAAGCGGCGCAGGCGGTGGAGGTCTCGGCCTACCCGGACCGGTACCGCAACTACGAGCCCACTGCTCGGACGATCCTGCAAGCCCTCACGACCGGCGGGAGCAGCGGAGCCGGGTCGGGGGTCCCCGGTGACGCGGACATCCCGGAGACCACCGCATTGGTGTTCCCGCTGCCCAACGGCACCTACACGCACACCTCGGACTTCGGGTGGCGCAGCGACCCGTTCACCGGCGAGCGGAGCTTCCACGCCGGCACCGACTGGGCCGCCGCCGACGGCACCCCGATCTTCGCCCTCGCCGACGGGGTGGTCACCTATGCCGGGATGGTCGGCGGCACGTCCGGGCAGATCACCATCGAGCACACCATCGACGGTGAACGCATCGCCACCGTCTACATCCACATGTGGGCGCACGGCATCCACGTCCAAGCCGGCGACCGGGTCATCGCCGGACAGCACATCGGCGACGTCGGCTCCAGCGGCCGGTCCACCGGCCCGCACCTGCACTTCCAGCTGCACCCCGGCGGCGCCGGCGCCTCCCCAGTCGATGCGATCCCATGGCTGGCCGACCACGGTGTCGAAGGGCTCGACGCGCCAACCAGCGGTGGGCCGGGCTGCGCCTTCTAAGACCGCACCACCCGGCCCGGGTGCGCACCTGTGCGGTGACCAGCGTGCTGTGACGGAGAGGAACCGCTGTGGACGTGTACCCGGACTTCGACGCCGTCGGCGGCCGCTCGACCCTGATCGGCATCGTCGGCGCCCTGCTGACGATCACCCTCATCGTCGCGGTGCTGATGCTGATCATCTGCGCCATCGTGTGGGCCGTGTCGTCCTCCACCGGCAACATCACCGCCGCCACCCGCGGCCGGGTCGGCGTGTTCGTCTCCATCGGCGCCGCCGCGCTCGCCGGTGCCGGAGTGGCGTGGCTGAACTTCCTGCTGCGCGTGGGCACCACCCTCTGAAGACGCCATGACCGACACGCAGCCCACCAGTCACCAGCTCGTCCAGCTCCTCGAAGAGGAGCACCGCCCCGGCGGGGCGTGGATGTACCACGCCGACCCGGACTGGTCACCCAGCGCGGCGATCGAGTTCCCCGAACGCATCCTGCTGCGCATCACCACAGCAGCAGGCGACGCCGGATACGTGTGGGGCGTCGAGGAGTGGGACGGACGGGATGAGACCTACCGGCCCGTCCCGGGCGGCGCCGGGTCCGCGGCCACGCCGGAGGAGATGATCGGGATCGCTGCGACGTTCATCGACGAGGAGAACATCGGCGAACCTCTCCCGCTCACCACGTACCCACTAGCCGACGAGCTGGCCGAACGCATCACCGGCGGCTACCCGCACGCGCACTGGCGCTCCTACGTCAACAACGACTACGGCAACGTGCTCGAGTACCCCGAACGGCAACGGCTGACGTTCTGGGACGACGCGAACTTCATGGGCTCCATCGACGGGTACACCTGGGTGATGGAGGTCTGGTCGACCCGTCATCAGAACTGGGTCGAGGTCGAACCGTTCAGCGACGTCCTCTCCATCACCGAGCTGCGTGCGGTCATCAGCACCTTCCACGACGAGAACGAACGCGACCTCGCCGACGAACGAGCCGTGCTCCGGGGCGGCGGCGAACCGACGGCACGGGCACTGGCCCGTGATGCCGTGCACGCCTCACACAGGGCGACCCGGCTCACCGAACAGCTCGCCGCACGCGCCGCAGAGCTCGACCCAGACCCTGCCGGCGCGAGCGGCCTGCGGAGAGGCGTCTCGCGCACCTCGCCCGCCGCCCGGCGGCTGGGTCTGTAACCGGAACGCGGGGTCCGCACCTGTCGCGATGAGCCCCGCACCGGGCAGGGCTCACACATTCGTGAAGGAGCCCCACATGACCCTCATCCTCGACGCCCTCGCCCAGACGGCGACCGTGCTGCCGGCGCAGATCGACATCAACCCCAACGATTCCGGCCTTCCGGGCATCGCAGCTCTCCGCACCATCGTCGGCGCCGTGATGACCGTCGGACTCATCCTGTCCGTGCTCGCCCTGATCATCTCGGCCGTGGTCTGGGGCTTCGGCGCCAACAGCTCCAACCCCCACCTCGCCTCCCGCGGGAAGCTCGGCGTGCTGATCTCCTGCGGCGCCGCGATCATCACCGGCGCTGCTGTCACGCTGATCAACTTCTTCTGGAACGTCGGCCAGACCGTCTCCTGACCCGCCCCCTTCGACTCATGAGAGGAGGGGAACGGTATGGACGGGATCTGTGACGTCCCCATCATCAGCAACGTCTGCGACGTCGCCGGCGAGACCGCCGCGACGCTGATCAGCGCCCCGTTCGACTGGCTCGCCCAGGCCGTCGGGCAGGCCGCGTCCTGGATGTTCCAGGGCGTGTGGTGGCTGTTCGACACCACCACCCTGGTCGACCTGACCGCACCCGGCTACATCACCGTCTACAACGTGATGTTCGGGATCGCGATCTTCATCATGCTGATCTTCTTCTGCCTGCAGCTGATCACCGGCCTCATCCGCCGCGACCCGTCCGCGTTGTCCCGCGCCGCCCTCGGGCTCGCACGCAGCGTGCTCGGCTCGTTCCTGGTGCTCACTCTCACCACCACGCTGCTGGAAGTCGTCGATCAGCTCACCATCGGGGTCATCCAGGCCACCGGCACGACCTTGGAGGAGATGGGCGCCAAGATCGGGCTCCTCGTCGCCGGGCTCACCGCGATCAACCTGACCGCCCCCGGGGCCGGGGCGATCATCACGATCTTCCTGTCGTTCCTCGCGCTCACCGCCGCGGCAATCGTGTGGTTCAGCCTGCTGATCCGCAAAGCACTCATCCTCGTCGGTGTCGCGCTCGCCCCAATCGCCCTGTCAGGCGGGTCCTGGGATGCCACCCGGGGGTGGTTCGGGAAGTGGGCAAGCTTCGTGCTCGCGCTGATCTTCTCCAAGCTGGTCATCGCGGTGGTGTTCCTCGTCGCGATCAACCAGACCAACGCGCCGATCGACTTCGACCTCGCCTCGATCGCCGACCCGGTCGCAGGGATCGTGCTCATGTTCGTCGCCGCGTTCGCCCCGTACATGGTGTACAAGTTCATCTCGTTCGTCGGCTTCGACATGTACCACGTGATGTCCGCCGAACAAGAGGCGAAGCAGTCGATGAATCGGCCGCTGCCGATGTCTGGCAAGCCCGACGGACCCGCCCCCAAGCAGGTCCTCGACGGCGCCGGCGACGACGGACCCGGCGGCGCCGGGGGTGGTGGCGGGCCCGGCGGACCACCGCCACCGCCGCCCGGAGGCGGCCAGGCGGCCCCCGCCGGGCAGAGCACGGGGGCTGGTGCGGGTGCCGCGTCCGCCGCGGGTGGAGGCGGTGCCGGTGCGGGAGCAGGCGGAAGTGCGGCGGCGGGCGGTGGTGCAGCTGCCGGTGGCGGCGGTGCCGCAGCGGGTGCCGGCGCGGGCGCCGCGGCCGGGCCGATCGGGATCGCCGCGGTGGCTGGCGCGAAGATCGCCAAGGGCGCCGCGGAAGCCGGGCCCAAGCTCGGCGGTGCGATCGGTCGCAGCGCCGAAGGACACGCCTCCGCGGCGCAGGAGGGCCAGAGCCCGCCTCCCGCCGGTGCCCAGCAGCAGCCTCCGGCGAACGCCGCGTCCCAGCCGCCCGCGCAGCGACGGTCCCAGCCGAGTTCCCCCTCCCAGCCGACCACGTCGGCGCCGCCGCCGCAGGCCCCGGCGGAGCCACGCACCTCACCACCACCAGCGGCGCCGCCCCCGACGGATCCGGGCAAGCGGTAACGCCCATCGGGCACGTCGAGAGGAGGTGAACTCGCCCCGCTCCGGAAGCGGCGGCGCACCCGGCTGGGTCAGCTGTAGCGACCTGACCCAGCCGCGGAGCGTCGCCGCTTCCGCGCGTCCGGGCGGTGCCCGGCGCGTACCTGGCAGACGACCACACCGTATGCGTCGTCCGAAGGAGCGTCATGGCCACCACCGACTACGAGCTGAGCCCGGTGAAGTTCTCCCGGCTCACCACCCGCGGCATCATCCTGGGCCTGTCGCTGCCGCAGGTGATCGCCCTCGCCACGGGCGCGGTCATCTTCATCGCCGCCCTCTACGCCGGCGGCCCCGCAGCCCTCTACACCGCCCCAGCGTGGCTGACGTTCGCGGCGCTCGCGGTCGTCGGAGTCGGCGGGCGCAAGCTCATCGAGTGGGTGCCGATCACCGGGCACTGGGTCTGGCGGAAGGCCGCCCGGCAGACCGCGTACCGGCGCCGGATCGTCAAGCTCCGCCCCGCCGGCACCCTCGCCCTGCCCGGCGACGCGGCCGCGCTGCGACAGTACGAGGACCCCGAGTCCGGGGCGGTGATGGTGCACGACCCGCACGCGCAGACCCTGACCGCGATCCTGGAGGTGACCCACTCCGCGTTCGTGCTGATGGACCCCGGTGAGCAGGAGCGGCGCGTGCACGGCTGGGGCCGGGTGCTGTCCACCGTGTGCCGCTCCGGACGCATCGCCCGCGTGCAGGTCCTCGAGCGCACGCTCCCGGATTCCGGCTCCGGTCTGTCGCAGTGGTGGACCGAGCACGGCAGAGACGACGGGTCGTGGGTCGCGAAGACCTACGCCGAGCTGATCGAACGGGCCGGGCCCGCCGGGGAACGCCACATCACCACCCTGTCCCTCGCATTGGACATGCGCGCCGCCTCCCGGCAGATCCGCTCCGCCGGTGGCGGGATCAAGGGCGCCGCCGAAGTGCTGCGGCAGGAGATGCACACCCTCACCACCGCTCTGCGCGCCGCGGACCTGAAGCCCTCCGACTGGTACACCCCTGGGGATCTCGCGGTGATGCTCCGCACCGCCTACGACCCGCAGATCGCCGCCACCCTCGACCGGGCCGGTGACATCGGCCGCGAGCTCGCCACCGCCGGCCCCGTCGCGGTCGAGGAGACCTGGAACCGGCTCCGGTCAGACTCCGCCCACCACGCGGTTCTGTGGGTGTCGCAGTGGCCCCGCTCGCAGGTCTACCCGGGATTCCTCGCCCCGATCCTGCTCTCCAGCGGCATCCGCCGGGCCGTGACGCTGCTGTATGACCCGGTGCGCTCGGACCAGGCCGCCCGCGACATCCGCAAGAAGAAGACCGAGTACATCAGCGACCAGAGTCAGCGGCAGCGGATCGGGCAGATCGAGGACGCCTCCCAGTCCGCCGAGTACGCCGACGTGCTCCAGCAGGAGGCGGACCTCAGCGCCGGGCATGGCGTGCTGCGCTACACCGGTCTGATCGCCATCTCCGCCCCGAGCATCGACGATCTCGACGCCGCGGTCGCCGCAATCGAGCAGGCCGCGATCCAGGCCTCCTGCGAGACCCGGCTGCTGGTCGGGCAGCAGGCGCAGGCGTTCGTCGCCGCAGCTCTGCCGCTGGGCCGCGGCCTGTGACCCGCACCTGACCACCGGAAATCACAGGCGAAGGGAACGGGGTGCGCGATGGGCGCGGACGACACACGCAGGAAGCTGTACTCGACCGTCCTGGTCGAAACCGGTAAGGGCGACCGGAAGGCCAGACGGCAGCGGCAGCGCGCCGCACGTCAGGTCCTCGCGCAGGACCAGGCCACCACACGCGCCGAAGCCAAGGCGCGATACGAGGCGGAACGGGCCGAAGCCCGCGCGACCACATACCTGCCGCGTGGCGGTGAGCCGGGGCCGGCGGCGCTGCGATCCCCGCGACGGTTCCGGGTCCCGGCCCACCAGGACACGTCCGCGGCGTTGCAGGGCGCGTACCCGTTCCTCGCCGAGGGCGGCCTCGGCTCGAACGGAGTGTTCGTCGGCCAGGACCTCTACAGCTCCGGATCGTTCGTCTACGACCCGTGGGTGCTCTACCAGCGGGGCATCATCACCGCCCCCAACCTGGTGCTGGCCGGGATCGTCGGCAGCGGCAAGTCCAGCCTGGCGAAGTCGCTCTACACCCGGTCGATCGCCTTCGGTCGCCGCGTGTACGTACCCGGCGACCCGAAGGGCGAGCACACCCCGGTCGCGCAGGCCGTCGGTGGGAAGGCGATCATCCTCGGCCACGGGCTCGGCGCCCGCCTGAACCCGCTCGATGAGGGCTACCGCCCGGCCGGGGTCGCCGACGACGAGTGGGCCACCACCGTCGCCGCCCGCCGGCGGGATCTGATCGGCGCACTCGCGGAGACCGTGCTGGAGCGGTCGTTGACTCCGTTGGAGCACACCGCGATCGACGTCGCCCTGCGTGCTACGGTCTCACAGAGCTCGGTGCCGATCCTGCCGATGGTGGTCGACCGCATCCTCGCCCCCGACCGCGCCGAGGACACCGACGGACGGCTGGCCGAGGACGGGCGACTGGTCGGGCACGCGCTGCGGCGCCTGGTCGCCGGGGACCTGCAGGGCCTGTTCGACGGTCCATCTACGGTCCGGTTCGACCCGACGCTGCCGATGCTCTCCCTGGACCTGTCCCGCGTCGTGGAGAACAGCACTCTGATCTCGGTGCTGATGACGTGCTCGTCGGCGTGGATGGAGTCTGCGCTGCTGGACCCGAACGGTGGGCAACGGTGGGTCGTGTACGACGAAGCGTGGCGGCTCATGTCGCACCCGTCCCTGCTGCGCCGCATGGACGCCCACTGGCGCCTCGCGCGCCACTACGGCCTCGCGAACCTGCTCATCTTCCACAAGCTCAGCGACCTCGAGAACGTCGGCGACCAGGGGTCGGCGATGCGCGCGCTGGCGTCCTCGCTGCTCGCGAACGCGGAGACCAGGATCATCTACCGGCAAGAATCCGACCAGCTCGGCGCCACCGCTCAGGCGCTCGGGCTGACCGGCACGGAGCGGAAACTGCTGCCCGCCCTGGGCACCGGACAAGGCCTCTGGCGCATCAAAGAATCCTCCTACGTCGTGCAACATCAGTTGCATCCTGCTGAGTTGCAGGCCTTCGACACTCGGTCTCGGATGCTCAATCCCACCGCCGGGCGAGCCCCCGGTGACGGCGCGGGAGAGTCTCTGTGATCGGCCGCGGGCGACGTGCCGAGCGGTCCGGGTCGGTGCCGCCGGTGCTGCCTCAGATTATCGCCGAGGTCGTCTCCGCGGAGCACGTCGTGCTCACCGTGAACGGCAAACGGCTGCCCGCGACCCCGACCCGCCGCGACGAGCTCGGGCCGGCGATCGCCGAGCTCATCGCCCGTTTCGCCAGCCCGACCCGGGTCGAGGTCCGCGAGCTCGACGGCAGCGTCTACGCCGACATCCTCACCCCGAGTCCCACGAACTCGGCAGCGCCTGATGAGCCTCTGACGCAGGCACGGCCGGAGCTGGTGGAGTTCACAGCGGACGGGTTCGTGCCCGGTGAGGACGTCGCGATCGCGCTCGTGCTGCGCCATACCTCCGCCGCAGGCAACGGCACCGCCCGGGCGCTGCTGGACCGTGCCGAACACGCGACCGTAACCGGGGAGCTGATCCTGCTGGGCCGGATCTCCGGGACCACCACGGTGCGCCGCATCGACTGAACTCCGCACCTGCCTCCTGACCTCGCCGACACGCGGCGAGGCCAGGAAGGACCCACCCATGCCCTCCGCCCACCCCAGGCCCGCGAACGACGCCTTCCTCAACATCGCACTCGGCGGCCTGGTCGCCGTCGTCGCCGTCGGCGGCGTGCTCGGTCTGGCCGGCAGTATCGCCGCGTTCCTCACCGGCCATCCGCAACCCACCGCCGGAATCGCCGACGGTCTCGGCGTCCTCGCGACGCCCGCCGACCCCGGCACCGCCTTGGGAACTGCGGGGTTGAACCCGTTCGCATACTGGACGGTCGTGGTCCTGCTGCTGGGAATCCTCGCGACCGCGGGCGTGTTCGTGTGGCGGACGATCAGCCGCGCACGCGCCGCGACGAACCCGCACCACCTTGCCGGCACAGCCAGCGGCGCCGAGGTCGCCCGCGTCGCGTCCCCGAAAGCGCTCGTCAAGCAGGCCGGCACGCTCCGCCCGTCCCTGACCGGCAAGCCCGAGCCGGGCGATGTCGGCTACCTGCTCGGGACGAGCAAGGGCGGTCAGGTGTGGGCGACCGTCGAGGACAGCATCCTCCTGATCGGACCGCCCCGCTCCGGCAAGGGCCTGCACGTCGTCATCAACAGCGTGCTCGACGCGCCCGGCGCCGTGATCACCACCTCCACCCGCCCCGACAACCTCACCGCAACCCTCCGCGCCCGCGAACGCAAGGGCCCCGTCGCGGTGTTCGACCCGCAGCAGCTCGCTCCCGGCTTGTCCGCCGGGATGCGATGGTCGCCGGTGCGTGGCTGCCAGGACCCGCTCACGGCGATGATCCGCGCCAAGGGGCTCGCGACGGCCACGGGGTTCGGTGGGGTGCAGGACGCCGGGTTCTGGGAAGGCAAGACCACCTCCGCCATCCAGGCGCTGCTCCACGCCGCCGCGCTCGACGGCCGCGACGCGAGAACCCTCTACCAGTGGGCGCTGAACCCGACCCTCGCCGGTGATGCCGTCCGCATCCTGTCCACCCATCCCGGTGCGGCCGACGGATGGGCCGACTCCCTCGACGCGATGGTGCAAGCCGACCCCCGCACCCGCGACTCGATCTGGCAAGGCGTGTCCCTCGCCCTGGCCGCGCTCGCGGACCCGCGCGTACTCGACGCCGTCTCCCCAGCGGTCGGTGAGGAGTTCGACCCGGAGTCGTTCCTGCGCGACGGCGGCACGCTGTACCTGCTCGCCACGGGTGCGGGAGCCGGGGCGTCGGCTGCGCTCGTGGCGGCGTTCATCGAAGACCTCGTCGAGGCAGCGCGGAAGATCGCGGCACGGTCACCCGGCGCGCGGATGGACCCGCCGTTGCTGCTCGCCTTGGACGAGATCGGGAACCTCTCCCCGTTGCCGTCGCTTCCCACGCTGATGGCCGAAGGCGGCGGCACCGGCATCACCACCTTGCCCGTTCTCCAATCGCTCGCTCAGGCGCGGGAGAAGTGGGGCGAGAACAACGCCAACGCGATCTGGGACGCCTCCATCGTGAAAGTCATCCTCGGCGGCGCATCCAACAGCCGCGACCTGCAAGACCTGTCCACGCTCATCGGCGACCGCGACGAGACCACCGACAGCGTCACCACCGACGCCTACGGCTCCCACTCCACCCAACGCTCCATTCGGCGGGTCCCGATCCTCCCGCCCGACGTGCTGCGCACCCTGCCGTTCGGCACCGGCGTCGTCATGCTCCGCACCGCCCGCCCGATCATCACCACCCTGCGCCCCTGGCCGAAGCGCGCCGACGCCCCCCAACTGCGCGAGGACCGCGCCCACGTCGAACGCCTCCTGCGACCGGGCGAGTGACCTGCAGGTCGCCGGCCATACCTGACCTGTGACCCCGCACCAGCGGGCGAACCGATCAAGACCCTGAAGGAGGGTTCATGGCCATTCCCACCCGCGAGGCCCTGTCGGGGTTCATCGCCACCGACCCGCAGCTGACCGAGACCAGCAACGGCGGGCACCGCTTCTACGCCCGCGTCGGCATCGAGCAGTTCCAGCGCAACGACGACGGCTCGTTCACGCAGCTGGAGAGCGAGTTCACCAACCTCGTCATGTTCGACAAGGCCGCCGAGCGCGCACACGAGAAGTTCCAGAAGGGCGACAACTTCATCGCCGAGGGCCGCAGCAACGTCCACGAGTACCAGGGCGAGCAGCGCGAGCAGTTCATCGCCTCCCGCATCGGCCACGACAACAACCGCACCACCTACACCGTCGACCGGTCCCGCCAGGAGCGCGCCGGCGCGGACCGCGAGGCGCCGGAGCGGGCGGCCGGAGAACGAGACCCGGCCGCGGTCGCGCTCGCACGGCGCGAGCAGGCCCTCCAGCCCGAGACGACCGCCACCAGCGGCACCGTCCAGGCCGACCGCGCAGCGGTCGCCCGATGAGCCGGGTGCCGCCGGCGGCCCCGCAGCCACCCGCCGGCGGCACCCTTCCCGTTTCCGCCCTGTGGACGTGAAGGATCGACATGCCCGACGTGACTGACCCGGAGGCTCAGCTCCCAGACGACCCCGGCGACGAGGTGCGCCGGATCGTCGAGCAGCAGTACGCCCAGCACATCAACGACGTTCTCGGCGAGGTGCCTCGGCCGATCAACTGGCGCACTCTGCCACCCGAAGACCTCGAGCATGAGCTGCTTGAGCTCAACGCGTGGGTCGACTGGCTCCGGCATGAGTACGGACTGCCCGCGCAGATCATCCCGCCCATGTGGCACCGCCACCCCGAACTGCTCTGGGAGCTGTCCGCGCTCCGCCAGCACTGGCTGTTCAGCTACGACCCCCAAGCCAAGGGGAATCAGGCGCTCGCCTGGCACCACGACTTCGCCGTCGCCCGCGAACGGCTCCGCGACTGGGTCACCATCGCCGGCACCCGCCTGGACCGCGACCGGCTCACCCGCATCACCCCCTGGCCCGGTGGTGAAGCCGAGGGCTGGGCGGAACCCGACACCACCGAGCGGCCCGTGACCGGGCGCACCGAGAACTTCCTCGCCTTCGTGGAGGAGCAGATCCGCACCCGGCAGCAGGAGCAGGACGCGACGATCCGCGAGATCGTGAACACGGACTGGAGCGACCGGCCATGAGCGAGACGATCACCGAGTCGAACCTGGTGTCACCGCTGCTGGACAGCCGGGAGGTCGCCGCCTACCTGAAGGTCTCGGAGGCGACGTTGTCGCGGTGGCGTACTGACAAGAAGGGGCCGCCGTTCCTGCGGATGAGCGGGATCACCCGGTACCGGGTCGACGCGGTCGAGGCGTGGCTGGCGTCGCTCTCCGCCGATGAGCACAGCTGAAAGCGCCCCGGCCGTCCCTCCCTTCGGGGTGAAGGTCACCACCGACCTCGAATACCGTCCCTCCGGCATCCGGGCACGAGCGCGCTGGATCGACCCGCAGAGCAGACGGCGCATTGTGCGGGCACTCGTCGTACCCGACGAAGAGGCCGCGGAGGCGTTCTTCACCGATCTGCTGAAGTCTTCCGAGATCGGCATTGACCGGCGCATCACCTTCGCGGACTACCTGGCGATCATTGGAGACCGGTGGACGCGAGGCCTGGACCCGACCTCGACCGCCGACGGCTACAAGGTCGGCCTGCGTCTGCGCGTGCTCCCCGCGCTCGGGCACCTGCCGCTCTCGCAGATCACTGCCGGGATGATCGACCGCACCATCGATGACTGGGAGAAGGTGCACTCCGCCTCGACGATCAAGAACAGCATCGCGCCGCTCGTGCGCGTGCTCGACGAGGCCGTCCGCGACGACGTCCTCGCCAGCAACCCGGCCCGCAACAGGTCCCGGCGCAGCCTCGGCAAGTCCGCCCTCATCATCCCCGTCGAACAGACCTCGCCGCGCGCTCACGCCCTGCCGGATCTGGCCACACTGAACCGGCTCGCCGACGCGTGCGGGCAGGTGCACCAGAGCTACTCGGACTTCGTCATGCTCAGCGCGCTCCTCGCCTCCCGAGGTTCCGAGATCGCAGGGCTCCGCGTGGGCGACGTCAACAGGGAGACGAGCATCGTGACCATCGAACGGCAGACCTACCCCGGGTCCGGCGGCCTGGTCACCAAGCAGACCAAAGGACGAGCGGCGCGCCCGGTCCCGATCCTGAACGCGCTCAAGCCGGTCTTGGAGCGTCTGACGGCGGATCGCGAGCCCGATGAGCGGCTGCTGCGCGGTCCCCGAGGTGGCGTCCTGACCACAGCGAGCGTGCGGGATGCGACCAAGTGGGACGACCTCGTCACCGAGCTCGGACTGCCTTCGC
The DNA here is from genome assembly GCF_050990725.1 of Microbacterium gorillae. Lineage (GTDB taxonomy): Bacteria > Actinomycetota > Actinomycetes > Actinomycetales > Microbacteriaceae > Microbacterium > Microbacterium gorillae_A. The sequence continues at coordinate 3,021,526 of NZ_CP158844.1, forward strand.
TCACCCGACACGGGCTCCGACACACCGGCGCGACCTGGATGGCCGACGCGGGCATCCCGCTGCACGTGCTGCAACGCATCCTCGGGCACAAGTCCATCGAGACCACCCGCGGCTACCTGCACCCCGACACCCGCCACCTCGCCTCCGCCGCCGAGCAGGCCAACGCCTTCCTCGACGCCCAAGAACAGCGGCAGGCGCCCTCCCGGACCTCCGGCGGGACGCGGCCCTCACCGCACCGCTGATCTCTGTCACGAGCGTCGAACGGGGCGCCGGTGTCCCGGCTGTGTCCCGGCGCTTGGCAACCACCCACTCCTCGACATCGTGACGCAACGGGACCCAGTCCACGAAGGTCCCCATAAACCCTCGGACGCGAACGACGAAGCCCAGGTGAGAAACACGCTCTCACCTGGGCTTTTCTGTCGGGATGACAGGATTTGAACCTGCGACCCCCTGACCCCCAGTCAGGTGCGCTACCAAGCTGCGCCACATCCCGTTGTTCACTTTTCAGGCTGAAACAGCCGCTCCCGCACTTGACCCCCAGTCAAGTGCGCTACCAAGCTGCGCCACAGCCCGTTGTTCAGTTTTCTCGCCTCCGCTGAGGCAACTCCACCATCCTACCCGCTCGGGACGGCAGTCGCGAACCGACGCGGTCGCGCGTGTCGGAGGGTCGGCGTAGGGTGCGGAACATGGCGAACATCACCATCGAACCGGCGAGTGCGGAGCGATTCACAGACGTCCAGCATGCCATCACGGGAGGCGGCGATGGACCCAGCTGCCAGTGTCAGTGGTGGACGATGCCGAACGCGGAGTTCCGCGGCACCACACGCGCAGACAAGGAGGTCCGGTTTGAAGAGGAGCTCGGCTCGCCCATCTCCCCCGGCCTCATCGCGTACGTGGACAACGTGCCCGTAGGGTGGGTGCGCGTGGGACCGCGGACCCTGCAAGCGCGCATCGCGCGGACCCGAATGATCACATCTGGCAGCCCCGAGCCGCTGGGCGAGCCGACCGTGTGGGCCGTCACCTGCTTCGTGATCCGGCGCGATCACCGCGGAATCGGACTCGCTCATCTGCTGCTGGACGCCGCGATCGAGTATGCGCAAGACCACGGTGCGCGCGTGATCGAGGGGTATCCGGTAGACACCGCGGAGGTGAGGCGATCCGCCAACGAGCTCTTCCATGGCACACTCGCGATGTTCGAAGAGAGTGGATTCTCGGTCACCAGTCGGCCCTCCAACGGACGCGCGGTGATGACCCTGTCGCTCCCGAGAGCCGCCGGATGACGACCCTACGATGAAGGGACATCCACAAGAGGAGGTCACCGTGGACAGCCGCTCCCCCGACGCCCAGCAGACTGACGAGCAGCAGGATCAGCACCGCGCCGAGGACGACTCAGCCCTGGAAGTGACCGACACTGCTGTGGACCAAGATCAGGCCAGCGCCGGAGACGGGGAAGCATCAGCGGATGACGCGAGCGATGCCGCAGAAAGTCGGCCGCAGAACGGCAGCCCGATCGAAACCACAAACGAGGGCGCCCCCGCGAAGGGCTCAAGACCGACACGCACCCGCGCGGCCACCCGCCGCGTCCCCCGCTGGGCGTTCCTCCCGTTCATCGCCCTCTCCGCCGTCCATGTCATCGCCCTCGCCTTCCACAACGACGCAGTCGCGGCGCCGACCAAGCTCGGTCTCATGCCGCTGCTCGCGTTCGCCGTACTCGTCGGCGCGCGAGGGCTCCGCGCCACAGCCCCGATCGCACTGCTGCTCGCCGCGATCCTCCTCTCGTGGCTCGGCGACGGGGCAGGGGTCTTCGTCCCGTTCCTGCCCACGCTGCCGATGATGCTGGCGTTCTTCGGCATCGCGCACCTCGCCTACATCGCCCTGTTCTGGCGCCACCTCCGCATCCGAAAGTTCCCGCTCGCAGCCGCGCTCCTCATCGTGTGGTGGGCGGCGATGGTCATCGTGATCGCTCCAGCCGCGAAGGAACTCGCGGTCGCGGTCGCGGCCTACGGCGTCGTGTTGGGACTCACCGCCGCGTTCGCCACTCGATGCTCGCCGATGGTGCTCGTGGGCGCGCTGTTCTTCCTCGCGTCCGACACGATCCTCGCGTTCATGCTGTTCCTCCCCGACCTCACTCCCCCGATCACCGACGCCGCAGTCATGTTCACCTACACGCTCGGACAGGGACTCATCGCCGCCGGAGCACTCGCGGCCTTCCGACGCCGACAGAGTGCGGTCACCGCATGAGCGACAGCGCGCGCATCGACAGCTGGCTGTGGGCCGTCCGCGTCTACAAGACCCGATCCGCCGCCACCGCAGGATGCCGAGCGGGTCATGTCCGACTCAACGGCGAACGCGCGAAAGCGGCCCAGCCGGTTCGCATCGGCGATGAAGTTCGCATCCGCATCGAGGGATTCGACCGCATCCTCGTGGTCCGAGAGCTCCTCACGAAGCGCGTCGGCGCGCCGATCGCGGCACTCGCCGTCGAAGACCGCACACCGCCCCGGCCTAGCGCCAGTGAACTCGGGGTCTTCGCGAAACGCGACCGCGGCGCGGGACGACCCACGAAACGAGAACGACGCGACATCGATCGGCTGCGTGGACGGGACATGGACGGCTTCGACGACGACTAGGGTGATGCTCGCGACGCGATCGACTGTCGACGAGGCTCCACGGATCAGTGAGTTCCCCGCCCAACACAATACGATGCCCACGCGACACACAGCGAGGCCCGCGCACAGAACACTGCGAGGCCGGCGCGACACACTGCGATCCCCGCGCGACACACTGCGATCCCCGCGCGACACACTGCGATCCCCGCGCGACACACTGCGATGCCGACGCGACACACTGTGAGGCCCACGCGACGCTCTGGTCCGCCGCGGTTGGTGGGCTACCGGAGCCTTCCGCCGTCGGACGGACCACACGTCAAGGAGCATTTACGGCCGCTTGTGATGATGGTGCGGTCTCGGCGGAGCAGTTCGGTTGGACCAAGACCTCCTGATCGGTGAGGGTCCTGTCCTCCAAGAGCTCCTTGCCGGGCCGGGCTTGCCGTCCGAACCGCGTCGGACCGAACCCTGATCGCGTTCGTTGCCTCCGCACCGGTCCTACCGGGGACTGTCGTCTCGAAACGAGGACATTTCGTCGAAACGAGGACGGATCACGCTATGTCGTCATCGCTTGGCGCAATCATCCTTGTTTCGGAGCAGCGCGCACGCTCCGAACCTGGGTCCCTCGTCGAGGCGGATTCAGACAGCCACAGCGGCAGGCGCGTTACTCCCCCAGCAACTCCGTGATCCAGTGCGCACCGCGTGGCGTTGCGCCCAGCGCGGACACCCGATCCTGCAGCTCGCGATCGCTCGTCACAACCGTCACGCGCGGAGCCAGATCCTCCTCGTGTCCGGCGAGGGCAACAGCGGCGACAATCGCCTCATCACCGAGACCGTCGGCACGCATCACGGTGATGCCGTCGACGTCCTCCGCGGCGCGCGCCTCACCCTCGAGCACGGCCACGATCCACGGGAACCACCGAACATTCGGCTCGCCGAAGCGGTCTCCTGCGATGCCATCGGCAGCGAGTCGCGCGAGCCGTTCCAACACGCGTGTCGACGCTCCGGCACGATCCTTCCACCAGCCGTTCGGCACCGAGCCGACGACGTTCGCGACGTCAACCACGATCACCGGCCGCAGATCCAGCAGTCGACGAAGCTCCGGCCACGCCGCTCCGAAGCCCGGGTGGAGCGGAAGATCCTCGACCTCATCCAGCGGCACCCAGCGCAACTCGAGACTTTCCGGATCGGCGATCTCGGGGACGAACGGCTCCTCCACCGTGGCGACGAGCGTCGTATACTGCCAGATCTCCAGGTCAAGCACGCGGGTCAAAAGCGGACGAACGGCACCCGGTGGCACCGCGGCTTCCTCCTGCGACTCCCGCAGCGCACCGGTGACCGCGTCTTCACCCTGATGCAGCGCACCGCCCGGGATTCCCCAGGTACCGCCGAAATGGCTCCACTCGACGCGTTTCTGAAGCAGCACACCGCGCACCTCATCGACGGCCAACAGGCCAGCAGCGCCGAAAGCACCCCAGTACTTCGTGCCGTCCTCGGCGATCACCCACGCATCGCCCGGGTCACGCGGCCCCTGCGGTCGACGCGGTTCACCGGGGGTAGGGGGCACGATCGTCACCCCTCCAGACTCCCACACCTCACGCGTGGTCGGACCGCGGACGGTGCCAGCGTTGCGCCCGATGACGCGTACGCGGGCGGAATCCGGCGGGCCGGTGCGTGCGCCCGCGTGGTGCCGCGCGGGTTCAACCGACCGGAGGCGGCGCGATCCCGGGACAAGTCACCAAGGCGCTTCGTCTCGCTCCGCTCGCTCAGAAACTGGAGACGGACACGGACGACAGACTGACGCGGCTGGGCTTCGCATCCGCTCGTCATATGACCCGATGCACCTCACGTAGCTACTCCGCTCACTCAGCACTCGGAGGCGGCGCAATCCCAGACAACTCACCAAGGCGCTTCCGCTCGCTCAGCAACCGAAGTCGCGAACCCCCACACAAACGCCGAACCGCCCCGGATTTCCCGGGGCGGTTCAGTGACACTTCAGCGCTGGCGGCGTTCGCGCACGCGCATGTTGATGACGATGGGCGAACCCTCGAAGCCGTACAGCTCGCGGAGGCGGCGCTGGATGTAGCGGCGGTAGCCGGGGTCCAGGAAGCCCGTCGTGAAGAGCACAAATGTCGGCGGACGCGTGGCCACCTGCGTGCCGAAGAGGATGCGCGGCTGCTTGCCACCGCGCAGCGGGTGCGGGTGCTCGGCCACGAGCTCCGACAGGAACGCGTTGAACTTGCCGGTCGGGATACGCGTGTCCCACGAGTCCAGCGCCAGCTCGAGAGCGGGCACCAGCTTCTCCAGGTGACGACCGGTGCGCGCCGAGATGTTCACGCGCGGTGCCCACGCGACGTGTGCCAGGTCCTGCTCGATCTCACGCTCCAGGTAGCGGCGACGCTCGTCATCCAGCAGATCCCACTTGTTGTAGGCAAGCACGAGGGCACGACCCGACTCCAGTACGAGGTCGATAATGCGGACGTCCTGCTCGCTGATCGGCTCGGAGACGTCGAGCACGACGACCGCGACCTCCGCCTTCTCCAGCGCGGCAGACGTGCGAAGTGAGGCATAGAAGTCGGCACCCTGCGACAGGTGCACGCGACGGCGGATACCGGCGGTGTCGACGAAGCGCCACAGCTTCCCGCCGAGCTCGACGATCTCATCCACCGGGTCACGCGTGGTGCCGGCGAGGTCGTTCACGACCACCCGCTCCTCGCCGGCCGCCTTGTTCAGCAGCGACGACTTGCCCACGTTCGGACGGCCGAGGATCGCGACACGACGCGGTCCGCCGATCTCCTGCTTGGCGACCGCCGACACCTCGGGCAGCTTCTCCATGACCTGGTCGAGCAGGTCGGCGACACCACGGCCGTGGATCGCGGACACCGGGTGCGGCTCGCCGAGACCCAGGTTCCACAGCACCGCGGCTTCGGGCTCCTGACGTGCATCGTCGATCTTGTTCGCGACGAGGAACACCGGCTTGCCGGACTTACGCAGCAGCTTCACGACGTGCTCGTCGGTGGACGTGGCGCCCACCATCGCGTCGACGACGAACAGCACGAGGTCGGCAAGGTCGATAGCGATCTCCGCCTGCGCAGCCACGGAGGCGTCGATGCCGCGGGCATCGGGCTCCCAGCCACCGGTGTCCACCAGCGAGAAGCGACGACCCAGCCATTCGGCCTTGTATGTGACGCGGTCGCGTGTGACACCCGGGGTGTCCTCCACGACGGCCTCGCGACGACCGAGGATGCGGTTCACGAGCGCGGACTTGCCGACGTTCGGACGACCCACGATGGCGACCACCGGCAGCGCCGGCGAGTACTCCATCCCGTGCTCGTCGACGAAGACGGTCTGCAGCAGCGCTGCATCCTCGTCGTCGAGGTCGTACTCCTCGAGGCTGGAGCGCAGGGTCGCGGCGCGCGCCTCGATGAGCTCCTCGTCCATGCTCGCGAGCTTCTCCTCGAGCTGGTCGGGGCCGCCTTCATATTCTTCAGTCGACATATGTCTCTCCGCTCCTGCGGTCCACCACGGAAAGCACCGCGGCGATGGTCTGTTCGAAGTCGAGGTCGCTGGAATCGACCACCTCGACACCGGGAGCCGCCTCGAAGAAGTCCACGACGGCGGCATCCGACGCGTCCCGCTTGTGCAGGGCGGCGGCCACCGAAGCAGCATCCTCGCCCACCAGCTCCTTGCTCCGGCGCGCGGCGCGCACCTCGGGCGACGCCGTGAGGAGAATCCTCACCGGCGCATCGGGCGCGACCACCGTGGTGATGTCGCGCCCCTCGATCGTCACGGCCTCCCGGCCGGACGATGCCACGATGTCGTGGAACATCGCGTTCAGATAGTTGCGGACCTCGGGAATCCGAGCCACGCCGCTCACCGCGGCGGATACGCGCGGCTCCCGAATCGCCGCCGTGACGTCGGTGCCTTCCACGGACACTCGGCGCTCGTCGGGGTCGAGGCCGATCACCGGGGCGAATCCCTCGGCCGCAGCGCGCACAGCAGGGGCGTCAGCGGTGTCGCCACCGCGCTCCAGGACGAGCCAGGCCAGTGCGCGGTACGCGGCACCGGTGTCGAGGTAGCCGTAACCGCGGCGACGCGCGATCTCCTTCGAGACGCTCGACTTCCCGGATCCGGCGGGTCCGTCGATCGCGATGATGAACGGCCCAGAGGTCGATGCAGTGGTATCAGTCACGGGTGGTTCCGATCCTCTCGGTGCGCCGAGCGTCCACGATCCACCGAGGCAAAGTCGCCGCCGCGCTCGTGTGCGAGCCGAACACGAAACTCACGTCAGTCATTCATGCTCGCAATCCGCCAGCCGCGCTCCTCGAGCCCGGCGGTCGCCCGCAGCACGATGGACGGGTCCACACTGATCTCCGCGAGGCCGAACTGCGCACCCGGCGAGTGCTCCAGCCGCAGATCTTCGACGTTGATGTCGAGCTCGCCAAGGTCGCCGAACAGGCGTCCCAGTTGGCCCGCGGTGTCATCGACCATGACCACGAGCTTCTCGAACTGGCGGAACTGTCCGTGCTTGCCGGGGAGTCGCTCGACGCCCTCGTTGCCGCGACGGATGGTCTCGGCGATCTCGCGACGAGCGCCCGGGACATCGGGCGCGCGCAGGGCGTCGGCCACCGCGGTGAGGTCGCCCGCGAGCTGGTCGAGGACGTCGACAACCTCACCGGCGTTGGCACTCAGGATCTGCACCCACAGCTCCGGCGCGGAGGCGGCGATACGCGTGGTGTCACGCACTCCCTGGCCCGCCAGCTGGAGCAGCCCTTCATCGACCGTGCGAAAACGACCGGCGAGCAGCGAGGCGACCAGCTGCGGCACGTGGGACGTCAGCGCGATGGCGCGGTCGTGTTCCTCGGGCGTCATCTCGAGCGGCATCGCCCCGAGCTCCAGCGCCAGGGACTCGACGAGCACCAGGTCATCACGAGAGGTTTCGCCGTCACGGCAGACCACCCACGGACGCCCCGTGAAGATGTCGGCGCGAGCAGAGATCGCTCCCCCGCGCTCTCGCCCCGCAAGCGGGTGGGATCCGATGTATCGCGACAGGTCCACACCGCGAGCGCGCAGCTCGAGATACGGCTGCAGCTTCACGCTGGCGACATCGGTGACCACGGCCTGCGGGTATGCCGAAAGTTCCGCCTGGATCACGTCGGCAACAACGTCCGGCGGTACGGCGACCACGACGAGGACGGGCTTATCTTCCGCAGCGGCGGCGCGTCCGGCGCCATAGTCCACGGCGAGACGCAGCTGTGCCGGCGACGTATCGGTCAGCGCGACGTCGACGCCCTTGAGACGCAAGGCATGACCGATGCTCGCACCGAGCAGGCCCGCACCGACGATGCGGACGGTGCCCGACAGGCGCGATGCGACGCGGGTCGCGGGATCGGTCACGATAACTCCAGTTCAGCGGCGGGGACGGCGCGAGGCACACCGACGAACCAGTCTACCGGGCGCCGACCTCACCGCCTGAGAACTTCCGCCCCCGGTCCTCTGCCGCGAATCCATGAACATGCGCCGAATCCATGAGCGAATCGGCGAATGCGTCATGGATCCACCGCATGCTCATGCGTTCGCTGTACCTCGGTGGCCGCGCCACCGACGTATGCAACGAAGCGGCGGTTCAGTTCTTCGCGTCGCGGGCGATCGTGAGGAGCGCGCCGCGCTCGGCGGCGGTGAGCTCACGCGCTTTGCCGATGGGGAGCGGGCCGAGGTGCAGCGGGCCGAACTGGCGGCGCACGAGCTCGGTGACCGGATGACCCACCGCCGCCATCATCCGACGCACGATGCGGTTCTTGCCCGAGTGCAGGGTCAGCTCCACGAGGCTCGAACCACGGGACGAGTCCAGCAGCCGAGCCTTGTCGGCCTGGATGAACCCGTCCTCCAGCTCGATCCCCTTCGTCAGCTGCGCGATCGTGCGGGGAAGCACCTCACCACGAACCTTCGCGATGTAGACCTTGGTGACGCCGAAGGACGGGTGCGCAAGCACGTGCGCGAGATCGCCGTCGTTGGTGAGCACCAACAGCCCGCTCGTCTCCGCATCCAGCCGACCGACGTTGTAGAGGCGCTCGTCCCAGTCCGCCGTGAAGGCACGAAGATCCGTGCGCCCCTGCTCATCCTTCATCGAACTGACCACGCCGGTCGGCTTGTTCAGCATGACGTAGCGCTTCGTGGTGTCGAGTTGGATGGCGGTCCCATCGACATCGATGAGGTCGTTCTCGATGTCGACGCGCGATCCGAGCTCGGTGACGACCTCGCCGTTCACGCGGATGCGGCCAGCGACGATCATGTCCTCGACCACGCGCCGCGACGCCACCCCGGCGTGCGCCAGTGCCTTCTGCAGCCGCATCCGGTTGTCGTCAGTCGTGTCGTCGGTCGTGTTCATTCGTCAGTCTTCTCATTCACGTCAGCACGCGATCCCCGCGCGAGGACCGCCTCTCCATTCTCGGCCTACGCGATCACGCCGTCGAATCCGTCGGCGCCGTCATCGAGCAGCGGCGAAATCGGCGGAAGCTCGTCGAGGGAGTTGATCCCGAGATACCCGAGCAGCGCGTCGGTCGTGCCGTAGTTGATCGCCCCGGTCTCGGAGTCGGTGAAGAGCTCGGTGATCAGTCCGCGCGCCACCAGCGTGCGCACCACCCCATCGACGTTGACGGCACGGATCGACGCCACCTGGCTGCGCGTCACCGGCTGCTTGTACGCGATGACGGCGAGGGTCTCCAGCGCGGCCTGCGACAGTCGCGACGGCGCCTGGGCGTTCACGTAGTCGGAGACCATGTCGTCATGCTCGGCCCGCACGTAGAAGCGCCACCCGCCGCCCACCTCGCGCAGCTCGAATCCGCGACGTGTCCCGCCGTTCTCACCGTCATAATCGGCGACCAGCGCGCGGACCACACGACGAACGGCCGCGGTGGGCGCCTGCACAGCAGCGGCAAGGCTCACGATCGACTGCGGCTCCTCCACGATCAGCAGAATCGCCTCGACTCGCTGCGCGATCTCGGCATCGGTCAGCGGGCGATCCTCGGGCTCTGTCACGGCCGACGACGGGTCCGTCCCGCGACACTTATCAGACGCAGCACCCGCAGCCGCGGAACTATCGACAGGATGTTCGTCGGCCTCGACGGCAGCCAGCGTTTCGTTCGCGATGTCATCGGTCATAGTCGGCTCCCAGCGCAGCGAGGGTCTCATCGGACCAGGTCTCGGCGACCCACCGCAGGGTGAGTTCGCCGAGCGGTTCGAGCTGTTCGAAGGTGATGGCGGCGTGCCGGTACAGCTCGAGAATCGAGATGAATCGCGCAACCACGACCCCCGGACCATCGGCATCCGCGACCAGCTCGCGGAAGGACATCTGCTCCCGACTGCGCAGCTGCATCACGACGATCGCGGCCTGCTCGCGGATCGAGATGAGCGGCGCGTGCAGGTGGTCGAGCCCGACCGTGGGGATCGTCCGCGGCGCGAACGCGATCAGCGCGGTCGCGACGAAGTCGTCCAGCGTCGCGGTCCAGATCAGCTCGGGAACACGGGCGCGATACTTCTCATCCAGACGGACGGCACGCGTGTGGCGACGGGCCTCGCGATCCAGATGCGCCGCGAACCACTGCGAAGCCTCTTTGAACGCGCGGTACTGGAGGAGTCGCGCGAACAGCAGATCCCGCGCCTCCAGCAGGGCCACGGACTCGGCATCCACCAGCTCGCCCTGCGGCAGCAGGCCCGCGACCTTCATGTCCAGCAGCGTCGCCGCGACAACGAGGAACTCGCTCGCCTGATCCAGCTCGGACGGATCGTCGAGATCGCGGAGATAGGCGATGAACTCGTCCGTCACGGTGCTGAGCGACACCTCAGTGATGTCGACCTCGTGCGCCGAGATGAGGTTCAGCAGGAGGTCGAACGGACCGTCGAAGTTCGACAGCGAGACGCGGAATCCCGTCGGCGCCGCGGCGGCGGGCGCGCCAGAAGCGGAATCGTCGACCCCTGATCCTGCGCCCGCCGCATCCGCGGTCACACCAGAGACGACAGCCTCCGCACCGGCCTGTGCAGCTCGAACGGCCGCAGCCACCTCATCGGAGGTGGCGAGCTCACCCGACTCAGGCGACGGCGCCACGCTCGACCAGCTCACGCGCCAGTCGGAGATAGGCCTGGGCCGCGGGGTGCTCCGGTGCGAACTCGGTGATGGGCATACCCGCCACCGACGCGTCGGGGAACTTCACGGTGCGACCGATGACCGTCTCCAGCACGTCGTCTCCGAACGCCTCGACCACGCGCTCCAGCACCTCGCGCGAGTGCAGCGTGCGCGGGTCGTACATGGTCGCCAGCACACCGTCGAGCTTGATGTCGGGGTTGAGCCGGTCGCGCACCTTGTCGATGGTCTCGATGAGCAGGGCCACACCGCGCAGGGCGAAGAACTCGCACTCCAGCGGAATGAGGACGCCGTGGCTGGCCGTCAGCGCGTTCACGGTGAGCAGACCCAGCGACGGTTGGCAGTCCACCAGGATCACGTCGTACTCACGCGACACCTGGCGCAGCACGCGCGACAGGATGGTCTCGCGCGCCACCTCGTTTACCAGGTGAACCTCGGCTGCGGACAGGTCGATGTTCGCCGGCATGAGATCGAGGTTCTCGACCTGCGTGGGCGTGATCACATCGTGTGCGTCGCGCTTCGGGTCCAGCAGCAGGTCGTAGATCGTCGGGATGTCGTGCGTCGGGACGCCGAGACCCGCCGACAGCGCGCCCTGCGGATCGAAGTCCACGACCAGCACCTTGCGGCCGTATCCGGCGAGCGCGGCGGCCAGGCTGATCGTCGTGGTCGTCTTGCCGACGCCACCCTTCTGGTTGCACAGCGCGATGATGCGCGCCGGACCGTGCTGGTCGAGCTTGGGAGGAGTCGGGAAGCCGTGATAGGGACGCCCCGTGGGCCCCATCGGCACATCGCCGTTCTGCTGGCTCTTGCCCGTCATCGCCTTGTTCGCCACCGAATCTCCCGTGCTCGCGCGTGAATCGCGCTCAGAAAAGTCTAGCGGCGCTGCCCCCGCGCTCTTCGCCCCGCGCCGAGCGGCGAGACATCCGGGTGATGACGTGTGCGCCGGCCCGAAAGACCGGCGCACAGCATCAGGATCCGCGCAGTGCCGCGACCGGTTCGATGCGCGCGGCACGACCTGCGGGATACGCTCCGGCCAGCCAGCCCACCACGGCGCCCAGAAGCGCGCCGCCGATCGCGACCCATGGCTGCACCACCGGGGTCCAGCCCTGCGTGAGCGAGACGATGACGATGGCGAAGACTCCGACGCTCGCGCCGATCAATCCGCCGAGCAGACCGATGATCACGGACTCCACCATGAACTGGGTCGCGATCTGCCGCCTCGTCGCCCCCACGGCGCGGCGCAGGCCGATCTCGCCGACCCGCTCCATCACGTTCAGCAGCGTCACGTTGGCGATACCCAGCGCACCCGCCAGCAGCACGATGCCGCCGAGGATCAGGAACACGAAGTTCACGTCCGCCTGCACGTTGCTCGCCAGCGACGATCGCGACGGCGGTGCTGCGGCCTCCAGCGTCTCGGGCGCGTTCGGCGCCAGCACCAGGGGAGCCTGCTTCGCCACCTGCTCACCGGCACCCACATCGATCTGGATCTGCAGCTCGCTCGGCGCTCCCAGTCGGAAGTCGGCCGACGCCGACTGCGACGGGATGATCACCGCGTCACGAAGGTCGGAGCGACGCTGGAAATCGTCGACGATGCCGATCACGGCATACGGGATTCCGGAGATGAAGATGGCCGGCTGGCGGTCGATACGCAGCACGCCGAGGCTCTCCGCGGCACCAGCGCCGAGCACCGCGACGCGATCTGCGCGCTGATCGTGACCGGCATCGAACATCCGACCGCTGGTGATCTTGGCGTGCAACGTGGTCAGCACGTCTCCGGATGCCGCCACCAGGCTCGGCGGCGCCTTCTGCGGAGCCGACGGATCCACGATCGGCACCGCGGTGATCGGCTCCGAGCCCAGATTCACGTCACTCAGTAGTGCCGCGCCCTCCACCCCGACCAGCGTCATCACGCGCTCCGGAGCATCCCACGGGATGCGCCCGGCGGCAGCGGTGCTGTCCCCACCAGTGCGCGTCTTCGCGGGCGTCACCTGCACGGTGGTCTGCGCCACGGCGTCGAACTGGCTCGCGATCTGGCCGGCGGTCGTCTCGGCGAACCCGATCGTGGCAACCAGCGCACCGATGCCGAGCACCGTTCCCAGCGTCGTCATGATCAGTCGTCCTGGACGGGCACCGATGTCGGCTGTCGCCTCGGCAACAAGATCCTGGATCGTGAAGCGGTCCGCGTGCGGCACCGGTCGAAGGAGTGCCGCGACACCGCTCTGCGTTCCTTCAGCCGCCTCCTCGGGCACGTTCTTCGAACGACGACGGAAGGGGTTGCGCCATTTCCGCCGAGGCGTGCCGTCTTCCCGACTCTTGCGCGCCATCAGGCCACCTCGGTGAGTCGGCCGTCGGCGATGCGGACGCGGCGATGGGCACGGCGGGCGACGTTGTCATCGTGGGTGATGAGCACCAGGGTGAGGCCATCGGCGTTCAGCTCCTCGAACAGGCCCATCACCTCCCCTGTCGTCGTCTGATCCAGGTTTCCGGTCGGCTCATCGGCCAGCAGCATCCGCGGGTTCCCGGCGACAGCGCGAGCCACGGCGACACGCTGGCGCTCGCCACCCGATAGCGACGGAGGCAGGAAGTCGAGCCGATGGCCGAGCCCCACGCGCTCCAGCGCTTCACGAGCACGCTGCTCGCGCTCGACCCGCGGAATGCCGTTGTACTGCATCGGCATCAGCACGTTGTCGAGCACCGATCGCCGCGGCATGAGGTGGAACGCCTGGAACACGAAGCCGATGAGACGCGCGCGCACGGCGGCTCGCTCGTCCTCATCCAGCGTCGACGTGCTGGTCCCGGCGAGGAGGTACTCCCCTACGGTCGGGCGGTCCAGCAGCCCCAGCAGGTTGAGCATGGTGGACTTACCCGAGCCCGACGGGCCGATGATCGAGACGTACTCGCCCTCACCGACGGTGAAGTTCACGCCCTTCAGGGCCTGCACTTCCGGCGGACCGGGAAAGGAACGGGTGAGATCACGCAGTTGGATGAGCGGTTCGGTCACGAGACTCCCGCCGCCACGGGCGCGCTGTTGACGGTCGTCATTCGCCGATCACCACCAGGTCGCCCTCTTCGAGCTTGCCCTCGGTGGGTGTGACCTCCACGAACCCGCCGGCGGACAGCCCGAGCTTCACCTCGACGAGGTGCGTCTTGGCGGAGGTTCCCTCCCGCGGATCGCCATCGACGACCTCCACGCGAGACTCGCCGCCGGCACCGGCGGTGAGCGCCGCCAGCGGAACCGACAGCACCTCGCCCTCGGTCGCGCCGACCGGGATCGTCACGCGGACGTTCGTCCCCTGGACGCTCGCCAGCTGCTCCGGCGTCAGTCCCTCGGGGTCCAGCTGGATGCTCCAGCGCTGCGCATCCGCCTTGCCCTGATCGATCGCGCTGATCTTGGCGTTGATCTGGGTACCGTCCGGCAGCGCGAAGGTCCCGGCGGTTCCGACGGTGAGGAGCTTGGCATCGGCCACGGCGGCGGAGCCGTTCAGGCGCACCGTGGCTCCCGACACGCTGAGCGCCGCGCCCTCCAGCTTGCTGCCGCGCTTCACCTTCACGTCATCGACGCGGCGCGGCAGATCCGTGAGGAAGAGCACCTCGCTCGACGGCAGCGACGCCTGCACGCCCTGACGGGCGATCTCGAGGTCCGCGTACGCGCGGTTGAGCTGCTCCTGTGCCGCGTTCACGGCCCCCTGCTGAGCGTCGGTGTTGGCACCCGCCCACATCTCGTCACGCTCTGCGATCGCAATGTCGAGGAGGAACTGCGCGTTAGCGACATCGCCCTTGGCGTTACGTGCCTCCGCAAGCGCCACCTCGGCATCATGGACCTTCTGATTGGCTTGGAGGATCTGCACCTGGGTCGGACCCTCCCCTGCCTTGTTGAGTTCGGCCTGAGCCTGTGCGAGACCCTGCTCCGCGGCGGTCACGCCCTCCTGCGCCGACTTGTACGCGGCGTTCGCAGCTTCGTCGCCCGTGGGCGCGGTGTATCCCGCGGCGGTGTAGAGCGCGGCGACACCATCGGCGGTCTGCTGGGTGAATGTGCCGTCCGCGGGGTCGCCGCCGTCGATGCCCACCGCCTGCAGTGCCTGCTTCAGCTGGACCACGTCCGGCCCGTTCACGCCGATGCGCAGCGTGCGGTACGAGGGCAGGTCTCCGGGCAGAACGATGACGGGCCGACCGGCCACCTCCATCGCGACCGACAGCTTGTCCAGGGTGTCGCCCACCGCGGGAACGCGGCCGGTGACGATCGCGGCACCGCTCACGTCGGACGCGTCGATGCTCACATCGACCGCGTCCGCATAGGCGACGTCGGCACGGATCGTGACGTCGTTGCTCAGCTCGCCGAACTCCACGGGAGCCGTCACGAGACCGGGGGCATCCGGCTCCTTGTCGGCCGCAGCCTCAGCCGGAGAGATGATGAAGCGCTGCACGGCGAGGCCCGCGACGAGCGACAGGATCGCGATCACGACCGTGATCCACAGCATGCGGTTGCCGCGGAAAACCCGCTTCCAGCCCTTCACCCGAGAGGTGTCGGGCTTCTCCGCCGTCTCCTCTTCGGTCAGCGGCGCGCCGAGGATCGTCTCGAAGCCGTCGGAGGTCGCCGTGTCGCCGGAGCTCGCATCCGATACCGCCGTGCGTGCGGCGACATCGGGATCAGCAGCAGACCCCGCGACGTACCCGAAGGTCTCCGTCTCCGCGGCATCCGACGAGCTCGTCGGCTCATCGACAGCAGAGGTCACCGCGTCGTCGGGCGTGACGCCTGAATCCGGCGTGGTATCCGGCTGGTCAGCGCTCCCCTCGTTTCCCTCGTTCTTGCCCCGTCCGCGTCGTCCGATCACTTGGCCTTCTCCGCGGCCTGCTCCATAGCCGTCTTGTACGCCTCGAGTTCGGTCTTGTGCTCGTCGACGAACTTCTGCTCCGCGGCGAACATCGCGTCCTGCTGCTTCTTCGTGTAGTCGGTCTTCTCGCGGCACTCGAGGTCCGCGAGCGCAGTTTCGATCTCCTCTTCGGCGGCCTGCTTCCACTCCTCGGACGTAGTGGGATCCACGTAGTCGTCCGGACTCGGCGTCTCCGTGGTGGACGTGGACATCGACGCGCTGGCGTCTTCGTAGAACTTGTTGCTGCGGTCGTAGAAGCTCTGGATGGCCGCCTGCTGGCGATCGAACTGGCTGTAGCCGGCCTCGGCGATGCAGTCAGCCCATGCCTTGTCGGCTTCGGTGGGCTTGACGCCCTCGCCGTAGAACTGGTCGTAGAACTTGTTGACCGCGTCCATCAGCGGCTTGAACTCGTCGGTCTGACCGATGTTCTGCTCTCCCCAGACCTCCTCCTGCGCCTTGCCCTGACAGCTGGCGGAGTTGTCCCACTGGAACTCGGGATCGTTCATCTCCTCCTCGGTCGGCTGGGGGCCGTAGAGGACCTCGTAGTACGAGGTTCGCTCGCTCTCGGTGAGCGATTCGACGTACTCCTGGTTCGGATCGACCCAGGTGTTCTCGTCGGTGGGCTCCTCGGGCTGGGACGGGTACGGGTTGTTGAACACGCCGTACCCGTACTGCGCCACCCACTCCTTCTTGTCCGGCTCCCACTCCACGTCTTCGCCGGCCACCGCCATGCCGCTCTGCGCGGAATAGTCGACAGGCTGATACTCGAAGCCCTCCTTCGCCATGCACTCGGCGACGAGCTCTTCCACCTTCTTCTGCTTCTTGTCGGACTCGGCCTGCTGCTCCTCCGGCGAGGCATCGAAGTCGTACCCGGCGTTCATGTACTGCGCCAGGGGCGAGTTCTTCCAGGCATCCTCCGGGGAGAGCGCCTCGCCAGAGCCTCCGCTGGTGCAACCGGTGATCCCGGCGAGCAAGGCACCCGCCGCCGTCACAACCAACAGCGTCTTCGCTACGTTCATGTTCTTCTCCCCTTTTCGGGCCCGTGGCCGCCTGGTCCGCACAGGCTATCCAAAGCCGTGCGGGCGCGGCATCCATCGCGGGATGGATGTGCAGATGCTGTACAGGTATGTCCGCTCGGAGGGATAAAGTCTCAAACTCGCGCTGAAGACATCCGTCCGGCCGCTTCCAGCCTAGGAAAAGCACGAAGAAGGGCGAGTCAGGGACTCCCCTGACTCGCCCCTGATTCTGGGTGAGCTGGACTCGGTATCAGCGCATGCGCGCCCGCGCGGCGGCGACCAGCGCGGCGAACAGCTCGCGGTCGGGGCCCTCTTCGGGATGCCACTGGACGCCGACCACGAAGCGATCGCCGGGTCGTTCCATCGCGTGCGGAATGCCGTCTGCGCCGCTCGCGGTGATGACGAAGCCCGGGTGCTCGCCGACGCCCTGATGGTGATGGCATTCCACCTCCGCACGCTCGCCGAGGATCTGCCCGATCCGCGTGCCGTCCGCAAGCTTCACCGCGACGTGGCCGTAGACGCCGTCGCCACCCGAGTGCACCTCGTCGCCGCCCGCGTCGGGAAGGTGCTGGATCAGCGTCCCCCCGGCCGCCACCGCCATCAGCTGCATGCCGCGACAGATCCCGAGAACCGGCAACTCGTCGGCATCGGCCGCGGCGAGATACGCCAGCTCGGACGCATCCCGATCGTCGTACCAGACGGTGACCGTCGGATCCGGCTCCTGCCCGTATCGGTAGGGCGACACATCCGCGCCGCCCGCGATGATGATCGCATCGAGCCGGTCCGCCACTGCAGCCGCCTTCTCCGCGTCGGCCACCGGCGGCAGCAGCACGGGAGCGCCGCCGGCCTCCTCCACGGCACGCGCATAGGAGGCCGGGAGGAGGTCGGCGTTCACACCGGGCCAGGTTCCCCACGTCGCGCTCTGGCGGTACGTGGTGATGCCGATCACCGGAACGCGCTCACTCAAAGTCGCTCTCCAGCGGGGTCACGTACGCGTGCGACAGGCCGCCGTCCACGAGAAACTCGGTGGCGGTGATGAAGCTGGACTCGTCGCTGCCGAGGAAGGCCACCGCGTTCGCGATCTCCTCCGGCTCCGCGAAGCGTCCCATCGGAATGTGGATGAGGCGCCGCGCGGCGCGCTCGGGATCCTTCGCGAAGAGCTCCTGCAGCAGCGGCGTGTTCACCGGACCCGGGCACAGCGCATTGACACGGATGCCCTTGCCCGCGAACTGCACACCGAGCTCGCGGGTCATCGCCAGCACGCCGCCCTTGGACGCGGTGTAGGAGATCTGCGAGGTGGCCGCACCCATCAGCGCCACGAACGACGCCGTGTTGATGATGGATCCGCCGCCCTGCTCCAGCATGTACGGGATCACCGCCTTGCAGCAGAGGTAGACGCTGGTGAGGTTGACGTTCTGCACGAGGTCCCAGGCCTCGATCCCGGTCTTCAGGATCGAGTCGTCGGAGGCGGGTGAGATGCCGGCGTTGTTGAACGCCACATCGATGCGTCCGTACTTCTCCTTGGCGAGCGCGAACATCGCCTCCACCTGTTCGGCGTTGGTCACGTCGACCGCGGCGAACGCGCCGCCGAGTTCCTCCGCGATCGCGATGCCGTTGCTGGTGGGCAGGTCTCCGATGACCACGGTCGCCCCTTCAGCGGCGAACTTCCGTGCCGTGGCGAGGCCGATTCCGCTGGCACCGCCGGTGATGACGGCGACCTTCCCGTCGAGCTTTCCCATGTGTGTTGCCTTTCGTGTTGCGAGAGTGTGAATCGTCAGGATTCGGTGGAGATGAAGACGTTCTTCACCTCGCTGAACGAGTTGGGCGCGTCGGGTCCGAGCTCACGCCCGAGTCCCGACTGCTTGAATCCGCCGAACGGCGTCCAGTACCGCACCGACGAGTGCGAGTTGATCGAGAGGTTTCCAGAGTCCACCGCGCGCGCCATGCGCAGCCCGCGGCCGAGATCGCGGGTGAAGATCGACCCGCTGAGGCCGTACTCGGTGT
Source organism: Microbacterium gorillae (assembly GCF_050990725.1). GTDB lineage: Bacteria > Actinomycetota > Actinomycetes > Actinomycetales > Microbacteriaceae > Microbacterium > Microbacterium gorillae_A. The sequence goes on from NZ_CP158844.1 coordinate 3,040,160, forward strand.
CGTTCGCCTTGGCGATCGCGTCGGCCTCATCGCGGAACGGCATGACGGCCACGACGGGTCCGAAGATCTCCTGCGTCCACACCGGATCCGTCAGCGTCCGCGGCAGCACCACGCTGGGCGCCACCCAGAAGCCGTCGCCGCCGGTGCCGGCCTGCCCGGAGAAGGCGACATCGGCGTCGGCCAGATAGGCCTCGACGCTCGCCTTCTGGTGCGCCGAGATGAGCGGCCCCATCTGCGCGGCATCGTCACTCGGATCCGTCACCCGGAAGTCGGCCACGGCCGGACGCAGCAGCTCCAGGAACCGCTCGTACACGCTCTCCTGCACGAGGATCCGCGAACGAGCACAGCAGTCCTGCCCGGCATTGTCGAACGCGCTGCCCGGTGCGGTGGCGGCCGCGAGCTCCAGATCGGCGTCCTCGAAGACGATGTTCGCGCTCTTGCCGCCGAGCTCCAGCGTGACGCGCTTCACCTGGTCGGCACAGCCGCGCATGATGCCCTTTCCGACGTCCGTGGATCCGGTGAAGCAGACCTTGCGCACCAGCGGATTCGTCACGAACCGCTCGCCCACCACGCGTCCCTTTCCGGGGATCACCGTGAAGACGCCCTCGGGGAGGCCGGCATCGCGCGCCAGCTCGCCGATGCGCATCGCCGTCAACGGGGTAAGTTCCGCCGGCTTCAGCACCACGGTGTTGCCGGCCGCGAGCGCGGGCGCGAAGCCCCACCCGGCGATCGGCATCGGGAAGTTCCAGGGGACGATCACGCCCACCACACCGAGCGGTTCGTGGAAGGTGACATCGACGCCACCCGGCACCGGGATCTGGAGGCCGAAGTGACGCTCGGGGGCTGCGGAGTAATACGTCAGGACGTTGCGGACGTTCTCCGCCTCCCAGACGGCGTTGCCGATGGTGTGGCCCGAGTTCGCGACTTCGAGCGCCGCGAGTTCGTCGACGTGCGCGTCGATCGCTGCCGCGAACTCACGCAGCAGGCGCGCTCTCTCGCCCGGGGCGACCGCACGCCAGGCCGGGAATGCGGCGTGCGCGCGTTCGATGGCCGCGTCGGTCTCCGCGAGGTCGGCCAGGCCGACCGCGCCGATCGACTGCCCCGTCGCGGGATTGATCACGACGGACTCGCCGCCGCCGTGGAAGGGGGATGCGGGGATGCGCATGAATCAGAGCCTTTCGAAGCCGCGGCGGAGTTCCCAGTCGGTGACCGCCGCATCGAAGGCGGCGATCTCCACGTCAGCGTAATTCGTGTAGTGACGGACGACCTCCTCGCCGAACGCGTCGACGGCGAGCGCGGAACCAGCCCACTCCTGTCGCGCTTCGGCCAGCGTCTTCGGCACGACCGGCGCGTCGGATGAGTAGGCGTTGCCGACCAGTTCCGGTTCGAGTTCCAGCTCGTGCTCGATGCCGTGCAGGCCGCCCGCCAGCATCGCGGCGAGCGCGAGGTAGGGGTTCACGTCTCCACCCGGGAGCCGGTTCTCCATCCGTGCACTCGCCCCTTCGCCGACCAACCGAACCGCACACGTGCGATTGTCCATGCCCCAGGCGATGGCCGTCGGCGCGAAGGATCCGAGAGCGAAGCGCTTGTAGGAGTTGATGTTCGGCGCGTACAGCAGCGTGAACTCCCGCATGGTGGCAAGGACTCCCGCGATGAAGTGGTCGTACACCTTCGTACGCGTGTGGTTCTCAGCGTCCCAGAACACCAGGGCGCCATCGTCCTTCCCACGCAGCGACATGTGGATGTGGCAGGAGTTGCCCTCGCGCTGGTTGGGCTTCGCCATGAAGGTGATGGACCCGCCCGCAGAACGCACGACGTCCTTCGCGATGGTCTTGTAGACGGAGTGGTTGTCAGCGGTGGTCATGACCTCGGCGTACTTGAAGGCGATCTCGTGCTGACCGAGGTTGCACTCCCCCTTCGCCGATTCCACCGTCATGCCCGCGGCATAGCTGACCCGACGGATCTCGCGCAACAGTGGCTCCACGAGCAGCGACCCCAGCACCGAGTAGTCCACGTTGTACTGGTTCATCGGCACGAGATCGCGGTAGCCGTTGTTCCAGCCCTGTTCGAACGATGTCTGGAACATCACGAACTCCAGCTCCGTGCCCGCGAATGCGGTGAAACCCAGCTCGGCCGCGCGCTCGATCTGGCGGCGCAGGATCTGACGCGGCGACACCTCGACGGGGGTGCCGTCAGCGAGGGTGAGATCGCACTGGATCATCGCCGTGCCCGCGCGGTTGGGCAGCAGCCGGATCGTATCGAGGTCCAGCACGAACATCATGTCGCCGTACCCCTTCTCCCAGCTGGTCAGCTCGTACCCGTCGACGGTGTTCATCTCCACGTCCACGGTGAGCAGGTAGTTGCAGCCCTCCGTTCCATGCCCGAGCACGCTGTCGATGAAGAACTCGCCGTGGATGAACTTGCCCTGCAGGCGGCCCTGCATGTCGGTGAAGGCGAGCAGGACCGTGTCGATATCGCCGGCGGTGATGGCGGATCGGAGCTGCTCGGCAGTGAGCATTCGGTCGTTGCGGGTTGCGGTTGTCATGAAGAAGACCTCGGATCTTGAGTGATGTGAGGGGTGTTCAGGGGACGAGGGATCAGGTGACGAGACCGCGCAGCAGCGCGGCGGTCGCGTCGCAGTGCTCGCGCATCACGGCACTGGCCGCATCGGGATCGCGGTCCAGGATCGCCTGAACCACACCGCGATGCTGCTCGTCGGAGTGGTGGATGTTCGGCTGCAGGAACGGAATCCGCGCGAGCAGCCGGTGCACGCGGATCAGGGTCTCGCCGCAGGAGGCGGCGAGGGTGGGAGAGCCGGAGGCCGCGGCGATCGCGAGGTGCAGCCGGGCATCCGCCTGTCGGTAGTCGGCGGGTTCGTGCGTCTGCTCCACGTCGGCGAGGCTCCGCAGCAACAGCTCCCGTTCCGGCGCCGACAGATCCCTGGAGGCTGCCGCGGCGGCCGCACCGGGCTCGACGACGCCACGCAGCACGGTCACGTCGGTGAGTTCGGCTTCCAGCTGCGCACGGCTGAGTGCGTCCGGTGCCGCCGGGTCGGGGCGGCTCTCCACGACCGTTCCTCCGCCGCGTCCACGGCTGGTGGTGACGAGTCCCGCGGCCCGCAGCGCACTGATCGCTTCGCGCAGCGTGGCGCGAGACACATCGAGCCGCGCGGCCAGGTCACGCTCGGACGGCAGCCGATCACCGGGACGGAGGATCCCCAGCTGGATCGCGGATCCGAGCTGTTCGACGCACGATTCGAAGGTCATCTGCGAGCGCACCGGGCGCAGCACGAGATCGATGAGCGGCGAGGGATCCTCCGTTCTGGTGTTCACGCTCTCACTCCTCCAGCAGCAGGCCGGCGTCCTTGGTCAGGTGCGGGGCCTCGTCGTGGGACATGAAAGTGCGCTTGCCGTAAGCGAACCAGAGGACGATCGCGAGGATCGCCACCACCGCCACCGCGACCGGCGCGTAGTTGAACGTGTCGATCGTGATTTCGGCCACCGGAGGCAGCACGAACAGGATCACGATGAAGACGACCCACACCACCGCGATCCATCCGATCACGGCGCTCCACCGGCCGAGGTTCCACGGCCCGGGCTTCCACGCGGAGTCCAGGCGGCGCAGCAGCACCGGCGTGACGTACGCGATGTAGAGACCGATCACCGCGACCGATGTCACGGCGGCGTAGGCCGTGTAGTTGAACAGCGCGGGAATCGTGAGGATCACCGACAGCACGACGCACAGCCAGATGGAGTTCGTCGGGGTTCCGGTGCGCTTGTTGACCTGCGCCCAGATGCGCGAGCCCGGGATCGCGTTGTCGCGCGAGAACGCGTAGCTCATGCGCGAGTTCGCCGTCACCGATGCCATGCCGCAGAAGAACTGGGCGCCGCACACGATGAACAGCAGGAACTTCGCGACATCCGGGTTCTCGAGGGCGTCGATGAAGATCTGCGCGGGGCCGGAGCCGAGCGCGGTGCCGACGATCCCCGCGAGGCCCTCTTCGCTGCCGTCCGGGATCGCCGCGACGATCGTGTACAGCAGGATCCAGCCGCCGATGATCGAGATCAGCACGCTCATCACGATGCCGCGGGGAGCGGCGATGGAGGCGTTCTTGGTCTCCTCGGCCACGTGCGCCGAGGCGTCGTATCCGGTGTAGGTGTACTGGGCCATCAGCAGGCCCATGAGGAAGACGTACGGCCCGAAGGTCCAGCCGGTCTCGTTGTGCCAGGTGGTGAACGTCCACGCCACGTCCTGGTGCTGGGCCGGCATGATCCAGAGCACGGCGACGATGATCACGACGCCCACGATGTGCCACCAGGCCGACACTGTCGAGAGCAGGCTGACGAGATTCACCCCGAAGGTGTTCAGCAGGCCGTGGATCACGATGAGCACGACGAAGAGTCCGAACGTGTTGAGGGTGGTCACCTCGACCCCCCACATGAGGTTCGCGAACGCCATCATGGTGGCTGCCGCGCCATAGTCGATGGCCGCGGTCACGGCCACTTCGCCGAGGAAGTTGAACCAGCCGACGAACCAGGCCCACTGGCGCTTGTTCTTCTTCGCGAGACGTCCGGCCCAGAAGTAGAGGCCACCGGCGGTCGGGTACTTGGAACAGACCTCTGCCATCGCGAGGGCGACGCACAGCACGAAGATGCCGACCAGCGGCCATCCGATCGTGATGGCCGTGGGTCCACCCGACTTCAGTGCGATGTTGAACGAGGTGATGCACCCCGCGAGGATCGAGATGATCGAGAACGACACCGCGAAATTGGAGAAGCCGGACATTCCCCGGTGGAGCTCTTGTTTGTAGCCGAGTTCGGCGAGAGCCGCCGCGTCATCGTCGACGTGAGTCACCGGAGTTCTTGACGATTCTTCGCTCATTGCACTTCCCATCGGATTCACAGAAAGAAACAGTTGAGCGATTGTCGTGCCCGCGAGCGCTGAATGTCAATGGCCTGACTTCAGACCGATAGAACTTTTCACACGCCCGAAACGTCGCGGGAGGAGGATCGCACCTCAGAACCGCTACGGAGCCACGTCGTCAGCTCAGCGGGCGCGCGGATGGGCGAGCGTGTACACGTCGCGGAGGGCATCGACCGACACGTGCGTGTAGATCTGGGTCGTCGTGACCGATGCGTGACCCAGCAGCTCCTGCACGACGCGGACGTCGGCGCCGCCCTGCAGCAGATGAGTGGCGAAGGAGTGGCGCAGCGTGTGGGGTGAGACGTGGGCGCTCAGCTGCGCGCGTTCGGCGGCGGACTGGATCACCAGCCACGCACTCTGCCGCGACAGCGGCGCCCCCCGGGCGCCGAGGAACAGCTTCGGCGTGGCCGTCCCTCGCGCGGCCAGCGCCGGACGCACGCGGGTGAGGTACGCGTCGACGGCCGCGCGCGCGTACGATCCCACCGGCACGATGCGCTCCTTCGACCCCTTGCCGCGGAGCCGGATCACATCGCCGTGTGCGAGATCGTCGACGTCGAGTCCGATCGCCTCCGATACACGCGCACCGGTGGCGTACATGAGTTCCAACAGGGCACGATCGCGGAGGCCAATCGGATCATCCGACGGCGGGGCGTTCAGCAGCGACTCGACCTGGGCGATCGTGAGGGCTTTCGGGAGTCGTCGCGGGGGCTTGGGCGGGCGGAGCCGACCGGTGGGGTCATCGGTGTCGATTCCTTCGCGCACCAGGAAACGATGCAACCCGCGCACCGAGGACTGCATGCGGGCCAGGCTCGTGGCCGCGGGCGGTGGATCCAGACTGGCGCGCTGCGCGGCGAACTCCGCGACGATCACCGGTGTGATGCTCGCGGTATCGTCCACTCCGGCGTCGGTGAGCCACTGGGCATAGGCGGTGAGGTCACGTCGGTACGCGGCCACCGTGTGCTCGGCAAGTCCCCGTTCGATCGTGACGTGGCGCAGGTACTGGTCGACCGCGCGCTCGATGCGCATGGCTCAGGCGTCGCCGCGACGCAGGACCTCGGCGGCCGCGAGCGCGCCGAACGCGAGGATCCCGTTCTGGAATCGTCCGGCCAGCACGCCGTCCACCACGTCGCTCAGCGCCACCCACTCGCGACGCATATCGGCCTCCTCGCCCTCGCGGACGAAATCGGTACGCACGCTGGAGAGACCGCGCGCCAGGTAGATGTGGATGATCTCGTCGTTGCCGCCCGGGGTGGTGTGGATCGATCCGAGCAGCTGCCACCGATCGGCCTGCAGGTCGGCCTCTTCGGCGAGCTCGCGTGCGGCAGCGACCTGGGTGTCCTCCCCCGGAACGTCGAGGAGCCCGGCCGGGATCTCCCAGTCGCGCGAGCGGATCGGGTGGCGGTACTGCTGGATGAGGATCATTCGATCCGCGTCATCGAGCGCCACCACGGCGGCCGCTCCCGGGTGGTGCACGAAGTCGCGGGTCAGCGTCTCATCGCCGTACGCGAAGGTCTCCGTCACCACGTCCCAGACCCGCCCGTGGAAGGCGGTGCGCCGCTCGATCCCGTCGCCCAGGGCAACGGGCTCGTCGCGCAGCAGGTGGGTGGCCGATCCGCCGGTCGGCGCGTCGATGTGCGTCATGGGTTCCCTTTCGAGCGGTAACGGACTGCGGCCGGGCCGTGGGGCCCGGCCGCAGTCATGCGGTGATCGCCGTCACTCGCCATTCTCGACGGCGAACAGCTCCGAGCTGTGGTGACGCTCCAGCGCTGCGCCGATCAGGCCGCGGAACAGCGGGTGGGCGTCCGTGGGGCGCGAGCGCAGTTCCGGGTGCGCCTGGGTGGCGATGTAGTACGGGTGCACCTCGCGGGGAAGCTCGACGAACTCCACCAGGTCGAGTTCCGGGTTGAGTCCGGAGAACACGAGCCCCGCCTCGGACAGCTGGTCGCGGTAGGAGTTGTTGACCTCGTAGCGGTGACGGTGACGCTCCTGCGCCGTGGTGCTGCCGTAGACCTCTGCCGCGATGGATCCCTCCGCGAGGGCGGCGGGGTACAGGCCCAGACGCATCGTTCCGCCGAGGTCGCCGGCCGCGATGATGTCGACCTGCTCTTCCATCGTGGCGATCACCGGTGCCGCGGTGTCGGGGTCGAACTCTGTGGAGGAGGCACCCTCGATGCCCGCCTGGTTACGGGCGTACTCGATCACCATGCACTGCAGGCCCAGGCAGATGCCGAGCGTGGGGATGCCCTGCTCGCGTGTGAACCGGAGCGCACCGAGCTTGCCCTCGATGCCGCGGATGCCGAACCCACCGGGCACGACCACACCGTCGAGGTGCGCGAGCGCTTTCGCCGCGCCCTCGGGCGTGGTGCAGGTGTCCGAGGCGATCCACTCGATCTTGACGTGGGTCTCCTGCGCGAACCCACCGGCGCGGAGCGCTTCGGTCACGGACAGGTATGCGTCGGGCAGATCGATGTACTTGCCCACCAGGCCGATCGTGACCTCGTGCTTGGGGTTGTGCACCGCGCCGAGCACCTTGTTCCAGCGAGTCCAGTCCACATCGGTGGCACGATCCTGCAAACCGAAGGCATCGACGATGTACTGGTCGAGACCCTGCTCATTGAGCATGGTGGGGATGTCGTAGATGCTCGGCACGTCGGTGGCGTTCACCACCGCGTCCTCGTCGACGTCGCACATGAGCGCGATCTTGCGCTTGTTGGACTCCGTGACGGGCCGATCCGAGCGCAGCACCAGGGCGTCCGGCTGGATGCCGATGGAGCGGAGAGCGGCGACGGAGTGCTGCGTGGGCTTCGTCTTCTGCTCACCCGATGCGCCCATGAAGGGCACCAGCGACACATGCACGAAGAACACGTTCTTGCGGCCCAGTTCGTGACGGATCTGGCGGGCCGACTCGATGAACGGCTGCGACTCGATGTCGCCCACCGTGCCACCGATCTCGGTGATGATGACGTCGGGCTGCGGGTCGTTCGAGGCCTGCAGGCGCATGCGGCGCTTGATCTCGTCGGTGATGTGCGGGATGACCTGCACGGTGTCGCCGAGGTACTCGCCGCGACGCTCCTTGGCGATGACCTGCGAGTAGATCTGACCGGTGGTGACGTTGGCGGCCTGGCTCAGCTCGATGTCGAGGAAGCGTTCGTAGTGGCCGATGTCGAGGTCGGTCTCGGCGCCGTCATCCGTCACGAACACCTCGCCGTGCTGGAACGGGTTCATCGTTCCCGGGTCGACGTTCAGGTAGGGATCGAGCTTCTGCATCACGACGTGCAGTCCACGCGCCGTGAGGAGGTTGCCGAGGCTGGCGGCTGTAAGGCCCTTGCCGAGACTGGAGACGACGCCCCCGGTCACGAAGATGTGTTTGGTGACCTTCTCAGAGGAGGTCGCCGGGGAGGAAGAGTTCGCCGCGTTGTTATCCGTCACGGACTTCCACCCTATCAGCGGTTTCGACCTTTCGGCTGAGAATCCGATTCGCGGCTCAGCTTTCGGCGGCGAGCGCGGCGGTGAGTTCCGCGGCCGTGGGCGGGTTCGCGCCGGTGCGCGAAACCGTGACTGCAGCTGAGGCGAGGGCGCTGTCGAGGGCGCCGATCACCGCATTGCTCGTGATCGGCGCACCGGTCACGAGCGCGCGATCCGTGCCGTCCCGCAGGAGTCCGAAGAGCAATCCCGACATGAACGCATCGCCGGCGCCAATCGTGTCGGCAACCGTGGTCGCGCGCGCCGCACGGTGGTGCACGACCCCGTCCACGAGGGCGATGCATCCGTCAGCACCGCGAGTGATCACCACGAAGCGCACGCCCGCGGCGGCGAATTCGGCGAGCACGTCCTCGAGCGGAGTGTCGGGGCGCAGCCACTCCGCGTCCTCGTCGCTGAGCTTCACCACGTGGCAGGATGCGGCGAGGGCGAACGTCCGCTCTCGAGCACCCTCCCCCATCACCGCGGCTCGGATGTTCGGGTCGAAGCTCAGCATCGTGTCGCTGTCGGCCGCGACGTACGCCGCGCGCACCGCGGTGGCCTCGCCGTCGCGCAGCGCGCCGATCGATCCGGTGTGCACGAGCCGCAGCCCGTGCAGCGCGGGCACCGGGATGCGCCCGTCGAGGTCGAAGTCATAGGTGGCGCTCCCGGCGTCGTCGAGGGTCGCCCGTGCCGACCAGGTGCGTGAGTCGCCCACGGAATCCGGCCCGAGCGCGACGCCGGCCGCGACAAGGTGCGCGCGAATCAGGTCGCCATGCTCATCGGCGCCGATCACGGTGTGTAGGACGGTCGGCTCCCCCAGCCGAGCCAGTCCGACGGCCACGTTCATCGGCGAACCACCCGGGTGCGCGACGCCCGCGACGATGTCGACGAGCGCTTCGCCGATCACGGCGATCGCCGGCTGGGCGTCGGGGCCGGCGGTGACAGAGGTGTCCGAGGTCATGGCTGCTTCCTGTCAATGGGCGATCGACGAGCGGGCGATCGGTCGGTGGACGAATCGGCGCGCGCCTCCCGGGCAGGAGCGATCATGCGCCGATCACCGACGTTACCGCTGTGTCGCGTGCACGCGTGTCGACTCGCACCGGATCGATCGCCAGTCGGCGCAGCAGGACATCGCCGCCCTGCGCGGACACGACCAGCGCAGCTCCTCGTTCGGCGAGCAGATCCGTGATCACGCGGGTCCCGTCGTCCGCGAACAGCTCCACGGAATCGTGGTCGAGCCAGAGCTCCAGGCTCACGACACCGTCCGTCGCGAGGGCGACCGATTCGACACTCGCGAAACCGGCCGGCATCTCGGCGGCACCGGGACGACGGTCCAGGCGCACGGTCGTCGCGTCCACCTCGACCACGGCCGAGCCGCCGAGGTTCAGGTGCAGACTCGCGCCCGGCGCGATGTCGGCCACCACTTCCACCCGGCAGCGCACCGGTAGCTCGGTCCGCAGCGGCTCGTCAGCGGCAACCGTCGTGTCGACGAACGTCTCCCCGGCATTCACGGCAGGCGCGACGACCCGCTGCCGCAGCAGCACACGGCCGCCCAGACGCACCAGCGAGAGCCGACGCGCGAGTGTCATGGCCCCGCGTCGCGGCGCATCGTCGTCCACGGGCAGCGCGCCGGCGTAGTCCCAGTTGCTCATCCAGGCGATGAGGGTCCGTTCGTCGTCAGGCAGCCCGGCGAACGTCACGCCCGCGTAGCAGTCCCGGCCGTGATCCAGCCAGTCGAGTTCGGCGAGCTCGGTCCGAGAAGCCATCGCGCCCGCCTCGCGCCGCGGGGGTGCCTCGTCGGCGACGAAGCGCACGCCGTCGAATCGTCCGATGACGTACTGCGTCCCCGACCCGCCGGCGATCCCGCCGGGATTGATGCTGATCAACAGCACCCACCGCACATCGTCGGGATCCCCGTCGATGGCCAGCGGGAACAGGTCGGGGCACTCCCAGACGCCTTCCGTGGCACCGCGCGGGCCGTAGTCAGACAGGTAGGCCCACGTGATCAGATCGTCCGACCGGTACAGCACCACTCGGCGTTCGACGGCCTCGACGGCCACCATCACCCAGTACTCACCCTCGATTCCCGCGTAGCGGAACACCTTCGGGTCCCGGAAGTGCGCGGACTTCCGATCCAGCACCGGATTTCCCGGATACGGCGTCCACGTGAGCCCGCCGTCGAGGCTGGAGGCGATGCCCTGCGTCTGCCGCTCCCCCGCTAGCGTGTAGATCGCGACCAGCGGGGCCACGCCGTCCGATCCCAGCCCGCTGGTGTTCTGCGCGTCGAATACGGCCGACCCGGAGAAGATCTCATCCGTCGGCGTGTATCCGATCGCCACCGGATGCTCCTGCCAGGTCACGAGATCCGTGCTGGATGCGTGCCCCCAGCTCATGAAGCCGTGCGTCGGCCCGTGTGGGTTGTACTGATAGAAGAGGTGATACCGATCGCGGTGCCGGATCAGCCCATTGGGGTCGTTCATCCAGTTGCGGGCCGGGCGGAAGTGCATCGAGCAGGTTTCGGGGGTCATCGTCTCTCGTAACGGGGGAACATCGTCTCGGTCAGCGGAGGTCACTTGCCGGCACCGGCGGTGAGACCCTCGCGCAGCGGCTTCTGGCCGAAGACGAACACGATCAGGGCCGGGATCATCGAGATCACCACACCGGCGAGAACCGTGGACACGCTTCCGGTGCCGAGGTTGCCCTGCAGGGTGACAAGACCCAGCGGCAGGGTGAAGTTCTGCTCGCTGATGGTCATGATCAGGGGTCGGAAGAACTCGTTCCAGTGGTAGTTGAAGGCGAGGATGCCGACGATCGCGAGTCCCGGCGTGGACAGCGGGAGATAGATCCGGAAGAACGTCCGCCAGGGGCCGGCGCCATCCAGTTCCGCGGCCTCCCCCAGCTCGTCCGGCAGTCCCAGGAAGTACTGACGCATCAGGAACGTTCCGAACGCGGTGGGCAGCGCCGGGATGATGAGCGCCAGCAGCGTGTCCGCGAGACCCATCCCGCGTACCAGCATGAAGACCGGGACGATGATCACCTGGAGCGGCACCATCATCGTCGCGAGGATCATGCCGAACAGCACCTTCTTGCCGCGGAACTCGTAGCGGGCGAAGACGTAGCCGGCCATCGCCGCGCTGATCATCTGCCCCGCGGCGATCAGTCCGGTGACCAGCGCGCTGTTCCAGACGTAGAGCCAGACCGGGATCTTGGTGAAGACGTCGCCGAAGGCGGCGAGTCCGAAGGACGTGGTGTGCGTGACGGCGTCGGTCGGCGTGAGAGCCGTGATCAGCGTCCAGACGACGGGAGCGAGGGTCAGAGCCGCCGCCACGATCAGGACGACGAAGGTGCCGACGCGGCCGAGGGCGGGGAGGATCGCCCGGGAGCGGAGTGCGGGAGTGGACATGGTCGACCTCATCCGTAGAAGACGAAACGCTTGCTGAGCTGGAACTGGATGCCCGTGACGAGCATGATCAGCAGCGTCAGAGCGATGCCGATCGCGGATGCCCCGCCGAAATCGAGTTGTCGGAAGGCGGACTCGTAGATCACCATGACCGCGGTGCGCGTCTCATCGCCGGGGCCGCCGCGCACCAGCACGTATGGCTGATCGAAGATCTGCAGAGCGTTGATGATCGCCATCACCGTGGCCACCAGCATCGTGGGACTGATCAGCGGGAGCGTGATGTGGCGGAACTGCGACCAGCCGCGTGCGCCGTCGATCGAGGAGGCCTCGTACACCTCGCGCGGGACGGCGGCGAGCCCGCCGAGGAACAGCAGGAACGTGAACCCGAAGTTCTGCCACACGTACACGAGCAGCACCACGGTCTTGGCGCCGAGACCCGTGGTCAGCCATCCCACCTTGCCGACGCCGAACAGTCCGAGCACCTGGTTGACGAGGCCGAACTCCTGGTTGAACAGGTACGACATCACCAGCGAGACGGACGCGGCCGAGAGGATCAGCGGGAAGAACAGCGTCGAGCGGAAGAACGTGCTGAGCCATCGGGGCATGCGGGCCTGCACCAGCACGGCGAGCAGCAGCGCCACGGCGAGCTGCAGCGCCACCGCCACGACGACGAATCCGATCGTGTTGAGGAACGACACGCGAATGGTCGGGTTCGTCGCCGCGTTCACGAAGTTGTCGATGCCGACGAACTCGGGCGCGGTGATGATGTCCCAACGGAAGAACGCGAGCACGACGGAGGCGAGGATCGGCAGGAAGCTGAACAGCCCGAGCCCGATCACTGTGGGAGCCAGGAACACGGCGATCAGCGATCGCGTTCCCCGCCGCTGCGTGCCCGCGGGGCGCACGGAGCCGGCGGCGATGGTGGAGGTCGCGGTGGAGACAGTGGTGGACATCAGCGTCCCTTCAGGGCGAGTTCGAGGTCACGTTGCATGGTCGAGAGCCCGCGACGCACACCGGAGGTGCCGTTCGTGATGGTCGCGACGACGTTCTTGATGAGGGCCTGCTCGACGGCGGCCTGCTGCGGCGGTGCCGGGATCGGACCGGTCGTCGGGAAGTGGTCGAGCGTGTCGTAGAACACCTTCCAGTGCGCGGGGCCGGTGCCGGCACCGTAGAGCGCGTCGTTCAGCGACCGGCGCGTCAGGGACGAATCGGGCTGCGGATGCGCGATGGTCATCCCCTCCACCGAGACGCAGTACTTGAGCCACTCCCAGGCCTCGTCCTTGCGGCGCGAGGTCTCCATGATCGCGTAACCCGCGGCGCCGAACTGGTGTCGCTGGCCGCGCATGCGGGGGAAGAAGGACACGTCGTAGTCGTCGTTGGCGAAGCCCGCTTCCTTGAGGCCCTTGACCCAGAAGCCGCCGGCGGGAGTCATGCCGACCGCGCCGGTGGAGAACAGCGAGACCAGTTCGTTGCCACCGCCCTGGGCGGGGTTCGCCGCGAGCCCTTCCGACACCATCCGCTGCAGCACCTCGAAGCTCTCGACAGTGCGGTCGTTCAGCGCGTCGGCGTTCTCCCACAGGTAGCCGCCGCCACGCGGCGCTTCGCTCGGGTAGAACTGTTTCCAGAACCACTCCCCGCCCGGCGCCTTCTCCTCGGTGACGATGCTCGTCTCGTTGATGTAGAGCCACGGCACCACACCGCCCCAGAGGCGGTTGTTCCAGAAGTACGGCAGGAAGGATCCCTGACCCGATTCACGCATCGCGCGCGCCACGGTGAAGAAATCGTCCACGCTCCAGTCGTCCGCCGGACGCTCGAGACCGGCGCGCTGCAACGCCTTCGTGCTGTAGTACACGTTCGCGGCGTTGAAGTTGTCGGGCAGCTGGAAGAGGCTGCCACGGTACAGGAACGCCTCGATGAGCGACGGGTGAACGTCGTCGAAGTACTCCTGCATCTCGCTCGCGTCGCGACGCACGTAGTCATCGAGCGGGTGCGCCATACGCGAGGCGAACAGCTGCGCGCCCTCCGTGGCCACGGTCACCACATCGGGTGACGTGCCGGCCGCGACCATCGTGAGGATCTTGGCGAAATAATCGCCCCAGTCGGTCCCCTGGATCGCGACGATGCGGACCGGGATGTCGGGGTGCTTGCGCTGGAAGCCTTCGACGAGGCTCTGGCGAGCGGCCGCGTCCTGGGCGGTGCCGAGCAGCGCCACCGTGAGCGCGTCGTCGCCGCGCCCCGGGATGTCCAGGCCCGTCAGGCGCGGCCAGGAGATCGCCGTGCCCACCAGTCCCAGCCCCAGAACGCCGAGCATCGCCCTGCGTGAGATGTCAACCACGTCGTCGTGTCTCCTCGTGCTGAAGTGAGTGATCGCCCAAAACCGGCGATGCTGAATTGATTCAGCACGCGATGCTAACAACATCTCGCTCCGCGACGCAACTGAATTGCTGAATTAATTCAGCATCGTGTCGCCCGATCGATCCGGCGGGTGTCGCTATCGTGGGAGGAAGACCGTGTCGCACGAGCCGAGGGGAGCGCCATGACCGAGCAGCCTCCCGCTCGCCGCCCCACGCTCGCCGATGTCGCAGCGCGTTCCGGCATGTCGAAGGCGGCCGTGAGCATGATCCTCAACGACCGGCCCGGCACACGGCTCTCGGCCGAGGCTGCCGAAAAGGTGCGCGCTGCCGCCGCCGAACTCGGCTATCGTCCCAATCCCGCCGCGCAGAGCCTGCGGCTGGGCAAGACTCGCACTCTCGGGTTCATCTCCGATCAGGTCACCATCACCCGATACGCATCGGGAATGATCCGCGGCGTGCTGGCCGCGGCGAAGGAGCGCGATCAGACGGTGCTCATCGCGGAGACCGGGGGGACGGAGGATCTCGCCCAGGTCATCCAGCAGATGACCGATCGCCGGGTGGACGGCCTGCTCATCGGACTCATGGCGGCACGGCAGATCGATGTTCCGAAGGTGCCGCACGACGTTCCGGTTGTGGTGGTCAACGGCAGGTCAAGCACCGATCACCCGAACATCCTGCCCGACGAACGGGCGGCCGGTGTGCAGGTGGCGGAGCACGTGATCACTCGAGGCCACCGGAGGATCGGTGTCATCGGCCCGCTCCCCCACATCGCCGGCGACCTCCGCCTGTCCGCCACCATCGGCGAGCGCTTCGAGGGGCTGGACAGTGTCTTGGACTCGTCCGCCGCACAGATCGTGCGCATCGACGTCGACGGATGGCGACCGGACGTCGGCTACGACAAGACGCACGAACTCCTCGTCGCCCATCCGGACATCACCGCGATCATCGCCGGAAACGACAACGTCGCCTTCGGCGTCTATCAGGCGATGAGCGAGCGCGGGCTCCTGGTCGGCGCCGACATCTCGGTGATCTCGTTCGACGACGAAGAGCTGGCTGAGTTTCAGCGTCCGGGCTTGACGACCGCGCGTCTGCCGTATGAGGAGATGGCGCGACGGGGCGTGGAGATGCTGCTAGGAGAGCGGGAGCTCTCGCACGAGCGCATCGCGATGCCGCTCATCGTTCGAGACTCGGTGCGTGCCCCGCGAGGCTGACCTCCCGGGGCACGCTCGAGTCAGCGTCGGACGATGCGTCCGGCCAACCAGTTGCCGAACAGCTGGCCGACCTGGACGATCACGACGATGATCGCGACGGTGACCCACGTAGCCGCAGGGTCGAACTGCTGGTAGCCGTAGATGATGGCAAAGTTGCCGAGACCGCCACCGCCGATGTAGCCGGCCATCGCCGACATGTCGACCACGGCGACGAACATGAACACGTACCCGAGCACCAGCTGCGCGAGCGCCTCGGGGATCACCACGCCGAACAGCACGGCCAGGCGCCGCGCGCCGGACGCCCGTGCGGCCTCGACGATGCCGGGGTCGACACTCACGAGGTTCTGCTCCACCACACGTGCGATCACGACCGTGGCCATGATCGTCATCGGCACGATCGCCGCCGTGGTGCCGAGGGTCGTGCCGGCCACGACCTTGGTGAGCGGGCCGACGGCGGTGAGGAAGATGATGAACGGGATCGGCCGGATGATGTTCACGAGCACGTTCAGCACCCCGAACACGGCAGCGTTCTCGAACAGATTGCCGCGGCGCGTGGCGTACAGGGCGGCGCCCAGCACCAGGCCGGCCACGCCGCCGATGAGCAGGGTGACGGCCGTCATCCAGACGGTCTCGACCACCGATTGACCGAGCACGGGACCGATGACGTCCCAATCGGCTGCGGGAGCGATCATGAGGCGGCCTCCTCTGCGGTGCCGGCGTCCGCCCAGGCGTCGTACTGCTGATCGGGGCGCACCACCCGGGTGTGCGCGGCGAGATCCGCCGCCACCGCGGTGACGACCTCCTCGGTCGCGTTCACGCGGTAGGTGAGCGTTCCCAGCTGACGGCCGCGAACATCCGTCACGCCGCCGAACACGACCACGCCGCGCACGCCGTGCTGGGTGAAGACCGTCTCCACGTCCTCGCTGGTGAACTCGTTGACGTCCACGCTCAGCAGCGCGCCACCTCCACGGCTCAGCGCTTCGAGAACGTCGCCCCGCGGGACGCCCTGGGTGGCATCCGAAACGAAGCGGGAGGTGAGGGACGCCGTCGGATGCGCGAACACCCGGTAGGTGTCGCCCTCGTCGACGATGCGGCCCTGCTCCATCACGATGACCTCGTCGCAGAGCTCGTGCACCACGCTGATCTGGTGGGTGATCACGACGATCGTGATGCCCAGTTCGCGATTGGCACGCGCCAGGAGGTCCAGGATGTCGCGGGTGGTCTGCGGATCGAGCGCACTGGTGGCCTCGTCGGCGAGCAGGATGTCGGGGTTCGTGGCAAGTGCGCGGGCGATCCCCACGCGCTGCTTCTGTCCACCCGAGAGTCGGCGCGGGAACTGATCCGCCTTGTCGGCGAGGCCGACGAAGTCCAGGAGTTCATCGACCCGTGCGGCGATCTTCTCTTTCGACCAGCCGGCCACCTTCAGCGGGTACGCGATGTTGCCGCGCACGGTGCGTGAGGAGAACAGGTTGAACTGCTGGAACACCATGCCGATCCGGCCGCGCAGGGCGCGCAGCGCCGCCTCGTCCGCTGCGCCCACGTCGACGCCCAGGGTCGACACGGTTCCGGATGTGGGCTTCTCCAGCCCGTTGATCATGCGCACCAGCGTGGACTTTCCCGCGCCGGAGTATCCGATCACGCCCACGATGCGTCCCGTGGGCACCCGCAGAGACACCCCGTCCACGGCGATGATCGCGCCGCGGCTGCGTCGCGCCGGGAACTCCTTGCCGACATTCTCGAAAACGACCGCGAAGTCCGCGGTGGAGGAATCCTCCACCGCGGACGCGGTCTTGCTGCGAGCCACCGGCCGCCTTACTTCGCCGCGGAGATGTCCGACTCGAGTCCGGTCAGCACCTCCGTGAGCTTCGCCTGGGTCCAGTCGGCCTTGAAGACGAGGTTGCCGTCGTTGAGCTTCGACACGGCCTCCTCCACCTCAGGGCTGTGGTACGCCTCGATCAGCTTGGCCCAGCGCGGGTCGTCAGCCAGCTCGGCGCGGGTGACGAACGCGTTGATGTAGGGCGCGAGCTGCGGGTCGTTGATGTCTTCCTTGAAGATGATGTCGCTGTCGGTGAGGCCACCGCGCTGCGCCTGCACGTTGTTCACGACGGCGGCGACGGCGCTGCCGTCTTTGAGGGCCGTGACCGTCTGGTTCGCGTCCACCGGGGTCACCTTCACCTTGGAGTCGGTGATGTCCGCCGGCGTCGACAGCGCGTTGCCGCCGTCCTTGAGCGTCAGCAGGCCAGCGGTCTGCAGGTTGAGGAGAGCGCGGGCGAGGTTGGTCGGGTTGTTCGGAACGGCGACGACGGCGTCAGCCGGCAGCTTCTCGACGGCGTCGTACTCCGTGGAGTACAGACCCAGCGGGTACACGGCCGTGGCACCGACGGGCACCAGGTCGGCGTCGTTGTCGACGTTGAATTGGGCGAGGAAGATCAGGTGCTGGAACAGGTTGATGTCGAGCGAGCCGTCCTTGACGCCCTGGTTGAGCTGCACGCCATCGGTGATCGTCTTCACCTCGAGGTCGATGCCCTCGTCGGCCAGCTTGTCCTTCAGGATCTGCCAGTGCGGCTCGTTGCCGTCGTCAGCGCCCAGCACGATGGTGTCCTGCTTGGCCGCGGTGGTGGAGCCATCGGTCGTGGCACCGGCATCGCTCGAGCAGCCGACGAGTCCGCTCACCATGAGAGCGGCCGTCGCGAGTCCGAGGATGGAGGTGACTCGTTTGGCGAGGGAGATCTTGGTCATGGGTCCATGAAACAGGCCCCGCCTCGCGCCGTCACATGCGCCCGCAACACCTCGCCACGGAAGTTCTCATGACGTCACGCAACTACACGAAACGTCACGGAATTTTGACACCCCCGCGCGCGGGGCGAGCGAAGCCCCCGGTTGGGAGCGCCCTTCGTCTCGCTGAGCGACCAGAGAACGAGACGAAGTGAGGCGGGACTTCTCGTCGTCAGCCGCGCGGCTCCGCGAGCGACAGCAGCTCTCGCGCGTGTGTCAGCGCCGCGTCCGAGTCGGCAAGCCCCGACAGCAGTCGTGCCATCTCCGCCTCCCGCTCTTCGCCGGTGAGCTGTCGCACGCTGGACGCAGTGACCGAGCCATCGTTGCTCTTGACCACGCTGAGGTGGTTATTCGCGAACGCCGCCACCTGTGCGAGGTGGGTGACCGCGATCACCTGGCTGGTGCGCGCCAAGGTCGCCAGCCGGCGCCCGACCTCGATGGCCGCCGCTCCGCCGATGCCGGCGTCCACCTCATCGAACACGAATGTCGGCACCGGATCGGTCCCCGCGATGACGACCTCGATCGCCAGCATCACCCGGCTGAGTTCACCTCCGGACGCACCCTTCGCGACTGATCGCGGCGAGGCTCCGGGGTGCGGGGCGAGCAGGAGCGCCACGTCATCCCGACCGAAGTGCGACGGATTGCCGATGCCCACCTCAACGGTCAGCGTGGCATCCGGCATGGCGAGAGCGTGAAGCTCCTCCGTGACGGCTGATCCCAGCCGTACCGCGGCCTCCGTGCGGCGCGCCGTGAGCTCGGCAGCAGCCGCATCCAGTTCCGCGCGCAGCTCCTCGATGCGAGCACCGAGCCGATCGACGCGGTCGCCGTCATCATCGAGCTCCATGAGCCGCGCGGAGCCGGTCTCCAGCAGCGCCAGGGCGTCACCCAGCGACCCATGCTGACGTACGAGTCCTGCGAGCAAGGCGCGGCGTTCCTCGACCGCCGCGAGTTCATGAGGGCCGGACTCGTCGAGATCGGCGAGGTAGCCGGACAGCTGGGCGGCGATATCGACGGCCCGATAGCCGATCTCGGCGAGCTGTTCGGTCAGCGCGGTAAGCACCGGATCGGTCGCCCGCTCCAAGGCACGGCGCGCGTCAGCGATGAGCCCGGAGACGTCCGGCGCGTCTTCTTCGCTGGAGAGCGCCTCGCGAGCCGAACTCGCGGCGACGCGGAGCTCTTCGGCGTTGCTCAGCCGCTCCGACTTCGCCGCGAGTTCGGTATCCTCGCCGGGTTCGGGGGCGATGCTCTCGATCGCAGCGATCGCCTCCCGCAACTGGGCGGCTTCGGCCTGACGTTCGTCACGTCGCGTGGTCAGCTCCGTGAGTTCGGCGTCGGCCGCGAGGAACTCCTCGTAGACGCGTCGGTAGGCGGCAAGCGCCTTCGCCACCGGTTCCCCGGCGAACCGATCCAGCGCGTCTCGCTGCGCAGCCGCGGATCGCAGCCGCAGCTGTTCGGACTGACCGTGCACCACCACCAGCTCGTCGGCGAGGTCCGCCAGGACGCCTGCTGGGGCGCTGCGACCGCCGACGCTCGCACGGCTGCGCCCTTCGGCGGTCAGCGTGCGGGAGACGTAGAGCTCGGCGTTTCCATCGCCGATCGCCTCGACCTCTCCCCCGGCCTCGGCCACGCGGTCCGCGACAGCGCCCGACTCCGGCACCACCCACACTCCGGCGACGACCGCGGAGTCGGCTCCCGCGCGCACTGCACCGGAATCAGCGCGGGCTCCGAGCAGCAGCCCGAGTCCGGTGACCACCATCGTCTTTCCGGCGCCGGTCTCACCGGTGATCGCCGTGAAGCCGGGACCGATCGGCAGGGTCGCCTCGGAGATGACTCCGAGGTCGCGCATGCGCATCTCCTCGATCATGCGGATCCTCCCTGGATGGGCAGCACATCGGTCGTCGGGTCCGGCCCCCGCCAGCCGTCAACGGGCAGCCGGAACTTGCGTACGAGTCGGTCGGTGAACTTGGCCTCGTGCAGTCGCGCGAGACGAACGGGAACGGCCGAGCGGCGCACGACGACGCGGGCACCGGGCGGAAGCTCGTGAGAGCGCCGTCCGTCGGCCCAGAGCACGCCGCTGCCGTTCGTGCGACTCATCACCTCGATGGCGACCGAGGACGACGGATCCACCACGATCGGACGAGCAAACAGCGCGTGCGCCGACAGGGGAACCACGCTGATCGCCTGGACGGTGGGCCAGATCACCGGGCCGCCGGCAGAGAAGTTATAGGCGGTCGAGCCGGTCGGGGTCGATACGACCATGCCATCGCATCCGAAGCTGGTGAGCGGACGTCCGTCCACCTCCAGGACCACCTCGAGCATGCGTTCGCGGCTGCCCTTCTCAATCGACGCGTCGTTCAGAGCAAACGTCGAGTAAACGACGTCGCCCTGCGCGTTCTTCACGCGGATGTCCACCGCCATGCGCTCTTCGACGGTGTAGTCCCGCGCGATCACGCGACGCACGGCCTCATCCATGTCGTCTCGCTCGCTCTCCGCGAGGAAGCCGACATGCCCCATGTTGATTCCCAGCACGGGAGCAGCGCTCCCCCGCACCAGCTCCGCGGCACGCAGAATCGTGCCGTCGCCGCCGAGGACGATGGCCAGTTCCAGATCGGCGGTGCTGAGCTCCTCACCGAGCATGCGGACCCGATCAAGCACGCTCGGATCGGGCATCGCGTCGGCCAGGTCGTTGCGATCGTCCGGAGACATCACCGGAATCGCGCCGGCCGCCGTGAGCGAATCGATCACGCGCATCGCCGCGGCAACCGTGTCATCGCGTCGTGCGTGCGCGACGACGAGGATGAATCGTTCGTCGGTCATGCTCCGGTCACCTCCAGGACTCGATCACGGAAATCTGTGGGGTTGGCACCCTCGTGTCGCAGATGTACCAGGAACTCCGCGTTGCCATGCGTGCCGAGGATGGGGCTGGGGAGAATCCCGAGGGTACCGAGGCCGGAATCCCAGGCGCTCCAGAGCACCGAGGAGATGGCGTCAGCCCGCAGCCCCGGGTTCGTGACGAGACCGCCCTTCACCGCGGTGCGGCCTACTTCGAACTGCGGCTTGACCAGCAGCACGATGTCCGCGTCCCGCGCCGCGACGGCCGCGACGGCGGGAATCACGTGCTCGAGGGAGATGAAGGAGAGGTCGCCTGTCACGACCTGGGGAGGAAGCGTGACGCCGGTGGCACCGGCCAGATTCTCCGCGGTCATGTGGCGGACGTTGAATCCCTCGACGCTGCGAACCCCGGCGTCGGAGGCGATCTCGGCAGCCAGCTGGTCGTGGCCGACGTCGACGGCCAGCACCGGCTCCGCACCGCGTTCGCGCAGCACCTGGGTGAAGCCTCCGGTGGAGGCGCCCATATCGAGCGCGACGCGGCCTCGTGGATCGATCCCGAAACCGTCGAGGGCGGCGATCAGCTTGTGCGCGGCGCGACTGACGTAGTGGTCGGCACCGGCTACCTCGAGTACCGCCTCGTCGGACACAGCCGCCGAGGCCTTCACGACGGGGGTTCCGTCGACGGTGACCAGACCGTCGGCGATGAGACGCGCCGCATGAGACCGCGAACGAGCAAGCCCGCGGGTCGTGAGCGCAGCATCCAGACGTGTCATCAGTCCGACTCTGCCCGCGGAACGCTGGAATCCAAGCGCCGTGTCAGCTCGTCGTGCAACCCGGCATACGCCTCCGCTCGTGCAGCCAACGGCTGCGCTTCGATGACGCGCAGACGGCTCACGAGGCCCGGATCAGAGGTGAAGTCGGTCACGACTCCACAATACGCGCCGCCCCCGACACGGTCACGGAGATCCGCGGCCAGCCGACGATGCGCGACCCACAGCGTGTGCCCGCCAGCCCCTTGCACGCCGTGCCGTGACCGCACGACCAAGGGAAGCACGGCCACAGGCACTCGACAGACGAAACGCCATGCGGACTCTGGCCGCGTATCTTCGAGCTCTGCGTCCAGAGACGAGCGGCGCAGGAACAACGACACGAACACCGCCAAGGCACCCCGCCGCCGGTGAGTTAGGACCGCCGGCTCACGAAGGGGTCGGCGTACAGCTGCTCAGGAACGCGGAACCCGAAGATCGCGCGTCCGCTGCGCCAGATCGCCTGAGCGCCCGCGCGCAACAGGTTCAGCTGGTCGCCTGCCCGCTCGATGACGATATCCGGTCCGTCGATTCGCACCGTCGCGTCGGCCACGGTGACCCGCTCACCGTCGACCACGGTCTTCGGGTACGGCTCGAACAGCCCCCGCAGATCGGCCACGATGAAGTCCGGACGCGAGTCCGGCGGCGCCGCCAGCACATGCTTCGGTCGATCGATCCCGGTCAGCACGTGCAGCGAGGCGATTCCAGATCGATTGGCGCCGAGAATGTCGGTGTCGAGTCGGTCGCCGAGGAAGAGCGCCTTCTTCGCGGAGAATCGCGCGATGGCCTCCTCGAAGATCGGCGTCTCCGGCTTCCCAGCAACCGTCGACAGACGCCCGACAGCCGTGTGCACCGCGGACACCAGAGTGCCGTTTCCCGGCGCGATTCCGCGCTCCTTCGGAATGGTCCAGTCCGTGTTCGTGGCGATCCACGGAATCCCGCCCTCGTCCTCGGGTGTCTGCAGAGCGTACGCAGCTTCCGCAAGCTGGTTCCAGTCCACCTCCGGAGCGAATCCCTGGACCACCGCGGCGGGACTGTCGTCAGCGCTGCGCGTCACGACGAAGCCCGCCTTGTGCAGCTCGTCGACCAGCCCGTCGCCGCCAACGACGAGGATGGTCGCCCCCGGCGCGACTCGCGTTGCGAGCAAGCGCATGGCGGCCTGTGGACTCGTGACGATCTCGTCCGGTTTGGTCGGCAGACCGAGTTCGCTCAGATGCTCCGCAACGGCTCGGTCCGTCCGCGATGCATTGTTGGTGATGTAGCCGACGCGGGCGGACTCCCGAGCGCGATTGATGCTCTCGACCGCGAACGGAATAGCACCAGCCCCGGCATAGACGACCCCGTCGAGGTCGGCGAGGATCGTGTCGACACCGTCCAGCGGCGTTGGTGCCGACGCAGCAGACGAACCAGAGCGACGAGAGAACAGACCCACAGTCACTCTCCCGCGTCGGTGGCGTCGTCCGTGGTCCTCGCCGCGCGCTTGCGTGCGGGCTTGTCCTCAACGACCTTGATGCGAGCCTTCGGCGCCACTGCATCCGGAGCCTGCTCCTCGCTCTTGCGTGCCTTCTTGGGCTTCTCGACGGGCTCAGCCGTGCCAGACTCCGCAGCCTTCTTGGCCTTCTTGGCCTTCTTGGCCTTCTTCTCGGCCTGAGCCTGGTCTGCGTCGTCGCCGTTCGGAGCCTTGCTCTTCTTGTCCGACTTGGCCTTCTTGTCCGCCTTGGGCTTCTTCGCTTTCTCAGCTACAGACGGAGCGTCAGCCTTGACTTCGGCCGCCGCGCCGGGCTTCTCCGATTCCGTGTCGTTCTCACCGAGCAGATCGGCGACTTCGTCTTCGACCGAATAGTCGTGTGCGCTCGGCATCGCGTCGATGTCGCTCTCCGGGGACGTGTCCGCGTCATCAGCCACATCCGCATCCACCGCCGTGATGGCGTCTGCCTCATCGGCGCCGGCGTCACCGGTGCCACGAGTGGTGTCGCTTGCCGTGTCCCTCTCGTCGGCTGCTGCAACATCATCGCCGATCGCATCGACGTCCTCGGCCTCATCCGACGCGAGAGCCGAATCGACATCGTCGGCACGGTCCGTCGAGTCAGCACCCGGGCGAGACCCGGCGCCTTCGTCTTCGTCTTCGTCCTCGAAAGCGTCCTCATCGAACGTGTCCTCGACGACAAGGAACTCGTCGCTCATCCCGCCGGCGAGCGCCTCTTCAGCCACAGCTGCGCGGTGATGCCACTGCGCCGCCTCGTCTTCCAGGCCGAGCTCCTCCAGGACAACAGCACGGGCCTCGAACAGGGCCGGGCTCCACTCGAACGCGCGGTCCGGGTCCAGTTCAGGGATATCGAGCTCGCCGAGCGCCGCAGCGGTCTGACCGAGATCGAGCCGAGCACCGGACATCGCGATGGCCAGCTGCACCCGAACCTCGGTCGGCAGCGACGCGCGATCAACCGCCCGCCCCTCCTCCAGTCCCTTCTCCGGGCGACCGAGACCACGCTCGCTGTCAACGATCAGCGCAATCTGGTCTTCCTTGCCCGAGATGCGGCGGTATGTGCGCAGCTCGCGCAACGCGAGAGCAAAGTCACCCATGCCGTACGCGGTGATGGCGAGGGTCTCTCGAACAAGCGCGATACGACCAGCTCGACGCGATGCCGCGAGGGCATGCTCGTGAGCGAGTGCCGGATCCTCCTCGATCAGCCGCGCCGCCATCACCAGGTGACGCGCGACACCTTCCGCATTCTCCTTGCTCAGTGTCTTGAGCTCGTTGCGCGCGGCCGCCGGCAGATCCCGCGCGTCGACCGACTCGGGAATCTCCGGATCGCGCGGTCGGTCCGCCCGGTCATCCTGCGTCGGGCGGCTCGGGCGCCGCTCGTCTTCGTTGCGGTGGTAGGAGCGGCGCTCCCCGTCGCGCTGCGGACGGTCGTAAGAGCGACGCTCACCGTCACGCTGCGGACGATCGTAAGAGCGGCGCTCGCCATCACGGCTGGGACGGTCATAGGAGCGACGTTCACCATCACGCTGCGGACGGTCGAACGAGCGGCGCTCCCCGTCACGCTGCGGACGATCATAGGAGCGACGCTCACCATCACGGTTAGGCCGGTCATAGGAGCGACGCTCACCGTCGCGGTTGGGACGATCGAACGAACGACGCTCACCATCACGCTGCGGACGGTCGTAGGAGCGACGCTCACCATCACGCTGCGGACGGTCATAGGAGCGGCGCTCACCGTCGCGGTTGGGACGATCGAACGAACGACGCTCACCATCACGCTGCGGACGGTCGTAGGAGCGACGCTCACCATCACGCCGCGGACGGTCATAGGAGCGGCGCTCGCCGTCACGGTTGGGGCGATCGAACGAACGGCGCTCGCCGTCACGGTTGGGACGATCGTAGGAGCGGCGCTCGCCGTCGCGGTTGGGACGATCGAACGAACGACGCTCACCATCACGCTGCGGACGGTCGTACGAGCGGCGCTCGCCGTCACGGTTAGGACGATCGAAGGAGCGACGCTCGCCGTCACGGTTGGGACGATCGTAGGAGCGGCGCTCGCCATCGCGGTTGGGACGATCGAACGAACGACGCTCACCATCGCGGTTAGGACGATCGAACGAACGACGCTCACCATCACGCTGCGGACGGTCGTACGAGCGACGCTCACCATCACGCTGCGGACGGTCAAAGGAGCGACTCTCCCCGTGACCATCACGGCGCGGGGGTCGGGAGTCGGAGCGAGGACGCTGGTCGCGCCTGTCGTCGTTTCGGCCGTTGTTGTCTGCCATCGTCGCTCCTCTGTTGACCTTCCTCGGGTACATTCTCCCCCGAAACCACGAAAGGCCCACCCAGCGTTGGGTGGGCCTTTCGATCGAAAGAAGTCCGGCGGTGTCCTACTCTCCCACAGGGTCCCCCCTGCAGTACCATCGGCGCTGAGAGGCTTAGCTTCTGGGTTCGGAATGTGACCAGGCGTTTCCCTCTCGCTATGGCCGCCGAAACACTATTGATGTTTCAATCAGCACAACGAGTGATCGTTGTGTGTTCTCGACCGTACATCGAGAACCACTCAGTGGACGCAAGCAAGTTCATGCCACCCACCCACGGATGGGGGGTGTTTATCAAGTCATCGGCTTATTAGTACCAGTCAGCTACACGCATTACTGCGCTTCCACATCTGGCCTATCAACCCAGTAGTCTGGCTGGGAGCCTCTCACCCGAAGGTATGGAAATCTCATCTTGAGGCCGGCTTCCCGCTTAGATGCTTTCAGCGGTTATCCATCCCGAACGTAGCTAACCAGCGGTGCTCTTGGCAGAACAACTGGCACACCAGAGGTTCGTCCAACCCGGTCCTCTCGTACTAGGGTCAGATCCTCTCAAATTTCCTACGCGCGCAGCGGATAGGGACCGAACTGTCTCACGACGTTCTAAACCCAGCTCGCGTACCGCTTTAATGGGCGAACAGCCCAACCCTTGGGACCTACTCCAGCCCCAGGATGCGACGAGCCGACATCGAGGTGCCAAACCATGCCGTCGATATGGACTCTTGGGCAAGATCAGCCTGTTATCCCCGAGGTACCTTTTATCCGTTGAGCGACAGCGCTTCCACAAGCCACTGCCGGATCACTAGTCCCGACTTTCGTCCCTGCTCGACTTGTCAGTCTCACAGTCAAGCTCCCTTGTGCACTTACACTCGACACCTGATTGCCAACCAGGTTGAGGGAACCTTTGGGCGCCTCCGTTACTTTTTGGGAGGCAACCGCCCCAGTTAAACTACCCACCAGGCACTGTCCCTGAACCGGATTACGGTCCGAAGTTAGATATCCAGAGTGACCAGAGTGGTATTTCAACAACGACTCCACACCCACTAGCGTGAATGCTTCACAGTCTCCCACCTATCCTACACAAGCCACACCAAACACCAATACCAAGCTGTAGTAAAGGTCACGGGGTCTTTCCGTCCTGCTGCGCGTAACGAGCATCTTTACTCGTATTGCAATTTCGCCGAGTTCGCGGTTGAGACAGTTGGGAAGTCGTTACGCCATTCGTGCAGGTCGGAACTTACCCGACAAGGAATTTCGCTACCTTAGGATGGTTATAGTTACCACCGCCGTTTACTGGGGCTTAAATTCTCAGCTTCGCCTTACGGCTAACCGGTCCTCTTAACCTTCCAGCACCGGGCAGGCGTCAGTCCGTATACATCGTCTTGCGACTTAGCACGGACCTGTGTTTTTAGTAAACAGTCGCTACCCACTAGTCTCTGCGGCCACCAAACGCTTTCGGAGCAAGTCCTAATACGCCGATGGCCCCCCTTCTCCCGAAGTTACGGGGGCATTTTGCCGAGTTCCTTAACCACGATTCTCTCGATCTCCTTGGTATTCTCTACCTGACCACCTGAGTCGGTTTGGGGTACGGGCAGCTAGAACCTCGCGTCGATGCTTTTCTCGGCAGCATAGGATCACCCACTTGATACGCATCGTGTCTCAGCCTGTATAAGTGACGGATTTGCCTATCACTCAGCCTACGCACTTGCACAGCGACAACCATCGCGCTGCTGGGCTACCTTCCTGCGTCACACCTGTTAATACGCTAACCGCACCAGAACGGGGTCGTACGCTAGGCCTCCAGCCATCACCCGAAGGATCCGGTCAAGAGGATTCAGATACTTAGCACTACTGGATTAGCTTGGGCGGTTCTTCGCCGGTACGGGAATATCAACCCGTTGTCCATCGACTACGCCTGTCGGCCTCGCCTTAGGTCCCGACTTACCCAGGGAAGATTAGCTTGACCCTGGAACCCTTGGTCTTTCGGAGGACGTGTTTCTCACACGTCATTCGCTACTCATGCCTGCATTCTCACTCGTGTAGCGTCCACGGCTGGATCACTCCGCCGCTTCACTCGCCACACGACGCTCTCCTACCCATCAACACGGCTGGACCACGAAGGCCTACCAAAAATGTCAATGCCACAACTTCGGTGGCGTGCTTGAGCCCCGTTACATTGTCGGCGCGGAATCACTTGACCAGTGAGCTATTACGCACTCTTTCAAGGGTGGCTGCTTCTAAGCCAACCTCCTGGTTGTCACAGCAACTCCACATCCTTTTCCACTTAGCACGCGCTTAGGGACCTTAGATGGTGGTCTGGGTTGTTTCCCTCTCGACTATGAAGCTTATCCCCCACAGTCTCACTGCTGCGCTCTCACTTACCGGCATTCGGAGTTTGGCTGACGTCAGTAACCTTGTAGGGCCCATCGGCCATCCAGTAGCTCTACCTCCGGCAAGAAACACGCAACGCTGCACCTAAATGCATTTCGGAGAGAACCAGCTATCACGAAGTTTGATTGGCCTTTCACCCCTATCCACAGCTCATCCCCTCAGTTTTCAACCTAAGTGGGTTCGGTCCTCCACGACGTCTTACCGTCGCTTCAACCTGGCCATGGATAGATCACTTCGCTTCGGGTCTAGGACACGCGACTCAATCGCCCTATTCAGACTCGCTTTCGCTACGGCTACCCCACACGGGTTAACCTCGCCACGTATCACTAACTCGCAGGCTCATTCTTCAAAAGGCACGCTGTCACACCTACCAGGGGTGCTCCAACGGTTTGTAAGCAAACGGTTTCAGGTACTATTTCACTCCCCTCCCGGGGTACTTTTCACCTTTCCCTCACGGTACTTGTCCGCTATCGGTCATCTGGGAGTATTTAGGCTTATCAGGTGGTCCTGACAGATTCACACGGGATTTCTCGGGCCCCGTGCTACTTGGGATACTCTCCACGCCAATACACGCATTTCGACTACGGGGTTGGCACCCTCTATGACTGGCCTTTCAAAACCATTCGTCTATACGCTACTGTCACGTCGAAGTCTCGGCAGAAACTTCCGGTGAGTCCCACAACCCCCAACGTGCAACACCTGCCGGCTATCACACACGCAAGGTTTAGCCTGATCCGGTTTCGCTCGCCACTACTAACGGAATCGCGGTTGCTTTCTCTTCCTGTGGGTACTGAGATGTTTCACTTCCCCACGTTCCCTCTACCCGCCCTATATATTCAGGCGGGAGTCACTAGGTCGGCACGCCGCCCAGCGGGGTTTCCCCATTCGGACACCCTCGGATCAAAACTTGCTTATCAGTTCCCCGAGGCTTATCGCAGATTGCTACGTCCTTCTTCGGCTCCAGATGCCAAGGCATCCACCGTTTGCTCTTAAAGACTTGAATACATGAGTTAAGAAATGATCAGATCCAAAAAATCTGACACTTTCAAAAACAATCCACACAAGCCCGAAGGCCCATACAGATCATCTTTAAGATGCTCGCGTCCACTGTGTAGTTCTCAAAGTACGGGCGGTACTCCCACCTCCCCCGACACACGGTCAGAATCAGCAGAAGCCCAGAGGTACAGACCCAATCCCAAAGGATCGCATCCGGTCCCTCAGGACCCAACAGCGTGCAGGCACCCAACCCTCAAGCGTCCCGTTCCAACAGCAAGCTGCGTACTAGAAACCACTCTCGGCCTGAATGCCATGTCAAATGTTCCACCCATGAGCTCCGGTCAGACACATTCGGTCTGAATCCGGCTCTGTCGGTCCCGAAGAACCGCAGTGCTCCTTAGAAAGGAGGTGATCCAGCCGCACCTTCCGGTACGGCTACCTTGTTACGACTTAGTCCTAATTACCGATCCCACCTTCGACGGCTCCCTCCACAAGGGTTAGGCCACCGGCTTCAGGTGTTACCGACTTTCATGACTTGACGGGCGGTGTGTACAAGACCCGGGAACGTATTCACCGCAGCGTTGCTGATCTGCGATTACTAGCGACTCCGACTTCATGAGGTCGAGTTGCAGACCTCAATCCGAACTGGGACCGGCTTTTTGGGATTCGCTCCACCTCACGGTATTGCAGCCCTTTGTACCGGCCATTGTAGCATGCGTGAAGCCCAAGACATAAGGGGCATGATGATTTGACGTCATCCCCACCTTCCTCCGAGTTGACCCCGGCGGTATCCCATGAGTTCCCACCATAACGTGCTGGCAACATAGAACGAGGGTTGCGCTCGTTGCGGGACTTAACCCAACATCTCACGACACGAGCTGACGACAACCATGCACCACCTGTATACGAGTGTCCAAAGAGTCCTCTGTTTCCAGAGTGTTCTCGTATATGTCAAGCCTTGGTAAGGTTCTTCGCGTTGCATCGAATTAATCCGCATGCTCCGCCGCTTGTGCGGGTCCCCGTCAATTCCTTTGAGTTTTAGCCTTGCGGCCGTACTCCCCAGGCGGGGAACTTAATGCGTTAGCTGCGTCACGGAATCCGTGGAATGGACCCCACAACTAGTTCCCAACGTTTACGGGGTGGACTACCAGGGTATCTAAGCCTGTTTGCTCCCCACCCTTTCGCTCCTCAGCGTCAGTTACGGCCCAGAGATCTGCCTTCGCCATCGGTGTTCCTCCTGATATCTGCGCATTCCACCGCTACACCAGGAATTCCAATCTCCCCTACCGCACTCTAGTCTGCCCGTACCCACTGCAGGCCCGAGGTTGAGCCTCGGGATTTCACAGCAGACGCGACAAACCGCCTACGAGCTCTTTACGCCCAATAATTCCGGATAACGCTTGCGCCCTACGTATTACCGCGGCTGCTGGCACGTAGTTAGCCGGCGCTTTTTCTGCAGGTACCGTCACTCTCGCTTCTTCCCTGCTAAAAGAGGTTTACAACCCGAAGGCCGTCATCCCTCACGCGGCGTTGCTGCATCAGGCTTTCGCCCATTGTGCAATATTCCCCACTGCTGCCTCCCGTAGGAGTCTGGGCCGTGTCTCAGTCCCAGTGTGGCCGGTCACCCTCTCAGGCCGGCTACCCGTCGACGCCTTGGTGAGCCATTACCTCACCAACAAGCTGATAGGCCGCGAGCCCATCCCAGACCAAAAAATCTTTCCAGACAATGACGATGCCGTCTTGTCTCGTATCCGGTATTAGACGCCGTTTCCAGCGCTTATCCCAGAGTCCGGGGCAGGTTGCTCACGTGTTACTCACCCGTTCGCCACTGATCCACAGAGCAAGCTCTGCTTCACCGTTCGACTTGCATGTGTTAAGCACGCCGCCAGCGTTCATCCTGAGCCAGGATCAAACTCTCCGTGAAAAAACAGCTGCAACACCCCAACCGGAATAGGCCAAAGCATTGCGAGTTTGAAACTGACCAAAAAAGGATGTCAAAACTGACAACCATAAATTGATCCAAAGGAATCTCACCCGGCCGAACAAAAAGCTCGACCGACGAGGTTATTTGGCATTTGACAAGTGCACGCTGTTGAGTTCTCAAGGATCGGATACTCCCACACACCACCCTTCCGGGCTTCGCTGCGGGGCAACTTCTCTTGTACATCCTGGAGTGCCGAACCTGACGATCTCCGAAGAGCTGCAGGTTGACTATCCGTCGGATCCTGTTATTTCATCTAGGCTTCGAGAGCCAGGCCCGAACGACTGTTCGTTCCTTCTTGATGATGTGTTCTCCGCTTGAGGGGAGCCAGACCCGGAGGCCCTCCGCTCTACCCTGTGGGGCGAACAAGAACTAATTTACGCCGATCCGGCCGACCTGTCGAATCTCGCTCGCATCCCGGGCGTGTCGCGAGCGGCCCGGAGCTACCGTACACGCATGACGCCGCTCCGAACCCGCCTTCGTTCCATTCCTTCGTTCCCCTCTGAGCTGCCGACGTTCCCTGTCGAGGACGCGCCAGGGGAGCCGCTCCCCCTGCTGCTCGAGTGGCTCAACGGCGCAATCGACGCTGGTGTCCTCCTCCCCCACGCCGTGACCCTCAGCACCGTGGCCGTCGACGGCACGGCGAATGCGCGGACGCTCATCGTGAAGGACCTCACGTCTGACGGCGTCGTGTTCGCCA
The DNA here is from genome assembly GCF_050990725.1 of Microbacterium gorillae. Taxonomy (GTDB): domain Bacteria; phylum Actinomycetota; class Actinomycetes; order Actinomycetales; family Microbacteriaceae; genus Microbacterium; species Microbacterium gorillae_A. Next base: position 3,071,795 of record NZ_CP158844.1, read on the forward strand.
CTCGCACTGATGGCGTCAAGGCCGCCGAGCTGGAGCGTGTGCCACAGGCGGCGATCACGTTCTATTCGCGTGAGCTGGGGCGTCAGGTACGCCTGCGAGGTCCCGTCCGTCGCGAATCGGACGATACAGCGCACGCCGACGAGAACACCCGGCCTCCGCACTCCCGGGCAGCCGGGCGCATCGGGCGGCAGAGTTCACCGATGTCATCGCGCTCGGACTACGTCCGGCTGTTCCGAGCGGAGGTGGAGCGGGTCGAAGCCGGCGATCAGACATCGTCCGGTCTGTGGGCCGTGTACACCGTCCTGCCAGAGAACGTCGAGTTCTGGGCATCCACTCCGCAGGAAGGTCAGATCCGCCTTGCCTACACACTCACGGACGGGAGCTGGACCCGTTCACTGCTGTGGCCGTGACCTCACCGCGAGCACGATGCACAGCCCGAGGGAGGCGAGTCCCCAGGCACCCACCGCTGGGAGCATGCCGTAGGCGATATGCCCGGCGGTGAAGCTCTCGCCTTCCGGTGCACCGTCGACGATGACGACAGCGGCCGAGATCACCTGCACGAGCGGCAGCGATAACCACCAGAGCACGCGGACAGATCGGCTCGTGCGCCGATGGACCGCGTGGATCAGCTGCAGTCGCCACCACACTGCTGCCCAGCACGCGAGGATCACGACGCCGACGAGACCCGAGCCGTACTGCAGCCACTTGTAGGCGGGCAGCGGCCCCCAGAGAGAATCAAGCTCGGCCAGTACCGTGCCGCCGCGTCCCTCATGCGTGAATGAGTCCCACAGAATGTGGGTGACCACCCCCACGGCGAGGGAGAGCGCCAGAAGGATCACGGCCGTCACGGGGCCGCGGCTACTGGTCCAGAGCTCTCGGAACGCCTCGCGCGGCGGCGCGCTCCAGCGGATCGGCAGGCGCTCGGCGACCCACCTCGGCGCGAGTTCGATCGCCGCAACACGCAGCACACACTGCCAGAGCAGCAGCGCGATCAGCGCCGCCACAGCCGTCATCGGCAGCCATGCGTAGTCGTGAGTCCGAGAGTAGGTGAAGCCGATGAGGCCGAGCGGGCGCAGGAACATCGGCAGGTCCGGGATCATCGAGCCGATGGCGATCGCGGCCGGCACCAGCGGTGTCCGGATGAACGGCAGCGCCACGACGGCATGGCTCACGGTGAACGGCACGGACTCCCCCTTCGTGGCTTCCGGCGGCGCACCACCGGAAGCGTCACGAGTCTACGGACGACGAAGGAAGGGGCTCGGATCCACCCTGTGGTTCCGAGCCCCTTCACGGGATCGTGTCAGGAGACGAACAGACCGGCGAGTGTCTTCTTTCCGCGGCGCAGCACGGACACTCCGCCGGGCAGGGCACCGGTGACCGCGGCGTTCTCGTCGTCGATCTTCACGCCGTCGAGAGAGACACCGCCCTGAGCGATCGCACGCCGAGCCTCGCTCGCGCTGCTGCACAACCCGGTGTCGACCAGCGCCTGCACCACCGTGGTTCCGGTGGCGACGTTCGCGTGAGGCAGCTCCTCCAGCGCCGTGCGAAGGGTATCCGCGTCAAGAGCGGCGAGGTCACCCTTGCCGAACAGCGCCTCCGAGGCCGCGATCACAGCGTCGGTCGCCTCCGGGCCGTGGACGATCGTGGTCACCTCGAGCGCGAGTCGCTTCTGAGCCTCCCGACGGAACGGTTCGTCCGCCACCAGGCGCGCGTACTCCTCGATCTGCTCACGCGTGAGGAATGTGAAGACCTTGAGACGATCGATCACGTCCGCGTCGTCGGTGTTCAACCAGAACTGGTACATCCGGTACGGGCTGCACATCGAGGCATCCAGCCAGATGGCGTTGCCCTCGGACTTGCCGAACTTGGTGCCGTCGCTGTTGGTGATCAGTGGAGTGCCGATCGCATGAGCGCTGACGCCTTCGACCTTGCGGATGAGGTCCGTGCCGCTGGTGAGGTTGCCCCACTGGTCAGAACCGCCGGTCTGCAGCACGCACCCGTACTGGCGGTGCAGCTCGAGGAAGTCCATGCCCTGCAGGATCTGGTAGCTGAACTCCGTGTAACTGATGCCCTCTTCGGAGTTGAGGCGCGTGGCCACGGCGTCCTTCTTCAGCATCGTGCCGACGCGGAAGTTCTTGCCGATCTCACGCAGGAAGTCGATGGCGCTGAGCGGGGCCGTCCAGTCCAGGTTGTTCACGATCCGGGCGGCGTTGTCGCCCTCGAAGCTCAGGTACCGCTCCACCTGGGAGCGCAGACGATCCACCCAGGCCGCCACCGTCTCCGGGGTGTTGAGCGTGCGCTCGGCGGTGGGGCGCGGGTCGCCGATGAGGCCGGTGGAGCCTCCGACCAAACCCAGCGGGCGGTGGCCGGCCAGCTGGATGCGGCGCAGCGTGAGCAGCTGAACGAGATTGCCCAGGTGCAGCGAAGGTGCCGTGGGGTCGAAGCCGCAGTAATAGACGATCGGGTCCCCGCCGAGCAGCTCGCGAAGAGCTTCCTGATCGGTGGACACGTGCACGAGACCGCGCCAGACCAGCTCATCCCACACGTTCTCGAACGCGGGATCTGCTGCGGGCGGCGTCGCGATATCAACTGCGGTTGCCATACCTTCCAGCTTAGGTCGTGCGCGTACCCCGACGTGACCGATGCGCCTCGATAGGGTGTACGGGTGAGCGCGAAGCCGGACCTCGACACGGTGCGCCTCCTCCGTCGGGCCCGAGATCTCATCGACCGCCGATATGCGGAGGGTCTGACGATCCCGGATGTCGCGGCCCACGTGCACCTCTCCCCGGCACACTTCACCCGCTCCTTCCGTGCGCTATACGGCGAGAGTCCTCACCAGTACCTCCTCACCCGCCGGCTGGAGCGGGCCGCGTGGTTGCTTCGCCAGGGCACGAGCGTGACGGACGCCTGCACGGCCGTCGGGCTCAGTTCGCTCGGCTCCTTCAGCGCTCGCTTCCGCGAGGTGTACGGCGAGACCCCCTCCGCCTATGCGCGGCGCGAGCACACCGATATCGAGCAGATCCCACCGTTCGTGGCGGCGCGATTCACCCGTCGTCGCCGCTACGACGAGTGACGCACAACACGAGCAGATTCGAAGAAGCACGGCGCGGCCCCGCGTTCGTAGGCTGGCCGCATGACGATCAACCTGCAGTTCACCACTGTCCTGTCCGATGACATTCCCGCCTCGACCGCGTTCTACCGTGACGCCCTCGGCTTCTCCGTCCTCACGGAGGTCAACTACGGCGAGTTCAGCTGGGTCACCCTCGGCTCCGAAGCCGGAGCGCCCGGTCAGATCGTGCTGACCAGCCCGCGCGTGGGCGTCTCGGCGGAGGATGGTGAGACCCTCTCGCGGCTCCTCGCCGCGGGTTCTCTGCCCCAGCTCGTGCTCGCAACGGATGACCTCGATGCGGCCTACCAGCGTGCGGTCGACGCGGGCGCTGAGATCGTGCAGGACGTGCTCGAGCAGGACTACGGCGTGCGTGATTTCGCACTCCGCGACCCCGCCGGCACGGCGGTCCGTGTGCAGCAGCCAAAGGCCTGAAATATTTCACGAGGAATTTGTTGCGGCCCGATCCGCGAGGCGTAACATTTCGTCATATCGCGGATGCCAGCCGACGAACGTGCATCCGCACGAGCGAGAGGAGTCGGCTATGGACCAGATGACGGACATGATGAAGATGATGCCTGCGTCGATGATGCAGGACAGCATGATGCAGAACATGGACATGATGGCCATGCAGGAGTGTATGGAGGCGTGCAACGCCTGTATGCAGGCCTGCACGATGTGCTCCGACGCGATGTCGGGCATGGACGGCATGGGCATGTGCGCGTCGATGTGCGCGATGTGCGCAGACGTCTGCAACACCATGATGAAGATGATGATGCGCCCGATGAGCATGTCGGCCGACACGATGATGCCGATGCTGCAGGCCTGCATCGCGATGTGCCGCGCCACCATGGACGAGTGCGCCAAGCACGCCGACATGAGCGAGACGTGCCGCATGTGCATGATGGCGGCCGAGACCTGCATGAAGGCCTGCGAGAAGATGATGGCCTCGATGGGTGCGTGAGCTCTCACCAACCGAGAAGGGTCCGTGCCAGCTGGCACGGACCCTTCTTCGTGTGTGCGGTGTCAGACCGCGATGTTCAGGTGGAGCGAGCCGGCCGCGAGAACCTCATAGCGCTCGTGGAGAGCGACGGGCTCACCGAGCGCCAGCACCTCGGAGAGGTCGGCGTGGTTCCAGACGCGAACCAGGTCGCCATCGGCAACCAGTCGCAGATCGATCCAGCCGTCCGCGTCGACCGACTCGACGACGGCGTCGCGCCAGCCGGAGCGGGTGGCGAGGGCAAGACGCAGGCGGATGCCGGTGAGGCCGTGACCGGAACGGTCGTGCACGCACATCGCGCCGTGCTCGCAAGCGGTCTGGATGGACTGCTCGAGGCGCGTGGTGGTGGACATCGTTCCGGTTCCCTTCTCCGGGTTTGCTGATCGGTTGGTCCACGATATGTCGGCCCCGACCGCACCGTCACGCACGGCGTCACATAGCGACACGCAGAGCGTCACGATCGGACATGATGGCGTCATGGAAACTGTCGCCTGGGACTCCGGCTCATGGACCACCGCCCCCGTTTCGTCGTCGATCGCCGAGAGCACGCTGATCGTCGAAGCCGCCGAGGGAAGTGATGCCTGGCTGCGCACCGCCTACGGGTTCGTGCACGACGACGAACATGCTCTGCTCGCACCGCTGGCCGTGGGCGAGTCGATGGAGGTCGGCTTCCGCGGCGAGTTCACCGGGGAGTTCGACCAGGCGGGGCTCTTCGTCCGTGCAGATGCCGAGACGTGGGTGAAGGCCGGCGTCGAGTTCGCGGACGGTCACCTCGGACTGGGTGCTGTCGTCACGAACGGCGCCTCGGATTGGTCGGTGGGCCGTGCCGACGAGTGGGCGGGTCACGAGCTGGTGCTCCGTGTCAGCCGTTGGAAGGATGCGCTCATCATCCGTGCCCGCGCGAACGACGACACCGAATGGCGTCTCGTGCGATTGGCCCCCTTCCCCGGCGACGTCGAGGTGACGGCCGGTCCGTTCCTGGCCGCACCGACGCGCCCCGGCCTGGTCGTGACGTTCACCTCGTGGACCCGCGGTCCGGCTGACCTCGAGATCCACTGACCCCGGGGCACTGTCCGGTCACGCTCGTCGCCGTCTTCCGACGGCACAGCCGCCAACGCCCGAGAAAACGCAGAACGCCGGAGAATGTCCCCCGCGGGGCGCTCTCCGGCGTTCTGCATGACGGGATCAGGACCAGACGGCGACCAGTTCCCTCGCTTCGGCGGCAAGCTGCGCGCGCTGTTCGGCGACGCGCACCGGGGCGGTTCCGCCGATGCCATCACGGCTGGCGACAGAGCCCTCGATCGAGAGCACGCTGCGAACCTCCGGGGTGAGGTGCTCGGAGACGGACGCGAGCAGGGCGTCGTCCGCATCCTCCAGTCCGATCCCGCGCTCCTCGCAGGCGCGGACCAGAGCGCCGGACACCTCATGTGCGACGCGGAACGGAACGCGCTGCTTGACCAGCCACTCGGCCACATCGGTCGCGAGCGAGAAGCCCTGCGGAGCAAGCTCGGCCATCCGGTCGGTGTGGAAGGTCATCGTGGCGACCATGCCCGTGAACGCGGGAAGAACGACCTCAAGGGTGGCGACCGAGTCGAAGACGGGCTCCTTGTCCTCCTGCAGATCGCGGTTGTAGGCGAGCGGAAGCGCCTTGAGGGTCGCCAGCAGGCCGCTCAGGTTGCCGATGAGGCGACCCGACTTGCCTCGAGCGAGCTCGGCGATGTCGGGGTTCTTCTTCTGCGGCATGATGCTGGAGCCGGTCGAGAACGCGTCGTCGAGGGTGACGAAGCCGAACTCGCGCGTGTTCCAGAGGATGATCTCCTCCGAGAGGCGCGACAGATTCACGCCCACCATCGCCGTGATGAAGGCGAACTCGGCCACGACATCGCGGGCGGCGGTGCCGTCCATCGAGTTCGGCGCCGGGCTCTGAAGACCGAGCTCGCGGGCGACGAGCGCGGGGTCGAGGCCGAGAGTCGAACCCGCCAGCGCTCCCCCGCCGTACGGGGACACGACAGCGCGACGACGCCAGTCACGCAGACGCTCGAGGTCACGCACCAGCGGCCAGGCCTGGGCCTGCAGGTGGTGGGCGAGCAGAACCGGCTGCGCGTGCTGCAGATGCGTGCGGCCGGGCATGATCGCGCCTCCGGCGGCCTCCGCCTGGGTGAGCAGCGCGTCGATCAGTCCCCCGAGTTCGCGGGCGATGATCGCCGCATGATCGAGCAGGAACATCCGCACGAGGGTCGCGATCTGATCGTTGCGGCTTCGTCCGGCCCGGATGCGACCGCCGAGCTCCGCACCGGCGCGCTCGATCAGTCCGCGCTCGAGTGCACCGTGCACGTCCTCGTCGGTGTCAGCGGCAGCGAACGCGCCGGAGGCGACATCGGCGGCCAGCAGATCGAGCGCTGCGTGCATGTCTCGCAGCTCGTCATCCGTGAGGTAGCCGGCCGCGTTCAGTGCGGTGGCGTGAGCCTTCGAGCCGCGAATGTCGTACGGAGCCAGTACCCAGTCGAAGTGCGTCGAGCGGCTGAGCGCGGCGAGAGCCGGGGACGGCCCGCCGGCGAACCGGGCGCCCCAAAGCGAACCCTCGTTCGTGCCGTGCTGCCCGCTCATGCGTTCGCCTTCTCGAGGAGCCAGACCAGCAGCGCCTTCTGGGCGTGCAGGCGGTTCTCCGCCTCATCCCAGATCACGGACTGCTCGCCATCGATGACGTCGGCGTCCACTTCGTAGCCGCGGTCGGCGGGAAGGCAGTGCATGAAGATCGCATCAGGTGCTGCCTGAGCCATCACGGCGGACGTCACCTTGTAGGCGCCCAGCGCGTCCAGGCGCGCCTGCTTCTCCTCTTCCTTGCCCATCGAGACCCAGGTGTCGGTGACCACGATGTCCGCGCCGGCCGCGGCCTGGGCGATATCGGTGGTGACTGTGACGGATCCGCCGGTCTGCTCGGCGATCGCGGTCGCGTCGGCGACCACGTCCGCGCGCGGCTCGTACCCGGCGGGCGAGGCAATCCGGACGTGCATGCCGGCCGTCGCGCCGGCGAGAAGGTAGGAGTGGCCCATGTTGCTCGCGCCATCGCCGAAGAACGACAGCGTAAGACCGGCAAGCTCCCCCTTGTGCTCACGAATGGTGAGCAGGTCGGCCAGCAGCTGGCACGGGTGGAAGTCATCGGACAGCGCGTTGACCACGGGAACCGTGGTGCCGCGGGCCATCTCCTCGAGCCCCGCCTGACCGTACGTGCGCCAGACGATGGCGGCGACCTGGCGTTCCAGCACGCGAGCGGTGTCGGAGGGGGTCTCCTTGCCGCCGAGCTGGCTGGATGCCGTGGTGATGATCAGCGGCGATCCGCCGAGATCGGCGATGCCCACGGCGAACGAGACCCGCGTGCGGGTGGACGACTTGTCGAAGATCACCGCGACCGTCTGCGGACCGGCCAGGGGCTTCGCCTGCCAACGGTCCGTCTTCAGCTGCGTGGCGAGCGTCAGGATCTCCGCCTGCTCGGCGGGGGTGATGTCGTCGTCACGGAGGAAGTGACGGATCATGCGTTGTTCTCCTCGGATGCGGTGCCGTTCACGTCCGCGAGCGCGGCGGCGAACAGACGGGTGAATTCTTCGACCTCGGCGTCGCCGATCGTGTAGGCCGGGGCGATGCGGATGATGTCGTCGGTCGGCGCGTTGACGATGAGTCCGCGACGGTGCGCTGCCTCACGGACGGCACCCGCGTGCGGGCCGTCCAGGTGGATCCCGATGAGCAGGCCCTTTCCGCTGGTTCCGGTGACGAGCGGCAGGTCGGTGACGGCGGCACGCAGCTGCTCGCCGCGCGTGACGACATTGGCCAGCAGGTCGTTGTTCTCGACCTCGGCGACGACAGCAAGGCCGACCGCGGTGGCGAGCGGGTTGCCGCCGAAGGTCGAGTTATGCGTGCCGGGGTAGAACAGCTCGCTGGCTTCGCCGAAGGTCACCAGCGCGCCCAGCGGGAAGCCGCCGGCAATGCCCTTGGCCAGCGTCATCGCGTCGGGCACGATGCCCTCACGCTGGAACGCGAACCAGTCGCCCGTCCGGCCCATGCCGGTCTGCACCTCGTCGACGATGAGCAGGGCGTTGTTCTCGGTGGCAAGCTCGCGCGCGCGACGGAGGAACCCCGCGGGGTGTTCGACCACGCCGGCCTCCCCCTGAATCGGCTCGATGAAGATCGCGGCGACATCGGACCAGTCCAGCTCGTCCAGCGCTTCGAGCGTGTTATCGATGTAGGTCACGTCGGGCAGCAGCGGTCGGAAGGCGTCCTGGTACAGCGGCTTCGGGGTCAGCGACAGCGCACCCATCGACCGACCGTGGAAGGCGTGGTTGAGGCTGACCAGCCCCTTCTTGCCCACCTTGTTGCCGTGCAGGCGCGCCAGCTTCACCGCGGTCTCGTTGGCCTCGGTGCCGGAGTTGGCGAAGAACACCCGTCCTGCTTCCCCGGTGCCGGCGAGGCGCTTGAGCGTTGCGGCCAGCTCGAGCTGCTGCGGGGTGGCGAAGTAGTTCGACACGTGCGAGAGCACGGCCGCCTGTTGGGACACCGCATTGACGAAGGTCGGGTGCGCGTGTCCGAGACTGTTCACGGCGATGCCGCCCAAGAAGTCGAGGTAGCGGTTGCCGTCGGCGTCCCACACCGCAGATCCCTCGCCGCGGACCAGCAGCGCCAGGCGTCCGCCCAGCCCCATCAGATCCCGCGTCGCGTCGTCCTGCCATGCGCTCATTGCGCCACCACTTCCGTTCCGATTCCCTGACTGGTGAAGAGTTCGACGAGCACCGAGTGCGGCACGCGTCCATCGATGATCGCGGCACTGCTCACGCCGCCGGAGACGGCGTCGAGGCAGGCCTGCATCTTCGGGATCATGCCGCTCTCCAGCTTCGGCATGAGATCGCGCAGCTCGGCCGCATTCAGATGCGAGACCAGCGAGTCGCGGTTCGGCCAGTCGGCGTAGAGGCCGGCGACATCCGTGAGGATGACCAGCTTCTTCGCCCCCAGCGCAGTGGCGAGCGCCGCGGCGGCCGCGTCGGCGTTCACGTTCAGGGACTGGCCCGGGTGATCCAGGTCCGGGGCGATGGAGGAGACCACCGGGATGCGTCCCGCGGCCAGGTGATCGAGCACGGGGGTCGGATCGACCGTGACGACATCGCCGACACGGCCCAGGGACTCCTCGACGCCGTCGATCACGACTCCGCGACGTCGGCCTCCGAAGAGCCCGGCATCCTCCCCCGACAGCCCCGTGGCGATCGGCCCGTGCGAGTTGATCTTGGCGACCAACTGCGGATTGATCTGACCGGTCAGCACCATGCGCACGACGCTGATCGCCTCCGTGGAGGTGACCCGGTAGCCGCCGCGGAACTCGCTCGGGATAGCGAGACGGTCGAGCATGTTGGAGATCTGCGGCCCGCCCCCGTGGACCACGACGGGCTGGATGCCGACGTAGCGGAGGTACGCCATGTCGGCGGCGAACGCGTCCTGCAGTTCCTCCGACACCATGGCGTTTCCGCCGTACTTGATCACGATGATCGCGTCGCGGAACTTCTGCAGCCACGGCAGGGACTCGATCAGCATGGCCGCGCGCTCGGACGCGGCGATCGGATCGGTGTGCTGGAGATTGTCTTCGGTCATGAGGCGTAGGCGCTGTTCTCGTGCACGTAGTCGTGGGTCAGATCGTTCGTGAGGATCGTCGCGGTGGCGTCGCCGGTGAGCAGATCGATGATCAGCTCGGTGGCGCGCGGCGTCAGGTCGACATCCTCGCGCGGTGCGTCGGGTCCGCCCTCATGGCAGACGCGTACGCCGTTCATCCACACATCGACGTTGTACGGGTCGAAGTCCGCCTGCGTGGTGCCGATGGCCGCGAGCACACGACCCCAGTTCGGGTCGTTGCCGAAGATGGCCGCCTTGAACAGGTTGTTGCGGGCGACCGAGCGGCCCACCTCAACAGCGTCGTCCTCGTTCGCCGCGCCCCGCACGACGATCGTGATGTCGTGGCTCGCACCCTCCGCGTCACCCTGCAGCTGGCGCGACAGGTCAGCGCTCACCTCGGTGAGCGCGGCGGTGAAGTCCGCGAGGTCGGGGGTGATGCCGGAGGCGCCGGAGACCAGCAGGGTGACCTGGTCGTTGGTGGACATGCAGCCGTCCGAGTCCAGGCGATCGAAGCTGACGTGGGTCGCGGCGCGCAGCGCGGTATCGGCCTGCTCCGCGGTGAGCACCGCGTCGGTGGTGATGACGACGAGCATGGTCGCCAGGCCCGGGGCCAGCATGCCCGCGCCCTTCGCCATCGCGCCGATGGTCCAGCCGTCGCGCGAGACCACCGAGCGCTTCGGACGGGTGTCCGTGGTCATGATCGCGAGCGAGGCGTTCTCGCCGCCGTCGGCTGAGAGCTCCGCGACGCCCTGGGTGACTCCGTCGAGCACCTTGCCTCGGAAGATCTCGTCGCCCGTGCCGATGAGGCCCGTGGAGCACACCAGCACATCTGCCGCGCTCACACCGAGTAGCTCAGCGGCGCGCTCGGCGGTCTGGTGTGTGGTCTGGAAGCCGAACGATCCGGTGAAGCAGTTCGCCCCGCCGGAGTTGAGGACGATGGCCTCGACCACGCCGTCCTGGATGACCTGCTTCGACCAGATGATCGGGTTCGCCTGGGCGCGGTTGGAGGTGAAGACGGCTGCGCCCACCTTCAACGGACCGCGGTTGACGACGACCGCGACATCGCGGTTGCCCGTCGACTTGAGGCCGACCGCGACACCCGCGGCTTCGAATCCCTGTGCGGCCGTGACGCTCACGGTGCGACTCCGTTCACGGTGAGGGCCCGGTCCTCGGGGAGGCCGAGCGCGATGTTCATGGACTGAATGGCGGCACCGGCGGTGCCCTTGGCGAGATTGTCGACGGCGGTGACCACGATCACGCGGCCGGCACGACGGTCGATGGAGAGGCCGATCAGCGCGGTGTTGGCGCCCGTGACGTCCGCGGTACGTGGCATCTGCCCTTCGGGCAGCAGCTGAACGAAGGTCTCTGCACCGTACGCCTGCTCCCACGCGTCACGGATCTGGGCGTCGGAGACCCCGTCGGCGATGCGGGCGGTGGTAGTCGCCAGGATTCCCCGCGACATGGGCACGAGCACCGGGGTGAAGCTGATGCGCACGTCCCCGGTGGCACCGGCCCACCGCAGGCCCTGACGGATCTCCGGAATGTGGCGATGCGTGCCGCCCACCGCGTAGGGATTGGCGGAGCCGAGGATCTCGCTGGCGAGCAGGTTCGCCTTCAAGCTCTTGCCTGCACCGGACGGACCGACCGCGAGCACGGAGACGATGTCGTCCGCTTCGATCACACCCGCCGCGATTCCCGGGGCGAGGCTGAGCTCCACCGTGGACGCGTTGCAGCCGGGAGCAGCGATCCGCGTGGCTCCGACGAGGCGCTCCCGCTGCTTACGGGCACCCCCATCGATCAGCAGCTCCGGTACCCCGTAGGTCCACGGCTCGTGGAAGTGACCGCCGTAGAAGTCATCCCAGTCGGCCTGATCGGTGAGGCGGTGATCCGCTCCCGCGTCGATCACCAGCGGGACGCCCGCCAGCTGGTCGGTGTACTGACCGGACTGGCCGTGCGGGAGCGCCAGGAACACGATGTCGTGTCCGGCGAGGATCTCCGGCGTGGTGTCCTGCAGCGTGAGGTGAGCCAGCGAACGCAGGTGCGGCTGGTGGAGGGCGAGAGGTTGACCGGCGTTGGAGTGGGCCGTCACCGTGCGGATCTCAATGTCCGGATGGTTCGCGAGCAGGCGCAGAATCTCGCCGCCCGCGTAGCCGGATGCGCCGGAGACGGCGACCGAATACGTCATGTTTCTACCTTAAAGTCAGCGGAACGGGGCCAGAGAGGCGACACCGACGTTCCGCCGCATGCAGACGCGACGAAAGCGGGGTCGCCTAGATTCGGCGTCCCGCCTGACGTCGCCGCGCCACGACGCTCGTGACGAGCGTGATGCGGGTGAGCGACTGCGACATAGGGGCAATGCTAGCGTGCCCCACCACGTCGCCCGAAATCGGGGTCACTTCGTGACCACCCGGTTCCTGAGCGAGACCGTGGATGCGGCCGTGGTCGCGTCCGAAATCCGCCAGCGGGACGTCGGAGGTCGTGGTGGAATGAGGGCGACGAAAGGACTCCGCCGATGAGCCACACTTCCCTTGCCGACCTCCATGTTCCGGGCACTCCCCTGGTGCTCGCCAACGCCTGGGATGCGGTGACCGCCGCTATCGCCGAACACGAGGGCGCGCAGGCGGTGGCCACCACGAGCGGCGGCGTCGCCTGGAGTCTCGGGTACGCGGACGGGAATGCCGTGCCGATCGAGGAGATCATCGCGGCGACGCGTCGCATCGCGCGGGTGCTCACGGTGCCGCTCACCGTGGACGCCGAGGCAGGCTTCACGGAGGATTCTGCGGCCGCCGCCGCCAACGTTCGGCGCCTTCACGAGGCCGGCGCTGCGGGGGTGAACCTGGAGGATTCGTGGGCCGGTGGTCTGCGTGCCGCGGGCGACCAGGCGGATCGGCTTCGCGCGGTCCTCGACGCCTCGCCCGAGCTCTTCGTGAACGCTCGCACCGACGCCTTCCTGCTCGGGTCCCCCACGGCTCTCGCCGACGCGATCGAGCGCGGTGCGGCGTACGCGGCGGCCGGTGCCGGAGCTCTGTTCGTTCCGGGGCTCACCGATCTGGACACGCTGCGCGAGATCGTCGCCGGGCAGCCGCTTCCCGTCGCGGTGATGGCTTCCGCGGGCGGTCCCAGCGTTGCGGACTTCGCCGGTGTGGGCGTCGCTCGGGTGAGTGTGGGCACGGACCTCGCTGAGGGGGCCCTGCGCGCGTTCCGGGAGAGTGCACGCGCGGTGCTCACGGGGTCGTCGCTGCCCGCGGCCGCGTCATCCTACGTCGAGCTGAACAGCCTTCTCGCGCGGGACTGATAACTCGTTAGCGGGCCGTGGTGACCGGCGTAGGCACGTGCGTGTCCTACACGAAGGTGATACCAGCAGTGTCCCCGCTGTTCCGGAACGTGATCATGCCGTCCGTGAACTCCCGCGCAGATCTCCCGCAACATCGCTTCCTGCGGGTGTCGCGTCGTGCCTTCCGGTGTGACCAGGCAAGTCAGCACGAGGGGGTGGGCACCGGCTGGTGTCCACCCCCTCATGTCGGCTCGCGTGTCAGTCGCGGATCTGCGCGCCCAGACGCTCGGTGGCGACCGCAACGCCGGCGAGCTTCGCCTCCGTCGCCTCGGCCGCAGTGAGCGTGCGGTCGGCGGCACGGAAACGGAGCGCGAACGTCAGACTCTTCGATCCCTCGGCCAGACCCTCACCGCGATAGTCGTCCACCAGGCGGACGGACTCGAGGAGGTCGCCTGCACCCTCGATGAGCGCGGCGGCGACGGCACCCGCCGTCACGTCCGAGCCGACAAGCAGCGACACATCCTGCGTGGCCGCGGGGAAGGTGGACAGCGATGCCGCGACCGTCCGCTCGGCGGCCGTCGACAGCAGCAGATCCAGGTCGATCTCGGCGACGTACACGCGACCCGGGACATCGGCGTCCGCCGAAACCTGCGGCAGGACTTCACCGACGTAGCCGACCTCGATGCCCGAGACCGAGAGCACACCGGTGCGCCCCGGGTGCAGCGCCGCGCGCTCGCCCTGTGCCACATCGATGCTCACGCCCGCGGCAACGCCGATGGCACGGACCGCGTCGAGGGCGTCAACGAGGTCGTACGCCTCGGCCGACTGACCGGGAGCCTTGACCACGCGGTTGCCCGTCAGGAGCACGGCGACATGCCGCGGCTGCGGCGGGATCGACGCGTTCAACTCGGCGAGCACCTCATCGCTCGGGCGCACGCCGAGCGGCGGGACCGTGTCGGTGCCATACTGCACTCCCTCGGCGGGGAGGAACACCGACCCCACTTCGAACAGCGCCAGGTCCACAAGACCGCGCGACTGGTTGCGGTGCGCCACAGCGAGCAGGCCCGGGATCAGCGACCGACGCAGGAACGGTGCCGCGCCGTCGATCGCGTTCGCGAGACGGATCATCGGCACGGGTCCGCCCGCCGCGGAACCATGCAGCTCATTGGCCGCCTGCCCGATGAACGGGAACGACGGCGTCTCGACGAAGCCGGCGGCGGCCAACGTGTTGGAAACGCGGCGGCGGCCGGTCTGCGCGGCAGTGAAGCCACGACCCGACGGCGGGGTCGGCAGCACAGAGGGGATGCGGTCGAGTCCGTAGACGCGGGCGACTTCCTCCGCGAGGGTCCACTTGTCGGTGAGGTCGGGACGCCACGTGGGCGGGATCACGACCGAAACGCCTTCGACCCGCGAAACCTGCGCGCCGATAGCGGTCAGTGCCGAGACGATCTCCTCGTCGGAGTACTCGACGCCGATGAGCCCGGAGATGAAGCCGTCCGGCAGGTCGATGCCGACCGACACCACCTCGCCGTTCAGCTGTCCGCCCAGCTCATCGAGCGTCCCGCCGGCGAGCTCGACCATGAGGTCCGCTGCGCGACGAGCCGCCACGAAGCTGACCAGCGGGTCCACGCCTCGCTCGAAACGACGCGATGCCTCGCTTGGGAGCTTGTGCCGGCGGGCGCTGCGAGCAATCGAGACCGTGTCGAAGTTTGCCGCCTCGATGAGAACGTTGCGCGTTGTCTCGCTCATCTCGGTGGTGAGCCCGCCCATCACACCCGCGAGCCCCAGCACCTGGGCGTCGTCGGTGATGAGCAGGTCCTCATCGCTGAGGGTGCGCTCGACGCCATCCAGCGTGGTGAGCTTCTCCCCCGCGCTCGCGCGACGTACCGTGATGCCGCCGGTGAGCTTGTCGAGGTCGTAGCCGTGCAGCGGCTGGCCCAGCTCCAGCATCACGTAGTTCGTGATGTCGATGAGCACGCCCAGCGAGCGCATACCCGCCAGCGAGAGGCGCGCGATCATCCACGCCGGAGTCGGTGCCGACGGGTTCACGCCACGCACGACGCGGGTGACGAACTCCGTCGCACCCACGTTGCCGCGGATGGGGTTCCGGTCGTCGACCGTGACGGAGAAACCGGTGCCCTCACCGACCTCCTCGGCGGGACGGTCCGCCGGGTCGGTGAAGTCGATGCCGGCCGCGAGCGCATACTCGCGGGCCACACCGCGCACGGACAGCGCGTACCCTCGGTCCGGCGTGACGTTGATGTCGATCGCCTGGTCGTCCAGACCGAGCAGCGCGATGGCGTCGGCACCGACCGGTGCGTCGTCGAGTCCGAGCTCGACCAGACGCAGGATGCCGTTGTGCTCGTCGCCGAGGCCCAACTCACGCGCGGAGGCGATCATGCCGTCCGAGACGTGTCCGTAGGTCTTGCGTGCCGCGATGGGGAACGGTCCGGGAAGGACAGCGCCGGGGAGCGTCACGACGACCTTGTCGCCGGGGAAGAAGTTGCTCGCGCCACAGACGATGCCGTGCACAGCCTCGCCACCGTCGGCCGCGGTCTCGCCCTCGGGCGCCACCTGCACCTGGCACCAGCGGATGGTCTTGCCGTTGGACTGCGGCTCCTCTTCGAACGACAGCACCTGACCGACGACGATCGGACCGGAGACGTCGAAGCCGTGCACGTCCTCCTCTTCGAAGCCGACCTTCACGAGGGTCGCGAGGACGTCCTCGGGGGTCGCCTCGGCGGGGACCGCGACGTACTCGCGGAGCCAGGAGAGCGGGATACGCATCAGATCACCATTCCGAACTGCTCGCTGAAGCGGACATCGCCTTCGGCCATGTCACGCATGTCCTGCACATCGCTGCGGAACATGAGCGTGCGCTCGATGCCCATGCCGAAGGCGAAGCCCGAGTAGACCTCGGGATCGATGCCGGCGGCGCGCAGGACGTTGGGGTTCACCATGCCGCAGCCGCCCCACTCGATCCAGCGGGCGCCGCCCGGGAACGTGGGGTGCCACAGGTCCAGCTCGGCGCTGGGCTCGGTGAACGGGAAGAAGTTGGTGCGGAAGCGCGTCTTCGCCTCCGGTCCGAACAGCACCTTCGCGGCGTGATCGAGGGTGCCCTTCAGGTTCGCCATCGTGATGCCCTTGTCCACGACCAGACCCTCGAACTGGGTGAAGACCGGCAGGTGCGTGGCGTCGAACTCGTCGGTGCGGTACACGCGCCCGGGGCACAGGACGTAGATCGGGACCTCGCGGTCGAGCATCGAGCGCACCTGCACGGGGCTGGTGTGCGTGCGCATCACGAGGTGACGGTCCACCGGGTCGACGAAGAACGTGTCCTGCATCTGACGCGCGGGGTGGTCGACGTCGAAGTTGAGCGCATCGAAGTTGAACCACTCGTGCTCGAGCTCCGGTCCCTCCGCGATCTCCCATCCCATGCCGACGAAGATGTCGCTGACCTCGTCCTGCAGCAGGGTGAGCGGGTTGCGGGCACCCGTGGTGCGGCGCGAGCCGAGTGCGGTGATGTCCACACGCTCGGCTTCGAGCTTCGCCGCGGTCTCGGCTGCCTCCAGCTCCTGTTCGCGAGCGACGAGTGCCTGGGTCACGGCCCCGCGGGCCTGGCCCACCAGCTTGCCGAACGCGGCCTTGTCCGCGGGTGCGACGGAGCGCATCGCGGCGTTGAGGGCGGCCAGCGGCGACCCCTCGCCCTGGTGCGCGGCACGGACGGTCTTGAGCGTGGCGGTGTCGGGCGCGGCCGCGATGGCGGCGAGGGCGTCCGTCACGGCGGCGTCGACCGCTTCAGGAGTGATCACGGGAGATTCAGACACGCTTTTCAGTCTACCGGCGGGCATCCGACACCACGGACGGCCCCGGGCATCGCCCGAGGCCGTCCGCTCCGCCGACCGTTTCAGTTCTGCGGCGGGATGTTTCCCTGGTCGAACTTGCCGGACATCGACTGCAGACCGATGACCTCCGTGGTGGTCACCTCATGCTGGAGCGCCGGGTTTCCGCCGGTGCCCTCCGCATCGGATGCGAGCGCGCGCTGACGGCGCACCATCCGCGTCTCCACCCACTTCGCGATGCCCGACAGGATCAGACACATCGAGATGTAGATCGCTGCGACGACGAGACCCGCCTGCAGTAGCGGACGCCCCGGCTGCGAGGAGAGGTACTTGGCGTAATACAGCAGCTCCGGGTAGGTGATGATAAAGCCGAGCGCCGTGTCCTTCAGCGTCACCACGAGCTGAGAGAGGATCACGGGCAACATGTTGCGCACGGCCTGCGGCAGCAAGATGAGGGCCATCACGCCCGACTTGCGCAGGCCGATCGCGTAGCCGGCTTCCTTCTGACCGCGCGGCAGCGCCTCGATGCCGGCGCGCAGCGCCTCGGCCAGCACAGATCCGTTGTAGAGCACCAGACCGAGGACAACGGCGAGGTACGGAGTCATCTTGAACGGAATCCCGGGGATGGAGTTGATGCCGTAGTAGAACAGCATCATCATCACGAGAACAGGAACGGCGCGGAAAAGTTCGGTGATCCAGGTGACCGGTCGACGTACCCATGCGTGGTCGCTCACCCGACCGATGGCGAGCACGAACCCGAGGATGAGACTACCCGCGGCAGCCGCGAGGAATGCGCTCACTGTCGCCCAAAGCGCACCCAGAATTTCCATCCACACCTTCGTGTAGGTGAAGACGTTCCATTTCGACGCATTGAACTGACCGCTATCGGCGAAGCGATAGATGATGAACCCGAGGATCGCGGCGACCAGCACCACGGTGACGACACCGAGGATCCGGTTGCGCAGGATCGCGCGGGGTCCCGGGACGTCGTAAAGGACGGACGTGCTCATCGTGCCACCTTCCACTTCTTCTCCATGCGGTTCTGGATCCAGCTCAGAACCAGCACCAGCACCACGAACACGACGGCGACCAGCAGTAGGATCTCCAGCATCGTGCCGGGGCGATCGGCTGAATCGGCGACCGTCGCGCGCAGGGCGGCGAGATCCTTGATGCCGAAGCCGGCCGCGATCGTGGTGTTCTTCAGCAGGGCAATAAAGACGCTCATCATGGGGGGCATGACCGAGCGGAAAGCTTGTGGTAGCACGATCAGCGACATGACCTTGCCGAATGGAAGGCCGATCGCCCGCGCGGCCTCGGCCTGCCCCACCGGCACGGTGTTTATGCCGGCGCGCAGCACCTCGGCCACGTACGTCGCCGTATAGATGCTGATGGCTGCAATGCCGAGCACGAGCGGCGGCAGCGACGGGAGGTCGAGCTTGGGGTATCCGAACACGAAGAAGAAGAACACGAGCGTGAGCGGGGTGTTGCGGATGATGTTGACGTATACGGTTGCGACTGCGCGCGCGACGGGCACCGGCGAGACGCGCATCGCGCCAACGATGAGGCCGAGAATGAGGGCGATCACGCCACCCGCGAGGAACAAGATCAGGGTGTTCCCGATCGCCTCGCCCCACAGGTCGGCGTTGCCGAAGATGGCATCCACTGCCACTCCTTTCGAATATGCCGCGGCCGTCGCCTCGAAGACGACGGCCGCGGCACCGGTGGATTACTCCTCGACCTTGGGCTGCTCGACCGTAAGGCCGGTCGCACCGAGGTTGTTGTCGTAGATCTTCTGCCAGACGTCGTGTCCGTCCGTGAACATCGTGTTGACGAAGTCCTTGAGCGCGGTGTCACCCTTGGGCAGACCCACACCGTACTTCTCCGTCGTGAACGGCTCGCCGACGACCTTCAGCTCGTCCGGGTCCTGCGCCGCGTAGCCGAGCAGGATGGCCTGGTCAGTGGTGACGACGTCGACCGTCTTGTCGATCAGCTGGTCGACGCAGGCGGAGTAGAGGTCGAGACCGACCGCCGTGGCACCCGGGAAGTTGGCCTCGATGTTCTGCAGCGGCGTGGAGCCCGTCGCCGAACAGACCTTCTTGCCGTCGAGGTCATCCTCGCTCTTGATGGTGTCATCATCGGCGCGGACCAGCAGACCCTGGCCGGTGATGAAGTACGGACCGGCGAAGTCGATCTGCTCCTTGCGCTTGTCGGTGATCGAGTAGGTGCCGACGTAGTAGTCGATCTCACCGTTGACCAACGACTGCTCGCGGTTGGCGGACGCGATCGCCTTGAACTCGATCTTGTCCTCGTCGAAGCCGAGCGAAGCGGCGATCCACCGCGCGATGTCGACATCGAAGCCGGTGCGCTCACCCGTGGCCGCGTCCTTGTAGCCGAGACCGGGCTGGTCTTCCTTCACGCCGATGATGATCTTGTCGGCCTTGGTGATCTTGTCGAACGTCGGGGAACCCTCGAGCTTGACATCAGTGGCGACGGTCCACGGCGTGGACGATGCGCCACCCTCGTCGGTGCCGCCGGTGGATCCGCCCGTGGAACCTGTGGGCGATCCGCTGTTGCAGCCCGTGAGAGCGATGGCGGCGACGGCGATACCGCCGAGTGCCGCGAGAATACGTGCCTTGGACATGTGTTCCTCCTTGTTCGGTACGTGTTCGGGGGACATTTGGGTCAGTGGGTGAGGAGCTTCGAGAGGAAGTCCTTCGCACGGTCCGTCTGGGGGTTCGTGAAGAACTCCTCCGGTGTGGCCTGCTCGAGGATGCGACCGTCCGCCATGAAGACGACGCGGTCGGCAGCCTTGCGGGCGAAGCCCATCTCGTGTGTGACGACGATCATGGTCATGCCGCTGGCGGCCAGCTCGATCATCACGTCGAGGACCTCGTTGATCATCTCGGGGTCCAGGGCGCTGGTCGGCTCGTCGAAGAGCATGACCTTCGGCTGCATGGCGAGGGCGCGAGCGATCGCGACGCGCTGCTGCTGTCCGCCGGAGAGCTGTGCGGGCAGCTTCGCCGACTGCTGGTCGACGCCCACGCGGCGGAGCAGCTCATGTGCTTCCTTCTCAGCGTTGGCCTTGCTCACCCCCTTCACCTGGATCGGGCCGAGCGTGACGTTCTCCAGGATCGTCTTGTGCGCGAAGAGGTTGAACGACTGGAAGACCATTCCGACGTCGGCTCGCAGCTTCGCGAGCGCCTTGCCCTCCGCGGGCAGCGGCTGTCCGTCGATCGTGATGGTCCCGCTGGTGATCGTCTCGAGGCGATTGATCGTGCGGCAGAGCGTCGACTTCCCCGAGCCGGAGGGGCCGATGATGACGACCACCTCTCCCCTGTTGACCGTGAGGTCGATGTCCTTGAGCGCGTGGAAGTCGCCGTAGTGCTTCTGCACGTCCGTGACGACGACGAGCGGTTCACCTGTGTGTGGCATGGAGTCCACCTTGTCAGCAGGACGCCGATTGCGGGGGCTGTTTACCGAGGCGTTATGTGAGAGGTTTCTCATCCGAACGGGCTCAGAAACGGTGTTTCGTCCAGCTGTTGCTCCATACCGGCCATCTCGACGCGACAATCCGCGTTTGCTATGGCAAACCGCCCGATACCAGCACGGACATGGGTCCGGTCACAGATATCGCTCGCCACTCCCAGCGACAAGACCGTCCGCAATCAACGAAATGAGAGGTTTCTCATCTTGAACGCTCAAATTGATGCCGCAGCGGCGTGTCGCCGGCGTCAGGATCGGTGCGCGAAGGCGCTCTCGTACAGGCAGACGCTGGCGGCGGTGGCGAGGTTCAGAGACTCCGCGCGACCGAAGATCGGCAGTCGCAACGCGGTGTCAGCGAGGGCCAGCGCCTCGTCGTCCAGCCCGCGGGCCTCGTTCCCGAACAGCCAGGCCGTCGGTCGTGCCAGAACACCCTGCGCACGCGCGGCAAGCAGGTCACCGCCCTTCACGTCCGCGGCGATTACGGTCAGGCCGGCCTCGTGCGCGAGCGAGACCACCTCGGAAAGGTCCGCGTTGAAGGCGACGGGGAGGTGGAACAGCGAGCCGGTGGTGGAGCGGACCACCTTCGGGTTGTACGGATCGACCGTGCGGCCGGTGAGCACGACGGCGTCCGCACCGGCAGCATCGGCGGCCCGGATGATCGTGCCCAGGTTTCCCGGGTCGCGCACCTGCTCGCAGATGGCGATCAGGCGAGGACCGGCGGTGAACAGGTCGCGCACGGAGACGTGCTGCTGTCGGGCGACGGCGACCACTCCCTGGGGCGTGACAGTGTCGGCCATGGCCGCGAGCACGGAATCGCGCGCGTACGTGACGGAGATGCCGGCGTGCTCGGCGCTCGTCCGGAGGTCGGCGTGCTTCTCCCAGGCGGAGGGCGTGGCGTAGAGATCCTCGATCGACTCCGGCGCGTAGGCGAGAACCTCGCGGACGGCCTGAGGGCCCTCCAACAGGTACAACCCGGTCTCGGTGCGGGCGCTGCGCTTGGTCAGCTTCGCAACCGCGCGGACGCGGGGCGAGCGGGGATTCTCGAGCACGAATCCAGTCTAGGCAGTGCCGGTGTCGTCACACGAAACAGCGACCACCGTGGCGGAGAACGAGACAGGGCGCCCTCCCGAGGGAGGACGCCCTGTGCAGTGCGTGAGCTTACGCGGCCGACTTCGGCGCGTTCACATCGGCAGGCAGCGCGGCCTTGGCGGTCGCGACGAGCGAGGCGAAGGTCGCCGGCTCGTTCACGGCCAGCTCGGCCAGCATGCGACGGTCAACCTGCACACCCGCGAGACCGAGGCCCTGGATGAAGCGGTTGTACGTCATGCCGTTGGCGCGAGCGGCAGCGTTGATGCGCTGGATCCACAGGCGGCGGAAGTCGCCCTTGCGCTTGCGACGGTCACGGTACGCGTAGACCAGCGAGTGGGTGACCTGCTCCTTGGCCTTGCGGTAGAGGCGCGAACGCTGACCGCGGTAACCGGATGCGCGCTCGAGAATAACGCGACGCTTCTTGTGGGCGTTTACTGCCCGCTTGACACGTGCCATGTCTGTATTTTCCTAACTAGTACCGGGCGCGTTTCAGCGGCCGAGAAGCTTCTTGACGGCCTTGACGTCAGCCTTGGCGAGGACCTGGTCCTGGTTCAGGCGACCCTTGCGGCTGCTGGACTTGACCTCGAGCTTGTGGCGCATACCCGCCTGCTGCTTCATGATCTTGCCGCTACCGGTGACCTTGAAGCGCTTCTTGCTGCCCGAGTGGGTCTTCTGCTTCGGCATCTTTCTTCCTTACTGGTTACGCCCGCGTGGGGCGTGGTTGCATCGCCACGAGGGCGGGGTCTGGGACTTACTCGGCCGCGGACGCGGGAGCAGCCGCGTTCTTGTCGGCCGTCTTCGCGTCGCGGGCGGCCTGCTTGGTCGCTGCGCGCTGGGCGTTCTGCTCCGCCTTGGCATCGGACTTGTTGCGATGCGGAGCGATCACCATCACCATGTTGCGGCCATCGATGGTCGGATTGGACTCGACCGTTCCGAACTCAGCGACGTCCTCCGCGAACTTGCGGAGCAGGCGCACACCCTGATCGGGACGCGACTGCTCGCGTCCACGGAAGAGGATCATCGCCTTGACCTTGTCGCCAGACTTCAGGAAGCCCTCGGCGCGCTTGCGCTTGGTCTCATAGTCGTGGGCGTCGATCTTCAGACGGAAGCGGACTTCCTTGAGGACCGTGTTGGCCTGGTTACGACGTGCTTCCTTAGCCTTCTGAGCGGCTTCGTACTTGAACTTCCCGTAGTCCATGATCTTGACGACGGGAGGCTTCGAGTTGGGAGCCACCTCGACCAGGTCGAGGTCGGCCTCCTGTGCCAGGCGCAGCGCAACCTGAATGGCGACAACGCCAATCTGCTCGCCACCGGGGCCGACGAGTCGGACCTCCGGAACGCGGATGCGCTCGTTGGTGCGGGGATCGCTGATGCGGAACTCCTCTGCCTATGGTTTCGGTGAGCCACCACGACACGAGGGTTCGAATCGCGGGCGAAGTGATGCCATCTCCACCCGCAGGCGTTGTGCACGCCGGCTTCGTGCGCCCTTGGCAACCCCTGCGAAACAGAGGCGGAGCGCAAGACCCGGTAGCCTGGAACGGCAAGCGCGGGTGGGAATGAATCCACTTTCGTTCAGGGCAGAAGCCCCGAAGCCCGCACAAGTCTATCAGAGAGTGACACGTGAACACGATTCCCGTCGATCCGGTCCGCGATGACGGCGCTGAGCGCCAGGCCCGCTGGGAGGCGGAGGAGGCTGCCGCCGCGTCCGCGAGCCGCGACATCGCCGACGTCCCCGCCGTCGAGGTCATCACCACCACGGCCGTCCACCTGTTGAGCGCCGCAGCCGTGAAGACCGGTCTCGCCGATGATCCCGAACATCAGACGGATCTCGATGAGGCGCGCAAGCTCATCAACGCCCTGGCGGGGCTGGTGACCGCGTCGGCTCCGGACATCAGCGACATGCACGCGCGTTCGCTGCGAGACGGCCTGCGTTCGGTACAGCTGGCGTTCCGCGAGGCCTCCCCCATCCCGGACCCGATCGGTCAGGGCCCCGGCGAGAAGTACACCGGTCCCGTCAACTGACACCCCATGACCCGCGAGACTTCCGTCTGTGGGCGACAATCACCGCGTTGCGGGAATTCTCGCCCGCAGACGGAAGTCTCGCGGCGTATGTGGTGACGTTAGGGCGCGGATCAGGGGGCGCGGCGGAGGCGGACAGAGAGGGAATCGGCCAGGGTGGCCATCCGGTCATCCGCGGCCCAGCGCTGAGCGAGGCGCTGCAGCACGGCGTCGAGCTCGTGCTGGTCGAGTCCGTCCATGAGCTGCAGGGTGATCACGAGCTCGGGTCCTCGCAAGCGCGCTTCGGGATCGCCGGCAGACACGGTCGCATCGATCACGGCGAGCTCCGTTCCCACCGACTCCTGCAACGCCAGAAAGACCTCTGGCGACTGCGGGCTCGGCACCCACGACTGCTCCTGCGCGATCGCCCACACCGCCGGGCGGCGAACGACGAACTCCGTCGGCGACGTCGGGTCGATCACGATCAGCTCGGTTCCATCCGAGGCGGCCGACACCGCGGCGCGCGGTCCCGCGACCGGAATCGGACGGGCCTGCGGGTCCCAGGCGCTCAAGGTCGCAACGCTGGAGAACACGGGGAGCACGGTACGGCCGTCGGGCGCCGCCACCGTGATGAGCGACAGTTCCTGCGTCTTGTCGACGGTGAGTCCCGTCGGCCCGACTCCCTCATCGCCCTTCTCAGCGACCAGAGGCACCAGCACGCGCGCCTGCCGGAGCGCGTCGATGACGTCCTCCTGGCGCGCTGTGCCCTCACGGAACCCGCGCAGAGCAGCGTCGAGTCGCGGATCCGCCGATCCATCGTCGGCGGCGTTCGTGTTCTCCTCGAAGCGGCGCCCCTCCCAGGGGACGCCGGCAGAGTCACCGAGATTACGCGCCGGCGACATCCAGCGCCTCGGCCAGCGTGAATGCGCCGGCGTACAGCGCCTTGCCCACGATCGCGCCCTCGACGCCCAGCGGAACGAGTTCGCGCAGCGCAGCGATGTCATCCAGGCTCGATACGCCACCCGATGCGACGATCGGCTTCGGCGTGCGCTGGGTCATCTCGCGCAGCAGCTCCAGGTTGGGACCGCGCAGCGTCCCGTCCTTGGTCACATCGGTAACGACGTACCGGCTGCAGCCGGCGTCCTCGAGGCGGTCCAGGACCTCCCAGAGGTCACCGCCGTCCTGCGTCCAGCCGCGCGCGGCCAGCGTCGTGCCGCGCACATCCAGCCCGACCGCGATCGCGTCGCCGTAGCGGGCGATCACGTCGGCGGCCCATTCCGGGTTCTCCAGCGCAGCGGTGCCGAGGTTGATGCGGGTCGCCCCGCTCTCCAGCGCGGCCTCGAGCGACGCATCGTCACGGATGCCGCCCGAGAGCTCGATGCTCACGCCGCGCAGGGAGCGGATCACCTTGCGGAGGATGGCCGTGTTGTTGCCGCGCCCGAAGGCCGCGTCCAGGTCCACGAGATGCACCCACTCGGCACCCTGATCGGCCCAGGCGAGAGCGGCATCGACGGGGTCGCCGTAGCTGGTCTCCGAGCCGGCCTCACCCTGGGTCAGGCGCACCGCCTTGCCATCGGCGACGTCGACGGCGGGAAGCAGCGTGAGTGCGGGGGTGGACGCGAAGTCGTTCATTTTTTCCTCGTGTACGGCGGTGACAACAGGTTCAGAGACTAGTCCGGGGAAGACTGCCGATCCAATTCGCGAGCAGGCGGATGCCTGCGTCGCCCGATTTCTCGGGGTGGAACTGGGTCGCCGACAGCGGTCCGTTCTCCACGGCTGCCAGGAATCGATCTCCGTGAGTGGACCACGTCAGCCGCGGCTTCGGGAAGCTTCCGTACACTTCCAGCGGCCACTCCTTCGCCGCGTAGGAGTGCACGAAATAGAAGCGCTCGTTCTCGATGCCGCGGAACAGCACGGAGTCTTCCGGAGCCTCCACGGTGTCCCAGCCCATGTGCGGAAGCACCGGCGCATTCAGCTCCGTGACCGTCCCCGGCCATTCGTCGAGGCCATCGGCCTCGATCCCTCGCTCGATGCCGCGCTCGAACAGCACCTGCATCCCGACGCAGATGCCGAGCACAGGTCGACCACCCGCAAGACGTCGTCCGATCAGTTCGTGCGCTCGCTGGGCTCGCAGCGCGTCGGCGACCGCAGCGAACGCACCGACACCGGGAACGACGAGACCGTCCGCTTCCAGCACCAGCGCCCGATCCTTGGTCAGCCGCGCATCCGCGCCCGCTGCCTCGAGTGCCTTGACTGCGGAGTGGACGTTGCCGGAGCCGTAGTCCAGAACAGCGACAACAGGACGACCGTCGTCACTCATAGCGCGCCCTTCGTGCTCGGGATGCCGTCGACCAGCGGGTCGAGGGCCTTGGCCTGGCGGAACGCCCGCGCGAAGGCCTTGAACTCCGCCTCCGCGATGTGGTGCGGGTCGCGACCCGACACGACGTTCACGTGAACGGTCAGACCGGCATTGAACGCGATCGCCTCGAAGACGTGCCGCACCAGCGAACCGGTGAAGTGCCCGCCGATGAGGTGGAACTCGTACCCGTCCGGCTCCCCCGTGTGCACGAGGTAGGGACGACCAGAGATGTCGACCACCGCCTGCGCCAGCGCCTCGTCCAGGGGGACGAGGGCGTCGCCGTACCGGGCGATGCCGCTTTTGTCGCCGAGCGCCTCACGAATCGCGTGACCGAGCACGATCGCCACGTCTTCGACGGTGTGGTGGGCGTCGATGTCGGTGTCGCCGTGGGCGCGCACCGTGAGGTCCGTGAGCGAGTGCTTCGCGAACGCGGTCAGCAGGTGGTTGAAGAACGGCACCGAGGTGTCGATGCTGCCCTTTCCCGTGCCGTCGAGGTCGATCTCGAGTTCGACGGTGGATTCGCTGGTCGATCGCTCGCGACGGGCGGTGCGGTGGGTGGTCGGATCGGCGGTCATATCAAGCTCCCAGGGAGGCGAGGGCGTCGAGGAATGCGGTGGTCTCCTCCTCGGTGCCGGCGCTCACGCGCAGGGTACCGGGGATTCCAACGTTGCGAATGAGCACGCCCTGGTCGTAGAGCGCCTGCCAGGTGGCCTCAGGGTCGTCGACCCCGCCGAACAGGATGAAGTTGGTCCACGACGGCGACGGCTCGTAGCCGAGTGCCTCCAGGGTGGCGAACATGCGATCACGCTGGACGACGATCTCGTCGACCATCGCCAGCATCTCATCCGCGTGCTCCAGAGCAGCAAGCGCTGCGGCCTGCGTGATCGCGCTCAGGTGGTACGGCAGGCGAACCAGTCGGAGGGCATCGATGAAGGCGGGGTCCGCGGCGAGGTAGCCGACGCGCGCACCGGCGAATGCGAACGCCTTGCTCATGGTGCGCGACACCGCGAGCCGAGGACGGCCTTCGAGAAGCGTCAACGCACTCGGCTGGTCGTGCGGCGCGAACTCCCAGTACGCCTCATCCACCACCACGATGCCATCTGTCGCGTCGTACACCGCCTCGACCACGTCCAGGCTCAGCGGCGTGCCGGTCGGATTGTTGGGCGAGCACAGCAGCACGATGTCGGGTTCGGCTTCCCGCACCTGCGCTGCCGCGGACTCGGCGGTCAGGGTGTAGTTCGCCCCGCGCTCCCCCACGGCCCACGTCGCGCCGGTTCCGCGGGCGAGCAGCCCGTACATCGAGTACGTCGGACCGAAGCCGTACACCGTGCGCCCCGGACCCCCGAACGCCTGCATGATGTGCTGGAGCACCTCGTTGGATCCGTTGGCCGCCCAGATCTGGTCTGAGCTGAGACCGTGGCCGAGGTACTTCGCGAACGCCTCGCGCAGCGCTGTGAACTCACGATCGGGGTATCGGTTGACATCGCGGATGATCAGCGAGATGGCATCGATGATCCCGCTCGCCACGTCGTCGGGGATCGGATGCGTGTTCTCGTTGACGTTGAGCGCGACGGGCAGTGGAGCCTGCGGGGCGCCGTAGGGCGTCATCCCGCGCAGATCATCACGAAGGGGAAGGTCACCGAGAGAGGCAGTCACCGCTCCATGCTAGGCCGCGAAGGGCCATCATGCCGATTCGGAACCGTCACGATCCGACACGGCAGCCGTTGCATGGCGGCCTCTCCTCTCGCCTCGCGAATGCTGAGCCCCCTTCGTCTCGCTGGCGCTCGCTCAGGAACCATCGGGGAGGGGTGCGGCCGTCGTCACAGGAATGACAAAGCCGGCCCGCGCAAGAGAGAGAAAGAAGCGCGGGCCGGCTGGTCTGGGACGAGGAATCACACCGTGATAGCGAGCGCCTCGGAGTCCGGGAACTTACTCGGCGTCGAAGTAGGAGCTCGGGATCGCGAGCGTCTGGCCCGCGGACAGCGCGTCCGTGTGCAGGTTGTTGAGTCGAGAGATCTCCGCGACGACGTCACGCGGGTCGGCGTCAGGCGCGATCGTGGTGGCGATGCTCCAGAGGGAGTCACCAGGCATCACGGAGATGTTCGTGAAGGTGCCCGCCGGAGCGCCGGACTCGTGAGATGCGAGAGCCGAACCACCACTCAGCACGGCGATCGCGATCGCGGCGATCAACGGAAGGCTGGCGAGGAAGGTGAGCACGCGACGCCCTCGCGCAGTGATACGCAGACGCGTCCGCGGCGACGATGTTCCCGGCGACGAAGCCGACGCGATGCGCGGTGCCGACGAAGCGGCGATGCCGGTGGTGACGCTGATGGTGCTCATGATCTGTCCTCCCTCTCTCGGAGTGGTTCGCATCCGGATCTCGGCCGGGAGAGCCGGATGCGAACCTACGTACCGAATATATGTTCGATGTACGAATCCGTCAACTCGTTTTTCGAAACCCGGCTGATCGGAATCAGCGACACGCTCGAACAAAAGTCCTCGGATCGCTCGAAACTCGGATACGGTTTCGATACGCACAGCACACCACGGACCACCGACATTGGCGTTTTCGCCCGAAGGAGCAAGGACATGAGCGAGGCATCCGGCCCCGACACCACGCTGGAGAGCGCCCCCGCCACAGGCTCCGATCGACCTGTGGAGAGCACCGCTCGCACCGGTACACGGCGCCGTCGTAGCCTGAGCGAGAAGCAGCTCGCCATCCTGGAGGTCATCCAGCGTTCCATCGCGCGTAACGGATATCCGCCGAGCATGCGCGAGATCGGTGACGCCGTGGGCCTGAAGTCGCTCTCCAGCGTCACGCATCAGCTCGGTCAGCTCGAGCTCAGCGGGTACCTGCGTCGCGATCCGGGCAAGACACGTGCGATGGAGGTGCTGATCGATCTTCCGGGCACGGCCGCGGAGAACCCCGCGGACGCGATGACTCCGGTGGGCGACGCGGCCCTGGTCCCGCTGGTCGGACAGATCGCGGCAGGTGTGCCGATCACCGCTGAGCAGCAGGTCGAAGAGATCTTCCCGCTGCCGCGCCAGCTGGTGGGCAAGGGCGAGCTGTTCATGCTGAAGGTGAACGGCGAGTCGATGATCGATGCCGCCATCTGTGACGGTGACTGGGTCGTGGTGCGCGTGCAGAACGACGCCGACAACGGAGACATCGTGGCGGCGATGCTCGACGGTGAGGCCACGGTGAAGACCTTCCGCCGCCGCGACGGCCACACCTGGCTCCTCCCCCGCAACACGGCGTTCGAGCCGATCCTCGGTGATGAAGCCACGGTTCTCGGCAAGGTCGTGGCCGTCCTTCGCGCCGTCTGACCTTCCCCCATAGACGCGGAGTGCCCCGGATCTCAGATCCGGGGCACTCCGCGTTTGTCAGGTCAGGCGCTGATGCCGGCGCGCACGTTCTTCGTCGCCGTCACGAGGTTGCGCAGCGACTCCACCGTCTCGTCGTAGCCGCGGGTCTTCAGACCGCAGTCGGGGTTCGCCCACACCAGCTGGTGCGGCAGAGCGTCCACGGCACGCTGCAGGATGGCCTGCTGCTCGTCCACGGAGGGAACGCGCGGCGAGTGGATGTCCCAGACGCCCGGACCGACGCCGTGCGGGAAGCCCGAGTCGCGGATGTCGTCGATCACGTCGCCACGGCTACGGGCCGCCTCGATCGAGGTGACGTCGGCGTCGAGCGCGGTGATCGCGTCGATCACCACGGAGAACTCCGAGTAGCAGAGGTGCGTGTGGATCTGCGTGGCATTGTGTGCGCCCGCGGTCGCGAGACGGAAGGATCCCACCGACCAGTCCAGGTACGCCGCCTGGTCGGCCGTCTTCAGCGGCAGGAGCTCGCGCAGGGCGGGCTCGTCCACCTGGATGATCTTGATGCCGGCGTTCTCCAGGTCGGTGATCTCGTCGCGCAGAGCCAGGCCCACCTGGTTGGCGGTCTCCGCCAGCGGCTGGTCGTCACGGACGAAGGACCACGCCAGGATGGTCACCGGTCCGGTGAGCATGCCCTTGACGTGCTTCTGGCTCAGCGACTGCGCGTACTCGGCCCAGCGCACTGTCATCGGAGCCGGACGGGAGACGTCGCCCCAGAGGATCGACGGACGCGTGGCGCGCGAGCCGTACGACTGCACCCACCCGTTCTGCGTCACGGCGAAGCCATCGAGCAGCTCGGCGAAGTACTGCACCATGTCGTTGCGCTCGGCCTCGCCGTGCACGAGCACATCGATGTCGAGGTCGTGCTGGAGGTCGATCACGCGGGAGATCTCGTCGCGCAGGAAGCCCTCGTACGCGGCGTCGTCGATCTCGCCCTTGGCGTGTGCGGCACGCGCCCGACGGATGTCGCCGGTCTGCGGGAACGATCCGATCGTCGTGGTGGGCAGGACCGGAAGCCCCAGAGCCGCGGTCTGCTCGGCGACGCGCTCCTCCTCGTTGCCACGCTCGAAGTCGGCGTCGGCAAGGCCGGCGGTGCGGGCGCGAACGGCGTCCACGCGAACACCCGGGGCACCAGCGCGATCCGCCAGCGCGGCAGTCGCGGCGTCGAGCTCCGCTGCGATGGCGTCGCGGCCCTCGACGATGCCGCGTGCGAGCACCTCGACCTGCTGGACCTTCTGGTCGGCGAAGGCCAGCCACGAGCGAAGACGCTCATCGAGCTGGTCCTCATCGGCCACATCGTGCGGGACATGCTGCAGGGACGTGGACGTTCCCACCGAGACCTGCTGTGCGCCGAGACCGCGAGCGGCCTCCAGCTTGTCGAACGCCGCGGCGAGATCGCCACGCCAGATGTTGCGTCCGTCGACCACACCGGCCACGAGGACCTTGCTGTCGAGACCGGCGGTCGGAGCCGGCAGCGATCCGCGGGTGAGGTCGATCGCCAGCGCCTCCACGGGAGCCGCGGCCAGCACAGCCCATGCCTCGGCGGACAGCTGCGCGTAGCCGGCAGCGACGAGGATCTGCGGACGCTCCTCGGCTGCACCCAGCACCGCGTAGGCGCGCTCGGCTGCGGCGGCGAGTTCGGCGTCGGAGTACGGCAGGCTCTGGCTGACCAGGGCCGGCTCGTCCAGCTGCACCCACTCGGCACCGGCGGCGCGGAGGGAGGCGAGAAGCTCGACGTACACCGGCAGCAGGTCCTCCAGCCGGTCGAGAGGACGGTAGTCGGCGCCCGCCTCGTCGGATGCCTTCGCAAGCGCGAGGAAGGTCACCGGGCCGACCAGCACCGGACGGGTCGTGAACCCCTCCTCGCGCGCCTGCGCCACCTGACGCGCGAAGCGGTCGGACGAGAGCGAGAAGGTCGTCTCCGGACCGATCTCCGGCACCAGATAGTGGTAGTTGGTGTCGAACCACTTCGTCATCTCGAGCGGAGCGTGCTCACCCACGCCGCGCGCCGCGGTGAACAGCGCGTCGAGTCCGAACGAGCCGTCCGCCCCGCGGAGGTTCTGGAAGCGGGTCGGCAGCGCACCGACGGCCACGGTCAGGTCGAGGACCTGGTCGTAGTAGGAGAACGACTCCGGAATCGACGAGTCGTCCCGACCGAGACCGAGATCGGCCAGACGACGACGCGTGGCGGCACGCAGCTCAGCGGCGGTGCTCTCCAGCTCATCCACGCTGCTCTTACCCGCCCAGTGGGCCTCCACGGCTCGCTTGAGCTCGCGGCGGCGTCCGATGCGCGGGTAGCCGAGGATCGTCCCGGCGGGGAAAGCGGTCATCGTGCAGTCTCCTTATGTGAGGTGAGGATGCCGGCCTCGCGAAGCACCGCGAGGACCGTGTCGTGATTGTTGAACGCGTAGAGGTGGACCCCGGGCGCTCCGCCGTCGACGACGGCACGCGCGAGCTTGGCGGCGTAAGCCACACCGAGCTCGCGCTGTCCCTCCGGCGTCGGCTCGATCTCGAGGCCGACGGTCAACTCGCCCGGGATGTCCTCTCCGGTGAGCTCGAGCACGCGGCGCAGGCGCTGCGGGGACGTGATCGGCATGATGCCGGGGAGGATCGGGATCGTGACGCCGGCGTCGCGCGCGCGGCTGACGAAGCCGAGGTAGTCCTCCGGATGGAAGAAGAGCTGGGTGATGGCCAGCGTCGCACCTGCGGCCTGCTTGGCCAGCAGCGCATCGATGTGCTCACGCGGGAATCGCGACCGCGGGTGACCATTGGGGAAGGCGGCCACGGCAATGTCCACCCGCTGGCGGGGATCCACGCGTGCCGCACCCGGCAGACCGGGCAGATCGGTCTCCACATAGGGCGCGCGCTCCGCCTGGACGCGATCGATGAGCTGCACGAGCTGAGCCGCGGATTCCAGATCGCCCTCAAACGCGTCGGCCTCGGTCATTCCCGCAGGAAGGTCGCCACGCAGGGCCAGGAAGCTGCGGATGTCGGCATCGAGGAACTCGCGGATGAGCGTGGCGGCCCCGGAGTATGTGTTGCCCACGCACGTGAGGTGGGCCAGCGGCTCGACAGCGGTGTGCTGACGGATGTACTTCAGCACTTCGAGCGAACGGCCACCGACCGACCCGCCGGCTCCGTACGTGACCGAGATGAATCGGGGCCCGGCGGCAGCGAGGGCCTGGATGGTCGTTTCCAACGCCTCCCGCGACTGCTCAGTGCGCGGCGGGTACAGCTCGAAGGAGAACGGTACGGAGGAGGTGGTACAGGACATCGATCAATCTCGGTGAGTGGGGACGGATGCGGGCCCCTCCGCACCGTCGCTGGACGCCGCGGCGGTGGGTCAAAGATAGGTCACGATCATGGGGGCATCGAAATGGGTGTGACGTCGTGTGTCGACGGTGTGACGTCATGTGTCGGGACGCTGTTGTGCGACGTCTCGCGCCCCTTCCGCAGGCCCGCGTCGATGTCGGTACCGACGAGTAGGGTCGAGTCATGAGCGAGACCCTCCCGTATGGAACCTGGCCGTCGATCATCACGGCCGCCGACGTCGCTGCGGCCGCGCCGCGGTATGACGGAGCCGCGTTCGTGGGCGATGAAGTGTGGTGGGCGCAGTCCATCCCCGCCGAAGGAGGACGAATGGCGATCTTCCGCGAAGGTGACGACACTCCCCTGCTGCCGTCGCCGTGGAGCGCCGGTTCTCGCGTACACGAGTACGGCGGTGCGGCGTGGGCGGCGAACGACGCGGGCGACTTGTTCTTCGTCGAGAAGAGTGACCAGCGGATCTATGTGCTTGCCGCAGGCACCGCCGACCCCCGTCCGCTCACACCGGCCGATCCTGCCGCGCGCTTCGGTGGTCTGCGTCTGCAGCGCGGGCGTCTGCTGGCCGTGCGCGAGGTGCACACGGCGGCGCCCGTTCCGGAGCGCGACATCGTGGATGTTCCGCTCGACGGCTCAGCTGTCGTGTCACTCGCAGCGGGCAGCGACTTCCTCGCCGGGCCCGTCATCAGCCCCGATGGGACCCGTCTTGCGTGGATTGCATGGAGTCATCCGTCCATGCCGTGGGACACGGCCGAGGCGCGCGTCGGGATCCTGGGTGCGGACGGCGTGCACGATGTCCGCACGCTGTCCCGCACCTGCGCTACGCAGGTGGCGTGGGCGCCGGATGGTTCGGTCCTCTTCACCGACGACCCGACGGGTCGCTGGAACCTCTACAGCACGTCCCCGGATGAGTCGGCCCCACGCGCTGTCGCACCCGCGGACGCTGACACCGGCGGACCGCTCTGGGTGCTGGGGTCCCGATGGTTCGCTCCACTGGATGACGGACGCATCCTGGCGGTGCGCACGAACGGCACCGACGAGGTCATGCTGATCAGCGGCGAGAACGTGCAACCGCTGACCGTTCCGATTACCAGCGACGTGCATGTCGAGGCCGTACACGGCACCCGGGTGCTGCTCTCCGGGAGCAGCGCCACGATTCCCACCGGGTTCTGGGTGATCGACGCGGATGGCGCGACGGAACCTCGTCTCATCGCGGGCGGCGTGCTCCCCTGGGATGCGTCGTGGCTGCCGGTGTCACGCCAGGTGAGTTTCGCGGGCGAGCGGGGCGACGTCCACGCCTTCGACTATCCCCCTACCCACCCCAGCGTGACCGCGCCGGCCGGAGAGCGTCCGCCCTATGTCGTCCTGGCTCATGGTGGCCCCACATCGCATGTGTCGGGCGGCGTCTCCTCGGTGGTCGCCTACTTCACAAGCCGTGGAATCGGCGTGCTCGATGTGAACTATGGCGGATCGACCGGCTACGGGCGCGCCTACCGCGAACGCCTCGCGGGCGCGTGGGGCATCGTCGACATCGATGATGTGCTGAACGCAGCCGCGTCCTTCGCTGACACGGGCGCGGCCGATCCGGAGCGCCTCGCCGTCAAGGGCGGCTCCGCGGGTGGGCTCACCGTGTATGGCGCTCTCGAACGCGGCAACACCTTCTCCGCCGGAATCAGCCGCTACGGCGTCGCGGACCTCCGCACCCTCGCGACCGACACTCACGATTTCGAGGCGCGCTATCTCGATGGCTTGATCGGTCGGTTCCCCGCGGACGAGGACATCTATGTCGAGCGTTCGCCGTTGACGCATGTCGATCGCATCGCCGCTCCCGTGCTGATCCTGCAGGGTGCTGACGACCCCGTCGTGCCACCGTCACAGTCGGAGATGATCCGCGATGCTCTCGCAGCGCGGGGTGTGCCGCACGCCTATGTCCTCTACCCCGGTGAGTCCCACGGCTTCCGCAGCCGCGACACCATCATCGACGCCACGCAGCGAGAGCTGGCATTCCTTGCCGCTGCCTGGGGATTCGTGCCAGAGGGAGTCGCCCCGCTCAGCTTCGACTGACCACCGACGACGAAATGGGCGGTGCCTCGACCGAGGCACCGCCCATTTCGCGTGAGATTACTTCGACGTGCCCTGAGACACGGATCCCTGCAGCTGACGCTGGAACAGGATGTAGACGATGAGCACCGGGATGATCGTGATCATCACGGCGGCAAACATCTGACCGAAGTCCAGCGCATATCCCGCCGAAGACGCGTAGGACGCCATGCCCTGAGAGAGCACGTAGTTGTCCTTGTTGGTGTTCAACGAGATCGGCAGCAGGAACTGATTCCACAGGCCCAGGAAGTTCATGATCGCAACCGCGGACATCCCGGGCTTGGCCATGGGGAGCATGACCTGGAAGAACGTGCGCCACTCGCTGGCGCCGTCGACGTAGGCCGCTTCCTGGATCTCGTACGGCAGTGACTTGAAGAACGAGAACAGGAAGAACACCGTGAACGGGAGCGCGAACGCGACGTACGTCACGATCAGACCCGGGAGGGTGTTCAGCAGTCCCATCCCCTGGAGGATGAAGAACAGCGGCACGATCGCGAGGAACACCGGGAAGGTGAGGCCGGCGAGCATCAGATAGTAGATGATCCGGCTGCCCGGAAGCTCGAACCGCGCCAGCACGTAGGCGCACATGGCGCCCAACACCATCACGAGCACGAGCGAGACGCCCACGACGATCACCGTGTTGATGAACATCTGGCCGAACGCGTTGTCCACCCAGGCGCTGACGTAGTTGTCGAAGTTCCAGTTGGCCGGCAGACCGAACGGTGACGCGAAGATCTCCTTCGTCGTCTTGAACGAGCCGATGAGCGTCCACACCATCGGCAGGATGACCACCAGCGACCACAGCGCCATGACGATGTGGGATGCACCGCCGACCACCTTGTCGCCGGTCGTGGACTTCACCGTCCGCGTCGGAAGCGGAGCGCGGGACTTGCGGTTGATCGTCACGGAGGCACGGGTGTCGGCGCTCATGAGCGACCTCCTTCATCCCGACCGGCGAACAGGCGGAACAGGCCGATGATCAGCGCCGCGAACAACAGCGTGATCACGGCGAGCACGATGCCCATCGCGGTGGCAAGACCGAACTGGCCCTTCTCGAACGCCGTGCGGAACAGGTATTGGCTCATCACCAGCGTGCTGTTGCCCGGGCCGCCCGTGGAGTTCAGGCCCGCCATGTAGACGAACGCGTCGAGCGCCATGATGCCGAGGTAGATGTACGCCGTCTGAACGTTGTCGCGCATCTGCGGCAGCAGGATCGATCGCACCGTCCGCCAGCGACCGGCACCGTCGATACGGGCGGCCTCCAGCGTCTCGGCAGGGATTCCCTTGATCGCTGCGATGAAGAGGATCATGTAGAACCCGACCATGCTCCAGACGATCACGAAGATCGTGGCGCCCATCGCGGTGCGCTCGTCGCCGAGCCAGGAGAACTGGTTGGTGTCGATCCCGATGAGACCGAGAAGTCCGTTGAACAGACCCGTCGGCGCGTAGATCATGTTCCACAGGATCGCGATGACGATCGCCGGGATCACGTACGGGAAGAACGAGATCACGCGGTAGAAGCTGGAGCCCTTGAGTCCGCGGACCTGACCATGGCTGGGTCCGCCCACCGTGATCATGCTGGCGAAGATGAGCGCGATGACGATGGTGATCAGCGGCACGATCAGCGCGAGCACGATGTTGTTCAGCATCGCGCGCAGGAAGATCGGGTCGTTGAACAGGGTGACGAAGTTCTGGATCCCCGTGAACTGCATGTTCGGCGAGAAGCCGGTCCAGTTCGTCATGCCGTAGTACAGAGCCTGCACGAACGGCGAGATGACGAAGATCAAGAAGATCGCCAGCGGCACCCCGAGGAACACCACCAGGAACGAGACGAAGTCGAACGTCAGTTTCCGCCGCCCGAGGCGGGGCGGCTTGCGCCGCCCCGCCTGGGCTGCTGTGACCGCGGCCGTCGCCAGGGCCGGTCCACCGCTGACGGTGGAATTGCTCACTTGATCTCGATCTTCTCGACGGAGCTGTCGTTGCGGACTTTGTCGACGAGCGCCTGCAGCTGCTTGGTGATCTCTTCGACGGTCATCTTGCCGTCCAGGAACGAGTTCCAGATCGGGAGCTGATCGGAGTTCATGCCGTACAGGTTGGTGGACTTGATGGTGAACATGCCCGAACCGGCCGCGTCGATCATCTCGACCTGCGACACCAGTGCGGTGGATCCGAACCCGTCGTCCGGGACGGTGCCCTTCACGACCGTGGGAGCGAGCTTCTCCTTCGAGAACGCCGACGCCGCCTCCTTCGACAACATCGTGCGCAGCAGCTCCTTCCCACCGGCCGGGTTCTTGCTGTTGCTGGGAACCACGAACGGCTCACCGGCCTCGGCGCGCATGTACCCGGCCGGAGTGGTGGCCTTGTCATCCCAGGGCAGCTCACGCACACCCTTCATCTGGAAGTTCTCGGCCGTGGTCTTCTTCATCTCGTTCTCGATCCACGACCCCGACGGATACAGCAACGCCTCCTGGTCCAGGCTCCACTGCGACTGCGCCTGCGTGAACTGCGTTCCACCACCACCAGGCTTGACGTAGCCCAGCTTGATCAGCTCGTATAGCTCGGTGAGGATCGCCTGCAGCGTGGGGTGGGACCAGCAATCCGCAGCCAGGTTCTCGAGGGGAAGACGCACGTCATCACCGGACTGGATGACCGCGGAGTCGATGACGAACGTCTGATAGTAGGTCGCGGCCTCCTTGCCCCACAGGAAGAGATACTTGCCCTTCTCCTTCGCCGCAGCACCCAGAGTCTTCAGGTCCTGCCACGTCTTCGGCGGCTCCCACCCGTTCTCCTCGAACAACGACCCCGAATACCACAACCCATACGTCGTGAACACATAGTTCAACGCCGCGAACTTGTCACCAAACGTGCCCGGAGCCTTCACACCGTCGAACAACGTGTCGGCGATCTTCTCGCCCTCCAGGTTGTTCGCCTCCAGCACCTCGCTGAGATCCTCCAACTGGTCCAGGATCGTGTTCCAGCCGATCGAGTTCGCACCCGAGTTGTCGATCAGATCCGGCGGGTTACCACCCACGAACCGCGGCTGCAGCTCCTGAGCGATCTTCGTGGAGGCCGAGACCTTGACCTTGACACCGGAGAGGCCCTTGTTGCCCTCCATGATCTTCGCCGCGTTCTCGACGTAGTCGACGCCATAGCCACCATCGAAGATGACCGCGTCAACCGTCGAATCCGCAGCAACGCCAAACGGATTATCCGCGCTGACTTCGCCCGCAGGGGCGGAGGCCCCGCCGCCGGTGCCGCCACCGGGAGCAGCGCACGAGGCGAGGGTCATGCCGAACGGCACCAAGACCGCTGCGGCCGCCGCACCACGCAGCACAGTGCGACGACTGATGGACGCTTCTTTGAGTTCCATCTTCCTACCTTCCATGGTGATGTGATTTGACCAGAGGGGGAAATTCCGGTCAGCTCCCCCGTCGGATGCGCCCCTGGTAGAGGGCTTCCAACGCGGAGTTGTGCTCATCGCCGCCCGGAATGTTGGCGGAGATGTAAACAGGGGGGACCTCGCCGCGAGCGGCGATCGCGCGCGCCACGCCGAGAGTGAGGGACTGAGCGATGAAGGCTGCCGTCATCGAGGAGACGGCGCCGACGCGGACATCGTCGTTGATGTCCAGGGTGGTGTCGCCATACGGAGCAAGGTTGTCGATGACGACGTCGGCGATCTCACTGAGTCGCTTGCCGCTCGGGTGCTTCGGCTCCACGCGAGCGGTGTGCTCCAGGCTGGTGACGGCGATGACGCGGTGCCCGCGTTCCTTCGCCCACAGCGCTGTTCCGACGATCGATCCGTTGACACCGGAGTTGGACGCGATGAGGAACACGTCGTGCTCGCCGACGGGAACGGTTGCCATCAGCTCATCGACGAGCCAGGGTTCGCGCTCCAGCGTCGCGGTCAGCTCTGAGGTCTCCCGATCGCCGAAGAGCACGAGGTCGGTGAGGGAGATGCGGTTCGTGGGAATGAGTCCGCCGGCACGTCCCGCGACCTCCATCGCGAAGGCCTGCGAGTGCCCGGTACCGAAGGCCTGCAGCACTCCGCCGGCGTCGAGCGCCTCCACCAGGTACGCCACGGCAGTGTCGTGAGCACCCGCATCGGCATCGGCGGCGAGGCGCTCCAGACGGGTGGTGGTCTCCCGCAGGAGGTCGCTGGCAGTGACCGTCATCGTGTCATCTCCTCGGGGTTGTGCACTGACAATACCGTGCGATCGGTCATCGCGATCCCGTGTACGTTTGCGCTATCATTTCGAACCTTCATTGGTCTCTGCACGATCGTTACCTGCTCCC
This sequence comes from Microbacterium gorillae, assembly GCF_050990725.1. GTDB lineage: Bacteria > Actinomycetota > Actinomycetes > Actinomycetales > Microbacteriaceae > Microbacterium > Microbacterium gorillae_A. The sequence continues at coordinate 3,110,687 of NZ_CP158844.1, forward strand.
CGGTACTCTCACAGGCAAACTATGCGCATGCGGCGCAAACGTCAAACAGCACGTCGTCACGAATGAGTCACGAATGAGTCACGAACCCCTTGTCCTCGGCATCGACGCCGGTGGAACCTCGACGCGCGCGCTCCTCAGCGACAGCCGCGGCACCAGCATCGGGTTCGGCGCCGGTGGGCGCGGGAATCCCGTCTCGGCGGGGGCCGAACGCGCCGCGCTCGGCGTGCTCGCCGCCGTGGATGCGGCACTCTCCACGAGCGGCGCGTCGCTGACGGACGTGCCGGTGATCGTGGCGGCGATGGCGGGGATGCAGGCCTCCGGGAATGCCGACTGGCTGCTCGGCCCGCTCCGCGAACGTGGCTTCCGTGGAGAGCTGTCCTTCGAAGCAGACCTGCTGGCGATCTACTTCAGTGGCGCCGCGGCCCCTGCCGGGTACGCGATGGTCTCCGGTACGGGCGCGTGCATGATCCGGGTGGAGCATGGCGAGGTCGTCGGCACCGCGGACGGCCTCGGCTGGCTGCTGGGTGATCGCGGCAGCGGATTCTGGATTGGTCAGCAGATCGTTCGCGCGGTGGTCGAAGACCTCGACAGCACGGGGCCGCGGACTGAGTTGACCGCACGAGTCCTGGAACACTACGAGCTGGCGAACCCACCCGCTACGCGGGAAGGACGCCCGGAGGCGCTGTGGCGGCTGGTGACGGCCGCGTATGCTCACGCGCCGATCGAGCTCGCCGCGCTCACTCCGGCAGCCTTCGAGGCTGCTCAGGTGAGCGATGGCGTCGCGATTCGGATCCTCCGTGAGGCCGGTGAGCACCTCGCGCAGTCGCTGCGCGCGATCCTGCGGGAGCCGGGGCCCCTGGTCGTCGGCGGCACCGTACTGGCTCGCCCGGGCATCGTTCGGGAGACGTTTCTGGCTGCGCTCGGACCGGTGGCCGAGGGCCTGGAGCTGCGCGGGGTCGGCGATGGCGCGGTGGGGGCGGCGATGCTCGCGTTGCGCGCCCACGGAGAGACGCCGGACGAATCGGTTCGTGAACGACTCACCGAGACGCTTCAGCGATTCCGATGAGAGACCGGCCGGCACCCGCACGGGGTGCCAGCCGGCTCATCACACGGCGTAGGGTCGCAGCTCCGCCGCCAGGCGCTCGCCGACATGCGCGTGAACGCGCGTACCCGCCTCCTCGTGTGCGGAAGAGAGCAGGAATCCGGTCTCGTGAATCGCGGAGACGAGGTCGCCGCGATCGTACGGAACCACGGCGGTGATCTCCACCGCCGGTAGCGGCAACGCGGCCTCGACGGCAGCCCGCAGCTCGGCGATTCCCTCGCCGGTGCGCGAGGAGACGAAGAACGCCTGCGGCTGCAGGCCACGCAGCACCAGCCGCGTGTCGTCATCGACCAGATCCGCCTTGTTGAACACGACGATCTCGTGCGCATCACGCGCGCCGACGTCGGCCATCACGTCACGCACGGTCTGCAGCTGTGCGGCAGGATCCGGGTGGGCAGCATCCACGACGTGGAGGATCACGTCGGCGTCGCCGACCTCCTCCAGCGTTGATCGGAACGCCTCGACCAGCTGGTGCGGCAGGTTGCGTACGAAGCCGACGGTGTCCGTCAGCGTGAAGACGCGGCCGTCCGCCGTCTCGCTGCGACGCGTGGTGGCATCGAGTGTCGCGAACAGCGCGTTCTCCACCAGCACGCCGGCACCCGTGAGCTTGTTCAGCAGGCTCGACTTGCCGGCGTTGGTGTAGCCGGCGATTGCGACCGACGGAATGGTGTTGCGACGACGTTCGGCACGCTTGGCCTCACGAGCCGGCTTGAAGTCGGCGATCTGCTTGCGCAGCAGTGCCATCTTCGTGCGGATGCGTCGGCGATCGAGTTCGATCTTGGTCTCACCGGGACCACGCGATCCCATGCCGACGCCGCCGGCTCCCACCTGTCCACCGGCCTGGCGCGACATCGAGTCACCCCAACCGCGCAGACGCGGCAGGAGGTACTCCAGCTGGGCGAGCTCGACCTGTGCTTTGCCCTCGCGGCTCTTGGCATGCTGGCTGAAGATGTCCAGGATGACGGTCGTGCGGTCGATGACCTTGACCTTCACCACGTCCTCCAACGCGCGGCGCTGTGAGGGTGCGAGTTCGGAATCGGCAATCACGGTGTCAGCACCGAGAGCCGCGACGATGTCGCGCAGCTCTTGCGCTTTTCCGCGACCGATGTAGGTGGCCGGGTCCGGATGCGGCCGACGCTGCAGAAGTCCGTCGAGCACGATGGCACCAGCGGTCTCGGCCAGCGCCGACAACTCGCGCAACGAGTTCTCGGCTTCCTCGGCCGACCCCTGTGGGTAGACGCCGACGAGCACGACGTTCTCCAGCCGCAGCTGGCGGTACTCGACCTCGGTGACGTCCTCCAATTCGGTGGACAGGCCCGCCACGCGCCGCAGCGCGTGGCGCTCTTCGAGATCCCACTGCTCGCCGTCGGAGCTGCCATGGCCCGCGGTCGACTCGTCCTGCAGCGCCTGTGCGGAGCCGAACACGCGGACACCAGATCGGGCATCGGCGTTCGCGAGCACGCGCTCAACCGGATCGCTGCCCTCGAACTCAGCGTTGTCGTCGAAGCGGTCGTCGTCGATGGGGGTGTTGTTCATGTGTCCTTTCGGGAGCGTCCGCCGTCGTCGGCGGGCGCAGATCAGTAAAGCCTAACCTCCGCGGCGACGGTCGCTGCGGTAATGTGGCTCCTCATGGCGAGCGACCACTATTTCAGCTCGGAGCCTTCCAGCGCCGAGAGGCCGCGTCGTATCACCGTGACGCTGGCGGGCCGCTCTGTTGAACTCAACACCGCGGGCGGCACTTTCAGTCCCGATCACCTCGACACCGGCACCGCGGTGCTGTTGTCGCACACTCCTCCCCCGCCGCCCGGCGGTGATTTCCTCGACCTCGGCTGCGGTTGGGGGCCGATCGCGCTGACCTTAGCGATGCTGTCTCCGCACGCCCGCATCTGGGCTGTCGATGTGAATCAGCGCTCCCTCGACCTGACTCGTCGCAACGCCGCAGAACTCGGTCTGGAGAACGTCATCGCCGTGACACCGGATGAGGTGCCGGACGACGTGACATTCCGCACGATCTGGTCGAACCCTCCGATCCGCGTGGGCAAGAACGAACTGCACGGGCTGCTGCAGCGATGGATTCCGCGCCTTGATGAGCGCAGCGACGGCTGGTTCGTGGTGGCGCGCAATCTCGGATCCGATTCCCTCCAGCGCTGGCTTGCAGCGGAGTTCCCGACCGGGTACAGCGTTCATCGCGCGGCCACGAGCAAGGGCTTCCGCGTGCTGCGCGTGCGACGTCACGGATCGACGCCGACGGACACCATCGTTCTTCCGTAGTCCGCGACGTGGGTTGAGGCTCGGCTGCGGGGTTCTCTCAGTCCGCGAGGGAGATCTGACCCGTGTACACGAGCTGAGCGGGACCGGACAGCGCCACATGCTCGCCGTCCTGGGTGGGGAACATGCGCACGGCGAGCGTGCCTCCGGGCACCTCGACCCGCCAGTGGTGGGGAGCGAGGGCACCGGCCCAGTGCCGAACCGCCAGCGCTGCCGCTGCCGTTCCGGTACCGCAGCTCAGGGTCTCCCCCACGCCGCGCTCGAAGACGCGCATTCGGATCTGTCCGATGCCGTCCTGCACGAGCGGGTCGGACGGCACCACGAATTCGACGTTGGCACCCTCCGGCAGCACCGGATCCAGAATCGGGATGACCGAGAGGTCCAGAGCCTCCAGCTCGGCGACCGAACTCAGTGCGACAACGACGTGGGGGTTTCCGACATCGATTCCCAGCGCCGGACGCGCCACGTCCAGTCCGCGAGCGCGCACCAGCGGGTCATCACCGGAGAGCTTCCAGCGACCGAGATCGACCTGGAACCCGTTTGCGCTGGCCGTGAGGTCGCGGACCCCCGCCCGCGTGCCGATCGGCAGCGTGGACCCGGCGGGGAGCTGGGCGAGTCCCGACTCCAGCAGGTACTTGGCGAAGACACGCGTGCCATTGCCGCACATCTGCGCCTTCGAGCCGTCGGCGTTCCGGTAGTCCATGAACCACTCGGCGTCGGGCTCTTCGGCGAGCGTCGCGGCTCCTTCGGCTATGGCGCTCGAACGAACCACGCGCAGCAGTCCGTCCGCCCCGATGCCGAAATTCCGATCACACATCGCGGCGACCTGTTCGTCACGGAGATCGAGCTCACCGTCGGGGTCCGCAACGATCACGAAGTCGTTGCCGGTGCCGTGACCTTTGGTGAACGCGATGGTGGGCATGTCTCCATCCTACGGAGCGGTGCGGGGCGCGGCCGCATCAGGAGTCCTCGATGAGCCGCTTCCCCGCATTGTTCACGCGGAACGGCTCGTACCCGCGGGCGGCGTAGAAGTCCAAGACAGCCTCGTTTCCTTCGCGGACCATGAGGTTGACCTTGGGGCAGCCGAGCGCGAGGAGCAGTTCCTCTGCACGGGCGATGAGCGATGCGGCGATGCCCTCGCCACGCCGGTTCGGATCGGTACCGACGTAGTACATCGACCCCCGATGACCGTCGTAGCCGGCCATGGTCGTCCCGACGACGCGATCGCCGTCGACGGCCACGAGGAACATCTCCGGCTGAACAGTCAGCTTGCGCGCGATGTCCGCGCGGGGGTCGTTCCATGGTCGCGTGAGGCCACACGCTTCCCAGAGAGCAACCACCTGCTCCGTATCGGACATCTGAAACGCGCGGATCTGATGAGTCACCCCTTCATCCTCTCGTACCGGCACCGCTCCTCCCGCCCCGGGCACCCCCACCTGCTCCGCCCCCAGCTCATCTCCCCCACCCATACCCCGCACACATATCCCGCACCCATATCCCGCGAGACTTGCGTCTGTGGGTGACAATCGGCGCGTTGCGGTGATTCTCGCCCACAGACGGAATTCTCGCGGGTGTGGTGGCGACCGAAGGGCCTGAGCCTGGCGGGCACGTGCGGTGAGCAGGGGACGCGCGAGTGAGGCGGGCGCGGGTCAGGGGGTGGCGACGCGGGCGCGGACCCGGGCGCGGTAGGCGGCAGCCTTCGCGCGATTGCCGCAGGACTGCATCGAGCACCACTCACGGCGATGTCCACGTGAGCGGTCCAGATAGATGGTGGTGCACTCGGGCCGCGAGCACTCGCGCAGCAGCGCGCCCTCTTCCCCGCCGAGGATCTCGATCGCCTCGCGCGCGAGATCGACGAGGCAGGCGGCGGGATCCCCGTCACGCACGACGCCGCTCGCGGTGAGCGTCGGGGACACTGGGGACGACTGAGCGCGCTCGTTCACGAGTGCGAGGGCTTCGCCCGGAAGCACTTCCCCATTCAGCCGATGCCAGATGACGGTATAGAGCGCTTCGCGCAGTTCGACGGCCGCGGCGAGGTCGGCCTCGTCGCTTGCGCGCCCCGACGTTCGCACGCCCGCCTCGAGCCACCACGCATCGAGCGCCACCGTGTCCGTCAGGAACTCGTATGACTGCTCCGAGCGGCGGGCGCGCAGCGTCGCAACGAAGTCGAGCACGCGCGTGCCGCAAGGAAACTCATGGATCACGTCACCATCTTGACAGGTGACGTTCCATGCGGCAAGCTCGTCACCAGTTGAACCGGTTACTTGTTTCGAGCCGGAGTCTGAGAGGAAATCGAAATCATGTCCACGCAGCCCTACGTCGCCGTCGCCACCTCGACCGGAGACGGACGTGACGGCCACGTCGAATCCAGCGATGCCGTCCTCGCACTCGACCTCAGCATCCCGGGCACGGGTCGCCCCGGAACCAACCCGGAGCAGCTGTTCGCCGCCGGCTGGTCGGCCTGCTTCCACTCCGCGATGAAGATGGTCGCCCGCCGTCAGGGGCTGACCCTCACAGACTCCGCCGTGGTCGCGGAGGTCACGCTGAACCTGGATCCCGAGGCCGGCCCGTCGCTGAGCGCGGCACTCCACGCCGAGGTGTCGGGCATCGATCAGGAGGCCGCCGACGCACTGGTGGCGGCCGCACACCAGGTCTGCCCGTACTCCAAGGCCACGCGCGGGAACATCCCCGTCACGATCGACGCCACCGTCGCCTGATGCCGGCCGGGGCCGGGGCACTGCCGTATCGCAGCGCCCCGGTCGTGAGCGATACGCCCGCCGCGTCGCGGCCGACTGCGGTCGCGACGCTGGCACGACGGAGCCTCGGGCGCATCGCCGAGTGGGGCAACGGTTCCGCACGGGCGATCCGTCCGCTACGCGACGTGCTGGCCGTCTTTCCTGGTATTCCCCGATGGGGATCGCATCGCGCCGGGCGCGGACAGAACCCTCCGGGATCGCTTCGCGAGGACGGGCGGCGGCGCCCATTTCTACTCGATCCGACGCCGCTGCCGCTCCCCGGCCACGGGCAAGGTCAGAGGATGCCGGAGGGCCGAGTGACGAGCGGATCGATCCACTCGGCGTCCGCATAGCGCCGGAACCAGGAGACCTGTCGACGGGCGTAGCGGCGCGTGAGCGCCTGCGTCTCGGCGATCGCTTCCGCCTCAGTCATCGTTCCGTCGAGCTGCGCGAACGCCTGGGCATATCCGATGGCGCGCGCCGCCGTCGTCCCGGGTTCGAGCCCAGCGTCGCGCAGGCGCGCGACCTCGTCCATCAGCCCTTCCTGCCACATGCGCTCCACTCGAGCGTCCAGACGAAGAACGAGATCCTCGCGCGGAACCGACAGAGCGAGAATGCGATGCGACGTCCACGCCACCGGCGCCTCTGGGAGCGCGGCGCCATGCGTCCGTTCGCCGAGTTCGAGGATCTCCAGCGCGCGGATCACCCGGCGGCCATTACGTGCATCGATCCGCCCCGCCGTTGCGGGGTCGAGCTTGCGCAACCTGTCGAACAGCACGCCGGGACCGAGTTCTTCGAGTTCACTCTCGAGTCGCGCACGCAGCGATTCGTCGCGCGGGGGGAAGCGGAAGTCCCACAGCACGCTGGACACGTACAGCCCGGATCCGCCGACGAGGATCGCGTCGCGACCGCGATTCCAGATCTCAGAGATCGCATCGCGCGCGGCCTGCTGGTACCACGCGACCGCCGCATCCTCGCCGGGTTCCAGCACATCGATCAGGTGGTGCGGGATGCCGCGGCGCTCATCAACGGGGAGTTTCGCCGTGGCGATGTCCATCCCGCGGTAGAGCTGCATGGCATCGGCGCCGACGACCTCGGCGTCGCGTCCGCGTTCGCGCAGCGTCTCGACGAGATCGAGCGCGAACTCGCTCTTGCCCGTCCCGGTCGCGCCGACGACGGCGAACAGGCCGGAAGCGGCCGTCACGCCTGCGGACGCAATCCGGGAAGCCCGAGCCCGATCACACGCTTGCCGTCGGCTGAGAGGGACGCCGGAGCCGGAACACCGCACGACTCCGCCTGGGCCCGATCCCACGCATCGCCCGCACGCGTACGGCGGAGGCGCACCGGCTCACCGTCGGGAGCATCTGCGATCAGGTAGTGCGGTGCGGCGCGCGTGACGGTCACGGTGACGACGTCGCCGGGCCGCGGGATCTCAGAGCCCTCCGGGAGCGTGAAGTGGACCAGTCGGTTGTCTTCAGCGCGGCCGGACAGCCGACGCGTGGCAGCGTCCTTCTTACCCTCTCCGGTCGACACGAGTACGTGAACGTCCTGCCCGACGAGCTTCTCGTTCTCTTCCAGGCTGATGCGCTCCTGCAGGGCGATGAGGCGGTTGTAGCGATCCTGAACGACGGCCTTCGGAACCTGTTCGTCCATCGTGGCGGCAGGTGTGCCCTCGCGGATCGAGTACTGGAAGGTGAAGGCGCTGGCGAACCGGGATTGCTCCACGACACGCATCGTCTCCAGGAAGTCCTCCTCGGTCTCGCCCGGGAAGCCGACGATAATGTCGGTGGTGATCGCCGCGTTGGGGATCTTGGCGCGAACGCGGTCCAGGATGCCGAGGAACTTCTCGGAGCGGTACGAGCGACGCATCGCCTTGAGAATGCGGTCGGAGCCGGACTGCAGCGGCATGTGAAGCTGTGGCATGACGGAGGGGGTCTCCGCCATCGCGTCGATGACGTCGTCGGTGAAGGCGGCGGGGTGGGGGCTGGTGAAGCGGATGCGTTCGAGACCCTCGATCTCACCCGCCGCACGCAACAGCTTCCCGAACGCCTGGCGGTCACCGAACTCCACGCCGTAGGAGTTGACGTTCTGGCCGAGCAGGGTGACCTCGATCGCGCCGTCGTCCACGATCAGCTTGATCTCGCTGAGGATGTCACCGGGGCGACGGTCCTTCTCCTTGCCGCGCAGGCTCGGCACGATGCAGAACGTGCAGGTGTTGTTGCATCCGACGGAGATCGACACCCAGCCGGCGTAGGAGCTGTCGCGCTTGGTGGGCAGGGTCGAGGGGAACACTTCGAGCGACTCGAGGATCTCGACCTCGGCCTCGTGGTTGTGTGCGGCGCGCTCCAGGAGGCCCGGCAGCGAGCCCATGTTGTGCGTGCCGAACACCACGTCGACGTAGGGCGCCTTCTCGACCACGGCCTGCTTGTCCATCTGGGCGAGGCATCCGCCGACCGCGATCTGCATGCCATCGCGGCGACGCTTCACCGAGGCGAGGTGACCCAGGGTGCCGTAGAGCTTGGACGACGCGTTCTCGCGCACCGCGCAGGTGTTGATCACCACGACATCGGCTTCCTCGCCGAACTCCGCCTTCACGTAACCGGCGCTCTCGAGCGAGCCGGACAGGCGCTCGGAGTCGTGCACGTTCATCTGACAGCCGAGAGTGCGCACCTCGTAGGTGCGAGCGGTCCCATCCGGGCGCAGCGCAGAGAGCGATGCCGGGATGATCGTCGGAGCGTTGGAAGGCGAAGACATGATTCCGCCATTCTACGATCCGCCGGACGCTCCGGCGCCGTTGCCGGCTCGCTCCGGTCGGTTCCCGCTCCGCGCAGTCGGAGACGACGTTCACACCACCGAAGCGCCCGACGCCGTATGCCGCATCTCGCGCTGACGCCTGCGGTTTCGACTCGCCTTCGCGCTTGCGTAACCGTTGCCGAGAGGGCTGAATGGACAGGTGCCCCGTGCCCGGCTGTTCGTCGAGGGCCGCAGCGATGTCGCCGCGGTGATCGCGCTGGCGTCCGCCTGGGATCTGGCTCTGTCGCGAGTGGAGCTCGTCTCGCTCGAAGGGATCACGAACGTGCGGCGTGAGCTGCGCGCCCACCGCGACGGTGCGCCGACCGCGGTGCTGTGCGATGCCGGAGAAACGGGGTTCGTGACGCGCACCCTCGCCGCCGATGAGGGCCTGGATGACCCTCCGGTTCGTCTCTTCGTCTGTGACCGTGATCTGGAGGAAGAGCTGATCCGCGCGCTCAGTGCAGACCGCGCTCTGACGGTCGTGCGCGTCTTGGGCATCGGCGACAGCTTTGATCGGATGTCGCGGCAGCCGCAGTGGCGGGACGAACCGCTGGCCGCGCAGCTTCGACGGTTCGCCGGAGCCGGAGCCGGTCGGAAGGAGCTTCTCGCCGGAGCATGGGCGGCAGCGCTCCCTGCGTCCGCCGTTCCCCGGCCTCTTGCCGATGCGGTGACGTGGCTCGATGAACACGCCTAGCGCGATGTCGGAGAGCTCGGACGCGACCCTGCCTGAGTGCAGAAGCCGGCGACGCCACCGCTCAGCGGAAGCGCACGGACGAGCCGCCGACCTCGCCGAGCGCCGTCTTCGCGGCTCGCATCGCGCTGCTTCCACCGAACCCTCGCCGAGCGAGTTGTCCCAGCAGACGCCGTAGCGCAACCTCGGGCTCGAGCTTGGCCAGGGATCGGGCTTTGGATCGCGCGAACTCCAGGGCCCGCTCGTCGTCATCGTCGGGCACCTCCTCGAGCGCCGCGTCGATGACCTCGCGTGGAATACCGCGGGCGGAGAGGGACTGTGCGATCACGCGGCGCCCCTGCCCTTTGCGAGAGGTCGCGGTGTAGATGAGCTGCTCGGCGAGAACAGCATCGTCCAGGTACCGGCGCGAGAGGAATTCGTCGATGAGGTCATCGGCGATCTCCGGGGCGATGTCAAGACCGATCACGAACGTGCGCGCTTCCCGCACGGACAGCCCTCGGCCACGCAGCTTCTTGAGCAGCGCTGCCTCGCCGCGCTCCCGCTGCGACTGAGCGTCCTCCGGCGTCGCTTCTTCCGCGGCATCCGGCTCGGCGGCTGCCACGAGACGAAGTCGCGGCACGCGCGGCGCACGGGCCGAACGTGAGGGATTCGCACGGGAGCCGTCCCTCGATTCGGCCCGCGCAGCGTCACCCGCACTGGCGCGACTTCGCTCCGGACGACCGCCCGTGCCTCGGTGGACGGAGGGAGCCTCATCCGCGGCAGAATCCGCGGCGGGAGTGTCGTCCCATCCACGCTGAGCTGGCAGGGTCACCGGCCGGCGCGGCCGCTGACCATCCGGCTTCAGAAGATCCGATGCCCGCATCAGAGTCGGCGTCGCGTGGCCCGTTTCTGCGCCGTCACCGGGTCGCGAGGTGCGGTTGCGGGTCAGCGGTGCACCTGTCGGCGATTCCCGAGGCGCACTCAAGCTGTCCGCCGAGTCAGGTTCTGAAGAAGCCGCGGCGGGGTCGATCCACCACCCGTCGGCGTCATAGCGATCCACGGTTCCCGCACGGCGCGAGTCCGGCGCGGGTCCCGACGTTCCACCCGAACGAGAGCGGACCGCCTCTTCCGCCCCGGAATCGTCAACGGTCGTGAATCGCACGCGTCTCGCAGCGGTAGCGGTCTGCGAGTTGCTACGCCCGCACGCCTGAGACGACTCATCCGACGCGACCCCGCGCCCGGCGTCTCGCCCACGCGCGGACCCACGGCCCTCGTCATCGTTGTTCCCCGCACCACGGCGAGGCGATGATCCCGCTTCTCCCCGTCGTCCGAACAACGGGGTGACGGGGGCGAGACGTTCCTCGCCCCCGTTCTCCGTGTCATCGATCATGGGTGTCGACAATCATGTTCGAGTGCTCTCGTCCGAGATGGGTCCGGGACGGTGCGAGCGGCGTTACGCCGACTTCAGCTCGGGCGCCAGAGCGGCCTGCGGTGCGGCCTGCTCCTTCGGCTGGCCGATGCCGAGCTTCTCCAGAATCCTCCGCTCGATCTCGGCCGCGACGTCCGCGTTCTTGATGAGGAAGTTTCGGGCGTTCTCCTTGCCCTGACCGAGCTGTTCGCCGTCGTACGTGTACCACGCGCCCGACTTCTTCACGATGCCCTGCTCCACGCCGTAGTCGATGAGCGACCCCTCGCGAGAGATGCCAACACCGTAAAGGATGTCAAACTCCGCCTGCTTGAAGGGCGGTGCCATCTTGTTCTTGACGACCTTGACGCGGGTGCGGTTACCGACCGCTTCCGAGCCGTCCTTGAGCGTTTCGATTCGACGGATGTCAAGACGGACGGACGCGTAGAACTTGAGTGCCTTACCACCAGCGGTGGTCTCCGGCGAACCGAAGAACACACCGATCTTCTCGCGCAGCTGGTTGATGAAGATGGCCGTGGTCTTGGTCTGGTTCAGGCCACCCGTGAGCTTGCGCAGTGCCTGCGACATGAGTCGCGCCTGCAGACCCACGTGGGAGTCACCCATGTCACCCTCGATCTCCGCCTTGGGAACGAGGGCGGCGACCGAGTCGATGACGACGAGGTCGATGGCACCGGAACGCACCAGCATGTCGGCGATCTCCAGCGCCTGCTCACCCGTGTCGGGCTGCGACACGAGGAGCTGATCGATGTCGACGCCCAGCTTCTGCGCGTACTCCGGGTCGAGCGCGTGCTCGGCATCGATGAACGCGGCGATTCCGCCATTGCGCTGGGCGTTTGCGATGGCGTGGAGGGTCAGCGTGGTCTTACCCGACGACTCCGGTCCGTAGATCTCGATGATGCGGCCGCGCGGCAGACCACCGATGCCGAGAGCGACATCGAGTGCAATAGAGCCCGTGGGAATGATCTCGACCGGGGCTCGCTCATCGCTGCCCAGGCGCATGATGGCACCCTTGCCGAACTGACGGTCGATCTGTGCGAGCGCTGCATCCAGCGCCTTCTCGCGGTCCTTTTCCGATGGCATGTCCTGCTCCTTCTGCGTGTTGTGCGGCTGCCCAGAGGCTGTCGTGTCCGAGGAACGGATCTCCGACAAGGCGTGTGGCCCGTTCGCCGTCAGTCACGCTACGCGGAGCCTCCGACATTGGTCGGAGACGGATGCGGATTGTGAGCGGATCAGCGAGCTATTCCACCTGTGCAGGAGCTTACGCCGAATCGAACACGTGTTCGAGTCCGACACGTCGGCGTGTCGAACATTCGCCCACCGCGATCAGATCGTGTCGTCGGCCGCCAGTACCGCGAAGTCGTACACGCGGACCTCGCCCTCCGGGTCGATCCGCACGCCGGCAGGCCTGCGCTGGCCGAACTCGTGGATCGTCTGCTGAATACGCTCCGACAGCTCATCGAACTCGTCGCGCGTCAGCCGAAGGGTGGCAGCCAACGCCATACCCCGCGTCTGCGGATCCTCTCCGGTGACGTACTTCGCACTCCACGCACTCACCCGCTCCAACAGCTCGCGCTGCTCGGCGGCGAACACGGTGAGCACGGCGAGACCAGCATCCAGGTCCTCCGCCGGGTGCTCCGGAGAGCCGACATCGAGCGCGCTCGGCACCAGTCGCCACACACGGTCGCGACCATCACGCGCAAGCTCCGGCGCCTCTTCGATCCAACCGATCTCGCTGAGGGCCCGAAGATGGAAGCTCACCTGATTCGCAGGCTTACCGACGATGCGCGCCAGATCGGCTGCTCGTCCGTATCCCTCGCGCGACAACACGCGCATGAGCTGACGACGTAGCGGATGCGCATACGCCTTCAGCTTGGCGGATGTCATGTACTCCCGCTCAGCAATGCGCGCGCCAGACTCCGCCGCCACCGACCTGTCCTCAGCCATGAGATCAGCCTAACGAGTTCTCGAAAATTACGCACAAATAATTGCGCACTATGCCTTGCGCAACTGTACGTGCGCAATCTACGGTGATCCCATGAACGGTTCCTCCCCTGCCGCCGACGCCCGCGAATCCGCCGCGACGGCCATTCCGCTGCGCCGCACGCCCTACCCCTACTGGCTGGTGAGCGACACCGGCAGCGGAATGTCGATGAGCATGCTGTCGTTCGCGATGCCGCTCATCGCCCTGATGATCACGAGCTCCCCGGCGCAGGCCGGCATCATCTCGGCCATCACCGTGGTGGTTCGGATCTTCGCCACCATGCTGGGCGGAGTTCTGGCGGACCGTCATTCCCGTGGCCGGATCATGATCGTCGGCGGCATCGCGAGCACGGTACTCTCCGCCGGATTCACGGCACTCGCCTGGAGCGGCTCCCTCACGTTCGCCACACTTCTGGCCACCAGCATCGTGATGGGCTTCTCCTCCACCGTGTTCGCGATGGCGACCGATCCCATGCTGAAAGACATCGTTCCTGCATCGATGGTGGGGCGCGCCACCGCAGCCAACCAGGGCCGCGACGCCACGATCAGCCTCACCAGCGGCCCACTCAGCGGATCGCTGCTCGGCGTCGGCGTCTGGCTCGTGGGGGCGGTGATGACCGTGATCGACGCAATCGCACTGGCAGCGTCTGTCCTGCTCGTCCGCCGCACCGAGCGCGCGGCGGCCCCGGCACCCACGACTCCGGCACGATCCCCGGGACGCCGCGGTTTCCGCGCGGCGCGGAGCGAGCTCAGCGAGGCATTCCGGTGGCTGTGGAGACGCCGCGACCTCATGAACCTCATCGTGATCGTCATGCTCATCAACATGGGCATCGGCATCATCGTGACGACCACCATCTACTCGCTGCAGCAGAACGGCGCCTCGGCGTTCGAGATCGGCCTCGTGACCGCATCGACCGGCGTCGGCATGCTGCTCGGCTCCTTCGCCGCGCCGTGGGCGGTGCGCACCGTGCCGACCGGTCTTCTCGTGGTCATCACTCTGACGTGGTTCACCGTCGGCAGCGCAACCCTCATCATCGTCGACTCGATCGCCGGCATCGCGATCACGCTGATGCTGTGCTGCCTGGTCTCTCCCGCCGTCAACGCATGCCTCGGCGGCTACATGATGGTCGCCACCCCCTCCACGATGCTCGGACGTGTGAACGCCGCCGAGTCCGTGATGATGGGCGTTGTGGCCCCGGTGGCACCATTGGTCGCGGGCTTCGGCTTCGCGCTCTGGGGCCGGACGCCGACGATGGGCATCGGCATCGCGCTCACCGTCACCTCGATCGTCGTGATGATGGCGACGAAGCCCACACGCTCGATCCCGGTGGATGCCGGTTGGGAGACGCATGCCGCTTCGTTCGAGGATTCGGAGCAGACCGTTCGCGTGTGAAGCCGAGACGCAGAATGACCCCGGAATCAGAAGATTCCGGGGTCATTCGCTTTGTCATCGACGGCGCTCGAGCCGTCCGGCACCGTGACGATGTGATTCGGGAACGTCCATCTCCACGCAAAGCGCCAACCAGACGTCTCGGGGCGGAACTCCCGCCTCGATGGCTTCGTTCGCCGTTCGCTGCCCCACGGCTGCCAGGACGAGGTCCTGAACGATCGACGGGGCACGGGCGCCGAACTCGGCGTCGACAGCTCGGTGAAACTCGCTGCGCCGCACGCTCAGCGCAGCGACAGCTCGGACTCGACCGAGGCCATCAGCTCGTCCGGCACCATGTCGGGAACGGTCGAGATTCCCTCGAGCACGGCGATCCGGTCGCCGACCTCTCGCATGATCATCGAGATGGGAACATCGAGGGCATCGGCGAGAGATGCCAGGATCTCACTCGACGCTTCCTTCTGGCCGCGCTCGACCTCGCTGAGGTACCCGAGTGCGACGCTGGCGCGTGACGCGACCTGCCGAAGGGTCTGGCCCTTCTGCTGTCGGAGGTCACGAAGAACATCGCCGATCTCCTGGCGTACAAGGATCATGTCGTGCCTCCCTCTGTCTGGTGGGTGTTTCCGGGTGAGTAACTGTACAGCATCCGAGGCCCCACTCTAGCCGTGTGTTCTGGAGTTTCTCCCAGAACCCACTGGTCTCAACCCCCATTGACACGAGGGTATTCCCGCGCACTGTCGTGGTGCGTCAGCGGGCGCTGAGGGTCTCCTGAGCGAGCGCTATGACCTCGACGACAGTGGCGCGACGGATCGCGGACCGATCGCCCGAGAGCTGCAGCCGACGCACCTGCGTTTCGACGGGCGATGCCACGGCGACGAACACGGTGCCGACCGCCTGGCCATCCTGCGGGTCGGGGCCGGCGACCCCCGTCGTGGCCAGGCCCACGTGCGCGGGCCCCGCGGCCGTGGCGAGCGCCGTGCGGACGCCTTCCGCCATCTGGCGCGCGACGTCGGCGTCCACCGCGCCCCGCCGCACCAGGAGATCGGCGTCGACGCCGAGCACGGCGCGCTTCACGTCGGTGTCATACGCGACCACGCCCCCGCGAACGGCCCGCGACGCCCCGGGAACGTCGACGAGCGTCGAGGTCAGGAGGCCACCGGTCAATGACTCGGCGCAGGCGATCGTCCACCCCCGCTCGACCAGGGTGTCGAGCAGGTCCGCCGCCGTCACGGCTTCTTCCGGCGGCCGCGGACCTCACTGACGATGTAGTCGATGCCGCTCGCGATCGTGAGCACCACGGCGATCGTCATGAACACCCCGTTCACCCACCAGATCCACTCCCCCACGACGTGCCAGAACGGCAGCAGGGCGAGCGAGAGCGCGATGGCCTGGAACACCGTCTTCAGCTTGCCCATCCAGGCGGCAGCGAGAACGTGGTCGGAGATCACAAGGAAGCGGTAGACGGTGATGCCGACCTCGCGGACGAGCACGAGGATCGTGATCCACCACGGGAGCTCCCCGAGGATCGACAGTCCGACGAACGCGAGACCGGTGAGCGCCTTGTCGGCGATGGGATCCAGAAGCTTGCCGAGGTCGGTGACGATCTCGTACTTGCGCGCGAGGTAGCCGTCGATGCCGTCGGTGGCGATCGCCACGATGAAGAGCACCGCCGCCCACCAGCGCAACGAGCCGTCCGCGCCGTTGTCGGCGAGCAGCATCCACAGGAAGACCGGCGCGCACAGGATGCGCACGATCGTGATCGCGTTGGGCAGTTGCCGGGGAACAGCCACGGGGGCTCCTTCTATTGGCGGACGCTCAGTCGCGACCGGTGAGCTGCCAGGCGTCTTCGTCGCCCTCGTCGTCCTCCACCGGACGTCCGGCGAACTGGGCCTCGATGGGATCGACGTCATAACGATCATCGCCGATCACTGTGGTGGGCGCGGTCGCGGATGCGGCGGGCGGCATCGCCTCCTCATCCACGGACGGAGCCGGTGCGGCGGGCGGCGGAGTCTCGCCGCGCAGGGTCGCGAGGATCACCGGAAGCTGCTCGAGCGTCACCAGCACGTCGCGCGCCTTGGATCCCTCGGACGGGCCGACGATCTCACGGGACTCCATGAGGTCCATGAGACGCCCGGCCTTGGCGAAGCCGACGCGGAGCTTGCGCTGCAGCATCGATGTGGAGCCGAACTGGCTCGACACCACCAGTTCCACAGCCGCCAGCAGCAGCTCGAGGTCGTCTCCGATGTCGGCGTCGACCTCCTTCTTCTCCGTGACCGCCTCGACGTCGGCGCGGTACTCCGGACGGGCCTGCGTCGTGACGTGCTTGACGACCTTCTCGATCTCGGCCTCGGTGACCCAGGCGCCCTGGACGCGCAGCGGCTTGGCAGCGCCCATCGGGAGGAACAGGCCGTCACCCTGACCGATGAGACGGTCGGCACCGGGCTGGTCGAGAATCACGCGGCTGTCGGTGACGCTGGTGACGGCGAACGCGAAGCGCGACGGCACATTGGCCTTGATCAGACCCGTGACGACATCGACAGACGGACGCTGCGTCGCCAGCACCAGGTGAATGCCGGAGGCGCGCGCAAGCTGGGTGATGCGGACGATGGAGTCCTCGACGTCACGCGGGGCCACCATCATGAGGTCGGCGAGCTCGTCCACCACGACCAGCAGGTACGGATAGGGCTTGAGCACGCGCTCCGAGCCCGCGGGAAGCTGGATCTCTCCGGCGATGACCGCCTTGTTGAAGTCGTCGATGTGACGGAAGCCGAACGACGCGAGGTCGTCGTAGCGCATGTCCATCTCCTTCACGACCCACTGCAGCGCCTCGGCGGCCTTCTTGGGGTTCGTGATGATGGGCGTGATCAGGTGCGGAACACCGGCATAGGCGGTGAGCTCCACGCGCTTCGGGTCCACCAGCACCATCCGCACCTCGCTGGGCTTCGCCCGCATCAGGAGGCTGGTGATCATCGAGTTGACGAATGAGGACTTACCGGAGCCTGTGGATCCGGCCACGAGCAGGTGGGGCATCTTCGCCAGGTTCGCCACGACGAAGCCACCGCCGACGTCCTTGCCGACGCCGATGGTCATCGGGTGCTTGCTGTTCGTCGCTGCTGCGGAGCGCAGCACGTCACCGAGAGTGACGGTCTCGCGATCCGTGTTCGGGATCTCGACGCCGATGGCGCTCTTACCGGGAATCGGGGCGAGGATGCGGACCTCGTTGGACGCTACGGCGTAGGCGATGTTGTTGGTGAGCGCGGTGATGCGCTCCACCTTCACGCCCGGGCCGAGCTCGATCTCGTACTGCGTGACCGTCGGGCCACGGGAGAAGCCGACCACCTTGGCGTCGACCTTGAACTGCTCCAGCACCTCGGTGAGGGAGGCGACGACGGCGTCGTTCGCTGCGGACCGGGTCACACCGGCCGGACCGGTGCCCAGTGAAGTGAGGCTCGGTAGGTGGTACGGGGCTGCGGGTGCCTGCGGGCCACCGGGACCGGGTCCGTCCGTGCCGAAGCTGGACAGCCCCGGAAGGTCGTCCTCCTCGTCCTCCAGGTCGAGACCGAGATCGTCCATCATGCTGGTCGCCCCGTGCGGTGCGGAGGGACTGCTCAGCGAGGCGGCGACGGCACTGACGTCGGAGAGCACCTCGGTGGCGGCATCCGGCGAAACCGCGGGGCTGCTGCGGGTCGGTGTCGGCGTCGTGATGACCTGCTCGAAGCTGCCCTCGACGCTGGGCTCCAGCAGCGCGGTGAGGTCGTCGGAGCCGAGGTGGCCGTCCTGCTCCTCTTCGCGCCCCGTCTTGTTACGCCGCCACCACGGCAGGTCGGCCTGTGCGGAATCCGCGGGTTCGTCGTCGTCGGAGCCCGACGGCTCGAACCGCGGCTTCCGCTCGCGCGGTTCACCAGGCTCGGCACCGAACAACCAGGCATACAGCTCGCCGAGGCGGGAGAAGATCTTGTTCGGCGGAGTCTTGGTGAGGATCAGCACGCTCAGCAGCGCGAGGATCGACAGCACGACGTAAGCGCCGATGTTGGACAGCAGCGACAGGGGTTGACCCAGCATCCAGCCGAACAGGCCGCCCGCACCGCTCAGCGCGGGAAGTCCCTTGGTGGGCTGTGGAAGGCCGCCCGCCACATGGCAGAACCCGGCGAGCGACAGCGTGAAGATGATGAAGCCGATGCCGATGCGGCCGTTGTCGTGCACCGACGACGGGTGGCGGAACAGCCACGCCGCGAGAAGAACCAGCATCACGGGGAAGACGAACGCCACCCGGCCGATCAGCGCACCGAACGAGTAAGCGGAGATGTTGGTGGCGACCTCGGTGCCGATGAAGAACCACTCCACGACGGCGCCGGCGATGGCCAGCAGCACAAGGAAGAACGGCAGGCCGTCCCGGCGCTGATCCTTCTCCAGTGTCTCCGGACCGAACGCCCGGAAGAGCCCGCCGACCGCGTGACCGAGCCCATTCCACGCGCGAACGGCGACGGGCGGCTTGTCCGCCTCGTCGACGAACTTCTTCGGCGCCGGTTCGGTCTTTCGGGCGCGCGGCGTCGTCTGCTTGGCCGGGGCGCGCTCCGTCTTGGCGGGGAGGCGCTCGGTCTTGGCCGTGCTGTTGGACGAACGTGGCATGCTTCCACGGTACGTCCGGCGTCGGACATCGGCCCGGATCGACGCGGCTTTTTGGGGCGACAGCAGGGATGCGATAGGCCGCCACCGCGATGCGGCGGCGGCCTATCGACGGCTCAGGCGGAGATCACCAGCGGCACGATCATCGGCCGACGACGCAGGCGCTGGTTCACCCAGCGACCGATCGTGCGTCGGACGATCTGGCTCAGAGCGTGCGTGTCGCGGACGCCGTTGCCGGCCGCCTCGGCGAGTGCCGCGGCGATCTTGGGCTTGATGTCATCGAACACGGCGTCGTCTTCGGCCATGCCGCGGGCGTGGATCTCCGGGCCGGAGATGACCTTGCCGGTCTTGGCATCCACCACGACGATGATCGAGACGAAGCCCTCTTCCGCGAGGATACGGCGGTCCTTCAGCTCGTTCTCCGTCACGCCGCCCACCGAGGAGCCGTCGACATAGACGAAGCCGAGGTCGAGCTGGCCGACCACCTTCGCGTCGCCGTCCTTGAGGTCGACCACGGTGCCGTTCTCACCGATGATCGTGCGATCCGCCGCGATTCCGGTGTCCTGCGCGAGGCGCGCGTTGGCGACCAGATGACGGTACTCACCGTGGATCGGCATGACATTGCGGGGCTTGAGGATGTTGTAGCAGTACAGCAGCTCGCCCGCGGCAGCGTGACCCGAGACGTGCACCTTCGCATTGCCCTTGTGCACCACCGTGGCACCGAGCTTCGTGAGGCCGTCGATCACGCGGTAGACCGCGTTCTCGTTGCCCGGGATGAGGCTGGAGGCCAGGATGATGGTGTCTCCCGGGCCGGGCTCGATCGCGTGGTCGAGGTTGGCCATGCGCGAGAGAACGGCCATCGGCTCACCCTGCGAGCCGGTGGACATGTAGACGATCTTGTCGTCCGGCAGGTCCTTGGCCTTCTTGTAGTCGATGAGCACACCATCCGGAACGTGCAGGTAGCCCAGGTCCTCGGCGATGGTCATGTTGCGCACCATCGAACGTCCGAGGAGCGCGACGCGGCGACCATGCTTGTGGGCCGCGTCGATCACCTGCTGCACGCGGTGCACGTGGCTGGAGAAGCTGGCGACGATGACACGGCGCGGCGAGCGTCCGATGACATCTTCGAGCACCGGGCCGATCGCGCGCTCGGTCGGTGTGAAGCCCGGGACGTCGGCGTTCGTGGAGTCCACCATGAACAGATCGACACCCTCTTCGCCCAGCCGTGCGAACGCTCGCAGGTCCGTGATCCGGCCGTCCAGCGGCAGCTGGTCCATCTTGAAGTCGCCCGTACCCAGCACCGTGCCTGCGGGGGTGCGAATGACCACCGCGAGCGCGTCGGGGATGGAGTGGTTGACCGCGACGAACTCCAGGTCGAACGGGCCGACGGACAGCCGCTGGCCCTCGCGGACCACGCGGGTGTCCGCCTTGATGCGGTGCTCCTTGAGCTTCGCCTCGGTGAGGGCGAGCGTGAGCGCCGAGCCCATCAGCGGGATGTCGTTGCGGTTGCGCAACAGGTACGGGACGCCACCGATGTGGTCTTCGTGCCCGTGCGTCAGCACCACGCCCTCGATGTCGCGGAGGCGATCGCGGATGGGCTCCATGTCGGCGAGGATCAGGTCGACGCCGGGTTGGTGCTCCTCGGGGAAGAGCACGCCGCAGTCGACGATGAGGAGCTTGCCGTCGTACTCGAAGACGGTCATGTTGCGACCGACCTCGCCGAGGCCGCCGAGTGGTGTGATGCGAAGGGTTCCCGCTTCGAGAGCGGGAGGAGTGACGATCGTGGTGCCTGCCATGTGGGCCTTTCAGCGTGTTGTGCCGTGCACCTTCGGCAGGGCTCCACCCGCCGCCGCGTTGCGATCCGGGCGGAAGTTGGAGAAGTCGACGCCCTCGACATCGGTCACGAGCGCCAGCTCGTCCTCGATGATCGCGGCTTCCCACTCCTCCGGCCCCACCAAGGGAAGGCGAACGCGGGGGCTGGAGATGCGTCCCAGCCCATGCAAGATGTACTTCGCGGCGATGGTGCCCGGCACGTGCGTCATGGTGGCGCGAACCAGCGGTTCGAGCTTCTTGTGCTGTGCGGTGGCCGCCGCGAGGTCGCCGCGGTTGACCGCGTCGACGATGGTCCGATAGGGCGCCGCGGCGATGTTGGCCGTGACGCCGATGAGTCCGGTGGCGCCGATCGCGAGGTGCGGGAGCACGTTCGAGTCGTCGCCGGAGAAGTACATGAGGTCGGTCTGGTTGAGCACTCGGCTGACCTCGCTGAAGTCGCCCTTGGCGTCCTTCACGGCGAGGATGTTCGGGTGCTTGGCCAGACGAAGAATGGTCTCGTACTTGATCGGAACGCCGGTGCGTCCGGGGATGTCGTACAGGATGACCGGGAGATCCGTCGCGTCGGCGACGAGACGGAAGTGCGTGAGGATGCCCGCCTGAGTGGGCTTGTTGTAGTAGGGCGTGACGATCATGATGCCGTCGGCGCCGGCCTTCTCGCTGGCCTTGTACAACTCGATGGCGTGGGCGGTCTCGTTCGAGCCGCCGCCCGTGATGATCTTGGCGCGACCGGCGGCGACGTCCTTGCCGACCTCGACCAGGCGCAGCTTCTCGGCGTCGGTGAGGGTGGAGGTCTCGCCCGTGGTGCCCGTGACCACGATGCCATCCGCACCGCTGCGGATGACATCATCGATGTGCTTCTCGACGGAGGGCCAATCGACCTCACCGTCGGCCGTCATCGGAGTGACGAGCGCGACGAGCACCTGTCCAAAGGGATTGCTCGTTTGCGTCATGCTCTCAGGGTACCGGTCCGAAGCGACACCGACGCACCGCGGTGTCACCGGGCGTCGCGGGTCCACGCCCAGCGCGTGCGTAGGCTGTGCGGATGACGTGGACGACGCGCGGATCGCGCACGGTGTACGAGAACCGCTGGATCAGCGTGCGCGAGGACGAGGTGACCGGCCCCGGCGGAGACGGCATCTACGGTGTGGTCACGATGCGCCATCCGGCGGTGTTCATCGTGGCGGTGGATGACGCGGAACGCGTCTGTCTGGTGCGACTCGATCGGTACACGACGGGGACGGGCTGGGAGGTGCCCGCCGGCGGAACCGACGGCGAGGATCCGGAAACCGCGGCGCGCCGTGAGCTCCGCGAGGAGACGGGCCACACCGCACGCGAATGGACGCTCATCGGCCGGATGAACGCGCTCAACGGCATCGCGGATGCGCCGGAGTACGTCTTCCTCGCTCGCGGGATCGAAAAGGTCGCCGATGACGGCGCGGAACAGGCGTTAGAGGGCATCGATGCGGTGCGCTGGGTGCCCCTGCCCGAAGCGCTCGCCCTGGTCCGCGACGGTGAGGTCAGCGATGGTGAGAGCGTCGCCGCACTCCTCTACGCGACTCTTCAGCTGCGTTCGGAGCTTCTGGCCTGAGTCGCTTCGGCGGCCCGCACGCGATCCTCCAGCGCTCGCACGCTCCGCCGCAGCGCGCGTTCGGCATCCCATCCGTGCTGACGTGCCCGGGCGACCATCGCGAGCAGTGCATCGCCGAGCTGCTCCTCGTCGACCGGCTCCGCCCCGGGGGTCGGCGGCCCGACGCGGACGGACGACGCCCGCCCCAGCACCTTCTGCGCCCGCGGGAGCGCCGGCATCGCCGCGGGAATGCCGTCCAGCACACTGCGTCGCTCGCGCTTCTCCGCGGCCTTCGCGGCGTTCCAGTGCACGAGCACCTCCTCGGGGGTACGCGCGACCTCGCCCGCGAAGACGTGGGGGTGACGGCGGATCATCTTGTCCGCCAGATCGCCTGCCACGTCGTCGATATCGAACTCGCCGGCGCGAGCCGAGATCTCGGCGTGGAACAGCACCTGCCAGAGCAGGTCACCGAGTTCTTCGCGCAGGTCGGTGCTGGTCCCCGTCTCGACGGCTTCGATCACCTCGGCACTCTCCTCGACCAGATACGGGACCAGTTCCTCGTGCGTCATCTGCTGCGTCCACACGCATCGGTCGCGCACGTCACGCATCACGGCTGCGGCGCGATCGAGTGCGGACGCGTCGGGGAGGGCTTCGCTCATGAGCCCGACGATACCCGGAGGGGCGAGGTCACCCGTGCGCGGCCCGCGCAGCGTGCGCCTGCGCGCGGCGATACGCGCGAGCGCGCACGCTGACGAACACCGCGGACGCCAGCATCGCAATGACGGAACCGGCGAGCACGGCAAGCGTCACCTCGGCACCGAGCTCGTGATCGGCGCCGAAGGCGAGCTGGCCCAGGAGCAGCGAGACCGTGAATCCGATGCCGCCGAGCGTTCCCGCCATCAGCAGGTCCACGATCGGGAGACGAGCAGCAGCGCTGGTGCGCAGAAGCCACTGGCCCAGCAGTCCTGCCGCCGTGATGCCCACGATCTTGCCGACCGGCAGCGCGATCAGCACGCCCCAGAACGCCGGGCTGAGGTTCTCGGGTTCCACGGCGGGGACCACGACCGCAGCGGCGACGAACGCGAACACCGGGAGCACGAGCCCGTTGACCGCCGGCTCCAGCACATGGGCGGTGCGGTCGGCGGGGCGCGGTGCCATCGCCAGTCCCAGCGCGACACCGGCGATGGTGGCGTGCACGCCGCTGCTGAGCACGGCGGCCCACGTCGCCACGGCGATCACGACGAGAGACACGACCCAGAGTCCCCGCAGTCGCGCGGGACGCATGCGGCTGAGGAACGCGAAGAGCCCCACCAGGACGACCGCCAGGACCAGCGCACCGATCTGCAGGTCCGCGGTGAAGAGCACGGCGATGAAGACGATCCCGACGATGTCGTCCAGGATCGCGAGCGCGAGCAGGAACACGCGGATCTTCGCCGGCAGTCCGGTTCCGAACACCGCCAGCACGCCGAGCGCGAAGGCGATGTCGGTGGCCGTGGGAATCGGCCAGCCCTGCGCGGTCCCCTCCCCTGCGGCGATCGCCAGGTACATCGCGACCGGGACGATGACGCCACCCGCGGCGGCGATAGCGGGAACGAGGGCCTCCTTCGGCCTGCTCAGTCGGCCCACCGTGAGCTCGTGGCGAAGCTCAACCGCGGCGGTGAAGAAGAAGATCGCGAGCAATCCATCGGAGACCCAGTGCGCGATCGAGAGCTCGAAGGGAGTTCCCGGGAACAGCGGGCGCGCCTCCAGCAGCGCGATCAGCGCGGTACCGGCAGGCGAGTTGGCGAGCAGGAGACCCAGCGCCGCGGCGGCGAGCAGAACGACCGCGGGGAACCGCGCGGACCGCAGGAGCGCGACGAAGCGGTTGGTGGGCGCGTGCCCGGAGTGGTGCTGTGCAGACGTGTGCGCAGGGATGCTATTGGTGTTCACGGGTGCCTTTCGCGTCATCACGAGGAGTTCTCTCCGCGCGGTCGACCAGGCTTCCCGACACACCGTGGCCCCAAGGCCTCCCCCAGTCTACCCGGTCGGTCGTGCCCCGCCCTCAGAGCGCCCGGTCCGAGCGATGACGTGACAGGGATCGGCCGTACCGCTCGGTGAGCTGCACCATCACATCCGGAGTGTCTCGATCGACGCCGAACACGAATCCGGGGAAGTCCAGTTCGCGCTGCGCGGCAGCGATGCGGTCGTGCTCGTGCGGCGAGAGGATCTCCACGGGGTCACCGATCGCGACCCAGCCGATCGGGACGACGGTGTCCGGAGGCAGCACCGTGCGCAGGTGCACGACGCCATTGATGCGCACCTCGCTGCGCTCGCCGATCCGGGCGCCGTTGAAGACCCGGGTGCCGGTCGCGAGGAAGACCTCGTCTCCGATCGTGGCGCCGCTGATGCTGGCCCCTGGTCCGATCAGCGTGTGGTCGCCGATGTGCACTGGCGCCGACGCGACGGCACGGATGACCGCGTTCTCCATCACGATCACGTTCTCACCGAGGGTGATCGCGCCGCCTTCCGCCGTGATCACCGCACCATGCAGGATCTGGCAGTCCGCCCCGATGGTGACGTCCCCCGAGATGACAGCGGTCTGCGCCACGACCGCGTCGGGGTGCACCCGCGGTCGTGCTCCTGCGTGCTCGAACTCCATGTCGTCACGCTAACGCTCCGCCGCGGGCGGCACCAGCATGCGATCAGGCGGTCTGCTTCGGTTCGGGCAGCGGGTAAAGAGCGGTGAAGAGCTGATCGACCCACGCGATGAGCTCGGCGTCCGGCATCGCCTCGCCACCGGGCCGCGGGATCGGCACGACCACCGCCTCGCCTGAGGCGATGAGCTTGGCGTTCGGATACAGCCGCTGCATGCGCACGCGAATCGAGTCGGCGAAGTGCGCCGGGGCGATGCGGAGGTTCGGACCCATAGCGACGACATCGGTGAGGCCCGCCTGCGCCGCCCGGCGTCGCAGACGCGCGACGGCGACGAGGCCGACAACCTCTTCGGGCAATGGACCGTAGCGGTCGACCAGCTCGTCGATCACCAGATCGATCATGTCGTCCTTCGAGGTGGCCGTGGCCGAGGACGAGAGCTTCTGATAGGCCTCCAGCCTGAGGCGCTCACTGTCGATGTAGGACTCGGGGATGCGGGCATCCACCGGGAGCTCGAGGCGCAGCTCGGTGGGCCCCTCGGTCTCCTCGCCACGGAACGTCGCCACCGCCTCACCGACCATGCGCAGATACAGGTCGAAGCCCACGCCCGCGATATGACCCGCCTGCTCGGCACCGAGCATGTTGCCCGCGCCGCGCAGCTCCAGGTCTTTCAAGGCCACCTGCATACCGGAGCCGAGGTCGTTGTTGACCGCGATGGTCTGCAGGCGATCGGCGGCGGTCTCGGACAACGGCTTCATGTCGTCATACACGAAGTAGGCGTACGCGCGCTCGCGGCCGCGTCCGACGCGTCCGCGCAGCTGGTGCAGCTGCGACAACCCGTACTTGTCGGCGCGGTCGATGATGATCGTGTTGGCGTTGGAGATATCGAGGCCCGTCTCGATGATGGTGGTGGACACCAGGACGTCGAACTTCTTCTCCCAGAAGTCATCCACCACCTGCTCCAGCTGGTGCTCCCCCATCCGTCCATGGGCGACGGCGATCCGCGCTTCCGGAACGAGTTCGGCGAGCTCGTGCGCCACACGCTGGATGGACTGCACCCGGTTGTGGACGTAGAACACCTGGCCTTCGCGCAGC
Organism: Microbacterium gorillae; assembly: GCF_050990725.1. GTDB lineage: Bacteria > Actinomycetota > Actinomycetes > Actinomycetales > Microbacteriaceae > Microbacterium > Microbacterium gorillae_A. The sequence continues at coordinate 3,136,800 of NZ_CP158844.1, forward strand.
AGCTCGCGGCGAATGGCCGCGGCGATCTGGCGATCGTTCTTGGGGCCGACGAAGGAGAGGATCGGGTGGCGGTCCTCCGGCGGGGTGGCGAGGGTGGACATCTCGCGGATGCCGGTGACCGCCATCTCCAGCGTGCGCGGGATGGGGGTGGCGCTCATCGCCAGGATGTCCACGTTCGTCTTGAGCTTCTTCAGCGCGTCCTTGTGCTCGACGCCGAAACGCTGCTCCTCGTCGATGATGAGCAGACCGAGATCCTTGAAGATCACCTTGTCGGTGAGGATGCGGTGCGTGCCGATGACCATGTCGACGGTGCCGTCGAGGAGACCGGCCAGAACGTCGCGCGCCTGCTTGTCGCTCTGGAACCGCGACAGCGGACGCACCTTGACCGGGAAGCCGGCGAAGCGCTCGGTGAAGGTCTCCAGGTGCTGCTTCACCAGCAGAGTGGTGGGCACGAGCATCGCCACCTGCTTTCCGTCCTGGATCGCCTTGAACGCGGCTCGCACGGCCACCTCGGTCTTGCCGAAGCCGACGTCTCCGGAGAGCAGCCGATCCATGGGGATCGGGCTCTCCATGTCGTGCTTGATCTCGTCGATGGTCTGCAGCTGGTCGGGCGTCTCCGCGAAGGGGAAGGCCTCTTCCAGCTCGCGCTGCCACGGCGTGTCGGGTCCGAACGCATGGCCCTTCGCCGCCATACGTGCCGAGTACAGCTTCACCAGCTCCACGGCGATGTCGCGCACCGCCTTGCGGGCCTTCGACTTGGCCGCCGCCCAGTCGCTGCCGCCCATCTTGGACAGCACGGGAGCCTCGCCGCCGACGTAGCGGCTGAGGAGATCGAGCTGGTCGGTGGGCACGAAGAGCTTGTCGCCCGGATAGCCGCGCTTGCTCGGCGCGTACTCGATGACGAGGTAGTCGCGCAGGCTCTTCTGGGCGTTGCGTCCGCCGGTGGACACCTCGCGCTGGGTCATCTCGACGAATCGCCCGATGCCGTGCGTGGCGTGCACCACGTGATCGCCGGCCTTCAGCTGGAGCGGGTCGACCACGTTCTTGCGCCGCGAAGCCAGCTTCTTGACCACCTGCGAGCCGCCGATGGTGCGGCCGTAGAACTCGCTCTCGGTGAAGACGGCGAGTTCGGCCTCGGCGGAGAGGAAGCCGCTCTCGATGGTGCCGCGCACGAGCGTGGCCACACCGCGCTCCGGCACCTCGGTGAGCTCCTCCACCACGCGCGCTCCGAAGCCGCGCTCGGACAGCACGTCGCGTGCGCGCTCGACCAGTCCGGCTCCTGCAGCGGCGACCACGACGGCCCACCCGCGCGAGAGCAGGTCGCCGATGTAGCTCGTGGCCCCCTCGACGTTGCCCTGGAAAGAGGGCACCGGTGTGCCGGCGACGCGGACATCGTCGGCGTCTTCCGCATCGCCCGGATCGAAGGGACTGAGGCTCCACCACACCCCGAGGCGCGCGTGCACCGCTTCGCGCAGCGCACCGAGGGTGAGGAAGTCGCCCGCGCCCAGGTCGACGGGGGCATCCGCTCCCCCGGTGGCAGCGTTCCACGCGGCCTCGAGGAACTCGCGGTTGGTCTCGCCGAGCGTGATGGAGCGCGATGTGGCACGCTCGGGGTCCACCAGCGCCACGGCGGCACGCTCGGGCAGGTAGTCGGCGAGAGAGACCAGCGGACCGGCGACCGCGGGGCTGAGGGATTCCATCCCCTCCACCGGGATGCCCTCCGCCATCTTGGCCAGCATGCCGGCGACACCGGGGAACGCCGACTCGAGCTCGGCCGCACGCGCGCGGACCTCGGCCGTCAACAGCAGTTCACGGCTGGGCGGCAGCACCACCGCGTCGATGTCGCCGGGCAGCGAACGCTGATCGGCTACGGAGAACGCGCGGATCTGATCGACCTCGTCACCGAAGAACTCGATGCGGTACGGATGATCGGCCAGCGGTGGGAACACATCAAGGATGCCGCCGCGCACGGCGAACTCGCCTCTGCGCGACACCATGTCGACGCGCGCGTAAGCAAGCTCGACGAGGGTCGTGACGACCGCCTCCAGTTCATGGCCGCGCTCGCGCACGTTCAGCTCAATGGGGGCGATGTCGCCGAGTCCGGACGCGAGGGGCTGCAGGGCTGCCCGCACCGACGCCGTCACGACGAGGGGCGCGGAGGCATCCCACTGACGCAGCCGCCGTAGGACGGCCATCCGGCGGCCGACGGTCTCGGCGCTGGGGCTGAGGCGCTCGTGTGGCAGTGTCTCCCAGGCGGGGAAGCTCATGACCTCTGCGCCGGGCACGAGACACTCGAGCGCGGCGGCGAGGGATTCGGCGCGGTGGCCGGTGGGCGTGATGGCCAGCAGCGCCGGCGGGCGACCGGTCGCTGTACGCCGCTCCAACAGTGCGGCCAGTGCCGGAGCATCCAGTCCGTCGACCAGCGCGAAGTCGGCGTCAGCGGGTGCGGCATCGCGCAGCGGCGCGAACGACTCGTCGGTGCTCAGAACGCGGACGATCCCAGACAACATCACCGAACGAGTCTACGCGGGGCCTCAGACATCGACTCCTCCGGGGCACCGCGGCGGTGCCGCCGGCGGTCAGCCGTTGCGAACGACGGAGCATGCAGCGAGAGCACGAGGGTTTCCGCGGCTGCCTCATGCTTCCGCTACTCCGTCAGTGATTCGCGACATCGTCGGGTGTCGGCGGCGGCTTCTAGGATGGGCGTGTGAGCGACGCGAATCACCCGCAGTACGACCCGACGACCGGCTTCGGTTCGGATGCCCCGGTACCACCTCCGGCGGCAGCTCCGTGGGGCCCCGATGCCGCCGCGGCCCCGCTCGCCCCGCCGGCAGCACCGACGTACGGCTCCGTGCCCGCGTACGGTGCCGCACCGTCCTCTGGCGCCGTTCCGCCTGCCTCGGCCGACGCGTATGGAGCGCCCCCCGCATACGGGTCTGCCCCCGCGTACCCGAGCACGCCCGCGTATGGGGCGGCGCCCGCCCCCGCCGGCCCACAGCTCAACCCCGGCGCCTCGGCGCAGCCGTATGCATCGCCGTGGACGCAGCAGGTGAACGCCGCGTACGGCAGTGGACTGGACAACCCGCTCGGCCCGCGTCCGAGCACGCTCGGAACCGTGGCTCTCATCCTCGGCCTGATCGCGGCGCTGGGAGCGCCGATCGCCGCGGGCATAGCCGCGGTTCGGATCAGTCCGGCGTTCCTGGAGCTCGCGGCCTCGGGTGCAGACCCCACCGCGAGCCTGGCGTGGCTGGCCCCGGTGGCGGGCTGGGAGCTTCTGGCCGAATCGGCGTTCTACGTCGGCACGGTGCTCGGCATCATCGCGATCGTGCTGGGCTTCGTGGCCGCAGCGCAACGACGCGGGCGAGGCCGCGGGATCTGGGCCATCGTCCTCGGATTCCTCGGACTGCCGGTGTTCTGCGGCGCCGTCTTCCTCGGCCTGGTGGTCGGCGCGACGCTCTGACCCCGCCGCCGCGTCAGTCCCGCGGTGCGTGGAATCGCTGCTGGGCGGCGAGCAGTCCCTCGTCGACCGTCATCTCCACGGCATCGGCGGCGTCGGCAACCAGCATCGCGAGCTCCTGACGCTGCGATGCGGGGAAGGGTGAGAGCACCCAGTCGGCCGGATCCTGTCGTCCGGGCGGACGGCCGATGCCCACCCGCACACGCGGGAAGTCGGGCGTGCCGAGAGCCTTCGCGACATCGCGGACACCGTTGTGACCGCCGTGGCCGCCGCCCACCTTCAACTTCACGGAGTCGAAGGGGATGTCCAGCTCATCGTGGATGATCACCACGTGATCCGGCGCGATGCCGTAGAACTTCGCGAGCGAGGACACGGGTCCGCCGGAGACGTTCATGAAGGAGTTCGGCTTGGCCAGAATGAGCTTCGCGGCACCGGGCCGCAGCCAGGTCTCGGACACGCGCGCGCCGGCCTTGTGCGCGCTGAAGCGCTCGCTGCGGCGTGCGGCGAGTTCGTCGATCACCATCTGCCCGATGTTGTGCCGGGTCGCCTCATACTGCGGTCCCGGATTTCCGAGCCCGACGATCAGCCAGGTGTCGGCCATGTTCCCTCCCCGAATAGCGCGGATCCAGTCTGTCAGCACGCGGTGCCGACGGAAAAACAGAGGGGGTGCGCGATGCGCACCCCCTCTGCGTGAACCGAAATTACTCGGCGGACTCCTCGGCGGTCTCCGCCTCGTCGGTCGCCTCGGCAGCCGGGGTGGCCACGGCGACGATCAGCGTCTCGGGGTCTGCGATCAGGGATGCCCCCTTCGGCAGGGTGAGGTCGGCGGCGGTGATGTGCGTGCCGTCCTCCAGGCCCTCGACGGAGACCTCGACGCTCTCGGGGATGTGCGTGGCCTCGACCTCGAGCGAGATGCTGACCGCGTCCAGGTTGGCCAGCGTGCCGGGAGCGGACTCACCGACGAGCACGACGGGGACGTCGACGGCGATCTTCTCGCCCTTCTTCACCACGAGCAGGTCGATGTGCTCGATGATCTGGCGCACCGGGTCCTTCTGGACGTCCTTGACCAGCGTCAGCTGGTCCTTGCCGTCGACCGACAGGTCCAGCAGGGCGTTCGCCTTGCGGATGATCAGGCTGACCTGGTGACCCGGCAGCGCGACGTGCACCGGCTCGGTGCCGTGGCCGTAGATGACGGCGGGGATCTGGCCGGCCGCACGCAGACGGCGGGCGAAGCCCTTGCCGAAGTTGGTGCGGAGCTCCGCGATGACCTTGTTGTCCTCAGACATAGTGGTTCTCCTTCAAGCACACGGAATCGTGTGGTGGTCTGTGTTGGAGCCTCGACACGGGGGAAGCGGTCGTGGAGGCGTCCCGGGAAGGGCCACTCACCACGTCGATCACGGACGCACGAATGCGTCCCTCGCCGAGGCCGATTCACTATCTTACCCGACGAGCCGGTAGCGTGGAAACCACACCGAACCTGGAGGAGTGCGCATGACTGCCGCTGACGTCACCCACATCGTCTTCTGGGCGATTCTCGCTCTGACCGGCCTCGGCATCGTGGGCGCAGTCGGCGCCATGTTCTCGATGGGCCGCTCGAGCTACCGCAAGGACTGATGACAACGCCACAGGCCGCCGTCGACGACGGCGGCCTGTGGCGTTTCCACGTCAGCGCAGGTCTCGGATGACGCGGTCGATGAGCGTGTCGACGGGCTCCGCGACGTCGACCACGCTCGCGTGTTCGTCGACGTCCGGCCGCTCCAGGGTGTCCAGCTGAGACTGCAGCAGGGCGGGTGGCATGAAGTGCCCCGTACGTGCGGCCGCGCGCTCGGCCAGCAGCTCGGGAGATCCGTCCAGCAGCACGAAGTGCACGTCCGGCGCGATCGCCCGGATGCGATCGCGATACACACGACGTAGCGCGCTGCACGCGATCACCACACCGTCGCCGGCGTGAGCGGCGAAGGTCTCCCCCACCACGTCCAGCCACGGCCAGCGATCATCGTCGGTGAGCGGCGTGCCCGCGGCCATCTTGCGACGATTGGCCTCGGGGTGAAGGTCGTCGCCGTCGATGAAGGGGATACCGAGCTCGGTCGCGAGGAGCGCACCCACGGTCGATTTCCCCGACGCAGACACCCCCATCACGCACACCTGCGGAGTTGTCACCAGTCGTGCACCGTCCCATCGGCCAGTCGGTTGAACGGCAGGTAGGCCTGCTCGTAGGGGTACTTGCCCGCTTCATCCTGGTTCAACTCCACGCCGAGACCGGGCTGGTCACCGGGGTGAAGCAGACCGTCCTGCCAGGTGAACGACTGCTCGAACACCTGGTCGGTGGCCTCGGAGTGCTGCATGTACTCCTGGATGCCGAAGTTGTGGATCGCCAGTCCCAGGTGCATCTGCGCGGCCATGCCGACCGGCGAGATGTCGGTAGGGCCGTGGAAGCCCGACTTGATCTGGTACATCGCCGCGTAGTCCACCGTCTTCTTGAGGGGGCTGATGCCGCCCATGTGAGTGACGGCACCTCGAACATAGTCGATGAGCTGATCGCGGATGAGGTCCTTGAAGTCCCACACCGTGTTGAAGATCTCACCGATCGCCAGCGGGGTGGTGGTGTGCTCGCGCACCAGACGCAGGGCCTCCTGATTCTCCGCGGGAGTGCAGTCCTCCAGCCAGAACAGATCGTACGGCTCCAGCGACTTGCCGAGCTTGGCCGCCTGAATCGGCGTCATCCGGTGATGGCCGTCGTGCAGCAGCGGCAGGTCAGGCCCGAACTCGTTGCGGACGGCCTCGAAGACACCGGGCAGGTGGCGAAGATAGGACCGCGTATCCCAGTCCTCCTCCACCGGCTTCGCCCCCCGTCGCGCCGGCTCGTGGTCGTAGCGCGCATCGCCGCCGCCGGCATCCGCGGACTGCGAGGCGATGCCGTAGATGGCCTTCAGCCCGGGAACGCCGGTCTGGACGCGAATGGCACGGTAGCCCTGCTCCTGGTGCGCGCGGATCGAGTCGAACAGTTCCGGGATGTCGGTGCCGGACGCGTGTCCGTACGCGAGCAGCCCACGCCGCGAAGCTCCCCCGAGCAGCTGGTACAGCGGCAACCCGACCGACTTGGCCTTGATGTCCCACAGAGCCATGTCCACGGCGGCGATCGCCGCCATCGTGACGGGTCCCCGGCGCCAGTACGCGCTGCGGTAGAGGAACTGCCAGGTGTCCTCGATGCGATGCGCATCGATCCCCTGCAGCAGCGGCACGACGTGCTCGGTGAGGTAGGCGACCACGGCGAGCTCACGACCGTTCAGGGTCGCATCCCCGAGACCCGTGATGCCGTCGTCGGTGGTGAGCTTGAGGGTCACGAAATTGCGACCCGGGCTGGTGACGATCACTTCCGCGCGATCGATGATCATGTCAGTCTCCTTCTGCTGCGAAACGGCGCAGCACCTCGGTGCGTTGAGATGCGGACGGCAGCGCCCGCAGGTCGGTGGCGAGCGCGGCGGCCGCGTCGTCGGGCGGGGCGAGCTCGACGATCGAGCGCACCCAGGTGTCGATGGCGTGCAGCTGAGCGTCTCCCGCGGCGATGCCCGCGCGTTCGCGCACCCGTAGCGGAGTCAGCAGGCGCGGGCCGATCTTGTGCTCGCTCCCCCGCGCGATCTGCTCCAGCCTGTGGGAGATCCGCGGGTTGTCGAAGCGGGTGCGAAGCTCCTCGAGCCAGGCGTCGATGTCGTCGGCGGCAAGATCGATCGTGACCCGCTGCTCGGCCCACAACGCCTCGGTCTCTGCACGCAGGATCGGATCCGCGAATGCCTCGTCGACGGTCGCGAAGCCGGCGAGGCGACCGGCGGCGGCGAGATACGTGTGGCCGGCGTTCAACAGCCACAGCTTGCGCTCCTCATACGGCGTGACGTCCGCGGCGATCACCGCTCCCGCGTTCTCCCAGGCCGGTCGGCCGGCGGCGAACGCGTCGGCGATGACCCACTCGGAGAAGGGCTCACAGACGACGGGAACCCTGTCATCCTCGCCGGTCAGCGTGCGCACAGCGCGGATATCGTCGTCGGTGACTGCCGGGGTGATCCGGTCCACCACGGTGTCGACGAAGGAGACGTTCTCCGCGATCCACCCGGCCTCATCCCCGGCCGCTGCGAGAACCACGAGGCGCAGCGCGCGCCCGTTGCCGAGCAGGTTGTCGCAGCTGACGATGCTGAGCGGACCTCCACGCGCCCGGCGCCGGGCCGTCAGCCCTGCGGCGATGCGTGTTGGGGCCAGTGCGCCCGCGGCGTACCCGGCCTCGGTCACGGTGACGGTGAGCACCTCGACATCGCCGTTCGCGAGGGTGTCGACCCAGGACTCATCGGCCGCCACACCCGTGGCCGTGATGGACTCGATGACCGTCGCCGCATCGCCGTCCGCCGAGCGCTCCAGCAGCGTGTACACGCCGTCCTGCGCCCGGAGCGCCTCGGCCAGTTCCCTCGAGCGCGCACCGAAAGATGCGATACCCCAGCCGTCGCTCGCGATGGCCTCATTCGCCCGCTGGGTGTACCAGGCCTGGTGAGACCGGTGGAAGGCACCGAGGCCGAGGTGCGCGACCCGGAGCGGTGGCCTGCTGTCGCGCGCCCTCATGCGGCATCGGCGAGCTCGTCGCGCAGCGCGTGGAACAGGGCAAGCGAGTCGCGCAGGCGATCCGCCAGCGGAAGGTCCGTCGTGAAATCCTCCAGCGTCACCCAGCCGTCGTAGCCGAACTCGCGCAGCGCACGGAAGTAGTCCGGAACGCTGGCCTGACCGCCGCGCAAGGACGCCCACTCGGCTGCCCAGCGCACGTCACCGTGCGGTCCGACCTCGCCGGTGGGCTTCCACACCGCGTTCTTCACGTGCACATGGGCGAGGTGCTCGCCGAGGATCGACAGTGCGGCGCGGGTGAGTTCGTTGCCCTCGATGATGAGGTTGCCGAGGTCGTGAATCACGCCGATGTGCGCCGGATCGAAGCCCTCGATGATGCGCATCGCGGCAGAGGCCGAAGGGGTGATCGTCTGATGGTGCAGCTCGATGAGCACCTTGACGCCCAGCTCCGCGGCCAGCGCCGTGTGATCGGCGAGCTCTCCGCGCGTGCGGTCGGCGACGACACGGTAGTCGGCCACGTCGTTCGAGGGCATGGTGACGCGCACCTGACCGGCGCCCAGGGCCGCGGTCGCACGCAGCATGCGCTCGACATCGGTGGCGTTGGAGGACTGCGCGTAGCCGCCGAGGCCGCTGATCGCGAGCCCAGACTCCGCGGTGATCCGGCCGATCTCCGGCAGCGCCTCCTCCAGACCGGTGAGCGGCCAGGTGGAGCGGTTCCCCGCCCAGAAGCCCGGAGGCGTGGCGTCCTGCTGGTCGGTGATGCGCCACTCGATCCCGTCCCAGCCCTGGGCCGCGATGTTCTGTGCCGCCTCCTCCGGAGTCCAGTCCGGCGTCGATGCGGTGAAGACCGAGAACCTCACGCGATCACCCCTCCGGTGCGAACATCCTGGTCGCTGAGCTCCCCGCTGAGGATCGCGTCGATTCGAACCGGCTGGCCGCTCGTCGCCGACACGTACATCGCGCGAACGACAGCCAGAGACAGCAGAGCCTCCGGGACGCCGACCCGCGGGGCGCGCTTCTCGCGGATCGCCGCGAGGATGTCGCGGTACTGCCGAGCATGTGCCTCGGCGAAGATGTCGGCGGGCTTCTCATCCCCCACGCGCTCGCCCGCGGGCACGGCCTCGGCACGGCGGTCACGGTCATCGCCGTCCGTGTAGAAGGCGCCGAGCTGGTCGTCCTCGACGGTGCCGGATCCGGCTGATCCGTAGACCGAGACGCGCACGGGAGCATGCGGGAACGCCGCGGTGGTCGCATGGAACACCGCGAGCGCACCCGACTCGAACCGGATGGTGGCCGTGGCCACGTCCTCGATCTCAATGCGCTCGTGCGCGAGCAGGCCGGTCTGCGCGAAGATCTCGACCGGTCGGCCCAGGAACCACACCAGCAGATCAACCGTGTGGACGCCCTGGTTCATCACCGCGCCCCCACCGTCCAGTGCCCAGGTTCCGCGCCAGGCACCGGAGTCGTAGTACTCCTGCGAGCGCCACCAGGGAACGCTGGCCACGGCGCTTGTCACCCGACCGAAACGGCCCGAGTGCGCGGCCTCCGCTACGACCATCGCCGCCGGGTCATGGCGGTGCTGGCTGATCACGGAGACGATCAGTCCGCGCTCGGCTGCGGTTTCGGCCGCACGTGCAAGGCGCAGGCCGCGCTCCATCGACACGTCCAACGGCTTCTCCAGCACGACGTGAGTGCCGTGCGCGAGGGCGCGCTCGGCGAGGTCGACGTGCGTGCCGCTGGGCGTGCAGATCGCGACGAGATCGACATCGGCCGGCAGGTCCTCGATCCGGGCGAACTCGGCCGGGCGATGCCCGACCTCCGCCTCGATCTGGTCCGCGAGCGCGGTCGCCATCGCGGGAACGTCGTCCACGAGCGCGGTGACTCGCAGTCCGTCCACGCGAGCGATCGCCTGGGCGTGGTTGACGCCGATGATGCCGCAGCCGACGATGGCGACAGACAGGGGTGTGGGGGTGGTCATGACAGCGTGACTCCGATCCGATCGGTGAGGGCGCGGAAGGCGCGACCCGCGCGACCGAAGGCCGCGGGGCCGGAGAAGCCGCCCAGCGCGTTGTAGTCGGCGAGGTGGGGCTCGAGGGAGGCGAATCCGGTGAAGCCGTCGTCGCGCAGCGCCGTGACGGTCTCCAGCAGCTCGCCGTCTCCTTCCCCGGCAGGCACGACGACACCGGTCGCGGCGATCGCGTCCTTCACCTGCAGGTACTCCAGGTGGGGGCGGAGCATCGCATAGCCGTCGCTGAACGGACGAACGCCCACCTGTACGAAGTTGGCGTTGTCCCACGCCACGCGCAGCCGGTCCGAGCCGACCGACTCGATCACGTCGAGCACCCGCTCGGGCACATCGCCGTAGATGTCCTTCTCGTTCTCGTGAACGAGCGTCACGCCCTCGCGCTCGGCGACGGCGGCGAGCGCCGCCATCCGCACGAGCACGTCGTCGCGAATGCTCTCCGCCGTCCGGTCCTCCGCACGGAAGAAGGAGAAGATGCGGATGTAGGGAGCCTCCAGCACGCGTGCCGCGGCGATGGCGCGCTCCAGGCGCGCCACCTCGTGCTCCGCGGGAAGGGAGATGTCGACCTTGCCGATGGGCGAAGCGATCGCCGACACCCCCATGCCGCGATCCACGAGCACGGTGCGCAGCTCGTTCAGCTGCTCGGCGGAGAGGTCGACGATGTTGACGCCCCATGCGCTGCGCACCTCGATGTGACGTGCGCCCAGCGCCTGCAGCACGCCGACCTGAAGCACGGGGTCCGCATCGATCTCGTCGCCGAATCCCGAGAGGGTCCAGGCGGGTGAGGTTTCGGTCATTTCACTCCTCCAGCGGTGAGGCCTCCGACGAGGTAGCGCTGGAACACGAGGTACAGCACGACGACGGGTGCGGCGCAGATGAGGGAGGCGGTCATCATCTGTCCGTACAGGGGAAGGGCGCCGGTCTCCTGCGTGGCGCCGAAGGTCTGCAGCGCCACGGCGGCGGTGCGGGACGTGGAGTTGGTCATCACCGAAGCGAACAGCACGTCGTTCCAGCCCTGCAGGAACGCGAAGATCGCGGAGACGACGATGCCGGGCCAGCTCAGCGGCAGCACGATGCGGGTGAGGATGCGGATGTTCCCGGCACCGTCCATGCGCGCGGCGTCCTCGAGCTCGCGCGGCAGACCGCGGATGTAGGTGACGAGGACCCACGTGGAGAACGGCAGAGCGAACGTGAGGTAGGTCACGAACACGGCCCAGTGCGTGCCGATCGTGGGGATCCGCAGCGCGGCGGACATCGTCGAGAACACCACGAACACGGGCAGCAGCATGAGCGTTCCGGGGACCGACTGCAGACCCACCAGACCGCGGAGGATGGTGATTCGGCCGATGAAGGTGAAGCGCACCAGCACCCACGCCATCGACAGTGAGACCGCGGCGCAGACGAGAGCGACGGCGCCGCAGATCAGCAGGCTGTTCGCCAGTCCCGTGCCGAGGTCGACGGACGACCACACCTTGATGTAGTTGTCCAGGCGCAGCTCGCGCGGCCAGAACTCGCCGGCAGCCACCGAGACGTCGGAGTTGATCGAGGCCAGCACCATGTAGAGCACGGGCCCCAGCACCACGACGCACAGCAGCGTGTTGACCACGGCCAGCAGCGGGGTGGGCAGCAGGCGCGTGATGTGGGACGAGCGGGGCGAGCGTCGCTGACGCGGATTGACCTGGGCGATGGTCGTCGTTGCGCTCATGACTTCGCCTCCTCACCGGTGTCGAGTCGGACAGCGCGGAGATAGATGAACAGCGGGATGGCGACCAGCGCCAGGGAGGCGACCGCCATGGCCGCGGACAGACCGAAGCGGAAGCTCTGGAAGCTGGTCATGTAGGTCAGCACCGGCAGCACTTCGATGTCCTTCGGTGCCGGAATGCCGAACAGCACGAACGGCATCGTGAACGCGTTGATGTTGTGCAGGAAGGTGAGCAGGAATGCCAGCAGCACCGATCCGCGCAGGTACGGCAGCACGACGCGGCGCAGTTTGATGCCCCATCCGGCACCGTCGATCGCTGCCGCCTCGTGGACCTCGGGATCCACGGCCTGCAGACCCGCGAGGGTCAGCAGATAGATGAACGGCCAGCTCACCCAGAGCTGTGCGATCACCAGCGTCCAGTAGCTCAGCGGCCCGTTCAGCCACAACCCCGGCTCCACGCCGATCAGGTTGAACATGTGATCCACCGCGCCCGCCGGCTGGAACATCGTGCGGAAGACGCTGGCCACGACGAACGCGGGAAGGATGTACGGGATCAGGTAGACGGAGCGGACCAGGCCCCGACCGCGGAAGGCGTTCTGGGTGGCGAGGGCGGCGAGCACGCCCACCGGCACACTCAGCACCGAGACGATGAGGGCGACGCTCGCGCTGATCGCGATGCCGTGCAGCAGCGGCGAGGAGGTGATGGCCTCGATGAAATTCTGGATGCCGATGAACGGCGCCGCGGTCCATTGCCGGATCGTGTACTGATCCAGATCCAGCAGGCTGATCCAGAAGGCGATGGCCAGCGGCACCAGGATCACCAGCGCCATCAGCAGGCCGCCGGGGGTGAGCATCCAGAGCGGACGCGGACGCTCCGCCGGTGGCACCTGGGAGCGACGCACGCGTGGCGTCGAGCCGCGTCGCGACGAGACGGTGACGGCGGCCGCCGTGTCGGCAGGGCTCTCCCCTGCCGACACGGGTGTCGCCGACGTGTCGGAGACGGTGTTCATCTCGAACTTCTCACTTGGCCTTGTCCAGCGAGGACTGCGCCGCCGAGTTCGCATCGGCGAGCGCGGCGTCGATGTCCGCGTCGGACACGCTGCCGGACTGCAGCTTCGGAAGGGCCTGCACCACGACGTTGGTCAGCGCGAGCTGGGTGTCACCCCATGCACCGGTGAACGGGGTGCCGACGGACTTCGCCGCGGCGTCCAGCAGGGGTGCCAGGCTCGGGTTGTCCTTCTGCACCTGCTCGGCCGCAGCAACCGTGGTGGGCATCTCGCCGAAGGTGGCGAAGTACTCCAGCTGGGCGTCCGGCTCCGTGAGGATGCGGATCAGCTCGAACGCCAGATCCTGGTTCTGGGAGTAGTTGGCCACCACCCAGTTGTCACCAGACAGGATGCTCGCGGCCTCGACGCCGTCGGCGGGACGTGCCGACTCCCCGGGCGGAACCGTGGGCAGCACCGCGTAGGCGTAGCTGTCCTTCACCGCCGAGGCGTCCAGTGCCACCTTCGAGCTGGCCGAGACCATCGGGAGGAATGCCGCCTTGCCGTCCGCGAACGCGGCGACGGCGTTGGAGTTCTTCCATCCGATCGACGCCGGATCCACGGAGCCGTCGCTGTACCAGCCGAAGTAGGTCTCGTAGGCCGCGGCCACGGCCGGGTCATCGATCGTGGCCTTCTTGTCCTTCAGGTCCAGGATCGGGTTGCCCGCCTGCTCGGCCATCCCCCAGATGAACTTCCACGGGTCGTAGCCGTCGGCGTATCCCACGGCCAGGCCGTAGACGCCGTTTCCGGTGAGCTTCTTCGCGTCCGCGGTGAGGTCATCCCACGTGGTCGGCGGTTCGGTGATGCCGGCCGCCTTCAGCAGCTCGGTGTTGTAGGCCATCACGAACGGGCGGCTGGCGAACGGGATGCCCACCTCCTCGGACTCGCTCGGACCGGAGATGCCCAAAAGCGATTCCACGAACTTGTCGCGACCGCCCAGCTTCTCCCATTCGGCGTCGCCGAGCGTGACGAAGGCGCCGGTCGAGAACGCGGTCGGCGTGAAGGTGGTGCCGAGGCCGTAGATGTCCGGCCCCTGACCGCTGAGGACGGAGGTCTGGATCTTCGTCAGCTCGTCGTTCGCGGAGGCAAAGGTCTCGAAGGCAACCTTCGCACCGGTCGCCTCTTCGAACTTGGCGCTGACGGATTCGAACCACGCCTTCTGCTCCTCCGGGTACAGACCATTCGCGCCGACCAGGACGTTGAGGGTCTTGCCGGTGCCGTCGATCTTCGTGGTGCCGGACGAGGCGGCGTCCCCGCTTCCGGACGTGTTCGGATCGCTGGATCCGCTGCAGCCGGTGAGCGCGAGCGAAGCGATCGCGAGACCGGCGATACCGGTCACGGTGTGCCGCAGAACATGCCGTTCTTTCATCGGAACTCTCCCTTGAGTGTGCGAGTGCTGTGCCATCACAGTACGAACATGGCAAGCATGCCGCAAGCGCTTGCCAAACTTTGCCACCGTGTGGTTATGTGTTCGCATGCCCACCGAATCCGCCGGTCAGCGAGGCCCGCGCGCGACTCTCGCCGACGTTGCCGCGGCCGCCGGAGTCAACGCCTCCACCGTGTCTCGCGCGCTCGCAACGCCCGGGCGCGGCAACCCGGAAACACGCGAACGGATCATCCGGATCGCCGAAGAGCTGAACTACACCCCCAGCCCCTCCGGACGCGCCCTCGCCTCGGGACGGACCAGCGCGGTCGCCGTCCTGGTGTCGGATGTCACCAACCCCTTCTACTTCGGGATCATCCGCGGCACCCAGCACGAGCTGCGCACCGCGGGCTACTCGCAGCTGCTGGTGCACACGGAGGAGGACCCCGGCATCGAGGAGAGCACGCTCATGCGGATGCGCGGCTCGTTCGACGGCGCGATCCTGGCCGCGCCGCGTCTGTCGGACGCCCGACTGGCCGAGTTCGCGGCAGAGATCCCGCTGGTCGTGATCAACCGCCCCACCGCCGGCGTCCCGTCGGTGTTCATCGACACTCCGCGCGGATTCGAGCAGTCCATCGAGCACCTGGTCTCCCTCGGACATCGACGCATCTGCTACGCCGCTGGCCCGACGAACAGCTGGGCCAGCGACATCCGCTGGCGTGCGGTGCGTGCCAGCGGGGAACGACTGGGGATCGAGACCATCCGCATCGGTCCTTTCGAGCCCCGCACCCGGTTCGGAGGGGCTGCCGCCGACGCCGCGCTGAACACCGGGGCGACGGCGTGCGTGGCGTTCAACGACCTCCTCGCCATCGGCATGCTGTCCCGATTCGCCGAGCGCGGCGTTCGTGTGCCGGAAGACATGAGCATCGTGGGATGCGACGACATCTTCGGTGCGGATTTCTGCTCCCCGCCGCTCACGACTCTCACCGCTCCGATCGAACGGGCCGGTCGCGTCGCCGTGTCGATGCTCATGGAGATGATCTCCCCCACCGCCCCGCAGGCCCCGGCACGCACCGGCGTCCTGCTGGCCACGCACCTCACCATCCGTTCCTCCACCGGCCCCTACACCCCGACCGAACAACCCACCCCGTCTGGAGCGTCATGACAACGCTGTCCCCGCACCCCGACCGCCTCTTCCCCGCGGACGTCGCCACCCGAGATCTCGCTCGCAGGCTCTATGAGTCGGTCCAGGCGGCGCCGATCCTCTCGCCGCACGGACACGTGGATGCGGCGCTCCTGGCCGACAACAACCCCTTCCCCGATCCCGCGACCCTGTTGATCACCCCCGATCACTACGTGCTTCGACTCCTGCACGCCACCGGCGTCTCCCTCGACGCGCTGGGTCGCGGCCCTGCCCCCGCCGACCCCCGCGAGGTATGGCGAGCGTTCTGCGCGAACTGGGACGTCTTCCTGGCAACGCCCGTGCGCTTCTGGTTCGAGAGCACGTTCGCCGATGTCTTCGGCATCGACCAGCACCCCTCCGCGGCGAACGCCGACGAGCTGTACGACCACATCGACGCGCTGCTGCAAACCGACGCGTACCGTCCGCGCGCGCTGTTCTCCCGGTTCAACATCGAGGTGCTGGCCACCACGGATGACCCCGCGGACGATCTCGAAGCGCACGCCCGACTCGCCGCCGACCCGACATTCGCCGGCCGTGTGCTGCCGACATTCCGGGCCGATCGCTACATGACGCCGACCGCTGCGGATTGGCCTGCGTCGCTGGACCGACTGGCCGCGAGCGCGGGGATCGCGTGCGACACCCACGCCGGACTTCTCGCGGCCCTGCGCGCGCGACGCGAGGCCTTCCGCGCCGCGGGTGGAACGGCCACAGACACCGGGGTCGCCGATGCCGGATCCGAGCCGCTCACCGACGCCGAAGCCGAGCGCATCCACGCTGCCGCGCTGCGGGGTGAGGCAACGGCGGCCGAGGGTGTCGCGTACCGACGCAGCATGCTCTACCGCCTCGCGGAGATGGCGGCCGAGGACGGCCTGGTCATGCAGCTGCACCCGAGCGTGATCCGCAACCACCACGAACCCACGTTGCGCCGCTTCGGGCCCGACACCGGACATGACCTGCCCGACGTGGCGTCGTACACCCGACCGCTGACGCCGATTCTGCGTGACTTCGGCACATCGGAGACGTTCCGCCTGGTGCTGTTCACGGTGGATGAGACCTCGTTCAGTCGGGAGATCGCTCCGCTCGCGGGGTTCTATCCGAGCGTGTATGCGGGCGCACCGTGGTGGTTCATCGACACCCCCGACGCGATCCTGCGCTATCGCCGAGCCATCACCGACAGCGCCGGCTTCACCAAGACCAGCGGTTTCATCGACGACACCCGGGCTTTCTGCTCGATCCCCGCACGTCACGACATGTCGCGTCGCGTGGATTCGCGGTATCTCGCCGAGCTCGTCGTGGAGCACCGACTGGACGAGGAGACCGCCTTCTCCGTGGCGCGCCGACTGGTGGACGACATCCCGCGCACCACCTTCCGCCTGTGACGGGCGGGCGTCACATCACCCGGCCCGCACCGGCGGGCGCGGTAGCCTGAAAATCCACCTTTCACGTCTGGAGCAATTGCGTGCCTGAAACCACTCCTCGTGCCAACATCGGCGTCGTCGGCCTGGCCGTCATGGGATCGAACCTCGCGCGAAACCTCGCCAGCCGCGAGGGGAACACGGTCGCCGTGTTCAACCGCAGCTACGAGAAGACCGCCGACCTCATCGAGACGCACCCGGAGGCCGGTTTCATCCCGGCGAAGGACTACGCCGAGTTCGCCGCGTCCCTGCAGACCCCGCGCACCGCGATCATCATGGTCAAGGCGGGCCGCCCCACCGACGCGGTGATCGAGTCGCTGCTGGAGGTGTTCGAGCCGGGCGACATCATCATCGACGGTGGCAACGCGCTGTTCACCGACACGATCCGTCGCGAGCATGCGGTCCGTGAGACCGGCGTGCACTTCGTGGGCATGGGCGTCTCCGGCGGCGAAGAAGGCGCTCTCAAGGGCCCGTCCCTCATGCCGGGCGGCTCCGACGAGTCCTGGATCACCCTGGGCCCGATCCTCCGCTCCATCGCGGCGGTCGCCGAGGGCGAGCCGTGCGTCACGCACGTGGGGCACGACGGCGCGGGCCACTTCGTGAAGATGGTGCACAACGGCATCGAGTACGCCGACATGCAGCTCATCGCCGAGGCCTACGACCTGATTCGTCGCGGCACCGGCAAGACCCCGGCGGAGATCGCCGACGTGTTCGCGGAGTGGAACACGGGTGAGCTGGAGAGCTACCTGATCGAGATCACGGCCGAGGTGCTGCGCCAGGTCGACGCCGCCACCGGGCAGCCGCTCGTCGATGTGATCGTGGACGAGGCCGGCGCCAAGGGCACCGGTGCCTGGACGGTGCAGACCGCACTGAACCTCGGCACCCCGGTTTCGGGCATCGCGGAGGCGACCTTCGCGCGCTCCCTGTCCTCGCACCGCGAGCAGCGCGACGTCGCGGGCGTGCTGCCGAGCTCGGCAGAGCCGCTGACCATCGATGACGACGCCGCGTTCATCGAGGACGTCCGCCTGGCGCTGTACGCCTCGAAGATCGTGGCGTACTCGCAGGGGTTCGACGAGATCCGCGCGGGTGCCGCCGAGTACGACTGGAACATCGACCTGGGCGAGATCGCCAAGATCTGGCGCGGCGGCTGCATCATCCGCGCGCAGTTCCTGAACCGGATCACCGACGCGTACCGCTCGGGTGAGGACCTGCCGGTTCTGATGACGGCGCCGTACTTCGTGGAGGCCCTGGAGCGCGCTCAGGCGGCCTGGCGCCGTGTCGTGGTGGCGGCAACCCAGTCCGGCATCCCGGCGCCGGCGTTCTCCTCCTCCCTGGCCTACTACGACGGCCTGCGCGCCGAGCGCCTGCCGGCGGCCCTGATCCAGGGCCAGCGCGACTTCTTCGGCGCGCACACCTACCGCCGCACCGACAAGCCCGGCACCTTCCACACTCTGTGGTCCGCCGATCGCTCCGAGGTCGAGGCCGAAGACACGCACTGACCCGGCCCCGCCACGACAGGACCCCGGCGAGTCCGAGAAACCCAAGCAAGTCCGAGAAACCCTGCACCGCAGGGTTTCTCGGACTTGTTTGGGTTTTTCGCGTACTCGATATCCGCGTGAGAACACCCTCATGCGGGAACTCGTGCCATATATACGAGGCCTTGCTAATGTTCCTGACACCCCATCCCACGCATCCACGGAAACACCTATCAAGGGAGATAGCCATGTCCACAGCGGATGTGAATGACCGAATTTCCACAGCGATGCTGGAGGCGATCGTCGGGGGCGAGATGAGGGTGCACCGCTACCTCACCGTCCGCCAGGACCGCGCCGTCTGGCTGATCATCATCGCCATCGCCGTCGTCATCCTGATGGGGCTCATGGCCGCGTGGTTCGCCTACTGCCGTTGGCAGGGCGGCTGGCCGGCGCTCAGCATGCCCAGCTGGACCACCGGCGGGGTCTGGAAACTGTACTGCGCGAACTGATGCGAGGTGATGACGTGGTGGCAGCGGAAACGCGATCCGACCCGATCCTGCACGTGCGAAGCATCGGCAAGAGCTATCGGCGTGCGCCGGTGCTCGTCGACTTCTCCCTCGAGGTCGCCGCCGGTGAGATCCACGGTCTGCTCGGTCCGAACGGATCCGGCAAGACCACCTGCCTCCACGTCATCACCGGACTCATCGCGGCCGATACCGGATCTGTCACGATCGGCGGCATCGGCGTCGCCGACAAGCGCAGTCGGCACAGCTTCGGCTTCGCACCGGATGACCTTCCCCTCCCGGAATCCCTCACGGGTCGCGAGTTTCTGACGTTCCACGATGCGCTCCGTGGCCGCGACGACCGGGACCGAGCCGCGGAGTTCGCCGAACTGCTCGGGCTGGACGAGGCCCTCGATCGGCCGGTGGCGGAGTACTCGCACGGCATGCAGCGGAAGGTCCAGCTCATCGCCGCCACCATGCACGATCCGGACCTTCTGATCCTGGACGAGCCTTTCCGCGGCCTGGATCCCGAGGCCTCCGCCACGCTGCGCACCCTGATCACCGCCTTCGCCGCGTCCGGCCGTGCCGTCCTGATCGCCACGCACGACATGCTCCGCGCCGAGCGCGACTGTGATCGGGTCACGATCCTCTCCACAGGCCAGACCGTCGCCGCCGGTTCTCCACAACAGTTGATCCGCGCGCACACGGGTGCGGTGACATTGGAGAACGTGTTCATGGCGGCCACCGGACGAGCCGAGACCGCGACCCAACGTGCCGCGGCGATGTCCATCGCCTTCCGACAGAAAGAGACCAGCAGATGAGCACCGCCCTCCGCATCATCTCGCACGCCATCGCCGGTGTCGTCATCGGGTTCAGCAGCGTGTTCATCGCGGTGGCCGCCTGCCTGGTGGCCGCCTTCGTCGGCAACACCCGAGTGGTGCTCCCAGGAATTATCGACGCTTGGACCACCACCGAGAACGGTGCCGCGGCCATCAACATCGATCCGAATTTCGCCGGGATGCTCATCGCCGCACTCGTCATCGCGGCGCTGTACACGGCGCTGAGCGCCGCTGCAGTACTGCGGCGAGCACGACGGACACCGGAAGCGCCATGAGCGCGCGCACCGCGACCGGAGCGGTGGCTCGAGCCACCCTCACGCTGTGGCTCCGCGACGTGGCCCGTGTGACGCACTCGTCGACGCGTCAGGTGATCATCGGAGTCACCATCTCCGGAGTTCTGGCCGCCGCCCTCGGCGCAATGCTCGCCCTGATCGCCGCCGGCCAGGTGGTCAGCGATGTGCCGCCAGAGCTGCGCACCTCGATGCTTCGCAGCTCGTTCGGCGGCGGCACCATCACGGCAGCCGCGATCGCCGTGGCCGTGGGAGCTTCCGCCCCACCGCGAACAGCGCTGCAGAATCTGATGGATCTGCTGCCCGTGAGCAGGGCGCAGGCGAGGCTCGGTCAGCTGATCCCCACGTTCGCCATCAGTCTGGCCTACACCGTTGCGCTCTCGACCAGCGGCGGACTCGTGCTCGTCCGACTCAACCCTGAGCCCGCCATGCGAGTGGCCGCGATAGCGCTGTACGGAGTGATGCTCGTCACCGCCCTGGTGCTCTCCACCGCCCTCATGGCGCTGCTGTACAGCGCAGCGGGCGCCCTGCGACTGCCCCATCAGTACAGCATCGCGATCGCGGGTGCCCTCACCCTGGGTGCCGCGATGGCCGCCTCCATTCCCGACATCTTCGCCACGCAGCCAGCGGATCGAACCCTGCGAGACCCACTGGATCTCCTTCCGCATCGTGCCTTCGCGAGCCTCGCCGACGGATTCGCTTTCTTCGATGCTGTGCTTCCCGCACTGTGGGTCGTCGCCGCCGGCGGGCTGATGTGGGCAGCATCGCGCACCCGGACGGTCGCCGCGGCATCGAAGCGCCCGGCACTGCCCCGTGGCACCCGGCCGCCGATGCTGACGCCGTTCTGGGGACATGTCTGGACGGAATCGCTCATCGCCATGCGCAGCCCGCAGTTTCTGACAGTAACCCTGCTCGCACCGGTTGCGATGGCGGGGCTCTGGGCCGCTGCGCGGCACCCTGTCGTGGCGATGCTCGCGCCGTCACTGTCCGCCGCGATCGTGGTGCTGCCGTTCATGCTCGCTCTCTACGCGGTGGGACGCACCGCCCCGTTCGGATGGATCGCCCGTGCCGCAGGGGCGGGAGCGGGGGCCCACCTCGGCGCACGGCTGGTCGCCTCCCTCGCAGTGCCGGCCCTGCTGGCCGTGCCGCTCACGATCATCGCGGCAGCGGCGGGCCTGTTGCCGCTCGAGAACATCGCGACCACTGCACTGCGGTGCCTTCTCGCAACCGTGGCTGCGCTGGTGGCCGGCTCACTGGTTCCCTACAGCGAGCAGCAGCCGCTGTCGGCCACCGCCGGCGGGTTCGTTCTGGCCGTGATGTACCTCCTGGTCTCACTGGGCATCACCTGGGTGTCCACCGATGTCCTCCCCGGTGCGGAGCTCGGCCTCACGCTCGCCGCCATCGCCCTGTTCGCCGGAGGGTATGTGTTGCTCGCGGACCGCGGCCGGGGGATCCATGAGCTGCGTGCGTCGTGACCACGTCCTGACCGCCGGAGTGCAACACGTCGATGGACAGCTGGTCCATGCGGGTTGGGGAGTCCGCTTCCCCGACGAGACTGCGCTCGCGAGAGATCTGGGGCTTGTCTCGACTGTCATCCGAGTGAGGTTCGGTTCGTGGTGGCTCCGGCTGCCGCCCTGGTGGCATGCCGCCGCCCGCCCGCTTCCCGCAGGCTGCGCTCAAGCCGTGCTGGCGTCGATGGCGCACAATGCGTCCGGTATGGCACCGCTGCTGGTGCTCGCCGTCACAGCCGCGGTGGTCGGGAGCCTCACCTCGGCCACCGCATTGCTCGCCCTGGGAACGGTGGCTCTGGTGTGCCTCGGCTCTGTGCTGATCCACGAGGCAGGACACGTCGCCGCGTTGCGCATTCTCCTCCCCCGCGATACGCCGGGGATCCTCGTCGTCCGCGGTCTGTCCTGCCGTCTCGTGCGACCCAGCGGAGGCAGCGCCCGTGACGTGGCGATCGTGGCCGCCGGGGCCGCAGCGCCGATGGTGGTCGCCGTGATGCTCCTGCCGGCCGTCGCGCTCGCTCCGCTCCTCGTCGCCTTCGCCGTGATGGTGGCGCTCGCTCATGCCGCCGCGCTCCTCATCCCCGTCGGCGATGGTGCCGCGCTGCGTTCCGCGATGCGCGCCGGGCGCAGATCAGAGCCAATCGTGACGCTTGAAGACCGCATAGAGCCCGGCGCCGACGCCCACCATGAGCAGGAGCGCCGCCGGATATCCCCACGGGAAGGCGAGCTCCGGCATCGTGTGGAAGTTCATGCCGTAGATGCCGGCGATGAGCGACGGGGCGAACCCGATGGCGGCCCACGATGAGATCTTCTTCACCTGATCGTTCTGCCGGATGGAGAACTCCGTCATCTTCGCCATCTCGACGTTGCTCTGCTCGCCCACGAGCGTCGCATGAACCGACAGCGCGTTGTCGAGGGTCTGCCGGAACCCCACCACCCGACCATGCGCGTGCTGCGCGTGATCCGACGACGACCGGAAGGCCGAGCGCAGGAACGCCGCCTCCTCCGGCACGGAGTCCCCGAGATCGTCGAGCATCTCGGGGACGGGAGACGAAGCGTGCTGCAGGCGGATGAGTTCGCGCTGCAGCGCGAAGATGCGCCGCGAAACATCGGTCGCGTCCGCCGCGAACAACTGCTCCTCGATCTCGTCGATGTCCTGCTCCACGCCCTCGATCACCGGAGCGCTGCCCGCGAGCACCGTCTCGCAGATTCCCCACGTGATCCCGTAGGGCCCCGCGCCGGCGGCAACGGGATGGGCGGCGAGGAAGTCCCGGGCGGCGCTGACGTCCACCCAGTCCGCACCGCGAAGAGTCACCACGCTGGCGGGGCCGATGACGATGGCCAGGCTGGACAGTTCCACCTCTTCGGTGTCGTCCAGGTATCGCGCCGGCAGCAGGACGAGCACGGTGGCCGACTTGGTGTGCTCCAGCTTCGCCCGTTTATGCGCCTGTCGCAGGGTCGCAGGAATCACCTCGTGCCATCCGAGGGCGGAGGCGACGTCCGTCAGCGCATCCTCGTCATCGAGGAGCAGATCGGCCCAGACGACCCCCTTGCCCGCGCTGGCAGCCGCAAGGGCGTCAGCGTAGTCGTCCGCGGCCTGGGCCACACCGTCAATGTAGGTCTGCACGTCGAGCATGGGCACACCCTACGCGCCCTCGACGGAGCGAATCGAAGGGTGGGGGTGCCCGCCGGCGCCCCCACCCTTCGATTCAGCGCGTGATGTCGCGCACCACGCCGTTCTCCAGCCGCAGCCGCCGCGTGGCGCGGCGGGCGACGGCGGAGTCGTGCGTCACGACCACGAGGGTGAGCCCGTCGCCGTGCAGGCGCTGCAGCACGTCGAGGATCTCGTCACGCATGCTCTCGTCAAGGTTCCCCGTGGGCTCGTCGGCCAGCAGCACGCGCGGGCTTTTCACGATCGCCCGCGCGATGGCCACACGCTGCTGCTGACCGCCGGACAGTTCGCTCGGCCGGTGATCCGCCCGCTCGGCGAGACCCACATGCTCCAGTGCCTCGCGCACCCGCTGCTCGCGCTCCGCCGACGGCAGGTGCAGGGGCTCGAGCGCCATGTCGACGTTCTCGTGGGCGGTGAGGGTGGGGATCAGATTGAAGGCTTGAAACACGAAGCCGATCTCCTGGGCCCGCACCTCGGTCAGTCGTCGATTGTTGGCGCGAGCGACCTCCGCTTCTCCGATGCGCACCTCGCCGGTGGTCGGACGATCCAGCGCTCCCAGGATCTGCAGGAAGGTGGACTTGCCGCCTCCGGTCGGCCCCTGGATGGTGACGAACTCCCCCGCGGCGATCTCCAGATTCGTGCTGCGCAGCGCCGTGATCTCGCGCTCCTTCTGACGGTAAGTCCGGCTCACATCGGTGAGGCGGAACATCGGGCGCGGAAGCTCGACCGCGGTGTCCGAGGTGGTGGTCTGGGTCATGGTCATGATGTGCTCCTGAAGAAGTGACGGTCAGTTGACGGCGCGGAGCGCCTCGGACGGGCTGAGACGGGCGGCACGCCATCCGCCGAAGACTCCGGCGACCAGGCCGCCGAGGACGGCGACACCCACGGCCGCGAGAATCACCCACAGCGTGATCGGTGCGGACAGCGTGATCTCCGAGGCCGTCTGCGCGGCACCCGGAAATCCGCCCCCGCCACCGGGGAAGCCGCCCTGGCCGCCGGGGCCGCCCATGCCGGTCGTGGTCGCCGGTGCGGAGGAGATCGTGGGCGAGATCACGTTGATCGTGATGATGGCTGCCAGGCCGAGAACGATGCCGATCGCCCCGCCGATCAGACCCTGCACCAGGGATTCGCCCGCGACCTGCGACACCACGCGAGCATCGGACCAGCCGATGGCCTTCAACGTGCCGAACTCACGCGTGCGGCGGGTGACGCCGCTCACGGTCAGCAGGACCGCCAGCAGCAGCGCGACGGCGAGGACCAGGATCGACAGCCAGAGACCGAGGTTGGTGATGAGCGACGTCGCGCTGGAGAGCGATCCGCTCACCGTCTCCGCGAGGTCGGACTGGGAGTTGACGGTGGCGTCCGGGAGTGCGGCCGCGAGCGCGGTCTGCACCGTGCTGATCTCGCTCGCAGAGGCTGCCTGCACGTAGACGGTGGAGACCACGTCGCCGGCTTCGGAGAGAGTCTGAGCGGTGGTGAGCGGCAGAAAGACGTCGGCGGCCGTCTCGGCCTCCGAGGAACCCGAGGCGACGATGCCGACGACCTCGACGTCGGTGCCGCCGACATCGATCGTGCTGCCGACGGTGATCTCGTTCGACGTCGCGTAGGTGGCATCGACCACGGCGACGTTCGCGTCATTGTCGTCCGTGGTGAGCAGTCGGCCATCGAACAGGGTCACGGAGGACAGCGGGCCCACGGTCGTCGCCGCAGGGTCCACACCGAGGACGCTGAAGCTGTCGACACCGAAGCTGCTGCCGCCGGCGCCGTCCGGACCACCCTGCGGCGGCGTTCCACCCTGGGGCGCCTGACCCGCGCCGGCATCGCCGCCGGTGGTGCCGTCGCCCTGGTTCTGCTGCATCTGCGAGAAGTCGGGAAGCTCACCGCTGAACGTGGTGTTGGTGAGGCTCAGGGTGCCGGTCGCTGCGGCCACTCCGTCAGTGTCCGCGACCGTCGTGACGGTGGACGCGTCGAGCGTCCCCCGCATCATGTCCGTCATCAGTCGTGACGAGCTGAGGGAGGTGGTTCCGTCAGCCGTCTCCCCCGCGCCGGAACCGAAGTCGAACCGCTGTCCGCGCTGGCCCTCGCCGGGCTGCGCGGCGGCACCCGTGACCGTGAGGTCGGTGCCCACGCCGTAGACGCTGGACAGCGCCTGCGCCTGTGCTTGGCTCACGCCTCCAGACAGGGCATTGACGACCATCACCAGCGCGATCGCGACGGCGAGTCCGATCGCGACGATGACGCTCTGCTTCTTGCGCCCACTGAGTTCGCGGCGCAGGTACGTGAAGTACATCGTTCTCCATCTCTGCTTCTGCGCCTGCTGTGATCCGGCGCCCTTCGACGCTAGGGATCCCTCTCATGCGTTCCGCCAGCGCCCGTTATGAGAGACCTATGGATGTCGTTCGTCCCACTCACAGCGAGGACATAGGCTGCTCCACAGGAATCGCATAGGTTGGCGCGCAGAATACCCACATGGCACACACGACTTCCGCACTCACCCGGCCCGACGGCTCACCGGTCCGCGTCGCCGTCGTCGACGACGAACAGATGCTCACCGACCTGCTCTCCATGGCGCTTCGCATGGAGGGTTGGGACGTCAAGACGGCCGCATCCGGCCTCGAGGCACTCACGCTCGCTCGCGATTTCACCCCGGACGCCATGGTGCTCGACATCATGATGCCGGACCTCGACGGCATGGGCGTGCTGCAGCGCCTGCGCCAGTCCGGCAACGAGGTGCCGGTGCTGTTCCTCACCGCGAAGGACGCGGTCGGCGATCGCGTCGCGGGTCTCACCGCGGGCGGCGACGACTACGTCACCAAGCCGTTCAGCCTCGAAGAGGTGGTCGCGCGGCTCCGGGCGCTGATGCGTCGCGCCGGCACCGCGCTGTCTGCCGAGGCCGAACCGATCCTCCGCGTGGCGGATCTTTCTCTCAACGAGGACAGCCACGAGGTCATGCGCGGCGACGACGAGATCGAGCTGACGGCGACGGAGTTCGAGCTGCTGCGCTTCCTGATGCGCAACCAGCGCCGCGTCGTCTCCAAGGCGCAGATCCTCGATCGCGTGTGGAACTACGACTTCGGCGGCCGCTCCAGCGTGGTGGAGCTGTACATCTCCTACCTGCGCAAGAAGATCGACGCGGGCAAGGAACCCCTCATCCACACCGTTCGCGGCGTGGGCTACATGGTCAAGGCACCGCAGTGAGCACGACCGACGCGGCACAGCCGCGGGCCACGGCGCCGCGTCGGCACTGGACTCTCCAGACGAGGCTGATGGCCACCGTGCTGAGCATCGTCTCGGTGCTGCTCATCCTCGTCGCCATCGTCGTCAGTGTCGTGCTCCGCGCCACGCTCGACCAGCAGCTCAGCGACCGGGTGAAGAGCACCTCGGATCGCACCTCCGGCCAGATCGCCAGCGCGATCTTCCAGGGATACACCGACCCCGCCCAGATTCTCGCCGGCGTGCACGCCCAACCGGGCACCCTCCTGATCCTTCCCGACCCCGACGGATCCTCGTACAACGGTGCCGTGGTCGGCGAGGAGAGCATCACCACGCTGGATCCTGAGGCCGTCACCAGCGGTATCCGCGATGCCGTCGCTCGCCTGATGTCCTCGGATCGCCCGCAGCCACGCAGCACCGTCGACGTCCACATCGACGGTGGGGGCAGCTATCGCGTCACCGCGATCCTCATCCCCAGCGCACAGGTCAGCGGTCTCATCGGCCTATCGGTCTCCAGCGTCGACGAGCAGGTCACGATCCTGCTGTGGGCCGTGGCGATCGTCACGATCGGCGGGCTCATCATCCTCGCTCTCGCCACCGTGCTCGTGATCCGCTCCGGGCTGCGGCCGCTGCGCGAGGTGGTGGCCACCGCCGAGCAGGTGGCCCATCTGAAGCTGGACGAGGGTCGCGTCGCGATCACCGATCGCGTGGCCCCGGAATCCGTCGACGATCACACGGAGGTCGGCCGCGTGGGTGCCGCGCTGAACACGATGCTCGACCACGTCGACGCGTCGCTCCAGGCCCGTGCACGCAATGAGGAGCTGATGCGACGGTTCGTCGCCGACGCCAGCCACGAGCTGCGTACCCCGCTCGCCTCCATCCGCGGCTACTCGGAGCTGTCGCTGCGCTCAGCCGAGAATCCCGAGACGACCACGGCGGCGCTGGAGCGGATCCAAGCGCAGTCGGTGCGGATGACCACCCTCGTCGAGGACCTGCTCCTGCTGGCCCGACTCGACGAGGGTCAGGAGCTCGTCGTCGGTGAGGTGGACCTCACGCCGCTGGTGATCGATGCCGTCTCGGATGCCCGAGCCGCCGGCCGCGATCACGTCTGGAGCGTCGACGTGGAAGGGGAGTCGGTGATGGTGAGGGGCGACGCGGGACGCATCGCCCAGGTCATCACCAACCTCCTGGCAAATGCGCGAACGCACACGCCGGAGGGCACGGCCGTCGCACTCGGCCTGCGCCGCGAGGGACATGAGGCGGTGATCACCGTGCACGACAACGGCCCCGGTATCGATCCGGCGGTGCGCGATGAGCTGTTCGAGCGCTTCGCCCGGGCCGACCGCTCCCGCGCACGCAAGACCGGCGGCACCGGGTTGGGGCTGTCGATCGCCCGAGCCATCGCCGATGCGCATCATGGTTCGCTGTCGGTCGCGAGTGAGCCGGGCGACACCACGTTCACGCTGCGTCTGCCGCTGGTTCCCGTCACCGGCACCAGCGTCGCTCCTCCGGCTTCGCTCGCCGACTGACCCGCGCCACCGTCCCCCGCGTCAGCAACGCTCCACCGGCCCCTGCGTTAGCAACGCTCCGCCGTCCCCTGTGTCGGCAACGCTCCACCGCCCCCCGCCAATCCCGCGTGCCGTCCCCGCGATGGATTCGATCCGCCACGATGCGTTCGCGATCGCTCTCTCGCGGCCCCGATTCGGCGCCGGTGGATCCCGCGAGACTTCCGTCTGTGGGTGAGAATCACCGCAACGCGACGTTTGTCGCCCACAGACGGAAGTTTCGCGATGGGTGGCGGGGCGGATTGGGCAGCGGCCCCCTTGCGGCGGCGGACCCGTCGCGCGGGGGGCACCGGCGCTGCGGCGCATCGGCACTGCGGCGCACCGGCGCCACGGCGCACTGCCCGCGGAGGCGGGCGCACGGGGGCCGGTAGGATCGAGGGGGCGCGGGGACACCGCGCCGCAGAGAAAGGACAATCGTGCTGCGCACGCATGACGCGGGAACCCTCCGCGCTGAGCACATCGGACAGACCGTCACCCTTGCGGGTTGGGTTGCCCGTCGCCGCGATCACGGCGGAGTCGCCTTCCTGGATCTGCGCGATCGTTCGGGCATCGCCCAGATCGTGGTCCACGACGAGTCGGTGTTCTCGCCGCTGCGCAATGAGTTCGTCATCTCCGTCACCGGAACCGTGTCTCGTCGCCCCGAGGGCAACGAGAACGCCGATCTGCCCACGGGCGAGATCGAGATCAGCGCCGACGAGCTGACGGTGCTCAACACGTCCGCTCCGCTGCCGTTCCAGCTGGACGACCACGCGGAGATCGGCGAGGAGACCCGCCTCAAGCACCGCTACATCGACCTGCGCCGCGCGAAGCCGGCCGCCAACCTGCGCCTGCGCTCCGAGGCGAACCGCGTCGCTCGCGACTTCCTCTACGAGAACGGCTTCCTTGAGGTCGAGACCCCCACGATGACCCGCTCGACGCCCGAGGGCGCGCGCGACTTCATCGTGCCGGCGCGACTGGCTCCGGGCAAGTGGTACGCGCTGCCGCAGTCGCCGCAGCTGTTCAAGCAGCTGCTGCAGGTGGGCGGCGTGGAGAAGTACTTCCAGCTCGCCCGCTGCTACCGCGACGAGGACTTCCGCGCCGACCGCCAGCCGGAGTTCACGCAGCTGGACATCGAGGCCTCGTTCGTGGAGCAGGACGACATCATCGCGCTGGGCGAGGAGATCGTGAAGCGCCTGTGGGCGCTCATCGGCGTCTCCATCGACACCCCGATCGAGCGCATCACGTACCACGAGGCGATGCGCCTCTACGGTTCGGACAAGCCCGACCTGCGCTTCGGTCTGCCTCTCGTGGAGCTCAAGGACTTCTTCAAGGACACCGAGTTCCGCGTCTTCCAGTCGCCGTACGTCGGCGCCGTCGTGATGCCCGGCGGCGCATCCCAGGCACGTCGTCAGCTGGACGGCTGGCAGGAGTGGGCCAAGCAGCGCGGCGGCAAGGGCCTCGCGTACGTGCTGGTCCAGGAGGACGGAACGCTCACGGGCCCCGTCGCGAAGAACCTCACCGAGTGGGAGTCGGCGAACATCGTCGAGGCCGTCGGTGCCGCCCCCGGTGACTGCATCTTCTTCGGTGCGGGCGAGGCGAAGCCCACCCGCGCGCTCCTCGGTGCCGCCCGTGTCGAGATCGGTCACCGCACCGGCCTCATCAAGGACGGCGACTGGGCGTTCGTGTGGGTCGTCGACGCGCCGATGTTCGAGCCCGCCGCTGACGCTGTCGCCTCCGGTGACGTGGCCGTCGGTGCCGGCTCCTGGACGGCGGTGCACCACGCGTTCACCTCTCCCAAGCCGGAGTTCTACGACACCTTCGACACCGACCCGGGTTCCGCGCTCGCGTACGCATACGACATCGTGTGCAACGGCAACGAGATCGGCGGTGGATCTATCCGTATCCACGACCGCGAGCTGCAGGAGCGTGTCTTCACGATCATGGGCGTGACCGAGCAACAGGCCACCGAGCAGTTCGGCTTCCTGCTCGAAGGTTTCAAGTACGGCGCTCCCCCGCACGGCGGCATCGCGTTCGGCTGGGACCGCGTGGTTTCGCTGCTGGCCGGTGAGGACTCGATCCGCGAGGTCATCGCGTTCCCGAAGACCGGCGGCGGCTACGACCCGCTGACCGCTGCCCCGGCCCCGATCACCGAGCTGCAGCGCAAGGAAGCTGGCGTCGACGCCAAGCCGGACGAGGCGAAGGCCGACAAGGCCGCAGCCGAAGCCTGATTCCGCAGTCACGACGAAGGCCGGGTCCCTCAGGGGCCCGGCCTTCGTCGTGCACGGGCGCTGCGCGGCGGTGGGGCCGGCTGCATCCAGCCACCACGGTCATCGCCGCTGGACGCCTCACGCGCCGACGCCTGTCGGCCGTCGGAGGCCGGTGCCACCGAGATAGGACAATGACCTCAGGTGAGGCCCGTCACCCGCACTCGGCCCTACGCGGACGACAATCCCCTACGTTCACGACGCACGCCGCGCGCCGGCACCACCCAGGCCACGCACCCGGTGTCCGGCACCAGGCACGACACCAAAGTAGGACGACGACGCCAAGCGAGGGCGCTCGTGAGCACCGGGCCCTTGGCAGACTGCACTCTCCTACCTTCACGACGCGCGACCCACGCTGCTCCGACCACACCGACCAGGCCTGCGCGCGGCGCTTGCCACCGCAGGACACCGAAATAGGACAATGACGCCGGATGAGGCCTGTCACCACCACTCGGCCCTACGCCGACGACAATCCCCTACCCTCACGACGCGCGACCCACGCTGCTCCGACCACACCGACCAGGCCTGCGCGCGCGGCGCTTGGCACCATGCACGGCACCGAAATAGGACAATGGCGCCAGATGAGGCCCGTCACCACCACTCGGCCCTACGCCGACGACAATCCCCTACCCTCACGACGCACGCCACACCACGCTCAGCCCGCACCGCCCCAGCCACGCACCAGGCACCGCACGGCACGGCACGGCACGCACGGCACCGAAGTAGGACAATGACGTCAGGTGAGGATCGTCACGAGCACTTGGCCCTACGCAGACGGCACGCTCCTACCCTCACGCCACTCGACGACGGCGGGAAGGGTTGCACACGCGGCTCGGGGATCGGAGGCGGACGGAATTCAGTACCCGGCGAAGGCGTCGGTGCGGACGGAGCGAGCGTCCGAGAGCGCCGGCGCCAGCTCCGCGATCAGCCGCGGCGGACCCGAGATCATCGCGTGGCGCAAGCCCAGGTCGCTGACCAACGCCGGCAGAGACGCCGCGGTGAGCCGTTCGGTCACCGTCTCCCACCCCGCCGGAACCGTGCCTGTCGACGCATCGCGCGCCACCACGATCACCCGCGCACCTGTCGCCGCGAGCTCCTCCGCATAGGCGAGCTCGCTGACCGATGAAACCACGTACAGCAGCACCGCATCGCGCCGAGGCTCACTGCGCAGCTGCGACACGAAGGGGGTGACGCCGATGCCCGCCGCCACGAGCAGCACGGGTGTATCACCTGCGGGCAGCGTGAAGTCACCGTGCACGCCCGTGGTCGCGACGCGTGCTCCCGCATCGAGAGCGCCCAGCGTCCGCTTGAACGACGACTGCCGACCGTCCGGAACGCGGTACGCGATGCGCACGTCCTCCCCCGGCAGGGAGACGATGCTGAACTCCCGCCGCGTGCCGCGCGCGTCCGAACGACGATGCGGCACCTCCAACTCCAGGTACTGACCCGGAACGAAGGAGATCGGTGTGCTCGGGTGCAGCACGACCTCCTCGATGGACGGCGTGACGCGTCGTCGGGAGGCAAAGGTGAGCCGCACGCCGCGACGAGCGCGGAACGCCAGGGCGAAAGCCAGCAGGTTTCCGACCAGGATCGCCACTTCGGGGAACATCACGAACGATCCGAGCGCGAACGGCCACCCGGCGAGCGCGCCCGCGACGACCGCCACGATGATCTGATCGCGACGTCGAGACGGCAGGGTCAGCGGCTCCGTGATCATGAAGAGCCCCGCGAACAGGACGGGCGAGGATGCCACGGCGGTCCAGATGATCTGACTGGGCGTCTGTGCGAGCCCGAACTGCGCGGCCGTGATGAGGCCGCGGACCGACCCCACCACGATCGCCACGACGATGAAGAGCAGAGCGATGCGCAGCTTCTCCGCCCGCCACACGACGATGAGCCCCAGCACGAGTACCGCGATGGCCAACTGCGGAGTCCCGACCCACCACATCGACGACCCGAGTCCCGTGACGGTGACGAGGGCTGCACCGAACGCCGCCGGGTTCAGCAGATGCCGCCCCCACGGCGCGAGGACGAACTTTGACGCACTGGCCGCCGCGCCCGCCAGAGCGAGCACCGCGAGCCCCGCCGGATCGGTAGTGGGAAACAGCACGAACAGCAGGATCAGGGCGGTGATGGCACCGGATTCCAGCCGCAGCGGCCGACGGATGATCGCATGACCGATGACATCGACGACACCGACCGACACCAGCAGCACGAGCGCCGACAGCGCCAGGGAGGCGGGGGTCGCCACCACGCGGCCGGTGAAGGAGACCGCGAAGGCGATGGCCGTGAGCAGGATCAGGGCGAGCAGGACGAGGCGGTACATACCGACCCGTCCCAGCACCGCGAGGATCCGCGTGCGGACGGAGGCGAGGAGTGCTCTCATGGGGGCTCCTGAAGGATCAGCGGAAGAGTTCGATGTTCGCGTCGGTGAGCTGGTATTCGGCGCGCCCGTCGGAGAGCACGCGGATCCACTGTGCGCCCCACGCCTGAGCCAGCTCCGGCCCGCCGTCGAAGAAGAGCGCGGTGGCAAGCGCGTCGGCGTGCATGGCGTCCGGCAGGAAGGCCCAGGTCGCCACCACGACATCGACGGGGAGTCCGGTTCGGCCGTCCAGCACGTGATGAAGGCCGTCACCCCATGCGCGCCGGTTGGTCGCGGAGGCACACACCGCGCCGGTCGTCAGGGACGCGACACCGATCGCCCGAGTGGGATCGTACGGATGCTCCAGCGCGATGCGCACGGGTTCGCCCGCGCAGTCCAGACGGACGTCGCCGGACGCGTCGACCACCACAGCCCCCGACAGCCGGGAACGGAGGAGGTCGAACACGCGGTCCGCCAGGCGCCCCTTGCCGAGCGCACCGACGTCGATCACCGCGGGCGCGGACAGGACGAGGTCGTCGTGCCAGCGCAGGGTGTCGCGCCACGACGGCGCCGGCGCAGGCGCACCGGACGCCACGGGCCGCGCGCCGTACCCGAGCGCTTCCAGCGATCCACCGATCAGCGGTGTCACCGCGTCGTCGGTCGCGTCAGCGAGTTCCCGATACACGTCGAGCATCGCCGCCGTGTCGACGGGAGCCGGTGCTTGTCCGCCGCTCGCCAGCGACGACACCAGCGAATCTGCGCGGAACCGCGACCACTCCCGATCGAACGCGTCGATCAGGCCCAGCACGTCACCGCGCAACTCCGCAGGGACATCCTGCTCGGTGTGGACGGTCCACGTCGTGCCGATCGCGTCGAATCGCCACGACGCGTCCGCGCTCATGCTGCGGCTTCCGCCTCGATGGCGTCGACCGCCTGCATGAAGCCGCCGCTGGTCAGCGACGATCCGGAGACGACGGTGACGTTGAGCTCGTCGATCTTCTTGCCCACGACCTCATCGGAGATGCCGCTGATGAACAGGCCCTGGTACTGAGCGCTCTCGGCACCGTCGGTGGTTCCCGTCACGTCGACGGACTCGATGGTCCCATCGGCGGTGATCGTCATGCTGACGTGCACCTTCTCGATGTTTCCCCGCGGGTTGGAGTAGCTGCCGTCGCCCTCGTAGGTTCCGGCGACATAGGCACCGGTCGCGGAATCGCTGTTCCCGGAGTCAGTGGTCGCGGCCGCCGTGGGCTCGGTCGTGGTCGAGGTACTCGTCGACGTGTCGCTGGTGGTCGCCGTGTCGGCTTCGGCTGCGCCTGCGGAGCAGCCGGCGAGCAGCGCGATGCCGGCGACCGACGCCAGCGTGGCGGCGGTGCGGACAGGTCGGTTCAGGTGGAGCGGGGTACGGGCCATGGGGTCCTCCTCAGGTCTTCTCCCTCAGATTAGGGATCGGAGCACTCCGCTCCCCCTGAACGACCTATGCGTCTGCTGTGTTTCTCAGGCCGCGCCGTCGAACATGCTGGTGACGGAACCGTCTTCGAAGACCTCCTGGATGGCGCGCGCGAGCAGCGGCGCGATCGGGAGGATGGTCAGTCCCGGGAAGACCTTGTCCGCGGGCAACGGCACGGTGTCGGTGACGACGACCTCGTCGATCGCCTCACTCTGCAGGCGCTCGACGGCGGGGTGGGAGAAGATCGCGTGGGTGGCCGCGACGATGACGCGCTCGGCACCGTTGGCCTTCAGAGCCTCGGCCGCCTTCTGGATGGTGCCACCGGTGTCGATCATGTCGTCCACCAGCAGGCAGACGCGGCCGTCCACCGAACCGACGATCTCGTGCACCGAGACCTGGTTGGCCACCTTCGGGTCGCGACGCTTGTGGATGATCGCGAGCGGCGCGTTGAGGCTGTCGGACCAGGTGTCGGCCACGCGCACACGACCCATGTCGGGCGAGACAATGGTGAGCTTGTCGCGGTCGGCTGCCGACAGCGTGCGCTCGAAGTAGTCCAGCAGCACGGGCTTGGCGAACAGGTGGTCGACGGGACCGTCGAAGAAGCCCTGGATCTGGGCGGCGTGCAGGTCCACCGACATCACGCGGTCGGCACCGGCGGTGGCCATGAGGTCGGAGACGAGGCGGGCGCTGATCGGCTCGCGACCGCGACCCTTCTTGTCCTGACGCGAGTAGGGGTAGTACGGAGCGACCACGGTGATGCGCTTGGCCGAAGCACGCTTGAGGGCATCCAGCATGATCAACAGTTCCATGATCTGCTTGTTGACCGCGCCCTCGAAGGACTGCACCACGAAGACGTCGCAGCCACGCACCGAGACCTCGAAGCGCGTGTAGAGCTCACCCGACGCGAAGGTGCGATGCTCGGTTGGGGCCAGCTCCGTGCCGAGCTGGGTGGCGACCTGCGCGGCGAGCTCGGGGTGCGAGCTTCCGGAGACGACCACCAGACGCTTCTTGGTCTTTACCTCGAGACCGGGCGCGATGTCGTTTTCGCGATCGAGATTAACGGTCTTCTTCTTGCCCTTGCCTGCCATCTGCAGCCTTCTGTGCGTTTCGGGCGTCCTCGGCTGCCGCCGCGGCACGGGTGCCCTGCCTGTTCTTCTCGACCCAGCCCTCAACGTTGCGCTGCGGCGCGACACTCAGGGCCAGCGCGCCCGCGGGGACATCCTTGCGGATGACCGCCCCAGCTCCGGTCTTCGCGCCTGCTCCAATCGTAACGGGCGCGACGAACACGTTGTGCGAGCCGGTGTGGACTTCATCGCCGATCACCGTGCGGTGCTTGGTGATGTCGTCGTAGTTGGCCGTGATCGCGCCGGCGCCGAGGTTGACGCCGGTGCCGATCGTCGTATCGCCCACGTACGACAGGTGCGGCACCTTCGATCCGGCACCGATCTGCGAGTTCTTGATCTCCACGAAGGTGCCGATCTTGCCGTCTTCCGCGAGCGTGGCACCGGGACGAAGGTACGACCACGGCCCCACGGTGGCGCGATCGCCGATGACGGCGAGCGTCGCATCGGTGCGCTTGACGACGGCGTCCTCGCCCACCTCGCAGTCGACCAGCGTGGTGTCGGGGCCGATGGTGGCGCCCTCGGCGATGGAGGTGGCACCGAGCAGGTACGTGTTCGGCAGGATCGTGACGTCCTGCGCCAGCGAGACCTCATCGTCGATCCAGGTGGTCGCCGGATCCATGATGGTCACGCCATCGCGCTGCCAGCGGCGCACGATTCGCGCGTTGAGGATGCGCGCGACGTCGCTCAGCTGCGCACGGTCGTTCACGCCGAACGTGACGCGAGGGTCGCCCGCGACCTCCGCCGAGATGCGCTCGTTCGCTTCCCGCAGCATGCCGATGACGCTGGTGAGGTACTTCTCGTTCTGCGCGTTGTCGGTGCCGATGCTCGGCAGGGTGCGTCGCAGGGCCGCGGCCGAGAACACGTAGACGCCGGCGTTGGTCTCGGTGACGGCGGCTTCCTCCGGGGAGGCGTCCTTCTGCTCGACGATGCGGGACACGGAACCGTCCACGTCACGAATCACGCGGCCGTAGCCGGTGGGGTCATCGAGAATCGCCGTCAGCAGCGTGGCGGCGGCGTGGGTGGCGCGGTGCGCCTCGACGAGTTCGCGCATGGTGTCGGCCTCAAGCAGCGGGACATCCCCCGAGAGCACGAGCACATCACCGTCGAAGCCCGCGGGCAGAGCGTCCACGGCGACCTCGACCGCGCGGCCAGTGCCCGGGATCTCGTCCTGGTCGACAACCGTGACGCTCGGGAAGAGGTCGGCGAGGTGGGCGACGATGCGATCGCGCTCGTGACGCACGACTACCTCGACGTGCTCCGCCGCGAGCTTCTCCGCGTTGACCACGACGTGGGCCAGCAGGGAGCGTCCGCCGATCTCGTGGAGCACCTTGGGCGTCCGCGAGCGCATCCGCGTCCCCTGCCCTGCCGCGAGGATGACGATGGCGAGATTGTTCTCCGACATGCTCCGCCGCCAGGACTCGAACCTAGACCTCACAGCTCCAAAGGCTGTCGTGCTGCCATTACACCACGGCGGATCCGCGACGTACGTCGCGGGTCCAGTCTGCCATGCGCGGCGACCTCCGACTGCGCATGGCTGGCCCATAATGGACGGATGACGGGCAGCACAGACGAGGTGGATCGCATCGTCGACGCCTGGCTCGGCCAGCGCCCGGATCTCGATTTCTCTCCGCTTTCCGTGCTCTCGCGGGTCGATCGACTCTCCAAGCATCTGGATCGCGCACGGCGGGAGGCGTTCCGTCGCAGCGACCTGGAACCCTGGGAGTGGGATGTGCTGTCTGCCCTGCGGCGCGCGGGCGAGCCGTTCCAGCTCAGTCCGAAGCAGCTGCTGCAGCAGACCCTCGTGTCGTCCGGAACGATGACCAACCGGATCGACCGGCTCGTGGGCCGTCGCCTGGTGCGTCGCGAGGCCGATCCCGGAGACGGTCGCAGTGTGCTGGTGACGCTCACCGACGACGGACGCATCCGCGTCGACGCCGCGATCACTCGGCTCGTCGACGCGGAGGCTCACATCCTGTCGGTGCTCACACGTGCTGACCGAGAACGACTGGCGACTCTGCTTCGGAAGCTGAATCTGGAGTTCGACTCGGAGTGACGCCCTGGGCGGCGCGCCGACGTTCCCGCACGCGCGACACCAGATCGACGCCGAGTCCGAGCACGAGCGACAGGACGATCCCGACCCCTGCGGCCAGCAGCGGCGAGTGGCCGAACCAGGTGGCGGCGAGCACCGACAGCAGCAGGCACATCGCCGACCACAGCACCGCGCCGACAATGCTGATCGGCAGGAAACGACGGTACGGAAGTCGTGTGGCTCCGGCGGTCATGTTCACGGCGACGCGCCCGATCGGGATGTAGCGGGCCGTCAGGATCAGCAGTGCCGGGCGTGCCGCCATGCGCGCACTCGCCCAGGTCAGTGCCGCCTGAACCCGCGGGCGACGCATCCACGCCCACCGATCGGTCCCGCACGCGCGTCCGATCGCGTAGGCGATCGAGTCGCCAGCGGCGGCACCGATCGCGGCGGCGAGGAGCACTCCGGCGAGGAAGAGCGGGTTGCCGCCCGAGGCGAGACCGAGGGTGACGGCGGCGATCACGGCCGTCTCGCTGGGCACCGGCGGGAAGAAGCCGTCGAGCAGGCAGAACACGAGCACCGCGAGTGGCACCCAGGGAGCGGTGCCGACGGCGGTGAGGATCTCGACGAAGTTCATGATTCCACGCTAGGAATCGCGGCCCGCGTGCACGTCCGACCAGGGTAGGTGCACACCCCCTACTGGAGGATGATTCCTCCCGTAGGTGGGAGGATGGGACGATGCCCATGCCCTCTCCCCTGCCCGTCCGAGACGGCGTCGGAGCCACCCGACTGCATGTGCCGATGACCGGTCCGTGGTCGACGATCGCCGACCACATGGTGGAGCGGTTCGGGCATCTGGATCCGGAGGGGCTGTATGCACGGTTCGATCGCGGTGAGATCGTCGCCGCGGACGGCTCCGCGGTGTCGCGCACCGCGCCGCTGGGCTCCCACGAGTTCGTCTGGTACTACCGGGAGCCTCCCGTGGAGAAGGAGATCCCCTTCGCCGTGGACATCCTGCACGTCGACGACGACCTGGTCGTCGTCGACAAGCCCCACTTCCTGCCGACCACGCCGGGCGGCAAGTACCTGCAGAACTCCGCGCTGGTGCGCCTGCGAAACGCGTTGGACAATCCCGAGCTCACCCCGATCCACCGGCTCGACCGGGCCACCGCGGGGCTGCTGATGTTCTCCGCACGCCCGGCAACGCGCGGTGCGTATCAGCTGCTGTTCGAGAACCGCGTGGTGCGCAAGACGTACGAGGCCGTGTCACGATTGACCGGCGCGGCACCCGAGTTGCCGCTCACCTATCGCAACCGCATCGACAAGCTGCGCGGCAATGTGTGCGTGCAGGTGGATCCCGATGCGGAACCGAACTCCGAGACCCTCATCGAACTCATCGCGTCCGGCGAGAGTCGGGGTACCGATGCGGGAACCCGGGTGATTCATACGCTGCTGCACCCGCACACCGGGCGGATGCATCAGCTGCGCGTGCATCTGGCGGCTCTCGGCATCGGCATCATGAACGACGGCTTCTACCCCGTGCTGCTGCCCGAAGTTCCCGACGACTTCTCACGGCCGCTACAGCTGTTGGCGCGCGAACTGCGCTTCACCGACCCCCTGAGCGGCGACGAGCGCGTGTTCCGCACTCGTCGCACGCTTCAGGAGGCGCCGCTCAGCTGAGCCGGCGCGTCAGTCGATCTCCTCGACGCCGCGGAGCTTCACCTCGACCAGGTCCAGCTGGCCCTGGATGCGCCAGGCCACGAGGTCATCGATCGTGCCCTCCCGTCGCAGACGCAACAGCACCTCACGGCGACGGTCCATCAGTGCCAGCCGGAGCCGCGTGGTCTCCTCTCGCAGCGTGATCGGCGAGAGGGCGATCGTGTCGATGTCGGAGCTCACCGCGAGCATCTGCAGCCCGCCGCTCGCCGCACCGCCGTCGTCGAGGACGCGCCCCGGGGGCACCTGATCGTTCGTGGCCGCCACATCGATCATCGTCTCCAGCTCCGCGTCCTCGCTCAGCTCGGTGCCAATGTCAGCCGCGTACACGAGTCCGCGCTGACGTGCCAGCGCCCGGGCGTTGGCGTATTCCAGCATCTCGTATCCCTCGGCGCGGACGCGGTCCCGAACGGTATCGCTGACACCGTGCTCGAGGGCGAGGTCGTCGATAGCCGCCAGCGCGGCACCCGAGATCGCGCGCTCCGCGATCTCGTACTCCTCATCGGCCGCCGTATCCGCCGGCAGCTTCGCCCAGCGGGCGATCGCCGGCAGCATCGGCCCCTGCACCAGCAGGCTGAACATGATCACACCCGCGGTGATGAAGATGATCTCGTCACGAGCGGCGATCGACTCCCCCGACGCGTTCACGAGCGGAACGGACAGGGCGATCGCCAACGACACGGCGCCACGGAAGCCGGCGAAGGTCGACACGATCCACATCCGCAACGGCATTGTGCGATCCCCCGTGCTGGTCGCGGCGCGCAACGCACCACGGGGCAGCGTGAACGGGGCGGAGAAGAGCTGGAAGAGCAGACGCACCGCGATCAGGACCACCCACACGGCCACGGTGATCATGACGAGGCGGCCGACCTGACCCCACGAGCTCTCGAACAGCACGTGCATGACCTCCGTGCCGATGAGCACGAACAGCGCACCGTTGAGGATGTACGTGAGCACGGGGTAGACGGACTCCGCCTGACGACGAGATGCCGGCGTCGTGATCCGTGGCGACACCCAGGCGACGATGAGACCGGCGATCACGACGGCGAGCACCCCGGATGCACCGATCAGCTCCGCGATCAGGAAGGCCACGAAGGGCACCAGCAGCAGGGTGAGATTGATCTCCAGCGTGCCGCTCAGCCGGCGCAGCAGCAGGTAGGCGAGCGCCGCCACGACCACTCCCGCGAGCGCACCGCCGAGGTAGGAGTTCACCACGGTCCAGGTGACCGACAGCGGCGACACCTGGTCCCCCACCGCCAGCGAGACCGCGATGGCGTAGAGCACGAGCGCCGTGCCGTCGTTGGTCAGCGATTCCGCCTTGAGCTTCATGAACATCCGCTGCGGCAGCATGCGGCCGAGAGCGGCCACGGCCGTCGCATCGGGCGGAGCGACAGCGGCGCCGAGGATGAGAGCCGCCTCCCACGGCAGCCCGAACATCACGGCGACTCCGGCGACGGCGAATGCCGACGCCACCACCAGAAGCGTGGACATCGGCGCGATGTAACGCAACGAGCGGCGAATCGCCCGCAGCGACGTGGTCATCGACTCCCAGAACAGCATGACCGGGAGGAACAGCAGCAGCACCACCTCCGGCGGCAGCTGGATCTCCCGTGCCTGTGGCACGAATCCGATCACCAGGCCCAGTACCAGCAGCACCAGCGGCGTCGCGATGCGCAGACGCGGTGCCAGCACCGTTCCCACGAGCACCGCCATCCCCAGCAGAACGGTGACTTCAAGCCCTTCCATACGGCTTCCTCTCCCCGGAGCGTCCGCGTGATGCGAACCGTGCGCAGCTCAGTCTGCGCTTCCTCGGCCCCAGACGGAACAGAAATTTCCGCGGGGCGACGCAGGGATGCAACGTCGAACGGCCCCGTCGTATTCCCGAACCCGATACATTCGAATCGAATCGATTCAGCTTCGACCCTCCAAGGACACCCCCACCGCCATGGACGCCGCCCTTCGCCGCCGCCGCATGTCCCTGTTCGTGCTCTTCTTCGTGCCCGGCATGATGTTCGCCTCCTGGGTGACGCGCACGCCCGATGTCCGCGACCTCCTGGAGGCGTCGACGGCCACGATGGGACTCGTCCTGTTCGGGCTGTCCGTGGGCTCGATGATCGGAATTCTCTCCTCGGGTGCGCTCACTGCGCGCTTCGGCACCCGCCCCGTGATCATGGTCGGGATCTCGCTCCAGCTGCTCGCGACCCCCACGATCGGTGCCGGAGCGGCCATCGGCAGCGAGTGGCTCACGGCGGTCGGCCTCGGGCTGATGGGACTCGGCATGGGTGGCGCGGAAGTCGCGATGAACGTGGAGGGTGCCGAGGTGGAGCAGCTCGCGAACGTTCCCGTGCTGCCGGCACTGCACGGGTCGTTCAGCCTCGGCACCGTCGCCGGCGCGGTGATCGGCCTCGGCGCCGTGGCGCTCCAGCTTCCCATTCTCTGGCATCTGCTGGCTGTGACCGTGATCGCCGTGCTCGGCGCGCTGTGGGCGCTGCCGGGCGTGCCGCGGTCGGCTGCCGCCGGCACCGTGGAGAAATCGGCGGATCACACGCCGGTGTGGCGCGATCGACGACTGCTGATCATCGGTGTCATCGTCCTGGCGCTCGCGCTGGCGGAGGGCTCGGCGAACGACTGGCTGCCACTGCTGATGGTGGACGGGCACGGATTCGACCCGGCGTGGAGTTCTGGGCTGTTCGCCGTATTCGCCGCGATGATGACGATCGGTCGTTTCTCCGGCGGCCCGCTCATCACCCGGTTCGGGCGCGCCGCGGTGCTCGGCGGGAGCGCCGCGCTCGGCGCCATCGGCCTCGCCCTCGTGATCTTCGCCGACAACCCGGTGATCGCCGCGTGCGCCATCCCGCTCTGGGGTCTGGGCGCCGCTCTCGGCTTCCCGGTCGCGATCTCGGCCGCCGGCGATTCCGGCCCGAACCCCGCCGCGCGCGTCTCCCTCGTCGCGACGCTCGGCTACGTCGCCTTCCTCGCCGGCCCGCCTGCGCTCGGCTTCCTCGGCGAGCATTTCGGCCTGCGCCTAGCGATGATCCTGGTCCTGGTCCTCGTGGCGCTCGCGGTCACGCTCACTCCGGCGCTGCGCGGCATCGGCACCCCCGAGCCGGAGGACGCCGCTCGGGCGTGAAGATGGAAAACGCAGCTCCGAACCTCGTCGGAGCTGCGTTTTCCATCTTCTGAGCGGATCAGCCGAGGGACTCGGCAAGCTCCAGCCAGCGCATCTCGAGCTCGTCGGCCTCGCCCTCCCAGCCGGAGATCTCGGTCATTCGGTTGCCGAGTGCGACGTAGTCGGACTGGTCCATGTCCGCGAGCTTCGCGCGGGCGTCCGCGGCGGTCTGACGCAGCTTCTGGACGCGACGCTCCAGCGAGGCCATCTCCTTCTCCGCCTCCCGCG
Organism: Microbacterium gorillae; assembly: GCF_050990725.1. Lineage (GTDB taxonomy): Bacteria > Actinomycetota > Actinomycetes > Actinomycetales > Microbacteriaceae > Microbacterium > Microbacterium gorillae_A. Next base: position 3,178,971 of record NZ_CP158844.1, read on the forward strand.
CCTCCTTGCCGGTGAGGCCGGTCGGAGCCGCGGCGGCGGGAGTCGACGAGGCGGACGACGTGCCCTGCGCCGCCCGACGCTTCAGGTACTCGTCCACGCCGCCGGGCAGGTGACGCAACTGCTGGTCGAGGATCGCGTACTGCTGATCGGTCACCCGCTCCAGGAAGTAGCGGTCATGGGAGACGACGATCAGGGTGCCAGGCCACGAATCGAGCAGATCCTCCAGCGCTGCCAGCATGTCGGTGTCGAGGTCGTTCGTCGGCTCGTCGAGGATCAGCACGTTCGGCTGATTGAGCAGGATCAACAGCAGCTGGAGGCGGCGCTTCTGGCCACCCGAGAGGTCCTTCACCGGGGTCGAGAGCTGCGCGCTCTGGAAGCCCATGCGCTCCAGGAGCTGGCCGGGAGAGAGCTCCTGTGCCTTCGATCCCGCTCCGAAGGTGTACGTGGTCTGCAGTCGCCCGACGACCACACGCACCGGCTCGTTCAGGTGTTCTTCCAGCTCATCGAGACGCTGGGTGAGGGTGGCCACGTGCACCGTCTTGCCGCGCTTGACGGTGCCCGACGTGGGCTGGGTGGTGCCCGCGATCAGACCGAGCAGCGTGGACTTGCCTGCGCCGTTCACACCGAGGATGCCCGTGCGCTCGCCCGGGGCGAGTCGCCACTCCACGTCCCGCAGCACGACCTTGTCACCGTACGAGACGCCGGCGTCGAGGAGGTCGACCACGTCCTTGCCGAGTCGCGACACCGCGAGAGCCGACAGTTCGGTCTTGTTGCGGATCTCGGGAACATCGGCGATCAGGGCGTTCGCCGCGTCGATGCGGAACTGCGGCTTGCTGGTGCGGGCAGGGGCGCCGCGGCGCAGCCAGGCGAGTTCCTTGCGGGCGAGGTTCTGACGCTTCGCTTCGATGGTGGCGGCCTGGCGGTCGCGCTCCACGCGCTGCAGGATGTATGCCGCATAGCCGCCCTCGAAGGGTTCGACGATACGGTCATGCACCTCCCACGTGTTGTTGGCGACCTCGTCCAGGAACCAGCGGTCGTGCGTCACGACGAGCAGCCCACCCTGATTCGCCGGCCAGCGTCGCTTCAGGTGCTCGGCCAGCCACGCGATCGCCTCGACGTCGAGGTGGTTGGTGGGCTCGTCGAGGAAGATCACGTCGTGGTCGCCCGCGAGAAGATGTGCCAGCGCGACCCGACGCCGCTGCCCACCGGACAGGTCACCGACGCGGGCGTCCCACGGCAGATCGCCGAGGAGACCGGCGATCACGTCGCGGATCTTGGCATCGCCCGCCCACACGTGCTCGGGGGTGTCCCCCACCACCGAGTGCGCGATGGTCTCGTCGTCGTCGAGCACGTCCTCCTGGCTGAGCACGCCGATCCGCGTGCCACCGCGGACCGTGACACGACCGCCGTCGGGCTCGACGAGACCGGCCAGCATGCGCAGCAGGCTCGACTTGCCGTCGCCGTTGCGACCGACGATCCCGATCCGGTCGCCCTCGTTCACGCCCAGCGAGACGGAATCGAACACGACTTTGGTCGGGTATTCCAGGTGCAGGGCCTCGGCCCCGAGAAGATGTGCCATCCCCTCCAGGGTACGGGGTGCGCCCGTGTGCCCGCCGGTAGGCTGGGAGCGCCGATCGGCCCGACGGAAGGAATCCCATGCCCACCGCTCACATCAGCGCCCAGCCCGGTGACTTCGCTCCGTCGGTCCTCATGCCCGGCGACCCCCGTCGCGCGCGCCGCATTGCCGAGACGTTCTTCGACTCCCCACGGCTGGTCACCGAGGTCCGCGGCATCGAGGGATGGACCGGAACCTGGAACGGGCACGACATCTCGGTGATGGCCTCCGGCATGGGTATGCCCTCGATGAGCATCTACGCCACCGAGCTCATCCGCTTCTACGGCGTCAAGCGCCTCGTGCGCGTCGGAACGGCGGGCGGCATGGCCAACGAGGTGCAGCTCGGCGAAGTCGTCATCGCCAACGCCGCCCACACCGACTCCTCCATGGCCGACTTCCGCGTCCCGGGGGTGCGCTTCAGCGCCGTCCCCAGCTACGACCTGCTGGAGCGCGCCGTGGCGACCGCGCGTTCGAAGGGGCTCGCTCACCGCGTCGGTCCGCTGTTCAGCTCGGACACCTTCTACTCCGACCGACCCGAGCAGACGAAGGGCCTCATCGAGCACCACACGCTGGCCGTGGAGATGGAGGCCGCCGCGCTGTACGGCATCGCCATGCGCGAGGGTGTCGAGGCGCTCGCGGTCTGCAACATCAGCGATCACATCATCCGCGGCGAGGAGATGAGCTCCGACGAGCGGGAGACCCGCTTCGGGCCGATGGTGGAGGTCGCGCTCGGCGCGCTGTTCAGCTGAGACGTGCCACCGCGCGCCCGTGAGGTCACGCGCAGATCACGAGGTCGTCACAGGTTCATCACGGGTACCTGAGCCGGACCTGTCCGCCGCGATCGGCCTCGTATGCTCGTGGTTCCGGTGGACTTCCCCCGCCGGTCGCGACGCGTCGTTCCCCCTGACGACGCGGAGATGACACGAACTTGCCCGCACAGTGCGGTGCCCGACGCGGAGGCCCTCCACTCCATGCGACGACCCATCCGACACGCCCTCGCGATCTCCGCGCTCTTGCTCGGCATGGCGCTGACCGGCTGCGGGGCACAGGCGACGGCCAGCACGGCTGCACCGACGAGCACCACGAGCACGATGGATGCCTCCAGCGGAGCGTTGCTCGACGTGCCCACGCCGTCCGCCACCCCGGTGGTGACGTTCGACCTCCTCGTCGACACCGAAACCAAGACCGTGCTGGGGCTGGATTGTGATTCGCTGGCTGCTCTGACCGGTGTCGAGTCGGTGCCGGGTGAAGAGGACACGGTGGCGGCGGTGCTGACGGACCCGAAGACATGGCAGGCGCACGACGCCACAACCGCTTATGCCGACGCCATCGCGGAAGCGGCGATGACCGAGACACAGCCGATTCGTGCGGCCCTCACCAACATGAGCACGGACGACACCGCCATCCTCAAGCTGATCATCACCCACACGCCGGCAGTCACCGAGGTGCACCTCGGCGTCGGTACCGCGCCCTAGCGAGCGTCGGCACCAGCGCATCAGGACTTCCTCCGGTGGGGCGGCGCTCTCACCAGCCCGCTGCGCAGGCCGGCACCAGCGCAGCGCGAACGCCGAACGGCGTCCGCGCTGCGGGACTCAGTACCAGAAGGTGAGACGGGGAGTCACGGCGCCACGGAACAGCGCGTCGGCTTCCTCCACCGCGTCGGCGCGAACACGTCCGGCGGCAGCGAGCGTTTGCACCCGTACGCCTCCGAGGTAGATGGCCGACAGTTCGCCGATTCCCAGCGCGAGCACGGGAGCGGCGTTCGTCGTCTCGCTGTCCGCGAGAACCCGGACGCGCGCAGCACCGTCATCCGCCGCCTCGAGGAGGTAGCGTCCGGACGTGATGCCCAGCGGGTCGGTGACATCCAGGATCACGGAGCCGGCGACCTCATAGTGGCGAGCCTCCAGCGCGGCCACCACGTCCACGATGCGGACGTACTGGTGATCGCGCAGCTTGATCTCCGCGGCACGCTGATCGGCGACCAGCCACCACAGCGGCTCGTCGATCGCGCGCTCCGTGGCCACGACCGTTCCCACCAGATCGTGCTCCAGGAGGAAGCGCCAGAGGGCGGCGTACGCGTGGTCGGTGGCCGCGTGGAGGAAGATCACGCTGACGGTGCCGGGGGTCGGTGGCGTGCGGTCGAGCGTGAAGGCCGCGAGGCCCTGGATCTCCCCCGTCTCATCACGATACTGGATGGCGCGCACGGCGCCCGCAGCCTCCGCGTCCGACCGCAGACGCAGCATGTCGTCCCAGTGCGGACCCGGCACTATCACCTCGCCTGGCAGTCGGTGCCGGATGCGCTCGTGCAGCTCCGGCGCGATGCGGCGGGCGTCCGCGCGGGATACGTAGTCGATCCGCCCCGGAACGTCTCCTCCCAGCCACCCCGCGCGCAGAGTGTCGATGCGCCAGGTGGCCGCAGCAGCAGCCGCGGCGAAGCCGAACCGCCCGTAGATGGTCGCCTCCGAGGCGGTCAGCATCGCCACGGGGAGTCCGGCCTGCACGGCCTGTCGAAGTTCTCCCGCCATGAGAGAGCGGGCGAGGCCCCGGCGGCGATGCGTGGCGGCCACGGTGACGGAGCTGATCGCGCTGGCCGGGACGGCGCGACCACCGGGCACGGTGAGCTCGCTCAGCCAGGTGGCGAACGTGGCCACCGGCAGATCTGGCAGAGCACCCGCGGGGTCGTAGACGCCGAGGCGGCGGCGATACGCGGTCCCCGGACGCCCCGCCTCGTGGTTGCGCTCTTCCAGTTCGGGACCCTGGAACCCGCGCGCGACGGCCGCCCGCCAGGCGAGTGCGGCGGCGTCGTCCTCGGCCAGGCGCACCTCGAGACCGCGCGCCGCGATCTCGGAGGCCGCTTGCTCATCGAGCGGTGCCGTGCGGAAGGTCTCGGCGTCAACTGTCATGTGTTCCTCCAGCGTTGTGAGCTCACTTCACGCTAGCGGGTGCTTCCGACATCGAGATCAGACGACGCGTGCTCCGGGAACGGGCCCATGGGCGTGAACCCCGACGTAGCCGACCAACGCCAGCTCATCGCGCACCGCGAGCGCCGCCGTCGCGTCGGCACACAGCAGCGCGATGGTGGGACCGGACCCCGAGACGATCCCCGCCAGGGCACCGGCGCGCAACCCCGCGTCGATCGTGTCGGCGAGATCGGGCCGCAGCGACAGCGCGGCCACCTGGAGATCATTGCCGAGCGCTTCCGCGAGACGTCGGGAATCCCCCGCACGCAACGCATGCAGCACCTCGTCATCGACGCGCGGGCGCACCGGTACCACGGGGAGGTTCGCCCGGTGTCGGATCCGAATCTCGTCAAGGGTGCCGTAGACCTCGGGCGTGGACATGCCGATCTCACTGGGAACGAGAACCCAGTCGAATCGGCCCTGCGTGAGGGCAGGGGTCAACTCGTCGCCGCGGCCGGTGCCGATGGCAGTACCGCCGAGCAGAGCGAACGGAACATCGGCCCCGAGTCGTGCCGCCAACTCGTGCAGCTGGGCCGTGGTCTGCCGCGTGTCCCAGAGTGCGTCGCAGGCGACCAGTGCGGCTGCGGCGTCAGCGGAACCGCCGCCCATGCCTCCGGCCACCGGCACGCCCTTGCGGATGTGCAGGCGGACGCCCGCGGTGACGCCGGTGCTCTCTGCGAGCAGGCGCGCGGCACGCAGCGCGAGGTTGGAATCGTCCACGGGCACACCGGAGACGTCGATGAAGCCGTCGCTCTCCACTGTCAGCGAGAAGTCGTCCGCCGCGGTGGCGGTCACCTCCTCGTACAGCGACAGCGCCTGAAAAGCGGTCGCCAGCTCGTGATAGCCATCGTCCTGCAGTTCGCCGACACCGAGGTGGATGTTCACCTTCCCCGCCGCGCGCACGCGGACCGGGCCGATGCCGGGCTCGTACGCGCCGATGCTCACAGATCCGCCGATGCTGCCCAGAGGTTCACATCGATGGCGTCGGAGAGGGCATCGATCTGCTCGAGTTCCTCCGTGTCGAACGCGGGGCCGTCCAACGCTCCCAGGTTCTCGTCGAGCTGCTCCGGGCGCGATGCGCCGATGAGAGCGGAGGCCACCACCTCGTTGCGCAGCACCCACTGGATGGCCATCTGCGCGAGCGACTGCCCGCGCTCGCGGGCGATCGTGTTCAGGGAGCGCAGGGCCTCGCGCTCGTCCACGGTGATCTCGCGGAGCGATCCGCGCTGCTGCGACCGATTCGCTACGCCGTCGCCGAGGTGTTTGTCGGTCAGGAGCCCCTGAGCGAGCGGAGTGAACGCGATCGCGCCCATCTGCTCCTGCCGCAGCACCTCCGTAAGGCCGTCCTCGATCCACCGGTTGAGGATCGAGTAGGCGGGCTGGTGGATGACCAGCGGCGTGCCGAGCTCTCGTGCCACAGCCTTCGCCGCGATCGTGCGCTCCGCGCTGTAGGAGGAGATGCCGACGTAGAGCGCCTTCCCCTGTCGCACCAGGGTGTCCAGGGCGCCCACCGTCTCCTCGATCGGAGTGTCGGGATCGACGCGGTGCGAGTAGAAGATGTCGACGTAGTCGAGGTTCATGCGGCTGAGGGAGGCCTCGGCGCTGGCGATGAGGTACTTGCGTGTGCCGAGGAAGCCGTACGGACCGGGCCACATGTCCCACCCGGCCTTGGACGAGATGATCAGCTCGTCGCGGTAGGGCGCGAAGTCCTCGCGGATCATGCGGCCGAAGTTCGTCTCCGCCGATCCGTACGGCGGACCGTAGTTGTTTGCGAGGTCGAAGTGGGTGATGCCGGAATCGAAGGCGTGACGCAGGAGGGCGCGCTGGTTGTCGAACGGGACGTTGTCACCGAAGTTCCACCACAGGCCCAGCGAGATTGGCGGCAGGTACAGTCCCGACTCCCCGACGCGGCGGTAGTCGCCGCGATCGTAACGCCCTTCGGCAGCGACATACGGACGATGGGTCTCGGGAGTGCCGGGGCGGAAGCGGGGATTCTCAGTCACCTCACCAGGCTAGCGGCCCTGTGTTTCACAGATGTCACGCGGGCTGGCTCCCGCTTCATGGTGCGCAACATCGTTCTGTCGGCGACGCCGACGAGGGTTTCGCGCGGCGGGCAACGCCTTGCGTGCAGCGGGCACAAAGCGACCGCAGTTCGTACAGAGCGCGGGTCGTGCACTCAGCGCGCGGGGCTGTGCGATCAGCGCGCGCGGGCGATGCGGAGGTAGTCCTCGACGGTGAGCGCCTCGCCGCGCGCCGTGGGGTCGACACCGGCGCGCTCGAGCACCTCACTCGCCGCCGCGGCCGAACCGCCGAGGACGCTCGACAGCGCCTGACGCAGCATCTTGCGACGCTGACCGAACGCCGCATCGATGATCTCGAAGGTGGCGCGTCGTTCGTCTTCGGTTCCTCGCGGCTCCTCATCGCGGTGGAACCCGACCAGCAGGCTGTCCACGTTGGGAACCGGCCAGAAGACCTGACGTGAAACCGTCCCCGCCAACGCGAACGAGCCGTACCAGGCGGCTTTGACGCTCGGCGAGCCGTAGACCTTGGAGCCTGGTCCTGCGGCGAGCCGCTCAGCCGCCTCGGCCTGCACCATCACCACGCCGCGACGGATCGTGTCGAACGTCTCCATGAAGTGCAGCAGCACCGGAACGGACACGTTGTACGGCAGGTTCGCGACCAGCACCGTCGGATCTCCGGGCAGCTCGGTCACACGCAACGCATCCGCGTCCACGACGGTGAGCGCGCCGTCAGGAACCCCGCGCTCGCGCGCCGTCTCCGGCAGTCGCGCGGCCAGACGGTGGTCGATCTCCACCGCCGTCACGCTCGCGCCGGTCTCCAGGATGGCAAGGGTGAGGGAGCCGAGCCCCGGACCGATCTCGACCACGCGCTCGCCGGCCTGCACCCGCGCCGCGGTGACGATCTTGCGCACGGTGTTCGCGTCGACGACGAAGTTCTGCCCCAGCTTCTTGGTCGGGGTGACGTCGAGTTCGGCGGCCAGGCGGCGGATCTCGGCGGCTCCGAGCAGGGACACGGTCATGTGTCCATTCTCCCGTACCGATGCGGTGCCGCCGACACACGGGCGCGAAGCCCGCACGCCCCGTCCCTGTACGCCTTCGTCCGCCTCGCTCGCTCTGAAGCCGCGCGAGGCTCGCAATGTCCGCGACCCTTCGTAGGATCGACGGGTGAGCTGGCTTGGAGAACGCATCGCCCCCGCGCGGCTCGGTCGCGATTTCCGCTGGCTGATGACGGCGTCGTGGTCGAGCAACCTGGGCGATGGCATCATGCTGGCGGCGGGTCCGCTGCTGATCGCGTCCATGACCACCTCCCCCGTGCTGGTGGCCTCCGGTGCCATGCTGCAGTTCCTGCCGTGGCTGCTGTTCGGGCTGCACGCCGGCGCGATCGCCGACAGTTTCAACCGCCGCCGACTCGTCATCGGTGCCAATGCCGTGCGCGTGGTACTGATCCTCGGGCTCGTGGTATTTCTGTTCACCGGCACGGCCAATATCTGGATCGTGCTGGCCGCCGCCTTCCTCTACGGGTGCGCGGAGGTGTTCGCCGACACCACCAGCCAAACGCTGCTGCCGATGTTCGTGCAGAAGCAAGACCTCGGCATCGCGAACTCGCGGCTGCAGGCCGGGTATCTCGTCGCGAATCAGTTCGGTGGTCCGCCGCTGGGAGCATTCCTGTTCGCGATCGGGTCGTTCTGGCCGTTCCTCCTGCAGGCGCTGTGCGTTGCGCTGGCCGCCATCCTCGTGTCGCGTATCGCTCACACGCCGATCCCGCCGCGCGAGAACGCCGAGCCGACGTCGGTGCACACGGATATCGCCGAGGGCGTGCGGTGGCTCTGGCGCAATCCGCCGGTGCGGATGCTGGTGATCATCATCCTCGTGTTCAACGTCACGTGGGCGGCCCCCTGGGGTGTGCTGGTGCTGTACGCGACCGAGCACCTCGGCATGGGCGAGGTGGGCTACGGCGCCCTGACCACAGCGTCGGCCATTGGCGGCCTTCTGGCTACCGGCATGTTCGGCTGGTTGGAGCGCCACGTGTCGTTCGCCACCCTGATGCGCGTCTGTCTTGCCCTGGAGGTGGTGATGCACCTCGCGTTCGCCCTCACCACCTCGGGCGTGATCGCGCTGGTGATCATGTTCGGGTTCGGCCTGTACTCGTTCATCTGGGGAGCGATCTCCACCACCGTCCGTCAGCGACTCGTCCCCCACGAGCTGCAGGGGCGCATCGGCGCGGTGAACATGGTGGGAGTGTTCGGCGGGATGATCATCGGCCAGGGCATCGGCGGTGTCCTCGCGCAGACCTGGGGGCTGACTGCGCCGTGGTGGTTCGCCTTCGTGGGCGCGGCGATCACGCTCGTGTTCGTCTGGCGACCCATCTCGCAGATCGCGGCCGCACGACCCGCCGCTGAGAAGGCTCAGTCGTCCGACGAGCCGTCCGACGACGGCGACTGATCACCGACGCGAGGTTCCCGTTCGTCATGCGCTTCGTGCCGCTCCAGCGCGCGCAAATGCAGCGTGTAGCGCTGCACTGACGCATCGAGACTGCGGGCGGCGACACCCGACAACGCTCCGCCGAGGCCCACGCGAGGAGAAAGCACCGCCACGAGCGGCAGTACCACGACGAGCAGAACGATCACGGCGACCGCCCAGCCGCCGAAGTCCGAGCGATCCCCTAGCGCAAGGGCGGCAACCACTGCCAGCAGCGGACAGATCACCGCGAGCAGCACCGCGCGGCCCGCCGGTGGGAACCAGCCGCCGGCGCTCGGGCGACGCACTTCGAGATACCGGTGGAAGGCCAGCAGCACCGTGTAGCCCGCCTGCAACGCGACGATCGACACCGCACGCAGCGCGATGCCCTCGGGCCGGGCATCGCCATGGAAGACGATGAAAGCCGCCGCCACGTCGATCACCAGAACCACGCCGGTCCAGGCCAGCAGGCGGGGTGCCAGCGGATGCTCCCGCGCGTCGCCACGAAGATCATCGCGCAACGCCGTCTCGGCCTTGATGACGCGTCGCACCTGTGACAGCCGCATGCCGGTGTTGCCCACCACCAGATAGAGCGCGGACAGGGTGGCGAAGGCAGCTGTCAGCATCAGCTGGACGATGGCGATCAGCAGGATCGGCCACGGGTCGACGCCGCTCAACGCGACGAGGACGCCTAACGCGGTGATCAAGGTCCACCCGACCGCCAGGATCATCTGGACCACGGAGCGCAGCCGCAGCAGGATGGCGGTGCGCTCCGCGGAGTCGGTGGAAGCCAGGGCGGTGAACATGACGATCGTGACGAACACCGTGAAGGCTCCCACGGACACCGGGATGTAGATGCGAGAGGCGTCCACCGCGTCGACGACCAGCTCGGACACGCGCTCGACGGGCACCACCTCGGCGATGGCGCGCAGGGTGAGCGGACCGGATCCGGACTCCGCGATGGTTCCGAGGAGGAGCAGCATGCCGACGACCGTCACGAACACGGGCACCAGAGCCGAGTTCAGCCAGGCGCGTCGCGACTGATCCGCCCACAGCGATCCGAACGCGTCCGACGCCATGCGGATGTCAGACGCGGAATCCACCCGTGGTTCCTGTCGCATGACCCCATTGTCACTGTTTCCAGGTTCCCCCCGAAACACCCAAGCAAGTCCGAGAAACCCTGCAACGCGGGGCTTCTCGGGCTTGCTTGGGTTTCTCGGGATCAGTCCGTGAAGGAACCGTAGGCCCGGACGGTGTTCTCGGCGACCTGCGCGGCGAGAGCCTCCTCATCCACGCCGAGCTCTGCGGCCATCGCCCGCAGAGTGATCGGGATCAGGTAGGAGGCGTTGGGACGCCCGCGGTACGGCGTGGGCGTCAGGAACGGCGCATCGGTCTCCACGAGGATCCGCTCCAGCGGGGTCACCCGGAGGGCATCACGCAGGTTCTGCGCGTTCTTGAAGGTGATGTTGCCGGCGAAGGACAGGTAGTAGCCAGCCTCCGCGCACTCGCGCGCCATCTCCTCGTCGCCGGAGAAGCAGTGGAACACGGTCCGCTCCGGAGCGCCGACACGAGCCAACGTGTCCAACACCTCGCGATGGGCGTCGCGATCGTGGATCTGCATCGCGATATCGTGCTTCTTCGCCAGCGCGATGTGGGCCTCGAACGAGCGGTACTGCGCGGGACGGCCGTCGTCGTCGGTGCGGAAGAAATCCAGTCCGGTCTCACCGATCGCGCGCACGCGTGGCTGAGCGGCGAGTTCGTCGATCACCGCGATGGCCTCGTCCAGCTTGCCGGCTGCCTCGTAGAGCGGGGCATCGTTCGGGTGGATCGCCACGGCGGCAAGCACGCGCGGATGCGTCGCCGCCGCGTGTGCGCACCAGCGCGAGGACTCGATGTCACCGCCCGCATTGATCACGCCGGCGACGCCGGCGGACGCCGCGCGCTCCAGCTGCTCGTCGAGGCTCAGCGGCTCATCGCCGTCGAGGATCTCCAGGTGGGCATGGTTGTCGTACACCGGCACGCGCAACGGCTCCGGCGCCTCCGGGTAGCGGAGGTCGCGACCGTCGGCGCGGCGCTGGGTGACGTAGTTGCTGATGCCGTCGCCCGTGCCGCCGTTTCCGCTTGCGGTCACGCCGTCTCCACGCGCGGGAACAGCGGCGCGAGTCCGTTGACCGAAGTCCCGGGCTTCAGCACTCCCCACGTTCCGGCTTCGCGTAGCGGCTGGTCCTGCAGACGGCCGAGCGATTCCGCCGCGCCGAGCGCGACCCACAGCTTCTCCGTGGCCTTCGGCATCACCGGGCTGAGCAGCACATCGAGCGCGCGCAGACCCTCCGCCGCGGTGTACAGCACGGTGCCCAGGCGCTCACGCTGCGCGTCGTCCTTCGCCAGCGACCACGGCTCGTTGTCGGTGATGTACTGGTTCAGCGCATCGACGATCGTCCAGATGGCGGCGATCGCCTCGTCCGTGCGGAAGCGCTCGATCGCTGCGTCCGCGTCACGAACGGCGTCCGCCACCACACGCTGGATGTGCAGATCGCCCTCCGCGTACGCGCCGGGTGCCGGAACGATGCCCTCGAAGTAGCGCTCGATCATCGCGATGGTGCGCGAGGCGAGGTTGCCGAAGCCGTTGGCGAGCTCGGCCTGATAGCGCGCGGCGAGGTCCTCCCAGGAGAACGAGCCGTCCTGGCCGAACGCGATGGCCGAGAGGAAGTAGAAGCGGTACGCGTCGGAGCCGAACACGTCGGTGATCTCGGTGGGTGCGATACCAGTGAGCTTCGACTTGGACATCTTCTCGCCGCCCACCAGCAGCCAGCCGTGCGCGAACACGCCCTTCGGCACGTCCAGTCCCGCGGCCATCAGCATGGCCGGCCAGATGACAGCGTGGAAGCGGAGGATGTCCTTGCCCACCACGTGGTAGCCGGGCCAGCGACGGTCGAACTCGCCGTCGTCGTCTCCGAAGCCGATCGCGGTGGCGTAGTTGAGCAGCGCATCGACCCACACGTAGATGACGTGCGACTCGTCCCAGGGCAACGGAATGCCCCAGTCGAACGCGGAACGCGAGATGGAGAGGTCCTTGAGGCCCGACCGCACGAACGACACGACCTCGTTGCGCGCGGACTCCGGACGAATGAAGTCGGGGCGCTCCTTGTACAGATCCAGCAGCTTGTCCTGGAACTCGCTCAGCTTGAAGAAGTAGTTCTTCTCCTGCAGCAGCTCCAGCGGCTTGGAGTGGATGGCGCAGACCTTCAGCCCTTCGAAGGGACCGGTGCCGTCGACGATCTCCGACTCCGGCTTGAACTCCTCACAGCCCACGCAGTACAGGGCCTCGTACTCGCCCGCATAGATGTAGCCGCGGTCGTAGATGGCCTGCACGAACTTCTTGACGCGCTCCTCGTGGCGCTCCTGCGTGGTGCGGATGAAGTCGTCGTTGGCGATGTCAAGGGTTTCCAGCTGCGGGAACCAGGCCTCGGTGACCAGCTTGTCGACCCACTCCTGCGGCGTCACGCCGTTGGCAGCGGCGGCGCGGAGCATCTTCTGACCGTGCTCGTCGGTGCCGGTGAGCATCCAGGTGTCATCCCCCGCCTGGCGGTGCCAGCGCGCGAGCGTGTCGACCGCCACGGTCGTGTACCCGTGTCCGATGTGAGGAACATCGCTGGGGTAGTAGATCGGGGTGGTGATGTAGAAGGAATCGCCGGTGCTCACCCCTCGATTCTAGGCGGTGGCCCGCGGGGCTCCCGTCGTATGACGTCCGGCGCTCAGCTGCGTGCCGCGAGGGCCGCCTGGTACAGCTCACGGGACGAATGGCCGGTGAGTCCGGCCACTTCGGCGCACGCCTCCTTGAGCCGGATTCCCGCGGCAGCCAGGCTCTGCACCTGCGCGACGGCGTCAGCGAACGGCACGTCCGCGACCGTGGCGCCCTCGATGACGACGGCGATCTCCCCGCGCACGCCTTCGGCCGCCCACGCGGCCAGTTCCGCGGCCGTGCCCCGACGAACCTCCTCGTGCAGCTTCGTCAGTTCGCGAGCGACCACCACGCGCCGGGAGTCACCCAGCTCGGTCGCAACATCCGCAAGCGAGGCGGCGAGGCGCTGCGGTGATTCGAAGAACACCATGGTGCGGGTCTCGCGAGCGAGCCGGCGAAGAGTCGAGCGCCGCTCCCCCTGCTTGCGCGGAAGGAAGCCCTCGAAGCTGAAGCGGTCCGTCGGCAGGCCGGAGACGGCAAGTGCCGTGATGACGGCGCTCGGTCCGGGAATCGCGGTGACGGTGACGTCTGCCGCTGCAGCAGCTGCCACCAGGCCGTATCCCGGGTCGCTCACGGTGGGCATCCCGGCGTCGGAGAGCACGAGGAGGTCTGTGGTGCGCGCAAGGGCGACGAGTTCGGCGGCCTTCGCCTTCTCGTTGTGGTCGTGCAGGGCCAGGAGCCGAGGCCGGTTCTGAATGCCCAGTGCTGACAGCAGGCGGATGGTGGTTCGGGTGTCCTCGGCGGCGATCACCTCGGCGTTCTCGAGCGCCTGGACCAGTCGGGTCGAGGCGTCGGAGAGATTGCCGATGGGCGTGGCCGCGAGGATGATCACCGTTCCAGCTTAGGCTGGACGCCGTGACCGAACCCCGTGACCGCGATGAGCTGCTGCCTGCGGCCGCCGAGAGCGCTGCGCCCGTGACCCCGGACGCGGATTCCGGCGCGACGGAGGTCGCAGCGACCACCGGCCAGACGACTGTCCTCTCCGCGGAGGATCACCCCGCAGCGGAAAGCACGGAGAGCCCCGCCGGAGAAGCCGCAGCGCGCCCCGAGTACGTCGCCCCCGGCATCCGCGAGGCCTGGTCGCGCTGGTGGGCCCGCCGAGCGGACACCCCCGTCCTGCGAGACATCCCCGACCAGTGGCGCGGCGCGGTGGAGTGGGTGGTGCCGGGTCTGCTGATGCTGGTCGCGGCCCTCATCCGGTTCACCGGCCTGGAGAACCCGCACCAGCTGGTGTTCGACGAGACCTACTACGTCAAGGACGCCTGGTCGCTGTCTCACCTGGGCTACGAGGCGAACTGGCCCGAGGGAGCGAACGAGAAGTTCGCGGCCGGGGACACCGACATCTTCGAGACCAGCGGTGCCCGCGTGGTGCACCCGCCGCTGGGCAAATGGCTGATCGCGGCCGGGATGTGGATGTTCGGGGGCGGCTCCAGCTTCGGGTGGCGCTTCTCCACCGCCCTGTTCGGCGTGCTCACGGTGCTGGTGGTCTACCTGATCATGCGCCGGATGACCCGCTCGATCGCGTGGGCGGCCATCGCCGCCGGCTTCGTCGCCATCGACGGCATCGCGATCGTGATGAGCCGGGTGTCCCTGCTGGACGGCATCCTCACCTTCTTCGTCCTGTTGGGCGTGTACTTCATCCTGCTGGATCACCGCCCCACGATGGCGCGCATCGCGCGGTCGACGGATTCCTTCACCGGTCCCACGATGTGGAATCGTCCCTGGCTGATCGCCGCCGGCATCGCCTTCGGTGCCGCCGGAGCGGTCAAATGGAGCGGCTTCTACGCACTCGCCGGCTTCGGCATCTATCTGGTGGTGGCCGACGCGTTCGCTCGTCGCCGGGCCGGGGTGAAGATGTGGGGTTCCGCCGCGATCGGCCGACAGGCCCCCGCGACATTCGTGCTTCTCGTGCCGGTCGCGTTCGTCGTGTATCTGGCCTCCTGGACCGGTTGGCTGACCACCACGGGCGGCTACATGCGCGATTCGGATCCCAACCCGTTCGTGGCGCTGTTCAAGTACCACATGGACTCCTACTCCTTCCACGTGGGGCTCAGCACACCGCACAGCTACATGAGCCCGGCATGGCAGTGGCCGTTCCTCGTGCGTCCCACGTCGATGTTCTGGGATTCCACCAGCTGCGACCCGAACGAGACGAACCCGTGCGCCGCGGCTATCACCTCGATCCCGAACCCCGCGCTGTGGTGGATCGGCGTGATCGCGGTACTGGTGCTGCTCTACGGTCTGGTCCGCTTCCGCGACTGGCGCTACGCCATCGTGCTGGTGGGCTTCGCCACCTCGTACCTGCCGTGGTTGGCCGTTCCCGAGCGCACGATCTTCCAGTTCTACACCGTGATCATGGAGCCGTTCATGATGATGGCAATCGCGCTCGTACTGCAGCGGCTGAGCGAATCCGGACCCCCCGAAGAGCGTCGCGCCTGGCGGATCGTCACGGGCGTGATCATCGCGCTGGCGGTGGCGCTGTCGGTGTTCTTCCTGCCGCTGTGGACCGGCATGGCGACCTCTCGCGATTACTGGCAGCTGCACATGTGGCTGCCCACCTGGATCTGATCAGGAGAGGTCGGCGGGATCCGTGATGGGCAGTCGACAGACGAACTCCTCGCACACGTAGGCCGCGGGTCCAGGGCGTCCGGCAAACAGCGAGAATCCCGCTGCGGCGAAGGCTTCGGCCTGCGTCGGGGTGACGCACACCACCAGATCCGCGCGCAGGTCGCGGGCCCGACGGCTGAGCGGCCCCGCATCGGGTTCCACCACGACGATCTGCCGCGACGGCCGGTTCAGGTCGGCAGCGACACGCAGCAGCGCGCCGTGGGCGAGCGGTGCCGCTGCGGCCGCGGCGAGACGAGGCGCGATCAGCTCTCGCGCTGCGGAGCGATGCTCCTCCCCCGCACCGAGGATCCAAGCGAGCAGGTGAGCGTCTGCGAGCGCGGCGAGCGCCGACGGCTCGTCTCCGTCGGAGGCATCCGCGGGAACGGCAATGCCCAACGATCCCAGCACCGCATCGCCCGTCAGCGTCGGAGCTTCGGCGAGCAGGTCCCGTGCCCGCACCGCCCACTGGCTCTCGCCGGTGGCGATCGCGAGTCGGAACAATCCCCCGGCCAGTTGTGCGAGGTCCGCCACGCCGGCGCCGGCACGGCCCCGGATCTCGTCGACGGAGGCGCGCACCCAGGCGCCATCGGCACCGTTGATCTCCAGTACGGCGAGCGCAGCGCGTTCTGCGGCACCGATGAGCTCCGGATCATCCAGGCGCGCTCCGGCCTCGGCCAGGGCACCGATCGCGAGGCCGTTCCAGCCGGTGATCACCTTGCCGTCGACTGCGGGGCGATCCAGGCCCGCTCGTTTCGCCGCCGCGCAGGTGTAGTACCCACCGGCTGACGGCTTGCCGTCCACGATGGATTCCGCGTCCTGGGCCGCGCCGAATCCGCCGCCGGGCTGCTGCAGCACGTCGAGCAGGAAGCGGCCGAGGTGGGCGGCGAGCCCCGCCTGCCGCGCGGCTGTCGCCACCTGCAGCAGCTGTGCGTTGTCGGTCAGCATCCGCTCGTAGTGCGGCTCGGTCCAGTCACGACGCGTGGCGTAGCGGAAGACACCGCCGTCGATCGGGTCGAACAACGGCGAGCGTTCGATGGCGTTCAGCGCCCGGTGCAGCATCTCTGCCGCTGCCATGGGCAGATCCGGAGCCTGCAGGAAGCGCAGTACCGTCGGCAGGGGGAACTTCGCTCCGCCGCCGAAGCCGCCGTAGGGAGCATCTTCGGCCTCACGCAGGTGATCCAGCGCGACGCGCAGAGCCGCCGCCGTATCAGTGGACTCAACCGCGTCTGGGACGGCAGCGGCCGCGAGCGCGGCGCGGATGGAACGACCGACCGACTCCGCCTGGTCCCGCCGCTGGGTCCAGGCCTCGCTCACCGCACCGAGCACCGTGCGGAAATCCGGACGTCCGGCGACGGGAACCGGCGGCCAGTAGGTGCCGGCGTAGAGCGGAAGGCCGTCCGGCGTGACGAACACGTTGAGCGGCCAGCCGAGATCCCGCGTGAAGGCGGCGGCCGCTGCGAGGAAGGCCGTGTCGACGTCCGGATGTTCCTCGCGGTCCACCTTCACCGCCACGAAACCGGCATTGAGGATCGCCGCGGTCTCCGGGTCCGCGAACGACTCCCGAGCCATCACGTGACACCAGTGACAGGTGGAGTAGCCGATCGAGACGAGCACGGGGACGTCCCGGTCTCGCGCGTGCGCGAAGGCCGCCTCGCCCCACGGGAACCACTCGACCGGGTGGTCGGCGTGGGTGCGCAGGTAGGGGCTGATCGCGTCGGCGAGCCGGGACGCCACGGGTGTCAGTTGACTTCGTCGGGGTGCGAGGCCACGCGGCCGGCCGCTCCCTCGTCCAGGGCGGTGATGGCGGCGACCTCTGCGTCGCTCAGCGTGAAGTCGAACACGTCGAGGTTCTCGCGGAGGCGCTCGGCGCGCACGGACTTGGGGAAGACGATGCGCCCGTCCTGCAGGTGCCAGCGCAGCACAACCTGCGCTGCCGACTTGCCATGTGCCGCGGCGGCGTCGCTGATGGGGGCGAAGTCCTGCAGGTCGTACTTGCCCTGGCCCAGCGGACCCCAGGCCTCGATCTTCACGTCATGCTGTGCAGCCCACTCGGCGATCTCACGCTGCTGGTATCGCGGGTGCAGCTCGATCTGGTTGACGGCCGGAACCACACCGACCTCGGCGACCGAGCGCTCCAGGTGCGGAACCAGGAAGTTCGAGACACCGGCGCTGCGCGTGAGGCCGGCGTCGCGGATCTCGACGACCTTCTGCCAGGCGTGCACGTAGTTGTCCTTCGCCGGCGTGGGCCAGTGCACGAGGTACAGGTCGACGAAGTCGAGACGGAGCTTGGCGAGGCTCTCCTCGATGGCGCGGTTCGGCTCGTCGCCGTCGTGGCGGTCGTTCCACAGCTTCGTGGTGATGTACAGCTCGTCGCGCGCGATGCCGGACGCGGCGATCGCGGCGCCGACGCCCTCCTCGTTGCCGTAGATGGCCGCGGTGTCGATGTGGCGGTAGCCGATCTCCAGCGCCTCGCTCACCGCCCGCTCGGTGTCTGCCGGCGGCACCTTGAAGACGCCGTAGCCGAGCTGGGGAATCGTGTTGCCGTCATTGAGGGTGAGGGTGGGAATGCTCATCGTTCTATGCAACCACCGTTTCCGCTCCGGCACGACGGCTTCGTCGCATCCGGTCATGCTCGAAGCGGCGAGTCAGAGGTGCGTCTGGATCTCGATGTCCATACGGACCGCGGCGAGCGCGTCGAGCTCCGACACGTTGATCACGAGACCGGCGATTCCCCCTCGCGGGAACAGGTCGAGGCGGAGTGTCGAGCCCGCGGCGGCGGTCTTCGTCGTCCCGTGGATGAGCGTGGCCAAGCGCTCTTGCCGCTCGTCATAGTCGTTGCCTCGCGTCTCACCCTCGGCGATTACCTCACCGCCCGGGTCGATGCAGGAGATGCGGATGACGTCCTCGTCGCCTCCCTGCTCCGGTGGGGTTCCCTCCAGCCAGAAGCCGCCCATCACCCGGGCCCAGGGCGCCCACGACGACCACGGCAGCCGGACCACGGACGGTGCCGGGAGCATCCAGAGGGCGACGGACAGACGATCACGGTCGAACCCATCGATCTGCGCGATGGTGTGCTCCCACGCCGGCAACACCTCGGCGAGAAAGCGCGCGAAGGCGAGCGGATCGTCGCCGGGGACGGTGAAGCTGGTCTCCACGAACGTGCCGCGAGCGCGTGAGGACCGCACCCTGACCCCCGCGGGCACCCGGGGCGCAGGCACGTCAGCGGGCAGGTTCAGCGAGATCAGCCCGTGCGGGCCCTCATCGTCCGCGCTCATGACCCTCCGCCCATGCCCCGAAATGAGGGGAATGCGCCGAGGTTAGTACCGAATCGGGCGCCACGCCCTCGCCGGGCGTAAATCTCCTCGTTTCGTGCCTGCGCCGCCGGCACGGCGCGTGCGTGAGAGACTGGAGGGCTATGTCTGCGCCCGTCATCGTGTATCCCCCGGAGCTGCCGGTCAGTGCGGCGCGCGACGAGATCGCCGCCACGATCCGCGACCACCAGGTGGTGATCGTCGCGGGCGCCACGGGGTCGGGAAAGACCACCCAGCTGCCGAAGATCGCGTATGAGCTGGGTCGGCGCCGCATCGCGCACACGCAGCCACGACGACTCGCCGCCCGCACCATCGCCGAGCGCATCGCCGAGGAGATGCGGGTGCAGCTCGGCACCGTGGTCGGCTACAAGGTCCGCTTCACCGATCAGGTGTCCGAGGACACCGCGATCGCCCTGATGACCGACGGCATCCTGCTCAACGAGATCCATCGCGACCGGCTGCTGCGTCGCTACGACACGATCATCATCGACGAGGCCCACGAGCGCTCCCTCAACATCGACTTCCTCATGGGCTACCTCGTGCGGATCCTCCCCGAGCGGCCCGACCTCAAGGTCATCATCACGTCGGCGACCATCGATCCGGAGAGCTTCGCGAAGCACTTCGGTCAGGCCGACTCCCCCGCCCCGGTCATCGAAGTGTCCGGACGCACCTACCCGGTCGAGATCCGCTACCGGGCTCCCGAGCAGGACGAGGACGACGACGAGAGCGGCGACGACATCGACGCGATCGTCGCGGCGCTGAAGGAGCTCGACCGCGAGGCCCCCGGCGACGTGCTCGTGTTCCTCCCCGGCGAGGCGGAGATCCGTGACGCCGCCGACGCCGTGCGCGGCGCGTTCCGCAGCACGACGGCACCGGTCGAGGTGCTGCCGCTGTTCGGCCGTCTGTCCGCCGCCGATCAGCACCGGGTGTTCGAGCCCTCCCGCGTCGCCGGTGTGCGTCGGCGCGTGATCCTCGCCACCAACGTCGCGGAGACCTCGCTCACGGTGCCCGGCATCAAGTACGTCATCGACACCGGCACGGCCCGCATCTCGCGATACTCGACGCGCTCGAAGGTGCAGCGGCTGCCGATCGAGGCGGTCTCCCAGGCCTCGGCGCAGCAGCGCTCCGGACGCGCGGGTCGCACCAGCGACGGCATCGCGATCCGCCTCTACGCCGAAGAGGACTTCGAGCGTCGCCCGGAGTTCACCGATCCCGAGATCCTCCGCACGAACCTCGCCTCGGTCGTGCTGCAGATGCTGTCCCTCGGGTTCGGCGACATCGCTGCCTTCCCCTTCCTCACCCCGCCGGACTCGCGCAACATCAAGGCCGCGATCGATCTGCTCACCGAGCTCGGCGCGGTGCGCGAGGGTCGCGACGGACCGCAGCTCACGCGCATCGGCCGTGATCTGTCGCGTCTGCCGATCGAGCCGCGGTTCGCCCGCATGCTCCTGGAGGGCGCGCGCACGGGTGTTCTCGGCGACCTCCTCGCCATCGTCGGCGGGCTCTCGATCCAGGACGTCCGCGAGCGCCCGGAGGAGAAGCGGGAGCAGGCAGACGCGAAGCACGCGCGCTTCACCGATCCGACCAGCGATTTCCTCACACTGCTGAACCTCTGGAATCACCTGACCGAACAGCGCGACGCGCTGGGGTCGTCGGCATTCCGCCGGCTCTGCCGCGACGAGTTCCTCAACTACGTCCGCGTGCGTGAGTGGTTCGACGTGCATCGCCAGCTCACCAGCCTCACGCGCGATGTGGCGCGCCGCGAGCGGGACCGTCCCACGGACCGCGCCGCGTCCGGTCGGCGCGCGCCGAGTCGTCGAGATTCTCGAACCTCGGATTCTCGATCCGCCG
Organism: Microbacterium gorillae; assembly: GCF_050990725.1. GTDB lineage: Bacteria > Actinomycetota > Actinomycetes > Actinomycetales > Microbacteriaceae > Microbacterium > Microbacterium gorillae_A. The sequence continues at coordinate 3,199,535 of NZ_CP158844.1, forward strand.
AGTCCGCGCCGCGCGAGGGAAGCCGGATCCCGGGCGCGCAGGCCGACGCGATCCACCAGGCGATCCTGGCGGGTCTGCTGAGCCAGATCGGCGTGCTCGATGAGCGGTCGGCACCGAAGCAGGTGCCGGGTCAGCGTCCCGAGAAGGGCCGGAAGATCAGCCAGTACCGCGGCGCGCGCGGCATCACCTTCTCGATCTTCCCGGGATCCGGGCTGCGTAAGCGTTCGCCGCAGGCGGTGATGGCGGCGGAGCTGGTGGAGACCTCACGGCTCTTCGCCCGCACGGTCGCCGCGATCGATCCGGCGTGGGCGGAGGCGCTGGCCGGCGATCTCGCGCACCGTTCCGTGAGCGAGCCGCACTGGTCCAAGCAGTCCGGTGCCGCGATGGCGTACGAGAAGGTCACGCTGTACGGCGTGGAGATCATCCCGCGCCGCCGCGTGCAGTTCGCGCGCGTGGATCGTGCGGCCGCGCGGGAGATGTTCGTGCGGCACGCGCTGGTGGAGGGCGAATGGGATCCCACGCGGCTCCCTCAGAACCTCACGCAGTTCCTCCGGCAGAATCACGAGCTGCGTCGCCGACTCGAGAAGCAGGAGGAGCGCGAGCGCCGACGCGACATCCTCGTGGGCGATGAGGCCGTCTTCGACTTCTATCAGGCGCGGATCCCTGCCGAGGTGTTCGACGTCCGATCCTTCGAGGCGTGGTGGCGCGAGAGCATCGCGCGCACCCCGAAGCTGCTCACCATGCGTGAGGACGACCTCGTCGATCGCGCGCACCGCTCCGACGCGAACGACTTCCCGTCGCGCTGGACGCAGGGCGATCAGACGCTGAATCTCGCCTACCGGTTCGAGCCGGGTGCCGCCGATGACGGTGTCTCCGTGGTCGTCCCGCTTCCGCTGCTCGCGGGACTTCGGCCCGACGGTTTCGACTGGCAGGTCCCGGGAATGCGGGACGAACTCATCACGGCGATGCTGCGCGCCCTTCCCAAGGCGATCCGCCGCAACGTCGTCCCGGCCGCCGACTGGGCCGAGAAGTTCTCCGCGGAGCTGGCCGGCACCGGCCCGGAGGACACCGATGGGCTTCCGGCGTCGAGCCTTGCGGCCGCACTCGCGCGGCGCATCCAGCCCATCGCGAACCAGCCGGTATCCGCCGACGCGTTCGAGCTGGAGCGCGTGCCGGCACACCTCATGGTGTCGTTCCGAGCCGTGGACGCACGCGGACGAGCCATCGACTCCGACCGTGACCTCGCGGCCCTGCAGTCCCGTCTCGCCGATCGCGCGCGCGACTCCGTCGCCTCCTCCCTGCAGCGGACGCCGTCCTCTGCTCCGGATCGTGTCGCGGCCGCGCCGCAGCGCACCATCGAGCGCAGCGGGATCACCGACTGGGACTTCGACGATCTTCCCGTGCAGGTGGACACGAAGGTGGCCGGCGGCGTGGTGCGCGGCTATCCGGCGCTGTCCGACGACGGGGAATCCGTGTCGATCCGCGTGCTGACCGATCCGGCAGAGGCCGAGCGCATGACCCGTGCGGGCGTGCGTCGGCTGGTCCTGCTGCACGTCGCGACGCCGGTCTCGTACGTGCAGGAGCATCTGACCTCGAAAGAGAAGCTGTCCCTGGCGGCTTCCCCGTACTCGGGCGTGCGCGCACTGATCGAGGACGCACGCGTCGCCGTCGCCGACGACGTGATCACCGCCACCGTACCCGGCGTCGTCCGCACCCGCGCGGAGTTCGAACGGGCGCGCGATGCCGTCTCCGCGGCCGTCATCGATCGCACGTTCCAGACGGTGAGCCTGATCTCCCGCATCCTCGATCTGCACCGCGAGGCAGGAAAGCTCCTCAAGGGCACGACCAGCATGGCCCTGCTCGGTGCTCTCGGCGACATCCGCGCGCAGCTCGATGCGCTCGTGCGCCCCGGCTTCGTGTCAGCCACAGGCCTCGCGCGTCTCGCCCATCTGCCGCGGTATCTCGAGGCGGTGAAGATCCGGCTCAAGCAGCTCAGCGAGAACGCCGGCCGCGATCGCGCCTGGATGACCGAGTTCGAGCGTGCGCGCACGCTCTACGAGGAAGCCGGTGGCACCCTCCCGGAGACGCCGGGGATGGCGGCATCCCTGGTCCACGTCCGCTGGCTTCTGGAGGAATTCCGGGTGTCGCTGTTCGCCCAGCGTCTCGGCACGGCCGAAGCGGTGTCCGCACAGCGCATCGCGAAGGCCCTGCGCGAGCGCGCCTGAGTCGTACGTCCTTCACCCGTGCGCGTGCGTCCGCGCGAATAGCACCCCGCCCTGATCAGCGCCTTCAGAGCATCGGCGTACGGTGGAATGCGGCCATCAGCCGCGAAGGGGAACGTATGAACGTCGACCAGCAGTCCAACACGCCACAACCCGGAGAACCCGGGGACCGAGCACCGCATCCGACAGCGGTGCTTCCCACCACACCACTGCGCCGCCGCGACGCCGCGAAGCGCATCTTCCGCGAGGTGAACACGCCATACGGCGTGCACCCCGCGTTGATCCCCGGGATCGGGGTCGATGACACCGGTCGGAAGTTCAGCACCAACTGGTGGGTGTTCGTGATCACCGCGGCGTTCACCGCCGGCTTCATCACGTGGGGTCTCGTGGACACCGACGGGATGGGCCGCTTCGCCACCGCCGCACTCGGTGCCGTCTCGACGAACTTCGGCTGGCTGTTCTCGCTTCTCACGCTCGTGGTGTTCGTGTTCATGCTGGTGGTCTCGTTGAGCGCGCGCGGTCGGATCCCGCTGGGCGCGGATGGCGAGAAGCCGGAGTTCTCCACCATCTCGTGGATCACAATGCTCTTCGCAGCAGGGATGGGCATCGGGCTGTTGTTCTACGGCCCGTATGAACCGCTGGTGTATTTCCTCGAACCGCCCACCGGCTTCCACGTGGACGAGGGCTCCCGCGAGGCCATGCTCAGCGCGATGGCGCAGACCATGTTCCACTGGGGTCCGCTCGCCTGGAGCTACTACGCTCTCGTCGGCGGTGCGATCGCCTACGTCGCCTACCGCAGAGCGCGCTCTCCCCTCATCTCCTCGATCTTCGATCCGATCTTCAGCGAGCGCACCAAGGGTCCGCTCGGCGCGATCATCGACATGCTGGCGATCATCGTCACCCTGTTCGGAACCGCGGTGTCCCTGGGCATCGGTGCGCTGCAGATCGCACGCGGCATCGAGATCGTCGGCGGCATCGGCCCGGTGGGCAACGGCGTGATCATCGGCATCATCGCCGTGCTGACCTGCGCGTTCATCCTCTCGGCGGTCTCCGGGGTGAAGCGCGGCATCCGCATCCTCTCCAACATCAACATGCTCATGGTGACGGTGCTGGCCGTGTTCGTGTTCGTGGTGGGCCCCGCGCTGTTCCTGCTGAACTTCATCCCCACCGCCGGGGTCGCCTTCCTCACGGACCTCGGCACCATGCTGCAGCGCTCCAGCGCCGAGGGTGCCGACACCGCCGAGTTCATGAAGACCTGGACCACCTACTACTGGGCGTGGTGGGTGTCGTGGACTCCCTTCGTGGGCATGTTCATCGCGAAGATCTCCCGCGGACGCACCATCCGCCAGTTCACCCTCGTGGTCATGATCGTGCCGTCCCTGGTGTGCCTGATCTGGTTCGGCGTGTTCGGCGGCACCGCCATGCGCATGCAGGAGTCGGGCCAGGATGTGGCCGGCGCGGGTGACGCCCAGGACATCCTTTTCAACGTGCTGGGGCAGCTGCCGCTGTCCACCGTCACCGCCGTGGTCGCGATGATCGCTGTCGTGATCTTCTTCGTGACCAGCGCCGACTCGGCATCGATCGTGATGGGGCAGATGAGCCAGCGCGGAAACCCCACGCCGGCCCGCTGGGTGACGATCACCTGGGGTATCGCGCTCGCGGCCATCGCCACCACGCTGCTGTTGGCGGGAGGCAAGGATGCGCTCACCGCGTTGCAGTCGCTCGTGACCGTGTCGGCGCTGCCGTTCGCGATCATCGTCATCGGCATCATGTTCGCGTGGTGGAAGGAGTTGTCCACCGACCCGCTCATCCTGCGCGCCCGGTTCGCGAAGGTGGCCATCGCGCAGGGTGTGCGCCGCGGCATCGAGGAGCACGGCGACGACTTCGTGTTTGAATCTTCGCCCACGGAACCTGACGAGGGTGCCGGCGCCTGGCTCGACAGCACAGCACCCGCGCTCACCGAGTGGTACGAGGAGGCGAAAACCGGCGCGATCGACGTGATCCTGCAGCAGGTGGATGACGCAGCAGCTGCGGAGAACACCGCGGCGGCCGCGCTCGCGGAGGCAGCGGCCGAGGTGGCCGAGGCGAGCCCTGGTGCCGACGACGCCGCGCTCCCGGAGGCCGAGGGCGCGCGGGCTTCGGATGGCGAACCCGTAGACGGCGACCCTGCCGACGCTGCACGGCGTTCGGAGGGCGAAGACTCGAACGGCGACGCTGCGAGCCACCACACCGCTGGCGGTGCGCGGCGTTCGGAGGAAGAAGAGCCGCGTCATCCACAGCGCCCCGACGCCTGATCTCCGCTTCGCCTACGCTGTCCGGATGCCTCCCGCACGTTCCGTCCGCTCGCCGCGCGCCCGGATCCTCGGGTTCGTCCGGCGCCACGGCGGGTCGGTGCTCGGGTCGATCACGGCGACCACTGCGGATTCCGTGGTTCTCACGTTCGACGACGGCCCCGATCCGGATCAGACGCCGCAGGTGCTCGAGGCCCTCGCCGAGCACCGCGCCAGCGCCACGTTCTTCGTGCTCCTCACCCGGGTGCGGGAGCACCCTGAACTCCTGCGGGCGGTGTCCGCGGCGGGGCACGAAATCGCGCTTCACGGCGGCGATCACCGAGCGCTGACGAGCTTCTCGGGAGCGGAGGCGGCGTCCCGACTCGCGCGAGCCCGCATCGAGCTGGAGGCGGTGACCGGAACTCCGGTGCGGTGGTACCGACCGCCCTACGGCGCACAATCCCCCACCAGCTGGCGTGCGGTGCGTCGGACAGGACTCGTGCCGGTCCTGTGGTCCGGCACCCTCCACGACTCCGCCGCGGTCGACGCCGCCCGACGCTCTGAGGCCGCCGATCGTGCCGCCGCGGCGGGCCGGATCGTCCTGGCCCACGACGGCATCGCCGACGAACGCGATGGTGTGACGGATCCGCCGGCCCCCGTCGCGGACCGCGCCGCGCTCGCGCGCGAGTTCCTCCGTCTGTGCCGCGACCGCGGACTTCCGGTGCGCTCCCTCCGTGATGCGCTGGGGTCGGGTGCCGCTCCCGTGCGCACGTTGGAGCTCACGACCCTCCGCTCCCGCTGACCTCATCGCGAGACACCCAAGCAAGTCCGAGAAACCCTGCGTCGCGGGGTTTCTCGGACGTGCGTGGGTGTTTCGCGGCGTGACGACGTGCGCGAGTGGCGGCCCGGGCGCGTGCGCAGCGTGCCTAGATATCCCAGGGGTGTAGTTTGTCAAGCGGCGAGGGCGTGGCGGTGTGCCCAGGCGATGGTTTCGTCGTAGGGGGTGTGGTGGCGGAGGCAGCCGTCGAGGATCCCGACGAGCCGGTTCGAAAGTGCGCGGAGCGCGGCGTGGTGGGTGGCTCCGGCGGCTCGGTGGGCGTCGTAGAACGCGCGGGCGCCGGGTGATGTGCTGAGCGCGCAGAACGCTTGCTGGTGCAGTGCGTCGGCGAGGCGCCGGTTGCGGGCGTAGCGGGCCAGGACGATGCGGCGGGTGCCGGATGCGCGGGTGATGGGGCTGGTGCCGGCGTAGTTTCGGCGGGCTTTCGCGTCGGTGAAGCGGTCGGGGTCGTCTCCGAACTCGGCGAGCACCCTCGCGCCGAGGATCGTTCCCAGGCCGGGCTGGCTGGTGATGATCTCAGCGTCCGGGTGCTGGCCAAAACACGACTCGACCTCTGCTTCCAGGGCGGTGATCTGATCGGTCATCGCGTGCAGCACTGTCGCGATCGCGGTGATCGAGGTGCCGTAGGCGGCCGCGACCGGTTCGGGTAGCTCGAGCTGCTCGGATCGGAGGACGGTGAGGATCTCGAGGGCGCGGTGTTCGAGGTTGCGTTGTCGTCCCGCTCGGCGCAGCACCGTGACGAGCCGGGTGCGAGTCAGGGCCCGCCCGGCGGCCGGTGTCGGGGCGACGGCGAGGACGGCGAGGGCGTCTCGCCCGGCGAGGTTGTCGCTGAACGCGGTCAACGCGGCAGGGTAGAACTCCCGCAGCATCGATCGCAGCTGGTTGGCCTGCCGCTGTTTCGACCAGATCATCGTCTGATGCGTCCTTGCCAGCGCTTTCACCGCCTCGGCGAGGTCGCTGTCGCCGGTCGCGGGTCGGTGATGGTCACGGTCGGTGCGGACGATCTCGGCGAGCACGTGCGCGTCTCCGGGGTCGCTTTTCGCACCCGAGGTCGAGTGCCGCTGCCGATACCGGGCCGACTGTTGCGGATTGATCGGATAGACCGTGTAACCAGCCGCGATCAGCGCCTGCACCCACCCGCCCCGATCAGTCTCGATCCCCACGAACACCATGCTCGGATCGTCGCCGTCGTCGAGATGATCTGCGATCAGCGCGTGCAGTCGCGCCAGCCCCGTCACGCCCTCTGGCAGGCGACGGCGGACCAGCACCGCACCCTGCTCGTCTTGCAGTTCGATGTCGTGATGGGCTTCAGCCCAGTCATCACCGAGGAACAGCATCGTCCCGACTCCCTTCACGAACCTGATCAACACAAGTCCCGGAGAAAGCTCGCAGCGCCCTAATGGTTCAGTGCTCGAAGCACGTCATCCCAGCAGCCATCACCGCTTCCCCACCAACCAATGAGGGCACGATCTAGGCGTAGACCTCATGACGGTCAGGCTGAACGAGTGCTCACTCACTGGCAGACTTGCACACCACACTGCCCCAACGGAGCCGCGTGATACACCCCCATTAGGCTGAAGGACATGACTCAGGCGATCCAGTACGAACAGCTCGGCGGCCCCGAAGTCCTCTCGCTGCGCGAGGTCGAACTCCCCGCGACCGGACCGGACGAGATCCGGATCCGTGTCGAGGCCGCGGGAGTGAACCCCGTCGACGGCAAGCTGCGGTCCGGACTTCGGGCATCGCCGCCGTTCACCGGTCCGCGCGGCACGGGCCACGACGGAGCGGGCATCGTGACGGAGGTCGGTTCCGAGGTCGACGGCTTTCGCGTGGGCGACGCCGTCGCGTTCGGCAACGCGCACGGCGCGTACGCCACGGACGTGATCGTCGCCGCGATCGACGCCGCGCCGCGCCCGGCCGCGGTCTCCGCGTCCGCCGGTGCCGCCCTCGGCATCCCCGCCGGCACCGCGTATCAGACGCTCCGCTCGCTCGCGGTCAGCGCGAACGACACCGTGCTGGTGCACGGCGGCTCCGGCTCGGTCGGGCAGTTCCTGATCCAGTACGCGCGGCTGCTCGGTGCCACGGTCATCGCCACCTCCAGCGAGCGTCGTGCCGACGTGGTCCGCGCGCTCGGCGCCACGCAGGTGACCTACGGCCCCGGGCTCATCGAGCGCGTGCGCGCCATCGTCCCGGACGGCGTGAGCGTCGCGATCGACGCGGCCGGCACGGACGAGGCGAACGAGGCGTCAGTCGCGCTGGTTCACGACCGCTCGCGCGCGGCCACCCTGGTACGTGGTGCGGATGCCGCCGGCTGGGGCATCCGCTCCTTCCGCGGCGGCGGACCGTCTCCCCTCACGGCGCAGGAAGAGGCGTGGCGGCGCGAAGCCCTGCCGCTGACGCTTTCGCTTCTGGCAGCCGGTGCATTCCAGGTGGAGCTGGGCGCGAGCGTCCCCCTCGCCGACGCGGGAAAGGCGCAGGAAGCCGTCGACGCGGGCACCGATGGCAAGGTCGTCGTCGTCCCCTGAACCCCCGTGGAAGATCAGGAACGCACCTCCAGCCGGGCTGGAGGTGCGTTCCTGATCACCGATCGACCTCAGGCGTTCCCGGTGGCGACCGGAAGTCCTGGGGTGTTCGACCAGGCACTCCACGACCCGAGGAACACCGACACGGAGCGCCCCGCGACCTCCGCCGCCAGCGCCGCCTGGGCCGCGGTGATCCCCGACCCGCAGTAGGTCGCCACCTTCGTATCGGCCTTAGCTCCCACCGCGTCGAACGCGGCGGCGATCTCGGCGGGCGAGCGGAAGGTGCCGTCCTCGCGGAAGTACGAGACCGAGGGGAGGTTGACCGCTCCCGGAATGTGGCCGGCGATCGGATCGAACGGCTCGACATCGCCGCGGAACCGTTCGGCGGCACGCACGTCCACCAGCACCCCGTCAACGGGCCAGGCGGCCGCCGTGTCGATGTCGATGCCGGTGGGAATCTCGCCCAGCGTGATCGTGCCGGGGATGGGCACGACGTCGTCGGTGGCGAGCTCACCGCCCGCCGCGATCCAGGCGGGAAGACCACCATCCAGTACGCGGATATCGACGCCGGCACCACGCAGCGTCCACCAGGTGCGACCTGAGGCCAGGGTGGATCCGCCGTCGTAGACCACCACCCGATCACCGTCGTTGAGGCCCCAGCGGCGCGCCGCGTTCTGCAGCGTCTCGTGCGACGCCTGCGGGTGACGGCCCGCCGAGGGCGCTCCGTGAGAGGTGAGTTCGTCATCGAGGGGCACGTACACCGCGCCGGGGATGTGGCCGGCGAGGTAGTCGTCACGACCGTCGGGCTTGACCAGCTGGTAGCGAACGTCGAGAAGTCGCGGTGGCTCCGCGCTGGCGAGTTCGGTGATGAGTTCTGCGGCGGAGACCAATGCGGACATGGCTCCATCCTGCACCCTGGTCACCGCACGGACGAACACCGCCCCGCGCGCGCCCGTGGCCGATAGGCTCGGCTGCATGACTGCTTTGCGATGGGGAATTCTGGCCACGGGCGGTATCGCTCATTCCTTCATGTCGGATCTTCGCCTCGCGGAACGCGAAGTCGTCGCCGTCGCGTCGCGGACCCAGGAGAGCGCCGACGCGTTCGCGTCCGAGTTCGGCATCCCGCGCGCGCACGGGTCGTGGGCGGACCTGGCCGCGGACCCCGACGTCGACATCGTCTACATCGCGACCCCGCACCCGCAGCACGCCGAACCGGCACTCATGATGATCGAGGCGGGAAAGCACGTGCTCATCGAGAAGGCGTTCACCGTCAACGCCGCCGAAGCCGCCCAGATCGGTGACGCCGCCGCCGCGAAGGGCGTCCTGGCGATGGAGGCGATGTGGACCCGCTATCTCCCCCACATGATCCGCATCCGGGAGATCCTCGCCGCGGGAACGCTCGGCGAGGTGCGCAGCCTCACCGCCGATCACACGCAGTCGATCACGGCCGACCCCACCCACCGGCTGAACGCACTGGAGCTCGGTGGTGGTGCGCTGCTGGATCTCGGCATCTACCCCATCTCCTTCACGTGGGACGTGTTCGGCCGTCCCGACCGCATCCTCGCGGCCGCACGCAAGATGGAGACGGGGGCAGACGAAGAGCTCGCCACGATCTTCACCTATCCGGACGGTCAGATCGCCACCACCTTCAGCTCATCGCGCACGAAGGGTCGCAACACCGCGACGATCCTCGGCACCGACGCCCGCATCGAGATCGCTGGTGTCTGGTACGCGAAGACCTCGTTCCAGGTGATCGCGAACGACGGCACGGTGCTGGAGAGCTACGAGTCCGACTACGACGGTCGCGGCCTATACTTCGAGGCGCTCGCCGCCGAACGTCTCGTGGCGGCCGGCGAACTCGGCGGGGACATCCTGACCATCGATGAGACGGTCGCCATCATGGCGTGCCTCGACGAGATCCGCTCGCAGATCGGCCTGGTGTACCCGGGCGAGAGCACCGACTGAGAGGCTGACCCATGGCTGACGCTTCCGGCCGCGTGGCGGTGTACCTCGACTTCGACAACATCGTGATGAGCTGGTACGACAGCGTCCACGGAAGAAACTCCTACGGACGCGACCGCCAGCGCATCGCCCAGGATCCGAGCGATCCGGAGATCGTCGAGCGCCTGACGGAAGCCCGTGTCGACATCGGCGCGGTGATCGACTTCGCGGCCAGCTTCGGGACCCTCGTGCTCACTCGCGCCTACGCGGACTGGTCCTCGCCCGTGAACGCCGAGTACCGCGACCAGCTCGTCGCGCGCGCCGTGGATCTTGTGCAGCTGTTCCCCGCGGCGGCGTACGCCAAGAACGGTGCCGACATCCGCCTCGCGGTCGACACGGTCGAGGACATGTTCCGCCTGCCCGATCTGACGCACGTGGTGATCGTGGCCGGCGATTCGGACTATGTTCCACTCGCGCAGCGCTGCAAGCGACTCGGTCGCTACGTGGTGGGAATCGGTGTCGCGGGCTCTACCGCCAAGTCGCTGGCGGCCGCATGCGACGACTTCGCCACCTATGACTCGCTTCCCGGCGTGCTGCCGGATGAGCCGACTGCTCCCGCGGAGCAGGCGGTCAAACGCCCCACGCGGCGGACGAAGAAGGACGACCCGGAGGTGCTCGCCACGCAGCTGCTGGAGCGGGCGCTGCGCACCGGACACGAGAAGGACGACGCGGATTGGCTGCACTCGTCCGCCGTGAAGCAGCACATGAAGCGGATGGATCCCTCGTTCAACGAGAAGGCGCTCGGATACTCGTCGTTCTCGGAGTTCGTGAAGGCTCGCGATACGGTGGCCGAGCTTGAGGAGACCGGCCACGAACGGCTCGTGCGGCTGAAGCCCCGCCCGGGTAGGGGCTGAGTGGCTGACTCCCCCGAGGCCGAGTACGGGCTCGAGGAGACCGGGCTGCGCGAGCTGTTGCGCGCCAATGGTCTGGCTTACGCGGAGGATCCGCTCACGTTGATCACGTCCGGATGGGACAACGACATCTGGCGTCTCGGCACCGAGCGCGCCGTACGCGTGCCACGACGCGGGCTCGCCGATCAGCTCATCCTCAATGAGCAGCGGGTGCTGCCGACCATCGCGGAGCGGCTCGCACCCAGCGGCGTCGCGGTGCCTGCTCCTCTTCATGCCGGCGCTGAATCGGACCTGTTCCCCCATCCGTGGTCGGTGGTGCCGTGGATCAGCGGCGTCGCCGCGTGGGACGTGCCTCGACAGGCGCGGACGGCGTGGGCGACGGATCTCGCCCACGCCCTTCACCTGCTGCACGTGCCGTGTGGGCCCGATGCGCCGACGAATCCGTACCGTGGCGTACCGCTGGCGCAGCGCGCGGAAGCCATCGCGGCGCGTTTCGCCGCCGTCGACGCACCGGCGGCCGCGCGGGCCGCGTGGGAGTGTGCTGTCGCCGCACCCGCGCACGCGGGGCCGCCGGTATGGATCCACGGAGACCTGCACCCGGGAAACCTCGTCGTCGACGGGTCTCGACTGGCGGCGATCGTCGACTTCGGCGACGTCGCCGGTGGCGACCCGGCCTACGATCTCGCGGCGGCCTGGCTGCTGTTCGATGCCGACGGTCGGCAGCGCTTCATCGAGCGCACGGCCGTAGCCGACGACGCGCTCTGGATACGCGCACGCGGGTGGGCCGCAGCGGTCGGTGCGATCCTGCTGTCGCAGAGCGATGATCGTCCCGATTACGCGGCGCTGGGCACCGAGATCCTGGCCGAGGTGGCCGCCGACTGAAACCGGCACGACCTCGCCCATAGACTGGGCGCATGGGCTGGTTCGGACGCAAGAAGAATCTGGAGACTCCCGAGGAGATGCTGGCCCGGTTCCACGCCGAGTCGCCCAACCCGTCGTCGGTCGCCCCCGTCGAGGCGGCGAGCGGCGGGATGCTGACCGTGGAGGACGTATTCCAGATCACCGGTCGCGGCACCGTCGCCACCGGGCGTGTCCAGTTCGCTCGGCTGTCCGCCGGGGATCGCATCACCATCAACCATGCGGCGGGTGGCTCGGAGCAAGCAACGGTGAAGGCCATCGAGACCCGCGGGCGTCGATCCGCGATCGCCGAGCCCGGCACCCTGGTGGGCGTGCTCTTCGTCGAACGCGTCACGGTGGCCGCCGGCGACGCCATCACCTTCTGATCGGAGCGTCATGACCGTTCCCCGCATCCTTACCGATGACACCACTCTCGACGTCGATCGCAGCGACACCGACTACGAGGCCTGGCTGACCGAGGCCATCCGCGCCGTCGACGCCGACGCCGTGCGCAGCGCCGACACGCACCTCCTGAAGTTCCCACTGCCCATCGGCTGGGGCATCGACCTGTACCTCAAGGACGAGTCGACGCACCCCACCGGTAGCCTCAAGCACCGGCTCGCGCGCTCCCTCTTCCTGTACGGCCTCGTGAACGGCTGGATCCGGCCGGGTCTTCCCGTCATCGAGGCCTCGAGCGGATCGACGGCGGTGTCGGAGACATACTTCGCGCGGCTGATCGGCGTGCCGTTCATCGCGGTGGTCCCCCGCAGCACGAGCGCCGAAAAGACGCGACTGATCGAGTTCGCCGGCGGTCGCATCCACTATGTGGACGAGCCGGGAGCGGTGTACGCCGAGTCTGCGCGGCTGGCCGCGGAGACCGGCGGGCACTTCATGGATCAGTTCACCTATGCGGAGCGCGCCACCGACTGGCGCGGCAACAACAACGTGGCGGACTCCATCTTCCGCCAGATGAAGGCTGAACGTCATCCGATCCCGGCCTGGGTGGTGACCACGGCGGGCACGGGTGGCACGTCGGCCACCATCGGCCGCTATGTCCGCTACACCCGCCGCGACACGCGCGTGTGCGTGGCCGATCCGGAGAACTCGTGCTTCTTCGAGGGCTGGCGCACCGATGACCCCGCCGTGCACTGCTCCACCCCGTCCCGTATCGAGGGAATCGGTCGCGGCCGGATGGAGCCCAGCTTCCAGCCCGGTGTGATCGATCGCATGATGAAGGTGCCGGATGCGGCCTCGATCGCCGCGATCCACGAGCTGCAGCAGCGGACCGGATGGCAGGCGGGCGGATCGACCGGAACGGGTCTGTGGGCGGCGCTGCGGATCGTCGCGCAGATGCGCGCGGCGGGCGAGCGCGGCAGTGTCCTCACTCTGCTGTGTGACGGCGGCGAGCGTTACGCCGACCGGTACTACTCCCCCGACTGGCTGGCCGAGCAGGGGATCGATCCCGAGCCGTATCGCCTGATGATCCGGGAGCTGCTGGACAGCTGAGTCCGCCCCCGTTCTTCGCGCGGGCTGCTCACGCGAGGGTGAGGAAGAGCTTCTCCAGCTCCTCAGTCTGCGCTGTCTGGTCGGCATCGGAATCGCTCAGGCAGTCCTTCAGCGCCGTCGAGATCATCAAGAATCCCGCGCGATCGAGCGCTTTCGACACCGCGGCGAGCTGCTGGACCGAGTCACGACAGTGCGCGTCGCCTTCCACAGCGGCGATCACGGCGGCGAGCTGCCCTTGCGCGCGTCGCAGACGATTGACAATCTTCCGCTTCGCCTCTGGATCGTGGGCGGCGGCACCGGTCGCTTCGCTCATCATCTCTCCTCCTCGATTTGACAACAACTATACCCCGGGGAGTATCTTCGACGGATACTCCCCCGGGTATATACGAGAGAGGCGAAGACATGTGTCGAGCAACAACATGCCGCGTGTGCGGCAACACGACGTGGGCGGGATGCGGTCAGCACATTGCTGACGTCAAGCGAACGGTCCCCGCAGGCCAGTGGTGTGGCGGATCACACTCCCCCGCTCAGATCGCCGAGTCGAAAGCCGCGCGCGGTGGATTCTGGTCGCGCATTCTCCGGAAGTAAGGAGCTGAACATGTGCATGCAAGTGATCTGCCACGAATGTGGCAAGCCCACCTGGGACGGCTGCGGCCAGCACATCGAGCAGGCGCTGGCCGGCATCCCGGCCGCTGAGCGCTGTGCATGCCTCGAGGTGCGGCGCTGAGATGAAGGTTGTCATCATCGGCGGTGTCGCGGGCGGCATGTCCGCCGCAACGCGCCTTCGCAGGCTGGACGAGCAGGCGCAGATCGTTGTGTTCGAGCGCGGCCCCGAAGTGTCCTACGCCAACTGCGGCTTGCCCTACTACGTCGGCGGGATCATTCCCGACCGCAAGGAGTTGCTGTTGCACACCCCGGCGTCACTGCACCGACGTTTCCGCCTTGACGTTCGCGTGAACCATGACGTCGCCGCGATCAACACACGCAGGAAGATCGTGACCGTCACCGATCCGACGGGGGCCGCGTTCGAGGAGTCTTACGACTATCTCCTCCTCGCGGTCGGGGCGCGGCCACGCCCCTCCCTTGCTGGATCGGCTCTTCCCGTCTTCCCGCTGCGCACCGTGCAAGATGCCGATGCTGTTCACGGCGCGGTCACAGAGCCGGGTACGCCGGTGGTCGTGGTCGGTGCCGGCTACACCGGCCTGGAGGCCGCCGAGAATCTGACGATTCGCGGCGCGAAGGTCGCCGTCGTCCAGCGCGGTGCCCAAGTGCTCGCACCCCTGGACCCGGAGATGGCAGCGCCCATAGCCGATGTCCTGCGCGCCTCCGGCGTTGACCTTCGCCTCGGCGTCGAGATCATGTCGGTGGACGACCACGGAGTGACGCTGACCGACGGCTCTCGCATCCCCGCAGCACTTGTCGTGGACGCAGCCGGCATCGTGCCGGAGACCTCCCTGGCGCATGATGCTGGTCTTCGGCTGGGGGCCGCCGGCGGCATCGCGGTCGACGAACAAAACCGGACCAGCGATCCTGACGTGTTCGCCGTCGGGGACGGAGTCGAGAAGTCGGATCTGGTCGGCGGCGCCGCGGCACTCATCACCATGGCGGGTCTCGCCAATCGGCACGGGCGATCCGTCGCGGACGTGATCAGCGGCCGTTCCGTTCACGCACGCCCAGCGCTTCGCACCGGAATCGTCGGGGTTTTCGGCCTTGTGGCCGCCACGGTGGGGTGGAGCGAGAAGGCTCTCGTCGCGGCGAAGCGCGCGCACTACATCGTGCACGTCCATCCGTCCTCGCATGCGGGCTACTATCCCGGGGCCGAGGTCCTATCGATGAAGCTCATCGCTGACCCGAGCACCGATCAGATTCTCGGCGCACAGATCGTCGGCGGCGAGGGCGTCGACAAGCGAATCGACGTCATCGCGACCGCCATGCACGCTGGCCTTCCGGCGGCTGAACTGGCGCATCTGGAGCTCGCCTATGCCCCGCAGTTCGGATCAGCGAAGGACCCGGTGAACATCGCCGGGTACGTGGCCGAGAATGTGCGCACCGGAACGACTCGCACCGTGCAGTGGCATGAACTCGACGCGATCCGGGCGGCCGGTGCGGTTCTCATCGATGTCCGCTCCCCCGCCGAGTTCGCGGCCGGCGCGATCCCCGGAGCGGTCAATCTGCCGCTTGACGAACTGCGGGATCGGCTGAGCGAGGTTGAGCTGCTCGCCGAGAAGGGGCCGCTTGTCGTTCACTGCCAAGTGGGCCTCCGTGGACATGTTGCTAGCCGTCTGCTCTCCGAGCACGGCTATGCAGCACGCAACCTTGACGGCGGCTACCGCACCTGGATTGCCGGTCACACTGCGTGACCCGACGAGCGAGGACGCATCACATCGACCGTCCTCGTCAGGAAGACGGATCCGGTATCGAAGACGCCGATGTGGACGACACCTCACGACGGCCCACGCCGCTCAGCAGACAGATCGCCACGACCACAACCACCGCAAGTGCGCAGGCCAACAGCTGAAGCGGCTCTTGCAGGGTGGGAAGAATCAGCACGATCACCAGGGAGAGCGCTGCACAGACGACGCCTGCCAACAGCGCGGAGACGACGCCCGCCCAGACCGGGGAGGTGCGAACCCATCGATGCCCGAGGACAAGGCTCCCCCAGACCGCGAGCGTGATGAGCACGCAGATCGGGATAGCCACCACCGCTCCGAGCAGCGGAAAGAACACGAACGAGAGGAGGGGGTCGTACCGGGACTCCGTTGTGATCGCGGGGACGATTTCGACGAGATAAACCACCACGACGCTGCCCAGGAATGCCAGGAAGAGCGACCAGGCGGTCGCACCGGGTGAAGTCCTTCTTGTCGTATCCATGTGAGTGGGAATGCGAGCAGGACCGCTGTGAGACGACGTGCGCTCAGGAACCAGGGGCGTAGAGGTCGAAGCCGGGGGCGAAGCGGACGGTCTTCTCGCCGGCGCGAATCGGGAAAGGCAGCCGGTTCGTCAGCGGCGGCAGCGGGCAGTTGAACCACATCGAGAATCCGCAGGGCGGAATCACCGAGCGGTTGAAGTCGATCTCGACCGGCACGCTCTCCCCCGGGCGCAGGTCACGCCACTGCGGCGGCAGATCGACCCAGAGGAACCTGCCGGTGCCGTAGGTCTCGGTGCCGTTCGTCGTGTCGGCGAAGACCAGCTGCACGGAGTCATCGTCGTCCGCGTCGAAGGCGGCCAGTCGGTATTCGACGCCCTCATGGCTGAACACGACGTCGCCGGCGGCACCGTGCTGACGCAGCCGCCCGCCGTCCGCGATGTGCTCGAACGGCACCAGCCGCTCCTCGGCGACGAGTTCGAAGCGACCGCTCACCACCCAGGACTCGTCATAGTCGTACGCATCGATGTCCTCGAAGGCCGAGCGCGTGGACGCCTCGTCATCCCAAATCCGGTAGCCGCGCTGCAAACCGCCGTGGTCGAGGTCCTCGCGCTCCAGCGTCGTGAGCCGCACGGTGTCGGCCGCGGCGCGTTCCGTCGGGATCTCGGTCTCGCCGGGGGCCAGCCAGGTGGTCTCGACCAGCGCCAGCGGACCGGTGGGGCCGGTCACGTAGGCGCGGCGCTGCCGGCGGAACTGGGCGTACTCGTCGCTCTGGATGCTCACCCGTTCAGTCTTCCACTTCCGCGGGGCACGGGGCTCGACCCCCGTAACCCAGCGAAGGACCGGACGATCGTCCGGTCCTTCGCTGTCGGCCTCAGACCAAGGCCACGTGTCGTGCGAGAACGCGCAGCTCCTCGTCGATCACATCCACCACCACCGTGTCTCCGGCGCTCACGGCGCCGCCGACCAGAAGATCGGCGAGCCGATCGTCCACCTCACGCTGGATCAGGCGACGCAGCGGCCGAGCACCGTACTCCACCTGGTGTCCATTGCGGGCGATCCACGCGGTCGCGGCCTCGGTCACCTCCAGCGCGATGCCCTGGCTCTCCAGCCGCTCGTGTGTCTCACGCATGAGCAGACTCACGATCTGCTGGAGCTGCTCGGGGTCGAGCTTGCGGAACAGCACGATCTCGTCGATCCGGTTGAGGAACTCGGGCCGCATCTGCTCGCGGAGCCGACCCATGATGCGCTCGCGCAGCTCGCTCTGCGAGCCGAACCCAGTCTCGCCGCCACCATCCGCGAGGAAGCCGATGGCCCCGCCACGGCTCGCGAGCAGTTCGCCACCGATGTTGCTGGTCATCACTACGACGGTGTTGCGGAAGTCCACGGCGCGTCCCTGACCGTCGGTCAGACGGCCATCGTCCAGTACCTGCAGCAGCAGGTTGAAGATGTCGGGGTGCGCCTTCTCGATCTCGTCGAACAGCACGATCGAGTACGGGTTGCGCCGCACGCGCTCGGTGAGCTGACCGGCATCGTCGAAGCCGACGTATCCGGGAGGGGCACCGATCAGCCGCGACACGGTGTGGCGCTCGCCGAACTCGCTCATGTCGAAGCGGATCACGGCGTCGTCATCGTCGAACAGGCTGGCGGCTAGCGCCTTGGCCAGCTCGGTCTTGCCGACGCCCGTGGGGCCGAGGAACAGGAACGAGCCGACCGGTCGGCGCGGATCGCTCATGCCGGTGCGGTTGCGCCGCACGGCGCGCGCGACCGCGGAGACCGCATCGTCCTGTCCCACCACGCGGCGGTGCAGCTCCGATTCGAGCTCCGCCATACGCTCCCGCTCGGTCTCGGTGAGCCGGGAGGCCGGGATGCCGGTGGCACGCGAGATGACCGCGGCGATCTCGGCTTCGCCGATCACCGGCAGCACACCGGTCCGGGAAGCAGTCGACAGCTGCGCTTCCACCTCCGCGATGCTGTCACGCAGCGTGCTGGCCTCCTCGTAGCGTTCAGCCGTGACGGCGGCGTTCTTCGCCGCCTCCAACTCGCCGAGTCGTGTGCGCAGCGCTGCCGTGTCCACAACCGCGCCGGACCGCAGCCGTACCCGAGCGCCGGCCTGATCGATCAGGTCGATGGCCTTGTCGGGCAGCACACGATCGGTGAGGTACCGGTCACTCAGCTCGACCGCAGCTCGCAGCGCGTCGTCGGTGTAGGTGACGTGGTGGTGGTCCTGGTACGCGTCGCGCAGCCCGTGCAGGATCGCAATGGCGTCCTCGATGCTCGGCTCCCCCACCCGCACCGGCTGGAAGCGGCGCTCCAGCGCGGGGTCCTTCTCGATGGTGCGGTACTCGGCCAGCGTCGTGGCACCCACGAGGTGCAGCTCACCACGCGCCAGACGCGGCTTCAGGATGTTGCCCGCGTCCATCGCACCCTCACCGCCGGCACCGGCTCCCACCACCGTGTGGATCTCATCGATGAACACGATGACGTCGTCCTTGCGCTCCGCGATCTCCTCGAGCGTCTTGGTGAGTCGTTCCTCGAAATCGCCGCGATAGCGCGTCCCCGCCAGCATGGCCGGCAGGTCCAGCATGATGACGGAGCGTCCGCGCAGCTGCACCGGGACGGTGTCCGCGACGATCGCCTGCGCGAGTCCTTCGACCACGGCCGTCTTGCCGACGCCCGCCTCGCCCACCAGCACCGGGTTGTTCTTGGTCCGACGGCTGAGGATCTCGATGGTCTGCTCGATCTCGTCCTCGCGGCCGATCACGACGTCGAGTTCACCCGCGCGAGCGCGCGCGGTGAGGTCGGTGCCGTAGGTGTCGAGCATGCTCTGCTGCGAGGGTGTCGACTCCGCCGCGGCGGGCGCCTCGGAAGCGGCCACGGATTCGCGGACACCCTGCACGAGGGCGTCGGCGGTCACACCGTGCTCGGCGAGAACCGCACCCGAGGGCGTGTCCTGCCCCAGTACCAGGGCGAAGAACAGGTGTTCCGGATCGATATACGTGGATCCCGAGGAGCGCGCCACCTGCAGCGCGTGGAACAGCGTACGGCGAACGGACGGCGTGATCACCGCGCCATCGGCGCTGATCGGCTCCGCCGCGGACGGCAGGCGGGACTCGACGGCACGCACCAGGGCGGCGACATCCGTGCCGATGCGGCGCAGTGCGTCGTGAGCGGGGGTCGTGTCCAGCAGGACGCGCAGAATGTGCAGGGCGTCGAGTTCGCTCTGGCCCCGACCCAGCGCATACCGGCCGGCGCTCTGCAGGAGCTCCTGGGTTCCGGCGCTCAGGAAGCGCGCGAGATCGATCGATCGCGCGGCGCGGGCGCGCTCGCCCTCCAGGTAGCGGGCGAGGAAGTCGTCGAACGAGTTGCCGCCGTCGGCGGCGCGGTCTTCAGGCACGATACCTCCAGGTTGAAACTTGAGTTGCCTTCACTCAAGTTTCAACGCCAGGGAGGTTCAGCTATTCCCGACCTCCGCCACGATCACCTGATAACCCGCTGTACGCAGCGCCTCCACCTGTTCGTCGCTGACGGCATCGTCGGTGATCACGGTGTCGAACAGCTCCGCTCCTCCGATCGCCGCGAAGGATCGCGTGCCGATCTTGGACGAATCGACCACCAGCACCGCACGCTCGGCACGCTCGGCCATGAGTCGGTTGACCGCGGCCTCCCGCTCGTCGCTGGCGGAGGCGCCGACCGCCGCATCGAGGCCGTTGGCACCGATGAACGCGATGTCCAGGTTCATCGCCCCCAGCACTGAGTCGGCGTAGCTGCCGACCACCTCGTACGAACGCGCGTGCAGCACGCCGCCGGTGATGACCGTCTTGATCTGGTCGCGCGCGGCGAGGTGCATCGCGATGTTGATCGCGTTGGTCACCACGGTCAGCCCGGGTTCCGGCGACGGATCCTGCAGATCGGCGCGGGACATCAGGGCGTCGGCGATCGCGGTGGTGGTCGTTCCCCCGCAGAGGCCGACGACCGCGCCGCGCGGCGTGAGCTCGGACGCCCGTGCCGCGATCGCGGCCTTGCTGTCGACGTGCCGCTGATTCTTGTAGCGCAGCGGAAGATCGTAGGCCACGGAGTGTGCCACCGCACCGCCGCGGGTGCGGTTCAGCAGCTGCTGCTCGGCGAGCGCATCGAGGTCGCGCCGCGCGGTCGCGGGCGACACGGCCAGCCGCTCGACGATATCCTCCACCTCGATCCGGCCCGTCTCGCCGAGCAGATCGAGGATCGCGGAGAGCCGCTGATCGCGATTCACGACCGGTGTCCGTGGAACAGGAGAAGGAGTCGCTCCGCTTCGGCGGACAGTGCGGCCCGTCCTGCGGCGACGTACTTGCGGGAGTCGACCACGGCGGGGTTCTCCGCGAGGTAGGCGCGAACCGCACCCGTGAAGAACGCGTTCAGGTGGGTCGAGACGTTCACCTTCACGAGCCCCGCGCGGATTCCGGCGACGATGACCTCGTCCGCGACGCCCGATGAGCCGTGCAGCACGAGCGGGACCGGAACCGCGGCGGCCAGCCGCTGGATGAGCTCAAGGTCGAGCGACGCGGTGCGCTCGGTCATCGCGTGCGAGGAGCCGACCGCCACGGCCAGCGAGTCCACACCAGTCTCAGCGACGAACTGCACGGCTTCGTCGGGATCGGTGCGCACACCCGGCGCATGAGCGCCGTCCTTGCCGCCGATCTCGCCCAGCTCCGCCTCGACGGATACCCCTGCGGCGTGCGCGGCGGCCACCACGCGACGAGTCGCCGCGACGTTCTCGGCGAACGGGAGCTTCGCTCCGTCGTACATCACCGACGTGAAGCCGAGATCGATCGCGGCGAGGGCGAGTTCCTCGCTCTCGGCATGATCCAGGTGCACGGCGACCGGCACCTCGGCGGCACGCGCGAGCGCCAGACTGGCGCGGGCGACCGGCTCCAGCGAACCGTGGAACGAGACGCAGTTCTCCGAGATTTGGAGGATCACCGGCAGCCCGCTGCGCTCAGCGGCCGCCACCAGCGCCTCCGCCGTCTCGAGATGCAGCACGTTGAACGCGCCGACGGCGACGCTCTCTGCTGCCGCGGCGGCGAGCAGGTCTGAGGTTCGGGCGAGGGTCATGAGGCTCCTTCGAGAGGTGACGCTGCGGATACCGGGGTGATGATGACGTCGGCGGTGCGGCGGGCGAGGTGGGGATCCAGTTCGCCGGCCTGCGGTGCCGCGACCGCGGCCGCTCCCCACGCCGCCGCGCGCCGGGCGAGCACCTCCAGCGCATCGGGAGCGGTGAGGTCGGGATCGTCGGCGAGCGAGACGGAGATCGCTGCCGAGACGGCATCGCCCGCTCCGGTGGCGTTTCCCCGCACAACCTCGGGGAAGCGAGCGCGGACGACGCGACCGTCGCGATGGACGAGCAGCATGCCCTCTTCGGCTTGCGAGACGAGAACCAGCACGGGCCCGCGACGCAGCAGCTCCCGCGCCCCCAGGATCACGTCGGTGGCCCCGGTGGCTTCCGCGAGTTCGTGGTGGTTGGGCTTCAGGGCCGTTGCGCCCGCTTCGGCTGCGTCGATGAGAGCGGCACCGCTCGTGTCCACGAGGACCGGGACTCCGAGAGCTCGGAACTTCGCGATGGCGGAGGTGAGGACCACCGGGTCGGCGCCCCGCGGCTGGCTGCCGCTGATGACTACCGCGGATGCCTCTGCGGCGGCGCCGAACACAGCGCCCCAGAGCTCGCCGGTCTCCGCCGCCGTGGGTGCTGTGCCGTACTCGTTGAGGACCGTTGCCGAGGCCGCCGTCTCATCGACGAGCGTGAGGCTGCGACGGGTCTCGGCGACCACCGGGATCAGTCGATGCGGCACACCGGAGGCCTCCAGCTCGGCGCGGAGCTCAGCACCGACCGCGCCACCGGCCGTGGTGAGCGCGGTCACCGGCTCACCCTGCTGATACAGGACGCGGGCGACGTTGAGCCCCTTCCCACCGGCGCGCGACAGCGCGGCGTCCACCCGGTGCGATTGTCCCGGCTCCAGCCGGTCGACGCGCCAGGTCATGTCCAGCGCCGGGTTCGGCGTCACAGTGACGATCACGACAGCACCTCCCGAGCACGCAGAGCTGATCCGAGCAGCCCGGCATCTTCACCGACGGCGGCCGGGATCAGTCGGGGCCGACGATGGAACGACAGCAGTGCGTCCACCCGCTGAGCGAGGGGGTCGAACAGCAGCGGACCGGCTTGAGCGAGACCTCCGCCGATCACGATCGCCTCGGGTGCCAGGATCCCGACCAGCCGCGCAATCTGCTGGGCGAGGGCATCGAGTGCCTCAGTCCACACGGCGTCGGCGACGGAATCGCCCGCACGGGCCGCAGCGAGCACATCGCGCGCTCCCGGGAGGGATGTTCCGCTGCGCGCGGCATAACGACGCACGATCGCACCGGCAGACGCCACGGTCTCCAGGCAGCCGACGGCGCCGCAGGGACAGGGATCGCCGTTCGGGTCCGCGAGGGTGTGGCCGAGTTCTCCGGCGTAGCCGCCGGAGACGAGAATGCGCCCGTCCGTGACGATCGTGCCGGCGATGCCGGTGCCGATGGGGATGATCACGGCGTCCCGGAGGCCGCGGGCAGCGCCCAGCTCGAGCTCGGCGCGTGCGGCAGCGCGGACATCATGTCCGAAGCCGACGGGCAGATCGATGGCGGCCTGCAGCAGTGCGGCGATCGGTGCTTCGCGCCAGCCGAGATTGGCGGAGAACACGCCGATCCCCATGGCCTCGTCGACGAGCCCCGGGACGACGACTCCCACCGCCGCGATGGCGGTCTCCGGGTGGCGGTCGCGCAACTCGGCGGCCAGTCGCGCCACGTCCGCGACCACGGCCCCGGCCGGGTCCTCGCCGCGAGCCGTCGCCGTGCGGCGAAGGTCACGGATGGCTCCGGTCTCATCGATCAGCGCCGACTTGGTGTCGGTGCCGCCGACGTCGAAGGCGAGGACGGCGGCACCGGGGCCGAGGGATGTCATGCGTCGAGGATCACGGCGCGCGTCAGGTTGCGCGGCTTGTCTGCGTCCAGCCCGCGACGGCGCGAGCGCTCCAGCGCCACCCGGTGCAGACGCACGAGGTCGGCCATCGCGTCGATGTCGCGGTGCTCGAAGCGCGCGCCCGTGCGGGCGACGTCGGCGGCGATGCCCTCCGGCACCTCACCGAACGCCCACGTCACGCGCCCAGGTGCGGCGATCGCGATCGGGCCGTGGCGGTACTCCATCGCGTAGTAGGCCTCTGTCCACGACTGCGACGACTCGCGCATCTTCAGCGCCGCCTCGTTCGCCAGCCCGTAGCTCCAGTGGGTGCCGAGGAAGCTGAACTGCTCGGCGTTCACCAGCTCGTCGTCGACGTCCTCAGCCAGCACGGCACGTGCATCGGCGATCGCTGCCGTGAGGTCCTCACCCAGCGATGCGCGGAACAGCGCCAGCGCCGTGGTGGCGAACCGGGTCTGGACCACGGAGCGCTCGTCGGCGAAGTCGAGCACCACGACCTCGTCGACCAGATCCACAAACGGCGAGGTCGGGTCGCCGGTGACGCCGATCAGCGGAACGGTGCCGCGCAGCTCGCGGGCGATCGCGAGGATCTCGGAGGTGGTGCCGGAGCGCGTGAGCAGGACGACGGCGTCGTAGCCACGGACCAGCGGCGCCTCCGTCGCCGTGAAGGCATCGGTCTCGCCGTGTCCGCCGCGCTCACGCAGGTCGGCGTACGCCTGGGCGATGAACCAGGACGTGCCGCATCCGACGACCGCGACACGCTGCCCGCTCGTCGGGAGCTTCTGCTGCTCTGCCGTCATCGCGCTTGCGCGCGCCCAGGTGTCGGGCTGACTCGTCAACTCTTCCTCCATGAATGCGCCCAGAGTGGCCTCGGTCATCATCGCTCCCATCGTGAATGCGTCCACTCATGATTGCAGATGATTGATCACGCGCGCAAACGATCATTTGCAATCGCGAGCTGGCTCACTTCTCATCGATGGCAGGCCACTCGGTGGCGCTCCACGTCACGGTGCCGTCTGCCGGGGCGGGATCACTGGAGTTCATGGATCGAATCACGTCCTCGCCACGCCCCCACCAGGACGGAGACGTCACGGTCACCCGTATGCCGTCATCACCCGCATACTGGCCCACCCTCACCGTGAATCCTTCCGCGTCCACGCCCGTGAGCTCCCAGCGGTCCTGCTGCCGGTCGGGCCGGCCGTCCCACCCCGCGGCCCGCAGTGACTCCTCGAGCGCGAGCAGTTCGGCATCGCCAAGACGGTGCGCAAGACGGAACGAGACTGTCACGTGGTAGCAGTCGAAGTTGTCCGTGTTGCACGGGCGGGCGCGCTCGTTCGCGACCGCAGCGAATCCGCCGTCGACATTCCCGCGATACAGCCAGCCGTCGGCGGCGATGAGGCCGCGAACGCTGGAACTCACCTGCTGCGTCCGTTCGAAGTGCGCCCGGACGAGCTCTGCCTGTGCAGTCGACGACAGGTCTGAGACGTCGGCGGGGGTCCGACCGTCGGCGTCGACCAGCTGCACCTCGGCGTTGTACACGTGTGCATCCGCCGACGCGGTGATGAGCGGAGCGGCGATCACGGCGGCTGCGACGACGACCACCGCCACCGCGCTCGTGACGATCGTGCGCGGCCCCACCCCGCGCATGCGGTCGGCGTCCGTCGGCGTCACGAAGAGTCCGAGCCACGCCACAAACGCGAGCGCGAACATCACCCAGGCGATCCACGGCGCGACGGACGGGCCGAACATCTGCTCGATGAATGAGGGTCGCCCGCCGCGCTGCGGATCGGAGTCATACGTGAGCAGTCCCGCGATCACGAACCCCCAGTGCAACAGGAGCACGGGAATCGCGGCCGCGGGGGCAGCCGTCCACCCTGCCCGCCTGAGTCGACGACGCGGGAGGTTCCCCGCAAGCACGAGCACCGCGACCGCGACCACGATGCCGACGATCGGCATCATCGCCAGCATCGCGGCGACCTGGATCAGCCATCGCTCGGCCGATACCAACACGATTGCCGTGACGATAGGCAGCGCCCACACCATCACCAACCAGAGATGCCAGACGACGATCGCGAACATGCGCGCCGCATCGCCGGATCTCTCCTGCCGCTCCCCCACGGCACGAGGATATGCCGCAACGGAGCGCGGCGCTCATATCGGACTCAGCGACCGCCGGGAGGACCCACCAGCAGCAGAACGACGTAGAGCGCGACGATCGCACCGACGATGACGACGGCCAGCAGCCACGCACGGTTCAGGAAGAAGCGCATGCAGCGGTCATACCAGGCGGCGTCCCGAGGATCGTCCGTCGCCTCCAGACGCCACTGACCCTCGAGGCGCCCGGAGCGCTGGAGCCAGACCTCGACCGGGATCGTCGCATACGGGATCACCGCGCTCGCGATGGCGAGGACGGCGGGCCCCACTCCCCAGCGCTGGTTGAAGGCGACGAGAATCGCCGTCGCGCCGTAGGACAGGAAGATCAGGCCGTGGATGCCACCCGCGATCGTGACGACGAGGGGGTTGACCCCCATCGCGCGGGCGATGAGCGCGCCAATCAGGAGCGTCCAGGTGATCGCTTCGGCGATCGCGAGAACGCGGAACAGGGAACGCGGGGTGCGGAACATCTCCACCTGCTTCGTCACATTCCTTCAGGCCACCTGAAGGTGCTCTCAGTTTAGCTAAAGGAAGGTCGTCAAGCTGGGGACCGACTGCGAGTCAGCGCGCCAGGTGCGGCTCGTCATCTGTGGTGACGAGCGCTGCGGCCAAAGCCGGTGCGGACTGGTGCAGGCGTGCGTCCAGAGCCGCGACGCGCTCGCCCGCCTCGCGCAGCGCGGCCTCGCCGGCCGGCGTGGAGCGGAGGTTCGATGCGGCACCCGCATGAGCGGTGGCGTCCTGCACCAGCTTGTCGGCAACAAGTGCCTTCACTGCCGTGTGGGCGGACTGCACGGTGATCTGGCTGCGCCGGGCCAGCTCGCTGAACGAGATCCCTGGCGAGCCGTGAATGTGTGCGAGCAGAGCGTACTTCCGCGTGGTCAATCGCAGATCCGACAGCGCGGCTCCGAGCTCCGCGTCCCACACCGACGACAGCGTCAGCAGCGCCACCACCGGACTCACCTGTTCCGGGCGTCGCTGTCGTCGATCGGGCCCGGTGCTCATGGCACCACGTGCCCCGCCGCAGTGAACAGCTCGTACCATTCGGCGCGCGTGAGGGGGATCTCGGAACCGAGCGCGGCATCGGCGATCCGCTGCGGGCTCGTGGTGCCCATCACCACCTGGATGTTCGCGGGATGACGCGTGATCCAGCCGGTCGCGACCGCGATCGGCGGTACGTCGTACTTCTCGGCGAGCCGGTCGATGACCGCGTTGAGCTCCGGATGCGCGTCCGAGCCGAGGAACACACCGTTCGGCCCCTGCATCGGCGACCATGCCTGGACGGTGATGTTCTCATCGCGGCAGTAGTCCAGAATGCCGCCCCCGTCGCGGTCGACGGCCTGGTCGTACGCGGTGTTCATCGCGATGGCCTGCGCGATCATCGGCGCGTGCATGAGCGACAGCTGCAGCTGGTTGGCGACGATCGGCCGGCGGATCCAGCGCGAGAGGTACTCGATCTGGCGCGGGGTGTGATTGGACACACCGAAGGCACGCACCTTGCCGGCGTCGTAGAGATCATCGAACGCGCGGGCCACCTCGTTCGGCTCCATGAGAGCGTCGGGGCGGTGCAGCAGCAGGATGTCGATGTAGTCCGTTTGCAGTGCCTGCAGCGATCCCTCGACCGACGAGACCAGGTGCTCGTAGGAGAAGTCATAGCCCGCGCCCGGAACGATGCCCGCCTTCGTCTGCAGGGTGATCTGCTCTCGCTCGGAGGGAGTGAGAGCCATCGCCTCGGCGAAGCGCCGCTCGCTCGCGTGGAGAGCGCCGCCGTAAATGTCGGCGTGATCGAAGAAGTCGATTCCGGCGTCACGAGCGGAGCCGACCAGCTCGCGAACCGCGTCGTCCGACATCTCGGCGATGCGCATCATTCCTGCGACGATGTTCGGTCCGGTACCGGCGCCGATGGTGATCCTCTTCATTGCCATCCTCTCCGTGTTCCACGCTACCGCGCTCGCTCGCCGACGGTCGTTACGCCGCGATCGCCGAGCCACGTAGGGTGTGTGGCATGCAGCGTTTCCTCCAGGGTGCCCTCGACCTGTTCCGCGCCGCGAGCTGGTGGCAACGCCAGCCGAAGGCGATGGCGCTGGCGCTCGTACCGGCCGTGATCGCGGGAGCTCTGCTGCTGGCGGCGTGGATCTCGGTCGCGCTGACGGTGCCGGCATTCATCGATGACTGGACGCCGTTCCTCGACTCGTGGCCCGCCGTCTGGTCGGGAATCGTGCGCGTGGCGGCGACGCTCGCCGTGCTGGTGGGAACAGCCCTGCTGGCCAGCGTGGTGTTCGTCGCCCTCACGCTCGCGATCGGCGACCCGTTCTACGAGCGGGTGTGGCGCGCCGTCGAGACCGACGACGGCGCGGAGGCACCCGATCGCCCGTACGGTGTCGGCCGGAGCATCGCAGACGGCATCGTCCTGGTGCTGAAGGGCATCGTCGCGTCGTTGATCGCCGCGATCGTCGGCTTCATCCCCGTGGTGGGCCCCGTCCTCGGCCCGGTGGTCGGAGTGCTGTTGACCGGTCGCGTCCTCGCCGACGAGCTCACCTCGCGCGCGCTCACCCACCGCGGTCTCGATCGGCGTCAGCGTCGCGAGGTGCGCCGACGCGACCGTCCGCGCGTCTGGGGATTCGGGGCGATGACGCAGTTGCTGATGCTGATCCCGCTGGCGCCCATCGTGGTGCTGCCCACGGCGGTCGCCGGGGCCACCGTGCTGTGTCGCCGGTTGCTGGGTGAAGACGGGTCCCGCGCGCGCACGACGGGTGAGCCTCCGCGACACGCCCGCTAGGAACGCCGCCGGTCCCGGACATGGGACAGGACGAGGACGAGGGCGTAGCCGAACAGCAGGAACGCGGCGAGCGGAATCGCCCACGTCTTCCACGGACCGGTCAGCCAGGCACTGACCCATCCCAGATACGGCACCGCGTACCAGAGCGTTCCGCGAATCTGCACCTCCTGCACGGGAGTCTCGTCGGGCATGGGATTCGCGTCGCCCTGGGTGATGAAGATCAGTTGCCCATCCGCGAGCGCTGTGCGCTGGATCACGCGGTGCGTGACGACCTCGGGCTCGTCGCTGCGGAGCTGGTAGGTCACCACGTCGCCGGGATGGATGTCATCGGGGTCGGTGGGGCGCACCACGATGAGGGTGCCCGGCGGCAGGTTCGGCGTCATCGACGAGGTCAGCACCGTGAGTGCCGTGGATCCGGTGAGCGCGGGGACCACGATGGCGGCAGCCGCGATCGCGAGGACCACGACCAGGATGACCGTCATCGCCGCGCTGCCGAGATACGACAGCAGACTGCGCTCACGGCTCTCACGTCGCCGCTCCCGCAGGTCGCGGCGGGAGGTCTGCAGGGCCTGGGTCATCGCTGCCTCCGGCTCCGCAGCGTGACCGCGCCGACGACGGTCGCGGCGGCAGCGAGGATGGCCAGGACCGCGAGCGAGGGCGCACCGGTCTGCGGGAGCGTGCCGGGCTCGGTGGTCGGGACCGCTCGGCACGGCCCCGGCCCCGCGGCGGGCATGGCTGCATCGGTGAGGGTGACGCGAACGCTGAAGCCGACGCTCCCGTCCTGCCCGCCCGGCAGCGACTCCTCGCCGAGGTGATCGGACACAGTCAGCTTCGCGTCCACGCGTGCCGTGTCCCCTGGCTGGATGAGGGTCGAATCGTCGATCACCACGCAGGTGGTCGTCGCGTCGCCGAGCGCGACGGATCCGACGAGAACTCCGTCCACCTGGAGATCGATGCTGATCGCCTGAGCGAGCGCGCGATCGTCGGCGACGACATCAGTCAGTTCGATGCCCAGCCGTCCGGCCGTCGAGGCGGTGCTCCGCGCCCACAGAGACTCGGTGAGTCGATCCCCCGGTACGACGCGCTCGATCTCGTCGAACATCACGTCGTCGGCGTCGACGGCGAAAATGACTCCGTCGTGAGAGATCTCCAACGGTCCGCTGTCGGGAAGCGGCGACGCGCGCGCGGCAGACGGCGCGAGCACCACCGCCGCGGCGACGACGGCAGTCGCGACCAACCGGCGCGCGCTCACCGGCGCACCTCACTCACGGTGGGGTCGGAGCAGACGAGCGTGAGCACGGTCGTGCAGGTGAGTTTCGTGACGAACTGCATGATGATGTCGCTGTCCGAGCCGGCATCCGTCACGCGGATGTAGTTGGCCTGACCCGCGGTGAGCAGCATCACGCAGGAGACGGAGCTGCTCCCCGGCTGAACCACTGCCTGGCCGAGATTGAGCAGCACGCAGGAGTTCCAGGTGCCGGGGTTTGCGGTGTTGGCGATCTGCACTTTGTACCCGGGTGCCGTCGACGTGGCCCGAACGGCCCCGATGTCCAGGATGGCCGAGATGTTCAGTCCGAGCAGGCCCAGTCCGGCGCTCGGCACGACGGCTTCGGGAGTGGTCAACACGATCGTGGCGGAGTCCGTGCACTCGACGAGCCGGCCGACGCCCGCCACCAGGCCGAGGCACTTGCCGTTGAGCATCGAGACGAGCTGGTACTGCTGAGCCTGCCGCTCCTGAACGAACCAGCGCTGATTCTGCGCGCTGCCGCCCGCCCCGAGCACGGTGTTCGCGGTGGCCGGACTCACCGAACCGTCGGTCGCCGCGGCCAGGCGCGCGGTGGTCGCGGTTCCCGGCCGCAGCGTGAGGATCGTGTTGTTCGCGATGGCTCCCGTCAGCTGCCAGATCGAGCGGGTGTAGGGCTTGGTCTGGCCGGCCGCGACGCAGGGGCCGACGTTCACGGCTCCGCCGACGCCGCCGTCGCCTGCCATCTGGAGGCAGGTCGTGGGGTCGCTCGCGAGGCGGAGCTTCATCCAGCCGAGCTGGCTGTTGTCCGGGGTGATGGTCGCCGTGAGCGGATACACCGCCGCGGTCTTGAGCGTGAGAGTGTCCGTCGCGGGCGTCGCGGTCCACCCCGCGGCGGACAGCGTCGCGGAGATGTTGGCCGACACCGTCTGCGCGCCGCTGGCGTGCGCCAGTGCCGTGCGGTCCGCGAAGGAGCGCACGCAGTAGACGGCCGAGGCGCCGGGAGCAAGCGACGCCGTGGTGAACGATCCTCCCGATGCCCAGGTGGTGCCGATCGTCGAGATCGCGGAGCCGACCGCGGACTGCGGCGTGCAGTCGCTGGACTGCGCGACGGGCCAGACGCTGCGGTTCAACACCGTTCCCAGCGCTCCGTTTCCCGCCGCGAGGGTAATCGTCGCGACACCGGCAGCGGCGCCGGTGTTGGTCACCGTGACCGCGCCGGTGCTCGCCAGGCCGGGGGCTTCGAAGCCGGCGGCGAGCGGGTTGATCGAGCTGTTCAGATAGGTGGCGGAGAGCGCGCCGAAACCCTGTTGGGTGATTGCGACGCGGGTGGTCGTGACGGTGCCGGTTGCCGTCACCGCGGTTGTCCAGGACGCGACCGATGTGCTCGCGACTCCGGCGAGGAGCACCGTCATCACGGTGATGACGAACGCGACCCAGGTGCGTGAGCGACGTGCAGCGGTCATGTCCTCACCCCGCCTGCTGCTGCGCTGAGATGGTGAGCTGGAATGCGACGGCCTGCCCGCTCCGGTCGGCCGAAGTTCCGGGACGAAGCCCGATTTCCAGGCACAACACGGTTCGCGCCCCGGGAGCAAGGGATCCGGCCCCTGTGGTGAAGCCCGTGAGCGGTGTCGTCGGCACGCTCGCGCCGGCAGCACACGATGATCCGAACGGCACTGTCGTGAGCCGCGCGACCGCATCCGCGGACAGCGGGTCGGTGCTCGTGATCGCTGCCGAGGCCGTGAGGGCGGCTGGCGCATCGCCGGTGTTCATGACGGTCACGGAACGCACCTGCCAGACATTCGGCGCGAGCGGGAAGGCCGAAATCGCAGCACTCTGCCCGCCGTCCACGGTGAGGCTCAGCGAGCCCGCCTTCACCACGCTCGTCGGTGAAGTGACGCGAGCCGAGAGAAAGGAGTAGGTGCCACCGACTCCGGCCAGTCCCACCACGACGCCCGCAGCAATGACCGCCGTCACTGTCAGAGTGCCGCGCCGACGCGCACGCCGAGCAGCGAGCGCGCGTCGAGCGCGTTCGCTGCGTCGCGAGACACCCCCGACCGGGATCGCCCGCGTGCCGGATTCTTCAGCCGTCCTCATGTGCGAAAGGCGGGCGCCGTCGGTCGGTCCCGGCGGCGCCCGCATCCGATCAGGAAGCCGCGACCTGATCCACGAGGATGGCGAACTGCGACAGGTTCACCGCGCCCGTCTTGTTCGCGTTGTCCGAACCGGAGGTGCCGAACGGCCAGGTGATGGTCGCGGTGACGGTGACCGGATAGGTCTTCTCAGCCGCGCCGACGTTGCTGATCGTGAACGAGTTGTTCGTCACGGTCACTCCGGGCGCGGTGCTGGAGACGGCGTAGGTGACGGCGCCGGAGAGAGTCGCAGCCAGCGCCGTGTCTGCAGCGCCCGCCGTCGCACCGGTGATGGAACCGGGCGTCAAGCCCACCGTGAAGCCGAGGTTGTCGCCGCGGGCACGAACGGTGGCTGTCGACGTGTAGATGAGGATGTCACCCGGCACGGCGCGGAACGTGCTGATGTCGGCGATGGCGACCGCGGTGGCAGCGGCGTTCTTCTTCACCTGCCAGGTGCCGGTGGGTGCCGTCTCGACGAAGGCGAGGTCACCGGCGGTGATCGTGGCGGAGCCGGCGGAGACGGAGGCGTTCCAGGAGGCGAGCGTCCCGCCCGCACCCAACAGCAGGGCTGTGCCCGCGGCGGCGGCGACGGCGGCCTTGGTGAGTTTCTTCATGATTCCTCGGGTTCTCGGAGTGGGGGAGTTTCCGGGCACCCCACACAGAACCTTTCGGATGCTCATCCCCGGGTGGGTGGCCCGGAGATTCGCGCGGGGAGCTTGCGGCAATTGTGCACGAGACCGAGCGCCATTCCCAGCGTTTCCGCCCGGTTTTTCCAGGATTGTGCAACATGCACAAGAGTGGAGGTGTTCGCTGGCAGAAAAGTGTGGATCAGAGCTGAGACAGAGCGTCGACGGCACGCTTCGCCTCGGCCAGCCCGAGGCCCGGGTGCGCGTCACGCAGCACCTTGATCGCCTGGATCTTCTCCCCCTGCCGCGCCAGCGCCACGACCTCGGCGGGCACCTCGAATGTGCTATTGCTCTCGGTCACGTGCGGAGCTGTCGAGTGCGGAGCCGTCGCGGGCGGGACCGAACTCACCCCGGGATTGAGCACCGCACCGCTCGGAAGCGTGCGCGTCGCGCTCTCGCTGCGGTGGCGCGACGTTCGCACCGCCGTCGCCAGCGCGAGCAGCGAGATGACGAGCGCGGCGAGCGACACGAGAAAGGTGACGGTCTGCAGTTCCATGGTTCGAGGGTAGTCAGCAGCGGATCGACGGGTCAGCCGCGTCGAAGCTCCTCCACCACCTGTCGATTCACCTCCGCGGCCGCTCGAAGCATCTCCGCAGCGAACTCCACCTGCTCCGTCGTCAACGAGTCGAGATACTCACCCCACAGTTCGGACACCCGACCGTACGCCGGGCCGACCTCCCGCATGAGAGTGTCAGCATTGGCGGAGACGATCACCCGGCGACGGTCCTGCTCATCGCGTGAGCGCGCCACGTAGCCCGCGCGCTCCAGTCGATCGATCATCGCCGTGACCGCACCACCGGCCGTCAGACCGGTGCGCATCGCCAGCTCCCCCGGCGTCGCCGGCCCCTCACTGAGGAGAAGACCCACCGCTTGCAGGTCCGTGCTGTTCAGCGCGACCGAGCGCGCCACGGCGTCCTGGAACATCACCGATCGCGCCTGAAAATCACGCATCGCTTCCGTCTGGCGAGCGATCGCGCGAGCGCGACGAGCGTCTTCATCCATCATCTGTTATTCTCTCTAAATCCGAGAGACTCTAGAAACGAGACTCTCTGTACTTCACTTCACTCTATCGAAGGGGCGATCATGCCAAAGGCACTCATCATCGGCGGCGGCGTGGCTGGACCTGCCACAGCACTGTTTCTGCAGCGCGACGGCTGGGAGGTGGAGATCTTCGAATCGCGGCCGGAGCCGGACGCGTTCGGCGGCCTCTTCCTGAACGTCGCAACGAATGGCCTCGCAGTGCTGGAGACGCTGGGCGTCCGCGAACATCTGCTCAGCGATGCCCACCACTCCCCCTACATGCAGATGCGTGGAGCGAGGGGCCAGCTGCTGGCGACCGTGCCGAACGGACCGGCGGGCGAGCCGGAGCGCGGGAGCGCCGTGGTACGGCGCGAATGGTTGAACCTCGTGTTGCGCGAGGCCGCAGAAGCAGCGCAGATCCCCACCCGCTGGGGCGCTCGACTCGATCGAATCGAGGAGGGCCCGACCTCCGTGACGGCGCACTTCACGGACGGCACGTCCGCCGTCGGCGACATCCTCATCGGCTGCGACGGCGTCGGCTCCGTCACCCGTCGCTGGATCGATCCACAGGCTCCGGAGCCGCGATATGCGGGCCTGCTCAGCGTCGGCGGGTTCGCACGAGTCGAGGGGCTGGAACCGACGCCCGAGACACAGGCCATGGTGTTCGGTGAGCGCGGATTCTTCGGCTACCTCGTGCGCGAAGACGGCACCGTGTACTGGTTCGCGAACCCCACGCACGCGGAGATCGATCGCGAAGCCCTCCGAACCTGGCCGCGCGACGAACTCCTGGCGGAACTGCGCGAAGCGCACCGGAACGATCCGTATCCCGTGCCGCAGATTCTCGACGCGGTGGTCGGCGCGGTCGGTGCGTACGGGGTCTACGAGCTGACGCACGTCCCGTCGTGGCACCGCGGCCGCGTGGTCGCCCTCGGCGATGCCGTGCACGCCACCTCCCCCAGCGCCGGGCAGGGCGCGTCGCTGGCGCTGGAGGATGCGGCGACTCTCGCGCAGTGCCTGCGGTCGGGATCGTTCGAGGACGCGTTCTCTCGATTCCAGCAGCGTCGACAGCCGCGGGCGGAGAAGGTCGTGGCCTACGCGGCTTCGATCAACCGCAACAAGCGGGTACCGCGGTCCCGCTTCGCCCGGGCCGTGCGCGATGCGATGCTGCCGCTCTTCCTGCGTGGTGCGATGACCGACACCCGCAACAACGACCTGTACAACTACGTCGTCGCCGATGACACTGTGCCTCATTCGCGTCGCTAGCCTGAAGGCATGACCCGCAGCACCGAGGACACCGTTCGCGCCTTTCTGGATCAGGTGCGCAGCGGTCGCTCGCCAGAGGCCGCGTGGGATTTCCTCGCGCCCGTCGTGCTGGCCCACCAGGTGCGCGCCGGAGCGCGCGAGGTTCTCGAGCGCTCACCCGCGAACTACGCCGAGCACGTCGAGGAGATGATCGAGATGTTCGGTGACTTCACCTTCACGGTGGAGGAGCTTCTCGTCGACGGCGATCGGGCGTATGCGCGATGGACGCAGCGCGGCCACCACGTCGGCGAGATCGACGGTCATCCGCCCACGGGGAAGCCGATCGAGACCGTCGGAAGCGCGGTGTATCGCGTCGCCGACGGACGCATCGTGGAGTACTGGATCCAGCAGGATGCGGCTGGCCTCGCGGCGCAACTCGAGTAGTCCTCCGGCTCCGAGCGGAAGCGCTGGCTCGGGCTCCCGCTCGGAGGGTGAGTCAGGACAGCGCGCCGTCGGACTCGGCTTCGAGGCTGGATCGGTCGCTGGTCGTCGGCGCGTCCACGGCACGTGACGCGCGACGCTTGTCGGCGCGCGCCCGTGCGGCGAGATTCAGCGTCTCCACAAGAATCGCGAAGGCCATCGGCCCGTAGATGAGCGCCTTGTCGATCTTGATTCCGAACCCCTCGGCGATCAGGAAGACGGCGATCAGCAGCAGGAACGACAGCGCGAGCATCTTCACGGTGGGGTGACGGTTCACGAAGGCGAAGATGGCGCCGGACGCGAACAGCATGATGCTGAACGAGATGAGCACAGCGGCGATGATGACGATCATGTTGGCGGTCATGCCAACGGCGGTGATCACCGAGTCGAGCGAGAACACCAGGTCGAGCGCCAGGATCTGGACGATGACGGCGCCAAAGGTGGTCGCGACGACGCCGGGGCCCTGGACCTCGGTGTCATCGCCCTCCAGCTTGTGGTGGATCTCCTGCACCGCCTTGAACAGCAGGAAGAGACCACCGGCGATGAGGATCAGGTCCTTCACCGAGAAGCCGAGGGTTCCGATGTGGAACAGGTCGTTGGTGAGGGTGATGATCCAGCCCGCGAAGAAGATGAGCACGATGCGCATCAGCATGGCGAGCGTCAGACCGAGTTTGCGAGCCCGCGCCTGCTGATGCTGCGGGAGCTTGCCCGCGAGGATGGAGATGAAGATCACATTGTCGACACCGAGCACCACCTCCAGCAGAAACAGGGCCAGGAAGACGGCGATGAGATCTGGGGACAGGGGTAAGTCGAACTCCATGGCCCGAGCGTAGGGCACGTTTTCGGCGAATTCTGCACCCGTCGGGTTGCTTCGAGGCGGATCATCGGTGCCTTCCCGGCGGATTGCCGGGTATTCGACCCAAGCGCTCCCGACGTCGGGGCTCAGGTCGGAATCGGCGTCCGCCTCATCGTGTCGAGGTCGGGCGGCTCAGCGGTGCGCGTCAGCGCTGGCGACGTACGCCCACGCGCTCGCCCCGGACGCGAGCGTCACGAGAACGCGCACGTAGTCGTCGACTTCGTAGTCGTCGGTCGCGGCGAGATCGTCGTCCGTCAGCTCCAGGTATGCGCCAGCGACAGCGGGTCCGTCTCCGCCGCGTCGGAGAATCGGGTGGCGATCCAACCCGCTTTTCGCGATCACGTCCGGGTCGGTGATCTGCACCCATTCGAGGGCGTAGCCGGGAAGCTCGTCGGCGACGGTCGGCACTTCGCGTCCGTACAGCGCCCGCTGCACCTCGGGAAGACGAAGCGTGCCGTAGGAGAAGACGCGGTGGCTCACGTGCTGATCATAGAGCGCAGGAGGAACTCGACGCCCTCCGGGTCTTCGAGGATCGTGGTCCCCGCCGCGCTGGTGCCCGTGACTCGAGCACCGAGCGATGTGAGACGCTCGAGTTCTGTGGCGAGGTCGTCGGGCTCGCAGACAAGCACGAACGCCTGGCGTGATGGATCGCGCGCGGGGTCGACGCGGTCCCCGCTCCACGCCAGCTTCGTGCCGCCGGCCAGTGACTGGATGGCTGTCTCCTCCCCCTCGTCCCAGACCAGCGGCCATCCGAGCGCTGCGGACCAGAACAGCCCGGAGGCACGCGTGCCCTCGCAGGTCGCCTCGCCGAGCGGACCACAGCCGGCAAGGTACGAATTGTTGTCTTCGATGACGCAGAACTCGTCGCCGGCCGGATCCTCCATCACCGCATAGCTGCCCGCGGGCACGTTGCCGCTGCCCAGCAGTCGGCCTCCGGCCTGCTGTGCGGCCTCGATCGTCTGGCGCTGGGTCCGCTCCGCGCGACTCAGGTGGAGGTGCACGCGGTTCTTGAGTGGCGAGTGTGCGGCCCCCGGGGCGAAGCGGACCCCGATCTGAGTCGGCGACCCGGGAAGGAGGATCCCATCCGCGTCCTCCTGCGGTTCGCGCTCCAAGAGTGCGGACCAGAACGCCGCCGCACGGGCGGGTTGCGTGCCGCGCAACATCACCGATTCGAGGGTGAGCACCATGCTTCGACCGTACAGCGCACAGGCGTTGACTGCCGCATGCCCTTGACGCTGCCCAACTGTTCGCGGCCGCAGGCCGCTCATGTTTGTATGTGCGGGAGAGCATATGGACAGCGCACCCGGGATGGGCTCACTGCGCTCGCTCGTGAATGTCAGGAAGGGCCGCGCCCAACGTGCTCACCGATCTCAGGCAATCGATTAACATCGATAATGGAAACAAAGCTCGGCAGGGCCATTGCACTTGCTTCTCCAAGCTCCATGGTGATCCTGGGGATCGGCGCCGCTTCTGCTTCGTCCGTGGTACCGATAGTCCAATTCTCAACCATCTCTCGAGAAGGCCTGTTCTCCAAAAGATCTCTGTCGGCGCGCAGCTTCGCCTCGGCTGTGATGGACCCTCGCTGGGGTGAGACGCTAATTCCCAAGGTCGCTAACTGTGATGAGGCGAAGTCCCTGTCATTGCGAGCATCGACAATCTTCTGCAGATAGCCGGGAAGTTCACCCCCACACAGGCCATCATCGATCCTCACATCCCAGAAGTCATCGATTCTGGATGCATTGGCAGGGAATCGCCTGTTTGCCAAACTATCAACAATATCCACCAACGATTCGCTCTCAAGCCGCGTAATCAGGCCGTCGAAGATTCCCGACCACGGGATACTCGTAGGCACGTGGGGCGCCGACTTTGGCACATGCAAGTGATCGATCGCCCGCTTTCGCGCATTCTTACGTGGAGGCCGCCCCCGGTTGTAGTTCTCGCTAACCACGCGAGCCAGTTGCGCGCTACATCCTTCATGCCGCAGAAGACTTGCAACCTTCGCGGCCGGCTCTGCCGCATAGAATACATAAAGAGGCATCCATCTGCAGGACACCGTATCACTCGGTGGATTGAGCAGTTTTCTCATCTGATCGCCGCTTGAGCGGGGATGCCCAAGTTGGTCGAAACTCCCGCTAGCGTTCATCATTTTTGCCTGGACACGGATCTGCAGCCATTTGTCGTCGTGGCCTATAACCCACTCCCAGTCTGCACCAGTGGCATTTTCCTCTGGTTCGTTGATGTCAATGTATACGCGCTGCGACCAAAAGTCCCTGAGCCGGAAGAAGTTCAACTCAGTCGTGGTGACTTCGCCGAGGCGTAGGCGGTATCCCTGATCTCTCGAGTACTGAACCATCTCCCAGACATCTTCGGCCTGTCTGTCCATCGCGTCTTTCAGACGTTTGAAGAAGTTGAGTGCCGTCATACGAGTCAGCATGCCAGATAAGAAGAGCGGTCGCCGTGCGATTGACCGACGATCCGCGTTGCGCGAGATTACAGTCCGACTGGTACTGCGCGGCACGCCGCCGCTGGAAGTGCGGTGCTGCATCCAGCTCGCGGAGCAAGAGGTACAAAACCGGAGAGGCCCGAGACTGCAGCACCCTGCAAACTCGAGCCTCCCTTCGCTTCTTGCGCCAAAGAGAACTGTGACTCAGAAGTCCCAGTCGTCGTCTTCCGTGGCCACGGCCTTGCCGATGACGTAGGACGAACCCGAACCGCTGAAGAAGTCGTGGTTCTCGTCCGCGTTCGGCGACAGGGCCGACAGGATCGCCGGGTTCACGTTGGTGACAGTCGAGGGGAACATCGGCTCGTAGCCGAGGTTCATCAGCGCCTTGTTGGCGTTGTAGTGCAAGAACTTCTTGACGTCCTCGGTCAGTCCGACGCCGTCGTAGAGGTCCTGCGTGTACTGCACCTCGTTGTCGTAGAGCTCGAACAGCAGGTTGAAGGTGTAGTCCTTCAGCTCCTGACGACGCTCCTCGGTCTCCTTCTCGAGACCCTTCTGGAACTTGTAGCCGATGTAGTAGCCGTGCACGGCCTCGTCACGGATGATGAGGCGGATGAGGTCGGCCGTGTTGGTGAGCTTCGCCTTGGACGACCAGTAGATCGGCAGGTAGAAGCCCGAGTAGAAGAGGAACGACTCCAGCAGCGTGGAGGCCACCTTGCGCTTGAGCGGGTCGTCGCCCTGGTAGTAGTCCATGATGATCTGAGCCTTCTTCTGAAGGTTCGGGTTCTCCGTGGACCAGCGGAAGGCCTCGTCGATCTCCTTCGTCGACGCGAGCGTCGAGAAGATGGACGAGTAGCTCTTCGCGTGCACCGACTCCATGAACGCGATGTTGGTGTACACCGCCTCCTCGTGCGGGGTGATGGCGTCGGGGATCAACGACACCGCGCCGACCGTGCCCTGGATGGTGTCCAGCAGCGTCAGACCCGTGAACACGCGCATCGTCAGCAGCTGCTCATCCGGCGTCAGCGTGTTCCACGACTGGATGTCGTTCGACAGCGGCACCTTCTCGGGCAGCCAGAAGTTGTTGACGAGGCGGTTCCACACCTCGACGTCCTTCTCGTCCTCGATGCGGTTCCAGTTGATGGCCTGGACCGTGGAGACCAGCTTCAGCTTGTCGGGAGTCATCTCTTCTTCTCTGGGTGATTCAGCGGTGATGGGCGAGGATCCGGGGCGTCACAGCATGCAGCTGACGCAGCCCTCGACCTCGGTGCCCTCGAGTGCCATCTGACGCAGGCGGATGTAGTAGATCGTCTTGATCCCCTTCTTCCACGCGTAGATCTGGGCACGGTTGATGTCGCGCGTGGTGGCGGTGTCCTTGAAGAACAGCGTCAGCGACAGTCCCTGGTCCACGTGGCGGGTGGCCGCCGCGTACACGTCGATGACCTTCTCGTAGCCGATCTCGTAGGCGTCCTGGTAGTAGTCCAGGTTGTCGTTCGTCATGAACGGCGCCGGGTAGTAGACGCGACCCAGCTTGCCTTCCTTGCGGATCTCGATCTTCGACGCGATCGGGTGGATCGAGCTCGTCGAGTTGTTGATGTACGAGATCGATCCGGTCGGCGGGACGGCCTGCAGGTTCTGGTTGTAGATGCCGTGCTTCTGGACGGACTCCTTCAGCGCGGCCCAGTCCTCGCGGGTGGGCAGCTGGTGCCCCGCGAACAGGGAGGCGACCTTCTCGCTGGTGGGCAGGAAGTCGTTCTCCAGGTACTGGTCGAAGAACGTGCCCGACGCGTACGTGGAGTCCTCGAAGCCGTCGAAGTGCTCGCCGCGCTCGATGGCGATCTTGTTCGATGCAGTGAGCGCGTGGAACAGGATCGTCGCGAAGTAGACGTCGGTGAACTCGATCGACTCCGGCGAGCCGTAGTAGACGTGCTCACGAGCCAGGAAGCCGTGCAGGTTCATCTGGCCGAGGCCGATGGCGTGCGAACGGTCGTTGCCGTCCTCCACGGAGCGCACCGAGGCGATGTGGCTCTGGTTGGAGACGGCGGTCAGCGCGCGAATGGCGGTGTCCACGGTGCCGGCCAGGTTCTTGCCGTCCATCGCCAGGGCGATGTTCATCGAACCCAGGTTGCAGGAGATGTCCTTGCCGATCACGTCGTACGACAGGTCGGTGTTGTACGTGGTGGGGGTGTTGACCTGCAGGATCTCCGAGCAGAGGTTGCTCATGTTGATCCGGCCCTTGATGGGGTTGGCCTTGTTCACCGTGTCCTCGAACATGATGTACGGGTAGCCCGACTCGAACTGGATCTCCGCGAGAGTCTGGAAGAACTCGCGTGCGTTGATCTTCGTCTTCTTGATGCGCGGGTCGTCCACCATCTCGTGGTACTTCTCGGTCACCGAGATGTCACCGAACGGGACGCCGTACACGCGCTCGACGTCGTAGGGCGAGAACAGGTACATGTCCTCGCCCTTCTTGGCGAGCTCGAAGGTGATGTCGGGGACCACGACACCCAGCGAGAGCGTCTTGATGCGGATCTTCTCGTCGGCGTTCTCGCGCTTGGTGTCGAGGAACTTCATGATGTCCGGGTGGTGCGCCGACAGGTAGACGGCACCAGCACCCTGACGCGCACCGAGCTGGTTGGCGTAGCTGAAGCTGTCTTCGAGGAGCTTCATCACGGGGATGATGCCCGAAGACTGGTTCTCGATCTGCTTGATGGGAGCACCCGACTCGCGGATGTTCGACAGCAGCAGAGCCACGCCACCGCCGCGCTTGGAGAGCTGCAGCGCGGAGTTGATGCCGCGGGAGATGGACTCCATGTTGTCTTCGATGCGCAGCAGGAAGCAGCTGACGAGCTCGCCGCGCTGCGCCTTGCCGGCGTTGAGGAACGTAGGGGTGGCCGGCTGGAAGCGACCCGAGATGATCTCGTCGACGATCTGCTCGGCGACCTTCTCATCGCCGTCCGCGAGCGCGAGCGCGCTCATCACGACACGGTCCTCGAAGCGCTCCAGGTAGCGCTTGCCATCGAAGGTCTTCAGCGTGTAGCTGGTGTAGTACTTGAACGCGCCGAGGAAGGTCTCAAAGCGGAACTTGGCCGCGTACGCGCGGTCGTTGAGCTTCTGGATGAACTCCAGCGAGTACTTCTCGAGCACGGCCGGCTCGTAGTACTCCTTCTCCACCAGGTAGTCCAGGCGCTCCTTGAGCGAGTGGAAGAACACGGTGTTCTGGTTGACGTGCTGCAGGAAGTACTCGCGCGCAGCGCGGCGGTCGGCGTCGAACTGGATCTTGCCGTTCGCGTCGTACAGGTTGAGCATCGCGTTCAGCGAGTGGTAGTCCATACCCTCGTACGCGGGGTTCGCCTTGAAGTCGCTGACCTCGGTCACTGCTGCTTCCACCATCGTTCCAATCCGTCGCTCACCTGAGCCACGTCATCCGGCGTGCCGAAGAGTTCCACTCGATACAAATGCGGCACGTGGCACTTGCGGGAGATGATGTCGCCGGCGAGGCAGTACGCCTCACCGAAATTGGTGTTGCCCGCGGCGATGACACCGCGGATCAGGGACCGGTTGCGCGCATCGTTGAGGAACCGGATCACCTGCTTGGGGACCGCACCGTGCCCGTCACCTCCGCCGTAGGTGGGGGTGACGAGCACGTAGGGTTCTTCGACGATGAGCGGCTCATCGGCTCGGTACAGCGGGATCCGAACAGCCCGCATGCCCAGCTTCTCGATGAAACGTGCCGTGTTGCCGGACACGCTGGAGAAGTAGACCAGCAGCGGTGCGTCCGCCGAGGGGCGGGAAGGCGTCGTGCCGAGACCCGGCGCCTGTGGAGCCAGCAGGACCGACATGCGCCGATCCGATCAGGCGAGGCGGGCGGCGAGCTCGTCGATCTTGTCGGGGCGGAAGCCCGACCAGTGGTCACCCTCGGTGATCACGACCGGAGCCTGCATGTACCCCAGAGCCTTGACCTGCTCGAGAGCGTCAGCGTCCTGCGTGACATCGAGGACTTCGTACTCGATGCCCTTGGAGTCGAGTGCGCGGTAGGTCGCGTTGCACTGGACGCAGGAGGGCTTCGTGTAGACCGTTACAGACATTTTGACCGTCTTTCCCCTCTGATGATCTTGGTGTGTGGCCGGCAACCAGTGCCGGAGCTCCAATACTACATATAGGTGTCGACATTGGAAGTGACCACAAGAGGTAGTAGTTACATTCGTGTAGTTATCCACCGTCCTCCACAGGGTTCAACACAGGTTGTCCACGTTTTCATCCACAACCGGCGAACGAATCTGGGAGCCTGAAACCCGCGTGAAAGCCGGGGTGTCGGACGTCACGGCCTCGTCCTTCCACAGGGTGGACGTTACGCCGGGCCTCCGACATTGGAATCCGGTGGACAGATCCGATCTCGGCGTGTCGCGGCGTGTCGTGTTCGACGCGCCGTACGTGGTGCCCGCGCCCCTCCAGAACGCCTCGCCGAACGGTAATCTGGACTCTCGTGGCCGGGTACAAGGATCTGCTGCGCACGCCAGGCGTCGCGCGCATCATCATCGCTCAGCTCGTCGCGCGCTTCCCCAACGGGATGACGAGCCTGGCCATCCTCATGCACGTCGAGCAGATCACCGGCTACTACGCCGCCGCCGGTCTCGTGCTGGCCGCCACGTCTGTCGGCCAGGCCATCGCCGGCCCCGTCGCGAGCCGCTGGATGGGCCGCTGGGGCAGTCGCCCGGTCATCGGCACCATGATCGGCGTGTGCGCAGCGGCTCTCATCGCGATCACCACGCTGCACCTCGTCGTGCCGGAAGCGGTCGTGCGCGGTGACGGTGGTGTGTTCCCGCCGATCGTGTTCATCTACATGGTGCTGGGCTTCATCGCGGGTCTGTCGACTCCGCCGATCCAGTCGGCCGTGCGCACCATCTACCCGAAGATGGTCAACTCCCGCCAGCTCACACCGTTGTTCTCCCTGGACGCCTCGCTGCAGGAGATCATCTGGATCATCGCTCCGGTGCTCATCACGCTGGTGAGCACGCAGATCAACACCATCGTCGGTCTCTTCACGATCGTGGCGATCCTGGTGGGTGGCGGCACCTGGTTCCTGGTACTGCCGGAAGTCGGACGGGTGCGCATCCCACAGAGCCGGCGCAGCTTCGGCAAGGTGCTCAGCAAGCCCGCCGTCCTCCTCGCCACGCTGGTGGGCTTCCTCCTGATCGGGGCCTGCACCGCGGTGGAGGCGGGTGTGATCGCGACCTTCGGACACGGAGGCGTCGAAGCCGGCCTCGTGCTGGCGGTCTTCTCGGTGGGTTCGCTCGCCGGCGGACTTGTGTCGGGCGCCATCCCGATCAGCCGCTGGGCGATGGCTCGCC
Source organism: Microbacterium gorillae (assembly GCF_050990725.1). Taxonomy (GTDB): domain Bacteria; phylum Actinomycetota; class Actinomycetes; order Actinomycetales; family Microbacteriaceae; genus Microbacterium; species Microbacterium gorillae_A. Next base: position 3,242,876 of record NZ_CP158844.1, read on the forward strand.
GGCTCCTCATCGTCACCGTGGGCCTTGCCGTCATCCCCTTCTTCGTGAACCCCGAATGGGCGGGTGAGCCCTGGGCGATCGGCACGGCGCTCACGCTCGCGGGCATCGGTGTGGCGCCGGCGCTTGCGGTGCTGTTCGCGATGACGACCGCCAGTGTGAAGTTCAGCGACACGGCCGAGGCGTTCGGCTGGGTGGCCACCGGCCAGCTCATCGGCGGTGCGGCAGGATCAGCCCTCGCCGGCTTCCTCATCGACGGCATCGGACCGGCCGGGGCATACATCGCGGCCGCCGGGCTCGCCCTGGTGGGAACCGTGGTCTCCACCGTTTTCGTCCGCGGATTCCCGGATCTGCGTCATCGCGACGCCGCGCCGATTCCCGACACGGCACCGATCCAGACCGTCTCCTGACACGCGAAGACACGGCGGGAATAGCCCGCGGCTGATCCCGCGTTGCCCGCTGCATGAGCAATCGCACCGTGTGGCAGACCGCGTTCGGCGGGCCGGAGAACATCGAGATCGTGGATGCGGACATCCCGGTTCCCGGGCCGGGAGAGGTCCGCGTGCGCGTCGCGGCCGCCGGACTCAACCCCGTGGACTGGAAGCTGGCGGCATACGAACAGATGGCGCAGGCGTTTCGTGTGAGCATCCCGGGCGGATACGGCAGCGACTTCGCCGGTGTGATCGACGCGATCGGTGAGGGCGTGGAGTCCTGGAGCGTCGGTGACCGCGTGCTCGGTGCCGCCCGTGGACGTGCGATCGCGGAGTACACCGTGACGCCCGTGACGAAGATCGTCGCGGTGCCTGACGAGGTCAGCCTCGACGTGGCCGCAACACTGGACATCGCCGGACGCACCGCGGCCGCCGCCGTGGACGCGCTTGATCTCACCGCCGACGACGCCGTCTTGATCGGTGGAGCGGCCGGAGGTGTCGGTGTCATCGCGGTGCAGCTGGCCGCCGCAACGGGAGCGCAGGTCATCGCCACGGCATCGGAGCGCAATCACGACTTCCTGCGCGAGCTCGGTGCGATTCCCGTCACGTACGGCCCCGGCCTCGCAGACCGCGTGCGCGAGGCCACGGATCGACCGGTGACGGCCGCGACCGATCTTCAGGGCACCGAGGCCGTCGAGGCCGCGATCGAGCTGGGCGTCTCCCCCACCCGGATCACGGCGATCGCCGCGGGCGGAGCGTCACTCCCCGCGGGCGTGATCGCCACGGGCGGAGGCAACGCTCGCCCGGACGCGCTCACCGACATCCAGCGCCGCATCGCAGACGGGACGCTGCGTATCGAGATCGCCGGAGCATATCCGCTGGAGGACACCGCTACCGCCGTGGAGCGACTTCGCGAGGGCCACGTCCGAGGCAAGCTCGTGATCGCCGTGGACCCCACGTTGTTCTGACGCCGGGTTCGTGACGCGTCAATGGCCCTGATCCGCCGTCGATGAGGCTCGATGCAGTGCCGCTATAGTCCCGCACCGCGTCGAGCCTCATCGACGAGCTCGTCCAGGACCGGGATCAGAGCTGGGACACTGGTCGTCGCCGCGCGCCAAACGATCTCATAGTCGATGTCGCCATACTCGTGAGCAAGAATGTTCCGCATTCCGACGATCCTGTCGAGGCCTGGTACTCGAGCCCCCGTGTCCGCGTCATCCCGGCGGAGTCGGTTCAGCGCTTCGCCGAGAATCTCCAGCTGACGCTCCACCGCTGAGCGGACGATGAGGTCTGAGATGAAGTCGACCTCACTCCTGCCACGGGTGAATTCGTCGACAAGCCTGGCCGCGTCGGCCGCGTCCCAGAGATGCGCACCTGCCTCAGGCCGCATACAGTTCCTGCGCACTCCCGAATGCAGCCGCCTTGAAAAAGGGGTTCCTCACCGAACGCTCCACGACGAGATCGACTCCCCGGCCGACGATCCGTTCCAACTCGAACTTCAGATCGAAGTAGTCGTGAAAGAGGTTCTCCCGCTCCGGCTGAAAAGTCACGAGGAAATCGATATCGCTCGTTTGGGGGTTGAACTGGTCGGTGAGCACCGAGCCGAAGACACGGAGCCGCGCAACACCATAGCGCTCGCAGGCGCGCCGGATCGCCTCAGCATCGAGAACCACGGCGGTTTCCATGCCCTCATTCTCTCAGATCGGCTGCAACTCAGTGAGACCCATCTCCGGGAGTGATCATCGAGGAGGCCGGGCCAGCTCCCCCTGCGGCACCGCGCCACGGTTCTCATCGATCAGATGCGTGCCGAGAATGACAGGCTCAGTCGGAAGGCAGTCGGCGCCTGAAGTGCCTTTCGAGACATACATCCCGCACGGAGCGGGCGGGGACAGAATGGAGGCATGAGCGTGTTCGATCCTGCCGAGTACCTTCCCGACGATCTTCTGGAGCGCATCCGGTCGCGCGCGGCTCAGGTGGATGCCGACAACGTGTTTCCGCAGCAAGACCTCGACGAGTTGCGCAAGGTCGGATACCTGAAGATTCTGGTGCCCGCCGATCGCGGTGGGTCCGGGCTGTCGCTGGAGCAGGCCGCCGTGCTGCAGCAGCGCCTTGCCGGCGCCGCACCCGCGACCGCGCTCTCCATCAACATGCACCTGGTGTGGACCGGGGTCGCGAAGGTGATGCGCGATCGCGGTGTCGACGCGCTGTCGTTCGTGCAGGAAGGAGCCGCGCGCGGTGACGTGTTCGCGTTCGGGATCAGCGAGGCGGGCAACGACCTCGTGCTCTTCGGCTCCGACACCGCCGCAGTGCCGCAACTCGACGGTGGATATGCGTTCACGGGCACGAAGATCTTCACGTCGCTCGGCCCCGTGTGGGATCAGTTGGGCCTGCACGGGCTCGACGAATCCGACCCCGAGAACCCGAAGCTGATCTACGCCTTCGTGCCTCGATCGGAGCAGGTCGTCACCCGCGACGATTGGGACACCCTGGGGATGCGAGGCTCGCAGTCGCGCACCACCGAGCTGCACGGCGCGATCGCCCCGGCCGACCGGGTCGCGCGGATCGTGGCGCCCGGGCCGAACCCGGATCCGATCGTGTTCGGGATCTTCAGCGTGTTCGAGGTGCTGCTCGCGTCGGTGTACACCGGCATCGCTCATCGGGCCATCGAGCTCGCGGTGGAGACCGCCGGAAAGCGTCGCTCCAAGAAGACCGGGAAGTCGTACGCCCAGGACCCGGACATCCGCTGGCGCATCGCGGAGATGGCTCTCGCCTATGACGCACTGCCGCCGCAGATCGCCGCGATCGCTCACGATGTCGATGAGCTCGTGGACAACGGAGCGCGCTGGTTCGCCATGCTCTCCGGCGTGAAGCATCGGGCCGTGGTCATGGCCAAGGAGGTGGTGGACAACGCGATGCTCGTTGCCGGTGGATCCAGCTTCTTCACCCGCAACGAGCTCTCGCGCCTCTACCGCGACGTGCTGGCGGGGATGTTCCACCCCTCCGACCCCGAATCCGCCCACGCGACCGCCGCGTCCGCCCTCCTCGGCCCCGTGGAACCATGACCCGCGAGACTTCCGTCTGTGGGCGACAATCGACGCGTTGCGGTGATTCTCACCCACAGATGGAAGTCTCGCGGGATATGTGGAACGCCGAATCCGGGCAGGAGGTAAGACGATGACGAACGATCCTCGAGATGCCGCGGCGGAGTACCGGGCGGCGCAGGCAGCGAAGGGCGACGGGCCGATCGACGGCAACGCTGAACGGGACGGCGACGAAAAGGCGGCAGGACCGGCGAACGGGCAGCGTCACGGATCACAGGGTTCCGAGGCGCAGCGGACGTGGACGGCGGCGGACCGCGCGGCGTATGTGGAGACCGCGATCCAGCGAGCGATTCGCGAAGGTGCGTTCGACGATCTGCCGGGGGCCGGGAAGCCCATCGAGGGCCTGGGCACCCATCACGATCCCGACTGGTGGATCCGCCGCAAGATCCAGACGGAAGACCTCCGCGGGCTCGGTCCCGCCGCCCTCACGCTGCGCGTCGAGGATCGCGAGTTCGAGGAGCGCATGGACGCCCTCACCCGCGAATCAGACGTCCGGGAGGCGGTCGAGGACTTCAACCGTCGCGTGAAGCACGCGCGCCTGCAGCTGTTGGGTGGGCCGCCCGTTGTCACGGCGTTGCGGGACGTCGACACCGAGGTTCAGGCGTGGCGAGACCGGCGCGCGCAGCGCACCACGGAAGTGCCGCCTCCGCCCACGTCATCGCGGGGCTGGTTCCGCCGCAACCGCTGACACGCGAGCCGGCCGGCACGTTCACGGAACGTCGCGACGTCCCTCGTGAGTGTGGGGCCGCCGTCTCGCGGCGCGGAATCTGAGCCCGCGGCGGGTCGCTACTTGCCGGTGACTTCGAAGGCTTTGAGCATCTCCTCGATGGCCTGCTCGCGCTCGTCGCCGCCGGATTCCATCATGTGGCTGACGTGGGTGCGGAGGTGATTCTCCAGCAGCAGGCGATTGAGGGATTCCAGGGAGCGCTGGATCGCACGGGACTGCGTGATGATGTCCATGCAGTACTCCTCGTTGTCGATCATCTTCGCGACGCCGCGCAGCTGACCCTCCAGGATGGCGGTGCGGTGCAGTGCGCGCTTCTTGATGTCCTCGATCACGTCTTCAGCGTACCGCCGAGGCGCACCGCCCCGACCGTCCCGAGCGATGCGAGGATGTGGCCATGGCGCGCACACCCATCGAACTGCTCTCTCCGGCCGACCAGGAGCGACGCCGTGCCCTCTCCCGGATGAAGACCATCGCCCTCGGAGCGCTGATCGCGATGGCCGTCCTGTTCTGCATCGGCTTCGTGCTGCAGGAGCGTTATCCCGCGTGGGGCTACCTTCGCGCGGCGGGCGAGGGAGGCATGGTGGGCGCGCTCGCCGACTGGTTCGCCGTCACAGCGCTGTTCCGTCGTCCGATGGGGCTGCCCATCCCCCACACCGCGATCATCCCCAACCGCAAAGATGAGATCGGGCGCACGCTGGGCGAATTCGTGGAGACCAACTTCCTCGCCGGCGACGTCGTGCGCCAGAAGCTGGACACCACCCCGATCGCAGCGCGGCTGGGGGCCTGGCTGCGCGAGGAGCCGAATGCCCAGCGCGTCGGCAGTGAACTGTCCACCGCCGCGGCGGGAATCCTCCGGGCGCTGAGCGATGACGACGTTCAGGATCTCATCAGCGATCTCGCTCGCCGCCACCTCATCGACCAGGACTGGGCGACCCCGGCCGGGACCTGGCTCGGCCGCATCGTCGAGACCGACGCCCAGCGCCCCGCCGTCGACCTCGCCGCCGACACGATCGCGAACTGGCTGAGCAGCAATCATGCCGCCTTCCAGGGGCTCATCTCCCGTCGTCTGCCCGGCTGGGTGCCGAAGCTCGCCCACCGCTTCGTCGACGACACTGCGTACAACGAGGCGGTGAAGTTCGTCGACGCGGTCCGCGAGGACCCGAACCACCCCGCGCGGCACGCGATCGACGGCTATCTCGCCCGCCTCGCCGACAATCTGCAGCACGACCCGACGACACGCGCCAAGCTCGAGGGGGCCAAGAGCGGCGTGTTCGACAGCCCCAAGGTGCGGCAGCTGGCGAGCGACGCCTGGCAGACGGTCAAGACCGGGCTCATCACCGCTCTGGAGGACGAGGACAGCGCCCTGCGCGCCCGCATCAACGCGGCCCTCGCCGACATCGGCGCTCGCCTCGCGGACGACGCATCGCTGCAGCGCCGCGTGGACGGCTGGGTCACCAACGCCGCCGTCTTCCTCGTGGACCGCTATCGCCACGACATCGCCAGCATCATCACCGACACCGTGGAACGGTGGGACGCCAGCGAGACGACGGAGAAGATCGAGCTGATGGTGGGCCGCGACCTGCAGTACATCCGCCTCAACGGCACCGTCGTGGGCGCACTCGCCGGCGTCACGATCTTCGCGGTCGCGCACGCAGCGGTTCAGCTGTTCGGCTGATCAGGCCCGGCGGGTCCAGGTCTCGAAGCGATACGCGGGGCCGCGATCGGACGGCGCGAAATCGGGAACACCCGGCGATGCCGCCGTGAGCTCGAACTCCGACGGGAGCTGCGGAGCATGCGTGTCACCGTCCGGGATGTCCAGGTCCAGCACGGTGACCAGCACCTGGTCGGCTTCGGGGAGAAACTGCTCGTAGACGGACCCGCCGCCCACCACCCAGATCTCCTCGCTCCCGTCCGCGTCACCGGCGAGAGCGAGCGCTTCGTGGACGTCGGTGGCGACCAGCCCGCCCGCCGCCCGCACGTCGGCAGCAAGCGCGTCGTCGTGGGTCAGCACGATGTTGGTGCGATCCGAGAACGGGCGGAAGCGCGGCGGAATCGACTGCCAGGTGCGCCGTCCCATGATCACCGGGTGGCCCACCGTGGTGCGCTTGAAGTACGCCATGTCCTCCGGCGCGCGCCAGGGCATATCACCGTCGCGTCCGATGACGCCATCGACGGTCTGCGCCCAGATCAGTCCGATGCGGGCCACCTCACACCGCCACCGGCGCACTGATCTGCGGGTGGTGCTGGTAGTCGTGCACCGCGAAGTCCTCGAACTCGTAGTCGAAGATGCTGTCCGGGGTGCGCGTGAAGGTCAGCGTCGGTGACGGATAGGGCTCGCGTTCCAGCTGCGTGCGCACCTGCTCGAGGTGGTTGTCATAGATGTGGCAGTCGCCACCGGTCCACACGAACTCCCCCGCCTCGAGCCCCGTCTGCTGGGCGATCATCCGCGTCAGCAAGGCATAGGAGGCGATGTTGAAGGGGACCCCGAGGAACATGTCTGCGGAGCGCTGATAGAGCTGGCACGAGAGGCGTCCGTCCGCGACATAGAACTGGAAGAAGGCGTGGCACGGCGGCAGCGCCATGTTCTCGATCTCCGCGACGTTCCACGCCGACACGATGATGCGACGCGAGTCGGGATTGCTCTTCAGCTGGTCGATCACCTGGCTGATCTGGTCGATGTGGCCACCGTCGGGGGTGGGCCAGGAACGCCACTGGACGCCGTACACCGGGCCCAGTTCCCCATCCTCATCGGCCCATTCGTTCCAGATGCGCACGCCGCGCTCCTGCAGCCATCGTGCGTTCGAGTCGCCGCGCAGGAACCAGAGCAGTTCCAACGCGAGCGACTTGAAATGCACGCGCTTCGTGGTGATGAGCGGGAACGCGTCATCGGCGAGATCGAAGCGCAACTGGCGTCCGAAAACGCTCGTCGTCCCCGTTCCGGTGCGGTCCGTCTTGTGTGTGCCGTTCTCCAGCACGTCGCGCAGCAGGTCCTCGTACGGGGTCGGGATGCTCATGCTCCGATCCTAGTTCGACCGGCGCAGGACGGGCTCAGCGGGCGCGGATCACGAGCTCCGGAGTGACGAGCTTCGTGGCCCGCTGGCGATCCGAGGACGCCGGCAGCACGTGACGACCATCGGGTCCCATGAGCAGGCGCAGCACGGCACCGGCCACCTTCTCCGGTCGCTGCTCGACACTCGACAAACCCAGCGCCTCGGCGGCCGGCGTGTTGTCGAAGCCGATGATCGGCAGGTTCCCGCGACCGGCCGATGCCGCCGCGAGCAGTGCTCCGATGGCCAGTGAATCGCTGGCGCACACCACCGCATCGACGTCGTGAACGCCCGCCGCCGCTGCCTCACGAGCCGCGGCGACATCGTCGATGCTCCACCATCGCGGACCCGTGGCGGACGCAGCCGTCATCGCCTCGCGCCAGCCGCGTTCGCGATCGTCACCCGTTCCCGATCCCTCGGGCCAGCCGAGGAACGCGACCCGGTCGCCGTGTGTGAGCGCATGCTCGGTGGCCTGTCGGGTGCCCGCGGCGCCGTCGACGTCCACCCACGGGTGCGAGGGCTCCACACCGTCGTCCCAGGGCCGGCCGAAGGCCACAAACGGCAGCCGACGCGACACGAGGAAGGAGGTACGCGGGTCGCCGCGGAACGTGCCCGTGAGCACGGCGGCGTCGATCTCACCGCCATCGGTGATCTCCGTGAGCCGGGCAACCTCCTCCTCCGGCGTGCGCGCCGCGTACACGAGGATCCGCATCCCGCGATCGCTCGCACGCTCGGCCAGTGCGTGGACGAACCGGTCCAGCACCACGCCGGACACGCCGCCGACATACGGGTCCAGGTGGATGCCGATAGTGGAACTGCGCTGCGTGCGGAGCATACGCGCCGCGGCGTGGGTGCGGTAGCCAAGCTCCTCGATCGCCGCGGCCACCCGCTCACGCGTGGCGGGGCGAACGATGTCCGGCGAGTTGAGGACGTTCGAGACGGTCTGGCGTGACACACCCGCACGGCGAGCGACATCCTCCACCGTGGGAGCACGACCCATCGCGCCCCTCCTCTCCGATCCGGCACCTGCCTGCACATCATATGCGCCACACGGATGGGCTTGACACGACCGGACCGGTCTGCTTACTGTTTGTCCAACCTGAATTTGATCGTTCAAATTGGCCGTGTGCACATGCGCGGCGATGAATGATCGATCCTGCACCTGAGCTCCCGAAGGAGAGAGTCATGACAAAGAACGCACGCACCCTGATCGGTGCCGGTGCCCTGATCGCGGTGAGCGCCCTCACCCTCACCGCCTGTGGATCCGGATTCTCATCCGGCGACGACGCCACGGGCGACACCGGCTCCTCCGCCGGCGCAGAGGGCGGCCTGACCAGCTCGGACAGTGCCCTCACCGTCCTCATCGGATCGTCGGGCGACGCAGAGACGAAGGCCGTCACGGACGCCGTGGCCGCGTGGTCGAAGGAATCCGGCACCGAGGCGAGCGTGCAGGTGGCCAGCAACCTAGGTCAGCAGCTGTCGCAGGGATTCGCTGGCGGCAAGCCGGCCGACCTGTTCTACCTGTCCACCGACCAGATCGCCGGCTTCGCGCAGAACGGGTCGCTGAAGGCCTACGGCGACGAGCTCTCCAACAAGAGTGACTTCTACCCGTCGCTGGTTCAGAACTTCACGGTGGACGGGCAGTTCTACTGCGCTCCGAAGGACTTCTCCACCCTGCAGCTCGTGATCAACACCGACCTCTGGAAGGCCGCCGGCCTCACCGACGCCGATCTGCCGAAGACATGGGATGACCTCGCGGCCGTCGCGAAGAAGCTCACCACGCCCGAGCACGTCGGCCTCGCCTTCGGTGGCGAGTACGCCCGCGTCGGCGCCTTCATGGCCGAGGCCGGTGGCGGACTCGTGAAGGATGGCAAGGCCATCGCCTCGGACGAGGCGAACGTCACCGCGCTCGACTACGTCAAGACCCACCTCGCCGATGGCACCTTCGCCTTCGCCAAGGACGTCGGAGCCGGCTGGGGCGGCGAGGCGCTCGGCAAGCAGTCGGCTGCGATGGTGATCGAGGGCAACTGGATCACCGGCGCCATGAGCAACGACTACGCGAATGTGAACTACCAGGTGGCCGAGCTGCCGGAAGGTCCCGCGGGCAAGGGCACGCTGCAGTTCACCAACTGCTGGGGAATGGCGGCTGACAGCCCCAACCAGAAGGCTGCCCTCGATCTGGTGCAGTACCTGACCAGCTCGGACAGCCAGCTGGCCTTCTCGAAGGCCTTCGGCCCGATGCCGTCGATCCAGTCCGCCGCTGACGCGTGGAAGACCGCGAACCCGGAGCTGGTGCCGTTCCTGGCCGGTGCCGAGTACGCAGGCTTCGTGCCCAACGAGGCCGGTGCCGCGGATGTCGTGAGCGACTTCAACTCCCAGCTGGAGTCCCTGAAGACCACCGAGCCGAAGACGATCCTCGATTCGACCCAGTCGAACCTCGAGGCCATCCTCAAGTAAGACGATGGCGACCCCGACCGCAGCGCCTCGCCGTGCTGGAGCCCGTGGGCTCCGGCGCGGCGAGGCCGCCGCCGGGTGGCTGTTCACCGCACCGGTGATCATCATCCTCGGCGTGTTCATGCTCGTCCCGGTGCTCATGGCCGTATGGGTGAGCGTCTCCGACTGGGGCGGCCGCGGCAGCCCCCTGTCGAGCAGTGTCCGCTTCGTCGGTGGGGCCAACTACGCGGCCATCACCACGGACGGCGGGCTAGCCACGAAGGACTTCGGCACGGCTCTGCGCAACAACGCGTGGTACGTGCTGCTGGTCGTTCCGCTGCAGACCGCGCTCTCGCTCTTCCTGGCGGTGCTGGTCAACCGCGCTGTGCTACGCGGTCGCGGCTTCTTCCGCACCGCCTTCTACTTCCCCTCCGTCACCAGCTCGGTGGCCATCACCGTGCTCTGGCTGTTCCTGTTCAACGCCTCGGGTGCCGTGAACGCCGTACTCGCCTGGTTCGGAATCAACGGACCGAACTGGTTCAACGACCCGTCCGGCATCCTGCAGAACTTCCTGCGCCTGTTCGGCGTGGAACAGGGACCGCAGGCCCTCACCAGCGGCGGCTTCCTCGGCATCACGTGGTGGGACTGGCTGGCGGGGCCGTCGGTGGCGATGACCGCCTACATCCTCATGGCCGTCTTCACCACGAGCGGAACGTTCATGCTGCTCTTCCTCGCCGGCCTCCAGAACATCGGCGGCGACGTGGATGAGGCCGCGATGATGGACGGCGCGAACGGCTGGCAGCGCTTCTGGCGGATCACCCTCCCCCAACTGCGGCCCACGCTGTTCACGGTGCTGACGCTGGGACTCATCGGCTGCTGGCAGGTGTTCGACCAGATCTACACCGGAACGCAGGGCTCGCCGAGCAAGACCACGTTGACGCCCGCGTTCCTCTCCTACCAGGCCGCTTTCAAGAACCAGGAGTGGGGCCAGGGTGCCGCGATCGCGTTCATCCTGTTCGGGATCATCGTGATCTTCACCCTGGTGCAGCGCTGGGTGCTGCGGGATCGCCCGGTCTCGAAGCGCCGCATCCGCGCCTACCAGGTGCGGCCCTCTTCTACGACGGGAGTATCGAAGTGACCGCCACCTCTGTCGTCACGATCGCGCCCGCCTCCCGACTGCGACACCTGCCACCGCGGCGGATCGTCGGTCAGGTGCTCCTCTACGCGCTGCTGCTGTTGATGGCGCTGGTGTACATCTTCCCGTTCCTGGTGGAGATCTCGACCTCGTTCAAAACCGATGGCGACGCCGCGCAGAACCCCGTGTCCCTGGTTCCGTCGGTGTTCACGTGGGCCGCCTACGAGCGGCTGTTCGCGAACTCCGACTTCCCGCTGTGGTTCGCCAACAGCGCGATCGTGACGATCTTCGTCACCCTCGGACGCGTGTTCTTCGACTCGCTCGCCGGCTACGCCCTCGCCCGCTTGCAGTTCCGCGGCCGGGCCATCGTGTACGGCGCGCTGGTCGCGGTGATGTCGGTGCCCGCGGTGGTGCTGCTGATCCCGAAGTTCCTCGTGATCAATCAGCTGGGCATGTACGACTCCTACGCCGGCATGATCCTGCCGCTACTGGTGGATGCGGCGGGAGTATTCATCATGAAGAACTTCTTCGAGTCCATCCCGGTCTCCGTTGAGGAGCAGGCGCGCATCGACGGCGCGGGATCGTTCCGCCTGTTCTGGTCCGTGGTGCTGCCGATGGCACGCCCCGCACTGATCACCATTATCATCCTGTCCTTCCAGGGCTCGTGGAACGAGCTGAGTCACTTCATCGTCTCCACGCAGTCCCCCGAGCTCACCACCCTCACCAAGGGTGTCGCCTCCCTCGCCAGCGGCCAGCTGAGCCAGGGCAGTCAATACCCCATCAAGCTGGCGGCAGCGCTGATCATGACCATCCCTGTGGCCGTCATGTTCTTCGTCTTCCAGCGCCACATCATGAACTCCAGCGAGGGGGCGGTGAAGGAGTGATCCGTCGCTCCTTCACGCTTCCCGCACGATCTCCGAGGCACGCATGACTTCCCCCGCAGTACCCCGTCAGCCCCTGCTCGATGACGCCATCATCGCCCTGCACGCGCCCACTCAGGCGTGGTCGGGACGCGATGGAGACATCGGTGACGCCGCGATCGACGGCATCTACCACGGCGACATCCGCCACATCCGCTCGGTGCGGATCCGCGTAGCCGATTCGAGCATCGAAACCATCTCGCGCTCGATCATCGATGCCGCCACGGTCGAGTTCGGCAGCGTGCTGCGTGGGCTCGATGATGACGGCGCCGACCCGAAGGTGCGTCTGATCCGGCACCGGGCGCTCAGCGCCGGCGTGATGACCGAGCATCTTGGGCTGCACTCGCATCGGGATGTGCCGCTGAGCGTCGCCGTCACGGTGGAGGTGGCACCGGAGTTCGCACCGATGCAGGATGTGAAGGCAGGTCTCGCCGCTACCGAGCCGTGGCACGCGGAGGCGATCGCCGCCTCCGATGGAACCCCGGGTCGTATCGAGGTGCGCTCCTCGGACGGGCACCGTTCGTTCGTGGTGGAGGCGGCGGGGGCCGCAGCCACGGTGGCCGACACGATCGTGCTGCGCTGGGACATCGAACTGGATCCGCGTTCCGTGGTGGAGATCGGGTGGAGCGCCACGCTCACCGACGACACGCTGGTCGTAGCGGCGGCCGCGAACTCAGAGATCGCGGTCCCGTCGACCGACGACCCGCGGCTGGCGCGATGGGTCGAACAGGCGACGCGGGACCTGGCCGCGCTGCGTCTCGTGCTGCCGGATCATCCCGAAGACGCGTTCTATGCCGCGGGAGCGCCCTGGTTCTTCACACTGTTCGGTCGCGACTCGCTCTGGGCGGCACGGCTGGCGCTGGCGACCGATCCGGGGATCGCCGCTTCGACCCTTCGCGTGCTTGCGCGGTTGCAGGGGACGAAGACGGATCCCGCCACAGCGGAGCAGCCCGGGAAGATTCTGCATGAGCTGCGCAGCGCGCCCCTCAGCCTGCCGAACGAGGGGGTGCACCTGCCGCCGCTGTACTACGGCACCGTCGATGCGACCCCGCTGTGGGTGTGTCTGCTGGCGGACGCGCGCGATGCCGGCATGCCGGAGGCCGAGGTCCGCGAGCTGGTTCCTGCCCTCCGTGCGGCTCTGACGTGGATCACGGACTTCGGTTCGGGGACCGGGTCGGGGTTCCTGGACTACGTCGACGAGACCGGCCACGGATTGGCCAATCAGGGCTGGAAGGACTCGGGAGACTCGATCCAGTGGCGCGACGGGCGCCTCGCCGAGGGGCCCATCGCCCTGTGCGAGGTGCAGGCCTACGCCTACGAGGCGGCCGTGCGCGGTGCGCAGTTGCTGGATGACCTCGGCGAAGGCGGTGGCGATGAGCTGCGCGAGTGGGCCGCGGTGCTCCGCGATCGCTTCCGCGATGCGTTCTGGGTCACGACGCCGGAGGGGCGATACCCCGCCATCGCGCTCGACGCGCACGGTGCTGCGGTGGACTCGCTCACCAGCAACATCGGTCACCTCATCGGCACCGGGATCCTCGATGCGAATGAGGAGCGTGCGTGCGCGGACCTGCTGCTCGGCGCGTCGATGTCGAGCGGTTTCGGCATCCGCACCCTGTCGCTCGGGGCCGCGGGCTTCTGGCCGCTCAGCTACCACGGCGGCAGCGTGTGGGCGCACGATACCGCGGTGGCGGTGCACGGCATGCTCCGCAGCGGCCTCCTCGCCGAGGCGCGTGAGGTCGCCGGGCAGCTGGTCGATGCGGCCGAGGGCTTCGCGTATCGGATGCCGGAGTTGCACTCCGGCGACAGCCACGACGCCGTCCCGTTCCCGACGCCGTATCCCGCGTCCTGCCGACCCCAGGCCTGGTCCGCCGCCGCCGCCATCGTCTGCGCCGAGGCGTACGCCGCCGCGCCCTGACCGCACCTCGTCAGCGGTTTGACACCGTGGGTCTCGCGTCTGATACCCCAGACACGAGACCCACGGTTGGCGTCGCCCCCGCGGGACCCCGCCACTACCGTGGCGCTATGGCTCTCTCGCATGATCCGCTCTGGCCGCGCGCCGGTTCGTGGCCTCTGGAATCGCACCACTCGGCGCTCACGCTGCTGGGTGTTCCCGCGCATCTCACGTCCCTTTCGCCGACAGGGGCGCACACCACGCCGGCCGCGATCCGAGAGGCTCTGCAGCGCTACTCCCCCGCCCTGGTCACCGACGTGCTCGCCGATCTCGGCTCACTGCTCGTCTCGGACGCCGGCGACATCACCGATCCGGATTCCAGCGAGGGCGAGGCACGTACTCGGGCGCGCGTCGCCGAGCTCGCGGCGCGCACCGATCTCCTCGTCGCCCTGGGCGGCGATAACTCCGTCACCTACGCCACCGCGCAGGGGTCCGGCGCGGAGGCGTTGATCACGCTGGACGCCCATCACGATCTCCGTGACGGCGTCTCCAACGGCTCTCCCGTGCAGCGACTGGTCGAGGCCGGACTGGTCGGCACGCAGATCGTGCAGATCGGCATCGCCGATTTCGCGAACTCCGTCGCCTACGCCCAGCGCGCCCGCGACTACGGGATCACCGTGATCGGAGTTGACGAGGTGCGTCGGCGGGGCGTCGACGACGTGATCGCCGAGGCTCGCGACATCGTCGGTTCCGCGCGCACCCACCTCGATGTCGATGTGGATGTGTGCGATCGATCCGTCGCCCCCGGGTGCCCCGCGAGCATGCCCGGCGGACTCGCCGCCTGGGAGCTGCGTGCGCTGGTGCGGGGTCTATCCGCGCATCCGACGGTGGTGTCCGCCGACATCACCGAGGTCGACGCGACCGCGGACGCTCCCGATGGCCGAACCGTGCGCCTGGCCGCTCTCTGCGTCCTCGAGATGCTGGCCGGGGTCGCCCTGCGGTAGTCCGTTTTCATCGCGATCTCGTTCCGCAGCCGCAGTTTCGGGGCACGGAAGCGACGATCCACCACCGTACGCCGGAGTGGTGTTGCACACCCGCAGAACGGCCGGGGGTGCTCGTCGCGATGCAGATCATCGCCGCAGGCTGTGATCTTCTCGCCCTCGGTTGCGAGTGGGCCCACAATGGAGCCAGGTGTGCACGACGAAACGGAGACGCCATGGTCACTCTCGCTCTGATCCGACACGCGAAGTCCGAGTGGGATGATCCTTCGCTCAGCGATCACGACCGGCCCCTGAATCCGCGCGGACGTCGTGATGCACCGCGCATGGCGGCGCTCGTCGCCGCACGCGCATGGCGACCGGAGCTGATCCTCGCGAGCACAGCGGTCAGGGCTCGGACGACGGCCGCCGAGTTCGCCGCCGCTCTCGACGCCCCGCTGGACCTGCGAGAGGAGCTGTATGGCGCATCGTCCAGCACGCTGTGGTCTGCGGCGGCGAACTCCGGTGCCTCCGACGTGGTGGTCGTCGCACATGATCCGGGCATCAGCATCCTCGCTCGACAACTGTCGGAGGAGGCACCGCTAATGCCGACCTGCGCGGTGGCGGTGTTCGAATGGCACGGCGCGGCCTGGACCGAAGCCGCAGACCGCGACCCTGACGTCGTGCACTACGACATTCCCCGCGACGAATCCTGACCGATCCATACCGTCAGCACGTGAGTGAATCCCCCGAGTCCTTCGTCATCCCTGCGGAGGTCCTCCGTGCGTTTGACGCCGAACAGACCCATGCCTGGGCGACCGATCTCTCGGCGACGGCCCGCCACTTCCTTGAGATGTGGGAAATCCGCCCGGAAGGTGTCGTGCGATCGGGTGAGGCCGGGATCGTCGTGCCGGTGCGTCGCGCCGACGGCTCACCGGCCGCGCTGAAGCTCCAGCCGCCGCGTGCCGAGACGACCGCCGCCATCCTCGGCCTTGCCCGGTGGGATGGTCGCGGGATCGTGCAGCTTCTGGCGAGCGACGCGGATCGTGGTGCGATGCTCCTGGAGCGACTCCACGCAGACCGCAGCCTGCAGGCCGTGTCCGATGACGAAGCAACTCGGGTCGTCGCCTCCCTCCTCTCGCGCCTCCACAGCGCACCCGCGCCCACCGGGCTCCCGCAGCTGGCAGCGGTTTTCGACGAGATGATGGCGAACGCACCCGGGGCCCTGCGGCTGCTGACACAGGACGATCGTTTCCGCGTGGATCGCTGGCTGCAGGTGATCGCCGAGGTCCGCGCCGAACCCGGCGACCGTCTGCTGCACTGGGATCTGCATTACGGCAATGTGCTCGCCGCGGATCGTGAACCTTGGTTGGCGATCGATCCGGAACCCCTGGTCGGCGACCCCGGGTTCGATCTGTGGCCCGCTCTCGACAGCGGGTGGAGCGCCGATGAGACGGTCACCGACGCGGGTCGGATCGTGCGACGACGCTTCGACGTCCTCACCGAAATGCTGGGCCTGGACCGTGCCCGTGCGGCCGCGTGGACTGCGGCACGCCTCCTCCAGAACGCGCTGTGGGACATCGAGGACGGTCACCCCGCGATCAGCGCGGCCGCCATTGTCGTCGACGACGCCCTCAACACGTCACGCCAGTGAAGCGAGCACCGATTCAAAGCGGGCGAGCGCGGCGCGACCTTCCGGGATCGGCAGCATCACATGCACGTGCATCATGTGTGCGTCCTCGAGGTATGTGACGGGCGATCCGGCCTCCGCCATCGCCGCCACAAGCGCCCTGCTCTGGTGCACGAGCACATCGTCCGTACCGGTGATCACCCACGTGGGTGGAAGCTGGCCGAGGTCGCCCAGAATCGGGCTCACGCGCGGGTCGCTCAGCGGCGCCTCCCCGGCGTACGCATGAGCCGCAGCAGACAGCCAGCCGTAGTCGAGCATCGGATCGGCTCGGGTATCGCGCTCCTCCGGCCGCTCCATTCGCAGATCGACCCACGGCGCGAACAGGCCGAGGAGGGCGGGCACCTTCACACCGGCAGCACGAGCTTCCTGCACCACCGCGAGCGCGAGCCCACCACCAGCGGAATCGCCTACTGCGGCGACCCGGTCGGCCGGCCACTGCGCGAGCACCGCCTCGTACACATCGCGCATCCGCGGCACGGTCGCTGACGCGGTCTGCCGCGGCGCGAGGCGATAGGCGGGAACCCACACCTCGGCGTCGAGCCTGCGCACGAACCGCGTCACAAGCTGCCAGACACCGGCGTGGGAATCCTCGATGTAGCCCCCGCCGTGCAGAAAGAGCACCGCAAATCGTGGCGCCCGTGCCCGCGGCCGCAGCACGTGCACGTTCGTACCGGCGAGATCTCGCACCTCCCCGACGACGCCGCGCATCGCGGAGCGCGGCGGTTCCGGCGCGGGACGACCGTCGACTTCGGCTCGAGCGGCTGCCTCGACCGTCGCTTCGATCGGCTCCGTGTTCTTCATCGCGGACACGATGCGCCGCAGAATCCTGCTGCGTAGTGACGGTCGCACGCTCATTCGCGGAACTCGTGCTCTCCCGCGAGCACCGTCTGCTCTGTACCGCCGGGAAGCACCACGGTGGCGGTGGTGCCCGGGGGAACGGTCACGGACAGCGTGAAGACACCCGCCACGATCTCCCACGCCGACACGATGCGCCCGTGGCGCGTCACCAACTCGGCGCGCGCCGAGCTCAGCCCGCCGCCGGGACGCGGAGCGACCACGAACGTGCGGTACCCAGGATCCACCACCTGAATCCCAGCGACATGTTCATGCAGAAACGTGATCACCCCGCCGATCGAGTAGTGATTGAGGGAACCGTGTGGCACACCGTGCTCATCCACGCCGTTCCAGGACTCCCACACCGTCGTGGCGCCCCGATCCAGCATCGTCATCCATCCCGGAGCCCCGTCGCGCAGCAGCAGCTCATACGCGAGGTCCGTCTCGCCGTGCCGGGCAAGCACCGGCAGGAGCAGTGCCGTGCTGAGGAAGCCGGTGGACAGATGCGTGTCGCGGTCCCGAATGAGCTCCACGAGGCGAGCGACGGCGATGTCCCGGAGATGCTCCGGCATGAGATCGAAAGCCAGCGCGCGCACATAGTTCGCCTGCGACTCGACCGTGAGACGCCCGGTCGAGTCGATGAACTCGCTCTGCCAGGCATCCCGAACCTTCCCCGCCAGCGCCGCGTAGGTGCTCTCTGCCTCGCGGTCACCGAGCACGCCCGCGGCGCGACTGGTGATCGACGCGGAGCGGAAGAGATACGCCGTGGCGATGATGCCGGGGTCGGCGAGGGGATCGAACACGGTGTCCGGTTCCAGCCACTCCCCCCAGTGGAAGCCAGAGTCCCAGAGGTAGCGCTCGTGCGGGGCAGGATCGGGGCGACTGTCTACGCGGGTGCTGTGTCGTGCCGTCGCTGCGACGCCGGCGGCATAGTCGACCCATCGCGACATCATCGGGAAAACCTCGGCCAGAACGGCAGGGTCGCCCGAGTTCAGGTACACCTGCCAGGGCACGATGGTGGCGGCATCGCCCCAGCCCGCCGACCCGTCGAACGAGAACGGAATCGCGGGGTTGATCACAACCCCGTTGTTGGGTGCCACGTTGGTCACACAGCCGTCGTCTCGCTGATCGTCGGCCAGCGAGCCCAGCCACTTCCGCGCGAACCCCTCGATGTCATCGAGGAACGCTGCGGCACGGGCGAAGATCTGGAAATCACCGGTGTAGCCCCACCGCTCCCGCTGCGGACAGTCGGTGGGGATGTCGCAGGTGTTCGCGTCCCAGCTGGCCACGGCGATCTCATGCAGGCGGTTCACGCGCTCATCGGACGATGAGAACGACCCCGTGCGCCGCAGATCACTGCGCACGAGAATCGCGACGATGTCATCGGGGGCGAGATCGTCGTCCAGCCCGTCCACCGCGACGTAGCGGAAGCCGTGCGTGGTGTGCCGGGGCTCGAAGACGTCGCTGTCCACCCCGCGGGAGATCACGCGGTCGATCTGGCCGGTGGGCAGCGGTGTGGGATCGGGATACGACACGAACGCGAGATGATCCAGCGTGAGGTCTCCGTCACTGTCCAGCGCTTCGCCGTGGATCAGCGTCATCGTGTTGCCTGCCGGTCCGAGCCGGTGCAACCGCACCCAGCCGTTGAGGTTCTGTCCGAAGTCGACGATCTGCCGTCCGCCGGGCAGCCGCGTGATTCGGACGGGCGCATACTCCCGCACTCTCCGGACCGGCGGGGACGGCGAGTGTTCCAGGCGTGTCCTGTCGGCGGTAAGTGGATCACCCGCCAGCACGGCACGTGCCCACTCCGCCCTGTCGCGTCGTCGGAGATCGACCGTCTGGCCGTCCATCAGATCCGCCGCCACGATCTCGCCGATCCGGACCTCCCAGGTGTCGTCCGTCACGACGACGTGCTCCTGCTCATCGGTCACGAGAGCGGCAATCAGGGCGGTGTGCTCACCGTAGTTGTCGCCGACCCGGCTGGGACCGCACCGGCCGCGGAACCAGCCGTCCGTCACGACGAATCGAAGCTCGTTCACGCCGACGCGAAGCAGATCGGTGACCTCGTAGCGCTGGACGAAGAGCGTCTTGTGATAGCTGGTGGCACCGGGGGTCAGTTCCTGGTCACCGACGCGCCGATCGTTGAGGTACGCCTCATAGATACCGTGCGCGGTCGCCGTGAGCACAGCGTCCGCGGGAGCGGAGGTCACCTCGAAGGTGGTTCGGAATTCATAGCCGGGCCGCTCGCCCCAGCGGAACGGCTGCGGTTCGTGCGCCTGAATCCAGTGGGCTCGATCCAGCGCGCGGGCTGCTGTTGTCGTCATGAGATCTCTCCGGAACGGGGTGCGGGCGAAAGCACAGGCTTCCGCCCGCACGGGAATCAGTGCTGCAGGCTCAGCGCGATGAGCTGCTGCAGTGCCTCATCGGGGATGTCAACACCGGGGAAGCGCGCGAACTGTCCCATCGGCATCGACTCCACCATCCGCAGCATGTGGGAGTTCTCCTCCGCCGCCTGCTGCTGCTCTGGTGGGGCTGCGGCCATCATGGCCGCGGTGAGCGCGGGCCCCACGGTCGGGTGCCCGAACCACTCCGCCACCGTGGAATCGAGCCCGAGCGGACCAGGGCGCTCCACGTCTCCATCCAGAAGTGCCTCAGCACTGTCGATGACCTCGGCGGACGAACATGCAAGCTCGATCCGGTATGTACCCGGCTGCACCCACCAGCGCGACTTCGGCGTGTCCCAGAAAGCGAAGGAACGGCTGTCGAGTTCCACCTCGACGATCGCCTCCGCCCCCGGCTCGAGATACACCTTGCGGAAGGCTGCGAGCTCGCGTACCGGCCGACGGACCGCAGACGGCGCGGGAGCGACATACAGCTGCACCACCTCCGCACCCGCGACTGCCCCGATGTTGCGCACGGTGACCCGCACCGTCACGCTCGCGGCACCGGTCACCTCCACCCGCACGGGGTCGTATGCGAATCGCGTGTAACTGAGGCCGTGTCCGAACGGGTAGCGCACGGCCGTCCGTGTGGTCGTGTAGTAGCGGTAGCCGACGAAGATGCCCTCGCCGTAGCGCACCGTCTCGTTCTCCCCGGGGAAGGTGAGGAAGGACGGGGTGTCCTCCAGCCGGAACGGGATCGACTCCGCCAGACGTCCGGACGGATTCACCGCACCGGTCAGGATGTCCGCGATCGCGCCGCCGCCGGCCTGGCCGAGCGCCCAGCCCTCCACGATCGCATCCACGCTGTCGTGCCAGGGCTCCAGCGTGACGACGCCGCCGTTGGAGAGGACCACCACGGTTCGAGCCGAGCGCGACGCGACGGTCTCGATGAGCGCGGCCTGATCGGCAGGAAGGTCGAGATCGGTCCGATCGAACCCCTCCGACTGCTCTGTCTCGGACAGTCCGACGAAGATCACCGCGACGTCAGCGGCCTCCGCGGCGGCCACGGCCTCCTCTCTCAGCTGCTCGACACGCGCGGCGTCGCCATAGCCGGGCGCATAGGACACGGCGTTCGCACCCAGCAGCCGACGAAGCTCGTCCAACGGGATGTCGACGCGCGTGGGGTTGACGTGCGAGCTGCCGCCGCCCTGGAACTGGGGCTCGACGGCGAGCGCGCCAAGCACAGCGACGCGCTCGCCCGCACGCAGCGGCAGCGCATCGTTCTCGTTGCGCAGCAGCACGACAGAGCCCGCGGCCGCTCGACGCGCGAGAGCGTGATGCTGGTCGGCGTCCAGGTCCGGAACCTGTTCCGGAAGGCTCGTGCGCTGCACGAGCGCTGTCACGCGAGAGATCGCGCGTTCCACGACTGCCGGTTCCAGACGCCCGTCTCGCACGGCGGCCAGGATCGCCGCGGTGCCTTCGTCGCCCGTCCCGGGCATCTCCAGGTCCAGACCGGCCGCGAGCGCCACCACGCGGTCCTTAATCGCGCCCCAGTCGGAGACGACCGCACCGTCGAAGCCCCACTCGCCACGCAGGAGTTCGGTGAGCAACCACGTGTTCTCCGAAGCGAAGACACCGTTGATGGCGTTGTAGGCGCTCATCACGCTCGTGGGCGACGCCTGCGTGATCACGCGCTCGAATGCGGGCAGGTAGATCTCCCGCAGCGCGCGTTCGTCGACCTCAGCGCTCACCCGCATCCGGTCGGTCTCCTGGCTGTTCACCGCGAAGTGCTTCACTGACGTGCCGACGCCCGTCGACTGCACGCCGTGCACATACTCGGTGGCCAGCACACCGGCCAGGTGCGGGTCCTCGGCGAGATACTCGAAGTTACGACCACCGAGCGGTGAGCGCTTGATGTTGATCGCGGGGCCGAGCAGCATGTTCACCCCGAGGGCACGTGCTTCGGTTCCGAGCGCCACACCGACCTCTCGAATCAGCTCGGAATCCCAACTGGAGCCCAGGGCGGCACCCGTCGGGAAGCACGTCGCCGGGACAGATTCGTAGATCCCGAGGTGGTCGGCGGTGTCCTTCTGGCGACGCACCCCGTGCGGACCGTCCACCATCACCATGGACGCCACCTCATCCGTCTCGCGCGTAGACCAGAAATCCCGACCGGATAGCAGGGCGACGCGCTCCACGAAGCGCGGATCAAGGTCATCCTGGGGTGCCACGAAGATGTCGGCGGGGATCTCCGTGCCCGCCGACAGCGCGGCGAACCCGCGCTCCAGGTCGGCGAGCACGGCAGCAGGGTCGGGAAGCATGCCCGTGATCTGCCGCGGGGTGGTGTCCTCCTGCCCTCGCAGACCGCCGGACATGTGTTCTGCGGCACCCGGCACCCATTTGCCGATCACCCCGGTGAGAATCGCAAGCGCAGCCTGGTCGTCGACGATGTCGGCCATCCGCGAGTCCACGGTGAAGACGCGGGCGACAACTGCATCCACCTCGAACGGCTCCGCGTACTCGTGCTCGCCGGGTCCGACCTCGACGACCGCGCCGGAGGGCAGCACGATCTCCGCGGTGGTGCCGATCGGCACCGTCGCGCGCACGGTGACGAGCCCGTCGTGCAGGACCCACCCCGCGGCGGCGATGCCGTAGGGGGTTCGCAGCGTGGCAGAGGCCCGCGTCAGCCCGCGCCGCGGGGGCTGCGGGGCGATGCGGAGAGCACGGTATCCCGGCGCGGCGGAAGCGAGACCGGCCACCACACGATGCATCCAGTCGGCGACCGCTCCGAACGCGTAGTGGTTGAACGACGTCATCCCGCTGGGATTCACCGTCCCGTCCGGGAGGAGCGAGTCCCAGCGCTCCCAGATGGTCGTCGCGCCGTGCGTCACCGCGTAGAGCCACGACGGTGCCTCCGTCTGCATGAGCAGGCGATAGGCGACATCGACGTGTCCGTTCGCGCTGAGCGCGTCGGTGATGAGGGGGGTGCCGATGAACCCGGTGGCGATCCGATACCCGTTCGCGGCGACGATCTCCGCCAGCCGATCGGCGGCGTGCCGGCGCTCGGCGGCGTCGTCCAGCAGGTCGAAGGCCAGGGCGAGCGCGTACGCGGTCGCCGAGTCGGACAGCAGCCGACCGGAGCGCGACACGTACTCGCGCTGGAACGCCGTCCGCACCTTGTCCGCGAGAGCCCCGTACGTCGTGGCGTCTTCGTCGCGTCCGAGCAGCGCCGCCGCGTCGGCGACGATCCGCGCCGAGCGGGCGAAGTAGGCCGTCGCGACGATCTCGGGATAGGTCTGCGCCTGCTCGGGACGATTCGCCGGTGCGGTGGGATCCAGCCAGTCGCCGAACTGGAACCCCGCGCTCCAGATGCGGTCGCTGCCCGCCGCGGCCGTGACCTCGTCCACCCAGGAGCGCATGCTGTCGAACTGCTGGTCCAACACGCCCAGGTCACCGTAGGCCTGGTAGAGCACCCACGGGACGACCGTGGCGGCGTCCGCCCAGCCCGCTGTGGGCCCGGTGTACCCGGTGACGATCGCGGGGACCACCATCGGGGTTCCGCCGTAGTGTCGCTGCTCGGCGGCCAGATCCTTCAGCCAGGAGCTCAGGAATCCCGCCGAGCCGTACAGGTAGCTCGCGGTGGGAGCGAACACCTGCAGATCACCCGTCCACCCCAATCGCTCGTCGCGCTGCGGGCAGTCGGTGGGGATGTCGACGAAGTTGCCGCGCATGCCCCACACCACGTTCTCGTGCAGTCGCGCCACCAGCTCGTCGTCGGTATCGAACCATCCGGTGCGCTCCAGGTCGGAGTGCAGCACCTCGGCGACGACAGACTCCGGATCGAAGGGTCCCGGCCACCCGGTGATCTCCGCATAGCGGAAGCCGTGGAAGGTGAAGCGCGGCGCCCAGGTCTCGGTCTCGCCACCGCCGAGCACGTAGACATCCGTCGCCTTCGCGGCACGCAGCGGTTCCGTGGCCAGCTCGCCGTGCTCCAGCACCTCGGCGTGGCGCAGCGTGATCGTGGTTCCCGCCTCGCCGGAGACCCTCAGCCGCAGGCGACCCACCAGGTTCTGGCCGAAGTCGAGGATGGTCGCGCCCGACGGCGAGGTGAGCACCTGCTGCACCGCACGGGTCTCGACCACGCGCACCGGGGGTCCATCGGGAGCCACGAGCTCGGCGTCCCCGCGCTCTCGAACGGCGACAGGCATCCAGTCTGCAGTGTCGGCCCCGGGGCAGGACCACGACGGATCGTGCAGCCGTGCATCGAAAGTCTCGCCGTTGTAGATGTCGGCCGCGGTGATCGGCCCCTGCCCCGCCGACCACTCGGGCCCCGTCGCCACCGTCTGCACGGTGCCGTCGGCGTATTCGATCTCCAACTGCGCCAGCAGGCTCAGCTGCGAGCCATACAGCGCCTTCTTGTCGCCCCAGCCCAGATAGCCGCGCCACCAGCCATCACCGAGCCACGCTCCGATGACGTTCTGTCCCGGCACCAGGAGCGGTGTCACGTCGTACGTGGTGTACCGCAGGCGTGACTCGTACGCCGTCCAGCCCGGTGCGAGCTCGTCGTCGCCGACGCGCTCACCGTTGATCTCCACCTGGAACAGTCCGTGCCCGGTGGCGTAGAGGCGCGCACGCACGATGTCACCGTGCTGAGAAATGAACTCGGTACGCACCCGCGGGGAAGGGATCGCGTCGTCTCCGGGTCCGATGAACTGCGCCGACCAGTCGCTCGCGTCAAGCAGGCCGGCCTCTACGACCGACCACTCGCTCCACTCGCTCGCCTCTCCCCCGTCGTCGACGACTCGAACGCGCACCTCCCGACGCTCGCGTGAGGTGAGGTCGGCAAAGGGCCACGCCACCAGCACGGACTCAGCGGAGGCGACACGGATAACGTCGCCACCGCGCTGCTCCACCTCGTAGGCGCTCTGCACCCACTGATCGGGGGCGGTAGTGGTCCACGAGAGCCGCGGGCGGGACTCTCCGATCCCGAAGGCGTGACGGTGGTGTTCGAATCGGACAGGAGTGACGTGAACAGACATCTGGAAGGGCTTTCGGTGATCAGCGAACGGAGCGGATGCGGAGCACGGCGGAACCGGCGAGGATGACGGCCACAGCGGCCACGATGAACAGCAGGGTGTAATTGCGGTCCGTTCCGGTGACCCCGATGAGGAGGATGCCGGAGGCGGCCAGCGGTGCGAGCGATTGCGGGATCGATGTCGCGAACCCGGTGATTCCCATGAAGCGGCCGGCATCCGTCTCTCGTTCCGGGAGCACGTCCAGCAGCAGGGCCTGGTCGACCGCAGCGAACAGGCCGAGACCGATGGAGCTCAGCAGCGAGCCGGCGACGAGCATCACCAGGTCCGAAGCGAAGGCCTGCAGGAGCATGCCCGCCGCCATGATCAGGCCGCCGAGCAGCACGAACAGCCGGCGGCGCTTGAGCTTGTCCGACAGGAATCCACCGCCGACCGCGCCGAGGGTGACCGCGAGAATGCCACCGAGACTCAGCGAGGCGATGATGCTGGCGACCGCTTCCACAGCGATACCGAGGCGGTCGGCGAAGAAGTAGGCGGTGTACGTCGTGTTGAGAGTGATCCCCGTGTAGAAGAAGAAGCGACCGACCCAGTTCCAGGAGAAGTCCGGGTACTTGCGCGGGTTGTACAGGTACTTCGCCAGCAGCTGACCGACGGTGAGCGGCTCCTTCGGCAGACCGCGAGAGTCGTCCTCGTGCACGAGTGTGACGAACAGCACCACGAACAGCACGCCCACGGAGCCTGGGACGAGGAACAGCAGCAGCGGATCGCCCGTGAAGAACTGCGCGAGGACGACACCGAACACCGGCGCGATCTGGGTCGCGAAGCTGGTGAGACCGGCCACCTTGCCGCGCTGGGCTTCGGGGAGACGATCGGCGGTGGAGATCTGCAGGTTGGACAGGGTGGTTCCCCAGCCCCACTGCGCGAGGATCCAGCCGAAGCCCACCACCAGGACGTTCGGTGCCGTCGCCATCACCAGAAGGGAGATGACGCCGACGATCATCCCGCCGATCATGAACGGCCGACGGCGGCCGATGCGGGTTCGCGTGCGGTCACTCCAGATGCCCATGAACGGCGAGGTGAGCATCACGAAGAGGGCACCGGCACCGGTGATGAAGCCGAGGTACTCGGGGTGGCCCGGAGCCAGCGTGTTGACGCGAATGGTGAGCGAGATGGCCATCGGCGTGATGAACGCCATGAAGACGCCGAACTGCGCGAGCACCATGAACCAGATGTAGCGACCGCTCACCCGGGGAAGCTCGGCCCCGCTCTGGGCCGAATCGGCGACGCCGGTCGCGGCGGCGGCAAGCGAGCTGTCCCCCGGGACGGGGGTGAGGACCGGCTCATCATTGATCGGTGGCATGGGAGGACTCCAGTGTCAAATGGGAACTAGCACGCGCTAGTGGGTGATCTGGATGCTACGGTACTTCTACTAGCGCGCGCAAGTGCACGGCTCGAATTCAGGAGGATCAATGTCGACCAAACGGGTCACCGCGGCGGACGTCGCGCGCGCGGTGGGCCTGTCTCGCGCGACCGTCGGCTTCGTGCTCAACGACACGCCCGGACAGACGATCCCTGAAGCCACCCGAACGCGTGTCCTCGCCGAAGCGAAGCGCCTCGGTTACCGCGCGAACACCGCGGCGCAGGCGCTCGCCAGCGGCCGATCCCGCATCATCCTGCTCGTCCTGCCGGATTGGCCGCTGGATTACAGCATGCGCACGCACCTCGACGAGGCATCACTTGCCCTGGACGAGGCCGGATACTCACTCGTGACGATGACGCCCCACCCGGGCGGTCAGGCGCGTCCCCTGTGGGAGACGCTGCGCCCGGACGTCATCCTTGGTATGCAGCCGTTCACGCCGGAACAGCTGGCCGAGATGCGCGCCAGCGGGGTAGAGCACATCTTTCCACCCACGGCCACCCGCGATGACGCTGACTCTCTCGGGTTCGCGGACGGACCGCGTCTCCAGGTGGAGCACCTCATCGCGCGGGGACGACGACGCATCGTCTTCGCCGGCTCCCGGGACCCGCGGCTGGCCGGACTCGTCGCCGAACGGCGGGAACTGGCGGCGGCCACTCTGCATGCGGCAACCGGTGACGGCTTCGCGTCCACCGGCGACATCGACGAGACGGCCGCCTCCGAGACGGTGCGTCGGTGGATCGACGACGGGGTCGATGCCGTGGTCGCGTACAACGACGACATCGCGGCCCTCATTCTGCAGGCGGCGCTGCGCGCGGGCATCGCCGTGCCCACCGCGCTCGCGATCGTGGGGCACGACGACACGCCGCTGGCGGGTCTGCTGACCCCGTCGTTGTCCACGGTCCGCGTGGACAACGCGGGTCTCGGACGCTACCTCGCCGCGCTCGCTCTCAGTGCTGTGAACGACGGTCCGCCACCGGTGGCGGGCCCCGAGACCGAGGCGCGCCTGATCGTCCGGGAGACCACCTGACGCCGCATCGTGCGCTCAGCCGCCGATGACCTCCGACACCAAAGGGACGCCGGGACGGTAGGCCAGGTGGATGCGACTCGGCGCGTTGAGCACCGCGAGGTCACCGCGCGCGCCCACACGCAGCACCCCGACATCGTCACGATGCAGCGCCCGGGCGCCACCCGCGGTCGCGGCCCACACCGCCTCGTCGGGACTCATCCCCATCTCCCGCACGGCGAGCGCCACCATCAACGGCATGGACGTCGTGAAGCTCGTGCCCGGGTTGCAGTCGCTGGCCAGCGCGACGACCACGCCGGCATCCAGCAGTCGCCGCGCGGACGGGTAGGGGTGCTTCGTGGAGAACTCCACGCCGGGCAGGAGGGTGGCCACGGTGTCGGAGCCCGACAGTGCGTCGACATCGGAGTCGCTGAGGTACGTGCAGTGGTCCACGCTCGCCGCACCGACCTCCACCGCCAGCTGAACTCCTGCCCCCTCGCCGAGCTGATTGCCGTGCACGCGCGGGAGCAGGCCTACCGCGATCCCCGCTTGCAGCACGGTGCGCGACTCATCGGGATCGAAGGCTCCCCGCTCGCAGAAGACATCGATCCATCGGGCGAACGGACGCACCGCGGCGAGCATTGCGCCCGCCACGAGCGCCACATAGGCGGCGCGGTCCTCGGCGTACTCGGCCGGCACCACGTGGGCACCGAGGAACGTGACCTCAGAGGTGACCTCGGCGGCGATGCGCGCGAGGCGGGTCTCCGTCTCGACGTCCAGGCCATAACCGGTCTTCACCTCCTGTGTCGTGGTTCCCTGCGCACGGCTCTCGGCCCGCAGCGACCGCAGGCGTGCCCGCAGTTCACCGTCGGTCGCGGCGCGCGTCGCGGCCACTGTCGTTCGTATGCCTCCCGCGGCATACGGCGTTCCGGTCATGCGCGCCGCAAACTCTGCGGCGCGGTCTCCCGCGAACACCGTATGGCTGTGACTGTCGACGAAACCCGGGATGACCGCCGCCCCGTCGACATCGCGCACACTGTCAGCCGCGGGCGCGGAGGTTGCGGGTCCGATCCACGCCACGCGACCGTCGTCGATCACGACGGCCGCATCGTGCAACGTGCCGAGGGCGTCCGCGCCGACATCGGGATCGTTGGTGGTCAGCTCCCCGATGCCGGTGATGAGCAGCGATGTCATTCTGCGTCCAGCATCGGAATGGTGAGCCCGCGCTCGCGCGCCACGTCGGCGGCGTGCTCGTACCCCGCGTCCACGTGACGCATGACGCCGGTACCGGGATCGTTGGTGAGCACGCGCTCGATCTTCTCCGCGGCCAGCACGGTGCCGTCGGCGACCGTCACCTGACCCGCGTGGATCGAGCGTCCGATGCCGACGCCGCCGCCGTGATGCAGCGAAACCCACGACGCACCGGAGGCCGTGTTGAGCAGGGCGTTCAGCAGCGGCCAGTCGGCGATCGCGTCCGATCCGTCCTTCATGGACTCGGTCTCCCGGTACGGGCTCGCCACGGAACCGGAGTCGAGGTGGTCACGCCCGATGACGATCGGTCCAGACAGTTCGCCGGATGCCACCATCTCGTTGAACTTCAGCCCGGCCAGGTGGCGCTCCTTGTAGCCCAGCCAGCAGATGCGCGCCGGCAGGCCCTCGAAGTGCACCTTCTCCCCCGCCTGGCGCAGCCAGCGCTGCAGATGAGCGTCCTCAGGGAACAGTTTCGCGACCGCGCGGTCGGTCTTGGCGATGTCCTCCGGGTCACCCGACAGCGCCACCCAGCGGAACGGGCCCTTGCCCTCTTCGAACAGCGGACGGATGTAGGCCGGAACGAATCCCGGGAAGGCGAAAGCGCGGTCATAACCGCCGAGCTCGGCTTCGCGACGGATCGAGTTGCCGTAGTCGAAGACGGCAGCACCCGCGTCTTGGAACTCCACCATGGCCTTCACGTGTGCGGCCATCGACTCCCGCGATCGCCGCGTGAAATCCTCTGGATCTGCCTCGGCCTGCGCCTTCCAGTCCGCGGTGCTGACGCCGATCGGGAGGTACGCCAGCGGGTCGTGCGCGCTGGTCTGGTCGGTGACGATGTCGATCGGCACCCCGCGGCGCAGCAGCTCGGGGAAGACCTCCGCGGCGTTGCCGACGACGCCGACAGACAGCGCCTCGCCGGCTTCCTTGGCCGCGACCACTCGGTCGACGGCGGCGTCCAGATCGGCGGTGTACTCGTCGAGATAGCCGTGCTCCACGCGGCGAGCCAGGCGCGTCTCGTCGACGTCGACGATGAGAACCGCGCCGCCATTGAGCGTCACAGCGAGCGGCTGTGCTCCGCCCATGCCGCCGGCGCCACCGGTGAGGGTGAGAGTGCCGGAGAGCGAGTCGCGCCCGAGCGACGCGGCGACCGCGGCGAAGGTCTCATACGTCCCCTGCAGGATGCCCTGCGTTCCGATGTAGATCCAGGACCCGGCAGTCATCTGCCCGTACATCGTGAGGCCCAGCGACTCCAGACGGCGGAACTCGGGCCAGGTGGCCCAGTCCCCCACGAGATTGGAGTTGGCGATCAGCACGCGTGGTGCCCACTCGTGGGTGCGGAAGACACCCACGGGCTTGCCGGACTGCACCAGCAGCGTCTCATCGGCGTCCATCTCGTCCAGCGTGCGGACGATGGCGTCGAATGCCGCCCAGCTGCGGGCCGCGCGACCGGTGCCGCCGTAGACGACCAGGTCCTCGGGGTGCTCAGCGACCTCAGGATCGAGGTTGTTCATCAGCATGCGCTTGGCGGCCTCGGCACCCCAGGACTTCGCGGTGCGCTCGGCTCCGCGCGCGGCGCGGACAGTGCGGGGTTCGTGCGTCGACATCGACAGCTCCTTCGTGTGGATCCGGTGTGCGGATCAGATCGTGGTGGTGTGTTCGCGCACGATGCGCGCGAACGACCCGTCCTGGACCATCGTGGTGACGGCCTCGATATCGGGCGAGACGAAGTGGTCAGGGCCGGGGCCAGCCACACTCGTGCGCACCAGGTCGCGTGCGGCGCCGGTGGCAGCACCGGGCTGCAGCGGTGCACGCAGGTCGAGAGCCCGCGATCCGGTGATCAGCTCCACGGCGAGCACCCGGCCCAGCCCATCGATCGCTCGGCGGAGTTTGCGAGCGGCGGACCAGCCCATCGACACGTGATCCTCCTGCATCGCCGACGACGGAATCGAGTCGACCGACGCCGGGACGGCGAGGCGCTTCAGCTCCGACACGATGCCGGCGGCCGCATACTGCGCGATCATCAGTCCGGAGTCCACGCCGACCTCGTGCGCGAGGAACGGCGGCAGATCGCGGTTGCGGGCGACGTCGAGGGCCCGATCGGTGCGGCGCTCGGAGATGGATGCGAGATCCGCAACGGCGATCGCGAGGAAGTCCAGCACGTACGCTACGGGGGCGCCGTGGAAGTTCCCGCTCGACTCCAGCCGGCCGTCCCCGGTGAGGATCGGGTTGTCGACGACACTCGCCAGCTCGCGGTCGGCGATCAGGCGGGCATGGGCCGCCGTGTCGCGGCCGGCGCCATGCACCTGTGGCGAGCACCGCAGCGAGTACGCGTCCTGCACGCGGCCATCCTCTGGCCCCGCGTGGCTGGCGACGATCGGCGAGTCCGCGAGGATCGCGCTCATCCGGGCGGCGGACGCCGCCTGACCCAGCTGCGGGCGCAGGGCCATCAGGTCCGGATCGAACACACGCGCGGTACCGAGCTGTGACTCCACCGACATCGCCGCAGCGAGGTCCGCCGTGTCGAAGAGGTCCTCGAGGTCGGCCAGCGCGAGCGAGAGCATGCCCAGCATGCCGTCCGTGCCGTTGACGAGGGCCAGCCCCTCCTTCTCGCGGAGCACGATCGGCTCGATTCCCGCGGCCCGCAGCGCATCGGCGGAATCCTGCTCCACACCGTCGACGCGGACGCGCCCCTCGCCCATGGCCGCCAGCGCGACGTGCGACAGCGGTGCGAGATCCCCGGAGCAGCCGAGCGAACCGTACTCGCGGACGATCGGAGTGATGCGGGCGTTCAGCATCGCGGCATACGTGTCAACCACCTCGGGACGAACACCCGTGTGACCGGAGGCGAGGGTGCGCAGCCGCAGCAGCTGCAGCGCGCGCACCACCTCCTCCTCCACCTCAGCGCCGGTACCTGCCGCGTGGGAGCGGATGAGCGAGGCCTGCAGCTGAAGCCGACGGTCCGGAGTGATGAAGGTCGTGGCCAGCGCCCCGAATCCGGTGGAGACGCCGTAGTGCGGGTGGGGGTCGTCCGCGAGCGCATCGATGCGGGCACGCGATGCGGCGACCGCGGCGCGCGCCTCGGCGGTCACCTCGACCGGCGCGTGATGGCGGGCGACCGCGACCACCTCTTCGATGGAGAGGGGGTGCAGGCCGACGAGGACGGGGGCGGAAGTGCTCATGGATCCGATTCCACACCGCCGACTCCCGCAGGAACAGGCGGCTCGTGGATATGCTGTCTGGCATGCCAGACAAGCCCCGGGTACCAGCCGCGGATCAGACGCTGCGCATCCTCGCGCTGCTCGGTCGCTCGCGTGGACCGGTGGCGGCGAGTTCGATCGCCACCACGCTGGGGCTGCCGCGCTCCAGCGTCTATCACCTGCTCGCGACGATGCAGGAGCACGGCTTCGTGGTGCACCTGCCCGAACAGCGCCGGTGGGGACTCGGCACAGCGGCGGCGGAGCTGGCCGGCGGATTCAACCGTCAGCAGCCTCTCGCGCGGCTCGGCGGCCCGGTGGCGGCCGCGCTGGCCGACCGCACCGGCGAGAGCACGCACATCGCGATGCTCACCGGGCGCGACGTGATCTACATCGTCGAGGAGCGCGCCCCTCGCCGCCCGGCACTCGTCACGGACGTGGGTGTGCGCCTGCCCGCTCATCTGACCGCGACGGGTCGGGCGATGCTGGCCGGCGTCGGTGCCGCGCAGTTGCGGGCCCTGTATCCGGATGCGGCGTCATTCAGCACGAGGACCGAGCGGGGACCTCGATCTCCACGGGAGCTGCGAGACCTGCTGCGTGAGGTGCGCCGGGTCGGATATGCCTTCGAGGACGGCGAGGTGACCCTCGGGATGCGATCCGTGGCGGTCGCGGTGCGTGATCACACCGGTTGGCCGATCGCCGCGGTCGCCGTGACCTGGGCGGACGATGCCGAACACGACGCGGACGCCATGGTCGCCGCCGTGCAGGATGGGGCGGAGCGGCTGGCTCGCCGCATCGGCTGACGGAGCTTAGACTTCCATCCATCTGCGCCAACGCGCCGGAAAGGGGACGACATGACCGATCCGCAGCAGCCCACCTGGCCCGCGCCACAGCCCGATGTACCGCAACAGCAGGTGCCGCACCAGGGCCAGCAGCCGTCCTGGCCGACACCGGGATCGTCGGGCCAGCACACCGGCTCCCCCTCCGTGCCGCAGGCCTCCCCCGCCGTGCCGCAGGCCTCGCCCGCCGCACCGGCCTACACCGGTGGTCCGCAGACACCTCCCGGCACGCCCCAGGGATACCCCACAGCGCAGAGCTACCCCGGCGCGCCGCAGGTTCACGCGGCCCAGCCGATCCAGCCGTGGCCCGCGGCCCAGAACGCAACCGCCGGACCAGCACTCACCGGAAACACACCCTGGGCCTGGCTGATCGGGGCTCTGGCCTTCGTCCAGATCCTCGCGTACCTCGTGGTCGACTGGCAGGCCGTGATCGAGCTCAACCTCGCCCTGGTCGCGGTCAGCTTCGGGGGAATCTCACCCGCGGCGATGTCGACCTACGTCGGCGCTGTCGTTCCGAGCCTCGTGCTCGCCTCAGTGATCGCCCTCCTCTGTTACGCCGCCAGCGTGGTGTTCGCGTTCCTCGATCAGCGCGCTCTCACTCGAATGGGAGTCGTGAAGGCGTTCCCGTGGGGCTGGAACTTCCTGGCTCAGCCGCTGGTCTACGTGATCGGCCGCACCGTCGTGCTGAGTCGGAACGGTCGGCGAGCGATGGGACCGCTGTGGCTGGCGATCGGCGGCACTGTTGCGTCGTGGGTCATTTCGACAGTGGTGACGTTCTCAAGCTTCTACAACATGGGATGACTCTTCGGGCACATGATTCCCACACCGCCCGGCCCGAGCACGGGGCACTCACGAATCCGTATCCGCTTCCACGGAGTGCACAGCACCGCCGGTGAGCCGCACGAGTTCGTCGAACGTGAGCGGGAACACCGCGTGGGCGGTGCCGCCGGCCGCCCACAGCTGGCCGTAGCGGGACAGTGATTCATCGATGATCGTGCGCAGCCCCGCGGGATGTCCGGTGGGCGAGACGCCGCCGACCCGCTGCCCCGTCGCCTCCAGCACCTGATCCGCGCTGGCGCGACGGATGCGCTGCACCCCGATACGACGTGCCAGTGCGGCCGTGTCGACACGGTGTGCACCCGAGGTCATGACCAGAAGCGGCTCGTCGTCGGCGACGAACACGAGGCTGTTGGCGATGGCACCCACCTCGACTCCCAGAGCCTCCGCCGCGAGCGCAGCCGTCGCTGCCGAATCGGGCAGGGTCACGATCTGGGCCTCGATGCCAGCCGCAGCGAGACCGGCCGCGACGCGGCGGGTGCGTTCCTCGTCCTCGGGAGAGTGATCGTTCACGGGTGATTCCCTTCGTTCCGGTATGACATCGTAGGCAGGCCACGGCGTCCCTCTTCCAGCCGATCCAGCAGTGAGCCCAGCTCAGCGTGCAGGCGACGAGCGCCTTCGGGCGTCAGCTCCAGGAGGTCAACGTCCGTCGTGACAGCCACCCATGGTTGCGCCTCTCCGACCTGCTGCACCGCGATCACCGCCATCTCGGTCGGCTCGACCACACGGCTAACCTCCCCTGATGGCAGGACCTGTCGGCGCTGCACCAGCTCAGTCCACCACGCCGCGGTTGACTGGTGGCGGCGATCGTCGGGCAATTCTTGACCACCATGGTCGCCACTACACCAGACGGGGCACCACTCCGCGAGCCAGGCGGGTCGTTCAGTATGCATGCGGGACTCCCTCCGATCTGGCGGGGCACACGCCGTTTCTCGGATTACATCACCCGCTTCAGACATTCACGCCGATCTCCCGCACAGCACGACGTGGACGCGATGCAGGGCCGCGAGAGACTAGCACGCCGAGTTTGCCATATGAAGGAGGCTGTATAGGAGAGGTCTCCCGCCGAGTGTGGAGGGGTGGCGAAACAACGACCGAGTGGCGAGTGGACGCAGTTCGCGCGCGAACTCGGCGCCAACATCCATCGCCTGCGCATCGACCGCGGCTTCACCCAGGAACAGGTCGCATACTCCGCCGGAATGACCCGCTACACCTTCCAGAAGTTCGAGAAGGGCGAGTCCATGCCGGGCAGCCCCGCCAACCCCTCGCTGCGCAACGTCATGGCCATCGCGCAAGTGCTCGGCGTCACGCTGGACGAGCTCGTCCCCACGCCGTGGCCCGATCTCCGCGCCGGCGGCATCTGATTCGACACTCTGCCGCTAGGGTGTGTCGGATCAATGGGGCGAGGTGTGTTGGGAGTGCTGAAGGCGTGTCGCGTTTTCCGTTGCTGTCGGATACCCCGTGAGTGTTGATCGAGTCGATGCTGCCGCGTCCGACGGGTCGGAAGGGTAGGCCGTTCTCGGATGCGGGGACGATTCTCGGCGGGCTCATTTGCCGTGTCGGTGCGGGATAGCGTGGCGTGATCTGTCGGAGATTCTCGGTCCATGGCAGACGGTGCGAACGTGGCATCACCGCATGGCGACCGACGGAACGTGGGACCAAGTGGTCGCGGAGCTGACCGGAGCGGCGGCCGCGGCAGGTCAGAGCGATTGGTCCCCCTCCGTGGACTCCACCACCACTCGGGTGCATCAGCTGTGGGCGAAGGATCTCGGCTCACCATCGAGTCTGCCCCGACGTCTGGAAACACCTGATTCGATCAGGTACCGACAACTCGCAGGCCCCTGGTCACTGACAAGCGAGAGAGACGACTAAGGGCTCGCGAGTCCTGTCAGGAAGGCAAGTGCGACCTGGGCTGAGGTGCTCAGCGCGAAGCCCACAATGCTGGTCAGGGCGGTGGCGACCGCGGCTCCAGCAATGACTGAGGAACGGGGGCTTGATCCTCCGCGCGTAGTTTTTACCACCGCAACAACGCCCAAAACTAGACCCAGAAACAGGAGCGGAAGGAAGACGCACGTCATAATGAGCGTGAAGGCCGACGGATTTCCCGTCGTCGCGTGCGCAATCATCTCCCGAGCGACACGTGGTCCGACGACGAGCGTCGTCCAGTGCATCACCGTTCCTACGAGAGACGCAACGAGTGCCACACTCGGGAGCGTTGCGACTGTTGCTTGCTCTTGGCTCTTCATGTCAAATTCCTTAGCTAGTTCTCCCGGAGTGTGTATCCCGCCTTCACTGAGGCGGGATACACACCGGACTACTCGTCATCGATCGTGAAGTACGCGAATCCGGCTTCGTACAGGCAGTCGTTGCTCTGAAGGTCACTTGCATCGAATGGCATCCTGTCCTTCGACCAATCTTCAGCAAGTTGGTTGGCACTGTAGGAGGCATCTACCACACCCACCTGCTGAAGGCAGCTGATGGCTGTTTCGTACGGGTTCTCGGTCAACTTGGCTCCCGCCTGCTGCGCTCGGAAGAGCGCTTGCACGGTTGCCGACTCCGCTCCGCAACGCGCTGTGGCCTCGTTGAGTTTCTCGGTGTCGCCCACGTCGCGATATGGCATTTCTACATACACGCCGTGCGACGTCGTCCGGAACTGAGGATCGAATCCAGCGTCGATGACGCATTGGACGTAGCGCTCATGCAGCGCCTCGTAGTCACTGTGCTGGATGGACCCCGTTGCCAAAGCCGTGCGCAAGGTCGGGATCTCTGCCGCGGACGGATTCGATAGTGTCAGCGCATCAGCCGCCATCGACGAGATGGTCGTCGCAGTGAGATTCTGCGCATTGGCTGCAGTTGCGCCCACCAATCCAATGGCGGCTGCGATGACGCAGGTCAGCGAAGCGGCGATGCTTCGGTTTCTCGTGTTCATGTGCTTCTCCTTTCTAGCCGAGGTTCTTGCATCGCCACGTGCCGGAGTAAGTCCCGATCTTCCGCAATGTGACCGCGGAATTATCGCCAGTTGCGACGGTGCCGGTGCCGCCATATGCGACGTCTGATCCCAGCGTCACCTCGCCGCGATAGCGCCACGCGACGGGCGTGCCACCTGGTTCGGCTTGACATTGAGTCACAACCGCATAGGAGATGAACGGCGACACCGTCGGGTAGATCGTGTAACCGTCTCCAATTGTGCCGGCGTCTGCGCCGGCGAAAGCAGCGGTCGATGTCCCTACGACGCCGGTCAGGACGAGCGCTCCTATTGCAAGGTATCCGCCAATCTTCTTTGATTTCTTCATGATACTTCCCTTCCCTTTCCTTTCCTTTCCTTCGCGGACGGTTTGTACGTGGGAGGCTATTCCCCTC
This sequence comes from Microbacterium gorillae, assembly GCF_050990725.1. GTDB lineage: Bacteria > Actinomycetota > Actinomycetes > Actinomycetales > Microbacteriaceae > Microbacterium > Microbacterium gorillae_A. The sequence continues at coordinate 3,279,377 of NZ_CP158844.1, forward strand.
ACCGTCGATTGTCAAGGGTCGTTCGAGTAAACTCGGGCGACATGTCATTGTTTGGATTAGCGTTGGTGCGACCGGCTATAAATCCCAGAGCAAATGGCTGTTCATGAGAAACGAGAACCAGCGCGGCGCGCGCGGACATTACTTATTACCAAACCAGAACAGAAGTGAGAAGGTGCATATTTCACAATGCCTATACCGAGGTGTTTTTTGAGTCGCCCAGGGTGCTCCGTGATCCCCCGCCAGCGTGAGAGATTTCTCATGCTGGCATAACGCGCCAAGATCCGTGCGCCCGCGGAGGAGCAATTTGAACTCACCCTGGCCGTGTTTGTGAGGCGGATCACTCATGCCGGCTCAGGGAGTGGACCGAGGGCGATGGTGTGGCGTCTATTCCGTCTCCGCACGAGCCGAAGAAGCCGCAGGCTTCTGGTGGAATCGGGAAGATCAGGCAGACAGCGACATCCAGGCCATGGAGCTCTCTTTCACCTCCCGATACAACATGCTCCGTCAACATTTGATGGCACCATGTAGTCCCGGCGTAGAGCATCGACGTCAGCCTTTGCGCTGAGGGCGGTGATGCCACGTTCGCGCCGTCTGCCATGGACCGAGAATCTCCGGCAGATCACGCCACGCTATCCCGCACCGACACGGCAAATGAGCCCGCCGAGAATCGTCCCCGCATCCGAGAACGGTCTACCCTTCCGACCCGTCGGACGCGGCAGCATCGACTCGATCAACACTCACGGGGTATCCGACAGCAACGGAAAACGCGACACACCTTCAGCACTCCCAACACACCCCGCCCCATTTGATCCGACACACCCTAGCTCGTACCCGCGAGCGGTGCGCGCAGCGCCGCCACCACTGCCTCCGGATCGGCGACCGCGAAGTAGTGTCCACCACCGGGGATCTCGCGAAGCACGGCATCACGCAACTGCGACCTCCCCCATCGCGCCACATTCACAGGCACATTCCCGTCGGCCGTGCCGTGCAGCAGATCCACCCGCTGCTGGACCTGTGTGAGCGGGAAGGGACGCGAGTACTGACGGAGGTCATCGACGGCGGCCCGCGACCCCTGCTTCGCCGCGGCGCGGCCGTCCGGTGCCGTCATCGCCCGCGCGCGGGGATCGGCCATGATCGCTTGATCCGCGGCCGGCCACGCGGACAGGTTCGCCTCACGCGTGGACGCGAAGGGACCCCGCCCATCCAGCATCATGACTGCCAGTGGTGGCAGCACACGGGCGACCCGGTACAGAGCCGAGACGATGGGGATGCGCCCGCGCAGCGCGCGCCGCGGCGCACCGGGGATCATGCCGCAGGCGAGCACGACGCGGTCGATCCGATCGGGATGCGCGAGTGCCAGTGCGAGCGAGTATCCGGCGCCGCCGGAGAAGCCGAGCGCGACCGCCCGCGAGATCCCGAGCACGTCCAGCAGCGCGATCGCGTCGTCCGAACCGGTACCGAAGCCGCGCCGGGGCTCCGGGGACGTGTCTCCAAACCCCGGACGATCCGGGCAGATGATGCGCACGTTCGCTCGGAGGGCAGCCTGCTCCAGGGCGAGCAGCTGGTAGCGCGACCCGGGCGAGCCGTGCGCGGCGATCACCGGTGTCCCGGTGGGATCCCCCAGTTCGCAGTACGCGATCGACCGCGCACCACGAGTGAGCCTGTGGGTGGCCGGCAACGACACCTCCAGATCCTCCGTCATGCCCGCCCTCCCGCAACTCGCTGTGCGATGCCGTCCAGCAGCAGGTCCAATCCGATTCGGAATCGGCGCTCGGGATCGTGATGGAGGTCGAAGACGGACGCCGTGCGCCGCGACGCGGGAATCTCGTCCAGCTCATCATCGCCACGACCGAGCCGGATGGCGACGTGGCCGGTGACGAAGTCGTGCACGGCGGCGTAGGCGTACACCGCCTCCTCCTCATCGAGTCCGGCATCGCGCAGCGACGCGACGATCCGGTGAGCCACATCATCTGCATCGGGAGTGTCCAGCGATGCGCGTCGATGCGCCTCCAGCACCAGCGGGTGGCGCATGAGCAGGTCGCGCAGCCCGAGCGCAAACATCTCGAGCCGTGGCCGCCAATCGGGATCGGTCCAGTCGAGCGCGGCAACGGCCTCATCGACGACGCGCGCAATCAGCCGATGCCGGAGCGCATCGATTCCCCCGCTGGCCCGATGAACCGCCATGGCTGACACCCCGAGACGATCGGCGAGCGCCCGGAAGGTGACGGCCTCGAGGCCGGCTTCATCGGCCAGCTCTGTCGCTGCCTCGATCATCGCGTCCTGGTCGACGGCGGCAGGCCGACCCGCCCGCTTGGGTGTATCCGCTACCATGCGCTCCACAATATCGTTACGCGTATCGAAATAGAAGCCCCGCATCGACGATGATCGCGGTGCCCCGATTCGAGGAGCCCCATGTCCACGCCATCTTCGCTCGAGCCGGCGACGTCCCGTCGCCGGCTCGCACTCTGGAGCCTCGCCGTCATCGTGCTGTCCGGGGCTTCACTCGAAGGGTTCATCATTCCCGTCCTCCCCCGACTGCAGCAGGACTTCGCGGTGACGGCGGCCGTCGGAGCGCTGGCGACGGTCGTCCCGACGGTGGTGACGGTGATCGTCACACCGATCGCGGGGACACTGGCCGATGTCCACGGAGCGGAACGCGTGTTGCGCTGGCTTGTCGCCATCACTGCCGGTGGTGGCCTGCTCAGCGCGCTCGCTCCCGAGTTCTGGCTGTTCATCGTCGGCCAGGCGCTGCAGGGCTTTGCGCTGGGCATCATCCCCGTGGGTTTCGTGATCATCCGTCGCCTGCTGCCCGCGGATGCCGTCCGCACGGCCTCCGGAATCCTCGTCGCCATGAGCGTGGCGGGCGCCGGCATCGGCGTGCTGCTGGCCGGCCCCATCCTGGAGGCGAGCTCGCGAGCGATCCTCTACGGCGTGCCCACGGGCCTGGTGGCCGTCGGCGCCCTCGGCTTCTTCGTCGCGCGTGGGCGCATCGCTCGTGAGGCCCACGCCGCCACTCGTCTCGACTGGCTCGGCGCTGGATTGCTTTCGACCGCCCTGCTGCTGCTGGTGATAGCGTTGGCGAGTTCGTCCGCCAGTGGATGGCTCTCACTCGCCACCCTCGCGCTGCTCGCACTCACCATCACGACGGGAGTGGCGTGGGTGCGCGTGGAGGGCCGCGCACGAACACCGATGATCGATCTCACGACCCTCCGCTCGCGAGGGGTCGGCGGTGCCGTGCTGGTCGGGGTCGCGATCGGCGCGAGCTATGCGCCGATGGTCTTCCTGGTGCCACAGCTGATCGCCCAACCCGCATCGTCGGGATTCGGCTGGGCGGCCTCGCCGAGCCAGACCAGCATCATGCTGGCCGTCGCGTACGGCGCCGGGATCGTCGCCTCGCTGGTGGCCGGACCGCTCTCACGCCCGTTCGGAATCCGAAGCTCGGCGATCGTCGCCCTGCTCGTGCTGGCGATCGGCGCCCTGATCGGCATCGCCACTCCGACGCCCGCGAGCCTCGTGATCTCGTTGATCCTCGCGGGGATCGGGGCGGGCGCCGGGTCCACGCTCGTGTTCGCCTCCGCCGCGGCCGGCGCGCCAGTGGACAAGGTGGGAGTCTCCACGGCACTGATCACGATCTCCCGCGCCATCGGAGGAGCACTCGCCACGCAGGTGGTGGCCGGCGTGATCTCCACCGGTGCGTCGTTCGTCGATTTCCAGGCCGCCTTCCTCATCGCCGCAGCGGTCTCCACCGCGGGAGCGATCGCGGCGGCGTTGCTCTTCACGCGCGGCACACCCCGGGCGGCACTCCCGCATGTCATCCCCGAACAGTGAGTGGCAGGATCACACGAGCCGCAGTGGCGCCGTCGCGATCGCGCGCCGCAGTGCGTCAACGTGGCGCCGTCGTGCGGCGCTCGCCCCCACCACCAGCGACAGGATCCACCGCTCCGACAGATCCGTGATCGGCAGAGTCACGCACCCGGGCGACTGCACCCCCTCGGGAATCAGCGCCACGCCGAGCCCCGCCGCTACATACTCCGGAATGCTCGGCATCGCCTCGATCTCGGCGACGACGCGACGGGAGAGTCCGCGCTGCGCCAGCACGCGATCGATCTGCACTCGGTTGCCGTAGCCGGGCAGCACGTCCACCCACGGCTGCCCCGCCAGGGTGGCGAGGTCCACCTCGTCGGCTTCCGCGAGCGCGTGCCCCTCCGGCACCAGCGCCACATACGGCACCTGCGCGAGCTCGTGTGCCATCAGCCCTGCGGGCGGCGGCACCGTGGTGAAGGCGAGGTCCAGCCGCCCCTGCAGCACGTCATCGACGAGTCCGGTCGACCCCGACGGCGAAGCGGTCAGATGCACATCGACCAGGGGGAAGTCCCGCCGGAACTGCCCGAGCACCCGCGGCAGATCCATCAGCGGCATCGCCGTGAACGTCCCCATCGAGACGCGACCACGAATACCCGCTGTGGATTCTGACGCGGCCTCGCGCATGCCCGCCCACTCGTCGACGATCGACCGCGCCGAGACGAGGAGATCCTCTCCCGCTGGAGTGAGGCTGATGCTGCGCGTGGTGCGCTCCAACAGCGCCACGCCGAGCTCCTGCTCGAGACTGCGCAGCCCGGCGGAGACGGTTGACTGCGCAGCGTAGAGGCGCTGGGCGGCTCGGGTGACATTGCGCTCGTCGGCGACGACGACGAAGTACTCCAGCAGGCGAATATCCATGGTCGATTCTATCGATCACGTCGATTGATGTCATCCAATCTATCCGTTGGACACGATCAATGAACGGATCGACCATGGAGTCATGTCCACGATCTCCCTCGAGCAGCGCCGCCTGCTCGCCCCGGGTACCGCCTTCTGGGTGGTGGCCGCTTCCTTCCTTCTGATGATGGCTTTCGCGACGGTGCCCACTCCGCTGTATGCGCTCTACCAGCAGCGCGACGGCTTCCAGACCTTCACCGTCACACTGATCTTCGCCGCCTACGCGGTGGGCGTCATCGTCGCCCTGAGCTTCGGCGGCCACATCAGCGACTGGGTCGGTCGGCGCCGGATGCTGGTGATCGCCGCTCTGATCGAAGCTCTCTCCAGCATCATCTTCCTGCTGCCCGGCGCGGTTCCCACGCTGCTGGTGGCCCGCTTCGTCTCCGGTCTCGCCGTCGGACTCCTCACTGCCGCCGCGACCGCGGGCCTCAGCGAGCTGCGCATCCACCACTCGGGTCACGTCGGTATCGCGGCAACCGTCGCGACGGTCGCCAACCTCGGCGGGCTCGCGCTCGGCCCGCTCATCGGCGGAATCTTCGCCGAGTGGGCTCCCTGGCCCCTCGTCACGCCGTACGCGGTCTTTCTGGCCGGGCTCATCGGCGCCGCGATCCTGCTCACGCGAATTCCGGAGACCGTCACGACCGTTCCGCTGCGCGCCAGCTATCGACGCCAGCGCGTCGCGGTCCCGCGTGAGCGCCGCTCCGCGTTCCTCCTCGCCGGTGCGGCGGCCTTCGCCGCCTTCGCGATCACGGGCTTCTTCGGATCGGTGTCCCCCGCCTTTCTGGCCCAGATCGGCAACGTGCACGACCACCTCGCCGTCGGCGCCACAGCCTTCGCGGTGTTCGGGGCGGCAGCGATCGCCCAGCTGATCTCCGGAAGGCTGTCTCCGCGCCACCAGATCGTCGCCGGCGCGACGACTGTCCTTCTGGGCATGACGATGTTCGCCGCTTCCGCGCTGACCGCCTCGATCGCGCTGTTCATCGTCGGCGGAGTCGTCGCGGGCTTCGGCGTCGGATTCCTGTTCCGCAGCGCCCTGATGACGGGCGCTTCGCTCGGCGATGCAGCACATCGCGGTGAGGTGCTCGCGGGCGTGTTCCTGATGGCCTACGCGGGCATGACCGTTCCTCCGGTACTCATCGGACTCGCCCTGCTGTGGCTGCCGATGATCCCGGTGCTGCTGGTGTTCGCCACCGCCACCGTGGTGCTGTCCACCGCTGCCGCAGCCGGGCTCGCGCGGGTGGTGCGAACGCTCTGAGCAGCGTGCGGCGCGGACGCGGGAGGCGACGCCTGCGTCAGCCCTGGCGCGCGTCCCCCAACACGTGTTGCGCATGTGTGCGAACCACCAGCCAGGGCGAGTCCAACGCGGCCTCGGCGATCGGAATCTCCTCCGCCGTCACCGCGCAGTACCCGACTCCGGGCTCGAGTTCCTCCTCGAATGCGTCTTCCAGGTCCGGATGCTCACGCAGCACCTGCTCCAACGGGGCGTAATCGAGGAGACGGTGCGCGCCGCGGTCGCGGAACGACCGGAACGGATCGCCGATCCCCCGCGTCACGACCTCGACGGGCAGCTCGGCGACCCGAGCAATGATCAGATCGGATCGGCCCAGGCGCGCGAGCGCCGACGCCGCCCAGGCCCGGGAGTTCACCGGTCGCTTCCTACGACGCATGAGCTCATCCAGTGCGCTGACCGCATCGGCGTCATCCACGTTGATCTCGGCGAGAAGACGCGCGGCCGTGACATCTCCGTTGCCGAACACCTCGCCACGGACGACGCGCACCAGGGCCGGAACGGCGGCTACACCACAGGCGACCAGCAGTTGCTCGTGCTCTCCGATGAGTGGACCCTGATACCGGGGTGCCACGGCTTCGGGAAGCAGCTCCGCCACGCGCTCGTCGACCGGCAACGCGGACAGTCGTCCACGTTCCTGTTCGGCGGCGTCGTACTCCGGGAAGTGGGCGAGAACCTGCGTCTTGGTGAGACTCAGCGGGATCAGCTCACCGCCCTCGTCGTCGGCGATCGCGATGAAGTCCTCCGTGACGACCCCGTCCGCCAGCAGCTGCTTTCGAGCGGCCTTCGCCGCGCGGGGGAAGCACCGGAGGAAGCGTTCGTAGAGCCGCCCCCACCTCTCGAATCCGGGCCCCGCCTCCGCCTGCAGCACGTCGGCGAGCGCCTGATCATCGTCATCCGGGTCGAACCCGTGCTCCAGATCGGGCCCCGACCAGCGCAGCGACGCCACCAGGTCATCGGACTCTCCGTGCCGATCCGCGTACTCGGCGACGACCCCTGCGAGCGATTCCTCGGTACCCACCGTGACCATCGGCCACGCGATCGTCGACCCGTCGCCGTAGAACTCGTGGAACATCGCACCGTAGACCGTGTGATCGGGATGACGCTCGCGAACCGTGCGCACTGCCCGAACGAGCTGAGCGGCGGCCGCCGCCTCGATCGCCTTTCCATCCATCGCTGTGGCGTCCTCTCGCGCGGGGTCGGTGCCATGCTATCGACCGCGGCCGACGCCCGAGCCAATCGATGCCAACGGGACTCAGATCACTGACAGGGACCCACTACACACTGAGTGTATAGTCGCTCACGTGGACACATCACAGGCATTCCTGGGGCTCATCGAGGCCCGGCCGGGATACGGCTATGAGCTGAAGCAGCGCTACGACGACTACTTCGGCGCGGAGCGCGCCCTCAAGTTCGGACAGGTGTACGCCATGCTCGCCCGCCTGGAGCGGGACGAGCTGATCGTCATGGACGGCGTCGAGGAGGGCGGCGGCCCCAACCGCAAGCGCTATCGCGGACTTCCGGCCGGCCGCGAGCGCGTGCTGCAGTGGCTCACCCAGCCCGATGAGGAGGTCACGGGACGCAGCAATCTCTTCGCGAAGGTCGTGGTCTCCCTCCTCCTCGATGAGGATGCGGTGCGATTGCTCGCCCTTCATCGGAGCACGCTGCTCAACGCGATGCGCCGCCTCACCCGCGCGAAGCAGGGCGCCGAGCTTCTGGACGTCCTCGCCTATGACCAGTCCCTCTTCCGAGTCGAGGCGGATCTCCGCTGGATCGACACGACCGAAGCCCGCCTGACCGATCTGAAGGAATCCCTGCGATGAGCACCATCACCACCTCGGAGTCCCGACCGCTGGCCATCACCGCGCGCGGGCTTCAGAAGCACTACGGAACGGCGCACGCCCTGCGCGGCGTGGATGTGGAGATCGCCCGCGGCGAGATCGTCGCCATCATGGGCCCCTCCGGATCCGGCAAGTCCACCCTGCTGCACTGCCTGGCCGGAGTGATCGCCCCCGACACGGGAGAGGTGCGCGTGGGCGACACCGTCGTCAGCGCGCTGGACGAAGCGGGCCGAGCGCGCTTCCGTCTCACGCGGCTCGGCTTCATGTTCCAGTTCGGTCAGCTCCTGCCGGAGCTGACCGCGGAAGACAACGTCGCGCTGCCGCTCATGTTGGCCGGCATGAAGCGCAAGCTGGCGCTCGCACGAGCACACGAATGGCTCGGCCGCCTGGAGCTGGACACGTTCGCGAAGCGGCTGCCGGCGGAGCTGTCCGGTGGACAGGCGCAGCGTGTCGCCCTGTCCCGCGCACTGGTCACGAACCCCGAGGTGCTGTTCGCCGACGAGCCCACGGGAGCCCTCGACTCGCTCACCGCGGAGAAGGTCATGCAGACCCTCACCGAGGTCGTCCGCACGACCAGCACCACCCTTATCCTCGTCACGCACGATGGTCGCGTCGCCTCCTACAGCGATCGCGAGATCTTCATCCGCGACGGTCTCGTCCTCGACCCGGCGAGTGCCCGTTGATCGGGGCGATGCGGCTGCTGACCTTCGGCAGTCGCGGAATCTGGGGCAGGCTGGCGGCGATCGCGGCCGGTGTGGCGGCGGGCGTCCTGGTCGTGTTGATGCTGATCGCCGGCGCGGGCGCGATGGAAGCTCGCGACCTGCGCGGTGCGTGGCTGCATCCCTCCGGTACAGCGGTCTCCGCTCCGTCGGCGGATGAGACGGTCGTGGCGACGGGGACCGACATCTTCCAGGGACACCGCATCAGTCGGATGGATGCGTCGGTTCCCGACTCGGGGATCCCCCTTCCCGGAATCAGCGCGCCACCCGCGCCCGGCGACTACCTCGCCTCCCCCGCGCTGGTCGAGCTGATCACGGCGACCCCCGCCGACCGTCTCGGCGATCGCTACGGCACGTTCGCCGGCGAGATCCCGGCAGAGCTGCTGCCCAGCCCGGACACGCTCGCCGTCATCGTCGGCGCGACGCCGGAGTCGGTCGCGGTCATGCGCTCGGCGCTGGCCGTGACGCCCTTCGACGGTCAGACTTTCGGAGGCAACGAGAACTATCAGGCCCTCGCCGTCGTCGGCGCGATCGCCCTGCTGATGCCGGCGTTCCTGCTCGTGAGCGTGGCCACCTCCCTCGGCGCCGCCGCGCGCTCCGAGCGCAATCAGACCCTGCGGACCATCGGCGCCTCGGGACGATTCCTGGTGCGGACGGCCGCGGCGGAGGCGGGGCTCAGCGCCGCGATCGGCGCCGCCGTGGGTATCGCCCTGTTCTTCATCACGCGCCCCCTGCTGACGCTGCTGCGCGTGGCCGGCGAACGATTGACCCTCGAGGATCTCACCGTCGATATCGGCACCCTGGTCCTGGTGACTCTCGTCGTCATCGTCGGGTCGGTCTTCGCGGCGACCTGGTCGGCGCGGCGCTCGGGAGCACAGGCCACCACCACGCAGGCCGTGTTCGAGCGCGCCCCACGGTTCTGGCGCGTCGTGCCGTTCCTCGTCGGTCTGCTCGCGCTCATCGGGGTGCGCGTCGCGGGCTCCGCTCTCCCGATCCCGGCCACGATCGCCGTCATCGCCTGCTTCGCCGTCCTCGCGGTCGGCCTCGTCATCGCGGGGCCGTACATCACGTATCTCACGGGACGCGTGTATGCGGCGACGGCCACGAGCGGTGCCGGTGTCCTCGCCTCGCGACGGATCGTCCGCACTCCGGCCGCGGTGTTCCGCTCCGTCGCGGGCCTGGTCGCGGCGACATTCCTCGTGTCCCTGTTCGCCACCGCGGTCACCGCACGCGCCGACGCCGATTCCTTCGGCAGCGATGTGCTGCTCCCCTCCGACGCCGTCGCGGTGGAGTTCAACCCGGCCGCCGAGCATCCGGTCGATGAGGCGGTGCTCGTCGACGTACTCGCCGCGGCCCGGCAGGCTCCCGGGGTACGCGATGTGATCGTCGCCCACGGGAACGTTGACGGCACTTTCCTCACCTCTGATGAGGCCGCGCGGCTCGGGGCCGCCGCGATCCCGGACGGTCCTGTCCTCTCCGTCGTGGGCGGCATCTTCTCTCTCGCACCGGACACGGCTGCGCTGATGAGCACGGACCTCACGCACGTCACCGGCCTGCCGGTTGCCGCGGTGATCATCCGCACCGACGGCACACCTGCGGCGATCGAGCGAGTTCGAACGATCCTGCTCACCCTGCCCGACGTGGATCCGAGCGCCGGGGCCTGGACGCGCGGTGAGTTCGTCTCCAACGCCGATACGAATCTGGCCATCCAGTTCGCCGAGATCGGCCGTTTCGCCATCGTCATCGCGACGCTGCTCGCGGCGTCCGTGCTCGTCATGGCGACGATTGCCGCGCTGTACGACCGCCGTCGCACGCTCGCTCTGCTGCGCCTGATCGGGATGCCCACCACCACCCTGCGTGGACTGATCACGCGGGAGACTCTCGTGCCTCTCATCGGCGTCACGGCCATCGCTGCGGGCACCGGCTACCTCACGGCGTGGCTGCTGATCACGTCTCTCTCCGCAGATCGCACGGTCGGCTGGCCCGACCCGCTGATGCCGATCGCTCTCATCGCGACGGCAGTGATGGCGGCGTTCGCGATCTGGATCGCCTCGTTCGCCGGCCGTCGGCTGCTGCGGCGGGAGCAGGTCCGCTACGAGTGATCCAGGCAGGGTCAGGAGCGGAACGCCGTGCGGTAGGCGCCCGGCGTCACGCCGAGCAGCTGTCCGAACTGGGCGCGAAAGTTGCTCGTTGTCGAGAATCCGGTCTGCGCAGCGATCCGATCGACGGTGTAATCGGTCGTCTCGAGGAGTTCCTGGGCGTGACGGATGCGCACCCCGGACACCCACTGCATCGGACTCTGCCCGGTCTCGTCCTGAAATCTCCGCGTAAGCGTGCGCGTGCTCACGCGAGCAATCGACGCGATATCGGCGAGGGTCATCTCACGGTGCGCGTTGCGCTCGATCCATGCGAGGGTCTCACCCAGCGACGACGACATCCGCGGGGTCGGACGATTGCGGACGATGTACTGCGCCTGACCACCCGGACGATGCAGCGGAGCGACTGCCAAGCGCGCGGCATCCGCCGCCACCGCAGAGCCGTAGTCACGCTCGACGATGTGCAGACACAGGTCGATGCCGGACGCCGCACCGGCGGAGGTGAGAACGGTGCCGTCATCGACGTAGAGCACCTCCAGGTCGAGGTGCACCTGGGGGAAGCGGGATGTGAACGCATCCGCGGCGACCCAATGAGTCGTCGCCGGCCGATCATCGAGCAATCCAGCCTCCGCCAGGGTGAACGCCCCCACGCAGATCGATGCGATCCGGGTTCCGCGTGCTGACGCTTCCCGTAGAGCCGCGAGGACCACCGGCGGCGTGGGAACGGAGGGGTCATTCCTTCCCGGCACCACGATGAGGTCCGCCCGCTCCAGTGCGTCGAGGCCCTCATCAACGGCAATCGTCAACGCCCCTGCCTGCACCGTCTGCTGGTGGCCGGCCACGAGCAGACGGTAACCAGGCCTGCCATCGGGGAGGCGAACGCGGCGAAAGGTCTCGATCGGTGTGGCCATATCGAATGCAATCGCATCCGGAAGCGCCAGCACGAAAACCGTGTACATGCCGGAATCATAGCCTGAGCGACGGATGGCGAGAAACAGGAGATATATGACTAGATCGCCATGGCCCTGGTGGCCAGGACGCGGGAACCATGAGGAGCGACCCCCGAAAGGAGCCCTCATGCCTCGCCCTCGCACTCAGATCGCCCCGTTCGACGGATCCGGTCCGCGTGACGTCGTCGCCCCGCTCGAAACCCTCGCGCTGGACGTGAGGATCGCCGCGTGAGCGCGTTCCTCCTCTCCGTCCACGTGCTTGCGGCGATCCTCACGATCGGCCCGGTCGCGATCGCGGCGAGCATGTTCCCGCGGTTCGCGCGTATCGCCTTCGATGGGCCCCACGACTCGAAGAACGTCGCCGTGGTGCGCATCCTGCATCGGATCACTCGCGTCTACGCAGTGATCGGGGTGCTCGTCCCGGTGTTCGGAGTTGCGACAGGTGCGAGCATCGGGGTGCTGGGTGACGCATGGTTGATCGTGTCCATGATCCTCACCGCAGTTGCGGCCCTCCTGCTTGCCGGCGTCATCCTGCCGAATCAGACCCGTGTCGTGGGTCAGCTCGATGCACGAGAATCGGCCGTAGTCTCCCCGATCCGCAGGTTGGGAATGCTGACCGGCGTGTTCAATCTGCTCTGGGCGGTCGTGGTCGTGCTGATGATCTATCGCCCCGGATCGACCACCGGGGTCGGGCTGTGAGCCCCCGCCGGATTCTGCAGATCGTCGGGACCGTCGAACTCGCCACTCTGGTGCTGATGCTGCTGAACCTCGCCACCGTTCACGCGCGCGAGGTGTCGCAGATCCTCGGCCCCGTGCATGGCCTCGCGTACACCGCCACGGTCATCGCGGCGGTTCTCGTGCATGGTGGCTCTCGTCGCGTCTGGCTCCGGGCGCTGATCCCCGGTATCGGCGGCCTCCTCGCGTCGCGTGCCGCCCCCGATCGCCCCGAGGCCTGACGCGCGGAGCTGGAAATCGCATCTCCGACGGTCGTTGGGGATGCGATTTCCATCTTTCGACGCGCGAAACTAGTTCCCTGAGGCAACTATTCAGCGTAGGCTGTGGTCATGACCACATCGCCGACGCCGGAGACCGTGCTGCTGTCCTCGCTCACACGACTGATGGCGCAGTGGTCGTCGACTGCCGTGCACGCCGAGTTCGCGCGCATCGCGGGAGTCGACATCGACGCCGGTGACGTGCAGCCGATCTACCTGCTGGGCTTGGACGGCCCGAAGCGCGTCAGCGACCTGGCCGTCATGCTGCGGATCACCCGTCCCACGATGACCAAGCAGATCGCGCGCCTGGAAGCCGCCGGCTTCATCGCGCGTAGCGATGACCCGAGTGACGGCCGGGCCGTCATCGTCTCACTCACCGACCGCGGCACCCGCGCGTTCGAAGCGCTGGTGGAGCAGGGTCTGGTCGCCGTGCACGCCGCACTGGGCGCGTGGCCGGACGCCGATCGACGACGGTTCGCCGACATGATGCACCGATTCACCGCCGGCCTCACCGGGCCGTCGGTTCATCCGAAAGAACACCGATCAGAGGAGATCTCATGACCCGTACCTACGTCATCACCGGTGCCGCGTCCGGCATCGGCGCCACCACCGCGCGGCTGCTGACCGAACGTGGCGAGCGCGTCATCGGCATCGACCTGCGCGGTACGGACGTCGACGCGGACCTCTCCACGCCCGCCGGGCGTCAGGAGGCCGCTGCGAAGGCCACGGAGCTTGCGGGCGGAACCATCGACGCCGTCATCGCGTGCGCCGGCATCTCGGCGCCGATCCCCGCGACCGTCGCCGTGAACTTCTTCGGCGTCACCGAGCTGCTGGAGGCACTGCTTCCCGCGCTCGCCGGCTCCGACGCGCCTCGCGCCGCCGTCGTGTCCTCTATGGCCTCGCTGCAGCCCAACTCCCCGGAGATCGTGGCCGCCGCACTGGCCGGCGACGAAGCCACCGCCCTCGCCGAGGCGGAGAAGCTCACCGCACAGGGTCCCGAGATCGGCTACCTCGTGTACCCGTCGTCGAAGCGCGCCCTCGCCCGCTGGGTGCGCCGCGAGTCCATCACGCCGGCCTGGGCCGGCGCCGGCATCCCGCTGAACGCCGTCGCACCCGGCACGGTCCTCACCCCGATGACCGCCGGGCTCCTCGCAACCCCCGAGGGCGCAGCGATGGTCGATGCTTCGGTGCCGATGCCCCTGAACAGCCACCAGCCGCCGGAGTCCGTGGCGAACCTGCTCATCTGGCTCACGAGCGTGGAGAACACCCACATGGCCGGCCAGGTCGTCTACGACGATGGCGGTGCCGACGCCACGCTCCGCGGCGACGACATCTGGAGCTGGGCCGACCAGCACTGACACCCGGGAACGAGGGAACCTTCGCCACCACGGAGGTTCCCCCGTTTCGCCGTGCACGCGTGGGACAGTGCCGACCGGATATGGCCCCGCAACACCGCGGAGGGGCGTGCATCGCTGATAACGTTCCCTACAGATCGGCGGCACCGTGGGCCGATGGGCAGGGACGAGTCGGAGGGCACGATATGGGCGAGAGGGCTCACCGTCCCACCATCAAGGAGGTCGCGCAGCGCGCGGGCGTGAGCCCGATGACGGTATCGCGCACCCTGTCCGGCGGCCTCAACGTCAAACCCGATGTGCAGGAGCGTGTGCTCGCTGCGGTCACCGAGCTCGGCTATCACCGCAACGAGAACGCCCGGAGCATCCGTCCGGGCCACTCCAGCGGACTCATCGGCGTCGCGATCACGAACATCGCCAACCCGTACTACAGCACCTTCGCCCTGGGGGTCGAAGAGGAGGCAGCGCTGGCCGGTCGGCGCATCCTGCTCGGCAACACCTCCGAAGACGTGGGTCGGGAGGTCGCGCTCGTGAACGACTTCCTCGGTCGCCGCGTCGATGGTCTCATCGTGGTGCCCGCGGGATCGGCATCCGAGCATCTCGCCCATTCACAGAACCAGGGCGTTCCGGTCGTTCTGGCCGCCCGACGCATCGACGCCCTCACCGCGGACAGCGTGGTCCTCACCGACGATGACGGTGCTCACCGTGGCACCATCGCCCTGATCGATCGCGGCCACACGCGGATCGGCTACCTCGGAAACGCCCTCTCGATCTTCACGGGCGAGCGTCGCCACGCTGGATTCCTGCGGGCGATGGAGGAACGCGGCCTCCATCCCGATCCACGCCTCATCGCCACGAACCAGCAGACCGTCGAGCAGGCGCGCGAGGCGATGCGTTCGCTGCTGCACGCCAAGAACCCGCCGACCGCGGTCTTCTGTGCCAACAACCGCAACGCCATCGGCGCGGTCAAGGAGATCCACCAACAGCTGCACACGGGGCTGCGCTCGGTCGGCGACTTCCCCGAGATCATGAGCTTCGACGACTTCGAGCTCGCTGAGCTCTCCCCCGTGCCGATCAGCGTCATCGATCACGATCCCCGTGAGCTCGGGCGCACAGCGGCACGCCTGCTCCTCGACCGCCTCGAGGGCGCTCATCGCGATGCCTCGCCGCGCGCGATCGAGCTGCCGGTGTCGCTGCGCGTCGGCGTGCGCTGAGCGCCCCTGCTCACATCGGGACACCACCGACGCGGAGCTTCCCGTCGACCGACGACGCTCCCGCGCCCTCTCCCGGGCGCAATGACACACCTCCAGAATTCAGTGTTGACACCATCGAAAGTAGCTTGGTAACGTTACCAACCACGAAGGAGGAAGCAATGGAGCTGTGCATCGACTTCGGCGGAACCGAGATCAAACTCGCCGTCACCGTCGACCACCGCGTGGTCGCGTCTCGTGCGGCAGCCGTCCGCAGCGGTGCGGAAGATCTGACGACCGCCGCGACCGAAGCACGTGCCCTCCTTGCGCGAACGGGTGCACGTCCGGATGCTGTCGGCATCGCCGTCCCCGGCGTGGTCGATCCGGCCACGGGACGGATGGTTCATGCCAACGCGAAGTACGACCACCTGCGCGATTTCGACCTGAGCGCCTGGTCGCGCCACGAGTTCGGCGTCGGGGCGGCCGTCGAGAACGACGCTCGCGCTGCCCTCATCGGTGAGACGACGACGGGAAGTGCCGCCGCCGACCGGGACGTCGTGCTCGTCACGCTCGGCACCGGCATTGGGACCGCCGCCATGATCGACGGCATTGCGCTCCGTGGCCAGAGCGGCCACGCCGGCATCCTCGGCGGGCACGTGACGGTGGACCTCAACGGTCCCGTCTGTCCCTGCGGGAACATCGGCTGCGCCGAGGCGTGCGCCAGCGCGTGGGTGCTGCGCGAGTCGACGGATCTCAGCATGAGGGACCTCTTCACCACCGCCCCCGATGACATCGACCGCGACCGCATCCGCAACCGATTCCTGCACGTGTGGGGCGCGACGGTCGTGACCCTCGTGCACGTGTATGACCCCGCGGTCGTGGTCCTGTCGGGCGGCGTCCTGCGCGCCGGGGACGCCGTGCGCGAGCCGCTCGAGGCGTACGTGCGCTCGCACGCCTGGCCGTCGATCAGGACCCCCCGCTTCGTCGTCCCGTCCGAACCAGAACTCTCGGTCGTCCGCGGCCTGAGCGTGCTGGCACGCTCGCGCGGCAACCGCCACACCCAGGAGGAACAGTGAGCACCCCGATCAGTGACATGCACGAAGGCCACACCGTGCGGGGCCGCTACGACACTCAGCCGACCGTTCCGCTGCCGCCGGGAGAGCGCATCCTGCGCGGCGCCGATGCCTGGCAGGCGGCGGCAGCGCTGGCCGAGGATCGCCACGTCGATCCTGTGCTGCTCGTCGACACCTACCCCGGCGTGGACCTGCGCGAGCTGACCGCACAGATCTCCACTGCCCTTCCCGAGTGGACGATCGTCGATGTCGAGTCCGCCGCTCGGCCACTCGCCGAGATCGAACAGCTCATCGCGCCTAACCTCACCGACGACCGGGTGTTCGGAGTCATGAGCCACTTCGTGCTCACCGACTTCTATGACTCCGCTCGACTCGAGGATCTGGCCGCCACCACCGGACCCCGCACCGTCGTCCTCGGGTGGGGGGCCACCCTCCTGCGCGAGCGCCTCGTCGCGCGGCCGGTAACGGTGCTGGTCGATCTGGCGCGGTGGGAGATCCAGCTGCGCCAGCGCGCCGGAGCCACCAACTGGCGCGCAGACAACGCCGGCGAAGACAATCTCCGCAAGTACAAGCGCGGGTTCTTCGTCGAGTGGCGCGTCGCGGATCGCCACAAGCGCACCCTCTTCGAATCGGTCGATTTCGTCCTCGACGGCAACGCGATCGCCCCGGCCGAACCGCACCCTGATTCTCCGGATGCCGGCATGATCACCGGTGACGCCTTCCGCGTGGCGCTGCAGAACGCGTCGAGCCGCCCCTTCCGTGTCGTGCCCTTCTTCGACCCCGGCGTCTGGGGCGGCCAGTGGATGAAGAGCCTCATCGGGCTCGATCCATCGAAGGCCAACTACGCCTGGTGCTTCGACTGCGTGCCCGAGGAGAACTCGCTGCTCCTGGAGGGCGAGGGCGGGGTGATCGAGCTTCCCGCACTCGACCTCGTCTTCAGCCGCCCGGTCGACCTGCTCGGCGCGAAGACATTCGCACGATTCGGCGCCGAGTTCCCCATCCGCTTCGACTTTCTCGACACGATGGACGGCGGCAACCTGAGCCTGCAGGTCCACCCGCTCACGGACTACATCCAGAACACCTTCGGCATGCACTACACGCAGGACGAGAGCTACTACCTGCTGGACGCCGGTGACGATGCGATGGTCTATCTCGGCACGAAGGAGGGCATCGATCGGGAGGAGATGCTGCGTGACCTCGCCGCCGCGCAGGACGGCGATCACCCGTTCCCGGCTGAGAAGTACGTCAACTCCTTCCCAGCGCGCAAGCACGACCACTTCGCCATCCCTGCGGGCACCGTGCACTGCTCAGGTGCGAACTCGATGGTGCTCGAGATCTCGGCCACGCCCTTCATCTTCACGTTCAAGCTCTGGGATTGGGGCCGTGTCGGCCTGGACGGCATCCCCCGCCCGGTGCATCTCGACCACGGGGCGCGCAAC
Source organism: Microbacterium gorillae (assembly GCF_050990725.1). GTDB lineage: Bacteria > Actinomycetota > Actinomycetes > Actinomycetales > Microbacteriaceae > Microbacterium > Microbacterium gorillae_A. Next base: position 3,297,075 of record NZ_CP158844.1, read on the forward strand.
ATCCAGTGGGATCGCGACACGTCATGGGTGACCGAGAACCTCGTGGGTCAGGTCGAGACGATCCACGCTGACGGCGAGGTGACCGAGGAGAGCACCGGCCTGCACGAGCTGGAGTTCATCGAGACTCGCAGGCACTGGTTCACCGAGGGCGCGAACCACGACACCGACGGCACCGTCAACGTCCTGAATCTGGTCGAGGGAGACGAGGCGCGTGTGGTCAGCCCGACCGCAGCCTTCGAACCCTTCACGGTGCACTATGCCGAGACCTTCATCGTGCCGGCCGCGGTCGGACCCTACCGGATCGAACGAACCGAGGACTCACGCAGCCCCCGGTTCGCCACGGTCAAGGCCTTTGTGCGCGGCTCGCGCATGAGTGACAACTGAACACGTAGTCCACACACCGGGAGTCTCCACACGGGGTCTCTTGCACCGCACCGATCACCTTGGTACCGTAAACCCACGCATGGTGGTAACGATACCAATCGAACAAGGGAGTTCTGTATGTTTTCGCGACGCAGATTCGCCGCCGCCATGGCCGGCGTGATTATCGGCGGACTGGCACTCGCCGGATGCTCGGGTGACTCCGGCTCCGGCTCTGGCACCGGATCATCCGGCGAGGTCACCGGCACGCTCGACTTCTACACCGACAAGGCGGCTTGGAAGCCGGACTTCGAGTCGCTCAACAGCACAAGCGGCGACGCCGTCGACATCACGCTGAAGACCACCGGATACTCGGACGCCAACCAGTACGACGCCTTCATCAAGCAGTCCTTCCGCACCTCGAAGTCGCCGGGACTGTTCACCTGGCACACTGGCGACTCACTGACCCAGCTGGTCGACGAGGGGCTGGTCGCCGAGACCACCGATATCTGGAAGAAGGCGATTGACGAGGGGTGGGTGAGCGAGGATCTCGCCAAGAGCTACACCTACGACGGCAAGCAGTACTGCGTGCCGATGAACATCGCCTACTGGATCATGTTCTACAACAAGGCGGCCTTCGCCGACAACGGCATCGAGGTGCCCACGACGTGGGATGAGCTGGATGCTGCGGCCACGAAGCTGAAGGCTGCCGGAGTCACCCCGTACTACCAGACCAGCACGCTGTTCACCTTCCAGTGGTTCCAGCACCTCGTCGCATCCACCGACCCCGACCTCTACGCCGGGCTCGCTGACGGTTCGGTGAAGTACACGGACCCCAAGATCGTCGATGTCATGAACGTCTGGCTGGACGAGCAGAAGAACGGCTGGTTCAGCGACCCGGGCAGCACGACGGATCCTGCCGTTGCGCTCAAGCAGGGCGACTTCGCGATGATCAACTTCGGCACGTTCTTCGCGGGCAACCTCGAAGGCGCCGGAATGACCACCGACGACTACGGCATGTTCGCGATCCCCGCCGTGAACGACAGCCTCAGCACCACCCCGGTGGCCGTCGAGTCGGGCCCGATCTGCGTGGCGGAGAACTCCTCGCAGCGCGACCTTGGACTGGCGTACTCCGAGTGGTGGATGTCGGCCGACGCACAGACCGCGTGGAACGCTGCGCACGGCGACGTCGCGTTCAACCCGAAGGCGACTGTCGCTGACCCCGCTCTCGCCGAGATCGGTGAGCAGATCGCGGGCGACGGGTACTCGCTGTACGACCGCTTCTTCGAGGCGATGCCCACCGAGATCGTGACAACCGCGATCGAGCAGTTCGGTGCCTTCAACGCGAACCCCGGCGACCCGCTTCCCTTCCTCGAGAAGATCCAGGCGACCGCCGACAAGTACTGGGCCGAGCAGAAGTAGCGCGGCGGATGGCGACCCAGAAAACGCCCTATCAGTGGTCCGCCCGGGGTTTCATCGCCCCGGGCGTGATCCTGGTGGCAGTGCTGCTCTACCTGCCGCTGCTGTGGACGGTGTTCCTGAGTTTCACCAGGTACAACGGTCTCGGCAGTCCGAAGTGGATCGGGCTCGACAACTATGTCGAGATGTTCACCGATGCCGACTTCGTCGGCTCGCTGCTCAACACCGTGCTGTGGGTGATCGGCACGCTGATCATCCCGGTCGGCATCGGCCTCGCGATCGCCCTGCTCACGTGGAACCTGGGCGGCGGCATCTGGCTGCGCCTCCCCTTCCTCATCCCCTACGCTCTCTCCGGGATCGGCGTGGGTGTGGTGTGGTCGTTCATCCTGTCGTCGGGTGGAGCGCTGGATCAGGCTCTCGCCGTCTTCGGGATCACCGATCCCCCACGCTGGCTGCTCGATGCCCCGCTCAACACGCTGGTCATGATCATCGCCTCGGCGTGGCAGGGAGTCGGTGTGAACGCGCTGCTGTTCACGATCGGTCTGCAGGCGGTTCCGAAGGAGCCCCTCGAGGCCGCGCGCATCGACGGAGCCAGCGGCGTGCGCCTCTTCGGCAGCATTCTGTGGCCGATGCTGCGTCCCCTGACCGCTGTGGTCGTCGGACTCTCGATCGTCGCGAGCCTGAAGACCTTCGACATCGTCTGGGGCATGACCAAGGGTGGACCGGGAACCGTCTCGGAGACCCTGGCTCTCACGATGTACAAGGACACCTTCGTGAACAGCGACTACGGCCTCGGCTCGGCGATCGCGGTGTTCCTCACGGTCATCACCCTCGTCGCGTCCGTGCTGTACCTGCGTCAGCAGCTCTCTCCGAAGAACGAGATGTGACATGTCGAAGATCATCCGCACTGTCGTCCTGATCGTCCTGGGCATCATCTGGCTGCTGCCCGCCTACCTCCTCGTGGTCAACGCCATGAAGGACCCCACCACCTTCACGTCGAAGACGTCGTGGGTCCCCACCGACTTCCACCTGTTCGAGAACTTCGCCGATGCCTTCGCGCTGTCCGGCCTGGGCGACAGCATCCTGAGCACCCTGATCTACTCGATCGTGTCGCCCACCATCGCCGTCCTGATCGGTGCGGCAGCAGGTTTCGCGATCGTGGCCCTGCGCATCAAGCGCGGGTTCCTCTGGTTCGTCGTGATCTTCGGCGGCACAGTGTTCCCGTTGCAGATGGTGTTGCTGCCGCTGTTCGACGCCTACTCACGCACCGGTATGTTCGATACGCGCGTGGGCATGGTGTTGATCTACACCGTCATCTCGGTGCCGTTCTCCGCGTTCGTGATGCGCAACTTCTTCACGGGCGTCGCGCACAACGTGTTCGAGGCTGCCGTGCTCGACGGTGCCACCACCTGGCGGATCTTCACGCGCCTGTATCTGCCGATGGCGTCGAGCGCGCTGGTCGCGATCTTCATCCTGCAGGCGACCTTCGTGTGGAACGACCTGCTGCTCGGACTGACGCTCAGCCAGTCCGATGACATCCGCCCGATCATCACCACGCTGTCGGGCATGCAGAGCACGTACGGCGGCGCGCAGCTGTCGGTCGTGCTTGCGGCGGCCGTGCTGGTTTCCCTGCCCACCGTCGTGCTGTTCCTGTGCACCCAGAGGTTCTTCGCCAAGGGTCTCGCCCTGGGTCAGTACTGACCATCGAAAGGCATCATGCTCCCCCTCACTCCGACCGTCGACGACCTCGCCGCCGACCCGGTCACCCATCACGACGACGACATGATCGCGCCTTCGGGACTCACGAACCTGCTCGGAACGGTGCGGGTCGATCACGACCTCACCGCCATCAGCGCCGTGCAGTTCCCTCCGGTGTCGCAGGGACTGACCCAGACGGCAGTGCTCTTCGTCGACGGGCGACTATTCGCGTCATACGGTGTGCCGGTGACGCACGAGTGGCGGCCCGACCGCGTGGTGCGGCGAGCGTCGGTGGCGGGCCTCGAGATCGAGACGACCACGGTGTGCGTACCCGGGCGGACGGCCGTCGCGATGCACATCGCGGTGCGCAATCCGGGCCCTTCGCAGCGGACGGTACGTCTCGGCCTGTCGGCGGCCGCACGGGTCACTCGATCACCCGATGCCTGGCTCGACGCGGAATCTCCCTCGTCCCGCAACGCGGCGACGGTCGAGGGCGAACGCCTGGTGTTCTCCGCGGCGGATGGCACTGCGTGGAGCGTGCAGGGGCTCATCGGAGGAGCGGCGGCGCTGAGTGGTGTGGCCGAGCTCCCCGATCAGTTCGAAACCGGAATCGGTGGCAACGGCCGTGGGGGCGAGCTGGCCATCGAGCTCGCGGTGCCGTCCGGCGGCACCGCGAGCACCGGCTACGTCCACGCGATCGGCACCACGGAGCAGGCTGCCGCCGATGTCTATGCGGCGGCCGCCGCAGATGTGTCGGCCGCAGTCACCTCCGCCGAGGAGTTCTGGAACCGGCAGCTCAGCGCGGCATTCGACCCTGACGACGCGGAGTTCTCGGGGTCACTCCCGGTCTTGGAGACGACCTCAGCGCCGCTGCGCCGTCTGTACTGGTGGGCGGTGCTGGGCGTCATCTGGTTCCGGCGCGACTTCGAGGGCAACGTGCTCGGTCGCTCCTATGACACCCTCATGCCCAACTACTGGGGCACCACGACGTTCATCTGGGACTACAGCCTCAGCTCGGTCAGCCATGCGCTGCTGGATCCCGCCGAGATGCGGCGGCAGGTGCGGCACTGGATCTCACTCGATATCCACTCTCACTTCGGGACATCGTCGCTCACCGGAGGCCCGGTCGGGCGGTGGTACTCGGTGAACGACTACGCGATGACCCGCCTTGTGCACGACTATGTGCGTTTTACGGGCGACACGAACTTCCTCAGGGAGTTGGTGGGTGATCAGAGCGTCGCAGAGTCGGTGCGACAGTGGGCTACGGCGTGGGAGACGCTGCGCCAGGGCACGGCACTGGCCGATTACGGGGAGATCGACAACCTGCTCGAGTGCGTCAGTTCCTACACCCACGAGGTGGCGAGCCTCAACGCGGCGAACGTGTGGAGCATGCGCGCTGCCGCCGATCTGCTCGACCTGCATGGCGATACCACCGCGAGCGCGGAGCTGCGGGCCCAGGCCGACGCACTGGTGCCGGAGGTCACGAGCCGCTACCTCCCTGGCACGGGCGTCTTCGCCGCCGGACAGCCCGACGGCACGCTGCTGCCGGTACGCCACTGCTACGACTTCAGCATCGTCGGCACCACGATCGCCGCCGACCTCGCTCCCGACGTGCGTGCCGAGATGGTGGATTTCTTCCGTCGAGAGCTGCAGACGGACAACTGGATGCGGGCGCTGTCACCCTGGGATCCGGACGCGAGCTACAGCGTGCGTCCCGACCATCAGTGGAACGGCGCGTACCCGGCGTGGCCCGCGGATGCGGGTCGAGCGCTCGCCGCGCTGGGTGCTCCGGACGTCCTGACCGACTGGATCGAGGGCTTGTCGCGTACCGCCAACCAAGGCCCGATGGGACAGGCGCATTTCGTGGACGAAGCCGTGCCGAGTATCAACGGCGGTGCCCGCAAGGCTCCGCCGCAGCTGCCGTACATCATCGACTGGGCCTGCTCGTCGTCGGGTGCCTGGATCGAGTTGGTGTTGGAGGGGCTGTTCGGTGTCGAGGTGACCGTCGACAGCGATGTGCGCGCTGCGGGATGCGTCAGCGCTCTCGATCCGCACGCGGTGCTTCACGGGCTTCGCGTTCATGACCGCGTGTACGACGTGCATGCCGATGGCCGCGTCGAGCGGACGTCCCCGACGCGGTGAGATCCGCGACAACACAACGGAAAAGACCACGAAGGAGTGATCGCATGAGAATCCGCACGATCGCGGCGACCATCGCCGCCGCCGCGCTCTGCGCAGGAACCGTGGGAGCGATTCCCGCCGCTGCCAGGCCTCCGTCGGGAGCGGACAGCGCGGGGGCGTGCCACCTGGTCGATCGCACACTGACGGCGACCGCATCCGTCAACCAGACGCTGACCTCGCAGTTCACGAGCTACGGCAACACCGGCGGCGCGTGGACGGGCGGTGACAGCACCTTCTCCCTGCCGCTGGACAAGGGTACGACGGGCTGGTTCTTCTCGGACTCGTTCCTCGGAACCGTGAACCCCGACGGCTCCCGCCCGCAGGACTCCCCCTTCGTCAACAACTCGGTCGTCGTGCAGAACCGTCATGGCGAGTTCACGACGATCACCGGAGGAACGGCCGACGAACCGGCAGGGATCATCCCGCCCGAAGCGGACGGACGCTGGTACTGGATCGGCGACCCCACTCCCGGCCCCGGTGACACCGTGCAGGTGCCGCTGCTGCAGTTCGCGCGCACCGGCGCTGGCCAGTGGGATTTCGCCTGGACCGCGAACCGACTCGCCACTCTCAACGGCGACACCCTGCAACTCGAGTCGATCGTCGACCGGCCGTCGGCCACCGGCATCAACTGGGGCTCGTGGACGCTCGAAGAGGGCGATACCACCTACATCTACGGCATCGCCGATCCCGGCGGCGTGCGCTCCGCGTACGTGGCCCGCGCGCACGGCGACGGCATCGGCGGTGATTGGACGTACTGGGACGGAACTGGCTGGTCGACACAGGAGACGAGCGCCGTCCCCGTGGTGCCGTACGTCGCCAACGAGTTCAGCGTTGCGTCGTATCGTGACGGGTACCTGCTCGTGACGCAGGACACGTCCGAGCTGTTCAGCACGCGCATCGTGGCGCGCACCTCGTGCTCGCCGATCGGTCCGTTCACGGAGCCGGTCGAGCTGTATCGAACCCCGGAGACGGGGCTGGTCGGCAGCTATGGCGATGCCGATGTGTTCACCTACAACGCGCACGAGCATCCGAACCTCCGCACCGGTAACCGCATCCTCGTGTCGTACAACGTCAACACCTTCGACAACGTGGGTGATGTCTTCGACGACGCGTCGATCTACCGTCCCCGGTTCATCGACGTCCAGCTCCGGGTGACGGGATGACGCGCGACATTGCCCGCCTGATCGGCTCCCCTCAGCCGCTCACCTGGGTGTTCACGGGCGATTCGATCACGCACGGCCTCATCCATACGCGGGGTGCGCGGAACTACGTCGATCACCTGCACGAGCTGATCCGGGGCGACCTCGGCCGCGTGCAGGACATCGTCATCAACACCGCGATCACCGGGTGGCGGGCCGATCTGGTGCTCGGCGATTTCGACCGTCGCGTGGCGAACTGGCGGCCCGATGTCGTCACGCTGATGATCGGCACGAATGACTGCACCACGGAGTGGTTGGACACCGTCATCGATCCCTCGACCTTCGAGGCATCTGTCGCCGCGTTCGTGCGCAGCGTGCGAGAGATCGATGCTGTCCCCGTGCTGCAGACGCCGCCGACCATCGACCTTCTGCGTGCGCCGGATCGGGAGCGGATCGGCGAGTTCGCGCAGCGCATCCGCGATGTCGCGGCCCGGGAAGACGTGGTGCTCGTCGACCAGCACGCGCGATTCACGGAGTTCTCGGCGGGCACGGGCCCCGGCAATGAGGGAATGCCGTGGGGACTGCTCGACGACGCCTTCCATCCGAACGCCGCCGGCCACGCGCTGCTCGCGCTGGAACTCGCGCTGGGCCTCGGACTCGACGCGCTCGTGCCGCGCTCGCCTGTGCTCATCGACCTCGCCGCCCGCGTCGTGGTGGCCGAGCATCCCGCGTGGCCGCCGGTGTGACGTGGGCGCTCTCGAACGTCAGGCGAGGCTCGCGAGCGCTCCGCGCACCTGCGCGAGCGCGTCGCGAATGGCGCGGGTCGGGGTCGCCTCATCGCTGTCCGACGCTGACCACTCCGTGAACCCGAGCCCGAACGCCAGCACGCCCAGTTGGGCCGCGACCCGAGCGGTCGCGAGATCGATCCCGCGTAGGACCAGCGCTTCGGAGATCGCCGCGGCGAGACCGGCGCTCTTGGCCGCATCCCGCGCCTGCAGCTCTTCACTCGCCGCGATCGCCGCCTTGAGGCGCGGCCCGAGCTCGCGGTTGAGCGGACCCATGGCGCTTGCGGCGTTGTCCAAGCCCGCGGCGACGAGGTCCAGCGCCGCCGCGCCGGCAGGCGCATCGGCGATGCCCTCGGCGAAGAGCCGGGACAGCGTCTCCTGGCCCGCTGCGAGCACATCGCGTTTGTCGGGAAAGTAGCGGAAGAAGGTGCTGCGAGCGACGCCCGCCCGCTCCACGATCTGCGCCACGGTCGTGTTGTCGTACCCCTGCTCGGTGAAGAGGTCGACTGCTGCGAGCACAAGCCTGTCTCGCGCGCCGGGATCCCATCGTGCCATGCCTCCAGTCTAGTGATGAGACTTTAGTCCGATAAGTGGTACGGTGATGGGACTAACGTCTCATCACTAGGAGTATCCATGAACGTATTCGTGACCGGCGGTACCGGCTTGGTCGGATCAGCCGTCGTCTCGGAACTCGTCGCGCACGGCCATGCCGTCACAGCCCTCGCCCGTTCTGACGCGTCGGTCCGCGCCGCCGAGGCGGCGGGCGCGACGGCCGTTCGAGGCGATCTTGCGGACCTCGATCTGCTTCGTCGCGAGGCGGACCATGCCGAGGGCGTGATCCACCTCGCTTTCCGCAACGACTTCAGCAGTCAGCAGGCTCTCGCCGAAGCCGTGGCCGAGGAGGCGGCAGCACTCGACGCACTGGGGACGACTCTCGTAGGCACCGACCGACCCCTCGTCACGGTCGCGGGAACCCCGCTCGTCCCCGGCCGCGCGTCGCAGGAAACCGATCCGCTCAACGTCGAGGGCCCAACCGGTGGGCGCGCCCTGGCGGTCAACGCCGTCCTCGATCTTGCCTCGCGAGGCGTGCGCAGCTCCGCGATCCGCCTCCCCCGCACGGTGCACCGTGACGGCACCGGTGGTTTCGCCGGCATCCTCACCGAGGCCGCCCGTCGCGCCGGCGCCGCGACCTACCCCGGCGACGGCATGCAGCGCTGGCCCGCGGTGCACGCACTCGACGCCGCCGTCCTCTTCCGCCTCGCTCTCGAGAATGCTCCGGCCGGCACGTCGTGGCATGCGGTCGCGGACGAGGGAGATGCCGTCGCGGATATCGCAGCCGTCATCGGCCGCCGCCTCGGCGTTCCGGTGGCGTCCCAGCCGATCGAGACATTCGGCCCCCTCGGCCCGATCTTCGCGGCCGATCAGCCGTCGTCCTCCGCCATCACCCGCGCAGAGCTCGGCTGGACTCCGACCCACCCCTCGCTCCTCGAGGATCTCGAGCTCGTCCAGCCCTGAGACGCCACGGAAATGCACACACCCCTGCTCGCAGACCGCGAGTGGGGGTGTGATGTGCTAGTGAGCCAGGCCGGACCCCAATCGCATGCACTGAGGTGCGTCGAGTGACCGAAAGCCCTGTTAGAACACAGGACGCGGTGCTCCAGCCGGCCTGGGAACACGGGCGGTTCGGCGTTACTTGAAGCAGGGACAGGATCGACTAGACGGAGCCGAACACCACTATCCCCTCACCAGATAGACCGCACTCACACGCCGCACGACAGCAGCGAAAGCGTCGTCTCGACCTTCAGACGGTTTGGGGGACACGCCGTGCGACTGTATCGGAGAAGACGACATGGCGCATGCTTCCTGGGGCATCGCCTCAACACGTACTCAACTCATCGAAATGCCTCGGCCCCGCCCGTTGCCACTTCAATCCAGTATCTTCGATACATGTCAGACGATGAGAGCCCAGCCTCCGCCGCCGCGGAGCCTACTGTCGAGGACGCCGGCGCGAACGGTTCATCCTCACGGAAGAAGCGTACCGTCCGGCCGTTTCCGGCCACATCCTTCAAAGAGGCTCTGTTTCTTGCGCAGGCGATACAGAAGCACGGTGCTGGCCAGCGCACTCGCCGGCTAACGTTGTTCGAGGCACTGGATCGCTCTCCCGACAGCGGTCCAACGCGGAAACTGATCACCAGCAGCGTTCAGTATGGAATCACCACCGGTGGATATTCCGCGGAGTGGCTTGACCTGACCCCCACTGGGAAAATCGCTTCGAATCCAACTGCACCCGATCGTGCACGACTGGAAGCAAGCCTTGACCTCGCGATCATCAAGATCGCGCCGTTCAAAGCAATATATGATAAATACTCCGGCAGTAGGCTCCCCACCGCCGAGGTTCTTCGCGATTCGGCTCGCGAGTCAGGTGTCGATGAGAGTTTCGTCGCAGAGTGCGTGGAGACCTTCCTGGCCAATTCTCGAGAACTCGGTCTAATCAGGAACATCGGCGGCTCGGAACACCTCGTAACCGTCGACGCCGCGATTGATGCGCTTAGCGATGCCGAGCCCGGAGACCGAGATTCCGAGAGCGGTGAAGAGTACCAGCAAGCGGAGCTATCTCAACTTGCAACCCCGCCGTCAAGGGTCACGCGAAAGCAGCCATCGACTGACGGCCTCGAAGACGTGTGCTTTGTCATATCTCCGATTGGCAGTTCCGACTCGGAGGAAAGAAAGCACGCCGACCTGATGCTCTCGGCCTTGTTCGAGCCAGCACTAGCGGAACTCGGGCTCCGCGCAATTAGGGCAGATGGAATCAGCAAGCCAGGACTGATCACGGGGCAAGTGATGGACCACGTGGCGCGCGCTGCTCTCGTGATCGCGGACCTCAGCTTTGGCAACCCAAATGTCTACTATGAGCTAGCGCTCAGACACGCCACGCGAAAGCCGATCGTCCAGATCATCCGCACATCCGACAAGCTCCCTTTCGACGTGGGCCAGTACCGAACCGTCCACATTGACATGACTGACATCTACACGCTCGTTCCTCAGATTGACCTGCATCGCCAAGAGATCACCAGGCAATGTCGCGCTGCTCTCGAAGAAGGCGCTACCTCGGAGAGCCCGCTGTCCCAGTTCTACCCACAGTTCTGGGAGCAGGTCAGCACGAAGTAGAGCTCGGTCGGTCCACACGTCTTTCCGAGGACGCACGTAGCCTTCGATGCGCTTTTCTACCGGACTTGCTTCTTACTGCCACCCCTCGTGCAAGTCGAGGTCGGCCGCCTGACAACGCTTGTCAGACCATCAGGCACCGACTCGCCCCTCATTCAGTCGCCGCGTGATAAGCGTCTCGGAGACGCCAAGCGCGGCCGCGAACCAGCACCGGATTAGAACTATCCCCTCGCGCGCCCGCGTCCAGGCTTCTCGTCCATCCGTCAGATCATTGTCGGCGTGTTTGACTCCTTTGTAGGCCTCATTGAAGGCCTTGCACCAGGCGTCACGGCTGCCGCCGTCACCGACAACAGCGCCAGGTTCGTATCCTAGGAAGTCGAATATGTTCTTGAGCAGCGTTTCGTACGTTCCCGAGACTCTCTTGGCGGGATTGGCTTTCTCAGCGATCGCGTAGCCCAATGCTTCGAGCGCCACCGCAACCTGGAGAAGCTGCGACTCGACGGGGAGCGTGCGATGGAAGAGGGCACTCATGGCGATCCAGGTAAGTCGAGACCAGTACGAGTACTCAGATAGCCACTTCGCAACAAGATCCACGTTGGCCTCATCAAGGAAGAAAAGCGGCCTGTCATCGTCGGTCAACTGTTGGTCAGGATCAACGGCCCGACCGAAAGACGGTTGGTATGCGTCCCTCCAGTGGCGACGTTCATCCGTCGGCGGCAACTCCTGGTCATCTTCCCTCATCACCGAGATCAGCCGCGATCCACAAGGCTTGCCATATACAAGGCACATGAGGTCTTGTATCATTCGATGGGTCTGCTGGTGTGTCTGCCAGCTTTCAAGCTCAGAGCTACGAGTGCGCACCAGCAGGGCCGTTGAGATTGTGAAGACTCCGCCCTTCGGCGTGGGGCTGTGACGATACGAAGTTTCCAGTCGCAGATCGAGCGGGCCTCCCAGCGGCAAGGAATCCAAGTTCTTCGCCACAACCGAGACTCCCTCGATACCTCTCCCCTCCTCACCCAGCGTCAATTGCGTTGTCACCGGAACCCGCTTCGCCCACTTCGCCAATCCGTCGATCTCCGAGGTCATCCCATTGACCCCTGCATAATCGACCCCGTGTGCTCCAGTATGGATCGCGCGACTGTAGCGGAGGCGCTCTAGCGAGTGCCCGAGAGACGAAGCAGACGCACCCACGGTATAGCCATCAGTAAGAGTGACCCATCCATTGCCATCCCGCAGAATAAGCGGTTCTGGAATTTGCCGACCGTCGTCATTGAGTTGGAAAGCGTCGACGAAACTCAGAGCTCGCGGCCAGCTCAAGAGCACGCCCCCGGCGTCAAACTCCGCAACAACTACTTCGTCGGAACCTTCACCGCCCGACCGCGTGTGTGCGATCCTAACAACGCCGGGTTCCAGCTTCGTCACCACGTGTCCCACCGCCGATCTTCCCTTGGATGCCGTCCTGCAGGCACAGCGCGGCTACGAGAACTATTCTCTCCGATGCCGGGGCCACCATCATGACCTTCATGGGACCGCTGTGAAGTCGTGTCCTATCTGTAAGACGCAAGCAGGTTGCCTGCGCATTCTGGCTCCTCGTGGGCTGCCGGCAGCGCTACAAGACCATCGACCGCCGCTGGAAGCGCCTGTCAAACCAGACCTTCGCGACCAGTATCGAGATCGACGGCAAGGAACACACGAAGCTCCGCCTCGCGGAGCCATTGGCTACCGCATCAAGCAATAACACCTACCTCAGGGTGTCTGGGTGCACGACATTGGTCACGGGTAGTGCGTCTCTGGCGAGTTGTGACATAGTTCAGCGTCGGAGGCGTGTCGAAGAACAGTGTGATTGTGCTCAGGATCGTCGCGGGCGAGCTGACGATCACGCAGGCTGCTGTGTGATGCGGAGCATCCCGCCGTCATCTCCACCGTCTCCTCGACCGCTACCTGCACGGTGCCGGATTGATCACTCCGCAACCCCCACGAACGCCCCCGCTCGTCGTACATCCGCTTCCAAGCCGCGCATCCGAACGAGACTTGGCAGTCCGGCTTCACCCACTGGCGACTCGCGGACGGCACCAAGGCCGACATCCTTAACTGGCTCGACGATCACGCCCTCTTCCTGCTGTCATCCACCGCTCACAGGCCGGTGACCGGCGACGACGTCGTCACCGGGAGCAAGCCCGCATCGACACTTACGGGTCGCCGGCGTCCACCTCGCCAATGACGGTCGTGTCCCCACCGCCCGCCATGGCGGCGGACGCACCGCCTTCGAATACACCCTCGCCGCTCTGAATATCACCCAGAAGAACGGCGCTCCGAACTACCTGCAGATCCAGGGGAAGGTCGAACGCTTCCACCAGACCCTGAAACTCTGGCTCATCGCCCGGCCTCGAACCACCACGGCCACCGGACTACAAACCCAGCGCGATGCCTTCCGTAAGCAGTACAACCAGCGCCGGCCACACGGCACCCTAGACGACCGAACACCAGCACACGCCTATGCTGCGACCCCGAAAGTCGGCCCCGCAGGCAGCAGCGCCGACAGTGTGATCCACCTGAACGCCCGCGAGATTCTCGCGACCAACGCCTTTGACCCCACACGGACCTACTGACGCAACAACGAGAAGGAGCCCGGCCGCTGGCCTGGCTCCTTCTGACTGACGTATCTCACGACTCATCCGAGACCTATGTCCCGACTCATCACACGGTGGACCTAAGGGGATTCGAACCCCTGACCTCCTCGATGCGAACGAGGCGCGCTACCAACTGCGCCATAGGCCCGTGAACGAATTCAGCCTAGCACGCTCGCGAGGGTGATCCCGACCGACCAGAATCGAACCATGACCTCCACGCTGTTCCCTCCCGTCCGTCTGCTCCGCAACGTCCGCCCCTGGGGTCGGGAGGCGTCCGACATCAAGATCGACGAGACCGGCGTCATCGTCGAGATCACGCCGACCGTGGCTCAGGACTACGCGACGGGCACGGTCGACGGACGCGGTCTGCTGGCGATCCCAGGTCTCATCAACGCGCACGCTCACGTCGACAAGTCCTGGTGGGGGCACCCGTGGCAGTCGTACGGCGGGGAGCAGAGCACCGAGGGCCGCATCCGCCACGAGCGGGAACGCCGCGGCGAGCTGGGCATCCCCAGCACCGACATCACCCGTACGGTGCTGGACCAGTCGGTACGGACGGGCACCACGGCGTTCCGCACGCACGTGGACGTGGATCTCGGCCTCGGCTTGGACGGCATCAGCATCATCCGGGACGCGTTCGCGCAGTTCGATGGGGCGCTCGGGCTGCAGATCGTCGCGTTCCCGCAGGATGGCGTGTTGCGTCGGCCGGGCGTCATCGACCTGCTCGCTCAGGCTGCAGCGTCGGGCGTCGAGTTCATCGGCGGACTCGACCCCGCCGCCATCGACCGGGATCCGGTCGGCCAGCTCGACGCGCTGTTCGACATCGCCGCCGAGCACGGGTGCGGCATCGACATCCACCTGCACGACGGCGGTGAGCTCGGAGCCTTCGAACTGGAGCTGATTGCGGAGCGCACCGAACGGTACGGCTTCCAGGGCCGCGTCAACATCGCGCACGGTTTCGCCATCGTGCAGATTCCGGAGAGCCGGCGACGCGACCTCCTCCAGACGTTCGGACAGCTCGACGTGACCTGGACCACTGTCGCACCGCTGCGCCTCCCCCAGCTGCCGCTGCAGGAGTTCGCCGATGCCGGAGTCGATTTCGCCTTCGGCACCGACGGCATCCGCGACCTCTGGAGTCCCTACGGCACCGGCGATCTGCTCGGCATCGCATGGCAGTACGGCCGCGCCGGCGGAGTGGTGCGCGATGCAGACCTGCTGCGGGTGGTGGAGCTCGCGACCTCCCGCGCCGCGCGCTTCGTCGGACGCGAGGTGCACGACTTGGTGGTCGGCTCACGTGCCGACATCGTGCTTCTCGACGCGGAGAACCCGATGGACGCTCTCGTGCGCACACCGCCGCGCGAGGTCGTCATCGGCGGCGGTCGCCTCCTCCACGCCTGAGACGCACGACGAGCCGACCTCTCACTCACGACCGACGTCACGAGGGCGCCTTCGCAAGGAGTCAGGCGTATCGGTTCAGCCGGCTGCGCGGCGGGCGAGGAGCGTGCGCACGTGCGCCTCGATCTCCTCGTCGCTGACCACGCCCATGCTCGCGTACGGCGATGCGGCAGCAGGACGTTGCGGGGCCGCGGGACGAACCGGACGAATCGGCACGGGCGCAGCCTCGGCGGCCCGCTGGCGTGCCGCCTCTTCCATCGCAGCGCGGCGCAGCGCCTCACGAGCGTCCCGTGCGTCCTGCGCTGCGGCGGCAGACGTCCCCGTCACCGTGCCGAGCGGACGGGGCAGCACGCGCGGCTCCCACTCCGGCACTCGCTCGACGATCGGAACCACGACGGCCGGACGGGACACAGCCACAGGCGCCGACTCGACAACCACCTCTGCCGACGACCGCACCACCGTGCGACGCGCGACACGGTTCATCCGCTGCAGCACCGAGACGCCGATCGCCACGGCCACAACACCGCCCGCGATCACCAGGCCGCCGAAGCCCGCACCCGCTGAAACGACAAGCTGCCACACTCCCGCGGCGAGAGCCCCCAGCCCGGCGACCGTCAGAATCGTGGCGACAAGACGCGTGATTCGCCGCGCACGAGCACGACGCTCCGCCGACGCACGCCGCTCCGCGACGAGCCGCTCACGCTCTGCGATGAGCTCGGCCCGCTGACGTTCTTTCTCGATCCGCGCCTGCTCGGCAGCGACGCGGTCGCGCTCCTTCTGCACCAGGGCCTCGGCCCGCTGCTGCTCACGAACCGCCTCCGCAGCGGCGCGAACACGGTCACGCTCGGTTCGGACGCGCTCAGCTTCCAGAGCTCGCGCCAGGCGAGCCTGTTCGTGCGCGGTCCGCGCGTTGAGTTCCAGCTGCAGCTCTTCCGGGTTCTCCGCCGTCTCGGCCAGCACCCGCAGAGCCTGATTCAGTCGGACGGCATTGCGCTCGGTCGCATTGAACCGGCTGCGCGACTGCCACACGGGCACGAGGTACACCAGCCAGAGGACGAGCGCGATCGCCAGGATCACGCCGCCGCCGAGTACCGTTCCGCCCATGCGTCCACGATATGGGAGCCGGACAAGGCTCCCCGTGATGTGTTGGGCGTGTCGGACTAGGCGGGACCGATCCGATCCGCTGCCGGAACGGTGGCCGCGTCCGGTGGGACGGCGCCGAGGAGATAGCGATTCAACACACCGCGCGGCACATCCTCCGTGGTCAGCGCGTAGGCATAGTGGTCACGCCAGTCGCCGTCGATGTGGATGTACCGACGGCGAAGGCCCTCATAACGAAAGCCCAGTTTCTCCACGACGCGCCGGGACGGATGATTCTCGGGCCTGATGCAGATCTCCATCCGGTGCAGCCGCAGCTGTGTGAACGCGATATCGGTCGCCAGAGCCACACCGATCGTCGTGATCCCGCGCCCCGCGAACCGCTCCGACACCCAGTACCCGATCGTCGCGGATGCCAGCGAGCCACGAGCAACGCCCCAGATGTTCAGCTGACCGGCGATCTCACCGTCGTACTCCATGACGAACGGCACGCCGGCTCCCTCCCGATACTGCTGGAGGAGCCGACGCACACCGCTTCGCATGTCGAAAGACACCGGACCGCCGGGAAGGGTCGCCTCCCAGGGGCTCAGCCACGAGCGATTCGACAGGAGCTCGTGCTGCAGGGTTCGTGCATCCCGCGGCTTCACCAGCCGCAGCGACACGGATCCGTGCCTGCTCGCGATCTGCGGTTCCACGGGAGCGACGGTGCCGGACTCAGAGGGTCTCGGCGAAGTCCTTCAGCCAGTCGCGCAGCTCCGGGCCGAGGTCAGGGCGCGCGACCGCGAGCTGGACGATGGCCTGGATGTAGTCGATCTTGGCACCCGTGTCGTAGCGACGGCCACGGAAGACCACACCGAACACGCCGTTTCCGTTCGGGTCCGCTGCCTGCTCCTGAAGTGCGTCGGTCAGCTGGATCTCGCCGCCCTTGCCCGGCTCCGTGTGCTCCAGCACATCGAAGATGTCCGGACCGAGCACGTAGCGGCCGATGACGGCGAGGTTGGAGGGAGCGTCCTCGGCGGAGGGCTTCTCCACCATGCCGGTGATGCGGACGACACCCTCATCATCGGTCTCCTCCACGGCGGCGACGCCGTAGAGGTGGATGTGCTCGCGCGGCACCTCCATCAGCGCGACGACCGCCGCGCCGCGCTTCGCGTGCTGCTCGATCATCTGCGGCAGCAGCGGGTCACGCTCGTCGATGAGGTCATCGCCCAGCATGACCGCGAATGAGGACTCACCCACGTGCGCCTTCGCACGCAGCACCGCGTGTCCGAGGCCCTTGGGCTCACCCTGACGCACGAAGTGGATGTCGGCGAGATCGCTGGAAGCAAGAACCTGCTGCAGCTTCTTGTCGTCGCCCTTCTCCACGAGCTTGCTTTCCAGCTCCGGGACGGCGTCGAAGTGGTCGGAGATCGCGTTCTTGTTGCGCCCGATGATCACCAGCACGTCATCGATTCCGGCGTTGACCGCCTCCTCCACCACGTACTGGATAGCGGGCTTGTCGACGACCGGAAGCATTTCCTTCGGCATCGCCTTGGTGGCGGGAAGGAAGCGCGTTCCAAGACCGGCGGCAGGGATGACCGCCTTCATACGAGACTGAGACATTCAACCACTCTAAAGGATGGGCCGCCGTGCGCCGTAGAATCGGGGTATGGCGAGACATATCGCGGATGAGAAGCAGGCCCTGCGCGCAGACATCCGCACGCGGCGACAGTCGCTGTCGGAATCCCAGCGCGATCAGGCCACGGCCACGATCGCCGAGCGTCTGGACGAGCTGATCGAGCGCACCGGCGCCCGCACCGTCTCCTGCTACCTCTCCTCAACAGCCGAGCCCGGCACCCGCACTTTCATCAACGATGCGATGGATCGCGGGATCCGCGTGCTGCTGCCCGTCACGCGGGCGGACGGCCTCCTCGACTGGACGGTCGCGACACCCGATGGCGGCGAGTACGAGGGACTCTTCGGCCTGTCTGAGCCCGAGGGCGAGCTGCTCGGTCCGATGGCGGTCGACGATGCAGACCTCATGATCGTGCCCGCGGCCGCGGTCGGCACCGATGGCACGCGGCTCGGCTGGGGACGCGGCTACTTCGACAAGACCCTCGGCTCGATGCAGAAGTGCCCGCCGGTGTACGCCGTCGTGTACGACAACGAGGTGCTCGACGCGGTTCCTCGCGAGCCGCACGATCAACCCGTCACCGGCATCGTCACTCCCACGCGCATCATCACCCTCACCTCCAGCGCCCGCTGATCCTCTCGCGGCGCGACTCACGAAAGAACGCTCACCTATGCCCACCTACGCCTATGCCTGCACGCAGTGCGGCCACCGTTTCGATGCCGTTCAGTCTTTCAGCGACGACGCCCTCACCGCCTGCCCCGAGTGCGGCGGACAGCTGCGCAAGCAGTACGGCTCCATCGGGGTGACGTTCAATGGCGGCGGCTTCTATCGCACCGACTCCCGCGCGTCCTCTGGTGGCGGCGAAAGCACTGCGACATCATCGAAGGCTGAGACGGGTTCGTCTTCCGCTACGACCTCCGCGTAGCGGTCTCGCACGGTGATTGGGTAGGGGAAAGAACATGATCAAGGGATTCCGGCAGTTCATTCTGCAGGGAAATGTCATCGATCTCGCGGTGGCGGTCGTCATCGGCGCCGCGTTCGGCGCGATCGTCACGAAGCTGGTCGAGGGGATCATCAACCCCCTGATCGCTTTCTTCTTCTCGGTCAAGAGCCTGGATGCCCTGACGCTGGAAGTTGCGAACTTCCAGGGCGGCACCACCATCTTCGGCATCGGATCGGTGATCGGCGCGATCATCAACTTCCTCGCCGTGGCGCTGGTCGTCTACGTCTGCCTCGTGCTGCCGATGAACAAGTGGAAGGAGCGCCAGGCCGCGAAGGCCGGCACTTCCGTCGAGGAGGAGATCGCGCTTCCCAGCGAGCAGGAGCTGCTCTCCGAGATCCGCGATCTGCTCGCGAAGGATCGCGCTTAGTCGCACCCCTCAGAAAGGCGTCGATCCCCCGGGTCGGCGCCTTTCTCTTGCTCAGTAGTGCGGCGGGACGTCCTGACGCAGCCGCGCATCGTTCGGCCCTTCACCCTGTCGAACGGGAGCCACGGTCTCGTCGTCCGTCACCTCCGGCTCGGCGAACGTGCCAGGCGCGGCCGTCAGCTTCGCGCGCCGGGAGCCGACCCGCACGACGCGCTGCCGCGGGTTCGCCGGGTCACTCGCCATCGCTGGGCTGCAGATCGATCGGCTGCGTCTCGTCGCCGCGAGCAGGCGCAGGCTCCACGCCGAGCAGCACGGCGATGCGCTGCGCCACTCCAGCGGGATCGCTGTACAGGTCGAACGCGTGCACGCGCACGTAGTGCCAGCCGAGTTTGCGTAGCGCCTGCGGACGCAGCCGCACGCTCTCGCGCAGCGACTGGTCGGCGACATCCGGGTCGCTCTCCACCACCACGGCCTTGCCGCCGTGACGCGCGACAAGCGGCAGAATTCCGCGATAGTTCAGCTCGACATCCGCACCGAGTTCGCGCAGCTCCCGTGCGAGTCCCCGAGTGAGCACATCGACGTCCTCTTCCGGATACACCGCGGCGGCACGCTCGTCGACGCCGGCCAGAATGCCCATCAGGGTCGCGGCGCCGTGCTCCAATCGCCCGTCGTCGAAGGCGGAGGGCTGGATGCAGGAGACGATCACCATGGATCGGCGTGCCCGTGTCATTCCGACGGTCAGCAGTCGTTCACCATCGGGCGTCGAGAGATCGCCGAAGTCGCTCAGCACGCGACCGTGCTTGGTGAGGCCGAAGCCGAGCGAGAAGATCACGCGGTCACGGCTTTCCGCCACCGACTCCTCGAGGGTCAGCACCGCGAACGGCTCCCCCGCATCGCGCGAGACGAAGTCGGCAACGTCGGATCGACCCGCGAATGCCGCAGCGACGGAACGACGAACGCGCTCCGCGTGGCGACGGCTGGCGGTGACGACCATCAGCGACTCACGCGGGCGCTTCACCGCGTGCTGGACCACGAGAGCCACGACACGAGACACCTCGGCATCCGTGCTCTCCACCGCTCCGGAGTCGGGATCGGGGGCACCGTAGCCGCCCTCCACGTAGTCGACGCTGAGACTGCCGCGACCGAGATAGGACCCCGCCCACGGCAGCGAGACGATCTCTCCGCCGTAGAACGCGTCGTTCACGAGCTCGGCGAGATCCTCACCACCGGCGCGGTAGCTGCGGGTCAGCGTCTCCACCGGGACCACTTCGGCCAGGCGCTCGAACACGCTCGTCGTGTCGAACGGGTCTTCGCTCTCCCACTCGCCGTCATCGGAGGTGGCGATGCGGAACGGCGTCGGCGCCTGGGTCGCGGGGTCGCCGAGGGCGACGATCTGGTGGGCGCGCCGGATCGCTGGCGCGGCTTCCGCGAGGTTGATCGCGCCGGCATCGGCGATGATCGCCACGTCGAAGCGGACGTCGTCACCCAGCGACGGGACCTCGTAGGGCGAGGCGATCCAGACCGGCGCGACGATGTCGGCGAGGTGCGGGGCCACACGCACCAGCTCGCCCGGGCTCGGCGTCCCGCGCGTCAGTGTGTGCTTGAGACCGATCGCCTCGTCAGGATGATCCACGATGCCGATGCGCCAGTCGGTTGCCAGCCGCGCGGCCAGCAGCGGACCCGATGCGGCGTTGTGCGCTTCGTCGACGAGACGGAAATCGCGCTCCAGACGGTCGACGATCGACGTATTCGCGCCGAGGAGCCTGCGGTCATTCTGCAGCAGGTGCTCCAGCACGGACTGCCACCAGGTGAACTCGAGCTCGTCGCTCACCCGTTCCTCGTCGACGTGGCGGACCGACAGCTCCTCGAGCAGCGGCTCCAGGCCCAGGCGGGCGAGTTCGGTGCGCAGGCTCGCGCGCTCGACGAGGTTGTCGAAGTACTTGGACTCGGCAGCAAGTCCCGCCAGCGTCCGCACCAGCTGCGCTACGGGCATCGCCGACAGCCGTGCGGTGCCCGCGCGCCCCAGCACGGTGTCGAGGGAGGCCAGATCGGCGTGGACCCGCTGCCAAGCCACGGTGACGTCGTGCAGTCCGACGGGAACCTCGGGAACCGCACCCTGTTCCACATAGCGCTGCCACTGCGTACGCTGCTGCTGGATGCGCTGCAGGCCCGCGTGCATATCGGCAACATGCACGCCGGGGCGAACCAGATCCCGCGAGAGGTTCTTCAGCCGACGACGGTTGGCGTTGCTCATCTCGGCCGTGCTGCGGCGCGGGCCGTGGGCGTCGATCATCTCGCCCAGCGGGCGCTCGAACGCGGTGGGGAGGAACTTGTCGAGAGATTCGCCGATCCCCTGCAGGAGGCGAAGGTACTCCCCCAGCTCATCCACCGTGAGGAACGGCCGCATGCGCGTCTGCGCGATCAGCTCGTAGCCGCGCTCCAACAGGCTGGACACGTCGCTCTTGTGCAGGCGCGCAGCGAGAGCGTGCGCGTCGGTGGCGGATGCCGTCGTGCTAAAGGTCACGCCGTACCAGGGCGAGTCATCCGGCCCGAAACGGAACTCACCCAGTCGCGCGGCAAGAGTCAGCTTCTCCGCCGCTTCCCGACGCCCACTGGCGAGTGCCTGCAGGGCACGGGTGTCCAGGCGCGCGGCGGTGTTCGGTGCGGTGGGCTTCTGGGCCAGCGCGGACAGCGCGCGGGTGGCGTCCAGCGCGGAGACACCGAAGACGGGGTGCGGCGCAGACAGCGCAGCGCGATAGTCCGTGAGGATCGCCCGCAGGCGCACCAGCGCCTCGTCCACGTCCGCGACCTGCGGCTGCTCGGCTTTCTCGTTGCGGCCGATGGCGCGGATCAGATCCTTGCGCACGGCGGCCGGGGCGATGGCCAGCGCATCCAGGCCGACGCCGGCCAGGCGATGACGGATGCCGTCAAGCGTGGACCGGCGTGCGCTCACGACGAGCACCCGCTTGCCGGAGTCCACGAGCGAGCCCACGGCGTTGATGATCGTCTGCGTGCCGCCGGTGCCCGGGAGGGTCGTGATGGCCAGCGACTGCCCGGCCATGATGCGAGCGAGCACGCGCTCCTGCTCGGAATCCGCGTCGAGGAGGAGGGTGTCGGCAGCGGGTGCTCGCGTGTCGGGGTTGGTCGGCACCACGTCGCCGCGCGCCGCGCGCAGACGCGCACGATCATCCTGGTGACCACCGAGCGCGTTGAGCACGGGATGATCCAGTGACCCGTCACGCGACATCGCGCTCGCAACATCGGCGAACACGGACACCACGAGGCGCGGGTGCACGGAGAACGTGTCGATGCGGGCGGTGGCGCGGCGGAGGTGATCGATCACCGGCTGCGGCTTGAACACGCCGCCGTCATAGGCGAGCGCGGCCAGCCGCGGCCCGTCGATCGTGATACCGAAGTGCTCCTGCGCTGCTCGCACGAGTTCCGGGTTGATCTGGAAATTGCCGTGCAGCTTCAGCTCGAAGTCGTGCTGGTGTCGCCGAATGGCGAGCGGTCGCAGCAGTACCGGGGCGGTGTATCCGACGCCGCCGATACGCCACGAGGCGAGACCGACGGCAAGGTGCACCGGATCCAGGCCCCGCACCGCGCGCAGTTCCAGGTTCTTCGTCGTGATGCGCTCCGCGGCGATGCGGGCCGTGCGCAGCGCCACCTCATCGCGGAACAGGCCGGAAAGCAGCGTGGAGCGACCGGTGATGAACTGCGGAAGGCTGCCCGGGTGCGCCTTCGTGATCTCGATTCCTGCTTCGGGGATGTCGTGATAGCGCAGCAGCGGGGAGGGACCGCCGAGATCTGCCGCCTGACGGACGATGGCCTCTCGCGTGGGCTGAGCGGCGTGGGTCACATGCACACCGGGCGCGAGCGAGTCGATGTCGCCCGGGACGATCGGTTTCACCGTCGCGCCCGCACGCTCGTCGTCTTCGGTGTTGTCGTGCCGCACACGACCAGACTAGGTCGACAGCCCGCGGATTCGCCGTATTCCGCGCCGCACGCACCCGATCCCTCACCTTCTCCTCCCCCGTGCCGATAACGCAGCGAGTTGTTCGAGTCAGCCGAACGGGCGCACTTCACGGCTCGAGCGACGAAGATGATGTGGTCATGGAATACACCTGGGACGTCATATCAACCCCCTTCGGCGCAGCGGTGGGAGTCACCGGCGAGCACGGACTCGTCTGGTTCCACCTGATCGACGGGGATCCGCAGTGGGAGATCGAGCGGGTCGCCGCTCAGCTCGGTGCCGTGCCGGAGAGCAGTCCGGGATCCCTCGCGGATCTCTGCGAGCAGATCGAGGAGTATGCCGACGGCACGCGCCGAGAATTCGACGTGGCGTTGGATTGGAGCCTGGTGACCGGGTTCGCTCTGGATGCTCTGCAGGCGATCACCGAGATTCCGTATGGCGCCACGGCATCCTACGGAGAGATCGCGCTGGTCGCCGGACGCCCACGAGCAGCGCGCGCTGTGGGCACCGCCTGCCGGCTCACGCCCTTCTCTCTCATCGTCCCCGTCCACCGTGTGGTTCGCTCCGACGGATCGGTGGGTGAGTACGGTGCTCATCCAGAAACCAAGCGCGCCCTGTTGGAGCTGGAGGGTGCGATCGCGCCACGGGCAGCGCCGCACCGCACCGCCCGAATCGACGACGCGGAGGCGGAAGACGCCTTCGATCAAGCCGCGCGAGGCTGATGCGGCGATATCCTCGATTGCTCGCCCCTCTCGGCAGTCTCGGCGCTCTCGGGACGAATGCCCGGAGACCCAGAGGCACCACGGAGGCACGGTGAACGCACGCACGGCACCACCCAGCGAGGCGGAACTGGTGGCGCACGCCGTGCGCGAACTCTCGCGCCGCACGGGCTTTCCCGTAGCGTTCGGCGGCCTCTTCCACGATGGGGAGGTGTCCATCACCGCCGTGCACGGCGCACGTACTCGCAGCCTCGACGGATTGCGCGTGCACCCGGAGCGCGGACTCGGCGGCCGTGCGGTGGTCGAACTCCGCCCCCGTATGACGAGCGACTACGGTGCCAGTCGGTCGATCACGCACGACTACGATCGAGCGATCCTCGGCGAGGGGATCTCCACCCTGCTCGCTGTCCCGATCATTGTGGGCGGAATCGCACGAGGCATTCTGTACGGCGGATCCTGGAGCGGTCAGCCGGTCGGTGAGGTGAATGCCGCACCGGCTTTCCAGGTGGCCGAGGCACTGGCGTCGGAATTGCGCGTACGCGATGAGGTGGAACGCCGGATTCGCATGCTGGGAACATCGACTCCGCTTCCAGTGGTCAGCGATCCACTTCCCATGGCACACCGCGAGGAATTGCGATCGATCTATGCGGCTCTGCGTCCATTGATTAATCGCGCAACGGACGCAGATGCACAACAATTGCGCACGCTCTCTGAACGATTGGCATCACTCGCCGGCGATCAGCTTCCCCTGCCGTCCGCCGAAACGCCACGGCTCGCGCCGCGCGAGGTGGACGTGCTCGCCTGCGCCGCACTCGGCGGGACCAATGCAGATATCGCGCGGCAACTCGGGCTCATGCCCGGGACAGTGAAGGCCTATCTCGCCACCGCAATGTCCAAATTGGGAGTCTCCACCCGTCTCGCCGCGGTAACCGAAGCCCGGCGGGCGGGAATCATTCCCTGATCACCGGCGAGCGTGACTCATACGTGTTCCCACATCGCGACTCACGCGATTCATGTGAAGATCCTCATGTGGATTCGATCTTTCATCTTCTATTGTTATGCATATGGCAAAGAAAATAGTTCACCAGATCATCGACGACCTCGACGGAACTGTCCTCGAAGTCGGTGACGGCGAGACTGTTCATTTCTCGCTCGATGGCGTCGCCTACGAGATCGACCTCACGGATGACAACGCCGCAGCGCTTCGTGCCGCTGTAGCCCCGTTCATCTCCGCCGGCCGTCGTCTCGCACGCACCGCAGCCGTTTCCTCCCCCGCCCCCAAGCGCGGCTCCGGCCGCACCGACCTGGCCGCCGTGCGCGCCTGGGCCAACGACAACGGCCACTCGGTCTCCGATCGTGGTCGCGTGCCGGCCAGCGTTCTCGAGGCCTACGACGCCGCGCACTGATCTTCACCGCATTCGGGCCGTTCTGCTGAGATTGCAGAACGGCCCGAATGCTGTCCGGATCGCAGATCGTCTGACCTGCTGATCCGGCGATCTCTCCCCGCGGTGACGCTCGAAGCGACTGACCTCGGTCCCGTCGTATCAGGAAGTGACCCTCGTGAGGAATCGGGTCAGCGCCACGCGACCATGGCCGGTCACGACGCCGTCGCCCCCGCTGCCGACCAGCACCGTGGTCGTCGGCTCCAGAGCCTGAGTCTCCAGGGAAGCCGCCCCGGCGATGACCGTGATCGAGGTGACATCACCGGTCAAGCCCGTCGGCTCGCTGACGGTGACCGTAGACAGGGTGGCGATGGCCTCCCGCTGGTCGAGACTCAGACAGAGAAGTCGGCTGATTCCCCGAGATGCCCAGCGACGCAGCTCGACCGTCTCCCCCGCGGACCGCAGGACCTCCCCGGAGCGCAACGGCCGATACGAGCCCCGCTCCCCGATGGCGATCTGGGCACCCGACAACCCGACCACCTGATAGCTGGCGTGACGTTCGGGAAGCACGAACGTTCCGTTTCGTGAGCGCAGCTCAATGACGTGCAGACCGGCATCCGACCACCGCTCATCCTCGGAGAGCGCCGTGAGGTGACGGATTCGTCCGTCGCCGGCATCGAGCGGTCGTACCGCAACCGCCTGGTTGATCGGAGTGAACATGTTCCTGCCTCTGCGGTCCCGGTGAAATGCCGGGGCGGGAGCCGCGTTGTGCGCGGCCCCCGCCCCGTCTGGCCTTGCTCAGTGATCGACGATCAGCGATCAGCGAGCACGTATCCCGCCTCACCGTGGATGACCTTGTCGATACCGGCGATCTCGTCCTCGTCCTTGATGCGGAAGCCGAGGGTCCGGTCGATCACGAATCCGATGCCGTATGCGAGCACGAAGGAGTAGATCAGCACCGCGAACGCCGCGATCGCCTGAACCAGCAGCTGCGTGCCGTCACCACCCAGGAACAGGCCGGTGCCGTTGGCGAAGAAGCCCAGGTAGAGCGTTCCGATGAGGCCACCGATCAGGTGGATGCCCACCACATCCAGCGAGTCGTCGAAGCCGAACTTGAACTTCAGCTCGATCGCGAGGGCGCACACAGCGCCGGCGATGAGGCCGAGCAGGATGGCCCAGATCGGCTGCAGAGAGCCACAGGCCGGCGTGATCGCGACGAGGCCGGCCACCGCACCCGATGCCGCACCGACGGAGGTCGGCTTCTTGTCCTTGATCTTTTCGACCACGAGCCACGCCAGCAGGGCTGCGGCAGGAGCCGCGATCGTGTTGATGAAGGCCAGGGCAGCCGTGCCGTCAGCAGCGAGCTCCGATCCCGCGTTGAAACCGAACCAGCCGAACCACAGCAGGCCCGCACCCAGCAGCACGAACGGCGGGTTGTGAGGCACGTGCGCGCCCTTCTGGAATCCCTGGCGCTTGCCGAGCACGAGAGCGAGAGCGAGAGCCGCGGCACCGGCGTTGATGTGCACTGCAGTACCACCGGCGAAGTCAATCGCGCCCACACCGAAGGTCTGCTGCAGACCGTGCGTGATCCAGCCGCCGTAGGCGAAGCTGCCGTCATCGGCCAGGCCGAAGTTGAACACCCAGCTGGCGACCGGGAAGTACACGACCGTCGCCCAGATCGCCGCGAAGATCATCCACGACCCGAACTTGGCGCGGTCGGCGATCGCACCGGACACGAGTGCCACCGTGATGATGGCGAAGGTCGCCTGGAAGGCCACGAATGCCAGCGGCGGGTAAGCAGCACCCTCCGGCACCTCGATCAGGCTCTCCAGCCCGATTGCCGACCAGTCAATCGCCCAGGGCGCAAGCGTGCCCTCCGCGCCGGGGAACGCAATGGCGTAGCCGTAGAGCACCCACAGCACACCGATGAGTCCCAGCGCACCGAAGCTCAGCATCATCATGCTGATGACGCTCTTCGCCTTCACGAGCCCGCCGTAGAAGAACGCGAGGCCGGGAGTCATCAGGAGCACGAGTGCTGCCGCGATGAGAATGAACGCTGTATTTCCCTGGTCCATCCGAGTCCACCTTTCCGAGAGGTCGCGATCTGCGCGGGTGCGCTGCGACACGCCCTAATCTGGCGCACATGAATTTCCCAGCCGCTACGCGGTTGTTTCCAACACGTGACGTTTTGCGCGGCGGCCGTCGGCGATGAAGCGCTCGAGGGTCAACTAGGCTGGGGAGTCGCGCCCCTGTAGCTCAGTGGATAGAGCGTCGGTTTCCTAAACCGTGCGTCGCTGGTTCGAGTCCAGTCAGGGGCACCGGAAGATCCTCGCCCCTCACCCCAGGGTGTAGATGTGGAATCCCACTGCTGCACCGAGGGTGACCATTCGCTCATGCTCCGCCCGCGGCACCAGATACAGATGGTAGCTGTCGCTCTCCGTGTCGATGACCGTGAGGGTGTAACCGCGTTCACTCACGTGCTGAGCGATCTGGCGCAGTGCCGCTTCCGTGTCCTCATCGCCGGGGAATGCAATCTCGGCGAGACCGAGCGCGACGCCGAGCGAGGTCGTCACCCGCTCCAGCTGCCAGACGATATCCCCCGTCTCTTCTTTCCAGTCGATGTACGCGCCGTAGGCGTACGGGGTGTTGTAGCCGACGAGCCAATAGACGAAGACGTCACGAATCGTCGCGTCGTAGTGAGCCGGCTCGACGTCACCGAACTGCATCGTCGCACACCACTCGGGGTGCGCTGCACGAAAGGAGTCATATCCCGCGGCGAGAAGTGTCATGTCTGCCGCGACCCGAGGGTCGTCGTTGCTGATCAGCGCCGCCATCGGCACGAGCGGGCTGTAGTCCACCGCCGCGGTGGCCCGCTCCCCGGATCCCACAGACGGTTGTTCTGTCTGCCGGTCGCGACGGTCGCGGGAGAAGACGTCGAAGAGGCCCATGGGGGAACCCTATCGACGAGTCAGAGCGAGACGGTGCGGAACCCGGCGTTGCCCATCGACGAGTCCGGGGTGTTCTGCGAACGGGCGGAGTTCCGGTAGCGGTTGCAGTACGAGATGTGACAGAGGTAGCTGCCGCCGCGTAGAACGCGGGCACCACCTTCCCCGGGTCCCGGAGGATCCGCTTCGGGAGACTGTGCGTAGTAGCTCGGGTCGAATCGGTCCTCGCACCACTCCCAGACGTTGCCCACCGTCTGCCAGAGACCGTAGCCATTCGGTGCGAATGTCCGCACGGGCGCGGTCGTCGCCCATCCGTCTTCGCCCGTGTTGTGCGCGGGGAACCGTCCCTGGAAGATGTTGGCCCGCCAGCCGTCCTCGTCGACCTCGGCATCGCCCCACGGGTACTTGGCGCCGTCCAACCCTCCGCGCGAGGCGTACTCCCACTCCGCCTCGGTCGGCAGGCGCCGCCCGGCCCAGGAGCAGTACGCCTGGGCGTCATTCCAGCTCACGTGGACCACCGGGTGATCGCCGCGGTCCGTGATGTCCGAGCCCGCACCACCGGGGCGTCGCCAGTCTGCACCGCGGACGCCTCGCCACCATGGCGTCTGCGGAGGAATCCCGACGATGTCCGCTTCGGGCGCTGTGACGGCGAGGTGGAAGACGGCCGAATATCCGAACTCCTCCGCCTCGGTGCGGTATCCGGTGGCGTCGACGAAGGCGGCGAATGCATCGTTCGTCACGGATGTGGCGTCGATCGAGAACGCCGACAGGCGAACGACGTGGCGGGGCGTCTCACCGTCGGCGGGGTTCTCGTCACCCGACGAGTCACCCATGGTGAAGGTGCCTGCGGGAACCGCGACCTGCTCGATCGGATGCTCCCCGCGAGCCGAAGACGCAGCACTCTGGGTCACCGAACCGATCTGGAGCAGCGACGACCGAGACGGGGCCCCACACCCGCAGCCACAACCATCCTGCTCGCTCATGCGCGTCTCTCCGTTCGTCTCAGCCGCGCGTCGCCGGCTCGACGCTGGGCCCTGTTGCGAGCCTATCGGGCGCAGGCACGGTACGAATCCGCGGTTGACGTGTGCCGATGACGACGCCCGCGATGACCAGCGCCATGCCGATCGCCTGTGCCGGTCCGAACACCTCGCCAGCGAAGGCGACGCCGAGAATGACTCCGGATACCGGGTTGAGGAGCCCGACCGCCCCGATGGCCGCTGCCGGTAGCCGCTGAAGCCCGGTGAACCACGCCGCGTACGCCAGAGCGGTGGCGAACAGAGACACGTAGAGGAATCCCAGCCACTGCTGCGGTCCCTGCGGCATCGGCGGCAGTCCCTCCACCAGCGCGGCAACGGGGATCAACGCCGTCGCCCCAGCAATGAGCTGCCAAGAGGCCAGCGTCACCGGAGGGATCTTCGCCCCCCACTTGGCCGTGAGAACGAAGCCGATGTTCGACGAGAGCATGGCGGCGAGGGACGCGAGCAAACCCCAGCCGTTCACGGCTGACGTCCCGATGCCGATCATGACGACGACGCCGAGGATGCCGATCAGCGCACCGGCGACGGCCATCAGGCGCGGGCGCTGGCCCAAGAACCCCCAGCCGAACAGCAGCATCGTTCCCGCCGACGCCGACATCACGGTCGCCGCAAGGCTGGAGGGCAGCAGTGTGCCTGCGAGGTAGATCAGCGCGAAGAAGCCGCCCACATTGAGCAGGCCCAGAACGATCGACTTCCACCACCAGTCACCGCGCGGCAGGCGACGCGCGATCAGCAGGAGAACGATCCCCGCCGGGAGCGCACGGTATACACCGCCCCAGAGCGGCGTGCCTGCCGGGAGGAAGTTGCGCGTGACGAAGTACACGCTTCCCCAGGCGAGCGGCGCGATCGCCGCAATCAGGATCCACTTCCAGCGCGAATTATCTTCCATGGAAGATAGATTACACCTTCCGAGGAAGATAGATTGATCGAATGGCAGAAGATCCTCGCGACGAAGACCGCGTCGACCGCATCCTCGCGGAATGGCGCCGCGAGCGACCCGACCTGGACACCACCCCGCAAGCAGTGATCGGCCGCCTCCACCGGCTCGCGATGATCCTCGATCGCGCGATCGACGATGAATTCGCGCGCTTCGGCATCTCGCAGGGCGAGTTCGACGTCCTCGCCACCCTCCGCCGCGCGGGCAGCCCCTACCGCCGAAGCGCGGGCGAGTTGGCCGAGCACACGATGATCTCGACGGGCGGGCTGACCAAGCGCGTCGATCGCCTCATCGCCCGCGGACTCGTCGAGCGCGAGGGCGACGCCAGCGACGGGCGCCGCCGCCACATCCGCCTTACCCCAGCGGGGTTCGAGCTGGTCGAACGCGCCGTCGAAGGGCACACCGCGAACGAGCACCGCCTCATCAGCGGGCTCGACGGTGATGCCCCGCACCTGGCGGAACTGCTCAGCCGCTGGCTACGCGCGCTCGACGTCGACTGACGCGGGTCACGCCGCAGCGCTGAGGTACGGCGCCCAGGCCGGCTCAGCCCGCTCGGTACCGCGCACCGTCCACTGCGAACCACGCGGCGGCTGCGGGATGAAGCGCAGCTCCCAGCCCATCTCGTGCGGCGTGCGATCGCTCTTGACGTTGTTGCAGCGAAGACAGCACGCCACGAGGTTCTCCCACGAGTCCGCTCCCCCGCGAGAGCGTGGCATGACGTGATCGATGGTGGCTGCGGGCTTGGCGCAATACGCGCACCGATACCCATCGCGGCGCAAGACTCCACGTCGGGTCACCGGGACATTGTAGGTCGTCGGCACCCGCACGTAGCGGGACAGCACGATCACCGCCGGGCGATCGAACACGCTGCTCGTTCCCCACACCGGCGAGTCCTCGACCCGTTCGATAATCGTCGCGCGGTCGTTCATGACCAGCAGCAGCGCTCTCTTGAATGAGACCACTGCGAGCGGTTCGTATCCTGCGTTCAACACCAGCGTGCGCATCCGTCATCCTCTCGATTCGCCCCGGCTGGTTGCCGGGTTTCACGATGCGTGCGACGCGGTCGATTCACCCCGGAACGACACAGGGCGCCATCCGAACGGATGGCGCCCTGTGAGAGTTCGCGGACATGCTCGATTGCGGCAGGCGATGCTCATGCACGCGCGACTGACCCACACCCGTGGTTCGGATGCTCGTCGTCGTATGCATGTGCGCCCTCCGCGTTTCGACCGGCGTCAGGACACAGCGTAACCCCGACACGCCCGGGAGGCATACGACGCGCAGGTGAACATTCCAGGTCCGGCACGAACGACGAGGGGCACCGCACTCGTGCGATGCCCCTCGGGAGTTCTCGTTGCGTCAGCCCGCGTTGGCCACAAGGAACGCGTAGGAGTCCACCAGCGAGCCGTCCAGACGGACTTCCAGGTGGAGGTGGTTGGCGGTGGAGCGGCCCGTGCTGCCCACCAGACCGATCAGCTGTCCGGCCTCGACATGGTCGCCCTCCGACACCACGCGGGAACCGGAAGTCATGTGACCGTAGCGCGACTCGACCGACGTGCCGTTCACGTCACCCGTGATCTCGACGAAGTTCCCGTACCCGCCGTAGCTCTCGGCCGAGATGGTGACCGTGCCGGCGTTCATCGCGTAGATCGGCGTACCGGCGGCGATCAGCAGGTCCGACCCCTCGTGTCCACGGCCGGCACCGAGGGTGTCGCCGAGAACGAAACCGGTGACGGGCCAGACGAAGGTTCCGGTGGCACCGGAGAACGTCGGCACGTTCGAGAAGTCGATCGAGACCTTCTTGTCGGCCGCAGCCTTCTTCGCCGCCTCAGCGGCAGCGGCGGCCTCCTGGGCACGACGCAGGGCTTCTTCTTCCGCCTTCTTCTGCGCGATCTCCGCGGCGGTCGTCGCGGCATAGGCGTCGCGCTGGACGGCATCTCCGGTGACGTCGGAGGCGACGACAAGCGCCTGCGCACCATCCGCAGCGGCCTGCTGCAGGGTGAGACCCTTGTTGTCCGCGGCGGCGCTGTTGGCACCGTTGTACGCACCATAGGCCGACAGTCCGACCGTGCCGATCAGACCGGCGACGATCACCAGGCTGCCGAGAATGCGAGCCGGTCGAGCTCGTCCTCCACTCGCGGGGCGGGGCTGGCGGCGTGCGCGACGCACCACCGCTGCGGTCGACTCCGGCGCCCCCTTGGACTCGGGCGGGTTCGACTCGTTCACTGCACTCAAGCTGGTTCCTCCGTCGCCTCCACGCCGAAGCGTCCGGCTCGTCGGCACTCGGTTCAGGGCACTTTGTGCATCGGGACCCACGGAGGTGACGAGCCGTTGAGGCAATTCCGGGGTGTCCTTCGGCCAGCTTGCGCCGACGGACATTTCCAGAGTACGGGAATGTAACGATTCTGTCACTCTGAATCCCAAACTCTCAGCTTGAGCCTCACGGATGCCCGGCGGATCAGGCTTTTTCTCGCCTACTTCAGTTGGAACTGGGACGCCACCGCATCCAGGGCCTCCTGCGGAACCTCTGTGCCATCGCAGCGCACCGCGATCTCATACGTGCGATCCCCGGCCACATCGACGCGGGTGAAGTTCACGGAGGCCTTCTCGTAATCGCCCGTGCTGATCTCGGAGTATCCGGAGAACTCGTACAGCACCCCGTCCGGCCCGGGCACCAACAGCGACGCGATCGGTGAGGCCGTCGTCCCGGGTGGCGCGTACTTCTGGGCCAGTTCGCCCCAGTACTCGCTGCCGTCTCGGTCATCATCGCCGTATGCACCCTCGTTGGAGTGCAGGGCGAAGTAGCACGGACTGCGCCACGCGTCCTCTCCGGCGGGAGCAGCAGGCCCGAGCAGGTGCTCCGGATCAACGGTGTCATACGGCGCCCAGTCCGCCGTGGCCGCCATGTCGAGCACCGTTCCAGCCGGAAGGTTCGCCGACATGTCCAGCGTCACCGTTCCCTCGGGCGCG
The DNA here is from genome assembly GCF_050990725.1 of Microbacterium gorillae. Taxonomy (GTDB): domain Bacteria; phylum Actinomycetota; class Actinomycetes; order Actinomycetales; family Microbacteriaceae; genus Microbacterium; species Microbacterium gorillae_A. Next base: position 3,329,887 of record NZ_CP158844.1, read on the forward strand.
GGCGCCCCCAGGGACGGGGCGGGCGAGAACGTGGCCCCGCCCGCGGGCGTTGCGGGGTCGCCGGCGGGCGATGTCGTGAGCACACGCGCGGCGGCACCGACGACAACGACGACGATCACCAGCGCGACGCCGGCGACGATGGCCCACCCCCAGCGGGGAAGACCGCCCGCGCGCGGCGCGACGGCGGCATATCCGGGCGGCGGAGCGTACACGGGGTGAGAGGCGTACGCGGGGAGCCCGATCGGCGGCTGTGCCGCAGGCGGAGCGGCAGCGTGTGACTGGGGCACGGAGCCCTGGGGCACGGCGGCGTGCGACGGAGCGGCATATGCGGCGGGGTCGTTTGGCGCAGAACCGAACGGCGCGGCAGCATGCGGTGCGGCGGCATACGGCGGCGTGGCGGGCGAGGTGCCCGTCGCCGGCGCTCCCCCTCCGGAGGGTGCCGTATACACCGGAGGAACGTAGGGCGTGCCGTAAGGCGGCAGACCGCCGTACTCCGGACGGCCGTTGGGCCAGACCGGCGGAGCGGACGGCCCCAGTCCGAGTTCCTCGGATGAGCGCTGTCCGAGGGGCATCGGCGCGTAGCCGTCGTACCCACCGGAGTCCGCCGGTGTGCCGTCCGTGTTCTGTTCACCCGCCATGTCGTCCCCCTCGGACCTGCCGCGTGCGGTTATGAGACGGGTCAGCGCCGATCGTCGACGAGGAAGATATGCCCTGCGATCTCCACCGGGAGCTCCAGTCCGTCCTCGTGACCGTCCATCTCGACTAGCACGTAGCCCTCGTTGAAGCGGAAGCTGCCGTGCGCTCCGGGAAGCACACCGGCGTCGCGCAGCTGCTCGAGCAGTTCCGGATCCACCTGCGCAGGCTCCGCGAGGCGACGAACTGTTCCCTCGATCGGCGTTCCGGCATCGGTGAGCCGGTTGACCAGTCCGATGACGCCCTGCTCGAAGTCGGTCGCGACCTCGCTTCCCAGCACGTCGAGCCCCGGAATCGGGTTGCCGTAGGGCGACTCGGTCGGGTGACCCAGCAGTTCGATCAGCCGCCGCTCGACCTGCTCGCTCATCACGTGCTCCCAGCGGCACGCTTCATCGTGCACGTACGCCCAGTCCAGACCGATGACGTCCGAGAGCAGGCGCTCCGCGAGGCGGTGCTTGCGCATGACGTCGACGGCCTTGCCGCGGCCGCTGTCGGTGAGCTGCAACCGACGATCGTCCGACACGACGACGAGGCCGTCGCGCTCCATGCGACCGATGGTCTGCGACACCGTCGGCCCGGAGTGTCCCAGCCGCTCGGAGATCCGCGCGCGCAGCGGCGTGATGTTCTCCTCCTCCAGCTCGAGGATGGTGCGCAGGTACATCTCGGTGGTGTCGATGAGATCAGTCATGTGCCCCTCACGATCGCGACGATTGTCACCCTCAGCCTATCCGTCACCGGGCGTCACGCGGTCGGGAACGCCCCGACGCCCGCCCTAGAATCTGTTCATGGCGAGCGTTGAGATCCCCCGTGACCTTCTCCCCTCCGACGGACGCTTCGGCTGCGGTCCGTCCAAGATCCGCCCCGAGGCGGTGTCCGCCCTCGCGAGTGTGGGATCGTCGCTGCTCGGCACCAGCCACCGGCAGGCGCCCGTCAAGAATCTCGTCGGCTCCGTTCGTTCGCAGCTGGCGGATCTGTTCCAGCTGCCCGAGGGCTACGACATCATCCTCGGCAACGGCGGCTCGACCGCGTTCTGGGATGCAGCGGCGTTCGGTCTGATCGAGAACCGCGCCCAGAACCTCGTGTTCGGCGAGTTCGGCGGAAAGTTCGCTTCCGCAGCGAAGGCACCCTGGCTGCAGGCGCCGGACGTGCGCACCGCGGAGCCGGGTTCGGTGGCGTTCGCGGAGGTGGTCGAGGGTGTCGACGTGTACGCCTGGCCTCACAACGAGACGTCGACGGGTGCCGCGGCTCCCGTGACCCGCGTCAACGGCGATGACGGCGCACTGACCGTGATCGACGCCACGAGCGCGGCCGGCGGACTGAACGTCGATATCGCGCAGACCGACGTCTACTACTTCGCGCCGCAGAAGAACTTCGCCTCCGACGGCGGGCTCTGGTTCGCCGCCGTGTCGCCGGCCGCACTGGAGCGCATCGCCCGCATCAACGCCAGCGACCGGTACATCCCGGAGTTCCTGAACCTCCAGACGGCGGTCGACAACTCGCGCCTGAATCAGACGTTGAACACCCCGGCGCTGTCGACCCTGCACCTGCTGGACAGCCAGCTGCGCTGGATGCTGGAGAACGGCGGGCTGAACTGGGCGGCTTCGCGCACGGCGGAGAGCTCCGGCGCGATCTACGACTGGGCCGAGGCATCCGCCGTCGCCTCCCCCTTCGTCACCGACCCGGCCTACCGCTCCGGCGTGGTGGCGACCATCGACTTCGACGAGAGCGTCGATGCCGCAGCCGTGGCCGCGACACTGCGCGCCAACGGCATCGTCGACACCGAGCCGTACCGCAAGCTCGGTCGTAATCAGCTGCGTATCGCGACGTTCGTGGCGATCGACCCGGACGATGTTCGCCAGCTGCTCCGATCGATCGACTACGTGCTCGCGAACTCCTGATCCACGAAGAAGAGAGGCCGGACGATCGATCGTCCGGCCTCTCTTTCGTCAGTGCTCGTCACTCCTCTTCGGAGTCGTCGTCCTCAGACTCCTCGTCATCGTCCGAGTCGTCATCATCATCGTCTTCGGGATCCTCGTCGTCCGAGTCATCATCATCGTCGGATTCGTCATCGTCGGATTCGTCATCGTCCGCCTCGTCGTCGTCATCGCCGAGCTGGGGGTCGAGCTCGTCGATGTCGACGCCGTCGACGTCACCCGAGTGAAGGATCGGCGACCCGTCGGAGTCGAAATCCGCCTCGTCCAGGTCGTCGTCATCATCGTCATCATCGTCGTCGAGGTCCGACATCGGAGCGTCTTCGTCGGCAAGATCGACGTCTTCATCATCGCCGGCCGTCTCGGCCGCTTCCGCGAGGGCCACTTGCGCGGCCTGGTACTCGGCAAGGCGCACGGCCCACGGCACCCAGTCCGGCGCGAGGAGGGCGTCCTCTCCTGGCAGCAGTTCCGCTTCCAGGACGGTCGGCTCCGCGTCGGCGACGCGCGCGACCGACACTGTCCAGAACCAGCCCGGATACCCCAGCAGGTTGTTCGCAAACAGCAGCGAGACGACCCCGTCCGCTTCCACGCGATGACCGACCGGAGCGCCGATGGAGGACTCGGCGGTGATCTCGCGCAGGGCGACGAGGGCGACATCGTGGGCGGCGAGCAGCGCCGGATCGGCGACGAGCTCGGCAGCCTCGGCAGTCGCATCGACCGACGTCTCGGCGGCCCCGACGGTGACGGCGTCGGGTGTGGCCCCAGCGGCGCTCTCCGGAGCGTCGACGGCTGACTCCGTCGCCACCTCGTCCGCGGACTCCGCCGCGTTCGCGTCGATCTCAGGCATCAAGTTCATCCGCAACCTTGCGCAGCACGGTCGCCACCTTGCGCGCGTGCGAGGACGACGGGTAGCGGCCATGACGCAGATCGCCGCCGATGCCGTCGAGGAGGCCCACCAGGTCTTCGATGATGATCGCCATGTCGTCGGCGGGCTTACGGTTCTTCTTCGCCAGGCTGACGGGCGCTTCGACGATGCGAACGGCAAGGGCCTGCGGGCCTCGCTTACCCTCCGCGACGCCGAACTCGACGCGTGTTCCGGGCTTGGGTGCGGGAGCTCCCGCAGGAAGAGCTGTGGCGTGCAGAAAGACGTCCTGGCCGTCCTCGGACGTGATGAATCCGAAGCCTCGGTCCTCGTCATAGAACCTGACCTTGCCGCTGGGCATGCTGACCCCTTCGAACTGGTGCACGGCGCGGCGTGCTGATGGTAACAACGGCCCGACAAATCGTGTGGGGCCGCCTCTTCAGCCTAGCGGTCCCCGGGGCGACTACGCTGGGACTGATGAATACCCAGAATCAGACCGACGACCTCCCCGTGAAGCGGATTGATCGCATTCTCGCGTTCAGCTCGGTGGTTCTCATCGGCGTGTCGATTCTGTGCTTCATCGCGATCATCGTGGCCACTGTCGCGCACGCTGACTTCGCGGTTCCGATCTGGGGCATCATCTTCACGTTCATCAACGTGGCCCTTCCCGTCGGCGTGCTGCTGTTCTTCGTGCTGCTGATCATGAACATGGTTCGGCGCTCTCGAGCCGCCAAGCAGTCCCGGAAGGGCTGACCCGGGGGATGTCCCTGGACGCACGGGGTCTGGCCGGTGCGCTCGCTGCACTGAGCGACACGGAACTGCGTGCCGTGCTCCTCGAGCGCGGCGCCTCCCCCACGGCGTCCTGGCGCGATCCATTCGATGCGGCCGAGGCACTGCTGGAACCAGCCTCCGTGCGTGCCGCACTCACCACTCTGACGGCCGCCGAGGCCGCTGACCTCTCCTCTGCGGTGCGGCACGGCACCCCGGCGACGGACGGCACCGGGCGCCTGGAAGCGCTGGCGCTCGTGGCTGCCGGTGTGCCGTATCCGAGTGTGGCTGACGTGGTGCGCTCGCTCCCCGACGTCCCGGTGCCGAACCCCACCAGCGCGATCGCCCGAGATTCTCCCGCGGCCGCCGAGCACGCCTTCACCGCGGCCGGGCAGCTGGCCGACCTCCTTCTTGCCTCCTATGTCCGACCACTGACGGTGATCGGCACGGGATCCATCGCCGCCGGCGATCGCAAGCGCCTTGTCGAGGACGGGCTGGTGCGCGATCCCGACGACATCGATGATCTCGTCTGGATCGCCGGCGCCGCGGGACTGCTCCGGCTGGTCGAGCGCGAGTGGCTCGTCTCCCGGTTCGCCGCCGAGTGGCTTCGCGCCAGCACGGCCGAGCGATGGGCACATCTGGCCCGCACGTTCCGTGATCGGCTGCCGGCCGGGCTCCGGCGGGATTCCCGCTGGGCGCTGCCCGAGGACTGGGAGCACGCGTATCCGTGGAATCCGGACTGGGATGCGAAGACCTGGTCTTACCGCGCGGTGCTGCTCGGACTGATCGATTCCGAGACGCTCCTGCCCACGCCGTGGGCTCAGTCCGACGACGACGCGTCGCAGGAGCTCCTGGCCGGACATCTGCCGCACGAAGTGGACCGCGTGTATCTGCAGAACGATCTCAGCGTGATCGCGCCGGGACCCCTCGCGCCGGCGCTGGACATCCGCCTGCGCAGCGCAGCCGATCGTGAATCGCACGCCCAGGCCTCGACCTACCGTTTCACTCCCGATTCGCTGCAGCGTGCGCTGGCGCAGGGCGAGACCGAGGAAAGCCTGCGCGACTTCCTCACGGGCCTCTCCCTGACCGGCATTCCCCAGCCGCTGTCGTACCTCATCACCGAGACCGCGCGCCGCCACGGAACGATCACGGTGGGCGCGGATCCGGTAAGCGGGCGCACGCGCGTACGCGTCGGCTCCGTCGCACTGCGTGACACCCTCAGCATCGATCAGACGCTGCGCCCGTTGGGACTGCTTCGCGACGGGGACGATCTGATCTCGCGCGTCGGGCGCGACAGCGTGGCGCGAGCTCTCGCCGAGGCGCACTATCCGGTGGCGGTCGTGAACTCTGCGGGTGAGCCCGAGCCGCTTCAGGCGGGACGACTCGCACCCGAGGACGCGACCGATACGCTCCCCCCGGACCTCGATCCGCTGGTCGCTCGGCTGCACTCTGCTGATGCCGAAGACCTCGAAGCCGCGTGGATGCAGCGCGAGCTCGAGGCAGCTGTTCATGCCCGGGCCCTTCTGCACGTCACCGTCTCCCTCCCCGACGGCGCCGAGCGCACGTTCACCCTGGAAGCGTCGGGCATCGGCGGTGGACGGCTGCGCGGCCTGGACCGCGCGGCCGACGTCGAGCGTGTTCTGCCGATCTCCCACATCACCCACCTCGCCGTCGCGAGCTGATCCCCTGCTCTCGGCGCCGCCTCGTGCCGGGACGGCTAAAATGGAACGCTATGGCTGACGGACCCCTCATCGTGCAGAGCGACCGCACCGTGCTGCTGGAGGTGGCGCACCCGGACGCCGAATCCGCGCGCCACGACCTGGCGGTCTTCGCTGAACTGGAGCGTGCTCCCGAGCACATCCACACGTATCGCGTGACACGTCTGGGCCTGTGGAACGCGCGCGCCGCCGGCCATACCGCCGAAGACATGCTGGCAACGCTGGAGCGCTACTCGCGCTTCCCCGTGCCGCCGTCCGTCTCGGTCGACATCCGTGAAACCGTGAACCGCTACGGCCGACTCGTCATCGAACGCGACGACGAGGGACAGCTCATCCTGCGCTCCAGCGACGTGCCCGTTCTCGCCGAAGTGACGCGCAACAAGCGCATCCAGCCGCTGCTGATCTCCCACCCCACCCCCGACACCTACGTGATCGACACCTGGGCGCGTGGGCAGATCAAGCAGGAGCTGTTGAAGATCGGCTGGCCGGCGGAGGACTTCGCGGGATTCACCCCGGGAACGCCGCACCCGATCGGACTCGTCGAGGACGGCTGGCAGCTTCGCCCCTATCAGCGCCAGGCGGTCGACACGTTCTCCGATGGCGGCTCCGGCGTCGTCGTGCTCCCCTGTGGCGCCGGCAAGACGCTGGTGGGCGCCGGGGCAATGAGCGCCACCCAGACCAACACGCTGATTCTGGTGACTAACACGGTGAGCGCCCGCCAGTGGCGCGACGAACTCCTCAAGCGCACCACGCTCACCGCCGAGGAGATCGGCGAGTACTCCGGCCAGACCAAGGAGGTCAAGCCGGTCACCATCGCCACGTATCAGATCCTTACGGCGAAGCGAAAGGGCGACTACGCCCACCTCGCGCTCCTGGACGCACTCGACTGGGGCCTCATCGTCTACGACGAGGTGCACCTGCTCCCGGCACCGGTTTTCAAGCTCACTGCGGACCTGCAGGCGCGCCGTCGCCTGGGTCTCACCGCCACGCTGGTGCGCGAGGACGGCCGTGAGGGTGACGTGTTCAGCCTGATCGGTCCCAAGCGCTTCGATGCGCCCTGGAAGGAGATCGAGGCACAGGGGTTCATCGCACCCGCGGCCTGTTATGAGGTGCGCGTCGACCTGCCCGACGACGATCGTCTGGAGTACGCGGCAGCGGCGGATGACGAGCGCTATCGCATGGCGGCGACCGCTCCCGCGAAGATCCGTACGGTGAAGGACCTGGTCGCCAAGCACGCCGGCGAGCAGATTCTGGTCATCGGCCAATACCTCGACCAGATCGATACGCTCTCCCAGGCGCTGGACGCGCCGCAGATCACCGGGGCGACCCCGGTGGACGAGCGGGAGCGGCTCTTCAACGCGTTCCGCACCGGCGAGATCTCCGTGCTCGTGGTCTCGAAGGTGGCCAACTTCTCGATCGATCTGCCTGATGCCTCCGTCGCCATCCAGGTGTCGGGTTCCTTCGGCTCCCGCCAGGAGGAGGCCCAGCGCCTCGGCCGATTGCTGCGTCCGAAGGCCGATGACACGACGGCGAGCTTCTACACGCTGATCGCTCGTGACACGGTCGATCAGGACTTCGCTCAGAACCGCCAGCGATTCCTCGCGGAGCAGGGTTACAGCTACACCATCCTGGATGCGGATTCGCTGACGCCCGCCTGACACCGGGCTGTTCGACTGCTGTGTACGCCCTGTCTTTCGCCCTCGGCGTGACCGATTTCCCGCGCTCCACTGCCGATTCATAGGCACGGGTGGCCATAATGGGGGGCATGACAGCACCGCGCATCCTCATCGTGGACGACGAACCGAACATCCGGGACCTGCTGACGACGGGCCTGCGTTTCGCCGGTTTCCAGACCCGTTCGGTCTCCAACGGCGCGCAGACGATCTCCGCCGTTCTGGAAGAAGAGCCCGACCTGATCGTGCTCGACGTGATGCTTCCCGACATGAACGGATTCAGCGTCACGAAGCGACTGCGTGAGGCGGGCTACACCGCGCCGATCCTCTTCCTGACCGCCAAGGACGACACCGAGGACAAGATCGCCGGTCTCAACGCCGGCGGCGACGACTACGTCACCAAGCCCTTCGCGCTCGACGAGATCGTCGCTCGCATTCAGGCCATCCTCCGTCGCACCATGCAGGCCGATGAGGAGTCCGTGATCCGTGCGGGCGAGCTGACCATGGATCAGGACACGCACGACGTCTTCGTGGGCGACGCGGCCATCGACCTCAGCCCCACAGAGTTCAAGCTGCTGCGCTACCTGATGCTGAACCCCAACCGCGTGCTCAGCAAGGCGCAGATCCTCGACCACGTCTGGGAGTACGACTTCAACGGCGACGCGGGCATCGTCGAGAGCTACATCTCCTACCTGCGCCGCAAGATCGACCCGCACACCGAGGAGTCGCTCATCCAGACCAAGCGCGGATTCGGCTACATGCTGAAGACCGCCAAGTGACGGGTATCTCCTGGAAGAACACAACGACGCCCTGACCCGGTGGTGGCGCGGGATCAGCCTGCGCGCCAAGATCACCGGTGTCACGGTCACCATCCTGGCGATTGGTCTGCTCTCGGCCGGGCTCGGCTCGGTTCCGCTGCTGCGCTCCGCCTTCGTCACGCAGATCGACGAGCAGCTGCGACAGTGGTCGAGCAATGAGCTGGTGGACCAGCTCTTCGACGTGTCGACAGACGGCTCGAAGCTCCAGGTGAGCCCCAAGGCGTCCATGGCCGTGGCCAACCCGCCCTATGTCGTGATCTACGGCCCCGACGGCACCCGCTACGCCAGTGGCGGCCCGGAAGGCGAGCTGCAGCCGGCGTACTGGGAGTCGATCACGCTCGACAAGTCGCTGAACCTGACGGGCACCCCTCTGGACCTCTCCAGCGATGACGGCGAGGCGCATGCCTTCCGCGCCCTGATGAGCAACGTCACGATCACGGTCGGCGACGCCCAGACGATGATCACGCTGGTGGTGGCGCTGCCCACCAATCAGGTGGATGCGTCGATCGGAACCTACCTCTCGATCTTCCTGCTGCTCGCCGCCATCACGGTCGTCGTCGCTGCCCTCGCGACCCGCTGGATCGTGACGCTCGCGTTCCGCAGGCTGGGCCAGGTGGAGACGACGGCGATGGCGATCGCGGCGGGCAACTTCAGCCAGCGCATGCCCGGCGCCGAGCCTCGCACCGAGGTCGGTCGGCTGAAGCTCGCCATCAACACGATGCTGGGCCGACTCGACGCGGCCATCGCGCAGCGCGACACCACGGTTAAGCAGATGCGTCGGTTCGTGGGCGACGCCAGCCATGAGCTGCGCACGCCCCTCGTGACAGTGCGCGGCTACGCCGAGCTGTACCGCATGGGCGCGATCCGCGGCGAGGAGGACACCGCGGCGGCCATGGATCGCATCGAGAAGGAGGCGATCCGCATGGGGACCCTCGTCGAGGATCTCCTCGCCCTGGCTCGCCTTGATGAGCGTCGCGAGCTGGTCTTTTCGGCGGTGGACCTGCGCCCCATCGGCCGTGACGCCGCCATGGACATTCGTGCGGCGGCCCCCGAGCGGACCGGCACTTTCATCGACGCCACGTCCCAGCAGGCGACGTCCACTCCGCAGGTGCCTCTGCCCACCGACACGGGCGAGACCTCGAAGCGGCGCACACCGACGACGACGGCCATCCTCCAGGTCGGTGCCACGATCGGTCGCCGGCTCGGACGTCGCCGCGCGGCGGACGGAACGGAGCTGGAGCGCACGCCCACGGGCGAACTGGCGCCACTCCCGCCGATCACCTACGCGGCACCCATCATCCCCGATGCCGAACCGATCGTGCTCGGCCAGGAGGACAAGATCCGTCAGGTCGTCACCAACCTCGTGGGCAACGCCCGGCGATACACCCCGGACGACTCCCCCATCGAGATCGCCGTGGGCGTCGATGATGCTCGCGAGTTCGGCTGGATCGCCGTGATCGACCACGGTGACGGCATCCCAGATGAGCTCAAGGCGCAGATCTTCGAGCGGTTCTGGCGCGCCGACACGTCGCGGACCCGGGAGACCGGCGGAAGCGGTCTGGGGCTGTCCATCGTGGCGTCCATCGTCGAGGCCCTGCATGGTGCCATCACCGTCGAGGACACCCCGGGCGGCGGCGCCACCTTCCGCGTGAGCATCCCCCTGGTGCGTCAGCGCACCCCCGAGGAGCACCTGTACGTCGAGACGCAGCCGCTGGAGCGGCTGCCGCTGGACGAGAACGGCGAGCCGTTGCCGCCCGTCACTCCCCCTCGTCGCTGACGCTGTTCCTCCCCAGTCGCCTCGGTCCGCTCTCTCGTCCCCATCGGCGCGATTGCACTCTCACGCCTCCGCCCCGGTTCCTACCGTGGAACGCAGAGAGAGAAAGGAACGGGACCATGGCTGTGTTCTCGGTTGACAGTGAAGCAGTGATGAGCGCGACGGGTGCGGCCCGCGCGTCGAGTGATCGGATCCGAGCGGAGGTGGCGGGGCTCTCGGCCTCGCTGACGGCGCTCCGCGATTCCTGGACGGGCAGCGCCTCCGCGGCCTTCCAGACGACCGTCGAGGAGTGGCGCGGCACGCAGCAGATCGTCGAACGCTCGTTGGATTCCATCCATCAGGCGCTCGACACTGCGGCGCGCAACTACGCCGATACGGAGCAGGCTGCCCTCAGCATGTTCCGCTGACCGCACGCAAAGGCACGGGGCCCCGGCTTACGCCGAGGCCCCGTGCCTTCAGAAGTGCTGGATCAGAAGTCCATGCCACCGGTCGGGTCGCCCGCGGGAGCGGCGGCCTTCTCCGGCTTGTCGGCGACGACTGCCTCGGTGGTGAGGAACAGCGCGGCGATCGACGCGGCGTTCTGCAGAGCCGAGCGGGTCACCTTGGTGGGGTCGATGATGCCCTGCGCGAACAGGTCACCGTACTCACCCGTGGCAGCGTTCAGGCCGAAGCCCGAGGGGAGCTCCGCGACCTTGTGCGCCACGACGCCGGCCTCGAGGCCTGCGTTCACGGCGATCTGCTTCAGCGGAGCCTCGATGGCGACGCGCACGATGTTCGCACCCGTGGCCTCGTCACCCTCGAGCGACAGACCCTCGAAAGCGGTCTTGCCGGCCTGGATCAGGGCGACGCCACCACCGGGGACGACACCCTCCTCGACAGCAGCCTTCGCGTTGCGGACGGCGTCCTCGATGCGGTGCTTGCGCTCCTTCAGCTCCACCTCGGTGGCAGCACCGGCCTTGATGACCGCAACACCGCCGGCGAGCTTCGCCAGGCGCTCCTGCAGCTTCTCGCGGTCGTAGTCGGAGTCGGTGTTCTCGATCTCACGACGGATCTGCGTGACGCGACCCTCGATCTGAGCCGAGTCTCCGGCACCCTCGACGATGGTGGTCTCATCCTTGGTGACGATGACCTTGCGAGCGCGGCCGAGCAGGTCGAGGGTGGCGTTCTCGAGCTTGAGACCGACCTCCTCGGTGATGACCTGGCCACCCGTGAGGATGGCGATGTCCTGCAGCTGAGCCTTGCGACGGTCACCGAAGCCCGGAGCCTTGACGGCGACGGACTTGAAGATGCCGCGGATCTTGTTCAGCACGAGCGTCGCGAGAGCCTCGCCCTCGACGTCCTCAGCGATGATGACCAGTTCCTTGCCGTCCTGGATCACCTTGTCGACGATCGGCAGCAGGTCCTTGATGTTGCCGATCTTCTGGTTGGCGATGAGGATGTACGGGTCCTCGAAGACAGCCTCCTGGCGCTCCGGGTCCGTGACGAAGTACGGGTTCAGGTAGCCCTTGTCGAAGCGCATACCCTCGGTGAGCTCCAGCTCGGTGCCGAAGGTGTTGGACTCCTCGACGGTGACCACACCCTCCTTGCCGACCTTGTCGATCGCCTCGGCGATCAGCTCACCGATAGCGGTGTCAGCAGCGGAGATCGACGCGGTTGCAGCGATCTGCTCCTTCGACTCGATCGGCTTCGCGTTGGCGTGCAGCTGCTCGATGATGGCAGCAACGGCCTTCTCGATGCCCTTCTTGAGCGAGATCGGGTCGGCGCCGGCCGCGACGTTGCGCAGACCCTCGCGAACCAGAGCCTGAGCCAGAACCGTCGCGGTCGTGGTGCCATCACCGGCGACGTCGTCGGTCTTCTTGGCGACCTCCTTGACGAGCTCCGCACCGATCTTCTCGTACGGGTCGTCCAGCTCGATCTCCTTGGCGATGGAGACACCATCGTTGGTGATCGTGGGGGCGCCCCACTTCTTCTCGAGCACGACGTTGCGACCGCGCGGGCCGAGCGTCACCTTGACGGCGTCGGCGAGAATGTTCAGGCCGCGCTCGAGGCCGCGACGGGCCTCCTCGTCGAAAGCGATCATCTTTGCCATGTGTGTGTCGTCCCTCCCGGACGTAGGCGAATCTTCGTTAGCACTCGATGAGGATGAGTGCTAATCCTCATTCTGGCACTCGACCTAGGAGAGTGCAAGCGACGCACACCGCCTTCCCAGAGACACCTCGGAGGTCGCAGAAAGGCGCTCAGCCGGCGTCGGCGCCGAAGTCCACGCCCAGCACCACGGTCAACTGACGGCCGGCGGAGTCGTCGATCGGCTTGTAGGCATCGGTCTGTGCGACCTGAGAAATGCCCAGTGCGGCAGCCAGCGCTCGCGCGGGACCTTCATCAGCCGCGTCACTGAAGTAGACCGCGGAGGTCTGGAAGTCCTTCTGGTCCGCTTCCGACGTGGACACCGCGTCCTCGGCGTACCCGACGCCGACCACCAGCGACTTCGCGCGATCCGTCTGTGCGGGATCGGGACCCGCGTTGAGAATGAACACGGTGTAACTCGTGTCGATCGACTCGGTCGGCGCCGTCGACTCCGCGACGGTCGGCGTCGTCGGCTCAGGACCGAAGGAGATGCGATCCGTCCACAGCAGCGACAGGAAGACCCCGACGGCGAACAGGATCACCGCAGCGACAGCCGCCCAGAGGATGATCAGCCCGGCGCGCATGCGCGGGTTCTCTGCGCGATGCGCGCCCACCCGGTGGCGTTCGCGAGGCACGTCGTCGAAGCGGTCGCGCTGCTGAGTGTTGGTGGGCACCCGACGATGCTACCGGGAGTGTCCGAGAGCCATGTACAGGAAGCGCCCGACCGCGTCAGGCGATCGCCGCGCGAGGCTGCAATGCGCGGCGCGCCCGATCCGCGTCACGGAGCTGGCGCAGCCGACGGATGAGCAGAGGATCGTGGGCCAGCGCTTCCGGAGCGTCCATCAGGCGGCCGAGAAGCTGGTAGTACCGCACAGCCGACAGGTCGAGAGCGGCCTCGATCTCCTCCTCCTTGCGAGCCGAATGAACGGGCAGGCGCGATTCCAGGTCGAGGATAGCGATATCTCGTGGGCTGAGGGCGGCGGAGTTCATGCCACCCACGCTAGGCGGGGGTTCGGACATTCAGTCCAGCATCCGCACCCACCGACCGAGCGGATCGACCTCCGCGATCACGCGGGCGTCGAGCGCCAGCGCGAACCCGTCATCGATCCCCGACACCGGCGTGGTCCACGCCGCGTGAAGGCCGGGGGCATCCATCGTGATCCATCGCGCTCCCGACGCCCGGATCGCATCGATCAGCTCGGCGCGGGCGGCTCGCGGAAGGAACGGCAGGATGCCCGGGGTCGAGATCACGGGACTGAGCCCGGCCGGCACCGCGGCGAGGAGCGCCGAGATGGCCGCGGGCCCGTCGACTGCAAGATCGAACGCGTGCAGCACCGGAGGATCCATCGCTGCCACGTCCAGCGCCGCGTCGATTCGCTCCGTCCGTCCTGTCTCCCCGGGCCACACCAGCGCGGTGAGCCACGCACGATCCTCCGGGTCCTGCGCGTTCAGAGGATCCCGGTCAACGCCGGCGCGCCAGCCGATCGTCGGAACCTGCTGCGGCACGGGCCCGGATGAACGCCACTCGCTCGTCAGGACGACAGCGCTGGAACTGTCCCCCGCGATCGCTGTGCCGTCGCGAGTGGCGAATCGGTAGGCGTAGCGATCCGGGAAGAGACAGAGGCCGGCCGCAGCGCCGAGCTCCAGCAGCGCGATGGGACCCTCGATCCGCGCCAGCGCCGGCAGCAGCGCGGCACAGCGCAGGGGTTCGTTGGTCTGCACTGAGCGTCGCTCGGCAAGCTCCCTCAGCTCGGCGCTCTTGGTCCGCAGCACCGCGGTGAGATCGTCAGTGCTCTCCCTCGCCCCGAGAACACGCACCAGCGCGAACACCAGCGGAGGCTGACGGCGCTGCTCCGGCAGCGTGGCGATGACCGCAGCCAGCGCAGAGTCCTGGGCGACGGCCCGCGCCCAGCGTTCATATACCTCGCTGCGACCGGGTGCGTCCTCGCGCGCGAACCTGGCGTAGCGCTCCTGCACGTCCGAGACCGTCACCCGCTCATTCTCCCCCAGCACACAGGTGCGCACGGAACAGGAGACGGGTCAGCGGTGTTGAATGGAGTGAAACCAGGAGGACACATGTCGCACAGCGAGAACAACGCGTCGTACACCGTGAACAAGTCCCAGCAGGAGTGGCGCGAGGAGCTGGATCCGGCACGCTTCGCCGTGCTGCGAGAGGCCGCAACCGAGCGCGCCTGGACCGGCGAGCTGCTGGATGAACACCGTGCCGGCCTCTACACCTGTGGCGCCTGTGGTGCCGAGCTGTTCCAGAGCGGAACGAAGTTCGACTCCGGCTGCGGATGGCCGAGCTTCTACGAGTCGGTGCGCCCGGAAGCCGTGGAGCTCATCGAGGACACATCACTGGGAATGGTGCGCACCGAGGTCCGCTGCGCCACCTGCGGATCGCATCTCGGTCATGTCTTCCCCGACGGCTTCGGCACGCCCACCGGCGACCGCTACTGCATGAACTCCCTCGCTCTGTCGTTCACGCCGGAAGCCGAGTGAGCGCATACGAGGCGGCGCTGCGCCGCCGATCCGCCTCGAAGGTGACCGATGCCGCGCCCGATCGCGCCGAGCTGGTTCGCCTCATCGAGGCGGCCGGCCGCGTGGCGGATCACTCCAACCTCCAGCCGTGGCGGCTCATCGAGCTGCGTGGTGAGGACCGCGTGCGTCTGGGCCGCGCCATTCACAAGGCGGACGGGCATGACGGCGTCTCCACCAAGCCGTTGCGGGCTCCGCTGCTGATCGCCGTGGTCTTCTCCGAGAAGCCCAGCGGGAAGGTTCCCGCGTGGGAGCAAGAGGCCGTAGCCTCGGGCGTCGCCCACATGCTGAGCCTGCTGCTGGACGAAGCCGGCTGGGGCGTCATCTGGCGCACCGGCGGCTACACGCGCTCCAAGGCCGTCGCCAAGGCGCACGGGCTGCGCTCGGGTGAGCAGCTGCTGGGGTGGTTGTACGTCGGCGGAAAGCCGGATGAGCGACTCCGGACGCGTCGTCCGATCGATGCCGCATCGTTCCTGTCGTCGATGCCCACGGGCTCCGGTGGCGCCATCGCGAAGGCCGCCACGCCCGCCAAGTCGTCGAAGAAGTGCAAGAAGAAAAAGAAGAAGTCGAAGAAGAAGTGACGGCGTCGCGCGCGTCTTACCGGCGCGCGCGACGGCCCCACGGCACGGCGGCCACGATGACCGACGACAGCGCCAGGATCACCATCGTCACCGCCTGCCAGGCCCACCCCGCGCCGGGCACCGGCCAGATCAGGTCGATGACGACCGACGTCAGAATCTGGCCCACCACACTGCCCAGACCCAGCAGCAGCACCCCGGTGCGTGCGACGATCGCCGCGCTGAGGAAGATGTAGATCACTCCCATCGTGCCGCCCAGATACAGCCAGGGATCGGTGGGCCAGGGCTCCGTCGGCCCCATCACGATGACGGCGATCACGGCCGCCAGCACGAGCGCCGCGGTGCCGCCGATGAAATTGACGAGGGTGGCCGTGAGCGGCGTTCCGACCTGAGCGCGCAGTCGGCCGTTGACCGCCTGCTGCCATGCGATTCCGACGCCCGCGGCGAACGGCATGACGAGCATCCACAACGGCACCCGACTGAGGGCATCGCCCCCGAGTGATACCGCCACGGCCGCCAAGGCGAGCACGGCGCCGCCGATACGTCCGAGGCTGAGCGCGACGACTCCCGCGGGCCCGAACCCCATGCGATCGATCACCAGGCCGCACAGCGCCTGTCCCGCGATCACCCCCACGGTGAACAA
Source organism: Microbacterium gorillae (assembly GCF_050990725.1). Lineage (GTDB taxonomy): Bacteria > Actinomycetota > Actinomycetes > Actinomycetales > Microbacteriaceae > Microbacterium > Microbacterium gorillae_A. The sequence goes on from NZ_CP158844.1 coordinate 3,346,007, forward strand.
CGAAACTCCGATGATCGCGGCAGTCAGGCCCTGGGTGGACACGGTGAGCGCGCCGGCGAGGCCGCCGAGAATCATCCATATCGGAATCGTGCGGTCGCGCAGGCCTCCGGCCAGGGTCCGAAAGCCGCGTCGCCCCTCGGGCAGGATCAGAGAGATCACGATCATGAGGACCAGGCCTGAGCCGAACGAGATGGCCGCGGCGACGAATCCGTCCTCCAGGCGCGCTCCGAGCAGGCCGTTCACTCGAGCCTGAATCGCCGTGAGGGTTCCGATGAACACGGCACCCGCGATGGCGAGCCACAGCGGCAGGCGAGGACGGGTGGAGGATGTCACCCGACAACGCTACGCGAACGGCGAGCGCGGGGCGGCCGGCGCGACATTCCGGCGTCGGATTCAACCGCTCTCCGAAAGAACACAAGAATCTTTTTATCGGTCCATTGACGGAAAAATTCCGGCTCCCTAGCGTGGCCATGTGCAACAGCCCAATGGAGTGCATCCCATCACCGCAGCCACGCACGAGGAACGTGCGATGCAGCTGCTGCGCTCGCACGGAGCGCTGACCCGCGGGGAGCTCGCCGACGCCCTCGGCCTCTCGCGCACGACGATGTCCGGCGTGGCCGCGGCTCTGCTGTCGCGTCGTGCCGTCGTCGTCGTCGACACCGACGCCGCCGGGCGGCATGGCAGTGGCCGTCCGGCCGAGCGCCTGGCTCTCGACCCGCGCGCCGGACAGTTCATCGGCGTGGAGTTCACGCATCGCCGAGTCCAGGTGGTGATCGCCGACGCATCCCACGAGGTGGTCGGATCCGGCTCGGCGTCGTTCGACACCACCGCGTGGGACGAGCGCCTCGACATCGCGTTCGCGCTGGTCGACCAGGTCCTTTCCGACGCCGATCTTCATCTCGGCAACCTCCAGGCCATCGGCATCGGTGTGCCCGGCCCCGTCGCGCAGCAGGGATTGGATGTGCCCGCCGGATGGGGCCGCTCCCCCGCCGGCGAGGAGGTGCGCCGCGCCTTCGCCGACCGGTACGCCGTTCCGCTGCTGATCGACAACAACACCCGCTTCGCCGCATTGGCCGAGGCGACGTGGGCGCCCGGTGAGGGTCAGGACATCATCTACGTTCGCCTGGGCGAGGGAGTCGGTGGCGGTGTCATCGTCGGCGGCCGGCTCGTGACGGGGTCCGCCGGCCTCGCCGGCGAGGTCGGACACGTCCGTGTCGTCGACAGCGGTCCCGCCTGTCGATGCGGCAAGCACGGCTGCATGGAGGCCGTGGCGAGCCTGCCCGCGATCCTGGCTGCGTGCCGCGGGCGCGGTCACGATGTCGCGTCCCTCGCGCAGCTCGTGCCTCACATCGAGCGACGGGACCCCGTGGTTGACGAGGTGTTGCGAAACGCGGGAGCGGCGGTGGGACGCGCCCTCGCCGGCCCTGCGATCGCGCTCAATCCGGCCCAGATCATCATCGGCGGCGACATCGTTGCGGCCGCCCCGACCCTGCTGCGCGCGGCCGCCGACACGCTGCACTTCGAGCTCTTCCCCGTCATCGAATCGAGTCCGGAGATCCGCGCCGCTCACGGCGGGGACGAAGACGGCGCGCTCGGCGCCGTCCTCGCCCTCTTCCATCAGTCGCCCCTGCTGGCCGCCTATCCCGCCCAGCCGTCCCGCGACGACCACGATCATCCCCTGTCACCCCGAGCGCGAAGGAGCGCGATATGACCTGCACCGTCCCCGCCTGTACCGGAGCGCCGCGATGACCGCGCTGGAGTCGACGCGATCCATCACCATCCGATCCCGGCGCCGCGCGCGGCCGCGCTCCCTCTCCGCCCGATCGCTGATCCTCGGCTCTGTGTCGGTGATCGGCGGTATCGGGATCTGGTGGATCCTCGCCCTCGCCGGGTTCCAGCTGCCGACCCCGCCCGAGGTGGTGGCCAAGGGTCTCGCCCTCGCGGAGAACGGCGCCCTGTACAAGGACGTCGGCATGTCGCTCATGCGCGTGCTGAGCGGCTTCATCCTCGGTTCGCTCGTCGCGATTCCGGTCGGTTTCCTGATGGGCTGGTACCCGATCGCCCGGGGACTGATGGAACCGTGGATCCAGTTCTTCCGGACCATTCCGCCCCTGGCGCTGCTCCCGCTGGTGATCGTGCTCCTCGGCATCGGTGAGGTCCCGAAGATCTTCGTCATCTTCCTCGCCTCGTTCCTGGGTTGCGTGATCTCCACGTTCCAGGGCGTCGTGAGCGTTGATCGCACCCTCATCAATGCCGCTCGCGTCCTGGGCGCGAATGACGCGACCATCTTCCTGCGGGTCGTGATTCCCGCGTCGGTGCCCTTCATCCTCGTCGGCATGCGCGTGGGGCTCGGCTCCGCGTGGGCCACGCTCGTGGCGGCCGAACTGCTGGGTGCATCCGTCGGCCTCGGCTATCGCATGCAGCAGGGCCAGCTGTTCTACGACCTCCCGTCGATCTTCGTCGGGATCATCATCATCGGCGTTCTCGGCCTGGTCATGGACCGGCTCCTGCTCGCCGCCGAGAAGAAGCTCACCTCATGGCAGGAGCGCCGCTGATATGACGACCCTCCCCACCCCCAAGATCAGCGTCCAGGACGTCAGCCGCGTCTACCCGCTGAAGGACGACGACTTCGTCGCGCTCGATCATGTCTCCCTCGACGTGGGCGACAACGAGTTCATCACCGTGGTTGGCCCATCCGGCTGTGGCAAGTCCACGCTCATGAACATCCTCGCGGGACTGGAGACGCCGTCCGGTGGCGGCGCCTTCGTCGACGGCGTCCCGGTGCGCGGCCCCGGTCCCGACCGCGGGATGATCTTCCAGCAGTACGCGCTGTTCCCGTGGCTCACTGTCCGCAAGAACGTCGAGTTCGGGCTCCGCGTCGCGAAGGTCCCGGCGGCGGAGCGCCGCGAGCGCGCCGAGCACTACATCCGCCTCGTCGGTCTGGAGCAGTTCGCCGACGCGCTGCCGAAGATGCTCTCCGGCGGGATGAAGCAGCGTTGCGCGATCGCGCGCGCCTACGCGGTGAACCCTTCGCTGCTGCTGATGGACGAGCCGTTCGGCGCCCTGGATGCCCTCACCCGGGTGCGTCTGCAGGAGCAGCTGCTGGACACCTGGAACCAGGACAAGCGCACCGTGATGTTCATCACGCACGACGTGGACGAGGCCGTCATCCTCGCCAACCGTGTCGTGGTGATGGCGGCACGTCCCGGACGCATCCACGAGGTGATCGACGTCGATCTCCCCTACCCCCGAGACGAGTCCGTGCGTCTCAGTCCCGAGTTCGCCGAGCTGCGCAACCGCGTGTGGCGAGCCGTCTACCACCAGAACCCGACCGCCCCCGCGGTCTGATCGGAAGAGAGATCATGCGAATCACGAACAGGTTCCTCGGCGCGCTCGCGCTCGCCGCGTCGGTCGCCCTCATGGCCACAGGATGCACGGGCGGCGCGGCCTCCCCTGCGCCCGCGGGCGGCAGCGGATCGGCGGATGCCCCGCTGGAGACGATCGATGTGAACTTCGGCTACATCGGAGACTTCAACGGCACGAGCCTGCTCGCCGTCGCCGAGGACCAGGGCATCTGGGCCAAGCACGGCCTCGCCGTCAATCCGGTCGTGTTCACCAACGGCCCCCTCCAGATCCAGGCGATGGGCACCGGTGACCTCGACTTCGGCTACATCGGACCCGGCGCCGTCTGGCTGCCCGCATCGGGCAAGGCCACCATGGTGATGATCAACTCGCTCGGCCAGGCCGATCGTGTGATCGCGCAGCCCGGCATCACGAAGATCGAGGATCTGAAGGGCAAGAACGTGGCGGTGCCGGAGGGCACCTCCGGCGACATGATCCTCACCCTGGCGCTCGAGGAGGCGGGGATGACCAAGTCGGACGTCACCGTCATCCCCATGGACCCCGCCGCGGTGGTCACCGCGTTCGGCTCCGGGCAGGTGGATGCCGCCGGCCTCTGGTACCCCGCGATCGGGACCCTGAAGAAGCAGGTGCCGGATCTCGTCGAGCTGGCCCAGAATTCGGACTTCGAGGACCAGATGGCCTTCCCGTCGTCGTTCGTGGCGGGACCCGACGTCATCGAGAAGAACCCGGAGATGGCCGAGCGCGTGGTGGCGGCGTTGAAAGAGGCCAACCAGTGGCGCTACGACAACACGGATGAGACCATCGAGCTCGTCGCGAAGTTCCTGGCTCTCGATGTCGAAACCGTGAAGGCCGATGCGGCCAACGTGAAGCTCATGTCCACCACAGAGCTCGAGACGCTGAGCACTGACGGCACCGCCGAGACCTGGCTCACCGCGATGAATGACTACTTCACCGACTCCGGAAAGCTCGACGCCACGGCGCTGGAGCCGTCGGCGTACTACGACTCCGCACTCTTCACGGGCGCGGGCAAGTGACCACGACACCGCGCAACATGCTGTTCCTGATGACGGACCAGCACCGGGTGGACACGCTGGGCGCCTACGGCGCTCAGCGTGTCCCCACCCCGGCGCTGGACCGTCTCGCAGCCACGGGTGCCCGGTTCGACAGCTGGTACACCCCTACCGCGATCTGCACCCCATCGCGGGCGAGCCTGCTCACCGGGCAGGCTCCGTTCCGCCACAAGGTGCTCGCCAACCACGAGCGCAACGTGGGCTACATCGAAGACCTCCCCGACCACACGTTCACGTTCTCTGAGCAGCTGCGCGGGGCTGGCTACAACGTCGGGCTGCTCGGCAAGTGGCACGCGGGAACGGAGCGGCTGGCGAGCGACTACGGATTCGAGGGAATCCCGATCGATGGCTGGCACAACGACGTCGAGCACCCCGATTACCTGGCCTACCTCGCCGAGGAGGGCCTGCCGCCCTATCGCATCACCGACCGTATCCGGGGAGTGCTCCCCAACGGCGGACCCGGCAACCTGCTCGCGGCTCGACTGCAGCAGCCGTTGGAGGCCACGTTCGAGCACTACCTCGCGACGCGCACCATCCAGATGATCGAGCGCTACGCGGACGAGTTCCGTAGCGGCGAGCGGCCCTTCTTCGTCGCACTGCACTTCTTCGGTCCACACCTGCCCTACATCGTGCCGGACAAGTACTTCGACCTGGTCGACCCTGACACCGTCGAGCTGCCGGTGTCGGCCACGGAGAACTTCCATGGCAAGCCGCCGGTGCAGCAGAACTACTCCGCGCACTGGGGTTTCGACACCATGACCGAGGCGCAGTCGCGCAAGCTGATCGCCGTCTACCACGGCTACGTCGCCATGATCGATCATGAGATCGGCCGGGTGATCGCAGCCGTGGAGCGCCTCGGGCTGGCAGACGAGACCGCGGTGTTCTTCACGTGCGATCACGGCGAGTTCACCGGCGCGCATCGCCTGCATGACAAGGGCCCGGCGATGTATGAGGACATCTACCGCACACCGGGGATCATCCGCGTTCCCGGTGCACCCGAGGGGGTCGTGCGTGACGAGTTCGTGAGCCTCACCGACTGCACCGCGACGATCCTCGACCTTGCCGGGCTGGACACCTCCGGGGCCGTCGATTCGCGTTCACTGCTGCCGCTCGTGGCTGGTGACGAGGTTGCGTGGCAGGAGGACATCGTGTGCGAGTTCCACGGACACCACTTCCCGTACCCGCAGCGCATGCTGCGTACCCGTCGTTACAAGCTGGTGGTCAACCCGGATTCAGTGAACGAGCTGTATGACCTCGAACGCGATCCGCACGAGCTCCAGAACGTGTACGAGCTGGCGGAGAACGCACCGCTGCGCACCCAGCTGCTGACGCGCCTGTACCAGTTGCTGCGCGAGCGCGGCGACAACTTCTATCACTGGATGACCGCGATGTACGACGTCGGCGGGCTGGATTATGACCCCAGTCAGTCGGTGCTCGACAACGAGACGTACCAGCCGAGCGCGTCATGACCCATCGCACCACACGGGTCGGAAAGGACCACAGCGCATGACCGAGACCACGACCACACCGCGTCGGCCGAACATCGTGATGATCCTCACGGACGACCACGCCGCCCACGCGATCGGCGCCTACGGATCCGTGGTGAACACGACGCCGCGCATCGATGAGATCGCCCGCGCGGGCGTGCTGTTCACGAACTGCTTCGTGACCAATGCGCTGTGCTCGCCCAGCCGAGCATCGATCCTTACGGGGACCTACAGCCACGTGAACGGGGTGACCACCCTCGTCACCCCGATCGATGCGTCACAGCCGACGTTCGTGTCGCAGCTGAAGGCGGCGGGATATCGTACGGCGATCGTCGGCAAGTGGCATATGGGGCACGGCGACGGACACGACCCGCAGGCGTTCGACTACTGGGACGTGCTGGTCGGGCAAGAGGGCCAGGGCGAGTACTGGAACCCGCTGTTCCTGTCCGCCGATGGCGAGCGGGTCGAGGAGGGATATGCCACGCGGATCATCACCCGGCTCGCAACCGAATGGGTCGACTCGCTCGACACCGATGATCCGTGGTGTGTGCTGATCTATCACAAGGCACCGCATCGGCCGTGGGAGCCCGACGACGTTCATCGGGAGGACTACTCGGCGCCGATCCCCGTCCCCGTCACCTGGGACGACGACTACGCGACGCGGTCGGCTTCGGCTCGACGCTCGGCGATGCGCGTCGCTGACCATCTCACCCTCACCGACCTCAAGCAGATGCCTCCGGAGGGGCTGAGCTATGAGGAGGAGGGCCTGTGGAAGTACCAGCGCTACATGGAGGACTATCTGCGCTGTGTTGCCAGCGTGGATGACGCGGTCGGCGAGGTCATCGATTGGCTGCGCGAGCGCGGGGATTTCGACGACACCCTGCTGATGTACGCCTCCGATCAGGGCTTCTTCCTCGGCGACCACGGATGGTTCGACAAGAGGTTCATGTACGAGGAGTCGCTGCGCATGCCGTTGGTGATGAGCTATCCGCGCGCGATCGCCGCTGGTCAGGCGCACGACGGGATCGTCACCAACGTGGATTTCGCGCAGTCGATCCTCGCGTTCGCCGGCGTGGCGTCGCACGAGCGGATGCAGGGTCGCAGTTTCGCCGGCGACATCTCTCCCAATCACCCGAGTGCCCCGCCGAGCGCAGGCATGTACTACCGCTACTGGGAGAACGACGATCACAACCACATGGCACCGGCGCACTACGGCTACCGCGACGCCCGCTACAAGCTGATCTTCTTCTACAACGACGGATTCGGCCTGCCGGGCACGAGCGGGGCGCAGTATCCGACGGACTGGGAGCTCTACGATCTGGAGTCGGATCCGACCGAGGTGCGCAATGTCTACAACGACCCGGCGTATCTCGAGATCCGTGAGCGTCTGAAAGTCGAGATGTGGCGTGCGCAGGCAGCAGTGGGAGACGCGCCGCACCCGCTCCAACCCGTTCCCGACGGCGTCTGAACACAAAGGGCCGGGCCCGCGAATGCGCGGAGCCCGGCCCTTTTTCTGATCAGCCGCGCAGGCCGTCGATGATGCCGTTCAGTGTCGCCGACGGGCGCATGACGGCGAAGACCTTCGCCTCGTCCGGGTGGTAGTAGCCACCGAGGTCCACCGGCGAGCCCTGCACACCGTTGAGCTCCGAGATGATGACGTCCTCGTTGGCGACCAGCGCGGAGGCGACCGGTGCGAACGCCGCAGCCAGGTCGGCATCGTCGGACTGCGCCGCGAGGGCCTCAGCCCAGTAGCGCACCAGGTAGTAGTGGCTGCCGCGGTTGTCCAGCTCGCCCGCGGAACGCGACGGCGACTTGTCCTCGTCGAGGAAGCGACCGGTGGCCTCGTCCAGCGTGACGCCGAGGATCTTCGCCTTCGGGTTGTCGTTCTGCTTCGCGTTCTTCTCGAAGGAGACAGCGAGTGCGAGGAACTCACCGAGCGAGTCCCAGCGCAGGTGGTTCTCCTCCTGCACCTGCTGCACGTGCTTGGGCGCGGAGCCACCGGCACCGGTCTCGAACAGGCCGCCACCGGCGAGCAGCGGGACCACCGACAGCATCTTGGCGGAGGTGCCGAGCTCGAGGATCGGGAACAGGTCGGTGTTGTAGTCGCGCAGCACGTTGCCGGTGACCGAGATGGTGTTCTCGCCGCGGCGGATGCGCTCGATCGAGTACTTCGTGGCGTCGACCGGCGACATGATCTCGATGGTGAGACCGTCGGTGTCGAGGTCGGCGAGGTAGGTCTTGACCTTGGCGATCAGCTGCGCGTCGTGGGCGCGGTTCTCGTCAAGCCAGAACACGGCGGGGGTCTGCGAGTCGCGGGCGCGTTCGACGGCCAGCTCCACCCAGTTGCGGATCGGGACGTCCTTGGTCTGGCAGGCGCGCCAGATGTCGCCCGCACCGACGGCGTGCTCGATCAGCACGTCGCCGGCGCTGTTCACGACCTGGACGCGACCGGCGGCCGCCAGCTGGAAGGTCTTGTCGTGCGAGCCGTATTCCTCGGCCTTCTGCGCCATGAGCCCGACGTTGGGGACGTCGCCCATGGTGGCCGGGTCGTAGGCGCCGTTGGCGCGGCAGTCGTCGATCACGGCCTGGTAGACACCGGCGTAGGAGGCGTCGGGGATGACCGCGAGGGTGTCCTGACGCTCGCCCGCGCGGTTCCACATCTTGCCCGAGTCGCGGATCATCGCCGGCATCGAGGCGTCGACGATCACGTCGCTCGGAACGTGGAGGTTGGTGATGCCCTTGGCCGAGTCGACCATCGCGAGCGCGGGACCCTCCTGCAGGCCCTTCTCGATGAGAGCGCGCACGCCGTCGGCCACGTCGGCCGGCAGAGCGTCGAGGCCGCCGATGATCGCAGCGAGACCGTTGTTCTCGGAGAGACCGGCAGCGGCGAGCTGGTCGCCGTACGTGTCGAACAGCTCCGAGAAGTAGGCACGCACCACGCGACCGAAGATGATCGGGTCGGAGACCTTCATCATCGTGGCCTTCAGGTGGGCGGAGAACAGCACGCCCTCCTCCTTGGCGCGAGCGACCTGCGCCGCGAGGAACGCGTCCAGGGCAGACAGGCTCATGACGGTGCCGTCGACGACCTCGCCTTCGAGGACCGACAGGCCGCTCTTGAGCACGGAAGTGGTGCCGTCTTCGGCGACGAAACGAATCTCCAGGGTGTCTGCTGCCGGGAGGGTGACCGACTGCTCGTTGCTGAAGAAGTCGCCCTCGCCCATCGTCGCCACGTTGGTCTTGGAGTCGCTGCTCCACGCTCCCATGCGGTGCGGGTGCTTCTGCGCGTAGCTCTTCACCGACAGGGGTGCGCGACGGTCCGAGTTGCCTTCGCGGAGCACCGGGTTCACAGCAGAGCCCTTGATGCGGTCGTAGCGCGCCTGGATGTCCTTGTCGGCGTCGCTCTCGGCGGCGTCGGGGTAGTCGGGCAGATTGTAGCCCTGCGCCTGCAGCTCGGCGATGGCCGCCTTCAGCTGCGGCACCGAGGCGGAGATGTTGGGGAGCTTGACGATGTTCGCGTCCGCCGTCTTGGCGAGCTCACCGAGCTCGGCCAGTGCGTCGCCGATCTGCTGCTCCTGCGTCAGGAACTCCGGAAACGCTGCGATGATGCGCCCCGACAGCGAGATGTCCCGCGTCTCCACGTCGATGCCCGCCTGGGAGGCGAAGGCCTCGACCATCGGCAGGAACGAGTGGGTCGCCAGCATCGGCGCCTCATCGGTGTGGGTGTAGATGATATTTGCCATGAACAGGCGTCTCCCTCAGCGGTACGGCAGCGGTGAGGTGGGCAGAACCCACCGTTTCGATTCTATGCCAGCGCGCCGCTCGTGCCCGCGGCTTGTCCCCGACCGCTCCGTTGTCGGCAGTGGCCGGTACTGTCGTCCCGGAGCACGGCGCGGGTCGGTGCTGGAACATCGGGAGAATGTGATGGCGGAGGACGCGGTCGTCTGCGTGTCCGTCGCACCCTGTGATCTGGCGGACGCTGAACCGCTGGGCCGCGCGTCCATCTATGTCTGGGCCCTCGACACTCCCCCGACGACGGGACTGCGGGTCTTTGTGCAGACGCCGCAGGGGCTGATGCCAGGCGTGGTCGTCGCCCTTCCTGAGCATCCGGATGTCCTGTCGCCCGACCTGGCTCCGGTCGCGCGCCTCGCGATGCTGTCCGAGATCGACGATGCCATGCACTGGCGGGAGCACTTCGGTCGCGAGGAGGCGATCCGCCGCGCCGCTGCCGAGGCCGATCGGCTCGCTCGCGCCGCGGCGTTCGAGCGGGAGTCCCGCCGACGTGCCCCGTTCGCTGCCGACCCCGACTACGTGTGGCTCTGCACGCTCGCCCGGACCGCGGGAATCGGCCTGCACCCGACGGATCCGCGCAGCAACGAGACGGTGACCGCGCCCCCCACGTCGGGAACGGCAGGGTACGCGGTGGCGGGTCGGCACGCACGCACGTGGTGGCGCGCGATGAAGCTCGCCGAGGCGTACCGATGGCCGGCGGCGGATGTGATCCGGCTCCGGGAGATCGCCGACCACTGGTTCCTGCTGCGCGACCGGCCGCTGTGAGCGACGTCCGGGTGCATGAACCGCGGAGCGTGTCGGTCTGCCCCGGTTCCGACTCAACGCCGACCGGCGGGCGGACACGAGAATAGGTCTGTGTCGCGAATGTAGGACGACGCTGGGCCAGCCGTCCTACATTCGCAACGGAGCCCTAGTTTCAGCACGTAGCTCCCTCGTGCACCCGAGACGCCGTTGCGGCTGCCGCCCTGGACCGAGGCCTATCATCGTGCGCATGACAGACCCCGTCAGGCCTCCCGAGGGAAACGTCTACTACTTGTTCCCCGAGTGGTTTGGAGGTGAGCGCGTGCCGGAAACACTCAGCCCAGAGTTGAAGGCCCGGTTCGCGCAGTGGAATCAGGTGTGGGAGAACGACCTGAATCCGATGACCGAGATCCGCTGGTCCACGGCGGAGATGGGGTGAGAATGGATCGCCGAAGGTGACGAACTCGTGCGCCTCATCCAAGCGGAGCTCGGCGACGGCGTGAAGGTCATCGAACGCTTCCACATCTACGCCCCCGAGCCCTGATCTGCGCGTAGCTCACTCTGTGGGGCGCTCATGTCAGGCGTGCAATCGAGTCTCGTGCTCCCAGCGCTGTGCAGTCATCGCGGTGCTCCCGACGGCACGGCAATCGAAATGTCGATCGCCTCCACGACGTTGTCCGCGCGCCGCGTCACCACCGCCTCCGCCCGGCCGCCACGCCACACGTTGCGTTCCGGAACGGTATCCGGGCCATACAGCGGCGGCGCGGTGACTGACTCCGACGGAATCTCGATGCGCCAGTGGACTCGGCCGTCAGCGCCCGACGATTCCGACCGCGTCAGGGTTCCACGAATCGCACCACACCCGATGTGCATCGACGTGCAGAGTAGGAAGATGCTCGTCGGCTCGTCCTGCTCGTCAAGGACCACTTCGATCCACCAGAGCTCGTCGAAGATGATGTCCCGTGCCCGCGCACGCGCCGGTTCGCCCACGGGATCGAACACAAGATGCGCACCGCCGGTCGCGTCGATCGCCGCTTGGGTCTCCGCTGTTGCGATCTCGGGGCCACCCGGGTTGTCCACGACATAGGTGCCGGAGATCGGTTTCATCGCAGCTCCTCGCTCCCCTGTGCCGTCGGTATGCCGTCCGAGTATTGTCCTGCCTCTGCGACCCGATGCCTACCTGGCAGGGCAGGAGAACCAGGCGCACGGAGACCAAAAGTGTGGGCAAAAAGCTGGGCAGAACTCGTTCAGCAGACATGACGAAGGCCCCACCTCCCCAGTGTTTTATAGGGGAGGCGGGGCCTTCGAACTTGAGCCGACTACGGGACTTGAACCCGTAACCGCCCGATTACAAGTCGGGTGCGCTACCAATTGCGCCAAGTCGGCGGGTGCGACCAGCCTATCGGCTCATCGCGACCGGTGTCATCCGGCGGGGGTGGTCTCGGTCGGCGGAGTGGTCTCGGTCGCCGGAGTGGCCTCCGTCGCGGGCGTGGCCTCCGGTGCCGGAGTGGGCTCCGGAGTCGGCGTCACCGTGGCGGACGGCGACGGGCTCGCGGTCTCGAAGTAGGCCTTCGACTCGGCGGCCATCACTGCCTGCAGCAGCTCGGCGGGCTGATCGAGCGAGCCGACGTACGGAACGCCGTTGATCAGCACGAGGGGCAGCTCGCCGATCGCGGCCTTCGTGCCGGGCAGCGGGCCCTCGACAGCACGCTCCGTCGCGGACTTGACCCAGGGCTCGTACGTCGCGTTCGCGATGCAGGTACGCAGGCCGTCCTGGTTCGCGATGCCGAGCGCGATGGCGAGGTCGGCGAGATCCTCATCGGTGGGACCGTCGTCGTCGAGACCAGGCTGCTTGAGCATGAGCTCGTAGCTGTACGCGAAGAAGAGGTCCGGGGCGTAGCTGGCCACGCAGGCCGCCGCGCCCGAAGCCCGCAGCGAGTACTTGGTGCCGTTCGACTTGTGCGCGAGGGTGGCGAGTGGGTGATAGCTCAGCGTGATCGCGCCGTCGCTGACCAGCTGCGCCAGCTGGCGGGCGTTCGCGGTCTGGAACGTGGCGGCCTTCGCGTCGAGGTAGTCGGAGTAGATGACCACCGAGACGGGAGCGGTGGTCGGAGCAGCGGTGGACGGGGCCGACGTGGGCGTGAGGGTTCCGTTGCCGGCAGAGGTCGGCAGGTTCACCGCAGAGGCGCCGATCTGGACGCCGTCATCGACGACGTTCGCAGGAACAGGAGCCGGCTTCGTCGCCGCGCTGCTGACGACAAGCGTGACGGCAACGATGATCGCCGCGACGACAGCGAGAGCGAGAACGATGAGGATCGACACGCGCACCGCGCGCCATCGCTTCTGGGCAGCCTGCACCCGCTGGGCCTTGGCACGTACGGCCTGCCGCTGCTCGGTGCTCTCCAGCTCGCTGTGATCGTCGTTCGTCATGAAGTCTCCGCTTCCTCGCCCGGTCAGGACCCGGGTCCGTCGCCGTGGCGACAACCAAACGATGGTACCCACCCACACTGAGAAATGCCCAGACGGGGGTGCGGGAGGAGCGCCACCGTACATGAGTAAACATGTGGTGACCGGGGCATGAGCGATCGGTGACAACGGCATCGTGGATCAAATCGTGCGTTATCACGACGCGCGTGCCATACTGAACGCGACCCGACGACGGGTCACGGCGGCTCACCCCCGTCGCTCATTCACAACGGATCGTCCGGCACGTACCTGCCGGTGAAGGAGAAGAACAGAATGGCGTCTGTAACTTTCGACCAGGCCACTCGTCTGTACCCGGGGGGCACACGTCCCGCCGTCGACAAGCTCAACCTCGAAGTCGGTGACGGTGAGTTCCTCGTCCTCGTCGGCCCGTCGGGTTGTGGTAAGTCCACCTCGCTGCGAATGCTCGCCGGCCTCGAAGAGGTCAACGCCGGCCGCATTCTCATCGGCGACCGCGACGTCACGGACGTCCCGCCGAAGGACCGCGACATCGCGATGGTGTTCCAGAACTACGCTCTGTACCCGCACATGACCGTCGCCGAGAACATGGGCTTCGCCCTGAAGATCGCCGGCGTCAGCAAGGACGAGCGCGCCAAGCGCGTTGAGGAGGCTGCCAAGCTCCTCGACCTCACCGACTACCTGAACCGCAAGCCGAAGGCCCTCTCGGGTGGTCAGCGTCAGCGTGTCGCCATGGGTCGCGCCATCGTGCGTCAGCCCCAGGTGTTCCTCATGGACGAGCCGCTGTCGAACCTCGACGCCAAGCTCCGCGTCCAGACCCGTACCCAGATCGCGTCGCTGCAGCGTCGCCTGGGCGTCACCACCGTCTACGTCACGCACGACCAGACCGAGGCTCTGACCATGGGTGACCGCATCGCGGTCCTCAAGGACGGCCTCCTCCAGCAGGTCGGCACGCCGCGTGACCTGTACGAGCGTCCCTCGAACGAGTTCGTCGCCGGCTTCATCGGCTCGCCGGCCATGAACCTGTTCACCAGCGACATCACCGACGGTGGCATCGTCTGGGGCGACGAGATCGTTCCGGTCGAGCGCGAGGTTCTCGCCAAGGCCAACGGCAAGCAGGTCCGCGTGGGCATCCGTCCCGAGGACCTCGTCCTCGGCTCCGCCACCGACAAGGGCCTCAAGGTCCAGGTCGACCTCGTCGAGGAGCTGGGTGCCGACGGTTACCTCTACGGTCGCGCGAACGCGAACGGCGCTGCCGAGCACGACATCGTCGCTCGCGTCGACGGCCGCAAGCACCCGTTCGCGGGCGACACCGTCACGCTGGCCGCCGTTCCGGGCCACGTGCACGTGTTCGACGCCGAGACCGGCGAGCGCCTCACCGAGAAGGCCATCGCTTCGGCCTGATAATCGAAGTACCGCACCGATGCGGCGCGGTGGAGAAATCCACCGCGCCGCATCGGCGTTTCACCCCGGCGAAAGGGAGCCCGTGTCCGAAGCCCTCACCATCACGGCCAGCACGGTCGATCCCGGATTGCTGGAGCTGCCCTGGTCCACCTCGCTCGCCACCTGGCCGAGCTCGGCGATCGTGTCCCTTCCCAAGGGCCTTTCCCGCCACCTGGTGCGCTTCGCCAACCTCTCCGGTCGCGTCATCGCGGTGAAGGAGACCACCGAGGCGATGGCGCGGCGCGAGTATGAGATGCTCGGAAACCTGCACCGTCTCGCGGTGCCGTGTGTCGAACGTGTCGCCGTGATCGCCGGACGCACCGATGACGACGGAAACCCGCTCCCCGCTGCACTCGTCACGGCACACCTGCGCTTCTCGATGCCGTATCGCGCGCTCTTCACACAGGTCCTCCGCCCCGACACGGCCGGTCGTCTCGTCGACGCTCTCGCCGTCCTGCTCGTCCGCCTGCACAACATCGGCTTCTTCTGGGGCGATGTCTCGCTGTCCAACACGCTGTTCCGTCGCGACGCCGGCGCCTTCGCCGCCTACCTGGTCGACGCCGAGACCGGCGAACTCCACGAGGGCGGTCTCACCGAGGGGCAGCGCAACCACGACCTGGACGTCGCGCGCACCAACATCGCCGGCGAGATCATGGACCTCGCCGCCGGTGGACGCCTCGAACGCGGCGTGGACGCCGTCGATATCGCCGACCGGATCGTGTCCTCGTACCGCTCGCTGTGGGATGCGCTCACGGTCGAGGAGTCGTTCGGCGCGAACGAGACCTGGCGACTCACCGAGCGGGTACAGCGACTCAACGCACTGGGGTTCGACATCGACGAGATGGCCATCCAGACCGCCGCCAACGGGTCCCGTGTGGTCATCCAGCCGAAAGTCGTGGACGCCGGGCACCATCAGCGCCGCCTCATCCGTCTGACGGGTCTGGACGTGGAGGAGAACCAGGCCCGCCGCCTGCTCAACGATCTCGACGAGTTCCGCGCACGCGTGAGCCGCGTCGGCTCCGACGAGGAGATGGCGGCACACGAGTGGCTCACGCGGGTGTTCGAGCCCGTGATCAAGGCAATTCCGTACGATCTGCGGGCCAAGCTCGAGCCGGCCGAGGTGTATCACCAGGTGTTGGAGCACCGCTGGTACATGTCGCAGGCACGCGGCCAGGCGGTACCGCTGGCCGAGGTGCTCTCCAGCTACATCAAGGACGTGCTGCGCCACCGCCGCGACGAGGCCACCATCATGGGTCCGCCGACGGAGACACTGGCGATGCCGGTGATCACGTCCTCCGGATCCGTCGTCGATGACGACGAGGACGAGGGCGTCGACTGGCGCGACCTGGTCTGACGCCTTGGTCTCCGATACTGCTGCGTCCCGGCGCGGGGTGGGCCGGTGGCGAGACCCCGAGGGTCGGCGCTCTCACTTTCGGCGCTGACTCGACGCCTGAGCTGCACCAACGCAGAGCCGCGCCTCCGCCTCAGGGCCCGACGTATCGTCCCTGCGGACGCAGACGCATCGGTGCACGCTGATACTCATCGGCGATGTGCGCGATCCACCCGACCACGCGGCCGATTCCGAACAGCACCACACCCGCGTCATCACGCAGACCGCCGGCGAGCACGAGCGCCGCCAGCGCGAGGTCGATGTTCGGGTGCAGTCCGACGCGGTCGTACACGGCGGTACGCAGCTCCGCGACAGCGTTGAGAACCGAGCCGTCAGAGTCCAGCACGGCGACGTCCTCCAGGAGTGCGACGGCACGCGGGTCCGGTCCGCGGTAGATGCGGTGTCCGAACCCGGGCACCCCGGCTCGCGAGCTCGCAGCCGTTCGCATCGCTCTCGACGGCGACTCCCCCGCATGCACCCGCCGCAGAAGTGCGACGGCGTCGCGGCTCACCGTGCCATGCAGCGGCGAATCGAAGGCCGCCAACGCCGCCAACACGCTGGAGTACGCCGATCCGCGAGCACTGGCGGCCACGCGCGCGGCAAGCGTGGATACCGCGAGGTCGTGATCCACGGCCAGCGCCAGCGCGCGATCCACGACGCGCACCAGCGTCGGATCCGACGTGCCGTCATGGACCAACGCCGCAGCAAGGATCTCGGCAACCGATGGGGCCCTGTCGTCGGGAACGGAGTCACCGACGACTCGCGGCAGCACCGCGAGCAGACGCTCCCCGGCGCGAAACGCTGCCTCCGGCGTGGCGACGGCGTCTGCCGCACCCGCTCGCGCCCCCAGCGCCAGCACCGCCGCCTGCAGCCTCGCCAGCGAGTCCTCACCGGGCACGGCGGACGCCAACTGCTCAGCTGCCGCCAGCGCATCCGGCTCGACGGCGAACGCGCCATCGGCGTCGTCGGGTCGCCCCCAGATCCACCGTGCGATCCGCTCGAAGGACCACTCGCGTGTCAGTTCGAGGGCATCGCGGCCGCGGAAGTACAGATTCCCGTCTTCGATCAGGGCGATATCGGTATCGAGCACCATCAGCGGTGAACCCGGAACCACGCCGACGGGCTCCGCGCGTCGGCGTGAACGGGCGAACCGTTCGATCTCCAGCGCGTCGAAGCGCGAACCGTGTGCCGTTCGCACGCTGACCAGCAGACCGCGCGAGACGTATGCATAGAGGCTGGCGGGCTTGACGCCGAGACGCGCGGCTGCTTCTGCGGTGGTGAGCTGAGGCAGGTCGTCCATGTTGATCGAATCAATAGTGCTCCTCCGCTGGTCACGGAACAAGCTGAGGCGACACACCAGCAGAGGAGAGAATCATGCGAATCGATCGAATGGACGACACCCTCATCGAGGTGCCCCGCGGCTTGACGAATGTGGCCGTGACCGACACGTCGATCAGCCGAGTGGACGGCAACGCGGGGCGGTACCAGTACCGTCAGCACGACGCCGCGGTACTCGCGCGAACGGTCTCGTTCGAAGACGCCTGGTTCCACCTGGTGCACGGGAACCTTCCCGATACCGCAGAGAGCGCCGACTGGAGCGCCGCACTGTCGGCAGCCCAGCAGGATCCCGCCGTGACTGACGTGCTCGCGGCGCTGCCGCCCGTCGACGCGGCGGCACGTCTCACGGCGGCCTGGCCTCTGGCAGCTGCGGCGTGTGGCTTCGGCGCGCTCTACGATCTGGCCGCTGACGAGCGGACACGCCAGACGGTGGCCCTGGCGGCGATCACCCCGGTCATCATCGCCGGATCCGCGGACGACGATCGTGGTTTCGTCGCGCGCTACCTGCGTGCCGTCGGCGGATCGAGCCCCTCCGACGCTCAGGTCTCGGCCTTGTCCGCGTATCTGGTGGCCGCGATGGACCACGGATTCAACGCCTCGACCTTCACGGCGCGCGTGATAGCCTCCACCGGTGCAAGTGCGGCCGCGTGCTTCGCCGGTGCCATCGGCTCCCTCACCGGCCCGCTGCACGGGGGCGCGCCGGCACGCGCGCTGGAGGCGCTCGACGAAATCGGAGACGGCGATGACGCCCGCACCGAACGGCTCCTGCGCGAGAAGGTCGCCGCCGGAGAGCGCCTCATGGGGTTCGGACATCCCGTGTATCGAACGGTCGACCCGCGCTCGGAACTACTGAAGGAGGTCGCCCTCGGCCTCGGCGGGGCGCGCGTCGAGCAGGCGCTGCGATTCGAAGCCGTCGCCGAGCGTGTGCTCGCCGAACTCAAGCCGGGACGCGCGCTGCATATCAATCTCGAGTTCTATGCCGCCGTGGTGATGGAGGCGTGCGGCGTGCCGCGTGAGATGTTCACGCCCACGTTCGCCGTGGCACGCGCCGCGGGTTGGAGCGCGCACATCCTCGAGCAGGCCGCGGAGTCGAAGATCATCCGACCCTCCGCGCGCTACGTCGGTCCCGAACTCGCCTGAGAAACGTCGAAGGGCCGCTCCCTGTGGAGCGGCCCCTCGATCCGTCTCGGCTCAGTAGCCGACCGTGAAGCGCTCCGCGACGTACTTGCGGTTCTCGATCTCGTCCACGACCGCGATCGCGAAGTCCTCGCCGCCGATCTTCGACTCGCCGTTCTCATCCACGACGATGACGTCGCCACCGATGCGGTACGAACCGGTGCGCTCACCGGGAGCCCACGAGCCGTAGCTGCCGGCCGGGTGGACGAAGAACCACTCGTTGGCTTCACCGCGCTCGCGCAGGTCATCCAGCACGCCGCCGATCTCGGTGGCCTCGGGAAGGATCTCGGGCGGGAAGCCCTCATCCATCACGCGCGGGCCGCCCGGGGCGACGAGGGATGAACCGGCACCGCCGATGACACCGACGCGCACCGATGCGGGAAGCAGCTCGACGGTCTCCCGGATACCGGAGCGCGTCTTGCCCTCCATGCCGCCGCGAGGAGACACGGCGAAAACGACGACGTCGACATCGCCGATCGCGTCCACGAGCGCCTGCGGCTGCTCGATGCTGCCGGTCTGGTACGCCACGCCCTCGAGCGGCTCAGTGGGAGCCGAACGGGAGAACGAGGTGACCTGGTGACCGCGAGCTACGGCCTCTGCGGCGATGTGGCTGCCGGAGTAACCGGTGCCACCGATGACGGCGATGCGTGCCATGGGGAATCCTTTCGTCGATCCGAGGACTCCAACGCGACCTCGACGCCGATTCATTCCCCGTTCGGCATATCCTCAGAATTCGCGCGGGCAGGAGGACGCAGTTGCCGCAGCCAGTGCTCGGTCTGCGCCGCGTGCGCCACCGCGGCCGCGGCCGCTGACGGAGCGTCACGGCGGGCGATCGCATCGAGAATCGCG
Organism: Microbacterium gorillae; assembly: GCF_050990725.1. Taxonomy (GTDB): domain Bacteria; phylum Actinomycetota; class Actinomycetes; order Actinomycetales; family Microbacteriaceae; genus Microbacterium; species Microbacterium gorillae_A. The sequence goes on from NZ_CP158844.1 coordinate 3,365,095, forward strand.
CGGTGGCCCTCGTTGGAGAGCCGCTTGATCTCCGCCGCCGATGCGCTTTCGAAGATCCGGTACGAGCGCGACCGCGAGCGCAGCACACCGAGCATCGCCTCCACGGCCGGGACGCCCGCGATCTCGGCGATCCGCATGTGGAAGCTGTGATCCAGCAGGGAGTGGACGTTGTCGTCGTCGCTGCCTTCCATCTGCTCGAGATAGCCGCTCAGCTCGTCGATGTCGGAGGGTACGTGTCGGGCGGCCGCGAGCGACGCGGCGTGCGCGTCGAGCACCTTCCGCAACTCATACAGTTCGATGACGGATTCCAAGGGCAACAGGCCGACCGTGAGCGTCATGCTGCTGATCACGTCGGCCGCTGTGAGAGAGCCCACATAGGTGCCGGAGCCGTGGCGTGTCTCGACCACCCCGAAGGCGGCCAGCATGCGCGTCGCCTCCCGGATCGATCCGCGCGCGACGCCGAGCCGCTCGCTCAGTTCACCTTCCGACGGGAGCCGATCTCCCGGTCGCAGCGTGCCGTCGGCGATCATCACGCGTAGGCCGCGAAGCGCGGTGTCCACGGCACCCATCCGCCACCTCCCTCTCCCCCTGTGACCCTATCGTCACACGGATTTAACAGAAGTCATCGGACAAATCTCAAAGTTTGAGCTATGTTTTCACGCATAGCCCCCGTTCAACACCGATGTTGTCCGATGACAGAAAGGCCGGCATGCCCCCTCTCCCCGACCGTCCCGCCCCGGTCATCCTCCGCTCCGGTATCGCCGCACGCGACGCCTGGCCGCTGGATCCCGAGGTCGTCCACCTCAATCACGGCTCCTTCGGTGCCGTGATGAACGAGGTCGTCGCCGTGCAGGACGCCCTGCGCCTGCGCGCCGACCGCAACCCGGTGGACTGGTTCCCGCGGGTGCCGGAACTGGTGGGACACGCGCGAGAGCGGATCGCCGGCTTCGTCGGAGCGGACCCTGCGGACACGGCCTTCGTGACCAACGCCTCCGCCGGCGCCACCGTCGTCTTCAACAGTCTCCGGCTCGAGGCGGGCGATGAGATCCTCGTGACCGATCACGGCTACGGCGCCATCACCATGGGAGCGCGCCGACTGGCGCTGCGCTGGGGTGCACGGATCGTCACCGTGGCGCTGCCGCTGGATGCTAGTGAAGAGGAGATCCTCGGGCGGTTCGATGAGGCGATCACGACGCGGACACGACTCATCGTCGTGGACCAGATCACCTCCCCCACCGCCCGCTTCTTCCCCACCCGAGCCATCACAGATCTCGCGCACCGGCACGGCGTGCGTGTCCTCGTCGACGGCGCTCACGCCCCCGGCCTCGTGCCCGACGCGGCAACGGCGGGGGGCGGCGACTGGTGGTTCGGCAACCTGCACAAGTGGCCGTGCGCCCCTCGCGGGTCGGCGCTCCTGGTGACGCAGGCACCGGATCGCGAGGACCTGTGGCCGCTGATCGACTCCTGGGGTGGCGATGACCCGTGGCCCCTGCGTTTCGACTCGCAGGGCACGGCGGATGCCACCGCATGGATCGCTGCCCCCGACGCCGTCGACGTCATCGAGCGCGAATACGGCTGGGAGCGCACGCGCGCGACCATGTCCGAGCTCGCCGACTACGGTGCCGCGGTCATCGGCGAAGCGATGAGCGAGCACATCTCGGGTCCGGCGACCCCGGACGTCGGGATGCCCGTCGCCTCGATGCGACTGGTGCGTCTTCCCGATGGCCTCGGCCGACGCCGCGAGGACGCCGATGAGCTGCGCATGCAGATGATCGACCGGGTCGGCGTGGAGACCGCGTTCACGAGTTTCGAGGGCATCGGATACCTCCGCCTCTCGGCACATCTGTACACGCTGCCCGAGGACTTCCACGGATTCATCGATCGCTGCATCCCGGTGATCCTCGAACTGGCCGCCGAACGGCGTGCCGAGGCGCTCGCCTGAGCGCCGTGACTTCTCACCTCACACAACCACAGCACCAACGAAAGGAAGCACCATGAAGCGCACACGCATGGCCGCCGTCGTCTCGGGAGGCATCGTCGCCGCCCTTGCTCTGACGGCCTGCTCCGGCGGCTCCGGCGACACATCGGATTCCGGCGAGGCCGGAGGCGACGTCACTCTCCAGATGGTCGAGAGCCTCACCAATCCCGCCCGAACCGAGCTGATCCGCGGACTGCTGGACGAATTCGAAGCCGCCAATCCCGGCGTGAAGGTCGACCTCGTCTCGCCGCCCACCGAGCAGGCCGATCAGAAGATCCAGCAGATGCTGCAGGCCGGCAACGGGATCGACGTCCTCGAGGTTCGCGATATCACCGTCGGTCCGTTCACCAACAACAAGTGGATCTACGACATGACCAGCGATCTGGAGGGCTGGGATGGCTGGGACGCCCTGACCGACAACGCGAAGAGCGCGGCGGTCACCGACGGCAAGACGTGGTTCCTGCCGTACGGCTTCTACGGTCTGTCGCTGTTCTACCGCACCGACCTGGTGAAGGACGCGGGCTTCGACGCCGCGCCGCACAGCTGGGAGGATCTGCTGGCCCAGGCCGAGAAGATTCAGGACCCGAGCAAGAACCAGTACGGCTATGCGTTCCGTGGCGGCACCAACGCCAACAGCAACGCGGTCGCGATCATCGAGGCGTACACCGCCGACCAGCTCGACGACAAGAACGCGTTCCTGCTGAAGAGCGGCAAGACGATCTTCTCCGCTCCCGAGGCTCAGGACGCGATGGATCTGTACCTCGAGCTGTTCAAGAAGGGCTCGCCGCCGTCGGCCGTCTCGTGGGGTTACCCGGAGATGGTCGAGGGCTTCACCAACGGCTCCACGGCGTTCCTGCTGCAGGACCCCGAGGTGATCGCCACCGTGCAGGCATCCACCACGCTGACAGCCGACCAGTGGTCCACCGCTCCGCTGCTGGTCGGCCCGACCGGCAAGGCGGCTCAGCCGCTCGCCACCGCCGGCTGGGGCGTCTCCGAGTCGAGCAAGCACAAGGCCGAGGCCGTCAAGCTCGTCGAGTTCCTCGCCTCGGGCGATGCCGCCGTCACCTTCGCTCAGAAGAACAGCCTGGTGCCGATCATCGCCGCGGCCTCCGATGACCCCTTCTACAAGGAGGGTCCGTGGGCCAGCTACGTGACGATGACGCAGGACCCGGACACCTACGTGAACGTCATCCAGCCGCGTGGCGTCTCCTGGTGGACCGACTGGATCCAGCGCGCCGACAAGGACATCCAGAACGTGCTGCTGGGTTCGATGACCACCTCCGACATGCTGGCGGGCTGGGACACGTACTGGACCGAGAAGCTCGCATCGGAGAAGGGCTGATCCGTGACTGCGGATTCGCTCACCCGTGAGGGCCGCACCGCTTCCCGCGGTGCGGCCCCCCGCGGCGGCACTCGGCGCCGCACCTTCGGTGCGAAGACCGCGCTGTCGCTGTTCCTGTTCATGGTTCCGGCCATCGTGTTCGTCGTCTGGTTCACCTACCTGCCGATGCTGCAGGGCGCGCAGATGGCCTTCCGCGACTGGAACACGTGGGACCTGACGTCGACCCCGTGGGTGGGTCTGCAGAACTTCGTCACCGTGTTCCAGGATCCGGCCTTCCCGATCGTGGCGGGCAACACCGTGATGTGGGTGGTCGGGTCGATCATCCCGCAGCTGGTGATCGGATTCATCCTCGCGCTCTGGCTGCGCAAGAAGTTCCGCTTCCGCGGGGTGTATCAGGCGCTCGTGTTCTACCCGTGGGCGGTGTCCGGCTTCCTCATCGGTCTGCTGTTCCGCTGGATGTTCAACGCGGAGTTCGGCGTCTTCAACGACCTGCTGATGAAGGCCGGGATCATCTCGCAGCCCGTGCCGTGGTTGGCGGATCCGAGTCTCGCGATGACCTCTGTGATCGTCGCCAACGTCTGGTACGGCGTCACGTTCTTCGCGATCATGATCCTCGCCGCACTGCAGTCGGTGCCGGACGAGCTCTTGGAGGCAGCCAGCCTCGATGGCGCCGGCAAGGCTCGGCAGCTGTTCTCAGTGATCATCCCGTACATCTCCACCACGCTGCTGTTGACCGTGCTGCTGCGCATCATCTGGATCTTCAACTTCCCCGACATCATCTACGCGATGACCGGCGGCGGTCCGGCCAACCGCACCGACATCATCACCACCTGGATGATCAAGTACACGCAGCTGGGCAACTACGGCCTGTCCAGCGCGATCGGCCTGCTGGTGATGGCGTTCCTGCTGGTGTTCTGCGCCTTCTACCTGATGGCGATGGGAAGGGTGAACAAGCGATGACCGACACCACGCGCACCATCGTCACCGGCACGAAGTCGGTGCCCGTCACCCGCCCGACCGGCCGCCCGAAGGTCACCGTGGGCGGCATCATCAAGGTGATCGGGCTGGCCGTCTGGCTGATCATCACGCTGTTCCCGCTCTACTGGATCCTGGTGACGTCGTTCAAGTCGCCCGGCTCGATCAGTCGTTTCCCGCTGGAGTACTGGCCCACTGAGCCCACGACCGAGAACTACGTCGGCCTGTTCGAGAAGTCGAACTTCGGCGGCTTCCTCGCCAACTCGGCGCTCGTCGCCGTGGTGGCAGGACTCGGAGCCACGGTGATCGCCCTGCTCAGCGCCTACGTGCTGGCGCGGTTCCAGTTCCGTGGCCGCGGCGCCGTCATGCTGGCGTTCCTCGTGACGCAGATGATCCCGGCGTTCATCGCGCTGGGACCGCTGTACTCGATGATGTCCAGCCTCGGCCTCGTGGACAACAAGTTCGGACTGCTCCTGGTGTACGTCGCCATGTGCATCCCGTTCTCCACGATCATGCTCCGCGGGTTCTTCGAGAACGTCCCGGATGCGCTGGAGGAAGCGGCGATGGTGGACGGCTGCTCCCGTCTCGGCGCCCTCTTCCGGGTGCTGGTTCCGGTGATGATGCCCGGCATCATCGCGGCGTTCATCTTCAACTTCGTCAACTGCTGGAACGAGCTGTTCCTGTCGGTGATCCTGATCAACTCCGACGCGAACAAGACGATTCCCGCGGCCCTCAACGGCTTCATCTCGACGTTCAACATCGACTGGGGCCCGATGGCCGCAGCCGCTGTGCTGACGGTGCTGCCCACGATGGTGCTGTTCGCCCTGGCGAGCCGGTGGATCGTCGCCGGTCTCACCTCCGGTGCCGTCAAGGAGTGACGCGTGCCTGAAACGAGTGATGCCCGGTCCTTCTGGACCGGGCATCACTCGTTCAGTGGCAGATGATCACTCGGCCGCCTGGCGCATCGTCGCCACCTGGTACAGCGCCACGGACGTGGCGATACCGGCGTTCAGCGACTCGGTGGCGGCAGAGATCGGAATGGAGACGATCTGGTCGCAGTGCTCGGTCACCAGACGCGACAGGCCCTTGCCCTCGGAGCCCACGACGATCACCACGGGCCGATCGGCCAGCTCCAGCTGCGGGAGCTGCACGTCGCCGTCGCCATCGAGGCCGAGGATGAACACGCCCTGCTTCTTGAACTCCTTGAGGGTGTTCGTGAGATTCGGGGCGATCGCGACCGGGATGCGAGCGGCAGCACCGGCGGACGTCTTCCATGCGGCGGAGTTCACGCTTGCGGAGCGGCGCTGCGGAAGGATGACCGCCTGGCCGCCGAACGCCGCGGTCGAGCGGATGATCGCGCCGAGGTTGCGGGGGTCGGTGATTCCGTCCAGCGCCACGAACAGCGGCGTCTCGTTGCGGTTCAGGACCGCTTCCAGGACGTCCTGCGGGTGCTCGTACTCGTACGGCGGCACTTTCAGTGCAACGCCCTGGTGCACACCGTCGAAACCGGCCATGCGGTCCAGCTCCTGGCGCGTGACCTCCATGACGGGGATGTCACGGTGACGAGCGATCGCCAGCATCTCCTTGACGCGGTCGTCCATCTCCACGCGCTGGGCGATGTAGAACGCCGTCGCGGGGATCTTCGTCCGCATCGCCTCGAGCACCGAGTTGCGTCCGGTGACGGTCTCGGTGTCGTCGGTCGACTTCGCGCGCGATCCGCGGTTGATGTTCCCCTGCGGCTTCTGACCGGGCTTGCCCTTGCCACCGGCGGCGGCGTAGCGCTCAGCCGCGGCCTTGCGCTTGCCGGCGGGGTGCCAGGCGCGATCCTCCGCCTTCGGGGTGGGTCCGCGTCCTTCGAGGGCCTTGCGGCCGAGGCCGCCGGTGCCCTTGGTGGCACCCTTCTTGCTCGCGGCGCGACGTGCGCCGGGGCGTCCTGGCTTAGCCATTGATACTCCAGTGTGTTCCGTCCGCCGCATCCTCCAGCGCGATGCCGGCTGCGGCGAGTGCGTCTCGGATGCGGTCTGCCGCACCCCAGTCCTTGTCAGCGCGCGCCTGCGCACGCTGCGAGATCAGTGATTCCATGAGGGAGTCGAGTGCGACCCGCTCCGCTCCTGCGGTCGCGGGCTCATCGATGTCGAGCCCCAGGATCTGCATCATCAACCGCACGCTCTCGGCAGCGAACGCCGCCGCGGCACCATCTCCGGCGTCGATCGCGGAGTTGCCCGTGCGCACCGTCTCATGAATGACGGCGAGCGCTTGCGGCACGTTCAGGTCATCGTCCATCGCGGCCGTGAACTCCGCGGGCAGCTCGTCGATGGTGGCCGCCGCCACCGTCTCCGGGAACGTGCGTGCTGCGCGACGGAAGAAGCCGGTGATGCGCCCCAGCGCCGCCTCCGCCTCGTCGTAGGACGATGCCGTGAGATCGAGCGTCGAGCGGTAGTGGGCTGCGGCAAGCGCATAGCGCACCACCTGCGGGTCCCGCTCGGCCAGCACGTCCTCGGCGAGCGTGAAGTTGCCGAGCGACTTGGACATCTTCTGTCCGCCGACGGTCACCAGGCCGTTGTGCACCCAGTACGTCGCGAACGGATCGCCCGCCGCGGTCGACTGCGCCAGCTCGTTCTCGTGGTGTGGGAAACGCAGGTCCAGTCCGCCGCCGTGGATGTCGAACTGCGGACCGAGGTAGCGGCGCGACATGGCGGAGCACTCGATGTGCCAGCCGGGACGACCGGCGCCCCACGGGGAATCCCAGATCGCCGAGGCGGGTTCGCCCTCCTTCGCGCCCTTCCAGAGCGCGAAGTCGTGCGGGTCGCGCTTTCCGCGCGGGTCCGCGTCGGCGGCGTCCTCCATCGCATCGACGGACTGGTGCGTCAGCTCGCCGTAGCTCGGCCACGAACGCACATCGAAGTAGACGTCCCCGGCGGCCGCGTAGGCATGGCCTGCGTCGATGAGGCGCTGGATGAGCTCCTGCATCTGCGGGATCGACGCCGTGGCGCGCGGCTCGTACGTGGGCGTGAGGATCCCGACGGCCTCGTAGGCCGCGGTGAACTCGCGCTCCATGCGGTACGCCCGCGCCCACCACTCCTCGGTGTCGGTGGCGTTGGTGAGGACCTTGTCGTCGATGTCGGTGACGTTGCGCACGAACGTAACGCGCCCGTAGCTGTACTCCAGCCAGCGGCGCAGGAGGTCGAAGCCGAGCGCCGCGCGAACGTGGCCGATGTGCGGGCCCGACTGCACCGTGGGACCACAGACGTACATCGTCACGTTCGTAGGATCGAGCGGGACGAATTCGCGCAGCGTCTGGGTGCGCGTGTCGTGGAGGTGCAGAGTCACCCCTCCAGCCTACCGGCGCGGCCCGGGAACCCGCTGGGCTGTGACATCACGGGCATCCTGCCGGCGCCGGGCTGAGGTGCCGGCCAGCGGTGCCACGCGCGAACCCAAGGATGAAACCGACCCGCGACCTCAGGCTGCGAACCCACGCCACGAACCCAGGCAGCCAACTCGGGCTGCGAACCCACGCTGCGAAGCCAGCCTGCGCACCCGACCCGCGAACTCAGGCTGCGACCAGCATCGCGACGGCGAAGGCCTGGACGCCCTCTGCCGCGCCGACGAATCCCAGTCCATCGGTCGTCGTGGCGGACACGGACACCGGAGCGCCGAGCACGTCCGACAGCACCTGCTCCGCCTCCGCGCGGCGCGGGGCGAACTTCGGCCGCGCCGCCTGCACCTGAACCGCGACGTTGCCAATGCGGAATCCGGCGCGCTCGACGATCCGCCGAGTCTCGGCGAGGAAGGCGGCACCGTGAGCTCCGGCGAACTCGGGTCGCGCGGTCCCGAAGTGCGCCCCGATGTCCCCGAGACCCGCCGCCGAGAGCAGCGCGTCGACGATTGCGTGCGCCACGGCATCGCCGTCCGAGTGTCCCTCCAACGCCGACTCGCCCGGCCATTCCAGGCCCGCGAGCCACAGCGTTCCCTGATCCGTGAAAGCGTGCACGTCGGTCCCGATCCCTACGCGCGGGGTGACCTGGCGGGCCCGCTGCACTGTTCCGCTCAAAGACGTGCCGGCGGATGACGGGGCGACAAGCTGTCGCGCGCGTTCGAGATCCGCGGGGGTCGTGATCTTGAACGAGAGCTCGTCACCCGCGACCGTCCCGACGGTGTGGCCCTGGCTCTGCAGCAGGGCTGCGTCATCGGTGAATTCCTCGCCCGCGGCGGCGTAGGACGTGACAAGCACGTCCCGCCGAAATCCCTGCGGGGTCTGCGCGGCCGCAAGTTCGGCGCGATCGACCGCAGCGGTGATGCGCGCACCGTCCACCCGCTTCAGGGTGTCGACGACGGGGATCACCGGGATGATTCCCCACCCGGTCTCATCGACCGCCGCGATCACACGTTCGAACACCTCCGGCGGAGTGAGGGCCCGGGCGGCGTCGTGAACGAGGACCACCTCGATGTCGCCCCACAGGGCGGCGAGCCCGGCCGCGACCGATGCCTGCCGAGTGTCGCCGCCCACGACGACCGAAGCGAGGTGCCGGCGCTCGCCCGCGCGAACATCCAGTTCGGCGGTAGCCTCACCCACGCGATTCGCCGGGGCCACCACGACGATCTGCATCGGCGTCGGCACCGTGAGGACACCGTCCAGGGCATGCGCCAGGATCGTTCGATCATCCAACCCCACGAACGCCTTCGGCTCCCCCGCCCCCAGCCGGGTGCCCGCCCCCGCCGCAACGATCACGACGGCCACTCGGGGAACAGGGATGTAGTCCATACCCACCATTTAAGCCACTAACTCAACTAGTAGCGCGTTCCGGTTCATGCAGCACCCGGTACGCGCCGGTTTCCGCGCGGAGTTTATGTCGTCGCTCCCCGGGTTCGTGAGCGCGCTCGAGTCTCGTCACCAGTTCTCGGTCCCTGAGCGAGCGAAGCGAGGCGGAGGCGTTGGAGGATCGCCACGGATCACCGTCGTGAACGATGGGCAAGGTCACGAGGTGACGGTCCTCTGCTCCTGCAAACTGCATTCTGTCGCGGTTCGAAGCGGGGCGGAGTGAGTGTCGCGAACCGAGGATATTGTCGCGAATCGAGGACCGAATGCGGTGCAGCGCCCTACCGTCACGCGAATCTCCTCCGTTCACACCGCGGAGACACGCCGGCGGTTCACCGTCCCCAGGAAACGACGAACGCCGCCCGGTACACGGGCGGCGTTCGAAAGGATCTCAGGAGGCGAGGACCTCGTCGAGGAGGCTGGACGCCTTCTCCTCGTCGGTCTTCTCGGCGAGAGCCAGCTCGGAGATCAGGATCTGGCGCGCCTTGGCCAGCATCCGCTTCTCCCCAGCCGACAGTCCGCGGTCCTGATCGCGGCGCCAGAGGTCGCGCACGACCTCGCTGACCTTGATCACGTCACCCGACGCGAGCTTCTCCAGGTTCGCCTTGTAACGGCGTGACCAGTTGGTGGGCTCCTCGGTGAACGGAGCACGCAGCACCTCGAACACGCGCTCGAGGCCCTCCTTGCCGATCACGTCACGTACACCCACGAGGTCGACATTGTCTGCCGGCACCTCGATCATGAGGTCCCCCTGGGTCACACGGAGCTTCAGATACGTTTTCTCGACGCCCTTGATCACGCGGGTCTTCACCTCGGTGATCGTCGCAGCACCGTGGTGCGGATAGACGACGGTCTCGCCAACCTCAAAAAGCATGCAGCTGTGTCCTTTCGGCAACCTCCAGAATACCACAGCAGATATGCGCTAAGGTTTGCGCCCTCGTGGGAGTGAACGGTGAACGACGGCCGTACCCCTAGACTGGAGGGAGACCGTCAGCATCCTGAGGAGGATCAGTGAACACGCGCGCTCTCGCGTCCATCGCCCTCGGTGCCGCCATCATTCTGGGCACCACCGGCTGCAGCATGATCTCGCCGCAGGCCACCACGATCCCCTACTCGGCGGCAGAGGGCGTCAACGTCCCGAACGCCTCCGGCCCTGTACTGGTCCGCAACGCTTTCTTCATCACCGGTGAGGACGCCGTCAACCTGGTCGCCGTCTTCATCAACGACACCGCGGAAGACCTGACCGCCACGGTCGCCGTCGACGGTGTCTCCGCCCCGCTCAAGGTTTCGGTTCCGGCCGGCGAGCGCGTCAGCTACGGCGTCGACGGAGAGCACCTCGACGTCCCCGGTCTCAAGACCGCCGCGGGCGACACCGTCAAGGTCACGTTCACCTCGGGTGACGGCACGTCGGAGGCCGTCGAGGTCCCCGTGCTCGACGGCACCCTCACCTACCTTGAAGAGGCCGTGCCGACCCCGTCGGCCACCAACTGACCTCAGACAACGAGAGCGCGCCGCATCCGAAGGGATGCGGCCCGCTCTCGTTTCAGCTCAGGCCTCGAAGCGGTATCCCAGACCGCGGACGGTCACCAGCATCACCGGCTGTCCGGGGTTCTCCTCGATGCGCGAGCGGATGCGCTTGATGTGGACGTCCAGCGTCTTGGTGTCACCGAAGTAGTCGCTGCCCCACACCCGATCGATGAGCTGACCGCGCGTGAGCACACGACCGGCGTTGCGCATCAGCACCTCGAGCAGTTCGAACTCCTTCAGCGGCATGTTGATCTCGCTGCCGGCCACCGACACCGTGTGACGGTCGAGGTCCACGGTCACACGTCCGCCCTGCAGCAGGCGCTCGTCGAGGTCTGCCTCCGCTGCAGCCGTGCGGCGAAGCACCGCCCGCATGCGGGCCAGCAGCTCGCGCGCGGAGTAGGGCTTCGTGACGTAGTCGTCGGCACCGATCTCGAGTCCCACCACGATATCCACCTCGGTGTCCTTCGCGGTGACCATGATGATCGGAACCGCCGACGTGGTGCGCACCTGGCGAGCGACCTCGGTACCGGGCATACCCGGGAGCATCAGGTCGAGCAGCAGGATGTCGGCGCCGCGCTCCCGGAACGCGGCGAGGGCCGCGGGACCGTCTTCGGCGATCTCGACCTCATATCCCTCCCGACGCAGCAGATACGCCAGCGGATCGGCGAGGTCGGGCTCGTCCTCGATGAGCAGCACTCGGGTCATGACGGGTTCTCTCCGTTCTGCGTCTCGGTCAGTGCCGGGACGGGGACAGGCGCCGATGCGGTCGCGTCGGCAGAGACCTCATCGCGGCGCGCTGCGGGAGCGGAACCTTCGACGAGGTCACGGCGGTCCGCGACGATCGGGACGGATGCCGGGAGGGGGCTCTCCACAGCGGGGGCCAGCGGTGCGGTCTCGGTGGCGAGCTCTTCGCTCTTGCGCCGATCCTCACGCTTCTGCTTCTTGCGCAGCTTGTCGGCCTTGCGAGCTTCGTCGCTCTTGCGGGCCTTGTCCGCTTTGCGCGGCTTGTCGGTCTTTCGCGCTTTCTCGTGCGCGGGCGACTCGGACGCGGGCAGCACGATCGTGAACGTCGCCCCCTTGCCCGGACGCGACCACAGGCGCACGTCACCACCGTGGCGCTGTACGGCATGCTTGACGATCGAGAGCCCGAGTCCGGTGCCGCCGGTGCTGCGCGAGCGCGCCTGATCGGCGCGGTAGAAACGCTCGAAGATGCGCTGCTGATCGTCCTCGGCGATGCCGATGCCCTGGTCCGCGACCGCGATCTCGATGACGTCGTCCACGCGTTTGACGCCGATCCCGACGCGGGAACCCGGCGCGGAGTACTTCACGGCGTTGGAGACGAGGTTGCCGAGCGCGTCGCTGAGGATCTGCGCATCACCGCGCACGAACAGGCCGCGCTCACCGCCGCGGAGAAGCTCGACGTTCGCTCCCTGCGCGGCGACGATGTTCGCGTCCACCGCCGCGGCGACGACCTCATCCACCGAGACGTCGCGCACCTCGGAGAGGCCGTCGGTGGACTGCAGCTTCGACAGGCTCATGATGCGGCCGGTAAGGCCACCGAGGCGACGTGCTTCGGCCTGCAGCCGCGCGGCGAACACGCGTACCTGATCGGGGTCGTCCGCTGCCATGTCGACGGCTTCGGACAGCAGCGTGATCGCGCCGACGGGCGTCTTCAACTCGTGACTCGTGTTCGAGACGAAGTCGTGGCGCATCTGCTCCAGCCGTTCGCTCTCACTGATGTCGCGCACGGTCAGCATGGTCAGACGGGCACTGAGGACCGTGGCCCGAGCGCTCACCAGACGAAGCTCGGGAGACAGCTCCCCCAGCCGGATGCGCAGCGTCTCGGTCTCCGTTCCACCGGCGGAACGCGCTCGACGTACCAGCGCACGCAGATCCGTGTTCTCCAGCGCACGCCCGGTCTCGAAACCCAGCCATCCGGCCGCGGTGGACGTGGCCAGCAGCTGAAACGAGGTGTCCAAGACGGCTGCGGCGTCGTCCATCCCGGCGAGTACGGCGGTGATCCCCTCCGGCACATCGCCGGCGACTTCGCGCAGGTGGCGGTCACGAGCGCGCAGCGCCACAACCAGAGCCACGGTGACGGCAGCGCCGATGACCAGGCCCAGGGCGAGGGCGAAGATCGCCAGCTGCGTGGAGGACATGACTACAGCGTATTCTGGCCGCGAAGGCCGACGAGCCCGGATTCCGCGCCAGCACAGGCATCGCCGCCGGATATTCACGCGGGCGGCACCAATCGTTAACCTTCGCTCGTTTTGATTGCGCCGAAGCCCGACAGCCTGGAGATCCCGGCGAGTGCACGGGCGGCGCAGACCTGCAACAGTGAAAGGCACACAGCCATGCGGGAAGTTTTCCACCAGTCCCTCGACGACGTCCAGGGACGCCTGGTCGAGATCGCCGAGCTCGTCACCATCGCGATCACGAAGGCGACCACGGCGTTCGCCACCAGTGACGTCGCGCTGGCCGAGGAGGTCATCGAGGACGACCGTCTGATCGATGCTCGCGCCGTCGTGCTCGACGAGCTCGCCATCGAGATCCTCGCCCGTCAGCAGCCGGTCGCGCGCGACCTCCGCATGGTGGTCTCCGCGCTGCGCATGAGTGCATCGCTGGAGCGCATGGGCGACATGGCCGAGCACATCGCTCAGCTCGCCCGCTACCGCTTCCCCGAGCGCGCCATCCCGAAGGGTCTCAAGAGCACCTTCACGTCGATGGGTGAGCTCGACGTTCAGATCGCCACGAAGCTGGCCGACCTGCTCCGCACGCAGGACCTGACGATCGCGGACGAGATCCGCAACCTCGACGATGACATCGACGAGCTGCACGCGCGGGTCTTCGAGAAGGTTCTGAGCGACACCTGGAAGGGCGAGGCCGGAGCGACGGTCGATGCGACCCTCGCCAGCCGCTACCACGAGCGCTTCGCCGACCACGCGGTGTCGGTCGCGAAGAAGGCCGTCTACCTCGCCACGGGCGACTGGACGGCGGAGGGCGAGACGAGCGAGAACGCCGTCTGACGCCCGATGAAGCGGCGCGGGCCACGTCAGGGGTGGCGGACCGCGCCGCTTCGTCGTTCCGGTCGTCGGACCGGTCTCCGTCGGCGCTGCCAGAGGCGAGTTGAGGAGCAGGATCTGAGAGCCACCAGCACGCTGGTCTCAGATACGGTTCGACACAGCTCGAGCTGGAGCGGATAGCGAGACCACTCGACCGGATCCGGGGCGTGATCGGCCATCAGCCCCGCGAACGTGAACGTCCCCGCACCGATCCGGTGCGGGGACGTTGCGCGTGAGCCTTACTTGTTGCCCTGGTTCGCCACTGCTGCAGCTCCCGCGGCGGCAGCCTCGGGGTCGAGATACTCGGCCGGGGCGATCGGCTTGAGGTCGGCGTCGAGCTTGTAGACCAGCGGAATGCCGGTCGGGATGTTGAGCTCGGCGATGTCGTCGTCGCTGATGCCGTCGAGGTGCTTCACGAGGCCGCGCAGCGAGTTGCCGTGGGCCGTGACCAGCACGGTCTTGCCCGCGCGCAGATCGGGAACGATCTCGGCGTCCCAGTACGGCAGAAGACGGTCGATGACCAGGCTCAGCGACTCGGTGCGCGGAATGTCGCCGTCGATGCCCGCGTAGCGGGGGTCGTTCACCTGGCTGAACTCGCTGTCGTCCGCGAGCGCGGGCGGCGGCACGTCGAACGAACGACGCCAGAGCTGGAACTGCTCCGGACCGAACTCCGCGAGGGTCTCGGCCTTGTCCTTGCCCTGCAGCGCTCCGTAGTGACGCTCGTTGAGTCGCCAGGACCGCTTGACCGGGATCCACAGGCGGTCGGCGTTGTCCAGCGCGATGTTGGCGGTCTGGATCGCGCGGCTGAGCAGGGACGTGTGCAGCACGTCGGGCAGGATGCCGGCCTCGGCCAGCAGCTGTCCGCCGCGGGCCGCCTCGGCCTTGCCCTGGTCGGTGAGACGGACGTCCACCCAACCGGTGAACAGGTTCAGCTCGTTCCACTGGCTCTGGCCGTGGCGAAGAAGGATGAGGGTGTACGGCTCGGTCATGTCTCCAGCCTACCGGCGGCACCAGCGCCGTTCACGTGCGCGACGCCGGATGACACGGGCACGAGAGAATGGATGCATGCCGCGTCCCGTCTCTCCCGCAGGTCACGCCACACGCGGCACGACGAACACCAACCGACTCCGCCGTGTGGATCGGTGGATCAGCGCACAGCCCCACCTCCGACGAGCCGATTCGCCGCTCGTCGTGGACCTCGGTTACGGCGCCAGTGGTGTCACCGCGTTCGAGCTCTACGACCGGCTTCGCCGCACGCACTCGGAGGTCGAGGTTCTGGGGCTGGAGATCGACGCGGAGCGTGTTGCCCGCGCCACGGCGCAGCTCGCGGAGATCCGCGAGGGCCACACGCGATTCCCCGCCGACAGCCGCGTGTCGTTCGCGCGCGGTGGCTTCGAAGTTCCCTCCCTGCGGCCCGCCACGGTGATCCGCGCGTTCAACGTGCTGCGCCAGTATGACGAAGCGGACGTCGCCGATGCGTGGCGAATGATGTGCTCTCGGCTCACGCCGGACGGGATCCTGGTAGAGGGGACCTGCGACGAGATCGGTCGGGTGTCGAGTTGGATCTCTCTCGACAGCGAGGCGAACCCGCGGAACCTCACGATCTCGCTGCGCCTCGCGGAGCTCGAGCGTCCGAGCATCGTGGCGGAGCGCCTGCCGAAGGCGCTGATCCACCACAACGTGCCGGGCGAACGCGTGCATCGGCTGATGACTGACCTGGATGCATCCTGGGATCGCAACGTCGGCCTCGGCACGTTCGGCGCGGTGCAACGCTGGCTCGCGGTGGTCGCCGATCTGCGTGCGGGAGGATGGCCGGTTCGAACGCCGAAGACGCGTGCGAAGCTCGGCGAGCTCACCGTGGACTGGGCATCGGTTGCGCCGGAAGTCGCGGGCTAGGCTGGCGAGGTGACGACGGCAACGGTGGTGGGGTCCGGCCCGAACGGACTCGCCGCGGCGATCCGCCTCGCGCAGGCCGGTGTGCGCGTGACCGTGCTCGAGGCCGCCGATGTGGCCGGCGGCGGTGCGCGTACGAGCGAACTCACGCTGCCCGGGGTGCGCCATGACGACTGCTCGACCGCTATGCCCGGCGCCGTGGCATCGCCGTTCTTCCGGTCTCTGAATCTGGAGCGCCATGGCCTGGAGTGGCTGCATCACGACACGGTCGTCGCTCATCCGACAGACAGCGGCGTCGGTGTGGTCTTCCGCGACCTCGAACGCACTGCGCAGGGCATGGGCGCAGACGGCGCATTGTGGCAGCGCCTGTTCGACCCCCTGACGCGGGACGCCGACGCAGTCTTCGACACCGCGTTCGCCCCCGTCGTCTCGATCCCTCGCCACCCGCTGGCGCTCGTCCGACTCGGACTGCGGGCCGCCCCACCGGCGTCCTGGTGGGCGCGCGGGTTCCGGCGTCCCGAGAACGCGGCCGCGTTCGGCGGGATCGCAGCGCACATGATCGGAAGCCTGACCGCTCCGCTGTCGAGCTCGGTGGCGGCGATGCTGACCACCGCGCTGCACGCGCACGGCTGGCCCTTCCCACGCGGCGGTGCGGGGTCGCTCACGTCCGCGCTGCTCGCCGAGCTGGCAGAGCTCGGCGGGCGGATCGAACTCGGTCGGCGCGTCGCGCGCGTGGACGAGCTCGACTCCGAGATCGTCATTCTCACCGTCCCGCCGCGCAGCGCCCTCACGATGGTCGACGTTCCGGCGGGGGTCCGCCGAGCGTGGCGCCGGTTCCGCCCCGGACCCGGAGCGTTCAAGCTGGACATCGCGATCGAGGGCGACGTGCCCTGGCGCGACGATGCGCTCCGCCGCGCCGGCGTTGTGCACCTCGGCGGCACGTTCACGCAGGTCGCACGTGCCGAGGCCGACGTCGTGCGGGGCCGCATGCCGGAGCACCCGTTCATGCTCGTCACGCAGCCGCACCTCGTCGACCCGACGCGCTCGCACAACGGCGTCAACCCGCTCTGGCTCTACGCCCACGTGCCGAACGGCTGGCCGCACGATGAGACCGAGCGGCTCCTCCGCGAGTTGGACAACTACGCGCCCGGCGTGCGCGAGCAGATCCTCGCCGTGCGCACTCGTGGCCCTGCCGCGATGGAGGAGCACAACGCCGCGTATCTCGGGGGCGATATCGGCGGCGGTGCCACCACCCTGCGACAGCTCATCGCGCGCCCGCGAATGGGGAAGCGCGGCTTCACCACCGGCGTCCGCGGCGTCTACCTCGGCGGCGCGTCGACCTCGCCGGCGGGCGGCGTGCACGGCATGTGCGGCGTCAACGCCGCCGAGCTGGCCCTCCGCGACCTCGCCCGCTGACCCTGATGCCGCAAGCCCAGTGGGGCAGCGAGCAGGAGCGGCTCAGTCCTGCTTCAGGGGGCGGCGCGACAGCCGCGTCAGGCGCGGCACGTCGGCCACCGAGCCTGCGTCGGCCGGGACCACGACCTCCTGTGCACCGGTGATGTCTGTCTCGCCAGAGCGAACGTGCAGCACGACATCGGCCGGGATGCGACGCGCGACCACCGCGAGCGCGATCGGTCCCAGCTCATGGTGCATGGCGCTGGACGTGATGCGGCCCACCTCATCGCCGTCGACCTCCGAGCGAACCTCATCGCCGGGGGCGGGGAGCACGCTGTCGCTTCCGTCCAGATGCAACATGACGAGGCGGCGCGGCGGGTGACCGAGGTTGTGCACCTTCGCGACCGTCTCCTGACCCCGGTAGCAGCCCTTGTTCAGATGCACGGCGGAGCGGATCCAGTCGACCTCGTGCGGGATCAGCCGATCGTCGCGCTCGCGCGCCCACCGCGGCCGCCAGGCCGCGATCCGCAGCGCGTCCGCTGCCAGTACACCGGCCGCGCGTAGCTCGCCGAGATTCGAGGCGAGCGCATCCGCCTGCTCCGTCGTGACGATCGCCTCGCGCCAGTCGCGCTCGGCACCCGGGTGATCGGCGACCTGGGCGTACTGCCACCCGCCCGCGGCGACGACGCCCCACGGGTCGTGCCACACGATGGCATCGGGAGCGACAGAAGCGACCTGCTCCCCCGCCGCGTCGCCGACGTAGCCGATCACGCGCAAGTCGTCGCGCACGGCGATGTCCACCTGCGCGCGGAAGCGCATGCGCAACAGCCACGTGGACAGCGGGTCGGCGTCATCGCGGTCGACCAGGAGCCACGCCGTTTCGCCGTCGTCGATGATGCCCGCGGCGTGTTCGACCCGCCCCTGTGGATCCAGCACCAGCAACTCGGACGAGAAGCCGGCGGGAAGATGGGCGACCGACTGCGACGTGATGGAGTCCAGCCAGGTCAGCCGATCGGGTCCGCTCAGCGCGACGATGGCGCGATCGCCCAGCGGAGCAAGGGCGCGTCCCTGCTCCAGCGTGCGCTGCTCGCGCAGCGGCTCACCGAAATGCGTGACCGCGTCACCGTCGAGGACGGCACCAGGCAGCGAGGCGAAGCCAGCCATCTCAGGACACTTTCGCCAGGCGAGCCGAAGCGTGGGACGCCAGCGGAGCGCCGAGGGCAGCGATGTCCCAGGCCCACAGCAGGTGTCCCTGCACCAGGCCGTACATTCGCTCGGCGGACGCGTAATCCTTCGCGGACGACGGCCGCAGCACCGCATCTGTGGCGAGGTCGATACGGGGACCCTTCACCTGTCCGAGATACAGCTCCGTGACGCCGTCCGCATGAACAATGGACACCTCGATATCGAAGGCGTCATCGGCGTTTCGCAGCGCTTCGACGTCCTCCACCGTGCGGGCAACAAGTGCCTCCGCTCCCGGCAGCAACCCAGGGCCGACATCAGAAGCCCCGCGCGGACGAGCGATGCGCCAGAACCCGACCTCGGAGTTCAGCCGAACCCGTTCTCCGCCCTCGTCCACCGGTGTCAGCACAGCGGTAGCGGAGTAGTTCAACGCGTCGCCGCCGTCATGGCTGAAGCTCACGCGATGCGTGAACTCGCCCGTGAAGTGATGATCACCGGCGGTGTAGTCGATGACACCGGTGCCCTCCCAGACCCCGAGGAGCCAGGACAGCGGCACCAGGTCTGCGGGCAGATCGCTGGGCAGCTCGATCATGGCTTGCGCGCGATCAGCGCTGGCCGCGGAAGAGGTTGTAGACCACGACGCCCGCGACGAACGCGATGGCGAGCGACGCGAGGCCCAGCAGGCCGACGAAGAGCATCTCGAGTGCGAAGAGGTCCATGAGATCCACTCTAGCCCGCTTGCCGCTTCCCGCGGGTCAGAGACCGCTCAGTGCGGCGAGTCCGAAACCCGCGGACACCAGACCCATCACAACGAGGGCCCCGAGCATGCTCGCACCCATGCGCCCGATGAACCCCTGGGCGGGTGCGGAGAAGATCTGCACCGCGAAGGCGACGATCAGGGTGATCCCGAGTCCAACGCACAGCCAGCCCACACGCTGGTCCAGCGGTGCCACGATCCCGACCGCCACGGCGATCAACGCGCTGACGATCCAGACCGCCGCGATGCCGATGAGGGGCGAGCGCGGAGCGAGCTGCGGCTGTGACATGACGTCATTCTCCCAGACCTGGCGCGGGACCGCTCCCGAGTGCGGCATATCATGGGGGCTTAGCCGCAGGAGAGGAATCGGCGTGGCGCAACTGCTCGTGCTCAGTTCGACACCGGATGCAGCCCTGCCCGCCCTGGAGCTGCTCAGCCACACGGTGCGCACGATCCCGGCGACACCGGCGCAGCTGGTCGCCGCCCCGGACTCGGATCTGATCCTGGTGGATGCACGCGCAGACCTGGTCGCGGCGAAGTCGCTGTGCCGGCTGCTGCGCACCACGGGTATCAACTCCCCCCTGCTGGTGGTGGTCACCGAGGGCGGACTCACCGCACTGTCGCCCGACTGGGGCGTGGATGACCTGCTGCTGACCTCGGCCGGCCCCGCCGAGATCGATGCGCGGCTGCGGCTCGCGCTGGGTCGCGCCGCGGCGATGGATGAGCGGCCCACGCGCGTGCAGACCTCGGGGATCACGATCGATGAGGCGTCCTACTCAGCGAAGGTCAACGGTCGTCCGCTGGATCTGACCTACAAGGAGTTCCAGCTGCTGCACTTCCTCGCCACCCATCCGTCTCGCGTCTTCACGCGCGAGCAGCTGCTGAGCGAGGTGTGGGGCTATGACTACTACGGCGGCACCCGCACGGTCGACGTCCACGTCCGCCGCCTGCGCGCCAAGCTCGGTGACATGGAGCAGCTCATCGGCACGGTGCGAAACGTGGGTTATCGTTTCGACGCCTCCGAAGAGGAGCAGCAGACGGAAAGCGTCCGCTGAGCGCTTAACCTGTTCGTCACCCGCCACTGTAAGGATGAGCACATGATCGACACGACGATTCCTGACGCCGGACTGGGCGAGGACGACGACGACTTCGACGTGCTTGCCGTGGAATCGGATGACCAGTTCCCCGACGACCGCTACCTGGATCGCGAGCTGAGCTGGCTGAAGTTCAACCAGCGCGTGCTGGAGCTGGGCGAGGACCCGACGACCCCGCTGATCGAGCGCGCGAACTTCCTGGCGATCTTCGCCAGCAATCTGGACGAGTTCTTCATGGTGCGCGTCGCAGGTCTCAAGCGTCGCATCATCACCGGTCTCGCCGTCCCCACGAACGTGGGTCGCGCACCCGCCGACGTGCTCGCCGACATCTCGGCAGAAGCTCACCGGCTGCAGCTGCGTCACGCGCAGGCGTGGACCGATTCGGTGCGCCCGGCGCTGACCGAGGCGGGGATCTCCGTGGTGTCGTGGGACGCCCTGGACGACGCAGACCGTGCCCACCTCGCCGAGTACTTCCAGGCGCAGGTCTTCCCCGTGCTGATGCCGCTAGCCGTCGACCCCGCACACCCCTTCCCGTACATCTCGGGCCTGTCGCTGAACCTCGCCATCCGCATCCGCAACGCGCGCACGGGTCGCACCGAGTTCGCGCGACTCAAGGTGCCGCCGATGCTGCCGCGCTTCATCGAGGTGCCGGGTTCGGGCGGCGTGCGCTACATCCTCATCGAGGACCTCATCGCCAACCACCTCGGGGACCTCTTCCCGGGCATGGAGGTCATCGATCACCACGCCTTCCGCCTCACCCGCAACGAGGACATGGTCATCGAGGAGGATGAGACCGAGAACCTCATCCAGGCCCTCGAGGCGGAGCTCATGCGTCGCCGGTTCGGACCGCCGATCCGTCTCGAGATCACCGACGACATGGACGAGGTGACGCTGGAGCTGCTGCTGAAGGAGCTGTCGATCACCGATCAGGAGGTCTACCGCCTCCCCGGCCCGCTCGACCTGCGCGCGCTGTTCTCGCTGACGCGCATCGATCGTCCCGAGCTGCGGTACGCGCCCCATGTCCCGGTGACGGCCGTGCCGTTCCGTCCCGTCGGCAACGAGAGCCGCGCCGACATCTTCGGCGCGATCCGCAACGGCGACGTGCTCGTGCACCACCCGTACGAGTCCTTCGCCACCAGTGTCCAGGCGTTCCTGGAGCAGGCGGCGCGCGACCCGCACGTGCTCGCCATCAAGCAGACCCTGTATCGCACCTCCGGCGACAGCCCGATCGTGCAGGCGCTCATCGACGCCGCCGAGGCCGGCAAGCAGGTGCTCGCGCTGGTGGAGGTCAAGGCCCGCTTCGACGAGGCGGCCAACATCGGCTGGGCGCGCCAGCTGGAGAAGGCCGGTGTGCACGTCGTTTACGGCCTCGTCGGTCTGAAGACGCACTGCAAGCTGGCGCTCGTGATCCGCGAGGAGGACGGCGTGCTCCGCCACTACTCGCACGTGGGGACGGGCAACTACAACCCGAAGACGTCGCGCTTGTACGAGGACTTCGGCCTGTTCACGATCGACGATCAGGTGGGCAAGGACCTCACGCGTCTGTTCAACGAGCTCAGCGGGTACGCGATCGAGAAGAAGTTCAAGCGCCTGCTGGTGGCTCCGCGTCACCTTCGCAAGGGACTGCTGCGACTCATCGACAAGGAGCGTCGCAACGCCCTCGCCGGCAAGGACGCCTCGATCCGCATCAAGGTCAACTCGATGGTGGACGAGCAGATCATCGATGCCCTGTACCGCGCCTCCAGCGCCGGGGTGAAGGTGGAGGTGTGGGTGCGCGGCATCTGCAGCCTCAAGCCCGGCGTCCCCGGCCTCAGCGAGAACATCACGGTGCGCTCGATCCTCGGCCGCTACCTGGAGCACTCCCGCATCTTCGCGTTCCACAACGACGGCGACCCGCAGTTCTACATCGGCTCGGCCGACATGATGCACCGCAACCTCGATCGTCGTGTGGAGGCGCTGATCCGCGTGGTCGCGCCGGCGCATCTCACGGAGCTCGGCGACCTGTTCGCCCTGGCGATGGACGAGGGCACCAGCTCCTGGCACCTCGGCCCCGAGGGCGAGTGGACGCGGCACTCGGTGGATGCGAAGGGCGCTCCGCTCGTCGACGCACAGGATGCGACCATGGCCCAGATCGCGCGGCGTCGCCGCGCTCGCGCGGTGCGATGAGCGACACCGCGGTCTACGCGGCCGGCGCGGTCGTCTGGCGCATGGTGGAGGGGAAGCTGCGCATCCTCGTCATCCATCGCACCAAGTACGCCGACGTCACGCTCCCGAAGGGAAAGGTTGATCCCGGCGAGACACTCGCTGAGACGGCCGTGCGCGAGGTGTTCGAGGAGACCGGCGTGCGCATCGTCCTCGGTGCGCCCGTCGGGGTCTCCCGCTATCACCTCCCCAGCCGCAAGCAGAAGATCGTGCACTACTGGACGGCGGAGGCCACGGAGGCGGCGCTGCGGGCATCGGCTTTCGTGCCCAACCGCGAGGTCGCCGGGATCGAGTGGGTGTCGCCGAAGAAGGCCCGCACGTATCTCAGCTATCCGGTCGACGTCGAGATCCTCGACAACTTCCTGCGGCTGGTCGATGACGGGGCGCTGGAGACGTTCCCGATCATCGTGCTGCGTCACGCGCGTGCCGTCGCCCGCGCGGACTGGAAGGGCGAAGATGCTGCTCGTCCGCTGACCGCACGCGGCACCAAGCAGGCCGCACAGATCGCGGGTCCGTTGCGCGCGTTCGGGGTGAAGCGGATCATCTCCTCCCCCGCGGTGCGCTGTGTGACGACCTCGGTACCGCTGGCGGCATCACTCGGGCGCGAGATCGTTCGGGCCGAGGGCATCAGTCAGGACGCGTTCGAGGCGGGCGAGGACGACATCCGCGGGATCGTCGGCAAGCGGGTGCGCTCGCGCAAGCCGGCTGTGCTGTGCAGCCACCGACCCCTGATCCCGAAGATCTTCCATGAGATCGCGCTCGCCACCGGAACCGTCGAAGGCCGATATCTCGTGGACGCCGCGGAGCTGCAACCCGCCTCGTTCAGCGTCGTTCACCTGTCGGCAACCAACCCCGGATCCGGCATCGTCTCGATCGAGACGTACGAGTCCCGGGTCTGAGCGACGCCGCGGCGTACGCAGTGAACTGAGATCGCCCGTTCACCTCCCGTTCACGTAGCCAGCGACACCTGTTTAGAGTCCACGCTTACGTTCGTCGTGTGCCTGCACCAGGGCACCAACCGACACAGTGAAGGATTCACCTCGTGAAGCTCACCCGCTTTGTTCAGATCGGCGCCATCGGCGCCGTCGCCGCTCTCGCGCTCGCCGGCTGTGCCGCGAACGAGGGCGGCTCGGGCACCACGGACCCGACCAACGGCTCTTCCTCGGCTTCGACCGAGACCACCACGTCCGCCGCTCTCGCGGGTGACCTCGTCGGCGGTGGCGCCACCTCGCAGCAGGTTGCGATCCAGACGTGGACCAAGGACTTCCAGACCGCGAACCCGGACGCGACCATCAGCTACGACCCGCAGGGTTCGGGCGCGGGCCGCGAGTCGTTCGGCACCGGCGCGTTCAACTTCGCGGGCTCCGACCGCGCGTTCAAGACCGATGAGATCTCGGGTGGCACCTTCGAGGCGTGCGCCGACGGCAGCGCGCTGGTGGAGATCCCGGCGTACATCTCGCCGATCGCCATCGTGTTCAACCTGGGCGCCGACATCAAGAGCCTGGATCTGGACCCCAGCACCCTCGCCGGCATCTTCGCGGGCACCATCACCAAGTGGAACGACCCGGCGATCGCCGCGACGAACCCCGACGTGAAGCTGCCGGACAGCACCATCAGCCCGGTGCACCGCTCCGACAAGTCGGGCACCACCGGCAACTTCACCGACTACCTGTCGGCCACCGGTGCTGACGCCTGGACCTACGGCTCGGTCGAGGAGTGGCCCTTCGAGGGCGGCGAGGCCCGTCAGGGCACCTCGGGCGTCATCGAGGCCATCAAGGGCGGCGAGGGAACGATCGGCTACGCCGACTCGTCCCAGGCCGGTGACCTGGCCTCCGTCAAGGTGAAGGTCGGCGAGGCATACGTCGGTCACTCTGCCGAGGGTGCTGCCGCTGCCGCCGACGCGTCGCCGTTCGAGGAGGGCCGCGAGGCCACCGACCTGGCGATCAAGCTGGACCGCACCACCACGGCGAAGGACGCCTACCCGGTCGTGCTCATCAGCTACCTGATCGGTTGCGCCGAGTACAAGGACGCCGAGATCGGTGCGCTGGCGAAGGGCTTCTTCTCCGCCGCGATCAGCGAGGCCGGCCAGGAGGCCGCCGCCACGTCGGCCGGCTCGGCGCCCATCTCGGACACGCTCCGCGAGAAGGCTCAGACCGCTGTGGATGCCATCAAGTGATGACCTGAGGGGTGCGGACCGCCGGTCCGCACCCCTCACCTCTGCTCACCTCACGGAAAGGCGACATGTCAGCCACCACTGCCGCGACCGATGAACCCATCGTCGCCAAACGACGCGCCGGAGACATCTGGTTCTCTTCAGCCGCGCTGTTCGCGGGTTCCATGATCCTGGTCACGCTGGCCGCTGTTGCGATCTTCCTCATCGTGCAGTCCCTGCCCGCCTTCACGGCGACCAGCGAGGATGCATCGGTTCTGAAGACGAACTTCTGGGACTACGTCTGGCCCCTGCTCTTCGGAACCATCTGGGCGGCCTTCCTCGCCCTGCTGATGGCCGTGCCGCTCTCCCTGGGCGTTGCGCTGTTCATCACCCACTACGCGCCGCGCCGACTGGCGCAGACACTGGGCTACATCGTCGATCTGCTCGCCGCGGTCCCGTCCGTGGTCTTCGGCCTCTGGGGCATCATCGTGCTTCCCGGGGCCGTTCAGCCCGTCTACGCGTGGCTGAACACGAACCTCAACTGGATCCCGCTGTTCGGCGGCGACGTCTCCAAGACCGGCAACACGATCCTCACCGCGGCCATGGTGCTCGCTGTCATGGTGGTCCCGATCATCACTGCCATCTGCCGCGAGATCTTCCTGCAGACCCCGAAGCTGCACGAGGAGGCTGCACTCGCCCTCGGCGCCACGCGCTGGGAGATGGTCCGCATGGCCGTGCTGCCCTTCGGTCGCTCGGGCATCGTGTCGGCCTCCATGCTCGGCCTCGGCCGCGCACTGGGCGAGACCATGGCCGTCGCCATGGTGCTCTCTGCAACCGGGACGGTCTCGTTCCAGCTGCTGACCTCGCTCAACCCCTCGACGATCGCCGCGAACATCGCGCTGACGTTCCCGGAGGCGTACAAGGTGAACATCAACGTGCTCATCGCCACCGGCCTCATCCTTTTCGTCGTGACGTTCGCCGTCAACGCCGCCGCGCGCTGGCTCGTGAATCGTCGCAAGGAATTCTCGGGAGCGAACTGAGATGACCTCCACCATCGTCCCCCCGAGCGTTCCCACCGTGGCCGCTCCCGCCTCTGCTCCGCTCACGCGCGGTCAGCTCCCCCGCTGGGCCCCCTGGGCTCTGCTCGGCGGACTGATCGTCGCCCTGGGCGCCGTCTTCGCCCTCGTCTCCGCGGCCAGCGGTGAGGCCTTCAGCATCGCCGGCTGGCTCGTGGTCTCCGGCATCGCCTACGTCGTGCTCGTGACAGTGCTCTCGGGCATCGTGGAGGGTCGCCGCAAGGCCACCGACCGACTCGTGCTCGCTTTGGTCACCGGCGCCTTCGTCATCGCGATGATCCCGTTGGTCTCGGTGGCCTGGACGGTCATCGCCTACGGCGTTGCACGCTTCGACGTCATGTTCTTCTCGAACTCGATGCGCAACATCGTGGGCGAGGGCGGTGGTGCGCTGCACGCCATCATCGGAACGCTGCTCATCACGCTCGGCGCCGCGGTGATCTCCATCCCGATCGGCCTGCTCACCTCGATCTACCTCGTGGAGTACGGGCAGGGTCGCAAGCTCGCCCGCGGCATCACGTTCCTCGTCGACGTCATGACGGGTATTCCGTCGATCGTCGCGGGTCTGTTCGCCTACGCGGTGTTCGCCCTGATCTTCGGACCGGGTGTGCGCATGGGAATTATGGGCTCCGTGGCTCTCGCCGTGCTGATGATCCCGGTGGTCGTCCGCTCCAGCGAGGAGATGCTGCGCCTGGTTCCCAACGAACTGCGGGAGGCGGCCTACGCGCTGGGTGTGCCGAAGTGGCTGACCATCCTCAAGGTCGTGCTGCCCACCTCCATCGCCGGAATCACCACGGGCATCATGCTGGCCATCTCCCGTGTGATCGGTGAGACGGCGCCACTGCTCATCACGGCAGGCTTCGCCGCCTCGATGAACTACAACCTGTTCGACGGGCGCATGCAGACCCTGCCGGTGTTCGTCTACACCGAGTGGGCCAACAAGGGAATCCCGCCCGAGGCCTACGTGGATCGGGCCTGGGCCGGTGCCCTCACACTTATCATCATCGTCATGGTGCTGAACCTCGTCGCGCGTCTCGTCGCGAAGTTCTTCGCCCCCAAGACCGGCCGCTGAGCCGAAAGGAACATCGTGTCCAAGAGCATCGAGGTCAACGACCTGAACGTCTACTACGGCGACTTCCTCGCCGTGGAGGGCGTCTCCATCAACATCGAGCCGCGCACCGTGACCGCGTTCATCGGCCCGTCCGGCTGCGGCAAGTCCACGTTCCTGCGCACCCTGAACCGCATGCACGAGGTCATCCCCGGCGCGCACGTGAAGGGCGAGGTCCTCCTCGACGGCAACAACCTGTATGGCCCGGGTGTCGACCCGGTGATGGTTCGCCGTCAGGTGGGCATGGTGTTCCAGCGCCCCAACCCGTTCCCCACGATGTCCATCAAGGAGAACGTGCTGGCGGGCGTCAAGCTGAACAACTCGCGTATGAGCAAGTCCGACCAGGACGCGCTCGTCGAGAAGTCGCTGCGCGGGGCCAACCTGTGGAACGAGGTCAAGGACCGGCTCGACAAGCCCGGCTCCGGCCTGTCCGGCGGACAGCAGCAGCGTCTGTGCATCGCGCGCGCGATCGCAGTCTCCCCCGACGTGATCCTGATGGACGAGCCCTGCTCCGCCCTCGACCCGATCTCGACGTTCGCGATCGAGGAGCTCATCAACGAGCTGAAGAACGACTACACCGTGGTCATCGTCACGCACAACATGCAGCAGGCGTCGCGCGTAAGCGACAAGACGGCGTTCTTCAACATCGCCGGCACCGGCAAGCCCGGCAAGCTCATCGAGTACGCCGACACCACGACGATCTTCACGACCCCGTCCGTGCAGGCCACCGAGGACTACGTCTCGGGCCGCTTCGGTTGATTCGCGGTTTCCTGTGACGGGGCCGGCTCTTCGGAGCCGGCCCCGTTCTGTGTTCTTGGTGTGCGGCGGGCGAGTGGGGTAAGCGCATCACTGCGTATGCGATCGTGCCGGCGTGCGTCGCAGCGCTGGCTGCGCCGCCGACGTCGCGAAACGAGGACATTGTCGCCAAGTGAGGACGATTCCGCGCTTTCGGTACTCGCCAGGACGAAATCCCCTCCGTTCGGGACGCGCAGGGACGCTGGCGATTGCTCTGTCGCGGCCAGTTCGTCAGACGACCTGCTTGAGCTGCAAGCGACTCGCCGAACGCCTGCGAGCATGTGAGCGTGCGCGGCAGCGACTCCCCAGTTCGCCGGCGAAGCAGGGGCGCCACCGGCGTGATCGGAGTCGCGTTCGGCGTCGGGCAGGCGGAGCGGTGGCAGCACTGAGCTGGTCCGCGCCGAGTGCCCTGCTGACACTGGCGGACGCAACAGTGCTGGCACTGCTACGACTGCTCTGGCTGAATCCGTTGCCCGATGCGCTCATGCTCGCGGAATCGTCGCGATCCTGCTCATGGCGATCATCACGATTGCGGCCCTGGCTTCCCCGGCCGAGCGTCGAGTCCCGCAGGATTCTGCCCGCGAGCTTGCTGATGCGCGCGACCAGTGCCTTCACCGCGACCTTCGCAATACTGTCTCTCGGAGTGCCGCTCGTGACATCCGGGGGTCGTCGGCCGTCATGGGCATGCTCCCGAGCGAAGCCGATCGGCGCGCGGAATCAGCGCGTCTGCGACCACCGCAGCGTCATCGACAGCGCCTCTGTTCCTCCGGCGTCCGTGATCCGCTCTCCTGCCGCGAACTCGCCGGGTGTGCAGGTCCACGGCTCCACGCAGATCCCGCGCGGGTCCTGCTCGTAGATGACCCAGACCCGCGACTCGCTCTCCACCGCGAGCGTGCGCCCGTCTTTCCAGCGCAGCCGCGGCACGATGCGGGCACCACGATGCACGGCGTTGCGCGGCGTCGCCGCAGGCTCGTCCGAGAGCGTCTCGGCACCGGCATCGTCCGCAAGGATCAGCTCGTCGAAGTCCGCGTCGAGTTCGGGCAGGCTCCCGTCGGCTTCTCGAACGAACCACGGATGGAATCCGAGCCCCACCGGAGCGGACTGCTCCAGGGTCAGCTCAAGATTCACGTCGAGTCGGTCCGGGAAGAGCTGATACGACTGCCACGCGACTCCCTGCCACGGCCCGTCGGTGATCTCGTACTCGAACTCGACCCAGCTGGTCCCCTGCCCGACGACCTCCCACGTGCGCTCCAGGAGGAATCCATGCGAGATCTTCCCCTGGCTGCGGCTCGGCAGGTCGATCCGATCGGTGCCGTTCTGGGCGACCCGTGAGGGCACGGTGCCCGGCCAGGGAGCGAGCGGGTAGTTGCCGCCGACCCACTCCCCTGTGCCTGCGGCGCTCGGGTCGGCCGCGAGGAACTCCGCGCCCGCGACGGTCAGCGACAGCAGGGCGGCACCGTCGGTGGGAGTCAGACGCGCGCGGGCGTCTCCGGCGACGAGGTCGATCAGCTCCGCCATCAGTCGCGCGGCGAGAGCAGGTAGGCGTTCATCTCGGCCGTGAGCTCGTCGTCGACGGTCAGCGCGCTCTCGTCGACCGACGTGATGGGCGCGGCCAACCGCACGCTGGAGACCAACCAGGCCGCATCGGCCTCCGCGAGGGCCTCGGTGCGCAGCGTCTCGTAGCCGACCTCGAATCCGCGGGACGACAGGTACTGGAACAGGCTGATCTGCGTGGTGCCGTGGAGGATTCCGGCGCCCGGCGCTGGTGTGACGAACCGGTCACCCGTGCGGATGACGACGGATGCGGTCGGGGCCTCCAGAAGGATGCCGTCCGACGAGTGGAACACCGCGTCGTCCGCGCCGCGCTTGTGCGCTTCGCGGATCGCCGCCATGTTCACCGCATACGAGAGCGTCTTCGCTCCGAGCAGCAGCCACGGAGCCCTCGCGGGCGCTTCGCTGTCGATGCCGCGATCGAGGGTGACCACGGCGATGCCCTCTGTGCGTGCCTGCGAGTTGTCCGCTGCGGGGG
Organism: Microbacterium gorillae; assembly: GCF_050990725.1. Classification (GTDB taxonomy): domain Bacteria; phylum Actinomycetota; class Actinomycetes; order Actinomycetales; family Microbacteriaceae; genus Microbacterium; species Microbacterium gorillae_A. The sequence continues at coordinate 3,394,475 of NZ_CP158844.1, forward strand.
CGAGCGTCACCCAGGCCGTCGGGGTGGGTCCGTGCTCCACGCCGCGGCTGAGGATCAGCTTGATCACGTACTCGCCCGGTCCGCTGTGCGATGCGGCGATGGCGATCGCCTCGCGCCACTGGGTCAGGTTCGGTGCGGGCAGATCGCACAGTCGTGCCGAGTGCTCCAGCCGCTCGAGGTGCGGTCCGACCTCCTGCGCGTGCCCGTCGACCACGCCGATCGACTCGAAGATCCCGTCGCCGCGCTGCGTGCTGAGTTCTCCGACAGACAGAGCGGGGGCGGACGGATCGGTCTCAGCGAACGTGTCGGAGAATCCGGAGCGGTGGTCATCGGCCGCAACAGGCCGGATGAGCAGTGCGAAACGCGTCATGTCCCGAGCCTAGTCCGGCCGGAATCCTCGACGCGCGGATTGCCCGGACATGGAAAGACCGGGCCGCAGAAACGCCTCTCGGCGCGAGGCCGCTCGGAGCGGCAAGTTTTGGAGCCCGGGGTTACTGCGGCCCGGCACTCGATCATAACGCGGTCGAGCGCGAACGTATTCCGCGCCTCGGGATCACGGGGCTGGCGGAGGTGGCGCCGGGCGTGTCTGGGCATCGGCCGGGTATCGGGCACGGATCCTGGGCTGCTGAGCTTGGCGCTCTGCGAACGGACGTGCTGACGGGGCACTCCGCTGACGGCGCTGGCGTCAGGTGAGGCGCACGATGTCTCAGGTGAGGGTGCCGGCGCGCCAGTGCGCTGCCGCGGCATCGAGGTCCGCAGCGAAGGTGGACAGCCGCAGAGCCTTCGTCGTGAGCGCGGTGGAGCGTTCCGGCTCGGTGAGTTCATAGTCGTCCGCGAGATGGGTCGCCCCAGACGCTTCGACGCGGCTGAAGGACGCGGCGCGATTGAGCGCGACAGCGAAGTCGCCGTCAAACACTCCGCGGAGGATAGCATCAGCAAGCGCCACCATCTCGTCCGGCCCCGCCGGTGTCGGCGCTCCCGCGACGATCGGATCGGCAGATGCGAGCTCGTGGCGTCCCCGCTCGTAGATGATGCTCGAGGTGTGGGCGTCCTCGTGCACCATCAGCTGCAGCAGGTAAATCCGCCAGAGCGCGCCCGGGAGGCTGCGGGCCGGTGCCTGAGACCACAGTGAGGCGATGGTGTCGATGCCATGATCCGCGGTGAAGGCGACGAGCCGCTCGACGACCTCCGCTTCGGGATCCTCGCGCACGCGTGACAGCAACGCGTGCGCGGTGGAATGCGCCACGCGAGAGGTGTCGGCCGGGTCATGTCCGCCGAAGATCGTGTCGAACATCGACGACGGCCGACGCACCGGCTTATGGAACGACTCAGGCATCCATCCAGCGTACGCGCGGCTCCCAGCACGAGGGTCCAGGTGCGCCGAATCGATGAACATGCACCGAGAACATGAGACATTCGCCGAAGTGGTCATGGGCTCGGCGCATGTTCCTGCACGCGCGCCGGGTCCTCTGCGGAGCGCGACACCGCGCCGAACCTCTAGAGTGGAGGGACGGGCCTCTAGCTCAGTTGGCAGAGCATCGGACTTTTAATCCGCGGGTCGTGGGTTCGAGCCCCACGGGGCCCACCGTGACTTGTCGGCAGGCTCTCGGAGAGAGCACCGGGATCGAGCGCCCCTCACTCTCCGCCACCTCAGGCTTCGATGACACCAGAGTGGCAACACTCGCGCGAGAAGCGGACTGATCCAGAGCGACGGCGTCCAGGTCGTTGTCAAACACGTCGCAACGTCATCGCCGCTGAGGCGTGGCCGAGCATGCCCCTGACCGGTTTCACGTCGGCACCCGCGATGATGACCAACGGCGGTGCGGTGTCGAGCAAGCCGTGAAGTGTCACTCGCACGAACAGAGCTGACCCCTTCTCGCCACACTCTTCGCTGCGGTGATCTCCTTCGCGATGTCGGCTTGCCCCGACCTCGCCGCCGCAGTGACCCATCTGCTGGTTGCCTTCGATGGCCGCCCGCGATGTTCACCGTCACGAACATGAGCGCATCATGTGGCGCACCGCTTCGAAAGCCAACCTGCATTCCATCGCGGTCGATGAAGGCACAAGGATATGGCGAGCAACGGCGCCCGCAACGACAACAGAATGCCAGCCTTTCCCCGTGGTGAGGTTGGCACGGAGCGTGTTTAGCCTTCCGTTCGTTGTTCCCCCGGATTACCATCCCCGCATGGTGGGAAACTGATATGTACGACATCCATCAGATCGTCTGCGCTCCGCAGCCGGATATCGGCGGATACCTGGACCCCTCTCCTAGGGTCGCCTTGCCTCCTCGCGCCAGTGGCATCGCTCTTTTCGCCAAGCCTCTGAATGTCTGGGGACATACTCGACGCGATCAAGGCTCGATGGTCATTAACGCCGACATCGTGAGCGGAGCTCATGCGAGCACAGCGATGTGCCATGAGATCGGACGCTTCACAAACCTCCCGCGATACTCGGGGACTGCCGACAACTGCGTGGTGAGCGCGCCTTCGACTGTGGCGAGCTACCACACCACTGAAGTTCCACTGATCAACGGAAGATACTAACCATGTCCAGCAAAGACGACACCGTCTCTCCGCGCGGCGATTCGGCCGCGGGCATGCGAAAGCGTCGACCGATCCGCTCCGTTTACCCGATCATCACATCGGTCCTTCTCGCATTGTCACTGGTGTCATGCGCATCTCCTCAAGATAGGCGGGATGCGACCCCTCCGCCATCACAAGAGACAGTCGCGACGTCGTCGGAGATTCTCGGCGATTGGGGTTCGCTCGGCCTCGATGTCGAGCCCGTGACCAACACAAGCGAGATCCTCCAGTGGTCGGATATCGCCGTCACGGGCACGATTAGCGGCTACGTCGAAGGGAGTTATGTCGCGCGAACCAATGGTGTCGTCGTGAAACCCGTCATCGCGAGCATCGAGAATGTGACCGTCCAGTACGGCGACCTGCCGAAGCAGTCTGATGGCGTTGTCTATGTCGCCCTCATCGCGCCCGCGGGCGTCGAGGCCGTCAGCCGGAGCGTCCCCCCGGGGACGCCCGTGGCTCTGTACGGCTGGCAGATCAACGCACCAGAAGGTGAAGGGGACGAACCAGGCAGTGTCGAGGGAATCCCGGACGGACAACCGCTGTACGGATCGGCTCATCCCGCCGGCCTTGTGTTCCAGCTCGTTTCACATGACAAGCCGATCCTCGTGTGGCCCGAGCTCGGCGGCGTCGCGCCAGGGCTCACTCTTGATGATGTGCTCCCCGGACATGACCTCAAGATCATAGAGGACGAAGCCACCTATCGGGACGCCTTCGACTGAAGCGCAAGCGGGCACGTTCTCACACGGGCTCGCGCATGTCGACGAACGCCGACCGAGCGGACCCACACCTACGCCTCTGCGGCGCAGGCCTCGAATCGTGCAAGTTGGCCCGTCGGGGAGAAGCCAACGTAGGTCCTGCCCGTTGCGACGATGATCGCGTGACCGCGCCAGCGGCACGGCCCGAGCTTCACACCCGTGAATGTGCGCCGCAGCGCATCACACCGATACGGTGATTCCATGACCGAAGACCCGGCCGGTTGGGTCCGTGGCGGCGCTGCCCGACGCGCCGCGCTGATCGTGCGCTTCGTGATGGAGCTCGCACTGTTGATCGGCGCGTTCACGGCGGCGTGGCGTCTCACCACCGGCGGGTGGCAGTGGGCGACGGGAATCGCCGCGGTGGTCGTCGTCGCGGTGGTGTGGGCGCTATTCCTCTCGCCGAAAGCGGAGTACCCGCTTCCCGAGGCGGCGCGGCTCGCGATCGAGACAGCTCTGGTTGCAGCGGTCGCGATCCTGCTCTCCGTCGGCGGATTGACTGCCGTCGCGGTCGTCGGATTTCTGGTGTGGCTCGCCGACCGGATCGCGGTGTACGTATTGGACCCCCACCGCGGACAGCACCCGGCGAATCGCCGCTGAATCACAGCGGGCGCGACATCTCCAGTTCGTCGCCGATCGACGCCGTGAAATGAACACCGGTGGCGACGAAACCCGCACGACGATACGCGGCCTGCGCACGCAGATTGTCGACGTGGACGTCGAGGAAGATCTCCGACAGACCCTCGGCACGCGCCCACGCACCGCAGATGGTCAGCAGATCGTCGATCACGCCCTCCCCGCGAGCCATGGGGTCGACGTAGACGCCGACGATGATGGCGCGATCGGCCGGACGAAGCACGCCGAACTCGTTGACGGAACCCGCCTGTTGGATCAGCACCGTGGCCGTTCCGATCCACTCCCCCGCACGCTCCGCGATGAACTGGGCGGCGGTCGAGCTGCCTTCAGCCGCGTTCTCCGTGCGATCCTGCCAGAACGAGTCCGGCTCCGCGCTGGATGCTTCCACGGTGCTGAGGAACGCGATGTCCGCGTCCGGATCGGCCAGCGCGCGCAGGCGCAGCTCCTTGACACGCATCCACTCGTCCGCACGCACCTGGCGCACCGTGGTGATGATCTCGGAGGGCTCCAGGTCCGCACCGGCGGCGGCGAGTTCGCTCAGCGCGCGTGCGCTCGACTCTGGCGCCACTCCCGCGATCAAATCGGTGAGGACGCGCACCTCGAATCCGGCGTGGACGGCATCCAGCGCGGACGCCCGGACGCAGTGGTCGGTCGCGATACCGACCACGTCGACCTCGGTCACGCCATACGAGGCGAGGAGCGCCGCCGTGCCGATGCCATCCTCGGTCGTCCCCTGAAACATCGAGTAGGCGGGGATCCCCTGTCCCTTGCGGACATGGTCCGTGATGGCGCTCGTGTCCAGCAGCGGGTCGTAGTCAGCGCCCGGGGTGCCGGCGACGCAGTGCACGGGCCAGGTGTCCACGAAATCGGGGGTGCCGGTGGCGAAGTGGCCCCCGTTGTCTCCGTCCGCATCGTGCCAGTCACGCGAGGCGACAATCCGGTCGTACTCGTCGGCGTGCTCGGCCAGGAAGGCCGTGACGCCCGCCGCGACGGCATCGCCTCCGGCGACGGGGAGGGCGCCACCCTCCGTGAAGTCGTTCTGGACGTCGACGATCAGAAGTGCACGAGCCATAGAGCGAGCCTACGTGTTTCCGCGGAGAAGCACGCTCTGCTCACACGAGCGAAGGACGGATCATGGAGAAACTCGAAAACCCCCGGAGAACCGGGGGTTTTCTGTGGAGCCGCTTGTCGGAATCGAACCGACGACCTAGTCATTACGAGTGACTCGCTCTGCCGACTGAGCTAAAGCGGCGGGCCGTGGATCAGCTTACAGCATGCGCGAGTGTGCTCCGAAACCGGCCAGATTCCGGGCGAGCCGGATCACTCGCAGCGCAGACCGTCCTCCGGCGCGGTGCCGTCGATGAGGTAGGCCTCGACGGCGTCGTCCACACAGTTGTTGCCCTTGCCGTAGCCGGTGTGTCCCTCACCCACGCGCGTGATCAGCACGCCCTGTGCGAGCTGATCGGCGAGGTTCACCGACCACTGGTACGGCGTAGCGGGGTCATTGGTAGTGCCCACCACGACGATGGGTCCCGTCCCCTCGGCCACGATCGGAGCACGCACTCCGGTCGGCGGGACGGGCCACGATGCACAGGTGTTGGGGCCGTCCCAGAAGTCGGCGATCGTGGGGGCCTCAGCCCGCAGACGCTCCTCAGCGGCCGCGCTGTCGGTATCGCCCTCGTCGGGGTAATCCATGCAGTTGTATGCCGTGAACGCCTCGGTGGAGTTGTCCTCATACTCGCCGGGACCGACCCGACCGTTGTAGAAGTCGGCCAGCGACATCGCGACGCTGCCGTCGCCCTCCAGGGCGCCGGCCAGGGCCTGCGAAAGATAGCTCCAGTTGTCCTGGTTGTACATGGCCGCCGAGATCGCGGTCATGAGCGAGCTGCCGTCGAGGACGCGATTGTCGCTCGTCGGCAGCGGCGACGCATCGACCGTGTGCATCAGCGTGGACAGGTCGGTGAGCGCCTGATCCACGGTTCCTGTGAACGGGCAATCCCGTGTGGTGATGCAGTCTGACATGTACGCCCGCAGCGCGGACTCGAAACCGGCAGCCTGGGTGAGGCCCACGTCGGTACCCGAGATGCTCGGATCGATGGCACCGTCGAGCACGAGTCGCCCGGCCCGCTGCGGGAACTGCTGCGCGTAACTGGCGCCCAGGAAGGTGCCGTACGAGTAGCCGAGATAGTTCAGCTGCTCGTCGCCGAGGACACCGCGGAGGATGTCGAGGTCGTTCGCGGCGTTCACCGTGGTGATGAACGGGAGGATGCCGTCGGAGTTCTCGGCGCATGCCTCCGCGAAAGCCTGGCCGCGTGCGTCCATCTCGGTGCGTCGCTCCTCACTGCCCAGCGCACCGGCATACGGATCGTAGAGGAACGCGTCCTTCTCGTCGCCGCTGAGGCAGGAGACCTCGGTCGATTCCCCCACGCCGCGAGGATCGAAGCCGATGATGTCGTAGTTCTCGCGCAGCGGCTTGCCCACGGCGAAACTCAGCGAGTCACGGATGAGCGCGACGCCGCTCGCACCCGGTCCGCCCGGATTCGTGAGGAGGGATCCCTGACGCTTGCCCATCGCGACGCTGCGGATGACCGCGAGCTCGATGCTGCGCTCCTCGGGGTGCTCATAATCGAGCGGCACCTTCACCGTGGTGCACTGGAAGGTCGTGTTGCAGATCTTCCAGTCCAGCTCCTGCGTGTAGAAGGAGACGAGGTTCTCCGGGACGCCCTCCGTTGAGGCGGGAACGTTCTGATAGATCTCGCCCGCACCCTTCGGGATCTGCGAGTACAGACAGGCGCTGAGGGTGAGCGAGGCCGTGACCAGCAGCGCGAGCGCAGCCATCCCCCGTCGCAGCAGCGAGGTCTTCATGGTGTCCTTCCGGTTCCGACCGTGACGAGCAGGCTCTCGATGGCGAGCACGGGCGCAGCGTTCTGCTGGAGCGCCTCACGGGTGGCGGTGATCGCGTCCAGCACGGTGAGTGTGCGCTGTGGCGTCCACTGTTCCGTGCGAGCGCGTGCATCCGCGGCGAGTTCGACATTGATCAGTCCGTCCGTGCGCCCGAACTGCATCATGGCAACGTCACGGAAGAGGGACTGCATATCGGTGAGCACGCGGTCCAGACCATCGCGCAAGCTGCGGGTGGCGCGACGCTTCTGCTCGTCCTCGAGCGCGTTCAGCTGGGAGCGCACGGCGGGCGGGATCGCAGCTCCCTCGACGATGCCGACGGTGCGCAGGAGCGCAGCCCGCTCCTGCGCGTCCCGCTCCGCGGTGAGCGCCTTCGCGTCCTCCGTGGCGGCTTGAACGATCTGTCCGGCTACCTCGATCACGTCGCCGATGGAGCGCACCGCCAGCACACCGCGCAGTGTGGCTTCGCGACGTCGACGCGACGCTTCGTCCGTCGCGAGGCGCTGGGCCATGCCGATGTGACGCTGCGCATGGCGGGCGGATTGCTCGGCGATTTCAGCCGACACACCCGTGCGCGCCTGGATCAGGCGTGCGACGTCGGCGACCTCCGGTTCCCGCAGGCGCAACGTACGGACGCGAGAGCGGATCGTGGGAAGAAGGTCCGCCTCGGACGGAGCGCACAGCACCCACACTGTCTCGGCGGGCGGCTCCTCGAGAGCCTTCAGGAGGACGTTCGACGTGCGCTCGGTCATGCGGTCGGCGTCTTCCACCACGATCACGCGATGACGGCCCGCCGACGGTGACAGGTAACTGCGCTCGACGAGGGCGCGCGCGTCCTTGATGGAGATGATCACGCCCTCGGTGCGCAGAGCAGAAAGGTCGGGATGCGTGCGTGCCATCACCTGCCGCATTGCGTGCTCATCGCCAGGAGCGGCGATCAATGACGCGGCAAAGGCGTAGGCGAGCGTGGAACGTCCGGAACCGGGCGGACCGGTGATGAGCCAGGCGTGCGTCATGCTCGCGGGATCGGCAGCGGCGGAACGCAGCGTTTCGACCGCGTCATCCTGCCCCCAGACATCGCCCCAGGGAAGATCCCGGGTGTCGGAGGTGGTCGCCGTCTGCATGGTTTCAGCCTAGCGGGGGCCTCCCCCACTGCCGGTGTGGTCAGCGCAGGCGCGCAAGCACTGCCGAGCGGATCCGATCGGCGATATCGTCCACGGAACCGGCGGCGTCGACGACGAGGAAACGCTCGGGTTCGGCAGCGGCGAGCGCCAGGTAGGCGGCGCGGACCCGAGCGTGGAAGCTGTCGCCCTCGGCTTCCATCCGGTCGAACGGCTTGTCCGCCGCGTTCAGACGGGTACGGGCGGTGGCTTCGTCGATGTCGAGCAGGATCGTGAGGTCAGGCAGCGCCCCATCGGTCGCCCACAGCGAAAGGTTGCGAACCTCGTCAGCGTCGAGCACCCGCCCGGCGCCCTGATACGCGACCGACGAGTCCAGGTACCGGTCCTGCAGCACCACATCACCGCGCTCCAGCGCCGGACGCACGACGGTGGTGACGTGGTGAGCGCGATCAGCGGCGTACAGAAGTGCCTCGGCGCGCGGCACGATATCGCCGCGGTGGTGCAGCACGATGTCGCGAATGAGCTGCCCGACTTCGGTGCCGCCCGGCTCACGGGTGCGCACGACCGTGCGCCCCTGTTCCTCCAACCACGCCGTCAGCAGCTCGGACTGTGTGGTCTTCCCCGATCCGTCGCCGCCCTCGACCGTGATCCAGAGGCCGTGCGGAGTGCTCACTCCGCGGCGTCCGTCGTCTTCTTCGCGGCAGGCTTGCGCGTTGCGGCCGGCTTCTTGCCCGCGGTCGACTTCGTCGCCGTGGTCTTCGACGCCGTGGTCTTCTTTGCGGCCGTCGTCGCCTTCTTCGCCGTCGTGGTCTTCTTGGCTGCCGCCTTGCGCTTCGGGGCGGGCCCCTTGGCGCGCTTGTCGGCGAGCATCTGCACCGCGACCTCGAACGTGATGTCGTCCGGCGTCTGACCCCGCGGGATCGTCACGTTGGTCTCACCGTCGGTGACGTAGGCGCCGAAACGCCCGTCGCGAATTCGGATCGGCTTGCCGCTGACGGGGTCCGCCTCGAACTCCTTGAGCGCACTGCTCGCCCGGCGCGCACCGTACTTCGGCTGCGCGTACAGCTCCAGCGCCTCCGGGAGGGTGATGTCGAAGATCTGCGACTCCGTCTGGAGGGACCGGGAATCTGCGCCCTTCTTGAGGTACGGACCGAACCGACCGTTCTGGGCGGTGATCTCCTCCTCCGTGGCCGGGTCCACACCGACGACGCGCGGCAGGTCGAGCAGCTGCAGCGCCGTGGCGAGGTCGAGCGTGTCCACCGACATCGACTTGAAGAGCGACGCGGTGCGCGGCTTCGGCTCGTCCGCCTTCTTGGTGCGGCGCTTGGGCTTCTCCTCGACCTCTCCGGTCTCCTCGTTCACTTCTTCGTCCGACGGCGGGTCGATCTCCTGCACGTACGGACCGAAGCGCCCGTCCTTGACGACGATCAGCTTGCCGTTGTCGGGGTTCTCGCCGAGCACACGGTCGCCCGCGACAGGCGCGTCGATGAGCTCCTGGGCCTTGGCGGGGGTGAGCTCGTCAGGCGCGAGATCCTCCGGGATGTTGACGATGCGCGGCTTCGCGTCGGGGGAAGCCGGATCCGTGACCTCCAGGTACGGTCCGTAGCGACCGAAACGCAGCGTGGCGTTGTCGGTGATGCGCGTGGCGTTGAGGGCGCGCGCGTCGATCTCTCCGACGTTGTCGACGATGTTGCGGAGCCCCGTGTGATCGTCCGAACCGAAGTAGAACTCCTTCAGCCAGTCGGCACGGTGCTGCTCGCCCCGAGCGATCGCGTCCAGGTCGTCTTCGAGAGCCGCGGTGAAGTCATAGTCCACGAGCTCGGCGAAGTTCTCCTCCAGCAGTCGCACGACGCTGAACGCCATCCAGCTGGGCACGAGGGCCTGGCCGCGCTTGCTGACGTATCCGCGATCGATGATCGTATCGATGATGCTGGCGAACGTGGAGGGGCGACCAATGCCGCGCTCCTCGAGCGCCTTCACCAGCGAGGCCTCGGTGTAGCGGGGCTTCGGCGTGGTGCGGTGGTCCTTGGCCTCGACCTCGGAGACGCCGACCGACGAGCCGACCGCGAGCGCGGGCAGGGACTGGTCGGCTGCGGCGTCGGAGTCGCGACGGCGCTCGTCCTTCCCCTCCTCGTACGCTTCCAGGAAGCCCTTGAAGGTGTACACGGTACCCGACGCGGTGAACTCGGCCGACCGCCCTGCGGCGTCGACGGCGATGGTGACCGTGGTGGTCTCGAACTTCGCGTCGGACATCTGGCTGGCGACGGTGCGCTTCCAGATGAGGTCGTACAGCCGCAGTTCATCGCGATCCAGGGCGGAAGACACCGACGCCGGCGTGCGGAAGTGTTCGCCCGACGGACGGATGGCCTCGTGCGCCTCCTGCGCGTTCTTCGACTTCGACTTGTACAGGCGCGGCTTGAGGGGGACGGCCTTCTCACCATAGAGCGACACGGCCTGCTCGCGTGCGGCGGTGATCGCCTGCGAGCTCAGCGCGACCGAGTCGGTACGCATATAGGTGATGTACCCCTTCTCGTAGAGGCGCTGCGCGGTGGACATCGCGATCTTCGCCGTCATCGAGAGCTTGCGTCCGGCCTCCTGCTGGAGGGTGGACGTGGTGAAGGGAGCGTACGGGCTGCGGGTGCCGGGCTTGGCCTCGACCTTGGTGACCTCTCCGGTGCCCACGGCGGTGATCGCGCTGGCGAGAGCGGTGGCGGCTGCCTCGTCGAGAACGACGACGGCCTTCTTCAGCTCACCCTTGTCATCGAAGTCGGCACCGCGCGCCAGCGGAGCGCCGTCGAGGCGAACCAGACGGATGCCGAAAGCGGCGCCGGAAGCCGAAGCCTCGGCCTCCACGTCCCAGTACGCGGCGGAGACGAACGCCATGCGCTCACGCTCACGGTCGACGACCATGCGGGTGGCAGCGGACTGCACTCGGCCGGCGGACAGGCCCGGCTGGACCTTGTACCAGAGGACGGGGCTGACATCCCAGCCGTAGAGGCGGTCCAGGATGCGTCGGGTCTCCTGGGCATCGACCAGGGCCGTGTCCAGTTCGCGGGTGTTACCCACGGCGGCCTGGATCGCGTCCTTCGTGATCTCGTGGAAGACCATGCGCTTGACGGGGACCTTGGGCTTCAGCGTCTCCAGAAGGTGCCACGCGATGGCCTCGCCCTCGCGGTCTTCATCAGTGGCGAGCAGGAGCTCGTCGGCGTTCTTCAGGGCTCGCTTGAGCTCGCTGACGGTCTTGGTCTTGCGCTCCGAGACCACGTACAGGGGATCGAAGTCGTTGTCGACGTCGATGGAGTACTTTCCGTACGCCGCCTTCTTGTCGGCGGGAATGCTCTTCTTGTCGGCGAGGTCACGAATGTGCCCCACCGAGGACAGCACCTCGTAGTCGTCTCCCAGGTAGCCCTGGATCGACTTCATCTTCGTCGGGGACTCGACGATGACGAGCTTCTTGCCGTTTGCCACGGAGCGTCCTTTCTTCGACAGCACACCATACACGCCGTTTTCGCGGCGGTGGCTGTGACGCACATGATCGGGTCCCGCGGTGGAGGGAAGTCCAACTGCGGGTCGGGAGCCGGATCGGGGCGCTGTGCGCGCGATGATCGGGGCCGATGATCCAGCCTAGGGCCTGTTCTTGGGGGTTTGGTGCAGACGCCGGTCCAGATCGCGCAGCGGTGAACCGACAAGGCGTCCGCCCGAGGCACGCCCAGGCTCGGAGCGCGATGATCGCACATCTCAGAATCACGAGCGCAATCTGCGCCTCGGCCACTACCGGCTCGATGCGGGCGCGCGTAGCCTCCGGTGCGCGCCTGACTCGCCCCCGTGCCGGCACCCTATTCCGGCGGCCCAGCACGAGCGCGCGCCGCAGCGGTGAGGACGCCTCCTCTCACGTGCACCGTCACGGAGGCAATGGCGCCGTCGACGACGCACGAGTCGACGACAGCGCCATTGGCGGCTGCCACGTCACCAGCGCGTGCACACGGGTCGCCGGGGATCACGCCCGTGACCGTGTCGGCGGCCGCGAGCGCGGCGGCGTCCGCAGCACCCGCCGCACGTTGGGACATCACCCCTGCCTCGCCGATCACGATCGCACCGGCCATGAGCGTGCCGGCCGCGACCATGACGCTGATCGCCGTCGCCACTCCGGACATCCGTACCTCCTTACTTATGACGTGTCCGTCGAAGTCACATGCGAGGCGAACCTCTCCGTCACAGACCGCCCGACAGGGCGCATGCCCGTGCCGAGATCGTGATGGTGGCTTCGCCGAACAGCACCATGGGTGCGGTGGCAGCGACGCAGACAAGATCGCCCTCAGCTCCTGAGCTCACCTGCGCTGCCGGCACAGCAGCCGTGACTGCTGCCGATGCCCGCCCGCTGTCCTCGCCCCGCGCCAGCAGACGAGCGGCATCTGCCACCGCGTCCTGCAGCAGCACCCGTTGCCCCTGAGCCGATACGGCGCCGAGAGCGAGCGTGAGCACCAGCAGCACGGCGGGCAGCGTCACGGCGAACTCCGCCGCGACGCCGCCCCGTTCGTCGCGCCATGCTCTCCTGGTGAGCGAGACCATGGCACGACGGATCACGGCACGGAGAGCGCGCGATGCACCAGGTCGGTGAGGATGCCGCGCACCTCGTCGGACCTCATGATGACGACCAACATCCCGGCGAACGCCACGGCCGCCATCGTGGCGATCGCGTACTCCGCGGTCGCCGCACCGCTCTCGTCCCTCAACGAGACCGCCCATCGGCTCGGCCGACCCGCAGATCGGATCACGGGCAGGGCTCCGCGCTGGACGACTGCCGCGATCTCGGCACGGGAGCGCCGCCGGGTCGCGGCGCTGGTCAAATTGTTCATCTCTTCTCCTGTTCATGGGCACGATTTGCGGGCAGGGCACGTTCGTGGCGGAATCAGCGGGCCGATCCCGGCTTGCGGGGTGGCGACGACGGTGAGCAGACGTGCAGCTCATCACCACACCACCGGTGTCGAGGCGAGCACGCTGAGGATCATCGGCGCGACGCCGAGAAGGAAGAAGGCCGGCAGGGTGCAGGCCCCGAGAGGGAGCAAGAGCCGGCTTCCGAGCTGTGCGGCAGCGAGTCGCCCCTGGGTTCGAGCGCTCTGACGGTCATCGGCTGCCGCAGCGCGGAGCAGCTCTGCCGCCGGAACACCCGCGACGCGAGACAGTTCCAGCACGCGTGACGTGGTGGCCTGGTCACCGCCCGGGTCGGCGTCTTCGACGAGGGCGGATGCGCGAGAGGCTGACGCTCCGCCCGACAACGCAATCGCGGTGAGCTCCGCTCGCAGCCCCGGCATCTCTGTTCGCCGTGACGCCGATCGGATCAGGCGAGCGGACCACCACCGGCCGAGCAGCATCATCCCCGCTCCGCCGATCACACTGGCAGCACCGAACGGCGTACCGACGACCACCCCGATCACGTCGAACCCCAGTGCGGCGCCGAGAACGAGACCGGCGGCAGGCAGCCAGGTCATGAGGCGAGCGGTCATCGCGGGTTCCGCGAGCGCGATGGCGACATCGTCCGCGGCTTCAGCGGCGTCGCGCGCGGCGCCTGCGATGGCACGCAGGCTGTCGGCGAGTGGTGCGCCGACCTCGGCCGCGATCCTCCACGCACCGGCGATAGCGCGCCAGTGCTCGCCCTCCTGCTCTACCGAGTCCGCGATCCGCTCCCCGCTGCGTACCCGTGCGACGATCGACTCGGCCGGCCCACCGTCGACCTCCGCGACGAACTGCCACGCGCGTTCCGGCGAGATCCCAGCACGCAGAAGCACAGCCAGACGCTGCGCAGTCTCGGCCACGACCCGACGCTGTTCTGCTCGGCGTCGTTCAGCGCCCCGCATGAGCGGCGCTCTCAGACGCTGCGGGCGCCGACGGCACCGGCACGAAGGTCCACGCGCCGCCACGGTGGCGCTCGCGCACGGGTGGTGCTGCGGGTGCGGAGTGCTCGGAGGGATGAGGTAGCCCAACACCGCGGCCGTTGCCGACGGTGCCGCTCGCATCCCACCCGGCGATGAGCCGATCCCACTGTGCGTCGAGCTCTGCAGGCGACAGCGTCGGCGCTTCTCGCGGCGCGCGCAGCGCTCGCATGCTCGGTTCGCTCCACGCCTGCGCCTCGTCCGCGTCACTGTCTCGGGCGGGGCTCGGGTGTGCCGGGTTGCCGCGGTCGACGATCTGCTCCCTCTCGCGGAGCGAGACTCGCGGTGCGCCGTTCGCGGAAGCCCCGTCTGACCGAGGCGTGATGCGCAAACGCTCCCGCCACTCGTCGAAAGTGGGCAGGACGCCACCCTCCGCGGGCCCTGTGCTCGTGGCCTTCGCGGTCGCGCGAGGCGAGCCGGCGGTCGACGTCGCCCTTCGCCCGCGAAAGGCAGGTTTGCCTGTTTCCTCGGCGGTGTGCAACGAGGACTCGTCGGACGTCCGAGCGGACGCCGACCCGTCGAACCGGTTGTCCGAGATCGTCCGGATCGGAAGCGAGCCGGGACGGACCGCCGCGACGCGATGCCAGTCGCCGTCTGTGGTGAAGTGTGATCGGGCGACGGATTGACGCAGCGGTCGGTCGTCAGCGACATCGTCCTGATCTGACGACGAACTGTCGCGACGCCTCGGGAGTTCCTGACTGGCGAGGGTTCGCGGCGGGATGAAACGTCGGTCAGAAGCCGCCGACCCAGCTTGACCGCCGATTCCAGAGGACGGGATCTCCTCAGCTTCGCCCGCCGCGGGGGCTCCGCCACGAGCCTCGTGAGGTAGCTCCGTTCCGCCGCGAGCGCCCCCGGTGAATCCCGCCGGCAAGGCCGGTGTCGGCGACTCCGCGGCCACGACTGCACGTCGTCGTGATCGACGCGTCATCACGGGAGCGGGTGTCTGCGGGATCTCCTTCGGCACCACGAACAGCCGGCCGTCGACGATGCGGAATTCCCCCACCGCGGCGACACGGCGGTATCCGTTGGCGTCGCGTTCGAGGTGGATGACGAACTCGATCGCGCTGGTGACCTGGCGGGCGAGGGTGGTCTCGTCGAGTCCGGCCAACGCGCCGAGCGCTTCCAGGCGGGTGGCCACGTCGGCGAGGCTGTTGGCGTGCACGGTGCCCGCGCCGCCGTCATGGCCGGTGTTGAGGGCGCTCAGCAACTCACGCACCTCGACACCACGGCATTCACCGACCACCAGACGGTCCGGCTTCATTCGCAGCGCCTCGCGAACCAGCCGCGCCAGGCCCACTTCTCCCGCACCTTCCAGATTCGCCTGGCGCGATTCCAGCGCGACGTGATGCGGATGATCCAGGGCGATCTCCGCCACGTCCTCGATGGTGACGATCCGCTCCATCGGCGGAGCTTCACCCAGCAGCGCGGACAGCAGGGTGGTCTTGCCGACGCCGGCGGCGCCGCTCACCAGCAGGTTCGCCCGACGTGCGACCGCCTCCCGCAGCACGGCCTCGACACTGTGATCGATCATCCCCTGCTCCACCAGCGTGGACAGCGTCGTCGCGGCGAAGCGCGGGATCCGGATCGAGAGCGTGGTGCCCGCGGTGGCGATCGGTGCCAGCACGGCGTGAACGCGGATGCCGCCGCGCAGTCGAACGTCCACACAGGGATGAGCGTCGTCAACGTGCCGCCCGCCCTGTGCGATGAGCTCGGAAGCCAGTTCGCGCACCTCCCGTTCGGACGCCGTCCAGTCGGGAACAGGCTCGGTGCCGAAGCCACGGTCGATGAACATGCCGCGCGAACCATTCACGAACACGTCGGTGACGAGCGGATCTTCCAGCTGCGCGCGAAACGGAGCGAGAGCATCCTCGATGGCGATTTCCTGCGCCTTCGGTGCCGGTGTGATGACGAATCCAGATCCCATGCCGCGAGCGTAGGCAGGGCGCGACACGACCGGAGCGAGAAGGCTGCGGAGGGGAAGAACTTCTCCGTCGGAGAGGCCTGTGGAGAGGCAAAGAGAAGGTGGCATCCCGTGGGGGGAACAGGATGCCACCTGATGCGATGACCGCCCTTGGGGGTGCGGCGGCCTCGCCCATGCCAGGATCGATTGATCGGCCAGCACCGATCTTACGCATCCCGTGCCGCCGAGCACAAGCCATGTTCAGACCCCTCACAAACCGTCCTGCACTACTCCTTTCCGGCAGTAGTCTGGGCGCGAGGAGCGAAGTAGATTCGCCAAAGCCGCGATGGAGCGGCCTTCGTCATTTCATCGCAAAGGAGCATGCGCATGAGCAGTCAGATCGACCACCTGCTGAACGAATCACGGCGATTCCCGCCGGCGCCAGAGTTCACGGCACAGGCCAACGCCACGGCGGATCTCTATGACGAGGCTGCCGACCGCGAGGCCTTCTGGGCGCAGCAGGCTCGCGATCTGATCACCTGGCACACGCCGTTCACCGAGGTGCTCGACTGGTCCAACCCGCCGTTCGCGAAGTGGTTCGCCGACGGGAAGCTGAACGTGGCCTACAACTGCCTGGACCGTCACGTCGAAGCGGGCAACGGTGACCGCGTCGCGCTGCTGTGGGAGGGTGAGCCCGGCGACTCTCGGGCAGTCACCTACGCCGAACTGACCGACACCGTGAAGCGCATGGCCAACGTGCTCGAGGGTCTCGGTGTCACGCAGGGCGATCGCGTGGCGATCTACATGCCGATGATTCCCGAGGCGACCGCGGCGATGCTCGCGTGCGCCCGCATCGGCGCCATCCACTCGGTGGTCTTCGGAGGATTCTCCGTGGACAGCCTGCGTTCGCGCATCGACGACGCCGGAGCAAAGGTCGTCATCACCGCCGACGGCGGCTACCGCAAGGGCAAGGTCTCGTCCCTCAAGCCGGCCGTGGATCAGGCGCTCGCCGATCGCAACGGCGAAGGCCCACAGGCCACGGTGGAGCACGTGATCGTGGTCAAGCGCGGCGACAACGAGATCGACTGGGACGCGGAGCGCGACATCTGGTGGCACGAGGCCGTCGAGGCAGCGAGCCCGGAGCACGAAGCACAGGGCTTCGACGCTGAGTCGCCGCTGTTCATCCTCTACACGTCGGGCACCACGGGTAAGCCCAAGGGCATCGTCCACACCTCAGGCGGCTACATCACCCAGGCCGCGTACACCAACCGCATCGTTCACGATCTGCACCCGGAGACCGACGTCTACTGGTGCACCGCGGATATCGGATGGGTCACCGGGCACACGTATGTGACCTATGGTCCGCTCGCGAACGGCGCGACCCAGGTGATGTACGAAGGCACACCCGACGCGCCGCACCCCGGCCGCTGGTGGGAGATCATCCAGAAGTACGGCGTGACGATCCTGTACGCGGCTCCGACTGCTGTGCGCTCCTTCATGAAGACGGGCCGCCAGATCCCCGAGCAGTACGATCTGACCTCGATTCGTCTCCTCGGTTCGGTGGGCGAGCCCATCAACCCCGAGGCGTGGATGTGGTACCGCGAGGTCATCGGCGGCGGCTCGGCTCCGATCGTGGACACCTGGTGGCAGACCGAGACCGGCGCGATCATGATCAGCCCGCTGCCCGGTGTCACCGAGCTCACCCCCGGGTCCGCTCAGATCCCGGTTCCCGGCATCGATGTGGCGATCGTCGACGAGGGTGGCAACCCGGTTGAGGACGGCAACGGTGGTCTGCTGGTGATCACGCGGCCGTGGCCGAGTATGCTGCGCGGCATCTGGGGCGACCCGGATCGCTACGTGGACACCTACTGGAAGATGTTCGCCGACAAGGGCTACTACTTCGCCGGCGACGGCGCTCGCAAGGACGAGGACGGCGACATCTGGCTGCTCGGGCGCGTGGATGACGTGATGAACGTGTCCGGACATCGCCTGTCGACCGCCGAGATCGAGTCCGCCCTGGTCGCACACGAGGCCACCGCGGAGGCCGCCGTGGTGGGCGCGAACGACGAGACCACCGGCCAGGCCGTCGTCGCCTTCGTGATCATCAAGGAGAACTACCTCAAGGCGCATCAGGTGGACGGACTCGCCGACACGCTGCGTCTGTGGGTGGGACAGCAGATCGGTCCGATCGCGCGCCCGCGCGACGTCTACATCGTCGGAGAGCTGCCCAAGACCCGCTCCGGCAAGATCATGCGTCGCCTCCTGCGCGACGTGGCCGAGGGCCGCGAGGTCGGCGACACGACGACCCTCGCCGACACCGCCGTGATGAGCGTGATCTCCAAGCAGGTCAAGTAGTCACGATCCAGACGCGAAGGCCCGACCGTTCCTGCTCCGGAACGGCCGGGCCTTCGTCCGTGCGCGGGGCGTGGGCGCGGCCGGGGTGGTCTTGCGCGGCAGCGGACGGCGATCACCGCGCTTCACGCCGTGCGTGAGCCCCGGGCCGGGCGTCGGCATCTCTTGTGACGGGGGTTAGGCATCATACATACTTACCTTCAACCCGACTGATGCTTCACCTCCCCTCCCCCGAAAGGCGCATCATGTTCTCTCGCCGTCCCCGCGGCCTGTCCTCACCCGTCCCCTCACGTCGCAACCTCCGCGCCGCGCGGTTCGGTGGTGCCGTTCTGGCCACCGTCGGGCTGATGTTGACGGGACTTCCCGCCGCCGCCGATCCCACCTCCATCGTGGACGTCCACGTCTTCATCGCTGATGGCTCCTCCGAGGCACCACTCGCGGGCGTGCGCGTGAATGTCCAGCGCTCCGAGGGCGACGGAACCGCTCTCGTCAGCGGGATCACCGGCCCGACCGGCGAGGTGAGTCTGGCAGTGACCGGCGAGCCCACGAGCTACATCGCCGAGGCGACCTGGCCGGGCGCGCGCGGTGATCTGGAACAGACGACGGTGCGCACCGAGTTCTTCCTGAGCGACGATGCCTCCGCCGACCTCCTCTTCTGGGGCCAGTACAACACCGTGGCCGGATGGCTCACCGCGTCGACGGCCGACGGCTACCTCAGCGATTTCGCGGGCGCGTCGCTCGCGGTTCGCAGCCAGGACATCGTCGTGCAGCGGATTCCGGTCCAGCCCGACGGCTCGTTCCAGACCGGTGCCCTGCCGACGAGCAGCGATGACGACTATCGGCTGACCTTCGAGCCGCCGGCGGGATACCTCCTTGCGGAAGAGCAGCCGTCGGTGAACAGCGCATTCGCGCTCCCCCGGGATCTCGGCTCCCCCCTTCAGGTGGAGCGTTCGTTCGCGCTGGTGTCGATGACGACACCCGAGCCGACTCCGACACCGACAGCGCCCGAGCCCACGAGCACGCCAGAGCCCACGGTGACGCCGACGCCAGAGCCGACTCCGACGCCGGAACCGACGGCGACCCCGGAACCGACCGCAACACCGGAACCGACTGCCACTCCGGAGCCCACCCCCACTCCGGAGCCCACCTCCACTCCGGAACCGACAGCGACCCCGGAGCCCACTCCAACGCCGGAACCGACCGCAACGCCGGAACCGACTGCAACGCCGGAACCGACTCCCACCCCAACACCGGAACCGACGGTCGAGCCCACCGCAACTCCGGAACCCACCCCAACACCGGAACCCACCCCAACACCGGAACCCACCGCGACACCGGAACCCACGGTTGAGCCCACGGCAACGCCCGAACCCACCGGAACCCCAGAGCCGACAGCAACACCGACAGCGACGCCGACCCCGACGCCCACCTCATTTCCGCCCGGGTCCCCGACGCTCAGCGTTCCCGGTGCTGTGAACATCTCCGATGTGTTCACCGCTCCCAGCAGCACGATGCTCCTCGAGATCCTTCGTGGGCTGCAGACGCAACAGCCCACCGTCGTGTTCGGCGATGTGGGTCAGGTGCTCGGTGTCGCCTGGCAGCCCGGTATGTCTCCCGTCACTCTGTCGCCCATCTTCACCCCGGTCATCCCGCTGCTTCCCGACGTGAATCTCGGCCAGCAGCCCGTCGTCGCCATGGACCTCGAGGCCATGTTGCGCGCGGTCGCCGACTCCCGCACGTCGACGACCGACGCTCAGCTGCTCGCGCAGATTCGGGCGATCCAGGATCAGAACACGCTGATCACCGCCTACCAGGCGCTGCTGTCTGCCGCGAACGGATTCAACGCCGCTAACACCGACGAGGCCTTCGCGGCCGTGGTCGAGGCTGCGCGCGCCGCCGCGGTCGACGACCCGTTCCTGCACGCCGCTCCCGCGGATCGCGCATCGAAGCTCAGCGAGCTGATCTCCGCCGTGAAGAAGAAGGTCGATGCCGCTGCGAGCCTGCAGCAGATGGACGCCCTGCGTCTGCAGGAGCTGACGAACAAGCGCAACGAGTCCGCCGACCTCATGGCCGACATCACAAAGAAGATGGAGGATGCACGCTCGAAGCTCATCGGCACGATGCGTTCGGAGCCGGTCGGCATCGGAACGCTGCAGTGGGATCGGGGCGCTGTCACCGGCTCATTCGATCTGAGCCGGGTTCCGGCGGGTGAGCACCACCTCATCCTCGACTTCGCGGACCTCGGTGTCACCCTGGTCTCCGACGCGACGGTGGGCCGAACCGCGCTGCCCACCACCGGTGTCGAGCAGTCATCCGCACCCGCGATCGGCGTCGGTCTGCTGCTACTGGGCGCGCTGACGTTGTGTGCACCCGCACTGCGACGGGGGCGTCGCGCCACCCGCTGACGGAACACGGAACGAGCCCCGTCGTACCCGAGGGTGCGACGGGGCTCGTTCCGTTTCAGGCGAGTCCGAGCTCCGCTCCGGGGATGGCCGCCAGCAGCTCCCGTGTGTACTCGTGCTGCGGCGCGTCGAAGATCTGCTCCGGCGTTCCGCTCTCCACGATCCGCCCGCGCTGCATCACGTGCACATGGTCGGAGATCATGCGGACCACCGCGAGGTCGTGGCTGATGAAGAGGTAGCTGAGTCCGAGACGCTGCTGCAGGTCGGCGAGCAGATCGAGGATCTGTGCCTGCACCAGCACGTCGAGCGCTGAGACCGCCTCGTCGAGCACGACCAGCTCCGGCTCCAGAGCGAGGGCCCGGGCGATCGCGACGCGCTGACGCTGACCACCGGACAGCTCGTGCGGCAGCCGAGACGCCATCGCGGAGGGCAGCGCCACGCTGTCGAGCAGCTCCGCGACGCGCGCGCGGCGCGATGCGGCCGTGCCGACCCGATGCACCGCCATCGGCTCCTCGATGCTCTGCTGCACCGTGTATCGCGGATCGAGGGAGGCGAACGGGTTCTGGAACACCGGCTGGATCCGCCGGCGCAGCGCGAACATCTGCCGACGCCGCGCGCTGGCGATGTCGATGCCGTCGATCGTGATGGTGCCGCTGGTGACATCCTCGAGTCCCAGCACCATGTTGGCGGTGGTCGACTTGCCCGAACCGGACTCCCCCACGATGGATACTGTGCGCCCGCGTGGGATCTCGAAGCTCACGCCGTCGACGGCGGTGAACGTCGTCGGGCCGCCGGCCACGGGGTTTCGCAGCGAGAACACCTTCGTGAGGTCGGAGACGATAACGAGCGGCTCGGAGGAAGTGGCCGATCGCTCCGGCAGCGGTTCCCGTCGGCTGGACAGGCTGGGAGCCGCGGCGATGAGCTGTTTCGTGTACTCGTGCTGCGGGTTGCGCAGCACCTCCTCGCTGGTGCCCGTCTCCACGACGTCGCCGCGGAACATCACGACGATGCGATCGGCGCGCTCGGCCGCGAGCGCGAGGTCGTGGGTGATGAGAAACACCGCGGTGCCCAGCTCGTCGGTCAGCGTGTCCAGCTGATCGAGGATGCGCCGCTGCACGGTGACGTCGAGCGCGGAGGTGGGTTCGTCCGCGATGAGCAAGCGCGGACGGCACGCCAGGCCCATGGCGATCAGCACACGCTGGCGCATACCGCCGGAGAACTCGTGCGGGTACTGACGCGCGCGGTTTCGTGCGTCGGGGATGCCGACCATGTCGAGCAGCTCGATGACGCGCTCGGTGGTCTTCTCCCCCTTGGTGAGTCCGTGCACCTCGAGCGCCTCGCCGATCTGGTCGCCCACGCGCATCAGTGGATTGAGGTTGGACATCGGGTCCTGTGGCACGAGACCGATCCCGGCACCACGCAGGCTCACCATCTGATGCTCGCTGAGCTCGGTGATCTCGCGCCCGTCGAAGCGGACGCTGCCTCCGGTGATGCGCCCGTTCTCGGGAAGCAGTCGGTTGATCGCGGCCGCGGTCGTCGACTTCCCGGAGCCGGATTCACCGACGACAGCGACCGTCTCGCCCGCGGCGACGTCGATCGAGACGCCCTTGACCGCGGTGACGGTCTCGGATCCGGAGCGGAAGGCGATCGAGAGGTTCTCGATGCGCAGAACGGGTTCCGTGCTCATGATGTGCTCTCCCAGGTGAGGTTCGGGACCGCACGAAGCGCGTCGGTCCAGATGGAGTCGGTGGTTCGCGGCTCGGCCGCAAGGAGGCGGTTGCTGAGCACAGCCACCGCGGTGTCGGCGTCGGGAAGCACCCCGAACGCGCATCCGGTGAAGCCGGGATGCCAGATGATGCGGTGAACCGTGCCGTCCCGCCGCACTCGGCCCGTCCGCCAGCCGAGCGCCTGGCCGTGATCCGGCCCCTCCGCGAAGAACTCTTGGGAGACCTGCTCTGCGACGAAGTCGTCGCAGAGCAGGGCGCGGCCGAGTGTGAGCAGATCCGCCACCGTGGTGAACAGGCCGGCGTGGCCGGACACGCCACCGAAGGCGTGGGCAGCGTTTCCGTCGTTGACGGTGCCACGGATGTCCGCCTCGCGCCAGGTGAAGCCCGGGTCGGCGAGCAGGACGGGATACGGCTCCCCGGTGCGGACCATGCGCTGCTCGGTCGCATCCCCATGACCGCTCACCACCGCATCCTCGACCGGACCGTATCCGGTCGAGGACAGCCCCAGCGGCTCGGTCACGAGCGCTCGCACGGCCTCTTCGAGGGGCGCGCCGGCGACTGCCGACACGATCCGGCCGAGGATCATGAAGCCGAGGTCCGAGTAGTGCCTGCCCGAACCGGGCTCATAGCGCAGCGCCAGCTCGCACACCGTCGCCCACGGATCGGGAGTGAAGTAGAGCGGCTGCCATTCCCAGAGCCCTGCTCGGTGAGTGAGGAGATCGCGGACGCTCGCGTCGGCCGCGCTGCGCACCTCCGGGAGGATGCTTCCCGCCGCGACATCGATGTCGAGCTCGCCCTGCGAGACCAGGCGCATGAGTGCCGAGGTCGTCGCGGCGACCTTCGTCACCGACGCCACGTCGAAGCGTGACAGCGGCGTGACGGTGCCTCCAGCCCCGTCGACACCCCCGGCAGCGACGTCGACGACACCGGCGATGGACGTGCCCACGACAACGCCGGTGGGCGGATTCGCCCCGGTCAGGATCTGGGCGACGGCTGCGGTGGTACTCATATCGTCTCCTCCGTGATGGTCTCGATCCCGAGCCCATCACGCTCGCTCAGCAGGATGCGGTCCCGCTCGTAGCGCGCCCCACCGACCACGGGTGATCCGTGCAACCACAGCCCGCCATCGAGATCGTGGACGCGGTTTGGCGCGCACGCGCCCGCCACCGCAGCAGCGGCGGCAACGCCCACTGCGCTCTCGAGCATGCAGCCGACGAAGACACTGACACCGGCATCGCTGGCCCGCGTGGCGAGGCGTAGCGTCGCGGTGGGACCCCCGCTCTTGGCCAGCTTGAGATTGACCGCATTGGCGGCACCGAAGGCGAGAATCCGATCCAGATCATCGTCCGTGCGGATCGCCTCGTCGGCCAGAACCGGGATTCCCACCCGCGATCGCACGGTGGCGAGTCCGGCGATATCCGCGGCGGCGACGGGCTGCTCCACCAGCTCGATGGCGATGCCCGCGCGCTCCACGGCATGCAGCCGACCCACCGCGTCCGCGACGCTCCAGGCCTGGTTCGCATCGATGCGGATGCTGATATCGTCGCCCACGGCTGCTCGGACCGTCCGCAGCAGCGGGACCAGGTCGCTCGCCGCATTCACTTTCAGTTTGATCGTGCCGAACCCCCGCTCGACGGCGGAGACCGCGGCGGCTTCCGTCTCGGCCACGGACGCGGCGGACAG
This sequence comes from Microbacterium gorillae, assembly GCF_050990725.1. Lineage (GTDB taxonomy): Bacteria > Actinomycetota > Actinomycetes > Actinomycetales > Microbacteriaceae > Microbacterium > Microbacterium gorillae_A. The sequence goes on from NZ_CP158844.1 coordinate 3,418,461, forward strand.
GGTCATGTCGGTTCGGACTGACGAGGATGCAGCTCCGAGCCCAGCGGCGAACGAGCGGCCTGCGCGCTGGGCGGCCAAGTCCAGCACGGCGCATTCCACCGCACTGCGCGCCGCGGCATTCCCCCAGACGGCCCCCGCGATCATGCCCGGCAGATCCGGATCCGCGGGATCGCGTCCCACCACGGCGTCGGCGAGCGGCCCCGCGACCACGGCCGTCACCGATTCGGGACTCTCCCCCGTCACCCGCCAGCTCACGGCTGCTTCGCCCCAGCCCGACCGTCCGGCATCGTCGCGCGCCTCGACGAGGGTCACATCGAGGTGATCCGCGCGCCGCACGGCGGTGACGAACGGCTGCGCCAGCGCGAGCCGACGACGGTGAACGAGGAGCTTCGTGATCATCCGATCACCTTCTCCATCTGCTGCTCGGTGCTGCCGAACTCCTCCTCCACGCGCGTGGTACCGGTCGGCACCCACCCCCGCGAACGGTAGAAAGCGACCGAGGGCGCGTTGTCAGCGAACACCCAGAGGTGTGCGCGCTCGAAGCCCGCTTCGGCAATGCGCGCGACCGCCGCGTCCAGCAGCATCGATCCGATGCCCGCTCCGTGGATGTCGGGGTCGACGTACAGCGAGTGGACATCGCCGGCCGACCAGCGCGTCACGCCCACAACGGATGCGTCACGCACGGCCACCAGACTCGCACCCTCCGCCGCATCGAGCACGCGCCGCCACAGGGCGGCGGCGCGCTCGTCCGTCATCGCCGCGATCGTCTCGTCGGCGAGGATTCCGCGATAGCTCTCGCGGAAGCAGCGCAGAAACAGCGCGGTGATCGCCGCGTGGTCGTCGGCGACGGCGGGACGGAGGGTGATGGTCGTCATGCGGATTCCAGGCGCAGGTCTCGCAGCACGGGCACGGGCGCGGGAAGCCGCAGCGGCCCGGCACCGGGTGTGATCGTCCCGAGCACGCGGGGTTCGCGAGCGCCGGTACCACCGGGGACGATCGCGGGAACGGCGTGCAGGGTGCACCAGCCGATGAGCGAAAGGAGAATCGCCTCCTTGGCATCAGCGGGTGCTCCCAGTTCGTCCGCCAGTACCACCTCCGTGTCGGGAAGGCCGGCGCGCAGCCCCTCGAGGATCACGGGGTTGCGCACGCCTCCACCGGACGCGGCGAGATAGCCGACGTCCGCACGGCGAACGTCGTCCACGATCGTGCGAACCGTGAGCTCGGTCAGGGTCGCGATCAGATCAGCGGGGGCGACCTCACGACCGAGTGCCGCGACATGCTGGTGGACGTACGGGAGGTGGAACAGCTCCTTGCCCGTGCTCTTCGGCGCCGACTGTGCGTAGTACGGCTCCGCGAGGAACGACGCCAGCAGCTCGTCGTCGACGGTGCCCGAGCGAGCAATCGCGCCGTCGGCGTCGAACCCGAGCGGATTGAGGCCGAGATCGGTGACCACGGCATCGATGAGGGCACCGGCAGGACCGATGTCGTACGCCACCACCGAGCCGTCACGGATGACGGTGACGTTGGAGATGCCGCCCATGTTGAGCGCCGCCGCGGTGCCACGGCCCCGCAGCAGCAGCTCATCCAGGAACGAGACCAGCGGGGCACCATGTCCGCCCGCGGTGATGTCGCGGATGCGTACGTCCGAGATCACGGGTGCCCCGGTCAACTCGGCGATCCAGGCGGGCTGGCCGATCTGGAGAGTTCCGCGCGCATGCCCGTCCTCCACCCAGTGGAACACGGTCTGCCCGTGAGAGCAGATCGCATCGACCGCACCGGCCGCGGTGATCGAGGCCGCCGCTGCGTCTGCGAACGCCTGCCCCACGAGGGTGTCCAGCTCGCACATCTCGGCGAAGGTGGTGGGGTGTGGCGGGAGGGCGTCGATGATGCGCTGCCGTAGCGCCGGCTCGTACGGGGTCTCGGCGGTGTGCACGACGCGACCGACGAGGTGGCCGTCACTCTCCTGGAAGTCGACGATCGCGGCATCGATCCCATCGTGGGACGTACCGGAGATCAGTCCAAGAATGCGCATCAGTGCTCCTCCTCCGACGCATGGCGCCGGTTCTGCAGGGACGGGGCCGCCGTTCGGGCGGTTCGGGGGTTTCGGGTCATCGCTTGCCGCGATTGCGAGGATCGAGGCTGTCACGCAGTCCGTCGCCCAGCAGGTTCAGGCCGACGACCAGCAGCACCACCACGATGCCGGGGGCGATCATCGTCCACGGCGCCACCATGATCAGCGTGCGTGCTTCGAAGATCATCGATCCGAGCGAGGGAGCGGGCGGCGGGGCACCGAGACCGAGGAAGCTCAGCGCAGCCTCCGTGAGTACCGCCCACGACAGCGAGAGCGTGACCTGAACGATGATGATCGACGTGAGGTTGGGGATCACGTGGCGGAACACCGTCGCGATGCTGGACTGCCCCGTGCTCTTGGCAGCCTTCACGTACTCCACCTCGCGCAGCGTGAGCACGGGTCCGCGCGTCACGCGGATGAAGATCGGCACGTACACGATGGCGATGGCCACCGCGATCGTGAACCAGTTGCGCTCGAACACGGATGCCAGCGCCAGGGCCAGCAGCAGCGGCGGGAAGGCGAACAGGATGTTGGTGATGGCCGTCACGACGCCGTCGGAGATGCCGCGGTAGAACCCCGCGAACACACCCGCGAGGGTTCCGACGACGGTGGCGAACGCGACGGCGACCACGGCGATCAGACCGGAGTTGGCGACGCCCGCGGCCACGCGCACGAACACGTCGCGTCCGAACTGATCGGTGCCGAACCAGTGCGCACCGCTCGGCGGCTGCAGCCGCGAGGGCGGATCCTGCGCCAGCGGGTCGTACGGGAGCCACCCGAACGCGGACGCGAGGCTCAGCAGCGTGAGGAGGATGACGAGGATCAGACCGATGAGACCGGAGCGGCTGCGCAGCAGCAGCCGAACACGTTCGCGCAGCTGACCGCCGCCGGGGGCGATCGCGGTGGTGGAGAGGTCGCTCATGATGCACGCACCCGGGGGTCGATGATCCGGTAGAGAAGGTCGGTCAGCAGGTTCACGATCACGAAGGACAGCGCGATGATCAGCACCGTGGATTGCACCAGCGCGTATTCCTTCTGCTGGATGCCCAGCAGCACCTGACGGCCGATCCCGGGGAGGGAGAAGATCTGCTCCACCACGACGGCACCGCCGAGGAGATAGCCGAACTGGAGGCCGGTCATCGTCACGATCGGCACGAGGGCGTTTCCAAGAACGTGGGTGAACTGCAGGCGGCGCGCGGGCACGCCCTTGGCACGCGCCGTGCGGATGAAGTCGTTGGAGCGCACCTCCAGCACCGCCGTACGGGTGGTCCGCATGATCGGTGCCGCGATGCCGAAGGCGAGCACGAAAGCGGGCATCAGCATCTGTTGGAGGTTGAGGCCCGGGTTCACCCACAGCGGGGCGTATCCCTGACCGTTCGGGTTGTAGCCGAAGGACGCCGCGAAGACGGCGAGCAGGGCCGTCCCGAGAAGGAAGGCCGGGATCGAGAGACCCGCGAGACCGACGACCTGGCCCACCGCATCTCGCGGGGAGTCAGGCTTGGAGGCGGACAGCATGCCGAGCGGGATCCCGATCACCAGCGCGAGCACGATCGAGAGGATCGCCAGCTCGATCGTCACCGGCAGCGAGGCCGCGGTGAGGTCGGCGACGCTTGTCTGCGCGCGGGATGAGAAACCGAGGTTCCCGACGAAGATGTTGCCGAGCCACGAGAAGAACTGCACGATCAGGGGCTGGTCGATGCCGTAATAGGCCTCCAGCGCCTGCCGCTGCTCCGGCGTCAGCGACGCTCCCTCTGTGCCCAGGCTCGCGGTGATCTGGTCGCCGGGGATGGCGCGCAGCATCACGAACACGAAGACGGCGACGCCGAACAGCGTGCCGATCGCGGCGAGGATTTTCCGCAGCCAGACGTTGCGGAGGATCGATCTCAGCATGGATCAGCTCCCGTGGATTCAGGCGAACGTGCGGGGCGGGCGTGATGCCCGCCCCGCACGTCGGATCAGTTCAGACCGGTGGTGCGCAGCGACTGCAGCGAGCCGTTGGCCATCGGGGTGAAGCCGGTCACGTTCGACGTGGTGGCGGTGTAGGTGTAGCTCGTGAACATCCAGATCCACGCGGCGTTGTTCTCCAGCTCATCGGAGACCTGCTCGTAGATCTTCTTGCGCTCGGCGGGGTCGCTCGTGGCCTTGCCGTCCGCGAACAGCTTGTCCAGCTCGGGCGAGCTGTAGCCGGCCACCTGGTTCAGGTTTCCCGTGCTGGTGAAGTAGCGCGAGTACATGCCGTCCGGGTCCGGACGACCGCCGTTGAGCGCGACAGCGGCGTCGAAGTCGCCGGCCTTCCACCGCTCGACGTACGCGCCCGACTCCAGAACGTCCAGCTTCAGCGTGATGCCGGCCTCGGCCAGCTGCGACTTGAGGTTCTGTGCTTCGTTGACGGACGTTGCGTACTCGCCCTGGGACACGATCGTGGTCAGCTCGACGCCGCCCGCCTTGCCTGCCTTCGCGAGGTATTCCTTGGCCTTGTCCAGGTCACGGGTGGGGCAGGGACGCGCATCGGGGTCGGAACGGTAGGCCGGCGATGTGATCGGGCCGGTCACCTCGCCCTCGCCCAGTGCCGCCGTGTCCAGCACCTGCTGACGGTCCACGGCGCACTGGATGGCCAGGCGGACGTTGACGTCGGAGACGGCGTCCTTGTGGGCGTTCAGCTGCAGCGCGTGGTAGCTCAGCTGCGGCGTCTTCGCGACCGAGATGGTGCCGGTCTCGGCGGTCTGCGCCACCAGCGGGTCGTTGAACACAGCGAACTGCACGTTGCCGGATTGCATCGCGGACACGATGGAGGACTCGTCGGGGATGACGCGGAACTCGACCGAGTCGAGGATCGCCTTGTCGCCCCAGTAGGACTCGTTGCGCTTGAGCGTGATCGACTGGCTCGGGGTGCGGCTGTCGAAGCTGAAGGCACCGGTGCCGTTGGGCTTGGTCTCCAGAGACGACTCAGCGTCGTCGCTGGAGAGCATCGCCATGTTCACGACGGCGAGGTTGGCGAACAGCGCCGCGTCCGGCGACTTCATCGTGAGGACAACGGTGCTCTCGTCCGGTGCGGCGACGGATGCTACCGAGGCGAGCGATGCGGCCGAGACCGCAGCCGTGTCCGGGTTCATGATGGCCTCGAGCGAGTGCTTCACGTCGGCGGAGTCGAACGCGCTGCCGTCGGCGAACGTGACGCCGCTGCGGAGCGTGAACGTGACGGTGAGGCCGTCTTCGGAGACGTCCCACTTCTCGGCGAGCCCGGGAACCACGTTCAGGTCGGCGTCGAACTCGGTGAGCGTGCCGTACAGGTTCTGCAGCACGTTGACGGCCTGGAACTGCGTGGCCTTCCACGGGTCCAGGGTGTCGGGGTCGCTGGTCACGCCGATAACGAGGGCACCGCCGGCCGCGGCGGCACCGCTGCCCTCGGGCGCCGAGCTCGGCGACGTGTTGCCACCACCGGAGGTGCAGCCGGTGACGACCAGCGCCAGTGCGGCCACGAGGCCGGTCGTGGCGAGGGTGACGCGCATCCTGCGCGATCCTGCGTTCATGAGGACTCCTCTTCAGATGCCTCGCCTGACGATGGGTGCTGTGCCGCCGAGGAGAGCATCGGTGATCTCGATTGGCACAAAAGTACACCAGAACGTTCGCAGATGAAACTTTTTTCCATGCACGGTAGTGTCAAGCCGGAAAGAGGAGTTCCGATGAGCCCAACGACCGCCCGCGATGATGCGAGCGCGACCACCGTCCTCGTCCGCATGCGGGCGATGATGCCCGAGCTTCGCCCCACGGAAAAACGGATCGCCGACTTCTTCCTGGGCGACCCCCTCACTGCGGCGGAGACGTCGGTCGGTCTGATCGCCACGGCGTGTGACACATCCACCACGTCGGTGATGCGCTTCGTGCAGCGTCTCGGCTACGCGCACATGAAGCAGCTGCGCGCCGACGTCCTCGCCGCCAGCGTCAGTGAGCGCCTCATGGCCGAGCGGCTGACCGAGGCCCGCGGCGACATCGAGCGCGACGACAGCATGGACGACATCGTGGCCAAGGTGTCGCTGGCGGAGACGCTCTCCATCGCCGACACCGCGCGCACTCTGGATACGACGGAGCTCGCGCGCGCGGTGGAGATCGTGTCACGCGCGCCACGCGTGGACGTGTTCGGACTCGGAGCCAGCGCCTTCATCGGACTGGACCTGCAACAGAAGCTCAACCGCATCGGCCGCACCGCTCTGTCGTGGAACGACGCGCACGCCGCGTGGACATCCGCGGCCACGTACGACGCCCGAAGCGTCGCGATCGCGGTGTCCCACTCCGGAAACACCAGCGATACGGTCGAGTACCTCTCTCTGGCTCGAGCCCGCGGTGCGGCGACCATCGCCATCACGAACCACGCCGGCTCCCCACTCGCTCAGCAGGCGGACATCGTCCTCACCACCGCGGCGCGAGAGACCGGGTTCCGCTCCGGAGCGCTGGGAAGTCGCATCGCTCAGCTCATGGTGGTCGACTGTCTCTTCATCGGCGTGGCGAGCTCCGAATACGACGCATCGATGAGCGCGCTGCACTCCACGTACGACGCGATCCAGCGCATGCGAAGCCGCTGAGATGAACGCCCGCGCAGCTGTCTATCTGGCCTTCGCCGGACTCGGCATCACCACGGCCACCTTCCCGGCGCTCATTCCTTCTCGGGCCGCAACGGACGGCGAACTCGTGCTGCTCGCCGCGCCGATGCTGTTCTTCGGGCTCTTGATCGGTGTGCTCGTGACCACTGCCATCGGCGCGCGCCTGCGTCCGACAGCAATGGCGGCGATCGGATCCACCGTCCAAGCAGCGGCGCTCATCGCGGTGCCGATCGCGCCGGGCGCCGTGGGGTTCGTCATCGCGGCCGCGATCGGCGGTCTCGGGTTCGGCATCTCCGAGGCCGCAGGCAACCTCGTCGCGCGTGCTGCGGCGGAGACCGTCGGAACGGCCGGGCTCCTCGCTCGGCTCACCGGCGTGGTCGCGATCGTGGCCGCCACGGTTCCTCTGCTCTTCGCTGCGGCCCTCGCCGAGCCGTGGCGGCTGTCGCTGATCGGGATCCTCGCGGTCGCTCATCTGCTCACGGCGATGCTGCTGTGGCGCTCGGTTCTGCCCGATGCGCGTCCCGCCATCGCCGCCACACGCCTCGGCCACCGTGGCACGCTTCTGATCGTCGCGATCACTCTGGCGTTCTTCGTGGGTGTGGAGAGTGTGTTCGCCGGCTGGTCGGCCGTTTTCGGCGAGCGTCTGGCGGATCTGTCACCGACCGCCGCGTCGATCGCGACCACCGCGTACTGGGGCGTGGTGGCAGCCGGCCGCTTCGGTTTCGCCGCGCTCGTGCACCGGGGGCATCCGCCGCGGCGCACCTTCATCATCGGAATGATCGCCGCGACCGTGCTGCTCGGCGTTGCCGCATCGGTTCGCGACGCGGCTCCTCTGGTAGCACTGGTGTGCATCGCGATCGTGGTGGCGACGCTCGCGACCGGCTACGCCGCGCTGGTGGGCATCGGCCTCGACACAGCTTCGGACGCGCAGGCACCGCGCGTCGTCGGGATCCTCGTCGCGTGTGGTGCGACCGGCGGCACAGTGATCCCGGCTCTGCTGCTCGCCACGACCGGCGATCCCACCGCCATGGCGACGCTGGCGGCGTGTGCGGCGCTCACCGCCGCCGTCGCTATCACGTCCGCCATCGTCGCCGCGAGGCTCACCTCCGCCCACTCCATGCATCGCTGAGCGAACGCCACCGCTGCGGTCGCGAAAGCGCGCCCGCCAGCTGTCACAAAGCTCGCGCGTCGGCCTCCGGGCGCTGAGCGCCACCAGCGAGACGAAAGCACCGAACACACGAACGGCCTCCACCCGTCGGGCGGAGGCCGTTCGTCACACCGGACGTCAGGCGACGGTGAAGATCACCTCGACCTCGACAGGCGCGTCGAGGGGAAGCACGGGAACACCCACGGCGGAGCGGGCGTGCACGCCGGCGTCACCGAAGATCTCACCGAGCACGACAGAGGCACCGTTGATGACACCCGGCTGCCCCGTGAACTCGGGGACGGATGCCACGAACCCGGTGAGCTTCAGCACGCCGGTGACGTTGTCGACTCCGCCAACGATCGCGGCTGCGGCGGCGAGCGCGTTCAGCGCCGCCTGACGTGCATAGGACTGTGCGTCGGAGGCGGGAACGAGCCCGTGCCCCTCCCCCACTTTGCCTACGGCGGGAAGCGCGCCGGAGACCATGGGCAGCTGACCCGACGTGTAGACGAGGTCACCGTGGCGAACCGCGGGGACATACGCGGCAACGGGCGCTGCGACCGGAGGCAACTCGATGCCGAGCTCGGCGAGACGGGCGGAAACGGTCATGCTCACTCCTGGAACTGCTGGGCGGCCTGCGCTGCGGAAGCGAGGCCGGTGTTGGCGGGTGCCGCGTCGGTGACGGGGCGCTTGAAGTAGCCGACCAGACCACCTTCGGGTCCGGTCACCACCTGCACCAGCTCCCAGCCCTGCTTGCCCCAGTTGTTGAGGATGGCTGCGGTGTTGTGGATGAGCAGGGGTGTCGTCAGGTATTCCCACGTGGTCATTGAAAGCTCCGAATGCGGCGAATGAGAGGCCGTCCTCTCAGGGAGCGGCATTAGCATCTAGCCTATGCCTCGAACCAAACGCACGGCCAGCGGCGTCGTCGGCGGCCTTCTCGGCCTCGTCGGCCTCAGTGCCATCGCCGGTGTTCTCGTCACCGCGACCGTCACTCCCGCCATCGCCGTCGGCGGTACCGCGGCCACCGGCGCGATCTCGATGTTCAACGAGCTGCCCCCGATGCTCGAGATCGACACCGCCATGTTGCCGTCGACGTTCTACGCCAAGGACCCGGCAACCGGACAGTACGTCGAGATGGCGAAGTTCTACGAGCAGAACCGCGACCCGGTCACACTCGAGCAGGTCGCGCCGGTGATGATCGACGCACTGCTGTCGAGCGAGGACAACCGCTACTTCACCCACGGCGGGATCGACTTGATGGGAACGACCCGAGCCCTCATCAGCAACGCGCTGAAGAAGGAGACCTCGGGTGGCTCGTCGATCACCCAGCAGTATGTGAAGAACGTGCTTCTGCAGAAGTGCGAACGCGAGGCTACTCCCGGTGATGAGGAAGCGCTGAAGAAGTGCGTCGACGAGAACGCCGGTGTCGATGGCATCGAGGGCATGGAGCGCAAGCTCCGCGAGATGCGCTACGCGATCACGCTGGAGCAGCAGTACACCAAAGAGGAGATCCTCCTCGGCTACCTCAACATCGCCTCCTGGGGCGGACTGACCTACGGCATCGAGGCCGCCGCGCAGCGCTATTTCAGCGTCTCGGCCGCCAACCTGAACCTCAACCAGGCGGCGACTCTCGCCGGCATGGTGCAGTCGCCGAACTACTACCGTCTCGACCTTCCCGACAACGAGGACAACGGCACCGCGAACGGCTATGCCGGCACGAAGGAGCGTCGGGACACCGTTCTGTACAACATGCACAAGGACGGGAAGATCACGAAGGAGGAGTACGACGCCACGCTCGCCGCTCCCATCGAACCCGTGATCAAGGATCTCAAGAAAGGCTGCGCCACTGCCGCTGGCGCCGAGTACTTCTGCACCCTGGTGCAGGAGAGCATCCTCTCCGATCCCGCATTCGGCGCCGAACAGGAGGACCGCGAGCTCCTCCTGAACCGCGGCGGCCTGAAGGTCTACACCACGCTGGACTGGAACCTGCAGACGCGCGCGAACGACGCGATGCACTCGCTGGTTCCCGCCGCAATGGATGGGATCCTCGTTGGTTCGTCGGGACTGAACATCGAAGCGTCGACCGGTCGCGTCCTGAGCCTGACGCAGAACACCAATTACGACCCTGTGGGCGGAACCCCGGGGACAACTCCGCTTGTCTTCGCTGGAGACTATCGATGGGGCGACCAGAGCACAGGGTTCTCGGTCGGCTCGACCTTCAAGGTCTTCACCCTGATCGACTGGCTCGAAAAGGGAAAGTCTCTGAATGAGCAACTCGATGGCAGGTACCGCAAGAACTTCACCTCCCACTGTGGCGACGACACCGTAACTGGCACATCAGAGAACTTCGCGAGCAATCCTGGCTACCGAGGCACGCCATTGAGGTTCACCAAAGACTCTCTGAACACCGGGTTCTTCGCCATGGCGGAGCAGCTTGACGTGTGCGAGATCATCGAGGTCGCCAAGCGCTTCGGTGCCGTCGACGGGCGCGAAGGAACGAACCCGGATACCGGTCAGCCCTACGACTTCGACAAGGTGCTGTTCACCCTTCTTGGCTCAGGCAACGTCTCGCCTCTCGGAATGGGCGGCGCATACGCAGCGCTCGCCAACGGCGGTGTCTACCACAAGCCGCGCCTCATCGACAGCGTTCAGAACGCCGACGGCTCCGAGATTGACCTCGGCATCAATCCCGCTGGAACGCCCGTGACGCGTCCTGAAGTGGCTGCGACTGCGCTCTACGCGCTGCGCGGCGTCATGGAGGGCGGTGGAACTGGAGCGCAGGGCAACCCTTACGACGGCACCATGGTGGGTGGAAAGACCGGAACGCACCAGTCTCAGCAGACCTGGCTGATCCAGACCAGCTCCCGGGTGACGAGTGTCGCCTGGGTGGGACAGTACAACGGCGATGTCCCGGTTGAGAGCACTTGGGTGGACCAGGCGGGGATGTACTTGAACAACATCCGCTACTACCTCGGTCGCGATCTCCAGTCGGCGGCGGATGAGTTCTATCCCGCTCCAGACTTCCCCGCACCGGATCAGAACCTCATCCGCACCGTCTACAAAGACCTCCCCAGCGTCATCGGCATGACCACGGACCAGGCCACGAAGGTGCTGGAAGATGCGGGATTCCAAGTCGCGGTCGGTACGCCGGTCGATGCTGACGAGGCCGCGGGAACCATCACGGCGCAGGATCCTGGCGCCGGAAAGGCAGCTGGAGGAACCACCGTCACCATCACGCCGAGCAACGGCAAGGGCAAGCCCGATAACTCGAAGGGCAACGTCACGGTTCCTGATGTGACGGGACAGGCCTTCAACAAGGCCGTTGCGGCTCTCCAGCAGGCGGGATTCTTGTCACTCCTGCAGATCTGCAACACGGATAGCAACGCCCCCGGCAACGGTGTCGTCACCGGGACGAATCCGGCAGGCAACACCAAGGCGAAGACGGACACCACGGTGACCATCACTTACTCGGCCAAGGATTGCAGTAAGACAGGATGACCATGACGTCGGACATCACAGCCTGATGCGATCCACGGCACGCCAGGCCCTCACCGCCCTCGGGGCGGTGGGGGTCGCCGGTGCCGCCGCCCTCACGTGGGGCATCGGCATCGAACGTCACCTGTACACGCTTCGACAGCACACCGTCGCGGTGCTGCCGGAGGGGTCCGACCCCATTCGCATCCTGCACGTGTCTGACGTGCACATGGCGCCATGGCAGGTGCGCAAGCAGGCCTGGCTCGCGTCGCTCGCCTCTCTGCGACCGGACCTCATCATCGACACCGGCGACAACCTCGGTCATGAGGATGCTCTGCGCGGCATCCGTGCCGGATTCGCCGGCTTCGCGGGCGTACCGGGAGCGTACGTGTACGGATCGAACGACGTCTTCAGCCCCGCGCCGCGCAATCCGTTCCGCTACTTCTCTGGCCCGTCGAAGTTCATTGAGGATGCGCCGCGGCTCGACATCGAGGGTCTCGATTCGTTCCTCTCGGATGGCCTCGGCTGGAACAGCGTCGACAACGGCGCAGCCTCAGTGGACATCCGTGGCCACCGCATCGACATCATCGGAACCGGCGACGCACATCGGCAGTGGGATCGCCTCGACGAGCTTCCGACGCATGCGGCTGCGCTGCGCGCCCAGGAATCCGACCTCCCGCGTCTCACGATCGGAGTGACACACGCTCCGTACCGTCGAGTACTCGACGCGTTCGCGGCCGAAGGCGCTGACATGATCTTCGCCGGCCACACCCACGGCGGTCAGATCCGTATCCCCGGTGTGGGTGCGCTGGTGGCCAACTGCGACATCCCACTGTCGCAGTCGCGCGGGCTCAGCTCCTGGCCGTCGGCGACACGCCCGATCCCCCTCAATGTGAGCGCAGGACTCGGCCACTCGATCTACGCGCCAATCCGCTTCGCGTGCCGCCCCGAGGCGTCTCTGATCACCCTGGTGCCCCGAAAAGGGTGACTTTGGTCAAGACCACCTCACCCGATCAGGTAGACTGAATGAGTTGTCATCAACGGGGTGTGGCGCAGCTTGGTAGCGCGCTTCGTTCGGGACGAAGAGGCCGCAGGTTCAAATCCTGTCACCCCGACACAATCGCCGAAGGGCCGGTTCATCAGAACCGGCCCTTCGGCGTTTCACCCTCCCACGGCTCGCTGCCGCGGGCTATCGGCGTCTCTCGATCCGAGGCGCAGATAATTGCAGGCAACGATTCGTCCGGAGGGGGAAGAGTGCGAGCACCGACAGCGGTCGGCCACGTCCTCGTGGCCCCAAGCCGCCACGCCTCCCCTGCCGAACTCACGGACGCGGGCGGTGAGTCGTGATCCACTCGCCGCGAATGGCAACGGTAGCAACGGCGCGGCTGCTGCTCGGCATCCTCGTGCTCGGCGTCCTCGCCTACACGTTCACGCTGCTCGCCAGGACCCACGGCGTCTCGTTCATTGACTATTTCGGGTTCTTCACCAACCTCACCAGCTTGCTCACCGCGATGGTGCTGATCGCGACCGGCGCGATGACCCTGCTGCGAGGGCGCACGCCACTCCCCCTCACGCTCGCGCGAGCCATCGCGACTGCGTGCATGATGCTGGTCGCTGTGATCTACAACGTGCTCGTTCCCGGAACCGGTGCCGCACCGCCGTGGGTCAGCGCTCTGCTGCACGTGGTGTTGCCCCTGCTCCTGTTCCTGGACTGGATCCTGATCCGCGACCACCCCGGCATTCGATGGCGCCACTTCTGGCTCGTCCTCCCATACCCGGTGGCGTGGCTCGCGGTGGTTCTCGTGCGCGGCGTCACGGACGGTTGGGTCCCCTACGGCTTCCTGCTGCCGGAACGCGGGTGGCTGAGCATCCTGCTGACCTCGCTCGGACTGCTCCTCGCCCTCGGAGCGGCGGGCGCGGTGGTTTGGGTCACGCGCACCTCACCGTGTGGACTGTCCGGCCAGCGTTCAGAAGCTGCTGGATAAACTGGTAGCTTCCCGCACAAAGGACTGTCTGCCGTGCCTGCACCGAAGCTCGTCGCCTTCGATCTCGACGACACTCTCGCTCCGTCGAAGTCCCCTGTGGACCCGCGCATCGCGCAGCTGCTCGTGGACCTCGCTGAGCGAGTGGAGGTTGCGATCATCTCCGGCGGGCAGTGGGAGCAGTTCCGCAACCAGGTCCTCGCCTATCTTCCCGCCGGCTCCGAGCATGCCCTGGAGCGTCTGCACCTGATGCCCACCTGTGGCACCCAGTACTTCCGACACGACGGCTCGGACTTCACCGCCGTCTACGCCGACTATCTCACCGACGATGAGAAGTCCCGTGCGATCACCGCGCTGCGTTCCGAGGCGGCGCGGCTCGGGCTCTGGGAGTCGAACCCCACGGGCGATGTGATCGAGGATCGAGGGTCGCAGATCACGTTCTCCGCACTCGGACAGCGAGCCGCTCTTTCCGACAAGAAGGCGTGGGATCCCACGGGTGCCAAGAAGGCCGCGCTGCGTGACGCCGTTGCCGCGCTCGTGCCGGATCTCGAGGTCCGCTCCGGCGGCTCCACCTCCATCGACATCACCCGCATCGGGATCGACAAGGCATACGGGATGACGCGTCTGTCCGAGGCGACCGGCATCGCGTTCGAGGACATGCTCTTCTACGGCGACCGACTCGACGAGGGTGGTAACGACTACCCCGTGCTGACTCTCGGCGTGCCTGCGCGCCCTGTCGAGGGCTGGGAGGACACCGCGGCGCACCTCGACGCGCTGCTGTTGGAGCTTCCGATCCGCATCTGACACCCCTTCCCTGGTCTGCATCGCACCCGGAGTGCGAGCGGACCGAGCGCAGGTCCCACGAAGCCCGACGGGCGAGGCGCGAGCCCCGGCAGAGCACGACTGGTGAAGCCCGGCGCGTTTCGAAGCGCGGGACCGCGAAACATGGGAAATCGCGAAGCGCGGGACATCGTCAAGCGCGGGCCCCAGAGCGCGACGGACCACGCGGAGGTTCGGCAGCGAGTCCGACGGGCGAAGCGCGGGGATCGCGAAGCGCGCAGGATCGCGAAGCGCGCAGGATCACGGATCGCGAAGCGCGCAGGATCACGGATCGCGAAGCGCGCAGGATCACGGATCGCGAAGCGCGCAGGATCACGGATCGCGAAGCGCGCAGGATCGCGGATCGCGGATCGCGGATCGCGGATCGCGCAGGATCGCGGGTCGCGGGTCGCGGAGCGCAGCAAAGCGTGGGCGTTGCAAAGCGCCGGGGCGCGAACACGGCGCACTGCGAGCGCGAAGCACGGGCATTGCGAGGCGTGGTGCATCGCGAAGGGGGAATGCGGCGAGCTCATGAGCCTCGGCCGAATCCATGACCATACCGGCGTTTCCCTCATGGATTCGGCGCATGTTCATGGACTCGACGCAGGCATCACGCGCGAAGGGCCGGACGAGACGCCTCGTCCGGCCCTTCGCAACTGCAGGTCAGCTCGCGGCCACGTCCTTAGCCTTGGCCGCCTTCGCCGAAGCCTTGACGGAGCGGGCCGGCTTGTTGGCGGGCACCGTGCGCGGCTGGTGGGCGGTCATCGCCTCGGCGACGTCCGCGAACGGCTTCGCGATGGGCTGCAGTCGCGACAACTGCGTGACGTGCTTCGGGCTGAGCTCCTCGATGCTCGCCGCCTCCAGCAGCTTCATCGTGCGCTCGATCTCGGTGCCGAGGATCGAGATCGTCTTGTCCACACCGCGGCGCCCGCCCGCCATCAGGCCGTAGAGGTACGCGCGACCCACGAGAGTGAACTTCGCCCCCAGCGCGACGGACGCCACGATGTCGGCGCCGTTCATGATGCCGGTGTCGACATGGATCTCCATGTCGGAGCCGAGCTCCTTCACCACGTGCGGCAGCAGGTGGAACGGGATCGGCGCACGATCGAGCTGACGGCCGCCGTGGTTCGACAGCACGATGCCGTCGATGCCCTTGTCGGCGAGCAGAAGCGCGTCCTCGATGGTCTGCACGCCCTTCACCATGATCTTGCCCGGCCACAGCGAGCGGATGATCTCCAGATCATCGAAGGAGATCGTGGGGTCCATAGCGGCGTTGAGCAGGTCGCCGACCGTGCCGCCGGTCGACGACAGCGACGCGAACTCGAGCTTCGGCGTCGTGAGGAAGTTGATCCACCAGGCCGGGCGCGGAATCGCGTTGATGACCACACCCGGCGTCAACTGGGGCGGGATCGAGAAGCCGGCGCGCTTGTCGCGCAGGCGGGCGCCGGCGACGGGGGTGTCGACCGTGAAGAACAGGGTGTCGAAGCCGGCGGCAGCGGCCCGGCGCACGAGGTCGTAGGACACCTCGCGGTCGCGCATCACATAGAGCTGGAACCAGTTGCGACCGTTCGGGTTGTTCGCCTTCACATCCTCGATCGAGGTGGTGCCGAGGGTCGACAGGGTGAACGGGATGCCGGCAGCACCCGCGGCACCGGATCCGGCGATCTCGCCCTCGGTCTGCATCATCCGCGTGAAGCCAGTGGGTGCGATACCGAACGGCATCGACGACGTCCCGCCCAGCACGTGTGTGGTCATGTCGACCTCGGGCACGCTGCGCAGGATCGACGGGTGGAACTCCACATCCTCGAACGCCTGACGCGCGCGTGCCAGCGACAGCTCACCCTCGGCCGCGCCCTCGGTGTAGTCGAAGGGTGCACGCGGGGTGCGGCGCTGAGCGATGGTGCGGAGGTCCGCGATCGTGAGCGCCTTCTCCAAGCGACGATCGGTGGGGTTCAGGGTGGGCTTCTTGAACTTCATGAGCTCGGCGAGCTCGATGGGGTTCGGGAACTGGCGCTTGACCATCAGGCGCTTTCCTCTCGCTGTGCGGTGTCTGTGTTGTGGGGGTCGAGGGAGATCGCCGCGTAGTAGCCGGCGATGTGATCGTGCGTGCGGGTCGAGGCGGCGTCGGGATCACCGTCGCGGATTGCCGCGACGATGTTGCGATGCTCCCCGCGGAGCCGGGCAGCCATCGTGGGCCAGTCCGCGAGGCGAGCGGCTCCGTCGCGCACGTACGTCTCGATGCTGTGGCGAAGTCCAGCCATCGTCGCGATGATGACCTGGTTCCCCGCGGCCGATGCGAGCGCGAGGTGGAACGCGGCGTCGAGCGCGAGGAACTCCTCGGGTGTGACGTCGGGGGCGTCCATGGCGTCCAGCAGCGCGGCAGCAGCGGTGAGATCGCCTCCGATACGAGCGAGGTCGCCGGCGACGGCGGACTCCAGGATCAGTCGGGTGCGAACGATGTCCGCCACCCGGAATCCGCTCGCCGCGACCTGCAGGCGCATGAGCGCGCTCATCCCACCCTCCGGCGTGGCCACGATGATCGCGCCCGCGTTGGGACCGGATCCGGTGGCTGTGCGGATGAGACCCATGACCTCGAGCACCCGCAGCGCCTCACGAACGCTGGAACGGCCGACGCCGAGGTCGACAGACAGCACCCGCTCGCCGGGCAACCGATCCCCCGGCACGAGGTCACCCGACAGCAATCGGGATTCGACATGCTCGATGACGCTCTGCCATGCCTTCGGCACCGCCTCGCCCGCGCTCTCGCCCA
Source organism: Microbacterium gorillae (assembly GCF_050990725.1). Lineage (GTDB taxonomy): Bacteria > Actinomycetota > Actinomycetes > Actinomycetales > Microbacteriaceae > Microbacterium > Microbacterium gorillae_A. The sequence continues at coordinate 3,435,319 of NZ_CP158844.1, forward strand.
TCTTGCCCCATCGCTCACACGCCGCTCCCGCGGTCGCCATTGTGGTCCGACCACAGCGTATCACTGTGGTCCGACCACACACAACGCCAGAGTTTCGCGGCGGAACGCACCCCACATAACCCGCGAGACTTCCGTCTGTGGGCGAAAATCAGCGCAATGCGGCGATTGTCACCCACAGACGGAAGTCTCGCGGGAGGTGGGGAGGCGTCAGGATGTGAGGACGCCGCCGGATTCCTCGAGGTAGCACGAGCCGCAGAGGGACTCGTAGGTGACGAAGTGCTCGTCACGGACATCGGCGGTGGCGGCATCGATGGCCACCTGGTCGCCATCGAACACGAACCGGCCGTCGATCACCCGGCCGTTGAAAACCGCCTTTCGGCCGCACCGACAGATCGTCTTCAGCTCCTCGAGGGAGTGGGCAATCTCCAGGAGCCGGCGTGATCCGGGAAACGCCGCCGTGCGGAAGTCGCTGCGAATCCCATAGGCCAGCACCGGGATCCCGTCCAGCACGGCGATACGGAAGAGATCATCGATCTGCGCCGGCGTGAGGAACTGCGCCTCGTCCACGAGCACGCACGCGATGTCTGCGACCCCGCCGGGGATCAGAGCCTCCGCCGCCTGGGCGCGGTGTCGCTCCCGATACTCGCCGACCACGGCGCGCGCGTTGTCATCCGCGTGCAGGAGGAAATCGACGTCGCGGGTCATTCCGAGGCGGGATTCGACCTGCCCGGCACCCTTGGTGTCAATCGCCGGCTTCGTCAGCAGAACCGCCTGACCGCGCTCCTCGTAGTTGTACGCGGCCTGGAGAAGAGCGGTGGACTTGCCGGAGTTCATCGCGCCGTATCGGAAATAGAGTTTGGCCACCGGACGAGTCTACGGACTTGCGCCGACACTCGAAGCGCACACCCGCTGCACTCCGGCGCGGACGCGCCTGGGACAAGACGGGCCCGCGACGAGGGGGAGTTGAGATCTCAGCCGGAACAGCGTGCACAAAGCTGTGAGGCGCGTGGCGCGAGCAACCCAAGCCTCGGGCGTGCGAGCGGTTCACACCTCGGACGTGCGAGCGGAGACCCACAGTCGCCAGGCGCGAGCGGCTCACACGCCAGGCACGAGCGGCGCACGTGTCAGGCGCGGGAGCTCAGGCTCGCAGAGCGAGGGTGAACGGCAGCACGCGGGTGGCGCCTGCCGCGCGCAGTGCGGAGGACGCCGCCTGCAGCGTCCACCGGCTGTCGGCGATGTCGTCGACGAGCAGCACAGGTCCTGCAGGCACGTCGAGGCCCGTGGCATGGAGCGTGCCCCACACGCGCGACAGGCGGAACGCGCTGTTGCCGCCCGTCTCGGACGGCGCACCGACGGCCGTGCTCGCGAGCTCACCAAGATACGGAAGCCGACCGAGGCCGGCGAGCCCCTGCGCGAGTGAAGAGACAAGCTGTGGCCGGGTGCGAGACGGCACGGACACCACCGCGACGGGTCGCTCTGCCCAGGCCCACTCCCCCAGCACGCGTGCACAGGCGTTGAGCACGGCCGGCTGCAGCGGTACGTCCGCTGCCCCGGCGGCGAAGATCTCCCGCAGGGTGTTTCCCCACCCGAGGTCGGTCAGTCGGGCAAGGGCGCGGCCCTCGTCATAACGCTCATCGACTGGGATGCGTCCGGACAGGCTCAACCCGAGCGACGACATGCCCGTGGGCCACTGCGCGCGCGGTTCGATCACGGCACCGACGCGGTCCATGGCGGTGCGGGCCTCCTCTGCCGCGAACGAGGCCACCTGTGCGTCGATCCACGTCCCCACACAGTTATCGCACCGCCCGCAGGGCGCGGCTGGCGTCGTCCAGCGCGCGTTGGAGGAACATCATCCGGCACTCGGTGGTGCGCTCGTACGCGAGCATGGCGTCCTGCTCCGAGCGACGAGCGGCGGCGATCCGCCCATAGCGTTCGGCATCGTAGGTCCACGGCTGCCCCGTGCCGACCCAACCGCCCTGGACCCGACGGACCGCGCCATCGACGTCCAGCACCTTCAGCAGCAGCTCGAGTCGGGATCGTCGGATGTCGACCCGTGCCTCCAGCGCGGGGGTCGACATCGGAGAGTCGGAGAGGGTGGAGATCACCCGCTCGGCACGCTCCTGGTCGGGCATGGACGAGGTGGCGAAGTACTCCCAGATCTCGGTGTCTTCCGGGCCGGGCAGCAGCAGGACGTCGGCGCGATCCGTGGCACGACCGGCACGACCGACCTGCTGGTAGTACGCGACCGGCGACGACGGAGCGCCGAGATGGACGACGAACCCGAGGTCGGGCTTATCGAACCCCATACCCAGCGCAGAGGTGGCGACGAGCGCCTTCACCTCGTTGCGCCGCAGCTTCTCTTCGAGCTCCTCCCGCTCTTCGACCGGGGTCTGGCCGGAGTAGGCATAGGCATCGATGCCCGCGGCACGCATGGCTCGCGCGGTGTCTTCCGCGGCAGCCACCGTGAGCGTGTAGACGATTCCCGATCCGGTGAGATCACCGATGTGGGTGATGAGCCACGCGAGTCGCGTGACCGCATCAGGAAGTCGCAGAACGCCGAGCCGCAGGGAAGCCCGAGCCAGTGGCCCACGGATGGTGAGCACATCGGTGTCTGCGGTCTCCATCTGCTCGGCGATGTCGGCGACGACGCGACTGTTGGCCGTTGCCGTGGTGGCGAGCACCGGGACGGCGGGATCGAGCTCGGCGATGAGGTCGCGCAGGCGCCGATAGTCGGGCCGGAAATCATGACCCCAGTCACTGATGCAGTGGGCCTCATCGACCACTAGCAACCCCATGCGCCGCACGAGCGATGGCAGTTGATTCTCTCGGAACGAGGGATTGTTCAGGCGCTCCGGCGAGACGAGGAGGACATCGATCTCGTCGTTCTCCAGTGCCGTCGACACCGTGGCCCACTCGTGCGCATTGGTGGAGTTGATGGCGACAGCGCGAACACCGCTGCGCTCGGCAGCCGCGATCTGGTCTCGCATCAGCGCCAGCAGCGGCGAGACGAGCACCGTGGGTCCGGCGCCGCGCTCACGCAGCAGCGCCGTGGCCACGAAGTACACCGCAGACTTTCCCCATCCGGTGCGCTGCACCACCAGTGCTCGACGGTGTCCGTCGACGAGGGCCTCGATCGCCTCGAACTGCCCGTTGTGGAAGTCCGCATCCTCCCGCCCCACGAGGGAGCGCAGGATTCGTCGTGCCGCCTCGCGGGTGTTCTCGCTCATCACTCCACCCTGCCACGGGGCACCGACATTGGCCGTCGCGCGATGCGCCTACGAGGCGTCAAGCGGGACGCCCCGCTCCCAGGCCTCGATCGGACCGGGAACCGCCACAAAGGAGGGCGCCGCAGCCGCGGAGGTCAGACGAGGAAGCCACTCGGGGTCACGCACGATCACCTTGGTCCGCAGCCATTCGAGCTCGTAGGCGAGCTGACCCTCCGTCACGGGGATGAGCGGATTGTCCGCATCCGCGACGCCGATGCGCGTGGCGTCGAACCGGTATCCACGCGCGGTCGCCTCGACCTGCAGCGCGCCGAGGAAATGACCGATCGCTGCGGCCGGGTCAGCGGCGTCGCGAAAACGCTCCAGCTGCGGGTGGCGAGTGTAGCCCCGAGTTCCGCCCGCCAGCACCTTCTGCGCCAGCAGCCCTTCGCGCCAGCACGCGATGAGCGCCGCACGGTCGAGGATGGACGGAGCCAGGGACCACAGGCGCATGGTTCGAGACTACTAGCCGCCGCCCGATGCCCATCATTGGTCCCGCCGCTGCCAGGAACCCCATCGCCAGGATGCCCGTCGCCGCCGCCAGATGCCCGTCGCCACAGGCGGACGACCACCCTGGCTGGTCTCAAAAACTGCGCCGATGCGCGCCGACAGCGACAGCTTCTGAGACCACACCGCTCACCGGTCTCAGAAGCCGCACGTCAGCGCCCCGGCGTCGACGGATGGTGAGACCACCCGCGACGGCTGAACCTCAGGCCGAAAGCTGGAGGGTCTCCGCCGTGGCGGCGAACTCGGCGGCGGCGGCCTTCGGGTTGCCGTTGAGCTTCTCGCCGTAGCTGGGGATGAGCTTCTTCAGCTCGGGCTGCCACGCCTCGATGCGGTCGGGGAAGCAGGTCTTCAGCAGGTCGAGCATGATCGACACGGCGGTGGACGCACCCGGCGAGGCACCGAGCAGACCGGCGATGGAGCCGTCCTTGTGTGCGACGACCTCGGTGCCGAACTGAAGCTTGCCGCCCTTCATCACCTGCGCGCGCTGACCGGCCTGGAGCAGCTTCCAGTCGGCGTCCTTCGCGGTGGGCATGAACTCGCGCAGGCTCTCGACCTTGCGGCGGTGATTCTTCGCCAGCTCCGAGACCAGGTACTTGATCAGGCTGAAGTTGGTGAAGGCCACGTTCAGCATCGAGAACAGATTGCCGAAGCGCACCTGCGTGACGATGTCGGTGAGGCGTCCCTGCTTGAGGAATTTCGGCGTGAAGGTCGCGAACGGGCCGAACAACAGGCTGGTCTCTCCGTTGACTACGCGAGTGTCCAGGTGCGGCACCGACATCGGGGGCGCACCGACCGCGGCCTGCGAGTACACCTTCGCCCGGTGCTGCGCGACGATCTCCGGGTTGCTGGTCATCAGCCACTGCCCACCGATCGGGAAGCAGCCGTAACCCTTGATCTCCGGGATCCCCGAGTTCTGCAGCAGCTTGAGAGCCCAGCCTCCGGCGCCGACGAACACGAAGCGCGCACGGATCTCGCCCGGCGTCTTGCCCAGCGAACGCCGATAGTTGATGCGCCAGGTGCCGTCCTTCATGCGCTTGAGGCTCTTCACCTCGGTGTTGGTCTGCAGGGTGGCACCCTTGTCGACCAGGTTCGCGAACATCTGACGGGTGACCTCGCCGAAGTCCACGTCCGTTCCGTTGGGCACGCGGGTTGCCGCGAACGACTCCCCCGCGACACGCTTCTGCATGAGCAGCGGCGCCCACTTGTTGATGACACGTGAGTCGGTGGAGAACTCGATGCCCTCGAAGAGGGGCTGTTCCTTGAGGATCTCGTACCGACGACGGAGGTAGTCCACATCCTTGTCACCGCGCACGAACGTCATGTGCGGGGCCGTGTTGATGAACGAGGACGGGTCGTGCAGCACCCCACGCTCCACCAGGCTCGACCACAGCTGACGGCTCTGCTGGAACTGCTCGTTGATGCTGATGGCCTTGGCCGGGTCGAGCGATCCGTCCTTCGCCTCCGGCATGTAGTTCAGCTCGCACAGAGCGGAGTGTCCGGTACCGGCGTTGTTCCAGGCGTTGGAACTCTCCTCAGCGACCTCGCTCAGTCGCTCGAAGACGGTGATCTTCCAGTCGGGCTGCAGTTCCGAGAGGAAGGTGCCCAGGGTGGCGCTCATCACGCCACCGCCGATGAGGACGACGTCTACGGTTTCGGTCACCAGACAAGTCTAGGCCGGGTTTGACCCTCGAAACGCACGACGAAGATCCCGGTGGGGCGGACGAACGGCGCCCACCCCACCGGAGGGCGATCATCAGGAGAGGTTGCCGGCGACCACTTCCGCGATCTGCACGGCGTTCAGAGCCGCTCCCTTGCGCAGATTGTCGTTCGAGACGAACAGAACGAGGCCCTTGCCCTCCGGCGCGGACTGGTCCTGGCGGATGCGACCGACGTAGCTCGGGTCATTGCCCGCGGCGAGCAGCGGCGTCGGGATCTCCTCGAGCGCCACGCCGGGGGCTGCGGCCAGGATGTCGCGCGCGCGATCAGGCGTGATGTCCTCGGTGAACTCGGCGTGGATCGAGAGCGAGTGCCCGGTGAAGACGGGGACACGAACGCAGGTGCCCGCGACGAGCAGATCGGGGATGCCGAGGATCTTGCGGCTCTCGTTGCGGAGCTTCTTCTCCTCGTCGGTCTCGTTGTCACCGTCCTCGACAAGGTTGCCCGCGAAGGGCAGCACGTCGAAGGCGATCGGGGCGACGTACTTCTCCGGCTGCGGGAAGTCCACGGCGCGACCGTCGTGAACGAGGTTCAGCACCTTCTCGGGTCCCTGCGCGAGCACGCCCTCGACCTGACCGAAGAGCTCCTGCGCACCCGCAAGGCCCGATCCGGAGACCGCCTGATAGGTCGAGACGATGAGGCGCTGCAGGCCGGCGGCCTCGTGCAGCGGCTTCAGCACCGGCATCGCGGCCATGGTGGTGCAGTTGGGATTGGCGATGATGCCCTTCGGCGGGTTGACCGTGGCCTCGGGGTTCACCTCGCTGACGACGAGGGGAACCTCCGGGTCCATCCGCCAGGCGCTGGAGTTGTCGATGACGATGGCGCCGGCCTCAGCAAAGCGGGGCGCGTGCGCGCGGGATCCGGTGGCTCCAGCGGAGAACAACGCGATCTCCACGCCGGCGGGATCCGCGGTCTCGACATCCTCGACGATCACGGTCTGTCCACCGAACTCGATGGCGGTGCCGGCGGAGCGGGCCGTGGAGAACAGACGCAGCTCGCGAATCGGGAACGCACGCTCGATGAGGATCTCGCGCATCACGGTGCCGACCTGACCGGTGGCACCGACAATGGCGACGGAGTATCCGGAATCGGAGATGCGCGTCATGTCGTGTCCTTCGAATAGGGGACGCGCGCAACCGCACGCGCCCAGCGTTCGGCGTACGTTGCCGTTTGGGCGATCTTACCCGCGACACGGCCCCGTGCTGATTCCTGTGACCGCGATCGACGAGGCCGTTTGATTAGTTATAGTTAAACTAGAACTAACCCGGAGGGAGTGATCATGACCGAAACCGTGGTCAGCACGCGATTGCTGGAGAAGCGGTATGGCGAACGCACCGTCGTTCGCGGTTTGGATCTCGACGTCCGTCCGGGACGCGCGTACGGGCTCCTCGGCCCGAACGGTGCCGGGAAGACCACGACGCTCCGACTCGTCACCGGTCTCATCGCCCCGACTGCGGGGACGATCTCCGTTTTCGGCGAACAGCTCACGTCCGCCACCGCCGACCGAGTCCGTCAGCGCATCGGCGTGCAGACAGACACGGAGCTCTACACGAGTCTCACTGCGCGCGAGAACCTGGAGCTGTGGGGAGGCTTCTTCGGCCTGCGCGGATCCGAGGCGCGACGGCGTACCGACGAGGTGCTGGAGATGATGTCGCTCACCGATCGGGCTTCCTCCCCCGTCGGGTCTTTCAGCAAGGGCATGCGCCAGAAGATGGCGGTGGGACGCGCCCTCCTCCCGCGCCCTGAGCTTCTCTTCCTCGACGAGCCGACGGCCGGTCTGGATCCGGAGGCCACCGAAGATCTCATCGCCGACCTCACCGCCCTCATGCGCGATACCGACCTGACAGTTGTGATCTGCACGCATCAGCTGGCGGGGCTCGACACCCTCTGCTCCGATGTCGGCGTGCTCGTCGGCGGAACCCTGGTGGCGCAGGGAGACATCAGCGAGCTGATCGCGCGGCGATGGCCGCGAACGCCGGTGCGGATCGATGTGGCGGGAGACCCTGCCCGCGCTGCCGCCCTCGTTCCGGACGCCACGGTGACCTCCGCAGGCATCGAGGTGCAGTCAGCGTCGGATGCGGATACTGAGCACGCGATTGCGACTCTGGCCGCCGGAGGCATCCCGATTCGCGCGGCGGTTCCGCAACGACCCACCGTCCAGGACCTCTACTTCGCCACCGTCGCCGATGCTCGTCGCAACGCGATCGAATCCGGAAAGGTCGTCGCATGAACCGCCAGCGCGTGCTGACCCTCGTCCGCAAGGACCTCCTCGAGGTGGTCCGCAATAAGCAGGCGCTCGCCCCGATCCTCGTCGTGCCCCTTGTTCTGGTGGTACTCATCCCGGCGGCGATCATCGTGCTCGGTGGCAACCCGGTGCTGCTGTCCTCCATCAACGGTGTGCGCCCGTTCCTCGAGAACCTTCCGCCGGGATTCGTGCCTGAGGGGTTCACCACGCAGCAGACGATCATCTACGCCGTGATCGTGTTCTTCATGGCCCCGATGTTCCTCCTCATCCCGATTCTCGTCGCCTCCGTCACGGCGGCATCCGCGTTCGTGGGTGAGAAGGAGCGGCGCACGATCGAGGGTCTGCTGTACACGCCGCTCACCGATCGCGAACTGGTGCTCGGAAAGGTGCTCGCCTCGTTGATCCCGTCCGTCGGTGTCGCGTGGGCGTCGTTCGTCCTGTACACGATCGTGGTGAACGTGCTTGGCGGACCGGTGATGGGCGGCGCGTTCTTCCCCACACCGACGTGGTACGTCGTGATCCTCCTTCTCGTCCCCCTCGTGGCGGTGCTCGCGATCACGCTCATCGTCGCCATCTCGGGCCGGTCGAGCACCATGCAGGGCGCCCAGGGACTCTCGGTACTCGTGATCCTGCCCGTCCTGGCTCTCATCGTGGGCCAGGCGACCGGTCTGATGCTGTTCGATCTCTGGGTCGCCGTCATCGCGGCGGGCGTGCTCCTCCTGGTGGACGTGGTCGTATTCTCGCTCGTCGTGCGCTCCGTCAGCCGCGAGCGGATCATCACGCGACTGAGCTGACGGATCGGGAATGAAGCCGAGATCCATTCGGTTGCATCGATCATGAAGAACATCGGATTCCTGTCGTTCGGGCACTGGACCGACCATCCCGACTCCGGCACGCGATCGGCTTCCGACGTGCTGCATCAGTCGATCGATCTCGCGGTCGCGGCAGAGGAGATCGGCGCGGACGGCGCCTACTTCCGAGTGCATCACTACGCGCAGCAGTTGGCCTCCCCGTTCCCGCTGCTGGCGGCGATCGGCGCGAAGACCTCGACCATCGAGATCGGCACCGGAGTGATCGACATGCGGTACGAGAATCCGCTGTACATGGCGGAGGATGCGGCAGCCGCCGATCTGATCTCCGATGGCCGACTGCAGCTGGGTGTGAGCCGTGGCTCACCCGAGCAGGTCATCGACGGGTGGAAGCACTTCGGCTACGCAGCCCCCGAAGGAATGACCATGGCCGATGCGGCCCGTCACAACACCGAGGTGTTCCTGCAGGTGATCGATGGTGCGCGCTTCGCCGAGCCGAACCCGCGCCCGATGTTCCCGAACCCGCACGGCGGGCCGCTGGGCATCCAGCCGCAGTCCCCCGGTCTGCGCGAGCGTATCTGGTGGGGCGCCGGCTCCAACGCCACGGCGGAGTGGGCCGCCCGCGCCGGCATGAACCTGATGAGCTCCACGCTGAAGGATCATGAGTCGGACGAGCCCTTCCACGTGCAGCAGCGTCGTCAGATCGAACTCTTCCGCGATGCGTGGAAAGAGGCGGGACACGAGCGCACGCCGCGCGTCTCGGTGAGCCGCTCGATCTTCGCGCTCACGACGCCCGAAGACCACCGCTACTTCGGCCTGAATCGCGAGAAGAACGACCAGATCGGCTACATCGACTCCGGCCAGGCCATCTTCGGTCGCTCCTACGCCGCAGAGCCCGAGACGCTGATCGCAGAGCTGGCGGAGGACGAGGCGATCGCCGCGGCAGACACTCTTCTGCTCACGGTGCCGAATCAGCTCGGAGTGGCGTACAACACCCACGTGATCGAGTCGATCATCCGCGACGTCGCCCCCGCCCTCGGCTGGCGCTGACCGTTCGTGGTCCATGGGTACTGCGAACCCATGGACCACGAACCCGTCTCCGGCACGACCACATGATCTTCGATCGCGTGCTCACGCGGGCCGAATCGACGGATGTCCTCAACGAGGTCATGTCGCGCCTCACGGCTCGACGGTTCCATGCCCGAGTCATCGTTCAGGAATCGACGGTGATCACCCAATGGCACCTGGAGATCGACAAAGACGACGGCAACTGGTTTGCCTGCTCCGACGCGGGTGATGTACATGAGTTCCGCGACGGGAGAATGTTCGACAACGGCAGTCTCATCGCGCACGCTACCTCGATCGTGGACGCGCCGCTGTTGCCGCTCGCGCTCGTCTTCCCCGAGACTCTGATGATCTGGGGCCAGCACCCCGGTGCTTTTCAACCCCGCCTGGTCGAGAAGCTCGGCAACCGATCACTCCTCATCACCTCTCACCACCCGCTGGATCACTCGATGCAGATGACCGTCGTGGTCGATGAGGTGGGCGGGTTCGTCTCGAGGATCATGAACTTCAATGCGCCCTACCTCATCGTCGCCGGGTTGGAGCTCGGGCGCGGCATCGAACGACGCATTCCGAGCGCCTTTGCTCAGCTCGACGTGGTCATTCCCGACTACTGACGATGGTGCCCGTCTGAACCGGGCACCGACATCGTGAACTCGACGATCAGAGAGATCGTCGGGAACAACCCGTCGGTTGAGATCCTGCAGCAGCCAGGGCAGGAGCTCGCTGAGGTTGAGCGTGGATCAAGGCGCTGCGCAAGCGCCAGTAAGCGCGCCTCTCGCCCTACTTGGTCGTCGCCTTGTTCGAGGATCGCGTGCCCCTGACGGATCGGTCATACTCCGTGGGTGACCGGACTTCGAGACTCGCGTCGGTCCCCGTGTGGATTTTCACGATCACACCGCTCCGCCAACCTTCCACCTGAGCAGCGACCTTGGACTTCAGCGCACCAAGGCGCCCATCGTCGGCTGGATAGGCGTCAGCCGTGGTGAAGTCGATCAGGCACCACGGCATCATCGAGCCGTCACCCCACGTGCTGTCGAGCGCGGGACGCTCACCCAGCGAATGTTCGATGAGAGGTGTGAGTTCGTCGGCAAGATCCGCGCATTCGCCGCTCGCGATGTAGTCACCCACGCATCCGGTAAGCGGCAACACCAGCACCACGAGCGCACAGCCCGCAAGAACACCCCTCATGCGCCGACGATAGCTTTCGGTGTGGTCGCCGACAAGCGCTGATGCGCGGCAGCCCGCCGGCATCACCCCTTGTCACCTGACTATTAGCAGTGTCCGCTGACGGGTTCAGATCTCAATGACGTCGACGGGACAGCGGACGCCGTGCGCAGCGATGAGGCGAGCATCACCCGTAACCAGGCGGGCGTCGATCCGTTCCGCGAGGGCGACGTAGCCGCCGTCGTACGTGCTGCAGTTGTGGCGCAGTTCCCACGCCCGCTCGCCCAGCACTTCCCACGGCCACAACTCAATGGGGAGACGATGCGCGTGTCGGCGAGCAGCTGCCGCCTGCACCCTCGTGAGCTTGCGGCCGAGTTCGAGGCCCCGTAGCGCACTATCGATCTCCGCAGGAAGAACCGCCGGCGCGTAGAGGTCCGCCTGCGCAAGCCGACGCGCCAGCTCCATGACACGTGCTGACCCGCTGGCTACCACGGCGACAACCACCGAGGCATCGACCACGAGACGTTCAGCGTCGTGCATCGTTCACGGCGGCGACGATGTCGGTCATGGTCAGCGCCGGATACGTCTGCGCGTTCATTCGCGCCTCCAACACCGCCTCCGCGGCGCTGGGGCTCATGGCGATGCGACGCAGCTCCATGCTGAGGAACTCCTGGAGCGAGTGGCCCGACCGCGCCGCACGCGCGGCGAGTTCGTCGCGCACGTCATCGGGAACGTTGCGAACAGTGATGGTTACGGACATGCATGCATTTTAGCTGCATTGCCTGCGTCGTGCTTCATCACTGTGGAGCCCGGAGAACCGTCAATACGAAGCGGACGTGGTGGGTCACAGCTGGCGCGTCATGTACACGCTGTGGGGATCCAGGCGGTACTTGCCGAAGGGTCCGCACTCCTCGAAACCGGCACGCAGGTACAGGGACCGGGCGGCGGCGAAGAACTCACCGCTCCCGGTCTCGAGCGAAATGCTGCGCACGCCGCGGCTGCGGGCGTCGTCGAGCGCGTACTCCAAGAGCGTGCGGCCGATTCCCTGACCACGGCGAGCCGGAGCGGAGCGCATGCTCTTCAGCTCCTCGTGGTCGTCCTCGAGGGCCGCGAGCGCGACGGTGCCGACCACGGCGCCCTCGTCCTGGGCCGTCCAGACACGCACACCTGGAGCCTGCAGGCCGGTGAGATCGAGCGCGTGGCGGCTCTCCTTCGGTGCGGTCGGCTCCATATCGCGCAGGTGCTCCTCCAGGAACGCGATCACACGAACGTCGGCAAAATCTGCGGGCACAATGGTCACCATGACCTCCAGTAGATCATCGCGTGCCGCCCGGCGCGAAACTCGGTGATCCGCCGACGAAAGGCACACATGCACGCCGTCCTGCAGTACACCTATGCCGATGACTACCTCACCTCGCGCGAGGCGCATCGGCCCGCTCACCTCGCCTATGCGTGGGAGGCGGTGGCGCGAGGCGAACTGCTCGTCGGCGGTGCGGTCGGTGAGGTCCCGACGACCGGGCTGATCATCTTCCAGGGCGACGACGCGCTCGAGAACGCGCGGAGGTTCGCCGCGGAGGATCCGTACGTGCACGCCGGCGTGGTCGTGTCCTGGACAGCCGAGCCGTGGACGACGGTGGTGGGCGAGATCGCAGCCACGCCGGTGCGCCCCTGATGTTCGCATTGAGCAGAGCGCGCTTCTCCCCCTAGGTTGCGTGTATGGGCCACGTCAACCGGCCCCGAGGGATGGAAGCTCTTCGCGCCACCTGGAAATGACGAAGGTCCGAGTCCCGTCGGACTCGGACCTTCGTGCGTGGCTGTGGTCAGCGACCGGTGCCGGCGTAGACCGTGGCCTCGCCCTCGGCGTCCAGCCCATACGCGGTGTGCACCGCCGCAGCGGCGGAGGCGACGTCGGACGCGCGCAGCACGACAGAGATGCGGATCTCGCTGGTGGAGATCATCTCGATGTTGACGCCGGCCTTGCTCAGCGCTTCGAAGAGAGTCGCGGAGACGCCGGAGTGGACGCGCATGCCGGCACCCACGACGGACAGCTTGCCGATCTGGTCGTCGTGCAGCAGGTTCTCGAACCCGACGCTTTCCTTCTCCCCCTGCAGAGCCCGGATCGCGGTGGCGGCGTCGGCCTTGGGGAGCGTGAACGAGATGTCGGTGCGACCGGTGCTGGCGGCCGACACGTTCTGCACGATCATGTCGACGTTGGCGCCGGACTTGGCGACGATGGTGAAGATGTCGGCGGCCTTACCCGGCACGTCGGGAACGCCCACGACGGTGACCTTGGCCTGGCTCAGATCGGTGGCGACACCGGCGACGACGGGCTCTTCCATTGCATCTCCCTCAGCTGCGCGCGGGCTCTTCATGCCCTCGCCAAGAACATAGGTTCCCTCGTTCGATGAGAACGAGGAGCGGGCGTGGATCAGCACGCCATGACGACGCGCGTACTCGACCGCGCGGATGTACAGCACCTTCGCGCCGTTGGCCGCGAGCTCCAGCATCTCCTCGCTGGAGACGGTGTCGAGCTTGCGGGCATGCGGGACCACGCGCGGGTCGGCGGTGAAGATGCCGTCGACATCGCTGTAGATCTCGCACACATCCGCGTCGAGCGCGGCAGCGAGCGCGACGGCCGTGGTGTCGGATCCGCCGCGACCGAGCGTGGTGATGTCGCGGGTGTCGCGGTTGAAGCCCTGGAAGCCGGCGACGATGACGATGGCGCCCTCGTCGAGAGCCTCACGCAGGCGCACCGGAGTGACGTCAACGATGCGCGCCGCACCGTGATGGGCGTCGGTGATCATGCCGGCCTGGCTGCCCGTGAACGAGCGTGCTTCGAACCCCATCGAGTGGATCGCCATGGCGAGCAGTGCCATCGAGATACGCTCGCCCGAGCTCAGCAGCATGTCCAGCTCACGCGGCGCCGCGATCGGTGCCACGGCGTTCGCGAGGTCGAGAAGCTCATCGGTGGTGTCACCCATCGCGCTCACGGCGACCACGACATCGTGTCCGGCACGACGTGTGTCCACGATCCGCTTGGCGACCCGCTTGATGCTCTCCGCGTCGGCGACCGAGGATCCGCCGTACTTCTGCACGATCAACGCCATGGGGCAACTCCTGTGAATGTTGAGCGATCTGCTCACTGAAACACCAGTTTACGAGGCGGCGCATGCCGCTTCTGCCATGTGACGGCCTGTCGACACGCAGAGCGCGCGGTCAGCTCTCCCAGCTGATCACGGGCGTCTGTCCATCGGGGAAGCGTGCGACCAGGAGTTGATCGGTCTCGGGGTCTTCGATGCCGTAGTCGATGCTGAGCACGGAGTCCCTCGCCCAGGCACCGTCCGGGAAGATACCGACGCGGACCACGACCAGCGCGTCCAGGAAGTCCCCCGGTGTGCGATCCTGCCAGCCCTCGACCTCGTCGTGGAAGAAGCGCCAGTACTCGGCAACCGTGGTGCCGTCCTCGCCGAGGTCGGCGGCGATGCGCTCGCGAGCCGAGGTGTCGTGTTCGTCGAGGCCATCGAGCACGCTGTCAAGGCGCTGCACTGCCGCCTCGTCGAAGGCGGCGACATCAGCGACCACGAGTGTCGCGGGAGCGGGGCGCTGGGCGATGGTGACGGCAGCATCCACGACGGATTCGTCGCCATCCTCGCAGAACGAGAGAGAGCCCAGATGTCTGCTGTGCTTCATGGCGTGAGCGTAGCGTCTTCCGGGGCGGGCGTCTCCGGACGCGGGCGCAGCCGTCCTCCGGTCGCGGCGAGCCAGCAGCCGACGAGTACGATCGGGGCTCCCACGAGGAGACCGGGACCGAACGGCTCACCCATGATGATCACGCCCAGCCCGAGGGCGACGATGGGGTTGATGTAGGTGAACAGGGGCGCGTTCACCGGACCGACCTGGGCGATGAGGGCGAAGAAGACCAGGAATGCGACGGCGGTGCACAGGACGCCGAGCATCACGAGGCTGATGACGCTCGGCATCGACGGCACCGTGTGTGTCGTAAGGATCGCGGCCGGCAGGTAGCCGACGCCGACAACGATCAGGGCGAGGCAGATCGACCCCATCGAGGGCACGTCCGCGAGCTTTCGCGCGATGACGAACGGCGCAATGGCGTAGAGCAGCGCGACCAGGAGCACCTCTCCCACCGCGAAGAGCCCGCCCTCGCTGATGCCGACCCCCGGGCCGAGCACGATGAGGGCGACGCCGCCGAGCCCGAGGAGAAGGCCCACGACGCGCACTGGCCGCAGCGCTGTGCGGTCACCGCCTCCGAGCGCGATGAGCGTCGCGAACAGGGGCACCGTGGCGACGAGGAGTCCGGTGAGACCGGACGGCAGCGACTGCTCAGCGTGGCCGAGCAGGAGGAACGGTCCGGCCATCTCGATGAGCCCGAATGCCAGCACCCACGGCCACTTCTTCGCCGCCTGTTTCAGCGCACCGGAACGAACGGCGAACGGCAGGAGCAGAAGAGCGCCGATGAGGGTGCGTCCAGCGACGATGGCGGGTGGTGAGAACGAATCGACAGCGATCTTGATGAGCAGGTACGGGATTCCCCAGAGCAGTCCCATCGCCGCGAACAGCAGCCACCCTCGACGGGTGAACCCGCTCATCAGTGAGAATCCCTCGGCGTCGTCGGGGCGCCGTCAGACAGCACGGCGTCCCTCGAAGGCACGGCCCAGGGTGACTTCATCGGCGTACTCGAGGTCGCCGCCGACCGGAAGGCCGGACGCGAGTCGGGTCACCGAGATCTGCATCGTGGTGAGCAGGCGGCTGAGGTAGGCGGCCGTCGCCTCGCCTTCCAGGTTCGGGTTGGTGGCGATGATCACCTCTTGCACCGTGCCGTCCGCGAGCCGCGACAGCAGCTGGGAGATTCGCAGGTCATCGGGACCGACACCGGCGATGGGGCTGATCGCGCCGCCCAGCACCTGATACAGACCGCGGTACTCGCGTGTGCGCTCGATCGCGGCGACGTCCTTCGCGTCTTCCACGACGCAGATGAGGCTCTGGTCGCGGCGCGGGTCACGGCAGATGGCGCACCGGTCCTGCTCCGAGACGTTGCCGCACACCTCGCAGAACCGCACCTTCTCGCGAATGTCGACGAGCAGCGCTGACAGCCGCGAGACGTCGAAACTCGGCGTCTGCAGAATGTGGAAGGTGATCCGCTGCGCGGACTTCGGCCCGATTCCCGGCAGGCGACCGAACTCGTCGATCAGCTCTTGAACGATTCCGTCGTACATCAGGCGAACCTCGTGGGCGGCTCGTAGGGTTCCTCGCGGACGAAGGTGGCGCCGAGCACCTGTCGCACGACCGCCTCGCCGTAGCGCTGGCGGCCATCACCGATGTCAATGGATCGAGACGAGACCGTGGGCCGTTGTTCTTCCTCGACCGGGTCAGGCTCCGGGTCGGGCTCCGGTTCCGGTGCCGCGGGTGCCTGCTCCGCCGCGGCAGGCACCGACAACGGCGTGGATCCACCGGGGATCGCGGCAACGGCCCAGTCGGTGACGGGCGCCGCGGCGGCCGGGGCCGAGCGGGGTGCACGCCCCGCGGGCGGAGTGCTCGCGTTCGACGTCTGAGGGGGGCGAGAAGCGGGGCGCCGCCCGGTGTCTTCGGGCGCCTCGTCCTCTTCGGGCGGTGCTTCGTCGGATGGGTACCAGCCGTCATCGGCGGGCATCGAAGGCGCTGGTGCGTCGGTCCGCCAACCGGGTCCGGGTGCCTCCGGCGCACCCGGCAGCGGAGCCGCCGCTCGGTCGTGGCGCGCGAGGTACTTCACCCGCACGCCGAGCACGTCGATGATCGCCGCGCGGAGATCCTCGCTCGGACCGGCCCCGGCGTTGAGCTTCTTGAAGGCTGCGACATCGGCCTGGCTCTGGAAGCCGAGGGTGAGCACGTCGCCCTCGAAGGCCAGCACGCGGGCGTCGCTGGCAACGAGCCAAGACGCGCGATTGATGGCTTCGAGGCGCTGGAGCACCTCGGGCCAAGCGTCCCTCATCCGTTGCACGGTGATCGGCGCGACCGCGTCGGCGGGTGCATCGGCGGCAGCAGAGGTCGCGGCCGGTGCGGGAGCAGAGTCCGCCGCGACAGCTTGCGGTACCGAGGGAGTCACCGGGGCCGGAGCGTCGGCGGGAGCCGGAGCGTCGGCGGGAGCCGGAGCGTCGGCGGGAGCCGGAGCGTCGGTCGCAGCTCCGGCGTCGGTCGCAGCCGGAGCGCCGACCGGAGCCGGAGCACCGGCGAGAGTCGTAGCCGGGGAACCCGTCGAGACCGCGGGCGGCTCTGCGTCGCTCGGGGTCGACAGCGACGTCGCACCGAGGGAAGCCGCGGCCGGCGCGCCGGTCTGGGGCGCGTCGTCCACACCTGCGTCGCCACCCCCTGCGTGCGTCGCTGAGCCCTCCGTCGTGGTGGGTTCTGCCTCCGGGGCGTCGGGTTCTACCGCGAACATCGGAGTGTCGTGGTGGGTGTCATCGCCGTCGGACACGTCCGTCGACTCACCGGCAGTAGCACCCGCAGGCGCAGCGCCCGAGACATCGGGCAACGCTGCGCGCACGTCCTCGTCTGCCGGTTGATTGCCGCCCCCGGCCGCGCGGGAATTCGGCCCCTCAGCGGCCGTGGTCGTGGGGGGCTCCTGAGCGGTCGGCGCAGACGAGGCATCGGCGCCGGTATGCGTGGACGTCGTTAGTGCGGGCGATGGCGTCGAGGACCCAGCAACCGGACGCGGTGCTTCCGGCGTTGACGCCTCCCGAGAGCCGACCGGCTGGGCGGCTCCAGCAGGCGCCGACGGACCAGCCGCAGGCGCAGCGGGCACCGCAGCAGGCGCAGCGGGCGCCGTCGCTCCCGCCGCGAGAGCACCGGGTGCCACCGGCACGGCACCATCGATGGCGCCGGTGCCCGCGAGCACGCGCGCCACGAGAAGCTCCAGATGCAGGCGCGGCGAGGTGGCGCCGGTCATGTCGTCCAGGGCGGCCGACACCAGGTCCGCCGTCCGAGACAGACGGGCTCCCCCGGTCGCCGCCGCCTGTCGCGCCATGTGCTCCAGCTCGTCGGCGGGAACACCGCGAAGAACGGCGGTGGCTCCGGCACCCGCGGCGGCGATGATGATGAGGTCGCGGAGTCGCTCCAGCAGATCGTCGACGAATCGTCGCGGGTCCTGACCGGTCTGCACCACGCGGTCCACGGCGGCGAATGCGGCCGCAGCATCGTCGGCGGCGAACGCGTCGACCACGGCGTCCAAGAGCTCGCTGTGCGTGTAGCCGAGCAGCGCGACGGCACGCTCATAGGAGACGCTGTCGTTCTCGGATCCCGCGATGAGCTGATCCAACAGCGACAGGGTGTCTCGCGGAGATCCGCCACCGGCGCGAACCACGAGCGGCAGCACGCCGGGCTCCACAGACACGCCTTCCTGCTCGCACAGGCTGCCGACGTAGTCGAGCATGGCGGCGGGCGGCACGAGTCGGAACGGATAGTGATGGGTACGCGAACGGATGGTGCCGAGCACCTTCTCCGGCTCCGTGGTGGCGAAGATGAACTTCACGTGCGGCGGAGGCTCTTCCACCAGCTTCAGCATGGCGTTGAAGCCCTGCTGCGTGACCATGTGCGCCTCATCGAGGATGAAGATCTTGAAGCGGTCACGGGCCGGGGCGAACACGGCGCGCTCGCGTAGGTCGCGCGCGTCGTCGACACCGTTGTGGCTCGCCGCGTCGATCTCGACGACGTCGAGGGATCCGCCTCCGCTGCGCGACAGCTCAACGCAGCTGTCGCACACGCCGCAGGGCGTGTCTGTGGGGCCAGCGGCGCAGTTCAAGCAGCGCGCGAGAATACGGGCTGACGTGGTCTTTCCACATCCACGCGGACCCGAGAACAGGTAGGCGTGGCCAATGCGATCGGCACGCAGCGCGGTCATCAGCGGATCGGTGACCTGCGACTGCCCGATCATCTCGGCGAACGTCTCCGGACGGTAGCGGCGGTACAGGGCTGTGGTCACCCCTCCAGCCTACGGGAGGGCACCGACATTGAGTCCGGCGGGTGTCCCCACTCAAGCCTCAGCCCGCGCCCGGCACCCCCAAACCATGAACATGCGCCCAATGCATGAGGGACTCGCCAGAATCCTCATCGGTTCGCCGCATGATCATGCGTTCGCCGCATCCCGTCGCAGCAAACACCACCGGCGGATACGCGCGAGGGGCGGACCACATCCGTGGCCCGCCCCTCGCGCACGTCCGCTATTCCGCGGCGACGTCGATGACGCCCGTCGGCGGAATGCTCGCCGTGATGTAACTGCCGTCCTCTCGACGCCCACGCGCGACATCGCTGATTGTCGGCCGCCCCTCGAGCACCGGGCCCTGATCCGCCAGTGCCACGACCGCGTCGGCTCCCACCGCGGCGGTGTGAGACGCGCCGCGGACGGTGAACTCCACCGCATCGCCGGATTCGACGCTGACCCGCAGCTCGGATTCCGTGACGGTCACGTGCAGCTGCGAACCATGCCAGTCCAGGGGGAACGCCAGCTCGGGCCAGGCCGCCGGCAGGCGCGGATCGAACGACAGCTGCCCGCCGTGATCACGCATGCCACCGAAGCCCGACACAAGCGCCGTCCACACACCGCCGGCCGAGGCGATGTGCGCGCCGTCCGCCGTGTTGTGGTGCAGGTCGGCAAGGTCCACGTTCAGAGCGTGAAGGAAGTACTCCATCGCCAGGTCGCGATAGCCGACCTCTGCCGCCAGGATCGACTGCACCACCGCGGACAGCGTGGAGTCACCCGTGGTCAGCGGGTCGTAGTAGTCGAAGTCGGCGAGCTTCTGCGTGGCGGAGAACTGGTCGCCCTGCAGGAACAGCGCCAGCACCACATCGGCCTGCTTCAGCACCTGGAACCGGTAGATCACCAGCGGGTGGAAATGCAGCAGCAGCGGGCGCTGCGACGCCGGCGTGTTGTCGAGGTCCCACACCTCACGATCCAGGAACAGCGCGTCCTGCGGGTGGATGCCGAGGTGCTCATTGAACGGGATGTGCATCGCGTCCGCGGCGGACTGCCAGGCATCCGCCTCCCCCAGCTCCAGACCGACACGATCCGCCAGCGCACGATACGCCTCGGGTGCAGCCACCGCCATCTCGCGCACCACACTCGCCGCATAGGCGAGGTTGAAGCGAGCCATCACGTTGGTGAACAGGTTGTCGTTGACGACGGTGGTGTACTCGTCGGGGCCGGTCACGCCGTGGATGTGGAAGGTGTGATCGCCGTTCTCCCGCCAGAAGCCGAGGGTCGACCACATGCGAGCGGTCTCCACGACGATGTCGGCTCCCTCACGGTGGAGGAAATCGACGTCCCCGGTGGCACGCACGTACTTGGCCACGGCGAAGGCGACGTCTGCGTTGATGTGGTACTGCGCGGTACCGGCGGCATAGTAGGCCGATGCCTCTTCGCCGTTGATGGTGCGCCAGGGGAACAGGGCACCGGCCTCGTTCAGCGCCGCCGCGCGCCGGCGAGCCGCCGGGAGCATCATCGCGCGCATCCGGAGGGCATTGCGAGCCCAGTCGGGAGACGTGTAGGTGAGGAACGGGAGGACGTACACCTCGGTGTCCCAGAAGTAGTGACCGCTGTACCCGGAGCCGGTGAGGCCCTTCGCGGGAACGCCCTGCGCGTCGGCCCGAGCAGCGGCCTGCGCGAGCTGGAAGAGGTCCCAGCGCACGGCCTGCTGCACCTCGTCGTCACCGGAGATGCGGACATCGGAGCGCTTCCAGAACGCGTCGAGGAACGTGCGCTGCGCGGTGAACACCGCGTCCGCGCCATCCGCGCGCACCCGATCGAGCGTCCGACGTCCACGGTCGACCAGTTCGCGCGCGGGGGCGATCTCCGACGAGTGGTACGCGACCGTCTTCGTCACTGTGATGGGAACTCCGGCGCGTGCCTGCACCCGGTACACCGTCTTGGCGATGTCGCCCTCGATCAGGCTGCGTGTATTGTAGTCGTTGGCCGTCGCGATCTCGTGATCGGCGACAACGGCGAGGGTCATGCCGGAGTTGGTCACCCGGTACGACAGCGCAGAACGATCCCCGTCCTCCCAGAACTCCTGCGGCTGCAGCACGCGGTTGCTGATGCGCTCGGTCTTGCGGGGGTCGAACTTCGCGGTGCCGTGACCGCGAGCGGGCGCGGCACCGCCGAAGACGTCCTCGCCGTCCTGACGGTTGACGATCTGGCTGCTGATCGCGACCGGCGCATCGGTGTCGACGCTCACGGACAGTCGCTGCAGGGTCAGGTGGCGATCCGTGAACGAGACGAGCCGCTCCAGGTTGACGCGCACCTTCTTACCAGCCGGCGTACGCCAGAGGAGGTGTCGGCGCAGGACGCCGGCCTGCATGTCGAGCTCGCGACGGTACTCCAGCAGTTCAGACGTCTCCAGCACCAGCGGCTCATCGTCGACGTAGACGCGCATGATCTTCGCGTCCGGGGCGTTGACGATGGTCTGACCGACCTCAGCGAATCCGTACGCCTGCTCGGCGTGACGGATGGGCCAGGTCTCATGGAATCCGTTGACGAACGTGCCGTGCTCGTGCGCGTCCCGTCCTTCCGGATGGTTGCCGCGCAGGCCGAGATAGCCGTTGCCGACGGAGAAGAGGGTCTCGGTGAGGCCCTTGTCCTCCGCACTCACACGGGTCTCGACGAGACGCCAGGGGTCGACAGGGAAACGATCGCGATCGAGCATGTCTGCTTTCAGGAACGAGAGGGATCGGATGGGGTTCAGGTGAGGAGGTCGGCCAGATCACCGACGACGACGTGCGCACCGGCGGCACGGAGGGCGTCCGCACCGACGCCGCGATCGACGCCGATAACGAGTGCGAAGCCGCCTGCGGCAGCGGATTCCACGCCGCTGATGGCGTCCTCCACGGCGACGGCGCGAGAAGGAGCAACACCGAGATCGGCCGCGCCACGGAGAAACACGTCCGGCGCAGGCTTGGAGGGCAGTCCGTCACGCTCGGCGACCACGCCATCGACCACGGCAGCGAAGCGATCGGCGATGCCCGCGGCGTCGAGGACCTCGACGGCGTTCTTGGAGCTGGAGACCACGGCGAGCGGGACGCCGCGAGCCACCAGAGCGTCGACGAGAGCAAGCGATCCGGCGTACGGCTCGATGCCCTCTTCGCGCAGCACCCGAGTGAAGACCACGTTCTTACGGTTGCCGATGCCGCACACCGTGTCGGCGGTGACCGGGTCGGACGGGTCGCCCCACGGTACCTCGACGTCGCGGGAGCGCAGCAGCGATGCGACGCCGTCGTAGCGCTTCTTGCCGTCGACGTACTGGAAGTAGTCCTCGGAGGTGTACGGAGGCGTGATGTCCCACTCCTCGAAGAGGGTGTCGAACATGCTCTGCCACGCGTGCATGTGCACCTCGGCGGTGGGCGTCAGCACCCCGTCAAGGTCAAACAGCACCGCGTCGTAGGCGGTCAAATCAACAGCTGCACCAGTGGGCAGTTCGGCCACTGCTCCTCCGAATCGGACGGGTTGACGCGCACCCTGCGCGCACTCGGCCCAGGTTATGGTGTGGAACCGTTCCACTGCACACGAACGGGTGAGCCCTCGCGTGCCTTAGCTCGCGACGGCCTGCAGCGTCTGACGGGCGATCTCCAGTTCTTCGTTCGTGGGCACGACGAGCACGGTCACTTGCGACTCATCCGTGGAGATCACGCGGGCTCCTGCGGAGCGGGTGGCGTTGCGTTCCGGATCCAGTGCGATGCCCGCCCATTCGGCACCGGCGAGCGCGGCGGCACGCACGGCCGCCGCGTTCTCACCCACGCCCGCTGTGAAGGAGATCACGTCCACTCCGCCGAGAACCGCGAGGTAGGCACCGAGGTAGTGCTTCAAGCGGTGGATGTACACGTCGAAGGCCAGCTTGGCCCGCTCGTCACCCCGCTCACGCCCCTCGAGTACGTCACGCATGTCCGAGACACCGGCGAGACCCAGAAGCCCGGACTGCTTGTTCAACAGCCGATCCAGCTCATCCGTGCTCATCTCGGCACGCCGCGCGAGCTGGAAGAGGACCGCCGGGTCCAGGTCGCCGGAGCGCGTCCCCATCACGAGGCCCTCGAGCGGAGTGAACCCCATCGACGTGTCGACGCTGCGTCCGCCGTCGATCGCCGTGACGGAGGCCCCGTTGCCCAGGTGGAAGACGATCTGCTTCAGCTCAGCGTTGTCGCGGCCGAGGAAGGCTGCGGCGGTCTCGCTCACGTACTTGTGGCTGGTGCCATGAAATCCGTAGCGGCGGATGCGGTGGCGGTGTGCCACGTCTGCGTCGATCGCGTAGGTGAAGGCCGCGGGCTCCAGTGTCTGATGGAAAGCGGTGTCGAAGACAGCGACGTGCGGCACATCCGCGAACGCCTGCTTCGCGGCGACGATGCCCTCCACGGCCCCCGGGTTGTGCAGTGGGGCGAGCGTGGAGAGATCGTCGATGTTGATCTCCACCAGCGGCGTGATCACCGTCGGCTCGAAGAATCGCGCACCGCCGTGCACCACCCGGTGCCCGACCGCCGCGGGCGGATTCTCGGAGAGCCGCGGTCCGTGCTCATCGAAGGCCGCGAGCATCAGAGCGAAGCCGGTGGTGTGGTCGGGAATCGGCACGTCGCGGTCGTAGGTAGCCTTCTGCATCGCCACCTGGATGCCGCCTGCCGGAGCATGCACGGTGTGGTGGATCGCGCCGGTCGCCTCCCCGATGCGCTCAACCAGGCCGCTCGCGAGAACGCGCTCGCCGTCCATCTCCAGCAGCTCGTACTTGAACGAGCTGGAGCCGCTGTTGATCACCAGCACTGCGCTCATGTCAGATCCCCTGCGCTTGGATGGCCGTGATGGCCACGGTGTTGATGATGTCCTCGACCAGCGCGCCCCGCGAGAGGTCGTTGATCGGCCGGTTGAGGCCCTGCAGCACCGGTCCCATGGCCACCGCACCGGCGGAGCGCTGCACCGCCTTGTAGGTGTTGTTGCCGGTGTTCAGGTCCGGGAAGATGAACACTGTGGCGCGTCCGGCCACCTCGGATCCGGGCATCTTGGCCGCTGCGACGGCCGCATCCGCAGCCGCGTCGTACTGGATCGGCCCCTCCACCAGCAGCTCCGGCGCTCGCTCACGCACGAGCGCGGTCGCGGCGCGCACCTTGTCGACATCGGCACCCGATCCCGACTCCCCCGTTGAGTACGACAGCATCGCGACGCGCGGTGAGATGCCGAACTGCGATGCGGTGGCCGCAGAGGAGATTGCGATGTCCGCGAGCTGCTCGCTGGTGGGGTCCGGGATCACGGCGCAGTCGCCGTAGACCAGCACGCGATCCGCGAGCGCCATCAGGAACACGCTGGACACCACAGAGGTTCCCGGACGGGTCTTGATGATCTCGAACGCCGGACGGATGGTGTGTGCCGTGGTGTGCGCGGCTCCGGAGACCATGCCGTCCGCGAGTCCCAGATGGACCATCATCGTGCCGAAGTAGGAGACGTCCGTGACGGTGTCTGCGGCGCGTTCGAGAGTCATTCCTTTGTGCGCGCGCAGACGCGTGTACTCCTCGGCGAACGTCTTCACGAGCTCGGGATCGAACGGGCTGAGGATGTGAGCACCGCCCAGGTCGACGCCGAGTTCCACCGCGCGTGCCCGCACGGCCTGCTCGTCGCCGAGAATGGTGAGCTCCGCCACTCCCCGCGCCTCCAGCGTGGCCGCAGCGCGAAGGATGCGATCGTCATCGCCCTCAGGGAGCACGATGTGGCGGCGGTCGGCACGCGCCCGCTCCACCAACGCGTACTGGAACATGAGCGGCGTGACCACATCGGTGCTCGCGACACCGAGCGCCTGCGCGAGGACCTCGGTGTCGACGCTGGTGTCGAACAGTGTCAGCGCTCGGTCGAGGCGTCGGCGGGAGTCGGAGGCGAGCCGGCCGCGGGTGCGCATCACGCGCAGCGCGGTGTCGTACGTTCCCAGGTCGGTCGCGATCACCGGAAGCGATGAGGACAGACCATCCAGCAGGCGCGTGATCTCCTCGGGAAGCGGGAACGGCCCGTTGAGGAGGATGCCCGACACGGACGGGAAGGTCCCGGACGCATTGGCGAGCAGGGTCGCCAGCAGCACATCGGTGCGGTCTGCCGCGATCACGACCATCGCGTCCTGCTGCAGCCGCGGCAGCACGTTGACCATCGACATGCCGGCGACCACCACGGAGAGCACCTCGCGGGTCATCAGCTCCGGATCGCCCTGGATGAGACGTCCATCAACCGCCTGCATGATTCCGCGCACCGACGGTGCGACCAGCGAGCGGTCCTCGGGGATCGCCCACACCGGGGTTCCCGGCGCGGCACCATCAGCGACGATGGCCGCGGAGACCGCGTCGATGATCGCTTCGGACTGCGCGGGATCGGCGCGGTTCACGATCGCCGCGAGCAGGTGAGCGCGGCTGTGGCGCAGCTCTGTCATCGCGATGTCAGCAGTAGCCGCGATCTCGGCGGCGTTGCGAGCGGTGGTCGTACCGAGCTGCTCCCCCTGTCCGAGCTGAGCGCGACCGCCGAGCACGAGCAGCACGGGCGCTCCGAGATTCGCCGCGATGCGCGCGTTGAAACCGAGCTCGGTGGGGCTCGCCACATCCGTGTAGTCGCTGCCGATGATCACGACCGTCTCGCACTGGGACTTCACCGCATTGAATCGCTCGACGATCTGCGACAGCGCAGCCTCCGGGTCCGCCCGCACATCGTCATAGGTGACGCCGGTGGCGGAGGTCGCATCCAGGTCGACGCCGTCGTGATCGAGCAGCATCGCGAGAACGCTGTCGATCTCATCACGCGAGCGCGTGATGGGGCGGAACACCCCCACGCGAGCCGTGGTGCGAGTGAGGAGGTCGAGCACGCCCAGCGCGATCGCGGACTTGCCGGTGTGTCCCTCAGCTGACGTGATGTAGATGCTCTTCGCCACGCTTCCAGCCTAGGCGGGGCGCTGCCGGGGCGGGCTGGAGATATTCAGTGCAGGCAGGCGATGGGCGTCCTTCGACGTTGTGGCGACGAGCGCCGCGGCTTCGCGGATCGCCGAAGAGATTTCGATCCGATCCAGTTCGAAGTACATCCGGGCGAGGCGCTGCTCCGGCGGCGACAGGTCGATGCCACGCTCATCGCGCTGCTGTTCGATGGCGACGATGTCCTCGATGCGTACGAATGCGGCGTCCAGTCCGTAGACCAGCACCGCCGCATCCACGCGCTCCAGCGGAACCCGCGCCACGAGGTCGTGGAGGTTGAGGGTGTCTTCCACCGGTCGCATCGGCTCAGAACAATCCGAACAGGTGCGCGACGAGTGCACTGATCGTTGCGGCCCAGATGAAGAGCAGCGCGCTCGTGGTCGCGCCGGGATGCGCTGCGAGAAATGGCAGCCTGCGGCGGACGATGGGGGTCGGAGGCCAGAGGAGTCCGATGGCAGCGACGGACATTCCGGCGATCAACGCCAACGCGGTTGCCAGAAACGGGTTCACCGAGTGCTCGGGGGCGAGCCCGATCTGGGCTGTCACCTGAGGAAAGCCGATGACGGCGATGACAAGCGTACACACGCCCCAGAATTGCGCCTGTCCGGGCTTCAACAGCCGTCGTTCCCGTTCCTCCGGCGTCAGCGGCTGACCATCGTCATCGACCTCGTCCTCCGTTTGAGGCGGCGGGCCGTATACAGCGGCGTTCGCGGAATAGAAGGCGCGCTGGAGTTTCATCGGAGTCAGCAGCGCAACCGGACTGACGTGAAGGAAGATGAGGAAGATAACCGTCCCGAAGACGAACTCGACATTCATGATCGTTCCATCGCGAGTGTCCACACACGCTCTTCAGACCTGCAGGTCGGGCTGAAGAACATCTGATCCATGCTGCGCATCGGCTCACACTAGCGTCAGAGCACCGTCGGCCACAGCAGAATGCCCGGCGACACGAATGTCCCGGGCATGAAAAGACTCTCCGCGCACCCGGCAGAGCCCGGTTACCCTTGCTACGTTTCCGTCCTGGGGGAGTTGGCCTGGATACCGCCGCGCGGAGAGCTGACATCAGTCTAACAAGCTCCGCGCGCATCCTCTGACCACCTGGCCCGGTTAGAGTGTGCCCGGACGGTGTTGTCATACCCGAGGGCACCGCCCCACCCGCGCGAGCGGGTATCGCGGACGAGAGGATTCCGATGGATCAGGGCACCACTCCGGCAGCGCCGCCAGCAACCGACCACGCGGGGGCTGCGGTCGATCAGGATCGCTTCTCCGCGGTCGTGGGCAGCATCGTGGAGTCGGTGGAGCGCGTGATCGACGGCAAGCGTGCCGCAATCGACGCCGCGCTGGTGTGTCTGTTCGCCGAAGGCCACCTGCTGATCGAAGACGTGCCGGGCGTCGGCAAGACGATGCTAGCCCGCGCGCTGGCCGCGTCCGTTGACGCCGAGGTCCGTCGAATCCAGTTCACCCCGGATCTGCTGCCCGGCGACGTCACGGGCGTGTCGGTGTTCAATCCGGTCACACGCGAGTTCGAGTTCAAGCCGGGTGCGATCTTCGCGAATGTGGTGATCGCGGACGAGATCAACCGCGCGTCGCCCAAGACCCAGTCCGCACTGCTGGAGGCGATGGAGGAGCGTCAGGTGACCGTGGACGGTCTATCCCGCCCGCTGCCGGCGCCCTTCATCGTGGTGGCGACGCAGAACCCCCTCGAGATGGACGGCACCTACGCACTTCCTGAAGCGCAGCGGGACCGATTCCTGGTGCGCCTGTCGATGGGTTACCCGGACGCTCAGGCCGAGCAGGCGATGATCCGCCAGCGCGACACCGGCAACCCGCTCGGCGAGCTCCGTCCCGTCACCGATGCCGCCGAGATCACGGCGATGATCCGCTTCGTACGAGGAATCCACGTGTCGCCGCTCATCGAGGAGTACGTGGTGCGCCTGGCGCAGGCGACCCGAGTGCACCCCGATCTTCGGCTCGGTGCTTCGCCGCGCGCCACGCTGCAGCTGGTGCGTGCGGCAAAGGTCTGGGCAGCGCTGGACGGCCGCGACTTCGTGCTGCCCGACGATGTCACTGACCTCCTCTCCCCCGTGTTCGCGCATCGCCTGCTTCCCACGCGGACGGCGCTCGGTCGTGCCAGCAACGACGAGATCATCGACGAGGTCCTGTCCGGGCTCACACGCCGAGTTGCGGTGCCCATCGCGAGCCGCCGCTGACATGCGGGCTCCGTTCTGGCCGTTGACGAGCCGCGGCACCGTGCTGTTCGTGGTCGGGCTCGTGATCACAGTCGTGGGCCTGCGCATCGGGCTCGATGCGGTCGTCTACGCCGGTGTGGCGCTCGTGCTGCTGGTGCTGGGCAGCCTGGCGATCCTGTGGTTCGGCGGTGTCGCCGGGGCGGTTCAGCACCGGGTCCTCCCCGACGTCTCGGCCGTCGGCGAGAAGATCGAGATCGCGGCCACCTGGTCGGCGGGGTCGGCACCCGCCGGTCTTACGCGCTGGAGCGAGCACGTACCGACCGGCCTTGCGGGTCGGGCGAGCGGGATCGTGACACCGAACGACCAGCGCATCGACCGCGTCACGATCCGCTACGAACTCACCGGCACCGCTCGCGGCGATCACAGCGTCGGGCCGCTGCGCGTGGGACTCGTCGACGCTCTGGGGCTCGCCCGACGGATGCCGACGATGGGCGAAGCGTTCTCGGTGCTGGTCGGACCCGAGGTGCACGAACTCGCCTCACTGTCCGAGGCCGCGGGAGAGAGCGGTGGCACACACTCGGCGATGTCACCGCGAGCGGTGGAAGGCGCCGACAACCTGATCGCGCGTCCTTACACGCCGGGCGACTCGCTGCGCCGGGTCCATTGGAGGGCGACGGCGCATCGGGACGAACTCATGGTGCGTCAGGAGGAGTTCGAGAGCACACCGCGCGCCACGGTGATCATCGACCGGGTCCGCCAGCACGGGGCGGGTCGGTCAGCGTCGGCAGACCTGGAGACGGCACTGGCCGCCGCGATCTCGGTGGTGGTGCGGCTCGTTCGCGACGGGTACGCCGTGACGCTGACCGACACGTCTGGATCGACCCTCGTCGCCGACATCGCCGACGAGGACGGCATCCGCTCGGCCCTGGCGGTGCTCGCGCGGCTGCAGAGCGTGCACGCGGCCGTGCGTGTGGCTCCGATGGCCGCCGAACTCGGACCCGTCGTACTCATCACGGCGGGACGCGTGGACGCCGCCGTGGATGCGACGGGAAGCATCGCGGCGCGCTCCTCCCTTCCCGTCTTGCTCGCTGTCGGCGCCGCCGGATCGGGAGCGGAACGTGCGGCGGCTCGCGGCTGGCGTACGAGCGCGGTGAGCGAACCGGGAGCGACGGCGCTGCGCGCGGCGTGGGCGCGTGCGGTCGGCACGGAGGTGACTCATGGTCGTCCGTGAGGCCCTGGCGCCAACCACGCGTGCGCCGGAGATGCCGCCCGGCTCGCCTTCTTCGCCGGGTGCCCGTCGTCGCCGCTCGGACGCGATCACGACGCTGCTCCTGGGCGTGCTGCTCTGTCTGCCCCTGCTGCCGTTCGGACGGATCTTCTCCGGTGAGACCTGGCGACTGCAGGCGGTGCTGACGATCGCGGTGCTGCTCGGCGTGGGATTCCTGATGCGCGTCCTGCGCACGGGCGGGATCGGTGCGTTGATCGCCCAGGTGCTCGTCGGGCTCGGGTCGGCCACGCTGCTCGCCGCTCCGACTGAGGCGCTCCTGCTGGTGATCCCCACACCCGAGGTGTTCGGTCGCTGGGACCTGCTCGCGGGCGGCGCAGTGCAGCAGATTCGGGAGGGCGTCGCCCCCATGCCCGAGGATCCCACGCTCTCCTTCTTGCTCGTCTCAGCCATAGCGCTCGTCACCGTGCTGGCCGACCTCATCGTCACCACCTTTCGCGCCACGATCGCCGCGATTCTCATCCCCCTGGCCCTCGCGCTCGCGCCGTCCGCCGTCCTGCCCCACGGCAGCGATGGGGTCGCACTCGCGCTGATCATCGCCGTCGGAGCTGCGCTGCTGTATCGGCGCGTGCGACTTCGCGGTGGTCTCCGCCCGGGCGGCGTTGTCGGAGCCGGCGTCGCGTCGGTCGTCATCGCGCTGGTCGCGGCTTTGGTCGTCGCTCCGCTCCTGCCCCGCGGCGGCACGGGGTCGTTGAACGGCTTCGGCCTCGGCAGCGCCAACCGCATCGACGCAACGCTCGACCTCGGCGAAGATCTCCGACGTCCGAACAACACCCGGATGCTCACGTTCACCACCGATGGCGGGCCGGTGCCGTACCTTCGCCTCACGACCATGTCGGCGTTCACGGGCAGCGTCTGGGAGCCGGATGAAGCTGAGCGCGTCGATCTGGAGTGGCTCGCCCAGTTCCCCGAGCCGCGCGATCCGGCGATCACGACCACGACTCATGAGTTGGCAGCGGCGGTCGACGGCGTCGATTCCACGATGCTTCCGCTGCCGGCGGAGCCCTTCGATCTGACCGGTGTCGACTCATCGTGGAGAGCGGATCCCGATAACCGGACGGTCGCGTCCGACGGTCAAGTGATCAACGGCCTCGCCTACACCGCCTCCTACACGACCGCCACTCCCTCCCTGGAGCAGATCCGCGCGGCATCGGCGCAGGTCGGCGCCAGCACGGGGCTCTCTGCGGAGGAGGCGCCTCTGCTGCACCAGTACGCCGCGCAGGTGACTGCTGAGGCGGCGACCGACTACGACAAGCTGGTGGCGCTGCAGACCTGGTTCCGCTCGAGCGAGTTCTCCTACTCGCTGGACACGCCGGTCGAAGACGGCTATGACGGATCGAGCGCCGCCGCCATCGAAGCGTTCCTCACACAGCGCAGCGGCTACTGCGTCCACTTCGCCGCCGCGTTCACGCTGATGGCTCGCGACCTCGGCATGCAGGCGCGGATCGCGCTCGGCTTCCTTCCCGGTGAGGCAACCGGGACGAGCGTCAACGAGCGAGTGCAGTATGAGGTCACCTCGGACCAGCTCCACACCTGGCCGGAGGTCTACTTCGCCGGCATCGGCTGGGTTCCGTTCGAGCCCACCGCCAGCCTGGGCGTAGCCACGCGGTTTCTCTCCGCGGCCCCGACGGCGACGACCCCGACCGAGCCGACGGCTGCCGCCCCGACGCCGACCGCCACCGCTCAGCCGGAGCGTCCCGATATCGAGAACCCGACTGACACCGGCACCACGGGCGGCGGACTGAGTTTCGATCTGGGTGCCCTGCTCACCGCTCTGGGGTGGATCATCCTCGCGGCTGTCATCGCGCTGGCCCCGTTCGCCACGCGCACCGTTCTGCGGTCGCGACGCATGGCCGCGACGCGCCGCGGTGACGCGGCCGCCGCGTGGGCGGAGCTTCAGGCGGACGCCACGGACCATGGCGTCCGTGTCGACGATTCGGACACTCCCCGTGAGTTCGTCGATCGGATCGTCAAGGCCACCGGCGCTCCGCGCGACGAGCTCGATCTGCTGCGTGCCGCCATCGAACAGGCGAGTTACGCGCGCGCTGGCGATGCTCATCGCGACGGCGAGGCGCTCGCCGCGGCTGTGGCGGACGTCCATCGCATCTGGCGTCAGACATCGAGCCCCCGCATCCGACGCCGCGCTCGGTTCCTGCCGGCGTCTCTGCTGCCGCGGCGGACGGTTCCGTCGTCGTGACGCGCCCGGTCGGTCAGGCCGGTCATGAGCACCCCACAACACAGGGTAGGATCGTACGTGGCTCACTGAGCCGAGGAGAATTCGCCTAGTGGCCTATGGCGCACGCTTGGAAAGCGTGTTGGGTGTTAAAGCCCTCGGGGGTTCGAATCCCCCATTCTCCGCAGAAGTGCACGACGGCAAGGCCCTCGATCCCCGGGAATACGGGGATCGAGGGCCTTCGCCGTTCGGTCGTTGCGAAGGGTGTGTTGAAAGAACCGTGACTAGTGGGCCTCGTGAGGCGCTGCATCGAGGTCATCGGTGAGACGGCGTCGCGACCATGCACCTGCGGAGTCCGTGGTGAGCGCAAGGAGGCCGAGACACTGGACCGTGGCGTTCAACAGGGCGAAATCGAGCCCGAGCGCGATCGTGCCGTCGAGGTAGCTGACCGCGGCTGCGACGATGGTGATCGTCAGGAGGACGATGAGGGTGTTGCGAGCGCGCCGACCGCCGCGAAGCATGTTGATAGCCAGCACGATCTGAATCCCGAGGGCCACCGCGAAGATCCCGAGGACGATCCAGAGCGCGGCGATCTCGATGTCGTCGAGACCGGCCGTGTCGGTGAGGGCGCTGAGGATATCGAGGCCGCTCAACAGCGCGCCGATCAGAACCACGATCGCGCCGAAGATCGTGGTCATCGGAGGACGCGCTCGCTTCTCGGCTACGTAGCGTGCAGTTGTGGTGGCGTCCGAGAGGGAGGTCTCCACCTCGGACAGGTCGAGGATGGGCAGGTCACCGTCGGTGATGAATCGATCCCCGCCCCCGTTTCGCGAGTGGTATCCCGTCGTGAAGTCTCTGAGCACGCCCACGCGGACGGAGTCGTCCGCCGCCACCGCGGAAGAGACCACGAAGTCACGCTCGACGTCGGTGTCTTCGTCGATACGATGCGTGATCTGGAGGGTGAACAGCGACAGACCCACGTCGGTGTCGTAGGTGCCCGCTCCCAACCAGTCCACGCGCGCACCACCCGGGAGCGGCCATCCCGGCGGTGTGTGCCAGAAACGCACGTGATGTCGCTGCTTCGGGTTGCCGGCGACCTCCTGCTGGTAGGCGACGTCCTGACGGCGTCCGAAGAGGTACAGGTTGGAAACCGGCGCCGTGGGATAAGACCGCCGCGTGAGTGTCGAGACGATGATCCCCCAGGTGGAGGAGGGCGAGATCTCGTCCGCCGTATGCCACCCGGCGCGGCGCATCACCGCGTCGAGCTGTTCGAAAGAACCGTCCACCGCGAGATTCACCGGGTCTCCGAGGAGGCCGTCCGCCGTGCGCGTGCGGCCGAAGAAATAGTCGGGAACGTAGAGATCGGAGAGCATCTTGTGCAGCCGTGGAAGGGCGAGGTAAGCCAGCAGCGCCCAGACGACGAGCGCGAGCCCGAGCCCCCACCAGGTGCGGAATCCCTGGAGCACGAGGAGCGTCGCCAGCCAGACCGCAGCGACCGTTCCGATGAGAAACGCAACGCGGTCGAACACCGTGAAGCGATCAAACGGCTGCTGCATGCGCAGCGCGCTACGCCTCACTGTGGTGGAGCGCTCCTCAGCAGGATCCGACGTGTGGGGCATGCTCTGTCACAGTGTCCGATCAAACGACCCGCGTCGCGTCGAGACGATCTCCTTGCCCAGCGGTGCCAGCGACACCGGGATCATCTTGAAGTCCGCGATGCCCATGGGGATGCCGATGATGGTGACACACAGAGCGATTCCCGACACGATGTGTGTGATCGCCAGCCACCAGCCGGCGAGGATCACCCAGACTACGTTGCCAAGGAATGAGCCGACTCCCGCCGTCGGTTTGGCCACCACCTCGCGTCCGAACGGCCACAGCGCGTAACCGGCGATGCGGAACGAGGCGATCGCCCACGGGATGGTGAAGATCGGGATGCACAGCAGGATTCCCGCGAGCGTGTAGCCCAGGAACAGCGCCCACCCCGAGAGGATCAGCCAGATGATGTTGAGGATCGTGCGCATGCGGCCATGATTCCATGTGCATCGGATTTCGGGGTCAGGATCCGGCGTGACGCCGGATGATCGCCGCTGCTCCGGTGATTTGTCCCGCGCCGTACAGGAACCCGCGAGCGTCGCTGATCCGCGTGGCGATGAAGGCATCGGACACCGCGGTGGGCGCGTGTCTCACGAGGAGCGAACCCTGGAGCGACACCGCGAGCGCTTCGGTCAGCGCACGTGCGGAGGCCTGCGCCTCGGGAGAGCTCGGATCGACGGCGGCTCGATGCGCGAGTGCCACCGTGTGATCGACGAATTGGTCCAGACGCCGGTCCGCTCCCGCCGCTGTCTGCACTTCGTCAACGTAGGCGTCGAGCGAGTCAGGCTCCCGCGCGAGGGCGCGGAGCGTGTCGAGCGCGATGACGTTTCCGGATCCTTCCCAGACCGCCATCACCGGCTGCTCACGATAGCGGCGAGCGAGCGGGAACGCCTCCGTGTACCCGTTCCCGCCGAGGCACTCCAATGCCTCGTATGCGTGGCCCGGACCACGCTTGCAGACCCAGTACTTCATGACAGCCGTGGCCAGGCGACGGAAGGGCTCGTCGGCTGCCGGCGCGTCGGTGTCGTACGCTGCCGCGATGCGAAGCGAGGCGACCGTCGCCGCTTCCGTCTCCACCGCGAGGTCCGCGAGCACCTGCGTCATGGCGGGCTGGCCGGCGAGTGTTGCGCCGAACGCGGAGCGGTGTTGTGCGTGCCAGATCGCCTCTGCTGTGGACTGGCGCATCCCGGCCGTCGAGCCGAGCAGGCAATCCAGTCGAGTCTGATTGACCATCTCGATGATGGTCCGTACGCCGCGTCCTTCTTCGCCCACCAGCCAGGCATGCGAGGCGTCGAACTCGACCTCGCTGGACGCGTTCGCCCGATTGCCGAGCTTGTCTTTGAGTCGCTGGATTGCGAACGGATTGCGACGTCCGTCGGGGAGTAGGCGTGGCAGGAGAAAGCAACTGAGGCCGCCCGGGGCCTGGGCGAGCACGAGAAACCCATCGGACATCGGAGCAGAGCAGAACCACTTGTGACCGCGAAGCAGATACTCTCCCCCGCCGATCGGAACCGCGATCGTCGTGTTAGCACGGACGTCGGAGCCGCCCTGCTTCTCGGTCATGGCCATGCCGAACAGCGCCGATCTCTTGTCGGCATGCAGCACCGGGTCGTACCGACGATCCATGAGCCGCGGAAGCCAGGCTCTCTGCAGCTCCGTGGAAGCGAACTGCTGGAGCGCAGGCACAACCGCGTGTGTCATGGAGATCGGACAGGCATGCCCAGGTTCGATCTGCGCGAAGAGCATGAACTGCGCGGCTCGTGCGACGTGCGCTCCCCCACGTGGCTCTGACCAGGCGGAGGTGTGGGCTCCGGATGCCACGGCACTGCCGATGATCGAATGGTAAGCCGGGTGGTACTCCACCTCATCGCGTCGATTCCCCCAGCGATCGAAGGCGATGAGCCTCGGTTCCATCGTATTCGCGAGCTCGGCGTCATGCTGGAATTCCGCCGTACCGACGAGCTCTCCGGTCTTCGCAAGATCCTCTCGCGCCCAGTCGGCCCCGAACGCGGTGACGCCCTCGACCAGCGGCCGATTCAACAGATACTCGTTCAGCCCCTCGCGCGGTGGGGCCTGGTTGGTGACGGTGTGGGTGCTGGTCATTGTGCTCCCCCTCGTTCGGTGTTTCGGACGAGGTTACGCCGGGGCTCCGACGTTGAGGAGGAGATTGTGTGGATGGATTCATGCGTTGCTCCGGGTGGCGTGGCGGCGGGCGCGGACGCACCGGGATGCGGCGGCGCGTTCTCGGTCGCGAGGGTCGGTTGGGACGGGCGTTGTTCATTGCGGTGCATTGATCATTTGTGGGGGCGCGGAGTTGGGGGTCCGTGGCGTTCCGGGTCCGTGGCGTTGCGGGATCCGTCTCACCGTGGGTCGGTCTCACCGTGGGGTCCGTCTCACCGTGGGGTCCGTCTCGCCGTGGGTCCGTGTCGTTGCGGGTCCGTGTCATTGCGGGGCCACGCCGTTGCGGGGCCGCATCGTTGCGGGGCCACGCCGTTGCGGGGCCGCACCGTTGGGGGTCCATGTCGTTGTTCGTCCGCGACATCGTGGAAGCCGCGACGGCGCCGGTCGAATCCGGAGCGGGGTTTCCGCGCTGGTGGGATCTGCGGCGACCGCCGCGAGTTATCCACACCTCTCACGCCTTCGCGTTTTTGTTCTATGAATCGAAGCAGAATAGTCACATGACCTTCGAATCTGATTCGCCAGCGGTATCCAGGGATGCAGCCCGAGCTGCAGATGTTGGTGCCCCGGCGCCGAGGACGTCAAGCGAACACCACCGTCCGGCCGCTTCGAGGGGAATGACAACCGAGACCGGACCCACCCGAGGCATCGCGGTGGCCGATATGGGTCCGAATGTCGAGGTGGTGCGGGCGTATGTGGATGCGATCGTGGCGGTGACGCGGTCGCGGGCGGCGACGGATGCGTTGGAGGCGGCGTTGCTCGCGGATCTCGTTGAGCTCTCGGGTGCGACGTTGGGGCGGTCGTCGGAGTCCGATCTGGGGTTGCGGTCGCTTGCGGCGGAGGTGGGGGCTGCGGTTCGGGTGAGTGATCGCACGGTTCAGCGGTGGATGTCGGATGCGTTTCAGTTGGTGCATGACTTCCCGGCGGTGCATGTTGCGTTGTCGTCGGGTGATATCAGTTCCCGGCATGTTCGCGAGATTCTGGAGCATGGCGTCCGGATCGAGGCTGGTCCTGCGCGTGAGGAGTATGTGGGGCGTGCGTTGCCGCTCGCGCGGGTGCAGTCTGCGAATCGGTTGAGGGGGATGCTGGCGCGGGTGGCGGAAGAGGTTCGGGATGTGGGCATCACGGAACGTCATCGTGAGGCGCGCCGTGCCCGGTCGGTGTGGGTGACGGATGATCTGGATGGGATGTCGACCCTGCATGCCTACCTGCCGTCCGTGCTCGCGCACGGGGTGAAGGATCGGTTGGATCAGATGGCGCACGCCCTGCGTGATGCGGACAACGCCGCAGGACGTGCCGGCTCTGACGTGGGCGTCACTGGTGCTGCCCCCGCCGCCACGGATGCCTCCACAGCCACGGCGGCGAGTGCGGGTACGGGTACGGGTACGGGTGTGGGTGCGAGCGTGGGTGATGTGCGTGATTCGCGGACGGTGGATCAGATGCGTGCCGATATTCTCGCGGACCTGCTGTTGACGAACACTCCCCACAGCGTGGACACGGCGATCGGCTCCATCCACGCCACAGTCGCGGTCACGATCCCGGTGCTCACCCTGATCGGAACCGGAGACGATGGTGCCGAGCTGGACGGTGCGGTCCCGATCGATGCGGACACCGCCCGCCTCCTCACGGGAGGTATGCCGGGGTGGGATCGGATCCTCACCCACCCGATCACCGGTGCTGTGCTCGCCACGGATAGGTATCGTCCCACGGCGGAGATGAAACGCTTCCTCACTCACCGGGATCAGCACTGTCGACACCCCGGGTGCCGTGTCCCGATCCGGTACACCGACATCGACCACAATGAGGGATGGGCTGAGGGTGGCAAGACCGACGTCGGGAACCTTGCCCCGCTGTGCCGCCGACACCACACGTTGAAGACCAACGCCGGATGGAAGATCACCCCACACCCCGCCGGGGTTGTGGAGTACATCACCCCGGCCGGATACCACTACATCGAAGACCCCGAACCCCGCACCGTCACCTTCACCACGAACCCCGAATCCGGCGGCGGCGGTTCGAGCGGGAGTAGCAGTGGAACGGCACCCGACGGCGAACCACCCTGGTGACCGGCCTCATGAACCACCCTGGTGACGAGCCCGATGAACCACCCTCGTGATCAATCCAATGAACCAGCTCGGTGTTCGGCCTCGTGATTTGTCGACCCGCCAGTTGAGACCGGCCGTCTCGACAGCCCCGGGCTTGTGTCACTGAACCGCGCGCTCGCGCCGCAGAAATGCACACCTACTTGCTGTGGCTTCGTGCGTCATCCGTAGGATCGAGACATGGGCACGGAACTCGGGGTGAGGATTGTGCTGTTCGTGGCGATGGCGGGCTCCGGCGTTCTGCTGGCGTGGTCAGCGCAGGCGGCGGCATCCGGAAAGCTCAAGCGCAACCCGATCGTCGGCATTCGGATCGCGAGCACGATGGCAAGCGATGAGGCCTGGCTTGCGGCTCACATGCGAGCCAAGCGCCCGACCATGCTCGCGGCGGCAGCCGCGACAGCCACCGGGCTTTGCGCGCTGTTCCCGCTCCCTGCCCCCGTCATCGCCGCGGTCGCGCTCACTGGCGCCATCGTGATGTTGGTCTGCGTCTTATTCGCCGCGCGCGTCGGCCGTCAGGCCGCCAATACGGTCGCTCAGCAGTCCGGCATCAGCTGACGGGCGAACCTCGCTGCACGCACTCGACTCGAGCCGCGACAGTGACGGTGGCGGTCAGGTCCGCAGCGCTGCCTGCCAGACATGTTCACGCTGCCGAATCCACGCCGCCGCTGCCGCCCAGAATGCGCCGTGTTCCTCCTTGTACATCCGCGCCCACGGCATTCGGCCGTCGCGATGAGCGTCCGCGAGCATGTCGTGCATGGCCTGCGCTCGAATGGCGAGGAGGGCGGGAAGCGCACGCCGCAGCACCTCATCTGGACCATAGCCATCGACGATCGCGCGCAAGCGCTGCGCACAAGCGGCCTCATCCGCTTCGGCGTGAAGCCCCGCGAACGCCTGCGCCGAATACGCAAGATCCCACGCGCGCGTACTCGGACCCGCACCGTCCCAATCGATGAAGACCATGCGCTCGCCCATCACGAGATTCCACGGCGTGAGGTCGTTGTGGCAGATCAGCTCCGGGCTACCGGGCGGGGGAATGATCGCATCCCACACCGCGTCAGGTTCGGGAACGTACAGGAGCGACGCATCATGAATCCGCCGGATGAGTCGGCCAACCTCCTCCAACTGGCCGAGCTCGGGCGCATCATCGTCGGCCAGGGTGCCGGGAACGAACTCCAGGATCAGCCGCCCAGCGGCATCCACGCCCTGCGGGCGGGGTACATCGATCCCCGCGCCGAGCATGGCCTCCATGAAGTGCGTCGTCGCGGAGCTCGACGCCACGACGGGCTTGCGCACCGTGTCACCTACACGCACGACACCGGCAGTCGCGTTGCCACCCGTCAGCGGGACTTCCACGTCAGCCATCCCACGATGCTACGTGCATAGTCCCGCGTCCGGTCCGTGCAGAGCCAGTCCGCGCAGAGCCGGTCCGCGCAGCGCGAGTCCACGCCAGTCCGCACAGCACCGGTCCGCCCCAGTCCACGCGGCACCGGTCCGCCCGAGTCCACCCCGCACCGGTCCACCCCGCACCGGTCCGCCCCAGTCCACCCGGCACCGGTCCGCCCCAGTCCACCCGGCACCGGTCCGCCCCAGTCCACCCCGCACCGGTCCGCCCCAGTCCACCCGGCACCGGTCCGCCCCAGTCCACACGGCACCGGTCCGCCCCAGCCCACACGGCACCGGTCCGCCCGAGTCCACGCGGCACCGGTCCGCGAGAACTTCGCCGCGTCAGCGTGCGATGTCGATCCGGGCCCGCAGCTGCGCCGCAGAAACCGCAGCACCGAACACCGGACCGCGCGGCTCCAACACGCCGCTCTCCGCGAGCGTTCCCACCGTCACAGGGTCGAAACCCAGGCACCGCACCACATCCGCCACCGCGTCCAGCGCCGCGCCCTCGCCCGCGACGCCGATCCCGATGCGGTACGGCGACCCGACCGGCTTCGCGCCCGCTTCCAGGTCGCGGAACGCGACATGGTTCAGCGCCTTGATCACCTGCGCGTCAGGGAACCGCTCAGCCACCAGTGTGCTCGTCGGGCGCGACGGATCGTCGAACTCCGGGCGAACGCCATCCGTTTCGGGCCAGTAGTTCATCGCATCGATCACAATCGCTCCCCGCAGAACAGCGGGATCGATGTCATCGATCCCGCTCAGCGGCATCGCCAGCACCACGATGTCCCCACCCAACTGCTCTCCAGCATCAAGCACCTCAGCCCCGGGCGCGAACATCGCCACCACCTGACGCGTGCGGATCGCTGCCCCGGAACCAGCGACCCGCACTGTCATACCGGCCGCGAGCGCGAGCCGGGCCACGGCAAGCCCCAGCCGCCCCGCGCCGATGACACCAAGGACGACGCCGGAGCACGCGGGAACACTCATGTCTCCGACACTATCGATCTGTTTCTCAACGTCGGCTCGCACCGAGAGCGCGGCCGGAACACGAGGGAACACGAACGCCACCGACACTCTCGACCCGCTTTCCAACTTCGGCTCGCATCAAAGAACGAGACCGGAACACGCAGGATCACCTATATCCCCGACGCGCACGAACCGATCCACGTCGCCTTCCGCCGAACACCACACCGCACCACACGGAACACCCCACCTCCCCGACACGCACAACCCGGTCCACATCTTCCACCGAACACGACACCGGGCCACGCGGAACACCCCACCTCCCCGACACGCACAACCCGGTCCACATCTTCCACCGAACACGACACCAGACCACGCGGAACAACCCACGTCACCGAGACGCACGAACCGGTCCACTTCTTCCACCGAACACGACACCAGACCACGCCGAACAACCCGCGTCACCGACACGCACGAACCGATCCACATCGCCTTCCACCGAACACGACACCGGACCACGCGGGACAACTCACATCACCGACATGATCGACCCGTTTCTCATCTTCGTCTGCCATGCTGGAGTCATGGCCACGCCCCATGGCTACAGTCCGATCTCCAGCGAATCGCGCGTTCGCATCCTGGCGATGCTCCTCGAAGGAGCCGATCGCACCATCGACGATCTCACGAGCGCCACCGGCCTCCACCCGAACACGGTGCGTGAGCATCTGCAGCGCCTCATGGAGAGCGGATTCGTCCTCGCCGAGACCGAGCACCGCACCACCCGCGGCCGTCCTCGCACCCTCTACCGTGCGGCGACCGGCCAGCGCGGTGCGTCGAGCCCGATCATCCGGGAGAAGGCACGGCAGGCGGCAGAGCACGGCGACCTCATGCGGCGCGTCATGCCGGAGACGATTCCCGAGGGTCTGACCACGGAGGAGCTGCACCAGCTCGACGCCATCACGGAGCACCTCGAAGACAGCGGGTTCGACCCCATCGTCGACGAGCAGCACCTCACCGTGGATCTCACCCCGTGCCTGCACGCGTCCGACGCTCTGTCGGCCGCCCGCTGCGGGGTTCATATGTCGCTGATCCAGAGCGTCCTTGCCGAGGCCGGCGGCCCGCTCGTCGTCGAGGGCATGCACCCCGCCTGCAACCCCGGCGACTGCGTCATCCAGCTCCTGCGTACCGCCGCAACACCCACCGATTCCTGAGAATCGAATAGACAACCCGATCAGGGGTTTTCCTGATCAGTTGAATCGTTCATCCCGAAATCCGGCGCGCTTCGGTTATTCACGGCCCGAAGCTGAGAATCCCGTTTGAAAGACTGCCTATCGTGGTCGAAGAGCGTGGGTAAGACACGCCCGCGCACGACACGGAGGTCGTTCCCATGGAACTGCTCGATCCGCTGGCGCTGGCGCGCTGGCAATTCGGTCTCACGACCGTTTACCACTACCTCTTCGTGCCCTTCACGATCGGAATGGTGGTCGTCGTCGCGATCTTCCAGACGATCTGGACGCGCACGGCGGATGTGAAGTGGCTGCACCTGACGCGACTGTTCGGCAAGATCTTCCTCATTAACTTCGCGATGGGTGTGGTCACCGGAATCGTGCAGGAGTTCCAGTTCGGCATGAACTGGTCGGACTACTCGCGCTTCGTCGGTGACGTCTTCGGCGCACCGCTCGCGTTCGAGGGCCTGTTGGCCTTCTTCTTCGAGGCGACCTTCATCGGTCTCTGGATCTTCGGCTGGAACAAGCTGCCCCCGAAGATCCACCTGCTGACCATCTGGGCGACAGCCGTCGGCTCGGTCCTGTCGGCGTACTTCATCCTCGCCGCCAACTCGTTCATGCAGAACCCCGTGGGTTACGAGATCAACGAGGTGACCGGACGCGCCGAACTGGTCGACTTCCTGGCGCTCATGACCAACCCGGTCGCGCTACGCGCCTTCCCCCACACGATCTTCGGCGCCTTCATGTTCGCCGCCGGCATCATCATCGCGGTCTCCGCGTATCACCTCAAGCACGGCAACCACACGGCCGCATTCCGTTCCAGCCTGAAGTTCGGGCTCTGGGGCATGCTCGTCGCCGTCGCCGGCACGGTGCTCACGGGCGACCAGCTGGGCCTTGTCATGGTGGAGACCCAGCCGATGAAGATGGCCGCGGCTGAAGCCCTCTTCAACAGCGCGTGCGGGGCGAACGCCTCCTTCTCGATCTTCACGCTCGGCACCCCGGACGGCTCCAGCGAGCTGTTCTCGGTGCGAGTTCCGTACCTGCTGAGCTTCCTGTCCACGCACACGTTCGACGGCTGCGTGGAAGGCATCCGCGACCTCAACGCCGAATACGGCGTGCGCTTCGCAGACACCGGTCTCACCGACTTCAGCCCGATCCTCTGGGTCACCTACTGGGCGTTCCGCTGGATGATCGGCCTCGGCATGGCGCACGCGCTGGTCGCAGTGGTGGGCCTCTGGATCACCCGCAAGAACGCGAAGCCCGTCCAGAAGTGGATGTGGAACATCGCGATCTTCTCCGCTCCCCTGTCGCTGCTGGCTTCGCTGGTGGGCTGGGTCTTCACGGAGATGGGGCGTCAGCCGTGGCTCGTGTTCGGGCTCATGACGACACAGGACGGAGTCTCACCGAACGTCTCCGGCGTCGAGGTGCTGATCTCGCTGATCGCCTTCACCGCCATCTACGCCGCCCTCGCGGTGGTCGAATTCGGACTCATCATCAAGGCCGCCAAGACGGGCATCGACGACACGGAGCAACCGGTCGACGACAAGCCGCTCGCGTCGGTCGTCTACTAAGGGGTCATCATGGATCTTCAGACTCTGTGGTTCTGGATCGTCGCCGCGCTGTTCGTGGGCTACTTCGTCCTCGACGGCTTCGACTTCGGCGTGGGCATGTCCCTCCCCTTCCTCGGCAAGGACGACGTCTCGCGCCGCCACGTGATCAACACGATCGGCCCGGTGTGGGACCTCAACGAGACCTGGGTGATTGTGGCGGGTGCGTGCCTGTTCGCCTCCTTCCCGGAGTGGTATGCGTCGCTGTTCAGCGGGTTCTATCTGGCCCTGCTGCTCATCCTGCTCGCGCTCATCCTGCGCGGCGTTTCGTTCGAGTACCGCCACCAGCGCGACAGCGCGAAGTGGAAGCGGGGCTTCGACACGATGATCGTCGTGGGTTCCGCCGTCCCCGCCCTCCTCTGGGGTGTGGCCTTCGCCAACATCGTGCAGGGTGTGCCGCTGGATGCCGACCACAACTTCACCGGCACCCTGTTCACCCTGCTCAACCCCTATGCGCTGCTCGGCGGGCTCACCACGCTGCTGCTGTTCTTCACGCACGGCGTCACCTTCGTCGCGCTGAAGACGGACGGCGAGCTGCGCACCAACGCGCAGAAGCTGGCCACCCGTGCTGGGCTCATCTCGATCGTCGTGGCCGCCGCGTTCCTCGTGTGGACGGTGATTGCGCACTTCTCGATCGCAGGATTGGTGCTGTCCGCCGCTGCTGCCGTGGCGCTCATCGCCTCCGTGGTGATGAACCTGCGCGGCCGTGAGGGCTGGGCCTTTGCGTTCGGTGCCGCCACGATCGCGCTGGCGGTGATCGCGCTGTTCGCATCGCTGTTCCCGAACGTGCTGCCTTCGACCATCGATCCCGCCACCAACAGCCTCACGATCGAGAACGCCTCGTCCTCGCCGTACACGCTGCAGATCATGAGCTGGGCCGCGCTCGTCTTCCTGCCGCTCGTGCTGCTGTACCAGGGCTGGACCTACTGGGTCTTCCGCAAGCGCGTGACGCGCGCCTCGATCGAAGCGGCGGCCGCCCACTGATGCCGGAACCTCGATGACGGACACACCCCGCCGGGGACCCGTGGACCCGCGACTGCTGCGTTACGCACGCAGCAGTCGCGGGTTCCTCGCGCTCGCCGGTGCCATCTCCTTCGCCCAAGCGCTGTGCACGCTGGGCTTCGCCTGGTTCTTGACATCGGCGATCACGGGCGTGGTCGATCACGGTGTCACCGCCGCGCTCGGGCAGGACCTGGTGATGTTGGGGGCTGTCGTGCTGGTGCGCGCCCTGCTGGTCTGGGCCTCCGAGCGCACGGCGGCGGGCGCAAGCTCGCGCATCGGCTCGGAACTGCGCACCGCGATGCTCTCAGCGATCCGCCGGCTCGGGCCGGCGTGGCTCGCACGGCAGAACTCCGCGCGCCTCACCGTCACCGCAGGTCATGGCCTCGAAGCGCTCGATGTGTACGTCGGACGCTTCCTCCCCCAGCTGATCGCCACCGCGATCGTCACGCCGATCCTGCTGGCCGTGATCTGGTGGCAGGACTGGGTGAGCGGGCTGACCGCCACCCTGTGCCTGCCTCTCATCCCGATCTTCATGACCCTCATCGGCTGGGCGACTCAGGCCGTCCAGCGCAAGCAGTGGGACACCTTGCAGCACCTCGCCGCGCGATTCGCCGACACGGTCGAGGGCCTCGGAACGCTTCGTCTGTTCGGGCGCGAACGCAAGGCGGTCGCATCCATGGGCGCGATCTCTGACGGGTATCGCCGGGAGACGATGAAGGTGCTGCGGATCACGTTCCTCAGCGGCTTCATGTTGGAGTTCATCGCGTCGATCTCCGTCGCCATCATCGCCGTCTCGATCGGTCTGCGCCTGCTGGGCGGCGAGATGACGCTCGCGGTGGGGCTGTTCGTGCTGCTGCTCGCTCCGGACACGTTCCTGCCTCTCCGGCAAGTGGGCGTGCAGTTCCACGCCGCGACCGAAGGCGTAGCCGCCGCCAACGACGTGTTCGCCGTGCTGGACGAAGCGGTGCTGGTGCCGGAGGAAGCCAGGGAGATACCGGACGGGGCAGTGCCGGGCGAAGCAGAGACCGTAACGGGCGAGGCAGAAACTGTGTCGGGCGATGCAGAGACCGTGCCGGGTCCGGAAGGAGCGTCGGTGCCGACCGGCGTTCAGCGTGCCGGGCACGCAGGCGCGCGCCTCGAACTGCGAGACGTCCGCGT
This sequence comes from Microbacterium gorillae, assembly GCF_050990725.1. Classification (GTDB taxonomy): domain Bacteria; phylum Actinomycetota; class Actinomycetes; order Actinomycetales; family Microbacteriaceae; genus Microbacterium; species Microbacterium gorillae_A. Next base: position 3,479,908 of record NZ_CP158844.1, read on the forward strand.
GAGCCGCGACGTCCTGTTGCCTCCGGTGTCCTTCACGGCGTCCCCTGGTTCGCTCACCGTCCTGCACGGCCCCTCCGGTGCCGGCAAGTCGAGCCTCTTGGCCGCGCTGCGCTCCGCCGCGGACTACGAGGGCCGCATCAGCATCGACGGGATGGACGTGCGACGGCTGGAGTCCACGACGTGGCTCGCGTGGGCAGGACAACGCCCGGGACTGATCGCCGGGACGATCGCGGCGAACGTCGCGTTGGGCGACGATCGAGACGATGATGCGATGGCCTGGGCGATGCAGGCCGCCTGCGCCGAAGACCTCGACCCCGATCAGGAGCTCGGTGTGCAGGGCGCAGGACTGTCCGGCGGACAGGCACAGCGGGTCGCGGTGGCGCGAGCGCTGTATCGCTACCGCCGCGGACACGCGCGCGTCATCGCACTGGACGAACCCTCTTCGGCGCTGGACGCCGAGACGGAAGCACGTCTCTGGCACCGACTGCGCGCGGTAGCGGACGCCGGCGCGACCATCGTTCTCGTGTCTCACCGCGCGTCCGCCGAGGCCGTCGCGGACCAGGCCATCGGCCTGAGGACACCGACCGCGGCGGGAAGCTGGGAAACGACGAACACGGAGGTGCCGCGATGACCACGACACGTGACGTGCTGCGCATCGCACAGCCGCCGCTTCGCCGCTTCCTGCCCGGAGTGCTGTGGGGGCTGGCGTCGGCGGCCGCAGCGGTCGCACTGCTCGCATGCAGCGGGTGGTTGATCGTCAGCGCTTCCGTCACCGACACCCTCGTAACCCTCAACATCGCGATCGTCGGCGTGCGTTTCTTCGCCGTCTCCCGCGCCGTGTTCCGCTACCTGGAACGCCTCACCGGCCATGATGCGGCGCTCCGGCAGCTGGCGACCACGCGGTCCGATCTGATGCGCCGACTCGTGCCGCTCGCACCCGACGGGATCTCGCGCACCGATCGGGGTTCGGTGCTGTCGAGCCTTGTCGACGATGTCGAAGAGCTGCAGAACCTGCCGCTTCGCGTCGTTCAGCCGGTCGTGATCGGCTCGCTCACGGCTATCGGATCGGTGGTCGTGATCTCGATCATTCGCCCCGCCGCCGGTCTCACCCTGGCCGTCTGCCTGCTGGCTGCCGCCCTCGCCGCGGTCGGCTGGGGATGGTTGGCAGGCTCCCGTGCGGAACGCCAGATCGCGCCCGCCCGCGCCCGACTGACCAGCGCCCTCACCGACTACATCGGCAGCTTCGACGTGCTGGTCGCCTACGGCGCGGAAGAGCGCGCCCGCGCGGAGGTGCTGACCGCCGATCAGTCGCTACGCCGGCTGGTCACCCGCACGACGAGCGCGCAGGGGGCGTCGTCTGCCGTCCTGTCCGCCCTCGCGGGAATCGCCTCACTTGCGGCCGTGGCCGTCACCGCACCCACCATCACCGACCCGGCGTCCGGGGCGTGGCTGGCGGTGGTGGCGCTCGTGCCGATGGTCGTGTTCGAGACATTTGCCGCGGTGCCGCTGGCAGCTTCGTCGTGGCGGCGCGTGCACTCCGCGGCGGGACGGCTCGCCTCGCTGCTTCCTGCCGAGCTGCCCGCTGAGCTGGCTCCGGATCTGCCAGAGGACCCCGAGGGCGACGTCCCGATCGGGACCGGTGTGCGCCTGCGCGATGTCCGGGCCGGATGGCCGGACGGTACGGGACGGGATGTGCTGCGTGGCCTGGACCTGGATATCGCTCCCGGCGAGCGCATCCTGGTCACGGGACCGAGCGGCGCGGGGAAGTCGACGCTCGCGCACGTGCTCGTGCGTTTCCTTGAGAGCCGCGGCAGCTTCACCGTCGGCGGAGCGGATGTTCATGACGTCGCCGGTTCGGCGATCCGCCGCACCATAGGGATGAGCGAGCAGCAGCCGCACCTGTTCGACGAGGACATCCGGCAGAACCTGCTGTTCGCTCGTCCCGACGCGTCCGATGCCGAGTTGGAAGCCGCGTTGGAGCGCGTAGGCCTCAGCGACTGGCTACGCCAGCGGGGCGGACTCGACGCGCGCGTGGGCGAGCGTGGTGCGCTCGTGTCTGGTGGTCAGGCCCAGCGACTCGCGCTGGCTCGCGCCCTGCTGCACGACGTGGATGTCCTCGTCCTGGACGAGCCCACTGCGGGGGTGGATCCGGCCATGTCCGACGCGCTGCTGCGGGACCTGCTCGGTGCGTCCGCGGGAGAAAACGACCGCGCGGTCGTCCTCATCTCGCACGTCGACGTGCCCGCCGAACTCATCGATCGCGCGCTGCGGCTGGAGGACGGCAGACTGGTTCAGTGAGTTCGGCGTGACCAGGATGATCTGACGCCGGCGCGATGAACTGGCGTAGGCGCGATGAACTGGCGTAGGCCCGCCCCGCCGCTTCTGGTTCAGTCGAAACGCCGGCCGAACGCCTGCGATCCTGGCGCCGACGGCAGCCGGGTGAAGCCGAGTCGGTCGTAGAAGCCGAGCGCGTTCTCGTTGCGCGACGACGCCACGAAGTGCAGACCTCGAACGCCGCGTCGCCGCAGCTCCGCCTCCATCGCCTCGATGAGGCCACGTCCAAGACCCCCGCCCTGCCCCTCGGGGAGGATGTCGATGTGCAGGTGCGCCGGGTACTCCGCCGCGTACTCGATGGGCTCCGTGCCGACCCGTTCGGCGCCCGCCAGCATCGCCGCGTCACGCTCGGCCACCTCGTCGCCCGCGTACGTGTCACGCACCGACGGCCACCACTCGTCGTGGAACCAGCGATTGAACGACTCGGTGTCGTCGGTGGCGATCACGTAGCCGATGGCCCGGCCGGCGCCGTCGTCGATGACGAACGCGAGATCAGGATGACGCTCCACATACGGCACCGCGTAGATGTCACCGAGCAGGGAATCGTGGCGATACAGTCCCTCCGCGTTGGCCCCGGAATCTCCGGTCTTCACGCAGATCTCGGACATGGCGGAGCGGTCGGAGTCGCGATAGGGGCGAATGGTGCGAGCGGTCATGCTCTCATCCTTTCAGCACGCAGCGGAAGACGAGGAAGCGGTCCATCACGGCGTCAGCATCGCCACCGTGCGGGGGCGCACGATGAACCACAGCGCGAGGATCCCGATCACCGCACAGCCCACCATGACGGCCGCCATGGTGGTGGGCGTGATGCCGGCGTCGGTCGAGATGAGCCCGACGAGCGGCGACACCAGCGCGGCGATGACGCTGTTCGACATCCCCAGCACGCTCGCCGCGGTCCCGGCGGCCTTGCCATGCCGGTCGAGGGCCAGCACCTGCACGCACGGGAAGGTGAATCCGCAGGCGGACATGAAGAAGAACAGCGGGATGATCGTTCCCCACATGCCGAGGTTCAGCAGGTCGCACACGACGATGCCGAACCCACCCAACAGCATCGCGATGGTGGAACCCGCCAGCACCCACTGCGGACCGATCCGTGCGGCCAGCCGCGAGGCGATCTGGTTGCCGATGACGAGACCGACGGAGTTGGCGGCGAACAGCATGCCGTACTGCAGCGGCTCGAAGCCATAGGTCTGCTGGAAGAGGAAGCTCGAGGCGGACAGGTAGGAGAACAGGCCGCTGAAGGTCATCGCCCCGATGATCAGCACGCCGATGAAGACGCGGTCGCTGAAGACGCTGGCGTACCGCTGCCAGATGGTGCTGGAGCCCTTGCCCTGGCGCCGCTCCTTCGGCAGGGTCTCGGGCAGGAAGAAGATCGAGCACACGAACATCAGCACGCCGTAGGCGGCGAGGAACACGAAGATCCCGCGCCAGGGCATCACCGTGAGCAGCGCTGACCCGATGAGCGGCGCGATCACCGGTGCCACGCCCGAGACCAGCGCGAGCCGAGAAAGCATGATCACGAGGCGCCGCCCACCGAACAGGTCGCGCACGATCGCCATCGCCACGACGCCGCCCGCGGCGGCCCCCATCCCCATCACCACGCGTGTGACGCCGAGCAGCAGGAGGGTTGGCGCGATGACGGCGCAGATCGACGCGGCGACGTGCAAGGCCGTAACCACGAGCAGCGGGACACGCCGACCCACCTTGTCGCTCAACGGTCCCACGATCAGCTGGCCCAGGCCGAAGCCGAGCATCGTGCCCGTGAGCGTGAGCTGAATGGCCGCGGCCGTGGCATCGAAGTCGTGCTCCAGCTGCACGAATGCCGGAAGGTACAGGTCGACGGTGAAGGGACCGAGCGCAGTGAGCGCGCCCAGCAGCAGAACGTAGAGCACCCGGCGTCGGGGGGAGATGGCGTCGCCGGGGTGCAGCATGATCGGCGCCGTCGCGGGGTTCGACCCCAGCGTCCGAATAGCGGCGGTGGGCGACGACGGCAGGCGGATCGACCCGGTCAGCGTGCGGATTGACCCCGTCGACGTGCGGGTCTCCCCCTCGCGCAGTTCTGATTCGGGGAGGGCGGATTCCGGGGACGCAGAGGCAGGGTCGTTGTGAGAGGTCACGGGATCTTCCAGCAGAGGGGGCGGGCGCGGCGATCGGCCAAACAGCTCGAATCGATTCGAGGTCGACTGATCAACTCTACTCCTCCTCCGCGCCGGGCGTGAGGCGGCGAGCACGCACGCGCCGACAGGCGTACGGTCGGAGGCGTGCCCGTCAGCGCGACGCGGATCACATCGCCGAGTCGGGGAGATCACTCATGACCGTGAAGGTCGGTGCGGCACGAACGGACGTCCCTGTTCCCACGGGAACGAGGATGAGCGGATACGCCGCACGGACGAGCGGAGCGACCGGAATCCACGATCCGCTGACCGTCCGAGCACTCGCGATCGACGGTGTCGTGTTCATCGCCGTCGACTGCTGTGCTCTGCACGAGGACTCCTGCGATGCGATCCGCGGACAACTCATCGCGGCGGGCGCTACCGACGCGGTCATCGCCGCAACGCACACGCACTCCGGGCCCTGCATTGCGCGCGGTCGCGTCGGCATCGACGACCCCGCCGTTCGCGTCGATGTCGAGCGGGCGGCCGCAGACACCGGCAGGCGATCGCTCGCTGCCACGCGTGTCTGTCGCGTCGGGGCGCGGGAGGCGACCGGTGTGGGAGTCGCACGGGATCGACGACACCTCGACGCCGTCATCGATCCTCCCGTACAGGGCCTCGTCTTTCGTGATGTGACCGACGGGACGGCCGTTGCCTCCCTCGTCACCTACCCCTGTCATCCCGTCGTGCTGGGTGCGGCGAACACTCAGGTCAGCGCCGACCACGTGGCCGCGTTGCGAGACGAGGTGGAGGCCGCACTCGGCGGCGCACTGTGCGTATTCCTGACGGGCGCTGCCGGTGATGTCAACGACGGACACGCTGCGTCCGCGTCATTCCACGCCGACGTCACCTCAGGGCGAGACTTCGCCACCGCCGCGGCACGCGGTCAACGGATCGCCCGCGCCCTGCTCGAAGCGGCGGAGCATGACGTCGCGGTCGACGCCGTGCGATTCTCATCCGCCACGGTGGCGCCGGAACTCGCTCCCGTCGATCGCGATGTCATCGCTCGACAGCGCGAACGCTGGCTCCGCGAGCGGCGGTCAGCGTCGTCCGGCCTGCGTGCGCTGCTCGACATCTGGATCGCGTGGGCGGACTCGCTCCCCACCGACCCGCCCAGCCATTGGCTCGGCCGCATCAGCTGCACGCGCATCGGCGCCGTCCGCATCGTGACGCTCCCCGGGGAGCCCTTCCTCGTTGCGGCGGATCTTCTTCGATCGAGCACCTCCGATCCAGTGTTCGTGCTGGGGTATTCAGACGGTGTTCCGGGCTACTTGCCCAACCGCGACGCCTATGCGGAGGGGGGCTACGAGGTGGAGGACGCACACCGCTACTACGGCATGCCGTCGCCGTTCGTCGCGGGCTCTCTGGAAGAGCTGATCGCCGCCGCACGAGCCTTGATGCACGAGGAATGATGTCGTTCCGACGTGGAGCGAGCGCGGAATCTTGCAGAGCGAGCGCGGAATGTTGCAGAACGAGCGCGGAATGTTGCAGAGCGAGCGCGGAATCTTGCGGAACGAGCGCGGAATCTTGGAACGAGCGCGGAATTTTGCAGAGCGAGCGCGCCCTTCTGCGTCCGCATCTCCCCGATGGGAGACCGACGACGACTCACGGGAATATTCGCCCGTATGGATCGTTGGACCCTCCAGACGGACGACGAGGTCCCGTGTCAGAACATCGATCCGAAAGGCCTCATCCCCATGAGCACCCCCACCTCCGGCCGCACCGCGGTCACCGACGCCCCGATCCTCGACGTTCTCGCCGAGCGCTGGAGCACACGCATCTTCGACGCGACCTCGACGATCGACGAGGACGCCCTGGCCAGCGCGCTCGAGGCCGCCCGCTGGGCGCCGACCGCCGCCAACACCCAGCCGTGGCGTGTGATCGTGGCCCGCCGCGGTTCCGACGCCCATGCGAAGGTTCTCGGCACCCTCGCCGGCTTCAACAGCGCGTGGGCCGGCGACGCCGCGCTGCTCGTCGTGTTCGTGGCAGAGACCACCCGCGACGACAAGCCGATGACCTGGGCCCTCTACGACACCGGCCAGGCTGCCGCGCACTTCACCGTGCAGGCGCACGCCAACGGCCTTTCCACTCACCAGATGGGCGGATTCGACCGTGCCGCGATCTCGGCCGCGTTCGACCTGAGCGACGACTTCACGCCGATCTCGGTCATGGCCGTCGGCGAGCTCGGCGACATCCGCACCGCGTCGGAGGAGCTGCAGCAGCGCGAGAACGCACCGCGCGAGCGCCGCCCGATCGCAGATGCCCTCATCGTCAACGACTGAACCGGTCAGGTCTCCGGCCTGACGCGTCCCTGATCAGGACGACCTGCTGAGCGACCCGCGTGACTGGTACCACCGGGGAGCAGACGACAATGCCCGCCGGCTCCGTGGAGCCGGCGGGCATTGTCGTTGTGTGTGCGTTCAGCCCTTCGTCGCACCGGCCAGAAGGCCGCGGACGAAGAAGCGCTGCAGGGCGAAGAACACGATCAACGGGACGATGATCGAGATGAACGTTCCCGCGGACTGCAGGAACCACCTGTTGCCCCAGGTTCCCGACAGCGAGTTCAACGCCTGCGTGATCGGCAGGGCACCCGGCGAGGCGAAGATCGTCGCGACGAGCAGATCGTTCCAGACCCAGAGGAACTGGAAGATGCCGAACGAGGCGATCGCCGGCATGGCCAGCGGCAGGATGATCCGGAAGAACACCTGGCCGTGACCGGCACCATCGACGCGTGCCGCCTCCACGACCTCACCTGGAATCTCCGAGATGAAGTTGTGCAGCATGAACGTCGCCAGCGGCAGCGCGAAGATCGCGTGCGCGATCCACACACGGGCGAAGGAGTAGCTCACATCGTTGAGCCCGAAGCCGGGGAAGATCTGCACGCCGTTGAGCGTGAGCCCCTCGGAGAACAGGCTCAGCAGCGGCACCAGGGCCATCTGCAGCGGCACGATTTGCAGCGCGAACACGAACACGAACAGCAGGTTGCGACCCTTGAAGTCGATCCAGGCGAACGCGTAGGCGGCCAGTGCCGCGATGACGATCGGGAACACCGTCGCCGGGATCGTGATCGCCAGCGAGTTGATGAACGCCGATGCCAGCGTGGTGGAGGTCCCACCCGCGGTCAGCGCTTCGACGTAGTTCTCCAGGGTGAATCCCGGGTTGGTGAACACAGTCCACCAACCCGTGGACTGGGTGTCCGCACCCGGACGGAACGACGTGACGAACAGGCCGAAGGTCGGAATCGTCCAGAAGATCGCGATGATGATGGCCGCGATCGTGGCGCCCTTGGACGTCAGCTTCTTCTGGGCGATCGCCTCGTTGCGACGAGTGTCGCGCGCGACCTGACGCTTGGTCCGGTTGTCGGCCGTGATGACGGCTTGCGTGGCACTCATCAGCGGATCTCCCTCTGCTTGCGCATCGATCGGGCGTTGTAGATGATCAGCGGCAGCACGAACAGGAACAGCACCACGGCCAGCGCCGAGGAGTGTCCGTAGCTCTGGAACCGCTGCTGCTGGTTGACCATCTCGAAGCCGAGCACGGTGGTGTCATCACGACCACCGGTCATCACGGCCACGATGTCGTACACCTTCAGCGAGGCGATCGTCACCGTGGTGAGCACGACGATCAGCGACGAGCGGATGCCTGGGACGGTCACGTTGGTGAAGCGCTGCCACGCGTTGGTGCCATCCAGCTGCGCGGCCTCCAGCTGCTCGGTCGGAACGGCCTTGATGGCGGCGGAGAGGATCACCATGGCGAATCCGGTCTGCGTCCAGATGAACACGATCAGCAGCATCAGGGTGTTGATCAGCGGCTTGACCGCCAGCCAGTTCACCGGATCTCCGCCGAACAGTGTGACGATCGCGTTGAGCAGACCGAGCTGGTCGCCCTGGCGGTAGTCGTACATGAACTTCCAGATGATGCCCGCACCCACGAACGAGATCGCGACGGGCATGAAGACCAGGACCTTGAGCACCTTCTCGCCGCGGGCACGGTCGATGAAGACGGCGTAGGCCAGTCCGATGACCACCGAGATGGTGGGGGCGAGAACGGCCCAGATCAGGGTGTTGACCACCGAGACCCATCCGGCCGAGTTCGTGAAAACCCACACGTAGTTGTCCAGGCCGACGAACTCCGCGCCTTTCTTGTCGAAGAACGACTTGAAGAACGTCGAGACGGCCGGGTAGATGAGGCCGAGCAGCAGCATCAGCGCCGCGGGAGTCATGAACAGGATCAGCTGGAACAGGTAGCCGGCCCCCTGACGGGAACGGAAGTCGGCGAAGAAGAGCAGAGCTCCCGCGAGCAGCGCGATGGCGACGACGTAGAACACCGCATTGGAGTACGGGCGCAGCAGCATGAAGCCGAGCACCGGGATCGCGAGGCACGCGACGAGTCGCATGATCATGTAGCCGCGCCCCGGGCGGGGAGCGAACTCGATCAGGACGAGGACGATACCGACGACGGCGGCGAAGATCACCAGGATGATCGGAATCTGCAGGAGCGGGTGAAGACCACCCATCCAGACGAACAGCTGGTTGAGAGAGAACCCGATGGAGATCCGCTTGGGATCCTCCACGGGGGCGCTGAAGATCAGCACGAGGAAGAGCGCGACGATGATGGCGAAACCGATGACGACGAGGGTGCGGGTGAGCGCGCGCCCCTTCGCGTCGGTCCCGTGCGTCGTCGTCGGCGGACTGACGGCGGTCTGCTGGGACATGGAGACCCCTTCTGAGTGCTTCGGCGCACTCGGTCGGTGCTGAGAGATGCGGGGCCGGGCCCCCAGGACCCGACCCCGCATCCACTCAGCGGGTTGCGATCAGATTAGTTCTCGTAACCGGCCTGGATGTCGCTCAACACCGTCTTGGTGTCCTTGCCGTCGATCCAGTCGACCATGCCCTTCCAGAACGAGCCGGAGCCCACGGTGGCCGGCATCAGGTCGGACGCGTCGAAACGGAACACCGTGTTCTCGTCCTGGAGCGTCTTCATGGCGTCCTGCAGGAACTCGCTGGAGGCCAGCGTCGGGTCGGCGTTCTTGTTGGCCGAGATCACGCCACCGAGCTTGACGCGGGCGTCAGCGAACTCGGGCGAGGCCATGAACTCGAGCACCTTCTGGGTGGACTCGTCGTCGGAGAAGCCGGCGACGAACTCGCCACCACCCTCGACCTGGAGCGCACCCTCGGTCACACCCGGCAGGATGAACGCGTACACGTCGCCGTCAGCGGCGACCGTCGGCGTCTCACCCGCGGCGTTCTTCACGTCGAGGAAGTTGGCCGAGAGGAACGACGCCTGGTGCGTCAGAGCGCACGAGCCGTCAGCGACCTTGGCGGCCACGTCCGCGAACGCGGTGGAGTTGATGCTCTTGACATCACCGAAACCGGCGTTGACGTAGTTCGGGTCCTTCAGGATCGTGCCCACGGCGTCGAAGGCCTTCTCGATGTCAGGGTCGGTGAACTTCACGTCACCGGAGACCCACTTGTCGTAGACGTCGGGGCCGGCCTGGCGAAGAACGAGGTCCTCGATCCAGTCGGTGCCCGGCCATCCGGAGGCGTCGCCCGAGGCGAAGCCGGCGCACCAGGGAGCCGCACCGGTCTTCTCCTGGATGGTCTTCGTGAGCGTCATCAGCTCGTCCCACGTCTTGGGGACCTCGACACCCCACTCCTCGAACTTCGCCGGCGAGTACCAGACGTAGCCCTTGAGGTTGGCGAGCATCGGCGCAGCGTAGAACGTGCCGTCGAACGTGCCGTAGCTCTTCCAGTCCTCAGACCAGTTCTCGTCAACAGCCGTCGAGACGGCATCCGGCGCCGCCAGGACCTTGCCGGTCTCGACGAGGGTCTTCAGCAGACCGGGCTGCGGGACGATGGCGATGTCGGGTGCGTCGCCACCGGTCACCTTCGTGACGATGTTTCCCTCGAAGCTCTTGTCACCGGTGTACTCGACCGTGATGCCGGTGTCCTTGGTGAACTGCTCGAACGATGCGTTGAGGTCGTCCGCCTCGGAGCCGGTGATACCGCCCGAGATGCGGACGGTCTTGGTCGAGCCGCCGTCTCCGCTGCCGGAGCCTCCGCCGGTGCCGCCGTCGCTCTCGGCACAGCCCGCGAGTGCGAGACCGAGGATGCCTGCGAAGGCCAGGGGTGCAAGCACCCGACGTCGCTGAGACATGCCCATTCGTTCCTCCTTTGGATCGCGCGGGGAGCTCTTCCTCGCGCTCGGGTTCAATCAGGAACCGCTTCCAGGCGAACGTAGTCGGTTGCGGCGCGAATCACAACATTTGGGAAGTCACAACTCGATAACCGCCCAAACCGGTCCGCGGGAGCGCTCCCAAATGCACTTCGACACTCCCGGCGCTGAGAACAGGCTTCACAACCGGTTCCACATCAGTGCTGGTATGGATTACAGTTGACCGACACGGACCGCGATCGGGGTCTGCGAGAACGGAAAGCGGAGGGCGTGCGATGAGTGGAATCGCCGAAGTGGCACGCCGCGCGGGCGTGTCGAAATCCACCGCGAGTCGCGCTCTGAGTGGCCGCGGCTATGTCTCCCCCGCCACACAGGAGCGGGTACAGGAGGCCGCGAACGCCCTCGGCTACGTTCCCTCGACCAACGCCGTCAGCCTGGCCACCGGGCGCACGCAGACCATCGGCGTGATCGTCCCGCACGCGAATCACTGGTTCTTCGGGGAGGTTCTGGAGGGCATCCAGCGAGCGCTCATGGAGCGCGGTTTTGACCTTGCCCTCTACTCCGCACAGCCCGGAAGCCTGGAACGCTCCCACGTGTTCGAGACGTATCTCGGTCGCAGCCGATTTGACGGATTGATCACGGTGGGCATCGAGCCCGATCAGCAGGAGCTGGAGCGCATCGCGGCGCTCGGGAAGCCCTTCGTGTCGATCGGGAGCTACGACATCGGCAACAGCGCGGTCTCGATCGACGACGCTGCCTCCGCCCGGATCGCGACCGAGCATCTGCTGGCGCTGGGACACACGGACATCGTGTTCCTCGGCGGTGAGGCGAACAAGGCCTGGCCGAGCTTCGGCGACGCCCACCGCGTCACCGGCTACGCCTCGGCGATGCGTGCGGCGGGGCTGGAGAGCACGATCCGCCTGGCCCCCTGTGCGGTGTCCATGCCCGCCGGCTACGACGCGGCCGTCGATCTCTTGAGCGACGCGCGCAACCGCCCCACGGCGATCGTCGCCGTCGCCGATGAGGTCGCGATCGGCTCGATCATCGCGGCGCGACGCATGGGCATCTCCGTGCCCGCGCAACTCAGCGTCGTCGGCATCGACGACCACGAGAACGCCGAGATGTTCGCCCTCACGACGCTGCGGCAGAGCCCGCGCGAGCAGGCCGCTCTGGCTGTCGAACTGTTGGAGGAGCACATCGACAGCCCCGACGCTCCCCCGCGCCGCATCTGGGCTCCCACCCGCTTCGTGATCCGCAACTCTACCGCCGCTCCCACCGACTACTGACGCGCTCCGTCCCGGACCGCGAAACTTCCGTCTGTGGGTGACAATCGCCGCACTGCGCGGGTTCTCGCCCACAGACGGAAGTCTCACGGGTATGACACCCGCCTCAGGGGACGCGAACGGCGGCGCAGGCGGGAGCGGCGCAGGGGAACGGCGCGGGCGGGAACGGCAGGCGGGAACGGCGAAGGCCCCCGGAGTGAACCGGGGGCCTTCGTGGAACGGTGTGCCGGAGATCCGGCGAGCGTTCGAGAAATTACTTGACGGAAACCGTCGCGCCAGCCTCTTCGAGGGCAGCCTTCGCCTTGTCAGCGGTCTCCTTGTTGGCGCCCTCAAGGACAGCCTTCGGAGCGCCGTCGACGACAGCCTTGGCCTCACCCAGGCCGAGCGAGGTGAGCTCGCGGACGACCTTGATGACCTGGATCTTCTTGTCGCCAGCAGCCTCGAGGATGACGTCGAAGGAGTCCTTCTCCTCTTCCTCGACAGCGGCAGCGCCCGCACCAGCGGCGCCGGCAACGGCGACCGGAGCGGCAGCGGTGACGTCGAACTTCTCCTCGAACGCCTTCACGAACTCGCTGAGTTCGATGAGCGTGAGGCCCTCGAACTGCTCGAGCAGCTCTTCGGTGGTGAGCTTCGCCATGATGTATCTCCTACTGAGTGTTTGTGGTTTGTGAAAGAGAGCGGGGACCGCTTACGCGGCCTGAGCGCCCTCGAGCTTCTCGCGAAGAGCGTCGATGGTGGCGGCAGCCTTGCCCATCGTCGCCTTCATCATTCCCGCTGCCTTCGCCAGCAGAACCTCGCGGCTCTCCAGCGACGCGTACTTCTCGACCTCGGCAGCGCTGAGGGTGTTGCCCTCGAAGACGCCGCCCTTGATCACGAGAAGCGGGTTGGCCTTGGCGAAGTCACGCAGAGCCTTCGCGGTGGCGACGAAGTCGCCGTGCACGAATGCCACGGCCGACGGACCCTTGAGGTCGTCGTCCAGAGCGGTGATCCCTGCGTTGTTGGCAGCGATCTTGGTCAGCGTGTTCTTCACCACGGCGTACTGCGCGTCCTGACGGATGCTGTTGCGCAGCTGCTTGAGCTGGGCAACCGTCAGACCGCGGTACTCGGTCAGCAGGACGGCGTTCGAGTTCTCGAAGTTCTTCGTGAGCTCGGCGACCGATGCATCCTTCTGCGCCATGGTCACTCCTTGATGTGCTTGTGACATCACGCGGGTGCGTGGTGTCCGCCTCGACCGCTCGCAGTGCAAACAAAAACGCTCCGGCGCAAGCGCACGGAGCGTGATCCCAGAGGGAAGATTCTCTATGACACCTGCGCGGGCCCCTGCTTTCGCAGTGCTTCGATCCTCGAAAGGACGACCGGCGGTCTTCGGCTCCGATAACTCTAACAGCGCGCGGGACGCCCACCAAATCGACCGCAGCCACCTAGCATGCAGGAATGGCGAACCTGTTCCTCGACCTGGTCCGCAGCGGCCAGGTGACCGAGCGAGAGCAGCGCCGCCTCGACATCATCGCCCGCGACCCCGCACCCCGATTCCCCGCGCTGGAGACGCTGTCCGACGGTGCCGGGCGCGACGTGGAGTTCGAGGGTGACGCCCCGCCGCGAGCGCGGGAGCACACGGTCACACGTCTGACGGAGATGGAGCGCGATGAGGCGAAACGCATCGCGTGGGACTTCGCCGACGGGTACTGGTCGCTTTGGCGGCTGACGCTCCAGGTCATCGCCGCCGGTGTGATCGCGGCCCTGGTCGGCTTCGGCACCGCGGGAATCGTGTCCGCGGTGCAGTTGGGACCACGCGGGTTCGTGCCGGGATTGCTCACCGCCGGACTGGCCGTGGGAACGATCGTCGGACTCATCACGCTGAACTCCCGCGTCTCGCGCACACGCCGGACTCTCGGCGTGGGCGCCGTCCGCTGGGCCGAACACGCGGCGGCAGTGGGCGCACCGGCCGACATCTCGGGCGGATGGCGACGGATCACCCGGTTGGTGTTCGCCGCGGTCGTGGCGCTGGTATCGCTGATCGCTCTGATCGGCTTCATCGCGACACTCGTCCTGGGCTCCCCGGACATCTCTCGAACCTCCGCCGGAGTGTGGCTCTGCGCTGTCAGCGTCACCGCCCTCGTGCTCGCGACGCGCAGCCTCACCTCATCCGCACGGGGTCTGAGAGCCGGTGAGAACGCCGGGAGGGACCCGCGTCCATGACGCAGGCCCCTCCTGTTGTTCACCTCACTGGTTGCTGAACGCGGCGTCGAAGGACGCCGTCGGCTGCGGCCACAGCAGCGAGCGGACGAAGCCGACCGCCTCGGCGGCGCCGTGGAGGCGATCCATGCCGGCGTCCTCCCACTCGATGGAGATCGGACCGTCATAGCCGATCGCGTCGAGAGCGCGGAACGAGTCCTCCCACGGCACATCGCCGTGACCGGTGGAGACGAAATCCCACCCGCGACGCGGGTCGGCCCATGCCAGGTGCGAGCCGAGCACTCCGGCACGACCGTTCTGCGGACGCAGCCGCGTATCCTTGCAGTCCACGTGGTAGATGCGGTCCTGGAAGTCCCAGATGAAGCCGACCGGGTCGATGTTCTGCCACATCATGTGGCTCGGGTCCCAGTTGAAGCCGAAGGCGGCACGGCGGTCGATCGCCTCCAGTGCGCGAACGCTGCTCCAGTAGTCGTAGGCGATCTCGCTCGGGTGCACCTCATGGGCGAAACGCACACCCTCGGCGTCGAAGACGTCCAGGATCGGGTTCCACCGATTCGCGAAGTCCTCGAACCCGGCATCGATCACGTCCTGACCCACGGGCGGGAACATCGCCACATAGGGCCAGATCGACGAGCCGGTGAAGCCCACGACGGTGTCCACACCGAGCTTGCGCGCCACGCGAGCCGAGCGCTTCATGTCTTCGGCAGCACGCTGGCGTACGCCCTCGGCGTCTCCGTCACCCCAGACGTAGTCTCGCAGGATCGCCTGGTGACGGAAGTCGATCGGCGCATCGCAGACGGCCTGCCCGGCGAGGTGGTTGGAGATCGCGAACACCTGCAGACCGTGGCGGTCGAGGATCTCCTTCCGGCTTGCGACGTAGTCGTCGTCCTCATCGGCGCGCTTCAGATCGAGGTGGTCACCGGATGCGGCGATCTCCAGACCGTCGTAGCCCCAGGATGCGGCAAGTCGCGCCACTTCCTCGAAGGGCAGGTCCGCCCACTGACCGGTGAACAGCGTTACGGGACGCTCAGCCATGCTGTGTCTCCTTCTCATCGACATCGGGGATGCTCACCCAGGCGCGGGTGAGCGCGGATTCCAGGACTGCGGCGGTCACGCGGGCAGCGCGCAAGCCGTCACGGAAGGTGGGAAGTGCGTCCGACGCCTCCCCGCGCACAGCGGCGTAGGCGTCGGCGACGAACGCGTTGAACGCGTCCTGATAGCCCATCGGATGACCCGACGGAACAAGGGACAGACCATCGTCACCGGGACTCTCCGGGTCGCGAAGCACCAGTTGTGAGCCGGTGAGGGCGCCGATCCAGAGTTCCTCGGGACGCTCCTGCGCGAATCGCACCGACTGCGTCGTGCCATGCACCTCGAGGGTGAGCCCGTTCTTGCGCCCCGGTGCCATCTGCGACACGAGGAGCGTGGCGAGGGCGCCGTTGTCCAGTTCCGCGACGACGGCCACGAGATCCTCGGTCGTCACGGGCACTCCCCCGCGCTCGGGGAAGACCGTGCGAGTCCGCGCGGACACGGCGCGAATGGGGTGGCCGGTGACGAACTCCAGCAGGTCGCACAGGTGGGAGCCGATGTCCGCGAACGCCCGCGACGCACCGCCCGCCGCGGAATCGACCCGCCAGTTGGAGTCGGTCTCGCGCAGCAGCCAGTCCTGCAGGTAGGCACCGTCGACGCTCAGCACCGTACCGACGGCACCGGAGCGAACCAGCTCACGGGCGTGCCGCACCTGCGGGTGGTAGCGATACACGAACGGCACCGCACCCGCCACGCCGGCAGCGTCGGCCGCCTCCACCACCGCCAGCGCGTCGGACACCGTGGTGGCCAGCGGCTTCTCGCAGATCACGTGACGCCCGGCAGCGAGCAGCGCGATGGTCTGTGCGGCGTGGTCGCGGTTCGGCGTGCAGACGTGGACGATGTCGCTCAGCTCGGCGACCTCCGTCACGTCAGCCGCTCCGCGCTCAATGCCCAGTTCGGTCGCGGCAGCCGCGCCGCGCTCCGGCGTGGAACTGGCGAGAGCGACGAGCCGCGCGCGAGCGGCCCGGGCCGCGCGGGAATGGACGGCGGCCATGAAGCCGCCACCGAGGAATCCGGCGCGCAACGCGGTGAGGGATACGTCGTTCATCGGGAACGTTCCTTTCGGTCGTCGTTGTTGGGTGCGGTCACGGGCGACAGGCGCGCAACGTGGTGGCGCACCGCCTACAGCGTCGCCGCGAACGGGTCGCGGTCCTCGGGCACGAACGGAATCTCGCCCACGGTGCTCTCGACGGTGACGAACTGCCCCGAAGCGACCGACTCCTCAATCGCGGTGAGAGTGTCGAAGACGTGGTAGCCGATCTCGCCGGTGGCGATGTGGGCGGTACCGCCACGGATCGCGCGGGCCATGTCCAGCACCCCGAGCCCACGACCGGACTCGATTCCCACCGGAGCGAGGGTCTCGTACTGCGGCCCGTCACCCATGCGGTCGATCGAGGGAGCCCGTGTGATCTGCACGTCACCGCCGAAGGTGTTCGGGTCGGGAATGATCAGGGTGCCCTCGGTCCCCGTGATCTCCACGACGCCGGTGCGCGCGAGGGGCGAATCGAAGCTGAACACGCTCTGCGACTGCTGGCCCGATTCGAAGCGCGCGATGGCCTGAACCAGCGTCGGCACCTCCACCGGGAACTCCTCGCCGGTACGCGGCCCGACCTGGACGGTGCGGCTCTCACGGCCCCGAAGCCCCACAGCGGCGACGGCGTCGACCGGGCCGAACAGGTGCACCAGTGCGGTCGCGTAGTACGGGCCCATGTCGATGAGCGGACCCGCGCCGCGCGCGAACAGGAAGTCGGGGTTGGGGTGGAAGATGTCCGGTCCGATGTACTGCATCGCCGTCTGTGCAGCCAGCGGCACACCGATGTCGCCACGGGCGATGGCACGACGCGCGGTCTGCAGACCCGGGCCCAGCACGGTGTCCGGCGCGATGCCGACGCGCACGCCGGCAGCGTCCGCGGCGGCGAGCATCGCCTTCGCCTCCTCACGGCTGACGCCGATCGGCTTCTCGCTCCACACGTGTTTGCCGGCGGCGATCGCAGCCAGGCTCACGGGAACGTGCGCCTGCGGGATCGTGAGGTTCAGGACCAGGTCCACCTCGGGGTGCGCGAGTACCGCGTCCGGGTCACCGCTCTCCGCGACGCCGTACTTCTCGGCCTGCGCGGCGGCACGCTCCGTGTCGAGGTCCCCGATGATGACGACGCGGACGTCCGGGAACTGCGTCAGATTGGTGAGGTACTGATCGCTGATCATGCCGGCTCCGATGAAGCCGATGCCGAAGGGAGCGGTCATCGCACGCCCTCCTCACGGAGGAAGGCGGCGCTGGCGTCGATCGCGCCGAAGAGGTCACCGTCGAACGTGTCGAACTCCACCACGGCGAACTCGGCAGCCGGCGCGGCCGCGAGCACCTCGCGCAGCGGAACCTCGCCGGTGCCCGCAATGCGCTGCTGCAGGGTGACCGACGTCGGGTCTGCGGCGCGGAACGGGTCCTCGCCGAGGATGCCGTCCTTCATGTGCAGCAGTCGCACGCGGTCGCCGAGACGACGCAGCAGCGCGGGAACGTCCTGTCCGCCGATGGCCGCCCAGTAGACGTCCACCTCGAGCACGATGCGCGGATCCAGCAGCGCGGTGAAGGCCTCGAGAGCACTGACACCATCGAACGAGGCGATGAACTCCTGGGAGTGGTTGTGGTAGCCGAGGCGAATGCCGCGTGCCTCGGCGGCGTCGACGTAGCTGTTGAGTCGATCGGCGGTGGCACGAATCTCCTCGATGCTCTGCCAGCGATCCGGCGAGACCATCGGGTCGATCAGAGTAGTGGCCCCGAGCGTCTCGGCGTCGTCGAGGACCTGCTCGAACGGCGGGTTGACGATCACCGTGTCGCCGTAGCGCACCTCATCGGTGAGGAAGCCGGCGTGTGCGCTCGGCGAGACCAGCCCGGCCGCGTCGAAGGCCGCGCGAAGCTCGGCGGCACGACCGACGAAACCGAACGCCTCCACGTTGCGGAAACCGGACTCGGCCAGACGCGCCAGCGTTCCGGGAGTGTCCTCGGTGAGCGCGTCGCGCACCGTGTAGAGCTGGACCGAGAGTTCCGGTGTGGACATGAGGGCCTTCCTCGTCATCGAGAGTCGGTCGCTGAATTCGACCTGTGGTTGGGATTGGCATCATCGTAGTCTCAAAACTCGACCAGCGGTAGAGTTTCCGACATGACTTCCGAACCGACCCGCAGCGGGGAACCCAACAGCGCGCCCGGCGCAGACGCAGCGCGCGGCGCTTCCTCGGGCGCGGGGCGCGGGATCGGCTCCGGCGTCGCGCGCACGGCCGGTTCGGGCATCGCGCAGGGGATCGGGTCCGGGGCCGCGCGCGGACCGTACGCGAAGACCGAGCAGTTCCGACTCGACGTGCTCGACGCGGCCTTGCGGATCCTGGCCGAACGGGGCTTCGACGCCACCACGCTGCAGCTCATCGCCGACGAAGTGGGACGCTCGAAGGCAGGCCTTCTGCATCATTTCGGCTCACGCGAGGCCCTCATGCTGGAGATCGTGCGACACCGCGACGCGGTCAACCGCCGCGCCTTCCCCGCCGTTCCCGGCGACGACTTCACCACGACGCTCGACCTTGTCACGCACAACACCACGGTGCCGGGGCTCGTCGCGCTGTTCAGCATCACGGCGGCGCTTGCTGCCGGCGACCCCGACGACACCGATCGCCGCACGTACTTCCGCGAGCGCTATGAGCGCAATCGTGCCGGCTTCGCCCGCCGCCTCGCCGAAGCACAGGCAGCCGGAACGGTGCGCGACGACATCCCCGCCACAGACATCGCGAGTCTCCTGCTCGCCACCATGGACGGGCTGCAGATCCAGTGGCTCCTCGACGACGGCGTCGACATGGCCGCACAGCTGTCGTCGTTCATCCGCCTCCTCCAGCCCGCAAGCTGAGACCTGACGCGCCGGGGTCGGTGTCCGACGAGCCCACGTTTGGAGACCGACCGATGCGTCAGGACCTGACGCGCCGGGGTCGGTGTCCTTCAGAGTCGGTGGTGGGGCGTAGCCTCGAAGGGTGACTCCGGAACTTCAGGCGCGCATTATCGCGGACTCTCGCGATCGCGTCGGCTGGCTCCGCGCACGATCCCGCGGCATCACGGCCACAGACGTCGCCACCCTCACCAGCGAGCGGTCGATCGCCCGCGCCGCGGACGCGAAGTTGGGCGGCGGATCACGCTTCGGCGGCAACGCCTACACCGATCACGGCCGACGGCGTGAGCCGGAGATCGCGGCCTGGGTCGCGGCCACGCACGGCATCTCGCCTTCCAGCGCCCTCTTCTGTGCCGAGGTGGAGAAGCGCCATCTCGCAACGCCCGACGGGATCGGGCTGGATGAGTCCGGCGCCGTCGTGCTGGCGGAGATCAAGACCACGAACAAGTCGTGGAACTCGATCCCGCGCAACTACCTCCGTCAGGTGTGGTGGCAACAGCACGTGCTGGGTGCAGAGCGCACGCTTTTCTGCTGGGAGGAGCACGAGGACTTCGTGCCCCTGCACGATGAGCCACGAGCCGTCTGGATCGATCGCGACGACCGCGAGATCGCGAAGCTCGTGCGCCTCGCCACCGGGCTGATCGACGAACTGCATCGTCGCACCCACCCCGACACCACTCTCCTGCCGCCGCGCCCCACGGCCGCCGGCCCGCGGCAGACCCCTCGTGAGCGCGACATCTTCCGCGCCCTCGCCCTCGCGGACTGACCCGAAACACCCAAGCAAGTCCGAAAAAACCCTGCAACGCGGGGTTTCTCGGACTTGCTGGGGTTTCTCGCGGGCGGATCGAGGGCGTTGCTGGGCGTTTCATATGAACGCCGGCGGATTCGTGGGAATAGTTGGCGTTCGTCAACCATTTCACTTATCGTTGACTCTTCTCAACTACTTGAGCGAATACACGAAAGCCGCAATGTCAGCCATCACCGCACCTCCCGCCGCACCGGCGAAGATGACGCACCGCCAGGTTCTCGAGGCCCTCTCGGGCCTCCTCCTCGGCATGTTCGTCTCCATGCTCGCCAGCACCGTTGTCTCCTCGTCGATGCCCGTCATCGTCTCCGACCTCGACGGCGACCAGACCGACTACACCTGGGTGATCACCTCCACGATGCTCACCACCGCGATCTTCACCCCGATCTGGGGCAAGCTCGCCGATCTCACCAACCGCAAGCTGCTGATCCAGGTGGCCCTCGTGATCTTCGTGGTCTCCTCCGCGACGGCCGGCTTCGCACAGAACCCGGAGATGCTGATCGCGTCCCGCTTCGTGCAGGGTGTGGGTGCCGGCGGTCTCGCGGCGCTCAGCCAGGTCATCATGGCCGACATCATCAGCCCGCGTGAGCGCGGTCGCTACATGGGTCTGTTCGGGGCCGTGATGGCTGTCGCCACTGTCGGTGGCCCGCTGCTCGGTGGCTTCATCACCGACGTCGCCAACTGGCGCTGGAACTTCTTCATCGCGGTGCCGTTCGCAGTGCTCGCCCTCATCCTGCTGCAGACCACCCTGCACCTGCCCAAGCAGCCCAAGCGCAAGGTGAGCATCGACTACCTCGGCATCGTCTTCCTCGCGGTCTCCGTGTCGCTGCTGCTGATCTGGGTGACCGAGGCAGGCACGCAGTTCGAGTGGGCCAGCGCCGAGACCGCGTGGATGACCTCCATCGCGGGTGCCGCCGCCATCGCCTTCGTGGTGACCGAGCTGCTCGTGAAGGAGCCGCTCATCCCGCTGTCGCTGTTCAAGAACCGCACCTTCACCCTCTCGGTGATCGCATCGATCTCCATCGGCGTGGCCATGTTCGGCACCTCGGTGTACCTCAGCCAGTACATGCAGATGTCTCGCGGCGCGACGCCCACGGAGGCGGGTCTCATGAGCATCCCGATGATGGCCGGCGTCCTGGTGAGCTCGATGGTGATCGGTCAGATCATCACGCGTACCGGCAAGTGGAAGCGCTGGGTGGTGCTCGGCTCGATCATGCTGCTCGTGGGCATCTCGATGCTGGCGACCATCCGCTACGACACCAACTACTGGCTGCTGTCGGTCTACATGTTCCTCACCGGTGCCGGCGTCGGCATGGCGATGCAGAACCTCGTACTGGTGGTGCAGAACACCGCCCGCCCGCAGGAGATGGGTGCGGCGTCCTCGGGTGTGGCGTTCTTCCGCTCGCTCGGCGGCACTGTGGGCGTGTCGGTGATGGGTGCGATCGTCGCGTCCAGCCTGACCACCCTGTTCACTGACAGCAAGCAGCGCCTCGCCGATGCCATCACCGAGGTCGCGAAGACCGCGGGACCCACCGCCGCTAAGGAGATCAGCGACATCATGTCCAGCGGCAAGCTGCCGGTGGTGCACGAGCTGCCGGTCCCGTTCCGCGGCGTGCTGGAGGACCTGTACGCGCAGGCCATCTCGCACTCCTTCCTCATCGGCATCCCGCTGGCTGCGATCGCCGTGCTGGCCATCGTGTTCCTGCCGAACATCTCGCTCACACGGCAGACCACCACCGAGCGTCTGGCCGAGGACGAGGCAGGCATGGTGGCCGTCACCACAGGAATGGCCACCACGGGCCCCATCCCGGTCGTCACGGGTGCCACGTCGACCGTGAGCCGCGACAGCGGGGACACCCGCTCGTCGCGGTCGGATTCGCCCCGCGAGTAGGCAACCGCGATGATGGAGAACGTGACCAGCGAGATCGACCAGCCCGCAGCGGCCGACGTACGCACCGCGGCGATGCGTGCCCTGGAGTCGGAGTTCAGCGGACTGATCGCCCGCATGCGCCACCTGTACATCGAGTACGCGAACCGCGTCTCGCCGGGGATGCTCCCCGGCACCTACAAGGTGTTCTCCATCATCGCGCGGCGCGGGCCCATCACGGCGTCCGCCGTCGGTGAGACGCTGATGATGGACAAGGCGCAGATCAGCCGGATCACGCGCGAGCTGTCGGAGCTGGGACTGGTCGAGCGAACGCCCGATCCGAAGGACGGCCGCGCGAGCCTGCTGTCGGCGTCCGAGGAGGGACATCGCCGCATCCGCGCGGCGATGGACTCCGGCGACAACCACCTCGTGCGAGCGCTTGAGGACTGGGATGTCGCGGACATCAGTCGCCTGACCGTGTTGCTTCACGCTCTCGGCGAGGGAAAGCCTCCGGCGCCCTGAGGCTCTCCCTCTGCGAATGGCCCCTCTTCCCGCGGGAAGAGGGGCCATTCGCGTACCAGGGGCTACTGCCGAAGCCCGGGGAAGTCGGCGTCGCGGAACTCGGGACCCCGCTCGCCCGCGGCAGCGCGCTCACGCTCCCGGGCGCGCAGCTCCGCACGACGGATCTTTCCCGAGATGGTCTTGGGAAGCTCGTCGACGAACTCAACACGTCGCACGCGCGTCCACGGTGCCAGGTGCTCGCGCGCGTAGCGCAGCACCTGCTCGGCGGTGGCCGCATCGGGCGCCGCGCCCGCCACCAGCGTCACGTACGCCTTCGGCACCGCCTGCCGCCCGGCATCGGGAGCGGGAACGACCGCGGACTCGGCGACGATCGGGCACTCCAGCAGCACCGACTCCACCTCAAACGGCGAGATCTTGTAGTCGGATGCCTTGAAGACGTCATCGGTGCGACCCACGTAGGTGACGTATCCGTCGGCATCGCGTGCGGCGATGTCACCACTGTGGAAGAAGCCGTCGGCGAACGCCTGCGCCGTACGCTCGGCATCCCCCACGTATCCGGTCATCAGGGCGAGGGGACGCTGGGAGAGGTCCAGGCAGATCTCCCCCTCCCCGACGCCATCCACTACGAGTCCGGTCTCGGGATCCACCAGCACGGACGGAACCCCCGGCAACGGCATCCCCATGGAACCCGCGCGAACCGGTGTGCCGGGTGGATTGCCCAGCTGCGCGGTGGTCTCCGTCATGCCATAGCCGTCACGGATCTCCAGACCCCACGCGTTCTTGACCTGGGCGATGACCTCGGGATTCAGCGGCTCGCCCGCACCGACCAGCTCCCGCAGTGACGCGGGCCGTGCGCCGAGCTCCGCTTTGATGAGCATGCGCCACACCGTTGGCGGCGCGCACAGCGTGGTGACGTGCCGCTCGCGCAGCTGGGCCAGGAACGCGGCCGCGTCGAAGCGGGCGTAGTTGTAGACCAGCACGGTGGCCTCAGCGATCCACGGTGCGAAGAAACTGGACCAGGCGTGCTTTCCCCATCCGGGCGACGACACGTTCAGATGTACGTCTCCGGGTTCCAGCCCGAGCCAGTACATCGTCGACATCATGCCGACCGGGTATGACACCTGGGTGTGCTCCACCAGCTTCGGACGGGAGGTCGTGCCGGAGGTGAAGTACAGCAGCAGGCGATCATCCGGCGCGGTGCCGGGGTGCTGTGCGGGAGCAGCGGGAGCCGCGAACGCATCGGAGAACGAGACCCATCCCTCGCGCGCAGTGGTGGAGATCCGGACGTAGTCGCCCGCGATCGCGTCGAACTTCCCCGCGTCCGCGTCGTTGCAGATCACCGCGCGCGCCTCGCCGCGCTCGATCCGGTCGGCGAGGTCCGCCGGTCCCGCCGCTGTCGCGGTGGGCATGAGCACGGCGCCGAGCTTGATCACGGCCAGCATCGCCACCCACAGCTCCACCTGGTTGTTGAGCATCAACAGGACCGAGTCGCCGCGGCCGATGTCGTGCGAGCGCAGGAACGCCGCCACCTGATCGGACTGCACGGCGAGCGTGTCGAAGCTGTACGACGCCTCGCTGCCATCGGCCTCGACGATCACCAGCCCCGGGCGCTCATTGCCCCGCGCGAACGCGTCGAACCAGTCGATCGCCCAGTTCCAGCTGTCTCCCACGTCCGGGAAGCGGAACTCGGCGGTGGCTCGTGCACGATCTGTGCGAAGCGCGAGCAGCTGATCCCGCGCGATCCGGTACTCGTCAGTGGGCGATGCGGCCATGCAACTCTCCTTCAGGTCTGTCACGATCGTACGCTTCGTCCCTTGTCCGCCACGGGCCTCGCCGGGTCCGGGACATCAGCGGGCGGCGCGCTCGGCAACGGGGATCAGCACCGCCCGCGCACGGGCGACGACGGCGTCGCCGACCTCGTCGAGCAGCGCGGAGCGCAGGTGCCACTGCTGCCAGTACAGCGGGACGTCGATCCCCGCGTCCGCGAGTGGGCGGATGCGCCCGCTCGCGTGCGGCTCATCCGACTGGAACGGCAGCAGCTGCCCCCAGCCCATGCCCATCAGCACGGCGTCGGCGAAGTCGGCCGATGCCGGCACCCGCTGGCGCGGCGGGAGCGCCGGATCAACGCCCTGGCGCACGAGCCACCGCGTCTGCAGATCGTCTCGCCGGTCGTAATCCACGAGCGGTGCCCGCTCCAGCGCCTGCGTGGTGACGCCGTTCGGGAACCACCGATCGTGGAAGGCCACCGTGGCGAAGGGGACGTAGCGCATCGCACCGAGCGGCGTCACCCGGCAGCCGGCGATGGGCTCGGCACGCGACGTCACCGCGGCGATCACGGTGCCCTCCTCCAGCAGCCGCACGGTGAAGTCCTGATCGTCGCGGTGCAGGTCGAACACCACCGGCAGGCGGGCGCTCAGCTCGGCGATCGCGGGCAGGAACCACGTCGACAGCGAATCCGAGTTGACCGCGATGGGCAGGCTCGTGAGGCTCCCCTCCTCGCGGATGCCGATGGCCGACATGGCATCGGCCTCCAGATGCGCGAGCTGGCGGGCATAGCGGATGACCGCCTCGCCCGCCTCGGTCGGGCGCACCGGACGGGAGCGGACCAGCAGCACCTGCCCCAGCAGCGACTCCAGGGTGCGAAGGCGCTGACTCACCGCCGGCTGGGTGATACCGAGCGCCGTCGCCGCCGGCTCGAACCCGCCTTCCGACACCACTGCGGCCAGCGTGAGTGCAAGATCGGGCGGGATCCTCATATAAGCGATGCTAATGCAGCTGAAGAAACCATGACTGGTGTTTGTGGCAAGGGGTTTCTAGCCTGGAACCATGCCCTTCCTCACTGGTCTCGGAGTCGGACTCTCCCTCATCATCGCCATCGGCGCACAGAACGCCTTCGTGCTGCGCCAGGGCATCCGACGCCAGCATGTCTTCATCGTGGCGCTGATCTGCGCCGCCTCCGACGCCGTCCTCATCTCCGCCGGCGTCGTCGGCGTGGGCGTCGCGCTGGAGACGGTGCCCTGGCTGGTAACCGTCGTGCGCTGGGTGGGCGTGGCCTTCCTCGTGACCTACGCATTCCTGGCGCTGCGTCGGGCGTACAAGCCGTCCGGCGAGGCGCTGGAGGCCGCGGCCGATGCCCCGGTTCCCGACGCTCCGACCGGTGGCGGTACGACGGTCGCCACCCGGACGGCGACGTCGTCGCTGCTGGCCGTGGCCGGCGCCACGCTCGCGATCACCTGGCTCAACCCCCACGTGTATCTGGACACCGTGATCTTCCTCGGCTCCGTCGCGCAGGCGCAGGGTGCCGCGCGCTGGATCTTCGCCGCCGGCTGCATCACCGGCAGCTTCCTGTGGTTCTTCGCGCTGGCGTACGGAGCGCGGCTGCTCGGCCGCTGGCTGAGCAGCCCGCGCGCCTGGCGGATCCTCGACGTCGTCGTCGCCGTGTTCATGCTGATCATCGCGGGCGTCCTCGCCTTCGGAGGGTGAGACTGGTACGAGCGCTGACACTGGTATCAGCACTGACAGGAAACGGGCGCTGAATCCCGTACCAATGACGAAAGCCCCCACCTCGCGGTGGGGGCTTTCGTGCGATTCAGCGCATCAGATGGCGTTGACATCCAGCGGGATGCCGGGGCCGAACGTGGTCGACACCGAACCCTTCTGGATGTAGCGACCCTTCGAGCTGGACGGCTTGAGACGAACGATCTCGTCGAGCGCGGCACGCAGGTTCTCGTTCAGGGCGTCAGCCGAGAACGAAGCCTTGCCCACAACGAAGTGGATGTTGGCGTGCTTGTCGACGCGGAACTCGATCTTTCCGCCCTTGATCTCCTCGACGGCCTTGGCCGGGTTCGGGGTGACCGTGCCGGTCTTCGGGTTCGGCATGAGGCCACGCGGACCCAGGACCTTACCGAGGCGTCCGACCTGACCCATGAGCTCCGGGGTGGAAACCGCGGAGTCGAAGTCGGTCCAGCCGGCGGCGACCTTCTCGATGAGCTCGGTGCCACCGACCTCGTCAGCACCAGCGGCGATGGCGGCCTCAGCAGCCGGGCCGTTGGCGAAGACGATGACGCGGGCGGTCTTGCCCGTGCCGTGCGGCAGCATGACGGTGCCACGGACCATCTGGTCCGCCTTGCGCGGGTCGACCGAGAGCTTGAGCGCGACCTCGACGGTCGAGTTCATCTTCGACGAACCGGTCTCCTTCGCGAGCTCAACAGCCTCGCTCGGAGTGTAGAACTTGCCAGCCTCGATCTTCTCGGCGGCGGCGATGTAAGCCTTGGACTTAGCCATGTTGGTCTTCCCCTCAGCCCTCAACCGTGATGCCCATGGAACGGGCGGTGCCGGCGATGATCTTCGAGGCAGCCTCGATGTCGTTCGCGTTCAGGTCAGGCTGCTTGGTCTCGGCGATCTCGCGAACCTGCGCCTGGGTGAGCTTGCCCACCTTGGTGGTGTGCGGGGTCGACGAGCCCTTGGCGACGCCAGCGGCCTTCTTGATCAGCTCAGCCGCCGGGGGCGTCTTGAGGATGAACGTGAAGCTGCGGTCCTCGTAGACGGTGATCTCCACGGGGATGACGTTGCCGCGCTGCGACTCGGTCGCGGCGTTGTACGCCTTGCAGAACTCCATGATGTTGACGCCATGCTGACCGAGCGCGGGGCCGATCGGCGGCGCCGGGTTGGCTGCACCGGCGTTGATCTGAAGCTTGATCAGGCCGGTCACCTTCTTCTTCGGTGCCATTTCCTCTTCCTTTCTCCGAACGGACCGGACGGCCCGCTCTCCCGCGGTTCCGGCGGATCCGGAGCGCGGTGCAGGTTCGCGCGCGATCGAAGAACGCGCACAAACCACAAAAGTCTACCGCATCCGCCCCGGTGCTCCCGCACCCACCTCGTTCGGCAGCGCGATGAGCCCGTTCTCCAGCACCGCCTGGCGCAGCCGATCATCGAATGTCGCCACCGCCGCACCGAGGCGACGTCCGGCCAACAGCACACAACAGTCCGGCAGTTTGAGACCAGAGCGCGCTCGAAGGCTCGCCAGAGCCGCGGGCTCGTCCAACTCGTCGATCGACTCGATGCCCAGGTCGCGAAGAGCATCAACGGCCTCTGCGCCGCGGCCGACCCTCATGGGTCGGACCAGCACCTCCGTGATGGTCACGCGATGTGCCAGCAGTCGCTCATCGGCGTGATTCTCGAAGAGTTCGCGAGCTTCCGGAAAGTGGGCGTCCGTCCGGTCCAGTACGGCGATCATCACGCTCGCATCGAGGACGATCATGCGGGCCAGTCCTCGCGAAGATCTACCAGGTAATCCGGCGGGTAGACACCCGTCAGGCCGCCGGCGACCCTGTTGAGTGCCGCACGCCGTCGCGCTGCATCGCCTCGACTCACCTCCTCGAGGTGCTCTCCATTACTCGTGATGAGGCGGACGATCAGTCGGGATCGCGGCTCCCCCGGCCATCGCTTCTCGGCGGCATCCAGCGCGCGCGCGACCTCATCAGTTTCGGTGATCTGATAGCGATGACGAGCGGTGGGCATGACGAGAGTGTACCACCGGCACCTCCGTGCACCACCTGGGAGTGCAGGCATAAAATAAACCCCCGCGGCGCAGGCCGCGGGGGTTCGTGAAGACGGATGTCAGATCATCTTGGTGACCTGGTCGAACGACAGCTCCACCGGAGTCTCGCGCTCGAACAGGGAGACCAGCACGGTGAGCTTGCCGCTCTCCGGCTTGATCTCGGAGATCGTTCCGGGAAGGCCGGCGAACGAGCCCTCCTTGATGGTGATGGTCTCGCCGATCTCGAAGTCGACCTCGGCGGTGACACTGCGCACCGGGGCAGAGCCGCCGGCTCCACCGGACTTCGCCGATGCGGACTCGCGAACCTCGACGAGGGACTTCAGCATGTTGAAGGCCTCTTCGAACCGCAGCGGTGTCGGGTTGTGGGCGTTGCCCACGAAGCCGGTGACACCCGGGGTGTGACGGACGACCGACCAGGTGTCCTCATTGAGCTCCATGCGCACCAGCACGTAGCCGGGGATACGGACGCGCGTGACCATCTTGCGCTGACCGTTCTTGATCTCGACGACGTCCTCCATCGGGACCTCGATCTGGTAGATGTCGTCCTCGACCTCGAGCGTCGCCTTGCGCTGCTCGATGTTCTGCTTCACCTTGCGCTCGAAGCCGGCGTAGGAGTGGATGACGTACCACTTGCCCGGAAGGGTGCGAAGCTCCAGCTTGAACGCCTCGTACGGATCCTCGTTCGACGCGTCAGCGTCGTTCTCGTCGGACTCAGACTCGGACTCGGCGACCACGCTGCTGTCCTCGGCGATCGCGTCCACCTCGGCCGATGCGTCGCGCACCGATTCCGTGAACTCCGGGTCGAGCACGGGCTCATCCGGCTCGCCGTTGATGTCGGGACCGTCGTACGGGGTCACGTCCTCGTCCTCCTCCAGAGCAGGGTGTGCATCCAGGAACGCGTCGGCTTCCGCCTCCAGCGCCTGCTCGTTGTCATTGTCGAAATCATCGTCCGAGGCGTCCGCCTCGTCATCGTCGTTCTCGTCATCGATCACGTGGATCGCGGCGGTTTCGGCGGCATTACTCGCCCGGTCTTCGACCAGATCGATATCACCGGTCTGGTGTTCGTCGACTTCGCTGGACTGCTCGGCCGTGGGGCCCCAGTCGGCGTCGTCGTGGAATCGTTCGGACACGGACTCTCCTTCGGTCACATCAGCCGGTCATCCGCAGTCGCACCGTGCGGGATTGCTCGGAATCTTACTCCGGCGAGCCGAACACGTACTGGGTGAGCAGGGTGAAGAGCGTGTCGAGGCCGTAGACGAGGGCCATCATGACCACCACGAAGCCGAGCACCACGAGGGTGTACTTGACCAGCTCCTGGCGCGTCGGGGTGACGACCTTGCGAAGTTCGCCGAAGACCTGACGAATGAAGAGCGCGATGCGAGCGAAGACATTCAACTTCTTCTCACGGGTGGCGCCGCTGGTCGTCGCGACATCGTCGCGCGAAGCGTCCTGATCCATCCTGCATGCACCTTTCATTGCCAGCGTGCGCTGAGCGCAGGGCGGACAGGAATCGAACCTGCAACCTGCGGTTTTGGAGACCGCTGCTCTGCCAATTGAGCTACCGCCCTAGAGATCCGGGGATCTCACGGGAGATGTCTGCATCTGCTGTGCGAGGCACAGCGAAACAATGCAGACATCGACTGCGTATCCCAGCATAGGGCATGCACACGACAGTGGCGAACCGAGGGCGGCTGTTGCCGCGTCCCGCGCGTGTCGCTTCCGCTTCGATCGCCGGCGCGCCGGATCTGTCCGCGGACCGCGAAACCGCGCGCTCGAACCCGGGTGCGCCCTTCCCCCGCTGATAGGCTCGCCGTTCCGGCGGAGCACGGTCTCCGCCGCCTGTTTCCAACGAATCCGAGGGTGGCGTGAGCACAGACGAGCAGCACTTCCAAGTCGACCTGCGCGGTGTGGTCGACCTGCTCAGCCGGCACATCTACTCGGGTCCGCGCGTGTACCTGCGCGAGCTGCTGCAGAACGCGCGCGACGCGATCACGGCCCGCGGTGAGGTCGACGGTAGCGGCGGACGTATTCGCATCACCCCGCTCAGCGACCGCTCCGATGAGTTCGTGCTGCGCGATGACGGCGTGGGCCTCACAGCTGACGAGGTGGGCGAGCTGCTCGCCACGGTGGGGCGCAGCTCGAAGCGGGACATCTTCGACCTGCCGCGTCACGAGTATCTGGGCCAGTTCGGCATCGGCCTGCTCAGTTGCTTCATGGTGGCCGACGAGATCGTGATCCGCTCTCGCAGCGCACGCGGCGGCGACCCCGTCGAGTGGTCCGGACGCACCGACGGCACGTTCACCGTGTCCCCCGGTCCCGCCGACACCCCGATCGGCACCAGCGTGCACCTGCGTCCGCGATTCGGCTCGGAGGACCTGCTGCGCACGACATCCGTGATGCAGCTCGCGCAGACGTTCGCGGAGTTCCTCGGTGTGCGCATCGACATCGATCTGCCCGGCGGCGGGGAGAGCCGTATCGACCGGGCAGCGCCCTTCCTGGACGCCCGCAGCACCCCCGACGCTGCCGTGGAGTACGGTGCCGAACTGCTGGGCACCGCTCCCTTCGCCGTGGTGCCCATCGACGCCGCCAGCACCGGAACACGCGGGCTGGCCTACGTGCTCCCGTACGCGCCTCCTCCCGGTTCGCACCAGGCTGCGCGGGTGTACCTCAACCGGATGCTGCTCAGCGAGCGCGTCGATGACCTGCTGCCGGAGTGGGCGTTCTTCGTGCGCGCCGTGGTGGATTCCACCGCGCTCTCGCCCACCGCGAGTCGCGAATCACTCGTGGAAGACGACGCGCTGGAGACCACCCGCGCCGACCTCGGTCAGGCGATCCGACGCTGGATTCTGGATCTCGGGCTGTCCGCGCCCGAGCGGCTCGCGCAGTTCGTCGCGATCCACGAGGTGTCGCTGAAGGCGCTGGTCCGCCACGACGATGAGCTGGCGCGCTTCATCACTCGCTGGCTGAGCGTGGAGACCACCAGCGGACGGATGACCATCGGCGACCTCGTCACGCGATTCCCGTCCGTCCGTTACGCCGCCACGGTGGACGAATACCGCCAGGTGGCGGGGTTGGAGAGCGGCGCCGGTCCGCTGGTGAACGGCGGCTACCTGTACGACTCCGAGATCATCGAGCTGCTGCCGGAGCTGTTCCCGGCCGTCACCGTGGAGCGCGTCGACGTGCTCACGGAGTTCGAACGCCTGGATCCGCCGCCCTTCGATGATCGTCCGTCGGCGATCTCTCTGGAGGACCGCGCCACCGCCGCGCTGGCGGACGTGGACTGCACCGTGATCGTCCGCTCCCTGGAGCTCGAGGACGTCCCGGCCGTCTATGTCGCCGACCCCGCCGTGCTGCGCCGCATCGACCGCGGACGCGCGCGCGGCGCCACCGGCGGACTGTGGTCGTCGGTGCTGAACACCATCGATGACGCCACCGCGGGCGTGCAGGAAGATGCGGCCACGAGCGCGCGGCTGTGTCTGAACTGGGCGAACCCCGTGGTGCAGAGCCTGGTGCGGGCCGAGGGTGAGCCGTTCGATCGGACCGTCCAGCTGCTCTACGTGCAGGCGCTGCTGGCCGGACACCGACCGCTGGCTCCGCGCGACCGCGCCCTCATGACGCGCGCCCTCGGCGCAATGATCGACCTGTCCGCGCGATCCGCGGACTGAACACCACCGCAGGAGTGACATGACCACGGCCAGCACCCGCATCCGCGAACTGTTCGCACAGATCGACATGACCCCCTGGGGTCCCGAGGAGCAGTCGCTCGTCGCGGAGGCGGTGAAGCTGTCGGTCGAGCTCGGCGATGAGGAGCTGGAGTACCGCGCGCGCATGCGGCAGACGTCATCGGCGAACATGGCCGGCGACACCGAGCTCACCCTCAGCTCGTTCGCCTGGTGTCTCGCCCGCCACGACGCCGATCCGGTGCGCTTCCCCACCGACATCGGCTCCGGCGCGGATCTGATGTGGCAGTTCAAGTGGATGGCCGGGTCCCTGCGCTGCTCCCCCGCGTTCACGGAGGAGCAGATCGACGCAGTACTGGACGACATGGAAGAGCACTACCGCCGCGAGGGTCTCGGTCTCAGCGGCGTGTGGATGGCGCGCTTCGAAAGCTCCTGGTCGCGGGGACGACTCGACGACGCGGAGAAGTATCGAGCCCTCCTCACCAGCACGCCGCGCGACGAGCACAGCCACTGCGACGCCTGCACGCGCAGCCAGCTCGCCGGCTTCTTCGTGGATCAGGGTCGCGCGGACGAGGCGCTGGCGCTGATCGATGAACTCGTGGAGGGCGGCTTCAGCTGCGCCGAAGAGCCCGAGCATGCCCTTGCCCGAGGACTGCTGTCGTATCTGCGCGCCGGACGCGTGAACGATGCGGTGCTCGCCCACCGTCGCAGCTATCGACTGGCGCGCACCGATCCCGACAACCTCGCGATCGTCATGCTCAATCTGCAGTTCGTCGTGGTCACCGGGAACTATCCCCGGGCGCTGGCGATGGTCGAGCGTCACCTGGCATGGCTCGCGCACGACGGTCTCAACGACGACGCCCACGCTGTCGCTCTCGCGACGATCGCGCTGGCGCTGGAGGCCGTGGACAGCGACGGTCACGGGGATGCCGTGGTGCGTGGCGCAGATGCTCCCTCCCTCGTCCGGTTCTTCGGCGAGCACGAGGGCACGTGGACGGCCGCGGAGCTGGCCGCTGCGGCGGGTGCCGGAGCCGATCGGATCGCACGGCTCTTCGACGCGCGCAACGGCAACACCAGCTTCAGCGAGCGCATCGCCGCGATCCGCGACCTGCGCGACGAGCGCATCGAGGTTCCGCTGGGATCGGAGGGGTACGCCCCGCAGGCCGCAACGGACGCCCCGGCGACCCCGGAAGACCGACTGCACCGCGCCGTGTGCCTCGCCGACTGGGGCGCCGCCCCCGAAGCCATCGCCGCCGCGACCGCTGCGCTGGCGGATGGCCTCGACGTCGCGCGCTTGCACGGCATCATCGTGGGCGCCCATGCCGCGCGCGACGACTGGGACGCGGCCACCGCTGCCCTCCCCGCCCGCATCGACGCGCTGCAGGCCGCCGGCCGCGACGCTCAAGCCGACGTGGAGGCGATCGCGGGGCTTGCCCTGTACGGACGGACCCAGGAGGGCGACGCCGAGAGCATCGCGACTCTGCTCGCCCGCCAGGATCTTCCGGACGAAGCCCGCGGTGACCTGGAACTCGCCGTGGCGTCGGAGCGCGTGGACAATGCGGACACCGAGGGAGCGATCACCCACACGCTTTCCGCGATCGGTGCCTTCCATGACGCCGGGCTCGAGGATCGGGCGGCCGCCGCGGAGATGGTGCTGCTCTCCCTGCGCGCCGGCAGCGGCACACCGGTGCTCGACGACATCGACGCGCTGCTGGAGCGACCCGCGCTCACCGCGGGCAGTCGCGGCCGACTGCTGGAGCTGCGCGCGCGACTGCGCGGAGCTGCCGGCGACTACCACTCGGGCGCACTCGACGCCGATGAGGCCAGCCGCATTGCGGCATCGCTGGGCATCACGGCCGACGTCTACACGGTCTACGGACTCGCCGCGATGCTGTTCCACGATGCCGGGGCGCCCGCAGAAGCGGCGGCCCGGTACCGCGTGGCGGCACGGCTGGCCGAGTCCGACGGCAACCCGCAGCAGTACCTGACGCTGCGCTATCAGCTGGGTGTCTCGCTCATGAACGCCGGGGACGCCGGAGAATCCGCCGAGATCCTCGGCGACACGCTGAGTCGCGAGACGGAGCTCGGGGTTCCCGACGCATCGCGCGGGCAGACCGCGGGTGCGCTCGCCCAGGCACTGGAGCTGGATCAGCAGTTCGAGGACGCGATCGGTGCCTGGCAGTACGCGGGTGAGCTATTCGCGGCCGGCGACGACCACGTCATGTCCGCGCACTGCCACGTGCACGCCGGGCGGCTGTTCGGGAAGTTCGGCATGCACGAGGAGTCCGTGGAGGAGCTCACCGAGGCCGTCACGATCGCCCGCGCCCACCCCGACGAGGGTGAGCTGCTCATGCGCTCACTGCACCTGTTGGGCCAGGCCACCGGGGCGGCGGGTGACCCTGTGTCCGATGCGCACCTGGACGAGGCGTATGCCTTGGCCGAAGCCGAGGGCAACGCCTGGACGATGGCCGACATCACAGATTCCCGCGCCCGCGCTCGTGCGGCACGCGGCGACGTGGACGGTGCTGTCGCCGCCGCGCTGCAGGCGGCCGATGCGTTCGTCTCGGCCGGGGATTCGGACGGTGCCGCGGGCAGCGAGCTGTTCGCGGGGCGCGTGCTGGCCGGAAACGGTCGCGCCGCCGACAGCGTTCCGGTGTTCCGCGCGGCGCTGGAGCACGCCGATCCGGAGGGCCCGCTGCGCCAGCTGTCGGCCATCGAGTTCGGCGAGGTCCTCGCCTCCCTCGGCCGCCACGGCGAAGCCGCCGAGATCCGCGGCATCGCCGACGCCTGAGCCGGGAAACGCCGAGGCCCTTCGTCTCGTCGCAGAACTCCTGCCACGAGCCGAAGGGCCTCCGACTGCCTGTCAGGCGGTGCGGATGAGCTTCTTGTTCACGAACTCGTCGGCCGCAAGCGTGCCGAGCTCACGACCGGTGCCGGAGGACTTCACACCACCGAACGGGAGCTCGGGAGCGTCGGCCAGCACCAGGTTCACGTACACCATGCCGACGTTGAGCTTGTTGGCGACGCGGTCGGCCTGCTCGGGGTCCGTCGTGAACACGTAGGAGCCGAGCCCGAAGGGCGTGTCGTTCGCCAGGTCCACAGCGGCGTTCTCATCCGCGACGCGGTAGACCACGGCGGCGGGGCCGAACAGCTCCTCGCGGTACACGTTCATCTCCGGCGTGACGTCGGTGAGCACGGTGGGGTGGAAGTACGCCCCCTCGCGCTTGCCTCCGACAGCCAGCGTCGCACCCTGCGACACGGCCTCGTTGACCTGCGCCTCCAGGCGCTCGGCCGCGACGAGCGACGACAGCGGACCGAGAACGGTGTCCTCCTCCGTGGGGTCGCCCACCACGGCATCGCGCATGGCCGCCGTGAACTTCTCCAGGAACGCGTCGTACAGACCGTCCACCACGATGAAGCGCTTGGCACCGTTGCAGGCCTGACCGGTGTTGTCCAGTCGGGCATCGACACCGGCCGCGACCACCGCGTCCAGGTCGTCCGCGGCCAGCACGATGAACGGGTCGGAGCCGCCGAGCTCCAGCGCCACCTTCTTGAGGTTGCGTCCGGCGACCTCGGCCACCGCGGCGCCCGCGCGCTCCGAACCGGTGAGCGAGACGCCCGCGACACGGCGATCGGCGATGATGTCCGCCGACTGCTCGTTCGTGGCACGGATGTTGACGTACGCGCCCTCCGGGAAGCCGGCGTCGAGGAAGATCTGCGCGATCGCCTCGGCGGATTCCGGGCACTGCGGTGCGTGCTTCAGGATCACCGTGTTGCCGTTCATCAGGTTGGGCGCGGCGAAGCGAGCGACCTGATAGTACGGGAAGTTCCACGGCATGATGCCGAAGATCACGCCCAGGGGTGCCCGACGGATCACGGCGGAGCCCTCACCGCCGGAGATGAGCTCGATCGGCTCATCGGCGGTGAGCTTCTCAGCCATGTCGGCGTAGTACTCGATGATGTCGGCCGCGAACTCGGCCTCGCCCACGGCGGCGGCCTTCACCTTGCCCATCTCGCGCACGATGATGTCGCCGAGCTCCTCGGCACGCTCGCGGTGCAGGCGCGCCGCGTTGCGCAGCAGGCGCGCGCGCTCCGCGGCGGACGAGTTGACGGCCCAGTCGCGGAAGGCGGCGGATGCGGCGGCGACGGCGGCGTCCACCTCGGCAGCGGTGGCGGTGGCGTACTCGGCGACGGTCTCACCCGTGGCGGGGTTCACGACGGCATAGTCGGTCATCGGTTCATCCTTTCGATCAGCTGACGGGGATCAGGGTGTACTTCGTGGACAGGTACTCGTGGATGCCCTCCAGGCCGCCCTCGCGGCCCACACCGGACTGCTTGACGCCGCCGAACGGCGCAGCCGCGTTGGAGACGACGCCCACGTTGAGACCCATCATTCCGGTCTCGAGCTTGTCGATCATGCGCTGTCCGCGCGCGAGATCCTGCGTGAAGACGTAGGAGACGAGGCCGTACTCGGTGTCGTTGGCGAGGCGGACGGCCTCCTCCTCGTCCTCGAACGTGGCGATCGCGAGCACCGGCCCGAAGATCTCCTCGCGGAGGATGTCGGAGCCGGCCACCACGCCGGTGACGACGGTGGGCTGGAAGAACGACCCCTCCCCCGCGATGGCCTGGCCACCCGTGGTGACCGTTGCGCCCCGGGTGACGGCGTCGTCGACGAGCTCGACGGCCTTCGCGACCGCGTCATCGTCGATGAGCGGACCGATGGCGACGCCGTCCTCCGTGCCGCGGCCGATCTTCATCGCCGTCACGCGCTCCGTGATGCGGCGCGAGAACTCCTCGGCCACGGACGAGTGCACGATGAAGCGGTTCGCCGCGGTGCAGGCCTGGCCGATGTTGCGGAACTTCGCCGCCATGGCGCCCTCGACGGCCTTGTCCAGATCGGCATCATCGAACACCACGAACGGCGCGTTTCCGCCGAGCTCCATCGACACACGCAGCACGCCGTCGGCGGCCTGGGCGATGAGCTTGCGGCCCACCTCCGTGGAACCGGTGAAGGAGAGCTTGCGCAGCCGCGGGTCGGCGAGGATCGGAGCCGACAGCGCCGATGAGCGCGACGTCTGCACGACGTTGACCACGCCGGCGGGGAGCCCTGCCTCCTCCAGAAGCTTCACGAAGAACATCGTGGTGAGCGGGGTGAGTGCCGGCGGCTTGATCACCACGGTGCACCCGGCCGCCAGCGCCGGCGCGATCTTGCGCGTGGCCATCGCGAACGGGAAGTTCCACGGGGTGATGAAGAAGCACGGCCCCACCGGACGCTGCGAGACCACCATGTTGCCGGTGCCTTCGGGGTTCAGTCCGTACCGGCCCGCGATGCGCACCGCCTCCTCGCTGAACCAGCGGTTGAACTCGTTGCCGTAGGTGACCTCGCCCTTCGCCTCGGCAAGGGGCTTGCCCATCTCCAGGGTCATCAGCAGGGCCAGGTCGTCGGCGCGCTCACGTACCAGGTCGAAAGCCCGACGCAGGATGTCGCTGCGAGTGCGCGGGGCCGTCGCCGCCCAGGAGTCCTGGGCGGCGACAGCGGCGTCCAGCGCGCGCTTGCCGTCGGCGGCGCTCGCGTCGGCGATGACCTTGATCACCACGTTGGTGGCGGGGTCGCGAACCTCGAAGGTGCGTCCCTCCTCCGCCGCGACCCACGCGCCATCGATGTACAGGCCGTCGGGAACGTCGGCGAGGAGTGCTGCTTCGCGCTCAGTCATGAAAATGTCTCTTTCTGTGGGGGGATCGTCAGCGGGTCGTGCGCTGGCTGGGCGGTGCGTCCATGCTCAGCGTCTTTCCTTGGAAGAACGCGGGAGACACGGCGCGCATGACCAGCATCAGCACGGCGCCGAACACGAGCAGGCCGATGCCGATGAAGAACACGATGCCGATGCCGCCCTCACCATCGGCGTTGGCACCGATCGCGATGGAGCCGTAGTCGGGCGCGAGGCTGTCGATCGCGGTGATGACGAACAGCACCAGCAGGATCACGCCGCCGACGAGGGGGCTGGCGAACTTGAAGAAGAAGTCCTTGCCCGAGTCGAACCACTGGTGGCGGAAGTACCAGACGCACGACAGTGCGGTGATGCCGTAGTAGAAGCAGATCATCATGCCGAGGGCGAGGATCGTGTCCCACAGCGCATCCTCGCTGAGGAAGCGCATCACGGCGTAGAAGCCTCCCGCCACGATGGCCGAGGCGATCGTCGCGAAGCCCGGGGTGAAGAAGCGCGGGCTGACTCCGGAGAACTTCTTCGGCACGGCACCGTAGTGACCCATCGCCAGCAGCGTGCGCGCGGGCGAGATGAAGGTCGACTGCAGCGACGACGCGGACGAGGTCAGCACCGCCAGCGACAGCAGGAACGCCAGGCCGCCCATCACCGGACCGGACAGCGCGAAGAACACGTTGCCGCTGATGTCCTCGTTGGTGAGTCCGAGTTCGCCGTCTCCGATGCCGGAGTACATCAGGCTGCTGATGGTGAGCAGCAGGTAGATCGCGATGATGGAGATCACCGTGAGCATGGCCGCGCGTCCGGGCGTGCGCTCCGGGTCCTTGGCCTCTTCGTTCATCGTGAGGGTGACATCCCACCCCCAGAACATGAAGACCGAAGCCGACAGGCCCATCACGATCATCGAGATGCCGCCGTCGATGGCGAACGGGTTGAACCAGGAGAACTCGGGAAGGTGCGGGTCGAAGCCGCCACCGTTCACGACCTGCACGATCGCCATCACGGCGAACACCACGAGGATCACGACCTGGAACGCGACGAGGCCGTACTGCAGCTTCTGCGAGGTGGACACGTCACGGTACGACACCCAGGCGGCGAGCGCCACGAACACCAGACAGACGCCCACGTTGACGAACGGGTTGCGGGTGATCTCCGCGATGGCCTCGTTCCCGGAGATCTGCGAGATCAGCAGGAAGAGGAAGTCCACCGCGATGCCGGCGAGATTGGACAGCACCAGGATGGTCGCGACGATCAGACCCCAGCCGGCCATCCAGCCGACGTAGGGACCGAAGGCGCGCGTCGCCCAGGTGAAGCTGGTGCCCGAGTCGGGCATCGCCTTGTTGAGCTCGCGATAGCCGAAGGCCACCAGGAGCATCGGGATGAAGCCGAGCAGCAGGATCGCGGGCACCTGGAACCCGACGGCGCCCACGGCGCCACCGATTCCGGCGGTGTAGGTGTATGCCGGGGCGATGCAGGAGATGCCCATGACGAGAGCACCGAGCACGCCGACCGTTCCGACGCTGAGCCCCTTGCGGGAGATTCCTCCGGTGACAGGATCCGGCTCGCCTGCGGCCGGGGAGAGCTGAGACTTCGCTGACTCGCTCATGGTCATGCTCCTTCGGGACGTTCGCGGGGCACGACGATCATCGGCACCGGCAGTTCGTGCAGCATGCGCGCTGCGGTGGAGCCCAGGAACAGCCGACGCGGCTGTGCCAGGCGGCTGGAGCCGACGAGGGCGACCTCGTTCGCGTCCCAGTCGAGGTGTTCGACGGCGTCCTCGATGCTGCGGCCTCGGGCCACCTCCACCGCGACGGTCTGACCGTCGGGCAGGTTGGCCGTGGCCTCGGCCTGGATCTCGTCGGCACGATCACCGGCGGCGATGCGCGCCTCGTCGGCGGACATGCCCCCCGGCAGATCCATGGCGGCCAGCGACAGCAGTCGCAGCTCCGCCTCCAGAGCGCGTGCCAGGGCCACGGAGCTCTCCAGCAGGTAGTCGGAGCCGGAGCGATTGCCGACGGCGCAGGTGATGCGGGAGATCGGGTGATCCGCATCCACGCCGCCGGAGGTGGCGAGCGCCACCGGCACCGGCGAGGAGTGCAGGAGCTGCTGAGCCACGGAGCCCAGCGTGTAGCGACCGAACCGGCCGCCGCCCGCACCGCCGATGACGATCATCGACGCACCGAACTCGTCAGCCGCGGCGATCAGGCCCTCCCCGAACGACTCGGCGAAGCGCACGTGGGCACTTCGCGTGACTCCGGCGGGAACATGCACAGCCGCGTCCCGCAGCCACTTCTCGGCCTGCGTGCGCAGATACTTCTCGTAGGACTTCTCCGGCGGAACGATCGGGCTGCGGGTGCCTTCGTTGGGCAGCACGATCACCAGGTGAAGCGTCGCACCGAGCCCCGCGGCGAAGCGAGAACCCAGGCGCAGCGCGTCGCGGCCGGCGTCGGTGGCGGTGTATCCGACGACCACCGAGCCGCTCATGCGCGGACCCGGGCGACGATCTGCTCGGCGACCAGGCGACCCATGCGGATCGCGCCGTCGACGTGCTGGAATCCGGCACCGGCCATGTCGGAGCAGGCGAAGTGGATCGGTCCGACCGCCTCGCGCAGGTCCTTGCCGTAGCGGCTGAGGCCACCGAGGTCGAAGCTGGCGGCGTACGCGCCACGCGTCCACTCCTCCGAGCCCCAGTCGCTTTCGTAGTAGACCACGGGGTTCTTCGCCTCTTCGCCGTAGTAGTGCGAGAGGGACTCGAGGATACGAGCCTTGCGCTCGTCGGCGCTCAGCTCGAACACGCCGTCCGCGTTCAGGTCCGAGACGAATCCCACGAGGGTTCCTCGCTCGTCGCCGTAGTTGGTGTTGTCGTACGCCTCGTGCGAGAGCTCGTAGGGGCTGAACGCCGTACCCGACAAGCCCTTGTCGCGCCAGAACGGGGTTTCGTACACGGCGTGAACCTTGATTACGAAGCCCATCGAGATGTGCTGGTGCATCTGGTGCTGACGACGCGGCAGCGCGGGCACGAAGGAGATGCGGTCGTACAGAACCGGAGCGTGAGCGAGCAGCGCCTGGCGGGCGTGGACCACCATGCCGTCCGCACGAGCGGTGACGCCCTCATCGCCCCACTCCAGGAAGCGCACGGGCTGCTCCAGGAAGACGTCTTCCCCCAGACGCTCCGCGAGCAGGATCGGAACCTGCTGCAGGCCGCCGACCACGCGCTTGTCGAGGATGAAGTCCGCATCAACCAGGTGCGAGTAGCTGCCGGCGGACGCCGCCATGTGCAGCGACTGCAGCAGCGAGACGGTTGCGACGGGCTTGGTGAGCATCGCGGAACCCGTCGGGAACGCGAGGTTGCGGATGGCCTCGTCGTCGGAGGTCTGCGACTTCAGCCACTCCAGCCAGGAGATCGAGTCCCACTCGGCGGCCTTCGGGTGCGCCCAGGGACGATCCGCGTCGACCTCCGCCGTCATGGCATCCAGCAGCTCGGTGATGCGGTCGATCTCGCGGCCGGTCTCCTCCGACACCGGGAAGTGCTCGCCGGTGAACCGGGACAGCGTCCCGTCGGGTCCGACGTAGACGCTGTCGCCCTCGCGGTAGCGGTCGTAGGTGGACAGCCCCAGCTCTGCCACCGTCTCCTGAAGTGCGGTCTGATCCGGGCTGATCCACTGTCCGCCGATCTCCAGCATCGCGCCGTCGATCACGTCGGTCCACAGCCGCCCGCCGACGCGGTCGCGCGCCTCGAGGACGGCAACGGACAGACCCTGCTTGCGCAGCTCGTTCGCTGCAGTGAGGCCGGCCGCGCCGGCTCCGATGATGACGACATCGCGAGTGATCTCGTTCATGAATGCTCCCTTGCTCTCATACTGCGAATTGCGGGCGCGCATGTCGGCTGCGCGGTTGTCGAATCCCGGCCCGGCGCCCCCCAAGAGCGCCGGGACGGGCGATTTCAGGCTGCGGCGAGTGCGCCGAGCACGACGTCCAGTCCCTCGTTGAGAAGGGCGTCGTCAATCGACAGCGGCGGGAGGAAACGGATCACGTTTCCGTAGGTGCCGCAGGTGAGGACGATGACGCCCTCCGCGATCGCCCGCTTGGCGATCGCACCGGCCAGCGCACCGTCGGGCGCGCCGGTGGCCGGGTCCACGAACTCGACGCCGATCATGGCGCCGAGACCGCGCACCTCGCCGATACGGTGGTCGCTCGTGGCGGCCTCCTGCATGCGGCCGACCAGGATGCGGCCGATCTCCACCGCACGGTCTGCGAGGTTCTCCTCCTGGTACGCCTCGATGGTGGCGAGGGCGGCAGCACACGCGACGGGGTTGCCGCCGTAGGTGCCACCGAGGCCGCC
Organism: Microbacterium gorillae; assembly: GCF_050990725.1. Lineage (GTDB taxonomy): Bacteria > Actinomycetota > Actinomycetes > Actinomycetales > Microbacteriaceae > Microbacterium > Microbacterium gorillae_A. The sequence goes on from NZ_CP158844.1 coordinate 3,521,556, forward strand.
GGTGTGGCTGGCGTCCATGATCTCGGCACGACCCGTGACACCGGCCAGCGGCATTCCGCCGGCGATGCCCTTGGCCGTGGTGATGAGGTCCGGCTCGATGCCGAAGTGCTCGCTGGCGAACATCGCGCCGGTGCGGGCGAATCCGGTCTGCACCTCGTCGGCGATGAAGACGACGCCGTTGGCGCGGCACCAGTCCACGACGGCGGGAAGGTAGCCGTCGGCCGGGACGATGAAGCCGCCCTCACCCTGGATGGGCTCGATGATCACGGCGGCGAGGTTGTCGGCACCGATCTGCTTCTCGATCATCGAGATGGTCTTGGCCGCGGCCTCGGCACCGGTGAGTCCGTCGCGGAACGGGTACGAGGCGGCCGTGCGGTAGACCTCGGGGGCGAACGGGCCGAAGCCGCTCTTGTAGGGCATCGCCTTCGCGGTGAGCGCCATCGTCAGGTTCGTGCGACCGTGGTAGCCGTGGTCGAAGGCGAGGACCGCCTGACGACCGGTGTGCTTGCGGGCGATCTTGATCGCGTTCTCGACGGCTTCAGCGCCGGAGTTGAACAGCGCGGTCTTCTTCGCGAATGAACCGGGCGTGAGCTCGTTGAGCTTCTCGGCGACGGCCACGTACGACTCGTACGGCGCGATCATGAAGCAGGTGTGCGCGAACTGGGCGATCTGCGCCTGGACGGCGGCGACCACCTTCGGGTGCGCGTTTCCGACGGTGGTGACGGCGATGCCGGCACCCAGGTCGATGAGCGAGTTGCCGTCGGCGTCGACGACCACGCCGCCACCCGCTGCGACGGCGGCCACGGGCACGGTGTGTCCGACACCGGAGGGAACGGCTGCGGCCTTGCGGTCCAGCAGCTCCTGCGAGCGCGGGCCGGGGATTGCGGTGACGAGGCGACGCTCCTGCGGGAGCGAAGGTCCGCCGAGGGGGGTGGTCTGGGTCGCGTCGATGAGGCTCATGGGGCCGAGCGTACGATGCACGATTCCGCATCGCACTATCCAGTGTGTACATTCTTTTCAGCACTGCTGTACAGGGTGGAGAGAGCGGGTGGGTCACGGCATGGACGAACGGAATCTCGCGTCGAGTGTGAATTCACGAACGTACCCGATGGTTGAACACAGCGTCGTCCCCACCGTGCGGATCGATATGAGCTCAGGAACGTACCGTCGTGTCGGAGCCGTCCGTGGCTGAGCAGAGCGTCGTGCCCAGCGTGCGGACCCTGCTCGGCCGCGCCGACCTGCGACTGAACCTCGTGGGCTCCCCCGAACAGCAGCCGGACGGGGACCTGGATCGTCCGGTGCGGTGGGTGCACAGTTCCGACCTGATCGATCCCACGCCGTTCCTCTCTGATGAGGTCGTCCTTCTCACCACGGGGCGGCAGTTCGAGGAGGACGAGGATCCCGCGGCAGACGTCGACGGGTATGTCCGCCGGCTTGTGGGTCGCGGAGTGCTCGCTCTCGGATTCGGTGCCGGCGTCGTTCGTCCCGGCGTCCCGGAACCCTTGGCCGAAGCGTGCGCCCGGCATGGGCTGGTGCTGTTCGAGGTCCCCTACCGGACCCCGTTCATCGCCGTCGCTCGCGCGAATGCCGAAGCCGTGGCCGCGCAGGCGTATGAGCGTCGGTCGTGGGCGCTGTCCGCGCAGCGCGCGATCTCCCTCGCCGCGCTCCGCCCCGATGGACTCGCGCGCACCCTCATGGAACTGGGCCATCAACTGGACACCTGGGTGGGCCTGTATGACGCGGCCGGGGTGCTGCTGCGCGAACACCCGACCCACGCGCTCTCCCCCGCGGTGTCGGCGGCGGTCGACGCCGAGGCCGAGGCGGTGCTGCGTCGCGGTGCTCGCGCAGCCTCGGCCATCACCGTCGAGGGGGAACCCTTCACCCTGCAGACGCTGGGCCGCGGCGGCCGACTCCGCGGCGTCCTCGCAATCGGCTCAGCGGAGTTGGATCAGGAGGGTCGCGGTGTGGTCACGTCGGTGATCGCGATGGCGGGACTCGCCATGGAGCAGCAGGAGGGCCTGCAGCGAGCGCGCTCTCGGATTCAGGCGGGAGTAGTGGAGCTCCTGCTGGGCGGTCACACGACCCTCGCTCGCAGCGTGGCACGGGAGCTTACGACGCCGCTTCCGACCGGTCCGGTGCAGATCGCTCTGGCGGAGGGAGCGGGTCGCACGCTCGCCATCGCGGAGTGGCTGGAGTTGTACGCCGCCGACCACGGCGGCGAGGTTTTCGCTGGACGCACCGGCAACGATCTGATGCTCGTCGTGGCGGAAGGCTCCCCCGCTCCCGCGGAGGTGTCGAGCCGATTCGACACCCGCGTCGGACTGTCGGAGCCGTTCGCGTACGCCGAAGTGGTGACCGCCGTGGAGCAGGCCCGCGCGGCTCTGCATGCGGCGGGCGACGGACTGCTGCCATTTCGCGATCGACGTGCCCGCGGCGTGTTGGATTCGCCGTCGGCCGACGCCCTCACGGTGGCGCGGGCCGCCCTCGCGCCGCTTCGGGAACACGACGCGCAAACCGGATCGGACCTCACGCGCACGCTCCGCGTGTTCCTGGAGAACGACGGATCGCACGAGGCGACAGGGCGGGCGCTTGCCGTGCATCGGCACACCGTGCGCGCCCGCATCCAGGCCGCGCAGCGCCTGCTGGGCGTGGATCTGGCGTCGTTCCCCGCGCGCGCCGAGCTCTGGGCCTCCTTTCGCGCCACCGACGACTGACGCCCGCCGAAAGCTGGAAATCGCTCCTCGCATCGCGCTACGAGGAGCGTTTTCCATCTCCGCGTCCGGTCGATTCTGTGTTTGTGTTGCTTTTTCTGTGATTGCTTCGTATTCTGTGGGAACCAGCAAGGAGGCAGGATGTACGCGAGCGAACGGCAGGACGAGATCCGCGCGGTGTTGCGAGAGGACGGACGCGTATCCGTACTCGCGCTGTCCGAGCGTTTCGACGTCACTCCCGAGACGATCCGACGCGACCTGGATCTGCTCGAAAGCGAGGGCCTCGCCACGCGCGTTCACGGCGGTGCCGTGCTCGGCGCGCGGACCAGCCGCGTGGAGGTCCCCCTCCTCGAGCGATCCCACCGGGTGCCGGAGGCGAAGCAGCGCATCGCCGCTCGCGCGCTCCAGGCACTGAAGCCGGGCTTCCGCGGATCGCTGTATCTGGACGCCGGCTCCACAACAGCCCAGGCGGCCGCGAACCTCGACACGCACCTGGAGGCCATCGGCGGACGTGCGGAGGTGGTCACCCACTCCATGCAGCTTGCGGCTGCCCTTTCGGGTGCCGAGAACATCGCCCTCACCGCGATCGGCGGACGGGTGCGCGGTCTCACGGCGGCGGCCGTGGGCGGCGAGACGATCCGCGCGATCGGCGCACTGCGACCGGACATCGCCTTCGTCGGCACCAACGGTTTGTCGGCGGACTTCGGTCTGAGCACCCCGGACCCCGATGAAGCCGATGTGAAGGCAGCGATCGTTGCGGCGGGTCGTCGGATCATCGTGCTCGCCGACGCCGAGAAGTTCGAAGAGGATCTGCTCGTCCGATTCGCGTCGCTGTCCGACATCGACGTGCTGGTGACCGACGCCGCACCGCCGCAGCCGCTGGCGGATGCGCTCGACGGCGCCGGCGTGGAGGTGTGGATCGCATGAGGATCGTGGTTCTGAATCTGGCGCGGGATCGCGCTGGATCGCGAGACGGACGCGGTCGGTACACGTCGGGAGGTGGGGTCGCATGAGGATCGAGGTTCTGAACCTGGCTTCGGATGGCGCTGGATCGCGAGACGGACGCCGTCGGTACGCATCGGGAGGTGGGGTCGTATGACGATCGCGGTTCTGAACCTGGCTTGGGATCGCGTGGGATCGCGAGACGGACGCGGTCGGTACGCGTCGGGAGGTGGGGTCGTATGACGATCGTCACCCTGACCCTGAATCCCGCCCTCGACCAGACCGTGCGCCTCACGGATGCGCTGCAGCCCGGCGAGGTGCAGCGCGCTGACGAGCAGCGCACCGACGCCGCCGGCAAGGGCGTGAACGTCGCGCGCACCATTGCGGCTGCCGGGTCGTCCGTCATCGCCGTGCTCCCCCTCGCCGAGGACGATCCCTACGGTCCGCTGCTGCGCTCCACGGGACTCGTCATCCGTGCGGTTCCCGTGAACGCGCGCGTGCGTACCAATCTCACACTGACGTCACCGGGCGGCGAGACCACCAAAATCAACCTGCCCGGCGGCGCGCTCGACGATGCGGAGCTTGATGCGATCATCGCGGTCGTCATCGCCGCGGCACGCGGGGCCGAGTGGCTGGTTTTGGCCGGCTCACTGCCTCCTGGAGTCCCGGAAGACGTGTACGCACGGATCGCGGCGGCCGTGCGCGCCTCGATCACTCCCGCCCCGCGCATCGCCGTGGACACGGCAGGACCGGCGCTCGCCGCAGCGGTGCACGCAAGTGCCGGGGGACGACCTGATCTCATCAAGCCGAACGAGGACGAACTCGCCGAACTGGTGGGCGCTGCGTCCCTCTCCGGTGCGGAGGAGGTCGCTGCCGCCGCCACCGAACTCGTCCGCGCGGGAGTGGCGAACGTCCTCGTGACCCTCGGCGGCGACGGAGCGATCCTCGCCGACACGGCGGGCGCGCTGGCAACGCCCGCACCGCGGATCCGAGTGAGCAGCACCGTCGGCGCGGGCGACAGTGCGCTGGCCGGATACCTGCTGGCTGACACGGCCGGCGCGGGTCGCGAGGAGCGACTGCGTCAGGCCATCCGATACGGGTCGGCAGCAGCCACCCTGCCCGGAACCCAACCCCCTTCTCCCGCCGACCTCGGCACCGACCACCTTCCCGTACGCACGCTCTGAGCAGTCGCGACCACCCGTCGGCCCTCCCACGGGTGCTCAGCAACCGCAAGCGACACGGATACACGCCCAACCTCGACCAACGGAGGTCATCATGAATTCAGCAATCACCACCGAGCTGGTGTCTCTCGACGTGTCTCTCGGCGCGGACAAGAGCGCCGTCATCACGGCGCTCGCCCAGCGCGTGGCGGGCACCGGTCGCGCCACGGACGCGGCCGGACTCTACGCCGCGGCGTGGGCACGCGAGGAGCAGGACGAGACGGGCCTTCCGGGCGGCATCGCGATCCCGCACGCCAAGACCGCGGCCGTCACGGTGCCGTCGCTCGCTTTCGCCCGCCTGAACCCGGGCGTCGACTTCGGTGCCGATGACGGCCCGGCAGACCTCGTGTTTCTCATCGCGGCGCCCGCCGACGCCGACGAGGCGCACCTCGGCATGCTCTCCAGCCTCGCCCGCGCCCTGATGACCGACGAGTTCACGGACGCGCTGCGCGCCGCGGTGACGCCCGACGACGTGGTCTCACTGGTGCGGATCGCCGTCGGCGAGGAGGAGGCGGCGCCCGCTGAGATCGCCGCTGTGACGGCCACGCCGGTCGCAGTGACCGTGGACGACGCGCTGCTGATCGAGGGACGTCCGGCGCGCATCATCGCGGTCACCGCCTGCGCCACCGGCATCGCTCACACTTTCATGGCGGCCGACGCCCTCACCGCGACGGGACGGGAGCTGGGGATCGATCTGGTGGTCGAGCCGCAGGGCTCCAGCGGCTACAAGCCGATCCCGCAGCAGGTCATCGACGACGCCGACGCCGTGATTTTCGCGGTGGATGTCGACGTGCGCTCCCCCGAGCGCTTCGCCGGCAAGCCCGTCATCCGCTCGGCGGTGAAGCGCGGCATCGAGCAGCCGAAGCAGATGATCGCCGAGGCGATCGCGGCCAGCCGCGACCCGCAGGCGGCACGCGTGGCCGCCACGACGCAGACCACCACGGCGGAGACCTCGAGCGAGAGCGCCGGAGCGGCCGTCAAGCGCTGGCTGCTCACCGGCGTCAGCTACATGATCCCCTTCGTGGCCGGCGGCGGTCTGCTGATCGCCCTCGGGTTCCTGCTCGGCGGATACAACGTCACCGACGATGCAGCCAAGGTCATCACCGACAACTCGCTGTGGCAGTTGCCTGCAGGTGGGCTCGGTCAGTACCTCGGTTCCGTAGCGTTCATGATCGGCAAGACGTCGATGGGCTTCCTGGTGCCCGCACTCGCCGGCTACATCGCCTTCGCGATCGCGGATCGCCCCGGAATCGCCCCGGGCTTCGTCGCGGGAGCTGTCGCACTGCTCATGAACGCCGGGTTCATCGGCGGAATCGCCGGTGGTCTGCTCGCGGGCTGGATCGCCTGGTCGCTCGGCCGCCTCGACCTGCCGCGCTGGCTGCGCGGACTGATGCCGGTGGTGATCGTCCCGCTGATCGGCTCGATCGTCGCCTCCGGCATCATGATCCTCTTCCTGGGCCGCCCGATCGCGGCGCTGATGGAGGCGATGACCAACGGTCTGAATGATCTCGCCGGAACCGGTGCGATCGCCGTCGTGGGGCTGATCGTCGGCATCATGATGTGCTTCGACCTCGGCGGCCCGGTGAACAAGGTGGCCTACGCGTTCGCGGTAGCGGGCCTCGGCACCGCGACGACCGCCAACAGCACGCCGTACCTGATCATGGCCGCGGTGATGTGCGCGGGCATGGTGCCGCCGCTCGCGATGGCCCTCGCCTCCACGGTGCTCGCTCGTCGCCTGTTCTCCCCGGTGGAACGCGAGAACGGCAAGGCTGCCTGGCCGCTGGGCCTCGCCTTCATCTCCGAGGGTGCGATCCCGTTCGCCGCCGCGGACCCGTTCCGCGTGATCCCGGCCTCGATGATCGGCGGCGCGATCACGGGCGTGCTGAGCATGCTGTTCGGCGTCACCTCCCGTGCGCCGCACGGCGGCGTCTTCGTCTTCTTCGCGCTCGACCCGTTCTGGGCCTTCCTCCTCTCCCTCGCCATCGGGACCGTGGTGTCCGCACTCGTCGTGGTGGCGCTGAAGAAGTGGGCCCGCCGCACTCCCCTAGGGGAGGCGGTCGCGGAGCCGGTCGCCGCGTGATGTGAACGCGACAGCGCCGCTCGGACACGTTCCGGGCGGCGCTGGCGCATCCATGCCCCGGGATGGATGTCTGTCGCCCCCGGCCCTGCGGCGAGCACAGGAACATGCGCCGAAACCAGGACGAATCGCGTGAACCCCTCCTCCGTTCGCCGCATGATCATGCACTCACGACGTCGCAGGTGTCATTCCGCCTTCGGCGCACACCCGTCACACACGGATCACGCCGGACGCGACGGCGTCGTCGAGTGCCGCGGCGGAGATCCGATACGCCGCCGCACCGACGCAACATGCGGCGATGGCGCCCGCGGCGTTCGCGCGACGGACGGCGGCCTCCACGTCCAACCCCCGCGCGAGGCTCGCGGCCAGCGCACCGCAGAACGCATCGCCCGCACCGGTGGTGTCCACGGGTTCGATGTCGAAGGCCGGAACGTGAAACGCCTCCGCATCCCGTGGATACACACGAACTCCGGCGCCGCCCAGTGTGACGACCACCGTGATCCCCGCCGCGTCGAGGGTGTCGATGCCGCCGAGCGACTCGCACTCGGTCTCGTTCACCACCAGGATGTCCACGACGTCCAACAGCTCGCACGCATCTGCGCGGGCGGGCGCAGCGTTCAGGATGCGCACGGCATGATCGGCGGCGGAGAGCGCGCTGCGGACGGTGGCGGACGGAACCTCCAGCTGCGCGAGCACAACCGTTGCTTCGCGGACGGCGGCAGCCGCGTCCGCTGCAGTAAGAGCGCCATTCGCGCCCGCGGCGACGGCGATGCTGTTGTCTCCGTCGGGGTAGGAGAGGACATGGGCGATGCCGGTGGGCTGGTCGACCACGCGCACATGATCGACGCTGACACCCGCAGCCACCAGGGCACGCGTGAGTTGCGCCCCCGCGTCATCGTCACCGATGGCAGCGCAGAATCGCACGTTGGCGCCGCTGCGTGCGGCTGTCGTCGCCTGGTTCAGCCCCTTTCCGCCGGGAAATCGTCCTCCCGCTGTCCCCAGCAGCGTCTCGCCGACGGCGGGCGGACGCTCGACGCGCACGACGATGTCAAGGTTGGCGCTGCCGACAACGGCAACCGTCCCGCGCCGATCGCGATCGGCACCCGGATCGCGTGTCGCACGTACACGTTCAGGATGCTCGCGCGAACCGGATGCAGTCCGCGCTCCGACCCGTGTCGGCCGAGACTCGCGTGCCACGCCGGACTCCTCGCGCACAGCGAGATCGCGTCTCCCGTCACAATCACCCGGCATACCCGGCTCAACCAGGGGCTCGCCCCCATCCGCGACGGCAGACAGTCTCCGCGCGGGAGCCGCGCTCGGTCCCTCGGGCCCCCGCACCCCTCGCTCCGAGAGTGCGCGGCGGGATGCCGCGATGTCACGATGGGTCTGCGCGATGAGCTCATCCACGCACGCGAACCGCAGCGTCTCGCGCAGCCGCCGTACCAGCGCGACCTCAACGCGCCGGCCGTACAGATCGAGCTCCACGTCGTGCAGGTGCACCTCGATCCGCCGCGCACGTTCGCCGGCGAAGGTCGGATTGGAGCCGATGCTCACGCTGGCCCCGATACGCGCCCCGCTCTCCACCCGGACCCAGGCGGCGTAGATCCCGTCCGGGGGCAGCTCATCCGCATCCACGGCGAGGTTGGCCGTGGGGAAGCCGAGCACCCGACCACGGCCGTCGCCGGGAACGACAACCCCGGTGACGGTGCCGAGGTCGTGCGTCATGCGCGGGCGCTCGCCTGCTCGGCAAGGATGGCGCGGTACCGGCTCTGATGGAACACGAGCGGCTCGACGTCATCGAACAGCGTCACATCGAGGATCTCGTACAGCGCGATCTCGTGGTCCCCGCCGTCGAACCGGCTGTGGGGCCGGCAGGTGAGCCACAGCGCGGCGCCGTCGAGCAGGATCGCTCCCCCCTCGCTGCGCTGCCAGGTGTGGTCGCCGAAACGATCCTGGTCTCGTGACGACAGTCGTCGGCTCAGCGGTTCATGGTCGGCCGCGAGCACGCTCATCCCGAGCTCAGGAGCTGCGGCCAGCACCGGCCAGGTGCGCGACGACCGAGCGGCGCTGATCGCCACGAGCGCGGGGTCGAGCGAGATGGAGGTGAACGAGTTCACCGCCATCCCCACCGGACTGCCGTCGACATGCGCGGCGAGCGCGACGACACCGGTGGGATAGACGGAGAACGCCCGTCGGAGGGCCAGATCGCGCGGAAGGGGCTCGGCGGCTGCGGTCGTCATGTCTGAACCTTTCATTAGTCAACATTGACTAATGAAGATGATACTAATGGCCGGCGCTCCGAGCAAGCGGCGAACAAACCATTCAGTACGCTTTGTCCATGTCGACCACACGCCTCGTCGTCCTCGGTGCCGTGAAGCAGTTCCAACCGGTGCACGGCTACTTCCTGCGTCGCGAGCTGATGAGCTGGCACGTGGACGAATGGGCACACATCCAGCCGGGCTCCATCTACAACGCCCTGCGCGCGCTCGAGGTGGACGGCTACATCCGCGAGGCCGGCACGGAGACCGATGGCAAGCGCCCGGCCCGCACCACCTACAAGATCACGCCGACGGGCGAGGTGGAGCTGCAGCGCATGCTGCGCGAGAACCTCTGGAACGTCGAACCGTTCGACACTCAGTCGGTCATGACGATCGCCTCCTTCATGTTCGTGCTCAGCCGTCAGGAGGTCATCGCCGGCCTGGAGCATCGCCTGATCAAGAGCGACGCGATCATCACCACCAACGGCTTCAACGTGGAGGACACGCTGCGCTCGGACACGACACCGCGCTACGTTCGGGAGATCTTCGACCTGTCCACGGCTCGACTCGTTGCCGAGAAGGAGTGGGCGATGCGCCTGCTGGAGCGCCTGCGCAACGGCGAGTACGTCTTCGCCGGTGAGACCGTCCCCGATCCGGTCCCGCGCACGGATTGAGCGTGACAACGACAGAACCCCCGACGACGTCGGGGGTTCTGTCGTTCGAGACGGTTCAGCGCGCGCGGTAGGCCGCTCCGGGGTGCGAGTCCGCGAGTGCGGGCGAGGAGGTGCCCATGATGCGCTCACGCAGCGTCTGCGGCTCGTCGCTCGGCTCGGCGATCGCGCCGCGCTCCTTCAGGATCGGCAGCACCTGCTCGATGAAGTCCTTCGTCGACGCCGGCGGGATCACCGGAGAGAACAGGAATCCGTCGAGGTCGGCGCCGTCTGCCAGCTCGATCATCCGATCGGCCACCTGCTCCGGCGTTCCCACGACCGGGCGTGCGCCGACACCGTGCCCATGCCAGTCGCGCAACACATCGCCGACGGTCTTGTCGGCGAAGCGCGCCACCTGCGTCTGCGACAGCTCCGTGTGCAGCTCGCTCATCGGGGTCTCCGGGGCGTACGCGGACAGATCGAGTCCCGTGAACCACGCGTAGGAGGCGACGGTGACATCCGGGTTCTGCGCCTCGGCCACCGACGCGTACTTGCGCTGCGCCTCCTCCTCGGTCCCGCCGATCACGGCGGAGAACGCGGAGAGGATCTTCACCTCGTCGGCGCGGCGGCCGTTGGCGATCGCCTCCTGACGGATCGCCGTCGAGTGTCCGAGCAGCTGCTCGACGCTGCCGGAGCCGACGAACATCGCCTCGCCGTGCTTGCCGCCGAAGCCACGCCCCGCGGGTGATGCGCCGGCCTGCAGCAGCAGCGGTGTGCCCTGCGGCGAGCGGGACGTGTTGCCGAAGCCGTGCGAGCGGAAGTACTTGCCGTCGTGCGAGATGCGGTGCACCTTGCTGGGATCGGCGAACCGGCCGGACTTGTCCCGCTCCAGCGCGCCCTCCTCCCAGGCCTGCTCCCACAGCTTGTAGACCACCTGCATGAAGTCGTCGGCCATCTCGTATCGGTCATCATGGCCCACCATCGGCACACCGAAGCCCTGCACCGCGGTGTCCGCAGTGCCCGTGGTGACCACGTTCCAGCCGATGCGTCCGCCGGAGAGGATGTCCAGCGTCGCCATCCGTCGCGCGAACGCGTACGGCGGCTCCAGCAGGGTGGATCCCGTGGCGACGAGGCCGAGCCGCGTGGTCTCCGGGATCAGCGCGCCGAGGATGATCGCGGGATCCAGGCGCGGCAGGTCGAGGCCCTCCACGCTGCAGATCTCGGGACGCTCACCGGCGACGTCGGCCCAGCCCCACGCGTCGGCGAGGAAGAGGAAGTCGAAACCGGCGTCCTCGACCATGCGGGCGGTGTCACGCCAGTAGTCGAGCTTGTCGAAGAGGTAACGTCCGTTGTCCGGGTGACGCCAGGTGGCCGTTCCCGAGTCGTTGGCCTGTGCGTTCTCGAACAGGCCGAGCCGCAGCTGCTTCACCATGGGTGGTGCCTTTCTGTTGGGTGGTCTCTATCGGGCTCAGCGCGCGTTGACGTCGCCGTCGCTCCACCACAGCACGCGCTTGCGCACCACGGCGAGGAGGACGATCAACAGCACACCGAGCAGGGCGAGAAGGGTGATGGCGCCCCAGGTGACGGGGAGGTTGGCCTGAGCGGCGGAGGTCGTGACGAGGGAGCCGAGACCCGCCTGCTGACCGGCGGCGACGAACTCCGCCACCGCCGCGCCGACGACGGCCATCGGCAGGGCGATCCGCAGTCCCGCGAACACGTACGGCAGGCTCCCCGGCAGACGCAGTTCGCGGAAGGTCTCCCAGCGGCTGGCGTGCAGGGTGTGGAAGACGTCCAGTGCCCGCGGATCGACATCGCGAAGTCCCGCGAGCGCGTTGACGAGCATCGGGAAGAACACCACGAGGGCCGTCACGATGAACTTCGGAATCATGCCGAAGCCGAACGCCACCACGAGCGCGGGCGCGATGGCGACGATCGGCGTGACCATCACGATGACCACGAGCGGCATCACCGCCCGCTCGATGATGCGGAACTCCGCCATCACCACGGCGACCAGGAAGCCGGCGAGGATGCCGCTCGCAGCACCCACCACCACCTCCAGCAGGGTGGTGAGGAAGTTCGCCCAGTACATGCCCGCATCCTCGACGAGGCTCGCGCCGATGTCGTTGAGCGCCGGAATCACGTAGGGGTTCGCGATGGCGACGACCTGCCAGAGGATCGCCGCGATCACGAACGTGATCACGGTGGGCAGCCACGCGCCGGGACGGAGCCAGGCAGGGGTGGCGCGCTTGCCCGTCGCACGGGCCTCGCGGGTGAGCAGGGTGCCGGTGGCGGTGCTGCGAATGGTGTCGGTGTCAGACATGGACCTGCTCCATCTGGGCGCGGAGGGAACGGCGAACGACGGCTTCGATGTCGCGGAACGCGTCGGTGGCGTAAGCGTCTTCATCGCGGGGACGGGGAAGGTCGATGTCGATGACATCGGCGATGCGGCCCGGGTGGGCGGACATCACCACGACGCGGTCCGACAGCATGATCGCCTCGGGCACCGAGTGCGTCACGAACATCACGGCCTTGCGGTTGGACTGCCAGAACTCCAGCAGAGCGATGCGCTGCAGATCGCGGTTCATCTCATCCAGCGCGGAGAACGGCTCGTCCATCAGCATGATGGCCGGATCGAAGGCGAACGCCCGGGCGATCGCCGCACGCTGCTGCATGCCGCCGGAGAGCTGGCCGGGGTGCTTGTGGATCGCGTGCCCGAGCCCGAACGTGCGCAGCAGCTCCTCCGGATCCCGCAGCTGACGCTTACCGTTGGCCGCGCGATTGATCTGGACAGGAAGGCGCACGTTCTCCAGCACCGTCTTCCACGGCAGCAGGGCGGGCGACTGCGGTACCAGGCCGATGTTCTTCTTGCGCGACGCTTCCCGCACCGGTTCGCCGTCGATCGTGACGGATCCGGAATCTGCGTCGAGGAGGCCTGCCACCACCTTCAGCAGTGTGGACTTTCCGCTGCCGCTGGGGCCGATGACCGAAACGAACTCGCCCATCCCGATCGTGAGGCTGATGTCGTCGAGCACGGTGACGCGCTTGCCGTCCACACCGAACGACTTGCTGACACCGCGGACCTCGACTCCCGCTCCGCCGGCCGTCATTTCGCGGGCCAGACGAGAGCGTCGTCCTGGTACAGGTCGGCGACGAGATCCGCGTCCATCATGTCGGCGATGGCCGGCGGGCTCTTGACGTCACCGTACTTCTGCACGAGCGCGTACTCGGGCTCCCACATCGCAGCGGTCTGCACACCGGGAGCGCCGCCCGCACTGTCACGCACCCAGGCGGACTCCACCTCCCACGTGCGCGCCAGCTGCTCGCGCGGGAAAGCGGCGCCCTGGTTGTTGGCCTCGGCGAGCGCGGCGAGCTTGTCGATGCACATGTCCGAGTCGTCCAGGCACTCCCCCAGCGCCCGCAGGCTCGCCCGCATGAAGTCCGCTGCCACCTCGCGGTGCTCGGACAGGAACTTCGAGTTGACCTCCATCACGTTGTAGGTGCCCTGCACGTCGAACTCATCCGGCAGGAACTCCACGAACGGCTGGTCCGCGGCGCGCAGCGCCTGCGGCTGGTTGGAGGCGTAGCCGACGATGGCGTCCACCTGGTCACGCACCACGACCGTCGGGTCGTAGTTGGTCATTTTCACCATCTCGACCTTCGACGCGTCGACGCCGGCGTTGTCCAGCATCGCCGAGGCGATCGGGGTGAGGTTGATGAAGTAGCCGAGCGATCCGCCCTCGAGATCCTTCAGGGACTGAAGCTTCTCGTTGCCGAAGATCGAGAACGGCGGCGTGGTGCCGTAGGTGGCGATCGCGGTGAGGTTCTTCGAGTTCGCGGCAGCGAGCATCACGTCGCTTGCGCTGCCCAGTGCGGTGAACTGCGCCTGGCCTGCTGCCACGAGCTGCTGACCGTTGGCACCGGAGGCGTTGATCTCCACGTCCAGGCACAGCTCATCGAAGTAGCCCAGCTCCTTGGCGAGGAAGACGTCCATCTGTCCCGCGCTGGCGGAGTATCCGTAGCCGGAGATGTAGGTGATGGTGCCGACCGCCTTGTTCCGTGCGCACGTGTCGGTGTCGACGGCCGCGTTGCTGGGGGCTGCGGTCGACGAGCCCGGCTGCGTGGAGCAGCCGGTGAACACGAGTGTCAGAGAGAGTGCGGTCGTCACAGTGGCGGCTACCCGTCGTCGGGTGCGCTGCGCAGAGGGAGTGGCCATGGGGGGTCCCTTCTCGGCCTTCGTCATTGATTGGCTCGATCAAAGTAACATAGTCAATCTTGACTGTGCAAGATCAAACCAATCGGGACGCTCCGGTGCCGCCGAAAGCTGGAAAACGTCGCTGTGGCAGCGATCCGAGCGGCGTTTTCCAGCTTTCAGTTCCCGCGAGAGGCGATGGCACGGCGCACGGTCGCCAGCAGCTCCGACCCGTCGGACACCAGATCCAGGTGGGTGAGCCGGATGACGATCCACCCGCGTTCCTCCAGCGCGCGCTGACGCTGGATGTCCCGTCGCCATTGCGATGCATCGGTGCGATGCCCGTCGCCCTCGTACTCGATCGCGATGCGCCAGTGCGGGTACGCAAGGTCGAGGCGCGCGATGAGTCGGGCCCCGTCACGCGCCTCGTACTGGATGACGGGCTCGGGCAGACCGGCGGCTACCAGCACGAGACGCGTCTCGGTCTCCTTCGGAGATTCCACGCCCGGCCTCGCCAGGTGGAGAGCCGCACGGATCGTCGCGACGCCGGGAAAGGGTCCCCAGCGTCGCAGATGCTCGGCGATGAGGTCCGGGGTGAAGATCGGTCGACCGCGACGCAGCCCGGGATAATTGTCGGCCGACGTCAACAGTGCGTCGAGCATGACCGTCGCTGACATGGTTGTCAGTTCCGGGGCGCTGCTGAACGCGGCCGATACCGGATCGACGACGGCGATCTGTCCCATTCGCCACTCGTCAGCGCGATCGGCAGCCAGCCGTCGTCCCTGTATCCCGCGCGCGATCGGCGGCGTCGTGCTCGTCGGCACGCAGACGTGAAGCGGCTCGCCGACCTGCCACGGGCGCGGATACGGCAGACCCCAGAGGCGCGCCGCGGTCACACCGACGAAGAGTTGTCCGGGCTTCAGACGCAGCGCTCCGCTTGCGACGGCTTCAGCGAAGCTGTCCGGTCGAGAGGCCGCACGCACGCCGGGGTACGGCCGGTGCAGGTCACGGGCATCGGCTCGCCCGCGGCGAACGCCGAGCGCCTGCGCATCCCGCAGGGTGAAGACGGAGCCCAGTTCGGGCGGAAGCGGTATTCGATGGCGCACCGGCCCGATCCTGCCCCCGGCTCCTCTCCCTCACTCCCGTTCTCCCCCGTCTCCGCTCCTGTGGAGGAACCGATGCCGGATCGAAAGCTGGAAAACGCGGCTCAGAACGCGTTCCAGGCAGCGTTTTCCAGCTTTCGGCGGTGACTACTCGCCGGCGTCGGTGAGGTTCTCCGAGAGGATCTCCAGCACGCGACCCCGCGCATCCGCGGCGCGGGAACCCAGCTCGCGAGCAACCGCATCCACGAACACCTCGACAAACACCGCGTGCGCCACGCGCGACGTGTGCTCCAGCTCATCGCGGAACGAGACGCCCGAGGGTGCGATCACCAGCGACCGATCCGCCAGCTCGGTCAGCGCGGACGATGCGAACGACGTGAGCGCGACGATGCTCGCCGCGTTCCGGGCGGCGGCCGCGGCGCGCAGCGACGACTCGTTGGCACCCGAGCCGGAGATCACGAGGCACACGTCCTGCCAGCCGAGACCGCTCGCCGCGATCTGCTGCGCGATCGCGTCGGGAACGAATTCCGCGGGTCGCCCCACGGCGGTGAGCCGCATCGACAGGTCGCTCGCGATGGGTGCCGAGAGTCCGTTCGCGACGACGAGCAAACGCCGGGCCTCGGCTACCGAGCGGACGGCCGCCGACACCACGTCGTCGTCGAGCATGCTGATCGCCTGCGGGAGGGACTGCGCGACCCGATCGATCGCCGCGCGCATGCGGCCCACGACACTCTCGTCGTAGTCCGAGCCGGCGTCGCCGTGCGCGGCGAGCTCGGCCGCGAGCGCCACCCGCAGCTGCGGGAATCCGCGGTAGCCGAAGCTCTGGCAGGCGCGGATCACGCTGGAGCGGCCGATGCCCACGCGATCGGCGAGCTCCTGGGCGGTCAGCTCCACGACGGTCTCGGGCGACTGGAGCACCAGATCCGCCACGCGACGCTCGGTGGGCTGCAGCGAGTTCAGCACCGTGGCGATGCGCACGCTGGGTGGAGCGCTCCGAGCACCCGATTCACTGCTGCTTGACACGTGCACCCTCCATGATCCGCCGGCGCAGCGCCCCGGAGACGGCGTCGATGGTCATCGTGACGACCACCACGACGATCAGCAGCACGCCGACCGTCGACCACTCACGGTACTGGGTGTAGGAGGTGAGCATGTCGCCGATACCGCCGACACCGATCAGCCCGAGCACCGCCGACGAGCGGACGTTGATCTCGAACCGGTACAGCCAGAATGACAGGAAGGCGGGCGTGACCTGCGGCCACGCTCCCCACCGGATCACCTGCAGCGTGCCGCCGCCGGCGGCTCGTGCCGCCTCGATCGGGCCCGGGGAGACCGACTCGACCGCCTCATATCCCCATTTGCCGAGAGTGCCGACACCGTTGATCGCGAGCGCCAGCGCCCCCGTCAGCGGCGTCAGTCCGGTGACCGAGAGGATGATGATCGCGAAGATGATCTCCGGAACGGCGCGGATCAGCGAGAAGATTCCGCGCAGTAGCCAGCGCAGCCAGGCAGGGCCGAATCCCCGCGCGGCGAAGAAGCTGACCGGGGTGGCGAGCAGGATTCCCAGCACGGTGCCGATCCAGGCCATCTCGATCGAGCGCCAGGTCTGCAGCAGGGCGTCCGGAAGCTTCGCCCAGTTCGGCGATGCGAACATCAGCCCGAAGTACCGGATGATCTCGGCCGGCAGATCCGCCAGCCGCGACCAGGTGATGTCCACCGACCAGAACGCAACGATCACGACGACCGTGACCACACCGCCGACGACCAGTCGCCACGGATGGCGGGGTTTGGCGGGCAGCGCGTATGCGGGGCGCGCGAGATCGAGGGCGCTCACACCAGCCTCCGTCGGATCGCGTCGCTGACCACGTCGATGACGATCACCACGATGAGGATCTCCAGGATGATGAGCGAGAGCTGGTCGTAGCGGTAGAACGTACGAACCGAGTCGATGAGCAGGCCCATGCCGCCCGCGCCGACGAGGCCCAGCACGGTGGACGCTCGCACGTTCAGCTCGAACACGTACAGCACCTGGCTGGCGAACGCCGGCCAGGTGTCGGGAAGCACGAGTGCGCGGTTGATCTGGGTCTGCGTGCCGCCGGCCGCACGGCCCGCTTCGATCGGACCGGAATCGGTGATGTCGATCGCCTCCGACACCAGCTTCACGATGATGCCGAGATTGAAGATGACCAGCGCCAGGATTCCCGGGAGGGCGCCGACACCCACCATCGCGACGAGCACGGCGGCGTACAGCAGGTCCGGGATCGAGCGGATGATGTTGAGGATCGTGCGCACGACGCCGCGCGTCCACGCGGTGGGATTGCTCGGCCGTGCGGCCCAGAAGCTCACCGGCAGCGCGATCACGGAGGCCACCGCGGTGGCGATCACCGCCATCTGCAGCGTCTCCACCCACGGCGCCACGGTGCGCGGGAAGAACGTCCAGTCCGGCAGCAGGAGCTTGATGACCTTGTCGGCGCCATGCTGCCAGTTGCGCGCGATCGCCTGCAGGTCGAAGCCGATGCCGATGCCGGGAAGACACATGATCACGGTGATCACCACGACCACCGCCGCGATGGCCCACAGCTTCCAGCGCCCGCGGGGACGCTCCGGCAGCGTCACGGCACGGCCGGTGGCGAGATTCACCGAGCTCATGCGCCGGACCTGTCGGCGTTGGTGAGGGAACGGCCGTAGATCTCCTCGAAGTCGGCATCCGTGGCCGTGGCGGCCGGGCCGTCGTAGACTACCTTGCCGCCGCGCATGCCGATCATCCGGGTGCCGAACTCGCGGGCGAGATCCAGCAGGTGCAGGTTCACCAGCACCGTGATGCCGAGGTCGCGGTTGATGTCCTGCAGGTCCGTCATGACGCCGTGGGCGGTGGGCGGGTCCAGGCTCGCGACCGGCTCGTCGGCGAGGACGATGCGCGGCTGCTGCGCAAGTGCGCGAGCGATCGCGACGCGCTGCTGCTGTCCGCCGGACAGGGCCGAGGCGCGGTCGTAGAGCTTGGGGAGGATGCCCACCCGATCAAGGGCGTCGTAGGCGAGTTCCTTGTCGGACTCCCGGTAGGCGCCGATCATCGTGCGCCACAGCGGCGTGTGGGCGAGCCGGCCCACCAGCACGTTCTGGAGCACGTTGGCGCGACCGGCCAGGTTGAAGCCCTGGAACACCATGCCGATATCGCCGCGCAGGCGACGCAACGCACGGCCGGAGGCGCCGTCGACGCGGTGGCCGCCGACGGTGAGCGATCCGGAGCTCACCGGAACCAGTCCGTTGATGGTGCGGATCAGGGTGGACTTTCCCGAGCCGGACAGACCCACGACGGCGACCATGTCGCCCGCGGCGATATCCAGACTCACGTCGTCCAGGCCGACGACGCCGTTGGGATAGCGGACGGTGACGTGGTCGAGCGAGATCGACCACGGCGCGGACGCCGCGGCCGAAGCCGCGACGTCCGCGCTGTTGTGTGTGGCGGTCACTTACTGCAGTCCCAGTTCCTTCGCGGCCTTGGCCACAACGTCCAGCGACGACGGGTCGGCCGGGGCGAGCTTCGTGATCGAGTAGATGCTCTGCAGCGCCTCCGAGCCGGCCTCGGTGTTGGAGAAGTCCTCGAGAGCCTTCGTGATCTTGTCGCGCAGTTCGGGCGAAAGGTCGTCGGTGAGCGCGACACCGTCGTTGGGGATCTCCTCGCTGAGCGCGAAGACGACCACCTTCTGACCCACATCCGGGGTGTCCTTCATCACGATGTCGCGGGCATCCCAGAAGCTGAAGCCCACCTCGGCGTCGCCGTTGTACACGGCGAGCACGCTGGCGTCGTTGGCGGTCACCGGAAGCTTCTCGAAGTCCGTGTCGATGTCGAGACCGGCCTCCTTCAGCGCGAGCATCGGGTAGATGTAGCCGGCGGGCGAGCCAGGGCCGAGCAGCGCGACCTTGGCGCCCGCGATCTTCTCGATCGCGTCGAGACCGGCCGGGCCCTGCAGCGCGTCGGCGCCGTTGCAGAACAGCTTCCCGTCACGCTCGACCGGCTTGTCCGCGCAGTACTTGTCGGGGTTGTTCGTCATGAACTGCGCCGGGTAGGTGATGTTGCCGTTGCGCTCGGTCTGCAGCACGGTGTGCGCACCATACATGTCCGATGCCTGCCACAGCTGCAGGGAGGGCAGGAAGCCGATCTGGGCCTGGCCTGCGCCCATCGCCTCGACGGCGGCCTGGTAGTCCTTGGACACCACGCCGGTCACGGGGATGCCCAGCGCCTCGGTCAGCGCGTCGGTGAGCGGAGCCGCTGTCTCGACCAGACCCGACTGGTCCTGGGAGGGGACCAGCGCGAGCGTGAGGGAGGTCGGGTCGGACGCGGCTGCACCGGTCGCGGGGCCACCGGCATTGGCGTCACCGGACGCGCAGCCGGCGAGGCCGAGGGCGATGAGGGCTGCGGCGCCGAGGCCGGCAGCGCGGAGAAGGGAGGTGCGCATGGGGATTCGCTTTCGTGTGGGGGCTCAGTGGGAAGAGGTGGATGGGGCGGATGCGGGAAGCCAGGAGCGCAGGTCGTCCCACAGCTCCGGCAGAGTCGGTGCACGATGATCGGGAGCGGCGGACTCGTCCGCGAACTCGCCGATCAGTGCGGTGCGGCCACCCCGGCGGTGCACCGGGGCGAGGTCGTTGCGCCAGATGTCACCGATGCTCAGTACATCGGTGACGCCCTCCGCAGCGAGGTCATCAAGCAGGGCGTCCAGCCCCGCGGGCTTGCCGACGCTGGTGACGATGCGATCGAAGCCGCCCTCGATCCCCAGCGATTCGAGCGCCTCGGCGATGCGCACATCCGGTGCGTTGGTGGCGAGGATGCGCAGCACCCCCGCCTCCCCTGCGGCGCGGAGGAACTCCGCGAGACCGGCGGGGGCGAAGATCGCGGCTTCCGCGGTACCCAGCACGGCGCGGCTCGCGAGGTAGGCAGCGCTGAGGACGTCCGCGTCGACGCCGAGGTCCTCGGCGGCCGCGCGAATGACGTCATAGCCGTCCAACAGCTCCGGGGCGGGAACGGCGAGCGCCTGCTCGATGCCGGTCACGCCGCCAAGCTCCTCGACCGCACGGGCGTATGCCCGCAGCGGCCCGTCGCCGAGTGCGACGGTACCGTCGAAGTCGAAGATCACTGCTGGTCGGTTGGTCACGAATCCTCCTAGTGGACGTTGCGTCCATGATGCCGATAGATTGTGGACAATGCGACCACAGTGTGTGAACAGTGTGTGAACTCCGCCGCACAGACCGGAAATCTGCGACTTAGAGTGGGCCTATGACACCCTCAGCGGCGGCCGACCACAACGCTGACGACCCTTTCGTCCACGAGCTGGACGTTGCAGCGGTCCGTGCGTCCACGGACGCCGATCGCGCCATCGCGTCGCTTGGCTGGCTCGAAACGTCGATCGCAGAGGACCGGGACTCGGACGCATTCGCCGCCTGGGGAGAGTCCACCGTGATCGACGAGAACACGGGAGAGCCGGTGATCGGCACCGGGCTGTTTGGCGCGTTGCATCGGCGTGCGGGCATCGAGGCCACCTGGCCCGTGGGCAATGCCGGCCTGATCCACTGCTACGGATACCTGCTGTCGCTCGCCGCAACACCGTACGGGCTCAAGCGCGAGCGCTGGCTCACCGCCGACCTGGCTCGAGCCGCGGGCCGTGAGGACGACGCCCTCATTCCGTGGCGGCCCGGTCCGACGCTGCTGTCACGCGCCGCCGAGCTGATGACGAGCGCTCTGGACGACGACGCCTCCCCCCTCGATATTCCCGTTCCCGACACGGACGGCGTCATCTCGACGCGTGTCGGCGTCCTGCACAGCGCGGGGCAGTCGGCGGTGGCCTATAGCGTGGCCGGTCGCTTCATCACGACGTTTCCGATGACGGCGCCCCCGGAGCGCATTCGCGCCGATCTCATCGCGGAAGCACCACGCCTGCGCTGGAACGCCGTGCTCCCGGCGCGCGGTCATCCGCACCCCGTATCCTGAATCGTCCCGAACCGAACGAAACCAGGGGGAACTGTGGCCGCCCAGAAGTCCGCGAACCGCTCCGGCACGACCACCTACAACGACCGACCGAGCGCGCGTGCGCTCGGTGCCTTCATCTTCGCGAGCCGCTGGCTGCAGGCCCCGATCTACGTGGGTCTGATCGTCGCGCAGCTGGTCTACGTGGTCGTGTTCGTCTACGACCTGATCGGCCTCATCGGCGACGATGTCATCACGCCGATGGCCACCGGTCACCACCCGAACGAGTCCACCATCATGCTGGCGGTGCTCGGCCTGATCGACGTGGCGATGATCGCGAACCTGCTGATCATGGTGATCGTCGGCGGCTACGAGACCTTCGTCTCCAAGATCAACCTGGAACAGCACCCCGACCAGCCGGAATGGCTCAGCCACGTCAACGCGAACGTGCTGAAGGTGAAGCTGGCGATGGCCATCATCGGCATCTCCTCCATCCACCTGCTGAAGACCTTCATCGAGGTCTCCAACATGAAGGACGGCGTCGCACCCGGTATCGCGGACGGCGGCCACGGCAACGAGATCACGTGGGAAGGCGCGATGTGGCAGGTCATCATCCACATCGCCTTCATCTTCTCCGCGCTGGCGCTCGCGTGGATCGACCGGATGCAGATCACCGCGGACGCCCGCATGCGCGTGGCTGAGGCCGAGGCGACGAAGACGCAGCTCGAGGCCGACGTGCTGGAGAACTCCCTCCCCGAGGTGCACCGCGACGCCCGTCCCGCCGCCCCCGTCGTCTCCCCCGACCTGCACCCCTGATCGATCGCTGATCCCGCCTCCTGATCCCGCGAGACTTCCGTCTGTGGGCGAGAATCCGCGCAACGCGCCGATTCTCGCCCACATTTGGCATTCTCGCGGGTCATGGGTGGCGACATCTCGCGGGTCATGGGTGGCGACATCTCGGGACGGGGGCGCGCATTCTCGGGCGGAATGTGTGACGAACGAGAGGACGCGGATCGCGCTGCGCGGTACGCTCGGGGGGTGACTGAGCGCGCTCCCCTCTCCCGAAAACTCTCCGCCATCGCCGAGTCCGCGACCCTCAAGGTCGACGCCAAGGCCAAGTCGCTGCAGGCGGCGGGCCGACCGGTGATCTCCTACGCCGCCGGCGAGCCGGATTTCGCCACGCCGCAGTTCATCGTGGACGCCGCGGCCGAGGCGCTGAAGGATCCCAAGAACTTCCGCTACACCCCTGCCGCCGGCCTTCCGGTGCTGCGGGAGGCGATTGCCGCGAAGACGCTCCGCGACTCGGGCCTGGAGGTCGCGCCGAGCCAGGTGATCGTCACCAACGGCGGCAAGCAGTCGGTGTACCAGGCATTCCAGGCCGTGGTGAACCCCGGTGACGAGGTGCTGCTGCCGGCGCCGTACTGGACCACCTACCCCGAGGCCATCCAGCTCGCCGACGGCGTCCCGGTCGAGGTGTTCGCCGGTTCCGACCAGGAGTACAAGGTCACGGTCGAGCAGCTGGAGGCCGCCCGCACCGACAAGACCACGGTGCTCGTGTTCGTCTCTCCGTCCAACCCCACCGGCGCCGTCTACACGCCGGAGGAGACGCGCGCCATCGGCGAGTGGGCGCTGGAGCACGGCATCTGGGTGATCTCGGACGAGATCTACCAGAACCTGACCTACGACGGCGTCACGGCGGTCTCGATTGTCGAGGCCGTGCCCGAGCTCGCCGGACAGACCATCCTCGTCAACGGCGTGGCGAAGACCTACGCGATGACCGGCTGGCGCGTGGGCTGGATGGTAGGCCCCGCGGACGCGATCAAGGTGGCCGGGAACCTCCAGTCGCACCTCTCCAGCAACGTCAACAACATCGCGCAGATCGCGGCGGCCACGGCCCTCACCGGCCCGCAGGATGAGGCGGAGCAGTTCCGTCAGGCGTTCGACCGCCGTCGTCAGCTGATCGTGGCGGAGCTGTCGAAGATCGACGGCATGACCGTGCCGACTCCGCAGGGCGCGTTCTACGTCTACCCCGACGTCACGGGTCTGCTCGGCCGCACCTGGCGCGGCAAGACGCCCACCACCAGCCTCGAGCTTGCGGACCTGATCCTGGACGAGGTCGAGGTCGCCGTGGTTCCGGGCGAGGCGTTCGGTCCCTCCGGCTACCTGCGCCTGTCGTACGCACTGGGCGATGACGCGCTGCTGGAGGGTGTCAACCGCCTGCAGGAGCTGTTCCGCTCCTAATCGTCACCTCACGCATGAATGGCTCCGATCCTCGCGGATCGGGGCCATTCGCACGTTCCGGAGGCAGATTTCGTTGAGTTTGAGTCACGAAACGATATCGACGACTTGACTTCGAGTCTCGAACCCAACAGAGTATTCACCGTCGATGAAGACCCTTCGAGTCTTCATCGGAGGACGCCGACCGGCGTGACGTTCACAGCAAAGGAGCTCACAGAATGAACAAGAAGTACGCAGTGGCCGCATTCGGCCTCGCCGCGATGCTCACCCTCGCCGGTTGCGGCGGTGGCGGTGCTGGTGGCGGCGCGGGCGCAGGTGGCGGCGACGCGACCTCAGGTGCCGGCGGCAGCACGGACAAGGGCGACGTCCTCGTCGGCGTCTCGATGCCCACGCAGACCTCGGAGCGCTGGATCGCGGATGGCGACGCCGTGAAGAAGGGCCTCGAGGACGCCGGCTACCAGGTGGAGCTGCAGTACGCGGGCGACGACATCCCCACGCAGGGCCAGCAGATCGACCAGATGATCACCAAGGGTGCCGACATCCTGATCATCGCCGCGATCGACGGCACCGCGCTGTCCACGCAGCTGGACGCCGCTGCGGCCGCGAACATCCCGGTCGTCTCCTACGACCGCCTCATCCGCGACAACGAGAACGTCGACTTCTACGTCACGTTCGACAACTACCAGGTCGGTGTTCAGCAGGCCACGTCGCTGCTCGTGGGCCTCGGCCTGCTGAAGGAGGACGGCTCCGCCGGCAGCGCCACCGGACCGTTCAACATCGAGCTGTTCGCCGGTTCGCTGGACGACAACAACGCCCACTTCTTCTGGCAGGGCGCCATCGACACCCTGCAGCCGTTCATCGACAAGGGCACCATCAAAGTCCCGTCGGGCCAGACCAAGATCGACCAGGCGGCGACGCTGCGCTGGCAGCAGGAGACGGCGCAGAAGCGCATGGAGGACCTGCTGACCTCCACGTACAGCAACGGCACCAAGCTCGACGGCGTGCTCTCGCCGTACGACGGCATCTCGCGCGGCATCATCACGGCGCTCCAGGGCGTCGGCATGGGCCCGACGGTCGCCGACGGCCTGCCGATCGTCACCGGTCAGGACGCCGAGATCGCGTCGGTCAGCCTGATCAACAAGGACGTCCAGTTCGCCACGATCTTCAAGGACACCCGCAAGCTCGCCGAGCAGTCCGTGGTGGTGGCCGAGGACATCCTCGCCGGCGAGGAGCCCGAGGCGAACGACACCGAGACGTACGACAACGGCGTCAAGGTGGTCCCGAGCTACCTGCTGCAGTCGGACGTGGTCTACAAGGACAACATCCAGAAGCTGCTCATCGACTCCGGTTACTGGACCCAGGCCGAGGTCGACAAGGGCGTCGCGGAGTAAGCACGCCTTCGACGGGGGTGCGTCGCACACGCGGCGCACCCCCGCTCAGGCCACTGCACACAGCTGAAAGGAGGAATCGGCATGAACGCACCCATCCTGCAGATGCGCGACATCACCAAGACGTTCCCCGGCGTGAAAGCGCTTCAGGGCGTCGATCTCCAGGTCGCAACGGGAGAGATCCACGCGATCTGCGGCGAGAACGGCGCCGGAAAGTCCACCCTCATGAAGGTGCTGTCCGGGGTCTACCCGCACGGCACGTACGAGGGTGAGATCGTCTATGAGGGCGAGGAGGCCCGGTTCTCGTCGATCAATGATTCCGAGCACGTCGGCATCGTGATCATCCACCAAGAGCTGGCGCTCGTGCCCTACCTCAGCGTCGCGGAGAACATCTTCCTCGGCAACGAGCGCCGCGGGCGCGGCGGTCTCATCGACTGGGATCGCACCAATGCCGAGGCGGCGAAGCTGCTCCAGCAGGTGGGACTCGACGAGAACCCCACCACCCCCGTCGGCCAGCTGGGTGTCGGCAAGCAGCAGCTCGTCGAGATCGCCAAGGCGCTGTCCAAGAACGTGCGCCTGCTGATCCTCGATGAGCCGACAGCAGCTCTCAACGACACGGATTCCGCGCAGCTGCTGGATCTGCTGCGCCGGCTCCGCGAGGACGGGATGACGTCGATCATCATCTCGCACAAGCTCAATGAGATCGCCGCGATCGCGGACAGCACCACGATCATCCGCGATGGTCGCACGATCGAGACCCTCGACATGCACGACCCGACCTCCACGCAGGAGCGGATCATCCGCGGCATGGTGGGTCGCGATCTGGAGCACCGCTACCCGGAGCGCACCCCCGACATCGGCGATGAGGTCTTCCGCATCGAGAACTGGTCGGTGAATCACCCCACGCAGCCCGGTCGCGTGGTGGTCGAGGGGGCCAACCTCACCGTGCGTGCGGGCGAAGTGGTTGGCATCGCCGGCCTCATGGGCGCGGGGCGCACCGAGCTGGCGATGAGCGTCTTCGGCCAGACCTACGGTCGCGGCGCCACCGGCAAGGTGTTCGTCCGAGGACGCGAGGTGGACACGTCCACCCCGTCGAAGGCGATCGCCGCGGGCATCGCCTACGCCACCGAGGACCGCAAGCACTTCGGTCTGAACCTCATCGATGACATCCGCCACAACATCTCGGCCGCATCCCTCGGCCGCATCTCGCGCGGCGGATGGATCGAGGGCAACGAAGAGCTGGCCGTCGCGGAACGCTACCGCGCGGACATGAACATCAAGACGCCCACCGTGCTGGCCACCGTCGGAAACCTGTCCGGCGGCAATCAGCAGAAGGTGGTGCTCAGCAAGTGGATCCAGACGGAGCCCGATGTGCTGATCCTCGACGAGCCCACGCGCGGAATCGACGTCGGCGCGAAGTATGAGATCTATACGATCATCAACAGGCTCGTCGCCGCAGGAAAGGGCGTGCTCGTGATCTCCTCGGAGCTTCCCGAGCTGCTCGGCATCTGCGACCGCATCTACACCCTGGCGTTCGGACGCATCACCGGTGATGTGCCCATCGCGGACGCCGACCAGGAGAATCTCATGACCCTGATGACCCTCGAAAGGACCAACGAGCGATGACCGCCGTCAACAATCTCGCGAGCCTCGTGACGCGGAACCTCCGCCAGAGCGGCATCGTCGTCGCGTTCGTCGCGATCGTGATCTTCTTCGCGATCCTGAACCCGACCTTCCTCTCGCCGGGAAACCTCACCAACATCGTCCTGCAGTACTCCTACATCCTGATCCTCGCGATCGGCATGGTGATCGTGATCATCGCGGGCCACATCGACCTGTCGGTGGGATCGGTGGTGGCGCTCACCGGAGCCGTGGCCGCCGTCGTGGTGATCAAGGGCCAGCAGCCGTGGTGGGTCGGCGTGCTCGCCGCCCTCGCCGTCGGCATCGTGGTGGGTGCCTGGCAGGGCTTCTGGGTGGCGTACGTCGGCATCCCCGCCTTCATCGTCACGCTGGCTGGCATGCTGCTGTTCCGCGGCCTCACCTTCCTGGTGCTCAACAACGTGTCGCTCTCGCCCTTCGGTGGCGAGTACTACCAGATCGCCAACGGCTTCTTCAACGGCCTGCTGGGTGGGTACGGGGTCGATACGTTCACGCTCGTGATCTTCGGCATCGGCGTGCTCGGCTACGTGGTTTCCCAGATCCGCGCCCGTCGCGGCAAGATCTCCTACCAGCAGACTGTTGAGGGCCTGCCCTGGTTCATCGTGAAGCTCGTCGCCGTGGCCGCCGTGGTCATGTGGTTCGGCTTCCAGCTGGCCAGCAGCCGTGGTCTGCCGTTCGTGCTGATCATCCTCGCCGTCCTGATCATCGTGTACTCGATCGTCACGCAGAAGACCGTGTTCGGTCGCCACGTCTACGCGATCGGCGGCAACCTCAACGCGGCACTGCTCAGCGGTGTGAAGGTGAAGAAGGTCAACTTCTGGATCTTCGTCAACATGGGTCTGCTGGCCAGCATCGCCGGCATCGTGTTCTCCGCCCGCACCAACGGCTCGCAGCCCGGTGCCGGAAACATGTTCGAGCTCGACGCGATCGCAGCCTGCTTCATCGGCGGCGCGGCGGTCACCGGTGGTGTGGGTCGCGTGGGCGGTGCCATCATCGGTGGTCTGATCATGGCCGTGATGAGCAACGGCATGCAGCTCATGGGTCTGGACCAGGCGACCCAGCAGGTGGTCAAGGGGCTCGTGCTCCTCATCGCCGTGGCGTTCGACGTCTGGAACAAGCGTCGCGCGGGGGCCGCACGCTGATCCAGGTTCGCACCGGTGGCCGCGATAGGCTCGCGCTGTGAGCAGATGGCCGGCCGGATCCCAGTCAGGACTTCGCGAGGCGAACGCCGCGAAGATCATTGACACGATCAAGCGCTTCGGCGGGCTCACTCAGGTTGAGCTCGCCGAAGCGACCGGTCTTTCCGCGGCCACCGTCTCGGCCATCGTGAAAGATCTCTCGCTGTCGGGGATGGTGGAGACCCATCCGACCTCCCGCAGCGGTCGGCGCGCTCAGCTGGTCACGATCGCCCGGCGCACCGGTGTGGTCGGTGCCGTTCACGTGGGCAACCGATCCATGCGGGTGCGGCTCAGCGATGTGAATCAGACCTCTCTCGCCGAACGGTCCATGCCGCTAGCGGCCGATCATGCCGAAGACACGGTGCTCGACCGCATCGCCCTGCTGATCGTGGACATGCTGGGCATGATCGCGGCGGAGGCCGAGGACCTCATCGGTGTCTGCATCGCCGTTCCCGTCCCGGTCGACCCGGTCACCGGACACGTGGCACTGCGCGGCATCATGCGTCGGTGGGAGGGCGAGCCGCTCGCCGAGGTGATGAGCAAGCGACTGGCGTGCCCGGTGTTCGTCGAGAAGGATGCGAACCTCGCCGCCCTCGCCGAGTCGGTCCGCGGCACGGCCCGCGATGTCGCGGAGAGCGTGTTCGTGCGGGCGTCCCACTCCACCAGCGCCGGCATCATGATCAACCGGCGCATTCATCGCGGACACGACGGTGCCGCCGGCGAGATCGGGCACGTGCAGGTCGACCCGGCCGGCGCGATCTGTCGCTGTGGACAGCGCGGCTGTCTCGACACCGTCGCGGGTGCTGACGCGATCCTCGAACCGCTGCGCGCCACCTACGGACAGCTCAGTTTCCGCGATGTGATCGTGCAGGCCGCGGCGGGCGATCCCGGCTGCGCGCGAGTGATCGCGGATGCCGCCTCGGCCATCGGCACGGTTGTCGCCGGCCTCGGTCGTGCCGTCTCCCCCGCCGTCGTCAGCGTGGGCGGAGAGCTCACCGAGGCCGGTCCGATCTTCATGGTCCCCTTCACGAACGCCCTGCGCGCTCACACCCCCGCCGGCCTGCATTCCTTCCAAGACCCCGTTCCCTCCGCGTTCGGCACCGACGCCGAACTGGTCGGCGCCACCATCATGGTGTTGCAGTCCACGGATTCCACGTCCCTTCTCGAGGAGCGAGCATGAGCCTGCCCGTCTCGATGTCGGCAGCGCAGCCGGCACCGCCGCTGCTGAGCATGCGCGCCATCACCAAGCAGTTCGGCGCGGTGGAAGCGCTCAAGGACGTCGACTTCACCGTGCATGCGCGCGAGGTGGTCGGCCTCATCGGGGACAACGCCGCGGGGAAGTCGACGCTGGCGAAGATCATCGCCGGTGCCCTGACGCCCACCTCCGGGGAGATCGCCATCGACGGCGAGGCGCGCGATATCGCCTCCCCCTCCGACGCGCACGCCCTCGGCATCGCGACCGTGTTCCAGGATCTTGCCGTCTGCGAGAACCTCGACGTCACCGCGAACGTGTTCCTGGGCCGGGAGCTGCGCGGCAGCGGAGGCTGGATGCAGCAGGGCGAGATGGAGGTGGCCACGCGTGCCGCTCTCAATGACCTCGCCGCCCACATCCCCTCCATCCGCAGCCCGCTTCGTGAACTGTCGGGTGGTCAGCGCCAAGCGGTGGCCATCGCCCGCACGCTCATCGGCCAGCCGCGTCTGGTGATCCTGGATGAGCCGACGGCGTCACTGAGCGTGGCGCAGACGGCCGAGGTGCTCACCCACATCGAACGGCTGCGCGAGCTGGGCCTCGGTGTGGTCTTCATCAGCCACAACCTCGCGGATGTGCAGGCGATCTCCGACCGCGTCGAAGTTCTGCGCCACGGTCGCAACAACGGCAGCTTCAGCGCCGACGTCCCGCAGGCCGATCTCATCGCCGCGATCGTGGGTGCCACCCGTCACGGCTGATCTGGGATTCCCGGTGGCGACACCACAACAGGTCCCGAGGAGATCCTGGTCACGCCCGGATGAGTGAAGGCTAGATCTCGACGCCGACGAGGATCGGCTCGGGCTGGAGCGTGAGGCCGAACTCGGACTGCACGCGGGCGCGCACGAAGCGCGCCAGCTCGGCGATCTCCTCCGCGGAGGCACCACCGCGGTTGGTGAGCGCCAGCGTGTGCTTGGTCGACAGGCCCGCGCGCGAGCCCGGCAGCCGGAAGCCCTTCGCCACACCGGCATGCTCGATGAGCCACCCCGCGCTCACCTTGACGTCCTGGGCCGCGGCGACGATCGGCGGCACGGTTCCGTCATAGGCTGCCAGCGGAATGGCCGTGGCGGTCGCGGTGCCGCTGTCGGCGGCGACCGGCCATCGCGGGCACTCGGCGGGCAGCGTGCGGGCGAAGTCCTCGGGGACGATGGCGTTCTGGAAGAAGGATCCGGCGCTGTTCGTGTCGGGGTCGGTCGGGTCCAGCACCATGCCCTTGCGCGCGCGGATCGACAGGATGGTGTTCCGAACCTCCGCCAGCGTCATCGACTCGTCATCGGCCAGTCCCAAGGCGGTGCGCAGCTGACCCGGCGGGATCGAGAGCGCGGCATCGCCCACGATGCCGAGATCCAGCGTCACGCTCAGGATCACGGCGTCGCGTTCGGCCACCGAGCCGTAGTGGCTCTTCAGCACCGACGTGCGAAAGCCGAGTCCCAGTTCCGCAGCGGGAACGTCGGAGACCTCGCCGGTGGACTCGTCGATCAGTTCCACGCCCACCAGCGTCTGAACGATCTCCTGTCCGTACGCGCCGATGTTCTGAACGGGTGCGGCACCCACGGTTCCGGGGACGCCCGAGAGCGCCTCGATGCCGGCGAGGCCGTGCTCCACCGTCCAGGCGACGAGATCATCCCAGCCGTGGCCCGCCTGCACGCGGATTCGCGCGACGCCCTCCGCCGGATCGTCCAGGCGCTCGATGCCCGTCGTCCGAACCCGGATCACGGTGTGCGCCAGCTCCCCGTCGCCGGCGAAGAGGTTCGATCCACCGCCCAGCACCAGCCACGGTTCGCCCGCAGCCCAGGTGTCACGCAGCGCATCGACGAGCTCGTCACGGGTGTCCGCGTCGATCATGCGCGCGGGCACGCCACCGGAGCGCAGGGTGGTGAGCTCGCTGAGCGGAATCGGGGTGATTTCCACCATACTCAGGCGTCCGTGCGGACCGTGAGCTGCGCCTTGCCCAGCACGGTGGTCTCGCCATGCTTGACGGTGAGGTCGATGCGCACGGCACCCTCCAGCACCGCACCGACCACGGCGGTGATGTCAAGCTGTGCGCCGTCCGTGGCATCCACGACCACGGGACGAGTGAAGCGCACGCCGTAGTCGGTGATGCGACCGGTGTCGCCGATGGCCTCCGCCACGGTGTTCACGCCGACGCCCATGGTGAGCATGCCGTGTGCCAGGACCCCGGGAAGGCCGACCTCCGCGGCGATGTCGTCACGGTAGTGAATGGGGTTGAAGTCGCCCGACGCTCCGGCGTACTTCACCAGGCTGTCGCGGGTGAGGTGGACGCTGCGCTGTGCGACGATGTCGCCCTTTTCGAACGCGCTCATTCGGCTCCTCCTCCGACCAGCAGCACCGACGTCGCGGTGACGACATGAGCACCGTCCGCATCGGTGATCGTGGCTTCGCTCGTGACCATGGCGTTGCCGCCGAGGGTGCGGATGCCGGTGACGGCCAGCTGCGCCACGAGCTCATCGCCGGCGACGATCGGGCGCGAGTACGTGAAGCGCTGCTCGGCGTGCACCAGTCGATGCAGCTCGATACCGGAGTCCTCCAGCGCCAGCAGCTGCTGCATGGTGCGGTCCTGGATCACCATGGCGAACGTCGGCGGAGCGACGACATCGGCGTACCCCAGCGCGCGCGCCGCCTCGGGATCGACGTGCTGCGCCGCGGTGGCGAACGTGGCGCGCGCGAACTCGCGCACCTTCTCACGGCCGACGAGATAGGGGGCGGTCGGCGGGAACTCACGCCCGACCAGATCCGGATTCACACTCACCCCGCTATCCTATCGACCCGCCTTCCGCGGGCCCTCCGTGTGCGCCGGGGAAAAGATCAGGCGTTCGCGAGGATCGATGCCACGAGCTCGGCCATATCGGTGATGATGACCTCCGCTCCCGCATCGCGCAGACGCTCAGCCGGTGTGTGGGTCGCATCTCCCGGGGCGTAACCCCAGACGCGCGCGCCCGCGGCGACGCCGGCGGTGACCCCGGCCACCGTGTCTTCGACCACCACGGCACGCTCTGGCGACACCCCGAGCGCCGCCATGGCAGCGAGATACACGTCCGGCGCCGGCTTGGTGCGTGCGTGCTCGAGCCCGGAGAACACGTGGGGACCGAACGCGTCAGCGAGCCCCAGCATGCTCAGCTGCATCTCGATCTTCGCCCGATCCGCACCGCTGGCCAGCGCGATGCCCAGCGGGAAGCGCGCGGCCGCCGTGCGCACCGCTTCGGCGGCGCCGGCGATCGGCTGCAGGTGCGCGCGCAGCGCCTCGTCGCGTCCCGCCCGGAAACGCACGATCCAGTCCTGATCGATGCGGACACCGGTGTGCTGCTCGATCACATCGGCACGATCGATCAGGGCGTGTCCGGCGAACTCCGCCAGGCACTCATCGCGCGTCAGCTGCCAGCCGAGATCGGCCAGCATGCCGCGCAGCACCTCGTTGGTGAGTCCCTCGGAATCGGCGATCACGCCGTCGCAGTCGAAGATGACGGCGTCCACGCGAGTCGCGACGTCAGCGGTTGCGGTCATCGTCTCGGTCAGCTCCTGTCCGGGTGTCGGCGAGTGCGGTTGGCTGGTCCGACTCAGTCTTTGTTCCGACCGCGGACGGCCTTGATCGCCATCTGCAGGCCGATGTAGACCATGAACGCCGCGAACAGGATGTTGCCGAGCCATGGCTCGATACTGGTTGCGAAGTAAGCACCCACCGCCGTCGTGCAGCACGCCGCCAGACCGATGAGCGCTCCACCCAGCAGGTCCACGTTGCCGCGTCGGATGTTGCCGATCGTGCCGGACAGGGCGGTCGGGATCATCATAAGCAACGAGGTGCCCTTGGCTATGAGGTCGCTGGCCCCGAACAGCAGCATCAGCAGCGGCACCACCACCACGCCACCGCCGACGCCCAGCAGGCCGGCGAGCACCCCGGTGACCAGGCCGAGGAGCACGAGTCCGGGACCGGTGATCCAGGTCACGTGGAGTTCGGCATCCCGAGAGGGCACCACGAAGAACAGGCTGATGATCACCAGCACCACGAAGGCGACGAACCCCCAGCGCAGCGCGGTCTGGGAGATGCGCGGCAGCAGGGCGGTGCCGATCTGCGCTCCGATCACAGAGCCGACCGCGAGGATGAGGGCGGGGATCCAGGCGACGTTGCCGCCGATGGCGTAGGAGATCACCCCGACGGTAGCGGTCGGGACGATCGCGGCGAGGGACGTACCCGCCGCGATGCGCTGATCGAAGGCGAGCAGCATCACCAGCATCGGCACGATCACCGTTCCGCCGCCCACGCCGAACAGACCCGACAGAAGACCGGCCGCGAGGCCGATGACGAGATACAGGATGATCGAGCGCGCGGAGCGCGGGGCGGCGTCGGGGGTCATCACTGCTCGAGCCTATCGTCCGCCAGAGGACGCTATAGGCTGGCCCCCTCACGACGTCTGGGGGCATCATGATCATCTTCGGCACGCGCGGCACCGCGAAGTTCCTCGCCGCTCTGTTCACCGTCTGCGGCTTCTGTCGCGCGACGGCCGCCCAGCGGCTGTATCGCCGGCGCACGTGGTTCACGCTGTTCTTCATCCCGATCTTCCCGTTCGGCCACGGCAAGTACGTGATGCAGTGCGCCAACTGCGGCGAGCAGTCCGAACTCCCGCGCGATGTCGCAGACCGATTCCAGGTGGACGCCGCACAGCAGCAGGCGGCGCGCCAGGCGGCGGAATCGACCACCGCTCCGGCACCGTACTCCCCCGACGCCTCCTGAACCGGCGCGCCCGCCGGCGGGCGGGCAGCGAGTAGCATCCCAACGTGGGATCGGAGAGCGCAGGCGGCGGGACGGCCGTCTCGCGAACCACGCAGATCAGCACCGATCTCCGGCGCCGCATCAGCGCCGGCGAGTTCCCCATGGGCGAACGTCTGCCGAGCGAGTCGGCGCTCGGCGCCGAGTACGCCGCCACGCGCAGCGTGATCCGCGGGGCACTCGCACGCCTCGCTCGCCTGTCGCTGGTGGAGGCTCGCCCCCGCGACGGCTGGATCGTGCTCGACGCCCGTCGCACGCAGGGCTTCGCGCGCATGCAGTCCTTCGCCGAGTGGGCACTCGCCGGCGGTCGTGTTCCCGGTGGCCTCATCACCACGCGGGAGATCGGAGCCGCTACCGCACGTGAGGCGCAGCGATTCGGAATCCGACTGGGCGACCCGCTCCCCCGCTTCGTACGGGTGCGCACACTGGATGGGCGCCCGGTGATGGTGGAGCGATCAGTGTGGGCGCCATGGCTGGCATCGGTGGTGGCCGGCCTGCCCGATGACGTCGTGTCCACCACCGCCGCACTGGCGGAGGCCGGAATCATCGTCGCGGCCACCAACCATCGCATCGAGGTATCCGCCGCGTCCACCGAGGAGGCCGCGCTGCTGGGCGTGCGACGCTCGAGTCCGCTGCTCCAGGTCGCTCGCACGACGGTCACCGCCGAGGGGCGACTGGTCGAGATCGGCGTGGATCGCTATCGCGCCGGCGTGATCGCGTTCGAGATCGACGCGGGCACTCCGGTGCGCAGCGCGATCTGATCCCACACCGCCCCGAGGCAGCCCAGTGTGCGCACTCGGCGAACGGACTCGCGGTGCGCCATGCGGACGATGACCGGTGTTCACCGCGCGTTCGAATTCGGTTGCTGGTGTCGGGAAGTACCCCCTCACGCCCGCGATTCAGGAGTTCGGATGTCCAGCGAGCCCACCCCCTTCACCCCCGACCCGTACGAGCGCACGAAGACCGTGCCCGAAGAGATCATCCGTTCCGGGCTGTCTCGACGCGGCATGCTCAAGGCGCTCGGCCTCATGGGGGCCGCGGCCGCGGTGGGAATCACGGGAGCCGTCACCGCGAGCGCTCCGGCATCCGCGGCAACAGGGGCACGCATCGCTCCGGCCGCCGTGCCCCGCGTGCGCGCCGTCCTCCCCGACGGCTTCGCCGGTGACATCACCGACATCAAGCACGTGGTCGTCCTGATGCAGGAGAACCGCTCGTTCGACCACTACTACGGCGCCCTCCCCGGCGTACGCGGTCACAACGACAAGCAGGCGCTGCGGTTCCAGAACGGCACCGACGTGTTCTCGCAGCCGTCGGGCAACTCCTTCGTGCGCCCGAGCCGCGTCACCACCGTCGCCGGTTCCACCACCGGGCTCGATCACTCCTACTCGGGCGGCACGGGAGCATGGGCCGGTGGTCGGTACAACAACTGGATCGGCGCCAAGGGCGCGAGCACCATGAACTATCTCAGCGGCGAGGAGCTGCCCTGGCAGTACTCGCTGGCCAGCGCCTACACGATCTGCGACAACTGGCACTGCTCCGTCATGGGCCCCACCACCCCCAACCGGCTCTATGCCTGGACGGGAACCTCCGGCGGGTCCAGCGACAACGGCGGCGAATCCAACGGCATGCGCGACTGGCAGACCTACCCCGAGGCGCTGCAGGATGCGGGAGTCTCCTGGCGCATCTACGTCGACAACACCAACAACGGCTCCAGCTGGGTCGGCGACTACACGGACAACCCGATCCGCGGATTCGCCACGTTCACCACGTCAGGGTCGACGGCCACCGATATCGCCAACCGCAACGATCCCGTGAAGAACGCCCCGGGTACGGGTCTGGTCTGGCGCGCCGGGTCCGCCCCGTACAAGGGCACCGGCGTGCCGAACAACGACAGCGACACGAACCTCAACGGCGTGCTGCGCGACTTCATCGCCGCCTGCCAGCCGGGCGCGGAGTTCCCGCTGCCGCAGGTGAGCTGGGTGGTGGCGCCGTACAGCTGGTCCGAGCACCCCTCCGCCAACCCGGAGCACGGGGCGCACTTCTGCAACCGCGTGATCTCCACGCTGCAGGGCAACGCGGAGATCTGGAACAGCACGCTGCTGATCATGACCTTCGACGAGAACGACGGCTACTTCGATCATGTCCTTCCCCCGTTCGCGGAGCCGGGTACCGAGGGCGAGTATTCCGGTTCGACTCCGCTCGGATACGGGGCCCGCATCCCGACGATTCTGGTCTCGCCCTGGACGCGCGGCGGCTGGGTGGGAACGGAGACGTTCGACCACACGTCGATCATCCGCTTCCTGGAGACCTGGACCACCGCCATCGGCACTCCGGCGCTGTCCACGACCATCACGGACTGGCGCCGCGCCATCAGCGGCGATCTGACCAGTGCGATGGACTTCCAGAACCCGATCTTCGACATTCCGGCACTGCCCGAT
This sequence comes from Microbacterium gorillae, assembly GCF_050990725.1. Classification (GTDB taxonomy): domain Bacteria; phylum Actinomycetota; class Actinomycetes; order Actinomycetales; family Microbacteriaceae; genus Microbacterium; species Microbacterium gorillae_A. The sequence continues at coordinate 3,557,595 of NZ_CP158844.1, forward strand.
TCGGATGCCCTCGTGCAGATCGCGCGCGCCGGTGGCACCATCAGCACGCAGGTGCCGGAGGCCGACAAGTGGGATGGCGGCACGCTGACGGCGCGCCCGCTGTCCTATCACCCGCACGGCACGTTCAGCGAGGACCGTACTTCCGGAACCGTGACAGCGTCCCTGAGCCTCACCGGCGGTCCGGACGGCAAGGCGGTGAGCCTGCAGGCCTTCCCCGATCGGTACCTGCCGTTCGCCAACACCCCGTACACCGTCTCCGCGGCGAATCCGCGCACCCACACGTGGGACGCGACGGCCACCGAGGGACGCTATGCCTTCTCCGTCTACGGACCGGACGGGTTCGTCCGATCCCACGCGGGAACTGTGATCCCGGCCGGGCAGAACAACGCGGGAGTGCCGCGCGTAGACGTGGATCTGATCGGCGGCTCCGAGCCCACGGTCGCCCTGCACCTGCGCAACGACGGTCGTCAGCCGGTGCACTACAACGTGGTCCCCCACGACTTCGCGGGCGAGGCCCGACGCGTGTGGGTGAAGCCCGGCGAGACGGCGGAGCTGATGTGGCCCACCGACAACGGGTACTACGACATCGTCATCACGGCTGACACGAACACCGGGTGGGAGCACCGCTATGCCGGCCGGATCGCCCAGCTCGGCTTCTGACGCGAATCGGAGAACGTAGACATGAACGCGAAACGCACCGGCCTGCGCCGGCTGGCGCTCATCGTGCTGGCCACGATGAGCGTGACCACACTGATCGGACTGGCGGGACCATCCGCAGCACCCGCGGAAGCGGCGCCCACCGTCTCACCCGTCGCCACCTACACCTTCGACGGTGACAGCGGCGCCACGGTGACCGACACCTCCGGCAACGGCCTGAACGCCACCTGGATCGGCACCCCTTCCTACGTCTCGGGCGTCTCGGGGTCTGCCGTGGCGGTCTCGTCCGGCAAGAACTACGTGAAACTCCCGCTGGTGGCGGGCAAGACCGACGCATCGGCGAGCTTCTCGTACGAGTTCTGGATGCAGCTGCAGAGCCGAACCTCCTACGGCACGCTGATGAGCAACCAGAACTTCGTCTCCTGCAACAACGCCGGCATCACGCTCTACAACCAGACCACGCCCGGCGTCCTGCAGGCCTGCTGGGGTCAGACCGCCGGTGGCACCAAGGAGTATCTGAACGGCGCGACGCCGAACATCCAGGGCACCTGGCACCACATCGCCGTCACCGTGGATCGCACCGCCAACCAGGTGAAGATCTACACCGACGGCGCACTCACCGCCACCTCTCCCGCCGGATACGTGAACGCCAACACGAAGTTCGCCAGCGGACTGGCCTTCAACATCGGCGGATTCAGCGGCAGCGAGACCGACTCGGCGGACGGGTACACCAACGCCCTCATCGACACGCTCAGCTTCTACAACGACGTGGTTCCGGCGTCGCAGGTGGCGGCTGACTACGCCGCGCAGAAACCGCTGCAGTACACGATCGCGTTCGACGGCAACGGCGCGACCGGCGGCAGCACCGCATCGCAGCTGCTCGTGGGCGGGCAGACGGCCGCGCTGCGAAAGAACGGCTTCACCCGCAACGGCTTCCTGTTCCAGGGATGGGCGGCGAGCCCCACCGGGCCGATCGTGTACACCGATGCGCAGAGCGTCGCCGACCTCGCGGTCACGCCCGACGCGACCGTCACCCTCTACGCGGTGTGGGCCGCGCGTCCCGCCACCACCGATGGGTCGACGCTCGCTCAGGGATTCGTCTCCAGCGTGCTGCGTGCCCCGAGCGGTCGCGTCGGCGAGACCGTCTCCCAGTCCGTCGCCGGTCTCTGGAACGGCGCCGCCCCGACCTCGTTCACGAAGACGGACGGCGACGACTGGCTGACCGTCAGCGCGGACGGCGTGGTGACGGGCACGGTGCCCGAGGCCGCGACGGAGTTCCCCGGCTGGATCGACGTCTCCGCGACGAACGGAACCACCACCTCACTGATCAGCGTGGAGGTGCCGGGCGTGGCGATCGGCGCGCCCGTGCCCCTGGACGCCGTCACGTGGGACCTGTGGGACGGCGGCTCGCACGTCGACGATGCTCTGCTGAAGAACCTCGCCGTCATCGCGGAGAACGGCTTCGACGTGATCGGCGTTCAGCATGACGGCGGCACCGGGGCCGGGGCCCTCGCCACCGCTCTCGGCTGGCACGCCGTCGAGGGCCCCGACGGCACCGGCATCGTGTCGCCCTATCCCCTGACGGAACGGGTGGATGCCCAGGACGGAGCCCCCGCGTTCGGTGTCACCGCGGACGTCTGGGGACAGGACATCCGGGTGTGGAGTGTGGCGCTCGATTCGGGCGCGTACGGACCGGACGCGGCCTGCGACGCCGATCCCGCCGATCCCGCGACGCTGATCGAGACGGAGAAGGCCACCCTCCGCTTCGCACAGGCAGAGGCCGTGACCCGTTCGCTGCAGGCCGACGTGGCGGCCTCCGCGCGCACGGCCGTGATCGTGCTCGGTGACCTGCAATCGCCCGCCGGCACCGATTGGACCGCGGACACGGCGGCCGCGCACTGCACGACCGGAGCCGTGGACTGGCCCGTGCCCGCAGCCTTCGCTGCGGCAGGACTGACCGACGCGTTCCGTACCGCCAACCCCGACCTCGCTGACCGCGGCGACACCTGGTCGCCGATCATCGCCACGCGCCCCGATGGCTCTTCTCAACCGCAGGATCGCATCGACTACGTCCACTTCGCGGGTGCCCCGCTGACCTTGGACGGCGCGAACACGGTGGTCGCCGGATGGCCTTCGAAGACGAACATCATCGGCAACGCGTGGGCCAGCAACCACCGTGCCGTGGTGGGGTCCTTCCGGCTCGGCGCACCGGCCTCCGCGGTGGCTGCCACCGCGCAGGACGCGCAGGCGGCCACGGATGCCGGTGTGGCGGTCACACTGTCGCCCACGTTCTCGGCGGGAACCGAGATCGGCGGCCAGCCAGCCACGGGCGAGCTCACGGTGACCCCGACCGACGCCGCGCAGGGGACCTGGACCGTATCCGGCAACGACATCACGTTCACGCCCTCGCCGGCCGCCGCCGACGAGACCGTGACGGCGACGTACACGGTGAGCTCCAGCAACGGCACCACCGCGAGCGCGACGCTCACCGTGGTCGTCACCTCCCCGGCCGCGCCGGCCACCGCGAGCGCGAGTTCGGCGGTCACTGATCCCGGACGCGCGGTCCGCGTCGTGCTGACCTATTCGGCCGGGACCCTCGTGGGCGGCACACCCGCCACGGCCACGGTGGAGCTGGTGCCCGACGATCCGGCGCTGGGGACGTGGGATCTCAGCGATCAGGCGTCCACGGGCGTTCTCGCGCAGCTGCTCGACCTCGTCGCTCGCGCGGGCGGCCCCGAGCTTGCGTCCCGGTCCGTCGTGTTCACGCCCGCGGATGGCGTCGCCGATACGACGGCGACCGCGACGTTCACGGTGAGCTCGTCCAACGGCACGACCGCGACGAGCACCGCGACGGTGAGCATCGGCTCGGTGGCGGCATCACCGAGCCCGACGATGACGCCCACCTCGACGCCCACGGGCGAGCCGACCGGAGAACCGACGGGAGAGCCCACGGGCGAGCCAACCGGAGAGCCGACCAGCGAACCCACCGGAGAACCGACCAGCGAGCCGACGGGCGAACCCACCGGGCAGCCCACGAGCGAGCCGACGGGCGAACCCACCGGGCAGCCGACAAGCGAACCCACATCTGAGCCCACGGGAGAACCGACGACACAACCCACAGGAGAACCCACCGGCGAGCCCACCGCCCAGCCGACCACACAGCCCACCGGAGAACCCACGGTGCAGCCCACTGGTGAACCCACGGCACAGCCCACAGGCGAGCCCACCGCCCAGCCGACCACACAGCCCACCCGAGAACCCACCGGCCGGCCCACGGGAGAGCCCACGGGTGAGCCGACAGCTCAGCCCACGGGTGAACCCACGGCACAGCCCACAGCTCAGCCCACCGGGGAACCGACACCGAACCCGTCTGCGTCGGGCTCGGTGACACCGCCTCCCCCGAGCGCGACGTCGGATCTGCCGTCGACCGGATCGGATGCTTCCTCGCTCGCGCTCCCCGTGGTACTCGGTGCGATGCTCGTCGCCTTCGGAGCCCTGGCGTTGCGCGCACGCGTGCGCACTCGCCGCCGCTGAGTCCTGAGCGGGCGAACGGCTCCGGCGCACCCCGTGAATGGGGTGCACCGGAGCCGTTCTGCGTGCAGGATCCGACACGGGTGGCGTTCAAACGCGACCCGGTGACCAGGTCAGTCGGTCGGTCGCGGATCCAGATGAATCCCCGCGAGCATGCACCGCACCGAGCCGCCCGCCAGCTCGATCGGTCCCACCTCCAGCGGGAGGATCCGGCACGAGCTCTCGATGACGGAGCGCTGCGCGGCGGTGAGGGCGCGCTCCGCCGTGGTGGACATCGCGAGCAGGCGGGAACCATCGCGGGACCGCAGTTCGATGGCGTTTCCCGCGAAGGCGTTGAGCTGCTCGAACGACAGATCGATCAGCTCGTGCCCGCCATCGGCCAGGCGCTGCAGCACAGCGGCCCGACGGCGTTCATCGGCGATGGCCGCCGAGCCGATCAGGGCGAAGTCCGTGGCAACACACATCATGACGTTGGTGTGATAGATCGGCGTGCCGTGCTGGTCGGCGGCGTCGAACAGCATCGGCTCGTAGCCGAACGTCGTGCAGAAGCGCTCGAGAAGGAAGGGGTCAGCGCGTGCCGATCGGGCCGCATACGCGATGCGAGCGACGTGATCGAGCACCATCGCCCCGGTGCCCTCCAGGAACAGCTCGTCCGGTTCCAGGCCGGAGTAGTCGATCACCTCCTGCACGCGATACGCCCGCTTCAGGAACTCGATCACGTCGCTGCGTCGTTCCCCGCGACGATTCGCCGCGCGCATCGGATACACCGCGACCCGGCCGCCCGCGTGCGTGGAGAACCAGTTGTTCGGGAAGACGCTGTCGGGATGCGAACTGGTGCGATCGTCGAACAGCACCACCTCCACGCCGGCGTCTCGCAGCCGTTCTGCGGCCTTCGTCACGGTGGTCCGCGCCTGCCGCGACACATCGGTCTCGGGCTCGGACTGGAACGCGTTGTCGATCGCGGTCTGCGGGTTCGGTCGGAAGTGATGCGGACGGATCATCACCACCGCAGCCGGGGCCTGGGCGGAGAAGCCCGTCACCTCTCGATCCCGGCAGCGGCGATCAGCGAGAACAGGTCCTTGGGGTCGCGGGGGTCGGCAACGAGGTCGACGGCGGATTCGGTGCCGTCGAACTCGTCGGCCAGCAGGCACAGCGCGGAGAAGTCCTCTACGGCGAAGCCCACGGAGTCGAACACCGTCACCTGATTCGGATCGGTGCGCCCCGCTGCTGCACCGGAGAGCACTTGCCACAGCTCGACGGCAGGGAAGTCGTCCTCGAGGTGCTGGATCTCCCCCTCGATCCGGCTCTGCGGCAGGTACTCCGCGAAGACGGCCGCGCGGCGGAGGATCGCGGGATCCAGCTCCGTCTTTCCCGGGCAGTCGCCGCCGATCGCGTTCAGGTGCATCCCCGCGGTGACGAGGTCGTCGGTGAGCACCGTGGCCAGCGCCTTGTCGGCGGTGCAGGTGGTGACGATGTCCGCACCCGCCACGGCCTCGGCCGCGCTGCCGGCTCGCACCACCTCTAACCCGAGCGCGCGGGCGTTGCGCTCGAACTTGTCCATCGCGGCGGGATCGGTATCCCACACCCGCAGCGTCTCGATACCGAGGACCCGCCGGAAGGCGAGCGCCTGGAACTCGGCCTGGCTCCCGGTGCCGATCAGTGCCAGCACCCGCGAATCGGGCCGCGCGAGCACCGAGGCGGCGAGCGCGGAGGTCGCCGCCGTGCGCAGCGCCGTCAGCAGCGTCATCTCCGCGATCAGCACCGGGTATCCGGTCGCGACATCCGCCAGCACGCCGAACGCCGTGACCGTCTGCAGCCCGGTGCGTGGGTTGTCCGGGTGACCGTTGACGTACTTGAACGTGTAGCGGCGGCCGTCGCTCACCGGCATCAGCTCGATCACGCCGCGCGCCGAGTGGCTGGCCACCCGCGGCGTCTTGTCGAAGTCCTCCCATCGCAGGAAGTCCTCCCGCAGGCGCGACACCAGCCGCTCGGTCAGTGTTTCCACCCCGTGCCGCGCGATCCAGGCGGCCATCGCGGGCACATCGATCATTCGTACCGTGGCGCCGCTCATCGGCGACCCTCCATTCCGATGACGTCGTCATCCTCGTCCAGCGGGTGGCGCACCACCGGGATCGGCGCGGTCAGGGGCCGGCCCTCGCGCAGCAGCCGGCGCTTGCGCAGCTGCCACAGCACGGCGAGGATCGCGAACCACACCGGTGTGGCCAGGAACGGCAGCCGCGTGTCCTCGCCGTACAGCAGCGTGGCGGCGATGAACACGAAGAACACCAGCACCATCCACGGGGTGACCGCGGCGAACGGCATCTTGAACTTCGAGGCGGCGTGACGCTCGGGGAAACGACGGCGGTAGATGATGAAGCTCACGACGATGCTGCCCCAGGTGAACAGCACGAGGGTGGCGCACACCGACGACACGAAGGTGAACGCAGCCGACACGCTGTTGCCGAGCAGCAGCAGCGGCACCGCGGCGAACAGGAAGACGCACGTGAACAGCGCGGCGTTGCGCGGCACTCCGCGCGAGGTGGCATGCGAGAACTGCGTCGGTGCATGGCCGTCCTTCGACAGCCCGAACAGCATGCGCGTCCCGGAATACAGGCCCGAGTTAGCGCTGGAGGCCGCCGAGGTCAGCACCACGAGGTTGATCGCGAGCGCGGCGATCCCGAAGCCGGCGTACGCGAGCGTTGTCACGAACGGACTGGCGTTCGGGTCGATCTTGTCCCACGGTGTGATGCTCATGATGATCGTCAGCGCCCCCACGTAGAAGATCAGGATGCGCACCACGATCGAGTTGATGGCCTTCGGTAGCGTCTTGCGCGGATTCTGCGTCTCCGCCGAGGCGGTGCCGACCAGCTCTACCCCGATGAACGAGAAGATGCCCATCTGGAAGCCCAGGATGAAGCCGCTGAGCCCGAACGGGAACATCCCGCCGTGATCCCACAGGTGCGAAAGGGAGGCGGTGGTACCGGTGTCGGGGTTCTGGAAGCCGATGACCAGCATCACGACACCGGTGGCGATGAGGCCCAGGATCGCGACGATCTTGATGAACGCGAACCAGAACTCCACCTCGCCGAAGTACTTCACGGGCTGGAGGTTCAGGAGGGTCAGCGCGAGAGCGGCGATGAGCGCCGGCATCCAGTGCGGGATGCTGGCATTGAAGTACGCCACGTAACCGGTGATGGCGACGATGTCGGCGACACACGCGACGATCCACGAGAACCAGTAGGTCCACGAGACGAAGAACCCGGCCCACGGCCCGATCATGTCCTTCGCGATGTCGCCGAAGGTCTTGTAATGCAGGTTCGACAGCAGCAGCTCACCGAGCGCCCGCATGACGAAGAAGATCATGAACCCGATGATCATGTAGACGAAGATCACGGCCGGCCCCGTGACGCTGATCATCTTCCCGGATCCCATGAACAGGCCGGTGCCGATGGCACCGCCGATCGCGATCAGTTGAAGGTGCCGGTTCTTCAGCCCGCGGGCGAGTTCTTCGCCCTGTGCCGGTAACGTGCCCTGCGACATACCCATCACTCCCTTGGAATAGGTGGGCCGGCTCGTCCCCCGGGCGGCCCCGTGGCCTCAACCTAGCGACTCACTGGCCTGCGACTGAATATCAAAAAATCTTCCAGAGCGTCATACTCTCTAGCATGCTCACGATTCAGCAGCTTCGCGTCCTGCTCGCGATCCGCGACCACGGAAGCCTGTCGCGTGCCGCGGCCGAGCTGCGGTACGGCGTCCCCACGGTGGCCCATCACCTCGATGCGTTAGAGGGTCACCTGGGCGCTCGACTCGTGGAGCGCACGCCGCGGGGCACGGATCTCACGCCGCTCGGCGAGCTGTTCGCCCGTGAGGCTCAGCACATCCTGCGCCGGGTGGAACAGGCCGAACGCATGGTGGCGCGCCAGCGCGAGGCGGGTGTCGCGACCCTCCGAGTCGGCACGTTCGCCTCGTTCGGTGCGCGGTTCCTGCCGGCGGCGATCGATCGCCTGCGCGCCGAGTATCCGATCACCGTCGAGATCAGCGAGGCCGAGCCCACTCGACTGGTGCACCTCGTCGAGGATGGCGAGGTGGATGCGGCGCTCATCTACGACTTCGCGGACGACCCGCTGTTCGGCGGCGGCGGTCTGCGGTTGACCCGACTGCTGGACGAGCCGTTCCGCGTCATGGTGGCGGCGCACGGTCCACTCGCCGCACAGGAGGTGCTCGACCTTCGGGACCTCCGCACCGTCGCGTGGGTGTCCAGCCGCAGCGACGACGAAGCGTCGGGACGAACGATCCGTCGCGCCTGCCGTTCGGCGGGATACGAGCCGCGCGAGCTCATGCGCACGGACGACCTCGCGATGATCCACGGCCTGGTGGCGCAGGGGCTCGGCATCGCGCTCGCCACGGAGATCGCCGTCGATCCGCGCTTCGACGTGTCGCTGCGACCCGCACTGCAGGATCTCGGGTTCCGGCGCATCCTGTTCGCCACCAGGCCGGGACCGCTGCTGCCTGCGGTGGAACGGCTGCGGACCATCCTGCAGGAACTCATCAGCGAGGCCGCGGCCGGGTGACGACAATGGTCGCAGCGCCGGTCAGGACGCTGCGACCATCGGGTGTCGGCTCAGACTGTGCGTGAGATCAGTCGCGCAGCGCCCGCGTCCGACGGCGCGCCATCAGCACGGCTCCCGCCGCAACCAGCAGCAACGAGACGAAGCCGGCTGCCGCCCAGGACGAAGCGTCGACACCTGTGGACGGGAGTCCTCCGGTCGGCGCGCTCGCCACGGGTGCCGGGCCGCCGGGCGTCGTGTCTTCGCTTCCGCCCAGGGCAGGAGTGCCCGGGGCCGAGGTCTCGCTCGGGGCGGAGGTTTCGCTCGGTTCCGGCGTCTCGCTCGGCTCAGGAGTCCCGCTCGGCTCAGGAGTCTCACTCGGCTCAGGAGTCTCGCTCGGCTCCGGTGTTGATGTCGGTTCCGGGTCGCCCGTCGGGGTCGACGTCGGCTCCGGGCTCACCGTGGGTAGCGGCGTTGATGTCGGCTCCGCCGTCGGCGACGGGGACGGCGTGGACGTCGGCTCTGTGGTCGGCGTGCCGGTCGGCGAGGGGGTCGCGGTCGGTTCCGGAGTCGCCGTCGGCGTCGGTGTCGGTGTCGGTGTTGGTTCGGGCGACACGGTTCCGCTCGGCGTCGGCTCCGGGCTCACTGTCGCACTCGGCGTCGGTTCCGGCGTGACCGTGACACTCGGCTCCGGCGTCGCCGTCGGTTCCGGCGTTGCCGTCGGTTCCGGCGTCGAAGTCGGCTCAGGCGTTGCCGTCGGCGTCGGCGTCGGCGTCGACGAGGGCGTTGCCGCGAGCGCGACAGTGACAGTGACGCTGTCCGACACCCCCTCCACCCGCGTACTGCGCGCCGTGATCCGATAGTCGCCCGGCACGGCGTCGACTGCTACGTGCAGCACACCGGACTCATCCACCGTGAGCGCCGGCTCGACGTCCGCCCGCAGGGCGACGCGCGCGATTCCGGCGTTCGCCTCGTCCACGCTCCACGCGATGTCTTGGCCCCACTCATCGGTCGTCGTATACGGCGCGGCACCGATGACATTCACCGCGATGGGAGCGGAATCCCCCGGCGCGAGCTCGGACTCCGTCATCGTCAGCTCGATCGACTCCGGCCGCGGGTGCGTCGTGACCACCTGTTCCGGACGCAGTTCGCTCGGGTTGGTGATGCCGCTCGGCAGCTGGATGCCGCCGGGGAACCGGTACGTGTCGGGCGGGCTGGTGGGCCCGTAGTTGCGGGGATCATCGTCCCATCCGGTGACCACGAGGTCCACGGTCGATCCGTCGTCCAGCGTCGCCGAGACCACGCCGGGCATGCCCAGCTCGCTGCGTGAGAGACCCACGGGGACGTCCATCGGCGCCAGTTCCGCGAGGCTGACCACGTGGCGGGCGATCACGCGCACCACCGCGACGATCGGCGCGGACACCCCGGCCGCGCGACCGAGGAAGGTGTGCTCCCCCTCGTTCTGCAGCTGGTCCGCCGTGATCTCCGGCCACGCCACCGCGACCTCCGCCGTCTCGCCGTTCGAGTACGTCACGGTGACCTTCTCGGGCAGCGTCGGCACCTCCCCCGGCGCGACATCGACCGAGACGGGGCTCACCGACGACAGGAACACCTCCGACAGACGCAACGACGGCGCGAGTGCCGTCTCGGACATCTCGAAGCCCGCCGGCAGGTTCGCCGGCAGCGTGAGCTTGCCCGCACCGTAATCGGCGAACGCCTGCTTGGCGCCGAGGATCGAGAACGCGTCGAATCCGGCGTTGTCGCGGTTGTAGTTCGCGATGGCGCTGGCGGGGATGTCGATCGCGAAGCTGATCGGTCCGGAATCGGCCGGGAGGGAGCGGATGTAGTCCGCGACATCCAGGTCGATCGCGTTGCCGTTGTCGATGATCTGACCGTTGGTGAAGGCCTGGTGCGACACCGGGACCAGCTCGTCGTACGACGGGATGCCCTCGTTGGCCGAGTAGTCGGCGTGCGCGTAGCGGGAGATCTCCGCGCCCAGGGGCGCGTTGTTCCACGTGAGCGTCGAGGAGTTCCACGTGGGCTCGGTGGCGTACACATCAGCGGTGAACGCGGTATTGCGCAGGCGCTCCGCGTCTGTGCCGCCCGCTCCCGTCCACGCGTCATACCGCGAGACGTAGAGCCGGATGGACGCATCCTTCACCGCGGAGAGATCGCCCTCGTAGGAGGACGGGTCGAACTGCACGTAGATGCGGCGGGTGAACCCTGCCGACGCGGCGTTCTTCAGCTTGAGCACCAGATTGTTGGACATCGAGACGCCGAACGGGAACTTGTACTTGTCGGCCGCGGCGGGCGCGGTGCTGGTCCCCGCCTGCGCACCCATTGCGGTGGTTCCGGATCCGCGCTGAACGAAGCTCGCGTCCAGGGCGATCGACTCACCCTGTGCGGTTCCGGCACCGAGGTCACCGACCACCGTGACGGTGGCCTCGATCGGAGCGCTGGGCGTTCCGCCCACGGTTCCGGTTGCCGTGATGGTGCCGGCGGTGCGATAGCTGTCCCCGGGGATGAGGTCCCAGGTGACCGGTCGCTTCTCGGTGCGCTCCGTGGTGTTGCTGCCTGCGGTCTCGCGGACAGTCACGTCCAGCACCTCGGGCAGCGTCGGGTACACGCCGGCGGCGGTGGGCACGGAGACCTCGGGAAGCACGAGCGTGGCCACCGTCTTCACCTGCGACACCTGGTGCGCACCGATGTCGAGTCCGACGCCGGCGGTGTTCGCACCGAAGAAGTCCTCGGACGGACCCCCGGTGATGGCGGTACCGGCCGTGACCGCGGGGCTGGTCGACGCGATCTGGAACAGCGACGCCCGCTCGCGGAGCCGCCCGCGCGAGGTGAAGTCGGCGATGCGGTCGGTGGCATCGTCGAACGTGGTGGTCGCCTGGGATGCCAGGCGGGAAGCGAGCTGTGCGTCACCCTCGATGGCGAGCTGGGGCTTCGCGAAGATGTTGCCCGCGGCCTCCATCTTGGCGACGTCGACACCGCTCGCGGCGCTCGCCAGGCTCTCCGGCCAGAAGATGTTGTTCTTCATGAGCTTGTCGGGTGACCCGAGCGCGCGCTCGATGGCGTCCTTGCCGTCCGACGGGTGCGCGGTCAGGAACTTGAGCGATCCGGCGCCTTCCTTCATCAGGATGTTGTTCCAGAAATAGGCGTTGGTCCCGGAGTTGTCGCCCGAGTTGCCCTCACCGAACAACGCGGTGGAGATGCCGTCGCCCACGTACAGGGTGTTGTTGTAGATCTGGGGCATCGCGGAGCCCTCGTTCTTCACCCAGTAGTGGAAGATGCTCTGTTCCTTGTACGTGTAGCCGCCGCCACCGCCCTTGTCGGCGTTGGTGCCGCGGTTGCCGCCGCCGTCGTTGGCGGAGATGTTGTACCGGACGATGGAGTCCTTCTGGTCGGACATCAGCAGCATGAAGCCGCCCGCGTTGTGATGGCTGTAGTTGTACTGGTAGACCACGTTCACGCAGCCGAGGTCGATGTCGTACGCCTCGGCATCGTTGTAGCCGAACGTGGTGCCGTAGACCTCGTTGTACTGGAACAGCGCGTCGTTGTTGGACATCGACCAGACGCCGGCGAAGTTACGCGCGCCGTAGTCGGCGTTCGCGGGACGCACGGCGATGTTGCCCTCGACGAGTCCGCCGGATGCGACCTCGCTCAGCACGATCGCATCGCCGGAGACGTCCTCCAGGTAGTTGTTCTTGATGCGGATGTCGGACATCGTCTTCTTGAACGAGTTGCTCACCGCGGTGTTCGCGTCCGCCTTGGTGCGGATGCCCTCCAGCCCGACGCGCTTGACCACGTTGTTCTCGACGGTCACATCGTGGAAGCCGGTGGACGAGCGCCACTCTCCCGCGGGCAGCAGCACTTTCCCATCTGGGTCGACCCAGTGGCCCAGGATGATGATGCCACCGGTGGCCTTCAGTGCCGGCCCCTGCGACGCCGGCGGGAGGCCCGGCTGCTGGAAGTACTCCGACTGCACGTCGTGGACGTAGTTGTTCGCGACGCGAATGGACGTGAACGTGCGGTCCTGCTCGTAGCCCATCACGAGGATGCCGGCGCGCTGCGCGTCGCCCGGCTTCTTGTACCCCTCGGGATTGGAGGCCTCGGGGCTGTTGGTCACCTCGAGGTTCTGAATCTGCCAGTTCTCCTGATTGACCAGCTGCACCGCACCGGTGATGTACCGCTTGAAGGTTCCCGTGCCGTAGGTGCCGCCGCCGTTGATGACGGGGCGCCGCTCCGCAGTGAAGGTCGCCGTCCCGCCTTCCTCGTTGTAGAAGTCGACGGCGATCGGAGCCTCGGCAGTGCCGCTGCCCTTCGGGTGCAGCATCTGACCGTTCCAGGTGCTGTCGGATTCGAGCAGGATGTGATCGCCCGGCTCGAACGTCGTAGCGGAGACCTTGGTGAGACTCTTCCACGCGGTGGCGGGGCTGGTTCCGTCAGCGCTGTCGGCACCGGACGCGCCGTCGACGTAGTAGGTGGTCCCGGTCGTCGAGGGGCCGATCGAGGTGAAGGCCGCCGGTTCCGGCTCGACGGCGGAGGCCGCCGGCGGGGCGGCGACGCCCGGTATGAAGAGCGCCGCGGACAGTGCCGCGGCGAGAGCCACGCGGGAGATTCTCATTCCGACGCAGTCCTTTCTGTGTGGGGAGGTTCGTGTCGCGATGCGCGTGCGGTTGTGCCGCCGTGCGGATCGGTGACAGGTCAGGGAATGGCGTCGAGCAGCAGGCGGGAGAGGTCGGTGGTCACGCGGAGGGGCTCGGCATCGATCTCCTCCGCCAGCCGCTGCGCGAGCAGGTCGTTCACGTAGGCGTTGCGGGCGAGCTGCGGCGCCTGTTCGAGGGTGAGCAGTCCCCCACCCACCTTGTCCACGAGGATGAGACTCTCTCCGTCCGCGAATCCGTCGATCACGATGCCCGCCTCGGCGTGCTGCATGGCGTCGAGGATCTGGGCGGAGTACAGGTCCTCTTTCGAGATCTCCTGCGAGTCGATGTGCAGCTCGTCGATGCTCGCGCCCGCGGCCGTGAGGCGCTCACGCAGCTCCGCGGTATCGGCGGCATTCGCCGCGGTGGCGTTTGCCGTGGTCGTCCCGAGCACCGCGTCACCGCCGTGAACGCGCCAGACGGTGACGGCCAGGTCGGACTCTTTGTACACGTCACCGAGTCGCTCGAATGCCGTGCGCAGCTCCGCGTCGTCGGGCGGGGACCGCTCGAGCAGAGCGGCGCGCACGGTGTCCTTGAGTTCTTCGGCGCGGGAGCGGATGCGCTCGTACGCGTCCACGCCGCCCGGGGTTTCGGTGACCGCGCGGAATGCCGACGTGTCCGCGCCGACCTCATCGGCGACGCGGATCAGCGCACAGTCGGCCGCAAGCGCGGATTCCACGGCCGAGGCGAGAGCGTCGACCGGTCGCGCACCGTCGTACTCCTGCCCCCAGAAGTCGGAGCCGTAGGACGCGATGTCGTGCTGGGTCGCGAAGTCGGTGCCGACCGCGCTCTGCAGGCCGAGTCCATACGTGGTGGCCGTGACGTCGGAAACCGGGTCGCCGCCGCACATCGCAGCTCCGGTGTCGCCCTCACGCGTGATCGCCCATGCCCCGGCTGACACTCCCCCGATGAGAAGTGCGGCGATGACCGCTCCGATCAGCGTCCGTCGTCCTTGACGCGCCCTCTGCATGCCTGTTCCTCCGGGACTGCGAGTTGTGAACACTGTTGTTCACCAAATCACAGTCTTAAACAGAGAGGAACACTAACGAAAGTTCGTGTTCATTATTGATCACTTCGGTCGCAGCACGGGCCGCCGCGCATCGGTGGAAGCTGGAAACCGCACCCCCGCACCGCCTGCGCAGAGGCGTCTTCGACCTTTCATCGCTGCGATTCGACGGCCCAGTTCTGGAAGGCGAACGCCGCGAAGGTCGGCACGAGCGCGATCGACATCGTGGCGGCGAACAGCGTGACACCGGCCGCTGACGCTCCCGCGGCCAGGTAGACGGCGAGAACCAGCTGAAGGCTCACCGACACGACTCCCGACGCCAGCGCGGTGAAGAAATACACGCGCGATCGAAGCGGCACCGTCGGGACGAGCGCCACCCGGAGCAGGAGCGCACCGATCGCCAAGACTCCGAGCACACGCAGCACCCACGGACCCGGACCCATCGCAAAGCTGAAGAACTCGAAGACTAATTGGTCGTACACCAGCGACGCGCTCGCGAGGAGGGCAGCCCAGAGTGCGAGCCACGATGCCGCTCCCACGAAAGCCAGGGCGGCGAGCAGAGCGATGAGCACTTGCGCGCGGCGGGAGGTGTTGAGCCCGATGACGATCGCGCCCCACAACATCGCCACGCCTGACAGAAATGCCGCGGCGCAGAGGGAGATCAGAGGCCACGGCGACCCGGGAACGGGAGCGAGGAAGAGGAACGCGGCGATGCCCAGCATCACGCCGGCGGCACCGAGCACCACCGAGATCCACATGGCGTGTGCCGGATGCGACATCACTGTCCTCTCCCCGTTTGGGCGAGTCTAGGCCCGATGCCCGCCGTCGCCGCAACAACTGCGCTCGGTGACGGTGCAGATCGTCGCGAACTTCACGGGGCGCACCGTCGAGAACCCGACGACGCGCCCCCGACGCCGGATCAGCGAGCCGTGCGAGCGAATGCCACCGCGGCGAGCGCTGCCGCCTGATCGCCGAGCACCGCGTCGTCGAACACGACGCGCGGCGAGTGATTCCACTCGACCGTCGCCAGATCAGTCTCCGGAGGCGAGGTCATCAGCGCGATGAACGTGCCCGGAACCTCGTTCAGCACGAAGGCGAAGTCCTCTGAACCCATCATCGGCGTCGGCATGATCATCACCCGCTGCTCGCCGAAGGTCCCGCGCAGCACGTCGACGGTCTCCGCCGTCTCCGCCGCGTCGTTGACCGTGACGGGGTACATCGTCTCGAAACGCACGTCGACCGACAGTCCGTGCGCGCTCGCGACGCCCTCGATCACCCGGGGCAGGCCCTCCTGCAGCGTCTGCAGCGATGCCGGAGACATGTTGCGCACGGTGGCGGCGAGTTCCACCTGCTCCGGGATCACGTTCACGGCGCCATCGCCGGTGGACAGTCGGGTGACGGACAGCACGATCGGGTCGAACGCGTCGAACCGGCGCGTCACGAAACTCTGCAGCGCCAGGACGATCTCCGCGGCCGCCGGCACCGGATCCAGCGTCTGCTGCGGCTGGGATCCGTGCCCGCCGCGTCCCTTGACGGTGACGAAGAGCTGGTTCGAACCAGCCGCAACCGCACCAGAACGCGTGGCGAACATGCCCCGCGGACCCGGAGCGACGTGGATCGCGTAGGCGGCGACGGGACGCTCGCCTGCGGCGTCCAGCAGACCCTCGTCGAGCATGACCTTCGCTCCGCCATGCCCTTCCTCACCCGGCTGGAACATGAAGATCACGGAGCCGTGGAGTTCGTCGCGTCGGGCGGAGAGGAGCTTCGCGGCACCGACCAGACCCGCGGTGTGCAGATCGTGCCCGCAGGCGTGCATGTTGCCGTTGGTCGAGGCGAAGTCGAGGCCGGTCGCCTCGTCGATGGGAAGCGCGTCCATGTCGCCACGGAGCAGGACCGCAGGGCCCGGATGGGCGCCGCGAAGCACGGCGACGACCGAGGTGGTGGCCGTTCCCGTGGTGATCTCCAGCGGAAGTCCGGCGAGGGCGTCGATGACTTTCTGCTGGGTGCGGGGCAGGTCGAGTCCGAGCTCGGGGTCGGCATGCAGTGCTCGGCGCAGCGCGACGAGTTCGGGAAGGATGCCGACGGCGTCTGCGGTGAAGTCGGGGGCGGTCATGATTCAGCCTTTCGTGGTGACGGTGGTGTCAGCGTGGCTCGGCATCCGCATGAATGCCAGCGCCACGGCGGCGATGATGAAGGCTCCGGCGCATACGGCCCAGATGGTGACATAGCCGCCGATCGACGAGGAGAGCGAGCCGGATGCCGTGAAGCCCGCGAGGATCACGGCGAAGACGGCACCGGCCGCGGAGCCGCCGAGCGTGCGCAGCGAGTTGTAGACACCGGTCGCGATGCCGGTCTGATCGCTCGGCGCGACCTCCGCCACGAGGGCGGGAAGAGCTCCGAGCAGCAGGCCCATGCCGATGCCGTTGATCGCGGAGACCAGGAAGATCTGCCAGAGCTGATCGTGGAAGGCGATCTGCACGAGCGAGCCGGATGCCGCCACGATGGCGCCGGTCACCAGCACCGATCGAATGCCGACCTTGCGTGCGATCGGCGCGAACGTGGCGGCGCCGATCGTGGCGAGGATCGTCACCACGGCTGTGACCGCGGATGCCGTGCCCGCGCTGGCGGCGAAGCCGTACCCGGTCTGTGCGGGGTCGGCGGTGAGGAACGTGGTCGACGGGGACTGCGCTCCGAACATCACCATGCCGAACAGGAAGGCGGTGAGGTACACCGGACCCATCCGAGGGGACACGATCAGGCGGACGTCGATGGCCGGAGAGGAAGAGCGCAGCTCCCACAGCACCCACAGCGCGAAGATCACGACGGCGGCTGCCAGCGTGCCGATCGTGGCTGCCGAGGCGAAGCCTTCGCTCGAAGCAAGGCGGAGGCCGAACAGCAGCACCACCATGGCCAGGCCGATGCCGACGAAGCCGAGCACGTCGACCTTCGCACCCGTGCGCGAGGTGGACTCGGGAACCTTGAAGAACACCGCGTACACGCTCACCGCGACGAGGAGCACCGGGATGAACAGCGTCAGGGTCAGGTTCGGCAGCAGCGCCGAGAAGACACCGGCCGAGATCGTGCCGAGGATCGCGCCACCGGTGAGGAACGACACCAGCAGGCCGATCGACGTGCGAGCAGTCTCGCCCTTGATGCGGTTGTGCACCAGCGCGATCTCCAGCGGCAGCCAGACGGCGAGCGGTCCCACCAGGATCCGGGCGGCCAGCACCAGCGGATAGTTCGGCAGCAGTGCGGTGACGACGGTGCCGATCAGCACGGAGATCACCGCGATGCGCAGCATCCGACGATGACCGAAGATGTCGCCGAGCTTGGACAGCAGCGGGACGCACACGGCGGCGGCGAGCGTCTGCACCGTGAGGAACCAGGTGATGTCTGCGTCAGAGACCTTCAGGTGACCCGCGATCTCGCCGAGCAGTGGGGCGTAGAAGCCCTGGACGAAGCCGCTGGCCAGCTCGCAGAAGATGAGGAACCCGACGACCGCGCGAGCGCTGACCTTGGGCAGGGATTGGGTGACGGGGGCGTCAGTGGACATGGTGGACCTGTTCGTCGGAGTCGTGGGAGCGACGCGGCGGGCGGGAGACGAGCGCGTCGATGATGTCGACGTAGGAGTGCTCGGCGATGCGAATGCGTTTGACGGACTGCCGGTACAGGGTGAGCCCGGCGATCGTGTCGAGGAGAACGTCATGGTGGACGTCGGCGGGGAGCTCGCCTCGGGCGATGGCGCGGTCGATGATCTCGATCCCCTGCGCTCTGCGGTGCTGGAAGAACCCGTCCCAGAGGGCCGGGAAGACGTCGGGCTCGAACATGGCGCGCAACCCGTGGCTCTGCTCAGGGGAGAGCTCCTGGTTGCGCTGGTTCTGCAGTGCGTGCTCGAGGAGGTCGGTGCGCACGTCGCCGGTGTCGGGCATGTCTCCGATCCGTACCTCCGACTGCAGCACGGCGGCGACCAGCGCACCCTTGTCGGCATAGCGACGGTAGATCGCGGTCTTGCCGCAGCCGGCGGCCTTTGCGACCTGCTCCACACTCAGCGCGGCGTATCCGCGTTCACCGAGAAGCCGTCCGGCGCTCTCGAGGATGCGGCGGGTGAGGTCTTCGTCGGTCGGACGGCCGGTGCGCTCGGAGCTGGTCGACGTCATGAGAGAAACGATACGGTACGACGTGTTTCGTAAGTGTTACAGGTCCATCACGATGCGGAGGGGGGCTTTTCGCGCCGCGTCGGAGCGCGAACTGTGCCCCGTCGACGACGCACTTGTGCGCGATCTCCTCGCGATCAGCGCCTCGGGGCGGCCACCGAGGAGGGGCTCAGCGGCGCAACGGGCCTCCGAGGCGATCAGCGTCTCCTGATCGCCACAGGTGGGCGGCTCAGCTCGTGGCCGGCGCGCATGCAGCTGCGCGGCGCGCGATGAGCATGATTCCGGCGGCCGCGGCGAGGAAGATCCCCGCGAGCATCGCCCATCCCGCGAGGCCGAATGTCAGCGCGGTGGCGTTGACCACCATCGGCGAGGCCAGTGCGCCGAGCGAGAAGCCCATTCCGAACACGCCCTGATACGCGCCCGCGCGCACCGGATCCGCCAGCTCGAAGCTGAGCCCCCAGGCGCCGGCCTGCGACAGGATCTCCGCGAACGTGTGCGCGACCATCGCGAGCACGAGCACCGTGATCGCAGCCCAGGTGGGAAGCCCGGCCGCGAGCGCGTAGATGAAACAGGCCGCAGCCATAAGCCAGCCCGCGATCATCGTCACGCGACCGGCGACGCGAACATCGTGCGTGCCGCGGGAGGCCTGAACCTGGAACAGCACTACGAGCGCCGTGTTCAGAATCAGAAGCACCGACACGATCACGGTCGGCGCCTGCGTCTCCTGCGTGATCCACAGCGGCACGCCGAGTTCGGCGACGCCGAACTGCATGCCGAACACCGCGGACAGCACGGTCAGCAGGAGATAGCGCGGATCCCGCCACGGCGAGCGCCGGCGCCAGTCGCGGCGCTCCTCCTGCGCCACCGTGTTGATCGAGCCGGTCGGGGTGCGCAGCGCGCTCGCGTTTCGTGCGGGTGCGTCGACGGTGGCAGGCAGGCGGAGCAGCGGGATCGACCCGATCGCGCAGAGCAGCCCCGCTACGAGGATGACCGTGCGGTACGCGGGTGCGGTGCCGAGCGCGAGGGCGATCGCGGCGATACCGGACCCCAGCGCGATCGACAGGTTCGTGACGGTCCGCAGCACCGCTCGCGCATGCACGCGGCGCTCGGGAGCGAGTCCGCGAGCGATGATGGCCGAGCGAGCCGAGTGACCCACCGAATCGAAGAATCCGGAGAGACTGGCGAGGATCAGGGCGGAGACGAAGTCGCCCGCGAGGGCATACCCGGCCAGCAGTAGACCACCGAGCGCCTCACACACGAACGCGATGCGTCGCGCGCTGCGGCGATCGGCCAGCCAGCCGCCCACCAGCGAGGCGACCACTCCGCACGCACTCGACACCGCGAGCACGACGGCCGCCTCCCCCGCACCGAGCCCGAGGATCTGCGTGAAGAACAGCACCGTCACGGTGAGGAACACGCCGCGACCCACACGGGACACGGCCGTCGAGATGACGAGGGTGCGCAGCACCGGCTCATTCATCGAGGCGGCGAGCCTGCGCCACAGCCCCTCACGAACGGGGGCGGGTTCTGCAGAGCTCATCATTCGATCCTCGCATGCGCGAGGGGACGGTCGTGTCGCGCCAAGTTGAGCGAGTTCGTTCTTCTGTTCCCGTTAATTCCGCAGTCCTCATACGCTTAATTAGTACACAAATTCGAGTACATGACTCATCAACAAGGAGGTGATTGAACTGCCGACTTACTCAAATGGTCAGATTCCGACCAGCGAGCTCACGAATGTGGGTGGCTCCTACTTTCGTAATGACGCTGCCGTAGCCCTCACAGCCATGCGCGGCGCCTACGCTGCCGCTCTCGGCCGTACGCTCATCATCAACGACGGGTACCGCGATCTCGCGGGCCAGTGGGACGCATGGAATGCATACCAGAACGGCACGGGAAACCTTGCCGCTTACCCGGGCACGTCCAACCATGGTTGGGCCATCGCCGCTGATTTCGGCGGCGAGATCTATTCACCAGGTCGCTCATCCGCGGGGCATGTCTGGCTCCGCAACAATGCCGCGAACTACGGATGGTGGTGGGCGGGAGCAAACTTCTCTCAAGTCGAATCGTGGCACTGGGAATTCAACGGAAACTACACGCCCCCAGCGGGCAGAAAGAAGGATGATCAGATGCGAGTAATTCGCTGGGCAACGAACGGCGGACAGGTCTTCACTGTCGGCCAGGAGTTCATCAAGTACGAAACCAACCCCGGTCAGGCTCAGACGATGGCTTCGATCCTCAACGGCGGTCCCATCATCGACGTCAACCACGAGGGCTTCAACGCCATTCAGCTCTCGATGGGCATCCCGTGGTCGGGCGTCGTGATGGCGACGCAGGGCAAGGGCTACACGCCGGACGGCGTTCGCGTCACCACCAGCGGGAACATCTGGTCTCGCGTCATGGAGATCAAGAACAAGTAACCCGGCCTGACTGAGCTGAACTCCCCCGCACCGAATCGCTCGGTGCGGGGGAGTTTCGGTCGATACCGATGCATGCGAGCTGAGGCCATCGCGTTCTCATCAGCGAATCAGCGGAGCAACAGTCTCGATGGGCCGCCATGCCGGCATAGGCAAGCGATCAGCCGCCGGGTCCCGACGGGTCGATCGGAGCACCGTCGCCGTGCTCAGGAAGGTCGCCGCGCTCGACAGGCTGCCCCTGCAGCCGCTTGAGTGCATCGGAGAAGAGCAGCTCGAGTTCAGCGGCCGACGGCAC
Organism: Microbacterium gorillae; assembly: GCF_050990725.1. Taxonomy (GTDB): domain Bacteria; phylum Actinomycetota; class Actinomycetes; order Actinomycetales; family Microbacteriaceae; genus Microbacterium; species Microbacterium gorillae_A. Next base: position 3,578,908 of record NZ_CP158844.1, read on the forward strand.
GTGTACTGCCTGCGCCGCAGCCCGCAGGTCCTCGGCGGACGCACCACGGCCGCTCACACGGATGAGTACATCGCCCCGCACCGCGAAGTACTCGTGCACGTCGCCCGCCGTTCGATGCCAGAGTCCATCGTCGTCCTCGTCACAGGTCACGGCAGCTTCGCCTGACTCGAACATCGGCATCTCTGCACAGGTCTCGGCGGTGACCTCTCCAAAGTCGGTGCGGATCGTCAGTATTCCGCCACGTGCCTCGCTGAACCACGACGCCGACATGCCGCTGGAGCCGGTCGAGCCGACCGACTGCACCGCGAGGTCGTACCCGTCGACATCGGTCGTGTAGACGAGCTCGGGAACGATGTCGAGGGAGCGCGCACTCTCAGCGATCTGCTCGGCATCTGCGGGGGCGTCTCCGCCCGCGCACGCGGTCACTGTCACGGCGACACAGGCCGCGATCGCGATGGCGATCGAAGACCGGAGCGAGGCATGGAGGCGCATGGCGCGATCCTACCCGGGGAGTGGGGACACGCTCCCAGATGTGAGTGCGCGGCCCACCCATTGCCGCGGTCCGCAGCCCCGCCGCGTCGTCGCCGTGCGATGGCCACCAGCTGCCATGGGCAGTGACGGCCTCGGTCGTGGTCTGCGCGAAGATCGCGGAGATCAGCGCGTTGTCCGGTTTCGAGCGCGCCGAGCCGAGCTTCTGGGTGACGTTGCGGGTCGAAATAAACCCGGCAACGCTGCCAGCCCGCGCCGGGCAGGATCGCTTTCACCGCGGCCTTCAGTCCGGCGTGTGAGTCCCTCGTCACGAGGGTCACGCCGAGCGGGTCGGCGTCGGTGGCGACCTTCAGCCCGCGCTCGCGCAGGCCACGGAGGAACTCGGTCCAGAAGTCGGTGGTCTCCGCGTCTCCCAGCGCCATCCCGAGGATCTCCCGGCGCCCTTCCCCGCTGACACCGTTGCTCGACAGCATCCAGGTGCCCAATCGCTGGGTCGCGACAGTGCTTGAGGGCGAATACCTGATTCACGTGGATGAGTTCCGCGCCGAACCGCCTCACTGGATCGCACAGGTCGCTGGCGCGACAGAGTTCTGGAAAGACGGCATCGAACTGCCACCGCTGCAAGAGATGTTCAACGCAACCTGCGGTACAGAAGCCGACAGCGCTTGGGTCACGGCGATCTCGCGCCTCGACGCCTCCGTGTGGAACCACGAGTGATGAGGGCGTGTCGCTGCACAGAATGTTGCGGAACAGGTCGCTCGCGGGCCTCAGGGACGGCGTAGGAGACCCGACTCGTCCAGACCACCAACAACCATCAGCTTTTCCGCGAGGGCAACGCCCGATGGTTGTCCGTTTCTCGATGCGAGCGGATCCAGCAGTTGTCCGAGACGGCTCAGATGCAGGGGCATCCATTGCTCCGCCGCGTGCCGGAGCGCATCCGCAATCAGGGAAGGATCTTCGCGAGTTTCGACAAGGTCAGCGATCGTACGCTCGGGCGTCATCGTCAGCAGGCCATCGACGTAAACGACGTCTTCTTCGTCAAGCCGCCGTACGCGGAGCCTCACCGCCGGGAGACGTGTCGTTCGCCGTCTGCGATGCGTCCGATGTCCCGTCTACGGTGGAGAAGTGACCTTCCGCCCCGCAGACCGCGTCTACGTCGATGAGTCGAAAGCGCGAGGCTACTACGTCGTTGCGACTGCCACCGCAATCGGCGATGTTCAGGCATCCGAACGGGCATTGCGCGATCTCCTCAAGCCGGGTCAGCGACGCATCCACTTCAAGAGCGAGAACGACAGTCGACGCCGCCAGATTCTCTCGCGCATGTGCACTCTTGAGGTACGTGTGTCCGTGTGGGTTGTCAAGCGGCGGTCAGACAAGGAAGCGCGGCCGCTGTCGCTCGGCGCACTCGCTGAGGAGGCCGTCCGCGCTGGTGTGGCGCAGCTGATCATCGAACGAGACGAGTCCCTCGAGCGGGCCGACCGCCGACTGATCGCGGACACAATCCGCCGCGCTGGATCTTCGGAGATGCAGTATCGGCATGTCGCGCCACATGAGCATCCGCTGCTCTGGGTGAGTGATGCCGTCGCCTGGTGCTACTCGAACGGCGGCGACTGGATCCGTCGCGTCGAAGCGATCGTAGAGTCCCGGGTCACTCGCCCTTAGAAACACGTGAGCCTGGCTCGTCATACCGTCCGGAAGACTGCCAGGCTCCGAGGGCTACTGCCCGCCGTGCTTCAAGTGTACCTCGGCGCGACCGTGGCGGGCCAGTGCAACTGATATCGACGTAAGGTCATGCTGTCCGATGGGCACAGACACCGAGTGGCAAATCGAGGAGCCTGATGAGGGATCACTATATTCCAGCCGCGTTTCTGGGGCGCTTCTCAGGCGAGGAAGGAGACGCGCTTCGGGAGCGGCGGTTGCAGGTCCTGCGCCCCGGTCAGCATGTTTCGCAACCATCACGCGCTGCGGCAATCGGGTTCGTTAACGACCTGTACGACGTGGACAACATTGACGGGCAAATGCATCCGTCGGGCGAGCGGTTCGTCGACGACCTCTGGGATGAGTATGAGCCACGCCTCTCAACCGCCCTCGACAATCTGATTGGTGGCACGCTTCCCCTCGTGGAGTGGCTTGAGGTTGTGGTCCCATTTGTCGCCTCGCTCACGGTTCGCGATCGGTTCTACGGGGAACGGCTGGTGAATGCGTGGCAGAACGACGCGAGTACATCGGACGAGGACTCCCTGTTGATTGAGCTCGCAGCGGACAAGTCCACCGTCAATCAGAACCGCATCATGGGGCGAAATCGAGCGATGGGGAAGCTACTCGTGTCTGGCTGGTCGCTTGGTACGACGCAAAGCGACTTGTGCACCTCTGACCTGGGATACGCCTATTACGTTGACACGATCGAACGCGATGGAGTTGAAGAGGTTCTCCTGCGCCTCATCGTGCCCATCTCGCGCCGCGCCTTTTTGGCAATTTCCCCTGAAGGCCCGTCGAAGGTCCTCTCCTGGGAAAAGGGTCGGTGGAGGCGAGATTTCTTTTCATTGCCTCCACAACCAGACCTCGCGCTCTCGGTCAACAGCCACGGTCGCCGGGTTCTCTCAGGACTTCGTTGCTGGAACTGCGGAGGCGTTGGCGGTTGTGGCCGACACCCCAAGGCGTGCGCGCACCCCATCGCATATTCAGAGCTTGCAGGAGTACTGGCCGTATGCGGTGCCATCGACGACCTTGAGCGGGCTATGGAGCGGGCTCAAGGTCGTTGCGGGACGCAACCTCCCGCCGCGGCATGCGCTTGAGACGCCCCTCAATCCGTTCGTAGGGATCATCGACCGGATTCATACACCAGTGTTCCTCGTCGGGGGCGCGAGAGGCGGTACTTGGCGATATCGCGAGCGTGGAGGATGGCGGGCTGGTCATTGATCTGTGAATCCGAAACCGCCCAGGCGCGGTGAGCCTGGCCTCCCTCGCCGTGCAACCGACCGGCACAAATCCGGCACAACGTCCGCCGCTGTCCCCACGCGCACCCTCCCGGATACGACAAAACCCCCGGAGATCCGGGGGTTTTCATCTGTAGCAGGAGCGGGGCTTGAACCCGCGACCTCACGATTATGAGTCGATCATTTGTCGGTTCCAGTCATTTCCAGTGATTTTGCCGCGTGATTTCGGGTTTACTGGGTGGCGATGATGACTGAAGATTACTGGCTTTAACCGTAGATCACTGGGTTAGACCGTAGTTCAGACCGTAGCAACCTCACCTCGGAGCGGCCGCTGCGCGTACGTCGTTGCCAACAGCTCGGCAGGCTCCGTGGTCGCGCGGCTCGAGAATCGATCAACGAGACGGCGTGACGAGCAGTCGGTGGCCCGTCAAAGCGCGGGCCGAGAGTCGTTCTCGTCGTCTGACGCGTCTAGAGTCTCGAAAGCAAGCTGATCTTCCGCGGCGTTCTGCAGCGACGTATCGTCCTCGAGCTCGACACCGACGACGGTCACGTCACCGCCCTCGATATCGAGCGCGACGGCCGCGCGGACCGCCACTTCGCTGCTCGCTTCGAAGTAGCGATCGTTGAGCTCACCAGTGATCTCAACCCTGTGCTCGTCGTCTGCGAACCAGTCGCCTTTGTGGACGCCACCTTCAAGAGTGATGATCGCGTTCGCAGTGCCCACGAGTACGTCAGGACTGTCTGAGCTCTCCTCGAACGTGAACTGCGACGTCTGATCGATGCTGGTGATCACGCTGCTCTCAAAGGCGGGTACCGTGAACTTCACGAACTCCGGGTAGTCGTAGTCTCCGCCGTAGCCCATCTGCATCTCGACGGCTTTGCCCTCCAACTCGTAGAGCGCTTCGGTAGCCGCGGTCACGAGGGCGAGCTTCGATGGGATCGGACCTCTCAGCTCATCGACAACGATCTTGAGAATGTCGTCCGACGAAACAGCCGTCGGGCCCTCGGGCTCTCGCGCGGATGCCTCCTCCATTGCACTCTCGACCTTTGCAATGACCAAAAGAAGGCTGTCCACTCTGTCTACGACGCCAGCTCTGACACCGAGGGCATCGAGGTCCCCCAGCAGATCGGGATGGAGAGATCGCGAGTTGGTATCGATGAACCCGTTGTCCGACGTCGCAAAGAGAATCACCTCGTACTGAGCGCCTGCAGCAGCAAGTTCGAGCACCGTTTCCCAGATCAGCACGTCTCTGAAGCCGACCGACTTCTTCTTGTTCTTGCCTCCGTGCTCAATTTCCATGAACGGTCGCCGGCGTTCCAGGTCACGTCTCAGTAGCGCTGCCGCTGCGACCCCAGGAACGGGCGCAGTCGTGACACCAGGGCGATCGAGGAGCCCGGTGAACGCGCTGTCTATGTCGGATTCGATGCGCTGCAACACGGCTGCCAGCGCGGCTGCAGTCTCATTGACGTCGACGCCCGATTCGCCAATCTCGGCAAGGCCGCCAGCCGCACTGTCGTGCGCCTCGTGTGCGCGCTCGACGCTCTGTCGGCGCAGCTCGTCGATCACCACCTGCGGGTATACGACGACGCAGTTCCCCTTCGCGGCCAGTTCCAAGAGCTTCTGACCGGACTCTTTCGCCAACCAGGCTCCGGCGACGACCGATGTCGAGCAGAGCCCCGCTCCTGTGGAAGAGATCACCGACGCTCCCGCGGTCGATGTGACGGAGCCTGCAGGTGGCGACAACGTCACCGCGCCGACGGAGGCTCCAGCGGCCGAGGAGCCCGACGAGAACGCCGTCGACCTGTCGACTGAGGAAGGCACTGTCTACCTGCACGCGGTGCAGGCGTTCAGCCCCCGTCTGGAGCGCTGGGTGGTCGACGGCGACACGCTGATCTTCCAGGAGCTCGACTGCCTCGGGAGGACCAAGAAGGACGTCACTGCCAACCTCGTCGACACGGGCGCGGACACCTACCTCGCGACGTGGGAGGGCGACAACCCGCTCATGCACTCTCCGCAGTCGAAGCTCACTATCACCGACACCGCACTCACGCCCGACTACGGCGAGATCGCATCCAGCCGCGCCGAGGCACAGGCGGACATCTACCAGAACATGTGCATCGAGGCCGGCGGCGCGATCGCCAGCTTCATCTTCTGAGCAGCACCCATCACCACAGAGATCGGAATCAGCATCATGACCAGCACCATCAACCGCACCGCTACTGCCGTCGCGCTCATCTTCACGGCAGGGCTCGGCCTCGCCGCGTGCACGTCGGCGGAGACGACCGGGAGCCCGGCCGGCGAGACCGGATCCCCTGCGACGCAGGGCGACGTCGGGAACACCGATGCGGAGCAGGGTAGTTCGTCCGGCAACGCCGCAGCCGGTGAGGCCACCTACAGCTTCGTCGACCTCGCCGTCCCGAGCGTCGGACGACCGAGCCTCGTCGCGTCGGAAGACGCCCCCTTCACCATCCAGTTCCCCGAGGCCGTGCGCGAGCTGCTTCCGGAAGAGAAGCGACCCGTGATCGACATGTACACGTTGACTCCTCGTACCTTCGCGCCAGGGCTGTGCGCTCTCGAGGTCATTGCGACGCCACACCCGGACGGCCCCGGCCTTGAGGGTCTCTACGGCGGCACGATCGACTCCGAGGGCACGGTCGTCGAGCGCGGTGCCGTTTACGGTGCAGACCTCTATGGCCCTGCTGTCGAGCTGGTCGACTCCCTGCCACGCGACGAAGATCTGAAGGATGCAGTGCGCGGCACCACCGAAGACGTCTCGCTCACCTACGCGCTCGACGACCTATCCGAAGCCGTGATCGTGAAGAACTGCTCGACGTCGACGGACGACGAGTACATGCGTCTCAGTTTCGGGAACGGCGGGCTCGACTACGTCTCCGACGTCAAGCCGGCAGACGACCTCTTCGACGACGTGGTTCTCGCACACTACGCAGGCGATGTGGTGGTCAGCGTCTTCCACGACGGTCTTACGACGGTCGTCGACTCGACCATCGTCGACGCGGAGCCCGACGTGCTTGGCGAGTGGGTGCTCATCGAGGAGTGATCGGAGACATGAAGGAACCCCCTGTCGACCGCCAGGGGGTTCCTTGCTGTTGGAGATTCGACGTCAGATTGCGGCCCTCTCAGCAGCAACCCGCTCGTCGAAGCCGTCCTTCGACTCCTCGACGTCAACCGACACATCGATGCTCCGCTCGTCCGCCGCCTCGAATCGGACGGCCGTGATCTCGAAGTCGGTGACGCTGCGTGCATGCTGGAAGCGCGGATCGACGATGTCCCACGGCAGATCGGCGATGAATGCCTCGCCCTCGGGGGACTCGACCCATTCCTGAGCGGCCGCCTCGAGCTGGTCCTCATCGAAGCCCTCGAGGTCACCGAGAGCCTCAGTGGTGACGATGGTGGCGTCAAGATCGCCCGGGCCGGTGTTGACGTAGGGGCCGGCCGAGGCAAGCTCGTCGGTTGAAAGCAGTGCGATATCGTCGTTCACGCACGCCAGGATATCTAGCGGCGCTCCTTCTCACTGGGAACGAGCCCTGGCGCTCTTGAATCGGGTCACATCCCGCTCGAAGTGAACGATGCCGTGCGGCTCAGTACACCACGGCTCGCCTTCGCAGACGCCCTGCGTCTTGCCGACCGCCCACGCGCGGTACACGTCGACACCGTCGCCTAGGATCTCTCCGAGCTGCGTCGCGGTATAGCCGAGGGTGCACGCGGGCTCGGGGAGGGTCATCATTCCATGATGCTGCGTCGCAGGAGATCGAGACAAGGCACAGGGTGAGGAACGATGGCCAGCGTGTGGAACTCGGCTCTCATGCTGCGTCGAGGACCACAACACGTTTGCCGGGATGGCCACCGACTTCGAGGTCGCGGTGTGCTGTCGCAACCCGGTCGAGTCCATTGTATAGGTTGGCGACCACTATCTTCATCGTTCCAGCTTCGATCGCGCGAAGGTAACGCTCGAGGGCATCAGTGGGAAGGTCCTGTGCGCCGCCGCTGTAGCTCGTCAAGCGCACGCCATTGGGGATCGTGAAGGGTGAGAAGTCTGGGAAGGTCCGCTGTCGATAGCGGGACGACGACGCCTGACGCCGCTGGCGTCACACACGCGCGTGATCGAAAAGATCTGGTGGCCCTCCGGGAGACGGGGGCGCATGTCAGAGAGGTCTTCGGCTTCCATCGTCGTCGCCCCGGCGGGCGATCGTCGCCGTGCAGCGCGGTATGAACACCAAATCGATCGGCGGATGTGACTTCGGGAGTGGTTAGAGGCCCTCACCCTCGTCAACGAGCGCTGCAATCCGTTCCGCGCGCGTCAGTGTGCTCAGGGGTTTTCCCGGTAGCAACAGGATGGACACGACACAGATGACAGCCAGAACCGCACCGATCAGGTACGCGTCCCCGACTGCTCGGGCGTAAGCATCGCGCACGATCACCTCGAGCGCGATGCCCAGGGTGCCCGGGTCGGAGACCTGATCCAGCTGAACCCTGTGGAGGCCGGCGCTGGGGGCCGCTTTCGCTATCGCATCGTTGACCAGGAACTGGGCGCGCGCGGCGATGACGGCCCCCAAGCCAGCGAGGCCGATGGTCCCGCCCAGGCTTCGGAAGAAGACGACACCGGCACTGGCGACACCGAGCTGCCGGGCATCGACGTTGTTCTCGGCCATGAGCACGAGGTTCTGCATGACGCTGCCGATGCCGAAGCCGACGAGGGCCATGTATACCCACAGCAGCGGGTAGGGGGTGGTGGTGGTGATGGTGCCGAGAAGGACTAGGCCGAGCGCTTGGGCGCTGCCTCCTGCTGCCATCCACTGCTTCCAGTGCCCTGTGCGGCTGATCATCGCGCCCACAACCGTCGATGCGACGGTGACACAGATGAGCTGCGGGAGGGACGCGATGCTCGACTCTGTGGCGGAAGCGTTCCGCGCAACCTGGAGATACTGGCTCATGAACACGGTGGCACCGTAGGTCGAGACCCCGACCGAGATGCTCGCGATGACCGTGAGCACGAAACCCCGGTTCTTGAACAGCCCCAGGGGAAGGATCGGTTCCGCGACACGCGACTCGACGATCAGGGCAATGACGAGGAGCAGAACTGCCGCGCCCAGAACACTGAGGCTGAGCGGGGAGCCCCAGTCGAAGAGGTCACCCCCGAGCGTGACCCAGATCAGCAGAGCCGAGATTCCCAGTGTGAGGAGCAAGGCTCCGGCGTAGTCGATGCGGACGTGCTTCGACTGGGCGGCCGCACCGGCGGGGATCGTGAACGGCACCACGACGAGCGAGAACAGGGCGATGGGGGCGGACCCAAAGAAGTTCCACCGCCACCCGAAGACATCGGTGACGAGGCCGCCGATCAGCGGGCCACCGATGGTCCCGAAAGCCATGACCGCTCCGAAGAGCCCCATGTACTTGCCGCGTTCTCGGGGACTGATGATGTCCGCCATGACGATCTGCACCAGTGAGAGAAGCCCGCCCGCACCCAGTCCTTGGAAGACTCGGCCGACGATCAACCAGGTGGCGTCGGGGGCGATTCCGGCGGTGACGCTGCCGATCAGGAAGAAGATGAGTGCGACCACGAGCAGGGCCTTGCGGCTGAGCTGATCAGAGAGCTTCCCCCACACAGGTGTGCTCACCGTGATCGCGAGAAGCGTCGCCGTCACAATCCACGTGAGCGTCGCTTGATTCCCGTTGAGGTCCGCGACGATCTTCGGAAGCGACGTGGAGACGATAGAGCTCGCGAGCATCGCGACGAGGAGCCCCGACAGCAGGCCAACGAGGGTGCGGCCGATGGGCACTCGGAGTGTGGTGTCTGTGTCACTCACCGGCGGCCTCGAGATCGGAGATCAGTCCCTGCACCCGCGCACGGGCTCTGTCCAGAACACCGGTGCCGGGGGCGACGTGGACGCGGCCCGCGGCGATTGCAGCGAGTGCAGCCTCAGCCACCTCGAGCGGGCTCAACGCTCCGGCTCCAAGGCTTGCGATGTTCCCGGACATACCTGCGGGGAGCTGAATGGCACCGAGGGACGCCGAGTTCTGGCCGAGCGGCGTGTCGACCAGCCCGGGGCAGAGGACCGTTGCTCCGAGCAGTTCGTTGACCGTCTTGAGTTCGAGATCGAGCGTCTCAGTGAGACCGACGACAGCGTGCATCGATCCCGTGTACGGCGTTCGCAGAGGCAACGGCGCGAGACCGCCCGAGGACGCGGTGTTCAGGATATGCCCGCGTCCTTGAGCGATGAGGATGGGGGCGAAGGCCCGGACGCCGTTGATGACGCCGCCGATCTTGACGGAGATCATCCGGTCCCATGTTGCGGGCGTCTGTTCCCACATGGGGGCGGCCGGCGACACGAGACCGGCGTTGTTACAGACGAGGTGCACGGTCCCGAACGCTTCGAGCGCCCGCTCTGCCAGGTTGCAGACAGAATCGCTGTCCGCGACGTCAGCCGCGATGGCGATGGCCTCCGCGCCTGCATCTCGCAGTTCAGCCGCCGTCCGCTCGGCGGCCTCGGCGCGGACGTCCGAGATGACGACGCGACCGCCTCGTGCGATCACAGCCCGCGCAAGGCCGAGACCGATGCCACTCGCGCCACCCGTGATGACAGCGACGTCGCCCGTTTCGATCTTCATGTTGCTCCTTCGGCGGCTGCCCGCCCATCGTGGTTCTATCTCGAGTGGCGCTTCCCCAGTTGCGCTGGGTTGCACCGCTCTGACGAGTGCGGCGGAGGGGCGGCACTCGGAACCGCCCCTCCTACTCACCTCAGTGCTGCGTTGACGGCTTCGAGAAGCTGGGTCAGTTTCTCTTTGGGCATCGCTGTACCCCCGCTCAGCGAGCGGATGCGTCCGACGGGGATCCGCATCGCCGACTTGTTGGCATCGATTCCGAGCTCGTTCGAGGCGACGGCGCTGTCGCCTCGCCCGCTGCGCTGCAGAGCGTCTGCGATCACCTTTGCCGCGGTCGGATTCGCGAGAAGTTCCCCGATGGTCGACTCTTCGGTGAAAGGCCGGATGACGTCATCGCCCTCGATCTCAACGGTCACGCTCGCCCGGATATCGCGGCTCGAGGCACCGACATGCACCTGATACGTGCCGCCTTCGACGACCCAACGGTGAAGCTGGATATCCCAGTAGGCCAGGTCAGACCTTGAGATGTCGAGGGCAACGGTCATTTCTTCCCCCGCAGCGATCTCGACGGCTCGGAATGCCTTGAGCTCGCGAGGTGCTCGCTGCACGGCACTGTCGGGCTTGGAGAGGTAGACCTGCACCACCTCGCGTCCGTCACGCTCCCCCTCATTCGTGACGGTTACCGAAACCTGCACGCGCTCGTCCGAAGCGGTTGCATCCGCGTCGGCATATCCGAACCGCGTGTAGGAGAGCCCATGACCGAACGGGAACGCCACATCACGGTTGAGGAAGTCATACCCCCGGTAACCCACCAGAATTCCTTCGCCGTAGCGCGAGTGAAGCTGATCCCCGGGGTATGTCGGGAAGGACGGCGCATCTTCCAGACGCAAAGGCACCGTCTCAGCGAGTCGACCGGACGGATTGACCGCACCGAAGATGACGTCGGCGATCGCGCCTCCGCCAGCCTGACCGAGGATGCTGGCGTCCACGACGGCGGGCACTAGCTCTGCCACTTCGGCAAGGCGAACCACGCCACCATGAACGATCACGGCGACCGTACGCGGCTGCACATTCGCCACCGCGCGGAGAAGCTCGATCTGGTGAGGGGGGATGTCGATGTCGACACGGTCGGTGCCTTCTGCCTCCTCGGCAGCCGTCAGCCCGATGAACACGAGTGCGGCGTGGGCCGTTTCTGCGAGTGCGACCGCTTCGGCAGTGAGTTCCTCCTGGTCACTCCCGTCGAATCGGTAGCCGTGCGCGAAGGAAAGCACCGCTTCCGGGGCTGCCGAACGGAGCTCATCGAGCGGCACATCGACCCGGGTCGGGACGACACGCGAACTACCTCCGCCCTGAATGCGCGCTTCTGAAGCGAACGGTCCGACAACCGCGATGGACTTGTCCGTCGAAAGTGGGAGCAAGTCACCGGCGTTTTTCAGGAGCACGATGGCACGGCTCGCGACTTCCCGGGCGAGCGCGTGATGGGCATCGTGATCCACAACGGTGTTCGGATGCGCGCGGCGCGCTTCCTCGGCACGCTTGGCGAGCTGTACGACGCGCCGAACGCGAGCAGTCAGCACGTCCCTGGCGATCTCGCCTCGTTCGACTGCCTCGATGACGTCCTCATCGGCGGATGCGTCACCGCCGGGCATCTGGAGATCGAGACCGGCGCGTGTCGCCGCCACGCGGTTTCCGACCGCGCCCCAGTCGCTGACGACGAGGCCGTCATAGCCCCAGTCTTCCCTGAGGACCTGGGTGAGGAGCCACTCGTTCTCCGTCGCCGCGACGCCGTTGAGCTTGTTGTAGGCGGCCATGACCGTCCACGGGTGTGCGTTGCGGATGACTCGCTCGAAGCTCTTGAGGAAGATCTCGCGGAGCGGGCGCTCGTCGATGTCGGCGCTCACCCGCATGCGGTTGAGCTCCTGGTTGTTGGCGGCGAAGTGCTTCACCGATGCGCCAGCACCCTCACGCTGCAAGCCGGTGACCCACGCCGCCCCGAGGTGTCCGCTGAGCACGGGATCCTCCGAGAAGTACTCGAAGTTGCGTCCGCACCGCGGGTCACGCTTGATGTTGACGCCGGGGCCAAGCAGCACATCGGTGCCGAACGCACGAGCTTCCCTCCCTAGGGCTTCACCCACCCGCTCGAGTAACTCCGGATCCCAGGTCTGAGCCAGGGCCGTGGCCGGCGGGAAGCAGGTAGCGGGGTCGCTGGGTGCGATGCCCATGTGGTCCGTATCTCCGGACTGGTGACGAACACCGTGCGGACCGTCCTCAAGAACCACTCGAGGAAGTCCACCGATCTCCTTAGTCACCCAGAACGCCGCGCCACTTCCCAGCAGAGCCTTCTCTCGATCAGAGAGTTTGTCGACGAACGCGTCGACGTCGATGGAGTCGTTGGCAGAGGTACTCATTGATTTCCTTATCTATCGCGTCTTCTTGAGCAGCGAGAACAGGACCCCGGAGACGGCGAGGAATCCCGTGGCGACGATGAATGCGGGCGCGAATGTTCCGGTGATCGCGATGGCGGCCGATGTCACAGCCGGGGCGATCGCTTGTCCGCCCGTTGCGGCAACGTTCAGGAACCCGAGATCCTTGGCGGACGAGTCCGTTTCGGGGAGAACTTCGGTACTGACGACCTGTTCCACCGAGTTGTAGACCCCACCGCCGAGGCCGTTGCAGATGCCGAACACGACCATCGCCCACGGCTGCTGAACGAAAACGAGGAACAGCGTCCCGAAAGCGATCAGGATCGTTCCTCCGACGATGAACACCTTGCGCCTCTTGAAGAGATCCGAGAGCGGACCTGCGGCCGTGCCGACGACCACGGACGCGAGGAGCTGAACGACACCGAGTAGGGACATGATGCCGGCTGCTTCCTGCTGGGAAGCGCCCAGGTAGTCGGTGATGATGTACAGCTGGTACCCCGTGACGACGTACGTACCGATGATGTTGAACACTCGCCCGAAGAAAACGAAGTAGTAGTCGCGAGACTCGTGCATCGGGAACGCGAACGCCTTCACCAGCGACTTCGCGGAGAACGGCACGCGCGGCTGGTCCTTGTTCGACGGCTCCGGAGCGATCAGCCACACGAGCGGGCCAGCAATCAGCACCAGGAACGCAAAGATGAACATTCCAGTGGTCGGGTCGCTGAGAAACCGTGGAGCGGCGATCTGTCCGATCAGGGCGATGCCGAAGAGCTGACCGAGGCCGTAGAGCGCCGACATCGTGCCGCGGCGAGCGATCGGCACACGGTCAGGGAGCATCGCAATGAGCGGGGCGATGATGGCGTTCAGGAAGAACTGGAACACGCACCATCCGAAGACGAGAACGGGAATCGAGGATGCGCTGGCGACGATGAGCAGTCCAGCAGTACCGCCGACGGAGCCGACGAGCATCCACGGGATGCGTCGGCCGATGCGAGTGCGGGTCATGTCGGACAGCGCGCCGAACAAGACGTTCGCGACGGTAGCGACGATGACGCCACTAGACGCGACGAGTGCGACAACACCGACTTTGCCGTCCGGGGCCAGCACTTCGATGCGCGCCGGAAGGAAAACCGCGTTGAAGGCCATGAACGGGCCCATGCACAGCATGGAACCGATGGCCAGAGCGAGCGCGATACGAATCGGCCGCCAGGGCTGGGCCGGCACAGACACAGTGTTCTGCACGAGGGCGGGTTCGTTCAACTTTGAACTTCCAATCTGAGTAGCTCGGGTCGGGCAGAGACGAGGCACCATAACCTGCACCCCTGCAAGTAAGGATGCTACAACGCTACTTGCACCCTCGCAAGTAGAAAGAGTGGGAAGATCGAACCATGGCACAACGTCGTATGCGGATGACCGCCGAGGACCGCAAAGAGCAGCTCATCGAGCTCGCATCCCAAATGATCGCTAAGCAGGGTTTTACCGGCTTCTCGATCTCCGCACTGGCGGCCGCAGCTGGACTGACCCGCGCAGGTGTGTCTCATCATGTCGGCTCGAAGGAAGAGCTTCTCGTCGAGGTCATCCGGCTCAAGGAGCGTCAGTCGTCGCAGGTGACCCGCGACGCAGTGCAGCGCGCGGGGCAGATGAACCCTCGTGAAATCCTCGACATACTTTTTCGTCGCAACATTGAGCGGCCCGAGATCACACATTTGTTCACCACTCTGGCTGTGGAATCGATTCGACCCGACCACCCCGCGCACGAGTACTTCGCTGATCGCATTACCCGCGGTGCCCGTCAACTGCGTCCCCTGCTCGAATCGGTGAGTGATCACCCCGAGCGCATGGCCATCGAGATCCTGTCGTTCATGGACGGGCTGCAACTCAACTGGCTCAGAGACCGATCCATCGACGTGTGGGCACACTGGAGCGCATTCGCGGACCGATACGTGCCGAAATCCGGTGACGGAGCATCGACGCCCGCCGCCGAACATAACTTGTAAGAAGTAGAGCTCACTCCCCGGTAGCGGGAGTCGGGGGCCTACTCGTTCGCGTCGCCGTGCTCGCGCAGTGACAGTCGCTCTTGCAGAAGCTCATCTCCGTCCTGCTTGGTAGCTGCGTAGCGAGTTCCGGCCACGTTCGATGGGCGGGCCGCGTAACGCGATCCTCCACCGAGAACGCTGTTCGGAAATACAACGGTCGGGAGCTCACGGTGCGCAGGTTGCACGCACTCGACGTCGGTGCAATCGCGCCCGGCGAGTTCTGCCGCTCGATATTCCTGAATCACATCAAGCCCACGCACATCGCTCAGCGCCGACGCAACGAGTGTGCGAGCATAAGAGGCGGGTGCGACACCCGCGCGAGATCACGAATCTAGACCGTAGCCTTGACCGTAGCTCGCTGAGATGACAGAAAAAGAAAGGCTCCAGACCCGGGAGAATCCCTGATCTGGAGCCAAATTCTGTAGCAGGAGCGGGGCTTGAACCCGCGACCTCACGATTATGAGTCGTGCGCTCTCACCAACTGAGCTACCCTGCCGCACGGCATTTTCATGCCTTGAGCCCCGAGTCAGGATTGAACTGACGACCCCTTCCTTACCATGGAAGTGCTCTGCCACTGAGCTATCGGGGCGTTGTCACCCTCACCGGGGCAACTCATCTAGCGTACCAGATGATGGAGGCGACTCCTGACAACTCACTCCGTGTGAGCGCGCAGCCAGGCAATCGGATCGATGGTCTTGCCGTCGATGATGATCTCGAAGTGCATGTGCGCACCGAAGGACCGTCCGGTGTTGCCGGTGAGGCCCAGAACGGTGCCCACGGTGACCTGGTCGCCGGCCTTCACGCGCAGCGAGCCGTACTGCATGTGCGCGTAGTGGCTCGTGACGACCTGGCCGTCGATCTCGTGATCGATGTAGACGTTCACGCCGTACGCGCCGCCGTTCTCGGTGGCGATGCGGACGGTGCCGTCGGCGATCGCCTGCACCGGCGATCCGTCGCCCGGCTGGAAGTCGGCGCCCTCGTGCATCCGGCCGTCGCGCATGCCGAAGCCGTCACCGACCGGGACACCCACGGCGAACGGCCACTGGATCGGTGCGGAGACGTTGTTCACGAATACGGCCGACGAGTAGTTGCGGATGCCGCTCTCCTGAGCGAGTTCAGCACCGGAGATCGTGGAGTAGTTCTCGCTGCGGGCCAGGTCATCGGTCAGCGCGTCGCCCGAGGCGACGAACGCCTGGATGTCGCTCTTCGCCGTGGTCGGGCCGGTGTTGGCGACCGACGCGACAGCCGAGCTGCCCCCTATCGACGGCGGCAGCGCCATCGCGACCACCAGGGCCGCAGCGGCGCCCATGACACCGATCGATGCGCCGGCCGTAGCGATACGACGAACGTTGCGACGTTTGCGCGGAGCCACGTGCAGGTACGCCGGAAGGTCCGATACCGGAACGGTGGTGTCGGCGGCAGGAGCGCTCGGCTCCTCGATGATCGATGTCACCTGGGTGTGTCCAGCCTCAGCGAACACACGCGAAGCCTCAGCGAAGGCATCGCCTTCAGGATCGGCGATGACGTCGGAAACGTGCGCGGCAGGAACCGTCGGCGCGGCGGTCTCAGCGGCACGAGCCTTCTGCGCGCGACGTGCATCGCCGCGCCGCGAGGCGTGGGGACGCGCGAGCTGAGCGGCATCGAGCGTGGGTTCGGCGGGCACGACAGCACCCTCGGTGGGAGCAACGGCAGCGGCGGCGATCGTGACGGCGGCAGCGCGAGCGCGCAGTTCACGCCGCGTCAACTGCGCACCAGAGTTGGCGGGAGCGGATTCGTCGCGGTCAGCTTCAGACACAGCGCCGTCACCGGCTCGGGTGTGATCTATCGACAAGAACTCGTTACCTCAGGTTGGCCACACAACGGCGACACGTACAGATTCAGGGGGGCGTATCGATCTTAAACTGCGGGTCAGTAAAAGTAACGATCAGGTAAAGGCTACCCCCGCTCCGCTGAAAAAGCCATCCGAAGGGTGAACTCCGTTCGGGATCCGCGGCCTCACTCGGTGAGTGCGGCGACCACGCGATCGTGCGCAGGCCGGGATCCCGCGACGATCCGCGGGCGCGCTCCCTTGGCTTCCAGGAACGACACCGTCCCCCCGGCCTCGGTCACCAGCAGAGCTCCTGCCGCGTGATCCCACGCTTTCAAATCACGTTCGGAGTAGGCATCGATCCGGCCGGCCGCCACCGACGCCAGGTCCAGCGACGCGGCCCCGAAGCGACGTAGGTCACGGGCGAACGGAAGGAGCCGGGCGATCTCCGCAAGGTCACCAGCGTGCGTCGACACGTCGTAGCCGAAGCCCGTAGCCACAAGCTCCCCCGCGGCACTCGGTTCGGCCACCCGCAACGTGACGCTTGTTCCGTCACCCGCGTCCAGTCGCGCTCCCGCACCCCGTGCCGCGCTGAACATCTCGCCGGTCGCCGGCGCGTAGATCGCACCCGCCTGTGCGGTCCACTCACCGACCCGCGCGGGACCGGAGACCACGGCGATGCTCACGGCCCAGAATGGAATGCCCTGCGCGTAGTTGACGGTGCCGTCGATGGGATCGACGATCCAGGTCAATCCGTCGGCAGGCACGGGATCGTATTCCTCACCGATGATGCCGTCCGCAGGCCTCTCGCTCGCGAGGCGGTCGCGGATGAGTCGTTCGACCTCACGGTCGGCCTCCGTGACGATGTCGGCGAGCGTGGACTTCGTCGCCGCGATCCGCACCCCCTCCGCGCGTCGGCGAGCGGCGAGCTCCCCGGCCTCGCGTGCGATGTCGATGGCCAGGTCGCGAAGCTCCACACTCATGCCGCCAGCCTAGGCGTGAGCGTCGGAGTGCGCGCGGGCTTGCCGGAGGTCCGCGAGGGAACTCCGGCGAGTGACGGCACCCGCGAGAAACACGTCCTTCCTCGCCCACAGGAACGATTCGGGACCTTTCGGATCGATGGCAGACTGATCGAACTCTGACGTGAAGGAGAGCACCGATGGGCGACGATTTCTCGAATGCCTGGCGACCCATCCTGGCGGCGCTGGCCAATGATGCCGCCCGCGAGCTGTTCGCCCATCTCGTGCTTCAGGGACATACCGGGGCCGGTGAGTATCTGGACTCGCTCTCCCCGTCGCGAGCGAATCACGTTCGCTCAGCCCTCCTCAACGCCGGGATGGTGCGCGTGGACGGCGACGGGCAGCTGCATCTCGAACCAGCCGCGTTCGCGAACGCCTTGCGTGCCGCGGCGGCTCCTCCCGCACGGACGGGCATCGAGCGATTCTTGACCGCCGATGGTGCGATCAAGGCCTATCCGGCCAACCTCACGGAGCGCGGCGAGCTGCTCGCGCTCATCGCTCGAACCTGTGTGGGCGAGGAGGAGGTGCTCTCGGAGGCTGAACTCAACGCGAGGCTGGAGCGATTCTCGCCCGACGTCGCCGTGCTGAGACGGTATCTCGTCGACTACGGCGAGCTGGAACGGACGCGCAGCGGGTCGGAGTATGCCCGTGTCACGCCGACGCCCTGACGGCCACACGAACGGCGATCATCGACCCCGGATGAGATCCGCCTACTCGGCGCCGCCCTCTGACCGGCCGCGCAGGGCTTCGACGGTCTTCTGCAGGTGTGTCTGCATGATCGCGTGAAACGCAGCACCGAGCAACGAGGCGACCAGCGCGATGCCTCCGAAACCGAGCAGCGCGGCCCCGAAGGCCATGCCCGAGACGCTTGCCCCATGCGGCGCCGCGGCCGACGAGAAGTACGAGATCGCCCCTACGACCAGCGCGATGATCGCGAGAGCTGTCAGCGTCGTCAGCGACAGCGGTCGGGAGATGCGCGGGGATCCTGCGGGCTCTCGTGCGGCAGGCGAAGACGTAGCGCCGTTCTCAACTGTCATAGCGTGAGGGTATCGAAGCGCCCGTGGGCAGGGTCGCTGCATCCACGAAGCCCGAAGCCGTGTGTAGACGAACAGTCACGCCACACCCAATCGCTGGCGCATGACCTCCTCGGCCCCGGAATCCATCTGGCGATGCGCCCACTGGCCGACACCCTCGCGCGGCTGCGCATAGGTGACCCCGCGCACCTTCGTGAGGAGGTCTTCCTCGTAGACACGCAGGAGCTTGACGGGAACACCGAGCTCGTCGGCGAGGTAGTGCTGGTCGGAGTTGACCGCTTCCAGGCGGGCGTAGGTCGGCGCCTCGATCAGCACACGAGCCGCGAATCGGTCGGCCTGCCGCTCGCGATCCAACTCGGCCGGGGTGGACGGAGTCCGGGCGCACGGGTGCTCGAGATGAACGTGACCCAGCTCGTGAGCGAGGTGATAACACTGCTCGTCATCGGTGAGGCGCACTTCCAGAAAGATGCGCCGCATTGACGGAATCCAGCACGCGAGCAGGTCACCACGCAGTTTGCTGATGTACACCACCACGTCGTATTGACCCGCCAACACCAGAAGCCGTTCCAGTCGGTCCATACGCTCTCCCCCTTACTCGGCCCACGGCACTTCGTCGGCCTTGCGCACGCCGCGCGACGCCGCATAATCGAGGCTGTCCAGGTCGGGCGTCTCGACGTAGTCGATAGTGTCGCCCGGGGTTACGACATTGCGCCTGCGGAGGTGTGTCAGGTTGCCGCCGGTCGATGGCGCATCCGTCGCATCCGGGACGCCGATGACCGTGTCTCCGCCGGCTACAAGATCGTCGCGGCCCGTCACATACAGCTCGCCGTCGCGTTCGCCGTACTCCACCGCGAGACGTGAGTACGCGTCTTCCACCACCCTCGTCGGGTCCACGTCGATGTACTCGCAGGCCTCGCAGAACACCGTCAGTGGCATCTCGACCTTGCCGTTCAGCCATCGATTGAACGCCGCGGGCTGACGGCCGATGCCCTCGGCGACGCCCTTCGCCGTGAACTGCTGGCTGATGATCCGACCCTTGAGCTCGAGACCGACGTACCGCGAGAAGGTCTCCGCGCGCTTGCGAATGTTCATATGAGCACACTACTGCTCGAAATGAGCAATAGCAATGCCCAGATCGGCTATCGCAAGCTCTTGACGCATGCCCACACGAGCATCTACGTTGTCCATATGAGCAATTTCATCACCGACTGGACGGCCGCGGCGGTTCGAGACGCCATCGCGGAGGTCGGTCGGTCGAAGATCTCGCTCAGCCAGGAGACGGGGATCACATACCCGACCCTGAACCGGAAGTTGTCGGGCAAGACGGAGTTCTCATTCTCCGAACTCCTACTGCTTGCCGAGGCGCTCGGCGTCTGTCCCAGCCAGTTCACCCCGCCGCCGTTCCGGCGCGGCGCACCACCGGGCGCGGGTCCCTAGGACGCGCTCCACCAGGAAAACAGAATCGCCTCCGCGGCAACGGAGGCGACTCATCAGAAAGCAAAGGCAATGCTCACTCACAGTATGACACCCCTGCGCACCGCGCCGGCCCCCTCCCCGCGCCACGTCGCCCGGTCGCACGGAATCGTGTTCCGCATTCTTGCGACGTCTCCCGAACCACTCACGCTGGCCGAGATCGTGGAACAAGCGGCAGGCATCACGAACCTGTCCGCGTCGCGGATCCGGTCGGCGGTGCCCGAACTTCGCCGAAAAGGCGAGATCACCTACGCCTCGATCTCCCGCCGGGTCCCGAGACACCCGGTCGGACATCACGTCCTCGCTCGCTTCAACGACCAGTTCCACGAGTGCTCGCTCTGCGATGTCGAGCACTGGTGGCGACAGATCGCCGGCGATCTGTGGCGGGCCGAGCTCGTCGGGCCGTGCGGCAACAGCATGACCGTCAACTTCTCCGAAGAAGGGTGCTTCTGATGGGCACTCTGACATACCTGGGTCGAACCCTTGCGGATTCCACGGACCGCACGTGGTCGCTGAGTGTCCATGGCACGGTGATCGGCGCATCTGCGGCCTCGAAGTTCGCCCTGCCCGGATCGGTCGAGACCTATGTCCGGCAGATCCTGAAGCCCCAGACATTCCTCGGAAACGAGATCACCGAGAACGGGCATCGGCGGGAGCCCTATCTGCTCACGTGGGCCGGCGCCGAACGCAACACCCAGTTCATCCATGCGGTCGGCAACACCCGATTCGCCGCGACTCCCGACGGCGTGATCAGTACGCGCGACGGCATGCGCCTCGCGCAGACCACGGCGAAGCACAACAGGATCGTGACCGGCCCGACGCCCGCCGAGATTCGGCAGATGGCTTGGCAGCTCATGTGCGTGCCGGAAGCCGACGGCGTCGATTTCGTGTGGGGCGAGTACGTGCGGGAGCCGGACAGCGTGTGGGTGCTGCGCCGTGATCCCGAGACGATCCGGTTCGACCGGGACCATCCGTCCATCACCCGGGCGACGGCCCTGATCGTGCCGATCGCTCACGAGGTCATCGCCGCGCTCGACAGCGCGCGCCTCACCGCGAAGGGACTCTCATTCTGATGGTGATCACTGCTATCGCGGATGGGACGGGAGTCCCGCGGGTACCCGTCTCGGGTCGGAAGTGGACGCCGACGAGTGAGCCGACGGTGCTCCAACTGCTCCCGATCGGCACGCGCGGCCCCGAGAGGCCGCGAGTGAGCCGAGTTCGAGACGTTCGCGAGGATCCGCCGTTCCCCTGGATGGTGGCGTACCGCGGCGCGCTGCGGTGGCACCACACGTTCCCCGACGCGATCACCAACGCAAACGCGCTCGCCCGCGCTCGAGCGATCACCCACATCGAGACCGAGACAGAGAGGACCACACATGACCGTTGACATCGAGGCGAAGGACGAACTCCGAAACGCTGCGAAGCCGTCCGAGTGGGTGACCGTCCCCGTGGCCGCGGCGCTCGCGGGCCGAGCGCCCCGCACCATCTATGACTGGATCACGAAGGGCGACCTCGCAACACGGCAGAACCGAGACAACGTGACCGAGGTGCGCTCCAACGCGGTCGTCCGCGTTGAAGCCACCAAACGGCGCGGCAGGCCGAAGGGAAGCCCCACGCTGCGCTGGTGATTCTCGTCGCAAATATGCAAACTCCACAATGCCCGCAGACTCGAAAGGAGAGGGTCGAGAACGACGCCCACCGACCCGATGCCCCGCGAAGCACCCGCACGCAAGCCCTGGACCTCGCACGAGGACCGGGGCTTGCGTTGCATCCCAGACACCCACCCGAAGGAGCCCAATGACCGGAGAGCCCACCGACACAGACAGGCTCCGACA
This sequence comes from Microbacterium gorillae, assembly GCF_050990725.1. Lineage (GTDB taxonomy): Bacteria > Actinomycetota > Actinomycetes > Actinomycetales > Microbacteriaceae > Microbacterium > Microbacterium gorillae_A. The sequence goes on from NZ_CP158844.1 coordinate 3,600,582, forward strand.
GCACCGCGCCCGCGTGCGCGTCTGGTGGTGGACGTTCAGCGTCTGCCTGTTGATCGCCCTCGTGTGCGGCGCCATCCTCATCGCCGGGATGATTCGTCGCGAAGATGGTGCCCCACTCATCGAGGACACCGGTGCGGTGCTTGTCGGCGCACTCGCAACGGTCGGCGCGCTGCTCTCGGCCGTCGCGCCCAAGCTCGAGGCCATCCGTCACCAGGTGCAGAACAGCCACCCGACGAACCTCCGGGACGACCTCGACACAGTCCTCGCAGAGATCCGTGGAGTCCGACGCGATATCGGCCGTGTGGACACACGTCTCACCTACACCCAGCAACGCCTCGACAAAGTCTTCGACCACGTGCATGAGCTCGAAGACATCATCAACCCCAAGGAGAAGAAATGATGGACCAGATCATCCCACCGGCCGTGAAGCTCGCCGCACAGCGCGGCTTCGTCCGCACCACCGCCCAGGCCTACGCCGCGACGCTCACCACCGGAGTCAGCGCCTCTGTCGTGCTCGGCATCGCGACCGGCACCATCGAGATCATCCCCACTCTTGTCACTCTCGGGATCTCGCTCGTCTCCCCGCTCATCGCGGGTGCTGCGTCGTATCTCACCATCACGAGCACAGGCATCCCGGACGAGTACACCAACGCCGGTAGACGTGACTGAGTTCATCCGATATCGAAGTTCTGTTCCCATAAATTCCGCACTCAACCTACGCTCGTTAAGCACAAACATTCGATGAAAGGTGGGAAGATGGGAACATATCTTCGCCCGGTCGCGAACGCGACAATCGAGGACAGCTGGCAGGGGCACAAGAACCGCAACCCTCCGTCAGCCGAACCAGGCACAGACTATGGGTGCGCCTACGGCTCGAACGTCCTCGCGGCAACAAACGGCGTCATCCAGTACGTCGACACCAACCCCGATGGTGCAGATGGACGAGTCGTCGGCCTGGCCGCCGACGACGGCAACTACATCCGCTACCTGCACCTGAGCCAGTCCCTCGTCAGCGTCGGCCAGCGCGTCACACGAGGACAGGCCATCGCGAAGTCCGGCGGATCCGGAAACGGCAGCAACACCTACTACGGCGCACACGTGCACGTCTCCCTCTGGATCGGCGGCACTCCGTCGAGCCAGGGATACGCCAACACCGTCGACTTCGAAAACTACATCGGCAACACCATCACCACTGATCCGGAGGAACTCATGCTCATTCTCGTTACCACGTCCGCGTCTTCAGACGGTGCCGTCAAGGCCAACCAGGCGTACGCCGACAACCTGGTCGGCCCGCTCGTGCTGCTCAGCTCGCTCGAGCACGGCGCCCTCGACTACTGGGCGGGTCGCGGTGTCCCGTACCGTCGCGCCGACTGGTCCGGCAACGACGTCCGCAACGTCATCCGCGTCCGCGGCGTCCGCCCCTGGGACCCCACGACGGGCAAGTCCACCTACAGCACCGTGAACTACTGATCCGCACGGCTCAGTGAAGAAGGCGCCCCCGCAACCGTTCACCGGCGCGAGGGCGCCTTCCTCGCTCCGCAGAGGTCTGCACACGTGGGCGACCAACACCCCCGGGAGATCCGGGCTTCCGTCAGAAACGGAGAGACATGCAGGTGACCCAGCTCAACGCTGACCGTGGCTGGCTGGACGCGCCGGCCGCGGCGTCTGTGCATCGCGTGGATCGCGCGCTGGGCCGGCCGCTCGACATCAACGAGGCAGGCCGGACGTGGGCTCAGCAGATGGTGTTCTGGCAGACGTACCAACGCGACGGATATCCGATCGCGCTGCACCCGGACACCCCATCAATCCACCAGCTCGGCAACGCGATCGACACGGATGACTCCGATCGTGCTGCCCTACTGAACGAGCATGGCTGGGTCCAGACCGTTTATCGCGGCGGAGTGCTGGTGGAGCCCTGGCACTTCGAGTACGACGTGTCGCGCGACCAGCACGTCAACGACCCCGAACCCACTGCGGCAATCCGCCGCCCCGAGGAGGACGATATGAAGATCATTCGCTGGAACCAGCACCACACCTTCGCCGTGGGAATCGAGGCGATCTACCACATCCCCTCACCCCAGGAACTGGGCGAACTCAGCGCCCTCCACGGAGCCACGATCGAGGTCGACAACCACAGCCTGACCACGACGCTCCTGTGTCACGGCCTGCACTGGGACGCGGTGGATGCCGTTCTCCGTGGCGCGGCGTTCGGCTCCGATGGGAAGTACTGGTCTCGCCTGACCGCCGAGGGAATCGCGATCCGCGACAACCAGAACTCCACGGCCAAGACCCTCGCCGATGTGCTTGCTACCGCGAAGACCGTCGAGAAGGTGTGACCCTCTCTGCCGCGAGGCAGATATAAGCGCAGGGCTGATAGATTCAAACAATCAGCCCTGCGCTTATATGGTCAAGTGCTTCGGAGCGCGACATCTCAACTCGGAGCGCTCCGATAATGAGCGCGACAACCGCGCCCTCACAAACAACGGCAAGGAGAATTCGAAGGATACAGCGCGACGAACGACCCATGGTTTTCGCCGCAGCCGCGGTGTTTACGACCCTCGGAATGCGTCCGAGTCCGCTCAGAATTAGTGCGCCGCGTCGTAAGCTTCGAGAACGCTCGCCGGAACACGCCCGCGGTCGGAAACCGGGTGCCCATTGTCGTTCGCCCACGCGCGAACTGCAGCGAGGTCAGGACGTCGTCCGACGCGCTTGGGGGTGGTCGCGCGCACGGTCGAAGCATCACGCCCGACACGACGACCAGCAGAGATGTAGGGGCTCAGTGCGTCGCGCAGCGCCGCAGCATTCGCGTCCGTCACATCAATCTCATATGCAACGCCGTCGAGAGAGAAGTGGACGCTCTCGCCTTCGCCTGCATCGAGAACCGTACCGTCAATGTCGTCAACGAGCTGGTGGATGATCTTCTTAGCCATGCGACAACAATACGTTATCTCGCGCAATTCGCGTTACATAAAGACATCCCAATTAAATAGCAAGTTGGGTGACTTATTAATCTAACGCGCTCGGCGCGGAAATAGGCAACGCTGCCCCTATGGTCAGACGGGCCGGTCGAATAGCGTCGCTATCCGTGCACAACGGCCCCTTCTGCGGGTCCGCACGATGTCCAGGCGAAGCCGACAAGACGTGGGGCCGCCCACGCTAGGAGCGAGTGCTCCGAACCCCGGCGGCGCCGGTGCGTCGCGGCCGAAGCGTCATTCCAGCGCTGACGTCGATGAACGACCCGGTTGTCCTGGCCGCCGCGTCCGACACGAGAAAGGTGACGGCGTCCGCGACCGTTGATGGCGAAGCGACGTCGCCGAGAACGGACATCTCCCCCATGTACTGGCGGGCAGCGGGATCCTGAAACATCGGGTGACCGTTGTCGGTGTATCCGGGAATAACCCCGTTCACGCGGATACCGTTCGCCCCCAGCTCGATGGCCAGATTTCGCGTCAGCGACTCCACAGCGGACTTGGTCATTGCATAGATCGGGTCGCCACCACTGGCGATATGCGCGCTCGCCGATGAGATGTTCACGATCGAGGCACCAGCCGTCATCATCGTGGACAGTGCTTGGATGAGGAAGAACGGCGCCCGGACGTTCAAGTGCACGAAGGCGTCGAACGTCTCGAATGTCGCCGCGGAAAGCGATGGCCCTTGCATCAGAGCAGCGTTGTTTACGAGAGCCGCCAGGCGCGCGCCTGACCGGCTGGCAAGTTGCTTCGTCACCGTGTCCACGACCGCAACGAGGCCGTCGTGAGTGGTGAGGTCAGCTTGAACGGGAACGCACGTGCCCCCTCGAACGGAAACCACGCGAGCGAGCCTTTCGGCTTGAGCGCGATTCGACGCGAATTGAGCCACCACGACATGCCCGTCAGCACTCAATGCCGCACATATCGCTGCGCCGATCCCACCCGAAGCGCCCGTCACGACCACGATGGTCTCGCGCCGGCTCTCGTCTGCCTCATCAGCCATGGCTTGCCCACAATCTGTCTTCTGCACGGTCGGCTCGCTCATTCGGCTCGAAGAAGGTCAGAGTGGATCGCGGACCCGCCAAACGACGCCATCGACACACCGTTTTGCCTGACCTGCCCAGAGAACTTGTTCCCGGGTCTGAACTCAACCGCGAGCAGCGGGAGGGGGCGAGTTTCGATGTAGTGGTCGAATCTCAGCCTGAGCGCAGTCAGCTTCGCTCCGGGCTTGAGATTCCCGACACGGTGCTCGACGGCGACCGCAACCTGCATCGCGGTGATGTGATCCGAAGGATGGTCGCTGAGGATGGGATCATCTTCGCTGAAATCGAGCGGCTCCAGCTCCTGTCCGGCATCAGTGTTCGAGATCGCTGCAGGCCTCGGACGGTTGCTGCGCAAACGCTCGTACAAGGGACGCGGGATGAACGTTGCGTGGGAACGTCCGGTCGCCACGAGACCGTCCTCAGATTCGAAACCAAAGCGCTGATGAAAGCTCCGCTTGCCACCATCAATCGCTGCGCCGCTCACGATATGGCTGTGAACGATTCCGTTCGTCGGTGCGTTGGCGTGTCCTAGAAGCCGCAGTGAGATCCGGTTGAGGATGAAGACATCAGAATCAGGCAGACTGGCCTGGCGCGTGAGTTGGAGCATGCCGACCTGGCGCTGCACCTCGAGCACTTCGGCGAACCGTGCGTGCTCGGCGGAGGTCGTCGGTATGCGGAATGCTGCACTCACCGTGCGAGCGGATACCGCCTGAGCGCTGGCCAGCCACACGCTCTCGGCCCGGATCTTGTGGACATCCGCCGGATGCACCTCGGTTGTCGCGAACGCCGGCTCGGCGACGAGGGGTCCGCTAGTCACCGAGTTCTCTCCTGAGGAATGGAGTAAGTCGGTCGATTCGTGACGGGAACGACACCCAGCCGTCTTCTAGTCCGGACAGCACCTGCGCACCGACAAAGAGCGCGTTCGCATACTCAGCTGCCGCAGCTGGGACGACGTCAGCACGGATGGAACCATCGCGTACTCCCTCCTCAATCAGAGACTGTGCGATGGCGATCCACTCGAAGTACGGGTCGCGCGCATCGGCGGTGATCTCAACGTTTGGATCTGCGGCGAGCCGAATGCCGCCCTGCACGATCCGATCCGTCGAGATCAACACGGCCAGCCGGTTCATCAGAAGCACAAGCTTCTCGAGCGCATCACCCTCCTCCTCCTGCATCGAGGCAAGGACTTCGGTCATCCGCTCTTGCTGCTCTGCAAGCACCGCGTTCGCGAGCTCCGCTTTCGTACCGAAGTGAAAGTACATTGCACCTTCACTGATGCCGGATTCGTTAGCGATGGTACGCAGGCGCGTACCCGAGTAGGAGAGGTCAGAGAAGACTCTCGCAGCGCCTGACAGGAGCGCTTCTCGCGTCTCGATGGATCGCTGCTGCTTCAAAGATGCGGCTCGTCGCTCGACCATGGTTGGCCTCCTAGGCATTCAGAACAAAACGGTGTGCATGCACAGTCAAACAGTCCGTCACCGTACCGTCAGCCATTTCGCCGACTGTCCACCCGCACACGTTCAGTCCGTCGGCTCCCGGGGCCAGGTCAGCCCCGGGGTTCGACCAGAAGCGAGGCCATTCGGGTTCGGCCCTACTCCCTTTCCGACGAAACCCTACACCCGTAATGCACGCGGCCTACTTCCCTGTGATCACAATGACGTGAGCATGCGAGTGTGGTAACCCACATGATCACGGAGGTGTTCGTTTCCCTCAACCCATCACGCGTTCACAACCTCCTAGCGATCGCGCAATGTAGATCCGCCTCCTGTAAGACCCCGCCCTTGTGAGCTTCAACCGCCGCCAGGTGTGCATCCGCCACTCGGATTGTCGAGCGCTCCGGGAGCACTGCTCTCCTTGGTTGCCTCACCATGGTTCTAGCGAGGCAACCAAGTCGCGCAAATCTCTTTTGTGTAGCAAAGCGAAAATGGCTCACTTTTGCACGAGGACCCATATCCCTAACTCGACCTTGCACGACCAGCCGCCGCACCCACTCGGACACAACCGATCGACGAACCATCGGACCAGCGCTCTACGACACCGGCCTCGACCCCACCGAAGGACTCTGGCACAGATCAGGCTGGATCGGCGAGCACTAACACGCCCGAACCCGTCCACTCTTTTTGGCCGATAACCCGAAAGAGCCCGGCCGGTGGCCAGGCTCTTGCTCTGAGTGACAGATCTCGCGAATCATCTGAGACCTATGTCTCGAGTCATCACACTGGTGGGTTGTTCGCGAAACTCGTTCTGCCGCATGATCCCGCACCCATTTCTCCCGCATAGTTCCGCCGATCCTCTGCACTCCGACCGTTATTCCTCCGCAGCACCAGTGCTGCGTGGCTGGCTGGCGCTCAATTGTTCTATGCGCGGGCAGACCTAGCGCCCCTTGGGACGTGAACCACAACATGATCCAACGCTTCATCCCGTCAATCGTGGAACCCTCGGAGAAGGCGCATGAAGCTCCGTCACTTGCCCGCACCGCCACAACACACCCCCCAAGTCATGCCGCCCCACACACCCAAGCGCGCGAACCAAAACAGCAATCGCGATGAACTTAGCGCACCGAGGATCAGCGCGCATCGGCCATCCACAGCATGAGGAAACTCTCATCCTGCCGGCTATGCATTCAGATAGTGAACGCTGCAAGACGCTCGTATGCTTGCGCCGGGGAACAAAGCCGTAGGGGGCGTGATGGTGTTCAACAATCCTGAGGAATCGGTCGCGCGGATTCAGGAAGACGTTGCGCGGGCGGAAGCCCGAGCGAAGGCTCTGCCGCTGATGCAGGAACAGATCGCGCAAGTGCGCGGACGGGCGCAGTCGCGTCAGCGAGACATCAGCGTCGAGGTCGACGCATCGGGCCAAGTCAGCGGACTGGACATCTCCGACGATGCGCTGGGTCGCGGCGGGCGGGCTGTGTCTCGCGAAGTCCTGGATCTGATCAAGACCGCGACGATCCGTGTACGGGAGCAGTCCCTTGCAATCACGACCGAGCTGCTGGGTGCGGATGATCCGATCGTGAAACTCACCGCAGACCAACTCGCCGCCGACATTGAGAACACGGACCAGAGCGGGGACCTGCGGTGGTAGCCGACCGCATCGCCATCAGCCCGTCGGTGCTGAGCGCGCACGCGGAACAGGTGGAACAACTCGCCACGGATGTCACGGTCGCTTTGGACGCCGTCCGCGGCATCAACCTTGGTGGTGGGGCATTCGGGGTGATGTGTGCCTGGATGGTGCCACCAGCACTCGCTGCTAGCACGCTCGTGATCAGCCACATCGAACAGGCACAGCGCGTCTTGCATCACACCAGCGAACAGCTGGTCGGTATGGCAGACGACTTCCGCGCCGTCGAGGACAACACGACCGCCACCGTCGATCAGCTGCTGAAGAACGTGGAGTCCCTGCCCGCTCCCGCACGCGGTGGCACAGGCAGCGTGTTCTCGCCTGGAGTGCTGGAATGAGCGACGGCAACCCGCTCGTCGCGGACCGCGTCGACACGACCTCCGCGTTTGCGGGTGCGTTTCTCCTGCAAGACGGTGAAGACCTCGCGAACGCGATCTCCTCCGGCGACTGGGCCGCCGGTGCCCTCGCCGTCACGTCGACCGCCCTCGACACCGTCGGGGCGATCATCGACCCGATCGGCACCCTCATCGCCAACGGCCTCGGATGGGTGCTCGACCACATCGAACCCCTGAAGAGCTGGTTCAACGACTTCACTGGAGACGCCGCCGAAGTCGCCTCCTTCTCCGGCACCTGGGGCAACACCAGCGGATACATCGCCCAGCTCGCCGACACCTACCAAGGGACGCTGTCGCAACTCGACGACATGGCCGGAGAAGGCATCGACGCCTACGTCGGATACGCGAACGCCGTCATCGCCAACCTCCGAGCCGCAGGCGAATGGTCCAACGCCATCGCCGTCGGGCTGCAGATCGCGTCCACCCTCGTGCAAGCCGTGCACGACATCGTCCGCGACGTCCTCAGCCAACTCGTCGGATCCGCAATCTCCGCCGCCGCCACCACCGCAGCAACCATCGGATTCGGCGCACCCGTCGCCATGGCCCAATTCGGCACAAAAGTCGCCGCTCTCGTCGCCAAAGTCAGCCGCGTCATCACCAAAGTTCTCGACGCCCTCACCCAACTCCTCCGCCGCCTCGAACCCCTCATCCGCAACATCGGCGAGGTCTACCGCAAGTTCATCGCATTCATCAAACGAGCCGCAGAGGCGCTGCACCTCAGCAAAGCGGACGCAGACGTTCCCGGCACAGACCTACCCATCGCCGGCGGCAAAAAGCCTGACGGCGATGATCTGACTGCCGGCAACGACCGTGCACCGGATGGCAATGATCTAAACCCCAAGAGTGATCATGGAGCCGACGATCATGATTCGAACACTAATACCGATCCTGAACCCAACGGCCCGTCGCCGAAGGACCAGGCACGGATCGATCGTTTGGAACATATTCGTGACGCTCGCAATCCCGATGACTCTTATGTTTACGGGGACGGCCGACGCAACTGGGCGCGTGGCGAGATCTTTAATCTCGAAAACCACCACCGATATGACATCAACGAATTGCACGTCACCAAACCAGACAGCCCCCACTACAACCGCATTGATTCATTCAACCCCGGCAACGAGCTTGTTTCCAGGAAGGAAACACAACTCGCGGAAGTCTCGCAAAGAACAGCCCGGGGATACCTCGACGAACTCGTCAATAAGTACGGCATCAACAAGGAAGACGTTACGATTGCTAACACGCCAAGCAATCGTAGAGACCTCATAGCAGCAGGGCACAACCCCGACGACTACATCGGGAAACCGCTCCAGGGTCAGCAGGTGTTGGAAGTTCCGGAACAAAAAGCGCCGCCACCACCGGCGCTCCTGCAGATGGCCGCGGACCGACAAGTTGAAATCAGAGACATCGCGGGCACCGTGTGGGAGCTCAGCCCCGATGGTTCGACTATTCTCGAGATTCGAGCCGACGGCTCCACGATCTCCCACCCGGGATAGTCAGGAAGGTAGAAATGATCGACTGGCGATACTGCGGCCGGTTCAACGAGTGGACGCAGAACGCGATCCCGGAACCCAACCTGACCTGGATCGATGAGACCGAAGCGAAGCGCCGCTACACGCTCCCGGCTCAGGAGTTGGCGCTGATCCCCGTCCTGCAGGACTCCTCCGGCATCGTCCCGTGGCACATCAACGTCACCACCGGAGAGAACCCGTCCTTCATGATCACCTTTCAACGCCCTCCTGGTGTGCCAGAGTCGCGCGTCCGGTGGCGCAACGTGGGCAACGGTCGCCTGTTCGCGCACCAGGCGCACCTCTGGGACTACCCCGACCAACCACCACACCCGATGCTCCCGATGAAAGAACGCGACGCACTCATGCGTTTCGACTTCATCAATAACGAGGACGGAACCGGACGCCTCCTCATTTACGAGAAGGGCAGCCGCGACGTCACGACCGCCGACCGCCGCATCGATCCCACCACGATGTACGCATCCGTGCCCGCGTGGGGGCGCTGGGACGACCTCGCCAACCGCGACGCCCCGCACCATCCGTAGGGACGTGCCGACAAGCCGTCGACCAGCGTTGTTGGCTCCTAATTCCTGAACGCAGACGAGCGCCTCGGGGTGTCGAATGACGACCCCACACACCGTGACGCGGTGCCGTCACTCATTGTCGCTTACGACCAGCACACGCCAGGAGTACAGCCTGGAGCATCAGCGCTTCGCCTCGTCGAATCGCTCATCGAACGCGGACACGACGTCGAGCACTTCGTCGGCGACCAGGCCTACGCCCCGAACACCGTCCCGGAGAACCTACAGCACCCGCTCCGCGCGCTCGGCATCAAGCTCGTCATGCAGTACCCGTCGACCGAGAGCGGGCTCGGACAGCAACTGCAGCACAACGGCGCCATCATGGTCGAAGGCAACTGGTACTGCCCTTCCATGGCCGCGCACCCCGACCTCATCGCAGCCACAACCGAGTACCGCAAAGCCATCAAAAGGGTGGAGCAAGACCGCACACTCAACGGAGCCGCACGCGCCGAACAGAAGACCGCAATCAAGGCACGATGGAAACGTCTCATCAAACAACGCGAGCCGTTCCTCATGCGTGCGAAAGAGAACACCGATGCACGAGGCAAGACACCCCTCATGTGCCCAGCCGCCGGCAACTCCCCCACCATGAGCTGCGCGCTCAAACCGAACATGAAGGGCACCACCAACGGCCGCGCGCTCCTCCCAGTGCTCAACGTCCCGAAGACGCCAGGCAAGGTCTGCACCAACAAGACAAGCACCAGCTTCGACCTCACCGACGAAGGCAAGTACGGACAGTACTACCAGTACGGGTCCGACGAGTGGGAAGCGCATTACGACCATGCCCGCTCACAGGTCGAGTCCGTCAACGCCTACGTCAAAGACGAATCAACGTTTGCGCTCGCACAACCCGGCCGTCGACGCATGCGCGGGCGCGCGGCCCAAGCATTCCTGCAAATCATGACCCTCGCAGCCGTCAATCTGCAGCGCATCCGTGACTTCCTGCTCGAACGAGAAGAACGTGCTGGCGAACACGAAGACGGCATCACACCGCCTCCGGCGCGAACGCGACGCAGCCGACGCACCGCACCCGACACCCGGCTCTTCCTGCGCGAACGCCGCCGCCGCGCTCAGGGCGAGCAACCACAACTCACCTAGCCGACGCGCCGCACTCTGACACGAACACCCCCGCAGTAACGAAGGCGGCAGCCTACCCAGACACCGCCCGATCCAGGAAAACGCCGGCGTCGCAAACCGCAACCACGCTCAGACACAGCGTCACACGGGTACACAAACGAAAAATGCCCCCGAACCGGGGGCATTTTTCTTTGGGTTTCGAGTTACCTGGATAAAAGTGCCGGAGTTCCACGAACATCCCCTGGTGGCGGGTGAGGGATTCGAACCCCCGTAGCTTACGCGTCTGATTTACAGTCAGATCCCTTTGGCCGCTTGGGAAACCCGCCAGGTGCGCACCCGACCAACTTGTACAGCCGACCAGAGGCGCGAATATTGATACTACCGGAGCATCGGCCCGACCAAAAATCGGCTGATCAGAGGCGGGTCTCAGGTGTCGATGCGGTGAGCCTCGTCGCCCTCGTTCTGGTGCGGAACGCGCAGCAGCGCGCCTTCCGCGCGGCAGGTTGCCGCGGCCACGTCCATGGCCTCGCCGAGCGCCCGTTCCCATCCCGCGCCATCGAGTTCGCCATCGCTCACGAGCGCCCGCACGATTGTCGCGAGTGTGGCGTCACCGGCACCCATCGTGTCCATGATGCGGCCCGGCAGATTCGAGATCCCGCGTGCGGCACTGAAGCCCGCACCGTCGACGCGCGCACCCTCAGCACCCGCCGTCGAAAGCACAGCGGCGGCACCAAGCTGAAGCATGCGGTCACGCATCTCGGCCAGGCTCGCGCGATACAGCAGACGGGCATCGTCGTCGCCGATCTTCACGAGCGCAGCTGACGGCACCAGCGCTTCGAACCCGGCGATGAAGCGCTCGCGGTCGTGCATCATCCCGGCGCGCGGATTCGGGTCGATCACGAGCCGGGTGGGGGTTCCACCGACCGCGTCGGTCAGCTCGTTCGTCTGCGTCTCGTCATCGAACGCCACGCAACTCACCACCGTGACCGGCGCGGCACCGATCGCGGCGCGCTCCGCTTCGCCGTAGCGGATCCTCCGCTGGCGTGCAGCATCGGAGAACGCGTACACCGGCTCACCCGACGGGCCCCGCTCGCTGATGGCGCGCGCCGTGCCGAGCGGCGACGGGGTCGCGAGAAGCTCCACGCGGTACGCATCCAGAAGCTCGCGGATCCGATTACCGGGCTCGTCATCGCCGACCATCGCGATCAGAGTGGTCGGCACACCCAGCACGCTCAGCCCCACCGCCACGTTGAGGGCGGCGCCACCGATGAACTCACGGACCCCGTGCGGATCGCGCAGCTCGTCGATCAGCGCGTCGCCGATCACCACCACGCGGTCGCCGCTCATGCGTCTTCCAGGACGCGACGGACGAAGTCCTCCGCGCGGCGGCGCGTGCCGTCGAGGCGATGATTCACATCGCCCCTGATCTCGCCGGGCGCGAGCGGGGCCGCCAGCCGAACCGCGTCGTGACAGGTGAGATCGGCGCACATGTACGTTCCGATGCCGTCGCCCCGCTCCCCCGCCTTTCCCCCTCGACGTGCGGTGAACATCGTCACCTGATCCGCCGGCTGCATCGTGTGGCAGATATTGCAGACACCGGCCCGCGCATGACTCGAGCCCGACGCCGCGCGAAGCATGATCCCGGTGGGGTGTCCGTCGAGCTCGACGATCAGGTAGGCACGATCCCGCGTGCGCGGATCCCGCCAGGCCACGAAGTCCATGTGATCCCAATCCAGGATCAGAAAGGCGGTGGGCACCGCCATCAAGTCGCGCTCGCTGTCGGACGCGTTCGCCAGTGCTGCTCGCGCGTCGTCCTCCGTCATTCCTCGCATGAAGCCTCCGTGGGCGAGTCTAGGAGCCTCTCACGCCGTGCGGGCGGGAACCACCACCCCGGGAAGGGCCCACACGCCGAAGCCAGGGCCCTCGAATCCGATTCGCACCACGCCGTCCGCGGGCACAAGCGACGCTTCTCCGAACAGCGGCGAAGCGTCCCGGATGCCGGCGAGAGCGCGGGGGTCGACGTCCGCAACAACCGCGGATCGAGCCGCCGCGACCACCAGCGTCTCCTCGGCGCTCTCGCGCACGAACACCAGGAGCTCATCCGACACATGCACCCACCGCATCCCGCCGGTCGCAAGCGCGACGTGCTCGCGTCGCAGCGCGATGAGGTCGCGGTACAGAGCGATGCGCTCGGCGACGCCCGCGTCATCCTCCGTGCCCCACGGAATCGGGGTACGGCTGGACTCGCCATCGGCGCCCCTCAGCCCGTACTCGTCACCCGCGAAGACCACCGGCAACCCCGGCAGCGTCATGGACAATCCGACAGCGACGGGTACGGTACCGGGCGCGGCGTTGGTCGCGAACCGCGCGGTGTCATGCGTGTCGAGCGGCTGCATGTTGCCGAGCCGTACGCGCCACGGGATCCCCGCCGTGAATCGGGTGACAGCGGCCGCCACATCCGTGCCCGAGTAGCGCGGGATCCCACCGACGGGCTGCGTGAAGAACCACGGATCGGTCGATGTCGAGCCGTCCGCTTCGAGATACGGCTCGCGGGCGGGCTCGCTCAGCCAGCCCCACACGGGGCGTGTGAACGAGGGATACGTCATCGCGCCGTGCCAGGCATCGCCCTGGAGGTCGCTTTGCGCGTCGTTCGTCGACTCACCGAGCAGGATCCGCTCCCCCGGCACCGAGGTGACGGCACGCAGCAGCCCCTGACGCACCTCAGCATTGAGGTCGATCGCACCGAGCCGCCCCGTCATATTCGCCACATCCACCCGCCAGCCGTCGATGCCGAACGGCTCCCGCAGCCAGTGCACGACGACGGAATCCTCGTCCTCGTAGAAGCGGCGACGCAGTTCGGCATTGGACCAGTCGAACTTCGGCAACGTGTCATAGCCGAGCCAGGATTCGTATCGGGTGCACTCCGGGTCGGTGAAGTAATAGAAGCCGGCTTCGACGGATTCGGGGTGACCCTTCGCCGCGCGGAACCACTCATGACTGTCACCGGAGTGGTTGCTGGTCAGATCGCCGATGATGCGCATTCCGCGCTCATGCACGGCCGCGATCAAGCGTGCGTATGCCGCGTCGCCGCCCAGAAGCTCGTCCACGTGATGGAAGGTGGAGGCGTCATAGCGGTGGTTGGACTCCGCAGGGAACACCGGCGTGAGATAGACGAGATCCACGCCCAGGTCCTGGAGGTGATCCAAGTGCTCGATGATGCCGTCGAGGTCACCGCCGTAGAACTGCTGGGTGCGACCGGGCATCACCGGATCGACCGGCTCATCCCAGGTGGCGGGAATCGCCCACTCAGGTGTGGGTCGGGCATCGGCCGCGGCCGAACGCGCGAAGCGATCGGGGAAGATCTGATACATCACGGAGCGATGCAGCCACGCCGGTGGCGCGGCGGTGGTGACCAGCGCGAAGTCCTCGCTGTCCAGGGTCTCCCCGACGTGAAGACCGGATTGATTCAGCCACTGAACCAATCCGTCCTCATGAACGAAGAGGAACCGATAGCCGTGCCGCGGATTCGCCACCGTGATCGGGGCTTCCCACCACTCCCATCCATCGACCGAACCGATGCGTTCGGCCTCGGTCCAGGCCGGTTCGTGGTCAGGGTTGGACCTCGTCCGCACCGCTGTGAGGGGTCCGAACCCAACCGGAACGCGGACCCGCACGCGCACCGTGTCGCCGAGTTGTGGCGCATCATCCGAGACATACAGCGCCGAGCCATCGTGGTGCGGTGTGAGCGTCATCCGTGGTCCTCCCTCAGCGAGGTTGTCGACCTCGTCCCCGGTCGTTCGTCCTCGTGCGGTCAGTCTAGGGGCGGGGTCGGACACTCCGGTGTTCGAGGGTGCGAAGGCGCTCCAGGGCGGCGGTCTCCACGTCGGCGATCGTGTTCAGCACAGCGGATCCCTCCGCGAGCAACCGTGGCTCGCGCTCGCGGCCGGCTGTGTCGATGAGGTTGGCAGCACGAGTCCACAGCACGGCAGATTCGTCGAACAGATCGATGCCCTCGTCCCACGCCGCAGCCTCAGATGGGGCGAGATCGACGATCTCTCGAGCTTCAGCAAGGAAGTCGCGATAGAGGTTGCGGAACAGCCCGCCTCCCGTTCCCCCACGCTCCATCAGCGAGGCAATCAGCGGCAGGTCGACGGATGGGTCGGCCACACGATCCAGCCAGGTGGGCAGCTTCCGCGCTGCCGTGCGCACACCGCGTCCGCCGACGTTCGCGATCGGCGGGTTCAGGTACGCAATCGCTGTGGAGGTGACGGCATCGATGATCGACGACGGCAGGTCGGTCGGATCGCTGGGACGAACCGTGAACGACCGGTGGCGTGCAGACATCGGGCCGCGGGCCGAGCGTGCCGCCGCGAGACTGTCGAGGCTCGTGGAAACCTGTCCACCCTGCTGCGCCGTGTCGACCAGGCGAGCGTTCTGCTCGTCGTAGCCGATCATCGCCGCGAAATGCCCGGCGAAATGCACCCGCGAGGTGAAGTAGTCCAGGTAATAGCTGTCCAGCTGCAGCCCCACCGCTGCTCCCTCGTCGAGCGCGCCACGCACGCGCTGCCACGCGAGTCGCGCAGATGAAGTCTCATGCACATCCAGTGCCACGCCGCACCGATCGGCCACCGAGAGAGCGATCTCGAACGGCTTCACCCGGCCGCCGATAAAGGGAAGCGGCTGCCGTCGCGAATCCCAGTACACGAAGGACAACCCGCCCCCGAGCCCGAACAGCATCGGCTCAGACAGATCGATGCCCGCGCGCGAAAAGAGCACGCGAAGCGTCGAGGTCTCGCAGTGGATTCCGCCGGCGAGCGGCGAGTGATCGGTACGCATTACTGCTCTCCTACTCGTTCGATGAGCCAAGCGCGTTCGGCCTCCCACTGATTGAGGGAATAGGCGAACACTTCGCGGGCTGCGAGCGGGAGGGGCTGCTGACTCTGCTCGGCCGCTCGAATGGCCGCGAGTCGGGCATCCACCTCCTCGAGTCTCGCTCGGAGTGCCCGCGCGTAGTCGGTACCGACGAGGTCCAGGTTCGCGAGCGCCAGGAGGAACGGATGGGCCGCCGGGCGCGCGTGCTCAAGCAGGTCCGCGACGGCCGCGAGCGCCTGATCCCGGCCGGCATCGGTGGCGTGCATGACA
Source organism: Microbacterium gorillae (assembly GCF_050990725.1). Taxonomy (GTDB): domain Bacteria; phylum Actinomycetota; class Actinomycetes; order Actinomycetales; family Microbacteriaceae; genus Microbacterium; species Microbacterium gorillae_A. Next base: position 3,616,417 of record NZ_CP158844.1, read on the forward strand.
CGTCGTGACGTCGGTCCTGCGGCGGCGTCGGATGCGACGAGACCCCGCTTCTCCAGCTTGGCGAGCACGTAGTAGATCGATGAGAAGCCGATATCCGTCCACTGCCGGATGCCGCGCTGTTCAATGAGGCGCTCCAGGTCGTACCCGTGCCGGGGTTGCTCGATGACGAGCCCGAGGATCGTGAGCTCAGCCGAGGTCAGGGTCATGCCATTATTCTAGCACTAGAATACTTGGAACGACTCTTCCGCACTTTCGCGGCACCCGCGGATACACTGGCGACATGCCAAGCGACAGTAGTTTCGACATCGTTTCCAAGGTCGACCACCAAGAGGCCGACAATGCACTCAACCAGGCGAAGAAGGAAGTCGAGCAGCGCTACGACTTCAAGGGCACCGATGCCTCCATCGACTGGAGCGGTGAGAGCATCCTGATCAAGGCCAACACCGAGGAGCGCGCACTCGCCGTCCTCGACGTGTTCCAGTCCAAGCTGATCAAGCGCGGCATCTCCCTGAAGAGCCTCGAGTCGGGCGACCCGACGCCGAGCGGCAAGGAGGTGCGCATCGTCTCCACCATCAAGAACGGCATCTCCCAGGAGAACGCGAAGAAGATCGGCAAGATCATCCGCGACGAGGGACCCAAGGGCGTCAAGAGCCAGATCCAGGGCGACGAGCTGCGAGTGCAGTCCAAGAGCCGCGACGACCTCCAGGAGGTCATCCGACTCCTCAAGGCATCGGACCTGGACGTCGATCTGCAGTTCATCAACTACCGGTAACCATCCCTGCACGCAGAAAGCCCAGCCACCTCCGATGGAGGCGGCTGGGCTTTCTGCGAAGACGGCGACTACGCCGTGCGCAGCAGAGTGCCGATCTCGACGGCACTGCGGTCGAGGATGATCAGCTGGTCCGCGTCGACCTTGACGAAACGGACACCGCTGAGCCAGGTGTCGACGTTGGGACAGGCCTTCATCGTCGATGGCATCCGCGTCAGGGAGATCGTGTCGCCGTCGGCGGCGAAGGTAGCACCGACGCCATTGCAGCCGTCGGAGCCGACCACCATGCCATCCGCGGTGAAGGTCAGGAAGGCGCCGCCTTCATCGCCCCAGGTCCCGAGCACGGACTCGAGGAGTGCGCGATCGCCTTCCGGAGCGGCCGAAACGGGGGTGGGAGTCGGGACGACGGCAACCGGGAGGCTCGGGCTCGGCGACGCCGAGGGCGAGGTGGACGTGGAGGATCCAGCCTCGGCGGACGAGTTCGTCGCGCACGCGACCAGCGGGGCGGCGAGTGCCGCAAGGAGAAGGAGCTTTCCGAGTGTGCGAGCCATGCCGCCAGTCTCCCGACAGCGGCTGACAATTGCCAGTGCTCACGCTTCGCGCAGGGAAAAGCCTGATCACAAAGATGAGAACTTTCTCATGCTGAAAGTGACGTGAGTGTCTCCCATGACTTTGCCAGATGCCGATCGCCCCGTAGCCTGAACGGGGCGTGTCTCCGACGACGCCTACAAGGGGAACTCTGCCGCATGCGCGCGGCTTCGTGACCTTCTGCCTGATGGCTAACCAACACACAACGCAGAGAGAAACGATGAATAACAGCAAACGACGCATCGCTGCAGTGGGTACCACTGCCGGTCTCGCGCTCGCTCTCGTCGGTGGCATTGCGCCGCTGGCGGCGCAGGCCGATGAGGCCACACCGGCTCCCACGTCCGGTGACGCATTCGACGCCAACGCTCAGGCGCTGCTGGCCTCCGACGACGCCGTCCAGGCTGTCGGCACCAACGCCGACGGCAAGGTCGTGATCTTCACGACCGCCCCGGACAAGGCCGCCCGCTCCAGCGCTCCGAGCGCAGCCGACGCGTTCGCAGACAAGCACAGCAACGTCGAGGTCAAGCAGATCACCGGTGAGATCACCTCGCTCAGCTCCAACGACGTCGTTGCCGGCGCAGGTTACCTCTCGGCGGCGGACGACGGCAGCATCTTCGGTGTCTGCTCCATCGGCTTCCCGGGCTGGACCCCGGACGGCGCCCCGGCTTTCATCTCCGCCGGCCACTGCACCGAGGACGGCGAGGGCACCCTCGCGGGCTTCGAGATCCCCTCCACCGCCGAGGCCAACGGCGGCCCCGGCTTCGAGCCGGGCGCGCTGATCGGCGAGCTCGCCTTCTCCCAGTTCGGCGGCCCGGGCAACACGGCCGGCGCTGAGGGCGCGCAGGACTCGGTCGACATCGCCGTCTACGACGTGCTGAACCCCGACCTGAACCTCATCCCCGCCGTCACCGACTGGAAGTCCGCCGACTCGGACGACCTGGCCGCTTCCCTGGCCAGCACCGTCACCGCGGTGGGCAAGGTCGAGTTCGGCTCGATCGCGCGGTCGGGTCGCACCACCGGCTACCACACCGGTGAGGTTCTCTCCGTCGACACCTGGTTCAAGGTTGACGGCGAGCGCTTCGTGCACGGCTTCGCCACTGACGCTTTCGCCAACCCCGGTGACTCGGGCGGCCCGTACGTGCAGGGCACCACGGCCGTGGGCGTGCTCTCCGCCGGCACCCACCTGGACGACGGATCGACGATCAGCTTCGGTGCCGACCTCCTCGGCGGCCTGGAGCGCACCGGTGGCTACACGGTGCTGCTCGACCTCGCCGAGCCCACCGTCGCCACGTCGGGCAAGGTCACCCCGGGCACCACGATCTCCGGCACCGCGACTCCCGGTCTGACCGTTGTGGTCACCCCGGAGACCGGCGACCCCATCACCGTGACCGCTGACGCTTCGGGCAACTGGTCCTTCCCGGCTCCGGCCACCTGGGGCGAGTACAAGTTCTCGGTGATCGCCAAGGACAGCGGCTACAACAAGTCCGACGCCGTCGACGGCTCCGTGACCGTGGTTCCCGCCGCCCCGACCTTCACCGCTCCGTCGAACCCCACCGAGACCTCGGTCTCGAAGGTCACCGGAACCGGTGTGGCCGGCGCCACCGTCACCCTCACTGGTGATGTCGAAGGCACCGCCACGGTCAAGGACGACGGCACCTGGGTCATCACGGTCGACCCGGCCGCCACCTACGGCGAGTACGGCATCTCGGCCACGCAGAGCATCGGTGGCCAGACTTCCGCCGCTGCGACGCTCGACTTCAACGTGATCCCGGTCGCTCCGGTCATCACCGCGCCGGCGAACGGTTCGACCTTCACGGAGGGCGTCACGCCCGCCGCGGTCACCGGTACCGGCATCGTCGGCGCCACCGTGACTGTCTCGCTGAACGGTGAGAAGGTCGGCACCACCGAGGTCGTCGCTGCCGCGACGCCGAGCCCCGCTCCGTCGGCATCTGCTGGTGCTGCCGCTCTCGCCGCTGAGGCGAACGCTGCTGAGGAGACCGGCACCTGGGTCATCGCCCTCCCGGCGAACCTCGCCGTCGGCACCTACTCGGTCAGCGCGACGCAGGCCATCGACGGCGTTGCCAGCAACGCAGCCGAGGTCGCGTTCACGGTGGAGGCCGTGGTGGTTCCCACCACCCCGCCGACCACCGGCCCGGCCCCGAAGCCGACCCTGCCCACCACGGGTCAGGGCGACGCCAGCCCGCTGGCGCTCGGCGCGCTGCTCCTGTTCGTCGCCGGTGGCGTGATCATGGCTTCGCGCCGGATCCGCGCAGCGAAGAACAGCTGATCTGACTGATCGACCCGAGGGGGTCGCGATGCGAAAGCATCGCGACCCCCTCGGCTTTGTCGTCAGGGCGGTCACAATAGCGGGTCGCCAGCGCGCCCGCGAATTGCGCATGAGAATCTTCACATGCGCAGCGCACGAGGGTCAGGCGCGGGACGTGGCCTCGGGCAGCGATGCCGTGAGCATCCGGCGCGCCGTGAGATCGAGACGCCGATACGCGTCTTCTCGCGCATCGTGCTGGGACAGGAACACGTCGTGCAACGCGCCATCGATGCGCTCCAGCCACACCGTGCGGCCGAGGTGCGTGGCTGCCTGGACGATGTCGGCAACCACCAGCACGCTGTCCACCTGAGTGAGCTCCTCGCTCCATCTCAGTGGCACGGCGCTGCGGGCGGAGGTCATCACGCACACCGGAGCATCGATGTCGAGCCCGGCCTGGACCCGATTCTGTCCCTGCACGATCGCGTGCAGCCATCCCGCGTACACCGGCATCGTCTGTTCCGGCCGCCAGTCCAGGTTCACGGGCTCATCATCGGGCTCCGCCACCTCGCGCTGCGCGCGAGTGTAGAAGCCGCCGTCCAGCTGCGGTCCGGGCTCCGTCGGCCAGTGCTGTGACGACCAGCTCAGCACCGAGGCGACGAGCGCGCGGGTGGTCTGCGGCAGTTGGAGCGTCAGCCAGGGGCTGTTCAGGATCACGCCCGTGGCCACCCCGGGGTGGCGCGCGGCCCAGAGCGACAGCGTGAGGCCTCCGGTCGAGTGTCCCAGGAGAACGAGACGACGGTCCGAGTGTCCCCGCGCCGCATCCCAGCCCATCGCACCCAGCGCGGCCGCGATGTCCTCGTCATAGGTGCTGAGATCCGTCACGTAGCCCGCCGTCTGGCCCGCCCGGAGGCTCCGGCCGTACTTGCGCAGGTCGAGGGCGAAGAAGCGCGCGCCCAGCCCCGCCCAGTAGCGCGCCAGACGCTTCTGGAAGAAGTAGTCCGACCAGCCGTGCACGTACAGCACGTCCACGTCGTGGAACAGCGTCTGCTTGCGACGGAGGCGATCCCAGAAGCTCGGGGGTGCGGGCAGCAGCCGGACCAGCGTCGCGACGACCTCGCCCTCGTCGTCGGAACCGAGCGGAAGGGTCGTCTGCTCGAACCCGTCACCCAGAACGTCGGGGATCCACGTCTGCTCGCTCATGACCTCAGCCTAGGCAGAAGACAGCGCCTCCCCGCGGACATGCGGGGAGGCGCTGAAAAGTCGTGATCAGCCGTCGGCGCGGGAGATCCTCACCATCTCGTCGCGGGGCACGACCTTCACGCGTGCCCGTCCGGCGTCCTGACCGAGCGCGATCTCATGGGCATCGAGCAGGTGCCAGCCTTCGAGGTCCGTCCACTGCACGTCACGCTCGGCGAGCAGCGCCGGCATCGCCTCTTCGGAGGGGTCCTCCGGCTGCCACCACGTACCCTGGTCGGCGATGAGGTGCGTGACCGTCTCCATCGCGTCGGATTTCGTGTGGCCGATCAGGCCGATCGGCCCGCGCTTGATCCAGCCGGTCGCGTAGACACCCGGGATCTGCTCGCCCGACGCGGGATCGATGGCCTGACCCTCGTGGTTCGGGATCACTCCACGCTTCTCGTCGAACGGGATCTCCGACAGGGGGGATCCGAAGTAGCCGATGGCACGGTACACGGCCTGCACGGGGACCTCGCGGTACTCCCCCGTGCCGACGACGCCGCCGGCGCCGTCCGATGCGGTGCGCTCCACGACGAGGGCGCGCACGCGGCCGTTCTCATCGCTCAGCACCTCGTGCGGCTTGGCGTAGAAGTGCAGGTGCAGCCGGCGGGACGCTTCACCACCGGCGTTGTTCACGCCGGGACGCTGGCGCCACGACTGCAGCACGCGATCCATCACCATGATCTGCTTGTTCGACTTCACGGCGGCCGTGGCTGCCTCGTCGTACTCGAAGTCCTCGTCGTAGACGACCATGTCGACGTCGTTGAGCTCGCCGAGCTCACGCAGCTCCAGCGGCGTGAACTTCACCGCGGTGGGACCACGACGACCGAACACGTGCACGTCGGTGACGGGGCTGGCCTTGAGCCCCGCGTAGACGTTGTCGGGGATCTCGGTGACGTGCATGTCATCAGCGTGCTTGGCCAGCACGCGTGCGACGTCGAGAGCCACGTTGCCGTTGCCGATCACCGCCACCGAGGACGCGTCCAGGGACCACTCGCGTGGCACGTCCGGGTGACCGTCGTACCAGCTCACGAAGTCGGCGGCACCGTAGGAGCCGACGGCATCGATACCGGGGATGTCGAGCGATGCATCGCGCTGCCCGCCGGTTGCGAAGATCACCGCGTTGTAGTGCTTCTTCAGGTCGTCCAGGGTGATGTCCGTGCCGAAGTGCACGTTTCCGAAGATGCGGATGTCGCCGCGGTCGAGCACATCCCGCAGGGCGTTGATGATGCCCTTGATGCGGGGGTGATCGGGGGCCACACCGTACCGGACCAGTCCGTAGGGGGCGGGCAGGCTTTCGAACAGATCGATCGACACGTCGAAGTCGCGTTCTGCCTTCAGCAGGATGTCCGCGGCATAGATGCCAGCAGGACCCGCACCGACGATCGCCAGGCGCAGCTTGCTCATGATGTCCTCCGTCTCGTTGCCAGGCGGCGTCGAGGTTCTGTGAAAAGCGTCAGGCGGAGCGGTCGACGACCGCGTCCGCGAAGCGGGTGAGCGCCTCATGGACGGCACCGCTCGGCAGTGCGTCCAGCGCGGACTTCGCGTCGCCAGCCCACCGCGCGGCGAGCGCCTGGGTCTGGCCGGTGACCGCGCTGTCACGCAGCTGCTCGATCTCGTCGTCCAGGATGCGTGGGTCCTCCCCCGCAATGACCCGGGCCTGACCGGCACGGATGCGATCGGCGAGATCGCGATCGGCCGGGTCTTCGGACCGGTCCAGCAACAGCGACGGCATCGTCGGGACCCCGGCGCGCAGATCCGTGCCCGGCACCTTGCCCGTCTTCTCCGCGTCCGAGGAGAGGTCGATGACGTCATCCTGAAGCTGGAAGGCCACACCCACCTTCTCACCGTAGGCGCGCAGCGGATCCTCCAGGTCGGGGTCGGCCCCGGAGAAGAGGATTCCGCTCGCGGCAGCAGCGGCGATCAGCGAACCGGTCTTGTCGGCCAGCACCTGGATGTAGAAGTCGATCGGGTCATCGTCCTCGCCCGCACCGACCGTCTCGTTCATCTGTCCCAGCACGAGGCGCTCGAACGTGTCGGCCTGCAGCCGGATGGCTCGCTCCCCCGCACCGGCCATCAGCTGGCTGGCGCGGGCGAACAACAGGTCACCCGTGAGGATCGCGATGTTGTTGCCCCACACCGCGTGAGCGCTCGGCACACCGCGTCGTCGGTCGGCGCCATCCATGACGTCGTCGTGATACAGCGAGCCCAGGTGCGTCATCTCCAGCGCCTTTGCGGCGTTGATCACGCCGTCGGTCCCACCACTGCCGAGCTGCGCCACCAGGAGGGTGAGCATCGGACGGATGCGCTTGCCGCCGGCCTCCAGCAGATAGCGGCTCGCGGAGTCGGCGACGGGAGAGGTGACCCGCAGGTCGTCGGCCAGTTCGGCCTCCACGCGGTCGAGCCCCGCATCGACCGCGGCCAGCAGCCGCCGCGAGCGGGGACCGGCGAACACGCGGTCGCTGATGCCCAGTCGGCTCGCGATCCGCGCGCCCGGGGCTGGACGGCTCGAAGTCACCTGATCAGCCTACCGTGACTCGACTGAGGGCTTGCGTGCCCGGTGCAGCGCGACGATGCCGAAGGTGAGGTCGCGATAGGCCACAGAGCTCCACCCGGCGTCACGCATCCACCCGGCGAGAGTGCGCTGGTCGGGCCAGTCCGCGATCGACTCGTTGAGATAGTCGTAGGCGTCCACGTTCGAGGACACCAACCGCGCCACGAACGGCAGGATGCGGGCGTTGTAGAAGCGGTAGAGGGCCCGGAACGGGGCAAACGGCGGCTGCGAGAACTCGGCGATGACGATGCGTCCGCCGGGTCGGGTGACGCGCAGCATCTCGGCCAGCGCCTTCTTCGGGTCGTTCACGTTGCGCAGCCCATAGGAGATGGTGACCGTGTCGAAGGTGTCGTCATCGAACGGCAGATCCAGCGCGTCCGCCTGCTGGAAAGTGAGGTTGGGGACGGTGCCGTGGCGCCGCCGCCCCTCGGCGATCATGCCGGCGGAGAAGTCGCCGGCCACGACCTCGGCACCCACGTCGGCGAGCACGACGGAGGATGCTCCCGTGCCGGCAGCAAGATCCAGGATGCGCTGCCCGCGGCGCGGATCGATGGCCTTCGTGGTGGCCACGCGCCACCACTTCTCGAGACCGAAGGTGAGCAGGAAGTTCGTGCGATCGTATGCTGCGGCGACCTGGTCGAACATGCCGCTGACGCTGGCCGGGTCCTTGTGCAGGTCAGCGCGGTTCTGGGATTCGGGGCTCACCCTCCGAGTCTACGGGGCCGCACCTGCGCGTCTTCCGCGAGGAATAGGTGCACCGGAGCCGTCGTTGACTGACGTCATGACGCCGACCGCCACTGCCACGTCGACGGACTCGGGACTCGACCTTCACGCGCTGGACCGGTTCCTCAGCGACTCCGAATGGGAGATCCGCACCGCCACGCGCGTGCTGCTCGAACCGGGCGATCCGCTCCCGACGTGGCCCACCACCACGCTGGTGTACGTGCATGAGGGCACCGTGGCCGCTCCCGGAAGCGAGCCCCACGACCGCCTGCGCGCCGGTCATCTGCTGCTGGATTCCTCCGGTGCGGTGCGCCTCTACGCGCTCTCCGCGGGGTCGGCCCTCGTCGCCGAGGTCGTCCGCGTCCGTGCGCCCGAACGTGGGGCGGACCTCCCCGCCACCATTTCCATCGCGGATCTGCCGGCGCGCGAACCGTCGGCGGCGGCGCTCGTCTCGATGCTCGGCTGCGACACCGCTCCCTCCCCCGTGGACGGACTGGTCTGCGCGCGCATCGTGACGACTCTGCTGACCGTGGCGCTGCGGCGCTGGGCCGTACAGGGATGTGCGCCGCAGGGATGGCCGGCACCGACCATCGATCCGTACCTGCAGCAGGCGATCGATGCGGTGCACGCCGACCTCGCTCATCCGTGGTCGGTCGCCGAGCTTGCGGCTCGCAGCGCCATGGGCCGCTCCGCGTTCGCCGAGCGATTCCGGTCGTGCCTGGGCGTCTCACCCGCCGAGTACGTGACGACGGCGCGGATGACGGCGGCGGCACGGCGGCTGCGCATCGGGGAGCCGGTGTCCCTCGCGGCTCGCGCCGTGGGATATGACTCCGACGAAGGCTTCCGCCGCGCCTTCCGTCGTCACACGGGGGTGGCGCCTTCGGAGTGGCGTGAGCGCGCGGACACCGCGAACACGACGCCACCCACGATCGCCACGATGGCGGCGGCGAGGAACAGCGTGAACGCGCCGCTCTGATCGACGATCCAGCCTCCCGCCGCTGCGCCGATCACGATCGCGAGCTGGAATCCGATCACCACAAGGCTGCCCCCGGTCTCCAGTTCATCCGGCATCACGCGCGCGATCCAGACGTTGACCACCACGAGCCAGCCGCCGAATGACGCTCCCCACAGCGTGGTGGCCACGAATGCCAGCCCGAAGCTCGGGAACAGTGCGAGCGCGCCGATCATCAGCCCCATGACCACGGGAACGACGGCCGACAGGAGTCGCAGCGAGCGCGCGGCCACGAGTCCGCACAGGAGATTTCCGAGGAATCCACCCAGACCGAACGCGGTGAGCAGCACGCCGACGCCGGCGGCATCCAGGTCGGGGATGCGCTCCAGACCGACGCGGATGAACGCGTATGCCCCCATGTGTCCGAGCACGACGAGCACGTGCCCGATGAGAGCGGGCGTGATTCCGGGACGCCGCGCCATGCGCAGGAAGATGCCGAGACCGGCGCGCTGACCCGCGGGGGTGGCGGGCAGCAGGAACAGCAGCGCGACGGCCACCGCCAGTGACAGTCCGGCAGCGATCACGAAGACGTCGCGCCACGGCAGCGTGCCACTTGCCCAGATGCCCAGCGGAACGCCGATCACAGAGGCCAGCGTGTTGCCGACGTTGACGATCATCATTCCGCGGGCGACGCCGCTGGGTGTGGTGATCCGTGCGACCACGGCGAGGGACAGCGACCAGAAGCCTCCGATCGCGGCACCGATCAACAGGCGCGAGAGCAGCAGCGTGAGCAGGTTGGGTGCCAGCGCTACGGCGAGATCGGACACGGCGGCGAGTGCCGCGAGCGCCGTCATCACGACCCGCCGGTCCAAGCCCGGAACGATCAGTGTGATGGTCGGCGCGATGAGCAGGCCGGCGAGCGCGGTGACCGTGACGGCCTGACCCGCCTGACCCGGCGTGACGCCGAGATCGGAGGCGATGAGCGTAAGCAGACCGCCCGGGAGGAACTCGGCGGTGATGAGGATGAAGCTGGTGACGGCCATCGCGACGAGCGCGGCCAACCCGCGCGCTCGTCCGATGGGGCGCGTCGATGCGGGTGAGGCGATGCCGCGAACCGTCGGCACGGGGCTGGTCTGGGTTGTCATCTTCCGAGTCTCATTCGGGAGCGCTCGCGGCACCGGACAGAGCGTCCGGGCCGCCGAGCCGATCGTCCGCCGTGCTCGTCGACGCGCGCACCTCGTCGAGACGTCGGTGCCAGAAATCGATCGTGGCGTCGTCATAGGGGGCTCGCGCGGCACGCACGTCGGCGGCGATCGCGGCGGTGCGCGCCTCCAGCTCCTGGACGATGTCGGCCGGGTAGGCGTAGCGGACCCGGTGTTCTTCCCATTCGTCTTCATCGTCGATCCAGGTGCCGCGCTCGTCGCGCGCGCGGATGACGTCGAGATCCATGTCGATGCCGCGGACGACGTCGATGCCGTCCCACCGCACGTCCCACGCCATGTCGATGTAGATCGCGTAGCTGCGCGGTGGGGCGTTGAAGGTGGGCACGTGATCTCCCGATGGCGGGATGAGGCTCAGCGTGCGCGAGCGTGCGGGCATCGATGCACCGGGACGCTCACTGCGCCATCCCACGTCTTGCCCCACCCAGTCGCCCCACTGATCGGAGCCGAGGTAGATGCAGTCATGCTCCCAGTGCGGTGCGCCGTTCCACTTCTGCCACAGCATCCGCACCGGCATTCCCGCAGTTCGCTCCATGTCCGCAGTCTAGAGAGGGCGTCCGTCATCCACCCAGCCCGCAAGATCTAGGCTGGGGACGTGATCGAATCGCCCGTTCCGCGCCTGGTGGTCACGACCCGGCACATCGATTCTCCCGACGATCTCCTCGCCGCCACCGACCCGGCCGCGCCGCTGGTGTGGATGCGGCGGGGCGACGCGCTGATCGGTGTGGGAGTGCCCGTCGTGGTGCTGTCTGAGAAGGGTTCGGACCGCGCCGCACGGCTCGCGGAGCGCTGGCGAGAGCTGGCGGCCGCAGCCACGATCGACGACACCGTCGGCGTCGTCGGCAGCGGGCTGGTCGCCTTCGGGGCCCTCGCTTTCGACGACCGCTCGACGTTGCCCTCCACCCTGACGGTGCCGCAGGCCATCATCGGACGACGCGGCACGGACACCTGGCTGACGACGATCGGTACAGCCGGCCCGCCGCCCTCGATCCCGTGGGGGCCGTACTGGTCCGCGACGCTGGGGCCGGGCACGTTGGATCCGGCCGGGTATCAGGCGGCGGTTTCCGCCGGACTCGAGGCGATCGCCGCCGGACAGGTGGGCAAAGTCGTCCTGGCCCGCGATCTCGTCGGCTCAGCCCCGGCGGGCGCGGATCTGCGCCGACTCGCCCGCGAACTGCACGATGCCTATCCTGACACCTGGACCTATGCCGTCGACGGCATCATCGGCGCGAGCCCGGAGACGCTCGTCACGGTCTCGCACGGCACCGTGACCGCCCGGGTGCTGGCGGGGACCATCGCTCGCGGAGCCGACACCGACTCTGACAACGCCGCGGCGATCGCTCTGCGCACCAGCGCGAAGGATCAGGACGAGCATGGCTTCGCGGTGCGCAGCCTGCTGAGCGCTCTCGAGCCCCACACGGCAGCACTGGTGGCGGGCGAGGAGCCTTTCACGCTCAAACTCCCCAACGTCTGGCACTTGGCCACGGATGTCGAGGGCAGCCTGTCCGACGCGGCATCAAGTCTGGATCTGGTCGGCGCCGTGCATCCCACCGCTGCGGTCGCGGGGACGCCGACGCGCACCGCTATGGACCTCATCGCGCAGCTGGAGCCCTCGGATCGGGGCCGTTATGCGGGTCCCGTGGGGTGGATCGACGCGGACGGCGACGGAGAGTGGGCCATCGCGCTGCGATGCGTCCAGGTGGCGACGAACGAAGACGGATCGTTCGCGCTCACCGCTCACGCCGGGGCCGGCATCGTCGCGGAGTCGGATCCGGAGAAGGAGATGCTGGAGACGCGCGTCAAGTTCCGCCCGATCGTGGAGGCGCTCGCCTGAAGGAGAAGCGTCAGTCCTCGCGTGTGAGCGCGAAGGTGAGCTTCTCCCCTGCCACGACGATGCCGGCGCGGTCCGCCGTGAGAATCTTCATCGAGATATTCACAAGAACCGTTGTGCAATGACTGTTGTGAGATTATGCTCGCCCTATGACCGACACGATCCAGGTGAACGATCCCTCCGCGCTGCGAGCTCTGGCACACCCTCTCCGCCTGAAGATCATCGGTGAGCTGCGCACCACGGGAGCCATGACCGTGGGCGCTCTCGCCACCGCGCTCGCGGCCGCTCCGGGGTCGATCAGCTACCACCTGACCACGCTGGCGGCACACGGATTCGTCGCACCGGCCCCTGAGCTGGCGCGCGATGGGCGAGAGCGCTGGTGGCGCGCCACCGCCGATATCACGCAGTACGACACCTCCGAGCGGCAGGCCGATGACGATCAGCGAGAGGCCAGTTGGGCGTTCCGGCGCACGATCGTGCAGTCGTATGAGGCCGAACTGCTCGATCATCTGGACCGCGAGGCGGGGGATGCGGCCGAGTGGATCGAAGCGGCCACGCTCGGCGACACGGTCTCCTGGCTCACCGCGGCCGAAGCGCGTGAGTTCCGCCAGGAGGTGGAGGAGCTCGCCGCCCGGTGGTCACGACGCGGATTCGAGCGTCGAGACGAGGCGGAGGTGCGACCCGTGCGCTTCATCTACGCCACATTCGGGAGACGGTGACATGACCATCGCCACTGTCCGGCGTCGCGGTCCGCTCGTTGCGCTTTTCGCCGCGGGCGCGCTCTCCCAGCTCGGCAACGCGATCACCACGATCGCGATCCCCCTCATCGTGTTGCAGACCACCGGATCCGCGTGGGCCACAGGGCTCGCGGGGACGGCCGCGACGGCGCCCCTCCTGCTCGGCGGCGTGCTCGGTGGCGTCGTGGTGGACCGACTCGGATTCCGCCGTGCGAGCATCATCGCCGACATCGCCAGCGGCCTGACGATTGCTGCCATTGCGCTCTTGCTTGCCGTGGACGCGCTGCCGTTCTGGCTGCTGCTCGCGCTGGTGTTCCTCTCGAATCTGCTCGATGCACCCGGGCGGGCGGCGCGAGCGAGCCAGCTGCCGGAACTCAGCGTGCTGGCGGGGCTCAGCCTCGAGAAGTCGACGGCCGTGGACGCAACGGTGTCCCGGATGAGCATGATGCTCGGCGCGGCGGCAGCGGGTGGCCTCATTGCGGTCGTCGGCGCGGGCTCCACGCTTCTGGTCAACGCCGCCCTCTTCGCCGTCGCGGTGGTGGTCACGGCTCTCTTCGTTCCGGTGATGGCGCTGGACCACACCGACGCGACGCCGGACGACGCCGGGTTGGGGTGGCGCGGGATCACGGCCGGAATCCGGTTCGTGTGGACCACACCCGTCGCGCGCGCGATGGTGGGGCTGCTGATCATCACGAATCTGCTGGACGTCGCCGCGTTCTCCGTGCTCAATCCGATCGCGGCCACGACCTACTCCCCCGATGGCGCCGCCTACGGCGCAATGACCGCGTTCTTCGCCGGCGGTGCGCTCATCGGTGCCGCCCTTTCACCGCTGATCCCGGCGCGCTGGCCGAGGCGGACCGTCATCGTCACCCTCTTCATCCTCACCGGTCCCGGGATCTTCGCCCTCTTCGCGCTGCAGCCGCCCCTGCCCGTTCTGCTCGGTGGGATCGCAGCGGCAGGTCTGCTGGCGGGCCCGCTGAACCCGATCCTGGACACGGCCCTGCTGCGCGTGATTCCTCCGACGATCCGCGCTCGTGCCCTCGGCGCGCTGAGTACCGGCGTCGCGGCCGGCATGCCGATCGGCACCCTGCTGGCCGGAGCCGGTGTCGACCTGCTGGGTCTGGCAGCCGCCTACCTCGTCGGCGGTGCCGCCTACCTCGTCACGATCGTGGTGCTCGGATCCGGCCGGCAGTGGCGCTCGATCGATTCCCTGCGTTGATCAGCTCGCCGCGAGCCGCTCCATCTCCGCGTCCACGTCGTAGTCCGCCTTCGGCCAGGCGGGCGCGATATCCGCGAGCATCGTGATCAGCAGCTCCTGTACCGCGAGACGAGCGAACCACTTGCGATTGGCGGGAACGACGAACCACGGCGCGACGTCCGTCGACGTGCGATCGAAGACCTGCTGGTAGGCGTCCATGTAGTCGGGCCACAGGACGCGCTCGTCCACGTCACCGGGGTTGTACTTCCAGTGCTTGTCGGGACGCTCGAGGCGCTCCATCAGCCGCACCTTCTGCTCGTCCGATGAGATGTGCAACATGACCTTGATGATCCGGGTCCCGGCGGCTGCCACCCGGCTCTCGAAGTCGACGATGGCGTCGTAGCGGCGCTCGATCTCTTCCGCCGATGCGAGCTTGCGCACCCGACCGATCAGCACGTCCTCGTAGTGCGACCGGTCGAAGACTCCGATGAAGCCGGGCCCGGGAAGTCGCTTCTCGATACGCCAGAGGAAGTCGTGCTCCAGCTCTTCCGGCGTGGGCTTCTTGAACGACGCCAGCGAGACGCCCTGCGGATCGACACCCCCGACGACGTGGCGGACGATGCCGCCCTTGCCCGCCGAGTCCATGGCCTGCAGCACCAGGAGCACGCTGTCGTGAGCATCGCCCGTGCGACTGGAGGCGAACAGCCGCTCCTGCAGATCGCTCAGCCGGGCGACACCGCTGGTGAGCTCGAAACGCCCGGTTTCCTTGTCGCCCTCGTATCCGGGTGTGGACCGCGGATCGAGATCGGCCAGTCGGAATCCGTCTCGAACACGCAGGGCGTCAGCAGCAGGGCGGGACCAGGATCCGGGGGGCGTCTTCGACATGGCGACATTCTGGCATGGGCCTTCGACATGCCGGTGAACAAGCGTCAGCGATCCAGCGGGACCTCGATGATGCGGCGGATGCCCGCGGGACCCAACGCTGCGGCGAGATCCTCCGGCCTGGTGACCCGCACGTGCTCCCACCCGTAGGCATGGGCGAGGCCGGCGAGATCCACGTCTTGCGGCGTGTACTGCACCCGGCGGAACGCCTCGGGTGTCGCGACGCCCGCCACCTCGAGCGTGTCGAAGATGGTGCCGCCGCCGTCGTTGCCCACCACGAGCTGCACGCGGGGGTCGGGTTCGTCCGCCGGGACCAGAAGCGATCCCGCATCGTGGAGGAGGGTGAGATCGCCCAGGATCACTCGGGTGACGCCGTCTCTCGCCGCGGCGTCGATGCCGATGGCCGTGGCGATGGTGCCGTCGATTCCCGCCAGCCCCCGGTTCGCATGCACACGCACCGCCCGGGGCTCCAGCACTTCGTCGGCCACGCGGACGAGTCGGGACGATCCGAACAGCACGCGGTCGGTCGGCTCACTGGCCTGCCACACGGCGCGCACCAGGTCTGCTCGGGTGATTCCAGCGCCCGCCATCGGTGCGTCGGGATCGCGCAGCCAGCGCGCTCGCCAATCGTCGTCCCCGCGCGCGGCGTCATGGAGCGCGCTGATCGTGGTGGCGCGGGTGCGGCGGTTGAGGTTCAGCCGCTCGCCCGTCGCCGGCACGGCGACGATGTCGATGTCGGTGCGCGACAGCAACCGGGCGACCTCCCGCGACAGCGTGGGGTGACCGAGGACGGCGACGCGCTGGATCGTGTCCGCGAGTTCCGGGGTGCGCAGTGCCGCACGGTACGCGGGCACGACGTTCAGGCCGAGGCGCGCACCGCTCACGATCTCTGCGATCAGCGGCCACCCACGATCCTCGGCGAGCGCAGCCGCCTCCGGCCCGGCATCCGCTCCCGCGACCAGCACCGTCACGGCGGGACGGTTCCAGCCGAGCGGGTCTACCCCGGAGACGTCGGTGACGACAGCGCTCGCAGGTGACGAGTGCGACGGAGCAGCGGTGCCCGATGCGACAGCGTCATCCGGGTCCGCAGCAGTGCCGGGCGTACCAGAAGCACTCGAATCCGCCGCCTTCAACATCACGGGCGCGTCCGATGCCGCTGCGCCCGTACGGGCGAGAGCCGACCACCACTCCGGGAATGCTCCGGCCAGCGGCTCGCGCACCGGCAGGTTGAGGTGTACCGCTCCGGCCGGAGGACCGACGGCCGCCTGCCATGCCGTCCGTGCCAGTTCGCGATAGGGGTCGGCGACTCCAGCGTCAGCGGGAACGGCGGCGTCGGCTTCGAAGCGAACGAAGGCGGAGAAGATGCCGGGCTGGATGGTCGCCTGATTGGCTCCCACGCCGCGCAGTTCGTCGGGACGATCGGCCGTCAGCAGCAGGAGCGGGACACCGGCGTGGTGGGCTTCCATCGTGGCCGGCAGCAGGTTGCCGACCGCTGTCCCGCTGGTCACGATGACGGCAGCGGGCCGCCCGCTCTCCCTGCCGATGCCGAGGGCAAGGAATCCCGCCGAGCGCTCGTCCACCCGTACGTGCAGGCGCACGCGTCCGTTTCGCTCCAGATCCGCCGCCAGCAGAGCCAGTGCCTGCGACCGGGATCCCGGGCACAGCACGATGTGCTGGAGTCCCGCGACGACGAGTTCATCGAGCAGCGCGGCCATGGCCGCCATGGCGGGCGAGGCCGCTGCGCGGGGTTCGTCGGGCATGTCAGCCGCGGGCGCCAGAGCGTCCGCGGGAGTCGTCGTCGCCGTCGGGCGTGGGAGTGTCCGGATCGTTGGGCGTCTCGTTCGGCTTCGCCTGCGCCTCTTCGGCGTCGAGGCGAGCGAGCTCCTCCTCCAGGCGGCGGATGCGCTCATCCTGCTCAGCACGCTCGGCCGCGGTCATGCCGCCGATGGTCCCGAGGAAGTTCGGGTCGTCGTCGGGCGCACGATTGGCGACCGGAGCGACAGCAGGGCGACCGCGTCCGATCCAGAACCACAGCACCCCACCGATGACAGGCAGCAGCAGAACGATGACGATCCAGACGGGCTTGGAGACTCCGCGATGACGGACCGGTGGCTGCAGCGCGCAGTCGACCACGCTGATGACCCAGAACAGGACCGCAGCGACCACGACGATGGGAATGAGGCGTGCCACGACTCCATCCTAGGCAGGTCTGGCGGTGAGCGGGCTGGGGGCCTGCTCAGCCTTCGCCTCTAGACTGTCGGGGTGAAGCTGCCTCCTCTCCTGACGTACACGGTGCTGCGGCTGCTGGCGTTCCTGGTGCCGTTCGGCATCATGATGCTGTTCCCGATCCTGCGCGAGTGGTACTGGCTGTCCGCCATCTTCGCGGCGCTGATCGGTGTGAGCCTGTCGATCCTGTTCCTGCGACGTCCGCTCAGCGCGGCCACCGCGAACATGGGCGCACGTTCCCGCAAGCGGGATGTGGCTGACGAGGACATCGAGGATCAGCTCACCGAGGACTGACGTTCGGCGCAACGACGCTCCGGGGCGTTGCTTCATGCGCCGGGACCGGCGAGTGGCGCGGACTCATGAACATGCGCCGAAACCATGAGGCATACGCCGAATGGCTCATGCATTGGGCGCACAATCATGAACTCGCGACGGCGCTGAGGCGGCCCCGGCGCACGCGTGCATCGGCCCGAGGACGTGAGTTATGCCGCACCTTGGTAACAGATGTCGCCGAGTGGATCCGCGTCTCGGCGGGGCAGAAGCTGCGTTGCGGTCTCAGTAGCCTTCGCCGTCGGCAATCGCGCGGAGGAAATCAACGAACGAATCGCCCAGGACTCGGATCTCGTCCGGATCGGACGACGCCAGCGGGATCGACACGAATCGGTTCGCCTCCGTCGGCAGGAACCCGTAGCCAGTCGGACCGCCGTTGGATCCGATGAGGATCACGCCGGCTTCCTCCGGGCCCTCGTACCCGCCGGACGCGATCTCGTCTGCGCTCCACAGATAGGCGTCGAAGCCCTGATCGCCCACGGGACCGCCGTACCCATCAGATGACAGCAGGAACTGACGGAAGTCCGCCGGGAGGGGACGACCGAGTTGCCCTTCGGCGCGGCGGATGACATCCTCCGAGGCGGGCGGGTTCGTCCTCAGTTCGTCGGCGCTCAGCAGCTCAGCCCAGTCGCTCATCGCGCCACCCTAGCGCACGGATCGCGCGCGGCCGGAGTGGGTCGGATCCGTGAGATCGGAGACGGACAGGGCGCGCCGCACCGCGGTCGCCCGGTCCGCGGGAGGGATCAGGCTGCAGCTGCGGGGATGCCCCAGAAGGCCCAGAACAGCGCGCCCGCGTAGATGAGGGCCGAGAGCGACACCAGCGCGAGCGCGATGACGAGCTCGCCGGGCTTGCGGTACGTCCACACGATGACGATCGCGGGACCCGATGCGAGCAGCGACATGAGCGCCAGCCAGGCGATCGGGTAGAACAGCGCGAGGAATGCCGCGATGAGAAGCGCCAGCACGATCAGCACCGTGAACAAGACCTGGGTGGCACGCTTGCCGATGCGGACGGTCAAGGTGCGCTTGCCGGCAAGGCGATCCTGGTCGATGTCTCGCAGGTTGTTGGCAAGCAGCACCGCGCAGGCGAGGAAGCCCGCCGCGACGGCACCGAACCAGGCTTCCTGAGGCAGTAGGAGCGCCTGCACCCAGGTGGTGCCGAGAGTCGCGACCAGCCCAAAGAACACGAAGACGAAGAGCTCTCCGAGGCCCGCATAGCCGTAGGGGCGCTTGCCGCCGGTGTAGAACCAGGCGGCGACGATGCACACCGCTCCCACGGCGAGCAGCCACCACTGCTGGGTACGGATCACGATCGCGAGGCCGGCGAGGGCCGCGAGCGCGAAGAAGGTGAGCGAGACGATCAGCACCGTGCGCGGCTTCGCCTTGCCCGCGCCGGTCAGTCGCGCGGGTCCGACGCGGAAGTCGTCCGTCCCGCGGATGCCGTCGCTGTAGTCGTTGGCGTAGTTCACACCGATCTGCAATAGGACGGCCACGGCCAGACACGCGAGGGCGATCACCCAGTGAAACTCGAACGCGGCGAGCTTTGCTGCGCCGGAGCCGATCACGACGGGGGCGATGGCGAGTGGCAGCGTCCGCAGTCGTGCGGCACCGACCCAGTCGCCAAACGTGGCGGGGGTGGCCTGGGCGATCGGCTTCTTGGCCGGGTTGCCCGATCGGCCGCGGGATGCTGCGGACTTCTTCGAGGTGCTGCTCACAACCCTCGATCTTATCGAGCACCCCGCAGATCATCGATGCGAGCGCTATGGATCAGCCCTGAGCGGCGCGCTCGGCACGGGCCGCACGGCGGGCATCCCGGCGAGCGCGATAGGCGACGTTCTGCTTCTTAGCCATGACACCGGCGAAAGTCGCCATCCCGGCGGCGAAGACGGAGCTGGCGATGACAATGAGCGGTGCGATGTTCTCCATGACTCCACTATCGTCCGCGCGGGGCAGCGCTCGCCTCCCCTGCGGCGCGGATCTTCGCCCTCCCCCGCGCGGGGGATGTCACTGCGTGACGAGGTGGACGAGGGCCTGCCGGTCCGGCTTGCCGGAGGCGAGGAGGGGAATCTCCGCGACCACGACGATCCGGTCCGGACGCCCCGCGACGCCGACCTCAGCCTCCGCCGCATCACGCACGCGAGCGAGCGAGTCGGCGTTCTCGGCGCGAGCAGTCACCACGACGGGTACCTGCCCCCATCGCTCATGATGGGCCCCGACGACGACCGCGTCTGCGAATCCGGGCACCCCGCGCACCACGCGCTCCACCCGATCCAGCGACACGTTCACCCCACCCGAGATGATCACGTTGTCCAGTCGTCCGGTGATGTTGAGCACTCCGTCGTCGGTCAGGGCACCGGCGTCCCCCGTGCGGTACCAGCGCACGCCATCAGGGTCGGTGAGGAACACGGCGTCAGTGCGGTCCGGCTCCCCGAGGTAGCCGTCGGCCAGCGTCGGACCCGCTACCTGGAGTTCACCGTCCACGATACGCAGACTCACCCGGTCCAGCGCACGACCGTCGTACACGCACCCGCCGCTCGTTTCGGTCGACCCGTACGTGCGGACGATCCGCCAGCTCTCCTCGCGGGCACGCTCCAGGAGCGCGGGCGCAACGGCCTGACCGCCGACGAGCATGGCCCGAAACGAGCGCCCCGTGCCTGCCACGGCCGGGTCGTCCGCGGCGTCGAGCAGCGTCTGCAGCTGTGCCGGGACGAGCGACACGAAGCGCGGCACCGGTGCCCCGGCGGACTGCGCGTGCATCCGCCCCGCCGTGTCGACGAACGCATCGGGAGTGAAGTGTCCGTCGAGGATCACGGGGTCGTAGCCCTGAACGAGTGACCGGACGATCACCTGCAGGCCGGCGACGTACGTCGGTGCGAGCGTCAGCATCCACTCGCCCGCGCCGAGGCGTTCGGCAGTGGCCATCGCGGAGGCCGTCAGCGCCGACCGCGACAGGATCACGCTCTTGGGAATGCCACTGGAACCCGAGGTCGTGACGACGGCGATAGTGCCGGCGGGGAGCACGGCGTCGCCCGACACCGGGGCCCCGAGCGCCAGGACGGGACCAGTCCCGTTCATCGCGCAGCGCACCGCGGTGACGACCTCGGCGGCCGGAGTGGCGGAGTCCAGAAAGAGCGCGGACATCAGTAGTGGTACGGGAAGGCCGACCAGTCCGGATCGCGCTTCTCCAGGAAGCTGTCGCGCCCTTCCACGGCCTCGTCGGTGCCGTAAGCGAGCCGCGTGGCCTCACCGGCGAACACCTGCTGGCCGACCATGCCGTCATCGACGGCGTTGAAGGCGAACTTCAGCATGCGGATCGCCGTAGGCGACTTGCCGAGGATGGTGCGCGCCATCGCGATGGCCTCACGCTCCAGGTCGGCATGCTCGACGACGCGGTTCACGGCACCCATCTCGTAGGCGCGCTGCGCGGAGTACTCCTCGGCGAGGAAGAACACCTCGCGTGCGACCTTCTGTCCCACCTGCCGGGCCATGTACGCCGATCCGTAGCCGGCATCGAACGAGCCCACGTCGGCGTCGGTCTGCTTGAAGCGGCCGTGGTCGCGTGAGGCGATCGAGAGATCGCAGACGATGTGCAGTGAGTGACCGCCGCCGGCTGCCCATCCGGGGATCACCGCGATGACCACCTTGGGCATGAAGCGGATCAGGCGCTGCACCTCGAGGATGTGCAGGCGTCCGGCTCGGGCTGGGTCGTGCACGGCGGTCTCGTCGTCGGAGTACTTGTAGCCGTCACGGCCGCGGATGCGCTGGTCGCCGCCGGAGCAGAACGCCCAGCCGCCATCCTTGGCCGAGGGCCCGTTGCCGGTGAGCAGCACCACGCCGATGCGCGGATCCTGGCGTGCGATGTCGAGCGCCCGGTACAGCTCGTCCACGGTGTGGGGTCGGAAGGCGTTGCGCACCTGTGGGCGATCGAACGCGATGCGGGCGATACGACCGTCAACGGAGGTGTGCGCGGTGATGTCGGTGTAGTCCGCGGCACCGGGCGCGAGCACCCACGCCTCCGGGTCGAAGATGTCCGAGACATTCGGCAGCGCGCTCATACTTCCAGCCTATTGCGCGCCCTCCCGTGCCGCGCGTCCGGTCACCCCATCCCGGCTGCCGACACCACTGGGCTCGACACCGGCAGCACTCCAGCGCCGCCGGTGTCGAATGTGAGACCCCCGGTCGGATTGGTCTCGGGTTCCGCAGCTCAGAAGCCCCAACACCGCTGAACCTGAGACCAACCAGCGGACTGGTCTCAGTATCAGCAGAAGAACAGCCCCAACACAGCCGAATGTGAGACCGGCGGTGGGGCAACGGTGCGCGCCGCCGCACCCGCACCTCGGCACCCCGCCGTCACCGGCGTTGCGGTGTGCGACGCCGGGGGCAGAATGGGGGGCATGATGCTGCCGCCGCTGGCTGAGGTCCTCGAGACGATGCGCGTGGTCGCCCTGCCGATGGCGGTGCGATTCCGGGGAGTGGACCTGCGGGAGGTGGCGCTGTTCGAGGGCCCCGCCGGCTGGACCGAGTTCTCGCCGTTCCTGGAGTATGACGACGTCGAGGCGTCGGCGTGGCTGGCAGGGGCGCTGGATTTCGGCTGGCATGTAGCTCCCCCGGCGCGCCGGGACCTCGTGGCCGTGAACGCCACCGTGCCCGCCGTGCCCGCCACGGAGGTCGCAGATGTTCTTGCGCGATTCGACGGGTGTCGCACCGCGAAAGTGAAGGTGGCGGAACGAGGTCAGTCGCTCGCGGATGACATCGAGCGCGTGCGCGCGGTCCGCGCCGAGATGGGGCCGGAGGGTCGGATCCGCGTGGACGCGAACGCCGGTTGGAACGTGGACGAGGCGGAGCGCGCGATCCATGCGCTCGCCGAATTTGACCTGGAGTACGTGGAGCAGCCGTGCGCCACCGTTGCCGAGCTGGCCGATGTCCGCCGTCGCGTGAAGTACGCGGGCATCTTGATCGCCGCCGACGAGAGCGTGCGCAAGGCGGACGATCCCATCGCTGTGGCGCGAGCGAAGGCCGCGGACGTACTCGTCATCAAGGCCCAGCCGCTCGGCGGGATTCGGCGGGCACTCGATGTGGTCGCGAAGGCCGGGCTTCCCGCCGTCGTGTCCAGCGCGCTCGACTCGGCGATCGGCATCAGCATGGGTGCGGCCCTCGCCGCGGCGCTGCCGAACCTGGACTTCGACTGCGGTCTGGGCACCGCCTCCCTGCTTCGCGACGACGTGGCCGACGCCCGCCCGCGTGACGGCGTCCTTCCCGCCGGACGCATCGTTCCGGACGCCGACGCACTGGCACGGCTGGCAGCGGATGCCGAGCGAACGCTGTGGTGGCGCGAGCGCGTCACCCGCTGCTACCGCGTGCTGGAAGGCTGAGCCAGTCCCGCCTCACGGGGACCGAGTCAGCCGCGGCCCGTCGTCTGTGACGCCACCAGCGCCGCGATGATCGCCACCGTGCGCCGGCACACCTGATCGGCGAGATCCTCCTGATCACGCCGCTCGATCACCGCCTGCACGCTGGTGCCCTCCCAGATGAACATCACGATCTGCGCGAGTTCGGCCGGCTGCATCGACAGCTGAAGTCCGGTCCCCCGTGCGATATCGGCGACGATGCCCTCGACCCGCTCTTCCATCCCGTGCTGCCAGGCGAGATACGCCTCCGCGGCGCGCTCGTCACGCATCGCGCGCGTGCGGAACTCGTTCATCAGACGGACGGCCACCGGTTCATCGACGATCACGTCCAGGATCCGAGCGAGCAGCTCTTCCACGGACATTTCACGCAGGCCCTCGGCCTCCAGCGAGCGCACGCGCTCGCTGACGGCGAGCAGCTTGCGGTCGGAGACCGTGGACACCAGGGCGAAGAACAGGTCGTCCTTGGATTCGAAGTTCGAGTAGAACGCGCCGCGCGTGAAGCCGGCGCGCTCCGTGATCATCTCGACGGACGCGGCATCGACGCCGATCTCACCGAACACCTCGGCGGCAGCGTCGAACAGACGCGCACGCGTGTTTCCGCGGCTGCGTCCGGTCTTCGTCTCGCCCGTCACATCGTTGTTGGGGCCGTCGACCTCGTCGCGCATGCATCTCCTTCTCGAACACCCAGTCTCACATCCCCCGTTCAGAAACAGGTGGCGGATTGGGGTTACGATACAGAACTGTATCCGATACACGACTGTATCGAACCTGAATGCTGGAGGCTCTCGCGTGTCGACCCTGCTCTACTCCCTCGGCCGCTGGTCGTACCGTCACCCCTGGCGGGTCCTGGTCGCCTGGCTGCTCGTGCTGGGCATCGCCGGCGGCGGCGCAATGCTGAACAAGGGAACCGACAACTCGTTCTCGATCCCCGGCACGGAGTCGCAGGCAGGACTCGAGCAGCTCTCCCGCACCTTCCCGCAGGTGAGTGGCACCAACGCACAGTTCATCGCCGCGGTTCCCAGCGGGTCGATCGAGACCTACAAGCCGCAGATCGAGGCGACCATCGCCGAGCTCGAGAAACTCGACGGTGTCCTGGCCGTCACCGATCCGTTCGGCGAGACGGTGGACGGGCTCATCGCGGACGACGACTCGGCGGCGATCGTGCAGCTGCAGTTCGATGGGCAGGCCACCGACGTCCCGCAGCAGACGAAAGACGACCTCACCAGCATCACCGACGACCTGCGCACCGAACTGCCGGACGGGTCGGACGTGCTGCTCGGCGGCGATCTGTTCGCCGTCTCCATTCCCGCCATCTCCATCACCGAAGGCGTCGGTCTGCTGATCGCCCTGCTCGTGTTGATCGTCACGTTCCGTTCCTTCGTGGTGGCCGGGCTTCCGCTGATCACCGCGATCCTCGGCGTCGGCATCTCGATGGCGGCCATCTTCATCGCCACCCTTTTCACCTCGATCTCCTCCACCACACCGCTGCTGGCGCTGATGCTGGGGCTTGCGGTGGGCATCGACTATTCGCTGTTCATCGTGTCCCGACATCAGGATCAGGTGAGAGCCGGGGCCGACCCCGAAGAGTCCGCCGCGCAGGCCACCGGAACCGCGGGTTCTGCCGTGGTGTTCGCCGGTATCACCGTGCTCATCGCCCTCATCGGCCTCGGTTTCGCGGGCGTCCCGTTCCTCACCACGATGGGAATCGCCGCTTCCGGTGCGGTGCTCATCGGCGTGTGCCTCGCGATCACACTGACTCCCGCCCTGCTCGGTTTCGTGAAGGGCAAGGTCGCCGGCCGTCCGCCGCGCAAGGCGCGCCCGCGCAGCCACACGTTCTCCGCCCGCTGGGTGCGCCTGGTCACTCGCCACCCTGTCATCACCACCGTGGCCGTGGTGGTGGGACTCGGCGTCGTGGCGATCCCGTCCGGAAGCCTCGCCCTCGCACTGCCGAACGCCGGTGTCCTCCCGCACTCCTCCGAGGCCCGTCAGAGCTACGACCTCGTCGCCGAGAAGTTCGGCCCCGGCTTCAACGGTCCCCTCATCGTCACCGGCACCATCGTCACCTCCACCGACCCGGTCGGACTGATGAACGACCTCGCCGACGAGATCCGTGATCTCCCCGGTGTGAAGGCGGTTCCGCTCGCGACGCCGAACATGACCGCCGACACCGGCATCGTGCAGGTCATCCCGACCACCGCTCCCGACGACCCCGTCACCGCCGACCTCGTGCGCGAGCTGCGCTCCCACCATGACGAGTGGAAGGACACCTACGGCATCGACGTGTCGGTCACCGGCTTCACGGCCGTCGCCATCGACATCTCCGACAAGCTGGGTGCGGCACTTCTCCCCTTCGGCGTGTTCGTGGTGGGTCTGTCGTTCATCCTGCTGATGATCGTGTTCCGCTCCATCTGGGTGCCGCTGAAGGCCACCGTCGGATATCTGCTCAGCGTGCTCGCCGCCTTCGGTGTGGTGAGCGCGGTGTTCGAGTGGGGCTGGCTGGCCGATGCCCTGCACGTGGCGAAGGTCGGTCCAGTGATCTCCTTCATGCCGATCGTCCTCATGGGCGTGCTCTTCGGTCTCGCGATGGACTACGAGGTGTTCCTGGTGTCCCGCATGCGCGAGGACTTCGTGCACGCCACCAGGTTCCGGCGCGCCGATCGTGCCATCGCGATCGCATCGGTGCGCAGCGGCTTCTCCGCCTCCGCTCGCGTGGTCACCGCCGCCGCGCTGATCATGTTCGCCGTGTTCGTCGCGTTCGTGCCCGAGGGAGATTCGTCCATCAAACCGATCGCTCTGGGCTTGGCTGTGGGCATCGCGGTGGACGCCTTCCTCATCCGCATGACGCTGACCCCCGCCATCATGGCGCTCCTCGGCGACAAGGCATGGTGGTTCCCGCGCTGGCTCGACCGGCTGCTGCCCCACTTCGATATCGAGGGCGAAGCGGTGGTGCGCGAGAAGGAGCTCGAGCAGTGGCCGTCCCCCGAATCCACCGCGGTCATCGCGGCACAAGACCTCGCTGTCCGTGACGAGGACGCGGAGCTCTACGCCGGGGTCAGCTTCCAGGTGGAGGCCGACGACACCCTGCTGGTGAGCGGCAGCGGCGACCGTGCCGTGCTGCTCACGATCGCGGGCCGGCTGGCACCCACGCACGGCATCGTGAAGGTGCTGGGGCGTCTGCTTCCCGCCCGCGCGTCGTGGGTGCGCTCCAACGTGGGTGTGGCGTTGCTGACCGATGCCGCCGATCCGCTGCGCGCGCTGCGCTCGGCGTTCTCGGGTGGTACGCGCCTCGTCGTGATCGACGGACTGGACACGCTGTCCGCCGCCGCACGCGAGCAGGCCGCCGCCACCATCCGCGACGCCGGACTCCGTGCCGCACGCGCCGGCCACTCGCTCACCGTCGTGGCTTCCGGCGGCCAGTATCCCGCCGCTGTCTCCGACGTGCTGCTGCGGGCCGACCGGTCGCGTCCGGTCGTCGTCGAACTCGCATCCGTCCGCTCCACCCGTGAGGTGATCGCATGACCCTTCCCATCGAACGAGCCGGCACCCGGCGCCGGGTCACCTGGCTGACCGTGATCGGGGTGATCCTGCTTCCCGTGCTGATCGGCGGTGTGCTGGTCGCCGCGCTGTGGAACCCCACGGAGCGGCTCGACAACATCCGCGCCGCCATCGTGAACGAGGACTCCCCCGTCACGCTCAACGGGCAGACCGTTCCGCTGGGCCGTCAGCTCACCGCGGGGCTCGTGGAGGGCTCCGACGAGGTCGACAGCAATATCGACTGGGTGATCTCCAACGCCGATGACGCGAAATCCGGTCTCGCGGACGGAACGTACGACGCGGCCATCACGATTCCGGAGAACTTCTCCGCCGCCGCCACGTCCACCGCGGGCGACAACCCGGAGCAGGCGAAGATCGAGGTGACCACGTCGCCGGATGCGAAGGTGTTCGACGCCACGATCACCAACCAGATCGCCACGATCGCCTCCGGCACCATGGGCGACATGCTCTCGAAGAACTACCTCGAGAACGTGCTCCTCGGTTTCACGACCCTCAACGAGCAGCTGGGCACCGCCGCAGACGGTGCCACCCAGCTCGCCGACGGCACGAAGCAGAGCGCCGACGGCACCCGACAGCTCGCCGACGGCGCCACCGCGCTCGCGGACGGCGTCGGTCAGCTGGGCACCGGTGCGGAGCAGCTGTCGTCGGGCGCGGCGACCGCTGCCGACGGCACGCATCAGCTTGCGGACGGCGCGGGTCAGCTGGCGTCCGGTATCGGCCAGCTCGGCGGCGGCGCGGCACAGCTCGCCGACGGTGCCGCGGCATCGGCGACGGGCGCGCAGGGTCTGGCGCAGGGCGCCGGGCAGCTGACCGAAGGTCTCAGCGTCCTGGCTCCGGGTGCCCGCGGCATCGCCACGGGCGCCTCCGACCTGTCGGGAGGGGTGCAGACCTACACGGACGGAGTGTCGGCCGTGCTCGGCGCACTTCCGCAGATTTCGGCCGGGGCTGGACAGCTTCGGGACGGCGTCGAAACGCTGGCCGACGAGATCCGCACCAATGCCGAGACCATGCGCTCGTCCTCACTGCTTCCCGACGAACTGCTCACGAACGCGAGCGATGCGGCTGCCACCACCGCGTCCGTCGCAACGCAGATCGGTGAAGCCGCGCAGGCTCTCGGAGCTGCCGCACAGTCCTGCGCGGCAGCCCACGGACAGGCCGATGCCTCCTGCATCGCCCTCGCGCAGCAGGCTCAGTCTCTCGGCGCGCTCGCCGAAGGAGACGCAACCACCGCCGCTACGCAAGCCGGCACGGCCTCGGCCTATGCCCAGGGCACGGCGCAGGCTCTTCCGGGGACGATCGCGGACCAGCTCGTCGCGCTCGGTGACGCGATCGACACCACGCCCGGCCCGGACGGCACCCCGAACCTCGCTCAGGGTGCCAGCGCACTCGCCTCGGGCATCGACACTCTGATCGACCAGGCCGCGCCGCTCGGTGAGGGCGGCACGACGCTCGCCACGGGTGCCGCGACCCTCGCCTCGGGCGCCGCCTCGGTGGCCGACGGTGTGGATGCCACCGCGACCGGAGCGTCCTCGCTCGCGTCGGGCTCGTCCCAGCTGGCTTCCGGCATCCAGCAGCTCGCCGACGGGGCCTCGGGCCTCTCACTCGGCCTCGGCCAGACGCAGATCGGTGCGGGCTCGCTCGCCTCCGGCACGAGCGCGCTCGCGGACGGCGCCGACCAGCTCGCCTCCGGTGCCTCCGCGCTGAGCGATGGCGTGGGCCAGACCGCGGAGGGCGCCACGACGCTCGCCGAGGGCACGACCACTCTCGCCGACGGCAGCACCCAGCTCGCGGACGGCAGCGCCGGCCTCGCGGACGGGCTGCAGGAGGCCGTAAAGCAGATCCCGAACTACACCGACCAGCAGCGCACCGACCTGGCCACCGTCGTCGCGAATCCGGTGGTCACCGAGGGCAGCGGCACGAACATGTTCGGTGACTCCGCTATCCCGCTGCTCGCCGTGTTCGCTCTCTGGTTCGGCGGTCTCGCGTCCTACATCGCGATGCAGGCGCGCACCGCCCGCACCCTCGCGGAGCGTCGCCCGTCGGTCGTGCTGACCCTCCGCGCGCTCATCCCGGGTGCGCTGATCGGTGCCGTGCAGGGCGTGCTGATCGCCGGTGTGGTGCAGTTCGTCGCGAAGTACGACGTGGGCGAGTGGTTCGCGTTCGCGGGCGTCGCGGCCCTGGCGGGCATTGCGTTCGCCGCCGTGAACCAGGCGCTCGTCGCCCTGTTCGGCGGAGCCGGCCGTTGGATCTCCGCGATCGTCGGCGTGCTGTTCTTCGCCACGGGAGTCGTGTCCACCACTCCGGGCTTCCTCGACGCGATCGCGGGAGTCCTGCCGACGGCCCCCGCGTATCAGGGTCTGCTCGCGCTGGTCACCCCGGCCGGCGGCTTCGGCGCCGCGCTCACGGCCCTGGTGATCTGGACCGTGCTGTCGATCCTGGTGACCACCGCCTCGATCGCCCGCCGCCGCATCACCTCGGTGCGGGCGCTGCAAGCCGGCGCCTGACGCTGACACACGAAGCGGCCCGGCACGAGCTGCCGGGCCGCTTCGTCGTCTCACGCCACGGTCGATTCCCGGACCACCCGGACGTCTGCGGTCCGGGTGAGGCTGACAGCGGCGAGGAGGACCAGCGAGAACGCGACGAGCACCCCGGCGACGGATGAGGCCGCGGTCCAGCCCGCCCGCCCGAGCAGCGGAAACGGCGTGATCGCCAGCACCACCCATCCCACCACCCAGCAGGTGAAGGCCAGAGCGAGAAGTCGTCTCATCGTGCCGGAGAATTCCGGCGCACGAGCCCAGAGGAGGATCAGCGCCGCAAACGCCGCGTACGACGCCAGGGCGGCGACGGTTTCGACCGGCGCGAGCGTCAGGGGAATCTCCGCCGTTGGTGACGACACCGCGAGCACGAGGTGCAGCACAACCCGGGCGATGGCCGCCACGCAATAGGCGACAGCGATCGGCAGGATGAGGGAGGGCTGGTTCCGCGCCCGCAGTGCAGACCACGCAACGACGGCGACCAGCGCGAGTGAAGAGACCACCACTGTCCACGGTGCGCTGCGCGGGCCGCTGGCCACGAACGCGGCCGCCGCCGTCAGCAGCAGCGCCATTCCCAGGTTCGACCGGTTCAGCATCATGACATCTCCTCACTGAGCAACAGACATCCCCTGCACGGTAATGTCCGCTCGCAGACGGAGGGTTCGCGCTCGACAGGCTTTCCGCACGCCCCATACGGGAAGCGATCCGGTCTCAGCGGCCGAGCGCCGCCAGCACGTCGGTGAGAGCCGCGGCGTCGCCCACGTTGCCCGGCACCACCACATACAGCCGCGGATCGCCCTCGGCGGAGACGAGATCCCAGACCGAGACGCCGGGAATCACCTGGCCGCGCACCGCGGCGCGCGATGCTCCGACACCGGTGCGCGCGAGCTCGGCCGAGGTGATGCCGCCCTTCGCCACCACGGCCTCAACGTCCGGCACCAGGTCGCGGACGGCCACGGTGAGCGCCTGCATCACGAGCTCGCCGTGGCGCAGCGTGTTGTGCTCGGGGCGACGATGCCGCTCCGTCGAGACGATGGCAAGCCCGGTGTCGGCAAGTTGTGCCCGCGCCCGGCCGGCAGCCGCCAGGCCCGCCGCGACCGGATCGACGAAGGCGTCATCGGTCGGGATGACCACCGGCGCACGGTACGTGCGTGCAACCGCATCGAGCTGTGCGGTGGCACCGGCCGTGTGGGAGCCGCACGCCAGGAGCGTCGGCACAGGTGCGGGCACCAGGGGTCGGGGCAGCAGACCGTCACTCTCCACGCCGGCCAGAGCCGCCGCCAAGGGTGCCGCGCTGCGGACGACGACCGAGCGCCCCGCTGCGCGCGCGGTAGTGATCGCCTCGGCGATCCGACGGATGTCATCATCGTCGAGCGCGTCCGGCAGCACCACAGACCCCGCGGGCGCTGCCGTGATCACCGGCGCCGCCCCTCCCAAGCGAACCGTCGCCAGGTCCACCGGCACGGCCACACGACCGGACTTCTCCGCAACGTAGTCGACGAGAACGCCGGAGGAGAACGGGAACACCGGGTCCTCGGCGTACTCGGTCTCGTGGGCCGGTAGATCCCGATCCCCGATGCGCACGCGGTGAACGCCGTCGAGCGTCGTACGGCCGCCCGCGGGAAACGCGGGGCAGAACACGATGACCGAGTCCTCGTCGAGGAACTGCTCGGTTTCGGCGAACACGTGTCCGCGCAGGGTCGAGTCACCGCGAAGCACGAACTGCACGTCCTCGCCGAGCTCCGCCGCCGCCTGGCGCGCGGCATCGCGGACGTCCGAGACGAGACTCACCGCAGCGGCTTCGTCGATGGCGCGTGAGTTGGTCTGCACGTAGACGCTGTCCGCCCGCGACAGCGCATCTCGGATGAGGTCGGCATCGAACTCTAGGAGGACGGTCACGCCCGACGCGGACTGCGTGCCGGTGGGGTCATCATCCAACACGACGGTCTTCATCATGCACCCACCGTACGGTAGGTCTCGATCACGCTGGAGTCGTCGCGCGTGCGCAGCCCTGCGGCATCGGCGCGCAGGAAGCGACCTCGGGCAGCCTCCAGCACCGGCAGGGAGATACCCGCGGCGATGGCGGCTTCGGCCACCAGCCCGGTGTCCTTCACGAAGATGCCGATCTGACTGCGAACCGGTGCGTCCTCCCCCTGCAGCATCCGCGGGCCGCGATCGCCCAGCATGAAGGACTGCGCGGCACCCTGTCCTACCACGTCCAACACGAATGCGGGGTCCAGGCCGAGGGCCTCCGTGAGCGCCAGGGCTTCGGCGGCGGCCACGACGTGCACGGCGCAGAGATGCTGGTTGACGACCTTGACGGACTGTCCGTCACCGACGGATTCGCCGACGACTCGCGGCGACCCCATCG
The DNA here is from genome assembly GCF_050990725.1 of Microbacterium gorillae. Taxonomy (GTDB): domain Bacteria; phylum Actinomycetota; class Actinomycetes; order Actinomycetales; family Microbacteriaceae; genus Microbacterium; species Microbacterium gorillae_A. The sequence goes on from NZ_CP158844.1 coordinate 3,647,797, forward strand.
CCTCCAGCACCGGACGCACGGCGGCGATGTCGTCGTCGGCTCCGGACACGAACAGCGCGAGGTCACCGGTCGCCGCACGAGCGACGCCGCCGCTCACTGGCGCATCGATCACGTGCGCGCCGGCTGCACCGAGACGCGCCGCCTCTCGGTGCACGGCATCCGATCCCACGGTGGACATCACGATCCATCGGGATCCCGCGACGGAGTTGGCGGCCAGCGCGGTCTCGACCACCGTGCTGAGCTGCTCGGCCGTGGCCACCATGACCACCACGGTGCTGAGCGGACCGGCATCCGCGAGAGACTCCACGGACGAGATGCCCGCCGTCGCAGCACGCTCGCGCCCCTCGGATGACGATTCCACACCCAGCACCGGCAGGCCCGCGCGGGCGATGCTCTCCGCCATGGGCAGCCCGATGGCCCCGAGGCCGATGAAGACGATCGTCGATGACATGCGTTCCTCCTGTCGAAAGAGTACGGGCGCGCACCCTGCGGTGCGCGCCCGTGTGTCAGTGTCCCGGAGCCCGATCCGTGACGAGCAGGGCGTCGGCTTTCGCGCTGAAGAACCGCGTGGCCCACATCATCGCGGCGGCGACGAAGGCGAACACCCCCAGCGACACCACGCCCCAGGCGCCGCTGTCCGTGGGAACAGCGTCGTTGATCCCGGTGCGCATGATCGGGGCCACGAAGCCGCCGAGGTTGCCGAGCGAGTTGATGAGCCCGATACCGGCTGCCGCGGCGGCACCCGTGAGGAACGACGTCGGGAACGACCACGTGATAGGTCCGGTCGACAGGAATGCGGCGACGGCGATCGTGATGGCCGCGATGCCCAGCAGCCCCTGCCCGTTGGCGCCCGCCCAGGCCGACACGAGGATCGCGAGACCTGTGATGAGGAAGAACAGCGCTCCCCAGGTGCGACGACGCTTGACCGTGGTGGCGTGCTTGCCCACGTAGTAGCAGGCGAACAGCCCCACAGCCCACGGGATGGCGGAGACGAGGCCCACCTGCCACCCCACCGACTGGCCGATGAGGCTCGACACCTGCTGCGGCAGGTAGAACGTCGTGCCGTACACCGCGATTTGCAGGCAGAAGTAGATCGCCGTGAAGTACCAGACCTTCCAGCTGATGAGGGCGGCGCCGATGCCACGCGGGCCGTCGGACTCCTTGACGGAATCCTCGTGCGCCATGACCTCCTTGAGGGCGGCCTTCTCGTCGTCGTTGAGGAACTTGGCCTTCTGCGGTGAGTCGACGAGGAAGAAGAACGCCGCGATTCCCGCGGCGACGGCCATCATGCCCTCGACGAAGAACATCACCTGCCAGCCGGCCCACGGCGTGACCTGGTCGCCGAAGCTGATGAGGCCGCCCGAGAGCGGAGCCCCCAGCATCTGCGAGAACGGCTGCGCGAGGTAGAACAGCGCGAACATCTGCACGCGGCGCTTGTTGGGGAACCACTGCGCGAGGAACATGATCACGCCCGGGAACAGGCCCGCCTCGGTCACGCCCAGCAGAAAACGCAGGATGACGAACATCGTCTCGCCGTTCACGAAGGCGAACGCTGCGGCGACGATTCCCCAGGTGATGGCGATGCGAGCGAGCCAGAACCGCGCGCCGAACTTGTCCAGCAGCAGGTTCGAGGGGATCTCGAAGATCGCATAGCCGATGAAGAAGATCCCCGCGCCGAGCGCATAGGCACCGGCCGAGATGCCGCGGTCCACTTCCATGGCGGCCTCGGCGAATCCGACGTTCGTGCGGTCGAGGAACGCGACGAAGTACAGGATGATCAGCATCGGCATGAGGCGGAAGGTCGCCTTGCGGATACCGCTGTTCAGGTGCGGGCTGGACAACAGGTCCTGCGCGACCGTGACGTTGGCCCGCGTGGCGGGGCCGAAATCTGAATGAGACACGAACTCTCCTTTGAGTGGTTGTCGTGAAGGTGCGAATCAGCCGCCCAGTGCCGGGATGATCATGACGAGACCGATGGCCACGCAGATCACCCCGACCACCAGGAAGGCGATGCGGCTTTTGGACCAGGACCGAAGCATGCGCGAACGCCTCAGTGCATGTAGAGGCCACCGTCGACGTTCAGGGTCTGGCCCGTCACGAATCCGGCGTCCTCGCTAATGAGATAGGCGACCGCGGCGGCGATGTCGGTGGGGGTGCCGATCCGCGGCAGCACACCATCTGCAGCCATCGCGGCCTTGCGCTCGTCGGTGAGGGTTCCGCCCATGATGTCGGTGTCGATCGGGCCGGGCGAGATCACATTGGCCGTCACGCCGAGCGGGCCCAGCTCACGCGCGATGGAGCGCATGAGGCCGATGACGCCCGCCTTCGACGCCGAGTACGGCGTCTTCGAGAACGTGCCGCCACCGCGCTGCGCCGACACCGAGGAGATGCCCACGAGTCGACCGACACCGTTCTCAACGAGGGTGCGAGCGACGCGCTGGGTGACCCAGTGCACACCCTCCAGGTTGATGGACTGCACGCGGTGCCACTCTTCGGGAGTGACCTCCAGATACGAGATCGGCGAGGAGACGCCCGCGAAGTTCACCAGCGCCACGGTCTGTGGCAGGTCGGCCTCCAGCGCGTCGACGGCGGCGACGGCCTGCTCGCGGTCGGCGACGTTGGCGCCGACGCCTGCGGCACGAACGCCATGCGTTTCTGCGACCTCGGCGGCGGTCCGTGCGGCTGCCTCGCCGTCGACGTCGATGATGCCGACGTTCCATCCGCGCTCGGCGAGGTAGAACGCGGTGGCGCGGCCGATGCCGCGGGGGCTCGCGGCACCCGTCAGGATGACGGTGCGCTCAGCGGGAAAAGGAGTGGCCATGGTGCTGCCTCAGTTCTGCGCGGAGTGGATGGGTGCGGGGCCGAGCTCGTCGATGAGCTTCTTCATCGCGACGTAGGCCTTGTTGCGGTACGCCACGAGCTCGGGCGTGCGATCGGCGGGGACGTCGAGGAAGCCGGCACCCGACTTGGTGCCGAGCTTTCCGGCCGAGACCAGGGCGTCTAGGATCGGCGGGGTCGCGAAGCGCTCGGGGAACTCGGTCTGCAGCGACGCGTAGCAGAACGCGTACACGTCGAGTCCGGCCATGTCAGCGATCGCGAACGGACCGAAGAACGGCAGCCGGAAGCCGAAGGTGGTGCGCACGATCGTGTCGATGTCCTCCGGCGTGGCGACGCCCTCCTCGACCAGCTGGGTGGCCTCGTGGAACAGCGCGTACTGCAGGCGGTTGAGCACGAAGCCGGTCGCGTCCTTCACGCGCGCGGTCTCCTTGCCCGTGGCGGCGACGATCGCCTCCACCGTCGGAAGAACGGCCTCGTCGGTTCCCGCGTGCGGGATGAGCTCCACACCCGGGATGAAGGGAGCCGGGTTGGAGAAGTGCACGCCGAGGAAGCGCTCCGGGTTGCTCACCGCTTCGGCCAGGCGGCCGATGAGGATGGTGGACGTGTTGCTGCCGATGATCGCATCGGGTGCCGCGGCCTCTGAGATCCGACGCAGCGTCGCGTGCTTGATCTCGATCTTCTCCGGCACGGCCTCCTCGATGAAGGTGGCGCCGGAGACGGCGTCCTCGATGGTGGCCGCGACGACGCGCTCCGCGATGACCGCGGCGGCGTTCTCCGGAAACAGGCCGTCGGCGGTGAACTGTTCCGCCTCGGCGATGAGACGGTCACGGTTGGTGCGCGCGATCTCGATGTCGACGTCGGCGATGCGCACATCGGCGCCCGAGAGGGCGAGCATCTGAGCGATGCCACCACCCATGTAGCCGCTGCCGATCACCGCGTAGACGGGACGCTCTTCGGTCATGTCATTCTCCTTGTGGATCAACGGATCAGGCGTCTGCCGAGTCGGGCAGAAGCGTTCGCAGGTAGTCGCGGTTGGTGGCGCAGACGCCGAGGCTGTCCCCGCCGTACTGCTCCATGAGAAACGGGCCGCGGAAGCCGAGCTCGAGGGCCCGCGCCACCATCGCGCGGTAGTTGATGAGCCCGAGCTCCATGCTGGTCGGCACCGCGGTCTGCCAGCTGCCGTCTGCGGACTCATCGCGGATGTAGTTCTTCACATGCCAGTAGTTGGCGTACGGCAGGGTCTTCTCGTGCATCTCCCGCCAGTCCTCGATGGGACGGTGCAGACGCACGAGGTTTCCGATGTCGGGGTTGAGGCCCACGTTGTCCAGACCGATCTCCTCGATCAGTCGCACGGCGCTGTCGGCGGTGCCGAGATAAGTGTCCTCGTACATCTCCAGTGCCATCGGCAGGCCCACGGATGCGGCGTGCTCGCCCAGCTCGCGGAGGCGGCGCACGGCCAGCGCTCGTGTTTCCGCGTCGTCGGGGTCGACGGGACCCTGCGCCGTCCAGAACCACAGGGCGCGACGCTGAGCTTCGCTGAACGGCTGGTGCAGACCGGTGGAGAAGACACTCATTCCGAGTTCGGCTGCGGCATCGATCGCCCGGTGCGCGTAGGCGAGGTTCTGCTCTCCCTTGCCCGGCTCGATGACGCTCTGACGCTGCACGTGGACCGAGATCAGCTCGACGCCGTGGGAGGTGGCGATCTGCTTCAGCTCGGCCCGGCGCGCCGGGTCCAGCTCCGAAGGGCGGATGTGGCTGTCGGCGATCTCGACCGCGGTGAAGCCCAGGCGCTCGATCTGACGGAAGACCCCGTCCCAGGTCTCGGCTGACGCATCGTGCAGGCGCGTGCCGTCGGCGGCGACCGGAGCGAATCCGTGCATGCAGACAGCGATGGGCCAGTTCTGACTGGTGAGGGGGTGCGACGTTGCGGTCATGACGACTCCGTTGACGTGATGGCGAACCGTTATCGGCTCTTCGTAGATCCTATAGGAAATAGGTCACGCGTCAACCCGTGACTTTCACGCACGAGAAAAGCGCACGGCCTCGGGCGAGACCGTGCGCATGCCGTCAACGACGAATCAGACCTGCTCGAGGTCGAGGGAGCGCGCCCGCACCTGTTCGATGTGGTGCTGCATGAGGCGTTCGGGTGCATCGGGGTCATCGCCGGCGAAGGCATCGGCGATGGCCTCGTGCTCGGCGATCGCTTCGCGCACATCGGTCACGCCGTGCAGCACGGACTGGCGCATGCGGTGCAGCTGCGCGCCGAGCGACTCGGACATGTCGCTGAGGTAGCGGTTGCCGCAGTGATCGAACACGACGCGGTGGAAGGCCGCGTCGGCGGCGAAGTAGGAGGCCGTGAGTTCCACATCGGTATCTCCGGCGCGCAGCGCCGTGATGACCCGCTCTCCGATCCGGCGGTGCGTCTCTTCCGCCGCCCGCAGCTCGTCGAGCATCGCCGGACTCGCCGGAGTGGCGAGGCGAGCCGCGCGGGATTCCAGCATGATGCGCGCATCGAACAGCTCACGCAGCTGGGCAACGCCCAGGGGCGGAGCAACGCGGTAGCCCTTCAGCGCTTCGCGGGTCACCAGGCCGGTGCGCTCCAGCTGCACCATCGCCTCGCGCACCGGGGTGGGCGAGACGTCGAGCTGGCGGGCGATCGTGTCGATGGACAGGCGTGCACCGGGGGCGGCCTCCCCGCTCAGCAGGAGCCGCAGGATGCGGTCGTACACGTGGTCACGCAGCCCTCGACGTTCGATCGTCGAGTCCAGTCCGCGCAGACCACCGTCGCCTGCTGACACCATCCGTACCTCCCAGAGCCGGGCGCGATCACGCCGTCAGCGCACCCACTTCATCGAGGATGTCACGAACTGCGCCCGGTTCGTGCGCGAATCGGCCGAGGAACAGTCCGTCCACGCTGTCGGAGATACGGGTGAGGAGCCCGGGTCCGGCACTGCCGCCGTAGATGACGCGCGCGGGACGCTCTCCCGCGCTGAGGTGCGCGCGCAGTCGGGTGCACACGCCGCGAATGTGATCGTCGCCGGCTGGGGCCGGCGCACCGATCGCCCAGAGCGGTTCGTAGGCGATGACGACTTCTCCCGCTACCCCCGCCTCATCAGCTGCGCCGAGGGCGAAACGGATCTGCTCGATGCAGGCGCTAGCTGCGCTCGCGGCGTCGACCCGCTCCGATTCCCCGACGCACACGATGGGCACCAGCCCGTTGCGAATCGCGGCGTGGGTCTTCGCCGCGACGACAGCGTCGGTGTCTCCGAACATCCGGCGCCGCTCCGCGTGCCCCACCTCCACAAACCGGCACCCGAGCTCCGCGAGCACCGCGGCGGATACCTCACCCGTGAACGCACCGGAGTCCTCCGCGGCGACGTCCTGCGCCCCCACGAGCAGGTCCCCCGCACGTTCGAGAGCAGCAGGAATAGAGGGGTACTGCGGGATCACGAATGCCGTCACGGCGCTTCGCGCCGGATGCGCCGCGACAAGCGCGGCGACCTCCGACACCCACGCGACGGTCCGCGCGTGGGAGAAGTACATCTTCAGGCTCGCGCCGATGAGCATCGCGATTCAGCGCTCTTCGTAGGCGCAGATCTCCCGCACTTTGTCGGCGGACGCGCTCTGCGGGTCGAAGGTGTAGGTGAGCCACTCCGCGGCCAGCCGGCGGGCGAGCTCGATGCCGATCACCCGCTGCCCCATGCACAGCACCTGGGCGTCGTTGGAGAGCACCGAGCGCTCGACCGAGAACGAGTCATGAGCGGTGACGGCCCGGATGCCGGCCACCTTGTTCGCCGCGATGGCGACGCCCAGGCCGGTGCCGCAGAGCAGGATCGCCCGATCCGCGTCTCCCGCCGCGACACGCTCGGCCGCAGTCGTCGCGATCGTCGGGTAGTTGGTGTGGCCATCGGCGTCCACGCCCACGTCCACCACCTCCGACACCAGCGGGTTGTTCAGCAGATCGGCCTTGATCCGCTCCTTGTAGTCGAAGCCGGCGTCGTCGGATCCGATGACGAGTCGAAGTGCCATGTCAGTTCTCTTTCTGCAGGATGTCGAGGACGGTACGAGTGATGAGCGCGAAGGACACCGCACCCGGATCGGGGGTGCCGAGGCTCTTGTCGCCGTGGGCGCGAGCGCGGCCCAGGCGAGCGGTAAGGCTCGCGGTCGCCTGGGCCGCGGCCGAGGCGGTGGCGGAGGCGCGTGCCCACGCCTCGGTGAGGTTCGCGCCCGCGGCGAGGCGCTCGGCGAGAGCGTCGGCGAACGGCACGATGGCGTCGATCATCGTCTTGTCGCCGACCGTGGCCTTGCCGAAGGACATCACCGCGTCCTTCATCCGGCCGACGCCGGCGCCCACGTCGGCGGCTCCGACCTCAGCGTCGTCGCCGAAGGACTCGCCCAGCGCGACGAGCATCTCGCCCCAGATCGCTCCCGACGTTCCGCCGCCGATGTCCGCCCACGAGTCTCCCGCGTGGTGCAGCACGGTACGTGCGCCCGCGCCTCGCGACAGCACCTCTGCGGCGGCCGTCGCCGCGGCCCGACTACCGCGCTGCATGCCGATGCCGTGGTCGCCGTCTCCGGCGATGCGGTCGATCCGCCCCAGTTCTTCGGCCTCGGCGTCGAGCATGTCGGCGATGGCGGCGAATACGTCCGTGATGAGCGCGGCGGCACGACGCGACTCCTCGGTGGCTGGCGGAACCACGATCTCTTCCGCGACCTCCTCGATCGCGTCGACAGCGACACGCCCCTCGACGGCACCGCGCCGGAACGCCGGGGTGTCGCAGGCTGCGAGCCACAGCCGCTCAAGTTCGTCGTCCAGCCACAGCAGCGTGAGGGAGGCACCCGCCATGTCGAAGCTGGTGCAGAACTCACCGACCTCCGGGGAGATCACGGTGATCCCCGCTTCGGTGAGCAGGCGATCGACGGTCGCGTAGACCACGTAGAGCTCTTCGTACTTGACGCTGCCGAGACCGTTGAGGATCGGCACCACGCGCGCGTTGGCGAGGTCGATGTCGTCGGGCACTTCGGCGAGGAGCGAGGAGACGAACAGCTCGGCGAGGCCTGCAGCCGTGGGGATGTCGACCTCGTCGATGCCCGGCTCGCCGTGGATGCCGAGTCCCACGGCCATCCGCCCCTCGGGAACCGTGAACAGCGGTTCATCGGCACCGGGCAGAGTGCATCCACCGAAGGCGACGCCCAGCGAGCGAGTCCGGTCGTTCGCTCGCGCGGCGACGCGCTCGACGCCGTCGAGGTCCTGGCCCTCTTCCGCTGCGGCACCGGCGATCTTGAAGACGACCAGGTCTCCGGCGATGCCGCGCCGCTTCTCGCGCTCGGTGATCGGCGCACTGGAGATGTCGTCGGTGACGGTGACGGTGCGGCAGTCGACACCCGCGGCCCGCAGTCGCTCCTGCGCCTGAGTGAAGTGCAGGACATCGCCGGCGTAGTTGCCGTAGCTGAGGAGAACGCCGCGTCCCTCGTGCGCTGCCGTGGCGACGGAGTGCACCTGATGCGCGGACGGTGAAGCGAAGAGGTTGCCCATCACGGCGCCGTGCGCGAGCCCGGGGCCGACGAGTCCGGCGAAGGCCGGGTAGTGCCCGCTGCCACCCCCGATGACGACGGACACCGTGGGTTCGGCACCCCGCGTGGAGCGGACCACTCCCCCGGTGACGGCCCGCACCCACCGGCCGGAAGCCGCCACGAACCCCGCCGCCGAATCGGCCGCGAAATCATCCGGGTCATTGAACAAGCGCGTCATTGCGATCTCCTCGAGCTGGAGCGGGCCAACCCCGCTGCTCTGCATCCTATAGGAAATTGGAAAGAGGAAGCGAGGGGTAAGCGGGAGACGGACGCGGGGTGACTCCGGGCACGTCGCGAAAAGAGGACGATGTCGCCAAACGAGGATCACTTCGGCTGAAGCGTCCTCCTTCGGCGACAATGCCCTCCGCTCGCGACATGCCACGCGATGCGCCACAACGACTTAAGGCGGGTGCGGCCCAGGAACGCCGACACACGGCGCGTCACGACGCCAGACCGAACGCCCCGCCCGCACCACCCTCCGAGGCGTACCTGCGCTCAAGGAACGTCCTCAAAAGAGGACGATGTCGCCACACGAGGATGATTTCGGCTGAAACGTCCTCCTTTGGCGACAATGTCCTACACTCGCGACACCGTAGGCCCCCGCGCCGACCCGTACCGCCCCAACCCGGCCCGTACTGCCCACCCGCCCGCGCCACGCCCGCACCCCAGAAACAGCAAAACCCCACGTGCGCGGGGTTTCACTGGTGCCGGATCTCAGCTGAGGCCGGAGTAGGCGTGCAGTCCCTTGAAGAAGACGTTGACGATGGTGAAGTTGAACAGCACCGCGGTGAAGCCGACGATCGACAGCCAGGCGGAGCGAGCACCACGCCAGCCGCGGGTGGCCCGCGCGTGGATGTAGCCGGCGTACAGCACCCAGATCACGAAGGTCCAGACTTCCTTGGTGTCGAAGCCCCAGTACCGGCCCCACGCGTCGTTGGCCCAGATGGATCCGGCGATCAGTGTGAAGGTCCACAGGATGAAGCCGACGATCGTGAAGCGGTACGCGAGACCCTCGAGGCGCGTGGCGTCGGGAATCGTGTCGAGGAACGAGCGCTTCCGGGAGTCTGCACTCTTGGCGGCGCGGCGGGCCTGCATCAGCTGCAGGATCGACAGCCCGCAGGCCAGCGCGAAGAAGGCGCAGGCGAGGGTCGCGACGAACACGTGGATCACCAGCCACACCGACTTCAGCGGGTCGGCCAGCGGCACCACCTTCACGTAGAAGCTCAGGGTCGCACCGGCCAGGAACAGCACCACGATGAGGGAGATGAACGACCCGAGGTAGCGCAGGTCGTAGAAGAACAGCACGACGAGGTACACCAGCGACACCAGGAACGTCCCGGTCATCGCGAACTCGTACAGGTTCGACCACGGCACGTGACCGATCGCGAGGCCGCGCAGGATGATGCCGGCGAAGTGGAACAGCAGGCCGAGCCACATGATGCTCGTGGCGATGCGCGCGTACAGGTTGCGCTTGCCGCCCGATCCAGCGGAAGCGGCCGAGATGCCGCCACTGGTGACTGGGTTGGTGCCGTCGGCGCCCACCAGCACCTTCTCGCGCACGGTCACGGCGGCGTCGACGCGGTCTGCCGCCTGCTGGGCGCGGCGCGCGATGTCGAAGGCGTAGACGAGGAGGGCGAGCGCGTAGAGCGCGATCGCTGTCCAGATCGACAGGAGGGAGAACTGCTCGAAATCGGACGCGGACATGGGCTCAGTCTACTTTCTGACCGGAATCGGACGACGGCTGGGGGGATTCGGCGAGCGCCGCCTGGTGTTTGTCCGCGATGGCCTCCACGGCCGCGGCGAGCTGGGGGTCCTCACCTCGAGCGAGACCCGCGTACTCGAGGGTGACGCGCTCCCCCTTCGGAGTGGCCTTCACCCACACGCGCCGACGCGGGATGAAGAGCGCGAGCAGCAGCCCGAGCAGCGCCAGCACCGCGAAGATCAGCACGAAGATCGACGTCGGGTCGTGGTGCATCTGCAGCGAGACGTAGCGCGGAACGGAGTGCTCGTACTCGGTGGTGTGATCCGCGGCGGGCGACAGCTGCGCCTTGGGATCCAAATTGTCGAACGTGACCGTTCCCCAGCCGTTCGGCAGGTCGACGGTCTCCCCCGGCTTCATGATGAGGGCCGGGAAGTCCGCCTTGGGGCCGGCGATGTTGCGCATGCTGGACACGTCCAGCGTGTAGACGTTCACCGGGGTGCCGTCGTTGATGCCGAGGTCTCCCGCGTACACGTTCAGCGAGAGCGTCGGCATGATCAGGTCGGGATACACCGAGGTGAGGGCGCCGGTGTCGAGCTCTCCGACAGTCGGGTAGAAGAAGCCCTGCAGGCCCACCTGCTCCGGAAGTCCGTCGGTGATCTTCACCACACCGCCCGACATCATCGTGCTGTTCTCCTGCGGCACAAAGGGCACCGCCTGGCTGAAGATCGCCTCGCCGTCCGCGTTTCGCACCGTGATGTGCGGCGCGTAGCCGTTGCCCAGCAGGAACACCCGATCGCCCCACAGGTCGAGCGGATGGTTCACGCGAACCGTCTGCTTCTCCTTGTGGCCGTCGCCGGGAGCCGTGATGGTGAGGTTGGCGGCGAAGTCACCGGCCTGTCCCGGCGAGTTGCTGTCGGGCAGCTGGTAGGTGACGTCGAACGAGTCGAGCGTCATCCCGTACGGGACCAGTGCCTCGTCGCCGACGAAGCGGCCCTTGTTCATCGACGAATAGTCCACGAGCTGGTTGACGAAGGTGGTGCCCTCGACAATCACGGTCTGCCCGGTGTAGGAGAACCCGCCGCCCAGGCCCACGGAGATCAGCACGCCCACGAGCGACACATGGAACAGCAGGTTGCCGGTCTCCCGCCAGTACCCGCGCTCGGCGGACACCGAGAACGCGCCGCGCCCGTCGTACCGTTCCACGCGATAGCCGGCCGAACGCAGCTGACCGGTGGCCACCTCCACGGCGTGCTCAGCCTCCGCTGCGGCATCGCCCGGCACCTCGAAGACGTCCTCGCGATGATCGGCCAGTCGCGACAGACGTGCCGGCGTGCGGGGCGGCCGCGAGCGCAGCGCCTTCGCGTGGTGCTTGATGCGCGGGATGATGCAGCCGACCAGCGAAACGAACAGCAGGAGGTAGATCGCCGAGAACCACACCGACGTGTAGACGTCGAAGAGCTGGAACCAGTCCGCCACCGGGAACATGTCCGGGTTGTTGGTCTTCCACGCCACGACACCATTGGGGTCGGCACTGCGCTGCGGGAAGATCGACCCGGGAATCGCGGCGATCGCGAGGATCAGCAGCAGCACCAGCGCGGTGCGCATGCTGGTCAGCAGTCGCCAGGCCCAGCGGAACCAGCCGATCAGACCGAGCGCGGGCGCATTGACGTCCTCACGATCGGCGCCCGGAGCGCTGTCGATGTAGTCCGACGGGCGAAGCGGATCGGTGGCGTCGGCCGCGGAGGCCTTCGCGATCCGCGGCTTGCCGCCCGGGCGAGGGTCAGAGGGGGAGGATGACACTGGACATCACTGATCCAAGACGGGTCATGAGCATCGTCCAGACGCCCAGGACCATGAGAAGGCCGACGATGATGAGGAGCACGCCGCCGATGATGTTGACGACGCGGATGTGCTTGCGGATGAACGCCACGGACTTGGAGGCCCACCCGAGGCCGAGCGCCAGCAGGATGAACGGGATCCCGAGACCCAGCGAGTAGGCGATACCGAGGATCGCGGCGCGCCCCGGGTCGCCCAGTCCCCACGCGACCGAGATGATCGTGGCAAGAGTCGGGCCCATGCAGGGGGTCCACCCGACGCCGAGGGCGATCCCCAGCAGCGGCGCTCCGATGAGGCCCGTCTTTCCGGACACGTCCATCTTCACCGTGCGTTGCAGGAACGACACCTGACCGATGAACACCAGGCCCATGAGGATGACCACCACACCGAGGATGCGGGTGATGAGGTCCTGGTACTGCAGGAAGACGCCGCCGAAGAAGCCGCCGAGCACGATCACCACGACGAAGACCGCGGTGAAGCCGAGGACGAACAGCAGCACGCCCAGCAGCAGACGCCCGCGTGAAGCCGTGCCCGCCTCGGAGCCGCGGGACATCGAGCCGCCGAGGAAGCCGAGATAGCCCGGGACCAGCGGGAGCACGCACGGCGACAGGAAGGAGATCAGACCGGCGAGCAGTGCCACGGGCAGGGCCGCCCAGAGCGCACCGCTCGCGACGAGCCCGTTCACGAGACCTCCACGGCCGACGGTGAGCCGGTCACGATTCGTCGGAGAGTTCGGTGACGAAGGTGTTCAGCACGGACGGGCCGTCGATCGCACCGATGATGGTGGCGGCGACGCGACCCTTCTTGTCGAGCACGACCGTGTTCGGCGATGCCTGCAGCGGAACCGTCTGCGCGAAGGCGATCTTGGCTGCGCCGTCGCCGGCGTCGATGATGCTGGGGTACGTGACCCCGTAGGTCTTCATGAACGACTTCGCGGTGTCGGCCTGGTCGGCGGTGTTGATGCCGACGAAGCTGACGCCCGAGTCCTTGTGGTCCTGGTAGATCTTCTCCAGGTCGGGAGCCTCGACTCGGCAGGGACCGCACGCGGCGTACCAGAAGTTGATCACCACGACATCTCCGCGCAGATCCTCGCTGGAGATCGCGTCGCCGTCCTGCGTGACTCCGGCGAAGTCGACCGGCTCACCGCGGTCTGCCTCGGGAATCTCCGACCAGCGTCCGTCCCCACCGATGTACCCGGCGTTCTGCCCGTCGCGGAATGCCTGGGTGGCGGCGTCCGTGGACGTGCAGGCCGAGAGCGAGAAGGTGAGAGCCACGGCCGCGAGCGCGGCAGCGGCGGTGGCGAACACACGACGCCTGGTCATACTGCTCCTACATCGACAGCGGATCCGGTGGATGCCGGTTCGGCGTAGCCGACCTCGGTCCACACGCCGTCATGCCGCTCGAACGACGTGACGGAGGAGAGCGCGCAGCGGCGCGTGCTCGGGTTGTGCGCGAGCTTCTCGCCCGCGACGGAGAGGTGCGTGATCCAGATGGGCGCCTGGTGCGAAACGATGACGGCGTCGGCGTCGTCGGTCTCATCCCACAGATCGTCCATCGCGGCGCGCATGCGGGCGGCGATCGATGTGAAGGGCTCCCCCCAGCTGGGAACCGAGGGACGCATCAGGTAGCGCCAGTTGAGCGGGTTGAGCACAGCGAGACGCATCCGCTTGCCTTCGAACGCGTTGGTCGGCTCAATGACCCGATCATCCACCACCGGCGCGAGACCGAAGCGCGCGGTGAACGGCTGCGCCGACTCCTTCGTGCGCTGCAGCGGGGAGCAGATGAGGGCACCCACTGGGCGGTCGAGCCCGGCGACGTAGTCGGCCGACTGACCCGCCATGGCACGCCCGGCCTGGCTCAGCCGATAGCCCGGAAGACGACCGTAGAGCACGCGCTCGGGGTTGAAAACCTCCCCGTGGCGCACCAGGTGGAGACGGGTTGCGGGCACCCTTCGATCTTACTGAGGGCCACCTGGCGACCGGCTGGACGGATGCTGTGCGAGAACGTCAGCCGAGCAGCGACAGCCCCAGGCCTGCGAGGTGCCCCACGACGCCCGCGAGGATGCCCAGCAGGATGCCTAGGATCGTGAGCCAGACCGCCCCGTTTCCGCGCTGACGCCGCCGCAGCAGGCCGATCAGGAAGAACACGAGTGGCAGCGCGAACGGCAGGACCATCGTGGCGAGCGCGACCAGGCGCCGCGTACCGCTCGCGTTCGCCGGGGTCGGCAGGCTCGTGTAGTCCATCAGCAGCACGGCGCCGCCCCAGCCGAGCAGCAGGAAGACGAGGGCGAGCACGAGGTCGACGATGCTCGGGCGGATGCGATCGACCGTCTCAGCGGTGGCGGTGGTGCGTGGCGACATGGTGCTTCCACCGTAGGCGATGAGCGGCGGTCGCGCCTGCCCCCGCTCGGAAACCCGCGGATCATCCGCCGTTCACCGGGCGGACGATTGGCCGCCATGCTCGATGCATAACGTCATCGAGGCCCTGCCGCCGGTCGGGCCTTGAGAGGACACAGCAATGACCCGAACCATTCGTCCGTTCCGCCGCCTCGCCGTGGGCGTCGCGGTCGCCGGAATCGCCGCGCTCACCCTGTCGGCGTGCTCCGGGACCGCTGATGCCGCCGGCACCGCCGGTGCCACTGAGAGCGGCTCGTCGTCGGTCGACGCCGCCACCGCCACCAGCCTCAGCGACTTCGGCACCCTGGCCGACCTGGAGGCCGCCGCCAAGGCGGAGGGAAAGCTCAACGTCATCGCCCTGCCGCGGGACTGGGCCAACTACGGTGAGATCATCGACGCCTTCACCGCGAAGTACCCCGAGATCACGGTCACCGAGCAGTCGCCCGATGTCTCCTCGGCCGAGGAGATCACGGCTGCGAAGACCAACAAGGGTCTGGACACCGCCCCCGACGTTTTCGACCTGGGTCTCACCGTCGCCCTGCAGAACACCGACCAGTTCGCCGCCTACAAGGTGCAGACCTGGGATGAGATCCCCGACGCGCTGAAGGAGTCGACGGGCCTGTTCGTCGGCGACTATGGCGGGTATATGTCGGTGGGCTACGACTCGAAGAAGTTTCCCGCCCCGGCCGCGATCACCGACTTGCTGAAGAGTGAGTACAAGGGTGCGGTCGCGCTCAACGGCGACCCGACGCAGGCCGGTGCCGCGTTCGGCGCCGTGGGTCTGGCTACCGTCCAGAACGGCGGGACGCTGGACGACTACAGCGCGGGCATCGACTTCTTCTCGAAGCTGAACGCAGCCGGCAACCTCCTCAAGGTCGACGTGACGACCGCGACCGTCACGTCCGGCGAGACGCCCGTGGTCTTCGACTGGGACTACCTCAACGCCGCGCACACGAAGGACAACAAGGACTGGAAGGTCGTGGTCTTCCCCGGTAACGGCTACGCCGCGTACTACAACCAGGCCATCAACGTGGACGCCCCGAACCCCGCCGCGGCTCGCCTGTGGCAGGAGTTCCTCTACAGCGACGAGGTACAGAACCTGTGGCTGAAGGGTGGCGCTCGCCCGGTGCGCATGGAGGCCATGACGGAGGCCGGAACCATCGACGCCGACCTGGCAGCCAAGCTGCCGGAAGCGCCGAAGGACACGCTCGTTCCCACCGAGGAGCAGAGCACGGCGGCCGGCACGCTGCTCGGTGAGAAGTGGGCGGCTGCGGTTCAGTGACCGCGACCGCCGTCTCCCACGGCACCGTTCCCGCCGACTCGGAGCTTCGCGCTCCGGGCCGGCGGGTTCGCCGTTCGTCCCTCGCGGGTCTCGGGCTCGCGCCGTTCCTGGTCTATGTAGCGCTGTTCCTCGTGCTGCCCACCATCATCGCGATCGGGTCCGGCCTGTTCGCGAAGGATGGCTCGTTCACGCTGGCCTCCTTCGCCGCGCTCGGCGACCCCGTGATCATCGCCACCTTCGGGAACTCCACCTGGCTGTCACTGCTCACCGCCGTGGTCGGCGCGATCGTGGGCGCCCTCGTCTGCTACGCGCTGCTGGGCCTGTCCCCCACCGGTTTCGTGCGCACGACCGTCGACGCCGCGTGCGGTGTGCTGGCGCAGTTCGGCGGCGTGATGCTGGCGTTCGCGATGATCGCCACCATCGGAATCCAGGGTGTGCTGACTCGATTCCTCCGCGATGTGATGGGAATCGACATCTTCGCGGACGGTGCGTGGATCTACGCTCTCCCCGGTCTCATCCCCGCGTATCTGTACTTCCAGGTGCCCCTCATGGTGATCACGTTCATGCCCGCCGTCGCCGCGCTGCGCGCGTCCTGGGCGGAGGCAAATCTCACGCTCGGCGGCACCCGCGCCGGATTCTGGCTGCACGTCGGCGTCCCGGTGCTGGCACCGTCGTTCCTCGCCAGCGCGCTCCTGCTGTTCGCCAACGCGTTCTCGTCCTACGCGACCGCCGCGGCCCTCGCGAGCCAGGGATCGCAGATCGTGCCGTTGCAGATCCGGACGGCGCTGACCAGCGAGACACTCCTCGGTCGCGAGAACCTCGCCGGCGTGCTCGCGTTCGGGATGATCGTGGTGATCGGCGTCGTGATGTGCGCGTACGCGCTCGTGCAGCGTCGGGCCGCGAGGTGGCAGCGATGAGCCGCGCCGCCGGAGACATCGGCCCCTCCCTGCCCACTCGCTGGATCATCGGAATCGTCGTGGGCGCGATCTTCGCGATCCCCCTGGCGTCGACCCTGCTGTACACGCTGCAGGACGCCGATGGTGCCCTGACTCTGGACCACTGGATCGACCTGTTCAGCGCCGCCAACCCGTCCGTGATGAATCCGCTCACGACGGGTCTCGGCAACTCGCTGATCCTCGCGGTGGTCACCGTCGTGATCGTTATCGTGCTGCTCGCGCCCACGATGATCCTCGTGAATCTGCGCTTCCCGCGGATGAAGGCGGTCTTCGAGTTCGTCGCTCTGCTGCCGATCTCGATCCCGGCCATCGTGGTGGTCGTGGGCCTCACGCCCATCTACCTCCAGATCGGGCGCACGCTCGGCACGGGCGCGTGGACGCTCGCGTTCGCCTACGGGGTCACGGTGCTGCCGTTCGCGTATCGCTCGATCCAGGCGTCGATCGACGCCGTGGATCTGCGCACGCTCACGGAGGCGTCGCGATCGCTCGGCGCGAACTGGCCCACGGTGTTCGTCACCGTGCTCGTGCCGAACCTGCGCTCGGGGCTGCTGGCCGCCTCGCTGATCTCGATCGCGGTGGTGCTCGGCGAGTTCACGATCGCGTCTCTCCTCAACCGCCAGGTGCTGCAGACAGCGCTGGTGGTGGTCGGCAAGATCGACCCCTACGCCTCGGCCATCTTCACACTGCTGGCCCTCACGTTCTGCTTCCTCCTCCTGCTCGCGCTGGGCTTCGCCGCCCGCGGGCGCTCACGAAAGGTGCGGTCATGACTGACGCCCCGCTGAACCTCCCGCCCACGGGCGACAACCTGCTGCTCGCGGATGCCGGCACCGGTACACGGGTCGATCTGGTGAACGTGGTGAAGGACTACGGCAGCACCCGCGTGCTGCACGGACTGGATCTGCGCATCCGACCGGGCGAGTTCGTGTCGCTGCTCGGACCGTCGGGCTGCGGCAAGACCACGGCGCTGCGCGTACTCGCCGGCCTCGAGGACGCGTCCGGCGGATCGGTGCTGATGGACGGGGTCGATGTGTCGGCGGTCCCCGTCAACAAGCGCGACATCGGCATGGTGTTCCAGGCGTACTCGCTGTTCCCCCACCTGCGCGTGCGCGAGAACACCGCGTACGGCCTGCGCCGCCGCAAGGTCGCCCGAGGTGAGGCGCTGCAGCGAGCGCAGGACGCGCTGGAGCTGGTCGGACTCGGCGGCTTCGCCGATCGCTACCCTCACCAGCTGTCCGGTGGACAGCAGCAGCGCGTTGCTCTCGCGCGAGCGCTGGTCACCGCTCCCCGAGTGCTGCTGCTCGATGAGCCGCTGTCGGCCCTCGACGCCAAGGTGCGCGTGCAGCTGCGCGACGAGATCCGGCGGCTGCAGCTGCGTCTCGGCATCACCACGGTGTTCGTGACGCACGACCAGGAGGAGGCGCTGGCGGTGTCGGATCGGATCGCCGTGATGAACGCGGGACGCATCGAGCAGATCGGTACGCCGGAAGAGCTGTACTCGGCGCCCGCGACCGCCTTCACCGCGGCGTTCGTCGGTCTCTCGAGCGTGGTTTCCGCGGTCGCCGACGGCGCTCGTGTCCGCGTGTGGGGCCGGGATCTGCCGCTGCTGGAGCCTGCGACCGGCGAGGTCGAGGTGTTCCTGCGCCCGGAGCATCTCTCGCTGGCACCCGCCGGAGCGGGCGATGCGGAGGGCGTGGTCCAGGAGAGCACGTTCCTCGGCAGCATCCGACGCACGCTGGTGCGCACCGCGGCCGGCGAGCTGGTTCGGGTGCAGCACGACGCCGCAATCCGTCCCGAGTTCGGCGAACCGGTGGGCGTGCGGCTGGCCGATCGTCCTGTCACGAGCAGACCCCTCGGCGAAGCGTGAGTTCGTTCGTCGTCACGTTGCCTGGGGGCTCATCCGGTGAGCCGGTCCGCAACGCTATGTTCCCCTCAGCGCACGCCTCCGAAATCCCGGATGGTGCCCGACCCAGGAGGTTCCCCATGGCAGGAAAGTTCGAGCTGTACCAGGACAAGGCCGGCGAGTGGCGTTTCCGTCTCAAGGCCGCCAACGGCGAGGTGATCGCCAGCGGCCAGGGCTACGCCTCGAAGTCCGGCGCTCAGGGCGGTATCGAATCCGTCCGCCGCAACGCCGCCGACGCCGAGGTGGTCGAAGTCGACGCCTGACTCTCGGAGAGCACTTCGTCTCGCTCCGCGGTTGCTGAGCAGGCGCCAGCGAGACGAAGTGCGCTCAGGGACTGGGCGCCCGGCGCAGTGGCCGAGCGTCAGACCTCGAAGTCGACGGCGACGCGGCCGGAGACCACGCTGCGCACGTAGGCGACGACCTCCTGGTGCGCCGGGTGGATCTGATACCGCTCCAGCGCCTCACGGTCCGCGAAGTCGGCGACCACCGCGACGTCCCAGTTCTGCTCGTAGAGCGCTTCCGGGCCGGCCGAGATCGAGAGGATCTCCGGCACGACGCCCTCAAGTGCCAGCAGCCGATCCGCGATGCCGCGGGCATGCTCGGCCTTCAGCACGGCGTCCTCGGCAGCGACCTGCCAGGCGACGATGTGACGGATGGTCATGGGTCCTCCGGGGATGAGGGTCAGGAGTGTGCGCGATCGGCGTCCAGCAGCGCGGACTGCAGACGATCCGCCGCCACGCGCCAGTGCGCGTGCAGCGAGTCGTCGATCAGCACCACCGGGATCTTCTCCCACCACAGTTCGTAGAGCGCCGGGTCGTCGAGGATCGACTTCTCCACCACCTCGACGCGGTCGGCAACGTCCTCGGGAAGCTCCGAAAGAACCCGCTCGACGACCCCCTGAGCCACATCACAGAGGTGGCACTCGGGCTTGCCGATGATGGTGAGAGTGGTCACTCTCTCATCCTATGCCGCTGCAGGCATACGGGCTTCGCCGCCCCGGACGATGTGGAGAGTCAGTGCTCGACAGGCTTGCCCATCGCGATCCAAGCACCCGTACCGCCGTCGATGTTGGTCGCGTCGTGGCCCTGCGCCTCGAGGTACTCCACAACGCGTGCCGAGCGGCCGCCGGCCTGGCAGATCACATCGAAGGCGCCGGACGGGAGCTCGTCGAGCCGACCGGTGATCTCCGACATCGGGATGTTGACGGCGCCGGGAACGTGTCCGGCCGCGAACTCGTCGGTCTCCCGCACGTCGATGAGCGGCAGGCCACGACCCTCGAGTTCGGTGATGTCAATGCTCTTCATGGCTGAGGATGCCCTTTCCGTGGAAGGCGAGGAGCGTCTGCATCCCGCCGGAGAGTGTCGCGGAGTCGAACCCGGCCGCCACGAGCTGACGGTGGGCGAGATACGAGCGTACGCCCGACGCACAGTGGATACGCACCGGGCGGCCGGCAGCCACCTCCCGCACCTCGTCGATGCGTTCGCGCAGTTCGGTGTGCGGCACGTGCAGCGATCCCGCGAGGAAGCCGCGAGCGCGCTCATCCGCGCGTCGCACGTCGAGGATCAGAGTGTCCCGCTGCGCCGTCTCCAGATCCCACGGGTACCAGAGCACGGTGGTCCCGGTGAGCACATTGTCGCCCACCAGACCGGCCATCGTGATCGGGTCCTTCGCGCTGCCGTAGGGCGGGGCGTAGGCGAGATCCAGATCGATCAGGTCGTCGACGTGAAGTCCCGCTCGCATCGCCGTCGCGAGGACGTCGATGCGCTTGTCGATGCCGTCGCGGCCCACCGCCTGCGCGCCGAGCAGCGTACCGGTCGCGACATGAGCGTCGTCCGCCGCGAAGTGGATCACAAGGTGCACGGGTTCGGATCCCGGGAAGTAGCCCGCGTGCGACCCGGCGTGCAGGTGCAGCGTGTGGTGCGCGATGCCGGCAGCGAGAAGCTCGGCACGGTTGCGACCGGTCATGGCGACGGCCTGCCCGAACACGCGCACGATCGACGTTCCGAGCGGAGTCGGCTGCGTTCGCGCCGCGCCGGAGGTGAGCATGGCGTCGGCGATCAGCCGGCCGTTGCGATTCGCCGGGCCCGCGAGTGCGGCGACCAGGTCGCCACCCGTGAGCGGATCGGTGACGCTGGTGGCGTCTCCTGCCGCCCACACATCGTCCACCGCGGTCGCGCCGTGCGCATCCACCGCTATGAAGCCCGCCGAGGTCAACGGGACCGCGCCCCGCAGAAAATCGGTGTCCGGACGGGTGCCGGCCGCGATGATCACCGTGCGCGCGGGAAGTCGGGTCCCGTTGCTGAGCAGCACCTCGGCCTGGTCGCCCTGATCCTCGATCGCCGCGACCGTCACCCCCGTGTGGACCGACACGCCACCGCGCTGCAGTTCGCCGGTGACGAGGCTCGCCAGCTCCGGCTCCAGTCGGCTGAGGACGTGCGCGCCGCGCTGGATCACGTGCACGTCGTCCCCACGGAGGCGGAAGGCCTCCACCGCCTCCAGACCGATGTAGCCGCCGCCCACCACGACGACGGGTCCCGTGCCGGCGCGCTCGCGCAGGGCCACGGCGTCCTCCACGGTGCGCAGCAGCGACACCTGCGGTGCGTCGATGCCAGGGATCTCGGGACGCAGCGACGCCGCACCGGGGGCCAGCATCAGTCGGTCGTAGTGCTCGATGCTCTCGCCCGCCGCCGAGCGCACGGTGATCGTGCGAGCGGTGGTGTCGACAGCGACCACATCGTGCCCCACGCGCACATCGATGTCCAGCGCCGCGCGCAGGGACTGCGGTGTCTGCACCAGGAGGGCGTCGCGCTGCTCGATCTCGCCGGAGACGTAGTAGGGCAGACCGCAGTTGGCGAAGCTCGGGTGCAGGCCGCGCTCGAACACCACGATCTCAGCGCTTTCATCCAGCCGACGCGCACGCGCCGCGAAACTCATTCCCGCGGCCACGCCGCCCACCACGAGGATGCGCAGCGGTGCCTTCGTTGACTGATCCATTCGTCCTCCGTGATCTCTGCAGAGAGAAACACGAAGCGCCCGTCCGGAGACAGGCGCTCGGTGTCAGGCCCGCCGGGCCTTGCCGCTTACTTCTTGTTGCGGCGCTGGTGGCGAGTCTTGCGAAGCAGCTTGCGGTGCTTCTTCTTCGCCATGCGCTTGCGGCGCTTCTTGATGACAGAACCCACGGAAACCTCACTAGATCGGGGCTGGGTGAACACGTGCGTTCACCCGGGAACGGGCAGATGAAAAATTGCCTCGCGACAGTCTACAGGACGCCGGGAGTCGACTCGTTCAGCCCACGTCCGAGATGGGTCGCTGCAACAGCTGAGCCACCGCGGATTCGGGCACGCGATAGGAGCGGCCGAACCGAACGGCCGGCAGTTCACCGGCGTGCACCATGCGGTACACGGTCATCTTCGACACGCGCGCGAGCTCGGCGACCTCTGCCACCGTGAGGAAGCGCACATCAGAGTAATCGGACACGAAACCCCTCCTTCCGAACCTGCACAGCCTATGGCTTTCCTGAGAAGGATGTAAACATTCGAGTCCAGCGTGACGCCTGTGGCTCGTGTGAACCCTGGGAATTGTGATCACAGCTCAGACGCTCAGCAGACGCATAGGGCGCTCTGCGCCGCGTTTCAGACCCGTGTCGTTTACTTGTTCACATCGAGGCTCGCAGAAGCACTCGATGACCGGACGGGTGCGATGTTCTCCCCTTTCACAGCACCAATCCGGTCCGATCGCGAAGACACGGGACTGAATTCGCGACATCGGATGGCGAGCCTCGCGGTTGTCGGGACCGATGTGACGGGCGGGTGAGCTGAGCTCCCCGCCCGTCGCCATGTCCGCCGTCGTCAGCGCCCTGTCCGCTTGCGGAACGGCGACGTCACCGCATGAGTGATCGCGGCGGCGGTGCGACCGACGAAGTCCGCCGCGTGCACAGCACCCTCCGGGAGCGCGGCGATCACCTGATCGTCGTGGGCGTCGATGAACGGCATCAGCCAGTCCTCGATCGCCTCCATCGGCACGATGTCGAGGCTGTAGAAGCGGTGCTGGCCCTCCTCGCGGACGGTGACCAGCCCCGCGTCGCGCAGGACCTTGAGGTGCTTCGACACGGTGGGCTGGCTGATCCCGAGGTCAGCGACGATCTGGGAGACGCTCGTTCCGTCGTATCCGGGGGCGTCTGATCGGTCCAACAACAGTCGGAGAATCTCTCTCCTGGTGCTGTCGGCGATCACGTCGAAGATGTCGGCCATGTGTTTAGGGTAGTCAGGACCAGACCGGAGTACCATGACGGACGGCCGGAATCGGGAAGAGGGAGCCAGATGCCACGCGTGTCCGCACGTCGGCTGATACCTCAGGAGCCGGGATCATGGATCCAGCGACTGGGCGTGAAGTTGCGCGACACCACCACGGAATCGCCTGCTCGATTCGCCGTCGTGATCTTCGTCTCGCTCATCGCGCTGTTCACCGTGCTGTTCTCGCTGCCCGCCGCCAGCGCCGACGGCCAGCAGACGTCTCTCGCAGACGCCCTCTTCACCGCCGTCTCCACGATCTGCGTGACGGGTCTGGCGACGGTGGACATGGACTCACACTGGTCGCCCTTCGGCAACGCGCTGGTGTTCATCGGCGTGCAGGTCGGTGCGCTCGGCGTGCTGACGCTCGCGTCGATCCTGGGTCTGGTGATCTCCAAGCGCCTCGGACTGCGCGCGAAGCTCATCGCCGCCGGTGACAGCAATCCGCTGCGTGTGCACGGTGGCCCCGTGAACGAGGGGCAGACCGTGCGTCTGGGCGAAGTCGGCTCACTGCTGCTCACGGTGGCGGTCTCCACTCTCATCATCGAGGTGAGTCTGGCCGTCATCCTGTACCCCCTGCTGGTGATCGCGGGAGTCGATCCGCTGATCGCACTGTGGGAGGCGCCGTACTACGGCGCGATGGCGTTCACGAACACCGGCTTCACCCCGAACGCCGGTGGTCTGGCGCCGTTCGCCGACGACCATGCGATCCTCTTCGTGCTGATGCTCGGCGTCTTCCTCGGCTCGATCGGCTTCCCTGTGATCTTCACCCTCGCCAAGCAGCGCTGGCACTACCGCCAGTGGTCGCTGCACGCGAAGCTGACACTGATCACCACGGTGATCCTGTTCTTCGCCGGCGCGGCCATGTTCCTGATTCTGGAGTACGACAACCCCGCCACCTTCGGGTCGATGGATGCCGGAAACACCACGTTCCAGGCGTTCTTCATGTCGGCGATGACACGTTCGGGTGGCTTCTCCGTGGTGGACCAGGCCGACTTGCACGGATCGTCGCTCCTCGTCGCCTCGATGCTGATGTTCGTCGGCGGTGGCTCCGCCTCCACCGCCGGTGGCATCAAGGTGACCACGCTTGCGGTGCTCGCCCTCGCGGTGTTCTCCGAGGCCAAGGGACGCCCGAGTGTGCAGGCTTTCGGCCGTCGCATCCCCTCCGACGTGCAGCGCGTGGCTCTGTCGGTCGTGGCCTGGGGTGCGACCATCGTCGCCGCCTCCACGATCATCCTCACCCAGATCACGAAGGCACCCGTCGAGCACGTGCTGTTCGACGTGATCTCCGGATTCGCGACGGTGGGGCTGTCCACCGGCATCGCGGAGAACCTCCCCGACGCCGGCGTGTACGTCCTCGCGGCCACCATGTTCATGGGCCGCGTTGGTACAGTGACTCTCGCCGCGGCGGTCGCCGCGTCATCGAAGACGCAGCTGTACTCGCTGCCCGTGGAAAGGCCCATCGTTGGTTGAACGGATCCGGAGCGACGCTCCCGTCCTCGTGATCGGCCTCGGCCGCTTCGGCGCCGCCTGTGCCGGTGAGCTGGACCGACTGGATCGTGAAGTGCTCGCCATCGACGACAACCTCGAGCTGGTGCAGAAGTGGTCCGAGCGGGTCACCCACGCCGTGCAGACCGACGCGCGCAACCTCGAGGCGCTGAAGCAGATCGGCGCCCAGGACTTCCAGGTGGCCGTCGTCGCGGTCGGCTCCTCCATCGAGGCCTCGGTGCTCATCACCGCCAACCTGGTCGACCTCAAGGTGCCGCAGATCTGGGCGAAGGCGGTCTCCCAGGCGCACGGCAAGATCCTCGCCCGCGTCGGCGCGAACCACGTGATCTACCCGGAGCGCGAGGCCGGCGAGCGCGTCGCGCACCTGGTGTCGGGTCGCATGCTCGACTTCATCCGCTTCGATGACGACTTCGTGCTGGCCAAGATGTACCCGCCGCGCTTCATCCGTGGTGTGCCCCTCATGGAGTCGGGCGTCCGCAGCAAATACAACGTGACGGTGGTGGGCGTGAAGAGCCCCGGCAAGCCGTTCCGTTACGCCGAGGCGGCCACCGTGGTCACCAACCACGACCTGATCATCGTGTCGGGCACCAACTCGGACATCGAGCGGTTCGCGGGCCTGGACCGCTGATCCGGCCCTGCGCTCGGAATCGACACCCGCGCACCCCGAACCGAGACCTCGCCCCGGAACAGCGGCTCCCGGGCCCGGCTCAAGCCCCGGCCGCGAGCTCCTTCGCGCGCGCCAGCGCGGCATCCGTCGCACGGACGAACACGTCGTCGAGGTGCGCCTCCTGCAGCACCCCGATCGCCCGCTCGGTGGTGCCCTTCGGGCTGGTGACCCGACGGCGCAGCTCGGCGGGATCCTCGCCCGTCGCATCCAGCAGCGCTGCAGCGCCGATGAACGTCTGCTCGGCCATCACGCGGGCGTCGGCGTCGCTGAAGCCCTTGCCGATGGCCGCCTTCGTGAACTCCTCGATGAGCAGGAAGACGTAGGCGGGTCCGGATCCGGAGATCGTCGACAGCGGGTCGATGCCCGCCTCATCGGTCTCGATGACGGTGCCGACGTACTCGAACAGGCGACGGACCGCCGCGATGTCCTCGGCCGTCGCGTGTGCGTTGGCCGCGATACCCGTGACGGCCTTGCCGACCACTGCGGGTGTGTTGGGCATGGCGCGGAGGATCCGACGAGTGCCGCCGAGCGCCGCCTCCATCGTGGCGATCGTGGTGCCGGCCGCGAGACTCACGATCACGGCGTCGGCGTTCAGATCATCGGCGATCTCGCGAAGGAGGTCGGCGACCATCGCCGGCTTCACCCCGACCACGACGATCTGTGCACCGCGTGCGGCCTCACGGTTGCCGTCGGGCTGGTCCGCGAGTGCGATCGAATGCACGCCCTCGAGCTCCGCGAGCGCGGACGCCTTCTCCGCGGTGCGGTTGGTGACGCTGATGCCGCGCACGCCGCCGGCGACGAGCCCCTGGAGGATCGCACCGCCCATGGAGCCGGCTCCGAGGATCGCGATGGACTGGGACGACACCGGTGCGCTCATCCCGTCATCCTACGTCCGCCCAGCCCTGCGGGCCGGGCGCGAACGCAGGATCCAGCGCCCGCTGCATGAGGCTTTCGCTCGATCGCTCATGCATTCGCCGCATGCTCCTGTGCTCGCGACCCGCAGCCGATGCACCCCGACCGTCCAGGTGTCGTGCATATCATCGGAGGACCGATGGCAATCGCGCAGTGGAGCGCGGCGAGCAAAGGAAGATCATGACCCTCTTCGACGGAATCACAGCTCGAGTGGTGCAGACGCCCCGCCTGGCCGTCGGAGTGCTTGAGCGCAACGGCGATGCCGTGGACGCACCGGCGGATCGCACGATCGTGTTCGTCCACAACGTGGTCGGATCTGCCGAGATGTGGCAGAAGACGATGCTCGCCCTGCCCCGCGACCTCCGGCTCATCGCCGTAGACCTGCGCGGCCACGGACGCTCGGAGCGACGGGGTGTGGACGCCACGCGCGGCGTTCGCGACTTCGCGGACGACCTGCACGAGACGCTGAAGGCGCTGGAGCTTGACGCGGCGCACCTGGTGGGCTGGGGACTGGGCGGCGGCGTCGTGCTGCAGTACGCGCTGGATCACCCGGTGCTGTCTCTGACACTGGAGTCGCCCGTCTCCCCCTATGGCTTCGGCGGCACGCGGCGCGACGGCTCGCTCATCAACGAGGACGCCGCGGGAACCGGGGCCGGCGTGGCTGATCCGGAGTTCGTCGCGCGCATCGCCGAGGAGGATGAGACGGCCGAGGTGCCGAGCTCACCGCGTTCGGTGTTCCGCTCCGTGTTCCTCGCCACCGGCTACGTCTCGCGCAACGAGGATGTCTGGGTCGAGTCGATGCTCACCACGGCTGTGGGAGACGACGCCTTCCCGGGCGGCACGACCACATCGCCCTCCTGGCCCGGTTTCGCCCCCGGCACCACGGGTGTGCTGAACGCGCTGTCGCCGCGCTACTTCGACGTCTCCGCCATCGTGGATCTGCCGCAGAAACCACCGATCCTCTGGGTGCACGGCGGTCGCGACATCATCATCTCCGACGAATCCGCCTTCGACTCCAACGTGCGCGGACGTCGTGGCGAGCTCGACGGCTGGCCCGGTGAGGACGCTGCTCCGCCGCAGCCGATGGTGACGCAGACGAAGGATGTGCTCGACGCGTACACGGCGGCCGGCGGTCACGTGCTCGATGCCCTCTTCCCCGGGGTGGGGCACTGCCCGCACCTGGAGGAGCCGGAGGACTTCCGTGCGGCGCTGCTGTCGCGCATCGACTACGTTCCCGTGGGCGGCCCGCCCACGGAGGTCATCGTCCTGAAGTCCGCGGACTGAGTCGTCTCGGGGCGCGGCCCGATAGAATCGCTGGGTCGCCGCACGACCGCGCGGCGTTCGAGGGGGATTCATGTCCGTTGGTCTGCTGGCAGTCGTCGATGACATTCTGAGTGCGGCCCTGAAAGCATCCGCGAAGTCGGCGGGCGTCGTGATCGACGATGCCGCTGTCACCCCGCAGTACGTGCAGGGCATCACGCCGGCGCGCGAGCTGCCGGTGGTGGGGAAGATCGCGCTGGGTTCGATCGCGAACAAGTTCGTGGTGATCATCCCGATCGCGCTGCTGCTCACCCAGTTCGCGCCGTGGATCCTGCCCTGGCTGCTGATCATCGGCGGTGCGTTCCTCTGCTTCGAGGGGGCCGAGAAGGTCCTGGAGTGGTTCGGTGTGGGTCACCACGGTGACGAACACGGCGAGGACCGCAACGAGAACAAGCTGGTGTGGGGCGCGATCCGCACCGACCTCATCCTCTCCACCGAGATCATGCTGATCTCGCTGTCGAACCTCCCCGACGACCTCGACTTCTGGATGCGGTTGGCGGCGCTGGTCGTGATCGCGCTCCTGATGACCGGTGTCGTCTACGGCGCCGTCGCGCTGCTGGTCAAGCTGGACGACATCGGCCTGCGGATGGTGCGCAGCGACGAGAAGCGCGTCCGTCACACGGGAACGCGCATCGTCCGCTCCATGCCGGCGGTGTTCCGCGTGATCAGCATCATCGGCACGGTCGCGATGCTCTGGGTGGGTGGCCACCTCGTGGTCGTGAACCTGGGCGAGGTGGGCTTCCACCCGCCGGCCGATCTGCTGCACGCGGTCGAGCACGCGCTGGCCCCGCTCGGCGGGGTGATCGTGTGGATCGTCGACACCGCCATCTCCGCCGTCGCCGGACTCCTGGTGGGTCTCGTCATCGTCGGCGTGGTGATGCTGATTCGTCGCCTCACCGGGCGAGGTTCCACGTTGCCGTCGGTGGGTGAGGATCCGGATCTGGCGCGTGCCTCCGGGCACTGAGATGTTGACGACGCCGGCCGAAGACGCCGCCATGGTGCACGCCCTGGCTCTCGCGTCCGAGGCTGCCGCAGCCGGCGAGATTCCCGTCGGCGCCGTGGTGCTGAATGCGGACGGCGAGATCCTCGGCGTCGGGCGCAACGACCGCGAGGAGACCGCCGATCCCACCGGCCACGCGGAGGTCGTCGCGATGCGTGCTGCAGCGCAGACCATCGGCTCCTGGAACCTGCAGGACACCACGCTGGTGGTCACGATGGAGCCCTGCGTGATGTGCGCGGGCACCGCGTTGCAGGCGCGTGTCTCGCGCGTGGTGTTCGGCGCCTGGGATGACAAAGCGGGCGCAGCGGGGTCCGTCTACGATGTGCTGCGTGACCGACGCCTGCCCGTGCGCGCCGAAGTGGTGGGTGGCGTCCGTGCCGAGGACGCCGTGGCGCTGCTGCAGGACTTCTTCCGCGGCCGTCGGTGATCCCCGCCAATCGCACAGCGTGAGGCGGGGCGAGCGGATATTCTGTACCTCATGCGTGTTCACGTCGCCGATCACCCTTTGATCACCCACAAGCTCACGGTGCTGCGTGACAAGAACACGCCATCGCCCGTGTTCCGTCAGCTCACCAGTGAGCTGATGACGCTGCTGGCCTACGAGGCCACACGAAACGTCCGCGTCACCCCCTACGAGATCCAGACTCCGGTCACCACGACCACGGGTGTGCGCATCTCGGAGCCGCGACCACTCATCGTGCCGATCCTGCGCGCCGGCCTCGGCATGCTCGAAGGCATGACCACGATGCTCCCGACCGCGGAGGTCGGGTTCCTCGGCATGGCGCGCAACGAGGAGACCCTCGAGCCGCAGACCTACGCCGAGCGTCTTCCCGAGGACCTGAGCGCCCGCCAGTGCTTCGTCCTCGATCCGATGCTGGCCACCGGCGGATCGCTCGGCGCGGCCATCGAGTTCCTGTTCCAGCGGGGTGCGCAGGACGTTACCGCGGTCTGCATCCTGGGCGCCCCGGAGGGCCTTGCGGCCATCGAGAAGCAGGTCGACGGTCGCGACGTCACGCTCGTGCTCGGTGCGTTGGACGAGCGTCTCGATGAGAACGGCTACATCGTCCCCGGCCTCGGCGACGCAGGAGACCGTCTCTACGGCACGGTCTGATCACCGATCTCTTACGCGAATCGCCCCGCTGCGTCAGCGGGGCGATTCGCGTTGACGGGGGGCTCACTCGGACGGGATCAGCGCCCACGCCACGACGTACGCGAGGAGCGGAACGCCCAGCAGCACGGTGAAGATGCGAACGAGGGTGACACTGATGTTGAAGTGCTCGGCCAGCCCGAGACAGACGCCGGCGATCCATCGGCCGTCGCGCGGTCGTCGCCGCCTCAGCGGTCAGTCATCCCCCGGCTCGGCGCCGACCATGCGCGCGAAGGCGGAAAGGCGCGCGACACCCGCCGGTGTACGGGGAAGATCGTCGAGCAGCCCCGGCGCGTATAGGACGTAGGCCGCGACCTGCGCGCGGGAGATCGCCACGTTGAGGCGATTCTCGAGCAGGAGGAACTCCAGGCCCCGCGGTGCGTCACGGGCGCTTGAGGCGGCCAGCGAGACGATCGCCACGGCTGCTTCCTGCCCCTGGAACTTGTCCACCGTGCCGACGGGTGTCTCGGCGAAGCCCGCAGCGACGAGCGCCTCGTGCACGGTCTGCTGCTGGGCGTTGTAGGGGGTGACCACGATGATGTCGGACGCGTCGATCGGACGCACGGCAGCACCCTCGCCCGGATTGAACGCGCGGCCGATCAGATCCCGGACGAGTTCCACCACGCGCGCCGCCTCCGCCTCGCTGTGCGACGTGTTGCCCCGGTGATCCACGGTGACGGCGTGCACGCCGGGCTCGATCCCCTCGATCGTGCGCTCGAGTGCGGCGGCGGCTGCGGTGAGCCTGCCCTCGTAGGACAGCTCGGACACCACATCCGCGACTTCGGGTCGCATCCGCCAGGTGTGTTCGAGGAAGTAGCCGAACTCGGGGCGGATGACGTCGTCGCCGTCCATCACCCACCCCAGCGCCGAGGTGTCCACCGGCTCGGGATGCGTACCCTGGCTCACCTGCGGCAGCTGCTGCGGGTCGCCCAGGAGCAGGAGATCGCGTGCTGCCACGGAGGTCGCGATGGTGTTGGCGAGGGAGTACTGACCCGCCTCGTCGATCACCAGCAGATCCAGGCTTCCCGGAGGCACGCGGCGTCCATTGCAGAAGTCCCACGCGGTACCGCCGAGCACGAAGCCCTCGCGATCGAACTCCTCGCGGAACTGTCCGATGGCGTCACGCTGGATGGGGGTGAATCGCTCGTCTTCGGCGTCCTTGTCGGCGGTCGCCTTCCCGACCCGCTCGATGGGGAGACCCGCCTGGACCACGCGGGTCAGCAGGTTCTCCACCACCGCGTGCGACTGTGCCACCACACCGATGCGGTAGCCATGATCGGCCACGAGTCGCGCGATCACGTGCGAGCCGACGAACGTCTTCCCGGTGCCGGGAGGACCCTGCACCGCGACGTAGCTCGAGTCGAGATCGCGCACGCTGGCGACGATGGCCGACACGTCGTCTCCCGCGGACGGAGTGAGGCGTCCGGATCGGGTGCGTGGCGGGCGCCGCAGCAGGATATCGGCGGCCGCATCACGCGGTAGCGCCGGTGCGGTGCGCAGCACACCGTCGGCCCAGAGGTCGATGCGCTCCTGGATGTTCTTGGTGGACGGCGGCGGGCCGGGGACCACCGCGATCGGCGCACGCTCCCACTCGACCTCCGGCATTCCCCGTTCGGCGATGAGGAGGCCGTCGTCACGCACCTCGATGATTCGTGCGGGGACGGGCACGTTGATCCACCGCGACGACTTCAGCGCCGGGAACGGGACCGGACGCTCGTAGACGGTGAACACCTCGGCGCCCTCACGCAGGCTGGAGCCCGGGGCGATCTCGCCACGCAGCATCAGTTCGCGCTGTGGCGAATGCGCTCGCTCGGGCAGGTACCACGGCTGGGAGACGTAGGAGCGGGCGATGTCCACCGTCAGGACATCCCGACCCTGGTTCCAGCTGGAGAGCGGCTCGCGCAGGCGGAGGTAGTGCCCTGCCCAGAATGCCCGGCTCTCGCGCGGGTGATAGTCGATGGCGGCGGCGGCCAGGCGTAGAGCGGTCTCCTCGGGTGTGCGCTCCGCGCCCGGCGTGCGGGCGGCAAGCGCCTCGGCATCGTGCAGCAGCGCGGTGGAGCGCTCGGACGGGTGGTAGGCGTTGGTCTCCGCTTCGATCTGCTGGCCCGGTTCCACGCCGGCTTCGGCCGCGCGGACGCGCAGCCAGTCCCGGAGACGTCGGGTGGAGACGCAGTCGTACCGGTTGTAGTCGGCGAGGTCGTCGAGGATCTCCTGTGCCGCAGCCTCATGCCCGTCGGCCGCGAGTGCGCGTGCCTCGACGTACCGCTCGATCGATTCGTCGCCCTTCTGCACCTCCGCCGTGCGGACCTCGTCACCCATGTACAGCGGTTCGAGCTTCTTGATGGAGTACGAGCGCGACCCCACCCGTACGGCGCGCTTGATGATCGGGTACAGGTCCACGAAGACGCCCTCGGCGAGCAGCCGGTCGACCTCGGACTCGCCGAACCCGTGACGCGCCGCCATGGCCGCGAGGTGCGTGGGCTCATACGGCGCGTAGTGGTAGATGTGCATCTGCGGGTGCTGCGAGCGCAGCAGCGACACCGTCCGCAGGAACGTCTCCAGCGCCGTCCGCTCGGCGGCGAAGTCGTGCGCCCAGATCGCGGAATACGTCTCGCTGTCGTCCACCCAGCCGAACAGGTAGTCGAGCCCCCACTGCTCCCCCGCGCCCTCGGTGTAGAGCGGATCGCCCTCGAAGTCGAAGAAGATGTCTCCGGGGTCGGCGGGAGGCAGAATCGCGAGGGCGGAGGGCAGGATGACCTCGCAGGTGGGCACCGGATGCGCGGGCGCGTCCACTCCCGCGACGGGCACGCCCGCGGGGCTCGCCAGCTGCAGCTGGGCCTGGATTCGCAGCGCATGGAACACGTCGGCCGCGATGTCCTCGGGGGCGGTATCGGCCACCGCCAGATCATCGATCGTGAGGATCCCGGCGGCGCGAAGGCGGCGGCGCTGCTGCGGGCGCATGCCAGCGACCAGCAGAAGGTCGCGATGCGCGATGGACTCCGACTCACAGGTGGCGCAGCGACCACACGCGATGAGGCCGAGATCTCCCCGCTCATCGGCCCACGCGACGGCATCGACCGCGGCGCCGGCGGACACCTGCCGGTCGGCGATGAGGGCCCGCAGCCGCTCACGACGCAGCCGGAACACGGGGCGGATGTCGTCGATGCGGTGCGTGCTGATCTCTCCCGTCCCCAGGATCAGCTCGACCGTGGGGGCGATGGGAACGCCTTCGGCCTCCAGTCGGTCCACGTAAGCCACCAGCTGCATCAGCGCGGTGACGCGCGCGCTACGCGCGAGCTTGGTGTCCTGTACCAGCCATCCGTCGGGGGTGCGGACGATGAAGTCGGCGAATCCGATGAAGTCGGCAGCGGTGAATGCACCCTGGTACACCACCTGTGCGTCCGAGCCGCGCAGTGCTTCCAGCGTGCGGGCGAAGGCAAGCTCTCGATCCTCGGCCCCGCCCTGACTGACATCGTCGATCTCCACCACGGCGCCGGGAAAGCGACGGTGGTAGTCGGCCAGCACGCGCTTCTCATGCTCCAGACCGAGATCGATCGCGCGCCGCATCATGGCGTCTTCCGGCTCTTCGACGGCCTCGATGCGCCCGAGCTTCGCGTCGATGCCACGCACCCAGGCGAATTCGCAGTCGGCAGCCTTCTTCAGATCGGTCGCGCTCCAGATGACCCGGCCGCCATCAGCAATTCGCATGTTTCCTCCTGCTTCAGACGCTACCGCGGGCCACCGACGTTGAAGCGTTCCGGTGGCCCTGGCAGCGCCGCGAGGAGTCACGCAGAGCTTCGCGAGCGCCGGATGGCGGCGAGATCGCCCCGGGCCATCACCCGCTCGTCGTGCGCCGGGTCAGCTGTCGCGGCGCGCGGTGGCCATGCGGATGACGCCGTAGACGATGACCGCTACGACCGCCACGATCGCGATCTTCGCGATCAGCCAGGCCAGGGAGAACAGCACATTCACCAGGAACCAGGCGATCACGACCGCCACGATCACGGTGATCCAGGTTCCGAGCGAAGACTTCATGCCTTCACCGTATCGTTCGTTCCCGAGCGCGCGCTCGACGCGCGGATCAGGTGGTGTCAGAGCACCGGCGCGGATACCTCACGCGAGACCACGCTGGAGCCGTCCGCTCGCACGCTCACGCGCAGTCGGGCGGGGATCTGGTCCTGCATGGCCTCCACATGGCTGATCACGCCGACGGTACGGCCACCCTGACGCAGTTCGTCCAGAGTGCGCATCGCGACGTCGAGCGTCTCCACGTCGAGCGAGCCGAAGCCCTCGTCGATGAACAGCGTGTCCAGCTGCACGCCACCCGCACGCGAGGTGACCACCTCCGCGAGGCCGAGCGCGAGCGCCAGCGAGGCCAGGAAGGTCTCGCCTCCGGAGAGCGAGGTCGCGGGTCGTGAGCGGCCCGTATGGGCATCGACCACCTCGATGCCCAGTCCGGACGCGGCGTTGCGGGCCGCGCGCTCGTCGGTGTGGGCGAGCGTGTATCGCCCCGAGGACATCTCGGCGAGCCGAAGGTTGGCGGCCGCGACGATGTCCTCCAGTTCGGCGGCGAGGACGAATGTCTCCAGGGACATCTTGCGGGTGTTGGGTTCGCGACCGGCAACGGTGTCCGCGAGCCGAACGATCACTGCGCACCGTGCTTCGGCCTCGCCGGTCTCCCGCAGGGAATCCTCGGCATCCTTCGTTGCGCGCGACAGCTGTTGCACGGCCGATTCGGCCCGGGCGGCCTCGGCGGCAGCATCCGCGCCGACCGCACGGGCCGCGGCGACGGCATCCTGGGCGGACGTCAGATCGATCGGGTCCTCCGGAAGCATCTCGAGCTCCGCCTGGAGCAGGACGGCGCGCAGATCCCGGAGGGTCGCGTCATGGGTGCTGAGGACGACCTCGAGACGGTCACGCTCCGCTCGAGGCAGGAGGTTGGCGCGCGCTTCCTCGGCGGATTCGATGCCCGCACGCTCCAGCACCTCGGCGAGCGCCGTTCGGGCGTCGGCGAGCGCTGCGAGACGGTCCGCGCTGTCATCGAGCGCCTCCGCGAGCGCCGCGGCGGCGTCTCGGACCTCGGTGAGCCTCGAGATGCGCTCGGCCACGGTGGCCGCACCGGCGCGCGCCTGCGTGATCGTCTCCGATGCCGCCCGCACGCGCTCGGTGATGGCGTCGTGGGTCGACTGCAGGTCGGCGCGCTCTCGGGTGAGGACGGCGAGCGCGGCTTCCTGCTCTTCTCGGACGCCGGTGAGCTTCTGGAGCTTCTCGGCGAGGTTCGCGGCCCGTGAGAGCGCGGCATCGGCCGTTTCTCTGGCCGAACGAGCCGCAGCGACGAGCTCCTGGAGGGCGTCGGTCTCCTGGCCGCCGGCCGCAGCGAGGGCCGCGGCATACGCGTCTCGGACGTCCCGCGCGGTGTCCGTTGCGGTCTGCGCAGCCGCCGCGGCAGCCTCCGCAGCATTCTCGGCCGAGGTGATGTCGGCGTCCGATATCACCTCGCCATCACCCGCTGCCGGTGCAGGGTGGTCTGGCGAGCCGCACACCGGGCAGGCTTCTCCGTCGTGAAGATCGCGAGCGAGCTCGGCGGCGTGCCCGTCGAGTCGGCGTCGCATCAACTCGGTGAGTGCGGCGCTGGTGCGAGTGCGAGCGTCGGACGCCGCCGCTTGCGCTTCCTCCGCGCTGCGCAGCCGGGGACGGATCGCATCGGCCTGACGCGCGGCGGCGAGGGCCGTCTCCAAACGCTCCTGCTCGGCGACTGCTGCGGGCTGGGCCGCGGCCGCTGCCACGGCCTCGGTATGGAGATCGGTCAGTGCGCGCAGCTCTTCGGGAATCTCGGCGAGCCGGACGGTCACGTGCCTGATCCGCTCGTCGATCGCCGTCAGATCATCGTGCGCCTGGCGCTGCTGCGCGGCGAGATGATCGGCGTCCTGTTCGAGTCGATGAGCGTGAGCCAGAGCGCCGAGCAGCTCCGACGCGCGCGATGCCGTCGCACGCAGCGCGGCGATATCGGCGGCACCCGGCGTGACTTCCCCGGCACCCACACCGGTGAGATCATCGCCGGCGCCATCCCCGGCGTCCGCCGGATCGTCCGGGGGGCTGTCCGCGGCCTGCGGACCTCCGGGGCGCTCATCACGCGCCTCCGACGGCAGATCACCGCCCGCACCCGCAGCACCCGCGAGATCGTCGTCGACGACGAGTTCCCAGCGTGATCGTGCCTCGTCCACCGCTGCAGCGGCGTCGCGATGGCGTCCTTCGGCCACCACGAGAGCGTCCAACGTCGCCCGCGTCTCCTCCGCCCGCTGAGCCGCGAGCAGCCGCGCGCGATCCTGCTCCCGAGCAGGCACCGCCGCCTCAACCTCGGCCAGCTGCGCGCGGGCGTCGTCCCGACGCCGTTGCCCCTGCCGCTGCACTTCCAGCTCCGCGGCGACGCTCGCGAGCCTGTCCTGTTCGGCCACCAATCGCCGGGTCTCCTCGCGGGCGACGTCGCGGCGGTACTCCGCTCGCGGCAGCGCCTCCCGGATGACGTCGAGCCGTTCCGGACGACTGAGCCGCATCGCCCGGACGACGCCCCCGCCTGCCGGAACGCCCCCACCTGCCGGAACGCCCCCACCTGCTGGAACGGACGCCGCGCCGCCCTCCCGGACCCCTGTGCCGAAGGCGGGATCCGCGTCGGACTCATCGTGCTTGGGGGCTCCCGCCGCCGAAGCCGCCGTGGCAGGGGCTCCGGGAGCTGCCTCTGTCGAACCGGCCCCCGAGCCGGATGCCTCTCTCGCAGGCGCCTCCTCCGGGTCCTCGTCGAAACCGAGGTCACGAATGATGCGCTCGGCGGCGTCAAGCCGGGCATCCGTCACAGAGACACTTCCGGCAAGCTCCGCCTCCGCCGCGCGCCGCCGCACCTCGAACGCATCGGCATAATCCTGGAACCGACGGGTACCGAACAGCGTCTGCAGCACCTTGCGTCGTTCGTCGTTTCCCGCGAGCAGGAACTCGGCGAAACGGTTCTGCGCGAGGAGGATCACCTGCAGGAACTGCTCACGCGACAACTGCAGGATCTCGTCGAGGTCATGACCCACATCGCGAGCACGTGCTGACATCCCCTGCCAGCCACCGTCCTCCCACCGGGCCAGCTGCACGGCAGCCGCCTGCGTTGTCATCCCCTCGCCGCGCTGCTTGGGTTTCAGATACTCGGGATTGCGGATCACCCGATACCGGTGATCGCCCGCGCTGAACTCCAGCACCACCTCGGTGGGCTCCTCCGGCGCGCTGTGGTCGCTGCGCAGGCGCTTCTCGCCGCTGGAGTAGCGCGGAATCGAACCGTAGAGCGCGAAGGTGATGGCATCCAGAATGCTGGACTTGCCCGCGCCGGTCCGACCGGAGATGAGGAAGAGTCCGTCTCCCGCGAAGTCATCGAAATCGATGTACTGGCGCTCGCGAAACGGACCGAAACCCTCGATCTCCAGACGGTGAAGCCTCATACGAGCGCCTCAGCGCGGGCGTGCTCGTCCAGGATCTCGCGGATCAGCGCACGTTCGGCCGGGCTCGCTCCTTCCTCCGCCCGAACGTGCACCAGGAACGCCTCGATACGCTCCTCGTCCGAGGTGGCGGCCCGGAGCCGCTCGCGGTACGTGGCCGTCGTCTGTACCTTCGCGCCGTGCGGCACGTGAACCACGACCGCGCAGAACGGGAAGCGCTGCTGGAGCCGGCGCATCGTGTCGCGCTGCGGTGTGCGATCGGTGTACTCGACCGACACCCACGCATCTTCCACACCGGAATACGCGGGATCTGTCAGCAGCGCGTCCAGCGTGTCTCGCAGCACGACCAGTCGTCGTGGCACGGGCAGCGGCAGCCACTCCACCTGCCTGAGCCCCTGCGCATCCAGGTCGACGAGCCAGGAGCCGCGCGGCTTGTCGCGCTCTCCGAAGCTGTAGTGCAGCGGCGCCCCGCTGTACCGCACGCGATCCGACAACTGCTGGCGTCCGTGGATGTGACCGAGCGCCACATAGTCGGGTCCGTCGAAAGCAGACAGCGGCACCATGTCGAGACTGCCCTGCCGCACCTCGCGTTCGACGCCCGGCGTCGCCTCCACGCCCACCGCGAAGCAGTGTGCAATAGCGACCGAGCGCACACCGCGACGCTGGATCGACGCGCGGACGAGAGACATCGCGTGGCCGATGGTCTGCGCCTGGGACCGCAGATCCGCCCCCTCCCAGGTGTTGCGCACGATCGCGGGTTCGAGATACGGAATCCCGTAGAAGTCCACCTCGCCGTGCTCGTCACGGATGGTGAGCGGGAGATCCAGCGCGAGCGGGTCGGTGACGACGTGGATGCCCTCGCGCAGGAGCGCGGACTGGAATCCGAGCCGAGCGGCGGAATCATGGTTACCGCTGGTGACGATGACGGATGCTCCCGTGTCGGCCAGAGCGCGCAGCGTGTCGGTAAGCAGCGTGTAAGCGGCAGCGGCGGGTGTCGATGAGTCGAACACATCGCCCGCCACGATGACGACGTCGACGTCGTTCGCCCGCACCTGCTCGACCAGCGCGTCCAGCACCTCACCGAGCGCGGCCAGGGTCGGGTTGCCGTGGAAGGTCCGCCCGATGTGCCAGTCAGAGGTGTGCAGGATTCGCATGTCTTCACCGTAGAAGGGGCCTCCGACATTGCTGCGACGGCGAGCCGACAACGGCCCGGAGACGCCGATCGGCCGGTGCCCGCGCGGGCACCGGCCGATCACACACGAACGCGGTGAGGATCAGTAGTTCTCGTCGATCGAGACCATCCAGCTGACTCCGAAGCGGTCGATCAGCATGCCGAACTCGGCGCCCCAGGGGGCCTTCTCCAACGGCACCGTCACGGTCCCGCCGTCGGACAGTCCGTTCCAGAATCCGCGGAGCGACCCCTCGTCGGATCCGGAGACCGAAACGGACACTCCCGCCGGCGCCACCCACTCCATGTGGCTCGGGGTGTCGGAGCCCATGAGGACGAAGCCATCGGAAGTGGTGAGCTGGGAGTGCATCACCAGCGACTGCTCGTCCTCCGGCACACCCATCCCACCGATATCGGCGAAGGTCATCACCTGCAGGTCGCCCCCGAAGACGCTCTGATAGAACTCCATAGCCTCGCGCGCGTTCTGATGGAACGAGAGATAGGGGTTGAGGGTGGACATATGAGGCTCCCATCCGCGCGTCGATCTGATGCGCACGAAGGCCAGTGTGGAACCGCCGCGTCCCGTCGGCAATACCCGCCGGTATATTCCTTGCGTGGTGCCGCTCAGCGGTCGCGATGATCCTCCGGATGCAGTCGCGGCGCTCGCCTCGGCTCCCCGAGTCCGGCGGCGCCGATCAGACGGATCACCCGCTGCCGCTGCCCCTTCCACGGCGCGAGCAAGCGCAGCATTCCGGCGTCATCCGTGCGCTGACCCGCCAGCGCATGACCGACATGGTGCGCCAGATGGAAGTCGCCGACGCTGACCGCATCGGGATCGCCGAACGCCCGGATCCGCACCTCCGCAGACGTCCACGGGCCGATCCCCACCAGGGAGGTGAGGATGCGCTCGCGTTCACCGGCATCGGGCGCTGACTGCACCGCGTCGAGCACCGATGACCCTCGCGATGCGGCCAGGACGATCGTTCGCGACTGGGGCGGCTCGACGCCCGCACGGTGCCAGGCCCACGACGGAATGCGCCGCCACTGATCCCAGGTGGGCGCCACGCGCAGCGGCCGCGGCGCGGGAGACGGCACCGTCTCGCCGTATCGCGTGATCAGATATCGCCAGGCGCCGTACGCCTGCATGGCGGTGACCTTCTGCTCCAGCACCGCGCTGACGATCACCTCGGTGAGGCCCGAGCTGGCGCCGATGCGGAGCCCGGGATGGCGTCGGTGAGCCTCAGCGATGATCGGATTGACCCCTGGGTCGAAATCCTCGGGACGATCTTCCGCACCGCAGAGCCGCGGGACGGTGTCGAGT
Organism: Microbacterium gorillae; assembly: GCF_050990725.1. Classification (GTDB taxonomy): domain Bacteria; phylum Actinomycetota; class Actinomycetes; order Actinomycetales; family Microbacteriaceae; genus Microbacterium; species Microbacterium gorillae_A. Next base: position 3,687,086 of record NZ_CP158844.1, read on the forward strand.
GCCTCCGCCGCGCCGCTCCCCCACGCAGCCACGAGCACTCCATCCGTGTTCTGTCGCAATGCCAGGACGGCGGGTCCCGCGGGGGTGCGCAGCGCGCGCCAGATCACTCCGCCCGCGACGAGCATGGTGGGGTCAGTGCCACCGCGCCGGTGGATCCCGACCGTGCGCATCAGATCGAGGTCGTGCCGTGGTCGGTATCGCATCTCCCGGCGGGCAGGAACACGCACAGACCGCTCGACGACGGATCTGCGCGGCAGCGTCCGAGGCGGCGAGAAGGTCATGCGATCACGCTACGCCGCACCTCCGACACCGGCCGCCGCGAAACGGCCGACACGAAGGGGCGCGCTCAGAAGCGGTCGGGCGAGGGCGTACCCGAGCCGTAGCGGATCACGACGTCGGCGTGGCGGTCGAAACGGTAGCCGACACCGCGCACGGTGCGCACGATGTCCTCATAGCGTCCGAGCTTCGCGCGCAGGCGACGAACGTGGACGTCGATCGTCCGCTCGCCCGGAGCATCCGCATCGCCGGCGCTCCACAGCGAGGAGACCAGCTCGCTGCGCTCGATGGTTCGACCCTCGCGCAGCACGAGATACTGCAGCAGCTCGAACTCCTTGTAGGTGAATCCGGCGGACTCGCCGTCGATCACGACGCGCTTGCGAGAGATGTCGACGATGACGCGGCTGGCCTCGTCGTCTTCGGCCGTGGTCGGACGGTTGCGGGCGACGGCACTCGGCTCGTGGAGCGCCAGACGGACGACGTCCACATCACGTCCGCCCGCGCTGGTGGGAGCGAGGGCGACGGTGGCGTAGGTCTCCGCGGAGGGCGACAGTTCGGCGAGCGTGCGGCGCAGAGCGTCGACCAGAAGCGGGAGGCTGACACCGTCGGCAGCGGCCTTGAGCTCATCGATGCCGACGTAGAGGGCGAAGCCGCGGGGCGAGGGGCCGGTGGTCACGATGTTCTCGGTGCGAGAGACGGCACGCAGGTGCGGCTGGCTGACGGGGGCGGTACGGGCGGGTGCATCGATGTAAGCGAGGTTCGACATGATGATGAGAAGTCCTTGGAGGGGTTGCCGAAAAGGCGAGTGATGAGCTTGCTGCGAGGTGGGGCCGTCATCGGCCGGCGCCTTCGCTCAGCGCCTCCTGGTGTGGGGCGGAGCGGCGACGCGGGGTCCACATGTCTCACGCCAGATTGGAGCGTGGAATCGGACCGAGCGAGAGCTGCAGGTTTAGCGGCACATTCGGCAACACATGCCAACACGGCCGGCCATCATCATGCCGGCACTCCCGTTCGCCTCCCAGGCGGACACAGGATATGCGTTGTTGGTCATGTGGGCATTATGACGAGACAAGTCCTTCCATGTCAAACTGAGGCATGCTATGTGCCCCCTGTGAGCGCCTGGCGATGACAGTTCTGGGCCACTAGGGTCGGAGCATGAAACTCGCCGAAGCCCTGGCCCTGCGCGCGGATCTGCAGCGGCGGATCGAGCAGTTGCGAAGCCGGATCATCCAGAACGCGCGCTACCAGGAGGGTGAGCCACCGGCCGAGCAGGCGACGGATCTCCTGGCCGAGGCCGAGCGGTCTGTCGAGCGGCTGCGCCTTCTCATCTCCGCCATCAACACCACCAATGCCGCGATCGATCTCGGTGCCGATGGCACGATGACCGAAGCCCTGGCCGCGCGTGACACCCTGCGTCTGCAGCACTCGCTGCTGACGGCGGCGGCTGATGCCGCGAGCCCGGCCGGTTTCCGCCAGATGCGATCGGAACTGCGTCAGATCACCGCCTTCGACGTCGCCGAGGTGCGCTCGCGCGCCGATGACGTGGCGCGCCGGCTGCGGGAGCTGGACGGACGCATCCAGCAGGCGAACTGGCTGCACGATCTTCGTGATGAGGCGGGAGTGATCTCCCAGGACGATTGAGCGGAGTCGGTAGTCGACGACAGCGGACACACCACCCACGAGCACGGGTATATGTGCTCACTGTCTGGGTCTGAGCAGCCCATCCATCACGGTGCACGCTCAGCACACAGCACCTGTGACGGTGCATCGGGACAGAGCATCACCACGTGTCGGGTCGTCGATGAGGGCGGGTTCGGGGACCTCCGCTGAACGTCGACTGCGCATCTCGCCTGCGCCGCGCTTCCCCCGCCCGCGACGGGCGTACGCTGTCTCGATGACTGATCTGGAGTTCGCGCGCGAGCGGGATGCGATGCGCTTCACTCTGCGCCGCGGCGACGAACTGCTGAGCGTGCTGGACTACCGCGATGACGGCCGCACGATCGCCCTCACACGGGCCTACACCGTGCCGACGCATCGTGGCCACGGATACGCGTCCGTGCTGGTGGAGCGCGCGGTGACGGATCTGGAGGCCGAGGGCGACCGAGCGGTGCTGCCGGTGTGCTGGTACGTGTCCGACTGGTTCCGCGACCACCCGGAGCGCCGCGCCATCCTGGCGGCGCACAGCTGACGCCGGCTCAGCGCAGGTTGCGCTCCAGCAGGAACTGCTCGATGCGGATGACCGACGCCTCCGGGCGGACGATGAGCGCCGCGTGGCCGCGGCCGGGAAGCTCGGTGAGCACACCATCCGGAAGCAGAGAGAGCACCTTCTCGCTCCACTTCTTCGGCACGACGTGGTCGTTGGCACCGCGCAGCACCAGCACGGGAACGTCCATTCGCGGGTAGGTCCGCTCGGGCCGATGAACAACGGTGGCGCGTGCCTTGCGGATCAGGTTGGGCCCGGCTTTCAGGTACTCCGCGGCGCCGCGGACGAAGGTCAGCGGATGTGCGCTGACGATGTCTCGAGCCAGGCGCAGCGTCTGTCGCATCAGTCCGCGAGCGCCGGAGTCGGTGGTGGGAGCGACGAGCACGGCAGCGCGCACAGTCGAGTCGGGGTGGCGGGCAACCGCTTCGGCGACGATCTGCGTTCCCATCGAGTGACCGATGAGAACCACACGCTGCAGCCTCCGATCGGCGATGAACGCGGCGACGAGGTCGCCGAGCTCCTCCATGGTGGGAGTCCGAGTCGGCTCGGGTGCATCGCCGAAGCCGGGCAGGTCGAGCGCGATCACACGACCGGCATCGGTCAGGCGCTGCGCGATCTCGATGTAGGCGGCACGCCCGAGACCGAAACCGTGGACCACGATGAACGTGAGGACGTGCGGCCCGGCGAGTTCTTCGGCGACGAGTTCGCGACCCTCGAAAGAGAAGTTCGTGACGCTGGCGTCGGATTCGGAGAGTTCGGGCTCAGGCAGGTCATCGGCCCCGGAGTGCTGCTGCGCACTGGTCGAGGTCATACCGACTCCTTCCTGGCGATGTGGGAACGCGACCGGAAATGGGGTGGTCGTCCTGTGCCCCCCGGCGTTGACGACCACCCCGCGCGGTCTCGATGAGCTCCGGCGCCTGCAGCGTTACCGCTGCTGCTGCGATCGCCCCCACGACGATGGCAGCAGTCCAGATGGGCGATCCGAGAATCACCCTGTCGTTGCCCGCGGGGTCGGGGAACGACGGATTTCTCCTCATTATGCATGCCCCACCTGGGGAACAGCAGATTGCGACAAGCCGCACCCCTCACGAGAGCGGATCGCCGGGGCCCTTCGAGGTGCGGAGCCCGCGTTTGTCGACGATGCGCTCGCACACGGCGAACACCGCGGTGGAGACGACGGGCACGAGCAGGATCGATGCCGTGACGTCCGTGGGGTGATGCACTCCGAGGTACATCCGCGACCACGCCGTCACCAGTGCCAGAACCGCGGCCAAGGCGATCACCGCGACGACCGGCGCCGTGCGGCGGGTGCGGCTCAGCACGGTCCACACCAGCGCCATCCCCAGCGCGGCCGCGAACCCCGTGTGGCCGCTCGGATAGCTGGCTGACAGGGGTTCGCTGATGATCTGGTTCACGAGCACGCCAGAATCCGGTCGTGGGCGGGAGACGATCGCCTTGACGAGGTCGACCGCAAGCCACGGCACCACAACGAGCAGGCCGAATCGGGCCGCCGACCACACGCCTCCCCCGCTCACGCCCACCACGATCGCGATGATCAGCGAGACGATCACCGCTCCCACCGGCCCGAAGCCGATGTTGATCACCAGCGCGATCGGCGAGAGCCACGCGTTGTGCATCGCGCTCAGATCACGCAGGAACGACAGTTCTGCCTCGTTGATGACCGTACTGTCCCGAATAAAGATGCCCGCCACGGCGATCACGATGGTCGTGACGAGGGCGATCGGAATCCAGACCGCGGGTCGGGGTCGGGGAACCGGGAGGTCGCTCATCCCGCCAGCGTGCCATAGCCACCCGAGCGGTTCCTGCTGACGGATCGTGAACCTTCGCCCAAGGTGAGGACATTCTCATACAGGCGAGATCGCCCATCGACGCCCGCCCAGCAAACGCATAGATTGAGGACCATGATCCCGCTGATGACGCTGCTCACGCTGGCGCTGTTCGTCACGTCCCTGGTGGACATCATTCTGCGCGACTCGAGCAAGGTGAAGCACCTGCCGAAGGTCTTCTGGATCCTCATCGTGATCTTTCTTCCCCTGATCGGAAGCCTGTTGTGGTGGATTCTCGGTCGCGAGTACGACAGCCCGCGCATGCCGACGGCGCGCACCCAGCGCCCCTTGGCAGAGCCCGGATACACGTCACCACGCACGGCGGATACCCGAACCACCGAGCAGCAGATGGCCGACCTCGATCGCGAGATCGAGGAGTGGCGCCTGCGTGAGGAGCTGGAGCGTCGCCGCCGCGCGAAGGAGGGTGGGAGCACTCCCGCCGCGGAATGAGCGCGGCCCCCGCTGTACGATCTTCCTCAACGATCGGCGGACTGCTCGGTCGGTCCTGAGGGGGAGTTGCGATGAGCGACAACAGCGCTGACCAGCCGACGAACGAGAATGCGCCCGATCAACCGGCCACGCAGCCGCCGTATCCGACGCCGACGATCGACTTCGGCGACGCACCAGTGACGGCACCGCAGCAGCCCTCCTACGGCCAGCCGCCGGAACCGGTGCCATCGGATGGCGGCATTCCCCCGTACGTCGGGACACCGTATGGAGCGCCGAATCAGCCCACCGATCCCTCCGGTGCCCCGCAACAGCCGACCCCGCCGTATGGCGCGCCCCAGCAGCCGACCCCGCCGTATGGCGCGCCCCAGCAGCCGGCCCCGCCGTATGGCGCGCCCCAGCAGCCCCTCCCGCCCTACGCCTCCCCGACCCAGCCTGTCGCACCGTATGGCGGCCCGGCGGTTTACCCCGGCGCCCCCGCGGGCTCCGGCGGTCCTGGCACCCCGACATACGGATCGACTGTCGTCCCCGACCGCCCGAACCGGACGGGACTCATCGTCGGTCTGATCATCGCCGGTGTCGCGGTGCTCGCGATCATCGTGGTGATCATCGCCCTTGTCATCGGCTCGATCCGCGGTAGCGCGGCGCACGATGGCACCCCGCTCAATCAGCCCGCCAACGGGGATGCCGCGACGGCGGCGGAGGAGGCCGTGCAGGGCTATTTCGATGCCCTCATCGACTCGGATTCGAAGAAGGCCCTCTCCTACCTGGATGACACGGCCGGGTTGGACAAGACCTTCCTCACCGACGAGGTGCTGGAGTACTCCAACAAGCTCGCCCCGATCACCGACGTGGAGATCGACACCGACGACGTTCGAAACTACGGCGGGTACGCCACGGTCGACTTCATGGTGGGCGACAACGCGGTGTCGGAGGACTTCCTGATCTCCATCGACAAGAAGGGGCGCGCGAAGCTCGCCTCCTACAACATGGTGCAGACGCTCTACCTCTCGCAGAACCAGTTCGCCCTCGAGCTCAATGGCATTCCGCTGACGACCGACAGCGCCGATCTGTTCTTCGGCGTGTACCGAGTGACCCCGGTCAACAAGAACTTCACGCTCCCGGGCGGCGGCCAGTTCGCCGTCACCCCGCTGAACGCGTCACTGCCGCGCTCGAGTGAGATTCAGTTGACGGATGACGCCCGCGCCAAGGTCATCAAGACCGTGAGCGCCGCCGTCACGGAATGCCTGGCAGAGAAGACGGTCGAGGCGGGCTGTGGGCTCTCCCTCGATGCGTCGGAAGCCGGCGACACCATCGCCGAAGTCACCCGCAGCATGGATGAGGACTCCCTAAGCCGTCTCGCCGACCCCACGATCGACGTCTCCTACGACGCGGTCGGGGTGGAGGTGACCGACTTCGGCTCGGTGGACTTGGCGGCCACCTGCACGAAGGACGGCGCCACCGCTCCGTGCCAGGTGTACAGCGCTCCGGACTTCTATCGGGTGACCGTCGACATGTCGGGCGAGACGTGGAAGCTCACCTGGGAGAACTTCTGATCACCACCGCGCTCACTCCTCTCGCGTCTACGCTGGAGGGGTGAGCTCACCCGATTCGGCTTCGTCAGCATCCGACGGCGACCCCATCTCCCCTGAGGATACCGTCGGCGCGGCGGACACGGCTGACGCCGAACGCACGACCGGATCACGACGCGGCGCTCGCCCGACTCCGAAGCAGCCACGGCCGCATCGCCTGCGGCGCGTGCTCGGCTGGGTGGGGGGCAGCGTGCTCGCCCTCATCATCGGTGCGGGCGCCGGCTTCCTGATCTGGGCGAACACGGGCGTCATGGCGGCAGAGCCCGATCCGCTGGCGGCTGTCCGCGCCGATCCCGAGATCGAGCTGGTCGATGAGGGCACCGCCTGGGTCATGCGACCCACCGATGCCGCCGATGGCACGGGGCTGGTGTTCATCCCCGGCGCGAAGGTGGCCCCGGAGGCCTACGCCGCGACCTTCCAGGCCCTGGTCGATGACGGCACCACCGTGGTGATCACCAAGCCACCGCTGAACCTGGCCATCCTCGATCTGCGACCGCTCTCACGATTCACCGAGCTGGTGCCGGAGATCTCCGACTGGGCGGTGGGCGGCCACTCCCTCGGCGGTGTGAAGGCCTGCCAGTTGGTCGGGGGCGCCGGTGTCGAGCGACTCATCCTCTTCGCCAGCTACTGCTCCAACGACATCTCCCAGACCGGGTATGACGTGCTCAGCATCTCCGGCAGCGCGGACGGGCTGTCCACGCCGGCGAAGATCGAAGCGGCCTGGCCCCTGCTGCCCGCCGATGCCGCGGCGTTCGTGCTGGACGGCGGCAGCCACGCGTCCTTCGGAGCGTATGGACCGCAGGCCGGCGATGGCACGCCCACCATGCCGGCTGACGAGGCGCACGCGCGCATCTCGAGCGTGGTGCACGCCTTCCTCACCGCACCGTAGGCCTCAGCCGCGGCGAGACCTCATCGCCGCCGTCTGCGTGAGTTCCGTCGACGCGGCGAGCCGGTCATACTCCGCGCTTCCCATCGGCACGAGCGCCACACGTCCCTCCGCGTCGTGATGCGTTCCCCAGCCGTATCGCTTTCCGAGGGCGCTCGCTCGCAGGCACGCCTGCCCACGGGAGAAGAACTCCTCCCGTGCCGCGGGGCGGTCTGACTCGGCGATGCCGGCGCGGTCCGCGTACACGGTGAAGAGCACGTCGTCCGAGGTGAACTCGTACGGGTGATCGTGCAGCATCGCAAACTGTCGAGCCGCGATGCTCGGCTTGTCCGCATCGGCCGGCGGCGCCTCGGCGGCCACCGCGCGGCTGTCCGGTGCTACGGCGATGAAGGTGTCGACGTAGTTCGTGGTGTGCATGACGACATCCTCACACGGGCCACGGACGCCCGCGCCCTATTCGCCGACGGTACCCGTCTGCGGAGCCAGATCCACGGGACCGTAGCGCAGCGTGAGCACGCCGAGCGAGGAGGTGGTCGCCGGTGCCAGTAGCCGAACGTTCGCTGGCGTCGCCCCCTCGGGGAACACCCGCTTGCCCTGTCCCAGCACGACCGGGTACGTCCACAGTTTCAGCTCGTCGTAGACCTGAGAGGCGAGCAGTGTCTGCACCAGATCCACGCTTCCGATCACGTGGATGCTGCGATGCCGATCCCGCAGCGCATCGACCTCCGCGGGGACATCGGCACCGATCCGCGTGGTGTTCTCCCACTCCGGTTCCCATTCGCTCCGGGAGGCCACATACTTCGGGACGGCGTTGATGATGCGTCCGATCATCCCCTCCGGGCCGTCTGTGTGATTCGGCCAGTACGCCGCGAAGATGTCGTAGGTGCGCCGCCCCAGCACCAGCGCATCCATCGACTGCAGACCGGCCACGATGTCCGCACCGATCTCCTCATCCTCGAACGGCGCCTGCCATCCGCCGAACCGGAACCCGTTGCTGGGATCCTCCTCCGGCCCGCCCGGCGCCTGGACCACACCGTCCAGGGTGCTGAAGAGGTCGATCACAATGCGCCCGCGCGCGTCTTGTTCGCTCATGTGGACAGTCCACTCCCCGGAGGCCCGCCCCGCAAGACCCTCAGCGGGAGCGGGAGAACAGGGCGAACGCGCCTACCGGAGCGGACCCGATCATCAGCACCGCGCCCAGCACAGGATCCGATCCGTGCACCACCGCGCCGCCGATGATCAGCCCGGCGAAGACCACCCCGGCGATCACTCGGCGCGCCAGCCGCTCGACCCGTCGCTCCAGCCGAGACGTGTCCACCACCAGCCGGCCTTCGTCCAGCGTGGTAATGAGCTTGTCCGCCCGCTGCGGCAGCCGAGCCACCACGGCGGCGACTTCCACGGCCTGCTTTCCGAGCCCGCGCAGAGCGCCGCCGGTCTGCCGACTCATCAGGCCCATCGCGTAGGGCTCCGTCGCGTTCCAGATGTTGAACGCCGGATCCAGCGCGCTGCACACTCCCGAGGTCAGCGACACAGCCCGGATGAGCAGGAGGAAGTTCTCCGGGAGCTGGAAGGGCAGCTCCCGCACGACGTCGCCGAACTCACGAGCGAAGTCGCGGAACTCCCGCGGATCGACCTGCTGCAGCTCCGCGAACCCCATCCCCCCGAATCGATCGAACAGGGCGGTTAGCGCTCGCTCGAGCTCCGCCGTGTCCGCGGACGGCAGCAGCATCCCGACGTCGCGGAAAGCACGAACCACACCGGCTCCGTCTCGGGAGACGACCGCGATGACGGCGGTCTGCAGGCGCTCGCGCAAGTCGCCGGAGACTTCGCCCATCATCCCGAAGTCGATGAAGGTGAGGCGGAACCCGTCCTCCACGCTCGCGTCAGGTGTCACGAACACGTTGCCCGGGTGCGGATCCGCGTGGAATGGGCCGTCGAGGAAGACCTGGTCCAGCATCGCGGTCGCGAAGGCGTGCGCCACCGCGGTCGGATCGATGCCCGCGGCCCGGAGCGCCGCCACGTCGCTGATCTTGATCGCAGAGACGTCCTCCAGCACCAGCACGTTTCGCGTCGTGCGCTCCCACGCCACGCGGGGTCCGCCGACGCCGGGCCGATCGGCCGTGTTCAGCGCGAACCGCTCCGCGCTGGCCGCCTCATGCAGATAGTCGATCTCGTCCCGGCTGACCGCCGCGAACTCGGCGACGAGCGCGGGAGCGTCGACCCGACGCGACACCATGCGCACACGCGCCAGGATGCGACCGATGCGCTCGAGAGCAGCAAGATCGGTGTCCACGATCCGCTCGATGCCCGGGCGCTGGATCTTCACCACGACGTCCGCGAAGCCCGCGATCTCGGCGTCCTCGGGGCGCAGCACCCCGCGATGCGCCTGTCCCAGCGACGCCGCCGCGAGCGGGACAGGATCCAGCCGCTCGAAGGCGCTGTCCAGCGGCACTCCCAGACTCGCCTCCGCGGCGTGGCGGATCTCATCGAAGGGCACCGGAGGGGCTTCATCCTGCAGGTCGGCGAGTTCGGCCGTCACCTCGGGCGGGAGGACGTCCAGCCGCGAAGAGAGGAACTGCCCCACCTTGATCATGAGCCCGCCGAGCTCCACGGCCAGCGGATGGAAGCGGCGGGCGATTGCCACCATGCGACGCGTGCGGGAGCGGTTCGCGAGCGCGCGCAACCCCACGGTGGGCAGCACCAGCTCGTACCACCACGACTGCACCAGCACACGCGTGGCGAACCGCATGATGCGGCGATAGCGCCCGCGCAGCGCGGGATCGACCCGCGCGTGCGTCGCTGGTGCACCCGCCTCAGCGATACCGAGCTGACGTATCACCGCGTCCGCGGCGGATCCTGCGGTCGAATCGCGCCGGTCCTCCGCCATCACTCCTGCGCGAGAATCGCGTAGAGCTTGCGGCGCGCGTCGTCGAGCACGGCGATCGCCTCCTCGACCTGAGCAGGGCTGCCGTCGCGTCCGACCTGCGCTGCGGCCTGCGCCAGCTTCGCGCCCGCTTTCGGCAGGGCGAGGTTGTGCGAGGGTCCGCCGGATGAGGCCGAGCCCTCCCAGGGTGCCGCGCCCTCGCTGGCGGCCGCGGCCGAGCGACCCTCGTCAGTGAGCGAGTACGTCTTGCGGCCGTCGGCTTCGTCGGCCTCGATCAGGCCTTCGTCCGCCAGCAGCTGCAGCGTGGGGTACACGGATCCGGGGCTCGGCTTCCACGCTCCATCGCTGCGATCGGCGATCTCCTGGATGATCTGGTAACCGTGCATCGGCTGCTCCGCGAGGAGCGTCAGGATCGCCGTGCGCACATCTCCGCGCGCCATCCGCGGCGGCGCGAACCGGCGCTCGAAACCCTCGCGCAGCTGCTCCATCGCGTCCCACAGGCCGTTCATCGGATTGCCGAATCCGGGCATCGAGTTGGTTGCGTTCATGATCGTCTCCTTCTCCGCGTCGATCGCGCCGACGCATCAAGCGATATATACCGATATATCGCTTCCTCGCTGCCGTCACCAGAGACCTCGGCGCTCTCTCAGCCGACCCGCAGGCGACAGGGGCTGGCAGGCGCTCCGCTTGCGCTGTCGGCGGCCCGGCGTAGGGTGGGCGCCATGCCCGAGCTGCCCGCCCCCTGCCTGCTGTGTCGTGGGGAGCGCGCCGAGCGCGCCGATGGTGCGATCCGGTGCGCCCGATGCGGCTGGCGATTCGGCGACGCACCCGACCCGGATCTCCCTCCCCCGCGCGTGGACGTCGTGTACTACCTGCGCTGGCGCGACCGAATCAAGATCGGCACCACCGCCAATCCACGCCAGCGTCTCGCCGCCATCAGGCACGAGGAACTGCTGGCGTTCGAACGCGGCGATCGGACGCTCGAGCACAGTCGGCATATCGAGTTCGCGGAACTCAGACTCGGCGGCGAGTGGTTCGCGGCCGCGGACCCCCTCGTGACACACGCGTCGCGGCTCCGCGGGGATCGGGAACCCTGGGACAGCTACCTTCGCTGGTTCGCCACCGACCTCGCCGCGATCACGGGGTGACGGCGGGCTCTTGGTCCTCGTAGCCGATCAGCCAGCGCACGCCCCAGCGGTCGCGCACCTGACCATCGTGGGAGCCCCACGTGGTGGCGTCCAGCGGATCGATCACCGTGCCGCCGTCGGCGAGCAGGTCGAACCACCGGGTCAGGGTCGCGGCATCTGCCGTGCCGAGCAGGGCGATGGCCACGCCGCGGATGTCGACAGCGTCCTCGTCGCCGGACGCATCAGTCGCGAACAGCGTCACCGGACCATCGAGGGAACCGTGGGCGATAGCGTCAGCCGGCCCGTCCGCGCGGCCGAACTCCGCATAGGTGTGCTTCGTGACCTCGCCACCGAAGACGGACTGATAGAAGTCCAGAACCTCGCTCGCGTTGCCGGGAAACCAGAGGTACAGCGTCGGTGATGTCACGATGCTCCTTCGTTCGTGTCTCGCCCACCCTACGTCGTTGCCGCAGTGGCGAGCAGGTGCAGGAACGAGAACGGGCCCGCACCAATGGTGCGGGCCCGTTCGAAGTCTTACTTCGTCGCGGAAGGCGACGGCGTGGCCGTGCCGGAGGACGACGGCGAAACCGATGCACTCGGAGCCGGGGACTCGGTGGGGGTGGCCGAGCCGAACTTGTCGGCGAAGAAGGTAGCGGAGGCGCCGATCGTGGCCAGCTGCTGGTACTCGTCATCGATCACGATGGTGGGCGTCGCACTCTGTCCCGTGGCAGGGTTCTTCGGCAGCTTCTTCGTGGACCAGGTCACGTACTTGGAGAACTTCGCCTCCTGCTGGCACGTGGTGATGTCGACGCCGAGGTCCTTCGCGAATCCGACGATCTGCTCGTCCGTCAGACCCGAGGTGTTCTCCGCCGGCTGGTTGGCGAACATCGTGGTGGTGAACTCCTGCAGCTTCGAGCTGTCGGTGTCCGCCACGCAGTAGTAGGCGTTGGCGGCGCGGCTGGAGTAGTTCGTGCCCATCGAGAAGCGGTCCAGGATCGCCACCGGGTGCACCGCGAGGGTGATGTCGTTGTTGGCCGCGAGCTCTGCGAGCTGCTCGCCATACGCGCCTTCGAACTGGTTGCACGCGGGGCACTGGAAATCGATGTACGTCTCCACGCGGTTCTCGCCCTCACCGAACAGCAGCGCGCCGCTGTCCTTGTCGAGGTTCGAGGCGGCCGGCGCGGTACCGGAGCTCGTCGCGACGCTGTTGCCGATGACGACGGCCACACCGGCGCCGATCACGATGACAGCGACGATCACGCTGGTCCAGATTGCGAACCAGTTCGTCTTGCGGGCAGCAGCCTTCGCCATGTCTTCCTCTGTTCAGGGCCGTGGGCTCCAGAGCGGAGCCGCATTCAATGCACTGGAATCCATTTTGCCCTGCACCAGCCTGAGCCTGCGGTGTGAGCGAGAACGATGACGTAACGGATCAGGGAATCGGAACCGGCACCACACCGAAGGGGGCGAGCCCGGCAGCACCGCCGTCCGCGGCGGTGAGCACCCAGATGCCTCCGTCGTGAACCGCGACCGAGTGCTCCCAGTGGGAGCCCATCGAGCCGTCGGTGGTGCTGATGGTCCAGTCGTCCTCTTCGATCACGACCTGCTCGGTGCCTGCCGTCATCATCGGCTCGATCGCCACGCACAGCCCGGGCTGGATCTCAGCACCCAGACCGCCGGCCTCGTAGTTGAAGATGCTCGGCTTCTCGTGCATCTTGCGACCGATGCCGTGCCCCACAAAGTCGCGCAGGATGCCGGCCGGGCGGCCGTGCTCCGACAGCGGGTGCTCGAGGATGTACTTCTCGATGGCGATGCCGATATCGCGCGTGTAAGAGCCGGTCGCGAGCGCCGCGATGCCCGCCCACATCGACGTCTCTGTCACCCGCGAAAGCTCTTCGCGATGGGCCACCAGCTCCCGCCGCGAGGGGTCAGGGATCACGAACGTTCGGGCCGAATCGCCGTTCCACCCGTCGAACTCCGCACCCACGTCCACCGAGACGATGTCACCCGGCTGCAGCACGAGGGATCCAGGGATGCCGTGCACAACCTGCTCGTTCACCGAGACGCACGTGGTGTGGTGGTAGCCCTTCACCATCTTGAAGTTGCTCTTCGCTCCGTGGCGGAGCATCTCCGCCTCGGCTGCGGCGTCCAGGTCGAGCGTTGTGATGCCGGGACGGATGGTCGCCGCGACCGCGTCGAGCATGGCGGACGTGATCCGCCCAGCTGCGACCATCTGGCGCAGCTGGGCGGGCGTCTTGTACTGCGAATTGGGAAAGAGACGCATCAGACCGCGACGGGAGCGAGACCGCGCGCTGCCAGAGCCGCGAAGATGCGCTCGGTGATCTCGTCCAGCGTGCCGACGCCGTCGATCGTGTCGACCACACCGCGCTCTTCGTACACCGCGAGGATCGGCGCGGTCTCCCGCTCGTAGATCTCCAGACGGTGCGCGATGGCCTCCGGGGTGTCGTCCTCACGACCCTGCTCCTGGGCGCGCAGGGCGATCCGCGCGATGGACTCCTCACGGGGCACATCCAGCGCGATGACCGCGTCCAGTGCCACGCCCTGGTCGGAGAGGATCTCATCCAGGTGACCCACCTGCGCCCGGTTGCGCGGGTAGCCGTCCAGCAGGAATCCGGCGGCCGCGTCCTCCTGCGAGAGGCGGTCGCTCACCAGCTCCCCGGTGAGTTCGTCCGAGACGAGGTCACCGGCGGCGGTGATGGCCTGGACCTTCTTGCCGAGGTCCGTGCCCTGCTTGATGTTCGCGCGGAAGATGTCACCGGTGGAGACCACCGGGATGCCGAACGCGTCCGCGATGCGGACCCCCTGCGTTCCCTTTCCGGAGCCCTGCGGGCCGACGATCAGGAAGCGTGCAGAGGAGTTCGTCATCGGAGGAGCCCTTCGTAGTGGCGCTGCTGAAGCTGCGCGTCGATCTGCTTGACGGTCTCCAGACCCACACCGACGATGATGAGGATCGAAGCGCCGCCGAACGGGAAGTTCTGGTTCGCGCCGACCGTGGCCAGAGCGATGAGCGGGAGCAGAGCCACGAGACCGAGGTAGATGGCGCCCGGAGTGGTGATGCGGTTGATCACGTACTCGAGGTAGTCCGACGTCGGCTTGCCCGCACGGATGCCGGGGATGAACCCGCCGTACTTCTTCATGTTGTCGGCGACCTCGACCGGGTTGAACGTGATGGCCACGTAGAAGAACGTGAAGCCGACGATCAGCAGGAAGTACAGGATCATGTAGAGCGGGTGGTCGCCCTTCACGAGGTACGTCTGGATCCAGATGACCCAGCCGGGGATGTTGCCGTCCTTGTCCGGGTTCTGGTTGAACTGGGCGATGAGGGCGGGCAGGTACAGCAGCGACGAGGCGAAGATGACCGGCACCACACCGGCCATGTTGACCTTGATCGGGATGTAGGTGTTGGTGCCGCCGTAGGTGCGGCGACCCACCATGCGCTTGGCGTACTGGACCGGGATGCGGCGCTGGGACTGTTCGACGAACACCACGAGCGCGACGACCAGGATGCCGACGGCCAGCACGAGGAAGAAGACCTCGGGGCTCTTGGCGGTCCAGATGGCCCACATCGAGGCCGGGAAGCCGGCGGCGATGGAGGTGAAGATGAGGAGGGACATGCCGTTGCCGATGCCCCGCTCGGTGACGAGCTCGGCGAACCACATGATCAGACCGGTACCGGCGGTCAGCGTGATGATCATCATCAGCTGCGCCCACCAGGCGGTGTTGGTCAGCAGGTTCTCGCACGCGGCGGGACCGCCGGTGCCGAACAGCTGACCGGTGCGAGCCACCGTGACGAGGGTGGTCGACTGCAGGAGCGCCAGGGCGATGGTCAGGTAACGCGTGTACTGCGTCAGCTTGGCCTGGCCCGCCTGGCCTTCCTTGTAGAGCGTCTCGAAGTGCGGAATGACCACACGCAGCAGCTGCGTGATGATCGTCGCCGTGATGTACGGCATCACACCGAGGGCGAAGATCGACAGCTGGAGTAGCGCCCCGCCAGAGAACAGGTTGACGAGCGAGAGCAGACCCTCAGAGGTCGACGCGCTCGCGACACAGGCCTGGACGTTCGGGAAGTCGACGAACGGAGCCGGGATGTGCGCACCCAGGCGATAGATGGCGATGATCAGCAGTGTGAAACCGATCTTGCGCCGAAGATCCGGGGTGCGGAAGATCCGCGCGATTGCGCTGAACAAACTCGTCCTCCTGACGAAACGTCTATAAGCGGGGAACGGGCGGCCGGGGTTTTGACCCCGGCCGCCCGTTTCACGACTCAGGCTCTGAGCCTCAGCCTACCGAACCACCGGCGGCGACGATCTTCTGCTCAGCAGAGCTGGAGACCTTGTCCACCTGGACGTTCAGCTTAACGGTGATGTCACCGTTGCCGAGAACCTTGACCTTCTCGTTCTTACGCACAGCACCCTTGGCGACCAGGTCGGCGATGGTCACATCGCCACCGGCCGGGTACAGCTCCGAGAGCTTGTCCAGGTTCACAACCTGGTACTCCACGCGGAACGGGTTCTTGAACCCGCGCAGCTTCGGGGTGCGCATGTGCAGCGGCATCTGGCCACCCTCGAAGCCGGGACGCACCGAGTAGCGCGCCTTCGTACCCTTGGTACCGCGACCCGCAGTCTTACCCTTGGAGCCCTCACCGCGACCGACACGGGTCTTTGCGGTGTGAGCGCCCGGGACGGGACGCAGGTGGTGGACCTTCAGCACCTGCGGGCGCGAGGCGGGAGCCTCAGCCTT
Source organism: Microbacterium gorillae (assembly GCF_050990725.1). Lineage (GTDB taxonomy): Bacteria > Actinomycetota > Actinomycetes > Actinomycetales > Microbacteriaceae > Microbacterium > Microbacterium gorillae_A. The sequence goes on from NZ_CP158844.1 coordinate 3,703,106, forward strand.
GGCGGGAGCCTTCTTGGCGGCCGGCTTCTTGGCGGCAGCCTTCTTCGGGGCGTCGACCGTCTCCACGGTCTCGTCCTTCTTCTCTGCCATTAGTCGATCTCCTCAACCTTGACGAGGTGAGCGACGGTCTTGACGTAACCGCGCGTCTGCGCGTCGTCCGGACGGACGACCGAGTCGCCGATCCGCTTCAGACCGAGCGAACGCAGCGTGTCGCGCTGGTTCTGCTTCTCGCTGACCTTGGACTTGATCTGGGTCACCTTGAGACGCGAGGCCATCAGGCACCAACCTTCTCAGCTGCAGCATCGGCGGCGGCCTGGGCCTCCGCCTTGAGGATCTTCGCGGGAGCGACCTGGTCGTAGTCGAGACCACGACGGGCGGCCACAGCGCGCGGCTCCTCGAGCTGCTTCAGCGCCTCGACGGTCGCGTGCACGATGTTGATCGTGTTCGACGAGCCGAGGGACTTCGACAGGACGTCGTGGATACCGGCGCACTCGAGGACGGCGCGAACCGGACCACCGGCGATAACACCGGTACCCGGAGCGGCCGGACGCAGCAGGACGACGCCGGCAGCGGCCTCACCCTGGACGGGGTGCGGGATCGTCTTCAGGATGCGGGGAACGCGGAAGAAGTTGCGCTTCGCCTCCTCGACACCCTTCGAGATCGCCAGCGGAACCTCGCGCGCCTTGCCGTAGCCGACGCCGACGAGGCCGTTGCCGTCGCCCACGACCACGAGGGCCGTGAAGCTGAAGCGGCGTCCACCCTTGACGACCTTCGACACGCGGTTGATCGTGACGACGCGCTCGAGGAACTGGCTCTCCGCGCGGTCACGCGAACCGCGGTCGCGGTTCGGGTTGCGCTCACGTCCACCGCGGCGCGGCTCGCGCTCACGCTCGGTGGTCGCCGCCTCAGCCGCGGGGGCTGCGGTCTCGGTCACTTCGGTCTCCTTGTTGTCGCTCACAGGCTCAGACCTCCCTCACGGGCGCCGTCAGCGATAGCTGCGACGCGACCCGCGTAGCGGTTGCCACCACGGTCGAAGACGACCTCGGTGATGCCTGCTGCCTTCGCACGCTCAGCGACGAGCTCGCCGACCTTGCGTGCCTTGGCGGTCTTGTCCTCGGTAGCCGCACGGAAGTCCGCCTCGAGCGTCGAAGCGGAGGCAACGGTGTGACCCTTGCTGTCGTCCACGACCTGGACGAACACGTGGCGGGCGGAACGCGTCACAACCAGGCGCGGACGCTCGGCGGTGCCAACGATGCGCTTGCGAAGACGGGCGTGACGACGCGCGCGGGCGTCGGACTTGCTCTTCACAGCCATGATTACTTACCAGCCTTTCCGGCCTTGCGACGCACGACCTCGCCGGCGTAGCGCACACCCTTGCCCTTGTACGGCTCGGGCTTGCGGATCTTGCGGATGTTGGCAGCAGTCTCACCGACGGCCTGCTTGTCGATACCCGACACGGTGACCTTGTTGTTGCCCTCGACCGTGAAGGTGATGCCCGCGGGCGGGTCCACCAGGACGGGGTGCGAGAAGCCGAGAGCGAACTCGATAGAGCTGCCCTTCTGCGCCACGCGGTAACCGGTGCCGACGACCTCGAGGCCCTTGGAGTAGCCCTCGGTCACGCCGATGATGTTGTTGCTGATGAGGGTGCGCGTCAGGCCGTGCAGCGAGCGCGAAGCGCGCTCGTCGTCGGGACGAGTGACCAGGATCTGGTTCTCCTCGACCTTGACCTCGATCGGGCTGGCCACGGAGAGCGACAGCTCACCCTTGGGGCCCTTGACGGCGACCTCAGAGCCCTCGATGGTCACAGTGACGTTCGAGGGGATGTCGATGGGAAGACGACCGATACGAGACATCGCGGGTCACCACACGTAGGCGAGGACTTCCCCACCCACGCCCTTCTGGTCGGCCTGGCGGTCCGTAAGGAGGCCAGACGAGGTGGACAGGATCGCGATGCCCAGGCCGCCGAGAACGGTGGGCAGCTCGGTGGAGCGTGCGTACACGCGCAGACCGGGCTTCGACACGCGCTTGATGCCGGCGATGGAGCGCTCACGGTTGGGTCCGTACTTGAGCGAGAGGGTCAGCGTCTTGCCGACGCGTGCGTCCTCGACGTTCCATCCGGCGATGTAACCCTCCTTCTGGAGGATCTCGGCGATGTGCGTCTTCAGCTTGCTCGACGGCATCGACACGGAGTCGTGGTGCGCCGAGTTGGCGTTGCGCAGACGGGTCAGCATATCTGCGACCGGGTCTGTCATTGTCATATGAATTTTCCTTCGTTCACCAGGTTTCGACGCCGCTGGCAAGCGGGCCGACCTGTGGTGGAGATACCCAAAGATCGATCCTCTCATGCCGACTCCCCGCGCACAAAACGCAGGGAGTCGGCAGAGAGGTGATCTCAGGTGGGCGTTCCCGCCGGATTACGCCTGGGCGTCGTCCGACTTGAACGGGAACCCGAGCTGCTTGAGCAGCGCGCGTCCCTCGTCATCCGTCTTCGCGGTGGTGACGACGGTGATGTCGAAACCGCGAACGCGGTCGATCTTGTCCTGGTCGATCTCGTGGAAGACCGACTGCTCCTGCAGACCGAACGTGTAGTTTCCGTTGCCGTCGAACTGCTTGTCCGACAGGCCCCGGAAGTCGCGGATACGCGGCAGGGCGAGCGAGACCAGGCGGTCCATGAACTCCCAGGCGCGGTCACCGCGGAGGGTGACGTGCGCACCGATGGCCTGGCCCTCACGCAGCTTGAACTGCGCGATGGACTTGCGGGCCTTGGTGACGACCGGCTTCTGACCCGTGATCGCGGTGAGGTCTGCGACCGCACCCTCGATCACCTTGGAGTCACGAGCCGCCTCACCGACACCGGTGTTGACGACGATCTTGACCAGACCGGGGATCTGCATGACGTTCGGGTAGCCGAACTCCTTCTGCAGCGCCGGTGCGATCTCGGACTTGTACTTCGCCTTCAGGCGGGGCTCAGCCGTTGCCATCAGAGGTCCTTACCGCTCTTCTTCGCGTAGCGCACGCGAACGGTGCGCTTCACGCCGTCCTTCGTCTGCTCCTCGACGCGGTGACCGACCTTGGTCGGCTTCTTCGTCGAGGGGTCCACGAGGGCGACGTTCGAAATGTGGATGGGGGCCTCGATGGTCTCGATGCCACCCGTCTTGGTGCCGCGCTGCGACTGGCCGACGCGCGTGTGGCGCGTCGAGTAGTTCACACCCTCGACGACCACGCGGTTCGACTCGGACAGGACCGCGAGGACCTTGCCCTGCTTGCCGCGGTCGCCGCCCTTGTCCTGCTTGCGACCCGTGATGACCTGAACCAGGTCACCCTTCTTGATCTTCGCCATGATCAGATGACCTCCGGTGCCAGCGAGACGATCTTCATGAACTTCTTGTCACGAAGCTCGCGACCGACCGGTCCGAAGATACGGGTGCCGCGGGGCTCCCCGTCGCTCTTCAGGATGACGGCAGCGTTCTCGTCGAACTTGATGTACGAACCGTCAGGACGGCGCGTCTGCTTCTTCGTGCGGACGACGACGGCCTTGACCACGTCACCCTTCTTCACGTTTCCGCCCGGGATGGCGTCCTTGACGGTGGCCACGATGATGTCACCGAGACCCGCGTAGCGACGGCTGGAGCCACCGAGAACGCGGATGGTGAGCAGCTCCTTGGCACCGGTGTTGTCGGCGACCTTGAGGCGGGATTCAGTCTGAATCACTTGTTACTCCTTGGATTCCAAGCAAGCCGAGGGCTTACTTGGCCTTCTCGAGGATCTCGACCAGGCGCCAGCGCTTGGTGGCGCTCAGCGGACGGGTCTCGTTGATGAGAACCAGGTCGCCGATACCGGCGCTGTTGGTCTCGTCGTGCGCCTTGACCTTCGAGGTGCGGCGGATGACCTTGCCGTAGAGGGGGTGCTTAACGCGGTCCTCGACCTCGACGACGATGGTCTTGTCCATCTTGTCGCTGACGACGTAGCCACGACGAGCCTTGCGGTAACCGCGCTCGAGCTCGGGGGCCACCGTCTCGTCCTTCTTGTCAGCCATTACTCGGCCTCCTCCTTCGGCGCGTCAGCCTCAGACTTCTTCGCCTTCGTCGCCTTCTTGGCCTTGGGGGCCGCCTCGACGGGAGCGGGCGTGGCACGGATGCCGAGCTCGCGCTCACGGATCACGGTGTACAGACGCGCGATGTCGCGCTTGACGGCGCGGATGCGGCCGTGGCTCTCGAGCTGACCCGTTGCGGACTGGAAGCGCAGGTTGAACAGCTCTTCCTTGGCCTTACGGACCTCCTCGAGGAGGCGCTGGTCTTCGAAAGTGTCGAGCTCGCTCGTGGCGAGCTGCTTGGTACCGATCGCCATTATGCGTCGCCTTCCTCGCGCTTGATGATGCGTGCCTTCAGGGGCAGCTTGTGGATGGCACGGGTGAGGGCCTCGCGTGCGAGCTCCTCGTTCACACCCGCGACCTCGAAGAGGACGCGACCCGGCTTGACGTTGGCGACCCACCACTCGGGCGAACCCTTACCGGAACCCATGCGGGTTTCGGCCGGCTTCTTGGTCAGCGGACGGTCGGGGTAGATGTTGATCCACACCTTTCCGCCACGCTTGATGTGACGGGTCATCGCGATACGAGCTGCCTCGATCTGACGGTTGGTCACGTAGGCCGGGGTGAGCGCCTGGATGCCGAACTCACCGAACGACACCTTGGTGCCACCGGTGGCCTGGCCCGAGCGACCCGGGTGGTGCTGCTTACGGTACTTGACCTTGCGGGGGATGAGCATTACGCCGAAGCTCCTTCCGCGACCGGTGCCTCAGCGGCTGCGTTGTTACGCGGGCCACGACGGCGGTCGCCACGGTCGTCACGACGAGCCTTGGGCGCGTTGGCCTGCTCGCGTGCGAGTTCCTTGTTGGTGAGGTCGCCCTTGTAGATCCAGACCTTCACGCCGATGCGGCCGAAGGTGGTCTTCGCCTCGTAGAAGCCGTAGTCGATGTTCGCGCGCAGCGTGTGCAGCGGCACACGACCCTCGCGGTAGAACTCCGAACGGCTCATCTCGGCGCCGCCGAGGCGGCCGGAGACCTGGATGCGGATGCCCTTGGCGCCGGCGCGCTGAGCGCCCTGCAGCCCCTTGCGCATCGCGCGACGGAACGCCACACGAGCAGAGAGCTGCTCGGCGATGCCCTGCGCGACCAGCTGAGCGTCGGCCTCGGGGTTGCGCACCTCGAGGATGTTCAGCTGGATCTGCTTGCCGGTGAGCTTCTCGAGGTCAGCGCGGATGCGCTCGGCCTCAGCACCACGACGACCGATGACGATGCCCGGGCGCGCGGTGTGGATGTCCACACGCACGCGGTCGCGGGTGCGCTCGATCTCGATGTTGCTGACGCCGGCACGGTCCAGCTGCGTCTGCAGAAGCTTGCGGATGCGGATGTCCTCGGCGACGTAGTCGGCGTAACGCTGTCCCGGCTTCGTCGAGTCCGAGAACCAACGCGACACGTGGTCGGTCGTGATTCCGAGGCGGAAGCCGTACGGGTTGACCTTCTGTCCCATTACTTGCTCGCCTTCTTGCTGGAGCCGGCAGCCGTGTCAGCGGCCTCCGGCGTCGAGAGCACGACCGTGATGTGGCTCGTGCGCTTCTTGATCTGGAAGGCGCGACCCTGTGCACGGGGCTGGAAACGCTTGAGCGTCGTGCCCTCGTCGACGTACGCGTTCTTCACGTACAGATCGCGCTCGTCCAGGAACTCGCCGTTCTTGTCGGCGGTGACCCGTGCGTTGGCCATGGCCGACGCGACGAGCTTGTAGATCGGGTCAGAAGCCGACTGCGCTGCGAACTTGAGGATCGCCAGCGCCTCCTCGGCCTGCTTGCCCTTGATCAGTGCAACGACACGACGAGCCTTCTGAGGGGTCACGCGGATGTGTCGCACACGTGCGATGGACTCCACCATTTTTCTCTCCTCTGCGTCGCCTTAGCGGCGACGGCCCTTCTTGTCGTCCTTCACGTGACCGCGGAAGGTGCGGGTGGGCGCGAACTCGCCCAGCTTGTGGCCGACCATCGACTCGGTGACGAACACCGGGATGTGCTTGCGGCCGTCGTGCACGGCGATGGTGTGACCGAGCATGTTCGGCACAATCATCGAGCGGCGCGACCACGTCTTGATGACGTTCTTCGTCCCAGCTTCGTTCTGCGAGACAACCTTGCGAAGCAGGTGCTCGTCGACGAAGGGGCCCTTCTTAAGACTGCGAGGCATCTTCTTGACTCCTACTTACGCTTCTTGCCAGCATTGCGGCGACGGACGATGTACTTGTCACTTTCCTTGTTGGCGTGACGCGTACGGCCTTCCTTCTGACCCCACGGGGTCACAGGGTTACGTCCACCGGAGGTCTTACCCTCACCACCACCGTGCGGGTGGTCGACCGGGTTCATCGCGACACCACGCACGGTCGGGCGAACGCCCTTCCAGCGCATACGGCCGGCCTTACCCCAGTTGATGTTCGACTGCTCGGCGTTGCCGACCTCGCCGATCGTCGCGCGGCAGCGGACGTCGACGTTGCGGATCTCACCGGAGGGCATACGCAGCTGGGCGTAGGGGCCGTCCTTGGCGACGAGACGCACCGAGACACCAGCCGAACGCGCGATCTTCGCGCCGCCGCCGGGGCGGAGCTCGATGGCGTGGATGACCGTACCGGTGGGGATGTTCTTCAGCGGCAGGTTGTTGCCCGGCTTGATGTCAGCCGAGGGACCCGACTCGATGATGTCGCCCTGCTGGACCTTGTTCGGAGCCAGGATGTAGCGCTTGGTGCCGTCCACGTAGTGGAGCAGCGCGATACGAGCGGTGCGGTTGGGGTCGTACTCGATGTGAGCGACCTTGGCGTTCACGCCGTCCTTGTCATTGCGACGGAAGTCGATGACGCGGTACTGACGCTTGTGGCCACCACCGATGTGACGGGTCGTGATGCGGCCCTGGTTGTTACGGCCACCGGTCTTCGACAGCGGACGAAGCAGCGACTTCTCGGGCGTCGATCGCGTGATCTCAGCGAAGTCGGCCACCGACGAACCGCGACGACCCGGGGTCGTGGGCTTGTACTTGCGAATAGCCATGTTTCTCTACTCCTCCGGTCCTCAGCCGACAGCCGTGAAGATGTCGATGGTGCCGGACTTCAGGGTCACGATGGCGCGCTTGGTGTCCTTGCGCTTGCCCGTGCCGAAGCGGGTGCGACGGGCCTTGCCGACGCGGTTGAGCGTGTTGACCGACGCCACCTTGACCGAGAAGATCTTCTCGATGGCCAGCTTGATCTCGGTCTTCGACGCGCGGGGGTCCACCTCGAAGGTGTACTTGCCCTCGTCGATGAGTCCGTAGGACTTCTCCGAGACGACCGGCTTCAGGATGATGTCGCGCGGGTCCTTGTTGATCGCGGTCATGCCGAGACCTCCTCAGCGGCGGACTTCGAAGCGACGAACGCGTCGAAAGCGGCCTTGGTGAAGACGATGTCGTCGGAGACGAGCACGTCGTAAGCGTTGAGCTGGTCGAAGTACAGCGCGTGCAGGTTGGCGAGGTTGCGAACCGACAGGGCGCTGATCTCGTCGTCACGGGTGAGCACGACGAGCGTGTTCTTGCCCGGGAACGAAGCCAGCAGCGCGGCAGCCTTCTTGGTCGAGGGGGTGCCCTCGATGCCGAAGCTGTCGACGACGTGCACGCGCTCGCCACGAACACGGTCGCTCAGCGCACCCAGCAGGGCGGCGGCGATCATCTTCTTGGGGGTGCGCTGCGAGTAGTCGCGCGGCTTCGGTCCGTGGACGATGCCACCACCGGTCATGTGCGGAGCACGGATGGAGCCCTGACGAGCGTTACCCGTACCCTTCTGCTTGAACGGCTTGCGGCCGGCACCGGAGACCTCACCACGACGCTTGGTCGAGTGGGTGCCCTGACGCGCGGCAGCCTGCTGCGCGACGACGACCTGGTGGATCAGCGGAACGTTGGTCTTGACGTCGAAGAGCTCGGCGGGCAGGTCGACCGAACCGGCCTTCTTGCCTGCAGCGCTCTGAACGTCGAGCTTGAGAGTCGTGTCAGCCATGCTCACGCGCCCTTCACTGCGTTGCGGACGTAGACGATGCGGCCACGTGCACCGGGGACGGCGCCCTTGACGAGCATGAGTCCCTTCTCGGCGTCGATGGCGTGCACCGTGAGGTTGAGGACGGTCACGCGCTCGCCACCCATACGACCGGCCATGCGCATGCCCTTGAAGACACGGCTCGGGGTCGAGGAAGCACCGATGGAACCGGGCTTGCGGTGGTTGCGGTGAGCACCGTGTGATGCCGAAACGCCCTTGAAGTTGTGGCGCTTCATCACACCCGCGGTGCCCTTACCCTTGCTGGTGCCGACGACGTCGACCAGCTGGCCGGCCTCGAAGACGCCGTCAACGGTGAGCTCCTGACCGAGCGTGTACTCGGCAGCGTCAGCGGTGCGGATCTCCGTCACGTGGCGGCGCGGCGTGACGCCGGCAGCCTCGAAGTGACCGGTGAGGGGCTTGGTGACCTTACGCGGGTCGATCTGACCGGCGGCGATCTGAACGGCGTTGTAGCCGTCACGCTCGGCCGAGCGGACCTGGGTGACCACGTTGGGTGCGAGCTCGATCACGGTGACCGGGATGAGCTTGCCGTTCTCGTTCCAGACCTGGGTCATACCGAGCTTGGTGCCCAGCAGTCCCTTGGAAACCTTGGTGTTGATGTCAGTCATGTTCGATACCCGGCCTTACAGCTTGATCTCGATGTTGACATCGGCAGGCAGGTCGAGGCGCATCAGCGAGTCGACGGCCTTGGGCGTCGGGTCGATGATGTCGATGAGGCGCTTGTGGGTGCGCATCTCGAAGTGCTCGCGGCTGTCCTTGTACTTGTGGGGCGAGCGGATGACCGCCACCACGTTCTTCTCCGTGGGGAGTGGAACCGGACCCACGACGGTAGCGCCCGCCCGGGTCACGGTGTCGACGATCTTGCGCGCCGACGAGTCGATGACCTCGTGGTCATACGACTTCAGTCGGATGCGGATCTTCTGTCCCGCCATCTTTATCTCTCTTTCCGCGTCGTACCTCTGGGGCATTGGACGCACGGGGCGCGGGTTGCGCCTCTGGCACTCGCACACGACTCCTGGCCGTGCGATGCTGCACCACTGTTCTGCTGTCATCACCGGCGTGAGCCGGCTCCCGATGGCCGCACGAAAGCAGGGCCCTCATGCGAGTATCGGATTGCGTTCTGCTACCCGCGGCCCAGAACCTGACGCTCTCGCGCCGCCTGTGCACTGCCGTGGTAGTGATTCCGCGCTGTCATGAGGACATGACGGCACGCAGAAATGTGGAACCTCACTAGTTTGCCACCCCGGGAACGGTACTGCAAACCCGGGCGTGTCGCGCTCGGGCGATTCCCGGTTTCGGGTGCGTTTTCGGGGTTTCGGGGGTACTTGCGGCACCGGGCGGGGCGCAATCGCGGGTGCGGGTGCGGGTGCGGGTGCGGCTGCGGCGGCGGCGGCGGCGAGGGCGCCAAAGTAGGGCAGAGCATCGAAAGTAGGGCGCTGTCTGCATGAGAGCCCTACTTTCACGACCGACTCCTAGGCTCGTGCCGCTAGGCCCGCAGCGGGTGCGAGGCAGGTCGCGTTCGCCCGCCCGACCGCTTCGCGGGCATCCCGCGTCCGCACGCGAACCTGCAGGGCGGTCAACAGTGCATCCGTTAGCGAGCGCACACGGCGAAGCCGGCACCCACTCTCGACGACCGTCACGAGATGAGGACCATGACGCCGATGTAGGACCGGTGACCGCCCGCGATCCTAGATCTGCGACTCCGCCCTACATTGGCGAGAAGGCCGTCCCAGCACCGCGAGCACACCTTGCCGGCCAACCAGCATCAACGTGCGCCACACGTCGCGAGATGAGGACGATGAGGCCGGAATAGGACTGGTGAACGCCCGCGGCCCGAAATCCACGACGCTCCCCTCGGTTGGCGACAAGGCCGCCCGACACCACTGATCGCAACCGGCCCACCAACCAGCATCAACGGGCGCCACACGTCACCAGATGAGGACGAGGACGCCAATGTAGGACCGGCGACCACTCGCGCCCCGAAATCCACGGCTTTGCCCTGCATCGGCGACAGAGCCGCTCCGGCACCACGGAGCGCAACCTGCCTGCCGTCATCGAGGCACGCTTTGCATCAAATGTGCGCCGACATCAGACTCACGCGCCGCTCCGCCCCTCGATTCGCAGCGTCTCCTTCGGTGACGCAGTTACCTCGGCCACGCGCCACCCCTCACGGACAACGAGATCTCCCCAAGCCGGAGATCCCGACATCGACTCCCCAATCACGCCCCGGCGAGAGCATGGAGGAACGACCCCGGCGAGGATCCTGGGATGGAATTGGCAATCTGGCTTCGAAATCATGGCGGCATCGCGCACCGGCGGGTTACGAGTGCCGCGGGATTCCACCCGCGCCGTATCAAACGCGACGTCGATGCCGGCCTTGTCAGAACGATTGGCCGTAACTGGCTCGCAGTCGCCGGCGTGCACGAAGATCTCATCGCAGCAGCTCGCGTGAACGGGCGCGCAGCCTGTGTCACCGCGGCAGGACTCCGACGCTGGTGGCTGCCCGAGTCCGCACCGCGTGAACGGCACCTTCACATGGCGGCCAATTCACCCGTGCCTCCTCCCGACGCACGCATTCACCGCAGTCAACCGCTCGTTCCCATGGCGCGTGGCCAGCTGATCGAATCCGTTGAAGACACCTTGCAGCATGTCGCTCTCTGCTGCGATCTGACCACCGCGACCGTCATCTGGGAGTCCGCATGTCGCGTCGAAGGTGTCTCGCCAGAGACTCTGCACCAGATCGCTTGGACCTCGACGGCTGCCCGCTTGCTTGCGGCAACGGTGACTGGCCTGTCTGACTCCGGGCTGGAGACGCTTCTCATCCGCGGACTCGCGCATCTGAACTGCGAACTCCGAGCCCAGGCGTTCGTCGCCGGGCACCGAGTCGACCTGCTCATCGGAGATCGACTCGTGCTCCAGGTCGACGGTCAAGAGTTTCACTCCAGTGCCGCCGAGCGGACCCGTGATGCAGCGCACGATGCCGAACTGACGCTACGCGGTTACACCGTTCTGCGCTTCACCTACGCGCAGGTGATCCACGACTGGCCCAGGGTCCTGGCGACGGTCTCCCGAGCCGTCGCGCAGCGCCGCCATCTCCTGCCCCGTTGACCCGCCGCCGGGGCTCAGGTCCCGCATCGCCCACTCCCCGCAGTACCACCGCGCTGGACCGGGCTCCTCCCCTTCACCGTCCATGCCCCGCAGGATCAGTGAGCCGTATCGGTGCCCCTTTCTGCGGCGCACACGCCCCGCAGTCTTAGCGAGCCTTATCGGTGTGTCCCCCGCGCGCGGATTCGAGTCTCGACGCCGGACCGCGACCCGGGAAACAGTGGTCGGTCAACAGCCCAGAGCCAACCATTGCCCGCGAAACTTGCGTCTGTGGGCGAGAATCATCGCAATGCGGCGATTGTCGCCCACATAAGGAAGTCTCGCGGTGATCGCCACCGCCGAATATCCGACGGTGATGCCGCGTCGCGAATATCCGACGGTGATGCCGCGTCGCGAAACTCCGTGCGGTGATGCCGCTCGCGCGAACGTCCCGCGCCGGTCCCGCATTCGGGGACGTCGCCCCATTTGCGAACGTCTCCCCGTTCGCGGATGTCGTCCGCACACGCCATCGTCGTCTCCGCTCACAAGCACCGTGCACTCGAGGACCCAGCGCACCGCGGGCAGCGAAACGCAACGGCAACGGCAACGACAACGACAACGACAACGACAACGACAACGACAACGGCAACGGCAACGGCAACGGCAACGGCAACGGCAACGGCAACGGCAACGGCAACGGCAACGGCAACGGCAACGGCAACGGCATACCGTGGGGTGGCCCGGCGTCTCAAGACGCGGCGAAGCCCTCCGGAGCGGGGCTCCGGAGGGCTTCGCATTACTTCAGGTCGTGAAGCAGATCACCTCATCGTCGCGACTGCGCACGGCGGCGCAGCACGAGCAGCACGCCACCGGCGACCAGCAGCATCACGGCGATCGGCGCGGCGTAGCCGAGGGAGACACCGGTGACCGACAGGCCCTCGACCTTCACCGTGCCGCGCGCGGACGCGGTGGGCGCTTCGTCGTTGCTCATCGAGCCGGACGACACCGACGCGGTGTTCACCAGCTCGCCGCGAGCACCACTGTCGACCGTCGCGGTGACGGTGATCACGCGCTCCTCACCGACCGCGAGGCCGGGAAGCGCGCACGTGATCGTGCGGCCCTCGGCACCGCACGCGTCCGAGGCGCCGTCCACCGACACCGACGCGAACGTCAGCCCGGCGGGCAGCTCATCGATCACCGTGACCGGACCCGGATCCTCGGTCGGACCGCTGTTGCCGACCGTGATCTCGTACGTCGCCGTGCGACCGGTCACCAGCTGGCCGATGAGACGCTTCTCGATCGTCAGCGTGCTGAGGGCGGGCACCGGCGACGTCACCGTGGAGGTGTTGTCCCCCACCGTGCTCGGATCCTCCGGCGTGGCCGACGTCACCGTGGCGGTGTTCTCCACCGACGGATACGCGGCAGCCGACACGGTGGCCGAGACCGTCACCGTCGCGGTGGCACCGACAGCGAGCTCAGGCAGCTGGCACGTGACCACGCCGCCGTCGCCGACCACGCAGGTCCAGCCCTCGCCTGCAGCCGTGACGCCCGTGAGGGATGCCGGCACGGCGTCGGTCACGATCACACCGCGAGCGACGGACGGTCCCGCGTTGGTCACCTGCAGCGTGTAGGTGACGCTCTCGCCGATCATCGCCTCGGTCGCCGTCTTCACGATCGAGAGGTCCGCCACCTCGCCCACCGTTCCGGTGACCGTCGACGTGTTGTTCGACGGGTCGGAGTCGGGGGTGTCGGAGCCCACCACGGCGGTGTTGACGACGTCGCCACTCAGCGAAGCGGATGCCTGCACCGTGATCTCAATCACGGCCACCGCACCGCTCGCCAGTGTTCCGAGCGCGCAGGTGACAACCTGACCATCCGCATCGCACGAGCCGTCGGAGCTCACGAAGGTGAGGCCTGCGGGCAGCTCATCGGTGACGACCACGCCCATGGCGTCGGACGGACCGAGGTTCGTCACCGTGAACCGGTACGCCCCCTCCGTGCCCGCGGTGAAGCTCTGCGACACCGTCTTCACGATCGAGACGTCGGCAGCGGCGATCACCGGAGTGACGCTCGTGGACGAGTCCGGTCCCTCGTCGCCCTCGGGCTGCGGCGTGCGGCCCGGCGTGACGCTGGCGGTGTTGACGAGCTCGCCCACAACCCCCGACGCCACGTGACCCGTAATCGTGATCGGCGCGGCAGCACCGACCGGCAGATCGGTTACCAGCTGGCACACGACGGTGCCCTCAGCGCTCGCCTCGCAGGTCCAGCCGTCACCGATCGCCGAGACGAACGTCACGCCGGCAGGCAGCGCATCGGTCACGGTGATGGGGTGCTCCGCGTCGGCGTGCGACACGGAGGGGCCGTTGTTGGTGACCTGAACGGTCCACGAGAAGTCCGCACCGGCGGTCGCGGAGTCGGCATTCGCCGTCTTCACGATCGACAGGTCGGCCTCCGCGGAGACGGTCACGGTGTCCGTGCTCTCTCGCGGCTCCTCGTCGGGCAGCGGCGTGATTCCGGGAACCACCGACGCGGTGTTGACGATGTCGCCCTCCAGATCGCCGGCCAGCTGCACCGGAACGGTGAACGACACGGCATCACCCGACGCGAGAGTCGACGTGATGAGGCACGTGACGATCTGACGACCGTCCTGCTCGCCCGCGACGGCGCAGTCGGCTTCCGGTGCAAGCGTCACGCCCGCAGGCAGCACATCGGTCACCACGATCGGATGAGCCTCGGTGGCACGCGAGTCGCTCGGACCGTTGTTGGTCACCGTCAACGTCCACGCGAACGACTGACCCGCGACAGCGCGCAGCTCGGGAGCGTGCGACTTCACGATCTGCAGGTCCGCAACCTCCGCGACCGTTCCCGTCACCGTGGAGGTGTTGTCCGACGGGTCAGGATCGGTGGTGTCGGAACCGACGGTCGCCGTGTTGACGATGTCGCCGGTCACGGCCGCGGAGGCGCTGACGGTGATGTCCACCACGACCTCCGCACCCGCGGCGACCGTGCCCAGCACGCACGTCACGACCTGACCGTCGACCGAACAGTCAGCATCCGAGCCGACGAAGGTCAGACCCTCGGGCAGCTCGTCGGTGATGACCGCGTTCACCGCGTCGGAGGGACCAGCGTTTCGGACGACAAATCGGTACGTCCCCTCGACACCCGCGGTGAACGACTCACGCACGGTCTTCACGATCGACAGGTCGGCGATCGCCTGCACCGGCGTCGTGACCGTGGACGAGTCGGGCTGCGTGTTCTCCGCCGGCTGCGGGGTGAGGCCCGGCGCAACCACGGCCGTGTTCACGACATCAGCCGTCACGTCGCTCGTGACCAGACCCGTCACCGTGATCGGAGCAGCAGCCCCGACCGGCAGATCGGTGGACAGGTCACAGGCCAGCAGACCGAGGAGATCCACATCACAGCTCCACCCGTCACCCGACGCGGAGACGAACGAGACGCCGGCGGGAAGCAGATCGGTGATCGGGATCGGGTGCTCAGCATCCGCATGGGACACCGACGGACCGTGGTTGGTCACCGCGATGGTCCACGAGAACTCCTCACCCGCGGTCGCGGACTCGGCGTTCGCGGTCTTCACGACCGACAGGTCCGCCTGCGCAGACACCGTGACGATGTCCGTGCTCTCGCGCGGTTCCTCATCCGGCAACGGGGTGATCCCCGGCGTGACCGACGCGGTGTTCACCACGTCGCCCTCCAGATCCGCCGCCAGCAGTACCGGTACCTCGAACGACACCGAGTCGCCCGGAACCATCGTCGACGTGATCAGGCACGTCACGATCTGACGCCCATCCTGCTCACCCGTGACCGCACAGCCGACGGCACCCTCAGCGAGCGTGACCCCCGCAGGCAGCACGTCGGTCACCGTGATCGGGTGCTCCTCGGTCGCACGCGAGTCGCTCGGACCGTTGTTGGTGACGGTCAGCGTCCAGGCGAACGCCGTGCCGGCAACGGCCGACAGCTCCGCGGCGTGTGTCTTCACGATCCGCAGATCCGCGACCTCCGCGACCGTGCCGGTCACGGTCGAGGTGTTGTTCGACAGATCGGGATCCGTGGTCTCCGAACCCACCGTCGCCGTGTTCTCGACATCGCCCGCTGCATCGGCGGAGGCGGTCACCATGATGTCGACCACGACCTCCGCACTGGCCACGACCGTGCCGAGCACGCAGGTGACCAGCTGGCCTTCCGCCGTGCAGGAGGAGTCGGAGCCGACGAACGTCAGCCCCGCGGGCAGCTCATCCGTGATCACCGCGTTTACCGCATCCGACGGACCAGCGTTGTTCACGACGAAGCGATACGCACCCTCGGTGCCTGCGGTGAACGACTCGAGCACGGTCTTCACGATCGACACATCCGCCACCGCCACGGTGGGCGTGGTGGCCGTCGACGAGTCGGGCTGGGTGTTCTCCGCCGGCTGCGGGGTGAGACCCGGAGCGACCACGGCTGTGTTCACGACATCGGCCGTCACGTCACTGGCGACGAGGCCCGTCACCGTGATCGGCGCCGCAGCACCCACCGGCAGATCCGCCGTCAGCTGGCACACCAGCAGACCCACGAGGTTCACATCACAGGTCCAACCATCACCCGTCGCGGAGACGAACGAGACACCGGCGGGAAGCAGATCCGTGATCGTGATCGGGTGCTCGGCATCCGCATGCGACGCCGATGGACCGTGGTTCGTCACCTGGATCGTCCACGAGAACTCCTCGCCCGCGGTCGCGGACTCAGCGTTCGCCGTCTTCACGACCGACAGGTCGGCCAGCGCAGCAACCGTGACCGTATCCGTGCTCTCGCGCGGCTCCTCATCCGGCAGCGGAGTGATCCCGGGAGTGACCGACGCGGTGTTCACCACGTCGCCCGCCAGATCGGCGGCCAGCAGCACCGGCACCTCGAACGACACGGAGTCGCCCGGAGCCAGAGTCGAGGTGATCAGGCACGTGACGATCTGACGACCGTCCTGCTCGCCCGTGGCCGCGCAGCCCACGGCGCCATCGGCCAGCGTGACACCTGCAGGCAGCACATCCGTCACCGTGATCGGCGTCTCGGCGTCGGCACGCGACTCGCTGACGCCCTCGTTGCTCACCGTCAGCGTCCAGGCGAACGGCGTCCCGGCGACCACGGGGGCATCGACATCGTGCGTCTTGCTGATCCGCAGATCAGCGCGCGTGATCACCGTCACGTCGGCGGAGTCCTCGTCACCCGCGTCGCTCGGCGAGGTGACCACGGCGGTGTTGGTGATGGTCTGGGCATCCAGGCTCGGGGCCGTCGACGTCACCACGGTGAGGAAGGGGGCGCTGGTGTTCGCGGGCAGCGTCACCTGCTCGCCATCGACCCCCACGAGCACGCACGTGAGCGTGCCGTCCGTCACCTGGCAGTCCCAGGTGATGGGACCCGATCCGGAATCGGCGCGAACGAAGTCCATGCCGGCGGGAATCGCATCCGTGATCGTGAGCGGCAGTGCGGCATCCGACGGACCGTGGTTCTCCACCACGATCTCCCACGTCGCGTAATCGCCGGCGTCGATGGTCGGTGTGATGGCCTTCTTGTGGATCTCCAGGCCGCTGACCGCGTCAGTCACGATGGTCCCGCTGCCCGGGTAGGGCACGCGCTCACCGGTGGTCTCGTCCACAGACGAGCCCGTGGTGGCGACCGCGGTGTTCGTGATGCTGGTGGCATCCACGACCCCAGTGCCGACGTGAGTGGTCACGCGCACGGTGGCGGTGGCGTTCAGCGGGAGATCGGCGAACGAGACGGTCATGCTGTCGGCGTCGAAGCCGACGACGCGGCTGCCGGCCGGAGCGTCACCGAGCGTGACGTCCGTGATCGTCAGGCCCTGCGGCATCTGATCGACGAGCTGCGTGTCGTAGGCCGTCGACGGGCCGTCGTTCGTCACGACGATCGTCCACGTCACATCGGTCCCCGACACCACCGTGGTGGCGTCCGGCGTCTTCACGACGGACAGTGCTGCCTTCGGCGTGAGCTCGATCGGAGCGAACGACACGTTGTTGTCGAGCTTCGTGTCGTTCGAGGTGGAGACCTCGGCGCCGAGCTCGATGGTGCCGTTGACGTTCGGGGCCACCTGCAGCGTCAGGGTGAAGTCGTGCGACTCCCCCGGCGCGTAGGGCGTCGGACGCGTGAGCGTCTGCTTGCCGTCGACGGTGCTGACGGTCCAGCCGTCCACCACATCGCCGTCCTGAACCCCGCCCGCGAGCGTCGTGCCCGCAGGCAGCGTGATCACGGTGACACCGTCGTGCGAGGTGGACGGACCGGCGTTCGCGATGTTCAGCGTCGCCGGGAACGGGTCACCACCGGGGACGACCTTCGCCGGCACGTCGGTCCAGGAGACCGACATGTCGATCTTCGCCTGCACGCCGGCGGGCGCCTCGACGACGTTCGTGCGGTCGCCGTCGGAACGGGCCTGCGCCGCGTTGACGATCTTCGCCAGCGCCTCCGGGTCGGTGATGGTTCCCGTGGTGGCCGGATCGATGTCCACGACGTAGACCAACGTCGCGGACTCGCCCGCGGCGAGATCGCCGTACGTGAAGGTCACGTTGCGGCCGCTCGCAGACGCGGTCCAGTCATCCATGCCATCGCCGAGGCGGGCGAAGGTGGTGCCCTCCGGCAGCACGTCGGTCACCACCACGTTGCGCGAGTCGGACGGACCCTGCGCCTGCACGGTGACCTCGTAGGTCATCGTTTCGCCGGGGGTGACGGTCACGACGCCGTTCTCTGCGGCCGGGTCGACGATCTTCTTGCTGATGCTCAGCTTGTCCGCCGTGCCGATGACGACAGGCGCCGATCCCGAGTTGTTGTCGGTGTCGGGGTCTGTCGTGATCTCGGGAGTCACGGTCGCCGAGTTGGTGATCGTGGTACCTGAGACGACCGACGCGGCCACGCGCGTCTGCAGCGTGATCGTGATGGACTCGGTCGGAGCCAGGTCACGCTGGATCTCACACGTCAGGTCCGACGCGGTGAGAGAGCAGTCGACGCCGCTGCCGCTGGTCACCGCGACGCTCGCCCCGGACAGGCCCGCGGGAAGGACGTCGGTCACGACGATCGGCTTGTCCGCAGAGCCCCGAGACACCGACGGTCCCTGGTTGGTGACCGTGATGGTCCACGTGGTCAGCTGACCGGCCGTCGCGGAGCCCTGGCCCGACTTCACGATGGCGAGGTCCGCCTGCGTGCTGACGGTGCCGGTCGCCGAATCGGTGTTGTTATCCGGGTTCGGGTCGTACGGGTAGACGTCCGATCCGGGAGCAGCGGGCGTCGACACCGTGGCGGTGTTGCGCACGTCGGTGCCGTTCGCCACATCCGCGGCGATATCGGCGACGACCGTCAGCTTCCAACTCGCGCCACTGGCGAGCGCGGCGCCGTCGGTGCGGGTGCACGAGTACGTATTGCCGTTCAGCGTGCAGTTCCACCCCTGCGCCGCAGCGTCCGGAAGGCTGCGCAGCGCGACACCGGGCACGTCGTCCAGCGTGTCCTCCAGCAGAATGCCGCTCACTGCGTCCGGCCCGTTGTTCGTGACGGTGACGGTCCAGGTTCCGGTGCCGCCTGCGACGAAGTTGTTCGGCACGTCGGCGACATCCTTCGTCACC
Organism: Microbacterium gorillae; assembly: GCF_050990725.1. GTDB lineage: Bacteria > Actinomycetota > Actinomycetes > Actinomycetales > Microbacteriaceae > Microbacterium > Microbacterium gorillae_A. The sequence continues at coordinate 3,721,910 of NZ_CP158844.1, forward strand.
GACAGATCCGACTTCGGGACGCGAACACCGGCACTGCCGTCCGAACCGAGGTAGGAGTTGGCGTTGGAGCCGATGCGGTCGTACCCGCCGTTGTCCGTCACGGCGATCGGGCTCACCGTGTTGACGTGACGCACACCGAGTCCGAGGTTGTCCGCGTTGTTCGTCAACACGTCACGGACCGGCTTCGCCTGATAGGTGAACGACACCTGCTGTCCCGGGGCGAGGCGGCCGCCGGGCAGCGTGACGCTGTTCCAGGTGAGCGCCGTCGGAGTCACGGACGGCTCGCTCGCACCCTGGGTGGAGCCCGCGACGTACACCCAGCCGGAGGGCAGGAGATCCCGCGCTCCCGCGGTGAGGGCGTCGCCCGTTCCGGCGTTCGTGAGGGTCACGCGGAACGTGACCGGCTGGTTCAGCAGCGCGACGGAGTCCGCGCCCATCGTGGGAACCGGGTCGATGACAGCCTTGGTGGCGTTCACCTTCGGGGTGCGCGGGGTGACGTCGACCGTCTTCGTGGCGGTCGACGTGTAGGTGTAGCCGTCCGTGCCCGGCAGCGACTTCCACGACGGAGCCGACACCGCGTTGCGGATCGCCGCGGTGGTGATGTCGGTGGACGGCGCCAGCTTCACATAGAAGGTGCGGGTCGTGCTGGTCTGCGGGGCGATCGTCGCGATGTTCCACGTGATCGTCGACCCACTGACCTGACCAGCCTGCTCGCCCGCATTCGGGCTCGCCGTGGTGCCGCCCGTGATCGGGCTCCCATCCGCGTTCACGAGCACGACGCCCGCAGGCAGTGTGTCCTGAAGCACGACGTCGTAAGCCGGGACGGAACCCGTCGAGGTCGCGGTCACAGTGTACGTGAACACCTCACCCGGCTGCGGGGTGGCCGTGCTCACCGACTTAGCGACGGCGACGGCCGGCGCGCGGAAGGTGGTGGTCGCCGAGGCGGGTGCACTGGTGTCGCGGTTCGGACCGGAGACGGTCTTCGGCGTCAGGTTCCACGCGATCGTGGCGTTGTTGGCGAGGCTCGTGCCGTCGGCGAGGGTCGCGTTCTTCGGGATCGTCGTGCGCACGGTCACCGTGACGACGCGAACCTGGCTGGACGGCGCGACGTGACCCGACGGGTCGATGCCACGCAGTTCGACGATGCTCGCCGCGCCGCTGGTGGAGGTGTTGCCCAGCGTGAAGCCGCACGGAAGCGATGCACCGGTGGCCTGCGAGGTGCACGAGAGGCTGTCCGCGTCCCACGTCACACCGGCAGCGCCGCCGAGACCGCTCGCCGCGGTGTCGGTGAGGATCGCGTCATACAGCCAGGCGTTGGCGGGAATCGTGGCGGTCAAGGTCCAGGCGACGGTCTCGCCGGCGACCACGTTCTTCTGGGTGGTGCTCTTGGTGAGCGATGCGGGATCCACGCGCACGACGGCCTGCACCGGCCCGGCGTCACGCTTCGCGCGATCGGCGGTGTTGGTCGGGTGCGTGTAGCCGCTGATCGTGGCGGTGTTGACGTAGGACGAACCTGCGGCGGCCGTGTTCGGGATCTTCAGCGTGTACTCGGCGCTCACCGACGCGCCTGCCGCGAGCCGGCCCTCGCCCTTCCAGGTGTAGGCCGTGGTGCCGGCGGCACAGGTCCCCTCGGCGACGAAGGTGCCGGATCCCGTGGTGGTGAAGCCCATCGGAGTGCCGAGCTCGACGGGGATGCAGTCCACGACGCTCCAGTCGTAGAGCACCGAGCCCGTGGTGTTCGAGGCCTTCAGCGTGTACGTGGCGGTCTCCCCCGGTGACACGGCACCGTCCGCGGGGCTCTTCAGCGTCTTCTCGATCTTCGGCGTCGGGCGGACCACGCTGATGCTGGCGGCTGACCGACCGATCTCGACGGCGGTTCCGCCCTCGGCCGGAGCGGCGGAGAGGGTTGCCGTGTTGTTCTGGGTGCCGGTGGCCGTGCTCCGCACGATGGCGAAGTACGTGACAACGAAGGTGGCCGGGGCGTTGGAGGTGTTCCGCCACGTGGCGGGGAACTTCAGCGCACCGTTCGCGCACAGGGTGACGTCGACGACGGCACCGGTGCAAGTGGAGTTCGGCTGCACGGCCAGGACCGTGTTCTCCGGCCCGGTGGCGCTGACCGGACGCGTCTCGTCCTGGCGCAGACCCGCACCGAGGATGTCCGCGGTGGAACCGCCGAAGATCGTCGTCTGCGCGGGGACGGTGACGGTGTACTTGTACTGCACCCACTCGCCGTTGGTGGCCTGGGACTGGGCGTTGTTGCCGGTCTCGGTGAGGCCCGTGGCCACGCGCTCCTTGATGATCGTCGCCTTCGGCGTGGTGATCGTGGCGCTGTCGTTGGCCGCCGGAGCGTTGGGGGTGTAGCCGGAGCCCGCGAACGGGTTGCCCTGCGGGAACATCTGCTCCTGCGTCGTGTCACTGTCCGTGCTGTCCACGAAGTACGACGTCACACCGGCGGTGTTCGTGTGGCTGGTTCCCTGGCCCACCGTGGCGGGCATGGTCATGTCGTAGGAGATGCGTGTGGTCGCGCCGGGAGCGAGGGGTCCGGGGATGACCCACGTGATGATCGTCTGGCCGGCGAACGGGGAGCCCGCGGGTGCCACCTCGGAGACGTAGGCCCCCGGGGTCACGGCGGTCACGTTGTCGATGGTGACCCCCGGCGGCAGCGCGTCGCGCACGGTGATCTTGCTGACCGGCTGGTCGGTGGCGTTGGCCGCCGTGCCTTCGTTCTTCACGTCGATCGTGTAGCGGAACGCCTTGCCTTGCGTGGCGTCGGCGTTGCCCGTGACCGGGGTCACGTTCTTGTCGAGACTCAGCGGCACGACGGGGGCGATGGAGAAGTCGGCGGATGCGCGCGCGGAGAACACCTCGCCGTCGGTGTTCTGGTAGCGCAGCTTCGCGAGGTTGCCGAGCACGTCCGGCTTGGTGGTGAGGTTCGTCTCCGTGATCTTCGCGACCACGAGGAGTTCGAGGTGGGCACCCGGCTTCACGTAGGAGGCGCCGCCGCTCGGGGTGCCCAGCAGCCAGCTGAGGCTGTCGCCCTGCTGCCAGGTGGTGTTCGTGACGCCGGGCACGGCCACGTTGTTCGCGGCAGCGGGAACCACTTCGACGGCGGTGGTGCGCGGCGGGATGAAGTCGGTCAGGCGCGCGTTGCGGGTGTCGACTCCCGCGGGGAAGTCGATCGAGATGCGGAAGCAGATGAGGTCGCCGAAGCGGGCGACCGGGCCGCCCGTGGACGACCAGTTGGCGGCGTCGCTCAGGTTGCAGTCGCTCGCGCCGCCGATCGGGGCGCGGTTCGGGTTGGTCCACGCTTCCTTGACGACCGTGACCTGCTCCGTCTCGAGCGTGTGCGACGACGTGTTGGTCGAATCGATCGGGCCCTGGTCCACCGTGTTCTCAGCGATGGGCGTCGTGGTGCCGTCCACCCGCACGTTGTTGGTGAAGGAGTCACCGGCGACCGTGGGAAGCGTGTTGCGCGCGTTGCTGCCGTAATCGGTGCGCTGCACCACGCGGTAGCTGAAGGTGGTCTCCGACGACGCCGCCATGTCGGACACGGCGAAGGTCAGCACGAAGAGACCGTCCGCGTTGGTGGTGACGGACGTCAGGGTGACACCTGCGGGCAGCGTGTATGGTGCGGCGTCGTTGTCGCAGGACGCCGGCAGGCTCACCGCGGGGCCACCCGTGGGGATGACGGGGCAGAGACCGTCAGGGAGGGTGTCGGTCACCGTGATGCCGCCGGCGCTGACGTACTCGCTCGTGCGCACGGTCAGGGTGTACGCCCGAACCGCGCCCTCCTGGAACACGCCGCTGTCGCCGCCCTTGAGGATGCTGAGATCCAGCACCTGCACGCTGTGGCTGTCCTGCACGTCCACCGTGCGCGAGGCCTCGTCCTTGACGTTGCCCAGGTAGCGACCGGTGGCATGCGCGGTGTTCTCGCTCCAGTAGCCGTCAACCGGCTCCGTTCCGACCGGACGCGTGGCGCTTCCCGTGAGGCTGCCGTCCGCGGCGACGTGGTTGAGGTCGACGTGTGCGACGTACTTCAGCACCAGCTCGTCGCCGGCGTCGAGAGTGCCGAGATTCCACGTGATCTGCGTGAAGACCTGACCGTTCTCCTCGATGATCGCGGTGGTGCACGGGTACTGGGGGTCGCAGCTGTCAAGCGTCATGACGCCCGGAAGCTTGTCGACGACGACCACGTTCTCGGTTCCCGCGTTGGCGGCGGCGTTGCGCACGGTGAGCTCGTAGTCGATCGGCTGGCCACGCAGCGCTTCGCTCTCCGGCGTGTTCGTGGTGGTCTTGGTGAGCTTCAGCGGAACCACCATGATCGGCTGGTCCTTGACGCCGCTGCTGGTGGCACCGGTCACCGTCGGCGCACCCACGGCGGGAACCTGCACCGCGGGAACGGTGCGCTCATTGGCGTTGGCGTACACCCCGACGCCGACGTTGAACTCGGACCCGACCGGGTGCTGCGCGTCGTTGGCGGAGACATCGAACGAGACGGTGAGGCTCGACCCGGTGACCAGATCGGAGATGTTCGGCCACGTCAGCACCACACCGCACGAGGCGGGGTCGTTTGCGACCGCGCACCACGGGGTCGACGTGGGCGCGGGCAGTTGCTTGCCCTGTCCGTCCACCGCTGGTCCCACGAAGCTCACGCCGGGAGGCAGCACCGCCACGACGGTGGCGTTGTACTGATCGGGGCCTGCGGAGTTGGTCGCGGTGACCTTCACATTGGCTGTCTCACCAGCGAGCAGCTGGTCGCTCTCCACGGTGAGCCCCAGGGTGGTCGGTGTCGACCCAGCGGGAACCGTCACGGGTACCGTCGCGAGGGCGGCGGGGGCGACGGCGAGTCCCGCCACGAGTGTGGCGACCACCACGATCACCAGTCGCGCGAACCAGGATCGCAGGGTTGTCGGGGCAGCGTGATGCGAGCGCACAAAAGACACGGGTATATCTCCGGGGGAGGAGTCCTCGAGTCGGAATCGGGACTCTGGCTTGGGGGTAAAGCGCATCGGCCTCGGGTGGCCTCATCCCAACCTAGCCCGACACGCCCGGCCCCTACCCAGGTGCTTCCCAGGTTCGCGAGGACGGCTCACAAAAGCCGAACGCCCGGCCCCTGAGGGGCCGGGCGTTCGTCGGAGTCGAGTGGATTACTCGTTGCCGACCTGCTTGTCCACGTTGTCGCGGATCTCATCGATCTTGTCGGCGGAACCCGGAGCGACCTTCTTGGCGAGGTTCGCGACACCGTCCAGGACCGAGTCACTGATGCCCTCGGCCTGCTCCGAGTGGAGGGCCTCGTCGACCTTGTCCTTGTTCTGCTCGTAGAGCTCCTTGGCCTTGTCAACGCCTTCGCTGAAGGCTTCCTTGCCCTTGTTCACCACGTCATCGATACCCATGGGTGCTCCCCTTCGGATTGGTTTCCCGGCCCATGTGAGCCGCGTTCATTCTGCTACGTCTACGGTGTCGAGCAACAGAGCCGAAACCGTGGGACTTAGTCAGTTCACAGTCAGCCCGCCGGAACCGTGGTTCCGGGGAACATCGACATGCAGCTCTCCTCGATGGTGACCGGGGTCTTCGAGGTGGTCGGCGTCCACCGCACGCTCAGCGGAGTGGTGGCGTCTGCCGGCACCGACGAGGTGAACGAGAACGTGCGCGTCTCCCCCTGGCCGATGGCTGCCGTCAGGCTCTGCGTCTGGCGTCCGTTGTAGACCCCGGAGCGGTCTTCATAGCTGATGTCGCCTTCGCCGGGATCGGTGCCGACCAGCTCGCCGCCGGGGATCGCCATGCCGATCACGTCCAGCGTGATCGTGTTGTTGGCGTAGCCCCACTGGGTGTTGCGGCGACCCAGCGTGTACGTGCTGCCGATCGAGTCGGGGATGGTGTTGGTCATCGAGACGCTTGTGGTGACGGTGCGGGCGTCGGCGTTGCAGCTGACGGCCATCGTGGTGCCCAGCCAGTACTCGAGCTTCGAGTACGACGTGTCGTTGAGGTAGATGCCCGTCTGCACGGTCTGCGAGTTGTCGCTGGTGATTTCGCCGTCGAGATCCAGCTCGTGCGACATCGCCTGGGAGGCCTCGTCCGGGAACCAGAGGTAGATGCGCTGCTCCGCCGCGGCCGCCTTCAGCTGGTCCAGCATGGCGAGGGGATCCCACCCGCCGGCGGAGACCTTGTCGAAGACGGCGGATGCGGCCTTGCCGAAGTACCAGCTGGCGGCGAGGCCGTCCGCACCGAAGCGCTCGTAGGTGTCGCTGAGCAAAAGCTTGACCGCGTTGTCGGCAGTGATCTGCTCGTCCTCGCCGTCCACCGTGACCGGTCCGGTCACGCGGAGCATGTAGGACAACGCCACGGGGTCGAGGCTGATGATGCCCTGGATCGGAGTGTCGCTGACATCCGTCCACAGTTGCGACACCACGTTCGCCGTGTCGCGGAAGTCGGGGTAGCGACTGAAGTTCTGGCTGTTGTTCCAGGTGTCGTTCTCGAAGAGCTGGGCCTTCTCGGCGGGCTCGATCGGAGCGAAGCCGGTGCCTGCCAGTCCGCGCGCGATGAAGGCTTCAGTCTCCCAGTCCTCGCGCATTTCGATCTTGCCGTTGTCGACGTGCAGCACCGCGGCATTCGAGGGGTTGCCACCGGTGGAGCGGATCTCCGCGTTGTTCTGGAACAGCAGGATGTAGTCGCGCGGGCCGTCTGCACCGAGCATCGCGAGCATCGTGGGCAGGTACTGCTCAGCCAGATCAAACGCCGGCGACGCCTCGTCGATGATGTCGACGAGCTGGCCGATGTTGTCCTTCACGAACGGGAGGATGGCGTCCTGGTCGATCTTGTCGACGTGCGATTTCGCCTCCGCGAACGTCGCCGCGAGTGCCGGGATCTGCGGCTGAGCGTCGCGGAACGGCTGCAGGTTGAAGCCGCCGCCCTGCAGCGTCAGGTTCTTGAGGTCGAGCGCCGCGATCAGGTTGAGACCCGTGGGCAGGGCGTCGCGTACGAGGATGTGCGTGGCCTGGGTGGTCTCGCTGACCGCGGCGACGTTTGCACCGACCACGGGCACCTTGGCGGCGAAGTCCCAGAGCTCTCCCTGGACGATGCCGTCGGCTTCCTTCGTGAGCGCGAGTACCTCTTCGGCGATCGGCTGGATCTGCGCGATGTCCCCCGACTGCACCAGCGGCATCACCGCGGTGACCTTCTCCTTGGTCTGCTCCAGGAGGTCGCGGACCTTGATGGCTTCCTTCACGAACATCGCCGCGAACACCGCTCCCGCGATCAGCACGATCAGCAGGGGGAACACCACCCAGGGCCACCAGCGCCGGCGCCGCCGCTTCGCCGGCGGACGCTCGCTGCCGGAGCCACCGGACGACACCGGTCGCGTCGCCACGGTGGTGTCGTCGACGACGGCACCCAGCTTCTCGGTGGGTTCTCCGGACTGACTCAGCTCGCGTGCTTCGCGGCGGCTGCGGGGCGCGTGGGGGTCGATGACGATCTCCTTAGGTCGTCGGAGATCATAACGTTCGAGTCTGAGGAGCAGCAGCTACCGAACCGTCGCGTCCGCTGCAGAGGAGCACGCGGCGAATCGATGACCGCTTCGCCGCATGCTCGCTCATCGCCGTGCCGCGGTCCTCGGTTGCGCCCTCGAAGACGCGGGCGACGACTGTCATCGTGCCGCGATGGCCACCGATGCGGAGGTCTTCGACACGCTCGTGTACCCGGTCTTGGAACCTGTCACCGTCACGGTGATCTTGTGGCCCTTGTCAGCCGTGGTCAGCCGATATGTCTGCGCCGTGGCGCCGGAGATCGCGACTCCGTCCCGCCTCCACTGGTACTTGAGCGTGACCGGTGACGGCTTCCACGTCCCCGGCGTGGCCGTCAACGTGCTTCCCGCCTTCGCCGTGCCGCTCACCGTCGGCGTCGGTGTTGCCGAGAGCTTCAGCTTGGGTACGGTCGCGGTAGCGGCCGACGTCTTCGACACGCTCTTGTATCCGCTCTTGGAGCCCGTCACTGTCACGGTGATCTTGTGACCCGCGTCGGCCGCGGTCAACCGATAGGTCTGCGCCGTGGCACCCGAGATCGCGACCCCATCGCGCTTCCACTGATACTTCAGCGTCACGGGCGACGGCTTCCACGTGCCCGGCACCGCCGTCAGCGTGCTCCCGACCTTCACTGACCCGCTCACCGTCGGCGTCGGCGTCGCGGTGAGGAGTTGGTCGACACGCAGGGTGTATTGCGCACCCCACGATGGCTGGTAGCTGTAGCCCCGCACCTGCAGGTAGAACGTGCCCGCGGTGAGGTTCACCGTGCTGGGCATGCCGGCGCCGTTGCCCGTGATGTTCCAGCTGCCCAGTCGCGAACCGTTCACGTCGGTCAAGACCACGTCGTATGCCGACCCGGTTCCCAGCCCCGAGGCCACCCCCAGAGAGATCGCGTATTTCGCTGTCCTCGGCGCGGTGATGCGGAAGTAGTCGGAATCGGAACTGCTCGCACCGAACGTCGAACCCTTGACCGGCTTCCCGAACGCGACGGTGTCCGCCTGTGCGGACGTGTTGTTCCGCTCGGTCTCCACCACTCCCGGCGTCACACCGACCTTCAACGAATACGGCGCACCCCACGACGCGTCGTAGCTGTACCCCTTCACACGGATGAAATAGTCACCAGCCGCGAGGAACATCGCATACTTCGACGCCCACGCACCCGAATAGTCGCCGCCCTTCAGGGTGAAGACATACAGATCGTTCCCCGAAGCATCAAGCACAGAGAGCAGATACGCAGCCCCCGTCCCCAGGTTGCTCGGGAACGAGAAACCGAGCGATAGCTGCCCGTCCTTCGGAGCCGTGAACCGGAAGAAATCACTATCAGAACTAGCCGTCCCCAGTGCGGAACCCTTCACCGCCGTTCCAAGCACGAGGGCATCCGCCCGCGAAGAAGTGTTGTTCCCCTCGGTCTCCACCACTCCCGGCGTCACACCGACCTTCAACGAATACGGCGCACCCCACGACGCGTCGTAGCTGTACCCCTTCACACGGATGAAATAGTCACCAGCCGCGAGGAACATCGCATACTTCGACGCCCACGCACCCGAATAGTCGCCGCCCTTCAGGGTGAAGACATACAGATCGTTCCCCGAAGCATCAAGCACAGAGAGCAGATACGCAGCCCCCGTCCCCAGGTTGCTCGGGAACGAGAAACCGAGCGATAGCTGCCCGTCCTTCGGAGCCGTGAACCGGAAGAAATCACTATCAGAACTAGCCGTACCGGATGTGGATCCGCCGATCGTGGTGCCCAGGGCCAACGGGTCCGCCTGAGCGGTGGTGCCGTTGGGTTCTGTTTCATACACCGAGGCGATGAGCGCCCGCGTCGACAACCGCGCCTGCGGCGAGGCCTCGGTGGACGAAGAGGCAGAGGGCGACGGAGCGGGTGCGCTGGATGGTGCCGCCGGGGACGGAGTCGCGCTGTCTCGTGGCGCTGGCAGCTCGGACGCGCTCGGAGCGGGCGAGCTTGTTGCGGTCGGGGCGCCGGTGGGGCCGGTCGCCGGGCCCGCGGACACGGAGACAGCAGGAGACGGTGCCGACGACGGAGCCGGGGACACCGAGGGAGTGACGGCAGGTGCAGCGGGAGACTCGGGCCGAGGCGTCACGTTCGGGGCGAGCGATGGACTGCTCGACGCGGAAGGCGTCGGTGACGGTGCGGGAGCAGCGTGGGCTGCAGAAACGGGGAGCAGCGCCAGGGACGCTACGAGCACCGAGGCGATGATGCCCCCACCCGCTGTTCGAGCAAGACGAGTGAAGCCGGCCATAGCTGCCCCCAGATCTTCGGCGCGCTTTACCGTGCGTTACCACCCTCTGAGCACGCGAATCATTAGAATCGTTTCATATATACCATGCTGTGAATCTGCTGTGCACGGCTGTTTCGGTGAACGTCGACACACTGTTTCGGTACAGCAGTTGTCAGTCCCGGCCGTCCAGATCATCGTCCGCGGCCCCTGATAGCGTTGCAGGGGTCGGAACACGCGGGGGAGGTGCCAGGTGTCGGGCATTCTGGTACACGAGTGGCTCGCCCGCCACGGCGGTTCGGAGAACGTCTTCGAGGTGCTTTCCGACGTCTTCCCGTCGGCCGAACGCTTCTGCCTGTGGAACGACAGCGACGGACGGTTCGCCGATGTCGAGGAGACGATGCTTGCGCGCACGCCCCTGCGTCGCAGCAAGGCCGCCGCACTCCCCTTCATGCCGTTCGCCTGGCGTCGCCTGCCGGCGCGCGAGGCCGACTGGATTCTGTGCAGCAGTCACGTGTTCGCGCACCAGGCGCGGTTCGCCGGGCCTGCGCGCGAAGCCCCGAAACTCGTCTACGCCCACACCCCCGCGCGCTACGTCTGGACGCCGGAGCTCGACGGGCGCGGATCCGGCGCTGCCGCTCGACTCGTGTCGAGCATCCTGAAGCCGCAGGATCGTCGCCGCGCCGCCGAGCCGGTTGCGATCGCCGCCAACAGCGCGTTCATCGCCGATCGCATCGCACACACCTGGGAGCGAGAGGCGACGGTGATCCACCCTCCCGTGGACGTCGCCGCGTTCGCATCTTCCCCGCAGGCCTCGGAGGATGAGATGGCACGCATCGACGCCCTTCCCACTCCCTTCCTGCTCGGGGTCTCCCGATTCGTCCCGTACAAGCGTCTCGATCGGGTGATCGACGCCGGGATCGCCGCCGATCTCCCCGTCGTACTCGCCGGCGGAGGCCCCGATGAGGACCGTCTTCGCGCGCACGCCAAGGCTCATCGCGCGCGGGTGAAATTCGTTCACAACCCGTCGACCGCGATGCTCGCCGAGCTGTATCGCCGCGCGCTGGCCCTCGTCTTCCCCGCCATCGAGGACTTCGGCATCATGCCGGTGGAGGCGATGGCAACCGGAACCCCGGTGGTGGCAAGTGCCATCGGCGGCACCGCGGAGACCGTCGTGGACGGCGTGACGGGAGCGCTGGTGCACGACTGGACCGGTGACGAACTGCGCACAGCCGTCGAGCGTGCGGCTGCCGCGGATCCCGCCGCCTGCGCGGCACGCGCGTACGAGTTCGATACCGCCGTGTTCTCCGAGCGCATCGCGGAATGGGTGGCGAGCACGACCGGTTCACGTGCCGTCGGGGCGGCATGAGCACCCTCTACGTCGACGACCGCTATCGCGGCGCACACGGCATCGGTCGCTACGCCCGCGAGGTGCTCGCGCGACTCGAGCCCGAATGGCGACCTCTGGGCCTGACCGGTACGCCGTACTCCCCGACCGACGCTTTTCGGGGACTGCCCGGTGTGGGCGAACGCGATGTGGTGTACTCCCCCGGCTACGGCGCGCTCGTGCGCGCACCCCGCCAGATTCTGACGGTGCACGACCTGATTCAGCTGCGATCGCCGTGGCCCGGGCGGGCGAAGTTCGCCGCCTACTACGCGGGCCCGGTGCGTCACGCAATCCGTCGCGCGGGCGTGGTGCTCACAGTGTCGGAGACGTCCGCTCGCGATATCCGAGCGTGGCTGCGCGACGACAACGTGCGTGTCGTCAACGCGGGCAACGGGTGCTCCGCGGCGTTCCGTTCCGACGGCCCCGTGCATCAGGACACCGAGCCGTACGTCATGTATGTCGGCAACACCCGCCGCCACAAGAACCTCGAGGTCGTCGTGCGCGCTCTCGCGCTCGTACCTGACCTGACGCTTCGCGCGGTTCTCCCGGAGTCCGAGATCGAAACCGCCACGGTGTGGGCGGAGGCCGCAGGCGTCGCATCGCGTGTGGATCTCCTGCACGGGGTGAGCGATGACCGGCTCGCCGAGCTGTACCGGGGCGCCGTCGCGACCGTGCAGCCGTCGACCGACGAGGGCTTCGGACTTCCTGCTCTCGAGTCGGTCTCCTGCGGCGTTCCCGTCATTTTCTGGCCCGGATGCGAGTCGGTGGCCGAGATCGTGGGTGATCGGGGCTGGGCCGTGCCCGAGGCACACGATGCATCCGCGTGGGCCGCCGCTCTGTCCGCCGCGGTCGATGCCCGCCGCCGTGTTCAGCCGCCCACCGGCTATGACTGGGACCGCACCGCCGCTGTCATCTCGGATGAGCTTCGGCAGGCTCTGGCCTGAGTTCCCACGGGGCTGAGAAGCCGGCCTCGTCTGGACCCTCAACGCCGCGAGACGAAGCGGCCCGATGAGTCAGGGCTGGCACGCCCCGACCGATTGCCTCACCGCGGCGCGAGCCCCAACGCGAACCGCTGGAGCTGCGCCGTCTTCGCGCCCCATCCCTCATACGCGGCCCGTCGCACGCCAGCGGCATTCGGCGACGGATGCGCCAGCGCACTCCGCAGTGCCGCGTCTGCGTCACCGGTGTCCCGATACGTGTACACCCCGGACTCCGCATCGGCATGAAGCACCGGAGTCTCCCGGGTCACCACGGCGGTTCCGGCCGCGAGGTATTCGTAGAGCTTCATCGGGCTGCGTCCCTCATTGAGGGGATCGTCCGAGAGCGGCAGCAACCCCACGCGGGCCCGGTGCAACAACGCCGGCAGCTGGTCATACGCGATGGCACCGAGCATCTCGACATTCGACGGAAGCACCGCCGGTGCCGCTCCGGGCCCCGCGACGACGAAACGCACGTCTGGGTGTCCTCGTCCCCACGCGCCCAGCTGCTCCCAGTCGAATCGGCCGTCGAGCGCGCCGACGTACACGCATAGCGCCTCGCGCACCCCGTTCCCCTGCGGGGCGGCGAACCGATCCGCGTCCACTCCGTTCTCGATCACCAGGGTCGGTACGCGGAGGTCGCCCAGCGCATCCAGCACGGCAGACGACGTTGCGAGAACCCCGTCCGCCGCGGCGATGATGCGCTCCTGCAACCCGTGTTTGACGCCGTCGGGGTACATGTCCGTCGGGCGGTACACGAGTCGCTCCGTCAGCGAGCGCACCGAGTCATGCCAGAGCAGCGGCTGGTCGATCAGTACCGCATCGAACCGCTCCGCGATCCCGTGCCGCCGCAGTGCTCGGTCAACACGGAACCGTCCGTACGGCACAGGCACGAGGGTTCGAGGGACCAGGTGCGTCACGCCCGCCGCATCGCGCACCGGCCCGCGTGGCAGCGTCGCGAGCGTGGCCCTGTCGATGCGCCCCGTCACCCGATGCGCCGCTGACACCGGAGTCGACAGGTGCACCACGTCGGCCCCGGATTCCGCGAGCGTACGTGCATAGTGGTGGCTCCCTACGCGAAACGGACCGAACGCGTGGCTGTGGGACAACAGCAGGATGCGCGGCGCGCTCATCGCCGCGCCCGCCGAACGGCTTCCCGCATGCGTGACTCGACGTGCGCGACTCTGTCCGCCGCACCGGCGACGGCAGCGACGACCTCGTCCCGTCGCCCCAGCTGCTCATTCAGTACGTGCGTCAGTTCAGCGGCGTCCACGTGAGAGGAGTCATGGCTGACGCCGTGCAGCCCGATCACCGCGAACGCCGCCGTGATCTTCCCCGTGGGCGAGGGCACCAGCTCGATCGGCACCGCGCCGCTCAGCGCTGCGAGGACGAGGACGTGCATCCGATCGCTGATCACGATGCGCGCATTGTCATATCGGTCGCGCAGCACGCACTCCTGCGTCACCGCGTCGATGTCCCCCCAGGCGTCGAACTCGCCGCCGAGTGCGTCCGCCAGCTCCCGCGAGCGCTCTTCGTCTTCCCGCACCTGGACGACCGTACGGATGCGCAGGCCCTGCGCGTCGGCGAACGAACGGACCGCGTCAATCCAGGCCGGCGACGGCATCGGCCGCGCACCGCGCAGGCTGATGATGAGCTCGTCGCGTGCGGCCCAGGGAGATCCGGGGCGAACCCCGGCCGCGAAGCCGATATCGGGAACCACCTGCTTACTGCCCGCGAGCGCGGCACTTTTCTCGTCCCGCCACAGGGCCACCTGCGACAGCCGGGCCGCGAGCGCATGCAGCCAGAGCGCCGGGTTCGAGGGAGCGCGGATGCCCCGCGGCGGCCGCACCACGACGCCCCGTTTGAGCCGAACGATCAGCGTCTCGGCGAGGAAGACGAGCTCGCGCAGCCCGTTGCCGCGATCCAACGGCACCTCTCCCGCCTCCAGCACCAGCACTGGTCGTCCTGGAGCCGTTGTCAGGAGCCACAGCCACCGCGGGACGCTGCGCTTGGTCCGCAAGACGATGGTTCCTGCGGGAACGCCCAGCTGATGCAGCCACACGTCGGGTGCTTCGCCCACGTACGCGACCAGTTCGTCGGAGGTCCCCCGTGCCCAGCTCAGGGTCTCCCGGCGGATCAGCGCGTCACCGATGTTCCCCGCCGGCCCCGTGAGGGACACGAACGTGCGGGTGGGACGACGACGGGAAGGGCTCACGTCTTCAGGCTATTGCACGTGATTTGCGCGGGGAGATACGACGACCCCCTCACCGGGCCGGAGCCCAGGCAAGGGGGTCATCTGCGTGGGTTGTGAAGGGCCACACGGTTCAAGTGTCGCCTGCAGGCAACGCCGAGTCCAGCCGCAGCCCACGCAGCGTCACAGAGACTCCGGCAACAGCGACGTCGGATTGCATCGGGCGGTCTCGAGGTCAGCGGGCGCGGAACTTCTTCAACGCGAAGAACGCGAGCTGCGCATCCGGGCGCCCGTCGAGGGCCTTCACCTCGGCCAGCTCGGACGGCGTCAGCGAGGCGACTTTCTTGGACGCACCGTCGAAGACGCCGTAGACGACCTCCGCGATCATGTCGGTGACCTCGGGCGGGAACTCACGATCCTGGATCTCACGGACCATCGCCACGTAGCTGAGGAAATAGCCGATCACCGACCGTGCGTCATGCAGTGTGGTGATCGTGGAGCCGGGCCGGATGCGCCGTGCGTAGATGTCAGCGTCCGTGTGAGCGACTCGTTCCGCGTTCAGCAGGAGGGCGAACGTGTACGGGTTGTCTTGGTGAATGATGCCCGGAATGAAGCGCGAGGCACTCTCTCGTACGAAGGCGGTCCGCGCGATGTACATTCCGACGTGCGGGCGGTAGTCGCGATTGCGTCGCATGTCCGCGATCATCTGAGGTCCGGGACGGACCTCACTGTAGGCATGCGAGCGCTGGTAGTAGGTTGAGTACCGCTTCCAGGTAGCCGCCGCCACTGTTCCGTCGAGGAACGCGTAGCAGTCGAACATCAACACGTCGAGGTTCTGTTCGTCGGCGCGACGAACGAGACCGGCGAGAGTGTCATCCGGCCAGAAGTCATCGCTGTCGAGATAGATGAGATAGCGTCCCGCCGCGGCGTCCAGGCCGGCGTTGCGTCCGACCGACTGGCCCTGGTTGGGCTGGTCGATGATGCGGACTCGAGCGTCCTGATCCGCAAAACGCTGCAGCACGGCGCGCGAATCATCGGTGGATCCGTCGTTGACGCAGATGACCTCGAGCGAGACCCCGGTCTGAGCGAGCACGCTGGAGATGCAGTCGTCCAGCCAGGCCTCTGAGTTGTACACCGGGATGACCACGGTGACGTCCGGGTCCGCAATACGGGCCGGCGGAGTGGTTCCCTCCGGCGCACGGAACGGGGTCGGCTGTGTATCGCCGGAGACCAGCGGACCGCCATCGGGTCGCGCCCCTTTTCTTCCTCCTGACGTCAACCGCCGCCGCGCGCCCTTCACCTTGCGAGGAAGCCATGCGAGTCTGCTGCCCAGCCGGTACGCCGCGGAACCCTCGAGGTCACGCGTTGCCCGACGCGCCGCGTCGCGTTGGGCGCGTGCCAGATCGAGTTCCTGTTCGAGTCGTTCGACGAGCGCGTCCGAGGCGCCGGCGTCGGACTCAGAACTGGCCACGGCTGCGGGGGGAGGTCGGGAATGCGGGCATCCTTGATTGTTTCATGAACGCGCGGTGCATCGCTGACGCCTGGAGGCGCATCGACGCTGACCCACCGCGACACCATGTTTCGCGAGAGGAATCCCCCCGTGATCCGGCTGATTCCTGTCGGGTAAGCTCATTCTGTGAACCAGCCCTCTCCGAAGCCCGCATCCCGGATCTGGCATACCGACGACCTTCTCATTCGTCTGGTGGAAGGCGAGAGTGTGGGCTCGGGTGATGCGCTCACGTCTCCACGCTTCGCCGAGGTTCCCAACGCGACTGATGTCGAGTACGGACGGGCGACGCTCACTCTCGTCGCGAACGATCCTGATCGCTTTGAGCGCTACTCCGTCTTGCGCTCAAACGCCTTCAAGGATGATGATCTGATCCCCTTTGGTGCACGCGCGCGATCGCTCTGGGCTCTGAACGCCCTCGTCGGGCGCAAGACCAACAAGAGCCACGATTGGCCGTCCTTTCGCGCTGCGGTCTTGGAGGACGAGAGCGCCGTGACCTCCCCTGACGAGGTACTCACGAAGGTCCCGGTTGACGGACTGTGGAGCATCTGCACGCTCATCCACGAACGAAACCTTGCTCCAGACGTGGAATTCAGGTTGCTGCGTGCCATGGCTGCGCGAGTTATCGCGGGCGAGAGCATCCGCAAGCAGACAATCCCGCTCCTGGTGGAACGGCTCCTTCAGGCTGACCTTGTCGAGGAAGCACGTGCTCTGCTTCCACGAGTTACCGAAGCAAGCTGGCTGCGACACGCCTTCACGGTGGAGCTTCGCCACCCGAGGTTCGGCGGAACATACGACTCGATGTTGCGAGCTCTTAACGAACCGTATCGGCAGCTCGCGATCGAAGAGGTGTCTCTGTCTGGCGACACAAACGTGCCGCCGTTCCATCAGTTGAGCTCGACGCCTGAGTCCACCTCGGGATCTGGCCCACTCGTGACGATCATCATGACGTGCTGGAACCCTGGCGTCGAGATCTTCACCGCCGTTCGGTCGATCATCGACCAGACCTACCAGAACTGGGAACTCATCGTCACAGACGACGCGTCTCCGAACGACGTCGACGCTGTGCTCGCAGAAGTCGCAGCTCTTGACTCCAGGATTCGAGTCGTCCGCAATGACGTAAATGCGGGGACCTACGTCCGGCGGAACGAAGCGATCGATCTCGCCAGGGGTGAGTTCGTGACGATGCAAGATTCCGACGACTGGGCACACCCTCGCAGACTCGAGATCCAGGCGAACGATCTCTCTCGCAACCCGCTTCGCCTCGCCAACGTGGTGAGTGCTGCACGTATGACAGAGAACCTGTCGCTGGTTAGTCGCCGAGGAGCGAAGCTGTTCCTGGCCGAACCAGCCCTGATGTTCCGTCGCGAGGCTGTCACGAGCGCCATCGGGTACTACGACTCCATCCGTAAGAGCGCGGACACTGAGTTCCGCAAGCGGCTGGAATCCGTCACCAAGCGTCCTATCCCCACTCTCCTACCCGGAGTTCCGCTCCAGTTCATGCTCGCTGACGAGGCGAGCCTCTCCGGCGCGGACTTCGGCACAAACATCTGGAACCACCCCGACCGCCTCATCTATTGGAGTGCTACACGGCGGTTCCTGTCGCGCATCGAGTCGGGGCAACAGGATCCATTCATCCCGTTCCCCCAGACTTCCCGCGCATTCCACGCCCCGCGACGGTGGATCTCCAGCAGCAGCGAACGGCTCACGTTCGACCTCGTCGTCGTTCTGGATGGACGCGACTCTGCGCGCCTGTCGAGCTTCCACACGACCGTCGCAGAAGAGCTGAAGGTCGCGGCCAATTCTGGCCTGCGCATTGGGATTCTCCAGTCCGATTCCCTGCAGGGCCCGCGAGGAATGGCGTTCTTCCCCCTTGAGCTGCAGGCGCTCGTCGACTCAGGGGCAGTAGACCGAATTGGCTTCGACGACCCCGCCGACGCAGGTTTGGTCGTCGTACGCCATGCGGTCGCTGCACAGGGCCATCCGCAGGAACGATCCGGAATCACCGCACGCCGCGTCGTCGTCGTCGAAGACGCATCAGCAGGGGATGTGAGAGGCTCCACGATCGCCAAGCCCGACGTGGTGGACACCGTGGCGAGCTGGTTCGGGGTAGCCCCTGAATGGGACGTTGCTCCTCCCACCTTGCCGGTACCTGCCGTCACGGCCTTTGCCACAAGCGGTGACGACGTGACTTTGACGATCAGCACCGAGGCGCCTTCGATCGTTCGACAGGTGCGTCTCGTTGCCTCGGAGTCCGATATTCAGCTCACGCTCGCCGCCGTGAGCACGCTGGAGCTCACGTGCACGACCACGCTGAAGCCAGATGCGGGCAGTGAGTGGACGGTTTGCGTCGACTACGACGCCGGCGATGATCGAGTCGTGACTCGCACGGCCGCGACCTCGCCCAGAACTGTCTTCTGGAACCAGAGCGATCGACTGGCACTTCGCACAGACGCTGGTGGATTCCG
The DNA here is from genome assembly GCF_050990725.1 of Microbacterium gorillae. Lineage (GTDB taxonomy): Bacteria > Actinomycetota > Actinomycetes > Actinomycetales > Microbacteriaceae > Microbacterium > Microbacterium gorillae_A. The sequence goes on from NZ_CP158844.1 coordinate 3,740,194, forward strand.
AGTTCTCTCTCAGACCGCAACTGCAGATCAGCCCGCGAGCCGACAGTTCGCACGGGAGTATGCATCTGCTGCTATCTCCAGAGCGGCTGTGGTCGCGGAGCAGATCGAGCTGACGATCTCCGAGGCCCACACTTCATCGATTGCCGCCGTGTACGCACTGCGGAAAGTCGACGATTCGGTCATCCGGCGCCGCGATTTCGCCATCTCCACGAGTGCTGATGGAGCTCGGATCTGGCAGCGGCCGTTGACGAAGTTCGCCGACTCGCGGTGGCAGATCTTCGGCTCCTTCCGCACTCCCCTGGGCCTCGTCGATTTTCCGATCAGCTTCGAACCAGAGGCCACGCTGTCCGGCACGGGTGATTGGCAGCCCCAGATGTTGTCCGGCGGCCGTCTCCTGGTTGCCTCGCCCCAGCCGTCCAAAGCCGTGCGTGTAGGGAAGAGGCTCAGCCGCGAGATCCAGAGCCGCCTTCGAAACCTCCCGCGCCTGCCGTTGCGTGCAGGGGGGAGTGCGGCCCACGCCCCTGCACATCGTGAGCGTCAGCACTTCGGCCCCAGCTTTGGTCTGCCACGCGTCGAATCCGCGCCCGTCGTGTCGGTCATCATGCCGGTCTATAACGTCGAGCCTTATCTCGACGCCGCAATCAGCTCGGTCCTCGAACAGGACTTCACCGATATCGAGCTCATCCTGATCGATGACGCGTCCACTGACAACGGGCGCCGCATCATCGCAAAGTACTGGAAGAAGGATCCGCGAGTGCGAGTGTTCGCGCTCGATCACAACACCTTGGGAGGAGCAGGTGTCCCCAGCAATGTTGGCATCCGCGCCGCCCGAGGTGAGTACGTGGCGTTTGCGGACAGTGACGACTACGTCACCAAGTCTGGCTTGGCACGGATGGTACAGCTAGCCGAGACCCATGACGCTGAATTGATCATCGGCGACTTCCAGACCTTCTCTGACAAGCTCAAGGAAGGCGGCCGGGCATATGATCACGCGGTGTGGAATGAGTTCCCGCTCAACACACCCATTTCGGCCTTCACTCATCCTGATCTGTTCCGTCTCTCGCCCGTCCCGTGGCGCAAGCTCTACCGTCGGAGTTTCCTGCAAGCAAACGGGATCCTGTACCCCGAGGGCGACTACTTCTATGAGGACAATCCTCTGCACTGGTTTGTGCTTTCGCGCGCACAGCGGGTAGTCGCTTGTGATGAGGTCATCAGCTTCCACCGTCAAGAGCGCGAAGGCCAGACGATGGGAGCACAGGCCTACAAGCTCGGTTCCTTCGTCAACCACGCGAACACTGTCTTGAACTTCATCACGGAGAGCACCGACGAACGACGCGACGTTCTCTTCGAGGCTTTCTTCAGCTATCTCGACCGGAGCAACTGGACGGTCAAGAGCCAGACACAGGCATCTGCGGCCGCTTTGATCCGCCGCGGCCTCGGCGATATCTATGAGCGAGCGATCGCCGCAGCTCCGAACGTGGTGGTGCCTCCGCTCATTCGGTCTCGTCTGGTCACGTATCGCTCGGCATACCCCGACATCGATTTGACCATCGTGATCCCGGTCTTCAACAGCGCCGATCTGCTCCGAGAGACGCTGGACTCCGTGCTTGCGCTGAGTGGGCTGCGATTCAACGTGCTGGCAGTGGACGACGGGTCGACAGACGACTCGCTCAACGTGCTCAAAGAGTATGAAGCCAGCCACACGAACGTGCACGTTTTCGCGCAGGGCAACCGGGGGGCCGGCCGAGCGCGGAACTCCATCATTCCGCTCTGCACAGGCCGTTACACCTTCTTCCTCGACGCCGACGACGTGATCGACGCCGATGCCTTGGCCGCTGCAGTTACTCAGGCCGATACCGAATCGGCGGACCTTCTGTTCGTGAAGTATCGGATCGATTTCGTCGACGAGGGCCGCTCTCAGGCGATGTTCAACAGCGATCGGGAGCTCTGGGCGCAGCTGCCCGAAGCAACCCGAAACGATCAGCGGCGAGCCATCTTGGCTCAAGTGATCAACTATCCGTGGAATCGCATCATCCGGACGTCGCTGCTGCACGACGCGAACATCTTCTTCGGTGCCACGGTCGTACATAACGACGTCCTCTATCACTGGCACTCCGTCGTCGGCGCGCAGAGCATCAGCTATCTGGATGTAGAGGTGTGCGCGCACCGCAAGTTCGCGACGCGCAGTCAGGTCACGAACATCAGCGACTCCCGGCGGCTCGCCGTCCTCGAGGCCCTTCGCAGCACTCACGAGCGTATCTCGACACTCGAGGCATTCCCGGAGGTCCAGGACCAGTGGCGAGCGTTCGCGCTTCACCTCCTGGAGTGGGCTCGCGATCGCGTTCCCGCAGAGCTACAGGAGACCTACGACCGACGCCGTCACGAGCTGATTCCTCTCCTCACCCGCGAGACATCCTGACGCCAGCGGACGCGGAAAGGGCCCCTCGGCATCTGCCGAGGGGCCCTTTCCGTCTCACCTACGCCAGACGCCTGAAGTGTCGCGAAGGGAGAACCCTGATCATCGGATACTGGCGGCCGCGAAAGCGAACATCCTGGAGGAGCGTGTAGTCTTCCCGCACAACGACTTCCCCTGCAACGACTACGCCGCCCTTGGGAACCGGAACCAGAAGCTCCTCAGGCATCCGAGCAGAATGCGCTGAGAACCCCTTGAGGAACGTGTCGCGATTCGCCATCCAGTGAACTTCCGCGGCAGGCGCGGGTGCATGTTCCAGGTGGGGAAGGAGCCGCCGAGCCCAGTACGCCGCCGCCAGCGGCACATGCATGTGATGATCTTCCGCCTTCGGGTTCCGAAGGCGATTGCTGACGACTCCGGTTGTCGGGTCGAGCACGTCCTCCGAGATGTCGACGAAGGACAAACCACGTGCGGAGGCCCGTGCAGCAAGAGCACGGTTGTACTCCAGCGTCAGTTGAGTGCGCTCGATCATGGATGCTGTGATCGAGCTACGTGCCAGCACCACCTCGCCCACCTGGTCGTCATCTGTGATGGTGGGGAGAGTGGCACCCGTGATGATAATTCGGGAGAACCCCGCCGCGAGCAATTCGTCGACGAATTCGAAGTAAGCGTCGAGAGACTCTCTCATCTGAGTCTCAACGGGCTCCTGATATCGCTCGGACCGATACCAGATGACGTAACCGCAATCCACTTCGCCGAGATGCAGCAGAACTTCTGAGTCGCGGTCTTTGTCGGACACCCAGCGGCGAAACCTGCCGATCGCGTCAGTCTTGGAGTTCGGGTTCCGCATGCCCACGGCGGTCGCGCCACCGACTTCGAGACTGTCCGTCTGATAGGGGTAGAGCAGGTCGTAGGCAGCAGCCTTCGCGAAGTAGCGAATATGGCTGTCTCCCATCAACAGGAGGGACGGCGCGCTAGTCATGACGAAATCGTAACTGACGCCAATCGACCCGCTCGTGCAGCAGTATGCAGCAGATCGATCGCGCGGCGATCAGCGGTCGACTGCCGCAACCCACTGGTCGCGGAGCGCCTTGTACCTATCGAAGTACCGCTGGAGGTTCTCTTCGGTCTTCGGTCCGCCATGGTTGTAGAAGTGAGGACCGTAGATCCAGCTCCGGTCGATTCCCTTCAGCGTGTACGGGGACATCGCAAGCCAGTACGACAGCAGCGACTGATCGTAGACCGGCCAGCGCACCAGCATCCCATCTCGGGTCCAGTGCCGCCCCACGTCGACCTGCATGTCCGCAACGTCAAGGACGCCCCGCAGATACTGCCGGAATTCTCGCGACATCAGCAGAATGGCACCATTGGCGTAGCTCTTCAGGTAGCGTTGCGGGTCAGGAAACTCCGACTTCAGCCAGCCGTCGGTGAGCCGCAGCTTATCCTGCGAATGGTTCTGGTTGTTCGCGGCAACCACCGCACCCGCGTATTCCTCGAAGATGTTGGGAGCGTCCGCAGAGATCAGAATATCCGTGTCGAGATACAACACGTAGTCGTAGACGTCGTACTTCTCGTCCAGCAGCTGAAAGCGCTCGATAGCAGGCCCGCCGTGGTAGCCCTCGGACCACCAACGCGAGTGCGAGGCGATCTGATACTCCGCACCGTGCTTCATCGCGTAGAGCGTGGCAAGCTCAGCTGAGGCCATCGCCATCTTCTTGCGATCGGGGCCGTCGTACGTGCGGTTGGCGTCGACATGGTACTGCCAGATGAGATTAGTCACTTGTCTCTGCCTTACTTTGCTTCAGCTTCGAGTCGCTCACGAGCGACGAGAAGGTCGTCCGCGACCTCGCGCGCATAGAGCTCACGGACCGCCTCGGGAGATTCGCCGCTCAAGATCGCGTCAATGAGCACTCGCATGATCCCGGAGATGCGTTCCCGCATCTTGTCGCGTGGAGGTTCGTTCTCGCCGATCAGCCCCACGAACCGCCGGTCCTTCGGATCGCGAGGCTGCCATTCGATCACGAGACCGCACGATTCAGCAGGCAACGCCGTGTGCAGCCGCGAAGTGACGATGCGCGAGAAATCATTGCGGTAGCGGTTCATCCGGTCGATCGCCTGCGTCATCGACTGCGCCAGAGGGCGCGTGCGCAGACCATCATCCAGGTTCTTCAACCGAACGATGCCCGTGGCCCCTTCCGGGGCATTCGCGTCCACATAGGCGACAGGCTTCGACGGATCGATTTCTACAGCGGGGAAAAGACCGCCCACAGTGGTCGTCATGCAGCCAGAGAAGTAAGCGGGGATGCCCTTGTCGTGCAGCAGACGGACAGTGTGCCAGTCGCGACAGCCCACGGGCGCGTTCGCCTTGAGGTACTCGACAGCAGCAGGAGTGAGGAAGCGAGCGTGGCTGATGTGGAACGAGATGAAGAGTGGGATGATGCGATCGTTCAGCGGGAACTGGTCGCGACCGCCGTAAACCTGCTTCATGTACCACCCGAACACGAAGGTCCACGTGTGCTCGGGCAAAGAGTCGTAGAGGGTCGCATCGCGGTTGACTTCCACCAAGTGGAGTCGCCCAGCTGGTCCCGCCAATTTGTTCTCGTCCGGCACATTGTCCTGAACCTCACCGAGAACGCGCACGAGATCTTCGTCGCCGGCGAGCTCGATCGCGGGACGGCGAAGCACATGCGACATCATCGACAGTGTCTGCACCCAGTCGCCGATGTTGCGCGACGTCTGAATGGGATCAGGGGTGTGGTAACCCATCACGCCGAACGCGATGTCACCCGACGCCACCTCTGGGGTGGGTGCCGGCGCGGCGTTCGGACCGACCCAGGGCGCGAGTTTAACAAAAGCTGCTCGCTGAGCCGGAGTCCACTCCGGACGGTTCACAAGTCGCTGGTACAGGGCCCCGGCAAGCGGCGAGCGCACTGAGACGAGGTTCGCCAATGCTGTCAGCCATGCCTCGGGTACGCCGGTCTCCACTGCGCTGTTGTCCACGATCTACACTTCCGTCGGGTCGGGGCGGTTGACGCTGCAGTGAATGTGTTCGAGAGTTCGGCACTCACGTCGAGATTGCGCGCATTCTGAGTGCCCGCTGTCAGCCTGCAGCCCGACCCAAGCCTACTATGCGATGCGGGCATCATGTGACCGCTCGGACATGACGCGCTACCCCCGGGGGTAGAATCGTGCGGGTGCTCCGCATCCCTGGCGCGGAGCGCTCAACTCAAGGAGACAACCAACCGATGGCCGAAGCACACGCAGCGCCCGTCCCGGGCGACCTGTACGAGGTGGGGCAACGGCCGCCCTTTCGGACCTACATCGCAGAAGCATGGCGCCGTCGGGGTTTCGCCCTACGTCATGCAAGCTACCATCTCGTCGGCGGCCTCCTAGAAAACAGGCTCGGTATCCTGTGGATCGTGTTGAAGCCGCTGTTCACCGCGGTGATCTACGGCACGATTTTCGGCGCGGTGCTCGCGAGTTCCGCGAAGCCCGCTGACTGGGTGCCGTACCTTCTGACGGGCGTGTTCACGTTCGAGTTCTTCACGGGGTCGTTCATGAACGGCTCACGCGCCATCACAGGAAACGCGAAGCTCGTGCAGAGTTTGGGGTTCCCTCGCATCCTCCTGCCGGTGTCAGTCGTGATCGAGCAGACGATCCGCATGATCCCGATGGTTGTGCTGATGGCGGTCCTCCTCCTTGTCTTCGGGATACCCGCAAGCTGGTCCTGGTTGCTCGTCATCCCGGTACTCGCTCTGATGGCCGTGTTCAATCTCGGTGTGGCACTCATCGTGGCGCGCATGTCCGTATGGCTTCGCGACGTCCAGCAGTTCATCCCCGTGATCAATCGCGTCCTCTTCTACGGAAGCTCGATCTTCTTCCAGCTCGATGTCGTTTTCGCCGACAAGCCGGTGATCCTGACCATCGCGCATCTCATCCCGACCTATGACTTCATCGCGCTGGTGCGCGGTGTGATGCTCGAATCGCACCCGGCTCCGACCCTCGCTGTGATCGCGGCACCCATCTGGGCGATCAGCGCCTTGGTCATCGGAGTCATCTACTTCTGGCGGGCGGAGGCGCGGTATGGCCTCGGTGATTGAGCCGGGTACTGGCGTCTCTGTGGCGCCCCTGGCAACCGCTCCCAGACCCATGATGGTCGTCGACGATGCACACGTCACGTATCGGGTTTTCGCATCAGGCAAGCGGCTGAGCGCTCGAGACATGATGCTCAATCTTCGCTCCTTCCGTGGCGGACGTGAGATCAAGACGGTGCCCGCTCTGCGAGGCGTCTCCTTCACGGCGAACGAGGGCGAAACGATCGGCGTCGTCGGCCACAACGGATCGGGCAAGTCGACGCTTTTCCGCGCAATGAGTGGCCTCCTGCCGACCTCGTCGGGGAGCATCTGGGCGGCGGACCGTCCCGTACTCCTGGGAGTCAATGCAGCTTTGATGCCTCAGCTGTCCGGCGAGAACAACATCAAGCTGGGCCTGCTCGCGATGGGATTCACCGCACAGGAAGCCGCAGATCGTGTCGACGAGATCGCCGATTTCGCTGAGCTGAACGACTTCATCACCCACCCCATGCGCACCTATTCGTCTGGAATGGGTGCGCGATTGAGATTCGCGATCGCGTCGTCGAAGGCGCACTCCATCCTCCTTGTCGATGAGGCACTGGCTGTCGGCGATCGACGCTTCAAATTGAAGAGCGAAGAGCGCATCCGCGGACTGCGAGACAGCGCCGGTCTCGTGATGATCGTGAGCCACTCCGTGGGGTCTCTGAAAGACACTTGCGAGCGCTCACTCTGGATACACAAGGGTGAACTGCGTGCCGATGGGCCCACAAAGGATGTGGTCGCCGAGTACACGAAGTGGACGAAGAACCCGGCCAGCGTCGCAGTTGGAGCAGCTCTTCAGCCCAAGCCGATCAAACCTCCGCTGGTCGACAAGCTGCGGGACTCCGTGTCTGCGAAACCGAAGATCGCAGGTGAGATCACGGCCCCCGTGTCGACTGCCGGTCTCAAGGAGAGTGCTCGCGATAAGGCCCGACGCGAACGCTATCTTGAGGCGACACGACAGAAGAAGCGTCGCAAGGTCATCGCCGCCGTGGTTACCGGCACAGCAGTGATCGCCGCTGTCGGCGCGGGAGCAGCGATCGCGCTCGTGTCGAACGAAGCTGAGAGAACCGAGCTCACCGAGTTGCGAGCTGTCGTGTCGGCGGCACCCACTCCAACGCCCCTCCCGACTCCCGTGCTACCTGTCATCGCAAGCTTCGCGCCACTCGCAGCAACCGTGTTCTGCGAGTCCGTAGATGGGTCGGGCGAAGCGCAGCTGAGCTGGGAGGTGAGCGGCGCAACGCGCGTCAGCCTGACTGGTTCTCCCGACGAGGCCAACCCTGCCGGCGTCCCACTTCTGACGGATCTTCCCCCATCTTCTGCCGGCCAGGGACTGCCGTTTGCGTGCAGCGTTGAAACTCAGACCTACACGCTCGTCGTGGAAAACGCCGCAGGCCAGCAGGTGAGTTCTGCGGTCAGTGTGAGCCGGGAGCTGCCGCCAGAACCCGAGATCACTGTGCCGGATGAGACCGAGACCGAGACTGATACCCCGGTTGAGCCTGAGCCCGATCCTCAACCTCAGCCCGAGCAGCCGACCGAACCTTCGATTCCCGACCCGACAGGTGGGCCGGCTGAGCCGACGCCCGATCCCACCCAAACGCCTGACCCCCAGCCCACGGACGGTGAACCGAGCCCCGAGCCGACGTCGGAGAATCCCGCCACCCCTCCGCCGACCGACGGTGCTACCACCCCAGCGCCCTGACGCGCAGTTCGCAGCAACAAGTTGCATGACAAGGCCGCGCCTCGATCGATAGTCTGACCACATGCACGATGCAGCCCCCGAGAACCCCTACGAGGCCAATGAAATCTGGCTGGACAGCGAACGAATTACGGAAGCGGAAGGGCTCCCACGAGGCGTCACAGTCACATTCAAACCGACGAGTGTTGGCAACGTTGTCCAGCTGTCTTCCGCCGGCCGCTATCAGAATGTGCAGATCGACCTCGGGTCGGCAGCGAACTGCGTTGTCTCACTCGGCTCGATCAGAGTCGCCTTCGGCGGACTGAAGATCTCCTTCGTGCTGAACAACGGCCGAGTGTCGTCAGGTGCGGCTGTCTCCGTTGGCGACGGTACCGTTTTCAACGGCGCGACGCACATCATCGGCGCGCTTTCCGATGGCGTGGCTGTGACGATCGGTCGAGACTGCCTCTTTGCCTCAAACGTGTCTGTGCGCGGCTCCAGCCACCACGGCCTCTGGGACATGGACTCGGGCGAACTACTGAACCCCGAGGTTGGCATCACCGTGGGTGATCATGTTTGGGTCGGCAATCAGGTGATCTTGCTCAACAAGGCGGAAATCGGATCAGGTTCGGTCGTGGCCGCGCGAAGTATCGTCAACAAGCGGTTCGTGGAGCAGAACGCACTTCTAGCTGGAACCCCAGCTGCAATTCGACGATCACGGGTTGAGTGGACGAACGGCTTCCCGAAGGACAACGGCGCTCAGCCCCGCAACGTTCCGAACCGCTAAGAACCTGAACCCAAGCCAGCAGATCACTCACTCCGTCGCAGCGCTCATTCTCACGACGGTGGCGCACCCGGGCTTCGTCTCAGTGACACGAGCCGTGAGCTTCTTCCAGCATCTGACGTCGTGAGCGCGTGGGTTGTTGCCGTGGTGCCCGTGATGGCAGTGCCGTCGCGGTACCACTGGTGCTTCAGCGTCACCGGACAGCGAGTCCTGGCGCCGGCCCGTAGGCTGAGCAGGCTTCCCGCCTTCGCGGTCAGCGCGCCCGGAGCCAGCCCTTCGCGCGATGCGCCAGGGGCCGAAGGCCCGGAACCCGCGCCAACGTCGCGCGCCCGAGCGGTGCCGCCGACTGCCATACCCGCACACCGAGTGACGACTGATCCACCGTCCCCTGCGACGTCCCCTCACGGCCGCGGCGCGGGGCGCGCTCGGCGAAGAAGACCATGAGCCCGAGGAGCTGCTGAGCGTCCTCCATCGTCGGAGCCGGAGAGAACTCTGCGGGCAGCGACCCCTCCACCACACTGGTGTAGAGCGCGGCGAAGTCGTAGTCGAGAGCGCGCGCAGCGGCCGTCAACGACGCGTCGGAGAGCTCCCGATAGCGATCGGCGTCTCCGAGCACCTCGCTGATCTGACGCGCCAGCCCTGCCGCGTCCCCCTGCGCCACGGCCACAACTCCGTTGTTGTCCTGCACCAGGGTCAGCCACGGCAGCTCGTACATGAACACCGGCAGACCGCGCGCCTGTGCCTCCGCAATCGTGAGCTGATACCCCTCGATGATGCTCGTGGACACGAACGCATCGGCGGCATCGATTGCGGCGATCAGGTCATCACCGCGCCGTGGACCGATCGCCACCACCTGGTCGCCGACACGACGCCGCCGCGCCTCCGCATTGAACTTCTTTGCGGTGAGCGTGTCCCAGTCGGGTCCGATCACCGTAAGTCGGAAGTCGACAGACAGCTTGCGCAGTTGCACACCGATCTCGATCAGTTCGGTCACCTGCTTGGTGCGCTGCTCGAGGCGTCCCCACCACACCAGCTCGATATGCCCAGCCGGCGGCACCTTCGTCACGTGCTGCGTGACCGAGGCCTGCAGCATCGGAGACGGCGGATTCGGCACAAATGCCGCGTGATCCACGCCCCGCAGCTTGAAGTACGCCACGTCCAGCGGTGAGAGGGTGATGAGCTGCGCGAGTGTGTTGCTGCACTGCTCGATCAGCGATAGCCGATCATTCCCGTCGTAGATGGGTCGACCCACGAAGTTGTGCAGCCAGCCGACCGTTGCTGCCCCCTCGGAGCGCGCCATCAGGGCGAACTCGGGCCAGTACCTCGTGTAAAGCACTTGGTGATCGATGACCACGTCGATCTCGTGCTCACGGCAGATTCCCGCCCACTCCTGCATGCGGTCCACGAGTTCGCGGGACTCGAGCTCGACGAACTCGACTCCCGGCGGAACGGCCTGCGGGTCGCTGCCCTTGCTCCGAGCCACCACCGTCACGCGATAGCCGGCCTCGCGCAGGTAGTGAGCCTGGGAGGCGAGAACAGCCGAGACACCGCCGGTGCGCAGCGTCGACGTGGCGAGCAGCACGCTGCGTACGGGACGATCGCCGATTGGCTGCCACGGGGTGTGGAACTTCAGCACCGTCAGCACGCGGGGGTAGAACTGTGCCGCGCCTTGAATGATGTCGTGAGCGGACGCCACCTCATGCAGGTGAGCCAGCGCGGCATCGAGCACCGTGCTGTCGCTGCGATCGATCAGTTGCGACGTGACGTAGCCCACGATCGACAGCCGAGCCGACTCGTATGCTTCCGTGAGCGCCTGCGGCTCCTCATGGCTCGCGGCGAGTGTCTCGACAGCCGAGCGGATGCTTTCGATCGACCGGATCGCCGAGACGTAGAACTCGGCACGTTCAATGCTGTCGACCACCTGGCCGCTGCCTCCGCGACCGAAGTGGTAGCGGTACAGCTTCTCCTCGATCGACACATAGCGAGTCGCGAGCGCCGCAACCAGGAACATCAGGGGCAGGTCATTGACGCGGGGCAGGGCGAGGTCGTCGGGAAGCTCGGCATACGCATCGCGCAGGACGCGCGTGCGGAAGAGGAAGCGCCAGAGCTGTCCCTGGGCAGGTTTTCCGACCGGGAAGAGTCCCTCGAGGACGGCAGCCGGTCCATCGAGTCGCTCATGACGCGGCTGCAGGCGCCGCTCATACGAGCCGCCCGTGTGGCCGTTCTTGTCGATGACCGTGACCCCGAAACCGACCAGCTCCGCGTCACTCTCGCGCGCCACTTCGACTGCCCGCTGCGCGGCGTTGGGAACCAGCTCATCATCGCCATCGAGGAACAGCACGTACTCGGCCGCAGCGGCGAGGATCCCGACGCGACGCGCCTGGAACGCCGAGAGGTTGCGCTCCTGTCGAATCAGACGCACACGCGGATCGCGCGCGGCGAAGCTCTCGACGACGGCGGCGGTTCCGTCGGTGGATGCGTCGTCGACGCAGATGATCTCGATATCGGCGAGGGTCTGCGCCAGCGCGCTCTCGATCGACGCCGCGAGCGTCAGCTCGTCGTCGAACACCGGCATCACGATGGAGACAGCAGGAACCGGGGTCACCACACCGATTGTAGGCTGTGCGGCCCCCGCCGCCTCGGCACGGGGCGAGCTCGCGGCGCAACCGCGACGCATCGCACCGAACCTGCTCTCGTGCCGGCGTTCGCCGTTGTCGCTCTCCGCGCTTCTGCTGCAGTCGGCCTCGCCTCGGTCAGCTTCCGCGGCGAAGGCGCGCGTCGGCGGCGGCCGGGCCGCCAGGCGTTCCATGCACGATGCCCACGCTGAGTTATCCACAATCGCGCCAATCTCGTACATTTGTTCTATTGTTGGCGGCAGACTTTGTGTATGACATTCGTAGGTGAAGCCCGAAGGCCCCCCTCCAGTACTGCCCACGACGGCGCATACGGAGATGCGGATGTCGCGGTCATGCGTGCGTACGTGGATGCTCTGGTGGCGCTGTCCCGGTCGCGCGCGGCGACGGACGCATTGGAGGCCGTGCTGCTCGCGGATCTCGTGACGTTGTCGGGCGCGTCCGGACGCTCGTCGGATGCAGACCTCATGTTGCGCTCGTTTGCGGCGGAGGTAGGCGCCGCTTTGCGCGTCAGCGACCGCACGATCCAACGGCAGATGTCCGACGCCCTTCAGCTCGTCGAGAGCTTCCCCGCCGTACATGAAGCGCTGTCTCACGGCGAGATCAGCATCGCGCATGTTGGGGCGATTCTGCAGCACGGGCTGCCGGTGGAGGAAGGCCCCGCCCGGGACGCGTTCGTCGAGCGTGCGCTGGAGTTGGCGCGGGTGGAGTCTGCGAATCGTCTGCGTCACCTGCTGGGCCCTGTCGCGGAACAGGTCCGTGACGTCTCGATCACGGAGCGCCATCGTGAGGCCCGCCGCGCCCGTACCGTCTGGGTCACTGACGACCTGGACGGCATGGCTACCCTGCACGCCCTGCTCCCGTCGGTGCTGGCGCACGGGGTGAAGGACCGGTTGGATCAGATGGCCCACGCCCTCCGCGCCAGCAACAAAGCAGCCAGAAACGCCGGTGCAGGTACTGGTACTGGTGCTGGCGCTGGCGCTGGCGCTGGCGCTGGGAAAACCTTCGGCCCGGGTGCTCGTGTAGGCTCCGGCGGAGACGTCTGGATCTCCACCGACACCGGCGCGGACATCGAACCCGGCGCAGCGTCGCGCATTGACACGAACGGCGACGCCGACGATGAAGCCAGCATCAACCCAGGAGCGGGAGCGGGTGCCGGCACCCGCGCAGGTGCCGCCACTGCTGGCGCTGGTGACGCCGCCGCTGACGCAGGTGCTGCGGAGTTCCGTGATGTGCGGACGGTGGATCAGATCCGCGCCGACATCCTCGCCGACCTGCTCCTGACCACCACCCCCACCAGCGTTGACACCGCGATCGGATCCATCCACGCCACCGTCGCCGTCACTATCCCGGTCCTCACCCTCCTCGAACAAGACGACACCGGCGCCGAGTTGGATGGCATCACCCCCATCGACGCGGACACCGCCCGCGCCCTCGCCGGAAACCAACCCGGCTTGGACCGCATCCTCACCCACCCCATCACCGGCGCCATCCTCGCCACCGACCGGTACCGGCCGACCTCGGACATGAAACGCTTCCTCACCCACCGCGACCAACACTGCCGACACCCCGGCTGCCGCGTCCCCATCCGCTACACCGACATCGACCACAACCACGACTGGGCGAACGGCGGCAAGACCGACATCACCAACCTCGCCCCACTCTGCCGCCGACACCACACGCTCAAGACCAGTGCCGACTGGAAGATCACGCCCCACCCCGACAAGGACGGCACCGTCATCTTCCACACACCCGCCGGATACCGCCACACCGAAAACCCACCACCCCGTGCCGTCACCTTCACACCCACAGGTGAGCACGAACACGAACACGAACACGGCAGCAACGGCCCAGGTGGCGAGAACTCTGGTGACGGCGAACCACCATGGTGAGAATCCATGCCCGTCTTCCGTGTCCGCTCAGCGCCAACTTGTGATCAGCACGTGATTTCCACACGATCACGACACGGCGCGGCTCGACGCCGTCGTGCACCGGCGCGCTCCTCACGGTTCCGTGTCCGCGCGCGGCAATCGACATCGTCCCGTGCTGAAAGAGAGCGGTATCCCCCAGCCCGATGCACGGCGCCCGACACCTTCCGCACCGGCAGAGGGCAGCCTGACGCCTCTCTCGCCAGGGTGCTGCACTCCGCGCCTCGCCCACCCGGGCACACAGCACTCGACACATCCCAGCGCCATCACACCACCCAATACCTTCGGGCCAGCGCTCGACGGATATCGCTTGCCCAAAAGTGGGAACTGCCCCGGGCGCGTCTATCCTGGAAGTTATGAAGATTGCGATCGCCGGCACGGGTTACGTCGGACTCTCGAATGCCGTCGTCCTCGCACAGCACCACGAGGTCATCGCGGTCGATGTCAACGAGCACAAGGTGGACCTGCTGAACAAGCGGATCTCCCCCATCGTGGACGCGGAGCTGACCGAGTACCTCGCCACCCGCGAACTCAACCTCACGGCGACATTGGACGCGACCGCCGCCTATCACGATGCCGAGTTCGTCATCGTCGCGACGCCGACCAACTACGACGAGGTGACCAAGTTCTTCGACACGTCGTCCGTCGAGTCCGTCATCGACCAGGTGCTCGCCATCAACCCTGACGCTGCGATCATCATCAAGTCGACCATTCCCGTCGGCTTCACCGAGCGCATGACGACGGAGCACCCCGGCGCCACGATCATCTTCTCCCCCGAGTTCCTGCGGGAGGGCCGCGCCCTCTACGACAACCTGCACCCGTCGCGCATCGTGGTGGGCGACCGCGGACCCGTCGGCCGCCGCTTCGCGGACCTGCTGGTCGAGGGAGCGATCGACGAGAACGTGCCCGTGCTCCTCACCGGTGCCACCGAGGCGGAGGCCATCAAGCTCTTCGCCAACACCTACCTGGCTCTGCGCGTGGCGTACTTCAACGAGCTAGACACCTACGCCGCCGTGCACGGCCTGTCCAGCCCGGAGATCATCGAGGGTGTGGGACTCGATCCCCGCATCGGATCGCATTACAACAACCCGTCCTTCGGCTACGGCGGCTACTGCCTCCCCAAGGACACCAAGCAGCTGCTAGCGAACTACTCCGAGGTGCCGCAGAACCTCATCACGGCCATCGTCGACGCCAACCGCACCCGCAAGGACTTCGTGGCCGAGGACATCCTGTCCCGCGGACCTCGTACCGTGGGTGTGTACCGGCTCGTGATGAAGGCCGGGTCCGACAACTTCCGGACCTCGTCGATCCAGGGCATCATGAAGCGGATCAAGGCGAAGGGTGTGGAAGTCATCGTCTACGAGCCCACGCTCGAGGACTCCGAGTTCTTCCACTCCGAGGTGGTCGCCGACCTGGAGGAGTTCAAGAAGCGCGCCGACGTGATCGTCGCCAACCGCTCCAGCGACGTGCTCGACGACGTCGCAGAGAAGGTCTACACCCGCGACATCTACGGTCGCGACTGACGACAGAGCCCGATGACGACCGCCCCGCATCTCCCTGGCAGCCGGCAGCGCACGCCGTTGCTGCAGCGGTGCTGTCCGTGCCGCCGGGGGCGCTCGTGACCAAGGGCCCCGAAGACGCGAACGCGGTCGCCGCGACAGCCGCGCGGCCGCTGACGCAGCGACGCGCCACGAAATGGGCGATGCGCTACGCCCGGCGCCTTCTCGCCACCGACGTGCTCGTCATCACCCTCCTGCTCGCAGGGTTCGGACTCTTCTGGCTCCGCAACAGCACGCTCGCCTGGCCGGGCGGACCGCAGGTGTCCTATGCGGTCCCCCTCCTCATCGTCGGTGTGCTGTGGGTGGTGTGCCTCGAAGCGTTCGAAACGCGCGACCGGCACATCATCGGCGACGGCGTCGTCGAATACCGACGCATCATCAGCGCCACGGTCTTCGTATTCGCCGTGGTGATCTCCCTGGCGTTCTTCCTCCGTATCGACGTGACGCGCGCGCTGTTCGTAGTCGTGCTCCCCGCCGGCCTCCTCGGCCTCCTGCTCAGCCGCTGGCTGTGGCGTCAGTGGCTGCGCAAGCGCCAGTGGAAGGGCACGTTCGTCTTCCGCGCCGTGCTGCTCGGCGAGAAGGCGAAAATCCAGCACATCGCCCGCCAGATCCACCGCGCCAAGATCAGCGGGTACGTGATCGTCGGCGCGATCACCCCGGACGGAACACCGTCGAAGATCGGTGATGTGCCCGTGCTCGGTGCGCTCAAGGACACGGTCAACGCCATCGACGCCACAGGAGCGGACACGCTGATCGTCGGTGGAAGCGACGAGCTCGACCCGGGAGCAATGCGCCGCCTCGGGTGGGCGATGGCCGACCGCGACGTGAACTGGGTCGTGGCACCCGCACTCACCGATGTGGCCGGTCCCCGCATCCACGCGCGCCCCGTTGCCGGGCTCCCGCTGGTGCACGTCGACTTCCCGCGCCTGGAGGGTTACCGCCGCGTTGTGAAGCGGGCCTTCGACATCGTCGCCGGCAGCATCATGCTCGTCTTCGCGATCGTGCCGATGCTCGTCACCGCGGCCGTCATCCGCATGGAGGGCCCCGGACCCGTCATCTTCGCGCAGGAGCGGGTCGGACGCCACGGCAAGATCTTTCGCGTGCTCAAATTCCGCTCCATGGTCCCGGGTGCCGATGAGCAGCTTGCTGGGCTCCTGGACCAGCAGGGAACTGCCGGCAAGCCCTTCTTCAAGGTGGCTGACGACCCCCGCATCACCAAGGTCGGCAAGTTCATCCGTCGTCACTCCATCGACGAGCTCCCGCAGCTGTTCAACGTCCTCCGCGGCAACATGAGCCTGGTCGGCCCGCGTCCGCAGGTCGCTTCTGAAGTGGCCCTCTACGAGGACGGCGTGGAGCGGCGCCTCCTGGTCAAGCCCGGCATGAGCGGCCTCTGGCAGGTGAGCGGCCGCTCGAAGCTGTCCGCCGAGGACTCCATCCGCTTCGACCTCTACTACGTCGAGAACTGGTCCTTCGCCCAGGACCTGCAGATCCTGTTCCGCACGTTCAAGGCGGTCGTCGCGCCCGGCAAGACCGCGCACTGACGCTGATTCTCAGCCGCGGTCGGCGAAGAAGAACGCCCGCGAGACGACACGCCTGTCACGGGCGTGGATCAGCGCGACGAGCACGACGGCGAGCGCAAGCCCCAGCCAGCCGCCGAGGGTGTTCGAGAGCACATCGCCGAGGTTGCCGGAGCGCTTCTCCAGAAACAGACTCTGGGACAGCTCCAGGGCGCCGGAGAACGCGGGCACGGCCAGCACGACGAGCCAGCGCAAGCGGGCGGGCAGCACGAGGGCGAGGAGGAAGCCGAAGGGCACGAACATCACGATGTTCGCGGTGAACTCGAGCGCGTGGTAGTTGAACGTGTCGGGTACTCCCGCGTCGTGCGCCACCGAGAGCACACGGTCGATCCCGCCCATGTTGCCCTCCGTCACCGGGGTCGGGCGCAGCGTGAGGATGAGGATCACGCAGGCACACGCCGCCAACAGCACCGCAGCGATGATGACGCGGAGCCGGCTCACCGGAGGCGCGCTCGCGACGTCGGCCGTCGCTCGGACGTGATCGGACACGTATGGCTCCCCCTGCTTCCGCGCCGCCCGAGCGCTTCTCAGCGTGTACCGGCCCGAAACGGCAGCATATGTAGGCTACCGGCGCCGCTCGCACCGGTCCACCGCGGCGAGACGCTCAGCGCTGCGTACCGTAGCGCGCATCCCACAGCGCGCGGCAGTGCGGGCTTCGACACGAGACGCTCAGCGCCGCGTACCGTAGCGCGCATCCCACAGCGCGCGGGCGATCACCTTCCGATCCCGCGAGTGCACCATCCCCACGATGATCGCCGCACACAGCAGACCGATCCAACCGCCGATGGAGTTCGCCACCACATCCTGCAGTGTGGCGAACCGGGCGGACAGGAAGGTCGCCTGAAACCACTCGAGCCCCGCCGAGAGCGCCGGCAGCAGCAGGATGCCGAGCCACATCACCCGACCGAGGGCGAGGCCCAGCAGCAGGCCCAGGGGCACGAACATCGCCACGTTGGCGGTGAACTCCAGCTCGCGATAGTCGAACCAGTCCGGCACACCGTTGCGGTGCAGCACGGCGAGGAACTTGTCGATCGAGCTCTCGTAGCCCTGATCCAGCGGAGTCGGAGACATCGTGGCGGCCAGCACCACGCCGAGGCATGCCAGAAGCAGCACGATCGCGATCCCGGCACGCAGATGGCTGCGCGGGGGACGCTGCACGACCTCGCGCACGGTTCCGCGATCGAGCAACTCGGTCACTGCATCGGACACGGAGCCTCCTGGGGGGTCGGGATGACCATGCTACGTGCGCCACCTCCACACCGCCCGAGCAAGCCCATGGACCATCCTGAGTCCAGATGCAACCCCCTGCCGAAGCGGAGCGTGCCGGGCTATCGTGAAACGGATGCGGCAACGTCGAGACATTCAGGGTCTCCGGGCGCTCGCCGTGGGACTGGTGGTCATCTTCCACCTCTTCCCCAGCGCGCTGACCGGAGGTTACATCGGCGTCGATGTCTTCTTCGTCATCTCGGGCTACCTCATCACGGGACACCTCGACCGGGAGCTCGAGCGACACGGACGCATCCGTTTCGGAGAGTTCTGGGCCCGGCGGATTCGGCGGCTGCTTCCGGCCGCCCTCGTCGTGATGGTGGTCTCGACGATCGGCGCGCTGCTGCTTGTCCCCCGAACCCTCCTGCCCCAGAACCTCACGGAGATCGCCGCGGCGGCGGGCTACGTGCTCAACTGGGTGCTGGCGGCCTCCTCCGTCGACTATCTCGCCAGTGACGCACCCGCATCGGTCGCCCAGCACTACTGGTCGCTGTCCGTGGAGGAGCAGTTCTACATCGTGTGGCCGCTGCTGCTGACGGCGGCGGTCGTGATCGGAGTCCGCTTCCTCGGGCGAGACCGCCGAACCGCGCTCATCGCGGCCATCGGGGTGGTCTTCGTCGCGTCCCTGGCAACGTCCGTCATCCAGACGGCCCTCTCCCCCGCTCCGGCCTATTTCGTCACCACCACGCGCGCGTGGGAGTTCGCCGCCGGTGCCCTGGTGGCGCTCCTGCCCGCCGGTGGCGAGCGACTCCGCACCCGCGTTCGACTCACCGCATCGTGGGTGTCCCTGGGCGCCGTCCTCGCCTGCGGGGTGTTGTTCACGGAGGAGACGCCGTTTCCGGGAGGCATCGCGCTCATCCCGGTGGCGGCCACCGCCCTGCTGCTGTGGCTGGGCGACGATGATCACACCCTCGCCCCGCAGCGCCTGTCCCACCCGGTGGCCGTCCAGTTCGTCGGGGATGCGAGCTATTCGATATACCTCTGGCACTGGCCGATCATCGTGCTGGCGGGCGCGGCGATCGGCGGGCCGCTGGATCCTCTCCTCGCCCTTGCCGCCGGCGCCCTCACGGTGGTGCTGGCGTGGGCGACGATGCGATGGATCGAGCAACCCGTGCGTCGCGCACCGGGTCTCCTGGCACGCCGGCTCCCGACCTATGCCGGCGCTGCTGTCGCGATGGCTGCGGTGATCACACTGGCGCTGACGCCGCTGGGCGTGCTGCGCGCCGAGGACGAGGCCGCTGCCGCCACCATCGCCGAGCTCGAGCGGGATCCCGGCGGGTGCTTCGGCGCCTATGCGCTGCTGAACGAATGTGACGACCCGTACGCACTGACCGACACGGTGAACCCCACGCTCACGCAGGCAGGCGGATTCGGGCTGCGCGCCGGCGACGGCGAGGACTGCGACTGGGCCACCATCGCCGACCGCTCCGAGATGAGCTGCGAGCTCGGCCTGCCCGCCGAGAAGGCAGCGGCACGTCTGGCGTTCATCGGCGATTCCCACGCCGACCAGTACGCCCTTCCCCTGGCGCTCGCCGCTCGCGCACACGACTGGAGCGTGCTGGTACGCACTCGCGGATCGTGCACCCCGCTCGCACCTGTCGGGGTCGCAGCCGAGGACGCCACCGCGTCTCAGGCCGAGGCGTGCGATCGATGGACCGTGGACGTGCTCGACCAGGTGATCTCGGATACCAGCATCGACACCGTCATCGTCGCCGGGCGGTACGAGCTCCAGCCGGACAGCACCGAGAACGCCCACGAGGTGATGAAGCGGCTGCAGGATGCCGGGAAGTCGGTGATATTCATCGCCGATCTCCCCGGCACGGAACACGAGTGGGGCGCTCGCGACACGATGGAGAGCGCCCCGAGCTGCGTGGAGCGCGAGTGGCGGGACGACGCCTGCGCCTGGGCACCCGTCCCTCACCTCGACTGGGCGCAGACAGCGGCGTACGAGGCCGGTGCCACCATCATCGATCCGTCGACGCTGTTGTGTCAGGAGGGTCGCTGTCACATCCTCGTGGGCGGGACGATCGTGTTCTCCGACGCGCACCACATCTCCCGCGCCTTCGCCCGGACTCTCACCGGCTGGTTCGGCGATCAGATCTCCGCCGCCCTGGCGCGGCATTAGTTCAGGGCGTGAAGCTCCTCCGTGTCCTGTTGCAGCGCGGACCATGCGGAGAGGAAGCGACGACGAAGCTCGATGGGCGGCCACGGCGAGGCCCGCAGGTCGGCCGGCAGAAGCGGATCCGCAGCGAGCGCCTGACCGAACGCCTCACGAAGACGAATGGCCGCAGCCAGAACGGCGACCCGGTCGCTCGGTGGCGGGACGACGAGCTCCGAGAGCTCGCGCTCCAGGGGTCGATAGGCATCGAGGGTCGTGGCCGCCGGCCAGAGGCTCTCTGCGACCCGCTGTGGCTCATCGACGCCACCGACACTGATGCGGTCGGCACTCGCAACGATCATGCGGCCCGCCGCGTCCTCGCCGGGAACGATCGTCGACAACTCCTCCCCCAGGTCATGAGGCGAGACGTATAGGCCCGGAATCAGGATCGCAGCGCCGAGGCGCAGCAGAGCAGCACGGAGGCTGTCGCGCTCGGAACGCGCGGACTCCGGAACGGAGAACCCGTACAGCCGCCACCGTCCGTCCCACGGCGCATCCCCACTGTCCTGTGCGAAGGCGAATCCCAGCAGAGCGTCATCGAAGCGAGCGCTCGCGGCCGCAGCAGCCGTCCGTTCCACTCGCCCCCGCCGGCCGCGACCGATCTGCTCCACCTCACCGGCAGCTTGCATCCGGCGGATCGCAAGTCGGACGGTCTGCTCCGCGAGCCCCAGAGCGAGCCCCACGTCGTACACCAGATCCAGCGGAGCCGTACCGTCGACGTCCAAGCACCCCTCGACCAGCGTGCGTGGCGCAACCGCGATGCTCATGACTGTGCGATGCCTTCCCAGGGGTAGCCGTGACGGGTGAAGGCTGCGGCGATGGCACGCCGTCCACCCTCCACATCATCATCGAACAGCACGCGGCCTTCTGGCGATTCGATGCGGACCTTGCCGCCGTGTCGATACACCCCGCCGACTTGCGCTCGTCCCACCACGCGGGCGTCATCGCCCTCGCGAATGACGATCTGCTCATCACTGATCGTCAGCCGGGCGCTGTGGTACGTGAGGATGAAGGCCACCACCAATCCGACGATTCCGAGCACGACGGGCCGGCCCACGACTATGAGGGGCGCATCGAACGAGCCGAGGAACTTCAGATACTCGATGAACGGAATGGGCCACGACGAGGCGACCTGCAGCAGGCCAGGGAGCACCCAGCCGAGCCCCACCCCGGCCGCGCCACAGACGACCCAGATCACCACCTTCGTGCCGAGCGTCATCTCGAGCACCGACTCTTGCTTGTTCATGCGGTTCTCAGCTTCCCCTATCTATCGTTTGAGCTACGAGCGTAGCAGGTTCGATAGTTAGGAGTGATCATGACCACACGAGAACCGCTCAACAAGCGCGTTCCCGCTCCCGCCGTTGTTCCAGCATTGCCGGACGCAGCTGCGGGTGTGCCGCTCACCTGGCGCGCAGCGCGACGTGATGATGCCACCGGCCTCCACCGCCTGATCAGTGCCGCGGAACGCTGGGACAGCCCGGACGAGCACACCGGCGCCGAGGCGGTGAGCCTGGCGCTCACCGCCGAGAACCTTGACCTCGTACGAGACGCGGTTGTCGGGCTGGACGCCGGCGGCACCCCCATCGCCTATGGCACCGCGCGTCTGTCATCCGCCCCCGTGCCCGTGACGGACGGCCGTGCCGTCGAGGTCGCACTCGACGGAGTCGTGCACCCCCGCCTGAGGCGGAGAGGGATCGGCACGCGACTGCTGCGCTGGCAACAGGCTCGTGGCCTTCAGATCCTCGCCGGCTCACCGCTCCCGCTCTCGGCGATGCTGACCACCAGCACGCGCGCCACCAACGTCGGAGATCTCGCCCTGTACCGTCAGGAGGGGTTCCGCCCCGTGCGGCGATGGTTGAAGCTCGACCGCAGCCTGGAGGTCCCGATACCGCACCGCCTCGCCCCGACTCGCGTGCGGGTGACGCGGCTGAAGCGCGGACTCTCGGAACCCACGCGGGTCGCCCTCAACGCGGCGTTCGAGACTCACTGGGGGTTCGCTCCGCTGGAACGGAGCGAATGGCGGGCAGCCGGACGTCTGCCCGAGAACGCCCCTCGCCTGTCCCGTGTGGCCGTCGCGGGGAGCGGGCGACGCTCCGACCCGCGACGTGTCGTCGGGTTCGTCCTCACGGAGACGAGTGCCACCGTGGACGGAACGCGAATCGGACGCCTGGGCGCGGTCGGCGTGATTCCGACCTGGCGGGGCACCGGGCTGGCCACCACCCTCCTCACCGAGACGCTGCGAGCGATGCGGCGAGCGGGGTTGGAACGGGTGGTCCTCGATGTGGACGCGGAGAATCCCAGTGGCGCGGTCGGAATCTACACGCACCTCGGGTTTCGCGAAGCGGACCGCGCGGTCACGTACGCGCGGACGTTCTGACCGCCGGGACAGATCCAGCGCGCTGAGGCGGCACAGGGCAAAAACGAAACCCCCCTGGTTTCCCAGGGGGGTTTCGTCAGAACTCAGTAATCGAAATTACTTGATGATCTTGGTGACGGTACCGGCACCGACCGTACGACCACCCTCACGGATGGCGAAGCCGAGGCCCTCCTCCATGGCGATCGGCTGGATCAGCGCGACCGTCATGTCGGTGGTGTCGCCGGGCATGACCATCTCGGTGCCCTCGGGCAGCGAGATGACGCCGGTGACGTCGGTGGTACGGAAGTAGAACTGCGGGCGGTAGTTCGTGAAGAACGGGTTGTGGCGGCCACCCTCGTCCTTCGACAGGATGTACGCGGTGCCCTCGAAGTCGGTGTGCGGGGTAACGGAACCCGGCGCCACGACAACCTGGCCACGCTCGACGTCGTCGCGCTTGGTGCCACGGAGGAGCAGACCACAGTTCTCGCCGGCCCATGCCTCGTCGAGCTGCTTGTGGAACATCTCGATACCCGTGACCGTGGTCTTCTGCGTCGGGCGGATGCCGACGATCTCGACCTCGGAGTTGATCTTCAGGGTGCCACGCTCGGCGCGACCCGTGACGACCGTTCCACGACCGGTGATGGTGAAGACGTCCTCAACAGGCATGAGGAACGGCTTGTCACGGTCACGCTCGGGGTCCGGCACAGAGTCGTCGACGGCCTGCATGAGCTCGAGGATGGCCTCGGTCCACTTCTCGTCACCCTCAAGGGCCTTCAGAGCGGAGACGCGAACAACCGGAGCGTTGTCGCCGTCGAAGCCCTGCGACGAGAGCAGCTCGCGAACCTCGAGCTCGACGAGCTCCAGGATCTCCTCGTCGTCAACCGCGTCAGACTTGTTCAGCGCGACGAGCAGGTAGGGAACGCCGACCTGCTTGGCGAGCAGAACGTGCTCACGGGTCTGTGCCATCGGGCCGTCGGTGGCGGCGACCACGAGGATCGCGCCGTCCATCTGAGCGGCACCGGTGATCATGTTCTTGACGTAGTCAGCGTGACCCGGGGCGTCAACGTGCGCGTAGTGGCGCTTCGGCGTCTCGTACTCGATGTGCGAGATGTTGATCGTGATACCGCGCTGACGCTCCTCCGGAGCCGAGTCGATCGACGCGAAGTCGCGCTGAACGTTCGTGTCCGACGGGTACTTGTCAGCGAGCACCTTCGAGATCGCGGCAGACAGCGTGGTCTTGCCGTGGTCGACGTGACCGATCGTACCGATGTTGACGTGCGGCTTGGTCCGCTCGAACTTGGCCTTAGCCACTGGGTCCTCCTCAGGACATTCGTGTAGCGATTCCGGGCACTGGATTGCGACCGGCTCGATACAGGGGTTGATTTCAGTGTAGTGGAGACAGCGTCTCCGAGTCTGTGAAGTTATAAGCCCGCAGGCACCGGGGACGGCAGATGCCGCCCCCGATCAGGCGATTACTCGCCCTTAGCCTTCTGAACGATCTCCTCGGCGACGTTCTTCGGAACCTCAGCGTAGGAGTTGAACTCCATCGAGTAGACGGCGCGACCCGAGGTCTTCGAGCGCAGGTCACCGATGTAGCCGAACATCTCCGACAGCGGAACCTGAGCGCGGATGACCTTGACGCCCTGGGCGTCCTCCATCGACTGGATCTGGCCACGACGCGAGTTCAGGTCACCGATGACGTCACCCATGTACTCCTCCGGAGTACGGACCTCGACGGCCATGATCGGCTCGAGGATGACCGGGTTCGCGCGGCGAGCCGCCTCCTTGAAGCCCATCGATCCTGCGATCTTGAATGCCATCTCGGAGGAGTCGACGTCGTGCGATGCACCATCGACCAGGGTGGCCTTGACGCCCACCATCGGGTAACCGGCGAGGACACCGACGTTCATCGCGTCCTGGAAGCCCTGGTTGGTGGGCTCGATGTACTCGCGCGGGATACGACCACCGGTGACGGCGTTGACGAACTCGTACGTCTTGTCGCCCTCGACCTCGAGCGGCTCGATGTTGAACTGGATCTTCGCGAACTGACCGGAACCACCGGTCTGCTTCTTGTGCGTGTAGTCGTGCTTCTCGACGGTCTTGCGGATCGTCTCGCGGTACGCCACCTGCGGCTTGCCGACGTTGGCCTCGACCTTGAACTCACGCTTCATGCGGTCCACGAGGATGTCCAGGTGCAGCTCGCCCATTCCCTTGATGAGGGTCTGGCCGGTCTCCTGGATCTGCTCGACGCGGAACGTCGGGTCCTCTTCAGCGAGCTTCTGGATAGCGGTACCCAGCTTCTCCTGGTCAGCCTTGGTCTTGGGCTCGATGGCGACCTCGATCACCGGCTCCGGGAAGGTCATCGACTCGAGCACGACCTGCGCCGACGGGTCGCTCAGGGTGTCACCGGTGGTGGTGTCCTTGAGGCCGATGACGGCGTAGATGTGACCGGCGGTCATCGACTCGACCGGCATCTCCTTGTTGGCGTGCATCTGGAAGATCTTGCCGATGCGCTCCTTCTTGCCCTTGGTCGAGTTGATGACCTGGGCACCCGAGTCGAGGTGACCCGAGTAGACGCGCACGTAGGTGAGACGACCGAAGAACGGGTGCACGGCGATCTTGAAGGCCAGGGCCGCGAACGGCTCGTCCTTCGAGGGCTTGCGCTCGATGACGATCTCTTCGTCCTTCGGGTCGTGCGCCTCAACGGCGGGCACGTCCAGCGGGGACGGGAGGAAGTCGACGACGGCGTCCAGCATCGGCTGCACACCACGGTTCTTGAAGGCGGAGCCACACAGGACCGGGTACAGCTCGCCGGCGATCGTCAGCTGGCGGATGCCGGCCTTGATCTCCTCGACGGTGAGCTCTTCGCCACCGAAGTACTTCTCCATGAGCTCGTCGCTGGTCTCAGCAACGGTCTCGAGGATGACGGTGCGGTACTCGTTGGCCTTCTCCACGAGGTCAGCGGGGACCTCCTGGATCTCATACTTGGCGCCCATGGTGACATCACCCTTGGCGTCGCCGGGCCACACCAGTGCGCGCATGTTGATCAGGTCGACGACACCGACGAAGTCGCTCTCGGAACCGATCGGCAGCTGCAGCACGAGCGGCTTGGCCTTCAGGCGGTTGATGATCGTGTCGACGGTGAAGTAGAAGTCGGCACCCAGCTTGTCCATCTTGTTGACGAAGCAGATGCGGGGGACGTCGTACTTGTCCGCCTGACGCCACACGGTCTCGGACTGGGGCTCAACGCCCTCCTTGCCGTCGAACACGGCGACGGCACCGTCGAGGACGCGCAGCGAGCGCTCCACCTCGACCGTGAAGTCCACGTGACCCGGGGTGTCGATGATGTTGATCTGCGTGCCGTTCCAGAAGCACGTCACAGCAGCGGAGGTGATCGTGATGCCACGCTCCTGCTCCTGCTCCATCCAGTCGGTGGTCGCGCCACCGTCGTGGGTCTCGCCGATCTTGTGGTTGACGCCCGTGTAGAACAGGATGCGCTCGGTCGTCGTCGTCTTGCCGGCATCGATGTGGGCCATGATGCCGATGTTGCGGACCTTCTTGAGGTCGGTGAGCACTTCTTGTGCCACGGGGTCTTCCTTACGTGAAGTGTGCGATCAGGATCCGCTCCGCCCGGGCGCAGTGCCCGAGCGGAGCGGAAGAGCTCATTACCAGCGGTAGTGAGCGAAGGCGCGGTTCGACTCGGCCATCTTGTGGGTGTCCTCGCGGCGCTTGACCGCGGCACCCAGGCCGTTCGAGGCGTCGAGGATCTCGTTGCGCAGGCGCTCGGTCATCGTCTTCTCACGACGACCCTTCGCGTACGACACGAGCCAGCGCAGCGCCAGCGTGTTGGCACGGTGAGGCTTGACCTCGACCGGAACCTGGTAGGTCGAGCCACCGACACGGCGGCTGCGGACCTCGAGGGTAGGACGGACGTTGTCGAGCGCCTTCTTGAGCGTTGCGACGGCGTCCTGGCCGCTCTTCTCCTCGACACCCGCGAGGGCGCCGTAGACGATCGACTCGGCGAGCGACTTCTTGCCGTCGACGAGGATCTTGTTCACGAGCGACGTGACGATCGGTGCGCCGTAAACCGGGTCGTTGACAACCGGGCGCTTGGGGGCGGGACCCTTACGAGGCATTGGTATCAGCCCTTCTTCGCGCCGTAGCGGGAACGAGCCTGCTTACGGTTCTTCACGGCCTGGGTGTCGAGTGCACCACGGACGATCTTGTAACGGACACCGGGGAGGTCCTTCACACGACCACCACGAACGAGCACCATCGAGTGCTCCTGGAGGTTGTGACCCTCACCGGGGATGTACGCGGTGACCTCGGTCCCGTTGGAGAGCTTCACACGAGCGACCTTGCGCATCGCCGAGTTCGGCTTCTTCGGGGTGGTGGTGTACACACGGGTGCACACGCCGCGCTGCTGCGGGTTCGCCTTCAGGGCGGGAGCCTTGGTCTTGCTGACCTTCGGCGTCCGTCCCTTGCGAACCAACTGCTGAATAGTTGGCACTTCTTCTCCTTGTTTGCTGCACGGTGACAGCGTCGTGTTCTCATCCCCCGCAGTGAGGAGATTTCTCTCCGTGTCGAGGGGGCTTCACGTTCATCCACGGGCGCGGCAGACTGGCTGCCCTGCTGGTGTGGATATGCCGTGGGGGTGACCGGATCGCCGGTCGTTCCCGAGAGCGTGGGCCGATGCTCGCTCTCCCGTGCCGAGGCACACTCGAACGCGCGCGCGGACGCACACCCAATCAACTATACGCGCTCCAGGACGGACCGGGCAACGCGCCCGGGTTCGCGCACATCCCCTCCCCGAAATCCGGATCGCGTGGGAAAGTAGAGAGGCATGGCGCGCGCAGACGCCAGACACCACGGACATAGGGGGTTCCGCGATGACAGCAGGAGGTGGCGGCGTTGCCGGCCGCACAACCATCATTCTCGACGCCGAGGTGCTTCGTGCCCAGATAGCGTCGCTCTCCGAGCACGGCGCGATGATCACACGTGCGGCGAGTGACGCGGGCAGCACGATGCCCGGCACGGCATTCGGCGCGATGAACGGCTATCTGCCCGGACCCATCAACGAGCTCGCCGGACAGGCGGACGCGCTGCTCTCGGTCGTCGGTCAGATGTTCGATCGGATGCGGGACGGGGTCGACGGGATCTTCACCGCGTTCGACACCATCGAAGCCGAGGCGTCCGCGAAGATCGGGGAGCTGGAACCGTGAGCGGCACCGCCGCGGTCGCGGCGCGCCTGCGCAGCGACGACTGGTGCGGCGGGATGCCCCGCAGCGCCACCGACGGATGCGCATCGATCCCCGGTTTCACGGGGTGGGCGCTGAAGTACATCCAGCCGCTGCAGGACTGGTTCGACGATCTGCTGGGAGATCCCGCCGCCGTCACCGCGTTCGCCAACGACTGGGACCGCATCGCCGTATC
Source organism: Microbacterium gorillae (assembly GCF_050990725.1). Classification (GTDB taxonomy): domain Bacteria; phylum Actinomycetota; class Actinomycetes; order Actinomycetales; family Microbacteriaceae; genus Microbacterium; species Microbacterium gorillae_A. Next base: position 3,768,091 of record NZ_CP158844.1, read on the forward strand.
CACGCAGGCAGTGGCAGACCAGCTGGACAGCGATCGCAGCCGCCTCGAGGAGTTGGACGGCAGATCGATCCGCAAGCTCCGCGAGCGCTACGACGATCTCGCCCCGGTCATTCAAGATGCGTGCGAATGGTCGTCGGCCACCGCCGCCGCACTGCGGCTCGCGTCGACCATCGTGACCGCGACCCGCGAGTTCATCTGCAGCATGCTGACCGCAGCCGCAAAGCTGTGGGACGCGATGTTCGACGGCAATCCGCTGGACTTCTTCGATGATCTGCGGAAGTTCGCCGAGGCGGTGTGGGAGCTGGTCGAAGCCGGCAAGAACCTGGTGGATCGACTGATCACCGCGCTCGGCCAGCTCGTCTCGCTCATCGTGTCGCTGATCCCGCTGCTGCAGGAGGCGCTGGATCGGCTTCGCGTCATCCTCGCCGGCATGGTCCCCGTGATGGCGACCGCACTCGGAGGCTTCCTCGGCGGTCCCATCGGCGCGATCTTCGGGAACCTGCTCGGAGGCGCCTTCGGTGACCTGGGCAAGGACACTCCTGATGCGGAGGAACTCGATCCGGAGGATCTGGACGCGCAGCGACAGCGGTACTACCAGGATCTGATGGACCGTGGCCAGGTCAGCTCTCCCGTCGACCTGCTGGAGCAGAACCGCCTGATCGACAAGATCAGCGGCGGGGACGGCACCGCTATCAGCGTCCAGACGGTGCGCCGGCCGGACGGTTCCGAGTACACCCTCGTGAACCTCCCCTCGACTCTCGACTGGGGGCTGCTGAAGAGCCTGATGGGCGACGCGGCCTGGAGCGACGTCCTGAAGGACTACGGCCCCGTCAACGACCTCGACTCGAACATCGCGCTCGTCCTGATGGACAAGATCCCGGGGCTGAAGACGCAGTACGAGCGTGCGGTCCTCAACACGCTGCACGACGCGGGTGTGAAGCCCGGCTCCGATGTGGTCTGGTCCGGATTCAGCCAGGGCGGCATCATGGCCGGCAACCTCGGCTCGGACCCGTCCAATGGCTTCAACACCATCGGCATCGTCACCAACGGCTCGCCGACCGATCAGTACGACATTCCGAGCCACATCCCGGTGCTGCAGGTGGAGCACACCACGGACCCCGTTCCCAAGCTCGACGGTGATCCGACCGGGCCGTACACGAATCCCTGGCCGCTGCCCCCGGTAGGCCCGCCCCTGACGAAGCCAGACAACATCGACTGGGTCGTCATGCCCACGCCGACCGACGCGGTGGATCCCGAAACCGGAGAACCCGTCGGCATGCCGGCGCACGACGCCGGGACCTATCGCGACTCGCTGCAGGACTACATCAACCGCGGTGGCCAGTTCCAGAACGACTGGTCGTTCCTGGACGGCGAGATCACGAACACCTACGTCGGGCAGACCCACGAATGAAACGATCAGCTCGCTTCCTGACCGCGATCATGCTCGCCGGCGCCGCCACGGTTTCGCTCACCGCATGCCTACCCGAATTCGACGGCGGGTCCCTCTCCGGGCCGAGTTCTCGTGATCAGATCGTCGCGGATATTCAGCAGGCGCTGGAGGACTCCGGTGAATTCGACGGGGTCGAGGTCTCGAAGGGCAACCTCACCGTGGGCTGGGACCTCGATGTCGCGGTCACCACGGATGAGCCGCTCACCAGCGACCAGCTGGACCTCATGCTGCGCACCGCCGGTGAACGCATATCGGGCACGAACATCTCATCTGTGACGTTCCTGCACACCCCGCCCGGCACAGTGCTGGGCGACAACATCCATGTGGCGGCGCGCGGCCTCGATCTGGTGGATCAGCTGGAGCGCAATGGCGCTGCACTGGTGCTGTCGCGCAATGAGGTCATCAACTACGCAAAAGCACAGGCAACGGAGGGATGAGCATGACGGATTACGCAGCAGAGGTCGAGGCGGCCCGAGCGAAGGTTCAGCAGCAGTTCGACGAGGCCCGCACGCGGCACGCACTCCTTCGTTCCGCGATCGACGGCGCCGAGGGCGCGACGGGCACGGCGCGCTCGCCCCGCGGAGAGGTGACGGTCGTCGCCGGGGCGGACGGCACCATTCGATCCGTCGTGCTCACCGAGGCGAACGTGCCGGCGAGCACGCTCGGGCCGCTCGTCACACGCACCATCGCCGAGGCCCAGCAGGCCGCTCGCGACGCCGCGGCCGATCGAATCGCAGATGCAGTGGGTGAGGACGCGTCCATCGTCGCTCAGCTGCGCGCTCCCCGCGGAGGTGACGACCGTGTTCGATGAGATCAAGGTGGACGTCGGCGCGATCATCGACCAGGCGGTCGCGATGGAGAAGAGCGCGGAGTCGCTGCAGGAAGCGTCCGCCACACTGTTCGAGAAGCTCCGCGAACTCCAGGAGAGCACGGCGGGTGGCGCGTCCGAGGCGGCGTCCACGATGACGCTGGACACGATCGGAAAGATCGAGGCCCGTGCCGGCAAGCTCACCCGCAACGCGAAGGTGATCCGTGAGCTCGCGGCGCTGTACGACGCTGCGGATCGTGAGGGCGCACGCTCTTTCGGAGACTGAGCCTTTCGACAGCTGAGCATCGAGGGCGCCCGCCGGAGCGGGCGCCCTCGATCGTTGCGTCACCGGTTGTCAGCGGTGGGGCGCGGGCGTGTCCGTGTCGCCACGACGATGACCACCACGATGACGATGACCATCGCGCCGACACCGCCGCCGATGAGCCACGGCACAACGGTCGCGGGCGAAGTGCCCGACGCCGTGGATGGCGCATCTGAGGTGGGCTCTGCGACCGCAGCGGGAGACGATGGAGCCGACGTCGCAGGTGCCGATTCCGTCGGTGCCGCAGTGCCACCGGCAGCCGCAACCTGCTCCGCGGTGGGCACACCCATCGACTTGTTCATCAACGGATTCACGTCGGGCAGCGCGGTCGGATCCGTGGCGAGCAGGTTCCGCAACGAGACGGCACCATAGCCGTAGCCATTGGTCGCGTCGAACGGTATGCCGTCGACGGCGTTCGCGGTCGACGAGATCAGCGCCTGGATGAGCTGGTTTCCCGTCGCCGACGGGTGCTTCTGCAACAGCAGCGCCAGCGAGCCGGCGACGATCGGGGCCGCGTACGACGAACCGGAGCCCAGAGACATGCCCTCCCACCCCGTGCTGTCCGCCGGTCGGAGAATCTTCACACCCGGGGCGACGACGGTGACTCCGGGCACGATCACCGGCGTGACCTCGTCGTCATCTCGTTGCAGCTCACCATCTCGCCCCACAGCCGCCGTCGACACGACACCGTTGTAGCCCTGGGGTGAGAGCCAAGTCTGCTGCGTAGAGTTGTTCGGCGTCGATGCCACGATCACCACGCCGCGAGCGAGGGCTTCGGCGACGACGGCAGTGTCCGGTTCCGGAGCGAACTCCTGCCCCATCGAAACCGACACGATGCGATTGCCGTCGCGAATCGCGCGCAACACTGCGTCCATGACGCCGCTGCGCCCTTCGGGCGCGTCGAGGCAGGCGTCGTCACCGGGGCCCACGGAGTAGAACGTCACATCTGCGTCCGGCGCGATGCCCTGCATGGGAATCTCACCGACAGGACGTGCCAGCAGCAACGCCGCCATCGATGTGCCGTGAGTGGTGCCGTGATCCGGAGTCTGGCTGACGGGCTCTCCACCGCTGAGACAGCTGCTCCCTGGGCTCACCGTGAGCGAAGCGCCGCTGAAGATGTCCAGCTCAGGGTTGATCCTCATGTCGACGACGCCGATCTTGACCCCCGCACCGGTCAATCCCTCCGCGCGCGCATCGTCGACGTGCATCCCGGAATACCACCAGTTCGGGTCCTCCGTCGCTGCGGACGCCGGAACCGCGGCTCCGAGGCTGAGGCCGAGCACGACGACAACGGGCACGACGCGGCGAGCGATGAGAGCCCACCGGTCCTGTACCCGCGTCACTATCCTTCGGCGTCCGGTCTCAGAGTTCGCGCCCACCGGCACCGGCCGCCTCCGATCGGGGTGTCGGGTCATCGTCGCCCTCGAGCTGCGGGGCACGCAGGCCAGACAGTCCGGGACGTGACTTCTTCTCCGTCGCGCCGCCGGCGCCCATGCCACCCATCATGCCCAGTGAGCCGCCCCGGCCCGCAGCGCCCGCGGCTGCACCGGCACCCGCGCCCGCAGCGCCCTGGCTGCCGAGGAGCCCCGAGCCGAGCCCGGGGCCGCCCGTCTGCATGAGCTTGGCTCCCGCAAGAGAAACGGCACCGCCGGCACCGCCCAGCACAGCCGCGGAGCCGGCGCCACCGCCCACACCGCCGAATGCACCCGAACCGCCGACTCCCGAACCCGATCCGAGGGTGCCGACTCCCGCACCGGCTCGCGAGGAGCCCCAGCCGTGAGATCCGCCACCCATCGACGAGTCGGACGTCAGGCCACCGCGCCCACCCGGTCCCCACGTGCTCGGATCGTTGGGGTCGTACCCCGGCGGGTAGTCGGAGTCAGGCAGCGACAGCGTCGGATTGTCTGGCGACCAGGGACCGACATCGTCCGGGTTCTGCCACGTCGGGTCGTTGGGATTCTGCCAGGTCGGGTCGTTCGGATTCACCCAGATCGGGTCGTCCGGGTTGGAGAGCGTCGGGTCGTCCGGGTCGTATACCGGGCAGTCCGGCAGCTCTACCTGCGGTGGATCGAACCTGATGGGATTCGGGAACGTCGGCGGCACGGGGTCGTTCCCACCATCGTCGGGGGTTGGAGGGTTGTACGTGAACCCGGGAGGGAAGTCGGTTCCGGGCGGGTCCGTCGGATAGCTGTCGAACGAACCCGTTCCGGGATCACCTCCGCCGTCCGGCAGCGTGTAGTCTTCGTCGTCCTCGTCCTGCACACCGCCGGGCCCGTTCGTGACGACGCGTCGTTCGCTAGTGAAGCTGGCAGACTCTTCATCCATCGCCACGCTGACGGCCTGCACGCCTTCCCGTGCGCGAGCGTTGCGCTGCGCTGCGAGAAGGTCGTTCACCTTATCGACGACACCATCGGCAACCGTGAAGGAGAAGGGTCCGAGCGCCCAGGTCGTTCCCACGGCAGCTCCGCGCAGGAGGGTCTCCTCCCACCAATCCAGCTTCTCTGGGAACCCGGATTCCAGCTCCCGTAGCTGTGTGTCTGCGGTGTGCAGACGCCGTTCGTTGGCCCGGTCCACCGCGTTCATCACTCGAAGAACGTCATCGCGGATGGCCATGGCATCCCGCGCGTCCCTGTCGAATGCGGTGGCAGCCGCCTCGGCGGCCGTTCCCTCCAGCCCTTCCTTCGCCGTGCTTCCGAGCGCCAGCTCGATGTCATACAGCGCTGATTCGATCTCTCGAGCGTTCGGAAGGGAGATGTGCGCCTCAGACGACGCCAGACGCCGCAGCTCCGCTTCCCAGTCCATCCCCTGTCTCTTCATGAGCGGCCCCTCCTTGTCACGTCACGAACATGCCTCTGTGCCAGTGGCTTACGCATATTCGTCCTTCGCGTTCTGCGTCGAGGCATCGGTGCCGCCGTCTGTCGGGACCAGTTGAGGGCCGACCGGCGCGCCGGCCGGCGTCACTGGAACTCCGGTCACGCTCTCGATCTGGCCGACGAGAGCTTGAGCGGCCTGACCTGCGGTCGCGTCGGTGCTCATCAGGTCGGCAACCGCGGCCTGAAGATTCGAAACGTTGGCCGTGACGTTGTTGTGCAGTGCCGCGGCATCCGCACCGCGGGTCTTCAAATCAACCGTGAGCTGCGCCACGAAGCGGGTCAGCGCGTTCACGCCGGAGCCGCCTTCGATCTGCGACATCGTCTGCGAGATCCGGGACAGATCCGTGCTTGCGCCGTTCCCGTCCATCGCGCTCAGCAGGCGCTTCACTCCGCTGGCGACGGCCTCTGGGTCGACGCCGATCTTCGGACCACTCATGATTCCCCCTGGAACACTGTGTTTGTCGGCGGACTACCGCCATCGGAAGTGATGAGCGGGACGGAGCGAAAGCTCCGTCCCGCTCATGGCGATCCGCCGCGAAGACGGATCACTGGGTGTTCGGGATCAGATCTCGAAGCGGCCCTTGGACTTGTGGTCGCTGCGGAGGTAGTCCATCTTGATCGCGTCGGTCTGCTGACCGATCTGGATCAGCAGCGCGTTCATCTGGTTGATCGAGCGCGACCAAGCGGCGTGAGCGGTGTCGTACGCGACCTGCGCGTCACCCTCCCACGAAGCCCGCAGCGTGGAGACCTTCGAGTCCAGGTTCTCCAGAGCCTGGTTGATGGCCTTACCGCGCTGGTTGATGTCGGAAGACAGCGCCTCAAGCGCTGCCGGGTTGACGGAGAAAGAGTCCATGATCGTCAATATCCTTCGAAGTGTCCGGGTGGCTCAGGCGAGAGTCGCGCCCAGGCCGCCGATGATCTGCTGGTTCGACTCATCCGTCGCCGCCTGGTCCGAAGCCGTACCCCGCAGAGCACCCTCCAGCGTCACCAGCACCTGGTTGATCTTGCGGGCCTCAGCCTCCCACCGCTCCACCAGGTTGAAGTACTGGTTCGCCGCCGGACCCGTCCACAGCGGACGTGTGGCACCAGCCGCACCATCCACCGCACGCACGTTCGCCGCGATCGCCGCGTTCGTGTCATTCACCGCACTCGCACCAGCGAGTAGCGCACCCGCCTCAGCAGAGATCTTCTCAGCCACAACACACCTCCGTATCATCCATGTCAGTGCAGAGCGGTTGCCGCTGCACTCACAGCCCCCCTTAATGAGCCGCGCGAGCGCGACCGAGGCCATTCATTGACAGGGCTGACGATAGATCGGCTCCGGCACGGCTGCAACTCCCCGTGCGCGCGAACGGCGCGCCAATCGACCGCAGACCCGGAGATTCCGCGGCACGTCGTGTTCGTGAGAACTTTCCAATCTCCGAGCCGCGACAGGACTGATGCGCGGCGGAGCGCGCCGACTACAGTTGAGGTGTATGCCCGCGCGAGACGAGTAGTTCGCCGCGGGAGATCACTCGGGAGGGGGCCAGGTGAGCGCAACACGCACTTCCGCGACGCCGATCGTCCGCGTCACGGTGCAGAGTGAAGGTCGTCGTCTGGATGTGACGGTGCCCCGTCAGGTGCCGCTCATCGAGATCATGCCGGGCTTCGCGCGGAGCCTCGGCGTGCTCGATCCCACCATGACGTCCTCGGGATACGTGCTGCAGGCCGCCGACGGAACCCCCCTCGACCCGGCACGCACCCTGGCCGATCTGGATATCGCCGACGGTGATGTGCTGTCGCTCACGCGCGGCGCATTCGTCGCAACCCCGCGTGTCTACGACGACATCGTCGAGGCCGTCCTCGATGTGACCGGCGAGCAGCGCAGCTGGAGCGCCCGGGACAACGCCCGTACCGCGCTTGCGGTCAGTCTTGCGTTCCTCGCCGTCTGCGCGGTTCTCCTGCTGCCCAGCGGCCGGGGCGTCGTGCTGAACATCATCGTCGCGGCCATCGGCGTGGTCGTACTCTTGGCGACCACCGCGTTCCTGGCACGGCTGCGTCAGCCCGAATCCGGTGCGGCCATGGGAGTCGCGGCGGCGGCTTTCGGGGCGGTAGCCGGCTATCTCGCCGTCCCCGATGAAGCCAACCTGTGGGGCTGGCCGCTGGCGGCCGCCGGAGCCGGAGCCGTCGTCGTGGGTGCTGCCGCGCTGGCGCTGAGTCCGCACCGGCCGGCCGTGCAGTACGTTCCGATCGTCACCGGCGCGGCCGTCGGCCTTCCCGCCCTGTCCGCGGGGCTGCTTCCCACGTCCGCGACCTCGTCCTACACGATGATGATCGCCGTGGCCGGAGCCCTCGCCAACGCACTGCCCTGGTTGGCGCTGTCCACCACCCAGCTGCGGGTGATCTCCCCGATGACCGATGCGGAGATCTTCGCCGACGCGCCCGCGATCGACGGCAGCGACGTGCAGCGTCGCGCCTCCGCCGGGCACCGCTCCCTCACGGCGCTGCGCACCGCGCTGGGCCTGGCGATGCTCGCTGCAACTCCGCTCGTGGCAAGCGACAACCCGTGGTCCGTGCTGTTGTGCGCGCTGGCCTTCGCGGGGCTGATGTTCCCAGCTCGGATGAGCTACTCGCGCGCGCACGTTCTGGTTCTGCTGGCGCTCGGATCCGCCGGCATCGCCCTGACCTGCCTGGTCGGCGCCCTCACGCAGCCCGCCCTGGTTCCGGTGATCGTCACGGCTCTCGCCGCCGCAGCGGCGGCCACCATCGTCCTCACGCTGCTGGCTCCGGGAGCGCGTCTCCGACTCGCTCGCTTGTCCGACACCGTCGAGGTCATCGTGCTGGCACTGGTGCTGCCGGTGGGCCTCGTGGCGTCCGGCCTGCTGGGGAGCTGACGGTGGCCAGCAAGAGCGAGCTGCTGGACGCACAGAACTTCTCGCGCCGACGTCTGCTCACCGCCTTCGTGAGCGGTGCCCCGGGCGGCAAAGAGCTGGAGCCGGCGAAGCCGCTGCGCGGCGTGATCGTGGGCATCGTGCTGTCGGTCGTCGTCGTGCTTGTGGGCTGGTTCCTGAGCTTCGCGAACAAGGCGCTGCCCGAGGACTGGGGCACCGGACACCTGATCATCGACACGACCACCGGGTCGCGCTACGTCACCTCGGACAACACGCTGCACCCGGTGCTGAACATCGCGAGCGCCCGACTGATGCTGTCCGCCGAGGCCGCCGCGAAGCCGATCGAGGCGTCCGGCAGCCTGTTGGCGGGCAAGCCCGTGGGTGCGACCGTGGGGATCCCGGGCGCCCCCGACACCATGCCGACCCCGGACCAGCTCATCAACACCGGATGGACCGCCTGCATCGCCGATGACACCGGCGGCGTGGACGCGAGAATCGACGATTCGCCCCGAGCCACCGTCGCGGCAGCGGGAACGGCGATCGTGGCGCGAGCCGATAAGACGCAGTGGGTGGTCACCGGCGGCGTCCGCTTCCAGCTGCCCAAAGAGGACGTGGACGGTCTCCTCCGAGACATCGGGCTGGGTTCGGCTCCGCGCGTGGACGTCTCGGCCACCTGGCTGAACTTGTTCGCCCTCGGCTCCCCCCTCACTCCCACCAGCGTCCGCGATGCGGGCCGCGCGCTCGTGGGCAGCGAGCTGCGGGTGGGCGATGTGGTGCACACGACCATCACCGATTCCGACGCACGCTATCTGGTGATGTCGGACGGCAGCCTGGCCGAGCTCACCCCCTTCGGACTGGCGCTGTATCAGCACGGTCCGAGCTACTCTCCCGAGCGCAACTACGACGTGGACGCGCCCCAGGTGGCCAGCCTCCCCACGTCCGCGGAGCCTGCCCAGCCGGAAGACTGGCCCACAGCGGCTCTGACGCCCGCCGAGGGCACGCCCTGCGCGCTGGCGGAGACGACCAGCGACGTGGCGAACACGGTGCTCGCCACCGCCGATCCTGAGGTCGAGCTGTCCGCCGGCACCACCGTTCAGCCGAGCATGGGCGCGCTGGTTTCCGTGGCGGGCGCGGACGCGGGGGCGGCATCACTGCTGATGCTCATCGACCCCACCGCCACGCAGTACGCCATTCCCGGCTACGACGACGAGCTGCTCGCGCAGCTGGGATACACCGCCGGGGACATCGGACACGCGACGCCGGAGTGGATGGCGCTGTTCGAGAGCGGTCCGGCCCTGACCCGCGCCGCAGCCGGCGCCACCAGCGGATGAGCGCCGCGCGCCGGGTGATCTGCGCGCTCGCCGTCGCTGCCGGAACCCTCCTCGCGGGTGCCTCCCCTGCTGTGGCGACGCCGACGACGACGTCCGCCGCGCTGGTTCCCGACGCCGCTGCCGCCGATTCCTGCGTCACCGGCGCGCCGGCGTTCAGCCCCGAGCCTCCTGCGGCCCTCACCCTGCTGCAGGCCGAGCGGGCGTGGAAGATCACGCGCGGTGGCGGCGTGCTGGTGGCCGTCGTGGACTCCGGCATCAATGCAGCCGACCCGCGTCTGGCTCCCCGGATGGCCGGCGGCGTGAACCTCGTGAACGACGGCACCGATCCGCGCGGGTACACCGACCTGCTCGGACACGGCACGGCGATTGCGGGGATCATCGCCGCGCAGCCCGACAGCCGCTCCGCTCTCGTCGGACTCGCACCGGACGTGCGGCTCTACTCGGTGCGCGTCTACGCGAACACGGGTGAGGAGGCCGACAAGGCCGGCTTCGGCCCGGACGTGCTGCGCCTCGCCGCGGGGATTCGCGCGGCCGCTGACTCCGGCGCGCAGATCATCAACGTCTCGCTGTCGACACCTTTCTTCTCCGCCGAGATCGACGAGGCCGTGGCCTACGCGGAGCGCGCGGGAGCGCTGGTGATCGCCAGTGGCGGCAACGTGGAGGCCTCGGACACCGAGATCACGATCGGCGATACGCAGGCCGATGCCGCCGATGCACGCTACCCCGCCGGGTCTCCCGGCGTGCTCGGCGTGACCGCCACCACGGTCCCCGGAGATGCCGTGACGGACGCCAGCATCCATGGCCCGCATATCGCGCTCGCGGCTCCGGGGCAGGGCGTGCTCACCCTGGGACTCAACACCGGCGACTGCTTCTTCAACGACGATCCCAAATCCAGCTGGTCCACCGCCTACGCCAGCGCCGCGGCCGCCCTGGTCGCGGCGGCGTATCCGCGGGAGACGCGGGAGGAGTGGGCCTACCGGCTCACGGCGACCGCCCTGCGCGGCGATCCCGACGCACGCGACGATCAGATGGGGTGGGGGATCATCCAGCCCGCCGCCGCCCTCGCGCTGCTACCCGGCCCCGACACCCGGGGTCCCGTGAGCCCGTTCGTGCCGGAGCAGGAGGCATCCGCAACGCCGACGCCCGAGACGATCGTCATCGCCGGGCCGAGTGATCAGCACGAACGGGACATGAGCCGCGTCGTCCTCATCGCGGTGCTCAGTGCCGGCGCCCTGGGCTTCATCGGCGTCATCTCGATCGCCCGCAATCGCCGCGAGCGCGAGCAAGCCGGGTGAGCGCGAGCAAGCGGGGTGAGCGTGAGCAAGCGGGGTGAGCGTGAGCAAGCGGGGTGAGCGTGAGCGAGCGGGGTGAGCGCGAACGAGCGTCGGTTTACTCAGTCTTCGAGCGGACGAATCACCCCGCGGACGCCGCCCAGCTGGAACTCTCCGGCCACGGGGACGCATGCACCTGGAGCCAGACGTGTCGGCGCACCGCCCTGTATCGAGGTGATGACGCCGTTGGTGGAGTGCAGGTCGGTGATGAACCAGATATCCCCCGAGCGCAGCAACTCCGCATGACTCTTCGACAGCTGTCCGGAACCGTCCACGAGCGGGAGGAGCTTCACGTCCGGGCTGTCCGATCGTGGTGCTCGGCCCACGACGATGCGCTGAGCATCGAGCGCGTGACGTGAGCCATCCGCGAGGATCAGCTCGTAGCGGCGGGAACGGGTCGGGGTGCTGGTCGCGGCGGGGATCGCTTCCGGGGTCAGGGGCACCGGGATCTCCGGAAGAGCGGGTGCCACCTGCTCAGCAGGCATCGTCCCGGTCAGCGGCACGCCGCGAACGCCGGGGCCGACGGCTCCGGCGGCCTCCGTTGTCCGTCGCCGCCTGATCGGTCCGTCCGACGCGGGCTCCTGGCGTTCCCGCGAGCGGGACTCGGCGGCCCGTACCGGCACGGGCTCTGCCTCGCCGCGTCCGGCACGAGCGGCGGCGAGGATCGACCAGACCACCGGCACCAGCGCGCCGAGGACCGCGAGCGCGGGACCCCACCCCCAGCGCAGGCCGATGCGATACAGCGCACGCCCCTTCACCCACAGCGCGTAGAGCGTCACCGGGGGAATCAGCAGGAGGCCGGCGACGTACGCCCCTTCCTGCCCCATGCGCAGCAGTTCGCCGTCTCGGACGATCGGAAGCCAGCCGCGCCAGCGTTCTCGTCCGAGACGGGCGAAGAGCACGCTGGCGGCTGCACCGTCGGCGATGCCCAGGAGCAGCAGCACGACTCCCGCACTGATGAGGACGATTGGATCGATCACGTCGACCGCGGCGGCTGATAGGCCAGCTGAGCGGCGAAGATGCCCTGGTCGCGGCTGGACACCTGTGCCCGTCCCGGCGCGGACGGCACGGGCTTCAGACGGCCGATGAGCTGCCCCTCCTCCGGGTTGCCGCCGAGCAGGATGCCCGTGACGCCGAGGTCGGTGAAGCGCTGCAGGATCGGATCGAATGCTGCGCGCGCTGCACCACCGGTGCGACGTACCACGATCAGGTGGAGGCCGATGTCGGCCGCCTGCGCGAGCAGTGGCTGCAGCACCGCGATGGGGTTGCCCTGGCTGGTGGCGACGAGGTCGTAGTCGTCCACCAGGATGTAACCCTCCGATCCGGTCCACCAGGAACGGTTTCGCAGCTGTTCGGCGGTGACGTCGGGACCCGGGAGTCGGGACTGGAACAGCGCCGCCAGCTCCCCCATGCCCTGCATCGTCATCTCGTGGGACGTGAGGTAGCCGCCGAGGAACTCCTCGGGGATCTCCCCCAGGTTGGCGCGGCGGTAGTCGACGAAGAACAGCTTCGCCTTGCGGTCCGGGTGCAGACGCATGACCTCGTGCGCGATCGCCCGCAGGAAGGAGGATTTGCCCATTCCGGCGTCACCGTACAGGTACAGGTGCGACTCGGTGCGCAGGTCCACACCGAACGGAGCCAGCGCGGATTCCTCGATGCCCAGGAGCGTGCGCGGGTCGCTCTCGCCGGCGACGCCGCGCACCTGATCCAGGGTGACCAGGGTGGGAAGCAGCCGGAGTTTCGGTCCCTGCGGACCGCGCCACGCGGCTGTCGTCCGGGCCACCAGATCGTCCACGCCGTCCATCAGCGTGTCCGGATCGCCCGAGGAGTCGATGCGCGGCAACGCGATGAGTCCGTGCAGCTTCTGGGGCGTCAGCACGTGTCCCGGCGAGGATGGCGGCACGTTCACGGCCAACTTGCGGTCGATCTCGCTGTCCGCGGGATCGCCGAGCCGCAGCTCGATCCGGCTCTGCAGCGAGTCCTTCACGTTGGCGCGGATCTCCAGCCAGCGGTTGGCGGTGATCACGACGTGCACGCCGAAGCCCAGACCGCGAGCGGCGATCGCTTGAATCCGGGGCTCCAAATTCTCGAACTCGGCGCGCAGCGTTCCCCAGCCGTCGATGAGGAGGAAGACGTCGCCGAAGCCGTCGTTCACCCGGCCCTCGGCGCGACGCCGTCGGTAGGTGTTCATGGAGTCGACGCCGTTGTCGCGGAAGAAGATCTCCCGCGCGTTCAACACGGATTCCACCTCGGCGACGACGCGACGGATGGCCTCCTCGTCGGTGCGCATCGCGACTCCCGACATGTGCGGAAGATCGCGCAGGCTGACGAAGCTGCCGCCGCCGAAGTCGAGGACGTAGAACTGCACCTCCTGCGGCGTCGCGGTGAGCGCGAGGGAGGTGGTCAGCGTGCGCAGCAGCGTCGACTTGCCGCTCAGCGGGCCGCCGACGATGGCGAGGTTACCGCCGGCACCGGCGAGCGAGAGCACCAGCTGTTCGCGGCGCTGCTCCAGGGGCACATCGACGATGCCGATCGGCACCTCGAGCGGACCGCGTGCGCGCCAGGACGGAGAGACCAGACCGAGGTTCGGATCCACGACCAGGTCCGGCATCAGCTCGTCGAGCGCCGCCGGAACCTTCAGCGGCGGCAACCAGACGCGGTGCGCGAGCGGCCCCCGCCCGGCCATACGCGACACGGCGATGTCGATGGTGGATCGCTCCTCCTTCGGCGCCTCGGACATCACGACCGGAACCACCTCTTCGGAGTCCTCCTCCGGCTCCCACTGCGGACGCGCGGTGAAGGCCATGATCTCCAGCGTGCTCTCGCGTGCTTCGCTCGGCGCGCTGCCGTGGCGCATTCGCGTCTTCGGCGGCCCGGAGACGTAGGCGGCACGGAACTGCGTCATCGTCTCCTGATCGCTCTTCAGGTAGCCGACCCCCGGCTCCTGCGGCAGCGTGTAGGCGTCGGGAACGCCGAGCACCGTGCGCGACTCCGCCGCGGAGAACGTGCGAAGACCCACGCGGTAGGACAGGTAAGTGTCCAGTCCCCGAAGCTTTCCCTCCTCCAGGCGCTGCGAGGCGAGCAGCAGGTGGATCTGCAGCGACCGGCCGACGCGGCCGATGTTGATGAAGCTCTCCACGAACTCGGGCTTCGCCGCCAGCAGCTCGGAGAACTCGTCGGCGATGATCAGCAGGGCGGGCAGCGGCTCCAGGTCGGTGCGCCCACCGCGGCGCGCCTTCTCGTAGTCGTTGACGTTCGCGAAGTTCCCGGCGGCGCGCAGCAGCTCCTGGCGTCGCACCACCTCACCGGTCAGCGCGTCCTGGAAGCGGTCGACCAGGCCGGTCTCGCTGCCGAGGTTGGTGATGATCGCCGAGACGTGCGGCATGTCGGCCATGCCTGCGAAGGTGGCACCACCCTTGAAGTCCACGAGCACCATGTTCAGCTGCTCGGGCGAATGGGTGAGCGTGAGGGCCAGCACGAGAGTGCGCAGCACCTCGGACTTTCCGGAGCCGGTGGCTCCGATCAGCACGCCGTGCGGGCCGGAGCCCTGTTCGGCCGCTTCCTTGATGTCCAGGTAGATCGGAGCGCCCTCCGTGGTCTGCCCGATGGGCACGCGAAGGCGATCACGCTGCGGCCGGCGCTGCCATGCCTGATCGAAGTCGATCTCACGCACGTCCGGCAGGCCCAGCAGGTCGACGAGCTCCGCCTGGCCGCTGATCTGGGGAGCTCCGCCCCCGGTCTGGACGATCTCCATGGTGCGCAGCGGCAGCAGCCGGCGGGCTGTGGCCTCCGCCAGCACGACGGACAGGTCGTCGGCGACGAGCCACTCGGACTTCTGGCGCACCCGCACCAGCTCCGCACGGCGATCCTTCGCATCCTTCGCCGGGAGCGCGATGCGCAGCACATCGGGATTCTCCAGCGCATCCCACCGCGTCGGCAGATCCAGCACCGTGATTCCCGAGACCGGGTCCAGGCCGACAAGCGGATCCGCACGCGGGATGGGCACGCCGTCGCTGACGATCAGCACGTGACGCCCCGGGGCGCCGGCGGTGCCGAAGCGCGGGGCATCGGCGAGATCCGCGGGCAGGAGTTCGCGCAGCTCATCGAACGAGGACACCACCATCCGCACCGGCCCGATGCGATCGCTGACGCGTGTGGACGCCGCGTGCGGCAGCCACTTCACCCAGTCCCATTCGCCGAGCTGTGCATCCGCGGTGACCACGGCGACGACGAGGTCGTCGGGATCGTGGAGCGCCGCCTGGCCGACGACGATGGCGCGGGCGAGGCCGCGTACCGCGTCCTCGTCCAGCCCCACCAGCTCCACGCGCGAATAGTCGCTCAGTCGAATGGTGGCCGGCAGCGCGCGCTGAATCTCGTGCGTGAGCATGAATCGGTGCGCGGCGGACGCCGCCACGGGATCCAGCTGGGCGAGCGGTGGGAGATCGGGGGCCTCCAGCGTGATGCACAGCGGCTGATCGTTCGTCCCGAGACGAGTGAGCAGGAAGTCGTTGTCGGTGCGCGAGCGCTCCCACACGCGGATGCCGTCCTCCACGAGGAAGGTGAGGGTGCTGGGATCGGGGGACGTCCAGTTGGCGTTGCGGCGCTGCTGATCCGCTGCCGTGCGCACGGTGGTGCGCAGCTCCCCCAGGTAGGCCAGGTACTCGCGACGCGCGGCCAGCACCTCGGCGTTGTGCTGGGAGCGCTGACGCATGCCGTTGAGGACCACGAATCCCACCGCCGAGAGCAGGAACATGCCACCCGTGATGTAGCTGCGCGGTTGGTCGGGAGCCATGCTGATGACCATCACCACTGCGCCGAGGGAGGCGAGCATCGGCAGCATCGACTGCAGGAGCCCCGCGCCGCCCTCGCTCTCCTTCAGCTCGGGAGGAGCCTCCATCGGGATCTTCCCGCTGGGAACGCGCGGGGGCGCGAGTCGGGAGCCGCGGCTCATGAGTCTTCCTCCATCAGTCGGCTGATCGAGAACCATCGATCGCCCATACGGACACGCACGCCGTCGTCCACCGCCACGCGCTCGCCCGGGCGCAGCGGTGTGGCGGTGCCGTCCTCGCGGATGAGCGAGGTGCCATTGGTGGAGCCGAGGTCGGTGACCCAGGCTCCCGAACGCGCCTGCTCGAGGCGTACGTGGTTCTTCGAGATCGTGCGCGAGGGGTCGTCGACCCGGACCGTGAGATCGCCCTCGACCGACGCGCTCGGGGTGCGGCCGAGGTTCGCGACGGCCCGCGCGGGGAGCAGCTCGCGCTGTCCGGTGTCGAAGATCAGCAGCACACCACCCGGCACCACCCGCCCCGTGGCTTCCAGGGCGCTCATCCCTTCGCCGCGCACGGGCACCTCACGCGGCGCCGCGTCGGAGGGCGCCTGCTCGCCGGTGTCGCCGGTGCTCCTGGAACCGCCCGTGGTGGCACCGGTGGTCTCCAGCGCTGCGAAGCCCGCATCACCGTCGATGACAGCGCTCGCGGCGCGCGCGGGCTGAGGCTCGGCGTGCGCCGTCGGTGCGCCGCGATCCGGCAGCGCGACCACCACGGTTCCCGCCGCCCGATCACCCAGGGAGCGTCGGCGTCCCGTCCGATCCGCGAGCGCGGTCAGCTCGACTCCCCACGCGCCGATCACGGCAACCAGACCCCCGGCCAACGAGGTCAGTCCGCGCACCGTCGATCGCCCGAGCCCGGGAGAGCGTGGTGCGTGCTCCTGTGCGACGCGCACCCGCATCAGAAGCTTTCCCGCGCTCGCGCCGGTGCGGGCCTCGATCACCACGAAGATCACCGCGACCTCTGCCGCCACCACCACGCCGAGAATCCAGGAACTCGTGAGCCAGGCCGTCAGCACGCCGGCCGCCGCGATCAGCAGCGCGTCGATCGTGAACGCTGCGAGTCGGCGACCGACACCGGCCGGGCTGCCGGAGAACGCGGCACCGAGCGGATCGTCGGGGTTGATCGTGGGACGCTCGACCGCGGTCGGGCGCGGCGTGCTCGCGGGTTCAGGCAGGCGGCGTGTCCGTGTGCGGGTATGCGCTCGCGCGGAACTCGGTTCCGGCGTCGGAACAGGCGCGGCCGCGGGCTGCGGCCAGGGCGTTGCGGGTTGCTGCGGCAACACGGGCTGGGCGGCCGAGACGTGTGCGGGCTGCGCCGGGGGCTCCGAGCGCGTCAGCAGCGGTTGCGGGTTCCCCGCGGCGGGGATCACAGCGGGCGCACCCTGCTGTGGCGCACGGCAGTGCGGACACACCGCCGCGTCGGCGGGAATCGACCGCCCACACGCCCAGCACAGCTTCTCAGCCATCAACTCACCATCCTCGAATGATGTCGACCATGCCGCCGGCCACAAGCCCAGCGGGAAGACAGAGGGCCACGGCGATCGCCTCGGTGATGTCGCCGAATCGGGACCAGTACAGCGAGCGCAGCCCGCGCGCCACGGGCACCGACCCGACGCTGACGAGCACGGCTACCGCCAGGAGACCGATGGTCACCAGAGACCGGGTGTCCGGGCTCAGCACGCCGAGCAGACCGATAGCGAGCACCAGGAGGACGTACCCGGCGGTCACCCGCAGGGTCCATGCGATCGCGGTCACACCCTGGCTGCGCGCGCTGAGCGCAAGCACCAGGACGAGGAGGCCGGCGAGACACAGGCGCCCGATCATCTCCATCAGGCGCTCCGGAGCGAGCGGCCACAGCGCGATCGGAGAGAACACGACGATCGTCAGACAAGTGGCGATGGTGACGGTTTCCAGCCGCGCGCGCGAGCGGAGCAGGAGGTTTCCCACGCGTGCCCCGTCCACGCGGACCACCGCCTCCGGCATCTGCTCGCGCACAGCCCAACGCACCTGTTGGTGTCGCTCGAAGTCGATGAACATCCCCGCCGGAACGTCAATCAGCATGGCGGGCAAGGCGCGAAGCACGAGCGGGGCAGCGCCCACGCAGAAGGCGGCGGCGGTCGCCTCCGGCAGATCCAGCATCGCGGCGACGATGTGCACCACTCCGATGCCGGTGACCACGGCGCCGACGGCGGTGAGCTGGGCCCGGTCGCCCGGGAGCTTCGCGAGCGTCGCCAGGCCGAACGAGTACACGGCCACGAGCGCGCACACCGTCGCGATCGTCACCGCCATGCTGAACGACGACGGCGGGGACAGCACAACGCCGGCACCCACCAGCAGCGCGGCGGGACCGAGCGATGCGGCACCGATGGCGCGAGCTCGGCGCGTGAGCACGACGGCAGCCACGATCGCCGCCACGATGATCACGGCGCCGACGACCATCGGCCAGCCGGCGAGCGCCGCGGGCGGTGCGAAGGCGAGAAAGACCGACAGCACGACGCCGACGGCGCCCATCGCCCACCAGGCCGCCACGTTCTCGGAGCCGCCGCTGTGGCGGCGGGTTCCGCGTCGACGAGCGCTGGTCTCGGGGGCGTCTTCGGTGATCAGGGTGACGATGTCTCCGTCGCGGAAGGCTTCGATTCCCTGACTCGCCTCGACCGGGACGACCCCGCGCTCACGGAACAGCCGGGTCTCCGGGCCGGTGCGCACGCCGATCGCCGCCAGCACCTCACCGACCGTGTATCCCGCGGGGAGAACCACATCGTGGCGGGCATCCCCCGCGCGGATACCGATTCGGCGGGCGTCGGCGGCGGCTGGCGATGACGAGGCGCTCAGAGTTCCTCGGCCTCCTGCTGCCGCGCGTGCAGCGTCTGCTGCGGTGAGTGCAGCGCCCGTTCGGCGCCGACGTCCAGCATCAGTGCACCCATACTTCCCCCTTACCGAAAACGGTGATGCCTCACGCCCCGAAGTGCGTCGGAAGCGAGACGGTGCGAGTCGTCGGGCAGCCGCACGCTCATCGGAACAAGCCCTCCGACACTAACATCTCCACGCAGACGGGCACAGGTGTCGTCGCCGGGGGCACCGGGGCTCAGAGCAGGCCGGTGAGGATCGCGATGATGCCTGCCACCCCGGCAAGGACGATGACACCGCCGACCGCGATCACGGCGATCAACGTGCGACGCGAGTCGGCTCGGCGACGTGAGTCCGCCGCGGCCGTGTTGACCGGTTCGCGTGGCTCACGCGCCACCGGCTCCAGCCTGTTGACGGGCGCCGTCTCGATCACCCGCGGCCGATAGGGCGCGCGGAGGATCGCCGGTTCCGGCGTGCTCGCCACGCGGCGGCGGACCTGATCGTCGACCAGCGGTTCCGTCGGAGTGCGCTGAGGGCTGATCGGACGGCGCTCATCATTGCTCGAGACCTGCGACCAGCGGAGGATCGGGTCCTCGTCACCGGCGGGCGCGCTCGGGTCCACGCCGGTCCGTCTGCGCGGCACCGCGATCGTGTCGTCGTCGGAGTCTGCGCGGCTGTCGCGCTCCCGCGATGAGAGCAGCGTCTCGTCTGGTATCGCGTCCGGGATCGATCCGTGACGCCGTGCCGAACGCACCGTCTCATCCGCGGCTCCCGCGTGCGCGTCCTCCGCCGCTTCAGATTCCGCAGCGTGATCCCGACGGTGACGCCGGCCGAGCACCGTGTCCTCGATGTCCGCCGGCGGCGAGACCGGGCTCGGGCGACGCGATCCGAGCAGGGTGCTCTCGTCCAGGTCGTCCGGGTGGTCGGTCATGCGGTGGCCCGGGAGATCCGCAGCTCCGCGTCGCCCAGCAGGAAGCGCTCCGTCAGGACGGCCGGGATGCCGGGGCGCAGCTCCTGCTCCGCGCCGCTCTCGTCAATGAGGAACACGCCGTTGGTCGAGGCGAGGTCGGTGATCCACCACACGCCGTCGATGAGATCCAGCCGGGCGTGTGTCTTCGACACGGTGCGCGTGCCGTCGGCGACCGGCACGTTCTGAACACGCTCGTCTGATTCCGCGGGTCGTCGGCCGAGGACGATGGCTTCCGACGTGAGCGCGATGTCCCCGCCCAGCGGAGGTGTGAGCGTCCACACCGGACGGCGACGCGACGCGAGCTCGGTGGCCTCGAAGTCGTCATCGTCGAGAGCGGAGACGAACTCGCGTGCCTGGGCGGACACGGATTCGCGCGCCGCACGTGGTGCGCCCGCATCGGGGGCGCCGACCACGGCGGAGACCTCCTGCGAGTAGTCGAGAACCGACTCGCTGAGTTCGGACGGCGCCTCACTGCGGCGCATGGGAGCGAAAGCCGAATCTGCGACCGGGTTCGCTGGCGGCCCCGGGATGACGATCGGACGATAGGACTCGTCAGGGTCGACCGCAGGCCGATCCACCGGAGGTGTCAGGCCGGGCAGCGGCACCGCGCTGGCACGCGCGTCGGCCACGACCTCCGAGTCCTCGCGCATCCGCGTGGCGCCTGCGGCGGAGGCCGAGTTCTCTGGCGCAGCAGGCGGCTCTGCCGCGGCAGGCGTCTCTGCCGGAAGCACGGGCGGCCCGAACGAGGGCGACCCAGCGGGGCCTGCATCCGAGACCGCGGGCGGCGCGACGTTGACTGCTGCCGGTGGCGCCCAGGGCGCTGCGGCGGGCGAAGGAGGGAGGATCGGCGGCTCGGCGACGGGCGGCGCCAGCTCCTCCGGTGCCGGGGTGACGGCGGGCGCGACAGGCGCATCAGCACCGGCCTCCGGTGTGACGGGCGCATCGGGCGCATCGGCGACGGCCTCCGGCGCGACGGGTGCGACAGGCGCGAGCGGTGTACCTGCGGATGGCGGTGCGTCGCGATACTCGAAGAACGTCGGGGCGAGTCCCGGCGCAGAGGACGCCGCGCCGTAGGGGTCCGCAGCCGGTGCCGCCGGCTCGGGAACGTAGGGTGCCTCGGTGAGAGACGCGGGAACCTGTGACGCCGGTTCCGGTGACGGATCGGACGCACCGGGGACCTCAGCGGACGAGGCGAACAGGTTGCGCCAGTCCGGAGTCTGTTCGGCCTCGATCGGAGCAGGCAGGCTCACGCTCAACGGCGGTGCCGGCGGATAAGACGGTGTCGCCGCGGCGGGCGCACCGGCGACGGGCGTACCGGGGACCGGCCCCGGCATCGCGGGCGGAGTCGGCGGCGCCCAGGAGGCTGCCGGAACATCAGCGCGGACGGTATCCGACACCGACTCCCCGAGCCGCGGAGCGAGCGGCGCCGCGATCTCCGTCGCGTCAGAGACGCCGTTCCACTGCGTGTGCTGCGGGTTGGACAGCCAATCCAGGTCAGGACGCGGTGAGGTCCCGCCCGCCGTGGGCGCTGGCCTCTCGGGCTGGGGACCGTCCCAGTGGGCGTTCCCCCACCCGAGGACGGTGAGATAGGCCGGCGCGCAGACGGCCGCCAGCACGCCCCAGGCGGGAGAAAGGCCGAAACGCGGGCTGAGCTGGATGCCGACCACCAGGAAGACGATCGGGATGAACGGCGGAATCAGGCACAGCAGCGCGAGCCACGGCGTGATGCCGGCGAGCGAGCACAGCACCCACACGTTGTACACGGGTATCCAGGCGGGCCAGGTCTCCACTCCCGCCTTGCGGAAGACGGCGACGGCCGCGAGCGACATCCACAGGTACAGCGGAATCGCCAGGATGAGGCTCGCGGTCAGCGCGATGATGTCTGCACTCATGACATTCCAGCGCCGCGCGGGCGGCGCTTCCTCCTCTCCGAAGCTCGCGCCGCGCCCGATGCATCGGTGCGGACGGCGCGTGCGGACGTCTGCCGCAACAGTGACTTCAACGATACGGCGGCGCGCAGCCGACGCCACCACCCGACGGAAGATCGCAGTTCTCGCCGCTCATCAGCCACGATCTGCCAGAACTGCTCCGACTCCTGCGGAGTGAGCTGTTCGTCGGAGAACACGGCACGATCGGCGAGCGTCGCAAGCTCCCCCGCCTGCGGGGTCGCGTAGAGCGCGGCCACCTCATGGCGCGTGCGCGCCGCAGGCATGGGTCGCCCGGTGTCCACGGCGGTGTCGACGTACTCTTCCCAGCCGCCGGCGACGGCGCTCGCGGGCTCCGCCAGCCGACGACCGCGCCGCCGCACGGCCTTCGCGATCACCACGATGAGGAACGGCGACAGCACGGCGATCACGGCCAGGAGGCTGATCGCCACTGTCCGCACGAGAGTCCAGTCGACCGTCTCGGGCGCGGGCGGCGGTGTCGGATCCTCGGCGCTCACGGCGTCCTGGTTCTGCGGATCCGGCGGCGACACCTCGTCGGCGTTGCGCGGGCGCACGTCCGTCATCACCTCAGGGTCGCGCTCGCGACGGTTCTGGGTCTCCACGGATGCGGTGTGCTGCGGGCTGGTGTCCACGCTCACCCACGTGCCGGGTGCCGGCGCCACCTCGATCCAGGCGGATAGATCACCCGCACGGCAGGCACCGCCCTCGCAGGAGGGCAGCGTCGGGTCGTTGGTGCGGAATCCGACGACCACGCGAGCGGGGAACCCGAGCTGCTCGGCGATGAGCGCCGCCGCCACCGCGAACTGCTCGTCATCGCCCACGGCAGCCACCAGCGACGCGCCCGGCGCCTCCAACGCCGCTTGCGCGGCGCGTTCGTTCAGCTGGGCGAAGAGCTTGTCGATGCGCGCGAGCGAGTGCCCGGCCGCCGACGGCCGGAAACTGTAGTCGCCGAGTTCGCTCATCCATGTCGGCGTCGTCCCGTCGGCGATGGTCAGAGCGTGGCTGAGGTAGCCGCGCTCTCGCAGGGCGCCGATCACCGCCAGGAGTCCGGCACCGTCACGGGAGGGTGCCTGGATGTCGAGCCAGCGCTGCATCTCGGCCGGGAGCTGCACCTGCGGCGCTGCGCCGGGAGCGGGCAGCGTCTGCAGATCAGGAGACGTCGGAGTGACGGCGGTGACCGTGTATGAATCCCCGGTGGCGACCCCGGCGGCCTCGACGGCGCTGCTCGTGCGCGAGTCGTAGTAGAAGCCATCGGCCAGCGTCGGAGCGCCGGAGCCGCTGAAGGCGACCTGACGCAGCGCGCCGAAGGTGGGCAGCCACACACCGCGCAGCGCCTCCACCGTGAACGTGACGGTGGCGGACTCCCCCGCCGGGGTGTCCAGCACCGAGGGAACGCGCTGGAACGAGCCCTCTGCGCCCTCGCCCAGTTGATAGGTCTGCCCGTCATAGGCGCTCAGCGTGGCGAGGCGAATACGGTCCGGCAGAGCGTCGTCGCTGGCCATGCGAAACAGCACCTGCGGGAAGCGATCGTCCGCGAACGAGGAGCGGTAGGTGATGAGCGGGCTGATGGCGTCCTCGCCGGTGAGATCCGGACCGATGGAGGTACGCAGCACCTCCCGCACCCGGCTCTCGCCGATGGGACCGGTGGCGGCCATGCCCGCAGCCAGGGCGACGACCACCATCGCTCCGGCGAGTGCCGTCCGTGAGATGCCGCCGCGCGAGCCGCGGCGAGAGCCGTGGACTCCCGTGGCACGCTCGGCACGACGAATCGCCTCGCGCCGATCGTCTCGTCCCCGCCACGACAACCACAGCACGCTCACCAGCAGCGACGCTGCGCCCACCGCCGTCTCGACGGGAGCCGGAAGCGTGAACGGCCCGAGCTGGAGCGGAGCCGACGTGCTGGTGCGCCCGAAGAGGAGTCCGAAGACGGGCATGAGGGCCGCGACCGGAACGGCGAACCCGGAGCGCGCGGCGGGCAGCCAGCTGAGCCGCAGGGCGATCCCCGTGCTCAGGAGGAAGACGATGATCGCCGGAATGAGCAGGTTGCGATACGAGCCCACCGGCAGCGGCGTGGTGATGAGATCCTTCCACGCTGTCGCGGGCGCGAGCAGGACATCCACGACGCCGTCGGGCCAGATCCGCCCAGACGCCCAGCGCTCCGGTACCCCGAGCGCGATCCCCAGGATGAGCCAGGCCGCCACGAGAAGCAGTGCCACGAGCCAGGCGGGCAGTCGCCGCCAGGCCCAGAGCGCGGCGATCGCGGCTCCCGTGAGGATCGCCGCTGCCGCGGTCCACAGAAACGACACCGACGCATAGATCGGCCACGCCGCCATGACGCCGAGCGCGGCCAGCACACCGACGAACACACTGCCGGCGACGACCGTTCGGGCGGTGGGCCGACGTCCCTTCCGGCTCAGCGCGTCGCTCATCGCACCGCCCCTCGTCCGAGCAGGGCACCGAGGTCCTCGAGCACGCCGATCGTCATGACATAGAGATCACCGATCGGGCGCACGCGGGGGTGGGCGGTCTCGTTGCAGACCACGGCGACCACCGTGGTCTCCGTCCCATATGCGAGCGCTGCTCGTCGCACGCGCTCCAGCGGGAGGCGGGATCCGCACACCAGGAAGACGATCGAGAGACCCGCGCTCTCCTCGGCCTGGAGCGCGCACACCTCTTCGAGCGCCATCGTGTTCTCCAGCGAGTCCACGAGGCAGAACTCGTCCAGCAGTCCGCGCGGGCTCACGGCACCGAGCTGGCGGAACGCACGCAGCCGCCCCCGGACGACGCGCGGGATCTCGGCACCGGCGACGATCTCAAGATCACGCCCTTCTCGCAGTGACTGCACGCCGAGCGATGCGGCGGCGCTCACGGCGAGCTCGTACTCGTCTTCGTCCAGGTAGTCCGCGACCGCCACGCTCAGGGCGATGGCGGTACGCGCACGGCGCGACTCCTCGAACTGACGCACCATCAGCTGGCCGGTCTTGGCGGTGGACTTCCAGTGAATCTGCCGCTGAGCGTCGCCCGGGGCGTACTCGCGGATGGCGTGGAAGGAGATGTCGGAGTCCACGAGGCGCGAGGTGGGGTTTCCCTCCAGGTCGCGGATGATGCCGGCGCTCGTGGCGGGGACCGGGACAGTGCGCGGGTGCACGTACAGCTCGTGGACGTCCGCCCACTCGTGTTCCCGGTGCAGCAGCCGCAGCGGATCGGCACGCACCGTGGTGGCGGGACCCACACGGATCACACCGCGACGCGGCGTGGGGATCTCCACGTCCTCGGTGACCTCCGCGTCCGGGCGCAGAAGTGGCACCTCCACCTCGACGATGCCATCGCCCACCGGGAGATCCAGCCGAGACGGCAGCGCCGCGCGCGTACCGGTGTTGCGCACCGTGACCCCGGTGCTGACACTGCCGCCGGCGACGACACGATCCGCCGTTGGGTGCACGCGCACGTCGTAGCGACGCGCGCCGAAGAGGAACGGAACGGCCAGCAGGAGCAGCACAATCGAGACGATGCCGGCCACGATCGCCTCGGCCCACCCCAGCAGCCAGCCGAGAGAGAGACCGCCGAGAGCGACGACCACAGCGATCCAGCCCGCCGGCGTGACGGTGCGCGACACCTCGTCGCGTACTCGTCGCAGCACCGCACCCGCCTGGCGCGCCACCGCCAGCACCGCCAGCGACGCCCGCAGGAACGCGCTGCGTCGCCCCGCACGAACGTGAGTGCGGGTGCGCGTGTGGGTGTGCGATCGCGACCGGGACTGGGAGTGCGATCCGCCGGTGAACTCGTCGGTCATGCGGATGCGCGCTGCACGGGCGGCGCCACCTCCAGCATCACCTGGCCGATGACGGCTTCGGCCGTCACTCCGTCGAACTCCGCCTCGGGGTGCAGGATGAGGCGATGCGCCAGCACGGGGCCGGCCAGCGTCTTCACGTCATCGGGAACCACGTAGGTACGACCCTGGCTGGCGGCACGCGTGCGCACTGCGCGCGTCAACGCCAGCGCGCCGCGGATGGAGACGCCGAGGCGCACCTGGTCGGCACCGCGGGTGGCGTCCACGACGCGCGCGATGTAGTCGAGGACGAGCGCATCGACGTAGACCTCCTGCGCGAGGTCCGCCATCGAGACCATCGTCTGCGGCGTGACCACCGGATGCAGCTTGGCGGTCTCGATCGCGGCGCCGTCCAGGATCCGCAGCGTGGCTGCGTGATCGGGATAGCCCAGCGAGGTCTTCATGAGGAAACGGTCCAGCTGCGCCTCCGGGAGTCGGTAGGTGCCGGCCTGCTCCACCGGGTTCTGCGTCGCCACGACGAGGAACGGGGTGCCGACGCTACGGGAGACACCGTCAACGGTGACCGACCCCTCCTCCATCACCTCGAGGAGCGCGGCCTGCGTCTTCGGGCTCGCCCGGTTGATCTCGTCCGCCAGCACGATGTTGGCGAACACCGGACCCGCGTGGAACTCGAACTCGCCGCGCTTCTGGTCATACACCGTGATGCCGGTGATATCGCCGGGCAGCAGGTCGGGGGTGAACTGGATGCGGGTGTGCGTGCCCTGCACCGACTGCGCGAGAGCGCGTGCCAGCGAGGTCTTGCCGGTTCCGGGAACGTCCTCCAGCAGCACGTGTCCGTCGCTGAGCATGGCGGTGAGCACCAGCTCCACCACCGGGCGCTTGCCGAGCACCGCCCGCTCGACGTTGTCGGCCAGCTGGCCGAACGTCTGTGCGAACCAGGTGGCCTGCTCTTGCGAAATGGTCATGTCGTTCCTTGATCGTGCTGTCGTCGTATCGTTCGTTCAGCGGCCGCAGTTGCCCGAGACGTTCGTCTCGTCCACCGGCGCGAGGCCCCAGCCGGCGCCGTCCCAGTCCACGTGGACGACGATGCCTGTCACCCTCGTCGCCTTCAACGGGACCGTCCCGGTCTCGGGCTCCTTCGTGGGCGTCGATGTCGGCGACCCGCTCGGTCCGGGGGTGGGCTCGGGTGCAGGATCATCGATCGACACCTCGTTGCCCTTCTTGTCCCAGTACTGGGCCTTCGAGGCGTCGAAGGACACCTTCGGCTTCTTGCCGCCGCCCTCCCAGTCGAAGGTCACGTCGACGTCGCCGCCGGCCTTGCAGACCACGTCCCACGAGGCCCACACCTGGTACGGGGCCGAGCCCTTCGCAGGGGTGACCGCGCCCCAGTCCGTGACCCGCTCGGGGAACTCGGTGCTCCGCCAGCGCACGCGGATGCCGGGATCCGATCCGAAGATGCCCGAGTCCGTCCCGTCGAACTCCGCGGTGTATCCCGGCTCGACCTCGCCCGTCGGAGCGGCCGTCACGATCCAGTTCATTCGACCGTTGGCAGACTGGGGTGCCGGATCCACCCGGAACGTGTAGCCCTTCGGTGGCTGCTGTCCGCCGAGGATATCCAGCGGGGTCTCGGCGGTGCTGGTGCCGAAAACGGTGCCATCGAGGACGCTGTCCACGCACACCTGGTATGTGTACTTCTTGTTCGCGGGGACCTTCTCGAACACCCGGGTGGGTTCGGTGGCGGTCGCCGTGCAGGGTTCGCCCTTCAGGACGATGCCGTACAGCAGCTTGCCGCCGGTGCCGCCCGGTGTGGCGGTCGCGGTGACGGTCACGCGAGCGGTGCGGAAGTCGATCTCCTCCGACGTCGCCGTCAGCGAGACGGTCGGCGGCTTGCCGATGCCGTTGGTGTTGGTGCTGATCGACTGACCGGTGGTCTCGCCCTTGCCCTCGCCCTTCGGCACAGCAGCGCTCGTAATGGGCTGCACAGACACCAGCGTGGCGGTGTTGGATCCGACCGCGAACTCCGTGGTGATCGTGGGCTGATTCTTCACGTCCACCACGAGTTCCTTCGCGGTCGCGGCGGTGATCCGCAGTTGGTCGGTCCCCTCGGTGTCAATGCCGGTAATCGTCAGCAGGACCTTCTTGCCGTCGTTGACCAGATCGACCACCGGCACACCCGTCACCGACGCCGGTGCGGCCGGCGGACGGTACGCCCATGCCACCGTCGAGGCACCGGCGCGCGAGTTGCCCACGGAGTTGACGGCGACCACATCGTAGGTGAGCTGCTGGTCGTTCGGCGCCTCGAACGCGGGGCACACGCCCTCGGCGTTGCAGGTGACCACCGCGGTGCCGCCCGTGGTGACGGCGTAGCCGCTGACGGCCGGGTAGGACGAGCGGGCCGCGCCCGGGTCGACGCGCAGCGTGACGGACCTGTCGCCGAACGCGGACTGCGAGATCGAGGCGGGAGCCCGCGGGTAGCCGAGCAGATCAAGGGTGATGGTTCCCTGCCGGTCGCCGTTGGTCGTGCGGTCCTGGGCGTCACGCAGCTGGAACACCGCCGTGCACGTGCCGCCCGGGGCGTCCTGGCCCCAAGACGCCGTGACGTTGTTCTCATCCGCTACCTCGAAGGACACCCCGGCGCACGCGCTGGAGGCCGACACCGACACCAGGACGAGCGGCGTGCTCGGCAGCGGGTTCACCTCACCCGCAGCCCCGGTCACCCGCATGGTGCACGAGGACCCGGCGGCCTGGCTGCACTGCTGCTGGACGTTTCCGGCGCGCGGCAGCGTGGACGGTGCCTGGCCGACACGGAGGATGAGGCGGGTCGGTGCGACATCGGGGTGACTGGTCACCGAGACCAGGACGGCGGTCTCTCGTCCCGGCAGCGCCGTGTCGGCTGCGCGGAAACTGACCACGCTGCCCTCCTGCGAGACCGTGAAGTCGCCCGCCGGCGCGTCGATGGCGTAGCGGATGTTCGCGTTGTCCTCGCGGCCCTCCCACGACGTGATGCTCGCGAGATCGAAGGAGTCGCTGGCTCCCGGAGTCACCGTGACCGAGGCTGAGCGCAGGATCGGGACCGGAGCAAGCGCCTGCACGTGGATGGGCACCGAGAGGAAGGCCCAATCCTCCTGCCCGGCGGCGCGCACCGGGACGACGCACATGTCGTTCCACGGGGGTCCTTCACCGGCGGTGTACGTGATGTTGGTGCCGCCGGACGGCGTGCACGCCGCCTGCGCCCGCACGCCCGTGGCCGCCGTGTTCGGACTGACCTCGAGCTCGCTGGTGCGGCTCATCACCACAAGGGATGCCATATCGAAGGTGATCGATTCCTTCTCCCGCACCTCCTGAGCAGCAATGCCGGGCCGCAGCGACACCGTGACATCATCCGCCGCCGGCACCCGCACGAAGGCGTACGTGGTGATCGGCGTGCCATCGACGAGGTCGCCGGTCACGGCGAACGGGACGACGCGAGCTTTGTCGGTCAGCTCACCCGAGACGCTCTGGCCGTTCACCGACACGTCACCGGTACCCTTGCCGCCCCAGGCCTTCAGGCTCAGCGTGGAGGTATCGCCTCCAGTCCAGGTGACCTTGCCCGAGAGGACATCGACGCCGGACGCGAAGCTGTCGCGGTTCTGCACCGTCAACAGCGTGTCGGTCACGATGGGATAGTCGGGCACTGTCTCGCGCACCACCTTCACCACGATCAGTCCCCGACCCGTGTTGCCGGAAGACGATGTGACGTCGTAGAGGAACGACATGGTGCCCGTCTCCGTGCCGGCAGCGATCGTCACGACGGAGTCGTCCATCGTGCGGATGAGGGAAGACCAGCGGTCGTACTCCGGGTTGGGTGCGTCGCCCTGCAGTCGCTCGGAGAGGTTCGGCGTGACCTCGGTCAGCGCCAGCGTGCCGTTTGTGGGGTCGATGTCATTGTCGATCGGACGGACCCGGATGATCGACTCGGCACCCTGCTGCACCTGCACATAGTCGGTGAACGTGATCGGGCTGGGGTTGGACTGCTGATCCAGCACACCGACGCGCACGGTGCCGGTCCGCTGCTCACCGAATGCGTCGACGACCTGGTACGTGAAGGAGTCCTGACCGCCCGGAGAACCCGGAGTGGAGACGTAGACGATGGCCGCGCCGTCCGAGGAGATCGCTGCCGACCCCCGAGCCGGCTGGGTGAGGATCCGGTCGAGGCGCACATCATCGCCGTCGGGATCGACGCCGTAGGGATCGAAGTCGATGCGCACCGACTGACCCGACAGCACGCGCCCGGCCAGCAGCTTGGGAGCCGGTGCATGGTTGGCCTCGTCGCCCAACACCGTGACGGTGACGGTGGCGGTGTCCTTCAGCGACGGCGCACCGGCAGGCGCGATCGCGTACTCCACCGTGTACGTGCCGGGTGTCGTGGGTGCGAGGTAGCGCAGCGTGTCGCCGGCGGCGAACGCGAGCACGTTGGGTCCGGACGCCGTCACCGACGACGGGTCGAGGAACAGCGCCGCACCGGACGGAGCCACATCGTTGTCCAGCACCGGGATGTCGATCTGCGATCCGGCACGAACCACCACTCGGTCATCGACCGCGATGGGGGCCAGATCCAGCGCGGGTGGCAGCAGGTACACCGTCGCCTGACCGGTGATCGTGGCACCGGCGTCGGAGGACCCGTCGCTCACGGTGTAGTTCACGACACCCAGGCGACCCGGATCTCCCGTGCGCGTGGACCCGGTGACCCGGATGAAGTTCTGCGCGACGGCGTCCACCTGGAGGCTGGCACCTTCGTCGGGAATGACGGTCAACCCGCTCATCAGCAGAACGCGCCGCGTGGGGTTCGATACGGCAGCCAGCACGTCGACCGTCGCGTCCTCCTGGGGACGCAGGAACGCCACGACCGGGGCCGTCGCCAGCTGTGCGGCGGCGTCCGCGCCGAGCAGGGTGACGCGTGCGGTCGCGCTGGCTTCCGAACGACCATCGCTGACGCTGTACTTCACGCGATAGGTCCCCGGCTGCGGTGCCGAGAAGTCGAACGAGGTGCCGGATGCGCCCAGCGAGGCCTGTGCGTCGGCGTCGTCCAGCACCTGCACGCTGGTGACCGAGAGCTCCCCCGCAGTACCCAGCACGTGACCCGAGACATCGATCGGCTCGTCCATGCCCAGGCTGTCGACCACCGTGAACGACTGCGCGGACAGCACCGGCGTGGGCGTGACCTTCACCTTCAGCGTGCGCTGCGCGGTGCCGCCCCGAGTATCCGCGACCGTCACCTCGACCGGCACCACCTGAGTGGTGGAGTCGGAGGGGTCGGCGTGCTGGAACACCACCTCGCCACCCGGAGTCACGGCGGCCGTCGCGATGCCCTCCGGAGCGTGCGCCGACAGCAGAACCAGCGGGTCGCCCTCGCCGTCCACCCAGGCGTTGAGAACCGGCACGGTGACGGTGCCTCCGGGGCTGACTTCCGGTTCGGGCCAGGTCGCAAGGCACCCCTCGACACCGCACCACTCGGGAGCGGTGTTCTCGTCCCCGCTCACGGCCGTGAGGGTGACGGTGGTGGACTCGGAGAAGAGGCCGTCTGCCGACGTGCCGTCCGTCACGCGGTAGCTGAACGTGGCCGATCCCTGCGCGTCCGCGGTCAGCGTGACCGCCAGGCGTCCGCCGCCGTCGGTCACCGTGACGGTGCCGAAGGCCGGGTCGAGACCGGTGATCGATCCCGGGTCCACGCTCAGCACGTCCTGGTTGGGGTCGTGATCGTTCAACAGCACCGGCAGGGAGGAGATCGCTCCCGGGCGGACGCCGAACGCATCCGGCTCCGCGACGGGTGGCTTCGGATCGAGCACCACCTCCGACTGGATCTCGCTCTCCTCGGCGTTCTGATCGTCTGCGTCCTCGACGACCCAGTTCTGGCTGGACGGCAGCAGTTTCGCGTCGGGTACGGTCCAGACCCAGCCGGAACGGGTCTCGTTGAGGATGAGAGCGTCCGCCGTTCCCGCGAACACCGGGCGACGCGTATCCTCGAGCACCTGACCGCCGAAGTCGAGTGGCTGCTGTCCGGTCCCCTCGCGCCAGAGGACACCGGAGTCGCTCGCCAGCCACGCGGCGACCGTGGTGTCTCCCAGGCTCGTGGGTCGCGCCGGTGTGCCGATCTCCTCGTCGGAGGTGCCGACGACCCGCTCCACAGCGCTGCCGTCGAGCGGCACACGGTACAGGCCCGACGAATCGGCGATGTAGGTGTCGGTGCCCGACTCCTGTGCCCGAGCGAGCACGACGGATCCGACGGGCTCGATGCTGCGCTCGACATCGACGCCGCGCTCGACGATGGTGCCGCTCGCGTCGAGCACCACCCAGTCGTCACCGACACCCGTGATCGCCGGCTCTTCGCCGATGCCGGCGGCTGCATCCGTCCCCAGTACTCGCCCGTCGGGCACGCTGTAGCGCAGCACCGACTCGGTCGCGGCGGTATAGGCATAGACCACACCGTCCGGGCTCAGCGCCACGGCGTCGGCCGTGTACTCGGGGGCGTCGGACGCTGCTTCCGTGGGAGACGCGCTCGGCCCACCGGGCTCCTCGGAGGGTTCCGGGTTCGGATCGATCCGCGAGGGCTGCGCATCGGTCAACAGTCCGGCGTACACGCCCCCGGTCTCCGTCCGATAGACCACGTACTCCCCCGCAACCGTGACCTCGGTGGTTCCGGCGGGGGTCGCCGTGGACGCGGCCAGCGCCTCGTCGTCGAGATCGGCCGGCATCGCGGCGTCGATCGGGGTGAGCTTGCCGTAGCTTCCGGAGTAGAGGTACGCGCGCTCAGCCGTCTGCGCGATCGCGGACGGGTTGGCGACTTCTCGCACGGTGTCCAGCTCACCGATGGCCGTGTTGACGCGGGCATAGCGATGCCCATCGGCGGTCTGCAGGGCCCAGATCGCGGCGTCGACCGGCGGAGCCTCATGGGCGTCCAGGCCCGGCCACACGATCGTGGCTCCCACGACGGCGGCAACCGCGAGCACGCCGCCTCCGACCGCGAGGATCGGGCCGCGACGCGAGGGAGTGGTCGGTGCGTTGGAGGACATCAGAGCATTCCCGCCAGGAGGACGCCACCACCGATGCCGGCGGCGAGGAGAATGACGGCACCCGCCACGATCCACCCCCAGCGCACCCCGCCACGACGCGGGGCGCCGATGCCCTCATCGTCGGAACGGGCATAACCGGACAGCTCCGCATTGGGTCGGGCCTTGCGGCTGGACGGGGTGGGGACGTGGGCCCGGATGTGCCCGCGGGCGGACGAGTCCTCGAAGTCGACGCCGGGGGCGGCCCACACATCCTCGGCCACCTCCAGCGGAGTCATCGGCAGCCCGAGCTCCACCTCAACAGCGCGGAGGGCCTCGGCGAAGGCCAACGCGCTGGGATAGCGCTCACGCGGCGCGCGCGCCATCGCCGTCGCAAGCACGCCCTGGATCGAATCCGGGACGTCGGCGCGGGTGATCCGCGTGTACGACGCGCGCAGGATGCGCCGGCGAAGCTGGTCGCGCGAGTTCTGTCCCTGCTCGGCACGCTCGAACGGCGAGTGACCGGCGAGCAGTGAGTACACCGTGGCGCCGAGTCCCCAGACCTCGCTGGCGACATCGCCGGAGGTGTGCTCGGCGATCACCTCGGGGGCGGTCCACGGCACGGACATCGCCATCATCCCGTCCGGGGTGGCACGAGCCAGCGACGACGAGATGCCGAAGTCCGCGAGCACGGGAGCACCGAACGCGGTGTTGAGGATGTTCCCCGGTTTGATGTCGCGATGGACGAGTCCCGCACGGTGCGCGGTCTCCAGGGCCCCGGCCATCTTCACCCCGACCGACAGCGCCTCGGCCACGGGAATCCGTTCGCTGCGATAGCGCGGAGACATCGAACCCGGGCAGTACTCCATCACGATGTACGCCCGTCCGTCGGCGGAGATGCCCGCCTGGTACACGGTGACGATCGACGGGTGGGCGGAGAGACGTGCCAGCACATCCGCTTCGGCGTTGAACATGCGCAGCAGCTCGGCGTCGGCGACGTCGCTCGGCAGCACCTTGACCGCCACCGAACGTCGGGGCATCGCCTGTTCGTAGAGGAACACATCGGCGAATCCGCCCGAGCCCAATGGGCGGACGAACGTCAGCCCGGCCAGCACCGGGGGCGCAGAAAGCACGCGCTTGGCCACCGCCACCCCCTTTTACCTCGTACCGGCCACGCATGATCGTCGTACGCACCATCCGCGTGTCGGCCGCGGCGGCACACCCTCGACGGGCGTGAAATCCGGATGCCGTCATGGTAACAGGGACATCCCCCGCCGTCCCCCGGCTCCCACTCATGCGCCGCCGCCACCGGGCGCTCTGGACGCGGGCCGGTGTACGGTTCAGGCGTCGGGGAGCGTGCCGTCGCGAGGGTCGAAGGGGGCGTCGAGCGACCTCGCGAGCTCCGCGATGATGTCCGCGATCTGCGGTTCGACGTAGTCCTGGATCGCCTGCGAAATCCGCAGTCGATGCCCCACGAGGATGCGACAGACCTCGCGGCCGACCATCGTGGCGTATTCGTCGGCGAGTGCGACCTCCTGCCGGAGGGCGACCTTCTCCTCCTCGGTCAGCGGCGGAAGCGCGGGAACATCGGCGTCGACCTCTGCCGCAAGCCCCGCCACCGTGAAGAGGAAGGGTGCGCCGGGCTCCGGGTCGGGATCCAGGGGCATGCCCTCGAACTCGGGCTCCAGGTCGTCTCCGGGCCGGTAGCGCCGGGCGCGGTTCCGCGCGGCCTGCTGATCGAGCTCTGCCTGCAGCATCGGCAGGTTCCGCGCGGTGTACTCGCCCACGGCAGCGTCGATCACCGTCTTCATGCGCGTCGAGATCCCGTGCTGTACGCCGTGCGGAACATCGGTGCCCAGGCCCGCGGCGAGCAGAATCGGCGACCCGAAGCAGCGCTTGCACACCGCGGTGCGTCCGCGATGGCTCTGGGGGTGCCAGCGAGGCACCCAGCGGAGCCATGCGTCCACCGCATGGCTCACCTGCGCCTCGAGCTCCCGCTCCACGATCCCACCGTAGGGCAGGAATGGCCGATCCGGACGGATTCACGCCCGAGATGTGCGCGGGTGTGAACGGGCTGTTCCGAAATCATGACGAAGCGCCCAGAACATGTGCGAGGTGCCGGATCACTCTTCCTCTCGCGGCACGTTCCTACGCTCGCGACGTCGAGGGACGGCTACTCGTCGTCGTCGTGCTTCTCCCAGGGCCACTGCGGGGTGCCGCTGCCCGAGCGGAAGCCGACCACGGTGAGCGCACCGGCGACGATTCCCGCGAGAAAGACGAGCACGCTGTATCCGCTGAGCACCAGATGCGAGGCGACGCCCGCTGCCGTGCCAGGCAGGGTGAACAGCGCCGCAACGGTGACGGCGAGGAGGTGAACCGCGGCCGCGAACAACCCGGCGAGCGCTGCGGTGCCGAGTCCCGGTCGGTTCAGGGATCGGGAGAGCAGGGTGCCGGCGAGCGCGATCGTCGCTGCCGCGATGCCGATCACGCCGGGCAGCGGGCCCAGGCCGGGTGCGGCGATCACCTCGGTGTCGGTGGCGTAGCTGAGGCCTCCGAATCCGGCGATCACCAGCGCGACGAAAACGACCGCGCCCAGCCCCGTGTAGACGAGGGGCCGGGCGCGGTTCGTGTCAGTCATCAGTTCGCGAGCTGCGGGCCCGCATCGAGGATGCGCTGGAATTCCTCCTGCGCCTCTGCGTTCGCGGCGATCACCTTGCGGCCACGACGTGCGATCCAGCCACCGAACCAGACCGGCAGCTCGCGACCGATGACGAGGGCCACCAGGCCGGGAACCGAGAACACCGACTCGCGCGCCAGTTCGAGAGCCTGCGTCGGCGTGATCGTCCACGGGTTGGCCGCGATGATCTGACCGAGCACGTGCCCGACGAGGGACAGCAGGCCCACGAGGAGGCCGAAGACCACCCAGTACCCCCACTTGGCGGTGTTGAGGATGGCACCGAGCAGCCAGAACGCGAGGAAGAACGTGGCGACGGGGATCCAGAAGCCCGGCGACGCCACCTCGGTCAGGGCGGCCTTCCCGAGTGCCTCGAAGCTGGTGAGCACGTCGCCACCGCGCGGGAGCAGGGTGACAGCCAGGTAGATGACCGCGAAGACGACCGTGGCGATGAGTCCGACCACACCGGAGAATCCGCGGTTTCCGCGCTTGGCGGGCTCCTCCGGGGCCTGCACGAAGATCTGCGCGGGGCCTGCGGTGACTCCGGTCGCCGCGGGCTCCGCCACAGGGGTCGTGGCGGCGGTGGCGGCAGCCGCCGCGGCGGCGGCAGGCGGAGTGAGCGCGGTGGTCGGGGCGTCCACCACCGTGGTGGGCGCGTCCGTCACGGCGGTGGGCAGCGACGCGGCGGCCTCGACGATCTCCGGGCGGTCGTACCAGGGGGTGTCGTCGTCATCGTTCATCGCGGCTGCGGCGGCACGCGCGCGATCGACGTCGGAGGCGACAGACGGCGCGGGGGCCTCGGCAGCGGCGTTGGTTCCCGCGACCGCTGCGTCGGCGGCTTCCTCGGCCGCGCGTGCGCTCTCCGTGGCTGCAGCAGCTGCCGCAGCGGCATTCCACGCGGTTCCGTCCGCGGAGCGTTCCGCATCGGCGGTGGCTTCCGGTGCGTCTTCGTCAGCGAAGGACGCGGGCGTGAGATCGGCATCGGCCGAGGTTCCGGCGCCGTCGGACGAGGCGTCGGCGGCAGACGGCACGGCTCCGGACTCGAGCGAGGAGCGATCATCGGTGGACTCCGAGGCATCACCCGACGACGGCGTCCCGAACGATGCGGCGTCCTCCGTGGCCGAGGCGTCAGACGCGGCAGCAGGAGACGACGAGGCGTCGAGCGGGGACGCACCGTCCGCCGGCGACGCGTGAGACGAGACGGCATCGGAAGCAGCGGCCTCCGACGTTGCAGCAGCACGTGCAGCATCGACGTTGTCGGCCGCGACGACGGATGCGGGTGCCGCCGGGGGCATGGGTGCAGCCGCGGGGACGATGCCGGCGTTGGCGGCGGCGAGTTCGTCGGCGATGCTGGCGGCGAAAGCCGCGTCGTCGTCGGTCTCTGACGCGCCGCTCGGCGCGTTCTGCTCGTCCGCGGCGGTGTCCGCGTTCAGCTCAGCACCCGTGTTGGTCTCCTCCACGGGCTCGCCCGCGGCGTCCCCGGAGGGCGAGTTCGGCGTTTCGCTCATCAGACTTCTCCTCGACGTGCTGGACGGTGCACTCCTGCGGCGCATTCGTGCCTGCTGTGCATTTCAGGGTAGTGGGGGCACCGGTCATTGGCCCTGAGGCTTGCCGTAGTCGCGCCGCGGGCGTATGTGGGTCGCTCAGCCCAGTCCCCGCATGAAGTCGCCGAGGGCTTGGAACATCGAGCCGATCCAGACTCCGGCCGCGGGCCACATCGGCAACGCGATCACGAACAGCACGACGACCACAGCAGCGCACAGCACGATGCCGATGATCATCATCGGCACATTCCGTCCCCCGACTCGCCCCATGCCCTCCACGCTACGCCCCACCTCCCCCTCACGCACACCGAACCCCGCGAGACTTCCGTCTGTGGGCGAGAATCCATGCAACGCGGCGATTGTGGCCCACGGACGGAAGTTTCGCGGGCAATGGTGTGGACGCAGGAACGCCGCAGGCCCCCGGCGGTAGCCGGGGGCCTGCGGATCACATCACACTCAGTTGTAAGTGCCGGGCGTGGTGAAGTTGTCGTCCGTCGAGAAGCTGTCGAAGTCGACGTAGCTCAGGTCATCGCCCGAGTACGCACCGTCCGACGCGAAGATGCGGTTGGGGTACCGCTCGCTCTTCGCCTCTTCCGTCGCCTCGACCACGACGTTGCGGTACTTCGCAAGTCCGGTTCCGGCGGGGATGAGCTTACCGATGATGACGTTCTCCTTGAGGCCGACGAGCGGGTCGCTCTTGCCCTCCATGGCCGCCTGCGTGAGCACGCGGGTGGTCTCCTGGAAGGAAGCGGCCGACAGCCACGACTCGGTCGCGAGCGACGCCTTCGTGATACCCATCAGCTCCGGACGACCCGACGCGGGACGCTTGCCCTCGGACACGGCCGCACGGTTGATGTCCTGGTAGCGACGGGTGTCGACCATCTCACCGGGCAGGAAGTCGGTGTCGCCGTGGTCGACGACCGTGACCTTGCGCAGCATCTGGCGCACGATGACCTCGATGTGCTTGTCGTGGATCGGCACACCCTGCGAGCGGTACACGCCCTGAACGCCACCGACGAGGTACTTCTGCGCGGCACGGGCACCCTGCACGCGCATGACCTCCTTCGGGTCGAGCGTTCCGACCTGCAGCGCCTGACCGACCTCGATGTGCTGTCCGTCCTCGACCAGGAGCGTGGCACGCTTCAGGACCGGGTAGACGTACGGCTCGTCACCGTTGTCGGGCGTCAGGATGACCTTCTTCTGCTTCTCGGTCTCCTCGATGGTGATGCGACCGGTCGCCTCGGCGATCGGGGAAGCACCCTTCGGAGTACGAGCCTCGAAGAGCTCCTGGACACGGGGCAGACCCTGGGTGATGTCGTCAGCAGACGCGGAACCACCCGTGTGGAAGGTACGCATCGTCAGCTGGGTACCGGGCTCACCGATCGACTGGGCCGCGATGATGCCGACGGCCTCACCGATGTCCACGATCTTGCCGGAGGCCAGCGAACGGCCGTAGCACTGCGCGCAGACACCGACGGCGGAGTCGCAGGTCATCACCGAGCGGACCTTGATGTTCTCCACACCGGACTCGATCAGCTTGTCGATGAGCACGTCACCGACGTCCTCACCGGCGGTCGCGATGACCGTGCCCGAAGCGTCGACCACGTCGACGGCGAGGGTACGGGCGAACACCGAGTTCTCGACGTTCTCGTCGCGCACCAGGGTGCCCGTCGAGTCCGCCTTCGCGATGACGTAGTCCAGACCCTTGCTCGTGCCGCAGTCCTCTTCGCGGATGATGACATCCTGCGAGACGTCCACCAGACGACGGGTCAGGTAACCCGAGTCGGCGGTACGCAGAGCGGTGTCAGCCAGACCCTTACGAGCACCGTGCGTAGCGGTGAAGTACTCGGCCACCGACAGACCCTCGCGGTACGAGGAGATGATCGGACGCGGCATGATCTCACCCTTGGTGTTGTTCACCAGGCCTCGGATACCAGCGATGTTACGGATCTGCAGCCAGTTACCACGAGCACCCGACGACACCATGCGGTTGATGGTGTTGTCCTCGGGGAAGTTGGCGCGCATCGCCGCCTGCACCTCGTCCGTCGCCTCGGTCCAGATCTTGATCTGCTCCTGACGACGCTCGGTGTCGGTGACGAGGCCCTTCTCGTACTGAGACTGCACCTTGGAGGCGAGCTTCTCGTACTTCGAGATGATCTCGGCCTTGTTCGGCGGGGTGAGGATGTCGCTCAGCGCGACGGTCACACCCGAACGGGTGGCCCAGTAGAAGCCGGCGTCCTTGATCCGGTCGAGCGCCGCGGCGACCTCGACCTTGGGGTACTCCTCCGCCAGCTTGTTCACGATCTGCGACAGCTTGCCCTTGTCGGCCTGCTCGCGGACGAAGGGGTAGCCCTTCGGCAGCGTGTCGTTGAAGGTGACCTGACCGAGCGACGCGTCCACGAGACCGTGGGTCTCGTAGCCCTCCGGGGCGTCGCCCTCGAGGAACGTCAGACCCGGGATGCGGATGCGGACCTTGGCCTGCAGGTCGAGGGTTCCCTCGTCCTTGGCCATGATCGCCTCGGCGACGGAACCGAACGCACGACCCTCACCGAGCGCACCCTCCTTGACCGTGGTCAGGTGGTGCAGGCCGATGATCATGTCCTGCGAGGGCAGGGTGACCGGACGACCGTCGGACGGCTTGAGGATGTTGTTCGACGCCAGCATGAGCATGCGGGCCTCGGCCTGTGCCTCCACCGACAGCGGCAGGTGCACGGCCATCTGATCACCGTCGAAGTCGGCGTTGAACGCGGCGCACACGAGCGGGTGCAGCTGGATGGCCTTACCCTCGACGAGCTGCGGCTCGAAGGCCTGGATGCCCAGGCGGTGCAGGGTGGGGGCGCGGTTCAGCAGCACGGGACGCTCGCGGATGATCTCCTCGAGCACGTCCCACACCTCGGGGCGCGTACGCTCCACGGCGCGCTTGGCGGCCTTGATGTTCTGCGAGTGACCGAGGTCGATCAGGCGCTTGATGACGAACGGCTTGAACAGCTCCAGTGCCATCTGCTTGGGCAGACCGCACTGGTGCAGCTTCAGCTGCGGGCCGACGATGATGACCGAACGACCCGAGTAGTCGACGCGCTTTCCGAGCAGGTTCTGGCGGAAACGACCCTGCTTACCCTTCAGCATGTCGCTGAGGGACTTCAGGGCACGGTTGCCGGTACCGGTGACGGGGCGACCACGGCGGCCGTTGTCGAACAGGGCGTCGACGGCCTCCTGCAGCATGCGCTTCTCGTTGTTGACGATGATCTCGGGGGCACCGAGGTCGATCAGGCGACGGAGGCGGTTGTTGCGGTTGATCACGCGACGGTACAGGTCGTTGAGGTCGGAGGTCGCGAAGCGGCCACCGTCCAGCTGCACCATCGGGCGCAGCTCCGGCGGGATCACCGGGACGACGTCGAGCACCATCGAGGCCGGGGACATGCCCGTGGCCAGGAACGAGGAGACGACCTTGAGGCGCTTGATCGCACGGATCTTGCGCTGGCCCTTGCCCTCGGAGATCTGCAGGCGCAGGGACTCGGCCTCAGCCTCCAGGTCGAAGGTCTCCAGGCGCTTCTTGATGGACTCCGCACCCATGTAGGCCTCGAAGTACTGACCGAAGCGGTCCTGCAGCTCGTGGAAGACGTCGTCCTCCGGCTTCAGGTCGCCCACGGACAGCGTGCGGAAGTCCTCCCACACGCGCTCCAGCTTGGCGATCGCCTCGTCGGTGCCCTTGCGGGTCAGCGACATCTCCTTCTCGGCGGCGTCCTTGACCTTCTTCTTCTGGTCGGCCTTGGCGCCCTCCGCCTCGAGAGCGGCGAGCTCCTCCTCCAGCTTGCGCAGGCGGTCGGCGATCTTCGCGTCGCGGCGGTCCGCCAGAGCCTTCAGCTCGAGGCGGATGTTGCCCTCCTGGGTCGCGAGGTCGCGGTGACGCGCGTCCTCGTCCACCGAGATGACCATGTACGCGGCGAAGTAGATGACCTTCTCGAGGTCCTTCGGCGCCATGTCCAGCAGGTAGCCGAGGCGCGACGGAACGCCCTTGAAGTACCAGATGTGGGTGACGGGT
Source organism: Microbacterium gorillae (assembly GCF_050990725.1). Lineage (GTDB taxonomy): Bacteria > Actinomycetota > Actinomycetes > Actinomycetales > Microbacteriaceae > Microbacterium > Microbacterium gorillae_A. Next base: position 3,808,742 of record NZ_CP158844.1, read on the forward strand.
GCGGCGAGCTCGATGTGGCCCATGCGCTCGCGACGGACGGAGCTCTTGGTGACCTCCACGCCGCAGCGCTCGCAGATGATGCCCTTGAAGCGGACTCGCTTGTACTTACCGCAGGCGCACTCCCAGTCACGGGAAGGGCCGAAGATCTGCTCACCGAACAGACCGTCCTTCTCGGGCTTCAGGGTGCGGTAGTTGATCGTTTCGGGCTTCTTGACCTCGCCGTGCGACCACTGACGGATGTCGTCAGCAGTTGCCAGGCCGATGCGAAGCGAATCGAATGTGGTGGCGTCGAGCACGTGTTCTCCTGTGTCGATTCTGAAATCTTGTGGTGGTGGAGGGATCTGACCGGGGGTCAGATCTCTTCGACCGAAACGTTCTCGAAGCGGCTCGAGATGTTGATGCCGAGCTCTTCCGCGGCGCGGAACGCCTCATCGTCGGTGTCGCGCAGGTTGACGGGCTGGCCGTCGGCGTTGAGCACCTCGACGTTCAGGCAGAGCGACTGCATCTCCTTCATGAGCACCTTGAAGGACTCGGGGATGCCGGGCTCCTGGATGTTCTCGCCCTTGACGATCGCCTCGTACACCTTGACGCGGCCGAGGATGTCGTCGGACTTGATCGTGAGGAGCTCCTGGAGCGCGTATGCCGCACCGTAGGCCTCGAGGGCCCACACCTCCATCTCACCGAAGCGCTGTCCACCGAACTGCGCCTTACCACCGAGGGGCTGCTGCGTGATCATCGAGTAGGGACCCGTCGAACGCGCGTGGATCTTGTCGTCCACCAGGTGGTGCAGCTTCAGGATGTACATGTAGCCCACGGAGATCGGCGCCGGGAACGGCTCGCCGGAGCGGCCGTCGTACAGCGTCGTCTTGCCGGTGTGGTCGATCAGGCGCTCGCCGTCACGCGTGGGAAGGGTCGAGTCGAGCAGACCCGAGATCTCCTCCTCGTGCGCACCGTCGAACACCGGGGTGGCCACCTTCGTGCCGGGAGCAGCCTCGCGGGCCTCGGCCGGCAGCAGCTTCGCCCACTCCGGGTTGCCGTCGACCTTCCAGCCCTGCTTGGCGATCCAGCCGAGGTGAACCTCGAGCACCTGGCCGAAGTTCATTCGACCCGGGATACCGAGCGGGTTGAGGATGATGTCCAGCGGCGTACCGTCGGCGAGGAACGGCATGTCCTCCACCGGCAGGATGCGCGAGATGACGCCCTTGTTGCCGTGACGGCCGGAGAGCTTGTCACCCGCGGTGATCTTGCGCTTCTGGGCGATGTAGACCACGACGCGACGGTTGACGCCCGAGCCGAGCTCGTCGTCGCCGTCCTCGGCGTTGAACTCCTTGACCGCGATGATGGTTCCCTGCTCACCGTGGGGCACCTTCAGCGACGTGTCGCGGACCTCGCGGCTCTTCTCGTTGAAGATCGCGCGGAGCAGGCGCTCCTCGGCGGAGAGCTCGGTCTCACCCTTCGGGGTGACCTTGCCGACCAGGATGTCGCCGGGGCGGACCTCGGCGCCGATGCGGATGATGCCGCGCTCGTCCAGGTCCTTCAGCAGCTCCGGGCTGACGTTGGGGAGGTCACGGGTGATCTCCTCCTTGCCGAGCTTCGTGTCGCGGGCGTCGACCTCGTACTCCTCGATGTGGATCGAGGAGAGGGTGTCTTCCTTCACCAGGTCCTGGTTCAGGATAATCGCGTCCTCGTAGTTGAAGCCTTCCCACGTCATGAAGCCGACGAGGAGGTTCTTACCGAGGGCGAGCTCACCGTTGTCGGTCGAGGGACCGTCGGCGATGACCTCGCCGACCTCGACGCGCTCACCGGCGTTGACGATCACGCGCTGGTTGTAGGACGTGCCCTGGTTGGAGCGGTCGAACTTGCGCAGGTAGTAGTCCTGCGTGCCGCCCTCGTCCAGCTGAACCGTGACGCGGTCTGCGGAGACCTCGGAAACGACACCGGCCTTCTGCGCGGTGACCACGTCGCCGGCGTCGATGGCCGTGTAGCCCTCCATACCGGTACCCACCAGCGGCGAGTCCGAACGCAGCAGCGGCACAGCCTGACGCTGCATGTTGGCACCCATGAGGGCGCGGTTCGCGTCGTCGTGCTCGAGGAACGGGATGAGCGACGTCGCGACCGACACCATCTGGCGCGGGGAGACGTCCATGTAGCCGATCTCGTCGCGCGGGAAGAGGTCGACCTCGCCACCCTTACCGCGACGGGCGAGCACGCGCTCGTCGGCGAAGGAACCGTCCTTGTTCAGGACGGCGTTGGCCTGCGCCACGATGTAGTCCTGCTCTTCAGCGGCGGTGAGGTAGTCGATCGTCTCGGACACCTTGCCGTCGATGACCCGGCGGTACGGGGTCTCGATGAAGCCGAACGCGTTGATGCGCGCGAACGACGCCAGCGAGCCGATCAGACCGATGTTCGGGCCTTCCGGCGTCTCGATCGGGCACATACGGCCGTAGTGCGACGGGTGGACGTCGCGGACCTCGACACCGGCACGCTCACGCGACAGACCACCGGGACCCAGGGCCGACAGGCGGCGCTTGTGGGTCAGACCCGCGAGCGGGTTGTTCTGGTCCATGAACTGCGACAGCTGCGAGGTTCCGAAGAACTCCTTGATCGCGGCGACGACGGGGCGCACGTTGATCAGGGTCTGCGGCGTGATTGCCTCGATGTCCTGCGTGGTCATGCGCTCGCGAACGACGCGCTCCATGCGGGACAGACCCGTGCGGACCTGGTTCTGGATGAGCTCGCCGACCGCGCGGATGCGACGGTTGCCGAAGTTGTCGATGTCGTCGACATCGATGCGGATCTCCGCCGGCTTGCCGCTGCGGACGCCCTCGTAGGAGGTCTCACCGGCGTGCAGGCGCACCAGGTACTTGATGGTGGCGACGATGTCCTCGACGGTGAGCACCGACTCGGTCAGCGGCGCGTCCAGGCCGAGCTTCTGGTTCACCTTGTAGCGGCCGACCTTGGCCAGGTCGTAGCGCTTCGGGTTGAAGTAGAAGTTGTCCAGCAGCGCGCGGGCGGCCTCAGCGGCGACCTGCTCGCCCGGACGGAGCTTGCGGTAGATGTCGCGAAGCGCGTCCTCCTTGGTGAGGATGGTGTCCTTCGACAGGGTCTCCTCGATGGAGGGGAAGCCGGCGAACTCGGCGAGGATGTCCTCGCTGGAAAGGCCCAGGGCCTTGAGGAAGACGGTGACCGACTGCTTGCGCTTGCGGTCGATGCGCACGCCCACCTGGTCGCGCTTGTCGATCTCGAACTCGAGCCAGGCGCCGCGGCTCGGGATGACACGCGCCGACACGATGTCCTTGTCGGAGGTCTTGTCGGGGGTCTTGTCGAAGTAGACACCCGGCGAGCGGACGAGCTGAGACACGACGACACGCTCGGTGCCGTTGATGATGAACGTGCCCTTGTCGGTCTGGAGCGGGAAGTCGCCCATGAAGACCGTCTGGGTCTTGATCTCACCGGTCTGGTGGTTCATGAACTCGGCCTCGACGTACAGCGGAGCCGCGTACGTCTTGCCGCGCTCCTTGCACTCCTCGATCGAGTACTTCTCGGGCTCGAGGTACGGGTTCGTGAACGAGAGCTGCATGGTCTCGCTGAGATCCTCGATCGGCGAGATCTCCTCGAAGATCTCCTCCAGACCGCTGACCTCGGGGACGTCGGTGCGTCCCTCAGCCTGCGCCTGCGCGACGCGAGCCTTCCAGTTCTCGTTGCCGACGAGCCAGTCGAACGACTCGACCTGCAGAGCGAGCAGGTCGGGGACGGTCAGCGTGTCGGTGATCTTGGCGAACGAGACGCGCTTGTGAGCGCGGCCGTTCTTGGGGTTGGTGGATGCGTTGCTCGCAGCTGCCAAGGGAATGACCTCCATGGGCCCCGGCCGGGCCTCGTGATTCCTTGTCGTGAGATTTCTCGCTCGCGTACATCCCCGAAATCCGAGCCGACCTCACGATCGGAGACACGGAAACAGCCGACCACCATATGAGGGCAGGAGGATGCGAGCGCAACTACCCACGATACACACGGATTAGCGACACGTCCAGCGTTGATGCTTGAAGGTTCCTGAGACTCGGTGTATAACCACGCGCGGAATCAGCTCTGTGTCATCCAACCCGCGAGGATCGTCCGGAATTCCGCCGGCTGCTCGATCCACGGATAGTGACCGCAGTCGGCGATCCATACCTGCTGGGCGCCGAGAGCCTCGGCATAGGCGAGCGTGGGACGCACGCCACTCAGCATGTCTTCCGCCGCTGCGACCACGAGCAGCGGAGGGAGATCGGCCGCCAGGATCTGCGCCGGCGCATCATCAGGGATCGCCGAGAACCAGCCGAGCGTCGCCGCGCGCGTGGTGGTGCCCACCCGGGCGTGCTGCTGCTCGAGATCGGTCCAGTGCGCGTAACCCAGCGGCGCTTCCTGCTGCCACGCCTGTTGGAACTCGGCTTCGGTGTCGGGGAGGTCCGCGGGCGCGGTGAGGGCGTGGTCGATGATCGGATCAGCGCGGCGGGCAGCGATCTCCGCGATGTCGTGCTCCGTTCCGGTGAGCCACGCCGCCGCCGGAGTGACCAGCGCCGCGCGGCGAATGCGTCCGGGGTGACGCGTCATGGTCGCGAGGGCCACGCGGGTGCCAGCGGAGTGAGCGAGGATGTCGGCCCGGTCGAGTCCGAGATCGTCGAGGATCGCGACGACCGCGTCGCTTTCGAGCCACCACCCTGGCGATGCATCTGTGGTCGCTGCAGTGCCACGGAAGTGCACGATGATCAGCGGCCGAATGCCGCCGAGTCCTGCAAGGTCCCCCAGGTACTCCGGTTCACGGCACGGTCCGCCAGGAAGGACGATGACCGGCTCCCCTGTCGCGTCACCGACGCGTTCGTGGGCGATGGATGATCCGTCAGCGAGTCGCGCGTAATCCACCTCTCAACCCTATCGACGAAGGCACGCATGGCGAGACGACGGGGTCACGCGATGGTGTGACGCTCCAATCGGCGTCCGGGGGCCCGCGACGCGTTGATCCCGTCTCGCACTGGCAGCACCGTGACGGGGGTGGACCACGTCTGCGCCGGCTTGTTCAGCAGCCATCCATCGCCGAGGGTGATCGCCGCGTGTTCGACGGCACCATCGGCGCCGCGCCACACGAGAACCGTGCCAGGGTTCTCGTCATTGCCACCCGCGATGGTCGCCTCCTGCAACCAGCGCTCGAAGGGTGCCCGCTGCATCCACGTGCTCTCGGCGCCCTCGACACCGGCGGCACCCATGACCGTCCCGAAGCAGTTCGGCCCGCTGCGAGCCGGAAAGCGCCCGGCGATCCGACGTGCCTCGGGGAGGATGGACCGCGCACGACGCCACGTGGCCTCCGACACTTCACTGTGCTGAGACGCCGGCCAACCGTCCTCTACCCAGCGGATGGCCCGCGCAGTGTCGCGTTCACGGCTGCGTTCGGGATGCTTCCCCGGCCAGCGATGCTTCGTCGGCTGCGCAGCCCGCGCTTCAGGAGTCAGCAGGCGTGCCCCACGCCTGTCGAGCCAGATCAGCGAGGTGCGCTCCGGCTCGTCGTCCGCGCCCGGCGCGTCGGTGGGGGTCGGGTCGCTCGCGGCGTCCGAAGTCGAGCGTAGGGCGACTCCATCGGCGGAGCGCACGACGTCTCCCTGATCCGGATGGTCCCCGGAGGGTTCCACCTCCGCGGCGTAGACGCCGGTTCCCGGTACCGCGTAGAGCTGGAACGTGTCGCGCAGCTCGGGGCTGAGCCGACGCGAGCGCGCGACTCGCTTCACCACTCGCGCCTCATCGGCTGTGAGCAGGAACGGCTGCACGGCAGGCATTACCCACCCTCGCCACCGCGCCAGTTGGGCGTCGGTGACGCGGATGCCGAGCACCGTCGCCGTCATGGCCCCGAGCCTACCCGCCGCCCCGCCGTCCCCGAACCTCGGAATCGGAGCCGCAGCGCCGCGCCCGTGCTGCTCTCAGAATCGGTAGCTTCGGTCCACCTCCCGAGCCGGAACTGAGACCAACACGATGACTGGTCTCGACTCCGGTATTGGATCCGGCCGTGTGCTGCATCTGCTGAGACCAGCGCCGCCTCAGGCCTCCGCGTGGATCTGCAGGGACCGCCCATCCGGATCGGTGAGCTCGAGCATGGTGCCGAAGGTGGTGTCCACCCGCACCTCATGTCCGGCTGACCGCAGGGCGGCGGCCAATGCCTGCGGATCGCCCGTGGTCGACAGCGTGAGATGCACCTGCGCCCCGGGAGCGTCCGCGAGCAGAGACACCGTCTCCTCCGGCCGCGCGATGTGCACGCCGACCGATCCGTGATCGGCGCCATACGCCACGAAGCTGTCGTCGTCGGGGCTGCTCTGGTGCAGGCCGAGCTCAGTGAGAAACTCGCCGTAGGCTCCACGAGGATCAGTGAATCGCACCGGGCAGACGCTGATGCTTGGGTCGGGGAGCGCCTCTAACGTCTCGTACCCGTAGAAGTCGTCCCGCTGAGCGTTGACGATCACGCGGTCTCCGAGCGGATCGACGATCTCGATCGAGCGACCCCACGCTTCGTCCACCGGGGCGACGTCGAATCGCACGGCGACGGCATCGAGATCGTCGGTCTCGAAGGTGAGCTCGGTCGATCCTGCGGGGGCTCCGTTCGCCGCATTCGCCGTTCCGTGCAGCAGCACGTCTCCGGATCCCGAGCGCATGACCGCCCACTGGGGACTCGATACGACAGCGACGAGTCCCAGCTGCTCCAGAAGCGCGCGCATCGCCGCCACATCATCGCTGAATCGAATTGCCTGCACGGTGATGGACAAGATCACTCCTCCCCCGCGCTCTGCGCACGATCCAAATACTCGCCGAGTGCCCGCTCCACCAGGGCTGACAGACTCCTCCCCTCATCGATCGCGCGATGCTTCACCGCCACGATCAACGGACGCGGAAGGTACACGTTGAACTGCGCTTTCTCCGCGTCTCTCGCGGCGTGCTGTTCGGTACTCATGCTCGAATGCTAGCAATCTAATGTCTCCATCGCCACCGTCGTCTGCGGTCGACGAACCCGCCACGGACGTTCGTTCGCACAACAGCGCGACCGGCGATCAGCCGCGGAGGCGGAGGGTGGCGCCAGGCCGCAGCTGTCCGATCGCATCCAGATCCAGCACCACACCGATCACGGGGTAGCCGCCCGTGACAGGACCGTCGGCGAGCAGGATCGTCGGAACTCCGGATGGCGGCACCTGAATCGCGCCGGGGATCACGCCCTCACTGGGCAGCTCTGCTGTGCCCCGGTGGCGCAGCAGCGGCCCGTCGAGTCGCACGCCCACACGATCCGCCGCGGACGAGGCCGTCCAGGTCTCCCCCGTCAACAGATCCCAGGCTTCGGGCGCCAGCATGTCGCGGCGAGGACCCGGCACCACCCGCGCCTCGACGTGGTCGCCCGGCACGCGCCACGGAGCGATGTCCACCAGATGCAGCGGAAGCGTCGTGCGCCCGATGACGAGTTCGTCGCCGACCTGCAGCGGCTCCGGCCCCAGCCCCGCGAGAGTGTCACGGGAGCGCGAGCCCAGCACCGGGGGCACCGCCAGTCCGCCCCGCACCGCGACATAGGCTCGGATGCCCCGAGTCGCGAATCCGAGCTCGAGAACCTCGCCGGCATGCAGCAGGTGCGGTCGCCAGAGGTCCGCGGGGTGGGAGCCCACTGTCAGAGGCACCTCCGCCCCGGTCACCACGATCCAATGATCGCCCGTCGCTCGCAAGCGCAGTCCTCCGAGCGGCACTTCGATTCCCGCGGCGGACTCGCGGTTGCCGACGAGACGCTGCGCGATCCGATGCGACGCGTGATCCATCGCACCGGACGAACCGACACCGATCGCCCGTAGCCCGAAACGCCCCAGATCCTGCACTGTAGTCCCAGGACCGGCAGCCTCGACCCGCAGGCTCACGACACGTCCCGAAACCGCACGCGCGCGCCCGGCGAGAGGAGTGCGGGAGGTGTGCGCTCGGGGTCGAAGAGCACGACATCCGTGGTGCCGATCAGCTGCCATCCACCTGGTGTCGCGCGCGGATACACGCCGCTGAAGCCGTCCGCGAGCGCGACCGAGCCGGCCGGCACGCGGGTGCGCGGCGCAGCCAGTCGCGGCACTCGGTGTGGCCAGTCCTCGGCGACGAGGTAGCCGAACCCGGGCGCGAACCCCGTGAACGCGACCCGCCAGCGCGCGCGCTGATGGTCATCGATCAGTGTCGCCACCGAGACAGCCGCCGCGTCGGCCGCGGCAGAGAGGTCGGGACCGTCATAGCGGACGTCGATCTCGATGAGAAGCCCGGCGTCTGCGTCATCGACGTCAGCCGCATGGGTGAGCGCACGGTCGATCCAGGCACGCACGGCCGACGGCGCGATGCTCGACGGATCGAAGCACACCAACACCGTCTCCGCGGCGGGGACGATGTCCGTGATTCCCGCGGATGGGACGCCTAGTGCCGCCTGCAACGCCAGCACATCCGCTGTCTCGATCAGCACGGCAGCGGGACCGAACGAGCGCACGACCGGCGCCATCATGGCCGCCAGGGCGCGCGGATCATGACACCCGCATCGGTCAGCGCGGCGCGCACGGCGCCTGCCATCTCCACCGCCGCCGGGGTGTCGCCGTGCACGCACAGAGACGCCGGTCGCATCGCGATTCGACTGCCGTCCACGGAGACGACCGATCCCGTCAGGATCATCTCCACGGCCCGGTCGGCGACCTCGGTGGGATCGTGCATCAGATCTCCGGGAGCGCCGCGCGGCACGAGTGTGCCGTCGGCCCGGTAGCCGCGGTCCAAGAAGGCCTCGGCGAAGAACGGCAGACCCGCGGCCTCCGCGGCGCGGCGAATCTCCCCATGCAGACCGAGCACCGGCACCGCACGGCCAAGCTGGGTCGAGAGATCTGCGATTACCGCCGCGACGTCCGCTGCTTGGGCTGCATCGTGCACGATCTCGTTGTACAGCGCTCCGTGTGGTTTCACGTATCGGATGTCTGCGCCGGCGGACACGAGAGCGTCGAGCTGACCCCGAATCGACGCACGCAGCTCAGACGATGCGAGGCGCTGGCGTGTGCGCCCGAATCCTGCGCGATCGGGGTACGACGGATGCGCTCCGATCGTCACACCGTGCTCGCGGGCGAGGACGACCGATGCCCGCATCGACACATCGTCACCGGCATGACCGCCGCAGGCGATGTTCGCGCTGCTCACAAGCCGGAACATCGCGGCGTCGTCAGCGGTGGCCACGCCGTCAACGGTCTCGCCGAGATCGGCGTTCAGATCCACCGCGAGCGCAGTCATGTCTTCACCCTACGACCCTCGTCGTGTTCGCGATCCGCGTTGCTTCAGACGCCTCTCCTTCCACGTGGACGCATCACACCGGGGCCGTGACGTGCGGCGAAACCAGGCGAATGCGCTCAAACCATGGCCAAAACCCGGGATCGCTCCTGCACTCGCCGCATGCTCATCGACTCACGACCCACGACCCCACGACAATGGCAGAATCCGGCGGGCGAGTGACCGAATCAAGCGCGCCGGATGTCGGTGGGCGGCGACACGATGGAGGGGTGAGCACACGCACCCGAGACGGCCGCATCGGCCTCGCCGAAGGCATCGCCCTGTACGTCGCCTCCGTACTCGGCACCGGGCTGCTGGCTCTGCCCGCGCTGGCCGCTGAGGCCGCGGGCCCCGGCTCGATCCTCGCCGTCGCCGCCGTCATCGTGCTCGCCGTCCCGCTGGCCGGCACATTCGCCGCGCTCGCGGCGCGCTACCCGGATCCGGGCGGCGTCGCCAGCTACGTGCGACGCGCGCTCGGGCCGACGGCAGCGCGCATGACGGGCTACTGGTTCATGTTCGGCGTCGCTGCGGGCGGGCCGGTGGTCGCCGTCCTTGGTGCGCAGTACGTCGCGCTCACGGCGGGCATCGACGCGAACGCCGTCCCCTGGCTCGCGTTCGCTTTCCTCGTGGTCCCGCTCGGCGTGAACGCGTTCGGTGTCCGGACGGCCGGTGCGGTCCAGCTCGTGCTCACCGCGCTCCTGGTGGGAGTGGTGGTCACGGTGGTCTGGGCGGCGGCTCCCGCGGTCGAGCCGCAGAACTTCACGCCCTTCCTGCCGCACGGGCTCGGCGGTGTGGGCACGGCCGTCGTCTTGTTCGTCTGGGCTTTCGCGGGTTGGGAGGTCGGCACCCACATCTCGGGCGAGTTCCGGAATCCGCGCCGCGCGGTCCTCGTCGGAACCGCGGTCACCCTGGTCCTCTCCGGTGCCTGCTACCTGGTGCTGCAGGTTGTCACCGTCGGAGCGCTCGGCACAGCGGCTGGCACAAGCGCCGCGCCGCTGCTCGATCTCGCCTCCCTCGCCGATTCGCCTGCCGCGCGCATCGCGGTGGGCGTGGTCGGGGGAATCGTGGCGCTCGGCGTGCTCAACGCCTATCTCGCCGCCTTCGCCAAGCTGGGGGCATCGCTGGCGGAGAACGGCGACCTGCCTCGCTGGTTCAGTGCCGGGGCTGATGCCGGCGCCGTGCCCCGCCGCGCGCTGGTCCTCACCGCAGTCGTGATGGTGGTGTACTTCACCCTGGTCCTCGCGAACGGACTGGACCTCACGCCGTTCGTGCTGGTGCACACGTCGAGCATGACGGCGATCTACGTGCTGGGGATGATCGCCGCGGTATGCATCCTCGATCGCGGGAGCCTCGGATGGTGGACGGCCATCGTGGCGGCCGTGCTGAGCGCAGGTCTCCTCGTGCTCGCCGCAGGTTCACTGCTGCCCGCGATCTCTCTCGCGCTCATCGCCGTCATCATCGCGCTGATCCGCCGGCGGGGCCGGCGCCCGGGCACCACCGTCGCGACCGACACCCCTCAGGCCACGTCCGACACGGTTGCGCCGGTCTGAGACTGTCGGTGTCTCGACGCCTGACCCCGCCGACGACGGACGTGCCGTACGGGCAGCGGAGCGATTCCGGTGCCCTGCTATCGTCGGCCCCATATGCCGCGGGCGCGACCGCGGCCGACAGAGGGGAATCTCATGGGTTGGCTGTTCCGGAACAAGAAGAGCGCGGAGCCGGCGCCGGCACCGGCGGTTGCTCCGGAGGACCTCGTCGTCCCGATGCTGTCCGGTCAGAGCTGGAAAGACGCGACTGCGGCGAAGCTCGCCCAGATCCCGGACTTCCCGGCCGGGCAGCATCCGTTCGCCCAGCCGCTCACGGGCGAGGTCTACGTCACTTACGCCACCGATCCCGGCCCCTCGTGGGAGATCGTGAACATCGACGAAGTGCCCGCCTACGGCGGCGCGGCGTCACTCCACGACCGGGCGCTGGCCAACCTCGCCCGCCGCGGTGACATCGAGGTCGAAGGCGGCGGCGGGCGCTATCGCCTGACCGTTCCCGACGAGATGGATCTGACGGCCTCAACCCTCCTCGCGCCCGCGCGATGGCGCGCGGCCGTCGACATTCCTGGAGATCTCGCGGTGGCCGTCCCCACCCGAATTCACGTGCTGCTCTGCAGCGCTGACGACGCGGACTCCGTCGCGGCGCTGCAGGGCTACGCCACGGAGCTGTTCGCGCAGGCGGCGTCGAAGCCGGTGACCACCCAGCTACTGAGGCTCGACACCGCCGGCGTGCTCAGCGTTCTCCGCTGAGCATTCTGCAGCCAGCAGCAGCCACACGAACGTCGGTGCTCGGGTCGAGATCCCGCCCGTGCGAGCGCCCGGGTTCAGCGCCCACGGCGCGTCGGCCGAGCACACGCCTCGGTCAACGCGCTCAGGCGAGCGCGCGCCGCAGTGCCTCGACCGCGTCGTCAGAGATCACGTGCTGCCGCTCACTGGCTCCGCTGCTCATGCGCGGGATGACCGTGATGCGCAGGTGGCTCTCCTCGTCGATGGCGTCGTTGCCTGCCTCGGCGACGACCCCCTCGAGCGCGATGTTGCCGTCTTCCAGAGCGACCGCGACATCCCGGGCGAGCATCATCAGCTCCGTCGCCTGGGCATCGGAGAGTTCGGAGATCCGGCTGACATGCGGGCGAGGTACCACGATGACGCGGCCCGGTGCGGGCGCGTTCTCGTCCACGACGGCGCAGGCATAGGGGCGATTGGCGATCACAGAAGATGCACGGGCACCGTCGGTGATCTCGCACAGCGGGCAGTCGATCATCTTGCCTCCTCGGTGCACCCGCGCGGCTGCACGGACGAACAGTGTGGCCACAGCGTACGCCCTTCCCCGAAGGACGATCCAGAATCTTCGCACGAGGTCACATCATGCGGATCGATGAATGTCCGATGTGCGCGCTACTCTCGCGGAATGAGCGAAGAGCGCGTCGTCGAAGCCCAGTTCACCGTCACTCTGACACCGGCCGTCGGCATCGTGGCCGAGACCGGTCGGTTCGACATGACCAAGGAATGGACGGGCGCCATCCGGGGCACCAGCGAGGGAGTGATGCTGTCCGCCGGCGACCCGCGCCTCGGTGCGGCGGGCTACGTCGCGCTCGAGGTCGTGTCAGGCTCGCTCGACGGTCGTGCGGGTTCGTTCGCGCTCGCCCAACTCGGCCGAATGACGCCCGCGGGGCAGAACCTCGACTGGGAGATCGTCCCGGGTTCCGGCACGGGAGACCTGATCGGGCTCGCTGGCACCATCGAGCTGCTGAGCGCCGAAGACACCCATCAGGTGCGACTGAGGTACACGCTCCCCGAGTGAGCGTGAATCGTGACTGACACGCCGCACCGCTGCTGCACACCCGCGGATCCCGGCGGGATGATCAACGCATGATCGTGGTGACGACGAATGACATCCCCGGCTATCGTGTGGAGGCCGTGCTCGGCGAGGTCATGGGCCTCACCGTCCGCTCCGCGAACTTCGGCCAGAACTTCGTGGCCGGATTCCGCTCGCTGGGCGGCGGTGAAATGACCGAGTACACGAAGATCATGTACGAGTCGCGCAACGACGTGATGAACCGCATGATCGCCGACGCGCAGCAGCGCGGCGCCAACGCCATCGTCGCGATGCGGTTCGATACCGGCGACATCGCGCAGAACTTCTCCGAGGTGTGCGCATACGGCACGGCCGTGGTCGTGAGTCCCATCCCGGGCGGACAGCCCGGTGCCACCAGCCAATCGGCCGGGCAGGCGCAGCAGTAGCGAAACGACACGAGGGCCGATCGGACAGTTCCGATCGACCCTCACATCCTTCAGGTGCCGTGCTCGACCTCAACGGGACCAGCACGGCACCCATCATCGCGATTCGGCAACGTCCCCTGGACGGCAGGACGTACGCGAACTCAGCTGATGGCCTCCGCCACCGTACGGCCCGCGAACGACGCGATCGACAGCCCGGTGAGGCGAGCCTCCTCGAGCCGCAGATCCTCGGCGATCCAGTCCTCCCCGAATCGGAGCGCCGCGATCGCACCGGCGACGGCCGGGAGCGTCGCAGCATTCCGAGGCTGGCCGAGCACGCCGAGCATCAGATCGTCCGCGGACTCCGCGACGCTGACGTGGGCGAGCAGGAAGCCGAGCGTCTCGGGCGCCGCGATCGGGTAGCTGTAGATCCAGTCCCCCACCTCGACGCCGAGCCTCCGGGCGCGATCGAGCGGTCCGCGCGCGTCAGCGGCGACTGCCAGGGATGCTTCGACCATCCGGCGCGACCAGGTCTGCGGTGGCAGCACCTCCACCGCTGCTGCCACCGCGTCGGCGGCGCTCGCACCGGCGAGCAGCGCGGACGCCAGCTGCACCGTGGCCTCAGCACACCACACGCCGTCCAGAGCGTGCGTCACCGATGCATCAGCGACAGCAGCGTCCCGCGCGCCCTCGCCACCCACCACGGCAACGGCCGCGAGGGCGCGCACCATGGCGATGTCATCGAAGTAATGCGCGTTGTCGTGACCGGACTGCGGCGGCTCGGCGCCGGCACGCAGGTTCTGCAGCGCGAGCTTCGTGCCGATGCGCGACCGCACGGGCGGTTCGGTCTCGGCCAGCGCGCGCCATTCCTGGAGGCCGAGACCGTGCGTGTGCTGGCGGGCGGAGAAGGCGAACCATTCCAGCGCCTCCCCCGGTCCCGGGTGCAGCACGGCGGGCGGTGCCGCGTGCGTGAACGGGCGCGGCACGGTGGTGGTCCGCGTCTCGTCGGCCAGCAGCGACAGCGTGCGCACGCGCCCCACGCGCTTGGGCGGCAGAGCGTACACGCGGTAATCGGCGTTGAAGGCGGAGGCCGCCTCACCGGCAAGAATGCCGCGGGCGATGGTGGCGAAGGCTTTGGTCATCGCACGTCTCCTTCCACGAGGGCGGTGAGTCTGTCGGCGGCGTCCAGCGGGTGGGTTCCCCGTGTGGAGCGGATGCACGAGCCGACCACGGGGCGCAACCCCGCCACCCAGTCCTGCGGGAACGCGTCGATCCCGGAGATCGCACCGGCGATCGTCCCGGCGATCGCGGCAGTGGTGTCGGCGTCACGACCCATGTTCACGGCGAACAGGATGGACTCGGCCGCGCGCCCCTCCGCGCGCAGCACCGACGCCATCGCGAGCCCCACGGCCTCCGGCGCGAGGTCGGCCCAGTAGTAGTCGGCCACGGCGAGACGATCGTGCAGCGCGATGGCGAGCGCATCATCGTCCAGGCCGGACCCCACCAGGTCCCGAGCGTCGCGGAGGTTACGCGCCGTCCAGCTGTCGGCCGGGATCGCGGCCAGTCCCGCGTCGTAGCAGGCGGCGGCGTCCGCACCCGTGAGGGCAGTGGTCACGGCAACCGCCACCACGACGCCGGCCCAGACGCCCTCCGTGGTGTGACTCACGGCACCATCCGCCTCGGCGAGACGACGGGCGAGGTCGACATCGCCGGCGGCGACGATGCCCAGCGGGCTCACGCGCATCGCGAGCCCGTCACTCCAGCCGTGCATGGTGTCGCCGCTCAGCGGCGGACGAACGCCACGACGGAGGTTGTCGATGGCCGCCATCTCGCTGAAGCCGCCGCCCTTGAAGTCATCGGCCTGCGGCAGCACGTCGGTGAGCCAGGTTTCGGCGAAGTCGTCCGCGGTGGCGTTCACACCGACCCGCTCCACCGTTTTGGCGGTGAGGAGTGCGTACTCCGTGTCGTCGCTGCCCGCGGGCTCCGGGTCGAGGTATCCGGTGACGCGGCCGTGCTTGGCCTGGATCTCCTGCGCGGAGAAGCCCTCGACGGGTCGTCCGATGGCATCGCCGATGGCGAGACCCGCGAGCGAACCGCGAGCGCGCTCGCGCAGGGTGAGGGAGGAAGTCATGTCAGGGCTCCTGTGTCGTGGGGATGAGAGCGAGAGTCCGGCGGGCGAGGTCGTCGATGGCGACGTCGTCCATGCCGGGAAGGCTGGTGGCGATGCGATTCTGCAGTGGCGTGGTCCACGCCGCGGGGATGGCACGGTGGCCGAGCAGACCGCCCAGCACCGATCCCACCGTGGCGCCCGCGGAATCGGTGTCCCAGCCGGCGATGACCGCGAGCGCGATACCGCGACCGAAATCCCCGCCGCTGCGGGCGAGTGCGAAGGCGATCAACGCGGCATTGTTCACGGTGTGCACCCAGTGCAGGTGACCGTAATGGGCATGCAGCTCGTCGAGGGCGGCGGCATCGTCGAGATCACCGACCCCGAGCTCGCGCCCGTGGCGGATGGCGGCGGCCAGTGCGGTGCCTTCGGGCACCACGAGCGCGGCAGTGTCCAGCACCTCGTCGATATCGGCGGATACCAGCGACGCGGATGCCAGAGCCGCGGCCCACATCGCACCCCACAGACCGTTGCCGGTGTGGCTGAGGCGAGCATCGGCGTGCGCCATGCGGGCGGCTTCGTGGAGGTCGCCGGGATTCACCCAGCCGAACACGTCGGTGCGGATGAGAGCACCGATCCACTCGCGGAACGGATTGCGGATGCGGCCCGCCTCATCGGGCGCGTACCCGTCGAGCAGGTTTCGGTAAGCGATGCGCTCGGCGGTGAAGGTGCGTCCGGCCGGAAGGTCGGACAACCACGCCTGGGCGATGTCGTCAGTGCTGAACCCCCGGCCGGACTGCTCCAGCACCCGGAGGTTCAACAGCGGATAGTTGAGGTCGTCATCCTCGGGCATGCCGGAGATGTTCTCCTCGAGGGAGTTGACCGCGGAGCGGCGGTTCCACGGCCACCGCGCCGACACCTCAGGGGGAAGACCCCGCGCGGTGAAATACTCCCGCAACGGCCAGCGGCCCGTTGCATGGAGGATCTCCTCGATTCCCTCGCGCGGGATCTTCTCCACGGGCTTGCCGAGCAGGCACCCCGCCGCTCGGCCCGACCACGCACCGTGCACACGGTCAGCGAGGTCGTCGCCCGCCGGCCGGATCGGCAGCGCAGGCAGGAGGGCGGCCGCATCCTCCCACCGCGGTGCCGGGGCGGCGGCACGCTCATCCAGCTCGATCAGCAGCTGGCGGGCCAGCGAGCGCAGCGGCTCCGGCGCGCGCTCGGGGGTTGCCCCGCCGCGCACCGGAACCAGCGATCCCCCCGCCTGCGCCCACCGGTCGGCGATGTCATCGACGTCGTGGCCCTCGGCGCGGGACTGCACCAGTTCATGCGCGACCAGGTCCTCGGGCTGCGCCCACGTGAGCCGCATCAGAGCACGCCGGCCGCGACTGCGGTGAGTCGCTGCAGGTCGGCCTCGGCGCGCGCGGCGTCCTTGCGCATGATGTCCTCGGCAACGCTCGCGAGCCGGTCCGCGTGCTCGGCGAAGTCCATGCGGCTCGCCTCGGCGATGGCGTCGAGCCAGTCCGTCGCGATCACGGACATGCCGCCGATGCCGCCCGCGATGCTTCCCGCCATCGAGGCGATGGAGTCGGAATCGCGACCGTAGTTGACGGGCCCGAGGATGGTGTTCCGGAAGTCGCCCTCGTACGCCACGAGGAACCCGAGCGCCACCGGCAGCTCTTCGATCGACTTGGTGCGGGACGGAATGCGCGCGTCCATCGCCGGCTGACGGTAGGCGTCGCCCACCGTGTCGAACGGCCGGATGGCGTCACGCAGCGCCCGACCGATGGTGTCGTGATCGCCACCACGCACAGCGCGGGCCGCACCGACCACCGCTTCGATCGCGGCGCGCGTGCCGTCATGAGCGAGCGCGATGCTCGCCTCGACGACAGAGTCCACGCTGGATCCCGGTGACACCGCGGCGGCCACGGCAGCCGCGAACACACCGGCGGCCTCCCGGCCGTAGCTGGACTGGTGGGCACCCGCCGCATCGATGGCCTCGGCGTACGCAGCGCGGGGGTTACCCGCGTTGACGACGCCGACGGGGGCCATGTACATCGCCGCGCCGCAGTTCACGACATTGCCGACGCCCGCCTCGCGCGGGTCGACGTGCCCGTACTGCAGCCGCGTGACCAGCCACTTCTCCGCGAGGAAGATGCGGTGCAGGATGATCGACTCGCGCTCGAACTCCGGGATCCACCGCACCTCGGTCTGCAGCCGCGGCACCAGCAGATCCGCGATGGCGAACGCGTCGATGTGGTCGCGGTGCTCCTCGTAGACGCGGATCAGCGCCTGCGTCATGAGGGTGTCATCCGTGATGTGCCCGTCGCCCTTGTGGTACGGGCTCACCGGTCGCGCCGTCTGCCAGTCCAGGTGGTACGGCGGCACGATGCCCTCGATCCGCCCCTGATAGCGCTCGCGGATCGCCTCCGGGCTGAAACCCTCCGCAGCTCCGCCCAGGGCGTCGCCGATCGCGGAGCCCGCCAGCACCGCAGCGGTCCGATCGTGAATCCAGTTCATGCCATTCCTCTCAGCGGGGTGGTGGGCCACGCGGGCCCACCACCCGGTGTCAACCGTTGACCTGCGCCCAACCGGTGTCGAGCTCGGACTTCAGCTGTGCGTCGTCGATCTCCCCGCCCAGGAACTTCTGGAATCCGGGGGTCGCGACGGTGTCCTTCCAGCGCACGAATCCGTTCGCCTGCAGGAAGACGGGACCGGCCAGACCCTCAGCGGAGGTCATGATCGCGGGCCAGCCGTTCTGCTCCTTGGTCTGCTCCTCCAGAGCCGCGCGCGCGGACTTCGTGGTGGGGATGAGGCCGTCGGCGATGTTCATCTTCACCAGGTTGTCGGTGGACATGAAGAAGTCGATGAACTTCGCCGCCTCCTCCTGGTGCTCGGAGTCGATGTTGATCGACAGGGTCTGCGGGTTGGCCGCCTGGACCGCACCCTCGCTGCCCGCGAGCGGCGGCAGCACGACCCAATCCATGTCGGCCGGCGCATCGGCTGCGATGTTCGCGATCTGGTACGAGCCCTGCACCGTCATCGCGGCCTTGCCCGCGTAGAAGGTGGCCAGCACCTCGGAGCCGGACTGCGTCACACCGATCGGGTCCACCGATCCGGCATCGATCATCGCCTTCACGCGGTTCGGAACCTCGAGATCGGCGTCGCTGACGTCGACCTTCATGTCATCGCCCTTGCCGGTGAAGTAGGTGGAGCCGAAGCCCATCCCCAGGCTCATGAACGCCGCCGTCGGGCTCTTCATGCCCCACGTGATGCCGTGCACGTCGCCGGCCGTGGTGGCCTTGGCGATCTCGGCCAGCTCGTCCCAGGTCATCGAGTCGCCGGTCGGCACGGTGACGCCCGCGGCTTCCAGCAGCTTCTTGTTGGCGAACACGACGTAGGTCTGCAGCTCGGTGGGAGCACCGATCACCTGGTCGTCGACGGTCACGGAATCGAGCACACCCGGATCGATGTCGGAGATGGTGTCCTTGCTCAGCAGGTCCGAGAGGTCGGCCAGGTAGCCGTCCTTCGCGAACGGCACGATGCCGAGCACCTCGTAGTGGATGATGTCCGGTGCCACGCCGCCCACGAACTGGGTCGTGAGCTTGTCGTCGAGGCTGTCGGTCGGGGCCTGCACGATCTTGACCGTGATACCGGGGTTGTCGGCGTTGAACGCGTCGACGATCTCCTTGGTCGCGGCGATCGCAGCCGGCTGGTCGGAGAACGACTGGAACGTGATCTCGACCGGCGATGCCGGATCTCCGGTTGCCGCATCGCCGGTGCCCGTGTCAGACGAGCCGGGCGAGCAGGAGGTGAGTGCGAGTGCCGTGACGGAGGCCGCCGCGAGCAGCACTGCTGAACGGTGGAGCTTGTTCACTTCTTTCCTCTTCCTTGTGATTGTGGAACGTACGGGTGGTGCGGGTCAGCCCTTCACGGCGCCGGAGATGAGCCCCTTGGCGAGGCGCTTCTGCAGCAGCGAGAAGAAGACGATGCTCGGGATGCTGGCCAGGAGTGCACCGGCGGCGAGCGGACCGACGGCGACCTTTCCTTCGCCGCCGACGAAGGTCGCCAGCGCGATGGGAAGCGTGTAGTTGTCCGGGTTCTGCAGCAGAACGAGCGCGAAGAAGAACTCGTTGTACGCCGAGACGAAGCTGAACATCGCCGTCGCCACGATGCCCGGCATGAGCAGCGGGAACACGATGGTGCGCATCGCCGTGAACTTCGACGCACCGTCGATGGACGCGGCCTCTTCGATGTCGAACGGGATCGCCGACACGTAGCCCTGGAGCATCCACAGCGAGAACGGCAGCGTATAGACGGTGTAGACCACGATCAGGCCGAGCAGCGAGTCCACGAGTCCCGCGCTTCGCAGAATGAAGAACAGCGGGATGATCACGAGGATCACGGGGAAGATCTGGCTCACCAGGATGTAGCCGACGCCGACCGCTCGCATCCGCCCCTTGTACCGGGCCATGACGTAGGCACCGGGGATGGAGATCACGGTGGTGAAGATCGTTGTCACCACCGCGACCACGAGGCTGTTCCAGGCGGCACGCGGCAGGCCCTGCCGCTCGAATGCCGCGATGAAGTTGTCGATCGTCGGCTGCGCCGGGATCAGGTTGACCGACAGCGAGTTGATCTCCGCCGACGACTTGAAGGCGGTGGAGAGCAGCCACAGCAGCGGGAAGCCGAGGAAGATCAGGAACCCGGCGAGAGCGAGGTACTGCAGGATGCGTACCGTGCGACGACGCGCGACTCGTGAGGTCATGACTCGCTCCTGTCTGAACGCAGCTGGCGCCAGAGCGCGACGGTGAGGATCGCCACCAGGAAGATGACGATGACGTCTCCCATCGCGGCGGCGCTGCCGGTGTTGCGGGATTTGAACGCTTCGAGATAGGTGAACAGCATCGGCAGCATGGTCCGGCCGCCGGGGCCGCCCTCGGTCATCACGTAGACGATGCCGAAGGAGTTGAAGTTCCAGATGAAGCTCAGGCTCGTGATGGAGAAGATCACCGGGCGCAGCGCGGGCAGCGTCACGTGGAAGAACCGCTGCCAGGCACTCGCACCGTCGACCGCCGCCGCTTCCTGCAGCTCGCCCGGGACGTTCTGCAGCCCCGCCAGCAGCACGACGGTGTTCTGCGGCATTCCCACCCAGACGCCCACGAGGATCACGGCGGGCAGCGCGAGCGAGAAGTCACCGAGCCAGTTGATGTTGGCGGGACCCCCCAGCGTCTCGATCAGCCAGTTGAGCGGCCCGTTGGTCGGCGAGTAGATCATCTGCCACATCACCGCCACCACCACGGGCGGCATGGCCCACGGGATGAGAGCCAGCACCCGGGTGATGCCGCGGAACTTCATGTCCGTGTTCAGCAGCAGGGCGAGGCACAGTCCGCCGATCAACTGCAGGGCGGTCACGGTGACCGACCAGATCATGCCGATGCCAAACGACTGCCAGAACTGCGTGTCGGAGCCGAGATCGAGGAAGTTCTGCAGCCCGACGAACTGCGTGTCGTGATTGCGCGCGAGGCGCGAGTCGGTGAACGCCGTCGCCACACCCACGAAGAGTGGGACGACGCTCAGAATCAGGATGGGAAGGACCGTGGGGATCGCCAGGGCGATCGCCTCGTTGCGTCGGGTGCGGGCCAGCCCGCCCCGACGCGCGGTCACTGTTGGTGCACTCATGACATCTCCAGCGAAGTCGAGCCGCGGACGACGAGGGTGGCCTCGACGGTCGCGTGTTGTGCGGAACGGGTGGGATCGGAAAAGCGGGACAGCAGCATGCGGGCAGCCAGCCGACCACGATCGGCGGACTGCAGAGAGACGGTGGTGAGGCCGGGCAGGTAGATGGCCGCGAGCTCGGTGTCGTCGATGCCAGTGATGGCGAGGTCGGTGGGCACACGGAGCCCGAGGCGGTGCGCCGCGTGGATCGCGCCGATGCCGATCAGGTCGTTCACGGCGACGATGGCGTCGAGTTCGACCCCGGCCTGGCGGCGGCGCGCGAGGAGCTCGGTTCCCGCGTCGATGCCGGCGGTCGAGGTGAAGTCGCGAGCGGTGATCTGTGCGTGCTCCGACACCGCCAGACCGTGACGCTGCATCGCGGCGACGAAACCGGCACGGCGAGCGGCACCCGGGTTCGTGTTGCCCGGGCCGTGGATCGCGCCGATCCGTGTGCGTCCCAGGGAGACGAGGTGGTCGATGATCATCCCGATGGCGGCGGACGAGTCCACGAACACCGAGTCGATCCCGAGATCGGAGTGCAGGTTGCCGATCACCACGACGGGGACAACGGTCTCGGAGAGGGCCTGCCGCAGCGCGGGCGAGACCCGCAGCGGCGAGATGATGAGGCCGTCCCCCGCTCCCATGCTGAGGCTGCGGACCAGGTCGACGGTCTGGTCCGGGCCCCGCCCGGTGGCGGAGACGCTGAGGCGGATGGTGTCGCCCAGCTCGGCCTCGATCGCGCGGAGCATCTGCACGTAGTTCGGGTTTCCGATGTCGTCCACGGCGAAGACGACCTGGCGCCGTCCGCCCAGCCGGAGCTGTCGCGCCGTGGCATCAGGCAGGTAGCCGATGCTCTTGGCGGCCTGGCGGACCCGACGCACCATGTCAGGGCTGGCGGAGCGTCCGGTGAGTGCCCGAGACGCCGACGCGAGCGAAACGCCCGCGGTCGCGGCCACCTCGTGCAGTGTCGGTTTGTCGCCCATGGTGCTCCTCGTCGAGCTTGTCTGTAAACGTTTCCACGGTGCCCCGTTGGAAACGTTTCCAAATCCGGCGGTTGTGTGGTGCAGAGACCTTAGGGGTGGGGGTACGGGCTTGTCAACCGTGCTGTTCCGCGGCGCGGAGGATCGCGATCGCGCGGCCCTGCATCGCGGGGTCGACCATCTCGCCGCTGCGCAGCGTGGCGACTCCGCCGGCCTCGAGGGCGGACTGCACTTCCTGCGCCCAGGCGATCTCGCCGGGCGTGGGCGCGAACACGGCTCGAATAGGGGCGAGCTGGCGCGGGTGCACGGCCATGCGGCCGACGAGGCCGAGATCCGCGCCGCGACGGGTGTCGGCGATGAGGCCCGCTTCGTCCGCGATACGCGGGAACACGGAGATCATCGGCGCGTCGAGTCCGGCGGCACGGGCGGCGAACACCGCGGTGAGGCGTGCGTGGTCGAGGACCGGCTCCCCTCCCCCGAGCTGGCTGCGCAGATCGCTCTCGCCCAGTGCGATCGCCGTGACGGCGGGGTGCTCGGCGATGGCCCGCGCATCCAGCACGGCGCGGGCTGACTCCAGGAGTGCGGTGAGGGGACGGTCGCCGATGTGCGCGGCGACGTCATCGAGCAGGGTGGGGTTCTCGGTCTTGGGGAGCCTGATGCCCACGGAGGGCGGAAGGTCGGCGACCGCCCGGAGATCGTCGACGTCTCCCGCGTTGACGCGCACCTCGACGCCGATGCCCAGAGACTCGGCACGATCCTGGAGCCAGGAGACCACGAGGGATCGAGCTGGTGCCTTGGCCGCCGGCGCGACGGCGTCCTCGAGATCGAAGACGACAAGATCGGCACCGCTGTTCACGGCTTTCTCGAATCGGTCCGGACGGTCGCCGGGCACGTAGAGCCCGGTCAGGCGCGTCATACGACACCTCGCTCGGCGAGGTCGTCGATCTCCTGCGCGCTGAGCCCGAGATCGGTGAGTACCTCCCGGGTGTCCGCGCCGTGCGCGCGTCCCGTCCACCGGATCGAGCCCGGGGTGCGGGAGAGTCGGAACAGCACGTTCTGCATCGCGATGTCGCCGAAATCCGGGTCGGGGACGCGGGTCACCGTCCCCAGCGCTGCGTACTGCGGATCGGCGACGACTCCCCGCACGTCCGACACGGCCGCGATCGCCGCGGACACCTCCTCGAAGCGCGAGATCACATCGTCCGCGTCGCGCGCGCCGATCCACTGCTGCACGGCCTCGTCGAGTTCGTCAGCGTGCTGGGCCCGCTCATGACCGCTGGCGAACCAGCTCTCCTCGGTGAGATCGGCTCGGCCCACCAGCTGCATGACCCGTTCGGCGATCGACTGCGAGCTGGTGGAGACTGCCAGCCACACGCCGTCGCGGCTGCGGTAAACGTTGCGGGGTGCGTTGTTCACGGAGCGGTTGCCCGTGCGCGGCTGCACGATGCCGAGCTGGTCCCACGCGGTGATCTGCCCGCCCAGGAGCATGAGGATCGGCTCGATGATGGCCATGTCCACCACTTGGCCCACGCCGTCGCGTTCGCTGGCGCGGAGCGTGGCCATCACCGCGTATGCCGTGGCAAGCGCCGTGATCCCGTCCGCCAGCCCGAACGGCGGAAGCGTGGGCGGTCCGTCCGGCGCCCCGGTGAGTGCGGCGAATCCGCTCATCGCCTCGGCGAGCGACCCGAACCCCGGTCGGCCGGCGTAGGGACCGAACTGTCCGAACGCCGTCACGCGCGCGAGGACGAGTCGGGGGTTCACGTCGAACAGCCGCTCGGGTGACAGTCCCCAGCGTTCCAGAGTGCCGGGGCGGAAGTTCTCGATCATCACGTCGGCCTCGGCGACCAGACGCAGCAGGATCTCCGCGCCTGCGGGGGCGCTGAGATCGAGCGTCAGGGTGCGCTTGTTGCGGCCCAGCGTCTTCCACCACAGGTTCACGCCGTCCTTCTGTGGCCCGTGTCCTCGGGCGGCGTCAGGACGACGCGGGTGCTCGATCTTCGTGACATCAGCGCCGAAATCGCCGAGGAAGGTGGCGGCCAGCGGACCGGCGAACAGCGTGGACACATCGAGAACCCTGACGCCGGCGAGGGGTGGCTGCGGAACAGTTTCCAGATCTGACGGCTCGAACATGCGACATGGTACTCCGACGGCTACAAACGCACGACGTACCCCCGGTGCCGCTCTCGCGGCACCGGGGGTACGTCGTCAGGTCAGCGGGTCAGCCGCGGATCAGCGGACGCTGGAGCGGCGTCGGGCGATCACCAGCGCGGCGCCCAGCGCGGCCAGCACGACCGCAGCGATCGCACCACCGCCGAGCACGCCACCATCGGCACCCGTGGTGGGCAGCGACGTACCGCGCGGCGCGGAACTCGACGGAGCTGGCGGCGACGCGGGAGCGGCCGGCGTCGTTGCCGACGGGTCCGGTGTGGAGGTGGGCTCGGGAGTCGCACTCGGCTCCGGCGTCACGCTCGGCTCCGGCGTCACGCTCGGCTCCGGCGTTGTTGTCGGCGTGGTTGTCGGAGTCGGCCCGGGGGTTGTTGTGGGCTCCGGCGTCACCGTCGGCGTGGGCTCCGGCGTCACTGTTGGCGTTGGCTCCGGTGTCACCGTGGGAGTCGCAGTCGGCGTCGGCGTTGCGGTCGGAGTCGGCTCCGGCGTCACCGTCGGGGTGGCGGTGGGCTCCGGCGTTGCCGTGGGCGTGACCGTCGGAGTCGGCGTGGGAGTCGGCGTCGGCGTGACCGACGGGGACGGTGACGGCGTCACGGCGTCCGCGACGTTGGTCAGCACGATCTCCACCCGCTGGCCGCCGACGCCGAGAAGCGTGTAGCAGCCGTTGGCATCCGGACCCGTGACGCCGGCACCGGTGATCGTGTAGGGCTTCCACGTGATGTCGTCGACGTCAGGGACCTTCTCGCACAACACGATCGGGGTGTCGGCCGCGTAGTAGCCGGAGTTCACCAGCGTGCCGTCAGCGGGAACCGCAATGGTCTCGCTGATGTCCCCCGACGTTGCGGTGAGCTCGTAGCTGTCCGGAAGCTCCGCGTCGGAGTTGTTCGTGAGTCGCTTCGACACCGCGAACGAGGTGTAC
Organism: Microbacterium gorillae; assembly: GCF_050990725.1. GTDB lineage: Bacteria > Actinomycetota > Actinomycetes > Actinomycetales > Microbacteriaceae > Microbacterium > Microbacterium gorillae_A. The sequence continues at coordinate 3,833,714 of NZ_CP158844.1, forward strand.
TCACCGGCGTCCGCGCCGCCGCCGCCGAACGCCTTCGGCGTCACGGTGGCGTCCTTGGACTCGCCGTTGACGAGCGCATCGTTGGCGAAGAGGTCGGTCTCGAAGGACACGGCACCGGTGGCGACCGAGGTGTAGCGCAGCCGGTACTGGTAGCCGAAGGCCATGTCGTCGATCGAGAACGTGAAGCTCGTGCCGGAGCCATCGACCACCGGTGCGCTGAAGGTCTCACCGAGGAAGTTGGGGTATCCGGCGACATAGCTGCCGTCCAGCGGCAGATTCATGCGCGTCTCGATGAGACCCTTCGTGGGGTCGGTGGGGTCCTGCTGATAGCGAGTGAGCTGGAAGGAGTCCGCCACCAGGGTGTGGGGCTGGTTCGGCGAGGTCGATGTGAGCGTGTCGCTCACATCGAAGCGACGCACCGCCTGTGCGTCGTCGGGACTGCTGCCAGGCCACATCAGGATGTTCCAGGTGAGCACGGCCTTGTCGTCGATGATCTCGCCGCTGCCTGACTTGTCGGTGCCGAATCCCGGTCGCCATTCTCCCGGGGTGGCGGGCGTGGGAACGGGCAGGGGGATCGCTCCGCCGCCGACCTCCCAGACCGGCCCTGGCTCGCCCTCGGCCGTCTCCTCCAGGGTGCCGACGAACCAGATGTCGCCCTGCGGATCGCGATACGGACCGTCGGGGAGGAACGTGCACACGATAGTCGTGGGCTGGTACTCGCATCGCGCGATCGGCGTGCCCGTCTCGTCCAACAGTGAGAACGGGGCGGACTGGACGGAGGCGAAGCTGGACGGCAGCGGCACCGTGAAGGTGTCGCCGGCGTTCACCTGTCCTGCGACGTGCCAGTCCGCCTGGAACCGCAGCTGGTCGTTGGTCGTGAGCGGCGTGCTCGGGTCGACGGACTCGCCGCCGAGCAGCACCTGCGGATTGGTGATATCGACCGGCCGCTCGGCGGCGCTCGCCGCGGGTGCGACCGCGAGAGCGGTCCCCGCGACCAGCACGGCGGCGACGAATGCGGACGCCAGTATTCGGCGCATGAATGACCCCCAGATCGTGACGGACGCTCGCGACGCGAGCGGAAGAACCGTCGCGACCGGAGGACGGCATGCACCGACTTCCCGAGCAGAAAACCATCGGGTGCCCCCAGGCCCCGATCGTGTCGTCCGACGCTAGCAAGCTGGGCAGGCACTGCCACCCGCATATGGCGCATCTGTGGATAACTCCAGAGACGACAACGGGCGCATCCCCGAGGAGATGCGCCCGTTGTCAACGAACTCAGTCGCGGATGAGAACCTTCCGCGCCGCGAGCGCGGCGAGTCGACTGGATGCCCGCACCTGCACCAGCGGGATCGGCCACTGCGCGGCGTCTGCACTGAGAGGGATGCCCGTGTTGACCACGACGGCATCGGCACCGGTGGAGGCCACGGCCGAGACGACGTCACGCTGAGCCGCATCCACGGCCACTCGATCCACGAGGACGATGATCCGCTCTGCCGGATCGGCGACGGCGGCAGCAATCGCCGCCGTCCGCTCGGCATCGGTCGCACGATCAGGGTCCACCCGCAACACCGTTCCGCCTGCCGCCAGGACGGTGGAGACGTAGGACGCGGCGCTGTCCACGGCGAAGGAGGCACGCTTGCGCGCATCCACCACGACCGCCGATGCAGCGGGCGACAGGCTCTCACCCGAGCGCACCGTCACGGCACGGTCGGCGAGCTCCTGAGCGTCGAACGCGGCCGCATCGTTACCCGCAGTGGCCACCGCGAGTCGTCGTCCGAGGCGCGCAACGCGCTCAGCCGCAGCCTGCACCGTCTCGGTGGAAAGCGTGCCGTCGCGAAGAGCAGCGATCACGGCGGACTGCACGGCGAAGAAGTCGCGCTCGTCCTGATCCTCTGCCATCGCCTCACCCGGGTTGGTGGGGTTGCCGATGCACAGCAGGTCGGCTCCGGCCTGCAGCGCCATGACAGCACCGGCACCGAGTCCGTAGGTCTCGCGGATCGCGGCCATGTCGAGCGCATCGGTGACGATGACGCCGTCGAAGCCGTCCGCACGCAGCCCACCGAGGATCTCGGCGTTCAGTGTCGCGGGGAGCGCTCCGAACTGCGGAATCACGATGTGCGCGGTCATGATCATGTCCACGCCCGCCGCGATGGCGGCGAGGAACGGCGCACGGTGCTCGGCCAGCTGCTCTTCGGTGAGGCGCAGCGTCGGCAGGTCGTGGTGCGAGTCCACGTGGGTGTCACCGTGACCCGGGAAGTGCTTCACACACGCGGCGACGGCACCCGAGGCCTGAATGCCCTCAACCTGCGCCACGCCGTGACGCGAGACCAGATCGACGTCATCACCGAACGCCCGCACGCCGATCACCGGGTTGCGCGGGTCGGTGTTGACATCCACGTCCGGTCCGAGCTGGGCGTTCACGCCAATCGCGTGCAGGCGACGCGCGATCTCCGCCCCCGTGGCACGGGTGGCGTCGAGGTCATCGAGGAAGCCGAGCTGGGCAGCACCCAGCACCGTGGATCCGTTCGTCGTCTCGAGGCGAGTGACCGAGCCACCCTCCTCGTCGATGCCGATCAGGATCGACGGATTCGCGGCGCGCAGGTCGGCGCTCAGCTGTGCCAGCTCGTCGCCGACGTTTTGAGCGAAGTAGACGACACCCGCGAGTCCCGCCCGCAGTTCGTCCAGCAGCCACGCGGGCGCGCTGCGGCCGAGGAAGCCCGGCCACAGCACACCGTTCGCGAGGCGACGGAGGTCGTCCTCGGAGGTCATCCCTTCACCGCCCCCGCCACGACGCCCGAGCTCAGGCGACGCTGCACGATCACGAAGAAGATCATCACCGGAAGGGTGATCAGCGTGGAGGCCGCCATGATGGAGCCCCAGTCGTTGGAGTGCAGACCGAAGAACGACTTCAGACCGATGGCAACGGTGTACTGATCGCTCTCGGAGCCGAGGATCGTCATCGCGAAGATGAACTCGTTCCAGGCGGTGATGAAGGAGAACACGCTGGTGGCGACGAGGCCCGGCATGGTGAGCGGGAGCATGACCGAGCGGAACATGCGCCACCACGACGCGCCGTCGACATACGCGGCCTCTTCGAGCTCGACCGGGACCGCGGCGACGAAGCCGCGCAGCATCCAGATGCCGAACGGCAGCGAGAGCGCGACGTAGACCACCATGAGGCCCAGCAGGGAGTTGAGGAGTCCGAGGCTCTTCACCTGCAGGAACAGCGGGATGACGAGGGCCTCGAGCGGCACCATCTGGATGACGAGGATCATCATCAGCATGGTGGTGCGGAACTTGAAGCGGAATCGGGCCACCGCCACGGAGGCCAGCAGCGCGACGAATCCGCTGATGAGCACCACGACCGCGGCAACGATCAGCGAGTTGCGCAGATACAGACCGAAGCCGGCGTCGCCCAGCACGTAGGCGAAGTTGTCCCAGCTGAACTCCTTCGGCAGGAAGGAGGATCCGCCGTCGCCCGCGCGCTTGTCGAAGGCCGACTTCATCATCCAGTAGACGGGAAACAGCGTGAAGATCAACAGCGCGGCGACCGCGATGCCGATGCCGACCTTGCCGGCGAGGCTCTTCTGCTTCACAGCTGGTCCTCCTTGAAGAGCGTGCGGATGTAGACCGCGGTGATGGCCATCAGCACGAGCGTGAGCAGCACCGCGAGCGCGGAACCGAAGCCGTAGCGGTTCTGACCGAAGGACTCGATGTAGCTCCACACGCCGAGGTTCAGCAGCTCGCGGTTGGAGCCGGCACCACCGGGCATGAGGTACACCTGCGCGAAGACCTTGAAGTCCCAGATGGTCGAAAGGATCACGACCACGGAGAAGACCGGCTTCAGGGTGGGGAACGTGATGCGCCAGAACCGCGTCCAGGCGTTCGCACCGTCGAGCTCGGCCGCCTCCAGCATCTCCTTGGACACACCCAGGAGGCCGGCGAGGATGGTGATCGCGATGAACGGGAAGCCGTGGTGGATGACGTTCAGCAGCACGATGCCGTAGAACGACCAGCGGTTGGTGAACCAGTTGACCGGCTCATCGATGATCCCGGCCCCCTGCAGCAGGGAGTTCACGAGACCCTTGTCGGCGTCGAAGACCCAGGTCCAGACGTAGGTGCCGGTGACGGCGGGCATGGCCCACGCGACCATGATGGCGCTGGAGACGATGGTGCGCCAGGTGGTGCCGAGGCGGGCGAGGAGCAGGGCGACGAGCGTACCGAAGGCGACGGTGCCGAGCACCGAGACGATCGCGAAGCCGACGGTGTTGGGAAGGACAACGGTCCACAGGGTGGGCGAACTGAACGCCTCGAGGTAGTTGTCGACCCCGTTGAAGTTGGTCTTGCCCGTGTTGATCTCGCGCAGCCCGTAGTTCTGCAGCGAGATGATGACAACCCGGATCAGCGGCCAGATCATCAGGCCGCCGAGGATCACCAGGGCGGGTGCGAGAAGCAGCCACGGCCGTGCCTTGGCCATGGTGATGAAGCGTCGGCCACGCCCGGCGCCCGAGGGCGCGGCGACCGAAGTCGCCGCGCCCGGGGCGGGAGCGGGCGCCTGGATGGAGGTCAAGGCGCGCCCCGGATTACTTCTGGTTGAGGATGTCGGTCATCTCCGCAGCGGCGTCCTTCGTCGCCGTGGCGACGTCCTTCTGTCCGCTGAGGATCGACTGGATCATCGTGTTGGTGGTCTGCTTGGCCTGAACCGCACCGAACTTCGGGGTGACGGGGACCGAAGCGCCGCCGTCGACCATCTGCTCGGCGAACGGGGCGACCAGCGGGTCGGTCGACTTCAGAGCCTCGTCCATGCCGCTCTTGACGCCGGGGAAGTAGCCGGTCTGGCTGGCCCACTCGGTGGCGAGCTCACCGGTCGTCATGATCTTGATGAGCTCCCACGCGAGCTCCGGGTGCTTGGTGGTGTTGAACGCCGATAGGTGCGAACCGCCGAGCACGGAACCGGCGATGCCGCCGTCCTTGGCCGGGATCACGGCAGCGCCGATCTTGCCCTCGAGCTCCGGGTTCTTCTCCAGCAGCGACTTCGGGGTCCAGGAGCCGGAGATCATCGTGGCGACCGTGCCGCTCGTGAACGCGTCACGCACGTCGGTCTCCTTCCACGTGGTGGCACCCGCGGTGGAGAAGCCGTACTTGGTGGCGAGGTCCGTGTAGAACTGCAGGCCCTCGACGGACTTGTCGGAGTCCAGCTCGCTCTTCCACTTGTCGCCGTCCTTGACGGCGACCTCGCCGCCGGCACCCCAGACCCAGGGGTAGACCTGGAACTCGGCGTTGCCGGGAACCGCGAACGCGGCCATCTCGGGGTGGGCGGCCTTGATGGCCTCACCGTTCTTGATGATGTCGTCCCAGTTCTTGGGAGCCGACAGGCCGAGCTCTTCGTAGATGTCGGCGCGGTAGATGATGGAGCGGACACCGGCGTACCACGGCATGCCGTAGAGCTTGCCGTCGTAGGTGCCGGCCTCCTCAAGACCCGGAACCAGGTCTTCCTTCAGGCCGTCGACCGAGTCGATGTAGTCGTCCAGCTCCAGCAGCGCGCCGGCGTCGGCGAACTCGGGGGTCCAGGTGGTGCCGGTCTCGGCGACGTCGGGGGTGGTGCCACCGGCGATGCTCGTGACGAAGCGGTCGTGTCCGTCGGCCCACTGGACCTCTTCGAACTTGACCGTGGCGCCGGTCTTCTCCTTGAAGGCCGCGGCGACCTTCTCCTGGTACGCGCTGGAGTCGGGGTTGGTGCCCTGCATGATCCAGGCCGTGATGGTCACGTCCTTGTTGTCCTCAGGGTTCACGGTGGCCTCGCCGGCACCGGTGGAACCACCGGAAGAGCAGGCGGTCAGGCCGAAGGCCGCGACTGCGCCGAAAGCGGCGACGGTCAACATGCGCTTGTTCACGATTGTCTCCTCGTTGAAACCCGGGCGGCCCGGGAGGCTGTGGTCGTGCTTTGTTAGGAGCACTTACATTTCTCGTGAGTCTACGGACCGGTCAGCGAAATGACAAAAAGTTTTCAGGATCGTTATCAAGCGTGGAAATTCGTGACACTCCGGCAGAATGCCGCGTCACACCAGTCTAGGCGCGGAATTTCGGGGTTCTGTCCCGATCCGGATAGGTCAGGACCAGACCCGAGCGAGGTCTCTCGATGATGAATCCGCGCGCAGAAACGCGTCCTCTGATCACGCCTCCCCGGCTGTGCGCGCACGGGCGCGAGTACCCTCGAAGGGTGGCACGACGCAGCAGAGAAGAACCCGACTCCCCGCGGGTGCGGCTGAGCGATGGAACGCTGGCGCGCGTGGCACGCAGCGAGTTCACCAGCGGCTGGGAGCTGCTGGTGGATGAGACACCCCAGTCCCACGTGGACCTGGACGATCCCACGCATCTGCACTTCGAGTACATCGCCCGCATCGGCGCGGTGATCGATGTCCTGAAGCCCGCCGGCGAGCCTCTCACCGCGGTGCACCTCGGCGGTGGGGCGCTGACGGTGCCCCGGTACATCGCCGTCACCCGGCCCGACTCGCGCCAGCAGGTGATCGAGCTGGAGCCGGGCCTGTGGGACCTGGTTCGCGAGAACCTTCCGCTGCCACGCGGTGCGGCGATCCGTGTGCGCATCGGCGATGCTCGCGCCGGCGTCGAGAAGATGCCCGGCGGCATCCTCGGCCAGGTTGACCTGGTGGTGAGCGATGTGTTCGCGGGAGCGCAGACTCCGGCACACGTCACCTCGGTGGAGTTCTACACGTCGGTGGCGAAGCTTCTCGCCGCCGACGGGGTGGTGCTGGTGAACGTCGCGGATGGACCGGGCCTGGCCTATACACGTCGGCAGATCGCAACGCTGCGTCAGGTGCTCCCCCACGTCGCAGTGCTCGCCGAGGCGCAGGTGCTGAAGGGCCGCCGATTCGGCAACCTCGTGCTGGCGGCATCCCGCGCACCGCTGCCCACGGACTGGCTTCCGCGACTGCTGGCGGCAGGTCCTCATCCCGCGAAGATCGCGACGGATCGCGAAGTGAACCAGCTCGCGTCGGGTGCTCTCCCGGTGACGGACGCCGATGCCGTCGCCTCTCCGCGCCCCAATGCGTCCATCTTCGATCGCTGACATGCGCAAGCTCGCGACTGGAGCCATCTGGGGTTTGACGAGACAGGACATCGGTGTGCCACAGGGGTCACACGGCAGACCGCTGACACACTAGGAACAGCGCCATCGGGAAGGGAGCGACGAGTGAGCTTGATCCGCGGGTATGACCCGGAGACTCTGCGCGAGCTGATCGATCCGAAGGAGTGCGAGGCTCGCCTGGAGGAGATCAGCGCCCAGCGGAGCCTCCCCGCTCTGCTGGAGCGGGTGTGGCTGCTGAAGGTGCTCGGACAGTTCGACGATGCGCTGAAGGTCTCGGAGCAGTCCGTGCGTCAGGCCCGGATGGGTGGCACACGCAAGGATCTGCTGCGTGCTCGCATCCTGCACGCCACGGTGGTCCACTCCCGCGGCGGCAGCATCGCCGCGGAGCAGGAGCTGACGATGTGCGCCGAGGAGGCTGAGGGTCAGGGCTGGCCCGGGATCGCCGCCTTCGCCGTGCAGCACCGCGGCCGACTCAACTTCGACAACGCCGACTACTCACAGGCGCGGCACGACTTCAAGAAGTCCCTCTTCCTTCGCCAGCAGGCGGGTGCCGACGAGAGTGAGCTGGAGTCCATCCTGATGTATGTGGATGCGGCCGATCGCCGCTGGGCGCGCGACGCCGCGCACCAGGCCACTCCGGTGGCCGACGCGTTGGAGGCTCGGCTTTCCATGGGCGACGCGCCCGCCGAGAAGCCCCGCGTCGACGCCGCGCGTCGGGAATCGTTGATCCGTCGCCCCGTGGAGAACCGTTCGCGCGACGCCGAGGACGCGGCCGTCCGCTGAACGAGGCGTGCCTCGACGGGCGGACTTTGCCCCGCCTCTGACGGGGAGGGGCGGGATTAGCCGCGCGGGATGTCGTCGGGAAGATCGCCGGCGGAGCGCAGCGTCCGCGCCGCGCGCACGTGGCCGGTGAGCAGGCGCTCCTCGGCCGACTGACCCGCCAGGAAGCCGTGCAGCCAGCCGGACGCGTAGGCGTCGCCTGCTCCCACCGGCTCGACGACCTCCACGGGAGGCGTTGCCACGAACGTCTCTGAGTCGTCGTCGAACTCGGTCGCCCCGATCGGGCCGTCCTTCACCACGAGGATCCGCACGCCGCCGAGCAGTGCTCGCACGTCTGCCGGCGTCTCGACGTCCCAGAGCCCCTGGGCCTCGTCAAGTCCGACGAAGCAGATGTCGGCTCGCTCGGCGAACGCGCGGAGCACGTCGGAGGCGGTCTGCAGATCGGGCCAGAGCGCCGCGCGGTGGTTGACGTCGAAGCTCACCAGGACGCCCGCCTCGTGCGCTCGCTCGATGAGAACCGACGCGAACTCGCGGCACGACGGCGACAGCGCCGGCGTGATGCCGGAAAGGTGGAGCACGCGGAAGCGCTCCAGAGAAATCGCACGCGCGTCGTCCGCGTTCAGCCGGCTCGCCGCGGATCCGGCGCGGTAGTAGACGACACCGTTTCCGGGGTCCTTGAGGTACAGACCGGTGCGCTCGCCCTCACGCACCTCGACGAGCGAGACATCGACACCCGCCGCGCGCAGGCGTCGCAGGATGCGCTCGCCGACCGCGTCCGCACCGAGCGCGCTGAACCATGCCGCATCGTCGCCCAGTGTCGCCAGGTGCGCGGCGACATTCGACTCGGCGCCGCCGGTCTCCAGCAGAAAGCTCGTCCCGGTGACCACGGGCGACGCATCGCTCGTGGTGACCACGCCCATCGTCTCCCCCACGCACAGGACTCCGGTGGGGGACGGTGCGAATTCGCTCATGTTCTGCTCTCATCAGGCGGGTGGGGGCTGTTGTCAGTCTAGTCAGCGGGCCCTCGACGCCCGTCGCCCGAGGCCACTGTCGGAGGCCAGACGTAAGCTGAGAGACATGTCGGAGCTGGGGCGCGTGGAGATCTGGGCGAACGCGCTCATCCGCACCCATCTGGACCCTTCGTGGACGTTCGGTTTCGACAATGCGAAGCGTCGCGCGGGGCTGTGCGACTACAACCGCAAGCGCATCTCCGTCTCCCGGTACCTGGCCGCCCGGTATGACGACGACACCAACCACCAGACACTGCTGCACGAGGTGGCGCATGCCCTGGCCGGCCCCGCCGCCGGGCACGGGCCGCGGTGGAAGCGCATCGCTCGGGATCTCGGTTACGTCGGTGGCACCACGCACCGCGGCGAGACGGCCAATGAGCTCGCTCCCTGGGTCGGCGTCTGCCCCGCGGGTCATATCGCGTATCGACACCGCAGACCGACCCGGCTCGCCTCGTGCGTGAAGTGCGCACCACAGTACGACCCACGCTTTCACTTCACGTGGACGCGACGCGAGATCTCAGCTGCAACACGACGGGCAGCGGTAGCTCCGCGCTGAATCGCGAGTGGGGGCGCAGGTAGGCAAGGATGGGGGCCATGCTCAGCGACGATGATGCCCGAGAACTCCGCGAGCTGCAGCGGCGCGTGTTTCGACACGGAGATGCGCTTGACGCCGCCGAGCTGGCACGCCTCGATGAGCTGACACGGCGGGCGGAGGAATCCGCCGCCGAGGCTCAGGACATCACGCCCGAGACGAGGGCGCGCGAGGAGGACGTGCGTGATCTCCTCGACGGCATCGGTGAGGAGGCCTCCGTTCCGACCGGTGATCCTGCGCCCGCGCGACGTCGGGGACGGATCGTTGTCGCGTCCCTCGCGTGTTTCGCCGTCGCGGCAGCGCTCATCGGCGCGTTCGTTGTCGGTCGTTCCACCGCTCCGACACCGCCTGCGGCGATGGAGCGGGTTCTGCAGATCGGTGCGGACATCGCGCGGGAGCAGGGGTGGGCCACCTGGAACTACGCGGGCGCGCTGAACGGCATCGACTACTTCGCGGGCTCTCTACAGTCCGGGGAGCACTGCGTGCTCCCCGTGTCCACCGCTCCGATGCCGCTGGCAGAGCCGCTGTGCGTGACCGCAGACACGACGGAGTTGGTGTTGCGGACCGACGTCTACAACGCGGACGGGGGCGGGGAGGCCGCCATGAGCACGAGCATCCTGTGGAACAGCGAGGGCGCACGGTTGCAGACATCGATCGACGGTGTCACGGGCGATCTGGCCGTGGGCCCCGGTGCCGGAGCGTCCCAGCAGCTGATGGAGGACCGGCAGTCGGCGGTGGAGCTCGCGGGGTGCGAGGACCCACCCTCCCTCCTCGACTTCTCCATCGTCCCCGGCGCTGACGTCTTCGGCAGTGGGAGCAACGCCGTCACCACGAGTTACTGGGCGTGTGTCGCCGGGGGCGCACGTGCGGCCATCGCCGTGAAGCGGGACGGCACGACAATCTCCTGGTTGGACGACCAGGACGATCCGGCGGCCGGCATGCGTGCCACCTCGGCAGACTTCGCACCCGACAGCATTCTGCTGGAGGCAGAAACCGGGAACGTCCTGCCGGGATGGCACTGGCGCGTGGAGTGGCCGATCGACGGCGACCCGACCCTTGTTCCCGCCCTGGATCAGTGACGGCATGCGTGACGAGAGGGGGAAGATCGTGGGCGACACCTCGGCAGATGAGGAAAGACGACGCCTGATGGCGGCCGCCTACGGCCGCGCTGGAGCCGACCTCGAGCCGGAACAGGCACGACGACTCGCGGAACTCCTGGCACCCGCGGACGATGCGCCGGCGGCTCAGGAGGATGAACACCTCACACCCGGTCCGCAGGCTGCGCGCGATACCCGCCGTCCTCGAACGAGGGTTCGTGTGGCCGGCCCCGTTCGCCGCGCGCTGCTGGCCGTCGGCGCCGCAGTGATCCTGGTGGTGACCTTCGTGGCGGGATGGGCGGGGCACGACTGGGCGCAGGCGCCCGACACCGCCGCCTCGTGGATCCCCGTGAGCGAGACCGTCGCCACGACCCTCAACGCCGCGCGAGTGGAGATCGCCAACGAGGCGGACCCTGACACCCTCGTCTATATCGGCATGCTCTACGGCAGCGTCGTCTGGGAAGCGCGTTCGGTGGATGGCGAAAGTCGCTGCTTCGTGATCGCTGCCATCCCCGATGCGAGCCAGCCGAGCAGCGCAGACCTGCTGAGCTGCACCGCCGAGACGACGGGGGCCGCGGAGCTGTGGTCGACCTCTGCATCGGGAGAGACGTATACCGCCCGCAGCACGATCCAGGCCGTCTGGCGGGAGGGAACTCCTGCTCAGCTCGAGCCGGTGTGGCATGACGTGACCATCAGCGCGCTGGAGCCGAACGCGATCATCAACCGTACGCGACCGGTCCCCCCGGACGACGCCGTCACCGCGACGCCCGTCGCGGTCTCAGGGCTCACCGCGCTGTGGGCCGTGGATCAGGACGGATTGCGCTGCGTGTACGCGATCACGCTCTCGGGGTCCGACATCAACACGGCCGGGTACGAGAGCGCCGAGTCGTGTCGCGAGAGGGTCACCTCGAGCGAGCAGACCACCTGGATCTTCCCCGGCCCTGAGTTCTCCTTTCCGCCAGCGCCGTCCGGTCGGTACGTCCGCACCGTCGTCACCTGGCTTCCGGGCCAGGATCCCGTGGCGACGCTGCGCGAGGAGTGACGTGTCAGGCGCGGATGATGCCGTCGATCAGCCGTGGCGCGACCCGATCCGCGTCTACGCTCGCGGCAGCCGCGGTGACGGCACGCTCATCTCGCATGATCAGCTCTCGTCCTGATCCCGACGCGCCCAGCAGATGGCGCACGGCGCCGGCGAGTGCCCGGTACGCCTCACCGGCGACCGCGGCCTCCGGTGAGGTGTGATCGAGACCCCGTGTGCTCAGCGCGTCGATGATCGCACCCGCACCGAGCTGATCCTCGACCGCGAAGCGCACGTGAGCGTCGGGATCTCGAGAGGTGAGCTCTCCCGCCGCGATCACGGCCACCGAGGTGCGCGCGCCCCGCTGGTTCTGCAGATCGACGATCGCGTCGGCGATCGCGGAGGCGTTGCGCAGGCTGCCGATCAGGACGACCGGGGCGTGGTCCTGATCGGCCGCGAATGCGGCAACGGCCGCTCCGTTGAGAGAGCGCGGGGCGAGATCTGCGAGCGCAAGCTCCTCACCGGCGGCGGTGCGTTCGGAGACCACCGACGAGAATCGCAGCACGTCCACCACGACGACAACGTCCGCCGGTGCCAGCCGGGCCAGGCCCGTTGTCCCCCACTCCATGCGCACCTGATACGTGTCCTGGGCGAAGGGGAAGCTCATCCCTCCATGCTATTCACCGCTGACGCACCGCCCGCCGGGGCAGGATGGTGGCATGCGCGTGATGCTCAAGTTCCAGATCGACTGCGACGCCGATGCAGCCTGGCGTGCGCTGCACTCCCCCGCGGTGCTGGCCGAGCTCTACAGCCCGCTCATCGTGTTGCGGCCGATGACACCCATCCCCACGCAGCTCGAGCACGGCGGCGACACGGCCGTGGAGATGCTCATGATGGGAGCCGTGGGCATCGGCAAGCAGCTCATCCACACCACCGATCGCGAGGTCGTCCACGACGGCGTGCGGGTGCGGATCCTGCGAGACTCGGGCATTCCGTTGACAGGGCCCTTGGCGTCGCTGGATGTGTGGGATCACCAAATGGCGGTGAGCGCGGTTCCGGGACGGCCGGATCGCACGCTGTGGCGCGATCGCCTCACCGTCCGCGGAGCGACAGCCCCGGCACTCTGGCCGACCCTGTGGGCGTCGTGGCAGCTGCGCCAGGCGCGCATCACGAAGCTCGCACCCACGTGGGCTTTCGATCCCGAGGCGTCCGCATCACCGGCGGACTGACGAATCAGACCAGGGATCTGCGCATCAGCACCCGCGGGAAGCCGTCGAGCACCGATCCGGTGTCGGCGGCCTTCGTGAATCCGGCTCGCTCGAACAGGCTCCGCGTACCCACGTAGGCCATGGTGAGGTTGACCCGGTTCCCGCCGTTGTCGACGGGGTAGCCCTCAATGGCGACCGCACCGCTGTCACGGGCGTGTTCCACGGCCCCGTCTACGAGAGCGTGCAGGACCCCCTGTTTGCGGTGTCCGGGCTTCACCCGGAAGCACCACAGCGACCAGACGTCGAGATCGTCCACGTGCGGAATCAGTCGGTTGCGCGCGAAGCTCGTGCCGGCTCGCGGGTGCACCGCCGCCCATCCCACCGGTTCTCCGTCGAGATAGGCGAGCACTCCCGGCGGGGGATCCTGCGCACAGAGCTCCTTCACCCGATCGGCGCGTGCCTGACCGCGGAGTGAGACGTTCTCCTTGTTGCCGATGCGATAGCTCAGGCAGAAGCACACGTTGGAGGTGGGCTTCTTCGGCCCGACCACCGCGGCCACGTCTTCGAAAACGACCGCCGGCCGTACCTCGATGCTCATACAGCCAGTGTCGCAGGGACCTCCGACAGTGAACTACGCTGGCGCGTCATGGCACCTCTTCGCTTCGACATCAGACAGGCCGCCCTCCCGGATGCGCACGGGCTCGCAGAGGTGCACGTGCGCGCCTGGCGAGAGGCGTACGCCGGGCGAATGCCGCAGAGCCTGCTCGACGGTCTGTCGGTGTCGGATCGGATCGCTTCCTGGCAGCGGATTCTGACGTCGGAGGCCGAGCCGGAGGCGCCGTGGCGTTCCTGGCTGTCCGATAACGAAGGGCGCGTGGCGGGTTTCATCTCAATCGGGCCGTCCCGCGATGAGGATCTGCCCCCGCACATCGAGCTGTACGCCCTGTACGTGCTTGCGGACGCCTACGGATCGGGCGCAGGCCAGGCGCTGATGGATGTCGCGTCCGACTTCGCCCGACCGACCTCCCTGTGGGTGTTGGACGACAACCCCCGGGCGCAGGCGTTCTACCGCCGCAACGGCTTCGCGTTCGACGGAGCGGAGAAAGTCGACGAATACAACGGCGTCAAGCTCCGCGAGCTGCGCATGGTGCGCGACGAGGTCTGACACGCATCCGGCGCGCGCTTCCCGCGGGGTCCACGCAATGCGTCGAAAAGAGGATCATGTCGCGAGCGAAGGACGAAATCGGCACATCCGTCCTCATCTCAGCGCATGATCCTCTTTTCGACGCAGGGGCTGCGGCGCGGGGATCGGTCAGTCCGTGGCGAGGGCCTCCACAGGAACCACACGTGTCGCGAGGCGCGTCGGCGCGAGGGATGCCACCACCGTCAGCAGCGCGGTGGCCGCGACGACGCCGAGGATGAGCGTCCAGGGAATGGTCGGCAGGATGAAGTTCGGCGCGGTCATGTCCGGCGGCACCGGAATCGAGCCCAGCGTGGACTGTGCGCCCACCCACCCGTAAGCGACACCGAGCACGAGGCCCGTCGCGAGGGAGGCGATCGAGATGTGCGCGGCCTCCAGCAGCACCATGCGTCGAACCTGCTTGGCCGTGAATCCGAGAGCGCGCAGCAGTCCCAGTTCGCGACGACGCTGCACCACACCGATCGTCAGCAGGTTCACGAGGCCTACGGCGGCGATGATCGCCGAGACTCCGACGAGCCCCATCATGACGGCGGCGAAGCTGTCCATGACCTGACTGATCTGAGCTCCGATCGCCGAGTCGGCACCGCGCACCATCATCGCCTTGGCGGATTCGCTGGCGACCGAGAACATGGTGACCAGGGTCACGCCCATCACCACGCCGATCGTCATGCGTGCCGAGCGCTCGGGGTGGCGCATCGCGTTCTCGGCAGCCAGTTTCGCGGTGGGCGAGGAGCCGAACAAGCGCCCGACCAGGCCCAGCACCGGCGGCATGATGAACGTCGAGCCCAGCGCGAGTCCGGTGAAGGAGAGGACCCCGCCGAGGAAGGCGATGGCGACGCCCATCGGGTTGATGAACGTGCCGAACAGCAGCCCTCCCGCCAGCAGAGCGATCCCCATCACGAGCAGGGCGACGGCCGAAGCAGTGCGCGCGGGACGGCGAACATCGTCCGCGGTCCGCTCCTGCGACCCGGCGAGCGCCTGCAGCGGAGTCACCGTGAGCACGCGACGCGACCCCACCCATGCCGCCGCCCAGGTCGTGAGCGCCACGGCGGCGGCGGGGATCACGATCCACGGCTGCAGCACGCTGAACGAGAGGTCACCGACACCCAGCGCACGGTTGACGAGAGGCAGCGCCACCGCGGCCGCGGCGGTGGCGAGCACGAGGCCGATGACGGCTCCGATCACGCCGACCCCCAGTCCCTGACGGGCGATCGCTGCACGCTCGGAGCGAGCCGACGCACCGATGAGACGCATCAGCGCGATCTGCCGCGTGCGCCCCGCCACGATCGTCGCGAACGTGTTGGCGGTCACGATGGAGGCCACATAGACCGCGACGCCCACCAGCAGCACGCTGAGCATGACCACGACGAACATCGCCGTGGCGGATTCCCCGAGCACCGGGTTGTCCATCATCACCGCGCCGATGTAGCCCGTCACCGTGACGAGGACGACACCGAACGCGGAGCTGAGGGCGGCGATGAGGATGCTCGATCCCATCCCCCGCTCACGCAGCCAGCCGAGCGAGGGGGCCGCGCTCTTCGTCGGTGCAAGCGCGACGGCGGTCATGCGTTCACCTCGGCCGCGAGCATGTACGTGGTGATCTGCTCGGGCGTCTGACGCGGCTTGTCGGCCACGATGCGACCGTCGCCCAGGAAGATGACGCGGTCGGCGTAGGAGGCGGCGATCGGATCGTGGGTGACCATCGCGATCGACTGGCCGTGCTCGCGGCTGGCGGCAGCGAGTAGGGACAGCACCTCGCGCCCGGTGCGGGAGTCGAGGTTTCCGGTCGGCTCATCGGCGAAGACGAGGTCGGGCGCGGTAGCGAGCGCACGGGCGATGGCCACGCGCTGCTGCTGGCCGCCCGACAACTGGTGCGGTCGATGGGTGAGACGGCTCCGGAGTCCCAGCGTGTCGACCAGCATCGCGATGCGCGCGGTCTCCTCCGCCGTCGGCTTGCGGCCATCGAGGTCGAGGGGCAGCTGGATGTTGCCAGCCACGTCGAGGGTGGGCACCAGGTTGAACGACTGGAAGATGAAGCCGATCCGACGACGCCGCAGCAGCGTGAGGTCGGTGTCGCCCATGCCGGTGATATCGGTGTCGCCGATCCACACGTTGCCGCTGGACGGCGAGTCGAGCCCCGCCATGATGTGCATGAGCGTGGACTTGCCCGAGCCGGACGGGCCCATGATGGCGGTGAACTGTCCGCGACGCACGCCGACACTCACGTCGTCGAGCGCACGGACCTCGCCCTCGCCCGAGCCATAGGTCTTGGTGAGGTGCTGGACGCGGGCGGCGAGCCCGAGGTCGGAGGTCGTGATCTGCATGCTTCCAGCCTCGTTCGACGGCAGACGCACGCACATCGCCCCCGCGCCCGATCCCCCTACATCGCGAGGATGATCCGACTCCCCCACCCGTGAGACTTCCGTCTGTGGGTGACAATGCACGCAACGCGGGGTTTCTCGCCCACAGAGGGAATTCTCGCGGGGTTCGGCACGCGCGGCTGGACGGGACGGCGCTGCGGAGGTGCGTGGCCGGGGCGGACCGAGCGCGACGATCACAGTGCCGGGCGCTGGGTGGCGCGGAGGCGGGGTTAGGCGAGGCCGTGCTCGAAAGCGAAGACCACGAGCTGCACCCGGTCGCGCAGGTCGAGCTTGGTGAGGATGCGACTGATATGCGTCTTCACGGTCGCCTCGGAGAGGAACTCCCGCGCGGCGATCTCGGCGTTGCTCAGCCCACGTGCTGCGAGGGCGAAGATCTCGCGCTCACGCTCGGTTAGCGTCTCGTACTCTGCGGGAAGCGGTGCCGTCTGCGGGCTCGTGAAGTGCGCGAAGAGGTCTTGCGTCGCAGCAGCGGCGATGACCGCCGATCCGGAATGGACCGTGCGGATCGCCGCGAGGAGCGCTTCCGGCTCAGTGTCCTTGAGGAGGAATCCGCTCGCGCCCTGCTGGATCGCGCGCGCGGCTGCTTCATCGAGATCGAACGTCGTGAGCATCACCACGCGCGGTGCGTCCGGAGTGCGGAGGATCTCCGCGGTGGCCGTGAGACCGTCCATCACCGGCATGCGGATGTCCATGAGCACGACGTCGGGCTTCGTGCGCGCCACCACGTCGAGCGCCTCGCGCCCGTCGCCGGCCTCGCCCACCACGTCGATATCGGGCTGCGAGTCGGCCAGCATGCGAATGCCGGCGCGGAACAGCGCCTGATCGTCGACGAGCACGACCCGGATCGAATCGGCCATGCGTACGCTCCTCAGCTGGTGGCACCGGCGGCTGAATCCGCCGGCTCTGCGATCTCGGTGATCGGGATGCTGGCGCGGACGACGAAGCGATTCCGCCCGTCGGTGGCGTCAGCCCCCGCATCGAGTGTGCCACCCACAAGCTGAGCGCGCTCGCGCATGCCGATGAGACCGTGACCCCCGGGGCGTGATGAATCCTGCGGATTGATCACGTTGATGACCCCGAGATCGACGCGATCCGGGTACCACGACAGGTAGACGTCCACGCCGGAATCGTCGCCGTGACGCATGGCGTTGGTGAGCGCCTCCTGCAGAATCCGGTACACCGCCAGCTGGATCGCGCCGGGCGGGTCGACGCGCGGAATCGGATCGACGTCCACGCGCAGATCGACGCCGGCCTGGCGCACCTGCGTGTAGAGCATCTCCAGATCGGCCAGGGTGGGCTGCGGGCCCTCGGCCTGCGAGTGTCGCAGCTGCGTCAGCAGCAGTCGGACGTCCGACAGCGCGCCGCGCGCTGTGCTCGCGATGGTCCGCAGCGCTTCTGTCGCCGCCTCCGGGCGTGCCACCGACGCATATCGGGCGCCGTCGGCCTGCGCGATCACGACCGCCAGGGAATGAGCAACCACGTCATGCATGTCGCGGGCGATCTGCGTGCGCTGCTGTTCGGCAACGGCCAGCGCCTCGGCGATCTCCCGCTCACGCTCCACCCGACGCGTGCGGAGGCGGTTGCGCAGCAGGAGGCCGAACGCCCAGCTGAGTCCCATGGACGCGATGCAGGCCACGAACATCGCCGCGGTGATGACCAGGACCAGCGTGGTGCCCGGCGTTTCCGTGGTGCCTGCGGCCGGGTTCATGAACGCGCCCGCGAGGGTCGCGAGAGTGACGTAGGCGGATGCCAGGAGCGACCCCACCACCACGGACGCGAGCCCCCAGTACAGGGTTCGCTTCGACCCGTAGGCCGACGTGGCGAACAGCACCATGAAGACCACCGGGATGATCACACCCGGGATCAGCACGAATGCCATCGTCAGCAGCGCGGCGACCCACGCGATGATGAGCGCCAGGGGCGGCGAGAGTCGGCGGATCGCAGCGGCCCCGGCGGCCAGCACCGTGCTCAGCACTGCGCCGAACGCGGTCCAGCCGTTCGTGGGTTCCATTCCGGTCGCCGAGGCGACGCCGATCACCGGCCACCCGATCAGAAGCAGCAGGGAGGCGCCGACGATATCCCAGACCAGTTGGGAACGGCGAAGCGGACGGAACACCCCTCCACGCTACGGGAGGCCCCGCTTCGGCACATCCGTCTCCGGATGTATGAGATCGGCACCGGATGAGACACCTCGCCATCGAACGGGCATGTCTCGGTGAGAGGGTGGTGCAGAAACATGGACGATGACTTCACGGCACGACTGAATGCGATGGTTGCCCCACCGGATGCGCGGCTGGCAACTGCCGCGCGTGACGTTGCGCGCGCCGCCACGCATCGACAGCCTCGACGATGGTTCGTCCCGCTGATCGTGGTCGGAGCTGTGGTGCTCACTGGGGCCGCTTCGGCAACAGCCCTCGGCCTGAACTCCTGGCCGTTCGTCCAGCTGCCCGACGGGGCATCGCGCACTTCGGTGCCGATTCCCCTCGTGTTCACCACGATTGACGGTGAGCAGGAGGAGTGCGGTGGCTACGTCGAGTTGAGCCAGGTGACGCCCGAGCAGATCCGAGCCCTCAACGACGACATCGCCGCGCGCGACTGGTCCGGCTTCGGACAGTCGCTGTACGACAACGCGACCGGCGCCCCTGTTCCCGGCGATCCCAACGACGGCGAAGAGCGCGTGGGCGAGGGTTTCACGCGATGGGTTCCCAGCTTCGTCACCGCGACCATTCCTGATGCGGCGATCCTGCCCGGATCCGATCTCGCCCTCGAGCCGCCGACGGATGTGCCGCTCGTTGAAGCATGGGGCTTCTCCTGCGTGCCCGGGGTCCTCGGATGAGTCGCGAGGAGCTGCGCGCACGCATCGCGGCTGCCGCCGAGCGGGAGGCGCCCGACCTCCTCGCGTACTTCGTTCGCCGCACTCCGGTCCGTGAGGACGCCGCCGATCTGCTGTCGGAGACGATGCTGGTGCTGTGGCGTCGCGCCCGAGACGCGCCGCGCGACGACGCCCAGCTACGTCCGTGGCTGTTCGGTGTGGCTCACCGGGTGTTGCAGCGCCACAGACGTTCGTGGGCTCGACGTGCGGCTGTGACCGAGCGACTGCGCAGCGAACTGGAGCAGAACCCGTACACCGGCTTCACCGACGCCGATGACGCCCGCCGTGTGCGCGACGCGCTTCGAGAACTGGCCGAGCTGGACCAGCAGATCATCATGCTGGTCCACTGGGAGGGCTTCATGCAGGCCGAAGCAGCGGCCATCCTCGGACGCAATCCGTCGACGGTGCGCACGCGCTATGAGCGCGCACGTCAGCGGCTCCGAGCGATCCTCGCCGATCACGATGGGCGCAGCGTACGGGCCCACGGAACTCAGCCGTCGTCAGGGGGAACCCGCTAGGATCGTCGCAACCCATTCACCCGCCGCCGCATTCACAAGACGTGGCAGCACGTCGCAGTGCAGCGGCCCGAGCCTCGAGATCGGAGGTTCCCATGTCCATCAGCCAGACCCACGAAACGCGTGAGCACAAGGCCGTCGTCGGAGAGCCCGAGGTCGTCGAGGACGGTCGCGCAGTCGGCGTGGAGGACTCGCCGCAATGGCTCGCCCTGAAGGGTGCCGCCACCGAGCTGCAGACGATGCAGGTGAAGGACGGCTCGGTTCCCGAGACCACCGATCACGCGCGCGCCGGTGAACTGGTGCAGACGATCATCTCGTCGATCGACACGCTGGCCCCGTTGTTCCCGCATGACGCGGAGTACCTGACCGCTTTGGTCGCCGACTTCCGGCGCTGGGCGGATGAGGGCTTCGGCGTACCGGACTTCCTGGATTCGCTTGTGGCCTTCCAGCCGCAGCTGCACCGCGTCGACGGGATCCGCCACCTCGTGGTGTTCCCGATGTACACGCAGAATGGTTCGCCCGATCGCCACGTCGAAGCGCTGATCGTCGAGGTCATCTGGCCCGAGTTCATCGCCGAGCTGGAGGCAGGCGACTACGGCAACAAGCTGTTCGTGTCCCTGCGTCTGGTCGATTTCACCTCCGGCTACGACACGAACTCCGCGGTGCTGTTCCCCGAGACGGTGTCGATGCGCGAGATCCCCACGTTCACGTGGGGCGCGATCTTCCAGGACCGCGAGGCCGCGCGCTACCGCCGTGTGGTGGATGCCGCAGCGGAGATCACCAAGCTCGAACTCCCCGAGGACGCCGCGCGCATGCTCACCGACCAGAAGCTGGCCGAGGAGACGTTCGTGATGTGGGACATCATCCACGACCGCACGCACATGCGAGGCGACCTGCCGTTCGATCCGTTCATGATCAAGCAGCGCATGCCGTTCTTCCTCTACTCGCTGGAGGAGATGCGCTGCGACCTCACCGCCTTCCGCGAGAGCGTCAAGATCCAGCGAGCGCTCCAGGCGCGCAAGGACGCCGGCGACGCGATCACCGACGCCGAAGAGCAGATGCTCGAGAAGGCGGCACTGGTGCAGTACGCCGTGCTGTTCGACCGCATCTTCCGCTTCGCGCTGACCGGCACGCGCGTGCGCAACTACGACGGACTCGGCGGTCAGCTGCTGTTCGCGTGGCTGCACCAGCGCGGTGTGCTGCACTGGACCGACGTGTCGCTGGCCGTCGAGTGGGATCGCCTGCCCGACGCCGTGGTGGCGCTGGGTGACGCGATCGACGACCTGTACTGGCGCTCGATCGACCGTCCGAAGACCGTGCACTGGCTGGCCGCGTACGACCTCGTGCGCTCCGTGGTCACGCCGCACCCGGCATCGCAGTGGAACCGCGGTCTGCCCGACGAGATCCTCCTCGGCGCGCCGAAGGGGTACACCGATGCGGTGCTGGACGACGAGTTCCCGCTGTCGATGTTCTTCGAAGCCCTCGACAAGAAGATGACGGACGTCATCGCGTCGACGCAGGGCATTCGCGGCACCGACTGATCACAGAAAAGGTCCCCGCTCCGACAGGCGCGGGGACCTTTCTCTGTGGGCGACGATCGCCACGAGAAGTGACAGGTGCTCGACGAGGGCGGCGGGCCAGTGAATGCGAGGGGATGCATGCACCTCCACAGCCGCCCTCGTCGAGCGTCTCCGTGGATGGATCCGTCCTCCTGCGCACGGTTCGCCAGGACCAGAGTCTCAGCGAGCCGTCCCGATTGCCCAGGATTTCCGATTCACCCCCCGAACGTACAGGTCGTCGCGCGGGTGGAGATTCGACCGGACGTACATGACGAATCGTCTTGCAGGTCCGCCCGATACTTAAAAGTTACGGAGCAGTCCACCCACGTGTCAATTGCGGGTACGGCGCGCCCTGGAATCGGTGCAGAATCGTCACCCGCGGCGCGGGGACTCACCCGCGAGTCGCGCGGCGACGCAGCAGGATCACGGCCAACACCGCTACGACAGCGACGATGACGACCAGGCCGATCACGATCCCCAGCACCGGGGACCCGCTGTCCGCGGTGGTCGCGTCCGGGGAAGCGACCACCGACGTCTCGGGCGATGCGGCGGGGGCGGTGGTCGGCGCGGCGGTCGCAGTCGCCACCGGCGTCGCTGTCGCGGGATCGGTGGTCGGTTCCGTCACCGGGGCCTGCTCCGTGACCGGCGGCTGCTCCGCCGCCAGCGTGAAGGTCCAGTTGCCCTGCGTGGGGTGGCCGTCGCTGGAGGTGATCTGCCAGTTGACGGTGTACTCGCCGTTCGGCAGGCCAGTCTTCAGCGGAATGGTCACGATGGTTCCCTCCACCGTCGGAGTGCCGTCGGCATAGTTCGCGCCATCCTCGCCGCGAACCTCCGCGAAGGTGCCTTCCGGGAACACCTCCTGGGAGAACTCGAGCCCGATCGAGGTGGGCGCGGCGGTCACCGTCTCGCCCTTCGACGGCGTGGTGGCCACCAGCTCATCGTGGGCGAGGGCCGGAGTGGCCGCGAACAGACCGCCGATCATCGTGGCGATGAGAGCCAGCACCACCAGCAGCGCGGTGCGCGGGCGTGCGAGAGCGGGGCGGGTGAGCGTGGACATGCAGAACTCCTGTCGGCGAACTCGGATCGCCCGATTCGGGGGCGGCGGACGCGTGTCCATTCTTCCCGGTTCCTGCTGGACGACCGCGCAGAGTGCACAGCCCTCGCCTGTGGAGGAGGGGGTACGATCGAGGTATGTCGTCGATGAGTCCCGTGATCGGGAGCAGGGAGGTCCGTGGCGTTCTCCGCGCCGCGGACAGAGGCGCGCGCCTCGCGCGCTGACTCGCCCCTCTCGGACCTCCTTCCGATCGCCTCGTCAGTCGACGATGTGATCGGTGGCGTCTCTGGGATTCGAGCGAATCAGCGAAGCATCTCCGCTCGTCGCCGTACGGCGAGCGTCCGTGCCGCGAAGCGATTCACGCTGTCGCGCAACTCATTCTGAGATCGTTCTCGCTCACCCGCGGAAACGCCTTCCCATGCGTATCCGCGCCGTTCAGCGAGACGCTGACGAAAGACGACAATGCAGAACCTCACCGAGGCGCAGATCCGCGCCTCCTTCATCAACACCACCCGTTCCGAGCGCACCCGCGCGAGCATGCCCGAGTTCGACGAACTCGTCTGGGACAAGCTCGACTACCTGGGCTGGCGCGACCGGAAGCAGCCACAGATCGGCTATGTGGTCGGCATCGTGGACGGCGAGCCCGTCGGCGTGATGCTGCGCCAGAGCGACACCAAGCCGCGCAGCCGGGCGCAGTGCACCTGGTGCACCGACGTCACGCTGCCCAACGACGTCGTGCTGTTCGCGGCGCGACGCGCGGGCGATGCTGGCCGGCGCGGCGACACCGTCGGCACCCTGGTGTGCAGCGGGTTCGAGTGCTCACGCAACGTCCGCAAGCTTCCGCCGCTGCCCTACCCTGGCTTCGATCGCGAGGCTGCGCGACTGCAGCGCATCGAGACCCTCGGCGTCACCGTCGAGGCGTTCCTGCGCGACGTTCGCGACCACACGGCCTGATCCGCGAAACACCCAAGCAAGTCCGAGACACCCCGCGCTGCGGGGTTTATCGGACTTGCTTGGGTTTCTCGGGAGCTTCGTCAGCGCTGGGGCAGCATGTTCCCCGCGAAGAAGGAGGTGAGCTCCTCGCGCGCGGTGAGCGGCAGCACCTGGGCGACGTACTGATCCGGACGGACCACCACGATCGCGCCCGCACGCGAGACGCCTCGCTCGTCGAAGATGTCACCGCGCTCCGGGTCCACGGCGTACACCTTCTCATAGTCGGTGAGCTGGAACGGCCCGGACTGCGGCAGGAAGATCGCGGGCACTCGCGCGATGTCCACGGCCGTGTACGGCTGCTGGTAGATCACCTTCACGTCGAACACCGCGTCCACGTCAGCGCCCGAGGGCGTGAAGCGCACCACCGGCGACTCCGCGGATCCGGCGAGCCACTCCGCGAGATCTGTCGTCGCGGGTGCGTCACCGGCATCCGCGAAGACGTAGATACGCCACCGGCCATCGGCGCGCGCATGGTGGCCGAGATGCACCGGGTTCGCATCCGCGACGCGGACCGCCCGCGCCGACTTGAAGCGCTTGCCCACCGGGAATCCGGTCGCGAGCTCCTGGTGCGCCTGATCGCCCGTGATCGGCGAGGTCATGTACTGCGTGCGGAACCCCGCGGGGAACTCCGCCGTCGTCGTGTAGAAGTCGGCCAACTCCTGGGGGCTGGAGAACTCCTCGGGCTTGCGCGCCATCATCGCCGACCACTCGCGATCGAAGTCGATGAGATTCTGCGCGATCACCTGGCGCTCATCCGAGTAGGTGTCCAGCAGGGCGGCGTCGCTGCGGCCCTCCAGCACCTGACCCAGCTTCCATCCCAGGTTGAAGCCGTCCTGCATCGATACGTTCATGCCCTGACCCGCCTTCGCGGAGTGCGTGTGGCAGGCGTCGCCCAGGATGAACACCCGCGGCGTGCGCGTGCCGGTGAGCTCCTCCGGCACATCGTCGAACTTCGGCGTGACGCGGTGACCCACCTCGTACACGCTGTGCCACGCCACGTTCTTCACGTCCAGCGAGTAGGGGTGCAGGATCTCATTCGCCTTCGCGATGATCTGCTCGATGCTGGTCTCGCGAACGGCGCGGTTGTCGGTATGCGAAACCTCGCCCAGATCGACGTAGCTGCGGAACAGGTACCCGCCCTCGCGCGGGATGTGCAGGATGCTGCCGTGAATGGATGTGATCGCGCACTTCGTGCGGATATCGGGGAAGTCTGTGTTGGCCAGCACGTCCATCACACCCCAGGCGTGGAAGGCCTGGTCCCCCACGGGCTTCTGACCGATGGCGTCACGTACCCGGGACCGAGCCCCATCGGCTCCCACGACGTACTTCGCCCGCACCGTACGGGTGGTGCCCTCCTGCGCACCCGCCGTACCACGCAGGTGCACGGTGACGGGGTATTCGCCCTCCCCCATCTCGAGGTCCAGGAATTCCCAGCCGTAGTCCGGCTCGATGCGCGCCGGGCCGTTCTTGGCGTACGCGGCGAAGTAGTCGAGCACACGCGCCTGGTTCACGATCATGTGCGGGAACTCGCTGATGCCGTGGGGATCGTCCGCCTCCCGCGCAGTGCGGATGATGTTCTCGGGATGCTCCGGATCGGGGGTCCAGAAGTTCATGGCGGTGAGCTGGAACGCCTCGGCGATGATCGCCTCCGCGAAACCGAACGCCTGGAACGTCTCGTTGCTGCGTGCCTGGATCCCGTCGGCCTGACCGATCACGAGCCGGCCGGGACGACGCTCGATGATGCGCGTGGTCGCGGTGGGATACTCGGTCATCTGGGCGGCGAGGAGCATGCCCGCGGGGCCCGAGCCGACGATCAGGACGTCGATCTCATCGGGAAGCTCGGTGGGGCGGTCGACTCCCGTGCCCGCCGCGGGCCGAACCCGCGGATCTCCGGAGATATACCCGTGGTGGTGGAACTGCATCGTCACGATCCCTTCGACAGCAGTGTCGATTGCCTGCTTGTGTTCGATATTCGAATCTGCAATTCTCATAATGAACGCGGCAAGGATAGGGCCGCGCGACCCTGGCCGCAAGAGGAGACAGACATGACCGCCTCCGCTCCCCCGTCGCAGACGCTCAGTCGCGGGATCCGCATCCTCGAGGTGCTGGCCGACGCGTCGAGTGCCATGACCATCGACGAGCTTGCCGGGGCGCTGCAGCTGCACCGCTCGATCGTGTATCGGCTGCTTCGAACGCTGGAGGAGCACGCCCTGGTCTCCCGCGATCCCGCCGGCCTCGTCTCCCTGGCGCCTCGACTGGCGTCCCTGGCCGCGGCCGTGTCGCGGGACCTGCAGGCAGCCGCCCTTCCTGAGCTCACCGCAACAGCGAACGAGCTGGGCATGACCTGCTTCCTGGCCGTGCTCGACCGCGACCAGTGCGTCACCCTGGCCAGCGTGGAGCCACATCGGTCGGTCGCCACCATGGTGCAGCACCCGGGCGGGAGCCATCCGGTATGGCTCGGCGCTCCCGGGAAGGCGATCCTGACGGAGCTCCCGGTGCAGCAGTGGCCGTTTCCGCCGACGCCGGAGCTCATCGCGGAGGTGGACGAATCCCGCGCGCGCGGCTGGGCCACCAGCCGCGACGAGGTGATCCCGACGGTTCGCGCCCTCGCCGTGCCGCTCCAGGTGCGCGGTCAGCGCCCCGCGGCGATCGCGGTGGTTCACATCGGCGACCGCGAAGACGTGTCCGCCATCGTCGCGCGGCTGCACCGCGGCGTCGCCGCGGTGCGTGACGCCCTCGGCGACCGCTGACACGGTGCCGGCCCGTGACGGTCAGCAGCCGGGAGCGTGGGGCGAGGTGATACAGGTGTCGTGGGTGAGAGCGGTGCGGGCAGCGAGGACGCGGATGTCGGGTCCGGGACTTCGGGACGTGATGGTGCCGATCACGGGACGAGCGATGGCGTCGGAGAACGTGACGGTCGCGGTGTATTCGGCGACAAGCGTCGTGCCGTATGTGCCGCGGGCCGGGTAGGTGTGGTCGAAGACGGCGCTGCCACCCGGGTGTGATGCGATGCCGCCATCGCCGAAATCGATCCCCACGCGAACCGGGGTGAACGTCACGGTCACGGGGAAGCTCAGCAGCGTTCCGGTCAGGCTGTGCGCATCCGCTGCCACGGCTACCGATGCCGGAGACGCCACGAGGGTGATGCCCTCATTCGGGGTGTTCGCACTGGGGGCGTGCGGGGTGAAGCGGATGAGGTCGGAGTTGTAGATCGTGTCGGGGTAGTCGGGCAGCACGACGACCACGCACGCCGTATCGCGGAAACCGTCCACCGTGCACGAGGGTGCCGAAGGTTCGGGTTCGGGTTCGTTGTCCGGCTCGGTTCCGGCGGTCGGGTCCGATGGATCGGCTGGGGCCGGCTCCCAGCCACCACCTCCGACATCGACGCCGTCTCCACCGTTGTCGATCTCGCAGGTGAAAATTCTTCCGCAGCCGTCGTAAGGCTGGGCCGCGACAAGCTGCTGAGAAGGGATCAGCGCGAGTATCGCTGCTGTTACAAGGGCAGGAACGCTCAGCATGGCTCGCCCGTCTCGCGAGGGAGGATGTCCGCGACAAGCCACCCCGCAGCTTCGTCGATTCGAGTCAGTACAACAGTTCGCGCTGGAACGTTGACGCTATTGCGACGGACCTGCTCAACACCTGAGCTGTCGAAGAATCTCAGCCCAGAGATGTCGACGCAGACTGACAGCCGCACCTCACCCGAGGTCTCTGGCAGGTCGCCGACACCAAGAATGTGGAGCTGTGATGTCCCCTCGACGCGCCAGCCCGCGGCGAGAAGCTCCCCATACAGCTCACGGTCCTCGCGATTCTGCTCGCCCGTACTCAACGCGTAGAAGCTGTCGAATGACGACGCATCGGTCCAATCAAGATTGTCACCGGCATTCCAATACGCAGTCAACGCACCCGTGGCATCCACAATGTCGGCGTCGGCGATGTCGGACGGCGACGGCATCGGGTGGTACGTCGGCGTCAGCACGGGCGGCGTGGAATCCGGTGCGCCACGCCCGTCGCACCCGGCAAGCGCCAGCATCGCACACGCGAGGATGCCCAGAACAAGGGAGGGTCGTTGGGTCGGCATCCCTCGAAACTAGACGCGCCCGCAGATTTCCGCTGCCACTGTCCACACCGCCGACGGCCCCGTGAAGGGCCTACGGTGGAGCTATGCGCATCGCACTCACCGGGGCCTCCGGCAAGCTCGGAACCGTTGTCGCTCGTGAGCTCCGAGCGAACGGACACACCGTCATCGGGCTCGACGTGGTCGGAATGCGGGCACCCGACTTCGTGCAGGTGGATCTCACCGACTACGGTCAGGTGATCGACGCGCTCACGGCCGTCGGTGACACCCACGACGGATTCGACGCGGTGGTGCACCTCGGCGCGATTCCGGCACCGGGGATCCGCGCCGACGTGGCCACGTTCCACAACAACATCACGGCGACGTTCAACGTGCTGTGGGCGGCGGTGCGACTCGGCATCACCCGTATCGTCACGGCGTCGAGCGAGACGGTGCTGGGACTGCCGTTCGATGTGCCGCCGCCCTACGTGCCGGTGGACGAGGAATACCCGGCGCGTCCCGAATCCACCTACTCGCTCTCCAAACACCTCGAGGAGCAGTTGGCGGTCCAGCTGACCCGCTGGAACCCGGCTGTCTCGATCTCGGCACTGCGCTTCTCCAACGTCATGGTTCCGGAGGACTACGCGCGCTTCCCGTCCTTCGACGCGGATCCGCTCCTGCGCAAGTGGAATCTGTGGGGCTACATCGACGCCCGCGACGGTGCTCAGGCGGTGGAACGCGCACTCGAAGCCGCGATCCCGGGCCTGAACGCCTACATCATCGCGGCGGCGGACACCGTGATGTCAACGCCGAACTCCGCACTGCTCGAGGCTGTCTTCCCCGACGTCCCGGTGCACGGTGAGATCGGCGAGAACACGACGCTGCTGTCCATCGACAAGGCGCGCCGCATGCTCGGCTACGAGCCCCGACATTCCTGGCGCGACGAGGTCTGACGCCCGCTCAGCGCCGCGGATCGATGCCGACGCGGACATGCTCGCCGCTGCGGGCGAGCGCGATCGCATCGTCGATTTCAGACAGGGGTAGCACCGCGCCGACCAGTTCTTCGAACGGATAGCGCCCCGCCGCGCCACGCAGAAAAGCAATCGCATCGACCAGGTCGCGCGGTGCGTAATTGTGGACGCCGCGCATAGTCAGGCACGTGCGCACGATGCGCTCCGGATCCAACGGCACGGCTTCGGTCGGGAAGACGCTGCCGACCAGGGCGATCGCACCGCCCACGGCCACAGCGTCGAACGCCGCGAGCACGGCCGCGCGGGCGCCGGAAGCCTCCAGCACGGCATGCACCTCGCTCTCGCAGAATCCGGCGATCACGTCCGACAGATCTTCCCCGGGCGCATGCACCGCGGCGGCACCGAAGCGGAGCGCCTGCTCGCGACGACGGGGATCGGGGTCGCTCACGACCACCCGCGCACCACGCTCGGTCGCGATCGCCGTGGCGGTCAGACCGATGAGTCCGGCACCGCTGATCAGCAGCACGGCGCCGTCAAGGTCTACGACGTCGTCGAGCGCCGCCACCGCCGCCCACGCGGTCGCCGTGCCGCAGGCGGCCGGAGCCAGCACCGAACCCGGAAGCTCCTCCGCCACCCGAACGATCGCGGTGCCCGCGCGCAGGTGGACGTGCGTGGCGAACCCACCGGTCAGCTCCCAGTGCGCCTCGACACGCTCGTGTCCGTATTTCCGCAGCGCGCGGCACTTCTGCGGCATCCCGCGGCGACACCGGTCGCATGAACGGCAGGCGGCGAAGATCGACCAGGTGACACGGTCACCGACGTTGAGGCGACTGCCGTCGATGGTGCGGGCGCCCTCAGCGCCCAGGGCGGTGATTCGTCCGACGTACTCGTGACCGAGGACCAGCGGCATCGGGGCGGCGCGATGGCCGGCGACCGTGTGCACGTCCGAGCCGCAGACGGTGGCCAGCTCCACCTGGACGAGCACCTCGCCCGCGGCGAGCACCACGCCGGGCACGGCGATGGTCTCGTGGGGGCGACCCTCCCCGATCCACACCTTCGCCAGCGCGGCTGGGGCCAGCCGGACGTCGGTCATGGGCGATGCCGGCGCGAGCACGGCAGCGGCGGGCACGGATGCCGCCACGTCAGACCGCCAGCGCGGGGACGTCGCGGATCTCGGCGACCGAGCCGAGCACTGCATCAGCACCGGCGCCCGCCAGCACGGCCGCATCGTGAGCACCGCTGGTGACGCCGATCACGAGCCCCGCCCGCGCGGACGTGCCCGAGCCGATGTCGCTGGCGGTGTCTCCGATCACCGCGACAGCGGACATCGACGAGACCCGTGCACGCAGTGCGGCGGTGAGCACCAGATCAGGGTACGGACGGCCGCGCCCGGCGTCGACGGGAGACAGCGCGCCGTCGATCAGCTCCCGCCACCCCAGCGCGTCGATGATGGCGTCTCGCGTGACAGGCGCGAAACCGGTGGTCAGGATGACACTGCGCCCCGCGGCACGCTGCGCGCGGAACAGGTCCTCAGCACCGGGAATCGCCTCGGCGCCTTCGGTGGCGATGAGGTCGGCGTACGCTGCCTCGAACGCCGCCGTCGCCTCCTCGGCCTTCACGCGGTCGCCACCGGCCAGGTGAGTGAAGACGTCGATCTTCGACTGCCCCATCGTGTCGCGGACGTACTGGAGCGCGGCGTCCCAGTCCAGGTCGGCCGCGACGCCGGTGCTCTCCGCGGCGCGCTGGAACGCGCGCTCGACGACGCCATCGTCGCGCACCGTGGTGCCCGCCATGTCGAGGACGATCAGTTCGATGGGGGTGCTTGTCATGTTTCCTTCTTCGCAGCGGGGGTGAGTGCCGTCAGGCCGTGGCCGGGGCGGGAAGCAGAGGGGCAAGAGCGGTCTCCGCGAGACCGAGACCGGTGGTCATGCCGATGCCGGTGGTCGCGGTGAGCACGGCAAGGCCGGGAACAGTGGTGTCGACGAGGAAGTCCTCGGGAGCGCTGGCGTACACGCCCTGCCAGCGCTCGATCACACGGAGCGGCGCACCGAACAACGCCTCGGCTTCGGAGACCAGAAGGTCGGCGGCGCTCTCCGGCTGGAACGGCGCGATGCTACCTGCTCGCACGTGGGTGTCGCCAACGATGAGGGTGCCGTCGGGCAGCTGCGTGTACATCTGGTTGAGGTCGAGCGCAGCCAGGTCGGGACGCTCGGTGTGCAGACGTTCGCGCACCGCGACGACCTGGGGAAGGGCGGCGAATCGCCCATAGCGGGTGAGTGACCAGCCGGTGAGCAGCGGCGCATCCAGCGGCGCCCGGAGCTCGATGCGGGTGCGGAGCATGTCCAGGCCGCAGCGCTGGACACCCGCCGCCTCCGCAAGCTCGGGCAGCAGCTGATCGATGTCATGGTTCACCGCGACGACCACGAGTCCGGCGTCGATGATGCCGCGTGACGTCGTGACGCGGCCCTCCGACACCGATCCGACGGAGGTGCGCAGCAGAAACTCCACGCCCCGATCCGCCAGGTAGCGGCGAATCGCCGCGGCCGCCGTGCGGGGGTCCGTCTGTAGATCCGTGCGGATGTGGGCACCGCCCACCGCGGTGCCCGCGCGACGGGAATGCGCTCCTCGGTCTCACGCGCCGACAGGATGTCGATGCCGCCCGCCTCTGCCGCCGCTGACAGCAGCGCCAGTTCGTCCTCGTGTCGGGCCACCACGAGCGTTCCCGACTCGCGCAGCCAGAATCCCGCCTCGCGGGCAAGCGTCAGCCAGATGTCCCGGGCCTTGTCGCCGTAGCGTCGGGCCTGACCGGTCTGCGCGCCGATGCACAGGTGTCCGAAGTTGCGGATCGTCGCGCCGTTCGGCTCGGCGGAGCGATCAATCACGATCACCCGCTGACCACGGCGCACCGCGGCATACGCGGCTCCGAGGCCCACGATTCCGGCGCCGACAACGGCGACGTCGTAAGAGCGGTTCATCGGAACACCTTCCGCATCCACATCGAGATTCCTTCGATGGCCAGCACCGTGATCAGGATCATGAGGACGATCGCGGTGACCATCCCGTAGTTCGAACCCTGGCTCGCGTTGAGCAGGTAGTAGCCGACGCCACCGCCGCCGACCACACCGAGGATCGTGGCCGCGCGCACATTGGTGTCGAGCAGGTAGAAGACGTGCCCGATGATGGCGCGCGTGCCCTGCGGCACCGTCGCGCCGACGTAGACCTGGAGGCGCGTGGCGCCCGTGGCCACCAGCGCCAGCTCGGGACCGCGACGGACCTCCTCGAACGAGTCGGCGAGGAGCTTACCGAGCAGTCCGATGCCGCCCACCGCGAGCGCGATGGTGCCGGCCTGCATGCCGAGCCCGGTGATGACGATGAGCACGATGGCGAGGATCAGCTCCGGGATGCCGCGGATGCCGACCATCAGGAAACGGGCGACACCACGGGTTGCGGAGTTCGGGGCGACATTGCGGGCCGCGAGGGAACCCAGGATCACGGACGGGATCAACGTCAACAGCGTGGCCGCGAGCGCGATGGCGATGGTCTGGCGCATCGCCTCCAGCATCGTGTCGAAGCCGTACGCACCGAAGTTGGGTGGCCAGAACTGCACGGCCACCTCGGGGATGCGCGCCCACACGGTGAGGAAGTCGCTCCACGTGATCTGGCACACCCACACGCCCGCGATGATGAGCGCCACCGCGATCCACCCCGCCGCCACGTTGCGCACGCGAACAGCGGTCCACGGGCGGCGCAGCGCAGTGGTAGGGCTGGCCGCCCAGGCGGGCGCGCTGGCGACGGACGGCGAAACCGGAGTGCCACGACGGAAGCGCGCGACGACCCGATCAGCCCACGTGCGCTGGGTCGCAGCGCGACCGAGCATCGCGGCGCGAACGGAGGAGGAGACGATCTCCATCACCACGCAGAGCACGAAGATCACCAGGGCGATGCCGAGACCCAGCCCGTAGTTGAGCGACTTGAAGGCGTAGGACATCTCCAGACCGAGGCCCGCCACACCCACGTAGCCGAGAACGACCGATCCGCGCAGATTGATGTCGTTGCGGTGCAGCACCGTGGCGATCCAGCTGGGCAGCACCTGCGGCAGGATGCCCGCGGAGAACTGCTGCAGCTTCGTCCCGCCGGCCGCGCGGATCGCGGTGCGCGGCCCTTCGTCGATCTGCTCGATCGCGTCGGCGAACATCTTGGAGATCATGCCGACGGAGTGGATGCCGATGGCGAGGATGCCGGGCAGTGCGCCGAGAGAGAACATCAGGACGAACACCATCGCGAGCACCACGTCCGGCAGAGCACGGGTGAACACGCCGATGAAGCGGGCGATGCCGCGCCAGGCTGCGGACGGCGTGGTGTTGGCCGCCGCGAGGTAGGCGACGGGAACGGAGATGACGGCCGCGAGCAGTGTTCCCGAGAGCACGAGACCGAGGGTGAGAGCGATCTGTCCGAGCAGGTCGCCGAACTCAGGGAAGGAGAGCGATCCGACGCGGGTGAAGAAGTGCTCCGCGTTCGACCAGCTCGCCAGCATGCCGGGAATCGAGATGTTCACCTCGGCCAGGGAGACGACGGCCAGACCGGCGATCACCACGAGCGTGATGGCGGCCGAGATGCGCTCGGGGCTGATCGGTCGTTTCGGGGCGCGGTCGGCGACGCTGGCCGTGGTGCTCGGGCGCACCGACGCGGGCGCGGTGGTGGTGCTCACGCGACGGACTCCGACGCGAGCTCGCCGCCGAGGAGTTCGGTCTGAACCGCGGCGAGCTCGGCGGTGGTGGTGGCGACGCGGCCGTAGATCTCCATGACCTGAGCCTTGGTGAGGCCCTCGTTGGGGAGGTCGAGCACCAGCCGGCCGTGGCGGAGGCCGACGATGCGATCGGCCCACGAGATCGCGAGGTCCACCTGATGCAGGGTGCAGAGGACGGTGAGTCCGTCGTCCGCGGCGATCTGTCGGATGAGCCCCATGACCTGCTCGCTGGATTCCGGGTCGAGCGAGGCGACCGGCTCGTCGGCCAGCAGCACCTCGGGGTTCTGCATCAGCGCGCGGGCGATGGCGACGCGCTGCTGCTGCCCGCCGGACAGGGTGTCGGCACGCTGGTAGGCCCGATCGAGCAGTCCCACACGATCGAGGTGGCCGAGAGCCGCGAGCTTCGCGGCACGGGAGTACGAGAAGAGCCCGAGGCGCGGTCCGCGCACGGTGCTGAGCGAGCCGGTGAGCACGTTCTCCAGCACGCTGAGGGAGGGCACCAGTTCGAACTGCTGGAAGATGAAGCCCACCCGCGAGCGCAGGGAGCGCAGCTTGCGACCGGAGAGGGAGGGCACCTCCTCCCCCAGCACCTGGACGGACCCGGACGTGGGGGTCTCGAGGCCGTTCAGGTGCCGGAGGAGGGTGGATTTGCCGGACCCGGAGAGACCGAGCAGCACGACGATCTCGCCGCGGTCGATCGTGAGGCTCACGTCATCCAGCGCCGTGGTGGCGCCGTAGACGCGAGTCAGGTTCGTGGCCTCGATCAAGGGGGAGGTCGCCGCGTCGCTCATGCTCTATCTCTCGTGATTCGTGCGGATCCGGTGGTGTCGGATCAGGCCTGGCACTGGGTCGCGTTGGTCTTCTTGCAGATGTCGCGGATCAGGTCGTAATACGCGTCGTCGACCGGCTTGGTCTCGTAGAACACGCTGCGGAATCCCTCGGTGTCGGCGCTCGTGATGCCGGCGTCGATGATCTGGTCGATCGTGACGTCGGAGAGGATCTCGACGAGCTTGTCGGAGGTCTCCTTCGGCAGCGTCGTCGAGTACACCAGCGGAGCGCCGGGCACCATGGTCTGGTCGATCGACTCGACCTTGTCGCTCTTGGCGACCTCGCTGTCCTCGGCGAAGCCCGCCTCGCACTCCTTGCCCTCGCCGACCTTCGCGACGGAGACGTCGTGCTTGCCCGCGAACACCGGCGTGATGTCCTTCTCCGGGTCCACGCCCGCGTTCAGCAGGTTGTAGGAGGGGAAGAGGTAGCCGGAGGTGGAGGACGGGTCCACGAAGCAGACCTTGTGGCCCTTCATGTCGGCGATCGTCTTGATGTCCGAGCCCTTCGGAACGATGGCCTCGGAGTAGTAGCCGGGCTCCTGGCCCTCCTTGGTGACGATGGAGGAGATCGGCGTGAGCTTGGCGCCGTTGTTCGTGGCGGTCACGTAGGTGAAGCCGGAGAAGGAGGCAACATCGACCTTGCCGGCGATCGCGGCCTCGATGAGGGCGGCGTAGTCAGTGGACTCGTGGTACTCCACCTTCTTACCGGTCTCCTGGGCGATGTAGTCCATGAGGGGCTGGTAGTTGGTCTGGGTGGCGGCGGAGTCAGGAACGACGCCGAAGACGAGGGTGTTGGCGTCGATCGCGTAGCCACCCTCTGCGGAGGTGGCTGCGCCGTCGGTGGCCGGTGAGGCCGAGGCGTCGCCGGAGCAGGCGGCGAGGCCGAGAGCGAGCAGCGTGGCGCCCGCGAGGAGAAGGGGCGCCTTGGTTGCACGGAGGTTCATGATTGCCTTTCGGTGACGGATGGAACCTCGGACAGACTGGCACGCTCGATCGCCACATGTATACCTATCTTGGAACAGTTCCCGACTTGTTCACCTAACTGTCGATCGGGTGAACGACGCCCGCGAGCACAACCCGGGACGGGTGAGAGGGCGGGGCGGCTCATAGGATGGCGGCATGGCCGAAGTGGTGTACAAGCAGATCGCGGATGAGCTGCGCGAGCGCATCCTCTCCGGCCTGCTCGCGCCCGGCGCGGATGTGCCCACCGAAGCGGAGCTCGCCCAGCAGTGGAACACCTCCCGCGGCCCCATCCGCAATGCCCTGCTGACGCTGCGGCAGGAGGGGCTGATCGAGACCGGTCGGGGCCGTCCGGCGCGCGTCACCTCACGCAAACCGAATCAGGCGGTCGACGTGTCGATCCCGTTCACGCGCTGGGCCGAGGGCATCGGCGCCGTGCCAGGGGCGGATACACAGGAGGTCTCGCTGCGCCGGGCGGGTGCCGAGAAGGCGGCGCTGCTGGGCGTCGACGCCGGCGCCCCGATCGTCGACGTTCTGCGGCTGCGTCACTTGGACGGCCGCCCTGCCATGCTCGAGCGTCTGACGTTCCTCGAGGATGTCGGTCGGGTTCTGTTCGACGTGGACCTCGACACCGTCTCCATCACGGAGTACCTCGAGCAGCGCGGCCATCCGTCGTACTCCATCGACCATGAGATCGACGCGGTGGCCGCCGATGAGGTGGATGCCGAGCTCCTCCAGGTGCCGATCGGCTCCCCCATCCTGCGTCTGCGACGCATCAGTCACGACGCCGACGGCCGCATCTTCGAGGCGAGCGATGATCGCTACCTGCCGGATGTGATCCGCTTCACGGTGTCCGCTTCGGGGCGCTCCCGCACCGGCGACGCCTACGTCCGTCCTCTGCGCGCTCTCTGACTCGGGGCGGTGGTTCAGCGGATATAGCGGGTGACGGCGTCGGTCACCTCGATGTTCTCGGCAGCGGCGAAGGAGATCACGGTGGTGGCGACCGCCACCAGGACGGCGTGCAGCGTCACCTCCCCGCCGTACTGCACGATCAGCTCGCCCGTCGCGTCGAAGACGCCGCGATCGGCGGCTCGCCGCAGCACGTCTCGTACCGCACGACGGCTGGACTCTGCCCAGATCGGCGCGGGCACCCGTGCGATGGTGAGCAGAAACGGCGGTGTGATGCCCCAGGAATCCAGCAGTCCAGCCCCCGTGCCGATCACCTGCGCCACAGTGGCCGCGTCGGACTCACTCTCGGGCGGAATGGCCTCGGCCAGGGTCCACGTGTCGGCGTCGAATCCCTCATGAGTGTCGATCGTGAAGGTCCGCAGCGTCTGCAATGCACTCTCGCGCTGAGCGCCGATCGGTGTCTGCAGTTCGAGGTTGTAGCGCTCCGTGGCGCGAGTCAGCGCGTCCTGGAACGCGTCGATGTCCGCGATGTTGTCGACATCGACGCCGTCCTCGGCGAGGAGAGGGGCGAGTTTCGCCAACATGTCCGCCGCCATGCCGGGCACATGGACGACATCGGGCCCTCCAGGACGGCCCCGCAGCGGAGGGATGCCGTCGGAGAAGTTATCCGCGTGCGGTTCGTCGTCGAGAAGGCTCGCGTTCCGATCTGCGACTGCCATCGTGAAGGTCAACGCTCGCGCGAACACCCCGCGCAACGCCATCGGAACAGTCACCCGCCCGGCGTTGTCGGTGGTCACGATGTTCCATCGCGCCAGTTTCGCGATGTCCTCGCGCGCGAATTCGGCCATAAGCCGTTCGACCTCACCGGACGGTGCCGGCACAGGTGCCGACGGGTCCAGCGCCCGCACTCCCGCCCACACAGCGGCGTAGGCTGCGGTCGGGCCCTTGGCGTTGAGCAGGTTCACGATGAAGAACATCGCCACGGCTTCGGCCGCCTCCGCCGCCTCCGCGCCGGGCTGTTCCCATTCGAGCGCTGCCGTTCCCGGCCGAAGCCGCGTTCCGGCCACCTCGATGAGGCGGCACATGAGCAGCGTTTCCCACCACGCTCCTAACTCGGGGACATCCCACATCGTCTGTACGACGCGTGCGCCGGTGGCATCAACACCACTGCGGGCACCGCCGACCGCCGAGACGCCCAGGAGTGCGGCCACCGGCCGGATGTCGACCCGGCGCAGCGATCCCGTCGTGGTCACCGTTCGTCCCGTGCCGATCCACTCCAGCAGCGACGCCACCTGAGCGACGGGAACGATCCGCGACACAGCGTCCCGGCGGACGTCCGGATCCAACAGCGCGTCCGCATCCATCGCCTCCTGGACCGCCGGGGGAACTCCCGGATCGAGCTCCTCCACCGTGTTCTCGTAGTGCGTGTGGGCAGCCTCCCACGCCACGAACGTTGCGTGATCGGTTGCCGTCTCCACTCGGAAATGCAGGTAGTCGTGCAGGATGTCCAGAAGCTCGTCGCCGTGCTCGTCCGCGTCAAGGAGAAGGCTGATCGCGTCGTCGATCGTGTCCGGTTCCAACAGACTGATCTGCGCGCGCTCAGTGAGCCGGAACAGTTCCACACTCAGCAGCGTCGCGCGTCCAGCGTCGGCGATGACGTCGTCGCTCGAGGCGAGCCAGCGCTCGAAACCCCGCCGCGCGACGTTCAGCGCAAGGGAGGTTGGCATCGCGGCGGACGGTGTGCGGCGGCGCTTCTTGCTCGTGGACATACGGCTATCCTCGCGGGGAAGTCCGGCGCGCGCAGCCGCGACGCAGGAAATGCGAACAACCTCGTGACGAGCCTGTGCATAACGTCAGCGTGCGACGCGTGGAATATTGGGCACAGGACAGGCGATCCGGGATCATGTCATCACGAGCGTGTGATCAGTGCGGAGGCGGAACATGACGTCGGACATCGAGGTCGGCATCGTCGGCACGGGCAGTATGGCGGTACGGCATCTCGCATCGTGGCGGGAACTCGGGGTGGAGCCGGTCGTCTGGTCGCCCCGCTCCGCCGCGGAGTTCGCCGCAGCGCACGGCACCCGAACGGCGTCCTCGTTCGCGGAGCTCCTCGCCAGGGTGCAGGTACTCGACGTCACCTCACCCACCCTCACGCACCCGGAGTACGTGATCGCCGCGGTCGACGCCGGCGTCGACGTGATCTGCGAGAAGCCG
This sequence comes from Microbacterium gorillae, assembly GCF_050990725.1. Lineage (GTDB taxonomy): Bacteria > Actinomycetota > Actinomycetes > Actinomycetales > Microbacteriaceae > Microbacterium > Microbacterium gorillae_A. Next base: position 3,871,781 of record NZ_CP158844.1, read on the forward strand.
CTCGCACGCACCGGCGCGGGGGCCGACGCGCTGGTCACCGCAGCCCGCGAGGCCGGCGTGCTGCTGTATCCGGCTCACGTTGTGCGCGCGATGGCGCCATGGGCGCAGGCGCGCGATGCTCTGCGAGCGGGAACGATCGGGACCGTGCGTTCGGCGGCCTTCACCCGCATCGGGGAGGGGCCGGACGCCCTCTGGTTCCACGACCACGCTGCCTCCGGTGGTGCCGTCATGGACCTGTTCATCCACGACCTCGACATCGCGGAGTGGATGCTCGGGCGAATCGTCCGCATCTCAGGGACGGAAGACTCAGATCCCGTCCGACGGCGACATCTCGCCCGGCTGGTGCTGGAGCACGACAACGGTCTCACGAGCACGATCGAGGGCGGCTGGACCGGGACACCGCGGCCCTTCCACGCGGGTTTCGTGATCGACGGTACCGCCGGGACACTGACCTGGCCGAGCGCTGCTGGTGATTCGACCGACCCCGTGTCCGGCATCCCCGGCGAGGATCCGCATACCCGGCAGCTGCGCGATGCGCTCGCCGCGCGCGACGGGTCTGACCCCGTGGTTACGGCCGAGGACGGCGCCCGCGCCGTACACCTGGCCGAGGCTGCTCTCGACGCGGTCCGCACCAGCGAGGCTCACCTGGTCTAGGCGGGTCCCCCTCCTCACTCGCGCAGGAGCGCCCGCAGAGTCTGAATCGTGTCGGCATCCGCGGCCGACTTGTCTGGTCGGTATCCCTTCACGCGCGCGAAGCGCAGGGCGATCCCGCCGGGATAACGGGGTGACCGCTGAACGCCGTCGATCGCGATCTCGACGACGAGCTCGGGTTGCAGGAACACCGCGTACGGGGTGCGGTGAGTCTCGAGCGTGGGGAACGTCTCGGTCTGCCAGCGCAACAACTCGTCGGTGAGACCCTTGAAGGTCTTGCCGACCATGACGAAACCACCCGGATCGCCGAACTCCCCCGTCGGATCCAGGGCTCCGAGGTGCAGGTTGGAGAGCATGCCGTTCCGCCGCCCTGACCCCCACTCGGCCGCGAGAACGACAAGGTCATAGGTCAGGACGGGCTTGACCTTCACCCACGATTTCCCGCGTCGGCCCGCGGTGTACGTGGAGTCCAGCGCCTTGACGACGACGCCCTCGTGACCGGCGGCCAGCGCCTCGCGGGAGAGGTCCTCCGCGGCATCCGGATCTTCGGTGACGCTCCCCGGCATCCGCCAGGGTCCCACGACTCTGTCGAGCTCCTGCAGACGCGTGGATAGGGGCTCGTCGATCAGGTCGCGACCGTCCACGTGCAGCAGGTCGAAGAACCAGGGCCGCAGCGCGAGGTCACGAGCGGCGTCCGCTCCGAAGCGCGACATGGTCTCCTGAAACGGGCGCGGACCGCCGTCCTCATCGAGCGCGAGGGTCTCGCCGTCGAGGATGAGATCGTGGGCGGGCAGCGTGCGAACAATGTCCACGATCTCCGGAACTCGATGGGTGATGTCGGCGAGATTGCGCGTGTAGACGGAGACCTCGTCACCCGTGCGGTGGACCTGAATGCGGGCGCCGTCCAGCTTGTACTCGACAGAGGCTCGGCCGGTGAGCTCCAGCGCGGCGCTCGGCGTGGCTGCCGTAGCCGCAAGCATCGGCAGCACAGGACGCCCCACGCGCAGGCCGACCCCCTCGAGATCCTCCTCGGTTCCGGTGAGGGCGATCACCGCGGTTTCGCCGAGGTCACCGGACAGCATCGCCGCGCGCCGCACGCTCGCCGCCGCACGCCCCGACGCGCGGGCGATCGCATCAAGCAGGACACCGGCGAGCGCTCCGGTGCGCAGCTCGCCGAGCATGGTGCGGCTGAGGAACTCCCATTCGTCAGCCGTTGCGCGTGATGCGAGCGACGTGAGCAGGTCGGTGCGTCTGCTCACCGATCCGGCCCCGGATGCGTGCGCGAGGGCTTCGAGGACCTGATCGACGTCGTCGACGGTGAGGGTCGATTCGTCGGTGTGGCCCACATCAAGGCTGGAGAGCCCGCGCCATCCGACGCCGAGCCGACCTTGCCGCGGGGACGCGAGCAGGAGCCCCACGACGATGGGGATCTCATCACCCGCGGCCTGCCCGAGGAGACGCGCGAGCGCATCGATCTTCGCGAGTCGAGAGGAGGTCGCCGCGACCTCCGCCGCCGCATCCACCAGCACCGAGAGCTTCATGCGGTCATTCTCGCAGCGGGGTCCGACATCGAGTAGGGCGGTGCGTGCGCAACAACACGACGACATACGGCCCGAGGCGTACGATCGAGAGCGCGATCAGGAGGGGACATGACGAAGCAGGCGGATGAACGGCCGAGCACCGCGGTACTGGCCATCCCCACTGGCCTCGCCGTGTTCACCGCGGCCACCGTGCTGCTGACAATCCACGTTCTCGGTGTGGCCGTCATCGCCGCGGCGATCGTGTTCTTCGGCGCTTTCGCGATCACCTTCGTGCTCGATCGCTTCGTGCTGCGCTCATCGCACGACGACGCTCCCCCACGGTCCTGACGCCTCAGAGTCCGGCGCCGACCAGCGCCTCCCCCAGCGGCGTCCGCAGGTGCATCATGCGGTTACCCTCGCGGGTGCTGATCAGCAGTCCGGCGCCCCGCAGCACCGACAGGTGATGCGAGGCGGTGGAGACGGCGACGTCCGCATCGGCGGCGATCTGCGACGTGGTGCGCGCGACGTGGGCGCGGAGCAGGATTCCCGCTCGCACCGGACCGAGAAGCGCGCTCAGGGAGTCCGCGATGTCCCCGCTCTCCCGCGCCCATCCCTCGGTCACGCCGCGCGCGGGATAGAACAGGGTCGGCTGTGCCGGCGGCTCGGTGATCACCATGCAGCCCCACGAAGACATCACCGACGGCACCAGCACCAGCCCGCTGCCCCGACAGTCCACATCCTCACTGTGGCGGCGCAGGCGAACACTCACCGCACCGTCGTTCCACCTCACGTTTCGGTGCAATCCCGAAGCCATCGCGGCCAGTCCGTCGACGGCCACGACGCGGGACCGCACCGCGATGTCCGCGCGCAGCAGCCGCTCCAATGGACCCCAGAACGGGGCGATCGCCGCCTCCCAGACCTGCTCCCAGGCGTCGGCGATGCGCTCCCGCGCCCGTTCCGGATCGGCCCGCATTCGTCGCAGCATCTCCTGTCGCTCGCCGACCGAACGCACGATCATCTTGTCGAGGTCCACCACCATCCCCGCGAGCGGCGCGGACCGCAGTGCCGCCAACTCCGCCTGCGGAGTCATGTCCCACCGCGGGTCGGCCGTGAGGAAGTCGGGCATGTAGCCGTCGGCTCCGATCACCTGGGCCAGCAACCCGAACGCCTCGCGCGGCACGTGATCGCGCACGCGCTTCAGCCAGCCCCACTGCAGCGGAAACTGGGCGGGACGCAGCAGCGCGCGCACCGCGTGCGCTGCTTCGTGTCCCGGCGAGATCCCGAACCGGACGGCTTCGATGTCTCCCGCACTGAGGCGGAAGTCCACCCGGTGGTCGGGATGCTCGACCCCCTCGCGGGGCATGTTTCGATCCACATCGAAACACTACGGTCTGCGTCCGGCGAGCGAAAGAGTGAGAGCAGCAACGGACAAGGAGCAGCGCACATGATCGAGACGCCCACCGCGGCATCGCGAGTCTCCCCCGAAGAGATCCGCATCGGTGCCGGCAACAGCAGGCGATTCCAGGGCAGCGACCACGGTGCCGCCGTCTCCTACTTCTACGTCGACAATCAGCCGGGCCAGGGTTCGGGACGCCACTGGCACCCCTACCCCGAGACGTGGGTGGTAATCGAAGGCAGCGCCACCTTCTTCGTCGGCGACGAGACGATCGAGGCCTCCGCCGGCGACACCGTCACCGCGCCGGCCTTCGTCCCGCACCAGTTCCTCAACACCGGCACCGACACGATGCGACTCATCTGCATCCACGCTTCGCCGGTCATCATCCAGACCAACCTCGACTGACCGATAGACAGGAAAGAACACATGTCATTCCAGGCATATCTCGACAACATCGAGACCAAGACCGGTCTCACCCCGCGCCAGTTCATCGAGCTCGCCACCGAGCGAGGCTTCGGTGCGGGCACGAAGGCCACGCCCATTCTCGAGTGGCTCAAGGAGGATTACGATCTCTCCCGCGGGTACGGCATGGCTCTCGTGCACGTGATCACCAAGGGCCCGAAGATCAGCGACAAGCACGTCGGATCGGGTGGCGTGCACGCCGATGCGTCCGATGAGCTCTGGCTGGACGGCGCAGCCACCAACCCCGCGAACGCCTGAACCAAGGAGCATCACGATGGCAGTGCGCATCGACCTCAACGTGTCCCTCGACGGATACGCCACCACCACCGACCAGACTCCGGAGAACCCCTTCGGTGAGGACTGGGGTCGCCTCGTCTCGGCCTACACCGCCACGCGCACGTTCCGAGCCCGCGTGCTGGGTGACACCAGCGGTGCCGGAACCACGGGGATCGACGAGAAGTACGCCCAGCAGTACTTCGAAGACCTCGGCGCCGAGGTCATGGGAGCCGGGATGTTCGGTCTCCACGACCACGGTGACGACCCCGATTGGCGGGGCTGGTGGGGAGAGGAGCCGCCGTTCCACGTTCCGGTCTTCGTGCTGACCCACACACCGCGCCCATCGATCTCGTTCGACAACGGGACCGTGTTCCACTTCGTGGACACGACCGCCGAGGACGCGCTGGCGCGGGCGACCGAAGCGGCGAACGGCGGTGACGTGCGTGTCGGCGGCGGCATTCGCACGGCACGTCAGTTCCTGCAGGCGCGACTCGTCGACCGGTTCCACCTCGCGATCGCGCCGATCGTCCTGGGGCGCGGCGAGTCGATCTGGGAGGGGCTGCGCGGGCTGGAGGACGGCTACGACGTCACGAGCGAGGTCGCCGAATCCGGCACCACGCACGTGGTCTTCACTCGGCGCTGAACACCGAGTGTCGGGCTTCCGGAGCCCGTTCGTTAGCATCGAGTCCGTGATCGTATGGCTCAACGGCGCGCATGGCGTCGGCAAGACGACGACGAGCACCCTGGTGCAGGAACTCATCCCCGGGTCGCGTGTGTTCGATGCCGAGAAGGTCGGCGAGACGCTCATGGACGTTCGGCCGGGGTTGCCCGAGATGGGCAACTTCCAGCACTGGCCTCCCTGGCGACCGCTGGTCGTTGAGACTGCTCGCCGAATTCTCGAGTACACGGGCGGGACTCTCGTGATGCCGATGACCGTGCTGGTCGAGTCCTATTGGCGGGAGATCAGCGGCGGCCTCGCGTTGCATGGGATCCCTGTGCGCCATTTCGTGCTGCACGCAGACCAAGACACGCTTCGTCGACGAATCCAGGAAGACACGGAGTTGGGCGCATCCACGTTCCGGATGAGCCATCTCGACCCTTACGCCGAGGCGTTCGACACGTGGCTTCGCGAGGAGGCAGACGTTGTCGACACGACCGACCTTTCGCCCGCCGAGGCCGCTCAGCTGATCGCCTCAGCAGCGTCGGACTAGCAGTCTCTGCAGCCAGATGGAACCCCGGCCGGGGACCGGCGAAGATGCAGGTCCGAGAGCGTCGCTGTATCGCGCACCATCACCGTCGCTGACTCGACTCTTGCCAGTGTCGGAGACCAGGTTCAGACTGGCGTCGTCAACACGACGAAAGGGAGCATCATGGCGCACGGAGACATCACTCACATCGACATCCCGGTGAGCGATCTGAAGCGCGGAGCGGAGTTCTACTCCAAGCTCTTCGGCTGGCAGATCGCGGAGATCCCCGGGTTCGAGGACTACCCCATGTGGCAGGCACCGAACGGCATCTCTGGCGGTGGGCTGGCGCCGCGTGGCGAGGGCTTTGTCGAGCCGCGGTCTTACGTCGAGGTGGACTCGATCGACGAGACGATCGCGCTGGCGCAGGAGGCGGGAGCCACGGTTGCGCAGGCCAAGCAGCCGATCACCGAAACCAGCGCGTGGGCTGTGATCGTTGACCCCGATGGCAATCACATCGGCCTGTTCGAGGGCGTGGTCAACGCGGGTTGACCACGCAACACGCCGCAACCTAGGCGTTGAGCACAGCGTCCAGAAGACCGGGGAAGCGCTCGTCGAGATCCTCACGCCGCAGCGTGAGGATCCGCCGGCGCCCGTTCGGCTCGTTGCGAATGACGCCGGCCTCCCGCAGCACCTTCATGAAGTGTGACTTCGTGGACTTCGGGAGGTTCGGGTCGGTGGCGTGGCACGCCGCCATATCCAGCGGACCACCGACGAGCTGGCGGGTGATGGCGAGACGTTCCGGATCGCTGAGGGCGAAGAGCACATCTGTGAGCTGGATCTCGGAGAGCTCAGGGTGCGGAAGGTCACCAGGCATAGTTCGAGAATAGTTGAACAATTGCACGAAGGCGAGTAGCCTCCGATAGTTCGATCTTCTTCGAACCATTGAGGAGCCCGCCATGACCACCACTGAGCCCATCGTCTCACCACGGTTGGTGACCGCCGACGCCGCCCTGTCGCAGCGCCGTCGCTTCGGTTTCGCACTCGCGATCGTCGCGCAGATCGTCATGATGTTCGCAGCGAGCGCGCCATCACCGTTCTACCCGGTGCTGGCGCAGCAGATCGGTTTCGATGCGAGCGTGATCAGTGCGGTGTTCGCGGTCTACGCGGTCATCCTTCTGTTGACCCTGCTCACCGCCGGGTCGCTGTCGGACCACGTTGGTCGTCGACCGGTCGCCATCACCGGATTCCTCCTCCTCGCTGCCAGCATGGTGCTGTTCTGGCACGCCGAGACCGTGCTGCTCCTCATTCTCGCGCGCGCTCTGCAGGGTGCCGCGAGCGGACTGCTCATCTCAGCACTCTCCGCGGCCGCGCTGGATCTGGCACCTGCCGGCCGGCCGGGAATCGCGGCGCTCTGGAACTCGCTCAGCCCGGGCATCGGACTGGCATCCGGCGCACTGGTGTCCGGCATCGTGCTGGATCTGACGAGCGCACCGCTCTTCGACGTCTTCGCTCCGCTCACGGCCGCCTACATCGTCCTGGCAGCGCTGTTCCTCCTGGCACCGGAAACCGCGCCGCTCCGGCCGGGCGCGTGGGGCTCACTGAGTCTCCGGCTCTCGATCCCCGCTCCCATCCGCGCCGACTTCTGGCGCGCGGCGCCCGCCGTGATCGCCGGTTGGGCGACCGGTGGCCTCTTCCTCTCGCTCGGTGCCAACATCGTGCGCACCGAACTCGGTGGCGAGGCTCATCTCTGGCAGGGGCTCGCCGTCGCCCTGCTCGCCGGAGTCGGAGCGCTCACAGCGCTCGCGCTGCGGAAGGTCTCGGCCCGATCCACCGTGCTGTTCGGCACCGCGGCTCTCGCCATCGGAACCCTGCTGTCGCTCATCGCCCTGCGGTCGGGATCGCTCGCGTTCTACCTCGTGGCAGCAGGTGTGACGGGCATGGGCTTCGGCACCGCGTTCGCCGGTGTCGTCGCATCCTTGGCGCCGAAGATCCCCGCCGACGCACGGGCAGACACCTTCGCCGTCATCTACCTGCTCGCCTACCTCGCGTTCGGTGTCCCGGCGGTCATCGCCGGAATGCTGGTCGGAGTGGTGGGCCTTGACGCCGTCTGCGTCGGCTACGGCATCGTGGTCATCACCCTCGCCGCCACCGCCTTCACGATGCGGTTACGGCGGCGCAACTGACTACTCGCCGAGCGCCTGGGCCATCGCGGCGATGCTGGCGGGGCCCACGCGACAGCAGCCGCCGATGAACGTGGCACCGGCGTCGGCCCACGACGCCGGAAGCGACGGGTCGAAGGCGGAGGAACCGAACCAGCGACGGGCATCGCCGTCCCACGTCTCCCCCGAATTGGGGTACGCGATGGCGGCTTTGCCGCTCACCTCGATCGCCGAACGCACCGCGGGCAGCACGTCCGCCGGTGCGCAACAGTTCACGCCCACGGCGACGATCACATCGTGGCCGGCTGCAAGCGCGAAGGCCTCGGCGGCGGGCCTGCCGTCACGGAGGTCGGTTCCCGACACGGTAACGGACAGCCACGCGGGAATCGCGAACTCATCCGCGAGCGCGACCAGCACGGCCGCCTCGTCCAGATCGGGAATCGTCTCGAAGGCGAACATGTCCGGTTCCGCACCGGCAAGCAGTTCGAGTCGGGGCGCGTGGAAATCGCGGAGCTGAGCACGAGTCAGTCCGTAGCGTCCCCGGTACTCCGCTCCGTTCGCGAGCACCGCACCATAGGGACCGACGGAGGCGGCAACGAGCCGGGGCACACCATCGCCTGCGGAGGCGGCGAACTCGTCCCGCACCCCACGGGCGATCACCACGCTCCGCCTGATGAGTGCTTCCGCCTCGGAGCGGATCATGCCGTGACGTTCGAACCCGGCGACGCTGGCCTGGTAGCTCGCGGTGGTCGCGACGTGGGCGCCGGCTTCGAAGTACGTGCGATGCACGGCGGCGACTTCGCCGGGGGCGTCGCGCAGCAGACGCGCGGTCCACAGGTCGTCGGTGAGGTCATGACCGCGTTCCGTGAGCGCGTTCGAGAGCCCCCCATCGAGCACGATCACGGAACGCCGGGTCACGCGGACACCGTCTCCCCTGCCGGCGCGACAACGTGCGACGGGAACGTCGCATCGAGCGCCGCCGCCAGATCGGCCAGCAGATCGTCCGTGTCTTCGATGCCGACCGAGAGCCGCAGGTGTCCGAGCGTGCGGAACGGCAGCGGATACGTGGCCACGCGCCCGCCTTCGGTCCCGGTGTGCACGATCAGCGAATCATCATGCCCGAGGGAGAAGCCGGACGTGATGAGTCGGAGATTCGCGACGAATCGGTTCTGTGTCTCGGGATCGCCGACCACCGCGAACGCCATCATCCCCCCGTACCCACGACCGCCGAACTGCCGCGTGGCCAGCTCGTGGTCCGGATGCGACGGCAGGCCCGGGTAATAGATGTACGCGACCCGGGGGTCACTCTCGAGGAACTCGGCGATGGCGAGCGCCGACTTCAGGTGCTGGGCGAGGCGCAGCGGGAGAGTCACCGAACCGCGATGGATCTGCCAGGCGTTGAAGGGCGAGATGATCCCGCCGACATCCACCATCGCGTCCGCCTTGATCGGCTCGATGAGCTCGCGCGTGCCGATGACCGCACCGCCCATCGCGTCACCGTGACCGTTGATGTACTTGGTCAGGGAGTGGACGACCAGGTCCGCCCCATCAGCGATCGGACGATAGAAGGGCGGCGGGGTGAAGGTGGAGTCCACCATGAGGATGGCGCCGGCGGCGTGACTGATCTCTGCGATCGCCGCGACGTCCGCCACCTTGGTGGTGGGATTCGCGATGGCCTCGATGCACACGAGCTTCGTGTTCGGACGGATGGCCGCGCGCAGTGCGTCAAGATCGCCGACATCCACGAAGGTCGCCTCGATGCCGTATCGCTGCGGCAGGAGTTCGGTCCACAGCCGCCACGTGGCCTCATAGGTCACATCCCCCACGACGACGTGATCGCCGACCCGGACGTGCGTGAAGAACACCGCGTGCAGTGCCGCCACACCCGATGCCAGCACCACGGCGTCCTCCCCGCCGTCGAGGGCAGCGAGCTTGTCCTGCAGCGCCGCCTGGTTCACACCGGTGTTGCGGGTGTAGAGGCCCGGCGCTGTGGCCGACCAGCTGATCTCGCTCGGGTCGTCGGGGAGCTCATACGAGTTCGCCATGACGAGAGGCGTGCGCAGCGCCTTCGTGGAGTCCATGCGATTGCCCGCGTGCACGGCGAGGCTGAGGTCCGACAGGGTCTCGGCCCGTCGGCGGTCCGGTCGTTGCGACATTGCATTCCTACCTTCCACTGGGCGATGGCATCTGCTGTGGACGACATCGCGGATCTACGATAACGTGTGCGATTAACACTTGCAATTGCTAATAACGCACGGAGCGAAATGGGCGCATCGAATCTGGACGACATCGACCAGCACCTGCTCGCCGCATTGAGCGCAGGGGCCCGGGTATCGATGGCGACGCTGGCGACGCAGGTGCACCTGTCACGCAACGCCGTGCGCCAGCGCATCGAGCGCATGGAGCGCGACGGGGTCATCGCCGGCTACACCGTGGTGCGCGGGAACGCCTCCCGCCCCCGCGTCACTGCGATGGTCATGGTCTATCGCGCCGATCGGATGCGTGGCGAGCACGTGATCGATGCGCTCCGCGGCATCGCCGAGGTCACGCGCTGCGACGTGCTCTCGGGCGCCTACGACCTGTTCGTGACCATCGAGGCCGACTCGATGGAGCGCGTCGGGCAGATCTGGGAGCAGATCGCCGCACTGCCCGGTGTCGCCGACACCGTGACGTCCGTGTCGCTGTCCCGGGCCATCGATCGACGCTGACACGCGAGCCCGCGCCCGCGATCCGCTCGCGGGCGCGGGCTCGTGCGCTCGTCAGGCGTTGATGCAGACGACCTTCGGCTGGGTCATCTCCTCATAGGCGAAACGCACACCCTCGCGGCCCATGCTGCCGTACTTCGCACCGCCGAACGGCATGCTGTCGATGCGGTAGTCGGAGGAGTCGTTGATCATCACTCCCCCAGCTTCCAGCTGCTCCGATACCCGCAGCGCGCGGCCCAGGTCGCGCGTGAACGTGGCGGCGTGCAGCGCGTAGTCGATCTCGTTGGCCTGCGCGATCGCCTGCTCCTCCGTATCGAAGGGCGTCAGCACGACCACCGGCGCGAATGCCTCGTCCGCCCACAGCTCGCACGAGAACGGCACGCCTTCCACGACGGTCGGCCAGTGCACCGCGCCCTCCCGGCGCTGACCCGCGAGCACGCGGGCACCGGCAGCCACCGCGTCGGCGACCAGCCGCTCAGCGCTCTCCGCGGCGGCGACGGAGATCATCGGACCCACGTCGGTGGCCTCATCCCACGGATCGCCCGCCTTCAGCGCCGCGGTGCGGACCGCGAACAGGTTGCGGAACTCCTCGTAGGCCGAGCGCTCCACCAGGATGCGCTGTGCTCCCACGCAGTTCTGGCCGGCCGCCCAGAACGCGCCGGACACGCACGCGTCCACCGCGGCGGGGATGTCGGCGTCGGAGAAGACGATGACCGGAGCGTTGCCACCCAACTCCATCGCGAGCTTCTTCAGACCGGCGGAGCGCGCGATCGCCTCGCCCGTGGCGAAGCCGCCGGTGAAGGACACCATGCGCACCTCGCGCGCGGAGATGAGAGCCTGCGCCAGGTGGCGATCCCCGTGCACGACGGTTACGACCTCTTCCGGCAGGCCGGCGTCGACGAGCAGGTTCACCAGGAACCGCGCGGTCAGCGGGGTCAGCTGGGACGGCTTGAGCACGACCGAGTTTCCCCCCGCGATCGCGGGGCCCAGCTTGTGCGCGACGAGGTTCAGCGCATCGTTGTACGGGGTGATGGCGACGATGATGCCCAGCGGCTCACGCGTGAACCAGCCGCGGCGGTTCTCGGATCCCTCGAACGCGTCGAAGGGAATCACCTCGCCCGCATCGGATCGGGCGGCGTCGGCGGAGAGCGAGAGGGTCATGACGGCGCGCGCCACCTCGCGACGCGCCTGCCGAATGGTCTTGCCCGCCTCACTGACGATCAGACCGGCGGCCGTCTCCGCACGTTCGCGCAGCAGCGCGGAGGCGCGATCGAGAATCGCGTGCCGCGTGAAGCGCGACAGCGCGCGCGAACGCTGCAGCCCCGTGCGAGCGCGGTCGAGGATCTGGTCGAGCTGGTCGGGTCCGGACTGCGGCACCACACCGATGGTCGCGCCGTCGAACGGGTTGGTGACCACGAGGTCCGGGTAGGCCGGAGCGCTCACCACGTCGCTCACGAGGAGACCTCCACCTGCGCGCGCTGGTGCGCGTCGATCGCGATGATGTCGGACAGCAGCGCGTACGCGGTCTCGATTCGGCCGGCACCCGGACCGGAGACGGTCACGGTGCCCAGCAGATCGGTGTCGAACGACACGGCGTTGGTGGGGCCGCTGATGCTCGCCAGCGGGTGCGTCAGCGGGAGCGCCATCGGCTCCACCTTCGCGGTGACGCCGCCCGCCGCGTTGCGGAACGCCGATCCGATCAGCTTGTAGCGCTTGCCCTGCGCAGCCGCCTCGACGATGTCGGTGGCCGAGAGCTCCGAGATGCCGCGTCGACTGACATCGGCGGTGGTGAGGTTCGCGCCCAGGATCTCGTTGGCGAGGATGACGACCTTCAACTGCACGTCCGATCCCTCGATGTCGGCCGTCGGGTCGGCTTCCGCGTATCCCAGCGCCTGCGCCTCCGTCACCGCGGCCTCCAGGGTCATCCCCGACTCCATCTGGCCGAGCACGTAGTTGCTGGTGCCGTTCAGGATGCCCTCGACCGCGTTGATCTGCAGACCCGTGAGGGTTTCGGATGCGAATCGGAGGATCGGGGTGCCGCTCACCACTGACCCCTCGTACTGGAACGTCACGCCGTTCGCGGCGGCGAGGCGGTTGAGCTCGACCCCGCCCAGGGCGACGGGACCCTTGTTCGTCGTGGTAACGCTCTTGCCGCTCTCCAGTGCGGCACGGACGTGGGAGATGCCCGGCTCGCCATCGATCGGGTTGGTGAAGGTGGCCTCGACGACGATGTCGGCGGTGGTGTTGCGGATCACGTACTCGTTCTGCGGCTCAGCCGCGCCTCCCGACATGCCGGCGAAGGTCTCGCCGTCCGTCATGGCGAACACGTGCGCGAGGTCGATACCGTCGGCCTGCATCAGCGACCCGAGTCGGAGATCGGTGATGGCGACCACGCGCAAGGCGAAGCCGAGGTCGGTCGCGAGTTCGTCACCGCGATCGAGAATGATCTGCGCCAGCGCACGGTTCACGCCGCCGAAGCCGATCAGTGCAATGTCATGACGGTTCACGTCGGGCTCCTTTGAAGGATCAGGGGAAGGACTGGCTCAGCCTCTCCGGTGATCGCGTCCGTGCGCGCCTGTCGGATCGCTCACGGCGGATGCCGATTCGACCATCTGACGGAGGGTCTGCTCGAATCACCCCCGACGGTGTCGGATTCTGCGGATTCGCTTGTGTCACTCACCCGGCGCAGGTAATCTGCCGACACGCCACGTGCACCATTGACACAAAGTTGTGATGATTTAGCACAGGCCTTCACCCTGATCTCCTCCTCGATTGCGAGAAATCATGAGCCCGTTGCCCGAACAGAGTGCGCTGCCCAACGCCCTCCCTCACACCACCGCCACCCAGGTGCCGCTGCGACGTCTGCAGCGATCCATGGACGCACGACACCTCATCATGATCGCCCTCGGCGGCGTCATCGGCTCGGGCCTCTTCCTGAGCTCCGGCTACACCATCAGTCAAGCGGGCCCCCTCGGCGCGATCATCGCCTACCTCATCGGCGCGTTCGTCGTGTGGCTCGTGATGGCATGCCTCGGTGAGCTGGCCCTGGCCTACCCGGTCTCGGGCGCCTTCCACATCTACGCGTCGCGCTCCATCGGTCCTGCCACGGGCTTCGCTACGGCCTGGCTGTACTGGCTGTGCTGGGTGGTAGCCCTCGGCTCGGAGTTCACCGCAGCCGGCATCCTCATGCAGCGCTGGTTCCCTGGCGTCGACGTCTGGGTCTGGTGCCTCATCTTCGCCGTCGGGCTGTTCAGCATCAACGCCATCTCGGCGCGCGTGTTCGGCGAGGCCGAGTTCTGGTTCTCGCTGATCAAGGTGGTCGCGATCGTCGCGCTCATCGTCTTCGGCGCCATGGCCATCTTCGGATTCACGCCGCTGTCCACCGAGCACCCCGCCGCCCCGCTGTTCAGCAACTTCGTCACCCCCGAGGGACTCTTCCCCGGCGGCATCGCCGGTGTCGTCGTGACCGCTCTCGCCGTCTTCTACGCGTTCAGCGGGTCGGAGCTGATCGGCGTGGCTGCGGGCGAGACCAAGGATCCGGGAAAGAACATCCCGAAGGCCATCCGTTCCACGGTGCTCCGTCTGCTGATCCTGTTCGTCGGATCGATCACCGTGATCGCCGCCATCCTGCCCTACGAGGACGCCGGCCTCACCAGCAGCCCCTTCGTCGACGTCTTCGAGTACGTGGGCATCCCCTACGCCGCAGACATCATGAACTTCGTCATCATCACCGCGCTGCTCTCGGCCGGCAACAGCGGCCTGTTCTCCTGCGCGCGGATGCTCTTCTCGCTGGCGGAAGAAGGGCACGCCCCGGCGGTGCTGGGTCGTCTCACCCGGCGCGGGATCCCGCTGGTGGCCCTGACGGTGAGCCTCGGCCTCGGCCTCGTCTCGCTGGTCTCCAGCGTGATCGCGCCGCAGACCGTCTACCTCGTGCTCGTGTCGATCGCCGGCTTCGCGGTGGTGGCCGTGTGGATGTCGATCGTGGCGTCGCTGTTCTTCCACCGCCGCCGCTTCGTCCGCGAGGGCGGTGACGTCACGAAGCTGGCGTATCGCTCGCCGCTGTATCCGGTGCTGCCGATCGTCGCCTTCGTGCTGCTGTCGATCTCGCTCGTGGCCATCGCCTTCGACCCGAACCAGGTCGCCGCACTGTACTTCGGCGTTCCGTTCGTGGGTCTCTGCTACCTGTACTTCTGGTGGCGCTATGGTCGTCGCGGCGCGAAGCCCGTCACCGTCCTGTCGGAGGAAGCCCCGATCGACGCGGAGCAGCCGGCGTCCGACCTGTCGCGCTGATGAGCGCCGCCACTCCTGTCTGGGTCGAGATCGACGCCGGAGCCATCGCCCACAACCTCGACATCGTCCGGAGCCGACTCGGCGAGACGACCCGGTTCTGCGGCGTGGTGAAGGCGGACGCGTACGGGCACGGCATCTCAGCCACCCTGCCGGTTCTGATGGGGGCGGGCGTCGACATCATCGGCATCACCTCGAATGATGAGGCCGCCGAGGCGCGGCGACTCGGCTTCACGGGGCGCATCCTGCGCGTCCGCGTGGCGCTGCGCGAGGAGATCGAGGAGGCCGGCGAACTCGGCATCGAGGAGTGGCTGGGCGGCGGTGATCACGCACGCGTCGTGACCGCCGCCGCCCGCACCCTCCGGCGCCCGATCCGCGTCCATATCTCGCTCAACTCCACCGGCCTCACCCGGGACGGCATGGACGCGGAGGACGCGCAGACGCCCGCCCTGCTGGGACAGATCGCCGCGAGTCCAGAGCTCGCGGTGGTTGGCATCTGCTCGCATTTCCCGTGCGAAGATGCCGACGATGTCCGCGCCGGCACCGCAGCGTTCCGGTGGCAGGCCGCCTCTGCCGCTCGGATGCTGGGTGCCGGGGCGGATGTCGAGCTGCACAGCGCCACCTCTTTCGCCGCCTTGACCGTCCCCGAGTCGCGCATGGACCTGGTCCGAATCGGTGCCGCGCTCTATGGCGACACGTCGGCACCCGTTCCGGAACTGCGCTCCGCGATGCGCCTCGTGTCGCGCATCGCGGCGATCAATCCGTACCCCGCGGGTCGGACCGTCGGATACGACCGCATGGCACGACTGGACCGCGCCAGCCGGCTGGCCGTCGTACCCGTGGGCTACGCCGACGGCTACCCGCGCACGCTCGGCGGCCGGGGTCACGCCCTGGTTCACGGGCGGAAAGTGCCGGTGGTGGACCGCCTCGCGATGAACAGCCTGGTGATCGACGTGTCCGACGTCCCCGCGGTTGGCATCGGTGACGAAGTGGTACTGTACGGGCGGCAGGGATCGGCGGAGATACGCTCCGCGGACATCGAACGCGACAGCGGCAGCATCGCCGCCACCGCATACGCCGCTTGGGCTCGACTGAACCCGCGGGTCGTCGTGAACCTGCCGACTCCCGCGATCCGATAGAGGCATCCACCAATGACACCCCCGTCCTCACTCCTGCAGGGACTCGCGCTGCTCGAAGCGGCCGTGGCCCAGGAGCGATCGGGGCGGCAGGGTCACAACGCCTCACGACTGTCTGAGGCCACCGGCATCGAGCGCAGTCGCGTCTCACGCCTGACTCGTGAACTGCGCGAACTCGACTATCTCGATCGTGACGAAGCCGCGGTGCTGAAGGCCGGCACCGGGTACTTCCGCACCGCGGGGGCGCTCAGCCGGCCGTGGCTGCGAGCGGCGCGGGAGAGTCTGCGGGTGCTGGCGTCCACGCTGGGCGTATCCGCCCAGCTGGTCGCCGCGGATGGGCCGGCTGCGATCCTGCTGCGCACGGAGAAGGGGCCCGGGGTCTCGGCGGATTACCTGCGTCCGGGAAGCCTGACGCCCATCTGGTGCACGGGCCCCGGCCGCGCGCTGTTGTGGGACCACGCGCGTGAGAGTCTCGACACGCTCCTCGCAGGCGTGCAGTTCGTCGGCGTCGGCGGCCCCGGCGCGGCGCATTCCGTCGACGAGCTTCAGGAACTGCTCGACCGCGACCGCGGATCGGGCATCATCGATGCCCGCGACGAGTATGTCGAGGGCGTCCGCGACTTCGCCCTTCCGATCCGCGACCACCGCGGCATCGTGGTGTCGATCGGGATCAGCGCCGGCAAGCTCTCGCAGCGACGCACGCAGGAGGCCCAGAGCGCTGTACGCGGTGCAGCCGCGCACCTGAGCCGACTCATCCAGGCTTCGTGAGATCAGCTCTCGCGCGCACCGAGCATCGCTGACAGACGACGCGCCGCGTCAGCGCACGCCTCCCCGAGGGCCGGGGACCGCGGTTCCAGTCGCCGACGTTCCCCGACGATCTGCATGCCGGCGATGACTTCGCCCCGGAAGTCCCAGACGGGTGCCGATACCGAGTACAGACCGGGCTCGGCTTCCTCCGCCACGATGGCGTAACCCCGCTCTCGTGAGGCCGCAAGGCGCCGCAGGAACTCGTCCACGGACGTGGCCGCGTTCGGCCCGGCGCTGCGGAACTCGGTGCGGCTGAACACTCCGCGGACCTCGTCGTCCGACGCGTCCCACAGCACGGCCTGGCCGGCATCGCTGCAGAAGGCCGGGTAGGCGCGCCCGATCCACGAACCGATCAATCGGGCAGCCGTCGGCACGCTCTCCACGATCGTGACCGTGGCATCGCCCTCGAGCACGCCGAGGAAGCAGGCCTCCCCCGCGCTCTCCGAGAGTTCGTCGAGAATGGTGCGACCCTCGACGCGCAGTCGCCGCTCCACCAGCTGCTCCGCCGAGGCGTACCAGCTCCACGCCAGTCGGTAGCGACCGTCGGAGCCGCGCGAGACGAGCTGCTCCTCGGCCAGCGCGGCGAGCGTGCGGGAGATCTGCGACCGATCCCGCTCCAGCGCCCGCGCGATGTCCTGAACCGACACACCCTGCTCCCCGGCCGCCGACATGTCAGCGAGGCACGAGATGACGTCCATCCCACGCCCCATGCTGGTGCGTTCGGAGATGGCGTCATCAGGCAGGCTCACACCGCGATGATATCGGGGGCAGCGCCGCTGGGCTCAGCGGACGCCGATGACGGCATCCGCGGAGCCGAGGCCGTCGGCGGTCACGCTGATGCGCACCTGGTCTGCCGTGGGATCAGCGCGCACGATGGCCAGCGCTCGTCCGTCGAAGGTGGTGACGGCATCAGCCCCGAACGACTCCTCCGTGCGTGCTCGCCCCGAGCCGAGCCCCGCCAGAGATCCGCCGGACACGGTGACGGAGACGAGGCGGTCCGCATCGCAGAGCAGGACTCCGTCGGCGTCCGCGATCGCGATCTCGACATAGCCCAGCCCGTCGGCCGCCATCTCCGCGTGCTCCGCTCGCACCACGAGCACCGGATCCGCGGCGGACCGCAGCGACGAGCGTCCGATCTCCACATGGTCTCGATATGCGACAGCGGTGAGCTCACCGCGGCGGTACGTCGTCTCGAATCGGGCGATCAGTGCACGCGGCGATCCGACCGCGGACCGACCGATCGACACACCGTCGAGCAGCAGGTCGACCTCCTCCGCGTCCGCATAGACGTCGACCGTGACCGGTGAGCCCGGTGCCACATCCCAGCTCCAGCTCGACACCACGTCATCCCACGACCACGGCGTCTTCGCGACGGGACGGCCGTGATGCTGCGGGCGGTGCACGGCGATGGTCGGCTCGGTGCGAAGGCCGTACGCGATCTCGCGGTAGAAGGATGCGGGGAGTCGATGCCCGGTGATGTCGATGTCACCGCAGGCCGCGAGGAGGTACGGGAAGGGACCGGCGGTGCCGGTCGGCTCGTAGCCGGGTGCATCGGTGTAGTCCACGCGTCCGATCCCCGCCTCGCCGATGTAGTCCCACCCGGTCCAGGTGAAGTCACCGATCACGTGCGGCAGGCGCCGAACGTCCGCCCACAGCGAGGCGATGCGATCAGGGAAGGTCTCCGACCCCACGATCACGCGGTTCGGGAACAGCTCCGCGTCCAGGTCGTAGCGCGAGTCGGCGTAGTTGAAGCCCACGACGTCGAGGACGGCCGCCGACTCTTCGATCGAATCCGTGATGAACGCAGACGCGTTCATCAGCGCCATCCGCTCGCCCATGTCGGCCATCATGGTGTTCGGATCGGCGGCGGCGATCTCGGCGAGGTGACCCAGGTTCGCGATGATCCCGTTGATGCCGTTGGTGACGAATCGAGTGGGGTCCAGGCGACGGAACTCCTCGGCCAGGCGCCGACTCCACGTCGCGCCGTGCGGCGTCGCGAGTTCGAGGATCTCGTTGCCGATCGAGTACAGCACGACGCTGGGGTGCGAGCGGTCCTTCGCGACCAGTGCAGCGACGTCGCACCGCCAGCGCTCGTCAAAGCCGATCGAGCTGTCGAACGCCGTCTTGGATTTCGTCCACACGTCGGTGAGTTCGTCCATCACGAGCATGCCCTCGCGGTCACAGGCGTCCAGCAGCGCACGACTGGCGGGATTGTGAGCGCTGCGGATCGCATTGAACCCGGCTTCCTTCAGCCGACGCACGCGGCGCTGCTCCGCATCCGCCACCGATATCGCGCCGAGCGGACCGTTGTCGTGATGGATGCACGCGCCACGGAGGTCAACGGTCTCACCGTTGATTCGGAGACCGCGAGCAGCATCGAGCTGCAGCCGGCGGATACCCAGGGGGGTCTCGTCCTCGTCGATCACTGCGCCCGCAGCGTCGGTGAGTTCGGTGCGCAGGCGGTAGAGGTACGGAGAGTCGGGCCCCCAGAGGCGCGGTTGCGCAACGGGCACCCGGAGCCGCGCGGTGGCCTGCTCACCGGGGAGCACCGTGATCGGCGCATCACCTGTCGCCACCGCGGCGCCGTCGGCATCGACGATCGACCAGCGCACCCTCCGCGTGGCGGTGTGACGGGTGCCGTTCTCGACGATGGTCGCGATCTCGACGATCGCTCGGTCGGCGTCGATATCCGTGGTGGTCGCCGTCGTGCCGTCGAGGGCGATGTGCACGGGATCGGCGACCACGAGATGCACCGGCCGATAGATTCCGCCGCCGGTGTACCAGCGACTGTCGCGGTGAACGCGCGCCTCCACCGTGAGGGTGTTCTCCTCCCCGAAGCGCAGGAAGGGATCGGCATCGACCACGAACGCCGTGTAGCCGTTCGGCTCGTGCGCGGCAAAGTCGCCGTTCACAAACACGGTCGCATCCCGGTACACGCCCTCGAACTCGATGCGCACGGTCTTGTCCGCCCATTCGCGGGGCACGTCGAAGCTGCGGGCGTACTCGAACACGCCACCCGGGATGTACCCCGCGTGCACGCCCTGCCCGCTCTCCGCGGAACGCGGCAGATTGCGCAGCGCGTCGTGCGGGAGCGTGACGGGAACGGAGGCGGTGGCCGCAGTGCGCGATTCGAACGCACCGAGCTTCGGGCCGACACTCCATCCGTCGTGGAAGGGGATGCGG
This sequence comes from Microbacterium gorillae, assembly GCF_050990725.1. GTDB lineage: Bacteria > Actinomycetota > Actinomycetes > Actinomycetales > Microbacteriaceae > Microbacterium > Microbacterium gorillae_A. The sequence goes on from NZ_CP158844.1 coordinate 3,891,550, forward strand.
ATCATGTCTCTCCTCGGGTCAGGCGGGCGGGTCTTCCACGTCCCAGTCGATGTCGACGAAGCTCGCGATCAACCGCTGCAGAGTCTCCGCCATGTCGACAACATCCCGGTCCAACAGCCACTGCACCTGCAGACCGTCCATCATGGCGATCAACGTGATCGCTGCGCGTTCCGGGGTCAGGCCCGCCGTGACGCGGTTCACGGCGGCGAGCGAGGCGAAGGCGCGTGTGATGTTGTCGCGCGTGTAGTTGTAGCGGCGGACGAAATAGGCGTGTGCGGGATGGTCGGGCGACGTCGCCTCCGCCGACAGCGTGCAGAACAGCTCGACGACACCGGGCACAGATGCGTTGTGCGCGGCGAGGCGAACGAGACCACGCAGCAGCGCAGCGCCGTCGTCCCCCTCGATCGGCACCAGCTTGCGCGACATCTCGTCGCGTCGATCCAGCACGGCTTGCAGCAGCGCCACCTTGTTCGGGAAGTGGTGCAGCAGTCCGGCCTCGCTCATCGACACGCGTTGAGCGACCTCGCGAAGAGAACCAGCGCGATAGCCCCCCTCGGCGAACACCTCGAGCGCGGCATCGAGGATCGCCTCGCGGCGTTCCTTCGTCTTGGCATATTCTCCGCGCGCTCGCCGCGGTGCTGTGGTCGTCATTGCCTTCGTCATCGCTGTCACCGTACCCCAGGTGCCCGCGGCATCGCGGGCTTCGGGATACTCCTCACAACCGTTCTATAACGAAATTCTAAGAAGCACTAGGTTTCTCTTCCAAAAAGCTAGTGCCCACTCGTTTTTGCTGCTAGCTTCGCTCGACAGAGGCGATCCGCAGGGGTATCGCCCACCGATGAAGGGACCAAAGATGTTCCGCTGGAAGGCCACAGCAGCAGCCGCCATCGCCATCGCAGCTCTCGCTCTCACCGGTTGCGGCAGCGCAGCCGACGAGGGCGGTTCGAGCGGCGGAAGCGGCGGCACCCTCACCCTCGGCGCGATCATCGCCCCGACCACCCTCGACCCGTCCGGTGCCGAATGGGGCAACCGCGCCCCGTACTACCAGGCCGTCTTCGACACCCTGCTTCTCGCCACCCCCGAGGGCACCATCGAGCCCTGGCTCGCGACCAAGTGGTCGTACAACGACGACAACACCGTGCTCACGCTCACGATCCGCGACGACGTGACGTTCTCGGACGACTCCAAGCTCACCGCGCAGGTCGTCGTCGACAACCTGAATCGCTTCAAAGAGGGCACCTCGCCCGACGCGAACTACTTCGCCGGCGTGACGAGCTTCGAGGCTCCGGACGACACCACCGTCGTCATCACGCTGGGCGCGCCCGATCCCGCGCTGTTGAACTACCTGACACGCGACCCGGGTCTGGTCGCCAGCGGCGAATCGCTCGGCAACGACGACCTCGCCACCAACCCCGTCGGCTCCGGCCCCTACATCCTCGACACCGCCGCCACCGTCACCGGCACCAGCTACTCGTACACGAAGAACCCGGACTACTGGAACCCGGACGCACAGCACTACGACAAGCTCGTCATCAACGTGCTGGCCGACGCCACCGCATCGCTCAACGCGATCAAGGCCGGCGAGGCCAACGGCGTCAAGCTCGCCAGCAACGACAACCTCGCCGAGGTCGAGGGCGCCGGCTGGACAGTGAACGCCAACGAGCTCGACTTCCAGGGTCTGCTGCTCCTCGACCGCGCGGGAACGATGAACCCGGCGCTCGCCGATGTGCGTGTCCGCCAGGCCCTCAACTACGCGTTCGACCGCGAGGGTCTGCTGAAGGCGCTGCAGCTCGGCAACGGCACGGTGACCACGCAGGTGTTCCCGAAGTCGTCCGCGGCCTACGATCCGGCACTCGACGACTACTACACGTACGACCCGACGAAGGCGAAGGAGCTCCTGGCCGAAGCCGGGTACGCGACGGGGCTCACCCTGTCGATGCCGTCGTCAACCCTGCTCGGCGCCACGACGTACACGCTCATCGAGCAGCAGCTCAACGACATCGGCGTTCAGGTCGAGTACACCGACCCGGGCAACAACTTCATCGCCGACCTGCTCGCCCCGAAGTTCGCCCAGTCGTTCATGGCGCTGGAGCAGAACCCGGACTGGCAGCTGATTCAGTTCATGATCGCCCCCACCGCGATCTTCAACCCGTTCCACTACGACGACCCGAAGGTCGACGAGTACATCAAGCAGATCCAGTACGGCGATGAGGCGACGCAGGCGTCGGTGGCCAAGGAGCTGAACAAGTACATCGTCGAGCAGGCCTGGTTCGCCCCGTTCTACCGCGTGCAGGGAAGCTTCGCCACGGACGCGAACACCACGGTCAAGGTGCTCCCGACAAACGCCTACCCCGCGATCTACGACTTCACGCCGAAGTCCTGATCGGCCCGTCCGGCCCGCCCGCATCGGCGGGCGGGCCGGATCCCGATTCCTCTGAGACACAGGAGCGCAGCATGCTCATGTTCATCGTCCGCCGTGTGATTTCCGGCGTCGTCCTGCTCGTCGTCATCTCGATCGTGACGTTCGGGCTCCTCTTCCTCGACAGCGCGAACATCGCGCGTCGCATCCTCGGCCAGAACGCCACCGCCGAACTCGTCGCCCAGAAGTCGACCGAACTCGGCCTCGACCGCCCGCTCGTGGTGCAGTACTGGGACTGGCTCACCTCCGCACTCGCCGGCGACCTGGGTCGATCGTGGTTCAACGGGCAGCTGGTCGCCGTGAGCCTCGGCGGCCGCCTGAGCGTGAGCCTGTCCCTCGTGATCGGCGCGACCATCATCTCCGCCGTGCTCGCCATCGTGCTCGGCGTCCTCGCCGCCCGTCGCGGCGGCTGGGTCGACGCGCTGGTCCAGTTCATCTCGGTGGTCGGCTTCGCGATCCCGGGCTTCCTGATCGCGCTGTACCTGGTGCTGATCTTCGCGATCAACCTGCGCCTCTTCAAAGCCACCGGGTACATACCCATCACCCAGTCGTTCGCCGGCTGGCTGGCATCGGTGACGCTGCCGATCATCGCCCTCTCGCTCGGCGCGATCGCCGCCGTCGCACAGCAGATCCGCGGCTCCGTCACCGACGCGATGTCGCGCGACTACGTCCGGACGCTGCGTGCACGCGGGCTCTCCTCGGGAAGCGTGGTCTACAAGCACGTGCTGCGCAACGCCGGCGGCCCCGCACTCGCCGTGCTGGCCGTGCAGTTCATCGGCCTCCTCGGCGGAGCCGTGATCGTCGAGCAGGTCTTCGCCCTTCCCGGCATGGGCCAGCTCACCGTGTCGGCCACCACGCAGGGCGACATCCCCGTCGTCATGGGTGTCGTGATCGCCTTCGCCGTGATCGTGCTCATCGTCAACCTCGTCATCGACCTCGCGCAGGCCGCTCTCAACCCGAAGGTGCGACTCTCATGACCGCCATTGCCACGCCCCCGGCGGTGCCGACGCCCGCCGTCAAGACCTCGCTGCTGAGCCGGCTCGTGCGCCGTCCGGTCGCGCTGGTGTCGCTGATCTTCCTCCTTCTGGTAGCCGTGATCGCGGTCATCGGCCGGTGGATCGCTCCCTTCGACCCGAACCTGGCCTCGCTCGACCTGGTGCTCGCCACCCCGAGCGCCGAGCACCCGCTCGGCGCCGACAGCGCGGGCCGCGACGTGCTATCCCGCCTCCTGGCCGCCACCCAGATCACGCTGGCTGCCGCCATGGTCGCCGTCGTGACGGCCCTGGTCATCGGCGTGGTCTCCGGCCTGATCGCCGGCTACTACCGCGGTCGTTTCGACACCGTCGCCTCGTGGGTCACGTCCCTGGTGATGGCGCTTCCGGGCATGGTCGTGCTGCTTGCGGCACGCACGGTGCTCGGCCCCAGCGTGTGGCTGGCGATGTTCATCTTCGGCATCCTGCTCGCTCCCGCGTACTTCCGCCTGGTGCACGCCGCCGTGACCGCGGTGCGCGGGGAGCTCTACGTCGATGCGGCCCGTGTGTCGGGACTGTCCGACCTCCGCATCATCGGTCGACACATCCTCTCTGTGGTCCGCGCACCGATCATCATCCAGTCGGCGATCATCACCGGCATCGCGATCGCGATCCAGTCGGGGCTCGAGTTCCTGGGGCTCGGCGACATGAGCGTTCCGACCTGGGGCAGCATGCTCAACGATGGCTTCGCGAACATCTACAAGCAGCCGCTCCTCATGGTCTGGCCCTCGCTCGCCATCGCGGTCACGTCCATCGCGCTGACGCTGCTCGCCAACGGCATGCGTGATGTCCTGGAGCGCACGACCGTCGTCCGCCGTCGTCGCCGCCGCGCTGTCACCACCGCCACCGGGTCGATCGCGGCTGTCACCACGTCCGTCAACCTGTCGGGCGGAGATGCCGACGCGCTCGAGGACTCGGCGGAGCTGCCGATCATCGGCGAGACCATCGTCCATCCCGACGATGAGCGCACGAGCGCCCTGGGCGGCGCACCGATCCTCTCCATCGACGACCTGCGGGTGGCGTATCAGCAGCCGCGCGGTGCCGACATCGAGGTGGTGCACGGCGTCTCCCTGCAGATTCGCAGAGGCGAGGTGCACGGCCTGATCGGAGAATCCGGATCCGGCAAGACGCAGACCGCGTTCGCCGTGCTCGGGCTGCTCCCCCGTGGCGGGCAGGTCACCGGCGGCTCGATCCTCCTCGAGGACACGCAGCTGGCCGGCGCCTCCGAGCGGGCGTACTCCGGGATTCTCGGAACGCGGATCGGCTACATCCCGCAGGAGCCGATGAGCAACCTGGATCCCTCGTTCACCATCGGCTACCAGCTGATCGAGCCGCTGCGCAAGCACCTCGGACTGTCCAAGAAGGACGCCACCGATAAGGCGCTCGCGCTGCTCGACCGGGTCGGCATCCCGAACCCGAAGCGCACGTTCGACGCCTACCCGTTCGAGGTCTCCGGAGGCATGGCGCAGCGCGTCCTCATCGCGGGCGCCGTGTCTACCGATCCCGATCTGATCATCGCGGACGAGCCGACCACCGCTCTCGACGTGACCGTGCAGGCGGAGGTGCTCGATCTGCTTCGCGACCTGCAGCGTGAGCGCCAGATGGCCATGCTCCTGGTTACGCACAACTTCGGCGTCGTCGCCGACCTCTGCGACCGCGTGACGGTGATGCAGCAGGGTCTGTTCGTCGAACAAGGCCCGGTTCGCACGATCCTGCGCACCCCGTCGCACCCGTACACGCAGTCGCTGCTCGACGCGATCCTCGACGAGGGACCGGCCCGCGGGCCGCTCGTGAGCGCGACCACCACCGAAGGAGGCCGGTCATGACCGCCCTGCTCGAGGTCTCCGACCTCAACGTCACCTACCCGGGCAAGGGATTCCGCGCCCAGCCGTTCCACGCCCTCAAGGGAGTGTCGATCGACATCCGCCCCGGCGAGACGATGGGGCTGGTGGGCGAGTCCGGATCTGGCAAGACCACGCTGGGCCGCGCCGTTCTCGGCCTCGCTCCGGTGACGGGCGGCTCGGTGACGTTCGAGGGTCGCGAGATCGGTCATCTGAACCGCCGCGAGCGCCGCGGACTCGCGAGCGACATCCAGGTCGTGTTCCAGGACCCGTACTCCTCGCTGAATCCGTCGATGACGATCGCCCAGATCCTCGCCGAGCCGCTGACCGCGCGGGGGGTCGCCTCCCGTGAGGCTCTCGCTCGCGTCTCCGACCTGCTCGATCGCGTGGGCCTGCCGGCGGATGCTGCCCGTCGACTTCCCCGCGAGTTCTCCGGCGGGCAGCGCCAGCGCGTGGCGATCGCCCGCGCGCTGGCGCTGGATCCCAAGCTGATCGTGTGCGACGAGCCCGTGTCCGCCCTTGATCTCTCGACCCAGGCTCGCGTGCTCGACCTGTTCATCGAGATCCAGGAGCGCACGGGCGTCGCCTACCTCTTCATCTCGCACGACCTCGCCGTGGTCCGCCACATCAGCCATCGCGTGGCTGTCATGTTCCGCGGCGAACTGGTCGAGACCGGCGATGGTGATCAGGTCACCTCCCGCCCGCAGCACCCCTACACCCAGCGACTGTTCCTGGCAGCGCCCGTCCCCGATCCCGACGCGCAGCAGAAGCGGCGCGCAGACCGCCGCGCCCTCATCGACGCGCAGACCTCCGCGGAAGGAACCGCAGCATGACCGCGACCACCGATCACCTCCTCCCGCTCCTGGCGAAGCTGACGCTCGAGCAGAAGGCGGCGCTCATCCAGGGTGCCGACTTCTGGACGACCACCCCGCTGCCGGAGATCGGCCTGCGTGCTCTCACCCTCTCGGACGGCCCGGCTGGCGTCCGCGGACCCCGGTGGGACGAGCGCGAACCATCGCTGAACATGCCGTCGGGTTCGGCGCTGGCCGCGTCCTGGGACATCGATCTCGCCTACCGCTACGGCGCGGCTGCGGCATCGGAGGCTCGCAGGAAGGGCGTCGACGTCGTTCTCGGTCCCACCATCAACCTGCATCGCTCGCCGCTCGGTGGACGCCACTTCGAGTGCCTGAGCGAGGATCCCGAGCTCACCGCTGAACTGGGCGCCGCCTACGTCCGCGGGCTGCAGGAGAACGGCGTGGCCGCCACACCGAAGCACTACGTGGCCAACGACTCGGAGACCGATCGCTTCACGGTGGACGTCGAGGTCGACGATCGAGCGCTGCGAGAGCTCTACCTCGCGCCGTTCGAGCGTGCGGTCGAGGCCGGCGCGTGGTCGATCATGAGCGCGTACAACTCGGTGGACGGCGTCACGATGACCGAGAACGAGCTGCTGGAAGACCCGCTGAACAGCGAGTGGGGCTTCGACGGCGTGGTCGTCAGCGACTGGACGGCCGTGCGCTCGCTCGACGCGATCGCCGCCGCGCAGGATCTCGCGATGCCCGGTCCCGCTCCCGCCTGGGCGGATCTCGTCGCGGCGGTCCGCGACGGCCGAGTGCAGGAAGCCGACATCGATCGCAAGGTGCTTCGCATCCTGCTGCTCGCCGAGCGCGTGGGCGCGCTGGAGGGTTCCGACGCCATCGTTCCCGCCCCGCTGGACGCCTCCGCGTTCGCACGGGAGGCCGCCATCGAGGGAACGGTGCTCCTGCAGAACTCCGGTGTCCTCCCGCTGGATGCCGCCGCGCTTCGCCGCGTGGCCATCATCGGCCACAACGCGAAGGATGCCCGCACCCAGGGCGGCGGCTCCGCCACGGTGCTGCCGGAGAGCGTGGTCTCTCCGCTCGATGCCCTGCGCGCGTCGTTCGCGTCGGCCGACGTGCACTACGAGATCGGCGCCGTCGTGCAGGAGGGCGTCGCCGAGATCCCGCTGGGGGCCATCACGAACCCGGTCACCGGCGCACCTGGCCTGCGCGTCTCCTTCCTCGGGGCGGACGGCACCAAGCTGTTCGCCGAGGATCGCCGCTCCACCGCCCTGGTCTGGTTCGGCGGCGACGCTCCGATCGGCGCGAGCCGCACGGTCGTTCTCGAAACCCGTTTCACGCCGAGCGAGAGCGGCGAGATCCAGCTCGGCTTCGCCGGCGCCAACCCCGGCCGCGTCTTCGTGAACGAACAGCTGGTGCTGGACGACGTTCCCGTGCTGGAGGGCACAGACCTCGGTGCCGCGTTCCTGAACCCGCCGTCGGTCACCGCCGCCGTCCGGGTCGAGGCGGGCCGAGCGGTGGACATCCGCGCCGAGTTCACGCGTGAGTCCCGCGGTGCCATCGACGGCGCGCTCAGCGTGACCCTCGGCATCGCCCCCGAGCGCACCGACCCCGACCTCCTCATCGCGCGCGCTGCGGAAGCAGCACGCGCGGCCGAGGTGGCCATCGTCGTCGTAGGGACGAACTCGGCCGTCGAATCCGAGGGCTACGACCGCGCCGATTTGGACCTGCCGGGCCGCCAGGATGATCTGGTCCGTGCTGTCGCCGCCACCGGCACTCCCACGATCGTCGTGGTGAACGCCGGCTCTCCTGTCGTGCTTCCGTGGGCGTCGAGCGTCGCCGCGATCGTGCAGGGCTACTTCGGCGGGCAGGAGTTCGGTCACGCCGTCGCGGATGTGCTCACCGGTGCCGCCGAGCCCGGCGGTCGACTGCCCACCACCTGGCCCGCGACCCTCGCCGATGTGCCGGTGAGCGATGTCACCCCGGTCGACGGACGTCTCCACTACGACGAGGGCATCAACATCGGCTACCGCGCCTGGCTCAAGAACGCGGCCGAGCCGGCGTTCCCCTTCGGCCACGGTCTCGGCTACACGCAGTGGTCGTGGGATGCGGCCCGCCGCACCGGCGACACTGTCGAGGCGACCGTCACGAACACCGGCGAGCGCACGGGCAAGCAGGTCGTTCAGGTATACGCCGAGCGCACCGACTCCCGCGTCGATCGCCCGGTCCGCTGGCTGGTCGGCTTCGCGGTCACCCAGGTGGCGGCCGGCGACACGGCGACGGTCACCATCCCCGTCCCCGCCCGCCGCCTGGCCCACTGGGCCGGTGAGTGGGTCGTCGAGCCCGGCACGTACACCCTCGCCGTGGGCTCCTCGGTCGCCGAGCTTCCGCTGCGCGTCGAGTGGACGCAGGAGTGACTCACTCCGAGCTCACGGGTCTCCTCCGGGGGCGCGCCGACGATCGACTCTCCGATGTCGTCGCGCGCCTGGAGGGCTACCTCGCCCACGACGCCGACCTCTCCTTCCAGGTGGCGGCCTACCACGACGGTCACGTCGTCCTGGATGCCTGGGGCGGACCTCACCTGGGTGAGGACTCTGTCACGGTCCCGTTCTCGGTCACGAAGAACACCATCGGGCTGTCGATCGGACTGCTGGTCGAACGGGGCGAGCTCGACCTCGACCAGCCGGTCGCGCACTACTGGCCGGAGTTCGCCGCGAAGGGCAAGGCCGCGGTCACCGCGCGCCAGCTGCTGTCGCACCAGGCGGGGCTCCCCCAGACCTCTCCCGCGCTGACCACGGCGGAGCTGCTGGACCATCACGCCGCCGCCGAGCGTCTCGCGGCCAGCCGGCCGTTCTGGCATCCGGGATCCGCCTTCGGATATCACGCGCTCACGATCGGCAACCTGGGCGACGAGCTCGTCTTCCGGGTGACGGGACGGACGCTGCACGAGTTCTACGAGCAGGAGATCCGCGCCCCGCACGACATCGACTTCTTCCTGGGACTCCCCGAGACGCAGGAGCATCGGCTGGTCACGCTGCTGCCGATGGTGCGTCCGGTATCTGACACGACCGTGCCGTCGTTCTCGCCGCTCGGCCCGGTCGTCTTCGCCTCGCCCGGCGGCGACGTGGACCTGGGACGGGATCCGTCCAGCTGGCGTTACGGCCACCCCGGCGCCTCGGGAACCGGAAGCGCGCGGGGCCTCGCCCGACTGTTCGCGGTGACGGTGACCGGAGTCGAGGGAGCCGCTCCCCTGCTCGGGGCCGACACGACGGAGATCATCGGGCAGCAGCAGATCCGCGGCTACGACGAGGTGCTTCATCAGCACGACCGCGCGCACGCGATCGTGTTCCAGAAGCCGTCCCAGGCTCTGCCCTTCGGCGGACCTCGCGCGTTCGGCCACGACGGCGCGATGGGCGCGTTCGCGTGTGTCGACCCCGACACCGCCTTGACATTCGCCTGGACCATCGCGCGCGGCCCCTGGCCCGGCGGCGCGGACCCGCGCGCCACGGCGCTCGCCCGTGACCTCGGTCGCCTCCTGGCATGATTCATCTCCCGATGTGGAAAGCACTCTCATGACGACGCTCTACAACCCGCTGATCAACGGCTTCCACCCCGACCCGTCGGTGGTGCGCGTGGGGGACGAATGGTTCCTCGCCACATCCACGTTCGAGTACCTTCCTGGCATCCCGATCCACCGCTCGACCGACTTCGAGACCTGGGAGCTCATCGGCCATGTGGCCACGACCTCCGATCAGCTCGCCGTGGCCGAGGTCCCCACGGCGGGCGGCGCGTGGGCGCCGACGATCCGGCATCGCGACGGCGTCTTCCATCTCGTGATCACCGATGCGATGGGCCGCGGCATGCTGCACTTCACGGCGACGGATGCGGCAGGGCCGTGGAGCGACGGCGAACTGATCCTGAAACAGGACGGCTCCGCATCTCTCGACGGGATCGACCCCGACATCGCGTGGGGGGACGATGGCACGGTGTACATCACGTTCTCGGGGCTGATCCTCTCCGGCGAGGGTGCCGGACAGCACCTCGGAATCCAGCAGGTGCGTGTCGATCTCGACGCCCATCGCGCTCTCGAAGAGCCGCGCTCGCTGTGGTCGGGAACGGGCGGACAGTTCCCCGAGGCACCGCACCTGTATGCCGTGAACGGCCGGTGGTACCTCATGATCGCCGAGGGCGGCACCGAGCGCGGCCACGGCATCTCCATCGCGCGCGGCGACGCTCCCGACGGCCCGTTCGAGACCGCGCCGCAGAACCCGCTGGTCTCCGCCCGATCGACCATCCGCCCGATCCAGAACACCGGCCACGGCGACCTGGTCGTCGGCCCGGACGACGAGTGGCTGTGCGTCCTGCTCGGGGTGCGACCCCGCAGCATGACCCGCGCTTTCTCGGCGCTCGGTCGCGAGAGCTTCGTCACCACCGTGCGCTGGGAGGAGGACGGCTGGCCGGCGATCGATCCGGTCCTGCTGAACCCGCGCCCCGGCACGCGCGTGGACATCGATTTCGGCGAGACGCGCGCGCTCGACGGGGAGTGGATCGCCGTGCGCGCCACTCCCGCATCACTCGCCGACCTCGACGCGCGCGCCGACGCCGTCGTCCTGCACGGTGAGGGCCGAACGCTCGACCACCCTCGACCGGTCTTCCTCGGCCGACGGCAGGAGCACCTGACCAACGAGGTCACCGTCCGCATCGATGCGAGTGCAGGCGTCGGTGGGCTTGCGGTGCGCTACGACGAGCGCTTCCACGTGGAGGTGGAGGTCGGCGGCGGCACGGTGACCGCCCGTGCGGTGGTCGCCGATCTCGTGCAGGAGTGGTCGGTTCCCGCCGGGGACGGAGTCATCGATCTGCACATCGCCTCGCGCAAGCCCGCGGCGAGTGCGGGCTTCCTGCGGACCAGCGACGTGTTCCATCTGGGCGCGACGATCGCCGGTGAGCGGGTCGAGATCGCACAGGTCGACGGGCGCTTCCTGTCCTCCGAGACCGCCGAATCATTCACCGGTCGCGTCATCGGCGTGTACGCCGTGACCGGCGATATCGCGCTGCTGTCCTGGCACGCGGAGGGAGACGACGAATGAACGCTGCAGCACACGTCAGTCAGCTGAAGGCCGAACTGCGCGATGACACCGCGATGGTCGCCACCGCGACCCCCCGGCTGAGCTGGACGGTGTCGTCGGTCGAGCCGGGGTGGCTGCAGGCCTCCGCGGAGCTCTCCGACGGCGATCAGACGATCCTCATCGATGGTCGCGACAGCGTGCTGGTGGCGTGGCCCTTCCGTCCGCTCGTCGCCGGTGAGATCCGGCCGGTGCGGGTCCGCGCGACCGCTGACTCGGGTACGCAGACCGAGTGGAGCTCACCGCTGCCGGTCGAGGCCGGGTTCCTCGCCGAGGGCGAGTGGATCGCCGAACCGATCGGGCTCGCTGACCCCGATCGAGAGGCGCAGCCGGCCGAGGTGCGCACGACCTTCACCGTCGAGCGTCCCGTCGCCCGCGCGGTGCTGTTCTGGACCGCGCTCGGCGTCGCCGAGCCGACGGTCAACGGCGCGGCTGTGTCGTCCGATGTGCTGGCACCCGGGTGGACGGCGTATCGCGACCGGCTGGTGCACGAGAGCGTGGACGTCACCGCGCTGATTCAGGACGGTGTGAACGAGCTCGCGGCGACCCTTGCGGGCGCGTGGTACACCGAGAAGTACGGGTTCTTCACCTTCACGAACCGCCTGTACGGCACGCAGCCGTCGTTCCTCGCGCAGCTGCGGGTGACCTATGCGGACGGTGGGACCGAGACGCTTGCCGCGACGGGTGCCGATTGGGAGGCAGCCGGAGATGGTCCGGTGGTCGACAGCGGCATCTACGCCGGCGAGCATCAGAATCTCCGACGCGCACCCTCGTCGTGGGCTCCGGCTCGTGTCGGAGCAGCGGCGCTGCCCGGCTTCGAGAACGTCCCGGTGCCCGAAGCGCGCATCGCTCCCCCGGTGCGTCGGATCGAGGCTCGTCCGGTCGCCGACGTCATCACGACTCCCGACGGCCGGACCATTCTCGACTTCGGCCAGAATCTGGTCGGGCGCCTGCGGATCCGCGCGCGGGGGACCGCCGGAACCCGCGTGGTGGTCCGTCACGCCGAAGTGGTCGAGAACGGCGAGCTGGCCCTTCGTCCTCTGCGCAATGCCGCGGCCACCGCGACCTTCGAGCTATCCGGGGACGACGACGTGCTCGAGTCGCGCTTCTCGTTCTACGGCTTCCGCTATGCGGAGATCTCCGGCCTCGAGGTATCCCCCGGCGATGTCGACGCAGTCGTGCTGCACACCGACATGACCCGGTCGGGGTGGTTCGCGACCTCGGACCCGTTGGTCAACCGGCTGCACGAGAACGTCGTGTGGGGCATGCGCGGCAACTTCCTCTCGATCCCGACCGACTGTCCGCAGCGCGACGAGCGACTGGGCTGGACCGGAGACATCCAGGTCTTCGCGCCGACGGCGAGCTTCCTCTACGACTGCAACGCCTTCCTCACTTCCTGGCTGCGCGATCTCAGGCACGAGCAGAGGCGCGAGGGCGGGTCGGTTCCCGTGGTGATCCCGGCGGCTCTCCCCGGCTTCGCCGGTTCCGGCGGCGCTGCCCCCGCCGCGTGGGGTGATGCCGCCACCGTCGTGCCGACCGTGTTGCACGACCGCTTCGGCGATCTGTCCGTGCTCGCGGCGCAGTACTCGAGCATGCGCGACTGGGTCGACACCGTGCTCCGCGATGCCGACGATCGGGGGCTCTGGGCCGGCCGCATGCAGCTGGGCGACTGGCTCGACCCGGACGCACCCGCTGATCAGCCCGGCGCGGCGAAGGTTGATTCCGACATCGTCGCTTCGGCCTACCTCGCACGCTCGCTGCGGCAGGTGTCGCAGGCAGCGGCGCTGCTCGGTCATGACGCGGATGCCACGCGTTACGCGGAGCTGTCCGAGCGTTCCCGCGCGGCCTTCGTCGCCGAGTACGTGACTCCCGCCGGTCGCATGATGAGCGACGCGGTCACCGCCTACGCACTGGCCCTCGAGTTCGACCTGGTGACGGTTGCTGCGCAGCGCGTGGCCCTCGGCGATCGCCTGGCGGCTCTGGTTCGGGAGGGCGGCTACCGCATCGCCACCGGTTTCGTCGGTACACCGCTCGTTGCAGACGCCCTCACCTCCGCCGGTCATCTCGCGGCGGCCGAACGACTGCTGCTGCAGACCGAGTGCCCGTCGTGGCTGTACCCGGTGACGCAGGGAGCCACCACGGTCTGGGAGCGCTGGGATTCTCTCCTGCCCGATGGGTCGGTCAATCCGGGTGAGATGACCTCCTTCAACCACTATGCGCTGGGAGCCGTCGCCGACTGGCTGCACCGCTCGGTCGCGGGCCTCGCGCCTGCGGCACCCGGGTATCGTCGGCTGCGGATCGCCCCGCGGCCGCTCGCGGCACTCGCGCACGCCGAAGCCCGACACGAGACGCCGTATGGGACGGCGTCGGTGTCATGGGTGCGCGAGGGCGACGAGATCGTCGTGACGGCCGTCGTGCCAGCGAACACCACCGCGGAGGTCTCCCTCCCGGGGGCGCCCGCCGAGGTCTCCGCCGGCACGCACGTCTGGCGGTATCACGCCGAGACGACGCCCGTGCGTCCACCGCTGCCCGGCCTCGCCGCATCGCTGGCCGATGTGATCGATGACCCGCGCGCGTACCGCGCGCTTCTCGACACGTTGGCGGCCATCGATCCGGACCGTGCCGAATCGGTGCGCGCCGGAACCGTGTGGGGCGCGGGTCGACCGCTGTCGACCGCCCTCATGTTCACCCCACCCGACGTGCTGTCCCGCGTCGATGACGCCATCCGCACCGCGACCGCCTGACGAAGGAGACTCCATGTTCGATCGCCGTTCCACCTTCGGAGAAGCCCTGGACAACCCCGCGGCTCGTGCCGTTCTCGAGCGTCTGATGCCGGGCTTCGCCGCGTCCCCCATGGCCGTGCAGTTCCGTGATGGTCGCCTGGGTTCTCTCATCGCCCTCGTGCCCGCGCTGGAGACGGAGGAGGCGCGCGCGCAGCTATGGGCGGAGCTGGCCGAGATCGATGACGATGTGGTGCGTCCCCCGTATGCGCCGGCCATCGATCCCGATCCGGCATACGAGTCGGACGATGTCCCGCGAGCCTCCGCCGTCGTGACTCTGCCGCACGACGTCACGCTGTGGGCTCCGCTGCAGATCCGCCTCGCGGGCCCCTCGCACGGCAATCCGTTCGTCGATGTCGAACTCGACGCCGTCTTCACGCGCGCCGGAACCGAGATCCGCGTGGGTGGGTTCTACGACGGGGACGGCACCTACGTGATCCGCGCGCTGGCTGACGCGGAGGGCGAGTGGAGCTTCGTCACGCGATCGACCGCGCGTTCTCTGGATGGGCTGACGGGGACGGTCACGGTCGGCAGCGCAGCCGAGGGAGCACACGGCCCGGTTCGCGTCGACGGGTTCCACTTCCGGCACGCGGACGGCACGCGGCATCGTCCCCTCGGCACGACGGCGTACGCCTGGACTCATCAGCCCGACGAACTGCAGTCCCGGACCCTCAGCACGCTGGCCGAGGCACCGTTCACGAAGATCCGCATGTGCGTGTTCCCGAAGTCGTACCTGTACAACGCGAACGAGCCGGCCGACTTCCCGTTCGTCGGATCACTCGCGGACGGCTTCGATCTGGAGCGCTTCGATCCCGAGCACTTCCGCCGCCTGGAGCAGCGCATCCGGGAGCTGTCCGAGCTCGGCATCGAGGCCGATCTGATCCTCTTCCACGCCTACGATCGCTGGGGCTTCGCCGATCTCGGACCGGCCGTGGACGACCGCTATCTGCGCTACGTCGTGCGCCGGCTGTCCGGCTTCGCGAACGTGTGGTGGTCGATGGCCAACGAGTACGACCTGCTGTGGGCGAAGGACACCGCGGACTGGGAGCGGCTGGCCGCGATCGTGGGTGCCGAGGATCCGTTCGGGCACCTGAACTCGATCCACAACTGTCGTCCGTTCTACGACTATTCGGCGCCCTGGATCACGCACGTGAGTGTGCAGCGCGTGGACGTGTATCGCACGGCGGAGAACACCGACGAGTGGCGCGAGCGCTGGGGCAAGCCGGTCGTGATCGACGAATGCGCCTACGAGGGCGACATCGACCAGGGCTGGGGCAACATCACCGCCGAAGAGATGGTCCGGCGGTTCTGGGAGGGTGCGGTGCGCGGCGGCTACGTCGGCCACGGGGAGACGTACCTGCCCGCGGCCCTGGGGCTCGACGACGAGGTGCTGTGGTGGTCGAAGGGCGGGGTTCTGCACGGCACGTCCCCGGAGCGCATTGGCTTCCTCGAGCAGCTGCTGGCCGAGGCGCCGGAAGGTGTCTGGGACCCGCTTCCCGGCGACTGGGACGTGCCGTGGGGTGGTGTGGCCGGCGAGGTGAAGGTCGGCTACTTCGGTTTCAACCGTCCTCGTTTCCGCAACGTCATGCTCGACCCCGGCGAATGGGTGATCGACGTCATCGACACCTGGAACATGACCGTCGACCGGCTGCCCGGCACCTTCGCGACCGGATCCGCACGGATCGAGCTGCCGGGTCGGCAGTTCATGGCGGTTCGTCTCACCCGCGTGTGAGAACAACGTGGCGGCGCATCCTCGATGCGCCGCCGCGCTGTTCTCACGCGATCCGCGTCGCCGCCAATACGATCACGGCGACGACCACGATCAGCACCTCGACCGTGAGGAGAGCGACGGCGTGCGTGCGGCGCCCGCGCGGTGAGCGACGCACGAAGGGAACCGTCGCGAGCCCCACGAGCAGCACGGCAGCGCTGCCGAAGAGCGTGGAGGTCGTCGCGTAGTCCAGTCCGTGCGCGGCAGCAGTGGTCGTCGGCCACAGTGCGATGCCGGACACGATCATGACGCCCGGTGCCAGGAACACGAGGATGAGCGTCACGACCCACAGCGTCGGCGCGAGCTCCCGGGTGTTCGTCTCGGTCATCATGTCGAGGCCATTCTGCTACGGGTCGCCGTCACAACGACCCTGAGTCCACCGCACGCGAGAGATCATAGGCCAGGACGCCGTCCGCAGCCGCCCCGAGAGGACCCTCATGCCTTCTGTCGCCGAACTCCTGACCGCCAACCTCCACCAGGTCTTCAACAATCGGGACGCCGATTCGCGAGCGGCTGCGATCGAGAACGTCTATGCGGAGGACGTGTCGTTCACAGATCCGGAAGGCACTGTCGTCGGGCGCGCCGAGCTCGGATCGAAAGCCGCCGCACTGCTGGCCGACGCTCCGGCGGACTTCGTCTTCACCGAGGACAGCATCGCGTATGTCGGTGAGGACACCGGTGCGCTTGCGTGGGCGTTCGGGCCGACAGGCAGTCCGGTGGTGCGCGGGATCGACATCATCACGGTGCACGACGGCGTCATCACCGCCCTGCGCACCCTCGTCGTACCCGTCTCGTAATTCAATACCGATCAGTACGGAATATCTTCGGCCAGCACTCCGTTTCCCCCTCTATCCGTACCAATCGGTACGCAATGAGATGGGAAAGATCATGGCAGAACTTGCCGAAAAGACAGCGCTCGTCACGGGCGGCACCTCCGGCATCGGACTGGCGGTTGTGCGCCGCTTCGTCCAGGAGGGCGCGCACGTCTTCGTGACGGGGCGCACCTCAGCCAAGCTCGACGCGGTGAAGGCAGAGCTCGGTGACGCCGTCACCGTCATCACCGGCGATGTGTCCCGGCCAGAAGATCTGGACGCCCTCTTCACCACCGTGAGCGAGTACGGCAGGGGCATCGATGTGGTGCTTGCCAACGCGGGTGGCGGCGAGTTCGCCGCTCTTGAGGAAATCACCTGGGAGCACTTCACCGAGACGTTCGAATCGAACGTCGGCGGCACCGTCTTCACCGTTCAGAAGGCGCTGCCGTTCCTGAACCCTGGCGCGTCGATCGTCCTGACCTCCTCGAACATCGACGTCAAGGGCAGCCCCTCGTTCAGCGTGTACGCGGCGTCGAAGGCGGCCATCCGCAGCTTCGCCCGCAGTTGGGCGGCCGAGCTGGTGGACCGAGGGATCCGTGTGAACGCCGTCGCCCCGGGCCCGATCGCCACCCCGGGATTGGCCGGTCTGGCTGCGGAACCCGAACAGGCCGAAGCCCTGCTCGGCGGACTGGCCGCCGGAGTGCCCATGCGCCGACTGGGCTCGCCCGACGAAGTGGCGGAGGCGGTGCTCTACCTCGCGTCCACGCGCAGCTCCTACGTCACCGGCACCGAGCTCTACGTGGACGGTGGCGCGAGCCAGATCTGATGCCAGGTCAGGCGCGGCGGCTGTCCGACGCGCCTGACCGCAGCTCGGAATCACCTAGGTTGGGAGGGTCCACCGGCGAGGAGGTATCCATGAGCGCGAAAGGTCGACCCCGCGAGTTCGACGTCGACGAAGCACTCGATCGCGCCATCGAGCTGTTCTGGCGACAGGGATACGAGGGCACGAGTCTGACCGATCTGACCGACGCACTGGAAATCACCCGTCCTAGCCTCTATCGGGCGTTCGGCAGTAAAGAGGGAGCGTTCCGTCTCGCCGTCGACCGATATGCCCGCATCGACATGGCCTACGTGGAGGACGCGCTCGCTGAGCCCACGGCCTACGGCACCGCGCGTCGCTATCTGCTGGACAATGTCGATGCGATCACCACCCCCGGGCGCCCGCCCGGATGCCTGTCGATCCAGGGCGGGCTGGCCAGCGGTCCGGCGGATGCGGGCGTGGTGCGCTATCTCGAAGAGCGTCGGGCCGAGGGGCAGGCTCGCTTCGCGGCCCGTTTCGCTGCTGCGATCGAGGCCGGCGATCTCTCCCCCAGCGAGGATCCCGCCGAGCTCGCGCGCTACCTCTCCACCGTGTCGGCCGGTCTCGCCGTTCAGGCGGCTGCAGGCGCGAGTCGAGAAGAGCTGCGCGCGGTGGCGCTGCGGGCGCTGCGCGGCTTTCCCGCCTCACAACCGCGCATCTCACAACAGCCCGCCTGACACAGTCGACGGCTCCGGCACGGACGCGGCGGCGCATCATCGATGCGCCGCCGCGTCCGTCTCTGTCACCGGGACGCGAACACTCGCACGTCCCACGCCCCGAGTCGCACCTCGGCACCCGCGGCGAAATCCTCACCGCTCAGCACGTCCTGCGCGGACGCGGGCAGCGTGTAGCTGCTGGCGTCCCACGACCAGTTGTGCACCACGTGGATCTGCTCACCCGCCGCGTTCGTGGCGTTCTGCACCGACTGCGTGTCGTGGTCGGGCCGCCACCCGGGCTCTCCCGCGCCCACCCGCACCGCCCACTCCGCCAGAGTGGCCGCGAGCGCGCGATCGGGCACGGTGCCGACGTAGGTGACGCGCCCGGCTCCATGCTGACGCGTGGTGACGGCAGGCCAGCGTCCGAAGTGCGGGTGCACGTACGAGGCGAGGATCTCCGCGTCCTCGACCTGCAGGCCGTCGACCCACAGCGTCGCGTGTGCGTCGGCGGGAACCTCGAACGCCTCCGTTCCGACCACGCGAAGCGGCGTCGTCAGGTTGGAGAACTCGTCATACCAGACACCGGCGGCGTCGTCGAGAAGGGCGGGCTTGCGCTCGAGACGAGCCCGCGCCTCCTCGTCCTCGTACCCGGTCCGCACCCCCACCACGAGGTGTCCGCCGGCCGCCGCGTACTCGCGCAGCCACACGAGGTCCGCGTCGGTCGCGATGGTGAAGGCCGCGGCGATCAGCACCGGGACCTCCGCCGCGTACGCCGCCGGGTCGATCTCGCGTAGCTGCGCGGGGTGCACCGCGCGGCCCTGCAGACCGGCTTCGAACACGCCGCGGGTGAAGGCGTCGCGCACCGTCTGGAACGCGCGTCGATCCGGCTCACCGCTGCGCGCCAGCGACGGATGCTCCGCCTGCGCCCACTTGCTGTCTGTATCGAACAGGATCGCGATGTCCGCGGCCGGCGTCAGTCGCGTGACACGGTTTCCCGCCGCGGCGAACTCCGCGCCCAGCCGCGCGATCTCGCGGTACACCCGCCCGGGCTGCTGGCTATGCGGCAGCACGCCGCCCCAGTAGGTCTCGGCCCCCGCGTGGAGGGTGTGGAAGTGCCAGTACTCGATCATCGTGGCCCCGCGGGAGACCAGGGCCCAGGCCGCCTGACGCCACTGGCCGTCGAAGGCCGGCTCGTTGAACCAGGGCATCCCGATGGCCTGTGCGTTGGTCTCGGTGACGAGGAACGGCGCCTGTTTGGTGCCGTACATCCGATCGGCGGAGTTGATCAGCGCCCAGACTCCCGTGCTGGTCCAGTACTGAGCCGCGTCGTCGCTGCTGGGCAGTTCGAACGCATCCTGCATCCGGTAGTACGGGTTTCCTGCCGTGATGTCGAGGTTGCGGGTGAGCTGCACTTCGTCCGCCGTTTCGCGATCGTACGAGATGCAGGTGGTGACGAACTGGTCCTCCCGCGCGTACTCGCGCACGATGTCGGCCTGCCAGGAGATGAAGGTGCTGGTGATCTCCCCCTGGAACCGACGCCAGGCCAGCGAGTACTGCGGCTGCGCGTTGCCGTCGGGACGCCAGAGGTCGGCCCAGTCCGCCAGCCGGTGCGACCAGTAGGTCAGCCCCCACGCGTCGTTCAACGCGTCGACGGTGCCGTACTCGCGCCGCAGCGCATCGACGAACCGCTGGAACACCTGATCGTTGGCGAACGGCACCATCCCGGGCTCATTGTCCACCTGGTAGCCGATCACCGCGGGGTGATCGGCATACCGTGCGATGATGCGTCGGATCACGCGCTCCGCGTGGAACAGGAACGCTGGGTGGGCGTAGTCGATCTCCTGACGTGCGCCCCAGCCCATGCGCTGCCCCGTCCGCCGCTCCACGTTGATCTCCGGCAGCTGGCGCACCAGCCACAGCGGTGCCGCGTAGGTCGGGGTGCCGAGAATCACGCGGATGCCGTGGGCGTGGGCGGCATCGAGCACCGGCGCGAGCCACTCGAGGTCGAACACCCCATCGTCCGGCTCCCACGTAGACCAGACCGACTCCCCCACGCGGATGACCGTGAACCCGGCCTCCTTCATCAACCGCATGTCTTCCTCGAGCCGCGGCGTCGGAAGGTATTCGTGGTAGTACGCGGCACCGAAGAGTACGGACTCGTCGAGATGGGACATGGAATTCCTTTCGGGAGTGGTCATGGCGGATCAGCCCTTCACAGCACCGGCCGTGAGGCCTTCGAGCAGCTGCTTGCGCAGTAGGATGAACACCAGGATGGTGGGGATGGAGGCGAGCACGGCGCCCGCCAGCACGAGGTCGTAGGAGCGGTTCTCGGACGCGAACAGGATGTTCAGTCCGAGCGGCACGGTGTACTGGTCGGCGTCGGAGACCAGCACCAGCGGCCACATGAAGCTGTTGTAGCTCTGCAGGAAGCTCCACACCGCGAGCGCGCCGAGCGAGGGTCGCAGCAGCGGCAGGACGACGCGGGCGAAGGTTCCGAACTCGCTGCAGCCGTCGATGCGAGCAGCCTCGATGATGTCGTCCGGCACCGCCTGCACGATGAACTGCTGCATCATGAAGATGCCGAACGCGGGTGCCACCCAGGGGACGATGAGCGAGAACCACGGATTGGCGAGTCCGCTCTTGACCACGAGGATGAACAGCGGCACCAGGATCACCGCGAACGGCACGGACAGCGAGCTGAACATCACGGCGAACAGCACGCGCCGTCCGCGGAAGCGGAACTTCGCGAACCCGTAGCCGGCGAGCGCGCAGACGAACACCGAGACGATCGTCGCGATGAGTGCCGTCCCCACGCTCATCCCGAACCATGCGAGGAAGGGCTGCGTCGAGAGCAGGTTGACGTAGTTCTCGAACGTCACCGGATCCGGGATGAGCGTGGGCGGCACGGCGAAGATATCGCCGCGCCGCTTCAGAGATCCGCTCACGGCCCACACCAGGGGTGCGATGAACACCAGCAGCAGCGCGATCAGGGTTGCGTACAGCAGGACGCGCCGTGCCGTTCGTCCGGCCATGGGCCGGCGACGGGTGACTGGAGGCACCGGAGGCGTTGTCACGGGGCGTTCCACGGTGAGTGCGGTCATGATTCCCTCCCGATGCCGAGCAGGCGGTTGAGCCCCTGGCTGACGATGAAGACGACGGCGAACAGCACGACACCGGCTGCCGCTGCGTAGCCGAACTGCTGCCGTTCGAAGGCGGCGCGATAGATGAACATCGCGACGCTCAGGGTCGCCTCTCCCGGTCCGCCCTTGGTGAGCAGGTAGGGCTCGTCGAACAGCTGCGCCGCGCTGATGAAGGACGTGACGATGACGAACGCCGTCACCGGGCGGATCGACGGAAGGGTCACGGTGACGAAGGAGCGCACCGGTCCTGCGCCGTCGAGGGCGGCCGCCTCGTACAGCTCCTGCGGCACGTTCTGCAGTGCGGCGAGGAAGAAGATCGTCAGGTAACCGACCGTTCGCCACAGCAGCACGAAGCCGATGGCGCCCTTCGCAAGGGTCGGATCCCCCAGCCAATCGACGTTCGGAACACCGATCACGGCGTGCAGGGTGGCGTTGAGGAGCCCGTAGTCGCGATCGAAGATCAGGCTGTAGATCAGGGCGATCACGATCGGCGAGAGCACCATCGGCACGAAGAACGCGACACGGAACAGGTCACGCAGCTTCAGTCCGCGGGCGTTGAGCGCCTGGGCCACGAGCAGCGCCACCGGGACGACGATCAGCACGGCGATGAGCGTGTAGATCGCGGAGTTCACGAGCGCATTGCCGAAGCTGGTGTCATGCGCGAGGTCGACGTAGTTCTGCACGCCGATCCAGTTCGGAACCCCCAGCCCGACCCACTCGGTGAGGCTGAGCACGATCGCGGCGCCGATCGGGATGATCATGAACAGCCCGTACAGCACGTAGAACGGGGCGATGAACAGATACGGTGCCGCGCCGCCGCGGATGCGGCCGCCGCGCTGGCGTCCCCCACGCAGTCGGGGAACGGTGTTGGTCTCGGTGTAGGTGGTGGCGCTCATCCGCGGGCCTGCCCTCGGTAGTCGGCTGCCGCGTCGCGCAATGCCTGTGCCGGGGAGACCTGCCCCTTGTAGGCACGCAGCAGGTGACCGGACAGCACGGTGGTCATGATCGAGCTGTTGGCGCTCTGGTGGACCTCGGGCACGTCATCGACGATGTCCTTGTACGTCTCGAAGAGCCGCTGGCCGCCGAAGTACTCGTCCTCCAGCGCGGCCAGTTCCGCGGACTCGAACACCGAACGCCGTGTCGGCAGGTAACCCATCGCCTTGTAGCGGGCGATCTGCTGTTCTGGTTCGAGGTAGGCGGTGGTGACGAGGGCGATGCCGGCATCGGTCGCCGACTTGTCACGAAGTGTGCCGAAGCCGGTGCCGCCGCCGACAGCCGTGCGTCCGCCGCCACCTTCGAATCGAGGGAGCGGGGCGATGCGCCACATTCCCGACTGCTCGGGCACGTTCGGCTTGATTCCGTAGCTGGCGTACCAGGACGGCATGTTGACCCCGAGGATCTTGCCCGACTTGAGTCCGCTCTGAACGCTCGGGCCATACATGTCGGCGACCGTGGCGATGGCGCCGGACTGCACGCCCTGTGCGACGAACGTCAGGGCATCTTCCGCCTCCGGCGTCTCGAGTGTGGCGTTGCCGTCCGCGTCGAAGAGGTCGCCGCCGCGCTGGAGCAGGTGGATGTGCCAGTTCTGCACGGTGCCGCCGGGGTCGCTCGTCGCGACCGCGCTGAGAGCCACGCCCTCCTTCTCCGCGATGCGCGCACCCACCCTGCCGAATTCCTCCCAGGTGCCGAAGTCGGTGGTCAGCCCGAGCCTCTTGTACTCGTCAGCGCGGTGGTAGAGCACGGTGAGTGGGGTGTCGGAGTCTAGGGCGTAGACCTTGCCGTCCTTACTGAACGGGGTGAGTCGTGCGGTGATGAGATCGTCCGCGATCGGGGCGATGGCATCGCTGAAGTCGGCGAGCAGCTCCGGGGCGATGTCGCCGCGCAGCATCCGTGCGAAGGCACCGATCTCCAGACCCACGACGTCCGGCGTGCCGGTACCCGCGACGGCCTGGGCGATGAGTTTGGTGACGATGTCGGAGGCACCGGCCTTCGTGATGTCGAGGTGGTAGCGGAAGGCTGAGTTCGCCTCGGCAAGCGGAACGGCGTCGGTGAAGAAGGCGATGTAGCCGTCGTCGTGCGTCCAGAAGGACAGGTCGACATCACCCGACGTCGACGGGCGAGTGTTGGCGGGAGCGCAGCCAGCGAGGCTCGAGCCCAGCAGAGCCGCGCCGCCGCCGATGGCGAAGAGGCGGAGGACGTCCCTGCGCGTCAGTCCTGGTGGATGAGGGGATCTGGTCATGCGAAATCCTGACTACGTTGTCATATTGCGGAACGCCGACGCCTCCGGGGTGGGGAGAACGTCAGCGGATGGAGGGGTTTCGGCTCGACTCGCGGATGACGAGGTGAGCGCGGAGGGTGCGGTGCGTACTCTCGGGCGCGTGCCCGTCGAGCGCGCGCAGCAGCCGGTGCATTCCGATCCGGGATGTCTCGGCGAAGTCCTGGCGAACGGTGGTGAGGGGAACGGGGAGGTAGGCGGAGACGTCGATGTCGTCGAATCCAACGACGGCGACGTCCTCGGGGATACGAAGCCCGGCAGCCTGGATGGCGGACATCGCACCGATCGCCATCTGGTCGTTCGCGACGAACACGGAGGTGCACGGGCCGGCCTCGAGAATCGCGGCCATCGCGGCGTATCCGCCGGCCGGGGTCCAATCCCCTTCGACCGGCTCGGTGACCGGGGCCCCTTCATCGGCGAGCGCCCGCTGCCACCCCTCATGGCGTCGCTGACTGGAGAGCCAGTTCATCGGGCCGGAGATGTGGTGCACGGTGGCGTGCCCCTGGACCAGGAGGTGCTCGGTCGCGTCGCGAGAACTGGCCTCTTCGTCGGCGCCGATCACCAGTTCGCGCGGACTGCTGGTGACGGGAGCCATGCCGAACGTGAGCACCTCGACGCCGTCGGGAATGCTGAGCGGCCCGCGACCGAAGTCCACCGGCTCCGAGATGACGATCGCCTCGGCCCCCTGACCCGCGAGTGCATCGATCGCCGCTTGGATGTCCGCTCCCTCGCCCGGGTCGGTGCGCATGACGCTCAGTGCGTAGCCCGCACCGCGAGCGACGGACTCGACGCCGGCCAGCACGGAGGTGGGGCCGTAGAACGCGGTGCCGCCCATGGCGACAACACCGATCCGCCGGGTCCGCTGGGTGACGAGCGCGCGAGCCGCTTCGTTCGGGCGGAATCCGACGCGATCGATCACCTCGAGCACTCGCTCTCGGACGGCGTCCGTAACATACGGCTCGTCGTTGATGACCCGTGAGACGGTCTTCTGGGAGACGCCGGCGATGCGCGCGACGTCCGTCATGGACACGCGTCGTGCGCGGGGAGCCGCTTCGCTCACAGCCTCTCCTCTCTGAATGGGCGTGGCCATCGTATGGTGATTCTGACTACGTAGTCAAGGATTGAAACTTAGAGGCTGTCAAGGAGACCCAGTGATACATATCCCCTGCCCATGGGAAACGGGATGAGGCGAGCTCTGCGAACAAACGAAGGACGCCTCACACGTGATCATGCGAGGCGTCCTTTCTTGCTGCAGGGGCTCTCGTTAGCTCAGGTTGCCCTGCTTGCGGGTGCGGTACAGAGCCACTCCGCCGATCGCGAGCAGCAGGGTCGCAACTGCGCCGAACCCGACTGCCGCTGCACCGTCAGCGCCCGTCTCCGCAAGCACACGCGTCGGCGCGCTCGTCGATGCGGTCGAGACAGGGACGCTGGTGCTGGGCACCGGCGATGCGGTGGGCTCCGACGTCGGCGTGGCAGTCGGCGTTGCCGTGGGCGTCGCGGTCGGCGTGGCCGTGGGGGACGGAGTGGTCGTGGGCGACGGGGTCGGGGTGCTCGCAAAGGTTACGGACGTCGTCACGGGGTCAGTGATCGCCACGAGAAGGAAGAGCTGTGCCGTGACGTCGTATGTGTCGTCCGCAAAGTCACCCGGGAGGACGGCCGAGATCGTGCCATCTGCACCAACCGGAACCGAAACGGTTGCACCGTTGCTCGCCGTGATCACGACATGCAGCGACTCAAGTGCCTCACCCGTGACGTATGGCAGGTCGGCCGTGCCAGTGACCACAATGCTGCGCTTGCCACCGTCGATGATCCCAGCCGCGGTGACGCTGGTGATCGTCGCGCAGGGAGCCGGCGTGAACGAGGGAAGACCGGGCCAACCGGCCGGTGGGACGACGTTATCGCCGAACTCGAAGCCGACAACGATCGGATCCGGTCCCGTGGCGATGATCCCACCGATCGACGGGGTGCCGTTGATCGTGTAGGTGCCCATGGCAGAGTTGATCGTCGGCAGCGAGACGCGAGTCTGCGGCCCCTGCTGCTGATGGCACACGATCTGCTCGAACGTCGGCGCCGGCGGCGTGAAGGTGGTCGGCTCCTCGGTCGGACAGTCGTCCGGGATGGTCACCGCCTGATAGTCCACGAAGCGCAGCCCATCACCCACCTTGTAGTTGTACAGGTATCTACCCGGGCCGTCCGCCAGCTCCCAGGAGTCGACGTACTCGGAGGGCAATGTGATGGCCTTCCGCTCGAACTCCGTGCGCGTGCCGTCAGGCGAGACGATCGCCGCGGTGAAAGACGATGGTCCGCTGGTGTGACCCTGATTGTCGCTCGTCAGAGTTCCCGAGAAACCGAGAACCGGAACAGGACCCGAGCAGTCGAGGGAATAGCCGGCGGAGAGACCGCCATCCGTGTCAGCGGACGCTGCCTGTGGGGCGATGAAGGCGGTGACCGCAGCGACGGCGGCAATGCCTGCGGCCGCGGCGATGCGCCGGAGAAGGGATCGGGACATGTCGTGTGCTCTCCAGAACGGTGGACGGGAAGCTTGAAACGACACGACACGCGGCCGCCGCCCCTCAAGCCACTTTTATTATGCCTTTCTCATATGACTCACAGCAAGCACGCTCCCCCGCTGTGATCACAGTCGGTCACTCACTCGCACAGGAGACGAGATCTAGCTGAACGTGACGGTGAGCATGCCGTCGATGAGTTCCCACCTGTTCCACTGAATGAGCGCGGCCCGGGTGGTCACGTCGTCGGGGGTGCGCGTGAAGTGGATCTTTCCCAGTTCGGCATCCACCGTGATGAAGGCGTACAGGCCCGTGGCTTCCAAACGGCCAGTGAGATCGTTCGCGAGTTCGTCCGTCGGCGAGTCCCACCAGAAGTCGGTCTGCCACACGTCGCCCGCGACAAGCTCGCCGACGGGGGTCACGACGATGAGGTCCGTCGCGCAGATCGCGCCGGCGGCATCGAACCCGTGCCGGGCAGCAGCCTCGGCGATGTCAACCTCAACAGCCTTCACGCTCGTGTCCGCCGCATACAGCTGCAGCATGTCCTCCGTGCACCCAGCGGCATCGATCGGCGCGGACTGCTCCTCGGTTTCCTCCACGACTGGCTCTTCCGAGGGCGGCGCTTCGCTCGACGCCGGCGCCGACGAGGGCTCTTCGGCGACAGAAGACTCATCACTCCAGTCGTCCACCGCCGATTGAGCCGAACAGCCGGACACGACCCCGCCGATCAGGAGCAGCGAAACCGCAAGTGCGCGCACGGATGTCTTCATGACGTTCCCCTCTCGCCGTGAACGCCGCTGAGGACGATCACAAAGCCATATGAACGAGGCCTACCGTATCAGCGACAAGCACCGAGAAACGCGTCTCGCGTGAACGACACGTCGCCCAGGCATCCGAGCCCTGAGCAGAGCCAAGCATCCAAAGCAGCGCCTCGTGCAGAGCATGCACGAGGCGCTGCCTCGATCGAGCCAGCCGCGGCGCTCGGGACCGTGGAGTGTGGCAGTTGTTGATCTCGAGAAGCGACCGATCCTTGGTCCGCACGCCGAGGCGGATGAGGACTGCCGCGACGACCAGCAGCGCGATCATCGTGATCCCGGCGGCGACAGCCTCCGCATTGATCATGATCGGGAGGATCACGAACGGCGCGACCGATAGAGTCATCGACCGACGACGCTATCAAGAGCACAGAAACCAGTGCCAAGCAGGGGATAAATGGCGGAGACGGTGGGATTTGAACCCACGGACCCCCGTAAGGGGGTCTCCACCTTAGCAGGGTGGTGCACTAGGCCGAACTATGCGACGTCTCCGTGATTTTCACTCTGACGAGCGAAGCACACCTGGCAATACTAACGGGTCTCGCCGCGATGCGCGAATGCACGCACGCCGGGCGGGGCTCAGTTGACCTGACCGTTGGAACAGGTGCTCTGCGCGGCCGTCGTTCCGGTGATCTGCGAGGGCAGCAACACGGATCCGTCGGCGGCGGTGGACGGCGTCGGCTCGATCACCGCACCGTCCGCGGGGGCCTCGCCAGCTCCGGTGTCGGTACCGTCCGTCGCGCCGTCGGTGGACGTCGCGCCATCCGTGGACGTCGCGCCGTCGGTGGGCGTGGCACCCTCCGCCACGACTCCGACGCCGGCGTCACCGGTGATCTGCAGGGAGTTGTTGTTGGCCAGCGCCGTCAGGAGAACACCGGCGGCTTCCTCATCGGGAACCACGCGGTTGGGGTCGTAGGGGTCGTCGTACACGGGGTACTGCACGAACACGATATCCTCGAAGGGGACGTCCTTCACGGCCATCGCCAGCTGAACGAGCGTGACGGGGTTGGTCAGCGAGGTCGACGGATCGATGGCCGACAGCGTCGTCTTCGCGAGCTTGAGCAGGGTGGCCGGGTTGGTGAGCACCTCGGAGCTCATCATCTTCTTCGCGAGCCGCGACATGTACTGCTGCTGGTTGCTGATC
Source organism: Microbacterium gorillae (assembly GCF_050990725.1). GTDB lineage: Bacteria > Actinomycetota > Actinomycetes > Actinomycetales > Microbacteriaceae > Microbacterium > Microbacterium gorillae_A. Next base: position 3,919,538 of record NZ_CP158844.1, read on the forward strand.
CGACCCAGGTCGCCACCGTTGCCCACACCGTGACGGGTGCGCAGGAACTGCAGCGCTTCATAGCCCTGGATCGTGCGCTCGCCGGCCGGCCAGTCGATGCCGGTGTAGGGATCGCGGATCGGTGTCGCCAGACACACGGTCACGCCCCCGACAGCGTCGGTGATCGCCATCACACCACCCCAGTTCACCGATGCGGCGTACTGGATGTCCATGCCCGTGAGCTGCTCGATCGTCGCGACGGTGCACCCCAAGCCACCGGTGTCGAAAGCGGAGTTGAGCATCTGCTTGCTCATCGCCGAGGTGACGTTGCCGTTGGCGTCGGTGCACTCCGGGATCGGCACCATGAGGTCACGCGGGAAGCTGATGACGGTGATCTTGCGCGGCTCGTCCGAGATGTGCACGAGCAGGTTCACGTCGCTGCGCGCGCCTTCTTCTGCAAGGCCCTCGGCGCAGCGGTCGCCGAAGTACTGCGCGTACTGCGGTTCGCAGACGTCGGTTCCGGCGACGAGGATGTTCGCGCCGCCCTCGATCTCCGCGATCGACGGGGGCACTTCCCCACCGATGTCGGTGGCGTCCGCCGCGTACGACGACGCGAGATCATACGTGACGTACCCGGCGAGGCCGATGCCCGCGACCATCACGGTGGCGACGGCGACACCCACCAGGGTGAGCAGCTGCGCGATCGGTCGCGGACTGCGGAGCCGACCGTGTCGTGCGATCGTGCGACGACGAGAGCGTTCGGGGGACGCTGCGCTCACACGCTTCCTTTCAGCCTCGGGACCTGCAGCCCCGTGGCGTGCAGGCGGATGCTCCCGGGGTGAACCGGATCAGAGCGGAGGGTGTGGGATTCGAACCCACGGGACATTGCTGCCCACTGGTTTTCAAGACCAGGTCCATCGGCCGCTCGGACAACCCTCCCAAGCGGCGCACCGCTCGTGAGGACGAGTCTATCCGACCTCATGCTCCCCGATTGCGCTGGGCGCGCGCTGGACAGGTGCTCAGTGCGGGCTGTGCGCGTCAAGACGCATCGAGGAACAACCGGTGCAGGATGTGAGCAACGCCGCCATCAGCCACCGAGTGTGTGACGATCGACGCGGCCGCACGCACCTCGTCCGGTGCCTGCCCCATCGCGACGGCAGTTCCCTCATGCGAACGCGACCACTCGAACATGCCGAGATCGTTGCGACCATCACCGATCACCACGGAGTGCGCGGGGTCGAAATCGGCCCACTCGCTGATCAGCTTGAGAGCGGTTCCCTTGTCCACACCCTGCGGCGCGATATCCAGCCACGCCGTCCAGCCGATCGCGTACGAGACCTGGTTGAGGCCGATGTCCTCGATCAGGCGCGCGAAGTCGTTCTCATCGTGGTCAGCAGAGACCACCACGACACGCGACACATGCTGCGCCGAGAGCTGGGAGAACGGGACCTGGTGTCCCGACTTCACGTTCCAGTGCTCCATCTCCTCGGTGAACAGGCGCGTGCCGTCCTCGAGCTCCACCATGTAGTGCGCGTCGGGGAGCTGCTCGCGCAGCAGCTCCAGAGCGGTCGTGGGGTCGAAGGTCTCGGTGTGGAAGCGCTCGTAGTCCTCGCCGACACGGCGATAGACGACGGCACCATTCGACGACACGACGTAGTCGGGCGTGATGTCGAGCAGCTCCAAGATGGGCTGGGTTGCATTCCAGCTGCGGCCCGTGGCCAGAGTCACCTCGTGCCCGGCTGCGATAGCGGCGTGCACCGCGTCGATCACTCCCGGGCTCGGCGTGCCGTCTTCCAGGACGACAGTCCCGTCGACGTCCAGCGCGATCAGCGCACGCGTGGTCACTCGGCGGGCTCCATCACCTCGAGTCCACCGAGGTAGGGACGAAGCACCTCCGGCACAGTGACAGATCCGTCGGCGCGCTGATGCGTCTCCAGCAGAGCCACGATCCATCGCGTGGTCGCGAGCGTTCCGTTCAGGGTCGCGACGGGCGTGGTCTTGCCGCCGTCGGGACGATAACGGATGTCGAGGCGGCGCGCCTGGTACGTGGTGCAGTTGGAGGTGGAGGTGAGCTCGCGGTACTTCCCCTGCGTGGGAACCCACGCCTCGATGTCGTACTTGCGCGCAGCGGAGGATCCGAGATCGCCCGCGGCCGTGTCGATGACACGATAGGCGAGGCCCAGATCCGCCATCATCTGCTCCTGCAGCGCCAGCAGACGCTGGTGCTCGGCCTCGGCGTCTTCCGGGGTGGTGTAGACGAACATCTCCAGCTTGTTGAACTGGTGCACGCGGATGATTCCGCGGGTGTCCTTGCCGTAGGAGCCGGCCTCGCTGCGGTAGCAGGTGGACCAGCCCGCATAGCGCTTCGCTCCGCGACCGAGATCCAGGATCTCGTCCATGTGGTATCCGGCGAGAGGAACCTCGCTGGTTCCCACCAGGTACAGGTCCTCCTTGTCGAGGTGGTAGACCTCATCGGCGTGCTCGCCGAGGAAGCCGGTGCCCTGCATCACCTCGGGGCGGACCAGCGTGGGAACGATCATCGGGGTGAACCCCGCCTCGATGGCGCGGTTGAGCGCCAGGTTCATCAGCGCGATCTCCAGACGTGCACCGATGCCCGTGAGGAAGTAGAACCGCGAGCCGGACACCTTGGTGCCGCGCTCCATGTCGATAGCGCCGAGCTTCTCACCCAGCTCCAGGTGGTCGCGCGCCTCGAAGTCGAACGCCGGGATGACGCCCTCCTCGCGCAGCACGACGTAGTCATCCTCGCCACCGGCGGGAACACCGTCGATCACGATGTTCTCAATGCGCGCGAACGCCTGCTGGGCGGCTTCTTCCGCCGCAGTGACGTCACCCTGGGCGGCCTTGACCCGGTCGGAGAGCTCCTTCGCCTGCGCCACGAGAGCGGGCTTGTCCTCCTTGGGAGCCTGTGCGACGGTCTTTCCGAACGCGTTCTGCTCCGCACGCAACGCCTCGAAAGCGTTGATCGCGGCACGGCGCGCGGTGTCCGCGGCGATGGCCTCATCGACCGACTCCGGCGAGTTGCCACGGGCCTGCTGAGAGCGGCGGACGAGGTCAGGATTCTCACGGAGGAGTGCGGGATCGATCACCCTCATCAGTGTAGTCGGGGCCACGGACACGCCGCGCGAGTGCGGGGGCTAGGCTGACCCCATGCCCGCGCCCTCCTCGTCCGCCGCCGAGCGGGACGATCGGTTTGCGGCACTCGTCTACAACCCGGTGAAGGTGGACGGCGCCGATCTGCGCTCCGCCGTGATCGCCGCATCGCATCGCGCGGGCTGGAGCTCGCCGATGCTGCTCGAGACTACCGTTGAGGATCCGGGGCAGGGCGCCACACGCGCGGCGCTCGATGCCGGAGCCTCCGTGGTGCTGGTCGCGGGCGGCGATGGCACGGTTCGCGCCGTCTCGGAGGCGATCGCCCGGACCGGCACGCCGCTGACCATCATCCCCAGCGGCACCGGTAACCTCCTCGCCCGCAACCTGCAGCTCCCCCTCTCCGAGCCGGAGCGGATGATCCGCGCTGCATTCAGCGGCAGGCGGCGCGCTGTCGACATCGGGTTCGCGAACGTGAAACGCGCCGATGGGTCGGTGGAGGAGCACGCGTTCGTGGTGATGGCCGGCATCGGGCTGGACGCGGCGATGATCCGCAACACCCGCGACGACTGGAAGAAGTCCTTCGGCTGGGTGGCGTACATCGATGGCGCTGCCCGCTCGCTGACCACCGTCTCACCCTTCCGCGTGATGTTCCAGGTGGACGACGAGCACATCCTGACCACCCGCGCGCACAGTGTGCTGTGGGCCAACTGCGGCCAGCTTCCCGCGGGGATTCAGCTCCTGCCGGAGGCCGCGATCGATGACGGCCTGCTGGACGTCGCGATCTTCCGCCCCCGCTCCTGGTGGGGCTGGCTGGCCGTGTGGCGAACCGTCTGGTGGCAAAACAGCGTGCTGGGTCGCACCCGAACCGGTCGGCGAGTGATCGCGATGAGCCGCGGCAGCAAGGCGGTCAAATTCCTGCAGGGTGCGCGCATGGACGCGGCGGTGTCCTCACCCCAACCAATCGAGTTCGACGGCGACGAGTTGGGCGAGGCGGTGGGACTCGACGGCCGGATCGAGCAAGGCGGCCTGGTGGTGATGGTCCCCGCCTGAGCGGGAACCATCACCGAAGTCTCAGTCCTGAACCGTGACGGAAACCGGATCGGCCGATCCGTCCAGATTCACCAGGCTGAGCTGCGATCCCACGGCGGCACCGTCGATCTTCAGGGGCGTCGCGCGCGGCGAGTAGTCCATCGTGCATGCCTGCTCGATGGTCTTGAAGGTGATCGTCGTGCCGTCGATCGTGTCGACCACCGGTGGGCAACTCGACGAGCCGTAGGTGATCAGCACCACACCGAGCGGTGTGAGGGTGGCGGACGGCTCACCGACGGGCGTCGTGGCGGCATCTGCCGGACGCGGTGCCAGCGCGATGTCCTGCGTCTCCTCCGCTGTGGTCAGCGTCACCGTGGCAGCGGCCTTCGAATCGACACCCTCCGGCAACCCCACCAGAATCAGTTGCTCACGCAGGTCCTCCGTGCAGACGCCGTTCACCGTGGGCCCGGTCAGGGTGACGGTGATGTCCTGGTTCGCAACGGTCAGATCCTGCACCACGGGATAGCACGATCGACTGCCGCTGCCCCAGGTGACCACACCGAGCGACTTCCCACCGTCGAGCCAGACGACCGAGGCGTTTTCGAGGCTGGGCGGCGGTGCCGTCCACTCGTCGCTGAGCGACGGCTCCGTGGGCGTGGGCGTTGGAGATTCGGGAGCATCCCCGGGGGCTGCGGCGTTGGTGGCGCAGCCCGTGAGAAGCGCGGCTACGGCCAGCACGGATCCGATGAGAAGGGGTCGCATGATGCTCATACCCTTCAGTGTCCCGGAAGACGAGATCGTCTCGCCACGGCTACTGCAACGCCGACGTGAGGCGGGCGAGGTTGTCGAGCACCGTGGAACGCAGCGGCTGCTTGGACCACTCCTCCGCCGTCAGCTCGCGGCTGAGCTCCCGATACTGGTCTTCGACTTCCCGCATCTCCTGCACGAATCCGGCGTCGCGCACGAGCAGCGATACCTCCAGGTTCAGACCGAAGGATCGCATGTCCATGTTGCTGGAGCCGATCACGGCGATGTCGTCATCGATGGTCAGGCCCTTGGTATGCAGGATGTACGGCTGGCGGTACATCCAGATGCGAATTCCGGCTCGAAGAAGCGCTTCATAGTAGCTGCGCTGGGCGTGCCACACGATGGCCTGGTCGCCGATCTCGGAGACGAACAGCTCGACCTTCACACCGCGTTGCACGGCCGAGGTGATGGCGATCAACAGCGCTTCATCGGGGACGAAGTACGGGCTGATGATGTTGATGCGCTCTTGCGCGGCGTAGACCAGTGCGACGAACATTCGAAGGTTGTTCTCCACCTCGAACCCCGGGCCCGACGGGACGATCTGGCACTGCAGATCGCCGTCCGCGCTCGGGGGTGCGATGGCGACATCGCCGTCCGAGATCAGCTCGTCGGTCTCGGTGAACCAGTCGGTCAGGAACACGGCCGCCACCGAAGAGACGACTGGGCCCTCCAGCCGCACCATCAGATCCACCCAGTGCAGACCGCGCTTGATGTTCTTCTTCAGGTTGTAGCTGGAGTCCGTGATGTTCTGAGAGCCCATCCACGCCACGATCCCGTCGACGACGAGGAGCTTGCGGTGGTTACGCAGATCCGGACGCTGTGTCTTCCCGCGCAGCGGCTGTACCGGAAGCATCAGGTGCCACTTCGCCCCCATCGCGTCCAGCCGACGCAGGGTGGCCCGGTAGTACGGCTTCCAGCGGTTGGCCCAGTGATCCAGCAGCACGCGCACGGTCACGCCGCGCGCGGTCGCATCCTCCATCGCCTGGAACAGCGTCTCCGTGGTGTGGTCGGCCTGGAAGATGTAGAACTCGATGTAGACGAACTTCTCGGCACGACGGATCTCATCCGCCATGCGGTTGATGCTCGCCTCGTAGTCCGGCTCCAGGTGGGCGTCGTTGTGATCCAGCATGGGCATCGCACCCAGTCGCCGATTCATGCGCACGAGAGACGTGAACCACGCGGGCTGCCCCTCCTCCGACGAGCGCGCGTCGAGATTGGCACTGGCCTCACGGATGTAGTCGTTGACCAGCGACTGCTTGCGGCGACGGGCGCGGGGCAATCGCGGGTTGCCGATGAGGAGAAACAGGAGCACCCCGAAGTACGGGATGAAGTAGATCGCCAGGAGCCACGCCGTGGCGGAGGTGGGACGCCGGTTGCGCGGCACCACGATGATCGCGGCGATGCGGATGGCGAGATCGACGGCGATGCCGATCACGACCCACCATGTGATCACGTGTCCTCCCGGCCTTCAGCCTAGCGTCCGGGTACGACACTCCCTGATGCGTACTTCCCGGGCGCGTCAGTCGACCTTCGTCGCGCCGTCCGAGGCGGGCATTCCGCGCTTGGCGCGCTCTTCCGCTTCGATCTGCGCGTACACCTTGCGCTCGGACCGATCGAATCGAATGATGCCGCGCAGCACGAAGAAGAACACGACAAGGACCACGGCCGTGGGAAGGAGCGACCAGAGAGCTGCGAGCCAGAAGTCCATGCCCCCATGCTACGCCGAGCCTCCTGGACACAGGATCGGAGGCATCGCTTCCTCCCCAGGCGAATTTCTTCCGCGCCACCGCGGCCGGATCCGCGTCATCTCGCCGATCCTGTGCGCGATGCCTGTCGACAGCCGCCGAGCCGGGCACGCGACCGTTGCAAGCATCGAGCGCATGAGAACGATCATCACTGCTGACTCCTCCGCCGAGCTTCTCGCACTCATCCCTCACCTCTCCGGCTACGTCCCTCGGGAGAGCGTCGTCGTGGTCCCCTTCCGCGCAGGCCGCTCGCTCGCCATGCTTCGGGTGGATCGGGTGACTGACGACATCGACGCCTTCGCCGCGACGACCATCGGGACGGCGTGTCGAGTGCCGGATGTCGATGCGGTGGTCCTCGTCGTCTACGCGGATGGCGTGCTCGAGACGAGCGGGGCTCGGGACGTTCTCGAGGCCCTGCGCATTCGTGCGGATGCGTGCGGGCTGTTCGTCATCGACACGCTCGCCGTCGCGGAGAACGGCTGGGCGAGCTACCGCGTCGATCAGGACCCCTCGCCTCGTTCTCTCGACGAGATCGCGCGAGCGGCGCCGGCCGGCCTGCTGCGACCTCGAGATGACCAGGCGGGTGGGAGCACGCTCGTCCGCGCACCGAAGGAACGCCGACGACGGGTGTCTGCGGCCCTGGTGGACACCGAGCGGGCTGCCAACCTCCTGCTCATGCAGGCGCGCGCCTCGACCGAACCGTCCGACGAGGTGGACGCACGAGCGGCGCGAATCCTCGCCGCGCTGACGGACGTCGCAACCTCCTGGGAGACGGCGCTCGAGTTCACCTCCCTCGACGACGACATCCTCACCGACGAACGAGCCGCGCTCCTCCTGTGGTGCCTGGCGCGGCCGTCGCTGCGCGATGTCGCGCTCGCACACTGGTGCCATGGCGCAGACGCCGCTCGTCGGGTTCTGAGCGCCCAGCTGGAGTGGGAGGAGTCGGGCGACTATCCCGCGGGTCCGCTGTTTCTCGCCGGGGAAGGACCGCGGCCTGACCCGGTCCGGCTGCATCGCGCTCTGCGGATGCTGCGGGGACTCGCTGCGCTCGCCACGGGTCGATCCCGTGGCACGGCACTGGCATCGGCCGCGTGGGTGGCGTGGGCGCTCGGTTGGGGGACGCATGCCGGCGCATACGCCCATGCGGCGCTGTCCGTCGACCCTGGCCAGCGCCTGGCGGAGATCATCGACGAGTTGTCATCGCACGGACATCTGCCCGGCTGGGCGTTCACACGGGCGGAGCCGTGATGCCGAGGTGCGCGTCGGCGGTGAGCACGACGCGGCCCGCCAACCGGATGGTCGACGGGCCGCGTTCAGTCCGGGTGTCGCAGCACCCGGCAAGCTCACTTCACGAGCGGGAAGAGGATCGTCTCGCGAATGCCCAGGCCGGTAATGGCCATCAGCAGACGGTCGATTCCCATGCCCATGCCGCCCGTGGGAGGCATGGCGTGCTCGAGCGCACGCAGGAACTCCTCGTCCACGCTCATCGCCTCATCATCGCCCTGCGCGGCGAGCTTCGCCTGCTCGACGAAACGCTCGCGCTGGATGACCGGATCCACAAGCTCCGAGTAGCCGGTGGCCAGCTCGAATCCGCGGATGTACAGGTCCCACTTCTCGACGACGCCGGGAATGCTGCGGTGCTCGCGCACCAGAGGGGAGGTGTCCACCGGGAAGTCCATCACGAAGGTCGGACGCTCCAGTCCACCCTTCACGAAGTGCTCCCACAGCTCCTCGACGTACTTACCGTGCGTCGCGACCTTCTCGGGGACCTCGACGCCCACCGACGCCGCGAGCTCCTTGAGCTCCGAGAGGGAGGTCTGCGGCGTGATGACGACGCCGGCCGCGTCAGAAAGCGAGTCGTACATCGAGATGCGCGCCCACTCGCCGCCGAGGTCGTACTCCGTGCCGTCGGCCCAGGTCACCACGGTGGAGCCAGAGACGGCGATCGCCGCGTTCTGCACCATCTCCTGCGTGAGGTCGGCGATCCCGTTGTAGTCGCTGTAGGCCATGTACGCCTCGAGCATGGCGAACTCGGGGCTGTGCGTGGAGTCGGCACCCTCGTTGCGGAAGTTGCGGTTGATCTCGAAGACCCGTTCGAGTCCACCCACCACGGCGCGCTTGAGGTACAGCTCGGGTGCGATGCGCAGGTAGAGCTCGGTGTCGAACGCGTTGGAGTGCGTCACGAAAGGACGAGCCGAAGCGCCACCGTGCTGTACCTGCAGCATCGGCGTCTCGACCTCGATGAAGCCGTGGTCGGCGAAGGTCTGACGGAGGCTGGCGTTCGTCTTGGCACGCGCGATGACGTTCTCACGCGCCTTGTCGCGGACGATCAGGTCGAGGAAGCGGCTGCGGACCCGCGTCTCCTCGTTGAGATCGGCGTGGAAGTTGGGCAGCGGCAGAATGGCCTTGGCGGCGATGGTCCAGTCGGCGACCATGATGGACAGCTCGCCACGACGGGAGGAGATCACCTCACCCGTCACGAACACGTGGTCGCCGAGGTCGACGAGCTCCTTCCACGCCGCCAGCGACTCCTCGCCCACGTTCGCGAGCGAGACCATCGCCTGAATGCGCGAGCCGTCGCCGGCCTGCAGCGTGGCGAAGCAGAGCTTGCCGGTGTTGCGGCTGAATACGACACGACCCGCGACACCAGCGGTGACGCCGGTCGCGGTGTCGGCTTCGAGCTCGCCATACTGCGCACGCAGGTCGGCGATCGTGGTGGTGACGGGAACGGAGACCGGGTAGGCGCCGCCGGCAGCGTCGGAACGCTGCTCGATGAGCTTCGCACGCTTCGCCAGACGCACCGCCTTCTGCTCGAAGATGTCCTCTGCGGTGGGCTCGTCAGCGGCTCCGCCAGGCGCGGCGGACGGCGTTTCAGTCATGCGGGGCTCCTTGTGAAAGTCTCTCCAGTCTATCGAGGCCCGCACCGCGGCCCCCGCCCACCTCCGGCCCGCAGCCGCGGCCGCAGGAGTGCAACCAGAATCCGCTGCCAACGGGCGACGGGCGACGAGCACCGGCAGAGCGGAGACGCGGTGATCGCGAGACGCCGCCGAGCGCGGTGACGCCGCCGTTGGGCGATAGCCACGGGCACGGTTTCCCGGAGATTCGCCGGCCACGGACAGACGTCGCCGCCTTGGAATCTGCTGTGCGCGGCTGGCGGAGTACTCCCCTGTTCCCTATTGTTTCGCGATAGGTACGTATCGAAAAACGATAGATATCGATGGTTCAGGGGGAATCATGCACGTCAGAGTCGTCATCGCACTCAAGGTCCTGCTGGTCGTGTTGCTCGCGATCCTCGTCGCGTGCCAGATCTTCCTGGTGCCCAGCTTGGCGGCGGTGACCGCGGCTAAGGAACCGCAGGTGGCGTACCTGCAGGTGCCGGGAGTGATCGTCGCGGACATCTTCCTGCTGTGCGTGCAGATCGCGCTGCTCTGCCTCTGGCGCCTGCTGTCCCTGGTGGCTGAGGAGACGATCTTCTCTCCGCGGTCGTACCTGCTGGTGGATACGATCCTCGTGCTGGTCCTCATCGCCACGGGCATCGTCATCACGGCGACGATCGGCCTCCTCGCCTTCGGCATCGGCTCGGGTTCCGTGCTGCTGGTGTGCCTGTTAGGGGTGGTGCTCGGGCTGTCCAGCGCGCTGCTCGTCATCGTCCTGCGCGGGCTCGTGCGCAAGGCCGCCGCGTTGGAGCAGGATCTGTCGGAGGTGGTCTAGGTGGCCATCGTCATCAACCTCGACGTACAGCTGGCGAAGAAGAAGATGTCGGTCGCGGAGCTGGCGGCAGCCATCGAGATCACTCCGGTGAACGTGTCGGTGCTGAAAAACGGACGAGCCAAGGCCGTGCGCTTCAGCACCCTGGATGCGATCTGTCGCGTGCTCGACTGTCAACCCGGCGACATCCTGGTCTGGGTTCCCGATGAGGAGGCGGGCGCATGACCCCGGATTCCCGGGCGGGAGCAGCCTGGACCGAGCAGACCATCGCGAAACTCGCGGATCGCCAAGCGTGCCCTCTGTGCCTCACCGGTGTCGTTGGTGACGGAGTGTGCCTGGAGTGCACGGCCGATCTTCGCGGCGAGCGTGGCGCCGAGCTGTGGCGCATCACGGCGGCTTCGATCGACGCCTTGTCCGCACGACGTCGATGGATGGCCACGATCCCGACATCGCACGCCGCAGGGTGGAGCAGCGCCGGACAGACCGCCGCCGTTCCGATGCGGTCGCCAGGCGGTGCCCCTGCGAGCGACGGCTCGACCACTTCTCCCACCGCGACCACGGTTCCCACGACGGCGGGACGCGTGAGCATCGGCGGCGGCAGCACCTCCGGGGGCCGCCGTCCCAGCCCACCGCCCGTCGCGCCGGCAGCGACGAACCCGCCACGCCCTTCGAGCCCGCGCTCATCGGCCTCGCTGCAGTCCGTCCTCGCCGTGGCGGGAGCCGGCCTGTTCGCCGTCGCCGCCGTGGTGTTCTCGTTCTTCAACGCCGACCTGTCGTCGCCGTGGCAGCGGCTGCCCATCCTGGGCGGAATCGCCGCCGCGTTCATCGCGCTGGCGTGGGTGCTCTCGCGTCGACGGCTCGCTTTCTCGGCCGAGGCGATCGGCGCCTTGGGCATGGTGTTCGTGGCCCTCACGATCGCGTCCGTCGCACAACCCGTCACCTACCCGTGGATTGCGGCCGCCGTCGGCACAGCGGTCGCCGCTCCCGCAGCCATCGTCCTCGGCCACCGAATCCGCCTGCGCAGCTGGCTCTGGATGGGACTCGTGGGAGCCTCGATGGTCCCCGCCATGGTGAGCTGGGCGGCTGTCGGCGGTGCCGGACAGGTGCTCGGACATATCCTCACCGCCGCGACGGCGTGCGCCCTGATCGACCTGACACGACGACTCGCACCCCGGTTCGATGCTCCCCTGAACGCCGAGCAGCGTGCTCTCACCACGGTGCAGTTGTTCATCGGGGCGACGGTTCTGCCCCTCGCCCCGTTCGCCGGTCGGGACTTCCCGGCTCTCACCGACAGCGTGGCGACGTGGGTGCCGATAGCGGTCACGGCAGCCGCCCTCGGCCTGATCGCACGGGCGTCCGTTTCGCACCCGCTCCCCCGTTGGTGGAGCTTCGTCTCTGGCGCACTGCTCACCGGCAGCCTCGTCTTCGGCGCGCTCGCCTTCGCTCCGCAGGAGGACGGCACAGCCGTAGCCATGACAGCCACGGGTGCCGCACTCGCACTCGTGGTGTTCGGAGTCCTGTTGCCGATGCCGCGAGCGACCAACCGGACGCTCTTCCTGGGTGGCATTCTCGCCGTGGGAGTCTGGCCTGCGATGCTGGCCTTCGTCGTCGCATTCCGGGTCGGTGCGCTGACCATTGGTGAGGCGCTGATCCCCGACCGCATGCACGACGTTGTCTCCACCACAACCACCATCGCGGCGGCGATCGCGCTGCTGATCATCTCCGCGGGTGTGGCGCTGTTCGGCCGCCTGGACGCGGGACGAACGACCGGAGCGGCCGCTGTCACCCGGCCACTGGCCCTCGCCCTCACGGGAGCCGCGTCGCTCGTCATCGCCTGCCTGCCCGTCTTCCGACCCACCGGAACCGTCATCGTGGCGCTGCTCATCATCGGCGCTCTCACCCTTCTCGGACGTACGCGCTGGATCGCCTCTCAACGCCGCGCCGATCCCACGCGGATCGTCATCGCGGTGGGAGCGCATGTCGCCCTGGCGCTGGCCGGCGTCGTCTCGTGGAGCTCGCTCGAGTCGGGAACGGCGTTCGGACTCGCTGTGATCGCCGGCATCGCCGGCATCGCACCCCTCGTCCCGGCCAGCATCCGGTTCTTGCATGTCGGCGCCGGCTACGCGTACGCCCTCGTGGTGATCGCTGTCGGTCTGCACCTCCTGCGCCTCGACGACGTCGTCGTGCTGTGCGTGACCTCGGCGCTCGGATCGCTCGGGGCCGTCGCCGCCACATTCCTTCCGCGCCCGCGCTCCCGCGGCTGGACGGCGATCCTCGCGGTGACGGCCGTCCCCTACCTGCTCGGGGTTGTCCAGGTGTTCTTCGAACGCAGCGGATGGACCGCGCTGGCCACCGCCGCGATGTTCATCCTCACGCTGACCCTGGTGCTCACCCGCCACCGACCGGTGAGCACGCTCGTCCGCAGCGCCGCCGCTTTCCTCCTGGTGCCCACCCTGGCGGTCATGACCACGTGCCTGTGCGCTCAGCTGCCCGCCAGCGGATCACCCGTCGCGCTGCCCATCATCGCGGTGCTCGTGGCGCTCACTCTGGCCAGCGGTTCGACGATCGAAGACGTGCTGATCGCACGACGGCTGCCCGCAACGAGCATCGGCGCGAGTCGACTGGCGATCGAGGCTTCGGCCCTCGTCACCGGCGGACTGGCCGTTCTTCTCGCGCTGTGGCGCGTGGCGGCAGGCCTGCCCACCGCGAGCCTCGTGCTGCTGATCCTCGCGATCGGGGCGGCGGGAGCTGCCATCTGGTCGCATCGGCCGTACGGCTGGTGGCTGGCCGGTGCCAGCGCGACAGGAGCCCTCTGGTGTGTTTGGGGCTTGCTCAGCATCGGAGAGCTGGAGCCGTATCTCCTCCCGCCGACCATCGCCGCCGTGCTCGTGGGGCTCTGGCTCACGGCGCGCGGACGGCGCTCCACCGCGCTGTATGCCGCTGGGCTCTCCCTAGCGATTCTTCCGATCCTGGTGATCCTGGCGATCCGCGGCACGCCCGGCGACGGCCCGGTTCCGTGGCGAGCCTGGGCGCTCATCGCGACAGCGTGGGTGCTCACTGTCGCTGCGCTGCTGCTGTTCCGCCGCTCTGCCCGCTGGCAGAGGCTCGTCACGCCGACGCTGGGGATCGCGATCCTCGCCGCAGCAGCGGCCGTGGTGCAGAGCGTGCGGTGGGGCGTGGGCCTCGATCCCCTCTACGTCGGCTTCCCTCCGCTGTTCGCGGGTCTGATCATCGGCACGGTGGCAGCCATTCCCGCGGCGGCGGCTGCGGGTGCCCTTCCTCGGCGGTGGCGCGGGGTCGCGCTGCTGGCCCCGGTCGTCATCGTGCTGGCGAGCGCATGGCCGCTCATGCGCGATGATGACGTCTCGATGTGGACCATGTGGGCCGTGATGATCGTGACGCTGACGATGATGGTGGGCGTGGGCATCCTGCTGCGACGCGGCGTCCGGGATCTCCCGCCGATTCCGGCTCTCTTCCTGCTGGCGTTCGTCACCTCGATCGTCGCGTGGTCCACGCGGGAGCTTCGCGTGGAGTGGTTCTCACTACCGCTCGGTCTGTTCCTCCTCAGCGCCGGCCTCGTGTTCCGCGATCGCATCGCCCCCAACGGTGTTTGGAAGGGTGCTGCACCGCTCACCGATCAGACCCGACTGCTGACCTGGCCGCTCGGCGCCACCGGGTCCTGGCCGATTCTCGGTCCGGGTGTCGCCATCACCGTGCTGGCCTCGATCATCGCGACGTTCACGGACCCGCAGACGTGGCGGGCGATCCTCGTGATCGTGCTGGCGCTCATCGGCATCCTGTGGGGTGCGCGGGCCAAGCTGCGCGCTCCGTTCCTGATCGGCGTGATCGTGTTGCCGGTGGAGAACGTCTGCGTGTTCGCCGTGCAGTTCGGTCGCGGCATCGAGTCGATGCCCTGGTGGATCACGCTCGCCGTGGTGGGTGCGGTGCTGCTGATCCTCGCCGTGACCTATGAGCGACGAGAGGGTGAAGAGGCGGGGATCACGGCACGGCTGCGCGATCTCCACTGATTCACTCCTCCTCGTCGTCCTCATCGGGGTCGTCGAGGAAGCCGGCCGCGAGCATGTCATCGCCGCGGCCGGCCGCCGTCAGAGCGCTGTCGATGCTCGAGTGCGCGAGAGCTTCGAGGTATCCGCCGGGGTTACCCACCCCGATGCTGCGAAGCAGATCCGCCGACTGGCGCACCACCTCTGCGGCCAACGTGGTGACAGTGGCGATCGCCTCCGCGTACACCGAACGATCCTCTTCCGCCACCACCACCGGCTCGCAGCCCATCTCCACCGCGAGCGCCTGCGCGATCGGCAGCACGGGTCCAGGTGCCGTCACCGCGGCGTATGCCCCGGAGAGCCGTCGCAGGTCCATGCTCGTGCCGGTGAAGACGATTGCCGGGTGAACGGCCAGCGGAATGACCCCCGCCGGCCGAGCGGGTGCGAACACGTCCACACCGTACGCGGGGTCGGTGTGCATCACGAGCTGGCCCATCTGCCACGCTCCGACGGCAGCCAGCCCGGAGATCAGTTCGGGGAGCTCCTCATGCGGCACCGCGATGATGACGAGCTCGCTCCGGCGAGCCACCTCCACCGCGTCCACCTGAGGGACGTCGGGAAGCATCGCCGCCACACGGTCCGGGTCGGATCCCACGGTCACTGCCGTCACCGCATGGCCCGCGCCGGCGAGGGCGGACGCCACAACAGGCCCCACCCGTCCGGCACCGATCACGCCGATGCCGAGCCGTCCGTCCCCGATCACCGAACGATCTCCGCCCAGCGGTGGGTCCGGTCGGCACGGGCCGCATTGATGGCGCGAGACTGCGCGTCCTGGAACAGGGTCATGAGCTGTGCACGATCGACACCCGACAGCACGCCACTCACCTGACCGGGCACCACGTGCACGTGAAGCGTTCCGATGCGCGCTGCACGCGCGAGCGGCCCCTGGCGCACATCGATGCTCTGGGATCGCGCGAGCGGGAACATCGCGAGCGTGCGCACGAGAGCGCCTCGGCGCAGCAGCAGGAACTCTCCGGTGAGAACGAATCCGGTGCGCTTCCAGCTCAACGGGTGCACCCACCAGGCGCGTGCCGGGGTGTTGACGTACGGATCGGACGACGGCCGTTTGCCGAGGCCGTCCACCAGCATGCGGTCCACATCCGCGGTGGCGAGCTGATCGAACAGCAGCATCAGCACACGCTCCACGTCGGCGCGCGTTCCCACCGGGAGGATCGTGGTGAACGGGTCGGTCTGCTGGCTCTCCGCACTCTTGCCGCTCAGCCGGTTGATCTTGATCGAGTACCACCCGAACGGCCGCCAGAACAGCGACTGGTGCACCTCGACGGCGTGAACGCGGCCCGGCGGGATGGTCTCCGTGATGGTCGTGGTCAGGCCGAACGTGATCCGCAGTCCGTCGGGGGTGGGTGCGATCGAGTAGCGCAGCACCTTCATCAGGCTGCGGAACCAGTACAGACCGACACCGAATACGGCGGGAAGCAGCGCGAACAGAACGTACTCACTGCCGAAGATGGAGCCCACCACCACGATCGCGATGTAGATGAGCAGCATCAGCGTGGTGGGGCTCCACAGGTGCGAGCCGATCAGCCGCCCGACCGGAATGTGCACGACGCTCGCCGGCTCGGCAACAGGTGCCTCGGCCCCATCGATGATGCCGGTGATGCCGCCACCCACCGTCTGGATGAACTCTTGCGCGCGGGTCTGCGGCACGGGCTGAACGCTCTGGCGCTGTTCGCGCGCCCGGCGCAGTCCCGACGCGCGACCGAGGATGTCGGCACGCACTGCCTCGGCGTCGGCGGTCCGGAGATACTCCAGCTTCACGTTCGCGTCGGCGCCGGCGCCGACGACCTCGAGCTTCGCGAGCCCGATGAGGCGTGCCACGAACGGCCTGGTGAGGTTGACGCCCTGGACGCGGTCCAGCGGAGCGCGGCGCTGCTTGCGCATCAGCACGCCCTGCTTGACCTCCACATCCGAATCGGAGATGCGGAACTGGTGGAAGCGCCACGACATGTAGAACGCGGCGATCAGAAGCACGAGTACGGCGAGCACGACGCCCAGCGCGACGAGCACCAGGTTGTTCGTGAAGATCCAGTCGACAGGATCTCCGGCATAGCGGTCTTCATAGTCGCGGAACTGGGGTACGAACAGGGCGATCAGGCGGTCGCGCATGTTCGCGACCACGATGCCGATCACGACGATGAGGAACAGCCCGCCCTGCATCAGCGGAGTGAGCGGGTGCATGCGGTGCCACTCGCCGTCGGCGAGATCACTCTCGACCCGCTGCGGCTGGGGCACGCCTCCCGCGGGTGCGGCAGGGAATCCGGCGCCGGGCAGGGGTGCACCGGGGAAACCGGCACCGAGGTGAGGTGCTTCGGGCAGTGCGCCCATCGGTGCGCCAGCGTTCGGCGCGAACGCCGACTGCGCGGGAGCTGGAGGCAGGTGGGCGGGTGCCTGCGGCGGCACGACAGGGGTCTGCGGCGGCATGTCGGGTGCCTGCGGCGGCACGTCCGCGCTCGGATACTGCTGGTTGTCGTTCACAGGCCGGTCCGTCGAGACTCGGCCACTTCGATGAGGGTGTCACGGAGCTGCTCGGCACCCGCCTGGGTCAGGCCGGGGATCGTCGCGCCCGTGGTGGCCGCGGCAGTCACCAGCTTGAGCTGCGCGATGCCGAAGGCGCGGTCGAGCGGACCATGCGTGACGTCAACGAGCTGCATCCGACCGTAGGGAACGGCGACCATGCGCTGCCACAGGATCCCGCGGCGGAACACGATGTCGTCGGCGCGCAGCATGTAGCCATACGCGCGTGCCTGGCGAGGCAGGATGGCCATGGCCCAGCCGGTCGCGACCACGACAGCGGCCGCAGGGATGAACGCCCACATCTGGTGGAAGACGAGTCCCACCACGATCGCCGCGGCAATCGCCAGAAGCAGCACGAAGCCGTTCGTGATCAGTTGCACGGCGACGTACTTCCGCGAGATCTGGTGCCATGAGCCGTCCAGCTCGAGGCGTGCGGCGCCGCGCGGCTCCTTCAGCGCCGTGAAGGTCCCGTCATCCAGCACGGGCGATGCGGGCACTGGTGACGGGGCTCCGGGAACCTGCACCGGAGGCACCTGAGCCTGATCTCCGAAAGCGGGAGACCCGGGCTGAGGCGCCGCGGGGAACCAGGGTGCGGGCGCGTCGGGCATCCCGAAAACCGGCGTCGGTGAAAGCTGCGCGATCGGCTCGTGTGCGGCCGCCGGCTCACCTCCAGGAACCTGAGCAACGGGAGCAGGTGCCCCCGGAACCTGGGCCCCCGCACCCGCGGGTGCGGGCACGTCGGATGCGGCCCGTCGGGCGTCCGACCGGCGGAGCACCGGGGCCGCAGACGGCTGCACGGCTGC
Source organism: Microbacterium gorillae (assembly GCF_050990725.1). Lineage (GTDB taxonomy): Bacteria > Actinomycetota > Actinomycetes > Actinomycetales > Microbacteriaceae > Microbacterium > Microbacterium gorillae_A. The sequence continues at coordinate 3,937,319 of NZ_CP158844.1, forward strand.
GCCGGAATCTTGGGTCGGAGCCGGAGGAACCGAACCGTTCGTTGAGGAAGCGCCGGCCGCGGGCTCCGCCGCCGGGAGGAGGTCAGGGGTGGGCGGGAGCTGCGGGTTCGTCGGGTCCTGGGGCGTTGTCATCGTCGTCCTTCGGGAGCGTGCAGAAACTCTCGGCCACCAGCGCCGCGATGACAAGCAGTACGCCCGTCCCCACGGTCACGGCGATGACCGTAATCGAGCCTACCCGGGGTGGCACCGGTCGCAGCAGCAGGAAAACCGCCAGTCCGAGGGCGAATCCACCGATGGCGGACCCCAACACGCTCGATGCTTTGGCCAACACCGCCACCCGCAGCGCCCGGAACGGGTCGACGCGCGCACCGCCGTGAGTCGCGCGACGGATCGGCCAGGCCAGAACCAGCACGGCGATCGCGATGATCACCTGCGCCACCGAGAGCACCCAGTCGGGGGTGAAGGTCGGTCGCCCGAAGCTCGTCAGCAGCAGATCCGTACCGTAGCCGAGCACCGCGGCGATCACCGCGATCAGTGCGAGCACCGCTCCCCGGGTGCGCTTCATGACCGCAGCCCGGCCAGCAGATCGGCGACCCGGCCGCGCCCCGGAAGGACAGCGTCCGGATCGAGCTCGGACCACGGCCCCAGAACGAACTCACGCTCGTGCGCGCGGGGGTGCGGCAGCGTGAGTTTCGGGTCGGTGCTGTGCAGGTCTCCGTAGGAGATCATGTCCAGGTCCAGCGTGCGATCGCCCCACCGCTCGAGGCGAACACGACCGTGCTCGCTCTCGATGCGCTGCAGATAGCCCAGCAGCACCGTCGGTGCGAGTCGGGTGCGAATGATCGCGATCGCGTTGAGGTACTCCGGCTTGCTCGGGTCGGGGCCGGTGGGCGTGAGCGCGACCGACCGGATCACCGGAGAGAGCCGCACGTCGTCGACCAGGGGAAGCCGACCGATCTCCGCGGCAGCCGCCTCCAGCGTGCCTTCGCGATCGCCGAGGTTGGACCCCAGCGCGATCACGACGTCCACGGCTTCGCGACCGACGCGCTCCGGAGTCGGCAGGGTGCGGGCGAGGTCGCGGCTCATGAGCGCTCCCGATGCACGGTGACCGAGACGTCGGAGAAGGCTCGTTCGATCGGCGCGTGCGGCTTGTGCACGGTGATCGACACCGACCGCACGCGTGCGTCCGCGAGCGCCGCGGTGGCGAGGCGATCGGCCAGCGTCTCGATGAGGTCCACGGGCTCGCCGCCGATGATCTCCGCGAAGGCCTCTGCGAGCTCGCCGTAGTGGACGGTGTCGCGGACATCGTCACTCGCGGCGGCGGGTGCCAGGTCGAGCCGCAGCGTGGCGTCGACGGTGAAGTCCTGTCCCTGCTCGCGCTCGAAATCGAAGACCCCGTGCCGTCCGAAGACGGTGAGGCCGGTCAGCGTGATCTCATCCATCACTGCCACCCTCCCATGCCCGGCATGCATCGCACACGCCGAGGGTCGCGCGCCGCCTCGACCGGTTCACGGAAGGCGGCGCGACCGACGGGAATCGGTGCGCGAAGTTCCCGGCGGCTGAGGTCCGACGGGAATGGCTCCTTGCGGAAGTGCTCGGTCATCGCGTCTCTCCCTCCCAGGCCGATCGCACGGCGAGGGCATCGCGCGTGGCTGCGGCGTTGTGCACGCGCACAGCCCATGCACCGGCATCGGCGGCGAGCACGCTGGTGACCGCGGTGGCGAGATCCCGACGTTCTTCTGTCGCATCGTCGCCGAGCACTGGCAGCAAGAAGCGCTTGCGACTCGTGCCGATGAGGACGCGCAGCCCCAGGGCGGTGACGGCGTCGAGTTCGCGCAGCAGTGCCCAGTTCTGCGCGGCCGTCTTCGCGAAGCCGATGCCCGGATCCAGCACGATGCGCGAGGGGTTGATCCCGGCGGCGGCTGCCTGCTCGACGCGATCGAGGAGTTCCGCGGCCACCTCATGGCCGATGCGCGTGTACTCCGCCCGCGCGTACATGTCGGACGACGGGCCGCGCCAGTGCCCCAGCACGTAGTCGGCATCGGTCTCGGCCACGGCGGCGAGCATGTCGGGATCGGCCAGACCGCCGGCCACGTCGTTCACGTATCGAGCGCCCGCGGCCACCGCTGCGACTGCCGTGGCTGCGTTCATGGTGTCCACCGACACCGCGGCGCCCTCCGCCGCAAGTGCCTCGATCACCGGCACCACGCGATCGATCTCGACGGAGACGGGAACGCGCTCCGCGCCGGGCCGCGTGGATTCGCCGCCGATGTCCAGCACGGTGGAGCCGTCGGCGCGGAGGCGACGTCCGTGCTCCAGAGCGGCGGTCTGCTCGAGGTAGCGCCCGCCATCGCTGAACGAGTCGGGGGTCACGTTGACGATGCCCCAGATGCCGATCATCGGCGGTCCGTTCCGGGATCCTCGCCACGGGCGATCAGCGCGATGATCTCGCTGCGGGCAGCGGGCTCCGCGAGTGCGCCGCGTGCCGCAACGGTGATCGTGGAGGCCGCGGGCTGACGGCCACCGCGGGCGGTGACGCACTGGTGGCTGGCGTCGAGGACGACGAGCACTCCGCGTGCCTCCAGAGCGGTGGCGATCGTGTCGGCGATCTGCTCGCCGAGTCGCTCCTGCACCTGCGGCCGCGCGGCGAGGATGTCGACGACCTTGGGCAGCGCGCCGAGCCCCACCACCGAGCTTCCGGGCAGATACGCGATGTGGGCGATTCCGAGGAAGGGCAGCAGGTGATGCTCGCACGTGGAACGGAACTGCACATCGCGCATCACGACCGCACCGCTCGGCTCGGTCTCCGGCGCCGGGCCGTGCGCCACGCTGATCGTGTGGGCAAGCGGAGCTGCGGGATCCTCACCCACCCCGGCGAAGAACTCCGCGTACGACGCCGCGACCCGGTCCGGTGTTCCCACCAGACCGGGACGTGCGGGGTCTTCGCCGATCGCCTCGATCAGCTCCCGGACGAGGGCGGCGACGCGAGGCTGGTCGACGCTCACGTCAGGCGGTAGCCGGTCGGGGGTGTCCGCCACCCGTCTCGGGCTGCGCCGCACTGGTCGCGGCGGCGGTGTGCGCATCGGCCTGCTCCGCCGCGGCGTTCGCGGCGCGCGGGATCTGGATCGGAGGCAGCGCCGACACCGGACGCTGGTCGCTGGAGAGCCACTGCTGACGCGGCGGCAGCTTCTTCACGTCCTTGAAGATGTCCTCCAGCTGCACGTGATCCAGCGTCTCCTTCTCCATCAGCTCCAGAGCGAGACGGTCCAGGATGTCACGGTTCGCGTTGATGACTTCGTAGGCCTCGTTGTGCGCCTGCTCGATGAGCTCGCGCACCTGCTGGTCGACGCGCTCGGCGACCGACTCGGAGTAGTCGCGATCGTGACCCATGTCGCGGCCGTAGAACATCTCGCCACTGCCGCCGCCGAGCTTCACCGGACCGACAGCGGCGGTCATGCCGTACTCGGTGACCATCTTGCGGGCCGTGGAGGTCGCCTTCTCGATGTCGTTCGCGGCTCCCGAGGTGGGGTCGTGGAACACGATCTCCTCGGCCACACGACCACCCATGGCGTACGCCATCTGGTCCTGCAGCTCGTTGCGGGTGACGGAGTACTTGTCATCCAGCGGCATCACCATCGTGTAGCCGAGCGCCTTGCCGCGGGGCAGGATCGTGATCTTGGTGACCGGGTCGGTGTGGTTCATCGCCGCCGCGGCGAGAGCGTGACCGCCCTCGTGGTACGCGGTGATGAGCTTCTCCTTGTCGTTCATCACTCGCGTGCGACGCTGCGGACCGGCGATGACGCGGTCGATGGCCTCGTCCAGCGCGCGGTTGTCGATGAGCTGAGCGTTGGAGCGCGCAGTGAGCAGCGCGGCCTCGTTGAGGACGTTCGCGAGGTCGGCACCGGTGAAACCGGGGGTCTTGCGGGCGACCACCTCGAGGTCGACCGAGTCGGCCAGCGGCTTGCCGCGTCCGTGCACCTCGAGGATGCGCAGGCGGCCCTTGAGGTCGGGCGCGTCCACACCGATCTGTCGGTCGAAGCGCCCCGGGCGAAGCAGCGCGGGGTCGAGGATGTCGGGACGGTTGGTGGCCGCGATGACGATGACGTTGGCCTTAGGGTCGAAGCCGTCCATCTCCACGAGCATCTGGTTCAGGGTCTGCTCGCGCTCGTCGTGACCGCCGCCCATACCCGCGCCGCGGTGGCGACCGACGGCGTCGATCTCGTCGATGAAGATGATGGCGGGAGCGGAGTCCTTGGCCTGCGTGAACAGGTCGCGGACACGGCTGGCACCCACACCGACGAACATCTCGACGAAGTCGGAACCGGAGATCGAGTAGAAGGGGACGCCTGCTTCGCCGGCGACGGCACGCGCGAGCAGGGTCTTACCGGTTCCGGGAGGGCCGTACAGCAGCACGCCCTTCGGGATGCGGGCGCCGAGCGCCTGGAACTTGCTGGGCTCCTTGAGGAAGTCCTTGATCTCCTCAAGCTCCTCGATGGCCTCGTCGGCACCGGCCACATCGGCGAACGTGACGCTGGGCATGTCCTTGGTGGCGAGCTTCGCCCGCGACTTGCCGAACTGCATCACCTTGCCGCCGCCCTGTGCGTTGGAGAGCATCAGCCAGAACAGCAGACCGAGCAGCAGCATGGGGATCAGCAGCGACAGCATGCTGCCCCACCAGTTGGGCTGCGGCACCGCGTCGTTGAAGCCCTCCTTGGGAGCGGCTTCGTTGACGGCCTCCACCACATCGGCCGCACGCGCTCCGATGTAGTAGAACTGCACCGAGGTGGCACCCTCGTACGCCTTGTCGAGCTTGAGGTCGACGCGCTGGTCGCCGTCGGTGATGACCGCCTCGGTCACCGTGCCGCTCTTCAGAAGGTCGAAGCCCTCCTCGGTCTTGACCTCCTTCGCGCCGGTGAGGCCTGAGATGAGGAAGAAACCGACCAGAAGCAGCACTCCGATGAGCGCCACATAGATGAGCGGGTTGCGCGTGAGCTTCTTGAAGTCCATGGTGCGGGGATTCCCCGATGCCCTTCTGTCGACAGACGCCTCTCGGCGTATCCCTCAGGCTATCGCGACGTTCCTTTGCCCTTGCTGGTATTCGCCCACGGCGTACGTGTGCGAATACTGCGCCGACTCAGCTGTAGACGTGCGGGGCGAGCACCGCGACGTCGCGCAGGTTGCGGTAGCTCTCGTTGTAGTCCAGGCCGTAGCCGACGACGAAGTCGTTCGGGATGTCGAAGCCGACGTAGCGGCAGTCGATCTCCACCTTCGCCGCTTCGGGCTTGCGCAGCAGCGCGAGCACCTCGACGGAGGCAGCGCCGCGGGACGCGAAGTTCTCCAGCAGCCACGACAGCGTGAGTCCGGAGTCGATGATGTCCTCCACGATCAGCACGTGCTTGTCGTGGATGTCGGTGTCGAGGTCCTTGCGAATCTGCACCACACCGCTGGACTTGGTGCTCGCGCCATACGACGACACGGCCATGAAATCGAGCGGAACCAGGATGGGCAGCGCGCGGATGAAGTCGCTCATCACCATGATCGCGCCCTTGAGGACACCGACCAGCACGAGGTCCTTGCCCTCGTAGTCCACCGCGACCTGCTGCGCGAGTTCGCGCAGCTTCTCGTGGATCTGTTCCTCGGTGACGAGGACGTCGGTCAGGTCATCGGCGATGTCGGCTGCACGCATGGAGCAATTCTACGGGCCGCGCCTGTTGTGCATTTCGCCGGCGGTACGGCACAGTGGGCTTGCGCGGGCTGCCCGATGGCCGATCACGCGCGCCTCTCTACGAAAGGATCTCCCATGGCTGGGATTGAGGACATCCTCGCGAATCTTCCGATCGGCGACATCGCCGCGAAGCTGGGCGTGGACCCGGCAACGGCGACGCAGGCGATCAAGGAGGGTGGAGCGACCATCCTCGGCGGTCTTCACCGCAACGCCGAGAGCGAGGATGGCGCTGCCGCCATCCAGCAGGCGCTGAAGAAGCACGACACCGACATCGACGTCAGCAACGTGGACGAGGCCGACGGTCAGAAGATCCTCGGGCACATCTTCGGATCCGACAAGCAGGTCGTCGAGCAGAAGCTCACCGAGGACAAGGCCACGGCCGGCATCGACTTCGGCAAGCTGCTGCCGATCCTCGCGCCGATCATCATGAACATCCTGGCGAAGCAGTCCTCCGGCTCTGCGCCCGCCACCGCGGGTGCCGAGAGCTCGGGCGGCGGCATCGGTGACATCATCGGCGGTCTGCTCGGTGGGCTCACGGGCGGCGGCAACTCGTCGTCCTCGGCCGGCGGCATCGACCTGGGTGGTCTGCTGAGCGGGCTCGGCGGCCTCTTCGGCGGCAAGAAGTAAGAACTCCTGCGAACGGCGGTGCTCCTTCGGGTGCACCGCCGTCTGCTGTTTTCGAACTGACCTCTGGTGCGATGCCGTGGCGGTCGCCATGATGGGCGCAAGCGGTCGCTGAACATATGGGGGTCGGTATGAACGCGCAGGAACGAGGCACGGGGAAGCAGGGTCGCGAGCGGATGGGGCCGTGGTTCGCAGCGCGCGTCTACGGCTTGGCCGGGATCTTCCTCATCGCCGTGGTGGCTCTGATGATCGGCTGGACGCAGGGTGCGGGCGGTCAGGCGGCCCTCACCGTCGGCATGATCGCGCTGGGTGTCTGCGGTGCTATCGGCATCACGTTCGCGATCTTCCCGGGGAGCAAGAAGTGACCGCGGCTGTGCCGGGATCGATCATCATCGTGCTGGCAGTGGTCGGCGCCCTGGCGGTCGTCGCGGCGGTGGCCTGGTTGATCGTGGGGCTCACGACATCGTGGAGGTCACGCCCCGCACGCGTCGTGCGGATGATCTTCTTCGTGCTGGGGATCGCGTGCGCCGTGCTGGGGGCGATCCTGGCCTGGGCCCGCCCCTGACCTTCGGTTCAGCGCGCGGTGAAGGTCAAGCGGATTCCGGCGCGAGCCGCGGTGCAGGACGGCAGATCGATCGGCCCTTGTCCGCGCCAATCGGTGACGAGTCGCGCGACCTCGAGGGTCTGAGCACGGGTGAGGCTGACGCCGAACTCACTCGATACGACGTGTCGGATGATGCGGTTGCGAAGCGCAGCGGGGTTCGCGACGAGCGCGGGCACCGATACGGCGATCCCGGCCTCGGCATGTTCGACGATGTCCTCGATGGTCTCCTCGATCATCTCGGCGAACGCCTCGTTGTCTTCACGCAGCTGTTCTGCGGTGCGGGCGAGTGCTTGCGCGATCCCCGGACCCAGCTCCGCCTCCAGCACCGGAAGCACCGTGGTGCGCACTCGGACGCGGGTGTATCTCTCATCGACGTTGTGGGGGTCGTTCCACGGTTCGAGGTCCTGTGCGATGCAGGCTGCCCGAACGGTCTCGCGACGGACGTCAAGCAGCGGACGGAGTCGACGGCCAGCGACCGGTGCCATCCCCTGCAGACTGGCAGCGCCCGACCCCCGCGCGAGTCCGAGCAGGACTGTCTCCGCCTGATCGTCAAGCGTGTGGGCGAGCAGGATCGGCCCGGCTTCCGCTTCATCGGCCGCGCGCTCGAGGGCGTCGTACCGCGCTGCGCGCGCGGCTGCCTCGGGCCCGTCGGGGTGGTTCTCGTCGACCGCGACGGGGACGACGACTGCCTCGAGACCAAGCTCACGCGCCTGAGTTGCTGCGTGCGCGGCAACCCCTGCCGAACCGTCCTGGAGGCCGTGGTCGATCGTGACCGCGAGGGCACGGATGTCGAGCTTCGGCGCCTCGAACGCGACCGCGGCCGCGAGGGCGAGAGAATCAGCTCCCCCCGAGAGGGCGACGATGACTGCCGTACCGCGATACGACTCCAGCGCGGTACGCACGGCGCGTCGGATCTCAGCGACGGCGGGGTTCAGGGACGGCACTCCCCCACGCTACCCGCTGCGTGCCGCGTCGCCCGTGGGGGAGCGCGTGCGGTGGCGTGCTGAGGTGAGGACGATGTCGTGGGGATAGGGCCTCCATCCGCGTCTCGTCCTCATCTCGCGACATTCCCCTCCGCTCGCGACCGAAGTCGCCCCGACGTACTGGGTTCGCGCTCGACTTCCGGCCCCTTGGAGGATCAGGGCCATCGCGGTGCTCGCCGCCCGGGAGCTCAACTCTCGCCCACGGCTGGTCGGAGGAGGTGTGTCACGAGAATAGGACGACGTCGCGGAAATAGTGCCAGCACGCAGGCCGCGTCCTAGATATGTGACGTTCCCCTCCGCTCGCGACACCACAGCGAGGCTTACGAGCAGAGTCATGCGTGGGAAGACCAACACCGCACCGCTTCCTCGAGAGGGCCGAGCCACCGCACTCTCGCACACGGATCGGCCGCTGTCGCGAGAAGAGGACGATGTCGTGGGGATAGGGCCACCATCCGCGCCTCGTCCTAGATCCGCGACATTCCCCTCAGCTCACGACCCACGTCACCGCCCCGAGGTCCTGGAACTCGCCTCCCCGCAGATCCGGACCAGTGCGCGTCGATCCTCGCGCCGCCCGGCGTTCCGCGTAGATTCGCGCCGTGACCATGACGGAACTTGTCGCCTGGGGTGCGGAGCGGTTCAAGGCCTTCGCCGACGCGGTCGTCGCCATCGCGATGACGCTGCTGATCCTGCCGCTCATGGAGGCTGTGACGGACGCGGCGCGCTCCCAGGCGGCCGACAGTTCCTACGGAACGGCGGATTTCCTCGCCGAGCATCAGGGTCAGATCGTCAGCTTTGCGCTGAGTTTCGTGCTGATCGCGGTCTCGTGGCTCAGCCATCATCGTCTCTACGACCGGGTGGAACGGATCACCTCACGCCTGCTGTGGATCAACATGGCGTGGATGTTCACCATCGTCTGCCTGCCCGTGACGACGGCGCTGCTCGGAGCGATGTCGGCCGATCCGCTGCAGGCGATTCTCTACATCGGAAACCTCGCCCTCACACAGATCACCTCGCTGATGGCGCGCGTCTACCTGCTGCGACATGACGGGCTGAGCACAGCCCCACGAGAGAGCATTCGCCGCGGGGCGATCGCCGACGCCGCCACCGCCACGCTGTTTCTGGTGGCGATGGCGATCGCGACCATCGTCCCCGGGCAGGGCTACTCCGCCCTCTTCCTGCTCCTGCTGACCCCGTTCCTGACGTCGCTGATCTCACGGGTGTGGCCGGGGAGTCGGTCGGATGCGCGGATGAAGCGCGCAGACTCGGGCGAGTAGGCTGGTCCCGCATTCCGTCCTGACTTCTCAAGGAGCACACGCATGGGCGCTTACACCGCCACCATCGAGATCCCCCGCGGCAGCCGCGTCAAGTACGAGGTCGACCACGAGACCGGCCGCGTCATGCTGGACCGTGTTCTCTACACGGTCTTCGGCTACCCGGCTGACTACGGCTTCTTCGACAACACGCTGGGTGAGGACGGCGACCCGCTCGACGTGCTTCTGCTCCTCGACCAGCAGCTCTACCCGGGCGTCGGCGTCGACGTCCGTCCCGTCGCCGTTCTGAAGATGAGCGACGAGGCCGGCGGCGATGACAAGGTTGTCGCGGTTCTCGCGAAGGACCCGCGCTGGGCTCACATCCAGGACGTCGACGACATCCCGGAGTACACGAAGAAGGAGATCGCGCACTTCTTCGAGCACTACAAGGACCTCGAGCCCAACAAGTGGGTCAAGGTCGACGAGTGGGCCAACGCTGCCGAGGCCGAGCGCCTCGTCACCGAGGCCTTCGACCGCGCCAAGACCGAGGGTCACTGACCCCACACGTCGAAACGGCCGTCCCGCAGGGGCGGCCGTTTCGCGTTTCCAGGGGCTGCAGAGAACTTCGGCCCGTTCCGGCGCAACACGGAGCGCCGGAACGATGTGCACGCCCGCTGGTTCGCGTCCTCAACCACCAGCTGCCGACCGACGGCGTCGATGCGGCGACGCGGGTTGGGCGTGCGCTGCGCACCGCAGGCTGGCACCCGCTGGGATGACTGCCGCGGCCATTGGTCTCACCAACAGCAGCCGCCGCGTCCTTGGCCGACCGTTCTTGAGACCAATTATGCGATTGGTCTCAGATGATGCAACCAGCAGGCGACATGAGCGCGGAATCTGAGACCGCATGCTCACGGCACGGCCTCCCCCGCGATGCGTCGTGTCCTGGCCGCACACCGCGGGCGCAACTCCCTGGGTTCCTGAGCGAAGAGTCCTGACGCCGGACACCACGGCGCCCCGGTTCCTGAGCGAGCGGAGCGAGACCAAGACCCCGGTGACGACGCAGCCTTCTCAAACTCGAGCGAGCTTGATGACGCCCAGCATCCGCCGTGCATTTCCAAACTGCCACAACGACGAAGGCCCCCGCCGAAGCGGAGGCCGTTGTCGTGATGCTGCGGATCAGACGTCGATACCGAACTGCGCCATGAACGGCGTCGGGTTCGTGGTCGAACCGTTGATATAGACCTCGTAGTGCACGTGGCATCCGAAGGAGTTGCCGGTGTTGCCCTCAAGCGCGATGACGTCGCCGGCGTTGACCCACTGGCCGTAGCTCACGAGCAGGCCACCGTACTGGATGTGTCCGTAGCCGGTTGCGATTCCGGTTCCGTCGTCGTTGGAGATGCGGATGTAGTTGCCGTAGCCGCCGTTGTAGCCGGAGTACGCCACGGTGCCGGAGTGTGCGGCGTAGATGTAGCTGCCGCAGCCAGAGGCGAGGTCGACGCCCTCGTGGAAGCTGGATGCGCAGTAGCCATTGCCGCACTGCGAGTAGCGGGGGCCGTAGTCGGAGGTCTCGACACCGTTGCTGGGTCGAACCCAGCCTCCGCTGCCGTTTCCGCCGCCGCCCGAGCTCGGCGGGGTGTAGTCGCCACCACCGGAATCACCACCGCCGGAGTTGTTGTTGTTGTTCTGCTGCTCCTGCTCGCGACGCTGACGCTCTTCCTCGGCTGCGCGCTGGCGCTCTTCCTCGGCGGCCTTCTCGCGGGCGATGCGCTCCTCTTCGGCAACGCGCACGCCTTCTTCGTAGGCGGCGACGACCTTCGTCGTGTTGTCCTTGAGCGCGGCGAGCTGTGCCTGGAGGGTGGCGAGGTTTGCCTGCTGCTCCTCGAGCGCGGCCTGGGCGGCCTGCGCTGCTTCCTGGGCCGCGGCGAACTTCTCCTGTGCCTCGATCTGGAGCCGGTCACGCTCGGCCCGCTGCACCTCGGCCTGGTTGGTGAGGGACTGTGCGTTGTTGCGAGCCAGAACGGCGGCGTCGTAGATCGCCTTGTTCTGCTCCAGCAGCATGTCGGCCTGACCCAGTTCGCTGAGGATGTCGTCGGCCGACTTCGCGGAGTCGGAGAAGAAGAGCTGGAGCGTGGTGTCGTCGCCACCGTTGCGGTAGAGCTGCGCGGCGACTTCGCCGGCCTTCTTCGCTGCGTCGGTGGCGGCCTGTGCCTGCTGGTCGGCCTGCGACTGGAGGGTGTCGGCCTTTGACGATGCGAGCGCGAACGCCTGCTGCGCGTCGAAGTAGGCACTACCGGCGTCCTGCGCGGCCTGCTGTGTCGTGGCGACGTTGTTGTTGAGGGTCGTGATGAGTCCCTCGATCTCGGTGATCTGTCCTGCCTTGGCGGACTCGTCGTTCTTCGCTGCCTGCACGTCGTCCCACGACGGGTAGGTCACCGCGAACGCAGCCGGCACACCGGGAGCCATGATGGTGCCCGTCACCGCGAAGGTGAGTGCCGCCAGGCCGACAATGAACCGGCGCTGTCGGGGGGATGTGTGGCGCGAGCGTGCGCTCGACGCGCCGCGCTTCCGACGCGCGTCAGTACCCGTAAGCAAGATGAGTCCTCCAGACTGCAGGGTCAGTCACATCAACCACAGTAACAACACGAGTCACATTTGTAACGGGCCGATCTCGAACTTTCTTGTGCACCTTGCACATGCGAGCGGCTCGCTTCCGGTCCGACCGGGGCTTTTCTCCGCTGCGGCGAGGCTCGCCACACCCGGGCGTGGGCCAGTTTGTTTTTCGCCTCAGTTTCCGCTTATGCTGGATCGTCGGCAAGTGCGGGACGCAAGCCCCGCTCCGGCCCCATCGTTTAGTGGCCTAGGACGCCGCCCTTTCACGGCGGTAGCACGGGTTCGAATCCCGTTGGGGTCACTCTATAATTGAATATCATCATGGCCCTGTAGCGCAGTTGGTTAGCGTGCCGCCCTGTCACGGCGGAGGTCGCGGGTTCAAGTCCCGTCAGGGTCGCTCCACAGCGACGGGCCCTTTCTCTGAGAGGGCCTTTCGTGTCGGATGCGGCAACATCAAGCCGTACGGCTCTGTAGCTCAGTTGGTAGAGCGCACGACTGAAAATCGTGAGGTCACGGGATCGACGCCCGTCGGAGCCACAAGGACCGTCGTTACAACGGTCCCAGAAACCCTCGCGTAGCTTCTACATCGCGGGGGTTTTGCTTTGGGCTGGTGAGGAGCTCAACCCACGCCGATCACCTCTACCGCATAGCAACGCCGCCGAGCCTGCACGTTCCGGTCGAGCTGAGCGCGACGTCTGTGGAGGCAGAGCGATCCACGGGCACTGCGGGCGTCAATCAGAAGCGTTCACTGGCATGCCCGAGCTTCGCGGGGCTCATCACCCAGAGCAATTGCTCGATCCCGTCGCCGCTGACGGTCACCGTCACCGCCGTAGTCACGGCACCGCCCTCAACAAGCAACGCCGCCGGCTGACCATTCACCTCCGCCCAGGTGATCACCTTCCCCGCCCAGAAGTGGTGCGAGAACGCGGCCACGAACTTCGCCACCCGTCCACGCCCCGCCACCGGGATCCGGGCCGCGAGCTTCACACCGTTGCCATCGGTATAACTCACCACATCATCCGCGAACAGCTGCTCCAGCTCCTCCGCATCACCTCGTCGTGCGGCCACGAGGAACGCCTCCAACAACCGCCGCTGCCGAGAGGGGGATATCTGCGCACGCTTCGCCGACGCGAGATGCGCACGCGCGCGGCTCACCAGCTGCCGCGCACTCACCACACTCGACGAGATGACCTCCGCGATCCGGTCGTATGGGTAGTCGAACGCCTCGCGCAGGACATACGCCGCGCGCTCCGTCGGTGTGAGTTTCTCCAGCAGAAGAAGGATCGCGAGCTGCAGCGCCTCAGCTCGCTCAGCGCCCAGCGTCGGATCCGCTTCCGTGTTCACCGGCTCGGGCAGCCACGGACCGATGTAGGTCTCGCGCTTCACGCGCGCCGATTGCAGAACGTTGATCGACAGTCTCGTGATCACTGTTGCGAGGAAAGCCGCGGGCTCCTCCACGTCACCACGGTCGGTGTTCTGCCACCGAATCCACGCTTCTTGGACGAGGTCCTCCGCGTCCGACACCGTGCCGAGCATCCGATACGCGATTCCGAACAGGCGACCACGTTGCTCGGCGAAGATCCGTACGGCCTCGTCAAGGTCAGTACCGACCTGACGCTCGTCGCCCACCGCAGTCACGCTCAACACTTTCCACCCGTCCCACTCACGCTGGCAACACCGACGACCGAAACTCCACACACGGATCCTCGACAGCTCAGACCGACGACGGCACCGATCTGTGACAAGTCGTCACACCTGCGAACTCCGCCCGGTCATCCCTGAAAGAGGCGCCGACATCGACGCCTCCCAAGGAAAGGCTGAAACATGGCAAAGATCGTCGTCATCGGAGGAACGGGTCTCATCGGCTCGAAGGTCGTCGCGAAGCTGAGCGAGCACGGGCACGAGGCCATCCCCGCCTCGCCCAACACGGGCGTGAATACCCTCACCGGCGAAGGGCTCGCGGAGGTGCTCGTCGGCGCAGACACCGTCGTGGACGTCTCGAACTCGCCCTCCTTCGCACCCGCAGACGTGCTCGCCTTCTTCACGACCTCGACCCGCAACCTTCTGGAGGCCGAGGCGACCGCAGGCGTCACGCACCACGTCGCCCTCACGATCGTCGGAACGAACCGACCGCAGAACATCCCCTACTTCGCCGCGAAGACGGCGCAGGAAGAGCTGATCCGCGAATCGGCGATCGGCTACTCGCTTGTGCACGCGACGCAGTTCTTCGAGTTCGTCGGCAGCATCGCGGACATCTCGACGGAGGGTGACGTCGTGACGCTTCCGGGCGCGCTCATCCAGCCGATCGCGGCCGAAGACGTCGCGACGGCCGTCGCGCGTACCGCGGCCGGAGCCCCCGTCGGCGACATCGAGATCGCTGGCCCCGAGCCGTTCGGGATGGATGAGTTCGCGCGTCGTGCTCTCGCGTTCCGCGGCGATGCGCGCACGGTCGTTCGCGACGACTCCGCTCCTTACTACGGCGCGCGGATCGAGGAGCGCACGCTGATTCCCGTCGAAGGCGCGCAGATCTTCGCGACGACGCTCGAAGAGTGGCTGCCGCTGAACCCGCCGCGCAGCTGAACCGTGCGGGGCGCGGCCGGAACGTCGCGCCCCGCAGGTTCCACCGCACCGAATCCGATCTCTCGCGACTGATAAGCGCGGGCGCGGCGGGCTCGGAGCCTGGATCTTCCGCGTTGATATTGGACACCGTGCTCGCCCAAAAGAACAGCAGCGCGGGAGACGTTCGTCGGGTCTCGAGCTCCCGAAAAGGCTGAGACCGCGCGAGCGCGATCCGTGCGGATCTAGAGCGCGTAGCGACGCAAGGTTCCCATCAGACCGCCTGAAGAGCGCGGATACGTCACGCCCGCAGTTCACCCCACAAGATCCAGCACCGCGCGCACCTGGGCGTCGGCGTCGATGCCGTGCCACCGATACACGTCCGCCAGATCCCCCGCCTGCCCGAACCGGCTCACCCCGAGGTGCCGCGCCGGCACGCCGTGCACGCCGGCAAGGAACGCGAGTGCATGCGGGTGACCATCCAACACCGTCACCATCGGAACAGCGCGGTCCGCCGGCAGCACCTGATCCAGGATCCACGAATCCCCGCTCCCCTGCCCGCCGCGTGCCTGCAGCGCCTCGAACAGCAGACCCGGACTGGTCACGCACACGACATCCACGGATACCCCGAGACCGGCCAGCCGCTCCGCCGCCGCGAGAGTATCGGGGACCATCGCACCCATCGTGACGAGAGTCGCATCCGGCGACGCCGCCGATCGCAGACGATACCCACCGGCCACCACCTGGCGACGCCGGCGCTCGCGCGCCGCCGCATCCGTCGGGATCGCGGCGAGCGACTGGTCCACCGGCTTCGTCGACAGACGCAGATAAGCAGACTTCCCGCCTGGCCGCCCCATCTGCGCCATGGCAGCCAGCAGCGTCCACTCCACCTCCTGCGCGAACGCAGGCTCGTAGCTCAGACACTCCGGCTGCTCCAAGCCGATTGACGGCGTCTTGATCGACTGATGCGCACCGCCCTCGGCAGCGAGTGAGACACCCGACGGAGTGCCGATGAGAATCGACTGCCCGCCGGCGTACATCCCATACGACCACGGCTCCAGCGCGCGCTCGACGAACGGGTCGTAAAGTACGCCGATCGGGAAGAGCGGCTGTCCCCACCGGCTCCACGTCGACCCCAGCTCACCCAGCAGGCTGACGAGATTCACCTCCGCGATCCCCAGCTCGATGTGCTGGCCGCTCGGCCGCTCCCGCCAGTGCATGATCGTCTCGGGATCGTCCTCGAACCAGTCCTGACGATCGCTCGTCGACCAGACACCCACCTTGTTGAGCCAGCCGGCGAGATTCGTGCTGGAACTCACATCGGGGCTCGCGGTGACCACCCGACGCGCCACCTCCGGCGCCGAACGCGTGAGGTCCAGCAGCACTCGACCCAGCGCCGCCTGCGTTGTGCCGGTCCCGCCGGGTGTGCGGCCGAAGTCCGCAGGAACCGCGGGCGGCGATGACGGAACGACCGGTTCCCGACGCAGGTTCGTCCCCGCGGCCGCGCAGAGCAGGCCCTCCGGAGAGTCCTCGTCGAACCGCTGCCACGGCGCAGACGGATCCATCCCCACAGCGGTCGCGAGTTCCGTGTACTGCTCGTGCGTCAGCAGTGATGAGTGGTTCTGCGGGTGACCCGCCGTCGGCAGGCCGTTGCCCTTGATCGTGTACGCGATGATGACGGTCGGACGATCGTCGTCGATCTCTGCGAACGCCTCCCGCAGCGCGGCGAGATCGTGGCCGCCCAGGTTGCGGATCGTCTCGACCAGCTCGGCATCAGACACCTCCGACAGCAGCGCGCGGATGGCGTCATCTGCTCCGGGGAGCCGATGACGCAGCTCGCTGGCCGAGCAGCGCAGCAGGCGCTGATACTCGGCGTTCGGCATCGCCAGGATCCGCTCGCGAAGCCGCCCGCCACCCGGACGCGCGAAGAGCTCCTCCAGCCGCGCCCCGAACGGCACCGTGATCACCTGCCAGCCCGCCGCGGCGAACATCCGCTCGAGCTTGCCCGCGGCGATGTTCGGCACCACACGATCCAGGGACTGACGATTCAGATCGACGATCCAGACGATCTCGCCGAGATCCGGCACGTGCGGATCCAGCAGCGCCTCCCAGACGGCCCCTTCATCGAGCTCCGCATCGCCCACGAGCGAGTACTGCCTGCCACGCGGGGAGTCGCCGGAGATCGTCGCGGCGTAACGACGGGAGATCGCTCCCCAGATCGGAGCCGTGGCACCGATGCCCACGGAGCCCGTGGAATAGTCGACCGTATCGGGGTCCTTCGACCGGCTCGGGTAGCTCTGAATCCCCCCGAACTGACGCAGTGAGGTCATCTGCGCATCGGACAGCTCCCCGAGCAGGTAGTGGATCGCGTGCAGCACCGGAGACGCGTGGGGCTTCACCGACACCCGATCCTCCGGCCGCAGCTGCTCGAACCAGAGCGAGGTCATGATGGTCGCTATCGAGGCGCTCGACGCCTGATGACCGCCGACCTTCAACCCGGAGACGTTGGGACGAACACGGTTGGCATGATGGATCATCGACGTCGCGAGCCACAGCACGCGCTTCTCGATGGCCGCGAGCGCGGTCAGATCCACGGGAGACGGAGCGAGGGCGGAAGAGGACATGACAACTCCTCGGAAGGCCGACGCGTCGTCGCGTCGGCAGCTGTGCTCCTGCCTTTCTGAGGCATCGCGCCGAGCGCGTTGTGAGCGAAGCGGCGGGGAGCGGTGGGAAGCAGATCTGTCGGATAGTCGACCAGCGAGTGTCGCAATGAGCAAGTTCCGACTTGTAGATTGATCGGAACGCGCAAATTCCGCCGATGTAAGCAAAGGAGCCTGATCATCGTGAAGCACCCTGCGGCCGCCGATCGAACGGACCGTTCGCTCCTGCGCCACCTCATCCGCGACCCCGGGGCCACCATCGTTGCCCTCGCGGAGCGCACGGGACTCGCCCGCAATACCGTGCGAGCGCGACTCTCGCGCTACGACGAAGACGGCACGCTCCGGTCGTTCGAACGCCGCATCGATCCCGCCGCGCTGGGGTACCCCATGAGCGCGTTCATCCTCACCCGCGTCACTCAGCGCAAGCTCGACAGCGTCGGTGCGGCGCTCGCCACGATCCCCGAAGTGGTGGAAGTGCTTGGCCTCTCCGGCATCACCGACCTCATGATCCGCGTGGTGGCTCGCGACGCCGATGATCTGTACCGGATCGCTGGTCGAATCCTCGACGTCGACGGCGTCAAGCGGACGACCACCGGGCTCATCATGCGGGAGATGGTCCCACATCGCGTACAGCAGTTGTTGTGACGACCGTCTCGGATCCTGTTCTGAAACGAGGAGATTGTCGTGAAAAGAGGACGACGACACCGAGTTGGCACTCCACTGGCGTCATCGTCCTCCTTTCGAAGCACGGTGCCGGCCCGGCGAGCGGGGGCGGGCCTACGCCCCCGCTCTGCAGGCGTCGTCGGGTCCGCCCTGCACCGGGGCTCTGAGGTCAAGCCGACGGCTAGGGTCGGATCCGCGCTCCTTAGTCAGGTCTATGCGTGACGGCTGAGGCTTTGCGCCGACATCGCGCGCACATGCCTCGTCCGGCGCACACCTTCTGAATGCGGTCCTCGGCGCAGAGCCAAGGCGCGGGCTCGGCTCGACTCCGATCTCGGTGCTACCGCCGCACTCAATCCGGCGCGCCGGACGCTGCCCACCTCGCCGGGCTCGGACGCTCGCGTCGCGATCAGTCCCTCGCCGTGTGAGTCGGAACCACGCTCTCACTCAACCGACGCGCGGGGCTCGAGTCCATACTGAAAGGAACTCTGCGCGCCGGGCTCGGCCCGACTCCCACCTCAGCGCTGCCAAGGACGCTTCGACGTCTACGCAACGCCCGACTCAGGTCCAGCGCTCCGAACTCAGCCCTGCGCGCCGGTGCGCTCCTCGAGGTACGTGCCGTCGGCCAGCTGCTCCAGCAGCGGACGCGCGACCGGCTGCCATCCAAGCTCAGCCCGCGCCTTCGCGCCGGTGGCCTGCTCGTCGAGCAGCAGGGCGTCGGCGAACGCCTCCCCAAGGCGTGCACGGCTGTCGTCAACGCCCTCCGCGCGCACGCCCGCGGTCACGCCGAAGCCGGTAGCGATCGCCTCACCCAGTTCGCGAACGGTCGGGTTGTGCCCCGAAGCGCCGATGTACGTCTGACCCGCGCGACCACTCTCCAGCGCACGAACATACAGCGCGGCGAGGTCATCGACGTCGACCGTGCTCCAGTGCTGACTCCCGTCGCCGATCAGCTGCACGCCGCCCTCGGTGTTGTCGGTGAGCAGGCGAATCAGACCAGCACCGCGGCCGGAGACCAGCGCGGGCACGACGACCGTGCCGCGGACGCCGGGTGCACCGAGCACTGCGGCCTCGCCCGCGCCGCGCCACGCGGTGAGAGCTGGCGGATCGATCGGGGACTCCTCGGTGATCGCACTCCCGTTGCCGTAGCTCCAGATGCCGCCGGTGTGCACGAACGGCTTGTCGGTGCCCTCGATCGCACGCAGCACCGCATCGATGAACGGACCGTCACCCTCGGGGGTCGAGGCCGTGTGGATGACGCCGTCCGCGGCCGTTGCCGCCGCGCCGATGAGCTCAGCATCGGTGACGTCGCCGATGAGCGCGGTCGCGCCGGCCTGCTCCACGATGCGGGCCTTCGCCTCGTCGCGCACGAGGGCGGTCACGTCGTGCCCCTCCGCGCGCAGGCGCTCGAGAACGGATGTGCCGATGTAGCCGGTCGCGCCGGTGAGAAGAACCTTCATGCTTTCGCGAACGTTGCGCGGACTCGGTCGTATTCCCCGTCTCAATGTCAGACGTTCCTGCCATGATCGGGGCATGGGGAAGCTCGAGGATGCCGAAGAGGTCGTGATCACGTCCGCGGCCGAGTGGCGCGCGTGGTTGGAGGCCAACGCCGCTACGTCCACCGGGGTGTGGGTGTCGATGGCGAAGGGGACCTCGTCCACACGCGGCGAACTGTATCCACCGCTGGTGGAGGAGGCGCTGTGTTTCGGGTGGATCGACGCCGTCGTTCGGGCCACGGAGACCCACTCGAAGCTCTGGTTCGCGCCGCGCTCGCCGAAGAGCGCGTGGGCGGCCTCCAACAAGGAACGCGTCAGCCGTCTCCTCGCCGAGGGACGCATGACCCCCGCGGGCCAGGCCCTGATCGATGCTGCGAAGGCGAACGGCATGTGGACAGTGCTCGAGGGTCCGGAAGCGGGGATCGAGCCTGATGAACTGCGCGCAGCCCTGGATGCGAACCCCGACGCCCGCGCCGCCTGGGACGCGTTCTCTCCCAGCGCTCGCAAGCTCGCGCTCACGAACATTGCCATGGCACGAACGCCCGCAACCACCACCCGACGAATCGACGCGATCGTCGCGGCGGCGGCCCGAGGAGAGAAGGCACTGTGACTGAGCGGGACCTCATGTTCATCGTCGCGATCACCATCGTCGGCGGAACTCTGGTGGCGTTCCTCGTGAACTGGTGGCGCGGTCGCGGCGGCGGAGACGGCGGGCAGCAGTGAACGCGGAGTATCCGAGCCGCGCGGCCCGGGGAGTGAGACACACGTGCTCGATAGGCTGGGCCGCATGAGCGCCCGCGGATACGCCACCGAATCCGAAGCGACCGATACCTCCCTCTCCCTGGCTCTCGCGCCAGCCCTCACGCCGGACGGGCTGACGGCGTCGCCCAGCTTCTTCCACGGCTTCGCCACCGAACCGCGAGCCGTGGCGCAAGGGTTGGTCACGCTCGCTGACATCACGGCCACGCGCTACTTTCAGCCCACGCCGACGACGATGCGCGACCCGGTTCTGACCGCCCACGGTGATCGCCTCCGCGCGGAGGTGTTCTCCGCTGACAACAGCGTCTACGCGCGTCTCGACCTCCTTCCCTCCGGTCTCGACGGCGGCGAGATCTCCTACGGGACCACCAACGTCGATATCGGCACCACGATGCGGCGAACGCTGGCCGCCATCACGCGTAACGAGCTCCTGCACCTGGACGTCGGAGCCGACGGTCTCACGGCATCCACCCCGGACGCATCTGCCGTTGAACGGCCGGTCACGATGCCCGATCGCTGGGTGCGTGCGCTGGGGAACGCGGCCGAATTGCACGCGTCGCTGGTCCCACGCTTCACCATCGCTGCGGCACCGGCCCGCGCGTTCGTGGCGTCGCTGCCGCCCGCCACCGGCAGCGGTCGCGACGGCTGGCTGACCCCGACGCCCACCGGCATCCGAGTGTCACCGCGTGCGAGCCCCGACGCGGTCCATGTGAGCGGACTGCACCGGCTCAGCGGTCTCAAACGTCTGCTCACCCAGTTGCAGTCCCTCACCGTGTATGGCCCGGCCGACGGAAGTGCCGGGGGTGCCGCGGTGGAGGTCGAGATCCCGGGTGCCCGGCTGTTGATCGCGCTGACCGAGAACGCGACGCGCGGATACTCCGGCGAGGGCGCCCTGCTCGCATCGCTTGCCAGCAGCGACGTTCTCGACAACGCTGCCATCCTGTCCGCGCTGCTGTCCTTCGACCCGCACATCGACATCGGTCGCCTCGCCGCAGATGCGGCACTCACTCCCGCAGACACTCGCGAGGCGCTGGCCGTCCTCGCCGCTTCCGGGCGCGTGGGCTGGGACATGCGGGAGCAGGCCTTCTTCCACCGTGAACTGCCGGATGATCCGGACCGCGTCGACGGCGACAACCCGCGACTGGTCCGCGCCCGCCGTATCGTCGATGCCGCCGGAGTCCGCAGCGACGGCGACACCTGGACCGTGGAGGCTGCGACCAGCACACATGTCGTCCGGGCCACGTCCGCGGACTTCTCCTGCACCTGCGTCTGGTACGCACGCCACGGCAGCGGCCGCGGACCGTGCGCCCATGTTCTCGCCGTGATGATCGCCGAAGGGACGGCCCGATGACCGCCACTGACACCACAGACCCAGCCCTGGCCGAATCGCTCCGGCTCTTCCGCGAGCTCGGGTGGGAGGAAGGGAGCGCCGACGACATCCTGACGCTCCCTCTCGGCGACGTCCAGCAGCAGAAGACGGCGAAGGCCGGGCTCCTGACGGGCGAGTGGTCGTCGCTCGGACAGACCAGCGACAACAGCTGGGGTTGGATCAATCACGTGGGTGTCGACACCGATCTCCTGGGTGCGTTCGCCATCCGACTCGGAGTGCCTGTGAAGCGGGCGCTCGAGGTGTTCCCCACCGGGCTCACCGTCGCAGCGCAGGGCGAACTCCTCGCGTCCCGCGGCGAGCAGTTCGTCACGCAGTTCCTCGCTCAACGGCGCGCCCGCGTGCGGTTCGCGGGTGCTATCGCATATGCCATCTCCAGCGCACCCGACATCGCCATCCCGAACGACCCCGCCTACCTGGAGAGTTGGGCCACGCGCGCCGACTCGGCCATCCGCGTCGCGGACGGCGAGACCACCGGATTCCCCGAGCATCTGCTGCCCTATGACACGGTGGCCGCTCGATTCGCGGATCACCTCCGCACGGCGCTGACCTCCGGCATCACGACCTCCGGGAACTGGATCGGCGTGATCGCCCGCGGCGTGGGCCGCGACCTCATCGACCGCGACGAGGTGCGCGATCTGGTGCTGCACGCCATGGAATCCGCGCAGCGGCCGATCGATCGCAAAGAGTTCGCGACGGTCCTCATGGACGACCTCGCAACCACCGATGCGTACGTGCTCGACAACGTCGGCGTCGTGCTGTCAGCGCTCTCCTTCGGTGACGACGCCCTGATCAACCGGTTCGCGCCGACGCTGCTCGCCGCGGGCGACGACGATCTCACGCTCCAGGTGATGCTGATCGGCCTCTCCGCCAAGAGCGCGAAGGCGAAGGCGGGCGTGCTCGAAGCGGCGCTCGCGCACCCCGCTCCATCGGCCGAGACGGCCGCGATGATCGGCGAATCGGCGGCCGAACTGCGCACCGCCAAAGACAAGAAGGTGAGCAAGCTCGCCGAACGCCTGCTCGACGAGTGGGGGATCAACGCCGAGGCTCCCGTCGCCGCCGCTCCCACCGGAGTCCGCGGACTCTGGCAGCCCACGCCCCCGCTGGCACCGGTGCCGCGCTTCGATGCCGGACCGCCGACCATCGAGAACCTCACCGCGCTCACGTCCACGCTGCTCGCCGGGCCCGGTGAGTCCTTGGACCTTCCGGTTGAGCGATTCCTGGCCACGGCGAATGCGGTGGCCAGAGAGGACATCGAAGCCGTCCGTCGAGCTCTCCGCGCCGTCCCGCAGCGGTGGAACCCCGGGCTGCACCCGGTGCACGGCTGGCGCACCGGCGGCTCGATCATCGGCTCCGACCAACCCGACGACAGCTCGAACCGTCGTCACTATGACAGCGCGCCCCGTGCGGCCGCCGCAGCCGTGTTCCAGCGCCTCGGGGAGATCCCGCTGCTGCTTTCCACGCCCAGCTGGGACGACTATCGCATCGACCCGGACGAGCTCGCCGACCGGCTCGACCGCTACGCCGCCGATGGCATCGCCGTGCTCGAAGCGGACCTCCAGCTCGCGCTCCCCCGTGTCGACCCCACCCTCCTCAACGAGGACGTTCGCGGGCGGCTCGAATCGTCCGCGGTTCCTATCGCGCTGCAGGACGGCAGCACGTTGCCCGTGACGACGGGCCAGGTCCTTACGACATGGTTCGCCACCCCGTTCGAGCACCCCGGCGAGGACAGCGACGGGTTCGTCAATCCGATTCCCGCGCATCCGGCACTCGTCGACTTCCCGGATCGTCGCGGCACGGGCCGCACCGTTCCGCTCACCGAGTACCCGAACTGGCCCGACAGCGAGCCGGGGTGGCGACAGCCGGAGCCCGCTCTCCTGCGAACCATCCCCAACGGTGAGATCCCGGCGTCCGCGTTGCTGTCGTTCGGTGAAGATGATGGCTACGGCCTCGACGCGGCCATCACCGCTTGGCAGAACGGTGTCCTGCTGCCAGGGGTTGCACGTGCGCGTCAGCTGAGTTGGCAGGGCGGCATCTCGGCGATCGCAGCACGGGTGCGTGCCTGGGAGGAGTTGGCCGAAGCCGGGATGCTCTCGGTGGTGTGGCCCCTCACGGCGGAGGTCGTCGAAGTGAGTGCGTCGGGTGCCCGCATCCCTCCCGGCGTCGCCGAGGCGATCGAGTTCCTGGAGCGCATGCTGCCCGAGATCGAGGCTGCCATCGCGGCCGGGCTCACGACGACCGACGCGCTCGCCCTGCCCGGAGTCCGCGTCATCGCCGCACGAACCGGGTCCTCCAACGCCGTTGTCGCAGCGCGCCGGCTCGTCGCCCAGCTGCCCGAGATCGCCGAGGCGCCCGCACCGGAGCGTGAAGAGCTGACCGACGACGAGTTCGTCGCCGCCTGGCCCACCGTCCCCGACCCGGAGGTCGTCGAGGACGGCGCCTCACTCAGCTTCTCGACCGTGCCGGCCAAGCGCGGCTCCGTGTTCCTCGTCACGCTCACCCTCGCGGACGGCAGCGTGCACGAGTTCAGCAGCGGATGGGCCTACGGGCTCGCCAACGAGGGGATCGCGTCACTCGACAGAACGTGGTTGGGGTACGACTCCGAGCAGAGCGCACTCGTTCAGCTCACGGAACGAGAGCGCTCACGGGAGCCGATCCTGTCGCGATCCCTCGTGGTGCTGTTCTTCGCCACCCAACTGCAGTCCACGCCCGAGACCTACTACTTCGCCGAGGCCACGGCGAAGATCCTCGGCCCGACCCGAGTCGCCGACGCTGTCGACGTCATGTTGGCGTTCGAGGAGTTCGATCCGTCGATGCTCGTGCGCCGCCTCTCGCACTACCCGGCCATGCTGCCGTCGCTGTATCCGGTGCTCACACACGCGATCCGTCACGCCAGCACCCTCGACGGCACGCCGCCACGCTGGCTGGTGCGGATCATCGACGTCGCCACGGAGTTCGCGCCCGCGCTGCGAGCCGCTGCTGCCCGCGGCCTCATGTTCCCCGAGGATGCGGGGTGGCCAGGTCTGGCGCATATCGCGGCCACCACGAAGTCCGCCGCGGTGAAACGCAAGTCCGCGGCGCTTCTCGACCTGCTCGATCTTCCACGCTGAGAACGAACGAGGGGCGCCCGGTCATCCGGACGCCCCTCGTCGAACAACTCAGATCACTGCGGCGCGAGCCCCAGGTCGTCGAGGTCGATCGCCGAACGCCACTCCAGGCCCTCCGCCTCGATGGCGGCCTGCGCTCCGGTCTTGCGATCGACGACGACGGCCACAGCCACGACGTTCGCGCCGGCAGCCCGCAGGACCTCGACGGCCTTCAGCGCCGACTGCCCCGTGGTGGACGTGTCCTCAACCACGACGACATCCTTGCCCTCGACCTCAGCCCCCTCGATCTGACGACCGCGACCGTGATCCTTCGGCTCCTTGCGGACGACGAAAGCATCCAGCGGCGCCTCCGACTCGGACGAGGCATGCATCACGGCGTTCGCGATGGGGTCGGCCCCCAGCGTCAGACCGCCGACAGCGGTGACCGTGGGGAAGTCCCGCAGCAGTTCACGCACGATGCGACCGATCGCCGGTGCCGCGCGGTGATCCATCGTGAGCCGGCGCATGTCGACGTAGTACGAGGCCGTCTTGCCGCTCGAAAGGGTGAAGTCACCGTGGAAGACGGCCTCGGCCTTCACCAGATCGATCAGCTTCTGACGGTCGGCTTCGAGCTCAGCGGTCGGCATCGTGGTCATGCTCCGATTCTACGGTTTCAGTCCGCACTCGCCGCGCGCAGGGCCACCGCCGCAGCACCGATCAACGGTCCCTCACCATGCAGCGCGCTACGCACCACACGGGTGGCGCGCGCGTAGTCGAGCACGGCATGCTCGCTGAGGGCCGCCTGCACCAGATCGATGTAGTCGGGTGCCGCCTGCGAGAACCCGCCGCCGATCGCGATCACCTCGAGATCCAGCAGTGTCGCCGCGTCCGCAAGTCCCCGAGCGACAGCGTGTGCCGAGCGCACGATTGCCGCACGCGCCACCTCGTCGCCCGCGGCGGCATCGCGGGACAGGTCTTCGCCGGTCTCCCCGAACCAGCCCTGCGATCGCGCCCAGGTGACGCTCGCAGGGCCCGAGGCGATCTCCTCCAGCATGGCGCCGTACTCGGCGATGTGCGTCTGGCCCAGATGGCCGGCGTTGCCCGAGCCGCCCGCGAGCAATCGCCCGTCCATGACGATGCCGCCGCCGATGCCCGTGGACACCACGATCGACATGGATGCCCGCGATCCCGCCGTGGCACCCAACCATGCCTCGGCGAGAGCCAGGCAGCTGCCGTCGTGTCCGATGCGCACGGGCACCACGCGTCCGAGTGCCGCCGCGGCAACGCCCGCCGCATCGGCCGCGAGGCGGTATCCGTGCAAGCCCGGCATGTTCACGGGCGCGATGGCATCCCCGCCCTCTCGGAACGGTCCCGCCGAGCCGATGCCCACGGCGACCACGTCCGAGGAGTCGGCGGTGGAGAGGACGCCCGCGATCACCTCCGTCAATGCAACATGCAGAGACTCGGGGGTGGAGTCGCGGCCGGTGGGACGTCGCACGCGCGTATCGGGGCGCACGGTGCCATCGGCTTCGATGAGCGCGCCTTCAAGCTTGGTGCCGCCGAGGTCAAGTGCCAGAACGGAAGTCATGCGTCCACTGAATCATCCCGCGCGGGCGCTGTCGTCGTTGTGACGACAATTGGCGGCGTGTCAGGACGCGGGACGCTCCCAGCGCCGATTCTCGAGGCCTTCGAAGGACTCATTGAACCGGCGTGCCAGCAGGGCGAATGCTCGGCTGTCGTCCTCTCCCCATTCGGCCGTGACGCGCTCGAGGGCTTCCTCATAGCGGGCCCGCTCTGCGATCAGGCGGTTGCGCCCGGTGGCGGTCACCCGGAACTTTCGAGCCACTCCGCCCTCCGGGTCCGGGATGCGCTCCGCGTGTCCGTCGCGAACGATCGCGGCGGTCTGACGGTTGAGGGTGGAGTCGTCCAGCCCGAGTGCCTCACGCAGTTCACGGATGGTCATCGGCCCGGAGAGGTCAAGGCGATTGAGCAGGAGGTAGGCACTTCGGTCGAGAGGAGGCTGCTCCCACTTCACCTGACGGTGCAGATGGTTGAGATGCCGCAGCATCATCATCATCTCGAATTGGAATGCGCTCGATGAATCGCTCATTGTGCCCCCGCACGTTCAGCCGGTCTCCGTCCCCCTGGAGACCCTGACCGGTTTCCCCACCGGTCGATACCCAACTTCTCCTCGCGTTCACGAGTACGTCAAGTCTGGCACAACCTCACCCCGCGAGCACCGCGGATTCCACTGTTCCGATCCCGGTGAGCGATCTAGGGTTGCACTGACGACCTGACGTCCTCACGAAAGGAGTCGATGTGTTCGATTTCGACCCGTACCAGCAGCTCGCCACCCTGCGCTCGTTCGATCGCCTGGAGCTCACCAGCGCGGACTTCGAGCATGGTTCTCCCCTGCCTCCCTCAGCATGGGGAGCGGGCACGATCGCGGAAGGTGCCGACGTGTCGCCCCAGCTGTCCTGGAGCGAAGTTCCGGAGGGCACGCGGTCGCTGGCGCTCAGCGTGTTCGATCCCGATGCGCCGACCGGCTCCGGGTTCTGGCACTGGGCGGTGTTCGACCTGCCCGCAGACCTCCGTTCGTTGCCCGCGGGGGCAGGCTCGGGGGACCCGACCGCGCTTCCCGGCGGGTCTGTCACGCTGCCGAACGAGATGCGACTCTCGCGATTCATCGGCGCCGCGCCTCCCGCCGGAACAGGCACCCATCGCTACTTCTTCGTGATCGACGCGCTCGATGTGACGCACCTGGACATCGCGGAATCCGCGACGCCGGCGATCCTCGGGTTCAATCGCCACTTCCACTCGCTCGCCCGCGGCGTGCTGATGGGTACCGCCACCCCCGAGTGAAGCGATGTCCGACGCACGACCTAGGCTGGTTGTATGCGTCTGGCCACCTGGAATGTCAACTCCGTCCGCGCGCGGGTGAACCGCATCGTCGACTTCGCCGTGCGCGAGAACATCGATGTGCTCGCCATGCAGGAGATCAAGTGCAAGCCCGAGCAGTTCCCCTACACGGAGTTCGAGGACGCGGGCTACCAGGTTGAGGTTCACGGGTTGAATCAATGGAATGGCGTCGCCATCGCCAGCCGCCTTCCCCTGGAAGACGTGCAGATCGCGTTCCCGGGAATGCCGGGGTTCGCGAAGGGTCACGAAGGACCCGATGCCCCGCAGGAGGCTCGCGCGATCGGTGCCACGGTCGACGGTGTACGGGTGTGGAGCCTGTACGTGCCGAACGGCCGCGCTCTCGATGATCCGCATATGACGTACAAGCTGCACTGGCTCGGCGCCCTCGCCGAGCACACGCGGTCTACCCTCGCCGCCGATCCTCACGCACGGTTCGCGCTCGTGGGGGACTACAACGTGATCCCTTACGACGAGGACAACGGCGACCCGGAAATCGTCGTGGGCCGCTCCACGCACGTCTCCCCCGAGGAGCGCGCCGCGTTCTTCGCGCTGCAGGAGGCGGGCGTCACCGATGTGGTGCGTCCGATCGTTCCCGAGGGCTACACGTACTGGGACTACCAGCGCCTCAAGTTCCCGCGCAATGAGGGTATCCGCATCGACTTCGTGCTCGGGTCGCCGACCTTCGCAGACGCGGTTGCTGGCGCGTTCATCGCGCGAGACGAGCGAAAGGGTGAGCAGCCCAGCGATCACGTGCCCGTGGTCGTCGATCTGGACCTCAACCCGTCCGATGACGACGACGTGCCGATGATCTTCGGCTGATGCACGTGAGGGCCGCCCCCTG
The DNA here is from genome assembly GCF_050990725.1 of Microbacterium gorillae. Taxonomy (GTDB): domain Bacteria; phylum Actinomycetota; class Actinomycetes; order Actinomycetales; family Microbacteriaceae; genus Microbacterium; species Microbacterium gorillae_A. The sequence goes on from NZ_CP158844.1 coordinate 3,965,479, forward strand.
CAGGGGCGGCCCTCACTCGCGTCAGGCCATGTCGGGCGGGCCAGATTCCGCCGTGGCCGGATCCATCCACAGGAACTCCAGCAGGTTGCCGTCCGGGTCGGCGATGGTGCGCGAGTACATGAATCCGAGGTCCTGCGGGTCCCGCGGCTGCGATCCACCCGCGGCGAGGCCCGCAGCCACCACAGCGTCCACGTCCTCGCGCGATTCCCGGCTCAAGGCGACGAGCACCTGGGTGCTCTGCGTGGCGTCCGCAACGGGCAGTGCGGTGAACGTCGAGAAGAACTCGCGGGTGAGCACCATGAAGTAGATGTTCTCGTCCCACACGATGCTCGCGGCGTTCTCATCGGTGAACAGCGGATTGATCTCGCATCCGAGCGCCGTGTAGAACGTCTTGCTGCGCTCCAGGTCGTTCGAGGCGAGGTTGACGAAGATCTGCGTCATAAACCGGTCCTTCCATTGTCGATTCGCGGGGAGCGAGGGCTTCGTGGGTCATCGTGCCACGGGCAGCCGACATCGGGAAGAGCGCATCTCCCCCGCACGACGGATCCGCCGTGTCGGACCCTCCCGCTACGGTGGACGGATGAACACCCCGCAGCGCGCAGCGGCGACCCCGCACGAGTTGCGGAACGACGTCTGGCTCGCGTGCGTGATCTTCGTGAGCGCGGTGATCAGCGCGGCTCTCACATCGGTGTCCGGCATGTTCGGTGCCCAGGCGGACCGTCTTCCCTGGGCTCTGCTCGTCGCCGTGGCGGTCTCGCTCCCGCTGGCCTTCCGTCGTCGGTACCCGGTGAGCGTGATGGTGGTGGTCTGTGTCGCCTACTTCCTCGCCGTCACCTTCCACATTCCGGAGGTCTACGCCGGCAACGTGTCGATGTTCATCGGCATCTACACGGTGGGCGCCTGGGTGAATGATCGACGCCGCGCCTTCATCGCGCGGGTCCTGATGATCGTCGCCATGTTCGTGTGGCTTCTGATCACGATGTTCATCTCGGCGACCGACCCGGATCCTCAGATCGATGAGACGTTCTCGCGCGCGGGAGTCTTCAGCCCGTTCGTCGCGTACATGCTGATCCAGCTGCTCATCAACGCCGGTTTCTACGGCGCGGCCTATTACCTCGGCGACCGTGCCTTCCGCAGCGCGCTGGAGCGCGAGGCACTGGATCAGCGCCAGCGGGAGCTCGAGCACGAGCGCGAGGTGACAGCGGCGCAAGCCGTCGCTCTGGATCGGGTGAACATCGCGCGTGAACTGCACGACGTGGTGGCACACCATGTGTCGGCGATGGGCGTGCAGGCGGGCGCGGCACGTGCCGTCATGGCGATGAATCCGGACGCCGCAGCAGAGGCGCTGCGCGGGATCGAGTCGTCGGCACGCAGCGCCATCGACGAACTCCACGGGCTGTTGGAGACCCTGCGAGCCCCCGGCGACACCGGCGCACCCGCCGACGTCGCGCCATCCACGCTGCGCGTCGAGCGGATTCCCGAACTGGTGGCGCGCGCTGTCGAGGTCGGCATGCCCGCACGATTCACCGAGGTGGGTCCGGCGCGCGAACTGCCGGACGTCACCCACGCCAACCTCTATCGCATCGCCCAGGAAGCGCTCACCAACGCCCGCCGCCACGGCGGTCCGCATACCGAGGCCGACGTCCGGCTCCGCTGGGAGGCGGAAGCCGTGGAACTCGAGGTGGCCAACTCCGGGCGCGATGCACGCGCGTCCCGCGCCGGTCTCGGGCAGCTCGGCATGCGAGAACGCGCGGCCGCCTCCGGCGGAACCATCGAAATCGGGCCACGACCACGCGGCGGATTCCTCGTCCGTGTGCGCGTGCCTCTGACCCCGGGAGCCGCATGATCCGCGTTCTGCTCGTCGACGACCACGCCGTCATGCGGTCGGGGTTCCGCATGATCCTCGAGGCGGGCGGTGATGTGACTGTCGTGGGTGAGGCGGCGACCGGTGCCGAAGCCGTGCAGCAGGCGATCCTGCTGCAGCCCGACGTGATCTGCATGGATGTGCAGATGCCCGATATGGATGGTCTGGAAGCGACCAGACGCATCGTTGCAGACCCCGCAGTCACGTCTGCGGTGCTCATCGTGACGACGTTCGATCGCGATGATTACCTGTTCGCGGCGCTGGAAGCGGGGGCTAGCGGCTTCCTCCTGAAGAACGCCGGTGCGGACGAGCTGGTGTCGGCCGTGCGAGTGGTCGCGGGTGGCGATGCGCTGCTCGCGCCGGAGGTGACGCGGCGCGTGATCGCCCGCTTCGCCACGACAAGTGCCGTTCCGACACCTGCCCCTGTGCCCGACGGCGCCTCACTGGTGACCGCCGCGGGTGTGCCCGTCGAGCTGACGGAGCGCGAACGCGAAGTGTTGCGCCTGCTGGCGCAGGCCAGCAGCAACGCGGAGATCGCCGCAGAGCTCTTCATCGGTGAGGCCACCGTGAAGACGCACGTGTCGAACCTTCTGGCTAAACTCGGCGTGCGCGACCGCGTGGCAGCGGTCGTCTTCGCGCACCGCAACGGCCTGGCCTGAGACGCCCGAGCCACTGGAGAACCATGACGATCCCATCCCCCGAACTCGCAGGACTTCTCGGCGACGCCGAGCGTGTCCCATCCTTCGTGGTCGACTGGTCCGGTGAAGACGAACCGGGCGATATCGCACGGTTTGCGCAGCGACGCGCCGAGGCACTCGGACTGGGCACCTTCGACTGGACGGCGGAGCAACAGGAGGCCGCGACGAGCGCCGCCGTGCGCGGCGATGCGGTACCGCAGCTGCTCGCGGCCGTGGACGCGGCACTCCGTGTGGTCGGCGGCGCCCTCAGTCAGATCGAGACGGGTGCGGACTACTACGAGCTGCTCGTCACGCGCGAGGCCGATGCCGAAGCACTGCGCGCCTTGACGATCGACGGTCAGCGCATCGTGCCGGTGGCACCGATCGCAGCGGGGGCACCGGTGCGCGAGCGCCTCATCACGGTCGTGTGCCCGACGTGCGGCGCGATGAACGTGTGGCAGCTGCCGGTCCCGGGCCCCGAGATGGACGACGGAGACACGTGCAGCTCCTGCGACCGCGCCTTCTTCACGCCCGAGGGTGATGCCCTCGACGGCGTCACCGTGGAGATCGACGAGCTCACCTGAATCCCGAACGCGAGACAGCGCAGGCCCCGAGATTCCCCGGGGCCTGCGCTGCAGCGGGTCAGGCCTCGACGAGCTCTGCGGCGGGCACGTAGCGCGCGATGAGGCGCTCGAAGGCCTCGAGGTAGGACACCAGGAACGCGGCGGTGTTCTCGTCGGCGATCTCACCGTTGTCGCCGAACAGGCCGGGGGTCGACTGCACGTAGCCCTCGGGCTGGCCGAGCGTGGGGGCATCGAAGTGGTTCAGGATCGCCTTCAGGTGCTGCTGCGCGGCGGCGGTGGAGATGTTGCCACCCGAGGTGCCGATGATGGCAGTGGGCTTGCCGGCGAAGGAACCCTGGCCCCACGGACGAGCGGCCCAGTCCAGCGCGTTCTTCAGCACACCCGGGATGGAGCGCGAGTACTCCGGCGTGATGATGATGACGCCATCGACGTCGGCGATGGCCTGCTTGAACGCGAGAGCCTCGGCCGGGTAGTTCGCGTCGTGGTCCGGCGAGTAGAAGCCCAGCTCGGCGATCGGAATCTCCACCAGTTCGGTGCCCTCGGGTGCGACGGCGGCCAGCGCCTTACCCAGCTTGCGGTTGATGGAGGTGCTCGAGATCGAGCCGACGATGTAGCCGATGGTGCTCATGTTCTTCTTTCGTGTGAGGGGTGGGCGTCCTGCTGCCCACGGGCCACAACAGACGGTCCCATCGTCCCTATTCCCGATTCATGCGAATGAATAGTTTTCGGGCGTGTCGGAAGCACCCCCCTGACGACGGAGACCCAAGATCCCCCTGACGGGGGAGGCCGCGAGCGCGGCGGATTCGTAGCGTGGAATCAGCGAAGAGAGAGGGCACGAGATGCTGCATCTGGAAGGACTGGTCAAGACCTACGGCGACCGGCGCGTGCTGGATGACGTGGGATTCGACGTGGCGCAAGGACGTCTCACGGGGTTCGTCGGCGGCAACGGCGCGGGCAAGACCACGACCATGCGCATCGCGCTGGGCGTGCTGAGCGCCGATGCCGGAACCGTGACGCTGAACGACGCTCCGATTACCGGCGATGACCGTCGGCGATTCGGCTACATGCCGGAGGAGCGCGGTCTCTATCCGAAGATGAAGGTGCTGGAGCAGATCGTCTACCTCGCCCGTCTGCACGGATTCAGCCGCACCGAAGCCGCCCGTCGCGCCGAGGCGCTGCTCACGGAGCTCGGCCTCGGCGAGCGCCTGAACGACAAGATCGAGACGCTGTCGCTGGGAAACCAGCAGCGCGCGCAGATCGCCGCGGCGCTCGTGCATGATCCAGAGGTCCTCATTCTCGACGAGCCGTTCTCGGGTCTGGACCCGATGGCGGTCGAGGTGGTCGCCCGGGTGCTGCAGAGTCGCGCCGCCGCCGGCGCCGCGGTGCTCTTCTCCTCGCACCAGCTCGATGTCGTGGAGCGTCTCTGCGATGACCTCGTCATCATCGCCGCCGGCCGCGTGCGCGCCCAGGGCACCCGCGATCAGCTGCGCGACGAGTTCTCCGAGCCGCGCTACGAGCTGGTCACCTCCGGGGACATCGGCTGGCTTCGCGATGAGCCCGGCGTCACCGTCGTCGAGTTCGACGGCGGCTACGCCCGCTTCGATGTTGACGACGACACGGCTGCACACCGCGTGCTGCGTCACGCCGTGGAGCGCGGCGACGTCACCGCATTCACCCCCCAGCGTCCCACGCTGGCCGAGATCTTCACGGAGGTCGTCAAGTGAGCACCGCAACACCCACCCGCGCCGTCAGCCCCCTCCAGGGAATCGGACTGGTCGCCGAGCGCGAGATCATGTCGAAGCTGCAGAGTCGGGCATTCGTGATCTCGACGCTGGTGCTGTTCGCTCTGGCCCTGGCCGCGGTCATGTTCGGCGGTTTCGCCGCGAAGCAGACCTCGGACACCCCGGTCGCGGTGACAAGCGACGCCTCGGCGTTCGTCGCGAACATCCCGGGGCTGGAGATCACAACGGTCGATGACCGTGCCGCTGCGGAGAAGGCGGTGAGCGACGAGAGTGTCGACGCGGCCGTCGTCGCCGATCCCGCGAGCCCGACCGGGTTCACCGTGATCGCGAAGACCTCGGCGCCGGACGGCCTCGTCATGCAGCTCGCCGAGCGCCCCACCGTCACCCTCCTGGAACCGGACACCACCAATCCGGGGCTGCGCTACATCGTCTCCTTCGGGTTCGGTCTGCTGTTCCTGCTGGCCGCGTCCACGTTCGGCGGCACGATCGCCTCGTCGGTGGTGGAGGAGAAGCAGACGCGCATCGTGGAGATCCTGATCTCGACGGTCTCCACCCGCACCCTGCTCGCCGGAAAGGTGCTGGGCAACACGGTGCTCGCGATCGCTCAGATCGTCGGCATGGTCGCCATCGCCGTCATCGGCCTCATCGTCACGGGGCAGACAGAGGTGCTGACCCTGCTGGGCTCGGCGATGGTGTGGTTCGCGATCTTCTTCCTGTTCGGGTTCATCCTGCTGGCATCGCTCTTCGCTGCGGCGGCGTCGCTGGTGTCACGTCAGGAGGATCTCGGCTCCACGATCACGCCGATCACCATGCTCGTCATGGCACCGTATTTCCTCGTGATCCTGTTCAACGACAACCCGCTGGTGATGACCATCATGAGCTACGTACCGTTCGCGGCTCCGGTCGGGATGCCGGTGCGGCTGTTCCTCGGCGAGGCGCAGTGGTGGGAGCCGGTACTGTCGCTGCTGATCCTGGTCGCCTCCTGCGTGCTGGCGATCCTCGTGGGGGCGCGGATCTACGATCGCTCGATCCTGCGCATGGGTGCCCGCGTGAAGCTCAGCGAGGCACTTAAGGGCTGATCGCCGACCGACACCTGTGGCTCCGTCTCGCGAGACGGAGCCACAGTCATTCCCCGATCGTGCCGTCGTCCGCGAGCGCGTCGGCGGCGCGCACGAGCGCGAGGTGGGAGAACGCCTGCGGAACATTGCCCGCTTGTCGACCCGCGTCCACGTCGTACTCCTCGCTGAGCAGCCCGAGGTCGTTCGTGAGCGCGCAGAGGCGATCCATCAGCTGAACGGCGTCGTCACGACGACCGGTGCGCGCGTACTGCTCCACGAGCCAGAACGAGCAGGCGAGGAACGGATTCTCCGGCTCGTCGATGCCGTCCACGCCGGTCGCGGCACGGTAGCGCATGAGGAATCCGTCGCGCATGAGGTCTGCCTCGATGCGGGCGACCGTGGCGAGCATGCGCGGATCATCCGCCGCGCAGAAGCCGATCTGCGGGAGCACGAGCAGCGACGCGTCGACCTCGTCGGTGCCGAAATACTGCGTGAAGTGTCCGCCCACGGATACGCCCTGCGCATCGATCTCCGCGCGCACCTCATCGCGCAGCCGCTCCCAGATCTCCAGATCGCCGTCGAGTCCGAACTCATGCATGGCGCGCACTCCCCGATCCAGCGCCGCCCAGATCATCGCGCGGGAGTGGGTGAAGCGCTGCGGCTCGCCGCGGATCTCCCAGAGGCCCTGGTCGGGGCGATCGACGGTCTCCACCACACGCCCGATCAGAGCCCGCTGCAGCGACCAGGATGATCCCTCCTCCGCGAGCCCCGCACGACGCGCGTCGTCCAGCGCGACGATCACCTCACCGATCACGTCCGCCTGGAACTGGTCCACCGCGCCGTTGCCCACGCGAACCGGACCGGATCCCTGGTAGCCGGGAAGCGTGGTGAGCTCGCGCTCGGGAAGGTAGCGTTCGCCCGCGATGCCGTACATGATCTGCACGTCTGCAGGGTCGCCGGCGATGGCCCGTAGCAGCCAGGATCGCCAGTGCCGCGCGGCCGTGAGGTGATGGTGTCGGATCAGCGACATGAGGGTGAGGGAGGCGTCTCGCAGCCACACATAGCGGTAATCCCAGTTGCGGGTGCCGCCGAACTGCTCGGGCAGGGAGGTGGTGGCCGCCGCGACGATGCCTCCGGTGTCGCGATGGGTGAGCGCGCGCAGCACCAGCAGCGAGCGCTTGACTTCATCGCGGTAGGGGCCCTCCCGGTGCAGGTCGGTGGACCACCGCTGCCACCACGTGCGGGTGCGTCGCAGCAGCGCGTCGACCTCGGGCATCTCCGGGTGGGGTTCGAACGACGGATACCAGGTGAGCACCAGGTCCCGTACCTCCCCCTCCGCGACGGTGAAGGTGCCCACGTGGCTGTTGTCGCGCGCGGTGAGGGTCACCCCACGCAAGAGCATGGCGTCGGGACCGGCGATCGCGGCGATCGCGGGCGGGCCGGCATCGCGGTGCTGGCGCACCCACGGGAGAGCTGCGGCATAGTCGAATCGGAAGCGGACGATGGTCTCGAGCTCGACCGATCCGCTGATGCCGCGTACGCGACGGATGATGTGCGTGTGGGGTCCGTCGATCGGCATGAGTTCGGTGATCTCGACCACCCCGCTGTCGGTGGTCCAGAGCGTGACCAGTGTGAAGTCCTCGGATTCGTACCGTCGCTGCGCCTGCCCGCCGCCGACGGGAGCGAGGCGCCAGTGGCCGTGGTCCTCGTCGCCGAGGAGGGCCCCGAACACGCTCGGCGCGTCGAAACGGGGTGGACAGAACCAGTCGATGCTGCCGTCCCGCGAGACCAGGGCACCGGTGCGCGCATCACTGATGAGGGCGTAGTCCTCGATTGCTGCCGACATGCCCCCGATTGTGCTCCCCCCTGCCTGGAAGCACCATCCGAGTCATAGGGTGTGGATGTGACCAACGAAAGCACTCTCGTGATTCTGGGGGCGACGGGTGATCTCACGTCGCGTCTGCTTCTTCCCGCTCTCGCACAGCTCCTGGAGCGCCAACAGGATCTGCGCATCCGCCTGGTGGGTGTGGGGCGTGAGGACTGGGACGAATCCACGTGGGTGACGCTCGTGCGTCGCACGTTCGAGGAGAACGCGGGTGCCGGATGCCTGCGCTCGCTGACATCGATCGAGTACCGACAGGCGGACATCACCGCGTCGGCGGATATGTCGAGCCTGCTCGGCGAGCTGTCCGGCTCGATCGCGCTGTACTTCGCCGTGCCGCCCGCGGTGGCCGCCGCTTCGTGTGAGGCGCTGCGCTCGGTCGATCTGCCGCCGGGCATCATGTTGGCGCTCGAGAAGCCGTTCGGGACGAACGCCGCGAGCGCGGAGGCGCTGAACGAATTGGTCGCGACCCTCGTTCCGGAGAATCAGATCTTCCGCGTCGACCACTTCCTCGGTCGCTCCACGCTCCTGAACCTTCTCGGCGTGCGCTTCACCAACCGTGTGTTCGAGCCGCTGTGGAACGCCGAGCACATCTCTCACGTCACCATCTCGTACGACGAGCAGCTGGGGCTGGAGAGTCGAGCCGGCTACTACGATCATGCGGGTGCGCTGGTGGACATGATCCAGAGCCACCTGCTGCAGGTGCTCGCGTTCGTGGCGATGGAGCCGCCGGCGACCCTCAACGAGCGCGACCTCCGCGACGCCACCGGAGCCACGCTGCGTGCCACCCGGGTCTGGCGCGATGACCCCTCGTCGTTCACTCATCGCGCCCGTTACACGGCGGGCTCGGTGGACGGACGCGAGCTGCCCAGCTACGTGGATGAGAAGGGTGTCGATCCGGCGAACGAGACCGAGACCCTCGCACAGGCCACGTTCGGCGTGGACAACGCGCGGTGGGAGGGAGTGCCGTTCACGCTGCGCTCGGGCAAGGCGATGTCGCACCCCCGCCGTGAAGTGGTGGTGCACTTCAAGCCCGTGCGACATGTCCCCGCCGGCTTCACGGGGAAGGCGGAGGGCGCCGTGCTGCGCTTCAACCTCAACCCGGACCAGATGTCGCTGGAGATCAACGTCAACGGTGGCGAGGATCCGTTCGCGCTGCACCGCGCCGAGCTGGATGCCGACCTCGCGGGAGGGAATGCCAAGGCCTACGCCGAGGTGCTCTCCGAGCTGCTGCAGGGAGACCCCGCACTGTCGGTACGTGGCGACGCCGCCGTCCAGTGCTGGCGAATCATCGAACCGATCCAGAAGGCGTGGCGGGACGGCATCGTGCCACTGCAGGAGTACCCGGCGGGCGTCACCGACACGGTGACGTGGCCGGCGCACTGACCTACTTCAGGATGAGGTTCGCCAGGATCTCCGCCCGGTCGCCGGTGAACATCAGTGCGAACTGGCGCCCGGAAGCAGGCTCGACCCGCACCATCACGCCCATGCCCTCCGATTCGGTGGCAAGGAACTCGTAGCTGCGCCCGTCCGCCCCGGTGACCCACACGCTCTCGACGCCCTCGACCGAGCCGACGGACAACAGCCGGAGGAGGTCCTCCGCCGCTGCCTGTGCGTCTTCGCCACCGATCTCGCCATACATTCCGGTGAGAGACGTCGCCCAGAACTCGCCGTTGTCGCCGCCGAGGAAGGTCGAACCGTAGTCGGCCCACGTGCTTCCGGGCGCCACGGCGAAGTCGGCTCCTTCCGGAAGGCCGGAGGCGACGTCAAGCGGAACCTGTCCGCCCGCCGACTGCTCTGCCGGCGTGGTGGGTGCTGTGGACGGATTCTCTGTGGACTGCGGAGCGGAAGGTGTCGGCCGGGGTGCTGCCGACTCCGAGGTCTCCATGACGGGCTGACCGGCTCCGCTGAACAGGGACTGCGCTTGATTGCCGATCCAGATCGCGAAGATGACGATCAGCGCGATCACCACAGCCACGATGACGGCGCCGACTCCGATCCAGAGCCCGGTTCGACGGCGCGGCTCGGGGACGGGTGTCGCGGGGTAAGCGGGTGATCCGTAGCCGGGTGGAGGGGTCTGGCTCGGCGGTGTGGGGGCGCCATACGGCGGTGAGGAGTTCGTCACCGGGGGCACACCGTACGGCTCAGCCGCGTACTGTCGGGATGCGTACTGCGCCGGCGCGTACTGTGCGGGTGCGTACTGCGGCGGTGTCCCGTATGGGGCCGGAGGCTCGTACTGCGGGGGCGCGACCGTGGGCGGCGGCGGTGCGTAGACGCCAGCGAGCGGCTCCGTCGGTGCCGTGAGCTGGGGTGCGTACACACCGGTCAGCGGTTCCGTCGGCGCCGTCGGCTGCGGCGTGGCGTCGGCCGGAAGCGGCACCGTCGGCGCGGTTTCCGAGGGCGTGCCGCCCTGCCACAGCGGGTTCGGCCGAGTGTCCCAGCTCTGCGGAGCCCCGGTCTGCCAGGTGTCGTTGGGGCGTGTACCCCACGCTTCGGGTGCACCGGTCTGCCACGCGTGGTTGGGACGTTGTTCCCACTCGTGCGCCGGCTGCGCCTGCCAGCCGTTCGGCTGCTTAGGGGAATGGGGGTTCGAATCCCCCGTGGGGTCAGGCTGCGGTTCTCGCGTCGATTCGTCGCTCATGCTCGCTCCTCTTCGCGCGAAATCTCGTCCCTCTATGATGCCCGTCGCCGTGTCCGCGTGGAATCCACCCCGGCGCGGCGAAGGCCCACCCGGATGCGCCCGGGTGGGCCTTCGCTCTGCTCAGCAGTGTGTCACTCAATGATCTCCGCGTCGACCACGTCGTCATCGTCACTCACCGGAGGAACCGGTGCCGCAGTCGCGCTGGTGAGCGCGAGCCCCTGCCCGTCGGCTGCAACATCCACCGTGACCAGGGATCCGTCGCGCACGTTTCCGGAGAGGATGCCCTTCGCCAGTCGGTCCTGGATCTCCTTCTGCATCAGGCGACGCAGCGGACGCGCTCCGAACAGCGGGTCGTAGCCGCGCTCGGCAAGCCAAGCGCGTGCGTCCGGGGTGACAGCAAGGGTGAGTCGGCGATCGGCGAGTCGCTTCTGCAGTGCGTCCACGGCGAGCTCCACGATCTGGGCGAGGTCGTCCTCGGTGAGCGCGTGGAACATCACGACGTCATCGAGTCGGTTCAGGAACTCCGGGCGGAACGCGTGACGGAGCGCCTCCATCACAGCCTCCCGCTTGACCTCCGCAGACAGCGTCGGATCGATGAGGATCTGCGAGCCGAGGTTGGACGTCAGGATCAGGATCACGTTGCGGAAGTCGACCGTGCGGCCCTGCCCGTCGGTGAGCCGGCCGTCGTCCATCACCTGCAGCAGCACATCGAACACCTCGGGGTGCGCCTTCTCCACCTCGTCGAGCAACACCACCGAGTATGGCCGGCGCCGCACGGCCTCGGTCAGCTGACCGCCCTGCTCGTAGCCGACGTAGCCCGGAGGGGCACCGACCAGTCGCGAGACGGAGTGCTTCTCGCCGTACTCGGACATGTCGATGCGGACCATCGCCTGCTCGTCGTCGAAGAGGAACTCCGCGAGGGCCTTCGCGAGTTCGGTCTTGCCGACGCCCGTGGGGCCGAGGAAGAGGAAGGAGCCGGTGGGACGGTTGGGGTCGCTGATTCCGGCACGCGAACGTCGCACCGCATCGGATACCGCAGCTACCGCCTCCTTCTGGCCGATGATGCGCTTGCCGAGCTCGGACTCCAGGCGAACCAGCTTCTCCCCCTCGCCCTGCATGAGTCGGCCGACCGGAATGCCCGTCCACGCGGAGATGACGTCGGCGATGTTCTCGTCAGTCACCTGGTCGTTGACCATGCGATCCTCGTTGTTCTCCGCCTTCTCGGCCTCTCCCAGTTCGCGTTCGAGCGCGGGGATGTCGGCGTAGAGGAGACGGGACGCGCGTTCGAGGTTGCCCTCACGCTGGGCACGCTCGGCTTCCGAGCGCGCCGCATCGAGACGGGTCTTCAAGTCACCCACGCGGTTCAGGGACGCGCGTTCCTCATCCCACCGCTGCTGCAGATCGCGCAGGCGCGACTCCTGCTGCTCGAGATCCTCGCGCAGCTTCTTCAGGCGAGCGCGCGAAGCCTCATCCTTCTCCTTCTTGAGCGCGAGCTCCTCCAGCTTCAGCCGATCCACATGACGGCGTAGCTCATCGATCTCCAGCGGTGCGGAGTCGATCTCCATGCGCAACCGGGATGCAGCCTCATCGATCAGGTCGATGGCCTTGTCCGGCAGCTGGCGCGACGGAATGTAGCGGTGCGAGAGAGAGGCAGCGGCGACCAGGGCGTTGTCAGCGATAGCGACCTTGTGGTGCGCCTCGTAGCGCTCCTTCAGCCCGCGGAGGATCGCGATCGTGTCCTCCACCGTGGGCTCTCCCACATACACCTGCTGGAATCGTCGCTCGAGGGCCGCATCCTTCTCGATGAACTCGCGGTACTCGTTGAGGGTGGTCGCGCCGATGAGACGCAGCTCACCACGAGCCAGCATCGGCTTGAGCATGTTGCTCGCCGCGACAGACCCTTCCCCGCCACCAGCACCCATGAGCACGTGCAGCTCATCGATGAAGGTGATGATCTCGCCGTCGGATTTGGTGATCTCCTTGAGGACGTTCTTCAGACGCTCCTCGAACTGACCGCGATACATCGCACCGGCCACCAGCGCGGACATGTCGAGCGAGATGAGGCGCTTGCCCTTCAAGCTCTCGGCCACATCACCCGCGACGATGCGCTGGGCGAGCCCTTCCACCACCGCGGTCTTGCCGACGCCGGGTTCGCCGATGAGGACGGGGTTGTTCTTCGTGCGTCGGGTCAGCACCTGGCTCACCCGGCGGATCTCCGAGTCGCGTCCGATGACCGGGTCGAGCTTTCCCTGACGGGCTCGTTCGGTCAGGTCGATACCGAACTGCTCGAGGGCGCTCTGCTGGTCCTCCTGACCCGGGTTCTGTGTTGCGTTCATCTGTCTCCTTGAAGTCTGCGCGGGACTCATCCGCAAAGTTGAGTCGCTATGGCTCAACTTTACCATCCGCTCCTCGATCCCGCCAGGCCTCGTACTGCAGGGAGCACATTTCGTTGATGAACCTCCCAGGCGTGTCGGATAGTGTATTTGTTCGGATAGGTTACAAATCCCGACTTGCGACAGATCCACCCCCCGATATCCCCGTCCCCACACAGAAAGCAGGCTTCTGTGCGTTTCCGCAATGCAATTGCGGGCGTCTCGGCACTGCTCATGGCTGCGGCTGGCACGATCGTGCCCGCAACCATGGCATCCGCCGCGCCCCGAATCACCCCGACCGCCGCATCGACCGGTGAGTGTGTTCCGTCCGGAGGCCTCGGTGCCCCCGGAGGGATCGTCGAAGCGAAGCCCGTCGACAGGAATGTCAACGTCTTCGCCGGTGGCGATTTCCACATGAAAGCCGGTGTCGAGATGGAGGGCCAGCTGGTCGTCGCCGGTGACGCCACGTTCGATGCGGGCTACCTCCTCGGTGCTGTGGGCGTCGGATCCGGCCTCTCTCCCGTTGCGGGAACGAGTGGCCTGCACGTCGGCGGTGACCTGCAGCTCGCGGCAAACGTGACCATGGCCACCTGGGCCGCAAACGGAAGCGCCAGCGCGCCCCTGAACGCCACCATCGGCGGCTCCATCAGCGGTGCGGGCAACCTCGACGCCAGCGGTGGTTCGATCACGACCGGCATGGGCAAGGACGCCGCACTCGGTGATCCGTACGCCGCATGGTCGGCGACCAATCCGGCAGCACTGCAGGCCTACGCGGACCGCATCACCAATGCTGCAGACACCGAGTACGTCACCGGTCTCACCAACGACTGGTACCTCACGCTCCGCGGCGACGGCACTCACAAGCGCCACGTCTTCGAGGTCGACGCTTCCAAGGTCAACAAGAACAACTTCTCGGTGAAGTACGAGAACATCCCCGTCGACGACATCGTCATCATCCGCGTCACCGGCACCGGCCCGATCAAGCTCGGCGTTGACAACCAGTTCGGCGGGCCCGACGGAAACACGATGCTCGACATCTCCGGAGCCGAGTACGGCGCACGCGCATCGCACACCATGTGGATCTTCCCCGACTCCGCCGACATCACGATCGCGGGTGGTCAGCCGGCGGGTTCGATGCTCGTGCTGAACCCGGCGTCCACAATCACCAACAAGGCGAACGGCATCAACGGTCGTCTGTGGGCCGCGGGCAACGTGATTCAGGACATGGGCACGGGCAGCGAGTTCCACGCGTTCCCGTTCCTCGGCGACGAGGAATTCACATGCGAGCCGCCGACCGACCCCACTACTCCGGAAACGCCGACGACGATTGATTCGCTCGCGAACATCGCCGTCGAAGCAGCCAAGTGCACGGTTGACGGCACGGTCGTCGACCCGACGGTCACTCTCCCCGAGAACACCGCCGACGTGACCTACGCGCTCACCGGTGAAGTGAAGGCCGGCAACACCGTCACGGTCACCGCGACCGCTACGGGCGACAAGGTCTTCGCTTCGACGATCACGGGCTGGGTCATCTCCGACGACCGCAAGACCGCGACCAAGGCGATCGAACTCGAGAACGTCGACTGCGCGGCCCCGATCAACACCCTCGCGAACATCGCGGTCGAAGCAGCCAGGTGCACGGTTGACGGCACGGTCGTCGACCCGACGGTCACTCTCCCGGAGAACACTGCGGACGTCACTTACGGGCTGACCGGTGAGGTCAAGGCCGGCAACACCGTCACCGTCACGGCGACCGCTACGGGTGACAAGGTCTTCGCTTCGACCATCGCGGGCTGGGTCATCTCCGACGACCGCAAGACCGCGACCAAGGCCATCGAACTTGAGAACGTCGACTGCGCGGCCCCGATCGATGCCCTCGCGGACATCGCCGTCGAAGCAGCCAAGTGCACCACCGACGGCACCGTCGTTGACCCCACGGTCACTCTCCGGGAGCACACCGTCGACGTCACCTACGCACTGACCGGTGAAGTGAAGGCCGGCAGCACGGTCACCGTCACTGCAACCGCCACGGGTGACAACGTCTTCGCCACGACGATCACCGGTTGGGTCATCTCCGACGACCGCAAGACCGCGACGAAGGCCATCGAACTCGCGGCGATCGACTGCACGAAGCCGGTCGAGCCGACCACCCCCGTGGAGCCGACCACCCCGGTGACGCCGACGACGCCGGTTACCCCGACGACGCCGGTGGACCCCACGACCCCGGTCGATCCCACGACCCCGGTCGACCCGACGACATCGGTCAGCCCCGCTGTCCCCACTGTGGAAGGCAGCCTTCCGACGACGGGTTCGCCGGCCATGGGCCTGTGGGCGCTTGGCGGATCAATCGTGGTCGCAGCCGGCGCAGTTCTGCTCGCAACACGACGCCTTCGCGCTCAGCGATAAGTCGCAGCATCCCGAGATGAGGGGGTGAGCACCACGGTGCTCACCCCCTCATCTCGTTCGCTCTGCCGGTGTACCGAGCGTGAACCGCGAGATAGGGTCGATCTCGTCAGCACGGAGGAGGCATCATGTCCACACCATCACAGCCCGACGAGCACGCTTCCCAAGGAAATCCAGGCGCGTCCGGGCAGCCGACTCCTCAGCAGTACGGTGCACAGGCGTCCCCGCAGCAGTACGGTGCACAGGCATCCCCGCCGCAGTACGGCACCGCGGCACCGCAACAACACGCCGGCTCTGCCCCGCAGTACAGCGGCGCCCCGCAACCGTATGGCGCGCCCCAGCAGTACGCCGCGCCCCAGCAGTACGCCGCGCCGCAGCAGTACAACTCACCGCAGCAGTACAACTCACCGCAGCAGTACAACTCACCGCAGCAGTACAACTCACCCCAGCAGCACGGCTCCCCCCAGCAGTACGCCTCGGCACCGCAACAGTCCGGGTCGGCACCCCAGCAATACGCCCCCGCGGCCCCGTCGGGCTCCGCTCAGGCACCAGCTGACCGTGTGAAGAAGCAAGCAACGGTCGGAATAGTTCTGGCCGCGAGCACGGTCGTCCTGGGCTTGGCACTGTCCATCCTGCAGACCGTCTTGCTGCGCGTCCTCATCCAGAACGGGAGCTACGACGCCTACGGTGCAGTGACCACGGGAATCAGCTGGCTCGGCGTGCTGGCAACGGTGGTGTTGGGGGTCATCGCTCTCATCCTGGGCCTCAGCGCTGCCAAGACCGGTCAGCATCAGGTGCGATCAGGCATCGCGATCGGCGCTGGTGCACTCGCCGTGGCCGGGGCAGTCGTCAACCTGATCCAGTTCCTCCTCAACTTCGCGCTGACCTCGTTCTGATCTGCCCTCTTGCGGCTGAAGTAGGTGTGAGCACACGCGTCACGCGGATTCAGGATCAGGAGGGCGGCCGCGTGGAGCCGTCCGCGCTGCGTACAGCCTCGACGAGTTCGCGCCAGGGCCCGGAGAGGTGCGCGTCGGCGACGACCTGCTCATGGTGGTCATCATGGAGCTGGACGCGGATGCGCCAGACAAAGCGATCGGCGCCCGACTGCGTGCTCTTGTCGTCATCCCACGGGCATCGGTCGATGAGCAACGCCCAATGGGTCTCTTCTTCTGGCGATGGTGCGACAGTCCACGTGCGAGGAACGCCGGTGAGCCCACCGCTGCGGACCACGGTGATGACCAGGTCGGCTGTGGTGTCCGCCGAGTCGTCTTTACCCTGACGTCTGCTCATGGTTCGACCTCGCAATCACGCCCACCGCGGTCCACGCGTCACGGAGCGCCCGCACCGTGGCGCGGTCAATCTTGCCGGCCTCCGTGATCGTGGCATCCGCGAACTCGGCGAAGGTGGCGTTGGTACGCAGACCACTCGACAGCGCGCGATACCAGACGCCGCCCGCCGTCTCCCATGCCTTCCCACCGAGCTCAAGCGCGAACAGCGCGAAAGCTCGATTCGGGATGCCGGAATTGATGTGCACTCCGCCATTGTCCTCCGAGGTGCGGACGTACCCGCTCATATCGGCCGGTTGAGGGTCGGCACCCAGCTCCGGATCGTCGTACGCCGTCCCCGGGTGCAGCATCGACCGCAGCGCAACGCCGTCCACCGAGGGCGTGAAGATCCCGGCACCGATCAGCCAGGTTGCTTCATCGGCCGACTGACCGAGCGAGTGCTGCTCGGTCAGCGCTCCGAACACGTCAGCAATCGACTCGTTCAGCGCACCCGACTCACCCTGGTACTCGAGTTCTCCCACGTGCTGGATCACGCCGTGACCCAGTTCGTGCCCGATGACACTGAGGGATGCGGTGAAGCCCTGGAACACCTGCCCGTCACCGTCACCGAAGACCATGCGCTCCCCGTCCCAGAACGCGTTGTCATAGTCGGCCCCATAGTGGACAGTGGCGTCGAGGCGAGAGCCGAGCCCATCGATCGAGTTGCGCTCAAAGGCATCGAGGAGCATCTGGAACGTGCTGCCGAGGCCGTCATAGGCTTGGTTGACGGCGACATCGGCGACGGCCGCATCGCCCTCGGCGCGCACCAGCACTCCGGGCAGCGTCTCGGCACCCTGCGCATCTCGAATCATGCGATCCGGCGCTGCTTCGACCGATGCCACCAGGGTTCCGTTTTCGTCGATCGACAGCTCCAGCTGCGCGCGCCGCTCCGCGGGCGGTCGGCCGATGAGCGTCTGGCGCGCTGCTTGCGCCGCCTGCGGGTAGCGGTCGGACTGCGCGAGTCGGTCAAGTAGATATGCGGGCACGATCCCTCGGAGGCGACCAGCGCTCTTCTCACGTTCGTCTTCGGCTGCGTTCATCATGTCGTCCTCCGCTCGCTGTGGTGACCCGACACTACGCCGGGCCTCTGACAGCGGCAGGAGGGTTGTGCACAGATGGAACGCCACCGCGATGAAAAGACGCGGGCAGGTTCCAATGGAACCCGCCCGCGCCTCAGCAGACCCGGTGTCAGCCCTTGATGAGCTGGCGTCCGACGATCTCTCGCATGATCTCGTTGGTGCCGCCGTAGATGCGGTGGACGCGAGCGTCGACGAACGCGCGCGCGATCGGGTACTCCATGATGTAGCCGTAGCCGCCGTGCAGCTGGACGCCCTGGTCGAGCACCTCCCACTCGCGCTCGGTCGCGTAGAACTTGACCTTTGCGGCTTCCTCCGCCGTGAGCTTCTGCTCGCCGTACAGCAGGATCGCGCGGTCGACATACGCCCACAGCGCATCGACCGTGGTGGCCATGTCGGCCAGGCGGAAGTACGTGTTCTGGAAGGCGATGACCGGCTGGCCGAACGCCTCGCGGCTCTTCGTGTAGTCGAGGGTCCAGAGCAAACCCGCTTCGGCGGCCGCAGCCGCAGCGACGCCGATCGACAGACGCTCAAGCGGGAGGTTGCGCATGAGTTGCACGAAGCCATGTCCCTCTGCGCCACCGATGAGGTTGGCGTCCGGAACGAATACGTCGGTGAAGCTGAGCTCTGCGGTGTCGTGACCCTGGAAGCCCATCTTGTGCAGCTTCTTGCCGTGCTCGAAGCCCTCCATGCCGTTCTCGATGAGAATCAGGCTGAAGGCGTCGGGACGGTTGCCCTCGCCGGTCTTGACGAACGTGACGACCACGTCGGCGGTCGCACCGGAGGAGATGAACGTCTTCGCGCCGTTGACGATGTAGCCGCCGTCGACCTTCTTCGCCGTGGTCTTGATACCGCGAAGATCCGATCCGGCACCCGGCTCGGTCATCGCGAGGGCGCCGATGATCTCACCGGTAGCCATTCCCGGCAGCCACTTCTGCTGCTGCTCCGGGGTGCCGAAGTGCGCGAGGTACGGAACGGCGAGGTCGTCCTGGATGCCGAATGCGCCCGCCAGCGAACCGAGCCCGGCCTTGATCGTCTCCTCGTTGACGATCGCGCGGAAGCGGTAGTCGAACAGCATCCCGGCACCGCCGAACTCGTCCGGCACCGACAGTCCGATGATTCCCGCTTCTCCCGCGGCACGCATGGTCGCGCGGTCGACCTGACCGTCAGCGTCCCACTTCTCACGCGCCTCGTTGGTGCCGTAGCGCTTGATGAACTCCTTGACGACGTCGCGGAACGACTCGTGATCCTCGTCATAGATGTTGCGGTCCATCGGGCTCCCTTTCTGACTTCTCGGTGCGATCTACAGCGATCACCCGATTGGCGAGTCTAGGCGAGTTTCCGCGCCGAAAACAGGGTTTGGTGGGATTCCGTTCCAGTTTTCAGGGAACTCGGTTCCACTGTTGTGGGAAGCCTCCAGACACCCCTCGACGGGATGCGCGCGCTCCTCAGGACGCGTAGTCGGGAGCCGCTGGGAGACCGAAGAACTCCTCCAGCGTGTGAAAACCGCCATCGTGATACGCCGCCGCCAGTTGCGGGCCGATGTAACGCAGATGCCAGGGCTCGGCTTCATAGCCCACGATGTCGTAGGCGCCCTCCTCGTACCGCACGATGAACCCGTAGCGCCACGCGTTCTCGCTCACCCACACGGACGTCTGCGTGCCGCCGAACGACTCGATGGAGCCGCCGGGAAGCTGCACATCGACGGTGGTGCCGAGCTGGTGCTCGCTGAATCCGGCGCGCGCGCTGGTTCTCTCCGCGGATTCGCCCTCGGCCGCGAGCTGGCGGTCGTGGTTGCCCACCTGATAGGAGTAAGACCGATATCCGCTGTTCGCGATGATGTCCGACATGCCGGCCGCCGAGGCATCGCTCACCATCGCGGCGAACGCGTCCGCGGAGGTCTGACGCATTAGCTGTCCACCAGAGATGGACACGAGGTCGTTCGGTTCCCATTCGAGAGGCTGGATCGCGCGGAGCTTGTCCACCACAACCCACGAGCGGGCAGGGTCATCGAGGGAGAAGCATGATGCGGTGCCGGCGACGATGGCCGCACGCACCGCGCTCCCACCTCCGGCTGCGACGATCGCCGCCTCGTCAGCTCCGGATGCGAGCGCGTCCGCGACGCCGGGGCGATCGCAGACACCGGCGGGTCCCGCCGGGTTGGCGACGGCGAATTCCGGCACGGGGAGTGCGGCGACCCCCTGAGGCCGTGGCAGGACGCCCGAGGTGAGATCGGCGCCGATCGGCGTATCGCCGCTTACGGAGCCCGACTCGTCGAAGGCCTGCGCGTTCGGTTGCGATAGAGCAGCCTGACCAGTGATGCCGATACCCACGCAGACGACAGCCAGCGCGACGACCCCTGCGGTCAGCAGGACCGAACGTCGTCGCGCTTCCCGCGCGCGATGGCGCGCGATCGGCGAGAGCATCTGCATCACTCCAGTATGTGCACAGTCCGTGTCCAAAGTGACCGTTCCCACACCGCAGGATCGCTGAGAAGATCCTCATCCGTCCTGGGGAGGAGTCAACGGACGGGCAGCGCGAAGAACTGCTGCAGGGAACTGTAGCCGCCGTCATGGAGGGCTCGGGCGATCTCGATTCCCACATACCGCAGATGCGCGTCCCGACCCGACGCGGTTGCGATCCAGCCGTACTGCCACGCATTCTGGATCAGCCAGGCACCTTGACTCGTGGTCGCGATCTCTGCTGCCGGGGCACAGCTCGCGCTGCCGCACGCAACGACATCTACCGCGAGACCCGTGCGGTGCTCTGCGGCGCCGGGATCCGCTGCACTCGGCTGATCCGTGTACCCGGATGCCAGCGCGATGTCACCGACATCGGCCGCAAGCAAGACCTGATGCAACTGATCGATCGATTCGGCCGCTTCAGCACGCAATCGCGCATCGGCGATCGAGGGGGTCTCCGGCACGACGAGATCCGACGGCGTCCAATCCGACGGAACCGGGCGCGCCGCATCGACGACGACCCAGATGCGCGTCGGATCACTGAGATCTATGCAATCCGCGCGCGCGGACACGACGGCAGCACGCAGAGCTGCGCCACCGCCTGCGGCAAGGACCATCCCGCCGTCGTCGTCGGCGGCACTTGCTTCTCGCATGGTCGGCAGGTCACAGATCGGACGTGATGCCGCCGCCGATCGCACCTGCGGCACGGGAAGAGCGGACACACTGGCGGGCCAGGAGCGCGCGGGCGCCGGCTCCGCTGCGGCGTCGACTCCGCCTGCGGCCGCGGCCACAGCGGCTGCGATGAGGGCACCGCCCCCGATCGCGAATGCCAGGAGTATCGCGGCTCGTCGCGGCGCCGCTCGGCGCACGGAAGATGACGGGCGGGACGATGAGTGCTGCATGAGAATTCCATCATCTCGTGGGGTACAGACATTCCCAGAATCAGACTCTCCGGGATGGGAGTGGGAGGATCAGAGAATGGGAACGCAGCGCGCCGTCATGTATGACCGAACCGGGGATCCCGGCGAACTTCACATCTCGATGGCGCCGGCTCCCTCTCCTGCTGAGGAGCGCGCACTGCTGGAGGTCCACGCCGTGGGGATCAACCCCTACGATGTGAAAGTTCTCACCGGAGCGGCGCCCCGAGACACCGCGTTCCCGCGTGGAATCGGCAGTGACGTAGCTGGCGTCATCCTGGCCCTCGGGGACGACGCGAGTGGCTTCCGGGTCGGTGATGCGGTGATGGGGTGGGGCCTCAACACTCTGCGCGAGCAGCTCGTCGTGCGAACCAGCAGCGTGGCGCTCGTGCCCCCTGGTCTGTCGCTGGATACGGCTGCCGCTCTCGTCACGCCCTCGATCGCCGCCACGGCGTGCCTGCGTGCGGTTCCCGTTTCGGCCGCCGACGTTGTGCTCGTGCCGGGGGCAAGTGGGTCCGTCGGCTGGATCATCGCCCAGCTTGCGCTGCGCGCGGGCGCTCGCGTCATCGGCACGACCGGCTCCGGATCGCATGACAGGCTTGCCGCCGCGGGGATCACCCCGATTCCCTACGGAGACGAACTGGCCTCCGCGCTCACCGCGTCTCTCGATGGCGCCACACTGACCGCCGTCCTGGGCGCCGCCACCGGCGATGTGATTCACACTGCCCTCGAAGCCGGCACCGACCCCCGTCGCATCGTGACCCTTGCGGGCGACGAGACGGCGAGTGAGTTCGGGGTGGTGTCCGCCGACACCGGACAGCGGACCATCGACCAGGTCAGCCTGGTGGCCGAGCTGGTTGCCACGGGTGCGATCGAATTCGAGGTCGCCGCCACGTACGCGCTGGCAGAATCGCCCGTGGCCTTTGAAGCCGTTGCTTCGGGACACAGCGGCAAGATCGTCATCAATCCTCAGCGTTAGTTCGTACACATCTTCGAATATAGCTTGACAACTCCCTCGGATTTCTGTTCTATTGCCCTATGCGTTGGCAAGGACAGGAACTCGGAGTCGCGGACACGGCCGCACTCCCCGGCATGGAGACCGTGGACGGCTTGGTGCGGTCAGTCACCACTCCCGAGTTCGCCGGCATCACCTTTCACGAAGTGCTCTGCAAATCCGCGCTCAATCGGGTTCCCGTGCAGTCGCGCATGCTCTTCGAGTGGACCGTGAACCCCTATCGCGGCTGTTCCCATGCCTGCGTCTACTGTTTCGCTCGAGGCACTCACACGTATCTCGACCTGGACGGCGGTCGAGACTTCGACACCCAGGTGGTGGTCAAGGTCAACGTGGCAGAGGTCCTCCAGCGCGAACTCTCCCGTGGATCGTGGCAACGCGGGCAGGTGAACCTTGGCACAAACACCGACCCGTATCAGCGTGCCGAGGGCCGATATGCGCTCATGCCCGGGATCATCGATGCGCTGACCACGAGCGGAACGCCGTTCGCGATCCTCACCAAGGGCACACTGCTAAGACGGGACCTTCCCCTGCTCAGTGCGGCGGCCGAGCAGGTCGACATCGACATCGCCATGTCGATCGCCGTCTTCGACGACGCCCTGCAGCAGTCCATCGAGCCGGGAACTCCCACGACAGCCGCGCGACTGGCCACGGTGCGAGCTGCGGCGGATGCGGGCTTTCGCGTGCGGGTTTTCCTCATGCCGATCCTCCCGCACCTCACGGACTCGATGGAGCTGCTGGACGACGCGCTGTCACGTATTCGCGCTGCCGGGGCGAGCGAGGTGGTGTGGGGAGCGCTACACCTGCGCGCCGGCGTGAAGCCCTGGTTCTTCGAGTGGCTGGAGCGTGAGCATCCAGAACTCGTGTCTTCCTATCGCGGGCTGTTCCCCGGCGTCGCGACCTATGCGCCGAAGGGATACCGACAATGGCTGGCGAAGCGGATTCGTCCACTGATCGCAGCGCACGGCCTGCGAGCACGCGCAGACGAGGACGCTCCTGAGGCGCCTCGACGCTCTTCGCTCACTCCGGTGCGACTGGTGCAGCGCCCAACGCAGCCGGCGATGCTGTTCTGAGCTGCCATGTCACTCACCGCCAGAGACGACGATGCGCCACCCCGTGCGGGATGGCGCATCATGCGACGCGTCTCCGCGACGCGTCAGGAGTTGACTGGCAGCTCAGGCGTCCTTGACGACGGAGATGTCGAGGTTGATCTTGATCTTGTCAGAGACCAGCCAGCCACCCGACTCCAGAGCAACGTTCCACGTGAGGCCCCACTCCTTGCGGCTGATGGCGAGGTCGCCCTCGAAGCCGGCGCGCAGTGCACCGTTCTGGTCGGTGTGAACGCCGCCCACCTCAACGTCAATGGAGACAGGCTTGGTCACGCCCTTGATGGTGAGGTCACCGTGCAGGGTGAACTCCTCGTCATCCTTGACGGAGATCCCGGTGGAGTGGAACTCCATCGTGGGGAACTGCTCGGCGTCGAAGAAGTCCGCCGAACGCAGGTGGTTGTCGCGGTAGTCCTGGCGGGTGTCGATGCTGGCGGTCTGGATGACCACGTCCACCTGCGCCTCGTTCTCGCCGGTCACGTTGATGGTGCCCGAGAAGTCGTCGAAACGGCCCCGGACCTTGGTGACCATCGCGTGTGTGGCGGCGAAGCTCACGGCGGAGTGCGCGGCGTCGATGGTCCAGGTGCCGGCGATGGTGTCGAACGCAGGAAGTGTCATATCAGGTACCCCTCAGGTGGAAGTTCGTGTGCGCGCGAGCAGCGCGTCACTGGGTGTGAACGAGGCTACGCGAACATCTATTCCCTCGCATGCAATTTTCCTGATTCTCTCCGACGGTTCATCGGATTCACCCCTATACGTCACAGGGCCACCCCGGTGCGGGGTGGCCCTGTGACGTATGTCGAGCACGGGTTACGCCGTGAGCTGCTCCAGCGTCATCCCACCGGTGAGCTCGTCGAGGATGTCGTCACCCGGACGAGCCTCCTCAAACGGAGCCGCGATCTCGGCGCGCTCCAGCAGTTCGGTGATACGACGCTTGCGCGCGCGCGTGATCAGCGTCACGACACGACCGGCGTTGCCGGCTCGACCGGTACGACCGGAGCGGTGCAGATAGGTCTTGTACTCGTCGGGCGCATCCGCCTGAACCACCAGATCGATGTCGTCCACGTGGATTCCGCGCGCGGCCACGTCAGTGGCCACCAGGACGTTCGCCCGACCCGAGGACATCTTCTGCAGATTGCGAGTGCGCTTGGCCTGGTTGAGGTCACCGTGCAACGCCACCGCCGAGATTCCCGCATCCTCGAACTGCTCGGCGAGCATCTCCGCGTAGGCGCGCGTACGCGTGAACACGATCGTCTTGCCCTCGCGGTCAACCAGCTCCGTCAGGATGTCGGCCTTGTCGCGGTGCTCGATCACCAGCACGCGGTGCTCGATCGTTCCAGAGTTCTGATCCTCACCGGCGACTTCGTACACGGCGGGGTTCACGAGGAACTCATTGACGAGAGCCTCCACCTCAGTGTCGAGGGTGGCAGAGAACATGAGCTTCTGGGCACCGTCAGCCACCTGGCGCAGGATGCGCTGCACCGGCTCGAGGAAGCCCAGCTCGCACATGTGGTCAGCCTCATCGAGAACCGCCACCTGCACCTGGGAGAGATCCAGCTTGCCCTGGTTCACCAGGTCCTCAATACGACCAGGCGTGCCGATGATGATGTCGACACCCTTCTTCAGCGCACCCACCTGGCGCGCCTGCGGAACACCGCCGTAGATCTGCGTGGTGAACAGGCCCACCGAGCGCGCGATCGGCTGGATGGTGCGGTCGATCTGCAGCGCAAGTTCGCGCGTGGGAGCGAGGATGAGCGCCGACGGCGCACGACCGAACTCGCGCTTCACGCCGGCCTTCGCCCGCAACACCGACTCGACGAGCGGGGCACCGAATGCGATGGTCTTGCCCGAGCCCGTTCGACCACGACCCAGAGTGTCGCGTCCCTCAATGATCACGGGAATCGTGGCCGCCTGAATCGGGAACGGACGCTCCGCGCCCAGTTCGCCGAGCACGCGCACGATGTTCTGGCCGAGACCCAGGCTGTCGAAGGTGACGTCAGCCACATCATCTGCCGTCACGGTCTCCGCGTTCAGACGCTCGCGGACGACGTCCTCGCTGTCCTGGAACGGGGCCTTCTTCGCGTCGGCGTTCCAATCCGAGCGGTTGTTGGAGGTGCGCTGCGGACGCTCGTCGAAGGAACGACGCGGACGGTCATCGAACGACCGCGCGGGCCGCCCGTCACGCTGCGGACGCTCATCGCGCGAGAAGCGGTCGCCGGAGCGCTCGTCCCGCGAGAAGCGCGGAGCGCGATCGTCACGCTGCGGACGCTCATCGCGGTTGAAGCGGGAGCCGCGATCCTCGAAGGACCGCGCCGGGCGCTCGGTGCGCGAGAAGCGGTCCTCCGAGCGAGGAGCGCGGTCGTCGCGGTTGAAGCGGGCACCACGGTCATCACGGGACGGACGCTCGTCACGAGAGAAGCGTGAACCACGATCCTCGAAGGACCGCGCCGGGCGCTCATCACGGGACGGACGAGTACCCCGGTCCTCGAACGAACGCGTCGGGCGCTCGGTGCGCGAGAAGCGGTCACCCGAACGAGCCGGGCGCTCATCATGAGAGAAACGGTCACTCGAGCGAGCCGGACGCTCATCGCGCGAAAAGCGGTCACCGGCACGAGCACCACGGTCATCACGCGAGAAACGGTCACCCGAACGAGCACCACGGTCGTCACGAGAGAAACGATCACCGGCACGAGCACTCCGGTCGTCACGCGAAAAGCGGTCACCGGCACGAACACCACGGTCGTCACGAGAGAAACGGTCACCCGAACGAGCACCACGGTCGTCACGAGAGAAACGATCACCGGCACGAGCACTCCGGTCGTCACGAGCGAAACGGTCACCCGAACGAGCACTCCGATCGTCACGCGAGAAACGGTCACCCGAACGAGCACCACGGTCATCACGCGAGAAACGGTCACCCGAGCGGTTGTCGCCGCCACGGTTGCCGCGGAAGTCGTCGTCGCGGCGAGCACGGTCGCTGCCGGAGTACCCGTCGCGGAGGTCACCGCGGGGCGTACGGTCATCGCGCCCCGTGCTGATCCGGGCGGCCTCGTCGCGGCCTGCCTTCTCGGCGGAGCTCCAGCGACGCTTGCCGGTGGCCTCAGCGGGATCGGAGTAGCCGCGGTGACCTCGACCGATCGTCTTGGCACCCTTGGACGCCTTGGCGCGATCGCCGTAACGCGGGTCGAAGTTCTTGGGGGCGCGTCCGCCCTGTCGGGTGTTCTTGGGCATGCGTGATTGACCTGTTTCGTAAGTATCGCCAGCGGAGTGGGGCGTCACCATAAGACGCTCACCATCGGCCACCGAAGCTCACACAGATCCGTGCAGACGGGGCACGGTGCTCGAAGCCGACGTTCCAGGGTACATGCACGTCCTGAACGACACCTGTGGCCCCCATCCTCTCGCGCGGCACGATCCGAAGGGGTCCCGAACTTTCGACAGCTCTCGGCCCGCCGCAACCACCGCGACCTTTACGCGCGCCGAAAGCGAAATGAATCGTGTCATCCGCCGTTGCCCCGCGCGACGCTCCCCTAACATGGGGCGGGTGAGCCTTGACCCCACCGGTACCCAGATCCACCTCAGCATCGAGCGTGACGGCCGTGTCGTCACGGCGGACATCGGACAGGTGGGTGCCGTGCTGCGCGGAGTCACCGTCGACGGCGTCGATCTCGTTGCACGCTTCCCCGAGGGAACGCCCGCGCCGAGCTGCTCGGGAACCGTGCTGGTGCCGTGGCCGAACCGCATCCGCGATGGAAAGTGGACGCACGAGGGTGAGGCGCACCAGCTCGCGATCACCGAGCCGAAGCTGAACAACGCGATCCACGGCCTGCTCCGCTACACGGCTTATGTCGTGAGTGAGTCGGATTCCTCTGTCACCCTGCGCGCCAACGTGGTCCCGCAGATCGGCTACCCCTTCCTCCTCGAGACGGCTGTCACCTACGCCCTCACGGCCGAGGGCGTCACGGTCACTCACGTCATCCGCAATTCCGGCACCGAGAGCGCACCGATCGCGATCGGAACCCACCCGTTCATCACCGTGGGCAACGCGCCCGCCACCCAGCTGACCGTGACCTCCACCGGGGCCGAGCACATCGTCGTCGACGAGCGTCTGCTGCCGGTCGAGACGGCGCCGGTCACGCCGGAGCTGGATCTTCGCGGCGGACGCATCCTCGCAGACCTGCACCTGGACACCGCCTACGCGTCGCTCGCCTTCGATGAGGACGGTCGTTCACGCCACCGCATCACCGACGCGGTCGGCAACTCCACCGTGCTGTGGCAGGACGAGCATTTCGGATACGTGCAGTTCTACACCGGTCGGGACTACCCGGGTCAAGACGTCGCGCTGGCCTGCGAGCCGATGACCGCCCCCGCCGACGCCTTCAACTCCGGCGAAGGCCTCATCTGGCTTGCCCCGGGCGAGACGTTCACGGGCTCCTGGGGCATCTCCTACGAGCCCGCAGCCTGATCTGGATCGAGACAGAGTTGGAAAACGCCGCTCCGAGGTGACTCGGGGCGGCGTTTTCCATCTCTTACGGGCTACTCGCCGCGAGCTCGGCGTTCACGACGCGTCAGCGGGTGGTCCTCATCGGCGGGTTCCTGACCGGTCAGACGCAGGTTGGCGGCCTCCGAGGCCGGAACCGTGTGGCCCGCCTCCTCAGCGGTCTCTATCGCGGAATCGACCGTGGTGGTCACCGCGCCGGTGCGCATCGGGCCACTCGGCTCGACATCGACGGCAACGCCCTCCCGCTTCGCACGGCGACGTTCCTTCGCACCTTCGACGAGGTTGTACAGCGTCGGCAGCACCAGCAGCGTCAGCACGGTGGAGGACACCAGGCCACCGATCACCACAATCGCGAGCGGCTGCGAGATGAATCCGCCGTGACCCGTGATGCCGAGCGCCATCGGCGTGAGCGCGAAGATCGTCGCCAGGGCCGTCATCAGGATCGGGCGCAGACGCATCGACGAACCGGTCAGGGTCGCGTCATGGGTGCTCAGTCCGCGCGTGCGGTACTGGTTCACCAGGTCCACGAGCACGATGGCGTTCGTCACCACGATACCGATGAGCATCAGCACACCGATCAGCGACGCCGCACCGAGCGGCACGCCCGTGGCCAGCTGAAGCAGCACGGCACCGGTCGCCGAGAACGGCACCGAGATCAGCAGCAGCAGCGGCTGGCGCAGTGACTTGAAGGTCGCGACCATCACGATGTAGACGATGAGGATGGCCGCCAGCATCGCGAGCCCCAGCTGGGAGAACGTGGTGGTCAACTGCTCCGTGGCACCGCCGATCGAGTACGCCGCGCCGTCGGGCAGCGACACGTCTTCGAGGGCCTTCGCCACGGCACCACCGGCGGCGTTGAGGTCATCGCCGGACGGTGTGACACTGACCGTCGCGGTGCGCTCGCCGCGGGCGGTGGTGATGGACGCCGGACCGTCGGCCTGATCCACCGCCGCCAGCGTCGACAGCGCCACGGGACCCATCACGGTGGGAACCAGCGTGTTGCGCAGTTCCTCGATGGTGACCGGCGGGTTGCTCGCTGCGACGTACACGGTGACCGTGCTGCCGTCGATCTCGACGCTGCCGGCCTGCTGCGGGCGCATCAGACTCGAGACGATACCGCCGACGGCCGCCTCGCTGAGTCCCGCGGCCGCCGCCTTGTCGCGGTCGACGGTCACGGCGATGTACGGCATCGAGGCAGCGAGATCACTCGTGACCTGGCCCACGCCGTCCACGCCCTGCAGCTTCGCCACGACCGCGTCGGACGCCTCCTGCAGCGTGCCGGCGTCGGGCGCGGTGATCTCCACCGTGATGTCGGAGGAGCCGATGCCCTGCGATGCCGTCATGCTGATCTCGCCGACGTCGCTCAGGCCGTCGACGGCCTTCTGCACGTCAGCTCGGACCTTCTCCTGGTCGGCGTCGGAATCAGTCGTGATCGAGTAGGTCACACCGCCCGACCCGCCGGAGAACGCGTCGCGCAGGGCCGAGCCGGAGGAGCCGATCGACACCTGCACCGTCTTCACACCGGCGACGTCGATGACGGCCTGCTCCACCTTCTCGGCCGCGGCCTGCTGCACGTCGAGGCTGGCCGCCGTGCCGACCTTCTGCGACATCGTGAAGGTGTTCTGGCCGGAGTCGCCGAACGTGGTGAGCTTCATCAGCGGCGCGAGGGCGAACGTGCCGCCCATGACCAGCACCGCGATGAGCAGGGTCACCCCGGAGTGCTTCAGCGTCCAGCTCAGGATCGGCAGGTATGCCTTCTGCAGGCGCGACGGCGGCGCCGCGGGATCCTCCGGATCGATGGGAGCGCCGTGCTCGTCCAGCACGGGCTTACCGGGCTTCATGAACCAGTACGCCAGCACGGGAACGATGGTCAGCGCCACGAACAGCGAGGACAGCATCGCGATGGTGATGGTCATGGCGAACGGGCGGAAGATCTCGCCGATCATGTCGCCGACGAACGCCACCGGCAGGAAGACGGCGACGGTGGTGATCGTGGACGCGGTGATCGCGCCCGCGACCTCGCGCACCGCCAGCAGGATCGATTTCGTGCGGTCCGCGTCGCCCACGAAGTGCCGCTTGATGTTCTCGATCACCACGATCGAGTCGTCCACCACGCGACCGATCGCCATCGTCAGAGCACCGAGGGTCAGGATGTTCAGCGAGTAGCCGAACGCCTGGATCCCGATGAAGGTGACGAGCACGCTGGTGGGGATGGAGATCGCGGTGACCAGCGTCGAGCGCACCGAGAACAGGAACAGCAGGATGATGAGCACCGCGAACACCAGGCCCAGCAGGCCCTCCTGCGCCAGCGACTCGATCGACTGCGTGATGTAGGGCGCCTGATCGAAAATGACGGTGAACTTCGCGCCGCCGAGCTGCTGCTCCAGATCCGCCAGCGCGCCGTTCACGGCCTTCGAGACGTCGACGGTGTTGGCCGACGGCAGCTTGCTGATGGCGATGGTCAGTGCGCTCTGACCGTCAACGCGCGACAGCGAGGTGACGGGGTCCGTGGCTTCCACGACCGTGGCGACATCGGCGATGGTCTTGGTGCCCGCGGCGATCTGCTCCGCCGAGGTGGGAACCAGCGGCAGGGCGGCGATGTCCTCGACAGAGGTCAGCTTCGCACCCGACTGCACCGTGAGGGTCTGACCGTTCTCGGTGATGTCACCGCCGGGGAACAACGTGCCGTTCTGCTTGAGGGCATCCGTGATCGCCTGCTGCGAGTAGCCCGCCTGGGCCAACAGCGCCGGGTCCGGAGTGATCGTGACGCGCTGGCCGGATCCACCCACGATGGAGGCCGAGGCCACGCCATCCAGCTGCTCAAGCTTCGGCACGGCGATGGCGCTGAGCTGATCCTGCAGCTTGGCGGCGTCCTGACCGTCGGTGCCGACCGCAAGCTGAATGACCGGAAGATCATCGAAGGAGATGGACAGCACCTGCGGCTGCACGCCGGTGGGCAGCTGCGATGAGATGCGGTTGACCGCCTGCTGCACCTTCTGTTCGGCGGTGCCCAGGTCGGTGCCGTAGGTGAACGACAGCTGGACCATCGACGCGTTTGTGGTGCTCGTCGCCGTGCTGGACTCCAGCCCGGGCACCGATTGCACGGCGGTCTCGATCGGGGTGGAGACGTCGGCACTCACCACGTCCGGGGATGCGCCGGGGTAGGTGCTGGCCACCAGCAGCGCGGGCAGCTGTACCGACGGGAACAGTTCCTGCTTCAGATTGACCAGTGCGAGCCCGCCGAAGACCGCCGCCACGATCGTGATCAGGGCGATGAGCGCGCGGTTGTACAGGCTGAGGACGGCGAGTTTCGACACGGACTCTCCCTGAGAGGGCCCACGCCGTCAGCACGGCGGGGGCGATTATCGGGTCGCGCGAGCGCGCGGTGTCAGTATCCCATGGGGATCGTGCACGATTCCCAGTCGCACCACAGCCTCAGAGCGCCCCGGTGACGGCAAGGCCGGCGGCCGCGGCGCCGAGACAGAGCACGAAGGTTCCGATGGTGTTGCCGGCAGCGGCGATCCATCGCTGGGTGTTCAGCATCGACGCGGCCGCCGCGCTCACGGAACTGAAGGTGGTGTAGCCACCGAGAAGTCCGGTCCCGAGGATCCAGCCGGCCTCAGTCGAGCCGAACAGACCGGTCACGATTCCCAACACGAACGACCCGCTGACGTTGACGACAAGGATCCCCCACGGGAATCCGCGGCTCCATGGCATCGTCAGCGCTTCGATGATCCAGCGCAGCACCGCACCCACGCCGCCGGCGAGACCGATGAGAAGCAGCAACAGCGCGCTCACGAGCCCCTCCCGCCCCGCCCGAGCCGCAGCCCGGCGAACGCCGCAAGCACGCCGAGCACGACGGTGAGCACGGCCGTCCAGAACCACAGCGGGCTCGCTGCGTGGACCGCGAGCGCGCTGTACGTGGTGAACCCGCCGAGCAGACCGGTGCCGAGCAGCAGGCGCAGCCGACGATCGCGTTCATTGGAGGCACGACGCAGCATCACGCCGGTGAGCAGGCCGAGGGCGAGCGCACCGACAACGTTCACCACGAGCAGACCCCAGGTCTGCCACCACGGTGCGGTCGGCAGCAATAGCAGTGTGCGCAGCACCGTACCGACCGCACCACCGACGAAGACCAGCGCGGCATCCGTCCAGGAGAGCGCGGGGCGTGGCATGTCCCCACGGTACTTCCTCCCGTTTCATCGTGCGCGGACCCGAGGAGGCCCGCCCGGGTCCACGCACGTTCAGGAGAGGTTGGCGCGAACGTACTCGCGGAGCGCGTCGCGCACGAAGGTCGCGCCGGCCTCTCCGCCGTAGTTGGCGCCGAAGCGCGGGTCGGCAACGTACATGTCGCCGAGACCACTCAGATATCCGGCGAGGTCTCCGCCTTCGGCCGCCGGGGTGCCCGGGATCGAGGTGAGCCAGGCGACGTGGCGAGCGGCCAGTGCCTGCGCCACCGCGGAGGTGGGCTCCTCCCCCGCTTCAGCTGCCGCGATCCAGTCGCTGCCGAGCTGAGCCGCACGCTCCTGCCAGGCCGCGCGGTCGTCGGCGCTCATACCGCGCCACCACCGGTCCGAGGAGGCGTACGCGTCCTTTCCCCATCGCTCCTCGACCTCGTCGCGATACTGCGTGTGGTCGAATCCGTCCAAGGCTTTTTCAGCCATCAGGGTCTTTCCTTCCTGTCGGGCATGGATCGTGGTCTGCACCGCCCGGATCTGCCGGTCCAGTCGCTCGCGCTCCGCCTCGAGCAGTTCGAGGTGCGCGCTGAGCGCGGCGTGCTCCGGCACGTCGCGGTCCAGCACGTCTGCGATCTGCGGCAGCCCGAGTCCGAGCTGGCGCAGCAGCAGAATGCGCTGGAGCCGCACGAGCGCGTCCTCGTCGTAGTGCCGGTATCCGTTGGCGGCGATGCGCGTCGGCGGCAGCAGCCCGATGTCGTCGTAGTGACGCAGCGTTCTGCTGGTGGTACCGGCGAGCTTCGCCAGGTGCTGAATCGACCAGTCCATGCGTGTTCTTCCTTCCGCATACGACGGTAAAAGCTTCCGTTGCGTCAATGTCAAGCGAACTCAGCCTGAGAATTCTCCGATCGGATGCAAACTCGCGATATATCGTGTTACTGTTCCAACACGCGATATATCGCGAACAGATTCAAGGAGAACATCATGGCCGAGAAGTGGCTCATCCAGCCGGGTCAGACGCGCGTGATCGACGTCGCCGCGGAACCCCGCATCAAGATCGGACTCGTCGGAGGACAGGTCGACGTCGTGGCACACGACGAGCCCACCGTGCGCATCGAGGTGCACGACGTGACCGTCAAGGACCTGCGCATCGAGGTGACGGACGGTCTGATCGAGATCGATCACCCGCAGCTGCGCTGGGACAACTTCCTCGAGGTTTTCCGCAACTTCGGCAGCGGCGGACCGAAGGCGGAGGTCTCCGTGGCAGTGCCTCGCGACATCGCCCTGACACTCGGCGTGGTCAGCGCCGGAGCACTTGTCACCGGCCTCGTGCGCGACGCGAAGGTCAACACCGTGACGGGCGACATGCTCGTGGACGGCCACGACGGCAACCTGACGGCCAACGCCGTGTCCGGCGAGATCCAGGTGCGCGGGCTCAACGGCGACTTCGGCGCGAACAGCGTCTCGGGTGACGTCGCCGTCACCGGACGCCTCCGCAAGGTGCTCGTCGACACGGTCTCCGGCGATGTCTCGATCGACGGCGAGGGCGAGCTCTACACGGTGAACGCCAACACCGTCTCCGGCAATGTCACCGTGCGCCTGGACGAGGGACGGCCCGCCAACTTCGTCACCC
The DNA here is from genome assembly GCF_050990725.1 of Microbacterium gorillae. Taxonomy (GTDB): domain Bacteria; phylum Actinomycetota; class Actinomycetes; order Actinomycetales; family Microbacteriaceae; genus Microbacterium; species Microbacterium gorillae_A. Next base: position 3,998,909 of record NZ_CP158844.1, read on the forward strand.
GCACCGTCAGCGGACGCGTGCAGATCGACGGCGTGCTGCGCTCGAAGTCGGGCCCCTCGAACGTCACCGATTCGGTCGGCGACCTCAGCGGATCGTTCCTGGATCTCAACACGAACACGGTGTCGGGAGACATCACCGTGCTGCGGCGTCGCGTCGACACAGCGGCGTTCCCCGACGCGGGCTCTCACGCCCGTCACGACATCCCGACGGGTGAGCCGTTCCGCGCCAGCGAGGCGGACGCTGCGGTGATCGGCTCTTCCGCCGGCGCCGACACCGACTCCGCAGCCGGCGACGATTCGCCCGCCAGCACCAACTCCCCCACCAGCACCGACGGCGAGGTCCGCTGATGTCCCCGGTGTTCTCACACGGCGACCTGCGCCTATACCTGCTGCGCCTGCTGGACGAGGAGCCGCGTCACGGCTACGACCTGATCCAGGCACTGACGGATCGGACCGGCGGCACCTACACGCCCAGCGCTGGCACGATCTATCCGCGCCTCGCGAAGCTCGAGGACGAGGGCCTGGTCACCAAGACGGTCGACGGTCGCAAGACCGTCTACGCGATCACGGACGCCGGTCGTGCCGAGGTCGCCGCTCGCGCGAATGACCTCGAAGACATCGAGTCCGGTCTCGCCGACTCGGTGCGGCTGATCGCCGACGGCGTCCGCGCCAGCGTCAAGGAGGCGATGCGGAGTCTCAACGCCGACCTCGCCGCGGCAGCCCGCAGCGAACGTGAGCAGGCTCAGTCGGCACCGCCCGCGCCGGGCTCCCGTGGCGAGAGCCGCCAGCAACTGCAGCGGCTGGACGCCGTGGTGAACGAGTTCCGCGGCCGCGTGCGCGCCGAGACCCGGACCTTCGTCGCCCGCGGCGGCGTGCTGGATTCCGCGGTAGTCGATCAGCTCGCGGCGTCCCTCGACGTCGCGACGCACGACATCATCCGCGCCCTCCACCGCTGAGCCACCCCGGTTCCTGAGCGCACTTCGTGTCGTCCCGTGGTGAGAGGCGAAGTGCTCGCTCGGGGCCGGCCCCGGCGCCAAGGCTCGGGTCAGGCCTCCGGAACCAGGGGCTGGTCTGCGGGGATGGGCTTCGCGTTGGGCACGACGAGGATGCTGCGCGACTGCCGATGGCTGAGCCGGGCCGCGACCGAGCCGTTGAAGAACTCACGCAGCGACTCGCCGAGCCCCGGTCGGCGGGTGCCGACCACGATCAGCGAAGCGTCGAGGTCATCCGCCAACCCCGCGATCGCGAGGGCGGGGTCTCCGGAGAGCTGTCGCACCGTCCATGTGACGTCATGATCGACGAGAACATTGGCGCACTCCAACTCGACCGCTTCCGCGTCAGCCGCCACGGCAGCGGACGCGAGTTCGATGTTAGCTGTCGGCACCATGCCGGTCGGATCATCGAAACCGAGGTATCGACCGACGTCGACCGTGACCACCACGAGCGGAACACGGAACAGCTCGGCGAATCGCGCGGCTTCCTTTACGACACGCGGCTGCTGGCCCGCGACCAGACCGACGACAACCGCGCCGCGCAACTCTGCGTCGCTACGCTCCCCAATAGGACGGTTCTCATTCATCGTTCCTCCTCCTTCCGCCGGAAGGATGCCTCCGGCAGCGGTTCGGACGGTGCAACCGCCGGGGGCGGCGGCGCCGCGTGATATCCTGGATTTTACTCTTACCGGTCCAGTAACCGGTCCTGTGAAACCGTCGGACAAGTCAAATCTGTCCGCATTTGACTCGTGAGGGGGTCTCGCATGGGGCGTGGCCGTCAGAAGGCAAAGCACACGAAGCTTGCCCGCGAACTGAAGTCGTTCAGCCCATCGGTGAACTATGCCGCGCTAGAGCGTGAGCTGGGCGCCGAGCACGACTCCGAACCGGAGTACGTGGACAAGTGGGCCGACCAGTACGAAGACGAAGAGGAAGACGAACTCGAGAAGGCCTAGCCTTCCGTGTCTTCCACGCCGAGTGGCGCTCCTCGCGAGCGTCCACTCGGCCTTTCGTGTATCGAGGCGCGCTCGGGTACGGCGTGGTCTCACTTTCCGCACCGAGACCCCGTTTGCGGGACATCTGCTGAGACCACCTCAGGGTCTGGTCTCAACAGATGAGCCGAGGTGGTCGCCGCACAGCGCCTTCTGAGACCAAGGCTCAGAAGGCGCGACGAAGCGGGATCAGCCCTCGGTGACCGGCGGCTTGGCCGACCACGGGAACGCGATCCAGCGATCCGTGGTCTTCCACGTGTAGTCGGGCTTGATCACCGAGGTCGGCTTGGTGAACAGCACCACCGAGCGCGCGTCCACGGCCAGGCGCTCGGCAGCGACACCGTCGCCGTCCGCATCCACCGGGATGCCCTGCGTGCGGATCATTCGCATCACAAGGTCGAGCGTCTTGCCGGAGTCCGCGACATCGTCAACGACGAGCACGCGCTTGCCCGGAAGCTCGGATGTGTCCATCAGCGGCGGGAGAATCACCGGCTCGACGAGCGTCTCGCCCACGCCGGTGTAGAACTCCACGTTGAGAGTCCCCATGGCCTTGATGCCCAGGGCATAACCGAGCGCACCCGCCGGCAGCAGTCCCCCGCGCGCGATGGCGATCACCAGGTCGGGCATCCATCCGGACGCCACCACCGTGCGCGCGAGATCGCGTGCCGCCTCACCGAATCCGTCCCAGGTGAGGACTTCCAGTTCACGATCCGCCGCGACGTCATCGAATGCCATGGGTCAATCGTAGTCGCCGCTGCTCAGCGCCCGATTTCCGTCAGTCTGGCCTGCACGATCGATCGGATCGCCTCGGGCGGCAGCGGCGCGTCAAGCGCGAAATGGAGTGAGCCCTTCGTCGAGCCGATCACGCCGGGAAGATCACCATCCGCCAGCACACGTGCGACGACGTCGGCCGAATAGGGATAGACGCCGATGTGCTCCTTCGTGTGCATGATGCTGATCACGCCCTTGCCGTCGAGCGCGAGCGCCGGCATGCCGTACTTCAGCGTCTCCACGGCGTCGGGCACGCTATCGCGGACGACCGCGTACGCGTCGCGAATCAGCTCACGCGCCGGCGACGGCAAGCCCGCGACGTAGTCCTCGACTGTTCCCATGCGCCCCATGGTGGCACGCGAGTGCAGCGCGGGACCATGGAAACCCTGACGTGCCAGCGCAAGAACCGCACGACAACGCCTCCCGGCGCACGGTGCGTTCCGAACACGGTCACCCCTGCCACCGCGACTGGCCGACCGGTACGCTTTCGATCATGGTGACTGCCACTCTGATCGCGCACCTCGACGGACTGGACCCGAATAGGGCCGTAGTCGCTCATCACGACGGACTTCACGCCTTCGATGGACAGGTCCTCCGGCACTGGGACGTCAGCGGCGAGGTCCATCATCGTGACGTCGCGGCGCCGGGAGCAAAGCTCCTCGCCGTTCGCGAGGACACTGCCGTGCTCAGCGATGACACGGGGACGATCCTCGACCGTGCGGGCTCCGACTCGGTCCGTGTTCCCGTCCATCCGGATGCGGCCGTACCCATCGGCGACGGCTGGCTTCTCACCGAGCCACGCGACCGCGACGCATCGGGATGGTCGCAATCCCACGCCATCCTCTGGGTGGACGCCGCGGGTCAGGTTCGCGCCGAGCACAGCGTAGACGTGTTCGGTGCCCACCCGTCCGGCACCGCACATCCCTCCGAGCCCGCCGCTCTCGTCGAGTTCCCGATGGGACAGGATTGCACCCTGCTCGCGGCGGTGCGCGTGGTGGGCGATGAACTGCAGGTCACCGAACTCCTCGCGGACGAGGATCCGGTGATCGGCGGGTTCTCTCCAGACGGATCCACCTTCCTCGTGCTCCCCTACCCGTCTGATCCGGAGACGGCATCGATCGCATCCTGGCCGTCGGGGGATGTCGTCGCCCAGCTGGACGCGGCGGACCTCGACCTCGATCAGGGATTCGATCTCAGCGGTGGCTACCTGGGAGCGAATCGCGTCCTGCTGCTGGCGACAGAGATGGGTCCGGTGGTCGCGACCGGCGATCTGTCGGATGCCAGTCTGATCGAACTGAACGGCTGGGACGAAGTCGCCGACGAGGAGGCCTGGATCTCACAAGTGTTCCCCCTCGGTGAGGACACATTCGTGGTCGGAGTCACCGAGGGACGCGAGGCCACCGCCACACTGTGGCGGATCAACTGATGACGATCAGCCGCCAGGAACGGGCGGCAGCTCGATGATCTCGTCCACCCGCGTGTAGCGCGGACCGGCCAGACGCCCGATCGGATGAACGCGGTCGTGCAGGATGCGGTCACCGCCCCAGACGTCATCGCGCACGTGCCAGCCCACCACCGTTCCGACGACGAAGTTGCCGCCGGTCGGCGAGAACTGCATCACACGATCCAGACGGCACTCCATCGCAACCGGGACATCGGCCAGCCGCGGCACAGACACGGCCACACTCGGGGTGAGCGGAAGACCCAGCTGCTCCGGTTCTCCGATCTCGGCGGCGAACCCCTCCGAACTGGCGTGAAGCACCTGCAGCATCGACTCGTCGGCGATGTTGACCACGTACTCGCCCGTGGCACGGATGTTGTGAAGAGTGTCCTTGTCGCGCGTGGAGCCGTCGGCAACGCGCTGCTGGATCGTCACACCCAGCATCGGTGGATCGATGCTCACCCACGTGAACGCGCTGAAGGGCGCAAGGTTGACCGGATCAGTGCCGGAGGTGATCCACGCGATCGGTCGCGGCATCACCGACCCGACGAGCAGCCGATACCCACCGCCTCGCGGGAGTTTCGTCGCATCGATGTACACGTGACAGCCCTTCGTCGATTCCCGCCCCGTACAGCTGCCGCGCCCTCGAAGGTCAGCTGGACTTGGAGGCTTCGACCCAACTGAGGTACTCGTCAGTGACGTCGTCGGTCACGTACTCGCCGTTGAAGCAGCTGAGGTCGAGCTGGGTGATGTCGGAACCTTCGAGGATCGCGTCGCGCAGGTCGTCGACCTCCTGGTACACGAGGTAGTCGCAGCCGAGCTCCTCGGCGATCTCCGGAATGGTACGGCCGTGGGCGATCAGCTCCTGCCGCGACGGAATGTTGATGCCGTACACGTTGGGGTGGCGAACCGGAGGCGCAGCAGAGGCGAAAGTCACCGACTTGGCACCGGCGTCGCGTGCCATCTGGATGATCTCCTTGCTCGTCGTGCCGCGCACGATCGAGTCGTCGATGAGGAGGACGTTCTTGCCGGCGAACTCGCTCGGCATCGCGTTGAGCTTCTGCCGCACGCTCTTCTTGCGAACCGCCTGCCCCGGCATGATGAAGGTACGACCCACGTAACGGTTCTTGTAGAAGCCCTCGCGATACTCGATCCCCAGCTTCCGCGCGACCTCCATCGCGGACGGACGGGAGGAGTCCGGGATCGGCATGACCACGTCGATCAGACCCTCGGGAACGTGACGCGCAATGGTGTCGGCCAGCTTGTCGCCCATGCGCAGGCGCGATTCGTACACGGCGATGCCGTTCATCACCGAGTCGGGACGCGCGAGGTAGACGTACTCGAACGCGCACGGTGCCAGCTGCGTGTGAGTCGCGCACTGCTGCGAGAACAGGTTGCCGTCCTGGTCGATGAAGACCGCTTCACCCGGGGCGACGTCGCGCACCACGTCGTAGTCGCCGTTGTCGAGCACGAGGGATTCGCTGGTGACCACCCACTCGTCCTGGTCGCCGGCGCGGCGCTTGCCCAGGATGAGCGGACGAATGCCGTACGGGTCGCGGAAGGCGAGCAGACCGTAGCCGGCGATCACGGCGATCGCCGCGTACGACCCGCGCACACGCTCGTGCACGCGACTGACGGCGTCGAAGATCTGCGTGGCGTCCAGTTCGGGCCCGGACTTGGTGTTCTGCAGCTCACTGGCCAGCACGTTCACCAGCATCTCGGTGTCGCTGGAGGTGTTGAGGTGGCGGCGGTCGCTCTGGAAGATCTCCTGCTCGAGCTCACGCGTGTTGGTGAGGTTGCCGTTGTGCACCAGCACGATGCCGTACGGCGCGTTCACGTAGAACGGCTGGGCCTCCTGCTCGTTGCTGGCCGCGCCCATCGTGGCGTAGCGAACATGGCCGAGGCCGATGTTCCCCAGCAGCGTGCGCATGTCGCGAGTGCGGTATCCCTCGCGGACCATGCCCCGCAGCTTGTGCACGTGCACGTGTCCGCCGGTTTCTGCGGTCGCGATGCCGGTGGAGTCCTGGCCGCGGTGCTGCAGCAGCAGCAACGCGTCGTAGATGTCTTGGTTGACGGGGCCTGCTCCGACGACGCCGACGATGCCGCACATTTTCCGGGGGGTTTCCTTACTTCGTTACTCAGCGGGCGTAGGAGCCGACCAGGCGCACTGCGCCTCCGTCGACGCCCTTGGCGCCCTGTTCGAACTCGCCCGCCGGGCGGTTCGTGGTGTGCACCGTTCCGACCTGCCAGGCGGCGATGCCGGTGGCCTCGATCGTGCGGATGGCCTCGGCGGCGCGCGATGCGTCGACGACGGCGAAGAAGCCGACCCCGAGGTTCCAGGTCCCCTCGGTGGACTCCAGCGAGGTGCCGGCGATCTCGTTGAGAACACGGAAGACCGGCGACGGCGACCACGTGGAGCGGTCGACCTCGGTCCAGGAACCCAGCGGCAGAACGCGCGCCAGGTTGGCGGCAAGACCGCCACCGGTGACGTGGCTGAGCGCGTGCACGCCGTCGCCGATCGCGTCGATGAGGCCGAGGAGCGGGGTGGTGTACAGGCGCGTGGGCTCCAGCAGTGCTTCGCCCCAGGTGGTACCGAGCTCGGCGGAGTTGTCGCCGTAGGAGATGCCTGCGCCGGTGATGATGTGGCGCACCAGCGAGAAGCCGTTCGAGTGCAGACCCGACGATGCGAGCGCGAGAATCACGTCACCGTCGCGCACGCGCTCGGCGCCGAGCACGCGGTCGGCCTCGACCACACCGGTCGCGGCACCGGCCATGTCGTAGTCGTCGGCGCCGAGGAGACCCGGGTGCTCCGCGGTCTCGCCGCCGACCAGGGCTGTTCCCGTGGCCGCGCACGCCTCGGCGACGCCGCGAACGATCTCCGCGATCCGCTCCGGGAACACCTTGCCGCAGGCGATGTAGTCGGTCATGAACAGCGGCTTGGCACCCACCACGACGATGTCGTCGACGACCATTCCGACCAGGTCCTGCCCGACGGTGTCGTGCTTGTCGATCGCCTGCGCGATGGCCACCTTCGTGCCGACGCCGTCGGTCGAGGTCGCGAGCAGCGGACGGCGATAGCCGAGCAGAGCCGATGCGTCGAACAGGCCTGCGAATCCACCGACCCCACCCAGCACCTCGGGCCCGTGCGTGGCGCGAACGGCCGACTTCATGAGTTCGACCGCGAGGTCTCCGGCAGCGGTGTCGACACCGGCTGCGGCGTAGGAGTTGGGGGTGGAGGACGAGGAGGGTTCGGCGGTTTCTGCGGCCACGAGCCAAGTCTAACGGGAGGTGAACGCGCCGCGGACCGCGGGTGAGCGAGCGCACTGAGCCTGCGTGCTCAGATGAGCAGCATGCTGTGCGACGGCGCATGGAAGACTCCCTTCGGAGGGAAAATGCCGATCTTCACCGATGCCGATCTCGCGGGTCTGTTCGATGACTCCGCCTACGGGTTCGAGAAGTACACCGAAGCGTCGCCGACCGACGAGCTCGTGGCGGAGGTCGAGGCGGAGCTGGGATATCGGCTCCCCGCCGCCTACGTGGAACTCGCCCGCGTCCGAAACGGCGGAACGCTGGCGCGCAACTGCTTCCCCACCACCGGTGTGCACGTGTGGGCCGACGACCATGTCGCCGTCACCGGCCTGTACGCCATCGGCCGCACGGCCACCTGGTCGCTTCTGGGAGACCTCGGCTCCCCCTTCATGCAGGCGGAGTGGGGCTATCCCGACATCGGCATCTGCTTCGCCGACACCCCGACCGCCGGGCACAGCGAGTTCATGTTCGACTATCGCGCGTGCGGGCCGCAGGGCGAGCCGGCGGTCGTGATCGTCGACCAGGAGGACGACTACCGCATCTCGTTCATCGCGCCCGACTTCCAGACGTTCATCCGCGGCCTGGTGCCCGAGGACGACTTCCTCGACGACCCGGACGAGACCCTCGCCCACGAGCTCGAGACGGTCGACAACGGCACCTTCTCCCCCATCGTGCAGCGCGGTATCGCAGCTCTCGGCCCGGTGCTGAAGGACGCGGACGCCAGCATTCGCGCGATCGGTCGGCGCATCGTGCGCGAGAAGGGCTTCTTCGCGCTGCATGCCGACGGCGAGTCGCACCTCATGTACGCGACGATGTTCCTGCTGTACTCGGCTCTCACCACGGCGACCTCGATGGAGGACTTCCTCGACGAAGATCCGGACGATCGCACCTACGATCACCCGTGTTACGTGATGATGATCCCGTCCTCCTACGTCAGGGAACGGTACGGCTTCACCACCGGCGGCTGGGCGCGCGATTTCGTCGTGGACTGGTGGAACGCGCAGGTGCAATCCGGCGCAATCGTGGAAACCGCCGAGGGATATCGATTCTCCGAGGAGACGGAGCGCGGGCTCGTGCGCCTGCTCAACATCTACACCGCACTGTGATCAGTACGGGCTGTGAGCGTCAGTCCTCGGTGAAGGTCTCTCGCTCGATGGTGACAGTGTGCGTGCGCCGACCGACCACCTTGTCGAGGATGAGGGCGACGATCGCGCCGACCGCCACGCCGCACACCGCGCAGAACAGCGCGAGGAAACCGAACACCGCGCCGGGCGAGTAGGTCACACCGATGGCGCTCGGCGTGCTGGTGCCGTCGAACGCGAACGTGAGGATCGCCGCCGTGATGAGTCCGAGTCCGCCCCCGAGCACCAGGAACACGCCGTACTTCGGAACCCGTCGGATGCGGGCCTCAGACACAGCGGGAGGAGTGCGATCGGCGGACATGCCTCCATTCTGGCACCGTGCACCTGTGCGTTAGCTTCGCCCTTTCGAGACGGCATGTCCGCAAACGCCGGAAGGCGGGGGATCGCTCCCCCGCCTTCCGTTTTCCGTTCGGGATCAGACCGAAGCGACCGCCAGACGACGGCGCACGATCACGCCGGCACCCAGGGCGATGAACCCGAGCGCGGCCCAGAGCAGAGCCGTCGGAGCCTCCGAACCGGTCACGGCCAGCGACGCGTCCGTAGACGAGTCGCACGGGACCTCTGCGCCGAGCGAGAACGAGAACGACACGGGGTCGAGCGCGTCACCGGCGTTGTAGAAGCCCATGAAGGCCGCGGCACCGGCAGCGGTCAACGTCGCGGGGGCGCCGTCCCAGCTGAGGCCGGACGAGCTCGCAGCGGACAGGTTCAGAGTCGCGAAGGCGACACCCGACTGGTTCACCGCGGCCTTGCCGCCGTAGCCGGCCGACACCACATCCACGTACAGGGTCGCCGACGAGGCGCCGTTCAGCACGATGCGCGGGTTCGACAGGGTCAGATCCAGCAGGCCGCTGTGGCCCGTGAAGCTGGCGGAACCGGAGTAGCTCACACGGCCGCGGTCGTCCTTGGCGTTGTAGGCGCCCGAGGCCGAGCCCCATCCGATCGAGGAGGAGCCCTTCGCGATCGAGCCGTTGATGTAGTTCACGAAGCTGGCCTTCACTCCCCACTCGAAGCTGCCACCGGTGATCTCCTGCGCCGTGCATACCGGAGCGGCCGGAGTGGTCGCCTCGGGCGCCGGGGTCGGCTGAACCGCGGCCGCCACGGTGATGGTGGAGCGCTTCTCGATGTCTCCCGAGGTGACGATCACGGTGTGCTCGCCCGCCGGGAAGTCGGCCGGGAGGGTGCCGGTCACGCTGAACGCGCCCGCCTCGTCAGCCGTGGTGGTGCCGAGCGTGAACGGCTCGGAGTGGATGGTCACCGTGATGGGCGCGCCGGCCGGGAAGCCGACACCGGAGACGGTCAGCTCACCTCCGGGCTTGACCACGGCGGCACCCACGCGGACCGCCGGCTCCAGGGCGACATCCTGGATCTCGACCGCAGCGAAGGCGTCCAACGAGCGGTTCGTGATCGACAGGGCGTGAGCGGCCGACGTCGCGAACTGGTAGCTCGCCTTCGGGTCGAAGGTTCCCGCCGGCACCGTGAAGGTGGCGGTGAAGGAGCCGCCCGTGACCTGCTGCGGGGTGATCCACTGCACGTCCAGCCAGCCGTCCTGCGGGAAGGCCGTCTCACCCTGCCAGAGCGAGGTCTCACCCAGACCGATGTAGACGCCGTTCGCCGCGGCCGCACCGGTGTAGCCGGTCCCCGTCACCGTGATGACGTTCTCGACGTTGGGATCCAGGGCGCCCGCGGGCGCCACGCTCAGCTCCGGGCCGTCCGTGCTCGGCGCGGTGGGCGTCGGGGTCGGCGTTGGCGTGGTGGGGCCGGGCGTGGGCTGCGGGGTGGACCCGGACTTCACGGACACCGCGGTGCGGGTGTCCAGCGTGCGATCCGTGACCGACAGGCCGTGAGCCGCAGACGTGCCCACGATGTAGGACTTGCCTGATTCGAGGGCCCCGGCCGGAACCGTCAGCGTGGTCGTGAACGAGCCGTTCTTCAGCTGGGAGGGCATCACCCAGGCGAGGGCCAGCCAGCCGTCCGCCGGGAACGCACCCGACGTCCAGTTGGAGGCTTCCCCGAGACCGAGGTACACGCCGTTGGCTGCACCGGCACCGGTGAACCCGGTTCCAGAGACGGTGACGACGTTCTCCACGGCCGGGTCGAGGTCGGTCGACGGCGACAGGATGACCTGGGGCCCGTCGGTCGGCGTCGTCGGCGTGGGAGTCGGCGTCGGGGTGGTCGGCGTGGGCGTGGGCTCCGGCGTGGAGCCGGACTTCACCGACACGGCCGTGCGGGTGTCGAGGCTGCGATCCGTGACCGACAGACCGTGCGCCGCCGAGGTGCCCACGATGTACGACGTTCCCGCCGTCAGCGCACCGGCCGGAACCGTGAGGGTCGTGGTGAATGCGCCGTTCTTCAGCTGCGACGGCATCACCCAGCCCAGTGCTACCCAACCGTCGGCCGGGAAGGCGCCCGAGGTCCAGTTCGACGCCTCACCCAGCGCGAGGTAGACACCGTTGGCGGCACCGGCACCGGTGAACCCGGTTCCGGACACGGTGACGACGTTCTCGACAGCGGGGTCGAGCGGTGCCAGCGGCGTGATGATCACGGCGGGCTTGGTGCCCGGCGTGGTCGGCGTCGTCGGCGTGGGGGTGGGCTCCGGAGTGGTCGGAGTGGGCGTCGGCTCCGGCGTGGAACCGGTCTTGACCGACACCGCGGTGCGGGTGTCGAGGCTGCGGTCGGTGACCGACAGACCGTGTGCCGCCGACGTTCCGACGATGTAGGACGTTCCCGCCGTGAGGGCTCCGGCCGGAACCTTCAGCGTCGTGGTGAACGCGCCGTTCTTCAGCTGCGCCGGCATCACCCAGCCGAGCGAGACCCAGCCGTCCGCCGGGAAGGCACCCGACGTCCAGTTGGAGGCCTCACCCAGCGCCAGGTACACGCCGTTCGCGGCACCTGCGCCGGTGAATCCGGTACCGGACACCGTGACGACGTTCTCGACCGATGGGTCGAGGTTCGACGCCGGCGAGACCGTCACGGAAGGCTTCGCGCCCGGAGTCGTCGGCTTCGTGGGCGTCGGAGTCGGAGTCGTCGTGGGGGTGGCCGTCGGAGTGGGGGTCGGAGTGGTGACCGCCTTCACCGTGACGGGGGTGCGGGTGTCGAGCGTGCGGTCCGTGACCGACAGGCCGTGCGCCGCGGACGTGCCCACGATGTACGAGGTTCCCACCGTCAACGCACCGGCCGGAACCGTGAGGGTCGTGGTGAACGCGCCGTTCTTCAGCTGCGACGGCATCACCCAGCCGAGCGACTCCCAACCGTCCGCTGGGAAGGCACCCGACGTCCAGTTGGACGCCTCACCGAGGGCGAGGTAGACACCGTTCGCCGCGCCGGCCCCGGTGAACCCGGTACCCGAGACCGTGACGACGTTCTCGACCGACGGGTCGAGGTTCGACGCGGGCGAGACCGTCACGCGAGGCTTCGCGGTCGGCTGCGTCGGTGTCGCGCTCGGCGTGGGGGTCGCGGTCGGCGTGGGGGTCGCGGTCGGCGTGGGGGTCGGCGTCGGCGTTGCCGTCGGGGTGGCCGTCGGCGTGGCCGTGGGCTCCGGGGTCTTCGCACCGCGGTAGTCGACGGCGACGGAGAGCTCCTGCGCGGCGTTCACCACGCCACCGGCGGCGTAGGCGTAGACGCCCCAGTTCCCGCCCGCGAGCGCGGTGTCGAACTTCTGCGCGGTCAGCGTCAGCGAGAAGTCACCGGTGGACGACACGATGGCCGCCTGCGCCTCGACCGTGGCCCGATACTGCGCCGGGACGGTGTCCAGCACCGCCTGCGACATGGCCCAGCGCTGGTCGGCGATCTTGCGTGCGCTCGACGGCGCGGATGCGGACGGCTTCCAGTCGGAGAGGAAGGAGCCGAGCACCACATAGGTGCCCTGCGGACCGACGGGCAGCGGTGCACCGCGTCCGCCGACGTTGCCGTTGGGGTCGAAGCCACTGCCGCGGACGACGAGCGCGTCGCCGTCGTAGAGGGGCTGACCGGTGTACGGCGTGGTGCCGTCGGCGAGGAACACGGAGATCTTCGGCTCGTAGACCGGCGTCACCGGCTTGGCCGTGACCTCGATGGTCGCGGCAGCGGAGTCGGACGGCAGGAACGCCGTGGCGTCCTCGGGAGCGAAGGACGCCGCGAAGGTGTGGGTTCCGACAGCCGGTGCGACGGTGAAGACGGCGACGCCGTTGCTGACCGCCGTGCTCTGACCGTCGCTGAGGGTCACGGTGCCGGCTGCGGCCGGAGTGACGGTGGCCGTCAGCGTGGCGCTGGCGCCCTCGACGATCGACGCGGCGCTCGCGACGAGCGTGGTCTGCGTGGCCTCAGCGGGCTTCGGGAACAGCGCGTCCCAGTCGATCGCCACGTCGGTGCGCGAGTACAGGGTCGCCGCCGTGGGCAGCGAGCGGGACGGCCAGGTGATGACCTCGTACGCCTGAGCGCGATCCAGCGATGCCGCGTCCTGCGAGAGCGTGCCCGAGATGGTCCCGTCGGGCGCGATGTTGGCCGAGATGTTCGGCACCGAGCCGCCCATGTCGATGCTCGCCAGATCCGAGCCCTTGACGATGAGCGCGGCGTACAGGTGCGGCGATGCCTGGCCCGGCAGGGCCTTGATGTCCTCATACCCGGTACCGGACACGGCAACGTCGATGCGGGTGTCGGGGACCTCCGTCGCCACGGCGGTGAGCGTGCGGTTGTCAGCCGCGGCCGACGCCGGGGTGGCGAGACCGATGACGGCGGCCGCGGCCACCATCGCGCCGGTCAGCGCTGTCGCGAGCGCCCGCATGACAGGCACCCTTCTCCTGGTCTTCACGTCAGGACCTTTCTCTTCTGGTGCTCCCGCGTGCTGCGCGCAGGGTCGGGGTATTCATCAGACTTTTGTTAGCCTAACCTAACTAATCGGTCAGGTGAAGCGAAGTGTCAGGCGTGACGACGCGGCAGGATGATCGGTCGGCCCGTATCGGGATCCGCCATCGAGCGCACCGGGGCGCCGTAGACCTCGGCCACGCGCTGCTCGGTGAAGACCTCATCGGGGCTCCCGTGCGCGACGATCACGCCGCCTGCGAGCATCGCCACCTCGTCCGCATAGGCGGCCGCCACGGAGAGGTCGTGGAGCACCACCACCACCGCGCGGCCGGTCGCGGCCAGGTCTCGCGCGATGCGGAGCACGTCCTCCTGGTGTCGGAGATCCAGCGCCGCGGTGGGCTCATCGAGCAGCACGATCGCGGTGTTCTGCGCGAGCACCCGCGCCAGCGACACCCGCGCCTTCTCGCCGCCGGACAGCGCGGGAAACGGTCGGTCCACGAGGTGCGCGGCATCCACGCGGGCAACGGCCTCGTCGATGATCGCGGTGTCGTTGTCGGACGCCGGCCACGGCGCACGCCCCATCTCGACCACCTCGCGGGCGGTGAAGGAGAACGTCACCTGGTTGGCCTGCATGAGGACCGCACGCGTGCGGGCCAGCTCCTTCGCCGCCCAGGTGCCGAGCGGGCGATCATCGAGCAGAACCTCACCCGCTTGCGGGCGCACATCCCCGGTGAGCACGCCCAGCAGCGTCGATTTGCCTGCGCCGTTGGGGCCGACGAGGGCGAGCACCCGACCGTAGGGCACGTCGAGGTCGACGCCGTCGAGCACCGCGGCGCCCCCGAGGAGCACGCGGACACCACGTACCGTGATCGCGCTCATGCCCAGCCTCCCGCCCGGCGGCGGTTGCGACGGATCAGCCAGTAGAAGAACGGTCCGCCCACGAGCGAGGTGAGCACGCCGATCGGCAGATCCGTGGCAGGCACCAGGGTGCGTGCCAGCAGGTCGGCGAGCACCAGGAGCGCCGCGCCGAGCAACGCGGACGCACCGATCAGCAGGCGGTTCGAGGGACCGAGGATCATCCGCACGATGTGCGGGACGACAAGCCCCACGAAGGAGATGATGCCGACGAACGCCACCGCGGCTCCGGTGAGCAGCGCCACCAGCACGATCGACAGGATGCGCAGACGCTCGACGCGGACGCCGAGGTGCGCCGCGGTGCGGTCGCCCAGCGCGAGCAGGTCGTACTGCCGCGCCAGCAGGAGCGCCGCGATCACCGCTACCCCGCCCACCAGCGCGGAGACGCCCACTTCACCCCAGCGCGAGCCGTTCATCGATCCGAGCTGCCAGAACACGATCTGCTCGCGCGATCCGGAGTCTCCCACCGTCATGAGAAGCGCGAGTCCGGCACCGGCGAAGGCGTTGACGGCGATGCCCGTGAGCACCAGGGTCACCGATTCGGTGCGCCCCTGCGCTCGAGCGGTCGAGTACACGACGACGGTGGCCACGAGCCCTCCTGCGAACGCGAAGACCGCGGTGGTCCATCCGCCGAGGAACGTGAGGCCGAACGCGATCGATGCGGCAGCCCCCAGTGCGGCACCCGAGGACACGCCGACGACGCCGGGTTCGGCGAGCGGGTTCGCGAACACCGCCTGCATGACCGCGCCCGCGACGGCGAGGAGCGCACCCACCAGCAGCGACATCGCCACGCGCGGGAGGCGGATCTGCCACAGCGTCTGCTCGATGAGCGCGTCGTCGGGCGCCCACCCGTTCGGGACTCCGATGCCCCGCAGCAGCGAGCCGATCACCTCGGTGGGTGCGATCGCCAGCTGTCCGAGACCGGCCGAGAGCACGATTCCCGCGAGCAGCAGGGCGGCGGACACCGTGAACAGCACGACGATCCGCGACTGCCGGCGTGCGACGAGACTCGGAGCGCTCACGATGCGTCCGGGGCGTAGATCGCACGCGCCAGCGCATCCAGCACCTCGGCCGAGCGGGGGCCGAAGGAGAGGATCTCGCCGTCGGCCATATCCACGATGCGCTTGTGCTGTCCGGCCGTGGTGAGGGCGATCGCCGGTTTGGCCTGCAGCAGCCCGTCTACGCCGCCGACCGAATCCAGGCCGCTCGTCATCACGAGGATGAGGTCGGGGTCCGCGGAGACCATCGCCTCATCGGTGAGGGGACGCATGCCGCCCCAGCCGAGCTCGCCCGCGACGTCCACGCCGCCGAGTGCCTCGATGAGCTGGTCGGCACCGGACTCGGAACCGAAGAGGTAGTAGACGCCCGATGCTCCACGCAGGTAGAGGAACACCATGCGGAGGCGGTCACCCTCGGCCTGGGGCGCGAGCGCCGCGATGTCCGCGCGCGTTGCGTCGAGCGCATCGGCGGTGCGCTGCGCGAGCGCTTCACCCGCCTCCGTCGCCCCGTAGACGGCAGCGACGGCGCGCGCCATCTCGATCGCGCCGTCGTAGGAGGCGGTGTCCTCGAGGAAGACCACCGGGATTCCGACGTCGCGCAGTTGCGTCACCACATCGTTCGGTCCGATCGACCCGTCGGTGATCACCAGCGTGGGACGCAGGGCGATGACCGCCTCGGTGTTGATCGTGTGACCGCTGCCGGTGATCACCGGGAGCTCCTCGACGCCGGGGAAGGTGGAGGAGATGTCGCGACCGACGAGCGTGTCGCCGAACCCCAGCCCCCACACGGTGGCGGCGAGAGAGCCGGCGATGTCCATCGCGATGACGCGGGACGTGTCGGTGACGGTCACATCGACATCGCCGGATCGATCGTGCGAGACCACGGTGGTGGGCAGGCTCTGGGCGGGAGCCTCCATCACGGGCTCGATCGCAGAGTCAGGGAGGCGCGCCGTGCTGGCGCCTTCATACGCCTTCGGATCGGCGAGCGGGGTCACGTCCGCGAGCGGCACGCGCTCTGCCGCCGTGGCGGCGCCGGTGGCATCGGCATCGGCGCCCGCTGCCGGGGTGCACGCGGCGAGGGAGAGTACCAGCGCGACGGCGGCGAGAACGGTGACAAAGCGACGCATCAGCGCTGGTCGCCCCCATCGGCGGAGTTCGCGCTGCGTCGGCGCACGACAAGCGTTGTTCCGACGGCGGCGAGCACCACGACGACGCCACCGCCGACGGCCCACGGCACCCAGCCGGTGTCGGCCGCCGCGTCGGTCACGGGCGTGGCGGTCGGGGACGCTTCGGTTGCTGCCGTGGGCTCAGCGGTCGGCGTTGCTTCAGCCTCCTCCTCGGCCGGCGCGCATGTCGCGTGCACGGTCAGCGCGATCGGGTCGAACGCTGTACCGGCGTCGTAGTTGCCGAACGCCGCGAAGCCTTCCGGCGTGATCGCGGTGGGAAGCTCCGTGCCGGCGATCGTGACGTCCGCATCGGTGCGCGTGACCGTGGCAGACGAGAGGTCGATGTCCACGAACGGAACCTGCGTCGCCGTGTGCACGGTGTTGTCGCCCGCGAGCGCCTGCTCCATCGGAACGCTGGAGATATCGAGCAGGAGTCGCGCGGTGCCCGCACCAGTGATCTGCAGAGTCGGTGCGGACACGCTGGTCTGCAGTAGGCCTTCATGACCGGTGAAGTGGATCGCGCCGGGGAAGGCGACGTTCCCCGTGGCGGCGTCGGGGTCGTAGGTTCCAGTGCCGCCCGTGAACGAGAAGTTCGGGGTGGTGTAGCTCGCGCCGCCCTCCGTCTGCCACTCGCCGTTGGCGATCGTCCCCGAGATGTAAGAGCGGAACGACTCCTTGAAGCCCCAGGTGATGTCTGCCGCGTCGACCGTGCACGCGCCTGCGGTGACCACGGCCGTCGCGGGGGATGCCGTGACGACCGATCCCGCGCCGATGCCCAGAGCTGCCGCCAGCAGGAGCGCGGGAATCGCGCGCCTTCCCGTGGTGCGAGGGCGCGAGGGAACAGCGGCGAGCGAGCGCATGACGACTCCGAATCGGGATGGGGGATCTTCATAAGACTAAGGCATGCCTAACCTTTGCTCGAATCGCCCATGTCGGTGGGCGGGGCTAGCGTGGCAGTATGCCGACCCCGAAAATCGAGACGACCATCGGCCGTCGCGCGCTCGCTGCCGTCATGGACGGCTCAACGGCACGCACGGATCGCGCCACCGCTGTGCGCTATCTGCTGCAGCTGCTCGTCGAGAAGGCCCCCGGAAACTCCGTCGAGGTGCGCGTTCCCCCGTTCGGCGCGGTCCAGGTGATCGAGGGTCCGCGGCACACGCGAGGAACGCCGCCCAACGTGGTGGAGACGGATGCCGACACCTGGATCGCGCTGGCCACCGGCGCCCAGTCCTGGGGCGAGCTGTACGGTCAGGGGCTCATCAGCGCGTCCGGCGTGCGCGCCGACCTCTCGCCCCTGCTTCCGCTGCGACCCTGAGGTTCACGGGCGGTAACGCGCGACAGGTCGCCGGATAGGCTGGGACGCGTGAAGATCCTGGTGCTTGGTTCCGGTGCTCGTGAGCACGCCATCGTCCTCGCTCTGCGTGCGGAGAGCACCGAGCACGAGCTGTTCGCCGCCCCCGGCAATGCGGGCATTGCGCGCGACGCCGCTGTCGTCCCTGTGGACGCGAACGATCCGGTCTCGGTCACCGATTTCGCGCAGACCCACAGCATCGACCTGGTGGTCGTCGGCCCCGAGGCGCCCCTCATCGCAGGCGTGGCCGATCGCCTCCGTGCCACCGGCATCCCCGTGTTCGGGCCGAGCAAGGCCGCGGCGGCGCTGGAGGGATCCAAGGCGTTTGCGAAGCGGATCATGGAGGCCGCGGGCGTTCCCACCGGACGCGCCGTGCGCGCCGCATCCGCCACCGAGGTGACCGCGGCACTCGACGAGTTCGGTGCCCCGTACGTGGTGAAGGCCGACGGACTCGCGGCGGGCAAGGGCGTCATCGTGACGACGGATCGCGATGCCGCCGTCGCGCACGCCGAGGCGTACCTGCCGGGTGGCCCCGTCCTGATCGAGGAGTTCCTGTCCGGTCCCGAGGTCTCCCTGTTCTTCCTGTCGGACGGCGACACGGTTCGTCCGCTCAGCCCGGCGCAGGACTTCAAGCGCGCCGAAGACGGCGACGCCGGCCCCAACACCGGCGGCATGGGCGCGTACTCGCCGCTGCCGTGGCTCACTGAGCAGTTCGGCTCGGAAGCCGCGTTCGTCGACGAGGTCGAGAAGACCGTCGCCCTCCCCGTCATCCGCGAGATGGACCGCAGCGGGACCCCGTTCATCGGGCTGTTGTACGCGGGCCTCATCCTCACCGACGCCGGCATCAAGGTGATCGAGTTCAACGCACGATTCGGCGACCCGGAGACCCAGGTGGTCCTCCCCCGCCTCACCACTCCCCTGTCGCGACTGCTGTTCGCGGCCGCGACCGGCACCCTCGAAGACGAGCCACGTCCGGAGTTCTCCGATCGCAAGGCCGTCACCGTCGTCCTCGCGAGCGAGGGGTATCCGGTGAACCCGGTCACCGGTCGGCCGATCACCGGCCTCGCCGATGCCGAGAGCGTCGCCGATGTGCACATCGCGCACGCCGCCACCAATGACTCCGGCGGAGCGCTGACGGCCACCGGCGGTCGCGTTCTCAACGTGGTGGCCACCGGCGACTCGTTCTCCGCCGCCCGCGCCGCCGCCTATGCCGCGATCGAGCGCATCGGCCTGGAGGGTTCGCACTACCGCCACGACATCGCCGCCCGCGTCGCCGGCGACTGACACCCGAGAAACCCATGCAAGTCCGAGACACCCTGCGTTGCGGGGTTTCTCGGACTTGCTTGGGTGTTTCGCGGGCTACGAGCGCGCGGCAGGGATCGACGACGGACGCTGCATGAAGCACACCGCGACGACACCGATCAACAGCACGAACGCCGGCAGCAGGATCGTCTGCGACATTGCCGTGGCGAAGGGCTCCGCAACGGCCGGCGGGATCGCTCCGGTGGACGTTCCGAAGCCGCTCTCCGATGCTCCGGGCAGGTTCGCCTCGAGTCGAGCCTGCATCAGTGCGGCGATCGCGGCCGAGCCGATGACGGAGCCGATCTGGCGCGTGGTGTTGTAGACGCCCGATCCGGCGCCCGCGAGCGCGCGCGGCAGGTTGCGGTTGGCGGTGGTGGCCAGCGGCCCCCACATACCTGCCTGGCCCACGCCCATCACGCCGGCGATGATCAGGTACACCCACAGCGGGGTGTCGACACCCATGGTCATCGAGTAGGCGAAGATCGCGATCGCCACCAGCAGCAGTCCCGGGATGAGCAGGACGCGGGGGTCGGTACGATCCAGCAGCTTTCCGGCGAAGGGCGCGAGCACACCCGAGACGACGGCCATCGGGATCATCAGCAGCGCGGCCTGTGTGGGGTCGAGCCCCCGGGCCACCTGGATGAAGAACATCAGCGGCACGACCATGCTGGTGACGGTGAAGCCGACCGTGGTGATCGCGAGGTTCGCCACCGAGAAGTTGCGGTCCCGGAACAGTCCGAGCGGGACGAGCGGCTCGTTCTTGGTACGCGCCTGCATGATCACGAAGACCACGAGCAGCGCGACGCCGACGAGGATCATCGCCCAGACCCAGCCGTCCCACGACATCTTCTCGCCCTCCTGCAGTCCGAAGACCAGCAGGAACAGGCCGACGCCGGAGACGATGACACCAGGGATGTCGAAGGAGTGCGCGTGGCGCTCCAGCTTGGGCACGAGGATCCACGCGGCGATGAAGGCGATGACACCCACCGGGAGGTTCACGAAGAAGATCCACTCCCAGCCCCAGCTGTCCACCAGCAGACCGCCGGCGATCGGGCCCACCAGCGAGGCGACACCGGCGGTGGCGCCCCAGAGTCCCATGGCGGCGCCGCGCTGCTGCGGCGGGAAGAGGCGGGTGATGACGGTCATCGTCTGCGGCGTCATCAGCGCGGCGCCCAGACCCTGCACCGCGCGCGCGGCGATCAGCATGCCGAGCGACTCGGACAGACCACACCACAGCGAGGCGAGGGTGAAGACCACGAGCCCCGAGAGGTAGAGGTTCTTCGGCCCGAAGCGGTCGCCCATGCGGCCCGTGACCAACAGCGGGACGGCGTACGCGAGGAGATACGCGCTGGTGACCCACACCACGTTGTCGAGGTTGTTGGTGTCGGGATCCAGGGCGGTCTTGATGGCGGGGTTGGCCACCGAGACGATGGTGGTGTCCACCAGGATCATGAAGAATCCGATGACCAGGGCCCAGAGGGCCGGCCACGGCTTGACCACGCGGTTGGAGCCGGTGGTCACGGGTGCGGACGCGGTCATGCGTCGTCCTTTCCAGCGATGAAGTGTGTCGATGTGCGATGTGCTTCCGACGGCGCGCCCCAGTGCAGGACACCCGACGCGAGATCCGCGCACAGGGATTCGGTGAATTCGATGTCAGCATTCAGCAGGGCGATGGCTCGCTGAAGTTCGACGAGATACTGCCGGTCGACGGGTTTCGCCAGGGCACCGGTGAAGCCGCCCTGGTACTCGTCACGCAGCGTGGTGAGTTGGTCGATGCGCTGCCTCAGCAGGACGACGACCTCCTCGCGCGGCAGGTTGTGAGCCTCCGCCAGTGCCACGGCGAACTCGTCGGGGCGATCGGTGGATCCCAGGCGCTCGCGCACCCAGTTCACGATCTCCGCGGCGCCCGCGGGCAGCAGCGTGTACGTGGTGCGTTCGGGCCGGTTTCCTTCGCGGTCGGTTCCCGCCTCGGTGATCCATCCGTCGCGCACCAGCCCGGCGATCTGGTTGTAGAAGGTGCCGTTCTGGATGGACACCAGCCGGTTCTCCCGGCGATGGCGCAGCAGCCGCATCATCTCGTACGGGTGCATGTCCCTCTCGCCCAGCAGCGCGAGGATCATGATCCCGAGCGGGCGGACGGGTCGTGTGCTCATCGTCTGATCGCCTCCAATTAGTACAGATGGAATAGTACACCTGTAATTCTTCCGAGGAACCACCCTCTCGAAAGTTAGGTGACCCTAAGCTGGATGCATGACCGATGTTCAGCCGCGTTTTCACCGCGAAGTCACCCGATACGACCTCGTCAGCCGATCCCTCACCGTGTCGCGTGTCGAGCGCGTCGCCCCCGACATGATCCGCGTGACGCTCTCCGGAGCGGAGCTCGCCGGATTCGCCAGCACGGGGCCTGCGGATCACGTCAAGGTGTTCTTCCCCGACGCCGACGGCGTCTTCCACACGCGGCGCCCGGACGCCGAGCCCACGGGACCCGTGATCCTGCGCGATTTCACGCCGCTCCCTCATGACGGCGAGCTCGCACTCGACTTCTACACGCATGCCGATCCGGGTCCGGCGGCGGCGTGGGCGCAGTCGGTGAGCGTCGGTGATGCCGCGCGCATCGCCGGCCCGCGCGGCTCGCGGGGCGTTCCCGCCGACGTCTCGCGGGTCATCCTGTTCGCCGATGAGACCGCTGTGCCCGCTGTATCACGGTGGCTGGAACTGCTTCCGGCATCCGTTTCGGTCGAGGTCATCGCGATGGTCGGCGACGGAGATTGGGTGGCCGACTACCTCGGGGCGACCACCGCGTCGGTGAATGTCGTGGGTCGCGACGCGGACACCGCCCTGGCCGCTCTGTCCGCCCTCGCCCCGATCGACGAGTCCACGTTCGTCTGGGCCGCCGGCGAAGCCACGCAGCTCATCCCGATCCGCCGCCACCTCCGCCGCGAGCTCGGCCTGCCCAAGGAGCAGGTGGTCGTCGACGGCTACTGGCGCCGCGGCGCCGCCGACTTCGACCACCACGCCCCTCTCGACCCCACCGACCCCGAGGAGTGAGTAACCGCGAGACTTCCATCTGTGGGCGACAATCCACGCGTTGCGCCGATTCTCGCCCACAGACGCAAGTCTCGCGGGCTATGGGTACACGCGTAGGATCGACGCAGCCGGATCGTCGCGATCGGATCGTCGCGATCGGATCGTCGCGATCGGATCGTCGCGATCGGATCGTCGCGATCGGATCGCGGGCATTGCGGCGACTCGCATGGCTCGCAACACGGGCATCGTTCTGGACGAAGGCGCGGTATCGGTGCCAGGGTGTCGATCACGTCGATGTCAGCGCCGGTCGCACAGACAACCACCAACGACAACGAGGGGAGGCGTGATGGCACGCCGACCCACGGTGTACGACGTCGCGAAGCTCGCGGGGGTGTCGACAGCGACGGTGTCCTTCGCGTTCCGACGCCCCGACGAGGTCCGCGACAGCACGCGGGAAGCGGTGCTGCAGGCTGCGCGCGAACTTGGCTACGTGCCGAGCGGAGCCGCGCGGGGCCTCGCGCGCGGCGGGACCGGAGTCCTCGGACTGCAGTCGTTCGACCTGCTCACCGAGTCCGACATCCTGTCTCCGGAGGCGCAGCACCCCAACGATGGCCCGCCCGACCCCCGCGTCTTTCCGCTCTACGTCGACGAGGTCCAGCGGGGGTTCGAGTTGGAGTGTCGACAGCGCGGACGATCCGTGCACATCAGCAATGACCCGCGCACGCCCCAGGACGTCACCGATCACGCAGGACGCGTCGACGGGCTCGCGGTCTTCCCCAGTCGAGCCGGGCTGAGCGGTGTGGCCGGCGTGCTCGAGTCGGTCGTCCGCACGGTGCCGATCGTGCTGTTCAGCATGGGCGGAGTCAGCGCCGACGACGCGTTCCACCGCGTGCAGGCCGACAACGATGGCGGTGCCCGCGCGCTGATCGCTCACCTCGTCGATCATCACGACGCGCGCCGCCTCACTTTTCTCGGCGACCTCGCCGCCCCGGACTATCAGGAGCGATTCACCGCGATCACCGACGAGCTCGCGACTCGCGGGCTCGCGCCACCCGCTGCTCCCCTCACCACATCTCCTCACACCGCGACAGGTGACCACACCGCGACCGACGACACTGCCTCGGAAGGTCTCCCTGCCGCGAACGACGCCGCCGATATCGCGGCGATCATCACGGACATCTCGGTGACGGACCTTCCCGACGCCTTCGTGTGCGCGAGCGACCAGATCGCCATCGCGCTCATCGAGCAACTCACCCGACGCGGCGTCTCGGTGCCGGCCGATGTGATCGTCACGGGGTTCGACGGCATCCTCGCCAGCCGAGTCCTGCACCCCACACTCACCACCGTGCGCCAGCCGATGGCCGACATGGGACGAACCGCCGCGCGGATCCTCATCGAGGAGGCCGAGAAGCGCAGCGGCAGCGGGCGAACCGTGATCCTGCCCACCGCGCTCGTGCTCGGCGAGTCGTGTGGCTGCGAATCGATCACGGCCGCCTGACCGACCAGCCAGCGGATCGACGGGCCACCGGATCTCGTGACCCGCTTGCATCAGCCGCAGGATCGGGCGATACTCAAGAGGATCTAAGCGCGTAGATACCTGGGGATCGCATCTCGACATTCCCGCGCGAGACGCGCACCGATGCCCCTCGCGAGCGTCGAGACCCGTTCTTGAAAGGACTCCCGTGACCTCCTTCCCCGACTCCTTCCTCTGGGGAGCAGCGACTGCCGCTCACCAGACCGAGGGCAACAACATCGGCTCCGACTGGTGGGAGATGGAGAACTCCCCCCGGATGCACATCGCCGAGCGCAGCGGTGACGCCGCGGACAGCCTGCACCGCTACCGCGAGGACATGCAACTGCTCGCCGACCGCGGGTTCGACATGTACCGCTTCAGCATCGAGTGGGCGCGCATCGAGCCGGAGGACGGCCAGTTCTCGGGGGCGATGCTGCAGCACTATCGCCGCATGATCGAGACAGCGTTGGAGCTTGGCCTCACCCCCAACGTGACCCTGCACCACTTCACCAACCCGCGCTGGTTCGCCCACGGCGGCGGCTGGCATCGCGACGACGCCCCCGAGATCTTCCTGCGCTACGCCACACGCGCCGCCGAGATCCTCGACGGTGTCGAGTGGGTGGTCACCATCAACGAGCCGAACATGGTGGCGGTCATTCATGACTTCGAAGCCCCGAACACGTCCGACGAGCCACCGGCTCCGGACGCGGTGGTGACGCAGAACCTGATCCGCGCCCACCACCTCACCGGGGCCATGCTGCGCGAGCGCGGTCACAAGGTGGGATGGACCATCGCCAACCAGGCGTATCACGCGGTTCCCGGTTACGAGGCCGAGACGCTCGCCTACCAGTACCCGCGCGAGGACATCTTCCTGGAGGCCGCACGCGGCGACGACTGGCTGGGCGTGCAGGCCTACCTCCGCACCTTCATCGGCGAGGGCGGCCGACCGCAGCCCATCCCGGAGGGTGTGGAGCGCACGCTGACCGGATGGGAGTACTTCCCCGAGGCGCTGGGGATCGCGATCCGACACAGCGCGGAGGTGGTGGGCGACGTGCCCATCATCGTCACGGAGAACGGCATGGCAACAGCGGACGACCAGCGTCGTATCGACTACACCACCGTGGCGCTGCGTGATGTCGCTTCCGCGATCGCAGACGGCATCGACGTGCGCGGCTACCTGCACTGGTCGCTGCTGGACAACTACGAGTGGGGATCGTTCCGCCCCACCTTCGGCCTTGTCGCCTTCGACCCGGTGACCTTCGAGCGGCTGCCGAAGCCCAGCCTGGACTGGCTGGCCGGCGTCGCCCGCACGGGCCGGATCGACTGACCTGACGTCGGGGGTTTCGTGCGCCGCCGGTGCGGCGTACGATCCCCGGCATGGCTCACGAGCGCGCGCACGAGATCTTCGACGGCCTGACTCCGCAGTTCACGTCGCTGCCCGACGTGGCGCTCGGGCGCATGTTCGGCACCGTGGGGCTGGGTGTGCGCGGCAAGATCTTCGCGTTCGTCAGCAGCGGCGGCGATCTGGTTGTCAAAGTGAGTGAGCAGCGCGCGGAAGAGCTCGTCGCCGACGGCACGGCGGAGCGGATGAAGATGCGCGGTCGGGAGATGCGGGAATGGCTTCGCCTCCGCATCGAGCAGGACGAACTGTGGGCACCACTGATGAGCGAGGCCCACGACTTCGTGGACAGCATCACGCCACGCTGATCAACGACTCACACCAAGGTCACCAGGCCAGCAGCTTCGCGGGTCGCAGGACGATGAGGGCTGAGAAGCTCTCGATGATGTCGTCCAGCGGCATGCCGTAGTCCGCGATCGCCTCGCGGTACTTCGCCTCGTATGCCTCTCGACGTGCCGCCATCCACGCGCCGGTTCCACCCTCACGCAACTCCACTTCGCCACTGAGAATCACCACATCGTCACCGAACGGACCACCCGCGTTGAGGTGGAACTGCGCAGCCGAGCCCGCCCGCAGGTGTTTCGCCTTCGCCGTATCCGGGCGAGTGATGATGGTCAGCTCGCCGCCCTCCCAGAAGAACCACACCGGAACCGAGCGCGGCGCCCCCGCCCGGTCCACCGTCGAGATCCACCCGACCAGCTCCCGCTCCAGTGCCGCCAGCGCCTTCGCGTGCACCGGATCCGTCTTGTCCCACACCAGTTCGCTCATGTCATCGCCTCCGTGGCCCACGATACGAGGGGGCACTGACAGTGGCACGGTCGGAAGACGGGATAATGGTGGCGTGAGCACCGCGCGCGAGATCCCCGGCTGGAAGCACGTCTACTCCGGAAAGGTCCGGGACCTCTACGAGCCCGCCGACGGCCCGGCCGACCGGATGCTGGTGGTCGCCTCCGACCGCGTCAGCGCCTTCGACTTCGTGCTCTCCCCCGCCATCCCGGAGAAGGGCGCCCTCCTGACGAGTCTCAGCGGCTGGTGGTTCGACCAGCTCGCGGGTGCCGATGGCGGCACGCCCGTCGCCAACCACCTCACCGGCGAGGAGCCCCCGGCCGAGGTCGCAGGTCGCGCGATGGTTGCGAAGAAGCTCACGATGATCCCGATCGAGTGCGTCGTGCGCGGGTACCTCACCGGCTCCGGCTGGAAGGAATACCAGCAGAGCGGCTCCATCTGCGGCGTCGCGCTCCCCGCGGGACTGAGCGACGGCGACCGCCTCCCCGAGCCGATCTTCACGCCGGCGTACAAGGCTCCCCTCGGCGAGCACGACGAGAACATCACGTTCGAGCAGGTGGAGGAGATCGTCGGCGAAGAACTCGCGGCCGATCTGCGTGACCTCTCCCTGGAGATCTACCGCCGGGCCGCGGCCACCGCGGAGGCGCACGGGCTGATCCTGGCCGACACCAAGTTCGAGTTCGGCCACGATGCCGACGGCGCGCTCACGCTGGGCGACGAGGTGCTCACCAGCGATTCGTCGCGCTACTGGGACCGCGCGGCCTGGGAGAACGGAACGACACCGGCCGAGCGGATGGCGAGTTTCGACAAGCAGATCGTGCGCGACTGGCTGGCCACCCACTGGGACAAGGCCGGCACCCCGCCCGAGCTGCCGGCCGACATCGTCGCCGAGACCGCAGCACGCTACGGCGAGCTGCTCACCCGCCTGCAGGCCTGATTCTCACTCGATGAGCGCGAGTGCCGTCTCGATGCTGCGCGCGGCCTCGACAGCATCCACCCGCGCGAGCGCGAAGCCCGCGATCATCAGCCCCGTGACGGCGTCCGCGAGCTGCGGGACCTCCGGTGCATCACCGCGCGCTGCGCGCAGACCGCGAACAACGGCGTCGTGGAGCTCTGCGCGATAGTCAGCGATCACCCGTGAGACCTCCGGGTCGCCGGCGATCGGCGCACCCGCGGTGTTGATGAGAAGGCAGCCGCTCGTGGCGGGCATCGAGCCGAGATTCTGGAACGCCGCACGCAACCCGGTGAGGTAGTCCGCGAGCGCGCGCGGTTCGACCTCCGCTACCGTCAACGGCCGCAGGCGCGGCCGCACCACTTCGGTCAGATAGCTGTCGACGGCGGCGTCGAACAACCCCCGCTTCGACCCGAACGCGTTGTAGATGCTGGACCGACTCAGCCCGGTCGCCGCCTCGAGTTCGGGGATCGAGGTGCTCTCGTATCCGCCCCGCCAGAACAATGCCCGAGCCGCGCGCACGGCCGTATCGCGATCGAAGTTCTGCGTGCGTGCCATGCGTTCCCACCTTTTGTAACGACCTGTCCAGTATATACTGAACAGGTCGTTACAGAATCGACCCGACAGAAGGAGTCCCCATGGTGATCGCAGGCTTGATCCTCGCCGGCATCGCAGCGCTCGTCCACGTCTACATCTTCGTGATGGAGTCGCTGACCTGGACAACGCCGCGCGTCCGCGCCACCTTCGGCCTGACCGAGCAGCAGGCTCACGCCACCAAGGAGATGGCGTTCAACCAAGGCTTCTACAACCTGTTCCTGGCGATCATCGCTGTCATCGGCGTCATCGCCTTCCTGCTCGGTGCCTCGGCGCTGGGCGCCGGGCTCGTGTTCGCGGGCGTCGGTTCGATGGCGGCTGCCGCACTCGTTCTCCTGCTGTCGAGCCCCGACAAGCGAGGCGCCGCCCTCAAGCAGGGAGTGATCCCCGCCGTTGCCGTGGTCCTGCTGGCCATCGGTATCGCGCTCTGATCACCGCCAGCTCCATCAAGAAAGAGAGTTCCATGTCCACTGCGCTCAGCACCCAGATCCGTCTCGCGAAGCGACCCGTCGGCTGGCCGACGCACGAGGATTTCGAGATCGCCGAGGTCACGTACGACAGCCCGGCAGCCGGCGAGGTGCGGGTGCGCAACGAGTTCGTGTCCGTCGACCCCTACATGCGCGGTCGGATGAACGACGTCCGCAGCTACGTCGCCCCGTACGCCCTCGGCGAGACGATCCTCGGCGGCGCGATCGGTCGCGTGGTGGAGTCGAATGCTCCCGAACTCGCGGTCGGCACGCTGGTGTCGCACCAGCACGGCTGGAGCGATGTGGTACAGGCGCCGGCAGCCACGTTCCGTCCGGCACCGGAGCTGGACGGCGTCCCGTCCTCGGTCCGACTGCACATTCTCGGGATGACCGGACTCACCGCCTACGTCGGCCTCACGGCGATCGCCGGGATGAAGCCCGGCGACACGGTGTTCGTCTCCGGTGCGGCGGGGGCCGTGGGCACGGCGGTCGGCCAGATTGCGAAGCTCTTGGGAGCGGGGCGCGTGATCGGCTCCGCCGGAAGTGCGGAGAAGGTGGCGCTGCTCACCGAGAAGTACGGCTACGACGCGGCGTTCAACTACAAGGACGGCGATGTGCGCGCTCAGCTCGCGGCAGCGGCACCCGAGGGGATCGACGTGTTCTTCGACAACGTCGGCGGCGATCACCTCGAGGCCGCGCTGGACGCGTTCAACGACGGCGGACGCGCGGCGCTCTGCGGCGCGATCGCCGAATACAACACGACGGGTCGCGTTCCCGGCCCCGACAACATGGCCAACATCATCACCCGCGGTCTCACGCTCACCGGATTCACCCTCGCGAACTACCTCGGCGTCGCACCGGAGTTCTACGACAAGATGGGCGGCTGGTTCGCGGCCGGCCAGATCGCGTACGACGAGACGATCGTCGACGGCATCGAGAACACCGTCGACGCCTTCCTCAACATGATGCGCGGCGCGAACACGGGCAAGATGCTGGTGCGCGTCGCCCCGGCCGACAACGCCTGACCAAACCGGCCGACGCCTCACCGGCGTCGGCCGTCCCGTCACTCCGGCACGCGGATCATTCGAGCTGCCGTACCCAGAGGATCGCTGAGAAGGGCTTCGGCATCCTCCGGTTCAGTCGCAGTTCGCGCAGATGCCCGTCGCAGGAAGCACCATGAAGCAGGTGGGGCAGAACGCATCCTGACGCTCCACTTTCGCCACACGGGGCGCGCGGGACTCGGCGGCGGCACGCGGTACGCGAGGCTCCGCCGCACGCGAGGACGACGAGCCCCCGCCGCGGATCGGTGCCAGCGCGGTCACGGGCGCGCTCTCCCGTACCGGCAGCTCGATGCCGCGCGGGCGGCCGTCCTCTTCGCGGTACGCGATGTAACCGCGGCCGATGAGGTGCGGCGGCTTTCCCGAGCGCGGCTTGGCGCCGATGTATGCGCGGCTCGCGGGGATGAAGAACTCACGGTAGTTGCGGTTCACGAGGAACTCGCGAACGGCGGGAAGGTTCTCCACGGGGATCGGGAAGCGCGCGAGCGCGGCGTCGAAGGTGGGGAACGTCTCGGCCGTCTTGGCGTCATCCGGTGTGGTCACGACGTAGCCGAGCGCGCCCAGCTGGCCGCCCGCGCCGTTCAGCCCGGCGGTCACCTGGCGGCTGGTCAGCGGCTCACCGTGCTGGTGTCCGTAGGCGCTGGCGAACAGCGCGCGCGTGTCGTAGCGACCGGCGCCCACGATCACGAACGACTCGTTGACCTCCGGAAACCCGTACTTCAGCAGGAACAGCTCCCGACCCAGGGACGTGAACTCGGCGATCGCCGCTTCGACGGCGGCCCGGTCGGTGAGAGAGGAATAGGAGGGCATAAGAAAACGCTAACGCGTCCCGCGACCCTCGAGATCGTCGGGCGGTGCCTCCTACCCGCCCACCCGTCGCGTACAGGCAATCTTCAGGTTCGGTAAAGTGAGGCAGCGGTTCCGTCCTTCACCCCTGAGGAGTCCCTCCATGCCCCTGTGGTCCGTCTACGGCAACGGTCGCACCGTCGCACCCGGCGATGTCGTCAAGCCCGAACAGCGCCTGAGCTGGCCCGCCACGATCGCCATGGGCGGCCAGCACGTCCTCGCGATGTTCGGTGCCACCTTCACGGTCCCGATCCTCACCGGTTTCCCGGTGGCGACCACCCTGCTCTTCAGCGGCATCGGCACGATCCTCTTCCTGCTGCTCACGCGCAACAAGCTGCCCAGCTACCTCGGTTCGTCCTTCGCGTTCCTCGCCCCGGTCATGGCCTTCAACGGCGGCGGACGCCTGGAGACTCCGGAGCAGATCGCGATGGCCCTGGTCGGCATCGTGGTCGCCGGTGTGGTACTGGCGGGTATCGGCTTCCTGATCCAGGCGGTGGGAGTGAAGTGGATCGATCGCTTCATGCCCCCGATGGTCGCGGGAACGATCGTCGCCCTCATCGGCCTCAACCTCGCGGGTGCCGCGTGGAACAACTTCAAGGTGGCCCCGCTCACCGCCGTGATCACGCTGGCCGCCATCGTGCTCTTCAGCGTGGTGTTCCGCGGGTTCCTGGGCCGCATCTCCATCTTCCTCGGCGTGATCGTCGGCTACATCGCCGCGGTGATTCAGGGCGAGGTGGACTTCGAGACGGTCGCAGCAGCGGACTGGGTGGGCCTTCCGCAGTTCCACCTGCCGGCCTTCACCGAACCCGCCGCGTGGTCGGGTGTGCTGATGTTCCTGCCCGTGGTGCTCGTGCTGATCGCCGAGAACGTCGGCCACGTGCGCGGCGTCGCCGCCATGACCGAGGACCCGTCGATCAACCAGTCCACCGGCAAGGCGCTCTCCGCCGACGGCATCTCGACCGCCATCGCCGGTATGTTCGGCGGCTCCGGCACCACCACCTACGGCGAGAACATCGGCGTCATGGCGGCCACGCGCGTCTACTCCACCGCCGTGTACTGGGTGGCTGGTCTCGTCGCCATCGTGCTGGCACTGTCGCCGAAGATCGGCGCTCTGTTCAACACCATTCCGAGCGGCGTGCTCGGTGGCGCCACGACCGCTCTGTACGGCCTCATCGGCGTGATCGGCATCAAGATCTGGGTGGACAACCGCGTGGACCTGTCTCGTCCGGTGAACCAGCTGACCGCGGCCGTCGGCCTCATCGTCTCCATCGGCGGCTTCTCCGCGGTGTTCGGCGGCATCGAGTTCGGTGCGATCATCCTCGCGACGGTGGCGGTGCTCGCGATCTACCACCTCGGCAACCTCATCGCCCGCGCCCGCAAGACCGGCGCCGACGATGGCGGTCCGATTCCCGCGGTCGGTCCCCTCGGCGGCGACCCCGAGAACTGACGCCTCAGACCAGAGAACGACCCCGACGAGACTGCTCGTCGGGGTCGTTCCGCTTAGTCTTCGTCGAAGCCCTGACACCCTAGTCTGGATCGGTGACCGACCTCCTCGCCGCGTACGACGCCCATCTGCGCACCGCCGCCGAAGTTCTGGGTGCCACCTCCGTGGAACGCTTCGGCCCGCTCTGGGTGGCCCGCTATGAGGGCGGGCGACTGTTCGTGACCTACGCGGAACTGGATGCCCCGGCTGCGCGGGTGGCTGAGGTCGCCGCACTCATCGCGAGTGACGCGTCGATCACGCAGGCCGAGTGGAAGACACGAACGCACGACGATGCTCCGGGTCTCGAAGACGCCCTCACACGCGCCGGCTTCGTGGCCGACGAGGTCGAGTCCGTGATGCTCGGCGACGCCGGCACACTCATCGATGTCGCCGCTCCCGCGGGTGTGATCGTGCGGCAGATGACAACGCCCACCGATATCCGTGCTGCACTCGACATGCAGGACGAGGTGTTCGGCGGCACCCCCTATGCCGAGCGGCTGCTGCCCGAGATCCTCGAGCGCCAGGCTCGCGGCGAGGCCGTGGAGGTGTGGGCCGCGGAGGTCGATGGTCGAATCGTCAGCGTGGGGCGCATCGACCCGATCCCCGGCACGGCCTTCGCTGGGATCTGGGGCGGGGCCACGCGTCCCGAGTACCGCGGTCGCGGCATCTACCGCGCCCTCACCGCCGCCCGCGCCCGTTCCGCGATCAGCCACGGCGTGCGCTGGATCCACTCCGACTCCACCGAGTTCTCGCGTCCGATCCTGGAGCGCGCGGGCCTCGTGAAAGTGACGGAGACCGTCCCATGGACGTGGGAGCGCACCCCCGCCGCCTCCTGACTCGCCCGCCTCAGACGGAGTCGCGGACCACGAGCTCCAGCTCCACGAAGCTGGCCCGCGGCGGGCGCTCCCCGGCGAGCAGCTCGATCAGCCGCTGCGCCACCAGATCGCCGAACACCGGCTGGCGGATCGTCGTGAGCTTCGGCGTCATCTGCGCGGCGACGGGAGCGTCGTCGAAACCGATCACGGCTACGTCCTGCGGGATGCGCAATCCGGCCTCGTGGAGCACGGTCACGGCACCCTTGGCCATCAGATCGCTGGCCGCGAAGACCGCATCGGGCGTTCCGGCGGCGAGGATCTCGCGCATCGCGGCTTCACCCCCGCGCTCTGAGAAGTCGCCGAAGGCGACCGTGCCCTCGGCGAGCCCCGCGTCGGTGAGCGCCTGTCGGTATCCGCTCAGTCGGTCGATACCGGCGGGCATGTCGGCGGGGCCCGCGATCGTGGCGATGCGGCGATGACCGCGCTCGATCAGGTGCGCCGTGGCGAGGCGACCACCCTCGACGTTGTCCGCGTCCACGTAGTAGTCCGCCGCATCCGCGCGCTTGTGCGTGGGCCGCCCGCCGAACACCACCGGCACCACGTCGGCGATGCGGTCCACGAAGGCGTCACGGGAGTGGTGCGACACCACGATGACTCCGTCGACGCTGCCGCCGCGGAGATAGGCGATCGTCCGCTCAGCGGTGTTCTCGCCCGCGAGCACCATGGTCAGCACATAGTCGGACTCCGTGAGCCGGCGATGCACGTCGGCCACCACCGCGGCGATGAAGGGGTCGCCGAAGAATCGCGACACGTCTTCCGGCACGACCAGGGCGATCGCCTTCGTCTGCCGGCTGGCCAGCGAGCGCGCCAGCTGATTGGGAACGTACTTCAGCTGCGCGATGGCGGCGCGCACGCGCTCCTCCGCTGCGGCGCTCACCGACGGGGAGCCATTCACCACACGGGAGACCGTCGATCGCGAGACGCCGGCCGCGGCCGCAACCTCCTCGATGGTCGCGGGAGTCGACGGTTCCGCCACGTGGGCCTCTTTCAGCTCAGAAGGTAGGGCGGAACACCGGTCGGCGTGGGGACATCGATCGATCGTTCCGCAATGATGCGACGATACTCCAGCGCGCTGTCCTTCAACGCCCGCTCCTGGGTCTCGTAGTCCACGCGGACGATGCCGAACCGCTTCTCGTACCCCCACGCCCACTCGTAATTGTCAAGCAGCGACCAGTAGAAGTAGCCGCGCACATCGACCCCTGCATCGCGTGCATCCAGGATCGCCGCCACGTGCCGACGTAGGAACTCCACACGTTCCGCGTCGTGCACGCGCGTGACGCCGTCCTCGACGACAGCCTCGTCGTCGTAGGCGGCACCGTTCTCCGTGACGAAGAGCGTTGTGTCGGTGGGCTGGGCGTACTCATCCCACACCCGGTGCAGCAGACGGGTGAGTCCCTCCGGCTGCACCTCCCAGCCCTGCCCAGTACGCGCAAGGCCCCGGTCCACGTGGAAGATGTTCCCGTCCGCGGGGAACGGCGACCGCGTCTCGCGAGACGTCGGCGCTTCGTTCTCCGGTGCCGGGTTGTCGGTCGGATCACCCGAGACGAACTCGCCGTGGTAGTAGTTCACGCCGAGCGTGGTCAGAGTGGCAGCGATGGTGTCGAGGTCACCGGGCTGCACCGCTGCCTCGAATCGTGCCACGGCGTCCGCATCGACACCGCGAACATCCTCCACGATGTCCGCCGGGTATGCGCCGCGGAACACCGGATCCAGGAACCAGCGGTTGAACTGCCCGTCGATGCGGCGCGCGGCATCGCGGTCGGCGTCGCTGTGCGGGTCGAGAGGATCGGCCACCGTGAGGTTCAGGGTGATGCCGAGGTTGAGCGACTCGTCCCGCCGACGCAGTTCGCGAACCACCTGACCGTGCCCGAGCAGCAGGTGGTGAGAGGCGAGGAGCCCCTCCGCAATGGACGTGTGGCCGGGAGCGTGCGCCCCCGCGGTGTAAGAGAGGAAGGACGAGCACCACGGCTCGTTCAGCGTGGTCCACACTTTCACCCGATCACCCAGGGCGTCATGCATCGTGAGCGCGTACTCGGTGAACAGCTCACTGGACTCGCGAACTGTCCAGCCACCACGGTCCTGGATCGCCTGCGGCATATCCCAGTGGTACAGCGTGAGCCACGGCAGAATGTCGGCGTCCAGGAGCTCGTCCACGAGGCGCTTATAGAAGTCGAGGCCGGCCTCGTTCACCGCGCCGCCGTCCGGCCGCACGCGCGACCACGACGTGGAGAAGCGGTACGTCTGCAGACCGAGCTCCTTCATCAGCGCGACGTCCTGCGGGTAGCGGTGGTAGTGATCGCACGCCACGTCGCCGTTCTCCGCGTTGATGACGGCGCCGGGAACCCGCGAGAACGCGTCCCAGATGGACGCGGTACGACCGTCTTCGAAGGCAGCCCCCTCGATCTGGTACGCGGCGGTGGCGGCACCGAACAGGAAGTCGTCCGGGAAGGAACGAGCGGCAGTGGACATGAAACCCCCGGAGAGATCGAAACGGCGACAGCTGTGGCACGCGCTGGGAGCGCTCCCATATCCTCTCATGGCAGGCCGGAACCGCAACAGCCGACCCGATGCCCGCGGTCGAACGCGTCCGAGCCCGCGGGTAGACTGGTGACGACCGCCGTTCGCGTCCACCTCGGAGCCACAATGCCCACCATCGTCGTCGACGTCATGCCGAAGCCCGAACTCCTCGACCCGCAGGGCAAGGCGGTGAGCGGTGCCTTCGCCCGTCTCGACGTCGACGCCTTCACCGGTGTGCGCATCGGCAAGCGATTCGAGCTGACCGTCGAGGGTGAGGTGACCGAGGAGATCCTCGCCACCGCCCGCAAGGTCGCCGAAGACGTGCTCAGCAACGCCGTGATCGAGGACGTCGTGGGCATCGAGGTGGTCGAGTGACCGCTCGCATCGGGGTCGTCACCTTCCCCGGCTCGCTGGACGACCGCGACGCGCAGCGCGCGATTCGCCTCGTCGGCGCCGAGCCGGTGGCCCTGTGGCACGCCGACCACGACCTGCAGAACGTCGACGCGGTCGTCCTTCCGGGCGGCTTCAGCTATGGCGACTACCTGCGCGCCGGCGCGATCGCGGCCCTCGCGCCGATCATGACCGAGATCAAGGACGCCGCCGGCAAGGGAATGCCCGTGCTCGGCATCTGCAACGGCTTCCAGATGCTGGTGGAGGCCCACCTGCTTCCCGGCGGTCTGATCCGCAACGCCCACCAGCAGTTCATCCGTCGCGACCAGCGACTGCGTGTCGAGAACGCCGACACCGCCTGGACCAACGCCTTCTCCGCGGGCGATGAGATCATCATCCCGCTGAAGAACGCCGACGGCGGCTACATCGCCGACGAGGAGACCCTGAAGCGCCTGGAGGGTGAGGGTCGGGTGGCGTTCCGCTACACCGGCATCAACCCCAACGGATCCCTCAACGACATCGCCGGTCTCACCAACGAGGCGGGCAACGTGGTGGGCCTCATGCCGCACCCGGAACATGCTGTGGAGCCGGGCTTCGGCCCGAACACCCCCGCGGCCATGCGCTCCGGCGAGGACGGCATCAAGTTCTTCGAATCCGCGATCGCAGCGATCGCCCGCGTCGCGGCCTGATACCGAACGACGAACGGCCCTGCTTCGGCAGGGCCGTTCGTCGTTTCAGAGCGCGTCGTGTCAGACAGTGCCTGCCGGAGGCCAGACGCCGATGATCACGGCCATGACCACCACCGTGACCAGCTCGTGCGCCACGTTCATGAGCGTGAGCGCCGGCGGGCGCCTCTCGAAGGCGTCGTGGGTGATGAAGCGGGCGGCCGTGAAACCCGCCCACAGCAGCACTCCCGTCACAAGAGCCGACACGAGGTAGCTGCCCTCGTAGAAGTGCCAGGCGATCGTGGTGGAGCCGGCCAGCACCCAGGACGTGATGAAGCTCACCACGACGGTCACGAGGATCGGCATCACGGCACTCGCCCCCTCGCGATGCGGATCGACCTTGGCCAGCGCCATCCATTTCGTGCCGAACACCTTCGGCGTGTACCAGACGCTGCCGACGATCATGGTCGACAGCGTCGCCAGGATGACGGTCCAGTAGTTGATTTCAGGGACCATGCTCGTTCTCCTCGGGTCGGGATGACGCGAGCATAGCGATCCCCGGGTGCTGATGGGGGTCGAATCGGAATAGGGTCGAACCATGTCGAAGCTGAGCGTGTCCGTGCCCACCGAACGACTCGAGCGGGACGTGCACGCACGCCTCACTCCGGAGCAGCTCGAGTCGATCGATCTGTTCCTGTGGGACATGACCGACCCGACACCCCGCCAGCGCATCGATATCGTGGTTCCGCCCTACATGACGGCGCGCAAGGCGCTCCCCCGCCTCGCGGATGTCACGACGCAGCTCGTGCAGAGCCAGTCCATCGGCTGGGACGATGTCCCGAACCACCTTCCCGCGGGTCACGTGTTCGCCAACGCGGCCAGCGTGCACGAGACGGCGACCGCAGAGCTGGCCCTCGCGCTGACGCTCGCGGTGCAGCGACGCCTGCCGCAGTACGTGCGGCAGCAGGATGCGCATGAGTGGCAGGGTCGGTTCGCGAACGGGCTCGCGGACTGCCGCGTGCTGCTCCTCGGCTACGGCGGCGTGGGTAAGGCCACGGCCGCGCGACTGGATCCATTCGAGGTGGAGGTCATCCCGGTCGCGTCGTCGGCACGAACCGAGGACGGTCGCGAGGTGCACGCGATGAGCGAGCTGCCCGATCTCCTGCCGACGGCGGACATCCTCATCGCGACCCTGCCCGACACCCCCGACACCCGCGGCCTCATCGACGACGCGGTCCTGTCGGCGCTGCCCGACGGCGCGCTGGTGGTCAACGTCGGACGCGGACCGATCATCGACACCGATGCGCTCGTGGACCACCTGCGGCGCGAGCGGATCCTCGCGGCGCTCGACGTCACCGATCCGGAGCCGCTGCCGGCCGACCACCCGCTGTGGTCCGCGCCCGGCGTGCTAATCTCCCCCCACGTGGGTGGCGCGTCCGCGGCCATGCAGCCGCGCATCGCCAAGCTCGTCGCCGACCAGATCACCCGCATGCTGGACGGCGAGGAGCCGCGCAACGTGGTGTACTCCAGCTGACGTGAGCACCTACGTCCCGTTCGAGTGGTCCGAGGCCGGCACCACCGTGTGGATCACTCGCGGCGGGAAGCTCGTGACGGTCGTGGGCGGGGCCGACGCCCGCCGTCTCCTGGCGCGCCTGGGTGCCTCGGATGAGAGCGATCAGGCCCTGTTGCAGCGTGCGACGGGGAACTACAAGCGAGGCAACGAGCGCTGATCGCGTTCCTCTGCGCGCGCTATGAGTGCGTGATGGATCCGTCACGGAGAGCGAATTTCCGAGCCGATTCTGGGGATTCGAGCGTGACCATGTCGGAATGACCGCAACGACCACCCTCGCCCACCTCTTACAGGAAGCGCGAGAACAGCGCCTCGGGTGCCACCCGCGGGCCCGTGAAGAATGGGATCTCCTCGCGCACGTGGCGGCGCGCGCCGGTGGCGCGCAGCTCGCGCATGAGGTCGACGATGCGCACGAGCTCGTCGGCCTCGAACGAGAGCAGCCACTCGTAGTCGCCGAGTCCGAAGGACGCCACAGTGTTGGCGAGGACGTCGCCGTAGTCGCGCGCCGCGGCACCGTGCTCGCGCAGCAGGCCCGCCCGCTCGGCGTCGGGAAGCAGGTACCACTCATACGAGCGCACGAACGGATAGAGGCAGATGTAGCCGCGCGGGGCGTCGCCGGCGAGGAAGGCAGGCACGTGC
Organism: Microbacterium gorillae; assembly: GCF_050990725.1. Taxonomy (GTDB): domain Bacteria; phylum Actinomycetota; class Actinomycetes; order Actinomycetales; family Microbacteriaceae; genus Microbacterium; species Microbacterium gorillae_A. The sequence continues at coordinate 4,036,844 of NZ_CP158844.1, forward strand.
CCGCGGTTGAATTCCGCGGTGCGATGCACACCCACGACCGACCAGACCGACTCGAGCCCACCGTCCGCAGCGTCGATGACGGCGCGGTATGCGGCCTGAAGATTCTCGACCGTCGGCCCGTGCCACCAGATGAGAACGTCAGCGTCGGCACGGAAGCCCGAAACGTCATACGTTCCGCGCAACGTGACGTCGTGCGCCGAGGACTCCAACGCCTGCACCACGGCCGCCGATGCCCCCTCACCGGAGCGGGTGGCGCGGAACACCGCGTACATCGTGAACACGGTGGACGCGTTGACCGCGTCGGCAACGGCCGAATGGTCGACCACGGGACGGACGGGGGCGCTGTTGTCGCTCATGAAATCTCCTGCAGGCTCAGTCTTCGACACGCGTGAGCACCTGCCCAACCTATCATCAGATGAAGCCGTTCATCTGATGATCCGGCGTCCTTCAGTCACCCTGTAGGTGTGGTTGAATCGCGGGAGGAGGTACCCATGTCACAGCCGTCCGGCAGTGCTCTCGCGCGCCAGACTCTCGCACGCCTGAAAGCGCGGATCTCGTCCGGCGAGTGGCCCGTGGGATCCCGCATTCCCACGGAGCCGGAGCTCACCGAGGAGCTGAACGTCGGTCGATCGACCGTGCGCGAGGCCGTGCGGTCCCTCGCCACGCTCGGCATGGTCGAGACGCTCACCGCGCGCGGCACGTTCGTCCGCTCGCTGACTCCGGCACCTTCTCTCCTGCTCGACGCCCTGGCGGCGTATCACCCTGCGGAGCTGATCGGAATCCGACGCGCGCTCGACGTCGAAGCCGCGCAGACGGCTGCCGCCAACTGGACGGCACCCCTGCTGGAGACGATGGAATCCACCATCTCGGCGGAGATGGAAACGGTGCGCGAGGGCAAGGGATCGGTGCGCTGCTCGCTGTTTCACGGCGTGATCGCGCAGGCGTCCGGCAATCGTCTTCTCTTTGACCTGGTCCAGAACCTCTCGATGGCACTCGACTCCTCCGGCCTCGGCGATCGAATCGCGGGCGACGTGGATCCGGTGGTGATGCTGGCTGATCACGACCGCCTGCTCACCGCGATCCGCGCGCGCGACGTCGCCGCGGCCGCACACCTCATGGCGCTGCACGTCGACACTCAACTGCGCACTCTGCAGGAGTCGCCGGTGATGACGGAGCTCGCCTCGCTGCGCTCCGAGGACTGAACCACCCTCATCGCGTGAAACTGGCTCCTCTCCGCGACGGAGAGGAGCCAGTGTCACGCTCGGGAGGATCAGCCGCCGTAGTACGCTCCGAAGCTCAGCAGGCCGAGAGCCCCGCTGATGCCACCACTGATTGCGCCGAGAACGACGAAGATGCCCGTGACGATCCACGCGATCTTCCGATTCTCCAGGTAGCCGTACAGCGGCGCACCCTGCTTGTCGCGCTGCGATCCGACCAGCGTGATGATGAGGTCGATGAGCCACCACAGGCCGAGACCGCCGAAGGTGATCAGCTTGAGGATTCCGGTGCCGATCTTGCCGAGGTAGAACCGGTCGATGCCGAGACCGCCGAGCAGCCACGACAACAGCCAGGTGACGACGAAGGACTTCTGGCCGGGGTATTGAGGGGCAGACATGGGGTGTCCGATCGTGCGTGGGCCCCGAGACTGTGCGCGGGCCCGTGGCAGATGCACAGCACCGCGAGTGTACAGCCCACGCGGGGCCGTTCATAGCACCGCGATCAGGCGAAGACGGCGTGCACCGACTTCTCGCCGAGCGCAGCGCGCCCGCCCAGACCCTCGATCTCCAGCAGCACGGCCGTGCCGGCGACGACGCCGCCGAGCTGCTCGACCACACCGTGCGCCGCATGCAGCGTGCCGCCGGTGGCAAGCACGTCGTCCACGACCAGCACGCGTGCGCCCGCGGGGATGTCGGCACCGACCTCGATGGTCGCCGTGCCGTACTCCAGGTCGTAGGTCACCTGCGCGGCCGGCTTCGGCGTCTTACCCGCCTTGCGGATCGGCAGCACGCCGGTGCCCGCGATGGCCGCGGCGGCACCCGCGAGCACGAAACCACGCGCCTCGACTCCCGCGACCAGGTCGAACTGTCCGGTGAACGGCTCGATCAGTGCGTCGATGGTCGCTCGGAACGCCTGCGCGTCCGCAAGGAGCGGAGCGATGTCACGGAAGAGGATGCCCGGCTGGGGAAAGTCCTGCGTGAGGCGGATGAGGGAGAACGCGCGGTCCAGTTCGACGGAAGTCACGTCCAACCACGATACTCGCTGCACCTGGGAAGCACGCCTCGATTCCGCACCGTGACGCGAGCCGTGATCGAATCGATTCGAGATCTGGGAGCGGCGACGCCTCATTTCCGGGGTGCGTGCACTACGGTGGTGCGCATGAGCACCACGCCCGAGCACGTCGCCACCGGTTCCGAGTGGTGGCGCACCGCCGTCATCTATCAGATCTATCCGCGCTCCTTCGCCGACGCGTCCGGCGACGGCATCGGCGACCTGCCCGGCATCGAGAGTCGTATGGACGCACTCGCTCAGCTGGGTGTGGACGCCCTGTGGCTGAGCCCGTTCATGGTCAGCCCCCAGCGCGATGCCGGCTACGACGTGGCCGACTACCGCGATGTCGACCCGCTGTTCGGCACCCTCGCCGACTTCGACGCGATGCTGGCCGCCGCCCACGAGCGCGGGATCAAGCTGATCGTCGACCTCGTCCCGAACCACTCGTCCTCGGATCACGCGTGGTTCCAGGCGGCGCTGGCTGCGGCACCGGGCTCTGCCGAGCGCGCGCGCTACATCTTCCGCGATGGCAATGGTGAGAACGGCGAACTCCCACCGAACAACTGGGAGTCGGTGTTCGGCGGTCGCGCCTGGACCCGGGTCACCGAAGCAGACGGAACGCCGGGCCAGTGGTACCTCCACATCTTCGACAGCAGCCAGCCCGACTTCGACTGGAGCAACGAGGAGGTGCGTGAGGAGTTCCGCGGCGTGCTGCGCTTCTGGCTGGACCGCGGTGCCGACGGCTTCCGCGTCGACGTCGCGCACGGACTCGTCAAGGCCGACGGACTCCCCGACTACACCCCGCCGGCCGATGGCGACTCGATGGGCGGCCAGGAGCCGGTTCCGTACTGGGGCCAGGAGGGCGTCCACGACATCTACCGCGACTGGCACAACGTGCTCGCGGAGTACGAGGGTGACCGCGTGCTCTGCGCCGAGGCCTGGCTTCCCACGCTCGACGAGACCGCCCTGTGGGTGCGCAACGACGAGATGCACCAGGCGTTCAACTTCCTCTACATGTACGCCGGCTGGAATGCCGATGCCCAGCGTGAGGTGATCAGCGAGTCGCTGCGGGCGTTCAACGCCGTCGGCGCCCCCTCAACGTGGGTGCTGTCCAACCACGACGTGGTGCGCCACGCCACGCGTCTGGCTGTCGAGTTCGAGAACGCGCAGGGCGCGGGAATCGGCCCGAACACCCCTGGCCCGCGTCCGGATGCCGCCCTCGGCCTCCGTCGTGCGCGTGCCGCCACGACACTGATGCTCGCCCTTCCCGGCTCCGCCTATCTGTACCAGGGTGAGGAGCTCGGGCTTCCCGAGGCGATCGATCTGCCCGACGAGGCCCGTCAGGACCCGTCGTTCTTCCGCACCAACGGCGAGCGCTACGGTCGCGACGGCTGCCGCGTGCCGATCCCGTGGGAGCCCGAGGCGCCCGCGTTCGGGTTCAACACCACGGGCGAGAGCTGGCTGCCGCAGCCCTCGGAGTACGCCGACTTCGCACGGTCCGTCGAGGAGAAGGATGACGCCTCGACGCTGGAGCTCTACAAGAACCTGCTCACCGAGCGCCGCGCGCACGGCCTCGGCTCGGGCACGCTGACGTGGAAGGACACCAGCAGCGCCACGCTGCTGGCGCTCACGAACGCCGACGTCGAGGTGATCGTGAACTTCGGTGCAGACGAGATCCTCGTCGACGCCGATCGTGTGATCCTCTCGTCGGAGCCGCTGCTGGTCAGCTCGGAGAACCAGGCGAAGGTCCCCGCCGACGTCACGGTCTGGCTCCACGCCTGAGCCGGCCCGAAGCGCCCGTCGCTAGAACCCGCCCTGGGGACGACGGGCGCTTCGTCGTTTCGGGTGCCGCCCTGTGAGCGCATGAACATGCGCCGAACCCATGACCACTTCTGGCGATCGCTCTTGGATTCGGCCCACCCTCATGCGTTCGCAGCACGATAGTGTGACGCGAACGACGAACCCCGATCCTCGGAGCGCCATGACCACCGATATCGAGTCTCTGCTGCGGATCCATGCGCTGGTTGACAGTCAGGATCGCCGCATCGCGGTCGCGCCGACGCCGTCACGCGACTTCTCCCTGCACTGCAACGGGGATTTCATCGGCGGCATCTACGACGATGTGCTGTGCGTCGTCGCCACTCCCGCGGCGAGTGCGCTCCTGGATGATCCGGCACCGGTGCTCCGCGGCTCGTCGCCCACCGCACGTCATCGGATGCTGGAGGTACCGCCGGAGCACGCCGCGGCAGTCATCGATGCCGCCTGGAACGATGGGCATGGCGGCACGACCGTGCTGTGGGACATCGAGGGCATATTCGAGGCGGAGTCGATGAATCGCGACGTCGTCGTCCGACTCTACGACCAGTGTCGCGAGTTCCTGACGCTCTGCTTCGACCACGGGCTTCTGCGGCGGTCACCGACTGATGCCGAGGGCCGCCTGATCCGCCTGCGGATCCGACAAGCCGACCTAACCCCACGCGGCGCCGTCGTGTTCGACGACCTGCTCGATCGCTTCCTGGCATTCCTTGATCGCGGCGGCAAAAGCGCCCTCCCGCCCATGGTCGGCAAGTGGGTCCGACAGCTCACGCTTTCAGACTAGAGACCGAGGGCCCGCGCCGACATGTTCATGGGCGTGAGCTGATCCGTACGCGACGATGCCCGCCCCGGAAACGGGGCGGGCATCGTGCTTCAGCGGATCAGTACGCGCGGGCGACGATCGCGACCAGATCCGTCTCGGGGTTGTGCGGGTCGGGCATGTTGCCGTCGCGGGTCTGCAGGCAGCGCACCGTGATGGCGTCCTTGTTCAGCTCCTTCTCGCCGGCCTCGCCGAGCACGGCCCAGTCGATGACCGCGAAGCCGGTCTGCGCGGCCTCGCGCGCCTCCTCGATCGTCGACACGTGCTTCGTGCGCTCGTCCAGGCGCTTCTGCGCCGCGGCGAACATGTCGGCCTGGATCTCGTCGAGCAGAGCGGGCAGGCGCGTGGCCACCTCGGCGAGCGGAAGCTGCTGCTTGCCGCCCTGGTCGCGGCGAGCGAACGTGATCTGCTCGGCGTCAAGGTCGCGAGGGCCCACCTCCACACGGACCGGGACGCCCTTGAGCTCCCATTCCGTGGCGCGACGGCCGAAGCCCGTCTGCGTGCGGTCGTCGAGCTTCGCGCGGACGCCCGCGGCGGTGAGATCGGCCACGATGGTGCGGGCCGCCTCGATGGTGCGCTCGTCGTCCTTCACGACGATGACGACCACCTGATGCGGCGCGATGCGCGGCGGCAGCACAAGTCCGGCGTCGTCGCCGTGCGACATGATGAGGCCACCCATCATGCGCGTGGACGAACCCCACGACGTGGTCCATGCGGTCTGCGCGGCACCGTCGGTGTCGGAGAACGTGATCCCGAACGCGTTGGCGAAGTTCTGACCCAGCTCGTGCGACGTGGCCATCTGCAGCGCCTTGCCGTCGCCCATCATGGCCTCGCAGGTCATGGTGTTGATGGCGCCGGCGAAACGCTCGGACGCGGTCTTGAAGCCGGGGAGCACCGGGATCGCGAGCACGTTCTCCAGGAAGTCCTTGTAGACGTCGAGGTGGATGCGACGCGCATAGTTCGCAGCGTCCTCACGCGTGGCGTGCGCGGTGTGGCCCTCCTGCCAGAGGAACTCCGTGGTGCGCAGGAACACGCGCGGGCGCATCTCCCAGCGGACGACGTTGGCCCACTGGTTCAGCAGCATCGGCAGATCGCGGTGCGACTGGATCCACTTGGCCATCACCTCACCGAACAGCGTCTCGCTGGTGGGGCGGACGACGACGGGTTCGGTCAGCTCCTTGCCACCGGCGTGGGTGACCACCGCGAGCTCGGGGCTGAAGCCTTCGACGTGCTCGGCCTCGCGCTCCAGGTACGACTGCGGGATGAACAGTGGCAGGTAGACGTTCTCCGCACCCGTGGCCTTGATGCGCGCATCCATCGCGGACTGCATGCCCTCCCACATCGCGTAGGAGTACGGTCGCATGACCATGGTGCCGCGCACCGGGCCGTTGTCCGCGAGCTGCGCCTTCTCGAGGATGTCCTGGTACCACTGGGGAAAGTCGTTCTCGATCGACGCGAGAATCTTCTGTCGTTCAGCCACCTACCCAGGGTACCGGTGCACCGCCCGCGCCCCACATTCCGGGGATCAGAGAATCACGACGCCGGTGGGGGCGTCGAAGCCGCGGAGGCGGGCGTAATCGTCGATGCTACGCACCACCGCGCGGGCGACGACCGCGCTGGATCGCGGCCGCTCGGGCGAGGGCTCGTTGGTCACCGTGACGCTGACCTCCCCCAGCCCGCCCGACGCGTGAATCGTGTGGCGCGTGCGCACGGCGGTGGGATCCGCCACGACCCGTGCCGTCGCGATGTCCCAGGCGTCGGCTGCGAGCGCGACCGCAGCGGCGACGTTGGCGGATGCCGGGAAGCGCCGGGTCACGGCGGTGGCGAGATCGTCGTCCAGCACGATCTCTTCCGTCCCCGACTGCAGACGCTGACGCAGCGCGACGTCCATCCAGGGCTGCACGAGCGTACCGGGCAGCTTCCTGCTCTCGACGCTCACCCGATCCAGCACACCGCCGACTCGAAGCGCGCGCACCTGATCGAGCCCGCCGATCGCTCCGGTGCAGACGATGAGTCGGCCGGAACCACCGGCAAGTCGCTGTCGGAGGCCCGGATCGGCCAGCGCACCCACGGACAGCAGCAGCACGTCCGTACCGCGCTCGAGGACGGCGGGTACACGTTCCGCGACAGCGGTCTGTGTGGCCGCTTCGATGAGCAGGTCTATCCCGTCGGGGATCACATCCGCACGACCGAACGCCCCGACCACCTCGTACGGTCGCGAAGCCAGCTCACCCCGCACCGTGCAGGTAATGTTCCCGTCGCCGAGGAATCCGATCCGCATGCGCGTCATGTCCCCATCCTCACCCACCCACAACGAACCAGTGAAGCGCCAGCGGACATCACCTCACAACACCCGAACACAGGAGTCCCATGCTTCACGCCCTCGCCGCCGTCGCGATCGCTGCCACAGCACTCACCCCCACAGCACTCACCGAGCCGCCCGCCACGGAACACTGCGCGGTGGAGATCATCGCCACAGCGGATGAATCAGTGTCCGCTGAGGACGTCGTGTGCTTCGACACCGAAGCCGAGCGCGACGACTACGTCTCCGCTCAGACCGCGTCGCCACTGAGCCGCGCAGGTTCGGTGAAACTCGGAACTGCCTACAAGGGCACGAACCTCACGGGGTCGAGCCTGGCGTTCTGGGGAACCGGCACCTGCGCGAGTGCCACCTACGGGTTCGCAACGCTGGCATCAGACTGGGTCACGGGGATGCGATCGATCACGGGCTCGGGATGCAGCGTGTGGGTGTACAGCGCCGCGAACTACGGCGGCAGCAGCATCACCTGCCTGCCGACCTGCAATTCGCTGGGCTCGGTGACGGGTACGGCGAAGTCACTGGTATTCCGCCCCTAGTGAACTCAGCGTGGCCCCGTCGTGGCTGCGACGGGTGCCAACTGGAGCGCCGTACAGATCTCGGGCGCATCGGACGGCACGACGACGGCCGTGCCGTCAGGGGCGACGCACACCGTCAGCGGAGGCACCGGGAAGGGGTCCTCCGGCGGCACCGACAAGGGGTCGAAGTCCGGTTCGAATGCGCCTTGCTCCCACATCAACGTGCACAGCTCCAGCGCGTCGGTAGGCACTCCCGGGTTGAACGGCTCCGACATCGCCACCGCAGTGCCGTCGAACCCTCCGTCGGCGTTCCGTCTCGCCTCGCTGGCGCACATGGCGATCGACGTGTCGACGACCTCTGCCGGAGCCAGCACCCGTAGTCCGGCGATGGCGACACCGCCGACGGCGACCAGCGAAAGCACCGAACCGATGAGGACACGGCGGCGGCGCGTGCGGTGCGCACGGACGGGCTCGGAGGCGACGTGCTCGGCGAGCGCGTCGCGCATCGCGTTCAGTCGGGCGGGAGAGATGTCCCTCTCATCGTTCATCCGCATCCTCCTCTCTCCAAGGTATGTCCGCAGGAGCCAGGATGGTTCGCAATCGACCCCGCGCACGGTACAGCCGCGATTTCACGGTCCCGACGGGAAGCCCGAGTGCCGTCGCCGCGTCAGCGACGGTGTACCCCTCCAGCATCACGAGCTGAACCACCACCTGGTCACGCGCGTCCAGCGATGCGAGGGCCTGCCGCACGCGTCGCCGGGTCTCCTCGCGGGCGATGTCCTCGCCGACGCCATCGGCCACGTCGGGCTCGTCGGCGCCCGGCGGCAGCTTCGCCAGCATCACGCTGTAGCGACGCTTGGCGCGCGTGAGGTTACGGCACACGTTCGTGGTGACGACGAACAGCCAGGGCAGCAGCGAATCATCGACTATCCGCACCTTCTTGCGCAGTCGCCACAGCTCAAGGAAAACGACCGCGGTCGCTTCCTCCGCCAGATCGAAGGAGTCGGTCTGGCGGAAAGCGGCTGCCAGCACGCGCTTGCGGTAGCGGTCGAAGATCTCGACGAAGGCTCGTTGAGATCCCGATGTCGCTGCCAGCCACAGCGCCGCGTCCGAATCCCCCTGCACCGATCCAGCGTACGAACGGCCCTACGGGGAAGCAAATGACGCCGCGTCGCGCCGACGACGGCCCGGCAGCGCGAGAAGAAGCCCGAGCACCAGCACCACCGCACCGAAGCCCGCCGCGACGGCCGCCGATTCGGGCGGGATGTCGAGGTACACGGTGATGCCCAGGATCCGCGCGAGACCCCAGGGCAGGAGCCCCAGTTGGTCGTTCCAGACCGTCAGCGCCTGTTCCAGGCCGACCATCGCGATGATGGCCGCGGGAACCGCGAGCGCCGCGCCGATTCCGGAGAGCACCACACCGGTGGATCGCCGCGACCCGAGAGAGTGCGCCAGCGCGATGGCCGCGGTGACGAACACCCAGACGAACAGCGCGAAGGCCACGGTGATGTAGGCGGTGCGCCGGGTCGGATCCGTCCAGAACGCGAACCAGTACCCGCCGGGTCCGGTGACCGCCAACGCCGCCAGCGCCAGCACGCAGCGCGCGATGATCACACCGCCGACCGCGGCGATCATCGGCCACGCGCTGCGCCGAGCCAGAAGCAGCAGCACGCCGCAGAACAGCGCCCACGCACCGAGGATGAGAAGCAGGTGAACTCCGGCGAGCAACGAAGTCTGCACCGCCCGCGTGGCCACGAGCAGCACGGCAGGTACCACCACCAGCCACCAGCGAGTGCCGCTTGACAGCCCGGCAGCGAGGTCCGCCGCCCGCCAGGGTGTGATGGCCGCTCGAAGCTGCACGGCCGGGGCCGAACGACGACGCACCAGCGCCACGAGCAGCCAGGCGGCGCCAGCCGCGAGCAGCACACGCGCCGCCCACGACATCGCGAGGTCACGATCCGCGCGCTCCACACCCAGCGCCGCCGCTTCCAGGTTGAAGGCCGGGTAGTCGACGGACGTGCCGTACTGCGCCAGGTGCGCGGCGGCGATGTCCTCGTACTCATCGCGAGCTTGTTCCCACGCGGCGTACTCGTCCGGGGAGAGGGTGTCGTGCCAGGCGGCCTGATGCAGGAACATGCTCCGGTAGGCACCGAGGAGCTCCAGCGTGCTGCGCTCATAGGCCAGAGTGTCGACGAAACGCTCGCGCAGGTCCGGGTCGCGCCACGTACCGGCGTCCGTGCCGGTGACCAGATCCTGCATCTGCGTCACGGTATCGAGCGCATCGGCACCGCCGTCGATGGCGGTCGTGAGATCGTCCCGCGCGATCGCGTAGATCACATCCAGGGCCGCGGAATCTCCGGTCAGGATGTCCCACTCGAAGATCCACATCATGGGCGGCGGCTCCAGCCCGATCGCGAAAACGCGCTTCTCCGCGAAGGGCTCGATGTACATCCCCGTCTTGATCGCGTCGCGCGAGAGAGCCATGGCCTGCACGATGGCGGCGACCGTGTCGGGATCATCCGAGAACCACTCCCGCGCCCACCCCGCCGTGATCGCGGAGGGATCGGTGTCGGGGTCGCGCGCCAGCCGCACGGCCAGCCGGGAGTTGAGGTCGGCGAGCTGCCAGAAACCGGCCTTCTGCACCAGGATCATCGGCCCCGCACGCCAGGGCCCGCCGTCCTGTTCCCACACCCAGACGCCCTCGATCCGCGGGTTGCCGGCCAGCAGCCGCTGCAGTGCCCACTGGTACTCGGCCCCGAGGTCGTTCGGGAAGGCGCCGTTGTTCTCGAACTCGCGGCGGCTCTGGAACTCCACGATCCGCCGCTGCTCCCCGCCGAGCAGTGTGTCGTTGAGCGGAAGCCAGCTGTAGAAGTCGCCGAGGGTGTACTTGGTCGAGACGATCAGCGCGGGAGAATCGATCCCGGCCAGCACCTCGTCGTAGGAGTCCACGTTGGTGTGCATGTCGCCCACGGCACCGACGCCCACGCTCCAGGTGCGGAAGATGACCTCCCGTCCGGATTCCTCCGCCTGGCCCGAGAGGGCGGTGAGCATGGCGCGGACCCCGTCGACGGTGGTCACGGCGAGCGCGGAGTAGTAGTCCCAGCCCGGCAGGTCGTAGATGCGCCCCGCCTCGCCGATGCGGATCAAGACGCCGTCGAGGGCGGGCGCGGCCTCGTACAGCTCGTCCAGCGCGGCGGTGTAGACCTCCCAGAGCTCGGGGTTGGCCACGTCGAGCGATCCGAACCGCTCCCGCAGGTACTGCTCCAGCGGCTCGGTGAGGGTGAGCATGTCGGTGCGGAGGAACACCTTCACGCCGAGTTCGGCGGCACGATCCCACAGCGGGACGAAGGCGTTGCGGATCGCGATCGCCCGATCGACGTGCGGGTCGCCCGCGGGATAGACCGGATCACCCTCCAGACCCGCGAAGGTGACGAACTCGATCAGTCCGGGGAAGGCGATGGCGTTGTACCCCTCCGACACGATGCGGGTGAGGTACTCGTCGAAATCGGTGGTGGCCCGTGCGAGCGCCTCGGTGTCGACATAGGGAGCATCGGCGCGGAATACGTCGGCGAACGCCTTCGACGCGTGCGAGTAGTCGGTGCCGCCCTCCCACTGCGCGGGATCCGCCACCACGCCGACGGCACCCAGATCGGCCATGCGGAGGGGCAACCGGGAAGTCACGTCGTGTCCCGTCATCGACGCGATGTCCCGCCCCTCGCGGACCGCCGCGGCGAGGTCATAGATGCCGCGGGCGGCACCTGCCTCGCCGGCCGCGGTGAGGCTGAGCGCCGCGGGATCACCGTCGATGCGATAGGACTCGTCGGCGGGATCGGAGCCGACGCTCAACTGGAGGGTCGCCTCCCCTGCGGTCGCGCGATCCTGGAATGCGTCGTCCAGCGCTGCCGCCGCGGCGGTGAGTCGCGGACCGGCGACGGCTGTTGTGATGCGAATCACGGGCGGCACGGTGGCAGTGACAACCGGGTCGGTGCGCGCCGCTTCCTGCATCGGCTCAGAAGGCTCGGTGCGGATGCCGAGCGCATCGCCGACACCGAAGGCGACCGCCCCGCCGATCAGCAGGGCGACGAGAAACGCACCGATGACCCCGATCGCGCGGAAGCGTCCCCTCGACTGTCGCGTCTTCGCTCGCACAGCAGCACCCTAGCGGCGACGGTGCGGCTGAGAACAGATGCTCACGCCCGTGGAATCCGCAGCGTGCGCACCTCGAAGGGCGCGAGCGACAGCGACGAACTCGTGCGGGGATTCACGAGTTCGTCCTCAATCAGACTGATCTCACGCACGCCCGCATGCGCGAACGAGACGCGGATCTCACCGGTGGTGCGTTCGCCCAGCGCCTCGTAGACGCGCACGATCACGTCGCCGGAGCGGTCGGCGGCCAGCTTCACGGACGACACGACGATGCCGCGACCCGTGACGGTGACGAGCGGTTCGACCGGGCCGGCGCCTGACACGGTCGTGGCCGGGGCGTTCAGCTCGATCCCCGCGGCGGTCGCCGATTCGGCGTCGGCACCGATGACGAGGCCCGTGGTGATCACGTGCAGACCGTGGTCGGTGTCAGGGTCGGGGAATCGCGGCGCGCGCAGCAGTGAAAGGCGCACGGTGGTGGTGACGCCGGACTCGTCGGAATCGCGCGTGGTGTCGTAGCCGTAGAGCGAATCGTTCACCACCGCCGCGCCGAAGCCACGCTCCTGCACCAGCACGAAGCGGTGCATCGACGTCTCGAACTTCGCCGCCTCCCACGATGTGTTCACGTGCGTGACGCGCGACTGGTAGCCGTACTGGGTCTCGGCGTCGGTGGTCTGCGCCTGGATCGCGAGCGGGAAGGACTGCTTGAGCAGCTTCTCGGTCTCTCGCCAGTCGATCTCGTTGCGGATCAGGAGCGTGCGCGAGCCCGGTGCCAGCGTGATGACCTGCGTGATCGAGGATTCCGAGAAGCGCCGGTGCAGGCGCACCGTCGGGTGTCCGTGATCGCCGAGTCCCCAGGTGAACGTGACGACGTCCCGCAGCTCCGTGGCGGTGTTGCGGTAGTACCGGTCGATGTCCCACGCGTCCCACTTGTTGGGGAAGTCCTGGTGCAGCTGCAGCAGGTTCGCGGGCTGACCCGACGGAATCGTCTCGCGCCCGGTGACCAGATCCACGGCGGAGACGATGAGCCCCTCACGGGAGATGAGCACGCGCACGAGGTCGTTGCTGAGCTCCACCACCTCGTCCTCTTCGCCGTACCCGATCGCGACTCGCCCGGCGGGGCCCGTCGCTGGTGCGGCCGCGAGCGCCTCCGCACCCACGCGATACGGCGTGAACACGAGCGTGACGTCGCCTGTTCCCGCAAGAGCGGTGCGTGCAGCGTCGGCGAGTGCCGTCGCCTCCGCCACGACGTCGGTGAGAACGGCGACCGCCTCCCGATGCACCCACGCGATCGAGGTGCCCGGCAGGATGTCGTGGAATTCATGCAGCAGCACGGTCTCCCAGAGCCGGTCCAGAGCGTCATAGGGGTAGTCGGCGAGGCCCCGAACCGCCGCGGTGCTCGCCCAGAGTTCGACATCGAGCAGGGCGTGCTCGGCGCGTCGGTGGAGGGCTTTGGTCTGGTGCTGGCTGGTGAGCGTTCCGCGGTGCAGCTCGAGATACAGCTCGCCGACCCAGACCGCCGGGTTCGCGAGTTCCGCACGCGCCTGCTCGAAGAACACGTCGGGCGACTCCCATCGCACCGTCGCGGAACCCTCGAGGTTCGCGAGTCGCTGCTGCTTGCCGACCATCTCCCGCGTGGTGCCGCCACCGCCATCACCCCAGCCCACGGGTGCGAGCGAGCGAGTCGCGACCCGGTTCTCCTTGAACTGCCGCGAAGCCTTGGCCACCTCCTCTCCGCTGAGTTCGGAGTTGTAGGTGTCCATCGGAGGGAAGTGCGTGAACATCCGCGATCCGTCGATGCCCTCCCAGAGGAACGTGTGATGCGGGAAGACGTTGCGCTGATTCCAGGAGATCTTCTGCGTGAAGAACCACTCGAAGCCGGCGCGACGCATCAGCTGCGGCAGCGCCGGCGAGTAGCCGAAGGAGTCGGGCAGCCACACGCCCTTCGAGCGCACGCCGAACTCGCTCTGGAAGAAGCGCTGGCCGTAGAGGAACTGGCGAGCCAGCGACTCGCCGCTCGGCATCACGGTGTCGGATTCCACCCACATGCCGCCGAGCGGCAGGAACCGCCCCGCGGCGACGGCGGCTCGGACCCGCTCATACACCTCGGGACGATGCTCCTTGATCCACTTGTACTGCTGCGCGGAACTCATGCCGTAGACGAACTCGTCGGTCTCGTCGATGAGGTGCGCCATGGTGGACGTGGTGCGCGCCACCTTGCGAATCGTCTCGCGCACCGGCCACAGCCAGGCGGAGTCGATGTGGGCATGACCGATCGCCGAGATGTGGTGCGCGCTCGCATGCGCGGGACGCGCGAGCACGTCCGCGAGCCGGGCTCGCGCTTCCGTCGCCGTTTCGGAGATGCGCTGCAGATCCAGCGCGTCGAGCGCATCGTCGAGGGCTTGCAGGATGCGCATCCGGCGCGGTTCGGTGGCCGGAAGCTGCGCCTGCAGGTCGAGGAGGACCTCCAGATCCAGCGCCAGCTCGAAGACCTCGGGTTCGAAGACGGCGAGGTCCATGGTGCGCAGGTGATACAGCGGACGCGTCGACGTGGTCAGCACGTCGCCATCCCGAGTGGGGAGGAAGGGGTGGTAGTCCAGCAGCACGGGGTTTGAGGCGGCTTCGAGGAAGAGAGTGATCTGCTCGTCGCCGTGGGCCTCCGAGGCGATGGGAACCCACTGGTTGCGGGGGTTGAGGGACTTCACCGGGGTCAGATCCGGGCGGTACACCAGCGCCTCCTGCTGGAATCCCGTCATGTTGACGTCGAAACCCAGATCGAGATGTGCTTCGACCCGCTTGCCAGCCCAGTCCGCGGGGACCGTGCCGCTGACCTTGAACCACGTCGTCCCCCACGCCGGCCCCCAGGCGCTGCCGACCTCGTGCGGCGCGAACGGCAGGGCGAGACCCTCGGCCGGGGCGATCGGCTCACTCGGCAGGGTGTGCGCCTCGACCGTCAGTGGCACGCGAGCGGAGTAGATCGCGGGGCGAACCCGCTCGTCGAGCACGCGGGTCACCCGCCCCACGGTGAGCGAGGTCTCGTCGTGCATGTCTTCCTCTCGACAGCGTTGGCGTGGAGCGCGATGCGGGCCCGTCGGCTCGCTAAACCGATCAAGTACAGTGATCCTATGGCAGCCGCGAAGCGCGTGACCATCACGGATATCGCCCGAATCGCGGGGGTTTCACCGGGGGCTGTCTCGTTCGCACTCAACGGCAAGCCCGGTGTCAGCGAGGAGACCCGCGAGCGGATTCTGCAGGTCGCGCGGGAGCAGCACTGGCAGCCGTCTCAAGTGGCCCGCTCCCTGGTGGGCGCGCGGGCGAACGCGGTGGGTCTGGCGCTCAATCGACCGGCACGCTCGCTCGGCACCGAGGCGTTCTTCACCGACCTGATCGCCGGGATCCAGGCGGGGTTGAGCGATGTTCGGATCGGCCTGCAGCTGCAGCTGGTGTCGAGCCTGGAGGAAGAGCTCGAGATCCACCGGCAGTGGCATGCCGCGCGCCAGGTGGACGGGGTGCTCGTCATCGATCCGCTGGGTGACGATCCTCGCATCGATGCGCTGCGCGAGCTGCAGCTGCCGACGGTTCTCGTGGGCTCGCACGTCGCGACTCCTTCCGCGCTGTGGGTGGATGACACGGAAACCGCGGCCACCCTGTTCGGCCACCTCCGCGGATTCGGGCACTCGCGCATCGCATATGTTGCCGGGCCCGCGGTGCTCCAGCACACGCAGCTGCGCGCGAGCGTGCTCGGAGGTTGGGTGATCCACACGGACTTCTCTCCTGTCGCTGCCGGAGAGGTGACCCGAGGGCTGCTGAACGCGCATGGTCGCCCCACCGCCATCGTGTACGACAACGATGTGATGGCCGTCGCGGGCCTCCGCGCGGTGCAGGAGATGGGGATGGGCGTTCCCGACGACGTGTCGCTCGCGAGCTTCGATGACTCGGTCATCGCGGGGCTGGTGCGGCCGTCGATCACCGCGATGACCCGAGACACCTTCGAACTCGGCGAGCGCTCCGCGCGGCTGCTGCTGCGGCAGATCGAAAGCGACGTGACACTGGCGGGAGAGGCGGGGCCGGCACCGGTGCTCACGGTGCGGGAGAGCACGGGGCACCCGCGGGCCTGAGTCGGTTCAGCGCGGGAACGGGCCCCACTGATCGCGCAGGATCTCCGGGTCGTGCGCCCAGACGGCTCGCGTGGCTTCCCGCCAGGTGCCGTTCGTCCCGTCGGCGGGAGGCGCGGGAACGGCATAGTCATCCGAGAGATGGTGACGGACGACGGCGACCGGAACATGAAGTGCTGCCGCCGTTTCCTCCGTGGCCAGCCCGTCCTCGTCGGCTGTGAGGATGGCGAGATGCAGGACCCGCTCCTCCAGCGACGCAGCGACCTCTGCTCGCTCGCGGGCGACACGATGGGCGACGACCATGCTACGAACGCCGACTCCTCGCTCACTCCGGAAGCTCCCAGAGCTCGATGGGCAGACCCTCCGGATCGTGCAGGCGGGCGAATCGCCCGAACTCCGTCGCCCATTCATCTCGCGTCTCCACCTCGATGCCCGCGGCGGCCAGGCGACCCACCAGCGTGGACAGATCGGTCACGCGGAGGTTGAGCATGAACGGCTGGGTGGGGTCGAAGTAATCACTGTCCTGCGGGAACGGCGCGAATACGGTCATGCCGGCCTGCTGGGTCCACACCGCGTCCTCGCCGGCATCGATGCCGAGGTGCTCGCGATACCAGGCGGCGCGGGCCTGAGGGTCGCGGCTGCGGAAGAACAGGCCACCGATTCCTGTCACTGTCATGGCGTCATGGTAGCGCCGCGGGGCCCCGGTCGCGACGTACACAGATGCGGATCTCAAGTTATCCACATCCGTTCTATTTCGTACTTTTGTTCTACGGGTTGCGAGATCATTGGGGTATGACGTTAGAACTGATAGCGGGTCCCCCGGCAGAGGCAGGTTCCTCCGGAACGCGGGCCGACCCAACCTACGCACGCATACGACGGCACGTGCCACCCGATGAGGCAGATGTGCAGGTGAAGCGCGCCTACGTCGACGCGATCGTGGCCGTGACCCGCTCGCGGGCGGCCACCGATGCACTGGAGGCCGCGCTGCTCGCCGACCTCGTCACGCTCTCCGGGGCTTCCGGTGCGTCGTCCCATTCCGACCTGGAACTGCGGTCGCTCGCAGCCGAGGTCGGCGCGGCGATCCATGTGAGCGATCGCACGATTCAGCGCCGCATGTCGGACGCCTATGGACTGGTCCACGACTTTCCCGATATCCACACGGCGCTCGCAGAGGGGGAGATCACCGCAGCCAACGCGCGGGTCGTGGTCGACGTCGGAGCACCGATCGAGGCGGGCGAGGCACGCGACCGCTATGTGGCGCGAGCTCTGCCGCTGGCGCGGGTGGAGTCGCCCAACCGGCTACGTGCGATGTTGGCGCGCATCGCGGAAGAGGTGCGGGAAGTCGGAATCACCGAGCGTCACCGGACCGCGTGCGACGCACGCGTCGTGTGGGTCACCGATGACCCGGACGGCATGTCGACTCTGCACGCATACCTCCCGTCCGTGCTGGCGCACGCCGTGAAGAGCCGCCTCGACCAGATGGCCCATGAACTCCGCGACGCCCGGCGTCGGCCAGCGCGCGGTGGTGAGGGCGCTGGTATCGGTGGCGTGGGTGCTGCGGCGGCGGCGGCCGGCGAGGCTCTCGCGGGTGCCGCTGGCGCAACGGGTGCCACTGATTCCGCCGGCGTTACTGGCGGCACTGGTGCTGCTGGTGCCGCTGGCGCCGCTGCGATCGACGCCGTCGATGAGCGCACCGTGCACCAGATTCGGGCTGACCTCCTTGCAGACCTCCTGCTCACCGCCACGCCTACGACCGAGAACTCCGCGCTCGGGTCGATTCGCGCGACGATCGCCGTCACGATTCCGGTGCTCACCCTCGCCGGCCGAAGCGACGACGGCGCGGAGCTCGACGGCGCCATTCCGATCGACGCCGACACCGCTCGAATCCTCGCTGGGGGCGAGCCGGGATTCGACCGGGTGCTCACTCACCCCATCACCGGCGCCGTGTTGGCGACCGATCGGTACCGCCCCACGGCGCAAATGAAACGCTTCCTCACCCACCGCGACCAGCACTGCCGACACCCCGGATGCCGGGTTCCGATCCGAAACACCGACATCGACCACAACGAGGAGTGGGCCGACGGCGGCAAGACCGACATCAACAATCTCGCCCCGCTGTGTCGCCGCCATCACACGCTGAAGACGAGCGCCGGGTGGAAGATCACCCCTCACGCGGACGGTGTCCTCGAGTTCCTCACTGCGCTGAAGTACCGCCACGTCGAGCTGCCCGAGCCCCGTTCGGTGGCGTTCGTGGCGAGCCCGGCTCAGGTACCCGAGGACAAGGCCAGCGACGACGGTGAACCTCCGTGGTGAGTGCGGCAACCGGAATCGCGTTCCCGACTGCATCGTGATCGACCACGCCGGCGGCGGCACTCCCGCGGAATGGGGAGAGGCGGTCGAGGTCGGACGCCACCTGCGCCCCGGAGCCGACTACACGATGACCGCGACCGCCGGAAGCTACGAAGTAGCCTGCCTCCGACGATGACGGCGCACTACGATTCCTCGTAGCAGCCGCGGACGAGAACAGGGAGCTCCGGAGATGACCGACGTTCGAGAGGTGGCCGGCCTCGACGCCGCACAGGCGCGCGAGCTCACCGAACTCACCATCAGCGCCCGTGACATCGATCCCGCCAAGCCGGTGACCTCGCTCACCGGTTTCGGCGCCCTGCCGCAGCTGCGGCGGCTCGAAGTGTGGGGGCTGGGCTTGGAGTCCCTCGACCTGACAGGCGCGGATGCGCTCGAAGAACTCGTCGCGAGCGACAATGCGCTCACCCGGATCGACCTCACCGCGACGCCGCGTCTCACCTCCCTCGCCATCGGACGCAACCCGCTGGGCACGATCGATCTGCGTCCCGTGCGGGAGCTTCGCGAGTTGCGCTGCGACAGCAACGGCCTCACCGAACTCGACCTGTCCGCCGTACCGGAGCTGCGTGATCTGCGGTGCTTCGGCAACCGCCTGACCTCCCTGGACCTCACCGCGGTGCCGGAACTGCGACGACTGCACTGCGAGGACAATCTCCTCACCGAGCTCGACCTCTCTGTCCTCCCGCATCTTGAACACGCCGGCTACAGCGGCAACCCGATCACCCCGGTCACCGTGAAGCTCGGGCGGGCGGGGACGTTCTCATCGCTCTGCGGCGCGGACTTCGAACGCACCCGCCGCATCGACGGCAGGAACGTGTTGATCACGGTCGCGACGTCCGACCCGGCGGTGGTGGAGGGCTTGCGCGACACTGTCAGTCGCGCGATGGGCGCGCTCACCGACCTCACAACCCAGGCGCGACTTCTGCTCGCCGGCTCCCACCCCGACGACGACACCGGCATCCCCCTCGCCAGCATCGCCTTCCGCACCGACGGATCCGTGCAGCTGGGCTTCGATGCGGGCGAATCTCCGGCGGGCGAACTCGAGATCGGCGTCGTGTTCGATCGCGACCTGCAGCGCGACAGCGAACTCGTCTACGAGGTCTACTGAGCGAACCCCGGACGGTTTCCGGATCGCGGGCCCGCGCGGAGCGAATCCGGTTCACGCGCATCCACGAGCGGCCGGCCCATCAGGAGTCCGGGAAGTCCGCGGCCATCCGTCGTGAACGTGAGAACGAACGTCACCACCCAGAACGCGCCGGAGAGCAGCTCGCCCGCCCCCGGGACCAGCGCCAGCAGCGCGGCGCCCGAGATGCCGGACAGCAGCCGCAGCACGCGCGCCGGGAACTCCTTGCCCGCACCGCGGTACGCCAGCTGCACGCTGTGGTCTCCCACGGATCGGCCGGTCGCGAGGATGAGAACAGTCCAGATCACCAGCGGCAGCAAATTCGCGACGGTGGATGAGATCAGCGTCTGCTGCTCCGTAGGACGTCCACCGGAGAACAGCGAGAAGGCGAGCTGCATCACGACGGCAGCGCCCGCGCCGATCACCCAGAATGACAGCGCGTCGCAGACCATCGCCAGCAGTCGACGCCCCCGGGTCACGGGTCGCGGTTGATCCGCACCCGGCAGCTCCTTACCACCGCGCAGTCGAGCCGGAATCACCAGGCCGATCACGGCGCCCATGAACGCGCCCGCGGTGTTGGTGATCAGATCCGAGACATCGAAGAACCGGTAGGCGCAGGCGTAGATCCCCCAGACACCGGTCAATTGGGTCAACTCGATGAAGAGCGACACCGCGAACCCGACGGTGGTGGCCAGCACGATTCCGCGACCGGCCAGCGCCCGGATGAAGAATCCGAGCGGGACGAACAGCAGCACGTTCAGTGCCAACTGCAGCACCGCTGCGCTGAGCAGCACGTTGCCGCCCTCCCCGATCGCCTTCTGCACATCGTGCACCGCGTCCATCGGATTCAGGATCGCTCCGGCGCAGTACTCGATCGGCCCGTCGGGCAGCGGCAGCAGCGTGTAGGTCCAGATCGCCCAGAAATACACCAGCGCTGCCGACCAGAGCAGGAACATCCCTGCCGTCAGACGCCCCCGACGGCGGTACACCCGTGCGACGAACGGGACGAAGAGGAGGATGCCGAGCAGTCCGCCCGCCCCCAGCGCGATGATTCCGGACAGAAGTTGATTGCTCATGACACCTCTATCCTCCCCGCCCCGCCTCGGCGACCGCGTCGCCCGTGCGAGGTAACCGCCTCATTCCCTCGACGTATCCCCGCACGCACATCCCCCGCCCCCACGACGGATCGGCCGGGCGTCAGGATCTCGTGAGGATTCCCGGAAATACGCATCACGAACTGTCAGGAACGCGTAGGTTCTACCTCCGTGGTCAATGACACTCGCGATCCCGCCAGTCCCAGACCCAGCGCCAAGCGCTGGATCCTCGGGGAGCCGCTGACGTCCAAGCAGGCGGACGATCAGCTGCTGCCGAAGAAGCTCGCGCTGCCCATCTTCGCCTCCGATGCGCTGAGCTCGGTCGCGTATGCGCCGCAGGAGATCATGATGATCCTCCTCCTCGGCGGCGCGGCCTTCCTCACCTTCGCGCCGTGGGTCGCCGCGGCCGTCGTCCTGCTGCTCATCGTCGTCGTGCTCAGCTACCGTCAGCTGATCCGCGCGTACCCCTCGGGCGGCGGCGACTACGAGGTGGCATCGAAGAACCTCGGCGAGAAGGCAGGCGTCGTGGTGGCCGCGGCTCTGCTGGTCGACTACGTCCTGACGGTGGCGGTGTCGGTCGCTTCCGGTGTGGACAACATCATCTCCGCCCTCCCGGCGCTCAACCCCTGGCGAGTGGAGATCGCGATCGGCTTCGTTGTGCTGATCATCCTGATGAACCTCCGCGGCGTGCGTGAGGCCTCCTCGGTGTTCGCGGTGCCCACCTACGTGTTCATCGGATCGGTCGGAGTGATGATCATCGTCGGCCTCGCCCGCACCGTCCTCGGCGATGCGCCGGTCGCGTCCAGCGCCGACTACACGTCGCAGGTGCATTCGCTGACCAACGCGGCCGTGGTCCTGCTGGTGCTGCGCGCCTTCTCGTCGGGCTGTTCGGCCCTCACCGGGGTGGAGGCCGTATCCAACGGCGTGCAGGCCTTCCGTCGCCCCAAGATCCGCAACGCCCAGACCACGCTCGCCATCATGGGGACGATCGCGGCCTGCCTGTTCGCGGGCCTCGTCGCGCTCGCCCTCATCAGCGGCATCCACTACGCGGAGAATCCCTGCGATCTGCAGGGCTTCGACTGCACGCAGCCGCAACCGAGCCTCATCGCGCAGCTGGCCGCCGCGGTGTTCGGCGGCGGATCGATTCCGTTCTTCATCATCCAGGCGGCCACCGCGTGCGTGCTTCTCCTCGCCGCCAACACGGCGTTCAACGGCTTCCCACTGCTCGGCGCGGTGCTCGCCCGCGACGGCTACGCGCCGAAGGCGCTGAACACCCGCGGCGACCGCCTCGTGTTCAGCAACGGCATGATCCTCCTCGGCATCGGTGCGATCGCCATCCTCCTGGTGTTCCAGGCCAACCTGACCACGCTGATCCAGCTCTACATCATCGGCGTGTTCGTGTCGTTCACCCTCGGTCAGATCGGAATGGTGCGGCACTGGCGCCGCGTGCTGCGCGAGATGCGCGAAGAGCTTCCGGAAGGCAGCGAACACCAGCGCAGCACCGACTTCACCCGGCACGAGGCCGTCAAGGGACTGATCATCAACTCCGCCGGCGCGACGATGACCACGCTCGTGCTGATCATCGTGACCGTCACGAAGTTCACCCACGGGGCGTGGCTGGTGTTCCTCGCCATCCCCGTGCTCACCCTCCTGATGATCGGCGTGAATCGCTACTACCGCGACGTGGAGGCGGAGATCGCCGTCACCGACGTGCCCCACTTCGGAGCGCAAGGGGACGTCGCGATCGTCCTGGTCAACCGCGTGCAGAAGCCGGTGCTCAAAGCTCTCGACTACGCGCTCGCCGCCAACCACCGCACGCTGCTCGCCGTCCATGTCTCCGCGGACGCCACCGAGACCGACACGCTGATCACCGAGTGGGAGCGCATGCGCATGCCCGTGCCCCTCACCGTGATCGAGTCGCCGTACCGTTTCTACGCCGCCCCGGTCGCGAAGTTCATCAAGCAGTTCCGCGAGAAGCACGGCCCGTCCGTCGTGACCGTGTATCTGCCGCAGTACATCGTCGGGCACTGGTGGGAGAGCGTGCTCCACAACCGCAGGGCGAAGCGCATGGCCCAGCAGCTGATGCTGGTCCACGGCGTCACGATCACCCTCGTGCCGTGGCTGCTGGACTCGTCGGAGATCATCTACGGCCGGAGGTCCCGCGTGCTGCCCGGACAGGAGCGCTCCGGTCAGCCCTACCCCGCTGCCACGCCGCGTCGCGCCACACGCGCGGGTGGGCCGCCGGAACAGAGCTGAGCTGGTCTCGCACGTTTGGTCCCTGAACAGCGCCACATCGCGTTCGTGAACAGCGCTAGTTGCCTGATGCTGACGCATACCCGAAACTCACCGCCACGTTCGTGAACCTTGTCACATCGCGTTCGTGAACAACGTCGCTTGCCCGACGCTCACGGACACTCGAAACTCATCATCGCGTTCGTGAACCTTTTGCGTGCGGGCGGACATCTCATCCACAGGGGGTCGCTTTTCCGAGGATGAGGACAGGACATGGCACGCGCCCTTCGCCACCCCGCAACGATGATGGTGCTCGCTGGACTCGCGGTCCTCGGCCTCGCACTGTGCTGTCTGGGTGGAAGCGTCGCCTTCACGGCGATCGCGTCGGATGCAACTGTCAACGAGCCGCCCGCGGCGGCGATCGTCTGCGTGATCATCGGCGCCGTCGCCTTCGCTGTCGGAGTGATCGGCGCGTGTATCGCCGCGGTGGCGTCACGGCGGGCAGCAAGGCCCACGCATGAGCTCGCGCCAGAGCGCGGAATGTCGGAACCCTCTGCGTAGGATGTGAGCGTCAGAGGCGAAGGGGATCGCAATGATGCCGCATCAGGGAGCACCGGCACCGGGGTTCTCTCCCGGCGCGCCTGTCGATCCGCGCGGCAGCCATCAGCGCCCGCTGATCTTCGGTGGGCCCGGCCTGTTGTCCGCTCCGGTGAAGCGGCGCGGACCTCGTGGGTCCACGGTCGCGACGGCGATCGGCACCGTTCTCCTCGTGCTGGCGGGATGCGGCGGCATGTGGGCGGCATCCGCCACCGCACGTGCCAACATGCTGCCCGGTGCCCCCGTCGAAGAAGTCGCGACCACCCTCGGCGAGCATCTCGATGCCGACGATGACGCGTGGACGGATGACCTCGTGCCGACGCTGGCCGCGCAGTTCACCGCGGCGGGTTCGCGGCCCGGCGTCGGGGATGAAGCAGCGCTGGATGCGCTCGGCGTCACACGCAGCACCGAGATCACCGTGGCCCCGTGGCGCGCGGACGGAGATCTGCTCGACAAAGACCGACCCGCCGACGTCTCCGACGCGTACCTCGCCACGACACTCACGTTTGCCGACGGATCGAGCACCGTCCTCAATGCCCAGGGCCTGTTCGTTCGGGCGTTCTTCTACGACGGATCCTCGACGCCCGAGCAATCCCGCGTCGGCGAAGACCCGACCGCGGTAGCCCCATGGGCGCTGGGGTCCCTGGTCGCCTCGCATCCGCAGTCATCTGTCGTCACCGAGAACGAGAGCTGCACCGATCCGATGAGGGCCATGGTGGCGCTCTCGACGGTGGCACGCACGACCGGAACCCTCGCGTCGACCTGCGCGCTGGGCGGATCCGACGTTGCCGTCGCGGCGGGATTGGACGCCGCCGCTGTCGCAGCTTCCTTCCCGGTGCTCGGCGACTACTCCGAACTGGCCCAGATCCCGGCGCTGCCGGGGGATCCCGAAGACGTCGGGCTCGTGCAGTATCGGTTCACGGCCGGAGAGCAGAACCTCGTGGCGGTGCTCGTCAGCACTCGCGACGCCGGCTGGGCGTTCGTGGGTATCGCGGGAGCGCAATCGTGAGGGGCGGCGCGAAGGTCGTCTGGGCGGGTGCCGGCATCGTGGCGTTGGCCATCGCCGGTGCGTTCACCGCCATCACCTGGCCGCACGAGGTGAAGGTCGGCACTGTTGCCGAAGTCCCGGGCATCGTCGCCTCACAGCCACCGCTGCTCCCCGATCGCGATTCGTCGGGAGACGGACAGCACCAGAGCATCTGGGACGGGATGAACCAGGCGCTGCTGGCGAAAGACCGGGCCGCCTTCTTGTCGCACACCACCGGCGATGCCACCGCGCAGCTGGCCACCTGGTGGGACGGCACCAGCACCATCGGTTGGGACGTGGCCGCGATCTCGCCCTGGGATGACTACACCGTGATCCTCGGCGCCCAGCTCGCCTTCGCCGCGCACCCGGAGCGCGGGAGCGGTGCAGAAGACGCCGGACTCCAACTGATCCAGGGGTTCTACTACGACGTCGAGTGGGAGGGCAACCTGATCTCGTCGATCACGCCCTACCTGGAGCCGATGCCGTGGGACGAAGGGCCGCTGTATGCGGTGCGTTCCGAGCACGTGGTGCTGTTCGGCGCGGCCGACGAACAGGGGCTCGTCGACGCCAACCTCGCACAGGCCGAAGCCTCCGCGCAGCTGGCTCTGGATGAAGTGCGCAAGCTCGGCGGCGACGTTCCCATGGACGGATTCGTGGCCGCGATCACCGACGACTCCTCACGACTGTCGCGCTGGCAGTTCGGTGCGGGGCAGCAGTGGGACATGGACGTGGCCGGGTTCGCCATGCCCACCTTTCGTCCGCCGTCCGCCGCACCCTGGCTGGATCCGCGCATCGCCACCGGAGACGCCAGCAGCGGCACCATCGTGGCGGTCGGCCCGCTGAGCGTCGACCAGCGTCCCGAGACCTTCACCCACGAGTTCCTGCACGCCCTGCACCTGACGGCAGCTCCCACCAGCGCGAGCCAACCGTCGATCGCGGTCATGGAGGGATTCGCCGAGTGGGCCACCGCCGATGCCGGCGCCGGCGAATTCACCTACCGCATTCCCGACGTCAAGGACGCCGTCGCGCGCGCCGGAACGGGTGCCTTCTCGGACGAGGCCCTGCGGGCATCCGACGCCTGGCTGGGCTACGGCGCAGCCGGCTCTGTCTACGGTTTCGTGCAGGCGAGTGGCGGCGACGCCTGGCGGCTCGCCGTCGATGCGCAGCGATCGGGCGAGGATCTGTTCACCGTGGCTCAACGGCAGAACCCCGCGCTCACCCCGGAAGCCTGGCAGGCCTGGGTCGCCGCCCAGTAGGACCACCGAAGCAGGCAGGACCCGCCGCCACCGAAGCAGGCAGGACCCGCCGCCACCGAAGCAGGTAGGAAGGCCTCCGGAACCGGAAGCCCGCGTCGCGTGAGGGCGGCGTCAGGGAACCGTGCGCCGCTGTGTGGATTCCGTGAGGGCCCCGTGCACCGTGCATGAGCGGGCGGAAGCATCGAAGCATCCGTTCCGATTCGAAGGAAGATCATGCTCGATGTCTTCTCCGTCCTGCTGACGATCGCGTGCTTCGCGCTCGTCGCTCTGATCGCGCGACTGGTGGAGAAACGATGATCGCCCTCACGGTGATCGCCGCCGTCCTCGCCGTCGCCTCGCTCGTCTACCTCGTCGTCGCGCTGTGGAAGCCGGAGCGCTTCTGATGCTGACCCCCGCCCCGGTTCCCCTGTTCTTCCCTACGGAGCTCGCCTGATGCCCGCCACCGTCGCCGCGATTCTGCAGGCGCTCGCCCTCGTCCTTCTGCTCGTCGTCGTCCACCGTCCCATGGGAGATCTGCTCGCGCGGGTGTACACGGGCCGCCGCCACCTGCCCATCGAGCGCGGCACCTACAGGTTGCTCGGGGTGGACGGGGACGCTCAGCAGTCCTGGCCGATGTACCTGCGCGGGGTACTGGCCTTCTCCGTCGTCGGCATGCTGCTGGTCTACCTGCTGCAGCGGACGCAGCAGTGGCTCCCGGCATCGCTCGGCCTGCCCGCCGTGTCGGAACCCGTCGCCTTCAACACCGCCGCCTCGTTCGTCGCCAACACGAACTGGCAGTCCTACTCGCCCGAAGCCACCGTCGGATTCGTCGTCCAGGCATGCGGCCTCGCCGTTCAGAACTTCGTATCGGCGGCCGTCGGCATCGCCGTGGCGGTCGCACTCGTGCGTGGATTCGCCGCACGCGGCACCGGCGTGATCGGCAACTTCTGGGTTGACCTGATCCGCGGCACCTACCGAGTGCTGTTGCCGATCTCCGTGATCGGCGCCACCATCCTCATCGCGGGCGGCGTGATCGAGAACCTCACTGAGGTCACGACAGCGCAGACGCTCGCCGGTGCGACCCAGTCCATCCCGGGCGGTCCGGTCGCCTCGCAGGAGGTCATCAAGCTCCTCGGCACCAACGGCGGCGGCTTCTTCAATGCCAACTCCGCCCATCCGTTCGAGAACCCGGCACCGTGGACCAACCTCTTCCAGTGCTTCCTGATCCTCCTCATCCCCTTCTCACTTCCCCGCACCTTCGGCGTGATGGTCGGCGACCGTCGCCAGGGCTACGCGATCACGGCCGCCATGGCCACGATCTTCGTGGTCTCGCTGGTCGCGCTCTCGCTGCTGGAGGCCGGCGCCGCCGGCACCGCCCCGCAGCTCGCCGGCGGTGCTATGGAGGGCAAGGAGACGCGGTTCGGCATCTTCGGCTCGGCGCTGTTCACCTCCGCCTCAACCCTGACGTCCACGGGTGCGGTCAACGCGATGCACGACTCGTACACGGCCCTCGGCGGCATGATGCCGATGCTGAACATGATGCTCGGAGAGATCGCACCGGGCGGCGTCGGATCGGGCCTGTACGGCATGCTCGTAATCGCCGTGATCGCCGTGTTCGTCGGCGGACTGCTCATCGGGCGCACGCCGGAGTACCTCGGCAAGCGCCTCGGGCCGCAGGAGGTCACCCTCGCGAGCCTCTACATCCTGGTCGTCCCGACACTCGTCCTCGTCGGAACCGCGCTCAGCTACGCGATCCCCGGCGTGCGCGAGGAGATCACCGGCTCGGCAGTCCTGAACCCCGGTCCGCACGGCCTCAGCGAGGTGCTGTACGCGTTCACCTCCGCGGCCAACAACAACGGATCCGCGTTCGCCGGACTCACCGCATCCGGGCCCTGGCTCGCCAACGCGCTCGGCGTCGCGATGTTGCTCGGCAGGTTCATCCCGATTGTGTTCGTGCTTGCTCTCGCCGGCGCGCTCGCCACGCAGACACCCGCTCCCGCAACCGTCGGGACCCTGCCGACCCATCGTCCGCTCTTCGTGGGCCTGCTGATCGGTGTGGCCGTGATCGTCACCGCGCTCACCTACTTCCCCGTGCTCGCACTGGGACCGCTGGCAGAAGGACTCGCCTGATATGACGTGTTGTCCGGTTTCGCCGCAGATCATTCCCTCGCGAGAACACTCGCCTGACATGACGTGCTGTCTCGCTCCCGCTGCTACACACACTCCCCTCGTAGAAGGACTCTCCTGACATGGCTGTGGTCACCGATCACCCCACCGCAACGCCTCACGCGGCGCCGGCACGAACGTTCAGCGTGCAGCAGCTGCGCGCCGCGCTCCCCGGCACCTTCCGACGACTCGACCCGCGCACACAGTGGCGCAACCCCGTGCTGATGCTGGTGTGGGTCGGCGCCGCCTTCACCACCGTGCTGGCCATCGCCGAACCGTTCCTCGGCGGCGACGGACCCGCGGGCTTCACAGCCGGGATCGCGGTCTGGCTCTGGCTGACCGTGCTGTTCGCGAATCTCGCCGAGTCGGTCGCCGAGGGCCGCGGCAAGGCTCAGGCCGACAGCCTGCGACGCACCCGCGCCACCACCACCGCTCGACGCGTGGTGTCGCCGGATGCCACCGACCCCGGCGCCTTCGCTACCACGATCACGGAGGTGGCGTCCACCGATCTTCGCGTGGGTGACCGCGTGGTCGTCGAGGCGGGCGAGCTGATCCCCGGCGACGGCGATGTGGAGTGGGGCATCGCGACCGTCGACGAGTCCGCGATCACCGGCGAATCCGCGCCGGTCGTGCGCGAATCCGGCGGCGACCGCTCCGCCGTGACCGGCGGCACCCGCGTCCTCAGCGACCGCATCGTCGTGCGCATCACCGCGCAGCCCGGCGAGACCTTCGTCGATCGGATGATCGCGCTCGTCGAAGGTGCCGCGCGCCAGCGCACCCCCAACGAGATCGCGCTGAACATCCTGCTCGCGAGCCTCTCGTTCGTGTTCGTGGTGGTGGTCGTGACGCTGAATCCGATCGCGTCCGCCGTCACCTCTCCCGTGTCGCTCGCGGTGCTGATCGCGCTGCTCGTCTGCCTCATCCCCACGACCATCGGCGCGCTGCTGAGCGCCATCGGCATCGCCGGAATGGACCGCCTGGTCCAGCGCAACGTGCTGGCCATGTCGGGGCGCGCGGTCGAGGCAGCCGGCGACGTCACCACGCTGCTGCTCGACAAGACGGGCACGATCACCTACGGCAACCGCCGTGCCGTGCGATTCCTCCCGCTGCCTGGCATCGCGGAGGACGATCTCATCCGCACCGCCGCGCTCAGCTCTCTCGCCGACCCCACCCCCGAAGGCTCGTCGGTGGTCACGCTCGCAGAGCAACTGGGTGTGCGGGCCGAGGAAGACGATGCCGCCGTGATCGTCCCGTTCACCGCGCAGACCCGCATGAGCGGCCTGGACCTGCCCGACGGCACCCGCATTCGCAAGGGCGCCGGATCCGCGGTGCGCACCTGGCTGACGACCGAGGGCGTGACGCTCTCCACCACGGCGGACTCGGCACTCACCGAGCACACCGACGCGATCGCCTCCGATGGTGGCACCCCGCTGGCCGTCGCCGTGCTGCGCGCGGACGGCTCGGGCGATGTGCTCGGTGTGATCCACCTGAAGGACGTCGTGAAGGAAGGACTGCGCGAGCGGTTCGACGAGCTGCGCGCCATGGGCATCCGCACCGTCATGGTCACGGGCGACAACCCGCTCACCGCGCGCGCCATCGCACGCGAGGCCGGCGTCGACGACGTGCTCGCCGAGGCGACACCCGAGAACAAGCTGGAGCTGATCCGCAAGGAGCAGCAGGGCGGCCGCATGGTGGCGATGACGGGAGACGGCACCAACGACGCCCCCGCACTCGCCCAGGCGGACGTCGGCGTGGCGATGAACACCGGCACCTCGGCGGCGAAGGAGGCGGGCAACATGATCGACCTGGACTCCGACCCCACCAAGCTCATCGACATCGTCCGCATCGGCAAGCAGCTGCTGATCACCCGCGGCGCACTCACCACGTTCTCGCTGGCCAACGACATCGCGAAGTACTTCGCGATCATCCCCGCGCTGTTCATGACGGCGTTCCCCGGCCTCGCCGCGTTGAACATCATGGGGCTGCATTCGCCGGCCTCCGCCGTGCTGTCGGCGATCATCTTCAACGCGATCATCATCGTGATCCTGATCCCGCTGGCCCTGCGCGGCGTGCGGTATCGGCCCGCGAGCGCCGCCTCCCTCCTCGGCCGGAACCTGCTGGTGTACGGGCTCGGCGGGCTGATCGCGCCGTTCATCGGGATCAAGCTGATCGACCTCGTCGTCAGCCTCATCCCCGGCTTCTGACCCCCGTCATCTTCACCGTCAACATCCCTCACTTCTGACACGGAGATTCACTCATGTCTGTTCGCACCAGCATCCGCACTCATGCCACCGCCGTTCGCGCGATGCTCGTTCTCACCGTGATCCTCGGACTCGCCTATCCCGCCCTCATGCTGCTGGTCGGACTGGCGATGCCGGCGCAGGCGAACGGCTCGCTCGTACGCGACGAGGACGGCACGGTCGTCGGATCCGCCCTCATCGGTCAGTCCTTCACCGACGAATCGGGGCAGCCGCTGCCGCAGTACTTCCAGTCGCGGCCATCCGCGTCCGACTACGACGCGCTCGCGTCGGGCGGCAGCAACCTCGGCCCAGAGAATCCGGAGCTCGTCGACGCGATCACCGAACGACAGGCGGCCGGGGCGAGCACGACCGACGCGCTGACGGCATCGGGATCCGGCCTCGACCCCGATATCTCGCCGGAGAACGCGCTGTCCCAGGTGCCGACGGTCGCCGCCGCGCGGGGGCTCTACGAGTCGGTCGTGCGCGACCTCGTGCGGTCTATGATCAGGCCGAGGGACCTCGGATTCCTCGGCGAGGAGCGCGTGAACGTGCTCGAGCTCAACCGGGCGCTGGACGCGTCGGCACGATAGCGGAGGACGACGGATGAAGCGGGGAACCCAGCGGGTCCTGCTCGGACCGGCCGCCGGCATCGAGCACGGTCCGGGGGCGCGAGCGGAGGCGACACGATGAAACGCGGGAACCTGCGCGTGCTGCTGGGTAGTCTCCAGCAGACGACACCAGCGCGAGCGGAGGCGACCCGATGAAACGCGGAAACCTGCGCGTGCTGCTGGGTAGTCTCCAGCAGACGACACCAGCGCGAGCGGAGGCGACACGATGAAACGCGGGAACCTGCGCGTGCTGCTGGGCGCTGCTCCTGGTGTCGGCAAGACGGTCGAGATGCTGACCGAGGGGGCTCGTCTGCGCGACGAGGGTCGCGACGTGGTCATCGGCATCGTGGAGACGCACGGCCGCGCGATGACCACGGCCCGCACCGAGGGGATCGAGCAGATTCCCCGCGCGCGTGTGGAGCACCGGGGCGTCGCCCTGGACGAGCTGGACCTCGCGGCGGTGCTGCGGCGTCGCCCTGAGGTCGCCCTCATCGACGAGCTCGCCCACACCAACGCTCCCGGGTCGACCAACGCCAAGCGCTGGCAGGACGTGGAGGACCTGCGCGACGCGGGCATCGACGTGATCACCACCGTCAACGTCCAGCACATCGAATCGCTCGGCGACGTGGTGCGCCGGATCACCGGCGTCTCGCAGGCCGAGACGGTCCCCGATGCGGTCGTGCGCGGCGCCGATCAGATCGAGGTCATCGACGTGGCGCCGCAGGCGCTGCGCGATCGTCTCTCCGCCGGATTCGTCTACCCCGCCGAGCGCATCGACGCGGCCCTGTCGAACTACTTCCGCCTCGGCAACCTCACCGCCCTGCGGGAACTGGCACTGCTCTGGCTGGCCGACGAGGTGGAGAGCTCCCTCGCCCAGTACCGCGAGCAGCAGGGCATCGACGCGCCCTGGCAGACCCGCGAGCGAGTTGTGGTCGCGCTCACCGGCGGGCCCGAGGGTGACACCCTGCTGCGCCGCGGCGCACGCATTGCCGCACGCGGTGCCGGCGGTGAACTGATCGCGGTGCACGTTTCGGGTCAGGACGGGCTGTCCGCGTCGGATCCGACGCTGCTGGCCGCACAGCGCACCCTGGTGGAGAGTCTCGGCGGCACTTTCCACACGGTGGTGGGCGACGATATCCCCCGCGCCCTCGTGTCCTTCGCGCGCTCGGTCGAAGCCACGCAGCTCGTGCTGGGCGCGAGTCGACGGGGTCGCCTGGCTGCAGCTCTCACCGGCCCAGGCATCGGAGCCGCCGTCATCCGCGAATCGGGCGAGATCGACGTCCACATGGTCACCCATGGTGAGGCCAACGGCGCGACTCGGCTCCCCCGAATGGCGCGCGGAGCGCTCAGTCGCCGCCGCGTCACGCTGGGATTCATCGTCGCGCTCATCGGCGGACCGGTGCTCAGCTGGCTGCTCACCGCGTTCCACACCGAGGCGGCGATCACGTCGGAGGTGCTCGGCTATCAGCTGCTGGTGGTGGTGGTCGCGCTCATCGGCGGGATCTGGCCCGCGCTGTTCGCGGCTGTGCTCTCCGGTGTCACCCTGGACTTCCTGTTCGTCGCGCCGCTGTACAAGGTGACCGTCGCTGATCCGCTGCACGCCCTGGCCCTGGGTCTCTACGTCGTCATCGCGATCCTGGTGAGCGCGATCGTCGACCAGGCCGCTCGCCGGCTGCGATCCGCGAAGCGATCGGCTGCCGAATCAGAGCTGCTGGCAACCGTCGCCGGCTCTGTCCTCCGTGGCGAGAGCGCGGTCCCCGCCCTGGTCTCGCGCACCCGTGAAGCTCTCGGTGCCGCAGGCGTCCGGCTGGTCTCCCCCGAAGGTGCCGTCCTTGCCACCGACGGCGAGCCGGTTCGCGGAACGGAGGAGCCGGACGTCCGCGTGCAGATCGGCTCCGGCCCCCAGGCCGTGCTGGAGGTACACGGCGCACGGTTGGACGCGTCCGAGCAGCGCCTGCTCGGTGCCATCGCCGCGCAGCTGTCGGGAGCGCTGGAGAACGCGGAACTCACCGAGCAGGCACGCCGGGCCGGCGCGATCGAAGCGGCCGATCAGGTGCGCTCCGCGCTCCTCTCCGCGGTGAGTCACGATGTGCGTCGGCCCCTCGCCGCAGCCGTCGCGGCCGTCGGCGGACTGCGCGCAGCGGGTGAGCGCCTGGAGCCCGCGGATCGCGCCGAGCTGCTGGAGACCGCCGAGGAGAGCCTCGGCACGCTGTCTTCGCTCGTCACCGATCTCCTCGACGTCTCGCGCGTGCAGGCCGGTGCACTCGCGGTGCGACTCGAGCCGACCGACGTCAGCTCGGTCATCCTCGCCTCCCTCGACGAGCTGCAGATCACGCCAGCAGACCTCGAACTGCTGCTCGATCCGGCGCTTCCCCCGGTGGCGGCCGACGCCGTGCTGCTGAAGCGCGTGCTCGTCAACGTGCTCGCCAACGCGCAGCGTCACACACCCGGCGGCACGCGGATCGCGCTCAGCACCAGCGAGCTGCGCGGGACGGTGGAGGTGCGCGTCATCGACCACGGCCCCGGAGTTCCCGCCGATCGACTCGGCGACATCTTCCTGCCGTTCCAGCGCCACGGAGACACCGACAACAGCAGCGGACTCGGGCTCGGGCTCGCGCTGTCCCGTGGATTCACGGAGGGCATGGGGGGCATGCTCACTGCCGAAGCCACCCCGGGTGGCGGGCTCACGATGGTGGTCTCGCTTCCGGCAGCAGACACAACACGCACTGTGACCGATTCACCGACCTCACCGGAGCACGCATGAAACTTCTCATCGCCGACGACGACCCCCAGCTCGTCCGGGCTCTGCGCATCACCCTCGGAGCGCAGGGCTACGACGTGGTGACCGCCGCAGACGGCGAGGAGGCGGTGGCGCAGGCCGTGGCCGAGCATCCCGACATCGTGATGCTGGACCTCGGCATGCCGCACCTGGACGGAGTGCAGGTCATCCATGCTCTCCGCGGCTGGATGACGGCCCCGATCATCGTGGTCTCCGGTCGCACCGGATCTGCCGACAAGGTCGATGCCCTCGACGCGGGCGCGGACGATTACGTCACGAAGCCGTTCCAGATGGACGAACTGCTCGCGCGTCTGCGTGCCGTGTCCCGCCGCGCTCAACCTGCGCTCACACCGACCGATCCCGTCGTGCGATTCGGTGCCGTGGAGGTCGACCTGGCCGCCCACGTGGTCACCCGCGACGGCGGTGCGGTGCACCTCACCCCCACCGAGTGGCGGATGCTCGAGTTCCTCGCCCGTCACCCGGGTGCTCTCGTCACCCGCCAGGCGCTGCTGAAGGAGCTCTGGGGCACGGATCAGGTGAGCGATACCGGCTACCTCCGCCTGTACATCTCGCAGCTGCGCAAGAAGCTGGAGCGCGACCCGTCGAACCCGGTCCACCTGCTCACCGAGTCGGGGATGGGGTACCGGCTGATCCTCGACGCAGCGTGATCCGGGACGCGGGCTGGACCGGGACGGAGTCTGGACCGGGACGAAGTCCGAACCGGGACGGAGTCTGACACGGAACGAAGTCTGAACCGGGACGAAGTCCGAACCGGGACAAAAGTCTGAACCGGACGATGCGTGATGACGGACGCGGGCTGATTCGGGACGGGGCTCAGCTTGACGCTGGTGAGTGGGTCGGTGCCACGCGTATGAATCTGCGGGCGGCCCGCTCGCCAGCGTCCGCGAGCGCCGCTCCCAGTGCGGCGTGGAAGCCTTGCGTGGAGTGACGATCGGCGGCCAGCTCCGCCGCCGCTGCCGTGTTGTCGACGATCGCGGTCCAGTCGGTCGCGACGCGTTTCAGCGCTGTGGCGAGAGCAGTCACATCGTCGGGTTCGATTGCAACCGCCGTGGGGACTCCCGCGATCGCCTCGCGCAGCCCCGCTCGCGCGGCGACGATCACCGGGCGTCGAGCCAGCACAGCCTCCACCGCCACGTTGCCGAAGCCCTCATCGAGTCGTGACGGCACAACGAGCACGTCGATGTCGGCCAGGCTGGAGGCGATATCGGAGCGGAACCCGAGGAAGCGAACCCGGCCAGCGATCCCGAGCTCGGCTGCCGAGTCGCGCAGCTCCCGCTCATACCACTCGTACCCGGGGAACACGGCACCGACGAGGTCCAGTCGAGCGTCCAGACCGTCATCGATCAGTGCCGGAAGCGCGCGCAGCAGCAGGTCCACGCCCTTTCGCGGCGAGAGTCTGCCCAGGTAGCCGATACGCAGCGCCCCGCGGAGCTCCGATCGCGGCGGAACGACGGTCGAGGGCGCTGGCACCGGGTTGAGCACCACCCGTGCCCGTAAGGCCAGTGCGGGTTCGCACTGCAGGAGTGCATCGCGCGTGAACCGGCTGTTGCAGACGATCACGTCGGCAGCACGTGCCGGGAACGCCAGGGTCCGACGCACCAATGTTCCAGCCGCCGTCTCAGCTTCGTGCAGATGCAGGGCGACGGCGGAGCGACGCCGAGCCAGCAGGCTCCACAGCGGAAGCGTGATGGTGGACACGTAGACCAGCTCGGCCCGCTGCTCGGCGATCTCGCGCCGAACCCGTCGAAGGTCGCTCCGCGCCAGGCGCAGCAGGGTCGGCCATCCCGACGGCTTCATGAGCGCTTTGCGCAGCACGAGCATGTCGCATACGCGAACGTCGGCACCGGCCGCACGCAGCTCTTCGGACAGCGGACCATCCTGCGGCAGCAGCACCCGGACGGCGGCGCCACTCGCGAGCATCCCCCGGATTGCTTCCGCGAAGACACGGTCCGAACCGTACTGCTCCGCGCCCGGGTGAACGGCAAGGATTCGGGTGGGCAGGCGAGACGAGGGCATCGGGACAGGATCGCAGGATCGGCCGGACGAGAACGAAACACATCCACAGCCAAACCTATGAACGTGGAGTCAATAGTTGACTTTTCGAACTGTCCACGCAATGATGTTTCAGACGGAAGGATCAGGACGATGCTCAACACGACGAACACCGAGGACGCGCGGTTCCCCGCGGCACAGTCCGCGGGAGAAATCGCCGTGATGAGCGGAATGTTGGCCCTGCTGGAGGCGGAGCGACGCGTGCGGGTGCAGATGCACACAGCGCTGAAGCTGTCTTCGGGTGAGCTGGCGGCGATGCAGACGGTACTCCTCGCGGAGCCGCGCGGCGTCGTCCTCCGTCAACGCGAGCTCGCCGAGCTCCTCGGAATGAAGCACAGCGCGATGAGCACGATGATCGATCGGCTGGTGGGTCGCGGCGACATGGTTCGCGACGCCCACCCGGACGATCGTCGGTCCATCGCGCTGCGCATCACCGAGCAGGGCGCAGAACGCGTCGCGCGGACGATGGGAGAGGTGCAAAACGCCATCCTGTCGCGTGCGAGCGAGCTCACGGAGGAGGAGCAGCAGGTCGTTGCTCGCTTCCTCCACTCCGTCGCGGAAGATCTGACCGATCTTCGCGCGTGATCACATCATCGGGAAAGGGACATCATGGGATTCATCGCTTGGATCATTCTGGGTTTCATCGGCGGCGCCATCGGTAAGGCGATCGTCGGAAAGTCGATGGGCTGGATCGGCACCCTCATCTGCGGTCTCCTCGGTGGCGTCGTGGGTGGCTGGATCGTCGGCTTGATCACCGACAGCGACAACGTCATGACGAGCTTCTTCTCGCCGTGGTCGTGGCTGGCGTCGATCCTCGGATCCGTCATCGTCGTCTGGATCGTGTCGCTGATGACCGGCAAGAGCCGCAAGGAGGCCTGACGCCCTCGTCGGAGAATTTCGGAAACGCGGTGCCGCGGGTGAGCCTCACCCGCGGCACCGCCGTGTTTGGGCAGATCCATCTGCGTGCCGCCGCGAACCACGGCCACGACGAGGCGCATCACGGCCCCGTGTCCTGACAAGACCGGCGCCGCTCTCACGCCTGCACGACCACCCGGTCACGCAGCCGTCTGTTGTGAACGGAGGAAATTGTCGCCAAACGAGGACGAATTCCTGCCGAAGGAGTCAGTCTCGCAGCTTCGTCCTAAGCTCACGGCATCAGAAGCCCACACGAGCGTCGGGCAAGAGAACTACTCTGCTGACACATCCGCCCTCTGCACCCAGCCGCAAACCACGTCCACGGCGGAACGGACCAACGCTACTTCTCCGCGGCCGAACGCCGTCACTGAGCACGACCGACCACCCGGTCACCGAGCCGTCTGTTGTGAACGGAGGAAATTGTCGCCAAACGAGGACGGATTCCGGCTGAAGGAGTCCTTCTCGCGACTTCGTCCTCATTCTCGCGACATCGTCCTGCGTGTGCGTCGAGTGAACGAACGGGGCCGGCGAATCGCTCCTCCGAGCGAACCACCAGCCCCGTCTCGCGTGTCAGGCCCGCGAACGACGCCGAGCGACCAGCACCAGGCCGGCGAGAGCGGCACCCACGCCGACCCACAGTGGCAGCAGATCGAGCGCGGAACCGGTTCGTGGCAGGCTGGCGCTCACACTCACGGTCGGGGTGCTGGACGTCGCCGGGGACGTCGGCTTCACGACCGGAGCAGCCGTCACTATGACCGGCACGGTTCCGGCTGCCTCGCCGTCAACCAGCACGACGATACGGTGACTGCCGACCGGGATCCCAGCGGGAATCACGGCGTCCAGCGTGAACGATCCGTCGACGCTCGTCGTCACGGTGCCGAGAACCACGGGGTCGGAGTGGAGCTCGACGGTGGCAAGCACATGCGGAGCAAAGCCGATACCCGACACCGTGATCGCACCGCCCGGGATCAGGTCGCCGGAGACGGTCACCGAGGCTGCGCCCGGGGTGGGCTCCGGGGACACGGTGATGGTCGGCGCCGGGGAGGTGGTGGCACTGGGCGAAGCGGTGGGCTCCGGCGTCGCCGTGGGACTGGGAGAAGCAGTGGGCTGAGGCGACGACGTCGGGCTGGGCGAGACGGTCGGCCCCGGAGACGATGTCGGGGTCGGCTCAGGCGAGGACGTCGGGCTGGGCGAAGCGGTCGGCTCCGAAGTGCTCGTCGGCGTCGGCGTGCCCGTCGGTTCCGGAGAACCCGTCGGCGTCGGCGTCGCAGTCGGCGTGCCCGTCGGAGTCGGAGATGCGGTCGGCTCGGGCGATCCGGTCGGCTCCGGAGAACCCGTCGGCTCCGGAGAACCCGTCGGCTCCGGAGAACCCGTCGGCTCCGGAGAACCCGTCGGCTCCGGAGAACCCGTCGGCTCTGGTGAACTCGTCGGCGTCGGCGTCGCTGTCGGCGTACCCGTCGGCTCCGGGGTCACCGGGTGCGCGAGGCGGTACTCCGTCATGTACGCGAGCTTGCCCGGCTTCGCCTCGCTGTACGGCTGGGAGAGCTTGGCCCACTCGCCCTTCGTCTCCTTCTTGCCGTCGTTCCACTCCGCGAGGACGCTGAGGTCCCCCGCCGTGTACCCGGACTGCGGGTCGACAACCGCATCCGTTCCGAGCGCCACCTGCGCCTCGCTGATCTGACGCACGAGCGCAAGGGAGGCAGCCCAGTCGTCCTGGTTCCATCCCGCCACGTCGATGTCGGTGCGGGTGCGCAGCCAGGTGCCCCAGTAGAACTCCTGGAACGGCACGGCTCCGTCGGCGGTGTAGCCGATGTCGCGCGCGAAGTAGAGGATCGACCGATAGCGATCGTCCTGGAAGTTGGCGAGTCCCACGTTGGCGGGGAGCTGGGCGGGGGTGATCGCGTTGCCGTTCACATCGCGCAGCCACGTCCACTTGTTGTCCTGCATCGCCTGCCAGAAGTCCGCCTCCGACAGCCCCGAGAGATTCCCGAGCACCCGCAGCCGAACGTGCACGTCAGGGCCTGCGTTCTCCTGGAACGAGGTGAGCGTGTGGTGGCCGTCGGTCAGGTACAGCGTGCCGCCGGGGCCGATCACGACCGTCTTCATCGGCTCGATGGTCGCGGTTGTCTCCGACCCGACCGGCACCGTGCAGGTGAAGGTGCTGGGATCCAGCAGCGTGGCGTCGGGCTCAGCGGAGGCCGCGTCCTCCTGACCGTTGGCCTCACACCAGTCGGCGAAGCGCTTGTTGACCGCGTCCTTGCCGATCGCGGAGTCGTATCGTCCGAGCTTGTAGAACACCTC
This sequence comes from Microbacterium gorillae, assembly GCF_050990725.1. Lineage (GTDB taxonomy): Bacteria > Actinomycetota > Actinomycetes > Actinomycetales > Microbacteriaceae > Microbacterium > Microbacterium gorillae_A. The sequence continues at coordinate 4,075,594 of NZ_CP158844.1, forward strand.
GTCGTAGCCGAGGGAGGGCTGGGTCGGGTGGACGTCGCCGACTCGAACGTCGAGCAGCGTGTCCAGCTCAGCGCAGAGCGCGCGCGGATCGCCGACAGCGCACGACGAATCCTTGACGTCGGTGGGGGCGTCGACGGCGTGGGCGGGGGACACGGGGAAGCCGAGAAGCACGGCGGCCGCGACAACGGCACCTGCTCCGAGCGCGGCGAGGGGACGGGCGATCTTCACTCCTCGATGCTGTCCACCTCACGTGAGCGCCGGATGTCCCCCTGGTGAACTCCTGGTGTCGGGGACGCGCATCTCGCAGCTATGCGTTGCCTATGCTCAGAGGAGTGGCACTGCGCCGCCCGCACCCGAGAAAGCTCCGTCGATGAACCGTACCCGCCCGCTGCTCGTCGTCGCCCTCATCAGCGCGACGCTCACTCTCCCCGCCTGCTCGGCAACGACCGAGTCGCTGCCCGTTGCCGAGGCGACACCGATCGTCGCCGAAACAACGCCAACGCCAACGCCAACGCCGGAGGCCCCACTCAGCCTCGTCGGGGAATGGAAGACCACGAACTCCGCCTCCGAGACGTCATGGCAGACCGCAGTGATCACCGACACGACGATCACGATCACGTGGGTGAGCGATGGGGGAAGCACCACCGCGCTGTACTGGGCGGGGAGCTATCTTCCGCCTTCGGATGCGACGACCACGTACTCCTGGGAGTCCGCAAACGACACCGCGCAGACGTCGTCCGCGCTGATGGCATCCTCCGATCCTGCGAAGTCCTTTCACTACGACAACGGTGTGCTGAGCTACGAGGCATCCGCGCTCGGCGTCACGAAGACCGTCACCATGGAGCGCGTCGGCTGAGCGAGAAACGCCCGGGTTTCTCGCCCGGGAACGGGTGCGGGAGAATCGAAGGACCATGACTTCTGCGCCGTTGGATCCTTCCGCCCTCCGCACCGACGGCGCCGCCCCCGAACCCGACGCGGTGTACGAGGCGTTCGTCACCTGGGCGGAGTCGACCGGGCTCTCCCTCTACCCGGCGCAGGACGAGGCGATCATCGAGATCGTCTCGGGCAACAACCTGATTCTGTCGACGCCCACCGGCACCGGAAAGTCGCTCGTCGCGATCGGCGCGCACTTCGCCGCACTCGCCGACGGCCGCCGCACCTACTACACCGCCCCGATCAAGGCCCTCGTCAGCGAGAAGTTCTTCGCCCTGGTCGACGTCTTCGGTGCCGAGAATGTGGGCATGGTCACCGGCGACTCCTCGGTGAACGCCGAAGCTCCCATCATCTGCTGCACGGCGGAGATCCTCGCCAACCTTGCGCTGCGCGGCGGTGCCGACGCCGAGGTGGGGCAGGTCGTGATGGACGAGTTCCACTTCTATGCCGACCCCGATCGCGGCTGGGCATGGCAGGTGCCGATCCTGGAGCTGCCGCAGGCGCAGTTCGTGCTGCTGTCGGCCACGCTCGGCGACGTCACCGATCTCGCCGCCGACCTCACGCGTCGCACCGGACGCGAGACGGCCGTCGTCACCGGCGTGGAGCGCCCGGTCCCCCTGCACTTCTTCTACGAGACCGCGCCGATTCACGAGACCATCGACGAGCTGCTGCACACCGATCGCGCCCCGGTGTACATCGTCCACTTCTCCCAGGCAGCCGCGATGGAGCGGGCACAGGCACTGCTGTCGGCGAAGATCGCCAGCCGCGAGGAGCGCGACGCCATCGGTGAGCTGATCGCCGGCTTCCGCTTCACGACGAGCTTCGGCAAGACGCTGAACAAGTTCCTCCGCGCCGGCATCGGCGTGCACCACGCCGGCATGCTGCCCAAGTACCGCCGCCTCGTGGAGCAGCTCGCGCAGCGCGGACTGCTGAAGGTGATCTGCGGCACCGACACGCTCGGCGTCGGGATCAACGTGCCGATCCGCACGGTGCTGCTCACGGCGCTGACCAAGTATGACGGCACGCGGATGCGTCAGCTGAACGCGCGCGAGTTCCACCAGATCGCCGGACGTGCGGGCCGCGCGGGGTACGACACGGCGGGCACCGTGATGGTGCAGGCTCCCGAGCACGAGACCGAGAACCTCGCGGCCATCAAGAAGGCGGGCGACGACCCGAAGAAGAAGCGCAAGGTCGTGCGCAAGAAGGCTCCCGAGGGATTCGTGTCCTGGGGCGAGCCGTCGTTCCAGAAGCTCATCGGCTCCGAGCCGGAGACGCTCGGCAGCAGCATGCAGATCACCAGCGCCATGCTGCTGAACGTGATCGGCCGCGGCGGGGATGTGGTGGGTGCGGTGCGCTCCCTCGTCTTCGACAATCACGAACCACGACACCGCCAGTACGAGCTCGCGCGTCGCGCGCTCGGCATCTACCGCACGCTCCGGGAATCGGAGGTGGTGGAGGCCGGTCCCGACGGCCAGCCCCGCCTCACCGTCGATCTGCAGCCGAACTTTGCGTTGAACCAGCCCTTGTCCCCCTACGCCCTCGCCGCGTTCTCGCTGCTGGATCCGGAGTCGGCGACGTACGCGCTAGACATGATCTCGATCGTCGAGTCCACGCTGGACGACCCGCGCGCGATCCTGAATCAGCAGGAGTTCCGCGCGCGTGGAGAAGCTGTCGCGGCGATGAAGGCCGAGGGCATCGAGTACGAGGAGCGGATGGAGCTGCTCGAGCAGATCACCTACCCGAAGCCGCTCGAAGAGCTGCTGGAGGCGACCTTCGAGACGTTCGCATCGGCACAGCCCTGGGTGCGCGATTTCGAGCTGCATCCCAAGTCGGTCGTGCGCGACATGTACGAACGCGCGATGTCGTTCGGTGAGTATGTCGCGTTCTACCAGATCGCCCGCAGCGAGGGGGTGGTCCTCCGCTACCTCTCCGACGCGTATCGCGCCGCCCGGCAGACGATCCCCGACGAGCTCAAGAACGACGAGTTGTGGGACATCATCGAGTGGCTCGGCGAACTGGTGCGTCAGGTCGACTCATCGCTGCTGGACGAATGGGAGCAGCTCGTCTCCCCCACCGCGTCCGATGGCGACGACGACGCCCCGATCGTCCCACCGGCACCGAAGCGGCTCACGGCGAACACGCGCGCGTTCCGAATTCTGGTGCGCAACGAGCTGTTCCGTCGCGTGCAGCTGGCGGCGCGGGAGGACATGACCGCGCTGGCGGAACTGGATCCGGGTTTCGACTGGGAGGGCGCCCTCGACGCGTACTACGCCGAGCACGACACCATCGGAACCGGTCCCGACGCGCGCAGCGTCGCGATGCTGCTGTTCGAGGAAGGGCCCACCGAGTGGCGCGTGCGGCAGATCCTCGAAGACCCCGCGGGCGACCACGACTGGGGCATCTCGGCCGTGGTTGATCTCGCCGAATCGGACGAGGCCGGCGCCGCCGTCCTCCGCCTCACCTCCGTCAACCGCCTCTAGCAGCGGTGGCGTCAAGAAGACGCACTCTTCACGTCCAACGTGACATTGGATTCACCTTGCCGCGGTCCACGGCCAGCAGACTCCGGATTCTTGCCGATCCTCATAAACTGCGCCCTGTTTTGCCGTCGAACATCGCTCCAGACCCGCGCCGGCGGCGGGATCCTGGAAGGGATTCAACCGCGGGACGTGCCGACGAAGGCGCGTACGCGGGCCACGCCACACCGCAGGAGCCACACATGGACCGCAGCACCACCACCTTCGACGCCGACGCCCTCGACTTCGCCGCCACGCCGGCCTGGTACGACCGTCACCCCTCGCAGGCCGAGGGCGCCGACTTCTGAGTCGCCCCCACGACGTAGCGCCCGTCACCTCCTCGGAGGTGACGGGCGCTTTTCAGTTACACCGGGAAACGCCGAGGGCGGCAGCCGGATGACTGCCGCCCTCGGTGTGTGATCTCAGTCGATCAGGCCTTCGAGCCCTGGCGACGGATGATCATGAGCGCACCGGCGCCGAGCAGGAGCAGCAGGGCCGCTCCGCCCACCAGGCCGCTGACATCGGGCGCACCCGTGGTCGGCAGCGTGGCGCCGCAGGCCGCGGTGCGGAACTTCGTTGCCGGACCCTCGATGCCGTCGCGGGTCTGCGTCGCCGAGTAGTCGGTGTTGCAGGCCAGCTTCGAGATGTTGATGCTCCAGGCACCCTTCTCGTCGACGGTGCCGCTGGCGACCTTCTTGCCGTCCTTGTCGCGGATGGTGACGGTCGCGGTGGCCTCACCCTTTCCCGACACCGTCTCCTTGGTCACCTCGGTGACGGTCGGGGCGGTGGGGACGCTCGGAACCACGGCGCAGTCAGCGGTGGTGATGGTGGTTGGGGCGCTCTCGACACCGTCCACGATCTGCACGACCGCGTAGGTGGTGCCGCACTCCAGGCCGTCAACCGACCAGGTGCCGTCAGCGCCGGCCGTGGTCGTAGCCACGACCTTGCCGTCGCCGTCGCGGACCTCGATGACAGCCTCCGGGAGGCCGACGCCCTCAGCGCCGTCGTCGGTGATGGTGGTCACCAGCGGGGCACCCGGCACGCCGGGCTCGACGCAGTCAGCGGTGGTGAAGGGCGTCTCGGCGCTGTCCACGCCGTCGACGATCTGCACGGCGGTGTAGTCCGTGCCGCACTCCAGACCGGAAACCGTCCAGGTGCCATCGGCAGCGACCACGACCGTACCGACGACCTTGCCGTCAGCATCGCGAACCTCAACCGTGGCGGCCGGCGTACCGGTACCCGCAACAGCGGTTTCGGTGGTCGACGTCACGGCCGGAGCGGCCGGGGTCACGACGCAGTCAGCGGTGGTGAAGGGCGTCTCAGCGCTGTCCACACCATCCACAATCTGGACCACGGTGTAGTCCGTGCCGCACTCCAGACCGGAAACGGTCCACGTGCCGTCAGCAGCAACCACGACCGTACCGACGACGTTGCCGTCAGCGTCACGAACCTCAACGGTCGCCTCCGGCGTACCCGTTCCGTTCGCAGCGGTCTCGGTGGTGTCCGTCACGACCGGAGCCGTCGGAGCAACCACGCAGTCAGCGGTGGTGAACGGCGTCTCAGCGCTGTCCACACCATCCACAACCTGCACCACGGTGTAGTCCGTGCCGCACTCCAGACCATCAACGGTCCACGTGCCATCGGCAGCAACCACGACCGTACCGACGACGTTGCCGTCAGCGTCACGAACCTCAACGGTCGCCTCCGGCGTACCCGTTCCGTTCGCAGCGGTCTCGGTGGTGTCAGTCACGACCGGAGCCGTCGGAGCAACCACGCAGTCAGCGGTGGTGAACGGCGTCTCAGCGCTGTCCACACCATCCACAACCTGCACCACGGTGTAGTCCGTGCCGCACTCCAGACCATCAACGGTCCACGTGCCGTCAGCAGCAACCACAGCCGTACCGACGACGTTGCCGTCAGCGTCACGAACCTCAACGGTCGCCTCCGGCGTACCCGTTCCGTTCGCAGCGGTCTCGGTGGTGTCAGTCACGACCGGAGCCGTCGGAGCAACCACGCAGTCAGCGGTGGTGAACGGCGTCTCAGCGCTGTCCACACCATCGACAACCTGCACCACGGTGTAGTCCGTGCCGCACTCCAGACCGTCCACGGTCCAGGTGCCGTCAGCAGCAACCACAGCCGTACCGACAACGTTGCCGTCAGCGTCACGAACCTCAACAGTGGCCGCGGGCTCGCCCGTGCCCTCTGCGGTCGTCTCCGTGGTCGTGGTCACGACCGGAGCGGCCGGGGCGACGACGATGTTCTGGTCGATGCTCGAGTACTGCGAGGTGTAGCCGTTGGCGTCCACCGTCTGCACGCGGAGGTAACCCGACGTGTGCGCGGTGTCGACCGTGACCTTCTGCCCGGCGGTGACATTGTCGACCGAACCGAGGTACTCCTCGGCGTGGTCATCGGCCGTCCAGTACACGTGCAGCGTGACCGGGCCGACGGCGGGGTTGTTGCCCACCTCGGGTGCCGGCTGCGTCGCCGTGAAGGTCGCCGTGGAGCCGTTGTAGATCACGCTCTCAGCGCGGAAGGTCTGCACACGGTTGTTTGCCAGTGCGCCGTTGTTCCACATGAACCAGTAGCCGAGGTTCTCGGTCTCCGGGTCGAAGCTGCCGCGGGTGTTCGGGCCGAAGGTGTTACCCGTAATCAGGGTCTTGCCGACCGCGTTGTCCGTGATCGGCGCCTGGGTCGGGATGTTCGGGTTACCGCCGAAGCCATCGATGTGGTTGTTCAGCACGCTCCAGCCGACGGTGGCGTCGGGAGTTGCCTCGCCCGCGAAGCCCCACACGTACACGGCCCAGTGGTTGGCCATGTTCGCCGGAAGGTCGACGTTGTCGCCGCGCTCCAGGTGCTGGATCAGCTCGTTGTCACGCACCACGTTGTTGGTACCGGGAGCGATCAGCGCGATGGCCGACTTGCTGATGTCCGCGTGGAAGTCGTGGATCTTGTTGTTCTCGATCACGACGTTCTCGGCGTTGGAGCCCTGGACGCGGATGCCGTCATCTGACCACGGTGTGTCGAAGAAGTTGTTCGACACCGTGACATCCGTCATGACGGACGCGCCGGAGAGGCCGAGGCTCAGTGCGCCGCCGTTCGGCTCGCGCACCTCGGTGAACGTGTTCCCGTCGAACAGCGCATCCGTGACAGTGCCGTTCATGAGGATTCCACGCGTGAAGGACGAGGTGTTGTTGGTGTACTCCAGACCGGTCCACGTACCGCTGTTCGCGCCGATGATGCGGGAGAGCGGCTGCAGACGCGAGATGCCCGTGAAGGTGTTGCCGTCGAACACGGTGTCGGTGAACGACGATGTGTTGCCTGCACCGCCCTCGAACATCACCACGTTGCGCTCCGGACCCGTACCCTGCGTCATCGTGTTGTTGCTGAACGTCAGCCCCGTGGTGGTGACGGCCGGGTTGAAGTAGAACGTCGGCGTGGTGAAGATCTCGTCCGCGCTGCCGAAGTCGCTGTTCGTGACGGAGAGACCGTTGACGATCGCGCCGTCCTCGATGTCGATGTGCCCGTAGGCGGACTCGACTCCACGGCTGGTGATGTTGTCGATCGTGATGTTGGTCACGGTCGTCGGGTTCGCCTGCGATCCGTCGATCAGGATCGAGGACCACCACTGGCTTGCGAACGTGCTGTTGGTGATGCTCACGTCCGTTGCCCCGTTGAGGAGAGCAACACCCACCTCGGCAATGGCGCTGTCCGTGTCAGCGAAGGTGACGTTGTCGACCGACACGTTGGTGCCGTCGATCGCAAGTCCCGCGGACCCAGCCTTCAGCTTGCTCAGGTTGGAGAGCGTGACGTTGTCCGAGTGGACGTAGATGCCTGCGAAGTTGGCATCGACGTTGGTGTCGATGCCGTCCAGGTTGGTGAAGTCGATGGTGACTGGAACGTCGGCGTCGATGAGATAGCGAGCGCCAAGCGGACCCGCCAGCTCGTTACCCACGCCGATCGGCTGATCCCACATCTTGCACACGAAGCCCGGGTGCGTGATCGGGCCGGTGCCAGCGAGGGCAGCCGCGAATTCGATCTTGACGCCGTCCGGGTTGGTCGAAGCGTTCGCTGCGGCGAGAGCCGCACCGAATGACCCGGGGTCCTGACAGTTGGTGAGGTTCGTGACCGTGATCACGTCTTCCGCGGCGCTCGCCGCGGTCACGGGAAGGACGACGCCGGCGATGACAGTGGCGAAGCCGGCAGCGGCCGCACCAGTCCTCTTCAGAATCGTGCGGCGCCCCCGCGCTCGCTCTCTTTTCGGGACCCGGTGGCTCACTTGCGCTTCCTTTCGATGCGCGCGTCGCCACGACCCACTCCACGCGCACGCGCGTGGAGCTATTGAGGTTTCAGAGCCCTGGACCGACAACTGTCGCAGGGTGAGGGGTGCGGGGACACGCTGGGGTAATTCGAGTTGTCTCACATGAATTTTGCAGAGTCCCACGTCACCGCGTGTACAGACCACAACCGATTGACCCCAACATAGGGGTCATACACATCACCACGGGTGGGGCTTGTAGTCCTTCAGGAACACGCCGTACAGATCCTCACCTGCGACCCCCCGCACGACCGGGTCGTACACGCGCGCGGCACCGTCCACGAGATCGAGCGGGGCGTGGAATCCCTCCTCTGCGAGGCGCACCTTGGTGTAGTGCGGGCGCTCGTCGGTGATCCACCCGGTGTCCACCGCCGTCATGAGGATCCCGTCCGTCTCGAACATCTCCCCCGCCGAGGTGCGGGTCAGCATGTTCAGTGCGGCCTTCGCCATATTGGTGTGCGGGTGCCCCGGCCCCTTGTACCGGCGGGCGAACTGGCCCTCCATCGCCGACACGTTCACCACGTACGACCGCCCGGCCGCCGCCATCGCGGGCCGGAGGCGGTTGATGAGGATGAACGGTGCCGTGGTGTTGCACAGCTGCACCTCGAGCATCTCCAGCGGATCGACGTCGCCGATGTTCTGCACCCACGTGTTCACGCGCTCCACGTCGGGAACGAGGCCACCGGCATCGATCGCGGTGCCGTCGTGGTGCTTCGCGAGCGATGACGAACCGGGGGCCATCGCGAGGCGGGTGAGCTCGTCGGCGGTGATCGCCGGAGCTCCCACTCCCACGGTGCCCGCGAGCGAGGCCACGGACAGCAGCGGATGCTCGGCGACCGATGCCTGCAACGCGTGCGGGTGCAGGTCGTTCGTGTGACCGAAGGTCTCCATCTCGGGCAGCGGGCCGTCTGGCAGCGGCTGCAGCTCGGCATCCGCGAGGAGCGAGTAGGCTCCCGGCGAACGACGAACCGTCTGTGCGGCGTTGTTGATCAGGATGTCAAGGTTGCCCTGCGCCGCCACGGAGTCGGCCAGCCCCATCACCTGCGCGGGGTCACGCAGGTCGATGCCCACGACACGAAGCCGGTGCAGCCAGTCGGCGGAGTCCTCCAGCGCCGAGAAGCGCCGCACGGCATCGCGAGGGAAGCGGGTGGTGATCGTCAGGTGAGCACCGTCGCGCAGCAGGCGCAGCGCGATGTGCATCCCGATCTTGGCGCGACCGCCCGTGAGCAGCGCGCGCTTGCCGGTGAGGTCCGTACGCGCGTCCCGACGGCTGTGGTTGAACGCCGCGCACTCGGGGCACAGCTGGTGATAGAACGCGTCGACCCGCGTGTAGGGCTGCTTGCAGATGTAGCAGTTGCGGGGCTTGCGCAGCTCGCCGGCCGACGGCGCGGCAGTGCGCGTGGAGATGTCGATCCCGCGGGTCTCATCGTCGATGCGATCCGGCGACCCGGTTGCCGTCGCCGCGACGACGGCACGATCGGCTTCCGCGATGGACTCCCGGATCTCCTTGCGACGCGCGCGCTTGTGCGCCCGGAACATTCCGGCAGTGGCGCGGCGGACGCGGATGAAATCGGGGTGCGTCGGGTCGAGCTCGGTGGTCTGCGCGAGCACGCGCAGCGCGATCTCCAGCTCTTCGGGGTCGAGACCCGGCTCGAGGGCGCGCTCGGACGCGGCGGAATCAGGGGTGGACACCCGTCGATTCTAGGCGGGGAGCCTGAACGAACGTCCGTCGCCGCGACGCCAAGAATATGCACAACGCACACTTGGGTGAACGCGGCGTGAACATCCCGAGGCGATCCTCGGAAATCGCCTCGGGCGCCTCCAACGGAGGAGAACACTTGCCGACGTGACTGCCGAATTACTGATCCTGATCCTTGTGATCATCACCGCCGTGGGCTTCGATTTCACCAACGGCTTCCACGACACGGGCAACGCGATGGCGACCTCGATCGCGACGGGTGCACTGAAGCCCAAGGTAGCTGTGACGCTCTCCGCGATCCTCAACCTGGTGGGTGCGTTCCTGTCCGTGGAGGTGGCAGCCACCATCACCAAGGACGTGCTGACGATTCAGACGCCCGAAGGATCGCTGGTGCCTGGCCTGTCCGCAGAGACCGCGATGATCATCATCTTCGCGGGCCTCGTGGGCGGAATCCTCTGGAACCTGCTGACCTGGCTGCTGGGTCTGCCGTCGAGCTCGTCGCACGCCCTCTTCGGCGGCCTGATCGGTGCGGGCATCGCGGGTGCCGCCACCGTCAACTGGGCGGGCATCCTCGGCAAGATCATCATCCCAGCGTTCCTCTCGCCGGTGATCGCCTGCACGGTCGCGGCCGTCGGAACGTGGCTGATCTACGCGATCACCTCGCGCGTTCACGCCAAGCACCGCGAGGTCGGATTCCGCTGGGGTCAGATCGGCACCGCATCGCTCGTCTCGCTCGCGCACGGCACCGGGGATGCGCAGAAGACGATGGGCGTGATCGCCCTCGCCCTCATCGCGCACGGCGCACTCACCACCGAGCAGATCCACGCGGAGGGTCTGCCCATCTGGATCATCTTCGTCTGCGGCGTCGCGATCGCCCTCGGCACCTATATGGGCGGCTGGCGCATCATCCGCACGCTCGGCAAGGGCCTCGTGGAGATCGACTCCCCGCAGGGCATGGCTGCCGAGGCGGCGTCCGCGTCGATCATCCTCACCTCGTCCGCGATGGGCATGGCGCTGTCGACTACGCACGTCGCCACCGGCTCGATCCTCGGCTCTGGAGTGGGCAAGCCCGGTGCCACCGTGCGCTGGGGCGTCGCCGGCCGGATGGCGACCGCGTGGCTCATCACGATGCCGGCCGCCGCCATCGTCGGCGCGATCTGCTACTTCATCGCCGCCGGTATCGGTGGCCTCCCGGGCGCGCTCGTGGTGTTCGCCCTGCTGCTGGCCGGTGCCGGTGCCATGTTCGTGCGCAGCCGCCGCCAGAAGGTGGACCACAACAACGTCAACGCGGAGTGGGACGGCAAGGTCGTTCCCGACGCCGCTCCGGCCGCCCGCTGACCCGCATTCGAAAGAGAGACGACATGAGCATCGATATCGCTGAGATGGGGATGGCGGCGCTGCGCGTGCTGGCGCTGGGTCTGGTCTTCGGTGCGGGCCTTCCCGCGCTGTTCGCGGTGGGCATGCGCCTGCAGTCCGCCGGCACCGGCGAGGTCGACGGCGAAGCGCCCGGTGCCCGCCGCCCGGCGCTGCTCGTGAGCGGCTACGCGATCTTCGCGATCGTGGTGCTGGTGGCCCTGGCCGCGGTGCTGTGGATCACGCGCCTGAGCATCTACCACTACTTCGGCATCTCCCTCTTCGGAGCGGGGCAGTGAGCACCGGCCTGCTGTCGCAGGTGCTCGGCTGGCTGCGCGCCGGCTACCCGGAGGGCGTGCCACCGAAGGACTACACACCGCTGCTGGCGCTGCTGCGGCGGACGCTGTCGAACGAGGAGTTCGCAGAGGTCCTCGTGGCCTTGGAGCGGGCGGATCAGGACCCGGTGCGGCTGTCCCACATCCGCGAGGCCATCACCCGCGTCACGCGGGAGGAGGCGGCGGAGGATGACGTGCGGACCGTCGCCGCACGCTTGGCCGCCGCCGGCTGGCCGCTCAGCAACGGCGCGATGCGCGAGGCTGCGGCCGCAGCCGCGTCCGACGCGGAGCCGGAGGAGAGCGTCCTCGCGCAGGTGCTGCGCTGGCTGAGCGCGGGCTACCCGCAGGGTGTGCCGCCGGTGGATCGGATCCCGGTGCTGGCGCTGCTGCGTCCGCGGCTCACCGACGCCGAGATCCAGATGGTCTGCGACGTGCTGATCGCGCAGGCGGACCCGGGCGAGCAGCTGTCGACGGTGGACGCGCAGGTGCTGCTGTCGAAGTCGCTCAACGAGCTGCCCTCCGACGAGGACATCGAACGAGTGCGCACCCGGCTCGACGCCGTCGGCTGGTCCCTGGTCTGAACAGGCGCGCGAGTCAGCTCACGCCGCGCATCGCCTTCAGCACCGGCTTGGCACCGAGCGCGAGGCAGACGCCGATGACGATGGCGATGAGTCCGAGGGTGAGGAAGTACGGCGTCTCGTTGTCCACGTCGTAGAACTGCGCCAGCCACCCTGCCACCGCGGTCCCGAGCGAGACCGACAGGAAGAACAGCGCCACCATCTGCGTCTGGAACGCCGCAGGCGCCAGCTTCGTAGCCACCGACAGGCCGATGGGTGAGAGCAGCAGTTCGGCGACGGTGAAGACGAACAGGATCCCGATCATCGCGAGCAGAGGCGTCGAGTTCGCCCCGCCACCGGCGAAGGGCAGGAAGAGCAGGAACGCCGCACCCATGATGAGGGTGCCGAGGGCGAACTTCACCGGCGTCGACGGCTGACGCGTACCAAGCTTGGTCCACAGCACCGCGAACACGCCGGAGAGCAGGATGATGAAGATCGGGTTGATCGACTGCACCCACGACACCGGCATCGTCCAGCCGAAGAGGCTCCGATCCAGCTTCTGGTCGGAGTAGATCGTCAGCACGGTGAACTGCTGCTGGTAGAGCGACCAGAACGCCACGCTCGCGATGAACAGCGGGATGAAGGCGACTACCCGCGAGCGCTCCTCACGCTGAACGCGACGGCTGGAGAGCATCAGTGCGAAGTACGCGACCGTGGCGACCACGACGGTCACGATCACCGTGAGCGACAGGTTGTCGACGCGGATCACGCCCAGCAGCACCAGCGCGACGATCAGCACGATCGCTCCGGCAGCGATCAGTGCCCACAGCCCGTAGCGGTTGCGCGGCAGCGGGTTCGGCACGTGGCGAGCGGCGTCGGGCAGGGCGCGCCGGCCGAACGAGTACTGCAGCAGTCCCACGGCCATCCCCACGGCGGCGAGACCGAAGCCCCAGTGGAAGCCGAGCGTGCTCTGCAGCAGCCCCGTCAGCAGCGGACCGAGGAATCCGCCGAGGTTGATGCCGAGGTAGAAGAGGGAGAACCCGCCATCTCGACGGGTGTCGCCCGCGGAGTAGAGGGTTCCGACCACGCTCGTCGCGTTGGCCTTCAGCCCGCCGGAGCCGAGCGCGACGAGCACGAGACCGATGCCCACGCCCCACACGCCGGGGATGAGTGCCAGCGCGATGTGGCCTGCCATGATCACGATGGCACTGGTGAACAGGACGCGTTCGGCACCGACCACGCGATCGGCGAGCCACGCCCCGACGATCGTCGAGAGGTACACGAACCCGCCGTACGCGCCGACGATGCCGGCAGCGACGCCCTGCGGGATACCGAGCCCGCCGTCGGCCACCGCGTAGTACAGGTAGATGAGCAGGATGCCCTGCATGCCGTAGAAGCTGAACCGCTCCCACATCTCCACGCCGAAGATGTTCATCAGCGCGAGGGGCTGGCCGAAGAAGCGCGTGTCGTTCTGCCGCGGCTGCGTGGGGGCGGAATTGTCAGGCATCATTCCAGGCTACGCCTGACATGCACGGTGCAGAACAGCGCCCGTGGCGGGATCCCCGTCAGGCCGCGATGCCTCGGAGCAGCATGCGCACCGTCGTGTCCACACTTTCGGCACTGACCGGCGTGCCGAGGAGGGCGGCATAGCTCGCCAGCGCGACGAACTGGTCCGCCACGACGGCCGCGTCCACCCCCGGACGCAGCTGCCCGACGTCCTGCGCCAGCGTCAGTCGGCGATCCACCCACGCACGAATCGGAGCAGCGAGCCGCTCGTTGAGACGGAGCCCCAGAGCGGCATCGGTTGCGGTCACGACGATGAGTGCGCGGGCGAGTTCGGTGCTGGCCGCGTCGGCCTGCTGCGAGTACATGGTGGCGAACCAGGTGTGCAGGTCGGCCTCGAGATCGTCCGTCATCGGCACGGCGACTTCCATGCCGGGGATCTCACCTTCCAACAGCGCCTCACCGAGGATCGCTGCCTTCGACGGCCACCAGCGGTAGATGGTCTGCTTCGCGACTTCGGCCTCCTGTGCCAGGCCCTCGATGGTCACCGCAGCGTATCCCTCGGCGGCGAGCGCGCGACGCATCGCGGCCAGAACCGCCTGACGGGCTTTTTCACTGCGAGGACGAGGCACTTGCCCAGACTACTGGGCGTACTCTTGAATAAGTAGACGCACCGTTGCGTTATCGCTCTCGAGCAAGGAGACATCATGGCTTTGACCGCACACTCCACCATCGGGGACTGGCTGAACGACTCCGTCGGCGGCCCCCTCGTCCGCGCGCTGTTCGAGCAGAGCGGCACCGACGTCGCCCAGCTCACCCCGGTGCTGTCGCTTCCGCTGCAGCAGCTGGTCGCGATGAGCCAGGGCGCGATGCCGCAGTCGGTCGTCGACGACCTGGTGCGCGCCGCCAACGGTGGCGAGCTTCCCGAGGAGGCTGCGGACGCGGGTCCGCAGTTCACACCCGGACGCTTCGCGGGTAAGACCGTCATCGTCACGGGTGCGGCCTCCGGGATCGGCCGCGCAACGGCGGAGCGCATCGCGCGCGAGGGGGGCCGTGTGATCGCCTCGGACATCGCCGCCGACAAACTCGACGCCCTGAAGTCCGACCTCGCCGACGCGGATATCGTCACCGTCGCGGGCGATCTCACCCAGCAGGACGCGATCGACGCCGTCATCGCGGCCGCGGGTGAGCGGATCGACGCGCTCGCCAACATCGCCGGCATCAACGACGACTTCTCCCCCGCGGGTGAGACCAGCGACGCCGTCTGGGACCGCGTGATCGCCATCAACTTGACCGCGCCGTTCAAGCTCATGCGCGCCGTGCTGCCGATCATGGCGGCCGCGGGTCGCGGCTCCGTGCTCAACGTCTCCAGCGAAGCAGGATTGCGCGGCAACGCCTCCGGAAACGCCTACACCGCCAGCAAGCACGGGATCATCGGCGTCACCAAGTCGGCGGCGTTCATGTACGGCCCGCAGGGGATCCGCGTGAACTCCGTCGCCCCCGGCGGCGTGGCCACCGGCATCCCGATGCCCCCGAACATGTCCGAGTACGGTTCGGGCCGCCTCGCCCCGTTCCAGCAGGCGATCCCCACGGTCGCCACCGCCGAGCAGCTCGCCGCCTCGATCACCTTCCTCCTCAGCGACGACGGCGTGAACATCAACGGCGCCATCCTCACCTCCGACGGCGGCTGGTCCGTCCAGTAAACGCGGCCCGTTCCGGATCGACCCGCACCCCCACCCTCCGCTCCCTGAGCGAGCATCAGCGAGACGAAGGGCCTCCGCTGGCGCGCATTCTCATCCGCCCGCCAGCCGTCGCTTCGTGTACGCGGTGGCGATGTGGGTGTGCGGGTCCTCCGGCCACGGATGCTTCGGATACCGCCCGCGCATCTCCGCGCGCACCTGCGCGTACGGTCCGGCCCAGAACGAAGCGAGGTCGGCGGTCACCGCCAGCGGACGTCCGGCCGGCGACAACAAGTGAAACAGCACCGGCACGCGACCGTCCACAACGCGCGGCGTCTGCGTCAGCCCGAACATCTCCTGCAGCTTCACCGACGCCACGGGCTGCCCCGCGGGATCATCCGGCGCCGGGTAGACCAGACGCACACTGGATCCCGACGGCACGCCGATGCGCTCGGGCACCAGTTCATCAAGCCGTCCCGCCTCTGGCCACGGAAGCAGGCGTCGGAGCGCGGGCAGCACATCGACGCGCGACGCCGACGCCCCGGACGCCAACGCCGTGATCTCCGGCGCGAGCCAGCCTCGTGCTGTCGCTGCGAGCGCGGCGTCCGACACGTCGGGCCAGGGCGAGCCGAGTTCCCGATGCAGCAGCGCCAGCCGTCCGCGGAACGAGACGGCGGCATCCGACCAGGTCAGCGCGGCGAGCCCGTCCCGCTCCAGCACCCGCAGCACCGCGGCGCGGGTATCGTCATCGGCGCGCGCCTTCATCGGCGTGCTCGACAGCACGATGTCGCCGAGCCGCTTGTCGCGGCGTACCACGACCCGCCCGTCCACGAAGCTCGCCTCGATGCGATCCGTGAGCAACGTGGCACCGGCGACCAGCGCGATCTCCTCGTCGATCGCCGCAGCCGAGCGGATGACAGCTCCCGTCCCCGCCGCCGCTCTGCCCTGCGCTCGGCCGACCTCCGCGACAGCCAACCAGGGCGCGGAGGCCAAGGCACCCGTCACTCCCGCGCGCGTCCCCAACGCGAGCTGAAACACCGCCCCGCCGTCCGCATCGCCCACGCGTCGAGCAATGCGTTCCGGATACGCGAGCGCCACGACAGTGCCCACCGCGATGTCGAGAGAGGTCGAAGAAGCGTTTGCGCCGGGGGCCACCTCGACCAATCCACGGAAGCGCCGCGTCTCCCGCTGCCATTCTCGCGTCCGCGGATGCCGTCCGTCCCGCAGCGCCCGCAGCGTGGCCGACAGGTCAGCATCGTCCACACGGATCTCCCCCGCGATGAGGGCGATGATCTCGGCCGCGGTCTGTGCGCCGACCAGATCTGCCCCGTCGAAGAGCGCCCGCGCCAACCGTGGGTCGGCGGGAACACGCGCGAGGCGTTCGCCGCGGTCCGTGGCCCGTCCGTCGGCGGTGACCGCGCCGAGCGATTCCAACGTGCGCTGCGCATCCCGCACGGCATCTGCGGGCAGCGCGTCGGGCATCCGCAGGCCGCGGCCACCCGGCGATCCCCAGCACGCCAACAGCAGGCAGGCCTCGGTGAGATCGCTGGTCAGGACCTCCGGTGTGGGGAAGGCGGGAGCCGCAGCGTAGGTCCGCTCGTCCACGCAGCGGATCACCGTTCCGGGTCCGAGTCGCGCCGCTCGACCGGCCCGCTGCACGGCCGCCGCACGCGACGTGGGAACCGTGACGAGACCGGTCATCCCCCGGGCGGCATCACGCCGAGGAACCCGCGACAGACACGTGTCGACGACGACGGTCACACCGGGAACCGTGAGCGAGGATTCCGCGATCGACGTCGCCACGATGATGCGCGGTCGATCCCCCGCCGCGCGCCCCGCGACGGCTCGATCCTGTTCCGACGCGCTCACCTGCGCGTGGAGCTGAAGAACCTCGGTCTCCGGGGCGAGCGCCGCCGCCTCGCGAGCGATAACGCTGACCTCAAGCGCACCCGGGGCGAACACCAGCACATCCGCCGACGGATCCCGCGACAGCGCGCGCGTGTGCTCCGCGACCGCGGTCGTCGCCACATGGTGCAGGAACGCCGGAGTGACGCCCCGCTGATCCAGCCGATCTGCTCGCGCGGGTGCCCACCGCTCCTCCAGCGGATACGCCACCGCCGCGTGCGAGACCACGGGTGCCGGTGAGTCGCCGCCCAGCAGCGTGGCGAAGCGATCCGCGTCCAGCGTCGCAGACATCGCGACGAGCACGAGGTCCTCCCGCAGCTCGCGCACCTCACCGAGGAGCCCGATCAGCAGGTCCGTGTCGAGGGCGCGCTCGTGCACCTCGTCGAGGATGACGGCATCGACGCCGTCGAGTTCCGGATCGGCGAGCAAGCGACGCAGCAGGATCCCCGGCGTCACCATCTCGATCCGCGTCGCAGCACCCACATGACGCTCGCCGCGGACGGTGAACCCGACGCGTTCGCCCAGCCCGCTGCCGTCCAGAAACGCCAGCCGACGCGCCGCCGAGCGTGCAGCGACGCGACGCGGCTGCGTCACGATCACGCGGCCCGATACACGGTTCGCCACCAGCGGTGGCACGAGCGTCGTCTTCCCCGAACCCGGCGCAGCGGAGACGACCAGAGCGTGCGATTCGTCAAGGACGGTGGAGATCTCGGACGCCGCAGTGACGAACGCCAGTCCCGCACCGATCCTCGAGATGTCGAACGCCCGCATCCCCTCATCCTCCCAGCACCCGTCACGTGCGATCCTGAACCCACCACACCGAGGCACGACACGACAGCAAGGCGGCTCCCATGCAGTATCTGTTCGGCAACGTCGTCGCGGTCGTCGTGACCATCGCGATCGCCGCCGTCGTCGGCGCGGTGCTGCGCCGCGTTCTGGACGGGCAGCCGGCGCGGTGGCGGAGCTTCCTCGTCGCCCTCATAGCCCTGCTTGTCGTTGCCGGCGTTGCGGAGCCTGTCGCCGTGCAACTCGGCGTCACCGCGAGCGCGACGCCCACTACCCAGGCCGTGCTGTGGTGGCTGTTCATCATGCTTCTCGTGGTGCTGGGCATCGGCGTCGGCGCGTTGGGCGTGCTGGTGATGGGCGAAGCGCTGCTGCCGACCGGACGCTACGGCACCTTCGCCGACATCGCGCGGTCTCTGGCGGGTGGCGCGCGCCGCTCGGTGCGCTACCTCTCCCTGCTGCGCGTCACCGCGGCCAGTCGGCTCTGGCGCTCCGCGCGAAACGGTCCCGACTCCCCCGAGTTCGCCGCCGCCATCACGCGCACTCTGAGCGATGCCGGTCCCACCTTCGTGAAGATCGGACAGGTGCTCTCCACGCGCCCGGAGCTGGTCTCCCCGGCCCTCGCCGAGAGCCTGGCCACCTTGCAGTCCGATGCGCCCGCCCTCCCCGTCGACGTCGTCGAAGCGGAGCTGACGCGCGCGTGGGGTCGCGCGCCCGGCACCGTGCTCGCCGAGCTGGATCGCGTCCCCTTCGCGGCCGCCTCTCTGGCGCAGGTCCACACCGGACGGATGCCAGATGGCACGGAGGTGGTGGTGAAGGTCCGCCGCCCCGGGGCCGTGCAGCAGGTGACCGTCGACACGTCGATTCTGCGGCGCTTCGCCGTCAGCGCCGAGCAGCGGTTCGGCTGGGCGCGCGACGTCGGTGCCGTTGCTCTCGCGGAGGGGCTGGGTCGATCTCTCCTCGGCGAACTGGACTACCGCTCGGAGGCCCGGAACGCGCGAGCGTGCGGCGCGGCTCTCACCGGCGACCCCCTGATCACCGCACCCACGGTCATCGCCGATCTCACCCGCGAGAACGTGCTGGTGATGGAGCGATTCCACGGCACGAAGCTCGCCGAGGCAGCTCACACGCTAACCGATGAGCGTCGTGCTGACCTCGCCGACGCCCTGCTGTCGCGAGTGGCCACGAGCATCTTCGTCGACGGCGTGTTCCACGCCGATCTGCACCCGGGCAACCTGCTGCTGCTGGACGATGGTCGCATCGGCATGCTCGATTTCGGGGCCATCGGCGTGATCGATCCGGAGACCCGCCGCCAGCTCTCGCTCCTGCTGCTGGCCCTGCTCACCGGCGACGACCTCGCCGCGGCGACAGCGCTGACCCTCGCCTTCGATCTCGGCCCCCGGCAGCAGCGCGGCTCGGCCGACACGATGCGGCGCGAGCTGGGTCGGCTCATGACGCTGCACCTCGCCGGCTCTCCGGACTTCACCGCTCTCGTCGCCGACCTGGTCCGATTCCTCTCGCGCAACGGGATCGTCGTCCCGGGTGATGTCGCCGGCGCCTTCCGCACGCTCGCCTCGCTCCAGGGCACCCTGCACGCCCTCGTTCCGGGATTCGATGAGATCGCCGCGATGCGCTCCATCCTGCCGACCCTCATCCACCGCTCACTGGATCCGATGCTGCTGGCCCAGCATGGGGCGATCGAAGCGGCGCTCGCGCTGTCGATCGCCCGCCGACTCCCGGAGCGCATCGAGCGCGTCTCCGACGACCTCGCCAGCGGTCGTCTGGTGGTGCGCACCCGCGCGTTCGCAGACTCCGACGATCGTCACTTCGCCGCCTCCCTCGTGACGGATGCGGTGTCGGGAATTCTAGCCGCGGTGCTGATCGGCGTCGGCGCCGGCCTGTTCACCGTGGCCGATGGTCCCCAGATCGGTCCCGGCATCGGCCTGCTCCCGCTCGTCGGCGCGATCGTGGGCACGGCCGGCACAGCGCTGGCGTTCCGGCTCCTCGTGCGCCTGTTCCGCCGCCGTTCCTGAACCCCCTGCGCCCACCAGATTCACCCACCTGCCCGCGGTATCCTGGAAGGCCGTGCGGTGCACCCGGTGCCGCGCGGATTTCGGCCGAGGGGGAGCAGCGATGAGCGACATCACCGCTGAGCTCGCCCGCATCTCCGCGGCCACCCAGAGCCCCACGCTCCGGCTGCTGCGCACGAAGCGCGCGCCGTTCGTGCTCACCGTCTTCCGCGAGGTGTTCGACCAGTCGGCGAAGTCCGTGAAGGCCGACCGCGTACACGTGCGCGTGGACGCGTTCCTCGCCGAAGCGCGGGAAGGCGGCTACGACGTCCCGCAGGGCGACGGCCGTTCCCTCTGCACCGCCTGGATGAACGCCCGCTGGATCAATCGGGTTCATGACGACGACAACGATGAGGCGTACGAGCTCACCTCCGCGGCGCTCGGCGCACAGCGCGTCGTGGAGAGCCTGACGGCCGATCGCGCGCTGCTGAGCGAATCGCGACTCACGATGATCGTCGACGGTGTTCGCCGCCTCGCCGGTGAGGCGAACCCCGACCGCGACGCCCGCATCACCGCGCTCGACAAGGAGATCGCCGCCCTCACCGCGGAGCGCAACCGCCTCCAGGCCGGCGGCGAGCTGCACCGCGCCGGTGACGGGCGCATGCTCGAGGGCTACCTCAACATGCGCGATCTCCTCGGCCAGCTGCCGCGCGACTTCCGCCGGGTGGAGGAGTCTCTCGACGCGATGCGTCGTGACCTGATCAAGCAGTTCCGGGCCGAGGATCGTCCCAAGGGCGAGGTGCTGGAGGAGTATCTCAATCGCAGCGCCCAGCTCTCCCAGGAGACCGAGGAGGGGCGGGCGTTCGAGGGCGCGTTGGCGATTCTCAACGATCGAGAGCTGCTGCGCGCGTTCCAGGACGATCTGGCCACCATCCTCGATCACCCCTTCGCCGGCGAGGTCCGTGCCGAGGACGCTCGCGTGTTCCGCCGCTCCACCGATGTGCTCCGCCGCGGACTGCGCGACGTGCAGCACACGCGCACCCGGCTGCACCGCGTGCTCGGCGAGCACATCACCAGTCACGATTCCGCCCAGGACCGCGAGGTGACCCGCCTCCTCGCTGCCCTGCACGATGAGCTCTCCGTGTGGATGGACACCGCCCGCGTGCGCGACACCGTTCCGGCGCTGTGGGAGCAGCCCGGACGCCTCGATGTCGATCACGTCAAGGAGAACTTCCACTCGCCGGCGCACGATCGGCCGGTCGCGCGACTCGACCCCGACGCGGGCGAGGCGCCCGAAGGTCCCGACTTCGCCGACGTCCGCCTCCAGGGTGGTCCGCTCACCGCCGAAGTGCGGGCGGCACTAGCCGAGGGTCTTGCGGACGGCGCCGCGACCATCGGCGAGGCGTTCAACACCCTGCCCGCCGACCTCAGCCGACCGGTCGAGCTGTTCGGCCTGATGCAGATGACGGCCGATCTCGGCCGCGACGACGACACGGAGACGGTGCGCACGCACCGCCCCGACGGAACACCCCAGACGTTCGCCATCCCCCGCATCACGGCGGACGCGAGCGCACTGCACGCCGAGGAGGACGCATGAGCGACGACACCCGCGTGGACATGTGGACAGACGAAGACACGTCCGTGGACGACGTGCCCGATATGGCGGAGGGCTTCGCCCCGGCACCAGACGCCGACCCGGATGTCGCCGACGCCTCCGCCTTCGAAGGGACGGACTCGCTGGAGGATGCGGCGCTGGAGGGTCGCTCCGCCCTGTGGGACGGCGATTCCGGCATGCTCACGATCGCCCAGCGCCGCGCCCTGGTCCGCATTCTGAAGAAGCCGACGATCACCGCCACCGCCGATCCCGAAGCCTGGGCCGTGCTGCGGGAGGATGAAGCGCTCATTCGCTCCCGCCTCAACGATCTGTTCCTCGATCTGCGCATCGACCCCAACGGCGTCGCCTTCAAGTTCCAGATCCGTTCCGAGACCGACTCGCCGGTGCCTCCGCTGCTGCACGAGGCCACCTACACGCGCGAGGAGACGGTGCTGCTGCTGCACCTGCGCCAGCGTCAGCTCACCGAGCGGGCGAACGGCGTCGAGCATGTCTCGGTCGGCGCCGAGGAACTGCTCGAGCAGATCGCGCTCTATCGCCCGCAGGACGCCGGAGACAAGGCGGGCGACCGCAACCGCGCGCAGAAGGCGATCGAATCCGCCGTGCGCCTCGGCGCTCTCGCTCGTACGACGGATCCCGACCGCTATCTCATCACGGCCGTCATCGAATCCGTGCTGCCGGCCCAGAAGCTGCCCGCCCTCCTGGCCTGGTTCCGCGAGGAGAACCGGCCCGGTGCCCACGAACACGATGACGCGCCCGAGTCGGCAGCACCCACCGAGGAGGACGCCGAGTGAGCACCCCTGCACTTTTCGAGGGCTTCGACGACGCCACCGCGCAGTGGCGGCTCACCACGCTGCAGCTGGTGAACTGGGGCGGTTTCCACGGCCACCACAGCATCGATTTCGGCCATGACGCCACGCTCATCTCCGGCGGCTCCGGCACCGGTAAGAGCACCATCCTCGACGCGTACCTCGCGCTGATGATGCCCACGAACGTCCCCTTCAACGGGGCCTCGAACGACGCCACCACGGGACGCGCCCGTAGCGCGACCCAGCGCAACGTCCTCAGCTACCTGCGCGGGAAGATCGACTCCACCCGGCAGGGCGACGAGATCACCGACACGGTGCTGCGCGGCGGCGACGCCCCGATCTGGGGCGCCATCGCTGCCACCTTCACCGACGACTCAGAGCGCATCCTCACGGTGCTGCGCACGTTCATCGCGCCCGCAGGTGCCACGAACGCGGCCGATGTCCGCATGCGCATGTTCACCGTCGCGGCCGACGTGGACCTGTCCGAGCTGGATCGGTACGCCGAGACCCGCTTCGACGTGCGACGCATGCGTGAGACGCTGCCGAGCATCGAGACGCACGAGACGCCGGGCAAGTTCCTGGAGTACGTCACCACGCGACTCGGCATCGGCGGTGTTGACAGCGGCGACAACGCGCTGCGCCTCCTCGCCCGCGTGCAGGCGGGTCACCAGGTGCGCACGGTCGACCGGCTGTTCAAGGAGCTCGTACTGGAGCGACCGGCCACCTTCGGCGCGGCCGATCGCGCGCTCGAACAGTTCCGCGCCTTGAACCAGACCTACGAGGACATCCGCATCGCGGAGGAGAAGCAGCGGGTGCTCTCCCCCATCCGCGAGCTGTTCGCCGAGCGACGCGATGCTCTCGCACGCACCGAGCGGCTCGATCGTCTCGGCGTGAACGCGCATGAATCGGCGTTCGGGCTCTGGAGCCTGCTCACCGAGCGCGATCTGCTGGATCGCGATGAGAGCCGCACGCGCATCGAGAAGGAGCGTGCTCAGGCCGAGAAGGCTGCCGCGGACGCGCGCATCTCCGCGCTGAACGCGCAGCTGGAGGTCATCGACCAGGAGATCCGCGACAACGGCGGTAACGCGATGCAGGTGCTGGAGTCGCAGCTCGAGCAGGCTCGCGCCGATCTCGCGCGCAAGCAGCTGAAGAGATCCGAGTTCCTCGACAAGGTGCAGGCGCTGTCCCTGGAAACACTTGACGCCGACTCCTTCGCCGAGCTGCGCGCCGTCGCGCAGGCGCACACCGGATCGTCCTCCGACTCGTTCATGGCTCTGCAGTCGGAGCGCGACCGCGTGGTCGCCGCCCGTGGTCGCGTGGAGGCGCGACTGCAGGCGTTGAAGGAGGAACGGGCTTCCCTCGGATCCCGCGCGGGCCGCGTGCCGGTGGAGCACGATGAGGCCCGCCGTCGCATCGCGGCCGCAGCGGGGGTGGATCCGCGGGATCTCCCCTTCGCCGCCGAGCTGATGGACATCGCTCCGGAGTTCGCCGAGTGGCGTCGCGCCGCGGAGGACACGCTGCGCGGAGTCGGGCTCACCATGCTCATCGACGAGCGTCGTGCGCCGCAGATCCGTCGCGTGATGGACACGTTCGTCGCCGGTCAGGCCGGGGAGCTCGGCTTGCGCCTGCAGAACCAGGCCGTCCCCGTCGACGTCCCGTTCCGCCGCCCCACGGACACCCGATACGTCTCCGGTCGTCTGGTGTTCCAGGAGGGGCCGTTCACCGGGTGGCTCGCCGAACACGTCGCGAGCGATGCGATCGATCACCTGTGCGTGCAGGACGCGGCCGATCTCGAGGCGGAGGAGCCGACGGTCACGATCAACGGGCAGACGCGCCGCGGCTCTCGCGGTGCGCACGGTCGCGCGCTGCGCCAGCGCGACGTCCTGGGGTTCTCCGGCGAGGCCCGCATGTCGGAGATCGCCGAGGAGGCGGTCGCCCTCGACGGCGAACGCACCGCGCTGGCTGCGCAGCTACAGGAGTGCGACGAGCGTCTCGACGCACACAACCGCCGCTCGGCGGCATTCGGCATCGTGCTGTCCACCGCGTGGGACGACATCGACGCGGCGACCGTTGCAGAGCAGGTGGCGGGCCTGCGTGAGCAGTACGAGGCGCTGACCACCGACTCCGACGCGCTCCAGCAGTTGCAGGCACGCCGTGCGGAGCTCGTCGCGGAGCGCGAGGACCAGCGCGCGGTGTCGGTCATCGCCGGCAAGTCCGCGATCGAGCTCGACGCGGAGTGGGGTCGCGTCGTCGACCGCAAGGACGATGTGGCCACACTGCTCGACGCAATCGAGCGTCGGGAATCGGCAACTCTTGACGAGGCAGACCGCGCTTCTCTCGCCGCGGAGTCCGCGCGCTTGGGCGGCGACTTCACGCGTGCCGATCTGCCGCGCGTCATCGCGTTGGTTCGCGAGGCCGTCTCGACGGATCTTGCCGCTGCAGAGCAGGCGGCGGCTCGTGCCGAGCAGGCCCTGATCCGCAGTTTCGAGATGTTCGACTCCCGCTGGCCCGACCTGAACCGCGGATCGGGGGTCGAGGCGTTCGAGGAGTATGAGGCGATCCTGGATGAGATCGTGCGCAACGGTCTGCCGCAGCGCCTGGAGGCGTTCCGTCGAAGCTTCCAGAAGTGGTCGGGCGACGATCTGAAGCTGCTGAGCGACCAGTACCAGCGCGCTCTCGATGCGATCGATGAGCGACTCGATCCGATCAACGACATCCTCCGCGGCACCCCGTTCGGCGCCGGCGGGCAGGACCGGCTGCGCATCGAGGTGCGCCACTCCACGCCCGAGTATCTCGCGCGCTTCCGCCGCCAGCTCGATCGCCTGAGCTCCGCCTCCCTCGAATGGAGCGACGCAGAGGCCGAGGCGCGATTCGTCGAGCTCCGCGACTTCATGACCCAGATCGATGTCGGCGTGAACGGCTCCACGCTGGAGCGCGATCGCCTCCTCGACGTGCGACAGCACATCGAGATCTCCGCCTCGCGCGTCTCCTCCGACGGGCGCATCGTGTCGACGTACACGGACATCGCCGGCAAATCCGGTGGCGAGACGCAGGAGCTGGTGGCGTTCATCGTCGGCTCGGCCCTGCGCTACCAGCTGGGCGACGAGCGCCGCGCCAAGCCCCGCTTCGCCACCGTCATCCTCGACGAGGGCTTCGTGAAGTCGGACTCCGAGTTCGCCGGCCGCGCGGTCACCGCCTGGCGCGACCTCGGCTTCCAACTCATCATCGCCGCCCCGCTCGACAAGGTCACCGGCCTCGAACCCCACGTCGACGTGATGTGGTCGGTCACGAAGTCCGCCGAGATGAAGTCCTACATCACCCCCTTCCGCCGCGTCACGGTGTAAGTACAGGCGATATCCGCAGCCTGGGCCGGGATCGTCCGTATGCGAGCGCTCACCACCACCCTTGGCCAGACCAGATGATGGGCACCAAGACGCACAGCACGACCTCGGCAAGAACACAGGCAATGACAAGTACCCAGGCCGTGATGAGTGGACCTCGCGGCTGAGCCTTTCGTGCGTGTCGGCGTGCGATTCCCGCAGCGACTGCCAACGGAACGGAGACGACAGCGAATGGCGCGAGCAACGCCGCCGACCACGCGAAGCTGATCCATGGAACACGCTGTCGTGGAGCGTCGTTCCACTCTTCCAATCGCTTCACGGTCTCACCAAGCTTGACCCATGCCACGTCCAGAAGCGGCGCTGTATACCGATGGTCCGGCCGAGGGATCGCAACACTCAACACGGCGATGATCGCTGGCAATGGGACGGCAAGACCAACGAGAAGGGCTTGTGAAATGGCGTTCGGAGCGGACTGCACAGCACCCACCGCAACTGTCGCGCCGAGAAAGACACTGAGCAGCATCGGCAGTACGAGAAGGCTCAACACGTCCAACGCCTTGAGGCTAACGATGGCTCGCCCGAGGTCCGGGCTGGAGCCGAAGAAGGCGATGACGACGAAAGTCGCCGCGATCGCGTAGAGCAACCCCGTCGCAAACTGATCCGCAGCATAACCCGCCGCAACGCTGAGAATACTCACTGCGACCCCGGCGACACTGCAGCCCTGCCACCAGAGTGCCCTCATGGGATGTTCGCGGTGCCGCCCGCGGATACGCGCGCGCTGAAGGCGTGCAAGCAGGATCTGTTGAGCACGACGTTCTCGATACAGATCGAATCGCTGCGCATCAATGTCGGCGATTGCAGAGGCGTCTACCGCCAGTACCAGTGTGATGAGCGCGCCGATCGGAACCCCCAGAAGATCCACCAGAGTCGCAGGGTGTCCGCCACCCAATCCTTGGAGCGCGGATGAGATCGCGTTCATCCCGACGAACACCGCGCCAGCCCCCACCAGTGAGGCGATAGAGCCCCAGAACTGGCGTTGGGCGATCAATTGGGCAGGCCGGAGAGCTTCCGGGTCTCGAGGCATACGCACCAGAACTTGGAGGCCCAGCGAGATAGGTAGCAGAGCCAGCAATGCGGCACCGGCCGAATCCGCTGAGATCCACGTGAAATCAATCGAATTCTCGCTACCTTGTATCCAGCTCACAAGAATCAGGAGTCCCATGCTTGCCCAGCCGATTATGCCCGCGAATCCTGACTGGCGCGCAGCCTGCAGCAGTTGCGCCTCATATCGGTCGGATTCGCGCAATACTTCGCGAGCGGTTGGGCTCTTCTCGTCTTGAGCGCTTCGCGAACGGCGAAACCAATTTCTGAATGCCATACCGTCACACTATGGCTCACAACGAAGTCCGCGGTTCGATCTCCCCAGCGATGAGCAAGTACACCGGTGCGAACAGAAGAATACCCTGAGAAGCACGCCCATTCTGTCGCCCAGCGCGGCCAGACTTGCATTACCCATAAATTAGATGCGTATGAGAGTCTGCTCGGATCCGTGAGAAATTTTCAATTTCGCATCGCTCCTCACCGCGCAGATGACCGACGCCGTGTAGATGTGACCGTTCCTCCCCGGTCGAGCGCTGTGGAGAGCCCTGTCCCGACACCCGCGAGTGCGTCTAACTTGAGAGCATGCTGTCTCTCCCCCGCTCCTGGATTCACGCCGCGGCATGCATCACTGTGGCGGCGTTGGCACTCGCCGGGTGTAGCGCCGAAGCGACGACTGCGCCGACACTTGCTGCAATCACCCCGACCTATCACCCGTCGACGCCCACGCCAGTGTCCGATGCGGATGCGGAAGCGGCGATCGCTGCGTACATGGCGTACATAGACATGGGAAACGCAGTTGACGCCGGAACGGCTACGCGAGAGGACGTCCTTGAACTAACGACCGGTCACCAAAAGCAATTTGAAGTTGACCTCCAGGATGCACTCGACAGTCGCGGCTGGAAAATCTCGGGGACGTCTGAGGTGGCGTTAGCAACCCTCAATACGAGGGAATCGCCGCTCGATGGCACTGTCTATCTCGATGTGTGTCTAGACAGCCGCAACGTGCATGCATACGATTCCGGCGGCAATGAAGTCGTGCTCGATCGACCGCCCGGGATGCTCGCCATCACTGCCGAGCTGACCTCACAGAACTCCGGCCCGTGGCTTCTCAGCAATAGCGAACCGCGAGAGGAAGGGCCCTCATGCGAGTAAACATGGGCCTCGCAATCGTCGCGTTGGCCACAGCGACATGGCTGTCACCGACGAGCGGTTCCGCAACTTGCGGGCAGGGAGTCTGCTTCGACTACAACCCCGGCGATGACGGCAATGGGGTCGACGTCGGAGGAGTCACCACACCTGATGACCCCGGTGAGCCTGTCTCCGCCCCCGACACCGATACGGACGATGGGACTGGTGATGGTGATGGCACGCCCGCGG
Organism: Microbacterium gorillae; assembly: GCF_050990725.1. Taxonomy (GTDB): domain Bacteria; phylum Actinomycetota; class Actinomycetes; order Actinomycetales; family Microbacteriaceae; genus Microbacterium; species Microbacterium gorillae_A. The sequence continues at coordinate 4,103,418 of NZ_CP158844.1, forward strand.
ACCCCGTGCCGGCCCCGCCCGGGCCCGGCGACCTCTGCTGGGACAACCTCAGCCCGCTCGCCTGCCCGAACCCGGGAATTCCCGAGCCCACGCCCGAACAACCCACCTACCCCGACACCATCTACAACACTGACCTCATCACCTTCACCCCGCACGACCCCACGGCCACCGCCCCCAACGAAGCCATGGCTCTCGCCAACACACCCCTGCCGATGACGCTCACCACGACAACCCACACCGTCACCGGATCTCTCCTTGGCCATCCCGTCAGTGTCACCTTCATCCCCGCCGGCTACACGCTCGACCACGGTGACAACACCGCCCCCACCTACACCGCCGACAACCCAGCGACGATCACTCACACGTACACGACCCGCGGCATCTACCCCACGACCATCGCCACCCACTACACCGCCACCGTCACGTTCCCCGACAACATCCCCAGACCGGTCCACGGCATCATCACCACCACAACCCTCGGGCCCACCGCCCACATCCTCACTGCCCGCACCGCACCCGTCCGCACCACCTGCAACACCGCCCCCGCTGCGCCCGGTTGCTAACGCCCGACACCGAACTGCTCTTACGAACCGCAGCGCCCCGCTCCTTGATCAGCGTCCTTTGAGACCAGCCCCCCCCTGAGCCCTGAGCCCGAGCCCGAGCCCCGAACCCCGAACCCCGAACCCCGAACCCCGAACCCCGAACCAGGGTGGCCTCCCCGAAGAACGACGAAGCGCCGGCCCTCGAGAGGACCGGCGCTTCGCATGCGGGTCAGATCACTCGCGCGGGGCGGTGACCGAGATCAGCGCCGCGGTGTCATTCTGCATCGACTTCTTCACCGAGATCACGGTGCCGTAGCCCACGCCCGAATCGGCGGGGTTGCCGGTGCCGAGGGTGGTGAAGCCGAGGTCGAGGCCGTAAACACCGGTGGCGGGCGAGCCATCGGGGTTCACCACGCGCGTCGTGTACGGCGCGTCGCCGACCGACGGGACAACCACCGACGCATCACGCATGCGGTTGTACAGCTGACCGTCGCGCAGCTCGAGACCGGCAACCCAGCCCTTGTCGTCGGTGAAGGTGCTCACCGCGGGCAGCGGGCCGAAGTCGGTGCAGGCCTCGTTGTAGTTCGCATCCACCAGGCAGTCGCGCAGCGGATAGGTCGCCTGCACACCGAAGGCAGCGTTGGACGACTGGGCGCGGCTGGAGATGTTCTTCAGCAGCGACGGGTCGAGCGCCGCTTCGGCACCGGTGCGGCGCAGCGGATCGAAGTGGCTGTCCACGAGGAGCAGACCGCCCTTGGCGCCGTAGCTGGGCAGCGCGGTGAGGTTCGCGGTGACCTGGTTGGAGCTGCCGTAGGTGGTGTCGCGGTACCAGACCAGCGCGCCAGGCGCGTTGTAGGCGACTTTCTCCACCTTCCAGGCATCGTCGCTGTACACGGTGGTGTAGCCGTACTTCAGACCCTTGTCGAAGCCATCGAGGTTACGCCACTCCACCAGGTAGTACTGCGCCTTGATCTGCGTACCGGTGTCGCGGACCCACCCAGCACCCGTGGTGTCCGTGAAGGTGCCACCGGCAGCCGTCCACCCGTTGTCTCCCGACTCGACGTCGTCGCTCCAGAGCGTGGTGCCCCCGGCGGTCAGCGAGAAGTCGTCGGAGAACCAACCGCGATCCATGTACGCGGCATCCGTTGCGTACCGCAGACGGATCTGGATGTTCTGCCCCGCGAAGGCGGAGAGATCCACGTTGTCGTGACGCCAGCCGTCGGTGGTACCCGTGAGGCCGTACTTCTTGCCGCCGAAGTCGGCCATGCGACCGTTCGGGTCGGAGTAGCCGTCGTCGGTAGAGACGAGGTTGCCGTTGTCGTCGTAGACCTTCTGCTCGCTCCAGGTGCTGCCACCATCGGTGGACACCTCGACGAAGCCGTAGTCCCAGTCCTCCTCGATGACGAAGTTGTTCCACATCGAGAACGTCGCACCCGCCGGAACGCTGTCGATCGAGCGCGCCAGCGTGACATCGGCCCACGCCTGATCAGCGTTCGAGTACCACATCTCGGAACCGCTGTGCGGCTCCGCCAGCACGATCTGCTTGTCGGGCAGGTTCACCTTGATGCCATCCTTGGTGCCCTTCGCGGGACGCGAAGTCTGACCGACCTTGATGGTCTTCGTGCCGTCTCCTGGGTTGACCTCCTCGAGATCCACCCATCCGAGCACCCACTTGTCCCAGATGCCCATGTGGGTGGGCATCGACTGGAAGATGGGGCCGGAGTGCGAACCCGAGCTCATCAGATCCCAGAAGTCGATGTCGGAGTTGCCCGCGTTCGAGGTGTCGTACAGGTCAGGGAGACCGAGATCGTGACCGTACTCGTGCGCGAAAACGCCCACGCCCGAGTTCTCCGGCTGGACGATGTAGTTCTGGATCTTCAGATCCGTTCCCGGGATCGGTGCGCCGCCGGTCACGTCGGACGAGTGCGCCCAGATGGCGTACGTGCCTTCGGCACCGCCACCACCGGACTTGTCCTCGCCCGCGTGGACGAGAACGACGTGGTCGATGATCCCGTCCGGCTCGTTCACGTTCCCGTCGCCATCGAGGTCGCCCTGGTCTTCGATGTCGTAGTCAGCCCACGGGAAGTCGGGGCTCTGCGCGGCCAGTGCCGCAACGGCGTCGATGGGCAGCTGTCCCGGGCCCAGCGGGTTGTCGGGGTGGCCCTGCATGTCCTGCATCGGGCCGGCCTCATACTCACCGGTCTCGGGGTTCAGATGGCAGACGGTGGCACCGTAGTACCCCTCCGAGTGCGGCACCTTGACCCATGCCGTGGCCTGTCCCGTGACGGTGTACGCGCCGCGAGACATCTCCTCGTACATGTTCTTCATCGTGTAGCCGGAGATGTCGAAGCCGGGCTTGCCGTCGGGACCGGTCAGATCCGTCCGCACGCGGTCCGTGATGCCGGTGCTGGAGAAGAGCATCTTATTGAAGTGCTCGCTCGAGAAGTCGGGCACCCACATCGTGTTGTTGTCGGGGTGCGAGGCATCTGCCGGGTTCGGAATGCCGTTGTGCAGGGTCGGTCCCTGCACATCACCGGCCTTGCAGTCCGTCGCCCCGAAACTCGTCGGCACTTGGAGGTCGGAGAAGTCGTCGGTGCCATCGAACTCGACCAGGATGGTGAGCAGCTTCGCCTGCTGGGTGGTCTTCGACTGCTTCAGATTCTTCGGGCTCTTGCCGGTCTTGACCGCTTTCGCCTCCGTGGCCGCGAGCTGACGAGCCGCGACGGGGTTGCCCTGTGCGTGCTTCTGATCGTTCTCCTTGGCACGCTCGATGGCGGAGGCGCTCACGGCACCACGAACGTTGCCGTTCTGGTCGGCCACGACGTGATCGTCGGAGGCGTCGAACGCTCCCTCCACGCGCGGTTCGACGTAGTTGATGTAGTGATCGTCAAAGCCGTCGCCGGTGACCGCGGCCGAGCCGGTCGCTGTCGAGGCAGGCGCGGGGTCTGGTGCTGGCGCAGCATGCGCTGGCACTGCTCCAAACGCCGCCATACCGGCGACGGTGAGCGCGAACGTCGACGCCGTTGCCGCGACACGTCGTCGTGTCCGAGCTGTCTGTTCAGACATTGCTTCTCCCTTCAGGCACCGTCGCGCAGGTGGCGCAGCGGTACGGGTGTTGCGCGCCGATCAGGCACGCAGAAACAACAAATACCGCTGAAACCCTGTGCGTGAGAATAGGGTTCGCTGAAGATGAAAAGACCCTAACGTTGGCGTGCGCAGTGCACACGGCCACGACGCACCCGGAGAAGGTGCCCGGGTACGACGAAAGCCCTGACCGGCGTTGGTCAGGGCTTTCGTCATTTAAAGGGAGTCCGGCGGTGTCCTACTCTCCCACAGGGTCCCCCCTGCAGTACCATCGGCGCTGAGAGGCTTAGCTTCTGGGTTCGGAATGTGACCAGGCGTTTCCCTCTCGCTATGGCCGCCGAAACACTATTGATGTTTCAATCAGCACAACGAGTCATTCGTTGTGTGTTCTCGACCGTACATCGAGAACCACTCAGTGGACGCAAGCAAGTTCATGCCACCCACCCACGGATGGGGGGTGTTTATCAAGTCATCGGCTTATTAGTACCAGTCAGCTACACGCATTACTGCGCTTCCACATCTGGCCTATCAACCCAGTAGTCTGGCTGGGAGCCTCTCACCCGAAGGTATGGAAATCTCATCTTGAGGCCGGCTTCCCGCTTAGATGCTTTCAGCGGTTATCCATCCCGAACGTAGCTAACCAGCGGTGCTCTTGGCAGAACAACTGGCACACCAGAGGTTCGTCCAACCCGGTCCTCTCGTACTAGGGTCAGATCCTCTCAAATTTCCTACGCGCGCAGCGGATAGGGACCGAACTGTCTCACGACGTTCTAAACCCAGCTCGCGTACCGCTTTAATGGGCGAACAGCCCAACCCTTGGGACCTACTCCAGCCCCAGGATGCGACGAGCCGACATCGAGGTGCCAAACCATGCCGTCGATATGGACTCTTGGGCAAGATCAGCCTGTTATCCCCGAGGTACCTTTTATCCGTTGAGCGACAGCGCTTCCACAAGCCACTGCCGGATCACTAGTCCCGACTTTCGTCCCTGCTCGACTTGTCAGTCTCACAGTCAAGCTCCCTTGTGCACTTACACTCGACACCTGATTGCCAACCAGGTTGAGGGAACCTTTGGGCGCCTCCGTTACTTTTTGGGAGGCAACCGCCCCAGTTAAACTACCCACCAGGCACTGTCCCTGAACCGGATTACGGTCCGAAGTTAGATATCCAGAGTGACCAGAGTGGTATTTCAACAACGACTCCACACCCACTAGCGTGAATGCTTCACAGTCTCCCACCTATCCTACACAAGCCACACCAAACACCAATACCAAGCTGTAGTAAAGGTCACGGGGTCTTTCCGTCCTGCTGCGCGTAACGAGCATCTTTACTCGTATTGCAATTTCGCCGAGTTCGCGGTTGAGACAGTTGGGAAGTCGTTACGCCATTCGTGCAGGTCGGAACTTACCCGACAAGGAATTTCGCTACCTTAGGATGGTTATAGTTACCACCGCCGTTTACTGGGGCTTAAATTCTCAGCTTCGCCTTACGGCTAACCGGTCCTCTTAACCTTCCAGCACCGGGCAGGCGTCAGTCCGTATACATCGTCTTGCGACTTAGCACGGACCTGTGTTTTTAGTAAACAGTCGCTACCCACTAGTCTCTGCGGCCACCAAACGCTTTCGGAGCAAGTCCTAATACGCCGATGGCCCCCCTTCTCCCGAAGTTACGGGGGCATTTTGCCGAGTTCCTTAACCACGATTCTCTCGATCTCCTTGGTATTCTCTACCTGACCACCTGAGTCGGTTTGGGGTACGGGCAGCTAGAACCTCGCGTCGATGCTTTTCTCGGCAGCATAGGATCACCCACTTGATACGCATCGTGTCTCAGCCTGTATAAGTGACGGATTTGCCTATCACTCAGCCTACGCACTTGCACAGCGACAACCATCGCGCTGCTGGGCTACCTTCCTGCGTCACACCTGTTAATACGCTAACCGCACCAGAACGGGGTCGTACGCTAGGCCTCCAGCCATCACCCGAAGGATCCGGTCAAGAGGATTCAGATACTTAGCACTACTGGATTAGCTTGGGCGGTTCTTCGCCGGTACGGGAATATCAACCCGTTGTCCATCGACTACGCCTGTCGGCCTCGCCTTAGGTCCCGACTTACCCAGGGAAGATTAGCTTGACCCTGGAACCCTTGGTCTTTCGGAGGACGTGTTTCTCACACGTCATTCGCTACTCATGCCTGCATTCTCACTCGTGTAGCGTCCACGGCTGGATCACTCCGCCGCTTCACTCGCCACACGACGCTCTCCTACCCATCAACACGGCTGGACCACGAAGGCCTACCAAAAATGTCAATGCCACAACTTCGGTGGCGTGCTTGAGCCCCGTTACATTGTCGGCGCGGAATCACTTGACCAGTGAGCTATTACGCACTCTTTCAAGGGTGGCTGCTTCTAAGCCAACCTCCTGGTTGTCACAGCAACTCCACATCCTTTTCCACTTAGCACGCGCTTAGGGACCTTAGATGGTGGTCTGGGTTGTTTCCCTCTCGACTATGAAGCTTATCCCCCACAGTCTCACTGCTGCGCTCTCACTTACCGGCATTCGGAGTTTGGCTGACGTCAGTAACCTTGTAGGGCCCATCGGCCATCCAGTAGCTCTACCTCCGGCAAGAAACACGCAACGCTGCACCTAAATGCATTTCGGAGAGAACCAGCTATCACGAAGTTTGATTGGCCTTTCACCCCTATCCACAGCTCATCCCCTCAGTTTTCAACCTAAGTGGGTTCGGTCCTCCACGACGTCTTACCGTCGCTTCAACCTGGCCATGGATAGATCACTTCGCTTCGGGTCTAGGACACGCGACTCAATCGCCCTATTCAGACTCGCTTTCGCTACGGCTACCCCACACGGGTTAACCTCGCCACGTATCACTAACTCGCAGGCTCATTCTTCAAAAGGCACGCTGTCACACCTACCAGGGGTGCTCCAACGGTTTGTAAGCAAACGGTTTCAGGTACTATTTCACTCCCCTCCCGGGGTACTTTTCACCTTTCCCTCACGGTACTTGTCCGCTATCGGTCATCTGGGAGTATTTAGGCTTATCAGGTGGTCCTGACAGATTCACACGGGATTTCTCGGGCCCCGTGCTACTTGGGATACTCTCCACGCCAATACACGCATTTCGACTACGGGGTTGGCACCCTCTATGACTGGCCTTTCAAAACCATTCGTCTATACGCTACTGTCACGTCGAAGTCTCGGCAGAAACTTCCGGTGAGTCCCACAACCCCCAACGTGCAACACCTGCCGGCTATCACACACGCAAGGTTTAGCCTGATCCGGTTTCGCTCGCCACTACTAACGGAATCGCGGTTGCTTTCTCTTCCTGTGGGTACTGAGATGTTTCACTTCCCCACGTTCCCTCTACCCGCCCTATATATTCAGGCGGGAGTCACTAGGTCGGCACGCCGCCCAGCGGGGTTTCCCCATTCGGACACCCTCGGATCAAAACTTGCTTATCAGTTCCCCGAGGCTTATCGCAGATTGCTACGTCCTTCTTCGGCTCCAGATGCCAAGGCATCCACCGTTTGCTCTTAAAGACTTGAATACATGAGTTAAGAAATGATCAGATCCAAAGATCTGACACTTTCAAAAAACAATCCACACGGGCCGAAACCCATACGGATCATCTTTAAGATGCTCGCGTCCACTGTGTAGTTCTCAAAGTACGGGCGGTACTCCCACCTCCCCCGACACACGGTCAGAATCAGCAGAAGCCCAGAGGAATGAAGCAATCCATACGGATCACATCCGGTCCCTCAGGACCCAACAGCGTGCAGCCGCCTGCTAGCATCCCCCACCGTTCCAGATCCGAAGACCGTACTAACTGGAGTCAGCTGCGCTGACGGCATGTCAAATGTTCCACCCATGAGCTCCCAGCGAGAAACATTCGCTCTCGATCTGGGTTCTGGAGGACCGGAGTCCTCAGATGCTCCTTAGAAAGGAGGTGATCCAGCCGCACCTTCCGGTACGGCTACCTTGTTACGACTTAGTCCTAATTACCGATCCCACCTTCGACGGCTCCCTCCACAAGGGTTAGGCCACCGGCTTCAGGTGTTACCGACTTTCATGACTTGACGGGCGGTGTGTACAAGACCCGGGAACGTATTCACCGCAGCGTTGCTGATCTGCGATTACTAGCGACTCCGACTTCATGAGGTCGAGTTGCAGACCTCAATCCGAACTGGGACCGGCTTTTTGGGATTCGCTCCACCTCACGGTATTGCAGCCCTTTGTACCGGCCATTGTAGCATGCGTGAAGCCCAAGACATAAGGGGCATGATGATTTGACGTCATCCCCACCTTCCTCCGAGTTGACCCCGGCGGTATCCCATGAGTTCCCACCATAACGTGCTGGCAACATAGAACGAGGGTTGCGCTCGTTGCGGGACTTAACCCAACATCTCACGACACGAGCTGACGACAACCATGCACCACCTGTATACGAGTGTCCAAAGAGTCCTCTGTTTCCAGAGTGTTCTCGTATATGTCAAGCCTTGGTAAGGTTCTTCGCGTTGCATCGAATTAATCCGCATGCTCCGCCGCTTGTGCGGGTCCCCGTCAATTCCTTTGAGTTTTAGCCTTGCGGCCGTACTCCCCAGGCGGGGAACTTAATGCGTTAGCTGCGTCACGGAATCCGTGGAATGGACCCCACAACTAGTTCCCAACGTTTACGGGGTGGACTACCAGGGTATCTAAGCCTGTTTGCTCCCCACCCTTTCGCTCCTCAGCGTCAGTTACGGCCCAGAGATCTGCCTTCGCCATCGGTGTTCCTCCTGATATCTGCGCATTCCACCGCTACACCAGGAATTCCAATCTCCCCTACCGCACTCTAGTCTGCCCGTACCCACTGCAGGCCCGAGGTTGAGCCTCGGGATTTCACAGCAGACGCGACAAACCGCCTACGAGCTCTTTACGCCCAATAATTCCGGATAACGCTTGCGCCCTACGTATTACCGCGGCTGCTGGCACGTAGTTAGCCGGCGCTTTTTCTGCAGGTACCGTCACTCTCGCTTCTTCCCTGCTAAAAGAGGTTTACAACCCGAAGGCCGTCATCCCTCACGCGGCGTTGCTGCATCAGGCTTTCGCCCATTGTGCAATATTCCCCACTGCTGCCTCCCGTAGGAGTCTGGGCCGTGTCTCAGTCCCAGTGTGGCCGGTCACCCTCTCAGGCCGGCTACCCGTCGACGCCTTGGTGAGCCATTACCTCACCAACAAGCTGATAGGCCGCGAGCCCATCCCAGACCAAAAAATCTTTCCAGACAATGACGATGCCGTCTTGTCTCGTATCCGGTATTAGACGCCGTTTCCAGCGCTTATCCCAGAGTCCGGGGCAGGTTGCTCACGTGTTACTCACCCGTTCGCCACTGATCCACAGAGCAAGCTCTGCTTCACCGTTCGACTTGCATGTGTTAAGCACGCCGCCAGCGTTCATCCTGAGCCAGGATCAAACTCTCCGTGAAAAAACAGCTGCAACACCCCAACCGGAAAAAGGCCGGAAGCATTGCGAGTTTGAAACTGACCAAAAAAGGATGTCAAAACTGACAACCATAAATTGATCCAAAGGAATCTCACCCGGCCGAACAAAAAGCTCGACCGACGAGGTTATTTGGCATTTGACAAGTGCACGCTGTTGAGTTCTCAAGGATCGGATACTCCCACACACCACCCTTCCGGGCTTCGCTGCGGGGCAACTTCTCTAACCTAGACCAGAACCAGCAACACGTCAAACCGACACGCCGCAAGCCACAGTCCAGGCAACCACCCACAACAACAACCCCGACACAACAGCGCCAGGATCATCATCGAAGGGGATCGTTCACCAGCTTGAGGGGAGCCGGACCCGAAGGCCCTCCGCTCTACCCTGTGGGGCGAACAAGAACTAACCTACGCGGAACCCACGCACACGACAAATCCCGATGAACAACGGGCGTGTCGCGCACCGGCTCAGGACGCGAACCGATCACAGGCCGCGCGCAGCGCGCGACGCGTGCCGGGTTCAGCGGCCGAGTGACCGGCATCCGGAACCACGATGAACTCCGCCTCCGGCATCGCCTCACGCAGAGCCCATGCCGTCATCATCGGCGTGCACATGTCGTAGCGCCCCTGCACGATCACCGTAGGGATGTGTCGGATGTGTGCGGCGTCATCGATGAGCTGGTTCTCGCGAAACCATCCGCCGTGCATGAAGAAGTGGTTCTCGATACGCGCGAACGCTACCGCTCGGGCCGCATCAGCCATGTCGTCAACGGCGTCCTGGTCTCGGAGGAGGTTGACGGTGCCGGCCTCCCACTGCGACCACGCCACCGCCGCGGGCAGATGCACCGCCGGGTCCGAGTCGAAGAGTCGGCGGTGGTAGGCCTCGATCATGCGGTTGCGCTCCACCGGAGGGATCTGCTCCTCGTATGCGCGCCAGTAGTCGGGAAACACCGCAGCGGCGCCACCCTCGTAGAACCACTCCAGCTCCTCACGCCGCAGCGTGAAGATCCCCCGGAGCACCAGCTCAGTCACCGCATCGGGGTGTGTCTGCGCGTAGGCGAGGGCAAGGGCGGATCCCCAGGACCCACCGAACACCTGCCACGCAGCGATTCCGAGGTTCTTGCGCAGCAGCTCCATGTCCGCCACCAGGTGCCACGTGGTGTTGTGACGCATGTCGGCGCTGGGATCACTCGCGTGCGGTGTGGACTTACCGGCACCGCGCTGGTCGAACAGCACGATGCGATACTTCTCCGGGTCGAAGAAGCGTCGCTGCCACGGCGAGGTACCGGATCCCGGGCCGCCGTGGACGAATACCACGGGCTTTCCCTCGGGATTGCCGCTCTGCTCCCAGTAGATGCGATGGCCGTCGCCCACCAGCAGCTGACCCGTCTCATACGGCTCGATCGCCGGGTAGAGGTCTTCGTCGAAGCCCTGCTCGTCAGTCATGTCGTTCCCCCACTGGTGCGCTGTCGGCGCGCACCGGTCATCGTCGCTCCTCGGAGCGGTGCTCTCAGAGCGGGCCGTCGAAAGTGTCGCAGGCGTTGATGCCCTGCTGGTATCCCGTCCAGAACCAGGTCTGGCGCTGCTCGCTGGAACCGTGCGTCCAGGTGTCCGGGTTCACGTACCCGCTGCGGCTCTGAATGTTGTTATCTCCCACGGCTGCGGCAGCGTCCAGCGCGTCCTTGATCTGCGCCTCGGTGGGCTCCAGGAAGTAGGGCTCGCCGTTCTTGTCCTTCGTCAGCGTGAGGTCCTTGATCCACCCGCCGGCGAAGCAGTCCGCCTGCAATTCTGTGCGCACGCTGTTGCTGTCGGCACCGGTGCCGTTGTTCGGATACTGCTCCATGATGCCGATGAGGTTCTGCACGTGGTGGCCGTACTCGTGACCCAGAACGTAGACCTGAGCGAGGTCCCCAGCGCCGGCGCCGAACTGCTGGCGCATGATCTCGAAGAACGACGGATCGATGTAGACGCCCTGATCCGGCGGGCAGTAGAACGGGCCCATCTGATTGCTGGCGGTGCCGCACGCCGACTCCGTCGTGCCCTCGTAGATCACCGCGGTGGGCTTGACGTAGCCGTCCATGTTGGCAGCCCAGAACTTGTCGAGTGACAGGGTGGAAGCAGCGAGGCGGCAGTCGTCATTCGCGTTGGCATCGGCACCCGTCTTGCAGTCGGCGATAGCACCAACCGTGGGTGCCGCTTCCTGCTGCTGGGTCTGCCCACCCGTGCCGACGATCCCACTGAGATCCACCTGACCGTTCGTGAGGATCGCCACCAGCGCCACCACGATGGCTCCGAGGCCGACTGCTCCGCCTCCCACCACCATGCCGGTACGACGGCCACCGCCGCGACGCTGCGCGGTGTTGTCGCTGACATCAGCATTGGGGTTGAACGTCATGGGTCAAAGGTACTCGCCCGAGGCCCCATCGCACGGAACGATGCACACACATTCTGCGCCGGCACGAGGCGGTTCCCGCCACGAGCGCCCCTCTAAACTGAAGAGGTCGGCGTGTGCGATGCCCTTTCCGCAGACGCCTCGGGAGGAGGGTCCACATGTTCACGCCCCTGTCCAACTTCCCCGAGATCGACCATCTCATCCCCTTGTTCGCTCAGATCGATCTCGACCTGACGATCATCCTCGTCGTCGCGGGGATCCTGATCATCGCGCTGGTGACGGCGCTGGCACCGAAGGTGGGCGTCGCCGGACCTCTCGTGCTGGTCGCGCTCGGCATCGGGATCACGCTGATTCCGGGGACTCCGAATCTGTACCTGCCGCCGGACTGGATCCTCATCGGCATCCTGCCGCCTCTCCTGTACGCCGCCGCCGTGTCTCTTCCCGCGATGGAGTTCCGCCGAGATTTCAGTGCGATCGGCGGACTCTCGGTCCTGCTGGTGCTGCTTTCGTCTTTGGTACTCGGACTCGTCTTCAGCCTCCTGATCCCTGACGTCGGGTTCGCGGTCGGCGTGGCGCTCGGTGCCGTGCTGAGTCCGACGGATGCCGTCGCCACCTCGATCGTGAAGAAGCTCGGCACCTCGCCCCGTGTGGTGACGATGCTGGAGGGCGAGAGCCTGCTCAACGACGCCACCGCGCTCGTGCTCCTCAAGACGGCGATCGCCGCTGCCGCCGCGCCGTTCGCACTCTGGGGCAGCATCGGAACGTTCAGCTGGGCTGTGGTGATCGCCGTCGGAATCGGTGGAATCGTCGGCTGGGTGAACCTGCGGGTTCGCGCGTGGATCCCGTCGACCACGGCCGCCACCGCCATCAGCTTCGTGGTCCCGTACGTCGCCTACCTCCCGAGCGAGCACCTCGGTGGCTCGGGCCTCGTCGCCGCCGTGGTGGCCGGCATCGTCACGGGTCAGGGCGCCGCTCGATACTTCACCGCCGAGCAGCGACTGAGCGACCGCGTGAACTGGCGCACGATCGAGCTGATGCTCGAGGGAGCGGTCTTCCTCATCATGGGCCTGGAGCTCAGCTCCGTGATCAACAGCGGTGACGAGGACATCCTCGGCAACGCCGCCTTCCTCGCGTTGCTCGCCTTCCTCGTAATCATGGGGATGCGAACCCTCTACGTGATTCCGCTGGTGTGGTTGCAGGGACGGCGAGCGAAGCGCGGTGAGACGATCCGCCCGCATCTGGAACAGGCCCGCGATCGGTTCCAGAACGTCACGGTCGAGCAGGTCGCCGAGCGCGGGGCCCGGAATCCCGAGCGCCGCCTGGCGAGCTTCCGCCGGCGCATCTCCCGATCGCTCGGCGATATCGCGTACCTCGAGTCGTCCCAGCTGGGCTGGCGTGAGGGCACGCTCATCGTCTGGGCGGGGATGCGCGGCGCGGTGACCCTGGCAGCGGCGCAGACGCTGCCGCAGGACACCCCGAACCGCAGCCTGCTCATCCTGATCGCCTTCCTGGTGGCCGTCGGCACGCTCCTCGTGCAGGGTTCCACGATCAAACCGCTCATTCGGGCCCTGGGGCTGACCGGAGCAAGGGATGACGCAGACTACGCCGAGCGGCTCGCCGAGCTGAACGCTTCCCTGCGTGAGGCGGCATCGAAGGCGCTCGCGAACCCCGACCTGCATCGTGAGGACGGCCGTCCGTTCGACCCCGAGCTGTTGGCCGCGGCGCGTGAGCGCATGGTCGCCCCGCCCAATGAGGCGGAGGGCGCCACCATGGATGAGCTGCGCGCGATCCGTCTCGTGATCATTCAGGCGCAGCGGCAGCGGCTCACGTCAGCACGTTCGAACGGTCGCTACAGCACGGCGATGCTGCGGCGGGTGCTGGAGGGATTGGACGCCGAGGAGCTCAGCATCCGCGCGCACCTCCCGGAGGGATGACGACAGGGGCGCCCCGGCTCCGACGCTTCACCCCGGGTGCAATGTCGGTGGTGTCAGGCACAATGGGAGCACACGACGAACGACGGAGAAGGACATGACGGACGGCGCGACGGCGGGCACGGACTTCGGCAACGACACGGGGCTGATTCCGGTGGCGCACACGGCTGCGGAGTGTCCCAAGTGCTTCTCGGAACTGCAGTCGGACAGCACGTGGTGGCGGGCTCGCCCCGAAGGGTCACGACTGGTGGGGCTCGTGGTGGTGCGTGACGACATGCCTTCCCTCATCGACCAGCGCGAAGACCTCTCCCGTTTCGGCGTGCCCATCGAGGGATTCCGACACCCGGCTCCGGAGACGCTGGAGTCCTGGGAGCAGCGGCTCACCCGGTTCTTCGGTACCCTCCGACGCGGTGACGTCCTGGTGATCTCCTCAGTTCACGCGCTCGGTCGCGATCTCTCCGAGGAACAGCGGACGATGGCGGAACTGCGTCGCCGCGGCATCATCATCAAGGTGCTCAGCCACGGGGCGAAGCACCTCGCGGACGCCGTTCGGTAGATCGCGGGCTGCCGAAACGCCTCGCCGCTCCCGTTCAGGGCGCGCAGATGCGCGCGGGCTCGGTGCTCGCGGCGCCGTTGTCTCGCAGGATACTGACGGCGATGCATACCTGGACGGCACTGCCGCGCGGCACCGTAACCGTGGGTGTATCCACGATCTCCGACTCCTCGTCGCGACCTGCGCTCACCAGATTCCACAGGTAGCGGTCGCCGGGAAGAGCGTCCGGATTCGTCCACGTGAACACCACCGCATCGCCCTCGACACGACCGGCGACATCCTCGGGTGCGGGAACAGCCGACACGACGATGTTCTGCGGTGCCGCACTCGGTGACGGATCCGGGACGCGAACGGACGCCGCGAGGATGCTCGCGGCAGTGACCGCCGCGAGGAGGGCGACCGCCGAGGTGATGATGGCCACCCGTCCCCACGGCTTCGACCAGAGGGACGGTGCCGCGGAGGACGTGCGACGGCGAAGCTGTCGCGGTTCGACGTCCACGGCAGCACGCGGGGCGGGAACGTCGACAGGATCAGCACCGGAGTGGGGAGGCGCCAGCGCGGCTTCCCCGGCGCGGGGCGTGATGCTCGTGACGCTGCGCACGCGGGTCAGGCCGTCGGCTTCGGCGTCCTCGTCCTGACGATCCGGTGCGTCGTCGATGATGTCAATCACGGTGACCGCCATCGACAGCTCGATCTGCACCTTCTGCAACGCACGCGCGAAGGCGAGTGCCGTCGAGTGGCGGGCCGCGGGCGACTTCGACAGCGCTCGCAACAGCGTTCTCTGCAGCGAGGCAGGCACGTCCGAACGCGGAACCGGCTGCGCCGGCGTCCGCTCGATCCGGTCGATCAGTTCAAGACTGTTGGCGGCACGCTCAGCCTCGAACGGGCTGTGACCGGCGAGCACGGTGTAGAGCGTGGCCGCGAGCGCGTAGATATCGGCTTCGGGACCGCCGAACGGCTGATCGGCGAACATCTCGGGCGCGGACCAGGGGATCGAGAGACCGGCGGCGGTCTCCAGCGCTGAGGTCGATGCGATGCCGAAGTCTGTGAGAGCCGGATGGTCGTACTCCGTGAACAGCACGTTGGCCGGCTTGATATCGCGATGCATCACGCCGGCACGATGCACGGTCTCGACGGCAGCCGCGATCATGATCCCGACGCGCAGGGTCTCCGACACCGACAGCGGACGGACCCGGTATCGCGCCTGCAACGTCGGACGCGGGGCATACTCCATCACAAGGTACGGACGCCCGTCCGGGGCCTGCCCCACGCCGTACACGGTGACGATCGAGGGGTGCGTGGACAGCATCGCCATCACATTGGCCTCGGCGGCGAACTCCGCGAGCGCGGACCGACTCATACGGTCGGTGTGCAGCACCTTGATGGCCACTCGCCGCCGAGGCATGTGCTGTTCGAAGAGATAGACGTCGGCGAACCCACCCGAACCGATCAGCTCCACGAAGGTGTAGCCGGGAAGCTCGGGTGGCGGTGCCGCGCGACGTCGGGAACTCACGGAATGTCCTCGAACCTGAGCGTCACGTCGTCACCGATGTCCAGCACGTCCCCGGAGAGCACCATGGTGGGCTCTCCCGGGTGCAGTCGCAAGGGGCCGTCGCCCTCGCGCAGCAGCATCGTGCCGTTCGTGGTGTTGAGGTCGGTGACCGTCATCGCCTCACCATCCCGACGGATCTCGACGTGATTGCGGGAGATGTCGTGCGTCGGGCTGGCAACGGTGATGAGCTCGGGGATGTCGTCGCTCGTACCCTGGTCGATCCGCGGGCGGCGTCCCACGATGAGCGGACGATCGAGCCCGAGAACCGCGCCGGTCGACAGGACCACCCGCCCCGTGGCCGGGGTGCGATCGCCGTCGAGGTCGATACCGAACTCCGCAAAGAAGTCGGGGGCGTCCAGGAAGCCGGCCGAAGTCTGCGCCGCATCGGGGTCGGTGTCCGGCACCATGCCGGCCGCACGCGCGGCATCCAGGAAGGACTGCTCGACCGTGTGGCCATCGTGATCACCGGTGACACCGTGTGGGGTCATGTCGTGGTGCCCGGTCGTCGGGTCACCCTGCTCTTCGGCGACCGCGTGTTCGCCAGCATCCGCGCCGGCTTCGGTGTCGCGGGCGTCATCCTCGAGTTGATCCGTGGCATCGTCTTCTGTGATGCCCTCGTCCAGGGCGCCGTCTTCGGCCTCGGCACCATCGAGCTCGGTGCCGTCGAGCTCGGTGCCACCGCCCTCTCCCTCACCGTCGTCCACCGCGCTACCGTCCGCGGCATGATCATCCGAAGCGCCCTCCTGCTGGTCCGGGTCGCTCGGTTCGGCGTCAGTCGGGGTGGGCGCGTCGATGGCCGCGGCATCTGCTGTCGTCCCGACGGATGCGGCACCGGCGGCGGTTTCGGTCGGGTGCTCCTGCGTGCCCACCGCGACCAGGCCGGTGCGTGCGATACCGGAGACCAGCGGCAGCAGCGTCTCATCGATCTGCGACTCCGGCGGCGTGACCAGCAGCGCCACGTGGGCGGGCAGTTCCTGCTCCACCCAGGTCTCCATGCGTCCACCGGTGATGAGTTCCTGACGGGTGCCATCGTCGTAGACGACGCGGACGTCACCGCGCACCGCGATCCGCAGGTCCGCGCCGTGGCGGATTGCAATGGCGAACGGAGGGACGGCGGACAGCGGTGCGCCGGCCGTGGCCGTCATCGCGTCGATCACGGCAGCGATGCGACCGGAGTCCAGTGCCGTCCACACCCGCTCGAGGGTGGCGACGGTCACCTGGCCCGGAAGGAGAACGAAGCCGTTCTCCTTCGCGACGACGTACCAGTCGCCGGTGGCGTACTGCAGGGCGCCGATGGTCGTGTGTGTGCTCATCGTGATGAGTCCTTCCCCAGATGTGGGCTCTCGCCCTGTCCCATTCCCCATGATGTCGACGAGGACGCGACGGGCCGCACCCTCTGCGCCCCGCCCCAGCGGGTGCCCGGTGCTGTGTCTTCGTCCTCTTCGGACAGCGACACATCGCGAGCGTCGACGACGATCACCGTGATGTTGTCCCGACCCCCGGCCGGCGGTTCGTCTACGGCGGCCGCTCCGTGGAGTGCCGCAGACATGAGATGTGTGACCGCGCTGCGCGGGTCCGTCGTGCTGGTGAGGATCGTGGCGATCAGGTCGTCACTGACCTCGCTGGTGAGCCCGTCGCTGCACACCAGCAGTCGGTCACCAGGCGTCGCTGGAATCATCCAGATGTCGGCGATCCCGTCGCTGCCTGCGCCGATCGCACGGGTGATGACGTTCCGCGCGGTTCGGGCGGCGAGGTCAGGACGGCTGCTCGCGATGAGTTCCTGCACCATCGAGTGATCCACGGTGATCTGCGTCAGACGGCCGTCCGCCAGCCGGTAGGTGCGCGAGTCGCCCACATTGGCGATCAGCCAGTAGCCGACGCCGTCCACGTCCGACACCGCGACTCCGGTCAGCGTGCTTCCCGCGGGCCGCCCAGCTCCGCCGACCTGTTCCACGCGCACCCGTGCTCTCGTCAGCGCGCTCTGAAGCTGATCCACGGACACGGATGACTGTGCGGTGAGGCGCGCGCACTCGGCGACGACGATGCCGCTCGCCACATCTCCCGCGGCATGGCCGCCCATGCCGTCCGCCACCAGGAACAGCGGCGGCTGGGCGATGTGCGAATCCTCGTTGCTGCGTCGGCGCAGACCCGGGTGCGTGGCGGAGGCCCAGTCCACGATGATGGGAGCGGCGGCGGTCACGATGTCACCTCCACGCGAGCGCGGCGCGAGCCGATCTCAAGCAGATCACCGGTCTGGAGCCGGGTGAACTCCCCCGGTACGACCGCCGTGGTCACGCCTTCGCGGCGGATTCGCACGCCGTTCGTCGAGTGCAGATCGACCAGCCCGATGTCGGCACCGTCGCGCTGCACGCGGAAGTGCGACTTCGACAGCGAGAGCGAATCGTCGAAGACGACCGCGAGCCCGTCGTCGTCCTGACCGATCGGATTGCGTCCGAACACCGTCTCCCGCTCCACCTCGCACAGTGTGCCGTCATCCCACATGATGGTGACGAAGGCCGATGCGTTCTGGAGCAGCTGCACGGTGACGGTCTCCGCCGCCGAGGGACCCGACAGCGTCACCGCGGGCACCCGCGTGGAGTCGCTCCGCGGCGCATCCGGGGCAACTTCTGGGGTGGGGCGCAGATCACGGGCGGGCGGGGAGACGACGATGGCGGGTCGTGGCGCGCGCCCGGAGCGCGGCGTGATCGTGAGCGGCGGCGCAGGAGGACGCGTGATGGCGGGCGGCTCATCGGCGGCTCGAGGACGCTCACCTCGCGCGGCCTGCACGGGTGCCAGGGAGCTCAGCTGCTCGCCCCGCGCCCGCCTCGCGTTCCGGGCGCGCGCCCGCTCGGCCCGCACCCGATCATCGGTGATGCCGGGAACGCTCTCGATGACCACACCCGTCCGCTCCGGAGGTTCGGTCGTGAGGTAACGGCTGACGCGGGACACGGGCACATCGCGGATCGGCTCGACCGGGCTCGCCTCAACGCTGACTCCTGCGAGCCACTCCTCGGCGCGCTTCTCTTCCTGCAGCACGGGCGGCACCACCGGCATCCGCCTGTTCTGCTGCACCATCGACGCCGCCGCGATCCGGTCGTGCCAGCCACGCCCACCCCTGCGGTCGAACAGCGGAGTGAAGAATCCGATCACCACAGCGCAGAGCACGAGAAAGACGGCGTTTCGCGCGAGCGCACGGGCGAAGCCGACGGGGCGAAGATCATGCGCGCCGATGAGTCGGATGCCGACGACGCGCATCCCGAGTGAGCCCTTCCCGGCCTGGAGAGCGCTGTGCACGAGCAGCCAGGCCGCGGCGACAGCCGCGACCACCAGTCGCGTGTGCCCGGTGCCCGCCAGGATCATCGCCGTTGCGATTCCCCCGATGAGGATCGCGGGAATCACCGCGTCGATCACGCACGCCAGAACCCGACGAGCGATGCCGGCGGCTTGCCGCTGCGTCATCCTCGCCCCCTTCCAGCTGCCGCAGATCGTGCGGACGTGTCGTCGTCGGGCCCCTCACCACCGCGTGTTCGCCCCCGCGCGCCGATCACGGAACGCAGACTGATCCTCGCACGCATCCGACGACCACGACCGACCGAGCTGCGCATTCCGTGGACAACTCTTCCGGCTTCCTGCCAGAACGCCGCCGCCTCGACGGCATCGACAGGCACCGGCCCGTAGATGCTCGCATCGGCACGACGCGCGAGCGGGACGACCGCGACCTCCGGGAAGGCCCGCTGCAGCGCCTGCGCCGTCTCGATACGAGTGGCGCCGCCGTGAACCGGAGCACGCAGGTCGACGGCGCGATCCACGATCTCGTCCCAGCCGCCGGCGATGCGCGCGGGCGCGCTGGGCGACCGCTGACGCCGCCGCCGCCGGATCGCCTTGACGAGCAGCACAATGACCAGCGGCGTGAGAAGCACTGTTCCCGCACCGACACCCGCCGCCGTGAGGATGATCGGTGCCCAGTCGGTGAGCGTCTCCTCCGGCTTTTCCTTCTCGTCACCGCTATCGTGATCGTGCGGCGCGGTCGGGGTGTCGTCGACGGCCTCCTGCGGCGGAATCGGAGGCTGCAGAACCTGAGGCTTGGGATCGGTCCGTGGCCGCGGAGCGGACTCCCGCGGCACCTTGTCCGGCGGCGGTGCCGCGTCGAAGGCGACCCATCCGTGGCCGGCGAAGGCGACCTCGACCCAGGCGTGCAGGTTGTCACCGGTCGCGACGAACGGATCGAGCCCTGCAGCATCGCCCGAGGGGTACCAGCCCATGACCACCCGGGCGGGGATGCCGAGTTGCGTCGCCATCAGCATCATGGTCACCGCGTACTGTTCATCGTCTCCGACCATAGGGTCGTCGCTGAGGAAGTCGTGCAGGCGGACGGCGCCGTGCCCGGAGAGCGACGGTGCATCGCCCTCGAGGCCATGGCTGAAGTAGCCCGTCGACGACAGCCAACCGGCCAGCGCCTCCACCTTCTCCAGCGGCGTGACGGCGTCGGCGGTGGCCTGCGTTGCGAGAGCCGCGATGTCCTCGGGCACGTTGGTCGCCGGTGGGATGCGCTCCGACGCGAACTGCGCGTCCGCGAGGGAGGTCTGCGACGGCAGCGGTGGGATCGTCGTCTCGAGCGTGTAGGCCACGCCAGGTGTCAAACCGCTGGTGTTCAGCGCGGTCTGCGTCTGATCGTTGTAGAAGGTGCTGCGCCGCATCGACGCATCGGTCGGCACTGCTTCACCGTCGTAGGTGAGCTGCTGCACGGCACCCACGGTCGGCAGCCAGATGCCGGTGTAGTCGCCGACGAGCACGTCCACACGTGTCAGCGACGTCGCCTCCGGATCCCCGGCGGACAGCGGGAGAAACCGTCCCGAACCAGAGACGACGTCATCGGAGGCGTGCAGCACGAGCCCGTCATAAGCGTCCAACGCCGCCAAGCGGACGCGAGCTCCCGCCGGAAGACCCGTGACCGTGAACTGCGCGGTGTCGGCATGATCTCGTATGTAGGCGCGGAACGACTGCAGCGGACTCGTGTAGTCGTAGGGGTTGAGTGGTGGCACAACGTGGTCCCGCGCGACGACGCGATCGGTGCGACCGCCGTCGAAGAGAACCGCCCCGCCGACGGATCCCCCCACCAGAGCGACGAGGAGGACCGCCGCCGATGCCACCATCCGCTGACGACGAACGGCGCGCAGATGAACGGCCGTGGTCTCGGTTGCGGCCTGGAGCAGGTGCCGTGACGGATCCAGGGCGTGGCGGATGCCCAGCCACGCGATCACGACCACCGCGAATCCAGCCCCGACGTACACCGGCAGTGCCGCGGTACGAGCACCGAACAGAGCCACCGCTGTGGCGCTGAGGCCGAGCGGGATCAGAGTCCATGCCGCCGATCGCAGCCGCAACGCCAGAGATGTCGACGTCACCGCGCAGACGAGCATCAGGATGAACGGCACCAGCGCGTGCTCGGCGATGTCCAACGGCAGCCCTGCGGTGACGAACGCCTTCCATGCGGTCACCGCCCCCGTGGCGAGCGCGAAGAAGCTGTCCACCGTGGGGATGGCGAACAATGTTGTCGTCGGCAGCGCCGCGGGTGCGCCGATCAGAAAGTAGCCCACGATCGTCGCAAGGGTGACGAGTGGGAGCGGCCACCGGCGGGCTGCGGCGAGCAGGGCGATGGCGATCCCGAGGGCGGTGCCGATCCCGACCGGTACGAGAAAGCCGAAGCCGTCGAAAACGGGCTGGAAGCCCCATCCGATCGTTCCGCACAGCAGGATGATCGCGACGAGATCGATCACCGTCCGCCGATCCCGCGGCCGTACACGCGCGTCGCGGGCGGGGGTCATGACAGCACCCGTCGAACAGCGCGGGGAAGGTCCTCAAGGGTGGGGACATGAACGACGTCGGCCGCCCCCACGCGTCGCCTGATGCTGTCTGCCTCAGGGTCGGCGACGACGACGAGTGTGCGCACACCGACGGGCATGCGACCGCACGCGGCTTGCAGCACAGCCGGGGATGCCTGTGCTCCGCAGACCAGAACCACCAGGGCCGCCTGATTCGCGTGCGGCGCGATACGCACCGCGAGCGCGTCGATTCCGCCACCGCGGGCCGGAGAGAGCGAGATGAGCGAGAACTCATCCAGCAACCGCCCCTCGCTGGTGTCGGTGAGCACGCGCTCCCGCATCAATACAGCGAGATCGCGCGAGTCGGCGAGCGCGTGCATACCGAAGGACGCGGCGATGCTCACGGCGAGTTCGAATTCGTCGGGGTCGCTGTAGTCGTCGGGGTGCGTACTCAGCCCGACGACGAAGCGGGATCGGCGGGTCTCCTCGTACTGACGAACCAGGAGTTCACCGACCCGCGCGGAAGAACGCCAGTGCACGTGACGGAGATCATCGCCCGGGGAGTACTCGCGCAGCGCGTGGAAGGAGACGTCGTCGCGGGAGAGGTCGGAGGTCGCGAGTCCTTCGAGGTCGCGCACTCGACCGAGCGACAGCCCCGTGAGCGCAACAGTGACGGGGTGGACGTACAGGGTGTGGGCATCGTCCCGGTGCGAGATCCGCTCGAACAGACCCAGCGGGTCGCCGCGCAGCACGCTCACCGGTCCGACCGCGAGTGTGCCGCGCACGGTCGTGGGGATGGAGAAGAGATCGTCGCGTGTCTCTCCCGCCGACATACGAGGGACGTCGAAGGCACCGCGGCCCGGTCCGACGGGGAGCACGAGCCGTGCCGGCGGCAATGTGCGCGCGGTCGGGTTCGTCACCGTGAGACTGCCGTAGGCCCGCTCTCCCGCGACCACTCGCGAGCGGTTGAGCGCGATCCGGATGTCATAAGCGGTGCGGCCGATGAGAAACAGCGCCGACTGGATCACGACCAGCGCGGCCACCAGCGCTGCGGTCGCGAACTCTGCCCATCCGAGCAGAACGGCCCCCACCCCGACCCCGAGCGAGCACGCCAGCAGCAGCCAGCCCAGGGGGCGCACGGTACGAAGGGTGGCCGCCGCAGATGTCACGCGCGTGCGTCGCGAGTGGGTGGTGTCTCCGGTCGGGGTCGCCGTGTCGTCGAGCTCAGCACGAGTCGGCCGCGCCCACGGGTTGCGGGTGCGGCGAGCGTCTGCAGGACGAGACGGCGTGGCGGTCATTCCGGGGAGTTCCGATGCAGCGGAGCATCCACGGTCGTGATCACGCGCGCCAGCACGGCGTCGGCGGTCATGCCGCTGTATTCGGCTTCGGGGTCGAGCACGATACGGTGCTGCCACACAGGGCCGAGAAGCGCCTTGATGTCGTCGGGGATCACGTAGTGCCGCCCGAGCGACGCTGCCCGCACCCGCGCGATCCGCACCATCGCGATGGCGGCGCGCACGGACACACCGAGACGCACCGAGCCGTGGTCACGCGTGGCTTCGGCGAGCATCGCGACATAGCGCAGCACGGCGGGTTCGACATGGACGGTCGCGGCGAGCTCTGCCATATCCGACACGGCGTCGGTGGTGATCATGGTGGACAGCGTTCGCTGGGAGTCGCGTGTGCCCGTGCCACTGAGGATCTGCTCGGTGGCATCGAGATCGGGGTAGCCGATGGAGGTCTTCACCAGGAAGCGATCCAGCTGCGCCTCCGGGAGCCGATAGGTGCCCGCGGTCTCGATGGGGTTCTGCGTGGCGAGGACGAGGAAGGGACGGCCCACGGCGTGGGCGACGCCGTCGATGGTGATGCGCCCTTCCTCCATGACCTCCAGCAGCGCCGACTGCGTCTTCGGCGACGCACGGTTGATCTCATCCGCCAGCACGATCGAGGCGAACACCGGCCCCCGGTGGAACTCGAACTCCTGGGTTCGCTGGTCGTAGATGGTGACGCCCGTGACGTCGCTGGGCAGCAGGTCCGGCGTGAACTGGATCCGGCTGCTCGTCCCTTGCACCGTCGCAGCGAGCGCCTTCGCCAAACTCGTCTTGCCGGTTCCGGGAGCGTCCTCCAGGAGCACGTGTCCTTCGGCGAGCATCGCCTGCAGCACGAGGGCGACGATGTCGGACTTTCCGATGAGTGCCTGCCCGACATGGGCGACGAGGCGCGCGAACGCATCGGCGAACCACGCGGCCTGCTCCTCACTCATCGGGGCGGGAGTGTCGCCCGGCGCAGGGGGAGGGTGTTCTTCGTACATGTCGGGTAGGTCCTTGTTGGATCGGGTGGGGTGCTCGTCGGATCGGGTGGGTGCAGCGGGTGATCGGTGTCAGCCGGACTTCGGTGTGGTGGAGCAGCCTTCTCCGACAATGCAGGCGTTCGACCAGCTCCGAGGGGAGTATGGCGAAGATGAGTCCCACTCCGCCACCAGCCAGATCTCATCCCCCACTGCGCCGTAGCACTCGGGCAGCTTTTCGGCGCTGTTCGGCGACAGGGAGCGCTGGTAGCGGATGAGCGAGGCGTTGTTCACGATGCAGTCCCAGAAGACGATGCCCGCCGTGTCCCCGGTCAGGACCGACATGTTCTCCCCTGCTCGTCCGTCGGGCAGCGTGATCGCGGTGTTGGGACGCAGCGTGAGCGGCATCGGCGCGTCAGGGTCCACGCCCGTGCGAATCTGAATGGTGGTCGGCTCCCCCTTTGCGCCGACGGCGTCGACCGCCCAGAAGCTGACCGAGCCGACGAAACCCCAACCGACGTTCACGACGGTGGATCCGCTGGGCAGCTCGGTCATCAGCTGCCTGCCGGTCACCTGCCACAGCACGTTGTTCACCGCGGCGCCGTTGCTCCGGCCGGGCGACCAGGTGAGCGTGACGTTGGTGCCGTCGACTACTGCGGTCGCGTTCGGTGGAGCCGGCGGCCCGGAGGGGACGACCGTGTTCGAGCTCTCCGATGCCGGTCCGGGATACCGATTGCCGTTCACGACGGTGACCGCACGGACCTGCACCCAGTACACCGTGCCGTTGTTCGCCGCGATCGAGCCGCCCTGGGTGCCGTCCGGCAAGAGCTTCCAGGGGGCACCGTTGAGCGCGTACTCGTACTGGATCTGCGAGGGATCGGCGCCGTTGCCCGCGACCGCGGGGAAGGATTGCACGCGCACCTGGCTGTCGCCGGAGACGAGCCTGATTCCGGTGGGCTGGCCGGGCGTCGCGATGGCGTTCACCGGTGCGGACTGGGGGCTCGCAGGACTCGATCCACGCTCGTTGACGGCGACGACCGAGAACGCGTACTGCTCCCGGGTGCCGGCCGCGTAATACTGCAGGGAGGTGGTGGTCGCGGAAAGCTGCTCGATCTCGGCGCCGCCACGGAACACCGTGACCCGGTAGCCGGTGATCGGCGAGCCGTTGGCCGCCGGGGCGGCCCACTGCGCGGTGAGCGTTGCGCCCGTGTCCTGCGGAGCACCAACCACGACGGTCGGTGCTGCGGGCGCGCTGGGCGGACCGGAGGGAGTGACCGGACCGGACTGCGCCGACCAGTCGGAACTCAGCCCGGCCTCGGTCACCGCCTGCACACGGAAGCGGTAGGGAACGCCGTTCTGCAGCCCGGTGAACGTCGCGGTGGTCGCGCTGACCGTCTGCAGCGCGCTCCCGGTCGGAGGTGCCGGGGAGATCTCCACGTTGTAGGCGCTCGCTGAGCCACCCGGAGCCACCCACCCGGCGATGATCATGCCGTCGGCCGCGGTGACGGACAACTGTGTGGGCGCATCGGGGCGAGTCTCGGGCCGCACCGTGTCGGACAGCGCGGAGGCCGCAGAGGTTCCGACCGCGTTCGTCGCGGTGACCTGGAAGCGGTAGTCACGCCCGGCCTGCAGGGACCCGATCGTGCAGGCCGTGGATGCGCACGGCACGGTGACACTGCCGTCTTCCGACGAGACGGTGTACCCGGTGATGGGCGACCCGTTGGACTCCGGTGGGCTCCAGGACAGCACCACGGAGTTCTCGGTGAGACCTCCGACGGTCGGCCGGCCGGGCGCCGACGGACGATCACGGACCGTCACGGTCAGCAGACCGTCGACCTGCCGCGCCGCGTCATCGGAACCATCGGCGATGCGGTAGCGCGCGGTCAGCGTCCCGACGAAATCGTCGTCCGGCGTCACCGTGACCTCGGCACCCGCGAATGACACGGAGCCCGCGCCCGCCAGGCGCGTGACGCCGACGACCCGCAGAGGGATCTCCGGGTAGGGGTTGGTGTCGTTCGCGGTGACATCGATGGTGCGCGCAACGCCCGCGACGGCGTCGCTGATGACGTCGGCGACGGCCACGGCGAGCGGACGTTCGGTCCGCGTGGTGCGAAGCTGGAAGGTGGCGGCGACGGGATCGGACTTGCCGTCGGTAGCGGTCACCGTGATGCTGCCGACGAGTCCCACCACGCCATCGGCTGCCGCCGACACCGACAGCGTTCCCCCGGTGATCGCCGCGGTGATCCCCGCAGGCGCCGCTCCCACCAGGGCATAGCTCATGGCGGCGAGATCACCCTCATCCGGATCACGCGTGAGAGCAGTGAGGGAGAGTGTCGCGGGTGCCTCGCCGCGCGGGATCGTCATCGTCGCGCCCGAGAAGGTGGGCGGGGTGTTGGCCGCGTCGGTGGGCACCACGGTGATGGGAATCGACAACAGCGCCGTGCGTCCGGCGGGGTCGTCGGCGGAAGTGCCGTCAGTGACGAGGACCGTGAGTGCATCCGATCCGGAGTAGTCCGCCCGCGAACGGTACTGGAGCGTCCGATCGTCGACGATCAGTCCGCTACCGTCATCGTGCAGGGCCGAGACCTGGTCGCGATCGGCGATCATCACGGACAGACCTCCCTCCGCCCGAACGTAGTCCGCGAGCGCCACAGTGACCAGTTCGCCCGAACGCACGGTGACGGCGCCGGCCGTGGCGGACAGCTCGGGTCGGAGGTCGTCGACGGCGGGAACGAACAGGAACGCCGAGTCCTCCAGCCCGTCGGCATCGGTCACCGTGTACGGAATCAACTGGCGCTGCGTGCCCACCGTGACACGTACGCTCTGGTCAGCGAGCAGCTCTGCGTCGGTCACCTCAGGAAGGGAGACCGTCAGCGCGGCACCCGTCCCGTCGGGGTCGGTGTCGTTCGCCCGGACGTCCACCGAGACGATGCGATCGTCGGGGACCTGTTCGAGCCGGATGCGATCGTCGCGAGCCAGCGGCGGCTGCAGCGGCACCGTGCTGTCCACGGTGAGGTCGATGACGCCGACGGCGGTGGCACCACGGGTGTCCTGCACGGTGTACTGCAGCGCCGTACGGATCTTCTCGCCGTCCGGGAGAGCGGGAGTGGTGACGACCACGCGTGAGCCGTCTACGTGTGCTTCCAGCCCGGGAATGTCCGTGGGCACGACGAGCGCGTCGGCGATCAGCGACAGCGGGGTATCGCCATCGGGGTCGCTGTCGTTGTCGAGAGGACTCACATCGATCACGCGTTCCGGGGCCGCGATCACGTGGTCGGTCACCGCGAACGGCTGCTGATTGTCGGGAAGCGCGCCGGCGATTCCCACCCGCACCGTGGCGATGGCCTCGGCTCCGAGCCGATCGCGCACCCGGTACGTGAACAGATCGGTGCCCGCGGAATCGGGGAACGCCTCGTACTCGATGCGATCGTCGGCGGTGGCGATCACGCGTCCGCGCGTGGGGGCGCTGGCGATTCCCACGAGTTCGACGGAATCGCCCTCGGGGTCGATCCCGTCCAGCGGAACCGGGATCGGGACGACACCGCCGGCGATGACCCGCGCGGTGAGATCGCGCGGCATGGGGGCGGCGTTGTCCGCCTCGTCCACGGGCACCACCTGGAAGGTGACGTCACCCGCGACGCGCTGCCCGAGGGCATCGGTGACCTCATACCGGGCTCGCACATCGCCCGGCTGGCTGCCGGCGCGGAACCGCACCGTGTCTCCGGAGACGAACAGGCGATCGGCCGCATCCGCCGGCACGATGTCCTGGAGGTCCCGCGAGAGCGTCAATGCCGAGTGGATCGGCGAAGAATCGTTGTCGAGAACGTGCGCGGTGGCGGCGTCACCCGCACGCACCACCACGACGTCGGGCACCACCTGGGGTGCGGCCTGATCGGTGGACGGCTGCAGCGGAATCACGATGACATCGCCCTCGGCCGACTGTGCGCCGTTGGAGATCACGTAGCGCACCCGCGTCTGCTGCGCGAGGCCGGTGTCGGCGATGCGCAGGGTCTGGTTGTTGACCAGCGAGATGGAGATCCCGGGATCGTCCGTCGCGATCGACTGGACCACCAGGACCCCACCCGCAGGGTCGATGTCGTTGTCGAGAACACCCACCAGCACTTCGCCGCCGACGGGCAGCAGCGCCGTGTCCTGCACAGCCACGGGGGTCTGGGCCGCCGCTGAGGTATCGGTGACATCGACGCGAACGACGCCGGCCGCCGATGCCGAACCTGCCGAGACGCGATAGGTGACGTACCGCGTGCCCGGGGAATCAGCCTGGAAGCTGAACGAACCGTTGAGATAGTCGGGCACCACGGTGGCGGTGGCGTGCTCCTGGACGAGCGCCAGCTTCAGCGGATCCTGACCTGCAGAGACGTCGTTCGCGAGCGGAGACACGATGACCTGCTCACCCACCCGAGCGACGACATGATCCGGGTTGGTGACCGGCGTGGTGCTTCCTGGAGCACGAACATCGAACCGCAGCACGCCCGAGGCGCTTGCCGTGCCGTCCGACAGGACGACCTGGACATCCACCGGGCCGCTAGTGCCGCCGATGGCGCGGAAGGTCACGCGTCCGTCCGGGGTGAACGACACCTCGTCTCCGCCTGGGACCACGGCGGATTGGAGGTAGATGTCATCCCCGTCCGGGTCGCGCCAGTCCGGCAGCACGTTGTAGGTGACAGCGGCACCGGCTTCCACCGGGATGATCTGGTCGGCGCGCACCTGTTCGGGCGCACCGTTCTGTGAGGGCGGATGGATCGTGACGGTCACCATCGCGCTGTCGATGCCGCCACGACCGTCGTCGACGGAGTACGGGACGGTCATCGTGCCCGTGGCGGAATCGGCGACGTCCAGCTGCAGAGCCTGCGCGTTGAGGATCGGAGTCAGCGGGCCGAGCTGCGTGGAGGTGCTGTCGACGCTCACGGTCAGCACGTCGCCATCCGCGTCGCTGTCGTTCTCGAGCACCGGCAGGACGGTGGCACGGCCCGCGCGCACTCCGTAGAAGTCGTCATTCGCCACCGGAGCGGTGTTCTGATCTCCGCGTTCGGGCTGCGCCTGCTCCGGAGTATCGCGGGCAGACTCACCGCGCTCGTCGCTTTCGCCGTCGGGCGGGGTGAGATCGTTCCAGTTGTCGATCCGCTGCAGCGCGGAATCCAGCATCCACGCGACACCGTTGACCGTGTCATTCAGGAGAACGGCCTGCCGGTTCACCCGAAATGTGAGTGCAACGTCTGGACCGACGCCCTCGATGGTGGTGTCGACGAGCTCCGCATCATCCGCACATTCCCTGAGGAACGCGGCGGTGCCGCCCCATGCCGCGTAGGTGCACCCGGACATGCGCACCGGTGCCGCTGGGCTGCCGCCCGGGGTGGCCGGCGCTCGCTCGATGATGTCGCCGCCATCCAACGGGACAGTCACCACCGCATCCGGTGACGAGAGTCGGACTGCGGCATCGGCGTCGGAGGGCTGTTGCGGGACGAGCGCGGCAGCGTCGACGTTCTCGGGCAGTGCGGCGAGTGGCCCCGTCGCGGCGTACAGAGTCCGCGATGTGCGATCCAGGACCACGGGCTCCGAGCCGACAGCCGTGATGGCGAGTTCGTCGTTCGCGTCGATCCCCTCCAGCGCGCGCTGCTGGACTGTTCCCACACTTCCCAGCGCCGAGACCGGGATCGAGAGGAGCTCCCCTGATTTCGCCGACGCCGCATGCACCGTACCCGCCCGATCGACCACGACGACCGAACCGGGATCCAGGGTGCGCTCCACTGGCATCGACGAGGAGAAGCCGGCGAGAGCTGACGCCGCCATGACCCACAGGTCGCCGGTGGCGGTGTCGTGGACGCTGACCGTGGTGCCACCGAGCGAGATCTGCGCCGTCGGCGGCACGGCCACCGCGTCTCGCACCGTATAGCTCACGGGGTCCAGCACGCCGACCTGTCCGGGCGATGTGACGAGCACGGTGGAGCCCGACTGCAGCACGTCGTAGTCGTTCGTCTGCGAGCGGGCCACGCCGTCGAGGACCGCCGCGCTCGGGTTGACGTGACCGACGAGGAGAGCGCTCTGCTTGGTGATCCAGACACCGCCATCGTTGAGATCGATCTCGGCGGCCGGCGTCCCGTCGGAGGCGATCGCCATCGTCGCCACGGTGGCCACCGCGGCGATCATCGCAACAGTGGTGGCGATGGCCGTGCGGCGTCGGCCCATCCACGTTTTCGCCGTCCCCACGCGGCACCCCAGCTTCCCTTCGCACCGTTCCCCGCGGACTATTCCGCAGCTTTCCCCAAAGCGGAACGGTCAGATCAGCCTACCCGGCGCGGCAGACATTCGTGCCGCCGCTCAGGCCAACTGTCCACAGGGTGATGCGGACGTCAGTTCGGAACTGTCGGACCCCACGGGGAAGTTGTCGCGGAACAGGCGCTGCGGGTCGACTCGCTGCTTGATGCGTCGGAGCCGAGCCAGCACGCGCGGCGGGAATGCCTCCTCGATGCGCTCCGGCCGATCCGAGGCCTCAAAGCTCGTATAGAGGCCGAGAGAATGGCGGCCCAACGGCCCCCACATCAGGTCGAGTCGATCCGCCTCGCTGCCGAATGCGGCGATGGAGAACTGCGCCTCGCGATGAGCGAATGCCGTCTCGTCGGCGTCGACATCCGATGCCGCACCGCCGAGCGCGCGAATCTGGAAGAAGTACGTCTGCCCGCTGCGCACCAGCGCTGCCGCCGCTGTCGCGACGTCGGGCGACAGATCACGAAACAGCCCCGACCGGGTGATGGGCGATCCCTGCCCCTGCTGCGGTCCGTCATCCGCGCCGGCAATCACCTGCGCGTAGGTGGTGATCTGTGCGGACTGATCGAGAATCGGTGCGACCTGCGCGAACGGCTGCAGGCGCGACAACACCGTGTCGGGGTCGGACTGATCCACCACGATCTCGGCGATCGCGATGAAACGACCACCGCGCTGCGGCGCAACGGTGAGGAAGGCCGTGGTGTCACGCGGAGATTCGGTCACCACCCGACCCCACACCGTGAACAGCTCCTCGAGGTCGCCGGCGTCATAGATCAGCCGTGCGTGGCCGATGGGCCCGACCTCGGCCGCCTCGAAGTCGAAGTGGGTGACCACGCCCATGTTGGCTCCGGCCCCGCGCACGGCCCAGAACAGGTCGGCATCGTGCTCGGTGTCCACGCGCTGCACACTGCCGTCGGCGAGCACGATCTCCGCCGCACGGAGTCGATCGATGGTGAGGCCGTACTCACGTGTGAAGTAGCCGACGCCGCCGGCTGTGGCGAGTCCACCGACGCCGACGCCCCCGGAGTCGCCGGAGGAGAGCGCCCATCCGTGCTCGCCGAGCGCGGCCGCCACTTCGCTCCATCGTGCTCCGGCGCCGATACGCACGAGTCGACGCTCCTCGTCGAGCACTTCGATGGCGTTCAGCGCACGCAGGTTGATGACCAATCCGCCATCGTTGGTGCTCTGACCGCTGATTCCATGCCCCGCACTGCGAACGGAGAGCGGCACATTCGAGTGTCGTGCGGCGAAGCGAACGGCATCGGAGACCTGGGCCGTGTCTGCGGGCAGCAGCACGAGTGCGGGGCTCCCCCCACGCGTGTACGTATTGCGCACATCGGCGTAGTCGAAGTCTCCCGGCTCGATGGCTCGCAATCCGGCGGGGACGTCGTCGTAGGCGATACCGGCGACGCGGGCGGCGCGTGCGGTACGAGAGCGTGGGTCGGCAGCCGCCGTGCCGCGGGCACCGCGCTCATGCTCCACCAGTTCGCGGACGGCCGGTGCCACCTCCTGTCCGAAGCGGTGCAGCGTCTGCGGGTCGTCGGAAGCCAGGATGAACGTACTGACGCCACTGTTCAGGGTCAGCGCGGCCAGGCGATGCACCCAGGATCGGGTGTCGGCCTCGGGCCCGATGTTGAGCAGGCGCCGGATCTGCTGGGGTTCGCGCCCCGCCTTGTGCGCGGCCTCATCGATGCGCGCCATGCCCTCGTCGAGGTCGCCCGGCTGCATCATCGACTCGGACGGCAACCAGCCGTCTCCCTTGCGCCCGATGAGTCGCAGCATGCGCGGCTTCAGTGCACCGATCCAGATCGGGATGTCGTGCGCGGGGCGGGGACCGCGCTTCGCACCGTGTACCGGGTAGGCCGAGCCGTCGTGGAAGACGCCGCTGCGCTCATCGGTGCGCCACGTCTCGCGCACGATGTCGATGACCTCCTCCAGCGCGGTGACGGCCTCGCCCGGGGTGCGTCGGGGTCCCCCCATCGCCGCGATGGCATCCCAGAAGGCTCCCGCGCCCAGGGCGAGGTCGAACCGACCCCCGGAGAGGAGATCGAGCGAGGCCGCGGCGCGCGGCAGGGTCGGCATGCGGAGCGGCACATTGACGACGTTGGCGGAGATGTGGATGCGCTCGGTGACCGCCGCGACATACGACATCAGGGTCCACGTGTCGAGGAACGCGGGTTGATAGGGATGGTCCTGGTAGGTGACCAGATCGAGCCCTGCGGCCTCCGACACCTGGGCCAGCACCACCGGATTCTGTGCCGGCGATGCCGTGGGGGTGATGAAGCTTCCGAAGCGGAGGTCGTGACCGTAGTCCATGGTGCTCCTCGTCTGTCGACCCGCGCGTCGGCTCTCTCAGGCTATGCCTGCACGGAGGGGGCGAGGGTCGTCGCGCGGTGGCAGCCCCGCACGTGATCGTCGACCATTCCGGCGGACTGCATGAGGGCGTACATGGTGGTGGGGCCGACGAAGCGGAATCCACGACGCAGCAGCTCCTTGCTCATCGCCTTCGACTCCGCGGTCTGTGCCGGGACATCCGCGAACGACTCCGGAGCAGCGTGCGTCTCGGGCGCGAACGACCACATCAGCTCGTCGAACTCCCCGGGGGCCATCTCGATGAGGACGCGGGCGTTGCCGATGGCCGCATGGATCTTCGCGCGGTTGCGCACGATGCCGGCATCCCCGAGCAGGCGCTCGACGTCGTTGTCGTCGTAGCGGGCGATCTGCTCCGGGTCGAAACCGTGGAAGGCAGCACGGAAGTTCTCGCGCTTGCGCAGGATGGTGATCCAGCTGAGTCCGGCTTGGAAGCCCTCGAGCGTCATCTTCTCGAAGAGGCGCTGGTCGCCATGCATCGGCTGACCCCACTCCTCATCGTGATAGCGGGTGTAGATCTCCTCCTGTCCGGCCCAGGCGCAGCGCGCAATTCCGTCGGTACCCGTGATCACATCCGCCATGGCCTCCACGGTAGCGGTGGGGTGGGACATTGAGTTCGTCGCCTCAGGTTCCGCTCGTCCGGGAAGCTCGTGTCGTGATCGCGCTCCGTGCTCCTAGGCTGGGGACCGTGCGTGCAGAACAGGTGACGGCAGCGGTGGCGGAACACGGTGAGGGTCCAGTGTGGTGGCCCGCCTGGGGCGGACTGCGGTTCGTGGACGGCAGCCGCGGCGACGTGCTGACGCTGCTGCCGGACGGCGACGTCGCGCGAATGCACGTGGATGCGTTCACCGGATTCCTGCGTCCGCGCAGCGATGGAGGCTGGGTGGTCGGAGGTGAGCACGCGCTCCTCGGTGCCGATGATCCGCAGGCTGTTCCCACGCCGCTGGTGCCGCTGCTGACAGATCCCGCCATCCGCCTGAACGATGCCGGCACTGATCGCGCCGGTCGCCTGTACGCCGGGTCGATGGCCTATGAGGGAACGGCCGACGCCGCACAGTTCTGGCGCATCACGGGTGCCGTCGTGCGCGTGCAGTTCTCCCCCGTCACGATCTCCAACGGCTTCGATACCTCCCCGGATGGATCGCTGGGCTATTACGTCGACACCGCGACGGGTCGTGTGGACATGTGCGACGTGACCGCCGATGGCCTCGTGGACCGACGGCCGTTCGCCGTCATCGACCCGACTCTCGGACATCCCGATGGGCTGACCGTGGCCGCGGACGGATCGGTTTGGGTGGCGCTGTGGGACGGCCACGGTGTGCTGGGATTCGACGCCGCCGGCGTGCTGCGCGAACGCATCGAGGTTCCCACGGCGCGCACCACCGCGTGTGCGTTCGGCGGCGACGATCTGCGAACGCTGTACATCACCAGCTCCCGTCAGGGCCTCACCGATGATCCGCTCGCCGGAGCGTTGTTCGCGGCCACCCCCGGCGTCGCGGGCCTGCCCGTCACCCCCTACGCCGGGTAGCCCGGAGCTACACCGTGGCCCGGCGGACGCGCTGGGTCTGGGTGCCGAGGCCCTCGATCTCGATGCGCATCTCGTCGCCATCCTGCAGATACGGGAATCGACCCGACAGCGCGACGCCCTCGGGGGTACCGGTGTTCACGAGGTCACCCGGCTCCAACACCATGTACTGGCTGAGCTCCCACACCAGCTGCGCAACGGAGAACACCATGTCGGCCGTGCTCGAGTCCTGGCGCGGCTCGCCATTGACGAAGCTGCGCAGGCGGAGCGCCTGCGGATCCACCTCATCGGCAGGGACGAGCGCCGGCCCGAGCGGGTTGAACGTCTCGGCGCACTTGCCCTTGGACCACTGCCCGCCCGACACCTCGATCTGGTACTCACGCTCGGACACGTCATTGGACACCACATATCCGGCGATCACGTCCATCGCGGCCTCGGGGGACGCGAGATAGCGCGCACGACGCCCGATCACCACGCCGAGTTCGACCTCCCAGTCGCTGCGCTGCGAATCCGGCGGCAGCAGTACGTCATCGTCGGGACCCACCACGGTGTTGGGGTGCTTGAAGAAGATCACCGGACGCTCGGGAGGAAGAGAGCCCGACTCGGCGGCATGCGCGGCGTAGTTCATCCCGACGCAGACGACCGCCATCGGACGCGCGATCGGGGCACCGATGCGCAGCTGCTCGCCCTCGGGTTCGGCGGGCAGCTCTCCGGCTGCCAGCGCGGCGCGCGTGCGGGCGATCCCGTCGGATGCGAGGAAGGCACCGTCGATGTCTGCGGTCAGCGACGCGAGCGAGCGCAGCACGCCCTCATCGTCGCGGACGAAGGGACGCTCTGCTCCGGCTGTGCCCAGACGCATCAGCTGCATGGTGACTCCTGATCTCTCGCGCGGCATCGCGCGTTCGGCCGCGCCGTCGTGGCGCGAGGTTCGGTGGTTGGTCGCATGTGCGCTGGCGCTCGATCTCGGCGATGCCCAGCGTGTCGGATTCAGCTGTCGGATGCGACCCGGACGTAGTCGCGGTTCACGATGGCGGCGCCTTCGCTTCCCGACAGGAAGTCGATGACGTTCTGGGCGGCATGGATGGGCAGGTCGACGAGGGCCTCCGGCGAGTACCACGCCGCGTGCGGGGTGAGCAGCACATCGTCACGGCCGCGCAGCGCGCTGTCTGCAGGCAGCGGCTCCGAGGCGAAGACGTCCAACGCAGCCCCGGCGATCGTTCCCGCATCCAGCGCCGCGACCAGCGCGTTCTCATCGATGAGCGGCCCGCGGCAGGTGTTCACGATGACCGCGCCGGGGCGCATGGTGGCCAGCGCTGCCGCGTCAATGAGGTGATGGGTCTCGGCCGTCAGCGGGACGTGAAGGGTGAGCAGGTCGGCGGCCGCGATCGCGTCGGCGATGGTGGCGACCTCGCATCCGGCGGCGGTGATGGCGTCGGCCGGGGCGTAGGGATCGGCCACCAGAACGCGGAACCCGATGCCACGCAGCGAGCGCGCCACGAGCGAGCCGATACGGCCGAAGCCCAGCACCGACACGGTGGTCGTGGAGGGACGCACCGCGGCGGGGTGCGCGTCGACGGCCTGCCATGTGCCCTCGCGCACGGCGCGATCGTAGGAGGCGAGACCGCGAGCCTCGGCCATGATCATCGCCACGGTGTGAGCTGCGACCTCTTCGATGCAGTAGCTCGGGGTGTTCGCGACGGCGATGCCGCGCGCGGTCGCCGCATCCACGTCGATCATGTCGTAGCCGATGCCGAGCCGGGAGATGATGCGCAGATTCGGCATGGTGTCCATAACGTCCGCCGTGATTCGCGCCCACTGCACGACGAGTGCCTCGACATCGGCCCCCGCGGCGGCGAAGGCCTCGGGGGTGGCTTCCACGGCGCGCACGGCATCGATGCCTGCGGCGGAGAGGGCGTCCTCGACAGGGGTGCCGGGAAGGTCGCAATCGGTCACGAGCACACGAGAGGCTGTCATGCGGAAAATGCTATAGCATTTCTGCATGACAGCACGACGTTCTCTCATCACGGGTGCGAGTTCCGGCATCGGAACCGCTGTCGCCCTCGAACTAGCGACCCAGGGTCACGCTCTGTGGATCACCTACACCGGCCGGCAGGAGGCGGCAGCAGAGGTCGCGGCGCGATGCCTCGAGGCCGGAGCCGCCGAAGTTCGCGTCTCCCGGCTCGACCTGCGTGATGCCGCGTCCGTGGAGGCGCTGGTCGCGGAGATCACCGAGGCCTGGGGCGACCTGCACGTGCTGGTGAACAACGGCGGCGTCTGCCCGTACACCGCCTACCCGGACATCGACCTGGACGAGTGGGACTTCGTGATGGAGACCAACGCTCGTGGCACGTTCTGGCTCACGCGTGCGGCGCTCCCCCTGCTGCGGGCCGCCGAGGGCGACCGCAGCGTGATCAACGTCGCGTCGATCGCCGGTCAGGTAGGAGCGCTCGCGACCGGCATGCACTACGCCGCCAGCAAGGGGGCGATCCTGGCGCTCACCCGCAGCTTCGCCCGTCACCTCGCTTCGGAGGGCATCCGCGTCAACGCGGTGACGCCCGGCGCGGTGGACAGCGCGATCACCGCGAACCTCACCCCCGAGGCGCGGACGAAACTCGAGTCCGGCATTCCGCTCGGCGCGTTCGGACAGCCGGAGGACATCGCCTGGATCATCGCCGGTCTGGCATCCCCACGCGCCGCGTTCGTCACCGGCGCCACCTACGACGCTAACGGAGGCACCCGCATTGACTGACCGCACCGCACACGACACCGTCCTCGCTCAGCTCGACGCCTTCAACGCGCACGACCTGGACGCGTTCGTCGCCACCTATGCCGACGATGCGGTGATCACCGGCGTCGCCGCCGAGCCGATCGTGGGAGCCGCAGCGATTCGCGCCTTCTACGAACCGCGCCTGCAGAACCCGGAACTGTCGTGCGTCATCGACTCCACCGT
Source organism: Microbacterium gorillae (assembly GCF_050990725.1). Lineage (GTDB taxonomy): Bacteria > Actinomycetota > Actinomycetes > Actinomycetales > Microbacteriaceae > Microbacterium > Microbacterium gorillae_A. Next base: position 4,140,200 of record NZ_CP158844.1, read on the forward strand.
GCTGTTCGGTGATCGCTGGGTTGTCGCGCGCGAGTACGTGATCAACGCGGGTGTGTCCACGGAGACGATCGCGACGTTCGACGTCGTCGCCGGTCGGATCTCGCGCGCGTCAATGCTGAAGGCGTAGGGTCCCCGGCGCGGACTCCGGTGCGCCGAGGCGGCGATGCACGCGCGTCGTCGCCGTGTCGCGAAACGAGGACATATTCACCAAACGAGGACGAAACCCGCACACACGCACTCCGCAGGCGTCATCGTCCTCGTTTCGAGGCGGCCCCAACCTGGCCGCCCCCGCTCACCGCGCAACCCATTCCGGCGGTGACGCGACCAGGACCCGAGCACGAACGAGTGTTGCGGCATGTCGCGAAATGAGGAGATTGTCCCGAGATGAGGACGAAACCCCCGTGAGCGCACTTCTTACGCGCCAGGATCCTCGTTTCGAAGCAGACCGCTGACGTGGGCCGGCCGGAGGCAGGGCTCAGCCACGGGAGGGATAGTGCACGGCGATGGAAGGGCGGAGGGAGAGATCGCCGAAACCGGAGGTCCACCCGCCGTCCACGGCGATCGACTGCCCCGTGAGGTACGGCGTCTCGTCCGACAGCAGGTACGCGGCGAAGGCGGCGACCTCTTCGGCCGTGGCGATGCGGCCCATCGGCGGACCCTCCGCCAGCGCGCGCTCCTCGGCCGCGGGATCCGCGGCGGCGGCGATCTGCGCCTCCAGGTGCGGGGTGCGAACGCCACCGGGAGCGAGCGTGTTGCAGCGGATGTTCGCGCCGCCGTAGGTCACGGCGACGCTGCGGGAGAGAGCGTCGATCCCGCCCTTGGTGAACTCGTACGCGGTGTACTCCGGATGTCCGGCGCGGCCGTGGATGGAGCCGATGTTCACGATCGCGCCGCCACTGGACTGGGCGAGGAACGTGCGCACCGCCACCGAGCAGCCCCAAATGTAGCCGAGGCCGTTGATGTCGACGATCTCGCGCACAGCGTCGGTGTTCAGCTCATGCAGCGGCGTGGCCCGCGTAATGCCGGCGTTGTTGACCCAGCCCGCGAGCGGCGCGCGCGCCGTCGCTTCGGTGGCAGCTCGCTCGTGCGCTGCGATGTCGGAGGAGTCGCCGAGGACAACGGCGGCCACGGCGCCGGATTCGAGGCTGCCGGAGCCGGCGGAGCGCTCCAGTCCCACCACGATCCAGCCGTCGGTGGTCAGCCGCTCGGCGATCGCGCGGCCGATCCCTTTGCCGCTGCCCGTCACCACGACGCTGCGGTGTTCCTGATCGTGTCGCATGTCAGTCCTTCCCGGGGTGAGTGAAGTCGAAGCGCGCGGGATCGAGGGAGAACCCGAGACCCGGCACGGTGGGCGGCGTCACCCGGCCGTCGAAGTGCGGGCCGCCCACCACCAGAGTGGGTGCCGGATCGTAGGGATTGCCGCCGCGCGCGAAGGTCTCGACCTCGATGCCGAGGTGTGAGGTCACCTCCGGATACACGTGACCGGACACCGGCACTCCACGATCTCGCGCCCAGGCGATCAGCTCACGCGCCGGCGTGATGCCGCCCACTGCGATGACGTCCAGCCGCAGCACGTCAACGTTCCCGTCGGTCACGAGTCGTCGCAGCACCTCCGGGTCTGTGACCTCGTCACCGACGGAGATCGGCAGTCCGCTCTCGCGGCGGATGCGAGCGCAGCCCAGCGCATCCTCCGGAAGCAGAGGATCCTCCAGCCAGTCCAGCGTGATATCGCCCCACTGTCGGATCTCCGCGATCGCCTCGTCGGCGTCACGCCAGCCGAAGCCGACGTCGACAACGAGACCGGTCTGTGTGGGCAGCTCATCGTTCAGGATTCCGATGAGCTCGCGCATGTATGCCGGATCCGGCATACGCGAGATCTTCACCCGCTTCCAGCCCACCGCCTGCGCGAGCACCTCATCGGCGACCTCGCGTGGCGCACGGTCCGCCGACGGATACGCCGCCACCAGCATCGCGTCGCGCGGGTCGCCGCTCTCGCCGATCAGCTGCCACACCGGAACTCCGGCCCGCTGTGCCGCGACATCCCAGGCCGCCACGTCCACGAGCCCGATCGCACGACGGACGAGCCCCACACGACCCACGATCGCGCTGCCGCGGAGCATTCGCTCCCACGTGGCGGCCGGATCGTCCGCGTCGGCACCCACCGCATGAGAGGCGACCAATCGACGTACGATCTCGGCCATCGGCGCCTCGCGGCTGAGGCAGTACGCATGGCCGGCGAGACCGGCATCATCGGTGACACGCACGGCGGAGTACTCGCGCCGGGTCACCGTCATCGCGCCCAGACGCAGCGGCTGCGGCAGAGGGAGCACCGCGGTGGCGGCGCTGACATCGACGAGGGTCATCACTCGGGCTTCTTCGCGAGGGGCACGCCGTAGTCCACCATGAACCCGCCGTCCACGTACAGCGTCTGTCCGTTCATGTAGCTGGCGTCGTCGGAGACGAGAAAGCTGACCGCCGCGGCGATCTCGCTGGCGTCGGCAAGCCGACCCGCGGGGATGCGCGCCAGGATCGTGGCCGGGTTGAGCGTGCCCGCGGCCACGCCCTGCTGGAAGACGCCGGTGTCAACGTATCCCGGGGCAACCGCATTGACCCGCACGCCGCGGGCCGCCCACTCGGCACCCGCCGTGGAGGTGAGACCGATGACCGCGGCCTTGGTCGTGGCATAGGGCGCACGGCCCGCCGACCCCCGGGAGGAGATCGAGGAGATGTTGACGATCCGACCCCCGCCGTTCGCCAGCATCCGACGCCCCGCCGCCTGCAGGCACGCGAAGACGCCGTGCAGGTTGACGTTCACCACGGCCGACCACTCATCCCAGGTGAGGTCCTCGATGCCACGGTGGCGCTGGATTCCGGCGTTGTTGACCAGGACCGCGATGGGACCCAGCTCCGCCTCGATCTCACCGAACACGCGATCGACGGCCACCGGGTCAGTGACATCCAGCTCACGCCAGAGCACGCCGGCGGGGTTCTCCTCGGCGGTGAGCCCCGGAACCCGGTCCGCCGCAACGACACGGTAGCCGTCCGCGGCGAGGCGCTGACCGATCTGCCAGCCGATGCCGGCGGCTCCTCCGGTGATGACGGCGATGGGTGCGGATTCGGTCATGAGGGGGTCCTTCTTTACTGCGGGAAGTTCTGTACTGCGGGATCGATGCTCAGATGAGCGAGGTGACGAGATCGGCGGCGTGGGCTTCCAACCGCGCCAGCGAACCCGCCGCGAGCGGGGTCTGCCAGGCCTGATAGGCGCCGCGCTCATAAGCGTCGTCACTCGGGAGGTAGACGAAGCCCGGGCCGTTGCTGAGGTTGGCGACAACGACGGCGTGGTCGGGGAAGCGCGCGCGCAGGGCGGTCTGCAGGTACGAATACGCCTCGCCGGGGTGCGCGACCAGCACGGCCCCGCCGAGCCGCCACACCCAGACCGGGTGCTGCACGGTGGGCCCGTCGATGTAACCCTCCCGCAGATTGCGCGCCCGCAGTAGCCGCTCCTCGCGGCTGCGGGCGTCGATGTCGGCCCACTGCTCGGCCAGTTGGTCCAGCGACGGAAGGTCGACCAGATCCAGCTCGACCGCGGCGTTCGCTACCGCGACCGTGGAGTCTACCGCCACCGGAGTCGCCTGCCACATGCCGAGCGGTGCGCCGGATTCAACGACGCCGGTGAGCTGCAGCGCGCTCCCCGGCACCGGAAGCGACGCGAGCGCCGCCAGCACCGCGTGACCAAGGGAGCTGCCGTGACGATCCGCCACCGCGAGATCGCCGGTGTACTGCTCGCGCGGAGCCAGCTCCCCCGACGCCCCCTGCAGGAATGCCACCGGCGCGCCGGTGGCGTCTTCGACCAGATCGCGCATCGCACCGACGTAGTCCGGCGAGATCAGTCGGTTCTGCCAGCTGAGCGTGGTCGGGTGGCAGGCGTAGTTGACGATCGTGGCGAGGGCAGCCCCGTCCCGCGTGAGGCGGCCCACGAGGACGGTGTCGTCCGCGGTCTCCTCCGGCGCGAACGCCACGAGGGCGCGGCCGTCCAGGGTGAGCTCGCGGTTGCCGGCGAGCGAGCACCGTCCGACCGTCCACTCCAGTCGCGCCGTCGCGAGTGCACCGATGGCCTCGCGAGCGGCATCGGAGGCCTGAACGGCGAAGTGCTCCAGGTAGTCCGGGATCAACTCCCCGCCCTCGAGATGCGCGTCCGCGGCACACAGCACCGGGCCGGCATGCGTGTGGCTGAGGGAGATGATCAGACGCTCGGCCGGCAGACCGGTGGTGGCGAGCACGGCGGAGCGCACGCCGATCTCATCCGCCACCCGGCGCCACCAGGTGGCATCCGCGGTGATCAACACGACGGGCTCGTCACCCGACGAACGGAACGCGATGGCGGTCAGCGTCATGTGCCGATGCTGCCCTTCCGATGCGTTCCAGTCCGCCGGGCCCCAGTTGCGTGCTCGGATGCCGACCGGCGGGTCGATCACCCGACGCGCGACGCCCGCCTCCAGATCGGCAGCGGGCACCGGGATCCGCTCGTTCAGACCGGTCATGCCCGTCCCTTCGTCAGCAGCGTCGTGGTGGAGGCACCGGTCCGCTCGTCGAGCTCCGCGGCCAGACGACGACGCTCGCGTTCCTGCGCCGGATCAGCCACGGGAATCGCCGCCATCAGCGACCGGGTGTACTCGTGCTGCGGGTCGGCGAACAGGTCGTCGCGCGAGCCCATCTCCACGATTCTGCCCTGCTGCATCACCGCGACCGTGCTCGACATGTAGCGGATCACCGCGAGGTCGTGACTGATGAAGAGGTAGGTCAGTCCGAGCTCGCGCTGCAGCGCCCGCAGCAGGTTCAGCACCTGCGCCTGGATCGAGACGTCCAGCGCGGAGACCGACTCGTCCAGCACCATGAAGTCCGGCTCCAGCGCGAGGGATCGTGCGATCGACACGCGCTGGCACTGCCCGCCCGACATCTCGCGCGGATAGCGCTCGGCGAACTCGTCGCCGAGGCCCACCAGCTGCAGCATCTCGCGCACCTTCTCGGCGCGCGACGCCGTCGTTCCGATCCCGTGCGCCTTCAACGGCGCCGAGATCAGCTGGCTCACCGTCTGCCGACGATTGAGCGCGGAGAACGGATCCTGGAACACCATCTGCATGCGCCGGCGGAGCTGTCGCAGCTCCCCGCCGCCGATGCGATGCGGGTCGACGCCGTCGAACTCCACGGCGCCGCCGTCGATCGGGTTCAGCGCGAGCACCGCCTTCGAGACGGTGGACTTGCCGGATCCGGATTCGCCCACGAGCCCGAAGGTCTCCCCGCGGCGCACATCGAAGCTGACGCCGTCCACCGCCGTGACCACGCGGCCCGATCCGAGCCGGAACCGCTTCGTGACGTCGCGGACCGACAGCAGCACGTCGCCGGGTTCGCGTGGCGGCAGCGACTCGGCGACGATCGCATCGGTCCCGCGCTCCAGCACCTCCACCGCCGTGGGAATCGGCCGATCCACGTCGATGGTGAGATCGACGACTGCACCCATGAGCGCCTGCGTGTACGGGTCCTTCGGTCGGGCGTACACATCGTCGACAGCACCGATCTCCACGGTGCGCCCATGACGGAGCACCTGGATCCGCTCGCAGAATCCGGCGGCGATACCGAGGTCGTGCGTGATGAGCACCACCGCCGTGCCGTACTCCGCCGCCATCCGATCCAGCAGATCGATGATGCGCGACTGCGTCGTGACGTCGAGCGCCGTGGTCGGCTCATCCGCGATCAGCAGCTTCGGTCGGGACGACATCGCCATGGCGATCATCACGCGCTGGCGCATGCCGCCCGAGAACTCGTGCGGATACTGCGCCATGCGCTCTTCGGGATACGGCACCCCGACGTCGGTGAGCAGCTCCACGGCGCGCGCGTGCGCGGCCTGTCGCGAGACCCGATCGTGCAGGCGCACGGCCTCGATCAGCTGTGCTCCGATGGTCAGCACCGGGTTGAGCGAGCTCATCGGGTCCTGGTAGACCATCGCGATCTCGCCGCCGCGCAGCTTCGCCATCTCCCTTTCGCTGAGGGCCAGCAGGTTGCGCCCCTGGAAGCGGATCTCGCCGCCCAGTCGCGAACCCGGGTTGAGGCGCATCACCGACAGGGCGGTCAGCGACTTGCCCGACCCGGATTCGCCGACGAGGCCCAGCTTCTCCCCCGGCGCGACCTGCAGGTCGATGCCCTTCACGGGGGTCGCGGAGCCGTAGGAGACGGTGAGTCCGCGGATGTCCAACACGGGTTCCACGCTCATCAGCGCACCCCCTTCTTCTCGCCGCCGCCGAGTTGGTCGGCCAGCACGTTGAGCAGCCAGATGGTGATGAAGATGAACAGGGCGGGGAAGATCACGTACCCGATCGACTGGTACATCTTCTGGTAGCCCTGCTGCACGAGCGTGCCCCAGGTGGCTTCCGGCGGCGCGATGCCGAGGCCCACGAAGCTGAGCGAGGCCTCCAGCAGGATCGCGTTGGCCGCGTTGATGGCCGCCTGCACCACGATCGATCCGCGCACGTTCGGCAGCACCTCGGTGAGCACGAGTCGCGGTCGCGAAGCGCCGAAGGCGACCGCCGCGGTGAAGTAGTCCTCCTTCAACTCGCTGAGCACCGAGGAGCGCACCAGCCGCGCGGTCGTCGGGGTGAGGAGGATCCCCACGATGACGGCGAGCTTGACGGGATCGGCGCCGAAAGCGGAGACGAAGACCAGCGCGAAGAGGATCTGCGGGATGGCCATGACCGTGTCGGCGAGGCGCATCAGCAGCTCATCCAGCCAGCCGCCGAGGAAGGCCGCCGCCATTCCCCAGATGAGACCGAGCAGCATCGCCAGCACCGTGGCACCCAGCGCGATGAAGATGGTGAGCTGACCGCCGAACAGGATGCGGCTGAGCAGATCGCGTCCCAGCTCGTCGGTGCCGAGCAGGTGTGCGCCGCTGGGACCCACGAGACGGTCCGGCGACTGCGCGGAGGGGTCGTAAGGAGCCACGATCGGCGCCAGCACGCTCGCCAGCACGATGAGTCCCAGCACGATGATCGCGAGGATCGTCGGCACGGAAAGTCGGCGACGACGCGCGGCCGGAGCCTGCTTCGTCGCGAGGGTGAGTGTGTCAGCCATGACGCCCCTTCGTCCGGAGGCGGGGATCGAGGACGCCGTAGAGCAGGTCCACGATCAGGGTGGTGAGGATGAACATCGCGGAGATGAGGAGCACGACGGACTGCAGCACGGCATAGTCGCGCTTGAAGACCGCGTCGATCGCGAGCGAGCCGAGGCCCGGGATGCCGAACACGTACTCCACGATGACCACGCCGCCCAGGGTGTAGCCCACGATGAGACCCAGCATGGTGAGGCTGGGGATGAGGGCGTTACGCAGCCCGTGCCCGATCACCACGCCCCACCGCGACTGGCCCTTGCCGGTCGCGGTGCGGATGTACGACGAGTCCAGCACCTCGATCATCGAGGCCCGCAGGTAGCGGATCAGCAGCGGCGACGCCGCGATGGCGAGGGTGAGCGCCGGCAGCACCATGCGCACCAGGTTCTCGCCCGGGTCCTCCTCGAACGGCGTGTAGCCGCGCGCCGGCAGCACCTTCGTCTGCACGGCGAACACGATGATCAGCGCGATGCCGATGAGGAACTGCGGCAGGGCCATTCCCACGGTGGAGAAGGCGGTGACGATGCGATCCACCACGCCCAGCGGACGCAGCGACGCCAGCACGCCGAGCGGCAGCGCGATGATCACGGCCAGCAGGATGCCGAGGAAGGTCAGCTCCAGCGTGGCCGGCAGGCGCTGGCCGATCAGCTCGGTGACGGAGAACTGGTTGAAGTAGCTCTGCCCGAAGTCGCCGCGGACCAGCCCGCCGATCCAGGTGAGGTACTGCTGGATCACGGGAGCGTCGAGTCCTGCCTCCTGGCGGAGGCGCTCGATCATGGCGGCGTCCACGCCCGGAGTGGAGCCCAGGCGCGTGATGACGGGGTCTCCGGGCAGCAGTCTCAGGACGATGAAGATGATCAGCGAGGTGGCGATCAGCATCGCGATGCTGATCGCCACCCGCCGTGCGGTCTGTGCGATCACTTGAGCGCCGCGCCCTCGAGGTGGAGCTGGCCACCACCCTCGACCCAGACGCCGGTGACCTTGTCACCCGTGGCGGTGACCACGGTGGACTGCAGCGGCACGATCAGCGGCACCTGCTGGTTGATGATCTCCTGCACGGTGCCCCACTTCTCAGTACGGGCCTTCTCATCCGGCTCTGCCATGGCGGCGGAGAACGCGGCGGTGAAGTCGTCGTCGGTCCAGTTGCACTCGCAGCGGCCGGGCAGGTAGAAGTTCAGCGAGTACGCGGGCTCGGTGGGCGTGGACTGGAAGTTCGGCACGATCGTAGCGGGGTAGCTCTTGCCCGCCGGGTAGAACTTGTCCACCCAGGTTCCGATGTCGTTGTTGTCGATCTTCAGCGTGATGCCGATCTCCTTCAGGCTCGCCTGCAGGATCTCGCCGCTGGTGTTCCACTCCGGGTACTGACCGGCCACGCCCCACCACGTGAGGGTGTCGCCCTCCTTCACACCGGCCTCGGCGAACAGCTCCTTCGCCTTGTCGAGGTCGTAGCTGTAGTCGATGAGGTCGCCGCCGAACCAGGAGTTCTCGGCGTTGAGGGCGCTGTTGGTGGGCGAGACCACGCCCTGGCCGGAGTAGGCGGCGTCGAGGATGGCCTGCCGGTCGGTCGCATAGGCGAGCGCCTGACGAGCCCGCACATCGTTGAAGGGTGCGGAGGTGGTGTCCATCTCCCAGGACGGCCACTGGCTGGGGCTCTTCGGGCGCACCATCACCATGTCACCACCCGATTCGAGCTGTGCCACATCGCCCTGCGGCACCGACCAGAGCACATCGATGTCGCCCGAGCGCAGACCCGTGACGGCCGCGGTCGACTCGGCGGCCTTGACGATGGTGATCTCGTCCAGCGCGGGCTTGTCGCCAAAGTACTTCTCGTTCGGCACAAGCGTGACGCTGTCGTCGGGGGTGAACTTGGAGACCACGTACGGTCCTGTGCCGACGGGGTCCTTGTCGATCGAGTCGACCTTCGACGCATCGATCATCTTCACCCACACCAGCGCGGCGGGGAAGGTGGCCACCGGCTCGGACAGCGTCACCGTGAGGGTGGTCTCGTCCGTGGCGGTCACGTCGGAGATCATCGCGATCTTGTTCTTCTCCTGCGTGGCGGTGTCGGGATCCACGTAGTAGTCGAGGGCGGCCTTGGCGGACTCGGCGGTGAAGGGGGTGCCGTCGGAGAAGGTCACGCCGTCGCGGAGGGTGAAGGTCCAGGTCTTCTGATCGTCCGACGCCTCCCATTTCTCGGCGAGGTCACCGACGACGGCGCCGGACTCATCGGTCTTGGTGAGGCCGTTCCAGAGCAGCGGGAACAGCACCTCTTCCCAGGCGAAGGTGCGAATGGCCGGATTCAGCTGCGGAATTCCCTGCGCGGCTGCGACAGTGAGTGTGCCGCCGGTGGCGGGCTCGCCGCCCTGTCCCGCGCCGTTGTCGGAAGTGCCCGCGGAGCAACCCGCGATGGTGAGCAGGGCGGCGACCAGCGCGCCGGCCAGCAGAAGACGTCCTCGTTGCATTGCAGGTTCCTCGCCTCTCGGGTTTTCGGGTGACTCCCCGGAAGTGCTGTGCGGGGGAGCCTGTTCGCTATAGCATGTAGCAAAACCAGCCACGTGTCCAGTGTCACAACTTTCCGCTGGGGCAGTGCACCATGGAGAGCGCGACCGTGCGGGACGCGAGCGCAGAACAGGGGAACGATGCAGACGGTGTCAGACCAGAACGTCGCCAAACAGGTGACCGAGGAACTTCGCGACGCCATCTACGCGGGCGAGCTCAAACCCGGCGAACGACTGGTCGAACGCAAGCTCGCGGCTCGCCTGGGCGTCAGCCACATCCCCGTCCGCGAGGCGCTGGCACGGCTCGCGGAAGAGCGACTGGTCGAGCGGGAGCCGCGCCGCGGTGCGCGGGTGGCCCGCATGACGCGCGCCGATCTGGATGAGATCACCTCGCTGCGCATCGTGCTGGAGCAGTTCGTCGCCGAACGCGCACAGGAGCGCTGGAACGACGATGCACGGAACCGGCTCGAGACGATCCTCGACGCGATGGATGCCGCGGAGCCGGGCGATACGGCCGAGATCTTCCGTCAGGACCGCGCCTTCCACGAGACGCTGTCGGAGCTGGCCGAGCACCGTCTTCTTTCGGACATGTCCACGAGGTTGCAGGGGCGCATCGCGTCGTTCCTCCTCGCCACCACGTCCGAGCTGAGCGCCGACCAGCAGCACGCACACACGCAGAGTCACCGGGTCATCGTGGACGCGCTCGCCTCCGGGGATGCCACGCACCTGCGCGAGGTGATCGCGCACCACATCGTCGAGGGCGCCGCCCGCATCCCGCTCGACGATCCCGACCGAGAGTAACCGCGTCAGAAGTAGTCGGCGGCGCCGAAGTGCCGCGGGTGGGTGAGGCGGGGCTCGCGGGTCAGCGCGCGCACCATCGCCGTGGTGTCGGCTTCGTCGATCGCCGCGTGGGCGAAGCGGGCGATCGCGTCGTCGAGCTCCGGCAGCGCCGGGATCGCGATGCTGCACGAGGTCACCCCCGCCGCAGCCCAAGAACCCGCGACAGCGGACAGCACCTCATCCGCACTGTGATCGGGAGCGCAGGCCAGCTCGTCGATCACGCCGACGCCGTCCTCGACGTGTTCGATGGCGTAGGCGCCCTCCGTGCGATGCAGGGTTGTGCCGCTGAGGCGGAACGCTGCGGCGCGGAAGTCGAGGTCGCCGCGGCTCGGTGCCAGAGACACACGACCGGTGCGCGAAGCCCGATAGATGGCATCGACCGCACGCAGACCCTCCTCGTCGGTCGCCACCGAGTTCACGTCTGCCACACCGTCGATCGCAGACCACGCACCGCTACGGACCCGACGCATCGGCAGCTGCCTGAACCCGCTGGAGCGATACACGCCGGGGGTGTCCGTAAAGAGCAGCGCCCACTCCCGACCTGCAGCACGAGCATCGTCCAGCGAGCGTTCGACCATGCGAGCCGCAGCACCGCGGCCTCGCGCCGCCGGTGCCACCGCGACGCTGCCGATCGCGTGCACGGACGCGATCCGGTCGTCCTCGTGCAGCGTCTTCGGCATCCCGTACACCGATCCGACCACCTGGCCCCCGAGCACCGCCACCTGCGTGTGCGCATGGCGGTCGGCGTCGAGCAGCCACTGGTCAGGGGCCAGCGGCGGGGTGAATGCGGCCGCCCACAGCGCGAACAGCTCCGGCTCATCGGCGAGCGCGGCGTTGCGGAAGGTCAGGTCAGTCATGGAGTCCTTCTTCAGAGACGGTGCTGCGCAGCAGCCGGGCGGCAGTGACAGCGTTGGCAGCGGCCGCACGGGACAGGGACCACGGATACGGCGTCGTGCCGGTCAGTGCCGCGTCCGCCACCGCAGCCGCCAGTTCCGCGAAGCCGAACTGTGCCCCGTCGGTGAGCACGGCGCTGTGGATCCCCGCGTCCGTGAACACGTCGAGCTCGTAGCGATCATCACCCGGAAGACCCGAGACGGTGAGCTGAACCGGAACCTCGGATCCGTCGTGGCGTACGCGCGCGGTGGCCTGCACCAGGTCCTTCGACGTCCGCGGATCCATCCACGACAGCTCGCCGTCGATCGCCAAGAGCGACGCCTCGGGCAGAACGGCATCGACCAGCTGCCAGGCGTGCGAACCCACCGACAGCAGGGTTCCGCCGCCGTCGGCGGGGTCATCCTGCCACTCGCGGCCGGGGGATCGGAAGGGCGCGGCGTCGTGGTGGGCGAGGACGCGGACACCGAGGATCCGCCGACCACGGATCTCCGCCGCCAGCGCCCGCACCGCGGGGGCGAAGGCGAGCGGTGTGGCCGTTCCGAACTCCCCGCCCAGAGAGTCCAACGCCGCGACATGATCGGAGGTCGCTGCCACCACCTTGTTGACGAAAACCGTCGGAACCGAGCCGATCACGGCGGGAAGCAGCGCAGGCACGAGCGCCGTGCGCGTGGTCACGATGACGGCATCCGGAGCGAGCGAAACGAGCTCCGCAATCGTCAGTTCCGGCACCCCGAAGCGTGTCGCGAACTCCCGCCGGCGCACGGGGTCATCGTCGTCCGCAATCCCGACCAGCTCCGCACCCAGCGCCCGCAGGTTGGCCGCGTCGATCGCCGGATGCGCGTGGGCGACACCGAGGAATCCGATGCGAACGCTCATCTCGAATCAGGCCATCGTGGCGATCTGCTCACGCGTGACGGCGTGCTGCAGCGGCCGACCGGCGAGATACGCCTCGACCTCATCGGCCACGATGCGCCCCTGGTGCAGGCGACCCTCCACCGTTCCCGCCGCGCGGTGCGGAGTGAGCAGCACGTTGTCGAGCGAGCGGAACGGGTGATCCACCGGCAGCGGCTCCTGATCGAAAACGTCGATCGCCGCATCGATACGACCGGTGCGCAGCTCCGCCAGCAGCGCGTCCTCGTCCACCAACCAGGACCGCGCCGTGTTCACAAGCCCCGCACCGTCCCGCATCAGGCCGAGCTCGCGAACGCCGATCATGTGGTGCGTCTGCGGGAGCGAAGGAGCATGCAGGGCCACGATGCGCGCCGCACTCATCCCCTCGTCCAGATCCACGAGACGCGCGCCCAGCGCCGCTGCCTCTGTCGCATCGATCGTCGGGTCCACCAGCAGTGGCTCGGCACCGAGAGCCCGCAGCAGCGACAGATACGAACGTCCGGTGCGCGAGGCGCCGACGACGGTGATCGGACAGCCACCGATTTCGTGCTGCGCCCCCGGCTCCACGGCCGCCTCCCATCCGGCGCCCGCGTGCATCGCGTGGTCGAGCCGGTGCACCCGATGCAGCAGCGACAGCGTGAACGTCAGCGATACCTCCGCCACGGGCCGTGCCATCGCTGCTCCGGTCTGCGAGACGCGGATGCCCGCATCCCACAGCGCATCCGTCACGAGGAAGTGCACACTCGCGCCACTGTGCGCCAGCAGCCGTAGGCGCGGCATGCGCGCGAGGGTTGCGGCATCGACGGCGGCGGCGCCCCATGCCGGGATGTACACCTGCGTCTGAGAAGGGTCGGCGACCTCGGCCAGCGCGTCTACACGCACCAGCGCACCCGCCGGATCCGCGCCGTCCGCCACCGCGAGGGCGACGGCCGCGGCTTCCAACCTCGACCAGCTCTCTGCGCTGAAGAACTCTCCCACCAGAGGGGTCGGAACGGCGACGATGATCCGGGGTGCGCTCATGCCAACCACCTTTCCAGATGCTCGGCGACGAAGGCATCGTCGGCGAGATCCGGATAGGCGAGCCTCGTGCGAGCGATCTCCTCCGACTGCCCCGGCGACAGCGACTCTGCGGGATCCAGGCACCACGTGCCCTCCAGCAGACCCTGCTGCCGAAGCACCTCGTGGACGCCGGCGATGACGCCGTGGAAGTCGTGCCCCGGATCGAACACTGCCTGGTTCACGTCAACGAGATCGGCGGCGCGCGCCGTCAGCATCCGCAGCAGCGCGTCGTCTCCGGCCATCGCACGGTGCACCTGATCGAGCATCCGAACGGCGGCGTGCGTGCCGACCGCCCACTGCCCGAGCAGGCCTCCCACGAAACGCAGCGTCCGCGTCCCGGTCGGCGAATCGACCGTGTACGTGGCGAGCAGGTCGGCGAGGATCGCATCATCGTTGCCGGTGTACAGGGCGATCTCACTGGAGCGACCCGACTCGGCCACGCCCCGTACCAGCTCCAGCGTGCGGTAGCGGTCGAACGGCGCCGCCTTCACAGCCACCACGGCATCGATCGAGGCGAACTCACGCCAGAACGCGCGGTCCAGCGTGGGACCGCCGATCGCGCTCTGCAGGTAGAAGCCCACCAGCGGCATCACCTCGCCGATCGCGCGGGCCCGGTCGAGGAGCTCGGCGGGCGTCGCGCCGGGAACGCGCGGACTCACGAGCACCGCGTCGTACCCCAACTCGTGCGCCAATTCCGCCTCGGCCACCGCCTGCGCGGTGTCGCCCGAGACGCCGGCGATGCGGATGACCGACGCATCCGCGTGCGCCTCGGCCTCCTCGATGGCCAGCCGCAGCACCGGCTCGAACAGTCCGTGCTCGGGGTCGCGGATCTCGAACTGCGTGGTGTGCACGCCGACCGCCACACCTCCGGCACCGGCGTCGAGGTAGTACCGCGTGAGCGCGCGCTGGCGCCGCTCATCGAGGGTGCGCTCGGCCGTGAGTGCCAGCGGGTGGGCGGGGATGACCGCACCACGTGCGAGGGTCGCGGCGGCCTCGGGACGAAGAGCGTGCATCAGAACTTCCCGTCGCGAACGGCCCACTTGGTGGGCTTGGCGATGGTGGGAAGTCCGGCCTCGAGCCACGCGGTCTGCCACCGAACGAGGGTGTCGGCGGACACCGTCGGGTAGCCGAACAGCGCCATGCACCGGCTGGAGTCACTGAGCAGAGCGGTGGCCTGCGGCTCGTCGACGAGCGTCACGTCGCGCCCCGCGAGCGCGCCGATCCGACGCGCGATGGCCGCGACGCTCAGCGTCTCGGGACCGGTGAGGTTCACCGTGAACACGTCGGAACTCGCGTGACGCAGGCTCCGCAGCACGACCTCGTTGGCGTAGCCCTGCCACACCACGTTGACGTTGGCGGTGGCGACGGAGACCGGCTCACCCGCCAGCACGGCGGCGGCGATGTCGGCCACCACGCCGTAGCGGAGGTCGACGGCGTAGTTGAGGCGGATGATCGAGACGGCGGTGCCACGCTCCTGCGCACCGAACTCGAACACGCGCTCCCGTCCGAGGCAGGACTGCGCGTACTCGCCGATCGGTGCGGGCGTCACGTCTTCGCTGGCACCCCCGGAGGAGGCCGGCAGGAACGGATACACGTTTCCGGTAGAGAGCACGGAGATCCGGCTGTCACGGTAGCGGCGGGCCACGCGATCGGGCAGGGCGGCATTGACCTCCCACGCCCACGACGGGCTGGTGGCGGCGCCGAACTTCGCGCCGATCATGAACACCACCTCCGCGGCGTCCGGGAGCGCGGAAAGGTCATCGGCCTCGACCAGGTCGAACGGCACGACGGTCACGCCGGCGCTCTCCAGGCGTTCACGCAGGGCGGCGTCTCCGAAGCGCGACACGGCGTAGACGCGGTCGTCGGTGCGACCCGCCGCGTTCATCGCGTTGCGCGCCAGCATCGCCAGCGTGGGTCCCATCTTGCCGCCCGCACCGAGGATCGCGAGATCCCCGGATCCGGCCCGCATGTCCTCGATGAGAGCCGCACTCGGCTCGGCCAGCGCCGACTCGAGGTCGGCCTCGGAGGTGAAGGTGAAGTCGGTCACGACATTCCTTTCGATCAGCCCTTGATGCCCGCACTCGCGACGCCCTCTTGGACGTAGCGCTGCGCGACGAGGTAGGCGAGGAAGATGGGCAGCAGCGCCACGACGGAGCCGGCGAGCATCACGCTCAGCGGCACGCTCTGCTGCTGCAGGGACGAGATGCCCACGGTCAGGGTCCACATGTCGCTGGACTTGCCGACGATGAGCGGCCACAGGAAATCGTTCCAGTGCCACAGGAAGACGAAGATGCCGAGGGTGGCCAGCACGGGCTTGCACAGCGGCAGCACGATCCGCAGGAAGATGCGGAATTCCCCCGCGCCGTCGATGCGCGCCGCCTCGAACAGCTCGTCCGGCAGTCCCTGGATGAACTGGCGCATCAGGAACACCGCCTGCGCGTTGGCCAGCGAGGGCAGGATGAGGCCCCAGTACGTGTCCACGCCGCCCAGCCACGCCATGAAGATGAACGTCGGGATGAGCGTGACGTGGAACGGGACCATGACCATGGAGAGGAAGGACCAGAACATCACCTCCTTGCCCGCGAACCGCTTCTTCGCGAAGGCGTAGCCGGCCATCGCCGACAGGAACAGCACGATCACGACGGAGACCACCGAGTAGATCAGGGTGTTCCCGAGCCAGACCAGGAGATTCTGCCCGCTGAGCACCTGCTCGTACGACGAGAACGAGATGTTCCCCCAGGGCAGGAGCGAGCCGGGAAGCTCCACGGCCATGCCCGGCTTCAGGCTCAGCACGACCATCGCGTAGAACGGGAAGAAGCTGAAAACGGCGGCGATGCTCAGCCAGACCCAGCGACCGACGATCCCCCAGCCGGTCGGCTCGAGAGCGCGGTAGGAACGCTGACGACGCGGTGCGGTGGTGGCGCTCATTTCTGCTTTCCGATCACCAGGCGCTGGATGAGCGCGACGGCCAGGGTCATGATGAACAGCGCGACGCCGATCGCGGCCGCGTATCCGTAGTTGAAGTACTTGAAGCCCTGGTCGTACAGCATGTAGACGAGGGAGTAGCTGGCGTTGGCCGGGCCGCCGCCGGTCATCACATAGATCACGTCGAAGACCTGGAACGCCGCCGTCGTCTCGATGACGGCGAGGAAGAAGAACGTCGGCTTCAGGTGCGGCAGGAGGATGAAACGGAAGCGCTGCCAGGCGTTGGCACCGTCCATCAGAGCCGCCTCCTCGAGCTCGCGTGGCACGTCCTGCATGGCGGCGATGAGGATCATCATCCCGTAGCCGAATCGCGACCAGACGCCCACGATGATCAGCGCCGGGATCACCAGTACCGGGCTGCCGAGCCAGGATCCGCCGAGACCCAGCGGGGCCATCAGCTGCGACCACGGCCCGTCGGCGGAGAAGATCCACTTGAACACCGCTCCAGCCAGCACCAGCGAGGTGATGACGGGCAGGAAGAAGATCGAGCGGAAGAAGCGCGAGCCGCGGAAGGCCCGACGCACACCCAGCGCCATCACGGTGGACAGCGCCAGCGCGATCGGAACCGAGAACACCGCGAACAGCAGCGTCACCGAGAGGGCCCGCCAGAACAGCGGATCGGCGACCATGCGCTGGAAGTTGGCGATGCCCTTCCAGTCCAGCTCCCCCGAGATGTCGTAGTGGAAGAAGCTGAGGCCCACACCCACGATCGACGGCCCGAATCGGAACGCGATGAAGAGCAGGAAGGCCGGCAGCACGAACAGGAAGGCGACGCGCGCTTCGCGCCGCGAGAGCAGACGCGTCATGCGCGCTCCCGGTGAGAGTGCGGCTCGTGCCGCGCCCGCGGGCTCGGCGTCGATCCGCGGCGGTTCAGTGGTCTTCATCGACATGACGGACTCCCTGAGAGGTGGAATCGGGATCGGGAGCGCGCCGGATCAGCCGACGCGCTCCCGATGGGTCACTGCGTCAGCAGCGGGCCGGCGGCCGAAGCGGCGGCGTCGAGGGCGTCCTTCGCGGACTTCTGCCCCAGCAGAGCGCCCTGGATCTCCGGGGCGAGCACGCCCATCACGGCGCGCGAGCTGGTGAACAGCTCACCCACGGTGGCGGTGGGCACGTTCTCCTCCATCTTCGACATCACCGGGTCGTCGGCGTAGAGCGCACCGGTGGACTTCACGGCGGAGAAGAATCCGGCCTCGGTGAGGTACGGCTTGACGATGTCACCGCTGGTGGCGAAGTCGGCGAACTCGCCGGCCGCTTCCTTGGCCTTCGAGCCCTTCAGCAGCGCGAGGGATCCGACGGTGCCGTAGGCCACGGCCTCGTCCTTCTTCAGCGGCGGCAGCACGACGATGTTCTCCGCGCCCCAGAAGGACTCGACCTCGCTCGGGACGTTCGTCCAGGAGCAGCCCACCTTGCCCTTGGCCAGAGCGGTCTGCTCCAGCGGCAGGTTGGTGCTCAGCGCATCGGGCTCGATGGCCTTCTCCTGCGCCAACGTGGAGATGAACTCCAGCGCCTCCTGGCCGGGCTTGCCGTCGAACTCCACCGCGGAGCCGTCCTTGTTGAAGACACTGCCGCCGGCCTGCCACAGCAGCGGATAGAACGACATGTTCAGCGTGTTCTCCGGAGCTGCCGGGTAGTTGATGGCGTACATGCCCTTCTCCGTGAACTTCGGAGCCATGGCCAGCACGTCGTCCCACGTGGAGGGGTAGTCCGTCACGCCGGCTTCCTTGAAGGCCGCCGCGTTGCAGATCAGCGGGTTGACGCTGGTGAGGATGGGCGCGCCCATCATGTTGCCGTCGATGGTGACGGACTCGGTGACGTTGGGCAGGATGTCGGACTTCTGCTCGTCGCTCAGGTACGGACCGATCGGCTCGATCGACTTCTGGTACGCGGCGAGCTGGTCGGGGATGAGGTAGACGAGGTCGGGACCCTTGCCCGCGGCGATGGCCGTCTGCAGTCCCTCATCGCGGTTCGCCCACGGGAAGATCTCGTACTTCACCGTGATGTTCGAGTGCTCCTTCTCGAATGCGGCGACGGTCTCATCCCAGAACGCCTTGTGCTTGGCCTCGTCGGCGATGACCGGGTACAGCCACACCGTGACCGTCTGGTCACCGCCTGCTGTGGCGTCGCCCCCCGATCCGGCATTTGCGCCGCAACCGGCCAGCAGTCCCACGGCGGCGAGTCCCGCCGTGGCTGCGATCAACTTCTTCACGCGCATGGTGCTCCTTTGCTCACGCCCCGGTGCTGAGGGGGACGGGACTATTATGACAATGCGATGTGATATTTCGTCAAGACCTTTCTTGAAACTCTTGACCGACGTGGTTTCGACTGCTGTCATCGAAGAGTCGTCTAATCACACTCGTGTGGTAATTTTCCGGAAACGATGCAAAGGAGCGCCGATGCCGACCGTGGCCGAGCAGACGATCGTCGCCCGTACCGCGCTACGTCTGCGCGACGGGGGGCCGACCACGGCAACCGACCTCGCGCGCACGCTGGAGATCTCGCGCACCTCGGTGGAGAACGCGCTGGCCCAGCTGCAGGACGCGGGACTCGTCGCCGACGCGCAACCACTCCCCGGTCGTGGGGCTGGCCGTCCCGCCCGCCACTACGGCTTCTCCGCGAACGCGGGGCTGGTCGCGGGTGTCGATGTGGGCGTGCACAGCGTGCGCGTGGTGCTCTCTGATCTCGCGGGCGTTGTGGTCGCGCACGAGCGAGCGCCGGGACTGGATCCCGACGATGACGCCGCCACGCAGCTCGATGCCGTGGTCGCCGCCATCGACGCGGCGGTGGCTGCCGTACAGACGCCACACGGCGGCCTACGGGCGGTCGGGGTGGCCCTTCCCGGCATCGTCGACGACGCGGGGCGTGTGGTGGCCTCGGTGATCCTCACCGCCTGGCCCGGTGTCGATGTCGCGCGGCTGCTGCGCGACCGGCTCGGCTGCCCCGTGGTGCTGGACAACGGCGTGCGCCTGGCGGCGGTGGCCGAGCACCACCTCGGTGCCGCACGGCTCGTGGACGATGTGCTCTACCTCTCGGTGGGCGCGCGCATCGCGGCCGGCATCATCCTGGACGGACGTCCGCGTCGCGGCCCGCACAATGCGGCCGGCGACATCGGCCGTCTCGCGTTCCGCGGCATCGATGAGGACACCGGGCAGATCGCCTGGCGCACGGCCGACAGCGGCGAGGAGGTGTTCGCACTCGCAGAGTCCGGCCACGCCGAGGCGCGTGCCGAGCTCACCAGCTTCATCGACGAGCTGGCCCGCGGCATCGCCACCCTCGCGATGACCATCGACCCGGCGGTGGTGGTGATCGGCGGCGGCATGTCTCTGGCCCGCGAGGCGCTGCTGGCACCGCTGCGCGCCGCCGTGACGCGTCGCATCCGCATCCCCGTCGACCTCCCGATCGTCGCCGCCCGCCTCGGCGGCGAAGCGGCAGCGCACGGGGCTCTGGTGTTCGCCTTCATCCGCTGCGCCGAGGACGTCACGGGCCTCCCCGACCTCCCTCCACCTCCCATCGCTCCCCTCGAGGACCCGGCTCTCGCCGTCGTTGATCGCTGATCTCACCTCGTACACCAGAAGGATCCCCATGTCGCATCCCCTCCCCGACCTCACGGTCGGTCTCATCGGCGCCGGCGGCATCTCTGCCGTCCACGCCGACGCCTGGCGCGCGCTCGGTGCGCGCGTGCTCGTCCATTCCGTTGTCGGTGCGCAGGAGCTCGCCGACGCGTACGGCTTCACGGCTGTCGCCACCCTCGACGACGTGCTCGCCGAGGCGGACATCGTCGACATCGTCACCCCGTCCGGCACCCATCGTGAGATCGCCCTGCGCGCGATCGAGGCGGGTCTGCACGTGATCTGCGAGAAGCCGCTGGCTGCCACCACGGAAGAGGCGCGGGAGGTCGCGGATGCCGCGGAGCGCGCCGGAGTGCGCCTGTTCCCGGCGCACGTGGTGCGGTACTTCGCCGAGTACCACGCGCTGCGCGAGCAGGTGCGCGCCGGGCGCATCGGTCGCGTCGCCACGCAGCGCTTCACCCGCATGGGGCAGGCGCCGTCGACGCGCTGGTTCTTCGATGAGGCGAAGGGTGGCGGGGTCGTGCGTGACCTCATGATCCACGACCTCGATCAGGCCGTGTGGCTCGCGGGAGATGTCACCGAGGTGTACGCCGTGCAGCACCCGGCGAGCGTGAACGGCCAGGTGCCGGTTCCGGTCACCGCCCACGTCACGCTGACGCACGCGAACGGCGTCCTGTCCCATCTGCAGGCCACCTGGCTGAGCCCAGGCATGCCCTTCCGCACCTCGATCGAGGTTGCCGGCGAACAGGGTCGGCTGAGCTTCGCGAGTCGCGATGACGCCACCCTCGTGGCGGACGTCGCCATCGTGGATGATGCGGGCTACATGCCGCCGATGTCGGCGCAGGAGAGCCCCTACTACAGCGAGATCGCAGGGTTCGTCGACGCGATCCGATCCGGTGGCGAGGCGCGGGTGTCGCCCGCCGACGGCATCGCGGCCGTCGCCCTCGCCGAGGCCGCGATGGCCTCGATCCGCTCCGGTCAGCCCGTCACCATCTCGGAGGTCTCCGCATGACCCGCCGCCTCAAGGTCGCCGTCCTCTCGTTCGCCCACACGCATGCGCTGAGCTACGTGCACGCCTTGCAGCAGGATCCCGACATCGAGCTGATCGCCACGGACCCCGACGGTGCCACCGCCCCCGACGACGCTCCCCGCGGTGCGAATCTGGCCGCTCAGCTGGGCGTGACCTATGTCGACAGCTATGACGAGGCCTTTGCCTGGGGTCCGGACGCGGTCGTGGTGGCGTCCGAGAATGCCCGACACCGCGACCTGGTGCTGCGCGCCGCGGAGGCGGGTGCTCATGTGCTGTGTGAGAAGCCGCTGGCCACCACGGTGGCCGATGCCGAGGCGATGCGCGACGCGTGTGCTGCCGCCGGCGTGCTGCTGATGGTCGCCTACCCCGTGCGCTTCGCTCCGGAGTTCCGCGATGCGCTGGCGCAGATCCGCAGTGGTCGCCTGGGCCGCGTGATCAGCATCACCGGCGTCAACAACGGCAAGCTGCCGCAGGATCGGGCCTGGTTCACGGATCCGGAGCTCGCCGGGGGCGGCGCGCTCGTGGATCACGTGGTGCACTGCGCCGACCTCATCGACGAACTATTGGGCGAGCGGGCCGCCACCGTCCGTGCGGTCTCCAACCGCATCCTGCACGCAGATCGTGACTTGGAAGTCGAGACGGGCGGAATCGTCACGGTGCAGTATCCGAGCGGCGTGATCGCCAGCATCGACTGCTCCTGGAGCTGGCCGATGAGCTCACCCACCTGGGGTGGTCTGACGCTGCAGGTCGTGCTGGAGCTGGGCACGCTGACCGTGAGCCCGTTCCGTCGTGGTGTCGCCGGTCACGATGCCACGGGCGAGACGTGGACTCCGGTCGGCGCGGATCTCGACGCGCTGATGCTGGCGGAGTTCCTCGACGCCGTGCGCACGGATCGGACACCGCAGCCGGATGCCGCCGTCGGCATCCGCACGCTGGAGATCGTCGACGCCGCCCGCACCTCCGCCGCCTCCGCCGGCACCCCGGTTCCGCTCGCGTAAACCAAGTCCGCGAGACTTCCGTCTGTGGGCGACAATCCACGCGTTTCGGTGATTCTCACCCACAGACCGAAGTCTCGCGGGTCATGGGATGGGTCAGGACACAAAGGTTCTCAGACCACGTCGGGGGAGTCGGGGGCGGAGGTCTCGCGGCGGGTGGTCTGCGAGCCCGACGCGGGATCGACGGTCGTATTGGCGACCGTTCGCGTCGTGCGGCGACGCAGCAGCAGGGCGATGCCGATGATCGTGATCACCACTCCCGCCCCCATCAGCAGGTAGCCGACCAGGTCCAGATCGATCCAGTCGACCTGGATGTTCAGCGCGAACGCCAGCACAGCGCCGACGACGAACAGGAAGATGCCGAAACCGATACTCATGTGAGCCTCCTCATCCGGGTCCGGGCGGACCCTCATGCGGCCGACTCGCCACGCTAACCCGAGCGCACCCGCGCACCACCCCCCTTGCGCGCTCCCCCGGGTTCTGGCATACGAAAAGCTCCGGCGCGACTCAGGCGCGGGCGGCGGACTTCGTAGCCTGCTTCTGCTGCTTGTGCAGCACCTTCTCATCGATCGGCGCCTCGCCGGACGCCCGCAGCGCGGCATAGTAGGCACGGGCCTCGTCCTGACGGATCTGCTCGATACCGCTGGCGATCGGAGCGCGCAGGTGCTCGGGCTCGTACGCGAACGCCCCGACCAGATCCAGCGCGTGCGGACGCAGCCGCGCGCAGAGTCGATCGATGTAGCGCGACACCGACGCTGCGCGCTGCGTCGACAGGCGCCCGTTGATGATGTACCAGGCGAGGTGCTTCTCGATGAGACCCAGTCCGAACAGGTCGCGCACCCAGGTGAGCACCTCGCGGGTGCCGTCGTCCGGTGCCGTGGCCAGCGCGTCGGTGAACGCCTCCCACTGCAGCAGCTCGCCGTGGGCGCGTGCCGCCTCCATGAGCTCCGTCTGGTTCTCGTTGAACAGCGCGAAGCTCTCCGCCGGGCTCAGTTTCTTCCCGCCACGCATGCGCATCGCGATGTCGGCGACCATCTGCTGCACGCGCTCCTGGAGGAGCTCATGCTGGTCGTCCCCGCGGAGCCCCAGCTCCACCGAGCGGGCCGTCGAACCGAAGTCCGCGACCGCCTGGCCGAGACGGCGAAGACCCGCACCGTGGAACACCTTGCCCGCGGTCTGCCCGACGGCGAACGCCGCCAGCTGCTTGGGATCCTTACCCGCCACCTGCTGCCCGTACTCGGTCAGCAGGCGCTTGCCCACGAGCTGCAGCAGGATGTTGTTGTCACCCTCGAACGTGGCGTAGATGTCGAGGTCGGCGCGGAGACCGGTGAACCGATTCTCGAACATGAAGCCGGAGCCACCACACGCCTCGCGGCACTCCTGCAGGGTGTCCAGCGCGTGCCACGTCGACAGGGGCTTGAGTGCAGCGGCCAGCGTCTCCAGGTCCTGCCGGTCGTCATCGCTGGCGGCGCGACCACTGAAGACGCCGTCGAACTTCTTCAGGAACTCGTCGTGCGCGAAGATCTGCGCGTAGGTGGTGGCGAGGCGCGGCAGCAGGCGACGCTGGTGCTTGCCGTAGTCCAGCAGCACGGTCTCGTCGGTTCCCGAGCCCTGATCGAACTGGCGGCGCTGCGTGGCGTAGGTGATCGCGATGGTGAGCCCCACCGCGGATGCCCACGATGCGGCGCCGTCCAGCGACACGCGCCCCTGCACGAGCGTGCCCAGCATCGTGAAGAAGCGGCGTCCGGGGCTGGCGATCGGGCTGGAGTAGGTGCCGTCGGCCGCCACATCGCCGTACTTGTTCAGCAGATTGGTGCGCGGCACGCGGACGTGGTCGAAGGCGAGCCGACCGTTGTCGATGCCGTTGAGGCCGCCCTTGAGTCCGTCGTCCTCGCTGGAGACGCCGGGCAGCAGCTGGCCGTTCTCGTCGCGGATCGGAACGTAGAAGCAGTGCACGCCGTGATTGACGCCGTTCGTGATCAGCTGCGCGAACACCGTGGCGGCGATCCCGTCCTTCGCGGCGTTGCCGAGGTAGTCCTTCCACGCCGCACGGAACGGCGTGTTGATGACGAACTCCTCCGATTCCGGGTCGTACGTGGCCGTGGTGCCGATGGAGGCGACATCGGAGCCATGTCCGATCTCGGTCATCGCGAAGGCACCCGGGATGGACATGTCCATCACGCCGGGAAGCCACGTCTCGTGATGCACTTCGGTGCCGAGGTGCAGGATCGCCGCACCGAACAACCCCCACTGCACACCCGATTTGATCTGCAGGCTGGGATCGGCGAGCACCAGCTCCTCGAAGCCCGCGATGTTGCCACCGTGGTCATCGCCACCACCGAGCCGCTTCGGGAATGCACGATGCACGGCCTTGTTGTCGACCAGCACGTGCAGCTGGGCGAGCACACGCTCCCGGTGCGCGGCCATGCCGAGGCTGTCGTCGCGCCAGAGCGCCGGGTCCTTGACCAACTCGCGAGCCTGGCGACGCACGTCCGCCCAGGTGCCCATGAGCATGTCGGTCACGCGGTCCACGTCGATGCGGGGCTCGCCCGCTGCGGGGGAATTTGCGGCGTGTACGTACACGTCGGGATCAGTCATCGATACTCCTCGTGTGAGTCCTCGGTCCGCACGGCGGACCTCACCAACACGCTAGGCGCACGTCTGGCGACGGCAAAGCATGTTGGACTGAGTGTACAACTTTGTGACACTCAGTCTCACGCCGCCTTTGTGGATTCCGCACATCCACAGCCCCGCGATGGCGACTCGTGCCGCCCACTAGACTGACGCCTAGTCCACCGCGACCCCACTCATGATGACGCCACCCACCGCCCGTCTTCCTGCCCCGCAACGACGCGCTCTGATCGTCGACGCGGCCACTGACGTGTTCGTGCGCGTGGGCTATCGTGCCGCATCCCTCCGCGACATCGCGACTCGTGCCGGCATCAGCCACACCGCCCTGCGACGGCACTTCGCATCCAAGGGCGACATCCTCCTCGCCATTCACGAGCAGTACGAGGCAGACACTCTCGCGGCGCTCTCTGATCAGGGTGGGCTAACGGTCGACGAGTGGATGGTCGCTCTCGCGGATGAGGCGAGCAGCGACGCGGATCGCGTGCAGGTCTTCACGGCCCTCGTCGGGGAGGGCACGTCTCCCAGCCATCCCGCCCACGACGCCGCTCGTCGATCGTATGAGATGCGACTCGCCGCCGTCGTTGATGCACTGGAGCGTGGAGTCACCGAGGGTGTCGTCTCCGCGGACCGCGCCACCACGTCACAGGCTGTCCGCCTCCTCGCGCTGTGGAACGGAGCTCAACTCCTGCAGCAGTACCTTCCGGAACTCGTTCACACCCCGCAGCTGATTCGCGACGAGAGCATCCGCATGCGTCGTCCCGCACCGCCCCGACGAGCACCCGAGCCGACGGACGCATCAGCGCCCACTGGCACCGCGCCGTCGGGTACCTCCCGGCGGGATGGCATCATTGACGCCGCCACGTCGCTACTTCTGTCGCACGGCTACAGCGGCACCAGCATGCAGGCTTTCGCGGCCGCCGCGGGCATCGCCAAGGGCACCCTGTTCCACCACTACGCCACCAAGGACGAACTCGTCCGCGCCGTGCTCCAGCGCAGTGCAGAGATGGTGGACTCGTTGACCGACGACGATCGTGAGGTTCGTGGCAGCGATCGACTGCGCACGCTTCCCACCCAGTGGCGAGCGGTGTGCAGCGAGGCGTCCGACCTGGTCGGCCTGCACGTCGTGCTGAGCGCGGAGGCCTCAAGCGCAGGACACCCGCTGCACGCGGACTTCCGCGATCACTTCGCCGACCTGGTGTCGCATTGCACCGGCGCTTTCCGCGATGCGGACGACGATCACGAACTGCGAGAAGCGGGCGACCCGGTAACCGAGGCTGTTCGCCTGGTGGCCCTCTGGGAGGGACTGCAGGTCCTCTCCCGTTTCGACACGTCGATTGACGTCGCGACCGAAGTGGCGGCGCACCTCGACGAACTGCTCGTCGCTCACGCGAATGGCCAGGGGACGAATCAGGCGTCGGATCGGAATCCGGACGCCTGATTCGTCGGTCACCCGAACGGGCTCGACCTGGCGGTGCGATGCCACATCGCGGCAGAAGCATGGCTGCGGAGCCCCCCGACTCGTTCGGCGCCATGTATCGTCGACCCCACCCTGACGGGAGGGGTAGTCTCGATCTTCTGTTGTGCGATGAGCTTCCTACTCTCCCCCGAGAGCCGACCGCTTGGAAACATGATATCGACCGCGCGGTGACAGCGGAAGGGGCTTCCTCTCACGCGCCGGCGATGACCGCCAACACCGCCTCGCCATAGGCGTCACGCTTCTTGGCGCCGATTCCGGTAATGCCGTCCAGGTCTGCGAGAGACGCGGGTCGGTGTTCCGCCAGCGCACGCAGCGTCGCGTCTCCGAACACGATGTACGCCGGAACACCCTGCTCCCTGGCCTGTGCGCCACGCCACGCACGCAGCGCCTCGAACAGATCCCGCGCGTCGTCCGGAAGCTCATCGGCGGCCGATGCTTTCTTGCCGCGACCCGCGCTGGAGGTGCGTCCGAGGACATCACGGCGCAACAGCACGGAGCGCTCGCCACGCATCACCTCGGCACTGCCTTCACCCAGTGCGAGTGTGCCGTACTCACCCTGCGCCATCAGGAGTCCCTGCGCGAGGAGCTGACGAACCACGGATCGCCAATCGGCCTCCGACAGATCGGCACCGATGCCGTAGGTGGCGAGTTCGTGATGCCGGTACTGGCGAATGCGATCGGTGGATGATCCGCGCAGGATGTCGATGAGCTGACCGGCACCGAACGCCTGATTGCGCTCGCGCTTCAGCCGCACGATCGTCGACATCAGCTTCTGCGCTGCCACCGTGCCGTCGAACGTGTCGGGTGGGGTCAGACAGGTGTCACAGTTGCCACACGGCTCGGAGTCCTGGCCGAAGTACGCCAGCAGGTTCTGCCTGCGGCACTGCACGGTCTCGCACAGCGCCAGCATCGCATCCAGGTGCTGCTGCTGACGGATCTTGTGGGCGCGGTCTCCCTCGCCCTGATCGATGAGACGCCGCTGCTGCACCACGTCGCCCAGTCCGTACGCCATCCACACGACGGAATCGTCGCCGTCGCGGCCGGCGCGACCAGTCTCCTGGTAATAGCCCTCCACGGATTTCGGGAGATCGATATGGGCGACGAAGCGCACGTCAGGTTTGTCGATGCCCATGCCGAACGCGATGGTCGCAACCACCACGACGCCGTCCTCACGGAGGAAGCGGGACTGGTTGGCCGCGCGCACCTCGGCCGGCAGACCCGCGTGGTAGGGCAACGCGTCGATGCCCTGCTTTCGCAGGTGCTCGGCGGTCTGCTCCACGGCCTTCCGGCTGAGGGCGTAGACGATGCCGGCGGCCCCCTCCGGCTGAGAGCGGATGAACTGCACCAGCTGACGCCGCGCATCGATCTTCGCCTCGATGCGGTACTGGATGTTCGGCCGATCGAAGCTGGCGACGAAATGCTCGGCGCGCGGCAACCGCAGACGCTCGGTGATCTCGCGGTGCGTGGCACGCGTGGCTGTGGCGGTGAGGGCCATCCGCGGAACACCGGGGAAGACGTCACCAAGGTCTTCCAGCGCGAGGTAGTCCGGTCGGAAGTCGTGGCCCCACTGCGCGACACAGTGGGCTTCGTCGATCGCGATGACGCTCAGTGATCCGCGCTGCAGGAAGGCGCGGGTGGCCTGACCCGACAGCCGCTCCGGGGCGACATAGAGCAGATCCAGCTCGCCGGCGAGATAGGCGCGCTCGACCGACTGCCGCTCCTGCGGGGACTGCGTCGAGTTGAGGAACGCGGCCCGCACGCCGTTGGATTGCAGGGCATCCACCTGATCGTGCATCAGGGCGATCAGAGGAGACACCACGAGGCCGGTGCCCTCGCGCACCAGCGCGGGGATCTGATACGTGAGCGACTTGCCGCCACCGGTGGGCATCAGCACGATCGCGTCGCCGCCGTCGATCACGTGCTGCACGATGGCGCCCTGGTCGCCGCGGAACGCCTCGTAGCCGTACACGGTGTGCAGCGCCTCGAGCGCGGACGCGTACTGGGACGGGCGTGACTTCGGCATCGCGACCGGAGGTGGCGCGTATCCCGTGGGGGCGGGTGGCCCGCCCAGGAAGTCGAGGTCGACGGGCGGCTCGTCGTACGGATCGTACGGCGGTTCGTCGTCGTAGGGGATGTCCGCGTAGGGGTCGTACGGAGGCTGGTCGGCGCCCGCGCCGGAACGGGAGGCGGGATGGGAGAAGGCCGAGGAGCTCACCCCCGCGAGTCTACCGACGCCCTCCGACAGCGGGCCCGGACCCGGTCCACCGGGGATGAAATGCCGCCGTACGTGGGCTGGGGAGGATCAGAGCCACTTCCCGGCGATCGTGCGAATGGTGTTGGCGTTGCGGTTGGTGGCCGGTTCCAGGAGCTTCGCCGCGCGCAGCGGGTCGACCTCTCCGGGCTTGTAGCCCTCACCCAGCAGGGCGTGGATGGAACGGCCGCGCACCACCATGCGGTTGCGCTCGTCGGACAGGGCCTCCACGCGCGACGCGGTGTCCGCGTCGAGCGGTTCGCGGCGGAGGTAGACGTAGTGGCGATGCAGAGCCGGGTCGTCCAGTTCTTCCACCGCGCGCGTCACCTCGCGGTATTCGTCGGCGGTGAACAGCATCACCGGCACCACGAATCCGCGGTCCGCCTCGAACGCCCGCTCCAACGCCGCTCCCACCGCTGCGGTGTCGGCGTCGGTTCGCAGGAACACGTTCCCGGTGTTGATGTAGGTCGCGACGTCCGTGTACCCGAGTTCGGCGACGATGCGACGAATGTCGGCCGCGGGGAACGTCCGCCCGCCCACGTTGACCGCCCGCAGGAACGCGATCATGTCGGTCATGGAACGATCCTGCCCGCGGTCACCACGGGGATGACGATGTTCTCGAGCGTGATCTCATACCCCAGCCCGTCGTACAGCGCCCGGGCACCCGCATTGTGGCCGAACACGTTGAGGGCGAGGTGGGTTGCCCCGGTCGCACGGGCCACGTCCTCCGATGCCCGCATGATCGAAGAGCCGTAGCCCTGCCTGCGATGCGCGGGTGACACGATGATGTCGTAGATGAACGCCTGTCCCCCGCGATCGGCGATCCACACCATACCCACGGGCACGTCACCGTCGCGGGCCGTGAGAAGCTGCTGCCCCTCGGTCTGGCGTCCAGCCGGAAGCAGCTGAGCGAACGATTCGCGAGCCACCTCCAGCGCGGCGACGAGATCCTCCGCTCCCGCGTTCGCGCGTTCCTGCGCGTACTCGGCGACGGCACCGGCGATCCATTCGTCATACTCCGCGTCGGTGAACGGCGACAGTGCAACGCGCCCGTCAGCGCGCGACGGGCCATCCAGCGCGAGCCGCATGTTCGTCGCGACGATCGACTCGTCTTCGGCCCGCAGCGCCTGGGTGATCGGATCCCCCGCGAGACGGTTCACGCGGATGCGCGTGGCACCCGCGCGACGCGCCCAGGCGCGCAGGCCGTCGAGGCCACCGATCGCGTGGGCGGGATCCTCCGCGGTGGTGGCTACCAGTTCGCAGGTGTCTCCGGACTGGGCGATGACAACCTCGCCCAGCTCCCCCGCGACATCGCCCAAGAGCACGCCATCGCCTCCCGCGCTGAACAAGCGGGTGATGAGCTGGCGCTGCTGCTCGGCGAACTCGGCTTCGTCGGCGATCACGCCGGCGTGCGCGTAGGCGGCCGCTCGTCGCTCGGCCAGTTCCGCAATGGTCGCGGGAGACGGGGGAGGAAGCCGCACAAGCGTGTACATGGCCTCACATTACGCGTTCCTGCACGCCCACAGCGCGCCCGAAGACTATCCACAATCCGCGTCCCGTCGGGCCACAGCGACGAATTGCCGAGAATACTGGCCCTGTGCCCACAACAGTCCGACAATGAAGGGGTGCCGGCCATGACCGAACCGCAGATCTGGACCGCGCTGGGCATTCTCGCCGCAGCGCTCACCGCCATGATCACCCTGTCCACGCAGTTCATGATGCGCACGATCAGCTCGCAGTTCGCCGCCGTGAACACGCAGTTCGCCGCCGTGAACACGCAGTTCGCCGCGATGCAGACGCAGCTGAACGACAAGTTCGCAGCGGTGAACGAGAAGTTCGCCGCCATGAACGAGACACTCGACCGGCGATTCGACGAGGTTGACCGACGATTCGATGAGGTCGACCGACGATTCGGTGTGGTGGAGAGTCGATTGGACAGGGTGGAGCGTCGACTGGACGGGCTCGACGCCGACGTCCAGGCCATCACCCGACGAATCCTCCCGGACTGACACCGCTCGCGCAGGACGGCCTGCGCCATGGCGCCCGTTACGATCGCGAGGTGAACGTGCGCACGCCAGGAGAGAGAACACGACCCATCGTGGCGGGCATCGTCACCGCGCTCGTCGGTTTCACCTCGTCGTTCGCCGTGGTGCTCACCGGTCTGCACGCGGTGGGCGCCTCGGATGCACAGGCGGCCAGCGGGCTGCTGGCTCTGAGCATCACGATGGGGCTCGCCTGCATCCTGCTCAGCCTGCGCACGCGGATGCCGGTGACTTCCGCCTGGTCCACCCCCGGTGCCGCCCTGCTCGCCGGAGCGAGCGCGGTGGATGGCGGCTGGCCCGCGGCGATCGGCGCGTTCGTCATCACGGGTGTGCTCATCGTGGTGACCGGCATCTGGCCGTTCCTCGGCTCCCTCGTGACCCGGATTCCCACGCCCCTGGCACAGGCGATGCTCGCCGGAGTGCTCCTCCCCCTGTGCGTCGCTCCCGTCACCGGAGCCGTGACGAATCCCTGGGGTGTGCTGCCCGTCATCGTGGTGTGGCTGCTGGGGCTGCGCTTCCTCCCCCGGTGGGCGGTTCCGCTGGCGTTCGTGACGGCGGCGGTGGTCGTGGTGATCGGCATCGTGCAGACCGGTGTGGCAGTGGATCCCGCAACGCTGCTGCCGCGTTTCGAGTTCGTCACGCCGGCGTTCACGGCGGGCGGGATCATCGGAATCGCGCTGCCGCTGTTCATCGTGACCATGGCGTCGCAGAACATCCCGGGCGTCGCCATCATGCGCTCTTACGGGTACGAGGTGCCGTGGCGCTCCGCGATGATCACCACGGGTTTGGGGACCGTGATCGGCGCGCCGGCGGGTGGCCACGCCATCAACCTCGCGGCGATCAGCGCGGCATTGGCCGCCAGCGACGAGGCGGGTCAGGACTCGTCGCGTCGATGGATCGCCGGGGTCACCACGGGTGCCGCGTATCTCGTGCTGGGTGCCGCCTCGGCGGTGTTCGCCGCGCTCGTCGTGCTCGCACCGGCGGGTGTGATCGCCGCGGTCGCGGGCCTCGCCCTGGTGGCGTCGTTCGCCTCCGCGGTGCACCAGGCGATTGCGGAACCCGAGCTGCGCATCCCCGCCGCGGTGACCTTCATCGTGGCCGCATCAGGAATCGCTCCGTTCGGCATCGCGGCGGCGTTCTGGGCGCTGCTGGTGGGCCTCACCCTGCACCTCGCCCTGCGGCGGCGCTGAGCACCGTCCCGACGATCCCGCGTCCCCCTCATCCGCCGTCTGCGTGCTCCGGAGTGTGCAGCCGGGCGAGGAATCGGTCGGCTCGCGAAGGCTGACGACCGCGATCCAGCAGCGACACCGCGATCACGGTGATCGTGGCGAGCGGGATGGTCCAGGCCGCCGGCTGATCCAGCACGGAGGACCACCAGGAGCTCTTCGGCACGAGCCCGCCCATGAGAAGAGCACCAGCACTGGTCACAGCCCCGACCACCATGCCCGCGACCGCACCGCGCGCGGTGAGCCGACGCCACCACACCCCGAGGATGAGCACCGGCGTGAGACTCGAAGCGGCGAACACGAACACCACGCCGACGCTCGAGACCAGACCACCGCCGATCGTGAAGAACGAGAACACCAGCGGAATGATCGCGCAGAGCACCGCGGAGAAGCGGAAGGAGCGCACGGTGCCGCCGAACAGGTCCTGACTGACCACGCCCGCGAGCGCCACGACCAGTCCGGACGACGTCGCGAGAAACGCCGCGAAGGCTCCCGCCACCACGAGGGCGGTCACTAGCTGCCCCAGCAGTCCTGGCAGCACCCGGGCCGGCAGCGCGAGCACGGCCGTGTCAGCGACTCCGGCCACGGCGAGATCGGGCGCGGCGATACGGGCGATCAGGCCCATCGCTGACGAGACGGCGTAGAAGGCGCTGATCAGCACGATGACGATCACCGTGGCTCGACGAGCCGAGTCGCCGTCGGGACTCGTATAGAAGCGCACCAGCACGTGGGGCAGGCCAATGGTGCCGAGCAGCAGGGCGATCAGCAGCGAGGTCGTGCGGTACAGATCGGCTCCGGCGGGACCGGCGTGCGCGGGGAACACGAGCTGCGGATCGGGCGGGGCAGGATCGCCGGCCAGCACGATCACCAGGAGCACCACCGGCACCAGCAGCGCGAACAGCTTCAGCCAGTAGTGGAACGCCTGCACGGCGGTGATCGCCCGCATGCCGCCGCCCGCCACGGCGCCGGCCACCACGACGGCGACCACGGCCGCCCCCACCCACAGCGGGAGTCCCGCGGCGACGTTCAGTGTGATCGCGGCGCCGTGCAGTTGGGGCACGATGTACAGCCAGCCGATGATCACCACGACCAGGCTCGTGATGCGCCGCGCCGTGCGCGATTGCACCCGCGCCTCGACGAAGTCGGGAATCGTGTAGGCCCCGGAGCGACGCAGCGGAGCGCCGACGAAGAGCAGCACCAGCAGGTACCCCGCCGCGTAGCCGATGGGGAACCAGAACCCTTCGGCGCCGGCGAGCAGCACCAGTCCCGACAGGCCGAGAAACGTGCCGGCCGACAGATACTCGCCACTGATCGCGGACGCGTTCCACACCGGCCGCA
Organism: Microbacterium gorillae; assembly: GCF_050990725.1. Lineage (GTDB taxonomy): Bacteria > Actinomycetota > Actinomycetes > Actinomycetales > Microbacteriaceae > Microbacterium > Microbacterium gorillae_A. Next base: position 4,173,082 of record NZ_CP158844.1, read on the forward strand.
CCGTGCGGGACGCGACGAAGAAGTCGCTCGTCGTACGCGAGAACCGCACCCCGGCGAATCCCAGGATGATCGTCACCAGCAGCACCACCGCCACCGCGACAAGCACCAGCGTCTCGGTCATCGCAGGTTCTCCCGCAGCGCACGGTAGCGGCGTTCATTGCGCCGCGCGGCCGCGGCGTAGATCAGCGCGAACACCAGGATGATCGGGTAGAACCCGAAAGCGTGCACCAGCCACGGCAGCGGTACACCTCCGATCACAAGCTCGTCGAGTCCCGGCACCGTGGCCAGCAGTACCGCGAGCGCCCCGGCCGTCACGACGAAGCCGAGCACACAGCCGAGCGCGAGTCGCAGTTGGGCTCGCACCAGGCCGCGAACGTAAACCGCTTCGGGTTCGGCCACGGCGCGTCCACCGACGGTGACGGTGCGCATCAGCTCGGTCTCCGTCTGCGGCCGCGAGGATCGTCCGGGCGGGTCGGCGCTGACACGCACGCGTTCGGTCATGGGCGCGTCAACCTGTCGCGAACGTCCGAAAGGAGTCGCCGGCTCACCGGCAGCTCGATCTCGGGAAGGGAGACCGTCGGCGCCTGCCCGCCGAGGCGTGCGGCGACGATCGCGTCGATGTGCACGAGATAGGAGCGGTGCACTCGGAGGAATCCGGCACCCGACCAGCGCTCTTCCAACTCGGAGATCGGGATGCGCACCAGGTGTCCGCCACCGGGGGTCCACAGCCGCGAGTAGTCGCCCTGCGCCTGCACCCACCGCACCTCGCTGCGGCGTACCAGCCGAGTCTCCCCCGCGATCGTGACAGGAATGCGCTCATCGGCGAGGGCGGGTTCGGCGGGACCGTGCGTCTCGATGGCACGTCCCACCGCGACGCGCAGTCGCTCCGGACGCACGGGCTTGAGGAGGTAGTCCACCGCAGCGACATCGAAGGCCTCCACAGCGCGCGCCTCATCCGCCGTGATGAACACCACCGCGGGCCGCTGCTGGAACTGCTGCAGCGCACGGGCGAGGTCCAGACCCGACAGGCCCGGCATGTGGATATCGAGGAACACGATGGAGACCGGCGCTTCACTCAGCAACCGCAGCGCGTCGGCACCACTGCGGGCCAGGCGGATGTCGCCGATGCGCTCATCGGCTCGCAGCAGCGCCGCGAGCTCGTCCAAGACGGGCTGCTCATCATCGGCAATGAGGATGTCGCAGGTCACGGTGCCACCGTCTCATGCTCCGGCTGCGAGCGGGGAACGCGAATGCGCACCAGCGTCCCGGCTCCCACCGCCGTCTCCACCACGATTCCGTCGCCATACAGTCGGCGCAGCCGCAGATCCACGTTCCGCAGGCCGACATGGTCGGATTCGGCGCCGCTGAGCAGTGCCCGCGCTCGTTCGGGATCCATGCCGGCGCCATCGTCCTCCACCGTGATCTCGGTGTGAGCGCCCAGATCCTCGCTCGCGATCGTGAGGCGCCCGCCACGCTCGCCGGGCTCCAGCCCGTGCTTCACGGCGTTCTCGACGAGCGGCTGCACGGCCAGGTACGGGATCACCGTGGTGAGGGTCTCCGGCGCGATGCGCAACCGAACCGTCAGCCGGTCACCGAACCGCGCCCGCTCCAGTTCCAGGTACGAGTGGATGGCGCGGAGCTCGTCGGCGAGCGTGGTGAACTCGCCGTGGCGGCGAAACGAGTACCGCGTGAAGTCGGCGAACTCCAGCACCAGTTCGCGTGCCCGCGGCGGATCGGTGGTGATGTACGAGGCGATCGCGGTGAGGGCGTTGTAGATGAAGTGCGGGCTGATCTGCGCGCGGAGCGCTCGCAGTTCGGCTTCGGCGAGTGCCGCCCGCGACGAGTCGAGCTGCCCGAGTTCGAGCTGACCCGCGAACCACTCGGCCACCTCTCCCGTGGCGCGCACGAGCGGGGCGCGCACCGGATCGGCGAAGGCGATCACGGCTCCCCACACCGCTCCGTCCACGAGGATCGGAGCGCCCACCGCTTCCCCGTCCTCGGAGGATCCGCGCTGGCGCGAGTACACCTGGCGCCGACCGGCGGCTGCCACCTGGTCTGCGATCGTGCGCGCCGTCTCGGCGAGCCCCGCCGCAGGACCGTCGAACACGATCTCGCCGTCCGGGCCGACAAGAGCGACCGCGCGACTTCCGAGCAGGGTTCGGACGTGCCGGGCAGCGCGGGCGAGATCGGTCGCGCCGGACTTGCGCAGATCCGCCGCCGCCTTCCGCGCGGTGTGCAGCGTGCGGTACGTGGCGCGCTCCTCCTCCGAGCCGAGATCGCGGGATCCGCGAGCGAGCCGACGCGTCAGCAGCAGCACGATCACCAGCGCGGCGCCGATGACCGCGCCGATCACCAGGAGCACGGCGTCGGGCATCCTCCCATGGTAGGCGCGCTGATCAGCAGCACCGCGAGCCGGGGTTCGCGTCCTGCTCCGCGTACCGGCGACGCCAGAACTCCCGCTCCGACATCGGCTCGGAGTCCGGGTGCGTGCGGCGGTGATGTTCCACGTACGTGGCATACGCCGTCTCGCCCATGAGGTTGGTGGCGTACCAGCGCACGGCGCGTGCAGCCGCGGTGAGCGCGCGCCCGGTGCGGGAGAGTATGCCCTCCCGCACCGGACGAATCGTGAGCGCCATCAGTGCCCCGACGAGACCGTGGGGCGCTGATCCGCCGGCAGTTCCTGCCACTGCTTCTCGATCTCCCGCTCCGCGCGGGTGGCGATGAAGCCGTCGGGCGCGAACCGGCGCGAGGCCACGGGTGCGTCCTCGTGGTTCTCGCCGCCACCGTCCCGCAAGCTCTTCACGGCGGAGCCGACCGCGACCACCATCACGATGATCGCCAGCACCACGAAGATGACGCTCAGCACACCCTGCACCATGGTGTTGCGCACCACGGCCTCCATCGCCTCCACCGTCTTCGCCGTACCGAAGGATGTCTGCCCGTCTGCGAGCGCGGCACGGAAGGCGGCGTTGTTGGCGAAGTAGCCCACCGCGGGCACCGGCGAGAAGATCTTGTACATCGAGGCGGTGACCGTGACCACGGCGGTGAACGCCAGCGGAACCGCCACGATCCACAGCCACTTCACGTAGCTGCGACCACGCTTGGCGACGATGGCCAGCACCACCGCGAGCGCGATGGCCGCCAGCAGCTGGTTGGCGATGCCGAACAGCGGGAAGAAGGTGTTGATGCCGCCCAGCGGATCGGTGACGCCGAGGATGAGGATCGACCCCCAGCCCGCCACCATGATCGCCGTGGTGATCCAGACACCCGGACGCCAGGTGACGTCCTTGAAGCGCGGAACGACGGTGCCGATCGCGTCCTGCAGCATGAAGCGGGCGACACGCGTACCAGCGTCGACCGCGGTCAGGATGAACAGCGCCTCGAACATGATGGCGAAGTGGTACCAGAAGCCCATCATCGCGGTGCCCCCCAGCGCCTGATGCATGATGTGGGCGAGACCGAGCGCCAGCGTCGGCGCTCCACCGGTACGGGAGATGATGCTCTCCTCCCCGACGTTCTCAGCCGTCTGCGTCAGCAGCTCCGGCGTGAGGTTCACTCCGGTGATGCCGAGGGAGTTGACCCAGGCGACCGCTCCCTCGACGGTGCCGCCGGTGGCAGCGGCGGAGGAGTTCATCGCGAAGTAGATGCCCTGGTCGATGGAGACTGCGGCCACCAGCGCCATGATCGCCACGAACGACTCCATGAGCATGCCGCCGTAGCCGATGAAGCGGGTCTGGCGCTCCTTCTCCACGAGCTTGGGGGTGGTGCCCGACGCGATCAGCGCGTGGAAGCCGGAGAGGGCACCGCAGGCGATGGTCACGAACAGGAACGGGAAGAGCGGACCGGAGAACACCGGCCCCGTCTCACCGGAAGCGAACTGGCTGATCGCCGGCACTTCGATCGCGGGCATCACGATGACGATCGCGCCGGCGAGCACGACGATCACGCCGATCTTCATGAAGGTCGACAGATAGTCGCGCGGTGCCAGCAGCAGCCACACCGGCAGCACGGCCGCCACGAAGCCGTAGATGATGATGCCCCAGGCGATCGCCTCCTTCGGCAGGTGGAACATCGCGTAGCCCCAGTCGGTGCTGGCGACCCAGCCGCCGGCGACGATGGCGGCGATCAGCAGCACGAAGCCAATGATGGAGATCTCGGTGATGCGTCCCGGACGCCAGTAGCGCAGATACACACCCATGAACAGCGCGATCGGGATGGTCATCGACACGGAGAACACGCCCCACGGGCTCTCACCGAGGGCGTTCACGACGACCAGCGCGAGGATCGCCACGATGATGATCATGATCAGCAGCGAGGCGACGATCGCCGCCGTTCCGCCGATGCGACCGAGCTCCTGCTTGGCCATCTGGCCGATGGTGCGACCACCGCGTCGCATCGAGAAGAACAGCACGAGGTAGTCCTGCACGGCGCCGGCGAACACCACGCCGAGGATGATCCAGATGGTTCCGGGCAGGTATAGCCCATCTGGGCGGCGAGCACGGGGCCGACGAGCGGACCGGCACCGGCGATGGCCGCGAAGTGGTGCCCGAACAGCACGCGGCGGTCGGTGGGCGTGTAGTCTTTGCCGTCGTTCTTGTACTCGGCGGGGGTGGCCCGGCGGTCATCCGGACGCGTGATGAACTTCTGGATCACCTTCGAGTAGAACCGGTAGGCGATCAGGTACGTGCACACCGCCGCGAACACGAACCAGACGGCGTTCACCGTCTCGCCGCGCACGATCGCGAGCATCACCCAGGCGACGCCGCCGAGCAGGGCGATCGCCGCCCAGAGCAGGATCTTCGGCAGGGTCCACTTCGCCTCGTTCTCCCGCGTCTCGGCGGGAACCGCCGTGGGCGGCAGCGCGGGATCGGTGACGATGGTCGCCCCTCCGCTGTCGGCGCCGCGTGCGCCGGATTCGTCCGTTGCCATCGTTCTCGCTCCATCTCCGCCGCCTCGTCGCGACCGGGTCAGCGTAGGTCGGTCTGCGGAGGGGGATCTCGCCGTCACGATCAACCGCCCGAACCTGCGACGAGCGGTAGGTTCCGCGCGACGAACGGACGATGAACGGAGTCGGGAACATTCCGCGCACGGGGCGAGTTGACTCCCGAAACGACGGGAGAATCATGACCGAGCAGATCGAGATCACGCGCGCCGATGACCGCCAGCGGTACGAGATCCACGTGGACGGCGCGCTCGCGGGATGGGCGGAGTTCCGCGACACCCCCAGTGGCAAGGTGCTCTTCCCGGCCACCGAGATCGACCCCGCGTACGGCGGGCGCGGTCTCGGGTCGCGCCTGATCGACGCGGCTGTTCGCGATGTGGCGGATCAGGGCCGCGTCGCCGTTCCGCGCTGCCCGTTCGTGGTGGCGTACCTGCGCAAGCACGAGATTCCGGGACTCGTCGTCGAGTTTCCGACGGAGGAGGAGGCTGCAGCGCACGCCGCCGAACACGCCGCGAAGCGCTCCGGTGGCGCGGATGCTGCTTCGGTGCAAGGCTGATAGCATCTGCCGGAAGGAAGCACATGTCGGACATCACGGACGAGATCACCGTCAGCCGCAATGAGGACGAGGGCCGCTACGAGATCCGGGTGGGCGATGAGCTCGCCGGATTCACCGAGTTCGTCGCCACCCGCGACGGCAAGCTGGTCTTCCCGCACACCCTCATCGACCCCGCGTTCGAGGGTCGCGGGCTCGCCACCCGCCTGGTCGCCGCCGCCATGACCGATGTGGCCGCGCAGGATGGCACCGTCGTGCCACTGTGCCCCGTAGTGGCGCACTACCTCCGCAAGAACGAGGTACCCGGCCTCACGGTCGAGTTCCGCGGCGACGCGTCATGAGCCGGCTGGACGCCGCACCGGAGGAGGCCGAGACTCCGGTCTCGTGTGACGGCCCGCGCGCGGATCTCTACGACGCCCGTGAGGTTCCGCTGGGCGGTCTGCGCGCGATGGAGGTGCGTCGCGCACTGCCGCAGCGCCCTCTCCCCACGGTGGGCGCCTGGTGCTTCCTGGATCGCTTCGGTCCGCAGGAGGCGGTGATGCGCGTCGAGCCGCACCCGCACATCGGGCTGCAGACGGTGACCTGGCCCTACTCGGGTGAGATCCGGCACCGCGACGTGCTCGGCAGCGATGTGGTGATCACGCGGGGCTCTCTGAACCTCATGACCAGCGGTCGTGGGATCGCGCACTCGGAGTATTCGGTGGGCGAGGACGCCACGATGCTGGACGCGCTGCAGCTGTGGGTGGCGCTGCCGGATTCGCGCCGACATGGCGAACCCGCATTCGAGAAGCACGATGACCTGCCGCAGGTTCACCTTCCGGCGGGCGATCACGGCACCGGCGACGAATCCACCGCGGTCGTCACCGTCGTGCTGGGCACGTTCGCCGGGGTCGACTCACCCGCGAGCGTCTACACGCCGATCGTCGGTGCAGAGATTCGTCTCCCCGCCGGTCGACGCGTGCGACTCCCGCTGGAGACGGCGTGGGAGTACGCCATCATCCCCGTCACCGGCGAGGTGATCGTGGAGGCCGACCCGACGACGGTGGCCGCGCCGGATCAGCTGCTGTACCTCGGCATCGATCGCGACGGGATCGAGGTGGCGGCCGAACAGGACACCACGCTGTTCCTGATCGGCGGCGAGCCGTTCGAGGCGGAACTCGTGATGTGGTGGAACTTCGTGGGTCGGACCCACGAGGAGATCGCGCAGGCGCAGGAGGACTGGGCGAACGAGGACCCGCGTTTCGGTGGGCGGATCGTGGGTCACGGCGACGAGCGCGTGCCCGCCCCGCCGATGCCGAACGTGCGCCTCACGCCGCGCCAGCGCCGCCCGTGATTTTCTCCGGTCGGGGCCTGGTGAGGGTGCACTAACCTGGATCAGTGAGCCCGAAACAGCGCATCTCCACGCGCGTCCTGCTGATCTGTGCCGCCATCGGCGTGGTGACCGGACTTGTTTCCGCGCTGGCCGGAGCACTGAGCGGACCGACGATCATCGTCGCTCCCGTGCTCTACGGCATCGTCCTCACCGCGCACGCTCTTCCGGGCGTGCTGGCACAGGCCGTGTTGCGGGAGCCGTGGGTGGCGTTGATCACCCACCTGCTCGCGGCGCTCGTCGCCTCCGCCACGCAGCCGGCGTTCATCGGCAGCTACCTCGCCGCGGTCGTCATCATGGGCGGCGTGCAGGAGGGGTGGGCGGCCATCGGTCGCTACCGCCGCTGGAGCGCGGGCTGGCTGTGCACCGGCGGAGCGATCCTCGGCGTGATCCTCGGGCTCACGGCCGGGCTCATCATCGGCATGAAGCACCTGCCCTGGTGGGGGACGATCCTCTCCGTGGCGCTTACCATCATCGGCGGTGTGGTGTGGTCGCTGGTCGCCGTCGCCGTCGGACGCGCGCTGGGTCGCGCAGGACTCACCCGGACTCACCGTGGCTGACATCCTGATCCGCCGCGCCCTCCCTGCCGATGCGGACGACCTCACTCGCATCGAGGAGGCCGCCGACGCCCTGCTCGTCGAACTGCTGGCACCGCCGTCCTGGCCCGAGGTCGAGCCGGGCGAGGTGCGCCTGTCGATGCCCGGTTTCGCACTCATCGCCGAGGTCGACGGCGACCCGGTCGGCTTCGCGCACGTGCTGGAGATCGACGATCACGCCCATCTCGAGCAGCTGTCGGTGCTTCCCTCGCACGCCGGCGTCGGAATCGGACGTGCACTGCTGTCGGCGGCGATCGACGATGCGCGCTCGCGCGGCCACGTGTTGATGACGCTGCGGACCTTCGCCGAGGTGCCGTTCAATGCGCCGTTCTACGCGTCCGCCGGATTCGTGGTGACGGAGCCCGACACGGACTTTCTTCGCGAGCTCGTCGGTATCGAGACCTCCCTCGGCCTCACCGACCTCGGTCCACGGGTGCAGATGTCGCTGACGCTCAGCCCAGGGCGATAGCGTTGTGAGGTAAGCCTTACCCATCCCGGACTGGATACCGTGCCCCTCGACGCCGCCGATCTCCCGCTGCTGCGGGTACGCGATCTGTCGATCCTGCACGAGGGCAACGCCGCGCCGGCACCGAACGGTGTCTCCTTCGACATCCGTGCCGGCGAGGTGGTGCTGCTGCTCGGTCCGTCGGGGTCGGGGAAGTCGACACTCGCCCTCGCGCTCAACGGGCTCATCCCGCACGACATCCCGGCCGAGGTGTCCGGATCGGTGACCGTCCAGGGGCTCGACGCCGCTGCCGTCACGCCCGCGGAGCTCTCCTCCCACATCTCGATGGTGTTCCAGGATCCGGACGCACAGCTCGTCACGGGAACGGTGCTGGATGAAGTGGCCTTCGGTCCCGAGAACCTGCTGGTCCCGGTCGACGAGGTCCTGGCGCGCGCCGAGCGGGCGCTCCGCCGCGTGCACCTGTGGCATCGCCGGCAGGACAACCCCGACACGCTCTCCGGCGGTGGGCGGCAGCGTCTCGCGATCGCGTGCGCGCTGGCCATGGGCTCCCCCCTCATGGTGCTGGACGAGCCCACCGCAAACCTCGATCCCGCCGGGGTCGAGGAGGTTTATGCGCTACTGGCCGAGATCGTGGCGGAGGGCGATCGATCCATCCTGCTGGTGGAGCACAATCTCGACGAAGCGATCGGCTTCGCGTCGCGGGTCATCGTGCTCGACGCGGCGGGTCGGATCGCCTTCGACGGGCCTCCAGGGAAGGTGCTTGGCGAGCACGCACACGAACTCGCTGAGCTGGGCGTCTGGCTTCCCACGCCCATCCTTGCCGGTCTGCACCTCCGCGAAGCCGGCGCGCTGTCGGGCGAGCTGCCGCTGGATGCACCCGCGCTCCGGGCCGCCCTGCCCAGTGCCGTCTCGTCGCCGGCGACCTCCACAGAAGTGCTCGGTGCGGACGCGATCGTCGAGGTGAACGGGCTCAGCGTGCTGCGCGGCGGGCAGCGCATCCTCGACGACGTCTCCTTCCGCATCCCGCGCGGCTCCTTCACGGTCGTCGTCGGCGGGAACGGCGCAGGCAAGACGACACTGGTGCAGGCGCTGGCCGGGGTGGTGCGCCCGCCGAAGGGCGCGATCCGCATCGACGGGATCGACGCCGGCCGGGCTTCGGCACGGGTGCTGTCGCAGCATGTCGGCTTCGTGTTCCAGAATCCGGAGCACCAGTTCATCGCGCCCACCGTGTACGACGAGCTCGCCTACGCCTTGCGCCAACAGAAGCTGCCGGAGTCGGAGGTGCGCGCGCGCGTCGACGACGTCCTGGCGCGATTCGGACTGGCCGACAAGGGCGAGGTTCATCCGTTCCTGCTGTCGGGCGGGCAGAAGCGACGGCTTTCAGTCGGCACGGCGCTGATGTCGGCGGCCCCCGTACTGGTGCTGGACGAGCCCACGTTCGGACAGGATCGTGCTCGCGCGGGTGAGCTGCTCGATCTTCTCGACGAGCTGAACGCCGCGGGGACGACGGTGATCATCGTCACCCACGACATGCAGCTGGTGGCTGATCGTGCGACGCACGTGGTGGTGGTGCACGGGGGTCGCGTTCTCACCACCGGCGGGGCGCGCGAGGTGTTCGGCGACGACGAACTGCTGGAGACCACCGGTCTGCGGCTGCCCGCACTGCCCGCGGCGGTCCGCTCGGTGCCGGGATACGCGCACGTCTGGGGTATGGCGGACCTGCTCGCCGCAGCCAAGTCGGGAGTCGGGTCGTGACCGCGGCGCCGATCACCGGAGGGATCGCCACCGACCCGTATCTGGCCGGCGAGCCCGCCCCGTCGTGGCGTTACCTCCACCATCTCAATCCGCTGGCGAAGCTGGCGGCTCCGATCCTGCCGATCATCGCGCTGCTGTTTGTGCGCGATGTCGCGACTCCCGCGGCGCTCATCGCGCTGACCTATCTGATCCTGCTCACCGGTCAGCGCCTGTCGCGCGGCCTCGTGCTCCTGCTGGTGCTCGCGCCCGTCGCGATCGCCCTGCTGGCGGTGGGCCTCGCGCTGTGGACGGATCCGGGGACTCTGGAGCGCGTCGGCGACCCCGTCGTGTCGATCGGTTCGTGGCACCTGTACTCGGGCGCGCTGATCTCGGGCCTCGCCAGCTCCCTGCGACTGTCGGCGATGCTGATCCTGGCGCTGATCTGCGGTGCCGCGACCACGGGTCCCGACCTGGTGCGCTCAGCGGTGCAGCACCTGCGTCTGCCGTACCGGATCGGGTATACCGCTCTCGCCGCCTACCGTTTCATCCCACGATTCCGTCACGAACTGGACGTCATTCGCGCTGCGCACCGGGTGCGCGGTCGCAACGCCGGGGGCGGACCCTTCGCGGCGTTCGTCCGCGGGTGGGGGTACGTGCTTCCGCTGATGGCGGGGGCGATTCGTCACGCCGAACGTGTCGCGCTCGCCATGGACTCTCGCGCCTTCGGGGCTCACCCCACACGCACCGAACGCCACCTCGTCCCCTGGCGCACCCGCGACACGGTTTTCCTCATCGTGTTCACCCTCGCGTGCGCCGCGATCTTCGCCGCCGGCGCCCTCACCTGACACGCCCCGGCACGGCCCCTGTGCTCGCTCTCGCCGTTGAGGCACAACGTCACACAACGCCCGCGAGACTTCCGCCTGTGGGCGAGAATCCACGCAACGCGGCGATCCTCACCCACAGTCGCAAGTCTCACGGGTAAATGAAACGCAGATGTTGCGCTGCGCGCGAACGACGAGGGCGCGGCGCCACGATGGTCGGTGTGGGGCCGGTTCCCAAGCGATGTCGTCAAACGAGGATCATGTCGCCAAACGAGGACGATTCCGCCGGTCACCGTCCTCATCTCGACGCTTCATCCTCGTTCCATGACAACGGAGCGACGAGGACCACACCGCGACGCGCTTCGTCCATCCCACCCACCGGGTCGTCAAGAGAGGGGAACGGCACCGAATGAAGGACGACTCACGGGGTTCCGTCGTCATCTCAACGCATCGTCCTCATCTCGGGACACGTGGAAGGCCCCTGGCTGACGTCGCGGCCATCCTCTCGCCCCGGTCGCGGACAGCAACGCTGTCCTCGGACGAGGCCGTGACCCCACACCATGCCCGCGAGACTTCCATCTGTGGGTGAGAATCCACGCAACGCGCCGATTGTCGCCCACAGACGGAAGTCTCGGGGGTGACAGGACACGGGGTTCCATGAGCCGAGGCAGACGCGGGGGCGGCACGCGGAGAGTCAGGCGCGCGAGGTCGGTCGCGGACAGGACGGCACCTCGAGGCGCGGAACCGCCGGCACGTCTCGGAGATAACAAGACGCGGGGGCGACCCTGGGCGTGTCAGAGGCGGGAGAAGCGGCGGCGGTAGGCGGTGGGGGTGGTGCCGACGGTGCGGGAGAAGTTCTGCCGGAGCACGGCGGCGGATCCGAACCCGGCGCGCGTCGCCACAGACTCGATGTCGTCGTCGGTCTGCTCCAGCAGGCGCTGGGCGAGGCCCACGCGCTGGCGGATGATCCACGCGGCGGGGGTGGTGCCGTACTCGCCGACGAAGCGTCGGGCGAAGGTCCGATCCGACATATGGGCGCGGGCCGCGAGGGAGGCCACGCTGATGTCGTCGTGCAGGTTGTCGATCGCCCACTCGGCGACGGGTGCCAGCGACAGCTCGGCCGAGGGCGGGATCGGACGAGAGATGTACTGTGCCTGCCCGCCCTCGCGCTGCGGGGCGACCACCATCCGACGCGCGACGGTGTTCGTCAGCTCCGCACCGATCGTCTGACGCAGCAGGTGCAGGCAGGCGTCGATGCCGGCCGCAGTTCCGGCACTCGTGATGATCCGCCCCTGCTGGACATAGAGGGCGTCGGGATCCACATCGATGGCGGGGTGCATCTTCGCGAGCACATCCGCATACATCCAGTGCGTGGTGGCGCGTAGGCCGTCCAGCACTCCGGCGGCGGCGATGCGGAATGACCCGCTGCAGACGCCGACGATCCACGCGTCCCGTTCGGCGGCGGCGCGGATCACGTCGAGCACCTCGGCGGGTGGGGTGCTCCACGTGGCCCGGGGCACGGGGAGCACCACGAGCACGTCAGCCTCCGCCGCCACGTCGAGCCCGTTCTCGATGTCCATCGTGAGTCCGATGCTCGTGCGCACGGGGCCGGGAACGGACGTTGCCACACGGAAGTCGAAGCTCGGCACACCGTCATCGGTGCGATCGAGGCCGAACACCTCGCAGGCGATGCCGAACTCGAACGGTGTGAACCCCGGCTCGACCAGCGCGACCACGCGCCGGATGTACTCGCTCATGCTTCCCCACTTTGGCAGAATTCGTTCGAATGATGGTTATCCCGACACTCGTGACAGGATAACCACGATCATAGCCTTTCTGCCATGACCTTTCTGCTCATCGTTCTCGCCCTCTCCGTCGTCGGTGTCGTGAGCACCGTGCGCGAGCTCCGCCGCGACGGCTACCGCGCGGTTCCCACCGACCCCACACGCGTCCCCTGAGCACGCGAGAAACCCCTCCGCGGCCGAGAAACCGTGCAACGCGGGGTTCTCGGACTTGCTTGGGTGTCCCGCGGAGCGGGCGTCTACGCAGCGGTGACGCGAGTGTAGATCTCCAGCATCGCGGCGGTACGCGACGACTGACGGAAGCGCTCGGCGATCTCCGGATTCACACGGACGGCGCGATCCGCGGTGATGTCATCCGCGGCCGTGCGCAGCGCATGCGCCAGAGCCGATGTCGACAGCGGCTCCGCTACGGGCCAGAATCCCGACTCCAGCTCGGCCGCGATATCGGGGTCGCTGACGACGGCCGGGGTTCCGAGCGCGGCGGCCTCGAACGGCGTCATCCCCTGGGTTTCGAACCCGACCGACGTCTGCACCACCGCGTCAGCGGCCGCGAGGCGAGCGAGGGTGTCGCGGTACGCCAGCCGGCCGAGGAATCGGACGTCCGCGCGCGGGGCACGACGCGCCACCAGTCGCTCGGCCGCCCGTCGCTGCGCCCCGCCGCCGATGATCTCGACCTCCGCGCGCATTCCGGATTCGGCCACGGCCTCCAGGAACGGCAGCAGGCGCTTCTCAGGACTCATCCGACCGACCCACACGAAACGCGGCAGACCCGCCGCACGCGGAGCACGCGTGGCGAGCGCGGCATCAAGGACGGCGTCGTCGATGCCGTTCCAGACGACATCCACCGGTCGGAACACCCCGTGCTCCTCGAGCCGACGAGCGAAGTGCGCGGACGGCGCCGTCACGGCGGCCGCCCCAGCGGCAAGCCCGGCAAGAAAACGCCAACCTGCGGATTCACCAGACAGCCCAGACTCACCAGACAGCCCAGATTCACCCGCATCAGCCCGTCCCCCCGGCACCGGCAGCATCCACCGCTGCCACCGCACGAGTGCCGCGAGCACCGCGGGCGCCAGGGGCGTGACGGCTTGAATCCCCACATCGACGCGGTTGTGCATCGTGTGAACGACGGGAATCGCGTGCCGACGCGCAAAGCGGTGCCCGATGAACGCGCCCCAGAAGTCCGCCTGCACATGGACGACGTCCACCGCGGGCCGACTCGCGAGCGCACGATCGACGAAGGCATCCGTGCGGGCACCGGGCCAGGTCATCGAGTACTCGCGATCGAGCTGAATGGGAATCGACGGCAGCTCGACGTAGGCGGCGTCACCGAAGTCGCGGCCGTGCATGCGCGGTACCACCACCGTCACCGTGTGGCCGGCGCGCTCCAGGAACTGCCGCTGCAGCCTCATCGACACCTGGGCGCCGCCGGAGGATTCCACGTGCTGGTCGCCGAAGAAGACGATGTGCATCGTCACTCCGGGATGGGCTCGCCGCGGTACAGCGCCTCGAACGTATCGAGAGTGCGGTTGATGTCGTGAATGGAGACACCATCGAGCGACGCCTGCTGCATGCGCAGACGCTCTTCCGGAGATGCGGTCAGCACCCGCGTGATCCGGTCGCGAGCGGCTTCGACATCGCCCGGGGGGAACAGGTAGCCGTTCTCCCCGTCATGCACAAGGTGCGGCAGAGCCATCGCGTCAGCCGCGACCACCGGAAGGCCGGAGGCCATCGCCTCCATCGTGGAGATGGACTGCAGCTCGGCGATCGAGGCGATCACGTAGAGGCTCGCCCGCGAGTACAGTGCCCGCAGCTCCTCATCGCTGGCGTGGCCGTGGAAGGTGACGACGTCTTCCAGCCCGAGCTCACTGACCAGCGACTCAAGACTGTGACGCTGGTCGCCGCCGCCGACGATGTCCACGGCGGTGCGCAGCTCCGGATCCAGGCGCGCGATGGCGCGCAGAGTGACGTCGACCTGCTTCTCAGACGTCAGACGCCCCACGATGAGCAGGCGGTTCTCCGCACGCGGAGTGAGATCCGGCGTGTAGAAGCGCCGATCGATGCCGCAGCTGATGGGGATCACCCCCGTGAGCCCGGTGGTGCGCTCCAGGAAGTCAGCCGCCTTGCGCGTGGGCGTCGTGACGGCACGCGTCATGTCGAACGTGCGGCGCGCGTCATCCCACGCGAACTTGAGGAAGATCTTGTCGAGAAGCGGGGGCAGCGTCGTGAAGTCGAGAATGTTCTCAGCCATCACGTGGTTGGTCGCCACGACGGGGATGCCGCGCTTGCGTGCCTCACGGGCGAGTCCGCGGCCGATGACGATGTGCGACTGGATATGGACGACATCCGGCTTGACCGAGTCCAGCACCTGACGCGCATAGTGACGCGAACGCCACGGCCACACGAAACGCAGCCAGTCGTGCGGGGGCCAACGCAGCGACGGGAGCCGATGCATGAACACCTCGGCACCCTCGATGGTCTCGAAGTGCGGTTCGCTCCTGCGGTAGGCGGTGCCCGGAGCCATCACGTGTACGTCGTGTCCACGCTCGGTGAGTCCAGCGGCCAGGCGCTCGGCGAAACGTGCAGCGCCGTTGATGTCCGGGGAGAAGGTGTCGGCACCCATCACAATGCGCAACGGACGATCGGTGTGGCTCACGCCGTCGGAAGCGGAGCCCTCGGGTGCGGGGGTCGCGGGTTCGGTCACGGGTGGGGGTCGCCTATTCTCTGCGGTCGAGCGGCCGCAGTCGCGTCCCCCACTGTACCCGCTGACCTGCACGCCAACCGGGAGCAGACATACAGGGTGACGCAACCTGCACGGGACGCACAGCCTGGGGAGGAGCCGATCGCCTAGCCTGTGTTCATGCCACGCCTGTTCGCCGAAGCCGATGCCTCGCGCTGGGTCCCCGTCACGGAGTCCTTCGGGTTGCGCGGACGCCGTCATCGCAAGCAGGCCATCCGCATGCTGATGGCACAGATGAACCGCTCGATGGGCATCGAAGAGCGCGGTGGTGGCCGCTTCACGGCGTGGGCGATGAGCCAGGCCGCTCCGATGCTCATGCGCAAGGCCGCGGGTCGCGTCCTGGTGTGGGTGTGGAAGGACGACCCCGAGCTGATCGTCGCGATGGCCACGCTGCAGGAGGCGACGCCGCAGGCTCGCACGGCGCGCGCCATGCGACCGATCGAGTACGACGACACCGAGTCGTTCCCGCACCCCACTTTCGGGGTGGGCGAGCGTCTGATCATGGACACCCCGGGCGGTGATCAGCCGCCCTTCGTGAGCTACAGCTTCGACCTCGGCACGCACCTGGTGGAGGTCACCGCGATCGCCGGCGACGCGAATCGGTTCCGCACCGTGCTGGGCGATCTGGATGCGCTCGCCCGCGAGCTGCGGCTGGTGGACGATCTCACCGTCGGCGAATCCGCGGGCGTGCTCCGCCTGCCACCCGCCTGAGAACCTCAGCCGAGCCCGGCGTCGAGCCCCGCACGCAGCAGCGCCTCCGCGATGCGCGCCTGCTCCTCCACGTCCCCCGCGACGGAGATGTCGGTGCTGACGACGTAGGCGGGGAACTCCACGATCGCGACCGCGACCGGCATCTCGGTTCCCGTTGCCGTGCTGGCGAACACCACGGCCTGGCCGGTGAAGCCGGACAGCGGACGCGGAGTCTGATCCGTGAGTATCGAGCGTGAGCCGTACGAGACCTCATTGAATGTCCCCTCGGTCCCCTCCTGCACGTTCAGCGAGGCGCTGCCACCGCTCGCCGTCGTGTACTGGCAGGAGATCCCGATCAGGTGCTCGGTGGTGACCGGCTCTCCGAAGATCTCGGTGAGCTTGTCAGCGCTCAGCAGCGGACAGAGGTCCTCGTCGAAGACGCGCGGCTCGTCGTCGGTCGTGGGATCATCGGCGGGCGCGGGATCCGCGGCGGTGGTCGGGTCCGCCGCCGCGGTTACCCCCTCCCCCACGGTCGCAACGTCGGGAGACGAGCTGGTCCCGCAGCCAGTGAGGACGAGCGCCGCGCCGAGAAGGATCGACGCGGCAGTACCGAAGCGGGACATGAGGTGCTCCTCTCGGGCGAGTGACGCTCTCGGGCGAGTGACGGGAGCAATGATCCTCAGCGCACCTGCACGGCACTATGGGGAATCGGGGTAACTTCCCGGTCCCGGAACCCGCCGCCGCTGAGAAACGGGGCTACTGTCGCGCCATGGACAGACGCGAGGTGATCGCGGCGGCGAGCGCGGCGATCGTGACAGACGATGCCGATGGTGCCGCGGTCATCCTCGCGAGCCAACGCGGAGCAGTCGCCGACGCCATGCGGGCGTTCGCCGCGTACTGGAACGCCGACTATGCGGCATGTGCACGATTCGCCCGGCGCGCGCAGGCATCGGCACGCGACGCACAGGAGCGAGCGCTCGCCATGGCCGCCACGCTCTGGGCTCGCGCGGGAGGCGTGCCCGATGTGGAGGTGCCCGATCGCGACGCCATCCTCACCACGGCGTCAGAGCTGCCCGAGAACGAGGCCGTCTCCACGCTGGTGCGGGCGTTCGTTGCAGACAGCGCCCTCATGACCGGCCGCCTTGATGTCGCTCAGGCCGTGGTTCCCGCTCCGACGGAGACGACCGCCTGGCGCGACAGCGTGCTGGAAGTGCCGTTGCACGGTATCTCCGTGCGGGTCGCGATCTTCTCAGGTCGGGTCGACCAGGCTCGGGCGATGCTGCCCGGACTGCGCGACGTCGGCGAACGACACGGACTGATGCTCTGGCCCCTGGCCTGCGAAGCCATGGTGGCCGCCATGGCCGGCGATGTTCAGACGGCTCGGCGAGGAGCAGAGGGACTCCTGGCCCTCGACCTGGACGACACGACCTTCACCGGCCGCGGCGCCCTGATGCTGGCGGCCTACGGTGCTGCTGCGGCCGGCGACGACGCGGAGGCGGCGGCGCTGGCGCGGCGTGCCGGGGGAGATCGGGACCTCAGCCTGCTCGCCGCAGCGGATCGTGCCATGGCGGTGGACTTGATCGTCGCCGACGCGATCTCCCGCGACGATGATCGCGAAGTCATCCGCGGTGAGCTCCTCCTCGCAGACCTCGACCGCACCGCGCTCATCACCCTGCCCACGCTGTTGCGCACCCGCGCCCGGATCCTGCTCCACCGCGGCGATACGGCTCAGGCTGCAGCCGTCGCCGAGTTATCCGCGGATCTAGCCGGCGTCGCCGAGCGCCGCCTCGAACACGGCGATGCGCGCATCATCGCCGCACGCGCGCTCCTGACCGCCGACCTGCCAACGGCAGCGCGGCTCCTCCGCGACGAGGTGCGCGCGGCCGACGCCGCCGGCGAGCACGCGCTGCGCGAACGTGCGAGGCGCGTGCTGTCGGCGGCGCATCGTCGGCTTCCCCCGCCGCCGACGGCCTGGGCCGCCCTCTCTCCGCGCGAGCGCGAGGTGCTCGACCTGCTGCGTTCCGGTCACGACGAGGACGCCATCTCAGGTCGCCTGCACCTGCAACGCTCCACCGTGCATCGTCACCTCACGCGCGCCATGTCAGCGTTCGAAGCGTCCGGTCGAGTCGCCCTGCTCAACGCCGCAGGGGCGACGGGAGAACGCCGCCCGCTGCCGGAACTCACCGCCCGCCAACGGACCGTCACGGAGTTGATGAGCACAGGCCTCATCAACTCCGCGATCGCCGAGGTTCTGGGCGTCAGTTCCAAGGCGGTGGAGGCGCATCTCGCCCAGGCCATGCTGCGCTGCGAGGTGCCCACCCGCCTCGCGCTGGCCCACCGCTGGCTGCTTCGCGATTGACCCCGCGCATACGAACGGGCGGGCCGACGAATCGACCCGCCCGTTCCTCCGTGCCCGTTATCCGGCCGTGGCGTTCTCGTAGGCGCGCATCGCCGCCTTCTGAGCGTCGGCGAGCGCCTGCTCGGGCGTCTTGTCGCCGAGCAGCGCCGCGGTGATGGCGTTGTTCAGCTCGTTCTGGATCTCCTGACCGGCCGGGGAGGAACCGAACGACTGACCGTAGTCCACCACGTCGTAGTACGCGGAGATCACCTGGTCGAAGTCGGCGTTACCGCTGGGCTTGACCCACTTGTCCCGCAGCGCCTTGTCCGCGTCCGGCGAGCCGGTGAACAGACCCGTGTTGATGCCGCCGTCCTTCGCGCGGGTCTCGCCGCGAGCGTCGCCGGCCGCGTCCCAGGCCGCGTCGGAGGTGAGGTTGATCATCCACGCGCACGCCGCGGCGGGGTTCTTCGCGCCGGCGGGGATCACGAACGCGGTGCCCGAAGCCACCGAGAACGGCTCACCGTCGGCATTGCGGAACGGCACGGCCTCCAGCTGCAGCTGGTCCACATAGGTCGAGAGCACGTTGGGGTACCACTGCGCATTGATCTGCGCTCCCACCTGACCCTTTACATACTGGTTGTCGTCGCCGAACGTGTCGAAGGAGTCGGTGAAGCTCTTGACGGCCGCGTAGCCGCCCTGTGCGTCGGTGATCTTCTTCAGCAGCTCGATGCCGGCGATGTTGCTCGGGTCGTCGAGGGTGGGGGCACCCTTGTCGTCGTTGAGCTTGCCGCCGGTGCCGAGGATCCACATGCCGCCCTGGCCGGTGGCGACCGGGTCGAAGCCGAGGCGGCTGGGCACGCCGCCGCTCTCCTGGTACATCTTCGCGATCGCCGCGAGCAGCACGTCGGGCTTCGAGGTGTCGATCTCATCGGAGGTGACGCCCGCTTCGGCGAGCACCTTCTTGTTCACCAGGATGGCCGGCGGCTGGTAGAACTGCGGCACCGCCCAGATGGCGTCGTCGTAGGTGACGTCGTCGACGACGAACGGATACCAGTGATCGCGCGGCGACACGTCCTGTGCGGTGAAGCACTCGTCCAGCGGCATGATCAGTTTCTGCGCCGCGTAGGTGGTGACGTAGCGGCGGTCCATCTGCACCACGTCGGGCACATCGCCGCTCGCGAGCCGCGTGGTGAACTTCTGCGCGTCGAAGGCGGTGGCATCCAGATCCACCGTCACGTCGCTCAGCTGCTCGGCGGCGTAGTCGACGCGGGACTGGCCCACATCGTCGGCGTTCTCAAAGCCCCACGCCTTCAGCGTGCCGGTGGGCTTGGCGGAGAAGTCCACGCCGGCGGCCGCGCCGTCGTCGCCTCCCCCGCCGCAGCCGGACAGTACGACAGCGGACGCCGCAGCCATCGCGGCGATTCCGAGAATGCGCTTGCGCATGTCATTCCTTTCGTTGGGCGTTCTTGCCCGCCATGCTGTGGGAACCTTCCCACAGCGTTGTGTCGTGATCTTGAGTTGTCGCGGGAGGCGGGACTCAGCCCTTGCGCCCCTGTGTGGCCACGCCTTCGATGAAGTACCGCTGACCGAAGGCGAAGAGGATGAGCATCGGCAGCGTCACGATGAGCGACGCGACCATCACGTACTGGTAATCGCCGTGACCACCGGCCGTGGGACTGTACTTCGTCATCGCGTAGGCGATGCCCAGCGGAGCGGTGAAGTCGTCCACCGACCCGGCGTTCAGATAGATCAGCGCCGCCTGCAGGTTGTTCCAACTCGCCTGGAACTCGAACAGGAAGACGATGATGAACGAGGGGATCGACAGCGGCATCGCGATGCGCCAGAACAGTCCCCAGTAGCTGGCTCCGTCCAGGCGCGCGGCCTCGAAGAGCTCCTTCGGCAGCCCCAGATAGAACTGTCGCTGCAGGAAGATGTAGAAGGCCGAGCCGAACAGGTTCATCCCCCACAACGGCACCCAGGTGCCGAGCAGACCGGTCTCCTTCCAGATCAGATAGATCGGGATCATCGTGACCGCGCCCGGCAGCATCATCGTGGCCAGCACGAGCCCGAACAGCAGTCCGCGACCCGGGAATCGGAAGTAGGCGAAGCCGAAAGCCACCACCGAGCTGGACAGCGCCACCGCGGTCGCGGCGAGCAGAGCGATCCCGATACTGTTGCCCATCCAGCTGAGCAGCGGGAGCTCGCTCCACACCTGGGCGTAGTTGCCGGGCGTGAACGTCTTCGGGATCAGCGCGTTGTCGAACACCTCCCCGCGCGGCTTGAGGCTGGCCGCCAGCAGCCACGCGAACGGATAGAGGAACACCAGACCGAAGCCGATGAGCAGGACCGCGAGCACCACACGACCCGCGAAGGTCTGCGGCCGGGCGATGTTGCGACGCCAGCGGGAGCGACGCGGCACGGTGACGGCGACGGTCTCGAGCTCCCGGCCGGGCTGTGAGGGAAGAGGCAACTGCTGCAATGGGGCGGACATCAGCGATCTCCCTCGTAGTAGACGAACTTGTTGCCGAACTTCACCTGGATGACCGTGATGATCATGATGATCACGAACAGCAGCCAGGCCATGGCGGCGGCGAAGCCGAAGTTGAACTGTCGGAACGCCTGCTGGAAGAGGTAGATCGCGTAGAACAGCGAAGCCTCGGGGGACGAGTTGCTCTGGTCGCGCCAGAACAGGATGTACGCCTGGTCGAACACCTGGAACGCGGCGATCGAGAGCACGATCACGTTGAAGAAGATCGCACCCGAGATCATGGGCAGCGTGATGGCGAAGAACTTGCGAACGGGGCCGGCGCCATCGAGCGAGGCGACCTCATAGAGGTCAGCGGGCACGTTCTTCAGCGCGGCGAGGAAGATGACCATCGTCCCCGCCACGGTCCACAGGGTCATCAGCACGATGCTCGGCTTCACCCAGGCGGGATCCACCAGCCACTGCGGCCCCTGGATCCCGAAGAATCGCAGGAACTGGTTCACGGCACCGTTGTTGCCGTTGAGCAGCAGGAAGAACATCGACGCCGTCGCCACCGCCGGAGTCATCTTCGGCAGGTAGTACAGCGTGCGGAAGAAGCCGGCACCGCGGCCGACGCGGTTCAGCAGCATCGCCAGAAACAGCGCGACGATGATCTCCAGCGGAACGGCCAGCACGGCGTAGAACAGCGTGTTGCTGAGCGCGACGCCGACGCGCGGGTCGCTGAACAGGTTCGCGTAGTTCTCGATCCCGATGGGCCGAGCCGTATTGGTTGCCAGGTTGTAGCTGCTGAAGGAGATGTACAGGCTGTAGATCATCGCACCGGCGGTGAACACCAGGAACCCGATGATCCAGGGCGAGATGAACAGGTATCCCGCCAGCGCTTCACGCTTGTTGTAGTGCTCGCGCGGCTTGCGGAGCCGACTGCGCACCGAGGGCTTCGCGCTCTTCGGCGTGGCCGCGGCACTCATGAGCGTCCCCGTCTCCGTGAGCGGATCAGGCATCTCGTGTCTTTCATCGCAAACTCCCGTCGAAATGTGGCATCGTTACCACATGGCTGTGACTATACGATGCGACCTCCGGTCGTTGCAACCATGCCCCGATCGAGGCACGCCCGTCCGGGGGCTTGCATGATCTCCGCCGATGTGGTTGTCGTCACCGCCACCGCCGCGGGCGTGTGCGCCGCGGTCGCGGCCGCCCGCACGGGAGCGCACGTGGCCC
Source organism: Microbacterium gorillae (assembly GCF_050990725.1). Taxonomy (GTDB): domain Bacteria; phylum Actinomycetota; class Actinomycetes; order Actinomycetales; family Microbacteriaceae; genus Microbacterium; species Microbacterium gorillae_A. The sequence continues at coordinate 4,194,833 of NZ_CP158844.1, forward strand.
TGCTGGAGCCCGGAACCCATGTCGGCGGCATGACCAGCGGCGGTCTCGGGTACACCGACGTGGGCGATGTGCGGGCACTCGGCGGCCTCGCCGCCCGCTTCCGCGCCGAGGTGGCGGAGCACTACGGCGTTGCACTCGGCCACTATGCCGGCCCGGAACCGCACGCGGCCGAGGAGATCCTGCGCCGCTGGCTCGATGAGGCGGGCGTCGAGCTGATCGAGGGCACGACGGTGACCAGTCTGGAGCGGACCGCGGGTCGCATCACGGCGCTGACGCTGGCCGACGGGACGCGTGTCGAGGGTGCGGTCTTCATCGACGCGGGGTACGAGGGCGATCTGCTGGCGCTCGCCGGAGCGAGCTGCGCGATCGGGCGCGAAGATCGCACGCTTCACGGCGAGCGATTCGCCGGCAGGCGCGAGGTGATGCCCGGCAGACACAGCATGCCGGACGGCATCTCCCCGTTCCGCGACGACCCCACCGGCACCGTCCTCGGGCCACTGCTTCCCCAGATCCGGCCCGAGCCGCTCGCCGATGTCGGCTCAGGCGACGGCGGCATCATGTCCTACGGCTACCGGGTGTGTCTGTCTCAGGCGCCGAACCGCATCCCGTTCCGACGCCGAGACGGCTACGACGAGTCCTACGCCGAGCTGGGACGCCGATACTTCGCCGACGCTGCACGCCGCGGGGAAGAGTTCGCCGCCGGTCGGTATCTCGGTCTCGAGCCCAACCTCCCCGGCGGGAAGGCCGACGGCAATTCGCTCGGGCCCTACTCGCTGAGCGTGCTCGACGGCAGCGCTTGGCGCTATCCCACCGCCGATCCGCGCGAGCGGGAGAGGATCCGTCGCCATCATCGCGACCACGCGGAGGATCTGCTGTGGTTCCTCGCGAACGACCCGGCGGTCCCGGCGCGCGTGCGACGGGAGATGCAGACGTGGGGACTCCCCGCGGACGAGTTCGCCGACACGGGTCATCTCCCCCACCAGCTCTATGTCCGCGAAGCACGTCGCCTGCAGTCGGACACGATCCTCACCGAGCACGACCTGCGCGCGGGACGCATCCCGCACGATGTGGTGGCCCTGGGCTCGTACCACCTGGACATCCGGGAGGTGCAGCGCGCCTGGCGGTGGGTGTACGAGCATCCCGACCCGGTGGCAATGGTGGTCTCGGAGGGATATCTGTCGGTCCGCGTACCGATCTACGGCATCGGCTACTCCGCCCTCACGCCGCGACGGGAGGGGTGCGAGAACCTGCTTGCCGCAGTCTGCGTCTCGGCGTCGCACGTGGCGTTCTCCTCGATCCGCATGGAACCGCAGTATCAGATGCTCGGCGAGGCCGCCGGCACCGCGGCGGCACTGGCCGGCAGTCGCGGCACGGCGGTGCAGGACGTCGACGTGGACGAGCTCCAGTCCCGACTGCGGGATGCGGGGGCTGTGCTCACTCGGCCACGCGCACGGTGATGCCGGCCGCGCCCAACGGGGCGAGGAGTGCCTCGTCCGCTCGGGAATCGGTGATGAGCATGTCGATCGCGTCCAGCCCGGCGATGCGCGCCGTCGCGGACGCGGACAGCTTGCCGGCATCCGCGAGAAGGATCGTGCGGGCGGCCTGCTGGATCAGCACCCGCTTGATCGAGGCGTCCAGGGCGTTGGCGCTCCAGAGCCCGCGCTCGTCCACGGCCGTGGCCGACAGCAGCGCGACATCGCAGCGCACTTCGCGCATCGCCTGTTCCGCGAGGGGACCGGCGAAGCTGCGCGTGTCGGGCTGATAGTGGCCGCCGATCGCGATCAGTCGCGGCGAGCTCTGGCGCGTGAGGGTCTCGATCACCGGCAGCGAGTGGGACACGATCGCGGGCGACGGCAGCAGTTCCACGACGGCGGCGACGGTGGTGCCGGCGTCGAGGGCGATGGTTCCTGCCGCGGCGACCTCCTCCGCCGCACACCGGGCGATCGCTCGCTTCTGCGCTGCCCCCAGCTGATCCCGACGCTCGAACGGAACGGCGTCCGTCACGGCCGTCGCTCCACCCGCGACGCGACGAGCGAGCCCGTCCGTCTCGAGCATCCGCAGGTCCCGACGCACGGTCATCTCGGACACCCCGAGCAGCAGGGCAGCCTCGGCCGAGGACAGGTAGCCACGTTCGGCGATCTCGCGCTCCAGCCGAGCGCGACGCTCCGGTGCATCGGCGTATCGCATGCGACCTCCCGGTTGTTTCTGATCGGACATGTTTGCATTCTTTGTTCAAAATGTAACAAACTGTGGGCGTGACACTGGTCTTGGGACTGGATATCGGGAGCACATCGACGAAGGCCGTCCTCGTCGATGTGCGGAATGGTGTGCGCCTCGTGCACGCCGCGCGCCGATCCACGCCCGATGACGTCGACGCACTGATCGCCGCGACGGCCGCCGCAACACGCGAGTGCCTGACGCACGCCGATACTCCGGTGGTCGCGGTGGGAATCGCCGCGATGGCGGAGAGCGGTGCCGCTCTCGATGCGAGCGGACGCCCGATCACTCCGCTGCTCCGCTGGGATCGTGGTGTCGATCGGCGACACCTCCAGCGCCTGCTCGATCGTGACCCGCAGCTTCCCGCCCGCACCGGCGTGCCCGCCACTACCAAGCCCGCCGCCGTCACGCTCATCGCCCTGCGGGCGGAGCGACCGGACATGTTCGCCGCCCTGCACCACTGGTCGGGTGTGGCCGAGATCATCGCGCACGCACTCACGGGCTCGCGCGCCACCGATCTCACGCTTGCCGCGCGCACCATGCTGCTCACCGATGACGGCTGGAATGAAGCACTGCTGCGTGATCTCGGGCTCGCGCCGTCGGCGCTCGCCCCGATCCGCGTACCCGGCGAGCGCGCCGGGCGCACCGGCCCGATGGCGGCGGTGTTCGGACTTCCGCCGGGAGTCCCGGTGCACGTCGTCGGCCACGACCACGCCGTGGGTGCCTGGGCCGTGGGTGCACGCGTCGCCGGCGATGTCGCCGACTCTCTCGGCACCTCCGAAGCCGTGGTGCGCATCACCGACACCGTCGATCAGGCTCGCGCCGTTACCGAAGGATTCGCGGTCTCGCGGACCATCGACGGCTCCGCGGTCACGGTGCTCGGCGGCAATCCCAGCTGCGGCGCGCTGCTGGCGGACGAGGAACGCCGCAGGCCCGGCACGCTCCGACTCCTGCGGGGCATCGACGCAGATGCGTGGGAGGCGAGCCCGATGACGGTGCTGCCCTATCCCTCGGGGAGACAGTGCCCGCAGCCCGACCCCACGGCTCGGCTGCGCGTGATCGGCGAGGGCGACGAGTCCGATCGCGCACGCGCCGTGCTCCAGTCTCTGGTCCTGCAGGCACGGTGGATCCGGGAGAGCATCGACGACCTTGCCGGCTCCCCTGCCGCCTCGCTCACGGTCCTCGGCTCTCTCGCCGACCGTTACGAATGCTGGGCTCCGCTCATCGCGAGCGCCGGTGTCCCCACCCGTCAATCCGTCGCCCTGGAGCCGGTTGCCGCCGGCGCCGCGCTTCGTGCCGCGGTCGTCGAAGGCATCGCCTCGCCGGAAGTGACGCTGCCGGTCCGCGTCGTCACCCCCGCGTCCGGCCCCGGCCTTGACGAGGCCTTCCACCGCTTCCTCACCGCGGCTCGCGCGGTGTCCGTTCTTCCCGAAGGAGAATCATGACCACTCTCGATGCCCTCGCCCGCCCCGACGGCGGATTCGCCATGGTGGCGATGGATCAGCGGGAGAGCCTGCGCCACATGTTCCATCTGGCCGGGCACGGCCGCCCCGCCGACGACGTGCTGATCGATTTCAAGACCGCCGTGGCCGACGTGCTCGCACCGATCGCCTCCGCCTTCCTCGCGGATGCCCAGTTCGGTTTCGACACGGTTCGCGCAGCGGTTCCGGACAGCACCGGTCTGATCCTCGCGGTCGACGCCCTGGATCAGGCCGACGGTGGACCGGTGGAGGACACTGACATTGACGATGCAGCGTTCGCCCGAGTGGACGATGGTGTGGATGCGGTGAAGCTGCTGCTCATCTGGCGGCGGGACGAACGGCGCGAAGCCCGCGTGGAGATCGCGGCGCGTTTCATCGAGCAGGCGCGCTCTCGCGGGGTGCTGTCGGTGCTGGAGCCGGTGGTGCGCGCGGCACCGAGTGAGGCCGACTTCGACGTGGACGCCGCCATTCGCGAAGCCGCACGCGAACTGTCGCCGTTACAGCCCGACCTGTACAAGTCGCAGGTCCCGCTGGCCGGCGCCGGCACTCCCGCCGAGCAGCGGGCCGCGAGCGCGGCGCTGAACGCCTGCATGAGCACGCCGTGGGTCGTGCTGTCACAGGGGGTCGAGCGCGACCGTTTCGCGGACGCCGTGACCGCGGCCTGTCAGGAGGGGGCAAGCGGCTTCCTGGCCGGGCGCGCCCTGTGGAGTGATGTGGTGGGGGCGTCGGATCTGCGCGGAGAACTGGCCCGGCGCTCCGCTGATCGGCTGCGGGCGCTCGCCGATGTGGTCGATCGCCACGCCCGTCCGTGGCGAGACGCGGTGGCGGTTCCGGGCATCGGAGGCGCAGCGTGAGCCCCGTCCGCGTGGGTGTGCTGCACACCGTACCGGCGCTCGTTCCGGTCTTCGACAACCTGCTGCGCTCCCGACGGCCGGATCTGGATACTCCCGGCATCGGAGGCGCAGCGTGAGCCCGGTCCGGGTCGGTGTGCTGCACACCGTACCGGCGCTCGTTCCGGTCTTCGACGATCTGCTGCGCTCCAGACGGCCGGATCTGGATGTCGTACACGTCGCCGATGCGTCACTCCTGTCGCGCGCCGTATCCGGGGGGATCACGGACGACGTCCGGGCGGACCTGCGCCATCATCTCTCGGCGCTGCGGGAGGCCGGCGCGGCGGCGATGCTGGTGACGTGCTCGTCGATCGGCGAGGCTGCCGTTGACGCCGCCGCGGAGGTGGGGGGCGATCTCACGCGGGTCGATGCCGCCATGGCACGCGACGCCGTCACACGCGCGGCCGCAGATGACGCCGGGCGGGTGCTTGTGGTGGCCACCCTCACGGCCACGCTGGGGCCGACCACACGGATCGTGCAGGCTGCCGCAGACGCCGCGGGGGCGGAGGTTACGATCGTCTCGCACCTCGTCGACGGCGCGGCAGCTGCCCGAGCGGACGGCGATCAGGACCGGCATGACCGCCTCATTGCCGACGCTATCGCGAGCGCCGGCGAGACTGACGTCATCGTGCTCGCCCAGGCCTCGATGGCATCAGGAGCGGGTGGTGACCCTCGCGTGATGACGTCCCCGGTCTCCGGTGTCGAGGCCTTCCTCGCGGGCCTGTCGGCGTCGCCCGGGCCTAAACTCGGCGCGTGACTGCCGACACTGAGATCCTGCTCTGCTGCATGTTGTGGGCTCACGACGGGGAGGCCCTCGGGCTCTCCGTCTACGAGGATCGTGTTCTTGCCCTTGTGGCTGATCACGGCGGCGAGGTGCTCCAGCGCGCGGTGAGCGACGGGGCCGAGGGCCGTCCGCATGAGGTTCAGCTCTATCGTTTCCCCCATCAGGCTTCGCTGGACGCGTATCTCGCGGACCCCGCCCGCCTGGCTCTCGCCGACGAGCGGGATCGCACGATCGCCAGAACAGAGCTGTTCCCCGTCACACTCCGCTGACCGGGATCAGCCGACGGTGAGCGCGATGACGCCGTTGGCGATCACGCCGACACCGAGCAGGAGCACCAGCGCTGAGGCGAGGACACCCATGAGACGTGCGGTCCGCTGTCCTGCCGCCCGGCGGAACAGCGAGCCGATGGCTACCAGTGCGAGCTGCCATCCCAGTGAGGCACAGCCGGCGGAGAGGACGAAGACGATCGGCGTCGCCACGGAGTCAGCGGGTGCGCTCACCGCTCCGCCCAGCGCGACGAAGTAGACGAGGGTCATCGGGTTGAGCGCGGTGAGCCCCACAAATCGGAGGTAGGTGGCGGTGACAGGCCCGCCGGTCGTGAAGGGCTCCGCCCGCGCTGGCGCAGACGGCCTGGCGACGCTGTCGCGCAGCTGCCTGACCCCGATCAGGATCACCAGAAGTCCAGACGCGAGCAGGAAGCCGCCGCGGTGACTTTCGATCAGTCCGGCCAATAGCGTCCCGGTGGCGGTGGCGACCGCGCAGTAGATCAGGTCGGTTGTCGCGATTCCGAGGGCACCCGCGACACCGCGGCGCCATCCGCTGACCAATGCCTCGCGGAGCAGCATCGCCCCGATGGCACCCAGTGGCATCGCAACCCCGAGCCCCGCCAGTGCACCCGCACCAGCTGCACCCCACACTTCACTGACCATCCAGTCAGTGTGCGGCGGGCGCATGAAGTGCGCAGACATACTCGCAGCGTGACGGGGAATCTGGCGGTCGAAGCCGTCGGATGGAGCAGAATTGTCGGCCCAACTACAGGATCATGCAGTCATCCTTTGACTCGCCGAAGACGCAGTCCGTGGTGCTTGAACAAGCCGACCACGGTCATCCGAGACGAGTTGCTCGACGAGGCTGGACCTGCTGTGGCCGGCGAGACGAGCTGACGTCCGAGACGAGACAGGCCAAGATCACTGCAGAGACGAACCACGCTCACCAGAGAATCAGTTGCGATCACCTACGAGACCGGTCGCAGTGATGGAAGTTCGCGGCGGTGGCCTCCGAGGATGCGGCGGTGAACAGTCGCCGCACTCGCGTCGAGCGACCGCGCTGCCCGTGGGCGATGCCTCCCTGCGTGACGCAGGCACGCGGGCCCAGATGAGCGCATTCCCGGAATGATGCGAATATCGCCGTTGCCACAACACCCGGAGGATGAACTGGCATACGTCTCGCGCTCGCCAATCCAACGGTGAGCGAAGTGAAACGGTGGCGCACTTGACCGCAGGACAACGGACAACGGACAACGGGACGCCGGGCTATGAATCTTCCGGCCTGAGCGCCGGTGTGGGCTAGAACGGTGGCGGGCCGTCCGGAGGTCGGTACGTTCTCGATGCCGTCGATGGACTGTTCGCGTTGTCCGCTCGGGCGTCGCCTGTCACGGACATGGGGTCGTCTGTCGGGCTGGCGGTGAATGTCACGGTGCGGTGGGGCGGGGTGTCGATGTACTGGTAGCCGAGGGGGCTGGTCCAACGGAGAACTCCGCCGCCGAGGTTTTCGACCATCCAGGCGGAGTTGTGCTTCAGAACGTGATGGCGGCGGCAGAGGTGAGCGAGATTGTCGATGCAGGTCTCGCCACCGTCCTCCCATGCCTGGGTGTGGTCGAGGTCGCACTGATGAACCGGGCGGCGGCATCCGGGGAATCGACAGTGCTCATCACGAGCGGCGAGGAACCGACGCATCCCGGTCGACGGGGTGTACCGGTCAACGGCGAGGATGTCTCCGGTGGTCGCGTCGGTCATGATTCGGTCCCAGCCGGGCTGATGTGCTGCGAGGGTCCGTACGCTCTCTGCGTCCACCGGCCCGACGCCGGCCAGGACGGCACCCGTGTTGTCGAGTCCGGCGAGTGTCGTCACGGGGACGGTGACCTGCACCCGACCGCGGATGGCGGCGACAGCGTCCGACGTCGTCGTCGGTGCAGCACCCAGCAGCAGATCACTGACCACATCCGCCGCGATCTGCTGCAGCGTCCGCGCGTCACCCGCGCCCCCGTCACTGGCATCAGGGGCGACGCCCGCACGTGTGCCACCGGCGGAGCCCGCCGGTACATCGGCGCCATCGGCACAGGCGTGGGCATCAGAGAGGGGCGCGTCGTCCGGGTCGTGTTTGATGGCGCGTGCCATGCCCATGATCCGGTCGTAAGCGCCGTGCGCGAGCAGTGTCGGCAGGAACACAGACAGGTTCGACATGCCGTCGCTGTCCTCGGTGAGGGTGATGGAGCGCGCCTTACGGGCCTCGCGATGGCGATCGTAGAGCGTGACCGGCATGACGTGCTCGGCCAGCACCGCGAGCATGTTCTTCAACCGCCACGGCGTCGTCGTCTGCGCTTTGGCGACGGCCTCGACCTCGTACGCACTCCGAGCCGCGTCATCGGTGATCCCCGCCCCGGCCCGCACGATCACCTTCGCGTGCGCGGGCGTGATCAACCCGCCATCCAGTGCCGCATGGGTGGCCGGGAAATGAGTGACGAGCGTGTAGGCATCATTGAACTGACGCTGCACCTGCAGGTCGCTGAGGCTCAACGCGGCACCGAACTCCGCGGCCACCGAACGCACCGCCAACTCCATCGATGATGACGAGCGCGTCACCGGGCCATCTGGGTCCGTCGCGTGAGCCAACACCCGCGACCACAGCGATGCCTGCGCCGCCGCAAGCATCGCCGTCACCCTCTGCAGGCGCCGAGCCTGCTCCAACAACCCCGCCAGCTCCCCTCCTGGACCATCGACCGCGGTCGACGCTGAGGGAACTCCATGCTCCGGCAACCTCGCGGAAGTGGCGGACATCTTCGTCAGCATTCCGGACACCTCGATCACAGTGGCGGTGCTTGTTCCACCCTCTGCGACTGGTGCCGATGCTGCCGTTCTGACCATGCTTCATTCTCCCATTGTTCGAATCTTTGTTCTATAGATTGCGATGAATTTTCGATGAGATATACATGAGAAAGTTCGACCGGCGCCTGTGAATGCCGCCCCCTCCCGCGACCGCGGGTGCAGCTCACCCCCAGTGCGCCGCACCGCACTGCACCGCGGTGCATCGCAGCTCCACCCCAACGCACCACAAGCGATCCGGACGCATCCCACGACTGATACCCCCCCCCCCCGCCACGTCCACGGCGCATCGCCGATGACAGCTAGGGTGTCTGCAACCGGCGTCGACGACCCGAACAGGACAGCCGCGAGGGAACGAGATGCGATGAGCAAGCAGCGAACATGTCCGTCGTGCGGACGGCCCCACTACGGCAAGCGCGAATGCCGGCGCTGCACGCAGCGCAAACGCTACGAGGCGATCATGACGCTGACGCAGGAGCAGGCAGCCGGCCGCCTCACGGAGTTGAGTGCGCAGCGAAAGAGTCACCGCAGATCGGAGCCGTCCGCCGAGGCTGTCGACCTGGTCGCGCTCCGAGACCTCGACAGTCGCGCCTTCGCCGATGCACCGCACGCGGAGGACAGCCCGTCGTTCCTCTTGAAGGACGCCTCGCCCGCGACCAGGGATCGCTTGTTCGCATCCCTCAAGGACAGCCCCGGAGCGGCAGCAGGAAACGCACTGCACGCGCTGGCGTTCATCGGCGACGATGCGGTGGCATCGCGATTTCGAGCGTGGGAGCAGAGTCCGCCGTCCTGGCGAGAGCGCCTGTACGTCGGCCCGGAGGTGTACGCCCTGCAGGCCGATTGGGAGCCGACCGCCGACGGCACACGTCGCGATCTGACCTTTCCCGCCGCGGTCGCCTTCCAGCCGAGTGAAGCTCCACCGGATGGTGACGTCATCGGGGGAACAGCCGACGGCCGGTGCCCCCGATGCGGCGGGACGCTCACGAATGCAGTGACCATCACGGGAGCGCACCCGCGCTTCCTCGCGTTCGAGCTTGGGGGAGTGGTGTCCATCCCCGTGTGTCCATCGTGCTCGATGCTCACGGAAGCGAACGGAGACAGCGTCTGCGACTGGGTCCGATACGAGACCGACGGAACCAGCCGGATCGAGTCCACGAGCGCGATCGAGCCCGAACTCGGGGGCCCAGAGTTCTCCCTGCCCGTCACGTGGACACCCGCCACCGAGTACGCGGGCGGCTCGGCTACCCACTCCATCGACACCGGGCTCTGGCGAACTCACGCCGACTGCTATGAGGTGCCCGTCGTCGGCGGTCACCCGCTGTGGTTGCAGGACGCAGAGTATGCACGTTGCCCCGACTGCGACCGGCGCATGCGCCACCTCGCCTGGATTCCCCTCCACTGCCTCAGCGAGGACGGCGAAGAAGGCATCTGGTACGTGCAGATCTGCACCGACGACCGAGTCGCGGTCGTCGTCTATCAGCAGACCTAGGCCGGCATGGCGAGGTTCAACACGCTGACGAGCCACTGTCCCCGCAATGCCGACGGGAGCTTCTCCGTGGCAGACAGCAGCGCCGGATCACGGAGCGCGATGACGATGCGGTCGGTATCGACCCGCAGCAGCGTGCGAGCATCGCGGGGCTCAACTCCAGCGCGATCGTCAGCAACTCAGAGACGGCTCGAATCCGCGCGGCGGCCTCGATCTCCGCGCCGCATGCCAGGGCAGCCGCCAACTGCGAGATTCGAGCGGTCTCGTCCACGCTGAGGCTGGACGATGTCTCGATCCCCCGATGCGACGGCGGCTGCCCGAGGAGCGCCTCCACCCGTCCCCAATCGATCCCCGTGATGCCCTCCACAGCACCCGGCGTCATCGCTCCCCCGTCGATCAGATCATTCAGCTGCTCGATCGGCCCGTGCTGGACATGGCCCCTCACCCCACTCGCACGCCCCCTCCGCCCCGCGGCTAATCTGTACGCCATGGACAGCCAGGACGAGAAGATCCTCGGTCTTCTGCAGGAGAACGCGCGCCGTTCGTTCAGTGAGCTTGGACGCATGGTGGGACTCAGCACGAACGCGACCGCCGCGCGGGTGCGACGCCTGGAGGCCGAGGGCGTCATCCTCGGCTACACGGTGTTGACCGGCTCGGATGCTCCGGGACTACGCGGTGGCCTCGAGGTGTTCATCGACGTCCGGTTCGATTCGGTGACTGATGACGAGACCTTCACGACCAACATCGCGCCGATCGAGCAGATCGTCGACGCCGTGCACGTCACCGGGCCGTACGACTACCTGCTGCGGGCCCGCGTTCGCGATACCGGTGCACTCGACCAGCTGCTGCGCCGTCTGAAGCGGGACTGCGGTGCGGCGCAAACGCAGACCCGCGTGGCGCTGCGCTCCTGATCCCCTACACCTCTGGGAACGTTGTCACATACAATGTGAGCATGAGCTCCGCGCCTTCGCTGACGAGTGCGCCCGACCGGATCACGGTGCGCACACCCTCCTACTCCCTCTCGTGGAAACCCGGCCCCGACGGCCTCCGGCGCTCGCCGTACTTCGAGCTCTCCGCCGCGGACGGCACCCGCTGGATGCGGTTGTGCGCACTCTCCAGCGCACACACGCGCACCGCGCGCGACGAGAGCATGCGCCACCACGAACCCGAAGTGGCAACACACGACGACGCGATCGTCATCCGCGTCCGCACAGAATCCGCGGCATGGGATGCACGCGTCCTCGAACTGCGCTGCACGAACGACGCCGTGGAACTCACTCTCGAGGCGCACGGTGATGGCGACCTCACTGACATCACGATTCTCGGCGGCGACGGCATCCTCCCGACGGGAGCCTCCGGCGTCTTCCGCTCCGGTTTCGACGCGCAGTCGCTCTACGTTCCCAGCCCCACCGAGCCGGTCGCCTTCGTGCGTCCGATCTGGTCGGCCGCCTCGCTCGGTGTGGTGGGAGACGCCGACCCCGGCCGCCTGAACGGCGTGTTCTCGCCGCCTCCGCTGGCAATCGCCTTCGGCCGCGCACCCGTGACGGACCCCTTCACCCCTCCGCCGGGCCCCTGGCTGGCCGCCTGGCTGCGAGACGACGTCGCCAACCTCGGCTTCACGACCATGCGCTTCGACCCGGTCGATGACGGCGCGCTGCTGCGCCTCTCGTTCGAAGGCCACACCGCGGTCCACGGCGTGTGGCGCTCGCCCACCGTGGTCCTCTCGCCCGTCGATGCCCCGGCGCAAGCCCTCAGCGGCTACCGCGATGACCTCGTCGCCCATGGCTTCGCTCCCACCGCGGCACACACCCCGTCACCGTGGTGGCTGGAGCCGCTCTTCTGCGGCTGGGGTGCACAGGTAGCCCGCGGCGGCGCCCCTGCCCCGGACCTCTGCCGGCAGGACATCTACGACGAGTTCCTCGCGAGACTCACGGCCGCAGCGCTCGATCCCGGCACGATCGTCATCGACGACCGCTGGCAGGCGCAGTACGGCACCGCCGAACCCGATACCGACGCCTGGCCCGACATGCGCGGCTGGATCGCCCGCCAGCACGAGCTGGGCCGACGGGTCTTGCTGTGGTGGAAGGCCTGGGATCCGGCGGGCCTCCCGGCATCCGAGTGTGTCACCGATGCCGCAGATCGCCCGGTGGCGGTCGACCCGGGCAGCCCCGCGTATCTCCGCCGCCTCGACAGCATCGTGGACAGGCTGCTGTCGCCGGGGGGCCTGAACGCCGACGGCTTCAAGGTGGACTTCACCCAGCGCACGCCCAGCGGAACGATGCTGCGCTCCGCCCCCGACAGCGACGGCGTGTGGGGCATCGCCGCGCTGCACCGGCTCGTCTCGCGACTGCACGGGGCCGCGAAGCGGACGAAGCCCGACGCGCTTGTCATCACCCACACCGTGCACCCCTCCTTCGGCGATATCGCCGACATGATCCGCACCAACGATGTGCTCGAGCACGACACCACCGGCGCTCCCGTCTCCGTCGCAGCCCAGCTGCGCGCCCGTCACGAGATCATCGCCGCCGCGCTCCCGCACCACCCGGTCGACACCGACCAGTGGCCCATGCCCAATCGCGACGAGTGGCTCGACTACGCGCGCACGCAGGTGGGTCTCGGCGTTCCCGCGCTCTACTACATCGAGCAGGTGAGCCAAGCGGAGCCGATCGATGCGGAGCACCTCGCCGAGATCGCGCGCACCTGGAGCGACTACCGCGAGAGCCGACGATGAGCACCCCGGTCGAGGTGGCACGCGGCGTCTGGCGCATCGCCGACACCTGTGCGGTCTACCTCGTGGTCGATCCCGCGGTGCCCGAGGGCGAACGCGATGCGGTGGCGATCGACTTCGGCGCAGGACTCGCGCTGGAACACCTCACAGAGCTCGGGATCCGCCGGATCACCGACGTGCTGATGACTCACCATCACCGCGACCAGGCCCAGGGACTCCCCCTCGCGGCGAGCCACGGAGCCCGCATCCACGTGCCGCCCGTGGAGCGGGAGCTGTTCGACCGCGTCGACGAGATGTGGGACTCCCGGCAGCTCGACAACGACTACAACCTGCGCCAGGACCGCTTCTCCCTCCTCGAGCCGGTACCGGTCGACGCGGTGGTCCCGGAGTACCGCACGATGGACGTCGCGGGCGTCACGCTGCGCGTGCTCCCGACCCCGGGTCATACGATCGGCTCCGTCTCGTATCTGCTGGATCGCGACGACGCACGGATCGCGTTCTCCGGAGATCTCATCTACGCACCGGGGAAGGTCTGGTCGCTGGCGGCGACGCAGTGGTCGTATACGCAGAACGAGGGCCCGGCGATGACCGTGCTCAGCGCGCGGATCCTCATCGCCGAGGGTGTCACCCGCCTCGCACCCTCGCACGGCGAGGTGATGGAGGACGCCGCGGGCGCGCTGGACGCGCTGGCCCGCACGATGCAGGAGTACGTCGATTCCCGGCGGTCCTACCCGTGGGACCTGCAAGCGCGACTCGACGATCCGTTCGTCGCCCTGACCCCACACCTGCTGCTGAATCGCACGTCGATGTCGTGCTCGTACGTTCTGCTTTCCGAGACCGGTGAAGCGCTGATCATCGACTACGGCTACGACATGACGACCGGGCTCGCGCCAGGGCAGGAACGTGCCGCGCGGCGTCCGTGGCTCGCCTCGCTGCCCGCGCTCCGCCGCGACTACGGGGTGATGCGGATCACGGTGGCACTGCCCACGCACTATCACGACGATCACATCGCCGGCATGCCGCTGCTGCGGGAGATGGAGGGCACCGAACTGTGGATCCCGGAGAACGTGGCTCCGGTGATGGCCGATCCCTGGCGTGAGGATCTGCCCTGCCAGTGGTACGACCCGATTCCGGCGGATCGCGTGCTGACGCTCGGCGAGCCGGTGCACTGGAACGAGTACACGATCACCCCGCACCCGCAGCCCGGGCACACCCTGTACGCGGTGGCGTACGAGCTGGAGGTGGACGAGCTGACCGTGGTCTTCACCGGCGATCAGCAGGAGGGTCTCGGCGGACGCGACGGACGCCGGGACATCATGAACTACCAGTACCGGAACCTGTTCCGCCTCGGTGACTACGGCCAGAGCGCGGCGCTGTACCGGCGACTCGCGCCGGGACTGCTCGCAAGCGGCCACTGGGAGCCGCGCTGGGTGGACGATGCGTACCTCGACTACCTCGCGGAGTCTGCCGAGCTGGTCGACGCGCTGCATCAGCGCCTTCTCCCCCTCGAGGACGTCGCGATCGGTCCCGATGGACAGGCGGCACGACTGCTCCCCTACCGTCGCCGAGCACGGATCGATGACGAGCTGGAATACACCGTGGAGGTGCGCAATCCCCTGCCGCACCGCGCCGTCGCGCGGCTGAGACCGGTGCTGCCGATAGGCTGGCGCTCGTCCCAGCCGGAGGTCGAGCTGGAGCTCGATCCCCGCGAGGAGGCCGCCGTGCAGTTCATCGTCACACCCTCGACCGGGGGCCGACGCCGACGCGTCGCCGTGGACGTCACCATCGGTGATCTCCGTCTCGGCCAGCATGCCGAGGCTCTCGTCGAGGTCGACGAACCGTGAGCGGGCAGCGCCGCTCCCCGGTGACCCGCCCGACGATCCGCGAAGTCGCGGAGGCCGCGGGAGTCTCCCGATCCACCGCTTCGCGCGCGATGTCGGGCAACGGCTACGCGGCCCCCGAGGTCCGCGAGCGCGTACGCGCCGTGGCCAAGGAGCTCGGTTATGTGGTGGACGCCACCGCGCGGAGCCTGAAACAGCGCACGAGCCGCTCCGTCGGCGTTCTGGTCTCCGACCTGCGCAACGTCTTCTATGCGGAACTGGCCTCCGGCATCGGTCAAGAGGCGCGCGCTCACGGTCGCACGCTCGTGCTGGTGGATCTGCATGGCGACAGCACGGGTGAGATCGATGCCGCGGAGGCGCTCGTCGCCTCACGCGTGTCCGGCGTCATCGCCACCCCCGTGACCCGTGGCCTGAGCGAGTATCTGACGCGCATTGGCGTTCCGTTGATCGAGGTGGACCGCCGTTTCGATGCCGATGGCACCGACGCCGTGGTGGTGGACAACCGTGCCGCCGCTCGCGACACCACCAGCAGACTCCTCGCCGCAGGGCACCGCCGCATCGCGCTGCTGATCGATGAGACCGAGTGGACAACGGGTGACGAGCGACAGCGCGGCTATCTGGACGCCCTGGCCGCCGAGCGTATTCGCCCAGACGAGTCGCTGGTCGTGCAGGCGGGCTGGGACGCCGGTGAGGCTGCCGCTGCCGCCCACCATCTGCTCTCCCTGCCGAACCGTCCGACCGCCGTGTTCGCGGCCAACAACGTCCTCACCGAGGGGACCTGGCGCGCCGCGGCGGAGCTCGGCTTGCGCATACCGGAGGACGTCAGCGTGGTGGGCTTCGACGATGCCCCGTGGATGAGCATGGTGCGTCCGGGGGTCTCGACCCGCCAGCAGGACGCCGGAGCGCTGGGCGCGACCGCCCTGCGCGCGCTGCTGGAGCGCATCGATACCCCCGATGCGCCGGTGCGCACCCTGGTGCTGCCCACCAGCTTCCTGGATCGCGGATCCATCGCTCCTCCCGCCGTCTGAGCCGGATCCGAACCGATTCGGATCTTGTGGCGGCACATCGTCTTGCTATGATGTGGGAACGATGTCACACTGGGCGTTCATCGCTCACCGTGGAGTCCGGAGGAACGAATGGCAACGCAGCAGCCCGTGCTCGCGCTGGACATCGGCGGCACGAAGCTCGCCGTCGCGATGGTGTCGGCCGACGGCGGCACCCACGGGTTCCTCTCGGAACCCACGCGCAAGGAGCGCGGCCCCGAAGCCGTGATCGCGCACCTGTTCGACATGGGTCGCCGCAGCATCGCGGCCGCCGGTGTCGGCGCCCCCGCCGCGGTGGGGATCAGCTGCGGCGGGCCGCTGGATGCCGTCCGCGGCGTGCTCACGAATCCACTGCACCTGCCGGGCTGGATTGATGTGCCCATCGTCGCGCTCGCGTCCGAATTCTTCGGCGTTCCCGCGGTGCTCGAGAACGACGCGACCGCGGGCGCTCTCGGCGAGTACCGCTACGGCGCGGCAGCCGATGCGGACACCGCGCTGTACCTCACGCTGTCCACGGGCGTCGGGGGCGGTGCCGTGATCGACGGCATGCTGCACCGCGGCGCGGCCGGCAACGGCGGCGAGTTCGGCCACCTCACGGTGCGACCCGGCGGACGGCTCTGCGCCTGCGGTCGTCGCGGCTGCCTGGAGGCCTACGCGTCCGGGACCAACATCGCCGTGCGGGCGAACGAGCTGCTCGCCTCGGTCCACACCCCCTCGTCGCTGCGCGATCTCGACACCGTGCGTGCGGAGGACGTGTCCCGCGCCGCCGCGGCCGGGGACACGCTCGCCGCCGCCGTGTGGGATGAGACCACCGCGCTGCTCGGGCAGGCCGTCACCGATCTGGTGAACCTCTTCGAACCGCACGTGGTAGTGCTCGGTGGCGGCGTCACCCGCGCCGGGAAGCTGCTGCTCGATCCGGTGCGCGAGACCGTCCGCACCACCGCCATGCCCCCCGCGGCCGCGGCCGTCGAAGTCTGCCTCGCCGGCCTCGGCGACGAGGTGTGTGTGGTGGGCGCCGGCGCGCGCGCCCTCGACCTCGTCCGCACCACGACATCGCCCACGAAGGATTCCGCCCATGTCTGACTGGCTCGACTCGCAACTCGGCACGCACATCCGCGTGGCCGAGGACGCCACCGATCTGCTGGATGACGTCCGCGCGATCGGCGCGGTGCTCATCCGCGCCTTCGCCAATGGCGGCACCCTGTACACCTTCGGCAATGGCGGCAGCGCCGCCGACGCGCAGCACTTCACCGGTGAGCTGATCGGGCACTACAAGCGCGACCGACGCCCGCTTCCCGCCGTCACGCTCACGACGGATGCCACCGTGTCGACCTGCATCGCCAATGACTACGCGTTCGAAGACGTGTTCTCCCGCCAGGTGGAGGCGCTCGCCGGCCCGGGCGATGTGGTCGCTGCGTTCACCACCTCCGGCAAGTCCGCCAACATCGTGCGTGGGCTCAGCGCCGCTCGCGATGCGGGAGCCACCACCCTGCTGTTCGCGGGGGGCGACGGCGGCGCGTCCCTCGCGCTCGCCGATCACGCTCTGCTCGCACCGAGCACCCAGACCCCGCGGATCCAGGAGCTGCACACCTTCCTCCTGCACGCGCTGTCGGAGATGCTGGACGCATGGGCCGCCGGAGAGGAGCCGTCATGACCATCGACCACGAACGCGCGCCGATTGCGAACGCCCCTTCGGGAGCGCAGCCCGCCTTCCTCGCACACGTCTCCCGTCCCGCCGCCACCCCCGATCGCACCCTGCATATGATCGGCAACGCTCACCTGGACCCGGTGTGGCTGTGGCCGTGGCAGGAGGGGTATCAGGAGGCGCGCGCCACCTTCGCGAGCGCCCTGGATCGCATGGACGAGTATCCCGACTTCGTGTTCACCTGCGATCAGATCGTGCTGCTGTCGTGGGTGGAGGAGCAGGATCCGGAGATGTTCGCGCGCATCGCAGAGCGCGTCGCCGAGGGCCGCTGGGTCAACGTCGGCGGCTGGTGGGTGGAGCCGGACTGCAACATGCCGATGGGCGAGTCGTTCGCGCGCCAGGGTCTGTATGGCCAGCGCTACCTGCACGACCGCTTCGGCACGATCGCCACGGCCGGCATGAACGTGGATCCGTTCGGTCACAGCGCGAGCCTGCCGCAGATCCTGCGCGGACAGCGCATCGACTCCTACTGCTTCCTGCGACCGGGCCCGCACGAGGGCGACCTGGACGGCACGCTGTTCCATTGGGAGTCGCCGGACGGCTCGCGCGTGCTCGGGTACCGGATCCCGTTCGAGTACTGCAGCCCGCCGGGAGACGTCGCGGGCCAGACGGAGAAGTCGCTGGGCCAGCTGGATCGATCGCTCGGCGAGGCGATGGTGTTCTATGGCGTCGGCAACCACGGCGGTGGCCCGACGAAGGCCAACATCGACTCGATCCACCGCTACGACCGGATGGGAACCTTCGGGAGGATGACGATGTCGTCACCACGCGCGTACTTCGACGAGATGCTCGCCCGCGGCGACGCGTTCCTCGACTCCCTCGCGGTGCGCCGCGACGACCTGCAGCACCACGCCCCCGGCTGCTACTCCGCGCATTCCGGCATCAAGGCGTGGCAGCGGCGCGCACAGTATGCCGTGCTCTCGGCGGAGCGCTGGGCGGCCATCGACACCGTGCTGACGGGTGCCGACTACCCGCGCGACGACTTCGAGCGCGCGTGGAAGCAGATCCTCTTCAACCAGTTCCACGACATCCTGCCGGGTTCGGCCATCGAGCCGTCCTACGACGACGCGCGCGATCAGCTCGGCGAGGCTGTCGCTATCTCCAAGCGCATCATCACCCGCGTGCACAACCGGATCGCGCGGCGGATCGACATCCCGATGGACCCCGCCACGCAGCCCATCGTGGTGTTCAATCCGCACCCGTGGCCGGTGTCGGTGGAGGTGGACATGCAGTACGGCGTGCAGCCGAACGGCGTGCGCGTGGTGGATCACGACGGCACCGAGGCGCTGTCGCAGGCCACGCAGTCCACCGCCACGACGGGCGACCGCGGGCGCGGTGCCGTCACGTTCCGCGCCGATGTGCCGGCTCTCGGCTACGCCCTCTACCGTCTGCTCCCGGGCCCGGCGCGGGCAACTCGATCGGCGCTGTCCGTCTCCGACGATGGCACCGTGTTGGAGAACGATCACGTCCGCGTGGAGCTCGACCCCACCACGGGGGATCTGATCTCGCTGCTGCACAAGGCGTCGGGGCTCGACCCGGTGGCCGGCACCCGCGGCGCCCCGCGCACCGCCATCTGTGAGGACCCCACCGACACCTGGGGCCATCGCGTCATCTCCTACGCCTGGCCCGGGGCCGCGATGACCCTCGACCGGATCGTGGTGCGCGAGACCGGCCCGCTGCGCTCCCGTGTGCGCGTCGAACGCGTCTGGGGCGAGAGCCGCCTGATCGAGGAGTACCTGCTCACGCACGATGCTCCGGCGGTGCGGGTCGACGTGACCCTCGATTGGCGCGAGAAGGCGCACCTGCTGAAGCTGCGCTTCCCGGTGGCTCTCACCGATCCCGCCGCCACGTACGAGATCCCCTACGGCACGATCGAGCGTCCCGTGGACGGTGCCGAAGAGCCGGCCCAGTCGTGGGTCGACCTCACCGGATCGATCGACGGTTCCCCCGCCGGTCTCACCGTGGTGTGCACGAACAAGCACGGCTGGGATGTGTCGCCGGCCGGTTCCGCCGGCGGAGACGTCCCGAGCATCGGGATCACGGCGGTGCGCAGCCCGGTCTACTCGTGGCACGACCCGCGCCTGCTGGATGCGGAGGGCATCTACTCCTTCCAGGATCAGGGCGTGCAGCGGTTCTCGCTCGAGCTGATCCCGCACGCCGGCAACTGGCGCGCGGCGCAGCCCACGCGGCGGGCCACCGTGCTCGGCGCGCCGGTTCGCGCCCAGCAGGAGTCGTTCCACGCGGGCGATCTCGCGCCGGTGCACGGCTTCGTGGATGACGGCGCAGGCGCCGTGATGGTCAGCGCCGTCAAGGGCAGCGAGGATGTGCCGGAGGGCGCACCGGCGGACCTCATCGTGCGTGCGGTGGAGACTCTCGGACGGGAGGGGGAGGCTCGTGTCGAGCTGCCTCTCGTGGGCCGCACGATCACGGAGTCCTTCCGCCCGCACCAGGTGCGCACGTTCCGGGTGCCGCTGGACCCGGAGGCGGCGATCGTGGAGGTGGACCTGCTGGAGTGGCCCCTCGACGACGGGCCGCGATGACCGGGCGCAACCCGCGCTCATGACGCGCACCGCCGCACCCATCATCCACGTCCTGGACGCGAATCCCGCGGACTTCTCGATCGCCGTGGCGCCCGCGAGCGACGGCGTCTTCGTCGTGCGTGCCGCCTTCCACGGCGACGCTCCGGTGGAGGCCGCACTGCGGGTCTCGATCGAGCTGGCCGACGCACGCGACCCGTGGTGGCTGATCCCCGGCGCCTTCCTCGGCGACAACCGCCCGGCCGACAACGACCGGATCTTCCCGCGATTCGTGGCCGGCGCGTCGAACGCCGAGCACCACGCCGCGTTCGTCAGCGACGAATGGCATTTCCGCTCCGATCGTGCGGCGACGCCGATCGTGATGGTCTGGCCCGAGCCGGGGGCGGCAGGGCTGGCGCTGTCGGCACCGCCACGCACGGCGCTCGGCCTCACCGGCTTCGGGTTCGCGCTGCGGGACGGGCGCGCCGTGCTGTCGGCGACCTTCCCGTCGCGTGAGTTCCCCGTCACGTACTACGGCGACGCCGTCCCGCGTCCGGCGGAGCGGTTGACGCATCGGTTCCAGCCGGGTGACACCGTGGAGGTGTCGGTGCGCGTACACCCGCTCTCGGCGGATCGGCACGACTACGCTCGCGTGCTCCGCGAGTTGCACATGCAGACGCGAGATTCGGCGCCGCTGCGCCCGTGGATCGGGGTCTCCGCCGCGGCCGAACTCGCCGCGAGTGGACTGCTGCGCTGGCACTACGACCCGGATCCCGGCGTGCTGCTGGAAACCGTCGGCTTCGATCGCGAGGTCAGCGGTCGCGACGGAAAGAGCGTCGATCGGCAGGCGATGCACGTGGGATGGGTGTCGGGGATCCCGTGGGCGTACGCGATGCTGCGCCACGCCATCCGCACCGATGATGCCGAGCTGCGCGGGGCCGCCCAGCGAGTCATCGACTTCTGCACCGCCGAGCTGTCTCCCAGCGGGACATTTTGGGGCGTCTGGTATCGCGACTCCGGGTGGACGCAGAGCTGGACCCATCATCGTCGCGGACTGCACAGTCGGACTCTCGGGGAGGCGACGCAGTTCCTGGTGCGCGCCGTCGAACTCACCGGGGATGCCTCCTGGCGTCGCGCCGTTGTCTCGAATCTGGATGCGGTGGTCGCCCGGCAGCGCCCGGATGGAGCGCTCGGAAGCATCCACCACGCGGAGACCGGCGAGGTGCTCTCGTGGCAGGGCAGTGCGGGACTCGCCTGGGTCGCGGCGTTGGCGGACGCATCGGCCTGGGATCCGCGCTATCTGCCCGCCGCCGAGCGTGCCGGCGATCACTACGCCGCGCTGGTGCACGCGGAGAATCTGCACGGCGCCCCGGAGGATGTCGATCTCGCCCCCACCAGCGAGGACGGCTACGTCGCCGTGATGGCGTACCTGGCACTTCACCGCGCCACGGGACATCCGCGGTGGCTCGATCTTGCTCGCCGCGCCGCGGACTTCGCCCTGACGTTCCGCTACTCCTACGACGTCGCCTTCGCGCCTACCTCGATGCTGGGCGTCTACGGCTTCGGCACGCGTGGCGCCGATCAGGCTTCCACCTCCAACCAGCACCTGCACGCGTACGGACTGGTGATGACGCGGGAGATGCTCGAACTCGCCGAGGTGACGGGCGACGACTACTACCGCGAGCGCGCGCTGGAGTCACTGGCGTGCTTCCGCCAGTTCGTGGCGCGCTTCGACGGTGATTTCAACGCCTATCGCGGCATGGTGACGGAGCGCTACTACCAGACACTGTGCTTCCAGCCGCCCGGGATGCTGCTCACGCTGTCGCACGCGTGGAGTGCCGGGGTGCTGCTGCTCGGGTGTGAGGACGCCCTCGCCGCCGGCATCGCGTGACTATCCGTCGTGCGCCCGTGAACGATTCCCTGACTCCGGCCTCCGGTTCTTGAGCGCTTTTCGTATCGCTTCGCGGATGCTGAGCGAGGAGAGTGCGACGAGACAGAATGCGCTCGTTCGGGTCTCGCCCACGGCGCTTGCATAGAGCCGCTTCTCCAACAAGCCCCTCGCCGACAGGGCGACTCGGACGGACGCTGGTACTTCCGCTGAGTCGAGGAGGTGCGGTGTGGAAGTGATCCTGGTCCCCGGTCTGTGGCTGGACGCGTCCAGTTGGCAGGACGTGAGCGATCGCCTCGCCGCCGCGGGCCACGAACCACACGCGCTGACGCTGCGCGGCCTGTCGTCGCGCACCGCGGATCGCACCGGGATGATGCTCGCCGATCACGTGGCCGAGATCGTCGGAGCCATCGACCGCGCGTCGGGCCCCGTCACACTCGTCGCGCATGCCGAGGCCGGTGGGCTGGTGCACGCCGCCGTCAACCGACGACCCGACCGCGTCGCGCGGGCGGTGTACGTCGGCGGATTTCCCAGCGCTGACGGCACCTGCGTCCTCACCGGGTGCGCACCGTTCTCACCGCACGCCCGTGGACGTCGTCCGGAAACCGACCCCGGTCTCGCGGCCCTGCACGACCGCGCCGAGGAGAACGGGACGCACGCCGTCGACTCGCTCCAGCGCCTGACCGACCCGCGCCGCTACGACATCCCGGTCACCGTGATCGCCACCGAGTTCCGCGCCGACGACGTGCGCCGCTGGACGGCCGCCGACCAGGATCCGGCGCGTGAGCTTCGGCGGATCCGCGACGTGACGACCGTCGACCTTCCCGCGGGACGCTGGCCTCAGATCGAGCGGAGCGCGGAGCTCGCCGAGGCGATGCTCGCCACGCTCCCCGCCGTCACCGTTCCGCTCGCGTAGCCCAGGTCGAACGCCGACCGCGCCCCAAGCCGCGGCTCCACAACAGACCTGGGTGAGCTGACCCGGGGCGGCACTCGACTCAGGCGTCGACCACCTCCGAGGCTCCCACCTCCACGATGCGTCCCGTGGCCGCGGACTCGTACGCGGACAGGATCACCTCCAGCACGTCGATGCCCTCCTCGTGGGTCTGGATCGGCCGGGTCCCGCCGCGGATGCTGTCGGCGAAGTGCGCGACTTCCGCGGCGAACTCGTGCACCAGCTCGAAGGACACCGTGACCGGCTCCTCGCCACGCAGGCGCGACGTCAGCGTCGTACCGTCGGAGGTCAGCGAACCCTTCTCGCCGACGAGCGAGAACTTCTCCGTGCCCACCGCAGGCTGGTACGCCCAGCTGGTGGTGACGTGTCCCACCACGCCGTTGTCGTACCGGACGAGCACCTGCGCCGAATCCTCCCCCTCCATGAAGGCGAGGCGATGACGCGAGAGCATCGCGGTCACGGCCACCGGCGATCCGCCGGCGAGATGCTGCAGCAGGTAGAGCGGGTGGTAGCCCGTGTCGATCAGCTCGCCGCCACCGGCCGTCGCCGCCGTCGCCCGCCAGCCCATGCTCTCCGGCGTGAAGTCGTTGTAGAAGCTGTCGGTGGTGCGAACCTCGTAGACCCGGCCCAGCGCTCCGCTGTCGATCATGGCCTTCGCGGCGGCGACAGCGGGCTGGAAGAGCTGATTGTGCGCGCACATCACGGTGACGCCGGTGCGCTCGACGGCCGCGGTGATCGCAGCCGCCTCCTCCCGTGTGAGACACAGCGGCTTCTCGCACAGCACGTGCAGTCCGGCATCAGCCGCGGCGATGATGGCCGCCGCGTGCAGGTGGTGGGGCAGGCAGATGTCCACGGCGTCGATCCCACCCGCGGCGATCATGTCGCGATAGTCCGCGTAGATCTGGACGCCCGCATCGTCGCCACGGCGCCGCTCCGCACTCTCGCGCACCGGATCCGCGATCGCCGCGAGGACGACGCGCTCCGGGTGGTGGCGGTATCCGGCCACGTGGGCTCCCGCGATGCCGCCGGCCCCGATCAGTCCGATGCGGAGGGGCGTGGTCTGCGTGCTCATTCGGATCCTCCCTGATCCTGTTGTGTGGTGGTGATGTAGGCCGAGCCGGTGACGGAATGATCCGACGTGGTGACAGCCTGCTCCCCCGTGGTGACGGTCTGCCCGGTTTCCGCCGCCATGTTGGCGGCGACGATGAGGGCGGTGAGATCGATCGCGGCGCGGAGGTTCGCACCGGTGTCGGCCCCGCGGCGAATCGCGTCGATCCACAGATCGAAGGGTGTCGTTCCCGCCTCGGCGAGCGGCACGGGTGTCCAGTCCTCGCCGAATCGGCCACCCTTGCCGATGAGCCCATCGCGGGCGAACCCGTGGAGGAGCGTCGCCTCGGTGCCACGCAGTTCGAGGGCGAAGGCTCCGGGTGTGGTGACGAAGCTGGCCTCGGCCACGCCAATCGCACCATTGCCGTAGCGCGCTGTGACGACCGCGTTGTCCTCGACGGCGCGGCCGGTGACGTGCCCGTAGCTTGCGGAAACCTCACGTGGCTGCGCACCGAGGAACCTTTGCACGAGGTAGGCGGGGTGACACCCGAGGTCGGCGAAGGCGCCACCGATCGCCGCAATCGGGTCGGCGAAGCGCTCGGGCAGCCACCCACGCAGCCATCCGTCGTGGGCCATCCGAACGCGGACGTAGGTGAGGTCGCCGAGCGCTCCAGACTCGACGAGGTTGACCGCCGTCCGGATCACGGGCTCCGCCAACCGCGGGAGCGACACCACCAGCGCCGTCCCGCTCTCCTGCGATGCGCGCACCAACGCCTCGCATTCGGCCACCGTGGGCGCGAGCATCTTCTCGGTGAACACCGGGACTCCCGCGGTGAGCGCCGTTCCGATCACGGCGCTGTGCGTGCTGGTCTCGGACGTCACGGTGATGGCGTCGACGTCGAACCGCGCCAACAGATCATCGAGGCTGTCGGCCACCGGGACGCCCAGTCGTTCACCCGCCTCGCGAGCACGATCGGGGTCGTCGTCCCAGACCGCGGCGACGCGGGTTTCGGGATGTTCCGACGCCTGCCGGGCGTAATCGTGGGCATGGACGTGCCAGAAACCGGCGATGCCGATTCCGAGCGCCTGTTCGGGCATGCGTGCACTCCTTCGTGACTCGCTCGCAATGTGGCAACGTTACCACATTCGTTCCTCTCGACGTGTGGCGAGTTGACGGTGCGTTGCGTCGCACAGGTGCGGCGAATCCAGGAGGATGCGCCGAATCAATGACCGATTCGGCGTTCAGGTCATGGATTCGGCGCATGTTCATGGACTCACACACCCCCCCGCGTCCGCAGGCGATGCCCGCGCGGCCCCGCGGACCGCCGGAGAGTTACGTAAACTCGCCGGATGGCGCGTTCAGCGCGGAGAGAGGAGCAGCGGCGGACAGTGAGGGCACGGACGATCTTCGGCGTGCTGCGTCTGACCGCCGCGGGCGTGTGCCTCACCGCGCTGGTGCATCGGCTGTTCTGGGGGCTGAGCTCCCACACCACCGCGGGTGACAACTTCTTCGCCTACCTCACCGTGCAGTCGAACTGCGCGCTGGTAGTGGTGCTGATCATCGGCGCTGTGCTGGCGCTGCGTCGCCCGACGGATCCGCGCTGGTTCAGCGTGGCCCTGTCGCTGGTGCTCACCTGGACCATCACCGCAGGAATCGCCTTTGCGCTCATCGTCTGGCAGGCCGGAATCCGCGGCATCCGCGTCGATGTGCCCTGGTCCGACCAGGTGCTGCACTTCTTCCTGCCGGCGTGCACGGCGGTGGCGTGGGTCCTCACTCCGGGCCACCGCAGGGTGAGCTGGTGGATCGTGCCGACCTGCCTCGCCTTCCCGCTCGCGTGGGGCGGTGTGACGTTGTGGCGCGGTCCGCTCGTCGGCTGGTATCCGTATTATTTCCTCGACCCACGGCAGGTCTCCGGACCGGCGGAGTTCCTGATCACCTGCGCAGCAGCCCTGGCGATGTTCGCCCTGATCGCGACCCTGATCGTCCTAGCCAGCCGAATTCATCGCCCCGGACATCCGCCCGCCGCGATCTGAACGAACGGGCCCAGCAATCGGAGGAGTGCGTCGGTCTGGCGAGGGCGCATTCATCGGTGCTCTCGTTCAAGACGCGGCAAACCGGCATCGGCGCGACCAGCGCGGTCAGCCAACACCACCAGCATCGCTAGCACAACCAGCACGAGCGCTGACCAGCACGACCCGCGCCGTCGACACGACCCGGGCGACCAGAACCAGCCGGGACCGCACGACCAGCACCATCACCGAGCAGCGCCAGATCGCCCCCGTGATGCTGCCGATCCGCCCACTCAGGGCGTCGGCGACTCCGTCGCGCCGAGGAACGGCGCGAGGGAAGCGAGTGCCGCCGTGCGCGCGTCATCGTCGCCGAGCTTCGCGAACTCCCCCGCTGCTGCGCCGCCGATGAGCCCCACCAGGATGTTCTCGCCAGTTACGGGAGCGAGGTTGAGCCAGGTCCGGATCGTGGCGTCACCGCCGACCGTGTGCCACAGGGACGCGTCCGTCTCGATCACCGGCTCGTCGAAGCGCAGCCAGACGGTCTCGATGAGACCCATCCCGAGGTCTGCGATGGCACCGCGGTGCGCGAAGGGCAACGCGGGCGAGAACTCGATGCCGTCGGTCTTCAGCACACCGAGCGGAACCGTCACCAGCACCCGGTCGAACGACAGGGACTCCCCCGTCGCCACACCGAGGCTCACCCCCTTCTCGTCGTAGGCCACCCGGCTCACGGGCGACGACAGGCTCACCTTCGCTCCGTCGAGCAGATCCTCGAACAGTGATCCGAGGTCGCCGAGCACGGCGGTGCGCTCGATGGGCGGCATCACCGGAGGGAACCAGGACGAAACCTGGTCGGCATCCGCTCCGGACATTGTCGACAGGTACGCGAGCAGCGCCGTCAGGGCGGGGTCATCGGGGTCCGCGCCGGCTTCGACCAGGGCGTCAGCCAGTGATTCATCGGTCGCGCGGGACTGCGCCGCGGCGATCGCATCGGTGAGCGGCTTGGCCGACACAACCTCGAGGTCGTCGCCCTCCGCTGAGCGCCAGAGGGCTCCGGACAGCGTCTCGGTTCGGAGGTCGATCGACTCCGGCCGATCGACGACCTCGTCGAGGGCATCGTCGACGAGCCACCCGCCGAGCTGCACGGGAACCGGCCACTCGTCGTCGTCCACATGCGACTGGACGCGCCCGCCGACCCGATCGCGAGCCTCGAAGACGGTCAGCTCCAGACCACTCGCAGCAAGGCGAGCCGCCGCAGCAGCACCGGCGAGCCCGGCACCGACGACAGCGACGCGATCGCCCGTGGTCGACGCGTCCAGCAGCGTCTCCGCGGCCGCGACACCGGATCGAACCGCCGCCGGCATCGTCCCCGGGGCTTCTTCGTCCGTCGCCTCACCCGCGAAGAACAGACGATCGAGCACCGGGACAGTCAGCGCTGCGCGCACGCTTTGCTGCACACCCGTCGGCGTGAAGCTTGCCGCGCCGAGCGAGAACGGATCCTCCGACCAGGAGCTGCGAGCGAAAGCCGACGGCTCGATCACGTTCGGGGTCGTGGGCTCGGGGGCCGGGGTCGTGGAGGTCGGATCGGGCGTGGGTGAGGGCGCCGGCTCCGGGGTGCAGGAGGCCAGAAGCACCCCCAGGACACCGGCTCCGGCGCCGACCAGCAGAGTGCGCCGCGTGATCCTCATCGTGTCGCAACGATACCCGTCCCGACGCGGTCACGGGAACGTCGGCCCGTTCGATAGATTGAGCCCGAGCGCAGCGGAGGGGGCCACATGTTGACGATCGCGCACCTGAGCGACCCGCACCTGGATCTGTCGGAGGCACGCCGCCATCGATTCGAGGCCGTGCTGCGAGAGGTCGCCGCTCTGCCGAGCGTGGATGCGCTCCTGGTGAGCGGAGATCTCGCCGATCATGGCCTCGCCGAAGAATACGCGAGCGTGTTCGCGGAGCTTCCCGACGACGTTCCCCAGCTGGTCTGCGCCGGCAACCACGACCTGACGGCACCACTCAGCGCGGCGCTGCGAGACGTGGGCCGTTCCGGGCGCATGAATGACACGCTGGTGATCGGCGACCTCACGATCATCGCTCTCGACTCGCACATCGACGGCAGAGACGACGGTCTGCTCACGCCGGAGACGCTGGACTTCGCGCGCGGTGCGATCGCGGCCGCTCCGGGGTCGGTGGCGCTGATGATGCACCACCCGCCGGTGCCGATCGGGCACCACGTCGTGGACGAGCAGTACGCCCTCGCCAACCCGGGTGACCTGGCGGCGATCGTTCGGGACAACCCGGCGGTGGCCGCGATCTTCACCGGTCACATCCACGCGGCGTTCACGACGACGTTCGCGGGGGTTCCGGTGTTGGGGGCGCCGGGGATCGTGTCGGCCATGCGGCTGGGGAGCCGCGTCAATCCGATCGCCGATCCCGACGCGTTGCCGGGCTTTGCGCTGCACACCGTGGAAGGCGCTGCGATCCGCACCGTGTTCCACACGCTCTCGCCCCGCGCGCTCAGCCGGGGCGATTAGTCCTCGTCGAGGTGGCTTTCGCGCAGGTGCGGGGGTCGCCAGATCATGACCTCCGTCGCGCGCCGCACGCGGCGTCCGGCGCGCAGGGTGATGACGGATCCTGTCGTTCCCGCCGCGAACACGCGTGCCCCGGGCCGGCTCTCCGCGTCGGCCTGGAGCTGGGCCTGGAGTTGAGAGACCTCGCGGCGCAGTGACCGCACGGACTGCTCCAGATCGAGAATGCGGGCGATGGCCGGGAGGCTCATCCCGTCGGCCGACATCTGCGCCACCTCGCGAAGCTGACGGATGTTGTTCACCGAGTATCGGCGCGAGCCACCGCGGGTGCGCCCCGGGATGACCAGTCCCATGCGGTCGTACTGACGCAGGGTCTGGGGGTGCATGCCGGCCAGCTCCGCGGCAGCAGCGATCGCGAAGATCGGCGCGTCCTCGTCCATCTGGTCCTGGTTCATGTCACCCCCGTTCCCGGCGTCGTGTGTCGGTCATCGCGCGATTCAGCGCGCTTTCGCGAGCAAGTCCGCTCGCGGGTTCTCCTTGGGTTCCGCCTCGGCGAACTTCTCCAGCGCTTCCTTGGCGGCGGCATCGAGGTGAGACGGGACCACGATCTGAACCTCGGCGAGCAAGTCGCCGGTGCCCTTCGCTGATTCCACGCCGCGGCCCTTGACGCGGAGCACGCGACCAGAGGGAGTTCCGGCAGCCACCTTCAGCTTCACCGGATCGCCGCCCAGCGTGGGCACTTCGATGGTGGCGCCCAGGGCCGCCTCCGTGAAGGTCACCGGCACGGTCACCCGCAGGTTCAGCCCATCGCGGGTGAACACCGGGTGCTTGCGCACCGAGACGGACACCACGATGTCGCCGTTCTCGCCACCCGACGAGGACGGACGACCGCGCCCACGCAAGCGGATCTTCTGTCCGTCCTGCACGCCCGCCGGGATCTTCACCTTGAACGGCTTGCCGTCCTCACCCTGCAGGGTGATGGTGTCGCCCTTCACCGCTGTAGCGAAATCGAGCGTCGTGCGCGCCGTGACGTCGGCGCCCTTCTGGGGCCCCGGCCGGAAGCCGGCCTGACCACCGAAGCCGCCGCCCCCGCGGTTGAACATCGAGAAGATGTCGTCGAAGTCGGCTTGCTGCTGACCTCGACCGCCGCGGTTGAACATCGAGAACACGTCCTCGAAGCCCCCGCCGGCAGAGCTGCCGCCACCGGGAGCCTGGAAGCGGGCCCCGGAGCCCATCGCCCGGATCTGGTCGTACTCCTCACGCTGAGTCTTGTCGCTCAGCACGGTGTACGCCTCGCTGATCTCCTTGAACTTCGCCTCCGCTGCGGAGTCCCCCGGGTTCGAGTCCGGGTGGTACTTGCGCGCCAGCTTCCGGTAGGTCTTCTTCAGGTCGGCTTCGGACACATCCTTGGACACGCCGAGCGTCTTGTAGAAATCCTTCTCGAACCAGTCGTTGCTTGCCATATGTCCCCTTTTCGGCCTACTCGGCCGGGACCGAGACGACCACCTTCGCGGGACGCAGCTCCACGTCGCCCAGGCGGTAGCCCACCTCGACCACGTCGAGGATGGTGGACTCGGTGGCACCCGGAACGGGCTGCTGGAAGATGGCCTCGTGCTGCTGCGGGTCGAAGACGTCGCCGACGGTGCCGTACGACTCCACGCCCTGACGCGCCACGATCGACCGGATCTTCTCGGCGATCACGGCAAAAGCGCTGCCCTCAACCAGGTCACCGTGCTTCTCCGCGCGGGCGATGTCATCCAGCACGGGAAGCAGGCCCTTGACCACGTCGCCCGTGGTGCGCTGCTTCTCGATCTGACGCTGTTCCTCGGTGCGACGGCGGTAGTTGGCGTACTCCGCGGTGATGCGCTTGAGGTCGTTGAGGTGGATCGACTCGATGTCCATGACGTCGGCGGCGGCCGCGTCGTCGGTCTGGGCTGCGCCCAGGATGTCGTCGATCGTGAGTTCCTCGTCCTGCGAAGCGGGGTCGGAGGCGTGAGCCTCCGACCCCTGCTCGCCGGACGGGGCTTCGTTGTTCTCGAAGTCCTTGTCGTCCGTCATGTCTTTACTTCTTCTCGTCCTCGTCGTCCACGACCTCGGCGTCGATGACGTCCTCTTCGGGGTTCGGCACGTCGCCGTTGCCCGGGCTGGTCGCCGTCGGGTCGCCCTCGCCACCGGCAGCCTGGGCGGAGGCGTAGAGCGCCTCACCCAGCTTGCCCTGGCTCTGGCTCAGCGTCTCGAACGCCTTCTTCACGGCGTCGTCGTCCTCGCCCGCGAGCGCGGTCTTGACCGCGTCCACGTCGGCCTGGACGGACTCCTTGACGTCGGCGGGAAGCTTCTCGTCGTTCTCCTTGATCAGCTTCTCGACGGAGTACGCGAGCGTCTCGGCCTGGTTGCGGACCTCGGCGGCCTCACGGCGCTTCTTGTCCTCGGCGGCGTGCTCCTCGGCCTCGCGCACCATGCGGTCGATGTCCTCCTTGGGCAGCGAGGAGCCACCCGTGATGGTCATCGACTGCTCCTTGCCGGTGCCCTTGTCCTTGGCGGACACGTGCACGATGCCGTTGGCGTCGATGTCGAAGGTGACCTCGATCTGCGGGATGCCACGGGGAG
The DNA here is from genome assembly GCF_050990725.1 of Microbacterium gorillae. Classification (GTDB taxonomy): domain Bacteria; phylum Actinomycetota; class Actinomycetes; order Actinomycetales; family Microbacteriaceae; genus Microbacterium; species Microbacterium gorillae_A. The sequence continues at coordinate 4,225,651 of NZ_CP158844.1, forward strand.
CCGGGGCGATGCCCTGCAGCTCGAACGTGCCGAGCGGCTTGTTGTCGCGGGTGAACTCGCGCTCGCCCTGGAACACCTGGATCGCGACGGACGGCTGGTTGTCGTCTGCCGTGGTGAAGGTCTCGCTGCGCTTGGTGGGGATGGCCGTGTTGCGCTCGATGAGCTTGGTCATCATGCCGCCCTTGGTCTCGATACCGAGGCTCAGCGGGGTGACGTCGATCAGCAGGACGTCCTTGCGCTCGCCCTTCAGCACACCGGCCTGGATGGCGGCGCCGACGGCGACGACCTCGTCCGGGTTGACGCCCTTGTTGGCGTCCTTGCCGATCTCGCCCTTGACGAGCTCGGCGACGGCGGGCATACGGGTGGAGCCACCGACGAGGACCACGTGGTCGATGTCGCTGACCTTGATGCCCGCCTCACGGATGACATCCGCGAACGGCTTCTTGGTGCGCTCGAGGAGGTCCTTGGTGAGGTCCTCGAACTTCGCACGGGTCAGCGTCTCCTGCAGGTTCGCCGGGCCGTTCTCGGTGAGCGAGAGGTAGGGCAGGGAGATGGTGGTGGACATGGAGCTGGAGAGCTCCTTCTTCGCCTGCTCCGCGGCCTCCTTGAGGCGCTGCAGGGCGATCTTGTCGTTCGCCACGTCCACACCGGTGGACTGCTTGAACTGCGTGATCAGCCAGTCGACGATGCGCTGGTCCCAGTCGTCACCACCGAGGCGGTTGTCACCGGCGGTGGCACGCACCTGGATGGTGGAGAAGTCGTCGTCCTTGCCCACTTCGAGCAGCGAGACGTCGAACGTTCCGCCACCGAGGTCGAAGACCAGGATGAGCTCGTCTTCCTTGCCCTTGTCCAGGCCGTACGCCAGGGCGGCAGCGGTGGGCTCGTTGATGATGCGCAGCACGTTGAGGCCGGCGATCTCACCGGCGTCCTTCGTTGCCTGACGCTCAGCGTCGTTGAAGTACGCGGGAACCGTGATGACCGCGTCGGTGACGGTGTCGCCGAGGTACTGCTCCGCGTCGTGCTTGAGCTTGCCGAGGATGCGCGCCGAGATCTCCTGCGGCGTGTACTCCTTGCCGTCGATCGACTGCGTCTTCCACGACGTGCCCATGTGGCGCTTCACGGACGCGATGGTGCGGTCCACGTTGGTGACGGCCTGGCGCTTGGCGGTCTCGCCGACGAGCACCTCTCCGTCCTTGGTGAAGGCGACCACCGAGGGGGTGGTGCGGAATCCTTCAGCGTTGGCGATGACCTTGGGCTCGCCACCCTCGAGAACGGAGACGACCGAGTTGGTCGTACCGAGGTCGATGCCTACTGCACGTGCCATGTGTTTTCCTTTCGTGCCGGGGGATTTCCCGATCCTCCAGCGGTGGCTCGCCCGTACCGGGCCGCAGCCGAAATCTATGGTCCGCTTGCGCGGAATCGGGACTTGAGTCCCGATGGCTCAACCCTAGAACACGACCCGAATTCGTGTCAAGTCGAAGTTGAGTCGACACGACTCAACTTCGGGTGAACACTCAGTATCAGACGGATTTCGCCAGCTGCTGCAGTGCCACGACGCCGAAACCGGCGGCCACGAGGCCGGCCAGGACGACGATCCTCGCCAGCACCGGCAGGGTCGATCGACGAATCGCCAGCCAGCCGATGCCCGCGAGCGTCACGATGTAGATCCACGAGGAGATGCGCAGTGCCAGGTGCAGATCCATCCACCCGATCCAGGCGGCTCCGATCAGCGCGATCGGAAGCCCCACGGTCCACAGCGCGCCCAGACCCGCGCGCAACATGATGTGCAGTTCGCTCCCCCGCGCGACCGTGCGATGAACGATGAGGTGAGCGATGTAGTCCGACAGCGTGCCGGCTACAACGATACCGATCACACCCATCAGCAGCGCGAGGAAGGCGTGCCGGGGCTCGGCGTGCGTTCCGGACTCAACAACGCGGACGATGGCGAGACCCGTGAACGTGGCGTACAGGCGTTCGCGGAAATACGGCACCGTGCCGGGTGGGAGTTCCCAGTCTTCGTCTCTGCGTGACCGAAGCTCCTCTCGCATCACGCGCTTGCTCCGCCGTCCCCGTTCGCTGCTCATCCCGTCATCGTCGCAGGTCGGTGGCGGATGTGGTTCGTTTTGGGGTTTGGGGCGAGGTGGCGGAGTCGGGCGGCGCAGGTGATGCGTGGAAGGAGTGCCGGGACGCCGAGCCAGGAGCTTAGCGCCGGAGCGTTGCCGCGGGCACCGTCTCGAAACGAGGACAATGTCACGAAACGAGGACCGCCACCCGGCGTACCGTCCTCCGTCGGAGTAAATCTCCTCCGTTCGAGACACCGGCATCACCGCACGCACGTCACCGGAGTCCCCCACGCTTCTCATCCCCGATCACCTGACCGGCTCACCGCCACCCTTCGAGGCAGAGCCGCGGCGCCGCGCTCAGCGGCGGTCGAGGGCGGGGATGCGGACGAACAGCATCAGCACCAGACCCGCGGCGATCACGATGATGATGCCGAGGATGCCCCAGTAGATCGCACCCATCGCGGCGACGAGGATCGTCCAGAGGCCGGAGGCCAGGAAGCTCGCGACCCGACCCGTCGTGGCGTAGAGGCCGAAGACCTCCCCCTCCCGACCGGCGGGGGTGACGCGGGCGAGCAGCGAACGGGATGCCGACTGCACCGGACCGACGAGGGCGGAGAGCACCATGCCGCAGATCCAGAACACCACCTGTCCGGCGTCGTGCAGGAGGAAGACGGCGAAGCCTGCGACGCACAGCGCGGTGAGCGCGCCGATGATCACCGGGCGCGGGCCGAATCGGTCGTCGAGTCGACCGGCGATGATCGTCCCGATTCCAGCGATGAGGTTCGCCGCGATGCCGAAGATGATCACCTCGTTCGCCGAGAAGCCGAACACGCGGGCCGCAATCACGGCACCGAACGTGAAGACGCCACTCAGACCATCGCGATACACGGCGCTGGCGACGAGGAACCAGAACGTCGGGCGAGAGTCGCGGAAGATCGAGCGGATGTGACGCCAGAGGTCCACATAACTGAGGAAGAAGTTGCGACGAACGACGCTCTGGCGCGGAGTCTCCGGCACGTTGAGCAGCAGCGGAATGGAGAACACGATCGCCCACACCGCGCATCCCACCGCGATGATCCGATACGGGAGGCCATTGTCGGTGGACAGGCCGAACCAGTCGAAGCTGTTGCACAGCACCACGATGACCAGAGCGATGATGCCGCCGACGTAGCCGAGCCCCCATCCGAGACCGCTGACACGACCCACGGTCCGGGGGGTGGACACCTGGGTGAGCATCGCGTTGTAATTGACGCCCGCGAGCTCGCTGAACAGCGTGCCCGCGGACACGAGCATCACGCCGAGCAGGAAGAAGTTCGGCGAGCCCTCCACGAAGAACATCCCGGCCATCGTCGCAATCAGCAGCGTCGTGTAGACGATCAGCCAGCGCTTGCGACGACCTGCGGCATCGGCGCGTTGCGCCAAGACCGGCGCGAGGATCGCCAGCAGGATGCCCGCGGCTGTGGTTCCCAGACCCAGCTGACTGCTGAGCGCGGCGAGTGCCGCGTCCTTCGCCTTGTCCCCGTCTGGCAGCGCCGCGATCGACGGATCGAGGAACGTGTCACTCACCAGATACAGCGCCGTGAACACGAACGTGAGGATCACGCTGTTGAACGGCTGCGTCGCCCAGTCGTAGATCGCCCACGACCACACCTGTTTGCGCGGGATGGTGCGATCGATGTTCTGATCGAGCGCCAGCGCCGGCAACGCGTCGGTGTCGACGCTCGTCGGGGGCGTGTGGGGAGTCTCGCCGGTCATGCGCTCACCTTAGTGGTCGCCGGGGTCGCGTCGGTGAACCTCGTTCGTTGCGCACCATCGCCCCCTCATGCGCGGGCGATCCATCGCACGCGACCGGTCGTGAGCTCCACGCTGCGGCGCGCGAGTCGCGGATCAGTCGCGAGGCCAGGCGGCAGCGAACTTGCCGAGGAGCCGGATGAACTCCGCCTGCTCCTCGGGGGTGAGCGCAGCGAGGGCCGTTCGCACGGTGTCGTGCCGATGCCCACGCATGCCGCCGGCGATCGAGCGACCTCGGTCGGTGAGCACCACGCGGGTGCGTCGTGCATCATCCGGATCGGCCTCGCGCTGCACGAGTCCCAGCTGGACGGACTGCTGGACCAATCGCGACGCGCGCGGCTGGTCGACGCCCACGGCGTCGGCGATCTCGGACACCGTCAATGACCCCGATGCGGCGGCGAGGACTTCCAGGAGACGGAACCGCGCCGGGCCGCCGAGACGTCCGCCCATCGCGGGCATCCATTCGGCTGCACGCGGGTCGGCGCCGCGACCGCCGAAGGGTCCCCACTCGGGACCGCCGCGATGCGCACGACCACGATCCCCCTCCCGAGCGTGCGCCTCATCGTGATGATGCCCGCCGTCGTGACCGTGCGCAGCGCCAAAGACATGCGCGCCGTCATGGCCGTGCGGCCCGCCGGGCCCGAAACCGTGCGGCCCGCCGGGCCGAGGGCCACGACGACCGCGGATGCGACCAAGCGCAGCGACGATCGCCTCGACAGGATCGGTGGGCTGCTCGTCCGTCATGGAAAAAGTATATATGTCACTTGACAAGCTTCTGAAATACATGTCACACTACATTCACTTGTCATCTGACATACATTCGAGCTTCGGCTCCCGAAAGGACTTCTCATGAACACCCCGAACAGCACACCACTCGGCGAGCGATCGCTCGCCTTCCTCATCCGCGCCGCCGACCAGCTCGTCCGCGCGGAACGTGCCGACATCCTCGCCTCCGAGGGCGTCCGTCGCCACGACCTGCGCCTCCTGCACCGACTCGCCGAAACAGAAACAGACGCGCCGCAAGCGGACACGACCCCGGTCGAGGACACAGCTCCACAGGCGACCGTCAGCTCCGACATTCCGGTGCACGGGACGATCGGCACCGAGCCGCCCCTCGACGGCGTCGCCACAAGCGACGCCGCTTTGAACGCCTCGTCGACGCCGGCGGCAAGCTCAACGCATGAGCACCGCGGCCACCACCGCCCCGGACACCGAGGGCACGGAGGCCCCGGCCGCGCGCGCTTCGGAGGCCTCCGTTTCCGCCACCTCCTCATGCGGGGGTGGATCGCATTCACCGATGGCCGCCCGACGATCACTGCCGAGGGCCGAGCAGCCCTCACTCGCATCGACGACCGGCTCACGGCTTCACGCTCGCGCATCGAGTCGGTGCTCACACCCGAGCAGCTGACCGTCACCACGGACGCGCTGTCCTCGATCGTCGAGGACCTCGGAGGAGAGGAGCGACTGCGTGATGTGCGCCGTCGCCGTCGACTCCTGCAGCACCTGCGCGAAGGCGGACCGCGTCACGGCTTCGCTCACCACGGCTTCGGCGGACGCGGCATGCGCGCTGCGGACATCGGACACGGCGCGTTCGCGGGCCATGAGCATGGCGATTGCCATCGCCACGGGAGCTCCGGCGGCTGGCACGGTCACGGTGATTCCCACGGAGAGCGCGGATTCCACGGAACACGCGGATCCCACGGAGAGCGCGGATTCCACGGACGGGGCCGCGCGCACGGCGCCGAGGGCTTCGACTCCGCACACGTCGGCGGACCCCGCGCTCATTTCGCACGGGATGAGTTCGAGGACGCGTTCTCGGCCGACCGCCCCTTCCGAGGCCGCCCCGCACCCTGGACACACCGTCATGCCGACGACGCCGACCATCGCGCCTTCCGTCACGGCGACGGCCACCGTCACGGCGACGGCCACAGCATCTAACCCTCACCGCACATAACGACGGCGGCTGCCCAACCACCAGTTGCAGCCGCCGTCGTCGCCTCAGCCGAGCAACAGCGCTTCGGCGACTGCGATCGAACGGGCATCGTGACGGTCGGGGCGGCGTTCGCAACCTCACGCCTCACCTTCGTCAGAGGGAAGAGATTCCTCGTGGGGCCGCTGGGAGTGCAGGTGATCCCCGGATCGGCGATGATCATCTCGCTGTGCCTGTTGCTGCGGCAGCCGCGAGGGCCGGAGTTCCCTTTCCAGGCCGATCCTCAGTACCTCACCTCGTGCTGCCAATGTTCGCACCCGGCATCCTGTCCACGTCGTCTCCTGGCCTCCCAAGCGGCGCCGTCACGGGTACGGCACGAATCCGGCACCGCCGTCATCACGAACGGCGGTGCCGGACATGTCTCAGATAACGGACCCACCACGATGGGAGAGACATGGACACTCACGACCGCCTGGATCAGCTTCTTCAGCGCTCAGCACCGCCGGACCTCACGGTCGACGACGATCTGACCCGGGCCCTGAATCAGACGACGCACGATGCGCGAGCGCAGGTGCTCGCCGAGAAACCTCGCGCCCGCCGCACGCCCCGCGTGCTCGCCGGACTCGGGCTGGCGATCGTACTGATGGGAGGCGCTGGCACCGCAGTCGCGAACGGCGGTTTGTCCTGGCTGCCGTGGGCGCAGGATCCCGACGCGGTGTATGCGTTCACGCTGCCGAGCGGGCGCGAGTGCGAGCTGCGGTCTATGGTCGTCGAGCCGAGGGAACCGGCGGGCGACTGGGACGGGTTCGTAGCCAGCGTGGGCAATCTCGACGTGGACGAAACATTGGTCGAGAGTTGGGCGGATCTCATCCGGTCCGACCCAGAGACTCGGATCCAGTTCGTCAACGCCGACGGCGAGTGGGAGGATCCCGAGCGCGACGTGCCACCAACGGAGGACGACATCTACGCCATTGCGCATCGGGTCGCGATGAGCGAGACGGTCGCACGGCTCGCCGAGCAAGCCAAGGTCGGTCTTGCGTTCGACGGCGACGAGCAACTGCTGTGTGAGGCTGTGGCACCGTGAGGTCGGTCGCAGATCACACACAGCTCCTCACCGCCGCACTGCGCGACTCGAACGGGGATCTCCTCCGTTACCTGCATCGTCGCGTCGGAGCAGACGATGCACCCGATCTCCTCGGCGAGACGCTCCTCATCGCCTGGCGGCGGGTCGATGACGTCCCCGCGGATCCGCAGCAGGCGCGGATGTGGCTGTTCGGCCTGGCGCGCGGCACGCTGTTGAACCACGCCCGGGGTCAGCGCCGCCGCCTGGCACTGGTTGACCGGATCCGCTCGCACGTCACGTCGGCGGTGGCCGCGCCAGCTGACGACGGCGGAGACGTTCGCGATGCGATCGCACGCCTGAAGCCGGAACTCGCGGAGATCATCCAGCTGGTCCATTGGGATGGCTTCACGCTGGCGCAAGCGGCAGAGATCATCGGCATTCCGGCGGCGACAGCGCGGTCGCGGTATGCGCGGGCGAAGGAAGAACTGCGCGCAGCCCTGGGCGTGACCGTCTGAACGAACGACAGCGGCGCACCCCGGATGGATGCGCCGCTGTCGTTCGGCTCAGTCCGCGAGTGCGGCGGCCATGCGGCGCACGGCCTCGCGCAGGATCGGGCGCGGCGTGGCGAAGATCATGCGGACGAAGCCCTCGCCGGGGCCGCCGCAGTCGATTCCGTCGGTGAGCGCGACACCGGCGTGCTCACGGAAGAACGCGGCCACCGATCCCTCGATCGGCAGATCGCGACAGTCGAGCCACGCGATGTACGTACCCTCGGGCATCGTGTACCTGATCCCGGGAATCAGCTCGGCCAGATCGTCTCCGAGGGTGCGGCGATTCTCGTCGAGATACGCGGTCACCTCATCCAGCCATGCGCCACCCTCCTCGTAAGCGGCGATGTTCGCCACCACACCGAGCGTGGACGCCCCGGGCGCGCCCGCACCGAACGCGGCGGTCCACGTGGCGATATCGGCATCGTTCGTGAGGATCACCTGCGCGCACTTCACACCCGGCATGTTCCACGCTTTGGAGGGCGAGGTAGCTGTGACGGTGTGCGCGGCTGTGGCCTCGGACAGCGAGGCGTAGGGGATGTGCGAGGCGCCGGCGTAGACCAGCGGCGCGTGGATCTCGTCTGCGAACACCCGACCGCCGTGACGCTCGACGATGCTCGCTACGCCCTCCAGCTCTTCGCGGGTGAAGACGCGACCCACCGGATTGTACGGGTTGCAGAGGATGAGCAGCCCCGCGCCGTCGGCGAAGGCGGCGTCGATGCCGTTGAGATCAAGGCTGTAGCGGCCGTCCTCGACGAGCATCGGGACCTCGATGATCTCGCGGCCGAGCGACGGCGGGATGGTGAGGAATGGCATGTACGCGGGGGTCGGCAGGATGATCTTCGAGCCGGGAGCTGAGAACTTCTCGATCACGATCTGCAGGGCCGTGAGCACGTCGCCCACCGGACGAACGCTGGTAGCCGGCACGTCCCAGCCGTAGCGATCACGCTGCCAGGCAGCGGTGGCCTCCCCCAGCCGATTCGCGAGCGTCGGCGGCAGATAGCCGAGCAGCCCGTCATCGATGGCGCGATGCATCGCGTCGCGGACGGCAGGTGCGGTCCCGAAGTCCATCTCGGCCACGAACATCCCGATGGTGTCGGGGAATCGCGTCCATTTCAGACCCCCGACAGAGCGGAGGGAGTCGAGGTCGATGCTGTCGAATTCGGAGGTCACGGTGCTCACCTCTCGATTCTCCCCCGTCTGCGACGGCGAAGCACCGGCCACCCGCGACGAAGTGGCCGGAGAGCTACTCTGCGGAGGCGAACTCTCGGCGGTGAATGATCACGCCCCGCCAGCAGGCACACCCGAGGCTTCGGTCAGCTCGCCGAAGCGCCCGCCGTCGCGACCACGGCAGCCGATACAGCAGCGGAAACCGCTGCGATCGTGGCGGCTTCCGCCGCCTGCACGGCAGCCTGGACTGTCGCTTCCACGGCCTCCGATGCGAGGTTCACCTCGCGGATCTCCTTCGCGCGCTTGACCACATCACGCAGCGACCGCGTCTCGTCCTTCGCGACCACTCGCAGCTGGTTCAGTGCCTGCAGGATCGAGATGACGGCTGCCTGGTGAGCGGTGGGATCGCGATCGAGGATCAGAACCTCCCGCAGCCCCGTACGCAACGCTGCCTCGTGGGCGGCGTCGGCGGTGGGCCATTCGGTGCGCGGGAACAGGCCCAGCACGCGACCGCCCCGACGCTCCAGCACGCCCCGCTCGACCAGTCGCGCGGCGACGAGGTCACGCGTCGATTCGCCGTCGATCTTCGCGAGCGTACGAACCATGACCATCGCGTTTCGCGGCTTCGCGGCGACCGTCTCCGCGGCCGCGCGCAGCAGCGGATCGTCCGTGGTCGCATCGGGCGTTGCCGTCACCGTGGGAGAGGAGAGGAGGCCGGCACGGGGCGACAGCTCCACCAACCCGGCACGCGCGAGATCCATGAGCATCGCGCCGCCCATCGCCAACCCCGGGTCCACGCCGACCGACAACGTGCCCCGCTGATCGTCCAGCAGCAGAAGCAGCAGATCCTCGACCACCAGCCACGGCGGGGTGCGCGTCGTCTCGTCCATGATCCGACCCTAGGCGGAGACATCCGCCAGCGGATCCCCCTGGCGGCTGATCTTGCACGTTCATGGATCCATCGCACGTGAGCCCCGGCAAGACATGGCACGTAGTGACGCCAGCCCGGCTCAGTAGCCGATGAACTCTTCGACCTCGCCGAAGTCCGGGGCATCGCGCACCTCGAGCTGCGCGGGGAGCGATATGAAGTCCACCACGCGCACCGCGTTCGCCCCTTCCCGCCACAGCGGGGCGGGGGCATAGAGCGTGACCTGCGGGCCGATGCGGTCGTAGCGGCCGAGGAGAAATCCGTTCACCCACACCCATCCGGCGCCGCCGCCAGGCAGCGCGATCCAGGCGTCCGCGACCTCCGTCACCTGCACCTCGGCGACCGCCACGCCGTCCGCACCGGGAGCCTCGGGAGCGTTCCACGCGGATTCCGGAAGCAGGGTGTGCGACCACCCGTGCACCAGGCGCCGCTCCAGACGCACACCGGTGATGCCCTTGTGCTCCCCCAGCCGGTAGCCGTAATTGATGCGTCCGAGCGCTTCCACGACGATCACGAGCTCAACGCGACGGGCCGGACCCGCGAGCATCGTGGACACCGCACGATCGCGTTCCAGGAGAGCGACCCGCTCGCCGTCCACGTAGATCACCGCGCGGTCGTGCAGACCGTCGATGGACAGCTCGACGTCGCCAGGCAGATCGGCAACGGTGCGATACGCCACAACGCCGTCGGGCTGTCCGAGCTCCTCGAAGGTCTGCGGCATCGGGGTACGGAGGTCGCCATCCGTGGCGTACGCGAGCACGACGTCGTACAGCGACGCGACCGGAGTGAGCGGCACCGCCTGCGGACGCTGGAACACGGGAGCCTCGGGAATGGACGGCAGCTCTGTTGCGTGGAAGGGCGCGAACGCCGCCCGAAGCGCATGAAACTTGTCGTTGATCGTGCCGTCTTCGCCGATGGGCGCGTCGGAGTCGTAGCTGGTGACGGTGGGCTGCAGCACGCCGTCCCAATTCGCCCCAGCCCAGAGCCCGAAGTTCGTCCCGCCGTGCGCCATGTAGAGACTCACCGATCCACCGAGCTCCAGCAGTTCGGTGACGGTGCCCATCATGCTCTCCGCCGATCGCACGTGGTGCTTCTCGCCCCAGTGATCGAACCAGCCTCCCCACAACTCCCCGCAGATCAACGGAGCGCCCGCAGGGCGCAGCGCGTCGGCGAGCGCAGCGCCGGTGCCGAACGTGAACGTCGGGGTGGCGGACTCCAGCACCGATCCGCTGTTCAGCATGTCGGCGCGCGTGCCGTCGGCGGTGGTGAGCAGCTCGACGATTCCGCGCTCCCGCAAGCCCGTAGCGAGGTGCTCCAGGTAGGCGCGGTCGGAGCCGAACGATCCGTACTCGTTCTCGACCTGCACCGCGACGATCGGTCCGCCCTGCGATGCCTGAAGCGGAGCGATCCGAGGGATCAGTTCGTCGTACCAGGCGTCAACCGCGGCCAAGAACGACGGATCCGACGAGCGAAGGCTCCGCGTGCGCGCCGTCAGCCAGCTGGGCAGTCCGCCGTTGTTCCACTCGGCGCAGATGTACGGGCTCGGACGCAACAGCACGTCGAGGCCCACGTTTCCCGCGAGGCGGATGAAGCCGGCAAGGTCGTGCCAGCCGTCGAACGCGAACTCGCCCTCCCGCCGCTCGTGAAAGTTCCACGGGACATAGGTGTCGACGGTGTTGGCGCCCATTGCTGCGAGCCGGCGCAGGCGGTCCTCCCACTGCGCCGGGTGCACCCGGAAGTAGTGGATCGATCCGGAGAGGAGGCGGTACTCCGCACCATCGCGAAGCAGGACGCCATCACCAACGGTGAGCGCGGGGGCGGTCATGGAGTCTTCCATTCTGTGTCGTGGTCTGTGTGGCGGCACTTCATCTCGCTCCGCGGTTCCTGTCCACGTGGGGGTGGGATCGGCGGGCATGAGCGGCGGCACGCCGTCTCTCTCCGCTCGCTCAGCACCCGGCGTGTGAGTCAACGCTCCCCCGGGACCTCAGGTGAGACGTCATCGCCAAGCGTTCCGGTTGAATCGACACAATGTTTGCGCTCACATTATCGCCGACATCGTCCCGCACGCAAGGCGCGCGAGGCCTACCATGGGGTCATGCCGCGAAGACCGTCGCCCGATCGCGCCCCGAACCAGGTGGACGTCGCGCGGCGCGCCGGCGTCTCGGCGCAGACGGTGTCACGCGTGATGTCCGGGCAGGACACCGTCCGACCCGAGACCGCGCAGCGGGTGCTCGCCGCCGTTGATGAGCTCGGCTACCGTGTGCACGGCGCGGCCGCAGCGCTCGCGACTGGGCGCACCCGGATGCTGGGCGTGATCGTCGTCTCCAACGTGCAGTACTCGTCGGCTGTGATCAGCGCCGGCATCGAGGACATCGCCACCGACCGCGGCTACACGGTGACCACCACCGCCGTCGCCAAGCACTCACCGGTTGCGGCCTTCATCGACGCTTTCGACCGCCTGGAGCGACAGGGCGCCGAGGGCATCATCCTCGTCGCTCCCTTCGAGTTCGAAGACGAAGCGATGCAACAGCGCCTCGCGCGCACCCCTACGGAACGTGGCGATCGGCGCGCCGGCGTCGTCGACCAGGACCTCATCGCCCGCCTCGCGACCGAGCACCTCCTGGATCTCGGCCACGACAATGTCTGGCACATCAGCGGCGACGAAGGCTGGGCCGAGACGCACAAACGACGCGACGGGTGGGCGCGCGTGCTCCGCGAACGCGGGATCACCCCACCACCGACGATCTCCGGGGACTGGACCCCGGAATCGGGATACCGCGCCGGACAGGTGCTGGCGGGGATCGCCGAGGCCACAGCCGTCTTCGTGGCGAGTGATGAAATGGCGTTCGGCGTGATCCGCGCACTTCACGAGGCCGGACGCATGGTGCCCGACGACGTCTCCGTGGTGAGCGTTGACGACATCGATCTTGCGGCCTACGCCTCCCCCGCCCTCACGACGGTGCGCCAGCCGTTTCGTTCGGTCGGTCGTGATGCCGCACTGCGGGTGATCGCGAAGATCGAGGGCCGCGACCCGGAAGCCGAGGACTTCGACATCACGGAGCCCACCCTCATCGTGCGCGCCTCCACGGCGGCCCCGCCGCGCTGACTCTTCGTCTCCCGGCAGCCCGCGCGCACCGATCCGAACGCCGCCCTCAGTCCCACGAGCTCGCGGCATGTTCGCCGGGCTCGGGGTGCCGCAGCGTCCGCGGGGCGGGCCACTCCAGCTCGATCATCTCGGTCGGCGCATCGATGGCGTCGAAGTCATCGGTCTTCACCACGACGCGCTCCGGAGTGACCTCCACCAGCCGCACCGCCCAGGCGCGGCCGTCCTCGCGATCGAGCACCCACTTGTCGGCGAGCCAGCTCAGACCGATGGAGTCCAGTGATGCCTCGGCGTCCAACCAGTCGACAACTCCGGGCACCTCCCGGCCGAGCAGATTCACCGCGACCCAGGCGTCACCTTCGGGGCGGATCCAGCCGAGCAGCTCGCGGTCTTCGGCACGCCGATGCTCGGTCCAGTCATCTGGGATCATGTGCACATCGTAGGCGGAGCGCCGCCTCCGATCTCAGTGCACGTACTCCATGAGTTCGAGCCCGAGAATCCGCAGCGCCTCGGCCACCTGCAGGCGATGCGCCGACGACAGGTCGTCGAAGGCGACGGTGACGGCGTATGCGACGCCCGCTCGCGGTCCGGCCAGCACGCCCGCTTCGCTGCGCACACCGTCGGCACGGCCGGTCTTGTTGACGAACAGCAGACGATGCTTATCGTCTTCGTGATCGTAGGGATCGAGTCCCGTGGCCGCCCCCACCATGCTGAGGTCGGTGGCCAGATTCAGCCATTCCCCGACCTGTGCGCTGACGGCAGCGTCGACCGCCGCGCCGTTGACGATGAGCGTCATCAGCTCGGCGAGCTCGCGCGTGGTGCCCAGCGCGAAGTGCGGAGCGTCGTCGGGGCCGCGGCTGTCGCGGTGCTCGTCAAGCACCGCCAGATGAGCGAGGCCCAGCTTCTCCAGCCGAGCGCTGACGGCCGGCAACCCCACCTGCGCGAGCAGGGCGTTCGTGGCGGCCTGATCCCCGACCGCCGCGGACAGCACGGCGAGGTCGGACAGCGCCAGCTCGTCTGCGCGCAGGTGCGCCCAGAGCCCGCGGGACACCGAACCGCTCAGCGCGGAACGCGCGATCGTCGTGGCGGGATCGAGTCGGCCGTCCTGGAAGGCGGCGGCCACCTCCACGAGGATGGCCACCGATCCGACGTCCGCCACCGGAAGCGACACGAAGTCGTCGCCGGCGAACACCACCATGTCGTTGTCGAGGTCGCACACATGCGCCGACACCCGTGCACCGGCGCGCGCCAGGTCACTGAGTGCCGCAAGCGTGGAGTCGAAGGAACGCTTCGTGGGGCCACCGCGCCGGCGCGACACCGGTGCTGGCTGCGAGGCGCGACTCGAGCGGCGGGTGGGGCGCACCTCACCCGCGTCGTCGCTCGAACCCGCGGCCTCGATCATCCGCTGCTGCTTCCTCGTCCGGCTCACGGCCGAACGGTCACCAGATGGTGACACGCTCGTCGGCCGGCAGGAAGAGCGCGTCCTTCTCGGTGACCTCGAACGCGTCGTAGAACGCGTCGACGTTGCGAAGGATCTGGTTGCAGCGGAACTCGTTCGGCGAGTGCGGGTCGACCGTCAGCAGACGGACGGCCTCGGCCTCGCGGATCTTGAGCTGCCACACCTGACCCCACGACAGCAGCAGACGCTGCACGCCCGTGTAGCCGTCGATGACCGGCGCCTCTGAGCCCTCCAGCGAGAGCTCGTACGCGCGGAGCGCGATGCCGAGGCCGCCGAGGTCACCGATGTTCTCACCGATGGTGAGCGCTCCGTTGACGTGGTGCTCCTCGCCGAGGCCCTGCGGGGTGAGCTGGTCGTATTGCGCGATGAGGGACGCCGTGCGCTCCTCGAATGCCGCGCGATCCGCGTCGGTCCACCAGTCCTCGAGCTTGCCATCGCCGTCGAAGCGGCTGCCCTGGTCGTCGAAGCCGTGGCCGATCTCGTGACCGATCACCGCGCCGATGCCGCCGTAGTTGGCCGCTGCATCGCGATCCAGTTCGAAGAACGGGAACTGCAGGATGGCCGCCGGGAACACGATCTCGTTCATCAGCGGGTTGTAGTAGGCGTTGACCGTCTGCGGCGTCATGAGCCACTCGTCGCGATCGATGGGCTGACCCACCCGGCGGACCTGCCGGTCGTGCTCGAACTGGTTGGAGCGCAGCACGTTGCCCAGCAGGTCGTCCGCGGCGATCTCCAGTCCGTCGAACTCACGCCAGACGTCGGGGTAGCCGATCTTCGGGGTGAACTTCGAGAGCTTGTCGAGCGCCTTCGCGCGGGTCTCGGGACCCATCCAGTCCAGCGTCTCGATGCTCTGGCGGTAGGCCTCGATGAGGTTGGCGACCAGCGTGTCCATCTGAGCTTTCGCCGCCGGGGGGAAGTGACGCTCGACGTAGACCTTGCCGATCGCATCGCCGAGCGCGCCCTCCGCGAGCGAAACGCCGCGCTTCCAGCGGGCGCGGATCTCGGGCACGCCGGTGAGCGCGGTGCCGTAGAAGGCGAAGTTCTCCTCGACGAAGGCGCTGCCGAGGTACGGCGCTGCGGCGTGCACGAGACGCCAGCGCAGCCACGCGCGCCAGTCGTCCAGGCGCTCGGCCACGAGCAGCGATCCGAGCGACTCGGCGAAGCTCGGCTGGTACAGCACCACTTCGGCGAATGCCTCGGGCTGAGCGACGGCCACCGCGTCACGCCAGGGCGTGAGATCGACACCCGCGGCCTGCTGCAGCTCGTCCCAGGTGCGCAGGTTGTAGGTGGCCACGGCATCCCGGCTGCGGACGTTGTCCCAGTGGTGGGAGGCGATCTCGGTCTCCAGCGCGAACACGCGCTCGGCCTGCTCGTCGGCGTCCGTCACACCCGCGAGGCGCAGCATCGCGGCGACATGAGCGCGGTACTGATCGCGCACCTCGGCGAAGTTCTCCAGGCGGTAGTAGCTCTCATCCGGCAGGGAGATGCCGGACTGCACCAGGAACGGGACGTAGCGCTCCGGGTTTCCCGGGTCGGGCTCGACGAACAGTCCGAGCAGCGACGCGACGCCCTCGCGGTCCAGCGTGCCGAGCAGGCTCAGCAGCGACGGGACATCGGTGACCGCGTCGACGCGGGCGAACTGCGCCTGCACCGGAGCGTTACCGGCGGCTTCGATCGCCTCCTCGTCCATGAAGGAGGCGTAGATGTCACCGATCTTGCGTGCGGTGGTGCCGGGCGCCGCCTGCTGCGACTCCTCCACGATCTCGCGCACGTGCGTCTCGGCCGCCTCGGCCAGCAGCATGAAGGATCCCCAGCGGGCCTTGTCTGCGGGGATTTCGGTGCGATCGAGCCAGGTTCCGTTGACGAATCGGTATAGGTCGTCCTGCGGCCGGATGGTGGGGGAGAAGTCTTCCGAGAGCAATCCAGAGCGCAGGTTTTCCGTCATGTCGATAAGGATATGTGCCCCGTCGGACATCGAGACTGTGAAGCACCATTGCATCTGATCTGCGCCCGCGACAAAGGCCGGTACTGCCAGAGCGGTCTCGCGACGCGCCGGGGCTGGTATGCCCCGTGCACACGCGTGCCAGAATCGACATACCTCCCACCCCTCAAGGAGTGTCATGTCCCCCGAAGCTCCTCCGACCGCGCCCCGGGTTCTGGTCGTCGACGACGATGCCGACGTCGCCCTCCTGGTCAAAGTCCTGCTCGAGCGTCGTGCCGGTGCCGAGGTGGAGATCGCCGCCAGCGGTGAAGCCGCTCTGTCCCGTGTCAGCGCGTTCCGGCCCGATCTCGTCGTCACCGATATCGAGATGCCGGGTCTCAGCGGACTGGAGCTGCTGGCGGAGCTGCGCCGGCGCATGCCAGGTGTTCCCGTCGTCGTCATGACGGCACACGTGTCGGTGGAGTATGCGGTCTCGGCGCTGCGAGCCCAGGCCGATGAGTTCCTCACAAAACCGCTCGACAACGCGCGCCTGGTAGAGGTCGTGCAGCGCCTGGCCGAGGAGGGCCGTGCGCGTCGCGGTCATCGCCGCGAGGTCGTGCTGGCGGTGGGCGCGCACCCGGATGACGTGGAGATCGGCGTCGGCGGGATCCTTGCGGCTCACGCCGCCGCCGGGGACGAGGTCACCATCCTCACCCTGTCTCGCGGCTCTCGCGGCGGCAACGCCGACAGCCGCCAGGGCGAATCGCTGGCCGCCGCCGAGTTGCTCGGCGCGCGGCTGTTCCTCAAGGACCTGGTGGATACCGAGATCTCCGGCGGCGGTGCGACCGTACGCCTCATCGAGGAGGTCGTCGCCGAAGTGCAGCCCACGGTGGTCTACACCCACAGCGTTCACGACCGGCATCAGGATCATCGCGCGGTGAGCGAGGCGACCACCGTCGCCACACGACGCGTGGGCACGGTCGCCTGCTATCAGAGCCCCTCGGCCACGATCGAGTTCCACCCGACCCGCTTCGTGCGCATCGAGGACTACCTGACACGCAAGCTCGAACTGCTGGCGTGCTTCGGCTCGCAGACCGTGTCCCGCGACTATCTGGCATCCGATTTCGTGACCGCCACCGCACGGTACTGGTCGCGGTTCGGCGGCGGGTCCGCGGTGGAGCCCCTGGAGATTCTGCACGAGACCGCCGAATTCAGCCGCGTGCACGCGTACGCCGAACAGGAGGCATGATGCCGATCCGCGTCCTCGTCACCGGTGCGGGCGGTCCTGCCGGTGTCGCCGTCATCCGTTCCCTGCTCAAGCGCAGCGACGTCACAGTCTTCGCTGCCGACATGGACGGCTGGGCGAGCGGCATCTATCTGGTGCCCGCGGAGCAGCGACGTCTGGTCCCGCCGGGTGCCGATCCGGACTTCGTTCCCGCGCTGGCCCGACTGGTGGCGCAGGATCGCCTGGACGTGGTGATCTCGACCGTGGATGTCGAACTCATCGAGCTCGCGGATCGTCGCCGTGAACTCGCGCCGGCCGTGCTGGCGGCGCCGACGGCCGATACGCTCGCGTGTGCCCTGGACAAGCTGGCCCTGGCGCGGCGCTGCCAGCACACCGGGCTCGTGCCGCGCACCGAGCCGGCCGGCCCCGACGCCCTCGCGGTCGACTGGACCTTCCCGGTGTTCGCCAAGCCGCGCCGCGGCGCGGGCAGCCGCGGCATCCGTCTCGTTCCCGATCGCGCGGCGCTGGAATCGCTGCCGACCGACGCCGACCTCATCGTGCAGGACTTCCTGCCCGGCGAGGAGTACTCGGTGGACGTCATCGCCGATCACGACTCGCGGGTGGTCGCCGCGGTACCGCGCACCCGCACCCGCGTCGACTCCGGGGTGGCCATCGCCGGCCGCACAGTGCATGATCCGGAGCTCGAAGATGCAGCTGCGCGTATCGCGGAGGCGATCGGACTGGTCGGCGTGGCCAACGTGCAGCTGCGTCGTGATCGCGACGGTCGAGCCGTGCTGCTGGAGGTCAACCCGCGCTTCCCCGGGGCGCTGCCGCTGACTGTCGCCGCCGGTGTCGACATTCCATCCCTCGTGGTGGACCTGTTCACCGGCGTGGAGCTGCCGGATCGCCTGCCGTTCCGGGAACTCGCCACCGTGCGCTTCTTGGAGGACGTCATCCTCGACCCGTCGGACCTGCTCGAGTCGGCCCACGCCGGACACCAGGACGACTGATGATCGAGCTCCTGCGCGGCGATCATCACGTGCATTCCACGTTCTCCGATGACGCTGTCTCCACGCCGGAAGAGAATGTGGCTGCGGCGCACGCCGCCGGACTGCGGGAACTTCGCCTGGTCGATCACGTCCGGCAGAGCACCACGTGGGTGCCCGACTATGTCCGTACCATGCGAGCGCTCGTCGTTCCCGAGGGGCTGGAACTGCACACCGGGGTCGAGGCGAAGATCCTGGATCGGGCCGGGACGCTCGACATCCCGTCGCTGCCGGACGGTGTGGACCGGATCCTCATCGCGGACCACCAGTTCCCGTCCATCGAGGGCCCGCTCGGACCCACGGAGGTGCGGCGCCGCATCGCGGAGGGGTGGGCGATCGCAGATGTGCTGGACGACTACGTGGCAGCGCTCCTCGCGGTGATGCAGCGGCATCCGGGCAACCAGCTCGCACACTGCTTCTCGCTGCTGCCGAAGCTCGGCATCGAGGAATCCGCGGTGGGCGTGGAACGCCTCACCGCGTGGGCCGAAGCCGCGCGCGACACAAGCACCGTCGTCGAGGTCAACGAGAAGTGGGCGTGTCCGGCACCGGCCGCGCTCGCCGCGGCTCGGACCGCCGGCGTGGAGCTCGTGGCAGCCACAGACAGTCACACCGCCGCCGATGTGGGCCAGTACGCGCGGGTCCGCGAACTCATCGAGGATCTGCCGTGAACGGCTTCGACCTCGCGCTCATCGTGGTGCTGCTGGTGTGCGTGTTCCTCGGCACCATTCCGGTGCTGTCGTCGGCCTACCAGTTCCTGCTGCTTCCGCTGCACGCCGTGCGTAACCACTACCGCAGTGCCCGACCGCACACCCCGCGGGTCGCGGTCGTCATCCCGGCGTGGAACGAGGGGCTGGTGATCGGCTCGTCCATCGACCGCCTCCTGACGCTGGACTATCCGGAGGACCTGCTGCGGATCTTCGTGGTGGATGACGCTTCCACGGATGACACCCCGGACGTCGTCCGCGAGCGCGCCGCTCGCCACCCCGGCCGCGTGGTGCATCTGCGTCGCGAGGTGGGCGGTGAGGGCAAGGCGCACACGTTGAACCACGGGATCAGCCGGATCCTCGCCGACGATTGGGCAGACGCCGTGCTCATCATGGACGCCGATGTGATCTTCGCGCACGACTCGCTGCGCAAGATGGCCCGTCACCTGGCCGACGAGCGCGTGGGAGCGGTCACGGCCTATATCGCCGAGGGCAGTGCCGATCGCAACTATCTGACGCGCTTCATCGCGATCGAGTACGTGATCTCGCAGCTGGCGGCACGACGCACGCAGAACGTGCAGGGCGCGATCGCGTGTCTGGCCGGCGGCGCGCAGCTGCACTCGCGCGCCAACCTCGAGGCGATCGGCGGGCGCATCCCGACGGGCACGCTCGCCGAGGACACGATGACCACGTTCGAGGGTCAACTCCACGGTCGCCGCATGGTGTTCGAGCCGCACGCCGTGGTCCTGGCCGAAGAGCCGCGCACGATCGATGCCCTCTGGAAGCAGCGACTGCGCTGGGCGCGCGGCAACGTGCAGCTGACGTCGATCTACAAGCGGCTGTGGTTCCGCCCGAGCCGCGAGCACCGGCTCGGCAGCCTGTCGTTCGGACTGGTGTGG
This sequence comes from Microbacterium gorillae, assembly GCF_050990725.1. GTDB lineage: Bacteria > Actinomycetota > Actinomycetes > Actinomycetales > Microbacteriaceae > Microbacterium > Microbacterium gorillae_A. Next base: position 4,245,501 of record NZ_CP158844.1, read on the forward strand.
TTCAGCATCCTGCTGCTGCCCGCGTTCATGCTGCTGGCGTCGGCCGCGCTGCTCGTACTCCTCATGCTGCACAGCGACATCGCGGAGGCCGCATTCCGCTACATGTGGATCTTCACCGCCTGCGTGTACATCTATCTGATCGCGTTCTCCGTGCAGCTCGACCCGAGGGTGGGGTGGCGCTCGTGGCGTGAAGCGGTGCTGTTCCCCGGGATCGGTGCCGTGCTGCTCATGCTCGCCGCCCTCTTCCCGAATCTGCCGGAGTTCATCGCACAGACCGTGTTCGGCGTGACGCTCGGGCATCAGGGACAGATCACCCTGCTGGTGATCTTCTACCTCTGGGGACCCGTGTCGATGCTCGGCGCCTGGGTCGCGAGATACGCCGAGCGGCTGCCGGGCGGCCGGTTCCTCGCGGGCCTCATGCTCTATGTCTTCGGCTACGGATCGCTGCTGTGTGCGATCACCGTGGACTCGTACATCAAGGAATGGCGGCGCGCGGATGCGTCGTGGGTCAAGACCGAGAAGGTCGGAAGGGTCGCCGCATGAGCGCTCACTCACCCCGTGATGCGGAGAGGGACGCGCGGGACATCGCGCGAGATGCCCGCCGTGAGCGGCTGCTGATCCCCCAGGCGCTCGTCGCGCTGATCGTCGTGGCGGCCGTGGTCGTCCTGCGCGAAGTGCTGCTGCGATGATCCCCCGACCACTCGCCCTCGTGGTGGAGGACAGCGAGGATCAGGTGGAGCTGCTGCGGCGCTATCTCGGTCGCGAGGGCTTCGACACCTTTGCGGCCCTCGACGCCGAGGCGGCGATCGCGGCGTTGGACGACATCTGCCCGCAGGTGGCGATCATCGATCTGCTGCTGCCGGGCATCTCCGGCGCCGAGTGCGCGCTGCGAGTGCGCGAGCGCTTCCCCGACTGCCGGCTGGTCATCAGCTCGGTGCTGGACGAAGCGGACTACCCCGCGGCCGACGCGGCGCTGCCCAAGCCCGTGCGGGGATCGGAATTTCACGACATGATGCAGCGGATGTACCCGTGAGCGGCCTGCGTTCGGAGCGGACGCGAGGGCGCTGGTACGGGCTGATCGACGACCCGAATCCGCTCGTCAAGCAGCTGCCGACGATCGGCGCGGTCCTCATCGCGCTGCTGCTGGTGCTGGCCGTTCCGGGTCTCGACTTCAGCAACCTCCTCCTCGCGCTGATCGGCATCGGAGTCGTGGCGCTGGCAACCGTGGGCGCAGCCGTGATGAGTCGGCGGGGCTTGTCGGACGGGTGGTGGGTGCTCGCGATCCCGATGGTGGACATTCTCGCCATCGGCCTGTTCCGCGCGGGGACGGGCGGGACGACATCGCTGTTCGGCTCGCTGGTGCTGTTGCCCGTGGTGTGGCTGGCAGCGACCCCCGGGCGCCGACACGTGTTCATCGTTGCGGTGCTCACCTCCGTCGCCCTGCTCATGCCGTACTTCGCGACGCCGCCCAGCAACGCTGTCGACTGGCTCCGCGGAGTGATCTCGCCGCTCGTGTTCGCGGCCGTCGCCGCCGTCGTCAACGAGCTGTCCCGCCAGCAGCGGCGGAACCTGCGAAGAGCGGAACGGCTCGTGGCCGAACGCACGCGTGCCCTGCGCGAGAACCAGGAGATCGTCCTGCGCCTGCGGGAGTCGGAGCAGCAGTATCGCGGGCTGCTGGACTCGTACGAGAGCCTGTGGGCGTCCGTCACGGCGCAGGCGATGATCGCCACCGACAACGACGGCGCAGTGGTGTCGTGGAACCCCGGGGCACGCCGTCTGTTGGGGCACACCGAGGAGGCGGCGCTCGCCGGTGTCGGCATCGAGCACCTCTTCCCTGCGGGTTCGCTCGCGGGCTTCACGGGCGGCGGATCCCCGTCCCCCGTCGCGGCCCTGTTCGCGATGGTCGACGGCGGCGCCGAGGTGGACGGCGACATCGACGCGGTCACCGCGAGTGGCTCGATCTTCCCCGCGCGCCTCACCGTCACCCTGCGTCGCGATGGCGCGGATCGGCCGATCGGGTACCTCCTCGTGCTCAGCGACGAGACCCGTACCGCCGAGATCGCTCGCATGAAGGACGAGTTCGTCGGGATGATCTCGCACGAGCTGCGCACCCCGCTGAGCTCGATCGTCGGCTTCCTGGACCTGTTGCAGACCGACCCGGCGAGCCCGCTCACCGACGAGCAGCTCGGCTTCGTCGAGGTGATCGAGCGCAATGCGCAGCGGCTGCTCAAGCTGGTGGGCGATCTGCTGTTCACGGCACAGGTGGAGTCGGGACGCTTCCCCGTCGAGCGCACGAGCATCGACCTCGCCGCCGTGGTCCGGTCGGCGGTCGCCTCCGCGGGGCCGCAGGCGGTGCGCGATCGGATCGACCTGCACGTGAAGGTGCCGGACGAGCCCGTCACGATCTCGGGCGACGCCGGCCGCCTCGGCCAGGCTGTCGACAACCTGCTATCCAACGCGCTGAAGTTCACGCCGGCGGGCGGCTCGGTGACGGTGGAGGTGGCTCCGGAAAAGGATGCCACGGTGGTGCGTGTTCGAGACACCGGCATGGGCATTCCGCTGGACGAGCAGAAGAAGCTGTTCACCCGCTTCTTCCGCGCCTCCACCGCGACCCGCAACGCCGTTCCGGGCGTGGGGCTCGGGCTGACGATCACACGCGCGATCGTGCTCGCCCACGGCGGCGAGATGAGTGTGACGAGCGAGGAGGGCGTCGGCACGGAGTTCCGCATCCGCCTCCCCCGCCCCCGCTGACACCCGTCGCGTGTCACGTCACCCCATGACCCGCGAGACTTCCCTCTGTGGGCGAGAATCCGCGCAACGCGGCGATTGCCGCCCACAGACGGAAGTCTCGCGGTGCCGAATAGGGTGGATTCGTGGCAGACACCCTCAATCGCGACATCCTGAGACTCGCGCTGCCCGCACTCGGCGCCCTGATCGCCGAGCCGATGTTCCTCATCATCGACTCCGCCCTTGTCGGTCATCTCGGTACCACACCGCTGGCGGGACTCGGGATCGCCTCTGCCGTGCTGCAGACCATCGTGGGGCTCATGGTCTTCCTGGCCTACTCCACGACCCCCGCGGTCGCCCGCCGCTTCGGCTCCGGAGATATGCGCTCGGCCGTGTCCGTCGGCATCGACGGCATGTGGCTGGCTCTGGGCCTCGGCGCGATCCTGGCGCTGATCGGCTACGGCGCCACTCCGTTCCTGGTGCAGCTGTTCGGACCGACGCAGGCGGTGGCGCATCAGGCCGAGCAATACCTCGGGATCTCGATGTGGGGACTTCCCGCGATGCTCATCGTGTTCGCAGCCACCGGTCTCCTGCGCGGCATGCAGAACACGCTCATCACCCTGTGGATCGCGGGCGGCGGTTTCGCGCTGAACGCTCTCCTCAACGCCCTGTTCATCTACGGGTTCGGCTGGGGAATCGGCGGCTCGGCGTTCGGCACCGTTGTCGCCCAGTGGAGCATGGTGGTGGCATATGTGCTCATCGCGGCACGACTGGCACAGCAGCACGGAGCCTCCCGACGCCCGCAGCGCGAAGGCGTGCGCGGGTCGGCGAAGTCCGGCGGCTGGCTGTTCCTGCGCAGCCTGAGCCTGCGCATCGCGCTCCTGGTGACGGTCGCGGTGGTCACGGGAATCGGGACCGATGAGCTCGCCGGATACCAGGTGGTCTTCACCATCTTCTCCACTGCCGCGTTCGCGCTCGACGCGCTCGCCATCGCGGCGCAGGCGCTGGTCGGCAAGCAGCTCGGGGTGGGGGATCGACGCGCGACACAGGCGGTGCTGCGCCGACTGCTCAGCTGGGGGCTCTGGTTCGGCGTCATCGTGGGGATGGTCATCGGCGCACTCTCGGGCGTGATCGGCCTGCTCTTCACGGGCGACCCGGCGCTCGCCTCGCTGATCCAGCCGGCTCTCATCGTGCTGGCCGTCTCGCAGCCGATCTGCGCGATCGTGTTCGTGCTCGACGGCATCCTCATCGGCGCGGGAGACGTCCGCTATCTCGCCATCGCCGGAGCGCTGACGCTCGTGCCGATGGTGCCGGCGCTCGTGCTCGTCAGCGTGACGAATCCTGCCGACGCCGCGGGACTCGCTTGGGTGTCGGTGTGCTTCTTCGGCGTCTACATGATCGCGCGGCTGCTCACCCTGGGCTGGCGTATCCGCGGCACCCAGTGGATGAACGCCCCGGCCTGACCCCGCGAGCGCAGGGGATCCGCCCCGTCGCGCCCTCGACCTCACCCGGCCGGCACCCGCGGAGAGCTGGAAAACGCATCGGAAACTCGCCGCGGAGAGGCGATTTCCATCTTCCGACTGCGTCGACGGTCCGCTCGGGGCGGGTCGGCGGGATTCGCGCGGTGGGTCGGGTTAGCGTGGCTGCATGCGCCGCCCCCTCGCCTCCGCAGCTCTCACCCTCGTCGCGATCGGCATCGTGGGATGTACCGCGACTGCAGCGTCCGATGACAGTGCGCCGGCCACCGGCACACGGGTGCCGACTCCGGATCCGGCGATGACCGCCACCGCGCCCCCGTCCTTGGATCAGATCGATCTGTCGTACTGGTCCGCTCAGGTGTTCGGCACCGAGGTGCCGCTCTGGCGCAAGGACGAAGTCATCGCGCCCGGACACGAGGAGGAGGCGGACGTCTCGGGCGACGCGGACGCACGCATCGATATCGCCTGCACCGGGTTCGGCGCGGCTACCGTGACCGTTGTGGTGACGACCGCGGGCAGCGCGGCCGCTCCCGAGTCGCTGACGTGCTCGCCGAATCTGGACCCCGAAGCCACGGTGTTGAGCATCGACGTCGCCGGCGGAACAGCCACCACCGTGGCGATGTCCGCGAGCGCCGAGGCCGGAGTCGCGATGCAGTCCGTCGCCCGGTAGGTCCCGTCGTCTCGCTCCGCGTGCGGTGAGCGACGAGCGTTGCTCGCGCGCGCAGCGACGTGACAACGCACACGGGACGCCGCCGTATCAGTCCGCGTAGCGGCGGCACCACTCGTACATGACCACGGCCGCGGCGGCGCTGGCGTTGATCGATCGGGTCGATCCGTACTGGGTGATCTCGATGAATCCGTCCGCTCCGGCGAGCGCCTCCGGAGACAGGCCGGGGCCCTCCTGCCCGAACAGCAGCACGCAGGCCTCCGGGAGATCCGCGCGGTTCACGGGCAGCGCGTCACCCACGTTGTCGACCGCGATCACCGGAAGACCCGCGCCTCGAGCCCACGTCAGGAATGACGCGACGTCCTCGTGGTGCACGACGTGCTGGTATCGGTCGGTGACCATCGCGCCGCGACGATTCCAGCGACGGCGACCGATGATGTGCACGGTATCGGCGAGGAACGCGTTGGCACTGCGCACGATGGAGCCGATGTTCATATCGTGCTGCCAGTTCTCGATCGCCACATGGAACGGATGGCGGCGGGTGTCGAGGTCCGCCACGATCGCCGCCATGCTCCAGTAGCGGTAGCGATCGATGACGTTCCGGGTATCGCCGTCGCGCAGCAGCTCGGGGTCGTACCAGGGGTCCGTCGGCCAGTCGCCTTCCCAGGGCCCCACACCGTACGTACTCCGCTCCGCGGTCTCCTCGCTCACCCCTCAACGCTAGTCCGTGTCTCGGTGGCCGCTCGCACCGCCCAGGACACATCGGTGCGATCAGGATTTTTCGGCAGGCCTAAAAATGTGGCGTAGGGTTTTAGGCATGCCGAAAACACTCGACGCCCCTCCCACCCGTGTCCCCCGCTCCGGCTGGCTGCTGGGCCCGGCGCTGGTGGCCGGCATCGCCTACCTCGATCCCGGAAACGTCGCCAGCAACATGTCCGCCGGTGCCGAGTTCGGGTTCCTCCTGGTGTGGGTCGTCGTGCTCGCCAACCTGATGGCATGGCTCGTACAGTACCTGTCCGCGAAGCTCGGCATCGTCACGGGCCAGAGCCTCGCCGAACTCATCGGCGCACGCATGCGACGCCGCCCCGCACGCATCGCGTACTGGCTGCAGGCTGAGCTCGTCGTGATGGCCACGGACATCGCCGAAGTGATCGGCGGGGCGATCGCGCTTCACCTACTGTTCGGGGTACCGCTGATGCTCGGCGGCCTGATAACGGGCGTCGTGTCCCTCGGACTCCTGACCCTCGCGTCGCGACGCGGGATCCGCCCCTTCCAGCGCGTGATGATCGGGATGGTCGTGATCATCGCGATCGGGTTCAGCGCGGGGATGCTGCTCGCTCCGCCCGACGCGGGCGACGTGATCGGCGGGCTGGTTCCCCGCTTCGAAGGGAGCGGATCGGTGCTCCTGGCCGCGTCAATCCTCGGTGCCACCGTCATGCCACACGCGATCTACGCTCACTCGGCGCTGGTGCGTGACAGATTCGGTGCCGACCACGGAAGCCGCCCGGCCGTGGGAAAGCTGCTGCGCGCGACCCGGTGGGACGTCTCGATCGCGATGATCGCCGCGGGCAGCGTCAACCTCTGCATGCTGCTGCTGGCCGCGACTCACCTCGCGGGCGTCGAGGGCACCGACACGATCGAAGGGGCCCACGCCGCGCTGTCGGCAGCGATGGGACCGGTGATCGCGACGCTGTTCGCGGTGGGGCTGCTGGCCTCGGGACTCGCGTCGACCTCGGTCGGCGCATACGCCGGCGCGGACGTGATGCACGGCCTGCTGAAGGTGGACGTGCCGGTACTGCTGCGCCGTACGATCACGCTCATTCCGGCGATCATCGTGCTGGGACTCGACATCGACCCCACGTTCGCCCTGGTGCTGAGTCAGGTGGTGCTCTCGTTCGGCATTCCGTTCGCGGTGATTCCGCTGGTGCGCCTGACCTCCCGACGCGACGTCATGGGCGCACAGCGCAATCATGTCGTCACCAGTGCGCTGGGCCTCCTGGTGGCGGCGGCGCTGATCGCGTTGAACGTCATGCTGCTGTGGCTCACCTTCAGCGGTGGGTGACCCGATTCCCGAACCGGCACAGAACCTGATTGACTGGACTCATGCGTCGGTCGCCGCTTCCCCGGATCGCACGCGGCTCGGCCGCGGCGTCCATCGCGACCTTCACCGCACTCGTCTCGCACGTTGCTGCCGGCGGGTCCATGCCGGCCGCGGCAGGACTGATCGTGCCGCTGCTGCTCTCTGCGGCGGTCTGCATCTTGCTCGCGGGTCGGCAGCTGTCCGCCATCCGCCTCAGCATCGCCGTGGTGATCAGTCAGGCGATCTTCCACGCGCTGTTCGTGCTGGGTGCAGGTTCCGTCATCGGCGGCCACCTGCACGGCGCTGACCTCGCCGCGGCGATGGCGGCCTCGTCACCGATGACGATCGTGCCGACGACGGCCGCCATGTGGTTCGGCCACACGGTGGCGGCAGGACTCACCATCACCGCCCTGCACCGGGGCGAGAGCACGGTGCGATCCGCACTGGGGCTGGTGCGCGAGATCGTCGCGGCCTCCGCACGGCGCGTGCGCCTGATCCTCGGCGCGATCGCCACTCGACTTCCCGTGCGCACGCCGATCCCGGCCCCGCGTCGAATCTCCCCGCGCCCGGCTCCCCTGCTGCGCGCCCTTCGTCGGCGCGGTCCGCCCCTCCCCGTCGCGGGTTTCTGAACCGTCCGCGAACATCCCTGCGTCAGCGTGCGCTGAATCTCCCGCTTCCGCGAATGAACGTCGTGCGAAGCGGGCAGGTCGTGGCGGCGCACGCGTGCCGCTCCGTCGGTCCCTGAGCGGGTGACAGTGAGTCGAAAGGCTCGCTCAGCTCGCGACACAGGCGCAGTCGGGTAACGCTCGCGGCCACGCTTCACGAAGGTGAGGCGAACGTCGTGGCTGACGCCGCCGCCATTGCGCGGAGAAAACCCGCCCCGGTGCAGCGCGTCTGGTCGATTCCGGGCCCGCGCGAGCGGACCCGGACGGGCCGGCGGAATTCGACTCGCCTCGTGATCTGACGCGCCGGGAGTTCCCGGCGGGATGTGTCGTCACGGCAGCCCTTCGCCTGACTGCAGCGCGGTTCGCGCAGCTCAGCCGGGGCGATCCTCGTCGTCCCCGTCGGTGCGATCCACGCCGTCTCGACCTCGTGGCCCGTGTCCTCCCAGAGGTGCGACCCATGTCGTCCCCGTCGGTGCGGTCCGCAACGGCAGAAGCATGCCGTGAGTCCAGACCGAAGGCCCTGCAACCCGGCAGATCCACCCTGGGCCCCGCCGGGGACCAGTCCCACTGACCCCGAAGGCCCGCACCCCGTGCTCCGCTCCATGGCCGAGCACTCACCCGTCGTGCGTTCGCGCACCATCCTCCGCCGGCACTCCCGGCATCACCGAAAGGCCCCCATGTCCACCTCATCTCACACCAGCGGGCGCGTACTGCGCACCGCGATGGCGGGCGCGATCCTCGCGATCCTCACCGTGTTCGCGCTGCCCACCGCAGCGTCTGCGCACGATCAGCTCGTCTCCTCCGATCCGGCTGCAGATGCGCAGCTCGACACCGCACCCACCGTCGTCACACTCGAGTTCTCGGCCGCCATCATGGACACCGGTCTCGCGATGACCGTGGTGGATGCCGACGGCGCCGACCACCTCGTCGACGAACCCGTCGCGGATGGCACCACCGTGACGGCCAACCTCGACACGCTCCCCGTGGGCGGCTACCAGATCCGGTGGCGCGTGGTGTCCAGCGACGGCCACCCGATCAGCGGCTACGTCCCGTTCACCGTGGGCGACGCCGAACCTCTGCCGACGCCCACCGCCGGGGACGACTCGGCCGGTGACGGTGCCGCCACGGGTGACACCGACACGGGAGAAGAAGACACCGCCGCCGGTGATCACGAGCACAGCACGACTCCCGACAACACCCAGGCGGTCACCACGTCAAGCACCGATGCCTCGGCAGCGTCGGACGACAGTGCTGTCCTGCGCACCGTTCTGATCGGTGCCGGGGGTGCCGTCGTCGCGGTCGGCGTGCTGGTGCTGATCCTCGTCCTGAACCGCCGCTCGCGCCGCAACACCGACAACACCACTGACACCACGAACGGAAAGTCCCACTCATGAACACCCTCTTCTCTCGCTCCGCGCTCGTCACGGTAAGCGCCCTCGTCCTCTCCCTCGGCCTCGCCGGGTGCGCAGGTTTAGCCGACGCTGCCCCCGCCGCCAGCACCTCCAGCTCCGCGTCGCACGCGGAGACGGCCCTCACCCTGACCGACGCGTGGACGAAGGCCGCGAAGACGGGCGACATGACCGCCGCATTCGGCACGCTCAGCAACCATGGCGACGCCGATCTCACCGTGACGTCGGCGGCCGTGGAGCTCTCGGGCACCGCAGCCGCTGCGGAGATCGAACTGCACGAAACCGTCATGGACGCGTCGGGGAACATGACCATGCGTCCGATCGACGGCGGCTTCACCGTCCCGGCGCACGGGTCGCTCACCCTGGAGCCCGGCGGCAATCACATCATGCTCATGGGCCTCGCATCCGATCTCGTTGCGGGCGACGAGGTCTCCATCACGCTCACGCTGTCCGATGGATCCACGCTGGTGGTGGAGGCGCCGGTGAAGGACTTCACGGGTGCCAACGAGAACTACAGCGGTGACGGCATGAGCGGAATGGACCACGGCGAGCACACCTCGGACCCCACACCGTGACCACGAGCGACCACTCCCTCACGCCGCGCCGACGCCTGGCGAGCCGGCGGCAGTTCCTCCTCGGAGGGGCTGTCGCCGGCGTGGGGGCCGCGGTCGCGATCGGGGCGGACCAGCTGCTGGCCCGTCCCTCCGCACCCGCGGCGCTCCCGGAAGCCGAGCAGCTGCACGGCAGCGAAACGGTGATGTTCCACGGGAAACATCAGGCTGGTATCGACACCCCGCCGCAGGCACACGCGACGTTCATCGCCCTCGACCTGCGCGAACACGTCGATCGGGATGACCTGCGACGGCTCATGCGCGTGCTCACGGATGACGCCGCCCGGCTCACTGCCGGGCGGGCGGCCTTGGCCGATACCGAACCCGAGCTGACCGTCGCGCCCGCGCGGCTGACCGTGACGTTCGGCTTCGGCCCCGCGTTCGTCGCCCGCGCCGCGGGCACGGCGCCCGGCTGGCTTGCGCCGCTTCCGGCGTTCAGCATCGACCGATTGCGGCCGGAGTTCAGTGACGGAGACCTGCTGCTCGCGATCGCGTCGGACGATGCCGTCACCCTGGCCCACGCCACCCGGATGCTGCTGAAGGACGCCCGCTCCTTCACGTCGGTGCGCTGGAGTCAGTCCGGGTTCCGGCGTTCCCGCGGGACGGAGGCCTCCGGAACGACGATGCGCAATCTGTTCGGACAGGTCGACGGAACCAGCAACCTCGTTCCAGGGACGGCCGACTTCGATCGTCTGGTGTGGATCGACGAAGGCTGGCTGGCCGGCGGCACGAGCTTCGTGCTGCGGCGGATCGAGATGAACCTCGATACGTGGGATGAGGTGGATCGGGCCGGGCGCGAGCAGTCGATGGGTCGCTTCCTGGATTCCGGCGCGCCGCTGACGGGAACGAAGGAGCACGACGAGCCGGACTTCGAGGCCACCACCTCACTCGGCTTCCCGGTGATCCCCGACTTCTCGCACGTGCGTCGGGCCCGTAGTGACAACCCGGATGAACGCATTCTCCGACGGGCATACAACTATGACGAGGCTCCGATCGGCGATGCCGTGAGCCGGTCCGGGCTGTTGTTCGGCTCGTTCCAGGCTGACGTGTCACGGCAGTTCACGCCTCTGCAGCGCCGGCTCGACGAGCTGGATCTGCTGAACACCTGGACCACGCCCATCGGATCGGCCGTCTTCGCCATCCCGCCCGGATGCGAGGCCGACGGTTACATCGGCGAGACGCTTCTGGAGGCGTAGCCCCGACTTCATCGTGCGCCGTCGGCCCCTCCGCCCCGGGAGGGTGCGCCGATTGCGCACGATGAAGCGGGCTAGATTTGTCACGTGGCATCCCCTGCGGTCGACGACTATCTGAAGACCATCTACGCGCACACCGAGTGGCAGAATGATCCGATCACTCCTTCGGTGCTTGCCGGCGCTCTCGGCATCGCGCCCTCCAGCGTCACGGAGATGGTGAAGAAGCTCGCCGCCGCCGGTCTGGTCTCGCACCAGCCGTATGGTGCGATCCGGCTGACCGACGGAGGCACGATCCGCGCGCTGGGCATGCTCCGCCGCCACCGTCTGATCGAGACATGGCTCGTGCGTGAGCACGGCTATGCCTGGCACGAGGTGCACGACGAGGCCGAGGTGCTGGAGCATGCGATCAGCGACCGCCTGCTGGAATCCATCGACGAGCAGCTGGGTCGCCCCCGATTCGATCCGCACGGCGACGCCATCCCCGATGCCGCGGGCCACATCGAGCGCGAGCCTTTCGTCCTGCTCGGCGATGCGCACATCGGGCACCGGGGACGGGTCCTGCGTGTCAGCGATCGCGATCCGGACCTGCTGTGCGCCATCGAAGACGCGGGGATCCAGGTGGGATCAGAGTTCGTGGTCGGATCCCCGGTGCCCGAGGGTGCCGAAGTCGCCATCTGGCTGACCGTCTGACGCTCTGCCGGGATCGACCCGTGCGATGCGCGCGCAGGGCGCATAGGGTCGAGGGGTGATCGAACCCATCGCTTTCCCTGCCGTCAACGCCGACTGGACCGCCTTCACCACCACGCGCTATGACGATCGTCTGGCCGAGGCGGTCGCACTCGCCGAGCAGCTTAAGGACGGTGCCGACCGCACGTCCCACGAGGTGCTGGAGCTGTGGAACCGCCTCCAGATCGCGCTGATCAGCGTGGTTTCCGAGGCTTCCCTGATCTCTGAGACGCATCCCGATCGCGACATCCGGGCGGGCGCCGAGGAGCGGGTCACGCGTGCCGGCGCCATCGAGGCGCAGCTCATGGCCGATGCCGACCTCGCCGCGGTGTTCGCGGCCACAGACGTGGAGGGCCTCGACACCGATGCGGCACGACTGCGCGAGCATGTGCTGCGTGACTTCCGCCGCGGAGGCGTCGACCTCGACCCGGCCACGCGCGCCGAAGTCACCCGACTCGCCGACCGCGACACGGAGCTGAGTCTCGCTTTCGGCCGCAATATCCGTGAAGGCCGACGCGAGATCCGCGTCACCCCGGAGTCGCTCGCCGGGCTCCCGCAGGATTTCATCGACTCCCACCCGGCGGACGAGGAGGGTCTGGTGACCATCTCGACCGACTATCCGGACCTCATGCCGGTTAGAGAATATGCTCGTGATCGCGCCACACGTTTGGCTATCTCGACCGCGTTCGGCGATCTCGCGTGGCCGGAGAACGACGCGGTGCTCGCCGAACTGCTCGACGTTCGCGAGCGGCGTGCCCATCTCCTCGGATACGGCAACTGGGCCGACTACGAGACCGAGACGCGGATGGTCGGGTCCTCCGCGAATGTGGCTCGGTTCCTCGATGAGGTGGACGAGGCCTCGCGCGACGCGATGATGCCCGAGTACGAACTGCTGCTGGAGCGGCTGCGCGAGGACGACCCGGCCGCCACCGAGGTACTGGCCAGCGACCTCCCCTACCTCCTCGGCACGGTCCGCCGCGAGCGCTATGACGTCGACTCGCAGGTTGTGCGGTCCTACTTCTCGTTCGACCGTGTGCTGGAAGGACTGCTGGACACCTCGGCACGGCTGTTCAGTCTCACCTATATTCCGACCGCGGCATCCTCCTGGCACGAGGACGTGCGCACCTACGACGTCTTGCAGGGCGATGAGCGCATCGGACGCATTCACCTGGACCTGCATCCGCGTGATGGCAAGTACAACCACGCAGCCTGCTTCCCGATCGCTCCCGGTGTCACCGACGTGGTACTTCCCGAGGCCGCGCTGGTGTGCAACTTCTCCCGCGGCGCGATGGAACACGACGAAGTCACGACCTTCTTCCACGAGTTCGGGCACCTGGTGCACGCCATCCTGGGCGGCCGCCAGCGCTGGGCGCCGTTCTCCGGGGTCGCCACGGAGTGGGACTTCGTGGAGGCGCCCAGCCAGATGCTGGAGGAGTGGGCGTGGAACCACGACGTGCTGCGAACCTTCGCGCACAACGATGCGGGAGAGGAGATCCCGGCCGCGCTGGTCGATCGGATGCGGACGGCGGACGCGTTCGGACGCGCCCTCGGTGTCCGCACGCAGCTGGGTCACGCGCGCACGTCCTTCCACCTGCACGTGGATCGTCCCGCCGACATCGCCACCGCCGTGGAGGGGTACTACGAGTCCGCCAGCCCGGTGCGGCGACTGCCGAACACGCACTCGTATGCGGGCTTCGGGCACCTCACGGGATACGGCTCCTGCTACTACACGTATCAGTGGAGCCTCGTCATCGCCCGCGATCTGCTCACCGGCTTCGATGCGGATCTGATGGCTCCCGGCCCCGCCCAGCGCTACCGCGACATGATTCTGGCTCCCGGCGGCTCCCGCGATGCCGCGGACCTCGTCGAGGCCTTCCTCGGCCGTCCCTATTCGGTGGACGCCTATCGAAGCTGGCTCACTCAGGGCTGATCCCCGCCCAGAACGCCCCGGCCCGGCATCGCCCTCCTCCGCCAACACCATTCCCCGCGAGACTTCCGTCTGTGGGCGACAATCGGCGCCACGCGCTGATTCTCACCCACAGACGGAAGTCTCGCGGTGTCTGCGACCGCGGTGACGGGCACGGGGACGTATGTCGAACGCGGCCGGGTGGCGTTCAACCGAGCGGAGATCTCATCGATTACGCCAGCGTGCGAAGCGCCGCCACCACACGATCCCAGAATGCGGAGACGTCAAGCGCGGTGACGACGTGGACGTTCGGCTCGCGTCGCAGCATGCCGTCGAGATCGACGCTGGTGGCACCGCGGGTCTCTGGCCCGACCAGCTCGACGTCGAGCCGGGTGTGTACCGACGTGATGGTCTCCGGTGCCGCGAGCACCGCGACCGCAACCGGATCGTGCAGCGGGCCCTCCGGCATGCCGAAGACCTCGTTGTTCGTCGCGCAGAAGAAATCCAACAGTTCGGCGCCGAACCGGCCGGTGTTGTTCGACACCGCCGCCACGCGCTCGCGCACCTCGGGAGTGACCAGTGCGGTGTGCGTGACGTTCAGGCCGACCATCGTGAAGCGAATCCCGGATCGCACCACGATATCCAGCGCCTCCGGATCCACCCACGCGTTGAACTCGGCGTACGGTGTGACGTTGCCGCGCTCCGTGGATCCGCCCATCCACACGATCTCGCGGATGCGCTCGTGCAGTTCGGGATGATCGCGCACCAGCAGGGCGACGTTCGTGATCGGACCGGTGGCGATGATCGCGACCGGCTCGTCGGAGGAGGTCAGGACGTCCACCATCAGAGCGGTGGCATCCCGGGAGTCGAGCTCGAATCCGGCGGGTGGCAACTCCGGGCCGCCGAGGCCGTTCTCACCGTGGATCCACTCCGCCGTCTCCAGCTCGCGCTCCAGCGGCTCAGCCGCACCCGCCGCGACGGGGACATCCGTGACACCTGCGACCGTGAGAACCACGCGCGCATTTCGCTCGGTGTGCGAGAGCCCGGCATTGCCGCCGACAGCAGTCACACCGCGAACGTCCAGGCGATCGCTGCCGAGCGCCAGCCAGAGGGCGAAGGCGTCGTCGTGTCCGGGATCGCAGTCGATGAGCACGGGGATCGGTGTCGTCACCTGCCCATCCTCCCACCGCTCGGGCGCGGCCTGCGGCCGAGGTCTAGTTCGTTCGCAGTCACGCGTTCCGCACCGTTGTCCGGCCCGAGCCTGTCGCCAACGGAGGACATTGTCGCCAAAAGAAGACGCACACTCGGATTTGGTCCTCCATTCGCGACATCGTCCTCCGTTGAAGCCGGTCGCCGCTCGACCGGACGCCGGCGGAATCGCCCGGGCGACGGCCCGCTGCCCTCAGCGAAGCGAAACGCGGCCGCCCTCAGCGCCCGAAGCGAGCGAAGGGCCACACCGTGCGCGTCGCGTCTTCACAGAACGCCCACGCCGCCGCACCGACCTCCGGCTCAGCGCTGATCGCCGTCAGCGGGTTCCGGGCGTCGCGGTCGGTGATGCGCGGCTCTCCGCGCAGCCGTCCGACCGGACCCACCATGTCGCCAGGTCCGACCGCGGGATCGATGAGGGCGCGCACCTCGTTCGTCGCCCCCGCCTCCTTCGACTGCGCGATCGGGGCCTGCAGGTTGGCGAAGAATCGCTTGAGGCGCGAAGGTTGATTCACCCCGGCGATTCCCGCGGAACGTCCCCCCAACGAGTAGCCCGGATGGGCGATCACGCTGGCCACTGGCACGTCGGCCGCGCGCAGACGTCGGTCGGCTTCGGCCGCGAGCGCCTGGACCAGGAACTTGGACTGCACGTACGCACGCGCCACCTTGTATCCCGCTTCGAGCTCCGGCGCGAGGTCCCGGGACCGCCACGACGCCACCGACACGGACCCCAGCCACACCATACGCGCGCCGGGGGTGCGGAGACCGGTGCGAGCGAGCGCCGGAAGAAGCTCACCCCCGAGGGCGAAGTGACCGAGCACGTTGGTCTGCAGCACCAGTTCGTGCCCTTCGGCCTCTTCACGCTGCTTGGGCGGATGCACAACGCCGGCGTTCAAGATGATCCCGTCCAGCCGCTCACGTGAGCGCAGGGTGGCCGCCGCAGAGCGGATCGATCCGCCCTTGGTGACGTCAAGGAGGATCGACTCAGTCGATGCTTCTGGCACCCGACGCATGATGGCCGCACGAGACGCGGAGAGGCGATTCGGATTGCGACCGCTCAGGATGACGTGAGCCCCGGTGCGCGCGAGCTGTGCTGCGGCGAAGAAGCCGAGCCCCGCGGTGGCACCCGTGATGAGAAACACCCGCCCCGTCTGATCCGGCAGGTGCTCCGTGTCCCAGGCAGGATCCGTTCGCGCCACGGTGCCACAGTATCCCGCTCGGCGTGCTCGCTGCGGCATACGCACCGGCGTCGCGACATCCGCTCTGCCGCATCGCATCGCGACCGGACCTCGCAACGCACCACGCAAGCTCGTGGGCACCCGAGACTCAACACGTAGCGGCCCCCGGACGCACGGGCCTCACCGCACACCGTGGCGTTCGCGACAGCGCATTCTCCCCGCGCGCGCACGGATCGCCATCCCTCGCTCTCGCACCGCGGTCGTGATGCACCACTCAGCGCGCAGTCCCGAATCCGCACAATCGCGGTGCCCACGACAGCGCACTCTCCGCTCGCGCTGCAGTAGCCCGCGCACCGTGCGGGGCGAGCCCTCAGCGGACGCCGGCCCCCGGACGCGAGGTGCGAAACCGCCGTCGATACGTCGTCGGAGAAACACCGAGCGCAGACACCAGATGGGTGCGCAGCGATGTGGGCGTCGCATATCCCACCGCAGCCGCGATGTCGCTCATCCCCAGGTCGGTGCGCTCCAACAGCTCTCGGGCCGCCGTCAGCCGTTGGCGCGTCAGCCACTGGCGCGGCGAAAGTCCCGTCTCACTGCGGAATCGGCGCGTGAAGGTCCGCTCGCTCATCAGCGCGTGGCGCGCGAGCTGCGTGATGGTGAGCGGCTCATCCAGGTGTTCCAGCGCCCAGGCACGGGCGCGACTCGTCGAAGCGTCAGCCACCTCCGGGACCGGCCGTTCGATGAACTGCGCCTGTCCGCCATCGCGATGCGGGGCCACCACGCACCGCCGGGCGACGCGATTCGCGAGTTCGGCTCCGTGATCCACCCGGATCAGGTGCAGGCAGAGATCGATGCCGCTGGCGACGCCGGCCGACGTCAGGATGTCGCCGCCATCCACGAAGAGGACGTTCTCGTCCACGGTGACGTGCGGATACCACTCGCGAAACAGCTCCGCGCACTGCCAGTGGGTCGTGATGGTGCGCCCAGCAAGCAGCCCCACCGAGGCGAGAGTGAACACCCCGGTGCAGATGGACACGATCCGTGCTCTCCGGGGGATCAGGGCCAGCGCCGCGCGCACGTCATCGGTAGCCTGACGCCGCAGGAGCGATGTGTCGATCGGGGTGACGATGACCGTGTCCGCGTCGGCCAGAGCTCGCGTTTCGGTGGTGGGAACCACATCGAATCCGGCGTTCGTGCGAATCGGGCCACCGGTCGGGGTGACGAGGGAGACTTCGTAGGCGCCGTCGGCGGCTCCGAAGACCCGCGCGGGGATGCCGATCTCGAACGGATACGCGCCGTCCTGGGCGAGGACGACCACGCGGTGCGGCGAATGGGAGCGCATGACCCGATTCTATCGATCGGTTCTGAACCAGCCACTGCCGATCAGCCGCTCGAGGGCCAAAGTTCGACAGTTCCGGGCCAGCTCTCCGACGATCCGGCCGTCGCCCCCACGCCCCGTGGAACTCTGAGCGCATGAACGCAGAGACCAACACCATGATCGGATTCTCCGAGTCGCTCGCGCCGGGCGCATTCGAAGCACGGCAGGGCGCGATCCCCGTGCCCGAGTCAGGCGAACTCGTCGTCCGCGTGGAGGCCGTGTCGGTCAATCCGGTGGACGTGATGCGCCGCTCCCAGCCGCCGGCGGGCGACTTCGGCATCCTGGGCTACGACGCGGCCGGGGTCGTGACGGCCGTCGGTGCGGGCGTCGACGGATTCAGTGTCGGCGACGAGGTCTTCTACGCCGGCAGCCTGGCGATGGCGGGAAGCAATCAGCGATTTCAGCGCGTCGCGTCCCGACTGGTGGGCCACAAGCCGCGCAGCGTGACGTTCGGCGAGGCCGCCTCGCTCCCGCTCACCGCGCTCACCGCGTGGGAGACGGCGTTCGATCGGTTCGGGCTGAAGCGTGAGTCGGCCGGTGACCTTCTCGTCGTGGGCGCCACGGGTGGCGTGGGCTCGATCCTGACGCAGCTGGTGCGGACCCTGGCACCGGAGGTGCGGGTGATCGCCACCGCGAGCGCGGCGAACGCGGACTGGGCCCGCACCATGGGTGCCCACGAGGTCGTCGATCACCACGGCGACCTCGCGTCTCAGGTCCAGGCGCTCGCGCCGCGAGGCGTGTCCTGGCTCTTCACCGCGCATTCGTCGGGTCAGGTGGAGACTTATGCGCGGGTGGTGGCACCGTTCGGAACCATCGTCGCGATCGACAACGGCCCCCGCGACGTGTCGCCGCTGATGCAGAAGAGCATCGCCTGGCTGTGGGAGCTGATGTTCACCGATCCCCTGTTCCTGCCGGATTCCCGTCACCAGCAGTGGATCCTCGATCAGGTCGCCGGCCTGGTCGATTCGGGTGTCGTCCGCGCCACATCGACCACGAATCTCGGAACGATCAGCGCCGATTCGCTGGAGCGCGCACACGCTGCGATCGCGACCGGACGTACGGTCGGCAAGATCGTTCTGGAGGGCTGGGCGGACTGACCGACGGGACGCGCCATATGCTGGGCACATGGCGCGTCCCGAAGACATCGAGTGCTGGCTGACCGACATGGACGGCGTGCTCGTCCATGAGAACTCGGCGATCCCCGGCGCCGCCGAACTGCTGGCGCAATGGCAGGCCGCGGGGATCCCGTTCCTGGTGCTCACCAACAACTCGATCTTCACTCGTCGCGACCTCAGCGCCCGCCTCAAGCGCAGCGGCATCGTGGTTCCCGAGGAACACATCTGGACGTCGGCGCTCGCGACGGCGGAGTTCCTCAAGCAGCAGCACCCGGGCGGCAGCGCGTTCGTGATCGGTGAGGCCGGACTCACCACGGCCATGCACGAGGCGGGCTACATCATGACCGACACGAAGCCGGATTACGTGGTGGTCGGCGAGACACGTCAATACTCGTTCGAGGCCATCACGCGCGCGATCCGACTCATCGACGGCGGCGCGCGATTCATCACGACCAACCCCGATGCCACCGGCCCGAGTCGCGAGGGTCCGCTGCCCGCCACCGGCGCCTTCGCGGCGCTGATCACGAAGGCCACCGGCAAGGAGCCCTATGTGGTCGGCAAGCCCAACCCGATGATGTTCCGCACGGCGCTCAATCAGATCGGCGCTCACTCGCTGAAGACCGCGATGATCGGCGACCGCATGGACACCGACATCGTCGCCGGCATCGAGGCGGGGCTGCACACGATCCTCGTGATGACGGGCATCAGCGACCCCGCCGAGGTGGAGCGCTACCCGTTCCGTCCGTCCGAGATCATCGACTCCGTCGCCGACCTCGTCGGCCGCTGAACCCGCGAAGGAAGAACATGCGCGTCGCCCTGCACTCCGTCCTGCGTCCCGGTGCCGAAGCCGAGTACGAAGCCGATCACGCCACGATCCCCGCCGACCTCGCGGAGACCTTCGCACGCATCGGCATCCACGACTGGACGATCTGGCGCAGCGGTCGCGACCTCTTCCACCTGGTGGAGTGCGACGACTTCGCCGCCGCGATCCGTGCACTCGCCACGGACGAGGCGAATGCCCGCTGGCAGGCGTTCATCGGTCGCCATGTGGATCACTTCAAGACGTTCCGTGACGGCGACGACGAGCAGGCGATGCCCGAGGTCTGGAGCCTCGCCGCGCAGAACGCAAGCTGACGCCGAACACCTCGCGGACCCAGCGAGGGGCACCGACACGGGTCCCCGGACGCGCTGTCAAAACGCCGCGGCGCGCCGGGTCTCGGGGCCCTGGACTAGCGGCGACGCCCCCGCGTGTGACAGTGTCGGCTGCACAATCGAATCAGAGTCAGGGGGACTCATGAAGCGCAGGGTCACGCTCGCGGCAGCGGCACTCGTGATGACGACGCTCATCACGACAGGATGCTCGAACCAGACGGCAGACGGCACGGACACGGCGGACAGTGCATCGCCATCGGCTGCCGGAGAAGTCGCCACGTTGGCTCCAGATTCCGCGGGAGCAGAAGTCATCACGGCGAGCGCCGGCGACGCACTCACGTGCGGACATGCGCTGGAGATCTCCGGGACCGCGTGGAGGTCGGAGTTCCGGCTCGCGAACGGTGACATCGATGAGGCCGGGTTCTCCGCCGTCGAGCTCGTCCTGCGGGATTCGTGGGCCACGATCGTGACAGGAGAGGCGCACGGGGAGGTTACCGCCGCGGCCACCACGGTCAGCAAGCTTGCGGCGGACGGTGCGGATCTGAACGGCGAGGAGTTCCAGACGGCCACGCAGCGCCTGGCCGACGCGTGCGCCGCGGGAGGCATTGCACACGCGGTGCGTGCCCTTCCCGGGCAGGGTGGCTGAATCGCCGCCCGCACGACGACGACCGAACCGCCGTCACGCCCGACGGCGCACCGGGTCACGTCGCGAGCGCAGGAACATGCGCCGCATCCATGCGCATTCCGGCACGACACTCATTCATTCACCGCACGCTCATGCGCTCGCGACATCAGCGCCCGCGCGCGGCGAGCCACGCCCGTGGGGCGATACTCATCGAGCACCACCGCGCAGCCGTCCTCGTCGATCGCGAACACCGAGATCCAGTCGGCGGACTCGTGGATGTAGTACGGCGCGATCATCCGTCCGGCACCGTCGATGCACGTGTCGGCGCGGAGATGGAGCCAGCGGTCGTCGATGAGGCGCTCACTGGACACGATGGCCCACGGCTTCGGCATTGCGGTCATTCGTCGAACGTAGCCGAAGGCGCTGGATACCCTGGGGTCATGCTCCCCGGACTCGATGCCGTGAACTTCGAGCCGCTCACGCGTCCGCTCGATGCCGCGGCCGTGCGCGAATCCGAGCGCCGTTCGGGAGTCTCACGGCTGGGCGGCGTCGCCGCCACGGGTTGTGCCGTGCTGGTCGTGATCGTTCTCGGTCTGCTGTTTGCCGGATGTTTCGCGCTGGGAACGCTGTCGGGGGGATCGCCGTGGTGGTGGCTGCCCTCCGGAGTCGTCCTCGTGCCCACGCTGCTCTTGGTTGTCTGGTTGGTGCGTCGCGAAGTGCACTCCTTTCGCACTGGGCCCGAGACGCGCTGGCGGTTGGCTGAGTTTTACGCTGCCAACGAGGTAGAGCCCATCGCGGAGATGCCCGATCCGCTGTATCGCAGGTACTTGCTGGTGGACGACTCCCTGCCGTCTCCGCGACTTCTCAACGTGAGCCGGTGGTGCGATGGTGCCGTGGAGGTGGGACGGATCCTCCACACGCTGCCGGGGCGCAATGGCATGCACACGGTCAAGAACTGCGCATACGTGCGCATACCGCTCGGGTCGTCAGGCCTGGATTTCGTGCTCGACGCTGGCGCGAAGAATGCCCCGTGGCAGGGCGGAACGCTGACCACCGTCGGCCACATCCGCGAAAGCGCCGAACTGGAAGCGGCAAACGGCACGAGGTTCACTCTCTGGACCTGGCGTCAAGACCTGACTCGTGCCACTGCTCTGATGGATCCGGAGTTGCTCGAGCTTCTCAGCCGCTTCACGGCGGATCTGGTGATCCGCGATGGGCTCGCGCAACTCATGTGGAACACGCCGCTACAGTTCGCTGACGAAGCGCGGTGGCGTTGGATCTTCGAGGTTGCGGGCGCGTTGCGCGCACGACTGGGGTGATCCATCCGCTGTCGCGCGGGCCTGCCGCCGGGGGCATGTCGGCCCCATCGCATAGCCTCGACATGTGTCTCTGACGTTGCAGGAAGCCCGTGTCCGTGCCGAGCTCATCAGTGAGGTCGACACCGTCGCCCACTTTGATGTGACCTCGACCGATCGGTACGCGTTCGATGTCACGATCTCCTTCTCGTGCGCGACGCCCGGGTCGTCGTCGTTCCTCGAGCTCGTAGGGGCTGAAGACGTGATCGTCGACGGAGTGCCGGCGTCGTACGACGGACAGCGCATCGTGCTGAGCGATCTGTCCGCCCGCAACGAGGTGCGGGTTCGGGCGACGATGCCCTACGTCACCGACGGCGACGGCATGACGGCGGTCACCGATCCGGCCGACGGTGAGCGGTACGTCAGCGCTTACACCGCGATGGATATCGCCCAGCGGGTGCTGCCGTGCTTCGATCAGCCCGACCTCAAGTCCACGTTCACCGTATCGGTCACCGCGCCGTCGAACGCTACCGTGCTCGCAAACGGGCGGTTCGACCGCCGCGAGGAAGACACGTGGTTCTTCCGTCCGACGCCCGCATTCTCGTCGTACATCTTCTTCTTCTGCACGGGCCCGTTCGTCTCCATCGAGTGGGACGAGCCGTACGCGCTCGCCGAGGGCGGATCGCTGCCGTTCGGCTGGCACGCCCGCGCCTCCCAGGAGCCGCAGCTGCGGCGCGAGATCGATCGACTGCGTGCGATCACGTCCGCCGCGTTCGCGTATTACACGTCCGCCTTCGACGAGCCGTATCCCTTCGAGGACTACCAGCAGGTGTTCACGCCGGGCCTGAACTGGGGAGCGATGGAGTTCCCCGGGTGCGTATCGTTCCGCGACGAGTACCTCACTCCCGGCGAGCCGACCGCGGTGGAGCAGGCGGGTATGAACTCCGTGATCGCGCACGAAATGGCGCACATGTGGTTCGGCGACCTCGTCACGTTCCGGTGGTGGGAGGACTCGTGGCTGAACGAGTCCTTCGCCGACTACATGGGCTACGAGGTCGGCGGTCGCGCCAGCGGGACGTCCCTCTGGACGGCGGCGGCCTTGGGTCGCAAGCCCACGGCATATCGGGCCGATTCGCGTCGGTCGACGCACCCCATCGCGGAGGACGCGGAGAACCTCCCCGATGTGGATACCGCGTTCTCGAACTTCGACATGATCACGTACGCGAAGGGCAACGCGGTGCTGCGTCAGCTGGTCACGTGGCTCGGCGAAGAGGACTTCCTGCGCGGGGTCAACCGTCACCTGTCCGCGCATCCCTTCGGCAACGCGTCGCTGGCCGACTTCCTCGGCGCGCTCGACTCCGCCACAGACCGCGATGTGCGGGCGTGGGCGGATCTCTGGCTGCGCACCACCGGGTTCGACACGATCGTCGTGACCCGCGACGGGGATGTTCCGGTCCTGACGCGCGTCGGCTCGCGCCCGCACCGATTCCATGTCACCGGGTTCTCGGAAGACGGGTCGGTGGTGCAGGAGGAGCTCGTCGATCTCGCCGATGAGCCTGTGCGCCTTCCCTCCTTCGCGGGGCTCGTCGTCGTGCCGAATTCCGCCGACGAGACCTACGCCGAACTGCACCTCGACGCCGAATCGCGCGCGGGTCTCGAGCAGGTGCTCGGCGCGATCGCATCGCCACTCACGCGCGCTCTGCTGTGGTCCACCGCGGTCGCCGAGGTGGAGCGTGGCGCACGCACGGCGGCATCCCTCGTCGCGCTGGCCGGTTCGCAGCTGGTGGGCGACACCGACCCGACCGTGTTCGAGGGTGCGAGCGCGGCTGTGCTGCGCACTGCGATCACGCACAGCCGTCGCGACGACCTGCCCGCGGTGCTGGAGCAGCTCGCGGCTCTCGCCGACGCGGTGCTGGCTTCCGGTGATCCGCTTCGCGAGGCAGCCGCGGCCCGGCTGTTCGCACGAACCGCCGTCGATGCCAGGGCACTGCACGAACGTCTCCAGTATGCGGAGGATCAGGCGCTGCGGTGGCTCCTCGTGGCACGGCTGGCCGAGCTGGGTGACGCGTCGGCGATCGATCCGGAAGCCGCCCGCGACAACACCACGTCCGGCGCGCACGCCGCCATCCGCGCCCGCGCAGCCCTGGCGGACACAGCGGCGAAGGCGACCTGGGCCGAGCGGCTGGTCAGCGGTGAACTCACCAACCGCGAGCTGAGCTCGGCCGCCCTCGGCCTCTGGGGAACGGGGCAAGCGGATCTCGTCGCGCCGTGGATCGTGAACGCGCCGCGGGAACTCGCTGCGCTCGCGCAACGCTCCGGTCAGGCGATGGGCAAGCTGATCGCCGCCGCTCTGCCGTTCTATCCGCTCGCCGATTCGGGCGAGGCGTTCGCGGCGGCGCTGCGCGCGTCGATCGATGCGGGGCTTCCCACCGTGGCTGCCCGCGGGTTCAACGATCACCTCGACGACGTCGAGCGCGCCCGCGCCGCGCACGCGCATCGGCGGTAGTCCGACGCGTTGGGGCCCGCGGACTGGGGACGACGACCGTCGGCGTATCTCAGTGCACTCCGTCGGTGCTCGAATCGGCGCGCCATGACGCGAAACGAGGACATTTTCGTCAACGGAGGATGAAACGCGGCCGAGCGTGGAGAGTCGGACGATATTTCCTCGTTTCGTGACGCCCGCCCCCATCCATCGACGTGAATGCACCGACTCCAGCCGTGACCTGCCTCGCGGTATGGCACCCCGCCAGGTCTCAGCCGCGCCGGGAACGTCCACGCGACCGTTTGCGGACCGCAGCCGTCGGCGGGCGGCGTGCAGCAAGGCGGTCTGTCGGCGTCGACCCCGGCGCGCCATGACGCGAAACGAGGACATTGTCGCCAACGGAGGATGAAACGCCGCCGAGCGTGGAGAGTCGGACGATATTTCCTCGTTTCGTGACACTCGTTTCCGTCCAGCGACGCGAACCCACCGACTCCAGCCGTAACCTGCCTCGCGGCATGGCACCCCGCCAGGTCTCAGCCGCGCCGGGAACGTCCACGCGAGGACGGCGCAGGCCCGCGCACGGAGTGCTCGATCCTGGATTTCGCGCACAACGCTCCGCGGTTTTGCGCGAACCCTCAACTCTCTTCTCAAACGATCAGGCCTTTTCGCAACCGAGCACCCCGCGGGAGCGATCCCGTCGACACCAGACCCCTCGCGATCCCTGTCGCTCACTGCGATCGCGGCGGCTCTCGGCGCACGCGAATGTCCACTCCAACGCGGTCCTGTTACCAAACCGTGACATAACGATTCGACGTGACGGGTTGCATTTTCCTCCCAGGCTTCGTCCAGGTCCCACAAAAGACGGCCGTTGAGGCTCGCTGAGTCGCACCCGAGCGACCGTGCCACCCTCCCTGAACCGGCGCGCCCTGACCCCCTGTCCGCTGGAGATCATGACTTCTTTCGCTTCGACCGATCCCGCCCTCGCGTCGCGACGCACTTATCGCGACTCACACCGACCGACACGTCGCCCTCACCGGCTCCGCACAGTGATCGCGATCGGCCTGGGCGTCGTCACCGGCCTCGCCGCCGGAACCGCGCCGGCCCTCGCCTCGCAGGAACCCGCTCGACTGGCCGCATCACCGGAGGTCATCAGCCCCGTCGCGCCGATCAACACGGACATCCTGGCGTCCGTCGACAACTCCCCCGCCTCCGAGGTGTTCGATGCAGCAGAGGCGGCCATCGCGGATGCCGCCGCCGCGCGCGATGAGGTGACCGCCTCCGGTCTCACTGTCACCGTGCCCGCTCCCGACTCGTCGGCGCTGAGCACCGTGCTCGTCGATCACGCAGAGGTTCGCACCCTTCCCCGTCAGCTCGTGCTGGGCGTCACCGACCACATCACCGCGGAGACGACGGAGCTGGCAGCTCAGACTGCGACGTACCGCGCCGGGCTCGCCGATGCGCAGGCCCAGCATGATGCCGAGGTCCTCGCCGCGCAGCAGGCCGCAGAAGCCGCGGCCGCCGCAGCAGCACAGGCCGCAGCCGAAGCGCAGGCCGCCGCGAACACCCCCGAGGGTGCCAAGGCAACCGCGCGCGAGCTCGCGTCGTCGCTGTACGGCTGGGGCGAAAGCCAGTTCTCGTGCCTGGAGTCGCTGTGGATCAAGGAGTCCGGCTGGAACTACCAGGCGTATAACCCGAGTGGCGCCTACGGCATCCCGCAGTCGCTCCCCGGCGACAAGATGGCCACCGTCGCCGACGACTGGGAGACCAACGCCACGACGCAGATCACCTGGGGCCTGCAGTACATCAACGGCAGCTACGGCTCTCCGTGTGCCGCCTGGAGCCACTCCCAGGCCACCAACTGGTACTGACTCACACACCTCCCGCGAGACTTCCGTCTGTGGGCGACAATCGGCGCGTTGCGTGGATTGTCCCCCACAGACGGAAGTCTCGCGGGTTATGGGTTGCGGCGCCGGAGTCGCGAGTTAGGGGTCGGCGGGCCGAGGTCACGAGCTATGGGCTGCGCGGCAGGAGACGCGGTTACTGGTCGCGGGGCCGAGGTCACGAGGGATGGATCGCGGGCCGGGGCCGCGAATTACGGGCGACCTATGGGTTGCGGCGCAGGGGCCGCGAGTAATGGGCTGCGGGACGAGGCCGCGAGGGAGAAGTCGCGGGGTATTCGGGGACGTATTCTGAGCCGGTGAGTGCTGAGATCCCCGATCCGACCGACGAGCGCACAGAGATCGCGTGGCCGCTGCGCACCGAACGCCTGCTGATCCGCCCGGCGACTGCCGCGGATGCTGCCGCCGTCTGGAAGTACCGGAGTCTCCCCGACGTGTACGAGTGGATCACCGCTGCACCGCAGTCCTTCGTCGAGTTCGAGTACCACTTCAGCGCCCCGGAGCGCCTCGCCCTCACGCTCATCGTGGAGCTGTCGGGCGACGAGCCTCAGGTGATCGGCGACCTCATGCTGCGACGCAGTGACGCCTACGCGCAGGCCGAGGTAAGAGACCGCGGCCGCGATGCCGAGGTCGAACTCGGATGGGTGCTGGATCCCGCGTACACCCGCCGGGGATACGCGACCGAAGCCGTGCACGCTGTCATGAACGCGGCGTTCGATCAGCTCGGAGCCCATCGCGTGATCGCCGCCTGCTTCGCCGCAAACGAGCCCTCGTGGCGCATGATGGAGCGGCTCGGGATGCAGCGCGAGGAGTACAGCCGCGCCAGCTCGCTCCATCGCTCCGGTGAGTGGATGGACAGCATGACGTACGCGATCCTGTCCACCGATCCGCGCTGAGGCGACGGACAGCGGACACAGAGCGCGCGCGGTATCGCCGTGTCCGAGGCGGTTCACCTGCGTCGACACGGCTCGTGTGTGTTCTTTCACGCCACCCCACCGACACCTCGACCCGCAGCGCAGCACGCTTCAATGTCGGAAGCCGCTGAGAGAATCGAGGCATGGCGGGGGCGGGATCGGACTGGAAGGATCAGCTCGCTCCTGCGCCCGATGAAGAGGAGTTCGCCACGGTCGGCCTCCTCTTCCAGCTCCGAACACTCACGCGCACCGGAGCGCAGTGGACCGCCCCGCAGGCCAAGCCGGCGGATGCCGTGCGCGCTCGGGGCATCCAACGACTCGCCGTCCGTCCCGCGCTGCGCAGCTCGGCAGGGAACTGGACCACCGGCCAGGTCACTTGGAGCTCACTGAAACACAAGCATGAGCGCCTGCACCTGGATCGGCGCCACGTGAACTGGTTCGGTCAGTTCGTCGCGCTGCATCGCAATCGCACGGAGGGATTTCGCGCGACGGAGTCGGACTGGCTCTACCTGGACGACTTCGCCAGTCCGCTGCTCTGGCCCCTGCTCGCGGAGGGTGCGGGCCTCGGCATCCCCTTCGTCACCGGCAAGCGCTCGACCGATGTCCGCGTCGCCGACACCGCCGAGGTCCACCTCGAGCTCGTCCGCGATGCGGGCACCGAGTCGCTGCGCCTTACGCCGGAGGTGCGGGTGAACAGCGAGTCGATCATTCCCACCGGCACCATCGGCGATCACGGTCTTTACCGGTGTGAGTTCCACGGCGGCCTGCACGTGCTGCTCGCTCCCGTCAGCGCGGAAGCCACCGACGTCCTCCGCTGGGATCAGCCCTTCCTCCGCATCCCGGGCGAGGATGTCACCGAGTTTCTAAAGCATTACCTCCCCGACCTCGCCGCACGGCTCCCCGTCACCGGCCGCGGCGTGAAAGTCCCCGACATCACCACTGCCACGGTGCTGCAGGTGCACTTCGACGATGACGCACTCACCACCCGGTGGGGCACGCGCACCGGCACACGATGGAAACCACTGGCCGATCCACCGGAACTGGAACTTCCGATCCCTCTCCAACCTCGTCTCGAGGGTGCGGAAGCCGCAGCATTCGTCACCGAGAGCATCCCGGTCATCGAAGCCTCGGGGATCATCGTGGAACGCCACGGCGAAGACCCCGGGTACGTGCATCGCCGCGACGATCCCACGCTCCAGTTCAGCGCCGTGCCCCGCGAAGGCGACAACGACTGGTTCGATCTGGGCTTCGTGGTTCTGATTGGCCCGTACACGGTCGCTCTCAAAGACATCTTCACCGCGCTCAGCCGCGGGCGCGACAAGCTGCTCATGGTCGACAAGAGCTGGCTGTCGCTGAATCATCCCGTGTTCGACGCGCTGCGAGAACTCATCGACGAAGGCACGCAGCTGCGCGAGTGGGAGACCGGCGCCATCGTTCCCCGCACGCGCGCCGACCTCTTCGAACCCTTCGAGGACACCTCTGACCAGACCCCGGAGGCGCGAGAGTGGCGTCGCGCTGCGCGGGCGCTCACCCAACCGCCCGCACCGATCGACGCTCCGCCGCTGCTGCAGGCCGATCTTCGGCCCTACCAGCTGGACGGCTTCCGCTGGCTCGCCCACCTCTGGGATCACGGGCTCGGCGGGGTGCTGGCCGACGACATGGGACTCGGCAAGACGGTGCAGACCATCGCGCTGCTCGTCCACGCGGCAGGAACCGGATCGCCGTTCCTCGTGGTGGCTCCGACTTCGGTCGTGGGCGGCTGGTCGGACGAGATCGCCCGATTCGCTCCGCACCTGCGGGTCGCCGTGATCGCCAGCACGAAGGATGAGATCCCCACCGACACCGACGTCGTGATCACCTCCTACGCGATCCTCCGTCTCGAGGCCGATCGTCTGACCGCGCGCACGTGGGCGGGTGTGGTGCTCGACGAAGCGCAGTACGTGAAGAACCCCGGCTCCCAGGTGCACGAGGCGGCGCGGCAACTGAACGCTCGGATGACCATCGCGCTCACCGGCACCCCGCTGGAGAACTCGCTCACCGATATCTGGGCCATCTTCCGCATCGTCGCGCCGGGTCTGTTCGCGTCACGCATCACGTTCGCGAACCGATTCATCAAGGCGCACAGCGCGGAGCGCATCGGCGAGCTGCGTCGTCGCCTGCGGCCTCTTCTGCTTCGACGCACCAAGGCCAACGTCGCCTCCGAGTTGCCGGAGAAGTCGGAGCAGATCGTGCACGTGGACCTCGATCCCGCGCATCGCGCGCTCTACGACCGATACCTCCAGCGCGAGCGGCAGAAGCTGCTGGACCTCGTCGAAGACCTCGACCGCAACCGGTTCATCGTGTTCCGCTCCCTCACCCTGCTGCGCCTGCTCGCCCTCGATCCCCGACTCATCCCCACCGAAGGCGAAGAGGCGCCGCAGGAGATTCCGTCGGCGAAGCTCGACGAGCTGATCGACCGCATCTCCGACCTCGCAGCCGAAGGACACCGGGCGCTCGTGTTCAGCCAGTTCACGGGCTATCTCGCGCTCGTGCGCGAACGACTCACCGCGGCGGGAATCGATCACGAATACCTGGACGGCGCCACCCGACGACGCTCCGCGGTGATCGAGGACTTCCGGGCCGGCGAAGCTCCCGTTTTCCTCATCAGTCTGCGCGCGGGCGGAGTCGGACTCACCATCACGGAGGCGGACTACGTCTTCCTCCTCGATCCGTGGTGGAACCCCGCCGCCGAAGCTCAGGCCATCGACCGCACGCACCGCATCGGTCAGACGCGGCCGGTGATGGTCTACCGGCTGGTCGCGCGCGACACCATCGAGGAGAAGGTTCTCGCCCTCGGCGAGCGCAAACAGCGGCTCTTCGACGAGGTCATCGACGGCGGCGACCTCTTCGCCGGCGAGCTCACAGCGTCCGACATCCGTGGCCTCCTCGGCTGATACACCCCCGGTCGCTGCCAGGCGGCGCAACCCACCGGCGCGATCCCGCGGCGCAACCCGCCGGCGCAATCCGGCGGCGCAATCCGGGCAACGCCGCCGCTGGTCTCAGAAAGTGCTCGTCTACCGCCACCATCCGCCACTTATTGAGACCAACCTGTCGACTGGTCTCAACAATTGTCGGACCGCGGGTTCCCATGAACATCTTGTGAGACCAGAACGCAAAACACCTGAGCAGCAACGCCCGACGCCGATGCTTCGATACTCCGCCTCGCCACGACGCCCCTCGCCACGACACCCCTCGCAACGACACCGACGACGGACGCCCAGCGAGCGTCATCCCCGACGCCGGCGACCTGAGCGATCCCGACGACGGAACCCGGCGGGGTCACCCTCGACCCCGGTGAACTGAGCGCCGCCGACACGTCGCGCATCGCTGGTGATGTCGGGGACCCCACGACCGCCTTCCTCCGCGAGCGCGGGGATGCCGGTGGCAGGTCGCGACGCGCCCAGCAACGAAGGAGTGTGCTCGCACGGCAGCCGAAGCAGCCGTCGTCCCGACAGGCACCGAAGCGGCGCTGTCGCCCGCGCTGCCACCCAGCGTTCACGGCGACGGGGATGCTCCAACTCATTCTTTACCATTTTCAATCAATACACACCAATACCAATCGGTAGTCACTCTGGAGTTGACGGACGCCTATGCACCCCGGCATGCTGAAAACTCCACTGATCATCCGGGTCAACCGCCGCATCGTCGCGTAGCGCCCCCTCGACGCCGAGGAACTCCCATGACGTTCACCCTCAATAGAGAACAGAACATCACAAAAGAAACCAAACCTCGTCGAATCTCCGACGGGATGTTCGCCGTTCTCCTGGCCGCTCCCGGTCTCGCGCTGCTGCTGGCGGTCGTGGTCTATCCGCTCGTCACCGCACTGGTGACCGCGTTCTTCAAGCAGAGCCTCGTGCTCCCTGGTCGCGAGTTCGTCGGCCTGCAGAACATCGTCGACATCCTCACCGGCGACTTCGCCCGGCTGCTGGGTCAGACCCTCGTCTTCACGCTGGGAACGACGATCTTCCCGTTCATCATCGGCATGGCGCTCGCCCTCGCCCTGAACACGCGGATCCCCGGCGGCAAGACGCTTCGCGGACTGATGCTCCTGCCGTGGCTCATCCCCGGCGTCGTCGTCTCGTTCCTCTGGATGTGGATCTTCAACGCCAACTACGGCGTGATGAACGCTCTTCTGCAGGCGCTCGGCGTGATCAGCGAGCCGCAGGCGTGGCTGGCGCAGCCCACCACGGCGATGATCGCCGTCATCGTCGCCAAGACCTGGCAGTCGTTCCCCTGGATGATGGTGATGCTGCTCGCGGGCCTGCAGACCGTGCCGAAGGAACTGCACGAAGCGGCCGAGATCGACGGCGCCGGCACCATCCGCCGCTTCTTCTCGATCACCGTTCCCCAGATCCGCGGCATCATCGGCCTCGTCCTGCTCCTGGAGTTCATCTGGAACTTCCAGCACTTCGACATCATCTACGTCCTCACCGGTGGCGGCCCCGCCGGTTCCACGCAGACCTTCGCCACGGCCGTCTACGACACCGCCTTCCACGGCTTCGACCTGGGCCACGCCGGCGCGCTCGGCCTGCTCTGGATGATTCTGCTGATGGGTCTCGTCGTCGTGTACGTGCGCTTCTCGGAGAAGGGGGAGAAGTGATGACCATCACCGAACGTCCCGCCCCCGCCACCATCACGGAGATCCCGATGAGTACCGCCACCCCGCGCCAGCGTCGCGCCAACCCACTCCGCTCCGAGAGTCGCGGCGTCCGAATCAGCGCGTGGATCGCCGTGATCATCTGCGGCGGCTTCGCCCTGCTGCCGATCTACTGGCTGCTGGCCACATCCCTCACCCCGCGCACCGAGGTGTTCGCCTTTCCGCCGCGGCTGTGGCCCAGCGAGATCTCGTTCGAGGCCTACGCCTCCCTCGTGAACAACCCGACGCTGTTCACGTATCTCGGCAACAGTGTCATCGTCTCGGTGGTCACCGCCGTGCTGTCGGTGCTGGTGTCGGCGTACATGGGCTACTCGTTCTCGAAGTTCCGCTACCGCGGACGCCGGTCGCTGATGTACTTCGTGCTGGCCTCGCAGATGTTCCCGCAGGCGCTCCTGCTGGTCACGCTCTACACGGTATTCGCGGCCTACAACCTGCTGAACACCTACACCGCGCTGGTGCTGTCGTTCACCACGTTCACGCTGCCGCTGTGTGTCTGGATGCTGAAGGGCTTCTTCGACACGATCCCGGACGAGCTGATCGAAGCAGCCCGCGTAGACGGCGCCTCACGACTGCGGATCATTCACTCGATCATCCTGCCGCTGTCGGCGCCGGGACTCATCGCGGCCGGACTCTTCGCCTTCGTCCGCGGCTGGAACGACTTCGTGTTCGCCCTCACGCTGGCCGGTCCCGACAAGCAGACCCTGCCTCCCGGCCTGGTCAACACCTACATCGGCGAAGCCTCCACGGCCTGGCCCGAGTTGATGGCCGCCTCACTCGTGGTGTCCCTGCCCGTCGCCATCGCCTTCATCGCCCTGCAGCGCTTCCTCGTCGGCGGTATGACCGCCGGCGCGGTCAAGGGCTGATCCCACCCATCGCAAACACACCCTCGAAGAGGAGGACTCATGTCCGAGACCCCCGTGCTCCGCACACCCATCACCCGCCGTCAGGCCCTCACCTGGCTCGGCCTCGGCGCCGCAGCCGCCACGCTCGCCGCCTGCGCTCCCACCGGATCCGGCGCGGCACCCGGCACCGCTCTGTCCACCGGCAGCGCCGCCAAGCCGACGGATTTCGCGTTCGCCAGCTGGTCGCTGACCGAGGAGGCGTCGGCGCCGGCCATCAAGGAGCTGCTCGCCGGATTCGAGTCGAAGGACTCCATCTCGATCAAGCAGACCTCCTTCCCCTACAACGAGTACTTCAACCAGCTGATGCTGCAGGTGCGCGGCGGTCAGTTCACCGGCGCAGCGCACGTCGACGTGGCGTGGCTGGCGTCCCTCGCCGCGCTCGGAAAGCTCGCCGATGTCTCCGCGTTCACGAAGGGACGCGGCTACACCGACTCCGCCCTGGAGGCTGCGCAGTACCAGGGCGTTCAGTACGCCTTCCCGTGGACGATCGGCGCGATCGGCCTCGTCACGAACTCCGAGATCCTCGGCAAGGCGGGCATCGACGCGAACGCCTTCCCCACCTCCATCGACGACTTCGAGGCCGCCCTGCTGAAGCTCAAGGGACTCGGCAACGGGCTCATCCCGTACGCGGCGTCGACGAAGGCGGCACAGCTGAAGGACATCCTCATTTGGATGCAGACGTTCGGATCGACCCTCGTGAAGGACGGCACAGTCACCATCGGCGACGACGCCAGCATCGAGGCCGTCACCTGGTACAAGAGCCTGTACGACCAGGGCCTGATCGCCGCCGACGTGGATCGCTTCGATGCCCGCTCGCTGTTCGCGCAGGGCCGCACCGCCATCTACGACGATGCTCCCGTCGGCCGCAGCTCGGTGCTCAAGGACTCGCCGGATGCGAGTCTCGCCGACAAGCTCGTGCCCGTCTCGCGTCCGGTCCTGAAGTCCGGCGACACCCCGCGCGCGCTGGTCTGGGGTGGCGCGATCGCTGTCATCACCGGCGCAGGTTCGGAGACGGCGGCGGAGTTCGGCCAGTGGGCCACGAGCGACCTCGACACCGTGCTCGCCGACTACGCGAACCGCGGTCTGCCGCCGGTGACCACAGAGGCGCTCGCCTCCGACGCCGTCACGTCCGATGCGTTCGGCTCCCTGTTCAGCGAGCGCATCACCGCGACGGCGACCACCAACCCGTTCTGGCAGTACCCGCAGTACGCGCAGATCGAGAGCACCATCGCCGAGAAGGTGCAGGCCGTGCTGGTCGGCTCCGCGACCCCCGCCGACGCGATGAAGGCCGCGGGCGAGGCCGCACAGAAGCTGATCGCCTGACCCGGTGCCCGCCGACGCCGCGCGTCGGCGGGCACGCCCCCGATTTCGCACCACCGCTGCATCGTCCACAGAGACGGCAGCATCCCGTCCCGAAAGGACACCGCCATCATGCGCACCCAGACCGTCGAAGCCGACATCATCGTCGTCGGAGGAGGCCTGGCCGGTGTGAGCGCAGCCGTTGCCGCAGCGCGGCAGGGCCGCTCCGTCGCCCTCATCAACAACCGCCCCGTCCTCGGTGGCAACTCGTCCTCGGAGGTGCGCGTCTGGGTCTGCGGGGCCACCGCGCACGGCAATCAGCGCTGGGCCCGCGAGAGCGGGATCATCGGCGAGCTGTACGTCGAGAACCAGTTCCGAAACCCCGAGGGGAACCCCGTCTACTGGGACGACGTCGTGCTGGACACGGTGCGCCGCGAGCAGAACATCCGTCTCTTCCTCAACACCGAGGTCTCCGAGGTGGAGGCGTCCGGTCCGGAGGACGCGCGCCGCATCGATGCGGTCACGGGGTGGACGATGGGCAGCGAGATCCGCACCCGCTTCACCGCGCCCATCGTCCTGGACTGCACCGGTGACGGTCTGGTGGGGGCCATCGCGGGCGCACGCCACCGCCTCGGCAAGGAGGGACGCGCCGAGTTCGGCGAGGAGTGGGCGCCCGAGGAGCCGGCGCGCGAGTTCCTCGGCTCCACGCTCCTCTTCTACACGAAGGACGTCGGCCGTCCGGTCAAGTACGTGGCGCCCGAGTCCGCCATCGACATCTCGCGCACGCCGATCCCGACGTCACGCGTCATCCGCTCCGGCGATTCCGGCGCGCACTACTGGTGGATCGAGTGGGGCGGCGAGCTCGACATCGTCGACGACAACGAGCGCATCCGTGACGAGCTGCGGGGAGTGATCCTCGGCATCTGGGACTACATCAAGAACTCTGGGCGCTTCGACGCCGACAACCTCACCCTCGAGTGGATCGGCAATCTCCCGGGCAAGCGCGAGTACCGCCGTTTCATCGGCGACTACACGCTGACCCAGCACGACGTGATCGATCAGACCGCGTTCGACGACGGCGTCGCCTTCGGCGGCTGGTCCATCGACCTGCATCCGGCCGCGGGGATGTACGCGGAGGGCGCGGGCGCGCTCCAGCGCTTCTCCGACGGTCTGTTCGAGATCCCCTTCCGTTCACTGTACTCGCAGAACGTGCAGAACCTGCTGTTCGCGGGTCGCGACATCTCGGCCACGCACGTGGCCTTCGGCGCCGCGCGGGTGATGGCCACGTGTGCCGCGATGGGTGAGGCGGCGGGCACCGCGGCGGCGATGTGCATCGAGCGGGGGATCACGCCGCGCCAGCTGCACGACGACGCGCGCGAGGACCTGCGTCAGCGGCTGCTGCGCTGGGACGCCTCCGTGCTGGGGGTGCGCAACGAGGATCCGGAGGACCTCGCCCGCGCCGCCCGGGTGACCGCGTCGGGGTATCGCCGGAGCATCGTCGCGGGCGAGCCCGAGACCGCGCGCGAGCTGTCCCTCACCGACGACCTGGGCATCGTCATCCCCGTGGATCCCGTGCTGGCATCGGTGCGGCTGTGGGTCGCGGCGTCCGAAGACACCACCCTCACGGTGGAGGTGTTCAGCACGGGTCGCCGCCAGAACGTCGTGCCGGCGCACCGCGAGCACGCCGCGACGGTGCCGGTGTCTGCCGGGCCCGCGCGGTGGATCGAGGTGCCCGCAGCCTTCGCACCGGAGGAACCGCAGAACGCGGTGGTGGTGCTGCGCGCCAACCCCGCTCTGACCGTGCACACCGACGCCCTCACTCCGGGCACGCTCACCCTGGTGCACCGCCTCGACAGCGACGACCAGAACGTGTCGATCAGCACCGATGAGCTCCTTGTGCAGTGGCCCACCAAGCCGTTGCGCGGGCGAGCCCTCGTGTTCCGCGCCGAGCCTGCGTCACGCGCGCTCGCCCCCGAGCGCGCCATCGGCGGCTACCAGCGTCCGTTCGGCGGCCCGAACCTGTGGGCGTCCGATCCCCTCGCCAAAGGCGATGCCGAACTCCGCCTGGACTGGGACACCGCGGTGACCGCCCGCGAGGTGCGCCTGGTCTTCGACGACGACATGGACCTGGAACTGAACACTCTGCACCACCACCGCAGTCCGGATGAGGTGCTGCCGCAGCTCGTGCGCGACTACCGCATCGAGATCCACGATGAGTCGGGCTGGCGGGTCGTGGCGGAGGTCGCGGACAACCGCCATCGCCACCGGATCCACCCGCTCCCCGACACCCCGTTCGACGCCCTGCGCGTCGTGGTGACGGCGACCAATGGTGCTCCGGAGGCGCGTATCGTCGCGCTGCGGGTGCAGTCGTGACGCGTGTGCCGGCCCGGCCCGCTACGGTGAGTGCAAGAGCGGCATCACGAGCAGCCGCATCGAGGAGCGGGGCAGTGAGCGCAGCAGCACAGGGTGATCTCCCCCAGCGCCGTCGGCGCACCGGAGTCATCGCCCTCGCCGTGCCCAACCTGGAGGAGCCGTACTTCGCCGAGCTGACCGCGCTGCTGTGTCGGCGCGCGAACGATCGCGGGCTTGCCATCCTCATCCAGCAGACCGAGGGCGACCACGAGCGGGAGGTCGACATCGCGAACGGTGTCGGGCTTCCCGAGACCGACGGGCTGATCCACATCCCGCGCGCTCTCACCGTGGCCGATCTCACCCGTCGCACCTCCCCCGGGCCGCTCGTGCTGCTGGGCGAGCACATCCAGATCAGCCCGTTCACGCACATCACGATCGACAACCGTCGGGCTGCCGCGGACGCCACCGCGCATCTCGCGGAGGTGGGCCGTCGCCGCGTGGCCTTCATCGGCCCGCGCGACTCGCGTCCGTCGGATGCGGCCGATCAGCGGTACGCCGGCTACCGCGAGGCGGTCGCCGCACACGATCTGGCAACGGACGCCGACCTCACCGTGTCGGTGGACGCGTTCACCGCGGCCGAGGGAGCGCGCGGCGTCGCCCAGCTGCTGGCCTTGGGGGTGACGTTCGATGGCGTTTTCTGCTCGAACGACTCGATCGCGTTCGGCGTGATCAGCGCGCTGCAGGGTGCGGGACTCCGCGTGCCCGAGGATGTGGCGGTGATCGGCATCGACGGTGTGCGCGCCACGGAGTTCGCCTCTCCACCGCTGTCCACGGTCGCACCGGACAAGGACGCGATCGCGTCGGCTGCCCTCGACGAGCTGGACCGCCAGATGCGCACCCCGCCCGGTCGCGATATGCCGGTGCAGCACGTGACGGTGAAGGCGAGTGTCATCGCCCGCGCCAGCACCAAGCGGTGAACGTCGGATTCGGCGTCGCTCCGGCGCGGCGCCGGGAGAGGCCGGGAACCCGCACGTCGGTTGTCAGTTCGCGCGGGGCATCGAGACTGCCAGTGGGTGAACCAGGAGGCGACAGGACCCGCGCGCGGACGACGCCTCCGGGCGCGAGGTCAGCACGGGCGCTTTTCCTCCAGCCCTCGCGTCAGGAGACGTCGGCCACGCGCACGTCGGCGATGAGCCCGCGCAGCACGTCCAGCCCGCCCTCGGGCATTCCGGAGTCGGTGATGATCCGATCGGCCTGGCCCAGCTCGATGACCGTGGTGAGACTCACGACGCCCCATTTGCCGTGGTCGGCCAGCAGCACGGCTTCGCGACCCGCCGCGGCGAGCGCGCGATCGGTCTCGGCTTCGAGCAGATTCGCCGTGGTGAGTCCGGCGTGCGCGTCGACTCCGGTGGCGCTGAGGAACACGATGTCGCAGTGCAGGTGCTCCAGCGCGCGAACGGCGACCGGCCCCACGAACGAATCGGCCGGCGTGCGCACGCCGCCGGTGAGCACCACGGTCTGCAGGTACGGTTCGTCGGCACGCTGCGGACGCGCGAAGAGATCGGCGACAGGAAGTGAGTTGGTGACGATGGTGAGGTCGGCGATCCCACGGAGCTCCTGCGCGAGCACCCAGGTGGTCGTGCTTCCGGACAGGCCGATCACCATGCCCGGTTCGACGAGCTTCATGGCCTCGCGAGCGATGGCGCGCTTCTCATCGATCATCCGCGCGCGTCGCGCTTCGATCGTGCTGCTGGCTGCGGCACCGTGCTCGATGGTCGCCCCGCCGCGAACTTTGCGCAGGCGTCCCTCGGCCGCGAGCGCGTCGATGTCGCGGCGCACGGTCATGGCGCTGACGTCGAGCTCCGCGATGAGTTCAGCGACGGTGGCCGCGCCCCGTCGGCGCACCGCGTCGATCAGCTGCGCCCTGCGTTCCTCGACGAGCACTCGGACTCCTTCTTCCACCTGCCTCGGCCAGTCTGCCATGCGCGTGCAGCCGAGCTCACCGACCCCGGAGGTACGTCGATGATCGCTCCCGACTACACGACTTGGTTCCCCGACGAGGAGATCGACGGGACGTACGGCTTCGATGAGGCGGCGCTGCGGCGCGTGGCCCCGATTCCCGCGCCGGATGGGTTCGCCGATCTTTGGCGGGGGTGGAATGCTCGGGTGCGCGCGACCCTCCCCCGTTTCGAGGTCGGAGAGTACGCGCCGTTCAGCGCCCACGAGGCTGCGGAGATCCACTACACCGCTGTCGACGGGACCGTGCTCGGCGGCTGGGTCGCACGTCCGCGCGATCGCGCGCCACGGGTCGTCGTGGTGCACTCGCACGGCTACGGCGGTCGGGAACGACCCGAGTTCGACCGCGTTCCCGACGACGCCGCCGCGGTGTTCCCTCTCGCGCGCGGGCTCGGCGCTCTCAATGCCGGCGTGGGCGCTCCCTCAGAGCGGGATGTGCACGTGCTGTTCGGCATCGACGATCCCGAGCGTTACGTGCTGGGGGCGTGCGTTCGGGATCTGTGGATGACGCAGAACATCGCCGACGAGCTCTGGGGCGAGCTGCCGCACTATCTGGTGGGTGAGAGCTTCGGCGGCGGTGTCGGCGCGCTGGCGCTGCCGTGGGATGACCGGTTTGTCGGTGCGACGCTCGTCGTCCCGAGTTTCGGACAGTATGACGAGCGGCTCGCCGCACCCTGCCACGGGAGCGGGGAGGCGGTGCGACGGTACGTTCGCGAACACCCCGAGGCACGCGAGGTGCTGCGACTGTTCGATGCGTCCACCGCGGCCGCCTTCGCCCGCGTGCCGGTGCGGGTCGAGGCGGCGCTGTGGGACACGCATGTCCCGCCGCCGGGTCAGTTCGGTGTGGCCGCGGGCTTCGCGGATCGCGAGCTCGTGGTGCTTCCGGCCGGCCACGCGGAGTACCCCGGGCTCACCGAGGTGCTGCAGCAGGCGATCGCGGGTAGCCGCGAGCACCTCCGCCGCAGCATTGCGCGCGTCAGCTCCGGGCCGCGCTGACACGGGAGTGGTGAGCGCGGCAGGGAAAACCGTCGTCGACTCCGTGCGCTGACGCGGAAAGAGCGCGTCAGCTCGATCCCGCCGACATGATCGTGTTGAACGAGAGCGCGATGATCAGCGCGTTCAGCAGGAATGACAGCACCGAGTGCAGCGTCGCGGTCCATCGCGTGCGGGTGTTCAGGATGTCGACATCCGAGGCGGCGAAGGTCATCCCGAGCGTGTAGGCGAAGTAGACGTGGTCTACGAGAGTCGGTGCGGGGGTATCGGGGAAGTCCAGCACACGTTCGGGCCAGACCGCCTCCGAGCGATGCGCGTACATCTGCGCGAAGCCCCAGTGCAGCATGCCCCAGGCGATGATCATCGCCCAGACCCCCACGACCTTCACGAGGAACGTGCCGCCGAGATCATCGGGGGTGACGCCGATGACGTCAGTAACGAAGGTCTTCTTGCCGAACAAGATGACGGTGAGCGCGGCGCTCACGCCGATGGTCACGGGGACAACGGTGAAGACGAGCGTGAGGATCGAGCGCAGCCGAACGAATGCCTCGGGCATGGGGGCTCTCTCCCCCACCGCCGTGGCTCCGCGTCGTGCCATCCTCCCCAGCACGACCATCGTGATGAGGGCGTACGTGGTGGCAAGGAAACACCACAGCATGAGTGGGGTGACCACATCGCCGCCCCACAACACGGCATATACGCCGACCGCGGCGATTCCCAATTGCACCACCCAGTGCAGGATCGTCTTGAGCATCCGCCGCGGCGGGCGTGGGGCACGCTGCTGGCGGCGGAGCTGTCGCTTCGAGACACGTGCACGGGTTCGGGCCATGCGACCAGTGAAGCGGACGATGCGGCAGCCCGACGCCGACACGCGCACGGTTTTCCGCCAGGTGGGCCGTGGTTCAATGACTCGACGGAGGAGGTCCCCATGGCCAAGCGCCCCAACCGCGCTCAGACGGAGAACCGCATGGCGGCAGAGGCTCGCGAGGCGGCGAAGCGCACGCAGGAGCTGGCGGCGAAGGGGATGCGCCGGCGGCGCATCATCATCTCCTCGAGCGTCGCGGCGGCGATCGTCCTGATCCTGGGCGGGGTGGCGCTGGGGATCGCGCTCAAGCCGAAGGACATCGTCACCACCGATGCCGGCCCGGCCAACATGGCGTCGTGGGGCATCGCGCTCACGGGCAGTGACGGCAACATCACGGCCGTGCGCACTGAGGCGACCGCCGCGACCGCGTCGCCGACGGCCACCGTGTGGACCGGCGACGACGCCGACAAGAAGCACGTGCAGCTCTACCTCGACTGGGCCTGCCCCGCGTGCAAGGCGTTCGAGGAAGGGAACGCGGAGCTCCTGACCGATGCCGTCGCCTCGGGTGAGATCACGCTGGAGCTGTTCCCGTTGGCCGTAGTGGATCGGGCTTACAGCACCGACTACGCCACCCGCGGTGCGAATGCCGCCGCCTGCGTGGCCGACATCGCCCCGGACTCGTTCCTCGACGTGCAGGAGCGTATGTTCGCGGCTCAGCCCGCGGAGGGCACCGCGGGCCTCAGCAATGAGGACATGATCCGCATCATCGGCGAGGCCGGCGTGACGGACCCGAAGCTCGCGACCTGCATCACCGACGGCACCTACCGCGGCTGGGTGGAGGCGACGACGAACCGCGTGGCGCAGGACGAGTCGCTGCGCACCACGATCCAGGGCCGCACCGCGTTCTTCACCCCCACCCTCGCCACCGACGGCAAGCCGTGGGACCGCGAAGGCACCGTCGCCGACTACCTCACCCGCTGACGCCCGCCCGGGCGATGCACCGCTGACGCCCCGCGACTCCCCTGCCCCCATCCCCGGGATCGCATCCCCGACACTCATGTCCCGCTGACACCCGCCCCGGGCTCGGCACGTCTCACCGTCGAGTCTCCGCGGCGTTCCTCATCCCGCGAGACTTCCGTCTGTGGGCGAGAATCCGCGCAACGCGGCGTGTGAAGTCTCAGGACATAGTGGACGTTGAGTCTCAGGACATAGTGGACACAGTTATTGGGGCGGTGGGGTGTCGATCTGGCGCGCGAGGCTGGTCATTGGTTTCGTGGTGGGCCAGGTGATTGTGACGATTTGAGTGCCTCGGGAATCGAAGACGGCGACCTCGTCGGTGGTGTGGATCAGCGTGACCCGTTGACCTCTCCATGCTTTGCCCAGAAGGAACTCGCGGCCGAGGTAGCTGATCTGACCCCCGCGACGCGCAACACGATGTTGGACGCTTTCTGAGGGCGCGTCCGCTGTTCGGGCTGCGGGCGTGGGGCGCTGCGTGACGATCGGGTCGCCGGGCGGCGCGATCTTTGGCAATGCATCGTAGAGTTCCGCAGGCGCGGTGCGTGGCGGGAGTGCCTGATGCGAGCGGTGATGGTTGTACCAGTCCCGATACTCGTCGAGCGCCCGCTGGAGCTCATCGATCGTCGCCGGATTGCGGGCGGCGATGAAGTTCAGCAGCGTCTGATGCGCTCGCTCGACCTTGCCCTGCGACTTCGGGTGCGAGGGCTTGCCGGTGATCATCTTCACGCCCAGATCACCGAGGAATATCTGCAACGACGTGACCTTGCCCGAGCGTGACATGTTGAATGCCGTCCCGTTGTCCGTGTGTACCAGCACCGGCCGCCCGTACCGGGCGATCGCCCACCGAAATGCGTCGACCACGACAGCCGCTGTTTCCGCCGGCCCGGGGTGCAGAGCGATGTTCATCCGGGTGCAGTCGTCGATGATCTCGATCACCACAACGACGTCACCCGTGGACAGCGTCACCTCCAGCCCGTCGGACTGCCACCGCTGATTCGGGAACTCCGATCGGATCCGCTGGTGTGATCCTTTTGGACGCTTCCTCTTGTTCCGCTCCACCAGGTGCTCACGATCCAGGATCCGCGCGATCGTCGACCGTGAGGGCACCGGGGCGAACCCTGCCCGATCCAGCACGTCCCGGATCGACAACGGCCCGTGATCTTTTCCCTGCTCCTTCAGCTCTCGACGCTTCACGATCACCGCTGCGATCACCGCGTCCGACACCGCGGTCGGACTCGAACGGGGACGCGTGCTGCCCTTGAACAATGCCGCCTCACCCTCGGCCGAGGCCCGCTTACGCACCGCATGGAACCAGGACCGGGAGACCCCGTGCCGCCGACAGAACGCATCAATCGCGCCCCGCCCAGCATCCTCGGGCCACTCCACAACAAGCTGACGAACACGATCAGGGATACGACTCACCCAGCAGATCGTCCACTAAGTCCTGAGACACCAGCATGTCCACAATGTCCTGAGACAGGATCGTCCACTATGTCCTGAGACAGCACACCGCGCAACGCGGCGATTGTGACCCACAGACGCAAGTCTCACGGGCCTCACCGCACCCCAGCCGACGCGCGAGGAGGTCGCGCGAGGAGGTCGCGCGAGGAGGTCGCGCGACGGGGGTTTCAGCGCTGGAGCCAGCGGCGCAGGAGGCGCGTGACGGCGGGCAGCACCCAGTACGCCATGATCGGCGTGAGCATCAGTGTGGTGATCAGGACTCGCAACACGAGCGGTAGCTCCGTGAATCCCGGGATGAACCCCAGCAGGAACGTCGCGAGCAGATTCATCGGGAAGAAGCCGAGCCAGATGGTCGTCGCCTGCTTCCAGCGCGGTGGGACGACCGGCTGAACAGCCACAGATCCGGTCGCGAGCGAGTGCGTCACGCGGGTCTCGATCCCCGTGGCCTGGGCCGCGTCGAACCAGCCCTCGATCCCTGTGCGTCGCTCCACGCGAACCTCGCGTGCGAAGGCGTTGCCGGAATCCAGCCACCACGTGCGCTGCGGCGATGTCTCCCATTTCTCGAGGGTTGCGATGTCGCGGAAGCGGTACAGCATGTACCAGAGCTCGCTGCTCTCGCCGGCGCGCACCCACCCCGATCCGAGGAAGCCCGGGAAGGTGGCGGCGAGATCGGTGCCTGCTTGCATCCAGCTGGTCGCTTCGATCGCGCGCTCGGGATCGATCCGGCGCTCGATCGCCACAGTGATGGGCTCAAGCGCGCTTTCTGTCATGCTTCCATTCTGAAGCATGAGCAGAGCGCTCAGGCCGCGCGGTGATCAGAGTGCAAACTGTCAAACACCGTATTCGCGCTGGAACCACTCCCACAGCTGCGCTGAGCATGCCGCCACGACCACGTCCCACTCCAGGAACGCGCCTTCATCCGCTGCATCCGACACGGAACGGATGACCCGGATCGGCACGCCGTACTGCTGCGCGACCCAGATGTAGACATACGTCTCCATGTCGATCAGCGAGGCACCCAGCGCCAGCACCGTTGCCTGACCCGCGGCGGTGTCGACGAAATGATCACCGGTCGCGATGACCTCCCCCGGTCGGCCCGTCTCCACGCGTGGCGGCAGCGTGACATGCTGACCGACCACATGGTCGCCGTCCCACACGTCGTGCTGCACCGCAGCCGCAATCTCGTGAACACCGCCCTGCAGCTCCGGCACGACAGCGCCCGCCGTGCCGAGGACCAGGATCTCCTCGTATTCACCGCGCTCGAGCGCCCGCGTGAGCCCGTGGGCGGCCTTGAGTTTGCCGGCCCCGGTCACGACGCGTTCGAATCCGTCGATGCGCTCCGGGAACGCGACGAGTTCGACATCCAGGGCAGCGAGGAGAAGCTTCATGCCTCCATCGTCCCATCTCGTGGGGGACGTTTTGTCCCCCAAAGATCCGACACGATCTGGCTGTCGCGGGTCCGGCGCGCTTGTTAGCGTTGAGTCATCGCACTGAGCAACACCGCGAATCGAATGCAGGGGGCTTCGAGGGTCGGTGGCGTTCAGGGGGGGGTGCGAGAACGGCCGGCCGCGTGGGAAACCACGCGAGCCGGCCTCGATCTTTTCCCGGTTAGCGCATCACCAGGATCGCGACCACCGCCGTCGCGGTGACCACGATCCACAGGAGCCCGCCCAGCACCAGGGGCCGCAGACCCGCGCTGCGGAAACCGGCGATGTCCGTCGACAGGCCGATCGCCGCCATCGCCATCGCGATGAGGAACATCGCCACCGCACTGATCGGCGCCAGAGCAACATCGGGAATCACGCCGACCGAGCGCACCAGCGAGGCGACGAGGAACCCGATCAGGAACCACGGCACCAGCGCGAGGATGCCGCGCGGCGTGAACCGCACGCGCGTCCCTTCACGACGCGCGGTGTGGATCGCGAGGCCCACGCTGATCGGGATGATCATCAGCGTCCGCACCAGCTTCACCACCACCGCGAACCCGAGCGCCGCGGCGCCGTAGATTCCCGCCGTCGCGACGACCGACGACGTGTCGTTGACCGCGGTACCCGCGAACAGACCGAACTCGTGCTGCGTGAAGCCGAGGAGGCGACCGAGCGGCGGGAAGATCAGGACGGCGAGCACGTTGAAGAGGAAGATCGTCGAGACGGCGTAGGCGATCGATGCGTTCCGCGCCTTGATCACGGGCGACACCGCCGCGATCG
Organism: Microbacterium gorillae; assembly: GCF_050990725.1. Classification (GTDB taxonomy): domain Bacteria; phylum Actinomycetota; class Actinomycetes; order Actinomycetales; family Microbacteriaceae; genus Microbacterium; species Microbacterium gorillae_A. The sequence goes on from NZ_CP158844.1 coordinate 4,289,954, forward strand.
CAGACGCTCCGCAGATGGCGGTGCCGACGCCGATGAGCACCGCGAGATCCGATTCGACGCGCAGCAGGCGGCTGAGGATCCACGCGGCGAGCAGACACACGATGAGCGTGGAGATCATCACCGGGAACGATTCGACGCCCACCTTCGCCACCTGTGCCAGCGAGAGCTGACTACCGAGCAGCACCACGGCGATCTGCAGCACCATCTTGCTCGAGAACTTCAGGCCCGCGGCGAAGGGACCGCCGGGCCTGCGGATCAGCGCGATCACGACGCCGATCACGATCGCTGGCAGAGCGGATCCCACGAGCGGGACGAAGACGCCGATCACCGTCGCAACGGCCGCGATGCCTGCGGCCAGCAGCATTCCAGGGAGCTTCGCGGTCACGTCGCGCATCTGTGCCATTACTCCATCGTGGTCCGACGACGGCCTCGACGGTTGCCGCATCGCCGGACATGCAAGCCTCCCGTGACAGACTCGTGCCATGGCGACGAGCGAGTGGACGGTGCGGGATGCACGCGCCGAACTCGCGATGACGGCATTGCGCGCCCGGGCGTTCGCGATGCAGACGATCCTCGGCATCACGCTCGGCCTCGCGTTCACCGCATCGGCCCTGGTCTTCGTCATCGTGGACGCCCGCGGCGGAGTCATCGGCCCGCAACCGCTCCTCCTGCTCGGCGGCTCGGTCTTCCTAGCGATCGCGGGTCTGGTGATCGTGTTCACCCGCCCCTTCCGACGTCCGGGCATGCTCTCGATCAGCGCCGGATCGATCCGCTGGACAGACTCGCGCGGAGAGATCCTCGTCCCGCTCGCACACGTGCGCGGCATCACGGTGCGACGACGATTCATCCCGGGGATCGACGTCGAGACCGCAGCAGGGGCCTGGGGACTGCGGACGTCGGCGTCCGTGCTGGACGACGCACGCGACGACATGCGCCCGCTGTCGGCCCGCGCGCGGCGGTACCTCGATGCCGCCGGCTTCACCCCACGCACACGCGGCCAGGTCACCGAGTGGCGGCGCGACTGGCCCGCAGACGAGCCGGCCGTCGCCGGGCGACCGTAGGCGAAGATCCGGTCAGTCCCTCGACAAGGTCACGCGCGGCTCAGCGGAACGGTGCGGCCACGGCGTTGCGGTGATAGTCGAAGATCAGACTCGTGCGGGTGGACGCCACGCTCGGCTGCGCTGACAGGTGCTCCACCACAAAGGCCCGTACCGCGGAGGAGTCCGGCACGGCGATGTGGATGAGGAAGTCGTCCGCGCCGCCGAGGAAGAAGAGCTGGATCACCTGAGGCAGTCCCCGGATCGCATCGGCAAACGCCTCGATCGACTCCTGTCGCGAGCCGCCACGGAGCGTCACACCGATGATCGCCTGGAGTCCCCGCCCCAGCACGGCCTGGTCCACGCCGGCATGGAACCCGGTGATCACACCGCGCTCGGTCAGAGAGCGAGTTCGAGCGTGAGCCGTCGACGCGGCGACGCCGAGCGCGCCGGCCAGCTCAGCATTCGTCATGCGACCGTCGCGGGAGAGCAGCTGGACGATACGCCGGTCCGTGTCGTCCAGTTCGACGGTACGAACATCAGTGGGTCGAACAGGATTCGGCTCGGAACTCGCAGACGGTGCCATTTTCCGAATCCTACAGCCTCTGACCGAATCTCTTCCGACGATCCTTCAAGGGATCTCCCGTCGAGACGAATGTTCTGCGATCCTCGAAGCACGCGCAAACAGCGCGATCACGTCAGCCAATGGAGGCCATCATGCGCGTGGGGATCCCCGCCGAGGTCAAGAACAACGAGAATCGCGTCGCCATCACCCCGGCCGGCGTTGACGCTCTGGTCCACCGCGGACACGAGGTGCTGGTGCAGAGCGGCGCCGGTGTCGGCTCCAGCATCACCGATGACATGTACGTCGCCGCTGGCGCAACCATCGTCCCCACCGCGGGCGATGCGTGGGGCGCCGACCTCGTCGTCAAGGTGAAGGAGCCGATCGCGTCCGAGTACGGCTTCCTCCGCGACCAGGTCCTCTTCACGTACCTCCACCTCGCCGCCGACCGGCCACTGACCGAGGCGCTTCTCGCCGCCGGCACCACCGCGATCGCGTACGAGACCGTGCAGCTTCCCGATCGCACCCTCCCGCTCCTCTCGCCGATGAGCGAGGTCGCCGGTCGCCTGTCGATCGTGGTCGGCTCTCACACCCTCATGCGCGCGTCGGGCGGACGCGGAGCCCTGATGGGTGGCATCGCGGGAACGCCCAACGCGAAGGTCGTCGTGATCGGCGGTGGCGTCGCCGGTGAACACGCCGCGGCCACCGCGCTCGGCATGGGCGCCGACGTCACGGTGATCGACATCTCCCTCCCCCGCTTGCGCGACCTGGAGCGTCGTTTCGACGGTCGAATCGAGACTCGCGTGTCCAACCGCTGGGAGATCGCCGATCAGGTGAGCCGCGCCGATCTCGTCATCGGCTCCGTCCTGATCCCCGGCGCCTCGGCCCCCAAGCTCGTGACCGACGAGATGGTCAGCACGATGAAGAAGGGCGCGGTGCTCGTGGACATCGCGATCGATCAGGGCGGGTGCTTCGAGGGCTCGCACCCGACCACCCACGACGACCCGACGTTCGCCGTGCACGACACCGTGTACTACTGCGTCGCGAACATGCCGGGTGCCGTGCCGGAGACCTCGACCCGCGCGCTCACGAACGCCACCCTGCCGTACCTCGTGGCGCTGGCCGACAAGGGCTGGGAGCAGGCGTTCGCCACGGATGCCGCGCTCGCTGCGGGTCTGAACACGCACGCTGGTGCGATCACGAACCCCGCTGTCGCGGCCGCGTTCGCTCACTGACACGCACGCACCGGCACAGTCCCTGCCGCGAAGGTGCGGACACAGATCTCGCGGGATCCGAGCGAGCGAATCGCGCGCCGGAGGCTCGGTTCACAGATCCCGCGAGACTTCCGTCTGTGGGCGAGAATCACCGCAACTGCGGTGACCCGCGGATGGTGGAGGCTGTGTCTCAGGTGATTTATGGAAGAGCAGGGGAAGCGTCCTGAGCGGCGCAAGGGTCAGCAGTGGCATCCGGATCAGCGTGCGGAGGCGGTGCGGATCTATCGGGAGTCGAGGGGGCGCACGATTCGTGCGGTCGCGGATGATCTCGGGGTTCCGTTTCAGACGCTGTATCGGTGGGTGCGGACGGCTCGTGATATCGAGCTGGATCCGTCGGGGACGTTGACGGATGCTGCGCGCAAGCGTGTGCGGAAGTTGGAGGAGGAGAACGCTCGACTGCGCAAGGAACTCGACTTCGAGAAAAAAGCGCGCGCCTTCGTTCAGGAGATCTCTCGCCGGCGGAATGGTTCGCGGTGATCGATCGAATGAAGGCTGATTTCTCCATCCAGTACCTGTGCCGCAAGTTCGGTGTCTCCGAGTCGGGGTACCACGCCTGGAAGACGCGACCGCTGTCGGCGACAGCGCAGTGGCGGGCGGTGTTGCACGCGAAAGTGCTCGGCCTGTTCGTGCGGTCCTTGTATACCGTTGGGCACCGCAAGATCGCCGCTGACCTGAGGATAGATCACGGCTTGCCCGTGAACCCGAAGAGCGTCCTGAAGGCGATGAAGGCGATGAAGCTGATGCCCCGAGCCACCGAGGCGGCGTTCGAGCGGGCCGCGGCCCGGGCCCGGGCGAGCGCCGACCCGGAGGACCTCGTCGACCGTCACTTCTCCGACGTGCTGGAGCCGGGAATGGTGCTCGTCGGCGACATCACCTACGTCCGTACCGATGAAGGATGGCTCTATGTCGCCACTGTCATCGATCTGGCCTCACGTTCGGTGATCGGGTGGGCATCGGGTGCCAGACAGACCGCGGAGCTGGTCGTGACAGCGTTGCGACGAGCGTTGCGCAGCGGGCACGTCAAGGAGAACGCGATCTTCCACTCCGATCACGGCACCCAATACCGGTCGAAGCGATTCGCAGGGTTCTGCCGCAAGCACAGCATCCGAAGGTCGATGGGCAAGAACTTCCAGTGCTGGGATAACGCTGTCGCCGAGTCGTTCTTCTCCAAGCTGAAGCAGGAACGACTCCGCTGGCAGCGCTTCACCACCCGGGCGCAGGCCACGAACGCCGTCGCGGACTACATCCAGTACTTCAACACCGCGCGACGACACCAGAGCCTGGACTACGCCACCCCAGCCGAAAAGCTGACAGAACTCATCGCCGCGTAACCGGCAGAAAGGAAACGAGACACCAACTCCACGAAACGCGGGTCACGCTAGTTGCGCTGATTGTCACCCACAGACGGAATTCTCGCGGTTGTCTTCTAGCGCGAACCGGGACGGCGTCAGGCGGTGACCCAGGCGGGATCCGACAGGAGCTCCTGCAGCTCGTTCACGAGGCGCGAGGTGTGGAAGCCATCCGCCGCCGCATGGTGGATCTGGATCGCCAGCGGCAGCAGCGTCCGACCCTCACGCTCTACGTATCGCCCGAGGGTGAAGATCGGCGCCAGGTGACGAAGCCCGCCCTCGATCTGCAGCGTGAAGCCCGTGAAGGACGTCCACGGCAGGCTCGATACGTCGAACGAGTTCGGCGACGGAGCGCCCAGCGGGAAGAACGTCTCCGCGCTCGCCGCGGCCTGCAGGAGCGGCGCCGCGGCATCGTGGAATGCGCCGAAGTCGGCGTCGTACGCCACCGGAACGCACGCGAACGTCTCCCGCGCGGCATTGAAGACCGTGAACGCAGGATCTGAGACCGGCCAGATCGCCGGCGATCCGTCGTCGGTGATGGTCATGCGGAACTCGTCGTGCCGGTTCACGACGTTCGCGATGGCCCAGATCTGAGCAAGGTACGTCTTCCGCTCTGAGCGACCGAGCGCCTCCACGAACGCGGTGACATCCAGCTCCACCGTCATCGCATAGCTGCACGGCGACATCCGCCAGTAGTGCTCGAAGTGCTCGCGGCGCGGCCACGTGGCGAGGTCGACGGGAACGGGCTGTCTCATCCCTCCATGCAATCACGCACGGAGGGACATCGCGAGGCATCAGGCCGTGGGGATCACGATGATCGGGTCGCTCGTGGGCACACCGGTGGGCGATCCGCCCGCCTGCTCGACCGTCACCGCAATCGCATCGCCGGGCTTCATCGCTCCCTGCAGCTGAGCCGTGGTCGACCCGTCGGCCGCGTCGAAGACACCCGCGGACACTGCTCCGTCGCCACGGACGAACCACAGCTCGTACGCCTGGTCCGAGTCCAGCCGGTCGAGTCCGTCCGTCACCAGCACGGCCTCGCCGATCGACGCCGACCAGTGCGCGGTCGCCGTACCACCCGACTCAAGCGAGACGGTCCGCTCCTCAGCGTCCGGGGCGCTCTCGATGCGATCGAGGGCGACCACCGCGGCCGGACGCAGCAGCTGCGGCACGATCATCGAGGCACTCACCCCCAGGCCCACGAGGATCGCGAGGCAGGCCGCGAGCGCGAAGAACGCGCGACGGCGACGCGGCTTCGGTCGCGCAGCGTCAGCTGACGGCAGGGTCGGAGACTCTGCGGCTGAGAGGTCGGCCGACGGCACCGGCCCCTCGGTGGGCTGTGCGGCCACGGCGGACGGCACCGAAGACTCAGGAATCTCTTCGGACACATCATCGTGCCCCTGCTGCCGGCCGTCCTGCGGCGTCCCCGAGATCAGCGCCAGGAGCGCATCCCGCGCGCCCGCCGGGGGAGCCACCTCCACCACACCGTCGGCAAGCAACGCCGCCGTCTCGGCATCCGCATCGGCCACGAATCGCCACTGCGGATTCTCCGCCAGCGCCTTGCGGTAACGGCGCTCGTCGGCGTCGCTCAGCGAGCCGAGGCTGTGCCCAGCGGACAGTTCTGCGAACTCCGACTCGTTCATGCGTTCACCCCCCAGTGCGCCCGGAGGCGCGTGAGTCCATCTCTCATCCGGGTCTTCACCGTCCCCAACGGTGTTCCGGTGATTGTGGCGATCTCACTCTGCGAGTAGCCGCCGTAGTACGCCAGCACGAGGGTCTCACGCTGCGCTTCGGGAAGGGCCGCGAGCGTCTCGACGACCCGCTCCCCGATGATCGACATTTCGGCCTGCTCGGCCACGCTGTCGTGTGCGACATCCAGGTCGCGGAATCCGACGCGGGTGTCTCGATCCTCGCTGGCCTGCGATGTCCGGACCCGATCCACCGCGCGGCGATGCGCAATGGTCAGCACCCAGGTGCGGCCCCGGCCCCGGTCGGGCGAGAAACGCGCAGCGCTCTGCCAGACCTCCAGGAACACCTCCTGCAGCACTTCCTCGCTCTGCGAGCGATTCACCAGCACCCGCAGGATGAGGCCGAACACTCGGGCCGACAGCATGTCGTACAGCTGGGCGAACGCGGGCTGGTCGCCCGCGGCGATGCGTACGAGCAGCGCGGTCGACGGATCGTCGCCGCCGTCCTGCTCGGCATGCTCTACGTCGTCGATCACCATCATCTCCAGCATGCCCCACCTCCTCGCCTTCATGCACAATCCACGTCATTTCCGATGACCCAACGCCCGATCACCCGAAGGTGAAGGAGTAGACCTGTACGCCAGAAGGCACCGTCAGAGTGAACTCCCCGGCATCGCCCGAGCCACCGGAGAGCAGTTCATACGATCGCGGTGTGCCGCTCACGCTGACCGTCTGGGAGGCGCCGGACTGGTCCGTCACGGTGATGTCGCCGGACCCTGCCAGCACCACCCGCACTTCGCGGGCGTGGTAGCGCAGCCGCACGTCCGCCTCACCCGCGGCAGGCGTCGCGTATTGCGTCTGCACGTCCCAGTCGCCGGCGAGCGCGAACGTGTCCGCCGCCTGATCCGCGGGGAACGAGAACGACGCGACCCCGGCGCGATACGTCGCGCCACCACCGAAGTTGACGGCCTTCGTCGAGCCCAGGAATGTCTCCCGCGTGGTGGATCCGAGTTCCGGCGTGACGTCGGCCACGTCCGTCGCTGCGGGCAGTCGCTCCCCGGGATTCGCCTCCTGCAGCAGTTCGCGGATCAGCTTCTCCGTGGTCGCGTAGTTCCCCTCCCCGAAGGAGATGTGTCGGACGACGCCCTCTGCATCGATCAGGTAGTGGGCCGGCCAATAGCGGTTGCGATAGGCGGTCCAGGTCGACAGCGAGTTGTCCAGCGCCACCGGGTAGTCGATGCCGAACGAGCGCGCGCCGGCGGCCACGTTCGCAGGACTCTTCTCGAACGCGTACTCGGGAGAGTGGACGCCGATCACCCGCAGTCCTGCATCGGAATAGGTCTTGTCCCACGCCACCACGTGCGGAATCGAGCGCTGGCAGTTGATGCAGGAGTAGGCCCAGAAGTCGATCAGCACCACCTCGCCGCGCAGGCTCTTCAGATCGATCGCAGCGCCATCCGGCGTGTTCAGCCATTCCTCGATCCCGCGGATCTGCGGAGCGGTGCCGCAGCTCTGCAATTCGGTCGCGTCGTTCGCGCACTTGTCGAGGTCGCGGTTCTCATCGGTGACGAGTCCGCCCAGCCCCAGCGACTCCCCCTGCGGCGAGTCCAGAAGGTCCTGCTGAACGCCGGCGGTGTAGTCGGGAAGCAACTGCTGGAGGTACTGCGGCAGGTTGAAGACGAGGCCGACCGCGAGCGCGATCATCGCGATGCCGGCGGTGATGCGCAGCCCGCGCTCCCGGGTGCGGAAGGCGCGGATGCGCTGCACCACACCACGACCCGCGAGCGCGAAAACCAGCAGCGGCACCGCCACCCCGACCGCGAACGACACGGTAAGCACCACGGTGTCCACGCCGATCCGACCGGTGGCCCCCGCCACGATGATCGCCGCGAGCACAGGTCCGGCGCACGGAACGAACACCGCCCCGAGCGCGAGACCGACGCCGAATCCGCTCCCGCGATTCTCCACGTTCCGACGCGGCACCCACTGGAACGGCTTCTCGATGAGCTGCTCGAAGCGCGGCACGATGAGCCCGATCCCCAGGATCAGCAGCACGGCGATTCCCGCCCAGCGGATCACGTCCTGCGGCAGATTCAGCAGCCCCAGCACAAGGGATCCGAGCAGGGTCACCAGGCTGAAGCTGAGCACGAGCCCGGCGATCACCAGGTACGGCCGCGACCGGCGCGCGGGAATCACCCCGCCGTCCGTCTCGAAACCCGCGGACTGTGCACCGCCCGTCAAGAAGATGACCGGAAGCACGGGGAGGATGCACGGGGAGATCCCCGTGATGAGACCGCCCAGCACACCGATGATGACCAGATCCATGGCTACGCCTTTCGTCTCGAGTAGTTCGGATGCGGGGGTGATTCGGATTGGTCGAAAGAAATTTGAGATTCTTCCCATCCGATCCGCGAGGCACTCCGAAGAACCCTCGACGCCGCGGGAATGCCGCGACGAAACACACGGAGGTTGATGATGTTCAGCACCAAGAAGAAGTTCGCCGCAGCCGCATCGCTTGGTTTCGCTGCGGTGCTCGTCCTGTCCGGCTGCACGACGGGATCGAGCTCCGCAGGATCGTCGAGCGCACCGGAAGCGAGCACGCCGGCGGCATCGTCGATGCCCACGAAGGCGGAGACGAGCGCTCCCGCGATGACGATGGATCCCGCAGCCGACCTGGTCGGCCCCGGATGCGCCGACTACGCCAGCGCGGTTCCGGACGGCGCGGGATCGATCCAGGGCATGTCGCAGGATCCGGTCGCGGTGGCCGCATCCAACAACCCGCTGCTGAAGACGCTCGTGGCGGCGGTCAGCGGCCAGCTCAACCCGGACGTGAACCTGGTCGACACGCTCAACGGCAGCGAGTTCACCGTGTTCGCGCCGGTCGATGACGCCTTCGCCAAGATCCCGGCAGAGACGATTGAGGGCCTGAAGACTGACTCGGCGACACTGTCGTCGATCCTCACCTACCACGTGGTGCCCGGTCAGATCGACCCCTCGATGATCGTCGGCACCCACAAGACCGTGCAGGGCGCTGACCTCACGGTCACCGGAAGCGGCGACAACCTCATGGTTGGCGACGCGAAGGTGATCTGCGGTGGCGTCCACACCGCCAACGCGACCGTGTACCTCATCGACACGGTCCTCATGCCTCCGGCGAGCTGAGCCAGCCCGAGAGCTCCCGCTGAGAGGAGAACGGCCGCGGACCCCTGGGGGGTGTCCGCGGCCGTTCCGCGTTTCATTCCGTGGCTCGCGCTCCGGAGTCCACCATGTCGACGAGGTCGGTGCCCGCGCGAAGGAGCGCGGCCGAGCGAGCGGCGATGCTCTGCAACCGGCCCCGGAGGGCGACGCGCGCATCGGCCGGGTCGCCGAGCAGGCGGAGAGACGTCATCACGCGACGGACGTCGGGGATTCGATAGCCGCCGGCGCGGAGAGCGGCGACGATGCGGACGTCTCGGACGGCATCGGGCGGGTAGCGGCGTGCAGCGCGGGGCGCGTCTCGGAGCGGGGCGATCAACCCCTCATGTTCCCAGAACCGCAGCGTCGAGGAGTGCACACCCAGCGCGTCCGAGAGCTCGCCGATGCTCATCACGTCGCCGCTCACGGGCGCGGCCTCGTGGGCGCTTTCCGTCAGGATGCCATCGAGCGCGTGGAGCGCCGCCGTCGTGTTGTCGTGGTCGCGCGCGAGTTCGACATGCAGCGCGATGATTCGGGCCATCGCCTCGCCGTGTTCGGCACTGCGCAGCCCGCGCATTGTGGCGCGAGCGAGCACGGGCCCCACGGCGATCGCCAGCTGGCGATACGCCCGCAGCGCGATCACATGGATGTCGGCGAACTCCCGGTAGCCGTTGGGCTGGCGTCGGGCGGGCGGTATCACGCCGATGCGCTCAAGATCGCGAACCTGCTGCACCGAGTAACCCGCGACGGCAGCGAGACGCTGTGTCGTGTATCGCACGCAACCCTCCATACGCACTTCAATTTCACACTTGAAGCATGACGATGGAACAGATCCTGACAGAGGTTCGAACGTACGACGGATTGCTCGAACTCGCTCCGCTGCCGGGAAGCGGACATCCCGCGATCTCGTGGGGCGATCACTACTTCTATTACGCCCCCGATGGGCAGGTTCCCCGCAACCGACAGCCCTACGCGACGATCGTGACGAAGAACTACCCCGATGACACCGCGTCGCGCCTCGAGGCTGATGACCGCTGGCGACTCAACATCCACATCGGCTCGGCTCTCTTCACCGATCTGCTCGGCTATCCGCCCGAGCAGATCGAGAGATCGGGTGTGGACTACGCGGTCGCCGACGCGTTCCTCCCACATCCGCTGTACGGTGCCTTCGGATGGGTGTGCATCGTGAACCCCGGGCCCGCGACCCTCAGCCGCGCGTTGGTGGTCCTGCGCGACGCACACCAGGCCGACCGACGCCGAGTCGAGCGTCGGCAACAGCGCACCGATTCTGCGGCGCGCGAGTAGGAGATCAGACCCGCTGCAGACTCACACCGTCGCGGCGGCGAGGAGTTCCAGGATGTGGGAGTAGGGCCGACCCGTCGCGCGAGCCATGCCGAGCTCACACGTGCGGTTGCACGACGCATGCGCCGTGGCATCGAGTTCTGCGACTTCCGCTGCCTCCGCGGCCGTTGCCGATGCGGTGAGCTCCGGGTGCAGCATGCCGCGGTCACCTGCGAAGCCGCAGCAGTTCCACGATGCGGGGACGTTCACGACGTCCGCCACAGCGTCGGCGATCACACGCACGTCCGGGTCGATCCCGAGCTGCACCGAGGAGCACGTGGGGTGCAGCGTGAGCGAGTCGATCCGCTCGGACACCGAGAGCTTCGGCAGCACTTCGCGTGCGACGAACGTGGTCGCGTCTTCCAAGCGGAAACCCTGCCCGTCGAGCATCCGATGGAAGCCCTCGGTGCAGCTGGACGCGTCGGTGATGATCGGGAGTTCGCCACCGCGGGTCGCCTCGCGGACAGCCGCGACGACACGGTCGGCCATCAGGTCGTGTCCGGCCTGGTAGCCCTTCGACGACCACGGCGTGCCGCAGCACATCGAGCCGATCCCGTCGGGGACGACGACCGCGACGCCGGCGCGGTCGAGCAGGGTGAGCAGGGCGCTGGTGGCACCGGGGCCGTCGCCGTCCGGCCCGAACATCTCGTTCACGCACGCGGGAAGGTACACCGCGCGCACCTCGCCCGAACCGCGGATCCCGCGAACCTTCGATCGCGAGGCGCCACCGCCCGGCAGGTCGGCCGAGTATTCGGGCATGACGTCGGCACCCAGCACCGCACGGCCGATCTTCGTGACGCCGGCGACGAGTCCCACGGGCATCGCGTCGGCCACCGTCAGCGCGGCGGAGGCGACCGTGGTCATCGGCCCCCAGCCCGCGGCTGCGGCCTTCCAGCCCGCGGCCAGCACGGGATTGGCCTCTTCGCGTCGCAGGCGCTTGACCAGTGCACCGGTGTTGATCAGCACGGGGCAGTTGGTCTGACACATACCGTCCACGGCGCAGGTCTGCACGCCGGAGTAGTCGTAGTCCTTCTCCAGTTCCGCCACCAGCGCCTGATCGCCCGCTTCCTCAGCCACGGCCATCGCGCGGCGCACCACGATGCGCTGACGCGGCGTGAGGGTGAGGTCCTTCGACGGACACACCGGCTCGCAGTAGCCGCACTCCACACAGCGATCGGCCTCCGCCTCGATGGACGGCGCCGGTTTCACGTCGGCGAGGTGGACCTCCTCCTCCGTGATGATCACGCCGGGGTTCAGGACGCCGAGCGGGTCGCACAGGCGCTTCAGCTGCACCATCACGTCGTAGAGCTCGTCGCCGTACTGACGGCGCACGAACGGCGCCATCACGCGACCCGTGCCGTGCTCGGCCTTGAGGTTGCCCTCGGCGTCGAGGATCACCTGCACCATGTCCTCGGTGAAGCCCAGGTAGCGCTTCTCGCTGGCTGCGTCGCCGAACCGGTCGGTGAGCATGAAGTGGATGTTGCCGTCCTTCGCGTGCCCGAAGATGACGCTGTCGTCATAGTCGTAGCGGGCGAAGAGCTCCTGCAGGGACTCACAGGTGGCGGCGAGACGCTCGACCGGGACGACGACGTCCTCGAGCAGCGCGGTGGTTCCCGGCGCACGGGCGCCCGCGACCGAGGCGTAGAGCCCCTTGCGGAACTTCCATGCGGCGGCGCGGCGAGCGGCATCGCTGGAGAACATCGCGGGGTCGCGCAGATCGAATCCGGCCAGCACGCGTTCGCCCGCCGCCGTTCCCAGCGCCAGTTCCTCGGCGGAGTCGGCGTGGTACTCGACGAGAAGCGCGGCCTGAGCGTCCACGTCGAAACCAAGGATGGCATCGGGCACGCCGGGCAGCTTCTGCCCCACCCGCAGCGAGGTGGCATCCATCAGCTCGAGCGTGGCGGCTCCGGTCGCGACGAGGTCGGGCAGCGAGCGGGTCGCCTCGTCGAGGTTGCGGAACACCGCGAGCGTGGTGGCCATCTCGCGTCGGATCGGCACAGTGCGGAAGGTGGCCTCCGCGACGAAGGCGAGCGTGCCCTCGGAGCCGATGACGAGATGCGCCAGCAGCTCGGCCGGGGAATCGAAGTCCAGGAACGCGTTGATGCCGTAGCCCATCGTGTTCTTCAGCGCGAACTGGCGGCGAATCAGTGCCACGGACGCAGGATTCGATCGCACGCGGTCGCGCAGTCGCTCCAGCCCGGAGACCAGCTCGGGTTCACGAGCACGCAGCAGCTCGTCCGCATCTGCGGCTCCGGTGTCCACGATCGTGCCGCTCGGCAGCACCAGCACCAGGGATTCGATGGTGCGGTACGAGTTCTCCTCGGTGCCGCAGGCCATGCCGCTGGAGTTGTTCGCCACCACGCCGCCGATGGTGCAGGCGACCTCGCTGGCCGGGTCGGGACCAAGGCGATAGCCGTGGCGGTTCAGCCGGGCGTTGACCGAGCGGAGCGTGGCACCGGGCTGCACCCGCACACGCTTTCCGCCATCCAACACCTCGATGCGACGGAACTCGCGGCGCGTGTCCACGAGGATTCCCCCGCCGGAGGCCTGACCCGACAGGCTGGTTCCGCCGGAGCGGAACGTGACGTGCGCGGCGCCGGCAGATCCCCGCAGGATCGCGGCCACCTCTTGGGCGTCTTTCGCGATCACGACAGCATCGGGAACATACAGGTAGTGCGATGCGTCACTCGCGTACGCGTACCGATCGATGGCGCGGGTTCGGATCCGATCCGCCTCCGCGACAGCGGCCAGGACTCCCGCGGGAACGCCCGCAGGAGCTTCGGAAACCCGATGTCCGGACATCGATCCTCCAAGATTGTCAGACAAGTATGCTGTGCAGACGATCATACGCAGTCGGTACACTCAGTTTCCACCGGGAGGAGCGACGTGTCAGCAGCGGATCTGGGCGTGGTGTCGGTCGTCGACGCCGTCACCGCCGACCTGCGCACGCGGATTCTGTCCGGCGCCCTGGCATCGGGACAGCCGCTCGGGGAGGTCGACACAGCCACGCACTACGGCGTCGCGCGACCCACCGTGCGAGCCGCGATCGAGGCGTTGGTGGGGGCAGGGCTGCTCACGCGCGGCGCGCACAAGAGCGCGCGCGTCGCCGAGCTCGGGGCCGCAGACGCCGCGGACATCTACTCCACCCGCGAGCGCATCGAGGCGGAGGTGGTGCGCGAACTGGCCCTGCGCCGCGCGAGCGCCCCCGAAGCCGAGCGCGCCAACGCACTCCTCACCGATATGGCGGGGGAGGACCCCCTGACCATCGTGGACGCCGACATGCGCTTCCACTCCGCACTCGTCGACGCGGTTGGCAGCCCGCGCACGTCGCGGGTCTACCGCATGCTGGCGGATGAGGTGCGGCTGTGCATGACCCGCACCCAGAGTGCCGATCTGCTGACCGTGGCCGACATCGCTCATGAGCACGATCGGATTCTGGGCGCGATCGCGGACGGTGATGCCGATGGCGCTGCCGCCATCCTCCGTGATCATCTGCAGCGAGCACGCGAACGGCTCGTCGCGCACCTGGAGTCCGCGGTCTGATCCAGGCCTGTGGATGGTCGCTGAGCCCACACCGCGATCCTGCGTAGAGTTCTGAAACCGCGCGCGTGATCTCGAAGCGCGCGCGGTACGCGTCATGGGGATGACGGGTGACCCGCGGGGGCGGGCACGGTGTGATGTGGGGACACGAACGTGCAGGGGATGCAACGATGACCGCGCTGGAGCGCGGAACCGGACACCGACTCGACGCGCGCCGAGGACACCTCGATGCCCGAGCGCTCGCGCGAGGAGGGTGGCCGGGAGTCGCCGACGGGATCGATGAGGATACGATCCCGCGCAGCGCACAGGACTCCGACGCGCTCATCGACATCCCGGCGCGGCCGATCCACGCGCTCGTGGACGGGCGCGATTCAGATCGACACGGCGACGATCACGGCAGTGCGGATCACGCCCGCGCGCATCACGCCGGTCCAGACCGGAGCGTACCCGGCGGGCTCGAGAACGACCCCCTGCACGGAGCCGACGCGCACGTGACAGACCAGCCCGGAGCCGATCGTCACGAACGAGGATCCGATGCACCCCGCTCGCCGACGACGCCGTCAGCGCCCACTACGGGTACGGCGCTCGACATCCGCCGCCGCTGGGAGCGCCGCTACCGTCGTCGCCTGCAGTGGACGGACTTTGCGGTTGTTCTCGTCGCCACGCTTGCGCCGCGGGCGCTGCTGTTCTTCCCCCTCCCCGGCCTTCCGCTGGCGGAGGCCGTCGACATCCTGACCGGCGCATTCGCTCTCCCTCTTCTCGTTGCGACGTGCTGGCTGATCGCGCTGGCCCTCTTCCGCTCCCGAGAGGCCGCGGTCTTCGGCAGCGGGACCACGGAGTACGCGCGTGTACTCGGCGCCACGGGGCTCGCGTTCGGCGCTCTCGCGGCCGCGTTCGTCGTCGTGCAGGCCGACGGTATGCGGCTGCAGCTTCTGGTCTCTCTGCCGCTGGGCCTGTTCCTGCTCCTGCTCGGGCGATGGGGCTGGCGGCGCTGGCTGCTGCACGAGCGACTGTTCGGCCACTATGTCTCGCGCACCCTGGTCGTCGGCGAGATCCGCGACGTCGAGTACGTGATCGAGGCGCTGCACCGCGACGGACAACGAGCGCACCTGGTGGTGGGAGCCGTGCTCACCGGCGCCCCGGACACCCACCACCGCGCCTCACTGGAGGTGGATGGCCGCCCCTACCCGCTGGTCGGCACCCCGCACACCGCAGCACGCACGGCTGCGGAGCTCGCGGCCGACACCATCATCGTGGTCAGCCAGGACGATGCCGACCCCTACTACGTGAAGCGGCTGTCGTGGGAGCTGGAGGGAACCGCCTCCGAGCTCATTCTCGGCAGTCGGCTCGCCGACGTCGCCGGCCCGCGGATCTCGCTGCGCCCGGTTGACGGACTTCCGTTGATTCAGGTCCGGATCCCGACCTTCGACGGCGGTCAGTTCGTCCTCAAGCGGGCACTGGACATCGTGGTGGCCCTCATCGGGCTGGTCGCGGTGGCGCTCATCACCGTGCCGTTGGCGATCCTCATCCCGCTGGATTCGCGCGGGCCGCTCTTCTATCGGCAGGAACGGATCGGTCGGGACGGCAAGTCGTTCCGGATGGTGAAGTTCCGCACCATGCGCGTCGGAGCCGATGCGGAGGTCGCCGCACTCATCCACGCGAACGACGGGGCGGGGCCGCTGTTCAAGATGCGCGAGGATCCGCGCGTCACGCGCGTCGGTCGCGTGCTGCGCCGACTCTCGCTCGATGAGCTGCCGCAGTTCTGGAACGTGCTGAGGGGCGACATGAGCGCCGTAGGTCCGCGTCCGCCACTGCCCGAGGAGGTCGTCACCTACTCCGGCGTGGTGTCGCGCCGACTCTACATCAAGCCCGGGATCACGGGCCTCTGGCAGATCTCCGGACGCAGCGACCTGACCTGGGATGAGAGCGTGCGCCTCGACCTGCGCTACGTGGAGAACTGGTCCCTGCTGTCCGACCTCATCATCATGTGGCGCACCGTCCGCGTGATGTTCTTCGCACGAGGAGCCTACTGATGCCCGCACCGCTGTCCCTCGCGATGATCGGCACCCGCGGCGTTCCCGCCGCCTACGGCGGCTTCGAGACGGCCGTGGAGGAGATCGGTGTGCGTCTGGCCGAGCGCGGGCATACGGTCACCGTCTACTGCCGCGGCTCGCGCCACCGCGCGAAGCGCTATCACGGCATGCGGCTGGTGCATCTGCCCGCGCTGCCGGTGAAGCAGGCGGAGACCCTCAGCCACACAGCCCTGTCCGCGCTGCACGCGGTCGGGCGCAGGCCCGACGCCGCATTCGTCTTCAACGCGGCCAACGCGCCGTTCCTGCCCCTGCTGCGGCTGCGTGGGATACCGACGGCCCTGCACATGGACGGCCTGGAGTGGCGGCGGGCAAAGTGGAGCGGACGCGGGCGCGACTACTACCGCTGGGCCGAAGGGCGAGGTGTGCGCACCGCCGACGCCCTGATCGCCGATGCTCCTGGAATCGCCGATTACTATGCGGCGGAGTTCGGGGTCCCTACAGAGCTGCTCCGGTACGGCGCTCCGATCCTCGAGCACGATACGTCGCCGTCCCCGGCGCTGCGGAAGTACGACCTACAGCCGGACGGATTCCACCTCGTGGTCGCCCGGTTCGAACCGGAGAACCACGTGCGCGAGATCGTCGACGGGTACCGTCGCTCGGACGCTCGCCTCCCGCTCGTGGTGGTCGGATCCGCCCCGTACGGTGCGGCTTACACGGCCGAAATCCAGCGGATCGCCGGTGACGACGCACGCATCCGGCTACTCGGCGGCGTCTACGAGCAGAGCCAGCTCGACGACCTCTACCGCCACGCACACACCTACCTGCACGGTCACTCCGTGGGCGGCACCAACCCGTCGCTGCTGCGCGCGATGGGCGCGGGCACCGCCGTCATCGCCTACGACGTCGACTTCAATCGCGAGACGCTGGACGGCACCGGATGGTTCTTCCGGGACGCCGACGGCGTGGTCGCCGCTCTCGCCGATGCGGAAGCGCACCCCGAACGGGTCCGCGAGGTCGCCGCCTCAGGACAGCACCGCGCCCGCACCGCTTTCCGCTGGGACGATGTCGCCGACGGTTACGAGGCGCTCGCCCGCGAACTGGTCGCTGGGCGCACGATCCATCCACTCGCGAAGCTGCTGCGTCGCCAGGCTCCCGAACGCGTCGATGCCTGAGCCGGTGTCAGACCTCGCTGCGCTCGCGCGTCGCCACGTCGGCACCCTTGCGGGGCGCGTAGACCACCAGGGCGTGGAACACGTAGCGCACGACGAACGCGATCACCAGCGTGACGGCGGCGACGAGCACCGGGGCGAGGTGCCAGGTCTGCACGGCCAGCCAGATCACGAAGATGCGGACCACGGCCTCGACGGCGTTGAACGTGAACGACTTGAAAAGTCGAGACCATACCGTCGAGGCGTCCTCGCGCATGTCGCGGAACACGAATCGCTCGATCAGCAGGAAGTTGCCGATGATCGTGAGCACGGCCGCGATGATCGCCGCCCACACATAGCCCATGCCGAGCCCCTGCAGACCGGCCATGATGCCGAGGTTCGCAAGCGCGCCGATGCCACCGATCACGGCGAACGCGCTCATCCGGCCGAAGCGCAGGTAGGCGAGCTGAGTGAGGAAGCGGAAGCCCTGCTTCAGCGACGCCTTCGACTCTCCGGCATGACGACCGGCGAAGTTGAACGGCACCTCGGCGACGTTCAGGTTCTGGCGAGCCAGGATCTCGAGCAGAATCTTGAATCCACGGGGCTTCAGTCGCTGCGTGTCGATGCGCGTGCGATCGAGCAGGAAGAAGCCGGTCATCGGGTCGCTCACCGTGTGCAGGCGGATCGGGAACATCGCCTTGGTCACCAGGGTGGACATCCGCGAGACGAAGACGCGCATGCGATCCGAAAGGCCCGCGGCGGTGCCGTCCCCGGTGTAGCGCGAGGCCACGACCACGTCGTAATCACCCTCCTGCTGCTTCGCGAGCAGCGCGGCAATGGTCTCCGGCGGGTGCTGCAGATCCCCGTCCATGACCACGCACAGATCGGAGTGCGCTGCCGCGATGCCTTCCAGCACGGCGCCACCGAGGCCGCCGCGGGGCTGATCGCGATGGATCAGACGCACCGGGATCGTCGCGGTGCGCGCCACATCCTCCACGCGCTGCGGAGTGTCGTCGGTGGAGTCATCGACGAAGATGACCTCCACGGCGGTGCCGCGCATCGCGGCGCTCACGCGACGGACCAGCTCGGCCACGTTCCCCGCCTCATTGAAGGTGGGAACGATGATGCTCAGCACGGGCGTGCCCGCTCGCTCTTCGGTCACGCGTCACTCTCCGATGGCCGCGAGGATGCCCGAAGCCAGGGCGTGCGCGGCTTCCCGCACCTCCTGCAGTCCCGCGCGGTGCGCACGAAGGGCGGCATGGTGGACGTCCGGGATGTCATTCGGATCGTTGCTCTTCCTGAGGGCCAGAAGTCGGCGATGAGATGCGGCACCGGTGAGACCACGCCGCTCATGAAGGATATCCGCATACTCTGCGAGGTCCATCGCGCTCTCCCCATCATCGCCACCGAGCGACACGGCTTCGAGAAGAGTGAAGGTGCGCGCGCGAGCCGCGGGAGCGCGCAGCGCGATCGCCGATCGCTCCTCCCGGGTCGCCGTGATGATGAGGTCGGCGCGTTCCAGCGTGCGCTGCGCGATCGGCGTCGAGACGAAATGGGCACGGTAGTCGGCGAGGAGCTGAGGATCCATGCTCTCGGCCAGAACCTCGGTCGCCACCGGGCACAGCGGCCCGCCACGCGAATCCGTGCCGGCACTGCCCACCCGCCAATCGTCCTGGCGAACAGCCGCCTCCAGAGCCGCGATCATCGCGCCCGCCATCACCGGCGAGCGGCACTCATTCGCATGGCAGACGAAGAGTATGCGGTTCCCCATGCCGCGCCATCCTTTCCGCCACGGTCCCATCCGGATCGTTTGTCCCAGTCGATCGGAGAACCCGAGGCATGACCCTACACGACTACGCCGCAGCGATTCGCAGCCATGCGATCGTCATTCTGCTGCTCCTCGTGCTCGGCGGAGCGGTGGGATTCACCACCGCACAGTTCCTGCCGGACCAGTACCGATCCCAGGCGTCGGTGATGGTCATCGCCGACCGCGGTGACACGACCAGTGAGCTCGTCCAGGGTGCCACCTACGTGCAGAGTCTGGTGCAGACCTACACGGTGCTGGCATCCTCACCGCTCGTGTTGGATCCCGTGATCACCGAACTCGGCCTCGACACCACCCCGAAGGAACTCGCTGGCCGCGTGTCCGCGTCGGCACGCCTCGGGACCGTGGTCATCGATCTGCAGGCGGTGGACGAGGACCCGCAGGCAGCGCAGCGCATCGCGAACGCCGTGGCCGCCGAGCTCAGTGTGGCGGTCGAGAACGCCTCGCCGCGGGTGTCGGGTGGCGATGCCGCGGTGCGGGTCGACACCATCGCAGCCGCGACGCTGCCGACGGCGGCTTTCGCTCCGGACACGCGCGTGTTCATCGGCGGCGGGGTGCTGCTGGGACTGGCCCTGGGTCTGCTCGCGGCCGTGGCGGATCGTCGATTCAGCGCTCGTTTGGCCACGCGTGCCGACATCGAGACGCTGACTGACACACCCGTGCTGGGCGAGGTGGGTCATGTCGCCGACGGGCGCACCCTCGCGAGCACCATCCGTGTCACGCCGGACGGTGCAGTGGCCGAGGCGATGCGACAGGTGACGGCGTCGCTGCGGTTCCTGGATCTGCAGCAGAAGCACCGCGTGCTCATGATCACGTCGGCCGATGCGGCTGAGGGGAAGAGCTCGGTGAGTCTTGCGCTGGCGCTCACCCTCGCGGAGATGAACCATCGCGTGCTGTACCTGGAGGCAGATCTTCGTCGGCCCTCCGCAGCGGAGTTCACCCAGCTGGAGTCCGCGGTCGGTCTCACCTCCGTCCTTCTCGGTGAAGAGACGCTTGACAGCGCTGTTCAGACCTGGGCGGTGCCGACTCTGCGCGTGCTGACCAGCGGCCTGCTGCCACCGAACCCCGGTCAGGTGCTCGCCACCGACCAGCTGCGCGCGGTGGTCGAGCAGGCGCGGGCGAACTACGACTACGTCATCGTCGACACGGCACCCGTGATCGCGGTGAGCGATGCGCAGTGGCTGCTGCCGATCGTGGACGGCACGATTCTCATCGTCCGTTCGGGGCGCACGCCACGGGCGAACCTGCAGCGCTCGCTGCGAGCTCTTGCGGTCGGTGATCGACGCGCCCTGGGCATCGTTCTCAACGACTCCCGTACCGCGGTCAGCAGCGTGTACTACGGCGATGACGAGCCGCCGGCTCCGCGCGGGCGCCGATTCCTCGGGTGGGTGCGCCGACGCCTGTGAATGCACTCGCCTCGATTCTCGCCAAGGCCGCCACGACGCTTGTCGCCTTCGTGTGCGGCATCCTCACCGTCCGCGTGATCACGGGCGACGCGGGCGAGGCGTCCTACGCGCTCTTCGGCGCTCTCACCGCGCTGCCGTCGCTCGTGACTTTCAGCGATCTGGGCGCGGGTGCCGCGCTGGTCGGCTCGGTTGCATCCAGCGACGATCCGCGGCGAGATACGCGGGTCCGCGATCAGCTGACGTCCGTCGAACGGATTCTCTGCGCCTTCGCGGGCATCGTGCTGATCGCGGGGATCGTGATGCGACTGACCGGCGGATGGCGGCTGCTGCTCGGCTCCGCCGGGGATCTGCCCGGCGCTGAGGACGCCGCGCTGGTGTGCTGCGCCCTGTATGCCGCCACCGTTCCGCTGGGCGTATGGACGCGGCTCCTCCTGGGTGCCCGGCGCAATCACATCGTGATCCTCGTGCAGGGACTCGTCTCGCCTCTCACGCTCCTGCTCGTGTGGGCGTGGACGCATTTCCGTGGCGACGCCGCGTTCCTTGCGGTGGGGTCCTTCGTCGCCGCGCTCACCGCGGCCGGCGTGGGGTTCTTGGTGACGACGCTCAGCCTGCGCCCCCTCATGGGTATGGCACTGCGGCGCGTCTCGCGGCCCCGGCGTTATCCGGGCGCGCGGGTGATGGACATCGGCTGGCCGATGCTGGCGCAGCTGATCTCACCGCCGCTCGCGATGGCGGCGCAGCGCTACGCCGTGGCACAGCAGGGAACTGTGACGCGGCTGGCGGAGTACAACGCGGCCGCGCAGGTGTTCTTTGCGCTGATCGGTCTGATCTCGGCGGCGGGCGTCGCGCTGTGGCCTTTCTGGGCCCGGGCCCGCGCCCGGGGCGAGCTGCGGCGTGGGCCGGGGCTTCTGTCGGTGGCGTTCGGCGGTGGTACGGCCGCGGCTTCGCTGTGTGTCGCGCTGATCGGTCCGTGGCTGTTCGGCTTCGCCACCCACGGGGTCTTCGAGGTGGGCCTCGGCACCATTCTGGCGTTCGGGGCGATGGCCACCTGTCAGGCGGTGCTGTATCCCGTCGGCATGTTCCTGATGGATCCCGCGGGCATTCGCTTCCAGGTGGTGCCGACGCTCGCGATGGCAGTTCTGAGCCTCATCGGCGCGGTGCTGCTGGTGCCGACGCTTGGCGCTGCCGGTCCACCGCTCGCCAATGCGGCAGCCGTGCTGGTGTGTCAGATCGTGCCGTACGCGATTGCGATTCATCGCCATCGCGATCGGCTGATGCCGGCCGGCGGGAACGGAGAGGCAGGATGACGGCATCGAGCGGCGCACCTCGGACTCGATCAGCCGTGTCCAGCGGAGCCGGGCGAGCACGGGCTGCGGCGGACGTGGTTATCCGATGACGGAGATCGGCACTTCATCGGGCGTGCGCACGGGGGCAAGTCGGGCCGTCGCCGCTGTTGCGGCCGCGCTCGTCGGGATGCGGTTCTCTTTCGGCCCGGGTATCACCCTGCCGATCATCGCTGCGCTCCTGCTGCTGCCAGTGTGGTGGCCGGCGCTGCGGACGTTCCGGTGGGCACGACCGCTGATGGTCCTCGGTGTTCTGGCTCTCGTGAGCGGCGCTGTGCTCTCCCTGGTGTTCGCCGGTGACCGCGCGGTCGACTCGTCGCTGCTGGTGCGGGAATCGCTCACCCTGCTGTCGATGCTGTCCGGCATCGGGCTGCTGCTGTGGGCCCGCACCCAGCTGGCGACCTCTCACCTCGCAATCGCCTTCGCTCTCGGGGCGCTGGTGAATGTGGCGATCACCGGCGGCAACACCACCAATCTCTGGAAGTTCTCCCTCTCCTTCCCCCTCGCCTTCCTCGCGCTGGCTCTGGCGATGCGCCGGAGTCGATGGGGCGAGCTCGTGGTTCTCGGGGTCGTGGCGGTCATCTCGGTCGCGGCTGATTCGCGATCCTTCTCCTCGTTCGCACTCATCGCCGGGGCTCTGGTGCTGCTGCAGCTCGTACCTCCTCGTCAGCTCCGATCGCGTCCCTGGCTGACGCTCGGGGGGCTGGCGCTGTTGGGGATCACGGTGTTCCTCGTGATCCAGACGCTGCTGGTGGAGGGCGTGCTCGGTTCCGCGGCCCAGCAGCGAACCCAGGCGCAGTTGGACGCGAGCGGTTCGCTGATTACGGGCGGCAGACCGGAGCTCGGTGCCGCGATGGCGCTGCTCGGTGCGCAGCCCCTCGGGTACGGCAGCGGAACTCTGCCGAACATGTCGGACGTCATCATCGCGAAGAACGGCATGGAGGCACTGAGTTACGATCCCGACAACGGTTATGTCGATCGGTATCTGTTCGGCGGACACTTCGAAGTTCACTCCGTGCTGGGTGATCTGTGGATTCGGTTCGGACTCCCCGGCGCGCTGTTCGCGCTGCTCCTGCTCGCCGTCGCGGTCCACGCAGCGGCCGTACGGGTTTCGCTGCGGCGCGGTTCGGCGCTGCTCGCATTGCTGCTCGCCCTGGGGGTGTGGGACATGTTCTTCAGCCCGCTTCTCACGAGTTACAACACCCTCGCCCTGCTACTGGCGTGTGCCCTCCTCTCGAACGCCGAACGCGCCCGCCTCCCCCGTGCTCACGTCGGCGTCACACCGCCGTCGTTCCCCCGCCGCGCCTCTGACGCATGCCCCGACCCGCACCCTCACTCCACACGCCCCCGCTCCGGACACGCCATAGTGCCAGACACGCCATAGCTCCGCCCGCGCCTCCGCTCCGCACGCGCCTCCGCTCCGCACGCGCCGCGAACCTGATGCGCCATCGCCTTGCGCGGGCGCCCGCCGCCTCCCTGGCCACCACACCATCACCCGTGAAACTTCCGTCTGTGGGCGAGAATCAGCGCAACGCGGCGATTGTCGCCCACAGACGGAAGCCTCGCGGACAACACGAGGGGCCGGGACCAACCAGAGCCGGGGCCAGCCGGGGCCGGGGCGGGGCCAGCCGGGGCCAGGGCCGGGGACGGAGGCAAGGGCCAGGGCCAGGGCCAGCCAGGCCAGGGCCCCGGGGCCAGGGCCAGCCAGGCCAGGGCCACCGGGGCCTGTACCAGGGGGCGGGGGGCCGTGGGCTGGCTAGGGCAGCACGGCGTTGGCGTGGAA
Source organism: Microbacterium gorillae (assembly GCF_050990725.1). Classification (GTDB taxonomy): domain Bacteria; phylum Actinomycetota; class Actinomycetes; order Actinomycetales; family Microbacteriaceae; genus Microbacterium; species Microbacterium gorillae_A. The sequence continues at coordinate 4,313,457 of NZ_CP158844.1, forward strand.
GTCGGTGATCGTCAGCTGGATGCGTGGCGTGGTGGCCGCAGAGGACATCGTGCCGCGCAGACCCACACTTCCGCGCTGTTGGAAGCCGTCGGTGCGGTCGGTCGCCGACAACTGCCACGTGCTGGGTTCGAGCTCACCGTCGCGCCACATGCGCGCAGAGATCGTCGTGGGTCCGGTCCCGGACACCTGGAGCCGCACGTGGATCAGCTCGCCGGGCCGGTACGCACCCGGGAGCACGGCGCTGGCGCCGCCCAGCGCGGCCTCATCACGAAGGATGTACAGACGCAGGGTACCGTCGGTCTCCACACGCACACGTCCCTGATAGGCGCCGGTCGGTGTCTGCCTGCCCACCACCGTCAGCGCGACAGCGCCAGTCCCGGTCGGTACAGCATCGGCGCGGAACGATGTCGATACGGTCACCGCGTCACTGACCACCGCGGGAAGCAACGCGGCGCGCGTCCACGACGGCTGCAGGAGGATGCCGGCGGCTCCCGGCGTGACACCGAACGCGCCGTCGCCGCCGGTCACCTCCCAGGGCCCGCCCGTGTCGGCGAGACCCCATGTGCCGGTCGCCGTCCGGGCGAATGTGTCCGCGGCCAGCACCTCCCCGGTCGGCGGTGCGGTGACCGCGACGGTCCGCGACCGGGTGTCTGTCGCACCATCGGAGTCGGTGACGGTGAGCGTCACCGTGTACTGGCCCTGCTGCACGTACGTGACCTGCGCGACGGCACCGCTCCCCCGCGTTCCGTTGCCGAAGTCCCACGTGTAGTCGGCGATGGGGCCCTCCTCGTCGGAGGAAACAGACGCATCGAAAGACGCCGTCAGACCGTCGGTGGCGACGGCGAAGTCCGCACGCGGTGGGTGATTCTCGCCGGCGGCTACCGCCGGACGGCCGTCGGTCACCTGATAGTCGTCGAAACTGAGGTTGGTGATCGACACGGTCGAGAGCGAACTGGACGACCCGGCGAGGCCGACGGGACCGGCGGTCTGCAGAGCGGCTGTCGAATCGGTGGCCGTGAGCTGCCACTCTGCGGGCTCCGCCGTGCGGCTGAACCACATCTTCGCCGCCAACTGGGTCGGCGAGGTTCCTCGAACACTCAGCGCGACATTCACGTCGTCGCCGGGTGTGTAGCCGGAGATCACGATGCTCTTGCCGCCCAGCGGGGTCTCTCCCTGCAGCAGATAGAGCCGAACCGTCCCACCGGGTTCGAATCGGAGGCGTGCGGAGTAGACCGCTGATCCCACCACCCGCCCGAGGACCATTGCGCTGACCACACCGCCGGCCGATGCCCGATCCACGGAGGCGCGTACGGTACTGATGCTGTCCGTGGTGGCGATGCCATCGAGCAGCACACTGCGGGTCTGCGCGGGAGACAGCGCGACTCGCCCACGCCCGTCGGACACCCCGAACGCGGCAGCGCCGCCGCTCGTGAGCCACCGCCCGCCGACGGCGGCGTTGCCCCATCCGGCGGTCTCGGTGCGTCCGAAGGCGTCGGCCGCGATGATGTTCCACTCCGGCGTATCACCCGCACTCACCACGACGCGGGTCCAATCCGTCGCGGTGCTGTTTCCGTGCGGATCCGCCACCACCACGCGATATTCCTGAGTGGAGCCGGGCTCCAAACCGGTGTCGCGATAGGTGAGCGTCGGACGATCCCACCGGGTCGATCGCGACGACGTGGTGAAGACGGGCGTCGCGGTTCCTCTCCGCTCCACCGTGTAGGTCAGTACGGCGTCATCCGGGTCGTGATTGCTGGTCCAGGTGAGCAGAGCCTCCCCGCTGCTGGTACTCGCCACGTGCACCGCGAAACCTCCGCCCGTAAGCACCGGACCCTGTTTCTCTGGAGCAGCGGTGCCGGTCGCAAAACGCACGAGTCCCTGTTGCGGAACACCCTGCACGGACAGGAACTCGCCGCCGTAGAGCACGTAATCCCCAGCCGAAGTCACGGTCCAGGTGGCCTGATTCTGGCCGGTGAAGGTCCCTGGCTTGAAGATGGGGTACCAGTGCAGCAGCGTGGCCGCAGGCTGACCACCGAAATTCGCGTAGGTGGGCACCCGGTTGTCGGCGAGCACACGTCCGGTCGGCTCCATGAGGAAGGCCAGACCGTGGTTGTGGAACTCCGGATTCTCATCCGGGAAGCCCCCCTCGATGGTTTCGCACGCGTGCGTGTGGGCCGCGTCGTAGAGCAGGCCGCCGAACAGCGCGACGTCATACACGTCCCCGTGGCAGTCCTCCATCGTGATGAGGCTGCCATCGCTCCACGAGGCACGGAATGTTCCCTCCAGCCCGCCACCCTCGAAGGAGTAGCCGCTGCCGTAGACGCTGGTGGCGTCGGAGGTGAGTCCCATGAATCCGGTCGCGGATCCGGCATTGCGGATGACGGCGTTCATCGCCCAGGGGAGCGTGGCACCGGTCTTGGCATCAAGCGCGGCGATACCCCGACCCGGCATGGTGGAGCCGTTGGCCGCCTCGAAACTTCCGGCCACGACGATCTTCGACCGGTCCGGTGAGACGATGACACTACGGCCGATGCCACTGCCGGTGAGCGTCGCCTGGAAGGGCAGCAGCTTGCCGGTCAGCGTGCTCACGGCACCCACGCGAGCCCGCGGTTGGTTGTTGAGTGTGCTGAAGCCGCCGATGACGTACAGGGTGTCTTCCGTCACCGCGAGTCCGTACACGCCCGCATTGGCGCCGACGCTCAGCGGAAGGACGGTGCTGTTCGCCGTATCAAGGGCAGCGATGCGGTAGCGCGTCTCCGTCCCGATCTGCGTGAACGCGCCGCCGAGGTAGATCGTCCGCCCGTCGGGCGAAGGCGCGAGCGCGTAGATCGCGCCGTTCACGGGAACCACGAATCCGTGGTCCAGCTCACCGGTGCTGAGACGATAGCGCAGCAGATTCTGGCGCGGCACCTCGTCGGTTCCTGCCGGCGCACCGGCAGGTCTCGCACTCGTGAACTGCCCGGCCACGTACACCCAGTCGCCGACGACGAGCTGCTTCCACACCACGCCGTTGATCTGCACGGTGGGCAGCGGATCCGCCGTCACGGTGGTCGGCAGTTCCAGCGCGGCGGCAGCGGCAGCGCCGGAACTGCCGTCATCCACCGCGGGATCGGCCTCGGCGACGCCCGTTTCTGCCTCCGCTGCAGAGGGATCCGCCGCGGAAGGTTCCGTTGCGGATGGATCCGTTGCAGCAGGCACGACATCGGAATCCACGGCGGCGGAACCCACGGCGGCGCTCGCCACCGACGCTTCTGACCCCGCGTGCTGTGTCGCATCCGCGAAAGCCGGTGGGGCCGCGAGCGCGCCGATGAGCACTGCTCCCACCGCCATGGCGATGGGTCGGGAGAGCGCGCCTCTACGTCGGTCGCGAGAGCGGAGATGCGAACTTCGGGCGGATGAAGACAGACGTGACACGTGAGCGAACCTTCCCCGGATTCGTTCGGTCGGCTCCCCAGCGGACCGAGGCGGACTCGGAAAGCCGCCTCCCGGCACCCTACGGGCTGGCGCGAGGCGGTTTTGACTCCGTCGTGGTTCCTGTGGATTACTCCGCCGCTGACGCGGATTGCGGCGCCCCAGTCAGTCCTCGAGCGACCCGCGGAATGTCACCGTTGCAGCACCGGGAAGATAGTCGACACCGATGAGCACGTCCCCGCGCGCATCCTCGGCGAGGAGGAACACATAGCTCGCCGTCGCGGAATCACCCACGGCGAGCTCGCCCACGAATCCGCCGGAATCCGCGGACTGGATCGGCAACGCGGGCGTGCGTTCATCCCCCGTGTAGAGGTTCACCGCGACGTAGTCCATGTTCATGGGTGCATCCGTGGTGTTGGTGATCTCAACGGTGACCTTGATGCCGGCGCCCGATACCTCGCCGGGCAGCTGCGCGACGACATCGAGTGCCTCGGTCCCCACCAGCGCCACGCTCGCGCCGTCGGCGCCCGTCGCCGTTTCCGTCGGTGCGACGGGCTCCTGCTCCGGTGCGATCGGCTGCTCCTGCGAGCCCTCGGGCGGCTGCGGCGGCGGCAAGGGCGCGATGGACTCTGCCGGCTCCGGCTCGGCCATTGGCGCAGGGGCTGGCGACGTGGCGATCGGAGACGACGAACCGGACGGAGCCGTCGTCGCATTCGCGACCCCCGCGGCATCGCCGTTGCCTCGCAAGGCCAGGATCACAATGATCACCGCCACCGCGGCGACCACACCAAGCGCGGCCAGGATGATGCGCACGCCGCGACCTCGGCCGCCAGCCGCTTCCTCGTGAGCCGCCATCACTGCGCCACACTCGTCGCCACGAAGTCGCTCACGCTCCACGTGAGCTGCGGCGTGGTGATGCCGCTCGACATGGAGCCGCGTACGCCCACCGATCCTGGCTGCTGCAGGCCGTCAGTGCGATCCGTACCCGTCAGCTGCCAGGCGGTCGGCTCGGGTGTTCCCTCCGCCCACATCTTCGCCGCAACCGCGGTCTCACCCGTCCCGGTGACCTGCACCTTGACGTGGATCGCCTCGCCGGGCCGGTACTTGTCCGGCAGCACGAGGCTGGCACCGCCCAGTGCCGCCTCGTCACGCATCACATAGAGACGGACCGTGCCCCCGACCTCGATGCGCACGCGCGCCTGGTATGCGCCAGTGTCGGTCTGGCGGCCGACCAGGGTCAGCGCCGCGGCACCGGCCCCTTCCGGAACCGCATCGGCGCGAATCGTCGCAGAGACGACGACCGCATCCGACTGCACGGCAGCCAGAGCCGCTGACCGTGTCCACGACGGAGCGAGCGTGATCCGCCCAGCTCCGTCTGCGACAGAGAACGCCGAGGCTCCGCCTTGAGCCCACCACTCGCCACCGGTATCGGCCACTCCCCACCCTTCGGTGACGTCACGGGCGAAGGAATCCTGGGCGAGAGCATCACCCACGGGCACCGCGGTCACCGACACCACGCGCTCCCGGGAGTCGGTGGCGCCGTCCGAGTCGGTGACCGTCAGCGTGACGGGGTAAGACCCCTGCTCGGCGTAGGTGTGTTCCGCCACCGCGCCCTCACCCGTCGTGCCGTCCCCGAAGTCCCAGCTGTGCTGAGCCAGCGGTCCCTCAACGTCCGTCGACCCGCTCGCATCGACAACCACGCGAAGTCCGTCGGTTGCGGTGGTGAAGGCTGCCGCGGGGGGAACGTTCTCTCCGGGGGCCACCGCGGGCCGGCCGTTGTGCACCGAGTACTCGCTGAAACGCAACACCGAGCGCGGCACCGTCGACAGTGAACTCGAGGAGCCCATCAGGCCGACGCTGCCCGGGCCCTGTAGTTCATCCGTGCTGTCCGTCGCCGTCAGCTGCCACTCGACAGGCTCGACAGTGGACACGAACCACATCTTCGCCCCCAGCTGCGTGGGGGATGCGCCGCGAACGCTCAACCCGACCATCACGTCCTTGCCCGGCGTGTAGCCGGACAGCACCACGCTGCTCCCGCCGAGCGGCGTCTCGCCGCGCAACAGGTACAGGCGTACCGTGCCGCCCGGCTCGAATCGGACGCGGGCGGAGTACACATCGGAACCCACCGCGCGGCCGAGCACGGTTGCGCTGGTGACCCCACCGGCCGCAGCCACATCGGTGGAGACCCGCACCGTCGTGATGGCGTCCATCGTGGACACGGCTTCCAATCGCGCGGTGCGCGTCAGCGACGGTGCCAGCGTGATGAGTCCGCCGTCGGCCGTGCTGAACGACGTGTTCCCTCCCCCGGAAGAGGTCCACACACCACCCACGGCGGCATCGCCCCATCCGTCCGCGGCCTGACCCGCGAAATCGTCCGCCGCAATCACCGTCATCGCCGGCGCCTCGGGCACGACAACCGTCACATCGCGTGTCGTCACAGCCGTCTTGCCCTCGTCATCCGTGACCGTGAGCCGAATCGTGTAGGTGCCGGAAGCCGGGTACCAGTACTTCAGGGCGAGCCCGCTTCCCGTGACGCCGTTGCCGAAGTCCCAGTCGTACGACATCACCCGCCCATCGCTATCCGCGGATGCCGATCCGTCCACGGCGACCATGCCGCCGTCCACGTTCGCTGTGAAGCTCGCGGTCGGTGCCACATTGAGCGCCCCCGACGCGGCGATGACCACGCGGGTCCAGTCACTGCGCGTGCTGTTGCCGTGCGGGTCTGAGACGACGACGCGGTACTCGTAGGTGCTGCGCGGGGTCAGGGCCACATCACGGAACGAGAGCGCAGGCCTGCTCCACCGAGACGATGTCGACGTAGTCGTGTACAGCGGCGTGGGACTATCGCGGCGCTCGACGGTATAGGTGAGTTCCGCATCGTCGTAGTCGTAGTTGCTGTTCCACTTCAGCAACGCCTGCCCCTTCTTGGGACTGGTGATCGTCACGGTGAATGCGGCGCCCTGGATGAGCGGCCCCTGGGCATTCGGCGCCACCTCCGGCGTGCCGAAACGGACAAGTCCCTGCTGCGAAGTGCCGTTCACGGAGAGGAACTCACCGCCGTAGACGACATAGTTGCCGCCGGCGGCCACGCTCCAGCCGGCCTGATCCTGACCGGTGTAGGTCCCCGGAGTGAAGTGCGGGTACCAGGGCAGCAGCTTCGCCGACGGTTGGCCACCATATGACGCGTAGGAACCCGCCTCGGTGCGGTTCGGCAGGATCTTCACCGTGGTGGGGTCCATCGTGAACGCGAGAGCGTGGTTGTAGAACCAGGTGCCCTCCTGCGGAAAGCCCCCCTCGATGTTCCCGCAGAAGTGCGTGTGGGCGGCCTTGTACACGACCCCACGGAAGCGGACGATCGAGTAGCTGTCGCCGTGGCAGTCTTCCATCGCGACCAGGGTGCCGCCCCAGTCTGCGTGGAAGGAGCCCTCGAGGCGCATGGCCGCCTGCGAGTACGCGGTGCCATACACGCCCGACTCATCCGAGCTGAGGCCCATGAATCCGGAGGAGGATCCGGAGCTGCGGAGCACCGAGTTCATCGCCCACGGCAGGCTCGCGCCGGTCTTCGCATCGAGGGCGGCGATGCCGGCCCCCGGATTGGTCAGACCGTTGGCTCGCTCGAAGCTGCCGGCGACCACCACCTTGGCTCGATCAGGTGATACGACGATGCTGCGGCCGATTCCCGTGCCCGATAGCACTGCCGTGAACGGGAGCAGAGAGCCGGTGAGAGTGCTGACGGCACCGACGCGTGCACGGGCGACGTTGTTGACCGTACTGAACCCACCGGTGAGGTAGAGGGTGTCCTCGGTGGCCGCCAGCCCGTAGACCGTGGCATTGGTGCCGACGTTCAGCGGTGACAGCGTGCCGGTGGCGACATCGATGGCGGCCACGCGGTAACGCGTCTCGGTTCCGACGCGGGTGAATGCACCGCCGAGGTAGAGGGTCGATCCGTCCGGTGATGCCGTCGAGGCGTTCACGGCACCGTTGACGGGGAGATCGAAGTTCGGATCCAGCTCCCCGGTGATGATGTTGTAGCGCAGCAGGTTGGACCGTGGCGTCTCGTTCTGCCCTCGCGCGGAGCCCGCGGGACGCGCGCTGGTGAATTGGCCCGCGGCGTACACCCAGTCGCCCACGACGGTCTGGGTCCACACCACTCCGTTGATCTGCACGGTGGGCAGCGGGTCAGCCGTCACCGGGCTCGCCGCCACCGGTGGCGGCACTTCGTCGGCCCGCGCCGCCCCTGCGTTCGTCCCGACGAAGGTCGAGATCAGAATCGACGCCACCGCGCTGAACGCCAGCAGAACAACAGCAGGATGACGATGCGTGACGGCGTGCGCGCGCAGGCGTGCGAACGACAATGAACGAGTCACAGAAGCGACCTTCCCCAGGACATACACGGTCAACTTCCCAGCGGACCGGAAGGCTCATGAGAGCCATCTCATGAACCCTACGTGTTTGTGATCCGCCGGTTCCGTTCGCGGGCACGATTGTGGATTACTCGCTCGTCCGCGTGTGGATAACCTCACGCGCGACGTTCACGGCGCCGCACTGGTCGCACGGAAGTCCGTGACGGTGAAGGCGATGCGAGGCGTCGTGACCGCACTCGACACGGAACCGCGTACCCCCACGGCACCCGGCTGCTGCATGCCGTCCGTGCGATCGGTTCCGGTGAGCTGCCAGGCGGCGGGCTCGGGAGTTCCGTCCGCCCACATCCTGGCCGCGATCACGGTTTCCCCCGTCCCGGAAACCTGGAGCTTTACGTGGATGGGCTCGCCGACCCGGTAGCGATCCGGCAGCACCAGGCTTGCGCCGCCCAGCGCAGCCTCGTCTCGCATGATGTACAGACGAACCGTTCCGCCGGCCTCGATGCGCACGCGCGCCTGATATGCCCCCGTGTCGGTCTGACGTCCGACCAGTGTGAGCGCTGCGGCCCCGGCTCCCTCCGGAATCGCGTCGGCACGCAGTGTCGCACGAACGACCACGCGGTCCGACTGCACCGCCGCGAGCAGCGCCGATCGAGTCCACGACGGTGCCAGAGCGATCCGCGCCGCGCCGTTCGACACCGAGAAGACGGAGTCACCGCCCTGCGTCGACCACACGCCTCCGGTGTCGGCGAGTCCCCACCCGTCCGTGGCCTCCCGCCCGAAGCCGTCCTCAGCGAGGGTGTCGGTCGCGGGTGGTTCCGTGACCGATACCACCCGCTCCCGGACGTCGGTCGCGCCGTCGGAGTCGGTCACCGTGAGGGTGACCGTGTAGACGCCCTCGGCCGCATAGACATGCTCGGCAATCGGACCCTCACCCGTCATCCCATCCCCGAAGTCCCAGTCGTAGTGGGCCAATGGCCCCTCAGCATCCGTCGCGCCCGTCGCGTCGACCACCACTCGCAATCCGTCTGTCGCGGTCGTGAACGCCGCCATCGGGGGATGGTTCTCTCCCTCGGCGACGGCGGGACGCCCATCGGTGACCGAGTACTCGTGGAAGCGGAGGACCGTTCGCGGCACGGTCGACAACGAACTCGATGACCCCATGAGACCGACGCTTCCCGGCCCCTGCAGCGCATCCGTGCCGTCGGTCGCGGTCAGCTGCCAGTCGGCCGGCTCGATCGTCGACGCGAACCACATCTTCGCGCCCAGCTGCGTGGGAGATGCGCCACGAACGCTCAATGCGACGACCACATCCGTCCCCGGCGTGTACCCCACCAGCGTTGTGCTCATGCCTCCCAACGGCGTTTCACCCCGGAGCAGGTACAGTCGCACCGTCCCGCCCGGCTCGAACCGCACGCGAGCCGAGTACGCCTCGGAACCGACGACGCGGCCCAGTACCGTCGCACTCGTCACCCCACCCGCGGACGACACGTCACTGGACACCCGCACCGTCGTGATGGTGTCCATCGACGACACGGCGTCCAGCCGAGCGGTGCGCGTGAGTGACGGCGCCAGCGTGATCAGACCAGCGTCGGCGGTACTGAACGATGATGCTGCTCCGATGTGGCTCCATGAACCCCCGCTGGTGGCGTCACCCCAGCCGTCCGCACCCCGACCGGCGAAGTCATCAGCTGCGATGAGATTCATCGCCGGCGCCTCGGGCACAACCGCCGACACCGTCCGAGTCGTCGTCGTTTTCTCCCCCTGATCGTCGGTCACGGTCAGCCGAACGGTGTATTCGCCGGTGGCCGGATACCGATACTGCAGGACCGGACCGGAGCCTGTGACGCCGGTGCCGAAGTCCCAGTCGTACGACACGATTCGTCCGTCGCTGTCTGTCGACGCCGACGCATCGACAGACAGCGTCCCGTCGACCACCGACGCCGTGAAGCTCGACACCGGTGCGTTGTTCTGGCCGCTGACTGCAGACACCACGACTCGGGCCCATTCGCTGCGGGCGGTGTTTCCCGCCGCGTCGGACGCCGTCACACGGAACTCCTGTGCCGCGCCAGGGGCGAGCGCCACGTCGCGGTACGAGAGGGTGGGCAGCTCCTGCCAAGACGACGAGGCGGTGGTGGTGAAGACCGGCTCGGCGACGCCTCGCCGCTCGACGGCATAGGTGAGCTCCGCATCATCCGGATCGAGGTTCGCCCGCCAGCTGATGAGCGCCTGCCCCTTGTTCGGGCTCGTGACCGAGACACGAAAAGCCGATCCGCTCTGCTCGGGACCCTGCTTGTTGGGAGCCACCGCTTTCGTGCCGAATCGAACGAGACCCTGCTGTTTGACCCCGTTCACCGCGGTGAACTCACCGCCGTACAGCACGTACTCTCCTCCGGCAGTGACGTGCCAGGCCGCCTGCGAGAGACCCGTGTAGGAGCCCGGTGTGAATCGCGTGTACCAGTGCAGGAGGTGTCCGGACGGCTGACCCGCGAATGACTGATAGTAGGTCGGGCTGATGGAGTTCTCCGCGATCGTGCCCGAGGCCTGCGACAGGTCCAGTGCGAGCGCGTGTCGGTAGCCCCCGCCGAGCACGGGTGCCCCGGCGACGTTCCCGCAGTAGTGCGCGTGGCTCGCCTTGTACGCCACGCCACGATAGTGGACGATCGAGTAGCTGTCGCCGTGGCAGTCCTCCATCGCGACGAGCGATCCGTCCGCCCAGTTCGCGTGGAACGAGCCCTCGAGTCCCAACGACGTGCGTGAATACGCGGTGCCGTAGACCCCGGTCTCATCGGCGCTCAGCCCCATGAATCCGCGATAGTCACCCGTGTTCCTGATGGTGGCGTTCATCTGCCAGGGCAGGCTGGCACCGGAGCCGGCATCCAGCGCGGCGATGCCGGCGCCCGGATTCGTCTGTCCGTTGGTCCGCTCGAAACTGCCCGCCACCACCACCTTGCTCCGGTCGGGCGATACGACGATGCTGCGCCCCACCCCGGTACCGGTGAGCACCGCGGTGAAGGGCAGGAGCTTTCCGGTGGTCGTGCTCACCGCACCGACTCGAGCACGCGCCACGTTGTTGATCGTGCTGAAGCCGCCGGTCAGATACAGCGACTCCTCCGTGACAGCCATGCCGTACACGGACGCGTTCGTCCCGACGTTCAACGGCGTCACGGCTCCCGTCGCGACGTCGATGGCCGCCACGCGGTAGCGGGTTTGCCCTCCGACCTGTGTGAACGCACCGCCGATGTACACGGTATGACCGTCCGGTGACACCGTCGATGCGTTCACCGCTCCGTTGACCGGCAGGTCGAAGTCCGGGTCCAGTTCACCCGTGCCCAGGTTGTAGCGCAGCAGGTTCCGCCGAGGCGTGACCCGCTCCCCGGGCGCCGCCCCCGCCGGACGCGCGGTGGTGAACTGTCCACCGACGTACACCCAGTCGCCCACGACGGTCTGCGTCCACACCACTCCATCGATCTGCACGGTCGGCAGCACATCCGCGGTCACGGTGGCGGGTGCGGATGGCGCGACATCCGTACCCGCAGAAGCGGAAACAGCGAGAGGTACGGCACCGGCAGCCGTGGGCGCGCCGAGGAGACCGGCCACCAGCGTCAGAGCGAGCCCGACCGTCGGCCACCGGCGGGCCTGTCCGAAAGTGCCTCTGCGCATGCGCGCGGGCAGCGAAGAACGATTCACGAAGCGACCTTCCCCAGGTGATCCCCCGATCGACTCCCCAGCAGATCGGTCGGCTCATGAGAGCCATCTCACGAACAGTACGCGCTGATCGCGGGCTGCCTGCCCCGGATAGCCCTGGTTGTGGATTACTTCGTTGCGCGCCTGTGGATGGTTCCGCTCAGCGCTGGTTCGCGCGACGAACAAGCTCAGCACGCGCGAGGCGGCGACCATCCCGCAGGCCCCGGTATGCAGCTCGCAGCGGGGGCAGCGGACGCAGGAACTGGCGCCGCCCTCCGCGCAGCAGGATGGCGCGCGCGCTGGCGGTGGAACTCGCCAGCCAGCTGCGGATGCCCTCGTCATCGAGGTGCCGGGCGGCGTAGAGGAGGCGGTTGCGGATGTTGAAGTAGTAGTAGAGCTCGCTCTTCGCCTCAGAGCGCTGTGTGCTCGCTCGGTGAGTGGCGCCCTCGTCATGGATGGCGATAGCCCCCGGCACGACCGCGAGCGCTCCGCCGGCGACGCGTACCCGATGCGAGAAGTCGACGTCCTCCCAGTACAGCTCGAACTCCTCGTCGAATCCGTCCACGAGATCCCAGATCTCTCGCGTCACCCAGAGCGCGGTCCCTGCCAGCCACTCCTCTCTTTCGGCGCCCGGGAACCGGTCACGGGCTCGCCGGCCGCGAGTCTCCCCCGTGCCGAGGTACAGATCGCAGCCGTCGAACCACGTGCGTCCGTCGGGAGTACGGATCACCGGTGACACCAGCACCCTCCGATCGCCCGCGGTCGCTGCGGCCAGCGCCTCGGCCGCTGCGGCGTCGAGGCTGGCGTCCGGGTTGAGCACCAGCAGGTCCGTGGCACCGTCGCGCCAAGCCTCCCGCGCACCCGCGTTGACGCCCGCACCGAATCCGCGGTTATCCGGCAGTGCGATCAGTCGCCACCGTTGGCGCTCGGCCAGTTCCTGGACCCGCGCCCGTTCTGCCGCCGAGTGCAGATTGTCCACGACATACACCTCGGCGTACGGCATCGCCGCCGCCGTCGCCACCAGGTTCTGAGACAACAGCCCCGCCGATGCGTAGTTCACGACGATGATCGCCACACTGCGCGTCACGTCCCATCCCTTCGTCCCCGAGCGGTCTAGTGTATTGAGGCAAACCGGGAGGGTCATGCGCGTCCTGTTCGACGGCTACTGGTGGGATGGCGACGCCCGCGGTACGCGAGCCGTACAGCGGGAGATCATCCTTGCCTGGCATCGCAGTTTCCCTGGGGATGAGCTCTCGGTCGCGCTGCGTCCCGACTCCTCCGCTGTGGATCTTCCTGCCGGAGTGAGCCGCGTCGCCGTACGGCTGCGACCCCATGCCCTCTCCAACCTCGTCGAGTTGGGACGACTGGCGCGACGCGTACGTGCGGAAGCCCTCGTGGTGCACGATTTCACCCCGCTCGGCGGATCGACGGCGACGATCGTGCACGATGCGATGCATCGCGACCACCCGGCGTGGTTTCCGATGTCCCAGCGGATCTACTCCTCCGCGATCCTGCCCAGCGCACGGTTCGCCGCCATCGTGGCCACCGGGACCCGCAGCGAAGCGGCGCGCATCGAACGCCATGAGTGGGTACTCGCTCCGGTCACGAGCATCGGGGTGGCCGCCCGCACATCGTTGACCACCGCATCGCCGATCCGTCCCGCGATCGTCGCGGACGTGTCCGATTTCGCCGTCACCCGGGGACGGCTGGGTACGCGCGACGGGATCGACGACGCCGTCAGCGCCGCACTCGCGTCCTCGCGGGTCACCCCGGAGAGCCCTCTGATCGTGGTCGTCGACTCGTCGCGCCGATCCGTCGAGGCGCGCCTCAGCGCCCGCCACCGCGCCGCGCGGGACACCGGTCGGGTGCGTTTCTCCGGGCGACTGACACCCGCGGAGCTGAGCTGGATGCTGCGGCACACGGCGGTGGCACTGACCCTCGCCCCCGATGAGAACATGGCCCTCCCGGCGATGGAGGCCACGTGGTTCGACGCTCCCCTCGTCGCCTCCGATGTGCCTGCGCACCGGGAGGTCGTCGGTGGCTGGGCCCAGCTCGTTCCGGTCGGTGACGCGGCGGCAGCGGCCGCTGCGATCGATGCCCAGTGGCACGCCGCGGGCGATGAGGAGGCGCGCGAGAGAATCCTCGCTCGCGCGAACTGGCGCGCCGCGGCGCGTGAACTGCGAGCGGCGATCGTGTCGTCCGCCACCCGCTGACACGAGTTATCCACAGGCCACCGCTATCGACGGTGCCGGGTGATTACGCTGACCACTCGATGCGGGTGCCGTCGCCCCGCTTCGTGAGGGGAATCGTGACGAGCACGCGCACACACTGGCGTTTTCGCACCGCACTGGCCGAGCTGCACAGCGCTCAGAAGTCATCGTCCGGTGCTGCCGCGTACTCGCGGTTCATCAACCGACCGCTCGGTCGTCCGCTCGCCGCGGCGGCCGCGGCTGCAGGGCTCACGCCCACGCAGGTCACCCTGCTCAGCGCCCTGTGCACTTTCAGCGCGATCGGGCTCATCGCGGCAGTGGAGCCGAACGCGGTGATGTCCGTGGTGGTCGCCGCGCTCCTCGTGCTCGGGTACGCCCTCGACTCGGCCGACGGTCAGCTCGCGCGGCTCACGGGCACCGGCTCTGCCGCGGGCGAATGGCTGGATCACTTCTTCGATGCGCTCAAGGCCGCGACGATCCATCTTGCCATCCTGGTCTCGTGGACCCGCTCCGCCGAGCTCGCGCCCGCGATGCTGGTCGTCCCGCTCGTGTACAGCGCCGTGGCCTCCACCTACTTCTTCGGAATGATCGGTGCCGACTTCCTTCGTCGCGCCGCGGGTGCGATCCCGGGCGTGGGATCGGGCGCGGCATATCGGTCCAGTCCGCTGTACGCGTTGGCCGTCCTGCCCACGGATTACGGCCTGCTGTGCCTGGCCATGCTGCTGCTGTGGCTCCCCGTTCCGTTCGCCGTCGTGTACACGTTCATGGCCGCGGCCACCCTCGCGGTTCTCGCACTGGCCGCAGTGCGCTGGTATCGGTCGCTGGCCGCCCTGGGATCCGCCGTATGACGCGCCGCCTGCGGGTCATGCAGTCCTTCACGACTCCTCGCACCACCACGAACCCATACATCGCGATGCTCGCCGAATCACTCCGCGGCGAGCCCCGAGTGGAGTTGGTGACGTTCTCCTGGCCGCGCGCGCTGCTCGGCCGATATCAGGCGTTTCACTGGCACTGGCCGGAGGCCCGGTTGGCGTCCGGCTCTCCGCTGCGCCGTCATCTCAAGAAGCTCCTCCTCCGTCTCCTCGCCGAGCGACACCGGCGCTCGCGCCGCATCGGCGTGGTCCGCACCGCGCACAATCCGGACCTGCCGGACATCGCGGACGACGAGCGAGCGCTGCTCGCGCGTATCCAGGAGGACGCCGATGTCGTCATCCGGCTCAACCCCACCACGGCCGTGGACGCCGGCGCTCTCGTGCACGACATCCCCCATGGCGACTACCGCGCCTGGTTCGCCGGACATTCCCGCCCCCAGCGCCGACCGGGTCGTGTCGTCACCTTCGGTCAACTGCGCGGATACAAGGGCGTCGAGGATCTCCTGCTCGCGTTCGATGAGGCGCACGATATCGATCACGCGCTGTCCCTGACGGTGGCTGGCCGACCGACCTCGGCAGAGCTCACCGCGCGACTGCTGGCGGCCGCGAGCACGGGCGTCACTCTCGACCTGCGCTTCGTGCCCGACGAGGAACTCGTCCAGATCATCTCGTCGGCGTCGCTCGTCGTGCTCGCATACCGTGACCTGCACAACTCCGGCAGTGCGCTGGCCGCGCTGTCCCTCAACCGACCGGTGCTCGTACCTCGGTCGGCGTCCACCGACGCACTGGCCACTGACGTGGGGGAGGAGTGGGTCATCCGCTACGAGCGCCTCACCGGCACCGTCCTTCGGGAGGCCATCGCTGCAGCCGAGCTTCTGGCTGACGACGCCGCTCCCGACCTGTCCCGACGCGACTGGAGTGAGGCAGGGCGTCGGCACGCCGACGCCTACTACGCTGCCCGCGCGCACCGGAGGTCACGATGAGGATCGTCGTCGCGATTCCCACCTTCCGCCGCCCCGAACTGCTGGCTGCACTTCTCGCGGCGCTACCGCAGCGATTCGCCGAGCTAGACGCGCGAGATCAGGCGGCCGTGCTGGTCGTGGACAACGATCCGGGCGGCTCGGCGGCCCCCACGGTGGCGCTGTCCCCGCTCCCCGCGCGGTTCGTCGTCGAGGAGGGGGCGGGTGTAGCGCACGTCCGCAACCGAGCCCTCGACGAGGCGGACAATGCGATGCGCGCGATCGGCGAGTCAGGCGCCGACGCCCTCGTGTTCATCGATGACGACGAAGTACCCGAACCAGGATGGCTGCGATCACTCGTCGACACCTGGCGTGCGTACGACTGCGCCGCCGTGATGGGCACGGTGCGTTCGGTGCTTCCGGCGGGGCTGGACCCCTGGCTGGTGGCCACCGGCACCTTCCGTCGCGCAGCCCACCCCACCGGAACCGAGATGCCGGCGGCCGCGACCGGAAATCTGCTGCTCGATCTGTCCCGGGTGCGCCGCGTCGGTGTCCGGTTCGACCCGCGCCTGAGTCTCACCGGCGGCGAGGACACGCTGTTCACCCGCGCGCTCGTGCGAGCGGGTGAGCGCATCGTGTGGTGTGCGGAGTCGGTGGCCGTCGACACCGTGGTGCCAGAACGCCTGACCCGAGCCTGGGCGCGCGAGCGCGCCTACATGCGCGGCAACGCGACGGTGCATGTCGCCCTTCTCGAATCGACCGGCCCGTCTCAGCTCACGGCGCTGCGCTGCAGGTTCGCGATCGCCGGCGCGGCTCGAATCGTCAGCGGGCTGCTGCTGCGCGGCGCGGGGCGACTCGCCGCACGTCCCGAGACAGACGCCCATGGATGGCGGGTGCTCCATCGCGGTCGCGGCATGCTCGCCGGCGCGATGGGTCACGTTCACCGCGCCTACGCGCGCGATCGTCAGCAGACACGATGACGACGGAAGAAGGAATGATGCGCATCGGTTACGCCGCGGGGGCCTGGGACCTCTTCCACATCGGCCACCTCAACATCCTGCGTCACGCACGCGAGAACTGCGATCGACTGATCGTCGGAGTGGTGGACGACGCCATGCTCCTGCGCGCCAAGGGGCGTACGCCGATCGTGCCCACGGCGGAGCGCGCGGAGATCGTGCGATCGCTGAGCATCGTGGACGCTGTGTTCATCGAGACTCAGCCGGACAAGGTCGAGACCTGGCGGGAGGTGGGCTTCACGCACTTCTTCAAGGGAGACGACTGGCGTGGCACCCGCAAGGGTGTGCAGTTGGAGCAGAGCTTCCGGGCGGTGGGCGTCGAGGTGGTCTACTTCCCCTACACGACCCACACGTCGTCAACGCGTCTGCGCACGGCCCTGGAGTTGCTGGAGCGTCCCGTCCCCGCGCCCTGATCGCGTCTCCGCAGATTTCATCCGCACGGACTCTCAGGGCATGATGGACCCACGGCCCTGGGGAGGACCGGGCGGTCGCCATTGCGATGTCGGCCGTCATCGATGACGACATTGCGTCGCGCAAGGGGACTGACATGACGCGCTGGGGAGCGCAGCTGCCGCCCGATGGATCGGCGAACTCCGACCCGACCGGGACGGCTTCGGGCGAAGACGACGGCGATGTGCCGACCATCGATCGCGCCCAGCTCGCCGAGGAGCGTGCGTCCGCTGCTGCCGCGTCTTCCGATGATGTGGCGGTGGACGACGACGCCACGATCAGCCGTGAGGTTCTCGAACAGCTGCGTAACGCCCGTCGTGACGCCGGCCGCGATGTGCCCAACTGCGGAGTTGATCACGACGCGCATGATCACATGCATGATCACATGCATGATCACGTGGCCGGCGACGAGCTTGATCACGACATCGACATCGACATCGACATCGAAGAGACAGTCAGCCGAACGGAACTCGACGAACGCCGCACGATGGCAGAGCCGGCCGGGACGCCGTCTCCCCCACGACTGCGCCGCGATGCGCGGGCCGCCTCCGACACGTCCTCACCCGCCGAGCGCGCGGAGCGGGCGCACAATTCCGACACGATCGATGGCGCCGCCTACTTCCGAGACGCGAGCACGATTCCGTATGCCACGCTCTTGTCTCTGCGCGCAGCGCCTGCAGGGGATTCCGACACGACGCCTTTCGATGTGCGCACCGTCGACGAGAACGTCGCCACCCGCAGCATTCGGCTGCCCCTTCCCGCCGCCGAGCTCGCTCGTGTATCCGATGAGGGCGATGTCGAGGAAGACGTTCCCGAGGAGACCCTGCCCGCGCCGGTCACGCACCAGGTCGCCGTCTCAGTGCGAACGGGCGCCGCGTCACGCACATCCCAGCGGACGTCGACTGGACCAGACGACCCGACCGGATCAACGATCCCCGCTCCACGTCCTGCCGCCGAGAACACGGTCGGGGACGACGCCACGGACTCGGCACTCGCGCCCGCTCGTCCGCGCTTCGTGACGGCACCCCGGCGCATCGTGGCGCTGTGGATCGTCGTGGCGGTTGCGCTCATGATCGCACTGTCCGTCATCGTGAAGCCCGGTCAGGTCGGCTCGATAGCGGCCGGCATCAGCGCCGGTCGCGGCGAGACGAACATCCTGATGGTCCTCGCCGACTCTTCGAAGGACGCTGCAGACATCGCCTCCGGAGGCGGAGCGGACGCCCTCGCGGTCGCCGTGGTCGACTTCTCCGCGGACGGTTTGAGTGTGTCGTCGGTCTCCCTCCGGCCCGACACCTGGGTGGCCATCCCTGAGCACGGAGAAGGCACGCTTTCTGACGCGTTGGCTCTCGGCGGGGCGGAGGCGCTCCGGTCCACCCTGCAGGATTCCCTCGGCATCCGGATCGATCACACCATCGTGATCACCGAGCCAGGACTCGCGGCTCTCACGCGATCCGGCGATCTCGACATCGTCAATCCGTCGGAGGTCACCACCGATCGGTTCACGTTTCCGAGTGGCCCGCTCACGCTGAACCCGAGCACCGCCGTGGACTATCTCCAGTCCGATCCCCTCGATCTGCCCCGCCAGCAGGCAGTGCTGGATGGCGCCGCGCGTCTGCTGATCGGCTCCGGAGTGTCCAAGGATGCAGCGACGACGGACGCAGTGGCAGTGCTGCCGGCGTTCAACGACGAGGCGGTCGAGCAGCTGACCGCTCAGCTGCGTGCGGTCGACGCCAGCGGCATCGTGTATGGCA
Organism: Microbacterium gorillae; assembly: GCF_050990725.1. Taxonomy (GTDB): domain Bacteria; phylum Actinomycetota; class Actinomycetes; order Actinomycetales; family Microbacteriaceae; genus Microbacterium; species Microbacterium gorillae_A. Next base: position 4,332,174 of record NZ_CP158844.1, read on the forward strand.
TCGCGGCGACCTCTGATGCGGAGCGCGACTCCCGCTCGGTCGCCGCCCTGGACGGCGCGGCGTGGCAGAAGCTGCGCGCCGCCTTCGCCGCCGACGACGTCGCGAGTCATCTGCGGTCGGGAACGAGCCGGTAGCCTCGCGCGGGGCGTAGCCTGGATGCATGACCACTCCTGCACCTGACACGATCACGATGTTCGGCGCCGCCTGGTGCGGCGACTGCCGTCGCACGAAGAAGCAGCTGGACGAGCTCGGTGTCGCGTACACGTACGTGGACCTCGAGGCTGATCCCGCAGCAGCGGACGTCGCCAAGGACATCTCCGGTCGCACCAACATCCCCGTGGTGGTGTACCCCGACGCCTCGCACCACGTCGAGCCGAGCAACGCCGACGTCGAGGCGAAGCTCACCGAGCTCAACCTGATCTGAGTTCGTCACCGGTCGGTCCGCGATGGCGGGCCGGCCGTTGTCGCGCGTCGCCTGACGGCGTCGGATCCCGCAGATACACTGGCGCGATGAGCACTGGCGCTCCACACCCGACCCCCGACCCGCCCGTGACCGGCGAACACCGCCTGTCAGCGGGGACGATCGCGCGATACGCCGTGGGTTCCCTCGGCACCGGAGGTTTCGCGACCCTTCCCGGCCTCGTCCTGACGTACTACCTCACCGACAATCTCGGCGTCGCCGCGGCATTCGCCGGCGTGGTGATCACGATCGCCAAGCTCTGGGACGTCATCATCGACCCGGTGATCGGTGCGCTCACCGACCGCCAACGTGCCCTGACCGGGAGCCGCCGCGGCTACATGCTGATAGGTGCCTGTTCGCTGCCGTTCCTCTTCGCGCTGACGTTCGCCGTCCCGCCAGGACTGGCGCCGGTGGTCGGCGCGATCTGGGTGCTGATCGCGTTCACGGCGACCGCGACGGCCTTCAGCCTGTTCCAGGTGCCCTACATCGCCCTACCCGCGGAGCTCACCCCCGGCTATGACGAGCGCACCCGGCTGCTCACCTGGCGGGTCATCGTCCTCACCTTCGCGATCCTGCTGTTCGGCGCGGGCGGTCCGATTCTGCGCGACCTGACTGGCGATCCCACCAGCGGCTACCTCCTGATGGGTGCGGTCTCGGGCGTGACGATCGGCGTCGGGATGCTGATCTCGTCCACGGTCGCCGCCCGCGGCGTGCGGCAGGCATCGCGCCCAGACGCTGCGCGGCTGGACGTGCGGGCACACTACGTCGAGGGCATCCGAGCGCTTCGACGCAGCCAGCCCTTCCGTGCGCTGCTACTCACGTACGTGCTCCAGGCGCTCGCGACCGGCCTCATGCTGGCCGGCGCTCAGTACCTGGCGACGTGGGTGATGCACTCCGAGGCTGCGGTCACGCTTCTGTTCGCATCGCTGATCGCGCCGGCGCTCATCGCCGCCCCCGTCTGGGGCGTGATCGCGCGTCGCATCGGCAAGACGAGAGCTTTCCGGCTCGCCTCCACGCTGTTCATCGTCGCCGCCCTCGTCATCTCCGGTGCGGTCATCGCCCCCGGCGACTGGCTGTATGCCCCGGTGGCCCTTGCGGGCATCGCCTACGCCGGGATGCAGTCGCTGCCGATGGCCATGCTTCCCGATGTGATCTCTGCCGACGGGACGGCATCGGCGGGGGCGTTCAGTGGCGTGTGGACCGCGGGGGAGACCGTCGGCTTCGCGATCTCGGCGTCCGCGTTCACCGCGGTCCTGGCACTCACCGGGTACATCTCCTCCACCGCCGACATGTCGGTGACGCAACCCGACTCCGCTGTCGCGGGCATCGTCATCGCCTTCAGCGTGATCCCCGCCGTACTGACACTGCTGAGCCTGGTGAGCCTGTCCCGGTACCGGCTCACCAAGCACGACATCGACGCCGCCACCCCGGCCGCATGACAGCGACGAGGCATAGGCTGACCGAGGACCAGGAGGTTTCTTGTGAGCACACCCGCTGACGCAACGCCGGAGTCGAACGACGCAGCTGCGGCGCCGAAGCCCGCCCCGCAGCCCCGCAGCGCGCAGGGCACGAGCGGGAGGTCGAAGAAGGCTGAGGCGTCCGGAGCGACGACGACTCGCAAGCCTCGCGCATCGAGCGCTTCTTCGAGCTCGGCCCGACCGCAGCGCGCGAGAACTGCCGCTGGTGCAACAGCCACGCCGGCGCGTCCGTCACTTCCCGCGGAGACCGTCGCAGCCATCGACGCAGAGGTCGATGCCTTGCGGGTGGGTTCGGCTGTGTGGTCGACGCTCACTCTGACGCAGCGCGCCACCCTGCTTCGACGTCTGCATGCGAGCGTCTCTGCGGCGGCCGAGGACTGGGCCCGAATCGCAGCGGAGACCAAGGGGCTGGACGCTCGTCACCCCCTTCGCGGCGAGGAATGGTTGAGCGGTCCCTACGCCGTGCTCTCCGCGCTCGGCACGTATGAGCGCACGCTGCGCACTCTCGCCGCCGGGGGAAGCCCGCTGGACGGCAAGAACTTCTCGGTGTCGCCGAGTGGGCGGACCCGCGTGGATGTCTTCCCCGCGGACGGCGTGGATGCCACCCTGCTGTCCGGCTTCACGGGACAGGTCTGGCTGCGCCCGGGCGTCGATGCCGGCCAGGCGGTTCGGGGCGCCGGTCTCGCACAGCTCACGCCGCGCACGTCCGGTGGCGTGGGACTGGTGCTCGGTGCCGGCAACATCACATCGATCCCGGTACTCGACGTGCTGTACGAGCTGTTGGCCGCCAACCGCGTCTCGCTGTTGAAGCTCAACCCCACACAGGATCGACTGCTGCCGGTCTACCGCCGTGCGCTGCTTCCGCTGGTGGAGGCCGGGTTCGTCCGGATCATCTCCGGCGACGGTGCCGTCGGTGCGCACCTGACCGCCTCCGACGCTTTCGCACACGTGCACATCACCGGTTCGGCGGTGACGTTCGATGCAATCGTGTGGGGCACCGGCCCCGCAGCGGAGAAGAGGCGGAAGAACGGGCAGCCGCTGCTGCACAAGCCGATCACCGGCGAACTGGGCGGCGTCGCTCCGATCATCGTGGTGCCGGGCAAGTGGACGCAGGCCGATCTCGACTATCAGGCCGAGCATGTCGTGACGATGCGGCTGCAGAACTGCGGGCACAACTGCATCTCCGGACAGGTGCTGATCCTGTCCGCGGACTGGGACCAGCGCGAAGACTTCCTCGACGCCCTCCGTCGCGTGTACGCGGCAGCGCCGGACCGGCCGGTCTGGTACCCCAACTCGGCTCCGAAGCTCGCGGCAGCCGATGAGGCCTACCCGTCCGCGGAGCGGTTCGGTGAGCGTCGGCTCGTCGTCATCGGCGACGCGGACGATCCGACCGCGCTGGAGAACACGGAGTACTTCTCTCCTGTCCTCGGCGTCGTCTCGATCCCGGGTACAGGTCAGCAGTTCCTGAATGCTGCTGTGGCGCACGCGAACGAGAAGCTGGCGGGCACGCTCGGCGCGAATGTGATCATCGATCCCCAGGCTCAGCGTGCGCTCGGTGCTGGTTTCGATCGGGCGATCGACGACCTCCACTACGGAAACATCGCCATCAACGGCTGGACCGGATTCTCCTTCACCGCACCGACCCTCTCGTGGGGCGCTTTCCCGGGTCACACGCTGTCGGACGTGGGCAGCGGGATCGGCGTGGTGCACAACGGTCTGTTGATCGACCATGTCGAGCGATCCGTGCTCACGGGTCCGTTCCGTCCCTTCCCCCGCTCGCTGGGCGGCGGGGCGTGGACGATTCTTCCGAAGCCGCCCTGGTTCGTCACGAGCCGCACGGGTGCGCAGGTGAGCGAGGGCTTCACCCGCTTCCGTATGGACGGGAACATTCCGCGACTGGTGAAGACGCTGGTCCAGGCGCTCCGCAGCTGAACGCAGAACACCCACCCCGATCGATCCGCTCTGCGGTTCGGTCCTGGGTGGGTGTTTGTGTTGGTGTTCGTGAATACGACGAAAGCCCTGACCGGCGTTGGTCAGGGCTTTCGTCATTTAAAGGGAGTCCGGCGGTGTCCTACTCTCCCACAGGGTCCCCCCTGCAGTACCATCGGCGCTGAGAGGCTTAGCTTCTGGGTTCGGAATGTGACCAGGCGTTTCCCTCTCGCTATGGCCGCCGAAACACTATTGATGTTTCAATCAGCACAACGAGTCATTCGTTGTGTGTTCTCGACCGTACATCGAGAACCACTCAGTGGACGCAAGCAAGTTCATGCCACCCACCCACGGATGGGGGGTGTTTATCAAGTCATCGGCTTATTAGTACCAGTCAGCTACACGCATTACTGCGCTTCCACATCTGGCCTATCAACCCAGTAGTCTGGCTGGGAGCCTCTCACCCGAAGGTATGGAAATCTCATCTTGAGGCCGGCTTCCCGCTTAGATGCTTTCAGCGGTTATCCATCCCGAACGTAGCTAACCAGCGGTGCTCTTGGCAGAACAACTGGCACACCAGAGGTTCGTCCAACCCGGTCCTCTCGTACTAGGGTCAGATCCTCTCAAATTTCCTACGCGCGCAGCGGATAGGGACCGAACTGTCTCACGACGTTCTAAACCCAGCTCGCGTACCGCTTTAATGGGCGAACAGCCCAACCCTTGGGACCTACTCCAGCCCCAGGATGCGACGAGCCGACATCGAGGTGCCAAACCATGCCGTCGATATGGACTCTTGGGCAAGATCAGCCTGTTATCCCCGAGGTACCTTTTATCCGTTGAGCGACAGCGCTTCCACAAGCCACTGCCGGATCACTAGTCCCGACTTTCGTCCCTGCTCGACTTGTCAGTCTCACAGTCAAGCTCCCTTGTGCACTTACACTCGACACCTGATTGCCAACCAGGTTGAGGGAACCTTTGGGCGCCTCCGTTACTTTTTGGGAGGCAACCGCCCCAGTTAAACTACCCACCAGGCACTGTCCCTGAACCGGATTACGGTCCGAAGTTAGATATCCAGAGTGACCAGAGTGGTATTTCAACAACGACTCCACACCCACTAGCGTGAATGCTTCACAGTCTCCCACCTATCCTACACAAGCCACACCAAACACCAATACCAAGCTGTAGTAAAGGTCACGGGGTCTTTCCGTCCTGCTGCGCGTAACGAGCATCTTTACTCGTATTGCAATTTCGCCGAGTTCGCGGTTGAGACAGTTGGGAAGTCGTTACGCCATTCGTGCAGGTCGGAACTTACCCGACAAGGAATTTCGCTACCTTAGGATGGTTATAGTTACCACCGCCGTTTACTGGGGCTTAAATTCTCAGCTTCGCCTTACGGCTAACCGGTCCTCTTAACCTTCCAGCACCGGGCAGGCGTCAGTCCGTATACATCGTCTTGCGACTTAGCACGGACCTGTGTTTTTAGTAAACAGTCGCTACCCACTAGTCTCTGCGGCCACCAAACGCTTTCGGAGCAAGTCCTAATACGCCGATGGCCCCCCTTCTCCCGAAGTTACGGGGGCATTTTGCCGAGTTCCTTAACCACGATTCTCTCGATCTCCTTGGTATTCTCTACCTGACCACCTGAGTCGGTTTGGGGTACGGGCAGCTAGAACCTCGCGTCGATGCTTTTCTCGGCAGCATAGGATCACCCACTTGATACGCATCGTGTCTCAGCCTGTATAAGTGACGGATTTGCCTATCACTCAGCCTACGCACTTGCACAGCGACAACCATCGCGCTGCTGGGCTACCTTCCTGCGTCACACCTGTTAATACGCTAACCGCACCAGAACGGGGTCGTACGCTAGGCCTCCAGCCATCACCCGAAGGATCCGGTCAAGAGGATTCAGATACTTAGCACTACTGGATTAGCTTGGGCGGTTCTTCGCCGGTACGGGAATATCAACCCGTTGTCCATCGACTACGCCTGTCGGCCTCGCCTTAGGTCCCGACTTACCCAGGGAAGATTAGCTTGACCCTGGAACCCTTGGTCTTTCGGAGGACGTGTTTCTCACACGTCATTCGCTACTCATGCCTGCATTCTCACTCGTGTAGCGTCCACGGCTGGATCACTCCGCCGCTTCACTCGCCACACGACGCTCTCCTACCCATCAACACGGCTGGACCACGAAGGCCTACCAAAAATGTCAATGCCACAACTTCGGTGGCGTGCTTGAGCCCCGTTACATTGTCGGCGCGGAATCACTTGACCAGTGAGCTATTACGCACTCTTTCAAGGGTGGCTGCTTCTAAGCCAACCTCCTGGTTGTCACAGCAACTCCACATCCTTTTCCACTTAGCACGCGCTTAGGGACCTTAGATGGTGGTCTGGGTTGTTTCCCTCTCGACTATGAAGCTTATCCCCCACAGTCTCACTGCTGCGCTCTCACTTACCGGCATTCGGAGTTTGGCTGACGTCAGTAACCTTGTAGGGCCCATCGGCCATCCAGTAGCTCTACCTCCGGCAAGAAACACGCAACGCTGCACCTAAATGCATTTCGGAGAGAACCAGCTATCACGAAGTTTGATTGGCCTTTCACCCCTATCCACAGCTCATCCCCTCAGTTTTCAACCTAAGTGGGTTCGGTCCTCCACGACGTCTTACCGTCGCTTCAACCTGGCCATGGATAGATCACTTCGCTTCGGGTCTAGGACACGCGACTCAATCGCCCTATTCAGACTCGCTTTCGCTACGGCTACCCCACACGGGTTAACCTCGCCACGTATCACTAACTCGCAGGCTCATTCTTCAAAAGGCACGCTGTCACACCTACCAGGGGTGCTCCAACGGTTTGTAAGCAAACGGTTTCAGGTACTATTTCACTCCCCTCCCGGGGTACTTTTCACCTTTCCCTCACGGTACTTGTCCGCTATCGGTCATCTGGGAGTATTTAGGCTTATCAGGTGGTCCTGACAGATTCACACGGGATTTCTCGGGCCCCGTGCTACTTGGGATACTCTCCACGCCAATACACGCATTTCGACTACGGGGTTGGCACCCTCTATGACTGGCCTTTCAAAACCATTCGTCTATACGCTACTGTCACGTCGAAGTCTCGGCAGAAACTTCCGGTGAGTCCCACAACCCCCAACGTGCAACACCTGCCGGCTATCACACACGCAAGGTTTAGCCTGATCCGGTTTCGCTCGCCACTACTAACGGAATCGCGGTTGCTTTCTCTTCCTGTGGGTACTGAGATGTTTCACTTCCCCACGTTCCCTCTACCCGCCCTATATATTCAGGCGGGAGTCACTAGGTCGGCACGCCGCCCAGCGGGGTTTCCCCATTCGGACACCCTCGGATCAAAACTTGCTTATCAGTTCCCCGAGGCTTATCGCAGATTGCTACGTCCTTCTTCGGCTCCAGATGCCAAGGCATCCACCGTTTGCTCTTAAAGACTTGAATACATGAGTTAAGAAATGATCAGATCCAAAGATCTGACACTTTCAAAAAACAATCCACACGGGCCGAAACCCATACGGATCATCTTTAAGATGCTCGCGTCCACTGTGTAGTTCTCAAAGTACGGGCGGTACTCCCACCTCCCCCGACACACGGTCAGAATCAGCAGAAGCCCAGAGGAATGAAGCAATCCATACGGATCACATCCGGTCCCTCAGGACCCAACAGCGTGCAGCCGCCTGCTAGCATCCCCCACCGTTCCAGATCCGAAGACCGTACTAACTGGAGTCAGCTGCGCTGACGGCATGTCAAATGTTCCACCCATGAGCTCCCAGCGAGAAACATTCGCTCTCGATCTGGGTTCTGGAGGACCGGAGTCCTCAGATGCTCCTTAGAAAGGAGGTGATCCAGCCGCACCTTCCGGTACGGCTACCTTGTTACGACTTAGTCCTAATTACCGATCCCACCTTCGACGGCTCCCTCCACAAGGGTTAGGCCACCGGCTTCAGGTGTTACCGACTTTCATGACTTGACGGGCGGTGTGTACAAGACCCGGGAACGTATTCACCGCAGCGTTGCTGATCTGCGATTACTAGCGACTCCGACTTCATGAGGTCGAGTTGCAGACCTCAATCCGAACTGGGACCGGCTTTTTGGGATTCGCTCCACCTCACGGTATTGCAGCCCTTTGTACCGGCCATTGTAGCATGCGTGAAGCCCAAGACATAAGGGGCATGATGATTTGACGTCATCCCCACCTTCCTCCGAGTTGACCCCGGCGGTATCCCATGAGTTCCCACCATAACGTGCTGGCAACATAGAACGAGGGTTGCGCTCGTTGCGGGACTTAACCCAACATCTCACGACACGAGCTGACGACAACCATGCACCACCTGTATACGAGTGTCCAAAGAGTCCTCTGTTTCCAGAGTGTTCTCGTATATGTCAAGCCTTGGTAAGGTTCTTCGCGTTGCATCGAATTAATCCGCATGCTCCGCCGCTTGTGCGGGTCCCCGTCAATTCCTTTGAGTTTTAGCCTTGCGGCCGTACTCCCCAGGCGGGGAACTTAATGCGTTAGCTGCGTCACGGAATCCGTGGAATGGACCCCACAACTAGTTCCCAACGTTTACGGGGTGGACTACCAGGGTATCTAAGCCTGTTTGCTCCCCACCCTTTCGCTCCTCAGCGTCAGTTACGGCCCAGAGATCTGCCTTCGCCATCGGTGTTCCTCCTGATATCTGCGCATTCCACCGCTACACCAGGAATTCCAATCTCCCCTACCGCACTCTAGTCTGCCCGTACCCACTGCAGGCCCGAGGTTGAGCCTCGGGATTTCACAGCAGACGCGACAAACCGCCTACGAGCTCTTTACGCCCAATAATTCCGGATAACGCTTGCGCCCTACGTATTACCGCGGCTGCTGGCACGTAGTTAGCCGGCGCTTTTTCTGCAGGTACCGTCACTCTCGCTTCTTCCCTGCTAAAAGAGGTTTACAACCCGAAGGCCGTCATCCCTCACGCGGCGTTGCTGCATCAGGCTTTCGCCCATTGTGCAATATTCCCCACTGCTGCCTCCCGTAGGAGTCTGGGCCGTGTCTCAGTCCCAGTGTGGCCGGTCACCCTCTCAGGCCGGCTACCCGTCGACGCCTTGGTGAGCCATTACCTCACCAACAAGCTGATAGGCCGCGAGCCCATCCCAGACCAAAAAATCTTTCCAGACAATGACGATGCCGTCTTGTCTCGTATCCGGTATTAGACGCCGTTTCCAGCGCTTATCCCAGAGTCCGGGGCAGGTTGCTCACGTGTTACTCACCCGTTCGCCACTGATCCACAGAGCAAGCTCTGCTTCACCGTTCGACTTGCATGTGTTAAGCACGCCGCCAGCGTTCATCCTGAGCCAGGATCAAACTCTCCGTGAAAAAACAGCTGCAACACCCCAACCGGAAAAAGGCCGGAAGCATTGCGAGTTTGAAACTGACCAAAAAAGGATGTCAAAACTGACAACCATAAATTGATCCAAAGGAATCTCACCCGGCCGAACAAAAAGCTCGACCGACGAGGTTATTTGGCATTTGACAAGTGCACGCTGTTGAGTTCTCAAGGATCGGATACTCCCACACACCACCCTTCCGGGCTTCGCTGCGGGGCAACTTCTCTAACCTAGACCAGAACCAGCAACACGTCAAACCGACACGCCGCAAGCCACAGTCCAGGCAACCACCCACAACAACAACCCCGACACAACAGCGCCAGGATCATCATCGAAGGGGATCGTTCACCAGCTTGAGGGGAGCCGGACCCGAAGGCCCTCCGCTCTACCCTGTGGGGCGAACAAGAACTAACCTACGCGGAACCCACGCACACGACAAATCCCGATGAACAACGGGCGTGTCGCGCCAACCCGACGGACAGTCGCAGGTCACGCCGCGGCGTTCGCCTCTTCGATGGCTTCGACTTCCTTCTCCCACGCATCCTTGCCCAGTCGGTACCAGAGGTAGAACGCGAAGCAGGCGAAGACGACCCACTCGGCGGCGTAGAACAGGTTGAGCCAGTTGATCGGCGACGACGACTCGGGTGCCGGCGACACGATGGGGTCGAGGTCTCCGAAGGGCTCCGCCGACGTGAGGTACTGGCGATAGACGTCGATGCCATCGGCGTCGTGCCAGAGGTTCAACAGGGCAGCGGTCGACATCCGACTCATCTCGGTGATGGCCTGACTCCGCGAGGGTGCCATGGCCCCCTCGTCGGAGATGAGGCGTCCACGCACCTCCACGTTCTGGGGAGGAGTCGCGTTCAGCGCGACGGCGGCCGCATCGGCCACGCTCCGGTCCGGCGTGAATCCCACGGCGACGGCGATGGACGTCGGGGCGCTTGCACCGGCGATGCGGAACTGCCCCGCCACCCAGTAGCCGGCCTCTCCCGAGTCGTACCGACCGGAGATCACGAAGAAGTCGTCCGCGGCGAACGATCCACGGACGGACACCCGCTGCCCGACGAGCGGCTCCGGCAAGTACTCCCCCGGCTGCACCACGTCGGTGATGGGCTCCACCTGTTCGGTGACACCCTGCGGAAGCGGATCGGTGTCGATCGCCCGCGCCAGCTGCCACTGACCGAGCCAGGCGAAGACACCCGCCACCACGAGGCAGAGCGCCAGCATTCCCAGCCAACGCGCACGCAGCAGGACCTCCCGCAGCGTGGGCGGGAAGATCGTGGCGGGGGCGTTGGACACGGGAACCTGCACTACAGAGGGCTCAACCCGCGGCGTACGGTGCGACGACGACCTCGACCCGCTGGAACTCCTTGAGGTCGGAGTATCCGGTGGTGGCCATCGATTTCTTCAGCGCACCGATGAGGTTGGCCGTTCCGTCGGACACCGACGAGGGACCGTAGAGGATCTCCTGCAGGGGTGCCACGTGGCCCACCGACGCACGACGGCCGCGCGGCAGCTGCGGGTGGTGGGACTCCGGGCCCCAGTGGAATCCCTGACCGGGCGCTTCCTCGGCGCGTGCGAGCGCGACCCCGAGCATGACGGCGTCCGCACCCATGGCGATCGCCTTCACGATCTCACCGGACGTGCCGACGCCACCGTCGGCGATCACGTGCACGTAGCGTCCGCCGGACTCGTCGAGGTAGTCGCGACGCGCTGCAGCGACATCGGAGATCGCCGTGGCCATCGGCGCGTGAACGCCGAGCGTCGCACGAGTGGTGCTGGTCGCACCGCCGCCGAAGCCGACGAGTACACCCGCCGCCCCCGTGCGCATGAGGTGCAGCGCGGGAGTGTAGGTGGAGACGCCGCCGACGATCACCGGGACGTCAAGGTCGTTGATGAACTTCTTCAGGTTCAGCGGCTCGGCCACGCTCGAGACGTGTTCGGCGGAGACCGTCGTGCCGCGGATGACGAAGAGGTCCACGCCCGCGCGGGCGACGGTGTCGTAGAACTCCTGCGTCCGCTGGGGGGTGAGGGAGCCGGCCACGGTGACGCCGGCGGCACGGATCTGCGCGATGCGGTCGCGGATGAGCTCAGCCTTGATCGGCTCCGCGTAAAGCTCCTGCATGCGGCGGGTGGCGTCCGCGTCAGGCAGGCCAGCGATCTCATCGAGGTGCGGCTGCGGATCCTCGTAGCGAGTCCACAGACCCTCCAGATCGAGCACGCCGAGGCCACCGAGCTGACCCAGCTGGATCGCGGTGTCCGGACTCACGACCGAGTCCATCGGTGCCGCCATCACGGGGATGTCGAAGTGGTAGGCGTCGATCGACCAGGCGGTCGACACGTCCTCGGGGTTGCGGGTGCGCCGGGACGGCACGACCGCGATGTCGTCGAACGTGTAGGCACGGCGCGCACGCTTGCCTCGGCCGATCTCGATCTCCATGGTCACCCGCTCAGCCTACCCGGGTCGCCTGAGAGCCGATCACTCGGCGGCCAACGCTGACATCACGCTCACCCGACGTCCGGACAGCGCTGGGATCACGGTGGCGGCCATGATGAGCACCAGCGCGGACGCACCGATCGTCGCGATCGGACCGAACGCGATGCGGATGCCTGACGCCCCCACGGCAACGCCGATCAAGACGACCGAGAGCACGATCACCGCGACGGCGAGGAGCACCGAGGTGACCACAAGGATCGCCGCTTCACAGATTGCGACGCGCAGTAGCGTTCCCGGCGCGGCACCCGCGGCCGTGAGCAGCGTGCGTTCGCGCTGACGATCGCTACCGGTGGTGTAGACCGCCGCCGCGGCACCGACGATCGCCACCAGAAGCGGAGCGCCGAAGAGGAGCACGAGCTGCGAGGTGTCGATGGAGAAGTCGCCCCACGAGTTCGACGGGGCGGCGGCGAGCGTCATTCCTGCCGCGTACAGACCACCGACGAGGGCGATCGCGGCCATGACCGGACCGATCGCGGCGGTGGATGCGCTGGCACGGGCGACAGCGCTGTGACGCGCCAGGTACCAGGCGGTGAAGCGGGCGGGCACCAGGGCGGTCCATGCCCGAAGCACCCCCGCGTAGACGAGCGGTCCGCCCACTGCGAGCGCGGCGGCGAACAGTGCGGGAAGCAGCGGAGCCAGGCCCGTGATCGCTCGGTGCCCGTCGCCGCGCATGCCGAGTGGGAGCGCGATGGTTCCCGCGACGGCCAGCACACAGACGACGGCGCGCGCCCAGCGTCCCCATCCTGAGGGCACGGGCTCGGGTTCACGCAGGATCCGCACCGGCGACGTGCGAGACGCGGCGCGGGCACCGCGAAGGCCTGACAGGACGATCACCCCCGTGGTGACACCGACCGCCCAGGCGACGGACGACAGCTGGAGGACGGGCTGCGGCAGCCCGTCGCCGAGGGTGGAGAGACCGTAGTCGTACACCGGCGCGTAGATCGCCAGTACGAGGAGACCGCCCACGAGCGCGCCGACGAGCGCGGTCAGCAGGATCTGGGCAACGCTCACGAGGAAGACCTGACCCGGCAGGATGCCCACGATCTGCCAGAGCGCGAGGGAGCGCCGACGCAGGTTCATGACCAGCACCGAGGCGGAACTCGCGACGATGAGCACCACGATTCCGGTGAAGATCAGAATGGTGCCGAACAGGCTGGAGAACAGCTGATCCAGGTTCCCATCGGCGGGGCGGGGCTGCGCGGCGAGTCCGAACGCGAAGGTGAGCGCTGTGCTGACGGCTGCGCTGACCGCCGCCAGGCCGAGCCAGAGTCGGAAACCGCTGACGAGGTCGGTGATGATGAGCCGGATCATCGCAGTGCGCCGGCCGGGTCTCCGTGAACGGCGGCGAAGATGTCGGCCGCGACGGGAGCACGGAGTTCGCCGTGGACTGCGCCGTCCCGCAGCACGATCACACGATCCGCCCGGGCGGCCGCGTCCAGGTCGTGCGTGACGAGGACGACCGCGCTGCCGGTGCGCGCCGCTTCGGTGAGCAGGCCGAGCACCGCGGTGCCTGCGGCACCGTCGAGGGCCCCCGTGGGTTCATCGGCGAACACGACGCGCGGCCGTGCGGCGAGCACGCGCGCGATCGCGACGCGCTGCTGCTGGCCGCCGGACAACTCCCCGGGGCGATGTGAGCCGCGGTTCTCAAGCCCCACCGCCGCGAGCGCTGCGGTGACGTCCGCCAGACGCACTCGTCGTCCGGAGAGCCGCGCCGGCAGAGCCACGTTCTCCCGCGCCGACAGCGAGGGGATGAGGTTGAAGGACTGGAAGACGAAGCCGACGCCGCTACGACGCAGACGCGCGAGGCGTCCACGCGAGAGCTTCGCCGGATCCTCACCCAGCAGCAGCACGTGCCCTCCCGTCGGGGGCTCGAGGCCGGCAAGACAGGAGAGGAGCGTGGACTTCCCCGACCCGCTGGGACCGACGATCGCGACGAACTCGCCTGGGCCCACCGTCATGTCGATCCCGGAGAGCACCACGGTCTCGGTGCCGCCGCGGCGCGCAGGTGCATAGGACTTCACGAGATTCTGGGCGACGACGACGGGGCAGGGCGAAGGCAGATCGGAGGACATTCCTCCACTTCATCGATCGAATCGGCTCGGTGACAGTGAGCGGGGTCGGCATCGGGGGTAGAGCTGGCTCCACTCTTTCCGTCCTGACCGCGGGATTCGCCGCTGCGTCCCTATCGTGGAGTGATGAGTGCGACCGTCTGGGATGAGGTGCGACGGTTGCCGCACCGCTTCCTGCTCGGCACCATGCCGTGGCGTGCGGTCGGCTACCTGGTGTTCAGCGTGGTGTGGGCGCTGTTCTGGCTTCTCCTGACGATTCCCACGCTCCTTCTCATCCCGCTGTGGGCACTCATGATCGGCACGGTCGAGCGCCGACGGACGCGGTGGCTCGGCTTCGCATTCCAGCCTTCCCCGCACGTGCGGGTCCCCCGCTCGGAACGGCGTCACTGGCTCAACATCCGTCTGATGGAGCCGGCCACGTGGCGCGAGGTGGGGGCGTTGTTCTCGAACCTCGTGTTCGGGCTCCTCTCGCTCCTGCTGGTGGGCACCGAGATCACCGTGCTGGTGCTGTGCGTCGCCTTCGTCTGGCTCCCCATCAGCGAGACCGGACGCGTCGTCACGTTGTGGGGCGACGTGAGCTGGGCTCTCACGCCGGAGAGGGTGCCGCTTCTGGTGCTCGCGTTCATCGTCATGCTGGTGGTCGGTGGATATGCGAACGCTGTGCTCGCGGGGGCGCAGGCGTCGCTGCTGCGGCTGCTGTGCGCACCGCGCGATGCCGAACTGCAGGCACGCGTCGAGCAGCTGACGGCGGCCCGCGCCACGCTGGTGCGCGCGCTGGATGAGGAGCGGCGGCGGATCGAGCGCGACCTGCACGACGGCGTGCAGCAGGAACTGGTGGCGCTAGGGGCACGGCTGGCGATCATCGAGCTGGAGGCGGACGCGCTGGCGGGAAACGGGACAGCCGATCCCCTGCTGCGGGCCGTGGGCACCGCGCGCAGCGCCGCGGATGCCGCTCTCGACTCCCTCCGCCGCACGGTTCGCGGGTTGCATCCCGCGGTACTCAGCGATCGGGGGTTGACGGCGGCGTTGCAGGAGCTCGCCGGTCGCGCTCCGGTGCCGCTGCACCTGCATGTGGAGGTGCCGCGCTTGCCCGCGGCAGCGGAGACCGCCGCGTACTACCTGGTCACGGAAGCGCTCAGCAACGCGGCCAAGCACTCCGCGGCCTCCGCGGTCACCGTTCACGCGCACATGGAGCACGAAGATCTGGTGATGACCGTGTCCGACGACGGCGGCGGTGCGGTGCGGGAGGGCCACGGCACCGGCATCGCGGGACTTCGCGAGCGCGCCGCGAGTCTGGGCGGCACGCTGACCGTGTCGACGACCGGTGGGCGCCGGTCGGGCGTGCTGCTGTCGATGCGGATTCCGGTGCCGGGCTATGAAGAAAGGGATCGTCGTGCGAATCCTGCTGGCTGAAGACTCCGCGCTCATGCGCGAGGCCCTGATCGCGCTGCTGGAACGGCTCGGTCATGAGATCGTCGGTCGCGCCGGGTCGGCGCCGGAGCTTCTCGCCGTCTTCGCCGCGCTCGATCCGGCACCCGATCTGGTGATCACCGATGTGCGCATGCCTCCGGATCTCACCGACGACGGACTGCGCGCGGCGATCGAGCTGCGCCATGTGTCGCCGGAGCAGCCGATCCTCGTGCTGTCGCAGTACATCGCCGAGAGCTACGCCCAGGACCTGCTGACGCTGCCCGGCGGCGCGTTGGGCTATCTCCTCAAGGACCGCATCGCCCACGTTCGCGACTTCGAGCGCGCGCTCACCGGCATCGTCTCCGGGGGCACGGTGATCGATCCCGAGGTGGTGCGCACGCTGCTCGCGCGCACGATGCCGGGGCCGCTGGAGGGTTTGACGCCGCGGGAACGCGAGGTGCTGGCGCTGATGGCCGACGGATTGTCCAACTCCGATATCGCCGCCGCGCTCGTTCTGTCCGACGCGGCCGTCAGCAAGCATGTGGGCAACATCTTCCTGAAGCTCGGGCTGTCGCCCGTGGACGAGAACCGACGCGTTCGTGCGGTGCTGGCTTACCTCCAGGCCCGCTGACGCAGGTCCTGGGAACCGACGCGTTCGCGCGGTGCTGGCTTACCTCCAGGCCCGCTGACGCAGGTCCTGGGAACCGACGCGTTCGCGCGGTGCTGGCTTACCTCCACCGCTGACGCCAGCGGCGGGCGCTGTCCGGTCAGAGCCCCTGGGTGTTACGCCCTCTGATACCGCCCCGATGCGACGGCGCGGGCGCGGGCCTTCGCCGCCTCCTCCTCGCGGTTCTTCGGCGGTGCTGTGGTGACGAGATCATCCAGCAGGTGCTGCGTGATGTGAGCGATCTCCGCCACGGCACGGTCGAACGCCTCCTGGTTGGCGCGCGAGGGCTTGGTGGTGCCGGCGATCTTGCGCACGTACTGGAGCGCGGCGGCGTGCACCTCCTCCGACGTGGCGGCGGGTTCGAAGTTGTGAAGGGTGTGAATGTTGCGGCACATGCCCCGCACGATACGCGCCGCCACCGACGGTGACCAGAGGTTCGGCGTCGTCGCGCACAACTGGCTCCTCCCCCTCGGGAGGAGCCCGTTGTACGCCTCGGGGTCAGCGAGCGCGAACCACGCGCGCCTCATCCCACACCGGCGTCTCGGTCTCGTACACCGACCCATCCGAACCGAAGACGAGGAACCGGTCGAAGCCTCGAGCGAACCAGCGGTCGTGCGTCACGGCGAGAACGGTGCCGTCGAAGCGGCGGAGCGCGTCTTCCAGCTCTTCGGCCGAGACCAGATCAAGGTTGTCCGTCGGCTCGTCCAGCAGCAACAGAGTGGCGCCGCTCAGTTCGAGCAGCAGGATCTGGAATCGCGCCTGTTGGCCGCCGGAGAGCCGATCGAAGTGCTGCTCGGCCTGCAGCACGAGCCCGTAGCGATCCAGCGCCGCACTTGCCGCCTCGCGCGGCATCCCGTCGCGATCGTCCTCGCCGCGATGCAGGATCTCCAGCAGCGTGCGCCCCGTCCACTCCGGATGAGCGTGGGTCTGCGCGAACCACCCGGGCACCACGCGAGCGCCGAGGATCGCCCGCCCGGTGTGGTCGACGGGAGCCGCTCTCTGTCCCGCCGTGGTGAGGTGGCCGAGCGTGCCGTCGGGATCGGTTCCACCGCGAGCCAGCAGTCGCAGGAAGTGGCTCTTGCCGGATCCGTTGGAGCCGAGCACGCCCACGCGATCGCCGAACCAGATCTCGGTGTCGAACGCCTTCATGAGCCCCGTGAGTTCCAGGTTCGACGCGATCACCGAGCGCTTCCCGGTCCGCGCACCGCGCAGGCGCATGTCGAGGTTCTGATCGCGGGGTCGCTCCTGCGGTGGCCCGGCATCCAGGAATCGCGCAAGGCGTGTCTGCGTCGCGTGATAGCGGGAGGCCATATCGGCGTTGTTCGCGGCCTGGACCTTCAGCGTGGCGACGAGCTTCTTGAGCTTTTCGTGCTGCTCGTCCCAGCGCCTGCGCAGTTCGTCGAGCCGATCCATCCGCGCCTCACGAGCCGCGTGATAGGTCGCGAACGACCCGCCGTGCACCCACACGGAAGCGCCGGACGGACTCACCTCGAGGGTGGCGATCCGATCCGCTGCGCGGGCCAGGAGCTCACGGTCGTGGGACACCAGCAGGACGGTCTTACGCGTCTCGCGCAGCTGTTCCTCCAGCCAGCGCTTCCCGGGTACATCGAGATAGTTGTCCGGTTCGTCGAGCAGGAGCACCTCGTCGGGACCGGCCAGCAGCGCCTCGAGAGCGAGACGCTTCTGCTCGCCACCGGAGAGCGTCGACAGCTCGCGGTACTGGGCGCGCTCGAAAGGCAGGCCCATCGCGGCCATCGTGACGCGATCCCAGACGGTCTCGTACTCGTAGCCGCCGGCATCGGCATACTCTGCGATCGCCGTCGCGTAGCGCATCTGGGTGTCGGTGGTGTCGTTCTCGATGAGCGCGAGCTCCGCAGCAGCCAGCGCTCGCGCGGTGCCGCGGATCGTGGTCGGCGCGACGTCGACGAGGAGCGTGTGCACCGTCGGCGGGTTCGCCGGGTCGGCGTCGCGCGTGTGTCCGATGAACTGGTCCATCACCCCCAGCCCGCCCGCCATCGTGACGGCGCCCGAATCGGGCTTCTGCTCACCGCGGATGATGCGCAGCAGCGTCGACTTGCCCGCACCGTTCTCACCGATGAGGGCGGTGGTGGTCCCTTCGCCCACGCGGAAGGTGACCTCGTCCAGCAGCGGACGTCCGTCCGGCAGCGTGAGCGAGACGGCATTGATATCGATGTAACCCACGGGAAACCCTTCTGCCCGTGTACCGAGCCTTCCAGGCTACGTGATCCCCGGGCGTGTCGCGAAATGCGGGTCGTCGAGGTACGGCTCGCGGATGCGTAGGCTTCGGGGATGCATCCTTCGGTGGCACCGTTCGCGTCGGGCAGGATCGAGCGTCCCGACGGGGCGCAACTGTACTGGGAGACCTCGGGGAACCCGCACGGTCGCCCAGCCCTCTATCTGCACGGCGGTCCGGGCGGCGGTCTTGGCCTCGGCGGCTACCGTCGTCGATTCGACCCGGACCTCTATCTGATCGTCGGAATCGATCAGCGGGGGTGCGGGCAGAGCACGCCGTGGGCGATCGACGACCTTGACGCGCTGGAACGAAACACCACTCCCGTTCTCATCGAAGACATCGAGGCGGTCCGCGCGCACCTCGGGATCGACGCGTGGCTCCTGCACGGCGTCTCGTGGGGGTCGACACTCGCGCTCGCCTACGCCCTCGCCCACCCTGACCGGGTGACGGAGCTTGTTCTCACCGCGGTGACGACCGGGAGGCGAGCGGAGATCGACTGGATCACGGAGGGCGTCGGCATGGTCTTCCCCGAGGCGTGGGACGCCTTCGCGAGCGGGACACCGGCGGGGCGGCGGGTCGTCGAACACTACGCAGCCCTCCTCCGCTCACCCGACCCTGCGGTGCGGGCTGCCGCGGCGGATCGATGGGACGACTGGGAGAGCACGCACATCTCGCTCGACCCGGCGTGGCAGCCCGGTCCGCTGCACGTCGACGCGCGCCAACGTCAGAACTTCGCGACACTCGTCACCCACTACTGGGCACACGACTGCTTCCTGCCGTTCGAGATCCTCTCTCGGGCGCACGAGCTCAGCGGCATACCCGGTGTCCTGATTCACGGCCGCCACGACGTCAGCGGTCCGGCGATCACACCCTGGCTGCTGCACCGCGCCTGGCCGGGCAGCCGGCTACAGATCGTCGAGTCCGAGGGTCACGGTGGCGCGATCGAGATGGACCTGACCACCCGCGCCATCGACGACTTCGCTCGCTGACCTCAGCGAGCGCCGGCGGGATGAGTGGCACCGGGTGATCGATCGCCGCCGCTCAGGAGCAGGACAGGGTGGAGCCGTTCTCCAGGGTGTGCACGCCGGGACCGTATTCCGCGCAGGCGGTGAGCAGGGGAATCGCGACCACGAAGACGAGGAAGAGGATCAGGGCGATCCACAGCAGCGTGACCAGGGCGCCGATCACGATGGCCAGCACGGCAGGAATGTTGCTCGTGCCGCGCCGCTTCGACATCACCGTGCCGACGATCCCCATCACGAACCCGACGGGGGCTATCACCACGCTGAGCACCAGCGCGATGATCCCCAGGATCACGCCGGAATCAGTCGTGGTCCGTGGCACGGGATGACCGGCCTCGCCCTCGAACGGCAGGGTCATGAGCACCTCCGAGCCGCGTGATTCCTGTCGCCCCAGTATGTCGCACGCTGGCCACTCCCGCCTCGCACGAACGGACTTGCCGTGCTAATTTAGGCAAGCCTCACCTACATCATATGAAGGCATCTCCCTCACACTGCGAAGGATTCATCGTGCGCCTGTCACGTCTACTCGGCCTCACCGCCACCGCAGCGCTGCTCACCGCGAGTCTCGCGGCCTGCTCCACGTCCGCCGCGACGCCCTCCGACGACTCGTCGACCGCCGACACCGCGAGCGCCGACACGTTCCCCGTCACCATCGAGCACGTCTACGGCACCACGACGATCGAGAAGAAGCCCGAGCGCGTGGCAACGGTCGCGTGGGGCAACGCCGAGGTGCCGCTGGCGCTCGGCGTGGTTCCGGTCGGCATGGCGAAGGTCACGTGGGGCGACGACGACAAGGACGGCGTGCTGCCCTGGGTGGAGGACAAGCTCACCGAGCTCGGCGCCGAGACCCCCGTGCTGTGGGATGAGACCGACGGCATCGACTTCGAGGCCGTGGCCGACACGCAGCCTGACGTGATTCTGGCCGCGTACTCGGGTCTGACGCAGGAGGACTACGACACCCTGTCGAAGATCGCGCCGGTGGTGGCCTACCCCGAGGTGGCGTGGGGCACCTCGTATCAGGACATGATCCGTCTCGACGCGAAGGCGCTCGGCCTGGCCACCGAGGGTGACGCGCTCATCGCCGATCTCGAGCAGCAGGTGGAGACAGCGCTCGACGCGCACGCCGAGCTCCGCGACAAGAAGGTGCTCTTCAGCTACATCGACGCTGCCGACATGAGCCAGGTCGGCTACTACACGAAGGCCGACACTCGTCCCGGCTTCCTCCACGACCTCGGCCTTCCGGTGCCCGCCATCGTGGAGGAGACCGCGGACAGCGACCAGTTCTACCTCACCGTCAGCTCGGAGCAGGCGCAGAAGTTCGACGACGTCGACCTCTTCGTGACGTACGGCGCCGCCGGATCCGACTTCGTGGCACAGCTGCAGGCCGATCCGCTCATCGGCAAGATCCCCGCGGTCGCCGCGGGCGCTGTCGCCGTACTGGAGAGCGACACCCCGCTCGCCGCGTCCGCGAACCCGTCGCCGCTGTCCATTCCGTGGGGCATCGACGACTACTTCACGCTGCTCGCGGGCGCACTGAAGAAGTAACCACCCGCTCGTGACCTCCACGCTGACCCCACCCGCATCGGTCGCCACCGTGCTCCGGCGACCGATGCGGGTGCGTCTGCTTGCTCTCGGCGGCGGCGCTGTGCTGCTGGTGTTGCTGTGCGCGTCGTCGGTGGCCTTCGGTGCGGCCGACGTCACGCTGAACGACATCATCGGAGCACTGTCGGGTCAGTCGGACACCCTCGCGCAGGCCGCCGTCGTGAAGCGCATGCCGCGAACGGTGCTCGCGATCCTGGTGGGCGCGGCCCTCGCCATCTCTGGCACCGGCATGCAGGCCGTGACCCGGAACCCGGTCGCGGATCCCGGAATCCTCGGCGTCACGAGCGGCGCGGCCCTCGCCGTCGTGTGCGGCATCGCGTTCGCCGGAGTGACCGATCCGACCGTCTCCATCGTGCTGGCCGTCATCGGCGCGGCTCTCGCCGCAGCCTTCGTCTACACGGTGGGCTCCCTCGGTCGCGGCGGGGCCACCCCGCTCAAGCTGGCCCTCGCCGGAGCCGCGACCACCGCCGCCCTCACCTCGCTGGTGAGCGCGATCCTGTTGCCGCGCGTCGACATCCTGCAGTCCGTGCAGTCCTGGCAGATCGGCGGCGTGGGCGGCGCGACGTGGCATCGCATCGCGATCCTGACCCCGGTCCTCGTCATCGGCGCTCTGATCTGCGTGGCGAGCTCCCGCGGCATGAACTCACTCGCCCTGGGAGACGATCTGGCCACCGGGCTGGGTGTCCACGTCGCCCGCACGCGACTCATGACGACCGTCGGGGCCGTGATCCTCGCGGGTGCCGCAACAGCCATCGCCGGCCCGATCGCGTTCGTCGGTCTGGTCGTCCCGCACGTCTGCCGCATGCTCGTGGGTACGGATCATCGCTGGCTCGTCCCGTTCGCCGGTCTCGCCGGTGCCTGCCTGCTTCTCGCGGGTGACGTCCTGGGTCGGGTCATCGCGCGTCCCGACGAGATCCAGGTGGGTGTGGTCACCGCCGTGATCGGCGCGCCGTTCTTCATCTGGATCGTGCGTCGCCAGAAGGTGCGTGAACTGTGACGGCTATCCAGACTTCTCCACGCACCTCGTCTGCGGCGACGGCTCGCGCCGCCGTCATCGCGGGCCGACGATCCCGCAACCGTCGCCGCGCCCTGGCGATCGCTGCCCTGGCGCTGGCGCTGTTCGCCGCCGTGGCCACGAGCCTGATGATCGGGCAGACCTTCTACTCCCCGGTACAGGTCATTCGCGTGATCCTCGGCGAGACCGTGCCTGGCGCCTCCTTCACCGTCGGCGAGCTGCGACTGCCCCGCACCCTCACCGCCGTGCTGGCCGGAACCGCCTTCGGCCTGGCCGGCGCGACATTCCAGACGATGCTGCGCAACCCGCTCGCGTCTCCCGACATCATCGGCATCTCGTCGGGTGCGAGCGCGGCAGCCGTGATCGCGATCGTGGTGCTGGGCCTCAGCGACACCGGTGTCTCGCTGTTCGCCCTCGGCGGTGCGCTGCTGACGGCACTGGCCATCTACTTCCTTTCCCACCGCGGCGGCTTCTCCGGCACCCGCCTCATCCTCATCGGGATCGGCTTGGCAGCCATGCTGAACGCCGTGGTCTCGTTCGTGCTGTCCCGCGCCGCATCGTGGGACATCCAGACCGCGATGCAGTGGCTCACCGGGAGCCTCAACGGCGCCTCGTGGGAGCGCGTCGTCCCGCTCCTGGTCGCCTGGATCGTGCTGGCGCCGATGATGCTGGCGACCGGTCGCTCGCTGCGCATCCTGCAGCTCGGTGACGACTCGGCGGCCGGACTCGGCGTGCGCGTGCAGCCGACGCGCATCGTGCTGATTCTCGGTGCGGTGGCGCTGCTGGCCTTCGCGACCGCCGCTGTCGGGCCGGTGGCGTTCGTCGCGTTCATGGCGGGGCCCATCGCCGCTCGCCTGGTGCCCACCGGTGGTTCGCCGCTGCTGCCCAGCGCGCTCGTGGGCGCGGTCCTCGTGATCGTCGCCGACCTGATCGGCCAGTTCGCCTTCGGCACCCGCTACCCCGTGGGCGTGGTGACCGGCGTGCTCGGTGCGCCGTATCTGATCCTGCTGCTCATCCGCACCAATCGCGCCGGAGGCTCGCTATGACCGTCGCTCACTCCCTGTCCGCCGACGCGCTGACGCTCTCGTACGGCAGCCGCACGATCGTCGACAGGCTGGACCTGCAGATCGCCCCGGGACGTGTGACGTCCATCGTCGGCGCCAACGGCTGCGGGAAGTCCACGCTGCTGCGTGCGCTGTCCCGACTTCTCTCTCCCGTCAGCGGTCAGGTGGTGCTCGACGGTGCGGCGCTGCACACGCGCTCCACCCGTGAGGTGGCGCAGGTGCTGGGCCTGCTGCCGCAGAGTCCCACAGCGCCGGAGGGAATCGCGGTGGCAGATCTGGTCGGTCGCGGAAGACACCCGCACCAGCGCGCCCTCGCTCGATGGAGCGCGCACGACTACGACGTGGTGGCGGATGCCCTGGAGGCGACGCGCACCACGGATCTCGCGGATCGGTCGGTGGACGAGCTCTCGGGCGGCCAGCGTCAGCGCGTGTGGATCGCGATGGCGCTGGCGCAGGAGACCGACATCCTCCTGTTGGACGAGCCGACCACCTACCTCGACGTGGCGCACCAGGTGGAGGTGCTGGACCTGCTGACCGATCTGTCCGTCGATCGCGGCACCACCATCGTGATGGTGTTGCACGACCTGAATCTCGCGGCGCGCTACTCGGATGAGCTGGTCGCGATCCGCAACGGTCGTGTCCACGCCGCCGGTGCACCCGCCGACATCCTCACCTCCGAACTCGTCGAGGACGTGTTCGGGCTGCCCAATCAGATCACCATCGACCCCGTCTCGGGCAAGCCGATGGTCACGCCCATCGGGAGGCACCATGTCCGTTGAGACCACCACCGAGGCGACGCCGTTCGTCGTGATCCGCGCCGAGGTGCGCAGGGTCCAGCGCGTGTCGCCGAACTTCGTCCGCGTGACCTTCGGCGGCGACGCCCTGGATGACTTCGCCACTCCGGGCGCCGTCTTCGACCTGCGCATCAAGCTCATCTTCCCGCCCGCGTCGGGTGTGCTTCCGCAGTTCGACGGACGTGACGGCTGGTACCAGGGGTGGCTGGCCATCGACGAGGCTGAGCGCGGTTCGATGCGCACCTACTCGATCCGCGATCTGCGGGTGACGGAGGCCGGCACGGAGATGGACGTGGACTTCGTGCTGCACCTCGCGCCCGGCCTCACCGGACCCGCGTCGTCGTGGGCGAACCAGGCGTCGGCGGGCGATGAGCTGATCATCGCGGGCCCGCGTCGCGGGTACGACTGGGGCGGCAT
Source organism: Microbacterium gorillae (assembly GCF_050990725.1). Lineage (GTDB taxonomy): Bacteria > Actinomycetota > Actinomycetes > Actinomycetales > Microbacteriaceae > Microbacterium > Microbacterium gorillae_A. The sequence continues at coordinate 4,356,243 of NZ_CP158844.1, forward strand.
CGAGTACGCGCCCGGCGACGCGACCTCCGTCCTGCTGGCCGGCGACGAAACTGCGGCTCCGGCTATCGCGCGCGTCTTGGAGGACGCCCCGGCGGACCTCCAGGGCATCGCGTTCATCGAGGTGCCCGAGGCCGCCGACGCCCTGCCGATCGCCGCTCCCGCGGGCGTGGAGGTGCGGTGGCTACCCCGCGGCGACGCCCCGCACGGGACGCTGTTGCTGCCCACGGTGTTGGAGCATCTCGGCGCCGCTCCCGCCGTCGAGGTGCAGGACGTCGAAACCGAGAGCACGGTGTGGGAGACGCCCACCTTCTCCGGCCTGGGTGAGGAACTCGACGCGGCGGCACCGCACGCGGATCGCTACTTCTGGATCGCGGGCGAGAGCGGTGTGGTCACCACCCTGCGCCGTCACCTGGTGAAGGACGTGGGCATCGACCGCACGCAGGTGGCGTTCATGGGCTACTGGCGCCGCGGCGTCGCGATGAAGGGCTGAACACGCCTCGCGAGGGCGCAGACTGGGTGCATGGGAATGTTCACGCAGAAGCCGGAGGAGCCCGCCGAGTGGGCAGGACTGCCCTCCGAGCCGATCCGTCGCGACGACACGGATCTCGAGCCCGCGGTCGGCGACGAGTTGCTGCTCGACGGGACCGCGAGCTCTCTGAGCATCGACCTCACCGCCTACACGGTGGAGATCGAGGCGGGCGACGCAGAGTAGGCCGCCCGCCTCGCCGTCACGGCAACGCAGGACCGCCGGGGCCGGCGCCAGGAACGGGATAGTAGACCGGTGGCTGGTCGTCCCAGGCCGAAGGCAGCATCAGCAGATCGTCGTAGTGGTGCATGGCGATGCCACCGAATGAAGCCTCTCCGGCGAAAGCCGCGTAGGTCTTGTCGAGCTCGCCCTCCAGATACGTACGTCCCTCCTCCCAGAAGGTCACCGTCTCCGGGTCTCCCGTTCCAGCGAGGTCCTTCGTCTCGATGCCGATCACGACCGAGTCGGGTTTTCCGATCTGGTTCGCATAGTCGATCTCGTGCTGCGCCTGCGCGATGATTCCCGCGCCACCATCGGCCGAGTCACGGTAGTCCATGATCGACACGTAGTCGGTCAGGTCCTGAATGTGATCGCTCAGCGGTTTGGTCTGCCCGTTCCATGTGACGGACGTACAGCAGGCGGACGTATCCAGCCAGCGCGGGATCGCCGGTCCGACGAGGACGGGCAGTCCCGACGCATCGCGGCGGGCGATGAGAGTGTCGAGCACCTCGAGCCAGCGCTGCGGCAGTGTGTTTCCCGGCTCTTTCCATTCGGTGAGGCTGTACGGCTCGATATCCACGTTGATTCCGTCGAAACGCGCCGCCTCGGGGACGGACAGGTTGTAGTCGAGGACCTTCTCGAACTCATCGACGGCGAAGTGCTCGAACTGCTCGAGCGCTCCGAGGTACGGCGGCCTCGTTCCTCCCGCGACCGTGGCCTGGACGTGGTAACCGCGGCTCCGCGCCCAGGTGACGAAGGCAGCCACTTCATCGCGCGAGTCGCGAAGCATGTCGGTGGTGCCGTACCGATCGACGCCGAGGTAGATCGTGCGAATGGGGTCCGACCCGAAGGTGGTCGTATCGTCCATGACAGCGCCGAGTCGGTCCCGTGCGGCCGTGTCGAAAACGGCCTCATATGAGGCGCGCTCCCAGATCCACATGGCCCGGTCCTGGTGGTAGCGCACCGGGGCCTGCGCCGTCGCGCCCCCGAAGGACACGTACGTGGTCGCCGACTCACCAGTGAGTCCAGCGGAGTCCACGACCCGTGCTTCGATGCTGGCGAATCCGCTGCCGGCGAGGGGGAAGTCCGTCACATAGCGATACCGCCCGCGCCGATCCGCGCTCTGCCAGTCGCCCCCGTTCACTCGAACCTCAACGGTAGTGATGCGGCGGTTCCCCCTGACATCGAGCGCGACGTTCAGCGTCGACCCCGAGACGGCACCCTCGGCGGGCGAGGTGATGGTGACCGTCGGTTTCGCCGCAGCGGGGTTGTGGACGTCGACGGCGATGAAGTTCGACCACGTCGTGTAGAGGGTCGTCAGATCGCGTGCACGCACCGCGAGATCCAGCCGTCCGTCGACCTCGGTGAGATCCACATCAACGCTCCACGTACCGACGGTGCCGACGACCGGAATGGGAATCAGTTCCTGCGCTCCCACCACGAGGGTGAGCTCCGAAGTGTTCGCGAAGGTCCCCGAGACCGTCAGCGTGGATCCGGCGACAGAGTCACCATCGGTGGGTGTCGTGATCAACAGCTCGGTCTCGACGGCCTGCGCGGGCGCGGCCGTGCCGAACGCACCACCACCGCCGATCAGGAGCACCGCCGCCGCGAGCGCGGACAACCAGCGTGTACGTCTCATGTCCTTCTCCTTCCGCCCCGCCGATGCGAGGCTCGATCACTCACGACGCACGTCAGCCCTTGACGGCGCCGGCCATCATCCCGGCCCCGAGCCGGCCCTGTACGAAGAGGAACAGAATCACCACGGGCACGGAGATCAGCGTCGCGCCGGCCATGATGCCTGCCCAGTCGGTCGCCGACAGCTCACTGCTGAACGTCTGCAGCCACAGCGGCAGCGTCGCGTTGCCGGGCTTCGTCATCACCACGAGCGCGAGGGTGTACTCGTTCCATGCCTGGAGGAACGAGAACACAGATGCGGTCACGATTCCGGGGCCGAGGAGAGGAAGCGTCACCCGGGTGAACGCGCCGAACCGGCTGCATCCGTCCACCATCGCCGCCTCCTCCAGTTCGACCGGGATGCCGTGGATGAACCCGCGCAGCAGCCACACGGTGAACGGGACGACCGCGCCGATGTACAGCAGCGACAGACCGCCGACGGTGTTGAGCAGACTCCAGCCGTCCAGCATCCGGAACTGGGAGATGAACAGCGCCTCCGTCGGGATCATCTGCACGATCAGTACCAGCATGATGATGAAGCCGCCGCCCCGGAAACGGAACCGGCTCACGGCGATGGCGGCGAAGAATCCGAACAGCACTGCCACGACGACGACCACGGCGGTCACGCCGGCGCTCATGCCGAGTGCCGACCAGAAGCTGCGATCTGCGAGGATGCCGGCGAAGCTGTCGATGCTCAGCGGGAATGGGAAGAACCGCGGGGTGCGGGAGAACAGGTCGTCGTTGTCGGAGAACGCCGTGTTCACCATCCAGTAGATCGGGAACACGAGGAAGACGGCGGCAACCACCGCGACCGCGTTCCACGCCCGACGCCGTGCGGAGTCGCGGCTGCCGATGGTACGGCGCACCCCGGGCGGGGCGACGGCGGGGATGTCGGTGGTACGGGTCATCGTCGACGCACTCATTCCGCGGCCTCCTTCTGCTGCGCGAACATCTTCGCGATGTACTTCCAGGTGAGCAGCAGCGTGAGCAGGAGCACGATGGTGGCCAGTGCCGACGCATCCCCGTACTCACCCTGACCGATGCCGATCCGGTAGATGTAGGTGCCGAGGAGGTTGGTCTCCTCGATCGAGACGCCCGCCTGCTGCAGCACGTAGATCTGCGTGAACACGCGCAGATCCCACACGATCTGCAGCAGTCCCACGATCATGACCGCGGGTGTGATGAGTGGCAGCGTGACGTTGCGGAACCGCGTCCAGGGTCCGGCGCCGTCCAGTTCCGCGGCCTCGAGCACCTCATCGGGGACCTGGGTCAGCGCCGAGTGGATCATGAACACGATGAGCGGCAGGCTTCCCCAGATCACGGTGATCGCCGCCACGGTCAGCACGCCCATCGGCGTGGACGTCCAGGGGAATCCCGCCATGTCCGGGAAGCCGATGCGGGCGAGGATCCAGTTCACCAGCCCGTATCGGGCATCGAACAGCCACTGCCAGATCACCATGGTCACCAGCGCGGGCGTCGCCCACACGAGCAGCAGAGTGACCTGCAGGGCGATGCGGGCCCACCTGCTCACCTTCGTCAGCAGCAGGGCGATCAGCATGCCCACGATCATCGACAGCGAAGCGCAGACGGCGCAGAACAGCACCGACCGACCGAACACGATCCACATGTTCGGATCCGTGAGGATGCGGGCGTAGTTCGCCAGCCCCACCCACTCGGGCTCGGCTCCGAACTGCTGGGCGAGGCCGAACTTCTGCAGCGACATCACGAACTGCTGCAGCAGCGGCCACCCGAGCGCGATCAGCACGGCGGCCAGCAGCGGCGCGATCAGGAGGTAGGGGAAGAGCGCTCCCCGCACGCGCCGCGTGCGCGGGCGGGGAGCGGGCTGCACCGGTGCTGCTTCTGCAGCGGGTGCGATGTCGATCACGGGTGTGGACATGATCAACCGGCGTTGAGGGTCTCTTCGATCTTCGCGCCGATGCGCTTGACCACGCTGTCGATGTCCTCGCCCTTGGCGATCGCCGAATAGAGGTCGACGGGGATGTTGTTCCCCTCGACGATCGCCCAGTTCGGCGCCGGCGGCGTGAGCTGGCTGGTCTCGGCGATCTGGCGCTGCAAGTCCGCGTCGACGATGCCGTCTGGGATCGCGGACGCGTACTTCGTGTTGCCGGGGACCCAGCCGGAATCGGAGGCGAGTTGGCTCATGAAGTCCTCGCTGAGGATCAGTTTCATCGCCTTCTCGGCAAGAGCCTTCTTCGACGAGTTCGCCGCGATCGCCACGTTCGAGCCGCCGAGGAACTGGTGGCTCTCACCGCCGGCCTCGACCGGAGGCAGCGCCATGACACCGGTGACGTCTGCCAGCTCCGGGGAGATGCTCTTCTGCGCGAAGACCCGGTAGGAGAACATGGCGACTTCGCCGTTGTTGTACGGCACCCAAGGGTTGCCCGCCGTCTCCTTGGCGTCCAGGGCGCCCAGCGCCGAGTTCTGCCACATCGTCTGCATCTGCGTGAGCGCCGCCTTCGCCTCAGGGGTGTCCAGTCCGCTGACCCAGGCGTCGCCCTCCTTCTGCGCGTAGTTCGCACCGTGCGAGAAGAGCCAGCCCTCCAGCCCGTGCACATCCACGACCGGGAAGTAGATGCCCTTGAAGTCCGGAGTGCCGTCGGGGTTCGCCGCCTGGACCTTGGCGGCCGCGGCGACGAGGTCGTCCAATGTCTTCGGGGCCGCGATACCCGCCTTCTCGAGAAGGTCAGTGCGATAGAACACCACGCTCGTGCCGGCGTAGAGCGGGTACGCGTACGTCTTGCCGTCCAGCGTTGCGGCCTCGACGAAGGAAGGGATCAGGTCGTCGCCGCCCACCTCGTCGTAGAGGTCGGAGATGTCGGCGAGCGCGCCGACGTTGGCGAAGGTCGCGGTCTTCGTGTTTCCGATCTCGACGATGTCGGGGGTCTCCGACTTGCTGGCGAGCGAGGTCTGCAGCCGGGACACGATGTCGTCCCAGGGCTGCATCTCGACGGTGAGGGTGGAGCCGGGGTTCTGCGTCGCGAATTCCTTCTCCAGCCACGCGACGGCATCTTCCGAGACCGAGTCCTGCATCAACCACACGCGCAGGTCTCCGGTTTCCGATTCGCCGGTGCCGCCGGCACCGTCACCACCGGAACTGCAACCAGTGACGGTCAGTGCGGCAGCCAGCGCGGCCGCCGCAATCAGAGTGCGTCTTGCCATTCTCGTTCCTCCAGGGTCTTCCTTGACTGGCTCCGCGGAGCCCGACGGACGGGTGGTTGGCCGATCCTCACGCTATCGTGCAATCGGTTGCATTACAAGAGATACATATTCATGAACGATGAGACGTCGCTCATCTAGCGGAATCGCCCGGGCGTGTCGTCGCAGCGCGCCGGGACGGCTATGGCCGGTGCTGCATCGCGTTGCACGCTTCAGGAGCGTACGGTCGCGAACCTCGAGACAGCCTCCAAGACGACGATCGGTGCGATCATCTGCTCCTCGGGGATCGGCTCCACACCCGTCTCGAGCATGCGAACGAACGCGTCGACTCCGGGCTGGACGTAGTCATGACCCAGCACGATGTCGCGGCTCACCACACCGTGACGACCCACCACGGTGGCGCGGAACGGAACTCGCGCATCCCCCTCCGGGCGCACGAACTCCAGCGTCACCAGGATGCCGTCCACTCGATAGCGGGCGACGAGTCCGTTGCGCAGCGGTTGAACGTCTATCTCCTCGGGGGCGCCGGGCACGAGGCGCTGTGCGACATCCGTGATGTGGATCCCATAGAAGAAGATGCCGCTGTACTCGCTGCTGGCATCGGCGGGTCCCGTCACAGTGAGCGTCTGCAGCTCTCCCGTCGAGCTCGACCCGGCCACAACGGCGTCCGTGTCCGACACCCAGCGCAACGCCGACGATGAGGTCAGGAGGGCACCCCCACGACGGGCAGCCGCGACGGTCTCCCTCGCATCGGCCACGCTCGCCGCCAGCGGCTTGTCGACCCAGACCGGCGTGCCCGCTTCAAGAAATGGCACGGCCAGGGAGCGGTGTAGCGCACCGTCGCGTGAGGTGACGATGAGGGCGTCGATCTCACCCATGAGCTCCGTCGCGTCAGTGACGATTCGCTCGACGCCGCCCAGCGCGGCCAGTTCATGGGTGCGCTCGGACTCCCCGGCGACCAGCGCGATGACGCGCGCGCCCACTCCGGAACGATCCGGGGCATTCAGGTAACGGATGATCTCCTCGGCATGGCTGTTCTCGATGCCGACGATGGCGACGTGCTTCACCTTGATGCTCCACTCTTCGCTGCCTGGCGCAGATCCACCGGCTGACCGGTGCGCGCCGATTCATAAACGGCCAGCACGACCTGGAGAGCGAGCCGGCCGTCATCGGTGCCGATCGCCGGTGACCCACCGGATGCGATCGCGTCGATGACGTTCTCGTATTGACGACGGTGCGCCACGTCCACGTCACTCCACCCCGGAGGCACGTCGGACTCCACCAGCGACTCAGCCGCGGGCGCGGACACGGTGGCCGAGGCGAAGAACGAGAGTGCGTCGTTCTCCATCACCGCCGTTCCCGCCGAGCCGTGCACCGCAAGACGAACCGGGAGTCCCGGATATGCGGCGGTGCTGGCGAGCAGCAGGCCGATCGCGCCACTCTCGAACTCGATCACGGCACCCGCCACGTCCTCCACTTCGATGCCGTCATGTGCCAGCCGGCCGGTGCGGGCGCTCACGGAGGTCGGGGTGCCCAGCATCCACAGCAGCAGATCCAGCGCGTGGATGCCCTGATTCATCAGCGCGCCCCCACCGTCGATCGCGGCGGTTCCGCGCCAGTCGCCGGACTCGTAGTAGGCCTGCGGCCGGAAGAAGGCAGATTCCACGACACCCGAGGTCACTCGACCGAGTGCGCCCTCGTCGATGGACCGACGGATGAAAGACGCGACAGGTTGGAAACGACGCTGGCTGATCACCGAGACGACGCGACCGTGCTGACGCTCGGCGGCGCGGATGCGATCGGCCGCGGCGAGAGTGATGTCGATCGGCTTCTCCACGATCACGTGCACACCGTTCTCCAGGGCCTCAACCACGGCATCGGCGTGGTACGCGCTGGGCAGGCACACCGCAGCAAGATCGACGCTTTCGGCGCGATACGCCTCGGGCGCGGAGCGGTGGTAGGCGACGTCGTATTCGGCGGCGAGAGCCTGCCCCCGTGACTCGTCGAGATCGACGACAGCCACCAGCTCGGCACCGGGCGCGAGTGCCGACACCAGCCGTGCGTGCACAGCACCGATCACCCCCGCCCCGACGATGGCGATACGCAGCGGTTCAGTCATGATCTCTCCTGTCGCGTGGCTGAATGATCTCTGGCACGGGTCCACGACAGTGGCGCACCACCCTGGCTCGCGGATGCCTGAGCAAGAAGGGCCAGTCGTGTGGCGGTGACGGAGGCGTCCGTGTCGACCTCGGGCACACGGCCGTCGCGGAACGCGTCGAGCGCGTCCTCCGCCGGACGGCGCGGGGCAGGCAGCTCGAGCTCACGCAACGGCTCGTCCGCCGTCGTCAGCTCGACGCGCCCGCGGGCCCAGAAGATCTCCGCCGTGCCGGATGTGCCGACCAGCCGCATCCGATAATCACCGTGGATATCAGAAGCCTGCGGTGTGAGCCAGCTGACCTCGCTCGTGATCACAGCGGTGGCGGTCACCAGCGTGGCTGCGCCGTATCGCGCGAAATCGGGGTGGCCCTTCAGAGGAGCAGCCGTCGCGCCCGCTACCGTGCCCGCATCGGCAGGTGCGAACAGCAGCGCGGCATCCAGATCGTGCACGGCGAGATCGCCGATGATGCCGCCGTACTCCGCGGTACTGAAGAACCAGTCGGGCCGGGACGAGGCGTTGAGCTTGTGCGGTCCGGAAGAGGTCACGCCCACCACCTCGCCAAGTGCACCAGCCCGGACGGCCGCGAGCGCCGCTCGGGTCTCGGGATAGCCTCGCTTCTCCAAGAGCAGGCTCACAGTTCGGCCGGTGCGCGCCGCGGCCTCTTCGATCGCGTCCAACTGGGCCAGCGTGGTGCACAGCGGCTTATCGACCAGGACGTGTGCACCCGCCTCCAAAGCCCGGACCACATCGGAACCGCGATCGCCGTACACACCGGCGACGACAGCGAGATCCACGCCCTCGTCCAACAGCTGTTCCGGGCGATCGCAGGCCAGCACCCCGAAGCGGTCGGCATGCTGCTGGGCTATCGAGCGGTCGCGATCCTGAACTCCGATCAGCCGGAAGTCATCGCGATCATCACGACCGAGCTCGTCGAGGACGTAGTCGACGTGCGCATGGGCCGCGCCGATGATCGCGATCTGAAGCATGGGCGACAGCAAACCATGCGACCGGTTGCATTGTCAACCGTCAGAGCGTCGCGCCGCCTCGGTCGTCGATCGCACCACCAGGTGAGTCGCGATGGTCACCCGCTCCTGCGATCGCTCACCGCTGGAGAGCACACCCAACAGCAGTTCCGCCGCCGCTTCGCCCGCGGCGGCTGACGCGGCAGAGATCGTCGTCAACGCCGGGTTGGTCCCGGATGCGAGTGTGTCGTCGCAGCCGATCACGCTGATGTCGCGGGGGACGTCTACGCCGCGCAACGACAGCCCCGCCATGACGCCCTGCGCCACCACGTCGTCGAAGGCGATCACGGCGGTCGCGCCGGAGTCAAGCACGCCACCGACGGCGTCACGTCCGCCGGCCGAGCTCGGCCGCCCGAGCTCCTGGATGACAACCTCGAGATCAGCGCGTTCCGCAGCCCGCTTGAGCGCAGCCCGGCGCTGCTGATCGGACCAGGACTCACGCGGGCCGGAGAGATACACGACCCGCTCGTGGCCCAAGCGGCTGAGGTGAACGACAGCTTCGTCAAGGCCACCGCTGGGGTCGATGAGAACGCGCGCCAGACCGTCGATATCGCGATTCACGAGCACAACGGGGCGCGACGCGTCGAGCTCGCGGATCCGCTGCTCGTCCAAGCGCGGCGCCCCCAGCACGAACCCTTCGACCTGAGCGCTGAGACGCGAGGTGAGATTCGCCTCACGATCGGCGATCTCGTCCGAATCCCCGAGGAACACGGCGTAGCCGGCGGCATCCGCGAGAGTCTGCACCCGCCGCACGAGCGGCGGGAAGAACGGGTTGGCGATATCCGGTACCACCACGGCGATGTTGCCGAATCGACCCGTGGACAGCGCCCGTGCGGCGTGATTGACGACGTAGCCCAGTTGATCGGCGGCAGCCCGCACACGCCGCACCGTCTCAGGGTTGAGAAGTTCGGGGCGGCTGAAGGCGCGAGAGACGGTGGATCGAGACACACCCGCCACTCGCGCGAGGTCGCCGATTGTCACCGCCGCCGATGCGGTCTTCCTGTTCGCTGCCACGTCACACACACTAAGCCCGCATGCCGACAGGCGGAGCGCGATATCCCCCTCCGACATCCGCGGTCGACACCCGGCATGCGCGGCGAGTGGTTGACTTTGCAAGCGGTTGCATTAATCTTGCTCGACATGAGCACGCCCTCGTTTGCCCTGCACACCCATCCGGATCGCATCACCATGGGTGCAGCCGCCGCTGCTTCCGCCGCGGCGACCCTCCGCGCCGCCATCGCCGAACGCGGGTCCGCCCGCATGATCGCCGCCGCCGCGCCCAGCCAGCTCGATGTCTATCGCGCCCTTGTCGCGGAGCCCGGGATCGACTGGAGTGCGGTGACGATTCTGCACATGGACGAGTACGTGGCGCTGGACCCGGAGGCGCCGCAGCGTTTCAGCGTGTGGCTGCGCACCCATCTCGTGGACGCCGTGGGCGATGCCCGCTTCCTGCCACTGCGACCGGAGCTGGGCGTGGCGGAAGCCGTCGAGCGTTACAGTGCCCTCCTCGCTGAGGGACCCATCGATCTGGTCTGTCTCGGCATCGGGGTCAACGGTCACATCGCCTTCAACGACCCGCCGGAAGCTCGTTTCGACGACCCGGCGGCCGTGCGGTCGGTGCGTCTTGACGAGGCCAGCCGCATCCAGCAGGTGGACGACGAGTGCTTCGATACCCTGAGCGATGTGCCGACCCACGCGCTCACGCTGACCATTCCCGCGCTCCTCGCCGGTGCGCATCTCGTGTGCGCCGTTCCCGATCGTCGGAAGGCCGAAGCTGTTCGCGCGCTAATGGAGGAGCCGGTGGATCCGGCGTGGCCCTGCACCGTCCTGCGCCGCCATCCCCGCTGCGAGGTCCACGTCGATGCGGACGCCGCGGCGCTGCTTCCGGTGGCGGGATGAGCTCCCAGGTTCTCCGCGGTCGCGATCCTCGGACTGGCGCAGGCATTGAGGTGGTGGTGACCGACGATCGCATCGCCGCTTTCGCCGCGTGGGAGGCGACGCCGGATGCTCCGTGGATCGCTCCCGGGCTGGTCGACCTGCAGGTCAACGGTCACGGTGAGGGTGACGTGAATGCGTCCGATCCGAATCCGGCGCACATCATCACGATGGCGGAGAGTCTCGCCGCGGTGGGCGTGACGCGCTTCCTGCCGACGATCATCACCGCGTCCCCTGCCGACATGCTGGCGCGAATCCGCGCGGTGGTGGCAGCGATGGACCACCCGCTCGTCGCCGCGATGGTGGCAGGCATCCATATGGAGGGTCCGAGTCTCTCCCCCGAAGACGGACCGCGCGGGGTCCATCCTCTCGAACACATCCGGCCACCGGCGATCGCCGAGCTGGAGGGGTGGCTGCAGGCTGCCCCCGGCTTGATCCGCATCGTCACGCTGTCGCCCCACCACGAGAGTGCTGTGGAGGCGACCCGCTTCCTGGCTGCGCACGGTGTGCGAGTGGCCGTGGGTCATACGCACGCCGACGACGATCAGATCCGCGCAGTGGTCGAGGCGGGTGCATCGCTCTCCACGCATCTCGGCAATGGCGCGCATGCCGTGCTGCCGCGCCACCCCAACTACCTCTGGAGCCAACTGGCCGAGCCTCGCCTGGCGGCCGGACTCATCGCCGACGGACATCATCTTCCCGACGCCACGTTGCGCACCATGCTCGCGGCGAAGCGTCCGGGTCCGGACGGCGACCACGGCGCATTCCTGGTGAGCGATGCCGTCGCCACACCCGCCGCCCTCCGAGACGGTGGTGTGTCCACGGTGGGCGGCGGCGTCGAGATCGCCGCGGACGGCGCGCTGCGTCATCGGGCGACCGGATTCCTCGCCGGCTCGATCCAGACGCTCGACGTGGGCGTCGCCACGATCGCACGCCTCACCGGCTCGCTCGCGACCGGGGTGGAACTGGCCGCTACCGCTCCTGCACGGCTGCTCGACGGTGATGACCCCTGGCGCGTCGGTGCACGCGCGGACATCCTGCGCTTCACGTGGCGATCCGGCGACGCTCGCATCAGCCCCGTCTCGGTGCACATTGCGGGGCGCGAGGTCTGACCCGCAGGAGGCACTTAGCGGATCGTCACACCCGTGTCGCGCGCAGGGTGTAGCTGAGTGGCATCCGCTCCGGACGGTCGGCAAGCGCGAATTCGCCGTTGTCGCGCTCGACCATTTGGCCCGGGAGCGCCTCCCACGGCACACTGTCGTGCTCGACCAGCAGGTCGATGCGCAGTCCCGCATCGATGAGAGCCGTCACGATCTCGCCCAGCCCGTGGTTCCACTCGTAGGTGCGGGCATGTTCGATCGGCGCGGTGACGTCGACATAGGTGCTGTCGTCGTCGAAGACGAGGGGCTCGTCGTGCTCCCAATACGAGTAGTGCAGGTGCACGTCGTCGGCGCGCCTCTCGTCCACGGTGAACAGCACCGGATGCCCCTCCCGGATGAAGAGGAATCCGCCGGGCTTGAGTACTGAGGCCACCACACGCGCCCAGCCGCGCACATCGGGAAGCCATCCCAGCGCCCCGATGCCGGTGAACACGAAGTCGAAGGTCTCACCGTCGAGGACCGTGGCGGCGTCGTACACGTTGCCCTCGACGTAGCGGACGTCGTCGCCGGTTTCAGCCACGAGCAGTCGGGCGGCGGCTATCGCCTCACCAGAGAAGTCGAGTCCGGTCATTCGCGCACCGCGGCGCGCGAGCGAGAGCGTGTCGGTGCCGATGTGACACTGCAGATGCACGCCACGCAGCCCGTCGACGTCCGGCAGCAGCGGGATGTCGAACCGTACGACATCGCTCAGCAGTTCGCGATCCTCGACATAGCGGTCCACCGCGTACCCGCTGCCGTCACGCGCGGCGTGCAACACAGCGCGATCGTCCCAGTTGGCGCGGTTGGCGTCGAACTGCTCGTTCATGTGCGTCCTTCCGCCCGGCGCCTGCCGAGCCGATCAGGCTATCAGGAGGGAATGGGTTGGCACGTCCTGGCAACGAGTCGGCAGCAGGAGTGATTGTGAGCCACCATCGTCGTCGGCGGGCCACCATCGTCGTCGGCGGGGGACCTCGTGCAATCGGCGGCGAGCATCATCGTGATGTCGGTGACGTGGCACCGCCCACTTCACCGCGGCACGTAACCACACCGCTTCACCGCGGCACGTAACCACACCGCTTCACCGCGGCACGTAACCGCAACACTTCGCCGCCCGGAGATCACCATGGCGGTTCACCATGGCCGCTCACCATGGTGGTTCCCCGTCGCTGGAGGTGCCCGGATCGCTGTTGCGGTGGCTGCCACCGCCGCCGGATTCGGTGGGGATGGTGAAGGTGACGGTGCGGGGTTCGGGGTCTTCGATGTAGTGGTATCCGGCCGGGGTGATGTACTCCACAACCCCGGCAGGGTGTGGGGTGATCTTCCAACCCGCGCTGGTCTTCAACGTGTGATGCCGGCGACACAGCGGGGCAAGATTCCCGACGTCCGTCTTCCCACCCTCAGCCCATCCCTCATTGTGGTCGATATCGGTATACCGGATCGGGACACGGCACCCGGGGTGTCGACAGTGCTGATCCCGGTGAGTGAGGAAGCGTTTCATCTCCGCCGTCGGCCGATACCTGTCCGTGGCGAGCACAGCACCGGTGATCGGGTGGGTGAGGATCCGATCCCACCCCGGCATACCTCCCGTGAGGAGGCGGGCGGTGTCCGCATCGATCGGGACCGCACCGTCCAGCTCGGCACCATCGTCTCCGGTTCCGATCAGGGTGAGCACCGGGATCGTGACCGCGACGGTCGCGTGGATGGAGCCGATCGCCGTGTCCACGCTGTGGGGAGTGTTCGTCAGCAACAGGTCGGCGAAGATATCGGCGCGCATCTGATCCACCGTCCGCGAATCACGGAACTCACCCACACCCGCACCCACACCCGCGCCCGCGCCACGACTCCCGTTCGTACCGGGGCCCGTGCCCGCGGCGGCCTTGGCGTTGTCCGCATCACGCAGGGCGTGCGCCATCTGATCCAACCGATCCTTCACCCCGTGCGCGAGCACGGACGGCAGATACGCGTGCAGGGTCGACATGCCATCCAGGTCATCCGTCACCCACACCGCCCGGGCACGGCGCGCCTCACGATGACGTTCCGTGATGCCCACGTCCCGAACCTCTTCCGCCACCCGCGCCAGCATCCCCCTCAACCGATTCGCAGACTGCACCCGAGCAAGCGGCAACGCACGCCCCACATACTCCTCACGCGCAGGACCCGGCTCGATCGGGACGCCATGCTCCAAGATCTCGCGAACATGCCGGGAACTGATATCACCCTGCGACAACGCAGCATGCACCGCCGGGAAGTCATGCACCAACTGATACGCATCCGACATCCACCGCTGAACCGTCCGATCACTCACACGAACCGCCGCCCCCACCTCCGCAGCAAGCGACCGCAACCCCAGATCGGACTCCGACGACCGCCCCAACGTCGCACCCGAGAGCTCGACCAGATCCGCGAGCAGCGCCGCCTCCAACGCATCCGTCGCCGCCCGCGACCGCGTCACCGCCACGATCGCATCCACATACGCCCGCACCACCTCGACATTCGGACCGTCGGGCGACGAACCACCGCGCGGAGTCAGCCCGGGCGACTGACTCGCTGCGCCACGGTCATGCGAAGTTGGGCCTGCGGGATCAGAGGCGGTCTCACACGGCGGGTCTTTCACCGAGACGTTATGTTCTATGTTCATGGCACCATTATTCCAACAGCACTAGAACACATATTCGAACATCGATGATATGTGGATAACTCGCATCGCCACCGAGACGCACGCCGCGATGTCCGCCACAGAATCAACAGCTGATTGCGTGGATGTCGGTGGTCTCGGCCATCATGGAGGCGTCACAACACAGCAGAGGAGCACGATGGCGACACTCGATGACGCGCTCGCACGGTCCCTCGCGCTGCGGCGCCTGCAGAAGGATGACGTTTCCTGGAAGCTGATGCGTGCGGAGCTGGCACCGGTGATTCTCGGCATCCTCGGAACGCACCTCGGGGGCGAAGTTCGACGGATGCCCGTGGCCGAGCTGGTCGAGGCGGTCGATGCAGACCTCGACGGTCTCCGCGACCTCGGTTTTGACCTGCCTCTCGTCGCGCAGGCATACTGCAGCGCGTGGCGAAGTGACGGCTACCTCATCCGACGCCCGTCCGATGACTCTCGCGGCGAGACGTACGAGCTCTCCGCCGCGGCGCTGGGTGCCCTCCGTACGTTGACAGCGCTGGCCGACCCGCGCCCCGCCATCACCGAGTCCCGACTCACGAGCATCGCGCACCAGCTCTCGGCGCTTGCAACGGATACCGATCCCGACCAGACCCGTCGACTGTCCACTCTGCTCGCTCAGCGTGAAGCCCTCGACGCCGAGATCAGCCGCGTGCGGGCCGGAGACATCACGATCCTGGACGATGCTCGGGCCACCGAGCGCACCCGCGAAATCCTCAAGCAGATCACCGAGCTCCCGGGAGACTTCGCTCAAGTGCGCATGCGATTCGAGGGCCTGAATCGCCTGCTACACGAACGACTCATCGAATCCGAGGACAGCCAGCGCAAGGTCCTGGGCGATGTCTTCCGCGGCGTCGACCTCATCGCCGACAGTGACGCGGGGCGCAGCTTCAGCCACTTCCTGCGACTCGTATTGGATCCGGAGGTGGGGGCCGAGTTCGATCGGGACATCGATCGCGTGCTCGACCGGGACTTCGTCGACGAGCTGGAGCCCGCGGAACGACGTGCGCTGCGACGCCTCCTGCCAACGCTGAAGCGAGAGGGAAGCGACATCCACAGCGTGATCACCGCCTTCGCGCGGGGGCTGCGCCGCTACGTGCAGTCCCAGCAGTACCAGCGCGATCGAGCACTGCGCGGCACCATCCGCGAAGGTCTCGCCGCGGCGCTGCGAGCAGCGCCGCACACGAAGCCCTATCGGCCGACGCAGATCGACATCGAGCTCAGCGGCGTTTCACTCAGCTCCATCGGCGCGCTGCGCCCGCATGACCCCTCTGACTTCGTGGTCACAAGCACAGTGAGCACGAATGCTGCCGTCGATGTGGACTGGCAGCAGTTGCGCGACGCAGCCCGCGACACCGAGATCGACTTCGACGAGCTGAGCGCCAACGTCCGCGCGGTGATCGACGAGCTGGGAGAGCCCACGATCGCCCAGATCCTGGAGCGCTTCCCCGCAACTCAAGGGGTCGGCTCGGTGATCGGGCTTCTTGCTCTCGCCGACGAGTCCGCGGTGGCGGAGATTGGCGACGAACACATCAGCTGGGTGGGCGCCGACGGCTCTGGCCGCACCGCTCCCATTCCCCGCCACCGCTTCCTGAGGACTCCCGCATGACCGACACAGCCACTCATGACGACACCGGATCTGTTTCCCCAACGGCCCTCTGGACCGGAGACCGCGGATCCCTCGCGGAGAACTCACGACGCGTTCTCCTGGCGCTGATCAAGGGTCCCTACGTGTCCAGCGACAAGGGCAACCTCTGGTCCGCGCTGCTTGCCGATCAGTCGGCCATTGAGGAACGCCTCAACGATCTGTTCCTCGACCTCGTCATCGACCCGGTCCTCGGTTTCGCGTTCGTCCGCAACGTGCGAACCGATGAGCTCGCCATCCCGACCGCGGTGCGGGCAGAGACCCTGACCTTCCTCGATACCGCCATGTTGCTCGTACTGCGACAGATCCTGCTGCATGCGGAAGGCGAACGGCGGGTCATCATCGGGCGCGACGAAGTCTTCGAACAGCTCGCGGTGTATCGCGGGGCCGACCGTGACGAGACGGACTTCGGCAAGAGGCTGAATGCGTCCTGGCGCAAGATGCGAGATTCGCTGCGCATCGTGCACGCCACGGATACCGAAGATCGGGTGGAGATCTCGCCCGTGCTCGCGCTCATTGTCACCGCAGACACGGTGCGGCAGCTGGCCGCGGAATACGACCGGATCGCCGCCGCCGGCGAGGAGGAGGACGCGTGAGCATCGCAACCGGGCAATGGCGCCTCTCCCGCATCGAACTCGTCAACTGGGGCACCTTCACGGGCCACACGGTGATCGATGTCGCACGGCGAGGTCACCTGTTCACCGGCCCGAGCGGATCGGGCAAATCATCTCTGCTGGACGGCATCGCAACGGTCCTCACTCCCCGCGTGTGGGTGCGATACAACGCGGCTGCACAGGATCAATCCGCCCGCGCCGATGATCGCAGCCTGGTCAGTTACATCCGTGGGGCGTGGGCGAAGCAGGCCGACGAGGTGGAAGACCGCGCCATCAGCACCTATCTGCGCACCGGTGCCACCTGGAGTGGGCTCCTGCTGCGATTCGAAGACGAGGCAACGGATCCCGTCACCCTGGCGCGCCTCTTCCACCTTCGCGGGGGTGGAGCCGACGCCGCGGACGTGAGGGATCTGGGTTTCATCGATCGCTCGTCCCCCGATCTGCTGGCGTTCCAGTCATTCGCCACGTCCGGGCTGGATGCCCGCGGAATCAAACGAGCGTTCCCCGATGCGCTGGTGACCACCAGCGGTGCGCACAAGACCTATTTCTCCCGCATCACGCGACTGCTCGGCATCGGCTCCACCGGCGCGCTGCAGCTGTTGCATAAGACACAGTCAGCGAAGAACCTCGGCAGCCTCGATCGGCTGTTCCGCGAGTTCATGCTCGACCAGCCACGCGCCTTCGAGCGCGCCAAGGAGGCCGTCGCGCAGTTCCAAGACCTCAACGAGGCGCACAAACTGGTGGTTCGCGCCCGTGAGCAGGTCGAACAGCTTCGCGACCTCGAGCCGAGCGCCAGCGCCTATGAGGCCGCGGCCCACGACCTCGACGAGGCTCGACGGCTTCAGGCGCTGTTGCCCACATTCCAGACCCGACTCCTCCTCCAGGAGACGCGCAGCGATCGTGACGCCACACGGGTGGCCCTCGCCGCCGCGCAATCGGCGGAGCTCTCGGCATCGGAACGTCGCGATGCCGCGGATGCGAGCTTCGCCGCTGCGGACGCGGCCGTCCGCGATGTCGGAGGTGATCACGCGGATCGGGCACGGGAACGGCTCGACGACGCAAAGCGCCACGTCGCAGAGGTTGCCGCACGCGCTGGGCGTACCGCCGAGGCGCTGCGCTCTGTGGAGGTGGATGTTCCGACGGACGCGGAGAGTTACGCGGCGCTGCGTGATGCGGCCGAGCGCGAACTCGCCGAGAGCGCAGATGATCCGCGCCTCCACGAACATGACGCCAACCGCGCTTATATCGAGGCACGCAACGAAGTGCGCCGTCTGGACGAGGAGATCCTCGAACTGCGCCGGCGCCCGACGAACATCCCCGCGAACCTGCTGCGCGCGCGAACGCTGATCGCGGAGCAGCTGCGAATCAACGAATCCGTGCTGCCCTTCGCCGGTGAACTGATGGATGTACGCCCGGAGTATGTCGAGTGGACCGGTGCCATCGAACGCGTGCTGCGGCCGCTGTCGACGACGCTCGTCGTGCGCGCCGACCTCCTGCCCGCGGTGCGACGCACGGCCGACGCACTCTCACTCGGCGCTCGGGTGGTGTTCGAGGCTGTCCCGGCGAGTGTCGATGACCCGCGACGAGTGGAATCTGAGACCTCGCTCGTCTATCGAGTGCGGGTGGCCGACGGCCCGTTCCACACCTGGCTGAACGGGCGACTCTCCGAGCAGTACGACTACGCGTGCGTCGACTCGCCAGACGACCTGGACGATGTGCCGCGCGGCCTCACGATTCGCGGGCAGGTGAAGACGTCGGCTCGTCGCTATGTGAAGGACGATCGGTTCCGCGTGGATGACCGCGAACAGTGGGTCATGGGCACGGATAACGAGGCGAAGGTCGACGAACTCGTCGCCCGTCGCCAGCGTGCCGAGGCGGATCAGCAGGCGGCCGACGCACTCCTGCAACGCGCGCAACAGGAGCAAGCTCGCATCGTCCGCCGACGCGAGGTTCTGCTCGCTGTGCTTCGGCAGCCGTGGCACGAGCTGGACCTGGCGTCCGCGAACCATCAGGTTGACGAACGCGCGCGTGAGCTGCGCGAGCTGACCGACGGCAATGCGCAGCTGTCCGATGCCGTCGCGCGAGCCGACACCGCACGCCAGACTCGCGACCGGGCCCGCGATGCCGCAGCGGAAGCGATCGCGCGCGTCCGGCAGCTGGAGGCCGAACTCGTGTCGCTCCGCGCCGATGAGGTTCGCCTGCGTGATGAGCTCACCGCACTCTCGCCGCTGGAGACGAGTGACGCTCAGATCCTGGCTGCCCGATTCCAAGGTGTCCAGCGCCAGATCAACCGCACCAACGTCAACGCGATCGGCTTCACGGTCCAAGCGCGCCTCCGAGCGCAGGCTGACGAGGCATCGGTCACGCTCGCTCGCTCTCGTTCGGAGTTTGAGCGGCGTGCGCGCGACTTCGTGGGCACGTTCTCCGAGACCGCGGCACGCGTTGAGCCCTCGATCGACGATAGATCCGGCTTCGCCGCGCTGCGCGCCGAGATCGAGTCGGTGGGATTGCCGCAGCACGAGGCCGCCTTCTTCCGACTGCTGCGTGAGAAGTCGCGAGACGCCGTCGGGTTGCTGCTGGATGACCTGAGAAGCGCTCCCAAAGAGGTGCGCGATCGTATCGAGCCGGTGAACCAGTCCCTCAGCCGGTCACCTTTCGACCGGGATCGCACCCTCTCGATCCGTGTCAGGGATAACCGATCACCCGAGGTCACCACCTTCATCACGGAGTTGCGCTCCATTGTCGACGGCAGCTGGGACCACAACGAGGCGGAGACCGCCGAGGCACGATTCGCGGTGCTGGCCGACGTGATGAACAGATTGGCTTCCTCCGAACGAGACCACGTCCAGTGGCGTGCCCGATGCCTGGACACGCGTGAGCACGTCACCTTCCAGGCGCGAGAGCTGAATGCCGCGGGAGACGTGGTCGCCGTCCACGACTCCAGCGCGGGGCTCTCGGGCGGGCAGAGGCAGAAGCTCGTCATCTTCTGCCTCGCCGCCGCGCTCCGCTACCAGCTGACTCAGGACGAGGCCGACCTGCCACGTTATGGAACCATCGTGCTGGACGAGGCGTTCGACAAAGCGGATTCCGCGTACACCCGGATGGCGATGGACATCTTCGAGGAGTTCGGCTTCCACATGATCTTGGCCACGCCCCAGAAGCTGCTGACCACCCTGGAGCCGTACGTGGGTGCCGTCACCGCCATTTCCAATCCGACCCGCGCGGAATCACGCGTGGCCCACGTGGCCTGGCACGACGACGACGGCCCGACGGCGACGAGCTGATGCCCGCCCCGGTCAGCGTTTCCGTGGCACGCGAGCGGGCCCGAGTTCGGGTCAGCCGATCGCTCGCCGACTGGATCGCGCGCGGAGGTGCCGATGCTGCGCTCATGCTCCCCCTGCACCCGCCGACGGAGCGAGCCGTGCTGCGCGACGGTCAGGACGTCACGCGGCGGTGGAAGGAATCCTGGGAGGGCATTCCCGGCGTCGTCCTTGCCACGCGATCGTGGGCATCAGTGGGCACGCAGACCGTGCCGGAACGACTCGAGCTTCACGGCGCTGATGCGATTGCGACATTCGCCGGCCGCGCCTCGCTCGAGGCGTGGAGTCGGGCACGGAGCGCGGCCGAAGCCATCCGGGCTGAGCTCGACACCGATTCGAACGCAGCCGCAGCCGACGCCGTGTCAGCGGCTCTCGCCTCCCACGCGCGGCGCCTCAGCGACCTCGAGAAACCGACCGCGACGACGATCGGGAGCGCTGCGCGATGGCTCGTCGACAACCCGGCCTCCGGTCTTCGCATTCGGCAGGTCCCGATTCCCGGAGTCGACACCAAGTGGCTCGCCCAGCACCGCGCCCTCGTGAGCGCGCTGTACGGAGCTCTCACCGGACGCCCCGGGCTGGATCTCGTCGCGGCACCCGAGCTGGTGCGAATGAGGATTCTCGACGAGAAGCTCTGGCCTGCGGGGCCGCGACACCTCTCAGCCCCCGCGGCCGAGTGGAACCGCGTCGATCTGCGCCCGCACACGGTTCTCGTGGTGGAGAACCTCGAGACTCTGCTGGCTTTGCCGGATCTGCCTGGCACCGTCGCGGTCCACGGACACGGGTACGGCACGAGTGCACGGCTAGTCGACATCGAGTGGCTCGGAACTGCGCCTCAGCTGCTGTACTGGGGCGATCTCGACTCCGACGGGTTCGGCATCCTCAACCAGCTGCGCGCCGCGCTCCCGCGCTTCGAGTCGGTCCTCATGGATGAGCAGACGCTTCGCGATCACGAGGCGTTGTGGACCGTGGATCCCACGAAACCCGCGTCACTGGAGCTCACACACCTGGCACCGCGCGACCTCGCGGTCCGCGCCTTCCTCGCGCAACAGCACGACGCCGGAGAGCCCCGCCTCGAGCAGGAACGCATCCTCTGGCCGTACGCCATGCAGCGCCTGCACGACGTGATCGGGCCGTCCGACGGGGCGGGACACGCCAGATAGACTGAACCTGCTCGCCCACCCTCGAAATCTGGAGTGCAGCCGCGTGACTTCCGCCGCAGAATCCACCGCCCGCCCCGTCGCCGACACCGTCGAGAACGCCATCGCGACGCCGGAGAAGGAACAGCCGTACGCGGCGCTCGGGCTGAAGCCTGATGAGTACGACAAGATCCGCGAGATCCTGGGCCGCCGTCCCACCTCTGGCGAGCTGGCCATGTACTCCGTGATGTGGTCGGAGCACTGCTCCTACAAGAGCTCCAAGATCTACCTGAAGAAGTTCGGTCAGAAGGTCACGCCGGAGATGAAGGAACGTCTCATGGTGGGCATGGGACAGAACGCCGGCGTGGTGGACATCGGTGAGGGATGGGCGGTCACCTTCAAGGTGGAGTCGCACAACCACCCCTCCTACATCGAGCCCTTCCAGGGCGCCGCCACCGGCGTCGGCGGTATCGTCCGCGACATCATCTCCATGGGCGCGCGCCCGGTCGCGGTGATGGACCAGCTGCGCTTCGGTGCCATCGACAACCCCGACACGGCCCGCGTCGTGCACGGCGTGGTGTCGGGCATCTCCTTCTACGGCAACTGCCTCGGCCTGCCGAACATCGGCGGCGAGACCGTCTTCGACGCCGTTTACCAGGGCAACCCGCTGGTGAACGCCCTCGCTGTCGGCGTGCTCCGCCACGAGGACCTCAAGCTCGCGAACGCGACCGGAGCCGGCAACAAGGTGGTGCTGTTCGGCGCTCGCACCGGTGGTGACGGCATCGGCGGCGCGTCCATCCTCGCTTCCGACACCTTCGCCGACGGCGGACCCACGAAGCGTCCCGCGGTCCAGGTGGGCGACCCGTTCGCGGAGAAGGTGCTGATCGAGGCCTGCCTCGAGCTGTACCAGGGCGAGCTGGTCGAGGCCATTCAGGACCTCGGTGCCGCAGGCATCTCCTGCGCCACCAGCGAGCTGGCCGCCAACGGCGGCTCCGGCATGCGCGTCGACCTCGACGACGTGCTGCTGCGCGACTCCTCCCTCACCCCGGAGGAGATCCTGATGTCCGAGTCGCAGGAGCGCATGATGGCGATCGTCGACCCGGCGAAGCTCGACGCGTTCATCGCGGTGCTCGACAAGTGGAACGTGGAGTACTCGGTGCTCGGCGAGGTGACCGGAGACGGACGCCTGCAGATCTTCTGGCACGGCGAGGAGATCGTCAACGTCGACCCGTCCACGGTCGCGGTCGACGGTCCCGTCTACGAGCGTCCGGTGGCCTACCCCACCTGGATCGACGCGCTGCAGGCCGACTCTGCGTCCGCACTCCCCCGGGACAACGCCCCCGAGGCGATCCGCGAGCAGATCCTCAAGGTCACCTCTGCTCCGAACCTGGCCGACCCGAGCTGGATCACCAACCAGTACGACTACTACGTGCTGGGCAACACGGCCCTCAGCTTCCCCGACGACGCCGGCATGATCCGCGTGGACGAGGAGTCGGGTCTGGGCTTCGCCATCGCGACCGACGCCAATGGTCGCTACTGCCAGCTGGACCCGTACCAGGGCGCGAAGCTCGCGCTCGCCGAGGCCTTCCGCAACGTGGCCGTGACCGGCGCGATCCCGGCGGCCGTCACCGACTGCCTGAACTTCGGCTCCCCGGAGAACCCCGAGGTGATGTGGCAGTTCGGTCAGGCCACCGACGGTCTCGCCGACGGCTGCGTGGAGCTGGGCATCCCGGTCACCGGCGGCAACGTCTCGTTCTACAACCAGACCGGCGACACCCCGATCTTCCCGACCCCCGTGGTCGGCGTGATGGGCATCATCGACGACGTCGCGCGTCGCATCCCGTCAGGCTGGCAGGACGCCGGCGAGAACCTGTACCTGCTCGGTGTGACCAGCGACGAGCTGTCCGGCTCCGAGTGGGCGGCCACCATCCACCAGCACCTCGGCGGTCGTCCGCCGGCAGTGGACCTCGTGGGCGAGAAGCGCCTGGCCGAGACCCTGCGCGCCGGTGCTGAGCAGGGTCTGGTCTCCTCCGCGCACGACCTCTCCGAGGGTGGTCTCGCACAGGCGCTCATCGACGCGGTCACCCGCTTCGGCGTCGGTGCCCGCGTGTGGCTGAGCGAGATCATCGAGCGCGATGGCGTGGACGCGGTCACCGCCCTGTTCTCCGAGTCCACGGGTCGTGTGATCGTCTCGGTCCCCCGCGAGGAGGACGTGAAGTTCCGCGGTCTCTGCGAGGGTCGCGGCTACCCGGTGCTGCGCATCGGTGTGACCGACACCGAGGCCACGCTGGAGATCCAGGACATCGCCACCTTCTCCGTCGACGAGCTGCGCTCCGCCAACGGCAACACGCTGCCGAACGCGTTCGGTGCGGTCATTCCGCAGGGCGTCTGATGACGAACAACGCCATCCCGCCGGAGTTGGAGTTCGCCGATGACGGCGACGACATGCGCCAGCGCGACCGCCGGCTCAACCGCACGCGGCTGGTGGCGTGGATCGTCATCGGAGCACTGATCCTCACCGGCGGCGGCGCCACGGTGCTGGCGCTCATCTTCGGCTGACACACGCGTCAACGGTGGGTCGGGATTCGTCCCGGCCCACCGTTTCGCATTCTCCGGCTTGCGGGCGGGTGGAGGATGGAAGGGTGACAACGCCCGCACCGCTCACTCCCATGCCCGCACCCCAGTACGTGATGAGCGCGGAGGGCCATCGCATCGCGACGTACTCGTGGGGAGACGACACGAGTCCCACCGTGCTGGCGGTGCACGGGTTCGCGTCCTCGATGCGCGACACCTGGGTGGACACCGGATGGGTGCGCGAACTGCTGCGGCGCGGGTTCCGTGTGATCGGCGTCGACCTGCGGGGCCACGGCGCCAGCGACAAGCCGCACGATGCCGACCAGTACAGCATGTCGGCGCTGGTGGCGGACCTGTTCATCGCGCTCGACACGTATCTTGTGGATGAGGCCGCCTACCTCGGGTACTCGCTCGGCGGACGCGTGGGCTGGCAGTTCATGACCGCTCACGCCGAGATGATCACGCACGGAGTGCTGGGCGGCATTCCGGACGGCCGGCCGCTCGGACGCCTGCAGTTGGACGAGGCACGCGCCCACGTGGACACCGGATCGCCGATCCCCGACGAGATCACCCGACGCTACGTCACCCTTGCTCAGCGGCTGCCGAGCAACGACATCCGTGCTCTGCTGGCGCTGGCCGAGGGCCTGCGCCTGCACGAGGATCTGCCGCCGATGGATCGCCCGCCACAGCAGCCCACGCTCATCGCCACCGGCACGGACGACCCGATCCTGGACGACTCGCGAACCCTCGCCGGCGTGCTGCCGCAGGGCTCGTTCCTGGAGATCCCCGACCGCGACCACGTCCACGCCCCCGGTGCGCGCGTGTTCCGCACCGAGGGTGCCGCGTTCCTCGCTTCACGCTCGGGGCTCTGACCCGCGTCGAGGGATCGAAGCCATACCGCCGACGGGCGTCTTCGGTGTGCCTTCCGTCTTCCCGCCGGATCACGCGAAAAGTAGCGACTCCAGCATCTCTCGTCCGTGCGACCAGTCGCCGAGATCGCTGGCCGAGTTGATGTGACCGAGCGCCCCGACCATGCGCAGATCGCTTCCCCACACGGACGCGAGGCTCTGGGCCACGTCCAGCCGGCAGTACGGGTCGTTGCTACTCGCGACGACCACGCTCGGGCAGGGCAGGGACTGCCGAGCAGCGCTGACGAACGTCGATGCGGCTACCGCGGGGAACGCATCGGCGGAGGGATCGGGAGGCGCGACGAGGAACACGCCTCGAACGGATCGGCGCGCGGAATCGGACAGCCAGGTCGACGCCGCCCAGCACCCGAGACTGTGGGCGACCAGCACGACATCGCTCGTGCGCGTCTCGATGTCCGCGACGGCACGATCGATCGCTGCAACCCAATCCGCCAGGTCCGGCTGAGTCCAGGACGCCGGCTCGATCCGGACCGCTGCACGGTCCCACTGTCGCTCCCACGCCGTCTGCCAGTGCGTATCGTCGGATCCTCCGATACCGGGGATAGTCACAAAGCCAACCACGCTGCAGCTCTCCTTCCTTCGCTGGCCGCAGCCAACCGCGGCGAGCTCACGATCGAGCATGACGGAAGCGCTCGATCGGCGCACTCGGCGCAAGTGATAACGAAGCAAGAGGGGCAGAACGCGATGGAACCGCTGGATCGGATCGACCGTCAAATCATCGAGCTGCTGCAACGCGAAGGCAGACTGACCGGCGCTGAGGTCGGTCGTCGTGTGGGGCTGTCCCAACCGGCGGCCAGCGCTCGAATCCTGCGCCTGGAGAAGTCGGGGGTCATCACCGGCTACCGCGCTGTCATCGATCCGGCCGCCGTCGGCCTGAACATTCGCGCCGTCGTTCGCCTGCGTACCACCCACGCGCAGCTCGGCCCCGCTCTCGAGCTCGCGTCGCGAACCGGCGAGATCACGTCGACGCTCCGAGTCACAGGAGAGGACTGCCTCATCTTCGACGTGCACTGCCGAGACGCGGCTCAGCTTGAGAGGATCGTCGACTCGCTGGCACGCTTCGGCCCGGTCACGACCGCGCTCGTGCTGCGTGAGTGCCCGTCCGCACCGCTCCTGCCGGCGCCGTCCCGGGAGTAGCGTCCGTACCGGATGTCCTTCGCGCCGCTGGCGTGGGTGTCCGGTGTGCTTTAACCGTCCGCGGTCTCACCAAATGCTGACGCCCCCATCCGCAACTGCGTCTTCTGAGACCAGTCGTCGCACTGGTCTCAGAAGGCGCGGTGAGCGACACCGGAAACAGCAGCACCTGAGACCGCACGGCAGACGAAGAAATGCGGGGCCGGGAGTTCATCCCCGGCCCCGCATCATTCCCCCGGGGCTCTCGCGTCCTACCCCCACCGGGTGGGACGGTCGCTCCCCTTCGGACGGGCGGCTGCGCGGCCGACCGTTGCTGATTGCTCAGCGGCTTTCTTTGTTAAACAACGAAAGTCTGCGCCCTACGATAGACAGGTCGACCGATCCGCGCAAGCCGACCCCGGAGGTGAAGCGATCATCGGACACTCCAACCACGAGGAGATGCGGCGTGCCAACACGCGACGCATCTTCCAGCTGATCGCTGACGGCGGCGAATACGAGACCCGCGCGAGCCTCTCGCGTCGAAGCGGACTGACGGCGGCGACGGTGTCATCGATCGTCGCCGACCTCATCGACACCGGCTATGTCCGGGAGGCGGGACTCGCCGAGAGCACGGGCGGCAAGCCGGCGATGCGCCTGGCATTGGACGGTGAGCAGCACCGCGTCGCCTCCGTCGTGCTGACCCGTCATGCGTCACGTTTCGTGTTCAGCAACCTCATCGGCGAGACGCTCACCGAGCCGGTCTCGCTGCCCGCCGTCGGGTCGCCCGACGATCTGCGGACCGTGCTGACGGAGGTCGCCGACCACGGCGGAACGGAGCTGCTCGCGGTCGGCGTCGAGGTGCCCGGAGCGGTGGACAACGATCGCATCCTGCAGTGCGTGCAGCTTGGCTTGGAGGATATCGACGTCCGAGCACTCGCCGCAGACGTCACGCCGGCACCCGTGTACCTCATCAACGATGCGGACGCCGATGCCCTGCGCGAGTTCGCCTTCCGCAGCACCGACGCACCCAATGTCCTGTGCTTGAACATCGGCGACGGCGTGGGCGCGGGCATGGTGATCGACGGCGCGCTCTATCGCGGCGAGCACGCCCGCGCCGGGGAGCTCGGGCACGTGCGCGTGGACTTCGGCGACGATGCCCTGCCGTGCCCCTGCGGCCAGGTGGGATGCCTGGAACGATACGTCGGCTTGCGATTCGTGTTCGATCTGCCGCTGGAGGAAGACCTCGACGCGGTCGACCTTGAGGGACTCGCGTCCGATCCGGTGCACGCCTCGTCCGTGGACCGCATGGCGCTGCGACTCGCGAACAACGTGCGTCTGCTGTCCGCCGTGCTGGACATCGAGACGGTCGTTCTCGGGGGCGCGCTGCCGCGCCTCGGTGACGCCGTGCTGGAGAAGGTCCGCCGGGCAGCGGAGTCCCTGAGCCCGGTGGGGGCGACGACCATCGCGCTCGACTATGCGCGCATCAGCCCGGAGGATCGTTTCCGCGGCGCCGCGCAGCATGCGGTGCGCGAGCGCCTCGGCATCGTCCGCAGCTGAGCACACCCGTCACCCAGCCCGGTTGCTGAGCGCCTTTCTTGGCGCGCACTTCGGTGTTGACACGCGCCCACTTCCATGGTTCATTAGTCGAGTAACTAACCAACACACCGGAGGTGGACGTGATCGACGACGGGAAGCCGATCTTCGTGCAGATCGCCGAGATGGTCGAGGACTCGATCGTCGACGGCAGCCTGCCCGAGGGCAGTCAGGCACCGTCGACGAACGAACTCGCCGCCTTCCACCGCATCAACCCGGCCACGGCCGCGAAAGGAGTGAACATGCTCGTCGACAAGGGTGTCCTCCTCAAGCGCCGCGGTGTCGGGATGTTCGTGGCCGAGGGCGCTCGCGACGCCCTCCTCACCGAACGCCGCACGGCGTTCGCCGACCGTTTCATCGGCCCGCTGCTGGCCGAGGCCGACAAGCTCGGCCTCACTGCGGCAGACGTGGCCGCACTCATCCGTTCCCGCGCCGGGGAGAGCATCTCCGGCACAGACGAAAGGACAACCCGATGACCGCCGTCATCGAGACCCGGGACCTCGGCAAGACCTACCGCGAGACAGTCGCGCTGGCCGATGTCACCCTCTCCCTTGAGAAGGACACCATCTACGGACTGCTGGGACGCAACGGCGCCGGCAAGTCCACCCTCATGTCGATCATCACCGCCCAGAACTTCGCCAGCACCGGCGATGTGCGCGTGTACGGCGAGGATCCATACGAGAACGCTCCTGTGCTCGGGCGCATGTGCTTCGTCCGCGAAAGCCAGAAGTACCCCGACGACTTCAAGCCGGGTCAGGCGTTCGCCGCCGCACGCATGTTCTTCCCGAACTGGGATCAGGCACTCGCCGACGACCTGGTGAAGTCCTTCCGCCTGCCGATGAATCGACGCATCAAGAAGCTCTCCCGCGGTCAGCTGTCCGCTGTCGGTGTGATCATCGGTCTCGCGGCCCGCGCGGAGATCACGTTCTTCGACGAGCCGTACCTCGGTCTCGATGCTGTCGCCCGTCAGATCTTCTACGACCGGTTGCTGGAGGACTACGCCGAGCGTCCGCGCACGATCGTGCTGTCCAGCCACCTGATCGACGAGGTCGCGAACCTCCTCGAACACGTCATCGTGCTGGATCAGGGGCGCGTGCTGATCGATGCCTCCGCCGACGATCTGCGCGGCCGTGCCGTCACTGTCGTGGGCGACGCGTCCGCGGTGGCCGACTTCACCAGCGGACGCGAGGTGCTGCACACCGAGAGTCTCGGTCGCGTCACCTCCGCCACCGTGCTCGGAGCGCTCGACGCCGCCGAGCGCGACCGCCTCATCGCCGCAGGTCTGGACATCGCACCGGTGTCGCTGCAGCAACTCGTCGTCCGTCTCACGCAGAAGGAGGAGGTGCGCTGATGGACCGCATCCTCAAGGTCGTGCGCCTGCAGAACCTCAACAAGATGACCTTCATCGGCATCCCGCTGATCATCCTCGCCGGTTGCTTCGTGCTGTCGCTGGGCATCTTCGCCATCATCCCGGTCACACCGGCACTGGGGTACAAGTTCGCCGGCGGCGCCCCGGTCGCCCCGATGTGGTACTTCATGGGCGCCGGCATCTACGCCCTCGTGCTGACGTTCCCGTTCTCGCAGGCGATGAGTGTCACCCGTCGGGACTTCTATCTCGGCACGATGGCCATCGCCGTGCTCTCCAGCCTCGGCATGTCCCTGATCTTCACCGTCGGCGGCTACATCGAGGAGGCCACCAACGGGTGGGGTCTCAACGGCCGCTTCTTCCGCATCCCGGGACTGTGGGACGCGAGCCCCTGGCTGCAGGCACTGACGTACTTCACCGCCATGATGCTGCTGTTCACGCTCGGATTCGTGTTCACCGTCATCTATCGGCGGTGGGGTCGCACGATGATGCTGGTCGTGCTGCTGGGCATCATCGCGCTCCTGCTGGCGCTCGGTTTCGTCGCCATCAAGTTCGGGTTCTGGGTCGCGATGTTCGAGGGGATCGCGTCGATCGGCCTGTGGGGCTGGACGGTGATCGGCCTGGCACTCACCGTGGTGTTGGCGGCGCTGTCATACCTGCCGTTGCGCCGCATGATCGCGTGACATCCGTCACGACTCCGTGACGCTCACCCCTCCCTCGATCTAGGCTGAAGCATGGACTTCCTCGACCTCTTCGACAAGTACTGGTGGATGATCTTCCCTCTGTTCGGGCTTGCCACCGCCGCGTACTACACGTTCGGCGGGGGCAAGAAAGAGGAGCGGGAGCGCCACGAGCGCAAGTTGGAGCTGATGGCGGCGAAGCGCGGCGAGTTCCCACCCGGATTCCTGGAGTCGCGTGCGGCGACGCCGGCGACAAACGAAGACGTCACCCGTGAGAACGTGCAGCGCCTCATCGACGAACATGACGACGTTACCGGACGCTGGCTGGACTATGAGCTCGATGTGGCCAAGACCATCGCCTTCCCGGCGATGAGCGACGGACGAGAGCCGCTGACGGCGGCCTTCCTCCGGGCCAAGCGCGTGGCCGACCGGCTCCGGCCGGTCACGGCGGATGCGTGGATCACGCCGGAGCAGTTCGCCGACTACCGTGAGGCGGTCACCGACTTCGCCGTGAAGTTCGACGTGGCCGAGCAGAACGCTCGCCGTGTTCGGGACACCGGGTTCACCGAAGAGGAGCGACGGCGCCTGGAGCGCGCCCAGCAGCTGCTGAAGACAGCGGTGGACAAGTCGGCCACGGCGGCGGAGCGGCAGGTGGCGTACCGCCGGGTGCGCGAGGAACTGGACGGACTCCTCGTGCTGTCGGACGAGGCGGTGAGCATCCTGGAGACGCGGGTGGGCAAGGAGATCACGAGTGGGCCCCGTCCCGCGGGCGACACGGACGCGACCCACAGCCGCGTTCCGCTACAGCCGCCGGCACCGCCTGCCGCGCCGTGAGCAGTGCACATGAGGGAGGCCGGGGCTCACACCCCGGCCTCCTTCATGTGTCGCATCAGACCTTCGCGGGTTCGCCCTCCGAGGCCTGCGCCGGCGTCTCCGCCTCCTCGTCAGCGCTGTCGTCCGCGAATGGCAGCCCCTCGCGCTGGGCGTTGTAGAGGTCGACGTCGAGGATGCCCTCGCGCTTCGCGACGATCGTGGGAACGAGCGCCTGGCCCGCGACGTTCACCGCGGTGCGGCCCATGTCCAGGATCGGATCGATCGCGAGGAGCAGGCCCACGCCGTCCAGCGGCAGGCCCAGGGTCGAGAGCGTCAGCGTGAGCATCACGACCGCACCCGTCGTACCGGCCGTCGCGGCAGAGCCGACCACCGACACCAGGATGATCAGCAGGTACTGCACGAAGGACAGCTCGATGCCGTAGAACTGTGCCACGAAGATCGCCGCGATAGCCGGGTAGATCGCCGCGCAGCCGTCCATCTTCGTGGTGGCCCCGAGCGGCACCGCGAAGGAGGCGTAAGAGCTCGGCACACCGAGGTTGCGCTCGGTGACGCGCTCCGTGACCGGCAGCGTGCCGATGGACGAGCGGGAGAAGAACGCGACGGTGACCGCCGGCCACACACCCGTGAAGTACTGCTTGATGGAGAGGCCGTGGGTCTTGATCAGGACCGGGTAGACCACGAACAGCACGATCGCGAGGCCCACATAGATGGCACCGGCGAACCAGGCGAGCGAGGTGAGCTTGTCCCAGCCGTACTGGATCACCGCGTTGCCGATGAGACCGAAGGTTCCGATCGGGGCGACGCGGATGATCCACCACAGCACGCGCTGGATCACCTTGAGCAACGACTCGGTGAAGGCGAGGAACGGCTCAGCACGACGCCCCACCTTGATCGCCGCGATTCCGACGGCCACCGCCACCACGATGATCTGCAGCACGTTGAAGCCGATGCTGGTGGTGGCACGACCGGCCTCGACGTCGAGCGAGGTGGAGGCGGTGAGGCCGAGGAAGTTCTGCGGAACAAGACCGGTGAGGAAGTTCCACCACGTGCCCACGGCGTACGGGTCGGACGGGGTCAGACCCTCGCCGGCGCGCGCACCGGGCTGCACGGTGACGCCGAGCACGATGCCGATGATCACCGCGATGAAGGCGGTAATCGCGAACCACAGCAGGGTCTGACCGGCCAGGCGCGCGGCATTCTGCACCCGACGGAGATTGGAGATGCTCGCCACGATCGCCGTGAACACCAGGGGGATCACGGCGGCCTTCAGCAGGGTGACGTAGGAGGAGCCGATCGTGGCCAGCGTGGCGGCCAGTCCGTTCGCGCCGCCCGCCTCATCCGGCCCCAGCTGCTTGCCGATCAGACCGGCGACGACACCGAGGATCAGGGCGACGAGGATCTGGAATCCGAACGATGTGAGGAGCTTGCGTACCGGCCCGCGGGTATCGGACGCCTTCTGTCGAGCTGTTGTCTGGCTCATGGGGGGATGGTCCTTCTCGGCTGGAGCTGACCGCAGAAAAGCGCGGCATCAGCCACCGTAGGAGCCTCGGCCCGTGCTCGCCCGCCGAGGTGCAACACAGCGTCACGGCAGGTCACGCCCGCCGAAACACGAGAAGTTCAGTCGGCCGGCGTCGCCCGCGGCCGCAGTTCCGATGCGCGCGGCGGCAGACTCAGCGGCAGCGGGAGGGTGGGCTCGGGAAGGCCGTAGAGGCGATGCAGCCAGCGCCGCGCGTCTTCCAGGGGGTACGTGTCGCCGAACACCGCGAACTTCACGAACACGCCCTCGAGCGTGCTGCGCAGCATGACCTCTTCCAGACTCGGGTCCGCGGCACCGCGGCCGCGGAAGATGGCGCGCACGGCGTCTTCCGCCGCAGCGGCCCCGACGGCATGACGCTCTTCCGATTCCGCGAACAGGCGATGCGTGGCCGGCTGCAGCTGCATCGCCAGGACGGCTCGCTGCAACGGCACCGCAAACGCCGTGGCGAGAAGGGCACCGTCGATCACCGCGGCGAGCGCCTCGTCGGGCGTGCCCTCGACCTGAGAGAAACCGATCACCGTTTCGAACCAGCGGTCGATCACGGCGGAGATGAGCTGATCCTTGCCCCCGAAGTGATAGCTGACGAGTCCCTGCGCCACACCCGCACGACGCGTGATCTCCGCGATGCTCGCCCCCGCGACCCCGCGCTCGGCGAACAGCGTGATCGCGGCTTCCAGGAGGGCTTCTCGCGCGCGCTCTCGGGCTTGCCTGTTGTGCTCTTCGGAACGTGCCATGCGGCCACCTCCTCCTGCAAGACCGTCGAGCTTTCCCCGCGAAGCTCTGCCGTATACGTTAATCACTGAACGATCGTTCAAGCTAAGTCTTTCCCCCGGAGATGTTTCATGCGCCCTGTCGCCCGCCTCGACCTCAACGATCTCGGCTCCATCCTCGAATGGCTCGTCGCCCAGTGGTGGGTGTGGGCGATCGTCGGCGCCGTGGTGCTGTTCTTCCTCGTGATCTGGATCCTCCCGGCGTCGAAGGTCAAGGCGGACGAACGCTTCTCCACGAACGATCGCGAAGCGAACGAGATCGCGCTCGGGTTCCTGCAGATCGTGAACCTCCCCTCGGGCCACTGGAACGATCCCACCGCCTCCGCGCTGGGGGATCGCGAGAAGAAGGTGCTGATCGAGCAGTGGAGTGTCTACAACCGCCAGGACTGGCTCGACAACATCGAGCGCCTGATGACCGTGCGCCGTCGCCGGGAGATGTGGGTGCTCTACCTGGCCGTGCGCGCACAGCTCGGTGAGCGCCTGGGCCGCGCGCCCAAGGCGAAGGAATGGCTGAACGCGATCGTCACCGAGGGCGGCGACAAGCGCGATGCGCGCACCTTCGTCACGTCGATCGAGTACACCGAGGCGCAGATCCGCAAGCGCGTGGGGAAGGACATCGTGACCCCCGACCTGTACGTGAAGACCCTTGACGGTTACGCGTTCGGGCAGGCCGTCGGCATGACGACGTGGGGCGTGGCGCTCGGGTACGGCGACATCCCCGAGGCGCGTCAAATCATCCACCGCATCAACGAGGAGGCGCGCCCCGCGTTCTCGTCGTGGGCGGACTTCGGTCTGAGCTACAACGTCGGTCGTGTGATGCATTGGAGCGACGGCAACGTCGACGAGAAGTCGTTCGAGAAGTTCGAGGGAAGCAACGACTTCCAGGCGGCGGCCACCGCGAAGCGCAACGGCCCGTGGACCACGCTGCCGTGGAGCCTGTAAGCGTCGACCTCGGAGCGCTGCGGCACAGCGCCGGGCTGCGGGACATCCTCACCTACGAGAGGATGTGTCGCACCCCGCTGTATCGCCGCTTCCTCGTTCTGCTCGTTGCGGTGCTGCTGTTCGCCGCCGCGATGCTCGTGGGGCTGTGGTGGCTCCTGAGCTCCGACTTCCTGACGGTGGCACCGATTCTCGGGCTCTTCGTCATCGGCTACACGGTGCTCGCAGCGCTGTCGTTCGTCTGGCATGCGGTGCTGCTCGGCCGCCGCGTGAAGATCGCCGCCTTCGCCTGGAGCAACGGCTGGGCCTACGCCGACTCTCTGGAGGACAACCGTCGCCCAGGCGCCGCGTTCGCGCGCGTGGCGCACGGGCAGGAGCGGGCCGTCGTGGCCTGCGATGACCCGCGGATGCCGTTCGAGCTCGGCATGCACCACTCCGTGGCTCGCGGACAGAACGGCGCGACGATCCAGCGCCCGTTCGGCTTCATCGAGCTGCCGCTGCCGACATCGGTGCCGCACATCGTGCTGGCGAACCGGCGCCGCAGCATCATCCCGACGCTCGGGCTGGGTCGCGGTGCCGCGCGGCTGGATCTCGAGGGCGATTTCGCGTCGGTGTTCCAGCTGATCGTTCCGGAGGGCTACCAGCGCGATGCGCTCTACATCTTCACGCCCGACCTCATGGCGCGGGTGATCGATCTCGGATCCGGCGCGGAGATCGAGCTGGTCTCCGATCGCCTGTACGTCTATCTGCCGGCCGGCACGCGCTTCGATCGCCCGGACACGATGGCCGCGGCCGTCACGCTCGCCGAGGAGTTCCACCGCCGGTTCGCGGCGCGCACCGAGCAGTACCGTGACGATCAGGCCGGCGAACTCGCGGCGCGGGCGGGCGTGGCCGTGGGCCTGCGCGGTCAGCGCCTCGGCGGAAGCGGGGTGTCGGTGATGGCGATCGCGGGCACGGTCGGTGTGCTCCTGTTGTCGGCAGGTGTGATGGCGTTCTCGCTGTTCGGCGGCGACATTCTCCGCACATTCACCGGCTGACGCGCGTCGGATCAGCCGCCGAGGTTCAGGCGGACGACCTGCTGGAGCGTGTCTTCGGTGAACGTGGCCGTGGTCCCCGTGCCGTCGACGGTCGCGACGAGCGAACCCGGGTTCCCGCCGACGTAGGTGCCGTGCGTCAGCGTCTGGCCGCGCTCTGCCGTGATGTTGCACTCGTGGAACGTCCGCTGCCACTGGAAGCTGACGCTGGCGGAGGCACCGTCCGGAACGGGATCGCCCGGGCCGCTGCGCTGCTGCAGCAGGATCACCGTGTACGCGCCCAGCGGCACACCCTCGAGACCCACGACGTCCTCCCCGTCAGCGGGGATCTGCGCGGCCCAGCCGACGCGGCCGGTCGCGGCGTCCACGAGCGCGATCGTGATGGGTTCCGGGGCCGAGTAGTCGGTCTGGCAGTTGGTGAGCGCGTCCTGCAGCGGAACGTCCTGCTCGATGTTGCCGCTGTCCTCGATGAGCTTGATCTGCGTCGGTGCCGTGAGGTACGCGTTGTAGAGGTCGTGGATGCTGCCGAGGTCCACCGCGAGGGTTCCGGTCGGACCCGCGGGCATCGACGACGCGGTCGGCTCGGTCGATGTGGCGGCGGACGGCGGGCAGTCGGCGGCCATCGCAGGTGCCGGGGACGCGAAGACGCTGCCGCCCGCGAGGAGGAGGATGCCGATCGCGAGGGTGCCTGCGCCGGCACGGCGACGCTTGGACACGATCCCGAGCACCACACCCAGGACGATGATCACCACGGCCCCACCCACGAGAAGCGGAAAGGCCGGATTGCTCGTGAACCCCGGAGGGCAGACAGCGATGATCATGGGTCCCCTTTCGCGGCGCCATCCCGATGCGACGCCGCCGATCCACCCTACGCGACCCACGTGCACCGCACACGTCACCGAGACCCCGCGGGTGCTCAGCAGGCCTCGGGAACGACGAAGGGCGAGTCCGTGCGGACTCGCCCTTCGTGCGTTGCGGGTGCTTACCAGCTGGACTTGGTGACACCGGGCAGCTCGCCACGGTGTGCCATGTCGCGGAAGCGAACACGCGAGATGCCGAACTTCGACAGGTGGCCACGGGGGCGACCGTCGATGACGTCGCGGTTGCGGACGCGCACCGGCGAAGCGTTGCGGGGCAGCTTCTGCAGACCCACGCGAGCGGCCTCGCGCTCTTCGTCGGTCGACGACGGCGACACGAGGGCCGCCTTCAGCGCCAGACGCTTCTCGTTGTAGCGAGCGACGATGACCTTACGCTGCTCGTTCTTCGCGATCATGCTCTTCTTAGCCATGGATCAACGCTCCTCTCGGAATTCGACGTGCTTGCGGATCACCGGGTCGTACTTCTTGAGAACGATACGGTCGGGGTTGTTGCGACGGTTCTTGCGGGTCACGTAGGTGTAACCCGTGCCAGCCGTCGAACGGAGCTTGATGATCGGACGTACGTCCTGTGCCTTCTTCGCCATTAGAGCTTCACACCCTTCGCGATGAGGTCCTTCACGACGGACTCGATGCCACGGGCGTCGATCACCTTGATGCCCTTGGCGGACACGTTCAGCGTGATCTTACGACCCAGCGACGGGACGAAGTACGTCTTCTTCTGCACGTTCGGGTCGAAGCGGCGCTTCGTCCGGCGGTGCGAGTGGCTGATGTTGTGACCGAAGCCGGGAACAGCTCCAGTCACCTGGCACACTGCGGCCATGGTGTCTCCTTCTGTACCGTGAAGCCGGACGGCTTCACCCAAGATCCCTTGTCTGCTCCCACGCCGGTATCCGCCCGGATGAGCGGAGTGAAGAGTGGAAACGAGCTGCGTGCTGGAGTGCGCGCAGACAAAGAGCAATCCTAGCACGGCGGAAACCATGCACCGAACCGCCTCGAAAACGGCGACGCCGCGAGCCCGGTATGGGCTCGCGGCGACGCCGTGGATCGGATCAGATATCGGTGGACGAGCCCGACGAGTCGACGCTCGCACCGTCCGCCTCACGACGGGCACGGCGCAGGCGGGCGATGATCAGCGCGGCACCGCCGGCCACGATCACGACGACCGCGATGATGCCGATCGTCAGCGCCTGCGATCCGTCAGAACCGGTGGCCGCCAGCGTGGGCTTGGGTGCCGGGTTGCTGGGAACCGCGGTCGGCACCGGGGTCGGAGCCACCGCGCAGTCGACCGTGACGGGAATGGTCACGTGAGAGCCGGAGGGCTCCACACTGATCTCTACCTGCGCGTCACCAACAGCACCCGCAGGAGCGGTGAGGGACAGCACTGCCGTGTTAGGCGTTGCGGGGTCCACCACGGCAGTACCCAACTCGGGGAATCCCACGCCGTAACGCAAGGTCGCAGTCACGGACTGGTTCTGCACGTAGCCGAGCGACGCCAGATCGAAACCCGAAACGGTGATGCTCTGACCAGTGCAAGGCAGGAGCTGGTTGGACACGAGGCCCTGAACTTCGATGCCGTTACGACGGTTGTCTGGGACGATCGGAGCGCCCGTGTCACCGGAGACCATCCGGAACCATGCCGGGAAGGCGTCGGTATCGATGATGCCGACACTCTGGTTTCCCTCGTTGTCGAGCAGCGCACGGAAGTTGTCGCCACCCGCGGCAAGGAATGAACTCATCGCCACGTTGAGCTTGTCCCCGGGAGGGAGCGGTACGCCGTAAAGCGAGATGCCCGTGATGCGATCGCCCTCAGGCCGCGACGAATCGTAGGTGTAGGTCAGGTTGTCAGACAGACCCAGCTGCAGGTACGGGCGCGAGGGGATCGAGCCGTCGACGTTGCGCTGCCACTGCTGCTCGAGCGTGGCTTTCAGCGTCTCCGTGGTGATCGTCACGACGTTGAGGTCGTTCGCGAACGGGACGACCGTGGCGGCTTCCTTGTACGTGATCTTGCCGTCATCGTTGATCAGGTCCGCGCGCACGCCACCCGGGTTCATGAGAGCGATATCTGCGCGGACGTTGCCGCGTGCGTTGATGACCTCGACCATGGACTGCGCGACGAGGTCGCTGAGGTTGGATGCGTTGGCCCGGTCGTCGGGTACCGAAACGGTGCCGGAGGTGACGCCCGTCGCGGGGTCGACCGTGATGGAGCCCGGCTCGTACTGCTTGGCGCGCGTGATGTCGCCCGTCTGCGTACCGACCACCTCGTTGCCGAGCACGTCGGCCTTCGCGACAGCGTCGGCCACGATCTGTGCCACCTGCTGAACGCGCGGGTCAGACTTCAGGTCGTCGGGGATCGCGTCCGCGGCCAGCGTCGGCACTACCGAGGACGACGATGCGGTGACCTTCTTGTCGGCGTCGAGGGTGAGCACGACCTGGCCGATGTAGCCGGCGTAGGAGCCCGCCTGCACGACCGGGCGCGTACCGCTCTGGCCGGGGATCGGCGCGTCGTACGCGTACGTCTGGTGCGTGTGCGCCGTGTAGATGGCCGCGACCGAGGCGTCGGTGTCGTTCACGATGTGCGCGAACACCGCGCTCTTCTCGTTCTCGTCGAGGGGCACGTCGGACTGCGGTCCACCCTCGTGGTACGAGGCGATGAGGACGTCCGCCTCGCCGTTGCTGGCGTCACCGTCGGTGAGCTGTGCCGCGACGCGGTTGACCGCCTCAACGGGGTCGCCAAAGGTGAGGCCGGCCACCGAATCCGGCGACGAGAGCGCCGGAGTCTCCTGGGTGACCGCGCCGATGACGGCCACCGTCGTGCCGTTGACGTCGAAGATCGCGTACTCGTCGAAGGGGTGCGCGCCCGTCGAGTCGGTGACGTTGGCCGCGAGGTCGGGACCGTTCGTGGCGTTCTGGATCCGACCGATCGCGTCGTCATAGCCGTGATCGAACTCGTGGTTGCCCACCGTGAAGCTGTCGACGCCGAGGGCGTTCAGCGCGTCGATCGTGGGCGCGTCCTTCTGGATGGCCGACTCGAATACTGAGGCGCTGACCGCGTCGCCGTTGGACAGTACCAGCGAGTTGTCCTCACCGAAGCCCTGCTGCGCCTGCAGCACGGTGGCGGCGAAGCGCTCCGCGTCCAGGATGCGGCCGTGGAAATCGTTGAACCCGATCAGATTCAGCTGCGTGGTCCCCGCGGTCGGGGTGATCAGCTCGGGGGTGTCAACACTCGCCGACGCGGCCGCAGGCAGGGCGAGAGCGAGAGCAACCGCGGCTGACGCCGAGATCGCGCACGCACGGACGATGGATTTCTTCACGGAGACTCCTCAGCAATCGCACGGACGGGTCCACTCTCGCAGATCGGAGGCGATCCCGCACCCCGTTTCTCGAGTCTGTGAGCGGGTATCCCGAAGAGTGGTTTCAGCCCGCTGCGGCGGCCTCGACAGCACCGCGCCCGGCGCGGAACACCGACACCGTCGGGTCGCCTGCGAGGAAGAAACGCCACGGGTATGCCGAGGTGCCCGCGACGCCCGCGACGCCGACCCGCGGACCCGTCGTGATCCCCGGCGCCAGGTCATTGCGCAGGCGCAGCGAGACGCGTCCGCCGCTCACGGCATCCACGCCATCATCGGCCGGATGACGAAGCCCGATCGCTTGACCCAAGCGCCCCGGACCGCGGGCGAGATCCCGATCGGCGATGGTGGGAGCGCATCGCACGGCACCATCCGCGCCAGGTTTGCGCTGCTGACGTCGCCGCCGCGCCAGGTCCACGCCTTCGACGACCTCGCCGCCGCGAAGCAGCACACCACCGGCGATGCCGTCCGGCCCGCACACCACGTTCACGCACGAGTGGATGCCATGGCTGAGGTAGATGTAGAGGTGTCCGGGTTCACCCCACATCGTGGCGTTGCGCTCGGTACGCCCCATGCGCGCATGCGAGCCCGGATCGGGAACGTCACCGGTGCCGCGGCCGTGATACGCCTCGACCTCGGTGATGCGGATCGCCACGGCTCCGTCGACGGTCTCTACGCGCAGGACGCCGCCCAGGAGCCGGGGCGCCACCTCGAGGGGCAGCCCCGACAGCTCCTCGCGAGTGGCGAGGTGCAGGCCGTCAGCGACCCGCGTCATCGGCCCCGTCGGGAGCGTCGGCCGCGGCTCGTGCGGCGGCCGCGCAGTCAGCGCACAGGCCGAAGATGTCGACGACGTGCTCGGCCTGCTCGAAGCCATGCGAGGCGGCGACGTTCTTGGCCCACTGCTCCACATCGGTCGCCGCGATCTCGACCGTCAGCCCGCACGAGCGGCAGATGAGGTGGTGATGGTGGCCGGAGGACGAGCAGGCGCGATAGAGCGACTCGCCCTCGGGGCTCTGCAGGGAATCAGCCTCGCCCGCCTTGGCGAGACCGGCCAGCGTGCGGTAGACGGTTGCCAGGCCGATGCCCGTGTTCTCGTCGCGCAGCGTGGCGTGCAGGCTCTGAGCGCTGACGAAGCCCCGCACATCGCCGAGGGCTTCGCGCACCCTCTCGCGCTGCCACGTGTTCCGCTGAGCCATGCTCAGATCCTATCTCCGGAGGCTGCCGTGAGGCCCGAGTTTCCCCCACGGCGCAATCAGAACGGACCGCGCTCGCACCAGGACAGATCGAATCCGGGAAGGTTGCCGATGACCTCGCCGCTGGCGACATCGATGATGACGGTCCGCAGGGTGGTGGGCATCGGGCGGTAGGCGCCGTCGGACGGATTGTTGGCGTAGTCGGGCGCCACCAGCGCCGCCACCTGCGACCCGCTCGGGGACGCACAGGCCTGCAGGATCGGATCCCCGGCCACCCGACGGTACAGTTCGCGCAGCTGGCCCGACGCGTCCGAGACCGAGATCACGCCGGCGGTGGGCATCCCGGCGGCGTCGCGTTCGGTGTGATGCCACAGGGTGGTGGCCGGCGTCAGCGGGAGAATCGCATCGACGGTTCCCGCCAGCTCGGGAAGCACCAGCGGCTCCTCGGTGCCGGAGCGAAGATCGAGCGCCACCCAGCCGTCCACCTTGTCGACGATGGCCTGGTACGTCCCGCGCGACAGTCCCTGCAGCTTGATCGCCGTGCCGAAGCGGACCGGTTCGGATCGGCCGGAGGGGTCCACCAGCATGAGGTCGCCGCTAAAGGGCACCATCAGCACGGCATCCGAATCGGGGACGAATGCCCAGTCGTCCACACTGGGCGCCTCCCCGCCCGTGGACACGGCGGTGACCGTGTCGTCGGTGAGCGAGGTCAGGAACAGCTGGCTCTTGATGCCCGTGGTCTCGGTGAGTTCGCGATCGGAGTAGGTGAAACCGATGCGGCCCGACCGCTCGGACACCTGCAGTTCGCCGAGGTAGCCGATCCCGGGGAGAGTGATGCGACGGCTGTCGCCGGTGGCAGGGTCCACGATCAGCAGCGCCGCCCGATCGTTCTCCATCACCGAGACGACGAGTTGCCCGTCGAGCTCGCGGAAGTCCTCGATCGCCGGGTGGAGGAAGACGATCTTCGCGTTCTCCCCATCGATGTCGGACCGAGTGATGGTGTCGGCGCCCGTCGTGCGTTGCAGCACGTAGATCTGTGACTTCGGCGTGCTCACGGTGGTATCCAGGGTGGCGCTGGGACCGCCGCCGACGCCGCGGACATCGCTGATCGTGATGCGGTAGTCGGTGTCTTGATCCAGCGGCACGGTGAAGCGCACGCCGACGCTGCGGCCCGAGGTGTCGACGGTGAAGTCGGCAGCCGGCGACACGCTCACCTGCGCAGGATCGACGGCCGCGAGCGCCTGATCGGTGGTGAAGATGACCCGAGCGCCCGCCGTGTCGATCGCGGCGGCAGGATCCGCGCTGACGGCGGTCTGCCGCGGGCCCTGCTGGAGTGCCACGACAGACCCCGCCCCGACGAGCACGGCCAGCAACACCACGACACCCGCGAACGCGATGAGGAACCGCCCGCGAGACCTGCGCTCAGTACTCATACGGGTCCGTCGGCTGGTCGATGGGGGTGACCGCAGTGGGCTGGATGAGGAGCACGCCGCTGCCGCTCTGCTCCACGGTTCCGGTGACCTCCACCCACTGGCCGGTGGCGAGGTCGATGTCGATGCTGGCGGTGGCGGCCTGCACCGACACGGTGACGGCGGCGGGCTGCGCATCGATCACGCAGTGCGTGACCACGAGGCGCGTGAGCCGGATGTCGTCGCTGCCATCCGCGGCCGGTGCCACGAAGCCCACGAGGTTGACCGGGGTGCCGGCGAGTGCAGCCGGATTGGAGGTGCCCGCGAAGGCGGCGGCCCAGTCACCGACCCCGAACTTCGCGGAGTCGGCCGTCGTAGCCAGCGCCACGACGTCCGCACCACCGAACAGCGGCGGAGCGCCGAGATCGCGCTCCATCGCCAGCTCTGCCGACAGGGCGGCGGGTGGGAGCAGGAGCGCCGGCACCATCACGGCCGTCGCCAGCACGCCACCCGTCACGGCGGCAACCCCCGACACGCGGCGCCGAAGGCTCGGCGACGGTGCGGCGTGCGTGACTGGCTGGGACTGCGCTCGCAGCTGTGCGCGGGTCAGCGGCGCGGCCGGAGGAGCCTGTTCGGCAGGCACGTGGTCGTGCTCATGGGCGTCGCCGTGATCATGGCCGTGATCTTCCTCCGCACCGAGCGGCAGGGCGAACGACCCGGCCGCAGCCAGCAGTCCGAGTACCGCCATGCCCACGGTGAACCACGCGCCATCGGGGTTCACGTACATCGCGAGCCGCCCGGTGACCGCAAGCCCCACGGTGATCACGCAGACGAGAGAAGCGAGTCCGACCCCCAGCCACCGGGAGTCGATCGCGTGCAGCACGCGGGAGCGTTCAGCCGACAAGGTTCACCCCCAGGGCGATCGCGAAGGCGCTGAGGATGACGACCACCACGATCCCGGCAAGAGCGCGAACCGAGAAGGTCGTGCGCATCAGCGCGAGCATCTTCACGTCCACGATCGGCCCGACGAGCAGGAACGCGATGATCGATCCGGTGGAGAAGGTCGTGGCCATCGACAGCGCGAAGAAGGCGTCCACGTTGGAGCACAGGGCCACCGTGAGCGCGAGGACGATCATCGTCACGATCGAGAGCACGGGGTTGGAGCCGATGGCCACCAGCACGTCGCGCGGGATGAGCACCTGCACGGCGCCCGCGATGGCGGAGCCGATCACGAGAGCGGGCATGACGGCGCGCAGTTCGATCACGAGTTGCGCGAGCGAACGGCGTCCGCGGCTGCCCGTCACGGCGTCTTCAGCGCGCTGGTCGAGACGGAAGCGCTCGGTGAGGAGCTTGTCGGGATCGTCCTGGCGCGAGTAGAGCCAGCCGATGAGGTTCGCGATGACGAATCCGCCGATCACGCGCACCACCAGGATGCCGCCGTCCCATCCGAAGGCCGCGTGCGTGGTGATGATGACGATCGGGTTGACGATGGGGGCGGCCACCAGGAATGTCAGCGTCTCCGCCGGCGCGAAGCCGCGCCGCAGCAGTCCGCGCGCGAACGGCACGTTTCCGCACTCGCACACCGGGATGATCATGCCGAGCAGCGACAGCGTGAGCCGACGCGCCCACGCACGACGCGGCAGCATGCGCTCCAACACACCCGGCGGCAGCCACACCTGCACCGCGATGGAGAACAGCACGCCCAGCAGGACGAACGGCATCGACTCGATGAGCACGCTGAGCGACAGCGTCAGTCCGTCCTGGAGGCGCCGTTCCACCGGGAAGGCGAGGAACTGCGGCACCAGCAGATTGACGATGACGAGCGCCGCGACCACGCCGAGCCCGATGATCAGCGCATACCCGGCTCCCCCGCGCTTCTCCGGTGCACGACCGAGCGCCGCCCGATCCGAAGATCGTGCGGTGCCGGCGGGGGCAGACATCATGAAACGAGCCTAGGCGGCCGC
Source organism: Microbacterium gorillae (assembly GCF_050990725.1). GTDB lineage: Bacteria > Actinomycetota > Actinomycetes > Actinomycetales > Microbacteriaceae > Microbacterium > Microbacterium gorillae_A. Next base: position 4,399,636 of record NZ_CP158844.1, read on the forward strand.
TCCGACAATCTCTCGGGAGTTCCCTTTGATTCGCGCTCGCCGCTCGGCGGGCCGACCGATGATCCGGCAGACCAGGTAGATGAGGAACGAGACGGTGGTGATGTACGGGCTCACCGGCAGCGTGCCGGCAACGGCGAGCAGGATGCCGCCGACGGCGGAGACCACGCCGAAACCGGCGGCCAGCATCGGCACGAGGATCGGACCGGTGGCCACGCGCATCGCCGCCGCGGCCGGCGTGACCACGAGGGCCATCACGAGCAGCGCGCCGATGATGTGCACGCTCACGGCCACGATCAATCCGAGCAGCAGCATGAAGACGAGTGACACCGCGGTGGTGGGAACACCCCGGGCCGCGGCGGACTGCGGGTCGAGCGAGTCGAACCGCAGCGGACGCCAGATCAGCACGAGCCCCGCCAGCACGACGAGCCCGATGGCAGACAACCACACCACCTGACCCTGATCGACCGACACGATCTGCCCGGTGAGCAGGCTGAAGCGGGTGGCGCTTCGACCGTTGTAGAGCGAGAGGAACAGGATGCCGAGGCCGAGACCGAAAGGCATGAGCACGCCGATGATCGAGTTGCGATCGCGGGCTTTCGAGCCGAGCAGGCCGATGATTGCTGCCGCGACAACCGAGCCGATGATCGAGCCGGTGACGACATCGGCCCCGATGAGAAGCGCGGCCGCGGCACCTGCGAAGGAGAGCTCGCTGATGCCGTGCACCGCGAAAGCCATATCGCGCTGCATCACGAAGATGCCGATGAGCCCGCCCACGAGTCCGAGGATCGCGCCGGCCCAGAGGGAGTTGCCCACGAGACCGAGGATCTCGCCGTAGTAGGGCAGTCCACCCCAGAGCGCTTCGCCGATGTCATCCCAGTTCATGCGTGGTCCTCGTGATGATGATGCGCGGCCTCTGCGGCGTCGGGCGCACCGAGCACCACCAGTCGGCCGTCCGAGTTCAGCACCGTGACCGGGGCGCCGTAGAGATCCGACAGGGTCCGGGAGGTCAGCACCTCGGACGGCTCGCCGAGAACGAACCCACCGTGCGTCAGATAGAGAATGCGGTCGACGTGCTCGAGCACGGGATTGATGTCGTGCGTGACCAGCAGCACGCCGGCCTGATGCTCGCGCCGATACGTGTCGATCAACGAGACGACGGCCCGCTGGTTGGCGAGGTCGAGGCTGGTCAGCGGCTCATCGCAGAGCAGGAGTCCCGGGTCGTCCGCGAGCGCCTGGCCGGCGCGGAGCCGCTGCTGCTCGCCGCCGGAGAGCAGGCCCACGGGGCGATCGGCGAACGCTGTGGCACCAACCGCCTCGATCAGCCGATCTACTCGCTCCCGATCGGCCCGCCGCGGGAGCGGAATGCCGAAGCGGTGCCCGTTGACCCCGAGCGCGACGAGGTCACGGCCGCGCAGCGAGGTATCCGCCGGGAGCGGGCGCTGCTGCGGGATGTAGCCGACCTTGCGATTGCCGTGGCGCACGACCCGCTCCCCCAGCACCTCGACCGTGCCGCGGCTCAGGGAGTCGAGACCGAGAACGGCCCGCAGCAGGCTGGTCTTGCCAGCGCCGCTCGGGCCGAGCACGGCGACCAGTTCACCCGGCTCGACCGTGAGGTCCAGCCCCGACCACAGCTCCCGATCGGCGCGGTGCATCGCGCCGCCGGTGATCCGCAGCGGTGTCGTGGTCAGTGGTGATGCAGCACTCACGCGCCGCGTGCCAGGTCGGTGGTGAGGGCGGTGACGTTGGCCTTCATCCAGCTGAGGTAGCTCTGCCCCTCGGGCAGCAGCTCGGCGAACTCCACCACGGGGACGCTCTCCTTCTCGGCTTCCTGCGACACCTGGGTGGTCTCGGATCCGCCGGTCTGCGCGTTCACGATAACAGCGCTCAGCTCACCGGACTGGATGATCTTGAGGGAGGCGAGCAGCGTGGCGGGCGGAACGTCCTGACCCTCCTCAACCGCCTCGGAGAACTCCGCGGGCGTCTCGTTGACGAGACCCATGCGATCCGTAAGCCGCAGCGGCACAGGCTCGGTGACGAAGATGCTCTTGCCGGCGTACTGCGTCTTGGCCTCGGCGAGCTGCGTGTCGAGTTCGTCGATTCCCGCGCCGAACTCCGCCGCTCGCTGCGTGAAGTCGGACGCGTGCGCCGGGTCCAGCTTGCCGAGTTCGGTGGCGATCTGATCCGCCACAGCGCGCATGATGTCCGGGTCGTACCAGACGTGCTCGTTGAACGCAGTGTCGTGGTCGTGATCCTCAGCCTCGTCGGTCGCGTGGTCGTCCGCGCTCTCCGTCGCGTGGTCGTGGTCGTCAGCCGACTCGGTGGCGTTGTGGTCGTGGTCGTCCTCGGTGGCGTGATCCGAGTGGTCGTGCTCGTTCTCCAACTCGTCCGGAGCGTCCGGAGCAAACTCAGCCGCGACGATCACGGGCGCCCCGTCCGGGACGAGGCTCGGCATGTAGGAGTCGTATCCGCCGCCGTTCATGACGAACAGGTCCGCGTGGCTAGCCAGCAGCTTGTCGCCGACAGCGACCTCGTACTCGTGCGGATCCTGCGCGGCGTTCGTGATGATCGCGTCGACCACCACGTCGCCTGCGCCGACCGCCGAAGCGACATCAGCGTAGACGTTCGTGGTGGCCAACACGTGGGGACGCGGGTCGTTCGTCGCGTCGTCCGTGGACACCGCAGATCCGGCGGCTGTCGAGCAGCCCGCGAGGGCGACGATCGAGAGGGCGAGCGGAGCGATGAGGAGGGCGCGACGGGAGGTCATGCGCCCACACTATCGCTAATGAGAATCGTTCTCAAATCAGACATTCAACCCGTCTGATCGCCCTGACTTCTCTCTGCGGTGCGGCTTCGTGTCCGCCACCGGCTACGGCATGAACAGCGCGAAGCACGGTCCGATCAACGTGACCCAGAACGCCCCGCCGATGATCACCATTCCCAGCCCGATCGATCGCGTGGCCCGCCCGATGGTGAGCAGGCACCCGACGATCGGAAGAATTCCGGTGATCAGAAGCCGGATCGGGCCGGTCCCGCCCGGGATGTCGTGGATCAGGAAGGCGATGATGATCACCAGCACGGAGATCCCGACACCGATGAACACCGCTCCGGTGGTGATCGAGGTCTTCTGTGGGCCGTACTGCGGTGTGAACGGCGTGTTCTGGATGTACGGATTCGGACCGGCTGCCGGCGGCGGATTGGAACCCGGGGGCGGGAAGCCCTGCGGCGCGTGCGCTGGCGGCGGGTATCCCGGAGTCGCTGCGCCTGTGTTCGGCGGGTACTGGCCCGGATACTGCACGGGAGTTCCCGGTGTCGCAGGCCAGGGCGGAGCCGGCGCGGCATTCGGCTGCGAGATATCCCCGGGCGGAGGTGCGCCCGGTGTGTACGGTGCGGCGGGGTCCGGCGGACGGACCTCGGGATCCGGCTGCTGAGACGGGTCGGGCTGATCAGACGGTGACGACATCACGCACCTCCGTGGTTGCGAACAGGCGTCCGCGGCGGGCGAGCCACACGACGCGCGCCACGAACAGGGGAATGGTGAGCAGCAGGAACAGCTGCGGACGGGTGAGCCCGGCGAACGCGACATCGTTGCCACGGACGAACTCGACGAAGAAGCGGAAGACGGCGTAGGAGCCGATGTACACGGTGAGCATCTCGCCGGGCGCGAGCACGCCGCGACGAAGCCAGAACCACAGCACCGCGAAGGCGATGAGGTGGAACGCGATCTCGTACAGGAAGCTCGGGTGCAGTCCGACCCCCGCCGGAGATCCCAGTCGTGCTGCGGTCTCGGCGTCCAGCACGATGCCCCAGTCGCCTCCGGTCGGCGTGCCGGGGCGCTCGGTGAAGAAGCACCCGAAGCGCCCGATCACCAGAGCGAGCGCGACAGCTGGGGCGAACAGATCGCCGGTGCGATCGGGGTAGCGCACGAGTCGTTTCGCGATGTGAACGCCGAGCCAGGCTCCCACGAGCGACGACAGGATCGACGCGTTGCCACGCATCAGCTGCTCGACGAGGCTGAGGTTCTGCGAGGGATCCAGGTGCTGCGCCCAGGTGCCCAGCCGCGAGAGCACTGCGGCCCCCATCATCGCGCCGGCCACGAGAGCCCAGATCCGCGGATCGCGGACGCGGTGCCGCCGCAGCTGCAGCAGGAAGACGCCCCCGCCCACCAGCATGCCGATGCCCTCGAAGAACACGTGCGTGTCGATCGCGGGCCCGAAGCCGAGGAGCTGGTCGAGGGTGGGGAACACGTCAGCCGCCCACCAGGGAGCGGATCACAGTGACCCAGCCCCAGATCCAGAAGGGGGTGGCCGCGACAGCCAGCACGGCGACGGCGATGAGGTACGCAAGGACGACGCGGGTGTCCCCGAGTTTGCACCGCGAGCGCGTGAGGCCCGCGCGTCGGGCGCGGTCGTAGCCCCGTATCGCGACCACGGCGAAGACGAGGAGCGCGATCGGCCCGAACACGCATGTCAGGAGCGCGATGGTGGTGAACACGCACAGTCGGAGCGGGTCGAACGGGAGTCCGACCTTCTCGTCGTACTGGCGAAGCGGCGGCGAAGCATGCATGTCAGGCCACCGGCGCGCCCACGGGGATCACGGGCCCGAGTCCGACGGGTGCGGCGTTGCGTGCGGTCGCCGTCGAGATGCGCTGACGTGACAGGGGCGCCCACGCCTGCAGGGCGCAGAACGGGGCACACTGGTGCGCGCGCGTCTCATCGTTGACCGTGGCCACGTGCACGCAGCACTGGGTGAGGCGCTCCTCGACCATCGTGTTGATGTCCATGAACGGCTTCACCGTGATGCGGAGCACCCTCTCGGCGAGCATCTTCCGCAGCCGCTTGTGCTGACCGGGGAGCACCGAGGTGGTGAGCTGCGTGAGAGTGCCGATGCCGATGTCGCAGTTCATGCAGATGTCGCGCCAGATGTTCGCCATCGACGGGTGGGTGAGGCTGGACTGCTCGCTGAACAGATCCAGCAGCGAGTTCTTGACCGCGTCCTTCATCTTCACGTTGATCTCGCTGTCGGCGATGCGGTTGGCGAGCATGTCGGGGTTGAGGTCGAGGAAGGTCTTCAGCTTGTCGTGGCCCATGATGCCGGTGAGCGACTTCCACTGGTGCGAGTCGTCGCGCAGGAAATAGCCCACCGAACAGCAGTGCGGGTGTGAACACGGCAGTGCCGTGAGATCGCGCCAGGTGATGCGTCCCTCGGTCTGCGGTTCCAGACGGCGCAGCACGCCGCCGTGGGTCAGCCGGTCGTTCGGGTCGATGCCGGAGTTGCGTCCCGAGCCGAACACCGGCTGGATCGTCACACCACCCACGTAGGGCGTGGCCATCGCGGTGGCGATCACCGCGCCGATCTCGTCGTCGTTGACGCCCTTGGCCGCGGTCATTGTGAGCGTCATGAAGACGCCGGCTGCGCTCAGCCGATCGACCGCTCGCTGCTTGAAGCGCCGGATGTCCGCGCCGCGATGGAACTTCGAGGACTCCGGCTTCTCGCCGTCGTACTGCAGATAGACCTCGACGCGTTCGCGGTGCTTCTTGAGGAAGGCGACGAACTCGTCGTCGTTCGCGATCCGCAGGCCGTTGGAGTTCAACAGCACCCGGACGATCGGGCGGGCGACCAGCTGCTCGATCAGCTGCTCGAGCCACGGGTACAGCGTGGGCTCGCCGCCCGACAGCATGAGGACGTCGATGCGGCCATTCTCTTTGGCGAGACGGTCGTCGACGGACGCAAGCACCTCCTCCAACGGCGCCGTCGCGGTGGCTGCCGGCCCGGATTCGGCGAAACACGTGGGGCAGCGCAGGTTGCAGTGATCGGTGAGGTCCTCCAGCAGGATGCACGTGTGCTGCGTCTGCATGGCCGGCATGCCGTCCAGGTAGGCGCTCGGCACCGGCTTGAAGTTCGCCGTGGTGTCGGGCGCGTGCCATTTCGTCGGAGCGGTCCACTGCTCGAGATACGTGAGCATCTCCGCCGACTCGTCGTACAACGTGCGCACCAGTCCGTGTACCTCGCAGCCGCGCTCCAGCCAGACGGAGTCGTCCTCATAGGCGGCCAGCCAGCCCGTGAGTCGCTTCACCTCGGCGAGGTCGCGGTCGGGATCCTCGTCGTGACACAGCGGACAGAACGCGTTGACGTAGCGGTGGATGCGGTAGTTCCGCAGCTGCCCGGCGACTTGCTCCGCCATGGATGACCCCCTCGACCCGGGGCACGACATCGCCCCTGCGAGCACGGTATCAGCGGGTCGGCGGCGATGCCACGGATGCGTCGGCGATGGGGAACGTTGTCCACACAGGGAGGCTGCATAGCCTGAGCGCATGGTTGACCAGACGAATCCCGCCGAGCTCGTCGAGTACCGGGCGGCATGGGCGCAGCAGGCGGCGCAGGTGCTCGACGCTGTCGCCACGGCGATCGCGGGCCTTCCCGGACAAGAGAGTGCACGGCTCGATCACATCGGCTCGACAGCGGTCCCCGGGCTCGCCGCGAAGCCATTCGTGGATCTGCAGCTTCGGATCTCCCCGCTGCCGGCCGAACACGATCTCGTGCTGCTCCTCGAGCCCCTCGGGTTCGTGCGGGCTCGCGGATCGCGTCCGGATTCGCCCGGGGTGGATCGTGATCTTCCGCGCGGCTCGCTCCCGGCGGATCCTCGGGTGTGGCAGAAGCTCCTCTTCTGGAACGAGGAGGAGCAGGTCATCCTCCATGTCCGACGCGCGGACTCGCCGTGGGGGCTGTACACGGCGTGGTTCCGGGACTGGCTTCGCGCGAATCCCGAAGCCCGTTCCCGCTACGAGAAGATCAAGCGCGCCCTCAGCACCCAGCAGGTCGGCAAAGCGGACTACGACGACTACACGCGGGGCAAGACGCAGTTCTTCGACGAGGTTCAGGCGGAGTTCGAGTCCTGGGCCGCGCACAGCGTGCGCTGATCGCGGATCGAGATCGTCTGCAGAAAAACGCCCGTTCTTCTCGACCCGCTGGTCACAGCCATCGGCGAGCGGCGGTTAGCGTTGCTCCACGCGATGCGAATCGCCGTGCAGCGCTGCATGAAGGAGGAGCCATGTCCCGCACCCACATCCGTGATTTCCACGGGGATGATCTCGATCAGCTCGTTCGCCTCTGGGGTGCCGTGACGGAGGACGCGCAGGTGCCGATCTACTCGCTCGCGGAGGTGATCGCGTCCTGCCAGGCCGATCATGCGGTCGTCGCGATGCGCGATCAGGAGCTCGTCGGTGCGGCCGTGGGACGCGCGGCGCACGCGCAGGGATGGATCGTCTTCTTCGGTCTCGCCGCACCCGACCCGGACGGCACCTTGTCGGCCGGCCTGCTCGACGCGCTGGAGCGGCGGATGGCCGCGCTGGGGCTGGCGAAGCTCTCGGCGCTGGTGCCCGAGTCTCAGGGTCTGGCGCCGTTCACCGATAACGCGTTCTCCGTTCATCGATCGGTGCGCTATCTGGAGCGCGCGATGCCCGTGCAACGACGGGAGCTGGACACGCTCAAAGAGGTGGGCGGGCGGATCCTGCCGCGCAACCTCTGGCGCAAGGTCGCCGGGATGACACACGAGAAGACGCTCCTCGAGGAGCGGTTGGTCACGCCGCTCTCGCGCCCGGATCTCGCCGAGCGCTTCGGCGTGGTACCGCCGCGCGCGGTGATGCTGTTCGGCCCTCCCGGCACCGGCAAGACGACGTTCGCACGGGCCGTGGCCTCGCGTTTGGACTGGCCCTTCGTCGAGCTCTTCCCCTCGCGGTTGGCCGACGGTGGAGGTTTGGCGGGTGCTCTGCGGTCGAGCTTCGAGGCCATCGCCGACCTGGAGCACGCGGTGGTGTTCATCGACGAGGTGGAGGAGATCGCCGCGCACCGGGGCGGAACTCCGCCGTCGCCCACGCAGGGTGTGACGAACGAGCTGCTCAAGCAGGTGGCCGAGTTCCGCGAGCACGAGGGCAAGCTGCTGATCTGCGCGACCAACTTCGTGCGCGCGCTCGACGCCGCGTTCCTGCGTCACGGCCGCTTCGATTACGTGCTTCCGATCGGCCTGCCGGACGCGGATGCGCGTCGGGCGATCTGGAGCCGCTACATCCCGGCGGAGGCGGTCACGCGCGTGGACGTGGATCTGCTGGTCGAGGAGAGCGACGGCCTCACGCCCGCGGACATCGAGTACGCCGCCCGTCGGGCATCGCAGGATGCCCTGGCGCGGTCGTTGCGGGACGACGGGATGAATGCGGTGCTGGGAACCACCGACTACACGCGGGCTCTGGCGGGCACCCGCGCCACGGTATCGCCCGAGGCGATCGCCGAGTTCACCGCCGACATCGAGACCCTGGCCCGGCTCTGAGCGTCATCGGGCAGCCGCTCAGCCGACCGGAATCGCCCGCAGCGTGACGCGAGCCGCATTCGGACCCACGACAGAGCCCACGATCGCGGCACCGTACCGGTCGTACTTGCGGTGATACGCGGCGTCGATGTCGACATTCACCGGGTCGGACGCGGACACCTGCTCGAAGGTGACGCCCTGCACCACACCGCGCGCGCTCAGCGTTCCCGCGAGCGAACGCAGCGCGCGGCGATACCAGAGGCCCTCGGGACCGCGTGCGGAGCGGACATAGAAGTCGGTTCCCACGCGCACGCCCCAGATGACCACTGGGTCATAGTGGGCGCCGTCGGCGCGTCCGATCTCGATGTCCAGCTCATCGCCGTCGTCCAGCGCGGTGAGCGCCGCCTCGTCCCATGCCGCCATGCGCGCCTCCGATCGGTTCGCCTTCGACGCTAGCGGCGGCGATCACAGCGAACCAGGCCCTGGCGGTACCCGCTCCGGTGCGGTAGTCGTGAAACGACGAAGGGAGGGGATGTTCCCTCCCTTCGTCTCGGGGTTCAGTCCAGCAGCAGAGCCGGCTCCTCGAGGATCGACGCGACGTCAGCGATGAAGCGGCTCATGCCGTCGCCGTCGATGACACGGTGGTCGAAGCTGCCGGAAACGGTGGTGACCCAGCGCGGGCGGACTTCGCCGTCCACGACCCACGGCTTCTGCGTGATCGAGCCGAGGGCAACGATGCCGGCCTCGCCGGGGTTGATGATGGGCGTTCCCGCGTCCATGCCGAACACACCGATGTTCGTGATGGTGATCGTGCCGTTCTGCTGGTCCGCCGGCGCCGTCTTGCCTTCACGAGCGGTGAGCGTCAGCTTCTCCAGCGCCTTGGCGAGCTCGCGCATCGAGAGGCTCTGCGCGTCCTTGATGTTGGGGACGATGAGCCCGCGCGGGGTGGCCGCCGCGATGCCGAGGTTGACGTAGTTGCGCACCAGGATCGAGGCGCCGTCCTCCGCATCGACCCACGCGGCGTTGACCATCGGGGTGCGGCGGGCGGCCCAGATCACGGCACGGGCCATGATGAGCAGCGGGGACACCTTGATGTCCGCGAAGTCGGGCGACGCCTTCAATCGCTTGACGAGCTCCATGGTGCGGCTGGCGTCGACGTCCTTCCACACCGTCACGTGCGGGGCGGAGTAGGCGGATCGGACCATGGCGGCCGACGTGACCTTCCGCACACCGCGCACCGGAATGGCCTCTTCGCGGTCGCCGACCACCAGGGGTGCCGGTGCCGAGGCGGCGGGAGCGGCGACCGGGATCGTCTCCTCGCGCTGCTCCCCCCATTCGGGCGTCTGGATGTTGCGGAATACGCTCGCCTGCTCGGCATGGCCGATCACGTCGGCGCGCGTCACCTCTCCCGCCTCGCCGCTGCCACGCACCTCGGCGAGGTTCACGCCGAGGTCGCGGGCGAGCTTGCGGATCGGCGGCTTCGCGATCACGCCGACCGACTGGGTGACGGGTGCCTGCGCGGGCTTGCGGCGCCGCGAGCGCACCTCACCGCCGGTGCCGTAACCCACGAGCACCGAGCCGCCGGCGTCTTCCGGGGTGGGCGCCGCCGGGGCGGCAGGAGCGGATCCGTCGTCGACCGTGATGATGGGCGTTCCCACGTCGATCGTCGTGCCCTCGCCCACCAGCAGGTCACCGACCGTGCCGGCGAAGGGCGACGGCAGCTCGACGAGGGACTTGGCGGTCTCGATCTCGCACAGCACGTCGTTGACGGCGACGGTGTCACCGGGGGCGACGCGCCACTGCACGATCTCGGCCTCGGTGAGGCCCTCGCCGACGTCGGGAAGGTTGAAGGTCTGCATGTCTGGCTCCGGGATCAGTACGCGAGTGAGCGGTCGACGGCTTCGAGGATGCGATCGGCGTCGGGGAGGTAGAGGCCCTCGAGCTTCGCGGGCGGGAACGGGGTGTCGAACCCGCTCACCCGCAGCACGGGTGCCTCCAGCGAGAAGAAGGCTCGTTCCATCACCGTGGCAGCCACCTCGCTTCCCACGCTGACGTTGCCGGGCGCCTCCTGACCGTAGACCATGCGGCCGGTCTTGCGCACCGAATCCAGCACTGGCTGGTAGTCGATGGGAGACAGCGAACGGAGGTCGATCACCTCGCAGCTGACGCCCTCGGACTCGGCCTGCGCGGCGGCCTGCAGCAGCACGGTCACCATGGCACCGTGTCCGACGAGGGTCACATCGGTGCCCGAGCGCGCCACGCGAGCCTGGTACGGGGTCGCCGCAGCGGGCTCTCCGAGGTCCACCTCGCCCTTCGGCCAGTAGCGGCTCTTCGGCTCCAGGAAGATGACGGGATCATTGCCCGCGATGGCCTGCTGGATCATCCAGTAGGCGTCGTTCGGTGTGGACGGGGAGATCACACGCAGGCCGGCGGTGTGCGCGAAGTACGCCTCCGGGCTCTCCTGGTGATGCTCGACCGCGCCGATGTGCCCGCCGTAGGGGATGCGGATCACGACCGGGAACGACTGCGTGCCGTCGTGACGGTTGGTGAGCTTCGCCAGCTGGGTGGTGATCTGATCGAAGGCGGGGAAGACGAACCCGTCGAACTGGATCTCCACGACGGGACGGAACCCGGCCATCGCAAGGCCGATCGCGGTGCCGACGATGCCCGACTCCGCCAGCGGGGTGTCGAGCACGCGGCTCTCGCCGAACTCGTCCTGCAGACCCTCAGTGATACGGAAAACGCCGCCGAGCGGGCCGATGTCCTCACCCATGAGCAGCACGCGCGGGTCGTCGGCCATCGCGCGACGCAGGCCCGCGTTGAGGGCCTTGCCGAACGTCATCGTCTCCACGGTCATGCTCGACCCTCCTCGAAGGATGCCTCGTAGTCCGCCAGCCAGGCGCGCTGCTCGGCCATCAGCGGGTGCGCGTCCGTGTAGACGTGCGTGAACATGCTCTCCGCCGTGGGCGAAGGCAGCTGAGTGGTGCGCTGACGCGCGTCTTCGGCGGTCGCGGCGGCCTCCTCGTCCACGTCGGCGAAGAACGCCGACTCGGCGCCGCGGCTCTCCAGATACGCGCGCATGCGAGCGATCGGATCTCGCTCCGCCCAGGCCGCCTCTTCATCGCGCGTGCGGTACTTGGTGGGGTCGTCGCTGGTGGTGTGTGCACCGCGGCGGTACGTGACGGCCTCGATCGCACGGGGTCCATCGCCGGCGCGCGCCTCGTCGAGGGCGCGGCGGGTGACCGCGAAGCTCGCGAGCACGTCGTTGCCGTCCACCTGGATGGAGGGCATGTAGCCGGCCGCGCGTCGGTACAGCGGCGTGCGCGACTGGCGTGAGACGGGGACGGAGATGGCCCACTGGTTGTTCTGCATGAAGAACACCTCGGGGGTGCGGTAGCTCGCGGCGAAGACCATCGCCTCGTGCACGTCGCCCTGACTGGAGGCGCCATCGCCGTAGTAGACCAGCACGACCTCATCGCGCTCGATGTCGCCGCTGGCGGCACGGCCGTCGAAGTTCAGCCCCATCGCGAAGCCGGTGGCGTGCAGGGTCTGGCTGCCGAGCACCAGCGTGTAGATGTGCGTGTTGCCGTTCTTCGGGTCCTTCGGGTCCCAGCCGCCGTGGCTGAGTCCGCGCATCAGCTTGATGATGTCGAGCGGGTCCACGCCGCGGATGGTCGTGACGATGTGCTCGCGGTAGGACGGGAAGATGTGGTCCTGCGCGCGCGACGCGTGGGCGGAGCCGACCTGCGCGGCCTCCTGCCCGAACGACGGCGGCCACAGGGCCAGTTGGCCCTGTCGCTGCAGGTTGGTGGCCTGCTGGTCGAAGGCACGGCTGATCACCATGTCCCGATAGAACTGCTCGAGATCGAACTCGGTCAGCGCGTCGATGAGAGGCAGGTACTGCTCCGCCGCGGCGGTGGGGGCGATCGTCCCGTCCGGGTTGAGGATGCGCACCACATCGGGCGAATCGGCCGGAACCATTCCTGCCTGGTTGGGGGTGTCCAGGATGTCAGTCACGTGGCCAGCCTACGAGCGCCCGTATGCGTTCTGACGCATCATTCGGCACCCGAAAAAGATGCTTTCACGTCCATCTATCGGCACCGATGGACAGCGGATCGGCGGGTGGGCGAAGCTGGTGATCCCGATGAGGAGAACGATGATGAGCGATGAGAGCGCCCCCTCGGTCCTCGCCCCGTCCGAAACCGAACTCGCGATGACAGTGGCGGCATTGCGGTCAGCCGATCCCGCGGAGCGCGACGACATCGCCTATCCACAGCTGGTCCGATGGATTCCGCTTCTGACGGACGCACGTCGGCTCGCGCTGGGCGACACGATGGTGACGAGATTCACCGACCCGGAGGTGCAGGCACGGACCTTTGCTGCGCTGGTGCTGGCCAAGGTCGTGGCCGCTGGGACCCTTCGCGCAGAGTGGATCGCCGCATTCACGCGGTGGTACCGCGACGAAGATGATCTGCGTGGCTACGACAGCGCCCTCGGTTGGCTGCACGCCGTGGCGCACGGCTCCGATCTGCTCGCCGCGCTCGGCCAACATCCGGCAGTCGATCCCGTGCCACTTCTCGCGCTGGGGGCGGCACGGTTGCTGGAGCCCACCGCCCATGTCTTCGATGCGATGGAAGACGACCGCCTCGGATTCGCGCTGGCCCTCACCCTCACGCGTCCTGAGTTGACCGAGCGTCAAGCAGTGGACTGGCTGGACGTCATCGCAGAGCGGTTCGAATCAGGTACTCCGGGGCCGGTCCCGGCGGAGATCTCGAACACCATGCGCACGCTGCGCGTGGTTCATCTCCTCGCCGCGCGCGGTGTGCGGCCGCACTGGGGCGAGCCGGAAGTGCTCGCGCTACCGCACGGGGCAGCCGTCGGCGAGCGGATCGCCGAGGTTCTCCGAATCGCAGCGCCCTATCCGGGCTAGGCGCCCGGTGCCCGTCAGCCGTTGAGGAGGGGGAGGGCGCGGGCGGCGAGATCGATGACACGGTCGATCGACTCCTCCTCGCCCACCGAGATCCGTACGCCCTCGCCCGCGAACGGGCGGGTGATGATGCCGCCGTCGGCGAAGAGCTCCGCCACCGCGAGCGCCGCGGCACCCGCGGGGAGCCAGAGGAAGTTCGCCTCGGTGTCCGGAACGGTCCAGCCGGTGGCGCGAACGCCGGCGACGAGACGCTCGCGTCGATCCACCAGGATGGCGACACGCTCGAGCAGCTCGTCTTCCGCGTCGAGGCTGGCGAGGGCGGCCGACTCCGCCTGTGCCGTGACTGAGAGGGGGATGGCTGTGGAGCGTGCGGCGTCGAGCACACGCGGGTGACCCACGGCGTAGCCGACGCGCAGACCGGCGAGCCCGTAGGCCTTGGAGAACGTGCGGAGCATGATCACGTTGGGGTGCGCCGCGAGGAAGCCCGCGTCGCGACCGTTCACGGCATCCGACGACGTCACGAACTCGGCGTAGGCCTCGTCGAGGATGACGAGCACGTCGGACGGCACGTCCGCGAGGAACTCCTCCACCTCGGTGCGGGTGAGCACGCCTCCGGTGGGGTTATTGGGACTGCAGACGATGATTGCGCGCGTCCGGTCGGTGATCGCGGCGGCCATAGCCGGCAGGTCGTGACGGAAGTCCGCGGTGAGCGGCACCTGGACGCTCTGCGCGCCGGCGACCAGCGCGAGCCCGGGGTAGGCCTCGAACGAGCGCCAGGCGTAGATGACCTCATCACCGGGTGCCGCAACGGCCAGCAGCAGCTGCGCGATGATCGCCACCGAACCCGAAGCGATGTGGACGCCGTCCGGCGTCGTGTCGTACCGCTCGGCGATCCGCGCTCGCAACCGAGCTGCCGTGGCGTCCGGGTAGCGGTTGATCGTGGTCTCGGCCTGCAGTGCGTCAATCAACGACGGCAGCGGCGGGAACGGATTCTCGTTGCTGGAGAGCTTGAAAGCGTCCGCGCCGGCAGGCTTGCCCTGCTTGTACGGCGGGAGGGAGGCGATCTCGGGACGGATCTTCACAGGGGCGGCAGCTGCGGCATCGGTCACCTGATCACTCTACGACCCACGCCATGCCGACCCCCTGCCGTCGTTCATGTGGACATGTCACACTTCCTCGTATGCGCTTCATCATCCGAGTCGTCGTCAATGCCTTCGCACTGTGGGTCGTGAGCCTCATCCCCGCTCTCACGGTGACGATCACGGCATTCGCCCCCGGTGAAGACCTGCAGAAGGTGCTCACCCTGCTGGCCGTGGGTGCCGTCTTCGCCGTGGTGAACTCCGTGATCGGCACGGTCATCCGCGTCGTCGCCTTCCCGCTCTACGTGCTCACCCTTGGTCTCATCTCGTTCGTGGTGAACGGCCTGCTGCTCTGGATCACCGCCTGGATCACGAGCTTCTGGGGCTGGGGACTGGGCGTCGGCGAATTCTGGTGGGGCGTGGTCGCGGCCATCGTGATCTCGCTGATCAACTGGTTCTTCGGCATCCTGCTGCGCCCGCAGAAGAAGAAGCGCAGCTGAGATCGATCCGAGCCTCATGATCGTGGCTCCCGCTCCGCCCCGAACTCGTACGCAGTGACGCGCTCTGCCTGAGCAAGCCGAGCGAGCTGCTCACGTACCGCGTTCATGCGTGGATCGTCCGATCCGTCCGCCCACCGGGTGGTCTCCAGGTAGCGATCGAGCGAATGCCCCGGCAGGCCGGCATCCTCCGCCGTGACCTCGGGGTGGGCGGTGTCTCGGATCACCATGCTGTCGCTGCTGCCGTTCTGTCCTGGGAAGCCACCGTCGGCGAGCAGGACGACCGGATCGTCGTCGTGCCGCACAGCCACGTGGAGCGTGTCTGAGCCCATCTCCCCCTCGACGGGGCCACCCAACGTGTACTGACCCTCCACCTGGTATCGCGGATCCATGGCCAGATGCTCGGTGATCATCGCGCCCTGCGAGTAGCCGTAGTTGATGATCGAGTCGCCCGGCTGCACGCCGACTTGACGCATCGCCTCCGCGACCGCTGCGGACGATGCCGACTGGTTGCCGAAGTAGAGCTCGAGGTTGGATTCGCCGTCGAACGCCTCAGTCGGGGAATCCTCCCGGGTGCCGGTGACATAGACCGCGAATGTGTTCTCGCCGCCAGGCATCTCGTACTTCTCGATGCGAATTCTCGCGTCATCGGCGGAGTTCGGGATCCGCGAGAAGGCGTCGGTGAGGGATGCCGGTGCCCGTGCGGGCTCCGGCGGTCGCGTCTGAGTGACGGTGACGGCGGGCCCTGAACCGTGCAGCATGGTGCCCGCGGCGATCCGGCCGCGCCGGGTGGCATGGACGATGCCCTGCAGCGCCCAGAGAGCAGCCACCGCGCTGACGCCGAGCGGGCCGGCTCCACGGAACACCTGACCGATCAAGCTGCGCGAATCCCGCCCACGCCAGCTCGCGATGAGCGCATCGGACTGCAGCACGCCGAGGTACGCCGTTGCCGAGAAGCCACTGAACAGGTCACGAATGCGCTCGTGGATCGCGTCGGCATCGGCACCGGGCTGCTGCAGCGCCAGGCGCAGTTCGGTGATCTCATAGATGATCGCCGCGTTGCGCAGATCGGTCGCGAGCGTGTTTCCCTCATCGATCGCGCGGCGAGTGCGCACCGCGAGATCCGCACCATCGGATGCGATCCCGACGATGCACGCGGAATCGATGATGCCCGCGGCGTGCAGCAGGGCGTCTGTCGCGTCAGTCATGACGCCGGTGGCCGCATCCGCCCGTTGCGCCGCCGCGCGGAGTTCATCCGGATCGACCGTGATGGCACCGCCCGACGAGATGCTGGGCCCGCTCACGGGGCACATCCGTCGCTCACCTGGGACTCGGCCCATGCCAGCTGCTGCTCGTGCACCTGGGTGAGTCCGATCAGCGCCGCCACCTCTCCCAACCTGTCTTGGGCTCGGTCGTGGTAGCTGCGCGACGCGGGCGACTCCCACGACGTGATCCGCACGAGCGCACTCCACGCGGCGCCGGCCTGTTGCAGCAACAGGCCGGCGCGGCGAACCTGCGCGCGGGCGGCTCGGATTCGGGAACGGGTCTCTTCAGCGGTGAGGGTCGGTGTGCTCATCTCCCGATCGTCGAAGAAGCGCCAGGGCGATGGAGCGTGAAGACCTCGATCTTGAGTAGTGCAGGACACTTTCCTTGTTGGGGAGGAGCAAATGCGCGGATCTTCGGCAGAATGTGCACATGGCCGATGCATCCGCACCGTTTCGGCTCGTGTTCGTGTGCACGGGCAACATCTGCCGCTCCCCCATGGCCGATGTGGTGATGCGCTCACTCGCGCAGCGCGCCGGCCTGTCAGAGCGGATCGCCTCGACGAGCGCCGGAACGGGTGACTGGCATGTGGGTGAGCGCGCCGATCGTCGCACGCTCGATGCTCTGGAGCGACGCGGCTACGACGGCAGCGCGCACCGCGCGAAGCAGTTCACCGCCGCCGCATTTCAGGCGAACGACCTCGTGGTGGCGCTGGATCGGTCGCACGAGCGCATCCTGCAGAACTGGGCCGCAGACGAGGATCAGGCCGAGAAGATCGCCCTGCTGCTGTCGTTCGATCCCGCCGCGTCCGGGCAGGACGTCCCGGACCCGTACTACGCGGGAGACGAGATGTTCGACGAGGTGCTGGAGATGATCGAGTCCTCCGTTCGCGCCCTCTTCCACCAGCTCGAACCGGCCCTGCGAACGCCCACCGCCCAGCTGAGGCGCATCGACGGATCGGTATGATCGAGGGGTCGCATTCGCGGCGTGTCCCGCCTCTTCATCAGGAGAAACTGCCGTGGCCGCTCTTCCGATCCAGCCCCTCAGCCCGCTCGACGGGCGCTATCGTGCGGCCGTCGCTCCGCTGTCTGAATTCCTCTCCGAAGCGGGCCTGAACCGCACCCGTGTCGAGGTGGAGGTGGAGTGGATCATCGCCCTCACCGACCGCTCGATGTTCGGCACGTCACCGCTGAGCGACGAGCACAAGAGTGCTCTGCGTGCCGCCTACCTCGACTTCGACCAGGCCTCCATCGACTGGCTCGGTGAGAAGGAGGCGGTCACCCGCCACGACGTGAAGGCGGTCGAGTACTTCGTCCGTGACCGGCTGTCGCAGCTGGGCCTGGACGCGATCGCGGAGCTCACGCACTTCGGCTGCACCAGCGAAGACGTCAACTCGCTCTCCTACGCCCTGGTCGTCCAGCGCGCCACCCTGCAGGTGTGGCTGCCGGCGCTGCGAACCGTGATCGAGGCGCTGCGTACGTTCGCACACGCCAACGCCGATGCCGCGATGCTCTCGCACACGCACGGTCAGCCCGCGACGCCGTCCACCATGGGCAAGGAACTCGGTGTGTTCGCGTGGCGGCTGGAGCGCATCGCGAAGCAGATCGAGCAGAACGAGTTCCTCGGCAAGTTCTCCGGGGCCACGGGCACGTGGTCGGCGCACGTCGTGGCCTCCCCGGAGACCGAGTGGCCCACCGTGGCTCGCGAGTTCGTCGAGTCGCTGGGGCTCGGGTTCAATCTGATCACCACCCAGATCGAGTCGCACGACTGGCAGGTGGAGCTCTACGACAAGATCCGCCACGCCGGCGGCGTCCTGCACAACCTGGCCACCGACATGTGGACCTACATCTCGATGGCCTACTTCGCGCAGATCCCGGTGGCCGGTGCCACCGGATCCTCCACGATGCCGCACAAGATCAACCCGATCCGCTTCGAGAACGCCGAGGCGAACCTGGAGATCGCGGGCGCGCTGCTGAACTCGCTGTCGACCACGCTGGTCACCAGCCGCATGCAGCGTGACCTCACCGACTCGTCCACGCAGCGCAACATCGGTGTGGCGTTCGGCCACTCGCTGCTCGCGATCGACAACCTCACCCGCGGCCTCACGGAGGTCTCCCTGTCGCAGCACGTGCTCGACGCGGACCTCGACGGCAACTGGGAGATTCTCGGCGAGGCGATCCAGACCGTCGTGCGCGCCGAGGTCGTCGCGGGTCGCTCGACGATCAGCGACCCCTACGCCCTGCTCAAGGAGCTCACCCGCGGCCACAAGGTGGGTGCGGCAGAGATGCGCGCGTTCGTGGAGGGTCTGGAGATCGGCGACGAAGCCAAGCAGCGCCTGCTGGCGCTCACGCCGGGCACCTACATCGGTGTCGCGGCGGAACTCGCCCGCGGGATCTGATGCCCCTGACACCTTCGCAGGAGTCGCTGGTCCACACGTGGATCGGCGATGCCTCGCTGGTGGCGGACATGTCGTGGAACCTCGACACGGTCGTGCTGCACGTCCGAACCGCGACGGGCGATCGGATCGTGAAGGCGGCGGGTCCGAAGGCGCATCATCACCTGCTGCGGGAGATCGCCGCGCACGAGGAAGCGGCCCAGCCGCTCATCGAGGCGGAGCGGACGGGTCGGATGCTCCACGCGGACGCCGACGCCGGAGTGATCCTGCTGGAGTACCAGGACGGGATCCTCGTGGAGGGCTCACCCGCCGAGTACGCGGCGGACACGTACCGGCAGGCGGGCGAGCTGCTGCGCCTGCTCCACGGTCAGGCATCTCGCGTCGATGACGACCTCGAAGCCCGGGAGAACGCGAAGGCGCTCGCGTGGCTCGATCGTCCGCACCGCGTGTCATCGACCGTCGCCGACGAAGCGCGACGGATCCTGAACGCGGCACCGGCACGGCCCGCGCGCGTCGTCCCCACCCACGGCGATTGGCAACCCCGCAACTGGCTCATCGACCGCGGAACCGTGCGGGTGATCGACTTCGGCCGCTTCGCCTGGCGTCCGCCGCAGACCGACCTCGCTCGCATGGACGCGCGACAGTGGCTGATCGCTCCTGGACTGGAGGCCGCCTTCCTCGACGGCTACGGCGATGACCCGCGCGACGACACCTGGAACCTCGAGAAGCTGCGTCAGGCGATCGCCACTGCGGTGTGGGCGCACCAGGTCGGCGACGAAGCCTTCGAGGCGCAGGGACACCGCATGCTGACCGCGGCGCTCACCGCCTTTTGAGGGCCCAGATTGCCGCGGAATACGCGGTGGCGACCCCGGGTTGCAAGTGGTGCCACAATGGCAACGACACACACGTGCTCCGGGGTCGGTGAAATTCCGAACCGGCGGTCAAAGTCCGCGACCCGATGTCTCTCGAGGCGTCGGTTGACCTGGTGGGATTCCAGGACCGACAGTCACAGTCTGGATGGGAGAAGCACGGATGTGACGTGACGGACGCGCACCCGCGCACCGCGCGTCCATCTCCCCCGGAGCCGCCGCAACGGAAGGGAGAACAATGGACATCCTGCGGTGGCTCATCGACGCGTTCAACGCGCATATCGACTTCGGCAACGGACAGACCCTCGTGGTTCGCGAGGTGGTGGGCAACATCTTCGGCCTTGCCTCGGCTCTGGGCGGCATGAGGCGCAAGGTCTGGGCCTGGCCGGTGGGCATCATCGGCAACGCGCTGCTGCTCACGGTCTTCCTCGGATCGATCCTGGATCCGGCCTCCACGCTGCCGCATCTGCTGGGCCAGGCGGGACGTCAGGTGATGTTCATCGCCGTCTCGATCTACGGATGGGTGCGCTGGCGTCAGACGAAGGGACAGACGGGCGAAGCGGTGGAGCCGCGCTGGGCGAGCTGGCCCACGCGCATCGGACTGGCCGTGGTGATGGTGGCAGGAACCGCCGCGCTCACCCCGCTGTTCCGCGAACTCGGCTCCTACGACCCGGTGTGGGCGGACGCCTGGACGTTCGTCGGATCACTCCTGGCCACCTACGGCATGGCGCGCGGATGGACGGAGTTCTGGCTGATCTGGGTGGCGGTGGACATCGTCGGCGTCCCGCTGCTGTTCTCCGCCGGGTACTACGCCTCCGGCCTCATGTACCTGTTCTACGGCTTCTTCACGCTGGTCGGCTTCTTCGTCTGGTGGCGGCGGAGCCGACAGACCGCGAGCACGATTCAGGTCTGACACGCACGAGCGCCCTGGCAGATCCGCCAGGGCGCTCGTGTCTGTTCGGGGCGGAATCAGCCGTGATACTTGTCGTCGGGTCGCGGCTCGGCATTATCGGTGCCGGCAGCGGTAGCCTCGCCGGGCTTCGAGTCGAACAGCACCGGACGGTCGATGATACGCGTGACCTCGGAGGGCTTCACGGCGAGCAGCAGCAGCGAGATGCTGAGCAGCACGACGATGAACGCGATGCCCGCGGCGATCAGACCGCCGATGGCGGCGTGGGACACGATCTCCTGGTGCACCTCTGCGCGCCGGGCATCCGACCAGCCAGGCTTGGTGGGGTTCTGCAGCAATCCCATGGACACGGCGGTCACCACTCCGGCGAAGATCGCGCAGATGGCCGCGAGACCCAGCATCTGCGCGGGGCGCATGAGGTCTTTGCGGGTGGTGGGCTGTTGGTCAGTCATTGTCTGCCTTCCCGGTCACGACGACCGCGGCGGGCTCATCCGAGGGGAGGGGCCGCGCGGGAGAGAATCCGAGGATCGCCTGGTGCACGGCGACGATCGCCGCATAGCCGCCGAAGACGCCCACGAGGATGGTGACGCCGGTCAGCGTGAACTCCTGGTCCGCGTCCTTGATGTAGTACGGCAGCTCGAAGCCGACGTTGATGAACAACGCGGAGACGCCCAGCACCAGCGTGATCACGCCGACGGTGATCTCGTCGCGCGCATTGCTGCGTCGTTCCGGCACGCGCCGATCGCGCAGGCCCCAGATCAACTCGATGATCCCCGAGATCAGCGCCCACGAGATGATGAGCACGCTGAGCAGAACCGGGCCGCGGAACACCGTGCCGGCGGCGATGCCGGCGATGACGCCGACCACGGCGAGCAGGATCGCGGGGATGCGCCGTCCGGTGGGGTAGACCAGCCAGGCCGCCAGCCCCCAGACGAGACCCGTGGCGACGGCGAAGCCACTGAAGACGGAGAGGCCGACGGCTGCGGAGTGATCACCGGTGAAGGTGATCATCACGGCAGCGAGCGCAGCGATGGCGGCGCGCGCGAGAGCGACATGACGTTCGGTGAACGTCGGGGTGCTTGCGGAGGACATAGGCCTTCTCGATCAGGGCGAAACGGAAGCCCCGCCAGTCTAGCTTCCGAACATCTGAACAAGGGTTGGGAGGCGGGGCGCCCAGAACAGCGCGCGCAGCGCAGAACGGGAGTTAGATGGATGACGCGGGGGTGGATCGCTCGCGGAAAGAGGAGAAATGCAGATCGGAATGGTCGGCCTCGGCCGGATGGGCGCGAACATCGTGCGCCGCCTCATGCGCGACGGCCACGAGTGCGTGGTCTACGACGTCAACCCGGAATCCGTCGACGCCCTCGCGGCAGAGGGTGCGACCGGCGCGAAGACGCCGGAGGAGTTCGTCGCTGCCCTGCAGACCCCGCGCGTCGCGTGGTTCATGATCCCGGCCGGCATCACCGGCGCGGTGGTCGACCAGTTCGCCGGGCTGATGGAATCCGGCGACATCATCATCGATGGCGGCAACTCCAACTACAAGGACGACGTGCGCCGTGCCGCGAAGTACGCACCGCGCGGTCTCAACTACATCGACATCGGCACGTCGGGCGGTGTGTTCGGGCTCGAGCGCGGCTACTGCTTGATGGTAGGCGGCCCCGACGAGGCCGTTGCGCACATCGACCCGATCCTGCGCACGATCGCCCCGGGTTCCGGCGAGGTGGAGCGCACGCCGGGCCGTTCCGGTGATCTGTCGCCCGAGGAGATGGGCTACCTGCACTGCGGTCAGACCGGATCGGGTCACTTCGTGAAGATGGTGCACAACGGCATCGAGTACGGCATCATGGCGGCGTTCGCGGAGGGCCTGAACATCCTCCAGCACGCCGACGCCGGTAAGGACGAGGCGGAGCACTCGGCCGAAGTCGCTCCGCTCGAGGAGCCGCAGTTCTACCAGTTCGACATTCCGGTGCCGAAGGTCGCCGAGCTCTGGCGCCGTGGATCGGTGATCTCCTCCTGGCTGCTGGATCTGACCGCGGCCGCCCTGCAGCAGAACCCGCAGCTGGACGGCCTCGCCGGCCGCGTCTCCGACTCGGGCGAGGGCCGATGGACTGTCAAGGCGGCCGTCGATGTGGGCGTTCCCGCCCCCGTCCTCTCCTCGGCGCTGTTCGAGCGCTTCGCCTCGCGCGACGAGGATCACTTCGCGAACCAGATCCTCTCCGCCATGCGCCAGCAGTTCGGAGGTCATCAGGAGCTGCCCGCAGGCGACGTCCTGGAGGCCGGCGGGCGCAAGTCTGACGCCCAGTCCTGAGTCATTTGTGAAGAGGCGCACGACACGTCGTGCGCCTCTTCCCTTTTTTCAGAGCCGGGCGTACATTGGAGCAACTTCACCGGCGAAGGGAGTGCTTATGGCACCGGATGATATGAAGACGGGCGACGCCTGAGGGCGAACCCGCACCCGAGAACACACGGCTGAACACTCGAAGAACCGACGCGAGAGATCGCGAATCGGGGCGAACCGACGACTCGCACACTCTAGGGCCGTCCGCTCCAGCGGAAACGAGGATCAGCCTCAGATACAGAAGGGGCACCGGGATTCCCGGTGCCCCTTCCTCACGTCTCCGCGTCGGCCTGCCGGTGCTCGGTATAGGCGCGGACGAGATCATCGACGACTGACTGCGGCAGCTGACCCTGACTCAGAGCGACGAGATGCTGGATGGGGATCCCGCGCACAGGTGCGAGGAAGGTCTCATCGCGTCCGATATGGCGCAGGAGGTCGTGCACCAGGTAGCCGCCGATCGGATCGCCCAGCCAGTCGGCGACGGTCGACTCCGCACTGAGGATCATCTCGTCTGCCACGACACCGAGCCTACGGCTCACGCCACGGCGACGGCCGGAGCGGCGGCAAGAGCCCGGCGGTGCTCACGGAAGATCGCCACCACGGTGGCGAGCAGTCCCCCGACGAACCAGAGCGACAGCACGGTCCAGGGTGCCGACACATCGGCATCAGGGAAGTACGACAGGTCACGCAGCAGCGTGGCGGCCGCTCCCGGGGGGAACGTCTGACCGATCGCGCCCCATGGTCGCAGCAGGAACTCGACGGGCATCGTGGCCGCAGACAGCGGGTTGGCGAACAGCATCATGACCACCGCACCGACAGGGATTCCCGGCGTTCCCAGCAACCCGTACAACCCGGTGACGGTGGCGGAGATCGCCCCGACAGCGAGGCTGAGCGCAAGCGCGTTCAGGGCGTAGGACCCCTGGAGCGCTCCGAACCAGCCCTGGAGCACGCCGGCCAGCACGAGCCCCGCAGCGGCGGAATACACCACCACGGCGAACAAGCGGCGGGCGGCGCCCTTGATGAGGATCGAGAGCAGCACGCCGCCGAGCAGGCCGCCCAGCACGAGCGGGAAGGCCGCCACGGCGAGCCCGGTGCCTCGTTCGTCGGTGTCGGCGAGCGGGACCACATCGGTCACCGTCACCGTGACGGTCGGAATCGTGAAGGGCGTGGCCGCGCCTGCGGCGGGAAGCTGCGGCGCCTGACCGGCCTGAACCGCCGCCAGCGCCTGCTGCAGCTGGGTGGCCGCCTGCTGTTGCGCAGCGGCGACGCCCGCCTCCACCTGGGTTCGGATCTGTGCGTCGACGCCGGCCTGGATCTGCGTCGCGACCCCCTGCAACAGCTGCGCCACGGCCGTGTTGGCGGCAGACGCGATGAGGACCTCGGGAGCGGTGGTCGCGTCGGCGCTCAGCACGATGGCGCCATAGGCCTCGCGTCGCTCGATGGCCGCGACCGCGGCCGCGCGATCGTCGTACTCGGTGAGCTTCACGGCACCGTCGGCCTGGTCTGTTACCTGGTCCTCGATCGCGGTGAGCTGCTCCCCGGACCCGACGATGCCGACCGGAATGTCCTTCGGGGACGCCGTGACGGAGGGCCACGCGAAAGCGAGCAGAATCACCCCGATCACGACGGACAGCGCGACACCGATGCCGGCGGCGCGCAGCAGCGGGGTGTGGAAACGCGGATCGTGCGCTGTGGCGTTCATGCTTGCCTCTCAAAACAAAAACGAATGTTCGTTCTGTACAGTGCTCCTCAGCGATAGGGTTGTCAACACGGGAGGTGCCGATGCCGAAAGTCAGTGACGAGCACCGCGCAGCACGGCGCGGCGCGATCATCGATGCCGCCATGCGGGTGTTCCTGCGCAACGGCTACTCGCGCACCTCGATGGCCGACATCATCACCGAATCCGGACTGTCGGCGGGCGCCATCTACGGCTACTTCGACGGCAAGCAGGCGCTGGTCCACGCCGTCGCGGAGCGGGTGCTGGGAGCACGCATCGCCGAGGTGCAGGCGCTATCGGGATCGGATGCCCCCCACCCGTCCGCCATCATGCGCGCCGTGCTCGAAGGCGTTCGCAACGAGCCGTTCAGCGGTGTGGTCGTGCAGCTCTGGGCGGAGGCGGCGGCCGACGATCATCTCCGTGCCGGACTCACCCGCGTCTTCTCCGAGCTGCGGGCCACGCTCGTCGCCGTGGTCACCGCGTGGGGCGAGGCGCACCCGGAGGTGATCCCCTCGGGCGTCGAGGACTGGTCGCGACGCGTGGGCATGGTGATCGCCGGGCTCGGCCCCGGCTTCCTGCTGTTCCGCTCCCTGCTGGAGGACTTCGACGAGGAGGCGTACCTGTCAGGCATCGCCCTGGCTCTCGGGATCGAGCCCGTCGCCCTCGCCGACGAGGCACCTCAGTCGTCGTAGACGAAGTCTCCGGAGGCGTCGCTGAACCGCGCCGTCTGACCCACTTCCGCGATCCGCACGAAGCGCTCGACCCACGGGAAGCGCGACACGTACGTCGACAGGGCCCAGATCTCGAAGTTCGCCGCGTCGTCCATGTACTCCGGGGACTCCAGGCCGGTCACCGATCGGAACTCCCGCGGCGCGGCCGTGAGCCAGCGCGGCGGATACTGCTCGTGCAGTCGCGAGACGATCACCGGAGCGTCCGGTCGATAGCCCGGCGCCTCCTCCGGCGACACCACTCCGGCGCGCGTGACGTCGAGCAGATCGTCGATGGAACCTGCGCGCGTGGCGAGTCCATCCCACCCGGCGTGAGCCGCGAAACGCGCCTCGTCGTCGGTGAGGAGGCGCAGCGTGCGCACGTGTCCCACCGTGCGCCGCCCCTCGCGGACGTCGTCGAATCGCGTTCCCCACCGCGAGCCCGTCGCCAGGATGGCCGAGATGCGGGTTCCGTTGAGAAACGGCACGTCATTACGCCACGGGACTTCCAGCGGCGGGACGCGACGGTTCTGCGCGATGTCGTCGCAGACGATCGAGAACGCGACGAAGGCGGCACCCTGCTGGTCCGGCAGCACCTCGATCGCGAGCTCGACCCGCTCCCCTGTGTCGGTCTGCAGGCGAGAGACGCCAGAGGTCATGAGCGTGATCGGCCCGTTCTTCGGCCGCTTCTCCACCACCTGGATGGCGCCGCCGATCCGCTCGTCGAACGGCAGCGGGGGTGTTCCGAGAGCGTCGAAGACATGGCGAGGGAACGCGTCGTTGCCGGACTGGAGCGGCAGATCCGTCATGCGTCGGCCCTCGGCTCGGAGAAGTAGACGAGCTGGTAGGTGGTGGCCAGCAGCGCGCCCCCCTCGCTCCAGATCTCGCCGCGCTGTTCGAACAGTCCGCGTCCGTACCGCGACGCTCCGGCCCGCAACAGCAGGTTCGGGCCGGCCGCGGCAAGTTCGTCTGCGGACGCGTGCAGATACGTCGTGAGAGTGATGGTGCTGGCGCGCACCGCGGGACCGCGACGACGGAAGACGCGGGGATAGAACGCGTCGCTCGCGGCGATGAGCGCCGGCGCGTCCCAGGATCTCTCCTCGGCGTGACGGAGCCAGAACATGGCGTTGGCATCGTCGGCGAGCGGCGCTGGCGGTATCGGGATCTCGCCGGCCACGAAGCGCATGCGGTAGTTCTGCAGCCACTTGAGCGGGAACGGAATGCGAGTCTCGGCGTAGGCGTCGGGTGCGTCCACATCGGGCATGACAGCCTCGGTGTCCGCCCACGTGTCGCGATCGACACCGGTCACGGCGGTGGCTGTCACGACGACATCGGCACCCTGACGCGCAGTGATGGTCCAGTGCTGGCTCGTGCGATTCGTGCGCACCGGCTCGGCGGCGATGCTCCACTCACCCGGTGCGAGCGGAGCGGCGAAGTTCACCGTGATGGCGACGACCTCTCCCTGCACGTCGGGGTGGGTGAGAACGGCGGAAGCAACCGTGGCCGCGGTGATCCCGCCGAACGGGCCCACCATGTTCTCCCACTGCGGATGGGTTCGCGCGGTCGCGGCTCCCGCATCGGTTCGGGTGACGGCGATCGCTTCATCGAGAACATGCACCATGTCCCCGACCCTATGCCGCGGAGCTCGCGCCGAGCCAGTCGTCGACGGTGATGGATCAGACGAGCACCGTGAGCGCGTTGAAGGCGGCGTGTGCCGCGACCCCCGCCCACAGCGTTCGCGTGAGCACGGACACGAGACCGAAGACC
Source organism: Microbacterium gorillae (assembly GCF_050990725.1). Taxonomy (GTDB): domain Bacteria; phylum Actinomycetota; class Actinomycetes; order Actinomycetales; family Microbacteriaceae; genus Microbacterium; species Microbacterium gorillae_A. Next base: position 4,426,404 of record NZ_CP158844.1, read on the forward strand.
AGACCCGAGATGGTGGCCGTGACCGCGTTGGCCAACGACCACTCCAGGTGCGCGAGGCCGAACACCCCGCTGATCACGATGAGCGCCACGGCGATCACTGCCACGCGGATCCGTCGACGCGATGTGGTGGCGATCACGATGGCCGCGATCGCCATCACCGGAGCGCGGTAGAGCAGCTCTTCGGGAAGCGGCGCGTGGATCGCGAGATAGGTGGCCTGTGACCACAGCGGCGCGTCCGTCAACGCATCGGTACGGGCATCCGGGCCGTTCAGGGTTGCGGCCAGCGCGGGAATGCGGATGACCGCGAGCGCGATCATCAGCGTCGCGGCTCCACTGACCGCACCCACGCCGAGGGCCACGAGCAGCCGCCGCCCGCTGAGAAACGCCAGACCCAGCACCGGTCCCAGCAGCCGACGCCACAGCACACGCGAACGACCCCACATCCGACGCAGGAGCCGGGGACCCGGAGACACCACTCGTGCCGCGGCGATCGCCGCACCGCTGGTCACGGACGCCAGGCTCATCACCAGCGGGACGAGCAGCCGTGCGGTGTCGGCGACGGAGCGCACGCCAGGAAGCGACGTCGCCATGGCTTCGCACACCGCTGCCGCCACCATCACGAGCGCCGCGGCGAAGAACAGCATGACGACAGCGTCCGTCACCCGGCCCCAGAGCACGGCCAGCCGCCGCGGGATCAGGGACGCACGACGGCACCCTGCGCTGTTGTCACCTCGGAATCCTCACGGAACGAATGTCAGCTCGCGCGGAGCCAGTCGTCGAAGGTCGGCCCGAGCAGGTCGGCATCCGCACCCGGCAGGATCCGACCGTCGCGGATCGCGGCACCCCACGCTCCGGGGAGCGGCACTTCGACGATCCGTCGCCGCTCGCCGTGATGGGTCGCCCATCGTCGGGACAGGTTCGCCATGCGCTCCTCGCGCGGACCGGCGATCTCGCGGGCGATGCCCTGCGGACCGGTTTCGAGCAGGTCCACGATCCGCTCGGCGACGACCGACGCAGCGAGCGGCTGCGAGCGCATCTTGGGAACGAGGGAGACGCCGCCGATGCGAGCGGCATCCAACACCTGACCCGCGAACTCGTGGAACTGTGTCGCCCGGAGAATCGTCCAGGGGACCGGGCCGCCCCGCACGATCCGCTCCTGGGCGGCCTTGCCCGCGTAGTAGCCGAACGGCGCTTCGGGGACGCCCACAACCGACAGCGCGAGGTGATGCTTCACGTCCGCGACAGCCTCGGCGTCCAGCAGCGTCCGCGTCACGGTTCGGAAGAAGCGGATCGCGGCGTCGGCCGCCGTTGCCGAGACGGAGGAGACGTCGACCACCGCGTCCGCACCACGGAGGTCCAGCCGCGCGCCCGTCAGGAGATCCACACCCTCGGCACGCGACAGGGAGAGCGCCTCGTGCCCGCGGCGGCGGGCTTCGGCCACGATGAGCCGACCCACCGTGCCGGTGCCGCCAGCGACCGCGACGCGCACGTCAGTCGCCCGCTGCCGCGTCGAGGGCACTCTCGAGATCGGCGATGAGGTCGCGGACATCCTCGAGCCCGATCGACAGGCGCAGCACATTGGCGGCCGGGCGCGCTTCGGGCGGAACCGGCCGATGCGTGAGCGCCGCCGGATGCTGGATCAGAGAGTCGACCCCGCCCAGCGAAACCGCGTGCGTGAACAGCGCCACGTGCTCTGTGACCCGCGCCGCGGCCGCATATCCGCCGACCAGCTCCACGGCGATCATGGCGCCGGGTCCGCGCTGCTGGCGGGCGAGGATGCCCTGCGGGTCGCCGTCCAGCCCGGGATAGTGGACGCGAGCGACGGCGGGATGGTCCTTCAGACGCTGCGCGATGATCTCGGCGGAAGCCTGCTGCGCGCGGATGCGCAACGGCAGCGTCGGAAGTCCCCGGTGGAGCAGATAGGCGGCGAGCGGGTGCAGCAGTGCACCCGTGATCGCACGCACCTGACGCAGCTTGACGGCCGTCGCCTCATCGGTCGCGATGACCCCGCCGATCACGTCGCCGTGTCCGCCGAGGTACTTCGTGGCGCTGTGCAGCGAGAGGGCGGCGCCGTGATCCAGCGGATTCTGCAACACGGGGGTGGCGAAGGTGTTGTCGACGAGCACGGGCACATCACCGGCTGCCTCGACCACCGCGGCGATGTCGACCAGCTCGAGCGTGGGGTTGGCAGGCGATTCGATCACGACGAGCGCGGTGTCCTCACGCACGGAGGCGGCCACATCCTCGGCGGTGCAGAAGGTGACCTCCGTCGCGAGCAGCGAAGTCCCGAGCAGGTGATCGGTGCCGCCGTAGACCGGGCGCACAGCCACCACGTGCCGACCACCGCCGGCCGTGAGCGCCAGGATCGCCGCCGTCATCGCGGCCATCCCCGACCCGAAGGCCACTGCCGCCTCGGCGTGCTCGAGCTTCGCCAAGGCCTCCTCGAACCGAGCGACCGTCGGATTCCACAGTCGCTGGTAGACCATGCCGCCGGCGGGGTCGGGATGACCTCCGGTGGCCAGAGCCTCATAGGAGTCGCCGCCGTGCTCGATGTCCGGCAGCGGGTTGGTGCTGGACAGGTCGATCGGCAGAGCGTGTACGCCGAGGGCCGCGAGATCGTCGCGCCCGGCGTGCACCGCCAGGGTGTCGAGGTGGAGTTCGTGGGTCATACCCCGATCCTGCCCGATCGCCGCCCGCACGTCAGGAGGTCGGCTCGGACACCGGAGCGCGTCGGCGGGCGATGGTGCCGCTGATCAGCGCGGCGACCAGGCACAGCACGGCGGCGGTGATCCAGGCGACGGTGTACTGCCCCGTCTGGTCGCGGACGATGCCGGCCAGCGTGGCCGCGAACGCCGCCCCCACCTGATGCGCCGCGAAGACCCAACCGAACACCAAGGGTCCGCGTTCACCGAACAGCTCGCGACACAGGGCGATCGTCGGCGGAACGGTGGCCACCCAGTCGAGCCCGTAGATCACGATGAAGATCACCAGGCTCGGCTGCACCGTTGCCGAGAGCAGCGTGGGCAGCAGGAACAGGCCGACACCCCGGAGCGCGTAGTAGGCGACCAGAAGGATCCGCGGGTTGACCCGATCCGTGAGCCACCCAGACAGCACGGTCCCGGCGATGTCGAAGATGCCCACCACGGCAAGCAGCCCCGCGGCGGTGGTCTGCGGCATGCCGTGGTCGTGAGCGCTCGGGATGAAGTGTGTGCCGACGAGCCCGTTGGTCGTGGCGCCGCAGATCGCAAAGCCGATCGCCAGTGCCCAGAACGCGCGGCTGCGGCTGGCTTCGCGCAGCGCGCCGAGTGCAAGACGGACGGCATTCCCGCGTGGGGCGGACGGAGCGGCGGGGCCCTCGGCACCGTATGCCCACACCCCGATATCGGATGGGCGATCCCGCAGCAGCAGCACGACCACCGGGACCACGAGGAGAGCGCCACCGGCGATGATGAGCGACGCGATCCGCCAGCCGAGATCTTCGGCGGTTGTGGCGATCACGGGCAGGAAGATCAGCTGGCCGGCGGCGCCACCGGCGGTGAGAATGCCGGAGACCAGTCCACGGCGCTTCACGAACCAGGTGTCGGTGACGGTCGCCGCGAACACCAGGGCCATCGAGCCGGTGCCGAGCCCGATCAGCAGACCCCAGGTCAGCAGCAGCTGCCACGGAGCGTCGGCGAACACGGTGAGCGCGGACCCGGCCGCAATGACCAGGAGTGCCGCGGTGGTCACCCGGCGGAGCCCGAAGCGCTGCATCAGCCCGGCGGCGAACGGCGCGGTGAGGCCGTAGAGCACGAGGTTCACGGTGACGGCGAGGCTCATCTCCGTCATGGACCAGCCGAACTCCTCGTGCAGCGGCACCATCAGCACGCCGGGCGCGGCACGGAATCCAGCTGCGCCGATCAGTGCCACCAGCGCGGCACCGGCGACGAACCAGGCGGGGTGGATGCGCCGAGGGCTCATCGCGTGCTCCCCACGGCGACGCGGAACGGCGCACCCATGCTCGGACGCATCCACGTAGTCGACTCCGCGTCGAGCGGAGCGACGCAGGCGGGACACCAGTCCGCCGAGACAGCCTCCACCCCGCACCGAGTGCAGCTGATCCGCAGCCCGCCATCGTTCGGTGGTTCGACCGCTCGGGTGAACCCCGCGTAGGCGTGCAGGATCGGAAGGGTTCGCTCCCCCGTCGCCGTCAGCCAGTACCCGCCGCTGTCGTGACGTTCGACGAGACCGGCCTCGGTCATCGTCCGCAGCCGACGAGACAGCACGCTGTCGGCCGCGCCGGTCGCGTCCCGAAGCTCATCGAATCGATGGCGTCCGCTGAACAGCTCCCGCAGGGTGACCAGCACCCACGGATCGGCGAGCACATCGGCGGCGCGGGCGATGACGCACCCGGCGTCGGACCAGTCGGAGCGAAGAGGCATGGGGCTACTTTCTTGAAGAAAGCAGCCCCATGTCAAGCTCTTCGATGCGTCAGATCTGGATCTGCCCCGCCACCTGGGTCAGCTTGTGACGGGCGAGCGCGAGATTGGCCCGCGAGCGATCGAGAACGAGATAGACGAACAGACCCTCGTTTCCGGCACTGTGGAGCACGTTGATCAGGTGGTACTGCTGATCCAGCGTGATGAGGATGTCATCGATCGTGGCGGTCAGACCCAGATCGCGCATGGTCTGCAGTTTCGCGCGCACCACGTTGGAGTTGCCGGCGGCGGCGATACCGAGATCGAAGCCGGGGTGACCCCCCTCCGCGAGCGCCATCCCCGATCCGGAATCGACGATCGCTGCGCCCGTCGCTCCGTCGATCGACAGGAGGTCCTGTACTGACTGCTCCAGATTTGCCATTCTTGCTCTCTCTTCTTCGGTGCCGAGACGGCCGGACGACCTTCGCCCATGGTTCTCCGGCAGTGCCGGATCGGACTCGAGAGGGACGGGATCGGCATCCTGATCGGACTCGGCCCGGGTGTGCGACATGCCATCGGAGAACACCGGAACACCGATGCCCGATTCGACGGCGACGTGCGCCGCCGCGCGCCGAGCCGGCTCGGCAGGCCCACTCAGTGCCGCGGGGAGCGCGGAAGACGCGACGGGCGACGCGAACAGGGCCTCGATCATGCTGAGCGAGTCGTCTTCGGTGGCCATTCCCGCGACAGTGCCACCACTCGCCTGTTCGTCGTCGTCGCGCCGACGCCGGTTGAATAGCGCCATCAGGCTCCCCTTCACCCACCACACGCACCCATCGTTCGATTGCGAATCGCGACGAGTTCCCCAAATGCCGATCGAGTATCCCCGACTCGATCGAGCCGACTCTAACCCCCGCGCGGCACCGGCGTTCTGGGCCTGTGGATAGGTGGAGAACAGGGAGCCCACCCGAAGGCAGGCCCCCTGTCCGATCTCACTCGACGAGCTTGCCCGCGACGTCCGAGGAGGTCTGTGCCAGAGCCAGCTCGCGGAAGGAGTCCGGCGCCTCCGGCAGCGCCTCGAACACCACACCGCCGTCGGGAGTCCAGACCATGTTCCCCTGCAGTGCGGGATCGGTGTCGGGGAAGTCGGCGCGGTTATGGCAGCCGCGCGTCTCGCGCCGCTCGATGGCGCACTCGAGCGTGGCGCGTGCGGCCAGGAGCGAGCCCAGCAGATCGTACGCGTGGGCGAGGTCGTCGTACCCCGCGATGTCGGGGTGGGCGGAGACATGGGATGCACGCTCCTCCACCTCGGCCAGACGCCGCAGACCCTCACGGAGGCCCTCCTCGGTGCGCACCACGCCGGCGTGCTCGGTCATGATGTCGCGGATCGCCCGCTGCAGCACCCGCGCGCTCTCGCCACCGGCGGGATCCAGCAGCCGCGCCATCTCCTCGCGGGCCTCGGCCACGGCCTCGGCCGAACGGTGGATCCGCGTGCGCGAGCGCGCGTACTCCGCCGCGGCCTCGCCGGTGATGCGTCCGTAGACCATGAGCTCGATGAGCGAGTTCCCGCCCAGTCGGTTCGCGCCGTGCAGCCCGCTGGACGCCTCGCCGATGGCGTAGAGGCCATCCACGCCGGTGCCGTGATCGGCGGCATCCACCCAGACGCCACCCATCGAGTAGTGTGCCGTGGGCGCCACCTCCATCGGCTGCTGCGTGATGTCGAGCATCTGCAGGTCGATCATCGTGCGATACAGCCGCGGCAGCTTGGTCATGATCGTCTCGCGGGGCAGGTGCGAGACATCGAGCCAGACGCCGCCGTTCGCCGTTCCGCGCCCCTCTGCGATCTCGGTGTAGTTGGCCAGCGCCACCCGGTCGCGCGTGGAGAGCTCCATCCGCTCCGCGTCGTAGCGAGCCATGAATCGCTCGCCCTGCGCGTTGGTGAGGATGCCGCCCTCGCCGCGCGCCGCCTCCGAGACCAGGGTGCCGGCCATCTCCACCGGCTCGAGGATGCCGGACGGGTGGAACTGCACGAGCTCCGCATCGCGGATGCGGGCACCGGCGAGCGCGGCGAGCCGGAACGAGTCGCCGGTGTTCTCGTCGCGACGCGAGGACGTGTAGCGCCAGATCCGGTTGTGTCCGCCCGCGGCGATGATCACAGCGTCGGCGTGGATGATCACCGGAGTGCCGTCGACCACGTCGAACCCGTATGCGCCGAAGACCTGCCCGTCGGCGACGAGGAGCCGCGTCACATAGACGCTGTCGATGATGGGGACGTCCAGTTCCGCAGCCCGACGCAGCAGCGTCCGCTGGATCTCCAGGCCGGTGTAGTCGCCGGCATAGGCCGTGCGTCGGTACGTGTGCGCACCGAAGAAGCGCTGGCTGATCCGGCCGCCCTCCTCGCGAGCGAAGGGCATACCCCACCGCTCCAGGTCTTCGATACCGCGCGGCGCATTGCGGGTGACAACCTCGACGATGCCCGGATCCGCAAGGAAGTAGGACTCCCGGAGGGTGTCGGCGGCGTGCTGCTGCCAGCTGTCTTCGGGATCCATCGTGGCCAGCGCGGCGTTGATGCCGCCGGCGGCGAGCGTGGTGTGCGCGTCGTGTTTGCGACGCTTGCCGACGGCCAGCACGTCGATGCCGCGCTCGGCCAGCTCGATCGCAGCGCGGAGCCCCGCACCGCCGGTTCCGATGACGAGGACGGAGGTGGTCAGTTGCCGCTCGGCGCGAAGAGTTGTGCTCATGCCATCGACGCTAGGAGCGTGCGGAGAATTACTCCAATGCATAGTTCTTCTGATTCCCATACGCTTTGCGTATGCAGCTCGCTCACCTCGTCGCCTTCGAAGCGGTAGCGCGCAACAGGCACTTCACCCACGCCGCCGATGAGCTCTTCCTCTCCCAGCCCTCGCTGTCCCGGCAGATCGCGGCGCTGGAAGCGGAACTGGGCGTGAATCTGTTCACGCGTGGCCGCACCGGAGCAACGCTCACCACCGAGGGAGAAGCCCTCCTGCCGATCGCACGACGCATGCTCGCCGATGCGGAGGCAGCACGTCAGGAGATGGACGAGTTCGCACAGTTGCGGCGCGGTCGGGTGCGACTGGGGGCGCCGCCGACCCTGTGCGTGTCGATCGTGGCGGATGCGCTCGCACTTTTTCGGCGTGCGCACCCGGGAGTGGACGTGATCATCCGCGAGGCCGGATCGCGCGAGCTGGTCGAGGAGCTGGCCGGCGGCGCCCTGGATCTGGCGCTGACGGTGACGCGACCGAGCGTGCCTGACGATCCCTCAGTCGTCTCGGAACCGTTGTTCACCGAGGAGCTGGTGCTGGCGTCCCCGGCCGCACGCGAGCCCGGCGGGTCGACGCCAATCACGCTGGCGGAGCTGGCAGCGATGCCTCTGGTGATGTTCCACCGCGGCTACGACCTGCGCCTCGCGACGGACGCCGCGTTCGCCTCCGCCGGTCTCGTGCCCACGATCGCCGTCGAGGGTGCCGAGATGGACGCGGTGCTGCGTTTCGTCGAACGAGAGGTGGGCGTGGCGGTGGTGCCACAGACAGTGCTGTCTGGCCGTCCGGCGCTCCGCGGCGATCGCCTGGCCGCCGACCTCCGCCGCACCGTGAACCTCTCTCGCCGAGTGGGGGTTCCGCTCGCCGCGGCCCCTGCCGCCATGGAACGTTTCCTGCGTGCGGCGGCCCCGCCGGATTCGGATCTCACCGGCCGTTATCCCACCGTCACCTGAGCGTGGCCGAGCTGTGATCGGACGGCAATCCGATCGTGATCGCAGGCCATAGCCCCGGGGGTGGGCGGCGATCTAGCGTGACGGCATGACGATCACGCAACGACGCCGATCGCTTGCCGCAGCACTTCTCACGGCCGCGATCCTGCTTACCGGGTGCTCTGCATCGAGCTCGGATTCGGCCGGTTCAGCGGCCCAGCCGGCCGGCGTACAGCCCGCCGACGCCCAGCCGGCGGCAGCCGACGCCCCTGCTGACGCCGCCGAGATCATCACCGGCACGATCTGGATCACGGCGGCCGATCCCATCGACGCGTCGCGCGCTGCGACGGAAGCCGTTCTCGCCACCGGCGGGCGCATCGAAGATCGCGACGAGTACGCGTCGCCAGACCTCGCCGAAGCGCATGCCACCCTCACCGCCCGCATTCCGGTGGCGAAGATCGACGACGTGCGCGAGACGCTCGCGACCATCGGGACCGTCACGCAGACGCAGCTGGCATCGGAGGACGTGGGCACCGCGCAGCGCGACCTCGAGGCGCGGGCAAGTTCCCTGCGCACGTCCGTGGAGCGCTACGAAACGTGGCTCGCCGCTGCCACCACGCCGAAGGATCTGGCCGAGCTCGAGGAGTCGTTGAGCGACCGGCAGACCAAATTGGAGAGCATCGAATCCGAGCTGCGAGCCATGGCCGACAAAGTCGCCATGAGCACGATCACCCTGATCATCGGCGGAAATGGCGGACCCGACTCGTCGAAGCCGGAGACGGTCGGCGACGCCCTCGCGGTCGGGTGGAACGGGTTCGTCGGGTTCTGGTCGGACACTCTGCTGAACCTGAGCGTCGCGCTCCCCTGGCTGGTGCTGCTGGCGCTTGCCGGTGCGGCGACCTTCGTCATCATGCGGCGGCGGCAGGCACGCGCCCGCGCAGCGGAGGCGGCACGACCCCCGGCGCGCGTCGCCCCGGCCTTCGTCCCCGCCGAGACGCCACTCCCCCCGGAGTCCCGCCGGTAACAGGCGGCCGCGCTTCAGGACCCACACCGCCTCCGGCGGCTCTCGCCAGCCATTGTCATGAGACGGCGTGTCACGTACACTGAACCTCAGTCTCACCTATCGCCCTGAGGAGCATGTCGTGGCCGACGCATCCGAGTACCGCGCACCCATCGAGGACTACGCATTCCTGCTGACCGAACTGTTCGGCGAGGACATCGTCCACCGCGCCACGGACGGCGCGCTCTCCGCCGAGGACGGCGTCGAGGTGCTCACCGGTGCCGGCGACTTCGCAAGCGCGGTGCTCGCCCCGCTGGAGACAGTGGGCGATCGAGAGGGCGCGCGGTTCGAGAACGGTCAGGTGCACCTGCCCGAGGGGTTCGCCGCCGCGTACCGCCAGTTCGTCGAGGCAGGCTGGGTCAGCGCGGAAGCGCCGGAATCCGCGGGTGGTGACGGACTGCCCGGCGCGATCCGCGCCGGTCTCGGCGAGATCTGGAACGGCTCCAACGCCGCGTTCGCGCTGTGCTGGCTGCTCACCGCGGGACAGATCCACGCCCTCGACGCGCACGCATCGGATGAGCTGCGCGAGATGTACCTCACCCGCCTCGTCTCCGGTGAGTGGACCGGGACGATGAACCTCACCGAGCCCGAGGCCGGTACGGATCTCGGCGCCATCCGCACCCTGGCGACGCCCCGCGGTGACGGCAGCTGGGGCATCTCCGGGCAGAAAATCTTCATCACCTGGGGCGACCACGATGTCGCTGACAACATCGTGCATCTCGTGCTCGCACGCACGCCCGATGCTACCGCCGGTGCCAAGGGGCTGTCGCTGTTCGTGGCGCCCAAGTTCCTGCCGAACCCCGACGGATCGCTCGGCGCCCGCAACGCCGTCACCACCGTTTCGATCGAGCACAAGCTCGGCATCCACGGCTCCCCCACCTGCGTGCTGTCGTACGAGGACGCCACTGGATACCTCGTCGGCGAGGTCGGCGGAGGCCTGGCCGGCATGTTCATCATGATGAACTCCGCACGCGCCGGCATGGGATTCCAGGCCACGGGCATCGCCGATCGCGCGCAGCAGCTCTCTCGCGCGTATGCCGCCATGCGCGTGCAGGGGCCGGTGCTGGATCGCCCCGCGGGCGCGACCATCGCCGAACACCCTGACGTTCGTCGCCTGCTGCTGTCCACGTCCAGCGAGATCTTCGCGATGCGCGCGCTCGGCGTCTACTCCGCCGATCTGCTGGATCGCAGCGAGCATGACGCGTCGCTGCGCGCGATGGCGGAGTTCTTCGTCCCGATCCTCAAGGGTTGGACCACGGAGGAGGCGCTGCGTCTCACCAGCGATGCCATCCAGGTGTTCGGCGGCATGGGCTACATCGAGGAGACCGGCGCCGCCCAGCACTATCGCGACGCGCGCATCACCCCCATCTACGAGGGCACCACGGCGATCCAGTCGAACGACCTGGTCGGTCGCAAGACGATCCGCGACGGCGGTGCCACCGCCGCCGCGCTGCTCGCGTCGATCGAGGGCACGATCGCCGAGCTCGGTGCACTGCCCGACCCGGTCGCCACGCGCACCGCGCGACGACTGGAGCGCGCCGTGGAGGCAGCACGCCAGGCGACGACGGATCTCCTCGGCTTCGCGACCTCGCCTCGTGACGCCGCGGCTGTCAGCGTTCCGTACCTGATGCTGCTGGGCACGCTTGCCGGCGGCTGGATGCACGCGCTCGCCGTCATCGCGGTGTCGCGTCACGAGTCGCCCGCGGCCGGGGACGCCGATCGCCTCACTGCCGCAGACTTCTACGGCGCCCACCACCTCCCCCGTGTCGCGGCGTACGCCGAGGCCGTCGCTGCGGGCGAGATCGGCTGACGCCGCACACTCCTCGCCGCCGAGGCGGAAGACTGGTGTGCATGTGGAACACCGACTCCCGACGCCTGCGTTCGCTGCTGTCCGCCACGGATCCGATCACGTGGGTGCTCACCGGCGACTCCATCACGCACGGCCTCGTCCACACGCAGGGTGCCCGCAACTACGTCGACCACCTGCATGAGCTGGTGCGCGGAGATCTCGGGCGCTCCCGCGACGCGATGATCAACACGGCGATCAGCGGCTGGCGCACGGCTCAACTGCTCGCGGACTTCGACCACCGCGTCGCGGGATGGCGGCCGCAGATCGTGACGCTGATGATCGGCACCAACGACTGCTCCTCGTCGGGCAAGGTGCCGCTGATCTCCGCGGACGAGTACGCCGCCTCGTTGGAGGACTTCGTCACGCGCGTCCGACGTCTGGACGCGATCCCCGTGCTGCTCACCCCGCCCCCGGTGGATGAGCTGCACGCGCCGGAGCGCACTCGTGTGCCCGAGTTTGCCCAAGCGATGCGTGCCGTGGCGCGCACGCATCGGGTGATCCTGGTCGATGTCTTCGCTCGCTTCCAGGAGCGAGGCCGGGACCGGATCGACGGCGTTCCCTGGCAGCTGCTCGCCGATCCGTTCCACCCCAACGCCACCGGCCAGGCGCTCATCGCGCTCGAGCTGGCAACCGCGCTGGGACTCGCCCGCCGAGACTCCGCGACCCTCGCGCGCCTGCGCGGCCTCGTCGGCGATCAGCGCTGACCTCGGTCGCAGCGCTCAGCGCGACCGCGAGCGCACGAAACGGGTCTTCCCCGCCGCCTGTCCGTCGAGCACCTCGGCGGGAGCACGCCCCTTGCCGACTGGCAGGGCCGCGAGCGCCCGCTCCTCGTCCATCAGGAAGACCGTCTCCGTCGACTTGATCGAGGGCCACTGCGCGAGCTGCACCGAGACGAGCAGGTGAATGTCCGTCACGTCGGTGGCACGAACGAGAAGCATCGCGTCGTGCTCACCGGTGATCACGGCGAAGTGCTCCAGCTCCTGGATCTCTCCGAGCGAGGCCCGAAACTCCGCCCAGCGGCTCTGCTCGATCGTGACGAACACAAGGGCTGAGACGCCCAAGCCGACGGCACGCGGGTCCACTTCGGCGGTGAATCGCGTGATCACACCCGACTCCACCAATCGCTCGAAACGCTGGTAGGCGTTCGATCGCGAGATGCCCAGCTCGGCCGCGAGCGCGTTGACCGACATCCGCCCGTCTTTCCGAAGCAGGTCGATCATGGCGCGATGCGTCTCATCGAGCTTCATTCTGTCCTCCCAGACAACATCGAAACGGGCAAAATCTGGACGAATTGTCGGATTTAGCGGGCGATGCAGAAACGTTACGTCGATTCTATGGACTCGGTTGGTACGAAACGGTGGGATTGCAGAATAATCTCAGGTACCAGACGACGGGGAGGTGGCCGTGGCTAAGTACGTGCTGAAGCGGATCGCCTTCATGCTCGTCGCACTGTGGATCATCGCGACGCTGACCTTCTTCATGATGCACGCGATCCCGGGCGGTCCGTTCACGTCCGATCGCAACCTGCCGCCCGCGGTGGAGGCGGCGCTGCAGGCGAAGTATCACCTGAACGACCCGATCATGGTGCAGTACGGCAACTACATGCTCGGTCTGCTGCGGCTGGACCTCGGCCCCTCGTTCAAGTACGAGGGCATGCAGGTGAACGAGCTCATCGGCTCCGGCTTCCCGATCTCGGCGCAACTCGGCGTCCTCACCGTTGCTTTCGCGCTGCTCATCGCCCTCCCCCTCGGCATCATCGCCGCGGTGCGCAACGGCCGCTGGCAGGATTTCATCACGATGGTGCTCGCCACCATCGGTGTCGCCCTCCCGTCATTCGTGATCGCGACACTGCTGATGTACGTGTTCTCGCTGAAGCTCGGTGTGCTCCCCGCGTTCGGACTGGACAGCCCGGCGGCATACATCATGCCGATCATCGCCGGCAGCGGTTTCGCGCTGGCGTTCATCACCCGGCTCGTACGGGCGAGCCTCCTGGAGGAGCTCGGGCGGGACTACATCCGCACGGCGAAGGCGAAGGGCCTGCGTCCCAGCGCCATCGTGCTGCGTCACGCCCTGCGCAACGCGATGATCCCGGTGCTGGCCGTGCTCGGACCGATCCTCGCAGGGCTGATCACGGGCTCGTTCGTGATCGAGAAGATCTTCGCCATCCCAGGCCTCGGCCAGCACTACGTGAACTCAATTTCGAACCGCGACTACACCGCCATCATGGGCGTCACCGTGTTCTACGCCGCGATCCTCATCGCGATGATGTTCCTGGTCGACATCCTCTACAGCCTCATCGATCCGCGGATTCGGCTGAAATGAGCGAGCGCAGGATGGAGTTCGTCTCATGACTTCGACGACCACAGCCCCCCTCGACCCCTGGGCGCCGGCCACACGAGCACCGCAGGATGCGGAACAGCTGCGCCGACCCAGCGAGTCCTTCGCGCGCCGGGCGATCACCGGCTTCCTGCGTCGCCCGTCCGCCGTGACGGGCGTGGTGGTCGTCGTCATCATGGCGCTGTTCGCGCTGATCGGTCCGGCGCTGTCGCCCTACTCGTACGACGAGCAGAACCTCGACCACGTCAGCCTTCCGCCCGTGATGCAGGCCACGGAGGTGGACGGGCGGTTCTTCGTCGCGACGCAGAACCTGACGCTGGTGGAGCTCGACGGCGGCGGTCACCTCGTGGGCACCTTCGGCGGCGGCGAGGACGACCCCGTCGCCAAGCGGATGACGTTCGACGTGGGCGGCGGTGAGGAGCTCACGATCAACTACCGCGTGAAGCCGCCGACCCTGATGCAGGACGGCAAGACCGTCACGAACTCCACCACCATGTGGAACACCGATCATGTGCTCGGCACCGATGGTCTCGGTCGGGACATGCTCACCCGGCTCATGTTCGGCCTGCGCATCTCCCTGCTGATCGCCCTCATCGCGATGGCGGTGAACCTCGTGATCGGGGTGATCTACGGCGGGATCTCGGGCTACATCGGCGGAAACGTGGATGCCGTGATGATGCGCATCGTCGACATCGTCAGCACTATCCCGCTCATCCTCTACGTCGTCCTCATCCAGGTGCTGATGGCCGGCTCCAGCGGGTTCCTGAGCATCGTGATCGCGCTGTCGACCGTGTACTGGGTCGATATGGCCCGCGTGGTGCGGGGACAGGTGCTCACCATCCGCCAGCGCGAGTTCGTCGCCGCCGCGAAGACCATGGGAACGAGCGACGCGCGCATCCTCGGCCAGCACATCATTCCGCACGTGACCGGCTCCATCGTGGTGACGGCGACCATGCTCATCCCCTCCGCCATCTTCATCGAGGCGTTCATGAGCTTCATCGGCCTCGGCGTCGCGCCGCCCATGGCGAGCCTGGGCACGATGTCGAACGACGCCCTCGCGACGCTGCGCTCGGCGCCGTTCCAGTTGTTCATCCCGGCTGGCGCGATCTGCATCCTGATGTTCGCCTTCAACTTCATCGGCGACGGTCTTCGCGACGCCCTCGACCCCCGGCAGAACAGGTGAATGCCATGAGCGCGAACGTCCTCGAGGTCGACGATCTGCGTACCTCCTTCTTCACCCGAAAGGGTGAGGTCAAGGCGGTGCGCGGCGTCAGCTTCGATCTGGCTCCGGGTGAGATCCTTGGCATCGTCGGCGAGTCGGGCAGCGGCAAGAGCGTCACGGCGATGTCGATCATGCAGCTGCTCGCGCACGGCGGGAAGATCGTCGGCGGATCGGTCCGCTTCGACGGCAAAGACCTCGCGACGCTCTCCGACGCGCAGCTGCGCGCGGTGCGTGGCAAGCGCATCTCGATGGTGTTCCAGGACCCGATGTCGAGCCTCAACCCGCTGATCCCGGTGGGCAAGCAGGTGCGCGAACTCCTGGACACGCACGAGAAGATGTCGAAGGCGGAGGCCAAGGAGCGCGTCCTCGAGCTGTTCCGCATGGTGCGCATCCCCGAGCCGGAGCGGCGGTACTCGTCGTACCCGCACGAGTTCTCCGGCGGCATGCGCCAGCGCGTGATGATCGCGATGGCGCTCGCCTGCAAGCCGGAGGTGCTCATCGCCGATGAGCCGACCACGGCACTGGACGTCACCATCCAGGACCAGATCCTCCGCATCCTGCGCCGCCTGCAGGCGGAGCTCGGCATGAGCGTCATCTTCATCACGCACGATCTCGGAGTCGTCGCCGAGGTGTGCTCACGCGTCGCGGTGATGTACGGCGGGACGATCGTGGAGGAGGGGACGCTGGATGAGATCTTCTCCCACACGGCCCACCCCTACACGCTCGGCCTGCTCGCCTCCGTTCCCCGCATCGACGGTGATCGCGAGCAGCGCCTCGAGTCGATTCCGGGTACGCCGCCCGATCTGATGTTCCCGCCGCAGGGCTGCGCGTTCGCAGATCGCTGCGCCTACGCGCGCCAGATCTGTCAGACCACTCCGCCGCCGGCCACTCGGCTGTCCGACACCCACGTGTCGCACTGTCACCTGCTGTCGCCGGAGGCACCGGCGGAGAACAACCCGCTGACCGAGGTGAGGAGCGCTCATGCTTGAGGTGGAGGGCCTGGTCAAGCACTTCCCGGTGAGCGGGAAGCGCGGAGCCGTCGTGCACGCCGTGGACGGGGTCAGCTTCTCGGTGGGCGCCGGCGAGACGCTCGGGCTGGTCGGCGAATCGGGTTGCGGCAAGTCGACCGTTGCGCGCACCGTCATCCGGATGTACGAGCCGACCGCGGGAAGCATCCGGCTGGAGGGCGTCGACATCGCGCGCATGAAGGATCGTGAGCTGCGGCCGATCCGCCCGAAGATCCAGATGATCTTCCAGGACCCCGCATCGTCGTTGAACGATCGCATGACGGTGGGCGAGATCATCGCGGAGCCGCTGATCGCGCAGCGCATCGTCCGCAATGCGCGCGCCGCACGAGACCTCGTGGGCGACATGCTCGAGGCCGTCGGCCTGTCGGGACAGCACGTCTCCCGGTATCCGCACGAGTTCTCCGGCGGCCAGCGTCAGCGCATCGGGATCGCGCGGGCGCTCATCCTCAACCCGCGCGTGGTCATCGCCGACGAGGCGATCTCCGCGCTGGATGTCTCCGTGCAGGCGCAGGTGATCAACCTGCTGCGCGACTTCCAGGAGGAGCGCGGGATCACGTACCTCTTCATCGCGCACGACCTCGCGATGGTGCGGCATGTCTCCGATCGCGTCGGGGTGATGTACCTCGGCCAGCTGGTGGAGCTCTGCGAGAGCGAGGAGATCTACCGCAACCCGCTGCACCCGTACACACAGGGTCTGCTGCGCGCCGTGCCGATCGCTGATCCGGCCGCATCGAGCCGTCGCGTCGAGGCATCCATCGACGGCGACCTCCCGAGCCCCATCACGCCGCCCAGCGGATGCCGCTTCCGCACCCGCTGCCCGCTCGCACAGGACATCTGCGCGAACGTCGTGCCGGAGATGCGCGATGTCGGCGACGGACATCAGGTCGCCTGCCACATGGTCTCGTGACGGGTTCGCGCCCGTCACACAGCAACACCAACATCGAAGGAGTAACGCAATGAAGAAGCTCGCTCTGGGCGCCACGGCGCTCGTGGCGGTCGCGGCCCTGCTGCTCAGCGGCTGCTCCGCCGGGGACACCGGCGGCGGAGGCGATGACACAGCCGCGGCCGACCAGAAGATCGTGTTCGCCGTCAACGAGGAGGCCGACAGCCTCGACCCGGGAGTGACGAGCAACAGCTTCGCGTCGCCCGTCATCATGAACACGTTCGAGCCGCTCGTCACCTATGACGCCAAGAACGAACTGGTGGGCGGCCTCGCCGAGAGCTGGGACGTGAGTGCCGACGGCCTCGAGTACACCTTCCATCTGCGTCCCGACCTGAAGTGGTCCGACGGCAGCCCCCTCACCTCCGAGGACTTCCGGTACTCGTGGTTCCGCGTGCTCGACCAGGATCTGGCCGGACAGTACGCGAACCTCCTCACCGACTACATCGTCGGTGCCGCGGAGTTCTACGCCGGAACGGGCGACGAGTCGGCCGTGGGCATCTCGGCCCCCGACGCGGACACGTTCGTCGTGAAGCTGAAGACGCCGACGCCGTTCTTCCTGCCGATGCTGAACATGTACCCATTCAACGCCGTCAAGAAGGACGTCGTTGAGGGCAACGCGGACACCTGGGCGAAGAAGGCTGACACCTACGTCAGCAACGGCGCCTTCATGGTCAGCGACATGACGTTCGGCAAGAGCATCACGCTGGTGAAGAACCCCAACTACTGGAACGCGGACAAGGTGAGCCTCGAGGAGATCACCCTGCGCGTGATCCCCGACCAGGCCACCGCGCTCACCGCGTTCGAGTCGGGTCAGGTGGACGGCATCTCCGCGGTCCCCACCGATGATCTGCCCCGCCTGAAGACCGACAGCGAAGACCTGTACACCGTCCCGCAGTTCGGCACGAGCTACTTCATCATGAACCTCACCAAGGCCCCCTTCGACAACCCGAAGGTGCGCCAGGCGCTCAGCCTCGCGATCGACCGTCAGGCGCTGATCGACAAGGTGCTCCAGTCCACCGACAAGCCGGCCACCGGCATCGTCGCGCCCGGCTACGTGCTGGACGGGAAGGACTTCACCGAGGACCGTCCGGACTGGGGCATCAAGCCCACCGGCGACATCGAGGCCGCGCAGAAGCTGCTCGCCGAGGCCGGCTACCCCAACGGTGAAGGCCTGCCGCCGATCGAGCTGTCGTACTACACGGATGACACCGTGAAGAAGGTCACCGAGGCGCTGCAGCAGATGTGGAAGAAGAATCTCGGCATCGACATGACCATCACCACCCAGGAGTGGAAGGTCTACTACGACGGCATCAAGGCCGGCAACTTCGACATCGCGGCGATGGGCTGGGGCGGCGACTACCTGCACCCGATGACCTTCCTCGCCGGATGGGCCACCGGCTCCGAGCTGAACAACGCGAAGTACTCCAACCCGGAGTTCGACGCGCTGCTCACCCAGATCAACTCGGAGACCGACGCCGCGAAGGGCGCCGAGCTGATGCACCAGGCCGAGGACATCCTCGTCGGCCAGGACAGCGCCCTCATCAACACCTACTACCGCGCGCGCAACGTGATGTTCGCCCCCACGGTGGAGGGCTGGACGCTGACCCCGCTCAGCACGCTCTACTTCAAGGGCGCGCAGGAGGTCGCCGCGCAGTAAGCGGCTGACACGACAGCGGGGCGGGGATCACGGATCCCCGCCCCGCTGTGTTTTCGTCGTCAGGACGGGTCGATCTCCACACCCGGCTTCACGGCGCGACCGAGGGTGAGCATCAGACGGTTCGCGTTGTTGAAGAACGACGCACCCTGCAGCACGTCCAGGATTGACAGCGTGTCGAACCCTTCAGCCTGCAGCGCCTCGACGTGCGCAGTGGTCAGCGCGATCGGGGTCTGCGTCAGCGCGATGGCCGCGTCCTTGACGGCGTTCCAGCGCGGACCGAGGTCCGCGTCGACGCCCTCCTCCAGAAGCCGCGCGATGTCCTCCTCGCGGCGAGAGAGCTTGCCGGAGAAGCGCGCGTGCACCGACGCACAGAACACGCAGCCGTTGACGCGCGAGGCCACCGCAGCCGCGAGCTCGCGGTCGGCACGGGGAGCGCCCGCGTCCTCGTTGTAGAAGATGCCCTTGTCGGTGCGCGTGCGGTTGTAGAGCAGCTCGGGATCCCGCGCCAGCAGCCGGAAGTACGGGCTCGCCGCTCGACGCTCGTCGTCCAGACCGTCGATCTGGCGCTGTGTGAGCTCGTCACGCGTCGGCGGCTTCAGCCAGGGCACCCAGCCCACCTGCTCGGTGGTGAACACGTCCGGGTGGGGCAGCTCGTAGGTGAGAGCCGCGGTCTCGACAACGCTCATGCCGCCACCGCCTTCAGCACCGTGAGCGCGGCGATGACGCGCTGCTGGAAAGCGAGGAAGGCGAACACCTGCGAGAGCGTGACGATGCCGTCGATGCTCCACCCGGCGTTCAGCAGCAGATCGTGCGACGAGCCGTCGGTCTCCCGCAGCCGGTAGGTCACGAGGTGGGCGTGAGCGAGACCCGCAGCAAGGCGAGGCTCGATGCCGTCGACGTCTTCGGCCTGCAGCCGCAGTCCGTCGGTGTTCTCCCCGGCGAGACCGGGCTCGGCGTAGTGGCCGAACGGACCAGACGTGACCCAGCGCTCGGCGGCGGCCAGCACGGCCTCCGCCTGCTCGGGAGCGACGCGACGAGCCTCGCCCGCGTAGTACGCGGCCGTCGCGTCGTCCGCCGTCAGTCGCGTGACGAACGCGGCCAGCAGCCAGCGGTCGCTGACGACGAGCTGCGAGTCGTCGATGGGCTCGAAGATCGACTCGAAGTACTTCTGCGCGTACTCGCGCGTATCGGGCCGACGACGACGCACGGCGTCGAGGTCGGCGGGCACGGACGCGATCTGATCGATCACGTCCACGGGCAGCGATGACATGGATTCTCCAAGGGTTTGTGTGGGTCAGCGGATGGGGGATCAGATCTCGAACAGGTCGAGCACGACGCGCGGGATCGCGTCGAGCAGGGCCTGCGTGTACTCGTGCTGCGGGTCCTCGAACACGGAGCGCACCGGACCCTGCTCCACGGCCTCACCGCGCCGCAGCACCGTGACGGTGTCGGAGAGACGGCGCACCACGGCGAGGTCGTGGGAGATGAAGACGTAGGTGAGGCCGCGTTCGCGCTGCAACTCCTCGAGAAGGTCGAGGATCTGCGCCTGAACGGTGACGTCGAGCGCGGACACCGGCTCGTCGAGGATCACGACACGGGGGTTCGGAGCCAGCGCCCGAGCGATCGCGACGCGCTGACGCTGGCCTCCGGAGAGTTCACGCGGACGGCGATCGTGGTAGCGCTCATCGAGGGCCACTCGATGCAGCAGCTCGGCCGCCTGCACGCGCGCGGCGCGTCGGTCGGCGATGCCGAAGCGGATCAGCGGCTCCGCCACGATGTCCAGCACGCTCATCGTGGGATCCAGCGATGCGTAGGGGCTCTGGTACACGTACTGGGCGTGGCGCCAGAACTCCTTCCGCTCGCCGCGGGCGAGCGTGGTGGCATCACGGCCCGCCACCACGGCGGACCCGCTCGTCGCCGACTCGAACCCCATCAGGATCCGCGCGATGGTCGACTTCCCCGATCCGGACTCCCCCACGATGGCGTGCGTGGTGCCGCGCGCCACCGTGAAGGACACGTCGTTGACGGCGGCGACCGCGTCCTTCCCGCGCTGGGCGCCGAAGCGCTTGACCAGACCCTTCACGACGATCTCGGGCTCCGCGTCGGTCAGCGGCAGCGGATCGCGGAATGGCGGGGTGTTGAGCGCGGGCGCATTGGCCACGAGGGTGCGGGTGTACTCCCCCGCGCGTCCGCCGAGGATCACGTCGATGGGTCCGTCGTCCTCCACCACGCCATGGCGCAGCACGATGATGCGGTCCGCGCGCTCCGCTGCAACTCCCAGATCGTGGGTGACCAGAAGCACGCCGCTGCGGTCCTCGCGACGGATCTCGTCGATGAGGTCGAGCACGCGGCGCTGCACGGTGACATCGAGGGCGCTGGTGGACTCGTCGGCAACGATGAGCGCGGGCCGCAGCGCGACCGCGCCGGCGATGAGCGCGCGCTGGCGCTGACCGCCGGACAGCTCGTGCGGGTAGGACTGCGCGATGCGCTTCGCGTCGGCGAGTCCGACACGCTCCAGGAGCACGTGCACCTCCTCGTCGATGCGGTCCCGCGAGCGCTCGCCGTGAATGCGGAGCACTTCGCCGATCTGCCACCCGATGGGCTTGAGCGGGTCGAGCGACGCGGT
Organism: Microbacterium gorillae; assembly: GCF_050990725.1. Classification (GTDB taxonomy): domain Bacteria; phylum Actinomycetota; class Actinomycetes; order Actinomycetales; family Microbacteriaceae; genus Microbacterium; species Microbacterium gorillae_A. The sequence continues at coordinate 4,447,232 of NZ_CP158844.1, forward strand.
CGGATCCTGCGGAATCAGGCCCACCTCCTTGCCGAGCAGACGCTCCAGCCGCTTGCCCCGCAGTCGCGTGATGTCGGTGCGACCGAGGGTCACGGATCCGCGCAACAGCTTGGCCCCCTGCGGCAGCAGGCCGATCGAGGCGAGAGCAGCGGTCGTCTTGCCGGAGCCGGTTTCGCCCACCAGCGCCACGGTCTCGCCGGGCTGAATGGTGATGTCGATGCCGTCGACCGCGATCACCCGACCGCGTCGCGTCTCGTAGCCGACGACCAGATCGCGAACTTCCAAGGCGCTCATCGGCGCACCCCCAGGGACTGACTGATGCGGTTGGACGACAGCACGACGAGCAGGATCACCAGGCCCGGGAACGCGGTCACCCACGGCGCGGAGCTCAGCAGGTTGCGTCCCTGCGCGATGATCATTCCCCACTCGGGATCCGGCGGCTGGACGCCGTAGCCAAGGAAGCCGAGCGTGGACAGCGCAAGGATCGCCCCACCAAACTGCAGCGCGAACAGTGCGAGCACGGGAAGCAGCGAGTTCGGCAGGATGTGGCGGAACAGCACGGTGACGAATGACCCGCCGGAGCTGTAGGCGGCCTCCACGTACTCGGTCTCGCGGACCATCACCACCTCGCTGCGCACGAGGCGTGCGAATCCGGCGATGGATCCGATGCCCACCGCGATGGCGGTGTTGATCGTCCCGGTACCCAGGAGCGCGACCAGCGTGAGCGCCAGCAACAGACCGGGGACCGCCAGGAGCACGTCGACGATGCGCATGATGATCGTGTCGACCACGCCGCCGACGGATCCGGAGATCGCACCGAGGAGCACGCCGAGGCCCAGGCCGATGGTGACCGCGATACCGGCACCCAGCAGCGACTCGCGGGCTCCGAAGATGACGCGCGCGAGCTGGTCGCGCCCCACCTGGTCGGTGCCGAAGGGGTGGGCGACACTCGGGCCGGTGAGGCCGCCGGCCACGGGGTCGTAGGGTCCGGACGGAGCCAGCCACCAGGGCGCGATGGCCCACACGACGACCACGGCGATCACGAGCCAGGCCAGGATGAGCGTGATGGACGGCAGCGCGATGCGGCGCTTCTCGATGCGATGGGCGACGCGCACCGCCTCGGTGCCGGATGAGCGCAGGGTCACGGCGGCGGTCATGCCACCACCTCCTGTCGGGTGTCGAGGGAGCGGGATTCCGTCGCGGTCCACTGGCGCCGCAGCCGGGGATCGAGGATCGGGTAGAGCAGATCCACCAGCAGGTTGACGGTGACGAACAGGGCGGCGGCGATGATCACCACGGCCTGGATGACGGGCAGGTCCTGGGACGCGACGGCGTCGGACATCAGCCGGCCGATGCCGGGTCGGCCGAACACCGTCTCCACCACGACCGAGCCGGCGAGGATGTCGGCGAAGATCAGGCCCGCCATCGTGAGCGTCGGCAGCAGGGCGTTCTTCGCGGTATGACGCGAGAGCACCCACCACCGACCGGCACCTTTCGCGTGCACCACCTGCACGAACGGCCGACTCTGGGCGTCTTCGAGGCTGCGCAGGAAGATCTGCGCGAGCGGGGCCGAGATCGGGATCGCGAGCGTGATGATCGGCAGCACGAGGGCCTGGACCGGGTTCGGGTTGATCATCGGAACCCAGCCGAGCTGGAACGAGAACACCTGGATCAGCAGCAGACCCACCCAGAAGGAGGGCAGCGACACGAGCAGCGACGGGATCGACTGGATGAACCGGCGCAGCCAGGCGAAGCGGGCGAATCCGGCGAGCAGGGCGAAGACACCCGCGAGGACCACGGCCAGCACGAAGGCCGGAATCGCGACCGAGAGGGTCTGCGGCACTGCGGTGGCCAGGCGCTCGCGCACCGGGACGGCGTTCTGGATCGAGTAGCCGAGGTCTCCCTGCAGCGTCCCGATCACCGCGTTGAGGTACTGGATAAGGGTGGGATCATCCACGTGGTAGTACTGGCGGATCGCTTCGATCTCCGCCGCCGAGAGTCCCATCTCCGGGCTCTCGAACTTGATCATGATTCCGTCGCCGGGGAGGACGGAGAGCAGGAAGAAGGTGGCGGTGTAGGCAATCCACAACACCAGCAGCGCCTGCAGCACCCGTCCGATCAGATAACGTGCCATCGTCTCTTCTCCTTCCTGCTCTCCGTCGGTGACCTACTGCTGCAGCCAGACGTCGGTCAGGTCGACGCGACCGACCGCCTCCCAGCTGAGACCGTGCACCTTGCTCTGCGCCGCGTAGGTCTGCGGCAGCTCGTAGAGCGGGATGACGTAGGCCTGGTCGATGAGGTACTCCTGCGCCTCGGCAGCCTTCGCGTAACGCTCCTCCGTGGTGGGCAGGCGGGTGATGTCGGTGAGCAGGGCGTCCAGCGTGGCGTCAGCCGTCTCGGCGGTGAAGCCGAGGGCGTTGCGGTTGGACTTTGAGCCGAAGTTCGACCAGATCACGTCGGGGTCGACACGACCCACGTGCGTGATGGCGACCGGCTGCTGCAGCGGGTCTTTGGACCCGGCCGTGGCGGTGGCCTGGTCGGGGGTCACGATGTTCAGCTGCACGCCGGCGAGCTTCCACTGCTCGGCGATCAGCTCGTCCAGCTGCTGGTTGAGCGGGAACACCGCACCGGGCCACGTGGTGAGCTCCAGCTTCACGCCGTCCTTCGCGCGGATGCCGTCGGCGCCCTCCACCCAGCCGGCCTCGTCGAGGAGCTTCTTGGCGCCCTCGAGGTCGTAACCGAGCTTGTCGGAGAGGTCCACGTAACCCGTCGCACCGTGGCTCAGCACGGAGGTGGCGACGTCGAACTTGCCGAGGTAGATCGTCTTGACGGCGGTCTCGACGTCGGTCGCCTTCTGCAGCGCCTGACGCACCTGGATGTCGGCGAGGAGCGGGTTGCCCGGACGCAGCGCGAACTGCGGGTTCACGCCGTTGGTGGGCGCGTAGTAGACCGTGCTGCCGGCCGCTTCGATGTTGGCGACGTCGTAGACCTGAACCGCGCGGATCGCGTCGGCCTGGCCGGACGTCAGGGCGCCGATGCGGACGTTGTCCTCGGGGGTGACGATCACGCTGATCGCGTCGAGGTAGGCGCGGCCCTGGTGCTCGTCGGCGGCCGGAGCCCAGTCGTAGTCGTCGCGGGCGGCGAGGTCGTACTGCTGCTCGGGCACCACGTTGGAGACCGTGAAGGGGCCCGAGGCCACGTAGTTGTCGATCTGGCACTGCTCTTCGTAGGGCAGTTCGGCGGTGGATTTGGCCACGATCGTGGCTCCCACGACGCTCGTCGCCTGCAGGAAGCCGGGGCTGGGAGCGCTGAAGGTGAACTTCACGGTGTGCTCGTCCACCACCTCGCTGCTGACGTAGTTGGAGACGAACTCCTGCTTCGAGAGCCCGAGAGCCTCGTCTCCGAGTCCGAAGTGGTCGAAGTTGAGGGCCACGACCTCCGCCGTCAGCGGCGATCCGTCGGAGAAGGTGACGTCATCGCGGAGGTGGAAGACGTACTCGGTGGCGTCCGCATTCACCTCCCATTCGGTGGCGAGCCACGGGGTGATCTCCCGCGTCTCGGGGTCCTGGTAGGTGAGCTTGTCGCCGAGCTGGTTGATCAGCGTCGCGTTCGGGTAGAACCCGCCGCCGCCGGCGTAGAGACAGGTGGGGATCTGGGATTCGAGGAAGGTGAGCGTCCCGCCCGTGACGGGCGATGCGCTGCTGCTGTTGGGCTGTTCGCCGGACCCGCTGCTCACCGCTCCGGCGGGGGCACAGGCGGAGAGCAGAAGCGCGGCACCAAGCAGCGCGATGCCCGGTGGAGTGAGGCGGTGGATCGAGGACATGTGTGGCTCCTTGCTGGGGGAAGACTTGGTAGTCATCGACCCTAGAAATCGCCACCGTCCCCGGTTCGCCGATGTCGTCGCATGCCGCCGCAATGTGAAATAGCGCGACTTGTTACGCAATTCCGGGCCACGCCCGGCGCTACATGTGCATATGCCACGCCTGCGATGATGGTGATGGGAGCACGAATGAACAACTTCGACAACGCACCGGTGCTGGTGACAGAACTGGATCGCCTTGCCGCCGACTCCAGAGATGACGCGGGTCAGATCGCCGTGTGGCAGGCGGCCGCCCGACTCGGACTCTGGTTCTTCGTGAATCGGGGCGCGCCGGACTCCCCCACCCCGTACGCCGTGCAGCCGCCCGGGATGGGGCCGGTCATCTGCGTCTACAGCTGCCGTGACCGCGCGCTGGAGTCCGCGACCCAGCTCGGCCAGGACGCGTCGGTGGTGCTGTCACTGCCCACCCCACAGGCGATCGACTACCTGGAGTCCCTGGGGCAGCATGGCGTCGCCGGCATCGTGCTGGACAAGGAGCACATCGGCCTGTGGTCGCCGTTGGGGAACCTCCCGCGCATGCGGGAGTGGGTGGTGCCGCAGACGATCATCGGCCGGGGGCCGCGAGGAGACTAGTACGCCGTGCGGTGGCGCTCGGCCCCGATGAGGGCGGAGCGCCAGTGCTCGGCCGATACAGCCCCTTCGATCAGCGGAGTCGGACGTTGTCTTGGTAGTCGAAATGCGTCTTCACATCGGCTGAGACGTCAACGTTCTGCAGCTTGCTCGAATCGGGGATGAAGCCGCCTAGCCCAGCAGCTGTCTCTCCTCCTTGGGCGCTCTTGTACACGTACTTGAGTACATTGTCCGTGCTCGAGTGATATCCATAGACGACGCCGTCAACCCCGGCAGTGAGGCTGTCCCAGTTGCTCTTGGCACCGATCGCGGCCCCCAGCAGATGCGCGGACTCGATCCTTGGCCCGCCCGGCTTTGTGCCCAATGTCTGTGCGGCAACCACCATCGCGCGTGCCCCCAGGCTGTGTCCGATGAGCACATAGGACTCCGCGTCGGTTCGGGCAAGCAAGTCGCCGACGATCACGCCCGTCTTGTCCGCGCGACTCTTCGCAACGTGCCATGGGTTTTTTGCGAGGTCCGTGGCAATCATCGCCGGGCCGACAAGGTTCCCAAGTACCTTCGCGCCCGCCTTCGTGGCGGTCGCGGCCGCGGCCTTCGCCGCCGCGACACCTCCGGCCTTGCCGAAAGCGCTCGCGCCCAGGAGGCCGAAGTCGCGAAGCTCCTTCGCTCCCCAGTGCACACGGTAAACAGGGGAATCTGGATAGCGGTCGGTGACGATCGCCTTCCATCCGCCCCACTTGTCGGACTTGCCATCCGTCAAGAAGCCATTCGCGACCAGTACGGGGACACCTCCGTTTCCTGGCCGGAGAAGCTCAATTCGGAATGACCTGTCCTCTCGCAAATAGGCGTTGACGACCGACGCGCCGAGCGCACCACCCACGGCCGCTCCGACGGCCGTCACGACGGCCGTGCCGCCGGCCATTCCGAGCCCACCCATAGCAAGGCTTCCGCCTCCAAGCAGAGCGAGCCCGTGAGACGTGGCCGCCGCACCTGACAGCCCGCCGAACATTCCCAGCGAACCGATCGCACCTCCGATCGCGGGCGCAGCTAGGAGACCAAGGGGGACTGCCACGCCCACAGCGACAGCGCCGCCGACCACGACCTTGGATGCTCTGTCGAGGTTGGGCTTCTCGTATTGAAGGTAATCCTCGTAGTCGTGAAGCTCGCCGATCGTACCCTGCGCTTTCTCGAACCCAGAGATGTCGTGGCGGTGCTCGGCGCAGAATCGCGGAATCCTGAGTGCGCCTCGTTCGCGCACAGCCATGTTGTCGCATCCGACCGCAACGCACGGCAGGGTCGGCGATCCGCATCCCTGACACACGAACACGGGTAGCTGACCGCCAGGCCGATTGGACTTGCGGTGCTGCGCTTTGGAGAAGCAGGACGAACACCATGCGGTCTCGACATCAAGTTGGGACAGATCATCAGCAACGTCTGCGATCCACTGCGCAGTCTTCGCGTACGACTCAGCCCGCTTCTGGGCGATCTGGCGAGTCTCGTCCACGAGCTTCAGGGCGGCCGCCTGGGCATCGGGATCAGCAATGCTCAAGGCGTCTGCGTTTGATACCGTGTGCGCGACGTACCAGGCCTTCGCATATGACCACATATTGCTTCGGAGAGCTGGGTTCTCCGCGAGAACGCCGTCGACCTCGACGGTTGCTTCGAGGTCCTCCAGCGATCCCGTCATGGATAGCGTGGCTCCCTGATCGGAAACCACGTCAACCCTCAGGCGAGTTCCTTCAACGACATGGGCATGGAGCGTACCGGGCATGGGTAGATCGTCCCATGGGAATCGGTTCTGGACTGGAAACGCACGACCTCGCGTATTGCTGAGCCTCCCGACACGCGCAATCTGCTTCCCATGAGTCGATCCGGTGTCGGGCACTGCGACCGTCCGGAGGGTTGTCAAGCGGTCCAAGTCAAGTTAATCGCCCGGAGACAGGAACGCTTTCACACCGTCATCGGTTTACCCCAGAACGAGGTCGCTAGTTGCGGCGCCTTCAGCGAAGCCAACGATCAGGTTGGACACCTTGTCCTCCTCGGAGCTCACGACGGGACCGTCACGTAGTGGACAGTGAATGCCGAGCCGATGAGCCGGAACTCTTGGCGGTTACGGCCGAAGTCGAACGGGTTGTCGCTTGACCTCTGCCAGATATCGAGGCCCTTACCTAGATCGATACGCCAGCCGTGGTTGGTCTCGATTCGGCGGTCGTGGATGGTGTCGTCCAGCCGCACGGCGAGGCGGACACCCACTGCATCGGACGCGTCCTTGAGGTCCTTGAGCATCAGCAGTTGACGCTGCTTGAACTCGGCTTTCGGTTCTTCCGTGGTGACGAGCACGACGTCGATCTCGTCGGCGTCGTCCTTGGCGGCGGCGAGGAGGCTGAGCAGGTCGGCGAGGTTGCGGCCTTGATGGGGCATGCGGATGTAGGGGTCCGTGATCGTGATCTTGGATGCGCCGCGAAGGTACGGCAGAAGAAGGGTCTCGTAGGAGACTCCTCTCTGACCTGCGATGAAGTCCCGATGCCCCTCGGCCAACACGGCGGGTGCGGGCCCCGCGGGTGCGTCCTGAGCAGCCGTTGATTGTGCCGGGGACGGCTGAGTTGCCGCAAGCGCGGCTTCACGTGACCCGCCGTCACCTTCGGGCGTTGCGTCCCAGGCCCGCCGGTACAGCTGCGGGTACTGTCTCTCTTCGAGAGTGGCGACGTCACGCCAGACCCCTGCCTTGTCGGCGTAGCGGAAGCGGACAGGCGTGTCGCGCATCGTGGCGTCGATCCTCAGGATTGAGTCCTTGACGCGCTTGCGCCCCTCGATCGCGAACTCGAGCAGAACACGGATCTCGTCCTCTGGGGCCTCTCCGGTGGGATGCACGAGCTTCATCAGCCCAGAGAACGTCTTGCGGATGCCGTCCTGGTCGCGCGTCGAGATCGAGCTGTCGAGCGTGAAATAGGCCTTGTACTTGTCCGAGAAGTCCTCCGACCGCTTCGCGCGCAGGATCTCGGCGAGGTAATCGACGACAAAACCGTACCCCGTGGAGAACATCTCCGAACGGATCGGGGCGACCTCCCAACCGGGGATGTAGTGGTGGACGCGGTCGAGCCAGGCCGGGTCGCGGTAGGCGTCGGGCAGCTCGTCGAACAAGTCGGAATGCTTCAGCATGTAGGGCACGGTGTGGGTGGTGTTGCCGATGAAGGCCATTGAGGCCTCAGCGCCGTAGATACTGGTGCCGCGCGAGAAGGATTTATTTGCGAGGTAGTTCTTCATCACGTTGACGAGGTTCTGGTCAGTGCGCCTATTGGCGGCGAACTCGTCGAACGCGACGCAGTCCCAGTACCCGACCAGCCCGATACGGCCGCTGGCGTTGTTGACGAATAGCTTGGCGACGGTGACTTCGCCACCGGAGATGAGAATGCCGTTTGGAGAGAACTCGCTGAACGTGTGCGACTTACCGGTGCCCTTGGGCCCCAGTTCAACGACGTTATAGTTGCGCTCAACGAACGGAATGAGCCGTGTCAGCGCGATGAGTTTGCCGCGCTCGTTGTACTGTTCGGGGTTGAGGCCGATCGACTGCATGAGCAGGTCGACCCACTCCTCCGTCGTGAACGCCCTGCGGGCCTCGTAATAGTGGTCGATGTCGACGCCGGCTACTTGGATGGGCTTGAGCTTGTCGAGAATCCAGGGCACGACGCGTGGGTCATCAGAGTGAAAGTACTCGATGTCGCAGATGCACCATACGCCGCCGACGAGGAGCTTTGGGTTCTGCTTGACCGTGACGTCATCGATGATCACGCCCTTGATCTGGAGGTTCTCGAACTCTGCCTCGTGGACGTCGTCCTTCTCGTTGAGCGTGACGGTGACCTTATCGATCACGCGGTGGCGGCCTTTGCGGCGAATCTCTGACTTCACGAGCATGTGCTCGTTGCGGTTGACATAGTGGGTGGCGAGGATCTGTCGCACGGTGTCGATCCCAGCCTGGATGGTTGCCTCATCGTCGGATGCGGCATACTGGCCCAGCAGGTATTCCAGGACGTAGGACGGCACCACAGCGTTGCCCCGGACCGCCTTGACGAGGTCCTTCCGGACGACGGCACCGGCGAAGTGCTCGTTAATCTTGTCGTCGAGCGCGGACTTCGTCGGCGTGGCAGCTGCCGCCTCAGCTGCAGCGAGAACGTCGATCTCGTCGAGCGCGTCTTCGAGGTTCGTCATGGCTCTCCTAGAAGTCGAAATCCGTCGTGAACGACCGTCGGATGGTGTAGTTCCCCCTCGAGAACAGCCTCCACTGCGTCGTGTTCGGGATCGGCTCTTCGAGCCGCAGCTCGACAGGCCGGTTGTTGAACTGGTCAGCGTCCTCGGTAAGGTACAACACAGCCCTCTGGTAGCGGTCGCGCTGATCGCTGGATGCGCTGTCGAACGTGAGGACGGGCTGGTCGGAGATCAGGGCCTCACCGACGTAAAGCCCGAGGCGAACGTGCCGCGGCTGAATTTTGTCGGTGACGGCCTCACGCTGAAGCAGCTTCACGGCGAGTTGTCCAGTAGTGATCTTGTCAGTTTCTGGCATGAGGTCGACATTCACCGGACGGACGTCGCTCTTGCGCTTCTTGTTGACCGTGATCACCGGGACGACAATCTCCTGGAGGGAGGCCCCCCCGTGCACGTAGCGAGTGCCGGCACCGGGTTGCGGTATGCGGTGAATCGACTTGGGAATCTGGATATCAACGTCTCCCGCGAGCCCGGCCTGAGCCGAGGTGAACGTCATGAAGGATGAGGACGGCTTCAGCGACCGGCCGAGCACGTAGCGGCGATTGGTTTTGGTGACTGCGTCGCCCTGGGGCTTCTCCGAGAGGTAATACGCCTGCTCGAGCGGGATGTCCTGGTAGAGAAACCCGTGGTCAGCGGTGATGAGGATGTTCGTCGCGTTCGCGTTCGTCCACTTCTTCACCAGAAGCAGCAGTTCACGGAGAGTCTCCTCTGCGGCTTCGAACACGGTCCGCTCGGTCGGGGCCTTGTCGCCTGCGGCATCGATGCGGTCGTGGTAGACGTAGAACACCTGGTGCTTCGTGTACAGCTCACGAAGCTCACTGCTTTGCATAGCGAGCACCTCAGCGGCGGTGACTGCATGCCCCTTGACGGCCTGCAGAATCTTGTCACGGTTCGCGGTGCCGTTCGTCGGATTCCCGTCCGCCAGCACCGGCAGACCCTCAGGGTCGAGCTCCAGGCTCGACTGTGGCAATAGCGACGCCATGCCGAGCTGGGTAAAGCTCGGCAACGAGCCGAGCACGGCCGAGAGCGAGGCATCGAACCGATCCTCGCTGCGGATCATCGACGCGAGCTCCTCGGCGACCTCGTACCGCATGCCGTCCGAGACGATCACGACCACCTTGGTGCGGCCGTCCTTGACCACGGGCGCGACGTGACCATCGAAGAACTTCGCCTGCGGCGCGAGCACAGCAGACTTCCACTCGCTCATCGGCTCGAGAGCCTGCTGCCAGAGCCCTCCGAAGTCATACAGATACTTGTTGGCGTACTGCTTATCGACCTCAGCCTTCAGCGCCTCGAGCGGTTTGTGGAAATCGGCAGTCTGGTGGGCGTGGGTGAACCAGCGGTAATGCTGGTCGATGCGGAACCACTCGGACTGGTACTTCTCTAACCCGACGGCTGCCGACGCAATAGCGTGCGGCAAGCCCGCGATCGCTGCGAGCAGCTCTGAGGCGCTTTGGATTGCCTGGTAGAGCTTCGCGTACTTCGCCTTCCAGAAACTCTCCTGACGCTGCCGCACGACGTCGGCAACCTCACGCGGCGTCACCGTCTGCGCAGAGACGGCCGCGGCAAGGTCCACGACCACCTTGCGATCAATCTCCTCGAAAATCGTGATCTTGGCGAGCTCGCGGTAGTCGCGATGCTCAATCTTGGACTTTACGTCGAGAGCTTCTGCCGCGCGGGCGGCAAGCGTCGTCATCGTGTCCTGACTGCGGACGTCATAGCGGAGGGCATTGAAGTCGCTGCGGATGTTGCGAAACTCGTCAGGTGCGGTCGACGCGAAGTCTTCGTTGGCGCGGCTGAACATCCATAGAACGAAGTCGTCGATCGTCGGTGATGCACTCGGGTATTTGTAGATGCTCGCGAGCCCATCCCAGAAGAACTGATCGAGACCGAAGGTGACGAGCTCGTTGAACTTGGCGCTTTTGCCGGCGGCGTTCTCGACGAGGAGTTCACGGACGATGTCGGTCAGCTTGTTGCCCGGTGCCTTCACAAGCACCTGGCACATCTTGGCGCGAAGTCGGGCTGCGTCGTCGCCTTCGTTCAGAAGCTTCTCCAGCGCCTGTTTGCGGCTGCCCGCGGCGAAGAATTTCTGATGCTGCTCGATCACTGGCAGCAGAGCAGGGTCGTTCAGGCCAAGCTCCTGCTGGAGCATGGATGTCTTGTCAGCCGTAAAGACCCCGTACGCGAGCTCGAGATCAAGCAACCAGTTCGCCGTTCCGCGAGGGGTATCGCCAGAGCGGTAGACGAGGTACTTGCTGACGGGATCGGTGAGCACCGTGCTCTTGACGCCAAACTCATTGTCCTCGACACGGATGATGCTGACCGGCCCGAGATCGAGCGCGTCGAGGTCCGCAACGTACTGGCTGGCGGGGTCGTGCCAGAACACGACCCGTTCCGAGGCGAGTCGGGTCTTGAGGGCGTCCTGGACGGAAGTCAGATCAGTCACTCGCTGCCTCCAGCCCGGGGATCTTCTTGAGCGCGCCGCCGAACTTCGGATAGTTCGCCTTGACGCCATCGTCCAGGTCGATGACGATGTTCTCGGACGCCTTCGGGAAGAGGGTGTCGTGCTCGTACTCGTTGAGTTCGACGAGGACCTTACGGAGCCGGTCAGACTCCTTCGCATTCCCTACGCGCTCAGCCTGTTGGAGGGCGGACTCCAGCTTGGTGACGTACTCGCGCAGGTAGGTCAGCACCGCCGAGACCGCCGATGGCGCATACCGGTGCATGTAGATCAGGGCATTGAACGAGCCTTTGGGGCTGGAGAAGAGCCAATAGATCGGCCGCTTCTTATAACGCTGAAGGTGATCATCGTAGAACTTCGACACCGCGCCACGCCCGGCGGCCTTGATGAAGTAGTCCCGCAGATTCTTGAGGCCGAGCGTCTCGATCACGAACTGCAGGTTCGCCTCGAAATGTTGCTCCCCGAAGACGGTGCGAAGAAACAGACGGAACCGTTCGACGATGTCATCCTCGAACCAGTCGCCATCGACGATCGGGATAACGTTGTCCTTGTCGGGCATGAACCTCGGGTTCGGGATCTTGGTGAGGTAGTCCTCGAGAGTAGCCCCTTGGTCGCCGAGGATGAGCCCCGGCTCGTCCAGGCTGTACCGACCGAACATGCATCCCACGGCGTAGGAAATGAGGTCGACGATTGACGACTGAGCGAACAGTGCGTCGCGTTCCTCGGGAGTCTTATTGGGCCAGCGGAACGCTGAATTGTTCGTGAGTGACACACGTTCGAGAGGCACATGGGACGGAACTTCATCTTCGAGCCCGTACAGCCTCGCGACAGCCTCGTTGTTCTCGATCTCCAGCCGCTGTTGTTCGAGTGAGCGTTCCTTCCACTCGTCGCGGTGCAGCGCAACAATCTGTTCGAGCGTCTTCACCGGTTGCCTCACTTGTCATGCATGAATCCCTGCTCGACACAACACCGACGAAGCGGTGTTCGTGACAGGCAGCGATGGATCGATGTGTGCGGTTCCAGGCTATCGGCCCAGCCCGACACTCTCAGCAGACGCCACCAGCGCCGAGCGAACTCGCGTGGTGTCAGCATGGAGATAGGCCTGCGTACTCAGCACCGAAGAGTGCCCGAGGATGGCCTTGATGATGGTCTCGTCGATCCCGTTTGAGAGGAGCAGAGTCGCGGCAGTGTGCCGCGCTTCGTAGAGCAGCGGGCGACGGGTTTCGCCGCCCGGTCCCGTTACGGTGACGCCAGCCTGGTCGACGATCTCGTACCATCGTCGGCGATCAATTTCGGCTGGGCACGGGGAGCCGTCTTCACGCGGCCAGACAAGACCGAAGGGGGACGGCGGCGCACACTTCTGCCAGGCCTCCAGCGCCTCAGCGAGCCACGGCACCACGGGGACGACGCGGATTCCGGCACGGGTCTTCGGCCGCACCAAGTGGAAGGCGCCGATAAGGTGCCGTGACTCGAATCCGCGGGGCACGCGGAAGCCGCTGACCGGGCATCTGTGCCTTACATATGGAAGCGCTTTGAGCTGCCACGCGAGCGTCATCGTCGCCGCATCGAGATCGACCATGTCCCAGGTGAGCCCGAGCGCTTCCGCAGGGCGCAGCCCCGCGACGAGCGCGGCAACCCATCTTGAGGCGTCTGGCCGCTGGGCGACAGCCGCGAGGATACGCATTGCAGCGTCGGGGTCAAGCGCCTGCCGTGACGACGGACCGGCACCCGGACCGCTCGTCTCTCGTGTTCGCTGCGAGACCTGATACCCCTCGGCGACGGCGTCCGTAAGGAGCTTTCCCAGCACCGCATGCGTGCGTTGCAGCGTCGGGAGCGCGAGCCCCGCGTTCTCCTGAGCGACTGCGACTTTGCGGATGTCGGCGGGCGAAAGCGCGTCGAGCCGCAAGTGGCCGAGCGTGGGGACGATCCAACGGTTGACTGCCGAGCGGTCGGCGACGTAGGTTCCCGGACGCACGGCGCGCTGCCGGTCAGCGAGCCATTCATCGGCCCATCGCTTGACGGTGGTGCTGGCGAAAGACGCGACGGCGCCTTCCGCAGCGATTCTCTGATGTGCTTCCGCGAGCCGGGCACGGATCTCCTTCTCCGTCCGGGCTTTGAGCGTGAGACGACGCCGGGTCCCGCGCTCAGTCCATCCGGTCTCGATGGCCGCGACCCACTGGCCGCGGGAGTTCCGGTAGATCGATCCGGTCCCTTTTCTACGTTGCTTGCGTGCCATCTCTCTATGTCACACCGCTGCGACGCACCGCCGGGATAGCCATAGGGGTAGCCATCCAGTCCTGCCAGCGTGGCTGGGACCGCACGCCTCCGGATCTACGGGTCAGCACTCCTCCGCGCGGTGATCACACCATTTGTCTTTCTGTCACGTGGGTAGCCATCAGGGTAGCCATCTCCCTCGCGCGGCCAGAACTGTGCAGCTGAGGCTGCGGGCGACCCCGCGCCTCAACGCCGCTGGATTGGCTGACATCTCCCGCCGCCGATATCCACCGCAACACAGTTCATGAAGGACGAGTACCCGGAATCAAAGTCTGATCTGTTCGCCGGCTTCATCCAGCGCTGCACCAGCCTCGCAGGGCAGCAAGGAATGGTGGCCATGATCACGATGCAGTCGTGGATGTTCCTCAGCTCATACGAAAAGCTCCGCGCCTCACTCCTCACCAGGCAGCGAATCACCTCGATGACGCACCTGGGCGCGCGGGCCTTCGACTCGATCGGAGGTGAAGTCGTCTCCTCGACCGCGTTTACTTTGGCGAACGTCCCGCCGGCAGCTCGTGGTGATGCCCGTAAGCGCGCGGGCATCTTCATCCGCCTCGTGGATGGGACTTCCGAAGCGGAGAAAGTCGCCGCGCTGCGCACGGCCCTTGCGGTTCGGACCGCGGAAGCGGGCTTCCACCGCGCGTCGGACGCCGACTTCACGGCAATTCCAGGCTCGCCGATCGTCTACTGGCTCAGTGAAAAGATGCGCGCCGTGTTCCAGAGCGGTACCACCCTGGCTGACGTGGTGACTACGCGCGAGGGGCTGACCACGGGTGACAACAACCGCTTCCTAAAGTTCTGGTGGGAGCCTTCTGCGCGGGGCGTTGCGCTGCCACAGTCCCTTGACGACTCTCCGCCGCCAGGAAAGCGCTGGTTTGCGTACCTAAAAGGAGGTACAGAACGTTGCTGGTCAGGGAACTTCGAGTACGTCGTTGACTGGGAGCACGATGGCGAACGGCAGCGCCTCAACATCGAAGAGCACACCGGTCGTGTACGATCGCACAACTACAACGGAGAGTGGGCCTTTCGTGCAGGCATCACCTGGACCGGGCTTACGTCTGGCCGATTCTGCGGTCGAGCAATGGGAAAGGGGTTCATGTTCGACGCCAAGGGGCCCGTGGCTTTTCCTCACGACGGCCGCAGGCGAGACTATCTGCTTTCGATTCTCAACAGTTCTGTCGGGACCACCATTCTGAAGATGCTTGCACCGACGATGGACTTCAAGCTCGGCCAGATCGAGAAGGTTCCGCTTCCGGCTACCACGCCCGACGTGACCGATCAGTTGAGTGCGCGCTGCGAGGCCTTGATTGCGACATCGGTCGCCGACTGGGACGTAGTCGAGACAGCATGGGACTTTGCCGACAATCCGCTTGTGACGATCGCTAAGCGTCGGGATCCGTAGAGGAGATCCGAACGAGCGCAACTAGCGGGTTGAGCTGAAACCCCCACGCGGTTTCGGCTTCGTCCCAGTCACTTTCGGAGGTCTCAACAAGACGGGTGACCGCGTTCGTTGGCAGTTCGTCGGCATTCTTCGGCACCGGTACCGCCCCCAGGTATCCAGGATGCAGGTTCAGGGTCGGGTTGATTGCTGAGAGGATCATCGAGACCACGTGGGAGTTCAGGATTGCGAGGTGAATCTCGTCCGTGTCTGACTGGCACATTCCTGCGGCGGCGTCGAACAAGGAACCCCTGGGGACGTTGCGGAACGACTGCTCACCAGACGTGACCACGGTCCAAGCGAGCCCAGCTCTAAAGATTCGATCCAGGTTGAAGTTTGTTGCTCGAACCCTTACGCCGTCCGTTGTCATGGTTTTCTGCAGCCGGAGACCGTCGTCTTGCCAATCGACCACTGAGTCAAGGTTCCCGGCCCAGCGACGAAACTCGCCTCCCTTGGCGTAAGGGAACCAGCGGCGTTGCGAGGCCTGCGCCTCCTCCCGGTTTGACCTGTCGAATCCGGTCTTGTCTTGTGCCACCTCCCACCAGAACCGAACGAAAGTTGCGTTGTCTGCGGTCACGAGGCCCTTCGCAGAGCGAGAGCGCCGTTCCAGAGCGGGCGACTCCTGGAACACGGCGCGCATCTTTTCACTGAGCCAGTAGACGATCGGCGAGCCTGGAATTGCCGTGAAGTCGGCGTCCGACGCGCGGTGGAAGCCCGCTTCCGCGGTCCGAACCGCAAGGGCCGTGCGCAGCGCGGCGACTTTCTCCGCTTCGGAAGTCCCATCCACGAGGCGGATGAAGATGCCCGCGCGCTTACGGGCATCACCACGAGCTGCCGGCGGGACGTTCGCCAAAGTAAACGCGGTCGAGGAGACGACTTCACCTCCGATCGAGTCGAAGGCCCGCGCGCCCAGGTGCGTCATCGAGGTGATTCGCTGCCTGGTGAGGAGTGAGGCGCGGAGCTTTTCGTATGAGCTGAGGAACATCCACGACTGCATCGTGATCATGGCCACCATTCCTTGCTGCCCTGCGAGGCTGGTGCAGCGCTGGATGAAGCCGGCGAACAGATCAGACTTTGATTCCGGGTACTCGTCCTTCATGAACTGTGAAAGCAGCGCGTTCATCTGCTTGCTGCCCATGTACGGCGGGTTCGCGACCACAACTGCGTACTCCCGCGAGAGGTACGAGGCCTGGTCGATGACGCGCTGAGCCCAATCGAGAGCGTCGGCGCGGAGAAGGTCGCCCCCGTCCTCGAGCACCGCGAGGTGTCCGCCGAGGCGAGCGGTCAGCGCGGGATCGGGTTGGATGAGCGAACCGAACGTGTCCGCGTGGGCGAATTGGTTCCAGAACGCCTTCTCCGCTTGGGGATCACCGTCCTGGGTGACGAGGTAGCTCAGCTCGTCGGCGCTGAAGGAGATCGGGTCGAGCACGCAAACGTTCGGTTCGACAGGCTTCTTGAGGAACAGCTTGCGCCTGGCGGTGGCCTTCATCGTCAACGCGAACGCGGCGAGTGCGCCCGCACGAGGGTCGATTTCGGTGCCGTAAAGGTTGTTGGCAAGGATCAGGCTCGGAATCTGTGACGGCGTATACCCCTCTTCTTCGTAGATCGCGTAGAGGAGGTCGAAGGCGTAAGTGAGCATGTGACCGGAGCCGCACGCGGGGTCGATGACCGTGAGCTCTTCGGGCCTAGTGATCTTGAGGAAGTCTGTCTCATCATCGACGGGTGCGATGTAGTAGTCCATCTGGTCGACGAGGCGGGACTCGGGGTGGTTGAGCATCCACAGACGGCCCACGGAATTCTCGACGAGGTACCGGACGATCCAGTGTGGGGTGAAGAGCTGCGTGGCAGCAGGGATCTCGTCGGCGCCGGCCTTCTTGTTCTTCTTGAACCCAGCGAAGACTTCGTCCTTCCGCTCGGCGATGTAAAACTGGTAGAGCCAGCCGATGACCTCGACGTCCTGGCAGACCTCTTCGGTGAGTACCTTGCCGGAGCGGTTCAGGACGGAATCGTCGGCGAGCAGGTTGGCGGGGATGAGCAGCTCGGTGTAGTCGCCTTCGCGCTCGAACATGAACGGCATGGCCTTGTTCCAGTAGCGGCAGTAGTCCGCCAGGAGGAGCGCATATGCCTCGGCTTGAGCGTCGGCGCCGGGGCGAGGGCGGCGGGTGCCGTTGAGCAGCCCGGTGATGGTAGCGACGTTCGCACCTTTGACCACATCACTGTCGATCTGGCCACGCTTGGCCGCAGCGAGTATCTCGGGCTGGCCGACCTGATCGGTTGCGGGCGAGACGACGCCGATGCCGGTGTATCCGTTGGCGTCCATGAACCGCAGGGCGATGATGCGGTTGAACCAGATGTACGCAACCTTGTCGGCCACGTGTGCCTCGCCTTTATCGCCACCCCCCGCGGCGGCGATGGTGCGTTCCAGCGCGGTCACGGCTTGGGGTTTTTCGACGCGTTCGGGTGACCCTTGAGCCAGCACAGCGGTGATGCGCGCGCCGACCTCACGGATGAGTTCGACGCGCGCTGACGTAGCGAAGGACTTGAGCGGTGCGGTATCCATCAGAGCGTGATTCGCTTTCCGTCGCTGAGGGTCGCGACGAGCGCGACGCGGTACTTAGCAAGGTAGCTGTCGATGTCGGCCTCGGATTCCAGGACACCCGACGCGCCGGGCACACTGATCGATTTGACCGACACCATCGGCTTCGGGGGCGCAGCGTCGTCATCCCCATCCTGTTGCGCCGCGATGAGCCGACCCAGCAGATCCGGGTAGTCATCCTGCTCGAAGGTTGCGCCGGCCTGGAGGATGAGTGCGGCCTGAGTCTCCCCACCAAGACGCGCAAGGATCCCGTCGATCCTCCGGATCACGTTCTCCTGTGCGGCTGGCGTGGCTTTGACATAGTAGGTGCTGGCGAGGATTTCGGCCCGGCGCCCATTGATCGCTGCAGTCACCTCCGCACGTTTGTCGGCGACGATATCGTCGATCAGTCCACGCAGGGTGTCGGCCGCGGCCTTGAGCTGGTTCATCTTGTTGCCGCGGAAAGCGTTGACATCCGAGAGTAGATCTCTCACCGTGTCGACGCTTCCTGTGGGGAGGTAGTCAAGGTTTCCGACGTTGGCGCTCAAGAGGGCCTTTGTCTCGTCAAAGATCTTGGCCTGCTGGCCATTGAGGAAGGACTTGATGGGGTCGATCAGGTCTTCCTTGGCTTCGAGCAGCTCGTCAGCCGTATCGAAGTCGTTGAGGTACCAGTCGGCCTGCTTGCCGACGACCTCGTCGAGCAAGGCGACGACGCCGGCGAGCTCGCTGACGAAGGGGTACCGGCTACTACTGACGAGCGCATTGAGTTCATCCCGCCTGGCGGCGAGCTTCTCCTTCCCGAACCGAGCGAGTTCGATGGGGTCGCTCGGTACGGCACCTTCGTCGAAGAAGTCAGTACAGAACTTCTTGAACGCGGCGACCTTCGCATGGTCGTATGCCTTCTGGGGTGAGATGAGGACGTGATGGTGCTTGGCGGTGTTGCGGATCAGGCTCGCCGCTTCGGTCCGGGCGACCGGGTTGGAATCGACGCTCAGAGCGACCTTGCCAGTGCCCACGAGCCAGCCAAGCACTACTTCGATGGATCCGAGATCCCAGCCGTAAGGTTTGGTCTCGAAGCGGTCAGCGATCTTCTTAATCGTCACCTGTTCGCCAAGGCCCGTTTGGGTGATGATCCAAGACTCCATCTCGGTGCCCGGCGAGTTGAGCGCACTGAGAGTCGCCGCGTCAAATAGCCCCGTCTCGTTCTGAACCGCTGCGGCGACCTGCTGCTCGGGGTATGTCTTGCCGCCGAGCAACCCGAGGTTCGTGTACGTCCGGCTGACGAGTTCCTGAAACCCGTCGGTAACGCGTGCCACGGCATCCTCTGAGCTGGAGGGGATCTCAGCGGCGTTGATGATCAGTTGTGCCTTGCCAACAGCCTGGCGGAGGCGTTCGATGAGCTCCTTCTCCCGGTCCTCGTTGAGTACCTGCTTCGCCTGGAGGATCGTTTGGATCGAGGGCATCACCCCCGTGCTCGTGCGCTGTTTGGTGTATTTCTCCGTCTTGAGCAGCAGACGCAGGTCCGCGAGCAGCCGCTTGTCACGACCGAGGAACACCCGCAGCTCGTCCCGCCCCATGCTCTGCGCCGCGATCTCGGAGTCGCTGTAGCTCGTCTCGGGCGTGATGAAGTGAATAGTCAGCTCACGCTGGTTTCCCTGGGGCACGTCGTCGAGCTTGTAACCGAACGAGAAGTCCTGGCCGTTCTTCACATACTTCAGCTTGTTGGTCCTGAGGATGTCGGACGAGAGGTACCGGAAGAGCTTGGTGGAGACCTCGGACGAGTCGATGTCGACCGCCTTGATCTCCTTCTCGATCTCCTGCTCCTCGTTCGTGAGGTATTCGTAGACGTTGCCGTTGCGCTGAACGTACGACTGTGCCTCGAGCAGGTTGAGCGACTCCTGCACCTGCTTGCCAAGTCCGGTGAGGTCGAGCCCGAAACGGTCGTATATCAGCACCGTGAGGTTGCGGGGCGTGGCCTTGAAGGTGTCGACGTACTTGACGAGGAACAGCGCCTTGAGCAGCCGATTGGCGAGGATGGTGATCTCGGAGCCGGGGTCGGGCAGGTGCTTCTCGGCCTGGAGAATGGCGCTCTGCGCGGCTGACTTCAGCGCGGCGCTGATACCGGCGAACATCTGGTCAAAGGTCGCAAGATAGCCGACCTGTTCTGTGCCGATGCGCTTGGCGACCTCCTGCACCACGCCGAGCATCGAACGTTCACCAACTGAGCTGTTCTTGCCCTCGAACATGTTGTGGTCGGACAGACCCTCGATCGCAGCCTGGAACATCGGGATCTGGTAGGTGACGAACGGGTACGTGCTGATGAATCGTCCGCCATCGACGTAGTTACGGTAAGTCTTCGCACCGTCGACGAAGTCGAAGATGGTCTTGAAGTTTGCTCCTTCCTCGGCGTGGATGGCCATGAGTTCGGCAGCGCCCGCATCGTTCTTCTCCAGCAGACGCTTACTGATGACCTCTTCAACGTCCTGGCTGGTGAGCTTCACCTTGGCACTGAACCGGGCTTGGATCTTGGAGAAGTCGTTACCCTGCTGCTTGGTACGGTCCCCGATGACCTTGTCCATATCCTCCTGCGATGTGACGAAGACCCACGACTGCCCCTTGCACTTGGTGTTGAGGGACTCGGCGATCGTCTGCAGGTTGAGCATGAGCTTGACGTCGTCGGCGATGAACTGACCGACCTCGTCAACGAAGAAGTTGAGCCGGAAACCTGGTACCTGCTTGTCGATCCACCCCTGAACCGAGGTAGCGAAGTCCTCGATCGAAACGGCGTATGACTTCTGGTACTGCGCGATGATCCCGGGGTTCGCTTCCCCGTTGACCTCGGCGAACGCCTTGTCGATGTTGTGCCCTTCCAGAGCCGTCTGCTCGCGCCCCTGCGACCAGTCGATACCGGCGTGCTTCGCGAAGGCAGACTTGAATGCCTCGTATTGGCCGCGCTTATCGAGATCCTCCTCGAACCGGGCAACGGCGCCGTCGTTGCCGAAGTAGCCCCGGCTCTCGTCGAAGACCTTGACAAAGACCTTGAGCAGCGCGTCAGTCTGATCCTTGGCGATCAAGGTCGCCTTCTGGTCGATGTTGAACAGTAGACTCTTCGCAGGGATGGCCGCAGCCTTCTTGAGAGACGCAATGAGCATCGCGTCGTCGGTCTTGCTCAGGAAGGCCTCGCTCACCTTCTCACGGGGGAACGCCTGACCTTCCACGTTGCCCAGCAGGTGGGCGAGCATCTTGAGCAGGTGGGATTTACCGGAACCGAAGAAGCCCGAGATCCACACACCGTTGGCGTTCGTGTAGTTGGTGTACTCCTCCAGCAATGGCGCCACACCCTTCGCGGCGTCGTTGGTGAGGACGTACTCCTCAACCTCAACGCCCAGATGGTCGATGTCGTCGGCTTTGACGACACCCTCGATCGAGCGGGTGACATCTTTGAGGAAGATCTCGTTGAGTTTCATCGGGTCATGCTTCCTGGTCGAGGATACGCTTCGCGCGGTAGAAGGAGTCGTCTTTGAGCTGGCCGAACAGCACCAGTGCCGAACCCTGCGTGGCCGACACCTCGTACCGGCCAGGGAAGAACATCAGCATCGGCTTGTCTGAAACCACAGTCTGCAAGTTATTGAGAACGGTGTGCGAGCGCACGAACGGGAACACTTCGCCGATCCCCGTGAGGAAAAGGATCTGGAACGACTCGTTCGCGATGCGCTCCTTGATCGCCGGAGCGAGGTGCATCTGCGGGTCGAGCATGTTCTGAAGCATCTTGAGAAAGTCGAGCTTGTCCATCGTCGGCTCAGCCGCGAGGACACGCTCCCATACATTGCGTTTCTTGAGAAGCTCGACGCACAGGTCGTAGAGGTTGATCTCGAAGACCTTGATCCCACGCTCGGTGTCAAGCTTGGTCTTGATGCGCTTCTTGGCCTGGGCCACATCCAGGGCCCATGTGGGGTCGTAGTCGTAGATGAAATGAGCGACCTCGTTGCCAAGGCCCTCCATCTTCAGAAAGCGATCGCTGCTGAGCACCTTGAACAAGTGCTCTTCTTGCTGAACCAATGTGGCCCTGAAGTGCAGAGGCATCAGACTGTCCTCGTCGGGAAGAAGCGGACGTCGCTGGGCGTGCGTTCGTTGAGGAGCTCGGCGACTCGAGCGGAGAACAAAGCGGGTTCGATGGCCCCCTTGGACGTCACCAGCCCTGCCTCGACCATCATCTTGAACAGCACCTGCCGAAGCTTCTGGTACGTGGCGGCCGAGACGCTGTCGAGTTCGTCGTGCCACATCGCCTTGGCGCGATAGAAGGAGTCGTAGTCCTCGTGGGAGACGGTTCCCGTCAAGGTGAGGAAGCGCTCACGGAGCACTTCCTCACCGAACTCGGCGATGAGGTCGTATCGACGGCACGCCGCTGCCCACATGAGGTGACCTCGTTCAGTTGCTGTGAGATCGGGAAGGATCTCAAGCTCTCGTCCTGAGAGCACCGACAGGCGTCTGACAGTCTCTCGTACGCGTCGGACACCCGTGCTGTGTGTGCGCGATTGCAGGAGATTCTCGTTGACCGCACGGTCGCGCACTTTCGCCCAGTCACGAAGCTCGACATAGACCGGCGCCAAGACCGCTGCCTCGCGCGAGAGGAGGCCGCCGGTGGTGAACGACAGTGCGTAGCGTTTGGCTGCAGTCGATCCGATGTTCATGGACACCCCCGCGGCGATCTCCTCAGCAGACAGCCAGGGCTCAGCCACGTCGACAAACCTCCAAGATCAGCCTGTGCGATGGACGCACAGATTCACCCTATCGGCGGTGATACCCGCCTGATCCCTAGGAAGCACGAGTTGCCGTCAGTCGAAGCCGCCGCCGTCGTCGGGACCGGGGCCGCCGGGGGCCTCACCCGGCGCCATGTCGGTGAAGCGGGAGTAGTGGCCCTGGAACGCCACGGGCACGGTCGCCGTGGGGCCGTTACGGTGCTTGGCCACGATGAGGTCGGCCTCGCCCGGGCGCACGTCCTTGTCGTAGGCGGACTCGCGGTGCAGCAGGATGACCATGTCGGCGTCCTGCTCGATCGAGCCGGACTCACGCAGGTCGCTGATGGCGGGCTTCTTGTCCTGGCGCTGCTCAGGACCACGGTTCAGCTGTGACAGGGCGATGACGGGAACCTGCAGCTCCTTGGCGAGCAGCTTCAGGGCACGCGAGAACTCCGAGACCTCCTGCTGACGGGACTCGACACGCTTGCCGCTGGTCATGAGCTGGAGGTAGTCGATGACCACCATGCGCAGACCCACACGCTGCTTGAGGCGACGGCACTTGGCGCGGATCTCGACGAGCGTCATGTTAGGGCTGTCGTCGATGTAGAGGGGGGCGTCGTTGATGCGACCGCGAGTGGCCGCCACCTGCGTCCAGTCGCGGTTGTCCATCATGCCCTTGCGGAGGTTCTGCAGCATGATGCCGCCCTCCGCACTCAGCAGACGCATAGCGATCTCGGCGCGACCCATTTCGAGGGAGAAGAAGATGGTGGGCATCTCGTGCTTGATGGCCGCGGCCCGCGCGAAGTCGAGCGCGAGGGTCGACTTTCCCATGGCAGGACGCGCGGCGACCACGATCATCTGGCCACCGTGCAGACCGTTGGTGAGTTCGTCGAGCTCGCGGAAGCCCGTCGGGATTCCGGTCATCTGGCCGTCACGGCCTCGGGCGGCCTCGATCTCCTCAACGGCGGCGTCGACGGCGATGGTCAGCGGCACATAGTCCTCGGCGGTCTGCTGGCCCGTGACGCCGTAGATCTCCGCCTGAGCGCTGTTGACGATCTCGGTCGCGTCACCCTCACCGGCATAGCCCATCTGCACGATGCGAGTGCCGGCATCGACGAGGCGGCGCAGCAGAGCGCGCTCGGCCACGATGCTGCCGTAGTAGCCCGCGTTGGCCGCCGTCGGAACGATGGAGGTCAGCGTGTGAAGGTAGTCCGCTCCCCCGGCCCGCTGCAGATCACCGGTCTTGATGAGCTCATCCGTGACGGCGACGACGTCAGTCGGCTCACCGTGCGAGTACAGCGAGAGGATCGCCTCGTAGATGACCTCGTGCTTGGGGATGTAGAAGTCGGTGCCGCGCAGCGTCTCGATGACATCGGCGACCGCGTCCTTCGACAGCAGCATGCCGCCCAGTGTGGACTGCTCGGCAAGGAAGTCGTGCGGCGGAGTGCGCTCGGGACGCGGAGCCCCGCCCATCCGGTCTTCCGTGATGTCGGCAATGGACACACGCACTCCTTCCCCGCGCAGGGCGCAACGATACGACGGATGATGCTCGCCGTCGGTTCCGACCGAACTCGCTTCCCAGCATCAGATCACGGGCCTCCGACATCCCTCTGGGATCGAGAGGTGCGGGGCCCGCGCGCGAGGATGAGATCCGGTCGTGAACTCACGCTATGACCCGCTCCTCCACAGGTCAAATGCCCCTGTGGATAACTCTGTGGAGAGGCTGCGTGAAACGCCGTTCGAACTGTGGACAAACCCTGGGGAGAACTGGGGATAACTTGTGGATTGCCAACTTTTTTATGCGAATCAACCTGGGCTTTTGTCGTCCACAGCCGATCTGGGGAAAGAATCTTGAAGTACCTGTTGAATGTTAACGCAGGCCGGGCGCGCCCTGTGTACAAACCGGGGGATAACCGTCGCAAGATCCTGCTCGTATGAGCGGTGCGGCATGTTAACCACCGCTCGCCCGTGAGCACCCTGCGGGTGCCGTGAAACGAGGAGATTTCGCCCGTCTGAGGGCCCGGCTGCAGTTCTCGTCCTCCGCTCGCGACAATGCCCTCGTTTCGCGACACGCGCTCGACCAGACGCGAGCGGAAGCGGCGTCCCACGCCACCCCGAACACAGCAGCAGCGCCCCTCCTCCCGAAGGAGAAGAGGCGCTGCTGCGGCGTTGCTGCTTACTTGGCAGCGACAACCTGAAGGGTGATGACCGCGGTCACGTCGTCGGTGAGACGAACGGTGGCCTCGTGCTCGCCCGTCGACTTGATCACAGAGGTGATGTGCACCTTGCGCTTGTCGATCTTGCCCAGGCCAGCAGCCTCGACGGCGTTCGCGATGGTCTCGGTCTTCACCGAACCGAACAGACGACCCTCGGCACCGGCCTTGACAGCAACACGGACCTTGGCGGACTCGATGCTGTTCTTCAGCGCGACGGCCTCATCGTGGTCGTGGATCGCACGAGCCTGGCGAGCGGCCTGGATCGAAGCAACCTGCTTCTCGCCACCACGCGTCCAGTTGACGGCGAATCCCTGGGGAACGAGGTAGTTACGGGCGTACCCGTTCTTGACCTCGACAACGTCACCGGCGCTACCGAGCCCGGCGACCTCATTCGTGAGAATCAGCTTTGCCATTCCGGTGCTCCTTAGCGGCCAGCGCCGGCGTAGGGCAGGAGAGCCATCTCGCGTGCGTTCTTGATCGCCTTGGCGATCAGACGCTGCTCCTGAACCGAGACACCGGTGATACGACGGGCGCGGATCTTTCCACGCTCCGAGATGAACTTGCGAAGGGTTGCGACGTCCTTGTAGTCAATGACGCCAACCCGGATCGACTTCGCGGGAGCGGCGTTCTTCGCGCCCTTCCGCGGCTTGCGGCGGTCGCCGCTCGACTTTCCAGCCATGGTTTTTCCTTATCGAGAATGTGTGCCCGAAGGCGAATCAGAACGGGGTGTCGTCGCCGTAGGCGCCGGGAGCTGCCCAGCCGTCGCCACCCGAGGAACCCGGGGTCGACCAGGGCTCGTCCGAGACCTGCTGCTGGGGGCGGCTCTGGCCGCCGCCACCACCGAAGCCTCCGCCGGCACCGCCGGACGAGGCTGCACGGGTGACCTGGGCCGTCGCGTAGCGCAGCGAGGGGCCGATCTCGTCGACCTCCAGCTCGATCGCCGTGCGGTTCTGGCCCTCGCGGTCCTGGTAGGAGCGCTGCTTCAGGCGACCCGTCGCGATGACGCGCGAGCCCTTCGTCAGCGACCCGGCGACGTGCTCGGCGAACTCACGCCACACGCTCGCACGCAGGAACAGCGCTTCGCCGTCCTTCCACTCGTTCGCCTGACGGTCGAACGTACGCGGGGTCGAGGCGATCGTGAAGTTCGCCACCGGCAGGCCGTTCTGCGTGTAACGCAGCTCGGGGTCTGCCGTGAGGTTACCCACGACGGTGATGATCGTTTCGCCGGCCATCGTGATTACGCGTCCTTCTTCGGAGCCTTAGGCTTGCGAGCGGCCTTCTCCTCGGCGCGCTTGGCCTCGGCAGCGACCTGAGCGATCGCCTCTTCGGCACGCAGCACCTTGGTGCGCATGACGAGCTCGCTCAGCTTCAGCTGACGGTCGAGCTCCAGCGTGGCCTCGCTGGTCGCGGTGAAGTCAACGACGGCGTAGATGCCCTCGTTCTTCTTCTGGATCTCGTATGCAAGACGGCGCTTGCCCCAGACGTCGACCTTGTCGATCGAGCCACCATCGTTCGTGATGACCTTCAGGAACTTGTCGAGGTTGGGGGCCACCTGGCGCTCGTCGAGCTCGGGGTGAAGGATCACCATGAGTTCGTACTGGTGCGTCACAGACCCACCTCCTTCGGACTAATCGGCCGCGAAGACTTTCTCCGCGGCAGGAGGGTGTGTTGCACGTGCCCGGGCAGACTGAGCCCAGGCAACCACAACAGCCTACCGTATGGATGCACGCGGAACGCCCCGGGTCTGCACAGGGACCCGGGACGTTCGCTCGGCGCCTACTGCGGCGTGGGTGCCTCGTCCACGATCGAGGTGGTGAAGCTGATCACCTGCTCGGGGATGTCCGCCGGCACCACGCTGCTCGGATGCTGTTGCGGATTGGTGAATCGCACGATCTGGCCCGTGGAGGTGTCGATGGTCAACAGGGTCGGATTCGCCTCCGGCCCATCGGACCGGGATGCTTCCTGAAGAACGGCGATGTCGCCTTCACGAGACACCAACGTGTAACCAGGGACACGAGCCAGCGCCCCGAGCATCGCGGCGCGAACATCCGCCGGCGGCAGATTCTGGAACAGGGCGTTGGTGATCGCGAAACCCGCGTAACCGGGAGCACGCGCGCTGAACCACTCCAGGAGCTCATCCGGATCCCGGGGCATCGTGTCGTAGTCGTTGCGGTACCTGTCGATCGGCTGTCCGTTGTCCATGCCGCTCGGGTATGACCTAAGAGAGTCCTGACTCAACCCTTCGCTCAACACGTTGGCCGTGAAGGCCTCCGCATCGTCGCCATAGAGCGCGACCACTTCCGAAGCATCCGCCTGGACGATCCAGTCGTCGCTTCGATCGGCCGGCACGTAGAGCACGCTCACTTGCCGCTGCAAGAAGCCTGCCTTCTCTGCAGCAGCCCCATTCTGAGTGCCGTCCGTGTGGAGCTGTTCAGTCACCTGCTCCACCCGCAGGTACTGTCCGGGCTCCAGCGTCACGTCCGCCGCGCCGATGCCTTCGAGCACCGACTCCTGCGCCTGCAGGAACACTTCGGCCGCCGCTGCATCCGGGCTCGGCACCGGCGCGAACACGCTCCCCGCGACGATCCCGACCACCGCGAGCGCTCCCGCCACACCGACACCGCCGAGCCCGAGGCTCAGACCCAGCCGACGAGAACGCGGTTGCCGCGAACGCGAGCGGCCGCCCGACGCCGTCCGATCGATCTCCCGCTGAAGCGCGCGCCGCGCCGTAGCCAGCTGCGCCTCGGTCACCTGCGTCTCATCCGTCCGCACCGTGCGGACCTCATCCACCCACGACATTCGCTTCCTCCTTCGCAATCCATGTCACTCGTCCGGGTCCCCGAGAATCGGGCGGTCCGAGTTTCTGGCGAACACGACTGAGCCGAGAGCGGACCGTTCCCACCGGAACGTTGAGCGCGGACGCGATCTGCTCGTAGGTGAGTTCTTCCCAGGCGTAGAGAAACAGCACGTCGCGCTCTCGCTGTGACAGTGCTGCGATCCGCGGAGCGAGCCGCCGGAGGGCCGATGCAGCATCCAGCTGGGCATCCGCTCGCGACTCGTGAGACGACACGGTCTCCGCCTCCCCGAATCCCAACCGCCACTGCCGCGCCTCGACGCGTCGCAGCCGATGGATGACGCGTGTCGCGATCCCCAGCAGCCAGGGTCGCGCCGATGTCGCCTCGCGATCGAAGCTGGCCCTGCGGCGGAACGCGACGAGAAAGGTCTCGCTCAGCACGTCGTCGGCCGCATCCGCGCCCACACGGCGACGCGCGTATCCGCCGATCGCGGCAGCATGTCGTTCGAAGAGCTCGGCGAAGGCGCCGGGTTCGTCTTGCGACCGGCTCAGGATCTCGCTGTCAGTGTTCACACCTGGTATTCCTCATCGCGCGGGAACGAGTTCCATATTCGCGTGCGATGAGCCCGATGTCAGGGTTGCGCGAGCGCGGCGACCACGGCGACCGCCGATTCCCAGTACTTCGCGTAATGCTGCTCGTCACTGTTCACCTGCACGAGATGCGCGACCACGGTGGGCTCCAGGGCGTCGCGATCCGGAACTTTGCGCAGGAGTGCGGCATAGAAGAGGTGCGCGCTGGTGGGCGGATCCAATCGCTCGTCGCGCGTGCCCCACCAGTCCTGCTGCTGGAACAGTCCGAGCGATGAGGTCGGCGATCCGTCGGGATTGGTCCGCTGCGAGGTCTCCCAATCGCCGTAGTCGATGTTGCGGAGGCTGGACTCGCCCATCGCGGTCATCACCGCAATCGCCTGGTCGCGCGGGCCGAGTCCCAGCTGGTTTCCCACGTCGATGATGACCGCGGCGTTGACCAGCTGCTCGTGGTCGTAGCCGTCGACCGTCATCTCCGGTACCGCGGACGGGTTGACGCTGACGCTCGCCACGTCCGGCAGGACGGGTGCCGGGGGAGTGGCGGCGATGATCGCTCCCGTCATCCCCACGATCCCGACGATCGCCGCGAGAATGACTCCGCGCACCTGCCACTCGCGACGCGCCGCGCGCTGCTTCTTCGTGAGGCGACGCGTGCGCGGCTTCTGTGAGCGCCGATCGGTTGAGCTCACCACGCGACGTCGACCTCCGTGTCGCGTCGAATCACGAGCACCGGGGTGTGGTGTTCGCTGCGCACCCGCTCAGTCCAGCACGGCAATCCCGGCGAGCGCTGTTTTGTCGCCGTGAGGTTGCTCCGTATCGAGCGGACGTGCGGGGCGCACCAGAACATCGTCGATGCCGTCCGCGCTCACCAGCCCGAAGCCATGCCGCTCGTAGAGCCGCCGGGCGGCAGATCCGTCGAGCACCTGAAGGTGGATATCGCGCGAACCCGTTTCCGCGAGCACACGGCTCAGCACCGCGGAGCCGATGCCCCGTCCCTGCGCGGTGGGCTCCAGGTAGAACATCTCGAGCCAGATCACCGCGTCCTCCGGACGCATTGTGATGGTTCCGACTCGTTCGTCTCCATCCCACACGATCCGCGTCCACGCCGGGGAGAAGTGGTCGCGAACGCGCTCCGCAGACCGGAGCGGGTTCCACGCGCCGACCGCGCGCTCGAGATCTGCTCTCAGGACTCTCGCCTTGAGGTCGATGACATAATCGACGTCGTCGGGGGCGGCAGGAACGAGCGTGATAACCACGTCGACCAGCATCCCACCGATCGGTGAACCTCCGGGACACCGCATTCGATACAGGGGGGCGACGCTTCGGCGACGCTCGAATGAACGGAGACGCATATGCGCGCGACCACATCCAGAATCGCCTCGGGGTTCATGCTCCTCGCGGCATTGACTCTCGCCGGGTGCTCGTCCAGCCCGGCTTCGAGTCCAGTCGACTCATCGCAGGAGTCGACTGCCTCGCAGCCGAAGGCGACCGATGAGCCCGCGGGCGACACGACGTCCGAGGATACGTCGGCGAACACCGCCGACTGCGCTCCGCTGACGGCGGGACAGACCGTCGACCGCGAGCAGTTCACCTCCTGC
Organism: Microbacterium gorillae; assembly: GCF_050990725.1. Classification (GTDB taxonomy): domain Bacteria; phylum Actinomycetota; class Actinomycetes; order Actinomycetales; family Microbacteriaceae; genus Microbacterium; species Microbacterium gorillae_A. The sequence goes on from NZ_CP158844.1 coordinate 4,476,625, forward strand.
GTCGCCGGCGCCATGTCCCAGGCCAAGGGGTACGCCGCCACCAGCGATGTCATGGGCATGTCCAGCACCACCCGCATCAACCTCACCGAAGGTCAGGTCAGCGCCTTCTCCACCGCGACACCCATGGGTGACGTCATCAGCATCGACGGGAAGACCTATATCCGGGTGGGCGGCGGGGAATGGAAGCCGGGCGATCCGAACTCCACCGACCCCATCGAGGCCGGCTTGTCGCAGGCCGCTGTCACCATCGGCACGATGGACCCGACCACCCTGGCCGGTCAGGTGACGGGGGATCTCACGGTCACCGGGACCGACAACAAGGCTGGCACGGACGTCCTCGTGCTCTCGGGAACACAGGAAGCGAACGGCGTATCCATGGAGGCCACCTTCTTCGTCACGCCGGAGTGGGTCGTGATGGGCTCCACCGCCACCGGCGACCTGAGTGGAACTCCGATCACCACCACCATGGAGCTCACGGAGTGGGACGTGCTGCAGGACATCGCCGCGCCGATGTGAGCACTCTTCGTGCGAGGGGGTCGGTCCGACAGGATCGACCCCCTCGTGTGAGCGCTCCGGGACGGTCAGTCGGCACAGATATCCTGTCGGGATGATGGCCATGAGCCCCTCGTCTGTTCCCCGAAACGACGATGAAGCCGCCCGTTCGACCCTTCGCACACAGGCGCTCACCGACCGCATCCGCTTCGGCGATGTGCGTCGCTACGCGCGCGCGGTGCGCACTCAGTTGCCGAAGCGGCTGGCGTCGGGGGCGCAGTACATCGTGCTCATCGGTGTGCTGCTTGCGTTCGTGATGGTCAGCATGGTGTGGCCGATGGTGGACGACCTTTTCTCGGGCGATACAGACGCGGCGGACCTCGGCATCATCGCGATCGCGCTGATCGCGCCCCTCACCGTTCTGGTGGTGTGGGTGTGGCTGTGCGTCCGGCTCATCCGTCAGGATCGGCGCCGCTATCGGCTCTCACGCTTCGCGGCGGACAACGGCTGGCGCTATGACCCGTGGCTGCCGACGAGCTGGTACCACGGCATGTACGCGATGCCGGGAGCCGTCGAGGATGTGTTCGACCGAACCGTGATTCCTGGTCCGGCGCCGATCGAGGTCGCGACCTACCGCGGGACGACGGGAACCGGCAAGAGCCGCACGATCCGGCAGACCGACTATGTCCGCGTGCAGCTGGGGGTCGTGCTTCCGCACATCGTGCTGGATGCGCGGGCGAATGATCGACCCTTCGGACGCACGAACCTCCCGATCGGCCTCACGTCCGATCAGCGACTGATCCCCGAGGGACCGTTCGCCGACGCGTTTCGGCTGTACTGCCCCAGCGGATACGAGAGGGACGCGCTCTACCTGTTCCCGCCCGACGTGCTGGCCGTGATGCTGGATCACGCGCGCGATCTGGACGTGGAGATCGTCGACGACACCCTCTACCTCTGCGCCCCGAAGAACGTGGTCAGCACCGACCCGCAGCGCTGGCAGTCTCTACTCACCACGGTCGAGGCCATCACGGCGAAGGCTCGTCAGTGGGAGGCGTGGCGTGACGATCGCCTCGTCCCGGATTCGGCCGATCCGCTCAACCGGCCGATGGGCGTCGCCCCCGCCGGCCGTCGCCTTCGCCAACGGTTCGAATGGTGGTGGCTCGTGGGCGGCATCCTCGTCCTCGGATTCGGCCTGTACTCGCTGATCAGCGACTTCGTGAGCTGGCTCATGTCGCTCGGTTCCTGAAACGCCGGCCCGGAAAGTCAGCGCACGGGCGAGCGTCCGTGCATACGCCGCTGCTACACACCGCCGGCTTGCGATGTCGCGAAACGAGGAGATCGTCGCCGAACGAGGAGGGAATCAGGGCTTCAGCGCCCGGCGGGGCGAAATATCCTCTGTTCGCGATGGTCTCACCCCACGCCACCCGGCATGACGCACGAACCCACGGCAGAGCGCGAGTACGGCGGAACAGGAGAGGGGCCGACGCGAAGGCGCGCGTCAGCCCCTCCGTTCCGCTACAGCCGGAACTGTATTCCCAAACGGGAATACAGCGAACCTCAGGCCCTGCGGGATGCGGCGCGAGCCTTCTCCCAGTCCGCGCGGCGCTGTTCCTGCGCCACCGGATCCGGCACCGGAAGCGAGGCCAACAGCTCCACCGTGTACGGATCGGCGGGATGATTCAGCACCTGCGATGTGGTTCCCTGCTCGCGAATCACTCCGCGCTGCAGCACGATGATCCGGTCGGCGACCTCGTCGATCACGGCGAGATCATGGCTGATGAACAGGCACGCGAAGCCGAGCTCCTTCTGCAGCTGCACGAACAGCTCGAGCACCTTCGCCTGCACCGAGACGTCCAGGGCGCTCGTCGGCTCGTCCGCGATGAGCAGCTTCGGGTCCAACGCCAGGGCTCGAGCCAGCGAGGCACGCTGACGCTGACCGCCCGACAGCTCGTGCGGGTAGCGGTCACCGAAGTTGGTGGGCAGGCGCACAGCGTCCAGTAGCTCGTTCACCCGGCCTCGTGCATCCGACGTCGATCCGGCGCGACCGTGGACAACGAGCGGCTCGGCGATGCAGTCCGCGATCGTCAGCAGCGGATTGAAGCTCGTCGCGGGATCCTGGAACACGAACCCGATGTCGGCGCGCTGCGCCCGCAGCTGCCGCGGTTTCACGTGGAACATCTCTCGACCGAGAACCGTGAGAGATCCGCCAACCACCTGGGTCAGCCCCACCATGGCGCGACCGATGGTCGTCTTGCCGGAGCCGGACTCACCGACCAGGCCCACAACCTCACCGGGCCCGATCCAGAAGCTCGCGCCCTTCACCGCCACGACGCCCGCGCTGCCGAAGCGGCCCGGATATCCGATCTGCACGTTGTCGGCGACGACGAGACTCCCGGCCGGCGGTGCACTGGGTGCCTCCAGCGTCGGATCCTGCGTCGCCGACTTCCCGCGACCCACATGCGGAACCGCGGCAAGCAACTCCCGCGTGTACTCCTGCTGCGGCGCGGCGAAGAGCTCCCGCACGGGTGCCTGCTCCACGATGTCACCGCGATACATCACGATGACGCGGTCGGCGAGATCGGCGACCACACCCATGTTGTGGGTGATCAGCACGATCGTGGCGCCGAACTGGTCGCGGCAGCGACGCAGGAGATCCAGAATCTCGGCCTGCACCGTGACATCCAGCGCTGTGGTCGGCTCGTCCGCGATGATCAGTCCGGCGTTGAGCACGAGCGCCATGGCGATGACCACGCGCTGCTTCTGGCCACCGGAGAACTGGTGCGGATAGTCGTCGACCCGACGCTCAGGGTCCGGGATGCCCACCCGGCGCAGGATGTCGATGGCCTGCGCCCGAGCGTCCTTGCGGCTGATCTTGCCGTGCGCGCGCAGGCCCTCGATGATCTGCCACCCGATCGTGTACACCGGGTTGAGCGCCGTGGACGGTTCCTGGAACACCATCGCCGCATCGCGACCGCGCATGGCACGCAGCTGCGTGTGCGTGGCGTGCACCACGTCGGTCTGCTGGCCGTCGCGGCCTCGGATCACGACAGCACCGGACATGGTGGCCGTCTCCGGCAGCAGTCCGAGGAGCGTGTTCGCCGTCACCGTCTTGCCCGATCCGGACTCACCCACGATGGCGACGACCTCGCCGGCATGCGCCTGCAGGTCTATGCCGTTGATGGCATGTACTGGTTCACCGTCTGTCGCGAACGTGACCCGAAGATCGCGGATCTCTGCGATGTCGGTCATGCTGCACCTCCCGCGCGACGACGCTTGCGCAGTCGCGGATCGCTCAGGTCGTTGAGGCTCTCGCCCACGAGGGTGATGCCGAGCACCACCAGCACGATCGCCACACCGGGGAACACACCGGTCCACCAGATGCCGCTCGTGACATCGGCGATGGCACGGTTGAGGTCGTAGCCCCACTCGGCCGCCTGCGTCGCCTCGATACCGAAGCCGAGGAAGCCGAGTCCGGCCAGGGTGAGGATCGACTCCGACGCGTTCAGGGTGATCACAACCGGCAGGGAGCGCGTCGAGTTGCGCAGCACGTGACGGATCAGGATGCGCCCGGTCGGGACTCCGATGACCTTCGCGGACTCCACGAACGGCTCCTGCTTCACACGCACCACCTCGGCACGGATCACGCGGAAGTACTGCGGAACGAACACCACGGTGATCGACAGCGCCGTCGCCATCACACCACCCCAGAGGTTCGACTGACCGCGACTGATCACGATAGTCATCACGATCGCCAGCAGCAGCGACGGGAAGGCGTAGATCGCGTCACAGATCACCACGAGGATCCGATCCAGCCACCCGCCGAAGTAGCCGGAGATCAGACCGAGGGCGATGCCCAAGAAGATCGAGCAGACGATACCGGCGACGATAACGAGGAAGGCGGTCTGCGCGCCCCAGATCACGCGGGAGAACACGTCGAAGCCGGAAACGGTGGTGCCCAGGATGTTCGTGGCGTTCGGCGGCTGCTGGGTGCCGAACGAGGTGCCGTCGGGCAGCTTCTGCTGCGCCCACCCGAAGGGGGCGATCAGCGGGGCGAACACGGCGATCAGGATGAACACCGTGACGATGATCAGACCGGCCACCAGCATTCCGCGCTGCAGGCCGACGCTCTGGCGCAGCTGCGAGATCACCGGCAGGCGATCCTTCAGCGGTCGCTTCTGCGGCGCGATGGCGGCGAGCGTGGAGGTCTTCGGGGTGGGGAGGTCGCGAGAGGACTCGGACATGTCAGTACCTCACCCTCGGGTCGATCATGGCGGCCACGACGTCCACGAGGAAGTTGGTCAACGCGACGATCACGGCGATCATCACGACGATTCCCTGCACGGCCACGAAGTCGCGAGCCTTCAGGTAGGACGCCAGCATGAAGCCAAGGCCCTTCCACTCGAAGGTCGTCTCGGTGAGCACCGCGCCGGCCAGAAGCATCGCGATCTGCATGCCCATCACGGTGATGATCGGGATGAGTGCGGGTCGGAACGCGTGCTTGGTGACCAGTCGCGACTCGCTCACGCCGCGCGAGCGACCGGAGGTCACGTACTGCTGACCGAGCGTTCCGATCACGTTGGTGCGCACCAGTCGCAGGAAGACGCCACCGGTGAGCAGGCCGAGCGCGACCGCCGGGAGGATCGCGTGCTGCAGCAGATCACCCACCGCATCCAGGCTCCCCACCCGCAGGGCGTCGATCAGGTAGATGCCGGTGGGGTTCTGCACTCCGCTCATGAGCAGCTCGGTGTCGGTGCTGGCACGGCCGGCGACCGGAAGCACATCCAGCCACACCGCGAAGATGAGCTTGAGCAGGAGGCCCACGAAGAAGATCGGCGTGGCGTAGGCGAGGATCGCCATGATCCGCAGCACGGCGTCCTGCCACTTGTCCCGCCGATAGGCGGCGATGAGTCCGAGCGGGATGCCGATGAGGAGCGAGACGATCACCGCGTAGATGACCAGCTCCAGGGTCGCCGAGCCGTAGAGGAAGAGGATCTCGATGACCGGACGGCCGTCGGTGATCGTGGTGCCGAAGTCACCACGGAAGACGTTTCCGAGGTACTCGAGGTATTGGACGATCACCGGTCGGTCATAGCCGGCCTGGTGAATCCGTTCCTGCAACGCGTCCGGGGTGAGCCGACCGCCGAGAGCGGCGGTGATCGGGTCTCCCGTGAGGCGCATGAGGAAGAAGACCATCGTGACCAGGATGAACACGGTCGGGATGATCAGGACGAGGCGGATGAGAATGTACCGCCAGAGCCCGCCGGAGGGCGCTTTGGCAGCACTCTCCACGACGGGGTCCGCGACGACTGTTGCCATGCGTGAACCTTAGCTGTGAAGCGACAGAGACCGGGGGACCCAGCGCATGAAACGCTGGATCCCCCGGCCTCAGGTCATCACTTCTTGGTGAGCGGTCCGTAACGGAACTTGAACGACGCGTCCAGCGTCGTGCCGTCCACGTCGGTGCCGACGATCGCGACCTGCTTGCCCTGCAGCAGCGGCAGGGTGGAGAGGTCAGCGGCCACCAGGTCCTGGATCTTGCCGATCTCCTCGAGGCGCTTGGCCGAGTCGGTCTCGGTCTGCTCCTTGGTGATCAGTTCCTGAACCTCGGTGTTGTTGTAGTGGTTGTTCAGGAAGTTGTCCGCCGTGAAGAACGGGGACAGGTAGTTGTCCGGGTCGGAGTAGTCCGGGAACCAGCCGAGCTGGTACATCGGGTAGACGTCCGCGCTGCGGTCCTCGGCGTACTGCACCCACTCGGTCTGCTGCAGGTTGACGGTGAACAGACCGCCCTCCTCCAGCTGCGTCTTCACCGCGGCGTACTCGTCACCCGAGGACGGACCGTAGTGGTCGCCGTTGTACTGCAGGTTCAGGGTCACCGGGGTGGTCACGCCCGCGGCCGTGAGGATCTCCTTGGCCTTGTCGAGCGACGGGCCGCCGTTGCCGTCACCATAGAGCTCCTTCAGCGGCTCGGTGGCGCCGGGCATGCCCTCGGCGACGAACGAGTACAGCGGGCTGTAGGTGTCCTTGTAGACGTCGGTCGCCAGCGCCTGGCGGTCGACGAGCGACGCCATCGCCTGACGGACGGCCAGCGCCTTCGCGGGGTCAGCGCCCTCGGCCTTGGCACCGAACGGCATGGTGTCGAAGTTGAAGACGATGTAGCGGATCTCTCCGCCGGGACCGTCGACGACCTTGACCTTGTCGTTCTTGCTGAGGTCTTCCACGTCGGTGGCCGACAGGCTGCGGAAGGCGACGTCGATCGCGTTCTTGCCGATGTCGAGCTTCAGGTTGGAGGCGTCGGCGTAGTACTTCACGGTGACACCGCTGTTCGCCGGCTTGCCCAGGTTGCCCTGATAGTCCGCGTAGGGCTTGTACTGCACGAGCTCGTTGAACTTGTACGACTCGATGGTGTACTGGCCGGCGAATGCCTTGCCATCCACGATGGCGGAATCGTCGGTGAGCGCGTCGGCCGAGAAGACCTCTTCGTCGACGATGGGGCCGGCGGGGCTGGAGAGGATGAGCGGCCAGATCTGGTCGTTGCCGTTCTTCAGCGTGAAGACGACGGTGGTTTCGTCGGGGGTGGCGACTGAATCCAGATTGCCAAGAAGCGGCCATGCCCCGTTGTCATCCTTGATCTTCACCATGCGATCGAAAGAGAACTTGACATCGGAGGAGCTCAGGTCGTGACCGTTGGCGAACTTCAGTCCCGGCTTGAGCTTGACCGTGTACTCGGTGGGGGAGGTGAACTCTCCCGACTCGGCGATGTCCGGCGTGACCTCGGCGGTGCCGTACACGCTGTTCATGAGGAACGGGTACACCTGATTCATCACCGCGAACGAGCCGTTGTCGTAGGAGCCGGCCGGGTCGAGCTTGGTGATCTTGTCGGTGGTGCCGACAACGATCTTAGAGCCCGACGACTCGGAACCACTGCTAGCTCCCTCCGAGGGGGAGGTGTTGCCGCCCGTGCTGCTGGTGGTGCAGCCGGCGAGGATCAGTGCGGAGGCGCCCACGACGCCGAGGGCGAGAACCAGACGGCTCCGCTTGTTGTGCGATGACATATATTGCTACCTCTGTGAAATCGGGTACGGGGCCGGCCTGCAGGCGCGACCGTTGCGTCATCCTCTCCCTTGAAGCGCATTCATAGGAAGCACCCCTTTCACATCGTGACGAGACTGAGACAGTGGAAAGCCGTCAATCACCATGGGAATTACAAAGGCGGGCGCGACGCCAACAGTGTTGACGTCGCGCCCGCCCTGATTGTGCGTTAACGCTCTTGAACCCAGACGCTACTCACCCCCCACCAACCGCACCAGGCCGACGAGCGATGCCCTGATGTGACCCACAGGCCAAAGACGCGCCCTCCTGCACCATTGCAGTCGGCCACGGCCCGGTACTGCCCACTTCCATTGGCACAGATCGCATCGCCATACCACCCCAGGTCCCTACCTCCGACTGAGGTTGAACAGTTGTATGGGGTGGCTGACGCCGCGAGCGGCGCGCTCAACACGAGCGCTCCTACACCGAAAGTGACCGCCGCAATCGCCGCAGCTACCTTGCTGTTCTTCTTATTCATGGTGTGCCCCCTTGCACTAGTATCCATTGCCGGTGACCATACTCGTCCCTCACCGCCCCCGCAAGACCTAGGGCGTGTCCGATAAATAGATCAGCGGTTTGCTGGGAGTGTTTAAGTCGTGTCGCGTTCCAATTGCTGTCGGATGCCCAGTGGTTGTTGATCGAGTCGATGCTGCCGCGTCCGACGGGGCGGAAGGGTAGGCCGTTCTCGGATGCGTGGACTATTCACGAGGGAATCATTTACCGGTATCGGTGCGGGATCACGGTGGCGTGATCTGCCTGAGGTGTTCGGGCCGTGGCAGACGGCGTGGACGTGGCATCACCGCATGGCGGTCGATGGGGCCTGGGACCGAGTGGTCGCGGAGCTGACCGCCGCGGCGGACGCGGCAGGTTGATCGATTGGTCCCTTTCTGTGGACTCCACCATCGCTCGGACGTATCAGCATGCGACGACATGACTCGCGTCACTGGGGGGGGGCTGGATCGAATTACACGAATCCGGGCGTCGAGCCGCCTGATCACGGGATCGGCCGCTCCCAGGGAGGCCTGTCGAGGAAGATCCACCAGCTCGTCGACGGGAACGGGCTCCCGCTGGTAACGCTGATCCCACCCGGGCAGGTCGGCGACTCGCCAATGTTCCTCCCGTTGATGTCCCTTCTGCGCGTGGCCGTGGCACGGGCAGGCCCAGGACCCGTCCGGATGCAGTCCGCGGCGACAAGGCGTACTCGTCTCGCGCGATCCGCACCCACCTGCGCTCTCGCGGGATCAAGGCCGTGATCCCCGAGCCCGACGACCAGAAGCGGCAGCGGAAGCGGCGCGGCTCACGAGGCGGACGCCCGATCGGGCTGGACCACAACGACTACAGGAACCGCAACACCATCGAGCGCCGATTCTGCGCCGTCAAACAATGGCGCGGCCTCGCGACCCACTACGACAAACACGCCATCGTCTACCGCGCCGCCGTCCTCGTCCAAGCGGCCATAGCCTGGACCCGGCAATTAGAAGACACACCCTAGTGGAAACACCAGCCTTCCATCACGAAGGCTCGTGACCTTCCTCCCCATGAAACGATGGATCATCACATCGAATCCGGCATAGCGCAAAAGGGGGACTGCATGACGGTCTTGTTCGACGCCAGGTCATTTGGCCCTCCGATTGCAGCTGAGGACTTTGGCGTGCTTCTTGAACAGCGCGTAAGACGGATGACCACTGCGTCCGGCACCATGTGGCCGATCACCGCTGCTTCGGGATGACGGCGGTGGTGTGATGAGCATTCCGTTCGATCCCCGCCCGCTTCTCGATCCGGTCGACGAGCACGCCGCCCGCATCGAGGGCAAGCTTCGCCGTGAGCGCGATCCGCTGATCGCCCGCACCGGCAGGCGACAGCAGCGGACCACGTTGATCCTGCTCGCCACGCTGGGGCCGTTCGTGCTGTCGCTGGTCAGTTCCGCGTTCGTTCCGATGCTGATCAGCGCGGTGCAGACGCCGTCGATCCTTCCCGCGGTGATCTTCTTCGGGCTCCTGATGACCGCGTTCATCGCCGGCATCATCGCGCTCGCCCTGGTGCTGGTGCGTTCCGCTCGCCGAGCGCAGGACGTGCAGTGGTTCCGCTTCTCGCGCTTCGCCGCCGCGAACGGCCTGGAGTTCCACCCGTACATCCCGAGTCCGCCGCTTCCCGGCCTTCTGTTCAGCGGCCGCAACGGCACGGATCCCGCCAGCGAAAACGTGCTGCGCGGTATGGCCCCGCGGGTGGTGGAGTTCGGCGACTTCGCCTACACGGTGAGCAACGGCAAGAGCTCCACGCGCGTGCGGCGCGGGTACATCGCCATCCGCGTGGACAATCTGCTGCCCAACATCGTGCTGGACGCCAAGGGGAACGACGGCCCGCTCGGCGGCCTCAGCCTGGATCGTAATCAGCGACTGAGTCTCGAGGGCGACTTCGATCGCTTCTTCACGCTGTACTGCCCGACGGGATATGAGACGGATGCGCTGTATCTGTTCACGCCCGACATCATGCTGCGGCTGATGACGCAGGCTGCCGTGCTGGATGTGGAGCTGGTCGACAACTGGATCTTCTTCTACGCCAACCGATCCATCCCCTCGATGGATCCCGCGGTGTGGGCGTGGCTGTTCTCGCTGGTGCACGCGATGCTCACCAAGCTCGAGCAATGGGAGCGGTGGCGTGACGAGCGCCTGGCCGGGGTTCATCCGGGCAGCGGGATCGCTGTCATTCCGTCCACGCCGCGGTCGACTGGAGCACCGGCACCCCTGGCGGGGGTTCCGTTCGCCGCACCGGGAAACCCGGCGCCACCCGCCGCGTTCGTGCTGCAGCCGCCGGGGGTTGCCGCACCCGGCCGACGCCTGCGCAGCGGATGCAGCGGACGGGCGTGGGTGGTGGTGCTCATCGCCCTGGCCGTGGTGGTGATGCCTGCACTCGCGTTCTTCGGGATCCTGGCGGCGACGGTGATCGGATCCGTGCGCTGAGAGAGTGGGCTAGGGCGTGTCCGACAATTACCGAGGCGATGTCGGTGGGCGGCGATACGTTGACCCGATGACTTCCTTTCACGCGTTTCTTGGTTGCAGCATAGACGGCTTCATCGCGGGCCCGAACGGCGAGTTGGACTGGCTTCTGTGGTTTGACGAGCGTCTCGGTGAGTACGGATACGACGCCTTCTTCTCATCGATCGACGCTCTAGTGATGGGGCGTGCAAGCTATGACGCGATCCGTCAGCAGAGTCCCGATCTCTACGACGGCACTCCCGTATATGTGCTGTCACGCACGCTACCGGCCGGACCGCAGCCCGAGATGGGTCGCTCCCGTGTGACCGTGTACGCGGATCTCGCCACGCTCCGCGCGGCGCTGGCTGCCGACGGCATCAAGCGCGCGTACGTCGACGGAGGCCGGACGGTTCAGACGTTCTTGGCTGAAGGTCTGCTCTCCGACATCGTCATCACTCGGGTTCCGGTGCTGATCGGCGAGGGTGTTCCCCTTTTCGGCCCGGTACCCCACCCGGTCCCCGCTGAACTCGTCGAGACGCGGGAACTCGGCGCTGGTGCCGTCCAATCGACCTACCGGTTCTCGCCTGGCCGGGAGTGAGCAGAGTCACCAGGGGGCGCCCGTTGCCGTCGACGAGTTGGTGGATCTTCGTGGACAGATGCACACGAGCGATAGCGCTCGACGATTCCCTCGACCATCAGTCTGGCGGCCATGGACGGGCGGCCCTTACGGCCCGTGGGACGCGGCATCTCCTCAATCATTGACCACTGGGCATCTGACAGCACCCGAAACGCGACACCCGAGCAGACTCTCGGCGAACCACCTAACTATTTGTCAGACATGCCCTAGGACGTCAGCGCGGGGGCCAGACGTGCGGAGCGGCGGGCACGCCATGCGGTGATGCGCGGCAGGAACATCCCGATCAGCGGTCCCACTCCGAACGCGAAGATCACGGTTCCGACACCCACCGGACCGCCAAGCAGCCAGCCGACCAGCAGCACGCTGCCCTCGATGATGGTGCGGACGATCCACACCTTCCACTTCGTCACGCGCACGAGCCCGGTCATCAGCCCATCACGCGGACCGGGGCCGAAGTCCGCGGCGATGTACACGCCCGTGGCGATCGACAGCACCACCAGTCCCGCGAGGAACAGTGCGGCACCGGCCACCACGTTCGGCATCTCGGGAATGAGCCAGAGGCCGACGTTCGCCGACGGTCCCACCAGGAGGGCGTTCAGCAGGGTTCCCAGCCCCATCTTCTGGCGCAGCGGAATCCACAGCACCAGCACCACGAACGAGATGACCAGCGTGGCGGTCCCGTAGTCGATCGGCAGGTGGAGGGTGGTGCCCACCGAGAGCACGTCCCAGGGCGAGAGCCCGATGCCGCCGCGGATCATCATCGCCAGGCTGATGCCGTAGACGAACAGCCCGACCAGCAGCTGCACAATGCGCTCCACCAGATCGCGCGGCGACGTGGCGGTGATGGGAAGCAGGGGTGAGCGGAGAGCCATAGGTGCCATGGTGCTCCTCATGCGGCCTGTTGTTCCCAGTCCACTCGTCGATAAGTGGCCTGTGACGGGCAGGCCACATCGTGGCACAGTGGGTTCATGACCTCCCGACTCGTTCTCCTCCTCGGCACCTGGCAACCCGACCGTGCGGTCGCGGCGTCGCTTGCGGAGCGCGTACGAGCCCTGATTCTGGACGGCCGTCTGACCGTGGGGGAGCGGCTGCCCAGCGAGCGGATGCTGGCGCAGGAGCTCGGTCGTTCGCGCGCCACGATCACGGCGGCCTATGGACGGCTCGAGGCTGCCGGCTACGTTGTGCGGACCCACGGCGGCGGCACGCACATCGCGCTGCCGCATTCCTCCTCGGGGCGTCCGACGCTTCCCGGGAGCGCCTCGATCGACTTCTCGATCGCCTCCACGGGCTCAGCTCCCGGCCTGCACGAGGCCACGATCCGCGCCCTGCCGCGCCTCGCCGCCCAGCGCGGCGGTACCGGCTACACGCTGGAGGGTCTCGATGAGCTGCGCGAGATGATCGCCGCTCGGTACCGCGACCGCGGCGTTCCCACGGATGCCGACGAGATCATCATCACCTCTGGAGCGATGCACGCCCTGGCACTGGTGCTCGCGGCATTCTCCCGACCGGGCCGCATGGCTGTGGTCGAGGAGCCCACCTTCCCGCACGCGATGGATGCCATCCGTCGCGCCGGGCATCGGCTGGTCACCACCCCGGTCACGGCGGCCGGGTGGGACGTGGGTCATCTGACCACCACCCTGCTCGATCTGCACCCGCACCTGGCGTATCTGATCCCCGACTTCCACAACCCCACGGGCGCGAACATGCCCGACGCAGACCGCTCCGTCGTGGTGGCCACGGCACGCAGCGCCGGGACGATGCTCATCGTCGACGAGACGTGCGCCGATCTCGACATCGATCGCCCGTTCACGCCCCGGCCCTTCGCGGCCTACGGCGATGTGATCACCCTCGGCTCGCTGTCGAAGATCGCGTGGGGAGGACTGCGGATCGGCTGGATCCGCGCGTCACGAGCGGTGGTGAGTCGGATCCTCGCGGTGCGTCCCACCATCGATCTCGGCACAGCTCCCCTGGAGCAGTGCATCGCCGTCGAGCTGCTGGACGACGTACCGGCGCTGCAGGAGCACGTGCGTTCCCGACTGGCCGCGGGCCGCACCGCTGTGCGAGCCGGCCTGGAGGCGATCGGGCTCAGGATGCCGGAGACCTACGGGGGTCTCGCGGTGTGGATCGGTCTGCGCGGATTCGACTCGACCGCGCTCTCACTCGCAGCGCATGACCACGGGTTGCGCCTGCCGCCGGGGCCACGCTTCTCGGCATCCGGGGTGCTCAACGGCTACATGCGTCTGCCGATCACGCTCGATCCCGAGACCACCGCCGACGGCATGCAGCGTCTGGCCGCCGCGTGGAAGGACGTCCACGACGGGCCCGTCACGCACGCTGCGATGGAGCACCTCGCGGTGGTGTGAGCCCTACCCCCGGGGAATCAGGTCGAAGTGCTCCAGCTCCGGTGTGGTGAGCATCCGTGAGCGCACGATGAACCGCATCCCGCTCGGGCCCTCCACACTGAACCCGGCACCGCGCCCCGACACGACATCGATGGTCAGGTGCGTGTACTTCCAGTACTCGAACTGGCTCACCGACATGAACACGTCGATCGGATCGATCCCGGGGACGTCCAGCGTGGCGAGATGCACATCGCCGAGCCCCGTGATGAACATGCCCACCGGGTAGCACATCGGTGCGCTGCCGTCGCAGCAGCCGCCGGACTGATGGAACATCAGCGGTCCGTGCTGGGCGGCAAGCGTGCGCAGCAGGTTCGCGGCCTCCGCGGTGACCGCGACGCGTGTCGGCTCATCCGTCATCTCGTCACCTTTCGACAGCGGAGCACCCGCCCGACGCCGGACGGGTGCTCCATACCGATCAGAAGAAGCCCATGCTTCCTTCGGCATATGACACCAGGAGGTTCTTCGTCTGCTGGTAGTGATCCAGCATCCGGAGGTGGTTCTCCCGGCCGATTCCGGACTGCTTGTACCCACCGAACGCCGCGTGCGCGGGGTACTGGTGGTAGGTGTTCGTCCAGACTCGTCCGGCCTCGATCGCCCGACCGGCGCGATACGCGGTGTCACCCGACCGACTCCAGACCCCGGCACCCAGGCCGTACAGGGTGTCGTTGGCGATGGAGATGGCGTCGTCGAAGTCGGTGAAGGAGGTGACCGACAGCACCGGTCCGAAGATCTCCTCCTGGAAGATGCGCATGTCGTTGGTGCCCTCGAACACCGTGGGGGCGACGTAGTAGCCCTCGGAGAGGTCGCCGCCGAGGTCGACCCGCTCGCCGCCGGTGAGCAGCTTCGCCCCGCCCGCCTTGCCGATCTCGATGTAGGACAGGATCTTCTCCAGCTGGTCGTTGGACGCCTGCGCACCGATCATCGTGCGCGGGTCCAGCGGGTTGCCCTGGATCACCTTGCCCACGCGCTCCAGGCCGTCGGCGAGGAAGCCGTCGTAGATCGAGCGCTGGATCAGAGCCCGCGAGGGGCACGTGCACACCTCACCCTGGTTCAGTGCGAAGAGCGTGAAGCCCTCGAGCGCCTTGTCGTAGTACGCGTCCGACGTGTCGCGAGCCACGTCCTCGAAGAAGAGGTTCGGGCTCTTGCCTCCAAGCTCCAGCGTCACCGGGATGAGGTTCTGCGACGCGTACTGCATGATGAGTCGGCCCGTGGTGGTCTCGCCCGTGAACGCGATCTTGCGGATCCGCTTGTGCTGGGCCAGCGGCGCTCCCGCCTCGATGCCGAAGCCGTTGACGATGTTCACCACACCGGCGGGAAGCAGGTCACCGATGAGGTCGAACAGATACAGGATCGACGCCGGCGTCTGCTCCGCGGGCTTCAGCACGACGCAGTTGCCGGCCGCGAGCGCGGGGGCGAGCTTCCACACGGCCATGAGGATGGGGAAGTTCCACGGGATGATCTGACCGACCACTCCCAGCGGCTCGGCGAAGTGGTACGCGATGGTGTCGCCGTCGATCTCGCTAATGCCGCCCTCCTGGGCACGCAGCGCCCCCGCGAAGTAACGGAAGTGATCGATCGCGAGCGGAATGTCTGCCGCCAGCGTCTCCCGCACCGGCTTGCCGTTCTCCCACGTCTCCGCAACGGCGATCTCCTCCAGGTGCGCCTCCATGCGATCCGCGATGCGGTTCAGGATGAGCGCTCGTTCTGCCACGCTGGTGCGTCGCCAGCTGCTGAAGGCGAACCAGGCCGCCTCGACCGCGCGGTCGATGTCCTCCGCGGTGCCGCGACCCACCTCGCAGAAGGGCTTTCCGTTCACGGGGGAGATGTTCTCGAAGTACTGACCGCGGGCGGGCTCGACCCACGCTCCGCCGATGTAGTGGCCGTAGCGCGAGCGGTAGTTGGCGACGGCTCCGGGCTGTCCGGGTGCAGCGTACGCGGTGGTGACGTCCTCGTCGACGAGTGTCATGGTGTCTCCTTTGACCGATCCAGCAGCGGTATCCCGCCGTGGCAGAGACGTTAGGCGCGGGGACGTTGCAACAGGTTGCGGTCAGTGCTCGAGACGTTCGATGCGGGTCACCAGGCCCGCGCGTTTCGGCGAGCGGGGTGGGAGGAGCTCCAGTGCCAGCCGCAGCACTTCCTCGTCCTCCTCGCCCGCCGCGGTGTCCGCATACGCGAGCAGAACGTCGGCGCTCGCCTCCGCGATGAGGGCGCCGCGCAGCGTGGTGCGCACCATGTCGCGGAACTCCTCGACCCCGGGAGCGACCGAGTCGATGAGCACGTCGCCCGCAAAGGAGGCCAACGCGACCCGGTGCGCCCCGCGATCCAGCAGCGACAGCACGCGGTGCGCGTCGGTGTCGAGCTCCGCGGTGAGCCGGTAGGGCCGCGACTCCACGCCGATGAACGGTGCCGAGCGCGCGAGCGCCTTGCGCAGCCGCACCATCTCCGGGCGCAGGGTGTCGACCGCCGCATCGGGCCCGTAGACGAGCTCGGTGAGACGTTCGGCGGTGAGGCCCTGCCGGTGCAGGCTGAGAAGCAGGAGGATCTCGGCATGGCGACCCGACACGGTGTGACGGGTGAGCTCCCGACCGTCATCCACGTCGAGGTGAGCCCGCTCCTGACCCAGGACGCGCAGCGTCGCCCGCTGCGGCCGAGCCGCCGGCGCCCGTCGCGGGGTGGTCTCGCGGGCGCGCATGCGGGTGATCAGCAGTTCGCCCTCCACGGCGCGGGCGGCGGCATCCACGAGGAGCTGCGCCTGCGGAGTGATCACTTCGGTCCCGCCCGTCACGTCGATCACGCCGACGATGAGCCCGGTCTCGGGGTCGCGGACGGGGGCTGCCGTGCAGGACCACGGCTGCACGAACCGGTTGAAGTGCTCGGCCCCCAGGATCTGCACGCCCGTACCGAGCGTGAGGGCGGTACCGGGGGCGGAGGTCCCGACGGCCGATTCCGACCAGTCCGCGCCGGCCACGAAGCCCATCTCTCCGGTGCGGGTGCGCACCTGGCGGTCGCCCTCGACCCACAGCAGCCGACCCGCCGCGTCACCCACAGCCACGACCACACCGGCTTCCTCTGCCACCCCGGGCAGGAGCAGCGAACGGATCATGTCGCGGACGCCGGCCAGCGGATGCGCTTGGCGATACTCCTCCAGAGCCGACCCGGTCAAGGCCACGGGTGGCAGAGCTTCGGCGGCGACGGCACCGTCTCGGCTGCGTCGCCACGACTCCCGCACCAACTGACGGACATCAGCGAGGCGACGATCATCGGCGTTACCCGTGACGAACTCCTCGTGCGCGCGCTCGACCATCAGACGTGACGTCTGCGGGGAGACATCACGCTGCGGCGACCAGCTCGATGACATGAGAGATCCTGGGGCGACGTTGCGGTGTGGCGCCAGTGTAAGCCAGCCTCGCTCGCATGTCTCCGGGCAGGCGCTGATCAGAGCCGTTCGAGAGGGTTGCTCGCGAGTCTGTCCGTCACTCCGCCGTCGAAAAGTCGACGGGCGTGGCTGTGCGGCTTGCGCTCGGACTGATCGCGCACCCCCGCACCGAACTCATCGGCGAGGGCGAGACGCGGATAGATCGCAAGCACCTCCTGCCGGAACTCGAGCGGGATATCGGTATCGCGCCGACCGCCGATGTCGAGGCCGGTGGCGATCTCCAGCAGGTACCCCTCGACGTCGAGCGCCGGATCGACCTCGGGCCAGTTGTGCCGCACGATGACCTCGTTGATGCGCTGCCGTCGTTCTCGGGGCCATCCGGCACCCGCGGCCATCGCCTCACCCACGTGTCCTCCGGCCTCCTCGTAGCCGAGGACGTGGTTGTCGAAAGCCGGAACCAGACCGATATCGTGCAGCAGCGCCGCGGCATAGAGCAGCTCGTGGTCGATACCGGCCCGATCCTCGATCACGGCGAACGCCTCGGCCCACAGCCAGGACCGCACCACGTGGTTGATGAGGGCCGGGGAGTGATACTGCGCGATGAGCTCGCGCGCGCCGCGTGCAGCGGCGGTGTCCGGCACGGGAAAGTCGGTGATGCGCATGGAATCACGCTAACGATGGCGCGCGTGCTCCGACGGGTGAATGGTGCCAAGCTCCTGCGGGAAAACGCCAAACGGTGGCGTGCGCGCACCGACGCGGCTCCTCGGTACGGTAGACCCATGGCGATGCGTGTGGGGATGACGACGACTGCGCTCACCCGCCCGCTCTCGCACCGTGAGGCGCGCGAGATCATCGATGCGGCGACGCCCGCTCCGACGCCGCAGCCGACAGGACGCAGCAGCCTGAAGCTTCCGCTCGGGTCACGAATTCAGCTCGGCGTGCTGACGACGGTGGCGTGGATCATCGGCGCGGTGATCGTGCTCAGCGCGATCGCGGGAAGCATCGCCATTGCGATGAACGTCTGGCATAGTCCGATCGGCTCGCTGCGCTGGATCATCCCGATCCTCGTGGCGGCTATCGCCTTGGGAATCCTCCAGCAGTACGAGGAG
Source organism: Microbacterium gorillae (assembly GCF_050990725.1). GTDB lineage: Bacteria > Actinomycetota > Actinomycetes > Actinomycetales > Microbacteriaceae > Microbacterium > Microbacterium gorillae_A. Next base: position 4,494,705 of record NZ_CP158844.1, read on the forward strand.
CGTCAGCGTCTGATCCGCCGCGCCCGCACGGTGCTGCTGGCGCGGGAGAACGGCTGGGACTTCGCGATCGAGACCCTCGCCGTCCCGCCCGCGCGCTCGATGAAGTTCGGCACCGAACGCAAGGTCCTCGACCTGGTGCGGCTGCGGCGAGCGCCGCGGATCGAGCTCGGCGTTTTCCAGACGAAGGTGGACTCCGGCAAGTCGACCGCGCTGGTCCGCCAGGACTACCTGGCCCTCGCACTGCCCCAGAAGCTGCCCAACATCGTGTTGCAAGCCCTCCCGACGGGTCCGCGGATCGGGAACGCGGTCGCCCCGCTGAACGGCGTTGATCCGGACCAGTTCCTCAGCCTTGAGGGTGACTTCGACAAGTACTTCCGGCTGTACTGCCCGCCCGGCTACGAGCGCGACGCCCTGTACCTGTTCACGCCGGACATCATGGCGCTGTTCATCGACCACGCACGCGGTTGCACCGTGGAGATCATCGACAACTGGCTCATCGTGTCGGGGAAGGAGGGACGTCTGCGCGGCGCGAAGATCGCGCAGTGGACCGGCACCCTCGACCTGATCGCCGCGGTGGAGGAGAAGCTGGAGCAGTGGGATCAGTGGCGTGACGACTCCAAGCGTCGCGTCGCACCTCGCGGAACGCCGCGGGCCCTCGCGCGCCCGAAGCCCGATGTGGCCGCAGCCGGAGCGCGCCTGCGCGACCTCTCCCGCGCCGACCACATCAAGCGCCAGCTGGCGATCGGCGGCATCGTCCTGGGATCGCTCGCCGCGGTCTACGCCGCGATCTTCATCCCGATCTTCATTGCCGACTCCCGCTGACCCACATTCCGCACACGGAATATGGATCAGATCAGGCCGAGCTCTTTCACCGCGTCGCGCTCGGAGAGCAGCTCAGCGACCGAGGCATCGATGCGGGAGCGGGCGAAGTCGTCGACTGCGAGATCCGAGACGATGCTCCAGTCACCATCGGCGGTGGTCACCGGGAACGAGGAGAACAGACCCTCGGGAACACCGTACGAGCCGTCCGATGCCACGGCCATCGACGTCCAGTCGTGGCGTGGCGTGCCGGCGAGCAGGTCGCGCGCCGCATCCACCGTCGCCGAGGCGGCCGAGGCCGCAGACGACAGGCCCCGCGCCGCGATGATCGCCGCACCCCGCTGTGCCACGGTCGGGATGAAGAACTCCTCCACCCACGCCCGATCCACGTAGTCCACCGCCGGTGCGCCGTCGATCGTGGCTGCCGAGATATCGGGGAACTGGGTGGCCGAGTGGTTGCCCCAGATGCTCATGCGCTGAATCGCAGACACCGGTCGGTGCGTGTGCTGAGCGAGCTGCGCGAGAGCGCGATTGTGGTCGAGACGGGTGAGGGCGCTGAACCGCGACGCGGGAACGTCGGGAGCGTGCGTCGACGCGATCAGTGCGTTCGTGTTGGCGGGGTTGCCTGTCACGATGACCCGCAGGTCATCCGCCGCCACCGCGTTCAGAGCTGCGCCCTGGGCGCTGAAGATGGCACCGTTGGCCGCCAGCAGATCGCCGCGCTCCATTCCGGGACCGCGCGGACGCGCGCCGACGAGGAGGGCGAGGTTGACGCCGTCGAACACCTTCTCCGGGTTCGAGCCGATCTCCACGCCGGCCAGCCCGGGGAACGCTCCATCCTGCAGCTCCATGACCACACCCTCCAGGGCGGGGAGGGCCGGCTCGATCTCCAGCAGGCGCAGTTCCACCGGACGATCACCGACGATGGCTCCGCTGGCGATGCGGAACAGCAGGCTGTAGCCGATCTGTCCGGCGGCTCCGGTGACGGCGATGCGAAGCGGGCTCTGCGTGGTGTGGGTCATGACTTCACGCTACGCCACCTCGCATCGCCGTCGGGAGGCCTACATCCAGTCTTTACGGCGGAACACCATCCAGAGCACCACGCCGAGCAGGAGCATCGCTCCCACCGCCAGCGGATAGCCGAACTGCCAGTGCAGTTCGGGCATATCGTCGAAGTTCATGCCGTAGATCGCCCCGATGAGGGTGGGCGCGAACAGGATGGCGGCCCAGCCGGAGATCTTCTTCATGTCCTCGTTCTGGCGCTGCGTCACCAGGGTCGAGTTCACGCTGAGGATCTGGTTGAGGGCGTCGCGCAGATCGGTGGTGCGGGTGGTGGCGCGCGAGAGGTGGTCGCCCACATCCTGCAGGTGCGTCTGGAGCTCCTCCGCCACGCGGTACTTGCCGAATCCTGCGCGCAGGCGCACCAGCACGAGACCCATCGGGCTCGCGGCGTGCTGGAGGTCGATGACCTCGCGGCTGAGGCGGTAGATACGTTCGGTGACCGAGCGCTCTCCGGTGAACACCTGGCGCTCGATCTGCTCCTTGTCCACGTCCAGACCGTCCAGGGCCGAGGCGTAGCCGTCCACGATCGTGTCGAGCACGGTGTAGACCACAGCCTCGGATCCCAGTGCGAGCAGCTCCGGGTCGCCCCCGAACTGCTCGAGGTCCCACTTCTGCTCCTTCTCGCGGTCCTGACAGATCACCGCCACGGTGTTGCCACGGACGATCAGGTGGAACTCCGCGAACTCCACCTCCTCCGTCCAGTCCCGGTACAGGGCCGAGCGGACCACCACGAAGAGGACGTCGCCGTAGCGTTCCACCTTCGGGCGCTGACCGGCGTTCTCGAGGTCCTCCACGAGGATCGGGTGCAGATCGAACTGTTCGGCCAACTCCGCGATCTGCTCCGTCGTGGGCAGGTCGTAGCCGATCACGGCGAGGTGGTTCGACTCCCCGTCGGCGTAGGCGACGGCCTCGGCAAGGGTCGCCGACTCGTCGCCGGGAATGCGCGTCCCGTCGCGGAACAGGTGCACGGTGCGACTGCCACGGCTGCCCGCCGGAGGCGCAGGCGGGACGGGTCTGCGCGCCGGGATGAGGCGATGCGGATCCAGACGGTTCACTCGCGGCTGATCATTGCGGATACTCATCGGACCTCCCCGGGTTGTGTGTGCGTGTGCAACGTTCCACCGTACGCCCTGAATCGGAACGAACCGTGTACGTGCTCGTCACACGAACCGACGAGACGAGAACGGGCTTCAGCCGGAGCGGTCCGCCCACCAGGAGCGCAGTCGATCTTCCGCATCCGCCTCGGAGATCACGCCCTCGTCGAGGCGGATGTCCATGAGGAAGCGGTAGGCCTCACCCACCTCGCGACCCGGGCGAATGCCGAGCACCTCCTGGATGCGGTTGCCGTCCAGGGCCGGACGCAGCGAGTCCAGCTCTTCCTGCGCTGCGAGTTCGTCGATGCGGCGCTCGATGTCGTCGTATGCCCCGGCCAGTCGCGCGGCCTTACGCCTGTTCCGCGTGGTGACGTCGGCGCGCGTCAGAATGTGCAGTCGGGCCAGCTCGTCACCAGCATCACGCACGTAGCGACGCACGGCGGAGTCCGTCCACGTGCCCTCGGCGTAGCCGAAGAAGCGCAAGTGCTGTTCGATCAGCTGGGTGACGGACGCGATCGTGTCGTTGTCGAAGCGCAGGGCCTGCAGTCGCTTGCGCGCCATGCGAGCACCCACGACATCGTGGTGGTGGAAGCTCACCACGCCGCCCGGCTCCAGCTTGCGGGTGCGCGGCTTGCCGATGTCGTGCAGCAGTGCCGCCAGACGAAGCGCGACGTCGGGTTCCGCGTCCGGGAAGCGGGTCTTCTCCAGCTGGATCGCCTGGGCGAGCACGGTCAGCGAGTGCTCGTAGACGTCTTTGTGGTGGTGGTGCTCGTCCGTCTCCAGACGCAGTTCGGAGATCTCCGGGAGGAACTCCTCGATGAGACCCGTGTCCACCAGCAGACGCAGACCGCGGGACGGGTCGTCGGTCTGCAGCAGGCGCACCAGCTCGGACTGGATGCGCTCAGGGGACACGATGCCGAGCGTTCCGCGCAGCGTGGCGATGGCGGCGATCGTCTCGGGCGCGACCTCGAACTCCAACTGCGAGGAGAACCGTGCGGCACGCAGCATCCGCAGGGGGTCGTCGCCGAAGCTGATGGCGGGGTCGATCGGGGTGCGCAGCACCCCGGCCACGAGGTCTTCGATGCCACCGGTCGGATCGACGAGCTGCGCCTGCGGAACGCGCAGAGCCATGGCGTTCACGGTGAAATCGCGACGGGTGAGATCGGCTTCGAGGGAGTCGCCGAACGCCACCACCGGCTTGCGCGTGACGCCGTCGTACTCGTCGGCGCGGTAGGTGGTGATCTCGACGTTTTCGCCCTGCACGCGCGCACCGATCGTGCCGAAAGCGCGCCCGATGTCCCAGTGCGTGGTGGAGATGGGCTTCACGATGGCGAGGATCTCGTCGGGGCTCGCGTCGGTGGTGAAGTCGAGGTCGTGCACCGGACGGCCGAGCAGCGCGTCGCGTACCGGCCCACCCACCAGGGACAGGTCGTGACCGGCGGCGGCGAACGCCTGCGCGACGGTGGCCACCACCGGATTCGCTGCGATGGCGCCCAGGCGCGCGACTCCTTCAGCCATGTTCAGCATGATTTCCAGCCTACCGGGGCTAGTCTCCCGCGTTCATGTGGGCTCATTCAGCCCCAGGAACGTGCGCACCGGACCGACCCCGCTCACCGCGAGTTCCCACTCGGGACGGACGAAGTCCTCCTTGCTCAGGCGGAGCCGGACCATCGTGTCCACGGTGTCGGGACGGGTCACAGCGCGCTGTATGCCGTCATCGGTATATCCCAGGGCGCGGGATACTCCAAGGGAGGAGGCGTTCCATTCCGCAGCTCCCGATGTGGCCTCCCGCGCGCCGAGGTGATCGAACGCGAAGCACAGCACCGCCTGACGCATCTCTTTTCCGAGCCCGCGGCCGTGCACCGACTGCGTGAGCCAGGATCCGGTGGAGACCTCGCGCAACTGCGGGAACTGATGTCCGCCGAGGTCCTGAACCCCGATGACGACCCCCTCGTGGATGATCGCGAACAGAACGGTCCAGGACTGCGGGTGAATGGCAGCACGCATGCTCCAGTGATACCGAGCGATCGCCGGTCCCATCACGTCGGGGGATTGATCGGTCCAGGGTACGGAGAACGGCATCACCGCGGGATCGTGAACTCCCGCCAGCGCCGCGTCCACGATGGCCGGGATGTCCTCGTCTCGCGCCGGTCGCAGCAGCAGCCGAGGCGTCCGCAACTCCAGGCCGAACAACGGCCACACGTCCTCGATCGTCGTCATCGCGACAGCCTACGGGCGGACCAGCGACGGCGCAGCAGCAGAACCGCCGCATCCGCCTCGCGGCGCTGGAACTCGCGCAACGTGGGCATCCCCGGAGGCGATGGCTGCTCCGCGCACTCATACCAGGATCCGGCGATTCCGGCGAGGATCGCGTCGATGTGCTGGTCAGACGCCCCAGCGAAGGCGTCATGGGCGAGCCATGCCTCAGCCGGGGCGGCGGGGTCGCGCACCAGCACGTCCACGAGGTACATCAGGGGATCGATCCACGGCGCGCCGGCAACGGCCCAGGGCCAGTCGACGATGCGGACGGATCCATATGCGTCGATCAGCATGTTGTCCGCACGAGCGTCGAAGTGCGTCAGCGATTCGCCGTCGACGGCTTCCAGCAGCGATCCGGCGGCGGTGATGACCGCATCGTGGATGTCCGAAACTGTCGGCGGCACGGACCTCAGACGCTCCCAGGCACCGTGATCAGCCACAAACTCGGCACGAGCACGGGGCAGTCCGGGCGGGCCGGAACTCCGAGCCAACGCCGTCAACGCGTCGAGAACCGCGCCCGTGTCGGCAACAGCGGGATGATGCCCATCGATGTCTTCCAGCACGAGTACGTAGTGGTTGTCGGCATCGAATGCATCCACCAGTGCGGCGATCGGAAGCGAGGAGGGGAGAGTGCGCAGAACCTCGGCCTCACGTCGGTGCAGGGTTGCCGTCGACGGCTGCTTCACGGTGTCGACGATCTTGACGAAGAGGCGGCGCCCATCGGCAAGCACCAAGCGCTCCGCGAGGCCAGGGGAGAATCCGCCGCGCTGGGTCTCCCACAACACGGCTGGCGATCCGAGCCGCTCTGCCACGGCGTCCTGAACTTCGTTCGGCAGCGTCTCCCACCCCGGTCGCGTCGTCATCGCGACAGCCTACGGGGCGGCGTCACTCGGCGGAGAAGGCCAGTGCCTCGTCGGCCACCGCGATCACCGACCAGGCCCCGCCGTCGCTGGCGGTGAACTCGTACGCCGGCATGAGGACCGTGCTGCCGTCGGGCTGCATCTGGGTCGCGAGGCCGAGACGCGCATCCACGATGTGCACGTCAGTGACGGGCCACACGATCGATGAACCGGCGGCTGGCGTCGTCGGCGGCGCGGTCGGCGGGGTCCAGCTTTCGATCTCCGACGCGTTGGTGACATAGAACGGACCGATCAACTGGGCGCCGAAGCGGGGATCGGAGAGCCGCTCGAATGCCTCCGCGGCACTGACCACGGGATAGTCGCCGAGGCTCACGAGAGGCGCAAGCCCTCCGGAGACCGAGGAGATGCCGGCTGCCGACAGCTCCAGGGACCATACCGAATCGGCGCGTTGACCATCCACAAGCCGCCACGCCTGCGCCGTGCGACTTGTCGCGCCCTCCCAGGTCACCGAGTCGTAGTCGAAGCCGTTCACGTCTTGGCCAGCGGCGGCCATGATCGAGCGAAGGGCGTCGATCGCGGCCTCTTCGCTCGGGATGTCACCGACCGGCGTGCACTCCGCGCCATCGCTGGGACAAGCCCAGGGTGAGATTGCCGGGTCCCAGTACCAGAAGCTCAGGGTGCCGTCGAGACTCACCGACAGAAACCGGCCCGTTCCGTCCTCGGAGCCGACGCGCCATGCTCCGCCCCGCAGCTCGGGCTCGCCGTCGACGCCCAGCGCCTGAGCCAGCGCGCGGATCGTGTCGACGTTCGATGCGGCAGCAGGGTCAAATGCGTACCCGGCGGCGGTGGTCGCCTGGGTCGACAGCTCCAGCCCCGAGGAGGTGAAGTGGTTTCGCCCCCAACCCGGCATCACCGAGTCCGCCGTGGAGCCAGTGGCAGGATCCACGAGGGGTCCCTGCTCCGTCACCGTTCCAGATGGATCGGCCACGTTCGATCCCTCCGCCACGTTCGATCCCCCTGATGAGGTCGGAGGGGCAGCCGCCGTTGTGCCACCACGGTCGGACCCGAGCGCCGCGATCCCGTATCCACCGGCACCGCCGATCACCAGCATGGACGCGGCGACGGCGGCGATCGTGAGCCAGCGCGGCCGACGCTTCGCACGTTCCGTGGCGAGGTCGGTGACAGGCATCTCATCCTCGGCCGTCGCGTCGGCGACGACCCGCTCCACGAACCCGTCTGCCGGCTCCACACCCGTCGCCGGATCCGCGGCGCGCAGCCGCGCGATCGCCTCGTCGTCGCGGGCTGTCTCGTCGTTCATCTCTTCGCCTCTCGTCGCGGGGCAGTCATCACGGAATATGTCGTCAGAACGCCGAGACTTGCACGGCCCCGCTCAAAACGTGGTGCGATCGCCCCACGCCTCGCGCAGACGCTTGCGCGCACGGGACAGTGCCGCGTCCGCTCCGGACCGGCTGATGCCCAGCACCGCCGCCAGTTCCTCCCCGTCCAGACCCTCCCACGCGTGCAGCAGCAGGATGTGCCGGTCTCGTTCACTCACGCTGGCCAGCGCTCCGCGCAGCTCCGCGTCGAACAGAAGGCTGAGTTCAGGATCCTCCGCAATCGGTGTGGTGCCTCGCTCGGGCAGAGCATCGACCGTCAGATCGACGTGCTTGCGCCGATGATTCGCGAGCGTGAATCCCGCCGTGCGATAGAGCCAGGGCAGCACGGCCTCGGCGGGAATGTCCGAACGACGACGCCACGCGATCATGAAGACGTCGGCAGCAAGGTCCTCGGCGTCTTGACGCGGCCCGCGGCGAGCGAAGTACCGCACGAGCGACGACGCGTGCTCGCGCACGATGGCCTCGAACCACGCCCCATCGCGCGGAGTCAGCGCGATCGGCTCCTGCTCGCGCATCGACGCCCCCTCGGTCGGGGTGCTCTCGGCGATGTCGGCGCGCTCCACACCCTGCTTATGTCACCCGGTGCCCGAGTCTTGCACGCGATCCGTCCTGTTGACGATCAATCTCACGCGAAGGGCAACGGGTAGGGGTAGCGATCGCCGAGACCGGGGGAGATGGACTCCAACATCATGTCGAGTCGCATGACGTCGTCATCGGAGGGTTCCGCAATGCGCTCGAAGGTCCGCAGCGCGTGCGCCAGGACCAGCCACTCCGTGATGTCGATGCGCAGCGCCTCGAACAGATGCGCCGACTGCAGTCCGTGATTGCTGTCGAAGAGCCAGACGCCGCCGTCCGCACCGAGAAGCCAGGTGTCACCGTGGTCGTTTCCGCCGATCACCGCCCACCGTGGGTCGACCTCGAGATCCTCCCAGCGCGCCGGGTCACGGAAGCGTGCGGTCTCGCCCACCGCCATGGCCTCATCGAACGCGGTGATGTCGGTGCAGATGCGTGCCGCGTGTTCCGGCAGCATCCGCAGCAGGGAATCGACGCTCACGCCTCGTCCTCACTTGGGAAGCGCAAGAAGCCGGTGATCACCAGTTCGCGGACCCGCGGCAGCACGTCGGCGCGAAGCTCGGCGGCATCCACGTCGAGGAGCTGCGCGATCGCGGCGATGAGCGCACCCACGGCCAGCTCGCCATCGCACGCGCCGACGAGCCCCGCGACCGCCGGATCGACCGACAGTGCGCGCCCGAAGCCGGTGCCCTGACGCAGCTCGATGACGGTGGGATCCTCGTGGCCGGGGAGGTGATGACGGACCTCGGACACGTCGGGCGCCGTCACGAGCGGAAGGGCCGCGAGCGCGTCGTCGTCGAGCTGCGCCAGCCGATCGTGTGCAGCCAGCATCGCGGCGAGGTGCGCGCCGAGGGACCCTTCGGCGGGGATCGGGGTGTCGACACGTTCGAAGCGGCGCAGGGTGGGTTCCCCGATCGCGCGACGCAGGAGCACGTACCCGAACCCGACGCGCGTGACGCGACGGTGTGCGAAGTCGTCCAGCCAGGCGTTGAGCAGCGCTTCGTGGCCGGCCGAACCCGCCACCGTGCCGCCGTCGCGGATCCACAGGGACGCGTACTCGACGGGATCCAGCTGCTCGCGTTCGATCACCCAGGCATCGAGCGGGATCGGCGACGACGCCACCCACTCGCGGACACGATCGAGGCCGTCCGATCCCCAGCGGTACTCCCAGTTGCCGAGGAACTGAGCGATACCGCCGTCCACCAGGTGCTCACCGACGCCGGCGAACACCGCTGCGACGAGATCGTCGCCCTGCATTCCACCGTCGCGATAGTCGAAGGCGGGGACATCGTCGCGGCGCGGAGTGATGACGAAGGGTGGGTTCGACACGATCCGGTCGAAGCGTTCACCGGCGACGGGTTCGAAGAGACTGCCCTCTCGCAGGTCGATATCGGACACGTTGTTGAGAAGCGCGTTGAATCGCGCGTAGGACAGCGCGGATGGCGAAATATCGGTGCCGACTGCACTCTCGGCGTAGCGACGGGCGCGCAGAGCCTGGATGCCGCATCCGGTTCCGAGATCCAGCACACGTCCCGTCGGGAGCGGCAGTTGGAGGCCCGCCAGGGTCAGCGATGCCCCTCCCACGCCGAGGACGTGGTCATCCGGCAGCGGTCCGCCGAGCGCGACCTCGTCCAGATCACTCGCGATGAGCCATTCGCCCATTCCCGACTCGTCGACGTAGGACTGCGGACGCAGGAGAGAGCGTGCGCGCACCTGGTCACCATCGACGGCGGCGATTCCGAGCGCCTGCAAGCCGTCTGTTCCCACCGAGGGAAGCGCTGCGACGACGGCCGAGAGCGGCTGCGGAACACCCAGCACGAACAGCCGCGCCAGGGTCGCGAGCGGATCGGTGCGATCGCCCAGAGCCCGGAGCGCCGCGACGCGGATCCCGCGCCCGTAGGCGTCATCCGCGCTCCCGCCCCACGCGGCGCGGATGCGCTCCGAGGTGTAGTCGGCGGCACGCAGGTCGTGCGCGAGGAGCGCGACGAGCTCGGGATCGGGATGCACGTTCACCTCCCTATTCAAGCGCGAACGTCGGACCCTGCGGGTTTCGCGGTCCGAGACGGTGCGGGACACGGTGCGAGCGGATCGGAACTGTCAGGTGGCACGACCTAGAATCGACACGGGTTCGCGGGCGTCCGCCCGGCTCCCGACGACACAATGACTGCCAACAGCCTCGATGTCCGGGCGTCCCGGATCGCGCGCAGCCGTCGCCTGCGCCACGCGGGTGCCGCGGCCTTCGTCGTCATGGCCTTCCTGCTCGCGGTGCTCGGCGGTGCGGTCTCCGCCCCGGCGCATGCCGCGGCCACACCGTCACCGTCGGCCACCCCCGCCGAGCCCGAACTCTCGGTGTCGCCCTCGGCGAACGGTGTTCTCCGCCCGGGCCAGTCGCTGCGCGTGACGGCGGATGTCACCAACCCGGGGCAGGAGTCCCTTCCCGCCGGCACCGTCTCCCTCTCGCTCGGTCGCCAGCCGCTCGGCGACCGTGCCACCGTGCTCGGCTGGATGAGCGGCACGCGCACCGCAGACACCGTTCCGGTGGCCAGCACGGCGATGCCCGCGATCGATGCAGGAAGCGTCGGGTCCGCCACCATCACAACGACCGTGACCGATCCGGTCGTCGTGGCCCTGGTTCCCGGGGTCTACGCCGTGCAGGTGCACTACTCGGCGGGCACGCAGTCTTTCACGCAGCGAGCCGTGATCACGGTGGTCGCCGCCGACGCGGCACCGATCACCACCACGACGGTGCTTCCGATCACCGCCTCGGCCGCCGGCAGCGGACTGCTGTCGGCGGAGCGCCTCGCCGAGCTGACGAGCCCGACCGGGGCGCTCACTGCTGCTCTGGAGGCTGCCGTCGAACCCAGCGTTGTGCTGGCGATCGATCCGGCGATCCCCGCAGCCATACGCGCGCTCGGGTCGGCCGCGCCGCCGTCCGCGGTGACTTGGCTCGCCGAGGTGCTGGCGTTGAAGAACGAACGCTTCATGCTTCCGTTCGCCGACGCCGATCCGCAGGTCCAGGCCGATGCCGGGCTTCCCCAGCTCCTCGCCCCGCTGTCACTGGATGCGTACCTCACTCCCGACAACTTCCGGGAGGCCGCAGTGGGTCTGCCCGGTACGGGGCCTCGACCTTCTGATTCCCCCACCCCGACGCCCACCACATCAGTCACGGCGAACGCCGCGGATGCACCGACTCCCACACCGACGACGCAGGCGCCGTCGGACACGCCAGTGCTGCCTACCCTGGAACAGCTCACCGATCTCGGCGACACACTCGGCGAGCTGATCTGGCCCGCGCCGGGATCCGTCACGGATGCCGTCCTTCCGCTGGCTGCGGGCAGTCCGATGCTGGTGTCCAGCGACCAGCTAGCGTCGACAGCGGGTCGGCAGGCCGTCGGCGACTCCGCGATTCTCGGCTATGACGCTGCCCTGGCGGAGGTGCTCCGCGCGGCCGCGGAGGAGCCCGATGCCACGGCTCGCGGCACCTTGCTGGCAACCGCGACAGCACTCCTTCGCCTGGATGCCGAGCAGTCGGGCGCCCCCGTCGTCGTGGTGGTCGACCGCGGTACCGCCGCGCAGCCGGAGGCCCTCCGCGCCACACTCGGCGCGGTCTCGTCCGGCACCCTGATCACCGGGCAGCCGATGTCCCAGCTGCTGTCCTCACCTCCCGTGGCTGCCGCGCTGACCTCAGCATCCCCCACGGATTCCTCCGCCGATCGTGCCGACGCGCTGCGGAACCTGCTCGGCGATGAGGAGCGAGTGACCGCGTTCTCGTCGGTGCTGGCCGATCCGGCAGTGCTGATCGGCCGCGAGCGCGCCCGGATCCTCCAACTCCTGTCCGTGAGCGAGCTCTCGCGTGACGATTGGGACGCCCTCGTCACTGCTCAGCGCACGCGAACGCGGGACGAGATCATCGGCGCGGTGAGCATCGTGCGACCCGAGACGGTGACGCTGGTGAGTTCGGGATCCAACATCCCGATGAAGATCCGCAACGATCTCGACCTTCCCGTGACTGTCGTCGTGACGGCCACGCCGAACGATCTCCGGCTGGGGGTGCAGGAGACCACCGTCGTCGAGGCGGCGGCGCGCAGCAACACCAGCTTCTCGGTGCCGGTCACCGCCGGCATCAGCAACGGTGACGTGAAGCTCGCGTTGAGCGCGGCGTCGCCCACGGGTGTGCCGATCGGGAGTGTGCAGTACGCCGAGATCCGCGTGCGTGCCGACTGGGAGACCATCGGGCTCGTGATTCTCGGAACCATCGTGGTGGTCCTCTTCAGTCTCGGCACGTGGCGCACCATCCGCCGGCGCCGAGCCGACGCCGCCAACGGAGTGACGTCCGAGCCCAACCGGCGCGAGGCACGCGCCGCCTACCGTGCTGGCTCCGCGGCGAAGAATGACGCGGTCGACTCCGCAGAAAAGGAGCCTCGTGGCTAGTCTCGGACGCAGCAGCGCGATGATCGCCGCCGGAACCATGGCCTCGCGCGTGCTGGGTCTGGTCCGCACGGTGCTCCTCGTGCAGGTGCTCGGCGAGTTCTTCGTCGGCGACGCGTTCGCGGTGGCCAACGGTCTTCCCAGCACGATCTTCAACATCATCTCCGCGGGTGTGCTCACCGCGGTCTTCGTGCCGCAGATCGTGAAGTCCCGCCAGCATGAGGACGGCGGAAACGCCTTCGTCTCGAAGCTGTTCACGCTCTCCACCGTGGTATTGACGGTCGTGACAATCATCGCGACGATCGCGGCGCCGCTGCTGGTGCTCATCTACGCCGGGGCCTTCAAGGGCGGAGCGGCACAGGTGGCTCTGGCCACGGCGTTCGCCTACTGGTGCATCCCGCAGGTGCTCTTCTACGGCCTGTTCGCGCTGGTGGGGGAGACCTTCAACGCTCGCAATGTGTACGGGCCGTACACGTGGGCCCCCGTCGTGAACAACGTGTTCTCCATCGCCGGACTCGTCGTCTTCATGACGATGTTCCACACCCCGATGACCGCCATGGCCGACTGGACACCGGATCGGATCGCCTTCATCGGCATTGTGACCACCGGCGGAATTATCGCGCAGTTCCTGGTGCTCCTGCTGTTCTGGCGCCGCGCAGGTCTGAAGCTCCGACCGGATTTCCAGTGGCGCGGGGTCGGACTCAGCGAGATCGCTCGCCTTGGCGGGTGGACATTCGCGATGGTGATCATCGCCCAGATCGCCGGCGCGATACAGTCGCAACTCGTCTCGAACGCGTCGGGCGATTCACCCGCGCAGTTCAGCATGAACAACGCGTTCCTGGTCTACATCCTCCCCTATTCGATCATCGTGCTCTCGATCGGAACGCCCTACTTCACCCGCATCAGCGAGCATGCTGCCGAGGGGCGAAAAGACGAGTTGGTCAAGGACATCGACTCCTCGATTCGGACGCTGGGAGTGTTCATCGTTCTCGCCACGGCCGCCCTCGCGGTGGCCGCCGTTCCTGCGAGCCGCCTGTTCACCTCGGACGCGGATTCCGCGCTGCAGGTGGCCCCGGTGCTGTGGGCGTATCTCGCCAACCTCATCCCGGTCGCGATCCTCTTCATCGTGCAGCGCACGTTCTACGTCTACGGCGACACCCGGACGCCGTTCTACTTCACCGTGCTGCAGCAGTCGATCGTCATCGCCACCGCGTTCGCGGCCTATTGGCTGCTGCCCGAGGACCAGCTCGGCGTGGGAATCGCCGCGGGTCAGACCTTCGCGACCATCGTGCAGACGGTCGTCGCTATCCTGCTGCTGCGTCGTCGGATCGGATCCCTGCACTCGCGCAGCTGGCTCACCGCCTACGCGCGCTTCATCGTGGCCGGCATCGCCGCCGCCGCGGTCGGTTGGGTCACCTACGAGCTGCTGGGCGGATCCCACAGTTGGATGGTGTCGAACGAACCCACCCTCGTCGGCAAGCTCATGGCGATTCCCGGACTGGCCATCATCGGCCTTGTGGCGGCCATCGTCTACGTGATCGTGCTGCGTCTGCTGCGTGCTCCGGAGCTGCAGGTGGCCATCGACACGGCCAAGCGGATGCTCGGACGCTGAACACGCACAGCCGGCGGGAATGCGCCGCGCGTACGATTGGTTGAGCATGACGAACTCTGGAGGAACAGTGCGGAAAGTCATCATCATCGGGTCGGGCCCTGCCGGATACACGGCGGCCATCTACACGGCTCGCGCGGGTCTGGAGCCTCTCGTCATCGCGAGCTCCGTGGAGGCGGGCGGCGAGCTGATGAAGACCACCGAGGTCGAGAACTTCCCCGGCTTCCCGGAAGGCATCATGGGTCCCGAGCTCATGGACCTCATGCAGAAGCAGGCCGAGAAGTTCGGAGCCGAGGTCGTGTACGACGACGTCGAGGACCTCGACCTCTCCGGTGACGTGAAGAAGGTCGTGCTCGGCAGCGGACGCGAGGAGGAGGCGGAGACGATCATCTACGCCACCGGTTCCGCGTACCGCCGCCTGGGGCTGGAGTCCGAGGATCGCCTCAGCGGCTACGGCGTCTCCTGGTGCGCCACCTGCGACGGCTTCTTCTTCCGTGAGAAGACCATCGCGGTGGTCGGTGGCGGCGACTCCGCCATGGAAGAAGCCACGTTCCTCACCCGCTTCGCCGACAAGGTCTACGTGATCGTGCGCCGCGACTCGCTGCGTGCTTCGAAGATCATGCAGCAGCGCGCCATCGACAACCCCAAGATCGAGTTCATCTGGAACTCCGAGGTCGCCGACATCCACGGTGAGTCCGCGGTGACCGCGGTGACGCTGCGCAACACGGTCGACGGCACGATCTCCGAGCTTCCGCTCGAGGGACTGTTCGTCGCGATCGGCAACGACCCGCGCACGCACCTGGTCCACTCCAAACTGGACCTCACGGCCGAGGGCACCATCGCGGTGCAGGGTCGTACCTCGCGCACCTCCATCCCGGGTGTGTTCGCCGCGGGTGACGTGGTGGACCCGTTCTACCGCCAGGCTGTCACTGCGGCCGCGAGCGGTACGGTGGCTGCCCTGGACGTGGAGCACTACCTCGCTGCACGCGAGGCAGGCGCGGAGGACCTCGTCACCGTCGCGTGATGCCCGCCGGGAATGATTCACCATCGTTCCCGGTTCTATCCATCGGGCTCTCGTAGCGTCAGCCCCAGATCAAGGAGATTCCGATATGACCGCTCAGGCGACTAGCTCGCAGACGTGGGATGCGGACGTCATCAAGGCCGAGGGTCCCGTGCTCGTGGACTTCTGGGCCGAGTGGTGCGGTCCGTGTCGCATGGTTTCGCCCATCCTCGACCAGATCGCTGCCGAGAACGAGGGCAAGATCACCATCCTCAAGCTGAACGTGGATGAGAACCCCGACCTGGCCATGAAGTACCAGATCACCTCCATCCCCGCGATGAAGGTGTTCAACGCCGGTCAGGTGGAGACCACCATCATCGGCGCCAAGGGCAAGCCGGCTCTCGAGGCCGACCTCGCTCCGTACCTGGCGTAATCGCACGCACAAAGGCCTCGGGTTCGCCCGGGGCCTTTTGGCGTGCCCAGGGGGCGGGATCTGTCTTTCAATGCGCGACGTATCGGGCGGCGCATTCGGCGCGGATGAGTCTGGCGGACAGGCGGAACTCTCTGAACCGGCAGGCTGAGCGGGTCCGTAGTCGCCCTCGATCGATGTCCGCCGTCCCACGCGCGCGAATTGGAGGGATGGTCGCGACGGAAGGCCATACGAGCCTCGTACGCCCTGTCCTCGCGGCCTCACCCGCTGTTCGCGACGATCATCCAGCGTCGACGCGCACCGTCGGATCCCACCGTCGGTGTGTGTTCGCTTCGCCCAGCAGCTTCCACACCGCGGGTGTGAGGGCCGGGTAGTCGAGAGAGATCTGCCGCAGCACGCGGTAGTGACGTGCCTGGTTCGGCCGGACCCCGTCGTTGGCCTGGATGTTCTCCGCACGCAGCGTGTAGACAACGAGTTCATCGACGCTGGGGAGCTCCTCCATGAAGTCCCAGGGATCCTCGCCGTTGCGGATGCGTTCGGCGATGAGCACACTCAGTTCGTCGATCGCCTCAGCGCGCAGCAGCTCCAGGCTGGCGCGTCGGCGGGGTTCGTACTCGGAAGTCATCCATTCCAGACTACGTCCCGGTGCCGACATCGGGCCCGACGGGTGCCCACGTTCGCGATGGGCGAGCGGCGGACGGGGGACGGGACCGGGTGCCGGCGCTTCGTGTTGTCGACGATCCGCTGATGCGAAGCGGTGGACGGCAAGCATGGGTGGACGACGGGCCGGTGTTGGTGCGAGGTGCACAGCTGGCGACGCGTGAGCGCGCCGTGGAGCCCCGTTCCTTGTCGAGTGGCGTCGTGAAGGCGTCATTCAGTGCAGCGACCGTCTGAGAGCCCCCGTGGGTCCTGAGACGCACTCTGGCGCCGCCGGATCGTTCGCGCCGGTCTTCTGGTGACGCGTCAACACATGAAGGTGCCGCGAATCTCTGAAGCATACGGCGTATCTCTCGTGGATCGGCCGCATGTTCATGCGGTCACCGCATTCGCCTGCGTGCATGAGCATCCGTCCGCGGGCTCCGGTGCCCGGTCGCCACGAGTGTCGATATCCACCACGGGGCTTGCGTCCGCTGGACGCGGCTAACACCGTCGTGTGTCGCCACCCCGAGCTGTACACGGCCACATCAGCGGCGCACGGGCGCGTCCGCCGGATGCAGTGAAGGAGCTCCGGTGCGCCGATGGCGGTTCCATTGCGCTGGCAGTGCTCTCTCATCGCGTCACGGGTGCCGGCCGTAACCGGTTGTATGTCCCAAGTCAGATCCGAGAGTGGCGGAATCCGCAGCGACGGTGGCGCATGCGACGACGTGCTCTCCGCGCACAGGTGCGACGGCGCCACGCCTCCCGCTGATGCACACCGTGCCGTTCGAACGCAATAACGTGAACGGGGTCGCAGACCCGAACGACTCGGTGATAGACGGGCACAGCACGCTCAACGGGAAGACACGCGGGCGCGACAGACGCGCGCGATGAGAGCCGCGGAAACCCCACGCCACATCACCCCACAGGTGGACGCTGGGGAAATTTAGCCACCCTGAACTGGGGTTTATCCAGTTACTTCGCGGCGCCGAACTCGTCTTCCCCGAGCTCGCCGAGAATGCGATTCAGGTCCTGAATGCTCGCGAACTCGATGCTGACCTGCCCCTTGCGTGCACCCAGGGCGATCTTGACCCGAGTGTTGAGGCGGTCACCCAGGCGGGTCGCGACATCGTCGAGGAAGGCGCGACGAGCGCCTGCCTGCGGCTTGGTGGCGCGTCCTGTGGACCCCCCGATCGTCTTCGCGGCGGATTCGGCCGCACGCACGGAGAGATCCTCGTTCACGATCTTGTCTGCGAGGCGCGACATCGCCTCGGGGGAGTCGAGCGACAGGATGGCGCGGGCATGCCCGGCGGAGAGCACGCCTGCGGCGACGCGCTGCTGAACGGCCACGGGGAGCTTCAGGAGGCGCAGAGTGTTGGACACCTGCGGACGCGAGCGGCCGATGCGAGTGGCGAGCTCTTCGTGCGTGATCCCGAAGTCGTCGAGGAGCTGCTGGTAGGCCGAAGCCTCTTCCAGCGGGTTCAGCTCCGAGCGGTGGAGGTTCTCCAACAGGGCGTCGCGCAGCAGGTCGACGTCGTCGGTCTCGCGGACGATCGCCGGGATGGTGGCGAGTCCCGCCTCACGTGCGGCGCGTGTACGGCGCTCACCCATAATGAGCTCATAGCCGCTTCCGCCCGGCGCAGTGCGCACGACCACCGGCTGCAGCACGCCGAACTCGCGCACGGAGTGCACCAACTCGGCGAGATCCTCGGCGTCGAAGACCGTGCGCGGCTGGCGCGGGTTCGGAACGATGGAGTGCGGATCCACCTGGATCAGCGTGAGACCCGGCACGGGCACGAGGTCCTCGTCGGCCGGCGCGGGCTTCTCCGTTGCCTTCGGGGCCTTGGCCGCGGTCTTGCGCGCAGCGGGCTTCTTGGCGGCGGGCTTCGCTGGTGCTGACGCTTCCTCCTGCGCGGCCTCTGCGGCCTTGTTCGAGGCGTTGTTGTCAGGGAAGAAGACATCGACGGGGCGTGACTCGTTGGGCTCACTCGTGGGGATGAGTGCCCCGATTCCTCGTCCCAGACCAGTACGCTTCGCCATCAGCGCGTCCCTTCTTTCGTTTCTGACGCGCTCCGCTGAACGATCTCGACAGCGGCTTCGCGGTATGCGATGGCTCCGGCCGACTGAGGGTCGTAGGCGACCACCGTCTGGCCGAAGCTGGGGGCTTCCGATACGCGAACCGAACGCGGAATGACCGTGTCGAGAACTTGATCGGTAAAGTGAGAACGTACCTCATCCGCTACCTGCTGCGCGAGCCTGGTTCGGCCGTCGTACATGGTCAGCAGGATTGTCGAGACGTGAAGCACAGGATTCAGGTGCTTCTGGATCATCTGGACGCTTCCGAGCAGCTGGCTCAGGCCCTCGAGCGCGTAGTACTCGCACTGGATCGGGATGAAGACCTCGGTTGCCGCGGTGAACGCGTTGATCGTCAGGAGACCGAGCGATGGGGGGCAGTCAATGATGACGAAGTCGATCGGCTGTTCGGAGGACTCGACGAATGTGGTCAGCGCGGTACGGAGCCGATGCTCTCGTGCCACCTGGGAGACCAGCTCGATTTCTGCGCCGGCGAGGTGAATCGTGCTCGGCGCACACAGCAGGTTCGGCGATTCGGGGCTCACCTGCACCACGTCAGCCAGGGGGAAGTCGTCGATCAGAACGTCGTAGATCGATGCGGTGTCAGCGCTGTGAGGGATACCCAGCGCGGTCGACGCGTTGCCCTGGGGGTCCAAGTCGATGACCAGCACGCGCCCGCCCACCGCAGCGATGGCAGCGGCGATGTTCACCGTGGTGGTCGTCTTACCGACGCCACCCTTCTGGTTGGACACCGTCATGATTCGCGTCCGTCCCGAGAACGAGACCTCGGACTGCTCCAGGCGGCGGCGGCGAGCGCTCAGATCCGCAAGCTCACGCGCGAGCGGAGTGTCGTCTCCGAAGCCGTCTGTCATGTCCGCGTTGGGGGACTGTTTCACGTGAAACACACTCCTTACGCGCGCGAATCCAGCACGTTCTACTCTATGCGATGGGACACGTTTTGGCCCAGGTTTGCCAGGCTTGCGCGTCCGTCATTCGATCTTGATGGCGGCTCGTACTGCGGCCATTTCGGTGAGTGTGTGAAGTTGCTGTGCGAGTAATCCACAGATCTACTCACAGTCGAACAGACGTTCCCACCCCGGAATTGTGCGGAAGTTGGTGACGATGAGCGCCAGTTTCCCCAGATTCCTCCACAGGTTGCTCGAACGACGGTGTCAGGTCCAGAGGGCGAGGCTGTTCCGGACTCGTCGCTGCCGAGCAGGGGACCAGAGCGTGCGGGCGCGAACTCATCGGGCATCCGCCGGAGAGGGAGGATCGACGACCAGCAGCACCGGTTGGTGAGTGGCTGTAGAGCTTCCCGTCGGGCGATGGAGCGCGGGGATCCGTGCTCCATCGGCGGCTCAGTGAAGGGTACGCGGCTGCCGCGTCGACGTTCATCAGAAGCCGACGTGAGATGCGAGTGTCCGATTCATGCAGCTGGGTCTTCTGCTCACTCGAGGGATTGGTCTCTCCTCACCAGGGCGGGACCGCTGCGGGTATCGTGAGTCGGCGTGTTCGAGTTCGCGGACCACGGGCCGCACAGATGTGCGGCTTCGCCGAAGCTTCTCACCGCTCGGCGGTGGCACGGCGCGCGGCTAGCGGATCACCGTCGCGCTACGGCGAGAATGTCCGAGTCGCTCTCTGGCTGGCCGCCCTGCGGTGGTGTGCCTGGCCCATCGCTGAAGCCTCGCGCATCCGACCTGCGCTGGCATCGACGCACGGCAGAGGCCTATGCGCGATGTTTCACGTGAAACGTCGGACACGCCACCTACGGCCACCACGGCAGTGAGGAGACGAGCTCCACGATCTCCGGCGGCGACCGCGGCACCAGTCGGGCCGCTCACCGCTGGAACGATTCCAGGATGACTTAGAGCCCCGTCGACCAGATGACGAGCGACGCACCATCGCCACAGTGGTGGACCGCCGAGCCGCTCGCCTCTCCCTCAGGGTGGGGGAGCGGCAGGTGGGCCATCGGCATCACCAACCAAGTATGCCCTCTCGTGCTTCAGCGGTCTGTTGGCCTGTCCGCTGTCGCCGGCGGAGTCAGCGCCGGCACTCGAACCAGAACTCTGTCAGCAACGGAACGTGTGCCAGAACCTTCGGAAGACAGCAACGGCGCCGGGTCGGCGCACCACCACGAGCACCGGAGCTAGGAACAGACAGCCCGCACCGGAGGCAACGCCAGCACGGACACCGGCACCAGCCGCCAGCCGCCAGCCGCCAGCCGCCAGCCGCCAGCCGCCAGCCGCCAGCCACCGTCCACCGGTCACTTGCCGCCAGCCACCGTCCACCAGCCACCAGCCACCAGCACCAACAGCGGACGCGGGGCAACACCAACACCGAAGCCCGGCCGAGGTCAGCTCGCGACTCAGCCTTGGGCGAGTGGATGGACAGTGACGCGCGCCCGAGTAGAGGTGCCGGCGCGGGCGCACGCGCGGGTGGCCATGGCGAACTCAGAGCCGGCCCACTGCCACTGTGCCCACACCGATCTCATCTAAGCCAGGAGTTGAAGACTGTCGCTTCGATATGCTCGCAGCGCGCGTGGATGCGGGGATGTGGGGGTGCCGGTGTCGTTGACATCATCGTTGTCGGAGCGACATGGCATGCGGATCTCCCGGACGATCCCACTCGCATCCGGGTCTGCTGAGCGGGTTGATTCGCGACCACAACCCGAGCCGCCACCGCGATGGCGGACCAGCATGCGCGGTCGCTCCGGCGCAGGTCCCAGCACGGTGACCTCGTCAGCGAAGCCGAACGCCTCGCAGCGAGCCCGAAGGTCCGCGATGATCGCCCGCTCATCCGCGAATGGCGGGATCTGGGAATCGATCGCGATCAGGTCCCGCAGAGTGTCGAGCAACTTCTGCCTCAAGGATAACGAGAGGTTCCGGGGGAGGGCGCTTCCACATTCTTGAGGTGGCGAGGATCCGTCAGGCGCCCACGCGAGGCAGCGCCCATCGCGCAGGCGAGAGCTTTCAATGCCGCCGAGCGTCGCCGCACGGCCCTGGAGTGCTCAGAGTCTTGCACCTCAGCGCGGTCGCAACTTTCTCTGAGACGCCACACCGGGGTGTTCGGGGCCGACCAGCGCTGGATGAGCGGGCCGCGGCCAGGGTCCTTCGTCCTGCGCGGCCGGGACTGAGGAGGACTCCGAGAATGACGTCGCCGTGACGGAAGAGGGCACGGGTTCAGACGAGACACCATGCTCGGGAACGTGACTACCCCTGCGAGGGTTGACACGAGCCGACCTTCTCCCGCAAGCACGGCCGACATCATCGAACCAGCGCATCCAAGCAGGCGTACCACCAAGCGGAATCGACCGTGGGAACGGACGCCCATACCTCGGGGCGGCAACGCCCCGTACGGAACGAAGGACCGTAGGTGACGGGCACACGGAAGGGGATGTGCGATCTCGTAGCGTAGGTGCGCCCGTCCGCGTACACACCCGGGGCCAGCCACGATGACTTTCCTCACCACCGCTGTTGCCGCGACGCCAGCAGAGAGAAGGGCGATTGATGATGCCGCCGTACGAGCGCTCGATGTATGCTCACGTCGCTTCCGCGTATGTTTCACGTGAAACGTGAGCTCGAGTTCAACGAGCTCAACCATTGAGTCGCTTCGTAAGGCGCGCGGCTTCACCACACGCATGCCCTGGTCACAGGGAGGCTGACCCTGCGCTTCAGCACAGATCACCCCGAGCCACTGATGTCGAGGCCGAAACCCCCTGCACCCTGACCGCGCCGAAGGCTCCTCAACGGCCAGCATTGCCTGTGCGACGAATGCCCGTCATGTGGCGAGCGTGGGCAGACCATGCCATCCCATCGGTGATCACGGGTTAGAGCAGGACTCCAGAGCCCCGTCGAGCCCGGGCTCGCGCAGGATCGAAGGTACCCACTGTGGCACCGCCGAGGTGATGGGAGTTCGGCGAGGCTCCGTACCGCACAGCGATGACCGACTGCACGCCCCATGCCTGCTCCTGCATGCCACGCACATCGCCCGTGCAGGCCTCATGCGCGCCTGCCCGCCCCGGCCGCGGTCCATCCGCGGTCCATCCGCGCCCGTCCGCGCCTTTCCGCTCTCCGTCTGCTCCCGTCGGCTCTCCGTCAGCGTTCTGTCTGCCCCCCGTCCGCTCTCCGTCAGCGTTCTGTCTGCCCCCCGTCCGCTCTCCGTCAGCACTCCGTCTGCCGCATCTGCTCTCCGTCAACACTCCGTCTACCCCGTCCACTCTCTGGCCGCACGCTATCCGAACCAGTCCGAACTCCGTTTACCTCCGTCTGCCTCTCTGCGGTCCCTCTGCCATCGGCGACCTTCCGCGCACCGACAGCTGGCTGGTCGACAAGGTTTGTGCATGTCGAGCCGCGTCCATACTCGCCACGACGTCACGCGACTCTCTCAGAGTTGGCCGCCCGGGCAGAACGTTGGTGCAACGTCGACGTGAGGCTTGCACCAAATGGCTGTAGCCCGAGAGTGAGGCACATGTGCGCCTTGCGCGCGCATCGAGCCGACCCCCGACGCAAGGCTGCCGTCAGGACCCACCCAGCCGCGAGCGGCTCGAACGTTCCACGTGAAACAGTGGAGGACGACGCGTGGTCTGACCCGAGTGGTCGGTTGACCTCAAGTTGTGCTGCCGAGTCCAGTCGCCGTGCATGCTAACACGATGATGTCGCCGGTCCGCCGGCTTGCGGTGAGGGGCATACGCGATCCATGGAGAACTGTTGCGCCGGTGGCCACGGCTCCCGACAGCAGACGTTTCACGTGAAACAACGGTGCGCTAGCACTTCACACCGAACAGTCGCCGGGCAACCGTGGTGAAGTACGTCGCCGCCAGGGTAAGCGGGGTAGGGGTACCCAACGCGCTCAGTTTCACGTGAAACAACGCCCCAGGGGCAGGTCTCCCGAAGCCCCGATCACTGACGCACCCCATCCAGTCATCCGACCGGTACGGCCCCATCGGACCGTACGTTCCAGGCTCGCGCAACGAACTTGACCAGGGCGATGGTCACCGTCACGATGTTCGTGATGTTGACCACGGATCTACGACGCTCCCTACTGCACACATCGGCTCGTCGTGGCGACATGATGCAAGCTGATCGACCCGTCGCCACATCCTGAGTGATCCACTAACTCGAATACGGCCACTCGCGGAGAGGCTGTCGCCCACACCCCAGGCCACAGCCGCGCGTGGCAACCATCAACGACATCGACATCTATGCCGCGTCGATAGCCGCAACAGCAAGGCCCCGGCATGCGCATTGGTCTCACGCCAGTCACATGCCAGTCGCAACTGCGTTGTACCGCCGACTGCTATCGCTTGTCGGACCACGGAGGGGCGATGGTCCCGGCTTCGCCCACAGGCACCGGGACGGCCACCGCCACCGCAGACCCTCATGCGACCGTCACCTAGCCGATCAACCCGTTCGAGAGCTCGGCGCAAGAAATGCGGAGATTCGACTTCTCTGCCGCCCGCGCCACGACCGCTCCGAACGGGAGCACCCCGAACTGCAACAGCCCAGGTCGCGCCACCGCCGTTTCACGTGAAACACGGGCGCGAGCCATTCTCCCTCCGCGGCGAATCACGAGTCGCGGCCTTTTGGCATCGCGGCCGGTAGTCCCACCCCCTCCGGTCCTCTGGTCCTCCGGTCCTCCGGTCTTCAGGTCTTCAGGTCTTCAGGTCTTCAGGTCTTCAGGTCTTCAGGGCTACCGAAATGACACGATCTGGCCAGACACGCCACGCAGCCGGACGCCACCTAGCCCATCATCAACCACGCCCCCACGGACCCACAGACCCGCGCCCGCCGGCCCGCGGCCCACAGGACCACAGGCCCACGGTCCCCGGCCCCCGGCCCCCGGCCCCCGGCCCGCGGCCCACAGGCCCATGGACCACGCCCCCCGGCCCGCGGCCCACAGAGTCACAGGGGCACAGAGGCACAGAGGCACAGAGGCACAGAGGCACGCTTGCCGCCGACTCGGAAGGTGATCTCACCCGTCCGATCAAGGGTTGCGCGCGAAGGCCAGCCACGGCAGAGCAGACAAGGTGCGGAAGTGGGACCCGACTACTTCATCTACGCGCACTCAGCGTTGGTTTCACGTGAAACAACGCCGCCGCGCACGTCGTCGTAGCATTGCGCCGCCTTCGGCAGACACGGGGGAGAAGCGAGAGCAGGCGGCCAGCACTCGGGCTGGCGTCTTCACGACGCCACTGACGCCACTGACGCCACCGACGTTGACGCGCGGGAAGGTGGCTCTCGTATCGCCCAGTGCGACATAGCCTGCCGCCAAGTCTGAGCGCCAATACCCCTCCACCAGTGATTCGAGCAGCTGCGTGATCCCGATGGTTCACTTCACCATATGCGCCATGTGGGCTAGAACCGGGACGCCCCGCGGGAGCCCGGAGACCGCGCATCCGAGGGAATTGGTCGAGCCCCGTGCCCGCCTGACCTCCTCGAACTCGCTAATGCTGCGCGCATTCGGAATGCGTGCACACGTCCTCCACCGGGAGCAACGGGAGGTATCAACGCCCAGCGGACCCCACCAGGACCATCGTCTCGCCTCATTCGCTCAGCGACCGAGGGCGTGAGGGGAGTGCTGCCTAAGAGATGCAATGAGCACAGACGTGTCACCCGGCAACCCGGTCTTCTCCCTATCTGAAACCGGCGAGGCACCCATCGACCAGCGAAGAGCGTCGGCACTCGGACCACCCCATCCGGGCGAACGTGCCGCTGGTGCCCGAGAATGCGTCGTGGGCGACTGACGTCGACGACCAGTTCGTCACCCGCGGGGCACCGGCCACACTGTGCCCATCCTGCGGCAGTGAACGGGAAACACGAAGAACGCATGTCAACATCCAGCGCGAGTCACGAGGGATCTTCGTCTCGCTCCCATCGCCCACGAACCAGGGACACGGAAGGCGCCGAATGAGGGCACGACGCACGCAGCACGAGCGTTGGGTCAACTTGCGGAGAGACCGACGCACCCAAACACCCGCACATCTCGCCCAGGCCCTTCGCCTCGCTTCGCTCGCTCACGAACCAGGGCGCAGGACATGCTCTCCGGCTCATCGACTCAACGGACCGAAGACCTAGCAGTGCCACCACGCCGGAGTCCTCGATGGAGGTGTGGGCAAAGGCGACGAGACGGATGCGTTGCCGTTACCAACTGGCGTGCCGACGAGGAAGACGCTCGCCAGGATATCGACGCTCCCGCGGCCACCGTAGCTACCGGTCCGAGCGGATCTCGCATCACCGGACACAGCACATCGGCAGCCAGTGAGTACGCCCGGCGGGACAGCTCCTGGCGACGCCAGCGCGAAGGGCAACTCCACGGATGAGACGGCTCATCGTTCCCTTGTCGGCTACGCGCCCGGTCGCGGGTCAACCGAAATGGCCCCGATGCACGAGAGCGCAGAAGGCGAACTCACGTCGCGCGCGAATAGCGAGGCAGACGGCGCCACGCCGACCGCGGCGGGTCCGAGCTCTCGGTCGTAGCTCGGGTCCATCGCATCGACATCGCGCTGCGCGAAGATCACGACGCCGTGCCCTACGAACCGCAACACAAAACCGAAC
This sequence comes from Microbacterium gorillae, assembly GCF_050990725.1. Taxonomy (GTDB): domain Bacteria; phylum Actinomycetota; class Actinomycetes; order Actinomycetales; family Microbacteriaceae; genus Microbacterium; species Microbacterium gorillae_A. Next base: position 4,520,498 of record NZ_CP158844.1, read on the forward strand.
AGCTACCGAACTCACGTCAAAAGACCGAGTGCACGGTGGACCCCAGGTCCACCGTGCACTCAAATCGCGGAGAATCGCTCTCACAGCGCCAGAGAACGGCGAAATAGCAAATGACCAGGCTTTTACCGAACTGTGGCTCGAACCACGCGTGTCGTCTCCGACAGAACGCCCTCGCCGAGCACCTCCACACGCACATCCGACAGCTTGAACTTGCGGATCGGCTTCTCGGCCGCGGCGATCTCGTTGGGTGCCGATGTCCCCTTGAAGAGGATCAGCTCGCCACCATCGCGAACCAGGGGAGCGGTGAACGGAATCAGGGTCCGCAAAGCGCTGACCGCTCGCGCCGTCACCGCATCGAAGGTGCCGTCGTCACCGAACTCCTCACCTCGCCCGCGGAAGATCGTCACGTTGGACAACCCCAGCACCTCGGTCTGCTCGGTGAGCCAGGCCACCCGGCGCTCCATCGGCTCGATCAGGGTGAACTCCACCTCGGGGCGCGCAATGGCCAGCACCAGACCCGGGAGGCCAGCACCTGACCCGACATCGGCGACACGACCCGAGAACAGCGGAGCACCGATCGCGCTATTGAGAATGTGGCGCGTCCACAGGCGGGGGAGCTCCAGCGGACCGATGAGTCCGCGCTCCTCGCCTTCGGCAGCCAGCGCCGCGGTGAAGCGTCGTGCCAGATCGATGCGATCGCCGAACAGCTGTACCGCCGCGGCCGGCTCGACCTCCACCGCGGCCGCGGTGCCTTCGTCACTCACGGTCAGGCGCGACGAATCACGGTGTGACGATCAGCGCCCTCACCGTACGACTCGGACACGAGACCGCGATCGGCCACGATGTCATGAACGAGCTTGCGCTCGTACGACGACATCGACGGCAGGGAGGCCTGGGACGCGCCCTCGTCGAGGCGCGCGATCGCGCGGTCCACCAGGGCGGTCAGCTCGACCTGCCGGGCATCCCGCGAACCGCCCACGTCGAGGATCACACGTGAGAAGCGTCCGGTCTTGCTCTGCACCGCCAGGCGAGTGAGCTCCTGCAGCGCCTGCACGGTGTCGGGGTCGGACAGCACACGCAGCGTGGCGTCGTCGGACTCTACCGAGACGTAGGCACGACCCTGGCGCACGTCGAGCTCGAGGTCACCCTCGATGTCTGCGATGTCGAGCAGACCCTCGATGTAGTCCGCTGCGATGTCGCCCTCTTCCTCGAGCTGAGCGACGGTCGCGGGAGTGCGGTCGTCGGAGACGGGGGATTCGGTCATGAGGTGATCATCTCCTACTTCGACGGCTGATCGGGACTTGCGGGACCGGAGCCCGGAGAGGGAGTACCCGGCTGCTTCTGCGCCTGCTTCTTAGCGCGGTTCTTGCCCATCGGCTGCTGACGCTTCGGCTGCTGCGCCTTCAGACGCTCGGCCTCCTCGTACAGACGCTTCTGCTCAGCCTCGTACTCGGCGATCGAGATGACGTTGCCCTTCGGGTCCAGCGTCTTGCCCTTGCGCTCCAGGCGCGCCACGCGCTCCTTCCAGGCCTCCGAGTTCGGGGTCGGGAGGTTGCGGATCACGATGAACTGCTGACCCATGGTCCACAGGTTCGACACGAACCAGTAGATGACGACGCCGAGCGGGAAGAAGACGCCCGAGAAGACGAAGGCGAACGGCAGGATGAAGAGCATGATGCGCTGCATCTGGTAGGCCTGGCCGGTCTTGGCCTCGGGGGACAGGTTCTTCGAGATGATCTGCAGCTGCGTGATGAACTGCGACGCGATCATCAGGATCACGAGGATCACGAGGATCGTGACAGTGACCTGCCAGCCCTCGGTGTGCTTGGTCCACGCGTCGACCAGCGAGTCGTGCAGCGACGCGACGTCGAAGAGCTTCGCGTCATTGAACTGCTGAGTGAGCTCGGGCGAGAGCCAGAACACACCACCCTTGCCGGCATCGGCGTGCATCTTCACGTCGCGCAGCACGGAGAACAGCGAGAAGAAGATCGGCATTTGCACGAGGATCGGCAGACATCCCGAAATCGGGCTGGTGCCGTGCTTCTTGTACAGCGCCATGGTCTCGCGACTCATCGCCTCGCGGGAGAGTTGGTCGCGCTTGCCCCGGTACTTGTCCTGGATCTTCTTCATCTCCGGCGCGATTTCCATCATGCGCCGCTGAGACTTGATCTGCTTGACCATCAGCGGAACCAGGGCGGCACGCACGACGATCACGAGACCGACGATGGAGAGCACCCAGGTCAGACCGCCGGCGGGGTTCATTCCCACAGAGGAGAACAGCCAGTGCCAAGCGACCAGGATCAGCTCGACGACCCACTTCAGCGGCCAGAGGATGATGCTGATGAGGTCGAACCCACCACCCGCATCAGCGGAAGAAGACGGGCTCGGCGTGGCGCTGGCCGCGGCGAACAAGAGATTCGTCACGAAGCGGTCCTTTCTGCGGGGGAAGGTACAACGAACCCACGCGGGGTGAGTCCGTAGTGGAAGTGCTTATGCGGACGGACGTCATCGACGCCACCCAGAGACCAGGGGTTGCAGCGGAGGATCCGCCACACGGCGAGGGCCATGCCCTTCACCGCACCGTGCTGCTGGACGGCACCGACGCCGTAGGCGGAGCAGGACGGGTAGTACTTGCACACCTCGCCGTACAGCGGCGAGATCACCTTGCGATAGGCGAAGAGGAGCGCGAGAGTCGCGTCGCGCGGCCAGAGCGGGATCGAGCGCAGGAAGTCGCGCCCCCGGAATCGCGCCGTACCGCTGTACGCGGCGGGAAGGACACTCATGATGCGCGCTTGTCGAGACAGCGGACGACCTCGTCACGCAACGCCGGAAAACCGGTGCCGGCAGACGACGGAAGGGCGCGGATGACAACATCCGCGCCCGGGCGCACAGAGGGCAGAGCCTCCGCGCAAATGGCCTTCAACCGGCGGCGCACCGTATTGCGCACCACGGCACCACCGACCTGCTTGCTCACGATGAACCCGAACCGTGCCGGACGATCCTCACCGGAGTGAATCACGTAGGTCACGGTCGATGGGCCCGCGCATCGACCTCCCCGACGGACGACCGACTTGTAGTCGGCGCCGCGGGTGAGACGATGCGGACGCGCGAGCACCGAGGGTGTTACGCCGAGAGCTCGACGCGGCCCTTGGCGCGGCGTGCCGACAGGATGGCACGGCCGGCGCGGGTGCGCATGCGGGCACGGAAGCCGTGCTTCTTGGCGCGACGACGGTTGTTCGGCTGGAAAGTGCGCTTGCTCATAGTGTTAACTCCGGAAATGCTGTCACCCGGGATCACTGCGACCGGAGACGTGCGGACAAAGGCTCATGCCTTAACAGGCACAAGTCAACCGATCTAGGCTACGTCGAGTGGGTGCTTCCGTGCAAACCAGCGGGCTGAACAGACAATTATCCCCAGGTGATGCCCAGTCGACCGCAGCGACGCGCACCGAGTTCCCACAAGGAAGTTTGCTCTCTCCGGGCCACTCGTTTAGCGTGTCTCCAGCACGAGTTATCCACAGGTCCACCCCGACGTGACCGGCAGCCGTGCCGAGATCCGACCAATTCAGGGGGACGAAC